>NZ_CP109404.1:0-4800000 GCF_045040375.1 Streptomyces sp. NBC_01520
AGCCCGGAGGAACGACGCACGACCCTACGGGTCGTAAAGACGCTAAAGCCCTACGGGCTTTTAAACAATTCCTCCGGAATTGTTTATGAATTCCTCCGGAATTCATGGGGCTGGTGGGTGGTTGGGCAGGCCCTGCGCTCCGCGCTGGGCCGTGTGGTGACGGGTCGTCGTGTGACGCCCCTTCCGGCTACGCCTACAGGATGAGCCCGCTACGCGGGCAGCTGGCTACAGGAGCTGGCGGGTTCGGGTGGGGGTGACCCAACGGGTCGGCGGGGCAGACCCTCTGACCGTGCATCACTACCTGACGTCGGGTAGAGACTGGGAATATCCACCACCCCCTCCAGGCTCGCTCTCCTCCGTCGTGCATCACGATGAGCCCTGGGTAGAGACTGGGATTTTGCGGCGTCACCGTATAAACCACATGCACCAAAAGGAAAGCACTTCGGGACGGCACTCTGGAGCCCGCTCCATTGCCGCCTCATTCAATCGATGAAGCTTCGGAATCCGCCGGTATAACCCGGCCCATAAAGCTGAAAGGTGGAAGGCGCACCCCCGTAGCGTCACGTGGAGGCGTCACGGTGTGACGCCTCCTGAACGCGAACGCCTCTGGCGATGAGCCCGGGTTCGGGCACCTCGGAGAGCAGTACAAGGCATCCACCCATCGGCAGGGGCTCCGGCGCGGCTCCCCCGCAGGCGCGAGGGCTCCAGGGCGCCCCTGGAGCCCCTGGGGCGCCCTGCTGCGTCGCGGTGGCCCACCGGCCGCCGCGATGCCCTCAGGAGCCAGCGCAGCGCCGCCCCGTCTTCCCCGAGACCGCCCCCACCACCAGCCACCCAACCCACCACCACAGCAGGGCAGACCAGGAGAACAAGGGGAAGTCTGAGCACTCACCACACGAAAACCGGTACCTGACCTGCACTTATGCAAGGGCTGACGATTTTCGGGTGTCGCCAATGTTGTCGCCATTGTTGTCGCGAATATTGTTGCCATTGTTGTCGCCATTGTTGTCGCCGTTATGCGTCCTGGTGCTCTGGGTCTTCCGGAGGGCCGGGAGCACCGGTGGCCGCGCCGCCTCTCCGCCCGGCCACCCATTGCCCGGCCCGGCGCCCCGCGTCGGGCCGCAGAAGAGGGCCAGCGCAGCGCCCCCCGCTTCCCCGCGACCGCCCCACCACCAGCCACCCAACCCACCACAGCAGGGCAGACCGGGAGAACAAGGGGAAGTCTGAGCACTCACCACACGAAATCTGGCGCCTGACCTGCGCTTATGCAGGGGTCGGGCGGAATCGTGCGCGCCTGTAAGTGGTGGGGTTACTGGAGGGGTAAGCGGACGGGTAAGTGGAGGGGTAAGTGCGCCCGCAGTAGGACGTCCCCGCCAGGCACCGGGCGCTGCGGCCGGGGCCCGGCCGCAGCTCGGAGCCGGCGCAGCTGCTCCGGGCCTGTACAGCGGCTGCGCACTGCCCGCGCTGTCGATGTGGTGACGGGGTGCCGCCCCGGACCCAGCGGGACCGGCCCGGCGCCCCGCGTCGGGCCGGAGAAGAAGGCCCAGCGCAGCGCCGCCGCCGCTTCCCCGCGACCGCCCCCACCACCAGCCACCACACCCACCACCACAGCAGGGCAGACCGGGAGAACAAGGGGAAGTCTGAGTACTCACCAGACGAAATCCGGTGCCTGACCTGCACTTATGCAAGGGTCGGGCGAAATCATGCGCGCCGGATAGCGGTACGGATAGCGGTACGGATGGCGCGCCCCTGCCAGGGCCTGCCCGTCGGGCCGGCGCGGCTGCTCCCTCCGGGCCCGTGCGGCGGCTCCGGGGAGTGCTCGCGGTGTCGTGTGGCAGGGTGCCAGGGTCTGGGGCGGGTGGCTGGTGCCCGGTACCGGTGACGGAACACCCGCCCCAGACCCTGCTGGACCAGTGATCTTGGAACGTCCTGGGCCGCCACAGCTTCACCGCCTCCCAGCCGGTCGACGGCCTGCGCCCGCTGCGCGATCCGGAAGCCGTCGATCTCGACGACGATGACGACGGCCAAGACGAGTGAGTCCGGTATGGGGCGGCTTCGGCATCGTGAGGGCCATGGACGTCGTCGAGCTCACCGAGGACCGGAGGCCAGCGGGCTCGACGACGAGAAGGTGAAGCAGGGGCGGGTCAGACGGTCCAAGCGCCCTGTGCGGCAGCGATGCGGGCGTAGTCGGTGAAGTCGCGGGGCGGGCGCCCAGCACCTTTTCCACGTCGCCGGTGAGCGAGTTCAGGGCGCCGGAGCGGATGTCGGCGTACATGCCGATGGCCAGCTGCACCCATTCCTCGGGCACGCCGGAAGCGCGCTGCTCGGCGGCGTACGTCTCGGCGCTCAGCGGGGTGTAGCGAATGTCGTTGCCCGTGGCGCGGGCGATGTCGGACACGGCGTCGGCGAAGGACATCAGCCGCGGTCCGCTGAGCTCGTATGTCTGCCCGGCGTGTCCGTCCTGGGTCAGGGCGGTGACGGCGACGGCGGCAATGTCCTCGGCGTCGATGAACGCCTCCTTGCCCTCTCCGGCCGGCAGCCGCACGTCACCGGAGCGGACCGCGTCGAGCAAAGAAGTCCTCGCTGAAGTTCTGGAAGAACCAGCGCGGCCAGAGCACGGTCGCCTCCAAGCCGGCCTCGCTCAGTACCTGCTCGGCCGCCGGCACATGGTCGATGTCGAGGTTCGGGGTGTCGAGGTGGGGAAGGGAGACCAGCACCGCGCGCCGCGCGCCGCACCCCGGCCGCGGCAGCCTGGCGGGCGAGGGCGGCGATGCTCTCTGTCGCCTGCGCGCTGCCCAGGTCGGGGGCGACCAGGTACATCCCGGTGACGTCCCGCAGGGCGGGTGCCCAGGTGGCCTGGTCCGTCCATGCGCTTCTTCGCCCTGAGAGCTGACTCAGCAACAGGTCGCCGCTATTGCCGATTGATTCGGAGGCGGTTGGCCTGTCGTATTGCTTGTCGTCTCCATGGGGTGGCAGCCACGGCCAACCGGCCGATGATAAGAGCGAATATGGCGAAGCACCATGAGAGCGGATCGGTAGCGGCTGAGGTAGTCCAGTCCCAGGGGTCTGGACTCCACCAGATCAACGGAAAACTTGAGGCCAATGGGAGGACCCAGGCGAGCTGTGGTCCTCCTATAGAGGCGGACACGATCGCGAGCCCCCACCAGATCAGCAGAGAGCGAACGAAGATGAGTCCATTGGCCGGCCCCACCGCCATGGTTTCCGAGAAGAAAAAGATGGTGGAGGCGAGCACTGTGCACGCGCCGATGCAGGCGGCGCGGACACGGAGGTAGCGCGGCCCGGCTATCTCTTCGTGATCACGCATGGAGCTGGCGAGCATAGTGGCCAGGAATACGGCTGGAAGAAGGGGAAGTTGACGCCGGAAGGGGATGCCTGTTGTCGTCCCGTCGGAGCTGGGAGAGGAGATGGGCAACTCCACGCTGCCCAACACTGCCGACACGGCAGCTACAACCGTGACTCCAGCCATGACACGTCCCACGTGATGAACGCGCATGTATCGCAGCAGATCTGTCCAGCGCATCAGGCCGGGCATCCAGCCTTCTCGTACTCAGCGCGGAGGCGGGATGTCCATTGGGTTTGTAGAGCTTCTGACTGGCGCACTGCTTGCGCAGCGGCTTGCTGTGCACCTGAGACCCCCTCCATGCGGAGGCCGTCGTCAGCGGTTGCCGGATCTGTGCCCATGGACCGGTACTCCAGCCACAAGTGCAGCTGATCCCGTGCTTCCCATGCCTGCGCAGCATCCTGCGGCAACATGCAGGATCCGAGAGAATTCTCAAGCACCAGATTGGCCATGGCGAAGGCGGCGGGGCGGACATGCCCCTCTACGACGCTGAACCCGCTATCACCGAGCTTGGTGGGACGCAGGCCTTCTTGGTAGAAGACGTCTGGACTTTTCACCCACTGCTGCGGAACACCGTCCATCCCTTCGGCCATGAGGATCAGCTCGGGGAGGTACTTGCGGTGTTCCGGCCAGACGCACACTCGAGCAGCGGTACTCGTGGCCCGGTCGCAGAGAGGGTTCACTGCAGATGCTTGTCGGTCCTGCTGTACGTCACCGGCCGCCGGAAAAGCAATGAGGGTGACAAGGATGACCGTGGAGACCCCTGCAGCTACGCCTCGGGACCGCCAGGTAACTCGTCGACGCGGCATGCTTTTCCCCACAGCATTCACTGGGGCGACAACCGCTAGAACAGCGAGGGACCCGGCTAGTATCAATCGGACGGTGACTGGAAATGGGAGGACGTTGTGACCCGGGGTTCCAGACAGAACAAACATACCGTAGGACCGCCCTACCGATACCATAAAGACGAATCCGCCGAGCGCACATACCGCTGGCGAGAACGCCGATGAGGGCCATATGCGACCTACCAAGTGCCCCACGGCGGCAAAAAGGGTCAGGGTAGCTGCCCCGAGAAGCAGATAGGACGGCCAGAGAAATCCTGGCCCTGCACTCTTAAAAGATACAGCGGCTGCCGCCAGCCCTCCGATCGCGTAAGCAAGGAACCCGAGTGTAAGGGTGGCCGCCAGTCGTTGCGACTCGACCCAACAGCTATGCCGAGGGGAGGCCAGGAGACTCTCCCCCATTCCCGTGCGCGATGAGCGTCCGGCCTGCCAAGCCGAGACAGCTGCAAGCACCGGGCCGAGGAATAGAGTGACAACCTGGGTCGCGGCGCTCGCCTCGGGCCATACGCCAATCCAATACCGGGACCTCCCGAAAAGGACAGCAAGGTCTACAGCCAGCAATACAGGAAGGGCGATCAGCAGTGGAGAACGTCGCAACTCAATTCGATAGACCGTCAGCATGACACCCCCTGCACCGTCTCGTCCGAATTGAGTACTGTCATGTATCCGCGCTCCAGGGGGCTATCGCCGGGGGCATTGTCACGAGCTGCGCCGGCGAGGTTTGCAGGGGTGCCCCGATACACCAATTCCCCCTCGCGCAAAACGATTACCGTATCGCATGCCGCCCCGACGTCCTCCACCAAATGTGTGCTGAGCAGAACAGCGGTCCCGTCCTGGGCTAGGGAACGGATAAGCCTCCGGAAGTCGAGCCGCTGCGCGGGATCAAGTCCTACGGTAGGCTCGTCCAGTAGGACCAAAGGAGGAGAGCCGACAATAGCGGCGGCAATACCGGCGCGGCGGAGCATCCCACCGGACAGCGCTTTCATACGGTCCCGTGCTCGCTCGGACAACCCAACGGCAGCAATGGCCTGACGGGTGGCCGCCGAAGCTTTCCGGCTTGGCACCTCCCGCAACCAGGCACAATAGTGCACGAAGTCGGATACCGAGAAGGATGGGTAGTAGCCGAAATCTTGCGGCAGGTACCCAATACGGCGACGTGCAAGTCGAGCGGACCGCTCGGCGCTGATTTTTTGCCCAAAAAGCTCCAAGTCGCCGGCGCGAGGAGGACTGATAGTACTGAGCGTCCGCAGCAGGGTGGTTTTCCCTGCACCATTGGGGCCGAGCAGCCCAGTGACACCCGGTGCAATCTCCAGATTCAAGCCCTTAATAATCGTACGGCTTCCGTAACCCTGCATCACAGCGCTAAGTTGCGCTGTCGGGTGAGGCATTAGATTCTCCAAAACTTCGTGGGGCCGCCAATTAGTGGCCCCACGAAGAACTCAGTCGTTATGGAAGATCACCGGCGCATCAATTCACCGTGTCACCGTGGTTTTGTTTATGGAGAAAATGCACTCGTATTCGCTGAATTTCCCGGTGTATCCGTACGACAGCATATCGCCTTGGTTGTGGTTGGCCTCCGCGGCATTGCAGTCGTAATGGGCATTGAACCAGCCGCCATTGGTTACATTGCTGCAGTATCCGTGACCCGATGTGCTGTACCAGTAGCCGCGGCAACCGTACGTCCAGCTCGACTCGTACGAGGCGCTGGCGCTCGGGACTGCAATCCCAAGCGCAGTGAGTGACAGGGTGGCAATTGTGATAGCCTTCCCCGCCTTTCCAGCAAGCAGAGAACGAATGCTTGACTTCCGCTTCATGAGTACCCTCATTTCACGCCCCCCCCATGGGGCTCAGCGGTAAGATACACGTGGCGAGGGAACGTGCGGCCCCGACTGGAATAGGTGTCTCGTTACCTTCCACCGTGGGCTTGAAAGCACCGTTGGCATATGCCAATGGACGGATTCGCCCCCCGCACCTGATCAGCAGCGTCCACAGTCACGCACCCAAACCCGGCGGTCCCTGCCGAACTGCAGGCCCAGCCGACGGCGGTGCCGTCCGAAGCCGGCCGCCTGAGCGAGTTCGCCGGCGGCCGGGTCCTGGGAGCCGACGACGTCCAGGGCAGCCCCGAGGAGCAGCTGGCGTACGTCACCGAGCGTCTGGCCGAGATTGACGGTCTCGGCAGGCGGGCGGAGGACTTCGTTGTCCTGAACAAGGGCGCCCTGCTCGAAGTGGCGCAGCAGCGTGAGCTGCACAAGGTGGCTGGTCAGGAGAATTTCGCGCGGTGGGCGGGCGGGGTGCTCGACATCGAGGAGAAGTACGTCTTCGAGCTTCTTGCGGACGCGGCGCGTATTCGTGCTGTCGGTGCTCTTGGGCCTGACCTGTCCCAGCATCTGACGCGGGCCTCGGCGCGCAAGGTCGTCTCTGAGGTCATCGCGAAGCATGGTCTGGAGGTGGCCCGGGACGTCATGAGCGAGGGTCTTGCCCTGGCTGCTGAGCAGGGGAAGAAACGGCCGACCGCGGCTCTGCTGACGGAAGTGGCGCGGGTTCTGAACTCTCCGGCGATCCCTTCCCAGGAGAGGTCAGAAATTTCTGACCCCCCGGCCGTGCCAGCTTCTCCTGGCGTTCCCGAGGTGGTGGCGCTTCAGCGCGCGGCGACCGTAGTGCGGGATCGGGCCTATGCTCCGCTGGCCCCCACGTCGGTGGCGGCGGCGGTCACGGCTGACCCGGTGGCGGTGGAGGCGCTCCAGAAGGAAGTCACCCGTGTCTCGAAGCGGCTCGCCGCAGCTCAGCGTGCGGTAGATACCGAGCTGGCTGGCCAGGAGGCCGCTACGGACGGGGAGAGCTGACCGCTCTCCTGCGCAAAAACGCCCGGCGCCCCTTTACTGATCGTTTCAGAATGAGTTGAGCCGTGGGTCTTGCGCTCGACGATCTTGGTCGGCAAGGTGTCCGGCGTGCGTGCTGATCTTGTTCCTGACGACCTGTGGGAGCGGGTGGCCCCGTTGCTGCCGCCCGCCCCCGAACGGCGCCATCGCCACCCGGGGCGGCTGCGTGTTCCCGATCGAGTGGCGCTCGCCGGCGTCATGTACGTGCTGCGGACCGGTGTCGCGTGGCGTGACGTCCCCGCGGAGGCGGTGGGCTGTTCCGGGGTGACGGCCTGGCGCCGACTGCGGGACTGGACCGAGGCCGGCGTCTGGCTGCGCCTGCACACCGCCCTGTTGATCGAGCTTCGTCGCGCCAGCCTGCTGGACCTGGACGACTGCTCCGTGGACGGATCGCACGTCCGGGCGCTCAAAGGGGGGACCACGTCGGACCCTCGCCCGTCGATCGGGCCCGCTCTGGCTCGAAGCACCACCTGATCGTCGACCGTAACGGAACCCCGCTCGCCGTCACGCTCACCGGTGGCAACCGGCACGACGTCACCCAGCTCCTGCCCCTGCTCGACGCCGTTCCGTCGATCCGGGGTCTGCGGGGGCGTCCCCGCCGCAAGCCCCGGCGTCTGTATGCCGACCGGGGCTACGACTTCGACAAGTACCGCCGCCTGCTGTGGAAGCGCGGCATCAAGCCGATGATCGCCCGACGCGGCGTCGCTCACGGCTCCGGACTGGGCAAGGTGCGCTGGGTGGTCGAGCGCGCCTTCGCCTGGTTGCACCAGTTCAAACGGCTCCGAACCCGCTACGAGCGCCGCGCCGATCTCCACCAGGGCCTGCTCGAACTGGCCTGCAGCCTCATATGCCTGCGCCGCCTCCGAACTTCATTCTGAAAGATCAGTATGGGGCGACGCATCGAAGTTGGTGGCAGGGTAGCGAAGTCGGGTTCCTGCCCTTGCGAGCTGAACTCAGGTGAGGTCGAAGGTGACACTCGCGGAGCCGTCCCAGTCCGGTGCCTCCACGAGCGTGAGGGTTCCATCCTCGGCCTCGACGACTCGCACCGTGATCCCGCCGCAGTCCTCACCTGGAAACGCAATGGAGAAGTGGGGATCCATCTCCATGAGGAAGTCCCAGCCTTCGCGTTGGGTTGCGTCAAGGGCGTTGGCATGCCGACCGGTCGCCCGCCACTTGCCGACCGCGTCGAGAGTGGCAGTGATGTTGATGTCGTACATCTCAAGGCAAATCGACTGATTAACCCACCATTCGAGGCGGCCCTGACCCACGAATCGATCCATGAGCACACTATGCAACTGTGCAGGCCGACCGGGCGAGCCTGCACAGCTGCCGGCCGTCGTGGGGCAGGCCGCGACACAGAACTGCATGGGGCAGACCGGACGGGGCCTCGCCTCATCCGGCGGGCACCCCACACGCCTTCGCCGCCTTGCGACCTCATTCTGAAACCATCAGTTAGGCACCACCCAATAATACGTCTGTTCGAATTTTGGATGCGCACGCCACACCGGGCCGCCCCTGAAGCGCCCCGTCCCCGGAGCTCCGCTGCCGGGGACGAGCGGGTTCAGCTGTTCCAGGTCAGGCGTTGTGCAGGTACGCGGCTGCGGCGGTGACGAACCGGTCGTGAGCGGTCCGCGCGGACTCGCGGGCCGCGGTCAGGTCCTCGGTGCTCGTCGTGGCATCACGCATCCGGTACGCCGCGCTGACCAACTCGGTGGCCGCGGCCTGCACGTCGGTGTCGGGCATGAGGACCTGCACGGCGACGTGCGGCCGGGTGATCGCGGCACGGGTCACGTGGGAGGCGCGGCGCAGTTCCTGGACCTGCTCCGCGGGTGCGCCGTTGAGTACGGCTTCGCCGCGCATCCACATGGCGCGGCGGTGGTCGGACCCTGCTGCGGCGAGTTCGGTCACGGCGTCGAGCCGGTCTCGGCGTAACTGCGCGGTGGTGGCTGCCCGCTCGGCGCGGCCGGCGGTCTTCTGCTGGAACGCTCCGGCCACGATGGCACCGAGCAGCGTGCCGAGTACGGCGATTGCGGTGGCGAGCATGAGTCCCCCTGCGGTTGTCGTGGCGGTCAGTTGTGGTGGTCAGTGCTGGGAGAGCAGGCGTGCGGCGCGGTCGCGGCGCTGCTGCTCCTTGCCGGCGGCCCGGGCGGTGGCCGACTACCCGTTCTTCGCTGGGCTCAGGCGGCCCAGCCGATGGAGGAGACGTTGCTGTAGGCGTTGTACTCGGATCCGAGGTCTTGAATGATGTCGTCCCAGATGGCATCGAGCTCAGCCACGTCGTCGTCGATCCAGGCGTCGACCGCGCGGTCCCAGACGCCCCGCACGCTGATGCTGCGGCTGGACAGGTCCCGCTGGTGTTTGCCCTCCACGCGGGACTGGTCCACGGGGTTGATCTCGATTCGGGTTCCGCGACCGTTGTTGTTGAGGCGGTGCTTGAGGTCGGCTGCGACGTTGCGGCGGCGCAGGTCCCAGTACGCGGCGTCCAGGCGGGACCGGTTGGCCTTGTTCGGGGTGCGTTCCTCGGCGAGCCAGGCCATCAGGGTGCGGGGGGAGACATGGATGCCGGCGCGGTCCATCGCCTCGTATCCGGCGTCGGTCTTGGTGAGGTAGTTCAGCCGGGCGGCGAGGCCGCGGTCGCTGTCGACGGGTGAGGCGATGCCGGTCACCATCTGCTCGATGGCGATGCCGAGTGCGTCCGCGCCCCTCACGCCCCGGGCGTTGTACATGCCCAGGTCCATCCAGCGTCCGGCCATCAGCGGTCCACCGTGCCGACGGTGTACTCACCGGACGCCTTGGCGTCACTGTTCTTGATCTTCATCTGGGACACGCCCCGGCCCTCGGAGAACACCGTCCGCCAGTCACCCGTCAGGTGGAGTTCGTCGGTGCCCATCATCGCGACGACCTCCAGCCCGGCCTGACTGGCCTTGAACGCCTTGCCCCACAGGTTCGCGTAGGCCTGGGAGTGGATGATGTGCATCCAGTCCGGCCGGACCATCTCCCGGTTGTGGATCGACTCCCCCATGGTGCTGATGAACTTCGAGTACATCGCCTTGACGTACTCCAGCGTCAGCGCGTCGTTGTTCTCGATCGCCTCGTCGCGGGCGGCGGACAGCAGCTTGCGCAGCGCGTCCAGGAAGTTCTCCGTGGCGCCGGACGTCCACGACTCGTGGATCACCGGCGCCTCGGTCAGGGCGTACTTCGGGCCCGAAAGGCGCTGCAGGAGACGGAGGGTCGCGTTGGTGACCCAGAGGGCGCCGGGCTCGTCGCGGTCGCCGATCGGGTCAGGCAGGTGCGGGTGCGTCCACTCGCCCGGGGTGATCAGGTGCACCCCGGAGCGCTTCGGCTCGACACCGTCCGGGCCGGTGCTGTGCTCCAGCTTCCCGATCGGCAGCCAGCACTTCAGGGCCGACAGATAGGCCGCGTTGACGTCCAGGGCGGTGACCTTGATGTCGCCCAGGGCACGCAGGGAGTAGCCGGGGTGGTGGAAGCGGGGGCGGGCCTCCCAGATCTGGTCCGGGTCCTTCTTACTGGGCTTCTTCAGGATGTCGGGCAGGGCGGGGTAGGCGGTGTAGTCGTAACGGGCCGTGGCCCGGGTCTCGTTGAACAGGTGCATCACATCGGGGATCGCGCGCTTGACCAGGGCCTTCAGCGCCGCTTCCTCATCCCCTCCGGCACGCTCCGCCTCTTCCTGGACGGCGCGGCTGATGAGGAGGGTGGTGTCGGCCTGGGCCCGGGCAGCGCTGCGGGCACGGCGCTCCGGCCGACTGGGCACGGGCACCGGAGCCGGTGAGACGGGCACGGGTGTAGCGGCGGCCGGGGCGCCGGACGCGGCCTCGGCGACGGGCGAGGCCGGGGGCGAGGCGGGGCCGGCGGGCTGGCACATGGCTCCGGAGTGCAAGGGGCGGCCGTCGGTCGACTGGTAGGTCGTCTCGACACCGCAGCGGATACAGGGGCCGGGGTCGCCCTCGATGGCGCGCCCGTCCAGGCCGCGCAGCGTCTCCGGCGTGGCAGCGAACGCGGGAGGGACCGGGGCCGGATCCGCGGTGGGTTCCGGGGCTGCGGCGGGTACAGGGGTGGCCGGGTAGATCTCGGCGAGGCCCTTGAGCAGTTGCAGGTACGGCAGCCGTCCGGGCGGGGTCGGCTCCGAGTGGCCCGTCTCCCAGTTGGCGACCGTGGAGCGCCCGACATTGCAGGTGTCGGCTACCTGGGCGCGGGAGAGCTTCGCCGCCTCCCGCAGGCGCTGGCGTTCCGCCGGGGGCGGGATCGCCGCGTTCAGACGTGCTTCCTCCAGCAGCGCTTCCACGCTGTTCACTTCACTCATGCCACGACCCTAGCGCAATTGGACGACTCTTAGCCTCAGATTGGGCATTGATTGCACGTGAGTTAGACGGATGCGTTACGGTCACCATCAGTACAACGAAACGTCCCGTGCTTCGGATGTCAGTGATCGTGGGGAGTGGTGGATATGCAGGGCGCCGTCGCGCTTCGGCCGCATCAGGTCGAGGCCGTGGATTCGATCGTCGAGGGCCTGTCCCTCCCGTCGGACGGCTCCGTGCCCGCATCGGGGCAGCGCGGGCAGGTCCACATGTCGACCGGATCGGGCAAGACGATCACAGCGGCGGTGGCCGCGCTGCGGATGGCCCCGCGTGGCCTGGTCGGCGTGATGGTCCCGACCCTCGACCTCCTGACGCAGAGCGTGGAGGCATGGAGGGCGGTGGGGCACACGGCCCCGGCCGTCGCGGTGTGCAGTCTCGGCACCGATCCGCTGCTGGACGCGCTCGACGTGCGGTGCACGACCAACCCCACCCAACTCGCCCTGTGGACCGGAGCGCAGGCCGGGCCGATGCTCGTGTTCGCGACGTACGCGAGCCTGTCCCCGCAGGGCCTCATCGACGACCAGGACGAGGAGGACGACGGCGCGGCCCCCGGGGTGCTGGAGCAGGCGCTGCGCGGCTCGTACGGACAGCGCATGCGCCCCTTCGACCTTCTGGTCGTCGACGAGGCACACCGCACCTCTGGCGACCTCGGGAAAGCATGGGCGGCCGTGCACGACCAGCACCGGATCCCGGCGGAGCGGCGCCTGTACATGACGGCCACCCCCCGGTTGTGGGAAGCGACGCCCGGCAGTGCTGGCGCGGACGAGACCGGCGGTCGCCTGGTCGCATCGATGGACGACGAGACGCTGTACGGCCCCGTACTCACCGAGTTCGGGCTGATGGAAAGCATCGAGCGCGGAATTCTGGCCCGGTTCGAGATCGACGTCCTGGAGATCCGCGACCCTCACGCCCCCGGGCCGGACGCCTCACCGGAGGAACGGCGGGGCCGGCGCCTCGCCGCGCTGCAAGAGGCGCTGCTCAAGCACGCCGACACCACCGGGGTGCGCTCGTTCATGACGTTCCACGCCCGGACCCTGGACGCGATGTCTTTTGCCCGCGCGCTGCCGGAGACGGCGGCGGAGCTCCACGCGACCGACCCCGTCGCCTACCCGGGGCGGGTCGGGGCGGAGTGGCTGTGCGGTGAACACCCGGCCGCGCACCGCAGGACGGTCCTGGACCGGTTCGCGGACGGCATCGACGCGGACGGATGGGTCACCGACCTCGGAGTCCTCTCCAGCTGCCGGGTCCTCGGTGAGGGCGTCGACATCCGGGGCAGGCGCGGCGTCGGCGCGGTCGTCTTCGCCGACACCCGCAGCTCCCCCGTCGAGATCGTCCAGATCACCGGACGCGGCCTGCGCCAGGACCCCGGGGAAGGCAAGGTGGCGCGGCTGATCGTGCCCGTCTTCCTGGAGCCGGGCGAGGATCCCTCGGACATGATGGCGTCCTCCAGCTACCGGCCTCTGGTGGCGGTCCTCCAAGGGCTGCGGGCGCATGACGAACGGGTCATCCAGCGCATGGCACTGAGCACCACAACCGCCCGGGGACAGGCGACGTCCGTGGTCGCGCTCGATCCGGTCCAGGAGGGCACCGACCACGACGACGTCCAGGAGGACGACGCCGACGACATTGAGGCCGCGGCCAGCACCGAGGACGGCACGGACGAGAAGACGCCAGAGGCCGCCGCAGCGGACGGTACGGACGACGAGGAGAGCGAGGAGGAACAGGCGGGCGCCGGGGTGCCGCTGCTGCGGTTCTCCCTGCCCCGCGATCCGGGGGCGGTCGCGCTGTTCCTGCGGACCCGGGTCCTGCAGCCCGACTCCGAGGTCTGGCTCAGCGGGTACAACGCGCTGCGGCACTGGGTGCGCGAGCACAGTGACGCGCAGGTGCCGCTGGACGCGTCCGTGGAGCTGGGCGAGGACGGGGGCACGTATGCGCTGGGCACCTGGGTCAGTGAGCAGCGCCGGTCGTTCCGGCTCGGCACGCTGAAGGCGTGGCGGGCCGGTCTCCTGAACGAGGTGGGCATGGTGTGGTCGGTCGCGGACGCCGGATTCTGGAAGAACCTCACCGCGGCCCGTACCTACCATTCCGTGCACGGCACCCTCGCCGCCCCGAAGGACGCCGTCGTCCAGGGAGTGGCGGTCGGCCAATGGCTCGCCAACCTCCGCAAGGCCGGCGGGCTCGGCAAAGACGCCGACCGGGCCGCGCCGCGGCGGGCGGCACTGGAAGGCATCGACCCGGACTGGAACCCGCAGTGGTCCGCAGACTGGCAGCGCCACTACGCCGCCGCCCGCACCCTCCTGTCCGAGGAACACGGGCCGGCCGAGGTCCTGCCGGGCGTCCTCGTGCACGGGTGCGACGTCGGCGCGTGGCTCAACCGGCAACGCGAACACGAGGTGTGGCAGCGCCTGCTGCCCGAGCAGCAGCAGCGCCTGGCAGCCCTCGGGCTCACGTCCCTGCCCGCAGCACCGGCCGCCGAGGCGAAAACGTCGAGCGTCGGAGCGTTCGAACGAGGCGTCCTCGCACTGGAGCAGTACAAGAACCGCACCGGAACGCTGACCGTGCCCAGGGCCCACATCGAAAACGTGGTGGTCGACGGCGAGGAACACCCCGTCAAACTGGGGGTATTCCTGACGAACAGCAAGACCCGCAGGGCCAAGCTCCCCGCCGCCAAGCTCGCCGTCCTCGCCGACCTCGGACTGGAGTGGGCGTAGGGCGCGCGCCGCCCCTAACCAGCCCGCTCCGGCCCTCGTCACCCAGACGTGCCCGACACCTGACCCCGTGGGAGGCACGCCCTCCGAACGCCCCGGCATACCCCCAGAGGCGCGGGGCATTCGACGTTGCCGGGCAGGTTTCTGGCTATCTCCACGCGTTCCGGTTGGACAGCACCCGGCGGACCGTCGGTAGGGGTGACGTAGAGCCGTCATACGCGCCGGTATAGGCCGATTCTGTGACGGCTGTACGTCACGCTGCCCGCTGCGCTCGACGCGTCTCCCGGAGTCTCCAGGCTCTTGAGCGACACCGCCCGGAGCAGTACAGGGCGTCCCGGCGCCGGTGCCCGCCGGTGAACGTGAGCTGACCACAGACCGGGCAGGCCAGCAGCCGGATCACCCCCGTGTCACCGCTCCACTCCGCCTCACCGAGCATCAGTCCGCAGGCAAGGATCCGTGCAGCGACCTGCCGGTCCCGGTACACCTGAGCCCGACAGGCGTCGTCGCAGTACCGGCGGAGGGGCGACGCGCCCTCAGGGCGTGTCTTCAAAGGGTCATATCCACATCAGGAGTGACGCGATGGTGAGGGCGGGCCTTGACCCCGGATTTTGAACACGTCTATGCGGCTTGGGCCAGGGTAGTTGCTGCTGGTTGGAGGGCGTTCTCGTAGGCGATCGGAGATCGCTGACCGAGGCGGGAGTGCCGGCGTCGGGTGTTGTATCGGGTCAGCCAGCGGAAGGCGTCGAGCCTGGCCTCGCGCTCGCTCGACCAGCCCTTGCGGCCCTTGAGCGTTTCCCTTTTGAAGGCGGCGTTGAAGGACTCGGCTGCGGCGTTGTCCGCGCTGGACCCGACCGCGCCCATGCTCTGCCGGACCCCTGCTGAACTGCAGATTTCAGCGAAGGCCCTACTCGTATATTGCGAGCCGTGATCGGTGTGCATCACCGCTCCGGCCAGGCTCCCGCGGGTCCGCTGGGCTGCCGCCAGGGCGTCGATGACGAGCTCGGTTCGCATGTGGTCGGCGATCGCCCACCCGGCCAGACGACGTGAGGCGAGGTCGATGACGGTCGCGAGGTAGAGCGGCTTCGCGCCGCTGACCGGCATGTATGTGATGTCGCCGACGTACTTCGTGTTCACCGCGGCCGCGGTGAAATCACGACCGATCAGATCCGGCGCTTTCGGCGCGGCCTGGTCCGCGACGGTGGTCCGGTGACGGCGGCGCAAACGGACACCCTCGACTCCGATGGCCCGCATGATCCTTGCGACCCGTTTGTGGTTGATGCGTTCGCCCTCGTCACGGAGTTCGGCGGTGATCCTGGGGGCTCCGTAGGTGCCGTCGGAGTCCTGATGGACCTTGCGTATCCGGGCCGCGAGCCCGGTCTCGGCGACCTGCCGGGCCACCCATGCTGCCGCGGTGCGGCGCCAGTAGTAGAAGCTCGAGCGGGAGAGGCCGAGGATGTCGCAGAGCCGCTTCACGCCGAAACGGCGCTGGTGGTCATCAACGAACTGGCAGCGGTTCACCAGCGCGTCTCCGTCGCGAAATATCGGGCCGCCTTACGGAGAATGTCGCGTTCTTCCTCCAGCTCGCGAATCCTCTTCCGTGCCGCGACCAGCTCCGCCGCCTGAACGTCGTCACCGCCGGCCCGGACAGCTGCCGGCGGTGCGGAGTGGGCACCGGGGCGCCGCCCATCCGCAGCCCGGATCCAGTTCCGCAGCGTCTCGGTGTTCACCCCGAGACCACCGGCCACCGACTTGACCGTCGCTCCCGGCCTCGACCGGTACAACGCGACCGCGTCCGCCTTGAACTCGGCGGGATAGTGCTTCATCCCCACGGGGACTCCGTTCTCCTGGACCATCAAGATCCAAGTCTCTCCGGTGTCCAAAACCCGGGGTCAAGGCCCCAATCTGAGCTGAACCGGATTTCGTAGCGGCCCTGAAGCCGGGCACGATCGCCTCGGCAGATGGGAAGCACAGGTCTGATGCCTGCACCCCGGAAGTATCCTGACGAGCTCCGCGAGCGAGCCGTCCGTGAAGTACAGAACTCGGGCCGTCCGGTCGCCCAGGTGGCCCGGGATCTCGGTATCCACAGGGAAGCATTGCGGCTGTGGGTCCGCCAGGCCGAGGCCGACCTCGGCAGTCGGCCCGATCTGCTCACCTCCGCCGAGCGAGCGGAGCTCGTACAACTCCGCAAGGAGGCAGCTGAGTTGCGGAGGGCGAACGAGATCCTGAAGGCAGCCAGCGTGTTTTTCGCAAAGGAGCTCGACCAGCCCCGCACGAGGCCGACGCGGTGATCAACCACCTCCGCGATGACTTCGGGGTCGAGCCCGTGTGCCGGGAACTGAACCTGTCGGTCTCCGCCTGCAACGCCCGCCGCAAGCGTCCGAAGTCCGCACGCCGGCTCCGCGACGAACACCTCGTCGCGGACATCCGCCGCATCCACACCGGATCCGGCGAGACCTACAGAGCCCGGCGCATCCACCGACAGCTGCGGCGGGAAGGCGTCACGGCAGCCCGCTGTACCGTCGAGCGGCTGATGCGCGAGGACGGCCTGGAAGGAGTCATCCGCGGGCGGCGACGACGCACGACGATCCCCGAACCGTCCGCCCCAAGGCCACCCGGCCTGGTCAACCGGCACTTCCGTGCCCACCGTCCGAATCAGCTGTGGGTCGCGGACCTGACCTACATCCGTACCTGGTCGGGCTGGGTCTACGTCGCTTTCGTCCTGGACGTGTACTCGCGGGTGACCGTCGGATGGCAGCTCGCCACCCATATGCGCACCGATCTCCCGCTCGAAGCCCTGGAGATGGCCTTGAGCCTTTTCCAACCTGACGGTGCTGGGCGCGTGTTGGACGGATCCACGAAACGACGAAGCTCCTGGTAGACGGGCTCACGACCGAGACCCGCCGTCCGCCAGGAACTTCGTGTGCTTGTCCACCCGTCGTCGATCGACCTGTCCAGTCGCACTCTGCGGCACCCGACCGGACGACTCGCCGTGCGGCGAGGGGAGATCGGGACCCGGTGACGGCGTCTGACTGCCGGTCGTCAGGCTCTCCTCGCTCTGGCCCATCTGCGTTGCGGTGACACATACGCCCAGCTCGCTGCCGGGTTCGGCATCGGCATCGCGACCGCGTACCGCTACATACGCGAGGCCGTCGAGGTTCTGGCCGCTCTCGCGCCCACCCTGACCCAGGCAATGCGCGTCGCGCGGACCAAGCATTCGTGATCCTGGACGGCACCCTGCTGCCGATCGACCGGATCGCTGCAGACACCCCGTACTACTCGGGCAAACACAAGCGCCACGGCATGAACATCCAGGTCCTCACCGACCCGTCCGGCCGCCTGCTGTGGGCCTCACCCGCGCTTCCCGGATCCACCCACGACCTGACCGCCGCCCGCCCCCACGGCATCGTCGACGCACTCACCGACGCCAGCCTCAAGTGCTGGGCCGACAAGGCATACCAGGGCGCCGGCAGCTCCATCCGAGTGCCCTTCCGGGGCCGTCGCCTCAAGCGGTGGCAGCGCCGCCACAACAGCACGCACGCCAAGATCCGCTGCCTCGGCGAGCAGGCCATGGCCGCCCTGAAGGGCTGGCGCCTCCTACGGAAGCTCCGCTGCAGCACCAACCGCATTACAGCGATCGTCCAGGCCATCCTCGTCCTTCACCACGCTTCGGCGTGAGGTTGAAAAAGGCTCCTTGGCTCCCGGAACGGCCAATATCTATCCATGGACGAGTACGCGTTTCCCGCGTGCCATTCCGTCTCAGCGAAACTGGCCGCGGGTTCACCGGCCGCTGAGGGTGGCAGGGGCGTGCACCGACCAGCCCCAGGCCCAACCCGTCGGCCGGTCTCGTGCATGGCAGGATGCCTGATCACGGACGAGCACACGGAGATCCCATGAACGATCACGGCACCCCTGCTTCGGCAGATGGCTTCAGGGTCGTCGCGGTGGATGCCGACTGGCCGGAATCACGGCAGTACACGGGTAGCGGCTACAACCGAATCACCGGCGACATCCATGTGTATCTATGGTTCGGCTCTCCGTACTTCGACCCCCAGGTCGAGCACGTCACTGTCTTCAGCGCCTCCTCCGGCAATGCAAAGGTTAGCGAGGCCCTGGAGGACGCTTTGGAGGACTACTGCCACCCCGGTGAGGGACCTCCGTCCAGCCTGCCGGCCTCCGAACCCGTCACCATCACCGCAGACGGGAAACCCGTGACGTTCGAACTCTGGCGCAACAGCAGCAACCCTTACTGGGTCGCCCGGGGCTGTGTCGAGAGCACCGAAGTGGTCCTGTCCGGCTCCGGGATCGAATCCAGCGAGCTGCGCCTGGTCTGCGTGAACGACCTGGCCGCATACTCGGCCCCGATCGCGTTCCTCCCCGGGCGAGAAGCGATCTCCGCTGCCATGGGAAGCGGTCTCCAGGCGGCGGGGCCCAGCCGACAATTGCAGGTCGAGGAAGCGGACACAGTGCTGCGCGCCCTGCGCGACATCGCCGCCCGGGGCGCCGCTCTCGGGGGACCGAGCCGGGAATTGCACGGCGAGGAGGCGGACACGGTGATGCGCGCGCTGGGCTACCTCGCCCAGGATGTCGGTCCTGCAGGAGAGTGGGGAGCGGAGAACTGACCAGCTCCTGCCGTTGCCCGCCGCCCTGGCCCACCCCGAAGGCCGTTGGAACCTCGTCGCCCGCGCTTCGCTGACCACTGTTGGGCTGCCGGTCCTGGAGTACCTGGAACTCCTCGCGCAGCTCCGCCCCGGCCTGGCGCTCCTCCTCCTCGACCAGGGCCCCGATCCTCCGGGCCGCCCAGCACTGCGGCGAGCACTGCCTCGGCCTTCGCCCACGCCCATCGGGGCGGCCTCGAAGCAGCCCGCCCCCGTTATCCCCGGGGTGGCCGTACCCCGGGGATGGCGAGGTACGGCCACCCCAAGACGAACGGGCTTGGGTCCGGAGCCGCGCGGGTACGTCAGATCTGTCAGATCTGTCAGATCTGAACGACGGCCTCGACGCGCATCCAGCCCCGGCGGTCGGCTGCCGCGTCGGTGGTGACCAGAACGTAGCCGTACTCGTTGTAGCTGGCGCCCTCGCAGGTCGAGGCGCCGACTATGTCACCAGCGTGCTTGGTCTTGACGACCACGCTGTACGGGTTCGGGTCCTCGTACACACCGGCGGTCGGCCACAGGACCTTGTACTGACATCCGAACGAGGCGGAAGCGCCGGCCGCGGGGCCGACGACGAGAACACCGGCGCAGCCGAGCGCGGCGGCCAGGACGATGGTGGTGAGACGGTTCATACGCATGAGCGGCCCTTCAGGATCCGATGATCTGTCAGCGCACAGAATCGCAGAACCGTCGCGGGACTGTCGCTCGCCCCCACACGTCTTCACCGGTTGCGCACCGGCCACTGGGCTGACTTGCTCCGCTCGACGCCGCCCGAGGCCTGGTCCGGGGGCACTGCCCTCGCCGGCTCAGCCCGGCATCGCGGCGACGACGGACCGGGCCCACAAGAGCCACCCCCGCGTCCTCTCCGGGCCGCCCAGCACCGTGGTGAGCGAGGCCCTGGTGAGCATCGCGGACCGGGACTGGGTGCGGCGTGGCGGCCGGTCGCCCGGGGCTGCTGAGCTGGCCGTACATATCGCGGACGTGCGGCAGCGTGAACGGGCCGGCCTGGTGCGACTGGAGAGGTTCGTCCGGGAGATCGTCTGCCGCGCACCTATCCGCACACCACGGTGCGGCGCCGGGCGCTGGAGGCGCTGGGTGAGGCCGGCGGTCTGTGCGCCGCGCGCACGAGGAACAGCGGGGACGTCATCGTCTGCACGCTCGATGCCGATCACTACGACCCGGACGACAAGCCGCCGTTCAAGGACGGAAAGCCCGGCGGCTGACACAAGGCGGATGCGTCGATCTGGAACGACTTGGGCGCGGCCTGCATTCCGCACGCGGCCCTCTGAAACACCACACGAATTCAGCGCTCGGGGAGGCAAGGAAATGTCAGCGATTCGACTCAGGGAACACCAGGTAGATCAGCGGTCCGCGTTTCGGAAATGGGTGGGATTCCCTGCAAGGTCATCTGTGCCCCCTCAGGGTGCCCGGGGCACGATCGTGTCAGCGACCGGATCGGGCAACAAGCTCGCCGCGCTCCGCTCATACCGGCGGGCCATGGGGCACCTCGCGCCGCGTCAGGACGCGGTGTGGGGTGAGGGCGAGGCGATGGTGCCAGCTTTCGTCCACTCGGTGAACCGGCGGTGAGCCGTTGCCCCCGACGGGCCGAACGATGCCGAGGGCACCTGCTGCCACGTGCATCCCGACGTCGCCACGAACACGATCGCGGCCAGCACCTCCCGGTCGCCGTGCCGGCGCCGACCGCCGCCCTGTGGCCGCGACGGCGCCTCCGGCACCACCCGCTGAAACATCTCCCACAGTTCCTCCGGCACCAGCCGCTCAACGGCCCGGGTCCGGCGCTCCCGAGGCCGGATCGGTGGCCACTGTGACAGGGGAGGGTCCTCCAGCACCTGGTCTGCGGCGCTGGAGGGCTCCGTTCCGTCCCCGTACCGCTAGGCGACCGATGCTGTGGTAGCCGAGCGCGCCTTGATGGTCAGGGCGGCCAGGGTCATCATTACCGCGCCGAAGAGTGCGGCGCAGGCGTACATCGTGAAGCTGATGTCGGCGTTTCCCGCCTCGAGCAGCGCGCCGCCGATCCACGGTCCGAAGATGGCGCCGAAGCGGCCCATGCCGGAGACCCAGCCGAGGGCGGTGGGGCGGTCCTCGTCGTTGGTGTGGGTGCCGACGGTCGCGTAGACCATCGTCTGGCCGGAGAAGAGCAGCAGACCGGCGAAGAAGACCACCGCGTACAGGAGGCCGACCGACATCTGGACGCCCATGAGGTAGACGAAGACAGCGGTCAGGGTGAACCAGGCGATGACGACCTTGCGCGGGCCGATCCGGTCGGCGGTGCGGCCGGCGATGAGCATGCCGCAGATGCCGCCGACGTTCAGGAACGTCGAGAAGAGCAGCGAGTGCCCGGTGTCGTAGCCGAGATCGATCATGATCTTGGGCAGCCACTGGCCGACTCCGTAGACCAGCAGCAGACCTGCGAACGACGTCAGCCAGAAGCACAGGGTGGTGGACCACTGACCGCCGCGGAAGAGGTTCTTCAGGGCGTCCAGCTTGTCGGTACTGTTCGCCTTCGGCTCGGGCAGCTCGGTGCCGAAGTCGGCGGCGAGCAGCTCGGCGTCGGCTCGGCGGCCGCGGGTGAGCAGGTTGGTGGGCGACTCGGGCAGCAATTTGAAGGCGAGCGGCAGCAGGATCAGGGCGGGTATCGCGGAGACGATGAACGCCGAGCGCCAGCCGTGGTCGTCGACCAGCCAGAGCGCGATCAACGGGGCCAGGGCGCCGCCGGCCTGGTGCGCGGTCATGATGATGCCGGTGGCCAGCGCCCGGCGGCCGCGCGAGGTGAACTCCATACCGTACGAGATGGCGATCGGCAGCAGGGCGCCGAGGCCGAACCCGCACACGAAGCGGAGGAAGCCGAACTGGCCCGCGGACTGCGACCATCCGGTGCCCAGGGTGGCGACGGTGAAGATCGTGACGCTGGTGAAGACGGTGATGCGGCGACCGATCCAGTTCGACGCCATGCCCGACAGGATCGTTCCGAGCAGCATGCCGAAGTTGGCGTAACTGCCGATCGTGCCTGCGGTGTCGGGGGTGAGTCCGAGGCTGTGGCTGCCGAGCATCTTCGGGAGCACGGAGCCGTAGATGAACGTGTCGATGCCGTCGATGAGGACGAGTCCCCAGCACAGGGCGATGACGGCGTTGCGGCTTCGGCGGGCCGTCGGCCCGGTCGCCCGGTCGTGCGGGGAGGTGGCGGAGGAGGACATCTTTGTTTCCTCTCGTGCGGGATGTCAGGGTCGGGCCCTGGTCCCTGGCTGCAAGGGCGGTGGGGCCTGTGCGGCTCGCGCGGCCGGAGGTGGGGCGGACGAAAGCGCGCTCCCCGGGCTGGTGACCGTGCGGGGAGCTTCGAGCTCGCTGTGGCGTAGACGTTAGAAAGTCGCACACATTTCGTCAACACTTCTGTTAACAATCCATGCAACGATTTGGCCCCGAGGGTGACTGCTCGCCCTCGGGGCCGAAGTCTCCGGTCAGGCTTGGACGGAGGGCGTGCCGTGCGTGTGGAACGACTGGATGGTCTTCAGCCCCCATGCTTGTCCCTTGGCGCGCTCGGCCTCGGTCCAGGTGATCAGGGGCCAGTCGGGGGCGAGCACGAGGCGGGTGAGCGGGTTGCACAGTTCGATGCGGTTGCCGCCGGGCTCGTAGACGTACAGGAAGAACGTCTGCTGGATGGCGTGCTTGTGCGGGCCCGTCTCGATGAACACGCCGGTGTCGATGGCGAGATCGGCAGCGCGCAAAATGTCCTCGCGGGTGTCGGCGGCGAAGGCGATGTGGTGCAGCCGGCCCTCGCTGCCGGTCCAGTCCTCGGTGTAGACGACGTCGTAGGACTTGTTCGTGTACGTCAGCCAGCGCGCCGCGATCTTGCCGGTTTCGAGCCTGATCTGCTCGGTCGGGCGGGCGCCGAGCACCTGCTGCTGGAACTCGGCGTTGGCGAGGACGTCGGCGGCGAGGAAATTGACGTGGTCGAGGCGGCGGACGCCGACGCCGCGGTTGGGCTTGGCCTGCGGCTGGTTCTTGAGGGCCGGTTTCAGGTGGTCGGGCGCCTGGTAGTGCTCGCTCTCCCAGTACAGGGCGTGCTCGTGGCCGTCGGGGTCGGTGGTGACGTAGAGCTTGCCGATCCCGGGTTCGTCCTCGGCCCAGTGGCCGGTGCCGCCCGCGTCTTCGATCGCTTTCACCCGGCGCTGGAGCGCCTCCTCGCTGGAGGTGCGCAGAGCGAGCCGGCCTAGGCCCGGTTGCTCGCGGGCGGTGAGGACGAGGCTGTGGTGTTCGTAGTCGTCGAACGTCCGCAGGTAGACGGTGTCGCCGTCCTGCCCGGCCACCGACAGCCCCAGGAAGTCGGTGAAGAAGGCGAGGGAGGCGTCGAGGTTCGGGGTGAACAGCTGGGCGTGGCCGACGTGGGCGATGTCGCCGAGTGGCGGAGTCATGATCGACCTCCAGTGGGGGGTACGGGGAAGACGGTGCCGTCGAAGATCTTGCGGGCTGTGCGGACCACGGCCGTGCGACGGGCCCGGAACCCGCCGTCTGAGGTGTGGTCGATGCTGCTCTCGATGTCTGTGAATCCGCTGGGGTGCTCGATGCGGAGGCGGTCGCCCTGTTCCGGGAGGACTGCGATGTCGTGCGCGACGCTTCCCTCGATTCGTAGCCCTGCGGCCACACTCGCGGCACCGAGGACGCCGATCGAGGTGTGGCAGCGGACCGGAATGAAGGTGCGGGTGGTGACCGCACCGCCGTGGCGGGGCGGCGCGAGGAGGGTGAGCTTGGGCACGGTGGTGCCCGATACGTCGCCGAGACCCATCAGCTGCCCCGCCGCAAGGCGGATGTCGTGGAGCCGGGCGGCTAGTTCCTGGTCCGCCTCCAGGTCCTTCGGCTCCTCGTACCCGGTTGCCTTCAGGGCCCCGGCAGGGATCAGTACAGTCGGCATGCCGTTGTCGACGAGGGTGGCCCCGACACCCGCGACTGTGTCGCGCGGGTTTCCCGTGGGCAGCAGCCTGCTCTTGCCCGGAGGGAATTCGATGACCACGGCGGCCGCGGTCCCGGGCACGCCCGAGATCTTCGTGACGCCGGTGTAGTCGACGCGACCGCCCGGCGTCGGGAACGTGGCCGTGGCGAAGTCGCCGGAGTTCACCATGCGGATGCGTACCGAGGTCTCGTCGTCGCCGGCGGCGACCAGGCCGCGCTCGACCGCGAACGGGCCGACCCCGGCGAGCAGGTTGCCGCAGTTCTGACGGTCCGTCACCTCCGGCCTGTCGACGGCGACCTGGAGAAAGAGGTAGTCGACGTCGACCTCGGGGTGGGTGGACGGGGAGACCACGGCGACCTTGCTCGTCAGTGGATGCGCCCCGCCGAGCCCGTCGATCTGGCGCGGGTCGGGGCTGCCCATGACGCGCAGCAGCAGGTCGTCGCGGACGGCGGGGCCGGCGGGCAGGCTCTCGGCGAGGAAGTAGGCGCCCTTGGACGTGCCGCCGCGCATCAGCATGCAGCGGACCTCCGCGGGCCCGGTCATGACTCGCCCTCCGCGTGCCCCGTGCACTCCTCGTGCGTCCGGTACTCGACTCCAAGCCGCTGGAGCGTCTCCCTCAGCCCGTAACGGTCCAGGCCGAGTTGGCCCCCCAGGAAGGCGGAACGGGCCGCGGCCTCCTTCCGCTCGCGGGCTTCGGACGCCTCGGCCGTCCGCCGGGCCCGCTCGCGCGGGACGACCACCACGCCGTCGTCGTCGGCGACGATCACATCACCGGGCCGGACCACCTGCCCGCCGATCACGACGGGTACGTTGACGCTGCCGCCGGTCGCCTTGACCGTGCCCTGAGGGCTGACTGCGGCGGACCAGGCGGGGAATCCCATTGCGCGCAGTTCGGCGGTGTCCCGGATGCCGGTGTTCATGACGACGCCGCGCACGCCGCGCCGTGCGAGTGCCGTGGCGAACAATTCGCCGAACAGACCGTCCGCGCAGGGCGAGGTGGTGGTGACGACGAGGACGTCACCCTCCCCGCACTGCTCGACTGCCGCGTGGATCATCAGGTTGTCGCCGGGCCAGCACAGCACCGTGACGGCGGTGCCCGCTACGCGTATGTCCTGCTGGATCGGGCGCAGATGCGTGCCGAGGAAGCCGGTGCGGCCCATCGCCTCGCCGACTGTGGCGGTGCCGTAGCCGGCGAGTGCCTCGACATCCTTCGCCTCGGCCTTGGGTGGACGGGTGACGATGACGCCGGGCATCAGGCGAGCTCCTTCGCGATCTGCGGGTAGGGCCGCATGTACGCCTCGGCCATGGTCCGGTGGGCAAGGCCCAGATTGGGGCCCGCGTTCCGCCTGAGCTGCACGCCGCGGCGCACGGCGAGATCGGTGTAGTACTCCCACAGATGCTGCTGGGCGCCCAGGCACTCCATCGCCCTGCGCTTGGCGTCCCAGACCTCGGTGATGTCGAGGAGGACCTCGGGCTTGAACCCGCTCATCTCGGGCTGGTGCGGCTCGAAGTAGAAGACGGGCGGGGCGCCGATGATCTCTCCGGTCCCCGGGTAGCCGATGGCCTGTGCGAGGACGCGGGCCTCCAGCGCCATGCGGTTGGCGGCCGGGTGGTCGCCGTTGTACGGGTCCTCGACCGGGTGCGTCAGGACGACGTCCGGCTGGGTCTGGCGGAAGACGGTTACCAACTGGTCGGTCAGCTCGGCGGTGGCCACCAGCGGGTAGTCGCCGGCGTCGAAGAAGCGGACCTCCGCGCCGAGTTCGGCGGCCGCGCGTTCCGCCTCGTCGCGGCGTAGCGCCTTGATCTCGTCGAGTTTCCTGCCCTCGCGCCAGGCCTTCGCGGACTCGCCGCGCTCGCCGAACGTGAGGCAGGCGATCGTGACCTTCTCGCCCCGGGAGGCGGCGAGGGCGATGGCTCCGCCGGCCCGCCACACGAAGTCACCGGCGTGCGCGGTGACGACGAGGGTCGATCGTGGCGAGGTGACGGCGGGTGCGCCGTTGCCGTGGGTCATGCTGCATCTCCTTGGTGACAGGTGTGCCCCGCCCCAGGAGCGCCTTCAGTCGGCGCGCAGGGCGTCGATCACGCTGCTGAGGTGGGCGCGAACGGCCTCTTCGGCCGCTTGCGGGTCCCTGGCCCTGATCGCTTCGATCATGGCCAGGTGCTCACTCAGGGACTGCTGCGGGCGGCCTCGACGCAGCGCCAACTGGAAGCGGTGGCGTACCAGTTGGGCGTTGAGACGTTCCAGGAGACCGACGGCCGTGCGCTGGCCGGAGATGTCCCGGATCCGGGCGTGCAGGTCGTGATTGAGCTCGGAGTAGGAGAGCGGATCGCCGTCGGCGACCGCTTTCGACAAAGCCCTGCCGAGGTCGGCCAGCTCGTCGAGCTGTGCGTCGGTCGCGGCCTCGGCGGCCTTGACAGCGCACAGCCCTTCGAGAGCCATCCGGCACTCCGTGATCTCCACGGCCTCCTCGACCGTGACCACCCGCACCCGTGACCCGCGATTGCGGATCCGCTCGACCAGCCCCTCGGAGGCGAGGTCGAGCAGTGCCGCCCGGATGCTCGCGCGGGTGACGTCGTACTGCTCGGCGAGTTCGTTCTCCACCAGGCGCTGCGCCGGTGCCATGTCGCCCTGCAGGATCGCCCGCCGCAACCGCTCCAACGCGTACTGCTTGGCCTGCTCTCCGGAACCTGTACGGGCTTCCTTCGGCATCTGCCCTCCCTGAGTGAGTGCCTGTCGACGCTAACTCTAGGCGAACATTATTGTCAACGATTTTGTTCTCACTTCGTTGTTCGTCACTCAAGACAGCCGCCGTGCCGGGCATCAGTTGCGGCCTCCGCCGCGTCGCTGCGTCCTCGCACAGCGGCAGGGTCGCCGCGATGTGCGGATCTTCGCGGCGCGCGGCGCGAGGACCACGAGCCGCAGTTCCCTCAGGTCGAGGTCGGCGAGGCACAGCAGAGCGAGTACCGGCACGACAGCCCGCTCGTTCCTGCGCACATGGGTCCGGTGGCGGTGCCGGTGGTGGTGCCGCCTGACCCTGCTTCCTGCGACCGGTCCGACACCGTCGATGGCCTCATCGACCAGCCGATTCGCCGGCTTGGCACCGTCACCGAGCCTCCCGGCCGATGGACCGGACTGCCCCGAGCCCGCGACACGGGGAGAAACGGTGGCCCGCACATCGACAGGCCACGGAGCCGACCGCGGAGGGTCACCACCGTGGGCGGGCGCGGTTTGCCGAGTACGGCCCGCCCGACCCCCTGCCACCCTCCGTCTTGCTGTACCCAGAGGCTGCGGACGGGTCGGGCGCGATCCGCCGGCGCCGGAAGTTCTTCGACCTGGAGAAGTGCCATGTCCGACCCCAAGCCGCAGAGCCGGTCATCGGCTTCACGGTGCCTGGCCGGTCTGCCCGTGGCGGCCGAAGAAGGGCTATCCGTGGCGGCCGGGGGTGAGCGGATCTCCGGCCGAGTGGACAACCTGGGCTATCCAGGCCATGGCCTCGGGCACGTCGTAGTTGCCGGCGTGCGGCTGGTTCCAGGCGAGCTGGTAATCGAGGTTGTCGACCTGCTTGTCCGCGGCGAGTGCCCGGTCGAGGTTGACCGAAACGGTGAACGCGGTGTCCCGGTCTCGGGTGCCGTGGCGGACGTACCAGTTGGGGGCGGTGTCTGCGGTGGTGCCGATGAAGTCCATCGGGTTGATCAGGTGGACCTGGTCGTCGACCGTGGTGGTCCTTTTCGCCGTGTACTGGTCCCAGGTCAGGCCGGTGTCGTCGAGGCCGCTGCCGTCGCCGGCGACGTCGTTGTGGTTCCAGCTGTGCTCGGTGTAGTTCATGTACTTCTGGGTCGGAGGGCCGAACAGGTCGGTCTCGGTGCCGCTGGTGGTGTTTCCGTTGACGCCCACGGCGTCGAAGGCGGGGCTCGTCTTGAGCGTGGCCTGGGTGGCGACGAAGACGAGGTACTTCACCATGTCGACGGAGCGCACCTTGCGGGTGGTGGTGTCGACGTCGATCCAGTCGTTGACGTACGACTTGGTGGTGGGCGGCGCCCCGGGGCCGCCGGAGGTGATCTCGAAGGTGCCGCCCAGCGGCGGGATGGTGTGGGCGGGGTCGGCCTTCAGATAGGTCTCCGCGGAGCGGATGACCTCATTCCTGATGGTGTCGAGCATGGTGGCCGCGGTAAGCGGTGTGCCGTCGGGGTTGCGCAGCCCGAGGCTTCTTTCGTAGGCCGCGAACTGTGCCGCGATCGCAGAGGCGTCCTCGGGCGAGGGGTTCGAGCCGGTGCGATTGCGGGTGTCGAGGATGTTGTACAGCCACTCGTACGCCTTGTCGGCGTTGCCGAGGTCGGTGATCGGGCAGTACGCGTTGACGGCGAAGACGTCGTCGCGCACGGTGCTGCGCCCCTTGGCGTCGATGCCAGCGGCGCCGATCGCGGCGAGGTACGGGGTGTACTCGGCACTGTTGCCGGAGGCGCCCAGGATCGACACCAATGCACCGCCGCCGCTGGTGCCGTTGATGACGATCCGCTCCGCACTGCCGGCCATGGCGGCGTCGTTGAGGCGCAGGTAGCGCACAGCGGCCTTCGCGTCGACCACCGCGGCGGGGGCTTTGCCGGGGGCCGCGCCGTCGGCGCCGACCAGGCCGCGGCTGCGGTTGGCGATGTCGACGAAAACGTACCCGGCCTTCAGGGCCGCGCCGACATTGCTGGTCGCACTGTTGTATGAGGTGCCGGCAGTGACACTCGCCCGTAGGTAACTGGCCCTCCAGCCGCTGTTGTTCACCGCGAAGTAGACAGGCGTCCGCTGGTCGCCGAACGCACTCTCGGGGACGAACACGTTCATGCTCTGGTAGCCGCAGGCGGTGTCGGGGACCGTGGTGCCGCCGCCGGGACCGCCGGGCTGCTGGGCCGCCGCAACCGGCTTGGCGACGTAGCAGATCTCCTTGTACCACCGCACGCTCATCGGACGGCCGTCGATGGTGACGGTGATCGTCGTGTACGCGGCGGAGTCGAAGTCCAGCGCCGCGTCCTGGGGATCGGCGGCCTGGAGGCGGTGCCCGGAGGGGGCCGCGCCCGTGGCGGCCACAGCGGCGGAGGCCGGCACCGCAACCGTGGCAAGAACGAGGGAACTCGCGAGCGCCACGCCTCTCATGAAGCGGTTGCGGATCGCGCGGCGTTCCACCCCCGTACCCGCCGGGTGAGTAAGTGCATCACGTCCGTATGACACAGAAAGCCTCTTCATGAGTCTCCCTCATCGAGCACCGAGTGCTTCGCTCAAGGCCCCGGGATCGAGGCGTGACGCACGCTATAGGATTGTTAACAATACGCACAACAATTTCGCAGACATTCTTTTTGCTGTCGCGAGGCTCAGGAGCCGGGTGGCGAGGTCTCCGGCTTCGGCCCTGTCACCGGCACGCTGGTGGGCATTCCCAGGATCCGCTCCCTGCCCACGTGGACGACGCCCCTGAGCGTGGCATCTACACCAAGGACGCCGATGGAGACCGCGAACCGCACGTGCTCGATCGCTGTGCGACGGCCGACGAGGCGAGCGTCGACGCCGGGCTTCAGCCAGGGCGCCCAGTCGGCGAGATGGCCGCCGAGGATGGCCTCACCTGCGTCGGTCACGCTGGCGACGGCCAGCGGGGCGGCGCCCAGGGCGTGTCCGGCGGAGTCCAGGACAGCGCAGGTCCGTTCGTCGCCGGCTCGCAGTCGTCGGGTCGGTTCGGCTCGCGCGGAGGCGGGCCCCCGTCCTCCCGACCCTTCGGGGATCTCCGCGGCCTGGGTCAGGGTCCGGAGGTTGACGTAGGTGTTCAGGCAGCCCCGTGATCCGCATCGGCAGAGCGGGCCGTCGAGCGACACCCGTACATGCCCGACCTCCCCGGCCATGCCGTGACTGCCATGGTGAACACGCCCGCCGATGAGCAGGCAGCCGCCTACTCCGGCGTGGGCAGTCACATGGACGACGGTGTCGGGGTGCGTGACACCCGCGGCGGCGAGGGCGTGGTGCTCCGCCGGCGCCGCCATATCGGCCTCGTTGACCAGCCCGATCGGACAGTCGACGTGCGGCGGATGCGCGGCGACCAGGCCCGCCAGGCCGGTCGCACGCCAGCCCAGGCCGATCGCGTGACCGGCCTTGCCATCGATCGCCGCCCCGGGAGCTTGACGGCCGGGTGGTGCGGGGTGGTGGCAGAACGATGAAGGAGGCATGGGCAAGTCGTGCAAGTCCTGATCGCAGGCCCAGCATTGGCCGCCGGGCGGGGCCGGCCGCCGGGAGGATGGGCGGATGAGGATCTACGGGAGTGAGCCGGGCGAGTCCGACATCGAGGTGCCGGGGCACCGGTACGCGGCGCTGATCGGCGGACCGCTGGACGGACAGCTGATCGACGTCACCGGCTGGTCCAGGCAGCAGCTGGTGGACGGCACGGCGCTCATCACCGAGCGCGGGGCGTTCGGGCCGGGCGGGCGGGCCCTGTACGAAGGGCGGCCCGGCGACCTGGACCGGCTGCACTGGATCGGCGACAGCGCCTGACCCACTGTGGCGCAGCGAGGGGCAAGCCTCGCAAGCCCGGCCGCGATCACCTCGGTCCTTTGCCGAGAGGGCGGTTGCCTCGTGTGCGCGCCCTTCGCGCCCCATCCTTCGGTGGGTCGCGGGCCCGTGAGGGGAGGCCCGTTCCGCCCGCCTCCCGTGTCATCGGGACAGTGAGCAGCGGCCGTCTCTGGGCCCAGGTGTCCAGGAGGCCTCGCGTGGGGTCGCTTGCACGAACCCGATGTGTGAGCAGGAGCCGGCGGGAGGTCTGGCCGGGGGCGGTCACGGCTTCCGCCTCAGCAGGGCGGCGACGAGACCGGGGAGCGCCCGGAGGACCGCGACGGCGTCGCCGCGGCGGGCGCGGCAGATGGCGACGATGCAGACCAGCGTGGCGCAGAGCAGGGCGACGACGAGCGCGACCGGTACGGCGGTGGCGAGCAGGGCGAGGTAGTCCACGGGCATCTCCTTGGTTGAGGGCGTGCGGGGGTAGGGCGGTGGCCGTGCGGGAGAAAAAAGGTCCCCTACCCGGCCAGCGGGCCGGAGGAAAAGTCCCCCCGCCCCGGACAGTCCGGGGTGAGAGAGGAGAGGCGTTCAGACCGACAGGCGGCCCAGTCGGGGTTCAAAGAAATCGGATGCGCGGGCTCCCGAAACCATGGTGCGGCTGGCCGGCCACCGCGAGAACGCGCTGATGTCGGCCGCGGGTGCACCGATCGCGGCGGTGACGGCCGTCAGCCGAACGTCCCGCCCACCAATGGCCTTCCCCGGGTGAGCGGTTATCGGCGGGCGGCCACAAGCACCGCGACGAGGAGGGCGGCCATGCCGACGAGGAAGCCGGCCGTGCTCAGGCCGGCCGTCAACGGGCCCATGGCACCGGGACGGACCCACACCAGGACAGCGACCCCGGCACACAGCGCGACACCCACCACGGCGGCGAGGACGGACAGGGTGGCCACCACCCACGGGGCCGTAGCCGGGGCGGGTGTGCCGGCTGGCGGCGGGTTCTGCGGAACGGTGGTCATGCGTCCGGGGTGTCCCCTTCGTGGCCTTCCGCCCGCGCGATGTATGCGTCCTTCCCCCGGCCCGTCCCGGACGTCCCTTACCGGCTGGCCCGACCTGAACCCTGGAGGTATCCCCACACCCGTTCCGGAGGCTGCCGCCATGGGCGCAGCCGACCCGCCCCGGCAGAGTGTGAGGGCATGAAGGCAACACAGAAGACCTCGCGGGCCCGCCTTGCCACCGCCGCTCTCCTCACTGCCGCCGTTGCGTCCACGGCACTCGCGCCTGGTGCTGCGGCCGCTCCCCACCCGGCGTCTGCGGACACCGCGGCCTCCGCGGACGGCTGGCTCACCTCCCGGCAGCTCCAGCGCGAAACGGCCCGCGTCCTTGCAGAGGGTGGGTTCGTCGGCATCACAGTGCGGGTGCGTGACGGCGCCCGCACAGTACACGCCCGAGCGGGCGAGGCCGAGCTGCACGCCGGCCGCCCTGTGCCGCGCGGGGCGGAGTTCAGGATCGGCAGCGTCACCAAGACGTTCGTGGCCACCGTGGTGCTGCAACTCGTCGCCGAGGGCCGCCTGTCCCTGGACGACACCGTCGAGCGCTGGCTGCCGGGTGTGGTGAGCGGCGACGGCAACAACGGCAGCCTCATCACCGTCAGGAACCTACTGCAGCACACCAGCGGCATCCACAACTACGGCCCCGAAGAAGACACCGGGAACACCGCAGCCGATTTCGAGCGGACAAGATTTGACCACTGGGACCCCGGGCAGCTGGTCGCCGGCGCGGTGCGCCACAGGCCGGACTTCCCACCCGCACCGGCCGATGCCCCCAAGCCCGACTGGAACTACTCCAACACCGGCTATGTCCTCGCCGGGATGATCATCGAGAAGGCCACCGGGCGGCCCTGGGCCGAGGAGGTACGCGACCGCATCATCCGGCCGCTCGGCCTGACCGGCACCTACGCCCCCGGCGACGACCCGTACCTGAAGCCGCCGCATGCCCATACCTACCACCTGTTCCCCGGCTCGGTCACCTGGACCGACACCACGGCCAGGAACACTTCCCAAGCGGACGCGGCCGCTGCCCTCGTCGGCACCGAACGCGACGTGGACCGCTTCTTCACCGCCCTGCTCGGCGGGCGCCTGCTGCCTCCCGCCCAGCTCGCGGAGATGCGCAGGACCGTGTCCGTCAGCGAGAACTTCCACGTGGGGTTCCCCGGCCTGCGGTACGGCCTGGGACTGATGCAGCAGCCGCTGACCTGCGGCGGCGATACCTGGGGCCACGGAGGGGACCTGGAGGGATTCACGGTGCGCACCGGCTTCACCGCAGACGGGCGCCGCTCAGTCGTCGTCGTCGCCAACGGTACCGGCGGCGAGCAGCTGCTCGCCGCCGAGCGGGCCGTCCGCGGGCTTGTGGACCGCACCCTGTGCGCCGGTGCCGAATGACGCGGCCCCAGGCACTCGGTGCCCTGCCACGCCGGCCCAGCCTGCGGGCCCGTTCTACAGCTCCATGCACCTGGCCGGGGTCGCCGTCGGCACCATCGTCTCGATCGGCACCGCCCCGCTGGCCTCGGCCCTGATCGAGCGCGTCGTGGACGGCCGTCGGCTCACACGCCGCTGGACCCTCGCCGCAGCCCTCGGCCTGTTCGGCACCGCCCTGCTGTGCGTCGCCGAGGCCGCCCTCACCACCGACGGCACGGGCCGCACCTCCATGGCCGGCACGCTGCTCGGCATCGGCCTCGGCCTCGTCGCCGCCGCGACGTACGCCCTCTACTCCTGGGCCGCGCACCGGCTCATCACCCGCCAGATCCCCTCCCGGGTGGCGATGGGCGCCGTCTTCGGACTCGGTGGACTGTTCCTCCTGCCCGTCCTCCTCGCCACGGGTGCCCCGCTCGTCGCCTCCTGGCCCAACGCCGCCGTCGGCACCTACATGGCGCTCGTCCCCATGTTCGCCGGCTACGTCCTCTTCGGCTGGGGCCTCGCCCACGTACCCGCCAGCACCGCCACCACCCTGTCCCTGCTCGAACCGGCCGTCGCGGCCGTCCTCGCCGTCCTGGTCGTCGGCGAACGCCTCCTCGCCACCGGCTGGATGGGCATTGCCCTCGTCATCGCCTGCCTCGCCGTCCTCACAACCCCCACTCCTACCCACCGCCGCCCGCGCGAACAGCTGCGGAACCCTGAGCACCACGACAGCGAGACCGGAGCGGCCAGCATTGCGCCACGCTGATTGAGCACGCGGTCAGTCCCACCTGCCACCCTGACCCCCTGCAGCACCCACCGCGTCAGCTACCACCGCCTACCCCCATTGCCGCGGAATGCGTGGGCAGAGCACGGTTGGTACCGGCTCCGGACGTCCGAAAACGTGGTAGCCCACACGGTGACCCCCCGCGCTTCCGATTGACGTCCGGCTCGGCGCGGGCCGGGCCCTCCGAGGCCTCACCTCGCCAACCGGTGCTTCAGCCCCGGGCCGGCTGCCGTCTACGTGCGGTGCCGCGGACGGCCCGAGGCCTTCTTCGCGGGGGTCTTCGCCACAGAGGTCTTCTTGGCGGGGCCGGTCCTTCTCTCCGGAGTCGGGGATTCCGTCGCCGCCTTCCTGCCACGGCTCGCCCTCTTCGCGGGAGCCGTGCGACGGGGCCTGTCCGGCTCGGTGGACGCGTGCTCCGGAGCTCGGCGCCGACGGCGGGCGGCCGGGCGCTCGGATTCCTCCCCCGCGTCGTCCTGCTCCCCTTCGTCCCGCGTGCTCCCGTCGACCGCGCCACCGGCGCCCTCGCCGGCCTCCTGCACCGCGTCCGCAGCGCTCCGGCCCACGTCTTCGACGGCGTCGCCCGCTCCGGCGCCGATGCCTTCCACCGCCCTGCCCGCGCCCCCGCCCACGGACTCGACCGCGGTCCCCGCTCCCCGGCCGACCTCGCTCACGGCCGCGCCGGCGCCCTTGCCCAGTTCTCCCGCGGCCCGGCCGGTGCCGGCCCCGACGTCCTCGACCGCCGCACCCACGCCGCGGGTCAGCTGCTCGAGGATCTGGGGGTTGCGATCCACCGTGGCCAGCAGCCGGGTGACGACGGCGGCGATGTGGTGGAGCCGGACCTTGAGCTGCGCCTGGACGTCCACACCCTCGATGCCCAGCTGGACCCGCCCGAGCCGCACGTCCGCCCCGACGTTCAGCTTGAGGAGGTCCAGCACCTCGGCCTGCAGGGAGACGTGGGCCTCGAGGTCGTCCACCTCCAGGTCCAGCTTGTCCACATGGAGGGCAGGGACGTCCAGGAAGACATCTGACGGCCCCTCATCAGGACCGTCGTCCTCCGGGACCACGATCTCGGCGTCCGGGTCCCGGCCCTCTCGGCCGGCCTTGTCGGAGCTGGGCATGCTGGCGCACATCCTCGATAGGTTCCCCGAGCAGGATCCTCTCGTCCAAGTGTCGGCCGGGCGAAACCATGACGCAATCGCCGGTGCCCCGCGCCGGACGGCCCGCGCGGTCCGCCCCCACCGGCCCGGTACGAGGGGTGGGGGGAGGACCGCGCGGGGATCACGGCCGGGTCCCTAGTCGTAACTGAGGTCCGACGCGGAGTAGCGGCAGTACGTGCCGTCCGGACCGCTGCCCGTCTCCGTCGGCTTGTCGCCGTCGCCGTCGTCGTTTCCGGTGTAGCGGATGCACGGCTTGATCTTCTTGCTGCTGCCGCCGTGGATGCGCACCGAACGCGGTGCGGCCGTGTCCCCGTAGTTGGTGTTGATACCGACCAGGGACTTGCCCGGCGCCGTGATGTCGACGTCGTTCACGATGATGTCGCGCTTGTACTGCTTGGAGCAGTTGGCGCAGGACCGGACGAGCTTGCCGAAGTCCGCGACCTGGAACGGGGGTGGTTGCACGACCGGTCGGGCCGGTACGCACAGTATCTGCAGTGCAGGACCGCGACCGCGGCCGTGCCGTGCCCGCCGGGGCTCAGGCCCCGCTCGCGCAGCTGCCTGCGGGTGACCAGCCCTTCGGGACGATCGTGCCGGTCGAACTCCTCGATCGTCGCGGAGCTGCGCGGCGCCCTTCCGCGCGATGCCGGGCACGCGTGGTGGACTCCGTCGCCCTTGAGGCGACAGTCGCGCAGGATCTTCCAGGTCTTCATTCGGGCGAAGGCGTGCTCGACACGGGCACGGACCTGCCTGTGGGACTTGTTGTGCACTTCCTTCCAAGCGGGCAGGTGTCATCGGCCGCGTGCGGACTGGCGGGCGGGGGGGTGGCCTGTTGGCGGTGAGCGGGATGGCCGCCTCCGCCGGAGCCGGGGCCCGGCCAGTCGTCGGCGCGGCCGCGGCGGTGGAGCGGGCGGCGGTCGCGGAAGGGTGTGGTCGTGCGGGGAGCGGGGGTCCGGGCGGGGTGGTGAGGGTGTGGAGGGTGGCGGCGACGAGGCGGCCGGCCATGTCGGAGGCCGGACCGGTACGCCCAGGTGCGCCGGAGGTGGCGAGGCACTCCAGGTGTGCGGCCAGGGACTCGGCGGCGTTGGTGAGGGTCTGCATGCGGGCGGCCGGGAGCGGCTGCTCGGACGTTCACGAACAGGCCGGCCTCCCTCTCCAGAGGGCGTTCTTCACGAGGGTGACGGCTTGCTGGTTCCCGGCCGGGGCGACACCGAGCTGTTCCCGGGCGGTGAGTGACCCGGTCGGTCAGGTCGGGAACCCGCGTCGGCCCGCCGCTCAGGAGCGGCAGGTTGCCTTCATCTGCGCGGCCGCGTGATGGGCCTTGCCCCAGCCGCTGGACCAGTCGTCACCCCGGTCGAGGAGCTTCACGCCGATGGTGGAGCCCTTCACCGGGAACGTACCGGCGCTGACCCACTGACCGCGCAGACCGGCCTGGTTGACGGTGAAACTGCTGTACTTCGTCGTCCGGTCGTTGGCGTCGACCAGCACGTGATACGTGGAGGGGTGCCCTCCCACGTACAGGGTCGTGTTGCTGTGCGGGATGAACACGGAGATCTGGCAGGTACGCGCTCCGGTGCCAGGCCGCCACCACCACATCACCCTGTTCTTGCCGTCCGTGGCCGTGGAACCGGACATGGGGACCGCAGCGTAACTGCCGTTGCACCCGTCACCCGTCCAGGCTCCAGTCGTCCGCGTGTACCAGCCCGCTGTGCCATCACTGAAGTAGTTGACCTGCTTGTAGCCGCCACCGGACGGGACGGGACAGCCGTGGCCCACGACCCCCGTGTACACGACGGTGGAGGCTGCCTGCGCCTGCGGTGCCTGGGACGAGGTGCCGGATTTCGGGGCGGGAGCCGGCTTGTCTGCGGTGGAGGCGGGAGCGGTACCCGTCCCCGGCTCGCCGGCCCCGCCCTTCGCCTCCTTCTCCGGGGTGTCCCCTCCCGCCGGGGAGCCGGACACCTCCGCGCCGCTGCCCGCGCCGCCGGCCTTGGGCCTCCCGTCCTGCCGGGCATCGGGTGGGGCCGCCGTGAAGGATCCGGGCGCGTCCGTGCCACCACCGCCGAGCACCGTGCCGGGTGCCTCGCTCGCACCGGGCCGGCCACCGTCCCCGTCGTCACCGACGGCGATCAGGAAGGGGATACTGACGAGCAGGACACCGGCGATCGCCGCGGCCGCCAGGAGCGCCTTGCCGGGGCGGCCCACTTCCCTGGGAGCGGGTGCGCCGGTGTCCGCGGCTGTTGCTGTGGGGCCGGGTTCCGCCCCGTCACCCTCGGCGCCGACGGCCGCCGTGGCCGGCCGCTCAACGTTCTTGGAGACCAGGGACGTTCCGACGGACGCGGCCCCGGCAGCAACTCCGGCCCCTCCGGCATCCCCGGCCCCTTCGGACTGCCCTGATTCCACAGGCTCCCCGGCCTTCGCGGTGCCCTCGGCAGCCACCGTGCCCACCCCGGGCTTCTTCGGCTGCCCAAACTCTTCGGTGCTGCCGGTACCGGCAGCCGGGACCTCGGTTCCGGCCGCCTCGCCCCTCGGTTCCGGAGAGGAGGCGGGTAGGGATCCGGCCGCAGGATCCCGCTCGCCGGACTCCGGGACAGGAACTTGTTCCGGATGGCCGGCGCCACACCCCTGCACGGCCCGGTCCTTCTGCTCGGCCGCCGCCTCTTCGTGCTGGGGCATGGTGATGGGCTCCTCTGCGTGACAACTGACGGGGACGGCATCGCGCGGCCGGCAGAGCCACGGAGCGCGGTCCGCGACAGTCCCCGCCCCCCTGAACCTCGCAGCGGGCGCAGCCGAAAACAGCACGCCGGCGGTCTCCCGCCGTCCGCACCCATACCCCCCACGGGCACGGGGGGTGATGCCTTCGAGGCCTGCGGCCGGCGGACACGAGGCAAACCGTATCGTGTGCCTGTTCAAGGGTGATCGATCGGCCTCCCGAAGGCACAACGAGAATGAACAGACCCTGCGGGAGACACGCCTGACGGTGCCTCTGGTAAGAGGCCGCCGGTCAGCCCGGCCGGCATCCTGTTCCTTCCCGAGGGCAGACCAAGGACACGGCCCGAGGAGCAGGGCGCGTACGCACAACGGCCCACCACCCCGCCGCCCGACACCATGCGCGAGGCGGCCCAAGACGCGCGCCCTGTGAGTGGCGCTCCGGGGCGGAGGAGGGAAGCACGTGCGTATTGCATGGACCCCGTCAGGAGCTGTCTTTCAACCTCCCCTCGGCACAGCACCATCACCCTTGTGCGGAGGAACGAACGGCCGGCAGCGGTCATGTCCCTTGTTGTGGTGGGTGATCACTCAGTTGTGCCGGGCGGGAGGTCTGTTGGGCCGCCAGAAGGGTTCCTGATTTTGTTCACGGCTTGTGGTTCTGGCTCAACTTCTGTGATGTGAGCGGTCACGCCGGTCGCTGGACGAAGCCGTGTCCGGCGTTTCCCAGGTCAGGCCGGTGGAGCAGGCTCCTGGAAGAGACACTCGCTCTCCGCACCACAGAAGTTGAGCCGGAACCCGGCTTGTGAAGTCAGTCATTCACCGGTTTGGAAGGCGCCCGGTCGGCGCCGAGGTCGATGTTCACGAGAAACGGTTCTGGCTCAGATTCCGTGATCTGGTTACCGAGCGTTCGGGTGCCCATGAAGTTGAGCTCGGAGCGAGTGGGCTATTTGGTCTGCCCGGTCAGCCGTTACCCGCTCCTGTTCCGGTCGCCGAAGCAGCTCGAAAATGCCCGGTCCACGATGCTCTGGTTGTAGATCTGCCATGCGCGGAACGATATGGAAGTGCACGTGCGCGAAGCCTTCGGCTTCGGCAAATTGGATGACGTAGGTCTTGGCGCAACCAGTCAGGCTCTGGAGAGCCTGGGAAAGCTTGACCTGCCACATTCCAAGGGCAGATGCCTCAGCGTCGGTGAGGTCATGAACCGCGGCAACGTGGCGCCGAGGCAGCAGCACCAGCCAGCCGGGCACTGCGGTGTTGAAGGCGTGGGCCACCCGCCAGTGCTGGTCATGTACCACGCACTCGCGTGGTGGGAGGTTGTCGAAATCTGCTTCTGGCTCGGTCGATGACGAGGAGCAGCGTTTCTCTGGCAGTTCGGGAGGCGTTTCCCGCGTCGAATATCGATGGCTTCGGACAGCAGCTCGGTGTCGACCGGCAAGCCGCCGTCTGCCGCCCCTCCGAGGCCCGGGACAAAAGCGCTGGCTACGGGCGCAGGTGGCGGCCGTCGTCTCGCCGTTGCCGAGTGCCGGTGGGTGCCTCCCGTTCTCGGCGACGTCGAGATCCGGGCTCAGCGAGCGCCTCCCGAGGCCGTCGACAACTGCTGTCGTGTGACGTCGACAAAGCCACTGCTTCCTTGCTGCATGTGTAGCAGTCGGGAGTCGTCATGAACTGAGATCGTAGAACTGCCCCTCTGCGAAACACCTGTCGGCCTCAGTCACCAGTCACGGCGAGCGCCGCTACGACAAGGTCCTCCACCCGCTGGACCTCCGCCGGCAGGGCTGATCACCGCCTTTCATGCGTGCTTCGCGCCGGCCGCCCGCTCCGGCCCCTCACCGCTCGCCCGGGGGCACGCTCATCGCCAGGAGCGCGGTGTCGTCGTCGAGTCCCTCGCCGAACGAGTCCAGCAGTGCGGTGAGCGCCCTGACGGCACAGGGTGCCGAGGTGGGTGCGAGGGACCGCAAGAAGTCCAGGAGTGCTTCGTCGCCGTAGCGTTCACCCCGGTTCCGGGTACGGGCCTCGGTCAGTCCGTCGGTGTAGAGCAGCAGGGTGTCACCGGGACGCAGGTTCAGGGTGGCGGTGGTGAACTGCGCGTCCGGTACGACCCCGACCAGCTGGCCGCCCGGGGTGGGCAGGTAGTCGGCGCTGCCGTCGGCCCGGAGCAGCGCGGCGGGAGGGTGGCCGCCGCCGGCCAGGACGACATGGAATCCGACGTCGTTCTCCTCGGGTGTGAGCAGGCCGAAGATCACGGTGCAGAAGAGCGGTTCGTCCTCCTGGACCTGGTGGTTGAGCGCGGTGTTGAGGTTGGCCAGAACCTTGACCGGTACGGAATCGGAGACCGCCGCGGCTCGCAGGGTGTACCGCGCCAACGACGTCACCACGGCCGCGTCCGCGCCCTTGCCGCGCACGTCCCCCATGAAGAACCCCCAGCCTCCGGCGGTGAGCGGGAACAGATCGTAGAAGTCCCCGCCCACCTCGTCGGAGGATGCGAAGTGGTAGTGCGCGGCGGCCTCCATGCCCGGGACCGGTTCGATGGCCGGCGGGATCAGGGTGCGCTGCAGGGTGGTGGCGAGGCGTTGCAGGCGTTCGCGGTCGTGCTCGGCATCCTGCCGGGCCCGCAGGAGTTCGCGCTCGTAGGTACGCCTGTCCCGGGCGTCGAGGAGGGTGGTGCGGATCAGCAGCGGTTCGCCGTCTTCGTCCTGCTTGACGGTGGAGGTGACCAGGACGGGCAGTTGGGTGCCGTCCGCGGCCTTGAGTTCCAGGGCGACGCCGTTGACCTCGCCCTGCATCCGCAGCAGTGGTGCGAGGTGCGTCTCGTTGTACAGCCTGCCGCCGATGGTCAGCAGGTCGGAGAAGTGCCTGTGGCCCACCAGGTCCTCACGACGGTGGCCGAGCCATTTCAGGAGCGTTCCGTTGACCTTGGCGATCCGCCCGTCCATCAGTGTGGAGAGGTAGCCGCACGGCGCGTTCTCGTACAGGTCCTCCGCACTGTCCTCCAGCAGAGCGGAGAACACCGGGGAATCCTGGTCACGGTCCTCCGTCGGCCACGATCCGTCGGTCCCGTCGCCGGCCGGGTGCACGGTCACGGCCCCTGCACGAAGGCGATGATCGCCTCGGCAGTCTCCTCGGGGGCGCTCAGCTGGGGGCAGTGGCCCGTCGAGTCCAGAGTGACCAGCTCGCTGCCGGGGATCTGCGCGTGGACGAAGGCGCCCACCTCACGTGGGGCGATCGTGTCGCGCGCGCTCTCAGCGATGAGCGTCGGAACGGTCACCTTGGGGAGATCCGCCCGGTTGTCGGACAGGAAGGTGGCTCTCGCGAAGACCCGGGCGATCTCGGGGTCCGTTCGGCAGAAGCTGTTGGTCAGCTCCTCCCCCAGTTCGGGGCGCTCCGGGTTTCCCATGATCACCGGTGCCATGGTCGCCGACCAGCCCAAATAGTTGCTGTCCAGTGACTCGAGCAGTTCGTCGATGTCCTGCTCGCTGAATCCGCCCCGGTAGTTGCCGTCGTCGATGTACGACGGCGAGGGGGTGAGGAGGACCAGTTTCTCGAAGAGGGCGGGCTCCTGCACGGCGGCGAGCACACCGATCATGGAGCTGACCGAATGTCCGACGAAGGTCACGGGCCCGAGGCCGAGCTCCTGGCAGATGCCGATAACGTCCTGCGCATAGCCGTCCAGGGTGGAGTACCGCTCGGGGCTCCAGGCCGACGTATCGGAACGCCCCGCCCCCACATGATCGAACAGGATCACCTGGAAGCGCTCCTCCAGCGCGGGTGCGACGAGACGCCAGAGATTCTGATCGCAGCCGAAACCGTGGGCGAGCATCACCACCGGGCCGCTCTCCCGGCCTGTCACCCGTACCCGGTTTCTCTTGCGCACGTCCACATGGACATCCTGACACCCTTTGCACCTCACGGCCTGGCCTGCCGGGCGGCCGCCGCCCACCAGCGCGGATCTTCGGCACACCGGACGGCCGCGGAGTGTTCTGGTTCGCGGGCGACCTGCGGTTCGGAGGGCTGATGTCCGTCCCGGGCGGAGACCCCCTCTGGTGGGCTCACCCCGTACCGACCCCACCGACGCTCGCATCCACCGGCCGCAGGCAGGAAACTCTTGAAGAAGCCGTTATCCGCCAAGCCGTCGGCTTCGCTTTCGAGGAATGGCTGCAGGAGGTGAAAAGCCTCCACGTACGTCGGCTCCATCCGCAGCACCGGCCAGGACCGGCAGCGGAAGCCTGTCAGTGTGGAGAGCAGAGGCATCCAGTCCATGCGCCGCATGCTGTCTGAACCATCGCTGCGACACCAGTGGCCCTCGTCGGGCCGGGCGGGCCCTTTACGAGGGGCAGTCCGGCGACACGGACCTGCTGCGCTGGTCCGCGACACCTCTGACACCACATCGCGGAGCAACGCCGGTTCTGCCGACGCAAGGGCGGGCGGCTGCCGCCGCAATCACCGGAGCGGCCCTGGACGAACGGTCGCCTTGGCCTGCGTCGGAATTTCTGGGGGCGCCGGTGTCCGCATATGCGGTCATGCAGCGGTATCGAGGCGAGGCTCTCGCCCGTGGCGAGGTCCGTGCCGGCTCCCCGGCTGGACCGACGCTCAGCGCCGAGTACTTCCGGACAGGCAAGCCTCTGCCCGTCACGCAACTGCATGCTCTGGAAAACCCTTCCCACCGAACGAGCCGTACCGGCCGCGCCTCAGGGCTGAACCCCTGCACCGGGAACCTGTGTCTGCGCATCGCATGATGGAGGACGGCACCCCTGGCGAGTGCTGTCCTCCACAGTGCGATGTCTTTCCCCAGGGCCGTTGCCGCGATCCCGATCGGTGGTGGTCGCCTTCGATCGCAGCCGGTCTGGACCTGCTGGCACGGGAGAGTCATTCGCGCCGCTGGCCTGGCGTGCTGGGCAGGCGGCCGGGCAACTCACCACGGCCGCCTGCTCATAGCGGGGGATTCACCGGGGCTGAACCTGGCGGGCCCGCCGTCGGCCGGCCCGCCAGGCAGTCGATGGTGACGTCCTGGGCATCGCGGGTGAGCACCGTTCTGGCCGGTGATCAGCAGGCGTCGTATTTCCAGGCGTCGCCCTCCCATGTCCAGGGCTGTGCCTTCTTGTCGAACTTCGGCAAGCCGGTCACCTTGTACGAGACCCGAGCCGTTTCCCCCGACACGTTCGCGCCGATGTCCTCCGCCTCATGGTCCGGGCCGTAATCCTTCGCGGCCTGGCCGATCACGGCGCGGTACGCCTCAGGCGTGATCTCGGCCCGGCAGCGCTCGGACAGGATGCCGTAGGCGGTATCGGCGTCGCCTTCGAAGTACGCCTTGGTGTAAGCCGTCACAGCCTCGCTCAGTACAGCGGCATCATCGCGGGGCGGCTCGGCACTCCCCTCGGCGGAAGGGCTGCCGGCCGACGAGGAAGGCTTGTCCTCGGCGGTGTCGCCGTCGCGCGAGGCGCAGGCGGTAAGTGTGGCGAGCAGCAGAGCAGCAGTCGTGAGCGTGACGGTGACGCGGGTGTACATGAATCCCCCGGGACGGTGCGGTCAGTGGGGGCATGCTGACACACGGGGCGGCAAGGTCCGCCCGTACGGGGCCTCGCTGACGTCGGCGGTGAAGGCCGCCGTGCGGGTCAGGGTGAGGGGTGGCGGGGGTGGGAATGGCGACGGCTATTCGGGCTGTGTGACGGTCAGCCCCCATCGGATGCTTTCGTCCGATGCGTCGATCCCCACGGTGAAGGATCCTGCCTTCACGACGCCGGCGTCCATGGTCACCGAGCCCACTCCCACACTGCCGGAGGGGCAGTCCACCGTGAAGGCCGCCACGTGCGACTGCTGCCGCATCGTCACCTGCACGCTGCCGCCCCCCTCACAGGCCACCGTGAGAATGGTGGGCAACTTCTCCCACGCACCCCCTGAAGCAACACCACCGTCTCCGGTCATCTCCCCCACCCACACCAGGCCCTCCGGCCCCGGGTGAGGCAGCAGGGCCCCGGTTGCTGCCGCAGCAGGCGCAGCCCCCATCCCTGCCAGTCCACACACCGTCATCATCGCGATGGCAACAGCCCTTTGCACACGCGTCATATCTGCTCCTTGGTCAATGGTCACCGGGACCGGCAGTATCGCGCGGAGGGGAACCTGCGCACACGAGTATGCGTACTCATGACAACCGCTGCTACAGGCGGCAGCTGCGCCCAGGGGCGCCCCTTCGCAGGAGATGAACTCCGGAACCGACACGCGGCACCACATTCTCGGACCACGGTGCGGGAATCGATCCTGGTGCTCCGGACGACGCGCATGGGGACTGACCCGCCCGGCTGCTACGGGCCAACCTGGTTGTGACATGCGCCAGCCTCGGTCGTAGTGCGTCCCGTCCCGTAACGGGGGCCTGTCCCACACGCTCCGTACCGGCACGGGCTGAGACCGGGGCTGGTTCGTCCGGGCAAAGCAAGAGGCTTTCGCTCTCACACGCCGGCGCCGGACGGTCACTGCCGAGGTACCCGGGTTCCTTCTGCCCTCGCTTCTTGGACACAAGGCCGAGTGCCTGTCACCGGAGGGTGAGTCCCCTGTCGAGCTTCGGTGCGGCGTTCTCGTCGCCCCCCTTTCGGTCACCTGCCAGTGGTGCGGCTCGTCACGCCGGCGGGGCAAGTCGGCTGGGAGAGCACCGTCTTCGTAATCTTCTTCGCAAGGTCGGTGTCCCCACATCGAGATCATCACGGCATGGGGTGAGTCACCACCCCGCGTGGATGGCATGGCAGGATCGCGGTCATGTCCCTCAGCGTTCCCCGTCTACGGATCGGTTCGACCGAGATCATCGCCCTCGCCGACGGCGAGGGCCCGTTCTTCTCCCCGCGCGCCGAGGCCTTCCCCGATGCCACGGCCGCACAGTGGGCCGGAGCCGACCGCTACGACCCGGGCGCAGTCGACGCCGAGGGCCGCTGGCGGCTCCAGTTCCGCGCGTACGCGATCCGCGGCGACAAGGGTCTCACCGTCGTGGACGCCGGAATCGGTCCGGCGGACAGCCCGGCCGGCTCGTGGGCGCCCGTGCCCGGTGCGCTCCCCGAGTCGCTCGCCGCCGCAGGCATCGACCCGGCCGAAGTCGACACCGTGGTGCTCACACATCTGCACACCGACCACGTCGGGTGGGCGGTCGTGACCGAGCCGGTCGTCCCGTCAGCGGGCGGCGCGGTGGACGGCAACGCTTCGACCGCCGGCCGCCGCCCCTATTTTCCGAATGCCGAATACCTGCTCCAGCAGGCCGAGTTCGACGCCATCGACACGCTCAACCCGCAGCTTCGTGAGACCCTCACCGACCCGCTCGCGGCCGCCGGCCGGCTCCGGCTCCTCGACGGGGACACACCGCTGCGCGCCGGGCGCGCGGTCGCCACGCCCGGTCACACGCCCGGGCACCAGAGCGTGCTGGTCGCCGACGGGCGCGAGCTGGCGCTCGTCACCGGCGACCTCCTGGTGCACGCACTCCAGTTGCTCCACCCCGAGCTCGCCTACGCGCACGAGGCCAGCCCTGAGGCGGCCAGGCACTCGAGGGAGCGCATGCTCGGCCGCGGAACCGCCACCAGGCTGCACCTGGCGACGCCGCATCTGACGGAGCCGTTCCTCTCTGTGTGATCGCGGCGGTCCGGGGCCTGTCAGGCCGCGAGGGCATGCAGACGCTCCTATTGCTCGGGCCGTCTCGTCGTCGACGGGACTGAAGACCATGAGGCGGCAGCCGCTTCCGGACTGGAACTGCATCCGGTCCGCGTGCAGGCGCAGCACGCCGGCCTCAAGATTGCGGAAGATCCTGACGTCCCTGACCTTGTCGGTGACGTTGCGCCGACCCCATATCCCGGCCTGGACTCCTGTCGCTGACCCAGGTGCAAACCAGCGCTCCGGACTCCGCGACTGCGGCTTTCTGCGGCTGGCGGGGCACGGTCCTGGCATTGTCGAGGTACCCGTACACCGTCGAGCGCGGCACGCCGAGCAGGTCGGCGATCTGCGGACGTTCTTCTCGCGTCCGGGCCGAGGCGCCGTTGCCTGCCGGGGGTGTTCAGTTCGTCCGGGTGAAGGTGAAGGCGCGGGGTGCGGTTCCGTCGGGTGCGGCCATTTCCACGTGCATGCTCCCGTTGTCGGGGCGGGTCATGGTGCGGCTCGGGGTCTGTGTGCAGAAGCCTTCGGGTTCGGACGCGGTGACGGTCTCCGGGCCGAAGGCCAGTGTGTCGCCGGCTGAAGCGAGGACGGAGAAGCCCTCGCAGTGGTGGGCGTCTCCGTCCCACGTGAACTCGGCGCGTGCCGTGCCGGGTCCACCTTGGCGGATGGTCATGCGGACCGAGGAGGTGGGGTCGTTCCCGTCCTGGGCCCACCAGGTGCCCACGTAGGAAGCGGGCACGGCGCTTTGGGTGGAGGCTGCACGGTGCAGGGGGACGGTGATTCCGTCGGACTTCCAGGTCAGGCCTGCGTCACCGTCGCGCCGCAGGGCGATGTCGCCGGCCGGTGTGCAGAGATGGGTGGGGGTACCGGACGTCGGTCTGGGTGTGATGAGAAGGAGTGCGCCGGTGGAACGGAGGGTTCCCTCGGCCTGGCACAGGGAGGTCCGCGACAGGGTGATGACGTCGGCGATCTTCGTGCCTACGGTTCCCTTGCGGACCACGATCCTGCGAAGTGAGGGAGCGTGTTCGCCGGGCTCGGTGAATTCGCCTTCCCAGGTGCCGAAGTAATGGTCGGGAACGGTGGAGGTGCTGCGGGTCCGGACAGGTGAAGGCAAGGAGGAAGGGCCTGCCGAGGGGGTCGGTGAGGGCGTCGCGGTAGCGGTGGGCGAAGGGTTCGGGGCCGGCGACGAGCGGGGTGCCGCAGCTGCAGGGTCGGGGCTCTTCTCCTGGACGGCCTGGGGGGACTCGTGGTTGCGCATGCCGAGGGTGGTGACGACGGCTCCCGAGACCACCGCGGTGAGCGCGACAGCGGCTGCCGTCGCGAGGAGGGCGGTCCGCCACCGCGGTGACCGGTCCCTGGCGTGCGGCCCGCGGAGAGTCTCGGGCGAAACGGTCGGGGGCAGAGCCATCGCGGGGCTGGAGCTTGCCCCGACCCCGTACAGGGCCGTGCCGACGCCCGCGGTCCGGGCGCTGAGGATCCGGGCGGCGGTGTGCTGTTCGGCCAGCGCTGCGCGCGAGACGAGCAGAATCGCGGCAGTGCCGCGTGACGCCGCGGCGTACCGGGCCGGCAGAGCGGAGTCGTCACCACGGCCTCGACTGCCAGGGGTCTGTTGGGTATCCGTGGGATCGGATGCCGGCAGAAGGGCGGCTGCCTCGTCCCGTACGCGGGTCACCGCGTCGTGGACCAGGCGGACCTGGACCAGCCGGTCCTCCGCCTCGCGAAGGTCACCCGCCGCCTGGATGCTCTGCGCAGCGGTCAGTGGCACCGGACCTGTCACGGTGGACGAGCCGGAAGGTGTGACCTGCATCTGAAGACCGGCGATGACGCCGAGAAGGATGTGGATGAGCCGCTCGGCATCCTGCGCACTCGCCGTGGCCTGGCCCACGGCCTGCTCCGGAGTCACCCCCTGACCGGCAGGGTCCCGCTCCGCGGGGGCGGCGGGCTGCTGTGCGGCCACGGCCTCGGCGTGCAGGCGTCGTGCCCTTTCCAGGAGTTCGGTGCGGGAGCGCTCGTCTCTGACCGTGTCGAGCACCAGGCTCTCGAGCAGGTGCAGGTGGACCGTCTTCGTACCCGATCGGTACTCGCCCCAGAGGGTCTTGCCGCCCGCGTAGCGGTCGGCGAGCTCGCGGACCGTGAGGTTCTTCGTCAGATTCCGCAGGAACAGGGCCAGCGCGTTGGCCTGCTCAGACTGCCCCTTGGGCCCGCCCTGCGGACGCCCGGCCTTCACCACTGTGGATCCCCCGTTAGTTGTCCGCGTTGTCCACCGCTTCCACAGCGCCCCATCTGCGCTTACGCATAACGGCAGTTGAGGACAATCAGACCAGGTCACACCGTGAGAGCTCCAGCACTTCCCGGCCAAACCCTGGAGCATCCCGTGACCCGTACGTTCGTGGGGGGCCGCGCCCGGTCCCGCACCGGCAGAACACCGACCGTTTTGCGGCGCGTGGGTGTTGTGCTGGCCGGTGCGCTGACCGCCGGCATCCTCTCCTCGTTCCCCGCCCTGGCCGAAGAAGGCGCTGCGGCAGCCGGTGCCCCGGTCGCGCTGGGCTCGGTAGCCGCGACCGGCGACGACCAGCTCTTCGCTCTCGCCGCGGACCACTCCGCCGTCTACCGGTACAACGGGCAGGGCACCGACTGGACCAAGGTCGGCGGACCCGCCGAGACCCTCCACGCGGGAGGCGCCGGACTCTTCGCCACCGCCCGGGACTCCGGCAAGGTCTTCAAGTACGACGGCTCCCCCGAAGCCTGGTCCCGGATCGGCGAGCCCGGTGCGGACTTCGCCGTCACCGACGACCGCCTCTACGCGCTGAACCCCGACCGCACCGCCGTCTACGAATGGTCCGGCCAGGGCACGCAGTGGGCGAAGGTCGGGGGGCCGGCCAAGGATCTCGACGCGGGCGGCGCCGGGCTCTTCGCGACCGCCCCCGACGACAAGATCTTCAAGTACGACGGCACCCCCGAAGCCTGGTCCCGGATCGGCGAGCCCGGTGCGGACTTCGCCGTCACCGGGAACCGCCTCTACGGCATTGCCGCCGACCGCACGGCCGTCTTCGAGTGGTCCGGGCAGGGCACTGACTGGAGCCGGGTCGGCGGACCCGCCCAGGACCTGTACGCCGGTGGCGCCGGGCTCTTCGCGACCGACCGGACAACCGGGCAGCTCAACAGGTACGACGGGCAGCCCGGCTCCTGGACCAAGACCGGCGAACCTGGTGCCGGGTTCACGGTCAGCGACACCCGCCTCTACGGCCTCTCCCCCAACCGGACCACAGTCCTCCGATGGACGGGCACCGGCACCGACTGGACTCCCCTCGGCGCACCCGCGACCGCCCCGCCCCCGGCACCCCCGGTACAGGAGACTCCCCCGCCCGCGCCGGCTCAGCCGCAGGAGAGCGCACCGGTCGCACCCGAGGCCCAGGAATCCGTCCCCGCACCGCCCCCGGCAGAAGCACCGCCGGACGCGGACGTCCCGGCCCCGGCCGTCCCCGGTACCGAGGGCGAACCACCGCCCCGGGACGAAGCCGGGCAGCGGGAGACGGTTCCGGCTCCGGTCCAGCCCGCGGGAGCGTCCGACACCCTGAACGAGCACACCGCCCGTATCGCCGTCACCGCCCAGGACGACCTCTACACCCTGACAGCGGACAACAGCAGCCTCTGGAAGCGCGGCAGCGACGGCTGGACGTCACTCAGCGGCCCCGCGAACGCGGTCTACGCCGGCCGCGCCGGCGTCTTCATGACCGGGCCCGACAGCAAAGAGATCCGCAAGTACAACGCGGACAACCCCGGCTGGGATCCGGTCGGCGGCTCCGCCGGGCAGTTCGCCGTCACCGGCAAGCACCTCTACCGGCTGGCCACGGACGGCATCGGGGAATGGCACGGCGACACGTGGACCAAGATCGGCGGACCCGCCAAAACCATCTACGCCGGGCGTGCGGGCTTGCCCGCCACCAACCCCGACACCGGCGACCTCTACAAGTACAACGGCAAGCCCGACAAATGGACCCGGGTCGGGGGGCCGGGCGCCCAGTTCGCCGTCGGCCACGACCACGTCTACGGCATCACCCCCGACCACAAGGCCGTCTACGAATGGTCGGGCGAAGGCACCGAGTGGACCCGGATCGGCGGGGCCGCGAAGGACATCTACGCCGGAGGAGCCGGCCTCTTCGCCACCAACCCCGACACCGGGAACATCCACAAATACAACGGGACACCCGACAACTGGACCCAGATCGGCGGGCCCGGCGCGACCTTCGCCGTCAGCGACACCCAGCTCTACGGCCTCTCCCCCGACCTCACCACCACCTACCGCTGGAACAACACCACCAACACCACTGCGGACGCCGGCACCGGTGGTGACTGGACCCGCCTCGGCGGAGCCGCCGACATCGCACAACAACAAAGGGACGAACAACTCCTCGCCGAACAATGCGGCCAGGAATGCGTCGAGGAATACCGCGAAGCGAAGAAGCTCCTCGAGACCAGCATCACCGACTGGCTCAAGGACAACGGGCTCGACATCCTGCTCGACACCTTCGGCATCGACGACATCGTCAAGTGCTCCCAGGGCGACCTGCTCAAGTGCCTCTGGGCAGTGACCGACGCCGGAAGCACCCTGCTCGGAGTCGGCGCCGTCAACAAGACAGGCAAGCTCGCCGGCGCCATCAAGAAGACCGCCAAGGAACTACCCCCGTTCCTGAAGAAGGCAGACGCAGCCAAGCAGAAGTACCGCGACCTCCGCACACTCATCGACACCGCACGCAAGATTAGGGACGACCTACCTGCCCAAGAACGGCCAGAGCAGCAGACGGTTTGCACAACCAATGGCACACCCACCGCAGCAGCGAGATCAGCCTCGTCACCCATCAGTAATGCACACAGCCGTACACCCACGAACTTCACTCCAGTTGTCACACTGGAAAAGACAACGTCCTCTTCGGCAACTTGCGGAGAAGTATTTTTCCGCACGATGAACGAGAGGCACTTCCTCGAACTAAGCACCACCCGTAACATCTCAGCCAGTGCAGAGACATGCATCTCACCCAAGCAGAGTTTCTCAGAGAATTATGATGGGAGGCTGGTGAAGTTCATCGTCAAGCCCGGCACAAGGGCCGCACTGGAGGAAATTGGCGTCCGAGATGTGTCTGCAGCGACGACGCGCATGTATCCAGACATGCCACTAATCTCCAAGCGCTGGGCGCGGAACTTCGCTTTCTTTAAGGGAGAGGAAGCAAATCTGGTCACCGTCTGTCTCGGGAAGGGGAAAGCCCTGGGTATCTTCAACACCAACATCCTGCACTTCGAGGAGATCAAGAGATGACACCCGAGCAAGAGGATCTGATCCTGTCGCTGGTGACGTACCCGGGAAGAGACCCTGAAGGAACTCCCGAGCAGGTGCTCCGTCACTTCAATGCCAAGGACGGTCACACATTGGGTCTGGATCTGCTGCGCGACGCTCTCCATCAGCGGGACAGCGTAGCCGTCGAAATGGCTCTTATCGTGGGCTTTACATTCGGTATCACATCGGACTACCTCGAGGAGCTCGTGGAACTATGTTCGGCGGACTGGCACCACAAGCACGAGGATGTCGTGTCAGCCATAGGAAAGCTGCACACACCTGACGCAGTCGATGCCCTGTATCAGGCAACTCAGTGGGTTCCGGGATACCTGGAATTCGATGACAGCCGGGCTCTCGCAACGAAAGCCGTCTGGGCCCTGGGTAAAACACCGGGCCCCGAGGCGCAGCAGGCACTCGTCCGACTCCTCACGTCCGGTGACGAGATCGTGAGGAGTGCAGCCATGGAACAGATCGCCCGCCGCAAAGAGTGAAGGAGGCCCCGGCCCGAGGCATCGGTGGCACCGAGGTCTCGGGCAGGCGGCCACAGGAATCCCCGCGTGTCCCCGGCCGAACTGCTGCGTGTCGCAGCCAAGAAGCCTCTGGGAGAGTGACCTCCTGTCCGGCGGCCCTACCCGGCCGCCGGACAGCTCACGCAAAGAGGTATCGCGCGGCAGCTGCGCGTGCATGCGGCCGCGCTGAACATCGAAATCGTCGGCGGACCCTCCGTTACGCGCAGCGCCCGTTCGCTGCCCGCCCCCGCGAACACAAGCGCCGAGTCCGTGTCCGGGTGATCCGACAGCCCGCGCAGAAACTCCAGCGCCGGCCCCGCAAGGCGCTGTGCCTCGTCCAGTACCAGCAAGCGTGGCTTGTCGTAGCGCATTGACCAGCGCCCGGTCGGCCTCCCCCGCCCCGCGCGGTAGACGCCGGCCCAGTTCAAGAGCGTCCGTCCGCGAGCACCCGGCGCAGTTCGGGGACCGTCGGGTGCACACCGACATGGACCCGGCGGACCCTGGCCGGGTGCGGCAGCTGGGACAGGGCGTATTGCAACGCGACGGTCTTGCCCTGCCGCGTCCGTCGTAGACCACCGGCTCGGAGGCGTGAAGCAGGCGGACCGGCACCGAGTAGCGGTTTCGTCCGGACACAGATCCGGCTGTAGCGGTCGACCCGCGGGGTGGAGAGCCGGCCTGTCTCGAACGGCTCCTTTGGCAGGGGAACCAGCAGCGGCTGCTCGGCCGCGAAGTACTCACCGATGGTGCGGGGACGGGACCGGATGCGGCGGGCGTCGTCCTCCTGGTCCCAGCGGTCGATCATCGCGTTGAGCTCGGCGAGCGTGTCGACTTCGGGAACCGGGACGAGGTGGTTGCGGCGGAACCAGCCGATCTGGCCTCGACTCCGCCCTTCTCACGGGCGCCGCGGATTCCGGGCCGGCAGTAGAAGGATTCCAGGCCGTAGTGCGAACGGAAGGCAGTCCAGCGTTCGGCTTCCACCCGGCGCCGTGAAAGGCCCAGGACCTGGGCGGCGGCGGCCCTAAGGTTGTCGTAGCGGACTTTCGGCGGTCGGCACCGCGCCCAGCACGTTGAGAGCGTGGACGTGACCCTCGAAAAACGCCTCCTGGCCCGCCGAGGCGAAGATGCGGTGGACGGCCTTGCCCGAGTACGACAGCTGGAACGCGAACAGGTGGCAGGTCACCAGTTCACCGGCCAGCTTCACCGTGACGTCCCCGAAGTCGGCCCCGGCCTCGGTGCCGGGCTTGTGGGTCTGCGGGACGAACGCGTCCACGACCCCCTTGCCAGCCTGTCCGCCTCCGGGCCGGCCAGATTCCCCGGCCCGATGCCTGGAACGGGTACGCGGCCTCCGTCGGCGCTCATGCGGGAGTCCGGGCGCCGGAGAGCGGCGGCCCGATGACCGTCGGCCTCGCTCCACGCCCGGACCGCCACGACTGATCAGCCTTTCGGCCGGGCCCTACCGGGCGCGGCGGGCACGGACTCCGTTGGCCTCGAAGTCGTACACGTACTGATTGATCCGCAGACCGTCGACGGCGCCGGCCCACAGGTAGTCACGGCCCTTGCTCACCGAGACGCTGTAGATGGTCGGCTCGTCACCCTCCACGAACGACTCCTTGAGCTCCGTGAAGCTGCACGGGGTGGCCTGGGTGCAGGTCGTCTCGCCGCCCGTCAGGAACCAGGAACCGGTCTTGGTGGCGTCGAGGTAAGCACTCCAGCGGTTCAGCGAACTGGCCGGGACCTGGGCCGGCTGCCACACCGCGGTGGAGTAACTGTCGGTCGGGTCCGCCCTCACGTCGGGGTCGATCTCGAACCGGATGCCCGGCAGGTTGCTCGTACCGCCGTAGTCGACGTTCTCGGCGGTCTGAAAGACATGGAAGCCGGCCTTTCCAGCTGCAGCAGGCGATCGCCCCGGAAATCGATCTCGTTGCCGAAGTCGACCTTCTCCGCGGGGCTGCTCTGCGAGGTGGACTTGTCCGCCACCTGGATACCGAGGCTGCCCTTGCCGTAGGGCGGGCTGGCGGCACTGTTTCCCTGAACCTGGTACGAGCCGAACGGGCCGTCCCTCAGCGCGGCGACGGGAGAGCCGATGGTGTTGGCGGCGATCACGCCCCAGTGTTCCGACTCCCCCACCCGGGTGGCCGCGGTGGCGGACACCGCTCCCGGGGCGGTGGAGGCGGCTAGCGCGGCCAGCGCCGTGACGGCAAGTGTCTTCCAACGGCTTGCGCCGAAACGAACCTTCACTCTTGTTTCCTTTCAGGAAATCGAGAGCCGGCATGCGTCTGTACCGGCCCACGACAACTACGTCCCATCTGCGGACGGCCTGTCCGATCTCTGCCGAATCCGGGATTCTCGTGATCAACCTCGCATATAGCCATTGACCTCGTATACCGGATGGGTCCGTCCGCAGCGAGGCCGTACCACTCTTCCCCGGTCCACTCGGCAGCGGTCACTTCGACCTGGCACCGCTCGGTAGGACTGAGAGGCTCCCAGCACCACGGAGTTCTTCCGGATGACCAAGGGAGATGCGGGTTGGTCGGACATGTTCCAGGGGTCGGTACTGCAGTGAAGCCGGGCAAGGGTGCACAGGTGCAGCCGGTCCGCCCGCTGGCACCGACACAGCCGAACTGGTCAGCCTCCCCAGCCACGGCCTTGGCCGGAGGACATCCTGCTGGACGACCTCCCGTTCGGGTGAGGGCCGCGCATCCGCCTCAGCTGGCGAGTAGCCGGGAGCGGGCGGCGGGGCCTGGCAGGGTGATCCTGTCCGGCCCCGCTGTCGTCAGGTCAGCCGACGTCGAGCGCCTCCTGTGCGAAGCCGGCCGGGGCCGGACGGTGCTGGGGCGGCGGTGCGCCGTCCGGCTGTGCGGCCTTCCAGCGCTTGATCAGCTCGTCCTTCCATCCCTTGGGCGGGGGCCACGGCACACTCCATTCGGCGAGCTGGGCACGCGTCCACGCCCCTTTGGGTGTCTTGGCGGCTTCGATCACTTCAGGTGACGGCAGTACAGGCATGTGGGGTCAACGAACGGCTGGGCCGCGATGTCACCCGTCGGCGGTCAGGGCGTGTCACCGGACCAGTCCCAGTCGCCAACCGCTCCTGGGAGAGCACGAGCAGACGGAAGGTATCCGACTCCCTTACTGGCATTCGACCCGGTGGAGGACTTCGACAGCGCAAGGCCCGGACCAGGTGTCCGGGCCTGCGTCGTGCCCGGGATCCTTTCTCCCGGGCGCTGTTGTTCGAGCCCCGGCTCAATATGGGACGCGAGCGGCGCACCCGTACCCCCGCACGAGTCACCCGTGCGCCGAAGCCTTCCCCGCCCGGGCCGCCCCTGCCATCCTGGAACCGGCCCCGCCGCACCCCGACGGCAGGGCCGCCACGGGGAGGCAACCGATGACGTGCGGACGCTGCGGCGCTTCAGCCACCCAGGGATCCGACGGGGCCTGGACCTGCTCCAACCAGTGCGGCTGGTCCTCCGCCGCACCCGCGCCCGCCATCACCCCGGAGATCACCGCGACCAGGTGCCGCGGCTGCGAAGCCGAAGTCCACGGACTCGACGGCCGGTACGCGTGCGGATTGTGCGGCTGGTCGAACCACTGGGACGAAGGACACCACCCCCTCCCCGCGGCCGGCACACCACCGTGGGGCCCGAACACCCGCTGAACACGACGACGCGAGTGACAGTGACTCCGATGCGAAACGCCCCGCCCTCCGGCAGCTCCAGTGCCGGGGAACGGAGCGTTTTCGTCTCTCAGGCGGCCAAGCCGATGGAGGAGACGTCGCTGTAGGAGTCGCAGTCGGATCCGAGGTCTTGGATGATCTCGTCCCAGATGGCGTCGAGCTCCGCCACGTCGTCGTCGATCCAGGCATCGACCGCACGGTCCCGGACACCCCGGACGTTGATGCTGCGGGAGGAGAGGTCGCGCTGGCGGGGGGCGGCGACGCGGGACTGGTCGACGGCGCGGCCCCGGGAGTACTGGAGAGGGCGCTGCGCGGCTCGTACGGACAGCGGATGCGCCCCTTCGGCCTCCTGGTCGTCGACGAGGCACACCGCACGTCCGGTGACCTCGGGAAGGCATGGGCGGGGCGTGCATGACCAGGCGCGGATCCCTGCGGAGCGGCGCCTGTACATGACGGCCACCCCGCGCCTGTGGGAAGCGACGCCCGGCAGTGGCGGCGCGGACGAGACCGGCGGTCGGCTGGTCGCGTCGATGGACGACGAGACGCTGTACGGCCCCGTGCTGTTCGAGTTCGGGCTGATGGAAAGTGTCGAGCGCGGGGTGCTCGCACGGTTCGAGATCGATGTGCTGGAGATCCGGGACCCGCAGGCTCCCGGGCCGGCCGCGTCGCCGGAGGAGAGGCGGGGCCGGCACGGCGGGCACCGCGGGCACCGCCGGCGGCTCGCCGCGCTCCAGGAAGCGCTGCTCAAGCACGCCGACACCACGGGGGTGCGGTCGTTCATGACATTCCACGCCCGGACGCTGGACGCCATGAGCTTTGCCCGCGCACTGCCGGAGACGGCGGCCGAGCTCCACGCGAGCGACCCCGTCGCCTATCCGGGGCGGGTCGGGGCGGAGTGGCTGTGCGGCGAACACCCCGCCGCGCACCGGCGGGTCGTGCTCGACCGGTTCGCAAACGGCATCGACGCGGACGGATGGGTCACCGACCTCGGAGTCCTCTCCAGCTGCCGGGTCCTCGGTGAGGGCGTCGACATCCGGGGCAGGCGCGGCGTCGGCGCGGTCGTCTTCGCCGACACCCGCAGCTCTGGTCGACGGCGAGGAACACCCCGTCAAACTGGGGGTATTCATCACGAACAGCAAGACCCGCAGGGCCAAGCTCACCACCGCCAAACTCACCGCGCTCGCCGCCCTCGGACTGGAGTGGGCGTAGGGCGCGCGCCGCCCCTAACCAGCCCGATCCGGCCCTCGTCACCGACAGGTGGCCGCCGGGTACCCCTGTGGAGGCGCGCCTTCCGAACGTCCCGCATACCCCGGAGGTGCGGGGTGTTCGATGTTTCCGGGGTCATCGGTACCCGCCGGGCGACGCCCGCTGACCGGGGCGTGGGTCCGCTGCAGCTTCGGCCGCCAGGCCGTCGTCGTCGACGGCGGCGTACTCGTGCTCCGGCTCCGGCTCCGGCTCCGGCTCCGGCTCCGGCTCCGGCTCCGGCTCCGACGAGCAGGCGGCGATCCGGATGGCCGGCGCACGGCGGTCCGTCTGCGCCGCCGACGACCTGCCGACCGCCGCAGGGCTTACGCCGAGCCGCCCTCGTTGCGCTGGGCAACTGCGACACGGCCACAGCCCGCGCGCTGGTCGCCGCCCTGCGCAAGGCGGCGGCCAGTGACACCACTTGTCCCGGCTCACTCGGCGGCACGGTCCGCTTTGGCCAGGGCGGAGGCCTTCATGGCGCGGTACTCCTCGATCTCTCGCCGCCATTGCTCGCGGCTCTTCGCCTCCGCCTTCACCTGGGCCTCGGTCACCGCCCCTGCCAGGTCCGTGTCACGCTGGCACGCCAGGTCGTCGCGGGCGAGCGCCAGCTCGTCGCGGCCGACGGACCGCTGCGCGACCGGGTCCCGGTCGGTCTTCTCCAGCCGCCGTCCTGTCTCGGACCGCGGTTCCGAAAGCTTCCGGTACTCGTGTCCCTGCTCCGCCATGCAGTCCGCCCACGCCAGCTCCGCGTCCCGGAAGCCGGGCGCGTCCCGTACGGCGGTGGCGATGAGGTTGGTGAGGCTCTCCATGAGGTAGCGCAGCTCCGTCCAGCGCTCCCCGTAGAGCGTGCTGCTCGCGACCTCGACACAGGACCGGGGGTCGTATCCGATCTCCGCGCCGTCCGGGAGGGTGAGCGTGCGGTGGTTCTCCTCCTCCCCCAGCAGCGCCTCCTCCCACGCCGCATGCCCGGCCTTCGGCAGGGAGGAGACGTACGAGGCGTTCGGGTCCTGCGGCCGGCCGGCCAGCTGCTCGGCGGTGATGCCGTAGCCGTCGTCCTCGGCCCAGTCGGCATCCAGCAGTCCGTAGGGGTTCTCCGCGGCGAGCCTGCGCGGGTCGGAAACGGGGGCTGTGCGGTAGACGTGGCCTCGTTCACGCATGCAGGAGCGGATCTCCTCCTCCTCCATCCGGCGCAGCGCGTCGGCCTGGCCCGCGGAGAAGTGGACGGCCCCCGACAACGGCCGGGGAAGCTCGTCGCCGGCAGGGCCCTCGTGGCCGGACGCGGTGCATCCGGCCACGAGGAAGCATGCCGCGGCGGCAGGCCACAGCAGACGCCGCATCAGATCAGCACACCCACTTGTTCGAGGCGATGCCGTACGTGAACCTGCCGTCGTCGAAGTAGGTCTTCAGCGTGGCGATGCTGGAACCACGCTTGAGGAGGTAGGTCCGGCCTTCGTAGTCCTTCAGCGTGTAGAGCCGGACGTCGCAGGAGTTGCCGTTGTTGTAGACCGAGGCGGCGTTGTTGAACTTGTCGTACTGGCGCAGGTCCGTGTTGTTGCCCCACACCTGGCCCGGGGTCCCCACGTAGGAGGTATTGAGCCAGGCGCACAGCGCCCCGGAATCGCAGTCCGACTTGGCTGCCTGCGCCGGTGAGGCCGTCGCGGCCACCCCCAGGCCGGCCAGCAGTACAGCCCCCGACGCGATGGCCGCCTTGGCCCGCACGCCCTTGGATTTCCTCATGCGCTTTCCCCCTTCAGAGTTCTCACGATCGTCCACGGACGCGTTCGAAGGGACCTTCAGGTCCCCCGTGCACCCGTGTTCGGCGTGAGCCACTATTGCCCTCAGCCGACCCGGTCGGCCACGCTGTTGCGGCTGACCGCAAAAGCAGAGCTGAACGCGGCGAGCGAGATGCTCCGCGTCCGCTTCGGCGAGGACGGTCCCGGCGCTTCGCTCGCCACGGTCACTCACCGGCGAGCCGGGCAACGGCCCCGGGTACGAACGGTTTACCGACGAGCGGGAGCAGGGGGCGGGGAATGGCGGTGTGCTCTTCGCCCTCCTGGGTGATGTGGGAAACGAAGACGGTGACGTTGTCCGCGTACGGGTCGTTCCGCTCGTGTACGCGCCGGACGGCGTCGCCGACGAGGCGCTCGGCGGCCGTGCGCGGGGCACCGGTCAAGTATCCGGAGAGGTCGTGGTCGGCGTCCTCGTGCGGCTCGTAGGCGCCGTCGGAGGCGAGCATCGCCCATCCGGGCCGTACCGGTCCGCGAGAGAACTCGCCAGCCGGGTGGCCTCGGACGCGTTCGTTCCCCTCGTCGCTTCGGGCTCCCCCGAGGCAGGCGGTGATCAGGGTGCGGTCCCGGTCGTAGGCGCGGCGTGTGTTTCCTGCATCTGGTCACCGGTGTACCAGGAGGCGTGGCTGTGGGTCAGGGCGATGGCCAGGCTGCCCTGGTGGCGGCTGGGAGCACCCGGAGCGGGCTGTCCGCACCACTGACAGATCGGGTTACGCGACTGTGGGGCATCCGGATCGGTCCTCTGCCGGCCACTCCTCGCGCCACGGGCCCTTCGTTCGCGGCGACCCCCAGTGCGCGTGTCTCCGTACGGACACTCAGCCGGTCCGGGTCAGCCCCCGGTCGGCGGACGTCCTGTTGAGTCCGGTGCCGCCCGCGGCGCCGGGTGGGCCGGAGACGAGGATGGAGCGCTGCACCTTGACGAGGGCGGCCGACGGCTCCAGGCCGAGGTCGCTCACCAGCGTGGTGCGCAGCCGCTGGTAGGCGTTGAGCGCCTCACCGCGGCGCCCGGAGCGGTGCAGCGCCAGCATGAACTGTCCGCACAGGCTTTCGTGGGTGGGGTAGCGGCTGACGAGCACGGTCAGCTCGGCGAGCAGTTCACGGTGCCTTCCGAGCCGGAGGTCGGCGTCGATGCACTGGTCCAGCGCGCACAGCCGGCTCTCCTCCAACCGTTTGACCTGGGGCTCCAGATGAGGTCCGGTCTGGACGTCGGCAAGGGCCTGTCCCCTCCACAGGGCCAGTGCCTCGTTCAGCCGTTCGGCTGCCTGCGGGTAGTCCTCGGCGTCCATGGCCCGGTACCCGGCGCTCGCGAGCCGCTCGAACTCCCTTACGTCGCTGCGCCCTTCGCCGCTGCTGAGCAGGTAGCCGCCGGGCACCGTCATCAGCACATCCTTGGCGGAGCGGGGCCCCATGTCGTCGGACTGCCTCAGTGCCGTGCCGATCAGTTCACGCAGTTGCAGGATGTAGGTCTGCAGCGTGGGGCGCGCGCTGCGCGGGGGTTCGGTGCCCCAGAGCTCCTCGATCACCGTGGTGACCGGGACGACCTGGTCGGCGTTGAGGGCAAGCAGGGCGAGCACCTGTCGTGGCTTGGGAGCGGTGGGCGTGACCGAGAAACCCTGCTCCCGTACCGCCAGTGCACCGAGTACATCGATGTCCACGCTGTTTCCCATCCTCTGTGGAGCGTTTGTCCGGCACACGGCCAGGACGGCGCGTACCTGAGGTCTCGCAGCACCGGCAGGGCCCGTTCACCCCCACGGGTTGTGCAGGTCGGGCCCCCCGGTGGAAGGCCGCAGGACGCCGTCCGTCCCCCTGGTGGCCGTCAGCGGCTGCTCCGCCTGAACGACGGCCGTCACTATCGAGGGGGCCACGCTCGTCATGGCGACTGCGAGAGGGATGGCGAATGCGACACGAATCGACCAGTTCCTGCTCATATATACTGTCTCTCCCACTTCCGAAGTCCGGCCTGTCGGCGGCTGCTTGAGGATGGCTATAGCTTGGCAAGCCGTGACATCGGGTCACGATCGATGAACCGGCAGGGACAATAGGGAGACGATAGAAGCGTCGGCGGGCCTGCACGTGGGCGGACGGGAACTCCCTCAACGCCCTGCCGAGCCGGTCGGCTTCCCAGGTCCTGCCTCCTTGAGGGGTCATACGTCCCCCGTCGGCGGAAGGGGACCTCGCCGATGGGGTCGACGGTTCGAGTGGCCGTCAAACCGGTGCGGGGATCAGCGTGTTGACAAACGCACGCGGATCTGACGCGGGCCGCATCGAGGTCGGCGGTGTCCCATCGGGTGGTGTGGCCGGTCGAGCTCGTCCGGTTCCGGTGGTGAGAGGGCTGCCGGTGTGGGGCGGGCTCGCGGTGCAGAGTTCCGCGATGAGCCTTCGCAGAGGCGGCGACGGTCGAAGACCTGCCATCCGTGGTGGAGTTCGGCCAGGACCGCGGCGGTGAGCCGGTCGAGGGCGATGGGGTCGGGGCAGACCGGGGACGGGGCAGACCGGGGTCGGCGTCGGCCCGGCGTTTGATCTCCCGGTTCAGCGGCTCCGAAGGGTTCGCTGGCCAGATCTTCTTCCCGTGCGCCGGCCGGGAAGTCCGCGAACGCCGTGCTGTCCCCGGTCGCCTCCGGCAGCGTCGCCTCGACCTGCGGGAATTGCCGTCCGGGCATGTCCGCCACGACGTCCGGCCGGGTTCGGACCTGCTCAGCAGTGGTCTGCGCGAAGATGGTGCGGATGGTCGCCGCGGCCACCGCCGCCGGCCCCTTCCCGATCACCGGAAAGGCATCGCGGACGAAGCAGGCGCGGCATCGCTGCCCGGCCTGCCGGAGGAACACGGTGCGGACCGCGGCCACCGCACCGCTGTGCGAAATGAGAGATCACCAGCTGGACGTGGTCCGGGCCGCGGGCCCGCAGGAACCTGCAGAAAAACGGCTCCGGTTCGCTGTCGCCGCCCGTCACACGAGGATCTCGCGGTGTCCGCCGGCCGAGAAGCCGGACGCGATGACTACCGGCTGCGAGACGATCCGGCGGTTCACCCTGGCCTTGCAGTACGTGGTGTCCGGGAAGACGCAGGGGGAACACCGTGCAGCGGCTACCCGGACCGGACTCGCACCGGCGGGCGGCAACGCGCTTATGGTCAAGGCCACTTACAACATCAAGTCCTCCAGACTGCCGAGCGCGCGAAAGATCGGGCTAGAGTTCTTCGAGCCACACACGTTCCTGGGGGGAAACCACGTGGAGCAGAACGTGTCCGGGGACGACAGCGAGATCTGCCTACCCAGAGTTGGGTTCAGCATCCTCGGTCCCCTTCAGGCGAGCGTCGACTCCACGCCGCTGAAACTCGGCGGCGCGCGCCAGCGGATCGTGCTCGCCACCCTCCTGCTCAACGCCGGCCAGGTGGTGAGCACCGACCGGCTCATCCGTGCCGTGTACGAGCAGACTCCGCCGGCGACGGCACGCGCTCAGCTCCACATCAGCGTCTCGGGCCTGCGGCGCCTGTTCGGGGCCCACGGCGTCGACGACGTCATCAGCACGCACCCCCACGGCTACATGGTCCGCGCGGACGAGGAGAGCCTCGACGCCCTGCGCTTCGACTCGCTCGTCGCGCAGGCGCGCAAGCTGCATGACGGGGGGCAGCGGGAGGAGGCGGCGGCCATGTACCGTCAGGCGCTCGTGCTGTGGCGCGGCTCCCCCCTCGAAGGCATACCCGGCGAGGTGGTGGCGTCCGGCGCCGGCCGGCTCACCGAGCAGCGCATCACCGCCACCGAGGAGAACATCCGGCTCGGACTCGCCCTCGGCCGGCACAGCGTGCTCGTCGGTGAACTCTTCGAGCTCATCGCGAAGTTCCCGCTGCGCGAGCGACTGCGCGGCCAGCTCATGCTGGCTCTCTACCGCTCCGGGCGCCAGGCGGAGGCGCTCAACGTGTACCGCGAGACCCGAAGACTCATGCTCGACGAACTGGGCGTGTTACCCGACGTCCGGTTGAGACAGCTCGAGCACTCCATTCTGGTCTCGGACCCCCGGCTCGACCTCCCGGAGAACCGCGCCGTGCCCCCTGCGTCCAGCGGCGCACCGGAGATGCTGCCCGCCGCCGTCGCGGACTTCACGGGGCGCGAGAGCCTGGTCGCCGACGTCCGCAAACTGCTGGTGGCCTCCCACGGCAGGTCCCCGTTGGCGGTGCCCATCGTCACGTTCGTGGGAAAACCGGGAGTCGGCAAAACCGCCACGGCCATCCACGTGGGCCACGAGGTCGCCGCGGACTTCCCCGACGGCCGGCTCTTCGCGGAACTGCACGGCGGGGTCTCCGCACCGGTATCGCCCGCCCAGGCGCTCGAACGTTTCCTGCGTGCCCTCGGCGTCAAGGGCACGGTGATTCCCGAAGACGTGGAGGAGCGGGCGGAGATGTACCGCGCGCTCCTGGCGAAGCGACGCGTGCTGATCATCCTGGACAACGTCGCCGAGGAGAGCCAGATCAGACTGCTTCTGCCGGGCAGGCCCACCTCCGCCGTCATCATCACCAGCCGGCGCCACATCGGCAGCCTCGCGGGCGCGGTTCGGGTGGACATCACCACCTTCACGCCGGAGGAGTCCGCCGATCTCCTCGGCCACATGGCGGGGGCGCAGCGCGCCGCGGACGAGCAGGGGGCCACGAAGGCCCTCGCCGCACTGTGCGGACACCTCCCGCTGGCGCTGCGTATCGCCGGGGCCCGCCTCGCCGCCCGGCCCCACTGGGAGATCGCCGAGCTGGTGGAACGTCTGGAGGACGAGACCCGCAGGCTGGACGAGCTCAAGTACGCCGACGTCGGTATCAGGGCCGGACTCTCCCTCACGTACGACAGCTTGGGCGAGGGCACCCGCCGTCTGTTCCGGCGTCTGGCCATCCTGGAGGAGGGGCCGTTCTCCCTCTGGGCCGCCATGGCGCTCCTGGATCTTCCCGAGACGACGGTGCGCGATCTGGTCCACGAGCTCACGGACGCGCAGCTGCTTGACACGGTGGGCGCCGCGACCGGTGCCCACCGGCAGTACCGACTCCACAGTCTGATCCGGCTCTTCGCCCGGGAGCGGCTGGTCGCCGAGGAGAGTACGGAAGCCCGTGAGGCCGCTGTCTGCCGGGTGCTCGGCTGTTTCCTCTTCCTGTTGAAGAACGCGCGGGACCGTGAGTACGGCCAGGACGTACTGATAAGGAGTCATGACGTCTCCCTGTACCCGCTGCCGGGCGCCTTGGTGGACCGAATCCTCTCCGAGCCCCTCCAGTGGTTCTCCAGGGAGCGCTCCTCGCTGCTCGCCTGTGTCCGGCGGGCCGCCATGATGGGGCTCACCGAGCATTGCTGGGGGCTCGCCGTCACTGCGGTGACGTTCATGGAGACTCAGGTGTGCCTCGATGACTGGCGTGACACACACGAGGTGGCACTCGCCGCGAGCCGTAGGGCGGGCGACCGGGTCGGTGAGGCGGCGACGCTCCACTCGCTGGGTTCGCTCGCCGTGACCAATCAGGACTTCGCCTCTGCCGAGAGCCACTTGCTGCGGTCTGCCGCGATCTTCGAGGAGATCGGCGACAGGCTCGGTGGCGCCCTGGCCACCCGTGGGCTGGGATACCTGGCCCGGATCCATGGCCGGCACGACGAGGCCACCGCTCACTACGAGGCGGCGCTCAAGGTCTTCAGGGAGGGCGGGGGATCCGTCGCTGTGGCCTATGTTCTGCACAACCTCGCGCAGCTGCGGCTGGACAGCGGTGACGACGCTGCGGCCGGCCCGCTCCTGAGTGAGGCGCTGCGGCTGAGCCGGGAGGGCAACGGCCGACGTGTCGAGGCCCAGGTGCTGCACCGGTTGGGGCAGAGGCATCTGGACCGCGGTGACTACGAGGCCGCTCTGCACGCGTTCGAGCAGGTGCTGGGTATCGTCCTCCTCATCGGTGACCACACCGGTGAGGCGTACGCACTCCACGGGATCGGCTCCGCCCTGCTGATGCACGGGGAGACGAAGGGGGCCACCAAGGCCCTGCGCCGCGCCCTCGCGCGCGCGGAGGCGAACGACGAGCGGCTGATCACGGGTCGTACCTTGGTGACCCTCGGGGAGCTGGCGCTCGCCGCGCGGGATGCCGGGGAAGCGGTCATCCACCTGCGACGGGCGCTGCCTTTGTTCCGGTTGATGGATGCTCCTGCCGAGGAGGCCGAGGCACTGATCGTCCTGCATGCCGCCCTGCGGGCAGCCGGGGACTCCGAGGCCGCCGAGCATTCCCTGGCCGAGGCGCGGGAACTCGTGTCCGCGATGCCCCCGCAGGCCGCCGGACCGATCCTCGTCCGTCTCGGGGCGATGACGGGGCCCTGCGGTCTAGGTGAAGGTCACGAAGTAGTGGTGGAGCGAGAAGTTTAGGCTCACCCGGCACTCCGCCTGCTCGCCGGAGATGCGGAACGTGGTGACGATTTCCGGACAGGTGGGGGTCACGCCGAGTCCGGAGAAGTACCGGTCGACGTCGAACACGACTTGATAGAGCCCTTGGCTTTCGCCGGGGCCGTCCCAGTCGTCGATCCGGCCGCGCTCGTCCGTCTTGCGTTCGGCGAGCAGGACCCATTCCTCGTCGACGAGCGTCTCCAGTCTCACGCACAGGCCGACGGCACTGCGCCCGTGGACGCTTTCGAGTGCTTCTACGGTCAAGTTCACCATGATTCATCAACGCCTCTGTTAGAACACCGGCGGGGCCGCGATCCGCCGTGACCTGGGTCAGAGGATCAACACCGTCAATTTCCTGTCTTTAAAACGCTACGTTGCGTTCACTCGTCCGACAACCACCTTCATGCCCAACTGTCTTAATTTTCAAGGGAATCCTGGAGATCGTCGCGATGGCCTTGAATTCGGTGCACCGAATCTCCTCCCGGCCGTTGCGACTCGTGGGAGTAAAGGCGATGGACACATGGGGCGCAAGTGGGTCGAGTTCCGGCGCCGCCGTGGCCGGTTCCGGAATTCTACTGGGACCGGAAATTCCGCTCGAATGTCCGGACGGCATGTACCGCAGTCCACCGGCGGGAAAACCGCAACGGTTCGACATGTCCTGAACGACTGCCTGTGCCGACGATCTCCTTGGCTCCACGCCGGGAACCCGCCACTCACCCGGTGACCTGGCCGGCCTGGTCTGAGCTGCCCAGCGATGCGATGAGGGCTGACGGGTCGGCCGTCGCCCGCGCCAGGATCCGGGCGAAGTCGGATGCCCAGGTCTCGATCGTGGAGGGCTCGAAGAGGTCGGTCGAGTACTCGAACGTGAGCGTCGTCCGCTCCGGACCGGGGTGTACGACCACGTACAGCTCGTTGCGGGCGGACGCGTGTACGGAGACACCGCTGATCGTCGCCGTCAGGCGGTACAGGTTAAGGGCGGGCGGCTGGGCGGTGACCACGGTGAACAGCATGGTGGGGAAGAGTTCGGCGGCCAGGCGGGCGTCCAGCAGCCCTGCCACCTCGCTCAGCGGCAGGTCCTGGTGGTCGAGCGCCGCGAAGAGTGTGGAACCCAACTGGTCCACCAGATCTGCGAATGTGGCGGCGTCGCCGACACGGGCACGCAGGAGGACGGTGTCGCCGATGAAGCCGACGGCCCCCTCGCGGCCCGCTCGGGCGCGGTTGGCGCTGGATGCCGGAAGGACCACGTCGTCGGGGCAGTCGCACCGGCGCGCGACCCAGGCGGCGAAGGCGGCTGCCCAGATGGTGTACGGGGTGGTGCCCAGGCCGGCCGCCGCCTCGGCGACCTGCGCGGCCGTGCGGGGGTCGAGGGTGTGGGTGTGCAGGGCGCCGTGCCCCGACAGGGTGGGAGGGCGGGGGTGGTCGTAGGGCAGGTTCAACCTCAGCGGGGCGCCGTCGAGTTCACGGCTCCAGTACTCCTGCAGGTGGCGGCGCCGCTGCGCGGGGAGGTCGTGTTCGGCGCGCGCCAGGTCCGTGAACTGTGCCGAGGGCGGTGGGAGTTCCGCATGGGTGCCACGGCAGGCGGCGTTGTACAGCTCCTGCAGTTCCTGCCACAGCACGTTCATCGACCAGCCGTCGCATATTCCGTGGTGCAGCACGGCCAGCAGGATCCAGCGGTCCGCGGCGACCCGGGCCGTGCGGAAGCGGAACAGCGGGGCGTGGTCCATGGCGAAGGGCCGGGACGCCTCGCCCCGGCACCAGCGTGCGAGGCCGTCCTCGTTTGTGGCGTACGCGGTCAGATCGGCGACCGGCACCTCTACGGGCACCTCGGCCAGCACCTCGATGAGGTGGTCCCCGTCCCGTTGGACGCACCGGCTGCGCAGCGCGTCGTGCCGGGCGACCAGAGCTTCCAGTGCCCGCGTCAGGTGGTTGGTGTCCAGCTCGCCTCGCAGGTCGACGCGGTGCGTCACGTTGTAGACGCAGGGGTCGCCGCGTTCGTGGTGGCGCCGCCACAGCCGGCGCAGGCTCGAGGTCATCGGGGTGACGGCGACGACCGCTGCCGGGGCTGTGCCGTTGTCCGCCGTGTCGCTGTTCTCGGCCCGCGCCGCCAGTGCCCTGATCGTCGGGTTGCGGAAGAAGTCCGCCATCGACAGCCGCACGTCCAGCTCGTCGGCCATGCGGTGCAGCAGGCGGATCGCGCTGAGTGAGTGGCCGCCCAGCTGGAAGAAGGAACGGTCCACGGGCAGCGACCGGGTGCCCAGTTCCGTGCACCACAGCTCGTGCAGGGACTTCTCCACAACGGTGGTGGGCTCGGCGCCCGCCGTGTGCGGGGTGTCGGCCGCGCGGGGCTCCGGGAGGCGGCTTCGGTCGAGTTTGCCGGATGTGCTGACCGGCAGCCGCTCCAGCGCGACCCAGCGGCCGGGGACGAGGTGGTCGGGCAGTTCGTCGGCCAGCGCGGCCCTCAGCTGCGCCAGGCTGGTGCTGTCGCCGTTCCCGGCGCGCCGCGGGACGACGTAGGCGACGAGTTCCATGTCGCCGTGCGTGTCCCGTCGCGGCACCACGGCCGCGTCGCGGACCCCGGGCAGTGCGCTCAGCACCCCCTGTACCTCACGGGGTTCGACCCGGTGTCCGCGGATCTTGACCTGGTCGTCGACGCGGCCCCGGTACTCCAGCGTGCCGTCCGGGCGCCAGCGGGCCAGGTCACCCGTGCGGTAGCGCACCGTTCCGGCTCCGTGGTCGACGAAGCGGGCCGCCGTCTCCTGGGGGAGGCCGTGGTAGCCGTGTGCGAGGGGTGTGCCGCCCACGTGGATCTCGCCGATCGCACCCACCGGCACCTCACGCCCGTCCGGAGCCAGGAGCTGGATGTGCGCCCCGGGCACCGGTGTCCCGATCGGCGGCCACTGTTCCTGGGCGGGCACGACCCGGTGCGAGGTGACGATGATCGACGTTTCGGTGGGGCCGTACTGGTTGTACAAGGAGCACTGCGGGTGGGCGGCCAGGAAGCGGCGCAGCGCCGGAGTGAGCTGCAGCGCCTCTCCGCAGTGCAACACCTCGCGCAGGGCGGGCAGTTCGGGCCCGGTGTCCATCAGGTAGCGCAGCGGGGTGCAGGGCATGAAGAGCCGCTGCACCGCGTGGCGGCGCGCGGTCCGGGTGAGCGCCTGCGGGTCGTGGCGCACCTCGTCGTCGATGAGGACGAGGGCAGCCCCGCAGGCGAGGGTCGTGAAGATCTCCTGGACGCTGATGTCGAAGGCGGGCGAGGTCCACTGCAGGGTGCGCAGCGGTAGGTGCCGCGCCAGCTGGCTGCGGATGAGGGCGGCCGGGCCGCGATGCGGGACGATCACGCCCTTGGGCCGGCCGGTGGAGCCGGAGGTATAGATGCAGTACGCGGGGTCCTCGGCCCGTACCTCGCCGGCCGGCGAGGTGTCCGGAAGGGGCGCGGACGTGTCGAGGTTCTCCATGAGCAGGGTGGTCGGGGTGGCCAGCGTCGGGTGCCGTTCGAGCGTGGCCGCGCCGGTGAGCAGGAGGACCGGGAGGCTGTCGTCGAGGAGTCCGTTCAGCCGGGGTGTCGGCGCGGACGGGTCCAGCGGAACGTAGGCGGCTCCGCTCTTGAGGACGGCGAGCAGCGCGGTGATCAGCTCGGGGCCGCGCGGCAGCAGGATCGCCACGCGCTCGCCCCGGCCCGCGCCCCGCTGCCGGAGCTGGTGGGCGAGGCGATGGGCGCGGGCGTCCAGCTCCCCGTACGGGAGGGTCAGTTCGTCGTGGATGAGCGCGGGGGCTTGCGGTGTGCGCCGGGCCTGCTCCTCGAAGAGGCCGTGCAGGGTGTCCGGGCCGGTGGGCGCCTCTTCGTGGAAGCCGCCCCACCGTGCGAGCACGGAGCGATCGGCGGCTGTGGGGGTGGCCAGTTCGGCGACCGGGACGCCGGGGGCGTCCAGGGCCCGGCGCAGCAGCTGCTCCACGTACTGGACGAACCGGTGCACGGTGGCCTGGTCGAAGAGCGCGGTGTCGTACTCGACCATGAACCGCAGGCCTTCGCGGTGGTGTGTCAGGTAGATGCTGAGGTCGAAAGGGGCTCGTTCGCTCGGTACGTCCAGGAGCGTGGCGGTCAGGCTGGGCGGGTCGAAGTCGGCCTCGCCCTCGCGTTCGTACTCGACCATGACCTGGAACAGGGGGTTGCGGCCCGGGTCGCGGCGCGGGGCCAGCGCTTCGACCAGGGTGTCGAAGGGCAGGTCGCGGTGTTCGTACGCCGCCGTGCTGGTGTCGCGGACGCGGTGGAGAAGGGTCGCGAAGTCCGGGTCGCCGCTCAGGTCCAGGCGGAGCGGAACCGTGTCGAGGAAGAGCCCGATGGTGTGCTCGGCGTCCTCGGGCCGGGCGGCGACGGCGGTGCCGAGCACGAAGTGGCACTGGCCTGCGAAGCGGCCCAGTACGGCGCCGATCGCACCGGTCAGCGCCATGAACACGGTGGCCCGGTGGGTGGCGGCCGTCTGGCGTATGCGTTCCATGAGTTCGGCGTCCAGCGCGTGGGACAGGCTCGCTCCCTCACCGGTGCGTACCGGCGGGCGTGGCCGGTCGGTGGGCAGTTCCAGATCCGGTGTGCCGGTGAGTTCGCGCCGCCAGAAGTCGAGGCTCGCGGCGGTCGCCGCCGGGTCGGAGGTGAGGGGGATGGTGTTGCGCAGTTCGGGGAGTCGGGGTTGGCCGTCGGGCCGGGCGCGGTAGTACGCGGCGAGGTCGCGGGCGAGTACCTGGGTGGAGGACGAGTCGAAGGTGATGTGGTGGGCGAGCAGGAACAGCAGGTGCCGCTCGGGGGCCAGGCGCAGCAGCCTGGCCGATAGGAGGGGGCCCTCGCTCAGGTCGAGGACGCGTCGTCCTTCGGTGGCCGACACTGCCCGGAGTGCCTCGTTCTCGCCCGTCCCGGAGTGGTCCTCGACGGGGCAGTCGAGTGTCATGCGGGGCAGCACCTGCCGGTAGGGGACGCCGTCCGCCTCACGGAAGACGGTCCGCAGCGCGGGGTGGCGGTCGGCGACCTGTTGCAGAGCCAGGCCCAGTGCCTCGGTGTTCAGCGGCCCGTCCAGGCGGATCGCTTTGGGCTCGTGGTACATGCGGGTGCCGGGGTGCAGCTGTTCCAGGAACCAGATGCGGCGCTGGGCCGGGGTGAGCGGTCCGCGCTCGCCCAGGTCGTCCTGCGCCTGGCGTTCGGGGGGCAGGTGCTGTCGTCGGCGCAGACGGTCGATCAGTGGCAGGGCGGCCAGGACCTGCTGTGCGGGCACGCCGAAGTCGACGAAGCAGGCGATCTCGTCCGCACCCGCCGCCACCAGGCGGGCCACCGTCTCGGCGGCCGTCGACTCGTCGCCGATCAGGGCACGCGAGGCGCAGTAGCGCTCGTAGGCGCGGCCGAGCAGGTACTCCACGTCCTGCTCGGGGGTGTTCGCGAGGTCCACGTCGAGGCCGAGGCTGTTGGTCACCTGGTTGAACAGGGACAGCGAGGAGCGCAGGTAGGACACGAAGGGGCGGTAGGCCTCGGCCCGTGCCTGGGCTGCGTCCGGGCCCAGGTAGGTGTGGGCCAGCACGACGACGCGGCCTGCGGCCGGGTCGAGGCCGTGCTCGGCGCGGGTGCGGCGGTACAGGGCGATGTTCTCTGCCAGCTGTTCCACCGTCTGCGCCATCAGGTTGGTGACGATGCCCAGGTCGTGGGCGGCGGCCCGCCGGTAGCTGTCGGGGTTTGATACCACCGCGGCGTACAGGGGTGGTTGTTCCTGGAGGGGTTTGGGGTGCAGCGTGACGTCGACGGGCTTGCCGTCGCCGCCGGTCAGGGTGAGCGGCTGGCCGGACCACAGCCGGCGTACGGTGTCCGCCTGTTCGTACATCAGCTCGCGGTGGCGCCCGAAGGCGTCCGGGGCGAGTGCGAAGTCGGTGGCGTGCCAGCCGCCGGCGAAGCACAGGCCCGCCCGGCCGCCGGAGATGTTGTCGACCACCGACCATTCCTCGGCGACCCGGACCGGGTGGTGCAGCGGCAGGACGACGGACCCGGCGTGCAGCCGGATGCGGCGGGTACGGGCCGCCAGGGCGGCGGCGAGGACGGAGGGGTTGGGGAAGAGTGCGCCGAAGGAGTTGAAGTGCCGCTCGGGGAGCCACAGGGCGTGGAAGTCGTGCTGGTCGGCGTACTCGGACGCCTGCATGATCAGGGCGTATTTGTCCTGGGCGGCGTCGTCGGGGTAGTCGCCGAAGAAGTAGAGGCTGAAGTCGACGGCGGCGGTGGCGGTGGCGGGTGGTGGTGCGGGGCCGGTGGACGGTGCGGGGGCCGGCTGCTGTGCGGGGCCGGGTGCCGGGGTGAGCGGCGCGGTGGCGGGGGTGGTCACCGTGGTGGAAGGGGGTGCTGTCCCGGCCGGCGTGGTGGCGGGGGCGGTTGCCGGCTTGGAGGGTGCTGCCTCGGTCTTCGGCGGGGCGGCGGGCATCGTGTGCGGCGGTGGGTCGGCGGGGGTCAGGGCGTCGATCTGCCGGTTGATGACGCCGGTCACCTGGTCGACCAGGTGCCGGGTGAGCTCCAGCTGCTGGGCGAACAGGTCGCGTACGGCCAGTGGCGTGTCCGGCGTAGCGAAGGCCGGTGCGGGGCCGGGTGTGGTCTGCGGCTCCGGCAGTGATGACGCTGCGAGGGAGGGTGCGCGGGGCGGTGCCGAGGCGGGGCGGGGGTGGGGGGTGGGAACGTCGAGGTGGGCAGGCTCGCCCTGCGGCACAGGTTCGCCGTGCGGCGCGGGTTGTGGTGCAGGCCCCGAAGCGGCGTGCGGCGGTCGTCCGGTCACCTGGGCGCCCATCTGGGCCAGGCGCTCGGCGAGCTTGCGCGGCGTGTCCGCCGCCTCGAAGAACTCCCGGACGGGAAGGCGCACGCCATAGCGGCGTTCCAGGTCCGCGGCCGCCCCCATCAGGGCGAGTGAGTCGGCGCCCTGCTCGAGGAAGGAGCGGTCCGGGCGGATGTCCGCGAGGCCGGCGCCCAGATTGTTTGCGGTCAGCTCCCTTATCTCGGTGAGCAGTTCGGCCTCGTCCAACGTGGTGTGGGGAGGGTCGGCAGGAGCCACGGAGGCGACGGGAGCCACGAGGGCTTCGGGGGCGACGGGGGTCTGGATCGCAGGCGGCTCCTGGGGGGAGTCGACCGGGCCGGTGGCGCGCTGCGGCCCTTGCTCGGGAGGCGCGATCGTGCGGCGTCGCAGCGGGTGCCCGGGCAGTGGAATCCTGCCTCCGCCGCGTGCGAGGACCTCCCAGTCCAGGTCCGCCCCGGCGCGGTACAGCTCGCCGAGCGAGTGCAGGACGCCGCGCTGTTGTCCGGTGGCGTCGTCGCCCGTGCCTTGGGCGCCCAGCCAGCGGCTTGCGGGGATGTGGTGCCGGCCCAGGCCTCTGAGCGTGTTTCCGGCGCCGATTTCGACGAAGCCGCCCCGGGCCAGGTCCGCCGCCGTGGCCATGGCCAGGTCGAAGCGGACCGGCTGCCGGGCCTGGGCGCACAGGTAGCGGGCATCGACGGTCCAGCCCGCGGGGCGCACCTCGCCGTCAAGGCCGCTGACGAAGGGCACACGCACAGGTGCGTAGGCGACCTCCTCGGCACAGGTGCGGAAGTCGGTCAGCGCGGTGTCGAGGGCGGCCGAGTGGAAGGCCCGGTCGACCGGGAGGGTGCGGTGGCCGATGCCGTCGCGGTCGAGCAGGTGCCCGGCCTCGGCGAGGGCTGCGGGCGTCCCCGACAGGACGTGCGAGCGGGGCCCGTTGACCGCTGCCACGTCGAGGCCCGCTGCCGCGGCGACGCGTTCGGCGGTCGCCCGGTCGGTGTGGACGGCGAGCATTCCGCCGGGCGGGCACGCGCGATGCATCAGGCGGCCGCGCCGGGCGGTGAGGCGCAGGCCGTCCTCGAGGGTGAACGCTCCGGCCGCGTACAGCGCCGCGTACTCGCCGGCACTGTGGCCGAGCAGCACGGCGGGCCGCACGCCGCAGGCCTGCCAGAGCGCGAGCAGCGCCGCCTGGTGGGCGAACAGGACGGGTTGGGCGACCTCGGTGGGCCAGACCCGGTCTGCGGCATCATCCGCATCACCGGCCTCACCGGCCTCACCGGCCTCACCGAGCAGCATCGGCATGAGGGTGCCGTCGAACTCCTGGGCGTAGATGTGCTCGCAGCGCTCCAGCACCGAACGGGCTTCGGTGAACCCGGCGTGGATTCCCCGGGCCATGCCGGCGCGAGTGCTGCCCTGGCCGGGGAAGGCGAAGGCCAGGGGCCCGGACGGTGCGGGGGCGGGCGGCTCCTGCTCCAGGGCCCGCGCGAGTTCCCCGGTGTCGGTGCCCACCACGGCAAGGCGGGCGGTGGGGTGGGGGCGGCCGCGCCCCAGCGTGGCCGCCACGTCGGCGGCGGCCGTGTCCGGTGAGGTCCGCAGGTGGGCGCGGATGTTCCCGGTCAGCTCCCGCAGGGCTTCGGTGTCGCGCGCCGCAAGGGGGACGAGCACGGGCCGGTCGGGTGCGGGCGGGGGGCGGCGTGCCGGGGCTTCCTCGAGGATGACGTGGGCGTTGGTGCCGCCCACGCCGAGCGCGCTGACTCCCGCCCGACGGGGCGTCCCGGCGGGCACGGACCATGGCTGCAGTTCGGTGCCCAGGCGCAGGGGTCCGCCGTTCAGGAGCAGTTGGGGGTTGGGCTCGTTCAGGTGCAGGGTCGGTACCAGGGTGCGGTGTCGCAGCATCAGGACCGTCTTGATCAGGCCTGCCATGCCGGCGCAGCTGTCGAGGTGTCCAACGGCGGGCTTCACCGAGCCCACCGTGCAGAACCCGGTCTGGGCGGTGTCCTGTGCGAGCGCTCGGCGCAGCGCCTCGAACTCGACGGGGTCTCCCAGCGGTGTGCCGGTGCCGTGCGCCTCCACATAGGTGAGGGTGTCGGCCGGGACAGCGGCCCGGCGCAGCGCCTCACGGACGACGGCCACCTGTCCGGCCACGCCGGGTGCGGTGAAGCCGGCCTTCTGTGCGCCGTCGTTGTTGACAGCCGAGCCGAGGATCACCGCGTGCACCGTGTCCCCGTCGGCCAGCGCCCGGTCCAGGCGCTTGAGGAGCACGGCCGCCACCCCGTTGCCGCCCACGGTGCCGTCGGCGTCCGCGTCGAAGGCGCGGCAGCGCCCGGAGGGGGACAGGACCGAGCCGGGGTGAGCGCGGTAGCCGGTCTCCTGGGGCAGGTGCACGGCGGCGGCACCGGCGAGGGCCATGTCGGCGTCACCGGTCAGCAGTGCCTGTGCGGCCAGGTGTACGGCGACCAGTGAGGTGGAGCAGGCCGTCTGTACGCCGATGGCGGGTCCGGTGAGGCCGAGCCGGTAGGCGACCCGGGAGGCGACGAAGTCCGGCTGTTGCCCGATCGTGCGCTGCATGCCGGTGACGGGGTCGGCGTCGTCGTGCTCGTGGTGCCGGCCGTAGGTGGGGGGTGCGTCCTGCTGGTGGTCGTAGAGGTGCATGCCGGTGCCGGCGAACACGCCGATTCTGGTGTTCTGCCGGGTGCCCGCGTAGCCGCCGTCCTCCAGCGCCCGGTGGCAGCACTCCAGGAAGAGGCGGTGTGCCGGGTGCGTGAGCCGGGCTTCCTTGGGGCTGAGTGCGAAGTGGTCGGAGTCGAAGTCCAGCGCCTTGTCGAGGACTCCGGCGACGGGGACGCGGTCGGGAGCCTTCGCCTGTTCGGGGGTGAGGCCCGCGGCTGCCAGTTGGTCCTGGTCGAAGACGGTGAGGCAGTCGACGCCGTCGCGCAGGTTGCGCCAGAATCCCTCGGGTGAGTCGGCCCCGGGAAAGCGCAGCGCCATGCCGATGACCGCGACCCGCCGGTCCGTGTCCTCGCCGCTGTTGCGGTCCGCCTGCGCCGGGAGTTCCCGGGCCGCGCAGAGGTGTGCGGTGAGCGCGGCTGCCGTGGGGTGTTCGAACAGGTCGGTCTGGGCCATCCCCCGGCCCAGGCGCTCTTCGAGGCGCCCTCGCAGGCGCACCAGTTGCACGGATGTCAGGCCGAGTTCGTAGAAGGGTGTGTGTGCCCCGGCGGGGCGGCCGAGGACGGTGGCCAGTTCCTCACGCACCGTGCGCCCGACGTCGTCGCCCGGTGTGTCGTCGCTGCTGGGAACGCCGCACTCGCCGGGGCCCGGGTGTGTTGCGAGGAACCGGTCGCGCAGTTCGCCGCGCCGTACTTTGCCGGCGGGCGTGCGGGGGAACTCGGCCCGCGCGACGGGCAGTACATGTGCGGCGGTCAGGCCCAGGCGTGTGAACAGCTCTGCCTGCACCTGCCGTGCGACGCGGGCGTCGTCCTTCGCGCCGTGGCCGACGAAGAACACGGCGAGCTGCTCCGTGCCCCGGTCGGCGTCGGGTATCCCGCAGGCGGCCACCTCACCCGCGTGCACCCCGGTCACCGCCGTCGCGACGGTCTCGACCTCGTGGGCGTAGACGTTGTGCCCGTTGAGGATGATGACGTCTTTGCGGCGGCCGGTGATGACGACCTGGTCCTGGGCGAGGAACGCCAGGTCGCCGGTGTCCAGCCAGTCGTGGCCCTGTGGGTAGGCGGCGGCATCGGCGTCCGGGTTGTCGATGTACCCCGGTGTCAGGCGGGCCGGCGCGTGTACCTGCAGCCGTCCGATCCTGCCGCCGGGCTGTGGTTGCCCGTGGCTGTCGACGATGCGCAGGGTCGTGCCGTGGGCGGGTGATCCGGCGGCGACGAAGGTGACGCACTGGTCGTCCGGGGTGTCGTCGTCGGCGCTCAGCAGTTCGCCGCCGAGACTGGTTTTGACGAGGCGGTGCACGGTTCCGGGCCGGTCGAGGCGGCCGTAGGTGATCGCGGTGACGGTCTCGGCCATGCCCCAGGCGGGGACGAGGTGGTCCTCGCGGACGCCGAAGGCCGAGGTGGCGTCGAGGAAGGCCCGAAGGGCCGGCAGGACGATCTGCTCACCGCCGCACACCAGCGAGGTCAGGGCGCTCAGGTCCCACTTCCTGTCGGGTTGTCCGGTCAGTGCGTCCGCGACCATTTGGTACGCGAAGGTGGGCGCCCAGCCGTGCTGGGCGCGGTGCTCGTGGAGCAGGTCGAGCCAGCGCAGCGGGTCGGTCAGCACCGTTCGGGTCGGTGCGTGCACATTCGTGCAGCCTGCGAAGACCGGGAGTACGTGGTAGAGCAGGAATGCCCCGCTGTGGTCCACCGGCAGCCAGTTGACGAAGGTGTCGCCGGTTCGTACCGGCAGGATCCGGCGGGCGCCGGCCGCGAAGTCGGCGAGTCCGGCGTGGGTGAGCCGCGCCGCCTTGGGCGGGCCCGTGCTGCCGGAGGAGAGCATGAGGAGCGCGGTGTCCGAGGCCTGGGGCACATGGTGCTCGTACGTCGGCGGGTGTTGTGCCCAGTGGGCTGCGATCGCCACCGGCCCGTCAGGTTCGGCGCGCGCGAGGGCGGCCGCACCGGGGGCGTCGGTGACGACGAGGGGATGGTTCAGTAACGCGCGGGTGTGCCGCAGCCGTTGCAGGGCCGCCGAGCCGGCGGTGGGCGGGTCGCAGACGGACACGGGCACGGCCCCGGCCAGGACACAGGCCCAGAAGGCCGGGAAGAACTCGGCGAGCGGGAGCCCGCACAGGACCACGGTGTCCCCCGGCCGCACCCCGTGTGTGTGCAGTCCGGTCACGAACCGTTGTGCGAGGTGCAGGAGTTGGGGGTAGGTGAGGGTGGCGGCCGAGTCCTGCGGCCCCACCGTGACCACTCCCGCCCCGTCTGCGGCGGCCGCGGCCCGCAGCAGGGCCTGGACCGCGTCGCGAGGGTCCTTCGCGGTGAGCTCCGGCTCAGGCCCTCGGCAGAGGGCCTGCCCCCGTACGCGTGCCATGTGTGTCCCCTTCTTCAGCGATCGGTGTGGCCTTGGAACCAGGACGGTCGGTGGTGCGGCCGGAGGCCACCGTGGCGGCGCACGGCGGCGTACAGCGAGAGGGCCAGCGCCCCGCTCAGGGCGGTGCCGTGGAATGCGGCGACGACGGTGAGGGCGGGAAAGCCCTCCAGTGCAGCCGCGGCGCCGAGCATTCCGAGGCTGAATCCGGCCGTTTCCGCGGAGGCCGACAGGCCGAACAGCCGGCTGCGCTCCGGCTCCGGCGCGGCCTGCAGGCGTGAGACGTACACGATCTCGGTGCAGCCGTCGGCGAGCCCCGCCGCGAGGGCCGCGCCGATCAGGGCGGGCAGGGGGAGCCCGGTGAAGGCGAGCACGAACGAGATCGACATGAGGCCGGTGCCGAGCGCGAATACCCGCGCGTCGTGCGCCTTCTCGCCGCGTAGACGCTTCAGCAGCTGGGGGGACAGGGCGGTGCCCACGGCCCAGGCGACCCAGAACTCGGTCATGAACAGTGCGGGATTGTCCGGGGACCTGAGGCCGGCCACCATCGGCAGGGCCACGTTGTGGGAGGAGGAGGCGAACGCGTCGGTGCCCCGCAGCAGCAGCATCCCGAGCAGCAGTCCCGGAATTCCTGCGAGCAGGCGTCCGGCGCGGACGCCCGGCGGCCGCTTCGGGACCGGCTGCGGCGGTGCCGGCTCAGCGGCTGCGCCGGTGTCGGTATCCGCATCGGCAGCGGTGGGCAGCCGCAGTGCCAGTACCGCCGCGGCCGACACCACGAAGCTGGCCCCGTTGACCGCGAACGCGAGGCCGTGTCCACCGAAGGCGATGATTCCCGCGGCCGAGGCGAAGCCCAGAACGGTGGCGAATGAACGTGCGGTCACCAGCAGCCCGTTGGTCCGCGTCCGTTCGTCATGGCCCACGATCACCGGCACGGCGCTGCGCAGCGCCACGGTGAACAAGGTGTTGCCCGCGCCGAGCACGACGACCGCGCCCAGGAGCAGGGCGAGCGAGGGGTCGCGGGCGCTGAGCGCGAGCACCGTCATCGCGGCAGCCTGCGCCGCATCGGCGCCGATCATCACCGTGCGACGGCCCAGGGCCGTGGTGATCGCGCCCGCACCCAGGCCGGCCAGTACGCCGGAGAACAGCCGGAGCGCCATCACCGCGCCGATGCCGAGGGCGGTGCCCGCGATCTGGTACGTGAACAGGCTCAGGGCGATCAGGTTGAGGAAGTTCCCGTAGGCGGACACGGAGTAGCCGGCCACCAGGGCCCGGACGCGCCATCCGGTCGGGGCCGGTCGGCCTCGCAGGGCCTGCTCCGCTGAAATCCCCATCACGCACCTGACGCCCGATCGCCCTCGAAGGGCTGAGCGGTTTCCGTGAGGGGGCAGGGCCTTTTCGCGGGACCTTTCGCGGGCCCTTTCGCGGGCCTCTTCGCGGGCAGCGGGCCAGGCACTGCCCTTGGCGGTCGCACCGGCCGGAAGGGCATGTCCGGCAGACGGCTCGCCGGGCCGGTGCGGCGGTGGCCGGGGTGGACGCGCACGGCACCTCGCACGTGTGCCCCGGGTGCGGGCACACGGCGGGGAACAGCCGCACGGACCGGGATGCCGTCTTGTGCCGTCGTCGATGTGGTCTCGCCGGGCGGGCCGGCCGCGTCGCCGGGGTCGGCGTGCGCGGTCGTGCCCGCTCGGCGTGGGTTCTCGTCAACGGACCCGGGCCACAAGGGACTCGACACCTCCCGGAGTTGGTGGATGCGACCCGTGACCGCCCTGTTCGCCGGGGCGGTCGGGAGCGCGATGCGGCTTGACGGGCCGGGCTTACGAGCTCAGTGCTCCAGGGCTGAGAAGCTGACCGGTCTTCATGCCTTCGGCCCCGGCGCGTTCGTGCTCGCGCAGCAGCGGCAGTACACGGGTGTAGAAGATCCGCATCTCCTGCTGGGTCGGCCAGCCGGAGAAGATGAACTCGCTGATCCCGGCTGCCTTGTACTCGTAGAGGTACGCCGCGACTTCCTCGTAGCTGCCCACCACGCACAGGGCCGGCCCGCCGCGGTATGCCACGGCACCGGAGTACAGCATGGGAGAAAGCCAGTCGGAGTCCGCGGACTCGGCCAGCCGGAAGGACGTGTTCACTGCCACGGAGTCGGAGGAGGCCACGGCATCCGCGATCCGCTTGCGGTGTTCTTCGTCGGGATCGCGCATCAGATCGGCGAGATCCGCCAGCGCTTCCGCACGGGTCTCCCTCGCCAGCACATGCATGCGGGTTCCCACGCGGCCGCCCTGCGTCAGGACGGGCTTCGCGGCCGCGGCCATTCCCTCGGGGGTGTCGCCGTACCGCAGCCAGCAGTCGCCGTGGTCCACGGCGGTCTGCTGTGCCACCTCCGATGCCCCGCTGATGTATATCTCGGGACGGCTTCCGCCCTTGTATCCCAGGCCGACCTGCGCGTCCTTGACTCGGTAGTGGTCGCCCTCGTAGGACAGCGGGGTCTCACCACGCCAGAGCCGGTGGAGGATGTCCAGGAATTCGTTGGAGCGTGCGTAGCGCTCGTCGTGGGCGAGGAAGTCTCCGTAGTACGCCTGCTCGACCGGGGAGGTTCCGGCGACCAGGTTGAGGGATATCCGCCCGTCCGACATCCACGAGACCGTGTTGACCACCTGGGCGAAGAGCGTCGGTGGGAGCAGTCCGGGACGGTAGGCGAGGAGGAACTTGACGCGTTTGGTCTCGCGGACCAGGGCGCCGAGCATCGGGAGCGGGTCGGGCATGTGGTTGCCGATGCCCATGAGGAGCGAGTCGACTCCCAGGCTGTCCGCTTCCTGCGCGAAGTCGACGATCCCGTCGAAGTCGAGCTGGCCGGTCTGGTATTTTCCCGACGCCTTCTGCTGCCCGCTGAGCGGCGAGTTCCAGTGCACTCTCAGCTCGTTCGCGTCTGACTGCGGTTGGTTGGGCAAGCCACTGACGACCACGTTCTCACCTTCCGGTCTTTCAAGACGTCTGTTGGTTTTGCTCCGTCAGGACCCGTGCGGTTCCGCCGAGTTCGACGCGCAGGTCCTTTCCCGCCGTGGCGGTGACGGTGGCGGGGCTGCCGAGGGCGTCGCCCATGTCTACGGCGATCCGGCCGACGCCCCGGCCGGCCAGGTGTGCGGCGAGAGCGGCAGTGCTGTTGGCGTTGGCGATGTCTTCCGCAATGCCGATCGAAGGGGCGAACATCCGGGCCGCGAGGGCGCCCTGGGGCGAGGGTTTCGAGTGGACGTACGCGCCGATCAGGCCGAACCGGTCGCAGGCCGCCCTGAGGCGGTCGAGGTCCGGGCGCAGGGCGGCGACCGCGGTCCGGGTGGGGACCGGCACCAGCATGCGTTCGCGGCCCACGCCGGCGATCCGGACGCCGCCTCGTGCGGCCTCGTCCGGTGTGAGGCCGAGGGCCGGAAGAACGAGGGCGCGTTCCTGTGCGGTGGGTTCGCGCAGGTCGACGGGTCCGGGGTCGAAGGCGGCGGTGATCAGTTCGCCGTCACGCTCGGCCCGCCCGGCGAACACGCGCCCCCCGGCACGGAGGGTGGCCCGGTAGGGCCCGGTACCGCCGTGCCGTGCCGCGAGGAAGGCGAGGGCGGCGACCGTGCCGTGACCGCAGGCGGGCAGTTCCCCTTCCGCGGTGAAGAAGCGCAGCTCGGTCGTGTCGCCGACGTGGCGTACGTACACGGCGTGCGAGGTGCCCCGTGCGACGGGGATCCGGCGCCGCTCGTCGTCGCCCGGCAGCGGGCCGTGGCCGTCGTCCTCCAGGACGACGGCCGTGGGGCTGCCGCCCGCGCCGCCCCGCAGGCAGGCGCGGACGACCGTCACGTCCGGCGTGCTCATGGGGCTGTCACTTCGCCTCCTCCAGGGTGGCGTACCCGGGGGTCGCCGCAGTCGCGGTCTCGTCGACGCCCTCCTGGAGCTGGAAGAGCGAGCCGAAGGGGCGCTCCGCGAGCGGGAGACGCCATGCCCCGGCTTCCACGCGTGCCGTGTCCGACACGCTGCCGCGCAGCAGCCGCACTCCGGGCTCGTTGTGGCCGGCGTGCGATCCGAAGTGGATCGGGTAGGCGTCGGCTGCCCGGTAGGCCGGCAGGAAGGCGCGGCGGTACCGGTCGGAGTTGTTCGAGGAGGAGTAGTGCAGGAGCAGGCAGTGGATGAAGACCACGCTGCCTGCGGGCGCCTCGATGGGCACGGCGAGCGCCGGGTCGGGGGCGCCGGCACCCGCTACCTTGCCGCGGAAGTAGCCGTCGACGTAGTGGTCGGCGAGGCCGCGCCGGTGAGAGCCGGGGATGACCTGGAGGGCGGAGTTCTCGGTGGTGGTGTCGTCGAGGTAGACGAGGGCCGTCACCAGGTCGGTGTTGGTGTGGGGGTAGTAGGAGAAGTCCTGGTGCCAGTCCACGACGCTGCCCACCTGCGGGGCCTTGAGGTGGAGCTTGCTGTAGTGGAACAGGATGTCGGGGCCGATGAGTGCCTCGACGTGGTCGAGCAGTCCGGGGTGGGCGGCGGCCCGCTCGAACGCGGAGTGCTGTTTGGTGGGCGACCAGATCCGGCGGGCCATGCCGTTGTCGCCCGGCTCCACTTCGGCGACGGAGCCGATGTCGGGGACGTCCAGGATCTGCGTGATGGCGGTGTTGAGCTCGGCGACTTCACTCGGATCGAAGAGACGCTCGGCGACCGCGAAGCCGTTCTCTTGGTACTCCTTGACGAGCGCGGCCGTGTCGGGTGCGGACATGCGCGGGGTTCCTCTCTGCTGGGCGGCGGGGGTGCGGTGGGGTGGGGTCCGTACGAGGGCCGCCGGGCGATGGCTGCCCGGCGGCCCTGCGGCGGCTCAGTCGGTGCCGCCGGGGTACGTGGGCCTGCCGCGTACCTCGAAGCCGTCGCGGACCCCGCGCTCGTACCGCGGCCGGATGTGGGCGCCTGCCTTGGACGGTTCGCCGGCCATGGCGGTGCGGGATGCCTCGCGGGTCACACGGTGGCCTCGACGCGCTTGGCGAAGGTGTCCTCGTAGATCTCCCGGAAGAACAGCGCGAGGATCTCCTGGACGTCGTCGATGTACTTGAAGACCTTCTGGAAGTCCTCCTCGCTGAAGATCAGCTGGTGGAGGATGTCCCACATCTCCTGGGAGTGGTCTTCGGTGGTGTCGACGTGGAGGTGGGCGGCCTGCCCCTTGACGTTCTCCTTGCCGAGACGGTTCTGGAGGTTCTCGACGATGGCCGGCTGGAGCTTGACCTGGGTGTACTCCACCAGGTAGTTGGAGACGACCGGGGCGAGGGCCGACTCGTGTTCCAGGGTGTAGTAGAAGAAGCCCTCGAGGAGGCGGGTGGAGAGGTAGGGCTCCGTGGCGAGGATCTCTTCCTCGGTGACGCCGGCGGCCGCGGCGTCGCTGATGTACAGCTTGTCGTGGAGCATCTCGTCGGCCTGGTACTGCGCGTAGTCGCGGGCGGCCCGGGGCGCGACCTGGGCGATCTTGTAGATGGCCTTGGTCTGGCTGACCCGGGAGAGGCGGATGCGCCACACGTGCTCGATGAGGGTGCGGCGGTAGTACGCCTGGTGGAGCTCGGGCTCGGTCAGGTGGGACGCGAAGGGGACGGTGTCCTTCCACTCCGCCATCTTCTTGTCCATGTAGCGGTCGAGCTCGGCCTTCTTCAGACGGCTCTGCTCCTCGTTGTAGAACGGCTTCGGGTGGTTGATCCCGGTGTTCTGCACGCGGTTCATCACGTTCTCCTTCACAAGAGGGTTCGCAGGCAAGGCGTTCTTCGCGGGGGTTTCGCAGGGGAGGGCGTTCACGGAAAGGTGTGCCGCCCGGCGCGGCGGTGGACGGGTCGCCGGTGATCTGCTCGGCGGCCCCGGGTTCGGGCGGGGTTCTCGCAGCCGGGCCGCGGGAGGGCGGCCCGGATCTTCGGTCTGCCGCGCGCGTGCGGGTCCGGTCCAGGACCGGGCCGGCGCGGCCAGCGGTCAGCGGTAGCGGACGTGGAAATGGTCCGTGGCGTGCCGGTCGAGGAAGTCGGTCTCGGCGTCGAGGTCGTCGGCCGCCACGTCCCACAGGGCGTCCATCAGGCAGATCCCCCGGTCGGAAGCTTCGAGTTGAGTTCCCTGCGCCACGTGGACGCGCAGGATGCGGGGCGGGCGGGTGGGCGGCTCGAAGCGGATCGCGTCGACGGTCCGCCCCTTCTCCCCGTACTTGCTGAGGAACACGGTCGCCCGGGTGGCCGCGCCGGTGCGCAGGGCCTCCACCTGGGAGGCGCGGGTGAGCCGGTCGTGGAAGGCGTCCCGCTCGCCGTCGGGCAGCAGCAGGGACTCGGTCCACAGGTCGAGGAGGGAGTGCCCGGTGACGGTCTGGACGCTGGCGTTGATGAGGCTGCCGCCCATCCGCGGGTTGATCTCGATGATCTCCCAGCGCTTCTTCGACTTCCAGTACTTGACCTCGATGTGGAAGGCGCCGGCGGTCAGTCCGTGCTCCGCCAGCGCGGTGAGGCAGCGGGTGACGTGGTCGGCTCCCTCCAGGACGAGGTCACGGTCCAGGCTGACGGGCGGGCTGACCGACATCCCCTCCAGGGTGGTCCGCTCCAGGCGTTCCACGCGGGCCTTCTCGTGGACGCACAGGTGGTGGATCCGGCCGTCGAGGACGAACGTCTCGAAGCTGAACTCCGGGCCCTCGACGTACTCCTCGACGAGGAAGTCGTACCGGTCCATGAAGATCGCCTTCATGGACCGGTCGGCGCGCATCTGCTCCTGGATCGCGGGCAGGTCGGCGAGGTCGTCGATGTTGTCCAGGACGAAGGTCGCGAAGGACGAGGCACCGCGCACCGGCTTGACGAACCAGCGTGTGGACGGGTCGAGTTCGGGTGTCACACCGGGGGTGATCCGGTGGACGCCGACCTCGCTCAGTCCCTCGGCGAAGAGGTAGCGGCGCAGTTCGTACTTGTCCAGGCACAGGCGCAACGCGGGTTCGGCGCAGTCCCGTGCGCCGAGCCGCTCGTTGAGCTCGGCCATCAGGAGCCGGTAGCCCTCGAAGGTGGCGAGGGCGGCCTCGACCCGGTAGCCCCGGTCGGCGAGTTCGCGGACGGCCTTGTCGACGTCACCGGAGCCCAGTTCGGATTCCTCGGTGACCACGCAGTCCGCCACGTGGCGGCGGCTCTCCTGCAGGACCCCCGGCTTGCGCGGCCGGGAGCTGAGGGCGACCAGGTGCAGGCCGAGCCCGGCGGTGGCCGCGGCGATCTCCTCGGTGTACGACTTGCCTTGGTGCATGAGGAGCAGGATTGCTCTCTTCATCTGTGCATCTCCTCCGGGTTCCGGGCCGCCCTCAGCGCTGCCGGACCGGCTGCCGGCCGGCGGTCTCGCGCTGGTGGGCGCGCAGGATGTCCACGAGCCGGCCGGCGCCGCCCTCACGGACCGGGTCGACGACAGGCAGTCCGGTTTCGGCCTCCAGCTTCTCGGCCTCGCGGCGGTACTCCTCCTCGGTGAAGCCGACGCTGTTGACGCTGACGGCGGCGACCTTGGCGGGCCGTTCGAAGACGGTGAGCTCTTCGTTCATGCGGATGAGCTCGGGGATGGGGATGATGGGCGTCTCCCAGACCTTGGTGCGCTCGGCGCCCAGGCGGTGACAGAAGACCAGGGCGTGCGGCAGGGAGCCGTGCAGGATGGCGAGGGCGACGCCGCTGAACCCGATGTGGTTGAGGGAGCCCTGGCCCTCGACGACGACCCATTCGTTGCCGGCGGCGGCCTCCATGACGACCTGTTCGACGGCGCCGCCCATGAAGTCGCCGGCCACGCCGTCGACCGCGATGCCGTGGCCGGAGATCAGCATGCCGCTCTGACCCGTGGCGGCGAAACCGGTGGGGATGCCGCTGCGGTTGGCCTCCTTCCAGATCTCCAGGGCGGCGGTCTTCTTGCCGATGTTGGAGTCGCTGCCGCAGGTGTGGACGACCCAGGTGTCCAGGTCCAGGACGCGGGCCCTGTTGAGCGGCACGGTCGGGGCGTCCTTGGTCTCCCAGACGGTGATGCCCTTGTCACGGACGGCACGGGCGATGTCCGGGTCGTCGGCGAGGCGGTAGTGGATCGAGTTGATCAGGTGGAGGCCGTTGTCGACGGCCGCGAGGATGTGCGGCTTCCACCCGGAGGGCAGCTCGACGGAATGCAGGCCCTTGCCGATGACCATGACCTCGGGGTGCAGGTGCAGAGCGTGCTCGACGCGGCCGACGATCGGGATCGCACCGCCGTAGCCGAGGACGTCCTGGACGGTCTGGCCGGCCTTGCGGCTGTCGATCACTGCGACGCAGCGGTCCCCGCGGTAGCGGATCAGCGAGGCGGCGATCTTGCTGGTGAAGAGTCCGAAGCACCCCTCGGCGAACAGCACGAAGTTCTTGTCGGCTAGCTTCGCGTGGCTCTGATCCACGTCTTCCTCCACGGATTCGACGGTTCGGTTGCCGATGGCATGAGATGGTTCGGGCGGTCTGGCGGTCTACGGGACGGGCTCGGTCGTCAGGCGGTACTGCGCCCGTGCCTGGCTCACGGCCTGTTCGATCTGTTCCTGGGTGCCGCCCCGGAAAAGGAAGCGGCCTCCTTGGAGCGTGGCGTACGAGCCGGGGCGGGAGACCAGGACCTCGCCCGCCCGGGGCACCAGTTCCCGGTACACGTAGGGGACTTCACCCAGCAGCGAGGTGGCTTCGGTGATCTTCTGGGGCAGCGGCCTGGGGCCTGGGATGATCAGCCAGCCGCCGCTCTGCTCCGGGTCGGGGAGCGGCGGGTCCACCGGGCGGCCGAGCAGCACGTCGGTCCACAGCCGGAAGAGATTCACGCCGTGGACGTCGTGGATGACGTAGGGCACGTCGGCGCCCGGCACCCGGGCGCCGACCTCCAGGAACACCAGCTCGTCGCCGGTGTCGAAGAGTTCGAGGTGGAAGGCGGAGCTCCGCAGGCCGAGCGCGGTCAGGCAGCGCACGGCGAAGTCCTCGCAGCGGCCGCGCACCGCGGGGTCCGTCTGGAAGACGGAGCCGAGCGGCTCACCCAGGAGCTCGAAGTCCAGGCAGGTGGAGACGTAGCGCGAGGTGCACAGGAACAGCGGTTTGCCGGCGGCGTCCAGGACGCCGTCGACGTGCAGGATCTCGCCCTGTACGAACTCCTCGATCTCGAGGTCGTGCAGGCTCTGTTCGGCGCACAGGGCCCGCAGTTCCCCGGCCGAGGCGATCTCGCGCACACCCTGGCTGGAGGCTCCTCGCACCGGTTTGACGATCACGGGGTAGCCGAACTCCTCGGCCGCCGCGAGGATCTGGTCCTCGGTGCGGCAGGAAGCCCAGCGCGGCACGCGAAGGCCTGCCCGCGACAGCGTCTCCTTCATGACGGTCTTGTCGCGGAACCGGGAGGTCTCCTCGGTGCTGGAGCCCGGGATGCCGTACCGCTCGCGCAGGGTCGCCGCGAGGTCGAGGAGCATTTCGGAGAAGCCGATGACGTGGTCGAAGGGGCCTTCGTCGCGAACGACGGCGTCGACGGTCCCCAGCACACCTTCCAGATCGCCGAAGTCCGCCACGACGTGGACCCGTTCGGCGTCGGCGGGCACGGCACTGCGGCCGCCCTCGTCGCAGATGTACGTGACGCGGTCGGTCTGAGGGCAGAAGACGATCTCGGGAGCGGCGAGGCGGTTCTCCCAGCGCCGCTCGTCCTCGTACAAGGGCCAGCGGTTCAAGAACAGGATTGCGCCGGACATGGATATCGTCCTCACGGTTCACAGGAGGCATGGAAGCGCCCGGCCGGTTGACGGCGGCGGCGGGCCTTTGGGAACCGAAGAATGAACCCGAACCTGAATCCCGGGAACGGCCCCCAACGTGTTGATCGCGCTGCCTCAGCCTCGCACGGGACCGGCCTGGTCAGAATAGGACCTACGTCCCAGCGCCCCGGCGCTGCGGGCACCCGGCCACGTGCTGTCCGGGCTGGTGCTCGAGCCTTCGCAGGGGCGGCCGTTGGAGCCTGCCGCCGGAGGACCGGGTGCTGCCCGACCGACCACCGGGTCGCCGATGACGCAGCCGCAAGCCAGGGAACCGTCCGGCGCCGAAGCCGCCGTCGGCCAGGACCACGGTGGTCGCGGACGGCGGCTGCCGGGACACCGGCCCTGCTGGTTCCACACCGCCGCGTTCCCGGCCGGGCCGGACTCTGGGCCGGGAAGGAGGAGCACACCCCCTCCCCGGGGGGTCCCCCCCCCTTTGACGAGTGCGCTGCGTTGATGACGGCCCGCCCGCCGGCCCGGGTGATTCACCGAGCACCTCGGCGGCACAAAGAGGCCCGGACCCCCCCTTTTCCTGCCGTGAACGCCATGGGCAGATGGACCTATTGCCCGTGGCCCGCACGGGACACAGAATCCCTATCGCGCCCCCCGCCGCCGGAGGAGGGGCTGTCGTGCGCGCCAGGAGGGTTTCCCCGAACTGCCGCCCCGACATCGAGGCGCCGAGCGGTGGGATGTCGTGTACTCGCTCCGCGGATATCGCCCGTGCCGCGTGCGGCGTGGACACGCCCTGCAGCTGGGCTTCGAAACCGGACTGAATTTCGCAGGACAGGTGGTGTACTGCCATGACGGAAGCGACGCAGACGGTACGACGGGCGAGCTCCGAGGACTTCCGGGCTGCGATGGCCCGTTTCGCAGCCGGGGTCGTGGTCGTGACGACTCTGGGCGACGACGGGGTGCCGCGCGGCTTCACGGCCAGTTCGTTCTGTTCGGTGTCGCTGGGCCCGCCGCTGATCCTGGTCTGTCTGGCGAACTCAGCCGACTCCTACGCGGCGTTCACTTCCTGCGAGCACTTCGCGGTGAGCGTGCTGGGCACCGAACACAAGCCGCTGGCAGTGCAGTTCGCGACCAAAGGTGCCGACAAGTTCGCATCGGACGGCCTGTCCCGCACGCCCGGAGGGCTGCCGGCTGTCGCGGGCGCACTGGCCGAGCTGGACTGTGAGGTGCACGCCCGGTATCCGGCCGGGGACCACACGATCCTGATCGGCCGGGTGGCGGGTGCGCGCCTGGGTGGGGACGCGGGGGCCCCGATGGTCTATTACAAGCAGTCCTTCCGGTTCCTGGCCTGAGGGAAAGCCGGCCGGGATGCCCAGCAGCATCAGGCCCGGGCTGCTGCCCCGCCCCGTGCGGACCGCTCCGCACGATGCCGACGAACCAGCACGAGCAGCCCCTGCCGCGACCACGGCCGGCACGTCAGGCGCGTGCCCTGCGGCCTGCGCCGGCAGGGCGCTCTTCAGCCTTCCGGCACGCCCGGGTGCCAGCGCCCAGCCGGGAGGCGGTCCTCCCCTGCGGCAGCGAGGGTCTCCGCAGGGCGCGACGGCCCGTCCGGCCCCTTGCCGGCTCCACTCGCGCGGCCGGCCTTCCGGACCATTCCCCCGGTGGCCCGGGTGGATCGGGTGTGCCGGAAAATCCTCGGGCGCTGCCCGCCACGCCCCACCCACCGGCCACCGCCCCCTCCCCCACCCCGGCCAGGGTTATCTCCTGTCCGCCGGCGTGGCAGCACTCCCGGCGGCACGAGGGGGGTCCGGACCCCTTTATGCCGGAAATGCCATGGGCAGATGGACCTATTGCCCGCACGCATCACGGGACACAGAATTCATAGGGCGCCCCCACCGTCGGATGAGGGCTGCCGTGCACGCCAGGAGGCTTTCCCCGAACTGCCGCCCGGCATCGAATCGCCAAGCGGTGGGATGACATGTTCTCGCTCCGTGGATACCGCCGGCCCGGACGTCAAAGCGACATCGCTTGCAAAAGCATCAGACGGCGAATGATGGGAAACAGGAGATACGAGGATGCTGCTGAGGGTTGATCCGGTTGATTCTTTTTCCGGAACGTTCCGCGTCCCTTCTTCGAAACCGGAGACGCAACGGGCAATTCTGACCGGCACGTTGGCCGAGGGCACGTCACGAGTTTTCAATGATCTCCGTTGCGATGAGACGGAGACCATGAAGAACGCCTGCCGTGCCTTCGGTGCCAAGATAACCGAGCACGACGGGTACCTGGAGATCCAGGGCATCGGGCAGTCGTTCCCGCGCATCGGGCGGGTCATCCAGTCCCGCGGCTCGGGTCTGGTGTTCCGCGTCGTGACGGCGCTGGCTTCCGTACAGCCGTCGCCGGTCGTGGTGACGGGCGACGCGACCCTGCGCAACCGCGTGATGGAGCCTCTGCTGGAGGCGCTGCGCGAACTCGGCGCGGACATCGAGTCGATCGTCAGCGAGAACAAGGCCCCGGTCATCAACTGGGGACGCGGCCTGAAGGGCGGCACCTGCCGGCTCCCGGGCGACATCAGCTCGCAGTTCATCACTGCCATCCTGTTCGCCGCGCCGCTGGCCGAAGGCCCGGTGGAGATCGAGGTGACGGGCGAGGTCTATTCCCAGTCCTACATCCGGCAGACGCTGGCGAGCCTGACTGACGCGGGTATCAAGGTCTCCGCGTCGGACGACATGCGTCACTACCAGGTGGAGCCCTCCACCTACCAGGCCATGGACGTCACCGTGCGCGAGGACTACACCTCGGCGTCGTACCTGCTGGCCGCGGCCGCGCTCTTCCCGGGCCGGACCGTCCTGAGCAACGTGTACGGCGACAGCATGCAGGGCGAGTTCGCGATCGTCCCGATCCTGCGGCAGCTCGGGGTGAGCGTCACCTTCGACCAGGAGACCTCGTCACTGATCGTCGACAACCCGCCGGGCAGCCTGCGCGGCACCTTCGAGGTGGATGTGCGGGACTGCCCCAACATCGTGCCCACGCTCGCCGCCCTCGGGGCGTACGTGCAGGGCAGCCTGCGGGTGACCGGCGGACGCCTCACCCGCTTCCACAAGGCGTCACGCATCGAGGCCATGGCCGCCGAACTGACCCGCGCGGGCGTGGACATCGAGGTTCTGTACGACGACGGGATCTGCGACGGCTTCGAGGTCCGCGGAGCGGGGACGTATCCCGGCGGAGTGACGCTGTCCAGTTGGGGCGACCACCGCATCTTCATGTCGCTGTTCGTGGCAGGCCTGCGGATGCAGTCCGCCAACCGGTTCTCGGGCTTCGAGGACGTCCGGCTGTCCTTCCCCACCTTCCTGGAGGAGTTCGCCGAGGCAGGCGTACGAACCGAGGCCGTCGAAGAGGTGAAGGCGCCCGCTGAGGCCGTCGGCTGACCCTGGCAGCGACGGGGCGCGCGGGCTGGTTCCCAGGCCCGCGCGCCCCGTCGCGTCGCGGCGCGGGGCCCCGGGGCCCCTGATGAACGGCGCCCCCGCACGACCGTCCGCGTCCCCCATTCAGGAAGTTCCGTCGATGCCCCCTGCACCTGCCCCCCGGCTGCGCGCCGATGTCTCCGGGTTGCCTCGCTACGTCCCCGGCCGGAGTGCTCCCAGCGACCTGGTGGACAAGCTGTCATCGAACGAGAACCCCTATCCCCCGCTGCCGTCGGTCGTCGCCGCGATGCGCGAGGAGCTGGGGCGCGTCAACCGCTACCCCGATCCGACGAACAGTGAACTGGTCGCGGAACTGTCCGCAGTCCTCGCAGTGCCCCCGGAGCACCTCGTGCCCGGCACCGGATCCCTCGGGGTCACCCGGGACCTGTTGCGCGCCGCGGCCGGCGAAGGGGACGAGGTCCTCTTCGCCTGGCGCTCGTTCGATGCGTACCCGCAGCTCACCTGGGCCACCGGGGCAACTCCTGTGCAGATTCCGCTGCGTGAGGAGCGGCACGATCTGGAGGCCATGGCCGATGCGGTGACGGACCGCACCCGCCTGATCCTCGTGTGCAACCCCAACAACCCGACCGGCACGGCCGTGCACCGCGGTGAGCTCACGCGCTTCCTGGACCGGGTGCCCGGCCACGTGCTGGTGGTGCTCGACGAGGCGTACCGCGAGTTCGTCGACGACACCGATGTACCCGACGGCATCGGGTTCTACCGCGACCGTCCCAACGTCGCCGTTCTGCGCACCTTCTCCAAGGCGTACGGGCTGGCGCGACTGCGTGTCGGCTACGCGGTCGCGCATCCGCCGGTCGCGGCCGCGCTGCGGGCCTGCGCCGTGCCGTTCGGTGTCAGCGGGCTCGCCCAGGCCGCCGCGCGGGCGTCGCTGAACGCGGGACCCGAGCTGCTGGAGCGGGTACAGACCTTGGTGGCCGAGCGCGCCCGGGTCACCCGTGCGCTGCGGGCCGCGGGCTTGAGCGTTCCCGACAGCCAGGCCAACTTCGTCTGGCTGCGCCTCGGTTCGCACACGCGGGCGTTCGCCGGCATGTGCGAGGCGGCGGGAGTCATGGTGCGCCCCTTCGGCGACGAGGGGGTGCGGATCACCATCGGTACTCCCGAGGAGAACGACCATCTGCTGAAGATCGCGGGTGACTGGCGGGTGTGAGGCCCCCGTCGCGGACCCCGCGTCCCGGAAGGGGAGCGCAGAAGGCGGGTCGGACCGGGTCCGTCGGTCGGGGCCGGAGCGGGCAGTGGCCGCGGCGCGGTCGGGCCGAACTGCTCGTGCGGCGTCCGGAAGGGCGCCGGTGCACCGAAGTCCTCCATGCTCACCGCCTCGCCACGGCGGCCCACGAGGCGTACCGGCCGGGCGCGCTGCCCGCCTCGCCGGTTGACCGGCTTTACGGACGTGCCGAAGAGCCGCTTCGCATGTCCGTTGTCATCCCTCGCCCTCGCCCTGGTCCTGGTCCTGGTTCTCGTCCTCGCCCTGGTCCTGGTCCTGGTCCTGGTCCTCGCCCTGGTCCTGGTCCTGGTCCGGGTCCGGGTCCTGGTCCGGGTCCTCGCCCTGGTCCTGGTTCTCGTCCTCGCCCTGGTCCTGGTCCTGGTCCTGGTCCTCGCCCTGGTCCTGGTCCTCGCCTTGGTCCGGGTCCTCGCCTTGGTCCGGGTCCTGGAACCGCTTGAGACAGAGCATCGACACGACACGGGTCGCGAGTGCCCCCGCCCGCGTGGATGGCGCGGGCCTCCAGGGCGATCGGTGCTTCACCGCCGGTGGCGACGGGCGTCGCCCGCGGCCGGCCGCCGGACGCCTCGGCCAGGAGGTAGCCGCCGGACACCCCGTCGGCGGATGCCATGCCCCTGCCTTCGGCAGCGGTACAGGACGGCAGGTCCCCTGCCTCGTCAGGCACAACCCGGCGGGGGCAGGCAGGCGTGTTCGGGGATCGTGCACCGGGCGGCGGCGGTCTCGTCGGCGTCGGCAGCTCGGCCGGACCCTGTCATCCGTCGCTGTTCCCGCGCCGGCCCGCCCGGCGCGCTTCGGGCTTGTGCGGCAGCAGCTACGGGAAGTTCGGTCCGCCGTGCCGGATCGATGTGCGCACCGTTCCTTCCGCCGCCGTCGCGGGCGGCACCTGCGTTCGCGTACAGGGGGCACCAGAAGGAACGACAGGTATGCGTCGCGCTCATCGAGGGCACCTCTCCGGGCTGTTGAACAGCTCCGGGCGAGGCCGCCGGCACACCGCTCTCCCCTCGCCCGGACAGACACCGGCCGGCCGGCTCTTTCTACCGAGCCGATCCCAGCAGATCACCGGAAAGCACCTACAGGCATGACGTCAATCCGACCTTCCCTGTGTGCGCACACCACATCGTTCGCAGGCCGGTAGTGGCAACGCCGCGAAGAATCAATGACGTGATGGCAAAGCGGCACGCATCTGACCGGCGGCCGCACCCCCCGCTTGAGGCTCGCTCGAGGCGCGGCCTGAATCCGCTCAAGCCTGGCTGATGACCTGCACGACTGTGCGAGCAACGGGCCGACGTAAGGCATAGCTTGACCGCAGGAGGCCGGAAGCGAGGCTACCGCCCTGCCGGCGCCCGGAGCCGCCGCGCCCGGACTCCTGAAACTTCGGGTTCCGCGTGAATGAAGTCCTTTGGACGTTTTTTCTCATGCCCTTCGAGAGAAGCAAGGTGGAGGCAAAACGTGGAAGAAGCACCGGCCGTAAGACTCACCTACCGGGAGTTGGATGTACTCGGCCTGTTGGCCCAGGGGCTGAGCAACCGGCTCATCTCCCGGCGGCTCGACATATCCGAGAAGACCGTGAAGAACCATCTCAGCAGTATCTACTTCAAGATCGGCGCCACCCACCGCACTCAGGCCGCCCTCTACGCCCGGCACGTCGGCCTGAACGATTCCGGGGGAGCGGCTCCGTCGGCCGGCTCCGCCCTCACCGCACGCGAGCGGGGCGTACTCGGCCTGCTGGCCCAGGGGCTGAGCAACCGGCTCATCTCCCGGCGGCTCGACATATCCGAGAAGACCGTGAAGAACCATCTCAGCAGTATCTACTTCAAGATCGGCGCCACCCACCGCACTCAGGCCGCCCTCTACGCCCGGCACGTCGGCCTCGCTTCCTGAGTGGCCGACCCCTTCTCCGGGGCCTCGATCGCGATGCGTACGGCACGTGACTCCACGCCGCGAGGAGAGGGTGGTCTCCGTGTTCCCTGTCCGTGGGGAACCTCCGCAGCCACATCGCCGAGTGCGGACAGCGCCGGATCCGGCCCGCCCCCTGGCCCTCCCCGCCGAGACCCCCGTTCTCCCCCGTCACCGTCGGCCGGGTCTTCTGCGCGGCCCGCACCGGACCACGGCCCGAGCCCCGGCGTACGCGCCGGTCGGGGGGAGGGTACTGCCGCTCACCCTCACGCCTCCTCGACGAGGAACCTCCGCACCATGTCCCCCGCCTCGTCCCGGCACTCCTCGAAGTAGGCGTGCCGGGCGCCCGGGAAGAGGTGGGTGCGGGCACCGGGGATACGGGAGGCGAGCAGCGGGAGGTTGTCCGGCGGGGTCAGCCGGTCCTGGTCGCCGTGGAGGATCAGGGTGGGTGCCGCGATGCGCGGCAGTTCGTTCCAGGTGTCGTGCGCGTTGCTGGCGACGAGGTGGCCGCGGCGCGCGTGGGCGGGCATCCGCGGGTCGCCGAGGGTGCGGTAGGGGCCGGGGTGCGTGGCCCGCCAGAGGGGCGAGTACATCAGGTCGGCCAGCACCCGGCGTACAGCCTCCGTGTCCGGCTGTGCGAGGGACCGCCGTATTGATGCGTCGCGTTCCACGGCGTGCGGACCGCCCGGGGAGGTGCAGCCCAGGACCAGCCGGCGGATGCGCTCGGGGTGGCGGATCGCGAGCGACTGCGCGACCCGGCCGCCCATCGAGGTGCCGTACACGTCGGCGCGCGTGATACCGAGCGCGTCCAGGACCGCGACGACGTCGTCCGCGAACTGGCCGATGGAGTACGGCCCTTCGGGCTTGTCGCTGTCGCCCGTGCCGCGCAGGTCCAGGGTGACGGTGGAGCGCACGGTGTGGAAGTCCTCACGCACGCCGTCCCACCAGTGATGGTCGTTCGCCTGCCCGGCGAGCAGCACCAGCGGCGGCCCCTCCCCGTGGTGCTGGTACGCCAATGCGGTGCCGTCCTGGGCGCGGGCGAAGACCGGGGCCGTCCGGTCGTGTTTTGTCATCGATGTCCTTCGGGCGGGCACGCGGGGCGGCGGCGCGTGGGTCAGAGGTTCGGCTGGCGGGTTCGGGCCATCTCGATGTCCGGGACATGCTTTTCGGCCCAGACCCGTACGGCGCGGAGCGGGATGAGCAGGGAGCGGCCCAGTGGTGTCAGGGCGTACTCGACGCGGGGCGGGTTCTCCTCGTACTCGTGGCGGCTGATCAGACCGTCGGCTTCCAGCGAGCGCAGGGTCTCGGTCAGGGCCTTCGAGGTGATGCCCCGGATATGCCCCTTCAGTTCGCTGAAGCGGCGGGGTCCGCCGTCGAGGGCGTTGACGACGAACACGGTCCAGCGGGCGCCGATGCGGTGCAGCACCGTGCGGCTCGGGCAGGTCGCTGCCATCACGTTGTACGCCGTACCCATCGCTGCTCCCAGTTTCGTTGAAGATACCGGTATCAAATCCATACCGTTGTACCCGATCGTACGAGAGGGAGTGGGACGCATGGAACGGATCCTGGTGATCGGCGGTGCACGGGCGCTCGGCGCGGCCGTCGCGAGGCGTGCGGTGAAGGACGGGTACGACGTTGTCGTCGGTGCCCGCGATCTGGCTGCGGCCGAGGTGCTGGCGAGCGAGATCGGCGCCACAGCGGTGCGGGTCGACCTGCAGGACGAGTCGACGCTCGCGGCTGCGGCGGAACGGCTGAAGGACGGGATCGACCACATCGTGACGACCGCTTCGGCGCCGCACGATGTTCGCGCGACCGAGCTGGACCGGGACAAGCTGCTGGCTGCGTTCACGGCGAAGGTGGTCGGCCCGATGCTGGTGGCCAAGCACTTCGCGCCGGTGCTGCGGCCGACCGGGTCGATGGTGCTGTTCTCCGGTGTCGTCGGCTGGCGGCCCGGGCCGGGATCACTCGTCAAGGGGGTCACCAACGGTGCGGTCGAGTACGCCGCGCGCCACCTGGCGGCGGATCTGGCGCCGGTACGGGTCAATGCCGTCTCGCCCGGTGTCGTGGACTCGGGCGCATGGGACCGCCTCGGTGACAAGAAGGCCGCCCTGTTGAGCAAGAGCGCGGCCAGGACGTTCGTCGGACGCCACGGCGAGAGTGACGATGTCGTCGAGGCGGTGATGTGGCTTCTTCGTGCGGGTTTCATCTCCGGCGAGACGATCCACATCGAGGGCGGCGCCCGCCACACATCCGGCTGATGCCCCGCTGCCGGGCGCTTTCGGGCTCGCGAGGCTGAAGAAGCCCGGCAGCATCCGGAAGTCGCCCCTGTGCCGGCAGGCGGCAGTCCCGCAGAACGCTTTTCCGGTTCTTCACGCCGGACAGCACATGGCCGGGCCCGGGCCCGGCCATGGCCGGCCCCCCTTTTTTCTCGGCCCCGGAACACCCGGCGCCCTGGTTTCGTTCCTGGCCGGCACGCGGCTCTCGCACAGGCCTGGCCACCACTTCACACCAGTCACCCAGGGAGACAGACCATGTCCGAGCACATTCTCGTCGTCGGCCCAGGTCGCGATTTTCCCCCCCGCCTGCGCCGCGCCAGGCCCGGGACGCGGACCACGGTCATCTGCGACATCACCTACATCGGCCGGATCCGCGAGCCCGGTGGGAACGCTCGGGTCATCTGCCTGCGCAAGGAGGCTCCCGAGCAGGAATGGATCGACCTGGCCATGGCCGTGCACAAGGTCGATCCGTTCACCCGCATCGCCTCGTTCGGCGAGTCGGACCAGTTCCCCTACGCGGCGATCGCGGAAACCCTGGGACTGCCCGCACACAGCCCGCACACCGTGAACCTGGCCCACGACAAGGCCGCGATGCGCGCCTGGCTGCGTGAGAAGGGGATCGACGGCACAGCCTCGGCGCGGGTGAAGGACCTCGACGAGCTGCGCACCTTCGTACGCCGCCACGGTCTGCCGTGCATCGTGAAGCCGGTGACCAGTGCGGGCAGCGCGGGAGTCAGCAAGGTCACCTCCGAGAGCGAACTGGAGCGCGCCTTGGAGTGGGCCGGCGAAGGCGATCCGGGCCCGGCCGGCACGGGCGTGCTGGTCGAGGAGTTCTTCGACGGTCCGCAGTTCAGCGTCGAGGCGTTCTCCGAGTCCGGTGAGCACGAGGTGGTGGGTATCACCCGCAAGTACTCCGACCCGGTGAGGTTCGTCGAGCTCGGCCACGTATCACCCGCCGACCTCTCCGGCGAACAGAGCCGGGACATCAGGTCGTACGTGACGCGGATACTCGAGTCCATCGGTGTGTGCGACGGGCCCACGCACACCGAGGTCGTCCTCACCAGCCGGGGCCCGCGGCTGATCGAGACACACGTCCGCGTGGGCGGCGACAGCATCCCCGACCTGACCATGGACGCCACCGGTGTCGACATCAACGACTACGCGGCCCGCCAGGCACTGGGCGAGCAGGTCCTGCCGGATATCCGGGCAGCCCTCGACGCCGCGGACCGGCCGAAGCGTGCCTCGTCGATCTGGTTCGCCTCGGTCGACACGGCCGGCGTCCTCGAAGCGGTCATCGGAACGGACAAGGCGGTGGCCGTACCGGACGTGACCGAGGTGAAGGTGCTCGCCGAGCCGGGCACAGGGATCGGCGCACTCGCCGACTCCGACTCGCGACTGGCGTCCGCCCGGGCGCTGGGAGACACCGCCGATGCCGCACTGACGGCCGCGCGGGAGGCCGTCTCCCATCTGGAGTTCCAGATCAGGGCGCGTCCGCAGGGCAGTGGGGCGGTCTGATAACCGCGTGTGGGTTTCGGACGCCGTGCCGCCGCCCGAAGGCGGCTGAAGGCGGCTGAAGGCGGCATGTGCGAGCTCGCGGGGGTGTGTCGATCTGGAGCTGCCCCTTGATCGGCTCCCGTTGTGGCCCGTTCATGCGCCTCTCGCGGCGTCCGCGCCGGGTCCGCCCGGACATGCAGGTGGGCGGGACCCGGGGATCATGACTGGCCACTTGTCCCGGGATACCGCTGAAGGCCGAGACGGACCCTGCTGCCGGGACAGCGCCGCGCAGCATCTGGGCGTGCCGGTCCCGGCAAGGACCGCCATTCGCAGAAGAGTTACCCACCAAAGTTTCCACGGACTCTCCGGGAGCGGGAAGTTACTCGTCCGGCAGTTCGCACGGTCGCCCGGCAGGGACGCTGGTCACGCCGAATCGTTTTAGGTCCAGAAAACAGATTGGAATCCTGTCATGACGGCTGGCCCCCAGAGCGCCACGCTGCACAGCGGCTCCTCGTCACGCTCAGGATTCTGGTATTTCTGGGCTGCCTCGGGCACCAGCAGCTTAGGATCCGGCATTACCGCCGTCGCCCTGCCGCTGACCGCCCTCGTCGCGCTGGACGCATCAGCCTTCGATGTCGGTCTCATCACTGCTGCCAGCTATGCGGGTGCGGTCCTCATCGGGCTGCCGGCCGGCGTGATCGTGCAACGTTTCCCGATGCGGTGGCTGCAGGTAGCCATGGACCTGGCCCGAGCTGCTTTGATCGCTTCAGTCCCTGTCGCGGCATGGCTGGACGTGCTGACGCTCGCGCAGCTCGTCCTGGTCGGGCTCTTCATCAGTCTGGCCAATATCATCTTCGATGTCGCCAACACGGCCTACCTCCCTTCCATTGTCAGCAAGGAGGAGCTGACGGCCCGCAACAGTCTCGTTTCCGGAACCCTGGCGACAACCCAGCTGGCCGGCCCCTCACTCGGCGGTCTTCTGGTACAGACACTGGGTGCGGCCACCAGTCTCCTCGCCGACGCGGTCAGCTATCTACTGTCCGCAGCCCTGTTCTGGCGAATACCCGGCGGAGGATCCCGCCCTCCCGCGCGCAGTCACGAGCCCTTCACGAAGCAGATCAAGGAGGGCCTGAAGTTCGTGCTGCAGCACCCGGTGATACGTCCATGTGTGATGGCTTCCACTGCGTTCAACTTCTCCTCCGGCGTGGTACTGGCCCTTGCGCCCGTCTTCCTCGTCCGCACGGCCGGTCTGTCGGCGGGAACAGTAGGGCTCGTACTGGCCAGCGACGGCGTGGGAGCCCTGGCGGGTGCCGCGATCACCACTCGCCTCGCAGCCAGGATCGGTACAGCACGCACCGTGGTGGCGGCAACCACCGCAGGAGCTGCTGTCGCGCTGTGCATGCCTCTGGCCAACTCGAGTGGGACAGCTCTCTGCTTCAGCCTGGGCCAGGCCGGTTTCGCGGCCGGTATCACCATCCTCAGCATCCTCACCCGCACCCACCGCCAGACCGTCACCCCGCCGACTCTGCTGCCCCGCGTCGTAGCCTCGGTCCGCTTCTTCACCTGGGGGGCAATTCCGGTAGGCGCGCTGCTGGGCGGTGCCGCCGCCGACACCTTCGGGGCGCGGAGCGCCCTGTTCGCCGGCTGTGTCCTCGCCTTCCTGGCACCACTGGCTCTCTTCTTCAGCAAGGTGCGCGGCAGCAGGGACCTCGCCGGCTGACCGTCTTTCGGCGGTATCCGATCGGCAGCCGCCATGCGTGGGGACTCCGGACTGCCCAACGCGGTGGTCTGGGCGGCGCGGGGTGTCCGGCAGCTGTACCGCCCCGGCTTCCGTGCTCCTGGAACGGCCATGCCCTGGTACTCGTTCCCGCCCCGCTGCGTCGGTTCCCCATGGGATCACGTCACGGTAGTGGCGCGGCATCCACCGACGGAGCAACTGTTTCCGGTCACACCCCTGTTGATTGGCCGGTTCCGGTGCCATGCTGATCGCGCGTGCACCCGGACCGCCCCCGAGACCGGGATCCCGCAACGGCCCCGCCTTCCTGCTACGGCACAGGCGGGGCCTGCCGCCCCTCCCGGCCTCCCCACGGGAGGGTCGCCGCACGCCCTGGCCCTGTCGGAATCCGGCAGTCTGTGCGGCGGGAGGGCCGCACCGGCGGCTCACACCCCTACGGCAGCAACACCCGCACCGGGCGCCGGGCGGGCGCACGACGGGCATTTGGAGAAGTGAAGGAAGAGGGGGCTGGAATTGAGATGAGTGAATGCCAGGCCCTGGACAGTTGCGGCTGTTCGCTGTGGTCGAACGGCACGGCTCGCTCACCGGCGCCGCACACGCATTCGGGCTGAGCCCTGCCGCGGTGACCCGGCAGGTGGCACGTGCCGAGCGGGATCGGAAGGCCCTCAAGGTGTGTCCGGGAGCAGGGAAGTCCGCACGGGGAATTTGCCCGTAGCCGTGCGTGAGTAACATCGGGTTCTCACTTCACTTGCGCACCGGAAGACGAGGGCCTCATGTCCGAAGTTGCTTCAGCCTTCAAAGTCACCGCTGGATACACGCAGAGGGTCGCGGAAGACCTCGCGGTCAACAAGCAGGAGCAGGAGCGGGTGCGTGCCGATCTGACCCGGTTGCAGGGTGAGCTTCTCCAGCTCGAGGAGAGCGAGCAGGTCCTGGCGAAGATGCAGGATGTGCTCGTCGGCGCGGGCGAGTCGGACGCGGGGCGGGGCAAGGACGGGAAGAAGGCTTCGGTTCCTGCGGCCCGCCGCGGGAAGGGCGTGACAGGGCAGGAGAAGGCACCGCGTAGGGCCAAGTCTCCTGAGGCCCTGGCGGGGAAGGCGGCCCCGGTCAGGGGTGCTGCGGGCGAAGAGACCTGGGCTGTGCTGGCCGGTAGATATCTGGCCGGGCAGAGCGAGCCGAAGTCGGCCGCGGAGGTCTCCGCCGCACTGGCCGGGGCCCATCCGCAGCGCAAGGTCCAGGCGACTGTGGTGCGCAATGCCCTGGAGCAAGGGGTTGCACGTGGTCTGCTGGAGCGTTCCAAGCAGGGCCGCTCCGTCTACTACAGCCCCGTCACCGCCCCTTCCTGCGATGAGCCCGCCGTGTCTGTCCAGTAGGGCGGCAGCGGAGTCACGGGCCCGGACGCGGTGGACAGCCGGGTGGCCGTCGGTCCCGTCGCCGATGTCCTCCACCACGATGTCGTCGATGACGTACTCCTCGAACACTTCATCGGTCAGTTGGCCGGTGAGCCGTGCCTGTTCGATGCGCGCCCAGGAGCATTTGCGTCCATCGATACGCAACGGCGTTTCGCCTCGGCTCCCGCGGTCCCGTAACGTCGCATGTGATCTGGACCGTGCCGGTGATTCGGAATTGGTGGGCCTGGAACTCTGGTTGCACGGGTTCGTGGCCGCCTCTTCGCAGGCGGATCCGGCCTGATCCTGGTAGTTGCGGCGCACGGCGTACTCGGGTTCCGGCAGCCAGGTGACCAGGGTTCGGGCCGTACCTGTGGGGCCTGCGCGTTCGAGTGCTTCGCAGCCTCGTCGGGTGCCGGTCAGTTGCACGAGCTGGGCGTGCCGTTCTCTCGCTCCGACCCACCCGGACGCGGCCCTGGCCGCACTGGCCGATGCCGCCCCGTACACGGTGATCTGGCTGAACCAGGCTCAGTTCCCTACCTCGACCGGTTCGGCCGCTGTTGCGCGGCTTCCTTCGGCGGGGCACTTCGGTCGGTTCGGGAGGACGGACGAAGGCCTGGGACGGTTCCGGTTCGGGCGGGAGCCTGATGGAAGTGCCGCCGCCTTGTGGACGTGGGAGGACTCGGAGTGACTTTCCCGTGTTCACATCGCGGTCGGCGCTGAGGTGCTGCCTGGGCCGTGGTTCCGGGCGGAGAGGCCGGGTTGCGGAAGGCCTCAGACCGTGACGGAGAGCAGGTCCACCACGAAGACGAGGGTCGAGCCCGCCGGGATCAACGGCGAGGGTGACTGGTTGCCGTAGCCGAGGCGCGGGGGCACGATGATCTCGCGCCGGCCGCCGACCTTCATCCCTCTGACCCCGCGGTCCCAGCCCTTGATGACCTTCCCGCCGCCCACGGCGAACTTGAACGTCTGGCCCCGGTCCCAGGAGGTGTCGAATTCCCTTCCGGACTCGAAGGTGACCCCGACGTAGTGAACCTGGACAACCCTGCCCGGCTTCGCCTCGGGCCCGTCCCCGACGACGAGGTCGCGGGTTGTCAGCTCGGTGGGGGCGTCCCCCTCGGGAAGGTCGATCCCGGGCTTCGTCAGTTCACTCATTGCAGCCTCATTCGTTCGCCGCCACAAGCCCTCATACGGGCCGGCCAGGCGCATGGTCACTCCATGCGGTAGATCATCATGCCCCGTGGGCGCTGATCTCCTGGAGTGCGTCAGGCCCGACGGAGCACGGTGCCCGGCGTGACGGGGTGTGCTACGTCATCGGTACGCCGCGCCCGTACTCGATGAGGGCCAGGCCCTGCTCCCCGTGTCCGCGGGTACGGCCCCTGGGTGTCGCCCGGTGGCGTGCGGCCCGCTGCGCGGAAGGTCCTTCAGCCTGCGCTGAGAACGTTCGTGGCCCCGGTCCGAGAAGCGCCCGCGGCCGGACACGCCGCCCGGGCCGCACGGCCTCTCACCCCCGGCTCGTGCCCGGATTCCGACTGGCGCAAGGGGGCATCCACGACGGGGCGGAACCGCGCGGAGAGGGCGGGATTTCACGTTGCGGGGCGGTGATGCACGCTGACTGCGTAGCCGCAGCCTTCGTCATAGGGGTCGCCGTTCCAGGTGGCGTAGCGCTGCCGCAAGGTCAGTCCGGCCCGGGTGCACCAGTGGTCGAACTCTGTGAGGGTCACCGGTGGTTCCGGCAGCGGCAGATGTGCCGCGTCCAGTCCCATGCCGGTGACGAGGAGACCGCCGGGACGCAGTGCGGCGGCCAGTTGCCGGACGACGGCCGCTTCGGTGCCGGGGGCCAGCAGGGGGATGACGTTTCCGGCGGCGAGCGCCAGGTCGAAGCCGGGATGCAGGTTGAGGGCATCCAGGTGGGCCAGGTCACCGAGGAGCCACTCCTGCGTGGGGGCTTCTCGGCGGGCGACGGCGAGCATGGAGGAGTCGACGTCCACGCCGGTGCAGTGGTGGCCCAGCTCGGCGAGCCGGATCGCGATCCGGCCGGTGCCGCAGCCGGCGTCGAGTACCCGGGCGGCGGGTTTCAGCAATCCGGTACAGAAGGTGGCCTCGCCGTGGATGTCGTGGCCCGATTCGGCGAGTTGCGCGAAACGCTGAGCGTATTCTTCTCCGGCTTGTCCGCCGGTGAGTTCCGCCCAGCGGTCGTGTTGCTCGGTCATGTTCGGGGTGCCTTCCGGTCAGACCACTGCGTTCTTCGGGCAGAGGTCTGCCTCGTTCGGCAGCGGCCTCATGGCTGCAGACCCCTTTTCGTTGTCTTGCCCGTCTGGGGGCCCGGTGCTGTGTGGTGGGCACGTTTTCCCCGGTGGGGGGCACCGTGTCCAGGATAGGCGGCGGGCGGGTGAGGAGCGTAGGCGCGGGAGTCATGCAGGGGCGGCCCGGGGTCTTCGCCGGCGAGCAGCGGCACCGGCCCAGGGCTGACGCCCCCGCGGGCGCCGGGTTCAGGAACCTGCGCAGGGGTAGGGAATCCGAGGGGGTTCGGTCAGGATGGGTGCCCTCACGCTTGCCTACCGGTTCGCCCCGCGCCTGCGGCGCAACGGCCTGCGGGAACAGCGCGACGATCTGCTGCTTCCCGAGGCCGTGCCGGTCATCAACCCGGATGTGACCGCTGCGGAGGTGATCGCGGGCCTCAGGACGCTGCCGCGGTGGATGTACCTGCTGTTCATGGTCGCGGCTCCCGTGGCGGGCCTGGTTCGCGCTGCGTGGTCCGCGCGCCTTTCTCGACGAAGATCTGGTGGTCGAGGATCTGCCCTCGGCGCTGCGGGCGCAGATGACGGCCGACGGTCCTGTGGGGCACGCGATGACCGGCCGGCGCGACCAGCAACTGCTCGACGCGCTCGGCGAGATCCACACGGAGCGGGGCACGGAGCCGATCCGGGTGGCCCTCGTCTACGGAGCCGGCCACGTCCCGGCGCTGGTGTCGGGGCTGAGGATTCGTTACGGGTACCGGCCGCGTGAAGCGGAATGGCTGAGCGTCCTGGTCCCCGGCTGAACAGCCGGACAGAACCGGTCCCCCACAACACGGCAGGCGGCCGGAGTCACAGCGGGCGCGGAGCCCGTGCGGCGGCACGCCCGTACGGTCTCGCAGTGTCCGGGCGAGGCGGCCCCTCGGTCATGGCAAGGTCCGCTGCGATGCCGATCAGCCGTTCCCGCAGGGAGTTCCCCTGTTTAGCGGGCGGTGTCTGCAAGGCTGCTGTAGACACCTCTGTGCAGGGCCCCAAGAGGGCCGGGGCGGCGAACCGTCCGTACGGCCCGGCCGCCGGGACGGGGACGGGCCGGCGTCGTGGCCGCGGGTGTTTCCCCCTCCGGGCCGCCCGGCCTTCGCCCCTGTCACCGGATGCGGTACGAAGTGCGGTGTGAACGAACAGCCCGCCCCGCCCGCGACCGTCCGTGTGTTCATCGCCCTCGCCCCGCCCGACCACGCGAAGGAGGAACTCGCCCGGGAGCTGCGCCCCGCCTACGGCACGCACCCTCACATGCGGTGGAACCGTATCGAGGACTGGCACATCACCCTGGCGTTCCTCGGGGAGCTGCCGGCCGGGACCGTTCCGCTCCTGCGCGGGCCGCTCGCCGGTCTCGCGGCCGGCCGCCGGCCTTTGTGGCTGGCGCTGCGCGGTGGCGGGGACTTCGACGACCGGGTGCTGTGGACGGGGATCGACGGAGACCTCGACGAACTGCACCTGCTCGCCGCCGAGGTACGCAGCACGGTCAGGGACTGCGGTGTCGTGTTCGAGGAACGGCCCCTGCGCCCCCATCTGACCCTGGCCCGTGCCCGCCGGGGTGACCGGACCTCGGCGGCGGAGATCGCCGGGAGGATCGCCGGGTTCACCGGCCGCCGTTGGCCTGCCGAACGTCTGCACCTGGTCGGCAGCAACGCCGGCCGTAGCAGCGGGCCGATCCATTACCGCGACGTCGGGGCCTGGGCTCTGGGCGGGAGGAACCCCACCGGGTCCTGAACCGGTCCTGCGGGAGCCGGGGCCGGGAGGCCGGAGGCGGCGGCGGGCGGTCCCCCGGTCGCCGGGCGGGGTCCGGCCCGTAGGCGGCAGGCCGGCCGGTGGACTGTGTCCCGGAGGGCACACCCCGCCCGGAGCGCGCACGCCCCCGGGGCCCCCGGGGACCAAGAAGCAGCGGTCGAAGGCCGGTGCAGGGTGCTCCCGTCCCCGGGGGGTGGGCCGGGAGGAGTCCTGGTGCGGGGCGCCGGCTCCGGGGTGTGGTGGCGGTCCGCTTTGCGGGGGTGGTGCGGAGGGGCAGGGTCAGGGGGTGTCGCCGGACCAGTCCCAGCGTCCCGGGTCGCCGGGGCGCGGGTCGTACAGTGCGCGCCCTCCGGTGCCGAACTGCCCGAGCTCGGTCATCAGTGCGGCACCGGAGTCGATTTCCGCCTTCGGCCAGCCGGTGATGTCGAGCAGCAGGCCGTCCAGCGGTCCGCCGACCAGTTCGGCATAGGTCTGTCCCGGCCTCGGTCCTTGGCCGGGGGTGCCCGGGTCCTGGCCGTACACGCGGCCGCGCAGGAGCTGTTCGTCGTCGCTGTCCATACGTTCCAGCCTGTCAGCTGCCACCGACAGTACGGGCGCGGCGGGGCATGCCGGGGCGGCTCGGGACGGGGAGGGAGGGCCGGTGCCGCCCGGAGCGGGGTGGGAGGGCCCGGACACGGGAGTACCACGGGGCCGGAACCCGATCACGTCGCCCTGCAGGTCCTCACCGCGCAGGAGGGCGGCTCGGGACTGCCACGGGCCCAGTGGCGCGAGCTGGCCGCGGTGTTCGCCGGCGATCTGCAGCACGACGGCGTGCGGGTGGGACGGCGGGTGAGCCGGCCGGTCACCTGGCCGGTCACCTGGCGCACCGTCAGCGGCGGCGGGGGCGGCGCGTCCGGCGGCGGGGTGGTGCGCGAGGCGGCAGTGCGTCCGGCGGGGTGGTGCGCGAGGCGGCAGTGCGTCCGGCGGGGTGGTGCGCGAGGTGGCAGTGCGGGTGCGGACCCGTGCCGTAGGTGACGGGGCTTGCTCGGGGAGCAGTTCTCGGTGGAGTCGTCGACACCCGGCGATCACGACCAGGAACGGCGGGAAGAGCCAGGAACGTGACGGGGTGTCATTCTCACGTGTGTGGCGGCGGGCGTGCGCGGTCTCACACGCGTGTCCCGCCGCCCGCTGCCTGCTGCCTGGCTGCCCGCCGCCTGCCGCCTGGCTGCCCGCCGCCTACCGCCTGGCTGCCCGCCGCCTACCGCCTGGCTGCCCGCCGCCTGCCGCCTGGCTGCCCGCCGCCCGCTGCCCGCCACCTGCCGCCTGCTGCCTGCTGCCTGCTGCGGTGTCGCTGAAGCTGTTCGTCCCTGAAGCGCGGTCTCGCTGATTCCGCCCGGTGGTCTGCTCGGTCCCCCGGGTCGGCGTGTCCTTGGCAGGGTGTGCCTGCCTCGTTCGGAAAGTCACTGGCTTCGCGTTCGCTCGTGCGGTGGAATTCCCGACGTGACACTTCACGAGGATGAGATCCCGGTCGACGAGACACTGGTCCGGTCGCTGCTGACAGCGCAGTGCCCGCAGTGGGCTGCCCTGCCGTTGTCGCCCGCGGGCGCGGGCACGGACAACACCATGTACCGGCTGGGCGATGACCTGCTCGTGCGACTTCCACGGACTGCCAGCAAGGGGCAGTCCCTGCGCAAGGAGCAGGAATGGCTTCCCCGCCTGGCACCCTTCCTTGTCTGTCCGATTCCCGAGCCCGTCCACGCCGGGACGCCCACCAGCGTCTTCCCTCTGGTCTGGTCGGTCTACCGCTGGATCGACGGTGCCGAGGCCGGCCCGGACACCGTCCGGGACTGGGCCGCTTTCGGGGCCGATCTCGCGGCGGTCGTGCGGCAGCTCCACGGCGTCGGCCTCATGGGAGCGGCTCGCGCGGACGGCCTCAGCTGGTATCGCGGAGGCAGCCTGGGGCCGTGCGACCAGTGGATCAGCGGGTGTTTCGACGACTGCCGAACCACTGTGGGTCCTGAACTCGACATCGACGCTCTGGAACAGTTGTGGCGAGCCGCGCTCGCACTGCCCGAGCCCTGCGGACCTCACGTGTGGCTCCACGGCGACCTCAAGCCGACCAACCTCTTGGTCCGGGAAGGAGAACTCCACGCAGTCATCGACTTCGGAGGACTCTCGGTCGGCTTTCCCGACGCCGAGCACTCCACGGTCTGGGACCTGCCGCCACAGGCACGCCAGGCCTACTGGGACACATTGGGCCTGGACGATGCGACCTGGGCCCGTGCCCGCGCCTGGGCGATCGCGGTGGGCGTCAGTGGAATCTCCTACTACTGGAACACCTTCCCCTCCTTCGTCGCCGAGTGCCGGGCACGGCTTGGGGCGATCCTCACCGATGCCGCTGCGCGTTGAGTGTTCTCCCCGGTCCGGGAGGAGGAGTCATACGGCGCAGGTCCGTCGAAGGGCGACGGAACCCGCGTGACAGCTCCCTTCCGATGAGACAGGGCAGCAAGCCCTCGCAGTGGTAGGCAGAGGGCTCCGCGACCGCCCCCGAGATCTGTGCCGGGAGCCACCGGACATCAACGAGGACGGGGGCCGCAAGGGTCGGGCCGGGCGGGGACGAGGTTGCGGAGTGCCGGCTGAGCGGAGGGGTCCCGTGCCGTGCGCAGACCGGGTATGGGGGCCCGCAGGGCTGTGTGCGCCGGGTGCCTGTGCCCGGCGCACGGGTAGGGGCGGGCCGTGGCTGTCCACGGCCCCGGGGTGGCGCCCCGGCCGCTGCGGCACCGCGGGGCGGCCCGCTTGACGTACGGGCCGACCGGCCGCTCGTCGAACTCCGGGTGCGGGGTGACAGGGGGCGGGGCGGCGGAAGGCAGGATGGGCTGAACTGCGTTCTGTCCGGGGTGAGTTGTCGTGGTGTCAGCAGCGCCCTGCGCGGTTGCGGTCGGGGAGGTCGGGTGTGGCGGCGCGGCGGCGGCTGCCGGGGAGGGGCGGGCCGCGTCGCGTACTCGATGTGATGTGCCCGGCTCCCGTCCCCGGGTTGTGGTGGTCCCGGGGGCGGGGGCCGGGCGCGCTGCGGGTTTCCGTGCCGCCTGCGGCTCAGCGTGCCTGCCCCGCCGGCGCCGGCGGCAGGATCCGCGGCGTGACTATGTGGACGGGCGGCGGCGCGGGAACACGTGACCGGCCGGGTGCAGGGGCCGGATCAGCGGATCTCGGTGACCCGGCGTTCCTTCAGGGCGGCGCAGTTGGAGTTCTCCACGGACACGTACACGTTGGCGATGTTGCCGCCCCAGCTCACGCAGTGGCCCTTGCCGTAGACGTAGGCCGGCCCGGCGTAGGAGGTGTAGTTCCCGTAGTCGTCGGCCCATTCGTCGGTGTCGGGGACGTAGATGTACACGGACATGCTCTTGGCCGTGCCCGGGTTGGTGCGGATCGTGGCGACACAGTTCTTGCCGTTGGAGGAGTTGTACGTCAGGTAGACGGTGCCGAGCGAGCCGACGGGCACCGAGTTCACGGTCTTGTAGGCGCTGCCGCAGACGCCCTGCGGGGTGACGTTGGGTGCGGCGGAGGCGGTCGTGCTGAGCGCGGCCGTGGCACCCACGGCCAGCGCGGCGACCGCACCGGCACTGGCGATAGTACGTGTGATCCTCATATTTCCCCCTTGTGTCCCTGGGAGCGGTTTGCTCCTACTTGATGTGACCCTCGAACGGTGCGGAAGGTTGTGCCGGGTTCAGGCCGGGACGGGAACAGGGCGGGCGGGGTGGGGTGGTCGGGGCGGCTGGGGGTGAGTGTGGGAACGGGGGTGGGCTGTGGGGTCCGTCTGTGCGGGCCGTGCCGGTGTGCGGGGGGCTCAAGCCGGTGTCGAGGAGGGGGCCCTAGGGTCGCCGGCATGCGGATCTTCGTTACCGGCGGTGCAGGATTTATCGGGTCCCAGTACGTCAGGGCGCTGCTGTCCGGCGAGCTTCCCGGGGCGGACGGCGCCCGGGTGACTGTCCTGGACAGGCTCGGCCACGGCAGCAACATGGACAATCTCGCGCCGGTCGCGGAGCATCCCGGTTTCCGGTTCGTCCACGGTGACATCTGTGACGCGGAGCTGGTCGGGCAGACCCTGCCCGGGCACGACGTGATCGTGCACTTCGCGGCCGAGTCGCACGTCGACCGGTCCATCGACGACGCACGCCCGTTCGTGACGACGAACGTGCTCGGCACACAGGTCCTGCTGGACGCGGCCCGGCGGCACGGGACCGGGCGGTTCGTGCACGTGTCGACGGACGAGGTCTACGGTTCGATCCCGGACGGGTCGTGGACCGAGGCGCAGCCGCTGGCACCGAATTCGCCGTACGCGGCGTCGAAGGCGGGTTCCGATCTGCTGGTGCTGTCCGCGCACCGTACCCATGGTCTGGATGTCGTGATCACCCGGTGCTCGAACAATTACGGCCCTTATCAGAATCCGGAGAAGGTCATCCCGTTGTTCGTGACGAACCTTCTGCGGGGGCGGCGGGTCCCGTTGTACGGGCAGGGCGGCAATGTCCGTGAATGGCTTCATGTCGCGGACCACTGCCTGGCTGTTCAGCTGGTCCTGCGGGGCGGCCGGCCCGGTCATGTCTACAACGTCGGCGGCGGCACGGAGCTGACGAACAGGGAGCTGACCGGGCGTCTGCTGGAGAGCTGCGGGGCGGGGTGGGACAGGGTCGAGCGGGTCGCCGACCGGCTCGGCCACGACCAGCGGTACTCCCTGGACATGAGCAAGATACGGGACGAGCTGGGTTTCGCCCCGCGGCAGTCGTTCGAGACGGGCCTCAAGGCCACGGTCGAGTGGTACAGGGAAAACACCTCCTGGTGGAACGGGTAGGAATCCCGGGGTACTTCGGTGTCCCCGGCGCCGGACTGTTCCCCGGGCGGCCGGGCATTCCGGGGATTCCGGGGATTCTGCCGGGAGGGTTTTCTGTCGCACGGAAGATTTTCTTCACACATTCAAAAAGGGTGTTCTCCGGGGTGCTGCCCTGGTGTGTTCTCCGGATTGTCCGGTGCGGTCCTGCGGCCGTTCCGGGCCCCGGCCTCGCAGAAATGAACAAGGGTGATAGATATGGCCGACCGGAAGTTACCGGCGACCGGCAGGAAAGTGCGGCCGGTGCGCTGTGCCGGGGGCCTGCCCGGGAAGGACGGCTCCGGGGCCGCCGAAGGCGGTGCGGCCGCCGCCCCCGGGGATCCGGTCTCCCTGCCCCGTGGCGCCTGCACGGGCAGCGTGACCGTCACCTCTGTGCTGACTGACACCGGGCGGCCCCCGCACCTTCGCCCTCACCCGCACCTGCACCCCGTTCCGGTCCGGGTCATGGTCCCGGTCCGCTCCCCCATCCGAACAAGGAGTTCCCTGCGATGACCGATCAGATGACACTGGCACCCCCCGTCAGGGCGCGCCGGGCCGGACTCGTCCTGGCGGTGTGCTGCCTGGGGCAGCTGATCGTGATCCTCGACGCCTCGATCGTGAACGTCGCGATCCCCTCGATCCAGAACGCCCTGGACTTCACACCGGGCAGCCTGACCTGGGTGTACAACGGGTACCTGATCCCGTTCGCGGGGTTCCTGCTGCTCTCCGGGCGAATGGTCGACCTGTTCGGCGGGCGGCGTCTGCTCCTGGTGGGGACGGGCGTGTTCACGGTGTTCAGCTTCGTCGGCGGTATCGCGCCGAACGCGGCGACCCTGGTCCTGGGCCGTGCCGGGCAGGGCTTCGGCGGTGCGATCATCGCGTCCGCGACGCTGGCCGTGCTGAGCTCCACGTTCACCGAGCCCGTCGAGCGGGCCAAGGCGTTCGCCCTGTGGGGTGCGGCGTCCGGGAGCGGCGGGGCGATCGGTGTCCTGAGCGGCGGGGCGATCGTGGAGTGGATGTCGTGGCGGTGGGTGTTCCTGGTGAACCTGCCGCTGGGCCTGCTGATCGCGGGCATGACACTCATGTCGGTCACCACCGCCTCCGGCGGTGCCCTGCGCAAGAAGGCCAAGCTGGACGTGCTGGGGTCCCTGTCGGTCACCCTGGGGATCGCCGCGCTCGTCTACGGGCTCGCCGAGGGACAGCACTACGGATGGGGATCGGCGCGTATCGTCACCTCGCTGACGACCGGTGTGGTCCTGCTCGCGGTGTTCGTGCTGGACCAGGCGAAACTGGCCGAGCAGCCGCTGATGGAACTGAGCCTGTTCCGTAACCGGTCGGTGTGGGCGGCCAACCTCACGATGCTGGCCTTCGGGGCGGCACTGCCCACGATGTTCTACTTCCTGACCCTGCTCTACCAGACGGTCCTCCACTACAGTGCCATCCGCACCGGGCTGGCGTTCCTGCCGCTCACGGTGTTCGCGTTCATCGGCGCGGCCGCGTCCTCGGGTGTGGCACCGCGGACCGGTCCCCGGCCGATGATGCTGGTCGGTCTCCTGCCGATGATCGCCGGGCTGGTGTGGCAGTCCGCCGCCGACGAGAACGCCTCCTACCTCACCGATCTGCTGGGCCCGACCCTGCTGTTCGGCCTGGGCCTGGGCATCGTGGTCACCTCGGTCGCGGGCGCGGCGACGGCGGGGGTACCGGAGGACAAGCACGGCCTGGCCTCGGGTGTGCTGAACACCTCGCAGTCGCTGGGCGGAGCGGCCGGCCTCGCGATCATGGTCGCCCTGGCACAGACCCGTACCGCGGACGTCGCCGGTGACGGTCCCCCCGACGCCCACGCGTTCGTGTCCGGTTACGGAGTCGCGTTCCTCGCGACCGGGGTCCTGCTCGCCCTCAGCCTCGCGGCCGCGGCAGCGGTCCCCCGCGGGACCCGGTAACCGGCAGAGCCGGCAGGTCCCCGGGTACGCCGGTCCGGCGGGTCGGTCCGGCCGGTGGTCCACCGGCTGACAGCTCCGGCAGGTCCGGCAGGTCCAGCAGGTCCGGCAGGTCCGGCAGGTCCGGCAGGTCCCCGGGTACGCCGGTCCGGCAGGTCGGTCCGGCCGGTGGTCCACCGGCTGACAGCTCCAGCAGGTCCGGCAGCTCCAGCAGGTCCAGCAGGTCTTGGCATGCAGGTTGCAGGCGGCGAGAAGCCCGCCCGGTCCCCCGGGCGGGCTTCTCGCTGTCACCGGCCGGCCCGCAGACACAGAGACGGGCGGGAACGGTCCGGGAGCGGCGGCGGGCCGGACGGGGACCGGCCAGGAGACCGGACCGGGAAGCGGACCAGGGGCAGTTGGGGCTGCGGCCAGGGACCGGGCACGCAAACGGGCGGGGCGGACGGGCCCGGAAGAGGCTGTGGGCTGGCGTCGGGGCCGGGAGACGGGATGCGGACAGTGCGGACAGTGCGGACAGTGCAGGCTGGCGGGGCTGGCGGGGCGGGCGGGGCGGAACAGTTCGGTGCGGGCGGGTCTTCCCCGAAGGGCGCCGTACGTACGGGGCCGTGACGGGCCGCCCCCGGCACGGTGTGCGGTCGCGGAGACCCGCACCACACAAACGCAGAACCTGACGGCCCACATGGACCGGCGGAGAATCCTCGCCGCACAAAACCGTCAGGCCCGGGCGCCGCGCAGCACGTTCACCAGGCGGCAGCCGCGACCGGTCGTGCACCAGCCGTCCTGGACACCGCACACGGACCTGGTCCCCTCCTCGCCACCCGGCGGCAGCCCCGGACCCCGGCGACGCCCGCACCCTACGCCCCGCCCGGCAGCCAGACTGCGACCGCGACAGCAAAGACGCATCCGGCAAACAAGCCCTCCTGGAAGGGGTGATGATCCCGCCCCGGAAACGGCGTACCCGGTGGCGTGACAGTTCCAGGCCGTCCGGTACGCCCTCACGCCGTCCGGAAGCCGGCTGCAGGAACAGCAGTCCTGCCGCCTTGCCCTGCGAGGTTGCCGCCGGGATCCGGCCGCCCGCCAAAGCGGCGATCCTCCGGGCCGGCTCACAGCGGATGAACCGTGCGGGCACGGCCGAGCGGTCACCGACGGGGCGGCGCAGCCGGCACCCTGCCCGCCATCGCCTCCCCCGGTCTTGGACCGTCACCTTCCATCCCCGCCTGTCCGACCCGGCCCTCGCCCCTCCCCAGTACCAGTACCGGCACCGAGGCCGGTGCCGGTGAAGTCAGGTACGCGGGTTCGCCCACGCCCCCCGGGGGGTGCCGCCCCAGGTACGCGGGTTCGCCCACGCCCCGGGGGTGCCGCCCGTGCGGCTACCGGTCATAGCCGGGTCAGGCTCCCGGGAACACATTGCTGCGACGGTGACGGCGCCACCGTACGGACGGGCTCGGCCGGTTCACCACAAGCCGGGAGCCGGACACAGACCTGTACAGGTACAGGGCCACGACACGTACGACGGCCGGCGGGCGGGTGGGGCAGCGCCTGCGCCGCACCGAGGGACATGAGGACGAAGGAGCACCGGCCGTACGCGCACAGCCAAGGCAGAGGCAGAGCGCGGGAACAGCGTGTGGGCACGTGCCGGCAGGTGCGGGAGCGGAACGGGGAACGGGGGACGGGGGACGGGGGACGGGGGACGGAAACAGCAGGAGGTGCCGGGCAGGTGCTGGTGCCGGGCGGGAATGAGGCGGGTAGCTGGTGCCGGGCGGGAACTGGCGCCGCGTGTGCCGGACAGGTACAGAACGGGGCGGGAGCCGCCCGCGCCACGCGGGTACGGGAACCGGGTGCCAGGCAAATACGGGAACGGGAACGGCCTGCGCCGCACGGGAAGGGGGGCGGGGTGCCGTGCAGGAACGGGGGGCGGGGTGCCGTGCAGGAACGGGGGGCGGGGTGCCGTGCAGGAACGGGGCGGGGCGGGTGGCGGGCTCGCGCCGCGGGGCGGGGCGGGCCGTGAGGGGGCGGGGTGGCGCCCACCCGGCCTCGATCGGCGCTATAGGCGGCGTCCTTAGCCTCCGGAACATGCGAGGCATCATCTTGGCCGGCGGGACCGGCTCCCGGCTGTGGCCGGTCACCCAAGTCATGTCGAAACAGCTCATGCCTGTGTTCGACAAGCCGATGATCTACTACCCTCTGTCCACCCTGGTGCTGGCGGGCGTGCGGGACATCCTCGTCATCACCATGCCCTCCGAGCGGGACTCCTTCGAGCGGCTGCTGGGCGACGGGTCACAGCTGGGCCTGCAGATCCAGTACGCGACGCAGCCCAGCCCCGGAGGCATCGCGCAGGCGTTCCTGATCGGGGCGGACTTCATCGGGGACGAACCGGTCGCGCTCATCCTCGGCGACAACATCTTCCACGGCGTCGGCCTCGGGGACCAGCTGAAGGCGCACTCCCGTCCCCGGGGCGGGCACATCTTCGCCTACCCGGTGGCGAACCCGAGCGCGTTCGGTGTCCTGGACTTCGACCGCGAGGGACGCGTCCTGTCCATCGAGGAGAAACCCGCACACCCCAAATCGAGGTACGTGGTACCCGGGCTCTACTTCTACGACAACCGTGTCGTCGAGATCGCCGGGTCCCTGCGGCCCAGCGCGCGCGGCGAACTGGAGATCACCGAGGTCAACCAGGCCTACCTGCGCCGCGGTGAACTCTCCGTGACCGTCCTGGACCGCGGTACCGCGTGGCTGGACACCGGGACGTTCGCCTCGATGGTGCAGGCCTCGGAATTCGTCCGGGTCATCGAGGAACGCCAGGGACTGAAGATCGGCTGCGTCGAGGAAGCGGCCTGGCGCAACGGGCTCATCGGCGACGACCGGCTGCGTGAACTCGCCCGGCCGCTCATGCCCAGCGGCTACGGAACCTACCTCACCGGGCTCCTGGACGCCGCCGCCGAAGACATCCAGCAGCCCCACCCCGCCCCGCACGACACCCGGCCCACCACCCCCGCCGCAGACACCCTCCCCGCCCCCGCGCAGGAGACCCTGCCCGCCACCCCCACCGGACAGAACCGGCAGCCCGCCCCCGCCGGGGAAACCCTCCCCGCCCCCGCCGGGCAGAACCGGCAGCCCCTGCCCGCCGGACAGACCCGGCCGGGAGCCGCGGCCGAAGAGGCCTGGCAGCCGGTCCCGGTCGGCGCCGGCGCCACCAGGTGAGAAGGAGACCCTGATGGAGATCGAAGAGCTCGGCATCGAGGGCGTCCACCTCGTCAGGCCACAGGTCCACGAAGACCCGCGCGGCGCGTTCCTGGAACTGTTCGCCGCCCACCGCCTGGCCGCCCGGACCGGCCGCCCCATGAACGTGGCACAGGTCAACTGCTCCGTATCCCGGCGCGGCACGATCCGCGGGATCCACCTCACCGCGGCCCCGCCCGGCGAAGCGAAGTACGTCACCTGCGTGAGCGGCACGGTCATCGACGTCGTCGTCGACGTCCGCGTCGGCTCACCCACCTACGGCCGGTCCCTCGCCGTCGAGCTGGACGACCGCCGGCGCCACGCCCTGTACATCGCCGAAGGCCTCGGCCACGGCTTCGCCGCCGTCAGCGACACCGCCGTCGTCACCTACCTGTGCGACAACACCTACACCCCCGGCACAGCGATCTCGATCAACCCCCTGGACCCGCAGCTCGCCCTGCCCTGGCCCCCCATCAACAACATCATCCTGTCCGACAAGGACAGGAACGCACCGACACTCGCCCAGACCGAAGCCCTGGGCGTCCTGCCCCGCTACGACGACCTGCGCACCCGGACACCGGCCCGGCCGCACGGGTGACCCGGCGTCACCCACCGGCGCACACACCGACACCAGGAACAGGAACAGGAACACTCATGAACAGGCACATCGCCTTCCTGAACATCCCCGCGGCCGGTCACGTCACCCCGACCCTGGGCGTCGTCGAAGAACTCGTCAAACGCGGACACAAGGTCAGCTACCTCGCCGCGGACGCCGTCGCCGAACGCATCGCCGCCACCGGCGCCGACATCATCCCCTACACCTCCACCCTCGACCCCCGCACGATCGCACCGACCGGCGCACAGGACTGGCTGGCCCGCGTCCTGCTCGGCGCGGTCCGTGAAGCGGCCGCCACCGCACCCTCACTCGAAGCCCACTTCGGCGACGACCTCCCCGACTGCCTCGTCTACGACATCTCCATGCAGTTCCTGGGCCGCGTCATGTCCCGCAAACTCGGCATCCCCGGCATCCAGCTCTACCCCGTCCTGGCCTCCCACCAGTACTTCACCGAAGCCCAGGACGCAGCCCAGGGACTGTTCGGCGACCTCACCCGCGAACTCCGCGCGTTCGCCGACTCCCACGGCCTGCACGACGTCCCCCTGGACGACCTCATGTCCGACGCACCCCGCAACATCTCCTTCATGCCACGCGAGTTCCAGTCCGACGCCGACACCTTCCCCGAAGACCAGTACACGTTCGTCGGGATCCCCATGCGCGAAAGCGACCTCCAGGGCACCTGGCGGCCCGCCAACGACAACCCCGTCGTCCTGATCTCCCTGGGCACAACCTTCAACACCCAGCCCGAATTCTTCGCGATGTGCGCCCGCGCCTTCGAAGGACTGCCCTGGCACGTCGTCATCGCCGCCGGCCCCGGCGTCGACCTCGAAGCCGTCGGCGAACTCCCCCCCAACGCCGAGATCCACCCCTGGCTCACCCTCCAGGCCGTCCTCGAACACGCCGGAGCGTTCGTCTGCCACGGCGGCGCCGGCAGCACCATGAACGCCCTCTACGCAGGAGTACCCCTCGTGTCCGTCCCACACAACGGTGACGAGGAAATGATCGCCGCGCGGACCGGCGAGCTGAACCTCGGACGTGTCCTGACCCCGTCAGAAGTCACCGCACAGTCCCTACGCGAAGCGGTCCTGGACGTCGCCGCCGACCCAGTCATCCAGACCAACGTACGCGACATGCGCCGATACATGCAGAAAGCCGGTGGCGCACCACGCGCAGCCGACACGATCCTCAACCACCTCACCACCACAACCCCGTGACCACCACCGGATGACACCACAACCCCGCGACCACCACCGCCGAGTACCCGCCACCCACCCCGCGACGAGCACCGCCGAGTACCCGCCACAACCCAGTAACCAGCACAGCCAAGTCGCCGCCACCACGTGACCAGCACACCCGGCCGACCGCCACCACCCCGGTGACCGCCACCACCCGGCAGCCAGCACAGCCACGTGGCAGCCACCACCACGTGACCACCACACCCGAATGACCGTCACCACCCGGTGACGGGCACCACCAAAATGACCGACCCGGCCCCGCAGGAGACAGAAATGAACTCACACGACCTCACCACCAAGCTCGTCCCCCACGACCTGTACCTGGAGATCCAGCAGTTCTACGCACTCCAGCTCAAGATCCTCGACCGCGGCGACGGCGCGCAGTGGGCCCGTACCTTCACCCCCGACGGTGTGTTCCAGGCCGCCGACATGCCCGACCCCCTGGTCGGCCGCGACGTCCTGACCAACGCGATCACACACCAGAGCGTCATGCACGAAGGACTCATCCTGCGCCACTGGGTCGGACAGCTCACCGTCGAACAGCTCGACGACAACACCGTCCGCGCCCAGAGCTACGTCATGGTCTACGTCGTCCCCAACCGGACCCTCCTCGACGGAGACGTCCACTTCCGCCACCACACCCTCTGCGACGACGAACTCGTCCGCACCGACGGAACCTGGCTCGTACGCAACCGGTTCGTGACCACCGACGGCGCCTACAAGTAAACCCCGCACACCCGGCACACACCCACGCAGCACAAGGACCCGCACAACACCCGGAACCGCAACACCCACAACACCCGCAGGACCGGAACCACACGGAACCCACAGCACCCGGACCGCACAACGCAGAACCGGCACGACGCGGAACCGCAGGACCGGGACGGCAGGACCGGGACGGCAGGACCGGGACGGCAGGACCGGGACGGCAGGACCGGGACGGCACAACGCAGGACCGGGACGGCACAACGCAGGACCGGGACGGCACAACGCAGGACCGGTGAAAACACCGCCCAAACGACCGCACCGGTACGGGTCCGTGCCCGCACACTCCCGTACCGGTGCGCCCAGGGTGCCGGTGAAGTCCGGGTGCCGGCGCGGGCTGCGGTGCCCGTGCCCCCGGGTACCGGTGAAGACCGGGTACCGGTGAAGACCGGGTACCGGTGCCCCCGGGTACCGGTGAAGACCGGGTACCGGTGAAGACACCAGCACAGGTGCTGGCGCGGGCTGCGGTACCGGTGAACACACCAGAACCGGGGTACGGGCACCAGCACCGGCACCGTCCGGGCCGCAGAGCACGGACCGGGCAGCGCCCAGGGGCGGGTTGTCACCGACGGCATCACCCGGCCTTCCGACGGTACCTGGCATCCGGTCCCCTCGTCCGCCGATCCGCTGCCCACAGGCGGATACACCGGCACCCGTGTGACCGGACACCTCTACCGGCACCGCACCGCCGGCACCGCATGGGTACCCGTGCCCGTACTCCCACCACCGGCCCGCGTCACCCACGCACAAACCCCACCCCCGCCCACCACCGACACCCCTGCCCGCCCCACCACCCACACCCTGCCCACCGGGCGCCCCCACCCACCGAGGGAACCACACACATGATCCCCCTCTTCAAAGTAGCCATGTCCCACCAGGCATCCGCACTCGTCGGCCAGGTCCTGGACAGCGGCTACATCGGCCAGGGCACCAAAGTCGACGAACTCGAACACGCCCTCGCCCAACGCCTGGACAACCCCCGCGTCCTGACCGTCAGCAGCGCCACCGCCGGACTCCACCTCGCCCTCCACCTCGTCGCAACCGAAACCCCCCACGACGGCGAAGTCCTCGCCACCGCCCTGACCTGCACCGCCACGAACTGGCCCATCCTCGCCAACAACATGCGCATCCGCTGGGTCGACACCGACCCCGACACCCTCAACCTCGACCTCGACGACCTCGCCCGGAAAATCACCCCCACCACCCGCGCGATCGTCCTCGTCCACTGGGGCGGCTACCCCGTCGACCTCGACCACCTCAACCGCATCCTCGACCAGGCCGAACACGACCACGGCAACCGCCCCCGCGTCATCGAAGACTGCGCCGACGCCTGGGGCGCCACCTACAAAAACACCCCCCTCGGCGGCCACGGCAACATCGCCGTCTACAGCTTCCAGGCCGTCAAACACCTCACCACCGGCGACGGCGGCCTCCTCGTCCTGCCCGACGACGACCTCCTCGAACGCGCCCGCCGCCTCCGCTGGTACGGCATCGACCGCGACAGCGGACCCAACCGCTTCAAAAACGACATCCCCGAATACGGCTACAAAGCCAACATGAACGACATCAACGCCACCATCGGCCTCGCCAACCTCACCCTCGCCGACACCAACCTCGAAAAACACCGCGCAAACGCCGCCTACTACGACACCGAACTCGCCCACACCCCCGGACTCCAACTCACCCAACGCAAACCCGACCGCAACCCCTCCTTCCTCTACTACACCCTCAAAGTCGAAAACCGCACCGCCTTCACCCACCACCTCAACCAAAACGGCATCACCACCAGCGAAATCCACCACCGCAACGACCACTACACCACCACCCACCCCTACACCACCCCCCTCCCCCAACTCGACACCCTCACCCACCAACACATCTCCATCCCCGTCGGCTGGTGGCTCACCCCCACCCACCTCAAACACATCACCCACACCATCAAAACCGGCTGGTAACACAAACAAAAAGAAAAGACACAACCCACCACCACAACCCAACAGCCAAAGCCCCACCAACAAGCAACCCACAAAACAAACACACCATCAGAACCAACAAATCACCCAGCCAAGCAAACACACCATCAAACTCAAAGACCTGAGAGAACAACCCGAATCCAGGCTCAGATTCAGGATCAGATTCAGGTTCGGTGAGAATGCCTCGCCCGAACCAGGCATCTCAGCCTGAACCAGATACCTTCAATGCTCCTCAGGACGAACGGCAGACCAAGGACCTAACACACACCACAAGCCCACACCCACCGACCAGCACCGGTGAGGGCTGTGAGTATCTGCTGGTAGGCCGGGTGGTCCGGCACGTCAGGGCGGGGCGTCTCCTCGACGGGATCAGGTCGGGGAATGGCAAGGAGAGTCTTGCGGGTGATGCGCAGGTTCTCGCTTTCCGCGTCGAGTTCGCCGAGGTGGGCAGTGAGGTCCTCGATACGGGAGCGGAGCTGTCCAGCCTGTTCGCCCAGTTCGCGCTCGCGGGCCTCGACGTAGGCCAGGACGGCGCTGATCTGCGGGTTTTCGGTCACGGTGTCCTCCAGGCGGGGATGGTGGCGCCGGTGAGGCGGCGGGCCGTCACGGAGGTCATCGCCCAGAAAACGCGGGAGCGGGAGCTGGCGGGTCGGTGTTCGTAGTCGCGGACCAGCCGCCGGTAGAACATCAGGATCCCGTTCGCCTGCTCCACCACCCAGCGCTTGGCCTGCGGGACAAAGCCCGTGTCAGCGGGGTTGCGTTCGACGATCTCGACGTCGATGCCGTACTGCTTGCCGTGGTCGACGACGCTCTTCTTGAATCCCTGGTCGACCAGGGGGATTTACGCACCGCGTCCGTCTGGGCGGCCACGCCGTCCAGCAGTGCGATACCGGCGGCGTTGTCGTGCGCACTGGCCGGCAGGACGGCGACTGCGACGACCAGGCCCAATACGTCCACGGCCAGGCATCTCTTGCGCCCCGGCACCTTCTTCGCCGGATCCTTGCCCGTCGTGGTGGCCGGAACGCCGACGGCGGCATGAATACTCTGCGTGTCCAGGATGACCAGGCTCGAGTCGGCTAATTGCCGCCTCTTCTCCCGCAGTTGCCACAGCAACAGATCTTGGATGGTCTGGTCGGTGCCGTCGTCACGCCACTTGTAGAAGTAGTACTCGCCGCGCCGGCGGGCGGCAGGTCATGAGGGAGCAGGATCCCACTGGCAGCCGCTGCGGTTCTGGTACAGGATCGCGTTCACGATCCCCCGCATCGCGTATCTGCCCTGGTGGCCACTGACCGACGGGGTGCCCGGCCTTCCATGCCGTGGTCACGGGCTCGACCAGGGCCCACTGCGCGTCGGAGACGTCACTCGAGTACGGCTTGCGACCACTCATCCAAGCGAATCCCGAACACTTGACCGGCAACGATGCCCCAACGTCACCCCATCGAGCGATGACAAGCCAGGCATAGGATCGTGTACCGCACTCTGAGTGTAGGTTTTGGGCGGGTTGGGCGCTGCGGAGGGCGGCGCCGTCGACGAAGGGGGTCAGCGCCGCCAGCAGCTCCGGGACCGGGTCCGGTGCCCGGCCGGTGGTCCGGCGGCGGTAGCCCTTTCCCCGGCACGCGGCTTGGACCCCCGATGCAAGGTTCCGAGCCAGGCTCCAACTTCTTTTCGTCCAGGGAGAGGGTGCGCTCCGTCGATAAGTTGGGCTGGGCCGGGCGCAGGGGTGCGCGGCCCGTTGCCCTGTGCGGCGTCTGGATGCCCGGGAGGGCGCGCTGTCAATCGGGAATGCGGGACAGGACCGCCTCCAAGCTGGCAAGTCGTCCTCGTCTCCGGTCACCTTCGCCTGCGCCCGCAGCAGCCGTTGACCGCCACCTCATCCGCTCGCCTGGTTGTGTAGGAGCCAATCGCGTACCGAAGAGCGATTGCGCCTCAGGTGATACCCGGCTCCGGAGCCGCCGGACTTATCACCGTGTGCCGACCGTGGATCTGCGGCTGCAACCTCGGCTCGTCGCAAGGACGATGCACGGGAATCCGCCGATTGACTCTTCCTGTTGGCGCAGATGAATCCTCACCCCTGGCTCAGTGGTCGCAAGTTGTAGGGTCTCTCCGACCGCACCGCTCAAGATCAGCAGGAGGACTTCTCTGTTTCGCCTGGGGCGACGCACCTTGACCGCACTGACTACCCTGGGGTTAAGTGCTGCACATACCCTCACAGCCAACTCCGCGGCACAAGCCGCCCCACTTCCCTGGGAAAAGGGAAAGTTACTGGGAGCACTTTCACCAGCACAGGTGAAAGCCGAGTTGAGGGCACGGGCGGCGCCGCAACTGTCGACCGCCATCGAGGAAACTGCCCCCGTCTGCTCCGACATGCCCGCGAGGACAGTGTCCTCCACGGCCGGGCCGGGAGTGCTGTGCACGCACATCGCGCCTCATTCACCACGAATATCCTCAGTCCTGGGAGAGCCAGCCCATGAAGAGGACCAGGGATCGGGCGACAACACGGTTTCCAGCTGTTCCGTGGTTCCCAACACGTGGACCGCGAGGAGGCTTTCATACTGCTATAACATGAACGTCGTTTCCACGTTCACCGACATTAAGACAGGTGTAGTCAGCACTGCCACCTTCATTCTCACCGGACAGGCGACCTTGAAGCCAAGGTCGGGCTCCTGGAAGGAAGATGGACTCATTACAATGATTTCCGGTGGCGGCGCCCTGGCCAGCACCGTCGTCAAATTCACGGCGGACTGTTCCTCACCCTGCTCTGCTCAGCAAGACAACCCTCTTCTGGCGAGCACCGGGGTGCTAATGACGCCCGGAGCGAGTGCGGCGTCCATCATCTCTTATACCGACTCTCCGGCATCTGGTGCCGAACACTTCCCCGTACCCAGTTACACCTTCACAGCCCCGCCGCCTCGTGGCGCAACGGCCACGGTGCCTGCGGTGTGGTCGTCTCTCAGTCGGGTTCGATGCGACAAGACCATGGAGAAGAACACTGTGACGGGGTGCGTCGTAAGCAGCGTGCGCCCGGTTTTTCGATCTTCCCATCGACGACAAGTACGGGGCCGCAGCAGCAGGCTACGCCTGGGCGCAGCTGCACCTCAGCGACCACCCCGGAGCCACTGACAGCCCGCCGACACGCCTGGATGACAAAACTCGCGATCCGAACCAACACGTGTGAGGAGGGCTCGACTGTTTCGTTCGTCAGAGACGACAGCCTCGTGCCGACGGACTCCTGCGACGAGTACCCCTTCGCCGACACGTACGAGGGCGGAACAAATGGCGGCTTGTGTGCTGAGATCGTCCCACTACTCGAAAACGGATCGTGGAATTTCTACGAGTTCGATCCCTCGCGGCCTGTGACGAAGAACGAACCCTGCATACGCGCCCACGTACCGCTCCAGCAGAACACGGATGCCGGAGCGAAGTACAGCGGTTTCATCTCAAGCCAGCACGTGATTGACGGTGAGAAGTTCACTGCCAATCTGCATTTCTGACAGAATCAGTACGGCCACCCCATCCCATTTCCGCAAAGGAGAAGACCCAGTGAATACGTCGCCGGAACCTGACATGGCGCCGGAACGCGCGGTTCTCGAGATGGGGTTGCCTTCGTTCTGCCTGACCTACGTCCGGGACACCTCGCCGGCAGAGATATTGCTGCGGCTCGGCGCACAGGAAACAACATGTGCGTTGTTGACTCTGAACACATCCGAAAATCTGGTGGATCACACAAACCCAGGAAGCCTGCTGCGCTTCGGCACACTGGGAAGCTGGACCTTCTGCCTCGAGACCTGGGGAATCCAGGCGGGGAGCAATTCTGGTCTGGCCAGACTGACATCGGGCACCATAGCCCTCAGCTACCTCAGCGGCGGTGACGGCATGGATATCGTCCAGAGCTGGAAAGAGGCACAGCCCGTCGAACTTTTCGAACCAGGCTCTTTCGGATCACTGCGCGCTCACCAAGACCACCCGCTCTGGGATGCTGCTCAAAGCCATCGGAACGCGCTGGCCGATCCGAATCGGCCCGAAGCCGCGCACGAATCGTCCCTCAAGGCCATTCACGACCAGGTACAGGCACACCTCACCCCGGAGCTGGTCGGTCAGGCACTGCCCTCAGTCTGGCTACCCGAGACATCCGCTACGCGCAGCAGTACCGCGCACCTACCCCTAGTGGCCCCACAGCCGCCTCGCCGCCCCCTCGGAGCCCTCCTCGGCACGCTCCAACCGCCCTCCGCGGGCACCGGACCAGACCCCGCCCCGTAGCGACGAGCTTGGGCAGAAGCCTTCCGCGCCGCCGCGGCAGAGGGAGCAAGCGCAGCAATCGAGGCGCCCATCTGCTGGAAGCACCGCAACCCCGCAGCGCTGCGCAGCCACACGGACGAGACCATGCCCAGTACTGGGTGGCTCGCGAGAAACACTGCAACGCCGCTACTTCCTGATGCGCAAGACAGCAGCGGCTGCGGGGGCCTGCTCGCCGGTTCGAGGGGCCTTGCATGCCAGCTGGACACCGGCATCGTTCCACCGTCCCGGCCGTGAGCGCGAACTTCTCTGTTCCCCCAGCCGCGCCGACCGACATTGTGGCGCTGCTGCATCGGATGTCGCAGGATCAGGCAAACGCATGTCAGCTCCTGGGCCAGCATGCACTGCTGGCGGATGGCAGGCTTGCAACCGCACGCTTTTTCCGGGGGGCCGAAGGGGTCGGCGACTGCAACCTACAGACCGGTCTTGCGCTCTTGTGCGGGGCAACTCGCGCGAGGTGGGCATACGGGTTGGAGGCCGGGTGTCCGGCCTTCCATGCCGTGATCACGGGCTCGACGGGGGCCCACTGCGCGTCGGAGACGTCACTCGAGTACGGCTTGCGACCACTCATCCCACCACCCAAGCGAATTCCGAACATTTGAGCGGCAACAATGCCTCAACGTCACCCCATCGAGCGATGACAAGCCAGGCATGAGATCGCATACCACACTCTGAGAGCCCTCACCTCACACACAGGAAACAACCCTCCCAGTGCGGAAGCGCGCTCAGAATCCGATGCCGCACACACGAAGCCGGCACACACTCCTCAGGGCCAGGAAAGACATAGGTCCGCTCGGTGTCGCCGGTCGGCACGAAGTTCTCGACCATGTCCTGGAACCGGTGCAGGTATTGCTGGGCGTAAGGAGGGTCGTACCCCAGATCGCTCCAGCGGTGGCGGTTCAACGCGAGCGCGGTCGTACGCAGCACGAATGCCTTCGACCTGGCGCGCCGCCTCGAAGTGGTACCCCACGCGATGTCCCGCAGGTCGAATCCGACGCACCCGCGTCCCATCACGTTCTGGTCCTGCAGCGCCAGAAGGCCTGCGAAGCGGAAGTCCCACTCGTCATCCGCGAGTTCGGACACCGCCAGCATCAGGACGTCGATGAAGACCTCGGTACCACCGTTGGACAGGCACAGACTCTGTTCCCCACCGCCGAATACATTCCCCATCGGGCCACGGTACGAGGCTTCGGTGCTCGAAGCCGCCCCCGTCCATGTGAACCGAACGCCCCCATGTCCAGTGGCACCCGCTACATTCCCGAAATGGTCGAACTGGACTCCCTCCCCGCCACCCGTGATGCCTACGACGCCGTCGCCACGCGCTACGCACAGCACTTCACCGGCACTCTGCGCGACCGGCCGCTGGAGCGTGCGCTGCTCGCCGCGTTCGCCGAGTCGGTACGCGCTGGTGGTGAGGGCGAGGTTGCGGATGTGGGCTGCGGGCCCGGGCATATCACCGCTCATCTGGGGCGGTTGGGACTGCGTGCCTTCGGTGTCGACGCGTCGCCCGCGATGATCGGGCTGGCTCGGGAGGCCAACCCGGAGCTGCGGTTCGAGGTGGGCTCGATGGCCGCGCTCGACATCGCGGACGGCGCGCTGGGCGGGGTACTTTCGCGATCCTCGATCATCCACATCCCACCACAGGACCTCCCGACCGTGGTCGCGGAGTTCGCCCGGGTCCTGGCCCCTGGGGGCCACCTGCTGATCAGCTGCTTCGCCACCGACGACTCCGCGATCCCGACGCAGTCCTTCGACCACTCGGTCATGACGGCCTATCGCTGGTCGCCCGACTGTCTGGCGGGGCTGCTGCGCGATGTCGGCGTGAGCGAGATCGCCCGGGTGCTCTGCGAGCCGAAGCCAACCGACAAGCGGCAATTCCAGGAGCTGCAATTGCTGGCGGCCAAGAACTGGGCCGTGTCTCTTCGGTCTAGGGCCGCTGTCTGTGGGGTGACCGATGAGTTTCACGGGCCGCTACGGTCTACCCCCTCGCAGCGATCATGACGAAAGGTGATGCGATGAGCTACGCAGAGGTCAACGGCCTGTCCCTGCACTTCGAGGAGCATGGTTCCGGTGAGCCCCTGATCCTGCTGCACGGCGGGCTGGGAGCGGGAGAGATGTTTGCGCCGCTGGTACCGGCACTGTCGGAGAGCCGCAGGGTGATCCTGGTTGATCTGCAGGGTCACGGGCGCACCGCGGACATCGACCGTCCGCTGCGCCCGGAACTGATGGCGGACGACATCGCTGCTCTGATCAAGCACCTCGGCATCGAGCAGGCCGACCTGCTGGGCTACTCCACGGGTGCGGATGTCGCACTGCGGGTCGCGATCCAGCACCCACAGGCGGTGCGCCGGCTCGTGGTCGTCTCCACGCCCTGCAAGCGGGACGGCTGGCACCCGGAAGTCATCGCCGCGATGGACCAGATGAGTGCCCAGACTGCCGACATGATGAAGCAGTCCCCGGTCTACGAGCTCTACTCCCGGATCGCGCCCAGGCCCCAGGACTGGTCTGTGCTGGTCGGCAGGACGGCCGAGCTGAAGCAGCAGGACTACGACTGGAGCGCCGAGATCTCCGCCGTCACCGCGTCGACCCTGCTGGTCTTCGGCGACGCCGATGCCATCCGTCCCGCGCACATGGTGGAGTTCTTCGCCCTGCTCGGCGGCGGGCTGAGGGATGCCGGGTTCGACGGTTCGGGCCGCTCCAGCGCCCAGTTGGCCGTCCTGCCCGGCGCCAGCCACTACGACATCCTGGCCCATCCTCACCTGCCGGCCACCATCATGCCGTTCCTGGAGTCATGACCTGAGCCAGACGAGCAGCGCGGCGGCGGTGACGGTGCCGAGATGGACGCGCTCTGTTCAGGCCTTCAGGTGGGCCAGTACCGAGCGCATGGCGCGGTGTACGGCTTCGCGCGACTCCTCCGTCCTGTCCAGGGTCTCGAAGCTGTGGCGGCCGTGCGGCACGTCGACGACCCGGACGTCCGCCCCGCAGTTCCTGGACGCGGTCAGGAACTGCTCGACCGTGGCCGCGATCCCGGGCATCTCGCGTCCGACCCGAGTGACCACGACAGGCAGGGCGCCCGCGCTCGCAACCGCCTCCGCCGGGCGGAAGCGGCCGTCGACCGGTCCCTGGCCCGGGAGCGGTGCCAGGACCGGATAGCTGGCCGCGAGGCAGCGCAGCCACGTCGGAGGGCAGCTCAGCCAGTCCGCCGCGATCAGTCCGCCGCCGGAGAAGAACCACAGGGCGACCCGGTCCGCGTCCACCCGTGGATCGGCCCTGACCAGGTCCACCGCGGCGGCCACGTCCGCGGCGGCGCGCTTGTAGTCGGCCATGTCGTGCAGGCGGTGATCGAGGGTCACGCCCACCACGCCCTGCCCTGCCGCGTACCTGGCGTACCCCACCAGCGTCGGCCAGTCCCGCGGGGTCGGCCTGGCTTCGGCGGGCACCGGTCCGCCGTGCACGAACACCACGGCCGGGCGGGGTCCATCGGCGTCGGGCAGGTACAGGTCGACGTTCGCGGTCCGCTCGCGGGGGACCTCGGGGACGTCCAGCAGGAACGGCCGCAGGTGCGCGGGCGGTTCAGCGGATCCCGGTGCCACCAGCCGGTGTCCTTCACCTGCGGCGGCCCGCAGCAGTACTCGGGCCAGCTCGGTGGGGAGGGACAGCATCGGCCAGTGGCCGGTGGGGAGTTCGAAGAAGGTCACCCCGGGGTCGGTCAGTGCCCGGAGAGCAGGGTCACCGAAGCCCACCAGCATCTGGACCATCTCGATGCTCGCGCCGTTCCCGTTGCACAGCACCCCGGTGACGGGCAACGAGGCCACCGCGCCGGTCAGCCGCAGTGGTTGGAACAGGGTGCGCAGCGGCTGCGGCACCGCCAGGGCGGTGAGCCGGTCCAGCGCCGCGTCGGGGATGCCCGAGGTGCTGCCCCAGCGCTGCCACTCGTCACGGGCCGGGGAGGGCAGTTCCCCGTCGGCGCCGTCTGTTCCGACCGCTGCGGCCAACTCCTCGCGCAGCGACTGGTCGGGGACCGCGGCCAGGGCGGGAACGCCGTTCTGTGGCCTCCCGGAGTCCAGGTGGACGACGCGTGCGATGCGCTCAGCACGCCGGTCGGCGGCGCCCAGCGCCGGGTGGATGCCGTAGTCGTGGCCGACCAGCACGATCTCCTGGCCGCCCTGGCCGCCCTGGTCGCCCGTGGCGCCGATCGAGTCGATCACCGCGAGCACGTCCGCGATGTGGGTTCCGAGGTCGGTGCCGGCCGGTGCGACACCACGGTTGTCCCCCGGTCCGAGTCCGGTGAGGGGCACGGTGTGTACCTCGGCCCCAGCCGACGTCAGTTGCGCGGCAGTCTCCTCCCATACGTGTGGGCCGGTGAACATGCCGGACACCAGAATGAATACGGCCATGGGCCTCTCCTCGGCAGTCGTCATCGGATTTCGTCATCGCGAATCGGTACTCGGTACGGCGTTGTCGGCAGACCGGCTACGACCGCCCGTCGCCGCTCGCCGGTACGCTAGGAGCTCCCCCTGAGGGAGGTTCAAGTGTTCACGTCGCCCGACGGCCTGTGCGGCATCGGCGAACTCGCCGAGCGCGCGGGCGTCTCCGTCAAGGCCGTCCGCTTCTACTCCGATCGGGGCTTGCTGCCGGAAGCCTCCCGCAGCGCCGGCGGGCATCGCCGGTACGGCCCCGAGGCGCTGGACAGGCTGCGTCTGATCCGATCCCTGCGTGCCCTCGGTCTGCCGGTGCGCGAGGTGCACCGCGTCATCGACGAGGAGGAGGCCGGGGCGGGCAGTGTGCTGGAGGACGCCGTCGCGGGCCGGTTGCGCGAACTCGGCTCGGAACTCCGGGCCTTGCGCTGGCGGGAGGCGGGGCTACGGCTGGTACAGGAGTGCCCGCCAGGGGACCGGGCGGACCGGCTGCGCCTGATCGGTGCGGTGGCGGCCCCGCCGAGCACCGCACCGCTGGCCCGGTTCTGGCGGGCGTGGCTGCCGCCGCGGATGCCGGCCGAGGCGACGGCGGCGTTCCTGGAGGCGGCGGTCCCCGAGCCGCCCGTGGATCCGGAACCGGCCCAGGTCCTCGCCTTCGCCCGGCTGAACGCCTTCGTGACCCGCCCGTGCACCGGCGCCGAACGACCGCAGCCCGAGGCGCACAAGGGCGCGGGGGCACGCGCATCGGCTGTGCTGTACGCCGGTCTGGCTCAGGCGTACGAGCTCGCCGGCACACCAGTGCGCCGGGGCCGGGCGCCCTGCCCGGGCGAGGAGCTGGACAGCTTCGTGGACGCGTACGCGAGCTCGTACGGCAGCCGGGACACCCCTGCGTTCCGTCGGCTGCTGGTCGGGCAGCTCGCGGCCGATCCGCGCATCGACCGCTACTGGGATCTGGTCGCCGAGGTGATCACCCCGCCGGGCGGTCCGCCGGAACCGACCCCCGGGTCCGCGCACGACTGGCTGTTCGCGGCACTGGGCGCGCAGACGGCCGCGGCGGCCTGAAGTCCCCTGCCCCCGGCCGTCCGCACCTCCAAGCGGCGCGGGCCTGACCGGCGCTCGTCATCTTCACGGGGGCCTACGCGACATTCGGGAACGGCGGACTCGGCCGCTGCGCCGGGTGCGGGTTTCCGTACGGGCTCAGACGTGCAGGGTGGGCCGGTAGACGAGCTCTTGGACGCGGCCGTCGAGCGTCCGGTGCTCGATCAGCTCAAGGTCGAAATCGGCCGCACCACGGAAGATCGGATCCAGCCCGGTCCGGCCGGTGATCACGGGGAAGAGCGTCACCTGGACGCGGTCGACCAGCCCGGCGGCCATCAGCGCCCGGTTCATCGACAGGCTGCCGTGCGAGCGCAGCGGTACGTCGGACTCCCTCTTGAGCCGGGCGACGACGTCCACGGCATCGCCGTTCGCGACAGTCGCGTCCGGCCAGTCGAGGGGACCTTCCAGGGTGGTCGACACCACCGTTGCCGGAAGACTCCTCATCCGTGTGACCCACGGGTCACGCACCTCGGACTCGTCGGTGCTCGATGCGAGCATCTGCGCGAACACCCGATAGGTGTTGGCCCCGAAGATCATCCGCTGTTCATCGCCGTACAGGGCGAGGCGGTGGTCGAGCAGCTCCGGGCCTTGCTTGCCCCAGTAGCCGGTCCAGTTGCCGCCGGCGGCGCCGTAGCCGTCGAGGCTGGAAAAGACGTCGAAGGTGTAGGTGGCGGTCATCATGCCCTCCTCGCCTCTCGTCGAGCATCGCGGGTTCGACGAAACACTCGGGAGAGGGACGGAAGTTGGCCCCGATCACCACGGCCTTGCGGACCAGGTCGGGCCGCGCGATGGCGACGAGCAGCGCGACGACGCCCCCGTCGCACAGCCCACCAGATGCGCCCGTTCTCCCACGACCGTTTCCAGGAAGGCCACGGTGTCGTCGGCCATGTCCTGGTACGGGAGCGGCCTGGGACGTCAGGGGTGTGTCCGTGCGCGCGCCGCTCGGGCAGCAGTACACGGTAGGCGGCGGCCAGGTCCGCGCGCTGCGCGCACCCCACGTGTCGTTGGTGCAGAAGCCGCCGTGCAGCAGGACCGGCGGATCGCCGGTTCCCTCGGTCTCGTACCACGTCCTGACACCAGGAAGGTCAGCGTAGTCGCCCATGGTCCCAGCCCTTCCGGACTGCCGTAGTCCCTGCCCAGTCTGCGCCGGGCCCCGGACGGCCGCCACGTGGCGGGGGTGCCGGGGTGGGCACACCGTGGGGCGTATGCGGCCGTGCCGACCCGTGGTGGCGTTCAGCGGTCGGCACGGCCGCATACGCTCACATGGCGCGCAGGCCCCGGTCGGCGAAGGTGATCAGCCACTCGAAGCTCTCGTCGACGTCGGCGCTCCACTGGAAGCCGTTGCCCGCCTGCAGCGTGGCGAAGCCGTGGCAGAGGCTGCGGAGCAGGCGAAGGGCGTGGTCCACATCGGGCTCGGCGATCTCGTAGCCGCGCAGGACCGCCGTGAACGCGCCGAGGAGCCGCTCCCCCTCGGTGGCCAGGGGATCGTCCGGGCCGGACGGTTCCACGCCGATCGTCGCGGCGTACCGGCCGGTGTGCTCAAGGACGAAGGCACGGAAGGCCTGTGCCGCGGCTGCCAGGGCATCGCGTCCCGTGTACCCCCGCACCGCGCCGCCGACGGCGTCGGCGGCCTCGCCCAGGGCCAGGGCGGCGATGCGCCGGGTGAGGTCTTCCTGGCTGCTCACGTGCTTGTACAGGGACGGGGTACGCACGCCCACCCGCTCGGCCAGCATGCCCATGGTGAGGTTGGTGAGGCCCACCTCGTCGGCGAGGGCCGCACCGGCCGCGACCACGGCCGCCGGGTCCAGACCGGCCCTAGGCACGGGCGGCGTCCGATCGGAGGAAGGCGAGCACGAGCGACGCGACCTGGTCGGGGAACTGGTCGTGCGGGTAGTGCCCGGCCCCCTCGATCATCTCCAGGCGGCCGAGGCCGGACGGCAGGGCGTCGACGATCGCGGAGCCCTCCGCGTGCGGGTCGGCCCAGTCGGGGTCGAGGGTTCCCATCACGACCAGGACCGGGCAGCGGACGCTGCCGAGCTGTGCACCGGCGTCGGTCGGCGCGCTCCGGCCCATGGCCTGCAGGGCCTTCATCCGGCCCGGCTCGCGCAGCAGGGAGTCGATACGGCCGAGCCGTTCCGTCCAGTCGGCCGGCTTCGCGCCGGGGTAGGCCACGTCGAGGTACGAGCGCCAGAGCGCAACGCTACCCAGCGCGCCCGCGCCGAGCAGCCGCAGCATGCCCTGCCGGAAGCGCTTCACCCGCAGGTCACCGAGGCGGATCGACTGCTTGCGGGTGAACGGCGCCAACTCGACGACCGCGCTGATCAGAGAGGGCTCCTGTGCCGCGGCGACGGTGGCGGCACCACCCGAGATCGAGTGGCCGACGAGTACGGCCGGGCCGCCGCCCAGGTGACGGATCACGGCGAGCAGGTCACCGGCGATGGCGGTGCGGCTCCAGGCCGGCCAGTCGACGCCGGACTCGCCGCAGCCGCGCAGATCGACCGCGGCGACCCGGTGGCCTGCCGCGATCAGTTGCGGAATCATCGCACGGTATGCGGCGCGGCTGTCGCCCATGCCGTGCGCGAGAACGATGAGCGGGCCGGACCCCGCCACCTCGAATGCGATCGTGCCGCCGTCGACGGCAAGGTACTCGGTCATGAACATCTCCCAACCTGGCTAATCCTGTTAGCCATAAGCTAATGACGTTAGCCAACTCTGTCAATCGGATGGCTCCGGGGCATCGTCAGGGGGAACGGCGAAGCATCGCGTCGCGGGTCGGCCCCGCACCGGGCGTCAGGGGCAGCCCTCCTCCGGCCGTCAGGTGTCCCGGGTGCGCCGTGCGATCGCACCACCGGCGCAGGAGTGTCCTGTCGTACCCGACGGCGAGCAGTCCCGCCCCGCTCGCGGCGCGGTAGTGCTCGATGGCCTCGACGAGCGCGGCGGTGGTGGACGCGTCCAGCATCGCGGTCGCCTCGTCGCAGATCAGCCACCGGGGGCGTGGGCGAGGCAGGCGCGCCGGAGTTGGCCGTCGCTGACCTCGCGCAGGTCCAGGGTGAGGCCGAGAGGGGCGGCCAGTTCGGCGACCCGTTCGGCGGCCTCCTCCCGTCGGCCGGTGGCGCGGAGCGGTCCGGCGATCAGGTCGGCGAGCCGCAGGCGGGGGTCGGAGGAAAGCCTGGGCTGCTGGAAGACGAGCCGAAGGCGGTCCGCAGAGCGCGCGGTGCGTGGTGGCGCCGGCTGCGGACGGGCTCGCCGTCCAGCGGGAGGGTGCCGGAGCCGGGGCGGTGCGGCAGGGCCACGACCCGGCCCAGGGTGGACTTGCCGCAGCCGCTGGGACCGAGCAGGCCGACGGCCTCGCCCGGCTGGACGGTCAGGGAGACATCGCGTACGACGGGGGACCGGCGGTCGTATCCGGCGGTGATGGCCCGCAGTTCAAGCACGGATGCCCTCCGGTAGGCAGGGATGGTGACAGGCGACGGAGCCCGTCGGCGGCGGTCGGCGCGCGCAGGTGTCGGTGGCACTCGCGCAGCGGACGGCGAAATCGCAGCCCGCGGGCAGGCCGCCGAGTTCGGGTGGCATTCCGGGTGTTGGCGTGAAGCCCCGGTCGGGAAGGGCGTTCAACAGGCCCCCGCTGCAGGGGTGGCTGGGTCCGGGTGTGCCGAAGAAGGCCTTCGCGTCGGCAGGTTCGACGAGTCGTCCGGCGTACATGACGGCCACCTTGTCCGCGATGCGTTCCGCCGCCATGAGGTCGTGGGTGATCATCAGCAGGGCGCGTCCGGTGCCGTCGTGGGGGTGGGCACGCCCGTACCGGCGGGGGTGTCGACGTGCCGTCGAAGTTCGTCGACTGTGCGCTCGACCAGGTCGCGGTCGAGCCCGGACGTGGGTTCGTCGGCCGGCAGCAGGTCGCCGACGGGCTGCGAAGCCGATCGGACGCTACGGGCATCAGGTGCCGCTGAGGCGCGGCAGGTGCGAAGGAGCCCTTGCCGGCGGCGGGGCGGGCTTCCGGTTCTGTGGCCGTGCCCGCCCCGCCTCCGTATCAGCGTCGCGTGCGGACCAGCAGGTACACGAAGTACGGGGCGCCGATGACGGCCGTCATCAGGCCGGCGCCCAGCTGGGCAGGGGCGATCACCGTGCGGCCGGCGAGGTCCGCGAAGCAGACCAGCACGGCCCCGAGCAGGAGCGCGACCGGGACCACGCGTACGTGCCGTCGGCCGACGAGGGCGCGTGCCGCGTGGGGTGCCACCAGGCCGACGAAGCCGATGGTGCCGGCCGCCGCCACGGCGGTGGCACTGAGCAGGACCGCGACGACGAGGAGGCCGAAGCGTGCCCGGGTGAGGCCGAGGCCGAGGAGCCTCGGGGTGTCCTCGTCGAGGGCTACGAGGTCCAGTTCCCGGCGGCGTACGACCGCCACGACGATGCCGGCGGCGAGGACCACCGCGACCGGCAGCACGTCGGGCATGTTCCGCCCGTACGTCGAACCGGACAGCCAGGTGAGCGCCTTCGTCGTGTCGAACGGGTCGCTGAGCACGATGACGAGGCTGATCAGCGCCGCCGCGGCGGAGGACACGCCGACCCCGAGCAGGACCAGCCCGTTCTGCCGGAATCCGCCCCGCGCGGCCAGTCCGAAGACGATCGCCGCGGCCACGGCCGCCCCGCCGAACGCCGCACCCGCGACCTCCCACGAGCCGGGTGCCTGCACGGTGGTGACGAGCAGGACCGCGCCGAGACCCGCGCCCCCGGAGACACCCAGGACGCCCGGCTCCGCGAGCGGGTTCCGGGTCACGGCCTGCACCAGGGTGCCGGACAGGGCCAGCGCGGCACCGGCGAGGAGCGCGGCCGTCACCCGGGGCACCCGGGTGTCGAGGACGAACGTGACGACTCGGCCGGCCCGGCCCTGCGCCCAGTTGACGACGTCACCGAGCAGCAGTTTCGAGTCTCCGAGGAGCACCGCCGCGATCATCACACCGACGAGGACGACGGCGAGGACGACCACGGTGGTGATGAACGCCGTGCGCCCCGGGATCCGCAGCCGGTCCGGCGCGTCCGCGGAGGCGGTGTCCCGCGTCCGGAGCGCCATGACGACGAGGAACGCGCCGCCGACGACGGTCGTGACGACGCCGGTCGGTACCTCGACGGCGGTGTCGGCGGGCACGATCGCCCGCAGCAGCACGTCCGAGCCGAGGACGAGCGCGGCGCCCACGAGACCGGCGACGGGCAGGCTCACCCGTGACCGGACGAGCCCTCGGAACCGGCGGGTGAGGGGTCGTACGAGCGCGGGCGCGCAGAGGCCGACGAAGCCGATCGGGCCGGCGAGCGTGACGGCCGCCGCGGCGAGCAGGGTGGCGAGGACGACGGTGGTGATCCGGGTCCCGCGGACGGGTACGCCCAGCCCCCGGGCGGCGTCGTCGCCCAGGGCCAGGGCGTCGACGCGGCGGGCGACGAGGAGCAGTCCGACGAGGCCGACGGCGACGACCGGGGCCATCTGGACGACACCGTCGAAGCCGTTCTGGCCGATGCCTCCCTGGCCCCACCGGTAGAGGCCCTCGGTCTGCTGGGGGAAGAGGAGCAGCAGTGCTTCGGTCACCGCGTTCAGTCCCAGCGCGAGCGCACTGCCCGCGAGGACCAGCCGGACGGTGCCCTTGCCGAGCCCGGACAGTCCGAGCACGACCGCCGCGGCGGCGAGTCCGCCGACGAACGCGGCGCCGGACGAGGCCAGGAGCGGAAGGGTGGTTCCGGTCACGGCGACCACGCCGAGCGCCAGGTAGGAGCCGGCGTTCACCGCGAGGGTGTCCGGTGAGGCGAGCACGTTGCGGCTGACCGCCTGGAGGGCCGCGCCGGCCGTGCCGAGCGCCAGCCCGACGAGGACGGCGGCGACCATCCTCGGCAGCCGGGACGCGACGACGACGGAGGCGTCCCCCGCCCCGGCCTCACCGGTGAGCGCGCTCCAGACCTCCGCCGCGCCGACGTCGGCGGTGCCCTGGGTGATGTCGACGGCGGCGAGTACCGCGACGAGCAGCACGAGCGTGGCCGTCACGGCGACCGCGCCTGTCGTGGCCGCGGCGGTGCGGTCACTGCCGACCGCGGTCTTGTCGATGACGGCCACGGCGGACTACTTCTTCGTCAGGGCGTCGACGAGGGAGTCGATGTACGCCTCCATCGAGCGGGGGCCACCGAACATCCAGACGCCGTCGGGCAGCCGGTACACGTTGCCGTCCTTGACGAAGGGGAGCGACTTCCAGACGGCGTTCTTCGCGAGGGGGCCGGCGAACGCGTCACCGTCGGCGTCGTTCGCGACGTACGGGAAGTGGACGTCGCCGAGGCCGGTGAGGCCCTCGACGTCGGTGGTGGCGAGGCCGTAGCTCTCGTCGCCCTCGATGGTCCAGGCGTTCTTCAGACCGAGCCTCTCGTTGACGGCGCCGAGGAGGGAACCGCCGGTGTAGGCGCGGATGGAGACCTGGTTGGACGCGACGTAGCCGTCGGCGGAGGCGATCTCGGCGCCGCCGAGTCCGGCGCCCTCAAGGGCCTTCTTGCCCTCGGCGACACTCGCCTCGAAGTCCTTCTTCGCGGCGTCCGCCTTGTCCGTCGTGCCGGTGGCCTTCGCGATGAGGTCGAGGCTCTCCGTCATCGTGCCGATCTGGTCGGCGGCGTCGGCGGCCGTGATCTCCAGGACGGGAGCGACCTTGCGGAGCTGCTTCACCACGGCGGGCGAGAGGTCGGTGGTGGCGACGACGAGGTCGGGTGCGAGGGCGGCGACGGTGTCGATGCTCGGCTCGCCACGGGTTCCGATGTCCTTGGGGTCACCGGTGAGCGGGGCCGCGGTGTTCCACGCGGTGTATCCCTTGACGTCCGCGACACCGACGGGGGCGACGCCGAGGGTGATCAGGTCCTCGACCACGTTCCACTCGGTGGCGACGACCTTCTTCGCGGGGCCGTCGAGGGTCACCTTGGTGCCGGTGTCATCGGTGAGGGTGATCTTCTCGGCCGTCTTGCCGGACGCCGCGGAGTCCTCGGAGGAGGGCTCCGTGGTCCCGCATGCGGCCAGGGAGAGGGCGGCGACGGCGACGGCGGCCGTGGTGAGGAGGTGGCGTCTCATGAGGAGGTGCTGAGCCTTTCGGATCTGGCGTGGTGTCTGCCGATCGCGCGGGTGCGCAACCGGCCGGTCGAGGGATCGGTGCCGATGTCGATGCGGATGCCGTAGACATCCGACAGCAGCTCCGGTGTGAACACGTCTTCGGGCACACCGTCGGCGACGATGCGTCCGGCGTGGAGCAGGGCGACCCGGTCGGCGACGGCCGCCGCCTGGTCGAGGTCGTGGAGGACGACGCCGACAGCGATCTTGTGGTCGTCGGCCAGGTCGCGTATCAGGTCGAGGAGTTCGACCTGATAGCGCAGGTCGAGGTAGGTGGTCGGTTCGTCCAGGAGGAGGACGCCTGTCTCCTGGGCGAGGCAGCTCGCGAGCCAGACGCGCTGGAGCTGACCGCCGGAGAGCTGTTCGACGCCCCGCCCGGCCAGGTCGGTGACACCGGTGAGGCCGAGCGCCCGGTCCACCGCGGCGGTGCCGCGGGGGTCGGAACGGCCCCAGCGGCCCCGGTAGGGGTAGCGGCCGAAGTCGACCACGTCCCGGACGGTGAGCCCGCCCGGTGTCGACCGGGACTGTGTCAGGAGCGCGACGCGCTGCGCGAACTCGCGGGCTCCGAGGGCGAAGCCGTCGGTGGCCTCGTCCGTTCCCGCGTCGACGGTGAGCGAACCCGTACGTGCGGACTGCAGCCGGGCGAGGGTCCGCAGCAGCGTCGACTTGCCGCTGCCGTTGGGGCCCACGAGGACGGTCACCTCGGCGGGCCGCAGGGCGATCGCCGCCTCGTGTACGACGTCGACCCGGCCGTACGACACGCTCACCCCGGCGGCGGACAGTCCGTGACCACGCGTACGTGGCACACCGGTAGCCACCGGGGCATCCAAGGCACCGGAAGTGCTCTCACCAGCTCTCATGTCGATTAGGCTAGCCTAACCTTAGGCCGCCTGTGAACGGCCCCTGGCGTCGGGTGTACGGCTGGGCGGCGAGCGAGGGTTCGGCTTGACACCCGTCCCGCCCGGCCGAACTCGACGGGTGCGGCGAGAAGACTCAGCCCTTGTACACAGGGGCGGCACAACAGCCCACGCTCCAGGCGAACTTGAGCCGCACGCACCCACCCGGTACCCATCACCACCGGAGTGGGCGACCCGCCCGCACCGGCAGCCGGGCACCCTCGCGACCACCCCACCCCACCCCGGAAACGGTCCACAATCTCCGGCTCCGGCTCCGGCCGCCGACTACTTCTCCGTCACCGCGCCGTTCCGTCAGGCAGAAGCGTGCGTTCGGGGAAAGAGACCTGCCGACAAGGTGCGCTGGCGCATGCCCCCTGGCCGGACGTCGCGGGCCAGTTGGCCAACTCGCCTCCCGGTCGACGGGGCGAGGAGCGCGGTGCCCTGCCGGGCGGGGAGGTGCACTTCAGGACCGGCCCCGCCGACGCGCTCACCACACTGCTGCTCACCGAGGGCGATCCGCCCTCGGCATCCGTCGCCGGCCTGGATCTCCGCCCCCTGGGCGATGATCCGTCGGACAGGCCGTAGTCGCCGGTCGCCAACCGCCGGCCCGGTCGCCGTTCGCTTCAGCAGAACGCGGCGAGGTCCGGCCACCAGTTGGAGTGTTCCGTGACCGTGGCGCGTAGGGCAGGGCTGCGGAGCCCACCGATCGCCGTCACCGTCGCCACCACAGCAGTCCCCCTCCGTCAGTGGAGCGGGAGCATTCCCGTGGAAAGCGCGTACGCATCACTCCGAGGCGCATCAAGTCCCACGAGTACGACGGCAGTCGAGCGCACTCCTGCTTCCGCGTTCAGGCCTCGCCGAGGTCGGTGCAGTACGTGATCGTCGCATCGTCCGCCCTCACCGCGTGGCGCGCCTCCGCCTGCCGCACTCGCCGGATGATGTGGGCGGGTCCGCCCGTCGCCAGGACGGCCATGACCTCCGGCCAGTCGGCGAGCCGGAACCGGTCCACGATGCGGGCGGCTCCGTTGCTGAGCAGGACGGCAGCGGTCAGTTCGGAGATCGGGCAGCTTCCGGTGATCGCCTCGTCCGCCGCCCGCGGATCGTCCTTGGCCACCCAGAAGCCGCCCGGCCGGTTCCGGTTGGCACGAAGGTCCCGGAGCACCCGGTGGTACTCGTCGCCCTCTTCCGCGGCGGCTTCGAGCGCCGGACGGTAGGAATTGCCGATGATCACCTCCCGGGGATCCGAGACGACGAGCGGCGCGGCGTCCGTTCTGTCGAGTACGAGGACCGAGTCGCCCAGCACCAGGTACTCGACGAGGCCGCCGGACAGGCGCAGCACGGCGACGGTCGCCGACGGGCTGATGGAGTCGGTGACGCCGCAGGTGTCCCGGTGTTCGTCCGTGGTCCGCTCGATGGCTTCGGCGAGCAATGCGGAAAGACTGCGGTCCGGAGCGAGGGAAAAGAGGGTGAGGAGGCTGCCTCCGAGTCGGTGGGCGTACCAGGCCACGCCGTGGCGGCAGATCGACTCGGTGCCGGGAATGCCTGCTCCGTCGACCAGTACCGCTGCCGTCGGTACGGCGCCGGTGAAGTCCTCGTTCGTACGGCCGGTCCGTGCCGCAGCACTGGTCATCGTCACCCGCATGCCCTGACTCCGTCCTCCGGCCGTCCGAGGCGTCAACCCTAACGATCGCCGACACGCTGGGGACGGTTCACGCATCTGCCCGAACCCGCCAGGTGTCCGTGGCCGGCGACCGGACAGGCGGCGCAGGCGGCGCAGGCGGCGCAGGCGGCGCAGGCGGCGCAGGCGGCGCAGGCGGCGCAGGCGGCGCAGGCGGCGCAGGCGGCGCAGGCGGGGCAGGCGGGGCAGGCGGGGCATCAGTGACACCTCAGGGCGTGGGTGCCGGCGATGCGGCTTCCCACGCGAACCCGTCCGGGTCGGCGAACGCACCGGCATCTCCTCCGATCACGAGCCGGTGCGATCCGGTGCCGTCGGGAGAGACACCGACGTCCTTGGCGAGGGCGCGGCGCCGGTACAGCGCGAGCTTGACCGGACTCGTCCCTGCCTCGAACTCGACGTACACGCGACCGAAGCTCTTCGCCACGGCAAGGCCCTGGCCCAGGTAGTAGCGCTTGCTCGCGATCACGTCCGCGGCTCCCAGCAGGAGCACGATCTCGTCGATCTTTCGGGTGGCGGGCCCGGCGTCCTTCTTCGCCGAGGTCGCGACCTTCCAGATCGTCCCGTCAGGGGCCTGTACGACACCGCCGTAGCCCCAGAACGACTTCGTGACGGGCTTCAGCGGGGTGGCGCCGGCTTCGAGCGCGGCATCGACAAGGCTGTTGACGTCGGCAGGCTGGGAGACCGTGAGTGCCATCGTGAAGCCTCGGAAGCCGGTTGAGGGTGCTCCTGAGGCCCGGAGGCGGATCTGGGTGTCCAGCCCGAAGGCGGTGGCGTAGAAGTGCTTGGCGGCCGTGGGGTCGGCCACGTCGAGGGTGACTGCTTCGATTGATGTCATGGTCATCACGCTAGTTGCGGCTCGGTGGCCGGTGCTTCTTGATTCCTGATCGGTCCGGTCACCTGTTTCGCCACGCACGACGGCAAGCCCGCGGTGGCCCGGGCAGCCTCTCGCCGGTAGGTGCTGGGCGGCATACCGACCAGCTCCGTGAAGCGCGTACTGAAGGTGCCCAGCGACGAGCAGCCGACCTCGAAGCAGACCTCGGTGACGCCGAGGTCGCCACGGCGCAGCAGCGTCATCGCCCGCTCGATACGCCGTGTCATCAGATAGCCGTACGGCGACTCGCCGTACGCCTGCCGGAACTCACGGCTGAGGTGCCCGGCCGACATGTGCTCGCCCCGGGCCAGCGCCTCGACGTCCAGCGGCTGCGCGTACTCCCGGTCGATCCGGTCACGGATCCGGCGCAGCCGCACGAGGTCGCTCAGGCGTTTGGCCTCGGTGCGTGCGCGCGCCCACGAGGGGTGGCACACGGGAGGAGTCCTCTTCTTCGATGTCCGCGAGCACCTGAAGCGCGGGCCGGGTGGGCGGGGTCGGGCTCCATGACGACGACCTGCTTGCCGAGGTCGACGAGTTGGTCGAAACGCCCCGTGGGGGCGGTCAACGTACGCCCCCCCCACGAGCACTGCGCCACCGCCGGGAATGACCGGACGGCTCAGCGGAGCTCCTGGATCCGGACCAGGTTGCCCGCGGGATCACGGAAGGCGCAGTCGCGGATGCCGTACGGCTGCTCGGTCGGCTCCTGGACCACCTCGGCGTCGCCGGCCTGCACCTTCTCGAACGTGCCGTCGAGGTCCGGGGTGGCCAACAGGATCCAGCCGTAGGTGCCCTTGGCCATCATCTCGGCGATGGTACGGCGCTCGTCCTCGGTGATTCCGGGGTCCGCCGCGGGCGGGGCCAGGAGGATCGACGTGCCGGGCACCCCTGGGGGGCCGACCGTGATCCAGCGCATCTTGCCCTGTCCGACGTCACTGCGGACCTCGAAGCCGAGGACGTCGCGGTAGAAGGCCACGGACGCGTCCGGGTCGTCATGCGGGAGGAAGCTCGCGTGAATGGTGATGTCCATGACGATCATGCTAGGTGCGGTTCCGTGACCCGCGCTTCTTGATTCCTGACCGATTCAGCCGCCCATGGGACCCGCGAGCACTTCGATCGGACCAGCCTCGTCGACCCGCGACCACGAACGACTCATCCAGCATCCCGAATCCAGCACTCCGGGTCGCCGACCCTCTTCGCCACCCGCAGACCCCGGATCCACGGAGCCGCACCACCAGCCGTGCGCACGTCCCGCACCGGCGCGACGAGGGTGCGAACCGGCCGTACCGGCCCTTACCGGAGACAGCACGGGGGCCGTGTTCACCCCTGTCCGGGCACCCATACCTCTCCCCCGAACCCGGCCGACCGTGAACGCCGATCGCCGCACGGGCAGCGCCCCGGAACGACCGCGGCAGCCAGTGGCATTCGCAAAGTGGCCACCCTTTCGCCTACAACCGCACTCACGCACACAGGGAAGATTCCCACCCCAACCATGACGTTCCCACTGCCCAGATGTCAGGTGGGGAACTTTCTTTTGTCCAGCGCATTGACGGCGCCCGTGGGCCGATTTACCTTCATCGCGTTGTTCTTCATATGTCATATATGAGACGCGATACGAGATCTGAGAGCCGCCATGCCGACAAGCCCGCCCCCTGTCCTTTCCCGCACGCGGTGCGTGCCTGAGGCGCTCAACATCGGTGTTTCCGCAGGACAACAGCCCACGGGCAGGAAATCGGAGAGACCGAGGTACTGCGGACCGGCCACCTCACGGCACCGGCACGCACGTCGTTGAGACCTCCGACCGGATCGGGAACTCGGGCGTGAGCCTCGGGGCGGGCGGATGAGCACGCCGACGGCCCTGTGGTCCGCCTGCCGACCGCACAGATGCCACGCCGCCCGGCACGGGGCACCGCGCCGCAACTCCGACCGATCCGCGCCGTAACGGCGACGGCCGGACCGGCGCCCGTACCTTCCCGGTGGCGAACCCGAACACGGCAGCGGCGCCCGCGCCGAGGACGCCCCGCCGCTGAACAGCACCGACCCGGACGGCACTCCGCGCACCACCGCCTTACCGAAAGAACCCTCGACACATCCCGCACGGCTTCGTCCCGCACCCGGCTGCCTGGACAGCCCGGCAGTGAGCACTCAGAGAAGAGAGCCCTTCATGAAGACGCACCGCAGTCGCCGTCTCGCATCCGCGATCTCCTTGGCCTCCGCCCTGGCCCTGACAGCAACCGCCTGCGGCGACGACGGAAGCGGCCTGGCCGACGGCGGCGGTGAAGGCTCCGGCACCGGAAGCATCGTCTTCTGGGACGAGAACGGCGGCGTCCGGACAGCCGTCTGGAACGAGATCATCGCCGACTTCGAGAAGGCCAACCCCGACATCGATGTGGAGTACGTCGGCCTGGCGTCCACGGAGGCGCAGTCCAAGTACGACACGGCGATCCAGGGTGGTGGCCTGCCGGACGTCGGCGGTGTGGGTGCGGCAATGATCGCCGGAATCACCGCGCAGGACGCACTGGAGCCGCTGGACGAGCGCATCGGGGACAGCGCCCTGAAGGGCAAGCTGAACAAGGCGATGCTCGACAACGTGAAGTCGGCCGGCGGCCGGGACGAGCTGTACACGGTGCCGATCTCCGCTACCAACGGCGTCCTCTACTACCGCACCGACCTGTTCGAGAAGGCGCAGCTGGACGAGCCCAGGACCTGGGACGACTTCTACAGGGCGGCCGAGGAACTGACGGACAAGAAGAAGAACGTGTTCGGCTACACGATCCGCGGCGGCCCCGGTTCCATCGCCCAGGCACTGGACGCGATGTACGGGCAGTCAGGCATCGAATCCTTCTGGGACTCCGCCGAGAAGAAGACCACCGTCAACGATCCCAAGAACGTCGAAGCGCTGGAGAAGTATGTCGGCCTGTACCGGAAGGCCACGCCTGCGGCCGACCTCAACAACGACTTCACCAAGATGGTCGCGCAGTTCGACTCCGGCAGCATCGGCATGCTCAACCACAACCTGGGCTCCTACCAGGACCATGTGAAGGCGCTGGGAACCGACAAGTTCAGGGGTATCCCGCAGCCTGAACTCGCCGACGGCACCCGGGTGATGGTCTCCAACCCCGTGTCCGGCCTTGGGCTGTTCAAGTCGTCCGAGAAGAAGGCGGCGGCCTGGAAGTTCATCGAGTTCGCGGCATCCCACGAGGCAAATTCCAAGTTCGGCGAATCGGCGGGCCTCATCCCGGCGAACCAGGATGCCGCCGAGGACGCCTGGCTCGACAAGGCCGAGGCCACGAAACTGGGCGCCGAGGCGCTCTTCTCCGGCGACACCACGATCGTGCAGTTGCCGTACTACCTGCCGGACTGGAACACCCTGTCCAAGGCCGACAGCGAGCCGGGCTTCCAGAAGGTGATCCTGGGCAAGATGACGGCCAAGGAGTTCCTCGACACCCTCGCCGAGAAGCTGAACGAGGCCCAGGCGGAGTGGAAGCAGATTCAGGGCAACTGACCGCGTGAAGGCGGGCCTGAGCCCGCGGTGCGGCACTCGTACGCCGCACCGTCCGTCGGCTCAGGCCCGCGTCGATCCGATCCGCCGGTCTGCTGACGTGGGCGGCGATGGTGCGCGCGCGGACGAGCGGTTCCGTACACGGCGTGTCGGCCCGATGCCGAAGGCCACCCCATGGTGAACGATGTCTGCCTGCGACGCGGCCGTTCCCCGGCCCGGTCCCTCGCCCGACCCCACGGCCTGCGGCGACGTCACTCTCGCACGGGGCAGGTGCTGGTGCGCGTCCGCGCGGTGGCCCTGAACAACTCCGATGTCTCGATGCTGATCCACGCCGACCGACGTCCGGCGGCACGGGCAGGCCGTTACCGGGCCGGGCTTCGAGCGCGCGGAGCGGATCATCCTGATGGGCCGGCACAACGCACCGGCCTCGGCCGCTTCTTCGGCGCCACGATCGTCGTCACCGAGCGCGGCAAGGAAGGCACATTGCCAAGGTCCGTGACCTGACCGGTGGAGAGGCACCCACGCCGCCCTGGAGGCCGTGGGCCACATGCCGGCCTGCGAGATGGCAGGCGGGATCCCCCTCCTTTCCGCTTGCCTCACCAGGTACCTTGTATCGCATGGAACCAGGTGATTCGACCAAGCAGGCCCGGGCAGCCTCCCAGCTGCGCAAGGGGGTCCTGGAGTACTGCGTACTCGCCCTGATGCGGGACCGCTCCCGCTACGGAGTGGAACTCCTCCATGCCCTGGAGGAGTCCGGCGCCTTGGCCACCAGCCAGGGCACGGTCTACCCGCTGCTCTCCCGGCTCCGCCGCGACGACCTGGTCACCACCACCTGGCAGGAGTCCGCCTCCGGACCGCCTCGGCGCTACTACGCGCTCACCGACAGCGGCCGGGCCACACTCGACGAGTTCACCCGTGTCTGGCCCGGCTTCCGCGACGCCGTCGACACCTTCCTGACCGCCGCACGCCCCTCCACCGGAGACCTCTCATGAAGACCTCTGCCGACCTCGTACAGGACTACCTCTCCGCCGTGGAGCGCGAGGCCTCCGCACTCCCCGCCGACCGTCGCCAGGAACTCCTCGCCGACCTCGCCGAACACGTCGAGGTGACGCGCGCGGAGCGCCCCGACACCGCTGTCGGCAAGGTCCTGGCGGAGCTGGGGGACCCCCGTACGATCGCGGCGACAGCCCTGGCCGAGGCGGGGAACGGGGCTGCCTGGGCCTCGGCCCCGGGCGGTGTCCGTGTACCCGCCCGGCGTGGCAAGGTGCACCCCCTGGTCCCGCTCCTCATGCTCACCCTCCCCTTCCTCCTGGCGGCGATCCTCCCCGACGTCCCCGCCGTACAGTTCTGCAGTACGTTGTTCCGCGTCATCGGCGCGGTGCTGCTCTGCACCTCGGTGCACTGGAGCTCCGCCCGGAAGACCGCCGGCGTTCTGCTCAGCGCCGTCCTACCGACCGTCGCCATCAGCATCTGGATATGGTCCGACGCCGACTCGTCGGGCGACGTCCCGGCCCTCCTGGCCAACCTGGCGACGCTCGCCCTGCTGGCCGGCACGGCAATCTGGCTCTGGCGGGTCCGCCGCGCCTGAGACCGGTTCCCGGTCGGGGGTTCGTCAAGAGCCGCCGGGTTCGTCGCTCAGTACGCGAAGTCGACCTTGATGTTCAAGGCGAAGAGGTCGTGCTCGTCGGCGTTGCAGGCGCGGGCCTCGACGGCGAACCTGGCCGGCGGAATCTCCCTGGGGATCTTCAGCCTTACGGTCAGCACGGCGTCGCCCACCTCGATGAAGTCCCCGGTGACCCCCGTGTCCACGGACAGGTTCCAGGAGCCTGTTCCGGGATCGCCCTCGCTGATCCGGTCGAACAGGTTGTAGGTCTTGTTGACCAGTTCGACGGCACCGAGCTTGACCGTGACGTCGATCCAGGCGCCGCGCTCGACAGCCTTCGAGATGTGGACCGGGATCGATACGGTGACCACCTCGCCGGGTTCCGGGGGGTCCGGCTTGAGGTCGATGCCGTTGATCTCCACCATGTCGGTGCTGCTGCCCGCATCCGACCAGCTCCAGGAAGTCATGTACGCATAGTAGTGACCCGAGCCCCCCGGGTGACCGATCTTGGATGGGCCGGGCCCTGCCGACGATCCGCGACTCCCCCGTACGACTGCGGCGCGCACGCTCAGACCGTGGCCTTGCCGGCAGAGCTCGTCCACGCGTTCTCGCGCAACAGGCGCAGGCCGTTGAGGCCGACGATGACGGTGGAACCTTCGTGGCCGGCGACACCCAGCGGCAGCGGGAGCGTCCCGATCAGGTCCCAGGCCGCCAGTACGGTGATGAAGACGGCCGCAATGGCCAGGTTCTGCACGACGAGGCGGCGCGCCTTGCGGGAGAGGGCCACGACGGCGGGGATGGTGGCGAGTTCGTCGCGGACGACAACGGCGTCGGCGGTCTCCAGAGCGAGGTCGGAGCCGGCCTGGCCCATCGCGATGCCGGTATGGGCGGCGGCCAGGGCCGGGGCGTCGTTGATTCCGTCGCCGACCACCAGCACCCGGCGGCCTTCGGCTTCCCACTCCCTGACCGCGGCTGCCTTTTCCTGCGGGAGCAGACCCGCACGGACCTCGGTGATCCCGGCCTCGTCGGCGAGGTGCCGGGCGGCGCGCTCGTTGTCTCCGGTCAGCAGAACCGGGGCCCGTCCGGTGAGTTCGCGGAGTGCGGCCACCGTCGCCTTCGCGTCGGGTCGGAGGCGGTCGGCGATGCCCAGCACGCCGACCGGCCCGCCGTCACGCAGGACGAGTACCGCGGTGCGGCCCTCGTCCTCGATCGCCCGCACCACACCACTGACGTCCGGGCCGCCGGTGACGAGAAGACGATCCGGGGATCCGACCTGAACGGTGCTCCCGCCGATCGTGGCGGTGACACCGGCTCCGGGGGCGGAGGTGAAATCGGCCGCCTCGGCGATGGCGAGGCCGCGTTCGCGGGCGGCCCGGACGACAGCGCGCCCGAGGGGGTGCTCGCTGGGGTGTTCGGCAGCCGCCGCCAGCGCCAGCAGCGCGTCCTCGTCCAGACCGGAACCGGGCTCGGGGCGGACGCCGGTGACCCGGGGTGTGCCTTCGGTCAGGGTGCCGGTCTTGTCGAGGGCGACGACGTCGACCTGACCCAGGCGTTCCATCACGACGGCGGACTTGGCGAGGACGCCGTGGCGGCCCGCGTTGGCGATCGCGGAGAGCAGCGGCGGCATCGTGGACAGCACCACGGCGCACGGCGAAGCGACGATCATGAAGGTCATCGCGCGGAGCAGGGCGGACTGAAGGTCCGAGCCGAGGGCGAGCGGGATCGTGAAGACGGCCAGCGTGGCGATGACCATGCCGATCGAATACCGCTGCTCGACCTTCTCGATGAACAGCTGGGTGGGAGCCTTGGTCTCGGACGCTTCCTCGACCATCTTCACGATCCGCGCGATCACCGAGTCCGCCGGGTCACGCTCGACGCGGACCCGCAGAGCGCCCGTGCCGTTGACCGTTCCCGCGAACACCTCGTCCCCTGAGCCCTTGGCCACCGGCAGCGGCTCTCCGGTGATGGTGGCCTGGTCGATGTCGCTGGCCCCGACCAGGACCTTGCCGTCGGCACCGACCCGCTCGCCCGGCCGCACCAGGATCGTGTCGCCGACGGCCAGGGAGCCGGCCGGTACGTTCTCCTCCGTGTCGCCGGGCAGGAGCCGGGTCGCGGTGACCGGCGCGAGGTCGAGCAGACCGCGCACCGAGTCGGCGGTACGCACGGTCGCGACGGCTTCCAGGGCTCCGGAGGTGGCGAAGATGACGATCAGCAGTGCGCCGTCGAGGACCTGGCCGATGGCCGCGGCGCCGACCGCCGCGACGACCATCAGCAGGTCCACGTCGAGCGTCTTGTCCTTCAGCGCCTTCAGGCCCTCCCAGCCCGGTTCCCAGCCTCCCGTGATGTAGACGGCGGCGTACAACGGGCCCCACAACCAGGCGGGGGAACCCGCGAGATGGAGCGGGAGCGCGATCAGGAACAACACCAGCGCGGCAAGCGCCCATCGGGCCTCGGGCAGGGCGAGAACTCGCGTGCGCCGCTTCGGGAGCGCGGGACTCGGCCCGGCGGCAGGTGGAGCGAGCTGCTGATCCAGGGCAGGAGGCATGGCAGAACAACCCTTCACGGGCGGACGGGGCAACCCGTTCACCATACAGGAACACATGAACAGGTTTTCATGTGTCGCCGCTATGATGGCTTCCATGGGCCACGGAACCGACACCGCCAGCAGCGCCACCACCCGCGAGCGCCTCGACGCCGTCGGCACCGCCGATGTCGCCGCCACCCTCCAGGCCCTTGCCACGCCCTCCCGGCTTCACATCCTGGCCCGGCTCCAGGAAGGGCCCTGCTCGGTCGGCGACCTCGCGGAGGCGGTCGGCATGGAAGCCTCCGCCTGTTCCCACCAGCTCCGACTGCTGCGCAACCTCGGACTGGTCACCGGCGAACGCCGGGGCCGCTCGATCATCTACGCGCTCTACGACAACCACGTCGCCGAACTCCTCGACCAGGCCCTCTATCACGTGGAGCACCTGCGCATAGGGATCCGGGACACCCCCGCCGACATGCCCGAGCCCACCGCCGGTTGAGAACGACGACGTACGAGCGGCTGGAACGCACGAGGAAATGACCGGCACCGAAAAGCACTGCGAGCTACGCGAGGTCTCCCTCGGCACCTGGTACCGGCCCTACGACCCTCCGTACCGGCACGAACACCGCAACCACTCGCTGATTGCGGCGTAGTCGGCGTCGGTCAGGCCCTGGCGGGGATCAACATGATGGAGCAGGGCTTGTCCTCGATGGTGTCCTGAGGCCCAGACCCGATCCCTGTCGGTGATCTCGTCGTCGACCCATACGAATGACCGCCCCTTTGCCCAGGCGACGAGGGCGCGCGTCTTCCAGTGGAGTCCGTCCCGCTCGTCCTGCTCCTCGGCGTCGGACGGTTCCGGCCAGTTCACCACCGCCAACGGCGGCAGGCCGATCCGCGGTGCGACGCATTCGTTGGCCTCGGCCATCCACGTCGTGGCCCAGACCAGGTCGCACGGTAGTGCCATCAGCCGGGGTCCGTGCTCGGGACTGATCCTGGCCAGAAGTGGATTCGAACCGAGCCCTTCCGGTTCAAGATCCGTCTGGAATGTCGGATGCCCGTCCGGATACCGCTGCGGTGCCGCCCCGAACGGAATGAGTGGCCCGTCGACATCGAGGAAGAGCAGTGGACGCTGTTCGGAATCGGGCACACCTGCACGATACCGACTCTTCTATGCTCGCAAACCAGCCGTACTTGGCAGTCGGAACACGTGAAGGCGCTCAGTCAAGCGCGCGAAGGCGCGCCGGTCGCGGCCGGTCGCGGCCGGTCGCGGCCGGTCGCGATCGACGTCAAGAAGTGGAGGCACGGATCAGGGCGACGCGTTTCTCATTCCGGATGCCGGATGCCGGATCCCTCGGCCTCGCAGACCGCCGCCTCCGCACCATCGGCCTCTACGAGCCGCGTGCGCCGTGGTGAGCGAACCGGCGAGCACTCCCGGTTCGGCGAAGCGTCCTCGCATTCCGGCAGGCGTACGTCATGGGCGTCTGCCCGGTCCGCGTGGTGGGCGTCCCGAAGTCATGCCCCACGTAACCTCTTCCTGTGCCAGATTCCCGCCTGCATCGCGTCGCCGTCCTTGTGCTCGAGGGTGCGAAGCCGCTCGATGTCGGAATTCCTGCGCAGGTTTTCACGACCCGCGCGAGCATGCCGTACGAAGTGCGGGTGTGTGGGGCGGCACCCGGTCTCGTGACCGGCGGCGACGGCCTCGCGTACTCCGTTGCCCACGGCCTCGACGCGCTCACGTGGGCCGACGTCGTCTTCGTCCCCGGCTACCGGTTCCCGGACCGCGACGCCCCGCCTCAGGCCGTCGTCGCGGCACTGATCGCCGCCCACGACCGGGGCGCGCGGCTTGCCGCCATCTCGACAGGTGCCTTCGCGCTCGCCGCAACGGGCCTGCTCGACGGCAGGCGCGCCACGACCCACTGGCACTACACGCGGGCGCTCATGGCTATGCATCCGCTCGTCCGGGTCGACGAGAACGTGCTGTTCGTCGATGAGGGCAGCGTGCTCACCTCGGCCGGCGCCGCCTCCGGCATCGACCTGTGCCTGCATATCCTGCGCGGCGACCTCGGAGTGGCTGCGTCCAACCATGCGGCCCGGCGTCTGGTCGCGGCCCCCTACCGCAGCGGCGGCCAGGCCCAGTACGTGCCGCGCAGCGTCCCCGAGCCTCTCGGCGAGCGGTTCGCCGCCACCCGCGAGTGGGCGCTGCACCGGCTCGGCGAGCCACTCACCCTCGACGTACTGGCGCGGCAGGCGGGGGTCTCGCCGCGCACGTTCTCCCGGCGCTTCGTCGAGGAGACCGGCTGCACGCCGATGCAGTGGGTGATGCGCGCCCGCGTCGACCTGGCCCGCGAACTGCTCGAACGCTCGCAGCGCAGCGTCGAACAGATCGCCGCCGACACCGGTCTCGGCACCGGCGCGAACCTGCGCCTTCACTTCCGGCGCATCCTCGGCACCGGACCAAGCGAGTACCGGCGCACCTTCACGCGGGGCGAGTGACCGGCCCGGAACCGCTTGGCGGGATCCTTTTGAACCATGGCAATCCCGCCACTGTCAGCGGCGTCGGCCGCAGGCGAACCTGGTGTGGAAGGGAAGGGACATCACTCATGACTCGCATCGCCATCAATGGATTCGGCCGCATCGGACGCAATGTGCTGCGCGCACTGCTGGAGCGTGACAGCACCCTCGAAATCGTCGCCGTCAACGACCTGACGGAGCCTGCCACTCTCGCCCGTCTGCTCGCCTACGACAGCACGGCCGGCCGGCTCGGGCGCCCGGTGACCGTCGACGGGGACACCCTCGTCGTCGACGGCCGTCGGATCACGGTGCTGGCCGAGCGAGAGCCGGCGCAGTTGCCCTGGGCCGAACTGGGCGTAGACATCGTGCTGGAAGCCACCGGCCGCTTCACCTCGGCCAAGGCGGCCCGTGCCCACGTCGACGCGGGCACGAAGAAGGTACTCGTCAGCGCACCGTCGGACGGCGCCGACGTCACGCTCGCGTTCGGGGTCAACACCGACGCCTACGACCCGGCCGTGCACACGATCGTCTCGAACGCCTCCTGCACCACCAACGCGCTCGCACCACTCGCGGCAGTCCTCGACGAACTCGCCGGCATCGAACACGGGTTCATGACGACGGTGCACGCCTACACGCAGGAGCAGAACCTGCAGGACGGTCCGCACCGCGACGCCCGCCGCGCCCGGGCCGCCGGCGTCAACATCGTGCCGACCACGACCGGAGCCGCGAAGGCCATCGGCCTGGTGCTGCCGCACCTCGACGGCAAGTTGTCGGGCGACTCGATCCGCGTACCGGTGCCAGTGGGCTCCATCGTCGAACTCAACACGACCGTCGCCCGCGACGTGACACGTGACGACGTGCTGGCGGCGTACCGCGCCGCTGCGGAGGGTCCGCTGGCCGGCATCCTCGAGTACTCGGACGACCCGCTCGTGTCGTCCGACATCACGGGCAATCCCGCCTCGGCGATCTTCGACTCGGCCCTCACCCGCGTAGACGGCCGCCACGTCAAGGTGGTTGCGTGGTACGACAACGAGTGGGGCTTCTCGAACCGCGTGATCGACACCCTCGAGTTCCTCGCCACCCGCTGACCGGACGCCGTGGTGGTGCCCCTCCCCCGGCGACCGGCCCGGGGGCGGGGCTTCCTCCGGCCGCCCCGGTTGACCGGTCGGGCCAACCGGAGCCACCGGTCAAGAAGGGGATCCGCCGGGCCTCCAGCGGGTGCTGGACCGAGGACGCCGCGGTCGTCGGACCGACGCGGAGCCGTCACCGGAGTCGTCGTCCGTCAGTGGTCGCTGGACACCGTGGTCGCCCTCGTCCCAGAACGTCGCCAGGACCTCGTCGAATCGCGCCATGACACGCAGCCCAGGGTTCAGCCGGACCGGTCTCAGCAGCTGGCCCAATGGCTCAGGAACGGCCCGGAACCCATCAGTTCTGCGCCGACAACCAGCCGGCGGATTCGAGTCCGGGCGTGCTGCCGGTTCTCACGCGGCGAGGGAGACCGGTTCGCCGAGCCGTTCGGCAGCCTTCCTCCACGCCTCGGTCACCGCCGCACGGGCATGGACGGTACGGCTCGGCACGTCCCCCGTCAGCATGATCGGCGCCCCGACGTGGACATGGAGACCGGGCCTGCGCAGCGGGGCGGTCCCGAGGCCCACGACCTGCTTGAGCAAGCTTCCCGAGACGATACGACGAGATCCGGCCTGCCCCAAGGGGATGACGGGTGCTCCGGTTCGGTGGACGAGTCGCGCGAGCCCGCTTCGGAAGGCTTCCGGGGCGGCTTCCCCGGCATCCTTGCGGAGCGGGATGCCGCCCTCGCCGTAGATCAGGACGAGGCGTCCCCGGGCGAGGGCTTCGGCGGCGCCGTCGAGGGCGTCACCGGCGCGTGCGTCATGCCGGTGGACGGGGATGTGTCCCTCCCGGGCGAGGGCACGGCCGAGCACGGGGATACGCCAGAGGCCCGCGGCCGCCAGGACGGCCGGCTCCACGCCGAGACGGCGCAGCGCCGCGAGTACCACGGCGGGGTCGGCCAAGGAGCTGTGGTTGGCAACGATGATGCTGCCTGCCGCGAAGTCGGCATCGCTGTCGGTGGTGACCGTCAGTCGGCCGAAGGCGGGCACCAGTGCTTCGGCGAGGCGGCTGAGCATGGGCGGGTCCTCCCGGACTCGAACGGTGGTGACCTTCATCGTGGTCCGGGAATGTGCTGCGGGCCTGAGTACCGGTACTCAGCGGCAGCCCCGCCGACGTACCAGTGTCCGGGTTCGTCCTGCCCCTGGGGGACGACCGGTCGTTCACCCAGCGGTCAGCTGCCAGCCAGGACGACCGCTGCCACGGGGCGAACGCATTCGTCATCGACCGAGTCCGTCCGGGCTCCCGTTGTGCGACACGGCGCTCTACCGGCTGGACCGCAAGGAGTACGGACACGACTTGGGCGGAGACGCCTTTCTCTACACCCGTGCCGCGGTCGTTGCTGCCGGCCGCACCGAATTCGACAGCGTCCTCGAAGACCCTGTGGCCTTCACTCCCTACGCCACCGACCTCATCTGGGCCGAGAGCTTGCTCTACACACCGGACCGGGCATACAGACGCATCACCGGGGAGGAGTGGGACCGCGACACGCGATACACCTACGAGTCGTACTCGAATACTGAGGGCTGGGCCGACGGAACAGCACGGCCTGCCGATGGTGACGAACTCCAGCGCTGTCGCCGTTGATCGTCCTCACGGAATGTGTGCCAGAACCCAACTCTCACCTACAAAGCCACAAGCGCCTCCTGGAGGGTGTCGGAGACACTCATGATGAACGCGCTGTCAGCTTCCGGGGACGAGAGCAGATGTCCCGAACTCGCATCCAGCACTGGCGACAGGCGCTCGGCTGTGTACGGCCCTCGATGCGGTCCGCGGCCTGTGCCCTGCGGCGGAGCGCCGCTGGGCCGAGCCCCGACCGACACCCCTGGCGTCGAAGTCCTGGCACGGCACGCTCAACCAGTACCGCCCAGCGCTCGAACAGGCCCTGGGCGCGGGGCCGTCCACCGCTGTCGGCCACTCCCCCGCCTCGCCCTGCCGGCCCCGGCTGAGACACTCGCACCATGGACACCACACCCGAGCACATGGGCTCACGGAGCGCGGCCGGATGGACCGTCGCGCTCGCGGGTCTCGGAGCAGTCACCGGCTTCGTCTGGGACGGCCCGTTCCTCGCTGTCACGTGCGCGCTTTCCCTGGGAGGCGGCGCCGCCCTGGGCTCGGTCCTGTCCCGCCGCCGGCTGGTGGCGACCATCCGGGAGGGCCGGGGCGAGGCTGCCGCGCTCGGATACGCCGACGGGATCGGGGACATGGTGGTGCTGGGGATATCCGCGTACAGGGTCTCCGTCTTTCCCCTGTCCGGTCCCGGCGCGGTGGATCCGGCCGAGCGCACGGCGCGCCGTAAGGCCGCCTATCACCTCACCGCCGCCGAGGGGCTACCGCACCACATCCGTGAGGCTGCCGCCGCCGCGCTCGAAGCGATCGACGACGCGCGCGACGAAGACACCCGATCCGCGATCGATGAACTCGTCAAGGCCGTCCACGCGCAGCGCCGCCGTACCTGAGACCGCACCGGTGCGGACATACGGGCCGGCCGGGCGGCCGCACAGGAGCCACCCATGACGGCGGACCTGGTCCGCTGCCACCGTATGACCGTTCGCGGGCAGCCGGACCGGGGGGTGCCGAGATCACGGCCGGTCCCCCAGGGCCTGCGAGGGATCACCACCTCGCGGGAGGCCACCCGGCTGCCCGCAGCGTAACTCTCCCCTACCGGTCATGCATTGGGGTCGAAGGGGATTCCGGCCGGCTTGGCCTTCGCGAGGTGGGCGTTGAAGTTGCCGTCCTTGAGCCCGAAGACCGCGCTGCCGAAGTTCGCCTGGACCAGCTTGTCCCGTACTCCCTCGGGATAGCCGTTCCAGCCGACGAGTGTGGGGAACTGCCACCCGTGGTAGTGGTTCTCCGGCGGCTCGTCGTTGCTGTTCGCGGGCCGGAAGCAGTGCGTGCTCAGGCCGTCCTTGTGGTAGACGACCTTGGGGTGTGTACCGTCCCACCGGATCTGGTCACGGTTGTAGATGTCGAAGTTGCCGTGGGCCGAGGTGGAGACGTAGCGGGCCTCGTTGTCCTGCACCCACACCACCACGTGCTCCCAGTCGTGCCGGTGCCCGCCCAGCCCGCTGCCGGCCACCGCCTGGTCCTTCTCGAAGTAGAGCCCGTAGATGATCGCGCACCAGCCGTTGTTGCACTTGTAGCGCGCGTACCCGTTGGTGTTGTCCAGGTCCCCGGCGTCACGGCAACTGCCGTTGACCGCACCGGTGGTGTTGAGACCCGGGGATATCGTGCCGTCGGGTCCGATCGCCGGAGTCGGGTAGCAGCCGTCCGTGTCGTAGTCGAAGGCGGGCTGGAACGTCTGCTCCATTCCGTCCGCGTTGCCCGGCAGGGCGGGCGGCGGGGCGGCGAGAGCACTGCTCGCCGAACCGATGACCAGCGTGATGGCGCCGGCGACGACGAGCGACGCCCTGCGGAAACGGGCTCCGGGCTTCATGGATCCTCCAGGTTGACGCGTGGCGGGGGCACGCGAACAACATTGGCATGCCCACTACAAACGTAATGAACCCTTCCACCTGGACCAACGCACCCTGGACACCGGAGGGATGAACGGTCGGCCAATTCACGAGGCCGACCGGCGGCGCCATCAGGGACTCACCGAGGGCGCGCACCCGTCGCGGACGCGGCGGCGCCCGACAGGACGGCCCGGCCGGGGCGGAGGGTCCACGGCACAGGCTCGGTATTCGTCAGCCACCGCCGGGCGATCAGGTGCCGTGTGATGAGGAGCCGCAGCCCACGCGACTGCTTGCCCCAGCCCATCCCCTTGCACATCTGCTTGACGGACGGCCCGTGGCCGTGTGCCGCACGGAAGTCCGCGCTGAACCGCGCGGCGCGCGGCCCTTCGTCGGGGTGGCTGTCCTGCCAGGCGTCGAACGCGGCACGCACCGTCCCGTCGAACTGCGCGGGAACGGGTGTACGCATGAAAGCCTCGGCCACCCGCACAACGGGCATCGCGCACTGCGGGCAGTGCTCGACCGCCTCGGCGTGCCGCCGCAGCGCCGGACTCACCTGGGCCTTCCATTCGTCCCAGGTCATCGTCGGCGCCTTCGTGCGGGACGTGGCAGGCGGCAGGGGGTGCAGGCCTGCCAGGTGCCGTACGGCATCTCCCAGGAGGTAGCGGTTGCCGTCCACTTCGAGCAGGAAGCCCTTCGCCAACAGCTCTGGCAGCGCGGCACGGCAGTGCGCGGGCAGGTCGGCCGGCAGGGTGCCTGGCCGGCCCGCGGGGGCGTGCGCGGCCAGGAACAGTGCGGCCAGCCGGGCCTCGGTCGAGGTCTTCCTGGCCGGCTTGGCGGTCAGCGTCCGGTTCGTCCACCCCGACACCCGGGACCGCGTCAGCTTGGCGAAGGGCAGCCGGCGGTCCGAATCGTCCACGAGGTCCGGCACGGTGATCGCCACGGGGATGTCGGGGTTACCGCCGATCAGGTCGCCCCGCGCCTGCCACCCCAGAGCTCCGACGGCGGCCACTGCCCCCTCCGCGTCGGCCAGGCGGAGTGAGCGCAGGTCCTGCCCGGTGAGGTTGCCCGTGCCGCCCCGGGCCGACCGGATGGCGACGACCACTGCGAGGAGCTGGGCATCCGCTCCTTCGAGCGGCAACGAGCCCACGTAGGCCAGGAGCCGCCGGGCGGCCTCGCCCTGTCGGGCCGTCAGCAGGAAGGCGATCGGAGGCTTCGCCACGGCCGGCGCGGCAGTGGCAGTGGCAGCGGGCGTACGGGGAGAAGAAGGAGGCACGCCCGGTACAACGTGCGTACGGGGCTGAGGTCACGGCCGTCGCCCGTACTGCTGTACGACCGCGGAGGAGGGTCGCACCGGCTACTCCGCTCCGCCCGGGGAACGCACGCCCGCCCAGCAGCGGAACCTGGACGACATCCTCGCCGTGACGAAGGTCCCGGAGCGGACACCGGAGTCGCACCTGCGGTCCGCGACCTTCACGTTCCGCGACATCGTCCAACGGCTCGACGGGCGCAATCCGTTCGGCAACAAGGGCGTGCGCTACCAGGGCTCCCACGACGACGAGGCCCTCGACGCCGGTGCGGAGCGCTTCGGCGCCGACCCCACCGCACGGCGCGACCTGTCCTACGACAGCGGTCTGACCTGCCGTGTCTCCGTGCCCGTACTGACGATGCACGCCATCGGCGACCCACCGCCTTCGTCGAACACGAAGCCGCCTACCGCGACAGTCTGGAAGGCGCCCACCGCGACCGCCGTCTCGTCCAGACGTTCACCCAGGAGAGCGAGCACAGCGGGCTCAGCACGGCCGAGGACGCCAGTGCCGTCTCGGCGCTGTCCGACTGGGTGCGGACGGGCCGGAAGCCCCACCCGCGGCCGTCTCGGCGTCCTGCCCCTCCTTCGACACGATCTACGGCACAGGATGCTTCTTCCGGCCCGATCACGTCCCCGGCTCCTGCGCCTCACGCGTCAACGCCCGCCCCGGAGAGGACCGTTGGCCCGCGCTGACCAGCGCCCAGGAAAGGGAGTGGAGCCGTCTGGACGACGTGGGCATCGCCCCCTGACATACGGGCGGACGCGGGGGAAGGCCACGACGGACGCGAACCGCCCGGCCCTCCCCCGCGTCCCCTCGTACATGACCATCGGATCCGCGGGTCGTCGGCGTCCGGCAGCCGCCACCGGGAAGGGAAGGGTATGAGCGTCCTCCCGACAGGGGCGTCCCTGCTCACGGCGGCCGGCAAGGCGGCGGTCGTCGCACCCGTCGCGGTGGGCCTCTCCTACGTCGACGCGTGGTGCGTGCGGGCGAGTACCGGCGGGCTGGGGTGGCTGTTCGGCACCGAGTTCTGGCTCATGGTGCTGATCGTCGCCGGACTGTGGATCCGCAGCTGGACCGACGAGGACGACCGGTGGGTGGGTGTGCTCGTGCTCGGCGTCCTGGTGGCCGGGCTCGTCGCCGGCCCGCTGCTCCTGTTCCACGGCGCACTCGCCGGGCTGGCGGCGGTGCCCGGTGTCGCCGTACTCGGGACGACCGCCGCTGTGACGGCCCGTGTGTTCGGCTTCGACGTCCACCACCGGGACTCCCTCCCGTGGTGAGCGGCAACCTTTCGGACCCCGGCGACCACTGTCTTCCTGTCAGCCGTCGTGCCAGGGAACGGGAGCTCGTATGCATAGCGTCGGAAGGTCAACGGGAGTGGTGCTGGGTGCCGTGATGTCAGCGGTGGCGGTGATGGCGTCGCCCGGCGAGGCAGTGGCGGCAGGGGCGACCATCGTCGTGGCCGTGGGCGGCGACGACAGCGCGGCCGGCACTCTCGAACACCCGCTGAGGACCATTCAGACGGCCGTGGACAGGGCGCGCCCCGGCGATGTCATCACGGTCCGGGGCGGTACGTACGGGCTGGTGGACAACATCACCATCACCACCTCGGGCGAGCCGTCCCGGCCGATCTCGCTCGGCGCGTACCAGGGCGAACGGGTCGTGATCGACGGCGAGCGGCTGCCCGCCTCCCATACGCCCGTCGGCGGAAGCATCCCGCGCGCCGAGCGCGGAGCGATCCACCAGGAGGCCTCCCACTGGCGGGTGTCCGGCCTGGAGATCGTCAACGGCCCGTACGGCTACTACTGCGACGGCTGTGACGGCAACGTGTTCTCCCGGCTCACGACCCGCGACAACTACGAGACGGGCTTCCAGCTCCAGGGCGAATCCGCCGACAACCTGATCGTCGGCCTCGACAGCTTCGGCAACCGTGACCCGCGCAAGAACGGCGAGAGCGCGGACGGCCTCGGGATCAAGGAAGGCAGCGGCGCGGGCAACGTGGTGCGCGGTGCACGCCTGTGGAACAACGTCGACGACGGCTTCGACACCTGGAAGTTCGCGTCGCCGGTCCTGATCGAGAACACGGTCGTGTACGGCAACGGATTCGATCGCTGGAACCTCCCGGACTTCGCGGGTGACGGCAACGGGTTCAAACTCGGCGGCGGCACACCGGCCCCGGCGGCGGGCCACACGGTGCGCAACTCGGTCGCGTTCGGGAACGCGAAGCACGGCTTCACCGACAACGGCAATCCGGGGGCCCTCGCCCTCACCCGCACCTCGACGTTCCGCAACGCCGGAACGGGCTTCGACACCGACACGGCCGGAGGCCTCGCCGGGCTCTCGGGAAACCTGTCCGTCTCGGACGGACGCGCCGTCGCCCTCGGCGCGGATACGGATACCGACGGCAACTCCTGGGATCTCGGCGGCACATGGGACGACGCCTCCGTGCTGAGCACGGACACTGCTGCCGTCACGGGGTCACGCGGCGCGGACGGATCCCTGCCACCCGCCCCGGTGTTCCTGGTGCCCCGGAACGGGGCGTCTGTCGGTGCACGGCTGTAGGCACGCACGCCGTGCGGCCTCGGAACGCGCGGGCGGAGCCGCAGTTGGGTCGGGGCGGCGTGCCCCGCTTCCCGAGGGACGGCCGACGCTGGATATCGTCGCGTCCATGACCGTCCTCCAGCGCCTTCGCCCCGATCACGCTGCGGCTCTCCTCGCCTTCGAGCGGGAGAACCGGGCGTATTTCGCCGCCTCGGTCCCGGACCGGGGTGACGACTATTTCGCCGGATTCGACGTGCGTCACAGCGAGTTGCTCGCCGATCAGGCCGCCGGGCTGCTCCACTTCCATGTCCTGGCCGACGAGGAGGGGGCCGTTCTGGGGCGGGTGAACCTCGTCGATGTCGCGGACGGTTCGGCCGAGTTGGGCTACCGGATCGCCGAGCGTGCCTCGGGGAAGGGACTTGCCACCCAGGCGGTCCGACAGGTGTGCGCGCTGGCTCTCGCCGAGTACGGGCTGAGCGTCCTGCGGGCGGTGACGACGCAGGACAACCACGGGTCGCAGGCGGTGCTGGCCCGCGCGGGGTTCCAGCCGGCCGGCGAGATCGTGCTGTGCGGCCGCCCGGGGCTGCGCTTCACCCGGGACCTGAGGGATCCGGCAGCCGGACCGCGCTGACCCTGGGGTCCGGTGGCCGCCGGAAGCACATCGGTGGCGGACCGCGTCGCGGTCCGCCACCGATGTGTGGGATCGGTCGGGGTGGTCAGTTGTCGTCGGTTTCCTCGTTGGTGATCTTGCCGTTCGCCGCGTCGACCTCGAAGGCGGTCTTGTTCCAGTCCTCGGTGACGACGTCGACCTCCCAGACCAGGGTCTGGGTGTCGTTCTCGTCGAGATTGACCGAGGTGACCGTGCCCTTCTTCTTGTCCGTGGCAACCTTGGCCGCCTGCTGCGGCGTCTGCGTCGCCTTGGTGAGCCAGTCCGCGAGTTCCTGCTTCTCGGCGTCGGTCTGACCCTCGTCCGGGACGGACTCGATCACGTCGCCCGACACCGCGTCGATGGTGACGGTGTGCGCGGTGCCGTCCTTCTCGACCACCTCGGCGATCCACCTCGGGCCCGTGGAAGAGCCGCTCGGGCTCGGGCTGCCGGTCGCGCTGCCCTCGGGGCTCGGGCTGCCGTAAGGGCTCGCGCTCCCGTCACCGCTGGGGCTGGCGCTGGCGCTGGGGCTCGCCTCGTCCTCGTCGTCCAGGCCCTCGATGTCGAGGTCGGTCAGCTTGCCGCCGGACACCTCGCCCACCGCTGTCGTGGCGGCCTTGTCGAAGGTGACCTTGACGGTCGAAAGGAGTTCCTTGCGCTCGGTCTGGTCCTCGGTCAGCTGGGCCGTGCTGGAAGGGCTGCCGGAGACGCTCTCCGAGGGGGTGGTGGTCTGCTTCGGAATGACCTTCGCAGCTTCTGAGGTCGCCGCGGCTGTCTTGTCACCGCTGTCCTGCCCGCAACCGGTCACGAGGGCGGAGGCAAGGACTGCGCACAGGGCGCCGACGACACGGAGCCGGCGGGTGCGCGAGGAAACGGTCTTGTTTCGGCGGGTCTCAAATCTCATACCCGCATGCCTAGCCGCCCCGGCGATCAGTCATGTTGTCCGCCCGGCGGCTGTCACCCGATCGACGGTGCGGTCCGCCCGTTCGCCTTGGTCGCGCGGCACGCCCGGCGAGGCCGGGACCGGCCTGGTGCGGCACGGCGAAGGACGCCGGTTCGGGGAACCGGCGTCCTTCGTAGGGATCCGTGGGCGTCAGGCGGTGAGCTGGACCTCGGACGGTGCGGCCGCCGACATCACCGAGCCCGCTGACGGGACGGCCCGCAGCTGCGCCTCGGCGGCGCTCAGGGCATCGGGCACGGTCCTGGTTCCGGTGGTGACACACAGGGTGTAGGAGACGTCCTCGAGACGACGGCCGCTCTCGGGAGTGCCGAGCCGCGCATGAGCGCTTCGCAGTGCTTCGTAGCGCTTGACGAGATTCCGCAGCGTTGCGGGATTGGCCATCAGCACGGCAGTTCCTCTCCACAGGGCGGCCGGGAGCCCACGGCCCCGCGCCGACGAAGTCCGATCGCGCCGGCGGTACTCCCGGCGTCACGGGCGGCCGTGCGAAGCTGACAGCACGCGTCCGGTCCCTTGCAGATGATGGTCGCCCCGCCTCACCGAATCCGCATCCGGAATCACTCGGGGTCACGGGGCCGGGCTCCCGAGCGCCACGTGCGCCGGTGCGAAACAATGGATGCGACGGGGCGGCGGCGGCTGCCGGTGCCCGGTCGGGAGGTCACTCATGGATTACCCGGAGAGTTACGAACTGATTTTCCAGGCGACGGGCGCCGCGGACGACGTGGTCGTCGTCCACCTCACGGCCCGGTCCGGTGCCGGGGGTCACCCGGTCTACGAGGACGAGTCCGGAATCGTACGTGCCGAGGTCAGTGAGCTCGGTGAGGTACGGATGCTCGCGAGCGGCGGGCACCAGGTGCTCAGGGTGCCGTTGCTCGCCCGGCCGCTGAGCCACGGGGCGGCCCGTCGCACCGGCCGGTGAGACCTCCGTCTTCACGCTCCTGTCCGTCCTGATGTCCATCCATGCCCACTCTTCTTCCGAATGTGTTTACTTTCCGGAGAAGCGGCCGTAGCCTGCTGGTGAATCCACAGACTCGGGCATGAAACGGATACGTAACCACATGTACGCACCGGAGCGTCAGCAAGAGATCCTCCGCCTCGCCGGCGAGAGCGGCCGCGTCGATGTGCTGTCGCTGGCCGAGGAATTCCAGGTGACCGCCGAGACCGTCCGGCGTGATCTCAAGGCTCTCGACCGGGCAGGACTGCTGCGCCGTGTGCACGGCGGTGCGATTCCGGCCGGGCGGATCGGATTCGAGCCCGGTCTCGCCGAGCGCGACACCGTGGCCGCCGACGAGAAGGACCGCATCGCCGCCGCCGCGCTGGGTGAACTCCCCGCCGAGGGCAACATCATCATCGACGCGGGGACGACGACCGTCAGGCTGGCGGCCGCCGTCCCGATCGACTCCGGTCTCACCGTGGTCACCCACGCACTGCCGGTCGCCGCGCGCCTCGCCGACCATCCCGGGATCTCGCTGCACCTGGTCGGAGGCCGGGTGCGCCACCGCACCAGCGCCGCCGTCGACGCCTGGGCCCTCAGCGCGTACAGCGAGATCAACGCCGACGTCGTCTTCCTCGCCACCAACGGCTTCTCCGCCGAGAGCGGCCTCACCACTCCTGACCTGGCCGAGGCCGCGGTGAAGCGCGCGGTGATCACGGCCGCCCGCCGGGTGGTGCTCCTCGCCGACTCCGCCAAGTTCGGCCAGGAGCACTTCGCGCGCTTCGGCGACCTCTCCCAGGTCGACCTGCTCATCACCGATACGGGGCTCAGCCCCGAGGACGCCCGGGCCATCGAGAGCCGGGGCACGGAAGTAGTACGCGCATGATCCTTACCGTCACCCCCAATCCCAGCCTGGACCGGACGTACGAGCTGCCCGGACTCACCCGGGGCGCCGTCCTGCGGGCCACCGCGGACCGCGTCGACCCCGGCGGCAAGGGCATCAACGTCTCCCGCGCGGTCGCCGCCGCCGGACACCGTACGGTGGCCGTCGCGCCGCTGGGCGGCCCCGAGGGCGAGCTGCTGGCCCGGCTCCTGGGCGAGCACGGCATCGAGGCCGCCGGGGTGCCGATCACCGGCAGCACCCGGATCAACGTCACCCTCGTCGAACCCGACGGCACGCTCACCAAGGTCAACGCCGCCGGACCCGAGATCACCACGGCCGAGGCGGAGTGCCTGCTGGACGCGGTTCGTTCACGGTCGGCGGGCACGGAGTGGATCGCCTGCTGCGGCAGTCTGCCGCGCGGGCTGCCGCCCGAGTGGTACGCCGAGCTGGTCGCCCGCAGCCATCGTGCGGGGGCCCGGATCGCCCTCGACACCTCCGGGGCCGCACTGGTCGCGGCGCTGGCCGAGCGGCCGGACGTGATCAAGCCGAACACGGAAGAACTCGCCGAGGCGGTCGGCCGCCCGCTCGCGACTGTCGGTGACGCGCTCAAGGCGGCGCAGGAGCTGTGCGAGCTCGGGGCCCGCTCCGTGCTGGCCAGCCTGGGCGCCGCCGGGCAGTTGCTGGTGGAGGATTCCGGCGCGTACTTCGCCGGCGCACGGGTGGATGCCGTCCGCAGCAACGTCGGCGCGGGGGACGCGTCCCTCGCGGGCTTCCTCGCCGCCGGGGGAACGGGCCGGGCGGCGCTCTCCGCCGCGGTGGCCCATGGCGCGGCCGCCGTCCAACTGCCCGGAAGCGTCATGCCGACCCCGGCCGACCTCGATCTGTCCGCGGTCGTCACGACCTCGGACATTCCCATGGATCTCGCTCTGACGGAGCCTGCCCCATGACCGCCGTACCCCCTTTCCAACTGTCCGAGTCCCACGTCCCCGAACCGTCCGTCCCCAGGACGGTCCACGAGCAAGGAGCCCCGCGATGAGTGAGCTGATCACCGCGGAACTGGTCGACCTCGAGCTGTCCGCCGAGACGAAGAGCGCAGCCGCCCGTTACCTGGCCGAACGGATGGTGACGGCCGGCCGTGTCACCGATCTCGACGGCTTCCTCGCCGACGTGGCGGCCCGAGAGGCGCAGATGCCGACCGGTCTGGACGGCGGCATCGGCATTCCGCACTGCCGGAGCGAACATGTCACCGAGCCGACGCTGGCCTTCGGCCGCAGTGCCCGGGGCATCGACTTCGGTGCCGCGGACGGTCCCGCGGATCTGGTCTTCCTGATTGCCGCGCCGGCCGGTGCGGACGACGACCACCTCACCATCCTGTCGAGCCTGGCACGGCGGCTGATGGATCCCGGATTCACCGGCGCGCTGCGGGCGGAGGGTGATCCGTCCGCCGCGGCGGCCCTGATCCGCGGTGAGGAGGCACCCGCACCGGCCGAGGCAGCGGCGGAGGCACAGGACGCGTCGGCCGACGAGCCGTTCCGGATCGTCGCCGTGACGTCCTGCCCCACCGGCATCGCGCACACCTACATGGCCGCCGAGTCCCTGGAGGCGGCCGCACGTGCCGAGGGCGTGGTCATCAGTGTCGAGACGCAGGGCTCGGCCGGGTTCCAGCGGCTCGACCCGTCGGTCGTCGCCGCGGCTGACGCGGTCATCTGGGCCCACGACGTGGAAGTGCGGGAGAAGGCACGGTTCAGCGGCAAGCCGGTGGTCGACACCGGTGTGAAGGCCGGGATCAACCGGCCCGCCGAGCTCATCGCCGAGGCCCGGCGCAAGGCCGAACGCGGCGAGACCAGCCGGTTCTCCGACGCCGGCGCGGACACGGGAGCGGGTGCGTCCGGCCGCTCCTCCGCTCACTTCGGGGTCAGGCTGCGGACGTATCTGATGTCCGGCGTCAGCTACATGGTGCCGTTCGTCGCCGCCGGAGGTCTCCTGATCGCCCTGTCGTTCGCCATCGGCGGCTACGAGATCGCGAGCGCCCCGTCCGTCGCCGAGCACTTCGCCTGGGGCGAGGCGAACAGCTGGGCCGCCCTGCTGAACCAGATCGGCGGCGCCGCGTTCGGCTTCCTGGTCCCGGTGCTGGCGGGTTACATCGCGTACGGGATGGCCGACCGGCCGGCGCTGGTCCCCGGCTTCGTCGGCGGGGCCATCGCCCTCACGATCAACGCGGGCTTCCTCGGTGGTCTGGTCGCCGGTCTGCTGGCCGGTGCGGTCGTGATGGCGATCCAACGGGTGAAGGTGCACCCGACCCTGCGCGGCATCATGCCGGTGCTGGTGATCCCGTTGCTCGCGTCGATCACCGTCGGGTTCCTGATGTTCGTCGTGGTCGGGAAGCCCATCGCCTCGCTCCAGAAGGCCCTCACCGACGGGCTGAACGGTCTCTCGGGCTCCAACGCGGTGATCCTCGGTGTCGTCCTCGGCCTGATGATGTGCTTCGACATGGGCGGCCCGCTGAACAAGGTGGCGTACGCCTTCGCGGTGGGCGGCCTGGCCGACCCGACGGACGGCAGCCTGAAGGTGATGGCCGCGGTGATGGCGGCCGGAATGGTGCCGCCGCTCGCGATGGCGCTCGCCACGACCGTACGCGGCAGGCTGTTCACGCGGACCGAGCGGGAGAACGGCAGGGCGGCCTGGGTACTCGGCGCGTCGTTCATCAGTGAGGGCGCGATCCCGTTCGCCGCGGCCGACCCACTGCGGGTGATCCCCTCGGTCATGGCCGGTGGCGCGGTCACGGGGGCGCTGTCCATGGCTTTCGGCGCCACGCTCCGCGCCCCGCACGGTGGCGTGTTCGTCGTGCCTCTGATCGGTCAGCCCTTCCTCTACCTGCTGGCGATCGCCGCGGGTACGGCGGTGGCGACGGCCCTGGTCGTCGTCCTCAAGGGACTGCGGCGCAGCCCGGAGGGGGCCGCGCCCGTGGCCGACGAGCCCAAGGTGCCCGTAGCCGCCTGACCCTTCCGTTGTCCCCTCTCCCGTACCGGAACCTGAAATCGATTCGTCCCTCAGGAGGGAACCCATGTACCAGCGCACCGTCTCCGTAGGCTCCCGCAGCGGGCTGCACGCCCGTCCGGCCTCGCTGTTCGTCCAGGCGGCGACGCGTCAGCCGGTCAGGGTGACGATCGCGCGCGACGGCCGTGACCCGGTCGACGCACGCAGCATGCTCTCGATACTCGCCCTGGCGGCGCAGCACGGCGATACCCTCGTGCTGTCCGCCTCCGGTGCGGGTGCGCAGGAGGCGGTCGAGGAACTGGCGACGCTGCTCGCGCAGGACCTCGACGCGAAGGCCTGATCGTGACGGAGCGGTGGGATCCGGCGGGTGCGGGCGTGATCGCGCTCCCCTCGGGCCGGCTGGTCCGGGGCCGCGGACTGCGGCGCCCGGTTCCCGAGGGCCCTGATCCCACCTTCTCCGTCCATCTGCTCGGCAGGCAGCCGCCCCCGGTTCCCTGGGAGTCGCTGTGGCTGCGCTGGCCGGACTTCCGGCTTCCCGCGGACCGGGCGCAGGCCCGGGCGATGCTCCGGCAGGCGTGGGACCGGGCCGCGACGGACCGTGTCGAGGTGGCCTGTGGAGGCGGGCGGGGGCGAACGGGTACGGCGCTGGCGTGTCTGGCTGTCCTGGACGGGGTCCCGGCGGACGAGGCGGTGGCCTACGTCCGCCGGCATTACCATCCCAAAGCCGTGGAGACACCCTGGCAGCGGCGGTACGTCCGGCGCTTCGACCGGCGGTGACGGGCGCGCGCCGGAGCCTGTGCGCCCGGTCCACGGTTCATGCGGCGGGGCTCATTCCACCGCGTGCGGCACCGGGACCGTGGCCGCGCCTCCGGCGCGTACCGCCTCGACGACTCTCTGGTGGAAGGAACGGCTGGCTTCTTCGGAGGGGCACGGCACCGGACTCCCGGCCAGCGTGAACCAGTCCGAGGCGCCGCTGTACTGCACGGCCACCTCTGCCTGCCCTTCGGACCATGTCGTGTGTACGGTCAGATCGCCGTCCACGACTCCTACCTCTTCGGTGCGCACTCCGCCTGTTCCCGCGAAGACACCGCAGGTAGTCCACGATGCCCAGTTCATGACGCGTCACCCTTCGGGACGAACCCAAGCCTGCCCTGCGGACTGATTCCGAGTATGGCACCACGGACGTTCACTCGCACGGGTGTACCACTGTGTGCCCCGCCCGTCGCACACCGCTGTCGCTCAGGGATGCATCGAGGCGCCCTTGAGGATCTTGTCGACGGCGTTCCGGGGCCCGTAGAAGGCCAGGCCCACGAGGTCCAGACCGTCCCGGCCGACGGCCCGTACCGCGGCCCGGTTGGCCTTGTCGTGACCGGTCGCGAAGAGGTCCGAGGTGAACACGGCCGTGATCGTGCCCCGGCCGACCGCCCGGGTGTGCGCGGTGGTCAGCATCTCCTTCGATCCGGCGAAGACGAGGACGGGCTGGCGGAACATCGGCAGGTACGGGGTGTCGTCCGCGTCGGCATACGGTTCACCGATCGCCTCAGGTGCCTGTGTGCCGAGCCCGCTGACGAGGAAGGCGGTGACGTTGAGGCGCTGCCAGGTCTCGAGATCGTCACGGAGCAGCACCGCGATCTTGGTGTCGAAGCGTACGGGCGCGTTGTCGTTGTGGTCGGTCATACGCAGAGCCTGCCAAGCCGCCGGCCAGGGGTCTTGTACGAACTTTGCACGGTCGGCCCGTACCGCCCCTGTAGGCTTTCCCTCATGGCTGCACGTCCGGACATCACCGCGTGGCGTCCGGGGGTCGAGGGAATCGACGAGGTGTTCCACGCCCACTTCGCCGACCACGCGTACCCCATGCACACGCACGACGCCTGGACGCTGCTCATCGTCGACGAGGGCATGGTCCGCTACGACCTGGACCGCCATGAGCACGGGGCACCGAGCTCCGTGGTGACACTGCTCCCCCCGCACATCCCGCACAACGGGGACGGGGTCACGCCCGGGGGCTTCCGCAAGCGCGTGCTGTACCTGAACACCGCGCAGATCGACCCGGAACTCGCCGGGCGGGCGGTCGACCGCCCCGTGCTGCACGATCCGCGGTTGCGACACCGTGTCCACCAGCTCCATCTGTCGCTGGAGCGCCCGGGGGACGAGCTGGAGGCCCAGAGCCGTCTCGCCCTCGTCTCCGAGCGTCTCGCGGAGCATCTGCGAGGTGAGCTCGGGGTGCCGCGCCCGGCGCACGACCGCCGGGTCGCCCGCGAACTGCGGGCGCTGCTCGACCGGCACTACGTGGAGGGGCTGACGCTGCGGGACGCGGCGGACCGGCTGCACACCCATCACACCCATCTGGTGCGGGCGTTCAGCCGTGAGTTCGGCATGGCTCCGCACCAGTACCTGACGGGCCGTCGAGTCGATCTGGCCCGGCGGCTGCTGCTCGGGGGCATGCGGGCGCCCGAGGTGGCGACGAGCGTCGGTTTCTACGACCAGTCCCACTTCTCCCGGCACTTCAAGCGTGTGGTCGGGACGAGTCCGGGCCATTACGCGCGTACCGGGACGCAGGCTTAGCGGCGCTCCAGCGCCCCGCGGACGAACGCCGCCTGACCCGCGTGCTGCAGGTCGTCGGCGATGACGCTGACGAGCCGTACGCCGAGGGTCACAGGGGGCGACCAGGACGCGTCGACGATGCGGTCCAGGGCCCGGCCGTCGAGACCTCGGACGAAGCCGAGGGTCTGTTCGTGCACGGCGTCGAAGTACCCGAGGAGCAGGTCGGGCGAGGCCACCTGGACGGACGCCACCTGGGCGCTGTCGTGGCCGTATCCGGTGGACTCCTTGATGAAGGGCAGCTCGTAGCGGCCGGCCCAGTCCTGTAGGAACCAGACCTGTTCGGTGCCCGCCGCGTCGGCGACGTGGTCGTCCTGGACGCGCGTGAGGTGCCACACGAGCCAGGTGATCGAATTCGCGTCCGCGTCGAGCCTGGCATTGAGTTCGGCGGGGACCAGGCCTTCGACTGCGGCGTGAACCGTTTCATGAATGCGCTCGAACGCATCGGCGAGAATGCCTGCACTGTTCATACGCCCACCTTGGCCGGTCCGCGTGCGGGCCCCGGACTTCGACACGCGGCGGCGGGAGCGGTCAGGCGTGGACCGTGCGCAGCCATTCCGTCAGCAGGGTGTTGACCTCGGTGGCGCGTTCCTGCTGGATCCAGTGTCCGCACCCCTCCAGGATGTGCGACGAGACCAGGCCGGGAAGCGTGGTGGGGTGGGCCGCGATCGCGTCGGCCATCCAGGTGGTGGAGGAGTCGAGGCCGCCGCCGATGAAGAGCGAGGGGCGGGTGAGCCGCGCGCCGTCCCAGGCGGCCAGGTCCTCCCAGTCCCGGTCGACGTTGCGGTAGCGGTTGAGCCCGCCGGTCAGCCCCGTCCTCGCGAACTCGGCGCTGTACACGTCGAGGTCCTTCCCGGTGAGCCAGGACGGCAGCGGGCCCTCGGGGAAGCGGTCGCGCATGCGTCCGCCCGCAGGTACGAAGAAGGGTCCGGCCTCACCGGGCGGCGGCATCGTGTCCGCGGAGAGCGCGGCGTAGAACCCCGCGAGCCACCCGCGTACGTCGGGGTCGATCTCCGCCTCGGCGCGGCCGGGTTCCTGGAAGTAGCTGACGTAGAACTCCTCGTCCCCGCCGATGCGGGCGAAGCCGTCGGTGGGCCGCATCGGGTTCCACGGGGCGTAGGGAACGCTGAGCATGGCCACGGCGGTGAACATGTCGGGCCGCAGCAGCGCGCTGTTCGCCGCGATGGGCGAGCCCCAGTCGTGGCCGATGACCGTGGCGGTCTCCTCCCCCAGCGCGTGGACGACTCCGACGTTGTCGGCGACGTGGGCCGTCATCCGGTAGGCGTCCACCTCGCCGGGGGCCGATGAGCGCCCGTAGCCCCGTACGTCGAGGGCGACGGCGCGAAAGCCGGCCGCGGCGACGGCCGGCAGCTGGTGGCGCCAGGAGTGGGACGTCTCGGGGAAGCCGTGGATCATGAGGACGAGGGGGCCGGTGCCCTGTTCGAGCAGATGGATCCGGCCGCCGGGGACGTCCACCAGCCGGTGGACGGCCCCGGGGACGGACGCGGAGGGGGCGGGCCGCGGCATGGATCCTCCTGGGGTTCCCGGAATCGGTCTGCGTCACGATCATTCGACGCTGCCGCTCCCCCGGGCAAGCGATCTTGCCGTTCCGGCAAACGGGTCGGCCCGCACCCCTCACACGAGGAGGTGCATCAGGTGTCCGCAGGCCGTGGCCTCGTCCGGATGCCGGGCGAGCACCTCGTAGGTGCCGCGTTCGTACGCGCCGGTCTCCCACACCCCGTCGGCCGCCCGCCTCAGGAACAGGAAGTCGGTGGGGGTGGGGACCGGTTCGTGGACGTCTTCGATGCGGTAGTAGCCGTCGGGCACCCTCGCCGCTTCGAGCACGGTCCGCAGTTCACGGCGTTCCATGGGTGGTTACGCCCCCGCGGGCGTGAGGTAGGCGTGGTCCAGCAGCCACTTCACGTTGAGCCTCTCGCCTGCGCCCGGGTCGAGGAAGACCGCGTCGAGCTTGATCTGCTGCCCGCCGCCGCGCTGCTCGAACCACGGCGCGATGCTGCCCTGCCAGACCCAGAACGGCTTGGCGACCTTGTAGACACGGTAGTCGCAGGGAACCGCGGCGTCACGGGTGTTGAGGTTCTGCGGGGGCAGGGCGCGCTCGGTGTACGGGTCGCCCGCCGGTGCCAGGTAGCTGCCGTACTCGGAGCCGAAGCGGTCCAGGCGCTGGCCGGTGCGCAGCTTGGCGGGCTCCTTGTCGATCTCACCGTTGACTTCGGCGAAGCCGTCGTTGGGCGGGTACTTCCAGCTGCCCGTGTCGGCGGGACCCTCCCAGTACTTGGTGAGGAAGGCGGACGGCGACAGGGTTCCTGTGCGCTTGTAGCCCTTGAGCAGCGGGCCGACCGGGGCCTGGGCCGGGTTCGGCAGCCACTTGGGTCCCAGCCTGGCGTCGCCGAGGAACTCGCCGGTGCAGGGGTCGTGGCTGACGGCCGCCGACCGCGCGGGATCCTGGTGCGGTGCGGCACTCGCGGCGGGGGCTGCCACGAGCCCGGCGGCGAGCCCGATCGCCGCAAGTGCGGTACGGATACGGTTCATTCGGAGGTCCCCTCGATTGCCGATCAACAGCAGGTCTGCACACGAAGGGTAGTTGACCAATCGCTCAGGGTGTTCGCGCCATGCCGTCTAGGAGCCCGGCCGGAGATCGCGGCCGGGCTCCTCGCAGGGTCAGCCCGCGGCCGGGTCCGGTACGAGACCGTCGGCCGCCAGGCCCTCGAGGACCGCCGCCCCCAGGGCCTGGACGGCGGACATCGGGCGCACCATCACGGTGAACTCCTTGATGAGGCCCGCCTCGTCGAACTGCAGCAGGTCGATCCCGTGGATCTCCTTGCCGTTCACGGACGCCTTGAACATCAGGACTTCCGAAGGGGCCGCGGCGTCCTCCGTACTGGTGAGCGCCTCACCCTCGAGGTGTCCGATGTAGCGGAAGTCCTCGAAGGTGCGTACGAGCACGCCGAAGAGGCCGAGCACCATCGGCCGCCCCTCGAACGGCGTGAACTTGACCGGGCTGAAGAGGCGGACGTCCTCGGTGAACAGTCCGCCCAGTGCCGCGAGATCGCGCTTCTCCACGGCTGCCCGGAAGCGTTCCGTGGTGTCGGTGGCGGTCATGACCATCACTCCTCGAATTATTAGTCAACAAAATGACTGATCACTTCGATGAGTATGCCGTAGAGGTGTCCGTTCGGGCGAGGAGTCGACGGCCTCGGTCTCAGGAGGGCGGATCGACGTAGCGCACGGTAACCTTGTCGAATCCGAGGGAGCCGAGCAGGCCCTGGAGCATGGCGGCCGTGTTCTTCTCGGCCCGGCCGGTGAGGCCGCTCTCCTTCGCGGCTTCCCCGATGTGCTTCGCGGCCAGCTTGTTGACCGCCTGCTCGCTGCCGGGGTTGTCGGAGAAGAAGTCGCCGAGCCGGTCGAGGAGGCCGCGCTGCTTGGAGACCGCGTAGGAGCGGTCGGGGTCCAGCGCCGGCTTGCCCAGGACGGCGTGGGGCAGGCGGAGTTCGGCCGTGGTGCGCTCCTTGTTGACGACCACGCCGTCCTGGGCGACCTTGCCGAGGTCGACGGAGGCTCCGACCGTGCCGGCGCCCACGTAGAGGGTGCGGGTGCCGCGGATGGCGTCGGGCAGGAATTTGGCGTCCTTCTCCAGGTCGACGACGACCTGGAAGTTTCCGGAGGCCGCCTCGTACGCGCTCATGTCCTGGATCGACTTGAGGACCGCGGGCCCGGACCGGTCCGTGGTCTCCTCGCCGAACATGCCGCCGAGCCCCGGAAGGAGGCTGAGCCGGGTCCCCACGAGCATCAGGACCACGGCCGCGGCACACACGCCGGCGAACGGCAGGCATCCACGCATGCGGTTGCGGCGCCGGGGCGCGCCGCCGTCGGGGTCCGGGGTGCTGTCTGTCCTTACGTCTGTGGACGTCATGCCTTCCGTGTGACCCGCTCCGGCCGTTTCAGTCCGCCCGGCGGTACGACTACGCCAGATCCTGTACGGGCAGCGGCCCGATGGGCGGGGTGGAGGGGCCCGGCGACCAGACCAGGTCCCTCCACCCCTCGGTCACTCACTCCAGGAGGTCGGAATACGCCCCCAGAGCCAGTGCGATGTCGGCCTGGGCCCAGAACCGGTGGTAGGTGAAGACCGGTGCGGCCCCACCGTCCAGATAGCTCTGCACCTTCGGCCAGTTCGGGTCGTCCTCGTAGAACGACCGGATGGACAGGAACGTCGAGTCGTTGTCGACGGTGTCACCGTTGGGCATGGCGCCCGTCCAGCCGTTGGGGACGTACACCGGGTCGTCGAAGCGGTTGTAGTCGGCGCGGGTCTCCGGCACGGCCACCCCCGCTCCGTCCTGGTAGTGCTCCCACATGCCGTCGAGCAGCGCCTGGGCCGTGGTCTTCGCCTCCGCGTCACCGGACTTGGCGGCGTAGTAGGTCAGGGTCCTGGCATAGGCGCCCGCCACTCCGACGTCGTTGGTGTAGTCGGCGACCGTGACGTGGAGCCCGTCGTTCGCACCGGGGCTCGACGCGTTCCAGGTGTCGGGCGCGCCCGACCACTTGAGCGTGGACGGCATGAGATAGGTGCCGTCCGGATTGACGGTCGTCTCGGACAGGGCCCAGTCGACCCACTTGTCGAGTACGGCCTTTGCCTGGGCGTCACCCGACTCGTGGTAGTACTCGGCGACGCGCTCCATGGACCACGCCTGGAAGCCGAACCACTGGTTGGACGGCGGGTCGTGGTAGACGGGCTTCTCGTCGTAGTACATGCCGTAGAACGTCGGCGTGCCGGCCGGCGGCTGCGCGTAGCTGCCCTTCCAGCTGTTGGTCGCGCCGCCCGCGATGGCACCCTCGTCGGACTGGAGCCACTGGTAGAAGTCCAGCTGCCGGTCCAGGCTCTTGGCCCAGTCCTGCTGGCCCGTGGCCGACTTGGGCTTGAGGTCGGCGACCGAGCTCAGGGCGTACGCCGCCATCGGGTTCTGGTATCCGCCGTGGGCATGGCTGGACCCGATGCGCCAGGACCAGCCCGCCGAGGTGTCGGTGGCGCCGCCCCAGGCGTAGTACCAGGACATCAGGTAGTGCGCGCTGTCCTTGCCGCTGCCCGCGGGGCAGGCGGTCGGGCCGACGCAGTTGCCGACCTTCTTGAAGTACTTGTCGAACATGGCATAGCGCAGGTAGTCGCCCATCTTCGCCGCCTTGCCGACGGTGGCCGCCACCTCGCTCGACTTGCCCTGCTCCTCGGCCCAGATGTCGGCCCAGTAGGCGGCCTGCACGGCACGGGCGTCCGCGTCCGGGGCGTTGGTGAACTTCCACTGCTTGGCGTACGAGGCGTCCCCGGTGAACAGGTCCAGGTAGCCGTTGTCGCCGCCGTACGTGAAGTTGTCACAGGTCGGGTGGGTGACGGTCTCCCAGACGGACTCCTGCGGTCCGCGCTGGAAGGTGTTGATGTACGACGGTCCGGTGTCGGTGGGACCGGCCGCGCACTTCCCGGGCGAGTTGCCGAATCCGTAGACGTTGTCGACGTCCTGGATCCAGTGCATGCCGTAGATGTCGTCGGTGCCGTACGCGCTCTTCAGCTCGGCCGCGATCGGGTCCGACCCGGAGGCCGCGGATCCGTCGAGCACCGCCGGGTACTCGTTCGGGGTGTCGTGCTCGGGCGCGTAGGTGGCGGGCTTCGAGGCGTTGTAGAAGGAGTTCGTGGGCTGGTCGGCGTGCGTGGGGATCATGTACTTCTCCATGGTGTCCCACGCACCGTTGAACTTCGTCCAGTCCCCGGTGATCTTCCCGTACATCGCCTGCAGCCAGATCAGGTAGCTGTACGCCTCCGACGTCGTCTCGTGCCCGTGGTCGGGGGCCTCGACGATCAGCGTCTCCACGGAGTGGTAGGGGATGCCCTCCGAGGAGAAGTAGCCGTTCGCCGGGTCGGTGATCTTTCCGTACAGGTCGAGGAAGCGGGCGTCGTACTCCTTCGCCGCCGCCAGCTGGGTGACGGTGACCTCGGCCTTGCCGTGACCGGGCGCCGTCACGGTGAACGTCGCGGCTCCGGTGCCGGAGGCATCGGCCGAGACGGTCACCTTCTGGGCCGTGGACCAGTCCGTCGGGGTGAAGGTGAGGCTCGCCCCGGCGCTGACGCTCAGTCCGGAGTTCCCCGCCGACCGGGCCACCGTGGCGGTGACGTTCGCCGCCGGCCGGGTGGAGAGCTTCACGTCGAAGGTCCCGGACTTGCCCTGCTGGACGCCCAGTTGGGCCGGTGTCGCGACGACGGCGGGACCGGCGGCGACAGTGATGCCCGCCGGGGTGGACTCCGCGGAGGCGCCGAGGCTGTCGTACGCCCTGGCGTAGACGGAGTGGCTGCCGGCGGCGAGGCCCTGGGCGCTGTACGTGTAGGGGGAGGTGGTGTCGGTGCCGAGCAGCGTCGTGTTGTCGTAGAACTCGACCTTGCTGATCCCCGCTCCGTCCGCGGCCGCCGCGGTGGCGGCCAGGGGGACCGGGTCTCCGGCGGAGAAGACGGCGCCCGCCGCCGGAGAGGTGAGTACGGTGATCGGCGGCTGGTGCGCGCCCGCGCAGACCGTGCCGTTGACGGCGAAGGCGGTCGGAGCGGTGTTGGTGCCGCTGTAGGAGAACTGCGCGCCCGTCGTCACCGCGGCCCCGGCGGCGATGGTGCCGTTCCAGGCCGCGTTCTTGACGGTGACGTTCGTGCCGGACTGGGACCAGATGCCGTTCCAGCCGTTGGTGAGCTGCTGGTTGCCCGCGTAGGCGTAGGTCAGGGTCCAGCCGTCGATCGCGGCCGATCCCCGGTTGGTGACGGTGAGTTCGGTGCTGAATCCCGAACCCCAGTCATTGGCTTTCTGGTCGACGCTGCACTGCACGGCGGCTGCCTGGGCAGGGGTGCCGGCTGCGGCGGTCATACCCAGGGGAAGGGCGAACGCGGCCACGAACGCTGTCCACAGCCGTCTGGATCCGGCTCGGGTCCGGCCGGGTCTTTTCGGTAACCAAGTTCTTCGTGCGGTTCCCGTCGGCATGCGCGGGTACCTCCTCGCGGCTCGGCGTACATGGGGGTGTGCGGGGCTGTGCACAAGCCTTGAACCAGTGGGAGCGCTCCCAGCATGGGGACGAGGAAAATCGGAGTCAAGAGACTTGAAGAGTCGAATTATTTCGATAGCAAGAGATGAGAACAGGTGTGTTGACCGACACCACTTGACGCTCTAACGTCAAGCCTCACCAGTGGGAGCGGTTCCACCAGTCGACGTGCCGTAGGGGGCACGCCCGGTCTGTCAGGAGTCGCTCATGCGACATCTCTGCACTTATCGCACCTGCTCAGACTGCTCCTCGGAGCAGTGCTCACCACGGCCGGCCTCGCCGCCGCCCCCGTGGTGCCGGCCTCCGGATCCGCCCCCGTGTGCACGGTGGAGCAACAGCACCGCGCATCAGTGGGACCGCGGCTTCCAGAGGTCCGTCACGCTCGCCGGCCCGGGTTCCGCTACCGGTGGCCGGAGCCTCGGATCCGATCTGCCCGGGGAACGGACGGTGGCTCAGGGCCGAAACGCCCTGCGGTCGCTGCCGGGCAGGGTCGTGTCCGCGGCGGGCGAAGGCTGGAACGGGACGCCCGCGAACGGTGCGGACGTCTTTGCCGGCCTCCTGACGTACGGAGCTGGTGCGTGCTCGCGTGCGGGCTCCCCATCCGGTGCGTTCACGCTCAACGGCACGCTCTGCAAAGCGGATCCGGGAGCCGGATCCGACCGGCCCCACTGATCGCAAGCCGCACGACCCGGCGGGCCGTCCCGCCGGAGCACGGCACCTCCATCACACCGATGTCTGTGCGAACGAGGACCGCTGGACCTCCACGTTCGCTCCGGTCGTCGCCGAAGTCCCCCTCGCCACAGGCGAGTTCGGCGAGAACACCTGCGCCCACGGCTTCGCCGACGGGTCACGCGGAGGTTCGGCGACCTCGGACCTACTGCCCAGGACGGGCCTGGAACACCTGGGACTGCTCCACAGGCCCGTCCATGACCAGCGACTACGACGGTATCCCCACCCGTACGGAATCGGGCCGCGCCCTCCGCGCGCCCTCGACAGCTGAGGAAACGGAATTCGTATGAGCCGCACGAGCCGCACCACCCTGCGCCGATCCCGAACGGCGCTCATCGCGGCGGGAGCACTCGTCGCCGCAGCCGCGGGCTCCGCCGCCGCGGCGGCACCGTTCGGAGCCTCCGCCGCCGCAGCGGCCGGTTGCACCGTCGATTACAAGATCCAGGACCAGTGGAACGGCGGTCTCACGGCCGCGGTGAGCGTCACCAACACGGGTGACGCGATATCGAGCTGGCAGCTGGAGTGGTCCTTCGGCGGAACCGAGCAGGTCAGCCAGGGCTGGAACGCCACTGTTACCCAGAGCGGCAAGGCCGTCACCGCGAAGAACGTCGCGTACAACGGCTCTCTCGCCTCGGGGGCCTCCGCCTCCTTCGGCTTCAATGCGACGGGCAACGGCCAGAGCGCCGTTCCCGCGACCTTCAAGCTGAACGGCGTCACCTGCAACGGTGACACGACGGGACCGACCGATCCGCCGGACCCGACGGACCCGCCCGCCGGCAACCGTGTCAACAACCCGTACGAGGGTGCCAACGTCTATGTGAACCCGGAGTGGCAGGCGAAGGCCGCCGCGGAGCCGGGCGGCAGCCGTATCGCCGAACAGCCGACGGGTGTCTGGCTGGACCGCATCGCCGCGATCGAGGGCGCCAACGGCGGCATGGGACTGCGCGACCACCTGGACGAGGCCCTGACCCAGAAGGGCTCCGGCGAGCTCGTCGTACAGCTCGTCATCTACAACCTGCCGGGACGTGACTGTGCGGCTCTCGCCTCCAACGGAGAGCTCGGCCCCACGGAGATCGGCCGCTACAAGACGGAGTACATCGACCCGATCGCGGCGATACTCGCCGACGCGAAGTACGCGGGGCTGCGCATCGTCACCACGGTCGAGATCGACTCGCTGCCGAACCTCGTCACCAACACCGGCAGCCGTCCCACCGCCACCCCGGCCTGTGACGTGATGAAGGCCAACGGCAACTACGTCAAGGGCGTCGGCTACGCGCTCAACAAGCTCGGTGACGCGCCCAACGTCTACAACTACATCGACGCGGGGCACCACGGCTGGATCGGCTGGGACGACAACTTCGGCTCGTCGGCGGACACCTTCCACGAGGCCGCGACCGCCGAGGGCGCGACCGTCAACGACGTGCACGGCTTCATCACCAACACGGCCAACTACGGCGCGCTGACGGAGGACCACTTCTCCATCAACGACTCCGTCAACGGGACGTCCGTCCGCCAGTCCAAGTGGGTCGACTGGAACCGCTACACGGACGAGCAGTCGTTCGCCCAGGCATTCCGCAACGAGCTCGTCTCGGTCGGCTTCAACTCCGACATCGGCATGCTGATCGACACCTCGCGCAACGGCTGGGGCGGCACGCAGCGGCCGACGGGACCGGGTGCGACCACCAGCGTCGACACCTATGTGGACGGCGGCCGCTACGACCGCCGCATCCACCTGGGCAACTGGTGCAACCAGTCCGGAGCCGGCCTGGGCGAACGGCCGCAGGCCGCCCCCGCCGCCGGGATCGACGCGTACGTCTGGATGAAGCCGCCGGGCGAGTCCGACGGTTCCAGCAAGGCGATCCCGAACGACGAGGGCAAGGGATTCGACCAGATGTGCGACCCCACGTACACGGGTAACGTGCGGAACGGCAACAACCTCTCCGGAGCTCTGCCCGACGCTCCGGTCTCGGGCCACTGGTTCTCCGCCCAGTTCCAGGAGCTTATGAAGAACGCCAACCCGGCGCTCTAGTTTCCCCGTCGGCCGGTTCCGGGCGCTCCCCCGCCCGGGCCCGGCCGGCGACTGCGCCACCGGTCGAACAGAGCGCGTCCGCGAGCTATCGGCGCGGACGTGCTGCGGCGCGTCGCGGCCCCGGACTTGCTGGACGTGCGTCCCGATGCGGACTTGGCGGCCGAGGCCGACTTGCCGCCTGATCCGGCTTTGCCGCCTGATCCCGCCTTGGTGCCTGATCCCGCCTTTCTTCCCGCCCTGGGCTTGCTCCCCGTCCCAGGCTTTCCCGCCCGTACGGCCTTCGTGCCGGCCCGCGCCTTTCGCGCGACCTCGGTCCTGCTGGTGGCCCGCGTCGCCCCCGGCTTCGCCGCGGGTGGGGTCTTCGCCGGCTCCGCCGCGGGCGGCTCGTCCGAGAGGGTGTGGTAGCGGTGGCTGATCCGTCGGCCGAGCAGCGCGTACCCCAGCAGCGCACCGCTCGTATTGAGGATCACGTCGTCGATGTCGAAGGCCCGTCCCGCGACGAGCGCCCCCTGCGCGAGCTCGACGACCGACATGACGAGCACGGTCAGCAGGACCATCCGGATCATCCGCAGCCTGCGCGGCACCATGATCGGCAGCAGTACGCCGAACGGGGCACCGAGCAGCAGATTCCCGCCCGCCTGTTTGCACGCGGCCAGGAAGGTGTAGTCCTCCGCGTACTGCCGCAAGGACCGTCCCGGCTGCAGATTGGAGGTCACGAGGTCCTCCGACGCCGGTGACGGCGTCAGCGTGATCTTGGCCAAGACGACCGAGAACGCCACAAGCCCCAGGAGTGCGGCAGCCAATGCCGCCGCGCGGAGCAGAAGACGGCCCAGTCTTCTGCGTCGTGCACTACGGTCCGCCTCTGCAGTCATGGCGGAACGGATGCCCCCAACCCCGGCGGCCACACCCCGAGTCGAATGCGACGATGTGCGCATGAGCGCACAGAGCAAGGACGAACTGCTGGCCGAGGCCGTACGGCTGCGCGAGGGGGGCCATCCCGAACAGGCCCGGGAACACCTGCTCGCCCTCACCGCCACGTTCCCCGACGCGGTGGACGTGGCCTACCAGACGGCGTGGGTCCATGATGTCCTCGGCCTGGAAGCCGAGGCGGTCCCGTACTACGAGCGCTGCCTGCAGGGTGACGGCCTCCGCGAGGAGGACCGCCGGGGGGCGTTGCTCGGACTCGGCAGCACCTACCGGGTATTGGGCAGGTTCGGGCAGGCGGTCGAGACGCTGCGCCTCGGGGTGGCGGAGTTCCCCGACGACGGCGCACTGCGGACGTTCCTCTCGATGGCGCTGTTCAACACCGGCGAGCACCACGAGGCCATGCAGATTCTGCTGAACCTGGTCGCAGAGACGAGCGGCAGCCCGCACGTACAGCGGTACCGGCCCGCCATCGAGTACTACGCCGCGGATCTGACCCGGATCATGTGAGTGGTGCCGTCGACGGTGTCCGGCGCTGCGAAAGATTCAGGCCACGGCGGTAGGCGCGGGCAGAAGGAAGCCCCGGCCGGATCGGGGGAATCCAGCCGGGGCGGCTTGTGTGCGAGGTGAAAGGGCGGTCACCGCCGCCCGCTCACTCCGACGTATAGATGAACGATAAACCACCCCTGTCCGTTCCCGGGAACCGGCCCCCCGGGATGTGACTCACACCACGACGACCAGGGGTGATACGGGGCTCACCCGCCCCGGCCGAGGGGTACCTCCGATCCACGGGATCCGGCACGCACCTGCCACCGGCCCCGCTCAGCGCACCTCGCGGAACAGTACGTGACCACCCGACGCCGGGTCGTACTTCCGCAGCTCCAGTCGGTCGGGGTCGTTACGGCGGTTCTTGCGCGTGACGTAGGTATGGCCGGTTCCGGCGGTCGACCGGAGCAGGACGACGGGCCTGGTCTCACTGCGTGCCACGGGGGCCTCCAGACAGTTGTTCCGACCCCACCACCCTAAATGGCAATGGGTGTCGTTTTCGCTCTGCCGATGACAACGCGGGGGTGCGCGGCCATTCCCGACCCTGATGACAGGATCCCCATGCCCCGCACCGCCACCGATGCGGCGGGGCTCGCACCCGACGCCCGGATCCAACACTTCGAACTGGCGACTGACGCACATCGCTCCTGATGCCGAACATCGAAGCGGTCGGGAGTTCCGGCGCCGGGCGTACCCCGCCGATCCACCGGGCGCCGCTCGGCGCACATGCCCTGACCCCGGTACGGGTGCGCCGCCCAGGCGCCGCACGCGCGGGCGCACAACGGGCCCTTCGCGCCGGATGACTTGCGTCAACTCCCCCGAAGCATCAAGGGTGTTCGGCGGACCCCCGCTCCACGCGGCCGACGGCATATGCCGGAAGCAACAACGTATCGAGTGTTGCCGAATCCCTTACGGGCTCCCGCGGCCTGTGCAACAGTCGTGTTCGGTCCACCCCCACGAACCGACCGTGCCGCGCCTGTATCGGAGTACGAGATGCCGTCCCATCAGTTTGCGGACCGCCCCGCCCCACAGCCGCCCGAGCGAGATGCCGTCGACGCGTTGATCAACCGGACCCGGCGACTGCGTGGAGACGTGGACGCCGTGCGGCGTGACACCACGGTCATCGACGAGGACGACCCCCAGCGGCGATGGCAGCGAGCGCTCTGCGAGCTGGCCGTCCATCAGCTCGACGACCTCGGTGAGCATCTCGGACAGCTCCGGGACGGCATTCCCGCCCAGCCGGCCGCCGAGGCCGCGCCGGAGGCCACCCGGAAGTCGTCGGCCGGTCCGCCCGCCTCGGGCTCCCTCCTCAGCAGGGTGGGCACGGCCGAGTGGAATCTGCTCACCGACGAGGTCACCTGGTCCGACGAGCTGTACCAGATCTTCGGCCGGTCGCGGGAGGCGGGCGGCCTGTCGCTGGACGATCTGCCGTCCGTACTCCTCGGTGAGGACCAGCCCCTGCTTACCTCGATGGTGACGGACTGTCTGGTGGACGGTCGGCCGATAGACGGGGAGTTCCGCATCCTGCTGCCCGACGGCACCATGCGGACGCTGCACATGATGGGCGAGCCCGTACTCGACGCGGACGGCTGCACCGCCTCCATGTGGGCGGTCCTGCGCGACGTCAGCAGACTCCGGCGCAGCCAGCACATCGTGGGCAGGACCCGGGACTCGCTGCGGCACCGGGAACGCATGGCGCAGGCCGAGCACCGGGTGGCGGTGGAGCTGCAGAAGGCGGTTCTGCCGGCATGGTGCGGCTCGCTGCCCTTACCCGGCCGAGGGGCGGGCGGACTGGATGTCGCCGCCCACTACCTGCCGTCCGGATCCAGCGACCTGATCGGCGGCGACTGGTACGACGCGCTGCGGCTGCCGGACGGCCGGACGATGCTCACCGTCGGAGACCTGACCGGCCACGGGATCCCGGCCACCTCGGCCATGGCGATGCTGCTCGGGGCACTCCGGGGTATGGCCGTGGCCGGCATCGAGCCGGGTGCCGTGATGGGCCATCTGAACCAGCTGATCGAATGTTCGGCGCAACCCGCCCTGGGCAGCGCGGTGTGCTGCCGCTTCGATCCGGCGACCGGGACGCTCGCGTGGGCACAGGCGGGACACCCCGCGCCGCTGCTGTTCCGCAACGGGTCGGGGCGCCCTCTTCCCGCGCCGGACGGGGTGCTGCTGGGTGCGGCGTCCGGGGTCACCTACGAGCAGGACCAGGTAGCCCTGCTGCCCGGTGATGTGCTGATGCTGCACACGGACGGGCTGACACGGCGGAGCGACCGGGGTGCCGGACCCGAAGGACCGGAGGCACTCCTGGGACTGGCACCGCGATTCGCACAGGCCCGCACGGCGCAGGACTGTGTCCGCACGGTCGTCGAGGAGTTCGGTGCGAACGAACGGCTGGACGACGCATGTGTGCTGGTGGCTCGGGTCGGGGCATGAAGGGTCGCCGGACCACGTTGTCCGGCATCCCGACGAGCGGGAACAGTACGGAATGCGCCCCTGTGACAGGGCTCGGCCTCAGATCTGGGAGCCTCGGGGCTTCTTGCCGAACGTGCCCTGAGGCAGGGCGAGTTCGATCTCCTGGCGCAGGTCCTCGATCCTTGTGTATCCCGCGAACTGGCCGGTGAGCCGGTACATCTCGCGCAGCCTGTCCCAGGTGCGGTGCGACGAGGTCTCCCCCATCGACACCAGGGCGAGACGTGCGTAGCGGTCCGCCTGCTCAGGATCGTCGGCGATGAAGCATGCCGAGGCCAGCGAGATGTAGTCGAAGATCTTGGAGCGCTGGCGGCCGTTTATCCGCAGGTCGAGGGCCTGCTTCGCATGGCGCTGGGCGATGATCGCGGCCGACTGATCGTGCTCGGCCAGCGTGCGGAAGGCCAGCGCCTGCATGCCGTGCATGTCCGCCTCGTCGAACATCTGCATCCAGCTCGGAGGTGGCACGTCGCCCTTGTCCGAGACGAACAGGTCCTCGGCCTCGCCGAGGGTGCGCCGCATGGCCTGCCCCCGGCCCATCGACGCCTGTGCCCAGGCCTCGATGGTGTGGAGCATCGCGCGCGTACGCGGCAGGGTCTCCTCACCGGAACCGGACTTGGCGAGCTTCATCAGGTCCAGCGCGTCGTCCGGCCGGCCCAGGTGGATCATCTGGCGCGCCGCACGGGAGAGTGCCTCACCGGCGCGCGGACGGTCGCCGCCTTCGCGCGCCGCGTGCGCAGCGATGACGAAGTACTTCTGGGCGGTGGGTTCGAGGCCGACGTCGTGGGACATCCAGCCCGCGAGGACCGCGAGATTGGCCGCGACGCCCCAGAGGCGGCGCTGCAGGTGGTCGGGGTGCCGGTAGGCGAGCATGCCTCCCACCTCGTTGAGCTGGCCCACGACGGCCTTGCGCTGGAGTCCGCCGCCCCGGGAGGCGTCCCAGGCCCGGAACACCTCGACCGAGCGCTCCAGGGCCTCGATCTCCTCGGATCCGATGGGCGCGGCCTCGTACCGGTCGAAGCCGGCGTTGTCGGCGTACAGGGGGTCGTTGAGGGTTGCGGTCCGGGCCGCCGGAGCGGGTTCGGAGTGCAGCCAGTCGTGCATGGCGCCGGTGAGTGCTGAGCCAGCGGCGAGCGCGGCGCCCGCGCCCACCAAGCCGCGTCGGTTGAGCATGAGGTCCATTCCCGTGAATTCGGTGAGGACCGCTGCCGTCCGTTCGGGCGCCCACGGCAATCCGTCGGGATTCTTCTCCGTCCCGGCTTCTCGCCGATTCCCCACACGCCCGCGCCGGCCGAACCCGAGGTCCTCGATGGTCACGACACGGCCGAGCCGCTCGGTGAACAGAGCTGCCAGCACTTCGGGCACGGGATCGCGGGGGGACTCCCCCATGTCGATCCAGCGCCGGACCCGCGAGGTGTCGGTGGCGAGTTGGAGGTGGCCCATGGCCGCCGCCTGCCTGTTCACCATTCTCGCGAGTTCGCCCTTGGACCAGCCGGCCAGGCCGAACAGGTCGGAAAGACGGGTGTTGGGTTCTCCGGTCACTTCAAGCCCCCAGGTTCTCGGCTGACTTGACACTAACCCCCTGTCAGATGCCGAGCGACTATTCGCCAGGGTTCGCCAGGGTCCGCCAGATGGTCTGCCACCCGCGGGCCGGTGTCAGGTAGGAAAGCGCCACCCCGCCCGGCAGCCCTCGGTACTCCCCAGGGTGCCGAACGGCCGCCGGCCGGGGCGGCGCACGCAACTTGTCGGCGCACGAAGGGATCTGTACCGCCCATGTACACAGCATCGTCCTCCGTGTCCGCCCCGCCCCGGCCGCTCCGTCCCATGGGGGCGGGCGGCGGGCCGTATCTCGACCCCCGCGCCGCTCCGCCGGTGTCAGGCACGGGTCGGACCCGGCGGGCGGCGGGGCCGGGCACCCAACCGCTCAGCGGCAGACTCGACCTGTCCGGCCCCCAGGGCGCGCAGCTGAGGATGGCAATCGCCTCGGTGCACCGCATCTGTCCCGAGTTCAACCCGGTACAGGTGCTGCGTCGCAGCGGGCGTTCCGTCCTCATCGCCGGCATGACCGGCCGCGCCACCGCGGTGGCCAAGTGTTTACTGGACCACTCCCCCGCGTGGACGGAGCGGTTCCGGCACGAAATAGCTGCATACCGCGCCTTCGTCAGGCACCGCCCGCCGGTTCGGGTCCCGCGGCTCATCGCCGCGGACCCGGAGAACTGCACACTGGTGATCGAGCGGATGCCCGGCAGGGTGGCGGCACTGACGAGGCATCCGGCGGAGGCGCCACCGCGTGCGGACATCCGGGCGGCCCTCGGTGCGGTCAGCCGGATCAACGCCTGGCGCCCCCCGGCAGGTCTGTTCGACGCGCCGCTGGACTACGCCTCGCGGATCGCCCGCTACCACGAGTTGGGGCTGTTCACCGACCGCGATCTGGGTGACCTGCAGAAGCTGCTGCACGGTCTGGCCCATGCGGGCGGCCGGCAGGGCATGGGCCAGTTCTGTCACGGCGACGCCCTGCTCTCCAACATCCTGCTGCCGCCGACCGGCCCCGTGCTGGTCGACTGGGAGCACGCGGGCTGGTACCTCCCGGGCTACGACCTGGCCACGATGTGGACGGTGCTCGGTGACGCACCGACGGCGCGGCGCCAGATCAGCCAACTGGCACAGTCCAAGGGCGCGGCCTCGCGCGACGCGTTCCTGGTCAATCTGATGCTCGTCCTGACCCGGGAGATCCGTACGTACGAGACGGCTGTGCAGCGGGCGATGCGCGAAGGCGCGCCCTCCGGGAGCGGCCAGGCCCGGCAGGGCGCGCTCTCCTCCAGCGAGGAGCAGCGGCTGCTGCTGCGCAGGCTGCACGACGACTGCGCGATGGCCCGGCGGGCCGTGCGCGCCGCCGTGGGCACGCGCTGACCGCGGCGGGCCGATGACCTGACCGACGGGGATGCGCGCCGCGGGACCGGTGCCGACACACGGGTCCCGCGGCGCGCCGTAAAAAGTCACGTCGGGCCCGGGTTCGTTCAGGAACCGGCGTGCACCACGTCCACGTCGGACGTCTTCACGAAGGCGATCCGGTGTCCGATCTGGACCGTCACATACTTCTCGGTGCCCCGGAAATACGTGTGATCGTACGGCTTCGACGCGTCGATCGTCGGTGCGTAGTAGTACCCGGTGGGCGCCTCGCCGCCGCCGGGGAAGGCCTGCCCTGCCTTGATGGTGTACACCAGCGGGCTGCCCGCGGTGGGCTTCACGAAGTCCGTGGGGTACTCCTGCTTGCCGGGGTACGCCACTCCGTACACCGGCACCTCGTCCTTGCCCGCCTTCGGCCGTACGACGTAGCCGGACGTGGGGACGGTGACGCGGGTCCGGGCCGGGGTGCGGAACCACGCCTTCTGCCCGTACCACCAGATCGCCGTCCAGCCCGGCGCCCGGTCCGCGACGACGGCCTGCTGGGTGGCGCTGATCTTGCTGCCCCAGTCGGCGGCGCAGTTGGTGCCGGGTGAACCGTCCGGGTGGAGCCCGGGGTCGGAGAAGAGGGGTGCGTCGGCGGACGGCCCGGTGTGCAGGGGGACCGCGCTGCTTCCCTGGAGCGGCAGGTCGACGCCCTTCTCGCAGTCGCGGAAGGCCTGTTCGTTCGTCGCGAAGTCTGGGCCGACCGTGACGAGTTCGCTGCTCCGTGGGGCGCTGGGTGCGGTGGGCCTGCCGAGCAGGGCCATGAAGCGGTTCCAGTCCCAGTAGGGTCCCGGGTCCCAGTGCATGTTCTTCGTCCCGGCGGCGCTGGTCGGCGGGACGCCGTCGTGTCCGAGGATGTGCTGCCGGTCGAGCGGGATGTCGTACTTCGCCGCCAGGTGGCGTACGAGCCTGGCTGTGGACCGGTACATCTCGGGGGTGTACCACTTGGCGCCCTCGGCGGCGACGCCCTCCTGTTCGATGCCGATGGAGTGCGTGTTGAGGTACCAGTTGCCCGCCTGCCAGGCGACGTCCTTGTTCTTCACCATCTGAGTGACGTGGCCGTCGGAGGAACGCACCACGTAGTGGGCGGAGCTCTGGTTGAGCGGGTTCTGGAAGATCTTCAGGGTGGTGTCGTAGTCGACCTCGGTGTCGTGCAGGACGATGAATCTGATCGCGTTGGTGTCCGGCCGGTCGGCAGTGTCGTAGTTGCCGTACGTCTCCTTGTCGGCCGGGTCCCCGGTCTGCCGGTAAGCAGCGGGGACCCAGTCGCAGTCCAGGTTCCGGGGGCATTCCGGGCGTACGGTGCCGGCGTCGGCGTGCGCGGCGGGGGTGAGCAGCGCGAGGCTCAGCGCCCCTGCGGTGGTCAGTGCGAGCGCGATCCTGGTCCTCTGCTTGGACGTCATGACAACCCTTCCTGGGCCGGGCGTACCGGGGCCGTGCCTGAGGTGATCTCAGCGTTCGTCGTCGGCGGACACTCTGTGACGCGAGTTGAGGGTGAGTCAAGAGTGCAGTGTCACGCCGGACCTGAGCTTGTGTGACTATTTCGCGCGGTGCGTGCCCCGGATGGCCGAAGGGTAGTGCTGGCCCGGACAGGAAAGGTTCGCGCGGACCGCGCGGAGTTCTCGGAAAGGCCGGACGTACTCATGGCACAGCCCTTCTCACTGCCGGATTTCTATGTGCCGTATCCGGCACGCCTGAACCCTCATCTGGAGGTGGCCCGCAGCCATACCCGGGAGTGGGCCCGCGGGATGGGGATGCTGGAGGGATCCGGCATCTGGGAGGAGAAGGACCTCGAGGCCCACGACTACGCGCTGTTGTGCGCGTACACCCATCCCGACTGCTCGGCCGAGGTCCTCTCCTTGGTGACCGACTGGTACGTGTGGGTCTTCTTCTTCGACGACCACTTTCTGGAGCTGTTCAAACGCACCCCGGACCGTGAGGGTGGGAAGCGGTATCTGGACCGGCTGCCCGCCTTCATGCCGATGGAGCGGGGTGCGGCGACACCGGAGCCCACGAATCCCGTGGAGGCGGGTCTGGCCGATCTCTGGGCGCGGACCGTGCCGGGCATGTCCGATGCCTGGCGGGCGAGGTTCGCGGAGTCCACGGAGAATCTGCTCAACGAGTCCCTGTGGGAGCTCTCGAACATCAACGAAGGCCGGATCGCCAACCCCGTCGAGTACATCGAGATGCGGCGCAAGGTGGGCGGTGCGCCGTGGTCGGCTGGGCTGGTGGAGTTCGCGGCGGACGCGGAGGTGCCCGCGTCGCTGGCCGACGCGCGAGCGCTGCGGGTGCTGCGGGACGCGTTCTCCGACGGGGTGCACCTGCGCAACGACCTGTTCTCGTACCAGCGGGAGGTCGAGGACGAGGGCGAGAACAGCAACGGGGTGCTCGTCCTGGAGACGTTCCTGCGCTGTTCCACCCAGGAGGCGGCCGAGGCGGTCAACGATCTGCTGACCTCGCGCCTCCAGCAGTTCGAGAACACCGCTCTGACGGAGCTCGGGCCGCTCTGCGCGGAGAAGGAACTCACGCCCGACGAGACGCTGTCCGTCCTCGCGTACGTCAAGGGGCTTCAGGACTGGCAGTCGGGCGGCCACGAGTGGCACATGCGCTCCAGCCGCTACATGAACGGCGGCGGCGCGGGTGAGAGCGTGCCCGGTTTCGGCATGGCCGCCGCCTCGCTCCGCTTCACGCCGCGTGCGGAGTCGGCCCGGCTGCGCAGCCACACGCATGTGCCCTACCGGCACGTCGGCCCGTCCCTGCTGCCCGACTTCGACATGCCGTTCACCACGACGCTGAGCCCGCATCTGGACGGGGCCCGGGTGCGGATCGTGGACTGGTCGCGCCGGATGGGGCTGCTGGAGGCGCAGCCGGGTGTGCCGGGTTCGCACATCTGGGACGAGGAGCGGCTCGTCGCGACGGATCTGCCGCTCTGCGCGGCGGGGTTGCAACCCGATGCCACACCGGACGAGCTGGACCTGTCCTCGGGGTGGCTGACCTGGGGGACGTACGGCGACGACTGGTTCCCGGTGGTGCACGGCCGGACGCGTGACCTGGCCGGGGCGCGGCTGGCCAACGAGCGGCTGTCGCTGTTCATGCCGCTGGACGGCGCACCCGTGCCGGATCCGGTCAACGCGCTGGAGCGGGGTCTGGCCGACCTCTGGGAGCGGACCGCCGGCCCGATGGACGGGAGTGCGCGGCGTGCCTTCCGTGAGGCGGTGGAGTCGATGACCGCGAGCTGGCTCTGGGAGCTGGCGAACCAGGCGCAGAACCGGATCCCGGATCCGGTGGACTACATGGAGATGCGCCGGGCGACGTTCGGTTCGGATCTGACGATGAGCCTGTGCCGGCTGGGTCACGGCAGGAAGGTGCCGGACGCGGTCTACCGCAGCGGTCCGCTGCGGTCCCTGGAGAACGCGGCGGCGGACTACGCCTGTCTGCTCAACGACCTCTTCTCGTACCAGAAGGAGATCGAGTACGAGGGCGAGGTGCACAACGGCGTCCTGGTCGTGCAGAACTTCTTCGGGGTGGACTATCCGACGGGCGTGTCGATCGTGGACGATCTGATGAACTCACGGATGCGCCAGTTCCAGCACGTCGCCGAACAGGAACTCCCGGTGATGTACGACGACTTCGACCTGGACGCGGAGGCACGGGAGATCCTGGCGGGCTATGTCGTGGAGCTCCAGCACTGGATGGCGGGCATCCTGATCTGGCACCGGGACTGCCGGCGTTACCGCGAGGAGGATCTGCGGCGGGGCACGGGAACCCCGTGGCACCTCAGCGGTCCCACGGGGTTCGGTACGTCGGCGGCGAGGGTGACCCAGCTGCTGACCGCGCAGGGACGTTTCAGCCCTGCTGGAACAGCTCGGCCGGAAGTGGCTTCAGCAGTGCGTACAGATCGTCGGTGATCGGGCGGTCCCAGCTGGCGATGGTGACGAGCACACCGTCGCTCCTGTCGAACTGAACGCAGGAGATACGGCTCTCGGAGAGCTTGACGCGGCGCACGATCAGCAGGCTGTCACCCTGCATGACGGGCATGTCCTCGGTGCCGGTCACCTCGACCGGTTCGTCGTTCTCGAGCGCGAGGAGAAGCTGGGCGACCTCGAAGGGAACCTGGCCCTCCTCGGTCTCGCGGGCCGGTGAGCCCTCCGGCAGATTGCCGATGATCATCGCGGGGCCGCGGCCGCCGAAAAGGTCGTACCGCAGGAAGACGCCCTGGCAGCTTCCGTCGGGAGCGGGGAGGAGACCGGCGCCGAGGTTGCCGGGCCAGTCCCCCGGGTCCATGGCCAGGACGTCGAAGTCCGGGCCCGCGGGTGTGGCAGCGCTACGGCGGCGGAGGAAGGACATGGGGCCATGTTACGTGTCCCGGCTCACGTTGCGGAGCCGGGCGCCCCCTCGGACCTCCCGCGCGGATCACGCCGGGCGCGTGGGCGCTGGAGGCTGGTCGCACTCCGCGGCCAGCGCTTCCAGCACCTCGACCGCCTCGGCCGCCCGCGCGTACGGAACGAACAGGTGGTCGTGGTGGTATCCGGCGACCATGTTGCAGCTCACCCCCGCGTCGGTGAGGGCCAGGGAGATGGCGGCCGTCAGCCCGACGGCGTCCAGAGCGGAGTGCACGCGCAGCGTGATCCAGCCGGCCACGAAGTCGTACGCCAGGCCGGCCGCCACCGCGTCCGCCTCGGGGAGTACGAGCGTCAGCCCCTCGTGCTCGGCAACGGTGGCCACGGGGGTGACCCCTGTGGGCATCCCACCGTCCGGCACGGTCGTGAAGACGTAGCGGCCGGGGTTCACCTCCGGTCGCATGCTCCGCAGCAGTGTTCGAAGATCGCGCTCGCCCGTCATGGACGCCACGCTACGGCTGTCGCGCCCTCGACGTCGGATGAGACTGCCCGCGCCCCGCGCCGGTCGCCCTGATGCGGGGCACGGAGGGGCGAGTAAGCCATTCAGGCACGCCATGTATCCATACGCTCACCTTGCGTGGCATTGGGGGTTGATCGCCCATAGCTTCGGCTCATGAGAAGAAAACACATCAAATGCCTGGTGGGTGTCACCGTCACCGCGGCCACAGCTCTGGGTTCGGCCACCGTGCCCACCGCCGCCGCCGGGCACGCCGACCACGTGGTGCGTCCGGGTGCTTCCATCCAGAGCGCCGTGAACGCCGCGAGTCCCGGCGACACGATCGTCGTCCTTCCCGGCACCTACCGCGAGAGCGTCCTGATCAAGACGCCGGGCCTGACCCTGCGGGGCATCGGGGACCGGACGGTGATCAGGCCGGCCGCGACCGCCACCAAGGCCGCCAATGCCTGCGCCACGGAGGGCAACGGCGTCTGTGTCGTCGGCACCAAGGGCCACACCGTCGACGACGTCAGCATCCACTCGCTGACCGTCTCCGGATTCAAGAAGAGCGGCGTCTGGGCCTCCTGGACCGACGGACTCACGGTCCGCCGGGTGACCGCCACGAAGAACGGCACCTGGGGCATCGCCCAGGAGCGGTCGACCCGTGCCGCCTTCCTGCGCAACACCGCCACCGGCAACGGCGACGCGGGCGTCTTCGTCGCAAACTCGGTCAGCGAGGAGGGCGGGGCCACCGACACCCGGGGGACGGAGATCCGGGAGAACACCCTGAGCGGGAACCGCATCGGCGTCACCGCCCGGCGGGTCAGGAACCTCGTGATCGACAGCAACCGCATCACCGCCAACTGCAGCGGTGTCTTCGTCGTGGGCGACGAGTCCAAGCCGGCGGCCGGGGCCATGACGATCAGCGGCAACCGGATCGTGAAGAACAACAAGTTCTGCGCGGCGACGCCGCGGCTGTCGGCCATCCAGGGCTCGGGCATCGTCCTGACGGGCAGCGAGCGCACGGTCGTACGTTCCAACGTCGTCCGGGACAACGTGGGGGCCACCCCGCTCTCCGGCGGAATCCTGCTGTTCAAGAGCTTCGTGGGTGCCCTCAACACCGACAACAGCGTCACGCGGAACCTCGTGCAGGGCAACAAGCCGGCCGACCTGGCCAACCGTGACACCACCGGCAAGGGCAACACCTTCGACAGCAACACGTGCGGGACATCTGTACCGGCCGGGATGTGTGCCGAGTAACGGCGGCACCACCGCACCAGGAGAAACGAGACGGTATGACCACTGTCAGTCCCACCCCCGAAACCACGCCCGTCGACTCCCCCCTCACCGCCCCCTCGGCGCCCGCCGCCTCCGCCGCCCAGGCCCCGCCACCGGCCATGCGGCTGCGGGAGCTCGCGTTCGGGGCGGCCTGCGCCGCCGCCGTCCGTGCGGCGGCCAGGCTGGGCGTCGCCGACGCGCTCGGCACGACACCCGCCACGGCGGCCGAGCTCGCCCTGGTCGTGAACACCGAGCCCGTACCGCTGCGGCGCCTGCTGCGGGCACTGAGCTGCTACGGGATCTTCAGCGAGACCGAGGACGGGAAGTTCGTCCACACGGAGATGTCCCGGCTGCTGCGCGAGGACGACCCGAACAGCCTTCGGTACATCTCCCTGTGGTGCACGGAGCCCTGGACCTGGGAGGTCTGGCCGCGCCTCGACGACGCGGTGCGCTCCGGTACGAGCGTCTTCCCGGAGACCTTCGGCAAGGGCTTCTTCGACTACCTCCACCAGGACGCGGGCGAGTCCGCCCAGATCTTCAACCGGGCCATGACGACGTCCAGTGTGCAGTCCGCGCGGGACGTGGCCGAACTCCTCGACCTGACCGGGGTTTCCTCGGTCGCCGACATCGGCGGCGGCCAGGGACACGTGCTCGCGAGTCTGCTGGAGAAGCACCCCTCGGTCCACGGCACACTCCTGGACCTGCCGGGTGTCGTGGCACGCGCGGACGCCAGGCTGCGGGACGGCGGTGAACTGGCCGGCCGTGTACGGATCGTGCCCGGGGACTGCCGTGAGGACATCCCGGTCGACGTGGATCTCTACATCATCAAGAACATCCTCGAGTGGGACGACGAGAGCACCCGCAGGACGCTGCGCAACGTCGTCGCCGCGGCCCGCCCGGGCGCTCGTGTCGTGATCATCGAGAACCTCGTCGACGACACCCCGTCGATGCGGTTCACCACCGCCATGGACCTGCTGCTCCTCCTCAACGTGGGCGGCGCCAAGCACACCAGGGAGAGCCTGGTCGGCCGGCTGTCCGAGGCCGGCCTGCGGATCGGCAAGGTCCACCCGGTCAACGCGTATCTGCACGCGTTCGAGTGCGTCGTACCGGACTGACGTCCCGGGCGCACGACGCGATCGCCCCGGGTCCGGCACGCAGGTGCCGGACCCGGGGCGATCGTCCGTGTGTCAGGCGCCGTCGCGCTGCCACCGGTAGAACTGCTGGGCCATCGCGTCCTTCGGACCGCGCCAGGTCTGCGGGTCGTAGGGGCTCACGAAGGCGGTGAGCCGTTCGCTGACGGCCTTGAACTCCGGGTGTTCCGTCACCTTGGCGATCTCCGGGCCCGGGGGACGGTCGGACTCGATCAGGTGCAGGTACACGTCTCCGAACTGGAACAGGGTGCGCCTGTTGACCCCCACGAGGTGGGGAAGCTCGGTGTTGTCGGAGGCCGCGAAGAGCTCGGCGATGTCCGGGGCGGACTCGGGTGCCATCCGGGCGACGATCAGTGCGTGGTGCATCTGGCTGCCTTTCGGGGCATCAGTTGGCCGGGACCGAGGCGGAGCGGCGCTCGCGGTCGCGCTGCTCGATCTTGTCGCGGATGAGTTCCAGCTGGACGCGGGAGTTGCGGTTGATGTTGTCGGTCATCCATGCGTCGTCGACCGGCGCGTCGGGCCGCATCGCGAAGTCCTGGCGCCAGTGCATCTTCGTGCCGCCGGGGACTTCGGTGTACTCCCACCGGATGTCCATGTGCTGGAACGGTCCGGGCTCGACGCGGCGGGCGCGTACGGTGCGCGCCGGGCGGTCGGTGGTGCGCTCCGAGACCCAGCTCCAGACCTTGCCGTTGTCGTCCGGGTGCATGGTGAGCCGGAAGGTCGTCTTCTGGCCCTCCCGCTTGATCACCTCGACGGACGCGTACTCGCTGAACAGCTGCGGCCAGTGCTCCAGGTCGTTCGTCATGTCCCAGACGAGGTCGAGCGGGGCAGCGATGGTGATCTCGTTCTCCGTGTGTCCGGACACGTCAGGCTCCTGTCACGAGGGTGTTGTTGACGAGGTCGAGGAACTCGCCGGGGGTCTTGCAGCGGTCGGCGTCGGCCGGCAGCGGGCGGCCGAACCGGTTCTCGAGCACGGCCACGATGCCGAGCAGGCCGAGCGAGTCGAGGCCGTACTCGTCGAAGGCCGAGCCGGGGCGGCTCTCCATCGCCAGCGGATCGACCGTGAGGCCCGCACCGTTCTTCATCAGCGCGGCCAGTTCTTCGTAGGTCAGTTGAGCGGTCATGAGGGACTACTCCTTCTCACAGAGGGGTGTCGGTGGGGCGCCGCAGGACCAGGGCCGCGTTCGAACCCATGAGGCCCCGGCTGAGCACGAGCGCCGTCCGCAGTTCCGCGGGGCGCGCGCGGCCGGTGACCACGTCGAGGTCGTGGCACACCTCGAAGACGTTGGGCGTCGGCGGGATCAGGCCGTGTTCCATCGCGAGTACCGCGGCGGACGTGTCCAGCACGGGGGCCCCGCAGTAGGCGCGGCCGATGCCGGTCTTGGGCGCCGTGACCGGTACGCGCCGCCCGTGTGCGCCCAGGGCGTCGGCGATGGCCAGCGCCTCGGCCCGGTCGGCGGCGGGAACGCCGAGCGCGTCCGCGAAGACCACGTCGATCTCCTCCGGCGCACAGCCGGCCTCCGCCAGCGCTCCCTCGATGGCGTGGGCCAGTCCTTCGCGGGACTGCTCCCACCGGGACGCGCCGGTGAAGGTGGCGCAGTGGCCGGCCAGTTCGGCACGGACCCGTGCCCCGCGCCCGCGGGCCGCCGTCTCCTCCTCGACCACGAGCATCGCGCCGCCCTCGGCGGGCACGAATCCGCAGGCGTCGGAGGTGAACGGACGGTAGGCGCGGGTGGGTTCATCGCAGACGCTGAGGTCCTCGTAGCCGAGCTGGCATACGACCGAGTACGGCGCCAGGGGCGCCTCCGCGGCGCCGACGACCACGGCGTCCGTGCCGCGCCGGATGGATCGCGCGGCGTGCATGAGCGCGTCCAGGCCGCCGGCTTCGTCGCTGGCCACGACGGCACAGGGTCCCTTGAAGCCGCCGCGGATCGAGATCTGGCCGGTGCTGGCCGCGTAGAACCAGGCGATGGACTGGTACGGGCCGACGTAGCGGGAGCCTTGCCCCCACAGCCGTTGCAGTTCGCGCTGTCCGAATTCGCCGCCGCCCGAACCCGCGGCGGTGACCACTCCGACGCTGAACGGGGCGTCCTCGTAGTCGGCGCGGCCGAGCCGTGCGTCGTCGAGCGCGAGGTCTGCGGCGGCCATCGCGTAGTGCGTGAAGCGGTCGGTCTGGACGAGGTAGCGCTCCTCGACGAACTCGACCGGGTCGAAGTCCCTGACCTCGCCCGCAACTCGCAGCGGAAGGTTCTCGCAGCCTTCGCGGGAGACCAGGTCGAGGACGCTGACGCCTTCCTGCGTCTGCTTCCAGAAGGTGCCGGCGCCGGTCCCGTTGGGGGCGACGACACCGATCCCCGTGATGACGGATCGCCGGTGTGTCCGGGTGTTCATGGGGTCCTCCCGCCTGGTCGGGTCAGGGCGACGGCCGACTGGAATCCGCCGAACCCACTGCCCACCGAAAGCACGCTGCGCAGTTTCAGGGGCCGTGCGGTGCGCGGCACGTAGTCGAGGTCGCACTCGGGGTCCGCGGTCTCGTAGTTGGCCGTCGGCGGCACCGTCTGGTGCCGGAGGGCCAGGACGCACGCGGCGATCTCGATCGCCCCGATGGCGCCGAGCGAGTGGCCGACCATGGACTTGATGGAGCTCATCGGCACCTTGTACGCGTGTGCGCCCAGGGCCCGTTTCACCGCCGCCGTCTCGTGCCGGTCGTTCTGCTTGGTGCCCGAGCCGTGCGCGTTGACGTAGTCGACCTGCGAGCCGTCGATCCGGGCGTGTGCGAGTGCCGTGTTGATGGCCTCGGCCATCTCCAGCCCTTCGCAGGTCAGCCCTGTCATGTGGTAGGCGTTGCCGAAGGTGGCGTAGCCCGATATCTCGCAGTAGACGGTGGCGCCGCGGGCGCGGGCGTGTTCGAGCTCCTCGAGTACGAGGACGGCTCCGCCCTCCCCCATGACGAACCCGTCCCGGTGGGCGTCGAACGGCCGGGAGGCGTGCTCCGGGTCGTCGTTGTTCGCCGAGGTCGCCTTGATCGCGTCGAAGCACGCCACCGTGATGGGGGTGATCGGCGTGTCGGACGCGCCGGCGATGCAGACGTCGACCCTGCCGTCCTCGATGGAGTGGAAGGCGTATCCGATCGCGTCGAGGCCGGAGGTGCAGCCGGTGGACACGGTCTGTACGGGCCCGTGGGCGCCGACCTCCTCGGCGACGGCCGAGGCAAGGGTGCTGGGCGAGAAGGCCCGCTCCAGATGGGCACCCGCGGGCCGGTGGTCGACATCCCAGCGCGCACCGCCGCCGCTGACGGCGACGTAGTCCTTCTCCAGGCGGGTGGTGCCTCCGACCGCGGTGCCGAGGGACACCCCGATGCGCCAGGGGTCCTCCTTCTCGAGGTCGAGCCCGGCGTCGCCGAGTGCCTCCCTGGCAGCCACCAGGGCGAACTGGACGTACCGGTCCGAGCGTGCGATCAGGTCGTCGTCGAGGCCGTGGGCCACGGGATCGAAGTCGCACTCGGCGGCGATGCGCGAGCGGAACGCCGCCGGGTCGAAGAGGGTGATGCCGCGTGTCGCGGTGCGGCCGTTGGAGAGCAGGTCCCAGAACGCCGGGGCTCCGATCCCGCCGGGCGCGACGACACCGACTCCGGTGACCGCCACACGTCGTGTCATGACGCGGCCCCCGTTCGTTCTGGCGGGGCGTAGCCGTCACTGGGGTCCGCGGCTTCCGTGACCTCGGTGTCGACGTGGCCGAGCTCGGGGCGAGGGGCGAGCGGGCCGAGGTGGAAGACCATGCGCGCCTCCACGTCACCCACGTTGCGGAAGCGGTGGCGGACGTGCGGGGGAATCAGCAGGCCCTGGTCGGGCCGCATCGGGTGCGGTTCACCGTCGAGGTCCACCTCGAGGAGTCCGTCCACGACGTACACGAATTCCTCCGAGTACGGGTGGTAGTGCTCGCCGATGCGCTCTCCGGGACGGACGATGGCGAGCCCCATGAAACCGCTGGTGGCACCCACTGCCGCCGGTGTGAGCATGGCGCGCAGGTCGCCTCCGCGCCTGCGGTTGGGCTGTGTTTCGCTGAGGTCCACGATGCGGGGCCGGTGCGTGGTCATGACTGCTCTCCTCCAGGCGCGTGGTGCGGTGTGACGGCATCGCGGGGCGGTCCCCTCCGGTGCCGGTGACTCGGTTCAGGACTCGGCGGCCCGACGGTCGGTGATGAGGCTCATCTCGGCCTGCGCCAGGAAACGCGCGGCCTCCGTGTCCGTGGTGGGCAGGCCGTTCGCGCCGCCGTCGAGGAGCCGGCCGAGCATGGCGGCCTTGCGGTTGCCGCCGATGCCGAGCGCCTGCGCGGGCTGGGCGTCGAACGGGCCGCTCACTTCGAGGAGCCGCACCACGATGTCGTCGCGCTGGAAGATGGTGCTGCTCTCGATGGGGCTCGCGGCGTCGTCCGCGGCCTCCTCGTCCTGACCGGCGAACAGCCGGGCCAGCGCCATGCCGCAGCCTTCCTTGGCCTGGTAGAACAGCGCGTGACGCTGGACGTCCGCGGCGGCGTGACGGCCGGCCTTCACATGGTGGACGGTCGGCAGCGCGGCCCGGGTGAAGAACATCCGGGCGGAGTCGGGGTCGCTGAGGTCGCGGTCCTGCTCCAGGTACGGGTTGATGGCTTCCTCGACGGCCCGGACCTCGGGCTGACGGGAGACGTGGCGCAGTGCCGCCATCAGGTCGCCCTCGACCTCCACCGCCCGTACGACGCGGTTCCCGTGCATGAAGAGCGAGGTACGGCACAGCCGGGTGTTCTCGTCGACGCGTGCCTGCGGGGAGTCGTAGTCGGAGAGGATCTTCGCGACCATCTCCTCCGTGCCAGGCTTCACCGTGAAGGTGAGCGCGTGGCGTACCACTCCGTCGCCCAGGCGCGGGGCGGCCTGGAGGCGGCCCTTGGCGGGCTCCGGGCTCCGCTGCTCGAAGGCGACACCGGTCTCGCGCAGGACGCTGAAGCGGAGGGAGCGGGTGTCGCGTACGCAGCTGTGCAGCGGCTGGACCGTCGCGACGTGCTCCTCGCTGTTCACCCAGGCGAGGAAGGGCGGGGCGCTCTCCCACTCGCTGGTGATGAGCCACTGCGAAGGGTTCTCGATGGACTGGCACAGCTGGTCGCTGATGTGTCCGGGGATCGAGGCCACCTGGTTGCGCATGTGCTCGTACGCCTCGAGGAACTGGTTCTGGGCGCCGTCGTGCAGGTCCAGCAGCAGTATGACCCGGAGCCTCGAACCGTCGAAGGCCGACTGAGATATCCGTTCCGAGAGGGTTGTCATCTTTCGCTCTCCTTCGAGACGGTGCGGCGGCCACGTCGGTGGGCCGTCCTCATCCGTCGGTTTCGGTGGAAGCGCAGCAGGTCCCTGTCCGCCGATGCGTGACGTCCGCCCCCGCATCGCGAGTTCGCTCCCGCGACTGATCGTGGAACGCTGGTACGTGCGGCGCGAGATTTATGAACCGTTCAGGTGAGGCGATGGCCGAAGCCTCCGTGCGAGGGCATGGACACTGCATCCGTCCTGCGTCCGAGCTGGAGCAACTGATGAACGAGAACGTCGAGCACCGCGTACCTGTCCTCATCGTGGGCGGCTCCCTGGTGGGCCTGTCCGCCTCCCTCTTCCTGAGCAGGCTCGGTGTCCGCCACCTGCTGGTCGAGAAACACGCGAGCACCTCGACCCACCCGCGCGGGCGCGGCAACAACGTCCGCACGATGGAGGTGTTCCGTGCCGCGGGCACGGAGCGGCAGATCCGGGAGGCCGCCTCGGTGCTGGCGGACAACCACGGGATCCTCCAGGCGGGCTCGCTCACGGGCGACGACCAGGAGTGGCTGTTCAAGGAGATCGACCCGGGCGGCGGGCTCGCCCGCTTCAGCCCGAGCGGCTGGTGCCTGTGCAGCCAGAACGACCTGGAGCCCGTGCTGGTCCGCCAGGCCCGCGCCGAGGGCGGTGAGCTGCGGTTCTCCGCCGAGCTGCTCACCTTCGAGCAGGACGCGGACGGGGTGACCGCCGTGGTGAAGGACCGGGAGACCGGGGAGCACACCACGGTGCGTGCGGACTACGTGGTGGCGGCCGACGGCCCGCGCAGCCCGATCCGGGAGCAGCTGCGGATCGGCCAGTCGGGGCCCGGTGACCTGTTCCACAACGTGAGCATCACCTTCCGGTCCCGGCGGCTCGCCTCGGTGGTGGGCGACCGGCGCTTCATCGTCTGCTATCTGACGAACCCCGATGCGGACGGGGCGCTGCTGCCGGTGGACAACGAGGAGCGGTGGGTGTTCCACGCGCCGTGGCAGCCCGACCGGGGCGAGACGCTGGAGGACTTCACCGACGAGCGGTGCGCGGAGCACATCCGCAGGGCTGTCGGGGATCCCGGTCTGGATGTCGAGATCACGGGCAAGGCCCCGTGGCACGCCGCGGAGCGCGTGGCCGAACGTTACGGGGCGGGCCGGGTGTTCCTGGCCGGCGACTCGGCCCACGAGATGTCCCCCACCGGGGCGTTCGGCTCGAACACCGGTATTCAGGACGCCCACAACCTGGCGTGGAAGCTGGCCGCGGTGCTCGACGGCTCGGCGGGACCCGCGCTCCTGGAGACGTACGAGGCGGAGCGGCTGCCGGTGGCGCAGGCCACGAGTGCGCGTGCGTCGGCCCGCTCGGGGGAGCACAGCCACCCGGGTTACGCCGGCTCCCCCGGGCCGGGGGGCGGGCGCAAGGGCGGCATGCTCACCGTCGCGCTGGGCTACCGCTATGTGCGGGGGGCGGTGGTCGGTGCCGATCCCGCACTGCCGGTGGTGCCCGAGGGCATGGGGCTGTCGGGTGAACCCGGCACCCGCGCACCGCACCTGTGGGTCGGCCGGGACGGGCAGCGCGTGTCGACCCTGGATCTGTACGAGAGGTCGTTCGTGCTGCTGTGCGACGCCGGGCACCCGGAGTGGCGTGCGGCGGCGGCCCGGGTGGCAGAGCGTCTGACGGTCCGTCTGGACGCCTTCGCGATCGGTTCGGCGCCGGGTGCCGATCTGGAGCCCGCGGACGGGGCGGACTGGGCCGCGGCCCACGGCACGAGCCCGGAGGGTGCCGTTCTCGTGCGCCCCGACGGCTTCGTGGCCTGGCGGTCCGAAGGCGCGGTGGCGGACACCGAGGCGGCTCTGCACGAGGTGCTGACGGCGCTGCTCCACCGCGGTTGACGGCACCCGACATCTCGTCCGGCGCGTTCACCTCGTGCGTTCACCCCACGCCGAACGCCTTCAGTGCGGCGAGGAACGCGTCCGGATTGTCGCGGTGCACGAGGTGATCGGCGTCGACGCAGACGTACCGCCCGCCGGGTATCCGGCGGGCCATCCACGCCAGTTGTTCCTGGTCGATGTGGCTGCGGGCTCCGCCGACGACGAGCGTGGGTGCGGTGATCTCGCCCAGGCGCTCCCGTACCGCCGGGTCGGGGGCGTTCAGCTGGGCGTCGACGGAGGGCACCACCGGCCAGTCGAAGCCGAGTTCACCGGCGGGACGCTGGGCCGGCGGGCGGGGCGGGTCGAGCGGGAGCAGGGGCGGGGCCTCTTCGAGGACGAGTCCGCCGATCAGTGCCGGGTGCTGCCCGGCGAGCAGCAGGGCCGCCGCTCCGCCCATCGAGTGCCCGATCAGGACGGCGCCGGACAGGTTGCGGACCTCCAGGAACGCGTGCAGGTCGTCGCGGAAGAGCTCCAGGGAGTAGCGGCCCGGCCAGTCGCTCAGTCCGTGGCCCCGGAAGTCGAGTGCGTACACCCGGTGCCGTACCGCGAGCCGTTCGGCGATCCGTGTCCAGTCCTCACTGCTGCCGCCCCGGCCGTGGGCGAGGACGACGGGCGGGGCGGCGGGGTCGCCCCAGGTGCGGTGGGCGAGCCGGATCCCGCCCGCCTGCACGCTGCTGACCTCGGGGTCGAGGAAGGCGGTGACGGTGCGGGCGAAGGAGCCGGGGTCGTCCAGCCACGGGTAGTGTCCGGCGCCCCGCTGGACGACGAACTGCCCGTTCGGGAAGAGCGCGGCGAGCTCTGCCGCACGGTCGGGGCTGGGGCCACCGTCGTACTCCCCGGCGAGGACGAGGACCGGTGCCCGCAGTTTCCGCAGGGCGGGGAGGACGGTGGCGGTGTCGAGGCCGTCTGCCGGGTAGTACCGCGCTCGCGCCTCGGAGTTGGTCTGTGCGGCGGCCTCGGCGGCGTGTGCGCGAGCCGCGGCGTCCCAGCGTCCGTAGGTGAACGGCAGGGTGGCGGTCCAGGCGGCGGCCGTGGCGCGTCCGCCCCAGATCTCCTCCAGTGCGGCCCTGGCCTCGGCGTACCAGGGCTCGTGGCCGCGCAGTTCGGAGGCCTGGCGCCAGTCCTGGTCGGTGACGGGGATGCCGATGGCGCGGGTGCTCGGGGTGACGAGGGTGAGGGTGCGCAGTCGCTGCGGGTACCGCGCGGCGTAGAGCGCGGCCAGGCTCCCGGACGCGGAGTGGCCGAGCAGGTCGATCTGTTCGAGGCCGAGGTGTGCGCGCAGAGCCTCGACGTCGTCGACGAGCCGGTCGCAGCGGTACGTCGACGGGTCGTCCGGGGCCGCGGAGTCCCCGGTGCCGCGCAGATCGAGGAGGACCAGCCGGTGCGTGCGGGACAGTCCGCCGAGGCCGCCGAGGTAGCGGGCCGCCCGCATCGGGCCGCCGGGCAGACAGATCAGCGGCCGGCCCTCGCCCGCGAGGTGGTAGGCCAGTTCGGTCCCGTCGTATGTGCGGAAGGTCGGCATGCCTGCCATCCAAACAGGGCGGTAGGCCGGCTGCGGGCGCGTACGCCCAGAGCGATCAGCGGGATGCGGTGTCCTGGAGCAGCCGGGCGGCCGCCTCTCCGGCCCGGTGGGCGGGGTCGGGTGTTCCGGAGATGGCCGCGGTGACGATCGCGCCCTCGGCGAGCAGTACGTACGCGGCGGCCGACGCCTCGGGCCGTCCGGCGGCCACGACCAGTCCGGTGACGTAGGTACTGAAGGCCTCCTTGTGGCGGCGGGCCACGTCGGCGACGGATGGGTCGACCGCGCCGAGTTCGCCGAAGGCGTTGACGAAGGCGCAGCCGCGGAAGCCCGGCTCGGAGAACCACTGGTGGAGCCAGTCGAAGACGGCGAGGAGTTTGTCCCGGGGCGCGGGGCGGCTGTCGACGTACGCGGCCAGCCGCGCACGCCAGCGGGTGTCGCGGGCTTCCAGGCAGGCGCGGACGAGCGCCGACTTGGACGGGAAGAGCCCGTACAGGCGTTTGAGCGAAAGGCCCGAGGCGGCGCGGATCTCGTCCATGCCGACCGCCTGGACTCCGCGCTCGTAGAACAGGTCCTCCGCGGCGTCGAGCGCCGCGGCCCGTGCCTGTGCGAGGTCCATCGGGGGCTCCCTTGCGTGAGAACGTGCGTTCTCCTACAGTACGGCAGCAGACGAGGAGAACGCACGTTCTCACTTGGCACCGGAGGAAGCCCCATGACCGCACAGCCGCTGGTCCCGCCGTTCACGCGGGAGTCCGCAGTCCAGAAGGTCCGTCGAGCCGAGGACGGCTGGAACACCCGCGACCCGGAGAAGGTAGCGCTCGCCTACACGCCGGATTCGCGCTGGCGCAATCGCAGCGAATGGGTCACCGGCGAGAAGGAGATCGTCGCCTTCCTCACGCGCAAGTGGGCCCGGGAGCTGGACTACCGCCTCGTCAAGGAGCTGTGGGCGCACGACGGTGACCGGATCGCCGTGCGCTTCGCCTACGAGTGGCATGACGGTTCGGGGCAGTGGTATCGCTCGTACGGCAACGAGAACTGGGAGTTCGACGGCGGCGGGCTCATGCGCGCGAGGCACGCGTCCATCAACGACCTGCCGATCGAGGAGTCCGACCGGCGCTACCGCTGGCCGCTGGGCCGGCGGCCCGACGATCACCCGGGACTCACCGAACTGGGCCTCTGACCAGCCTCTTCTCCTGGGGGATGTCGCCCCTCTTGCCAGGGCGCCGCACATCCTGAATTACTGCTCCCAGGAAGATCGACCGAATGATCGGTCGTCCGCCCCGGCGAGAGGACCATCCGCATGACGGCTCTGCTGGACCCTGCCGAGCGGCTCGGCCGCGACGAGCTGGAGGCGCTGCAGCTGGAACGGCTCCGGGCCACCCTGCGGCACGCGTACGACAACGTCGGTTTCTACCGGGCGGCCTTCGACAAGGCCGGTATGCGGCCCGAGGACTGCCGTACGCTCGCCGATCTCGCCCGTTTCCCCTTCACCGTCAAGGCCGACCTGCGCGACAACTACCCCTTCGGAATGTTCGCCGTGCCCGAGGACCGGGTGCGGCGCATCCACGCGTCCAGCGGGACCACCGGCCTGCCGACGGTGGTCGGATACACCGGGCGGGATCTGGACACCTGGGCGGACGTCGTCGCCCGGTCGATCAGGGCGGCGGGCGGGCGGCCGGGCCACAAGGTCCATGTGGCGTACGGGTACGGGCTGTTCACCGGTGGCCTGGGGGCGCACTACGGGGCGGAACGGCTGGGCTGCACCGTCATTCCCGCGTCCGGCGGCATGACGGCACGGCAGGTGCGGCTGATCCAGGACTTCAGGCCCGAGATCATCATGATCACGCCCTCGTACATGCTGACCCTGCTGGACGAGTTCGAGCGCCAGGGCGTCGATCCGCGTACGACCTCGCTGAAGGTCGGCATCTTCGGCGCCGAGCCGTGGACCGAGGAGATGCGCCGCGAGATCGAGGAACGGTTCGCGATCGACGCGGTGGACATATACGGGCTGTCCGAGGTGATGGGTCCCGGTGTGGCGCAGGAGTGCGTCGAGACGAAGGACGGTCTGCACATCTGGGAGGACCACTTCTATCCGGAGGTCGTCGACCCGTTCACCGGCGCGGTGCTGCCGGACGGCGCGGAGGGTGAGCTGGTCTTCACCTCGCTCACCAAGGAGGCCATGCCGGTGATCCGCTACCGGACCCGGGACCTGACGCGGCTGCTGCCCGGTACGGCACGGGTGTTCCGGCGGATGGAGAAGGTGACCGGGCGCAGCGACGACATGGTGATCCTGCGGGGGGTGAATCTCTTTCCGACCCAGATCGAGGAGATCGTGCTGCGCACCCCGGCGGTGGCGCCGCACTTCCAGCTGCGGCTGACCAGGCAGGGGCGCATGGACGCGCTGACCGTGCGGGCCGAGGCGCGGGCCGGTGCCACCCCGGACGAGCGTGCGGTCGCCGCTCGGCTGATCGCGGCAGCCGTGAAGGACGGGGTCGGGGTGACGGTCGGGGTCGAGATCGTGGATCCGGAGACGCTGGAGCGGTCGGTCGGCAAGATCAGGCGGATCGTCGATCTCAGGGACGCCGGCTGAGGACCGCGCGGCCCTCATGAGCTCAGCGTGAGCCCGTGAGGGTCGCGAAGACGACGACGTTGGCCCGGTAGCCGTCCTTCTTGGTGAAGTCGCCGCCGCAGGTGATCACCCGGAGTTCGGGCCGGGTGGAGGCGCCGTAGACCTTCCTGTCGGGGAACTTCTCCTTGTCGTAGACCTCGACGGCGTACACGGTGAACACGGCGGTGCTCAGGTCGGCCCGGGTGATCTCGATGGTGGCGCCCTTGCGTACGGTTCCCAGCCGGTGGAAGACGCCGGGACCCATGCGGGTGTCGACGTGACCGGCCGTGACGGCGGTGCCCACGGAGCCGGGGACGGTTCCGCCGGCGTACCAGCCCGCGAGGACCGGGTTGTTGTCCGGCGGTGGCTGCAGGGCTCCCGCCGCGTCGAGGGCCAGCTTCATCAGGGGTGCGTCCACCCTGAGGGACGGGACCCGCAGCCGGACCGGTTCCGACCTCGGCAGCGGCCGGACGGCGGTCGGCGTGGCACCGCGGCCGGGGGCCGGTGTCGCCGCGGGCGCGGCCGGCGCGGGATGCTTCGGGACGGGGCGCAGGGGTGCGGGGCGTACGGGTGGTCGGGGTGCGAGCGCCGGTGGTACGGGGTCGGCGCGCAGGTAGGCGGGCGGCACGGGGGCAAGGCGGACCGGCGCCAGGTAGGCGAGGGCGCTCGCGGGGGCCGGGAACGACTCGCCGGGCGGCGCGGCCGTGTCCGGCGAGCTGCCGGCGGCGGGGGGTGCGGGGGCCAGCGCGGACCGGGCGGCCGGCGGCTGCGGCGGGTTCCCGTCACGTGCTCCGCTGATCACGAGGGCGGTGCCCGCCACCAGGGCCCAGACGAGGTGTTTGACCGCGGGGAACGCCTGCGGTGAGGTGCTGGTCCTGCGCCCGGATTCCATCGCGTGTGCCTCTGCTTCGCCGCGGGTGGGTGGGGAGTCCGCGGGCCCCGGACCGGTGCGGCGTCCGGGGCCCGCGCGACAGGGCTCGTACGGTTCGGGTCAGTCGCCGACGGCTGCCGTCCGGCGCTGCAACCTCACCACTCCCCCGGCCGCGGCTCCGGCGAGCAGGACGCTTCCCGCGGCCAGTTGGGTGCCCTGGTCCGTGGGGGCGCCGAAGCCGGCGTCCACGCCGCCGGTCGGGGCGCGGTCGACGATCTCGTACGTGTCGGTGAGCTTGATCCGAGGCGGGCACTTCACCGTCACGGTGTCGGTGCCCGGTGCGGTTCCTGCCGGGATCTCGAACACGCCGACGAGTACGCCCGGGCGTTCGCCCGCGAAGAGGTGGAAGTCCCCTCCGGCCTCCGAGACGCCCTTGCCGTAGGTCTCCTTGCCGCAGGCTCTGGTGCTGACGGTGACCTGCGTGCCCGGTGACGCCTTCCCCGGGCGGATGTGAATGCTTTGTTCGCCGGCGGGGGTCTTTGCCGCCACCGTCGCCGGGGCCGTGGGGGCGTCCGCCGCCACCGCGGACGGGGCCGAGAGGGCGATGGCGGCGGCGGCCAGACAGATACCCGCACCGATGAGTGTGTTGCGCATGAGGATCCTCCAACGGGAGCAGGGTCCGGCCTGTCTGCGCGGCGCCTCTGCTGTGCTCCGCTCCCGAGGCAACCGACAGTCCGTCACCTCCGCAACAGGACACGTGACCCGTCGCTTCACCCGCCCAGGCGCAGGAATCCGGCCCTCGGTGATCGTTTGCCCAGGTCACCCGAGCGTGGGCGGATCCTGAGGAACGATCAGCTGCCCGGCGGCGAACGGGCTAAGAGGCCGGCTGGACAGTCGCTCCGCCGGGTACCTGGCCGTCAGGAACGCGGCGGGGAGAACCGGTCCCGCAGCTCTCTCTTGAGGATCTTGCCGCTTGCGTTGCGGGGCAGTTCGTCCACGAACAGGACCTTCTTCGGGGCCTTGAAGTGGGCCAGCTTCTCGCGGGCGTGCTCGATCAGTTCGCCTTCCGTCGCCTCGCCGCGGAGGACGACGATCGCGGTGACGGCCTCGATCCAGCGGTCGTCGGGCAGTCCCACGACCGCCGTCTCGGCCACCGCGGAGTGGGTGTAGAGAGCATCCTCCACCTGGCGTGAGGCCACGAGTACACCCCCGGAGTTGATGACGTCCTTCACTCGGTCGACGACCGTGAAGTAGCCCTCGGGATCGCGTACGGCGAGGTCGCCGGAATGGAACCAGCCGTCGCGGAACGCCTCCGCGCTCTCCTCCGGCTTGTCCCAGTAGCCCTGGCACAGCTGTGGGGAGCGGTAGACCACCTCGCCGGCCGTCCCGTCGGGCACCTCCTTGCCGTGCTCGTCGACCACCTTCGCCTCGACGAAGAGCACGGGCCGGCCGCAGGACTCCATCCGGCCTTCGTGCTCGTCGGGGCCGAGGACGGTGGCGAGCGGGCCGATCTCGCTCTGCCCGAAGCAGTTGTAGAAGGCCAGCCCGGGCAGCCGGGCACGGAGTCGTTCCAGCACGGGCACCGGCATGATCGACGCGCCGTAGTACGCCTTGCGCAGGCCGCCGAGCTCGCGGGTGGCGAAGTCCGGGTGGTTGGCGAGACCGATCCAGACGGTGGGCGGGGCGAACAGGCTGTCCGCCTGCCCGGACTCGACCAGGTCGAAGATCCGGCCCGCGTCCGGGGCATCGAGGATGGTGTTCTCGGCACCCACCGCGAGGTAGGGCAGCAGGAACACGTGCATCTGCGCGGAGTGGTAGAGCGGCAGCGTGTGGACGGGCCGGTCGGTGGCGCGCAGGTCGAGGGCGGTGATGGCGCTGACGTACTCGTGGACCAGGGCGCCGTGGGTCATCATCGCGCCCTTGGGCTGGGCGGTGGTGCCGGAGGTGTAGAGCAGCTGGACCAGGTCGTCGGCGCCGGTCTCGCGTACGGAGGTGAAGGGGCGCGGGGTGTCCAGCTCACCGAGGAGCGAGTCGGGTGCGTCCCGCAGTGCGCGTGTGGCGTGTCCGGCGGGCACGCGCGGGGCCAGGTCGGGATCGGTGAGGACGAGGGAGCTGCCGGACTGGCGCAGGATGTACGCCAGGTCGTCGCCGGTGAGGTTCTGATTGACCGGCACGTGGACGAGTCCGGCCCGGGCGCAGGCCAGGTAGGCGATCAGGTACACGTCGGAGTTGTGGGCGTAGGAGGCGACCCGGTCCCCGGGGCGAAGTCCGTGGGCGCCGGTCAGGACGGCGGCGGCCGTGCCGACCGCCTCGTCCAGCGCGGCGTACGTCCAGGACCGGCCTTGGTACCGCACGGCGGTGCGTCCGGGGTTGCGCCGTGCGCTGCGCGCCACGACACCGTCGACTGTGCTGCTGCGTACACCTGTCATGGCGTGATCCTGGGCGGCCCGGGGCCCGGGGGTCAAGAGTCCGGCGTCCGGCACGGGGCCGACGGGGGCCGGGGGGACGGGCCGTCACCGGAAGGTTCGGCCGTGGGTGTCAGGGGTCCTCGGTAGGCTTCAGGAGGCTTCAGGAGCTGATCGCCAGGACGACGAACGCGGCGAAGATGGCCAGGTGCACCCGCCCTGGAGCAGCGTGGCACGCCCGGGTACGACGGTCAGGGCGCCCACCACGACGGTCAGCGCGAGCAGCACCATGTGGGTGGCGCCGAGGCCGAGGTGCAGGGGCCCGTCCAGCCAGATCGAGGCGAGCGCGATCGCCGGGACTGTGAGGCCGATGCCGGCCATCGCAGAGCCGAGGGCCAGGTTGAGGCTGGTCTGCACCCGTTCGCGGCGGGCGGCCCGTACGGCGGCGAGGGTTTCCGGCTGGAGGGCGAGCAGAGCGATGACGACGCCGGCCACGGACTGCGGCATCCCGGCGGCCTCGACCCCCGATTCGACGGTCGGCGACACGGCCTTGGCGTCCCCGGCGACCGCGACGAGCGCCACCAGGAGCATGACCAGGCTGAGGGTGGTCGCCCCTGACCCGGCAGGGCGGCCGGGTCGTCGTCCTCGCGCGGTCTGCCGTCCGGGGTGAGCGGCAGGAAGTACTCGCGGTGCCGCACGGTGTGGCGACGAACAGGCCGTGGAGCAGCAGTGAGGCGACGGCGGCGAAGCCGAGCTGGGCCGGGGAGAGCTCGGGGCCCGGCTTTCCGATGGTGAAGGTGGGCAGGACCAGGCTGAAGGTGGCGAGTGTCGTCACCGTCGCCGACGCCGCGCCGGTGCCCTCCGCGTTGAAGACGGCGACCCGGCTGCGTACGGCGCCGACCATGAGGGAGAGGCCGACGATGCCGTTGCAGGTGATCATGACGGCGGCGAAGACGGTGTCGCGGGCGAGCGTGGACGCCTTGGGGCCGCCGTCCACCATCGGGGGGACGATCGGGGCCACTTCGATGACGGTGACCGCGACCGCGAGGATCAGCGAGCCGTAGGGGTCGCCGACCCGGTGGGCGACCACCTCCGCGTGGTGGACGGCTGCGAGCATCGCGCCCGCGAGGCAGAGCGCGACGACCGCGACCGCGAACGGGCAGAGGTCGCGTCCCCAGCTGAACACCAGGGCGAGCGCCGCGATCACCGGCACCGTGACGGTCCACCGGGTGACCAGGGCACGGACGTCGCGCTCGCGTTCATGGGGCACAGGCTGCCGGAGGTGGGCGGGACTCGCACGGTGTGAGGCGGATGTTCACGACGGCGGTTCGCCCTGGCGCACGCTCCTCGCCGTCGCACCGGCCGGGGTGTCCGCTGCGCATCAGCTTACTGATGTGTCGTCAGATTCTTTGTTCCGTCAGAGACGTACGGGGCGGCGGAGGTGACAGTAATCTCTGCTTCGGCAGGAAGTTTCATCATCGGACGAGATTTCGAAAGTTACTTTCGTGCTGGTGCTTTCGACATGAAGGGGAAGGGGTTCCGGATGGCCGGGGACGTGTCGGACCGGGGAATGAGCCGTCGGAGGATGGGCGGCGGGATACTGGCGCTGGGCGGAGCACTCGCCCTCGCACCGATCCCCTTCGCGGGAGCGGCGGGAGCGGCGGTCGGCGCCGGGCAGGACGCGGAGGCGGCGGGCACGGGAGCGGGAACCGGGACGGGTATGGGATCAGGGTCGGACAGACCCACGCTGCGCCGGGGCTCCGCCGCGCGTGCCGGGCTGCTGGAGGAACAGCTCGACCGGCTCGTGTCCGACGCGGAGAAGTACCTCGCCGACTCGCCCGCCCACCCCTGGTACGCGGGCGCGGTGCTGCTCGCCGGGCGCGGCGGCACCGTGGCTCTGCACCGGCCGATCGGCAAGGCGGTGCGGTACGCGGCCTACGACGAGAAGACCGACACGGGGGTGGAGTTCCCCGCGGACCAGCAGATCGCGATGGCCGAGGACACGGTCTTCGACCTGGCCTCGGTGTCCAAGCTGTTCACCTCGATCCTGGCCGTGCAGCAGATCGAACGGGGCACGCTGGAACTGGAGGCGGCGGTCGCCTCGTACCTGCCGGACTTCGCGGGCGGCGGCAAGCAGGACATCACGGTCCGTCAGCTGCTCACCCACACGTCGGGCTTCCGGTCCTGGATCCCGCTGTACAAGGAGCCCACCCGCGAGGGGAAGCTCCGCCTCCTGTGGGACGAGGTACCGGCCTCCGCCCCGGGTACGAAGTACCTCTACTCCGACCTCAATCTCATCTCGCTCCAGCTGGTCCTGGAGAAGGTCACCGGCCGCACCCAGGACGCACTGCTCCGCGAGGAGATCACCGCTCCGCTCGGGATGCAGCGCACCCGGTACAACCCGCCCGCCTCCTGGAAGCCGAAGATCGCCGCCACCGAGGACGCCCGGCTGCCCTGGTCGGGGCTGGAGCGCGGGCTGGTCTGGGGCGAGGTCCACGACGAGAACGCGTACAGCCTGGACGGGGTCGCCGGGCACGCGGGGGTCTTCTCCTGCGCCTGGGACCTGGCCGTCCTGGCCCGCACGCTCCTCAACGGGGGTGTGTACGGCAGGTCCCGGATCCTGTCCGAGGAGTCGGTGGAGCTGCTGTTCACCGACTTCAACACCGCGTTCCCCGGCGATGAGCACGGGCTGGGCTTCGAGCTCTACCAGCACTGGTACATGGGTGCGATGGCCACCCCGCACACGGCCGGCCACACCGGATTCACCGGCACCAGCCTGGTCATCGACCCGACGACGGATTCGTTCCTCGTCATCCTCGGCAACTCCGTGCACCCCGTGCGCAACTGGCGCTCGGGCAGTGCGCCGAGGGTCGCGGCCGCCAACCGGATGGCGCGTGCCGTGCCCGTCCGTCCCGCCCGGGGCGGCACCGCCTGGTTCTCCGGAATGGAGAGCGCGGCCACCGCCACGCTGACGCTTCCGGCACTGCGCCCGGTCTCCGCGCGCGCGGCGCTGAGCTGCGCGCTCTGGTGGGACACCGAGCCGGCGTCGGACTTCCTGAGCCTGGAGGCGTCGTCGGACTCCGGAGCGACGTGGCAGCCGGTCCCGTTCACGACCGCCCCCGCGTACTCGGGTCGGCCCCAGGGGGATCAACCGCACCCGACCGGCTCGGTGTCCGGCTGGTCGGGGCGGGTCTGGCACCGTCTCGACGCGGATCTGGCGGCCTGGCGCGGCACGGAGGTCAGGCTGCGCTGGCGGTACACCACCGACCGGTTGTACGTCGGGCGCGGTGCGTACGTCGACGGCTTGCGCGTCCGGGACGGCAGCCGCACCCTCTTCGACGGGAACAGGCCGGGCGACTCCGGTCGCATCGAGGCGACCGGCTGGACCGTCTCCGCCGACTGAGCGGTCCGGCCGGCGAATCGCCGGTCGGATGACCGGCATGAACGGAACACAGTCCGTAGACGCTCCGTGGGGCGTGTCGGTGTTCGGGGCGGCGAGCGTGGACGCCGCGCCCGACCTGGCACGCCTCCGCGTCGCGATCGAGCGGACCAGGAACAAGCCGGGTGAGGCGTTCGCCGCCACCCGGGGCGGGGTGAACCGGATCCGCGAGGTCCTGCGCGGGCACCGGATACCCGACACCGCCGTGTCGACGTCACGCTCGCCGTGGACGTACGGCAGCGGACGCATGTTCCTGGGCTACGAGTGCACCGCGTCGTTCGTGATCGAGCTGCGGGATCCGGACATCCCGCAGACCGTGCTCGTCGATGTCGTCGAAGCGGGGGCCAACCAGGTCAGGGGTGTCGAATTCGATGTGCGCACCAGGAAGGAGCTGCGCGCCCAGGCGCGTACGGCGGCGGTGGCCGGGGCCTGAGAAGGCCGCCCTGTACGCCGCTGCGGCCGAGGTCCGGCTCGGTCCCGTCGCCCACATCAAGGACGTGGACTCCGAGCAGCTGCAGAGTTCCCGCGGGCGCAGCCGGAACAGCGGGAGCGGCGAGGGCGATCTGACGCCCGGCAAGGTGACGGTGTCGGCAGGCGTCGTGATCGGCCTTTCCCTGACCGGCAGTTGAGACAAGCGCCACGGGACGCGAAAGCGGGCGCGGGCCGAGTCGGGGACGGGCCGCGCTCTTCTCCGGCCTCGGGGACCATCGGTACGGCCATGGGACGATGGCGATGCGCCGCAGCCCGTAAGGCACCGGGGTCAGCGCGGCGGCGTGCGGCGCCGGGCGGACGGAAGGGGCACTTGCGGTGCGGCCGTGAAGGGCGTCCCGGCGACCAGGGCGTCAGCCGCGGCGGATCGCCGCCTCGGGTTGCACGGGAGACCTGGTGATCTCGGCGCGGCTTGGAACACCCCGAAGCCGCCTGCGATCACGGTCGTGAACGGTGCGGGTGCCATGCACGTACCGGACTGCGGCCTTACGGGCCAGCCGTTCTCATCGGCGTTCCCCGGGTCGATGTTCCCCCTCCCCAGGAGAAGCCGAGCCGGTCCGGCTCACCCTTGCCGCCCTGCTGGACGCTGATGCCCAGCCGGGCGCCGGCCTCCTCGACGTTCGGCTTCGTCACGATCGCGGTCAGGGTCGCCGTCCGGCCGCCGGCGACCAGGCGGTCCACCCGCGCCGCCGCCCAGCCCGTGGCTCCGCCCCGGGGGTGTGGGATAACTTCAGCGTTCCCCGGGCATCGGTGGGCAGCCCCTCGGGCATCGGGGAACACGGGCCGGGCGAACGGCATCTGTTCGGCATCGACGATGAAGCGGATGTCGTCGTTAGTGATCGACTCCACGTAGGAGATTCGTGCTTCCCCGTGGACGCTCGCGGTCTTCGCCGGCTCCCTCTCCACGGCGGCCCGCAAGGCCCTTTCTCCCTCTCCACGGCGGCCGCAAGGCCCTTTCTCCCCCCTCGCGCGAAGCCGCAGACCATGGACCGAAACTTTCGGTCAAGGCTGTGAATCTCTTTCGTCATGCTCGTGCGTGATTACGCCCCTGCCTTGTTGATGATTCGCGTTCCATACCGGAACCACGTCGGCTAAGCAGGTGAAATGAGCGAGGCTAATCAGATGAGCAGTTATTCGCTCGGAAATATTTCGGAAATATGCCGTTGACGCGACTTCCCGTTGGGCGCATACTCTCCCTCGCTCCCCTTGTACCACTGCTCGCCTTCCCGCCGCGGAAGCGCCCTTCGGCGTATCCACCGGCGGCTGCACAGCACCTCGAACGGTCCGACTCACCCGTCCGGGCGCTCTGTTGGATCCGCCCGGCATCCGGAAGAAGAGGCTGGAAACGCGATGGCACAGATATCCCCCGGCGGCATGTCCGCCCGCCGGCACCTGCCGGCCCGTACCGGACGGGCAATGTCCCTCGTCACGGCCGGTGTCCTCGCCGTGGCGGGCGTGGTGTCGCTCGCCGGTCCGGCGGAGGCCGTCGGTACGCTCGGCAACGCCGCGGAGGCGAAGGGCCGGTACTTCGGCACGGCGGTGGCCGCCAACCACCTCGGCGAGGCGCAGTACGCGTCCACGCTGGACGCCCAGTTCGACTCGGTCACGCCCGAGAACGAGATGAAGTGGGACGCCGTCGAGGGCACCCGCAACTCGTTCAACTTCTCGTCCGCCGACCAGATCGTCAGCCACGCCCAGAGCAAGGGCATGAAGGTACGGGGCCACACGCTCGTCTGGCATTCGCAGTTGCCGGGCTGGGTCGGCGGCCTGGGCGCCGCCGATCTCCGTACGGCTATGAACAACCACATCACGCAGGTGATGACCCACTACAAGGGGAAGATCGACTCCTGGGACGTGGTGAACGAGGCGTACCAGGACGGCAGCAGCGGGGCGCGCCGCAGTTCGCCGTTCCAGGACAAGCTCGGGAACGGCTTCATCGAGGAGGCGTTCCGTACCGCGCGTACGGTCGATGCCGACGCCAAGCTCTGCTACAACGACTACAACACCGACGGTCAGAACGCGAAGAGCAACGCGGTCTACGACATGGTGAAGGACTTCAAGCAGCGTGGTGTGCCGATCGACTGCGTCGGCTTCCAGTCGCACTTCAACAGCAACTCCCCCGTCCCCTCCGACTACCGCGCCAATCTGCAGCGCTTCGCCGACCTCGGTGTCGACGTGCAGATCACGGAGCTGGACATCGAGGGATCGGGCTCGGCCCAGGCCGCTTCCTACACCAGTGTCGTGAACGCCTGCCTGGCGGTCTCGCGCTGCACCGGCATCACGGTGTGGGGGGTCACCGACAAGTACTCGTGGCGCAGCAGCGGCACCCCGCTGCTGTTCGACGGGAACTACGACAGGAAGCCGGCGTACGACGCGGTGCTCGCCGCGCTCGGCGGGTCCCCCGGTGGCGGCGACGGCGGCGGTTCCGGCAGTTGCACGGCCACCTACACCCAGACCGCCACCTGGAACGGCGGTTACAACGGGCAGGTGACCATCAAGGCCGGCAGTTCGGCGATCAGCACCTGGACGGTTCCGGTGACCGTGACGTCGCCGCAGAAAGTCTCCGCCACCTGGAACGGCTCGCCCACCTGGGACTCCAGTGGCAACGTCATGACGATCAGGCCCACGTACAACGGGAGTCTCGCTGCGGGCGCCTCGACGTCCTTCGGGTTCACCGTCAACACCAACGGCAACACCTCGGCTCCTGTCGTCGGTTCCTGCACCGCCTCATGAACTGAGCCGGTCACCGGCCGGGACCGGGAGGGGTGAAGCCCGCAACCGTCCCTCCCGTCCCGCACCCCGCCTCGTCCGGTCCTCCAGACCGGGCGGGGCGGTCCGCCGTCATCGGGGTCCGGGGCCGGCTGCTGTGCGGGGCCCGACGCGGAAGGGCCGAGGCATGAGCCGACCCCGTCACCCCCGCTCAGCCTCCGCGCGGCCCGCGCCCGTCGCGGCGAGGGCCGGGGACGGCGCCGGCGCCGTCGATTCCCGTACGACCAGCCGGGGCCTGATCAGCAGTGAACGTCCGGCACCCGGGGCCGAGTCGATCCGGGCCCGCAGCTGCTGGAAGGTCTCGGCCGCCATCTCCGGAAGCGGCTGGCGGACCGTGGTGAGCGGGGGTTCGAAGAGGTCGGCGAGCAGGATGTCGTCGAAGCCGACCACCGAGATGTCCCGCCCCGCGCTGAGCCCCGCGTCCTTGGCGCCACGGCAGATCCCGATCGCGCACATGTCGTTGATCGCGACGAAACCGGTGGGCGGGTCCGGCCGCGACAGCAGCTCCCGGGCGGCGTTCCGGCCCAGTTCGGCGGCGTTCTTGTCCCCGAATTCCGTGGTGTCCGCGCCGGGCCACACGATCGCGTCGGCCGGGTCGAGGCCCGCCGACTCCAGCGCGGCCCGGAAGCCGCGCAGTCGCTCCCGGCGGTTGACGCTGTTGACCGAACCCGAGACGAACGCGAGTCTTCGGTGGCCCAGATCGATGAGATGACTGGTGGCGAGCTCGGCGCCCATCGCGTTGTCCACACTGATACTGGACAGCGACGCCGGATCGCCCGACTGCGCGGTGCGGTCGAAGGCGACCATCTTCAGGCCCCGGCTGAGCAGCGGGGCCACATGGTCGAGCGAGGGCAGCGAGGAGCACAGGACCACCCCGCTGACCCCGTCGGCCAGCAGTTCCTCCCCGTACTTGAGCTCACGGGCGGGATCCCGCTCGCTGTTGCACAGCAGTACGTGGTAACCCTCGGCCAGCGCGATGGCCTCCAGCTCCCTCGCGAGCGCGCCCCAGAAGGGGTTGGCGACGGACGGCACGATCAGGCCGATGACCTTGATCCGGCCGGTGCGCAGCATGCGCGCCGCCCGGTTGGGCCGGTAGCTGAGCTGCTCTATCACCTGCTCCACACGAGCGAGGGTGGCCGCCTGCATACGGTCGGTACGTCCGTTGAGGACGTTGGAGACCGTGCTCGCGGAGACTCCTGCTGCCTCCGCGACCTGATGGATCGTTACCCCGCTCATGCCACCTCCGGTTCGGAACGCACTGCTGACCCTAGTGTATCGATTTACTGAACGTACTTCACCGGTACACCCGTTAACATCCCTGAAAATTCATGTGCATCAGCTGTTGACGCCGCTCTCGGAGCGTTCTTAGCATCAGTGCATCGATTTACCAGCACTTCTCGGCCATGACTGAGATGGCATCGCTGGATCGATCCACCGACTCCACCTCAAAAGGGGTGCCCATGGAACTCAACAGACGGTCCGTCCTCGCTGCCATCGGCGCGGGTACCGCTGCCGCCGCCCTCGCAGGCTGCGGCGGCGGCTCCACGGCGGCAGGTTCGGCGGACGGCCCCGCCGAGGGCGAGATCACGCTGCTCACCCCGATCTACGAGGGTGCGAAGGGCAAGACCCTGCTGGAGGGGAAGATCCTCGGCGGGTTCCGGAAGAAGTATCCGGACGTCAAGGTGAACGTGGACTACACCACGTATCTGCAGCTCAACGAGAAGATCACCACCGGTCTCGCGGGCGGACTGCTGCCCGACGTGCTGATGATGGGCGTCGGCTGGATCCCTCCCTTCGCCGCGAAGAAGGCGATCGCCGAGCTTCCCGAGGAGCTCGCCACCGCGCACGACTACGAGAAGCGCGTGCTGGAGCCGTCACGCTACGACGGCAAGCTCTACGCGCTGCCCGTCGTCCTCGACACCCGCATCGTCGTGTACCGCAAGGACCACTTCGCGGAGGCCGGGATCAAGAAGACCCCGGCCAACTGGGCGGAGCTGCGCGCCGTCGCGAAGCAGTTGACCGGGGGCGACCGCATCGGATTCGACCCGTTCTCCATCGATCTGCGCCAGTGCTGGGAGACCTTCCTCTTCGCCAACGGCGGCCAGTTGTTCAGCGCGGACGGCAAGAAGGTGCTGTTCACGGACGCGCGCGGCGTCGAGGCACTGCAGTTCTTCAAGGATCTGGTGAAGGACGGCTCTGCCGACTACGCGAAGAAGACGGACGCCGGAGCCCCGTCCAACGTCCAGACGGGCAAGGCGTCGATGATGATGTCGACGAGCGCCCTGTGGGTGCAGGCCAAGGAGCAGAACCCGGAGCTGATCGAGGACGACAAGCTCGGTGCGTTCGTCCTGGCCAACCGCAGGCCGGCCATGCTCCAGGGCGGCACGCTCGTCACCCAGTCGGCACGGTCCAAGCACCCGGCCGCCGCCCGCGCGCTCGTCGAGTACCTGTCTAACCCCGAGTCGATCCTCGGCGCGGCGGAGCAGCGCGGCTCGGTTCCCGGTCTCCGGGACCTCAACGAGTCGGGTTACGTCAAGGAGAACCAGTTCGTCGATCTCTCCCTGCAGAACCTGCAGCACGCCGTCTCGGAGGGCGGCACCGCTGCCTGGATGGAGATCCGCGAAAAGATCAAGCCGACGCTGGAGCCCGCGATCGTGGGCGGTCAGTCCGCGAAGGACGCCATCGCGGAGCTCGGCCGTCTCGCCGAGGCCGCCATCGGCCGGATGTAAGGACCGACACCGTGGCAACATCCGTAGTGAAGGCACGGCCCGCCCGGCCGCCTTCCCCTCCCGAGACCTCCGCGACGAAGCGTCCCCGCCGGGCCCCCACGGGCCCGGGGCGCCGTCGGCGCCGCGCGGGCATGCTCATGGTGGCGCCCGCGCTGCTGCACGCCTCGCTGTGGATCGGTCTTCCGGTCGTGGTCTCGGTGGCCCTGGCCTTCACGAAGTACGACGTGCTGACGGCGCCGGAGTTCGTGGGCCTGGCCAACTTCCGGGACATGCTGGACGACGCGGTCTTCCGCAAGTCCGTCGTCAACACGCTCGTCTACACCTTCTTCACGGTGCCCTTCGGCATGGCGCTCGGCCTGCTGGTGGCACTGGCCCTGCACACGGGGCTCAAGGCGCGCGGCCTCTTCCGTACGGCGGTGTTCCTGCCCCAGGTCACGGCCACCGTCGCGATCGCCCTGGTCTGGCTGTGGATCTACAACCCCGGCAACGGGCTGCTCAACGCGCTGCTGTCGTTCCTGGGCATCGACGGGCCCGCCTGGCTCTCCTCGACGACGTGGGCGATGCCCTCGGTGATCCTGGTGGGGATCTGGCAGGGCATCGGCATGAAGATGCTCATCTATCTGGCCGCGCTGCAGTCCCTGCCGAAGGAGCTGTACGAGGCGGCTTCGGTGGACGGGGCGTCCAAGGTCCGGCAGTTCTTCTCGATCACGCTGCCGCTGCTGAAGCCGGCGACGTTCTTCGTGCTGATCACCTCGATGATCACGGCCTTCCAGTCCTTCGACCAGATCTACATCCTGACCGACGGCGGCCCCGCCAACAGCACCACGATGATGACGTACGAGATCTACAAGTCCGCCTTCCGGGAATTCCGCGTCGGCTACGCCAGCGCACAGTCACTGGTGCTCTTCGTGCTGCTGATGGGCTTCACCCTGGTCAACAAGCGGATCATGGGAGGCAGTCGTGGCCACAGCTGAGCTGCAGAAGCCGGCACCCGCGCCGAGGGTCGTGGCCGAGAGGAAGCCGGTCTCCGCCGGCCGGATCGCGCTCTACGTGACGCTTTCCCTGGTCTCCCTGCTGATGGTGGTGCCGTTCGCCTGGATGGTGCTCACCTCGCTCAAGACGCCTGTGGAGATCGCGTCGCAGGATGCCGGACTGCTCCCGGAGCACTGGGAGTTCGGGAACTACGCCGACGCGCTGAAGGCAGCGCCGTTCGCCACGTACGCCCGCAACAGTCTCATCATCGCGACCAGTCACACCGTGCTCAACGTGCTGATCGCGTCGATGGCGGGATACGCCCTGGCGCGCATCAGGTTCCGCGGCAGCGAGATGATCTTCTATCTCTTCATCGCGGCGCTCATGATCCCCACCTACACCAAGGTGCTGCCCGAGTTCCTGATCGTCCGCTTCATGCCGCTGGCCGGCGGGAACGACATCCTCGGCCAGGGCGGCAGCGGCTGGCTGGACAGCTGGTGGGCGCTCATCATCCCGGGGGCGGTCACGCCGTTCGCGGTCTTCCTCTTCCGGCAGTTCTACCTGGACCTGCCGGTGGAGCTGGAGGAGGCGGCCCGGCTCGACGGGCTCGGCGAGTTCCGGATCTACACCCGGATCATGAGCCCGCAGGTCAAGCCCGCGTTCATCACGGTGGCGCTGCTGACCTTCGAGTCCTCGTGGAACAACTTCCTCTGGCCGCTGCTGGTGACGCACACGGACAGCATGCGGGTGATCCAGGTGGGGCTCTCCGTCTTCAAGACGGAGAACGGCACCCAGTGGCACTTCCTGATGGCCGGCACCACGCTCGCCACCCTTCCCATGGTCGTCCTCTTCCTCATAGGCCAGCGCTACTTCGTGCAGGGCTTCGCAACCGCCGGTCTCAAGTGACCGGTTCCGGCCCCTCGTGGGCCGGTCACCGAAAGGGCTCCACCCATGTCTGCTGAACTCAACGGCTCCCGCGCACTGGTGACGGGAGCGGGCCACGGCATCGGTCGCGCCATCGCCGTCGCCCTGGCACAGGCCGGCGCCGACGTCGCCGTCCACTACCACTCCTCCGCCGAGGAGGCCGCGAAGACGGTCTCCGAGATCGAGGCGCTGGGCCGCAGGGCCAGGGCGTTCAAGGCCGACGCGACGCTGAGCGGCGAGGTGGACACGCTGGTCGAGGAGGCCGCCGGATTCCTCGGCGGCCTGGACATCCTGGTCTGCAACGCGGGACATCTGATCGGCCGCGAGAAGATCGCGGACATGTCGGACGACCACTTCGACCAGGTCATCTCCGTCAATCTGACGTCGGCGTTCCGCACGGTGCGGGCGGCGCTGCCGTATCTGACGCAGTCCTCCGCCGGGCGCGTCATCACGATGTCGTCCCTGGCCGCGCACAACGGCGGCGGCCCCGGCTCGGTCGCCTACGCGGCCGCCAAGGCGGGCATCCGCGGCTTCACCAAGGGCCTGGCGAAGGAGCTCGCGGGTACGGGCATCACGGTCAACACCGTCGCGCCGGGCTTCATCAAGGGCACCGCCTTCCACGAGACGTTCACCGCTCCCGAGGCCCAGCGGGCGATGGAGGCCGGCATCCCGGTCGGCCGGGCCGGCACGCCGGAGGACGTCGCCCACGCGGTCGTCCATCTGGCCCTGCCCGCCTCGGGCTTCCTCACCGCCACCACGGTGGACATCGACGGTGGCGTGTGGCCGCGTTGAGGCGCATCGCCCGGGAGCGGGGCGGCTGGTGGCACGCGTACGTGTGCCCGGCGCACGGGGTCGAGCTCGACCACGGCGATCTCCTCGGCGGGGTCTTCCCCGAGGACGGCGCGCGCTGCTCGCACGGCTGCCGGGTCGACACGGAGGCGGTGCGCGGCGCGTGGCTGGTGCTGTCGCACCAGGCGTGGGCACGGCATCTGCGGGTGCTCGCCCATCACGGCGACCGGGCGGAGGCGGTGGCCGGGCTCGCCGAGTACGCCGAGGTGTACGCGGGCCTCGCCACGGAGCGGCACGGCGAGGCGCAGGCGTGGATGCTGCGCGGCCGGCTCTTCCACCAGGCGCTGACCGACGCCATCTGGGCGGTGAACATCGGGCACGCGGTGAGCACGCTCGCGGCGACGGGCACGGAGGATCTGGCGGCGGTGCTGCCGCTGCTCGACGACCTGGAGCGGGCGGCGCTCGACGCCCGTGACGTGCTGACCGGCCAGGGGCACCTCGCGTCCAACTACACCGCGTGGCTGAACGCGGCAGGCGTCGCCACGAGCCGGGCGGCGTCGGCGGCCCGCGGCCGGGAGTGGGACGGCGCGAAGCAGTGGCTGGAGGGTGACCACGGCCTGTACGCCCATCTTCGGGTGGCGGTCGCGGACGACGGCTGGGAGTGGGAGGGCAGCACCTACTACCACGGGTTCGTGCTGCGGGCGGCCCTGCTGGCGCTCCGCTCCACCGATCCGAGGGCGATCCCGTCCGACGTGGTGGGGGTGCTGGCCGGGATGACGGACGTCCTGGCGGCGATCGCGACGGACGGCGGCATTCTGCCGGCGCTGCACGACGGCCCCTACCTGCGTCGCCCGCTGGCTCTGGAATGGCTCGAACTGGTGGCGCTCGCGCAGCAGTTGGTGCCGTCCGAGGCGCTGGAGGCGGTGGCGGCACGGGCCCGGGCCGAGCTCGGCACCCAGGACGACGGGCTGGACCGGGAGCTCGGCGGCTGGTTCGCCGGGCCACCGCTCCCCCGCCGCCCGGCTCCGGGTCCGGTCACCGTGTTCCCGGCGGCCGGTTACGGCGTGGTGCGGGTGGCGGGCGTCCACGCGCTGCTGGACTTCGGTCCGCACGGGGGCTCGCACGGGCACCGCGACAAGCTGTCCCTCTATCTGTACGGGGCGACGACGCCGTGGCAGCCGGACCCCGGCCAGGTGCCGTACGCGCACGCCGAGTTCCGCGATCTGTACACCTCCACCGAGGCCCATCCGGCGTTCCGGGTGGACGGCGCCGAGCAGGCGGAGTGCACGGGCGCGCTGCTGGACTCGGACGCCGTCTCGGTGACCGCCGAGGTCACCGAGGCGTACGAAGGGGTGCGCGCGGTACGGCGGGTGGTGGCCGGCGACTGCTACCTGGTGGACCTGCTGACGGTGACGGGCCGGGAGGCGCGCCGGATCACGGCCCAGCTCCGCCCGGGAACGGAGCTCGACATCCAGCTGCAGGCCGCCGGCCCCGTACGCACCACCTGGTACGGAGACGAGACCCTGCACGGCTGGCACACCCACACCCCGGGGGTGCCGGTCCGGCCGGTGACCCGGCCGGGGCCCGGTCCGGCCGACGATCCGCAGCGCGTGCGCACCCGGGTCGACCTCACCGCCGAGGCGGACCGGGTCACCTTCGCCTCGGTGTACCAGGCGGCCTCCGCGGGCCCCGCGGTGAGTGACGTACGACTCGACGGCGAGGAGCTGACGGTGGATCTGGCGGACGGTTCCACCGCGCGCTTCCGGACGGAGGGCTGATCCTTGCTGCTGTCCGCCACGCCGCCACCGGGCGCTCGCCCCGCGCAGGAGGTCCGGCTGCGGGAGGAGGCCGCGCGCCATCGCGGCCTCACCCCGCCCCGCACGCACCCCCTGGCCAGCATCACCTGGCTGGGCCCCGCCGCCTCCAACCCGGCTCTGGCGTACCGCGTCACCGGCGACGGAGCGCATCTGGCGGAGAGCCGGCGCTGGATCGAGGCGGCGGTGCGGCTGCCGCACTGGGGCCGGGCCCACATGCCGGACCACGACCTGGACGCGGGCTGGCTGCTGCACCATCTGTCGCTGGCCTACCGGTGGATCGGTGACGACCTGCCGGACGGGGTGCGGGCGCTGCTGCGGTACAAGCTGCTGCTGCAGGGCCGCCGGATGTACGAGTTCGCGGTGGCGAGCGAGGGCCGCTGGTGGTCGTCCTCGTACTGGCAGAACCACAACTGGATCTGTTACGCGGGCCTGGCGACCGCCGGTTACGTCCTGGGCAAGGAGGAGTGGACCCAGCGTGCCAAGGACAATCTCGGCACGGTCCTGGACCTGATGCCGGCCGACGGTTCCCATGCCGAGGGCGTCGTGTACTGGCGCTACGGGGTGCCGTTCCTGGCGATCCATCTGGATCTCCTGAAGGAGGCGGAGGGTGTCGACTGGTGGGAGCGCGGCGGGTTCCTCGCCAACACCTTCCGCTACCGGCTCCACCAGACGGCGCCGGGTTTCGCGTTCAACGTCGATCACGGCGACTGCCACGACCGGCGGAGCGGCCACAGCGCCGGGCTGTACTACCGGCTCGCCGCCCAGTACGGCATCCCGGAGGCCCGGTGGATGGGCGATCTGGCCTCGGGCGAGCTGCTGTGGCAGGAGGCGGCGGAGAGCGGGGTGCGGCCGGGAATCCTGCCCGAGGCCTATCTGGAGTACCTCTGGTACGACCCGTCCGTCCCGGCGGCCCGGCCCACCGAGACCCGTGCGTTCTTCCCCGATCTCGGGCTGCTCGCGGCCCGCACCGGGTGGGACGAGGACGCCACGCTGGTGTCGTTCAAGGCGAGTCCGGGTGGTGGCCACACCGCGTGGGAGACCTCGGCGAAGCACCGGGACGAACTGGGCTGGGAAACCCTGAACCAGGGTCACCACCACCCGGATTCCGGCTCGTTCGTGCTGGTCTCGCAGGGGGCGTTCCTCGCCGTCGACGAGGGCTACAGCAACCGCAAGCGGGCGGCGCACCACAATCTGCTGCTGGTGGACGGACAGGGGTACGCGGACGAGAACCGCTACCACGTCTACAAGGACATCCCGTACGAAAGGCAGGCCAGGCAGCGCGATGTCCTGGTGGGCGCCGAGACCGGCTGGGCGCACGCCACGGCGGAGATCGCCGCGATGTACGACCCCGCGCTCGGCGTCCGGCGCCTGGACCGGACCCTGGTGTTCACCCCGTCGGGACGGCTCGTGCTGCTCGACCTGGCGGAGGCGGACGCGGAGCGGGAGTGGACGTTCCTGCTGCAGACCGACCGTCCGACCGAGCCGCGGCCGGACGGCAGCCGGCTGATCAGGTCGGGCGCGGCGACCGCGCTCGTACGGCAGTTCGCACCCCACGACGCCTCGGTCACCTGCGAGGTCACCGAGGTGGAGGCCAATCCGACCTCCAGTACGCCGGAGCTGCGTCTCACGCGGACGCTGCACACGCTGCGTTCGACGGCCCCGCGGGCCTCGGACGGTCTCTTCCTCACCGCCGTCGTGCCCGGCGGGGAACCGGCCGGTGAGCGGATCGAGTGCCTCGACGGGCACGGGGTCATGTTCGCGGAGACCGGGGAGAGCGTCCTGCTGTCCCCCGTCGCCCGTCGGATCCGTACGGCACGGGTGAGCGCCGACGGCGCCGCCGTGCTGATCCGGGCCGGCTCCGCACCGTACGTCGTGCGGTGCACACTGCTGGAGCTGGACGGGCACGTGCTCCTCGACGTGCCGGAGCCCTACACAGGAAAGGTCGGCTGAATCATGCAGGCAACCCTCTCGTCCGGCTGGCCGACGCTGCTGCGGCGCCTGGAGTACCTCGCGTATCCGGCCGTCGCCGGGGCGGCGTGCACCTTGCTGTCCCTGGGCGTCGTGACGTGGCTGCCCGCACTCGCGGCCATGGCGCACGCGCTGCAGCTGTGGCGGACGGAGGGTGACAGCCGCGTGTTCGTCAACGCGTTCGCCGCGTTCCCCCGTTACTGGCGCGCGCTGTGGCGGCACGGGCTGCTGTCGACGGCGGCAGCGGTCGTCCTCGGCGCGAACATCGTGTATCTGCTGTCCCGTTCGGAGCCGTGGACCTTCGTCGTGCTCGCCGCGCAGGTGGGCATCGCCGCCGCGCTCGTCATCCATCACATCGCCCTCGCCGCCGAGGCCGGACTGACTCCGCGGGGCTCGGTCCGTACCTGGTCGGCCGGGGCGCTGGCGCTCGGCTTCGGGTCCCCGGCCCGGGGCACCGCACTGCTCGGCGCGGTGGTCTCCGCCGTGCTGCTCTCACTGGTCGTACCGCTGGGGCCGCTGTTGCTGGGCCCCAGCATCCCCGTACTGCTCGCTCTGTCCTTCGCTGATCCCAGGAGGCACACCTCATGAGCCACGCACTGCGCACCACCCTGGCCGCCGCTCTGGCCGCCGGCACCTCGCTCCTTCTCCCGGCGCCGTCCGTGGCCGCCGAGGCGGCGACGGCGTACTACGTCTCGCCGACCGGCAGCGACTCCAACGCCGGTACGTCGGCGGGGGCGCCGCTCGCCACGATCCAGAAGGCCCTCGACCTGGCCCCCACGGGCGCGGTGGTGAACCTCGCGGCCGGCACCTACCGGCAGGACGTGGTGACCAAGCGCTCCGGTGTCACGCTCACCGGCCCGTCGGGCGCCGTGGTGAAGGGGGCCGGCGGCCCCCGGATCATCCAGGTGCAGCACGACTCGACGACGCTGAGCGGCTTCACGGTGGACGGGCTGCACGGCTCGTCCAGCGATGTGGCCGGCTATCGACTGAAGCTCATATATGTCATGAGCACGACCCCGGGGAACGGGGTGGGAGCCCTGCACATCACCGGGATGACGCTGAAGAACGCCGCCGACGAATGCCTGCGGCTGCGCTATCTGGTCACCGGCGCGGAGGTGAACGACAACACGATCACCAACTGCGGGGTCGCCGACTTCAAGTTCGGCGGGGGCGGCAAGAACGGCGAGGGCATCTACCTCGGCACGGCCCCCGAGCAGCAGGGCGCGAACGGCGCCCCGGACGCGGCGGCGGACATCAGCAGGAACAACCGCATCCACCACAACACCATCGCGACGCAGGGCAACGAGTGCGTCGACGTGAAGGAGAACTCGACGAACAACTACGTCGAGTACAACGACTGCAGCGGCCAGAAGGACGCCAGCTCCGGCGGACTCGACGCCCGGGGCAGCGGCAACATCTTCCGCTACAACACCGTGCACGACAACGTCGGCGCCGGTGTCCGGCTCGGCGGTGACACCGCGGCCGACGGCACGGACACGAGCGTGTACGGCAACACCATCACCGGCAACGCGGGCGGCGGCATCAAGTTCATGCGCACCCCGCAGGGCCCTGTGTGCACCAACACCATGAGCGGCAACACCGGCGGCAACGCGGTCGGCACCTACGCGAGCGAGTACAACCCGACCGGTGCGTGCCCGCAGTGACCGGCCGGGGGCCCGCGAGACGCGGGATTCTGGCGGCGGCAGCGGCGGGCGTGGCCGTGGTGGCGGCCGCGCCCGGAGCCCGGGCCGCGACGACAGCGCGTGACGGTGACGGCGGCGGGTCGCGCTGGTCCACGTCCTGGGCGACGGCGCAGACCGCGCCGACCGGGACCGACACGGTGGCCGCCCACGGACTCACCGACGGTGTGTTCACGGCCGTCCTGCGGCTGTCGGCCGGCGGGCAGGTGCGTCTGCGGTACGGGAACGCCTTCGGGGCCGCACCGGTCCTGATCGGTCCGGTGACGGCCGGCGGGCGGGCGGTGACGTTCGGCGGGAAGCGGCAGGCCTGGCTGGCCGCGGGCGCGTCCCTGACCAGTGATCCGGTCCACGGGCTGAGCGTGCCGGCGGCTTCGCGGCTGACGGTGGAGACCCGGCTGCCCGGCCCCACCGGGCCCCTGTCCTTCCACCGCAACACCCATGCCTCGCACACCGTCGACGGGGTCCGCACCACCTCCGTGTTCCTGCTCACCGGCGTCGAGGTGACCGGCGCCCACGGTCCGGTGCTCGCCGTGCTCGGCGACTCCATCGCGGAGGGCGTCGGCACACCCGACGACGCGGACCTGCGCTGGCCGGACCAGCTGGCCCGGCGGCTGCCCGGATCGGCCGTCGCCAACCTCGGTGTCAGCGGCAACCGGCTGCTGCTGGACGACGCCCGGTTCGGGCCGGGCGGACAGGCCAGGTTCGACCGCGACGTCCTCTCGCTGCCCGGACTGCGCACCGTGCTCGTCCACCTGGGCATCAACGACCTCCAGCAGCCGCCCTCCCAGACGGATCCCGCACTCGTCCTGGCCGGCTACCGCCAGCTCGTCCTGCGGGCCAGGAACGCGGGGCTGCGGATCGTCGGCTCCACCATCACCCCGTTCGAGGGATGGATCCGCTGGACACCGGAACTCGACGCGGTCCGGCAGCAGATCAACCGCGCCGTACGCACCGGCCTGCTGTTCGACGCGGTCGCCGACTTCGACGGCGCCCTGCGTGATCCCGCCCGTCCCTCGCGCCTGCTCCCCGCGTTCGACAGCGGCGACGGCCTGCACCCCAACCCTTCCGGTCACGCCGCGCTCGCCGCGGCCGTCGACCGCCGACACCTCCTGTGAGGGCCCGCATGAATCCAGGCACCAACAGTGGAACCACCCGACGTACCGTCCTGGCCGGAGCGGCGGCGCTCGGCGTGGCCGTCACCCTGCCCCTCACCCTTACGTCCGGGGCCGCGCACGCGGCCGCCGGGGACGCGGCCGCGCTGCGGGTCCGCTGGCACACGCTGCTCACCGGGGGCGCCGGTCTCGACCTGGCGGACGAGCGGATCGCGGCGGCGGTCGCCCGCACCGGCCGTGCCGCGACCACGGCGGCTAAGGGCATGGACCCGTCCCGTACCGACGGCCTGTTCGCCGACCTGACCAGCACCACGCTCTCCAACCACGTCACCACGTCGTTCAAGCGGCTGGCCACGATCGCCACCGCGTGGGCCGTACCCGGCACCCCGCAGCACGGGGACACGGCACTCGCCGACCTGCTGCTCGCGGGCATCGACTGGATGCTGACGCACCGGTACGGCGCCGAGCACACCCGGTTCGACAACGACTGGGACTGGGAGATCGGCTCGGCGCTCGCGCTCAACGACGCGTCCGTGCTGCTGTACGACGTGCTCGGCACGGAACGTCTGGCCCGGATCAACGAGGCCGTACGGCACTACACGCCCGACCCGAACCTGTGGCGGGCGGACCGGCAGATCGCGACCGGGGCGAACCGGGTGTGGATCTCCACCGTGGTCGCGGTCAACGCCGTCCTGCGGGACGACGGGGACGCCCTGGCCCGGGTGCGCGACGCTCTTTCGGACGTCGAGGGTTCGGGTGCCAACAGCGTCCTGGCCTTCAACGACCGGGCCGACGGCTCGGCGGGCACGGGTGAGGGCTTCTACTCCGACGGCTCGTTCCTCCAGCACTACAAGCACCCGTACAACGGCGGCTACGGCAAGGAACTGCTCAACAACCTCTCCCGGCTGCTCAATCTGCTCGCGGGCACGGACTGGACGGTCACCGACCCGGATCTCGACAACGTCCGCGGCTGGGTCGACGACGGTTTCGATCCGCTGCTGGCCCGGGGCGATGTGATGGCGTCGGTGTGCGGCCGTGAGATCGCGCGTCCCAGCAAGCAGGGGCACACCTCGGCACAGACGGTCATCGAGGCGGTGCTGCGGCTGATCCCGAGCTTCCCGGGCGACACGGCCGACCGGTTCACCGCGCTGGTCAAGCAGTGGATCGCCGAGGACACCTACCGGGACTTCCTGGCCGTCACCGATCTGGCCTCGCTCGTCGCCGCCCGCCGGATCCTCGACTCGTCCGTCCCCGCGCGCGGCCCGCTGGTCGCCCACAAGCAGCACCCCCGGATGGACAAGGCGGCGCACCACAGGCCGTCGTTCGCGCTGGGCATCTCGGCGTACTCGAGCCGGATCTACAACTACGAGTCGATCCAGAACGAGAATCTGCACGGCTGGCACCTCTCCGACGGCATGGTGCTGCTGTACACCGACGACCTCGGGCACTACAGCGAGGACTACTGGCCCACCGTCGACGCCGCCCGGCTGCCGGGCACCACGGTCGTCGCGGGCCGGCCGGCGGACGCGGCGGGGCAGCGCACGACGAGCACGGCCGACTGGGCGGGCGGCACCGCGCTGCCGGGGACGACGCTCGGTGCGTACGGCATGGAGCTGCGGGCGTACGGGAGTTCGCTGCAGGGCCTCAAGAGCTGGTTCTGTCTGGACGACGTGATCGCGTGCGTGGGCTCCGGGATCACCGCGGACGCGGGGACGGTGGAGACCGTCGTGGAGAACCGCAAGCTGCGCGACCCGCGCGCGGCACTCCTCGTCGACGGAATGGCCGCCCCCACGGACGCCGGCTGGTCGGCGCGGCTCGACGGGGTGCGGTGGCTGCACGCCGAGGGCACCGGCGGCTACGTCTTCCCGAAGCCCGCCACGCTGCGCGGCCTGCGTGAGGAACGCACCGCGACCTGGCGGGAGATCAACCTCAAGTACGGCACCGACACTCCGGTGACCCGCTCCTACCTGACGCTGTGGCAGGACCACGGCGCGGCTCCGGACGGTGCGGGCTACTTCTGGCTGCAGGCCCCGGCCGCCTCCGCCGCGCGCACCAGGCAGTGGGCGGCGGCGCCCCCGGTGGAGCTCGTCTCCGACTCGACGGCGGTGCACGCCGTGCGCCGTCGCGCGGACGGTCTGCTCGCCGCGAACTTCTGGACCGCCGGCACCGCCCAGGAGCTGACCGCAGACGGACCCGCCTCGGTGCTCGTGCGGGTGGACGGCCCCACGGTCAGGGTGGCGCTCTCGGACCCGACCCAGCTCCGGTCCTCCGTCGCCGTGGACCTCGCCCGGCGCGGCCTGAAGGTCGTCGCGGCGGACCCGGGCGTCCGCGTCACCTCCACCGGCCGGGGCATCCGGATCACCGCCGACACGGCGAACCTGCACGGCGCGACCCTCAACCTCACCCTGAAGAGGAGCTAGACCCTTGCTGTTCGACATGCCCCTGGAGCGGTTGCGCGAGTACCGGCCGCAGCCGGAGGAGCCGGCCGGCTTCGACGCCTTCTGGGAGAAGACGCTCACCGAGACGGCCCGGAACGACCTGGACGCCACCTTCGTCCCGTACGACGCCGGATTCGCGACCGTGGACGTGTTCGACGTGACGTTCTCCGGCTGGGGCGGCCAGCGGGTGAAGGCGTGGCTGATGCTGCCGCGCGTCCGCTCCGGGCCGCTGCCCGCCGTGGTGCAGTACATCGGCTACAACGGCGGGCGCGGCATCCCGTACTCCTGGCTGACCTGGAGCGCGCTCGGCTACGCCCACCTCGTCATGGACAACCGGGGCCAGGGCGGCGGCGGCAAGAACACCGCGGACACCCCGGACTTCGGCCCGGACGGGCACGGCTCCTCCTCCCCCGGGTTCGTCACCCGCGGCATCGAGGATCCCGCCCGGCACTACTACGGGCGGCTCATCACCGACGCGGTGCGGGCCGTGGACGCGGTGAAGGCCCACGAGGCCGTGGACCCCTCCAGGGTCGCGGTGCTCGGCGGCAGCCAGGGCGGCGGTCTCGTCCTCGCGGTGGCCGGGCTGCGTGACGACGTGGCGGCGGCGGTCGCCGACGTGCCGTTCCTGTGCCACTTCCGGCGCGGGTCGCAGATCACGGACGCGGGTCCGTACGCGGAGATCGCCCGCTGGCTGTCCGGTCACCGCTTCCGGGTCGAGGAGGCGATGGAGACCCTGTCGTACTTCGACGGGATGAACTTCGCGGCGCGGGCGACCGCTCCGGCGTGGTTCTCGGTCGGGCTGATGGACCGGATCTGCCCGTCCTCGACCGTGTTCGCGGCGTACCACGCGTACGCCGGCCCGGCCGAGATCGAGGTGTTCCCCTACAACGGGCACGAGGGCGGCGCGGAGTACGACCTGCCGCGCAAGCTCTCCGCATTGCGCGGAGTGTTCGGCCAGTAGGCGACGGGCGGTCCGTCACCGGCCCAGCGCCGCCATGGCGGCGTTGTGGCCGGGCACCCCGCTGACCCCGCCGCCGCGCACCGCGCCCGCCCCGCACAGCAGGACGTTGGCGTGCGCGGTCTCGACGCCCCAGCGGCCGGTGCCCTCGGTGGCGTACGGGAAGGACAGGTCCCGGTGGAAGATGTGGCCGCCGGGCAGCCTCAGGTCCGCCTCCAGGTCGAGCGGTGTCTTCGCCTCGATGCACGGCTCGCCGTTGCCGTCGAGGGCCAGGCAGTCGGCGATGGGCTCCTCCAGATGGCTGTCGAGTTCCGCGAGGGTGGCCTTGAGCAGGACCGCGCGCGTCGCCCCGTTGTCCGCGGCGAAGAGCCGGGCGGGGGTGTGCAGCCCGAAGAGGGTCAGGGTCTGGTAGCCACGGGCCGCGAGGTCGGGGCCGAGGATCGACGGGTCGGTCAGTGAGTGGCAGTAGATCTCGGACGGCGGGGCGGCGGGCAGCCGTCCCGCCGCCGCGTCGCGGTAGGCGTCGGCAAGCTGTGTGTACCCCTCCGCGATGTGGAACGTACCGGCGAACGCCCGGTGCGGGTCGACGGCGTGGTCACGCAGTTCCGGCAGCCGGGTGAGCAGCATGTTCACCTTGAGCTGTGCGCCCTCGGCCGGGGCGGGCGGCTCGTCACCGAGGAGCGAGGCCAGTGCCTGCGGCGAGGCGTTGACCAGGACGCGGCGGGCGCCGACCACCCGTTCGCCGTCGGGCGAGCGGACCGTGACCTCCGCGCGGGCGCCGTCCGTGTCGATCCGGGTGGCCTCGTGCAGGACGCGGATCTCGGCGCCCGCCGCCCGGGCCGCCCCGGCCAGTGCGTCGGTGAGCGCACCCATCCCGCCGACGGGCACGTCCCAGTCCCCGGTGCCGCCGCCGATCACGTGGTAGAGGAAGCAGCGGTTCTGGAGCAGCGAGGGGTCGTGGGCGTCGGCGAAGGTGCCGATCAGGGCATCGGTCAGCACGACTCCGCGTACGAGGTCGTCGGTGAACCGCTCCTCGACGGCGACCCCGATGGGCTCCTCGAACAGGGTGCGCCAGGCGTCCGCGTCGTCGATCCGGCTCCGCAGCACGTCGCGGGCCGGCAGGGGTTCGGTGAGCGTCGGGAAGACCCGCTCGGCGACCCGCTGGGTCATCGCGTAGAAACGCTGCCAGGCGTCGTACTCGCGGTCGTCGCCGGTGAGTTCGGCGAAGGACGCCCGGGTGCCGTCGCCGCCGACGAGCAGCCCGGTGGCCCGTCCGCCGCGCACGGCCGGGGTGTACGAGGACACCGTGCGCTTGCGTACGGCGAAGTCGAGGCCGAGATCGCGGACGATCTTCGGCGGGAGCAGCGAGACGAGGTACGAGTAGCGGGACAGCCGGGCGTCGATCCCGTCGAACGGGCGCGTCGAGACGGCCGCTCCCCCGGTGGTGCCGAGGCGCTCCAGGACGAGGACGGACTGCCCGGCGCGGGCGAGGTAGGCGGCGGCCACGAGGCCGTTGTGGCCGCCGCCCACGATCACCGCGTCGTAGCGGTCGTGCGCGGGTGTGCCGGGTGCGGGTGTCTCGTCCGTGGGCATGGACTCTTCGTAACACGGGACGATCCCTGCTGGCCAGAGCACCGTGACGGGCCGTGGGCACGGAAACGGTGCGCGGCGCGGGGTGCTGCTGTGGCAGGGTGCTGCCTTCGACCGCTCTGCCCGTCCTCGCCGCAGGAGAGTCCATGGCCACACCGCCGGCACGTCTGATCCCGCTGCTGGAGCAGTTCGACCGGGCTCGCGAGCGCCTCGGGAACCGGATGACGGGCCCGTTCGTGGACAGCGGCAACGGCACGGGCGTCGAGGCCCCGGTGATGACGGACGAGGAGTACCTGTGGGAGCCCGTGCCGGGCTGCTGGTCGGTCCGCCGCCGGAGCGCCGGTCCCGGCCCGGCCGCGACCCAGCTCGCCGGTACGGGCGAATGGGGGCGCGACACCACGTCGCCCCCGCATCCGTCGCCCCCGCCGTTCACCACCCTCGCGTGGCGTCTGAGCCACCTCACCGAACTGCTGACGCTGCGCGCCGACCACACGGCCGGCGGGCACACCCTGACCCGGGACGACCAGCGGGTCGTGGGGGACGCCGCCGGGGCGATCGCGGCCTTCGAGGCCGGGGCCGCCGCGTGGCGTGCCGCGCTGCTCGGCGTCGACGACGCGGCGCTCGACACGGTCGGGTACAGCACCTATCCGCACGGCAGCGACCCGGAGGACCCGTTCATCGACATCGTCTGGTGGGTCAATCAGGAACTGCTGCACCACGGGGCCGAGATCGCGCTGCTGCGAGACCTCTACCGCGCTCGGGCCCAGGGGGCCTGAGCGCCGCTCAGTGCGGCTGCGGGCCGCCCTGCCCGCACAGGTCGGCGACCCGCCGGTACAGCTCCACCGCCTCGGTGCCGCGGCCGAGCTGTTCCAGGCAGTACGCCTCGTCGTTGCGGCTGGCGAGTGCGTCGGGGTGGCCGGCGCCCAGGACCCGTTCGCGGGCCTCGGCGACCGCCCGGTAGTCGGTGAGGGCGTCGGCCCACCGGCCGAGCCAGCCGAGTCCGACGGCGACCTCCCGGCGGCTGACGAGCGTGTCGGGGTGGTCGGGGCCCAGGGTGCGTTCGCGGATCGCGCACACGTCGCGCGACTCGACGAGGGCTTCCTCCCAGCGGGCCATCCGTCCCAGATTGACGCCGAGGCCGTGCCGGGCGCGCAGTGTCTCCTCGTCCGCGGGCCCGTCGATCCGGGTACGGTCCTCGACCAGCGCGCGGTACAGCTCCAGGGCCTCGGCGCTGCGGCCGAGCCTGCCGAGGCTGATGCCGACCTCGTAGCGCGCGGACAGGGTGTCGGGGTGGTCGGGGCCGAGGACGACGGCGCGGGCCCGCGCGACCTCGCGGTACGTCAGCAGGGCCTCGTCCCAGCGGTCCAGCCGGCCGAGGGTGTACGCCACTTCGTACAGGGTGACCAGGGTGTCCGGGTGCGTCGCCCCGAGCAGCCGGGCGCGGGCGTCCGCCACCTCGCGGGCCATCCGGTACGAGTCCTCGACGCGGCCCAGTCGGCTGAGGCTGAAGGCCAGGTTGTGGCGGCAGCGCAGGGTGTCCGGGTGGTCCGGGCCCATGGAACGCTCCCGGGACGCGAGCACGGCGGCGTACACCTGGTGGGCCTCGACGTGCCGGCCGAGCTGCCCAAGGACGTACGCCGTCTCCTGGCGGACCGCCAGCGTCTCGGGGTGGTCGGGGCCCAGGGAGCGTTCGCGGCCGTCGGCGACCCGCACGAAGGCGCGCAGCGCGTCGGCCGCGTGTCCGGTGCGGCTGAGGGTGAAGGCGACCTCGTACCGGCTGGTGAGGGTGTCGGGGTGGTCGGGGCCGAGGGCCTGTTCGCGTGCGTCCGCGACCGACCGGTGCACCTCCGCGGCCTCCTCCCAGTGACCCAGGCGTGCCAGGTTCAGCCCGGCGCTGTGCCGGCCGGCCAGGGTGGCGAGGAACTCGGGCGACGGGGTGGGGCGCGAGGTCCGGGCGGCCGGGGGGCCGGGGAGGGGCAGCAGTCCGAGCCCGGTCGTCCATGCCCCGGTCAGGCCCGCCGAGTGGTCGACGGGCGCGGTGCCGAGGTGGGCCGCGCCGGTCGCCTTGTGCCCGGTGGTCATGTCGCGGGTCCAGGAGGGCAGCCGCGGCGTCCGGGAGACGGCCGGCGGGCCGGGGTGCAGGACGGGCACGGGCGGGGCGAGCCGGAACCTTCCGGCCTCGGGTCCGCGGGGCTGTTCGCCGGTACGGCCGAGGGCGATGCGCTGTCGCAGGTCGCTCGCGTCGGCGGGCCGTTCCCCGGGCGTCTTGGCCAGCAGGTCCAGGACGACCCGGTCGAGGAACCCCGGCAGTTCGGCGCGATGGGTGCGCAGCGGTTCGGGCTGGGTGTCACGGTGTCCGACGAGCACCGCCCAGGCGTCGTCGAGGTCGAACGGCGGTACGCCCGTGGCGATCTCGTAGAGGACGCAGCCCAGTGAGTAGAGGTCGCTGCGGTGGTCGACCTCACCGCCGCTGATCTGCTCGGGCGACATGTAGTGCGGGGTGCCCATGGCGATTCCGGTGCCGGTGAGCCGTGAGCTGAAGCCGATGTCGTGGCCCAGCCGGGCGATGCCGAAGTCGCAGATCTTCACGGTGCCGTCGTCGAGCCGCATGATGTTGGCGGGCTTGAGGTCCCGGTGCACGATGCCCTGCTGATGGGTGTATCCGAGGGCGTCGGCGACCTGCTCCGCGATGTCGACGACGTCGGGGACCGGCAGCGGGTGCTGCTTGTTGTCCTCCAGGAGCTGGCTGAGGTTGCGGCCTTCCAGGAGCTCCATGACGAGATAGAGGACGCCGCCCTCGGACTCGCCGAAGTCGTGGACGACGGTGACGCCCCGGTGCTGGAGCGCGGCGGCCACCCGTGCCTCGCGGCGGAAGCGTTCACGCAGGATGCGGGTGAAGGACCGGTCGTGCGGGGGGCCCATCGGTTTGAGGCATTTCACGGCCACGTGGCGGCCCAGCGATTCGTCGCGGGCACGCCACACCTCGCCCATGCCGCCGCGCCCGATCATGTCGAGCAGCCGGTACCGGCTCTGGATCAGCCTGGTGTCCGCCATCGCCTGTTGTCGCCCCCGTTGCTTCGCCTACTGCTGCGCCCTCCCCGGCGCGTCCAGTATGGCGGCCTGTCTGCGGAGTTTGTACGGGGCGGGGCGGCTGTCGGGACCGAGTCGTTTCATCGCCTTCACGATGTGTCCGGGCGGCAGGCACCAGCGGAGGCGTGCGGGGATGCGGCGCAGGGTGGCGCCGGTGGTGCGCAGCCGGCGGTCGACGGCTTCCCGGGGCGGCGCCGGCCTGCCGTACAACTCGTGGGCGTACGGGGGCAGGGAGTCGTAGGCGAGTGCCGCCACACGCCGCCACACCAGTGCGCGCGCAGGTGTCAGCAGGGCGTGGACCGGTGGGCTGCGCAGGAAGTCGTCGACGTCCCGCGCCTCGGGACCGGCGGCGAGTTCGGGGCGGACCTGTCGGAGGTGGGCGGCGAGTGCCGCGGCCGTCGCGGGGACTCCGGCGGGGTCGAGGCCGACGAGACGGGCGGAGACACGCTGTTCGTCGACGTACCGGTCGGCCTGGGTGTCGGTGAGGGGGAAGCCGGAGCGGCGCTGTACCTGGAGGTAGGAGTCGACCTCGGCGCAGTGCACCCAGAGCAGGAGTCCGGGTTCGTCGACGCCGTAGCTCTCGCCGGTCGCCGGGTCGGTGGCCTTGAGGAGGCGGTGGATCCTGCGGACCCGGGCGCCGTACCTCTCCGCGGCCTCGGTGGTGCCGTAGGTGAGGGTGCCGACGAAACCGGCGGTGCGCATCAGCCGTCCCCAGGCGTCCTTGCGGAAGTCCGAGTTCTGCATGACACCGCGGACGGCACGCGGGTGCAGTGCCTGGAGGTAGAGGGCGCGTACGCCGGCGACCCACATCATGGGGTCCCCGTGCATCTGCCAGGAGACGGAACCGGGGCCGAACAGCCCGGGGTCCGCGTCTCTCGTGGGCTCGTCCATCGGCTCGTACCTTCCGCTCGACTGGGGAACCGGGAGGCCTCGCGGCCGGGTCGTCGTGCCGGGGTGCGGTCGTGCTCGGAAGATCGCGAAACGTACGGTGACGCCGCCGCGTCGGTACATGCATACCGCAACCGCGCACGTTCCGGGGAGGGGTGGGGCCCTGCCGAACTGTGCGCGCCGGAGCCGGGCCGCCACGCCCGTGGGACGCGGCGGCCCGTGGTGCCGTCCCGGCCGGGACGGCCTGTCCTGAGCCGGGTCAGCGCTTGACGGCCCGCAGGACGACGAACTTGGGGTCGCCGGCCACGGTGGTGCAGTTGCCGAACGTCCGGCGCAGCTGCGTGTGGTAGCCGAGGTGACGGTTGCCGACGACCCACAGCTCACCGCCGGGGCGCAGCGCGGCACGCGCACCGTGGAACATGTTCCGGGCCGTGGCGTCCGAGACCGCCTGGTGCGAGTGGAACGGCGGGTTGCTGAGGACGAGGTCCACGCTCCCCGCGGGCAGGCCCGCCATCACGTCCCCGACCAGGAAGTCCGCCTTGGCGTCCGGTCCCGTGTTGGCCCGGAAGGTCGCCTCCGCGGACGCGACCGCCTGGTACGACTCGTCGATGAAGGTGACGGAGGCTTCGGGGTTGGCGAGTGCGGCGGACAGCCCCAGGACGCCGTTGCCGCAGCCGAGGTCGACGACGCGGTCGGCGCCGGTCCGCCCGGGCAGGTGCTTCAGGAAGAAGCGGGTGCCGATGTCCAGGCGCTCGGCGCAGAAGATCCCGGCGTGGTTGGTGACGGTCCGGCCGGAGACGGCACCGACGTCGTCGGGCAGGTCGTAGTGGTACGGCCAGGGGCTGGGGCTCCTGGTCAGCGCCGGATCGGGTGTGCAGAAGATGAGCCGGGCCTTCTTCACCGCGAGGGAGGTGCGGGTGGGGCCGATGATCCGCTCGAAGAGTTTGAGGGTGGAGGTGTGGATCTCCTTGACCATGCCGGTGCCGATGACGACGGTCCCGGCGTGGACGGCCGGCGCGAGCCGGTGCAGCTGGTCCTCCAGGAGCGCAAGGCTCTTGGGCACCCGTACGAGCAGCACGTCGATGCGCTCCGGCGGAGTGTCGCGCACCGACTGCATGCTCACCGAGTCCGGGTCGCCGCCGTTGCGGACCAGATTGGCCGCGGTGGCGCGCTGCGCGAGATACGAGTCGGTGATCTGTACCGGACGGTGTCCGGCCAGCGCGGTGGCGAGGGCGCCCCAGCGGTCGCCGACCACGGCGACGGTGCCGGACAGGGCGACCGGCTCGCTGTCCTGCTCCCCCTCCAGCCGGCGCAGCAGGTACTCGTCGGCGGCGTCCCACGCACGGAACGGGTCGCGCGGGTCCTCGGGAAAGCGGGCGAGATCGAATGCGCCCTGTGACGTCGTCAAACGGTTCATATTGCGTTCAGGCTAGCCGAGTGGCGGGGAGCGTTCCGCACGCTCCCCGCCGCGGGTTCCTACGGAAGCCGCTTGTCCAGGGCCGACCGGCCCTCCTCGGCCAGCCTGCGCCGTGCCCACTCCAGGGTCTCCGGGGTCAGGTCCCGCCCGGAGGCGAGCACCAGGTCCTCCGCGGCCGGCCGGTCGTTCCCACCTGTGTGCAGCAGACGGTCGGGAGTCACCCCCTGCTCCTCCGGCACGGATGCGGATGTGGTTTCGGACTCTTCGCTCATGCCGCCTCCTCGTCCTTGCGGCAATTCTCGCGCCGGGACGGCGTTGCCGCATCCGTTGCCCCGGCAGCCCGCTCCAGCCGTCACTTGACCTGCACATGATGATTACGCAACGTTCACACGACCGGCACCCTACGTGTGGAAGGCTCCCGGCTGACCAGGCATCACTCGGCAACCACGGCACCGCTCCCGCCACGTACCCGGTGGCGGCGGCGCGGTTCCTGCTGCTCCGGAGAGGACACCCCCCATGTCCAGTCGCCGCCGTTTCTACGCGCGTCCACTACTGGCCTCAGCCGCCTCGATCGCCGTACTCACGGGCGTCGCGGCCACCGCACCCGCGGCCACCGCCACCGCCCCGGCCGCCGCCACGACGTCACTCACCGCCCTCGACGACACCTACTACCAGAACGCCCTGGGCAAGACCGGCACCGCGCTCAAGGGCTCGCTGCACACGATCATCAGCAACCAGACCAAGCTCTCCTACAGCCAGGTCTGGGAGGCACTCAAGAACACCGACGAGGACCCGTCCAACTCCTCCAACGTGGTCCTGCTCTACACCGGCCGCTCGCAGTCCAAGAGCAGCAACGGCGGCAGCGTCGGCCAGTGGAACCGTGAGCACGTCTGGGCCAAGTCGCACGGCGACTTCGGCACCTCCACCGGACCCGGCACCGACATCCACCACCTGCGCCCCGAGGACGTCCAGGTCAACTCCATCCGCGGCAACAAGGACTTCGACAACGGCGGCAGCGCGGTGTCGGGAGCTCCCGGCAACTACACCGACAGCGACTCCTTCGAACCGCGCGACGCGGTCAAGGGCGACGTCGCCCGGATGATCCTCTACATGGCGGTGCGGTACGAGGGCGACGACTCCTGGGCCGACCTCGAACCGAACAACAGCGTGAACAACGGTTCGGCCCCGTACATCGGGCGGCTCTCCGTACTGAAGCAGTGGAGCCAGGAGGACCCGCCGGACAGCTTCGAGCAGAACCGCAACGACGTCATATTCGACGAGTACCAGCACAACCGGAACCCGTTCATCGACCACCCGGAGTGGGTCGAGGCCATCTGGTAGGCGAGGCCGCCGTCCGGTAGACGCTCAGTCCGGACCGGCCAGGACCTGCGCGCAGCGCTCCAGCGCCTCCTCGCGGGAGGCGAAGCGCGGCAGGTCCCGGCCGGTCCGTTCGCGGACGAGGTCGGGCGGACCCAGTCGGTTCCCCGGGTCGACGACGGCCGCGCGCCGCCCGTCCGCGACGAGCCGCGCCAGACCCGCGTGCAGCAGGCCCAGGGCGACGGAGTCGGCCCCCGTCACCTCGCTCAGGTCGAGCACGACCGAACCCGTCCGCTCCGGTCCGGACTCGTCCAGGGCGTACAGCACGCGCTCGGCGGCGGTGAAGTCGAGGGCTCCCTGGGCCGCGACGATCCCGACCCGCTCGCGCAGGGCACGCTCACGCCGGCCCGAGGGGGCGGAGGGCAACGCGTCGGCGGTGGTGGCCAGCGTGACGGTGGAGCCCGGCAGGGCCGGGTTCCGCATGAGGTGGAGCCCGTACCGCTCCGAAATCGCTCCGAGCGCCGCCCGTCCCCGGACCGAGGTGCCGGCCGCGTCCAGCGGTGGACTGTAGGCGGCCAGGCCGAAGCGGGCCGGGCCTGCGGCGATCAGACCGCCCGACACCCCGCTCTTGGCGGGAAGCCCGACGCGCAGCAGCCATTCGCCGGAGCCGTTGTACATGCCGCAGGTGGCCATCACGGCGAGCACCTGCGCGGCGACCTCCGCGGAGACGACGGTCTCGCCGGTGATCGGGTTGACCCCGCCGTACGCGAGGGTCGCCGACATCACCGCGAGGTCCACGGCCGTCACCCGCACCGCGCACTGCCGGAAGTACGTGTCCACGGCGGCCACCGGGTCCAGGTGCGCGGTCCCCGTGCTGCGGATCAGGTAGGCCAGCGCCCTGTTGCGGTCCCCGGTGGCGGCCTCGGACGCGTACACCTCCTCGTCCACGTCCAGCAGCCGCCCGGCGAACCGGCTCAGGCAGGCCAGGATCCGGTTGAAGGCGGGGGACTCCGGGGTGTCGGGGACCAGGGCGGTGGTGACGATCGCACCGGCGTTGACCATGGCGTTGGCGGGCCGCCCCGTGCCGGGCTCCAGGCTGATGGCGTTGTACGCCTCACCACTGGGCTCCGCGCCGACCCAGCGGTCCACCTCGTCCAGGCCGAGCGAGGACAGGGTGAGCGCGTAGACGAAGGGTTTGGACACCGATTGCACGGTGAATGGGGTGTCCGCCTCCCCCGCGCTGTAGCAGTGGCCGTCCATGCTGACGAGCGCCAGACCGAAGTCACCCGGGTCGGCACGCGTCAACTGCGGGATGTAGTGCGCCTGTTCGCCGTCGCGCACACCTACGAACCGGGCGTGCAGCTCATCCAGGGCGTCCGTGACGGCTTCGGCCGCGGTCACCCCGGCCTGCCGGGGGTGCGGACGTACAACTCTCGCGCGGTCATTCCGCGTCGTCACCGAACATGTCGCGGAGCTTGGCCTCATGCTCGGTGCGGAGGTTGCTGTGGAGCAGTTCGGCCCCGCCGCCGGGGAGCGACTCGCCGATACGGCTCGCCACCTCGTCCGTGGTCAGCAGGAACAGCGCCGAAGTCCCCGGTGTCACCTTCTGCTTGACCTCGGCGATGAACTCGTCGTCGATGCCGACGTCGGCGAGCTTCCCGCCGAGCGCCCCGGCCGCCGCGCCGATGGCCGCGCCGAGCAGCGGCATCAGGAAGATGAGCCCGAACAGCATCCCCCAGAACGTCCCGCTCAGCGCACCGGCGCCGACCAGGTTGATCAGCTGCTTCGTCTTCGGCTTCGATCGCTCGGCGGGCCAGGTCACGACGGCGGCGTCGAGGATCTTGATCGGGTCTTCCTTCCGGAGGGACTTCAGGGCCGCCTCCACGTTCTCGGCGCCGTCGGCCGAGTGGAACTTCCACACGGTGAGCGTGGACATCGCACATACCTCCGAAAAGCAAGGGGATAACTCGCTCATCCTAGGATCAAACGGTATGAATTGACTCGTCGAACGACCCGCCCCAGCCCGCAGGGCGGCCCCAGCACCGCGGACCTTGAACCCTCCGGGAGGGAACGATGGATACGGACGCCCTGACCGCCGGCCTGTTGCAGGAACTTCGAGCGACCAGGCCCTATCCGGCCCTGTCCCTGACGATGCCGACCCACCGCCGGGCGCCGGACAACGCCCAGGACGCCGTACGGCTGCGCAACCTGGTGGCCGAGGCCGCCAACCGACTGGAGGCCGACCCGCGGGTGAACCGCGAGTCCCGCGCCGCGATCAGGGCGCAGCTCGACCGGGCGGCCGAGGAGGTGGACCAGCGACGGGCCCTGGACGCCCTGGTCATCCTCGCCGACGCCGACGAGTACCAGATCTGGCAACTGCCACGCACCGCGCCCGAACGAGTGGTCCTCAGCGACACCTACCTCACCCGCAACCTCGTCGCGGCGAAGGCACGGGCGCAGCTCTTCTGGGTCCTGAGTGTGTCCGCCGAGCACGCGGCGCTGTGGTCGGGGACGAACGACGGACTGCGCAAGGAGAGCAGGGGCGGATTCCCGCTCACGGCCCCGCACGAGGAGCCCAACCCGCAGCGCGAGGAGCGGATCGGCGACACCCCGAGCACGTACAGCAGCGAGGACGCGCGCAATTTCCTGCGTACGGTCGACGAGAAGCTGCGCGCGGTCCTGGCGGCGGAGCCACGGCCGCTGTTCCTTGTCGGCCTCGCTCCCGCGCTCGCCCTGCTCGACGGGGTGGGCGAGACCTCCAGGTCGGCCGTCGGCAGGGCCGCGAAGGGCACCACCGCGGAGACGACCGCGCCCGAACTCCTCAGGGACCTGACCCCCGCACTCCAGGACCGGCAGCGGCAGACCGCGGCCGGCATCCAGGAGAGGCTCGACAACGCCCGGGGCAGCAACTCCTTCGCGGGCGGCCTCGACGAGGTGTGGGCCGCGGTACGGGAGGGCCGTGCAGGCCTGGTCGCCGTGGAGGAGCACTTCCAGCAGACGGTCAGAGTCACCGACGAGCACCTGGAGCCGGCCGACGACGCCGAGAGGCGGGCGGCGGACGGCCAGGTGCGCGAGGACATCGTCGACGAGCTCATCGAGGCGGCGCTGGACAACGGCTGCGACGTGGTGTTCGTCGCGGACGACTCCCTCGCGGAACACGGCCGGATCGCTGCGGCCCTGCGCTTCTGAGGGCGTGTCCTTGCATGGAGATTATGTGAATTATGTCTAGGTTTGGCGCTCCGGGTTGATCTCACTGATCACTCTGTACACGAAGGAGAGCCATTCATGGACCGATTCAGGCGCGCATCGGCGGCGGCCCTGCTCACAGCGGTGGTGCTGGCCGGCGCGGTGGGCGGGGCCGCAGCGTCCTCCGGTGTCCCCGCACCGCCGTCCGGGGCGAGCGCGGAGGACCTGGCGACCCGGCCCGCGCTCACCGCGCGGACGACCCTGAGCCACGTCGCGGCCTGGCAGGAGTTCCGTGTCCACGGATCCGCCCGGCACATCCGCCCCGGCACCCAGGTGACCCTCCAGCAGAAGCAGGGCAAGCGCTGGGTGTCCCTGCCCGCGAGCATGAGGACCACCGGCGACGGCGGCTACAGCCTGCGGGTGCGTCTCGGCATCAAGGGCGAGAACGCCCTTCGGATCGTCGGCGGCGGCGCTGTCTCGCCCGCCGTCCGCACCACGGTGGGCTGATCTCGGTGTCCTACTCGGGGCCGTACCAGACGGTGGTGGCGTTGCAGAACTCCCGGATGCCGTGCCCGGCCAGCTCCCGCCCGTAGCCGGAGCGCTTCACCCCGCCGAAGGGCAGTGCGGGGTGCGAGGCGGTCATGCCGTTGAAGAAGACACCGCCCGCCTCCAGGTCGCGCACGCACCGTGCCGTCTCCGCCCGGTCGCGCGTCCAGACGTTGGAGCTGAGCCCGAAGGGGGTGTCGTTGGCGAGTTCCACGGCCTCGTCCACGTCCGCCACCCGGTAGAGCGTCGCGACCGGGCCGAAGGTCTCCTCGCGGTGGATGCGCATGCCGGGGGTGATCCCGGCGAGGACGGTCGGCGTGTAGAACCAGCCCCGGTCCAGGCCGCCGCCCAGCCCTTCGGGCCTGCCTCCCCCGCACAGCGCGGTGGCGCCCTGGCGTACGGCGTCGTCGACGAGCTCCTCCAGGTCGGCGCGGCCCTGTTCGCTGGAGAGCGGCCCCACGTCGGTGGACTCCTCCAGCGGGTCGCCGACGGTCAGGGCGCGCATCCCCGCGGTGAACCGCTCGGCGAACGCGTCGTACACGTCCGCGTGCACGATGAAGCGCTTCGCGGCGATGCAGGACTGTCCGTTGTTCTGCACCCGGGCGGTCACCGCGGTCTCCGCGGCCTTGGCCACGTCAGCCGACGGCAGGACGACGAACGGGTCGCTGCCGCCCAGCTCCAGCACGGTCTTCTTCACCTCGTCACCCGCCGCGGAGGCGACCGCCCGGCCCGCCGGTTCGCTGCCGGTGAGCGTCGCCGCGGCGACCCGGGGGTCGCGCAGGATCGCTTCGACCGCGCCCGAACCGACGAGCAGCGTCTGGAAGCAGCCGTCGGGGAATCCCGCCCTCGTGAACAGGTCCTCGATGTACAGGGCGGTCTGCGGCACGTTCGAGGCGTGCTTGAGCAGTCCGGTGTTGCCCGCCATGAGTGCGGGCGCGGCGAAGCGCATGACCTGCCAGAGCGGGAAGTTCCACGGCATCACGGCGAGGACCACGCCCAGCGGGCGGTAGTGGATGTAGGCCCGGGAGGCCCCTGAGTCCTTGACGTCGGCGTCCGCGGGGTGCTCGTCGGCGAGCAGGCGCTCCGCTTCGGCCGCGTACCAGCGCATCGCCTTCGCGCACTTCGCGGCCTCCGCGCGGGCCGCCGTGACCGGCTTGCCCATTTCGGTGGTCATGGTGCGGGCGATCTCCTGCCGGTCCTCGTCGAGAAGGTCCGCGGCCCGGTTCAGCAGCCGGGCCCGCTCGGCGAAGTCCGTCGTGCGGTAGCTGTGGAACGCCCGGTGGGCGGCGGCGAGCCTGCGCTCGGTCTCCCGCGCGTCCATTGGGTCGAATGTCCTGAGCGTCTCGCCGTTCGCGGGATTCACCGTCGCGATGGGCATGACATGGCCTCCTTGCATCGGTTGACCGACCGTGACACGCCACGCCCTGCCGCGCGACGCGGCCCCCTGTCACACGTACCCGGCCGGCGTGGATCATGCGTGCGCGGGGCACGCCGTCCGCACCGGCCGGGCGCCGGGCCGCTCGTCACACGAGGGCGGGAACGGGTCCGGCGAGGAACGTGCGGCCTCCGGGGAGCGGTGTACGCGGCAGCAGTCCGGTGGTGCACGGCGTCTCCGCGTAGCGCGTGAACCAGACGACTTTGCCGTCCGTGGTCCTGCAGGTGCCCCAGCTGTCGCTGAGGGCCATGACGCGGCTGAGACCGCCGCCACCGCCGCTGAGCGGCTTGGGCATCCGGGAGTCGTTGTCGGCCACGGACACCGTCAGGTGCCGGCCGGTGAAGCGGAGCTCGACGACGCACTTGTTGTCGGCGCCGACATGCCGCTGGACGTTGGTCAGGAGCTCCTCCGCCGCCCGGCACACCGGCCGGACGTGCAGATCGAGACTCCAGTGACGAAGGTGCGCGGCGACTATGCGCCGCAGCTGGGAAATACGCTCTGCCGACACCTGTAGTTCGACCAGATAGTGCCGGTCGAGTGGAACGGTCATCGTCGAGGCTCCTCACCGCGAGGCCCACGTGCTTCACCCCGTTCGAACCAACGACCCCCGAACGCGAAGCGTGAGCAGCTGTCACATCTGGGTCACTCATCAGAGTGACCCGAGGGGGCCGGTTGCGCAACCGAGGGGCCCACTCACGCTGCGTCACAGCAGGTGGGGCAGCAGTTTGTCCGGGGTGAGCGGGAGGGCGCGCAGCCGCACGCCGGTGGCGTGCCGCACTGCGTTCCCGATGGCGGCCGCCGTACCGACGACGCCGATCTCACCGATGCCCTTGCTGCCCATCGGGTTGAGGTGGGGGTCGTCCTCGTCGATCCAGTGCGCCTGGATGTCGGGGACGTCGGCGCACGACGGCACGTGGTAAGAGGCCAGGTCGCTCTCGGTGAAGTCCCCGAAGACCGGGTCCATGGTGCTGCCCTCGGTGAGGGCCATGCCGAGTCCCATCACCATGCCTCCGATGAACTGGGAGCGTGCGGTACGGGAGTTGAGGATGTGGCCGGCGGCGAACACTCCGAGCAGCCGCCGCACCCGCGCCTCGCCGGTGAGGGAGTCGACCGCCACCTCGGCGAAGTGGGCACCGAAGGCGTGACGCGCGTAGGGGGACTCCTTCGCCGTCTCCTGTTCCGTGTCCGCCGTGACGGTGATGCCCTCCGGCGGGACCGGCCCGGTGCGGCCGCCGAGCCTGTCCACCAGGGCGTTGGCCGCCTTGTGCACAGCCGATCCCCAGGACGCCGTGCCGGAGGAGCCGCCGGCCACGGAAGCCGCGGGCAGGTCGCTGTCGCCGATGTCGATACGGACGTTCTCCGGCGGGGTGCCCAGTACCGAGGCCGCGATCTGGGCCAGGACGGTACGGGCGCCGGTGCCGATGTCGGTGGCGTTCACCCCGATACGGAACGAGCCGTCCGGCGCTGCGTGCGCGAAGGCGGCGGACTTCGAGACGAGCACGGGGTACGTCGCCGAGGCGACCCCGGTACCCAGCAGCCACGGCCCCTCCTGCCGGACTGCGGGATTCGGGTCCCGGTCGTACCAGCCGAACCGCCGGGCACCTTCGGTCAGGCAGGCTGCGAGGTTGCGGCTGCTGAACGGGCGTCCGCTGTCGGGTTCGGCCACCGGTTCGTTGCGCAGGCGCAGTTCGACCGGGTCGATCCCCAGGGCGCAGGCCAGCTCGTCCATGGCGGATTCCAGGGCGTACATCCCCGACGCCTCGCCCGGTGCGCGCATCCAGGAGGGGCTGGGCACGTCGAGGGCGGTCACGCGGTGCACCGTGCGGCTGTGGGGCGAGGCGTACATGACGCGGGCCGGCACGGCGGCCTGTTCGACGAACTCCTTGACCGTCGAGGTGTGGGTGACGATCTCGTGGGAGACGGAGGCGAGTACGCCGTCGCGGTCGGCGCCCAGTCGCACCCGCTGCACCGTGGGCGCGCGGTGACCGACGATCGCCGCCATGTACCGGCGGGGCAGCGCGAGCTGGACCGGGCGTCCGGTGTGCCCCGCGGCCATCGCGGCCAGCACGGCCTGGGGGCGCGGGGTGCCCTTGGAACCGAAGCCGCCGCCCACGTGCTCGGAGATGACGGTGATGCGGTCCTGTTCGATCCCCAGTGCCCGGGCGAGGCTGTCGCGCACCGTGGTGGAGCCCTGGCTGGAGTCGTGGACGGTCAGATGTCCGTCGGCCCACCGAGCGGTGGAGGCATGCGGTTCCATGGGGTGGTTGTGCAGGCCCCCCAGGGTGTATGTGACGTCGATCCGCACCGGTGAGGCGGCGAACGCGGTGTCGGCGTCGCCGCGTTCGCGGACCGCCGGGTGGCCGCCGTTGGCCTGCTCGGGCGTGTAGAGGCCGGGGTGGTCCCCGGTGAGGATCACGTCGTGGCCGGTCGTCCTGTACTCGACCCGGACGGCCGCCGCACCGGCCCTGGCGGCTTCCGGGCTCTCGCCCAGGACGAGGGCGACGGGCCAGCCCCGGTGCGGAACCCGGTCGTCCTGGAGAACGGAGAGGATCGGGTCGTCGGGTTCCTTCAGGCGCGGCGCGTTGTCCGGGGTCAGGACGGTGTGCACGCCCGGCACGGCGAGGGCGTCGGCGGTACGGGTCGCGACGACGTGCCCGCTCGGGACGGTGGCGGGGACGATCCAGCCGTACAGACAGCCGGGCGGGGTGTGCTCCGCGGCGTACCGGGCGGTGCCGGTGACCTTGTCCCGGCCCTCCCTGCGGGCGACGGGGGCTCCGGGCGGCTGGGGTGCGTGGCTCATGGCGGAAGTCCTCGGTTCGTCGAAGTGCGGGCCGGGCGGCTCAGCGGGGCGGTGCCGCCCGGGCGGTGAGGCCTGTCAGGGCCCCGATCGCCAGATTGCGGGCCAGGGCCACCTTGAATCCGTTGTCCCGCAAGGGCCTGGCGGCTTCGAGTTCGGTGTCCACCGCCCGGGCGAAGGTCTCGTCGGTCGCGGGTGCGTCCCGCAGCACGGTCTCCGCCGCCCAGGCGCGCCACGGCCGGTGGGCGAGCCCGCCGAAGGCGAGCGACGCCTGTTCGACACGGCCGTCGCGGACGGTCATCACAGCGGCGACGGAGGCCAGCGCGAAGGCGTACGAGGCGCGGTCGCGTGCCTTGCGGTACAGGGATACGGCACCGTCCGGACGCGGTGGCAGCACCACTTCGGTGATCAGCTCGCCCGGCCTGATCACGGTGTCCTGGTCGGGGTTGGCGCCCGGCAGCCGGTGGAATCCGGTGACGGGCACGGTCCGTTCCCCCTCGGGCCCGTGCAGCAGGACCGTGGCGTCGAGGGCCGCGAGGGCGACCGCCATGTCCGAGGGGTTGGTGGCGACGCAGTCCCGCGAGTGGCCGAGCACCGCGAGATCTCGGTGGGCGCCCTCCCGGGCCGGGCAGCCGGAGCCGGGCAGACGTTTGTTGCAGGGCTTGGAGGTGTCCTGGAAGTACGGGCACCGGGTGCGCTGGAGCAGGTTCCCGCCGGTGGTGGCGGTGTTGCGGAGCTGGCCGGAGGCACCGGCCAGGAGCGCCTGCGACAGGGCGGGGTAGTCGGTCCGTACGCCGGGATGGGCGGCGAGGTCGCTGTTGCGTACGGTAGCGCCGATCCGGAGTCCGCCGTCGTCCGTCCGCGTCACCCGGTCCAGCGGGAGCCGGCTGATGTCGACGAGCAGGCCGGGCGACTCCACCCCGAGCTTCATCAGGTCGACGAGGTTGGTGCCACCGCCGAGGAACCGGGCCCCGGGGTGCTCGGCGCAGGCGCGGACGGCCTCGGCCACGGAGCCGGGGCGCAGGTAGAGGAAGGGTTTCACGGCGCCACGTCCTCGATCGCCCGGACGATGTGGGGGTAGGCGCCGCACCGGCAGAGGTTGCCGCTCATCCGTTCGCGGATCTCCTCCGCCCCGAGGGCGGCAGGCCCGTCGGGGGCGGTCGCGGTGGGCGGGGTGACGTGGGAGGGAAATCCGTCCGCCGCCTCGCCGAGCATGCCGACCGCCGAACAGATCTGCCCGGGTGTGCAGTAGCCGCACTGCAGGGCGTCCCTCTCCAGGAAGGCGGCCTGCACGGGGTGCAGCCGGTCGCCGTCGGCCAGCCCTTCGACCGTGGTGATGCGTGCACCCTCCTGAGCGACGGCGAGCAGCAGGCAGCTGTTGGCGCGCCGGCCGTCGACGAGCACGGTGCAGGCACCGCACTGGCCGTGGTCGCAGCCCTTCTTCGCACCGGTGAGTCCGAGGTGTTCGCGCAGCGCGTCCAGCACGGTGGTGCGGTGATCGAGCGTCAGCGTTCGTGCGGCGCCGTTGATGTGGAGGGTGAGGGCCGAGCGGGTGCCCGGCGGCGGACCCTGTCCGGCGTCCGCGTCGTCCTTCCCGGGGGTGGGGTGCATGGACTGGTGCCTTCCGGTCTCGGACGGTGCGGGCATCAGGCGGGACCGCGGCTCTCCAGTCGCAGCCGGATCTCCTGTTCCTGGTCTCCCGCGGCCGTTCCCACGACCCGGACGGCGAAGGTGTCCGCCAGGTGCTGACGGAGGCGGTCGACCGCCCAGTAGCCGCCTTGCGCCTCGACGATCACGGGTGCCGACAGCCGCGTGGGCCTGGCGCCAGCCAGCGTCTCGGACACATCGACGGTCGCCGTCCACACGGTAGGGCGTGTCGTCGACTCGTCCTCCGGTGTGTCGCTCGCCGGGCGGTCGGAGACGAAGGCCCGGCGCAGCACGTCGAAGACGGTCCGCGCGTCCTCCTTCGGGCAGCCGGTCACCGCGACCACTACGTCGCCGCTCTCCCGGTGCTCCTGTGTCTGTACGTCCGTGCTGTTCACAGTGGTTCCTTTCGACTTCGTGGAGGGCGGTACCGCTGCCGGTGCGGATCGTCACGAACCGGTCGGACAGTGCACTCGTGCGGGTGAAGCGGGTGGCGGCCGAGCGAATCGGGTTGTCCCGGGCGTCCCTCCGGTGTTCCGGGGATTCATTCCAGGCTCACCCCGTGGCCGCGCGACGGCGACACGAGGGGGTTTCGCCCCGCTGAGGGCAGATGCCGGGCGGGCCGACCTGCCGCGTCATGATCGTGTAGCCGGTTCGAGCCGCGTGAAACTCTTTCGCCGGGACACCGTCACAAAACATGAATTAACTCCCTCAACCGTCTGTTGTCGGCCCCCCGGGGTATGCGCCATGCATGGACGTAACAAACGGAGCCAGGGATTCTCTCGCCGTCACCCTCGCCGGACCCGGTCCCATCGGGGTCGTTCTCGGCATCGCAGGACTTGCCGTGGTGGTCCTGCTGATCGGCTCGTTCTGGTGGGGCATGCGGCGCCGGGACCGGGAGCTGCCGCCCCCGCGCCCCGAGGAGCAGCCGCACCGCCCGGATCACCGGACGGAGATCCGGGAGAAGGACGTGCACGGCTCGGACCGCTTCCCCGAGGACCGCCGGGGCCTGTCACCGTACGAGCTCGGCGACCACGGCAACGAGGTGATCCCGCCCGACACCGACCGCCCGCGTGACTGAGGTGGGTACGCCCCGGTCCGCGGGGCGCCACCCGCCGCCGCCTTCCCGTCGCTCCGTCGGCGGGGAGGCCGTGTGTTGCGGGACCGGCCGGTGCGCATGAGGCTGGGGCTGGCCCCGCGGCACCGAAGAAGTCATGCCGCAGAACCGATAAGGCAGTGCCACCATGACCGCAAGCGAACCGGCGCCGCTGACCGGCGCCACCGCGCCGTGCTGGGTCCACCTGGTGACCCAGGAGCTGGGGGCCGCACAGCGCTTCTACGGTGCCGTCCTCGGCTGGACGTTCCGCACCGGCCCGCTTGGCGAGGACTACGCCATGGCCCGTTCGGGCGGTGTGCCGGTGGCGGGCATCGGTGCGGTCGCCTCCGCCTTCCAGGTGGCCGTGGCCTGGACGCCGTACTTCTCGGTCCGGAACGCCGACGAGGCCTCGGCCCGCATCCGCGAGCGCAGCGGCACGGTGGCGGTGGGCCCGCTGGCCATCGGCAAGGGGCGTGCCGTCCTGGCCGCCGACCGGGAGGGCGCGTCGTTCGGCGTCTGGGAGTGGACGGGGCGCGCGGCCTCCCTGGCACCGTCCGGGCACCGGGCGCACGCCTGGCTCAGGCTGCGCACCAGGAACGCCTTCGACGCCGCGATCTTCTACGGCGAGGTCCTCGGCTGGGAGAGCGGCGCGCCCGGCTGTTGCGAGGTCTCGTACGTCAAGGAGGAGGTACTCGTGCGGTGCGACGGCCGACCGCTGGCCAGGATCAGCTCCGGGGCCGTCGAGGCCGCGCCCGATCCGATGGTGCGCCCGCACTGGCAGGTGCAGTTCCCGGTCGACGACGTGGCGGCGACGGTCCACCTCGCGGAGGAGCACGGGGGCACGGTCATGGAGCGGCGCGCTGTGCCCCACGGCAGCGAGGCGACGCTGCGCGACCCGGACGGCGGGCTCTTCACCGTGACGGACGTACGCAGCCCCGCGGACAGCGACGACGGATGAACGGGTCATCCGGCCGGACCGGAGTCCCCGTCGCCCGGTGACCGCTCGCCGTCGCCCTGCTTCGGCCCCCTGGCGATGACCCACAGCGGGAAGACGAACCAGCAGACCAGGAACCACAGCGCCATCGCGCCCACCAGCCAGAACGCCAGGGCGTTGTGGAGCGCCACCCGCAGGATGAGCAGCAGGGCGGAGCACATCGTGCAGAAGAGCAGCCCGAGTCCGAGCTTCGTCAGGTGCGAGGCCCAGGTCACGGTCTGCGGCTTCATCCGCCGGCCGGTGAGCAGCCGGTGGTAGGACACCGGCCCGATCAGGGCGGCGGCCGTGGCCGACCCCAGCATGACGGTGACGACGTAGATGTTCCGGTCGGTGGTCGAGAGATCGGCGAACCGTGGCTGGAACACCACCGCGAGCAGGAAGCCGAACAGGATCTGCACGCCGGTCTGGGCGACCCGCAGCTCCTGGAGCAGATCCGTCCACCGCCGGTCCGCCCGCTCCTCCTCGGTCTCCTCACGGCCGCTCCTGGCCGCTGTCACGTCGCGTTCCGGGCCGTTGTCGTCCCCGCCCGTCGATATCCGTCCCATCGCTGCCTCCACCACGTCGAGTGGGTGGTTCTGGTGCCCCGTACCGGCTCCACGAATACATCCAGCGGGCAAGCGCATGAGGGTCCCGTCCGGAACATCGCAGGTCCGGGGCCTTTTCGGGCAGTACGGCCGCGCCCGGGCGGGCTCAGCACCCGCCCGTTCCGTCCATGGTGGCACCCACCTGGGAATTCACCAGGCCGGGCCGGCGCGGGCGTGACCGTGGGACTGTCGGCACCGGGCGATTACAGGCCAAGCCCTCGACGCACCGTGAGCACTCGCCTAAGATCGTCCCTACGGCATCGCGCGTCGGTCACCGGCCGGGTGAGGCGTGGAGGTAGCCCGTGAGATGCCCGCTGGAGGCATTCCACAGTGTCAGTCGAGTTGAATCACACCATCATTCACTGCCGGGACAACCGTGAGTCCGTCGAGTTCCTGGCGCACATTCTGGGCCTGGAAGCCGGACGGGAATGGGGCCCCTTCATTCCGCTCGTCCTCGCGAACGGCGTCACGCTGGATTTCGCGGCCATTCCCGCCGAATCGATCACCGCGCAGCACTACGCGTTCCTCATTTCCGAGGCGGAGTTCGATACGGCGTTCGAGCGGATCAAGGCGCAGGGGATCGTGTACTACGCCGATCCGCACCAGAAGCGCCCCGGCGAGATCAACCACAACGACGGTGGACGGGGGATCTACTTCCCCGACCCGAACGGGCACGGGATGGAGCTCATCACCCGCCCGTACGGTGGCTGGTCGTAGCGGAGGCTGCCGACAAGGCGCGGGAGTGACCCCGGCCGGGGTCACTCCCGTCAGGCGCTCGCGACCGGGAGGGTCAGTTCGGGCCGGTCCCACATCACCGCGGGCGGGCGGGCCGCCACCGTACCGGTGCGCTCGGCACCCACGCCGAGGTAGAAGCCCTCGGCCGGCGGATGCGCGACCACGCGCACCTCGCTCAGCCCCGCGCGGTGCGCCTCGTCCCGCATGTGGGCGACGAGGAGGCGCCCGATCCCCAGCCCCTGGGCGTCGTCGCCGACGAACATCAGGTCGAGTTCCGGCGGGGAGACGACCAGCGCGTAGAAACCGAGCACACGCCCGTCCCCACCCACGGCGACGAAGACCCGGTGCGTCTCGATGTAGTCCGGGCCGACGCGGTACCCGGCGACCATCGGCGCGTACGGACCCTCGTAGGCGCGTGAGGTGGTGACGAGACGGGTGAGCCGCTTGGCATCCCGCGCGACGGCCCGCCGGATGCGGACCCCTGCGGGGCCGGCGGACCTGTCACGCCGGTACGTAACGCTCATAGAGCGAGTATCACGCACCTGTGCGGGCCCGCGTGCACGGGGCCGCGGGGGATCCGGTTCAGACCCGGCCGCGCCGCTCGCGCCACTCCCCCACGGCCGCCTCGATGTCGAAGGGCCTGAGGTTCAACGGCGGGCCCTCGGGCGGCATGAGGAGCGCCTTGCGGATCTTCTCGTTGACCTCGGAAAGGATGCGCCGGACCTCGGCGTCCGTCTTCGCTGCGGCGGCTGCTTGCCCGGCGTCCTCCGCCTCTTTGCGGAGCGTCAGCGACGGCGGGAGCAACGAGAGTCCCTCCCGCTGCATCTTGGCCTTGATCCACCACGTCTCGTCGTAGGGCCGTCCGAGACCGGGGAGCGGCTTGCCGAAGCCCGGCAACGCGGAGAAATCGCCGCGCTGTTCGGCCTCGCGGATCTGCTTGTCCACCCACGATTCGAAGCTGACACCCGCGGGCTTGCGCTCGGTCACCGTGTGCCCCTCTCAGAACGCGTCCGGCAGGACTCCGGGTCCGGGCCCGGTCCGGCGCTTCCACGATACCGAGCGGTCACGTCCGCATGAACTCCGTCAGATGGGTACACGTCAGCGTGCACACCGCCCGGCACATCGGCCGGGCCCGTCCGAAAGGGGATGACGAGAGTGGGACAGCACGACGCACCGTCCACGAACCGGAAGGAGCGCCTGTCATGACGACCGTGGTGATCATCATCGTCGCCGCCGTCCTGGTGGCAGTGCTCGGCTACTTCCTCGTCCGTGCCCGGACCGGTGGCGGCCACGGGCTGCGCCGCCGTTTCGGACCCGAGTACGACCGCACCGTCGCCCGTCACGACGGCGACACGAAGGCCGCCGAGCACGAGCTCGCCGAGCGCGTGAAGCTGCACGGCCACCTGCGGGAGCGGCCCCTTTCCCAGGAGGCGCGCGAGGCCTACGCCGGCCGCTGGGCCGCCGTGCAGGAGGGGTTCATCGACTCACCCACCGAGGCGCTCGCCGAGGCCGACGCGCTGCTGGCACGGCTGGCCCGCGACCGGGGTTTCCCGGACGGCACCGGCTTCGAGGAGCAGACCGCCGCCCTCTCCGTGCACCACGCGGAGCAGGTCGACGGGTACCGCAAGGTGCACACGGCGGTACGCGGCCGGGGCGGCACGGAGGAGATGCGGAAGGCACTGATCGAGTCCCGCGACCTCTTCGACGTACTGCTCGGGCAGGCGCCCGACGAGCCGGTCCGGCCGGACCGGCAACGGACCGACGGAAGGACCGCGGCATGACGCACCGCACCGGACACACCGAGAATCCCACCGAGGCACCCCGGACCGCGACGGAGAGGCTGCACACCGAGGCACCCCGCCCGGTCCCGGAACCGCCGCACGAGACCGACGGGTCACGGACCGCGGCACCCGGCCCCGACGGGCACCAGGTGATGAACCGGGGTCCCGGCGATACGGGTGCGCCGCCCACGGCCGCCCCCACGGACCGGCCGGCCGCACGCCCCGAGGTCACCTCGGCGGGCCTGCCGCTGCTGCCCGCCGAGGAGCAGGACGCGCTGACCCGGCGTATGCGCCAGGCCGTCTCCGACTTCGTCGAGAGCCCGCGCCACGCGGTCGAGGAGGCCGAGGGCACCTTCGACCGGATCGTGGCCGAGCTGACCGAGGCGCTGGAGGACCGCAGGCATGTCCTGCGTTCCAGCTGGCGGACGCGGGACACCGAGGCCCGGACGGAGGAGCTGCGGGTGGCCCTGCAGCAGTACCGTGACGTCGGCGAACGGCTCCTGCGGATCTGAACGGGACCCCCGGGACTGCGGCCAGGTGCGAGGTCCTTCGCGGACGTCGCACCTGGCCGTGCCGGATGTCAGACCGGTACGGCCATGTCGGCGCGCAACCGCTCCACCACTGCCGGAGGCAATCGCAGCCCGTCGCGCAGATAGCCGTCGAGTCCGCCCCAGCGCTCGTCCATGGCGTCCAGGGCGGCCTCCAGATAGCGGGGCCGGGCCTCGACGACCGCGGTCGCGATGTCCGGGTCACCGCCCTCGTCGAGGAAGCGCCGCACCAGTGGTCCGAATGTGGCCCTGACCGCGCGGTTCACCGCCAGGAACTCCGCCCGTACGACGTCACGGGGCGCGCCCGCGACGAGCAGCAGGAGTGCGGCGGCCCAGCCCGTGCGGTCCTTGCCGGTGGCGCAGTGGAAGAGCAGCGGTCGCGCCCGCGGGTCCGCGGCCGTCTCCACGAAGGCCCGGTACGCGGCCGCCGCGCCCGGCGACAGGACCATCTTCCGGTAGGTCTGTGCGAACAGTTCCTCCGCCCTGCCGCCGCCGAGTGCGGCCGCTGCTCCGTCCGGGTCGCAGAGCAGCGCCCTGAGCCGGGCCGGGGCGACGCCCGGGTTGTCGCCAAGGACGTCGGCGACGAACAGTCTGGCGCCCGGCGGAAGCCGGTCGGGCGCCCACTTGCGTTCGTCCGCGGTGCGGAGGTCGACGACGGTGCGGATACCGAGTGCGGCCACCGCCATGTCGTGCTCCGGGTCGAATTCGCTCAGCTGGCCCGAGCGCAGAAGGATTCCCTGTCGCAGGCGGCGGTCGCGCCCCAGGGCGATACCGCCCAGATCGCGCAGGTTGACGACGGTGGCGGCCGGGACGGCCCGGGCGGTCTGCACGATGAACTGCCTCTTTCCCGACGAACTGCACAGGTCAGGATCAACGTCGCACGGAGCATGAAATTCAACAAAAGAAACGCCGGGCGCCGACGGGGGGTATCGGCCCGGGTGTCAGTCGGTGAGGATCCTGGCCTTCTGCGCCGCGAACTCGGCATCGGTCAGGACACCCTGTGCCCTCAGTTCGGCGAGCCGCTCCAGGAGCGTGATGATGTCGTCCCCTCCGTCCGCCGGGACACGCTCGTGCGCCACGAGCTCCCCGCCCGCCGTGCGGGCCGCCTGGGCGAGCGGCACCGACCAGAGGTCTTCCCAGACGATCAGCGCCGCGGAACTGCCCTCCGGCATGCGCCCGAGCGCGTCGACGTCCGTGATGTCCGGCAGTCCGGCCGTCTCGTCCTGCGGCGGCCGGAACGACACCAGCCCCGCGGGGTCGAGCACCCGCTGCTCCACACGTTCCAGGGTGCCGTCCTCACCCCTTCGCGCGAAGGCCAGGGCGAGGATGCGCACCGCCTGCGACGCCACCGCGTCGGCCAGGACGGGCGCGATCACGTCGGCGAACCGGCCGTCGGGAAAAGTGACGACCAGGTACTCCACGGGTCCCACGGCCATGGCGCGTCCTTTCCCTCACGGTGCTGGGTCGCCAAAGCATAACTTCGGTCATTAAGTGACGCACTGTGAAGAACCATGACCAAGAGAACTTCACCCCCTTACTCACAGGATCGCGTGCGTTCCGGAGAGTGCAAGGTCACAGCCGGTTCTACTGATGCCACCAAAAGTGCTGCCCTAGCATCTGAGCATGACGGTCCTGCCTGCTGACGGGCTCTCTCTGGCCGCCGATTTCCCTGACCCCTCCCACGACCAGTGGCAGAGCCTTGTCGAAGGTGTACTGCGCAAGTCGGGCAAGGACGTCACGGGCACGGCCGCCGAGGAAGCGCTGTCCACCGCGCTCGGGGACGGGCTCACCGCCCGGCCCCTGTACACCTCCGACGACACCTCAGCCGACCCCGGATTCCCTGGCTTTGCCCCCTTCGTCCGGGGCAACAGGGCTGCGGGGAACACCGCGGCCGGCTGGGACGTACGACAACACCACGCCCTGACGGATCCCGTACGCCTGAACGAGGCGCTGCTCGGCGATCTGGAGAACGGCGTCACCTCGCTCTGGCTCACCGTGGGCGGGCCCGGCGGGGTTCCCGCCTCGGGCCTCGCCCGTGCGCTGGACGGCGTGTACCTCGATCTGGCACCCGTCGCCCTCGACGCCGGCGACGACTTCGAACCCGCGGTGCGCGCGCTGCTGGCACTCCACGAGACGCGCGGAGTGGCGAAGGACGCGGTACGCGGCAGCCTCGGGGCGGACCCGCTCGGGCGGACTGCCCGTACCGGCACGGAGCCGGACCTGACGGCCGCCGTCCACTGGGCGCGGGTGTGCGGCCGCGAGTACCCGGGGCTGCGCGCCCTGACCGTGGACGCGCTGCCGTACCACGAGGCGGGCGGTTCGGCCGCGGAGGAGCTGGGGCTCTCGCTGGCTACGGGCGTCGCCTATCTGCGGGCGCTGACCGCGGCGGGACTCTCCGCCGAAGAGGCCTGCCACCAGCTGGAGTTCCGCTACGCGGCGACGGCCGACCAGTTCCTGACGATCGCCAAGCTGCGCGCCGCACGGCGTCTGTGGGCCCGGGTGGCCGAGGTGTGCGGGGCGAGGGCGGCGGGTGCGCAGCACCAGCACGCGGTGACCTCGTCGGTGATGATGACCCGCCGCGATCCGTGGGTGAACATGCTGCGGACGACGCTGGCCTGCCTGGGGGCGGGTGTCGGCGGGGCCGACTCCGTCACCGTACTGCCGTTCGATCATGCTCTGGGGCTGCCGGACGCGTTCGCCCGGCGGATCGCGCGCAACACGTCGACGATCCTGATGGAGGAGTCTCATCTGGCCCGGGTCATCGACCCGGCGGGCGGCTCCTGGTACGTGGAGCGGCTGACCGATGAACTGGCCGCCGCCGCCTGGTCCTTCTTCCAGGAGGTGGAGCGGGCGGGCGGTCAGGCCGCCGCGCTGCGCTCCGGCATGGTCGGGGAACGGCTCGCGGCCACCTGGGCCGCGCGCGGCAGGGACCTGGCGCGGCGCAAGGAGCCGGTGACCGGGGTCAGCGAGTTCCCGAATCTGGACGAGCGGTCCGTGGAGCGCGAGTCCGCGCCCGCCGGCCCCTCGGGTGGTCTGCCGAAGGTACGCCGCGACGAGGCGTTCGAGGCGCTGCGGGCCAGGTCGGACCGCCATCTGGCGGCCACGGGAAGTCGCCCGAAGGTGTTCCTCGCGGCCCTGGGACCCGCCGCGGTGCACACGGGGCGGGCGTCCTTCGCGGCGAATCTCTTCCGCGCGGGCGGGATCGAGCCCGTCCACGAGCCGGCTTCCGTGGACGTGTCGACCGCGGGCGGCGCCTTCGCCGCCACGGGGGCGACGATCGCCTGCCTGTGCTCCGGGGACGCGCTCTACGCCGAGCAGGCGGAGGCCGTCGCCGGAGAGCTCCGGTCCGCCGGCGCCGAGCAGGTCTTCCTCGCGGGCCGGCCGGGCGGTTACACCGGTGTCGACGCCCATGTGTTCGCCGGCTGCGACGTGGTCGCCTTCCTCTCCTCCGCACTCGACCGCATGGGAGTGGCGTGATGCAGACCCCTCAGACCCCTGTGACCTCACAGACCCCGGTGACCTCGGAGGCCTCCGAGACCGCCGTGGCGGGCAACCCGGTACCGGACTTCGCCGATATCCCCCTGTCCGCCGGGACCGCAGCCGACGGATCCGCCGACCGGTGGAGTGCCGCGGTGAAGGAGTCGACCGGCGCGTCCGAGGACGAGCTGCTCTGGGAGACGCCGGAGGGTATCGCGGTCAAGCCGCTGTACACCGGGCAGGACCTGGAGGGCCTGGACTTCCTGAACACGCGCCCGGGCATCGCCCCGTATCTGCGCGGCCCGTACCCCACGATGTACGTCAACCAGCCGTGGACCATCCGGCAGTACGCAGGATTCTCCACGGCCGAGGAGTCCAACGCCTTCTACCGGCGCAATCTGGCCGCCGGGCAGAAGGGTCTCTCCGTCGCGTTCGACCTGCCCACCCACCGCGGCTACGACAGCGACCACCCCCGGGTGACCGGTGACGTCGGCATGGCGGGCGTGGCGATCGACTCGATCTACGACATGCGCCAGCTCTTCGACGGCATCCCGCTGGACAGGATGTCGGTGTCGATGACGATGAACGGCGCGGTGCTGCCCGTACTGGCGCTGTACATCGTGGCCGCCGAGGAGCAGGGCGTCGCACCGGAGAAGCTGGCCGGGACCATTCAGAACGACATCCTCAAGGAGTTCATGGTCCGCAACACCTACATCTATCCGCCCGGCCCCTCGATGCGGATCATCTCCGACATCTTCGCGTTCACCTCGCAGAAGATGCCGCGTTACAACTCCATCTCCATCTCCGGTTACCACATCCAGGAGGCGGGTGCGACGGCCGATCTGGAGCTGGCGTACACGCTGGCCGACGGTGTGGAGTACCTGCGGGCCGGGCAGGCCGCGGGGCTCGACGTGGACGCGTTCGCGCCGCGGCTCTCGTTCTTCTGGGCAATCGGCATGAACTTCTTCATGGAGATCGCGAAGCTGCGGGCGGCCCGGCTGCTGTGGGCGAAGCTGGTCAAGGAGTTCGGGCCGAAGAACGCCAAGTCGCTCTCCCTGCGCACCCATTCGCAGACGTCGGGCTGGTCGCTGACGGCGCAGGACGTGTTCAACAACGTGACGCGGACGTGCGTGGAGGCGATGGCCGCAACCCAGGGCCACACCCAGTCGCTGCACACCAACGCGCTGGACGAGGCGCTGGCCCTGCCGACGGACTTCTCCGCCCGGATCGCCCGCAACACCCAGCTGCTGCTCCAGCAGGAGTCGGGTACCGGCCGGGTCATCGACCCGTGGGGCGGCAGCGCGTACGTGGAGAAGCTGACGTACGACCTGGCGCGGCGGGCCTGGCAGCACATCGAGGAGGTGGAGGCGGCCGGCGGCATGGCGAAGGCGATCGACGCGGGCATCCCGAAGCTCCGGATCGAGGAGGCCGCGGCCCGTACCCAGGCGCGGATCGACGCGGGGCGCCAGCCGGTCATCGGGGTCAACAAGTACCGGGTGGAGACGGACGAGAAGATCGACGTGCTCAAGGTCGACAACTCCTCGGTGCGCACCCAGCAGGTCGAGAAGCTGCGGCGGCTGCGCGAGGAGCGGGACGAGGCGGTCTGCCAGGACGCCCTGCGCGCGCTGACGGCGGCGGCCGAGCGGGACCCGGGGCCGGGGCTCGAAGGCAATCTGCTGGCCCTGGCGGTCGACGCGGCCCGCGCGATGGCCACGGTCGGCGAGATCTCGGACGCGCTGGAGAAGGTGTACGGGAGGCACTCGGGCCAGATCCGTACGATCTCCGGGGTGTACCGCAAAGAGGCAGGAGAGTCCCCCTCCGTGGACCGTACCCGCACGCTGGTCGACGTCTTCGAGGCGGCGGAGGGGCGGCGGCCTCGCATCCTGGTCGCGAAGATGGGCCAGGACGGCCACGACCGCGGCCAGAAGGTGATCGCGACGGCCTTCGCCGACCTGGGCTTCGACGTCGACGTCGGCCCCCTGTTCCAGACGCCGGGCGAGGTCGCCCGGCAGGCGGTCGAGGCGGACGTGCACATCGTGGGCGTCTCGTCGCTGGCCGCCGGGCACCTCACGCTCGTACCGGCGCTCCGCGCGGAGCTGGCGGCGGAGGGCCGGGAGGACATCATGATCGTGGTGGGTGGGGTGATTCCGCCGCAGGACGTCGAGGCGCTGCACGAGGCGGGGGCCGCAGCGGTTTTCCCGCCCGGCACCGTGATCCCGGACGCCGCGCACGACCTGGTCGCGCGGCTCGGTGCCGCGCTGGGCCACGAGCTGTGAGCCGCTGACGGATGGCGCGAGACATCGACATCGACGCGTACGTCAAGGGTGTGCTCGACGGGAAGCGTGCCTTCGTGGCCCGCGCGATCACTCTCGTCGAGTCGACCCGTGCCGATCACCGGGTGCTGGCGCAGCGGTTGCTGGGCGAGCTGCTGCCGCATTCGGGGCGGGCCAGACGCATCGGGATCAGCGGGGTGCCGGGCGTGGGGAAGTCCACGTTCATCGACGCGCTCGGGACCCTGCTGACGGGGCTCGGGCACCGGGTAGCGGTGCTGGCGGTGGATCCGTCGTCCAGCCGTACGGGCGGTTCCATCCTGGGCGACAAGACCCGGATGGAGCGGCTGGCCGTGGACGCCCGGGCGTTCGTCCGCCCCTCCCCCACGGCGGGAACGCTCGGCGGGGTGGCCAGGGCGACCCGCGAGTCCATGGTGGTGATGGAGGCGGCGGGTTACGACGTGGTGCTGGTGGAGACGGTCGGGGTCGGGCAGTCGGAGACGGCGGTCGCGAACATGGTCGACACGTTCCTGCTGCTCACCCTGGCCCGTACCGGCGACCAGCTGCAGGGCATCAAGAAGGGCGTCCTGGAGCTGGCCGACGCCATCGCGGTCAACAAGGCGGACGGCCCGCACGAGCGCGACGCGCGTTCGGCCGCTCGTGAACTGGCGGGTGCGCTACGGCTGATGCATCCGGTGGACGCGGCGTGGACTCCTCCGGTGCTCACCTGCAGCGCCCGGGAGTCGACCGGTCTGGACGAGCTCTGGGAGCGGCTGGAGCAGCACCGTACGCTGCTGGACTCCACCGGGCGGCTCACGGCCAAGCGCCGGGAGCAGCAGGTGGACTGGACGTGGACGATGGTCCGCGACGAGCTGCTGGACAGTCTGCGCAGCCACGCGGCGGTGCGCGCCCTCGCTCCTGGGCTCGAACAGCGCGTACGTGGGGGCGAGTTGACGGCCTCGCTGGCCGCGGAGCAGATCCTCGGGGCGTTCCGGGGCGGTGCGGCGGGTACGCCGGACCCGGTCGGCGGAAAGAATCCGGAGGACGGCTGAGCGCCGTTCGCCCATAGTGGGTGCGGTGACCGACGACACCGCACCCACGACCGTCTCCGGTAAGCTGCTGGGGTTCGCGCCCGATGCCCGGGTGCTCATCGTCAACTGCGACGACTTCGGGATGTACCACGCGGTCAACTCCGCGGTCGTCGCGTCGATCGAGGACGGTATCGCGGCCTCGTGCAGCCTCATGGTGCCGTGCCCGTGGGCGTCGCACGGCATGCGTCTGCTCCGCGAACGGCCTCAGATCCCGTTCGGGATCCACCTCACGCTGGTCCGCGACACGACGGACCACCGCTGGGGGCCGCTGAGCGCGAAGGACAGGGTTCCCTCGCTGCTGGACGACGCGGGTGAGCTCTTCACGCCTGCGGGCATCCCCGAACTGCTGGGCCGGGCCCGCCCGGAGGAGGTCGAGCGCGAGTTCCGCGCGCAGATCGACGCCGTCGTGGACACCGGGCTCCGGCCGACCCACCTCGACTGGCACTGTCTGGAGGACGGCGGGCGCGAGGACATTCTCGACCTGACCGTGGCCCTGGCCGGGGAGTACGGCCTGGCGGTACGGATCTGGCTCCCGCCGGCCAGGGAGAAGATGCTGCGCCTGGGCCGGCCCGTCACGGACCATGACTTCCTGGACAGTTTCTCGCTGGACCTCGACGGCAAGGCGGCACGCTATGCCGAGCTGCTGCGGTCCCTTCCGGCCGGGCTGAGCGAGTGGGCGGTGCACCCGGGGCTGGGTGACGCGGAAGCCCGCGCGATCGACGGCGGATGGCGGGTGCGCAGCACGGACCATGCCTTCCTGACGTCGCCGGAGGCGCGCGAGATCGTGCGGCAGGAGGGGATCGTGGTGACGGACTACCGCACGGTCCAGCAGGTCTGGTCCGGGTCGGCTGCAGCGCGGTAGCAAGGCTGCTCCCTTCCCGTATCCGTTCTCGCGTGCTACGTTGCGAGCAGCACATGTGTACGCCCCCTTCTTCGGGCGCCGGTGCTGTTTTTTCTCTCTCGCTGTCGCGCCCGTCCTTCGACGACCGGCGATCCAGCTTCCTCTGTCCGGTCCGGGCTCATTCAGCCCGTCGTACGAGGCGTGTTTTCTGCCGCCTTCGCTTCGCCGGACCTCTCATTCGCCATGTCCGCGAAAGGACCCACCCATGACCAGCACACTCGAACGCCCCGTCGCCCAGCAGGGCAGCCCTGTCCGCGCCGCCGGTGTCCTCGACACCACGAACGACGGACACGGCGTACTGCGCACCGACGGCGGCCGTCCCTCCCCCGGCGACATCCGCGTGTCGCCCGCCCTGATCCGGCAGCACGGCCTGCGCAAGGGCGATGTCGTCGAGGGCACCTGCGAGCGCCCCCGCGCCCTGTCCCATGCCGACTCGGTCAACGGCCGTGCGGTGCGGGAGCTCCGGGGCCGTCCGCACTTCCGCGACCTCACTCCGCTGCACCCCCGGGAGCGCCTGCGCCTGGAGACCCCGAACGGCGGTCCTGCCCCGCGCATCGTCGATCTGGTGTCCCCCGTCGGTAAGGGGCAGCGCGGACTGATCGTCGCTCCGCCGAAGACCGGGAAGACCGTGCTGCTGCAGCAGCTCGCCGCGGCCGTCGCCGTCAACCACCCCGAGTGCCACCTGATGGTGGTCCTCCTGGACGAACGCCCGGAAGAGGTCACGGACATGCGCCGTTCCGTCCGGGGCGAGGTGTACGCCTCCACGTTCGACCGGCCCGCGAAGGAGCACATCGCGCTCGCGGACCTCGCCGTGGAACGCGCCAAGCGGCTCGTCGAGCAGGGCCGGGACGTCGTGATCCTGCTCGACTCCCTCACCCGGCTGTGCCGGGCCCACAACAACGCGGCCGGGGCCGGCGGACGCACCCTGAGCGGTGGTGTCGACGCCGCGGCTCTCACGGGACCCAAGAAGCTGTTCGGCGCGGCGCGGCTCGCCGAGGAGGGTGGTTCGCTGACCATCCTGGCGACCGTGCTGGTGGACACCGGCTCCCGGGCCGACGACTACTTCTTCGAGGAGCTCAAGAGCACCGGCAACATGGAGCTCCGCCTCGACCGCACGCTGGCCGGCAGGCGCGTCTTCCCCGCCGTCGACATCACGCCCTCGGGCACCCGCCGCGAGGAACTCCTGCTGTCGGCGTCGGAGCTGACAGCCGTACGGGGGCTGCGGCGCGCGCTGCGGACCCGGGACAGCCACTCGATGCTCGAGGCGCTGCTGGACAAGGTCCGCAGGACCCCGGACAACGCCACGTTCCTCCGGCAGGTCCAGCACACCGTTCCCGAGGCATGACGGTGTGTCAGGGCCGACCGGCCGGCGTCCGGACCCCGGAACGGACCCCGGACGCCGGGGTCCGCCCGGGGGTCCGCTCAGGCCGTGCCGCCCAGCGCCTCGGAAACCAGGGCACGGGCCTCGTCCTGGACCCTGGCCAGGTGTTCGGCGCCCTGGAAGCTCTCCGCGTACACCTTGTAGACGTCCTCGGTGCCGGAGGGCCGGGCCGCGAACCAGGCGCTGTCGGTGCAGACCTTGAGGCCTCCGATCGCGGCGCCGTTGCCGGGTGCCTCCGTGAGGACCGCCGTGATGGGCTCGCCGGCCAGCGTGTCCGCGGTGACCTGTTCCGGGGAGAGCCGGGCCAGTACCGCCTTCTCCTCGCGCGTCGCGGGGGCGTCGACCCGTGCGTAGGCGGGGTCGCCGAACCGTGCGGTGAGCTCGCCGTAGTGCTGGGAGGGTGTGGAACCGGTGACGGCGGTGATCTCCGAGGCCAGCAACGCCAGCAGGATGCCGTCCTTGTCGGTGGTCCACACCCGGCCGTCACGGCGCAGGAACGACGCCCCGGCCGACTCCTCGCCGCCGAAGCCGAGGGTGCCGCCGAAGAGTCCGTCGACGAACCACTTGAATCCCACCGGAACCTCCACCAGTTGCCGGCCCAGGTCCGCGGCCACCCGGTCGATCATGGAGGAGGAGACCAGGGTCTTCCCGATGCCGGTACCGGCCGGCCAGCCCTCGCGGTGCGAGTAGAGGTAGCGGATGGCGACGGCCAGGTAGTGGTTGGGGTTCATCAGCCCGCCGTCGGGGGTGACGATGCCGTGCCGGTCGGCGTCCGCGTCGTTGCCGGTGGCGATGGTGTAGGCGTCGCGCTGTTCGATCAGGGAGGCCATGGCGTACGGGGAGGAGCAGTCCATGCGGATCTTCCCGTCCCAGTCCAGCGTCATGAACCGCCAGGTGGGGTCCGCCAGCGGGTTGACCACGGTGAGGTCGAGCCGGTGGCGTTCGGCGATCCGGCCCCAGTAGGCGACCGACGCGCCGCCGAGGGGGTCGGCGCCGATCCGGATCCCCGCATCGCGTACGGCGTCCAGGTCCAGGACGGCCGGGAGGTCGTCGACGTAGGCGGTCAGGAAGTCGTGCCGTCCGGTGGTGTCGGCGGCGAGCGCGCGGTCGTGGGGAATCCGCCGTACCCCCTTCAGCCCGTCCTCGATCAGGGCGTTGGCCCGGTCCTGGATCCAGGAGGTGGCGTCCGAGCCGGCCGGACCGCCGTGGGTCGGGTTGTACTTGAAGCCCCCGTCGGCGGGCGGGTTGTGCGAGGGCGTGACCACGATGCCGTCGGCGAGTCCGGTGGTGCGGTCCCGGTTGTACGTCAGGATGGCGTGCGAGACGGCCGGGGTGGGCGTGTAGCCGTCGTCGGTGTCGATCAGGACGGTGGCCCCGTTGGCTGCGAGCACCTCCAGCGCGGTGATCCGGGCGGGTTCGGACAGCGCATGGGTGTCGGCGCCTAGGAACAGCGGCCCGTCGGTGCCCTGCCGGGCCCGGTATTCGCAGATGGCCTGCGTGGTGGCGGCGATGTGATCGTCGTTGAAGGCCGCCGACAGGGCGGAGCCGCGGTGCCCCGAGGTGCCGAAGGCGACGCGCTGGCCGGGCTCGGACGGGTCGGGGCGGACGGTGTAATAGGCCGTCACCAGCCGTGCCACGTCGACCAGATCACCGGGCTGCGCCGGCTGACCGGCCCGTTCGTGAACCATCGCTTCTCCTCTGTGTTCGCCGGTGGGCCCGGCTGTACGGGGGCCGCCGACGGGCGGACGATCATCACGAGTTGTACCTGATGCCGTTCCCGCGGCCACACCCCCGGGTCGGGCGGACGGACCAGCAGTACATCCGGGGTCCGGTGTACACCCGGCGCTTTCGCCAAGATTGGCCGGTTCGCACGGAAGCCGCGCCGCGACGGCGCGGGCAGGGTGCCGTCGACTGGGGCAGGCGGCTGCCGGCCGCGGGAAGAGAACCGGAAGGCGCGCAAAGGGCATGCCCAACCCGACGGCCATTACCCGCACTTTACCGACCACCGGATTGGCGGTGCGCGATTCCGCGACGAATTGCGGAGCACCCTGGCACCGGGCGAATGCATACGGACCTTTTCATCATGCGGCACGGTCCGGAACACATACGAAGACCGGCATCTGACACGCCGCAGCACACCGGAAATCCTCCCGCAATCCCCACCCGAGGGTAATCTGTGCGGACAGATGCGCGAGTCCTACGCGTTTTCGCACGCACTGTCTGTCAAAGTGCACTTCGGTTTTACCCACTTGATCTCTGCCTCCGAAATTCTGGGCCGCCGGTGTTCACCCGATCCGGCTCCCCGGGGGCATGTGAGAAGAGAGCCGTGCGTGCTGCAGAAGAGTTGCACCGAGGAAAGTCGCCTGACGGTCCTTCATTTGGTCCAGCCGGTGGAGGGGGGCGTCGCACGGGTCGTGACGGACCTCGTCGCCGCGCAGGTCCGGGCGGGACTGCGGCCTGTGGTCGCCTGTCCGCCCGGCGGGTCGCTGGCGTCGGAGGCGGCCGCCGCCGGGGCACGTGTGTGCCTCTGGCCCGCGGAGCGTGTTCCGGGCCCCCGGCTGGGGCGTGAGATCGCCACCGCGAGCCGGCTGATCCGCGCCTGCGCCCCCGATGTGATCCACGCCCACAGCTCCAAGGCGGGGCTCGCGGGGCGGCTCGCCGTCCGGGGCAGGGTTCCGACCGTGTTCCAGCCGCACGCCTGGTCGTTCGAGGCCCTGGAGGGCCGAGCGGCCGGGATGGCGATGGCCTGGGAGCGGTTCGGGGCCCGGTGGAGCGACCGTATCCTCTGCGTCAGCGAGTCCGAACGCCGGGCGGGTCAGCGGGCCGGCATCGCCGCCCGCTGGTCGGTGATCCGCAACGGCATCGACCTCGGCCGCTTCCGGCCCGGCTGTGGTCAGGCGGCTGCCCGCGCCGGCCTGGCCCTGCTGGAGGGCGTTCCGGCCGACGCACCCCTGGTCGTGTGCGTCGGACGGCTGAGCCGGCAGAAGGGCCAGGACGTCCTGCTGCGGGCCTGGGCCCGGTCCCCCGTCGGGGACGCTCGGCTCGTCCTGGTCGGCGACGGACCGTACGGGGACGAGCTGCGGCGCACCGCGCCTGCCGGGGTGGTGTTCGCGGGGGCGAGCGGGGACGTACGGCCGTGGATCCACGCGGCCGACGTGCTCGTGCTCCCGTCGCGCTGGGAGGGCATGGCGCTGGCCCCGCTGGAGGCCATGGCCTGCGGCCTGCCCGTCCTGTTGTCCGACGTCAACGGCGCCAGGGAGAGCCTGCCGCCGGGCCACGCACCCCACTGCCTCGTGCCGCCCGAGGACCCTGCCGCCCTCGCGGCGGCGCTCACCGCCCTGCTGGCCGATCCGGCGCTGCGGACGGAGCTGGGCCGCACGGCAGAGCGGCACACCCGGTCGGTCTTCGACGTGACGAAGACCGCGGACGCGGTCCTGGGCCTCTACCGGGAACTTGTCGGCCAGTCCCGCCCCACGACGAGGAAGCGCACCGAGCGATGACGACGGAGAGTGCACCGGCCCCCCGATCCGCCCAGGCGACGGCCGTACGCCGTGCGGCTTCCGCGATCCGTCCCCCGCGCGGCGGGAGCGGTCGCGCGCGGTCCGTGCGGGCCGCCGGGAGCCGCGGAGGATGGGCACCCGTCACCGGCCTCGTGGCCGCGGACGGGCTGGCGCTGGGCCTGGCGCTCGCCCTGGTGGCCCCGGTGCCCTGGCCACCGGGTGTCCTTCTCCTGCAGGCCGCGGCCCAGCTGCTCCTGAACGCCTGTCGGGGCCTTTACCGGATCGGACTGTCCCCGTCCGTCCTGGCGGAACTGCCCGCGCTCTGCGGCCTGGCGCTGGTGCAGTGGTACGCCACCGCCGAGGTGCTCGGCGCGTACGACCCCCGCTACGGCATGGGCTGGACGGCGCTGGCCCTCGCGGCGGGCGCCCAGACGTTGCTGGGCAGCGGGGCGCGCGCCGCGGTCCACCGGGCCCGGCTCCGGTGGGCCGCCCGGAATCCGCAGTCCACTCTGGTGATGGGCGAGGGGCCGACGGCCGACCGGGTCATGGTGGTGCTGCAGGAGCACCCGGAGTACGGACTCCGGCCGGTCGGCCGGGTGGGCTCCGGCGGCCCCGTGGACGCCGGCCCCGAATCCGCGGCTGCCCCGGCGGACGCGGCGGCGCTGCCGGTCCTGCCCGTCCTCGCGGATTCGCAGGACGTCGCCCGGGCCGTCATCCAGAACTCCGTGCGGCACGCCGTCTTCACGGTCCCGCCCGAGTCCGCACCCGACGGGGCGGCGCTCGTCGAGCTGTTCGTGCGGCACGGCTGCCGGGTATGGCTGATCACCGATCAGGGAACGCCCGTCGCCGGTCCGTCGGTGTCCCGGCAGGACCGGCCGGACCACCTGTGGGGTTTCGCCGCCCACCCGCTGCACGGGGGTCCCCACAGACCGGTCGCACACCGGGTGAAGCGTGCGATGGACGCCGTTCTCGCCATGGTCGCCCTGGTCGCGGCCGCCCCGGTGATGGCCGTCTGCGCACTCGCCGTACGCGTGTGTGACGGCAGGGGTGTGATCTTCCACCAGGAGCGCATCGGCCGGCACGGGCGGCCGTTCGTCCTGCTGAAGTTCCGCACCCTGCGTCCGTCCGACGCGCACGAGTCCGCCACCCGGTGGAACGTGTCGGACGACGGGCGTATGAGCCACGTCGGCAGGACGCTGCGCCGGACCTCGCTGGACGAGCTGCCGCAGCTGTGGAACGTGGTGCGCGGCGACATGAGCCTGGTGGGGCCGCGTCCCGAACGCCCGTACTTCGTCCAGCAGTTCAGCCGAATCCACCCCGGCTACCGGGCCCGGCACCGGATGCCGGTCGGCATCACGGGACTGGCCCAGGTGCACGGTCTGCGCGGGGACACCTCGATCGAGGACCGCGCCCGCTTCGACAACCTGTACATCGAGACCTGGTCGCTCTGGCAGGACGTGTGCGTCCTCGCGCGCACGGCCGGCTCGCTGTTCCGGCTCGGAGGCAGCTGAACCGTGACGCTCACCGTGACCACCGCTCCCGCGGTCCCCGCCGTACGTTCCGCGCCGGCGCCCGTACCTTCCGCTCCGGCGCATCCGTTCCTGCGCCGGTGGCGCGGCAGATGGCCGGTGCTCCCCCTGGTCGGCACCGTGCTGCTGCTGGCCGTTCCCGCCGACGGGACGGGGGCCGGCACCGTGTACGGCGTCCCTCCGGCCGATCTGCTCTCGGGCGTGGCCGTGCTCGTCTGCCTGGGGCGTCTGGTGTTCCTGCGTGCCCGTCCGCTCACCCGGGCCGGGGCGTTCGTCCTCGGCCTGCCGGCCGCGGGGCTCGCCGTGGCCACGGTGACCGCAGCGGACCCGATGGCCGCACTGCCGGGCTTCGTCCGGTACCTCCAGATCTTCGTCCTGGTCCCCGCTGCCGTCCTGTTGCTGGTCAGGGACGCCCACGGGTTCCGGATCATCACGGGTTCGCTCGTACTGCTCGCGCTCGTCCAGGGCGCGACGGGCGCGCACCAGTACGCCACCGGTTCCGGGGCCTCGTACATGGGTGAGGACATCCGGGCCGTCGGCACGTTCGGCGCCGGTGATGTGATGGGGATGGCCACGGTCGTCGGCTACGGGCTGCTCGCGGCGGCCGCGTACGCCCTCCGCACCCCTTCGGGCGCACCCCGGTGGCTGCGGCTCGGCGCCCCGGTGACGGCCGCCCTGCTGGTCGTTCCGCTCACGCTGTCCTTCAGCCGGGGAGCCTGGATCGCGACGGCGGCGGGCGCCCTGACCGTGATCGCGGCGGCCGGGGCCCGGCAGGCCGTGCGCTCGCTGGCGGTGCTGATCGCTGCCGGGGTCGTGCTCGTCGGCGGTTTCGGCGTGGGGTCCGTGATGATCTCGCAGCGGCTCACCAGCATCACCGAGGTGACCAGCGCACCCGACCGGTCGGTCAACGACCGCTACACCATGTGGGCCGCGGCAGCCGGGATGTGGCGCGAGCAGCCCGCGACCGGCGTCGGTCTCAAGGGCTTCCCGGCCCACCGGGACGGACACGCCTCGATCGGTCTCTCGGCCGGCAGTGACATCGCGGGCGCCGGGCAGGACTTCGTGAAGCAGCCGCTGCTGTCCCCCCACAACATGTATCTGCTCGTCCTGAGCGAGCAGGGCCTCATCGGTTTCACCGTGCTGGTGGGCTCCTGGGCGGCGCTGCTGGTCGGCGGGGTGCGCAGACTGGTGCTCACCCGGTCGCGGGGGGCCGCGGCAGTCGACTGCGGTCTCGCCGCCGTCGGGCTGATGACCTGGCAGACCGTCGACTTCCTGTACGCGGACATCGGCGGCCCCTCCACCGTGCTCACCGGGATCGTGCTCGGTCTGGCCGCGTGGTGGGCGCTGGCCGGCCCGGAAAGGGCGACCGCCGCGTGACCGGGACCGTTACGGGAACAGCCGGGCAGACAGCCGTTCCCGGAACATCCACGCCTGTTGTTCCACCGCGGCCCGGGGGGTTCCCCGCCCGGGCCGCGGCGGGCGCCGCCGGTCTCACGGTGATCGCGGCACTGCTCGGGCTCGTGCGGGACCAGGCCATCGCCCAGCTGTTCGGCGCCAGTCATGACAGCGACGCGTTCCTCATCGCGTGGACCGTGCCGGAGATGGCCGCCACGCTGCTGATCGAGGACGGGATGGCACTGCTGCTGGTCCCCGCCTTCAGCCATGCCCTGACGCGGCGCGCGGCCGGCGATTCCCCGGACGATCCCGTCCGCGCGCTCGTCGCCGGCACCTTTCCCCGGCTGTTCACCGCCCTGGCGTGCGCGGGCGTGCTGCTCGCCCTCGGTGCCCCGTGGGTCGTGGGTGTCCTGGCGCCGGGACTCGACGATCCCTCGCTCGCCGTGGACTGCACGCGGCTGACGGCCGTCACCGTGCTCACCTTCGGCGTGACGGGGTACTTCAGCGCGGCGCTGCGGGCGCACGGCCGTTTCCTGGCCCCGGCCGGTGTCTACATCGCGTACAACATCGGCATCATCGGGATGACGCTCGCGCTGCATTCCCTCTGGGGGGTGCGCGCGGCGGCGGCCGGGGTCGCCGTCGGCAGTGTGTTCATGATCCTCACCCAGCTGCCGGCGTTCGTGCGGCTGGTGCCGCGGCGGAAGCCGGGCGTGCCGCGGCGGCGGGGGGCACGGCCGGGGGTGTCCGCGCTGCTCGGCGCCTCCGCCCTCGCGCCCGTGGTGCTGTTCGTGGTGAGCCGTCAGGCGCAGGTGTTCGTGGAGCGGTTCCTCGCGTCGTCGCTGTCCGACGGCGCGATCTCCCACCTCAACTACGCACAGAAGGTCGCGCAGCTGCCGATGGTGCTGTCCATGATGATCTGCACGGTGACCTTCCCGGTGGTCGCCAGGGCCATGGCGGCCGGGGACCGGGAGGGTGCCCGGCGACGGGTGGAGCGCGATCTCGCGCTGGCCGGCACGGTCGTGCTGCTGGGCACCGCGATGGTGCTGGGGTACGCCCCCCGGATCGTCGAAGTCCTCTTCCAGCACGGCGCGTTCGACGCCGCGGACACCGCGGACACGGCCGGGGTCATGCGCGTCTACGCGCTCGGCCTCCTCGGCCACACCCTGGTCGGAGCCCTGTGCAGGCCGTACTTCGCGACGGGGACGCCCACCTGGTATCCGCTCCGCGCGATGGGCGTGGGCCTGCTGGTCACCGTCGGTGCGGGGCTGGTGTTGACCGGCCCGTTCGGTGTCGACGGCATCGCGGCGGCCAACGCGATCGGCATCAGCACGGCCGCGGTGCTGATGCTCCTGGGGCTGGGCTCGCGTGCGGTGGCTGTCCGGGCAGGTGCCGTGGCGCTCGCGCTCGGCCGGCCCGCGGCGGCCTCGACGGTCGCCGGGACCACGGGCTGGCTCGCCTCCTCCCTGACGGCGAATCCGGTGCTCAGCCTGGCAGCCGGCTGCTTCCTCGTACCCATGGCGTTCCTTCTCGCCGGACTCGCGCTCAGAGCTCCCGAAGCCGTCCATCTGCTGGCCCTCATCCGACAGAGGTTCTCCCATGGCCGCTGACACCTCGGCGCCCCGTGCCGTCCCGTACATCCGCCGATCCCAGCCCTGGATCCTCACCTACCACTCGGTGACCGACCCGACGGACGATCCGTACGGCATCACCGTCTCCGCCGGCCGTCTGGACGAGCAGCTGACCTGGCTGCGGCGCCGGGGTCTCACCGGGGTGGGCGTCACCGCGCTGCTGCGGGCACACGCCGCCGGACGGCGCGGGCTGGTCGGGCTGACCTTCGACGACGGGTACGCCGACTTCCTCCACGAGGCGCTGCCGGTGCTGCTCCGGCACGGCTGCTCGGCGACGGTGTTCGTCCTGCCCGGCCGGGCGGGCGGCTCCAACGCCTGGGATCCGCTCGGTCCGCGGAAGCCGCTGCTCACCGAGGAGGGCATCCGCGCGCTCGCCGGGGCGGGCATGGAGATCGGCTCGCACGGTATGCGCCACCGGGATCTGACGGCGCTGGCCGACGACGAGCTGCGTGAGGAGACGCACGGCAGCCGGGAGGCGATCCGCCGTCTCACCGGAACGGGACCGGCGGGCTTCTGCTATCCGTACGGCACCGCCGACCGGCGGGTGGTCGCGTCGGTGCGCGACGCCGGGTACGCGTACGGCTGCGCCCTCACCCCCGGCCCTCTGCTGGGGCCGCTGGCCCTGCCCCGTACGCATGTCAGTCATGCCGACCGGGGTGCCCGGCTCCGCGCGAAGGCGGTCCGGCACCGGCTGCGGCACCGGACCACCGCCGCTCCCGTCGGCCGGGCGGGGGGCGAGGGACGGTGAAGGTCCTGCACATCATCACCGGCCTCGGTATCGGCGGGGCCGAGCAGCAGTTGAGGCTGCTGCTGCGTCATCTGCCGGTGCGCTGCGACGTCGTGACGCTCACCAATCCTGGGGCGGTCGCCGAGGGACTGCGCGCCGACGGCGTCCGGGTGCGGAACCTCGCGATGAACGGAAACCGGGACCTCACCGCCGTGCCCAGGCTGACCCGGCTCATCCGCCGGGGGGCCTACGACCTCGTGCACACGCACCTGTACCGGGCCTGTGTGTACGGCCGGATCGCGGCGCGGCTCGCGGGGACCACCTCGGTGGCGACGGAGCATTCGCTGGGGCGCGCGGAGATCGAGGGGCGCCCGCTCACCCGTGGCACCCGGGCGCTCTATCTGCGCACCGAGCGGCTCGGAGCGGCGACGGTGGCCGTCTCCGGCACCGTCGCCGGCCGGCTGCGCGACTGGGGTGTACCGGCCGCACGGATCCACACGGTGCCCAACGGAATCGATGTGGCGGCCTTCCGTTTCGACCACGCGCAACGGCGCGCGACCCGTGCGCTGCTCGGCATTCCCGACGACGCCTTCGTGGTCGGGGGCGTGGGCAGGCTCGTACCAGGAAAGCGCTTCGACCTGCTGATCCGCGCCGTCGCGGCTCTCCCCGGTGCCTGGCTCGTGCTGGCCGGGGAGGGGCCGGAGGCCGGTGCGCTGCGTGCCCTGGCCACCCGGTCGGGGGTCGCGGATCGCGTCCGATTCCTCGGAGGGTGCGGGGCGGGGGGCGACACGCCCGGCATTCCCCCGGTGCTGTGGGCCATGGACACCTTCGTCTCGGCGTCCCGCGAGGAGACCTTCGGCCTGGCCGTCGTCGAGGCACTGGCCGCCGGACTGCCCGTCGTGCACGGTGTCTGTCCCGCCGTCGACGACCTGCCCCCCGGCCTCGCTCCGGACACCGTCCGCCTCGGCTCCCTCACTGATCCCGTCGGTGAGTTGACGACCGCGGTGCGCCACCGGATGGCGAGCGGCACCCGCAGGCTGCCGCCCCCGCCGGCCGTGGACCGCTATGACATCAGGCTCAGCGGCGAACGCCTCATGAACGTCTACGCACACGCCCTCGACCCCGCCCCCTCGACCGAGAGAGCCCACTCATGACCGACTCGCCCGAGCCGCAGCCGACCGACCCCGGCCGGCGTCCGCGCAGGCTCCGCCCCGCGTTCGTACCGCCCCGTTGGTGGCCCCTGCCCGCCTGCGTCCTGATCGGAACGGCGTGCGGGCTGTCCTACGGGCTGCTCGCCCGGCCCGAGTACGCGTCCACCAGCTACGCCATGGTGACCGCGGGCAAGGACATCGACCCGGCGGCGGCACTGGGTTACGCGCAGTCGTACGGCCGACTGGCCACCAGCGACGCGACCCTGGCCTACGCCCGTGGCGCCGCCGGGGAGCCGGTGCGCGAACTGCGCACCCATGTGCGGTCCGAGACCTCCCCCGACTCGCCGATGATCGCGATCACCGGCACGTCGGCGGATCCGCGCCGGGCCGCCGACATCGCCAACGCGGTGACCGAGGCCGTGGTCGTCAGCAGCGGGCACGTCGCCAAGGACACCGGGGTGAAGCTGATCAAGTTCTCGGACGCCGTGCGCCCGGTCGAGCCGGTCTCCCCCTCCGTACCGCTCGGCACGGCCGTGGGTGCGAGCGCGGGCGGCCTGATCGGCGGGCTGGTCCTCCTCGTCCGGCCCCGTCCGGGGCGACGGGACGTCACCGCCCAGGTGCCGGGCCCCGCCCAGGCGGCCCCGGCCGATGAACGGGAGCTCGTCCGATGACCTCAGCCCGTTCCGGCCGGCTCTCCGTCACTCTGTGCCGGGATCTGCGGGAGTTCTCCGCGCTCGCCGGGGAATGGGACGCGCTGCACCGCCGCTGCCCGACCGCGACCCCGTTCCAGAGCCATGCCTGGCTCCATTCCTGGTGGCTGTCCTACGGAGTCCCGGGGCGGCTCCGGGTGGTCCTGGCCCGTCGCGGGGACCGGCTGATCGGCGCGGCTCCCCTGATGCTCGCGCACCGGCCGATGCCCCTGCTGGTGGCCATGGGCGGTGCGATCTCCGACTTCTTCGACATCCTCGTCGACGGCGGGTGCGCCGACGACGCGGTCGCCGCTCTGGAGCGCGGACTCGTCCGGGCCGCCGTGCACACCGTGATCGATCTGCGGGAGGTACGGCCCGACGCCTCGGCCCAGTCGCTGTTCGGGCTCTGGTCCGGGGCCCGGAGCAGACTCACCGACTCGACCTGCATGGAGCTGCCGGCCCTGCCGATCGCCTCCCTGATCGAGCGGATGCCGGGCTCGCGTGCGCAACGGGCCCGGGCCAAGCTGCGCAAGACCGACGCCACGGGCATCGAGTGCCACCCGGTGCCCGGCCACCGGGTGGCGGGTGCGGTCGACACCCTGCTGCGCCTGCACGAACTCCAGTGGCGTGGCCGCGGGATCAACCCCGAGCACCTGCGCCCCCGCTTCCGCGCGCACCTGGTGCGCTCCACCCGCCGGATGGTGCGCGACGGGGAGGCCTCGCTCCGGGAGTTCCTTCTCGACGGAGAGGTGGTGGCCGCCGATCTTGCACTCCGGTCCGCGCTGCTGACGGGCGGCTATCTGTACGGCGCCGATCCCCGGCTCAGGGAAAGGAAGGTGGACGTGTCCTCGATGCTGCTGCGCGAGGTGGCCGAGCAGGCGGCGAGCACCGGGTGCGGGGTGCTGAGTCTGCTGCGCGGCTCGGAGCAGTACAAGAACCACTGGGCGCCGGAGCCGGTCGTCAATCAGCGTCTGCTGCTGGCCCGTTCCTCCCTGGAGCCGATGCTGCGACTGAGGGAGTCACAGGTGGCGGTGCGGGACAGGGCCGCGGAGACCGTGAAGGCCCGCTTCCCCGCCGCGCGCGACTGGCACGGCCGGCTGAGCGGATTCCCGGCCTCGGGACTGCCGATGGCGGGCCGGAACTGACGAAGGATTACGACTTTTCGACCGATCCGTTACCGTCTGTCGATTCCCGCGTTGTCAGGGCATACCGGCCGCACGTTCTGTGGCCGGTTTCGACCCCTCCCAAGGAGAACTGATGTCGCGTATCTCGAAGGTGGCCGCCGTCATGGCCGGTACCGGTGCCCTGATCGCCGGCGGTGCCGGCCTGGCTACCGCCGACTCCGGAGCCGAGGCCGTCGCGGCCCACTCCCCCGGTGTCGGATCGGGCAACGCCGTGCAGGTGCCCGTTCACATCCCGGTCAACGTCTGCGGCAACACCGTGAACGTCATCGCCCTGCTGAACCCGGCCTTCGGCAACACCTGCGCGAACGTGCCGGACAACCACCACGACAAGGGTGGCTACGGCTACTGATCTCCGTAGCTGTCCGGCCCGGGCCTCCCCTCCTTGCTCCCGCGGAGAGGGGAGGCCCGCCCGATTCCGGGCGGACCCGCCTCCTCTCAGACGTACCGGTAGATCCGGGTGTGGTCCATGAGTTGCGAGGGGGCCACGTCCCACGGCGGCATCGGCTGGTCCCGGGCGAAGACGCGGTCCCGTTGCGGGTCGTCGGCCGGGAGCTTGCGGGCGGGAAGGTAGCGGGAGCGCGGGTGCGCCTTCTGCCAGCGGTCCCAGAGCAGGTCCATGTAGGCGTGGTGCAGCCAGAAGACAGGGTCGTCGGGTGACCCCGCGCCCGCCATCGACCCGCCGATCCAGCGGTGCACCCGGTTGTGGTTGGCGACTCCCCGGGTCCCTCTGATGCCCCAGCCCTCGATCCTGTTGCGGAAGCCGGTGGTGCTGAGGCTGTTCCAGGGCGCGGTGTCGTAGACCGGGTCGCTCAGCGCGCGGTCCACCTCCGCCTTGGTGGGCAGCGTGACCGGTGCGGACGGCCGGCCGAAGTCCCGGCGCAGGAAGCGGTCGTCGGTGACTCCCCCGCTGATGCGCCAGTCGCCCTGCCGGAAGGCGAACGGTCCCGTCATGACCTGGCGGTCGCCGGATCTGCCGTTGCCGCCGAGGAAGTCCTCCGCCCAGAGGGAGGAGGACGGTGTGCTGTCCCGGGTCCAGTCCCAGTACGGGACCGAGACCGTGGGGTCGACGGCCTGCAGCGCCTTCTCGAACTCCAGCAGATACCTGCGGTGCCACGGGAAGAAGGACGGTGTCATGTGGGCGGCCCGTGGCCGGCCCTCGGCGTCGGTGACGTAGTGCTGACGGTGCATCGTGACGAATTCGTCGTAGCGTCCGGAGCGCTTGAGCTCCAGGATCGCGCCGACCAGGCGCTTCTTCTCCGTGCGTGTGAGGTTGCGCTGATCCTTGCGGCTGTACACCCGTGCTCGTCCTTAGGGTCGGATGGTGTGCGGGGAGGCTGTGGACAGCTGGGAGGTGCCGAGCTCGTCGACGGCCGCGCGGGCCGTCTCCAGCAGCGTCGGGAAAGACTCGTAGTGGTTGACCGTGCTGAGGTAACTGCCGTCGGCGCGCCGCATCACGTGCAGCGGCCTGCCGTCGATGCGGACCTCGACGTCCGGTACGGCGGCCACGGCTCCGGCCTCACCGGCGCGCGGCTGCCCGCCGGCCGGGACCATGACCGTGGCCGCGCCGCGGATCTCCCGGCCCTTGTACCTCTCCGCGAACCGCTCGGGCCGCGCCGCGTCGCGCGCCGCGGGGGGTCCGGCCTCCGGGCCGCCGAGGAGGACCGGGGCGAGCGCCCCGCCCGTTCCGGCGATCACCGTCGCGGTGAAGGCGGTGCGCAGCACGGCGCGGCGGCCGGGCCTGCGGCCGCCCGCTGTTTCGCCGCTCGTACCTGCGGTCGGGTCCATGGTGGTGTACCTGCCTCTCGTCCACTCTTCCGAGTTGTCTTCTCTCTCGAAGTGGGCAACGAGATGACGCGCGAACGGTTCTCGTCGGCGCGTGTCACGCGACCGTGGGAATTCTCGGGGCCGTCCGGCCGCGTCGGCCCCGCAGCGGCTCGCGGCGCGCCAGCATGGCCGTTCGAGCTCCCGGAGGTTGTGCATGAACGCGCCGACGCAGGTTTCCACGGACCGTGGAGGAGGGACGGTGGACGCCGATCTGGCCGACCCGTCGTTCTGGCGGCTGCACAGGGCCGAGCGGCTGGCCGCGTTCGCCCGGTTGCGGGAGCTCGGCGCACCGGTGCGTTTCACCCCGTGTACGGGTTCGCGCACCCCGTTCCACGCGCTGGTGCGGTACGAGGACGTGAGGGCGGCGAGCCGGCAGCCGCGGGTGTTCGCCAGTGCGCCCGGTGTCACCACTCCGGAGCCGGCCCGCTGGGCCAAGGCCGTGTTCGGCAATTCCATGGTGAACATGGACGGTGCCGAGCACGCCGGCCTGCGCCGGACCATCTCCCGCGCCTTCACCCCGCGGCTGCTCGCTCGCGCCGAGGAGAACATCGACGGGATCGCCCGGCGTCTGGTGGACGAGGTGGCCACCGGGCGGCCCGGCGACTTCATGCGGTCGGCCCCCTCCCGTATGCCGTTCGAGGTCATCTGCGACCTGATGGGCATTCCCGGCCGCCACCGTGCCGGGATCGCGGCGCAGATCGACCACGCGTCGGAGTACGTCGGGGTCCAGCGCCGGGGCCGGGCCCGGCTGCGGGTGCCCGGACGGGGTCTGCGGTCCCTGGCCCGGATGCAGATCGTGATGGCGCAGATCGCCCGGGAGCGCCGCCACCGCCCGGAGGACGACGTGATCTCGGCGCTGGTCCGCGCGGACGTCGACGGGCAGGCACTGTCCTCCCGTCAGCTGGGCGCGTTCTTCTCGCTGCTGCTCGTGGCCGGGGTGGAGACGACCCGTAACGCGATCGCCCACGGGATGGTCCTGCTGGCGGCCCACCCGGAGCAGCGCGCCCTGCTGGAGTCCGACTTCGACCGGTACGCCGACGGTGCGGTGGACGAGATCGTCCGCCATTCGACGCCGATCATCCAGTTCCGCCGGACGGTCGCCGCCGAGTACGAGCTCGGCGGCCGTGTCTTCCTCCCCGGCGAGAAGGTGATGCTCCTCTACGCCTCGGCGAACCGGGACGCTTCGGTGTTCACCGATCCCGACGCGTTCGACATCACCCGGTCGCCCAATCCGCACCTGGGATACGGCGGGGGCGGTCCGCATCACTGTCTGGGCGCGCATCTGGCGCGGCTGGAGATGAGGGCACTCTTCAGGGAACTCCTCATGCGCCCGGACGCGGTGCGGGCGGTGGGCGAACCGGAGCTGGTCGATTCGAATTTCGACAACCGGGTCCGCTCCCTTCCTTTCACCTTCGGAATGGTTCACCCGAACGGCCGGGTCTGATTCCCCGCGCGTCGCGAATGGTCTATTCACGAGTTTTCGCAGAGCCCGTTGTTGAACATTTTTCTTTATGGTCGACAAGGTCGGAGGTACGCCACAATCCAAGGAGGAGCCGTGCCCGTGCAGCGCCGTCTCATCAACTTCGGAATCGGGACGGCTGTGCTCGGCCTTCTCGTCGGTGGCGCGGTCGTCGCGGACCGGGACACTCCGGGTTCCACGGCCGGCAAGGGCTCCTCACCGGCTCCGGCGTGGCCGGACGGCTCGACGGCCGTCGGCGCCTATCTGGACTACGGGCCGAAGGGCGTGCAGCGGATGGCGGAGCTGTCGCGCTGGCTCGGGGGGACGGAGATGCGGGTCGGGCACAGCTATCTGCCGGGCGATCTATGGGTGAACATCGAGGGCAGCCCCGGCTTCCTCGCCTCGTGGGCGGCCTGGCGGCGGGCTTCCGAGGACCGGATGTTCGTGCTCAACACGCCGATGCTGGAGCGCAACGAGGAGCGCGTCCCCGACGGCGAGGTCCGTCGGCTGCTGCGGGCGGGTGCCGACGGGGATTTCGACGAGCACTTCCGCAAACTGGCCGACCGCCTGGTCCTGCTGGGCGTCCCGGACACGGTGATCGTGCTCGGCTGGGAGATGAACGGGACCACGTACACCCACCGCTGCGGTCCCGATCCCGTCGCGTGGAAGGCGTACTGGAAGCGCATCGTGACCACGATGCGGTCGGTGCCCGGCCAGGAGTTCCGCTTCGACTTCGCACCGAGCCGGGGGCTGGACGCCGTGCCCTGGACCGAGTGCTATCCCGGTGACGACGTCGTGGACATCATCGGCATGGACTCGTACGACCAGCCTCCCGCCCGCACGTTCGACGACCAGGTGAATGAACCGTACGGCCTGCAGAAGCAGGTCGACTTCGCCGCGGAGCACGGCAAGCCGATCTCGTTCCCCGAGTGGGGGCTGTTCCGCAACGGGGACAACTCCGAGTACATGCGCCGCATGCTGGAGTGGTTCGAGCAGCACGAGCCGGTCTACCAGACGATCACGGACTACTGCCCGCACGGTGTGTGGCAGTGCGCCGACAATCCCGAGTCCTCCCGGGTGTACCGCGACATGCTGACCCGGCAGCCGGGCGAAGAGGGACCCGTCACGCCGGAGCCCACGCCGAGCGGGACCCCGAAGCCGGACAAGCCCGCGCCCGTCGGGCCGGAGCCGGACCCGAACGGGCGCGAGTGGTGCTTCAGCGTGCCGCTGAGCGAATGGTTCGGCCAGTGGGTGGCGGACCAGGAATTCTGTCTGCGCGGCTGAGAGGTCACCACCCGTACGCGCAAGGCGGCCTCCGGCGTCGTGGCCCCTCGTCAGTCGATGGGACTGCTGGGGTGGGCCACAACCATGAGGCGACCGGGCCGGTGCCGGTCGGAGGAGTACTTCACCGGCACCGGTGGCGCCTGCGGAGGGGGCGGGCGGAGCGGCGGCAGGCCCGCGTATCGCGTCGAGGCGGGCGTCATACCGGGCTGGGCTGGCCGGGCCGTGGGTACGGCTGCACAGCTCTACCGGTCGGTGGTCGTCCGGCGGTCTTGCACCCGGATCGTTGGACATCGCAGGATCTGGCCTGCGGTGGTGCCGACGAGGGTCGTGCCGTCGGGTGCCGCGTACAGGGAGAGTGGTTGGTACGGGGGCAGCGGATGCCGGCGGAGTACCGTCCCGTCGGCCGCATCGAGGGACACGAGGCTGTCGTCGGCGCACAGGGCGTGCAGGACCCCGGCATGGGAGTCGAGGTCGATGACCTCGGATTCCAACGGCCTGCCCCAGAGGACCTTGCCGGACGGGAAGCGTCGGCGGACAAGCTCCCTGTGCCCGTGTAGCAGAGCGGCGCCGGCGCCGTCGGACACGTACACCACCCGCCCGAGCGGTGCGTCGACGGAGAAGAGCACGGTCTCGATCGCACCGTCAGGGGCGAGCGCGACCACATTCCGGCCGCTTCGCCCGTACAGCAGCTCGGGGCACCGGCGCGCCTGGAGCGGGACAAGGTCGTACCGGTCCGGCACGTGGACCGAGCCGATCAGGTCGCTGCCGCCGGCGGCGAAGATCTGCGTGTTGGGCGGGGCGGGCGGCTCCGTCCCGATACTGCGGTCGTACGTGTCCCGGATCGCCCAGACCCCGTCCGTACGGGCGGACATCGCGGCCGAGAACGGCACGGAGTGCCGGTCGAGAACGGTGCCGTCGGCCGTGTCCACGAGCAGGAAGTCGGTCCGGGCGCGGGCGTCGGGACCGGCGACGGCCACGCGGACGCTCCGCTCGTCGGAGGCCACCTCGATCCGGGTGCCGCCGCTCGCCGACGGCGCGGGCACGCTCCACAGCGCCGATCCGTCCGCGGCCCAGCACTCCACCGCCACGTGCTTGCGGGTGGCGAGCACGCGGCCGTTGCCGAGCCCGGCCACGGCCCGGACCCCGCCCTGCGCGTCGTAACCGCGCCCGGCCCGCTCGGCCAGTGTGCGCAGCAGTGGTTGCGCGGGCGATACCTCGTCGTACACCCTCGGGGCGTCGAGGTCGATCGGTGTCCGGTCGAGTGCGGTCAGGTCGAGTGCGTCGGAGGTCAGACCCAGCCAGTTCTCCCGTACGACCGTCGCCCGGGCCATCAGGTGGTCGACTCCGTCGTCCAGCGCGAAGAGGATGAGCTCCAGGGTGCCGTCGTCCAGCCAGCGGACGGGCTCGATGCCCCATGCCGGGTCGGTGAAGTCGACGCGGTGGCCCGTGTCGCACTTGAGCAGGGTGAGGCCCCCTGCGCGGTCGTACTCGTCGCCGTTGTCGAGCCCGACGGCCAGGAGGGGCAGTGTGGGGTGGAAGGCGATCGACCCGGCCTCCATCGTGAAGGTCAGCAGGTGCGCGCAGGACAGGTCGGCGGCCCGGTATACGGCGACCCGGCTGTGCCGGTGCATCACCGAGCTGCCCGCTATCCACTGCCCGTCGCTGCTGACCACTACCTCGCACGGGTATCCGAGCAGTTCGGGAAACGGCTGGTCGTGGAGCGTGGTGGTGTGCGATTCGGGCAGGTCAGCCATGGTGCTCCGTACGATGGGCGACGAGACTCGGGCCAGGGTATCGAGGGTTTCCGGCGTCGCGGCTGGGACGAGGGGCCGGAACGACGAGGCGAAGGCGTCGCACTGCGTGCTGGTGTCCGTACCTCCAGCGCGTGGGTCACGTGGGGATGCGTCCTCGCCGTGTTCCGAGTGCGCGGCGAACCACCGGCAGTACCGCCTCAGGCCTCACCGAAGGCCTGGCTGCAACCGGAAGGCAAGAACCTTGGTGTGCGGGGCCGACGGAACCGGGTAACGTCTTGTGTCATGTTCTTCCTAACGCCGATTTACGAGTGAGCGCGTGATGGGCCCCTGCTGACGTCCCTCGACGTCGCCGCGACCGTCCCCCACCGATGAATCCGTAGATCACTTCACATCCTTCCGGGAGAACCCATGACCGTGAGCAAGAACATCAACAACCCCGTGGGCATGGGCGGCGGCCAGCGCAAGAGGCTGTCCCGCGCCGAACGGCAGAACAATGGGCCGCACCGCAACCTCGACCGCCAGGGTGCCGCCGACCAGAAGGCGGAGCTGGTGCGCAGGATGCGCGAGAAGGCAGGCGCCGCTGAGGGCGCCGGGCAGACGGGCGACGACACCGCACAGAGCTGAGGCACCGCCGCCGCAGGGCGGCACCGCACGGGGCAGGGCCCGGACCGCGACGCGCGGTCCGGGCCCTGCTGCCGTAGCGGGGCCGGCCACAGCGAGCCCCGCCGCGCGCAGGACCTCGCCGGGACTCGCCGCCCAGGTGCTCTCCGCGTCGAGGATCTGCCCCGCGTCCGCCGGAACGGCCATCACCGCTCCGGCTGTCCCCGACTGCCTGCTCGATCCGCTGGTGGGCAGCCGAACCCGCCGGCGTTCAACAGCGCGTCGATGAAGGTCCAGGTGGTGTCTTCGGTCAGGACCGCTTCCAGCCCGGGCACATTCAGCTCGTCCAGGGCGTGGGCGCAGTTCGCCACCGCCTGCTGGAGTTCGGCGATCACGAGACCACCGTCAGCACGATCTCGCCTTGGAGGTGGCCCTGCGCGGCTCGCGTGTGTGCGCTGCCCGCCTCGGGCAGCGGGTAGGTACTGTCCACCCCGGCCTGGAGCTTGCCCTCGTCGAACAGGCGCCCGATCTCGGCGGGCTGGGGGCCGTTGGAACGCACCTGAATGTTCCAGACTGCGATGCCCGGACTCGCCGTCTCTTCCGGGTCGTACTGGGCGAAGAACACCGGAAGCATGGTGCCGCCGCGCTAGAGCACGGTCAGGAAGCGTGAGCTGTCCGGGCCACCGACGGTGTCGATCACCAGGTCGACGCCACTGACCACGTCCGCGGCCTGAGTCCTGGTGCAGTCGATGAACTCATCGGTGCCGGGCCTGCGCAGGAACTGCTCGTGCCGGCCCGAGGACACCGCGATGACGTGTGCCCTCTTCCACTTCGCCAGCTGCAGCGCGAAGTGGCCCACTCCACCGGCGGCCCTGTTGACCAGCACGGTCATCCCTGGCGTGAGCGGCACCGGCCGCTGTCATCTCGGCCGGCATGACCTACGTACCTCGCTCGGGACCTGCCTGGAGTGCCACGACGGCACCCCGCCGCCCCCGGTTCCCGCAGCCCGTCGGCTGTCACGAAGGCCGCCTGGCCACCCCTCACCAACACCAGAAGGAGGCACCGTCATGGCGCTCTTCCCATTCGGCAACGGCCACCAGGTCGACTCCTCCACCGCAAGCGCGGGATAGCTTCCAGCGGGCCGCGGACGGCTCCGTCACCATCAACGGCGGCAAACAACTACGGCATCGCCGAGGGCGGGGGCACCCACCGGCCCAGCGACGACGATGAGGGGATCCACCGCCGCCCCACGCGGGTACCGGGCGCCTGAGTGCTCCCCGTACCCCGGTCGCCTCCCGGCAGTTGAGGTAGCTCGTCGACCATGCGAGCCGGGGGCGGTTGAGCGGGCCAGGTAGGTGTCGGTGGTGCCTCAGTGCTGGATCAGGCCGACGACCGGGACGGGAGCGACGTGGCCGGTTGCCGGAACGGTCTGCGCCAGGGCGAGGCCGATGTCGACCAGCGATGACCGGCGGAGGCGTGCGATCTCGGGGATGGGTGTCCAGACCGACTCGACGGTTTCGCCGTTCGGCTCAGGTCGGAGCCGGCCGCCAGTAATACGGACCTGGTAGAAGATGCCGACATTCTGGTGCTCGATTCCCGCACGCGCGGCGGTCGTGGGAATCACTCTCGAGTCCACGCCCAGCAGGCGTTCGACCACTGCGTCGCAGCCGGTCTCCTCGGCAACCTCCCGGATCACCGTGTCGAACGGATCCTCCGCGTGCTCGACTCTTCCGCCGGGAAGAGTCCAGTTTCCTGACGCGTGATGGGCGAGTAGCACACGTCCGTCCTCGATGCACACGGCGTACGCCGCCAGCCGGAAACTGCCCCGCTTCAACTCGCCTGCGATCGACTTGGCTACACCGTCTGTCTCCTGGCTCATCGGGTCATCTTGGCCTACTTCACTGGGCACGCGCTGCCGCAATACCAGCTGCCCACATGGGGACGGGGATCGCCTACAGGGTGCCCGTACGCCCTCAGCTGCTCTGAGCCAGGAGCTATTCCGCAGCCTCGAATATCCGAACCCACCGACGGCGCGACCTTCTGCAGCGACTGCCGCAACAACCAAGTCTGTGACCTGCCGCTCTATTGAGCCGGTCAGTGCCATCGCCGAGCGGGACATGTACTTCGAGGAGCCTTCGGCCGACGCCCCGACGATTGAGCGGCTTCTCGGTTGGGCGTGGCCGGAGTGGGTCACGGCTCCCTTGAGCGATGGAGTGGAGGTGTTCGCTCTGCCGAAACGGCTGACCCGAGCGCTGGCCAACGGGAGCTCTGCCGAACTCGAAGAGCTCGCAGGCCGCTGGACCACGCGGCTCCGGTCCGAGGACGGCAACGACATGACCTACTGGCGGTCCTGCAGGGAGGTGCCCGGCTCGCGGCCAGTGCGGTGAATACCGGTGGCGGCCTCTACAGCTGGAGCTTCTGACCACCCGCCTTCGAAGGGGGCTCACGTTTGACGCCGCTGCACGCCAAGAGCTCGGTCCCGGTGCGTCGAAGTACAGCGTGAAGTGCCACGACCGGTCTGCTGCGTCGATGATGCCGGTGCGCAACTGCCTGTCGCGGTGGTGAGCCAGGATCTCGACGGTCTTCTCGAGGCCGAGGGTCGTCAGGCCGATCTTCAACGACCGCCTCGGTCTCGTCGCGGCGATGCCGGCGACCATCCCATGGGGCACCTCGTTGTCCCAGACCGTCACCTGGCCGCCGGCGGCGATGGCGTCGCGTGCTGCCTTGCAGGCACGGGTCCGGTCGGTGAGCATCGCGCCGATGTCGAGCCGGCTTGGGCTCGCGTCCTCGGTGGCCATGCGGTGACTGTATGAGGCGAACGCGGGCGTTGCTCAGCACTGGTGCCAGACCAGCCTGTAGCGCCAGAACAGTCCCCGGCGCAGCCGGGCGCCGGGCAGTGCGTGGCGAGCGTCGCGCACGATGTCTGCGAAGGTCATGGTCGCCGGCCGGGTCGGGGCGGTCATCGAGGTCGGTCGCGGTGACTTGCGGCCCTTGTTCTTGATCCACGCCATGGCGACGTTCGACGGAATGGCGACGGCGTCGATCAGGTAGTCGCTCCGAGAGCGCGGGCGGTAGAGACCGATGACGACCAGGGTTCCGCCGGGTGCCAGGTGCTGTCGGAAGCGGGTGAGTGCGTCCCTGAACGGCAGGTGATGGATGGTGGCGACACATGTGATGACGTCGTATGGGCCAGGGGGCATCTCGTTCAGTGCGTCTCCGACGGTGAAGGTCACCGGGGCTGCGGGGGGGGTGTGAGTTCCCGCGCGCGAGCGGCGATGGTGGAGTCGACGTCGATGCCGTGCACCGCTGCGGCTCGTGACGCCAGCAGTCTGGCGAGGTCACCGCTGCCGGATCCGACGTCCAGGGCACTGTCGAAGCTTCTCGGGAGCTGGCGCAGGATCTGCCGGTGGTAGTGGGCGTTGTGGTCCCAGGGGTGGGAGGCATGGAACTGTTCAAGTGCTCGAAAGATGCGGGGCAGCAGCGTCGTCATGGCACGAGTCCATCAGAGGTTGATCGTCCGGGACACCGCCCTCGGGGAATCACGGGTGCGGGCGACGACGCCGTCAGCGGTTGAGTTCGCTGCGGGGGGCGAGAATCTGCTGTTCCAGCTCGGTGGAGCGGCGTGTGAGCGTATCGACGTCGGCCGGAACGCCAAGGCCGAAGGCTTCCCGAGTCGTCTGGCCCACGACCTCGGATATTTTGTGTTGATCAAGCCGCAGTGTTGTCACGTTCGGCGGCAGCGAGTCGGTTCTTGAGCGGTAGCCGGGCCGTTGACGGACCTACGTCAATATGCCGCACCCGGGGTGCTGATGGGGCCGGCCGGGCCTATCTGACCATCTCTATCCGGCCCACCAGGAAAGGCACAGCACGATGATGAATGACGATGACCCTGTACTCGACGAACCGGTAGAACAGTCGCTCGCGGGTCAGCACGCGCGTTTCGCCCGACGGCTCGGCGGAGCCGCCACCTATCACGCGGATGTGGCGACCTTTTCCTCTGTGTCCACCGGCCGGGACGCAGAGGGCTGGACCGATCTTGCCGGGTTGCTCGGCCCAGGCGCCTTCGCTGACATGTTCAACTGTCCGGCCGTTCCACCGCCGGGTTGGGATCCGGTCTTCAGTCTTGAGGGCCGTCAGATGATCTGGCCCGGCGGTGCCCGCCCCGACCTGCCTGGTCCCGAGTCCGACACCGGTGTGGTCGAACTGGGCGCGGACAGCGTGCCCGAGATGCTCGACCTGGTTGCGCGCACGGAGCCGGGGCCCTTCTGGCCCCGTACCCACGAACTCGGCGCCTATCTGGGTCTTCGTGACGACGGCGCCCTGGTGGCGATGGCAGGTGAGCGCCTGCGGCCCCCGGGGTGGACCGAGATCAGCGCCGTCTGCACCCTTCCCGACGCACGTGGGCGAGGACACGCCGCACGCCTGGTCAGCGCGCTCGTCACCCGAATCGTGGCTCGCGGCGAGCGTCCCTTCCTGCACGTGGCCGAGACGAACGCCGGCGCGATCGCGCTGTACGAGCGACTCGGGTTCAGAACCCGTCGGCAGATGACCTTCCGAGGGTTTCGCACCCCCTGACGGCCTGCCTTGGCTGTCGGCCCGGAACACATGAAGGCCGCCGCCAGTGGCAGCAGGCATCCGGGGAGGACCGGGCCGCCTACGGAGCCGACGTCAATCGACGGACAAGGCCTGCATGGCACTCGTGGAGGGCCGGTCCAGAAGAGTTGGCGGCAGCAGAACGGCCAACTGTCGGATGGATTACGGCAGCAGCGGATCCGGCGTGGAGTGGCTCCAGTTCACGCTCAACTCCTGCTACGGGTTCAGCCTCGCGACTGACGGCGAGTTCGGGTCGAACACTCGCAATGCCCTTGCGTCCGCCCAGCAGCAGGAGAACATCACCGCTGACGGCACATACGGCCCTCAAGGTCGTCAGTACCTGAAGTTTCCGCGATACCGGGAGATCACAGGTGGCCGCAGTGGGTGCGAGTCGATCGACTGACGCATAGAGACGTAGGAAGCCGGCCTCGTAACGGTCTCGGAGTGTGCGGCGAGCGGCAATTCGGGGTCGGCATCCGAATCGGGTGACCTTCGCGCCGTGCAGGCACAAAGATCTCTTCAGCCAGGTAGTTCTCACCGCCCGCCACAACTACCTCAGGCGCACCGGAAGCCGTCGGCGGTGTCACGGCGGGTGGCCGCTGAACCCGCCGTCGACGGCCCCGACTTCTGCACGAGGACACGACCTGACGGGCCTGTGTGCACGCTCCGGCCCCCACCCAGGCCGGGGCGTGCACCTCGGCCCGAAGCCAGGCCGGGGCGTGCACCTCGGTCAAGGGGAGCCCCTGGGGACTGGCGGAATGACCGCTGCAGCCCCTCTTGCATGTTCCATGGCATGTGCGACATCCCGTGGGTTCCCGTGATTCCTTCCGGGGCCTTGGCCTGGGGCTTCTCTCTCGTTCTCCTGATCGGCCGCTCAGTGACGTGGCTTCGGGATTCCTGAAGCTCTCTCGTCCGATCTGATCAGGCTGCAGTCCGACCGAAGGCGAGGACGCACATGCTGTCGGCGCCGGCGGCGGTGAGGAAACTCGGCAGAGCTCTGGAGAACTCACGGGATGTCACACCGAGGCACTTGAGTCTCCCGCCGCTGGAGGGTTCAGGATCTTACTCATGGACGACGAACTCCCCGACGTGCTCACCATTGGCCGACTCGCGCACCGCACCGGGCTTCCGGTGCGTACCCTGCGCTTCTGGTCGGACGAGGGGGCGGTGCCGCCTGTGGCCCGCTCCGCCGGCGGCTACCGGTTGTACGACGCCGGGTCCGTGGCCCGCGTCGAGCTGGTCCGCACCTTGCGGGAGCTGGGCCTCGGGCTCGACGACGTGTGCCGCGTCCTGAGCGGCCGCACCACGGTTGCCGAGGTGGCCCATGCGCATGTGACCGCGCTCGACGCGCAGATCAGCTCACTCAAGGTGAGCCGGGCCGTCCTGTCCACCGTGGCGAAGCGGGGTTCGACCGTTGAGGAGACAACACTGATGAACCGGTTGGCGCGGCTTTCCGCCGCCGAGCGCAAGCAAATCATCGACGAGTTCAAGGAGGGGGTGTTCGGCGGCCTCGGTGACCCACGCCTGCGCGACCGCATACGCACTTACAGCATCGACCTGCCCGACGATCCCACACCCGAGCAGGTCGACGCCTGGATCGAACTGGCCGAATTGGTGCGGGACCCCGGCTTCCGCGCCCGGTTGCGCACATGGATGGAGCTCAACACGCCCGTACCGGGGCAGGGACGTCCCCCTGGGGCGTCCATCTGGTGGGCCAGGCAGATCGTGCAGACCGTCGCGGAGGCCAGGAAAGGCAGGGTCGCTCCCGAGGGGCCCGCAGCGGCCGAGGTGCTGTCCGACCTGTTCGGTGACGCCGATCGGGCCGCCGTGCTGCGCAGTCTGGAGGCCGGGATCGAGGCAGGAGCGGAGCACTACCGCAGGCTCGTCGCCCGTGTGCGCGGGCAGGATTCGTCGCCCGACGCGACTGAGGAGCTGGAATGGCTGGCGCGGGCCCTGCGCGCCGCAGATCAGACCTGACCTGGTGCTCGGCCTCGGCAGGGTGCAGGCCGCCGACCTCGCGGTGCCGGCTGCAGACACTCCGTCCGGCTCGCAGGCCGTCCTCTCGTCGCCTGCGACGAGAACCGTGAAAACGCCTGGCCTCAGGGTCTCCAGCCCCTGCCCCGTGTTGACAGCGATTCGGGCCGGCCGGGGTGCGGATGCCTCCCATCGCCCTCTTTCGACGCGCCGCTTCCCGACTGGGTCCGCCTCTTCGTTACGTGACGACGCCCATCGTCCCGACAACGACAGCCGAGTGCTCCTGACAAAGAGCCGGAAGTCAGCATCAGCCCCGCCGGACACCGCCCACGTGAGCCATCGGCCGCCACGGACCACGAACCCCCGCGAAGCCCTACGGACCCGTTGACCAGGTAATACCATGCTCCATGGCCTGACCGGGAACTTACCCAGGAGGAACCGTTGAAGATGCTGATCAACGTACCGGAGACCGTCGTCGCGGACGCCCTGCGCGGTATGGCCGCCGCTCATCCGGAACTCACCGTGGACGTCGAGAACCGCGTGGTCGTGCGGCGCGACGCGCCGGTCGCCGGGAAGGTGGGGCTCGTCTCCGGCGGCGGCTCGGGTCATGAGCCCCTGCACGCGGGGTTCGTCGGGCCCGGCATGCTGTCCGCGGCGTGTCCCGGTGAGGTCTTCACCTCGCCCGTGCCCGACCAGATGGTCCGGGCCGCCGCCGCTGTCGACAGCGGCGCGGGGGTCCTGTTCGTCGTCAAGAACTACACGGGTGACGTGCTGAACTTCGACATGGCGATCGAGCTCGCCGAGGAAGAGGGCCTGCGGGTCGCCCGGGTGCTGGTCGACGACGACGTCGCGGTCACCGACAGCACGTTCACGGCGGGCCGGCGGGGCACGGGTGCGACGCTGTTCGTCGAGAAGATCGCGGGTGCGCTCGCCGACGAGGGCGCGCCCCTGGAGCGGGTCGAGGCCGTGGCGCGCCAGGTCAACGAGTCCTCACGCAGCTTCGGGGTGGCTCTCGGTGCCGTCACCACGCCGTCGAAGGGCAGCCCGACGTTCGATCTGCCGCCGGGTGAGCTGGAGTTGGGTATCGGCATCCACGGCGAGCCGGGGCGGGAGCGCCGTCAGATGATGACGTCCGGGGAGATCGCCGACTTCGCGGTGAACGCGGTGCTGGAGGACCTGCGGCCGAACGGACCGGTGCTGGCGCTGGTCAACGGGATGGGGGCGACACCGCTGCTGGAGCTGTACGGGTTCAATGCCGAGGTGCACCGGGCGCTCTCCGAGAGGGGCGTGACGGTGGCTCGTACCCTGGTGGGGAACTATGTGACGTCGCTCGACATGGCAGGCTGTTCGGTGACGCTCTGCCAGGTGGACGAGGAGCTGCTGAGGCTCTGGGACGCGCCGGTGCAGACGCCCGCGCTCCGCTGGGGCCGGTGAACCCGACCACCACCCGGTCAACTGGACGACCGCCCGTCCCATTTGTGGCTGACGGACCACCGCCCGATGTGTGTGAGGAACAGGAGATCATGTGCTCGACACCGACTTCTTCCGCCGCTGGATGGCCGCCACCGCGGCGGCCGTCGACCGTGAGGCGGGCCGGCTGACCGACCTGGACGCGGCGATCGGGGACGCCGACCACGGAAGCAACATGCAGCGCGGTTTCACCGCGGTGACCGCCGTCCTGGAGGAGAAGTCCCCCGAGACGCCCGGTGCGCTCCTGACTCTCGCGGGACGGCAGCTGATCTCGACGGTGGGCGGTGCGTCGGGGCCGTTGTACGGCACCCTGTTGCGCCGTACCGGCAAAGCACTGGGCACCGATCCGGAAGTGACCGACAGCCAATTCGCCGAGGCGTTCGGGGCCGGTGTCGAGGCCGTGGCGCAGTTGGGCGGGGCGAAGGCCGGGGACAAGACGATGCTCGACGCGCTGCTGCCGGCCGTCCAGGCGCTGGGCACGTCGGCCGGGGCGGCCAGGGACGCGGCGCTGGCGGGTGCGTTGGCGACCGTGCCGTTGCAGGCGCGCAAGGGCAGGGCAAGTTATCTGGGCGAGCGCAGCATCGGTCATCAGGATCCCGGGGCCACCTCGGCCGCCCTGCTGGTCGCCGCGCTCGCCGAGGTGGCGGAGTCGAGCGGCGGAGGAGACGCGTGAGCGACAAGAAACAGGTCGGGATCGTGCTGGTCTCGCACAGCGGTCCGGTGGCGGACGCCGTCGTCGAGCTGGCACGGGGACTGGCGGCCGGCGGTGCGACCGCCCCGGTGGCCGCGGCCGGGGGTACCTCCGCCGGAGGGCTCGGGACCAGTGCGCAGCTGATCGCCGAGGCGGCCAGGTCGGTCGACAGGGGTGCGGGCGTCGCACTGCTTGTCGATCTCGGTAGTGCGGTGCTGACGGTGAAGTCCATGCTGGCCGAGGGCAGCGAACTCCCCGACGGCGCACGGCTGGTGGACGCGCCGTTCGTCGAGGGCGCGGTCGCCGCGCTGGTGACCGCGTCGGCCGGGGGCGATCTGGCAACCGTGGAGGCGGCGGCCGTGGACGCGTACGGGTACCGCAAGGTCTGAGCGGGAATGCCGGCCGCCCCCTGTGCGACGGGGGTGGCCGGCCCGCCCGCCGCACGGAGGGGGCCGGCGTCCCACCTACAGCTGGGCGGCCGACCCGGTGCCCTCCGCCGTACGGGGACAGGGCAGCCGTACGGGGACGGGCCCGCCGTACGAACAGAGCGGCAGTACGGACACGACCGCCGTACGGTCAGTTCACCGCGCAGGCCGCACCGTTGAGCGTGAACTGTTCGGGCTCCGTGAACGTTCCGGAGTGCGTGCCCTGGAAGCCGAACGACTGGCTGCCGCCTGCGGCGATCCGGGTGTTGAAGGCCGCGTTGGTGGCGGTCACCGCGCCCGAGGAGGCCGAGAGGGCCGCGTTCCACACCTGGCCGACCGACTGTCCGGACGGCAGGGTGAAGCCGAGCTTCCAGCCGTCGACGGGTGCGGTCCCGGTGTTCTCGACCTTCACATCGGCGGTGAATCCGTTCGACCAGGAGTTCGCCGTGTACGTCACCCGGCAGGCCGCGGGCGTGCCCGGCTCCTCCGGCTCACCCGGGTTCTCGGTGCCGCCACCGGTGTTGACGACCGAGGAGAAGGAGCTGAGCGAGAGACCGGCACCGTTCTGCCAGGGCTCGAACCCGGCCTGGACGCTGGTGAGGTACCAGGAGTTCTGGGCCATCCCCCGGGCCACGGTCTGGTCCACGAAGTCCATGACGTCGAAACTCCAGCTCGTGACCGCGGACGGCGCCACGAAGGAGATGACGTCGTTCCCGCCGTTGTTCCCGGTCCAGACCTCCCAGGTACGGCCGGCGACGGACGCGGTGCCGGACTGCGAGCCGATCGGCTGGATGGGGCCCACCCGGTTGAACCAGATCATGATCTCGGTCCGGTTGACGCCGTCGGTCTTCGGCTCCGGGTCGAGCCAGATGTCGTAGGACGCGTTGTAGACAGCGTTGTCGACGTACCCGTAGGTGAACGCGGTCGGTGCGCTGCTGATCGAGCTCACCTTCGCCGGGAGGGCGGTGCCGGGCGAACAGTTCGTGTAGTGACAGCCGTTGAAGACGGACGGATACGATTTGGGCGCCCCGTTCGTCGGGACAGAACCGTCGGCCCGCTGGACGGTGAAGCCGTCGCCGGAGACGTTGACGCACTGTGCTTCACCGGTGCCCCAGCGGTTGTTCTGCACCACGTAGCGGTCCTGGATGACGGTCGTTCCGTACTGGTCGCAGATCAGGGTGTCCGCCTGGGCGGGCGTCGCCACTGCACCGAGGGCCGCGAGCGAGGCCAGCGTCACGAGTAACGCCGTCACCGCGGCACGTGCGGACCTGAGAGAGACGATGAGGCTCTTCATGATGTCCTTTCCCTAGGACTCGATGATGGGAGCGCTCCCAATTACTGCTCCGGCGTGGAACCTATGGGGCTGCTGCGATGCTCCGCAAGGGTCGGTCCGTAACAGCTGCGGCGACCGCCCCCCGGGTTCAGCGGTGCGGCCGGCCTTGCGGAGCCCGGTGAACAGGACACCTCCCCGCAACAGACACGAAATCAACAAATTGTTTAAAGAGCTTACGGTCTCGTGCTGTTGGACCGTCTACGTCCCCGCCCGCACGTCCCTGGAGCGCCCCATGGTGTCCGCAACACCCGTACATCCCGTCGACGCGGTCCCACCGATACGCATGCTGGCGGCCTTCGGGCTGCAGCATGTGCTGGCGATGTACGCCGGCGCGGTGGCCGTGCCGTTGATCGTGGGCGGCGCGATGAAGCTGCCGCCCGCCGATCTGGCCTATCTGATCACCGCCGACCTGCTCATCTGCGGGGTGGCGACCCTCATCCAGTGCGTCGGCTTCTGGCGCTTCGGTGTACGTCTGCCGATCATGCAGGGCTGTACGTTCGCCGCCGTCTCGCCCATGGTGCTGATCGGCACGACGGGTGGCGGTCTGCCCGCCATCTACGGCTCGGTGATCGTCGCCGGACTCGCGATCGTCCTCCTCGCCCCGGTCTTCGGCCGGCTCCTCCGCTTCTTCCCGCCGCTCGTGACGGGCACCGTGATCCTGATCATCGGTGTCTCGCTGCTGCCGGTGGCCGGCAACTGGGTGGCCGGCGGCGCGGGTGCGCCTGACTTCGGCGCCCCGAAGAACCTGGCACTGGCGGCGTTCGTGCTGGTCGTCGTGCTTGCGGTCCAGGGCTTCGCACCGCCGTTCCTGAGCCGGATCGCCGTGCTGATCGGCATCGCGGTGGGCCTGGCGGTGTCGGTGCCGTTCGGGTTCACCGACTTCGGCGGGGTCGGCGAGTCGGACTGGGTGGGCATCAGCACGCCGTTCCACTTCGGCGCTCCGACCTTCCACGCCTCGGCGATCATCGCGATGCTGGTGGTGGCCCTGGTGACGATGACGGAGACGACCGGCGACTTCATCGCCGTCGGCGAGATGACCGACCGCAAGGTCGAGCCCCGCGCGCTGGCGGACGGCCTGCGGGCCGACGGTCTGTCCACGGTCCTCGGCGGCGTGTTCAACACCTTCCCGTACACGGCGTTCGCCCAGAACGTGGGCCTGGTCGGCATGACCCGGGTCCGTAGCCGCTGGGTGGTCGCTGCGGCGGGCGGGATCCTCGTCCTGCTCGGTCTGCTGCCCAAGCTGGGGGCCGTCATCGCGGCGATTCCGGCTCCGGTGCTGGGCGGTGCGGGCCTCGTGATGTTCGGTACGGTCGCGGCGAGCGGGCTCCGTACCCTGGCGCAGGTCGATTTCAAGGGCAACAACAACCTGACGATCGTCGCCGTCTCGGTGGCGATGGGAGTGCTGCCGGTCGGCGTGCCGACGCTGTACGACCAGTTCCCGGCCTGGTTCCAGACGGTGATGCACAGCGGGATCAGTGCGGGCTGCCTGACGGCCATCGTGCTGAACATCGTGTTCAACCACCTTCCCTCGAAGGCGGGTCCGGCGCCGGACGCGGCGGCGGCCTCGCCCGACGTGCCCGCCGCCCTGGGCGAGGGCACTGTCGAGGAGGCAGGCGGAAAGCGGGCCTGAACCCCCGTGCACGGCGGAGCCACCGGCGGGATACGCCGGGGGCTCCGCCGTGCCTCAGGCCGCCGGGGCCACCACCGCCCCCGCCGCGACCTCGATCCGGGCCTGCCGGGTCGTGCCGTTCACGGTCACCGCGAGCGTGACCGTGCCGGGCCGCAGTGCGGTGAGCGTTCCGGTGACCGGATCCAGCACCGCGGTGTGGCGCCGACGGGCGTCGTCCGGATCGCCGATGTGGAGGTTCGGGGAGCCCGTCCAGTCGGCGCTGAGCGGGAAGGCTACCGGCACGGTCCGCGTCCCCTGGGTGACGCTCGCGCCGACCCGCGTGTCCTCGCCCGCTCCGATCACGGACGGTGCGTCGAGCGTCAGCGCGTCGACATGGGCACGGGTCTGGGCGGACACCCAGTCGGGCCCGCCCAGCCACGGCCGGTGGCGCGCCAACGCCTGTTCGCCGGGCGCGACGCGGTCCGCGCCGATCAGGGTCCAGCCGGTGAATCCGCCCTCGTCCGCGGGTCCCGCCGGCGACTTGCCGGAGTTCCCGTTGATCAGATATGGGACCCCGTCGACGCGCGAGGCGTGGAAGACCCCGACATGACTGCCGATCAGGGCCGCGCCCTTGCCCGTCGCACGGCGGAAGTCCGCGAGCCACTGTTCGACGAGGGCCGCCTCCTTGCGGTCGCCCAGCTGGCTGCCCTTCTGCACGGTCGGGTCTCGCGGCGGTACGTGCTCGACGAGCAGGACGGAGCCGACGGACCGGTCTCGCGCCGCCGCGTCCAGCTGGGCGCGCAGCTCCTTGATCTGGGGGAAGCCGCCGCCGCGCAGGCTGAGGCTGGACGTGTCGAGGGTGATGACACGGGTGCCCTTGTGGTCGAACGTACGCCGGGCGGGACCGAACTCGGTGACGAAGTTGTCGATCTTCCCGCCCATCACCTCGTGGTTGCCCGGCACGTAGTACCAGGGCAGTGCGTCACCGAGTTCCTCGTCGAGCAACTGGTGGGCGAAGGCGAGGTCGGCGGGTGATCCCTCGTCGACGAGGTCGCCGTTGACTACGAGGAAGTCGGGCTCGGCGGCCTTGATCTCGCGCAGGGTGCGGCGGGCCTGCCGGACGATCGCGCTGTCCGGGTCCCGGGCGACGAACTGGGCGTCGGACATCACCGCGAACTGCCAGTCCCGGCGCTCGGTCTCCGCGGCCGGATCGATCAACGGGTCGGCAGGGACGGGCTGTCCGGGCAGGTCCACGGTGGGTGGCACCTGCGCGGACAGGTCGTCGATGACGATCTCACCGGTGTACTGCCGGGCCGCCGCAGTCTCGGCGAGGTAGAAGCGGTGTACGGACAGCGGCATCGCGGCACCCGGTGGTACGTCGAAGGTGACCTGGCGCCAGCCGGTCCAGGTGACGTAGGGCCCGCGCAGCAGCTGGTCGGAACCGGCCGAGTCCTTGAGGTGCAGCGTGGGCCAGGCGCCGTTGCCGTCGCCCTTGATCCAGAGTGTGTAGGACTGCGGCTGGCCCGGCACGACGACCGGCTGCGGCGGGGCCGCGTAGGCGGCGCGTGTCGCGGTGGATCTGGTGAAGTCGTAGGTGAGCCGCAGTCCGGTGCCGGTGTGGCCGTCGGGTGTCGCGGCGAGGGAGCCGGCGGCCCGGGCCTGGCTGAACTTCCAGGATCCGGCGTCGTCGAAGGCCGACACGGCCTGTTCGGCGAGGCCGACGCTCACCGCGAGCGTGGTGCTCGTGCCCGCGACGGTGGCCTTGATCTGTCCCGCCCCGCCGCCGGTGCGGGATCTGACGGTGAAGGAACCCTGGCCGTCGTCGGCGACGGCGAACAGCGCGTGGTCGTAGTCGAGGGTGATGTCGGCCGGTTCGACGGGGGCGCTCGTGCCGTGGGCGTCGAGTCCGACGATGCCGAAGGCGCCGGTGGCCGTGCTGTCGGCGAGGCCGACGCGTGCGGTGGTGGGCTGGATCCGGGCGAGCCGGTCGAGGACGGTGAGCCGGGTGCTGCCGTGGGCTCCGGCCCGCTCGGCCCGCACGTCGGTCGTGCCGCCGCGGCGGGCGGTGAAGGTCCCGTGGGCGTCGACGCCGCCCACCGCCGGGCTGACGGCACGCCAGCGCGGGGTGCCCGCGGCGGGACCGTACGTCTCGTCGTGCCCGGCGGCGGTGAGCCGCCGGGTCAGGCCGGGGAAGACCCGTTCGGGGTGGCCGCCCGCGACGGGGTCGGTGCCGGGTGCGACGCCGGCCGGGGTACGGGTCCGCACCCAGAAGCCCTCCAGCCGGCCGCTGCCGTCCGGGGCGGTGAGGGCGAGGCCGTTGGGCACGGTGCGTTCGCTGCCGTCGGACGGGCTGTTCTCCACCTGGAGTGCGTCGCTGCCCGGCTCACGGGCGACGAGCGTCGAGGAGCCGCCGCCGTCCAGGTTGAGTGCGCTGTACGAACCGGCCCGGCGCATCATCAGGCCGAGCTCGGTGAGGGTGACTCCGCCGCTGTCGGCCTGGCGGCCGTCCACGGTGACCACCTGCATCGTGCGGCCGTCCCGGGAGAACCCGACGGCGGTGCGGGGTGCGGCGGTGTTGTTGCCCTCACCGTCGTGGTTCTGGGCGACGCCGTCGACGACGAGGAGTTCCCGGCCGCCGACCGCGGTGTCCGGCACGGCCCCGCCGTCGTCGGTGCGTGCGCGGTACTCCATGGCGACCGGGTCACCGGGTTCCAGGGCGGCCAGCAGGGTGGCTCCGGCCTCGCGTCCGACGAGGACGGTGGTGCCGTCGGGCACGGGGCCCGTTCCGGGGACGTCCGACACGGCGACGACCTTGCCGTCCCGCACGGTCGCCTCGGCGACGGGCCGCGCGGCGTCGACGGTCAGGGCGCGGTCGGCGTTGCCCCAGGATGAGGTGTACGCACCCACTCCCCCGGCCGGCACGTTGGCGGCGTTGTACGCGGCGAGCGGGTGCTCGCCGTCCGGGAGGGTCAGCGTGCCCTCGAAGTACAGTTCCAGGACGCGTCCGGCGCTCGTGGGCCCGAGGCCGACCGCGCGGTTGACGCCCGGGGCCGGGGAGTGGACCGGCCGTCCGTCCTTGATGCCGGGGCCCTGCGGTGCTCCGGTCTGGTTGATGTCGAAGAAGTCCGCGTTGATCGCGGCGACGGTGCGCCGGCCCTTGCCCGGGTCGTGCTGTGCGGCGAGTTCGGAGACCGTACGCCGGTCGGCGACCTTGCCGCTGGACAGGTAGTCGGCGCGTACGCCGCTGCCGTCCAGGTCGACGGAGAGGGTGTCGACCCGCAGCCACTTGTCGGATTCGAGCCGGTCGTACGAGCTCAGAGAGACGCCGGGGGCGAGCGGCCGGGAGGTGCGGGCCGTCTCGATGCCGTCGCCGTCCACGACGGATCTCGCCCCGCCGGCCGCACCGCTCGCCGCCGGCGGGGCGACGGGTCTGAGGACCTCGGCGGCAGTGTGCGGGCGCGGGTCCGGATACTGGTCGGCGGTCGCGGGGGCCACGGCCGCGAGCGTCATCGCGGACGCCGTCGCGAGCAGTACGAGCGGCCGCAGGGCGGTGCCGAGGGAGCCTAGGCCCACAAGTCCTCCTGGTGCAGTGCGGGTTGGTCGCGCGGTAAGTGCTGTCGGCGGACAGCATGGCCGGGCGCACCCAGACGCACCAGAGGACGACGAGGACATCAAAGGGAACAGCGGGCGGCGAGGGGGTGACCTCGGCGGCGCCGGGGATTCCGTCGGCCGGACGGGCCGGGGCTGATGGTCCCGCGCGGCCCGCTCCTGCACACTTGACGACATGTCGACAGCGAAGCGCAGTGCGGGTCTTCTGCTCTACCGGATCACCCGCACGGAGGGTGGTGGGCGAGACGCCGAGGTGCTGATCGGGCACATGGGCGGACCGTTCTGGTCGGGTCGTGAGACGGCGGCCTGGTCGGTACCCAAGGGTGAGTACGAACCCGACGAGGAGCCCGCGGCGGCCGCCCGCCGGGAGTTCGAGGAGGAGCTGGGGCTGCCCGTGCCGGACGGCCCCTGGGTGCCGCTGGGCGAGGCGCGTCAGCCGAGCGGCAAGACCGTGACCGTATGGGCCCTGGAGGCCGAGCTGGATCCCGCTCTCGCGGTCCCGGGGACGTTCACCATGGAGTGGCCCAGAGGGTCCGGTGTGCAGCAGGAGTTCCCGGAGATGGACCGGTTCGCCTGGTGCACACCCGAGGAGGCGGCGGAACGCCTGGTGGCGGGCCAGCAGGTGTTCGTCGACCGGCTCCGCGCCCGTCTGCGGGACGGCGGCGCGCCCCCGGAGCCGTAGGAGCCCGGACCGGTGCGCCGCTCAGCCGCGGGCCGCGACTCCTGTCTCCGCCACCGGGCGGCCGGCGCGCAGTTCGAGGCGGTCGCCGGTGAAGCGGCCCCGGAAACTGCGGTCGTGCGAGACGACGACAACGGCTCCTTCGTACCGGGCGAGTGCGGCTTCGAGCTCCTCCACCAGGCTCAGCGCGATGTGGTTCGTCGGCTCGTCCAGGACCAGCACGTCCGCCGGCCGGGTCACCAGGCGTGCCAGGGCCAGCCTGCGCTGCTGGCCGACGGAGAGCGCGGCCACGGACACGGCCAGGTCGTCCGGGCGGAACAGGCCGAGGGCCAGCAGTTCCTCGGCGTACTCGTCGGCGAATCCGGGCCGCCCCGCGGCGAACGTGGCGAGCAGGGAACGGCGTGTGGGCCTGACGGGGAGCTCCTGCGGGAGGTATCCGATGCGGGCCCGGCGCCGGACCGTCCCGGCGTCCGGTGCGAGGTCACCGGCGAGGACGCGCAGCAGTGTGGTCTTGCCCGCACCGTTGGGTCCGGTGACCAGGAGGCGCTGCCCGGGCCGGACGCGCAGTGCGGGCAGGTCCAGCCGGTCGCCCACTACGACGGATTCCAGCACGGCCAGGGGTTCGCCGCGCAGGTCCCCCGCCGGGTCCGGGGCACCGGCCGTCAGGAGTCCGGCGGTGAAGCGCAGGGGCTGCGGAGGTGCGGGAACGGGTGCGCGGTGCAGCGCTTCGAGCCGGGTCCTGGCCGCCCTGACCTGCCCCGACAGCTTGGCCTCGTGTGACCTGCGGTGCTTGCCGAAGCCCTGCCCCGGGTCCTTGCCGGTACCCGCGAGGCGTCGGCCCGCCGCGCTCACCAGTTCCTCGGTACGGGCCAGTTCGGCCAGCCATTCCTGGTGGTCCTGCGCCCAGCGGCGGCGGGCGGCGGCCTTCGCCGTGCGGTAGCCGTCCCAGCCGTCCCCGTAGCGGGAGACACCGCGCAGGTCCCGGTCGACCTCCAGGATCACGGTGGTCGTCCGCTCCAGGAACTCCCGGTCGTGGGTGACGGCGACGACGGTGCCGCGGTGGGTGCGGAGGTGGTCCTCCAGCCAGGTGACGGCGGCGGCGTCGAGGTGGTTGGTGGGTTCGTCGAGCAGCAGGAGTTCCGGTGCGGCGGCCAGCACGCAGGCGAGGGCGAGCCGGGACTGCTCGCCGCCGGACAGCGTGCCGAGGCGGCGGTCGCGGGTGAGGTGCCCGAGGCCGAGGCCGTACTGGGCCGCGTCCACCCTGGCGTCCGCCTGGTATCCGCCGCGCTCCTCGTACGCCGTCAGGAGGTCTCCGTACGCGGCGAGTTGCGCGTCGGTCGGGTCTCCTTCGGACAGGGCCGTCTCCGCCGTGCGGATCCGGTGTTCGAGCTCGCGCAGCTCGGCGAGGGCGGCGTCGACGGCGTCCTGGACGGTGCCTGCGAGGTCGAGCGTGAGGGTCTGGGTGAGGTAGCCGGTGCCGCCGGGGAAGTGGACGGTGACGTCACCGCTGTCCGGAGCCTCCGCCCCGGCCATGAGCCGGAGCAGGGTGGACTTCCCGGAGCCGTTCTCACCGATGACGCCGGCCCGCTCGCCCGGGCGGACGGTGAGGGACACCTGGTCGAGGACGGATCGGTCCCCGTAGGCCTTGGAGACGTCGTTCATGGTCAGCTGGGCGCTGTGGCGCTGGAAGGACATGGGTACTTTCCCTGAGGTGACAGGCCCTCGGCCGCGCACACCGCAGAGGCGCACGGCGGGGCATGGGTACCGGACGGCGGGAAGGACTGCGGCACGCGGCACGACCCGGTCGGGTCAGGCGGCGACGCTCGGCGTCACGCGGCGGCGTCCTGGCCGGACATCAGAGAAAGAAGTAGTACGAACCCATGGCACCCAGTGTAACCACAGCGGGTTCACGGTCTGCGGTGCCCGCCGCGGCGTCTCCCGACGGCGACGACTTCTCGATGGCGCCGGGTGGCGCGCAGGTGACCGGCGCCTGTGCCTGCGCACGCCCCGGGCGATTCCGTGCTATGCCCGGCCCCGGGCCCCGACCGCCCCTTCGGCCCCCGGGTGCTCGGCCATGGCCTCCCGCCGCGGGTCGCCGCCGCCGTCCTGCCGTCTGCTGAGGACGAGCACCGCCACGTCGTCGCGTCGCACTCCGCCGGAGAACGCGTCCAGGTCGGCCTGGAGTGCCGCCAGGACCTGCCGCGGCTCGCGGCGCGCCCAGGCGGCGATCCTCTCGTCGAGCGGATAGAAGGCGCCCGTCGCGTCGCGGGCCTCGGTCACTCCGTCCGTGAACGCCAGGATGGACGCGCCGGCCGGGAAGCCGAACCACTCGGCGGATCGTGCCTCACCACTGAGGTCCGCCATGCCCAGGGGTACGGACGTCAGGTGCAGGGGAACCGGCGACGCCGTGCCGTCGTGCAGCAGCCACGGCGGCAGGTGCCCGCAGTTCACGGCCCGCACCCGGTCGTCCCCGTCGAAGGAGAGGAGCAGGGCGGTGACGAAGCGCTCGGTCTCGCCGGTCTCCGCAGAGAACGCGTTGTGCCGGGCGACCGCGTCCTCCACCATGTCCGCGACCGAGGCGAGCGAGGGCTCCCGGATGGCCGCCTCACGGAACGCGCCGAGCGCGGCGAAGCCGGCGCCGATCGCGGGCAGGCCCTTGCCCTGCACGTCTCCGATGATCACCCGGGTCCCGTACGGCGAATCCACGACCTCGTAGATGTCGCCGCCGACGAGACGGTCTTCCTCGATCGGCTCGTAGATCCCGTCCGCCCTGATCTGCCGGGTGGCGATGGGCAGCGGTCGGAGGATCTGCCGCTGGAGGGCGACGGCGGCCGACCGCAGCCGGGCGATCTCGGTGGCGTGCCGGATGCGCGCGGCGCAGGCGACGACCCCCAGGCCGCTGGCGATGACCGCGAAGCCGATGAGGAAGGCGACGTCCCAGAAGGCGCCGGTCTGCGGGACACGGGAGCCGACGACGACCAGGGTGACCCAGACCGCCACGCAGACGGTCTGGCGCACGGTGCAGAAGACCGAGGCCAGCGCGGGCATGACGACCAGGAGGGGAACGACGGGGAGGTCGTCACCGGTGAGGGCGTCGAGCAGGACGACCGCCGCGGTCAGCAGGAACAGCCACAGCGCGAGCGCCCGGTTCCCGATCCGGGGGGCGCCCGCCGCCTCCACCTCCGGGTCCGTCCCCGGCAGCGGTGTCCTGCTCGCTGCTGGGCGGCGGAATCCCATGGCCACGGCACGCCTCCCGCATGTTCGTCGCTAATGCCTCACTTGTTCCAACCTACCCGCCCCCGGCACCGGGGTCCTGGCGTGGGTCCACGGGTCCGGTTCCACCGGAATGATCACGGAGAAGAAGGATGTCCGGCGGCGCAGCCGGAAGCCGAGGGATTCGTAGAGCCGGATGGCGCCGGTGTTCGACGCGGAGGCGTGCAGGAAGGGTGTCTCGCCGCGCTCCTTGATGCCGTGGGCGACGGCTCGGACCAGGCGGGACGCGAAACCCTGGCCACGGACGGATTCATCGGTGCAGACACCGCTGATCTCGGTGTGGCCGGGCGGGTGCAGGCGCTCCCCGGCCATCGCGACGAGGACACCCGAGCGGCGGATGCCGAGGTAGGTGCCGAGCTCCACGGTGCGGGGCAGGAAGGGTCCGGGGCGGGTGCGGGCGACCAGTTCCAGCATCTCCGGGACATCGGCGGGGCCGAGGCGCCTGGCCTCCGGGTCGGGGGCGGTGTCCACGCCGTCGTCCACCAGTTGCACACCCTCCCCCTGGAAGACGATCTCCCAGCCGGCCGGCGGCGGCTCGCGGAAGGCGGTGAGGGTGACGGACGCACCCGGCCCCGCCAGGGCGGCGACATCGGCCCAGTCCTGGACGTCGGGTGTGTCCGGGAGGGCCAGCCACGGGGTGACGTCGACCGGATAGCGCAGGATGCGGCCGCGCCGCTCGGCGAAGTGCGCATGGGGCCCGGTCAGGGCGGCGCGGGCCGGGTTGTCCAGCGGATGGGCAGCGCCGGAGTCCTCCGTGGACGGCAGGCGGCCGGGGGCGGTCATACGGCCACCTCCTTCACGGTCCTGCTGCGGGTGCGTCGTCTCGGCGCGGTGCGGTCGAATGCGTGGGTGTTGGGCATGAGCTCCCTCAACTGCGGTCTGCCTAGGTGGCTCCGACAGGTGGGGAAAGCTGATTCACCCTGCACGCATTCCCGGGACGCCGGACTGTTCACGCGCGCGCAATCAACGAGCCCCGCCCGCACCCGGCGCCTCGTCGTACGAGGTCTGGCCCTGCTCCGTCCCGTACGTGACCGGCGCCGCGTCGTACCGCTCGCGGGCGGTCTCGATGTCGTCGAGATACTGCCCCGTCCAGTCGCACACCCCGTTCACCCGGGACCGCAGCGCCCGGCCCGCGTCCGCGGGGGCGTACTCGACGCGCGGCGGAACCGTCGGATACACCGTGCGCCGCACCAGGCCGTCCCGCTCCAGTCCGCGCAGGGTCTGGGTGAGCATCTTCTGGCTGATTCCGGGTACCTCGGCGCGCAGCTCGGTGAAGCGGAGCGTGCGTCCCGCGAGTGCGTTGATCAGGGTCAGGGCCCATTTGCCGGCGACGGACGTGAAGATCTCGCGTGCCAGCGAGTGGGTACGGAGCACGGAGGCTTCGGCGAACACGACGCTCACGGCAGCCTCGACAGGTACGACGGATACGGCAGGTACGGCAGGTTCGGTCACCTCGGGGTGCCGCGCTCTCCTGAAAGTGCCTCCTTCCGGCCGTCCGGCCGCTCTTCTACGTTTCGGGGTAACCCGCGGATGACGGGCCCTGTTCCAGGGCCGGTCCGGTGTGCGGGTGTGCCGGAAAGAGGAGGACCGTATGACCATCCTGGAAGACCTATGCGCGACTCTGGGTCGACGACATGGCCGCGACCCTGCCGCTGCTGCGTGAACTCGTGGGCGCCGAGCCCGGCCTACGCCTCGCGTTCGAGCAGATCGAGCTGGCGGCCATCGGTGACTTCCCCGTGCTGGCGGGCTTCGCAGGAGCGCGCGCGGTACGCCCACGCCACGGGGCGGTGGTCGTCGCCGACCTCGACGCGGTGATCGGCACCCTCGCCGAGCACGGCGCCGTGATCACCACCCCGCCGGCCGCCGGGCCGACCGGCCGCTTCCTCTACGCGCGCCACGCGGGCGGTGCGGAGGTGGAGTACGTGGAGTGGGTGCCGGAACTGGTCCGGCGGATCGTGGCTCGCTGAGCGGATCCGGCCCCAACGTGCCTCTCGCTGTGGCACCCTGGGTACGGCCGCCCCACCGGGCTCCCCCGTACCGGTGGGGCGGTTCTGCGTTTCCGTCGGCTCCGACGGCCCCCTCCCACCGTGACCACGGAGGGCTATCGTGGCGATTCCCGGCCATAACCGCCATGGATACGGCTCAAATCAGCTCCTCCACGCATGAGTTGCCTCCGCACGGGCAGGCGCCTACACCTCATGGACTACGACCAGGGGAGCGTGACGAGATGACGGCGCACACTGCGCAGACCGCCGGTGCGGAACGAGCAGGCGCCGCGGACGGCCTTCCGTGGATCGAGGACGCGGGAAAGATCGCCCCGCAGGACGCTCGGACACTGTCCAGGGTGTTCTTCGACCGCCTGCAGGTACTCGATGAGGGCACTCCGGAGCACCAGTACGCCCGGAACACGCTCATCGAGATGAACCTGTCCCTCGTACGGTTCGCGGCGGGCCGCTTCCGCAACCGGGGCAGCGGCGACATGGAGGACATCGTCCAGGTCGGCACGATCGGTCTGATCAAGGCCATCGACCGTTTCGACCTCTCCCGCGAGGTCGAGTTCACCTCGTTCGCCGTGCCGTACATCGTCGGTGAGATCAAGCGGTTCTTCCGTGACACCACATGGTCCGTGCATGTGCCCCGGCGGCTGCAGGAGCTGCGGGTGGACATCGCGAAGGCCAAGGAGTCACTGGCGGCCGGCCTCGACCGGGACCCGACGGTGCACGAGCTCGCCGAGCATCTCGGCCTCGACGACGGGGAGATCACCGAGGGCATCGTCGCCGCGAACGGCTACACGGCGGGCTCGCTCGACATGCCGACCGATACGGCGGACCAGGCGGGCCGCGCCGTGGGCGGGCGCACCTTCGCGGACGTACTGGGTGAGCCGGACCCGGCCATGGAGACGGTGGAGAACCTCCACACCCTCGCGCCGCTGCTGGACGATCTCGACGACCGTGAGCGCCGCATCATCGAGATGCGGTTCGGCCAGGAGATGACGCAGGCTCAGATCGGCGAGGAGCTCGGCATCTCCCAGATGCATGTGTCCCGGCTGCTCAGCCGTCTCCTGCGCAAGCTGCGCAGCGGGATGTTCACGCAGGACTGACGGTCCGGCCCTTCCTTCGCAGGACTGACGGTCCCGCCCTCGCGGACGTCACGGCCGGTCGGGCGGGCCCGGCCACCCCGGCGCCCCCGCACCCACCCAGGTGACCGCCCCGACGCACCGGTGCGGACGGGGGGCGACGGGATCGTTCCGGGCGAGCACCGACTGTTGCCGCCGCATTGCAGCTTCGTGGCCACTCGGGCGTCCCGCTTCCGTTCCCGGGCGTGCGCCTTCTACGGTCCGTAACCAGTCCGTCGCCGCCGCGGTGCGTCCGGGCTTGCGCGTACGAACCCGCCACCGAACCACCGTGCGAGGAAAGACATGAGCCAGCCCGTCGACTCCGTCACCGCAGGACACACCCCCGAGGACCACGACCGGCAGGACGCCGGTGCCGCCTGGTCCTTCGAGACCAAGCAGATCCACTCCGGGGCGGTCCCGGATCCCACGACCGGTGCCCGCGCGGTGCCGATCTACCAGTCGACCTCGTTCGTCTTCCGTGACACCCAGCACGCGGCCGACGTGTTCTCGCTGGCCGAGCCCGGCAACATCTACACACGGATCCACAACCCCACGCAGGACGTCCTGGAGCAGCGCATCGCCGCGCTGGAGGGCGGAGTCGCCGCCGTCGCGCTCGCGTCCGGTCAGGCCGCCGAGACGCTGGCGCTGCTGACGCTGGCCGGCGCCGGGGACCACATCGTCTCCTCCACCTCGCTGTACGGCGGTACGTACAACCTGTTCAAGCACACCTTGCCGCGGTTCGGCATCGAGGTGTCGTTCGTCGAGAACCCCGACGACGTCGAGGCGTGGCGGGCGGCGATCCGCCCGAACACCAAGGTCCTGTTCGCGGAGACGCTCGGCAATCCGCGCGGCGACGTGCTGGACATCCGGGGGGTGGCGGACGTGGCGCACGCGGCGGGGATCCCTCTCGTCGTCGACAACACCGTGCCCACGCCGTACCTCCTGCGGCCGCTGGAGCACGGCGCGGACATCGTGATCCACTCGGCGACGAAGTTCCTGGGCGGGCACGGCACCACGATCGGCGGTGTCGTCGTGGACGGCGGCACCTTCGACTTCGGTGCGCACGCGGACCGCTTCCCGGACTTCCACACCCCCGACCCCAGCTACCACGGCCTGCGGTACTGGCCGGACCTCGGCCACGGCTCCTTCGCCGTGAAGCTGCGGGTCCAGCTGCTGCGCGACCTCGGGCCCGCGCTCTCCCCGCACTCCGCGTTCCTGCTGCTCCAGGGCGTGGAGACGCTGAGCCTGCGCCTGGAGCGGCACACCTCCAACGCGCGGGAGCTCGCCCGGTGGCTGGAGGGCCGCGACGAGGTGTCGGCCGTGCACTACGCGGGGCTGGAGTCGAGTCCCTGGTACGAGGCCGGGCAGCGCTACCTGCCGCGCGGCGCCGGAGCCGTCCTCTCCTTCGAGTTGCGGGACGGTGTGGAGGCGGGCAAGCGGTTCGTGGACGCGGTCGAGCTGTTCAGCCACCTCGCCAACATCGGTGACGTACGGAGCCTGATCATCCACCCGGCGTCCACGACGCACAGCCAGCTGACCGAGGAGCAGCTCACCGCCACCGGTGCCACCGCGGGGCTGGTGCGGCTCTCGGTGGGCCTGGAGAACGTGGACGACCTCAAGGCCGATCTGGAGGCGGGGTTCCGCGCCGCGAAGGCGGCGTCCTGAACCGGGTCGCCACGGCCCCCGCACTCCCCCTCCCGCCGGCCGCCGGAGGCTGGCGGGAGGGGGATCCGCCGGGCCGCCGCTCGTGGGTGACGCTGGACGGCCCGCTCCGGCTGGAGTCCGGTGCCGCGCTGCCGGACGTGCGCCTGGCGTACGAGACCTGGGGCCGGCCCGCACCGGACGGCGGCAACGGGGTACTGGTCCTGCACGCGCTGACCGGAGACAGCCACGCGGCGGGCGCCGCGGGCCCCGGGCATCCGGCCCCGGGCTGGTGGGACGCGCTGATCGGGCCGGGCCGGGCCCTCGACACCGACCGCTGGTTCGTCGTCGCCCCGAACGTCCTGGGCGGCTGCCAGGGCAGCACGGGTCCGTCCTCCCGGCGGCCCGACGGCACGCACTGGGGTGCCGAATTTCCGTATCTGACGGTCCGTGACCAGGTGGCGGCGGAGGCCGGGCTCGCCGACGCGCTCGGTATCGGCCGGTGGGCCGCGGTGATCGGCGGTTCGATGGGCGGGATGCGCGCCCTCGAATGGGCGGTGGGCCGGCCGGACCGTACGGGATCGCTGCTGGTGCTCGCCGCCCCGGCCGCTTCCTCGGCCGGACAGATCGCCTGGGGTGGTGTGCAGATCTCCGCGATCCGTGACGACCCGGGATGGCAGGGCGGGCGGTACCACGCCTCGCCGCCGGGTGCGGGACCGCACCGGGGGCTCGGGCAGGCCCGGCGGATCGCCCATGTCACCTATCGCGGTGAGGCGGAACTGGAGGCACGGTTCGGCAGGGCGGCGCAGCAGGGTGAGCTTCCCTCGCGGGGCGGCCGCTATCAGGTGGAGTCGTATCTCGACCACCACGCCGCCAAGCTGGTGCGCCGTTTCGACGCGGGCAGCTATGTGACGCTCACCGAGGCCATGAACGGTCACGATGTGGGCCGGGGCCGCGGCGGGGCCGCGCGGGCCCTGCGCCGCGCGGGCATGCCCGCACTGGTCGCAGGCATCGCGTCGGACCGGCTGTACCCGCCGCCCCAGCAGGCGGAACTGGCGGCGCTGCTGCCGGGCGCCGACCGTCCGCGGATCATCGAATCTCCGTACGGGCATGACGGATTCCTCATCGAGACCGGCCATGTGGGCGGTCTCGTGAGGGAGTTGCTTCCTGCGCCGTGACGGTGACCGCTGTTGTCCCTTCCCTTCACCCTGGAGTGCCCATGAGTTCCGTAGCGTCGTCGGAAGCCGCGTACGACCTGATGCGGCTGCGGCAGTGGTCCCGCGGCCGGGCGAGATCGGCCGGGATCGACCGCCGGGATCTGCTGCGGCTGGTCGCCGCCGCGTCGGTGGCCGCCCCGCTCGTCCCGGCCGTCGCCGGGCCCGCCCGCGCGGCAGGGAGCCTGGCGGGAGTGGTGAAGCCGCTGCCGCCGGAACTGTTCACCGTGCGCGGCACCAACGCCGAGACGAAGTTCGAGGCGCTGCGTGGCACCGGGCTGCTCACGCCCGCCGACCGCTTCTTCGTCCGCAACCACACGGCCACCCCTCGCATCGACGCGGCGGACTGGAAGCTGACGGTCTGGGGCAGCGGACTGACGGGCGGGCCGGTGGACTTCTCGTACGAGGCGCTGCGCGCCCTGCCCTCCGTCACCCGTACCGCGTTCGTCGAGTGCGCGGGCAACGGCCGGAGCTACTTCACCTCCCAGCAGGGCCAGCAGGTGAGCGGGACCGCCTGGACGCTGGGCGCGATCGGCACGGCACGCTGGCGCGGGGTACGGCTCGCCGATGTGTTGCGGCTGGCCGGGATCGGCCGGGACGCGGTCGACGTGCTGCCGCGCGGCCTGGACGCGGAGGTCGTCAGCGACGGGACGAATCTGGGCCGGGTGCGCCGGCCGCTGCCGGTGGTGAAGGCGCTGGACGACGTCCTGCTCGCCTACGAGATGAACGGCGAGCCCCTGCCGCCCGACCACGGGCATCCGGTCCGGCTGATCGTGCCGTCCTGGGTGGGCATCGCGAACATCAAGTGGGTGGGTGACATCGAGGTGAGCGCCGAGCCGCTGCTGAGCCCGTGGAACACGGGCCTGTACCGGCTGTTCGGTCCCGGATATCCGGCGGAGGGCAGCGCGCCCCTGTCCCGGCAGACCCTCAAGAGCGCGTTCGAGCTGGCACCCGGGGCCACGTTCACCGCCCGTCGCAGGCAGGTGCTCACCGGCCGGTCGTGGTCGGGCGGCGCACCGGTGCGTTCGGTCGAGGTCAGTACCGACGGGGGCGCCCGGTGGCGGCCCGCACGGCTGCGTGACGAGCCGCGCGGCGGGAGCTGGGTCCGCTGGTCGGCCGACTGGGTGCCGCGGGAGCCGGGCCCGGCCGTGCTGCTCGCGCGGGCGACGGACCAAAAGGGCCGCACCCAGCCGGCGACGACGGCCCACAACACGCAGGGCTACCTCTTCGACGCGGTGGTCAGGCACCCGGTGACGGTCGTCTGACGCCGCCCGCCGGGAACTCCCCTCGGGTGGGCGGGACTCAGGACTGCCGCACCGCGCCGTCGAGGACGGCGCGGTGCACGGCTCTTGCGAGTCGTGCGCCCCAGAGCGAGCGCGGGCCGGCGAACGGCTCGCCCGTCCCGGCCCCGGGATCGTGGGCGGCGACGCACACCGCGTCCGTGGGGGTGCCCGAGCAGTCGAGTCCGGCCTCCACGAGGGCCTGGACCTTCGCCTCGGTGGCGGTGGCGACCGCGTTGACCAGGGCCGCGTCGGAGAGGGCCACGGGAAGGGTGACGACGATGTTGACGGTGCCCGCAGGCAGCGGCCCTTCGGTGCCCGGGGCCGGTACGGCGGCCCATCCGCGTACGCCGAGACCACTGGTGACGGTGGCGGTCGCACCGCCGTCCTCGGCGACGGTGTGCGCGGTGACGTCCGCGGCCGTCATCAGTCCGGCGCCGGGGCCACGAAGGCCCTCGGCCGCGGCGATCCCGGCGAGGTGGCGGTCGGGGTCGAGCCGGGGGTAACCGCCCGGTACCTGTGCGTTGAGGATCCATACGCGCGGGCCGAGCCCGCCGCCGAGTACGGCGCTGCTGCACACCCGCCAGCCGGGTCCCAGCCGCCAGACCAGGTGGTGGAGGCCGATGCCCTCCTCCTGCCTGGCCAGCAGCTCGCCGCGCTGTCCGGGCAGGCGGACGCGTACGGATCCGATGGTGCACCCCCGTTGGCAGGCCGGCCGGCGGCCGGCGACGGCGCGTCGATCATACGTGCGCGGCGGGGCCGCATCCCCGGCGCACCCATGGAGGTGGTCACCCGAATGGCGTAGTCCGTCGAGATGGCCGATACAGGCGTTGTGCGGGGCCACCGCCCACCCGGGGTGTCCTGGGCCGTCCGCCGCCGGGGCCGGGAGGTTGCACCGTCCAACCGGGTGAGGCGCGATGGAATCCGGACGCGCCTCCCCTGATGGACACACCCACAGGACGCGCCCGGGCGAGGAGGAATCGGCCATGGGAGCCGCTGACGGTTTCACGGATTCCGGAGAACTCGACGGTCTGACTGTCTACGACAGCGACGGCGAGAAGGTCGGCAGTGTGGGGCGGGTGTACGTCGACGACGACACCGGCAAGCCCGACTGGATCACGGTCAAGACCGGCATGTTCGGCATGAAGGAGAGCTTCGTACCACTTGCCGGAGCCCGTCGTGTGAGCTCCGACCTGCACGTCTCGCACACGAAGGACCGCGTCAAGGACGCCCCACGGGTCGACGCCGACGCGCATCTCTCCGTAGCCGAGGAGGAGGAGCTCTACCGGCACTACGGCCTGACCAGGAAGGCCGCGGGCAACGCGGGCGCGGGCGGCGACGCACGCACCACGTCCGGAACCGGAACGGCAGCCATGGGCGCCGCCGGGGCAGGAGCGGGAGCCGGAGCGGCGGCGGGAACGGCCCGCACCTCCGGGACCGGCAAGACGACGACGACCGGTGCGCCGGGCACCGCGGCCACCAAGGGCGCCGGGATGGGCAGGCACCGCGACACGGAGGCGTCCTCCACCTCGCGTCCGCTCGCCGGAGCCGGGGCCGAACGGTCCGCCGCGGGTGCCGCGGGCCGGGAGGAAATGGTCCGTTCCGAGGAACAGCTCCTCGTCGGTACGGAGGAGTACGAGAGCGGAAGGGCACGCCTGCACAAGTACGTCGTGACCGAGCACGTCACCCGGACGGTGCCCGTGTCCCACGAGGAGGTGCGCGTGGTGCGCGAACCTCTGCGGCCGGACGAGAAGTCGACCGGTACGAACATCGGTGAGCAGGACGTCGAGGTCACCCTGCACGCCGAGCGCGCCACCGTTCGCAAGGAGGCCGTCCCGGTGGAACGGGTCCGTCTCGAAACCAACAAGGTCACCGAACAGAAGGAAGTCTCCGCCGAGATCCGTAAGGAGAAGATCGACTACGCGGACGGCAAGGACATGGGCAGCGGCAAGGACATGGGCGGCGAGTACGGCCAGGGTCGTCGCCGCTGACCCCCTCACCCGGCGGCGACAGGCCTCGCGGCAGTAGCGAGGGGCGGACCCGGACGTTCTGCGGGCCCGCCCCTTCGCGTCCGCGCACGGATCCGGCCGGCCCGAATGCCGGGCGCGCCCGTCCACGTGCCGCCGGACTCACCCGGTACCGGGGGCGCGGCCGGCCGCGCCCGGCAGGAAGCGCACCGAGGGCCTGCCGTCCGGCCCGTCCGGCGTCACGACGGCCCGGACCCGGTAGACCTCGGCGATGAGTTCCTCGGTGATCACCTCCGAGGGTGTTCCCGCGGCCACCGCACGGCCTTCCCTCATGACGGTGACCCGGTCGCAGAACATGGCCGCCAGATTGAGGTCGTGCAGTGCGATCACCGCGGTGACGGGCAGCTCGGCGACCAGGGACAGCAGCTCCAGCTGGTGCTGGATGTCCAGGTGGTTCGTCGGCTCGTCCAGCAGGAGTTCGCGCGGCTGCTGCGCGAGGGCGCGGGCGATCTGGACCCGCTGGCGCTCACCCCCGGACAGGGTGTGCCAGGACTGCCCGGCACGGTCGGCCAGTCCGGTGCGCGCCAGTGCCTCGCGCACGGCGGCCTCGTCCTCGGGGCCGGGTGCGGACCAGGCACGCCGGTGCGGGATGCGGCCGAGTCGTATGACGTCGAGCACACTCAGCTCGACCTGGGTGACGGCGTGCTGGTCGACGACGGCCACGCGCCGGGCCACCGTGCGGCGGCCGGTGTCCGCGAGTGTGCGGCCGTCGAGGGTGACGACGCCCGCGCCCGGGGTGAGGACCCCGGCCATCACCCGCAGCAGCGTGGACTTGCCCGAGCCGTTCGGGCCCAGGAGCCCGACCGTGGCGCCGGGCGGCGGGGCGATGCTCACGCCGTCGAGGACGATCCGTCCGCCCGCCTCGCGGGTCACCCGCTCGGCCCGCAGGCCGGTGTCCGTCATGTGCTCCTCCGGGTGCGGTACAGGACCAGGACGAAGGCGGGCACGCCGATCAGGGCGGTGAACACACCGACCGGCACCTCCTGCGGGTCGAGGACGGTCCGGGCCAGTGTGTCGACCCAGACCAGGAACACCGCCCCGGCGAGCGCGGTGACGGGCAGCAGCCGACGGTGTCCCGAGCCGGTCAGCGCGCGGGCGGCGTGCGGCAGGACGAGGCCGACGAACCCGATGGCGCCGGCCGAGCTGACGAGCGCCGCGGTGAGCAGCGCGGTCGTGCAGAGCAGCACGATCCGGGTACGGGCGACATGGATGCCGAGGGCCGCCGCCGCGTCCTGGCCGAACGCGAACGCGTCGAGGGTACGGGCGTGTCCCAGGCAGATCAGCAGCGTCACGGCGAGCACCGCGGAGCACATCCACACATCGGTCCAGCCGACCCCGCTCAGGGAGCCCAGCAGCCAGAACAGCACGCCCCGGGTCTGTTCGGCGTCGGCGGCCGTCATCACGACGAAGGAGGTGAGCGCGGAGAACAGCTGCATGGCGGCGACCCCGGACAGCACGACCCGGTCGGTCGATCCGCCGAGGGTGTGGCTGAGCAGGAGCACGAGGGCGAACGAGCACAGGGCACCGACGAAGGCCCCGGTGGAGATCGACACCGCTCCCCCGCCGACCCCGAGGACGACGACGACGACCGCTCCGGTGGACGCCCCGGAGGACACGCCGAGGACGAACGGGTCGGCGAGCGGGTTGCGCAGCAGGGACTGCATCACCGTTCCGCACACGGCGAGCCCCGCCCCGCAGACCGCGGCGAGCAGGGTGCGGGGCATGCGCAGGTTCCAGATGATGCCGTCCCGGATCGGGGTGAGCCGGGTGTCGCCCAGACCGAGGTGGGAGGCCACCGCGGACCAGACGTCGGGGACGGAGATGCGGGCCGGCCCGATCGTGACGGCGACCGCGACGGACAGGAGCAGCAGGGCGACACCGCCGCTCCAGAGCAGGCCGTCGCGCAGGACGCGGGCGGGCGCTCTGTCCGGAAGTACGCCCGGGGCCTGTTCGGTGACGGTCGCTCCGCGGGTGACGGTCACCCGGCGAGCCCGAAGGAGCGCAGCCCGGCGGCGACCGCCTCCACGCCCTCGACGGTGCGGATGGTCGGGTTCATCGCCTGGCCGCTGAGGAGGACGTAGCGCTTGTGCCGGACCGCGTCCATGTTCTTCGTGGCGGGGTTGGTCTCCAGGAACTCGATCTTCTTCTCGGCGCTCTCGGCGGTCTGCGACTTGCGCGTCAGGTCGCCGATGACGAGGACGTCGGGGTTGCGGTCGGCGACGGTCTCCCAGTTGATCTGGGGCCATTCCTCGTGGGTGTCGTCGAAGACGTTCTTCGCGCCGAGTTCCTTGGTGATGATGCCGGGCGCTCCGCAGCAGCCGGCCAGGTAGGGGGCCTCGGAGTTCGCGAACCAGTAGAGCAGGGTGGTGCCGGAGGCGTCGATGTCCGCGGTCGCCGTCCCGATCCGCTTCCGGAGATCGGCGACGAGTGCGTCGCCCCGCTCCTGCACGCCGAACACCTTCGCCAGGTCGTGGACTTCGCCGTAGACGCTGTCCATGGTGAGGGGCTTCGTGCGGGAGCCGTCGCTGCTGCCGGTGTTGTCCTTGGCCGTGCAGTCGGTCGGCGAGAGGTAGGTCGGCACACCGAGCTTCTCGAACTGCTCGCGGGGCGCGACACCGCCCTTGCCGAGTGTCGACTCGAACGAGGCGCTGACGAAGTCGGGTTCCTTGTCGAGGACCTTCTCCGACGAGGGGTTGTTATCCGCGATGCGGGGTACCGCGGCGTCGGCCTTCTCCAGGCCCTTCATCACCGGGTCGGTCCAGGTCGCGGTGCCCACGAGCCGGTCGGCGAGGCCCAGGGAGAACAGGATCTCGGTCGATCCCTGGTTCAGGGAGACCGCGCGGCGCGGTGCGGCCCCGACCGTCACCGTGCGACCGCAGTTCTTCAGCGTCACCGGATATCCGGCACCGCCGTCCTTCGCGGCCTCTCCGGACGGGCTCGTGTTCCCGCCGCCGCAGGCACCGATCAGGACAAGTCCCGCGGTGAGCATGACGGTTCGGCGTACGGCACTGGGTATGGACGGCACGGAATCCCTCTGCGTCTCTGGGCTCTTGCGCGAAGCCCGTACGGAATACCGCTCCCGGTACGGAAGCGGGGTGCCAGCAGGTTTTCGGACTCGGGTTCGTCCGGACGGGACGCCTTCCCGGGGCACCCGAGAGTGTCCCAGTGGCTGTTGGCCCCGCCCGTCCCCCTCACCGCTGCGCGTCAGCTCCGGACTCTCACCGGATTCCCTGACTCCACGTGGAGTGCGACTGGCGTCTGCAAGCTATCACGCAGCGATCGGGCGGCCCGCACGCGCCGGGAGGGGGTGCACAGGCATCTGCCGCACACCCCCGCGCACCTCCCTCGCCCACTGGTTGCCCATCGTGCCGTCAGGGTGTGCGGCGAACCGATTCGCCTCAACCGGCCTGGGGTTTCGTGCGGCGGGCGAGCAGGGATGTGGTGCCCCAGTACGCCAGCAGAACGGCCCGCAGACCGAGGATCTCCATGGTCTCGCGCACACCCCGGCGGCCCGGGACGGTGGTGCCGGGGCGTCCGCGAACGGCCCGTTCGGCGCTCACACCGTGCCCGCCGACGCGAGCGCCGCCCCGGCCTGCCAGGGCCCCTCGGGGTCGTCGTACGCGTCGGCGTAGTCGGGTCCCGCGATCGGCCAGTCCGCGAGCAGTTCGGCGGGCAGCGCGAAGGACTCGGCCAGTTCGGGGGCGTGCGCGGCGACGGCCGCGATCAGCTCCTCGGTGGCGTCGGGCAACTGGTCGACCTGATCGGCGCTCAGGAGACCCGCGGCCAGCAGGTCGCCGCTGTTGCGGGCCACCCATTCGAGGGCGAACAGCCGCTCCAGCTCCGTCAGCCGCTCCCGCGCGGCCCCGCCGGGCAGCGCGGCGCGTGCCTGCGCGAAGGCCTCGGCGGCCTGCCGGTAGGCGTGGGCCTCGACTCCGCGCAGGGCGGGCCCGGAGCCCGCGTTCCACCGTGCGAGCCTGTCGTCGTGGATCGCCGAGAGCAACCGCTCCCTGGCCCGGCCGAACCAGATCTTCTCGACGGCCGCGAGGAGTCTGCCGAGGAAGTACGGATCGGCCAGGTCACCGGGGGTGCGGTCGAGCGGGGTGTCCCACCGGTCGGGGTCGGCCGCGAGGAGCAGGTCCGCGGCCGCCTTGCTGTACAGGGCGACGTTGTCGCCCTCCGCGGTGATGGCGCCCTCCACGCCGGTGACGAGCTCGGTCATGCCGTTGTTCTCCAGCAACGCCTGCGCACCGCAGCGTTCACGGCACTGGACGATGACGGCGCGTGCCTGCCAGGTGATCCAGGCCTTGGCGACGGCGACGAGCCGTTCCGCCGCGGCCCGGTCCTCCTCGGTGCAGACCTCCCACCGGTCCAGCGCCCGGCGGTGCAGAAGACTCATGGCGAACACCGTCGCCATGGCCGAGGCGAGCGGCCCGTGGTGGGTCCGGTGGGCGTTGACGGGGACGGTACGGGCGCCCCGGGCACCGGAGATCATCCGGTGCCCGCCGTAGCGGACGGCGACGGCGAGGGTGGCCCTGGCCGAGCCCGCGGCGCAGGCGCTCATGGAGATCCGGCCGGGAACGACCCGGCCGATGGAGGTCAGGAAGCGTCGCCGGCGATCGGCCCGCGTGCTGCTGAAGTCCCCCTGCCCGCCGCCTCCCTCCCGCGCTCCCAGCAACGCGGACCGCTCCACGAACAGCTGGTCGAACGCGGTCAGGCAGTGGTCCACGGGGCTGCCCATCCTGGCGGGCAGACGCCGCACGCGTACCCCGGGCAGAGCCCGCACGTCGTCGGTGAGCGGTACGAGGAAGAGGCGGATCCCGTGGTCCTCGCCGTCGTCCATCAGACGCGCGGCGACCAGTCCGGACTTCGGCCCGCCCGCCGGGCTGGTGTTGGGCATGAACTTCTGCGCACCCGCGTTCGGAGTGTGCAGCACGAAGCCGTCGCGCGCGCGGTCGTACGTGGCGGTGGTCTCCATGGCCGCCGCGTCGTTGCCGTGCGCCACCTCCGTACAGAGGAAGGTGCCGACGCGGCGCATCGTCAGGTGGTCCGACAGGTCGCGGCTGCCGACGGCGTCGTGGTCGAGGAGGCTGCCGAGGAAGAGGTTGTAGTGGATGCCCGCCACGGTGGTGAGCGCGGGGTCCACCGGGCCCAGCCATTCGTGCAGGGCGGCGAGTGCGCGCGGGTCGGCGGCGAGGCGTGCTCCGCTGTCGAGGGAGCGGTTGAGGATGCGCAGCCTTTCGTAGGCGAGGCCCAGGCGCTCCTCGGGGGTCCCGCCCGCGGGGCGGCGGAACGGTTCTGTACTGATCAGCCGCTGCCAGAAGCCGTGCTCGCGGCGGTAGCCGGCGCCCAGGAGGACGCCGGTCAGCAGATCGACGGTGGATAGTGGGGCGGTGTCGGTAAGGGGCACGGTCATGCAGATCTAAACGACCGGGGCGGGGGCGAGGACACTCACCACCCGGGTACAGGTGTGCTGGTCAGACCTGTACGAACCCGGGTGACGGTACGCGGGGCACGGAGCCGTGCGCGGGCCCGGCCGTGGCGGGTGCCCGGCCGTGCACGGCACCGCGTCCGGGAGCACCGCGCACGCCCCGTTCGTGGCCCGGGTCACCGGAGGCGCGGCATCGGGCCCGTCTCCCGCGCAGGGGCGTGCGTCCCGGGAAGGTAAGGGATCAGGAGGCTCCCTTGCCCCCTTCGTCCTTGCCTGACTCGTCCCCGTACCGGCGCTCGAATTTGGCGACCTGTCCCTCGGTGTCGACCACACGCGCCTTGCCCGTGAAGAACGGGTGGCTCTCCGCCGAGATCTCCACGTCGATGACGGGGTAGCTGTTGCCGTCGTCCCAGTCGATGGTCTGGTCGCTCGACGCGGTGGACCGGGTCAGAAAGGCGTAGCCGGCGGAACGGTCGCGGAAGACCACGGGGCGGTACGACGGGTGCTTGTCCTGCTGCATTCCTGCTCCTGCCCTCGGAGGTACGGGGGATCGCGTGTCCCCGCATCCGGGCCAGCCTCGCGAACCGCGGTGACGGGCGCGATCCGGCACGTCCGTACGGAGCAGCAGTCGGCCTGTCTGCCGACCGGGCGGTCCGTCCGCGTCAGCCGCCCGTCGCCGCCTCCACCGCGTCCGCCACGAGTCCGAGGAAGCGCGCGTGGGCCTGTGGGCTGCACACGGGCTCCGGGTTCCACGGCACGGTCAGGGCTCCCCCTGCGACCGCCGACCAGGCGGGGGCGTCGATCTCGTCGAGCGGCGTCGCGTTGGACCGGATGTCCGTGAGGACGATGTGCGGCCGGAGCTCCGCCGCGTCCGTCCAGCCGGTGGTGGACCAGTTGACCCCCGTACCCTCGGCCGGGGACACCAGGGTGACCCCGAGCTCGGCCAGCACCCGCAGTTCGGGCCACATCCGGGGGCGGGCGACGTGTGCCTGCTCCTGCCCGGCCGGCGACAGCGCCACCACCCGGGGGCCGTCGGGCGAGGCGCCCGCCGCATCGCGGAGCCGTTCCCGCGCGGCCCGGAGGTCGTGTACGGCGGCCGGCGCCGGTGCACCGCCGAGCGAGCGGGCCAGCTCCGCGAACCGCTCGGACACCCGGTCCAGGGTGCGGGCCTGGCCCACGTCGATCACGACGACCGGGACCCGCTCCTCCAGGTGCTTGGCGGTGTCCGGGTCCAGCCCGTAGATCTGGCCGTGTCCGTAACTGACGGCCACGACCAGGTCCGGGCCGCCGCGTAACAGGGTTTCCACGTCCAGGCCGTCACCCGCACCCCGGTAGTCCACTGCGCCCGGTGCGAGCGTGCCGGTCTTCGCGGGGTCGGGCTCCGGGCCGTCGTGACCGGAACCGAAGATCCCCTCCGGGTGTATCCCGTGGTCCCACAGCGTCGCCCCCGCCTGGACGTACGCGAGGACCCGCGACGGGCGCGGGTCCACCGCGGTCAGCCGCCCGCGGTCGTCCGTGAACCTCCATGCGCTCTGTTCCCTCACGTCTCACTCACCCCTCCGCACCCGTGCCTCGGCCCTCTCCCGAGGTCGCATCCCACTACCTGCCCACCCCTCGGCCGCCACACCCCTCCGTGGGGCGTCCCAGGAAGGTGAGCGGCCCGGGGTCGGGAACCGCGATCTCGTGGAAACCGAGCCGGTCGTAGAACGCCCTGGCCGGGGTGTTCGCCGTCAGCATGGACAGGTGGACGGCCGGGACCCCGAGGGTGTGGAGCGCGCCCAGGAAGGTCCCCATCAGCTCCCGTCCGAACCCTTTGCGCTGCCAGGGCGGCAGCAGGTCGATGTGCAGGTGCGCCGGATGCCCGTCCAGCTGGGGCAGGATCATGCGCTCGGGGTCGTACAGGAGGGCGGTCATGTCCTCGGTGTGCGTGCGCGGCGGCCCGCCGGGCTCGGGGAAGCGCTCCGTCACCCGCGGGAGCCAGACCTCGCGGAACGCGTCGGCGAAGCGCCGGGTGTCCGCCGTTCCCAGGATGTAGCCGACCGCCTGCCCCGTCCCGTCGTCCAGGACGAACGTGAGCTCGGGTTCGAGGTGGGCGTAGGGCTCGGCGAACAGCGCCGGCATCAGCCCGGGGTCGGGGTACAGGTGCCGGGAGTCTCCACCGTTGTCGGCCGTGCGGATACAGATGTCGGCGAGGGCGTCGCGGTCGCCCGGGCGGTAGGCACGTACGTGCGCAGCCTTGGTCATCGCTCCATCCTGCCCATCTGGGAGCGCTCCCACAAGGGCCGGCGGCTCAGCTGCCGGCCTCCTCCGTGCGGGCCAGTTCGACGTTGAACTGGGCGCCCGTCAGCAGTGCCAGGTTGGCGAACCAGATCCAGATCAGGAAGACGACCAGACCGGCCAGCGATCCGTAGAGCCGGCTGTAGCTGCCGACGTGCGTGGCGTACAGCGCGAATCCGGCCGAGGCGAACAGCCACAGGAACGCGGCGAGCACCCCGCCCGGCAGCCCTCGCCTGATGCCTCGGGCGGTACGCGGGCCGGTGCTGAAGAGGACCAGGATCAGGCAGGCGACCAGGAAGAGCAGGACGGGCCACTTGAGGCCCTCCCACACGGTCGCCCCGGCCCGGGTGAGTCCGGTCCGCTCCCCGAACCAGCGTGCCAGCGGGCCGGTGAGGACGAGGGCGAAGGCGCTGGCCATCAGCAGGACGAGCAGTCCGATCGCGGACGCCACGATGATGTGCGCCTGGCGCAGCGGGGGCCTGGTGTCCTTCACCCGGTGCATGGCGTGCAGCGCTCTGCGGAAGACCGCCAGATAGCTGGAGGCGGACCAGACGGCGCTCACGCTGCCGGTGGCCACGAGCAGCCACACCGCGGTGCGCTCGTGGGTGGCCGCCTCCAGGGGCTGGCGCAGTGCCGCTCCGGACTCGGCGGGCGCGAAGGCGGTGATGTCGGTGATCAGGGTGCTGGTGGCGCCGGGGTTCGCGAGGCCGATGACGGAGACGGTGACCAGGAGCGCGGGCAGCAGGGCGAGGATGGCGTAGTACGTGAGGGCCGCCGCCCAGTCGGAGAGGTCGTCGTTCCAGAGGGAGACCGGGGTCCGGCGCAGGGCGGTGCGCCAGTTCGGTGGGGCCTGCCCCGGCGCGGGCGGGGTGCGTTCCGCGGTGGGGGCGTCGGTCCTGCTGGGCACGCTGGTACTCCGGGGGACGAGGGATGGATCGGTGGGCCGGGTGCCGTCGTGGGACGCCCGGCTGCCACCTTTCTCTCATGCCTCGTTCCCGCCGGTGTATGCGGGTTGCCCGTGGCCTCAGTCGTTCACCGCGGTCAGCAGCACCACGGCGTCCTCCAGGGCCAGCAGTCCGTGCCGCTCCTGGGGAATCGGGTGCAGCACGCCCGATCGCAGTTCCACGTCCCCGGAGGCGGCGGTGAGCCGGACCGAGCCCCGCAGCACCTGGAGCGATGCGGCGGGCGGCGCGTTGTGCTCGTCGAGGGCGGATCCCGAGGTGAGTGCGATCACCGTCTGCCGCAGCGGTTCCTGCCGCAGCAGCAGGTGCGCGCTGCGTCCGTGCGCGTTCGCACGGGCCGCGGTCAGGTGCTCGTCGGCGAGAGCGTTGAGATCGTCCATAGGACCACTGTGCCGCAGGCGCCGCTCCCCCGCTCCTCCGCCGGGCCACCCCGGGACCCGTGCCGGAGGGCGGCCCGGGGCGGGCCGCCCTCCGGCGGTGGTGTCAGCTCCGCAGCCAGACCGCCGTGTCGTCGGGCAGCAGGCCGGCCGCGTCCAGCGGGCCACTGCTCAGCAGGACGTCGGTGTGGGCGGGGAGCGGGACCGGGCCGCCGGACAGGTTGACGACGCAGACCAGCCCGTGGTTCCTGGCGAAGGCGAGCACCCCGGGGCCGGACGGCAGCCAGTTCAGCCGGCCGTCGGCCGTCTCCCCCGGGGCTGCGGCGAATCCCGGTGCGGTGCGGCGCAGGCGCAGGGCCTCCCGGTAGAGGGCGAGCATCGACCCTGGGTCGGTGCTCTGCGCGTCGGCGGCGTACGCGGGCCAGGAGGCGGGCTGCGGCAGCCAGGGTTCGGTCTCGGAGCCGAATCCCGCGAACGGTTCCCGGCCGGACCACGGCAGCGGCACCCGGCAGCCGTCGCGCCCGGGGTCGATGCCGCCGGAGCGCAGGTGCATCGGGTCCTGGATCCGCTCCCGGGGAATGTCGGCCTCGGGCAGGCCGAGCTCCTCGCCCTGGTAGAGGTAGACGGCGCCCGGCAGGGCCAGCGACAGCAGGGCGGCGGCGCGGGCCCTGCGGGTGCCCAGCTCCAGGTCGGTCGGGGTGCCGAAGACCTTGGCGGCGAAGTCGAAGCCGGTCTCCTGGCGTCCGTACCGGGTGACGGTCCGGGTCACGTCGTGGTTGCACAGCACCCAGGTGGCGGGGGCGTCGACGGGGGCGTGTTCGGCGAGGGTGTCGTCGATCGCGGAGCGCAGCCGTGCGGGGTCCCAGGGGCAGGCCAGGAAGGTGAAGTTGAAGGCGGTGTGCAGCTCGTCGGGGCGCAGGTAGCGGGCGAAGCGCTCGGAGTCCGGGAGCCAGACCTCACCGACGAAGACGCCGTCGTACTCGTCCGCGATGGCGCGCCAGGAGCGGTAGATCCCGTGGAGCTCGTCACGGTCGGTGTACGGGTGGGGGTCGACGCCTTCGGTGAAGTCGGGCAGGGCGGGGTCCTTCGCGAGGAGGGCCGCCGAGTCGATCCGTACACCGGCGACGCCGCGCTCGAACCAGAAGCGCAGGACGTCCTCGTGTTCCTGGCGGACCGCCGGGTGCGCCCAGTTGAGGTCCGGCTGCTCGGGGGCGAACAGGTGGAGGTACCACTGGCCGTCGTCGAGCCGGGTCCAGGGGGTGCCGCCGAATTCGGATACCCAGTCGTTGGGCGGGATCTCGCCGTGCTCGCCTCGCCCTGACCGGAAGTGGAAGAGGTCGCGCTCGGGGCTGCCGGGGGCTGCCGCGAGGGCCGAGCGGAACCAGCTGTGCCGGTCGGAGACGTGGTTGGGGACGATGTCGATGATGGTGCGGATGCCCAGCTCGCGGGCCTCCGCGATGAGCTTCTCCGCCTCGGCGAGGTGGCCGAAGGCGGGGTCGATGGCACGGTAGTCGGCGACGTCGTAGCCGCCGTCGGCCAGCGGTGAGAGGTACCAGGGGGTGAACCAGAGGGCGTCCACGCCCAGTTCCACGAGATAGGGCAGCCGGGCCCGCACTCCCGCGAGGTCGCCGGTGCCGTCCCCGTCGCCGTCGGCGAAGCTGCGTACGTAGATCTGGTAGATGGCGGCGTCGCGCCACCAGGGTGCGGTGGCCTCGGTCGGACGGATGGCTGCCACGTGACGTTCCTTTCGGGCAGGGAGGTACTCCGCCGCCGGCCCCGGACGCGGGGCGCGTGGTGGGAGGACCGGCGGCGGAGTGCTGGTGGGGACGGCGGGGTACTGCTAGCCCTTGAGGCCGCCCGCGGTGAGACCGCTCATGATGTTGCGCTGGAAGAGCAGGAAGATCAGCAGGGTCGGGACGGACGCGATGGTGAGCGCGGCGATGAGGACGTTCTCCGGCACTCCGCTGGCCAGCGAGTAGATGCCCACGTTGAGCGTCTGTCTGCCCGGGTCGGGCAGCGTGAGCATGGGCCAGAGGAAGTCCTTCCACACCCCGACGACCGCGAAGATGGAGACGACGCCGAGGATCGGCCGGGAGATGGGCAGCACCACCGAGCGCAAGGTGCGCAGGGGTGAGGCGCCGTCGATGGCGGCGGCGTCCAGCAGTTCGCGCGGGATGGAGTCGAAGAACCGCTTCAGCAGGAAGATGTTGAAGGCGTTGGTGACGGAGGGGAGCCAGATCACCCAGGGCGAGTTGAGCAGGTTGCGCTCGAAGATCGGCACGTCGAGCACGGTGAGGTACTGCGGGACGACGAGGACGGTCGCCGGGATCATCAGGGTGGCGAGCATCATGCCGAGGATGACCTTGCCGAAGAGCGGCCGCAGTTTGGACAGCGAGTAGGCGGCGGCCACGTCGAAGACCAGCTGGAAGGCCAGCGCGCCGAACGCGTAGTACAGGGTGTTCAAGAGCAGCCGGGACAGGTCCATCACGTTCCACGCCTGGGAGTAGTTCTCCGTGTGGATCGAGGTGGGAAAGGCCGTGGGCGGGCTCTGTACGACTTCCTGGGTGGTCTTCAGGCCGCCGGTGACCATCCAGTACAGGGGGCCGAGGAAGGCAAGGGTGAAGCCGACGAGGACCAGGGCGAAGACGATCCAGTAGACCGCCTTTCCGCGGCGGCGGCCCAGCTGGGCCGGTGAGATCAGGGTGCGCTGGCGGCCCTGGTCGGTCTCACGGCTCCGGCGTCGGCCGGCGCGCGGCCCTCCGGTCCCGCGCCGGGAGACAAGCGTGTTCGATGCCATCGTTGTGCTCCCGTCCTAGTCTTCGCTGCTGCGGCTGAGGCGTACGTACACGGCGGAGAATCCCGCGAGTACGACGAGCAGGACGAGTCCGAGAGCCGCCGCGCCGCCGTAGTTGTTGAAGTTGAAGGCGTACTGGTAGATGAGGTAAACGACCGTCGTGGTGGAGCCTTCGGGACCCGCTCCGTTGGTGAGCAGGAAGGGCTCGGTGAACACCTGCATCGTCGCGATGATCTGCATGAGCAGCAGCAGCGACAGGATGAGCCGGGTCTGCGGGATGGTGACGTGCCAGATCTTGCGCAGCAGACCGGCCCCGTCGAGCTCGGCCGCCTCGTACAGCTCGCCCGGGATTCCCTGGAGGGCGGCGAGGTAGATCAGGGTGGCTCCGCCCATGTTCATCCAGGTGGCCGCGATGACGACGGACAGCATCGAGGTATCGGGATCCTGGAGCCATTGCTGGGCGGGCAGATGGAGGAATTCGAAGATGCGGTTGAAGAGTCCGTAGCCGGGGTCGTAGAAGTACTTGAAGAGCAGGACGGACGCGACCGGCGGCAGCATGACCGGCAGGTAGACCAGCAGTCGCAGGTATCCCCGGGCGTGCCGGAACTCGTTGAGCACGACGGCGATGACGAACGGGACCGCGAAGCCCAGGACGAGTGCGAGCACGGTGAAGAGCAGGGTGTTGCGCCAGGCCTGCCAGAAAGCCGGGTCGTTGAAGACGTAGCTCAGGTTGGACCAGCCGGCCCAGGTCGTACGTCCGTCCTCGGTCTTCTGGAAGGCCAGGAAGAACTCCCGGACCATCGGGTACCAGGAGAAGAACGAGAAGCAGAGAACCGCGCCGATCAGGAAGCCGTGCGCGGAGAGGTTACGGCGCAGGGCGCGCACGAACTCCTCGCGGGCGGCGTCCCGCCCGGCCGGGCGGTGGTGTCCACGGGGTGCCGGGCTCGGCTTGCTCGTGGACAGGGTGGGGGCCGACATGGTGTCTCCTCGGTGCCGGTTCGGTCACTCGCGGTCGGGCGGTCCGGATCGCGGGGCCGGGCGGCCCGGCCCCGCGCGTCCGTCACTGATTCGCCAGGACCTGGTTGACCTGCTGCTCCGCGGTGTCGAGCAGCTTGTCGATGTCGGCGTCCTCGTTGGTCAGGACTCCTGACATCGCGACGTCGAGGATCTTGTAGATCTCCTGGGCCTTCGGGGGCTCGGCCTTGCCCTGGACGGGGTTGTCCATGAAGGCCTTGAAGTTCTCGACCGGCATGGTCGCGTTCGCGGCACGTGCCGCGTCGTCCGTGGTCTTGCTCTCGCCGGTGAAGAAGTTCGGCTGCGGCAGACCGACGGGCAGCTGGTCGGCCTTGGTGCGCGCCCAGTCGAACTGTCCCTTGCCGGGGCTGAGATTCTTGAAGTTCAGCCAGGCGACGGCGGCCTTGATCTTGTCGGGCGAACTGCCCTTCTTGATCATGTAGTTGTTGCCGCCGAAGAGGGTGCCCTGTGCTCCGGGGATCGGGCCGAGTCCGAAGTTCTCGTACTTCGCGCCGAGTTGCTGCACCATGTAGGCGATGTCGTCGGGCGCGGCGAGGAACATGCCCAGTTTGTCGGTGGATATCTGCTTCTGCAGGTCGCCCCACTTCAGCAGCTGGGTCTGCCCCATGCTGTCGTCCTTCCAGCGCATGTCGTGCAGCTGCTGGAGGACCTGCTTGCCCTTGTCGTCGTTGAAGGCAGCCTTCCTGCCACTGGGGTCCACCACGTCACCGCCGAGGCCGTACTGCGTGGCGGCGAAGTGCCAGCCGCCGTTGTTGCCGGCGCTGTACTCGCCGAAGCCGGCGACACCCCTGCCGAGCGCCGCGATCTTCTTGGAGGCCGCGCGGACCTCTTCCCATGTGGACGGCGGGGTGTTCGGGTCCAGGCCGGCCTGCGTGAACAGCTTCCGGTTGATGATCAGGCCCATGGTGTAGTTGCTGGTCGGCAGGGCGTAGAGCTTGCCGTCCTTGCGCGCGACGTCGATCACCTGCGGCTGGATGTCCTTCAGCGCGGGGACGGTCCTGTCGGTGACGTACGCGGAGATGTCCTCCGCCCCGTCGTTGTCCAGCACCTGCTGGAGGTCGGTGAAGTAGGCGTAGAAGACGTCGGGCTGCGACTTGCCCTTGAGCATCGCCGTGAAGCGCGGCGGCTCCAGGCACTGTCCGGGCGTGGACTTCCCGTTGATCTTGACGTTCGGGTAGATCTTGCCGAACGCCTTGATGTCCTCTTTCCACTCCCGCAGCTCCGCGGCCTTCGCGGCCGGCGGCATGCAGTCGATCGACAGCGTCACCTCGGCCTTCGGGTCCAGCGGTGCTGACGGATCGGACGAGCCGCTACCTGAGGCGTTGTCGCCTTCCTCGCTGTTGCTGCTGCTCGTGCCGCAGGAGGCAAGGGCAGTCAGGGCGAGGGCGGTGACGAGCGCGGCGGCGGAGGTTCGACGTGTGCGAGATCGGCGGAAGCCAGCACTTCTCATCGGTGGTCCCCTTCGGGCATGAGCATGGAAGGCCCTCGGCGAACTCTCTGCCGGGGCGCGGCTCACTCAACCACCGCCGACATGTGAACGCAATATCTCGCGCACTTTTCGTAAATGTTTGACAGCCCTCCGCATCCGGCGCGTGGCGCACGCCCGCGCACCGGCCGCCGCGGGACCCCTCAGCGGCGCACCTTCGCCGTCGATCCCCGGACCACCAGCTCGGGTTCGAAGAGGAGCTCGCCGGGCGGTACGGCGCCGCCCTGGATCAGCGTGGAGAGCAGTTCGACAGCCGCCCGTCCCATCGCCTCGATGGGCTGACGGACCGTGGTCAGAGGCGGGTCGGTGCAGTTCATGAAGGCGGAGTCGTCGAAGCCGACGACCGATACGTCCGTGGGGACCGCGAGGCCGCGCCGGCGGGCGGCCCGCACGGCACCCAGGGCCAGCGGGTCGCTCGCGCAGACGATCCCGGTGACACCCCGCTCCAGCAGGCGCGAGGCCGCGGCACGGCCGCCCTCCAGGGAGAACAGGGAGCGCTCGACACGGTCCGCCGGGAGCGCTCCCGCGACGGCGAGCGCCGCGGCGAGCTTGCGCCGGGAGGGCACGTGGTCGGAGGGCCCGAGGACGAGGCCGATGCGCTCGTGGCCGAGGGACACCAGATGGCGCCACGCCCGCTCGACCGCGACGGCGTCGTCGCACGACACGCAGGGGAAGTCCAGCCCCTCGATGGGGGCGTTGATGAGCACGACCGGGATGCGGCGGTCGGCGAGCCGACGGTAGTGGTCGTGGGGTTCGTCGGCCTGGGCGAAGAGCCCTCCCGCGAAGACGACGCCGGACACCTGCTGCTGGAGGAGCAGTTCGACGTAGTCGGCCTCGGAGACGCCGCCCTTGGTCTGGGTGCACAGCACGGGCGTGAGGCCCTGCTGCGCGAGGGAGCCGCCGATCACCTCGGCGAAGGCCGGAAAGATCGGGTTCTGCAGCTCGGGCAGGACCAGCCCCACGAGCCGGGCCCGCTCGCCGCGCAGCTGGGTCGGCCGTTCGTAGCCCAGCACGTCGAGTGCGGTCAGCACCGACTGCCGGGTGGTCCGGGAGACTCCGGGTTTGCCGTTGAGCACGCGGCTGACCGTGGCCTCACTGACCCCTACCTGCTTCGCCACCTGGGCAAGTCGTCGCGTCATGACCGCAACGCTAGCGCAATTCCTGCAAACTCCCGACTTCCCGCTGCAAGGCGCGTACGGGGATCGGAGTGCAGGTGGAGTGGCCCGCGGATATAGCGGGCCACCCCCGCACCCGCTCCCTACGGATTGATGTTGATCTTGAAAGTGGAGGTGGTGTTCTTCACGTCCTGGGCGTTGCCACTCATCTCCAGCCCGTTGAACGTGACCTCACCGACCGCGGGGCCCTGGCTCGCCTCGGGCATCTCGTTGGCCCAGAGCCCGAATCCGGACTTCGCGTCGAACGCGTCACCGCTCCTGCGCGCCCCGGTGATCGAGATGTCGGTGAGCACCGTGTCCTTGATCGGGAACTGGGGCTGCCCGCCGACGTAGTTCGTCTGGAACATGATCCCGCTGTACGTCGGGTCGACGATGTCCACATGGGAGATCCGGATGCCCTGGAAGACCTTGGAGGCCGAGAAGAGCCAGATGCCCGGGAAGGTCTGCGACCCCCAGAAGTGCCCGCCCGACCGTACGATCGACACGTTCTCGATCGCGGTGGGACCGGTCCCGAATCCGTTCATCGGATAGCCGAAGTCCAGTGAACTGACGGTGATGCCGGAGTAGACCAGGGTGTCGGCGATGTGGATGTTGCGGAAGGTGTTGTCGTACCCGCCGTACACGGCCACACCCGCGGCACGCCAGGTGAGGATGGACGTCAGGTTCTCGTACACGTTGTTCTTCATGTCCGCGCCGCCGCCGTCGATCGCCGAGAACAGCGCGAAGCTGTCGTCCCCGGTGGCACGCGCCTCGTTGTTGGTGACGTGGTTGTCGGTGGATCCGTTGGTCATGTTGATGCCGTCGGCGAACATGTTCCGGATCCGGGAGTTCTTGATGGTGACGTTGTCGGTGTTCGCACCCCAGTAGAGGCACACCATGTGCTCGTTCCAGATGTTGTCGATCACGATGTCCGAGACGTTGGAGAAGTCGAACACCTTGCCCGGCCCGTCGATGCGGGACGTGTAGTTGCCGAAGTACGCGAAGTTCGAGAACGACGAACCCTTCGCACTTGCCTCCGCACGGAACCCGATGTCGGTGTTGTCCTGCGTGGACGGGGCGTGGAAGCGGGTGTACCAGGGACCCGCGCCGACGACCTTCACCGCCTTGCCGTAGACCTGGAACTTACTGGCCGTGGAGTAGTCACCGGCCGGCAGGTACACGCCCACCAGGGTTCCGGTGGTGTCCGTGCGGACCTTGTCCAAGGCGTTCTGCACGTCCTGGTGGGTGAAACCGGCGGGCACGGTGTACGTGGCCGGATCCGGGTTGGCGACCTGGGAGACCTGCTCCAGGCTGACGAAGTCGATCGCGTAGGTGCTGGTGTTGGCCGCGTCCTTCTGCAGCCGGATCCTGCTGCCGGCCGGAACGGTCCTGCCCAGCATGACGTTCGCCTCGTCGTAGATGTGCCGGGGTGCTCCGGCGCCCGGGGAGTTGCCGGGTCCGGTCTCGTTCCCGTACAGCCACGCGTACTTCGAGGTGAGGTCGACGGCCTTCAGGAAGGTGCCGTCCACATAGATGTTGAGCTTCGACTCGATGCCGCCGCCGCCTGCGGAGTCCGGGATGGAGAACCGGGTGACCAGCGTGTTCGTGGACGCCCGGGTGGTGAACTCGACGTAGTTGCCCGTGCTGTCGAGCGTGACCGCCTTGCGTCCCGACGCCTCGCCCGCGACGTCGCCGACGGTCCGGCTGGGGCCGACCACCTCGGCGCCGCCGCCCGTGACGCCGTCCTCCGCCTCGTACATGTCGAACGGCATGTCGGCACCGCGCCCGACGAAGAGCGATTCGGTGCGGGTGTTGTTCTCGCGCTTCACCGGCAGTTCGTTGGCGTCGTCGGCGACCACCAGCTTCAGCGTGTACGAGCCGTTGACGGCCGTCCAGGTGCCGAGGGGGACGGCCGCCGTCGTGGAGGCCGCGGCGATGGCCCCGTTGTGCGCTCCGGTGAGGGTTTTCACCGTGGCGCCCTTGGCGTCGACCAGGTTGAGGGTGATGCCGTGGCTGCCGCTCGCGGAGGCGACGGTGCCCTGGTTCCTGAGGGCGACGGAGAAGGTCACGGTGTCACCCTCGGCCGGGGAGGACGGGGTGGTGGTGACCGCGCTCGCGACGAGGTCCGAGCTGGAGACCGGCTTCACGACCAGCGGGGTGCCGGCGGTGTAGCGGTTGTCGGTCTCGTTCTGCTCGATGATCTCGCCCGCCGGGTCGACGACCGCACCCAGCGTGTAGCTGCCCGCGTCACGTGCTCCGATACCGGCGGTGACCTGCGTGGAGGCCCCGGCGGCGAGAGCGCCCACCGAGGCGGTGGCGACCTTGGAGCCTCCCAGTTCGAAGTCGAGCCTGCCCGCCGGAGCGGCGAGGGCGCCCGTGTTGCGTACGGTCGCCGAGAGTGTGATGTCGTCCGACTCCACCGGCGTGGCCGGGGAGGCGTTGACGGCCGAGACCTGCAGGTTCGGGTTGGGGGCCGGCGCGCCCAGCACCTGGAACTCGGCGACCTGGCCGGCTCCGGACCCACTGTTGGCGGTGAACCTCAGCTGGACGTCGGCAACCCTGGCGGCGACCGGGATCGTCACCGTGTTGCCCGTCGCGGGGCTGAACGCGTACTCCTTGGCGGCGGCCAGGCTCGTGAAGGACGTGGCGTCCTGCTCCCGCCCGAGGACCTGGATGTTCTGGGTGCGCGCGCCCCAGCTGCTGTCGGGGTTCAGCTTCACGACGACGCTCTCGGTGTCGGTGTTGGACCCGAGCTTCACGGTCAGGTTGTTGGGGTAGCTGCCGCCCGCTCCCTCCCAGTAGGTGGTGAGGGAGTTGTCGTTGGCGTTGGCCGCGACGTACGTGTGGACCACGGACGAGGCGGTGATCGGCTTGCCGACGGCCACGTTGGAGGCGGCGTTCGTCGAGCCGTTGCGGGTCACGGTGTTGCTGGCGCCGGATATGTTGCCGGCCGCGTCCTTGGCCCGGACGACGTAGCTGACGGTCGTGGCCGTGGACTGCGTGTCGGTGTACGTGGTGACGTCACCGGCCACGCTCCTGCGGAGCACGTTGTCGGCGTAGATGTCGTAGCCGGTCACGCCCTTGTCGTCCGAGGACGCCTGCCAGGACAGCTTGATCTGTCCCGGGGACGGTTCGGTGAAGGCCAGCCCCGAGGGGGCGGTGGGCGCCTGCGTGTCACCCGGGTCGCCCTCGCGGGTGACGGTGTCGCTGTTGCCCGACACGTTGCCCGCCGCGTCCCTCGCGCGGACGTGGTAGGAGACGCTCTCGCCGGCGGGCCGGGTGTCGGTGTAGGTGGTGACGTCGCCCGCCACCGTGGTCAGCAGCGTGTTCCCGGCGTAGATGTCGTAGCCGGTGACCCCCGTGTCGTCCGAGGACGCCTTCCAGGTCAGTCTGATCTGCCCGGTGGACGGCTCGGTGAAGGCCAGGTCGGCGGGGGTGGTGGGTGCCTGCGTGTCCCCGGTTTCCGGCCCGTAGACCTCCAGTTCGGCGACCTGCGCGGCCGGCTGCACCGAGTTGGTGGTGACGAGCACCCGTACGTGGCGGGTCGTGGTCGCGTCGAAGGAGACGGTCGCCGACTGTCCGCCCGCGGCGTCGAAGCCGTACGCCTCGGCCGCGGTCAGGTCGCTGAAGTCCGAACCGTCGGTGCTGCCTTGGATTTTCAGCGTCTGGGTCCGCTGCGGCCAGCCGTCGGGCAGGCGCAGGACGACCCGGTTCACCCGGACGGATGCTCCGAGGTCCGCCTGGATCCACTGCGGGAGTGCGTTGTTGCGGCTCTCCCAGTAGCTGGCCCGGTTGCCGTCGTTGCCGTGGGCCGCCACGTACGTCTCGGTGTGGCTGCTCGCCGTGAGGGTCTTGCCGGCGGCGAGGTCGACCGACGACTCCTCGGCCTCACGGACCTCCAGCTCGGCGAGCTGGGCGTTGCGTCCCGCCGTGTTGGCGGTGACGTGTACCCGTACGAAGCGGGTCTTCGTGGCCGGGAACGGGATCGTCACGGTGTTGGACGCGCCGGGCCCGAAGGTGTACGTGGCCGAGGTCTTCAGGGTCGAGAAGCTCGTGCCGTCCGCGCTCCCCCGGACGGAGAGCGTCTGCTTCCTGCTCTCCCATCCCGCGGGGAGTCTCAGGGTCACCTCGTCGATCCGGGCACCGTCCGGACCGAGGTCGGTCTGCACCCACTGCGGCAGCGAGTCACCCGCCCCTTCCCAGTACGTCGACCGGTCGCCGTCCGTCACGTTCCGGGCGGCGTACTCGCCGTCGGCGCTGCTCGCCGCCGCGGTCCGGCCCGCGGCGATGCTGGGACCGTCGGCCGCCGCGGCGGCGAGCGACGGCCATCCGATCATCAGAAGACTGGTGGTGACGGCTGCTGAAACGGCCCGCCGTCTCCAGCGTTGGACTCTCATGGGTCCCCGATCTCCCGCCTCGGCACGGGGGTGCCGAGGGCGCGGCTCTGTCTGTGAGGTCTGCCTGTGCGGCTCTGCGATAGCTATTTCCGCATGAACCAAGCTTAGTTTTGCGCTTGGCGGTCAGAGAATTGCAGAGGAATGCGAGAGCGTCCACTGTTCAGACAGAACCCGGAGCCCCGGGGTGATGGGTCGGGATACACCAACAGGTAATGCACCAGCGCCAGTCAGCGCATTGAGGAGCCGAGGTCGGGCAACGAAAGGGGATCGCAAGAAACGCAAGCTGTTTGCGTAGAACTGGAAGCCTATGGAAAGCCCCTGTTCCACGGCACAGCGCGGAGCGGGGCCCGCGAACACGGACCCCGCTCACCAGCAACCGTCGACGCGGTCAGAGCTCCCCGGCGTGCAGGAGCAGGTCGGGCGAGCCCGTACCCAGATCGGTCAGCACATCGGTGGTCGCCTCGGCGGCGAGCCAGTCGGTGACCTCCTGCGGCGTCGCGTCGGGGTTCTGCCCCTTGAACAGGGCGACGACTCCGGCGACGTGCGGGCCGGCCATGGACGTACCGCTGAGCGTCGAGGGTCCTCCGCCGAGCCCTGCCGAGACGATGTCCACCCCGGGGGCGTACAGCCACACGCAGGTGCCCCAGTTGCTGAACGTCGCCTGGCGGTCCTGGTCGTCACTGGCGCCCACGGCGACGACGCCGTCGGCGCCCGCCGGGGAGACGTTGCAGGCGTTCTGGTTCTCGTTGCCCGCGGCGACGACGGGCAGGGTGCCCTGGTCCGCGAGCGCGTCGAACGCGTCGTCGACGGCCGACGAGGAGGGGCCGCCGAGGGAGGCGTTGACCACGGCGGGCTGCTCGGCGTTCTCCGCGATCCAGTCGAGGCCGGCGATGACCCCGGCCCAGGTGCCCGAGCCCTCACAGTTCAGGACCCGCACCGGGACGAGCGAGGCGGAGCGGGCGACGCCGTACGTCGCGCCGGCCACCGTACCGGCCACGTGCGTGCCGTGGCCGTTGCAGTCCTCGCCGTTGCGGCCGTCACCGATGGCGTCGTAACCGGCGCCCACCCTGCCGCCGAACTCACTGTGCGCGGACTCGATGCCGGTGTCCAGGATGTAGGCGGTCACGCCCTGGCCCGTCCCGGCCACGTCGTAGGCGCCGTCCAGCGGCAGCGTCCGCTGGTCGATCCGGTCCAGCCCCCAGCTCTCCGCCACCGCACGGGCCTTCGGCTTCCCCTTGACGGCGGGTGGGGCGACGGATGCCTCGCTGTTCTCCTCGACGGCCTGGACGCCCGCGGTGCCGCGCACCTTTTCCAGCTGGGCCGCGGTGAGCGAGGCGGCGAATCCGTGCAGGACCTTGCGGTAGGTGAACAGGGGGGTGACCCCGATCTGTTCGGCCGTGGCGCTCGGCGTCTGCCCGGACGAGAGGGTGACGATGTACTGACCGGGCACGGCCCGGGACGACTTCTGCACCGGCACGAGGGTCTCGCCGGTGTCGGCCGTGGCCGGGGTGGTGCCGATCAGGGGGGCGATCAGCAGTAGAGCGGCTGGTGCCCAGCGGGCGCGCAGGCCCATGCGTTCTCCCTTGGTACGGAGGAGCCGATCGCGGACCCAGGACAGGCCCGCGAGGTGCGAACACCTGACCCTTCGTCCACATCCGGTGGGGGCCTTGAGCCACGTCAGCCGGACAGCGCAACGATCGGTACAGGGCAGGCCCATTCGACTGATCCTGTGAAAGGTTTCAACACACCGCCGCGGGCGAACATAAACCCGCCCCGACAGGGGCGTCAATGCCGCACACAGCGGACTTTCAACCATCAAGCCAGAAACAGCTCGATCGCGAACGATCCCTTGACAGGGACCAGTCATAACTCTAGCTTCACACGAACTGAAACGATTCATCAACGCGTCGTTACGGAGCCGAGTTGTGATCAGCAGAAGACGACTGCTCAGCACCACCGCCGCCACCGCAGCGCTCGCCGCGGTGTCCCCGCCCTCCGCCCACGCCGCCGGGGCACAGGCCGCCGGCCGGGCCCGCGTCACCGGGCCGACCGTCGAGTACGTACGCCATCCGCTCGGCCTGGACACCCCGCGGCCGAGACTCAGCTGGCCCATGGCGTCGGACCGCCCGGGTATGCGCCAGACCGCCTACCAGCTGCGGGTCGCCACCTCCCCGGACCGCCTCGCGAAGCCCGATGTCTGGGACAGCGGCAAGGTCGTGTCCGAGCAGTCGGTGCTCGTCCCGTACACGGGCCCGGAGCCGGCGTCCCGGACGCGCTACCACTGGTCGGTGCGTGTCTGGGACGCCGCCGGCCGGGCATCCGCCTGGAGTGAGCCCTCCTGGTGGGAGACCGGGCTGCTGGCCGACTCCGACTGGACGGCCGGGTGGATCGGCGCGCCCGCCGCGCTCACCGGCACGCCCGCGCTGGACGACGCCTCCTGGATCTGGTTCCCCGAGGGTGATCCGGCCGCGAGCGCACCCGCGGCCACCCGGTGGTTCCGGGGCCGGGTGGACATTCCGGCGGGCGTCACCCGTGCCCGTCTGGTCATGACGGCCGACGACGGCTTCACCGCCCGTGTGAACGGTGTGGAGGTGGCGCACACCGAGGCGGACGGCCCCGCGCAGAACTGGCAGCGGCCCGTCCTCACCGACGTCACCGCCCACCTGTCCCCCGGCGTCCAGGTGATCTCCGTATCGGCCACCAACGCGGTCGCCGGACCGGCCGGCCTGCTCGGCGCACTGGAGCTGACCACCGCGGGCGGGGTGGTCACCCTCGTCACCGACGCCGGCTGGCGGTCCACCGACCGTGAGCCGACGGGCGACTGGCACTCCGGCACCTACGACGACACCGCCTGGTCCGCCGCCAGGGTCCTGGCCCCGTGGGGCTCCGGCCCCTGGGGCAAGGTGCGGGTGGCCCACTCCCCCGCCACCCAGCTGCGCCGGGAGTTCCGGCTGGGCCGCAAGCGGGTGGCGCGGGCCCGGCTGTACGCGACGGCGCTCGGCCTGTACGAGGTGTTCCTCAACGGCGAGCGCGTCGGCGAGGACCGGCTCGCCCCCGGCTGGACGGACTACGACAAGCGCGTCCAGTACCAGACGTACGACGTGACCGGGCTGGTCGCACCGGGCGGCAACGCGCTCGGGGTCACGCTCGCGACGGGCTGGTACGCCGGGAACATCGCCTGGTTCGGCCCTCACCAGTACGGTGAACAGCCTGCCGTACTGGCCCAGTTGGAGGTCACCTTCACGGACGGTTCGACCGAGCGGGTGGTGTCCGGTGCCGACTGGCGCGCCGCGACCGGGCCGGTGACCGGTGCGGACCTCATGGCGGGCGAGGAGTACGACGCCCGGCTGGAGACCGACGGATGGACCCGCGCCGGCTTCGACGCGTCCGGGTGGCTCGCGGCCGATCCGGTCGACGGTGTCACGGCGGCGCTCGTCGCCGAGGTGGACGGGGCGTGCCGTGTCGAGCGGGAACTGACGGCCCGTGAGGTGACCGAGCCGGAGCCCGGTGTGTTCGTGTTCGACCTCGGCCAGAACATGGTGGGCACCCCGCGGCTCACCGTCTCCGGACCGGCCGGCACGAAGGTGCGACTCCGGCACGCCGAGGTCCTGAACCCGGACGGAACCCTCTACACGGCCAACCTGCGCACCGCTCGTGCGACGGACACGTACACGCTCAAGGGCGGTGGCCGGGAGACGTACGAGCCCCGGTTCACGTTCCACGGCTTCCGCTACGTCGAGGTGACGGGCTATCCGGGCAGGCCGGGCCCGGATGCGGTCGTGGGCCGGGTGATCCACACCTCCGCGCCGTTCACGATGGACTTCACGACTGATGTGCCGATGCTCAACCAGCTCCACAGCAACATCACCTGGGGGCAGCGCGGCAACTTTCTCTCCATCCCGACCGACACCCCCGCACGTGACGAGCGCCTCGGCTGGACCGGGGACATCAACGTCTTCGCGCCCACCGCCGCCTACACGATGGAGTCGGCGCGGTTCCTCTCCAAGTGGCTCTTCGACCTGCGCGACGACCAGGTGGCCGACGGCGCCTTCCCGAACGTGGCCCCGGACCTCCCGGGTGTCGGCAGCGGTGCGGCGGGCTGGGGCGACGCCGGGGTGACCGTGCCGTGGGCGCTCTACCAGGCGTACGGCGACGAGCGGGTGCTGGAGCAGTCCTGGTCCTCGATGCTGAGGTGGCTGACCTATCTGGAGGAGCACAGCAGCGGGCTCCTGCGGCCGGCCGACGGGTACGGCGACTGGCTCAACATCGGGGACGAGACGCCCAAGGACGTCATCGGCACGGCGTACTTCGCGCACAGCGCCGATCTCGTGGCGCGGATAGCCGAGGTGCTGGGCAAGGACCCCGCGCCCTACCGTTCGTTGTTCGGCCAGGTGCGCGACGCGTTCCGGGCGGCGTATGTGACCACGGGCGGCCGGGTGAAGGGCGACACCCAGACGGCGTACGTGCTGGCCCTGTCCATGGATCTGCTGGCGGAGGGCGACCGCGGTCCGGCGGCCGACCGGCTGGTCGCGCTGATCGAGGCGAAGGACTGGCACCTGTCGACGGGGTTCCTCGGCACCCCGCGGCTGCTGCCGGTGCTGACCGACACGGGGCACACGGATGTCGCGTACCGGCTGCTGACGCAGCGGACCTTCCCGAGCTGGGGCTATCAGATCGACCGGGGCGCCACCACGATGTGGGAGCGCTGGGACTCCGTCCGGCCGGACGGCAGCTTCCAGGACGCCGGGATGAACTCCTTCAACCACTACGCCTACGGTTCGGTGGGCGAGTGGATGTACGCGAACATCGCGGGCATCGCTCCGGGAAGCCCCGGTTTCCGCAAGGTCGTCGTGCGGCCGCGTCCGGGCGGCGGGGTCACCCGGGCCGAGGGCCGGTTCGACTCCCGGTACGGGCCGGTCACCACACGCTGGAAGAAGGACGCGGACGGTTTCGCGCTCCGGGTCGTGCTGCCTCCGAACACGACCGCCGAGGTGTGGGTCCCCGGCGGCGACAGGCGCAGCGCCGTCGAGGGATCGGCGGGGTTCCTGCGGACGGACGACGGGTGCGCGGTGTTCGCCGCGGGGTCGGGCACCCACCGCTTCAGGGCCTCCGCCTGAGCCCTCCCGGCCCGAACGCACGTGTGCCCTGCGGGACGTTCCCGTCCCGCAGGGCACACACGGCGCTAACTGAAGAGCGGCATCCCTGCTGCCACGCGGAGTACGGCGACGTCACGCGGGGGAAGCACCAGGCCTCCGTCGGCGGTCGGCGCGGGCCCGGTCAGGGCCTCCCCGGCCACCGCGTCGAACGTGACGTCCTCGTCCGTACGGTTGACGAGGAACCAGTACGAGTCCGAGCCGTCGGTCCGCACGGTCAGCTCCACCCGCCCGCGCGCACTCTCGGGCAGTTCGCTGGTCACACCGGCACCGGACAGCAGTGCCCCCAGCACCTCGGGCAGTCCGTGGCTGCCCAGCCGGGTGGAGACGTATGCGGCGGAGCCGCCGTCCCCCACGGCGCGCCGGGTGATGGCGGGGCGCCCCGCGTGGTCCCCGTTCTCGTAACGCGCGAGGACCGTGACCTCGGAATCGGTCACACCTATCTGGTCCGTCCACAGGGTGCCGGTGAGGCCGTTGTCGAGGCGTACGTCCACGCCGTCCCGCAGCGGTGCGAACTCCTCGACGCGGATGCCCAGCAGATCGCGCAGCGCGCCGGGGTAACCGCCGAGGTAGACGTGGTCGTTCTCGTCGACGACACCCGAGTAGTAGGTGGTGACGAGGTGACCGCCGCCGCGCACGTAGGCGTCCAGCCGGGCGGCGAGGGCCTGGGGGACGACGTGCAGGATGGGGGCCGCGACGAAGTCGTACCCGGTGAGGTCGCTCGCGGTGGTGACGACGTCCACCCGGACGCCCAGGGCCAGGAAGGCGGAGTACCAGTCGAGGGCTTCCTGCCGGTAGCGCAGCAGGGAGGTCGGCTGGGAGTCGCGTTCGACCGCCCACCAGGACTCCCAGTCGTACACGAGTGCCGCGCGCGCGGGCTCGCGCACGGAGCCGGTGACCGGGGTGAGTGCCTCCAGCGTGCGTCCGAGAGCGGTCACCGCACGGAACACATCGCTGTCCGGGCCCGCGTGCGGGACCATCGCGGAGTGGTACTTCTCGGCGCCCGCGGCGGACTGGCGCCACTGGAAGAAGCAGACCGCGTCGGCGCCGTGGGCGACGTGGACCAGGGAGTCACGGGCGAGTTCGCCCCGGCTCTTGGCGAGGTTGACGGGCTGCCAGTTGACGGCGCTGGTCGAGTGCTCCATCAGGAACCACGGCTTGCCGTCCGCGATGGAGTGGGTGAGGCCGGCGGAGAAGGAGAGCTCGTCCAGGCGCTGGGGTCCGGGGTGCGCGTAGTGGTCGTTGGAGACGAAGTCGATCTCGGCCGCCCACTCGGGGTAGTTCATGGCCTTGGTCTCGCCCATCACCATGAAGTTGGTGGTGGCGGGGATCTCGGGGGTGATGCGCCGCAGGATCTCGCGCTCGGCGCGGAGGTATTCCTTCAGCGCGTCGGACGAGAACCGCTTGAAGTCGAGCTGCTGGGCCGGGTTGGCGTGGCTCGCGGCGAGTCGCGGCGGCTGGATCTGCTCCCACTCGCCGTAGTACTGCGACCAGAAGGAGGTCGCCCAGGCGCTGTTGAGCGCGTCGAGGGTGACGTAGCGGGCGCGCAGCCAGTCGCGGAAGGCCAGGGCGGCGTCGTCGGAGTAGTCGTAGACGTTGTGGCAGCCGAGTTCGTTGGAGATGTGCCAGGCGGTCAGCGCGGGGTGGTCGCCGTAGCGGGTGGCCATGGCCTCGACGAGCTTCAGGGCGTACCGGCGGAAGACCGGGGAGGTGGGCCGCCAGTGCTGTCGCGCGCCTTGGGAGAGGGTCTCGCCGGTGCGGGTGACCGGCAGGATCTCCGGGTGCAGGGTGGTGAGCCAGGGCGGCGGCGAGGCGGTGGCGGTGGCGAGGTCGACCGCGATCCCGTTGCTGTGCAGCAGGTCGAGCACCTCGTCCAGCCACTCGAAGTCCCACCGGTCCTCGGCGGGTTGCAGACGGGCCCAGGAGAAGATCGCGACGGAGACGACCGTCACTCCCGCCTCGCGCATCAGCCGGACGTCCTCCTTCCACACCTCTCGTGGCCACTGCTCCGGGTTGTAGTCGGCCCCGTAGGCGAATCGCACGGTGCGGTCGTCGGAGGTCGGGCGCAGCCAGGTGCGCTCGGAAGCGGGGGTCATGAAGATCCTTTCGGATACGGAGGTGCGAGCACGACACAGGGACGGCGCCCGTCCGACGGGCGACCGCCCCTGTGCCAATTCAGTGGTGCGACGTCACTTGTTGACGTCGAAGCCCTGTTCGTTGCCGTAGTCGACAGCGGCCTTCTGCCAGTCCTTCAGACCGTCGGCCAGCGTGGTGTCGGAGACGTACGCCTTGCCCACGGAGTCGTTGAAGACGGAGTTCGCGTAGACCTGGTAGGGCAGGTAGGACCAGTTCTCGGGTACCTGGCTGGCGGAGCGGGCGAAGATCTCGTTCGCCTTCTGGCCGCCGAAGTACGGGAAGGGCGTGTCGAGGAACGTCGTGGAGGTCAGGTCCGCCGTGGTCGCGGGGAAGGCGCCTGCCTCGACGCGGGCCTGGACGCCCGCCGAGTGGTTGGCGTACTCGTTGAACGCGTACGCGAGGTCCTTGCTCTTGCCCGCCTTCATCACCGCGAGGGAGCTGCCGCCGTTCTCGGAGCTGACCTCACCGCCCTTCTCCCACTGCGGGAGGGCGGCCGCACGCCAGTCGCCCGAGGCCGACTCGACACCCGAGACGAAGTTCGCGGGCATCCAGGCGCCGGTGGCGAGGGTGGCTATGGTGCCGTCGGCCAGCCCCTTGTACCACTCGTCGCTCCAGGAGCTGATGGGCGCCAGGAGCTTCTCGTCGATGAGCTTCTGCCACACCTTGGTGAAGGCGGTGACGCCCTTGTCCGCGGTGAGGTCGACCGTGACGCTGGTGTCGCGGGACTTGAACGGGCTGCCGCCGGCCTGCCAGATCATGCTGGTCGTGAACCCGGCGTCACCGGTGTCGTTGGTGATGTACGCCTTCGGGTCCGCGGCGTGCAGGGCGCGCGCCGCCTCCAGGTACTCGTCCCAGGTGGTGGGCGTGGCGATCTGGTGCTTGTCCAGCACCTTCTTGTTGTAGAAGAGCGCCATCGGGCCGGAGTCCATGGGCAGCGCGTACACGGCGTCGTCGGTGGCGACCGCGTTCCACGGGCCCGGCGAGTAGTCGCCCTTGAACTCGGCGGCGCCGTATCCGCTCAGGTCCTCGAGGGACTTGCCGAGGGCGAACTGGCCGAGGGCGTAGTACTCGATCTGCGCGACGTCCGGGACCCCTGAACCGGCCTGCACGGCGTTCTGCAGGGCGGTGTACTGGTCGTTGCCGGTACCGGCGTTGACCAGCTTCACCTTGACCTTGGGGTACTCCTTCTCGAAGTCGCTGACCACCTGCTTCAGCGTCGGTTCCCAGGCCCACACCGTGATCGAGCCGCCCTCCTTGAGGGCCTCCCTGAGATCACCACCCGATACGGTCTTTCCCGAACCGGTGTCGTCGGAGGACCCGCACGCCGTGAGGCTCAGCGCCGCCGCACACAGCAGGCCGACGCCGCGCATCGCGCGTCTGGTCATGGTTCTCATATCGATTCACTCCGTTGTGGTGAGGGTGGTACACGAACCGTCGAGCGTCCGCACAGGCGCGTGCGGAGGTGGGACGCCGCGCGGACCGGGGGCGGGGTAAGCCGCCCTCGGAGCACGGAGATTGGGTGGCCGACGAGGGCCGGTGGGTGGCCTGGGCGGGCCGGTAGTCGGCCGACGAGGGCCGTAGACCGGCCCGGGCGGGCCGATGGAGCCCTGTCACTCCTTGACGCTGCCCGCTGCCAGTCCGGACTGCCAGTAGCGCTGGAGCAGGAGGAAGGCGACGATCAGCGGCACGATCGTCAGCAGGGAACCCGTGATGACCAGGTTGAAGACCGGCTGGCCGCCCGCGGTGGACGCCTGTGCGTTCCAGGCGTTCAGGCCCAGCGTCAGCGGGTACCAGTCCGGGTCCTTGATCATGATCAGCGGCAGGAAGTAGTTGTTCCAGGTCTGCACCATGGTGAACAGCAGGACCGTCACGATGCCCGGGCTCAGCAGCGGGAGCGCCACCCGGAAGAAGGTCCGCAGCTCTCCGGATCCGTCCACCCTGGCCGCTTCCAGGAGCTCGGTGGGGACGGCCTCGGCCGCGAACACCCACATGAGGTAGAGCCCGAAGGGAGAGATGAGGGAGGGGATGATGACGGCCCACGGCGTGTCGGTGAGGCCCATCTTGCTGAACATGAGGAAGGTGGGCACCGCCAGGGCGGTCGCGGGCACGGCGACGGCGCCGATGACCGTGGCGAAGACGGCGCGCTTTCCCCTGAAGTCGAACTTGGCCAGTCCGTAGCCGCCGAGGACCGCGAGGAAGGTGGCTCCGCCGGCCCCTACGACCACGTACAGCAGGGTGTTGAGGAACCAGCGTACGAAGATGCCGTCGTTGTAGGTGAGCGTCTCGGAGATGTTGTCCCAGAGGGCGAAGTCACCGCTGAACCAGAGGCCGAAGGAGTCGAGGAGGCTCTTCTGCGTCTTGGTCGCGTTGATGACGAGCCAGGCCAGGGGCAGGAGCGCGTAGAGGGCGGTCAGCCCCATCAGCGCCGTGAGCAGCACACTGCGGCGCGGCCGGTCGGCCGTGTGGCGTCTGCGCGCGGCGCGCCGGGACGTCGGGGCACGGTGGTTGACTCGCCGGGGCGTCTGCTCGGCGGTGTAGGAAGGTGCGCTCATCGCTCACGCCTCCTTTCGCATGCCGCGCAGCTGGACCGCGTACGCGATGATCATCGTGACCAGGCCCATGACGAGGGAGACCGTGGCCGCGTAGTTCTGCTGCCGGCCGGAGAAGGACAGCGTGAAGGTGTAGAGGTTGGGGGTGAAGTAGGTCGTGATCGCGTTGGGCGCCAGGCTCTGCAGGATGCTCGGCTCGTTGAACAGCTGGAAGCTGCCGATCACCGAGAAGATCGTCGCGATCACCAGCGCGCCGCGGATCGCGGGGATCTTGACCGCGGCGATGATCCGCCACTGGCCGGCTCCGTCGATCTCGGCCGCCTCGTAGAGGGACTTGGGGACGACACGCAGCGCCGAGTAGAAGATCAGCATGTTGTAGCCGACGAACTCCCAGGTGACGATGTTGCCGATGCTGGCCAGCACCAGGGAGGGCGAGAGCGGGTCGGGCAGTGAGACGCCGAGCGAGTCGTTGATGTTCGCGACCAGCCCGAACCGGGTTCCGTAGATGAACCCCCACATCAGTGTGGCGACGACGGCGGGTACGGCGTAGGGCAGGAAGACCGATATCCGGAAGAAGCTCTTGCCGTAGATCCTGCCGCTGTCGAGTGCCAGGGCCACGAGCAGGGCCAGGCCGAGCATGACGGGCACCTGCACCGCGAGGAAGAGGGCGACCCGGCCCACGGCCTCCCAGAACTTCTCGTCCTCGAAGGCGCGTTGGAAGTTCTCCAGGCCGACGAACGAGGTTCCGCCCACGAGCTGGTCCCGGAAGAAGCTCAGATACAGCGAGTAGGCCACCGGGGCGAGGAACACCAGGGCGAACACGGCCATGAACGGTCCGACGAAGATCCACCCGACCCGTCCACGCCGGGCGCGGGTGCCTCGCGGTGGTGGGCGGCGTCCGGTGGTGAGCGGCGTAACAGCCGTCATGTCTTGGTACTCCTACTGGTCCGGCATTGTGCATGGCCCCGGCCGGAGGGAGACACCGGACATCGTGGAGGCGCTGCGTTTCAGAATTCCGATGTTTACGTAAACAACGATCGGTTGACGTGATGTCTACACGCCCGACCCGCCACCGTCAAGGCCCGTGTTCCACCTGGTACAAGCGGACTTGTGGGGTTGTCCGGCCGGCCGGCGGTCCCGCACGGCCGTGTCGGCAACAGACCTCCGGAAGTGGTAGGAATATCGGTGGTCCGGGACCTTCGGCCCGTCATGCGGCACGAGCCGAGGGCGGCGCGGGACAGGACAGACACCCGAGCGGAACACCCTCAAGGGAACGCTGTGCCCGACGGCCCATCGGGCGGGACAGGGCCCTCCCACACGGCGAAAGGCTCACAGGAACACGACGGAGGCGGGGCGAAGTGCACGGACGGGAAGAGGCCACGGACGCCGCGTCCACGGATGCCGTATCCACGGGTGCCGTGGAACGGGCCGCCGAAGCGGCGGAACGGCCTCGCCGCAGGGGGACCTCCATGGCCGACGTCGCACGCCTGGCCGGTGTCTCCTCGCAGACGGTCTCCCGTGTGTCCAACGGGCATTCGGCGGTCACGGAAGAGACCCGTCGGCGCGTCCTCGCCGCCATGAAGGAGCTCGACTACCGGCCCAACAGTGCCGCGCGCGCCCTCAAGAGCGGGGAGTTCCGCACCCTGGGCGTCATCCTGTTCACCCTGGCCACGACGGGCAACGTCCGTACGCTGGAAGCCATTTCCACCTCCGCGGCGGACCAGGGCTACGCCATCACCCTGCTGCCCGTCGCGACGCCCACCAGTACGGGCGTCCGGGGGGCCTTCACCGTGCTCGGCGAGCAGGTCGTGGACGGCATCATCGTGATCATGGAGGTTCATCTCCTGGACGCGGCCGTCTCCCTGCCGCCGCACACACATGTCGTGGTGGCGGACTCCGACGCCGGCGACCGCTACAGCGTCGTGGACACCGACCAGTCCGGCGGTGCCAGGGCAGCCGTCCAGCACCTGCTCGACCTCGGGCACCGCACCGTGGTGCATGTCGCCGGCCCCACGGAGTCGTTCGCCGCGCAGCGCCGTGCCGACGCCTGGCGGCAGACGCTGGAGGAAGCTGGACGCCCTGTCCCGGACCCGGTGGGCGGCGACTGGTCGGCGGCCTCGGGCTACGAGGCCGGGCTCGTCCTGGCGGCCGATCCCTCCTGCACCGCGGTCTTCGCGGCCAACGACCAGATGGCGCTCGGCGTCCTCCGCGCCCTGCACGAGAAGGGCAGGCGCGTGCCCGATGACGTCAGCGTCGTCGGCTTCGACGACATCGCCGAATCCAGCTCGTTCGTTCCGCCGCTGACGACCGTGCACCAGGACTTCGCCGAGGTGGGGCGGCTGTGCGTGGACGGCGTGCTGCGGCAGATCCGCAACGAGACGGCCGAACGCGGTACTACCCTGGTCCCGACCCGGCTGGTCGTCCGGGACAGCACGGCCCCGCCGCCCGCGGCGGCCGGTTCCTGACGCCCTTCCGGTACGCAGGGCCGGTCCCGTCCCCGCGCAGGGCGTACCGTTCCGTCCCGGCGCCCGCGCCCGGACGTATGCGTAGGCAGACAACGGTTCATGACGGTGCGTCAGGAACCGACGCCGAAGGAGAACGACATGACGACGCCCGACGGCCCGGAGCCCACAGCCGTGGACGGGACGCTCGCGCGGCCGCTGTTCTTCGAACGGCTCGCCGGGCTGGAGTCCTGGCTGGAGGGCCATCAGGGCACGCGCTCCGACCTGTGGCTGAAGCTCGCGAAGAAGAGCACGGGCATCGAGTCCGTCGGGCCCGACGAGGTCGTCGACGCCGCGATCTGTTTCGGCTGGATCGACGGCCAGCGCCGGGCCCTGGACGCGGAGTTCTACCTTCAGCGGATCTCACCGCGCCGCAAGGGCAGCCTGTGGTCCCTCGTCAACGTACGCAAGGTCGAGGCCCTTACGGCGGCCGGCCGGATGCGGGAGTCCGGGCTGGCCGAAGTACGGGCCGCGCAGGCGGACGGGCGGTGGGCGGCGGCGTACCCCTCGCAGAAGGAGGCCACCGTGCCCGACGATCTCACGGCCGCACTGGCCTCCGACCCCCGGGCGGCACGGCGGTTCGAGCAGTTCGGCAGGTCGGCCCGGTACCAGATGGTCCTCCAGCTCCTCAAGGCGAGGACGCCCGAGGTCCGGGCCGCACGGCTCGCGCGCCTGATGGCGGAGCTGGAGTCCGGCGGCGAGGCCGGCTGAGCCGCCCCGCGCCCGTCAGACGCCGATGCCGAGAAGTCCGGGACTGTCCGCGAGCGAGGCGAGATGGCCGGCCGGGTCCGCGATCAGACGGCGGGCCTCGAGGTCGAGCATGCCACCGACACCGCTGATCTCGGCGGCCGGTGTGCCGTCCTCCTTGAGGATCCGCTGCTCGACCCGGAAGGTCTTGCCCGCCCCGTAGACGAACGCGCAGCTCACCCGCACCCGTTCCCCGCCTCGCAGCTCGCGCAGGTACTTCACCGTGACCTCCAGCTGTACGGGGCCGACCCCACCGGCGAGCAGCTTCTCCTGGGGGACTCCGGCCGCCCGCAGCAGCTCCCACCGGGCGTGTTCCGCGTACTGGAGGTAGACGGCCTGGTTCAGGTGGCCCTGGGTGTCGAGCTCGTAGCCGCGCACCGTGACATCGACGAAGAAGGTCATGCCGAGGAGAACGCGGGCCGGCGGGTCCGCCATTCCTGATCGGTCACCGCGAGCAGCCTCCGCGCGACCTCTTTACGAACCTGTCATGCGCAGGTAACTTCCTCACCGCAAAAGATTGCAGAAACATTCTGACAGATCTTGCCGTCAGAACGCACTGCTCGCCGAACCTGGGGCGCGTCCGGGTTCTCCGGCGGGATCCTCGCATCCGCTCGCGGAGCGGATGTGCTGTTGGCAGCCGCGGTCCACCCGCTCGCGGCCCTCCCCTGGAGACACACGAATGAGACGTACCCCCACCCGGCTGCTCGGACGCCCCCTGGGGGCGGCCGTGGCGGCCACCGTGATGCTGGGGCTCCTGACCGCGGTCCCGGACTCACCCGGAGCCGTGTCGGCCGAGCCCGTGGCCGCCTCGGAATCCACCGCGACCGTCTTCTACTACACGAAGACCAAGAACTGGTCCTCCTACCGGCTCCACTACGCCCCCGACGGCGGTTCCTGGACCCCCGTGCCCGGTGTGCTCATGGAAGCCGCGTGCACGGACTGGGTGAAGCAGACGGTCAGTCTGGGCGGCGCGGCCGGTCTGGCCGCGACGTTCAACAACGGCTCGGGCGTCTGGGACAACAACACCGGCAAGAACTACGCCCTGGGCACCGGGAACATCACCGTCAAGGACGGCGTGGTGGCCCACAGCGACCCGTGCGCCGGTACGGAACCGGAGCCGAGCCCCGGCCCGGGTGATTCCCACACCGCGTCGGTCTACTACTCGACGGCGACGGTCGGCTGGACGACCACCAACCTCCATTACCGGCCGACGGGCGGCACCTGGACCACCGTGCCCGGAGTGGGCATGGAGGCCGCCTGTACGGGCTGGGTGAAGAAGTCGGTCGACCTCGGCACCGCGACCACGTTGCAGGCCACCTTCAACAACGGCAACGGGGTCTGGGACAACAACAACGGCAGCGACTACACGCTCCCCTCCGGGCTCAGCACGGTGAAGGACCGGAAGGTCACCGTCGGCGCGAAGGACCCGTGCGCGGCCGAGGAACCGGACACCGAGGCCCCGACCGCACCGACGAAGGTGACCGCCGACGCCGACGGTGTCGCGGTCGTGCTGACCTGGGACCCGTCCACCGACGACCGCGGGGTGACGAAGTACCAGGTGACGCGGACCGGCGGCACCAAGGGCACCGCGGTGACCGATGTCGGCTCCACCGTGTTCTCCGACACCGGGCTGGAGGAGAAGACGGCCTACAGCTACACGGTCAAGGCCGTGGACGCGGCCGGAAACGTCTCCGCCGCTTCGGCCGCCGCCACCGCCACCACCGGGGAGAAGCCGACGGCACCGGCCTCCGGGAGGCCGCTGGGCACCGATCCCCGCAAGGACCCGATCTACTTCGTGCTCACCGCCCGCTTCGAGGACGGTGACACGTCCAACAACCGGGGCGGAAGCCAGCACACGAAGTCGGGCAACGCGGCCAACGACGACCCCATGTTCCGGGGTGACTTCAAGGGCCTGGTCAACAAGCTCGACTACATCAAGGGCCTCGGCATGTCGGCCGTCTGGATCACCCCGGTGGTGCTGAACCGGTCCGACTACGACTACCACGGGTACCACGGCTACGACTTCTACGAGGTCGACTCCCGGCTCGAGTCCGCCGGTGCCTCCTACCAGGACCTGATCGACGCGGCCCACGCCAAGGGCATGAAGATCTACCAGGACGTGGTCTACAACCACTCCTCCCGCTGGGGCGCCAAGGGCCTGTTCACCCCGAAGGTGTACGGCGTCCGCGACACCCAGTGGAGCTGGTACTACGACGAGAGGAACGACGGCTTCGAGTACGACGGCCTGACCGTCGAGCCCAAGTCAGGGAAGTCGTACTACACCGGCGACCTGTGGTCCACCGCCGAGCCCTCGGGCAACACCTGCGTCAACTGGGGCACGCCCACCCAGTACACCTCGCCCGAGGGGTACCGGATCTACAACTGCCAGTGGCCCAGCCCCACTTCGGGCATGTTCCCGAAGGCGTACTACCACAACTGCTGGATCGGGAACTGGGAGGGCGAGGACTCCCGCAGCTGCTGGCTGCACGACGACCTCGCCGACTTCAACACCGAGAGCGCGCCCGTGCAGAACTACCTGATCGGCGCCTACGACAAGTACATCGACATGGGTGTGGACGGCTTCCGGGTCGACACCGCCGTGCACATCCCCCGTACGACCTGGAACCGCCGCTTCCTGCCGGCGATCCAGGAGCGCGTCACCCAGCAGTTCGGCGCCGAGGCCGCGAAGAACTTCTTCGTGTTCGGTGAGGTCGCCGCCTTCGTCAACGACAAGTGGAACCGCGGCTCGGTCAACCACTCCGCGCAGTTCTACACCTGGAAGGAACGCAAGGAGTACGACGCGGACGACGAGAAGGCCGCCCTGGAGATGTACGACTACGAACAGCAGCAGGGCACCGGCTCCCAGCCGACCTCCACCAACGCCTTCCTGAACGGCAACACCTACCACGCACCGGACCACAGCAGGTTTTCCGGCATGAACGTCATCGACATGCGCATGCACATGAACTTCGGTGACGCCAACAACGCGTACAGCAACGGCAAGGACTCCGACGACAGTTACAACGACGCCACCTACAACGTCGTCTACGTCGACAGCCACGACTACGGGCCCAACAAGAGCAGCGAGCGGTACTCGGGCGGCACCGACGCCTGGGCCGAGAACATGTCCCTGATGTGGACCTTCCGGGGCATCCCCACGCTCTACTACGGTTCCGAGATCGAGTTCCAGGCCGGCAAGAAGACCGACTGCGGGCCCAGCTGCCCGCTGGAGTCCACGGGGCGGGCGTACTTCGGAGGGCACCTCGCCGGTGACGTCCAGGCGTCCGACTTCAGCAAGGTCTCCTCGGCCGACGGCGCGGTCGCGGACACCCTCTCGAAGCCGCTGGTCAAGCACGTGCAGCGGCTCAACGAGATCCGCCGTGCCGTACCCGCCCTCCAGATGGGCCAGTACTCCACGGAGGGCATCTCCGGCTCGATGGCGTACAAGCGCCGCTACACGGACGCGGCGAGCGGCACGGACAGCTTCGCGCTCGTGACGGTCTCCGGCGGCGCCACGTACACCGGCATCCCCAACGGTACGTACAAGGACGCCGTCACCGGCGACACCAAGGTGGTGACGGGCGGCACCCTAGCCGTAGCGGCCCCGGGCAAGGGCAATCTGCGGGTGTACGTCCTCGACCTCGGCGGCAGGAACGCGGCCCCGGGGAAGACCGGGACGGACGGTACGTACCTGAAGTGACGCCGGGCGTGACGGGTGCGCCGTGTGCGCGCCCGTCACGCCTTTCCCGGTTCAGAGCCCCAGGTGCGGGAAGCGCATCTCGGTACGGCTCCGCGCGGTCCCGCCGGGGCGCAGTACGGTGCTGGGCTGGTCCGGCCGGTTGGGCGAGTCGGGCAGGTGCTGGGTCTCCAGGCAGACCGCGCCGTGGCGTTCCTGCCGCCGGCCGTCCGCGTCGGTGAACGAGCCGTCGAGCCGGTTGGCGGTGTAGACCTGGATGCCGGGCTCCGTCGTCCACACCTCCAGGACACGGGCCTCGCCGGGGGCGGTGAGCCGGGCGGCGCGGCGCAGCCCGCCGACCGGTCCGGCGCCGGGCTCGCGGAGCACCCAGCAGTGGTCGAAGCCGCCCGCCAGGCGCAGCTGTTCGTCGTCCAGCGCCAACCGCTCCCCCAGTACGCGCGCCGCCGTGAGGTCGAACGCGGTGCCCCGCACCCCGGCCGGCGGTCCCAGGGGGATGCCGTCGCCGTCCACCGGGAGATAGGTGTCGGCGTCGACCTCCAGCCGGTGGCCGAGGACGTCGTCGCGGCCGGCCAGGTCGAAGTAGGCGTGGTTGGTGAGGTTGACGACCGTGGCGCGGTCGGTGACCGAGGCGTAGTCGACGGCCAGCGCGCCCGTGGTGTCGAGGGTGTACGTGACGGTGACGTCCAGGGCTCCGGGGAAGCCCATGTCGCCGTCGGGGCTGTGCAGGGTCAGCCGTACGGACGCGGTGGTGTCCGTGCTGTCGCCGGTGGCGTCCCACACCTTGGTGTGGAAGCCGTCGGGGCCGCCGTGCAGTGCGTGGCCGCGGTCGTTGGCGGGGATGTGGTGCGTGGCCCCGTCCAGGGAGAAGCGGCCGTGCGCGATGCGGTTGGCGTAGCGGCCGACGACGGCGCCGAAGTACGGGTGCTTCCCGGTGTAGTCGTCGATCGTGGCGAGCGAGCGGACGACCGAGGCCGCGGTGCCCGCGGTGTCGGGCACTGTCAGGCGGTGCAGGGAGGCGCCGTAGGTGAGTACCTCGGCCCGGACGCCCGTTCCGGAGTCGAGGGTCCACAGGCCGGTCCCGGTCCCGTGGGCGGAGCCGAACGGTGTGCGGTGCACGGTGGGGCGCGGCATCAGAGGTCCTTGGGGGGAACGGGCGCGGTGGATTCCCGGACGATGAGGCGGTAGCCGGGGCGCGGCCTGCGTGGTTCGGCGACCGGCTTTCCCGACAGCCGTTCGACGAGGCTGTCGACGGCGAGCCGGGCAATGGCTTCCTTGTCCGGGGCGATGGTCGTGAGTGTGGTGGTTCCGTAGCTGCTCTCCTCGATGTCGTCGAAGCCGACGACGGCGATGTCGGCCGGGATCCGCAGTCCGCGTTCGGTGATGGTCCGCATCGCGCCGATGGCGATGAGGTCGTTGTAGGCGAACACGGCGTCGGGGCGTTCCCCCCGGTCCAGGAGGGCGGCCATGCCCGTGGCCCCGTCCGCGCGGCCGTAGCCGTCGGTGACCACGACCAGGGACTCGTCCGCCTCCAGTCCGGCGGCGGCGAGCTCCTCGCGCCAGCCCCGCAGGCGCAGGTGCGCGGGCTGGCGCTCCCGGCCGGTGCGGGAGCCGAGGAAGGCGATCCTGCGGTGGCCCATGCCGACGAGGTGGCGTACGGCGGCACGGGACGCCGCCACGTTGTCGATGGCGATGTGGTCGTACGGTGCCTCGTACTCGCGTTCGCCCAGCAGGACCAGCGGTGCCGTCTCGGTACGTGCCATGAGGTCCTCGGTCTCCAGATGGATGGGGCTGAGGATGAGGCCGTCGATGACATGGGACCGGAATCCCTGGCTGACCAGGAGCTCCTTCTCCCTGAGGCCGGCGGTGTGGTCGACCAGGACGGTGTAGTCGTGCCGCGCGGCGGCGTCGACGACCGCGCCGGCGAGCTCGGCGAAGTACGGGTTGCCGAATTCGGGTACGGCGAGGGCGATGATGCCGGTGCGGCCCTTGCGCAGGTGGCGGGCGGTGAGGTTCGGCCGGTAACCGAGCTCGTCGATCGCCTGCTGAACCTTGGCGCGCATCGCGGGTGTGACGTGCTGATAGTTGTTCACCACGTTCGACACGGTCTTGATGGACACGCCCGCCCGTTGCGCAACGTCCTTGAGGCTGACGCCCACGGCACTCCTTGGATCGACTCGGCTCGATGGTTCGGTTCGGCACAGCTGGTCCGTCGTCAGGTGCTTCTGCGACTGCGCGCCAGATAGCGCTGGGCCACCACGACAACGATAAGGAAACCTCCGCTGACCACCGACTGGTACGAGGAGTTGAGCGAGCCGATCTGATTGATCAGGTTCTGGATGACGGCGAGCAGCAGGACGCCCCAGAGGGTGCCGCTGATCGAGCCCGCGCCGCCGATGAGCAGGGTGCCGCCGATGACGACGGCGGAGATCGCGTCGAGTTCCATGCCCACGCCGACGATGGTGACGCCGGAGGAGAGCCTGGCCGCGTTCAGCGCGCCGGCGAGGCCGGCCAGCAGGCCGCTGAGGGTGTAGACGAGGATCTTCGTGCGGGCGACGGGCAGGCCCATCAGGGTGGCCGCGTCGCTGCTGCCGCCCACGGCGAAGAGCGTCTGCCCGAACGAGGTGCGCTGGAGGACGACCCCGCCGGCCCCGAAGAGCACCAGTGCGATGAGGATCGGGTGGCCGAAGCCCCAGACGCTGCCCTGGCCCAGCTCGCCGAAGGCGGAGTCCTTGGGCACCAGGTAGGTGGTGGCGCCCTCGTCGGTGATGGCGAGCAGCAGGCCGCGGGCGCCGAGCAGGGTGGCGAGGGTGACGATGAAGGGTGCCATGTTGCCCCGCGCGATCAGGAGCCCGTTGAGCAGTCCGATCGCGCCGCACGCCACGAGGGGGACGAGCAGTGCGGCGAGGAAGCCGTACTGCGAGGCCCATGCTGCGAGGACTCCTCCGAGGGCGAAGACCGATCCGACGGACAGGTCGATGCCGCCGGTGATGATGACCATCGTCATGCCGAGCGCGACCACGGCGAGGAACGACGCCTGGATGGTGATGCCGCGCGCGTTGTCCAGGGACGCGAACGTCGGGTAGATGAACGAGGCGGCGATGACGACGGTCAGCAGGACCGCCAGCACGCCCTGGCGCTGGAGGAGTTCGGCGACGCGCGCCCTGGTGTTCGGCCCGGAGGCGGTGGGGCGGGGCCCCTCGCCGGGTGCTGCCGTCTTCCGCGTGGCCGGAACCGCGGGCGCTGCTGCGGGTGCGGGTGTGGTTTCGTTCATCGGGACCGACGCTCCCGGGCGACGTAGACGGCGGCGATGATGATGGCCGCCTGGGCGATCTGTGCGGTGGAGTCGGGCAGGTCGTGCTTGACGAGCGTGGCGCGCAGCAACTGCATCAGCAGCGCTCCGGCCACGGTGCCGAGGACCCGGATGGATCCGCCGTTGAGCGGTGTGCCGCCGACGACGACGGCCGTGATGGCGGAGAGTTCCATGAGGGTGCCGAGCGAGGACGGGTCGCTCGCCGTGAGCCTTGCCGTGGCGAGGATGCCGGCGAGGGCGGCGAGGACACCGCACAGGACGTACACGCCGATGAGGACGCGCTTGACGGGAAGTCCCGCCAGGGCCGCGGCGGAGCGGTTGCCGCCGACGGCGACGATCTGCCGGCCGAAGGTGGTGCGCTGCACCAGGAAGGCGACGGCGACGGCGAGCACCCCGGCGATCAGGACGACGAGCGGGATGCCGAGGAAGGACCCCGTTCCCAGCGACAGCAGGTCGGGGTTGACGATCTGCTTGAGCTGGCCGTCGGCCATGACCAGGGCCAGTCCCCGGCCGCCGACGAACAGGGCGAGTGTGGCCACGATGGGCTGCAGCCCGATGAGGGAGACCAGGGTTCCGTTGACCGCTCCGACGACGGCGCCCGCCAGGAGCGCGACGACGAGCGCGGGCACGAGCCCGTATCCGAGGTAGAGCGGCAGGAAGGCGGCGGCCAGTGCCATGGTCGAGCCGACGGACAGGTCGACGCCCTCGGTGCCGATGACCAGGGCCATGCCCAGGGCGACGATGACGATGGGGGCGACCTGGACGAGCTGGGTGCGGAAGTTGTCGGCCGTCATGAAGTGGTCGGTGAACAGGGCGTTGAAGAGCAGCACCACCGCCACGGCGACGTACACGCCGTACTCCTGGTACCAGGCCGGGTCACGCAGCCGGGCCAGCTGGCCTGTGGACCTGGCGGGTTTTCCGGGATCGGCGGGCTGTGCGGGCCCCACGGGCGGGGAGACGGCGGCCTGGGTCATCGGGGGTCCTCCTGTGCGGCCGGGGCCTTGTCCTCCGGCGCCGGTCCATGAGACGCCGGTGCGTCAGGCGCCGGTACGTCAGGCGCCGGTACGTCAGGCGCCGGTGCGTGGTCGGCGAGTACTTCGAGCAGCCGGCCCTCGGCCACGTCGTCGCCGGCCAGCTCGCCCGCGACAGCTCCGCCGCGCAGGACGACGATCCGGTCGGCGCCCTCGATGAGCTCCTCGATGTCGGAGGAGATGAGCAGGACGGCCAGGCCCTCGCGGGCGAGGTCGTCGATGAGGCTCTGGACCTCGGCCTTGGCGCCGACGTCGATGCCCCGGGTGGGTTCGTCCAGGAGCAGGACCTTGGGTTCGAGGCAGAGCCAGCGGGCGAGCAGGACCTTCTGCTGGTTGCCGCCGGAGAGTTCCCCGACCTTCTGCTCGGGGCTCGACGCCTTGATCCGCAGGCGCTTCATGAAGATGTCGACGATCCGGTCCTGCTTGGCGCGGGAGACGACACCGGCCCGGGACAGGCGCGGCATGGCGGCCAGCACGATGTTCTCGCGGACGGAGAGGCCGGGGACGATTCCCTCGGCCTTGCGGTCCTCGGGCAGCAGGCTGATACCGGCGCGGATGGCGGCGGCCGGGGTGAGACGGTTCAGGGCGGTTCCGTCGACGGTGAGCGCGCCCGCGTCCAGGGGCAGGGCGCCGGACAGGGCCTTCGCCGTCTCGCTGCGGCCGGAGCCGAGGAGTCCGCCGAGGCCGAGCACTTCGCCCGCGTACAGGGACAGGGATATGTCGTGGAGGTGGTGGCGACTGGAGAGGCCGGTCGCGGTGAGCACCGGGGTACGGGCCGCTTCGTGCCCCTCCGCGGCGAAGCTGGTGACGCCGGAGCGGCGGACCTCGGCCAGGTCGCGGCCGAGCATCATCGACACGAGCTGCATCCGGTCGAGGTCGGCGAGGTCTCCGGTGTGGATGTGCCGGCCGTCGCGGAGCACGGTGACGCGGTCGCAGATCCGGTAGAGCTCGTCCATGCGGTGGCTGACGTAGAGGACGGCGATGCCCTGGCCGCGCAGGTTCCCGATGACCCGGAAGAGGGTCTCCACCTCGCGTGGTTCGAGCGAGGAGGTCGGTTCGTCCATGATGACGACCTGGGCGTTGACCGACACGGCACGGGCCAGGGCGACCATCTGCTGGGTGCCGATCCCGAGGGTGTGCAGGGGACGGCGGGGGTCGACGCGTACGCCGAATCCGTCGAGCAGTTCCGTCGTCTCCCGGTGCATGCGGGAGAAGTCGATGAGGCCGAGGCGGTTCCTGGGTTCGCGGCCGAGGAAGATGTTCCGCGCCACGCTCATCAGCGGGACGAGGTTGACCTCCTGGTAGATCGTGGAGATCCCGGCCTGCTGTGCCTCGAACGGCCGGGCGAACCGCACCGGTTCTCCCGTCATCCGCAGGTCTCCCCCGTCGGGCCGGTACACCCCGGTGAGGACCTTGATGAGGGTGGATTTACCGGCGCCGTTCTCGCCGACCAGCGCGTGCGTCTCCCCCGCGCGCAGAGAGAAGGAGACGTCGTCCAGGGCGACGACGCCGGGGAACCGTTTGCTCACCGAGCGGGCTTCGAGCACGGCGGGGGCCGTGGATCCGGCCGCCTCCGGTGCCTGAGGTACTGCTTCGGGTGGTGCCATGGGTGGTCGTGGCCTTCCGCTGTTCCGACGGGGCGGGCCCGGGGCCGCCGTGGACTCCTGCGAGTGCCACGGCGGCCGGGGCCGTTGGGGACCTGGGCGGGTCAGTACGCCCCGCCGAGCGATGCCTTGGCGTTGCTCTCGTCGTACTCGCGGTCGGTGATGATCACGTTCTCGGGGATCTCCTCGCCGCCGTAGAACTTCTGGGCGGTCGCGAAGGCGAGCGGGCCGAAGCGCGGGTTGGACTCGATGACGGCGTTGTACTCGCCGTTGACGAGGGCCTGCACGGCGTTGCGCGTACCGTCGACGGAGACGATCTTCACGTCCTTGCCGGGCTTCTTGCCGGCCGCCTTGAGCGCGGTGACGGCGCCGAGGCCCATCTCGTCGTTCTCCGCGTAGACGGCGGTGATCTCGGGCTTGGACTGGATGAGCTGTTCCATGACCTGCTGGCCCTTGTCGCGGGCGAACTCGCCGGTCTGCTGGGCCACGATCTCGATGCCGGGCGCCTCGGCCTCGATCTGGTCGACGAAGCCCTTGGTGCGGTCGGTCGTCACGTTGTTGCCGGAGGCGCCGAGGAGGATGGCGACCTTGCCCCTGCCACCGGTGGCCTTGATCATCGCGTCGGCGGCCCGCTTGCCCTGCTCGACGAAGTCGGAGCCGAGGAAGGCCACGTAGTCCTTGCAGGCCGTGGAGTTGACCTTGCGGTCGATGGTGAGGACCGGGACCTTCTTCGCCGCCGCGGCCTTGAGCGCCGGCTCGAGGCCGTCGGAGTTCAGCGGGGCGATGATGAGGAACTGGGCACCCTGGGACAGCATGTCCTGGATGTCGCTGATCTGCTTGGAGAGCTGCGACTGCGCGTTGGTGGTGAGGAGCTTCTTGACGCCGATCTTCTTGGCCTCGTCCTTGATGGACCGGGTCTCGGCGATGCGGAACGGGTTGGCCTCCTTCTCCGACTGGGAGAAGCCGACCACCGCGTCCTTCAGGTCCAACTTCGGCGCGCCGTAGGTCTCCAGCGAACAGCCGGCGCCGGAGCTCGCTTCGGGGGTCTTGGCCGCCTGGGCGCCCTGGCTGCTGTCACCGCCGGCGTTACTCGTGGTCTCCGACTTCGAGCAGCCGGAAACGGCCAGCGTGGCGGTGGCGGCCAGCAGGCAGGCCGCGGCAAGGGTACGGGATCGACGCTGGGTCATCATGCGCGGGACGCTCCTTGGCGGGATGACGGCACGCCGTTCGGCGTGCGGTCGGGCATGGCTGGACGATGCATCCACCGCTCGGCGGCAGATGGCACTGCATTCCTCACGACCCCTCTACGAGCTGCGCAAACTGTGGTCGTGAGTGCCTGTGCGGCCTCTCGGCGGCTCGGTTTACAACGTTATATAGGCGAGGTGGCGCAGGCGGCAAGAGAGTTGTCGATGCGTTTCCAAAATATGTCGCCCGGGGTCCGGGCCCCGGCGCACCGCGGGCGGGACCGGATGGCACCAGCTGTTGCGCCACCTCTGGACACCGGCCGGACGGCGTGCTGTCATACCGCCGACATCAGTTTTCTAACGTTGCAAGCATGGTGTCGCGCCGGGGCGCCCGTACGCGGCAGCCGACTTCGCCATGCACCGGAGCGCGTCCGGGCCGGTCCCGTCCCTGTCCGGCAGAGCAGAAGCGGAGCCCCCACGATGCTCCTGAACCACAGTCATGTCCCGGCCGGCACCCTGACCAGCGCCGCCGCGACCGGCCGCCGGGCCCCGACCCCCGCCCTGGCCACCGCGACCGCCGCCGGCCGCCAGGCCTCCCCCGCGCGCGGGCCACTGCTCCGGCCGGGCCCCGGCGCGCAGCACCGGGCCGGTGGAGGAGGTCACGCTCCTGCCGATGGCTGCCGCCCGGCCTCCGCATCATCTCGTTCCCCACAACGGGCCCCAGGGCGTGCCGCGGCTCGCCGACCACCGGTACCGGATCCGCGATCCGCACGCGGACAAGGTCCTCGGCGTGGACGGCATGTCCACCGCCGACCACCCCGGCAGTTCGCCCCGGACGGCGACGGCCGGCACCGCGTCCTCCACCGCCACTCCCACAAGGTCCTGGGCGTGGATGCCATGTCCACCGCCGACAGCGCCCACGTCGTCCGGTTCGCCGACGACGGCACCGATGGCCACCCCTGGCAGCTGCTCTGACACGCGTTCCGGACGCAGTTGACGTACCGCTCCCCCGCACCGCCCCGGTGCGGGGGAGTTTCCCTCTGTGAAGGAGTCGGACCGATGAACTCTCCACGTGTCCCGGGCCGCGGGCCCTGGTGGCGGAGGTTAGCCGCCGCGATCGCCTTGCCGGCCCTCGTCGCCACCGCCCTGGTGGGGGCCGGATCGGCGCCGTCCCAGGCCGCTGCCGCCGCCTGGACGCCGAAGCCCTCCCCCATGACGACACCCTGGACCGGTCAGGTGCCGGTGGACAACCCGCTCCCCGAGTACCCGCGCCCCCAGCTGACCCGTCCCGACTGGGCGAATCTCAACGGCATCTGGGACTTCGCGGTCACCGGCCGCGACGCCGGGCAGCCCTCGGCGTTCTCCGAACAGATCCGGGTCCCGTTCGTCGCGGAGTCGGCGCTCTCGGGCATCAAGCGGAAGATCACCGAGAACGACAAGCTCTGGTACAAGCGCACCTTCACGGTGCCGGCGGACTGGAACGGCCGCCGGACCGTGCTCCACTTCGGCGCCTCGGACTGGCAGACCACGGTCTGGGTCAACGGCACCCAGGTCGGGGCGCACAAGGGCGGCTTCGACTCGTTCGCGTACGACATCACGCCCCGGCTCAACGGCGGTACGAACACTGTCGTGGTCTCGGTGTACGACCCGACGCAGACCGGCGGCCAGGCCGTCGGCAAGCAGCGGATCAACGACGTGGACCCGCACCCGGGCGGCGGTATCTTCTACACCGCCGCTTCCGGGATCTGGCAGACCGTCTGGCTGGAACCCGTCGCCGCCGCGCACATCACCCGCCTGGACATGACGCCGAACCTCGGCGACAGCACGCTACGGGTCGAGGTGCGGGCGGCCGGTGCGTCCGGACGGACCGCCCGGGTCACCGTCTCCAGCGGGGGCACGGTGGTGGGCAGCGCGACCGGAACACCCGGCTCGGAGATCTCCGTGGCCGTACCGAACCCCAGGCTGTGGAGCCCGGACGACCCGTATCTGTACGACGTACGCGCCGAGCTCCTCGACGGGACAGCCGTGGTCGACTCGGTGGGCAGCTACGCGGGCATGCGGTCGATCGCGGTCGCGAAGGTCGACAACGTCCTGCGGCCCGTCCTCAACGGGAAGTTCGTCTTCCAGACCGGCACGCTCGACCAGGGCTACTGGCCCGACGGCATCTACACGGCGCCGGCCGACGCCGCCCTCAAGTCCGATCTGCAGGCTCACAAGGACCTCGGATTCAACATGGTCCGCAAGCACATCAAGGTCGAACCTCAGCGCTGGTTCTACTGGGCGGACAGGCTGGGGCTCCTCGTCTGGCAGGACATGCCCGCGATGGACACCGGCAAGACACCCGACAGCGCGGCCCGCACCCAGTGGGAGGCCGAATACCACGCCGTCATCGACCAGCACCGCAGCTCGCCCTCCGTGGTCATGTGGGTGAACCAGAACGAGGGCTGGGGGCAGTACGACCAGGCCAGGATCGCCGACGAGGTAAAGGCGTACGACCCGTCACGGCTGGTCAACAACATGAGCGGGGTCAACTGCTGCGGTTCCGTGGACGGCGGCAACGGCGACGTGGTCGACAACCACATCTACGTCGGCCCCGGCAACACCGCGCCCACCGCGACCCGGGCTGCCGTCCTCGGCGAGTTCGGCGGTCTGGGATACAAGGTCCCCGGCCACGAGTGGTATCCGGGCGGCGGTTTCAGTTACGAGGACCAGGCGAGCATCTCCGCGCTCAACAACCGCTTCGTCGGACTGCTGGACAGCATTCGCGTCGGCCAGCTGCCGGCCGGGCTCTCGGCGTCCGTCTACACCGAGATCACGGACGTGGAGAACGAGGCGAACGGGCTGCTCACCTACGACCGCCAGGTGGTCAAGGTCGACACCGCACGGGTGAAGGCCGCCAACCAGGCCCTCATCCAGGCGTCGAAGACCCCCGCCCCGCCGGTCACCCTGCCCACCGGCCAGTACAAGTCCCTACGGGTCACCACGCCCGGCCACACCAACAAGTACCTGCGGCACCAGCAGCAGCTCGCCTACACCGCTGTAGTCGACGCCGCCGGCAGCGCGCTGCTGAAGAGCGACGCCACCTGGAAGATCGTCACCGGTCTGGCGAACAGCAACTGCTACTCGCTGGAGTCCCGCAACTATCCCGGTGAATACCTGCGCCACCAGGACTTCCGGGTCCGGCGCGACGCGAACGACGGCTCCGCCCTGTTCAAGGCCGATGCCACCTGGTGCGCGGTCGCGGGTACGAACGGGGTGCGGCTGTCCAGCGCCAATCTGCCCGGCAGCTATCTGCGCCACATCGACTCCGAGGTATGGCTGGCCAGTCCCGGGGGCGGTCATGCCTGGGACAACCCGGCAACGTTCACCGAGGACACGACCTGGGCGGTGGACGCGCCCTGGGCACCGTGATCCGACCCCCGGTGAACGGGGCCGGCCCGGCAGCGTGTGCTGCCGGGCCGGCCTTCGCCGTTCCTACGGCTGTTCGCCGTCGTGGAGCGCGGTCACCTCCTGGTCGGTGAGCGCCTTGTCGTACACCTTCACCTGGTCGACGGAGCCGTTCCAGAAGTCGGTGTTGGCGCCCGACCACTTGGCGCGGCCCACGGACAGTGCGCCGGTGCTGACATCGGCGGCACCGGCCGCCGCGGTCGCGGCGAGCTCGCCGTCGACGTACAGCTTGATCTCGTCACCGCTGCGTACGCCGACCACGTGGTAGAACCGGCCGAGTTCGGGCTGGACCTCGAACCGGGCCCGGTTGCCGCCGGGGGTGGAGAAGGCGAACGCGCCCTGCCCGTACTGGAGGTAGAAGGGGTTCTCCTGGCGCCGGCCGTCCTGGCTGACGACGGTGGCGTAGTTGCCCGGGAGCGCGTCGAGCGAGGCCCAGGCCGACACGGTGTAGTCGCCGGTGGTGTCGACGACCGGTCCGTCGGTCTCGGCGTACTGACCCTGGCCGTTGAACTTCAGCGCGGAGCCCTGCACCCCGGGCGTCCAGGACGTCCCCTCGGAGAGGGCGAGGTCCTTGTGGTTCGGGCCGCTGTCGGCGGCCCGGGTGCCCTTGTTCTCGTCGAGGGACCAGGCGCCGCCGCCCTTGATCTCGTCGCGCTCGCCTGCGGCTGCACCGGCGGCGATGACCTCCTGGTTGATCTTCCGCACCTTGGCCGGGTCGACCTTGATCTCGCGGCGGTCGTACGTCCAGAGGCCGTTGAGCTCGTTCTCCAGGTCGGTCACCTGGGTGTAGATCGAGCCGGAGAGTTCGGCTCCGGCCGCCGCCAGGTAGTGCGTGCGGGTGTTCTCGACGTACTTCGCGGTCAGGGCGTCCTTGTCGGCGACACCGCTGTAGATCGCGGTGGGCGCACCGGGCCACATGCGGCCGGGGATCCGCAGGGTGAAGCCGCCGTGCTCGCCGTCGATGGCAGCGCGGGTGTCGTCCGGGAAGGCCGGATCGGTGTTGTTGTAGTCGTGGTGGTCGATGATGTCGCCCTTGCCGGAGTCACCCTTGGAGTTGCAGCAGTTGACACCGCTGTGGGCGCTGACGACACGCGAGGGGTCCGCGGCCTGGACGTTCTCGGTGATCCTGCCGGTCTCGACGCGGTCCCACTCGCCCCAGCCCTCGTTGAAGACGATCCAGGCTCCGATCGAGGGGTAGTTGTGCAGCTGCCGCATCATCTCGGCACCCTGGTCGAGGAAGGCCTTCTGGCCCTTCTCGTTGGTGATGTTGCCGGAGACGAAGTCCTGCCACACCAGGAGTCCCAGCTTGTCGGCGTGGTAGTACCAGCGCGCGGGCTCGACCTTGATGTGCTTGCGGACGGAGTTGAAGCCGAGGTCCTTCTGCGTCTTCAGGTCGAAGACCAGGGCGGCGTCGCTGGGCGCCGTGTTCAGGCCGTCGGGGTAGAAGCCCTGGTCGAGCTGGGCCAGGGAGAAGAACGGCTTCCCGTTGAGGACGAGCTTCTGGTAGCCGCCGACCTCGGCGACCGCGAAGGAGCGCATACCGAAGTAGCTGTCGACGGTGTCCTTGGAGCGGCCGTCCCTGAGGGTGACCTCCAGGTCGTACAGGTACGGGTCGTCCGGCGTCCACAGGTGCTGCCCGGCGACGGGGAGACTCAGCTCGCTGTTGGCCGCACCGGTGACGGTGCCGACGACCTTGCCCTTCCTGTCGCGGGCGACGGCGGTGACCCGGGCGGACTTCGAGGCGTCGTCGGAGTTGACCTTCAGCGCGAGCCTGCCCTTGTCGATGTCGGGCGTGGTCGTCAGGGAGTCGACCGCGGCGGGCGCGACGGGCTCCATCCAGACGGTCTGCCAGATACCGGAGGTGGCGGTGTAGAAGATGCCGCTGGGGTTCGCGGACTGCTTGCCCGTGGGCTGGTCGGCTCCCGTGGTGTCGGTGACCGCGACCACGATCTCCTGCGGGCCGCTGCCCTTGAGGGCATCGGTGATGTCGGCGCTGAAGGCCGTGTAGCCGCCGGTGTGCTCGGCGACCTGCTTGCCGTTGACCCAGACGCGCGCCTGGTAGTCGACTGCGCCGAAGTTGAGCTTCAGACGGTCGTCGCTGCTCCGCTTGCCGGCCGACCAGCTCTTGGGCACCGTGACGAGCTTGCGGTAGAACATGTGGTCTTCGTGGCGCTCGAGTCCGGAGAGCTGGGACTCGACGGGGTAGGGCACGGTGATGCGCTCGTCGAGCGACTTGCCGAAGACCGGCTGCTCACCGGCGGTGGCTCCCGCGAACTCCCACGGTCCGTTGAGGTTCTTCCAGTCGTCGCGCACCTGCTGCGGGCGGGGGTACTCGGGCAGCGGGTTCTTGCGGTCGGCCTTCTCGCCCCACGGGGTGAGCAGCCGGTGCGTGGAGAGGTTCTTCGCCCTGCGGCTGATCTCCGGGACGGTCTCGTCGCCGGCCTTCAGGCCGCCCTCACCGTCGTACGCGAACCTGACCTGCTGGCTCTTCTGGACGGCTGCGCCCAGCGTGACCATGAGCGACTTGGGGTTGCCCTTCACCGCGGACACCGACTTCACGGGCATCGGCGTCGTGTCGGCCTCGACGGTGAGGTGGTCCTTGACGCCCTCGATGTCACTGACAGCGTTGTCGAAGGTCGCCTGCAGCTTCTGGCCGTCCTCGGCGACGCTCAGCGCGACGGGGTAGACCTCGAAGTCCGCGGGCGGTGTGAACGCGGACTCGGGCACGATCTGCTTGGCGAGCTTCGCGCTGGACCAGCGCAGGAACATGTTGGCCCCGCCGATGTCCTGGAACATCTCCAGGCGGAACGTGTGCGGCTCGCCCGCCTTCAGCGCGACCGGAGAGCTGGTCTGCTCCTTGTCCCAGTCCGGTACCCAGTGGTCGATGACGGGCTTGTCGTCGATGAAGAGCCGGAACCCGTTGTCGCCGATGGCGGAGAAGGTGTAGTCACCAGTCTCCGGGGCCTCGATCTGCCCCGTCCAGCGGGCGGTGGTGTGCTCGGTCCTTCCGGTGGCCGACTCGAACGCGCCGGTCAGGCCCGGGAAGTTGATCTCCGGGTCGAGCGCCACGGCTCCGAGCTTCGCGAAGTCACGGGCGCCCGGGGCCGACATGGCGAAGTACTCGCCCTTGAGACCGTGCGGCTCGGTGGAGGGGTCCTCCTTCACGAACGCCGAGGCGGTGGCGGCCCCTTCGGCGGGGGCCGCCGCGGCGGCCGGGACCAGGGTGGCCCCGACGGGAAGCAGCAGCGCCGCGGTACAGGCGAGCGTTCTGAAAAGCGTGCGGGGGCGGACTAGTTGTCGAATCAAGGCGTCGTCCTCGTCGAAGAAGCCGAAGTGCTCCGAACCGCGAAGCACTGCACATAGTCGAACATTGAGCCACAGCCTCAAACACCTGACAACGGTCGTGCACGCAGAATTTTCAACGATAGAAAATTCGCTCCCCACCACCGGCCCCGGCGGGCAGGCCGAGCCCGGTGGGCGGCGCGCCGCCCACCGGGCTCGGGCCCGGGGCCCGTCGCTCCGCTACTGCGGCAGACCCGCAGGTCCGGTGGCCCACGTGGTGTTCGGCCGGTCGGCCAGCCGGTAGGTCAACGACCCGCCCCTGGTGACCAGTCGCGCGTCGGTCCAGGACCTGTCGCCCGGCCGTCCGTCGACCGTGACCGCGTCGATGTACGGATGTGTCGCGTCGGCCTCCGGGGCCGTGATCCCGATGTCCTTGCCCTGGGGCCGGTCGATCACCGCGGCCGGGAAGAGCGGGGCACCCAGGAGCATCGTGGCGCTGCCCGGCGTCTGCGGGTATATGCCGAGGGCCGAGAACACGTACCAGGCGGACATGGTGCCGAGATCGTCGTTGCCCGGCAGACCGCGCGGACCGGTCCCGTACACCGTGTTCACGATCTCCCGCACGGTCTCCTGGGTCTTCCACGGCTTCCCCAGGGCGTTGTAGAGCCAAGGGGCGTGGATGCCGGGTTCGTTGGTCGGGTCGTAGCGCAGCGCGTCGCCGCCCTTCACCGACCAGGAGCCGTCCGCCTTGTGGAAGAAGGCGTCCAGCCTCTTGGCCGCGGTGTCCCGGCCGCCCATCGCGGCCGCCAGCCCTTGCACGTCCTGCGGGACCATCCAGGTGTACGTGGCACTGGTGCCCTGGGCGAAGCCGCGGTCGCTGCCGGGGCTGAACGGGGTCACCCAGGAGCCGTCGAGGTTGCGTGCCTGGATGTAGCCGGTCGTCCCTGCGCCGTCGCCGGCCTCGGGGTTGAACACGTTGCGCCACCAACGGCCGCGCGCGTCGAAGACGTCGGCCTCCTCGTCACGCCCCAGCAGCCGGGCCCAGCGGCCCAGTGCGGCGTCGGCGACCGCGTCCTCCAGCGTCTCGGCGGCGCCGCCCCAGCAGTGACAGACGTCCTGGGGTGCGTAGTGGGACTCCAGGTACTGCGCGAGGTTGGGCCGCTGGCCGGTGCACTGGCCGGGGCACCCGGCGTCCGAGAGGCCGTCGGGGTGGGGCACCGTGGCCTGTCGGGCCAGGGACTCGAAGGCGCCCTCGTAGTCGAAGTTGCGTACGCCCATCGCGTAGAACGTGGCGAGGGTGGCCGCCGTGGGATCGCCCGTCATCACGTGCGTGGCACCGTTGACGTGCACCCAGCGGTCCCACACCCCGCCGTTCTGCCGGGCGAAGTTGTACAGGGACTGGGCGAAGTCGCCCGCGATCCTCGGCTTGAGGAGGGCGAGGAGCTGGATCTGGGCGCGGTACTGGTCCCAGCCGGAGAAGTTGCTGTACTGCGCCCCCTGCCCGCGCGTCACACGGTGCGGTTTCCCGTCCATGCCCGGGTAGCGGCCGTCGGTGTCGCTGATCAGGTTGGGCTGCATCAGCGAGTGGTACAGCGCGGTGTAGAAGGTGGTGCGCTGCGCGTCGGTCCCGCCGCCCGTGCGTACGGAGGTCAGTTCCTGGTCCCAGGCACGGGATCCGGCCCGGGCGACATCGTCCACGCCTGACTTCGGCGCTATCTCCTTGCGGAGGTTGGCCTCCGCTCCGGCCTGGCTGACGTAGGAGATCCCGATCCGCATGCGGACGTCGTCATCGGCGGTGGTGTCGAAGCCGACCCATCCGCCGGACCCGCGTCCGGCCCGGTCGGCCCCGGTGGCGTACCCCTCGCCGCCGCTCGCGGTGGTCGAGCCGGGTGCGAGGGTGCCGTCCTTCCAGGTACCGGTGGAGGCGAAGTCCCGGTCGAAGGAGGCGCTGAAGTAGAGCCGGTAGTAGCTCTTGCGGTTGTTGGTGCCACCGTTGGCGCGCCGTCCGCAGAACGCCCCGGTCAGCACCGAACCGGTCACCTTTCGGTGTGCGGTGTCGATCTCGACCTCGGCGTCCTCGCTGCCGTTGAGGGAGTTGGACACCCGGAAGAGCAGGTTGGCGGGCTTGCCGGCCGGGAAGCTGAAGTCGGCCACGCCCGCGCGCTTGCTCACCGCGAGGTCGGCCGAGGCGCCGGAGTCCAGGCCGAGGGTGTAACGGCCGGGCACCGCACGCTCGTTGTCGTGCGAGAAGTTCGCCGCGTACACGGCGTCCTTCGTATCGGCGGACGGCGACGTGGTGACGTCTCCGACGAACGGCATGATCGGCACATCGCCCGCGGCGCCCGGATTGCACCCGGCACCGTTGACATGGGTGAGGCTCAGTCCGCGCAGGCGGGTGGCCCCGTACTCGTAACCGTTCGCCGCCCCGGTGCTGGTCTGGTCGCCGGTCGTGCTGGTCGGGGACCAGGCGATCATGCCGTACGGGAGGGTGGCGCCCGGGAAGGTGTTGCCGCCGTTCGCACTGCCGATCAGCGGGTCCACATAGGCGGTGGGTCGGGTGACGAGCGCGTCGGCCTGTGCGGCCGGCGGTGTGACGGCAGCGGCCAGGGCGCCGGTGATGACGATCGCGGCGGCTCGCGCACCGAAGCGCCGGGCCGCGGGCGGTCTGGGGGGCATGTCATACCTTCCGCAGGGTGGACAACGTTGTCGGGCGTCGTTCTCCGGCGCCCCCACGTTGATCGTTGCGCGGCCGAGCGTAGGTCCCCGCCGGCCCGGGGGAAAGCCCTGCGCGGACTCCCACCGGTGAACGAGTGGTGAACGAACCGGCCGGGCGGGCACCCTGGCACGGTGGCAGCGCCTGCCATGAACCCGACTTCCCGAAGGAGCGACGTGATTCGCTGGACCTACGCTTTCATCGACCGCCCGACAGCCGCTGTCGGCCTCGCCCGCGCATTCTGGGCCGAGGTCACGGGGACGCACGAGTCCGCGCCGTGGGGCGACCGGGGCGAGTTCACCACGCTGCTCCCCGACGGAACCGACGGGGCCGACGCCTGCCTGGCGGTGCAGGCCGTCGGCGGGGCGGGCGGCGCCCATCCGGATCTGGCGGTCGAGGACCTGCCGGCGTTCACCGCGCGGGCCACCGAGTTGGGCGCCGTGGTGGCAGCACGGAAGCCGGGGCTGAATGTGCTGCGCTCCCCCGGCGGTCAGCGGTTCTGTGTCGTTCCCTGGCGTGGCCAGAAGGTGCGCCCGCCGGTCCTCGCCGCCCGCGGGGGTCCCGAGAGCCGGCTGGACCAGCTCTGCCTCGATGTCGCACCGGCCGCGTTCGATGCCGAGGTCGCCTTCTGGGCGGCTCTGACGGAATGGGAGTCGACTCCGGGTGATCACAAGGAGTTCCACGCGCTGCGCCCGCACCTGGACCTGCCGGTGCACCTGCTGCTCCAGCGCCTGGACGAGGCCCGCCCTGCCTCGGCGCACCTGGACATCGCCTGCCCCGACCTCGCTGCGGGACAGGCCTGGCACGAGCGGTGCGGCGCCACGCTCGTCCGCCAGGGCCCCGCGTGGACAGTGCTGCGGGACCCTGCCGGCGGCGTCTACTGCCTCACGCGGCGCGACCCGGTGACGGGCGACTGACCGGGCGTCCTTCGGCCGAGCCGGATTTGAACTGCTGCGCAGATTAATCTTGCTCCAGTAGTTCGCGACGGTGCTGGTCTGTCGCTGGTCGCCGCGCTACGCAACCGGCCACTCCGCTGAGTGCCGCCAGGCATCGGAGACGGAACACCTCCACAGCCAAGGCCTGCCGGGTGCCGGACAACCCGGCCCGCGCATGGCAACACCGGAATCCTTGCAGCCACTCGGCTGCGTCAGCCGCCAACTGGTGGACGGCCGCCACTCGTACTGGCCGGCGCCCGACGGCCGACACCGCCGGGGTGAGCAAGGCCATCGCCCGCCTCCAGCACCGGGAAACGTGTGCCGGGCACCAACTCCAGGGCGCACAGGACCGCGTCGACAGCTTCGCGCCGATGCGAAGGCAGAGGAATCTTCGTCACGATGGAGGTCTCCGTCCGTAAGAGGAGCGTCATGCGCGCCCGGTCCGGCACTCGATCTCCGCGTCCACGGACTGCGCCCACCGGCCGGTCTACGCCTGGAGGTCTTTGTCGTCGTCGGCCGGGACGTTGATCACCTCGGTCTGGAGACGGGGTGGACGACTGCGTGACCAAGCCCTTCAGTCCCCCGCGAACTCGTCCTGCGCGCCGACTCCGTGCTGCGCCGCGTCAGGGCGGCCGCAACACCCACCGGGAGCTCCGCACTGCTCGAAAGCGCGGCTCTCGGCCTCGACCCTGTGACCAGACGCGCGACGTGGGAGGGTATGCGCCGGTGCTCACCCTGCGGGAGTTCGACCTGCTCGCACTCCTCCTGCGCCACCCGGGGCGGGTGTTCATCCGGGAGGAGCAGATGTGCGGTATCCGGGGCTGGGACTTCGGAGCAGCTGCACCACCTGCTAGCAGCTCTCCCCGACAACACACGACACCGGGATCAGGACAACCCAACGGCGTCCTAGCAGGCACCATCCGACAGGTAGGCGCGCGTGCGGACGGCCGAGCCTCGCGGGCCTCAGCCGCCTGCCCCGTGTTCCGGCCCCAGCCACCCGCGTCGACCCGCACGCAGTGCGATCTGGAAGCGGGTCTTCGCGCCCAGCGCGTTGCCCGCGTCGGTGACGTGCTTCTGCACGGTGCGGCGGCTCACCTTCAGCACCCGGGCGATGGAGTCGTCCTTCAGGCCGGTGGCCATCAGCCGGAGGATCTCACGTGTCCGCTCGTCGACCCGGGGCACGTCCGGACCGTCCGGGCGGCTCTGGTCCTCTGAACCGTCCGCGCCACCGGGGCCGTTCACCCCGCCCGGCACCGGCCAGTCGTCCCGGCTCTCCAACGACACCGGCGTAGCCGCCGCCCACACGCTCTCGAACAGCGCCGCCAGCGTCTCCACCAGTGCGGAGGAGTGGACCACCAGCGACCCCGCCTCCGGCCGGTCGCTGCGCATCGGCAGCAGCGCCGCCGTCCGGTCGAAGATCACCAGCTTCACCGGCAGCCACGAGGCCAGGCGCAGCTCCCCGCCCTCCGCCGTACCCCGTAGCGCCGTCTCCAGCGAGACCGCGTCGGTGAACCCGTCCGTCTCGTACACCGAACGCAGCCGCACCCCCGCCACCACGCCCAGATCGCCCGAGGACACCTCGGCGCCCGTCACGTACGGCGGCTTCGCCAGGTGCAGCACCTGCACCGAACTCTGCTTCAGGAGCTGGATGTAGCGCGCAGACACCTCCTCCTCGTGCTCCAGTACCTCCATCAGGTGCGCCGCCCGAGGACCTGATATCGCCTCGTACGTCTCCTGGAGCCGCTCCAAGAACCTCTCGGCCTCGGCCAGTTCGGCCCGGCGGCGGGCAAGTATCGCGCCGAGCGACGAGCGCGGCGGACTCGCGGCCCAGCGCACCGGCCGCCCGTCGAGCCGTATCACCAGCAGGGCGGGCGCCCTCCAGCCGCCGCAGCGCCTCCTCGGCCTCGCGCGGCGAGATTCCGGTGGCCTCCGCGACCGTGGCCGCGTCCGCCGACGGCGCACCCACCAGGTGCTCAAGCACCCGTCCGCTGATTGCTTCCAGACCGGCTGCAGCCCACGGGCTGTCCGGGATGACGTCCATACGGTCTGACACTCCTGTGCACGGGGCCGGGCGAGGCCGGTCCGAACCGATGCTGAAGCTCAACGGGTTCCGACGGTAGGTCCGCCGGGACGACTCAGCACATGTAGGTAATTAAGCGAACACACGCACCGGAGATCTTGTTCCGGCCGCCGCGTCCCGCGGGATTGATCACGCAACCAGGCGTGGGGTTTCGAAGCGCCTGGCATACTCAGGCCGTGATGGATGTCGAGGAGTTCTGGGCCCTGATAGACAAGGCATGCGCCGAGGTTGACGCGCTGGAACTGGACTTCGACGATCGGCGCAACGCGATCGAGCGCGCGTGCGAGAAGCGGCTTGCGAGCCGCACGCCTGCCGAGATCGTCCAGTTTTCCCTGCGCCAGTGGCAGCTGCGCGACCATGCTTACCGGTACGACCTGTGGGCGGCGACGTTCCTCATCGAAGGCTGGTGGTCCGACGACGGGTTTATGGACTTCCGTGAGGGTCTCATCTCGCTCGGCCGGCACTGGTACGAGCGCGCGCTCGCCGATCCGGACTCTCTCGCTGACCATCCGGCTGTGCGGGACGGCGGGGACGTGCTCATCGGGAACGAGGACTTCAACCAGGTGGCCCACCGGGCCTACCAACGTCTCACGGGTGAGGCGGACGGGCTCAACGAGGCGCTGGAGGCTTCCCCGGAAGCTGGCCCGCTCAGCGCTATTACCGAGCCGGCCGGAGTTCGGTGGGACGTCGCCGACGGCGATGAGATGCGTCGCCGCCTGCCACGCCTCGCCGGAATCTTTCTGGACTGATACTCCGGCGGGTGGATCCTGATCACGCCGGCGGGGCCGGTGCGGACGTGGGTGCCGCCACTGTTGATCATCGGTGTGTGAAGACAAACGATCACGCGGTGGCCGCAGGTCACAGCGTAGACCCCGCCCGCTGGCAGGACGCATTCGAGTGCCTGGAGTAGGCGGCGGTCGAAGGGGCGACGCAGGCGCGCCGTCCCGTATCAGGAGGACATATGCGACGTGGCGAAGTCTGGTGGGCAGATTTCAACGAGCAGCGGGCAGTCGTACTGCTGTCGGGAGAAGAGGCGTCCGGTTTCTTGGCGATGCAGGTCGTCGCTCCCGCGGGCACCGATCTCAGCGGCGTGGCCGTTGAGGTGGCAGTAGGCGCCCCCGAAGGACTGCCTCTCGAAGGCGTCCTGAGAGTCGCACTTCCACGTCCCGACCTCATCCCTTGCACTTGGCTGGTCACCCTGGCCAGGGAAGACCTGATTGGGCAGGCGGGCGTCCTGCCGTCCGCGAAGCTCAGCGAGATCGAGGATGCCCTTCGTCTCGGTGGACTCAAGTAGGCAGAGAGGGGTGGATGCCGCAGATGGCGCGGGCCGGTCTCGTCGAGATGGTCAATGGTGGCCGCGCCATATCAGCGGCGCCCCCGCTCACAAGATCACGATCTACGGCTGGAGTACTAGTACTCCAGCCGTGCTTCTTCATTTGTCCTGGTCGCAGGGTCTTTTTGGAGTCTGGTTGGCTGACGCTCCATCAGGTGGGCGGAGGTTCGTGACTCACCCGATCGGGGTGCGTTGAACCAGTCATGGAGATGGAGAGTGATGTCGAAGTAGGGCTGTGGGAAGCAGAGTTGCAGTCGTTGCTGCTGCGGGTTGGCGAGCGGTTCGGCCGGGTCGAGCCGCGGCGTCGGATGCGGGACTGTGCGCGCGGCCTGCTGGGCCCCGTCGGCCGCAAGAACAGCTGGCAAATAGCCGAGCACGCGGGCCACGACACCCCGTACGGGTTGCAGCGGCTGCTGTCATGGTGCCGGTGGGATCCGGACGAGATCCGCGACGATCTGCAGGACTACGTGGCCGAGCGGCTCGGGCGGCCGGACGGTGTGCTGATCGTCGACGACACCGGATTCCTGAAGAAGGGCGCCGTTTCCGCCGGGGTGCAACGGCAATACTCCGGCACCGCCGGCCGCACCGAGAATTGCCAGATCGGGGTGTTCGCCGCCTACGCCTCTGCCAAGGGTCGGGCCCTTGTGGATCGCGAGCTCTACCTGCCCAGGTCATGGACCGAGGACCCCGATCGCTGCCGCGCGGCCCGGATCCCCGAGGGCAAGTCCTTCGCGACCAAGCCGGAACTTGCACGCGCCATGGTCCAGCGGGCGCTGGACTCCGCCCTGCCGATCGCCTGGGTCACTGCGGATGCGGCCTACGGGCAGGAGCAGCACTTCCGCCGAATGCTGGAAAAGACCGGGGTGGGCTACGTCCTGGCGGTGCCCAAGTCGCAGCAGGTCAAGTCGCCGGCCGGGAGTTGGCGCATCGACCACGTCCTGACCGGAGCTCCGGCCGATGCCTGGGAGCGGATCTCCTGCGGGGAGGGTGCAAAACTGCTCTTCTCCGGGGTGCTCCCGCGTGTGCCGGCCGAGGGACATCTTCCGCTGCTGGGCGTGGTACTGCTCGTCGATTCCGCGCGATGAGGATCTTGAACGGGCGGCCACGGCAGGTGGTGCGGATTGTGCGACGTGACCGAGCAGGTATGTGACGCCCTCGTCTCCGCCTCATCGCTCGTGTGTCCGGCCTCGCGAGAGGACTCGGCGACAGCTCACTGGATCAGGTCTGTGTGCGAATGATCCGGAGATGCCGGGCAGACACAGAGCTGCATCGGCTCCCGTCAGATCTCCCCGGGTGTCCTCCCTGGAGGCGTCCAGCCATCGGAACGGCGACTGCAAGTGGATCACTCGCAGTCGCCGATTCGTGAGCGGCAGTCCGACGTTTCCGCAGCTACGGTGTGGTGATCGTCGGCCGCGGTGCGGTGGCCATGCCGCTGCCGATGGCGAAGCTGGGGTGCGGCGGCTGGTTGTACGCGGTGTTCTGCCAGGCCAGCGCGGTGCGGTACATGGTGTCGTGGAGCAGCGTGGTGATCCTGGTGCCGGTCTCGTACGGCGTCGAGTAGATCCGCAGCGCCGTGTTGTTGGTCGTCGGCCAGACGACTTCCTCGCGCCAGTCGCCGAAGAGGTCTCCGGAGATCGACGGCGTGGCCTTGGTGCCGTTGTTGGAGTGCACCGAGGCACCGGTCAGCTGGCGGGTGTCGGCCGAGGTGCCGTACTTGTCGATGTGGGTGCCGTCGAGGAGTTCACGGGTCGTGTCGCCGTCCCACCAGGACAGGAAGTTCGAACTGGACGGCTTCCGGCTGGTGACCACGGCGCCCTGCGGGTTGCGCACCCCGGAGACGGCGGAGGACCAGGACTCGGCGCCTGCGCTGCCGGACCAGATGTCACCGGCCACGCCGCGGCCGTTGTCGCCGCTCGCGGGGGTGGACCACAGGATCTGGCCGGTCTTCGCGTCCGCCATCCACGAGGACGGCTTCGAGCTGTCCTCGTCGACCTTGAACTCCTCCAGTCCCGCCCGGGAGGGGTCGAGGTCACCGACGTGCATGGCGTCCCCGTGGCCGTTCTTCGTCGTCCACAGCCCGCTGCCGTTGTCGTCCACGGCCATGGCGCCGTAGATGATCTCGTCCTTGCCGTCACCGTCGGCGTCGGCGACGGACAGCTGGTGGTTGCCCTGACCGTCGTACCCCTTGCCGGAGTTGGTCGAGCTGTTGGTGTCGAAGGTCCAGCGCCGGGTGAAGGCGCCGCCCCGCCAGTCCCAGGCTGCGATGACGCTGCGCGTGTAGTAGCCGCGCGCCATGATCAGCGACGGTCTGGCCCCGTCCAGGTAGGCGGTGCCTGCGAGGAAGCGGTCGACCCGGTTGCCGTACGAGTCGCCCCACGAGGACACGGTGCCGCGCGCCGGGACGTAGTCGACGGTGCCCATCGCCGCGCCGGTCCGGCCGTTGAACATCGTGAGGTACTCGGGTCCGGACAGGATGTAGCCGGAGGAGTTGCGGTGGTCTGCGGAGGAGCTGCCGATCACCTTTCCGGCACCGTCGACACTGCCGTCGGCGGTCTTCGTCGCCACCTCGGCCTGGCCGTCACCGTCGTAGTCGTACACCTGGAACTGGGTGTAGTGCGCGCCGGAGCGGATGTTGCGTCCCAGGTCGATCCGCCAGAGCCGGGTGCCGTCGAGCCGGATCCCGTCGATGATCGTGTTGCCCGTGTAGCCGGACTGGGAGTTGTCCTTGGCGTTGGTGGGCTGCCACTTCAGCACGAAGTCGAGGGCGCCGTCGCCGTCCAGGTCACCGACCGAGGCGTCGTTGGCCTCGTAGGTGTAGGCGACCCCGTCGGGTGTCGTGCCGCCCGCGGGCGGGCTGATCGGCACGTCCTTGTAGCCGGCCCGGAACTGGATCGCGTGCACGGAGTCACTCTGCTCCACACCGCCGACGACCGCGCGCACCGTGTAGTCGGCGGTGGCGGGTGCGCCCGTGTGGAAGTAGTTCGTCGAGGCGGTGACGGGCGTGGCGTTGACCTTGGTGCCGGCCCTGTAGACGTTGAACGACACGTCGTCGGGGTCGGTGCCCAGCCAGCGCCAGCTGACGAGGTTACCGCTGTCGGTGTGCACGCTGACGACGCCGCGGTCGAGCGCCTCGGCCTGCCGGACGGTGGCGGCCTGCGAGGCCGGGCCGAGGGCGACGATCCCGCCGGCGGCGAGCAGTCCGGCCGCCAGCGAGCCGATCAGCGCGTGGTTGCGGGTGATACGGCGCCGACGGCGCGAGCGGGGTGCGGGGTGGGGAAGCGGAGGCTCCACGAGAGACACCTTCTGGCCGGGGACGGCTTACGAGACGTCAGTCGTCGCCGGAGGCCGAAAGGTTGCCCCTCATTCCGATTCCGTTCCGGCCTGCCCGATCCCGGCCCGCCGCGCGTCCGCCGGCCGCACCCGGACTCCGGCCGCGTGCGCGGCGGTGTGCAGCGAACGCAGGGCGAGCAGCAGGAAGCCGATGTCGTCGAGGTAGACGGGATCGGGCAGCAGGTCGACGGGCGACACGGTGTAGATGATCGCGGCCCAGACCAGCGCCTTGTCGCGCAGCGGGATTCCCGCGTCGAGAAGCAGTTTCCTGGCCCGGAACACCCGTACCAGGAGAACGGCGGCGGTGCCCGCGACGAGAAGGGCGGCGATCGCGCCGATGACGAGCCAGACCGAGGTGTCCATGCCTCATCGTCCACCCGTAGGGCGGCCGGAGCGCACAGGCGTCACCCGTGACTCCTGGCCTGCCTGCGGGTGCGGCGCTTCAGCGTCCGGCGTTCGCTCTCCCCGAGGCCTCCCCACACGCCCGATTCCTGCCCGTTCTCCAGGGCCCATTCCAGGCACTGTTCCCGTACGGGGCAGGTGGCACACACCTCCTTGGCGTCCTCGGTCTGCACGAGCGCGGGCCCGGTGCTGCCGATGGGGAAGAACAGGTCGGGGTCCTCGTCGCGGCAGGCCGCGTGCATGCGCCAGTTGTCCATGGCTGTCCACTCCTCTGCTGCGTACCGGTCGGTTGTCTCCTTGCGGGTGACCGGCTTCCGGGTGATCGAAACCCCCGGGACGCGCCCTATCCGTTTCCGGGCAGCGGGGAGCCGGGGTGCGGGGCGGTCGCACAGGCACTGTCCAGCCGGATGCGGTAGCGCATCACCGTGTCCGGTTCGTCGATGATCTCCACCCGGGCGCCCGGCGTCTCCAGGACGGCGCAGTCGCCGATCTCCGGGGCCGGGACGCGCATCAGGTGGAGAGGCGGGACGCCCGTCATGGGGTGCGGCGGGAAGTCGAGGGGGACCACCTGCACGGTGACGTGCGGCCGGTGCGCGGCCTCGGTCAGCAGCGCCCGCTGGCCGGCCATCACCTCGGGGCCGCCGACGCGCGTGTGGAGCGCGGCCTCGGGGAACAGCGCCCAGAGGGCCGCGCCGCGCTCCGCGAGCCGCCGCTGCCGCTCCCCCAGCAGCTCGACGCGCCCCTCCCGCTGCCCGGGGCTGTCGCCGGGGTACAGGGTGCGGCACAGGGCCGCCGCGTAGTCCGGGGTGCGCAGCAGCTCGGGGACCAGCGCGGGGTGCCAGGTCCGGACGAGCCCGGCCGAGGACTCGATGCCGATGACCTCCTGCTGCCACGGCTCCATGGTGTCCCGCCACCGATGCCACCATCCGGGGAGGTTCGCGGCGCCGAGACCTGCCATGATCGGCTCGGCCTCGGCCTCGGGGACCCCGTACCGGTCGAGGAGGACGCTGACCTGGCGGGCGTCCAGTCCGGTCTCGGCGCGTTCGATGCGCCGTACGGTCGCCGGGTGGGCATCCAGTGCCGCGGCTGCCGCCTGCAGACTGACGCCCGCGCGCTCGCGCAGCATGCGCAGACGCGCGGCAAGGACACGGTGCTCGACCGTGGGACCGGATCGGGGCCGCATGCTCGCACCTTCCTCGTGGATTCCGATTCGGAGCCTTTCAGGCATTCTGTCGCTTGCAAAGTATGCACTTTGCGCCGAGAGTACATACATGTCGGAAATAGTCAGTTGCGCACGACTCGTCTCGGAGGACGCGGGCGGCCGGAGCGCACGGAGCTGGTGGATGCCCCGTCTCGCCCAGTGCGTGCCTGAAGCCAGGCATCGGGTGCAGGCAGTCATGCGTGACTGGGGGGAGCCGGACGACCGCGTCGACACGGCTGCCCTGGTCGTGACCGAACTGGTCACGAACGCGGTGCAGCACACGGCGGGCCGGAAGATCCGGTGTCGTGTCCTGCGCTCCCCGAGCAGGGTCCGCATCTGTGTGTGGAACCACGGCAGGCGCCGCGTACCCGCGCCGTCCCGCCCGATGGATCCAGGCTCGGCCGCCTACGCCCGGGCCCCCCTGCCGCGCCGACCGGAGCTGTCGCACCGCCCGGAGCTTTCGCACGGCCCGGAGCTTTCGCACCGCCCCGGGGAGATGCCGCACGGCCCGCACCACCCGGGCAGCACAGAGGGTCCTGGCCCGGTGGCGATGGCCGACCTGGACTGCCTGGAGGGTTTCGACCTGGCGTCACTCGCCGAGGACGGCCGGGGTCTGATGCTCGTGGACACGCTGGCGACGCGGTGGGGTACCCGCACCAGCCTGTCGGGCCGCCTGGTCTGGGCCGACATCTGACGGCTCCCCCCGCCCCCGGGAACGGGCCCCAGCGCCTTCCCTGTGGCTCAGGCGGCCGCCGCCCGGCATTCCGGGTGGCCCCAGCCGTTCGGATTCTTCGCGATCATGTCCTTGGCCGCGTAGGGCTTGCCGCAGTGGCACCGGCCCGCGAACTTCGCGCGGATGGTCCCGCCGGGACGTGAGGTCCTGGCAGAGCCCGTGCCCGCGCCGGCACCCGCCGTGCCGCCCGCCCTGCTCTTCGTCGAGCGGGCAGGAGCCGGCACCGGCAGTGCGGTGGCACCGTGTGACGTCCCCGCCGCCTCCTGCGAGACGGCGGCCTCGCTCGCGGCCTGGTCGGCGAGCGCGTTCAGCGGATCGCCGTCCACCTGGTGCGCGGGCACGTAGCGGAAGGTGACGCTGCGGCCCCCCATCAGCTCGTCGATGCCGACCACCAGCTCCCGGTTGGCGACCGGCTTCCCCGCCGACGTCTTCCAGCCGTTGCGCTTCCAGCCCGGCAGCCACTTGGTCACCGCGTTCATCGCGTACTGGGAGTCCATGCGGACCTCGACGGGCACGGCCGGATCGGTGGACCTCAGCAGTTCCAGCAGCGCGGTGAGCTCGGCGATGTTGTTGGTGGCGGTGCCCAGCGGGCCCGCCTCCCACCGCTGGGGCCTCCCCTGCTCGTCGGCGACGACCCAGGCCCAGGCCGCGGGCCCCGGATTTCCCTTCGATGCCCCGTCACACGCGGCGATGATGCGCTCGTCCATACCCTTGATCATGCCAGCACGCAGACCCTGGCCGGCACCGAGGCCCAGGCCGGCACAGGGCCTCAGGGCTTCAGGACCTCAGGGCACGATCAAGTCGATGTATCCGCCGTCCACCCGCAGCGCCGCCCCCGTGGTGGCCGACGCCTGCGGGGAGCTGAGGTAGACGACGAGGTGGGCGATCTCCTCGGGTTCGATGAGCCGCCGCAGCAGGGACTGCGGCCGGTACAGCCGCATGAACTCGCTGCGCCTCCTCCCACGGCGGGTCCGTGCCCACCAGTTCGGCGACGAAGTCCTCGACGCCTCCGGTGTGTGGGCCCGGCGATCACCGAGTTCACGGTCACCCCGGTGCCCGCGGCCTCCTTGGCGAAGCCTCGCGACACCGCCAGCAGCGCGGGCTTCGACCTGCCGTAGTGGATCATCTCGGCGGGGATCACGATCGCCGAGACGCTCGCGATGTTCTGCACCCGCCCCCAGCCCCGCTCGGTCATCCCGGGCAGATACCGCCGGATCAGCCGGACGGCGACCAGGACGTTGGTCTCGAAGTACGCGCGCCACTCCTCGTCGGTGATCTCCAGGGCGGCCCTGGACCCGAAGATGCCGAGGTTGTTGACGAGGATGTCCGCTGCGGGCACCTCCTCGTACAGTTCCGCCGCCCCCTGCTCGGTGGTCAGGTCGCAGACGACCGTGACGACGTCCGCGTCGGGCTCGGCGCCGCGCAGGACGTCCGCGGCCGTTTCGAGCCGGTCCCTGCCACGCCCGGTCAGTACGACGCGGGCTCCCGCGCCGACGCGCCCGGTGGCGACGGCAAGGCCGATGCCCTGCGAGGAGCCGGTGACGACCGCGGTCCTCCCGGCGAGATCGGTGCGCACCCCTGCGGTCCTTTCGTCCCACGTCCACGGTGTACGGGATCGTGTCCGCCCTGGCACTCCCGGGACCCGGACGCCTTCCGGAGGCACACCGGCCGGTGCGCGGATCACCCGGGCCGCTCCGCGAGCCGTCCGGAGCGCGGGCGCTGTCGGGTCCAGGCAAGCAGGACGACCGAGCACACGGCCGCGACGGCGCACCACGTGGAGACGAACTCCGTGCTCCACAGCGCCACACAGACCGCCGCCCCCACGGTGGCCAGGACGCCCAGCAGCACGAGGACGCGGTCGCCCGAGAGCAGCAGGGATCCGACGGTGGCGAGCAGGTAGCCCGCGCCGAGCAGTTCCGGCCACGGGAGGCCGACGACGTAACCGACGGTGTGTCCGCGGATGTCGGCTGTCACGGGACGCGTGGCGAGGCTGTACGAAAGAGCCGCCGAGGTCGCGATGCCGGCCGCGACGGGCACCGCCAGGCGGCGGCGGGCGTCGGGCGGGGCCGCGCACAGCACGGCGAGCGGCACCCAGAGGGCCAGCAGGGGAAGGGCGACCACCGCCCAGGCGACGGTGGCGGGTCCGCTGCCGCCCCCGGAGCGCCAGATCACGGATTCGATGATCTGGTGCGCCCCGAGCAGCAGCGGCAGTGCCGCGAGCGGCAGGTCACGGGGTCGGCAGGGGCGGGCGACGCAGGCCACCCCGACGGCGGCGATGCCCGTGCCCGCGACGAGATCGGCGGTCGCGCTCCAGCACATGGCGTCACGCTACGGTCCGACGCGCTGCCGTACCGGCCGACACGGCGGCCACGGGGTGCCCACGGGCGTGTGCGGGGCCCCGGCCCCGCCGTTACCGGCCGGCCGGGGCCCCGCATCAAGGTCGGCTCAGAGAACGCCGGACTCGGAGACGGCGATCTTGGCCTTGGTCGTGCCGGCCGAGGTGCCGTACGACTCGATCTTGCGGACGAGCTCCATGCTGGGCTCGTCGGCGACCTCGCCGAACACCACGTGCTTGCCGTCCAGCCACGGGGTGAGGACGGTGGTGATGAAGAACTGCGAACCGTTGGTGTTCGGGCCCGCGTTGGCCATCGACAGCAGGCCCGGCTTGGTGTGCTTCAGGGTGAAGTTCTCGTCGGCGAACTTCTCGCCGTAGATGCTCTTGCCGCCGGTGCCGTTGCCGCGGGTGAAGTCGCCGCCCTGCAGCATGAAGTCCGGAATGACGCGGTGGAACGGCGAACCGGCGTAGCCGAAGCCCTTCTCGCCGGTGGCCAGCGCGCGGAAGTTCTCCACGGTCTTGGGTGCTACGTCGTCAAAAAGGTTGAACACGATCCGCCCGGCGGGCTGGTCGTTGATGGTGATGTCGAAATACGCCTTGATGGTCATGGGACCATCCTGACATCACTGGCGGCCCGCCGTTGCACGGACCCCGTTCCACACCGTCCGCCCGGAACGTTCCGGGCGGACAGCGGTACGGCGCACCACGGCGTGGGCCGTGGTGCGCCGCGTTGTCACGGAAGAACGCCGTCAGCCGCTAGCGGCGCGTCAGCGGTTGCCGCCGCGGTGCCCGCCGTCACGGCCACCGTCACGGCCGTTGTCACGACCGCCGTCACGGCCGTAGTCACGACCGCCGTCACGGCCGTTGTCACGACCGCCGTCACGGCCGTAGTCGCGCCCTCCGTCACGGCCGTTGTCGCGCCCTCCGTCATGGTGCCGGCCCCAGGACTCGGAGTCGACCTTGTGCCCGCGGCTGTCGCGGAGCGTCGCGGTGTCCCTGCTGTCCCAGACGTAGTGGCGGCGGTCCTGGTAGACGTCGTGACGGGTGTCGCGGCCGACACCCGTGTGGACGCGGACGGAGGAACGGCCCGGCAGCCGGAGGTCGAACTCGTAGGTGCGGCGGCTCTCGTCGGTGAGCGTCCAGCCGCGCAGGTTGACGGCACGGCGACCGGTGTTGGTGACGGTCACCCATTCCGCGTTCAGGCTGCGGTTGGAGCCGTTGTCGCGGCCCGGGCTGTCGTACTGGATCTCGCCCAGGACGACCGCCGAGCGCTGGGCCGGCCGGTTCTGGCCGTGGTCCCAGCCATCAGCCGTGGCCGGGAGAGCCGCTGCGGCGAGCAGAGCTCCTGAGGCGAGAACGGTGGCGGTGATCCGTCGTGCGGAACGGGACATGGAAACCCCTCATCGTGCGGGGCCCGGAACGGAAGTGCCGGGCGTTGTTCGGCCCCGGCGTCGTGCCGGGAACGCAAACTTTGTCCCGCTTTCGGGGTGGCTGGAAAGGCGCCCTGGTCCGCGTGACAAAATGCGGACATTCCTGTCACACACGACTGCATCCGGCACGGATCCACCCGGTCGTAGACCTGTCAACCGTTGATCGCTGCACGGACCCGTTCCGGCTACCGCCCCCCAGGTCACCACGCTCCCTACGCGCCTCACCCCACTACCCGCGCACCCCCTGCCGGACCGCTCGCATCCGCGTAACAAAAGCGACAGCGCTTTCCTGGACAGGAGTGCCATTACCCCTGGAAATCAGGCCACGCGTTCGAGCCTGTAGTGCCCATCGAGCCGGGGCGAGGCGGGCGCGCTGACCCCCGCTGGTGACCAGCGCGTTCACCGGGGTCAGCGGATCCAGCGCCATGGACCTCGCCAGCAGCACACCGACGGCCAGCGGGAGCAGGGTGACGGCCAGCGCGGTGCCGGCGGTGGTGAGGTTCTGGATGCGGGGGTGCCGCTGCGCGTCGGGGAGCATGACTCCCATTCCACCGGCGGCGGCCCGCCCCGGGATCGGGTGACGTACTCAGTTCCGCCGTTCCCCCGTACTCACCTGTCCGCCGCTTCACCGCACTCGACCACCGGGTCCGGGTCAGGCCTCCGACGTGCCGGAAGGCCCCCAGTGGGAGAACCGGGGCAGCCACTTCACCCGGTAGTCGGGGTGTCCCGCGTGCTCGCCGGCCATCTGCCGGACGATGAATCCCAGCCCCACGGCACGCCCCGAGGCGAAGTCCTGTTCGGGCCGGTCCGTGTCGCGGGACGAGATCTCCTCGTACTCGTCCAGGAGGACCCTGTTGGTCTCGATGCGGCGCAGGGTGCGCGCCGGGTCCTGGCGTGCGATGTGCCGGTCGTAGCCGCGGGACCGTACGACGAAGGCGATGCCGCCCGTGCGGTCGTGTACTTCGCCGGGGGCCTCGGGCGGGCACCGCCAGCCGTCACCGCCCGCTTCCCTGGCGATCCGCTCCTCCTCCGCGAGGCGCGCCCGCACGAAGGCCAACAGGTCCGAGTTGTCTGCCATCTGGTTCCGAATCCTTCTCCGTCACAGGCCGGCAGCGGTCATGCGCCCACCGCCACGGGCCCGGTCTACCCGACCAGCGAAGGATGCCTCACCGGTGGGCGCCCGGCGCAGTCCGCACCCCGCGCGGTCCGCATGACGGACACCCCCCACGGCCTCGTGCGGCACCGGAATCGCCCGGGTGGCGGCGCCAAATCTCCGGGTGTTCACTGGTTTGCGCGCATTCACGTCACATTCCACCCGCACGAAGGACTCCCCCAGATCGCGGAAAGCAGGATACCCATGCCTTTCGTCACCGTCGGCCAGGAGAACACGGCGTCGATCGACATCTACTACGAGGATCACGGGAGCGGTCCCGCGATCGTCCTCATCCACGGCTACCCTCTCGACGGGCACTCGTGGGAGAAGCAGCAGCGCGTCCTGCTCGGCGCCGGGTTCCGGGTCATCACCTACGACCGCCGGGGATTCGGCAGGTCCAGCCAGCCCACCGTCGGGTACGACTACGACACCTTCGCCGCCGACCTCAACTCCCTGCTGGACCACCTCGACCTGTCCGAGGTGATCCTGTGCGGCTTCTCCATGGGGACGGGTGAGGTCACCCGGTACCTGGGGACGTACGGGTCGGGCAGGGTCGGCAAGGCGGTGCTGATGGGGGCCGTCCCACCGTTCCTGCTCAAGACCGAGGACAATCCCGAAGGGGTCGACAGGTCGGTCTTCGAGGGCATCAAGGAAGCGGTGGTCGCCGACCGTCCCGCGTACTTCAAGGACTTCCTCGACAACTTCTACAACGTCGACACCTACCGCGGTACGCGCATCAGCGACCAGGCGTGGAACAACAGCTTCAACGTCGCGGTCGCCGCGTCCCCGTTCGGCGCGTACGCCTGCGTGGACACCTGGCTGACGGACTTCCGTGACGACCTGCCGAAGTTCGACGTCCCCACGCTCCTCATCCACGGGGACGCGGACCGCATCCTGCCGTACCCGAACACGGCCGCGCGGCTTCCGGCGCTCATCGAGGACCTCACGTTCGTAACGGTCCAGGGCGGGCCCCACAACGTCGCCTGGACCCACCCCGAGGTGGTCAACCCGGCGCTGCTGGAATTCGTCACGAAGTGACGGTCGGGGTGCGGGGCCCGTCCCGGCGGGCGGCGAGCAGGAGCGCGATGTCGTCAGGACGGTCCTCGTCCTGGCCCGCCCGCCCGATGACGCGGTCCGCCGTCTCGGCGAGGGGTGCGTGACCGACCTCGGCCAGGGTGCTGCGCAGGCGCTCGATCCCCTCGTCGATGTCCGTTCCCGCCTTCTCCACCAGCCCGTCGGTGAACAGGGCCAGGACCGCGCCCGGTTCCAGCCGCAGGTCGGTGACGGGGTACGAGGCCTCCGGGTCGACGCCGAGGACGACGCCGCCGGGGAGGTCGAGGACTTCGGTCCTGCCGTCCGGGTGCCGCAGGACCGGCTGGGGGTGGCCGGCCCGTACAGCTTGGGCGAACCCCGTCGCAGGGTCCAGCACCACGTAGCAGCAGCTGGCGAACTGACCCGGATCGAGGTCGATGAGGAGCCGGTTGGTGGCGCTCATGATCTCCTGCGGGTCGTACCCGCTCAGCCCGAAGGCGCGTACCGCGCTGCGGAGCTGGCCCATCGTCGCGGCCGCGGCGACGCCGTGGCCCTGGACGTCGCCGATGACGAGGACCAGCCCGCTGCCGGTCTCGATGACGTCGTACCAGTCGCCGCCGACCTCCATGCCCTGGGTACCCGAGAGGTAGCGCCCGATGGTGTCGACGTGCTCGACGACGGGCAGCCGGTGCGGCAGCAGGGCGTCCTGCAGCCCGCGGGCCAGGGCGGCCTCGGTGTCGTAGCGCTGGGCCCGCTGGAGCGCCTGGGCGATGAGTCCGGCCAGGGCGGTGAGCACGGTGCGCTCCTCGGGGCTGAAGTCCCGGGGCTGGTCGAAGCCGAGGATGCACGAGCCGACGGGACGCCCGGAGGCGATCAGCGGCAGGAACGCCCGGGCGCCGACGTCGGTGTCCATGGGGATGCCGGGGTAGGCGTCGGCGAGCTTCTCCATGGATTCGAAGAACAGCGGTCTGCCGGTCGTGAGCGTCTCCACACCGGGGATGCGGGCGTCGAGGCCGACGCCGTCGAACCGGTCAAGGAAGCCCTTGGGGAAGCCGGTCTCCCAGGACAGGTAGAGGTGCCGTTCGCTCTGCAGGTAGATGGCCAGCTGTCTGCCGCCGAACGCGGGCAGCAGCTCCTCGGTGACGACCGCGGACACCTGGCGGGCGGTGACGGCCTCGGTCAGCGCGATGGCGAGGGCGACCGGCCGGTACAGGACGGCCGCGCGGTCGGCCGGGGAGCCGAGTCCCGCCCCCTCGGCGTCGACGGACTCCGGGGTGTAGTCGGGGCGCCTCGCGTCACTGAGCGTCATGGTGACCCCGTCCCGGCCGGGGAACATCGCCACGTTCAGCCACTCCGTGGCGGACCGTCTGGCCAGGAAGTACACGGGGTCGTCGGAGAACAGCGCGGCCCGGTGGTGGTCCTCGTAGGCGGGGTCGGCGAGCCAGGGCAGCGCCTCCCACAGGATCCGGCCGATCAGCTCGGCCCGGCTGCGGCCGAGGACCTCCTCGGCCAGACGGTTGACGTAGGTGATCCGTCCGAGCCGGTCGTGCGAGAGCATGCCGCGCGGGATCCGGTCCGCGGCCTGGGCGACGATCGGCGCGGCGCCCGGGTCGATCAGGACACCGGTCAGCCGCCCGGGTCGTCCGGCGGGTCCGCGGGCCCAGAGCTCGACCAGGAGCGATCTGCCGTCGGGGCCGCGCAGCCGCATCCGGCGCGGCTGCGACTCCGCGGAGCGTGCGGCCCTGGTGCCCAGGGTCAGCAGCCCGTACACGTCCTCGGGGAGCAGCCGGGCCGCCAGCGCCTCCATGGTGTCCGGCCGGGGGTCGGCGGGGCCGATGCCGAGGATCACGCACGCATCGTCGTCCGCGACGAGGGCCCCGCCGACGGGGTCCCAGTCGAAGTGCCCGACCCGCATCGGCGGTGCGGTGTCCGCGGGCAGCCTGACGGGCATCGGCTCGCCCTCCCACGCGACGGGCGGCCCGTTCTCCTCCAGTGCGGCGATGTCGGCGCCGAGCTGCTGCGCGAGGTCCTCCAACTTGCGGCGGTCGGCCCCGCCGACGGGTACCCCGCGAGTGGCGTAGCGCAGCACGACGAGTACGCCCACGGGGGTGCGCCCGCTCAGGACGGGTGCGTAGAGCGACCCGAAGGGGAACGGCAGTCCCGCCATGAGCTGCGGGAACCTGCGCATGGCCTCCTCGGCGTCGCCCAGGTAGACGGGTCTGCCCGAGCGGTAGGCCTCGGCCACCGGGAAGGGCCGGTTCACGTGCATGCGCCACCACGGGCGCATGAGCGGGGCGGGCAGCCCCGCGAGGACCGCCATCAGCAGGAGCCCGGGGGTGCGTGAGCGCAGGTAGACGCCGCCGGCGTATCCGCCGACGGCGTCGATGGCGCTCACCACCGCCTGGGCGAGCACCAAGGACAGTCCGTCGGGTGCTCGGCTGCCGTGCGGTCTCCAGGTCACACAGTCAGGATGCGCAACTCCGCGCCCGCGCGCACCTCCGCACCGGTGCGCACGGGCGCGGCCCGTGGGGTGGCTCCCGTCGAACGGGAGCGTCAGGTGCGGGCGGGGGCCGAGGGCTCGGTGCCCGCCCGGGCGCACACCGAAGCGGCCACCTCGGAGGCGTAGGCCAGCATGTCGTGTGCCCCCTGGACGCCGGGGGTGCCCGTGAAGGAGCCGCCCGCGCCCAACCGGTTCAGCAGTCCCGCGAGGAAGGCGTCCCCCGCTCCGATGGTGTTGACCACCTCGACCGGGGTGGCCGCCACCGACACCGGCGGTGCGGTGGAGGTGTACGCCGTGCTGCCCCGGGCGCCCCTGGTCATCACCACGAGCCGGCCGCCGGCCGCGAGGCCGGCGCAGGTCTCCTCCGGGTCGGCGCCCGGCCACAGGCGCGCCAGGTCCTCGTCGCTGGCCTTGACGACATGGGCGAGGCCGCACAGCTCACGCAGCGCCGCCAGGCTCCGTTCCGGGTCGAGGGTGCGGTCCTCCCGGACGTTGGGGTCCACGACGAGCAGGGAGTGCTCGGCCGCCGCGCGGGCGGTCGCCCGTACAGCCCCCGCCCCGGGATCCACGACCGCCGCGAGGCCGCCGACGTACACGGCGCCGAAGCGGCCGGCCTGTGCCGAGAGGTCCGGCAGCCGGAAGGTGGCGGTGTCCCGGAGGTGGAAGTGGTAGCCGGTCCCTTCGGTTCCGGGGTCGGCGACGGCCAGGGCGGTCGGCAGGGCGGACCGGGCGCAGAGGGCGAGATCCACTCCCGCCGTCCGCATGCGCTCCTCGATGGTGCGGGCGAAGCCGTCGCCGCCCAGGCCGCCGGCGAACGAGGTCGGTGTGCCGAGCCGGGCGAGCCCGACCGCGACGTTGGCGGGTGCTCCGCCGGACTGCGCGGCCAGGACGTCGCCGTCCCCTTCCACCGGTACGAGGTCGATGAGCGCCTCGCCGACGACGAGGACGTGGCCGGGCCCACCCGTCACGGCTGCACCACGATCTTGCGGCCGATGCCGGACTTGAAGCGGTCGATGGCCTGCGGGTACTGCTCCAGGGGCAGCCGGTCGCTGATGAAGACGGCCGGGTCGAGCACTCCGGTGGCGAAGAGCGCGGCGGCGCGTTCGTAACTGTGCAGCACCGCCATCGAACCGGTGATGGTGATCTCCTGGTTGTAGATGCGGTAGGGCTCGATGACCGCCGTCGTCGCGTAGTCGGCCACGCCGAACTGGAGGAAGGTGCCGCCCTTGGCGACGCGTCCCAGTCCGTCCTGGATGGCGCCGGCGTTTCCGGTCGCGTCGATGACGACGTCCCAGCCGCCGGGCCGGTCCAGCTCGTCGGCCCCGGCGGCGGACCGGGAGCAGCCCAGGAGGCCCGCCGTGGCGAGGCGGTCGGGGTTGACGTCCAGGACGTCGACGGCCGCGGCGCCCGTGCGCTTGGCGAGTTCCAGCATCATCAGGCCCATGGTGCCCGAGCCGTAGATCAGCACCTCGGCGCCGAGGGTGCTGTTCAGGACGTCGTATCCGCGGACCGCGCAGGACAGCGGCTCGATGAGGGCCGCGTCCTTCACGTCGATGTGCTCGGGCAGCCGGACGCAGTTGGCGACGGGGGCCACCGCGTACTGGGCGGCGCCGCCCGGCTCGGTGACGCCGATGGCCGCCCATCGCTCGCAGAGGTTGCCGCGTCCGATGCGGCAGTAACGGCACTCGTGGCAGTGCAGCGAGGGGTCGACGGCGACCAGGTCGCCGACGGCGAGCTCCGTGACGTCACGCCCGATGCCGACGATCTCGCCGGCGAACTCGTGGCCCGGGACGATGGGCAGGGTGGGTGCGAACTCCCCTTGCAGGATGTGCAGATCGGTCCCGCACAGTCCGCAGGAGGCGACGGCCACGACGACGTCGCGGGGGCCCGGTGTGGGGTCGGGGACGGTGGTGACGGATACCTTGCCGGGGGCTTCGACGATCGCTGCCCGCATTATTTCACTGCTCCGAGAGAGAGGCCCTGGACGAGCTTGTCCTGGGCGGCGTAGCCGGCGGCGAGCACCGGCAGGGACACGACGACGGACGCGGCACACAACTGGGCGAGGAAGAGGCCCTGGCTGGTGACGAATCCGGTGAGGAAGACGGGTGCGGTCTGGGCGACGACGCCGGTGAGCACCCGTGCGAAGAGCAGTTCGTTCCAGCTGAAGATGAAGCAGATCAGCGCGGTGGCGGCGATCCCGGGGGCGGCCATCGGCGCGACCACGCGGACCAGGACCGTCGGCAGCCGGGCACCGTCGACCTGGGCGGCCTCGATGACCGAGACCGGCACGTCCGCGAGGAAGGACTGCATCATCCAGACGGCGATCGGCAGGTTCATCGAGGTGTAGAGCAGGACGAGGAGCCAGATGTTGTCGAGCATCCCGGCGTTCTTGGCGAACAGGTAGACGGGCAGGAGGCCGGCGACGACAGGCAGCATCTTCGTGGAGAGGAAGAAGAACATGACGTCGGTCCATTTGCGGACACGCCGGATGGAGAGCGCGTAGGCCGCCGGGAGTGCCAGCAGGAGCACCAGGACGGTGGAGAAGAACGAGGCACCCAGGGAGTTGAGCAGGGGCGGCCACGGGGTCACGCCGGTGTCGGCGCCGAAGAAGGCGCGGTAGCCGTCGAGGGTCAGCGGTGCGGTGAGGGAGGGCGGGTTGGTCGCCGCGTCCGACTCCGCGTGCAGGGAGGTCAGGAGCATCCAGAGCGCGGGCAGGCAGAAGGCGAGTCCTGCCGCCCAGGCCAGCAGGCCCAGTGCGGTGGAGCGGCGCTTGGCCCGCCGCAGGGCACGCGGGACGGACGCGGTGGCGGGAACGGTGGCAGCGGTCATGCGCGGTTCGCCTCCTCACTGAAGAGGGACGAGACGGTCCGGAGCGCGAAGGTGGCGATGATGATCGTGCCGATCACGACGACGACTCCCGCGGCGGACGCCAGTCCGTATTCATGGGCTTGGTAGAAGGTCTGGTAGATCGTGTACGGGAGGTTGGCGGTGCCGAGGCCTCCGGCCGTGATGGTGAACACCGCGTCGAAGTTCTGCACGATGTAGACGGCGCCGAGCAGGACACCGAGTTCGAGATACCTGCGCAGGTGCGGCAGGGTCAGGTAGCGGAAGGTCTGCCAGGCGCTCGCGCCGTCGAGCCGCGCGGCCTCCACGACTTCGGCGGGCCGGCTCTGCAGTCCCGCGAGCAGGATCAGCATCATGAACGGCGTCCACTGCCAGACCAGTGCGGCAACGACCGCGAGCAGCGGCATGTCCGCGATCCAGTCGGGCTGGCTGGGGGACGTGTCGCCGAAGAGCTCACCCGCCCAGCTGAGCGCGCCGTTGAGGAGTCCGTACTCCGGGTTGTAGAGCGCGTGCTTCCACAGCAGCGCGGCGGAGACGGGGACGATCAGGAACGGGGTGATGAGCAGGGTGCGGACCAGGCCGCGGCCGAAGAACGTGCGGTCGAGCAGCAGGGCGAGCGCCAGTCCGGCGACCACGGTGGCGATGACGACGCTCGCGGTGAGCAGGACCGTGGTGAGGACCGAGTCGCGCAGCGCCGCGTCGGTGAAGACGGAGGCGTAGTTCTCCAGGCCGTTGAAGCTGCGCTTGTCGGGGTTGAGGGAGTTCCAGTCGAAGAGGGAGATCACCAGGGTCGCCACGAACGGCAGCTGGGTGACAACGATCAGGAAGACCAGCGCGGGCAGGAGCGGTGCCCGGGTGGCCCAGGCCCGTGGGCCGTTCCTGCGGGTCGCCGTGGCCGGTGGCTTCGGTGGGGTCACGGGTGAGGTGCTGACTGCTGTGGTCATCGGTACTCCTTGGCGACCTGCTCGGCCAGCTTCTGGGAGGCGGCCAGTGCCTGGTCCACGGACTGGCGGCCGGCGATGGCGGCGCTGATCTCCTGCGCGACCTTGGTGCCGAGATCGGTGAACTCGGGGATGCCGACGAACTGGATGCCGGCCGTGGGGCGCGGCTGGGTGCCCGGGTTCAGCGGGTCGGCGCCGGCTATGGCCTGCTCGGTGACGTCCGCGAACGCCCCGGCGGCCTCGAGGTATGCGGGGTTGTCGTACGTGGAGGCCCGTTTGCCGGCGGGCACGTCGGCCCAGCCGCTGGTCTCGCCGACGAGCGACTCGTACTCCTTGCCGGAGGCCCAGGAGACGAACTTCCACGCGTTGTCGGCCTTCTTGGAGGCCTTCTGGATGCCCCAGGCCCAGGTGTAGAGCCAGCCCGAGCTCCTGGTCCTCTCGACCGGTGCGGGCACGTATCCGATCTTCCCCTTCACCGGGGACTTCGCCGCCTCCAGCGATCCGGCGCCCGCCGTGGCGTCGTACCACATGGCGGTCTTGCCCTGCGTCATGTTGTTGAGGCACTCGGCGTACCCGGACTGGGAGGCGCCGCGCTCCCCGTGCTTGCGTACGAGGTCCACGTAGAAGCGGGTGGCTTCCTTGAACTCCGGGGAGGTGAGCCGCGGTTCCCAGTCCTCGGTGAACCAGGTGCCGCCCATGGTGTTGACGACCGTGGTGAGCGGTGCGACGACCTCGCCCCAGCCGGGGAGTCCACGCAGGCAGATGCCCTTCATGCCGGGCTCGGCACCGTCCGCCCGCGCCGCGAGTGCGGCCACCTGCTTCCAGGTGGGTCGCGCGGGCATCTTCAGCCCCTTCGCCTCGAAGACGTCCTTGCGGTACATGAGGAAGGACGACTCGCCGTAGAAGGGTTCGGCGTAGAGCCTGCCCTCGGCGGTGAGCGAGTCCCGCAGGGGTTTGAGGATGTCGTCCTGGTCGAAGGCCGTGTCCTTCGCGGCGTACGTGTCGAGGGGGTGCAGCCAGTCGTTCTTCGCGAAGAACGGCACCTCGAAGTTGCTGATGGTGCCGATGTCGTACTGACCGGCCTGGTTGGAGAAGTCCTGGCTGATCTTGTCGCGGACGTCGTTCTCCGGCAGCACGGTGAAGTTGACCTTGATGCCGGTCTCCTCGGTGAAGTGTTCCGCGGTCAGCTTCTGCAGCTCGACCATCTGCGGGTTGTTCACCATGAGTACGTTCAGTGCGTCACCTCCTCCGAAGGAGGTTCCGCCGGCTCCGGCGCATCCTGCGGTGAGGAGCGTCAGCGCTGCTGTGCCCGCGACCGCCCGCACGCGGATCCCACAGCGTCGTTGCTGGTGGGGCATATGTTCTCCTGATGGGTCGTAGCGGCTCGTGTGTCGCCGGCCGGGAGGCTCCGGATCCGGGCATGGTGGGGCTGCCCTGCGGCCTCCTGGGGAGGCAGGGCTCGGGACCTGCGGGTGTCTCAGACGCGGATGACGTGCGGGCCGAGGAGGGAGTAGCGCTGGGCCTCCGCCGAGGGGAGCCCGGTGTCGGTGACGATGGCCTCGAAGTCGCCGACACCGGCGAAGCGGCAGAAGCTCACCGCCCCGAATTTCGTGTGGACGCCGGCGAAGACCCGGCGGCGGGAGCTGCGCATGGCCTGCGCCTTGACCTCGCCGACGGTCGGGTCCGGTGTGGTCAGTCCGTACTGACGGGAGATGCCGTTCGCGCCGACGTACGCCAGGTCGATGACGAAGTCGGCGAGCATGCGGGTGGCCCAGTGGTCGACCGTGGCCATGGTGCTGCTGCGAACGCGTCCCCCGAGCAGGAGCACGGCGATCTTCTCGGCGTCCGCGAGGACCGTCGCGACGGCCAGGGAGGCTGTGACCACGGTCAGCGGACGGTCACGGGGCAGGGCCTCGGCGATGAGCTGGGGGGTGAATCCCTCGTCGACGAAGACCGTTTCGGCGTCACCGAGCAGATCGGCGGCGGCCGCCGCGATCCGTGACTTCTGCGGTACGTGGTGGGTGGTGCGCATCGCCAGGGTCGTCTCGAAGCCCGCGCTCTCCACCGGGTACGCACCACCGTGTGTACGCCGGACCAGACCGTGTTCCTCGAGGGTGTGCAGATCGCGCCTGATGGTCTCCTTCGCCACCTGGAACCGTTCGGCCAACCGGTTCACATCGACCGAACCGTCACATCGGGCCGTTTCAAGAATTCCCCGTCGGCGTTCCTCGGTGCCCACGACACCATCCCTGTACTAGGTGCGAATCTGCCATGGCCCGGCGTCCGTTCGGGCCCACGCATAGGTTGTACAAGCAGGTACACGTATCGGACCAGGCTATTCGCGGCTCCTCCTGTGCCCGTTCATGCCCGCTTCACCACGGCGTACGGTACTGGTGGTACCGCACTCCGGTGACTGCGGGGCAGGGGTTCCCTGCCCGCTTCGCTCGACGCGATGCCCGTATCGCGCCCGTTCGCGGTCGCGGCGCACCGTCGGCAGGCGCCCGTGTAGCACAACCGCACCCCATTCGGTGCCGAAACAACGCGACAACGTCTCATTCCGCACCGTAAGACCGGTTTTCAGCCAACGATTCGTGACTCATGGGTCTGCGGACAACCTCCGGTGCCGTTCCTCGCCTCTCACGGGCAAAGCCCCTCCGCCGCCCGACCGGGCATTCGGAAATCGAGGAACGATGACCACCACAACCCCCCGCAGCCGGCTGTGGCGTCCGGCGGTGGCCGCCGGTGCGGCGATCGCCGTGATCGCCGGAGTCGCCGCCGCCTCCCCCGAGGGCAGGAAGGCGGTGCCGCCAGCGCAGCTCGGCCTGATCGCCGCCTCGGGATCGGTGACGCTCGACTCGTGGAAGGACGACCCCGGCGTCTACCTGGATCTGGGGACGTACCTCACCGCCGGCAACTCCCCGTTCGAACTGCGGGTGACCCGGAAGTCCTACAAGGACCCGGTCGTCGCCACCCAGGTGATCCGCCAGGGGAAGAAGACCGTGACCAGGAAGCTCCCCGCGGGCCTCGTCAAGGACTTCTCGGGCCTGCCTGGCTTCCTCCAGGTCACGGTGAAGAACGCGGCGGGCAGGACCGTGCTGAACCGCACGGAGTCCTTCTGCCCGAACAACGCGTCGGGCAGGATCCGCCCCGACGCTCCGTCCATCTCGAAGTACCCCGAGAGCTGCCCCGTGAACCCGTTCACGCTCGGCTCCGTATGGGGTGTCGAGAACGGCTGGGCGTCGAACACCTACTCGGGCTACTACTCCGAGCCGGTCGCCCTCGGCGTCGGCAAGTACACCGCCAAGGTGTCCGTGACCAAGCGCTACCGCGACCTTTTCAAGATCGCCGACAAGCCGCAGACGGTCAAGGTGACCGTGCGCGAGCGTGGGGACGAGGAGGCGGGCGCGGGCGTCGCGTCCCGGTCGGCCGGCGCACACGGCTCCCACACGGCCGGACACGCGGCCGGCCACTCGTCGGGCCACGAGGCCGCGCAGCCGTCCGGACACGCCGGTCACGTCGCGCCACGCTCACCTGCCCCGGCCTCGTCGACCAACGGCGCCGGCCCCGCGTACAACGTGGGCCACGGCCCGCACGCACCCGCTCCTGCCGCCCTCCCCTGGGCGCTCAAGCGGCAGAGCCTCCGGGCTGCTCAGGTTGGGGACGGCCCGGGACGCACGGACGGATCACGGCAGGCCCCTGCGGCGCAGCCCCTGGCGAAGCGTCCGACCGGCAAGGCCAAGGTGCCGAACGTGCCCAAGCCGGACCTGCGTTCGCTGCCCGCCTACGGCATCACCGTCAGCGAGGGCGACGGGAGCGCCCCGGGCAAGGACTTCCTGGCCTTCAGCGCCAACGTGTGGAACGCCGGACCGGCGCAGCTGGTGGTCGACGGATTCCGCGCACCCGGCAAGGAGCTGATGGACGCCTACCAGTACTTCTACGACGCCTCGGGCAAGCAGGTCGGCTACACCCCGACCGGCACCATGGAGTGGGACCCCCGCCCGGGTCACGAGCACTGGCACTTCACCGACTTCGCGAGCTACCGGCTCCTGAAGGCCGACCGGAAGGAGACCGTGCGCAGCGGCAAGGAGGCCTTCTGCCTGGCCAACACCGACGCGGTCGACTACACGGTGAAGAACGCCAACTGGCACCCGGACAACACCGATCTGTCCACGGCGTGCGGTCAGGAGAACTCGATCTCGGTGCGCGAGGTGCTCGACGTCGGCTCCGGTGACACGTACACCCAGGACCTGCCCGGCCAGTCCTTCGACATCACCGGCCTGGCGAACGGCACCTACTACATCCAGGTGCTCGCCAACCCGGAGAAGCGCCTCAAGGAGACCGACCTCACCAACAACAGCGCGCTGCGCAAGGTCGTCCTGGGCGGCAAGCCCGGCGCCCGTACCGTGACCGTGCCCGCGCACGGCCTGGTCGACGCCGGCTGACGACAGCCTCGGCGCGGGTCCCGGGAAGTGTTCCCGGGGCCCGCGCCTGTCGCGTGTCGGCCTCGACTCCGCCCTGTCGCGGTGGAGTTGCTGTGGCAGAATCCGCAGGTGGAGCGGTCCACCACATCAGCAACGGAGCTCGCGATGACGCCGGCGATACCTCAGCCCCCGATCGACACCAGCAGGCCCCACTCGGCGCGCGTCTACGACTCGCTCCTCGGCGGCAAGGACAACTACCCGGTGGACCAGGCGGTTGCGGAGCACCTGCCGGCGGAGGCGAGGACCGGGGCGCTCCAGAACCGCGCGTTCATGAACCGCGCGACCGCCTGGCTGGCCGGTGAGGGCGTCGACCAGTTCCTCGACATCGGTACGGGGATTCCCACCGCCCCGAATCTGCACCAGATCGCCCAGGAGATCGATCCGGCGTCACGGGTCGTCTACTGCGACAACGACCCGATCGTGCTCCGGCACGCGGAAGCCCTGCTGATCAGCCGCCCGGAAGGCGTGACGGACTACGTCCACGCCGATGTGCGTGAGCCCGGCACGATCGTGGAGGCCGCCCGCGAGGTCCTGGACTTCGACCGCCCCGTCGCGCTCTCGCTCCTGGGCCTCCTGCACTTCCTGCCCGACGACGAGGACCCGTACGGCATCGTGCGCACGCTGGTCGCGACGCTGCGCCCGGGGAGTTACGTGGTCCTGTCCCAGGGTGCGTCGGACGTCAATCCCGAGCGCGGCGAGGAGGGCGCGGCCGAGTACGGCAAGGGCGGCATCCGCCTCGCCCTGCGCACCCGGGCCGAGTTCGCCCGCTTCTTCGAGGGTCTGGACATCGTCGAGCCGGGCCTGGTGACGGCCCCTGAGTGGTTCCACGGCTCCGACGTTCCCCGGCCGGAGGAGAGCGGCCTGTACGTCGCGGTCGCCCGCGTCCCGTGACCCCCGGGGCCGACATCAACGGAAGGGACGTCTCCATGAGCGAGGAGCACCAGCACCCGGCGGCGGCGGCGTTCGACGCCATCGGTGCCGACTACGAGCGGGCCTTCGCGGCTTCGGCCGCCCATCATGCCTCCCTGACAAGGCTGTTGGAGGAGCTCCTACCGCACAGCCGGATCCTGGACGTGGGCAGCGGGACGGGCCGGCCCACGGCCCAGGTCCTGGCCGGCGCCGGGCACGAGGTGCTGGGGGTCGATGTCTCACCCGTGATGGTGGACCTGGCGTCCCGCCAGGTTCCCGGGGCGTCCTTCCGCTGCGCCGATATCCGTGAACTCCCCCTGCAGGAGGCCGGTTTCGACGCGGTCTGCGTCTACTTCTCGCTCCTGCAGATGTCCCGTGACGAACAGGCCGCCCTCGTACGGAAGCTCGCGCGGGCCCTGAGGCCCGGTGGCCGGATGGTCCTGGCCACGGTGCCGTTGGACGTGGAGGGCGTGACCGCGGTCTTCATGGGCCAGGAGGTACGGGTGACCAGCTTCGCCCCGGAGGCCTTCGCGGCGCTCGCGGCCGGCGCCGGGCTCTCGGTCCTGTGGGAGGAGCACACGGTCTTCACCCCGTCCCACCCCGAGGCGGCGCCGGAGCCCCATGTGTTCCTGCACTGCCGGCGGGACCCGGGGCCGGCGGCATCCGGCTGACGAGCGGATCGGGGTGACGGCCTGCCGGTGCGGGAGACCGGCTTCGGCGGCGCCGCAGTGCGGGTCTGCCGTACTGCCGGGCGCACACCGCTCGCCGCTCCCGACGCGCCGGGCGCCCGCCCGCCTGGCGGCGGGACGGCCCCGGCCACGCGCCTGCGGGCCGTCGGCGGCCTACGCGGTACCGGCTGGTTCGGCAGCCTTCGTGGTCCTGGCGGCCTTCGGCGACTTCGAAGGCTCCGGCGACTTGGCGGCCTTCGCTTCCTTCGACAGTTTCGCCGACTTCGGCGGATTCGCGGACTTCGGGGACTTCGACGGCTTCGCGGACTTCGGCGGTTTGGCGGACTTCGACGGCTTCACGGATGGTGACGGCTTCGCGGATTTCGACGGCCCCCCGGCGCCACTCTCCTCCAGCGCCCGGTCGCAGAACTCGTCCACGCCGTCCTGCCCTCCCGCCGCCTCCGCGAGGCGCCCGGACGCCTGGTCCGAGCCGGCGCCACCCCCCGCGCTCCGGGCGCGGCAGAGCCCCACCAGGCCCGGATCGGCCGGACCGTGCGCCGAGGCGGACGGTGCCGCCGGCTGCGGGCGCCACTCCTGCGTCGTACCGGGTACGGGTACGACCGCAGGGGGTCCTGCCGGACCGCGGGGGGCGTCCACCGTCGGTGCGGGACCGGGGTCGCGGTCGAACGGGACGGGGACCACGCCCACGGCCATCGCCACCCCGCCGAGCGCCGCCGACGCGACGACCGCGCCGAGTGCCGCCTTCCATGGCGTCCCGGCGCTCCGCCGCCCGGCGGCCGGGCGCCAGTCGTCCCGCCTGCGGCTTCGCCCGGCACGGGCGGGGGTTCCCGCGTCGTGCGCCCGGCAGAACGCCGCGAGGGCCTCGGCCTCCCGCGCCGCCGTGCCGCGGCCCCGTACGGCGTCGGCCAGCGCCTCGATGTCCGGGGTCACCAGAGCCTCGTCCGGATCCCGCTCTTCGCGTCTCATGTCTCGTCCCCCTGCGTGCGCGGCACGGCGGGCGTCACCGTGTCCGCCCGGCCCTCCGAGGCCATCTGCTCGGCCAGTCTCCTCAGCCCCCGGTACGCGGCCGTCCGCACCGCACCCGGCCGTTTGCCCAGCACCCGCGCCGCCGCGGGCCCGTCCAGCCCGACGACCACGCGCAGGAGGACCGCCTCGGCCTGGTCGGGCGGCAGCCGCGCGATGCGTTCGAGTGCCCGGCGGGTCTCCAGCGACTCCAGGACCGCTCCCGCGGTGTCCGTCTGCCCGGGTAGGTCCAGGGCGTCGTGCTCGGTCAGCGAGATCACGGGCCGCCGCTTCTGCCTGCGCAGGTGGTCCAGCGCCCGGTGGCGGGCGATCGTCGCCGTCCAGCCGCGGAACCCGGCGCCGTCACCGCGGAACCGCCCGAGGTCGCGGGCGATCTCCAGCCACGCCTCCGAGGCGACGTCCTCGGCGTCGTCCCCGACCAGCCCGCGTACGTAGCCCAGCAGTCCGGGGTGCACGATCCGGTAGGCCGTACCGAAAGCCTCCTCGTCCCCTTGCTGGGCACGCTCGACGGCCTCGCGGAGCCGCACGTCGTGCACCTGCGTACGACGATGCTCCCCGCCCCTGTGCACACAGTCCTCTTCGGTCGCCCCGGCACCTCTTACCCTCTGCGTCAGGACTCACAGAAACGTCACAACTGTCGCGGGTTGCCGACCGCCGGATCGTCCGGGGGTGTCGCCCCCGGGAGTAGCTGCTCGGTCCAGATGACCTTGCCGCCGTCGTCGGTGTACCGGGCGCCCCAGCGTTCCGCCAGTTGGGCGACGAGGAAGAGACCGCGGCCCCCCTCGTCCGTGGTGGCCGCCTGCCGCAGGTGGGGCGAGGTGCTGCTGCGGTCGGACACCTCGCAGATCAGGGTGCGGTCACGGACCAGCCGGACGCGGATCGGGCCGGTGGCGTAGCGGATGGAGTTCGTGACCAGTTCGCTGAGGATCAGCTCGGTCGTGAACGCCTCCTCGGTCAGATCCCACTCGGTCAGGGTGCGGGACACCTCGGCCCGTATGCCGGACACCGCGGCGGGGTCGGAGTCGACCTCCCAGTCGGCCACGTTCTCGGCGGCGAGCCGGCGCGTGCGGCCCACCAGCAGCGCGATGTCGTCGCGTGCCCGCGCGGGCACGAGGACCCGCAGGACCGTCTCGCAGATCTCCTCCGGGGTCCGGTCCGGATGTCCTTCGAGGGTGGAGCGCAGCATCTCCAGCCCTTCGTCGATGTCCCGGTGCCGGTCCTCGACGAGCCCGTCCGTGTAGAGCACCAGCCGGCTGTCCTCGGGCAGGTACATGTCCAGGGTTTCGAAGGGGAGGCCGCCCAGGCCCAGCGGCGGTCCGCCGGGTACGTCGGCGAACGCCGCGGTGCCGTCGGGGCTGATGACGACCGGCTGGAGGTGGCCGGCCCGCGCCATGGTGCAGCGGCCGGTCGCCGGGTCGTAGATGGCGTACAGGCAGGTGGCTCCGGTGACACCGCCCTCCCCGCCGTCGGCCGTCTCGTCGCGGTCGATGCGGGCGACCAGCTCGTCCAGGTGCCACAGGAGCTCGTCGGGGGGCAGGTCCAGGGTCGAGAAGTTGTGGACGGCCGTGCGCAGGCGCCCCATGGTGGCGGCGGCGTGGAGTCCGTGGCCCACCACGTCCCCGACCACGAGGGCGACCCTGGCGCCGGGCAGCGGGATGATGTCGAACCAGTCGCCGCCGACCCCGCCCAGCCCGCCCTGCCCGGCCTGCGCGGGCAGGTACCGGTAGGAGGCGTCGATGGCGCTCTGGTCGGGGAGGCCGCGCGGCAGCAGGCTGCGCTGCAGGGTGATCGCGACGTTGTGCTCGCGCGAGTAGCGGCGGGCGTTGTCGATGCTCACGGCGGCGCGGGCGACGAGTTCCTCGGCGACGGACAGGTCCTCCTCCTCGAAGGGTTCGGGCTTCCCCGCGCGCCAGAACGTGGCCACGCCCAGGATGACGCCCCGGGCGCGCATCGGGACGGCGATCATCGAGTGGAAGCCGCAGGCCACGATCTGTTCGGCCCGCGCCGGGTTCTGCTGCTGCCATCCGGACAGCCGGGGCAGATCGGTGTCCAGGACCGCTTCCCCCCTGACCAGGCGGCTCCCGATGACGGTGCTCGGCAGGAAGCGGATCACCGACCCCCGCGGGTAGAGACCCGTGTCGTGGCGGAGGCCACTGAACGCCGTGCGCCGCATGTCGCTGACCGCGCGGGCGGCGGTCGGCTCCTCCCCGTGCAGCACGGTCTCGGCCACGTCGACGGTGGCGAAATCGGCGAATCTGGCCGTGGCGAAGTCCGCCAGCTCCTCACAGGTCCGTACGACGTCGAGGGCGGTGCCGATCTCCGTGCCCGCGTCGTAGAGCAGTTTCAGCCGGCCGCGTGCCACGTCCGCCTTGCCGGTCAGTGCCTGCAGCTCCGTGGTGTCGCGCAGGGTCGTCACACTGCCCGGCGGCCCGCCGTTCCGGTCCGTGGCGCGCTGGCTGACGGCCAGCACCCGGTGCCCCACGGAGAGGACCTCGTCGGTCGCCACGCGTCCCGAGGTCAGCAGCTCGCTGGTGACGGGGTCGAGCCCCAGCTCCGTGACGGAGCGGCCCTCGACGTCCGTGGGGAGTCCGAGGAGCCTTCGTGCCTCGTCGTTGGCCAGCAGCAGCCGCCCGTCGCCGCCGATGATGAGCACGCCCTCCCGCACTGCGTGCAGGACTGCGTCGTGATGCTCGTACATCCGGGTCATCTCGGTCGGGCCGAGGCCGTGGGTCTGGCGCCGCAGCCGTCTGCTGACGAGCGCCGTACCGCCTGCGGTGAGGACCAGGATTCCCGCGGCGGCGCCGAACAGGAGGGGGAACTGGTCCTCCGAGACCCCGCTCACCCGGGCGATGGTGATGCCCGCGGAAACCATGCCGATGACCTTGCCGTCCGCGCCGAAGACCGGCACGACCGCCTGTATCAGCGGCCCGATGGTCCCGATGATCTTCTCGGTGACGACCTCGCCCTTCAGCACGGGCTCCACGTCACCGACGAACTTCTTCCCGATCCGGTCGGGCAGCGGATGGGTGTAGCGGACGGCGTCCAGGTTCAGCACGACGATGAAGTCGACCCCGGAGGCCTTCCGGGCCGCCTCCGCCTTGGGCTGGAGCAAGCCACTGGGGTCGGGGCTCGCCAGGGCCGCCTCCATGCCGGGGGAGTTCGCGAAGGTTCCGGCCACGGCGACCGAGCGATTGCGTGCCTCCCGTTCGCTGGCAGCCCTGGACTGCAGCAGAAGCGCTGCCACGGCAGCCGTGACGAGCAACACCACGATCGCCACCTGCAGGAGAAAGACCTGACCTGCGACGGTTCTCATTCGGAGAAACGAGCGCGGGCGGCCGTAGCGTCCGGCCATGCCCCCCTTTTTACACCCTTGCCCTACACCGGGCGAGCGGTACGGGCGGCCCGGCCGTCAGGCCCTTGCCGACTCCTTCGCCTGGCCGCCGTCCTCGCGGGCGAGCCGGTGCGGCCACCAGACGCGCGGGCCGATGTCCAGGAAGAGGGAGGTGACCAGCACGGACCGTACGACGAGGGTGTCCAGGAGCACGCCCAGGGCGACGGCGAAGCCGATCTCCGCGAAGGCCACGACCGGCAGGGTGCCCAGCACGGCGAAGGTGCCCGCCAGGACCAGGCCCGCCGAGGTGATCACCGCGCCGGTGGCGGCGAGCCCCGTCACCACGCCCGCGCGGGTGCCCCGGTGCAGGGCATCCTCGCGGATCCGGGTGGTCAGGAAGATGTTGTAGTCGACGCCGAGCGCCACCAGGAACATGAAGACGAAGAGCGGGAAGTCCGTCGTCTCGCCCGCGTAGTCGAAGACGTACCGGAAGACGAGCGCGCTGACGCCCAGCGCGGCGGCGAAGGAGAGCACCACCGTCGCGATCAGGAGCAGCGGCGCCACCAGGGCGCGCAGCACCAGCGTCAGGATGATCAGTACCACCAGCAGGACGAGGGGGATGATGACCAGGTTGTCGTGCCGGGTGGCGGTGTCCATGTCGAGCAGTGCCGCGGTGTCTCCCCCCACCTGGGCGTCCGCTCCCGGCACCCGGTGGACGGCGTCCCGTACCCGTTGCACGGTCTGCTCGGCGCGTTCGCTGTCCCCGGGGTCGGTCATGGTCGCCTCGAAGATGACCCGGCCGTCGTGTTCCGGCTCGGCGCCGGGCGGTACGACGAGTGAGCCGGGCACCACGCCGCGTGTCTGTGCCACCGCGGTCCGCACCTGCGCGCTCCGGTCCGCTGCCGCGATGACGACCAGAGGGCTGCCGCTGCCCGCCGGGAAGTACCGGTGCTGGATCTCCTGGCCGACGATCGAGTCCGGCTTGTCGGGGAAGGAATCGGCGTTGCTGAGCCCCGCCGCGCGCAGCTGGACCAGTCCCAGGGACAGGGCGGCGAGTACGAGGGAGGTGGCCACCCAGACCTTGCGGGGGCGGGTGGAGAGCCGCTGTCCCGTACGGGCCCAGAAGCCGTGCTCGGTGGGCTCGGGCGTCCCGAGGCGGGGTACCACCGGCCAGAAGACCCAGCGGCCGAAGATCACCAGCAGGGCCGGGAGCAGGGTGAGCATGGCGACGAGGGCGACGGCCACGCCGATCGCTGCCACCGGGCCGAGGCCGCGGGTCGAATTCATCTCGGCGACCAGCAGGACGAGCATGCTCAGCACCACGGTGCCGCTGCTCGCCAGCACGGCGGGGCTCGCCCGGTGCAGTGCGCGGGCCATGGCCTCGTGCCGGTCCTCGTGGCGTCGCAGTTCCTCCCGGTAGCGGGCGACGAGCAGCAGGGCGTAGTCCGTGCCCGCGCCGAAGACCAGCACGGTGAGGATGCCCGCGCTCTGTCCGTTGACGGTGAGGCCCGCGTGTGCGGCGAGGAGGTAGATGACGGCCTGGGCGGTGAGGAGTGCGGCGACGACGGAGATCACGGGGAGGAGGAACAGGCTCGGGCTGCGGTAGGTGATCAGCAGCATCACGACCACGACGGCGAGCGCGGCGAGGAGCAGGGTCGAGTCGATGCCCGAGAACGCGTCGGCGGAGTCGGCGGCGACCCCGCCGGGTCCGGAGATGTGGACGGCGAGTCCTCCGCCGCCGCTGCCCACGACGTCCCGCACGGAGTCGACGGCGGGGCCGATGCGCTCCCAGCCCTCCTCGTCCATCGTGATGGGGACGAAGATCTGGGCGGCGGCCGGCGCGGTCCGGCTGTTGTACAGGGGGCCCCGGGTCTCCGTGCCCCGTACGCCGTGCGCGCTCAGCGTCATGAGCTGCCGCTTGTCCTCGGCGATCCGCGCGCGGTCCGCGCCCGTCAGGCCGTCCTCGCGGGCGTACACGACGATCGCGGTGATGATCTCGGGCCGGAATTCCTTGGACTCCTCCCAGACCTGGGTGGACTCGGCGCTGCTCGGCAGCCAGGACGCGGCGTCGTTGTCCTGGGCGCCCATGAGCTTCCCGGCCAGTGGTGCGGCGAGGACGAGGACGAGGAGCCAGAAGGCCACGACCGCCCATTTGGTGCGTCGTCCGCAGATCAGCCGGGCCACTCCGCGCATGTCGCTCCCACCGTTCGGTCCGTCCGTGGCGGCGACAGTAGAGCGGCCCCGGGCCGGAACGGGCGGCGACATGCCGTGGAGCACCGTGCCGGACCTCGGTCGGAGCACCCCGGCGGTGTCAGGGGGTCGGGATGCCTCCGGGGCGGGCCGGGAGGCCGAACCGGACGGGGACGCCCGGCGAGTAGAGCACGCTCACCGGCTCGCCCTCCGGCGCGGCCAGGCCCGCCGCCGTCACCAGGTTCTCGTCACATTCGAGGAGCCGGGCCCGGTGCAGGGGCCAGCGGGGGTGGGTGTTCGCGAGGTAGGTCCGGTGTCCGAAGAAGGTGTTGTGCATGCCCCAGCGTGCGGTCAGGAAGTGTTCGAGGGCGTCGGGGTTCTCGACACGGTCGCCTATGCGCAGCACTATCCGGCTGTGCGCGCCCCGCGGTCCGGGCCACCGCCGCCTGCTGGTGTACGTGAGGGTGTCGGCGTCCTGCCTGACGTCCATCCGGGACCATACGTACGGCAGTCGGAACATCGTCCGTGCCATGGCCACGGGGATCAGCCGGGAGGCGTCCAGCGAGCGGAAGACCACTCCGCGCCGCCCTTGGGAGTCCACCGAGTACAGCCGCACGTTCGTTTCGGGGAACGTGCCGAGGTAGGGGACGCCGGGCAGGCGGAACCAGCCGACCCGGTGCATCCGGAAGGCCACGAGTCCGACGTAGGTGACGCCGTTGAGCGTGTCGGGGACCGTCCCGGCGGGCAGCAGCGGTGCCACGTCCGCGGGGTCGGCCGCCCAGTGCAGGAAGGCCAGGTCCAGCCAGGACTGGGTCATCAGGGAACTCAGCGCGGGGTACGGCGAGTCGGGGGTGATGGCCTGCGGGGTCACGGGGAGGGGCGGCACCCTGTCAGGATCGCAGAGCGGCCCGGCCGTCGGACACGGGGGGGGGCGCTACTGCAGGGCGCGTACCGCCGCGGCGAACACCGTGGGCAGGCGGTGGGCGGCGGGGACGATCAGCCGGGCGGCCTGTGGGTGCCGGGCTGCGGCCAGCAGCCCCTGGGTGAGCAGCCGGTGACGGCGGGTCAGTCGTGCCCAGCGTGCGGGGTAGGTGTCGGGGCGGCCCGCGGTGAGGCAGTCGACCGCCGCCGCCGCGGTCGCCGTGGCCAGGGCGATGCCCTCCCCGGTGAGGGCGTCGACATAGCCGGCCGCGTCGCCGACCAGCAGGACCCGTCCGGCCCGTGGGCTGCGCGCGGACTGCCGCAGGGGCCCGGCGCCGCGTACGGGACCGGCCTCCGTGTCGCGGAGGGCCTCGGCCAGGGCGGGGAACGCGGCCAGGTGGTCCGTGTGGGAGCGGCGGTCGCCGCTGAGTACGGCGACACCCACGAGTTGGTCGCCGACGGGTGTCACGTACGCCTCGCAACGGCGTGACCAGTGCACCTCGACGAGATCGGTCCACGGGGCGACCCGGTAGTGCCGGCGCAGTCCGTAGCGGCGCGGGGCGGAGACGGGGCGGTCGAGGCCGAGGGCGCGGCGCAGCGGTGAGTGCAGGCCGTCGGCGGCGATCAGCCAGCGTGCGGTCAGCCCCGCCGCGCCGATGCTGTCGTGTCCCTGCCGCACTTCCCCCACCCGGCCCGCGACGATCCGTACGCCGAGGCCCAGGGCCCGGCGGTGCAGTGCGTCGTGGAGTGCGGTGCGGCGTACGCCGAGGCCGGGCGGGCCGCGGAAGGACGCCTCCGCGCTGCGGGCGCCCTCGACGTAGCGGATGCCGCGCAGTTCGCTGCCGGGGACCGTGACGCCCAGCGCGCGCAGGGCGGCCACGCCGCTGGGCATGATGCCCTCGCCGCAGGCCTTGTCCACGGGAGCGGCACGGGGTTCGACCACGACGACCTCGCGGCCGGCCGCGGCGGCGCGGATGGCAGCCGCGAGTCCGGCGGGCCCGCCGCCGGCCACCAGGATGTCGATCACGCGCGGGCTCCCGCTTCCGGGAGGCGGGCCAGGGCGCCGTCCTCGCAGCGGATGCGTACCGCCATGAGCGCCGCGTTCAGCAGGGTGAAGACGACGGCGGTCACCCACGCACCGTGGACGAGTGGCAGGGCGAGGCCTTCGGTGGCGACCGCTACGTAGTTGGGGTGGCGCAGCCACCGGTAGGGCCCGCCGGTCACCGGGGGCAGCCCGGGGACGACGATGACCCGGGTGTTCCACCGGTGCCCGAGAGTGCGTACGCACCACCAGCGCAGTCCTTGCGCGGCGGCCACCACCGCGACCATGGCCCAGCCGTACCAGGGTACGAACGGGCGTTGCGCCGACCAGGTCTCGGCGAGGCATCCGGCGAGCAGACCGGTGTGCAGGGCCACCATCGCCGGATAGTGGCCGCGCCCGGACTCGATGCCGCCGCGGTCCAGGCTCCAGCGGGTGTTGCGCAGAGCCACGGTGAGCTCGGCGAGGCGCTCGGCGGCGACTGCGAGCACCAGGGTGGTGTACCAGATCACGTGTTCCTCCGGACTACCAGCGCAGCAGCACCAGTTCGCAGCAGAAGCCGGGCCCCATGGCCATCAGCAGGCCGGGGGTTCCCGGCTCGGGCCGTCGCTGTTCCAGGGTGTCCCGCAGGACGTGCAGGACCGAGGACGACGACAGGTTGCCCACCTCGGCCAGTGACCGCCAGGTGATGTCGAGCGCCCCCTCGGGCAGGGAGAGGACGTCGGTGACGGCCTCCAGGACCTTGGGCCCGCCGGGGTGGCACACCCAGTGGGCGATGTCCTTCGGTTTGAGCCCGTGCTCCTCCAGGAATCCGCGGACGTCGTCGGCGAGATACCGGCGTACGACGTCGGGGACGGCCGGGTCGAGCACCACCTTGAAGCCGGAGCTCCGGATGTCCCAGCCCATGACGTGTCCGGTGTCCGGGTACAGCCGGCTGCGGGTGTCCACCACTTCGGGGCCTTCCGCCCGCGCGTGCCGGCCTCCGACGAGGACCACGGCCGCCGCGCCGTCGCCGAACAGGCCCGTGGCGACCAGGTTGGCGGGGGTCGCGTCGTCGCGCTGGAAGGTCAGCGAGCAGAGTTCGACGGAGAGGAGTACGGCCACCTGTCCGGGCCGGCCGAGCAGGTAGTCGTGCAGCCGGGCCACTCCGGCGGCTCCGGCGACGCAGCCCAGGCCGAAGACGGGGAGCCGTTTCACGTCGGGGCGCAGGCCGAGGCGGCCGACGAGCCGGGCGTCGACGGAGGGGGCGGCCACGCCCGTGACGGAGGTGAACAGCAGCAGGTCCACGTCCGTGGGCCGCAGCCCGGCCTTCCGCAGCGCCTCGCGCACAGCCAGGGCGCCCAGGTCGACGGCAGCGTCGATGAACACGTCGTTGGCCGCCCCGAATCCGTCCAGTTCGCCGTAGCGTTCCAGCGGCAGCACCATGTTCCGGCTGCGGACCCGGGCGTTCCCGTGGATCCGGTCCAGCACGCGGCGGTCCGCCCCTGCGGGCAGGCAGGTGCGCGCCACCATGTCGGTGACCTCCTGCTGGGTGTGGCGGTGCGGTGGCAGGACCCCGTGCACGGCGGCGATCCGGGTCATCCGCGTTCCCGCTTCGGAGAGGTCATGACCCACATCCTGCCCATGACTCACGATAAATCCCTGCAAATGAGACGCGCGGCTGCCGTGTTGGCTCGATCCGCGGTGTCTACGATCGCCCGGTGGACACCATGGAACGGCCGGTATCCGACGGGCCCGCGCGCCCCGTGGCGGGGCTGGCGCTGTCCTGTCATCCCGGGCCGGTGGCGGCGGTCACCGTGCTGGTAACCGTCCTGGCCGCCGGGTCCGGGGCGGGGTCCGCCCGGTGCGCGGTGATCGCCGCCGCCGTACTGGCCGGGCAGCTCTCGGTGGGATGGTGCAACGACGCCCTGGACGCCCGGCGCGACGCCGAGGCCGGGCGGACGGACAAGCCGGTGGCCCGGGGCGTGGTGGACCGGAGCACGGTCCGGTACGCGGCGGTCACGTCGCTGGTGCTGTGCGTGCCCCTGTCGCTCGCGTGCGGCCCCGCCGCCGGCGCGGCGCATCTGGCCGGGGTCCTGGCGGCCTGGCTCTACAACCTGGGGCTGAAGGCGACGGCGCTGTCCTGGCTCCCGTACGCGATCGGCTTCGCGAGCCTGCCCTGCCTGGTCGCCCTGAGCCTGCCCGGCCGCCCCTGGCCCGCATGGTGGGCGGTGACGGCGGGGGCGCTGCTCGGTGTCGCGGCCCATCTGGCCGATGTGCTGCCGGACATCGACGCGGACTTGGCGGCCGGAATCCGCGGCCTGCCCCAGCGGTGGGGCGCCGCCCGCACCCGGCTCCTGCTGCCGGTCCCGCTGGTGGCGGCGTCGGCGGTGCTGGTCCTGGGGCCCTCGGGGCCGGCGGGCGGGTGGGGGGCGGTCGCCCTCGCCGTGGCGGTGTCCGCGGCCGCGGCCGGGCTCGCGCGGGGCGGGTTCAGGCGGAAGGCGGCGCTCGCGGGGACGGTGGCCGTGGCGGCGGTGGATGTGGCGTTGCTGCTGGCGCGGGGCACGGCGGCCGGCTGACCCGGCCGGCGCGGCCCGTACGGTCGCCGGGGCTTCCGTACGGGCGCGTCCGGGAGCCCCTACTGGCCGGCGAGACCGGTGTGGGCGATGCCGCGCACGATCTGCCGCTGGAACAGCGCGAACACGACCAGGAGCGGCAGTCCGGCGATGACGAGGGACGCCATGATCTGCGCATACCGCACACCGAAGGACGACTGGACGTTGACGAGGCCGACGGGCAGGGTCATGCCGCCCGGGTCGGTGGTCACCAGGAACGGCCACAGGAAGTTGTTCCAGGTGGAGATGAAGGTGAAGATCGCCACGGCGGCGAGCACGGGCCGGGACAGCGGGATCACGATCGTCCAGAACACCCGCCAGCGCCCGGCGCCGTCCACGAAGGCGGCCTCCTCCAGCTCCCTCGGCACGCCCTCGAAGAACTTCACGAGGATGAACACCATGGCGGGCACGGCGGCCTGGGGCAGGATCACACCCCAGTAGGTGTCGACGAGTCCGAGCTGCACCATCTCGTGGAACAACGGCGCGATGAGCACCTGCGGGGGCACCATGATGCCGGCGAGCACCAGCCCGTAGAGCAGCCGGCGGCCCCGGAAGTCGGTGCGGGTGAATCCGTACGCGGCCATCGCGCAGGTCACGACGGTCAGCAGCGTCGTCATGAGGGAGATGTACGCCGAGTTCATGAGCCAGCGCATCAGCTCGCCGGACTCCCAGACCTTGGCGTACGCGTCGAAGGTGACGCGTGAGCCGATCCACGCGAGCGGGGTCTTCGTCGTCTCGCCCTCCGGTTTCAGGGAGGTGGCGACGGCCCAGGCGAGCGGGACGAGCCAGGCCGCGGTGAGGACCAGGGCGACGGCGAGCAGGACGATCCTGCCGGGGGTCCAGCGCGGGCGGCGGCCCCCGGTGGCGGACCGCGGTGTGCGGCGGGTGGTGACGGTGGCGGAACCGCTCACTTCGCGGCCTCCTCAGCTCGGCGCCGGGACAGCAGCGGCTGCACCAGGGAGACGGTCAGGATCAGGGCGAAGAAGATGTAGGAGACGGCGGACGCGTAGCCGATGCGGTAGCCCGTGAAGCCCTGCTGGTAGACGTACTGCAGGATGGGCCGGGTGGAGTCGTCCGGGCCGCCGCCGGTCATGATGTAGACCTGGTCGAAGATCTTCAGCGAGGCGAGGACCTGGAGCACCACGACGAGTCCGGTGGTGCGGCGGAGCATCGGCAGGGTGATGTGCCACAGCCGGTGCAGGGCCCCGGCTCCGTCCAGTTCGGCGGCCTCGTACAGGTGCGCGGGAATGGCCTGGAGTGCGGCGAGGTACAGCAGGAAGTTGAAGCCGACGGTCCACCAGACGGTGGTCGCGACGACGGAGAGCATGGCGTACCGCTCGTCACTCAGCCAGCCGATGCCCGGTTCCAGGCCGACGGCGGCGAGCATCTGGTCGGCGAGACCGAAGCCGGAGGGGAAGATCATCTGCCCGAAGAGCAGGCAGACGACACCGGACGGCAGCAGGAACGGCGCGAACCAGCTGAGCCGCCACACCCACTGCACGACGCTCAGCTGATGGGCCAGCAGTGCGAGCCCCAGACCGACGAGGACGAGCGGGACGGTGGACAGGACGGTGAACCAGACGGTGTTCCACAGCGAGGACCACACCTCGGGGTCGCCCATCGCCTCGGCGTAGTTGTCGAGGCCGACGAACTCACCGCCGGTGCCGGTGATGTTCTCACTGGTCAGGCTCATGCCAACACCGGAGATCAGTGGCCAGATCAGGAACGCGGCGTACACGAGCAGGAAGGGGGCGATGAACACCAGGCCGTGTTCGGTCCAGCTCCTGCGCACGGAGCGGGCCTGGCGGGCGGACACGGCCCCGACCTGCTGGGCGACGGGGGGCGGCGCCGCGGTGGTGGAGGTCATGACACGGCTCCGGGAAGGGGGTTGCGGGTGTCGAGGAGGGTACGGAGACGGGCCTTGGCCTCGGTGAGCGCGCCGCGGGGGGTGCGCGATCCGGTGAGGACGCCGGAGAAGACGGCGCCGAGTTCGATCCACAGACGGGAGGCGGAGCCGGCGAACCACGCGGGCTCGTCCAGCGCCACGTCGTCGATCACGTCGCGGTACTCGGACTGCGGCTTCAGCCGGAGGTACGCCGGATCCTCGAGCACCGGCAGGTAGGCGGGGACATGACCGCCCTCGGCCCAGGCCACGGAGTTGCGGAGCATCCAGGCGACGAGGGTGTGCGCGGCCTCGTTCGGCGCGCCGCCGCGGTCGGCCTGGTGCGGCAGGACGAAGGTGTGGCAGTCGGCCTGTGTGGCGGCGCTGCCGAAAAGCGCGGGCACGCGGGTCATGGAGAACGGGAGTCCGGCGGTCCGGAAGGTGGTGATCTCCCATTCGCCGTTGAGGTGGAAGGCGGTCTGCCCGCCGTTGAAGATGCCCACGGAGGCGCCGTAGTCGGCGCGGCGCACCATCAGACCCTCCTCCGCGAGGGTGGCCAGGTACTCCAGGACGCGCAGGGCCTTGGCGTCGTCGAGCGCGAGGCGCTTGCCGTCGGCGGACAGGACCGTCCCGCCGGTCTGGGCGTAGAAGGTGGAGAAGAGCCGCCAGGGGGTGATGCAGTCGGGGCCGAGCGTCTCGGTCACCAGTCCCGGCCGGCCGGTCACCTTCTTCGCCGCGCGCAGGGCGTCGGCGAACTCGTCAGGACCGTCCATCGGCTTGAGCTTTCCGCCCTCCGTCAGCCCGGCCTTCTCGCACACCTCGCTCTGGTAGTAGAGGACGAAGGGGTGGGTGTCGAGCGGTACGGCGTACTGCTTGCCGCCCACCCGGCCGCGGCGCCAGATCTCCGGAGGGAAGTCCTGCTCCCGCACGCCGTGGTCGGCCAGCAGGTCCAGGTCGAACGGGTCGATGAGCCTGCCGGGGGCGAACCCGGCGAGCCGGGCGAGGTGCAGAACGGCGAGCTCGGGCGCCCTGCCGCCGGCTCCGGCCATGCCGAGCTTGGTGTAGTACGGGGCTCCCCACTGCAGCGTCGCGGCCTCCAGCGCGATCTCCGGGTGGCCGGCCCGGAAGTCGTCCAGCATCGCCTGCATGTTGACGCCGTCGCCGCCGCCGAAGAGGTGCCAGTACCGCAGGCGGGTCCGGCCGGGCCCGACGGCTGTTGCGGGCGCGGCGCAGCCGGACAGGGCTCCGGCCGCGGCCAGGGCGCCGGCGCCTCCCGCGAGGGCACGGCGCCGGCTGAGGTGGGGTGGATACATGGCGGCTCGCGGCTCCTTCGTCTGTGGACAGCGAGAAGGAGGGCAGGAATCCCTGACGTACGTTCGATATTTCGACGCCTGCCCGTCACTTCGGACGGGACCGTAGGCGCGGCGCATGGCGGCGTCAATGACTCGCACTGAAATCGCGAACGATGTTCGGGATGACGAACGTCCAGTGCCCGAACCGGCACTTCTCAGGCGTCCGCGTCCATGCCGAGGGCGTTCCGGCAGGAGGCGATCTTCCGGTCGATCGCGGCGAGGCCGGTCCGCGTCCGCTCCAGGCGCTCCACCACCTCGGCCCGGTGCCGCTCAAGGAGGTCCAGCCGCTTCGCGTCGGTCCCCTCCTCCCTGGCGAGCGCGGCGTACTCGCGGACGGCCGCGATCGGCATCCCGGTCCGCCGCAGCATGACCAGACCGCCCAGCCACGCGAGATCGCGCGGACCGTAGCGGCGCCGGCCGGAGGGGGACCGGGGCGCCGGATGCAGGGTGAGCCCCTCGCGCTCATAGTGGCGCAGCGCGTCGACGCTCAGGCCGCAGACCGCCGCCGCCTCGCCGATGAGCAGCCCTTCGGGCGGCACCTCGACCGGCACTCCGGGAAGAATCGGATCGCTCATCCCTCCACTCTGCGGCCTGGAGCCCACTCCAGGTCGAGCCCCGGGCCCGCCGTTCGGCCGGAGCGCGCACGGGGCACGCAGGAAGGGAGGAGATGTCGCGGAGGAACGTACGCACTTCTTACTCGGGGGTAGGCTCACGCCGCACCCTTGTTATACCTTGCGTCTAACAAGCGGTGGCGGGCGACCCGTTCTCGTGTTCCACCGGAGGTGTCGGTCGTGGCGGCCGTACGGACGCGGGCCCGGCACCGCCATCACCCACGGCTCCGCGTCCACCCACGCCTCCGCCACCGGGCAGGCACCGCACAGACTCCCCACGGCCGCCACCACGGCAGGCCGTACCAACGGGAGGTGACACTCCGTCACCTCAGCCGCATCTGTCACGCGCGAACCGAGGAGCCGCACCATGGCAAGCAGCACCGTTCGACCCGAGGCACAGGAACCGCACGAGCACGAGGTCGCCCGTCGACTGCTCGATTCGGCGGCGAAGCTGGCGTACGACCCGGCTACGGAAGTCGACTGGGAGACTCCGCTCGACAAGGACTTCCACGGCGCGAGCCCGGAGTGGTGCACGCTGTACGGCACGGCGTACTGGGGTGAGCTCACCGACGCACAGCGCAAGGAACTGACCCGGCAGGAGGCCGCGTCGGTGGCCAGCACGGGTATCTGGTTCGAGATGATCCTGCAGCAGATGGTGCTGCGCGACATCTACGCGAAGGACCCCACCGGCGCGGACGTCCAGTGGGCGCTGACCGAGATAGCCGAGGAGTGCCGGCACTCGATCATGTTCGCCCGCGGTGCCCAGAAGCTGGGTGCCCCTGCGTACCGGCCGCGCCGGCTCGCCGTGGAGCTGGGCCGGGCCTTCAAGACCGTGGCCTTCGGCGAGGCGGCGTACGCGGCGATCCTGGTCGCCGAAGAGGTCCTGGACGTCATGCAGCGCGACTGGATGCGGGACGAGCGGGTCGTGCCCTTCGTCCGCACCATCAACAACATCCATGTCGTCGAGGAGTCCCGGCACATGAAGTTCGCCCGCGCCGAGACGCGCAGGCACCTCGCGGGCGCCGGGCGGATACGCCGCCAGATCCACGCGTTCGTCATCGCGGTCGCGTCCTACGTCATCGTCACCAGCATGGTCAACAAGGACGTCTACGCCAACGCGGGACTCGACAGGGAACGCGCCGTCGGCGAGGCGAAGGCCAACGAGCACCACAAGTCGATGATGCGCTCCAGCTGTTCGGGCCTGATGGAGTTCCTGGCCTCCGCCCGTCTGCTCACCAGGCCGGCTCTGGTGTTCTACAAGCGTGCCCACCTGATCTGAGCGGACGACATGACCTACGCCATCACCCAGACGTGCTGCGGTGACGCCACCTGCATCGCGGCGTGCCCCGTCAACTGCATCCATCCGACGCCGGAGGAACGGGACTTCGGCCGCACGGAGATGCTGTACATCGACCCGAAGACCTGCATCGACTGCGGTGCCTGCGCGGACGCCTGCCCGGTGGACGCGGTCTTCCCGGTGGAGAGCCTGACCGGCGCGCAGCGGGAGTACGGCGCGGTCAACGCGGCGTACTTCGAGGACCGGGAGCCCGAACCCGCCGTCACGGGACCGAACTTCCACGCGTGGAGCGAGCCCGCCTTCGAGCGCAGCCTCCCGTCCGACTTCGCCCCGCTGCGGGTCGCGGTGGTGGGCACGGGCCCGGCAGGCATGTATGCGGCCGAGGACCTGCTGCTGCACACGGATGCCGCGGTGACGCTCGTCGACCGGTTGCCCGTCGCGGGCGGACTCATACGCTACGGGGTGGCACCGGACCACCCGTCGACCAAGAGGGCCGGCGACGCCTTCGCCCGCTTCCACACGCATCCGCGGGTACGCATGCTCCTCGGTCTCGACGTGGGCAGGGACATCACACGGGAGGAGCTCGCCGCGCACCACGACGCGGTGGTCTACGCGGTGGGCGCAGGCGCCGACCGCCGGCTCGGGATCCCGGGCGAGGAACTGTCCGGCAGCATCTCGGCGACGACGTTCGTCTCCTGGTACAACGCCCACCCGGAGGTCGCGGCGGACGCCGTCGGCCTGTCGGCGGAACGGGTCGTCGTGGTCGGCAACGGCAATGTCGCCGTCGACGCCGCCCGGATCCTCGTGTCGGACCCGGACACGCTGGCGGGCAGCGACATCGCCGGCCACGCGCTCGACGCCCTGCGCTCCGGCGGGGTGCGCGAGGTGGTGCTGCTCGGACGGCGGGGTCCCGGGGAGGCGGCGTACACCAGGCCCGAGCTGCTCGCCCTCAAGCACCTGCCCGGCGTGGAGCTGGTCGTCGACGACCACGACCCGCGGACCGGCGCGGCGATCGACGCCGCCGGTCCACGCGACAAGGCCGCGGTGCTGCGAGGCGTCGCCCGCGAGCGGGTCGACTGGGCCGCCGCGCCGACGGCGGGCCGACGCATCGTGCTCCGCTTCCACTCCGCGCCCGTGGAAGCGCTCGGCGACGGCGCGGTCCGTGCCGTGCGCGTCACGGACGGGGCCGATGACACCGGGATCCCGGCCGGAATGCTGCTGCGGGCGGTGGGCTACCGCGGTGTGCCGGTGCCGGGACTGCCGTTCGACGAGGCGACCGGCACCGTTCCGCACGAGGGCGGACGCGTGACGGGCCTGCCGGGTACGTATGTCGTGGGATGGATCAAGCGGGGTCCCTCGGGCGGCATCGGCGCCAACCGGACCTGCGCCGCCGAGACCGTCGGCACCCTGCTGGGGGACGCCGTCGCCGGGACGCTGCCCACGCCGGAACACGGACCGAAGGAGTTCCGCCGACTGGTGCGGCGCCGCAACCGCCGGATCGTCGACGCCCGCGGTCTGGCGGAGATCGAGCGTACCGAACTGGCCCTCGGAGCCAGCGAGGGCCGGGCCCGCGTCAAGCTCGCGACGGTTCAGGAGCTGGTGGCGGCGGCACGGGGCGGCCGCTGGAAGCCCTCACGCTGAGGCGCCGCGCCTGTGCCGCCGTGGGGCGGGTCCGGACGGGCCCGCCCCACGCGTCACCGTGCCGCCCCGAGCGCTTCTGCGCGGGACTTCACGCCGTCCCGCCCGTGTCCGTCGTCTTCACACCGGCTCCTTCTCCGTCTCCCTGCCGTCGACGAAGGTCGTGACCACCTCGATGTCGCCGATACGTGAAGGGTCGACGCGCCGCGGGTCGTCGCCCAGCACGACGAGGTCGGCGCGCTTGCCGGGTGTGAGGCTGCCCGCGGTGTCGTCCCAGTGACAGGCGAAGGCTCCGCCGACGGTGTAGGCGCGCAGCGCCTCGTCGACCGTGATGCCCTCGTCGGGGCCGATCCGCAGACCCGACTCGGAGGACCGCTCGACCATGAACTGGACGGCCCGCAGCGGCGATCCGTGTGTGACGGGCCGGTCGGAGCTGCCCACCAGAGTGACGCCGTGGTCGAGGAATCCCCTGCCCCGGTACAGCCAGGGTGCCCGGTCCGGGCCCATGATGCGGGCGTAGTCGTCCCCGAAGTAGCGCAGGAAGTTCGGCTGGATCACGGCGATCACGCCCAGGCGCGCGAAGCGCGGCAGCTGGTCGGGCCGGATCAGCCCGGCGTGTTCGACGCGGTGCCTGGCGTCCGGGCGCGGCCGTAGGCGCTGGGCCCGTTCCAGGGCGTCCAGTGCGAGGTCGGCGGCGCGGTCCCCGATGGCGTGGACAGCGAGCTGCCAGCCGGCCAGATGACCGTCCACGATGGTGTCCGTGAGTGCCTCCGGATCACCCTGCAACTCGCCCGCGTGGTCCAGGCCCTCGTACGGGGTGCTCAGCGCGGCCGTCCGGGCCATCATGCCGCCGTCGGTCCAGATCTTCAGCGCGCCGACCGAGAGCCGGTCGTCACCGAAGCCGGTCCGCAGGCCCAGGTCCAGGCCCCGGGGTATCCCGTCGTCGGCGTGTCCGGTGACCGGACGCAGGTTGTCGGCGGAGACCATGAGCTGCACCCGCAGGGGCAGTCGCCCCTGCTCCCGGGTGAGCTGATACGCCGCCAGCTCCAGCGGGCTGTGGCCGAACATGGTGCCGCCGATGCCCGCTTCGGCGCAGGCCGTCACCCCTTCCGCCAGGCAGGTCCGGGCGGCGTCCGCGACGGCGTCCGCGAGCTCGGCCTGGGAGTAGGGCAGCCGGAGGTTGCGGGCGGCGCCCATGGCGCCCTCCGCGAGGTAGCCCTCGGTGTGCGGGACGTCGGCGGGCAGCAGGTCCAGCACGGCACTGTTGACCACGCAGGCGTGTCCCGAGTCATGCGTCATGAACACCTTGCGGCCGTCGCTGACCCGGTCCAGTTCGGCGGCGGTCAGATGGCGTCCCAGCCCTCGCTGGTCGTATCCGCAGACGGACACCCAGGAGCCGGGCGGCTGCCGGGCTGCGGCCTCGGCCACGACGGCGAGCACGTCGTCGACGCGCTCGCACGGGGCCACGCTCGGGGTCCTGGCACGCAGCCCGGTCCAGGCCAGGTGCACATGGCTGTCGATGAATCCCGGCAGCACCGTCGCACCCTGGAGGTCGATCACCTCACGGGCCGGGAGCGAGGTCACCGCCGCGTCCAGGCCCACGATCCGGCCGTGCCAGATGCCCAGGTCGTGGGCGACGGGATGATCGGGGTCCATGGTGATGAAGTGGGCGTTCGTCAGCCTCGTACAGAGCATGGGGAGTTCCGTTTCCCTAGGCGGTCGTCGAAACGGTGCGGTCCGCCGGCGGGGTCGGTGCCCGCTGCCGGAAAGGGCATGCCTGCCGATCGACGCCCGGCGGAACTCAGGGAACGCTAACTTCATCATGCAGGCGTGTCGACCTGGCAAAACGGACAAGCGGGGAGTCCGCGACCATGAACACCACCGAAATCAGCGGGCGTTGCATCCTTAGGTAAGGCTTGCTTTACTTACTACTGTTCTACTGCGAGAACAACGGCATCGTCACCGGAAACGACGCCCGCACCGGAAACAACCACGGCCTCGCCATCACCCGAATCCGCACCGGAAACGACGCCCGCACAGGCACCGGCCAGGAACTCCCCGTCACCGAATACTTCACCACCATGGGCGGATACCTCACCCCCCAACCCCCACGTCTCCGAAACCCGTCGAACCGTCTCCGGCCATCGCCACCGTTAGGAAGAACCATGGAACCGCCGGCCTCCCCGGGGACGACCGACAACCCGTCGGACGCCGGATACACGATCGTCGGGATCTCCAGCGGACCGACCGACTGGCCCCGGATATTCCGGGCACTCGCCGACGGCGGTCCGCACGTCGAGATGTTGGCGAGGGGGCTCCGCCCTGCCGTGCCGAGCGCGGAGGTCACCGGCCCACCGCCCACGGGCACGACACCCCCGGGGGTGCTGAACCTCAACGCGTACCTCGTGTACGCGACGGGGAAGGCCGCGCGCCGAAGACTCACCGAGGCGCTGGCGCCCCACGGGCTGCGCCTGTGGCACCTGACCGTGCTGACCATGCTGGCCGATGTCGGCCCCCGGTCCAAGGGGGATCTGGCGTCCCGGCTGGACATGAACCAGAGCGACCTGGCGAGGACGGTCCAGGACCTGGACAAGGCCGGCCACGTCGCGTGCACCCGTGACCCGGCGGACCGTCGCCGCATCGAGGTCGCGCTGACACCGGCGGGCAGTTCCGTCCTGTCGCGCCTCAACGACGAAGTCGCCTCGATCGACAAAGACCTTCTGGCTCCCCTGGACGAGGCGGAACGTGCGCAGTTCGCCGCCTTGCTGCGGCGCGTCCACGGGCGCCTCGGCCCGGCCGGGGACGGCACCCCCGGCAGCTGACCGGACTCCGACGAGGAGCGAGAAGCGGTGAGCGTCGCCGGGAGCGAAGCCCCGTCATTCCGGATCCGGCCGGACGCCACGGGCGCTCCGCGCCGCATACTGGGCGGGTGGAATTCGCCGTCCTCATGCCCCTGCCCGGGCTGGTCCTCCTGCTGACCGCACTGGCCTTCGTCGATCAGCTGCTGTTGCGTGCCGGACGGGCGGGCGTCCTCCCGGGGCGCAACGCGGCCCGCCAGGGCCAGATTTCGGCCACGGGGTTCGAGCAGTTGCACGCGGACTACTCCCCCGGGAAACAGAACGAGCTCAAGGAACGGCAGTCGGCCCTGCTGATGCGGGACGACGAGGAGGACGGGGCGCCGCCGAACCGGACCACCGTGGACCTCGACGGCGGTACCGCGGTCGTCCGGATCCCGCGCGGCTGAGCATCCGGCCGGCCGGCGGACGGGCGGTCGGCGGACGGGCGGCCCCGGAGCGTGCTCAGCCGCCGGGGAGTATCCGGGTCTCCGCGGCAGGCATCCCCTTGTCCCACCAGTGGTCGTAGCGCCCGTAGACGCCGGGGTCGCGGGGGGCGAGGAACGCCACGAGTGCTCGCGCCTCCGCTGCCAGCCCTTCCCAGACATGATCCGGGAGAGGGTGGAACGCCGTGGCCTCGATTCCGCCGTCGCCGGGACGCCAGACACCGGCGACGTAGCCGTCGACCAGCAGTGTGGGCAGTACATCGCCGTTGACGCGGATCACGAGCTTGCGGTACGCGGGCGGGATGACGCGGCCGCGGTCGGAGTAGACCAGCAGGACGCTGTCCCACATCGCCATCAGCCGGGGCGGTGCGGGAGTGTCCCCGGCAGGACGGGGAGCGCCGGGGATGTCGTACAGCGCGGTACCGTCGGGGCCTTCCAACTGGTCGAGTTCACCGGCGAGCGTGTGCACCGCCGTGCGTACCCGGAGGCGCTGGACCATGGCGAACTGGGCCATGTCCGCCACCGACGCCGGCCCGAATCCCTCCAGATAGCGGCGTACCAGTGTGCGCAGTCCCTCGGCGGCGACCTCCGGATCCGCCGGCCGCGGCCGTAGGCCCGCCGCGACGTACGACGGCCGGTTGCCGTACGACCACGGCCCTCCCGTGCCCGCGTGCCACAGCGGCACGTACTGGCGCAGCATCCGCTGTGCGCCGGAGTCCATCGGGGCGCCCAGCCGCTCCTCGATCCGGGCGCCGAACTCGGCTGCGGTGCGCGGTCGGTCGGCGTACGCGAGCAGGTCCTCGACCAGCGCACCGGTGGCGTCCGGGGTCATCCCGGACGCCGTGTAGCGCGCGTCGCCGAGCCTGGAACCGCGCAGTACCGGTTCCATCGCCTCGCGGAAGCCGGGGTAGTCCTCGGCGTGGACCGCGTGCAGGGTGAGCCGCATGAGTGTCGCCTTGATCGTGCGGTGCCCGGCCACCGCCGCGTCGAGGCGGGCCGGGTCGAAGCCGCTCAGCCTGTTCCACAGGGCGATGTAGGGCGAGGCGGGCTGCTGTGCCTGCAGGGCGACCACGCGTCGTACCGCGTCCTCGACGTCGAGTTCCTCGCGGTGGAGCAGCAGCTGCCGGGCGAGCGTGGCGCGGTTGAGCGCCTGTGCGGTGATGTCCATCCGCGCATTGTTCCCTGCCGGAGCAGCCTCACTGCCCGTCACCGAATTGCCCGGTGTGACGCCCGTACGACGTCCCGCCCTGTTTGTGAGCACCGCGTTTCGATCATGTGGCACCACTCCCGCAGACGTCGACACGATGCCGTCCGGGACCGCAGTGTGGATCCCGCCGGGTCGAGCAAGCGCTTGCCGATCTCTCGGCCCCTGCCCTCGCGCACCCCGTACCAAGGAGCACCGATCGTCATGCACGCCTTCCGTTCCCGCTATCGAAGAATCGCCGCGGTGAGTGCCGCCGCGGTCCTGGCCGGACTCCTGTCCGCGCCGGCGGCCGCGTCCGGCCACAGCGGTCCCGACCGGCCGCGCCGCATCCTGGAGAACCTCGACCGGGGGCTCGTCGCGGTCCCGTCCGGCCGTGGGACCTTCCTGAGCTGGCGGCTGCTGGGCACCGAATACGGTTCGGACATCGCGTTCAACGTCTACAAGGGCGGCAAGCGGCTCAACCGAAAGCCGGTCACCGCGTCGACCACGTATCAGGACGACAGCCGGGGCGGCGGCACGTACACCGTGCGTGCCGTCGTGGACGGCAGCGAGAGGAAGGCCGGGGCACCCGCGCTCTCCTTCGCCGGGGGGCACGCGGAGATACCGCTCGCCGCGGTCGACGGCGACTACACCGTGCAGCACGCCTGGCCGGGCGACCTCGACGGTGACGGCCGTTACGAACTGGTCGTCAGCCGCCTCGCCACCACCCGGGACAGGCCGGACCTGCTGGAGGCCTACACCCTCGCCGGGAAGCGGCTGTGGCGCGTCGACCAGGGGCCCGGCTCCTACACGCAGGTGGGCGGCAACGGGGCCAACGACCCCGCGCCCGCCGCGGTCAGCGGGTCGACCCCCATCGGCGGCTACCGCAACGACGACAACGTGACCGTCTACGACCTGGACAGCGACGGCAAGGCCGAGGTCCTGGTCCACACCGCGGACGGCACCATCTTCGCCGACGGCGCGAAGGTCGAGGCCGACTCGCCGGCACGGCAGTTCGTCTCCGTCGTCGACGGGGAGAGCGGAACCGAACGTACCCGGGAGCCCGTCCCCGACGACTTCACCGCGGACGGTCCCTCGGGCGGGCACTTCGGTGTCGCGTACCTCGACGGGGTGCACCCGAGCCTGGTCACCAAGCTCGTCACCAGGGTCGGCGCCAAGCGCGGTTCCTTCCGTACCCTCTTCCAGACCTGGGACTTCGACGGCCGTGAACTGACGAAGCGCTGGAAGTACGTCGCCGACCCGCTGAGCGGCGCGACGAGCTTCCACCAGATCCGTGTCGTGGACGTCGATCAGGACGGCAAGGACGAGATCGCCGACGGCAACTACGTCGTCAACAGCGACGGCACGCTGCGTTATGTCGTCGACGGGGCCGGGCACGGCGACCGCTTCCACATCGCCGATCTCGACCCGGAGCGCCCGGGGCTCGAAGGGTTCGCGATCCAGCAGTCCGAGCTCGGTGTCGTCTCCGCCTTCCCCTGGTACTACTACGACGCGGACACCGGTGAGCGGCTGACCACCGGCACGCACCCGCAGAACCCGTCGGGCGAGGCGGACCTCGACGTCGGCCGCGGCACGGCCGCCGACATCGACCCGCGCCACCGCGGCCTCGAGTACTGGACCTCGACCGCCGACGTCACGGCCCCGGGCGCGGGTGTCCGCAACGTCCGGGACGGCAAGGTGTCCACGACCACCCCGAGCGTCAACTTCCGCATCTGGTGGGACGGGGACAAGGGCGCCGAGCTCCTGGACAAGACGTACGTCGAGAAGTGGGACCCGAGTTCCGAAACCTCCGAGCGGATCTTCGACCCGTCGGGCGTCGTCTCCGGGGCGCGTAACGCGACACCGTTCTACGGCGACATCCTGGGCGACTGGCGCGAGGAGATCCTCGCCGAGACGGCGGACCACACCGCCCTGCGTCTCTACACCACCACCGAGCCCACCAGCACCCGGCTGTACACACTGGCCCACAACCCCGCCTACCGGCTGGGCTGGACGGTACGCGGCTACCTCCAGTCGACGTTCACCGACTACTACCTCGGCTTCGGTTCGAGGAACCCGGCGAAGCCCGCGATCCGTACGGACACCGGTCCCGACCGCGCCTGGACCCCGATCGCGTCCGACTCCTTCCGCTCCGGCACCGCGCAGTGGCGCTCCGAACTCCAGGACGGCGGTTCGGTGACCGCCGCCGACGGTGTCCTGGACATCGACGTCCCGAGCGGCGCGACCGTCTGGTTCGGGCAGAAGCTGAAGGGCCCGTACGAGATCGAGTACACCGCGACGCCGGTCTCCGAGGGCGGCCCCAACGACCGGGTGTCCGATCTGAACAACTTCTGGAACGCGACGGACGTACGCTCCCCGCTTGACCTGTTCGCCACCCCGAGGGGTGGTGCGCTCGGGGAGTACAACTACCTGAAGACGTACTACGTCGGTTACGGGGCGAACGGCAACACGACGACCCGGCTGCGCCGTTACGTCGGGGACCCGGACAACCGCCCGCTGCTGTACGACTACACGCAGCCACTGCTCACGGCCAACGAGCCGAACCGGGTGCGGATCGTGTCGGACGGTTCGAAGGTGCAGTGGTGGGACAACGGCCGGCTGGTCTTCGACCACCGGGATCCGGAGGCCTACACCAGCGGCCACTTCGCGTTCCGCACCGTCACCAGTCACTTCCGGATCAGTGACTTCACGGTCTGGCGCCCGCCGGGCCGCGGCTGACGGCGGGTGGCGGGCGGCTGCGCCCCGGCGCAGCCGCCCGCCGCTGTCACATGTTCCGGTGGAGCAGGTGGTCGAGCAGTCCCTCGATCTCCCGCACCGTGCGCGGTGCGAGCGCGACGCCACGCAGGCAGGCGTGGGCGGCGTCGAGATGGCGGCGGGCCTCGTCGAGGGTGGCCGCCCGGCCGCCGGCCGCTTCGGCGAGCGTGGCGGCACGGAGTGCTGCGGACTCGTCGAGCGGGAGCGGGGAGGCGAGCAGCGCGGCGAGTTCGCGGGCGGGGCGCCCCTCCGAGGAGAGGGCGGCGATGACGGGGTAGGTCTTCCTCCGCTGCCGCAGGTCTCCGTGGACGGGCTTCCCGGTCCGTGCGGGGTCGCCCCAGATGCCGAGCAGGTCGTCGACGGCCTGGAAGGCGACGCCGAGGTGACGGCCCGCCCGGTCCAGTGCGGTGACGGTGCCTGCGGGCGCCCCGCCGAGCAGGGCTCCGAGTCCGGCTGCGCAGCCGAGGAGCGCGCCCGTCTTGTCCTCGGCCATGGCCCGGTAGGCGTCGGGCCGGACCGCGCCGGGTCCCGTCCAGGGCCGGTCCGCGAAGAGCAGGTCCTCGGCCTGGCCCCGGACCAGCCGGGTCAGCGTCGCGGACAGCTGCCGTACGGCGGCTCCGCCGAGTGCCCCGGGCGTCTCGGAGAGCGTCTGCAGGGCGATCGCGAGCAGCGCGTCGCCCGCGAGGACGGCGGGCCCGGTGCCGTACGCCTTCCACACCGTCTCCCGGTGCCTCCGTGTCTCGTCGCCGTCCATGATGTCGTCGTGCAGGAGCGAGAAGACGTGGACGAGTTCGACGGCGACCGCTGCGGGGACCGCTGTCTCCCCGGACGCTCCGACGGCTTCGGCGCCCAGGACGGCGAGGGCCTGCCGTACGCCCTTGCCCTGGGAGGCGCCGGGGTCGGGGGCACCGCCCGTGCCGCACCAGCCGAGCGCGAAGGCCGCCATCTCGCCGGGCCACGGATGGAGCCGCCCGACGGCGTCCACGAGCGCGGGGCGCACCAGTGCGCGGCAGCGGGCGAGGGTGAGGGGCGTGGCGGCGGTCGGCGCGGAGCCGGTTCCGGGCGGGGAGGCCTGCGTGGGGGAGGTCGTGAAGCTCATCGCGGCGTCCCTTCGAGGACGGGCCGCGGTGTGTCGGGCACCTCCCCCACCCCCAGCTCGGCCGCCGCGCGGTCGATCATGTCCCGGGCGTGCCGCAGGCCGAGACGTTCCAGGGCGCGCCGCAGTCCGGCGAGCTCGGCAATCGTCTCGGCCCGGTCGCGTCCCAGCCGGGCGAGCGTCTTGGCGAGCCCGAGGCGGGCGAGCGCGGTTCCGCGCGACTCGTCCATCTCGACGAACTCGGCCAGTGCCTGTGCGTAGTTCTCACGGGCCTCCGCGTACCGTCCGGCCCGGTAGAGCACGTTGCCGCGCATCTTGTGGTTGTAGGCGAGGGCGCTGGACAACTGCATCTCGCGGCAGGTGTGTTCGGCCTCGGAGAGCAGGTCGAGGGCACGGTCCACCCCCCCGTCCCGTACGGACACCACGTCGGCGATGCCGCGCAGGGCCCAGGCCCGGCCCCGCCGGTCGTCGGCCCGGGCCGCCGTCTCGGCGGCCTCCTCGAAGAGCGTGAGGGCCGTGTCGTACGAGCCCGTGTTCCGGTGCATCTGGGCTATGCCTTCCAGCGCCCACACCGTGTGCCGTGCCTCGCCGCGGCGGCGGGCCTCGGCGAGGAGTTGTTCGTGCAGCTCGCCGACGGCCTTGTAGTCCCCCTGGATACGCCCGGTCTCGGCGAGACCGGCGAGCGAGTAGCCCCGTACGACCACGTCGCCGCCGCGCTCCCCCAGCTCGGCCGCCAGTCGCAGGAGCCGGTAGGCGAGCGGCAGCGCGCCTCGCTGGCGTGCGAGCGTGCCGCCGCTCCACAGGGCCCAGGCCATGGCCCCGACGTCCTGCGCGGACCGGGCGGCGCGGTAGCTCGCCCGCCACGCCCGCTCGGCCTCCTCGTTGCGCCCGAGCCGTCGGCAGGCCTCCGCGACGGCGAGCCCGCAACGGGCCGCCTCCGAGCGGTCGCCGGCCTCCTCCGCCGCGCGCAGCTCCTCCCTCCCCCTGGCCAGCACGTCGGTGAGCGACGCGTTGACCGAGAGGGAGCCGAGGGCCCCCTGGTATTCGGGGGCGAACGCCTTGTCCTGCCGTGCGTCCCCCTGGACCGTTCCCTGCTGTGCCATCTGTGCCGTCTGTGCCATGAGCCCCGCCGTCGTGCCGTCTTCGGTCGTTCCTGGTCGATCACGACGGTACGAGGAGGCGGGGCCTGCGCGAATCCCTCTCCGTATGTGTCCGCGGGTCATCCCCAAGAGCTACAACAGGGGTACGGAATTCGTCAGTTGGACGTACGGGGTACGGCGTCCCTCGGACGCCGACGCCGAAGTCGGCCGCGATGCCGGACAGCCCGGAGGCGTATCCCTGGCCGACCGCGCGGAACTTCCACTCCTCGCCGTGACGGTACAGCTCACCGAAGACCATGGCGGTCTCGGTCGCCGCGTCCTCGCTCAGGTCGTAGCGGGCGAGCTCGGCGCCGCCCGACTGGTTCACCACGCGGATGAAGGCGTTGCGGACCTGCCCGAAGCTCTGTCCGCGGTTGTCGGCGTCGTGGATGGAGACCGGGAAGACGATCCTCGCCACGTCGGCGGGGACGGTGGTCAGGTCGACCTTGAGGGACTCGTCGTCGCCCTCGCCCTCACCCGTGAGGTTGTCGCCGGTGTGCTCGACCGAGCCGTCGGGGCTCTTGAGGTTGTTGTAGAAGACGAAGTGCTGGTCGGAGATCACCTTGCCGCCGCCGTCCACCAGCAGCGCGCCGGTGTCGAGGTCGTAGTCGGTTCCGGTGGTGCTGCGCGCGTCCCAGCCGAGTCCGACGAGCACCGCGGTCAGCCCCGGAGCCTCCTTGCTGAGCGAGACGTTGCCGCCCTTGGCCAGACTCACACCCATGCCGTTTCCCTTCCTCTGTTCCCGGACGGCCCCCGAAGGGGGCCGTCCGGGCTCGTGACGGCCGACCCCTGACATCTACATCACTGTAGAAGTTGGGCGGGAGCGGCCCCGTACCGCCGCACCGGAACTCAGTACGATGAACCGCTCGCCGCCCGCACGCGGGGCGGCACCACGACAGGGAGGAGACGCACATGACGGATCAGGGCGAGGGCGGTCCGGACGAGCACCCCCGTCGGCGCGGCCAGGGCGAACTGGAAGCGGAGGTGCTGACCACGCTCTGCCGGGCCCAGGGGCCCGCCACGGCGGCCTGGGTGCAGGAACGGCTGGGCGGCGGGGTCGCGTACACCACGGTGATGACGATCCTCACGCGCCTGCAGGCCAAGGGCGCGGTGGACCGGCAGCGCGAGGGCCGGTCCTTCCGGTGGACGCCGCGCTCGGACGAGGCCGGCCTCGCGGCGCTGCGCATGCGGCGCGTGCTGGACGGCGAGAGCGACCGGGAGGCCGTCCTGACCAGCTTCCTGACCACGCTGACACCCGGCGACGAACAGTTGCTGCGCGACCTCCTGGCCGAGGCGGACGACGAGCCGGAACTGTAGGGGTCATGGGCGTCTTCGTCTTCCTGCCGCTGGTGCTGCCCCTGACCGCCTGGCCCGTGGCCAGGCTGGCGGCCCACCACCTGCACCCGCGCACCGCGACCCGGCTGCTGTCGGCGGTCGCGGCGGTGCTGGCGATATGCAGCACCCTGTGTCTGGCCCTGCTCGTGGTGGTCGGCACGGCCCAGCTGCCCGGGAACCCGCTGCCCGACGCGTGGTCGGACCCGGAGGTCCGCGAGGCGGTCCCGTACGACGAGGTCGCGGGCAAGGCGGCCATTCCCGCCCTGGTCGCCGTACTCGCGGCGTGCGTGGCCGCGGCGTGGCGGCACCACCGGGTGCGGCGCGGCGCCGAGCGCGCCCTGACCGGGCTCCCCGACACACCCGTGGCGGTCCTGCCGGACGAGGTGCCGTACGCCTACGCGCTACCCGGCTCCCGGGGGCGCGTCGTGGTGTCGACGTCCCTGCTGAGGTGTCTGGACTCCTCGGAGCGCCGGGCGCTGTTCGCCCATGAGCGGGCGCATCTGGCCGGCCTCCACCACCGGTTCCTGCTCACCGTGCAGCTGGCCGCGCGGGCCAATCCGTTCCTCCGGCCGCTGCGCACCGCCGTGGCGTACACCGCGGAGCGGTGGGCGGACGAGGACGCCGCCGCGGCCGTCGGCAGCCGGCGGGTGGTGGCCCGCGCGATCGGCAGGGCCGCGCTCGTCTCCCGTGGCGCGCCCGGGGTGACGCTCGCCGGGCTGGCGGCCCCGGGGCCGGTTCCCCGGCGGGTCGCGGCGCTGCTCGGACCTGCCCCGGCCGCCCGCGCCTGGCCGCCCGTCTTCACCGCGGTCGGCCTGGCCGCCTGGGCGGCGGCGGTCGGCACCACGGTCTCCGCCCTGTCCTCGGCCAACGCGGCGGTCACCCTCTTCTTCGTGCTGAAGACCGCCACACCCTTGTGACACCCGGGCCGCGGCGCCGCCGACGTCACCCACGACCGGATCATCGAGGTACCGTGCGGTTCCGGTACCTCGATGCTCATCCCCGCCGGTGACGGACCGCTCTCCATCGCCCTGTCCGCGAAGGGCCGTGCGGCCTGCACCGCCGACCACACGACGGGCACCGTCCCGGTCGTAGGCCTGCGCAGGGGCGAGGTCACCAGGGCCGCGCCCACCGTGGGGGGCTCGAAGTCCGTTGCCGACGAACCGTGTTCGGGACGCGTGCTGGTCGTCGACCGGCCGGCCAGGACGGGCTCACGCGGATACGTCGGAGGCTGGGGTACGGCACCGGCCTTCGTGCGTGGTCAGGTGTACCGGCGGCGGTGTCTCCGCCTCCGGACCGACCGGATCGCTCCGGCCGCCACCGGTACGAGGAGGCTCGCGGCGAGGACCAGCGGTCCGGGGGCGAGGGGGCGGAGGCCGAGGACTCCGCCGGACGCGGCCGGTGGTCCGGGCGTCCCCGGCGGTCCGGGCGTCCCCGGTGCGACGGCTCCCGCCGCGGACGGCTGCGGGACGGTGCCCAGGTCGGCCCCGGCGACGGCCGCGGTCAGCCGCACGCCGAGGGCCGCCATCGCCGTGGTCACGGGCTGGAAGTACGTCGTTCCGCCGGCCGTGCAGTCGCCGTTGCCGCCGGACGTCACACCGAGGGCCAGCCCCTGTGCGAACAACGGGCCCCCGCTGTCCCCGGGTTCGGCGCACACCGTCGTCTCGATCAGGCCGGTGACCGTGCCCTCCGGGTAGTTCACCGTCGCGTTCAGCGCGGTCACCCGGCCGGTGCGCGTCCCCGTGGTGCTGCCGCTGCGGAACACCTGGAGGCCGACGACGGGGTCGGCCGCCGCTCCGATCCGCACCTCCCGGCCGCCGCCGATCCCCACGACGCCCCGCGCACCGGACGGGTCGCCGCTCCCGTACGCGACGACGGAGAAGTCGTCCCCGGGAAAGCTTCCGGCCGTCGTGGTTCCGACGGGCCGGGTGCCCGTCGCGTCCCCGAACCATGTGGTTCCGGGTGGACCGCAGTGACCGGCCGTCAGCACGAAGTCCTGCCGTCCGTCGGTCACGTTGAAGCCGGCGGAACAGCGGCCTGCGCGACCGAAGATGGGGTCGGCGCCGCTGATCCTGGTGGAGAGGGAGCCGGAGGTCCGCCGCATGTGCACGAAGCTGCCGGTCTCCTCGGCGAGGCCGGACAGGCGTGACCAGTCGGCGGCGGACACGGTGCTGTCGGCGCGCACGACGACCCGGTTGGACGCGTAGTCCACGGCCCAGGCCGTGCCGGGCACCCGGGGTGTTCCGCCCAGGGCCTCGGTGGCGGAGCGGAGGCGGCGCAGGCTGTGGCGGACGACCTGGGCGCGGGCCCCCGCCCGTTCGGCCTCCGCCGCGGCCCCCTCGTCGGTCACGGCCACGACCGTGCGGCCGTCGGAGCCGATCCAGCTGCCCGCCGTACGCGAAGGGCCGAGCTGTGAGACCAGACGCGCGCCGAGGTCGGAGGCAGGCGCGCCGCCACCCCCGCCTGCCACCGGGGCCGAGGAACTGTTCGCCCGCACGTTCGTCGTGGTGCTCCCCGGTACGTCGACCGCGTCGGCCCCCGGTAGGTTCGCCGTGGCGCTCGCCGTAGCACCCGTCGCCGTCGGCCAGGCGCAGAGCAGCCCGCCGACGGCCACCAGCCGCGCGATCCGTCGCAGACCCCGCCGACCGCGCATCGTCCGTCGTCCGCGCATAGTCCGCCGCCCCCCTCGCACCCGCCCTGACACGGCGTCACCGACGCCGGGGACCGTGGAGACCGGTGCCCGCCCCTCGATACGTGCCGCCCGGCCTTCCTGTTCAGCCGGCCACGGCCGCCCTCAGGGGTCAGGAGGCGGAGACCCGGCTGAAGCGGCCCACGACGTGCAGGTCGGATTCGATCAGGCCGGCGGCGGCACGCAGTTCCGGGAGGACCTCGGAGAGACACTCGGCGACGGTGCGGCGGCTGACGTGCATGGCCACGTTGAGGGCGGCGACCGTGGTGCCCGAACGGTCACGAATGGGCACGGCGAGGGAGCGCAGCCCTTCCTCCAGTTCCCCGTCGACCAGGGCGTGGTCCTCCCGCGCCACCTCTTCCAGCCCGGTCGCGAGTGCGGCGGGATCGGTGAGGGTGTGGGGGGTGAGGGCCGGCAGCCCGGTCCGGCCGAGCCGTGCGGCCCGCTCCTCCCGGGGCAGACCGGCGAGGAGGACCCGGCCCATCGAGGTGGCGTGGGCGGGGAAGCGCGTGCCGGTGGTGATGTTGACGCTCATGACGCGTTCGGTGGCGACGCGCGCGGTGTAACGGATGTCGTCGCCGTCGAGGACCGCCAGGGAGACGGAGTCGTGGAGGCGCCCGCCCAGCCGGGCCATGTACGGCAGGGCGATCTCGGGGAGGGCCGTGCGCGACAGCGGCGGATATCCGAGGCCGAGCACCCGCGGGGTCAGCCGGAAGAGGCGGTCCCGCGAGGTCACGTAGCCGAGGTGTTCCAGGGTGATCAGGGCACGGCGGGCGGTGGCGCGGGCGAGTCCGGTGGTCTCGGCGACCGCGGCGAGGGTGAGCTCCGCCCGGCCCTCCCCGAAAGCCGTGACGACGGTCAGTCCGCGGGCCAGGGACTCGACGAACTCCGCGCCGAGTTCCTGCTTGGAGGCACCGGTCCAGTGGGCGAGACCGCCGGCGGCACGGGCCTGCGCGGCGGGGTCCGCCCCGCGCAGTTCCCGCTCCATCACGGCCGCCGTGGCCCGCGCCGGGGGCAGGACCGTCCGCCTGAGCGAGTCCGCGCTGTGGCGGCTGGTGTGGCTGACCACGCTGAGCGCGCAGACCATCTCTCCGTGGGGGTCGCGCACCGGTACTGCGACGGCGATCAGGCCCGGCTCGATGTTCTGGTCGTCCACCGCCCAGCCGTCCTTCGCGGCCCGGGCCGCCCGTTCCTCGAAGGACGGAGTGTCGCCGTCGGCGGGGCGTGGCGGTACGGCGTACGGGCTGCGGGCCGACGCCGGGGCGGCGGCCCGGCGCGCCCGCCATGCCGCCCAGTCCTGCGCGGACCAGCCGGCCGCGGCGAACAGCGGTCCCGGCGCGGTGGATTCGGCGGGCAGCAGGTCGCCGATCCTGAACGACAGCGACATGGCACGGCGCCGGGTGGTCTGGTGCACGAAGCGGATGCCGTCCCCGTCGGGCACGGCCAGCGAGACCGACTCGTCGAGCTCCTCGGCGAGCCGCTCGGCCGGCGGGCCGAGCCGGGCGGGCAGGCGGAGGGCGGCCAGATAGGCGTTGCCCAGCTCCATGAGCCGCGGTGCGAGCCACGCCCCGTTCCCGTCGAGCCGTACGTATCCCATGCGGGCGAGCGTCGCCACGACCCGGTCGACCGTGGACCGGGCGAGCCCGGTGGCCCGGACGAGATCGCCGAGGCTCGCCCCGCCGCCGGCGTCGCTGATCTCGCGCAGCACGGCGATCCCGCGCAGCAGCGGACCCACGGCCTCGGTGGGAAGTGTGTCCGGCATCGGTGTCCTCCAGGACGTTGACATGCGTGCCAGGTGCACGCACACTCAGGGCGAGTCAGAGTGAACTGTAGTTCACCTGACGAACACAAGCGAGGACGGGAGTCGGTAACCTCCATGGACAAGGTCCAACGCTCCGCCGCGGAAGCGGTGGCGGGCATCTCGGACGGCGCGTCGCTCGCCGTCGGCGGCTTCGGTCTCAGCGGCGTCCCGAACGTACTGATCGACGCGGTGCACGACCGCGGCGTCGGCGGGCTCGGCGTGGTCTCCAACAACTGCGGTGTCGACGGCCGCGGGCTCGGTGTCCTGCTCGCCGCCGGCCGCATCGCACGCGTCACCGGCTCGTACATCGGTGAGAACAAGGAGTTCGCCCGCCAGTACCTCGGCGGGGAGCTGGAGGTGGAGCTCGTCCCCCAGGGCACGCTCGCCGAGCGGCTGCGCGCGGGAGGCTGCGGAATACCCGCGTTCTTCACCCCGGCCGGCGTCGGCACCCAGGTCGCCGAGGGCGGGCTGCCCTGGCGCTACGCCCCGGACGGTTCGGTCGCGCTCCCCTCCCCCGCCAAGGAGATCAGGGCGTTCGACGGCCGCGACCACGTCCTGGAGCACGGCATCACCACCGACTTCGCCCTGGTGCGGGCGGCCAGGGGCGACCGGCACGGGAACCTCGTCTTCAGCAAGGCGACGCGAAACTTCAACCCGCTCGCGGCCATGGCGGGCAAGGTGACGATCGCCGAGGTCGAGGAGCTCGTCGAGCCCGGCGAGCTGGACCCGGACGCGATCCACCTGCCGGGCGTCTTCGTCCGGTTCGTGGTGCCGCTGACCTCCGAGCAGGCCGCGGACAAGGCCGTCGAGCACCGCACGACATCCGCGCCCCCGGCGCACGCGACCACGCGAGAGGCGGTGCGGCAGCGATGAGCTGGACCCGCGACGACATGGCCGCCCGCGCGGCGGCCGAGCTGACCGACGGTTCGTACGTGAACCTCGGGATCGGGCTGCCGACCCTCGTACCCGGTCACCTCCCTGCCGGGCGGGAGGTCGTCCTCCACTCGGAGAACGGCATCCTCGGCGTCGGGCCCTACCCGTACGAGGGCGACATCGACCCCGACCTGATCAACGCCGGGAAGGAGACCGTCACGGTCCGGCCCGGCGCCGCGTTCTTCGACTCCGCGCTGTCCTTCGGGATGATCCGCGGCGGCCACATCGACACCGCCGTCCTGGGTGCCATGCAGGTGTCGGCGAACGGCGACCTCGCCAACTGGTCCGTGCCCGGCCGGATGATCAAGGGCATGGGCGGTGCGATGGATCTCGTCCACGGGGCCCGCCGTGTCCTCGTCCTGACCGAGCACACCGCGAAGGACGGCTCCCCCAAGCTGGTCCAGGAGTGCACGCTCCCGCTCACCGGCGCGGCGTGCGTGCACCGTGTCATCACGGACCTCGGGGTGTTCGACGTGACGGCCGACGGTTTCGCGCTCCTGGAGACCGCGCCGGGCGTCACACCCGACGAGGTGCGCGCACGGACGGCCGCACCCGTGAAGGACCTGACGTGACCCGCGTACGCGGGGCGCACCCGACCATCCCCCGCACCGGCGTACGCCGGGCGCACGTTTCCGTCCCGGAAGGTGACACGGCCCGATGATCCCGGACCAGCAGCAGATCAGCGCGGAGATCGCCGCCGCGCACCGGAAGGCCTCGGCCGGCGACGCGGTACCGCACCACCCGGCGCGCGATTTCGCCCCGTACCGCAGCAGCGTCCTGCGACACCCGCGACAGCCGCTGGTCGCGGTGGGCGGCGACCCGGAGGCGACCGAGCTGACCGGGCCGGTCTTCGGGGTCACGGACGTCACGGAGCTCGACGCGGACCTGACCCGCCGTCACGCCGGCGAGCCGCTCGGCGAGCGCATCACCGTCGGCGGCAGGGTGCTGGACAGCGCCGGCCGGCCGGTGCGCGGTCAGCTCGTGGAGATCTGGCAGGCCAACGCCTCGGGCCGGTACGCGCATCAGCGCGACCAGCACCCTGCGCCGCCGGACCCGAATTTCACCGGTGTCGGCCGCTGTCTCACCGACGAACAGGGCGGTTACTCGTTCACGACCGTCAAGCCCGGGGCGTACCCGTGGCGGAACCACACGAACGCCTGGCGCCCCGCGCACATCCACTTCTCGCTGTTCGGCACGTCGTTCACCCAGCGCCTGGTCACGCAGATGTACTTCCCGGGCGACCCGCTCTTCCCGTACGACCCGATCCTGCAGTCCGTCACCGACCCGGCGGCGCGTGCCCGGCTCGTGGCCGCGTACGACCACGAACTGTCCACCCACGAATGGTCGCTCGGCTACCGCTGGGACATAGTGCTCGACGGCCCGGCCGCGACGCTTCCGGACCCCGAGGAGAACCAGTGAGTCTTCCGCCGACGCCCTCGCAGACGGTGGGCCCCTTCTACGGGTACGCGCTCCCCTTCCCCGGGGGTGCGGAGATCGCCCCCGCCGGGCATCCCGGCACGATCACGGTGCACGGATACGTGACCGACGGGAACGGCGACCCCGTGCCCGACGCGCTGCTGGAGGTCTGGCAGGGCGGGGGCCGCCCCGGTTCGATGCGCCGGGATCCGGTCACTGGGGGATTCCTCGGCCGCAACGGCGTGGACTTCACCGGTTTCGGGCGGGTGCCGACCGACGCGGACGGACACTGGGCGATTCGGACGCTGCCGCCCTCGGACACGCCGTACCTTTCGGTGTGTCTGTTCGCGCGCGGGCTGATGCACCACCTGTTCACGCGGGCGTATCTCGCGGACGCGGAGGCCGTGACCGATCCTCTGCTCGACGGACTGCCGCCGGAGCGGCGGAGCACCCTGGTCGCGGTGCCGGACGGCGAGCGTTCGTACAGGTTCGACATCCGCGTGCAGGGCGGGAAGGAGACGGTGTTCCTTGACTTCCACGGATGACGTCGGGCTGTTCGCCCCGGTGTGGGCGGGCAGCGCGGTGGAGGCCGCCACGAGCGACCACGCCTTCCTGCGGGCGATGCTGGACGCCGAGGCCGCCCTGGCGCGGGCGCAGGATCCGGCGGCGGGCGTCACCGTCACCGCGGTGGCGTGCTCCGGCGGATTCGACGCACGGTCCCTGGCCCTGCGGGCGGGGGCGGGCGGCAACCCGGTCATCCCGCTGGTGGCGGATCTCCGGGCCGCCGTGGCCGAACGGTCCCCGGAACACGGGGAGTTCGTGCACCGGGGCGCCACGAGCCAGGACATCCTGGACTCCGCGCTCATGCTCGTCGCGGCGCGCGCCCTGGACCTGCTGGCCGCGGACCTGGAACGGACGGCCGGGGCGCTGTACACCCTCGCGGCCGGGCACCGCGAGGTGCCGATGGCGGGCCGTACGCTCACCCAGCACGCCGTGCCCACGACGTTCGGCCTGAAGGCGGCGGGGTGGCGTGCGCTGGTGCTGGACGCGCTGGACCGGGTCTCACGGGTACGGGGTTCCCTTCCGGCGCAGCTCGGGGGCGCCGCGGGGACGCTGGCGGCGTTCGGCGACGAGGGTCTGTCCCTCGTCGCTGCCTTCGCGCGGGAAACCGGCCTGGCCGAACCCGAACTGCCCTGGCACACGCTGCGTACGCCGGTCGCGGACCTGGGTGCGGCGCTGGCCTTCTGCGCCGGCGCACTGGGCAAGATCGCCGCCGATGTGCTGGTGCTGTCCCGTACCGAGGTGGGCGAGGTGGCCGAGGGCTCGGGCGGCGGTTCCTCCGCGATGCCGCACAAGAGCAATCCGGTTCGGGCCACGCTCGTCGCGTCCGCCGCCCGTCAGGTTCCGGCGCTCGCGTCGGTGCTCCTGGGCTCGCTGGCCGCCGAGGACGAACGCCCGGCGGGGGCGTGGCACGCGGAGTGGCTGCCGCTGCGCGAGGCGCTGCGGCTGACGGGCGGTGCGGCGTCCAAGGCGGCCGGGCTCTGCACGGAACTGACCGTGCGGCCGGACCGCATGCGGGCGAGCCTCGGTCTGACGCACGGGCTGATGCTCACGGAGCGCGTACTGGCCGAACTCGCCCCGGTGCTGGGCCGTGACGAGGCCCGCCGGGTGGTGACGGAGGCTGCGCGCCGTGCGTCGCACCAGGGTACGGACGTCTTCCTGGACCCGGAACTGACGTCGCTGCTGTCCGCGGAGTCCCTCCGCGATCTCGCCCGGCCTGCCGGTTACCTGGGCTCCGCCCCGGCCCTGGTCGACCGGGCCCTTTCCCGCGGGTCCGGGCCGGGTTCCGGCACCCCTTCGACCCGCCCCCTTCCCAGGATCCAGGAATCCTCATGACGCCCTTGCTGCACCATCGTGTCGACGGCCCCGCCGACGCCCCCGTCCTCGTGCTCGGCCCCTCCCTGGGGACGTCGCTGTCCGTCTGGGACCCCCAGGTCCCGGCGCTCGCGCGGCGGTGGCGCGTCGTCCGCTGGGACCTCCCGGGCCACGGCGGCTCCCCCGCCGCGCTGCTCCCCGCCGGGTCCACCGTCGCCGACCTGGGGCAGCTCGTCCTCGGCCTCGCCGACACGCTGGGCATCGGGTCGTTCGCGTACGCCGGTGTCTCCCTCGGCGGTGCCGTCGGCACCTGGCTGGCCGCGCACCGCCCCGAGCGGGTCGACTCCCTCGTGCTGGTCTGCTCGTCCGCTCGCTTCGGGGAGCCGGGGCCGTGGCTGGAGCGGGCCGGGCGGGTCCGGGCGGAGGGCACCGGACCGCTCGCCGCGACCGCGCCGGAGCGGTGGTTCACCCCGGCGTTCACGGAGTCCGGCGCACCCGTCGCCGGCCGTCTCGTCGCCGACCATCTCGCCGTCGACCCGGAGGCGTACGCGGTGTGCTGCGAGGTGCTGGCCGGCCTCGACCTCCGCGCCGACCTGGACCGCGTCACCGCGCCCGCGCTCGTCATCGGCGGCCGGGACGACCGCGCCACCGGGCCGGCGCACTCCCGCGCGCTCGCGGACGGCATCCGCGACGCCCACCTCGTCGAGCTCCCCCGCGCCGCGCACCTGGCGGGCGTCGAACGGCCGGAGGCCGTGCTGAGCGCGCTGCGGGCCCATCTGGGAGAGCCGCGCCCGGCCGGCATGGCCGTCCGCCGCGCCGTCCTCGGCGACGCGCACGTCGACCGGGCGATCGCCCGGACCACACCCTTCACTGCGCGTTTCCAGGACTTCATCACCCGGTACGCCTGGGGCGAGATCTGGTCCGGTGACGTCCTGGACCGGCGCACCCGCAGCTGCGTCACCCTCACGGCGCTCGTCGCCGGCGGGCACGACGACGAGCTGGCCATGCATGTCCGGGCGGCCGTGCGGAACGGGCTCACTCCGGAGGAGATCGGCGAGGTCCTCCTGCAGTCCGCCGTGTACTGCGGGGTGCCGGCGGCCAACTCGGCCTTCGCGGTGGCGGATCGCGTCCTCGCGGAACTCACGGAACTCACGGATTCCGGGGGACTCACGGATTCCGGGGGACTCACGGATTCCGGGGGACTCGGGGATCTCGGAGAACCCGGGGAACTCGACGAACCGAAGGGGAACTGATGCGCACCACCGTCGGCATCATCGGTGGCGGGCCGGCCGGGCTGCTGCTCGCCCGGCTGCTGCACAACGCGGGCGTGGAGAGCGTCGTGCTGGAGCGCCGCGACCGCGCTTATGTCGAGCGGCGCCAGCGTGCCGGGATCCTCGAACAGGCGACCGTGGACGCGCTCCGCGAGGCCGGTGCCGGGGAGCGGCTGGACCGGGAGGGCATGCCCCACGACGGCATCGAGCTCCGCTTCGGCCGTCGCGCGCACCGCATCGACTTCCCGGCCCTGACCGGTGGGCGCAGCGTGATGGTGTACGCGCAGACCGAGGTCGTCAAGGACCTGACAGCCCTCCAGCTGGCGGAGGGCGGCCCCCTGCTGTTCGAAGCGGAGGTGACCGGCATCGACGGCGCCGACACCGGCAGCCCTGTCGTCCGCTTTCGGCACGAAGGCCGGGAGGAGACGCTGACCTGTGACTACGTCGTCGGCTGCGACGGCTTCCACGGGGTGGCGCGCGACGCCGTGCCGGAGTCGGTCCGGACGGTGTACGAGCGGACGTACCCCTACTCCTGGCTCGGCATCCTCGCCGACGCACCGCCCGTGTACGACGAGTTGATCTACGCTCACTCCGAGCGCGGCTTCGCCCTCGCGAGCATGCGCTCCCCGTCGGTGAGCCGCCTGTACCTCCAGGTCCCCAACGGCACCGATCCCGGCGACTGGTCCGACGCACGCGTCTGGGACGAGCTGGACGCCCGTTTCGCGACCGACGACGCCCCGGGGTGGAAGCTGGCGCGCGGCCGGATCACCTCGAAGGCCGTGCTGCCGATGCGCAGCCATGTCACCGAGCCCATGCGCCACGGCCGGGTCTTCCTCGCGGGTGACGCGGCGCACATCGTCCCGCCGACCGGGGCGAAGGGGCTGAACCTCGCCGCCGCTGACGTGATCGTGCTGGCCCGGGCACTGACGGCGTGGCAGGAGACCGGTTCGACCGGCCTGCTGGACTCCTACTCGGACACGTGCCTGCGCCGGGTGTGGCGGGCGGAGCACTTCTCGTACTTCATGACGACGACACTGCACACGGACCAGGCGCAGTCGGCGTTCGAGACCCGCCTCCAACTGGCGCAGCTGGAACGTGTGGCCACCTCGCCGCACGCGGCGGCGGAGCTCGCGGAGAACTACACGGGCCTGCCGCTCCCCCGCTGAGCGGGACCGGGTGCCCGCCGGATCCCGGCGGGCACCCGGTCCGCGTGGTTACGGCGCCATCTCGTACGCCCCGGACAGGGCCTCGACACGCTCCCAGACGCGTGCCGAGCGGGCCGCGTCGACGACGGGCCGCCGGACCGAGCCGAGTGCCCAGCTCTGCTGCGCGCCGGTGGCCGACTCCTTGCCGTGCAGCTCCACCGCGTGGGCGGAGAAGTCGCGTACGAGCACGGCGAACAGTTCGTCGAGCACGTCCTGGTCCAGGTCCGTGAGACGGGCCTGTTCCAGGACGAGCTGTCCGTGCACCACGAGTGCGAAGAGCTGGCCCACGGAGAGCAGGAAGTCGAGGTCGCGGCTCTGCTCCTCGTCGGGTGCGACGTCGGCGACGAAGTCGCACAGGGCGTCCGCCTGCTCCCGGAAGCGCGCGACGTTGGGCACGTCGGCGTACGCGTCGTAGGCGGGGCGCCAGTCGTGGAAGCGTACGGAGCCCAGGCCGCGGGCCGGTCCCTGGCGGAAGAGGAACGCGTCGTCGGCGGCGTCGAGGCGGGTCGGCACGGGTGCGTACTCGGCCGGGTTCAGCAGGTGGTTGCGCATGAACTTGAGGATCAGCGCGAGATTGACGTGGACCGTGCCCTCCAGCTTCGGCAGCCCGCGGATCTCGACGGCGGCCTGGGCGAAGTAGGTGTCCTTCTCGAAACCCTTGGCGGCGATGACGTCCCACATCAGGTCGATGACCTTCTCGCCCTCCGTGGTCACCTTCATCTTCGTCATCGGGTTGAAGAGCAGGTAGCGGCGGTCGTCCGGTCCGGCCGAGCGGAAGTAGTCGACGGCGCGGTCGCTGAACAGTTTCATGCCGACGAGCCGGACGTAGGCGTCGGCCAGTTCGCGGCGCACGTGCGGGAACGCGGTGACGGGGCGGCCGTACAGGACGCGGTTGTGCGCGTGGGTGACGGCCTCGTACATCGCGTGCTCGCAGATGCCGATCGAGGCGGTGCAGAGGTTGAACTTGCCGACGTTGACGGTGTTGAGCGCGGCGTCGAAGGCGGCGCGGCCGGTGTGCAGGACGTCGTCGGGGCCGACCGGGTAGTTGTCGAGGCGGAACTCGCTGACGTACTTGGACGAGTCGACGACGTTCTTCACCAGGTGGTAGGCGGGGTGGCGGCTGTCCGCGGCGAAGAAGACGTAGCCGTCCGGGCCTTCGACGTCGGTGCGGCGGCCGAAGACGGAGACCAGCCCGGCGGCGTTGCCGTTGCCGATGTAGTACTTGGAGCCGGTGGCCAGGAAGCCGCCGTCGCCGGCCGGCTCCAGGAGCAGGTCGGTGGAGTAGATGTCGGCGCCGTGGGCCTTCTCGGAAAGACCGAAGGCGAACACCTCGCCCTGGGAGAGGAGTTCCGCCGCGCGGGTGCGGGCGGCCTTGTTCTCGCTCTGCCAGACCGGGCCGAGGCCGAGGACGGTCACCTGCCACGCGTACCAGTAGTCGAGACCGTAGAACCCGAAGATCTCGTTGAGCGCGGCGATCCTGGCGGTGTCCCAGCGCTGGTCCTCCCGGTCCGCGGCGGACGACGGGGTGAGGAAGGTGGCGAACAGCCCTTCCTCTGCGGCGAAGGCGAGGAAGTCCCCAAGCCAGGCACGGGACCGGTAGTCCTCGATCAGCCGGCGCTTGCCGCGGTCCTCGAACCAGCCGACGGTCGCACGCAGCAGCCTGCGGGTCTCGGGGTCGAAGTGTGCCGGGTCGTAGGTGCGCGGGTTGAACAGCAGCGGGTCGGTCATCGAGGTCCGCCTTCCGGGAGTCGGGGGTTTGAGGGGTACGGAACGGTTCAGGTGCGTGGGTGATCACCGGCGATGCGGTGGAGGGTGGCGAGCACGTCGTCGAGCCAGGCGATCGTCATCCGCTCGTACGCGATGCCGCCGCGCAGCACGACGTGCTGCAGCTCCTGGCCGGCGTCGAAGGGCGCGGGGGCGTCCGGCCCGGTGAAGTCACGGATCTCGCCGGCGAGGTAGTGCGCCAGCCGGTCGCTGTGGATCCGGTGGTGCCGTTCGACCTCGCGGACCAGCGCGGCCGGGTCGTCGAAGGCGGCGCCGCGGATCTTCACGGCGAGGTCGTGCCGGATGCTCTCGGGTTCGATCGGCTCGTGCAGCCACCGGGAGAGGGCGTCGCGGCCGGGGGCGGCGACGGAGTACTCCTTCTTGTCCGGCCGGCGCTCCTGCGGCACGTCGCGGACGTCGAGGAGGCCGTCGCCCTCCATGCGCTTGAGGACGCGATAGATCTGCTGGTGGGTGGCGGTCCAGAAATAGCCGATGGACCGCTCGAACCGCCGGGCCAGTTCGTAGCCGGAACCCGGCTGCTCCAGCAGGGAGACGAGGATCGCGTGTTCGAGCGCCATACCCCGATCGTTCTATGCAACTGGTTGCATAGGCAAGCCACGCCGCCCGGGTGAGACACGGCTCACGGCGCCGGCAGGCGGCGGGGCGGCTCCGCGCCGAGGCACGGGACACCGGCGGACGGGCCGCCACCGTGCGGGGGCGCCGTCACCCCGCCGATCCCGCTGTTCGCGCCCGTGACCACCGCGGTCGTACCGGAGAGGTCGGGCATGTCGTCCAGGCTCCATGAGCGCATGGGGCGCACCTCCCCCGCGACCCGGGGGCTCACCAGTCGTGGACGGTGCCGTCCTGCAGACGGTTCACGGGCAGGTAGGCCGCCTCGTACGGGTGGGCTGCCGCCGCCTGCTCGTCGAGTTCCACGCCGATTCCGGGTGCTTCGCCCGGGTGCAGGTGTCCGTCGGTGAACGTGTAGGCGTGCCGGAACACCTCCTCGGTGAGCGCTGTGTGGCCCGAGTACTCCTGGATGCCGAAGTTGTGGACGGCGAGGTCGAGGTGGACGGCCGCCGCCATTCCGACCGGGGAGATGTCCTCGGGGCCGTGCACGGCCGTCCTGATCTGGTAGAGCGCGGCGAAGTCGAAGAGCTTCCGCAGCGGTGTGACGCCGCCGAAGTGCGTGACCGCGGACCGCACGTAGTCGATCAGCTGCTCGGTGATCAGGGTCTGGTAGTCGTACACGGTGTTGAAGACCTCGCCAACGGCCAGCGGTGTGGTGGTGTGGCGGCGGACCGTGCGCAGTGCCTCCTGGTTCTCCGCGGGCGTGCAGTCCTCCAGCCAGAACGGCCGGTAGGGCTCCAGGTCCTTGCCGAGCCGGGCGGCCTGGACCGGCGTGAGCCGGTGGTGCACGTCGTGGAGCAACGGCAGTTCGGCGCCGAACTCCGCGCGGACGGCGTCGAAGACCGCGGGGACATGGCGGAGGTAGGCCTCGGAGTCCCAGTCCTCGACCAGGGGCCGGGCCTGCTGGTGGAGCACCGGCGCGCCTTCACGGTCCGTGCTGTGCACCCCGTACACGGCCTTCAGGCCGGGGATGCCCGACTGGATGCGGACCGCCGGGTACCCCTCGGCGAGGCGCGCGCTGACGGAGTCGAGCAGTTCGGGGATGTCGCGGCCGTTGGCGTGCCCGTACGTACGGACGCGCTCGCGGCTCGCGCCTCCGAGGAGCTGGTACAGCGGAAGTCCGGCGGCCTTGGCCTTGATGTCCCACAGCGCGACGTCGACGGCGGCGAGGGCGGCCATCGTCACCGGTCCGCGCCGCCAGTAGGCACCGCGGTACAGGAACTGCCAGGTGTCCTCGATGCGGTGCGGGTCCCCACCGATGAGCAGGGGGGCGACATGGTCGGTGAGATAGCTGACGACGGCCAGTTCCCTGCCGTTGAGTGTGGCGTCACCCAGGCCGGTGAGGCCCTCGTCGGTCGTCAGCTTCAGTGTGACGAAGTTCCGGCCGGGGCCGGTGACGACCACCGTCGCGTCGACGATCTTCATGCGGATGCTCTCCCCGTGCGGTGGGTGCGGTGGGCCGGATCGCCCTCCGGGCTGCCGACGTCAACCCTGCACCACACGGTGCGCAGCCGGTCCGCCGGGGCGGGTGAACACCCGGACCGTCGGGGTCAACTGCCGTAGGTGCCCGCATGCTCCGACGGATACGGATACGGATACGGATACCGGTCACCGGGCGCCCGGACGCCCTGGCGGCGGTTCTCGCCGCCGTCCTCGCCACGATGCCGGCGCCCGCGGCGGCCGACGGCTCGGACGGGGTCGCGCTGCGGCTCGGAGTCCCGGCGGACTTCCGCGTGTACGACGCCGACGAGGGTGCCGCCGCCGTGAACAGCGACTTCGTCGTACCCGTCGCCGTCGCGCCCGGCGACGGCCCGGAGCGCAACGTCAAGGTGACCGTGGACACGTCGGGGCTGGAGGAAGTGGCACGGGCGGACCCTGGGCGGCTTCGAGGTGGTCCCGCCGGAGGGGACCACCGTCACCTCGGTGCCCTACACCTTCGAGAACTCGGAGGGTGAATGGGCGTGCGACCGGCCGGAGAACCCGGACGGGGCGTTCGTCTGCGACATCGGCCAAGGCGGCTTCATGGAGGTGCTGGACGAAGGGGGCACGACCGCCATCGACTTCCGCATCGACCGGCAGGTACCCGGCGCACGGGGCACCATCCGCACGTACAACCGCTACGACCGCACCGCCGGCAACGACCTGGCGGTCATCCCGCTCGACGCGTCGCCCGCCCTGCCCTGCCGGCCCCACCGGGACCCCGTCGTGTGGGCCGTGGGTGCCGTGGGTGCCGTGACGGTCGTGGTCCTGGTGGCGCCGCACCGGTGGCGGCGCCGCGTTTCCGGGCGTGAAGACGCCCGCGCGTCCCGGGCGTGATAACGCCGGGACGGGTTCAGCCGGCCCCGTGCCGCCCGGCGGCGAGCTCTCCGGGAACCGGGTTTCCTGCCCCGTGGCGGACCGGCCTCTGCCGGCCGGTCCACCGTGTCGGGCGCGGTGCCGTGGACTAGCGCGCCACGGGCGCCTCCCCGGACACCGCGATGCCTGCCCTGCGGAAGTCGTCCACGGCAGCGGCGGTCGTGTCGGGGGCGACCCCGACCGAGTAGTCCAGGCGTACGCGGGCCCGGAATCCCGCCGCGACGGCGTCAAGCGCGGTGGCACGCACACAGTGGTCCGTTGCGATGCCCACGACGTCGACGTCCTCCACTCCACGGGCACGCAACCAGTCTGCCAGGGAGGTACCTTCCGCGTCCGCGCCCTCGAAGCCGCTCTTGGACGCGCTGTGCGCACCCTTGAAGAAGACGGCGTCGACCTTGCCTCCGGTGACGGCGGGGGCGAAGTGGGGGTGGAACTCACCGCCTTCGTTTCCTGCCACGCAGTGGACGGGGAAACTGTCCTTGAAGTCGGGGTTCGCGGAGAAGTGGCTCCCGGGGTCGATGTGGTGGTCCCGGGTCGCGACGACGTACCGGTAGTCGTCCCCCGCGCTCCGCTCCACCAGATCGGCGATCGCCGTCGCGATCCTCGCACCGCCCGCGACGGGAATTCTGCCTCCCTCGCAGAAGTCGTTCTGCACATCCACGACGATCAGTCCTCGGCTCATCACGAACACCTTTCACTGGGTACGAACGGGAAGTACCGCAACGGACATCTGATCCGGCCCTCCGCGTTCTACCGGCTGCCCCGGCCCCCGCCGGTGACCGCACAACCGTCGCTCACCTGGACGGCCCAGGACATTCACCGCAGGAACGATTCGCACCGCACCGGAAACAGCCGTGCGCCAGGGAGCAGTTCACGGGGTCGCAGGCCGATGACGCGCAGACAGTTCTCCTGGCCGTCCTGCCCCGACGGATAGGCGAGGGTCACCGCGCCGAGGACGGTGACGGAACCGTCCCTGTGCAGTTCCGCCGCCTGGGTACCGGCGGGGAGGCGTCCCGCGAGACGTCCGAAGGCCGCCGTGCCGTCACCGTCGGCGACTGATTCCTCGACGTCGAAGCGCCAGTGCGCCGCCGCGTCGGCCAGCAGCACCTTGCCCGTACGCCCCAGACCTGCGAGGAAGCCGGCCCGGGACCGCACATGACCGGCTACGGCGCAGCAGATCCGGACCGTCTCGCCGTGGGGTGTCGCCGCCCGTGCGTACGCGGGGTGCGGAACGAAGGACAGCGCTTCGTCCAGCAGCCCCAACGCGGCGTCCCGAGCCGCGACGTGCCCGTGCCGCGCGATGTCGAGGAGGAGCGGAGCCGCCTCGGCCGCCGCAGGGAACACCTCTCCGCTGTGATCGTGCACGATGCCGCCACAGCCCAGGAGCGAGCCGGCCCGGGCCGCCTGGACCTGATTCGTCGCGGCGGCCAGGGTGCGCAGCCCCGCGGCGACACGATCCGGCTCGTACCGGTCGGGCGGGCCCGGCACGGCGTGCCAGTCCACCGTGTCTGGACATGTTCGACATGGCCCCCTCCTCCTGTCGTTCCCCCGCGCCCCGCGGCGGGAGCCGTGATCGATCCTAGGGACGGCCCAGGGAGAACGAGTTGCTTCCGTTCATTTCCCGAACCTGGGCACGAGTCAGCCCGGCGCCCCGGCAGTTGACTCCGTACGACCCCGGGGAAGGCAGGCGGACCGACGCCAGGAACCACGTTGTTTAGGTTAGGCTAAGTTAAAGAACTCTTGGCAGTTCGGACCCCACGGCGCGTACGTCGCCGGTAGCCGACTTCTCCGGCGAGGAACACGCCCTGGCGCTTCTCCGGGCCCCGCAGCGGCATGGTCTGCGCGACGGACGGGCTGCTGCGCGGCCTTCTCCTGTGCAGGGAGCCGAAGAACGCGTGACCGCGTCGCGAGCGGCACACGTCATGCACACCGACACCATGAGAGACGGAGACCATGACCGTACGGGCCGCGGAGGCCGGATCCAGTGACACGACCGGCGGGGAGACCCCTCGCCGGCTGTCGCATCCGGATGTGGGGATCGGCACGACGACCGCGCACGACAGCGGGCACGGCCTGTGAACGGGGTGGGGACGGACATGGGGCAGGTCACCGGCGAGCGCGCGGAGGCGGAGCCACCGCCACGGCCGGAGGAACCGCGACGCGGCACGGTCGTCGTCAAGTTCGGCGGTAACGCCATGGTGGACGCGGGCCTGCAACGGTCGTTCGCCCAGGACGTCGTGGAGCTGTGGCGCGCGGGCCTGCGCCCGGTCGTCGTCCACGGGGGCGGGCCGCAGATCAGCGCGATGCTCGACCGGCTCGGCCTGGAGACCCGCTTCGAGGCGGGGCTGCGGGTGACCACGGCGGAGACCATGGACGTGGTGCGCATGGTCCTGTCCGGCAGTGTCCAGCGGGAGTTGGTCGGCCACATCAACGCCCATGGGCCCTTCGCCGTGGGCATGACGGGCGAGGACGCGCACACCATGACGGCTGTGCGGCGGCAGGCCCGGGTGGACGGCCGGCCGGTGGACATCGGCCTCGTCGGCGACATCGTGGACGTGAACCCGGGCATGGTGCGCACCCTCCTGGAGCAGGGGCACATCCCGGTGGTCTCCCCCGTGGCACGCGGCGAGGACGGGGAGGTCTACAACGTCAACGCCGACCTCGCGGCGTCGGCCCTGGCCGTGGCCCTCGGAGCGGAACGGCTGGTGGTGCTCACCGACGTGGAGGGGCTGTACGCGAACTGGCCGCACAGCACCGAGGTGATCGAGCGCCTGACGGCCGCCGCGCTGGACGAGCTGTTGCCGGGCCTGGCGAGCGGGATGCTGCCGAAGATGGAAGGCTGCCTGCGCGCCGTCCGAGGTGGCGTGCGCAGCGCGCACGTCCTCGACGGCCGGGTGCCGCACGCGGTGCTGCGAGGCGTCCTCGGAGAGTCCGGACCGGGCACCACCGTGGTGCCCGACACCAGCCCGGCCCACGGCCTGGCCCCGGTCTGACCCCCGTCCGATTCCGGTCCGCGACCCCGATTCGCGCCCCCGGCCCGACCCGTCGGAGGACGCGCCGCCGGCACAAGGCCCGCAGGACCCCGAATCCCGCCCCGCCCCGGACACCTGTCCGGGGCGGGATTCGGCACGAGGTGGGCCCGGTCCCGTCATGGATACGCGGACTCCGCCGACGACCACCGGAACGCACGTACATGAGGGTGGACGGTCACAGGGGCCTCGCGAGGATGCGGGCGTTGCGACGGGGGTCCAGCGACTCCGCCCAGGACCGCGGCGCCTGACGTGCCGTCGCGGGCGCGAACCCGTAGCGCAGGAAGAGGCCGCCACCGCCGGTCGTCGCCGTGAACAGGGCGCCGAGCGACCGGGCGCGCGCCACGGACAGTGCGGCGCGCAGGAGCACCGCCCCCACGCCGCACCCTTGTCTGTGCCCGGCCACGCAGAAGTTGTAGAGAACGCCTGCGGGTCCGCGGTCCTCTCCCGGGTCGGCGGGGTGCACGCACAGGCCCGCACAGGCTTCGAGGCGGCCTCCTGGGCCCTCCGCCACGAGGAAGTCGGCCGTGCGGGTGGCGTAGAGCGACGCGGGCCGCTCCCGCAGCGCACCCGAGCGCATGAAGGGCTGGGACAGGTCGGCGAGTTCTGCGGCGTCCTCCACGCGGGCGAAGCGCACGGAGGGTGCAGGCGCGAGGAGCGCATGCGGCAGCGGGGCAGGACGCGGCGTAGCCGTGATCAAGGCTTTCCTTCCTCGGTTCCACGAACGAAGAGCGGCTCCAACGAAACGAGCGAGCCAAGGTTAGCCTTACCTAAATCGGACGTCCAGCGGGGATCGAGTGCCGCAGGACCCTTCCGCAGCGGCGGCGCGCGGCCTGCAACTCCACGGCCCGCAACAGGTCTGACGTTCCGCCAGGAAACGTTCCGCCAGAAAACGCCGAAGGCCGGTGCGGGAGCGCCGGGCGGGCGTTCCGGCACCGGCCTCGGCCGACAGCGCAGTACGAAGGAGGGTCAGGCGTCCGTGGACGCCGCGAGGGAGCGGGGGCGCAGATCCGTCCAGCGGGCCTCGATGAATTCCAGGCACGCCTCCCGGCTGTTCTCGTCGAAGACGGTCGTCCACCCTCCGGGCACCTCGGCGAAGGCCGGCCAGAGCGAGTGCTGACCCTCGTCGTTCACCAGGACCAGGAATCGGCCGTCGGGGTCGTCGAACGGATTGGTGCTCATGTGTCAGTGCCTCCTCGGGTACGGCACGGCCGATGGCAGCCGTGCCGGGAGTGTTCTTCAGGACGTCGGCGAGGGTGTGCCGGGTACGCGGGCGAACCGCACCCGGCACAAAGGCCGTTCCCGGGCCCGCCGTACGGCGGTTCCCCGCACCGGGCCGGCCGGTGCCGCGGGTCGCGACGAAGGCGGGCCGGATCGCGATTTCCGGCCGTCCGGTGGCGACGACCGGCGAGGGGCCGGCCGTCGGCAGGTCCCCGGGGCGCCGTGCACGGTGACTGACGCCCGGTCAGCGGCCCGCGCCCGGCATTCGCTCCACACGGCCACCGGGCCGGGGCCGGACGGTCCCGCCTATGCCGACGAGGCCGTGGACGTGGTGCTCGGCAAGGGACATGGAGGGCCCGTTCAGGAGGTGGATCGGGGATGGAAGCGAAAGCCGCGATTAGGTTAGGCTCGCCTAATTGAGGCGAGCTTAGCCTTTCCCCTTCCCTCTCACAAGGAGACGTTCATGCGCCTGGTGATCGAACGGGTCCGCTCCGAGGACGGAACCGAAGTGCCCGTCGGCGAGCTCGGCCGGACCATGGCCGACGACCTCACCAGCCGGCCATGACCGGTCCCGCAGCCGGCATCACGGCCGGCCCGGAGAACCCCTTCGCCGGGTTCGGACTCCCCGGCGCACCGGGAACCGACGCCTTCTGGGCAGCGGTACGGACACCCGCGTCCGTACCCGCCGACGACGGCGGCTGGGTGACCCTGTTCCTCCGGCGCGGGTCCCCGGCGAGCATCGGCTTCGAGAGCTGGTCGGAGCCGGTCCCCCTGCGCCGGTGGGGCGACACGGACTGCTGGTACGCCGAAGTGCCCATGCCGGCACGGCTGCGGGTGACCTATCAGTTCCTCGCGGACGACGCGGCGTACGCCGACCCGTTCAACCCGGCAGGCGCCGGCGCCGACCGTTCCATCGCCGCGACCCCGGACGCCCCGGACCAGCCGCACTGGCCCGTCGTGGGCGCCGACGGCGTCCTGCCCCTCCCCCGCACCCGGCTCCGGTGGACCAGCGCGCGGCTCGGCGGGCGGCGCACCGTGCGGGTCCATCCGGCGGGCGGCGGCGGGCCGGTGGTCCTGCTGCTCGACGGGGACGACTGGCTGTACCTGCACCCGGCCATGGCCGCGTTCGACTCGGCCGTGGCCGCCGGCGACATGCCGCCCGTCACGCTCGTCTTCGTACCCACGAAGGACAGGGAGGCCGAATTCGGGTGCGGGCCCGAACTGTGGGAGGCGGTCCGGGACGAACTGCTGCCGCTGGTGGCGGAGTCCGGTGTACCCGCCGACCTGGACCGGCTGGTGGTCGCCGGGCAGAGCCTCGGCGGGCTGAGCGCGATGTACGCGGCGCTGGAGTTCCCGGACCTGGTGTCCCGTGTCGCCTGCCAGTCGGCGTCGTTCTGGTGGACCCCCGACGCGCTGGAGCGGGCGGACCCGCTGGGCGGTCCGCCGGGCGGCACCGTCGCGGCGCGCCTGCGGGAGCGCCCCGATCTGTCCGGCCTGCGGATCGCGTTCGACGTGGGGGAACACGAGACGCGCATGCTGCCCCACTGCGAACCCGCCGAAGCCCTCGCCGCGCAGGCCGGTGCGACCGTGCGGGTCTCACGGTCCGCGTCGCACCACGACCGGGCGGGCTGGCGGCACGCCCTGCTCAGGGATGTCGCCTGGACGCTCGCCTAGGGTCTTTCGTTCGGATCACGCCGGAGACGCCGCGAGCCCGGCATGATCCGAACGAGGGGCCCGGTCCTCCGCCCGTACGGGACACCCCACCGCTCACCGGGCCACGGCGAGGCAGTACGCCTCGTCGGTGGCGAGGAGGTTGCGGTGGGTGTCCTCGGCGGTGATGACTCCGTCGTCCAGGACGAGCACCCGGTCGGCGGCGTCCAGGACGGCCGGGCTGCTGGTGATCACGACGGTGGTGCGGCCCCGGCGCATCTTCGCGATGTTGCGGGCGATGAGCTGTTCGGTGACCGCGTCGACTGCCGTGGTCGGGTCGTGCAGGACCAGGACGTCGCTGTCGGCGGCGAGCGCGCGGGCCAGGGACAGCCGTTGCCGCTGTCCCCCCGAGAGGTTCGCCCCGCGGTCGCGTACGCCGTAGTCGAGCCCTTCGCGGTGGAGGGCCACGACGTCGGTCAGCATGGACGCCTCGACGGCTTCGGGGATCATCCGGCTGGTGCCCGACGGGTCTATGTTCGTACGGAGGGTGCCTGCGAAGATCTCCGCGTCGTACGGGTTCACCAGCATGTGCTCGCGTACCGCCTCGATCGCCAGGTCCGTGAGGTCCTGCCCGCCGACCCGGATCGCGCCCTCGTACGCGTGGGGCGGGATGTTCACGGCCAGGATCGACGCGAAGTCGGCTGCCGCGCGCGGCTGGTAGGCGGCGATGGCCACGAACTCACCGGCGGACACCTGGAACTTCAGCCTGCGCAGCGAGCCGTACCGTACGCAGTCGATCTCCAGGTCCCCGCCCTCGGCCGGAAGTCCCGTTCCCGGGTTCGTCACCGGCGGCGCGGAGAGCACCAGTGCCATCCGCTCGGCCGACGCGCGCGCCATCATCACGTACTTCGGCATCTCCGAGAACAGCTTGAGCGGTTCCATGATGAACTGCGCCAGCCCGACGGCCATGACGAGCTCGCCGATGGTGATCTGTCGCTCGAAGGCCAGCCAGCCGGCCGTCAGGGTCACGGCGGCGGCGAGGACCGCGTTGAGGGCCAGTGCGGTGCCCGCGTACGCGCCGTTCACCTTGGCGACGGTGATCGCCTGATGCTTCGCGTCCGTGCTGACCCTGCGGTAGGACGCGAACGCCGCGTGGTTGCCGCCGAAGCCGTGCAGCGGGCGCAGTCCGGTGATCAGGTCGGCGACCTTCGCGCCGGCCCGTGCCACCCTGGCCTGCTGTTCCTGGGTGCTGGCGCCGATCCGTCCGGACATCACGCTCAGGACCGACAGGATCGCGACCGTTCCCACGATCACCAGCAGGCCGAGCCGTAGGTCGGCCAGGCCCAGCGCGATCGCCGCGACCAGCACCGCGACCAGCGAGCTGATCAGCAGCGGCACCACCTCGATGATGTCGGCGGTCTGGTCGGCGTCCTCGGTGGCGATGGTCAGCACCTCGCCGGACTTCAGGTCGACGTCTCTGGCCACCGGCTGGAGACCGCAGGCCGCGACCCGCACCCGCCAGCGGTGCGCCTCGGTCGTGTTGGCCGCCTGCAGGACGCGCATCCCGAACCGCCACGACAGCGAGACCGTCGTGATGATCACGGCCAGCGCGCCGATCGAAAGGCCGAGCGAGCCGAGGCTCCGCTCCTGGAGGGAGTGTTCGACGATCAGGCCGAGCGCGATGGGGAAGGCGGTCTCACCGGCCTGGTACAGGCCCATGAGGACGGTGCCCCGGGTCATGGCGCCGACGTTGCGGCGCAGAGCGGTCCGGAGGATGTCGGCCCCCTGGCGGGGCCGCTGCGGGTCAGGAGTGGTCATCAAGGTGGCTGGCAATCGCTTCCGGGGTTCGCAGGGTGAGCAGGTCGCGGATCGTGATCACAGGACCGTACTCCCGGCGGAGCAGCCCGATCAGCCGCACCGCCAGCATGGAGTGTCCTCCGAGGGAGACGAAGTCGCTCACCGCGCTCACCTCGTCGTCGTCCAGGTCCAGTGCCTCGGCGAAGAATTCACAGACGACGGTCTCCGTCTCCGTCCCCGGGCCGCGTTCGACCGCCGTGGTCAGCACGCCGAGCGGCTTGGCCTCGGGAAGCGCCTTGGTGTCGGCCTTGCCGTTCACCGTCAGCGGGATGCTGTCGACCTGGGAGTAGTGCGTCGGCCGCAGGAAGTCCGGCAGTCCGGCGCCCACTTCGGCGGCGACGGTCGCCAGGTCGGAGCCGTCGAGCACGAGGTAGGCGGCCAGCCGGTACGCCCCGTCGACCTCCGGGGCGGGCTGGGCCACCGCGGCGGTGAACCGCACCGCCGGATGCGCCGCGAACGCGGCCTCGACCTCGCCCAGCTCGACCCGGTGGCCCCGGATCTTGACCTGCTGGTCGGTGCGGCCGAGGTACATCAGGTTCCCGTCGGTCCGGCGGAGCACCAGGTCGCCGGTGCGGTACATGCGCTCGCCGGGTGCGCCGAAGGGGCACGCGACGAACCGGTGCGCGGTCTGGGCGGGCTGGCTCAGGTAGCCGCGCGCGATGCCGACGCCCGACACGTACAGCTCGCCGGGGACCCCGTCCGGCACGGGCCGCAGCCATGGGTCCAGCACGTACACCTCGGTGTTGTCGATCGCGACGCCGACCACCGGGTCCTGGCATTCGAAGGTGCCGACGCCGAGGGTGTTGATGGTGTACTCGGTGGGTCCGTAGAGGTTGTAGCCCACCGTCCCCTCGGTCTCGGCGAGTCGCTGCCAGAGCCGCGGGGTGACGGCCTCGCCGCCCAGCAGCACCAGTGCGGGCCGGCGTGCGGGATTGTCGAGCAGTCCCTCGGCCACCAGCTGCTGCGCGTAGGTCGGGGTCACGTTGATGACGTCGATGCCGTGCTCACGGCAGTACTCGACCAGCCGGGGCGCGTCGCGGCGCAGCTCCTCGTCGCAGATGTGCACCTCGTGGCCGTCGGCGAGCCACAGCAGTTCCTCCCACGACATGTCGAACGCGAAGGACACGGTGTGCGCGATCCGGAAGACCCGGTTCCGGTGCTCCGCGAGCACCGGCTCGAAGATGCGGCGCTGATGGTTGATCAGCATGTTGGTGAGACCGGCGTACTCGGTCACCACGCCCTTGGGCTTTCCGGTCGATCCGGAGGTGAAGATCGTGTACGCGGGGTGCCGCAGCCGGTCCGGGTCGTCCGGTGCGAACGTCACGAACGGCTCGGCCTCGGGCAGCGGGCGGTCGAGCTCGATCAGGTCGCCGGTCAGCCGGGGTGCCACGGCGCTCACGGTGAGGATGACGTCCGGGCGGGCGCCGTCGACGATCGCGGCGATCCGCTCGTCCGGGTGGTCGAGCTCCAGCGGCACGTAGGCGGCGCCGACGCGCAGCACGGCGAACAGTGCCACGATCCAGTCGGGCGAACGCGGGATCGCGAGGCCCACGGTCGTCTCCGGGCCGAGGCCGCGCGCGGCGAGTACGCCCGCCACCGCGCGGCTGCGGTCGCGGAGTTCGGCGAAGGTCGTGGTCGAGCCGTGCGCGACGAGGGCGACCCGCTCGGGGTCACGGTCGGCCGCCCGGTCGAACCGGTCGACGACGGTGTCCGTGCCGACCTCGGTGCGCTCGGCGGGCCCGGGCTCCGGGCCGACGCCCCGCAGTGCGCCGACCGGGCCGGTGGAGCGGGCCAGGTCGTCGAGCACGCGCAGGTAGTCGTCGAGGAGGCGGCGGGCGTTCTCCGTGTCGTCGTCGCGGTGCTCCAGCTTCACGGTGAGCCGGTCGCCGGGGGTCACGACCCAGGTGAACGGGTAGTGCGTCGAGTCGTCGGCCTTCACCGAGGTGATGCCGTGCCGGGCGTTCATCTCGGCGAACGCGTCCATGTCCAGGAAGTTCTGGAGCACGAACAGGTTGTCGAAGAGGCTGTCGTGCCCGCTCGCCCGCTGGATCTCGCCGAGTCCCAGGTGCTCGTGCTCCATCGCCTCGACCCTGGCCGCCTGGACGGCCGACAGGTACGCGCGGACCGTGTCGTCCGGACGGGCCCGGGTCCACATGGGCACGGTGTTGAGGAGCACGCCGACGATGCCGGAGAGTCCCTCGCCCTCACGGCCGGAGACGGTCACGCCGAACACCGCGTCGCTGCGGCCCGTACGGGCGCCCAGCATGAGGCCGAACGCGCCGGTCAGCACCGAGTTCAGTGTGACGCCGTGCGTCCTGGCCGCCTCCCGCAGCAGTTCCGACCGCTCGGCGGACAGCTGGTGCACGAGCGCGCGCGGCAGGTCGTCCGTGAGCGGCGGATTGGGTCCGGCGAGGAGCGTGGGGCCGGTGAGGCCTGCCAGGTGCTTCGCCCAGAAGCGTTCCGACACGGCGGGGGCCCTGGCGTCGAGCGTCCGGGCGTAGTCCTCGAAGCTCGGCGTGGCCGGGGTGGCGTCCAGCGGTTCGCCGGCGAGGACGGCCCGGTAGGCGTCGAACAGGTCCCGCAGCAGGATCTCCCGGGACCAGCCGTCCCACAGCAGCAGGTGGTAGCTGAGCAGCAGGCCGTCACGGTCGTCGGGCAGGCGCACCACGGTCAGCCGGATCAGCGGTGACTCGTCCGGTTCGAAGCCGGTGTCGCGGTCCCGGACACGCAGGGCCTCGGCTTCCTCGTCCGTCTCCAGGAGGACGGTGCGGACGTCGACCCGCCGGCCGGCCTTGAGGACCTGGACCGGGTTTCCGTCGTCGTCGGTGGTGAAGCCGGCGCCCACCACGGGGTGCCGCGCGATCACGTACGCCATCGCCTCGGCCAGTGCGTCGGTGTCCAGGCGCCGGTCGAAGGTGAAGTAGCTCTGGGCGACGTAGTGTCCGGCCGTGCCCGCCATCTGGGCCTGGAAGAACAGGCCCCGCTGGAGCGGGGTGACCGGTGCCGTGCGTTCGGCCGTCGCGGAGGCGTCCGCGAGGCGTTCCAGGGCGTCGCGCCAGTGCCCGGCGATCTCGTCGGGGATGCCGTCGGCGAGGGTGAAGGCGGTGTGCAGGCTTCCGGTGGCGTCGTCGGTCCACGCGTTGACCTCGACGGCGTACGGGCTGCCCTGGTCCCCGCCGGTGAGGTGCAGCGCCTGGGACTCGCCGCCCCTGCCGAGGTAGTTGAACAGCACCTGCGGGCGGGCGTTCAGCAGCGGGGCCGTCTGCGGGTCGAGGTACCTGAGCCTGCCGTAGCCGACGTGCCCCTGCTCGTCCGGCTGGCGTGCGGCGACTTCGCGTGCCGCCTCGACGGGGTCGGTGTGCGCGGTGAGGCGTACGGGCGCGATGGAGGTGAACCAGCCGACCGTGCGGCTGTAGTCGTGGTGCTCCAGCGCCGGGACCCGGCCGTGCCGTTCCAGCTCGATCGCGAGATCGGTGGGTGCCGGCTGGACGTGGGTGAGCGCGGTCCGCAGTGCGCCGCAGAGCAGTTCGGTGAGGCCGACGCCCAGTACGGCGGGTGCGGTACGGGTCACCCGGTCGCTCACGTCGGGTGCGAGCACGACGGTGGTCTCGCGCAGCCCCGTGACGGCGGGCAGCAGCGCGGGGGCCTGGAGCGTGGTGATCCAGTGGCCGAGGTCGTCGGTCGCGCCGGTGGACACGGAGCTCAGCGCCTCGGCGTACTCGGCGTAGGACGTGGTCGGCGGGGCGAGGGGCGCGCCGCGCAGGGCGACGGCGAGGTCGTCCAGCAGGACCAGCCAGGACACCGCGTCGACGGCGAGGTGGTGCACGGTGACCACCAGGGTCCGGCTCGCCGCCAGCCAGGAGAACGCGATGACGTCCCCGGCCTCGGGATCGAGGAGCCCGGCGGCCTCGTTCGCCGCGGTCGTCACGTCGGCGGTGTCCGCCCGGACGACGGTGACCTCGCGGGCCGGTTCGGTGCGCAGGGCCCACACACCGTGGGTGACGCGCAGCCGCAGCCGGAGGGCCGGGTGGGCGGCCACGACGGCGTTCGCCGCGCGTTCGACATCGGTGAACGTGGTGCCTTCGGCCGCCACCAGTGCCCTGGCCTGGGCGAACCGGGCGAGCGAGCCGCCCAGTTCACGCTGCCGCAGGATGATGGGCGTCGGCGTCAGGGGGCCGTCCTCACGGCGGGCGGGCAGGGGTGCGGCGGCCTGCGGAGCGCGCGTCCGAAGGTGTTCGGCCAGGGCGCGCGGTGTCTTGAGCAGGAACACGTCCCGGGGCGCGACGGCCAGGCCGACCGCCCTGGCCCGGTTGATGAGGGTGATGGCGACGATGCTGTCGCCGCCTGCCATGAAGAAGTCGGTGTCGCCGTCGGCGGCGGCGCCCGGCAGGATCTCGGCGAAGATGCCGACGAGCGCGCCGAGCGCGGAGTCGCTCGATGCGGCCACCGGGGTGTCGTCCTGCACGGCGCTTTCGGTCAGGGCCTTGCGGTCCAGCTTGCCGTTGACCGTCAGCGGCAGCGCGTCGACCGTCAGGACCCGGCCCGGCACCATGTGCACGGGCAGCTTCGCGGACAGCAGCGCGGTGAGGTCGCCGGGCACCCGGCCCACGACATGGGCGACCAGGTGGTCGCCGCCGGTCGCCGCGGTGACGGCCACGTCGACCACGCCGTCGAGCTCTCTGATCGCGGACTCGACCTCGCCGAGCTCGATGCGGAATCCCTTGAGCTGTACCTGGTCGTCGGCGCGGCCGGTGAACTCCAGCTCACCGTCGAGCGTCCGGCGGGCGAGGTCGCCCGTGTGGTACATGCGGGAGCCGTCGTCGGCGAACGGGTTCGCCACGAACCGGCCCGCGGTGAGCCCGGGCCTGCCCAGGTAGCCGAGGGACACCTGGTCGCCCGCTACGTAGATGGCCCCGACCCTGCCGGGCGGCACCGGCCGGAGCCGGTCGTCGAGCAGGTAGGTGACCAGGCCCGGGATCGGGCCGCCGATCGGGCTGGCCTCGTGGCCCAGGTCCTCGTCGGTGAGCACCCGGTGGGTGACGTGGACGGTGGTCTCGGTGATGCCGTACATGTTGACCAGTTCGGGTGAGGCGGTGCCGTGCCGCTCGGCCCAGCCGCGCAGCCGTACGGGATCCAGCGCCTCGCCCCCGAAGATGATCCGGCGCAGTGCGGTGGCCGGCCCGTCGGCGTGCCGGTCGGCCTCGATGAACTGGTAGAACGCCGACGGGGTCTGGTTGAGCACGGTCACGCCGCGCTCCCGGACCAGCCGGTGGAAGTCGACCGGGGAGCGGGTCAGCGCGTAGTCCGGGACCAGCAGCTCACCCCCGTGCGCCAGCGCGCCCCACAGTTCCCAGACCGCGAAGTCGAAGGAGTAGGAGTGGAACTGGACCCACACGTCCTGCGGGCCGAAGTCCATGTCGGGCCGCGTGTTGGCGAGCAGCGTCACCACGCTGGAGTGCGGGACGACGACCCCCTTGGGCCTGCCGGTCGACCCGGACGTGTAGATCACGTACGCGGGGTCGTGCCAGCCGGCCGCCTCCGCTCCGGGGTTCTCCAGCGGCGCCTGCGGCGGTTCGTCGCCCAGCACGAGCACGCGGGCGTCCACGTCCGGCAGCCGGCTCAGGAGTTCCGTGAAGCGGTCCCGCTGTTCGCGGTCCACGAGCACGGCCTGCGGAGCGGCGTCGGCGAGGACGTACTCCAGCCGTTCGTCCGGGTACGCCAGGTCCAGCGGTACGTAGGCGCCGCCCGCGGAGACGATCGCGACGAGGGCGACGACCTGTTCCAGGGACCGCGGGACGGCGACGGCGACGCGGCGGCCCGGGCCGACCCCGGCGGCTCGCAGGGCCGAGGCCAGCTCGTCCTTCGCCGCCTTCAGTTCGCCGTAGGTCATTGACGCGGTGGCCCCGTCGAGACCGCACCGGGTGACGGCGGTCGCTGACGGGTCGCGGTGCGCGGCGGCGTCGAACAGGCCGCCCAGGGTCGTCGGGGTGATCCGTGCGGGACGCCGGGCGTCGTCGGCCGCCAGGTCGCCGACGGGGGCGTCGGGCCGGGTGAGGAGGCCGGTGAGGGTGCGGGTGAACGTGCGCAGGACGGCCTGGGCGGTCGTCTCCCGCAGCAGCTCGCCGTCGTAGATCAGGTTGAACCGGGGCCGGCCGTCGAGTGCGCGCTCCACCACCAGGGTCAACGGGTAGTGCGGGGCACCCTCGTTGACGATGTCGGTGATGACCAGCTCGTCGCCGGGGGTCCGCAGCGCGTCCACGTCGGTGGCGACGTCGAACACCACGAGGGTGTCGAATCGGGCACCGGGCCCGGACTGCCTGCCGATCCTCGCCAGCGAGACGTGCTGGTGCGGCAGTACGGCGCTCTGGTGTCCCCGTACCGAGGCGAGCAGTTCGCCCGCCGTGGTGGCACCGGTCCACCTGGCGCGCACCGGGATCGTGTTGATGAACAGGCCGACCATGTCCCCGATGCCGGGCACGTCCGCGTCCCGCCCGGACACCGTGGAGCCGAACACCACGTCCCTGCCCCGCAGGATGCCTCCCAGCGTCACCGCCCAGGCGCTGTGCACGGCCACGCTGAGGGGCACGCCGGCCGAGCGGGCGGCGGCGTCGATGTCGTCGACCGGTTCCGCCGCGGTGTCGGCGAACCGGTCGGAGGGGCTGTGGCCCTCGGCGACCAGCGACGGGCCGGGCAGGTCGGCGAGCTGGTCGCGCCACACGCGGTCGCTCTCGTCCTCGTCTCGTCCGGCGAGCCAGTGCACGTAGTCGGGGAAGCCGCCGATCCGGTAGGCGGTCCCCGGCCGGTGGTACTCGGCCAGCAGGGTGCGGAGCATCGGTGGCACCGACCAGCCGTCGGCGATGATGTGGTGCACGGTCTGCACCAGCACGTTCCGGCCGGAGCCCGCGCGGACGAGTGTGTACCGCATCAGCGGGCCGGTGGCCAGGTCGAACCCGGCTCGGCGGTCCCGCTCGGCGAGGTCGCGGATCTCGGCGTCGGTGATGCCGGGGCGGTCCAGTGTGGTGAAGGGCGCTTCGGCGCCGCTCTCCAGCACGGAGACCACCCGGCCGTCGGCGAGGGCCACGAACCGGGCGGCCAGGTTCGGGTACAGCTCCAGCAGCCTGGTGGCCGCCGCCGCGAGCCGGCCGGCGTCCACCTCGCCGTCCAGCGTCAGCAGCTGCTGTTCGACGTAGCTTCCCGCCGAGTCGTCGTCGAAGACCGAGTGGAAGTACAGGCCCTCCTGCAACGGGGTCAGCGGCAGGATGTCCCGCAGCTCGGGGCCGTCCAGGGCGTCGACGTCGGCCTGTGTGAGCGGCAGCGGGCCGAAGTCGCTGGGAGAGTGACCTCCCTGGCCGAGGGCTGCCAGCCCGGCGAGGGCCTCGCGCAGGTGGGCGCCGACGGTCGTGATGTCCTCGTCGGTGAACATCCCGTCGGGCCAGGAGAGGGTGGTGACCAGCTCGTACTCGCCGCTCGCCGCGGGTTCGGCGATGGCGTTGAACTCCAGGCAGCGCGGCAGTCGCATCCTCGGGTCACGCTTCTCGCCCAACTGCCCCGTGGCACCGGCGGGCTGCCAGTCGCCGGACGCGCCCGAGTCGAAGCGGCCCAGGTAGTTGAACAGCACCTGGGGTGCGGGCGCGTCGAAGGCGGTGTCGGACAGGTAGCGCAGGGCGCCGTAGGAGACACCGTTGCCCGGCACCCGGGCGAGGTCTTCCTTGACCGCCTTGAGCGCCGCGGCCAGGTACTCCGGTGCGGTGGGATCGGCTGCCGCGCCGGGGTCCACGGTCACCGGGAACAGGGTGGTGAACCAGCCGACGGTCCGTGACAGCTCCGGCTCGAAGCCCGCGGCGTCCGCCACGAACCGGCCTTCACGTCCGTGGCCTTCGAGCTCGATGTGCGCGAACGTCTGGTCCTGGCCCAGGTCGCGGCGCCACCGGGCGAGGCCGACGGCGAGCGCGGTCAGCAGGACGTCGTTGACGCCCGCGTGGAACTTCGCGGGGATCTCGCCGAGCAGCGCGGCCGTGACGTCGGCGCCGACCGAGACGGTCCGGGTCCGTTCCCGGGCGACGGTGTCGGCCTCGGACAGCGGGCGCCTGCCCACCGGTCCGTCCGCTCCCGGCAGGGGACGCCGGAAGTAGGCACGGTCGGCGTCGAAATCCGCCTGCCCGAGCAGTTCTGTCCAGCGCCGGAACGACGTGCCCACCGGGGGCAGTTCGACCCGGGCGCCGGAGGCGTACTGCCGCCAGGCCGTGGCCAGGTCCTCCATCAGGACCCGCCAGGACACGCCGTCGATCACCACATGGTGGACGACGATCACCAGCTGGCGTGCCTCCTGGCGCCAGACGGCGCGCAGCATCACGCCATTGTCGGGGTCGAGCGCCTCGGTGGCGAGCGCGACGCACGCGTCGAGCGCCAGGTCGCTCTCCTGCCACCCGGCGAGGGTCCGGTCCGCGGCAGGGATGTCGAAGCTCCAGCGGTCACCGCGCACCAGCCGGGCCCGCAGCATGTCGTGCCGTCCGACGACCGTGGTGAGGATCGTGCCCAGGGCGTCGGCGGTCAGGTCCGCCGGGGTGTTGAGCACCATCGACTGCACGAAGCCGTCGATGGCGTCCGTGGTCTCGCCGAGCCACTGCACGATGGGTGATCCCACGACGGATCCGGTCGCCACGTCGGCGTGTTCGACGGTGGAGACGTCCTCACGGCTCGCCACGGCGGCCAGGGCGCCGACGACGCTGTTGGTGAAGATCTGCCGTGCCGTGACGTAGACGCCCGCTTCGCGCAGCGCGCTCAGCAGCGAGATCGCCAGAATGCTGTCTCCGCCGAGCCGGAAGAAGTCCTGGTCCACGCCGACCTCGTCCAGCCGCAGCACCGACGCGACGGCCGTGCACACCAGGCGCTCGTTCTCGGTGACGGGTGCGACGACCGAGCCCCCGATCACGGGCTCCGGCAGCGCCGCCCGGTCGAGCTTGCCGTTCGCGGTGAGCGGGAACTCCTTCATCACGACGGTGTGGGTGGGCACCATGTACTCCACCATGTGCTCGACGGCCCACGCCCTGACCTCGTCGGCTGTCAGGTCCTCGCTCCCGGTGGCGGGGATGACGTATCCCACCAGGTAGGTGCCGCCCGCGGTGTTCTTCTTCGCGACGACGCAGGTGTGCCGTACCCGGGGGTGTTCCGCGAGTCCGGCCTCGACGTCCTCGATCTCCAGCCGCATGCCGCGGATCTTGATCTGGTTGTCGGCCCGGCCGAGGAAGTCCAGCGAACCGTCCGGGACGAACCGCGCGAGGTCACCGGTCCGGTACAGCCGGGAACCGTCCGCCGCGAAGGGGTTCGCCACGAACCGGGAAGCCGTCAGACCGGGGGCGTTGACGTAGCCGCGCCCCAGGAGGAAGCCGCCGACGTACAGTTCGCCGCCGACGCCGACCGGGACGGGGCGCAGCTCGTCGTCGAGCACGTACAGCTGGGTGTTGGGGTTGGCCTTGCCGATGGACGTCGACAGGCGTTCGGCCTCGCCCCGGTAGATGACGTGCGAGACGCCGATCGTCGTCTCGGCGGGGCCGTAGCCGTGGTACATGGGGATGTCGAGCCGGGTGCGGAACCGCTCGTAGAGCTCCGGGGTCAGCACTTCGCCGCCGCACCACACGTGGCGCAGGCTGTCCAGCCGCCCGGAGTCGCCGGCGATCTCCAGCAGGACGTCCAGCATGGACGACACCAGGTATGTGAACGTGACGCGCTGTTCGGCGATCACGCTCAGCAGGTGGTGCGGGTCCCGTTCGCCGCCGGGCCGCAGGACGACCAGCCGGCCGCCGCACACCAGGGGCAGGAATATCTCGTTGATGGAGATGTCGAAGGACAGCGGGGCCTTGAAGAGGGAGGCGTCGTCGTGGCCGAAGCCCAGGATCTCGTCGACCTGCCACAGCAGGCGCTCGCTGATCGCCTCGTGACGGATCATCGCGCCCTTGGGGCGTCCGGTGGATCCGGAGGTGAAGATCACGTAGGCCAGCGCGGCGCCGGGGACGGTGACCTGGGGGCCCTCGGCGGGGTGGGAGCCGAACTTCCAGTCGCCGAGGTCGACGGCGACGGCTTCCGGTTCACCCGGGCCGTGTTCGCCCGAGCTGTTGAGCTGCAGGACGACCCGCGCGTCCTCGACGACGACGGCCCGGCGTGCGGCGGGCCACTGCGGATCGAGCGGCACGAAGGCGCAGCCCGCCTGGAGTACGCCGAGCAGGCCGATCACCATGTCGGCGGAGCGGCCGAGCGAGATGCCGACTACCTGTTCGGCGGTGAGTCCGCGTTCGATCAGGTGATGCGCCAACTGACCTGACAGTTCGGCAGCTTGACGGTACGTCAGCGAACGGTGCTCGTCGACGACGGCGACGGCGTCGGGCCTGGCCCGTGCCTGCTCGCGGAACATCTCCACCAGGGTCGGGCGGGCCCGGTCGGCGTCCGTGTCGTTCCACCCGGCCAGGGTCTCCAGCCGCGCGGCCGCGCTGGACGGACCGATGCTGCCGATGGGCCGGTCGGGAAAGTCCGCGAGGTCGTCCAGGGCGAGCTGCGCGTCGGCCGGCCGGACGCCCTCGGGGAGGAAGATGCTGCGGCCGTCCGCACCGATCTCCCAACCGCCGCTCCCGGCACCGCCGTTGTCGACCCATCCGAGGACGTCGGCGAACAGGGTGCCGGGGGCGAGGTCGATCCCGTCGGGGCCGAGGCCGGTCGCCCAGTACGACAGGCCGATGGCGCACGCTTCGGCGATGGTCCTGTCGGAATAGCTGCCTGTCCGGCGGCGCAGGCCGGCCAGGCCGGCGGGAGAAAGCCGTACGGGACGAGCGCTCGGTTCCATCATCGAAGACTCCGCTTCCCTTCCAAGGTATAACGCTTAGCCTAGCCTAACTAAGGGTTGCCTAACTACTGCCTAACTACCCTCTCGCCATGCCCGCCACAGTCGCGCATACCTGCCGCCGAGAGCCACCAACTCCTCGTGCGTCCCTTCCTCCACGACCCGGCCCGCGTCCAGCACGGCGATCCGGTCCGCCGCCATCGCCTGCGTCAGCCGGTGCGCGACGAACAACGTGGTGCGGCCCGCGCACGCGGCCAGTACGGCCCGCTCCAGCTCCGCGGCGCCCTCGCTGCCGGCCTCCGCGGTCGACTCGTCCAGGACCACCACCGGAGCCCGGCCCAACACCAGCCGGGCCAGGGCGATCTGGGCGACCTTGGTGACGTCCAGCCGTTCTCCGCCCTCGCCGACCCTGGTGTGCAGCCCCTCGGGCAGCGCGTCGGCCCAGGCGTCGGCGCCGACCGTGCGCAGCGCGCTCATCAGCTCGGCGTCGGTCGCGTCCGGCGCGGCCAGCCGCAGGTCGTCGGCGAGCGGACCGGAGAAGACGTGCGTCTCCTGCGTCAGGATGCTCACCAGGGCGCGCGCCCCCGCCTCGTCCAGCTCGGCGAGGTCGTTCGGCCCGATGCGCACCGACCCGGCCTGCGGGGTCCCGATGCCCGCGATCAGCGCGGCCAGGGTCGACTTGCCCGCGCCCGTCGCCCCCACCAGGGCGAGCGAACCACCCGCCGGGATCGTCAGGTCGACGTCCCTGAGGACCGGGTCCTCGGTATCGGGATAGGTGAAGGTCAGCCCTTCCACCTTCACCGGGTACGGGGCGGCCTCCGCCTGCGCGACGGTGGTGTCGCCCACCAGCCGGTCCTCGGCGTCCTCCCCCAGCACCCCGACCAGCCGGGTCAGGCTGGCGCCCGACTTCTGCGCCTCGTCAAAGGTGAACATGATCGCGCCCAGCGGCGTGAACAGCCGATGGAACATCAGCGGGGCGGCCGACACCTCGCCCAGCGTGGCGGCGTCCGACTCCAACAGGGCATAACCCACCACGAGGATGAGCACCAGCCCGATGAACTCGGCGCGGTTCTCCCTGCCGACGAACCGGCCGAAGAACCGGAACACCTCGATGCCCAGGTTCCGCACCCGCCACGACTCGTCGGTGACCTTCTCGCGGACGGCGCCCTCCAGGCCGTACGCCCGGACCGTGTCGATCCCGTTCAGACCGCTGATCAGGGCCTGCGCGCGGTCGGCCTGGGCCACCCGCTGCTTCCGGTAGAGCGGGGCGGACCGGGGCAGGTACCAGCGCAGGGCCAGCGCGTACGCCGGCAGTGCGCCGGCGCCCGCCAGCCCGAGCCGCCAGTCCAGGCCGAACATGCCGATGGTGGCGATGGCGACGAGCACTCCCGCCGAGAACACGGTGGGGATGGCCGTCCGGATGCCCCGGGACAGCACGGCGACGTCGTCACCGACCCGGGACAGCACATCGCCCCGGCCGACCTGCTCGATCCGGGCGCTCGGCATCCCGAGCACCGCCCGGACGGCGCCTTCCCGCAGCCGCGCGAGCAGATCCGCGCCCAGCCGCCCGATCAGGTACGTCGACATCGCGGTGGCCGCCGCGCCGAACACCGCGGCGGCCACCATCAACGCCCCGATCGTGACCAGGACCGAACGTGACTCACCCTCGACCACCCCGTCGACCACCTGGCCGAGCAGGAGTACCGGGAGCACCTGGAGCGCCGCCCCCGCCACCGTGGTGAACACGGTGGCAGAGGACAGCCAGGGCAACTCGCGGCAGTGCGCCGCGACCCATCGGGCACCCTCGCGTCCGGTCGCCGTGCGAAGGGTCGCCGGTGCGACGCGCGTGTCGGTGGCACTCATGCGCGGACCGGTTCGGGCCAGGGGCGGAACAGGGTGATCACCACTTCTACTCGACCGACTTGACGAGCTCGTCGATGCCGTACGGCATGGACAGCAGCGTGCCCTGGGACAGGGCCGCACCGACCGCCGGGCCCTCGCTGTCCAGCAGGTACGAGACCTTGCCGGCCTTGACCGCGGACAGGTTGTTGAACAGTTCGAACTTCTTCAGCGCGTCCGTGTCCGCCTTGTCGTTGATGACGACGATGCGGTCGACGTCGATCAGGTCGACGCGCTCGGGGGACAGAGCGGTGGAGAACTCGCCGTCGGCGACCTTGTCGATCTCGGTCGCACCCTTGTAGCCGATGCCCGTCAGCAGCCGGCCGCGCACGTCGGTGGTGGTGAAGGCCGAGATGGAGTCCTTGTACCAGGACACCGCGACAGCGGTCTCCTTTCCGAACTGCGGGTTGGCCTCGCGAGCCACGTCGAGCTTGCCCTGGATCTCCTTGACCAGCGCGGTGCCCTGCGCCTCCTTGCCGAGCGCCTTGGCGATGTGGACCGCGTTGTCCTGCCACGGTGCGCTGAACAGGTCCTTCTCACCCTTGGTGCGGCCCACCGTGGGAGCGATCTTGGAGAGCTTGTCGTAGGCGGCCTGGTCGACCTCGGAGTAGACCGCGAGGATCAGGTCCGGCCGCAGGGAGGCGATCTTCTCGAAGTTGGGGCCCGCGTCGCCGTTCTTCATGACGACCTCGGGGCGGGCGTCGCCCCACTTGTCCTTCACCCAGGGCCACTGGGTGTTGATGTCGGGCGACTGACCCGCCGGGTTCGGGTACTGGTCGACCATGCCCACCGGCTTGATGCCGAACGCCAGGACGGTCTGGTCGTCCGTGTAGCCGACGGTGACGACTCGCTCGGGAGTCTTCTCGACCTTCGTGGATCCGAACGCGTGCTCCACGGTGACCGGGAACACGCCGGCGGCGGCCGGGGCCTTCTCGCTCGCCTTGTCACTCGACTTGTCCGAGGTGCCGGAACCACATCCGGCGAGGAGGCCGACGCCGAGCGCCGCGGCGGACGCCACTGCCGCCAACCGCCGCCAGGACTTCGTAACCGTCGTCGTTCTATGGAGGAGCATCCGGGAATCCCTTGCTTTCGCGCTGTCCACGTGCCCCCGTCTAAGGGCAGCCAAACCTTATCCTGCGGCAGTGAGGTTAGCCTAGCCTAACTATGGCTATTTCCTTTACTCGTAGCTCAGTTGATCTGGACGTGCGTACGGCCGATCGGAACGATCAGCGGACGGTCGCCCACCGGGTCGTCGATCACCTTGGCGCGCAGCCCGAACGCCTCGTGCAGCAGCTCGGCGGTGATCACCTCACGCGGGTGCCCCTGCGCGAGGATCGAACCCGCCTTCATCACCACGAGGTTGTCGCTGTAGCGCGTCGCCAGGTTGAGGTCGTGCAGCACCATGACCACCGTGCAACCCGACTCGTGCAGGTCGTCCACCAGGTCGAGGACGTCGATCGCGTGCGCCAGGTCCAGATAGGTGGTCGGCTCGTCCAGCAGCAGCAGGTCGGTGCCCTGAGCCAGGGTCATCGATATCCATACGCGCTGACGCTGTCCGCCGGACAGCGAGTCGACCGGGCGGTCGGCCAGTTCGGACACCCCGGTCATGGCCAGCGCGCGCTCCACGACGTCGGCGTCGTCCGAGGACCACTGCCGCAGCCAGCTCTGGTGCGGGTGGCGCCCCCGGGCGACCAGGTCGGACACGGTCAGCCCCTCCGGCGCGACCGGCGCCTGGGGCAGCAGGCCGAGCTTCTTCGCCACGTCCCGGGTCCTGAGCCTGCCGATGTCCTCGCCGTCCAGCACGACCGAGCCGGCGGCGGGCTTGAGCAGCCGTGTCAGGGTGCGCAACAGGGTCGACTTCCCACAGCCGTTGGGGCCGATGATGGTGGTGATCACCCCGGACGGGATCGCCACGTCGAGTTCGTCGATGACGGTCCGGCTGCCGTACCCGACCGTGACGCCCTTGGCTGCCAGCCGTGCGACGTCATCTGTCCCGGACGCGATCTCGGTGATGGTTCGAGCGGACACGTGCCCCCCTCTGTTCGGATTGCGGAAGCCTTCGCATGATCTATCTGAGGTTCGCGCGCACCAGCAGGTACACGAGGAAGGGGCCGCCGATCGCGGCGGTGACCACACCGACGGGGAGGGTCACCGGCAGTGCCGTACGCGCGACCAGGTCCGAACCGATCAGCAGCAGCGCTCCGACCAGGCCGGAGACCACCATCGGCGGCGTCGGGCACCTCGCCAGACGCATCGCCACCTGCGGCGCCACCAGGGCGACGAACGGGACCGGGCCCGCCGCGCTCACCGCCACCGCGGCCAGCAGGACCGCGCACAGCAGCAGGATCGCGCGCACCGTCGTGTAGCGGACGCCCAGGCCCGCGGCGACCTCGTCGCCGAGGTGCAGCGGCTTGAACTGGAAGGCGGCGCCCGCCATGACGACCATGAGGACGAGCGTGCACCGGATCGCGATCCCGACCTCGTCCCACGAACGGTTGTCCAGCGAGCCGACCAGCCAGGTCTGGGCCCGGGCCACGTCCCTGATGTCGGCCGTGACCAGCAGCCAGGTGGTGATCGCCTGCATCACGGCGCTGACCGAGATGCCGATGAGGATGAGCCGCAAGCCGTCGATCCCGCGCCGCCACGCCATGAAGTACACCAGCAGCCCCGTGCCGAGACCGCCCGCGAGGGCCGCGGCGGACATGCCCACGGCGCTGACGACCGCCGCGGCGGCGCCACCCGACACCGTCACCAGGAACACCGCGACCGCTCCGGCGCCCGTCGTGATCCCCAGGATGTCGGGACTGGCCAGCGGGTTGCGCGCGACGGACTGGGTGATCGCCCCGGACACTCCCAGCGCGATGCCCACGACGAGCCCGGCCATGGCGCGCGGCATCCGCAGATCCATGATGATGAACTCGTCGAACTGTTCGCCCCGGCCGAGGACCGTGGCGACGACCCGGGACAGTCCGATGGGGAAGTCCCCGATGCTGACGGAGAGGCAGAACAGCAGGAAGGTCCCCGCCGTCAGCAGCACCGTGAGGAACACGAGCCAGGGACGCCACACGAAGGACACCGGGCCGAGGCGCACACCTGGCGCCACCGATCGCTTCACATCTGTCTTGTTCATGCGTTCCTGAACTTTCCTCGCCACACCAGAACCGCGAAGAACGGGGCGCCGAGGAGTGCGACGACGACCCCCGCGTCCAACTCGCCCGGCCGCACCACCAGTCGGCCCACGATGTCACAGACCAGCAGGACGATGGCCCCGAGCAGACCCGCGTAGGGCACCAGCCAGCGGTAGTCCGGCCCGGTCTGATACCGCGCCACGTGGGCCACCATGAGCCCGAGGAACGCGATGGGACCGCAGGCCGCCGTCGCCGCGCCCGCCAGCAGTGTGATGGCGACGATGCCGACGGTCCGGCTCACCGCGATGTTCACACCGAGGCCCCGTGCCACGTCGTCACCCAGGTTGAGCAGGTTGAGGGTGGGCAGCATGATCAGCGCCGGCAGCAGCCCTGCCCCGATGAACACGGTCACCGGCCAGATGATGTCGAATCCGACACCGTCCACGGAGCCCGCGTTCCAGAACCGCAGAGCGTTGAGCGACTTACGGTCCGTCAGCGAGACGGCCGTGGTCATCGCGGCGAGGAATACCGTGACCCCTTGCCCGGCCAGTGCGAGCGTCAGCGGGTTGCCGGCTCCGCGGCCGATGCTCGCCAGTCCGAAGACGACGACACCGGCGGCCGCCGCCCCCAGGAAGGCGAACCAGACGTACTGGAACGGATCGGTGAACCCGAACACCGCGATCACCGAAACCACGGCGAACGAGGCACCGGAGTTCACCCCGAGCAGGCCCGTGTCCGCGATCGGATTGCGTGTGTACCCCTGGATCAGTGCCCCGCCGACGCCCAGAGCGATGCCGGCGACGATCGCGAGCACCGTCCGGGGCACCCGTACGGTCTGCACGATGAGCCTGATCTCGGTGAGCCGCTGGTCGGATTCCGGCGCGGCGAACAGCCCGTGCCACACCTCGGTGGGACTCAGCGCGCGCGCACCGACGGCCAACGACACCGCCCCTGCCGCCACCAGGATCACCACCAGTGCGATCAGACCCACAACCCGCCTCCGGCGGGCCTCTGTTGGCCCCTTTTGCGCAGGGCGCTCAACTGCAGTCGTGCTCATGTCGACGTACGTTATCCCTTTGATCCGCGGGGGGCGCACGGCCGGTCGGGCACCTCGTACCCGCATCGGCCCCGGTCCCCCGGCAGGGCGTTCGCGGCGCGGATCCGGAGCTCCGCCCGGCGTACGCGACGGTGGCGGGCGGGGAACTGGACTCGCCGGCGGACTAGCGGGCCGCGCTGCCGGTCTCCTCGACACGCCGGGCCTCGTCGGGGGCGGACTTGACGCCCCGGTCGAGCAGTGAGTCCAGGATCTCACCGACCCGGATCGCGGTGTTGGACAGCAGGGACGACGTGATGCCGTGCGTGTGCTCCGTGCCGCCCTGCAGGTAGATGCCGCAGTGCAGGTCGGAGTCGGTCGCTATGCGGTAGTCGCGCTCGACGCGGACCCGGCCCGCGTCGTCGCGGAGGCAGCGGTCCGCGACCTCGCCGAGGAGGCCGAGGGGGTCGACGGGGCTGTAGCCGGTGGCGAACACCACGATGTCGGCGTCCAGATCGGTCTCCTCACCCGTGACGAGGGACTTCACGGTGGACCGGACCTTCTCCGGCGTCTCCTCCACCCCGGCGAGCCGGGACACGTTGAGGAAGCGGAGCCGCTCGGTGCCGAGGACCTTCTCCTGGTACGCCTGGCGGTACAGGTCGTCGATGAGGTCGATGTCCACCACGGCGTAGTTGGTGTTGCCGTGGTAGTCCATCAGCTTGCGCTTGATCTCGTCCGGCGCCGTGAAGTACTGGTCGACCGCCTCGGGGTCGAAGATCCGGTTGGCGAAGCTGCTGTCGTCCGCGGGGCTGTAGCCGTAGCGCGAGAAGACCGCGCAGATCTCGGCCTCGGGGAAGACGCGGTGCAGGTAGGCGACGTTCTCGGCGGCGCTCTGCCCGGCGCCCACGACGACGAACCTGGAGGGCGAGGTGCCCTCCAGCCCGGCGACCTTCGCCAGCAGGTCGGAGTTGTGCCAGACGCGGTCGCCGCGCTCGATGCCCTCCGGCATGAGGGGGCGCAGTCCGGTGCCGATGACGAGGTTGCGGGCCCGGTGGACCTCGAGACCCTCGCCCGACCGGACCGTCACGTCCATGTACTCCACGACACCGTCACGCACGGCAGGTGTGACCCCGACGACCTCGTTGCCGTAGGAGACCATGTCGTCGACCTGGGCCGCGGCCCACTCGAAGTAGTCGTGGAACTCGACCCGCAGCGGGAAGAGGTTCTTGTGGTTGATGAAGTCGACCAGCCGCCCCTTGCTCTTCAGGTAGCAGAGGAAGCTGAACTCACTGGTCGGGTTCCGGAGCGTCACCAGGTCCTTGAGGAAGGACACCTGCATGGTGGCGTCGTCGATCAGCATGCCGCGGTGCCAGCCGAACTGCGGCTGCTGCTCGAAGAAGTGAGCGGTGACTGCCTCCTGCGTGCCAGCACGCGCGTTGTGCTCGCTGATCGCGATCGCCATGGCCACATTGGACGGCCCGAAGCCGATGCCAATGAGGTCGTGTACCAGTGGTGCGTCGCCAGGAAGAACCTGTGACATGTCACTCCCATCGTGCGGGGAAGCCGCCTGTCAGGCGTGGGGGAAGGTGCGATAGACGGGCACGCCGACGGAGCGGCCCACTGCAATTTAGGTGAGCCTAAGCTAATCTCTCGAAGCTGTCGATAGGACAGAGCGGACGAGCGGGTCACCGAAGGGCGCCAACTGGGGCAGTTCGCACCGCCGTTGCATCCTTAGGTAAGCCTTGCTTTACTGTCTCGGGTCATTTCCTACGCTGAGGAGAACCCATGCGGGTCGTCATGTTCGGTTACCAGACCTGGGGCCACCGCACCCTGCAAGCCCTCCTGGACTCCGAGCACGACGTGGTCCTGGTCGTGACCCACCCCAAGAGCGAACACGCCTACGAAAAAATCTGGTCCGACTCCGTGGCCGACCTCGCCGCGGAACACGGCATCCCCGTCCTCATCCGCAACCGCCCCGACGACGAAGAACTCCTCGAACGCCTCAAGGGAGCCGACCCCGACATCATCGTCGCCAACAACTGGCGCACCTGGATCCCCCCGCACATCTTCAACCTCCCCCGCCACGGCACCCTCAACATCCACGACTCACTCCTGCCGAAATACGCCGGGTTCTCCCCCCTCATCTGGGCCCTCATCAACAACGAACCCGAAGTCGGCGTCACCGCCCACCTCATGGACGACGAACTCGACGCCGGCGACATCGTCCTCCAGGAAGCCATCCCCGTCGCCCCCACCGACACCGCCACCGACCTCTTCCACAAAACCGTCGACCTCATCAGCCCCGTCACCACCGGCGCACTCAGCCTCATCGCCGCCGGACACACCCAATTCACCAAACAGGACCGCACCAAAGCCACGTTCTTCCACAAACGCTCCGCCGAAGACATCCGCATCAACTGGAACTGGCCCGCCCACGACCTCGAACGCCTCGTCCGCGCCCAGTCCCACCCCTACCCCACCGCCTACACCTTCCACAAAGGCCAACGCCTCGAAATCCTCACCGCCACCGTCTCCGAAAACCGCTACGGCGGCACCCCCGGCCGCATCTTCTACCGCGAGAACAACGGCGTCGTCATCGTCACCGGAAACGACGCCCGCACCGGCAACAACCACGGCCTCGCCATCACACGAGTCCGCACCCACAACGGCCAGGAACTCCCCGCCACCGAATACTTCACCACCATGGGCGGATACCTCACCCCCCAACCCTGACTGCTGCGACGTGCCGGTCGCCACCGGCCTGTCCGGCAGATCGCGCCGGACAGGCCGGTGGCCCCGGGGAGGCATCGGCGCTCGATCGTGAAACCGAATCCCCGGCCCTGCGGCGGGAGTTTCACGCCTTGTCGCCGCCGAGGCGATCGGGGCCCGGGCGCCATCGTTGTTCCGGACCGTGCGATAGGTTGCCCGCCATGACCGGACTGGGACCCGTCACCTGGCCACCTGCCCCGATACGGACCGAACGGCTCGTGCTCCGCGAGTCCGAGGCCCGGGACCGTGCGGCGTTCGTCGAGCTGTTCGCCTCGCCGGAGGTGGGCACCTACCTCGGTGGCCATCGGCCGCGTGACGAGCTCGAACGCGCGGTGCCCGGGGTCCCCGGGCAGCGCCCGGGCCTCTTCGTGATCGATCTCGACGGAGCGATGATCGGCACGGTCTCGCTCGATCGACGTGACGCCGGGCGCCCGGGGCACCTGCGTCCGGATGCCGGGGAGGCCGAGCTCGGGTACATGTTCCTGCCGGAGGCGTGGGGGCGCGGGTACGCGGCCGAGGCGTGCGGGGCGGCACTCGCCTGGTTCACCGAGGCACTTCCCGGCGAGCCGGTGGTGCTCTGCACCCAGTTCGCCAACGACCGTTCCATGCGCCTCGCGGCGAAGCTGGGATTCGCCGAGGCCGAGCGGTTCGAGGAGTTCGGCGCCGCGCAGTGGTTCGGGGTTCGGCCCCCGGCCACGCCGTCCGGTTGAGCGTCACCGGCCGGAGAGCGGGTGGGTATACGGCACCGTGACGCGAGGGCTCCCTCCCCCGGTCGGCGCGTGACGATTCCCGCGACGAGATCGATGGTGGTCGCCAGGACACTGGCCCCGAAGACGTAGGACAGCAGACAGTGCCGCAGGGAGATCGCGCGGATCGTGGAGCTGGAGACGTCGGTGTCGGAGACCTGGTACGTCATCCCGAGGTTGTAGCTGAAGTAGAGGAAGTCGCTGTACCGGGGCGGGTCGTCGGTGTTGAAGTCGATCCCGCCCCCGTCCGGCAGGTAGTAGATGTACGCGTACCGCGTGACGTACATCAGGTGGAGCGCCGCCCAGGCCATGAACACACCGCAGAGGGCGCACCGGAGTCGGCGTCGCCGAGGAGTGCGCCGAGGATGTGCTCGGGTCCGATGCAGGACACCCCGCCGCCTGGGAATGGGCGTAGGCGGTGGCGAGGGTGTGCTTCGCCGCCGGGGTGAGGCCCGGTTCCGAGGACGGCTCGCAGGACTCGGCTCCCGGGGCAGCACCTCGGCGATCCGGGCGGCCGGCGTGTCGGGGTCCGCGCCGCCCTCCGACATCAGCCTCCGCGCGGGCTCGACCGGCGTGGCAGCCCACAGGAGGTACTCGGTGTCGAGGTCGGACGTGCCGTCCTCGACGGCCCGCCGGGTGGCGAGACCGAGGGGTTCGTGCGACTACTCGGTCAGGAGCCGCCCGATCGGCACCCGCTGCACGGCCGGTGGCGAGGAGGCGGGCGACATGCCGAAGAACCTGTTCAGCAGGTCACCGAACGGATCGGACGGGCCGGACGGGGAAGCGAACGCCATCGACACGCCGGCTCCTGGTGCGTGTGAGGGGATGCCCTCCACCGGAACGCGATGTCGACGGCTCCGCAGACCGGGGGTAGGGCCGTCGCCCCAGCTGTCACGGCGCGCGGGGAGCCTAGGGGCGGCGCCTCCCGGAGGCTCATTACCCCGCAGGTAATCGACCGGCCTCCCGTCCCCCGGCAGGATCGGGCGCATCCACGGGAACCCCCGCCGGATCCGTCCGCAGCCACCCGGAGAGCGCCATGTCCGTCACGCCCACCACCGCCCCGGATTCCGTCGCCGAGGCCACCCGGACCGTCGTACGGGACTTCCTCGCCGCCCGCCTGGCCGGGGACACCCGGCGGCTCGTCGCGCTGTTCGCGGAGGAGGTCGACTGGCTGCTCGCCGAGAACCCCGGCGTCCCGTGGATCCGCCCGCGGTCCACCGCCGCCGACTGCGCGGCGCAGTTCACGGAGCTGATGGAGCACTGTGTGCCCGAGGACGCGCGCGCCTGTGTGGACACCTTCCTCATCGACGGCACCGAGGCCGTCCTGCTGGGGCGTCTGGCGGGGACCGTACGCGCGACGGGAAAGTCCTTCGAGGGCCCGTTCGCGCTGCACCTCACCGCCGAGGACGGCCGGATCACCCGGCACCACCTCTACGAGAACAGCCTGTCGATCGCCGAGGCCTGCACCCCGTGACGACGCACACGAGGGCGCGCGCCCGGTGTCACGCCCCTCCACGGTGGGCGGGGAGGTGACACCGTCCTGCCCGTCCGGATCAGAACCGGGCGAGTGCGGCCCGGAGCTCCGGTTCGTCCGGCGGGTTGGCACCGGCCCGGGCGACGGTCACGGCGGCGGAGGCCGCGGCGTGGCGCAGGACGTCGGTGACGGTGGCCCGGTCCAGGGCTCGCAAGCGCTCCCGGCCGTCCGGGCCGAGCAGCCCGTGCGAGGCGAGGGCGTGCAGGGTGCCCGACATGAACGCGTCGCCCGCCCCGACCGTGTCCACGACGTCCGTGCGCGGTGCGCCGACCGCCACCGGCCCGCCGGGGAGGACGGCCAGGGCGCCGTCTCCCCCGCGGGTGACGAGGACGACGGCCGGGCCGGTGGCGAGCCATCGCTCGGCGACGTCCTCGGGATCCTCCCCCGGATACAGCCACTCCAGGTCCTCGTCGCTGGCCTTGACGACATCGCTGAGCGCGACAAGGCGCTCGACCCCGCGTACGGCGGTGGCGTGGTCGCCCATCAGTTCCGGGCGCACGTTGGGGTCGTAGCTGACCGTCGCGGATTCCCGCAGGGCCTTGACGCCGGCCAGGACGGACGCGGCGCCCGGCTCCATCACCGCCGCGACGGAACCGGTGTGGACGTGGTGCGGCGACCGTGGGGGTGTCCCGGGGGCCAGGGTCCAGGTGATCTCGAAGACGTACGTGGCCCGGCCGCCGTCGTCCAGGGTGACGGCGGCGGACGGGGTGGGCGCGGTGGCGCCGTCGCTGCGGACCTCCACCCCGGCGGCTGTCAGACGGTTCCTGATCAGCCGCCCGTTGTCGTCCGGGCCGAGCTGGGTGAGCAGGGTGGTGTTCCGCCCGAGCCTGGCCAGACCGTAGGCGACGTTGGCAGGGCTGCCGCCCGGGTGGACCTGATCGGCCGCGCCCGGCAGCCGGACGATGTCGGCGACGCATTCGCCGATGACCAGCAGGTCGAGTCTGTCGGTCATGAGGCTGGGGTCTCCTGGAGTGCTGTGACGAAGGTGTCCTGGTAGGCGGTGCGGCCTCCGAACACATTGAGCCCGATCCTGCCGCGTGTAAACCGGGTGTCCGTCACATCGATGACCGGCCGGTCATCGATGGACACCTCGATCCGGCTGCCCCGGGCCCTGATCCGCAGCGGAAGGCTCGTTCCGGTGCGCAGCAGCAGGGGCACTTCGGCGAGTACGGTCGTCTGCCCGCCGTCCTTGCGGAACAGCCGGGCCGTCCGCAGGTTCGGGTCGAGGTTGACGGCATACCCGTCGGTGGTGTCGGGCGAGGCGCGCAGCAGTACGGAACCAGCGCCGCTGGTCCCGTCCGGTCCGCCGAACCGCACCAGCGTGGTCAGTTCCAGATCGCCGTACTCGGTGGTGGAGACGGCGGTCGAGTCCCGGTCGAAAACCCCGGTGCGGCCGGCGCCGGTGGTCTCCCAGTGCCCGGCGGGAACAACGGTGAGGTCGCCGAGTCCACTGCTGCGGAATTCTCCGCCGCCGGGGCTCGCGTCGGTCTCCTCTCCGGTGTCCGTCACCCGGAAGACGTCCGCCAGCCGGTGCACGGTCAGCGCGACGATGCGGGCGGAGCCTCCGCCGGCATAGAACGCCATGCCCCGGTCGTCCGGTTCGGGAAAGAGGAGGCTGCTGATCGTGACCTGTCCTTCGCCGCCGAACACCTCGACCGAGGAGGTGTCCATGAACAGCCGGATGCGCAGGCGTCGTTCACCGTCGGTGGTGTCGAGCGGCAGCGGAGCGGTGGTCCGCCCCGCGAAGTGTTCCGTGAAATCGGAGATGCCGGAGGCCGTACGGTCCACGAAGAGGTGGCCGGCGGCGACGTCGTAACCGACGACGGTCCGCCGGTCTCCCCCGGTCCGGAGCCGGAAGCCGAATTCGGTGGCGGAACCGGTATCCGGCAGGGCGATCTCGGCCTCGATCTCGTACGAGCGCCCGCGGACGGCTGCGAGCGGGTTCGCGGAGTCGGGGCGCACGGTGACTCCCCTGACGGTGGTGCTGTCCTTGCGCAGGGTCTCGGTCTCGGCGACGGGGTGTTGGACAAGTCCCTTGTCGGAGAGGGTGAGTTCGCGCGGAATGGACAGCTGGCCGTTCCACTCGCCGGTAGGTGCGCTGAACGCGTAGTCCCAGTTGCTGAGCCAGCCGAGCTGGACGCGTCGGCCGTCCGGCAGTCCGGCGAAGGTCATGGCGGCGTAGTAGTCGCGGCCCGCCTCGGCGCGCAGCGGCGTGCCCGCCGTGTTGGTGGTGGTGAGGGTGGCGCCGTCCCAGTCGCCGAGGAAGTACTCCGCGGCCGAGCCGTCCGTCCCGCGGACCGCTCCGGTGGACAGGGCGAGCACCCAACGCACCCGGTCCGGCTCGCCGTTGACGGGAAGCGGGAACAGGTCCGGGCACTCCCAGACGCCGCCGACGACCCAGTCCCCGTAGCCGAAGGAGGAGCTGTGGGTCCAGTGCAGCAGGTCGGTGGAGGTGAAGAAGCGGACATGATCGCCGCCGGAGACCACCATCACCCACTGGCCGTGCTCCTCGTCGCGGACGACCTTCGGGTCACGGAAGTCCCAGCCGCCGTCCGGGCCGCCCGGATTCTGTACGACGGGGTCGGTGCCGTACCACTGCCAGGAGCGGCCCTTGTCCTTGCTGGAGGCAAGACGCACCGACTGGTTCCCGCCGGGCTTGTCCGGGTGGTAGCTGGTGTAGAAGGCGAGCAGCCCGGAGCGGCCCCCGAAGAGTCCGCTGGCGTCGTCGGCGTCGACCACGCAGGATCCGGACCAGGTGTGGCCGAATTCGGAGACGGGGAGGGCGACGGGCAGGGCACGCCAGTGCAGCAGATCGGTGGACACGGCGTGCGCCCACTGGCCGGCGTCCTGGTGGAAGAGGTGGTACTCGCCCTTGTACCGGACGAGTCCGTTGGGGTCGCTGGTGCGCGAGGCGAGCTGGGTGTAGCGGTACGCGGGCCGGTAGGCGTCCGTGTAGTACGTCTGCGGAGTGCGCGCACGGACCTCCTGGAAGACGGCCGTTCCCCCGGTCACCGCCAGCCCGACGGCGGTTCCGCCGGTGCGGGACACGGTGGCGGTCAGGACCTGGACGCCGTCGACCGTCACGGTGAGTCTCCTGCCCAGAGCGCGTGCCTCGGTGCGGTAGGTGGAGCCTGCAGCAAAGGGGCGTACGGGTGGTGCGGCCTGGGCGAGGACACTTCCGTCCTTGCGGTCCAGAAGGCGTACACCGTTCGCGCCGAGGCGTACCTCGTAGCCTCCCGCACCCGTCCGGTCCGCACGGACCACCAGGCCCGCTGTCGCCGCCCCCGCCAGGAGGACATCGGCGCTCAGCAGCGTGTCGCCGCCCGGGAAGGGTGCGATCCGCAGCGCACCGGCGCCCTCGGCCCGGATGCCACGCAGGTCGGGGGTCCAGCGGCCGGACACGGCCGACCAGCCCTGAAGGTCCGTCACCAGGTCGGTGGCGGCGACGTTCTCGAAGGAGACCGAGCCATTGTACGCCTGGACGCCGAGCCGCCCGGCGGTGTGCGTGGCGTCCTCGGCCGTGATCACCGGTGCGTAGCCGTCGGGGGCGATGAAGTCGGTCTGCCAGCGGACCGTGAGCCGCTTCCCGTCCGCCCTGACCAGGATGCGGTAGACCTTCCCGGCCTCGATGGGTGTGCTGTAGGTGCCGAGGGTGGTGTCCCCGTCGATGCGGTAGAGCCGCAGCCGGTTCTGGTTCGGGTCGATCTGGACGCCGTAGCCGGAGGTGCCCCCCGCGTCGGTGCGCAGCAGCAGGGCGGCGACGGCGTACGGATCGTGGATCTGGACGTCGGCCTGGTAGGAGGTGTCGTACACCCGGGTGGCCGCCATGGCACGGGTGTTGGTGTCGGCGGGGGCCTGGGCGAGCCAGCCGAATGCCGTGGCGTTCCAGGTGCCACCGGTTGTGGTCCAGCCGGTGGCCGTGGTGGTGACGGTACGGACGCCGGGTACCCCGAAGAGCACGGTGCCGTTGTAGGCGTGCAGCCCGGCGGCTCCGTGTTCGTACGTGGTGTCCTGCGCGGCGATGACCTGGACGCCGTCCACGGAGACCGTCAACTGCGGGCCGTCCAGCGTGACTTCGAGCAAGTAGCCGGTGCCGGGCACGGCGGTGACCTCGGCGGGCGGCGCGAGATCGCGGCCGGTCGCCAGGTCGAAGAGGCGGACCCGGCCCAGGTGGGGGTCGAGGCTCGCCGCGTATCCGGCGGAGCCGTCGTCGGTGGCCCGGACGACCAACGAGCCGACCGCTTGCGGCGATCCGGCGTCGACGGTGATGCGGGCCGTGTACCCGGCGACGGCTCCGATGCGCTGCTCGGACAGGGCGACAGCATTGCGGTCGGACCCCGTCACCACCCGCTGTCCGCCGTCTGCGGTACGGGACCAGGTGCCGGTGACTGCGAGCGGATCGGGGATCGCCGCAAGATCACCGGTCAGCGATGTCAGGCGGGCCTTGGCCGAAGCCGAAGCCGATGGGGAAGCCGAGGCCGGGCCGGCCACTCCGGCCAGCGGGGTCAGCAGCGTCAGGCCGACCGTCGACAGGATCGCACGCCGAGAGATGGACATCGTCGTCTCCTCAGGTGAAGTACAGCGAAGAAGGGGGAAAGGTGTCACGGCCAGAGCGGGCGGGGGCCGTCGAAGACGGCGGCCATCTGCCAGGCGTCGAGCCGCTCCACGGCGACTTCACCGACTGCTGCGACGCCCACGCCGAGCGCATCGGGAAGGGTCGGGTAGATCCGGGCGGCCAGCGCCCGGCCGTTGGCGAAGATCTCCAGCGCAGAGTGGTCGACAAGCACCCGCAGGTCGACCACGCCGTCGCCGTTCAACGGCAGCTCCCCGTACCGGGGTTCGGCGTCGACGGACGAGTCGAGGCTGCTCGCCTCGCGGCACAGCCGCAGGGTGCCCGCGCCGTCCTCGGCGCGCGCCACTTCGATCACTGTCCGCTCGGAGCCGTCGGCGGACTCCCGTACCACGAGCCGGGCGACGGCGCCCGGGGCGAGCCGCAGGGTCGTCTCGATGTCCAGCTGGTCGCCGCGTACGTCGTCGAGTTGTACGCGGGTGCCGTCGGTGACCGTGAACGGGCCGGTGCGTACGGCGTCGCGGCGCAGTCGCGCGAGCTCGGGGACGGGTGCCTGCACCAGGCTGCCGTCGCTGCCGAGGGTGACGACGCGGGGCAGGGACATCGCCCCGCACCAGCCGGCCTCGGCCATGGCGTCCTCGTCACGTCCTTCCTGGAGCCAGCCGAACATGATGCGGCGGCCGAGTGCGTCCCGGGTGGACTGCGGGGCGTAGAAGTACCGCTGCCCGTAGTCGAGCCGGTGCAGCTCGCGCGGGACGAACGTGTCGCCCTCGTAGGTGCCGGTCCAGTAGAGCGGGTAGTGCGTGGTGCCCTCGTCCCACGCGGAGAAGGCGAGGATGTCGGTCCCGTCGAGCCGGAAGAGGTCGACGCACTCCCACATGGTGCCGGTCCAGTCGAGGTCGGCGGCCGTGCCGGTGCTCGCGTCGCCGGTGAGGAGGGGGCCGACGTACCGCCAGTCGCGCAGGTCCTCGGACTCGTACAGGAAGGCGGTGCCGCCGGTACCGCGGATACCGGAGCCGACGAGGTGGCGCCAGACGCCGTTCTCGCGCCAGACGCAGTGGTCGCGGAAGGCGGTGATGTCGCCCTCCGGCGGGGCGGCGATCACCGGGTTGGCGGGGTCCTTGCGCCAGCTGCGCAGATCGGGCGATCCGATGGCCACGCACGGGAGTTCGTGCTCCCCGTGCCGGCCGGAGTAAACGAGGGTCGGGGTGCCGCCGTCGTCGACGAGGACACCGGACCAGCAGCCGTCGCGGTCGGGGCCTTCCGTACCGGGGACGAGCGCGACGGGTTCATCGGTCCAGGTGACGAGGTCGCGGCTGGTGGCGTGGCCCCAGTGGATGCGGTGGTGGGCGGCGGCGAGGGGGTTGTACTGGTAGAAGAGGTGGTAGACGCCGTCCCAATGGGACAGTCCATTGGGGTCGTTGAGCCAGCCGCCGGGGGCGGTGAAGTGGAAGCGGGGCCGGTGCGGGTCGAGGGCCGCACGCTCGGCCAGGCCCTTCGGCGCGTCCTCGTGGCGGGCGCGGGGCAGGGTGAGGTCGTGGGTCATGATCAGACGTTCTCGGCTTCCGGGGTGGCCGCGGTCAGGACGCGGCGCGCGGTGGGCGTGGCGGGGGCATACAGGTGGCAGCGCACCCAGTGCGGCTGCTCGTCGTCCTCGCCGACGACATGGCGGACGGGCTCCGTGCGGCTGCAGGTGCCCTCGTCCTCGTACGGGCAGGTCTCCGGCGTCAGTACGGCGGCGCGCAGCCTGGCCCGCAGGGCAGGGTCGTAGGGCTCGGTCCGCTCGGGGTCGGGCACGGCGGAGAGCAGGAGCTGGGTGTACGGGTGGGCGGGCTGGTCCATCAGGGCGAGCGAGTCGCCGCCCTCGACGAGTTCACCGGCGAACAGCACCTGGGTCGTGTCGGCGACATAGCGGGCCGAGGCCAGGTCGTGCGTGATGTAGAGCATCGAGATGGAGTGCTCGTCACGCAGCCGTCGCATCAGGTTGAGGATGCCGACGCGTACGGAGACGTCGAGCATCGAGGTCGGTTCGTCGGCGAGGACGAGCCGGGGATCGACGGCGAGGGCGCGGGCGATGGCGACACGCTGGCGCTGACCGCCGGAGAGTTCGTGCGGATAGGACTGGAGCATGTCCTCGGTGAGACCGACCGTGGTCATGAGCTCGCGCAGCTCGCTCTCCCCGGCGGGGCGCCCGTGCACGAGCAGGGCGCGGCGCAGGAAGTGCTCGACGCGGTGGACGGGGTTGAGGGAACCGAAGGGGTCCTGGAACACCATCTGGACCGCGCCGCGGTACGCACGCGAGGCGCCCCGCTTCTGGGTCTTGAGGACGTCCTGGTCGTCGAGCAGGACCTGCCCCGCGCTCGGCTGTTCCAGCCGTGCGAGACAGCGGGCGAGGGTGGACTTGCCGCTGCCGGACTCGCCGACGAGGGCGACGATCCGGCCGTGCGGGATGTCCAGGTCGACGGCGTTGAGGGCCCGGTGGCGGTCGCGGGAGAACAGTCCGCCCATCCGGAAGTCCTTGGTGAGCCCGCGCACACTCATCAGCGGGGCACGGGTCGTGGTGGCCGTGGGCGTCATCGCGCGCCTCCACTGGTCTGGGCGACGAACCGGCCGGTGGCCACCTCGCGCAGGTCGGGGATGTTCGTCGAGCAGTCCGAGCGGCCGTCGGGACAGCGGGCGTGGAAGCCGCAGCTCTGTCCCGTACGCGGCACATCGGCGAGGCCCGTGAGCTCGGTCCGCGGACCGGTCAGCGGCGGGAACGCCTTCATCAGCGCCCGGGTGTACGGGTGCAGAGGATCGGCGAAGATCTCCTTCGCCGCCGCGAGCTCGACGAGCCGGCCCCCGTACATGACGCCCATCCGGTGGGAGAGCTCGACCATCAGTGACATGTCATGGGTGATGAAGAGAACGGAGAACCCCAGCTCGCGCTGGAGATCGCCGATCTGCGCCATGATCTCCTGCTGGACCACGACGTCGAGGGCGGTGGTCGGCTCGTCCATGATGAGCAGGGACGGTTTCAGGGCTACGGCCATCGCAATGACGACGCGCTGGCGCATCCCGCCGGACAGCTGGTGCGGATAGGACTTCAGCCGGGCCGGGTCGATGCCGACGAGTTCGAGGAGTTCGCCGGAGCGCTCCCGGGCGTGGCGCTTCTTCATCCGCTCGTGGGTGGTGAAGATGTCGCCGATCTGCTCGCCGATGGTGAGGACCGGGTTGAGCGAGTTCATCGCGGACTGGAACACCATGGCGATCTCCCGCCAGCGGAACGCGCGCAGCTCCTTCGCGTCCATCGCGAGGATGTCGCGGCCCTTGAAAGTGACCGATCCGGTGATCTGCGCGGGCGGCTTCAGCAGGCGCATCACGGCGTTGGCGACCGTCGACTTGCCGCAGCCGGACTCCCCCGCGAGTCCGAAGATCTCGCCGGCTCCGATGGTGAAGGAGACGTTGTCGGCGCCGACGACGCTGCGGCCGTCACCGCGGTACTCGACACGGAGGTTCTGTACATCCAGCACAGGCTGGTGAGAGGACGAAGTCATCGTTCAGCCCTTCTTCAAGGAAGTCGTGGAGGACTTGGCGGTCTTGGTGGTCTTGGTGCGGCGGGCGCGCAGCCTCGGGTTGGTGATCTCGTCGACCGCGTAGTTGGCCATCGCGAGGGCGAAGGCGACCAGGGCGATACACAGACCGGAAGGGACGAACACCCACCAGGCGCCGGTCATCAGCGCACCGTCGTTGCCCGCCCAGTAGAGGTTGGTGCCCCAGCTGACGACGCTCGCGTCACCGAGGCCGAGGAACTCCAGGCCCGCCTGGGCGCCGATGCCGAAGATGACGCAGCCCAGCAGGGTCGTCATGACGACGGAGGCCATGTTCGGCAGGATCTCCCTGAACATGATCCGTACGGCGCTCTCACCGGTGACGACGGAGGCGGCGACGAAGTCCTTGCCGCGGATCGACTTGGCCTGGGCGCGCAGCACCCGGGCGGAGCCCGCCCAGCCGGTGACGACCAGCACCAGGATCACGGTCGCGGTGCCGGGCGGCATGAACGCGGCGAGGATCACCAGCAGCGGTACGCCGGGCACCAGCAGGAAGATGTTGGTGACGAGCGACAGGACGTCGTCGACGATCCGGCCGAAGTAGGCGCAGGCCATGCCGACGAGCACGGCGAGTGCGGTCGCCGCGAGGCCGACCGAGAAGCCGACGAACAGCGAACTGCGCGCGCCCCACAGGGTGAGGGCGAGGACGTCCTGGCCCTTGGCGGTCGTGCCGAGGAGGTGCTCCGCCGAGGGGGCCGATGCACCCTGACTGTTGATCTTCGACGGGTCGCCGGGTGCGATCAGCGGGGCCAGCAGCGCGAGCAGGACGAACAGGACCAGGACGACGGCGCCGAACAGTGCCTTGCGGTTGGCCAGGAGCGCGCGCAGCAGTCCGGTGCGGCCGCGCCGGGGGTGGCCGGGATATCGGCCGAGGGTGTGCCGGCCGGCGGTGCGGCCTGCTCCGTGTGGGAGTCGAGGACACTCATGGGGGTCTTCTCCTTCTCAGCCGCTCAGCGGACGCGCACACGCGGGTCGAGACGGACATAGACGAGGTCGACGAGGAAGTTGGCGACCAGCACGGCGGCGGTGATGGTGAGGAAGATGCCCTGCATCAGCGGGTAGTCGAGGCCCTGGACCGCGGCGAGCAGCTGGAAGCCGACGCCGGGGTAGGCGAAGACGACTTCGGTGAGCAGCGCGCCGCCGACCACGAATCCGAGCGCCATGCCGAAGTTGGTGACGGACGGCAGCATCGCGTTGCGTGCGGCGTACCGGAACATGATCCGGTTCGGGCTGAGACCCTTGGCCTCTGCCATGGTGATGTAGTCCTCGGCGACCGTCGCGATCATGGTGTTACGCATGCCGAGCATCCAGCCGCCGATCGACACGAGGACGATCGTCAGTGCGGGGAGCACGAGATGTGTGGCCGCATTGGAGATGAACGCCCAGGACAGTTCGGGGGTGAAGCCGACGTCGAAGGCGTGCCGCATCGGGAACCAGCCCAGCGTCATGCCGAACAGATAGAGCGCGCCCATGGCGAGCCAGAAGTAAGGGAACGAGCCGGCGAAGACGAGCAGCGGCGGGAACACCGAGTCGAGGACGCCGCCGCGGCGCCAGGCGGCAAGAATGCCCAGCAGGTTGCCGATGACGACGGCGATGACCAGCGAGGTACCGCCGAGCAGCAGGGTCCAGCCGATCTGGGAGGCGATGACCTCGGAGACGGGCGTCGGGAAGCGGGACAGGGAGATGCCCATGTTCCCGGTGCAGACATCCTTGATGTAGTCGATGTACTGCTCCCACATCGGCCGGTGGTCGAGGCCGAAGAGCCGGCGGATCTGGTCGATCTGTTCCGGCTGCATCTGGCTCTGCGAGCGGGCGAACATCCGGGAGACGGGGTCGCCCGGCATGAAGCGGGGCAGCAGGAAGTTCAGGGTGATGGAAGCCCAGAAGGCGAGCAGGTAGAAGCCCAGGTTGCGCAGGATGTAACGCACTGGTCCCTCTTTCGGTTCTGTGAGGGGCCGGTGGCCCGCCGTGCTGTCGGCGCGGGCGGGCCACCGGAGTGACGGGGTGTCAGTGCTTGACGGGCTTCAGGCTCGTCAGGACGAGGACGGTGGTGTCTCCGCGGTTGGTGAGCGTGGCGTACGGGTTGTCCTCCGTGGGCCAGCCGGTGAACCGGCTGTCGGTGTACGCGCCCCACTCCGGGCCGGGGAAGAGCGGCACGACGGGCGCCTTCTCTGCGAACAGCTTCTGCAGGGCAGTGGCCTTGCTCTGCTGCCCTGCGGCGTCGGGCTCGGCGGCGAACTCGTTCAGCAGCGTGTCGGCCTGCTTGTCGCCGAAGCGGTGGTAGTTGTTCAGCGCCCTGGTGCCGACGGGCTTGACCGTTTCGGTGCCCATCGTGGTCTTGTAGAACTGGTAGGGCGTGGCGCCGTTGTCGCTCCAGACGATGCCGGTGTCGTACTCGCCCGTCTCGTAACTGCTGACGACCGCCGCCCAGTCGGGGGACTTCACGGTGGCGGTGACGCCGATCTCGGCGAGGTTCTGCTTGATGATGTTGGCGACGGACAGCCAGTCGGAAGAGGCGGAGCCGACGGAGATGTCGAAGGCGAACGGCTTGCCGTTCTTGAGCTTGCGCTTGCCGTCGGAGCCCTTCTTGTAGCCCGCCGCGTCCAGCGCCTTTCCGGCGGCGGCCGCGTCGTGCTTCGTCCAGGTGCAGGAGCCCGCTACGGCGGTGTCACGCCACTTGTCGTAACCACCGGACAGGCCCGTGCAGTCGGCGGGCGCGGTGTAGCCGTTCATGCCGACCTTGGTGACGCTCTCGCGGTCGACGGCCTGGCTGAGCGCCTTGCGCACCGCGGCGTCGTCGAACGGCGCCTTGGTGGTGTTCATCGTCCAGTCGATCATGGACCCGGTCCTCGGGTACCAGTACTTGTTGTGCTGGGGGTTCTTGGCGACGAAGCTCTTCTTGATGTCCGGGATGAACGACTGGGTCCAGTCCGCCTCACCGTTGACGAAGGCCAGGTTGGCGCTGTCGTTGCCGGAGAAGCCGAGGACCCGGATGCCCTCGATCCGCTGCTTCTCCGGCTGCCAGTACTCGGGGTTCCTGCGGAGCTCGTACGACTGGCTCTGGAAGTTGGCGACCTTGGTGTACGGGCCGGAACCGACCGGGTTCGGGTTGGTGTCCTTCGCCGGGTCCTTGACCTTCTCCCACACGTGCTTGGGCACGATGACCTGCTTGCCGAGCTCGAACACGCCCGGCGAGTAGGGCTTGGTGAGGGAGAAGACAACCTTGTTCGTGCCCTCGGCCTTCGCCGTCTTCAGGAACTCGTAACCGCCGAGCAGCTTCTTCTGGAGGCCGAAGGTGTACGCCACGTCCTCGGCGGTCAGCGGCTTGCCGTCGGACCACTTGACGCCGTCCCGCAGCGTGAAGGTGACGGTCTTCCCGTCCGGCGTGGTCTCCCAGGAGGTGGCCAGCCACGGAGTGGCCTTGCCGTTGGCCGGGTTGTAGACCAGCATCGCCTCGTAGACGGCCTGGGTGGTCAGCGGTGCGATCACCTGGCCGGGGGCGAACGGGTTGAAGTTGCGGGTGAAGGTGGCGAAGTCCTCACGGGGGATCGTGAGGAGCTGCTTGCCGGAGGTGTCCCCCGCCGCGGCGGTTCCGGTACCGCTGCAGCCGGAGAGCAGCAGGGCCGCGGTGACGACGGGGGCGACCAGTGCGGCCGTCCGGAAGCGCCGGGCACGTATCGACGGTGCCATAATGATGTCTCTTCTCTCTCTTCACATTGACCGAAGACGGGTGAGGATTCCCGTCGGGCTGATTCGCAGTCAGACCGACGAGCGTTCGATCAGCGGGCAGTCGACCGTCACCTGTGTGGTGGTGAGCGGCTGTCCCGCTGTGAGAGCGCCGAGCATGTCGACGCCCCTGGCTCCCATGAGTTCGAACGGCAGGGCGACCGTGGTGAGGCCGGGCCGCAGGTAGGCGGCGATGAGCTCCTGGTTGTCGAATCCGATGACGGCGATGTCGTCCGGGATCCGCAGTCCACGTTCCTTGATGGCGTCGTAGGCGCCCATCGCGGTCCGGTCGTTGCCGCAGAACAGCGCGGTCGGCCGGTCGGTGCGGTCGAGCAGTGAGCAGGCAGCGGCGTATCCGCCGTCGGCGGTGGCATGGCCCGGCACGACCAGGCTGTCGTCGACGTCCAGGCCGGCTTCGCGCAGCGCCTGCTCGTAGCCCCGGCGCCTACCCACCGCTGCCGGGATACCGGTGTCCAGGTTGATGAACCCGATGCGCCGGTGGCCCGCGTCGAGCAGGCGTCGGGTGGCTGTGTGCCCGCCCGCCGCCTCGTCGGGGACGACGGAGGGCAGTGCGCCGTCCGCGTCGAAGCAGTTCACCAGGACGACCGGCACCTCGCGTGCGGCGGGCGGCAGCTTCACCGCACGGTGCCAGGTGGTGGCGTACAGCAGCCCTTCCGCCCGCTGCTCCAGGAGCTTGTCGAAGGCGGCGGCCTCCATGGCGGGGTCGCTGTCGCCCGCGGTGATCAGCAGGAACTTCCCGTCCGCCCAGGCCCGGTCCTGCGCGCCCTTGATCACGTCCACGGCGAACGGGGCGGTGACGATCTCGGTGATCAGCCCGTACCACTCGCTGCGCTTGGCGGCGAGCGCCCTGGCCCCGGCGTTGGGCCGGTAGCCGAGCTCCTCGATGGCGGCCCGGATCCGGGCCCGGGTGTCTTCGGGGATGGCGACGTCGGCGCGCCCGTTGAGGACGAAGGAGACGGTGGTACGCGAGACGCCGGCCCGGACGGCCACCTCACTCATCGTCACGCGACGCGCCTTGCTCGTGGCCACTTTGCCTGCTCCCTGCGTCCCGCCACTGGCGGGCCATGCTCGGTTACGCGCTTTAGTAACGCGCGTTAGTACTATGTTGCACGCAAGTTACGAGCAGTTGATCAGCTATGTCAAGAGGTTCGGCAGCCAGAGTCTCCGGCACTCGCGGGGAGTGCCGGAGGACCCGGACCGGCGAGACCTACGAAAGGTCCGTCGCCCTGCCCGTACGGATGGGCGCGGCACGCCGCTCAGCCGCGACGGGGCAGTCGCCGGATTTGCTTCAAGAAGGACCCGGACGCCGAGCTGGAGCGCCCCGAGCAGGTCTCGCTGATCGACACGGAGACCGGCACGATGCGTCTCGTCGACATCGGGACCAGCTACACCTTCCGTTCGCCGCCCCGGTCCGCACGGTGAGGCACTCGTCCTGGGGACCGACGGCAGGATCCATGTCATCGACCCCGGGACGGGCAAGGTGACCAAGCGGATTCCGGCGCCCGGTTCGCGGCAGGAGCCGTTGGACCGGCAGAAGCCCCGCCCGGCACTGTTCGTCCGTGACCACACCGCGTACGTCTCGGACCCGTCGGCCAGGAAGCTGCCCGCCATCGACATCGGGACCGGGAAGCAGGTGGCTTCGACGACCCTCGCCGAGGCCCCCAACGAGCTGAGCGGCGTGAAGGGGCACTGACCACCGCACCTCCGGAACGGGGGGCGCGCCCCCCGTTCCGGCCCATTGACGCCTCGACCGCGCATGGCTAACTTCTGAGAGCGCTCGCCCCCGCATTGCGGAGCGTCCCCCCACCGTCCAGGATTCAGGAGCCCTCTCCATGAAGCCAGGCAGATCTGCGTCCGTCGCACTTCTCGCAGCCCTGACAACGTTATCCGCGAGCCTCGCCGTCGGCTGGACACCTGCCACCGCGTCGGCGGCGCCCGCGGCCGTGTGCAACAAGCACTGTGACGCGCGGGACCCGTCGCTGAGCCCCGAGGACCGGGTGGCCGTGACCGCCGGGGCCTCCTCCCGGACCCTCGCGCTGCACTTCGACGACGCCGACGCGATGGGCTGGGCGTCCATCGACAACGGCGGACCGGGTGACAGGGTGTGGCTGGACCGGTCCATGGACGGCGGTCGGACCTGGTCGTCGGGCAGCCTCCTGGGCGACACCACCGTGCCGTCCGGGAGCCGGGGTTGGCGTACCCAGATGTACAACGTCGACGACTGGAACACCCGGGGCGTCGGTGCCCTGCGGGCCTGCGGACAGCCGGCCGGCGGCGGCGTCGCGTGCACGTCCTGGGCCCGGACCACCTGGAACGCCGGCACCAGGAGCACCGCGGCCGCCACCGCCCTGATGATGTCGTTCGACCGCGGCAGCAAACTCTTCGGCGGCAACGGCTGGTGGACCGCAGCCAACTCGCTCACCGCCCTCACCGACAACATCCGGATCAGCGGGATGGGCAGCTACACGTACGCGATCGCCGAGACCTACGAGAAGAACATCGGCGCGCAGCAGGGGCAGTTCAGGAACGAGTACCTCGACGACACCGGATGGTGGGGGCTGGCCTGGATCAACGCGTACGACCTGACGGGCGACGGCCGCTATCTGGACACCGCGAGGGCGGACGCGGACCACATGAACGCGAACTGGAACAGCACGTGCGGCGGCGGTGTCCGCTGGAACACCGGCGGGAACTACAAGAACGCCATCACCAACGAGCTCTTCCTGCAGCTCAACGCGGCCCTGCACAACCGCATTCCGGGTGACACCACCTATCTGGACCGGTCGAAGCGCACCTGGGACTGGTTCCGGAACAGCGGCATGATCAACGGCGACCGGATGATCAACGACGGTCTCGACGGCTCCTGCGCCAACAACGGCCAGCCGACCTGGACGTACAACCAGGGCGTCGTCCTGGGCGGGCTGACCGAGCTGTACCGGGCGACGGGCGACACCGGCCTGCTGTCGACGGCCCGCTCACTGGCCGATGCCTCCACGGTCAAGCTCCAGACGGACGGCGTGCTCCGCGAACCGGGCGAGGGCGACACCTGCACCGGGGACGGCCCGTCGTTCAAGGGCGCCTACGCCCGAGGACTCGGCAGGCTCAACCGTCAGTTGTCCGACCATCCCTATGCCACGACGATCAAGCGCTGGGCGAACAGCGCCTACGACCGCAACCGCAACGCGCTCGATCAGTACGGCCCGCACTGGGTCGGGGGCGGCGGCACGACCGACTACGGATGCCAGCAGAGCGCCCTCGATCTCCTCAACGCCGACGCCGGCAGCTGAGTCCGGACGGGTGCGCACGATCCGTCCCTCGACGGGCGGCGCTCATGCCGTTCGCGCGGCCGGTGCGGATTCCCCCGCGGGGATCACCGCACCGGCCGCGCGCGTCCCGCCTCCGCGGCCGTCAGTAGGGCAAGCCCTCCGACGCCGCTCGCAGGGCGGCGAGGATGCAGGTGACGATCTCGCTGTCCGCCGCCCCGGGGTCATCCGCGAACCGCCGGGCGAAGTCCTCCGTCGCCGCGCGCAGGGCTCCGTTGATGGTCGCCGCGTGCACCTTCACCCTCAGGTCGTCGGCGTCGCCGCCGGACCGCCGGGCGAGGAGCGCCGCGAGGACGGGCAGGGCGTCGTCGTGGGCCTGGAGCCAGACGGCGCGCAGCGCCGGGTCGGTGGAGGTCATGCGGATCAGGTCGAGGATGGCGGGGTCCGCGGGATGCAGCCCGCCGCCCCGGCAGGATTCCGTGAAGAAGTCCAGCAGGCCCGTCTCCGGTGGCCAGTGGCGCAGTTGGTCCATGGCGAAGTCGAGCCCCGCCGCGAGAAGCGGCAGGACGCAGCTCTCCTTGGTGGGGAAGTGGCGCCACAGTGTGCGGGCGGAGATGCCCACGGCCTGGGCGATCTGCTCACCCGTCGTGCAGGTGACGCCCTGCGCGGCGAAGAGGCGGACGGCTTCGCGTGCGATGTCGAAGCGGAGAGCCTCTCTGCGTCGCTGGGCGAGCGACGGCCCGTCATCCGCTCGCATCGTCCGTCCCCGCTCCGCGGATGGCGCTTCGCACACCCTCGCCCCACCGCCCTCTGTCTCCGGTCGTCGCAGCATAGCGAGCGAGCCGGAAATGGCACATGCAGACATCTTGTCACTGAGTGACACACAGACTTACTCTGCCGTAAGTACCGGCGAGTAACCCCATCGCTGCCGGCACATTCTTGGCATGCACCTGTCGGCACGATCGGTTCGGTGCCGCCAACTGCGAAGCACGTCCGGGCAGATCGGCCGACCCACACCGACCGGACGGCGTTCCCACCCTCGTCAAGGAGCCGCTCGTGCCCACTCCGTACGGCTGCGCGTACAGGGCCGACGCGGCGTCCGCCGAACGGGCGCCGGACGCCGTCACCGCGCACGACATCGACAGAACCAGCTGATCGACGAACGAGGAGCACACCATGAGCCGCAGGAGTACCCGTCCCGCCTCCGCCGTCGCGGACCGATCCGCCGCACCTTGGGCCGCACAGGCCGGCCGCCGCAGCGCACCGACCGGGCTGCGTCTGCTGGCCGGCGTCGTCGCCGGCACCGTCTGCGTGGGCCTGTCCGCCGTACCGGCCTCCGCGGCCGGTACGGAGCCCGTCGTCTCCCGTGGGGTCACCATCCCCACGTTCTACAACCCGCCGTCCGAACTGCCGTCCGCCAACGGCGCGTTGATCCGGACCGAGCCGTTGCCGCTCGGGCTGAGCATTCCCGGTCTGAACGGCCGGCCGATGCCGGGCACCGCGACCCGACTGATGTACAGGTCCACCGACTCGGCCGGACAGCCCGTCGCCGTCACCGGTGCCTACATCGAGCCCTCCGCCGCGTGGAAGGGCACGGGACCGCGTCCTCTGGTGGCGCTGGCCTCCGGCACCATGGGCCAGGGTGACCAGTGCGCGCCCTCGTTCGCGCTGCAGCACCCGCTCACCCTCAACGGCGACACCGTGTCGGTGGGCTACGAGGCCCTGGCGATCTACCGCATCCTGGCCACCGGAGCGGCGGTCGTCGTCACCGACTACGTCGGCCTCGGCGCCACCGACCGGCTGCACACCTACGTCAACCGCCTCGACCAGGGACACGCCCTGCTGGACGCGGCCCGCGCCGCCCGCGCCGTGCCCGGCGCATCGGTCACCGCCGCTTCCCGTACGGGTCTCTACGGCTACAGCCAGGGCGGCGGCGCCAGCGCCTCCGCCGCCGAACTCCAGCCCTCCTACGCGCCCGACGTCCCCCTTTCCGGAACCTACTCCGGCGCGCCGCCTGCGGACCTGACCTCCGTCATGAAGGGAATAGACGGCAGCGCGCTCGCCGGTGCGCTGGCCTGGTCGATCAGTGGCTTCGCCCAGGCAGACCCCGACCTGCGGGCGGTCGTGGAGGCCAACATCAGCGCCTCGGGGAAGGCCGCGCTGAAGGACGCGTCGACCATGTGTGTCGGTGACGCGCTGTTCGGCTACGGCTTCACGAAGAGCAACAAGTGGACCACCAGCGGCAAGTCCATCGGCGAGATCATCGCCGCCGAGCCCCGCGCGAAGGCCGCCCTGGACAAGCAGCGCATCGGCGCGCTCAAGCCCGCCGGCCCGGTGCGCCTGGCCACCGGCGTCCAGGACGACATCGTCCCCCACGCGCAGGCCCGTCAGTTGGCCGCCGACTGGTGCGACAAGGGCGCGAACGTCACGTACGACGCCATCAAGCTGCCGAACCTCGGCGACAAGATACTCACCAACCACCTCGTGCCCCTCGTCACCGACCAGGGCGACGCCGTCTCGTGGCTGACGGACCGCCTCGCCGGCAAACCGGCCACCTCCAACTGCTGGACGATGCCCTTCCAGCCCTGACCTGCCACCCGCTCCGACACGTTCCACCGCGTCCACCGGGGTGTCGCCCCGGTGGACGCGGTGCTCGGCCCGTGGGTCCTGCGCACGGTGTCCGGTCAGCTCTGCAGGCACCAGTCGACGAACCGCGTGATGCTGCCGTCCACCTGGGCGTCCTCGTCCGCCACCGCGGCCGTGCAGAAGAAGCGGACCTCCTGGAATTCCAGTTCCATCGCCTGTACGAAGCTGGACAGGCCGAGCCCTTCACGGAGCCAGGCACGGGCGTCGTCGCTGTCGTCGAGGCGATCGGGCACCAGCCCGTGCTCGGCGAGCAGATCCGTCTTGCTGATGGCGACCGCCAGGCGCGAGCGCTTCAGCGGGGCGCCCATCGCGGCCACCGCGTGGACCGACCGGCCGAAGACCTCCTCCGGGTCGACGGTGGAGGCGAGGGTGCGGTCCGGCACGGCGCCGGGCGACGGTTCCAGAGTGGTCCAGAAATCCTTGACGGCCATCGGGTCCAGGACGAAGACGAAGGTGTGCGCTGCCTGGGCGTAGCGCAGTGCGTCGGTCTCGTCGCGGTCGACGAATCGCTCGCCGGCCGTGTCGAAGAGGTGGACCAGCCGCTCGGAACGACCGCTTCCGAGGACGAAGGAGTGCGCCCGGGGCAGTGCCTTCTGGGTGGCGCGGGTGTGTCCCCGCATCCGCAGGACCTCCCGGAGCACCTGGTAGTTGGCCTCGGAGTCCGCGTCGGCGAGGGTGATCGACGGCCCGCCGCGCGCCGCCGCGTTCTCCATCGACAGCAGCATGGCCGCCATCAGCTGCGTCTTGCCCGCCGCCTGTCCGCCGATCAGCGGGAGCACCACCTCCGGCATGTGGCCGGCGTCCGCGTTCATCGGCTTCCTGCAGGGCGGATAGACGCAGTACGCCTGGAGCCGTGCGTCCCTGCTCATCAGCATGAGCAGCGTCGGCATGCGCTCCCCGCACTCGCAGCGGCGCCGGAAGATGCCGTACGTCCCCGGCCGGATGTCCGCGTGCCGTCGCCGGCAGACCGGGCGGGGGCAGTCGTACGCCGGGTAGGGGACGCGTTCGAAGCAGTGCGGGCACAGCATCCCGGTGCGCAGCCGTTTCATCCACAGCACGGTCCGGTCGACGGCCCGCAGGGTGCCCGCGACGAACCGGGCACCGCCCATCAGCAGCACCACGACGAGCGCGTGCAGGAGCAGGAGCAGACCGATCAGGGGTACGGCCAGTGCGGCGCCCGTGCCGAGGCCGGCGTACAGCGTCAGGCCGTACGGCACGGTGATGGCCCGGCTCCGTACCGGGGCGGCGAACTGCCGCGAGGTCACCGTCCGGAAGGAGTCACCGACCACCCTCACGTACGACCGCCGTTCCAGCGTGAGGAGTTGGCGCAGATCCCGGAACGCCGGGCCGAAGAAGTAGTTGCGGTATGCCTTCACTTCCTCGTCCTGCGGAAGGTAGGGCGGCAGCGTCCGGAATTCGGGCGTGCGCCGGTGCAGGACGCCGATCAGGAGCCGTCCGTGTCCGGCGAGCAGTTGCATCACCAGTGCGAGACCCCGCAGGGCCGCGATGAACGGGGCGATGCCCAGGTACACCCAGAGCGCGCCGAGGTAGAGGATGGGTATGAGGACGTAGGCGATGATCTCGGCCACGGGGTGTCACTCCCCCTTCTTCTTCTGGGAGTTCTTCGGCTGCTGGGAGGTCTTCGGTGTCCCGTCGTCGCGGGCGGACGGGGCGCGGGTTCCGAGGAACGGGAGCTTCCGGGCCAGCTTCCGCGCACCGCTCGTCCGGTCCTCGACCTTCGCGTCGTACTCCTCTGCGAGCGCGGCGTCGTGGGGCCGTAGCCTGCTCGCCAGCCGTTTCACGTCGGCGAGCCGCCAGTGGTGGGCGGAATGGCGACGGACCTCGAAGACGGACTCCCGGTGGGCCTGCGAGAGTCCGAGTGTGGACATCGCGGCGACGGCTGCCACGTGATCGATCAGCGCGTCGTCGAAACTCTCGCCTCCCGTCACCACGTTGCGCACCGCCGAGAGGTACTGGTCCAGGGTGGAGTGGCCCGCCTTCACCATCAGGTCGGGGAGCCGGCCGATGTCCGCGGGCAGGCTCAGCACCACGGGCACCAGGCGGTACCGCTTGAGTGCCTGCGGCGCCGCGTGCAGGCCGGCTCCCGGGACCGAGAACGCCTTGACCAGTTCCGTGGCCTCACGGGCTTCGCGGAGCGCGGTGTCCAGGTCGATCGTGGTCAGGACGCGGTCCTGGGTGAGCGACGGCAACCAGGCGAATCGGCCACGGTGGGACAGCACGCGGCACAGGTGCAGACAGGCCGAGAGCTGGGCGTCGTCCCTGATCGGCTGGTTCAGTGCGCGGTCGAACCACTGGCCGACCGCCCCGTCCACGGGGGCCTTGGCAGGCAGCCCCTCGGCGATCAGGGTGGCCTCTTTGTGGGTCCAGATCCGCGAGGGGTGCCGCCACAGGGCATGCAGCAGGTCCTCGTCGGGCGAGGGGTTCTCGCGGACCTTGAGGATCTTGAACAGGATGGCGACGGTGCTCTGGGGTTCCCGTTCGGCCCTGGCACGCAGGTGGTGCTCCAGGAGCGTGGGGCGGCCTCCCAGGTCCCGCTCGTCGAGGAGTTCGGCGGGGAACTGCGAGAAGAGCTGTTCCTGTCCACCAGGTCGCTCCAGCGCCTCCTCCACCGCGACGGCCAGGGCTTCCCTCATCTCGGGCAGTACGCGGACGAGTTCGGCCACCTCCTGGCGGAATCCGGGTGCGGTGGACGCTCCGAGCAGGGTGCGGGTCAGGGTCAGCGTCTCGCGCGCGAAGGTCTCCGGTGCCGTCGGAAGTCCTGCCCCGAGCGCCCAGAGCAGGAGCCGCGCCCGCTGGCGGTTGTTCCGCACCTCGGTCTCCAGCAGTCGTTCCCACAGTGCGGTGGCCCGTTCGCGCACGGCACGGTCGGAGATCGGTACGGGTTCGACGGCGTCCTCGGCACCGGTCATGAAGGAGCGCATGCGAGCCCCGTGCAGTTTCCCCTCGATCTCCTGGTGGACCTCGGAGTCACCACCGGCCTTCGCGGCGGCGCTGAGCGCCGCCAGCCGTCCGTCGTCCAGGTCCCGGTGCTTGCGGTGGATGTCCGCGGCGACGGCCGCCCGGCGCGGTCCCAGGTGGTCGGCGTCGGCCAGCCAGTCGATCACCTGGCGTACGTCGGCCGTGGTGAGCGCGATGTCTCCCGAGGCCGCCGCCGCGGCGACGGGGGCGTACCAGTCGTCCGGGGTCTCCTCGGCGCCCCGGACGTAGTCCGCCGTCCACGACCAGACGGGCCGGACGGAGCCGACCCCGATCCGGGTGAGGAGGAGCACCAGGCCCGGGACGGTGACTTCGGGGAAGACGCCCCGGGAGAAGTCGAACACGGTGTAGGCGGCCTCGTCGTCCGGCCCGAAGTCGAGCTGCGCCTCGGGCACCGTGCCGATCAGGTGCAGTCTGCTGCGGGCCGGACGGAAGACGTAGGTGGCGAAGGAGAGGCGGCGGGCGAGCGGGGGCGGCAGCAGGTAGGACACGGCGGCGAACCAGCGCGCGATCCGCTCGGTCGAGTGGTCGATCACCACCACCGAGCCGTGTTCGATCAGCGCGGCGAACACGGCGGCCAGCAGATTGGGCAGCTGGTCCGCGTGGGCATGGCCGCGCAGGAAGTCGCGCACCGTCCGGGCGTCGAGCGGGCCGCGCGGAGGTCGCGCGAGCGCGGGGATCTCCGTGCTCGGGGACACCGTGCGGGTCCAGACCGGGGAGTTCCACAGCTCGATCCCGAGCATCCCGCCCGCGTCCGCCCGGAAGTTCTCGCTGTGCAGGGCGTGGGCGAAGTAGTTGCCGAAGCGGCGGGCCGAGTCCCGGCCCACGTACCGCACGCACAGCGTGGTGGCGCTGTGTCCCGCCCGGTCGTTGGGCTGGTGGCAGAGGTTGACCGGGCAGCGCTCCAGCAGCTCCGGGGTGTCGGACTCCGCCATCGAGCGCGGCGGCTCGTACCCGGCCAGCGCCTCCGCGGCCTGCCGGGTCTCGGCGCTGACACCCGCGCTGACGGCGTTGAACTGGAATCCGGAGAACCCGCTGAGCCCGTGCTCGCACGAGGTGTAGTACAGCTGCTGGAAGTGTGTCATCCGCGGCCGGCCTTCGGCACCGAACCGAACTCGCTGAGCAGCCACAGCAGCGGATCGGCAACCCGGTAGGGCTGGATGCCGGTGGGGGCGACCCGGGCGTCGGACGTGGGGTTGCGGCCGAGGGAGGAGACGCCGAAGTACCGGTAGCGGGAGTAGTGGTTGTCCAGCAGGTGATCGATCGGCACGCCGTCCCAGTCCTTCAGGAGCCGGCGCACCTCCTCGTGGACGCTGAGGCTGTCGCTCACGTCGAAGCGGCCGCGCGCGGGCGCGTAGTCACGCAGCGGGCTGCTGGGCTCCAGCAGGTGCCAGAAGGCGTCCATCTTCGAGAAGACGACGGCGATCGGCGTGTCGATCTTCTGCGCGGACCGGCCGCTGCGGGGTGCGAGCAGCAGGTTGGTGACCCGTGAGAGCACGTTGATGGGGGAATCCAGTCCCTCGGCGCCGGGCAGCGGTGTGCCCGGCAGTGCCCCGTCCCGGGCGCCGGGCATCTGCAGCGGGTCGAGCAGGAGGACGATGCCGTCGGCTCCGGTCAGGTAGCGCGTGTTGAGCTCCACGCTCTCGCGGGAGCTGAAGTCCTCACCTGCGGTGTCGAAGAACGACAGGACGGAGTGCTGCGGGCGGTCGCCGAGCAGGGTGCGCCGGCGCAGACCGAAGCGGAAGACCAGCGGGTCGACCCGGTTGAGGCTGGTGGAGGCGGTCTGGGTGCCGGGGAACATCTGGTTGTCGCGGTAGAGACGGTCCTCGTAGTCGGAGCTGTAGCGCCGCATCGTGGCGTCGTCCAGGCCTGTCAGGGCGGCCCCGAACGCCTCGCCCACCCGGTTGCGCATCTCGTGCAGGAGCACCGTCATGTAGACGGTCTTTCCGGTCGCCTTCGCGCCGACCATGGCGATCAGGCGGTTGTCCACCATGCCGAACTGGACGGGCAGCCCGGAGTGGCACACCGGGCAGATCCGGTAGGTGGTCGAGCCGTCGCAGTCCGGGCAGACGGCCGTGGGTTTGCGGCCGTCCGCGGCGAAGTCCGGGCCGAGGTCGTGGCTGCGTCGCGGGCCCATCCGCTGGTCGAGCACCTCGTCGCGGCGGTTCTGGCACTGCTTACCGGTCCTGCTCAGGCGGCTGTTGCAGCGGAACCGGATCTCGCGCGGGGCGAAGTTCTCGTAGCAGTAGGGGCAGGTGAGGCGTCTGGTCATCAGGTCACTCGCAGTCTGTGCAGCGCCGTCGGGCGGATGTCGATGCCGGAGTCGGTGCCCGCGTTCGCGTCCGCGGGGAAGCAGACCAGCCACGACGGGCCCCGGGTGGGGGGCAGCGGGAATTCCACGGTCAGAGGGGTGCCGGCGGAGAGTCGTTGCGCGGGTACCTCGTGCAGCACCGTGCCCTCGGCCGTGCTGGTGGGGCGGAACCGGCCGAGGCTGTGCACCAGATGGAGACCGGGCAGGTCACAGGCGGTCCGGGAGGTGAAGGTGACGGATGCCGTCCGGCCTCTGAGGCGCCTGCGTACGGTCGGCTCGTACTCGACCACGGGCGGCTCGGTGGGAACGAGCAGGGACGACGCCCCCTCGCAGTCCCTGCCGAGGTCCGCGACCAGGGCCTCCACGGTGACGGTGACCGCCCCTCGGCCGACGGCCAGGTCGAACCCGCCGTCGTGTTCGTACACCCGGCGGCGGCACACGACGTCCCCGTCGTCGGGCCCCTGCCCCGCGGAGCCGCCCTCCCGCCGCCAGCGGACCCGCGCGGTGAGCGCGCCGTCGGGCCAGGCCCACAGGACCAGGAGATGGCCCCCGCGCCGGATCGCCTGGAGCTCCCCGACGGGTACGGCGAAGCGTGCCTGCGGATCGGCGGAGGGCTGCGACGGGCGCGGGGCGGCGGTGTCGTCCGAGGCCGGGGCGGACTGTTCCGGTGGCTCGGGGGCGGGTTCTTCGGAAGCTGGTTCGGAGGCCCGTCCGGAGGCCCGTCCGGGGGCCCGTCCGGGGGCCGGTCCGGCCTCGGGGGTCGAGGGCGGCGGCGGCTCCGGTGTCCGCCGGGGGCCGGGGACCGTGGTGGGCCCGCCCCCGGTGTGCGGGGCTTCCGTGTGCGGGGCGGCCTTGCCCGGGTCCGCTGCCGCGTCCTGGTGCCGGGCGTCGGTCGCGGTCGGGGTGTCGTCCGGCCGCGTTTCGGGGTCGGGGTCCTCCGGCGCGTGCCCGGTACGGGGGTCCGGGTCCGGGTCCGTGACGGAGTCGGGGGGAAGGGGGTCCGTGCGGACGTCACCCACGTCCGCACGGGGGTGTCCGCCCGCCGCGCCGCCGTATCCGGCGTCGGCCCCGCCGTATCCGGCATCGGCGCGGACCTGCCTCGGAGCAGGGCCGGTGATGACGCGCAGGACTCCGAAGTCGCGCAGCTCCAGCAGGCCGCGGATGACGGCGAGTTCGGGGAACCGGCAGCGCACCGTCAGACCCTGTGCGGCCGGCATCCCCTCGATCTCGGCCCGGCGGCCCGGCATGGCGCACAGACCACCGGCGAGCAGCACGGCTCCCACCGCCGGTTCGGCGGTGGACAGTTGCTCCGTCACAGCGGCGAGCGCGCGCTCCCGCAGCGGCGCCACCGCCCGCTCGAAGGTGGCCCGGTCCAGGGTCAGGGCGTGCCGGCCTCCCTCGGCATCGCTCACGGACTCGGTGACGGAGTCCGATGTGCCGAGCGACAGCCGTAGGAGCCCGGCAGCCCGGCGCGGGTCCACCCCGTCCGGCACCCGGCCGGCGAGTTCGGCGGCGATCGCGGCGTCCCAGTCGTCCCCGCCGATCGGCAGGCTGTGTGTCCGCACCACGTGCACGGTGAGGTCGGGGGCGATGGCCAGGACGCTCAGGTCCAGCGTCCTCGCCCCCTGGTCACAGACCAGGACCGTGTGGTCCACGCCCTCGGCGACCGCCCCGTAGTGCAGGGCGACGGCCACCGGGGCCGGTACGACACGCTCGACGTCGAGACCGGCGCTCTCCGCCGCGCGCCGCAGCTCGTCCTCCCGCCCACCGGACGCGGGCACACCCAGGACGACCGTCCGGTCCGGCTCGGCCGCCGCGGCCGCCGATCCGTCCGGTGCGGGCCCGAACAGCTGGGGCAGTGCCCGGCCCGGGTCGAGGACGCCGTCCGTTCCCTCCAGCTCGGTCGCGGTCACGTCCGGCCGGCCGTCGGGACCGATCCGTCCGATGCGCCCGAAACGGTGTCCGAGGTCGATGGCGATCATGTTCACCCGCTCCCTTCCGCGACGGACGGGCCCGTGCCGTCGGCCGTGACCCGCACCGTGCCCTCGGGCCCCACGCCCACCCGGAGCCGGGCGCCCGGGGCCGGCCGGTGCTCCAGCAGATGGCGGACGACGGCCGTCCGCACCTGCTCCAGTTCGTTGCGGATCTGCCGCCCGCCGTACGCCTGGTGCTCGGGGTCCGACATCCGCTCGCTGATCCACGGGTGCAGGGTGTCCGCGTCGGGAACCAGCTCCACCCGGTGGCGTTCGCGGACCGACTCGGTGAGCTGCGCCAGCAGCCGGTCGGCGATCCTGACGACGTGCTCGCGTCGCAGCATGTCGAAGACGACCACGCCGGGCTTGAGCCGTCCGTAGATCTCGGGCCTGCCGATCTGCCGGAACTTCTCCTCCACCGCCCGGGTGAAGTGCGTCTCCAGTTCGGCGTACGAGAGCTCGTCGCGTTCCTCCAGCAGGCTCTGCAGCGCATCCGCCCCCGTGTTGGAGGTGAAGATGATCAGGCACTGGGAGAAGTACGCGGTCTGGCCCCGCCCGTCGGTGAGCCGTCCGTCCTCCAGGACCTGAAGGAACTTGTCCAGCACCTTGGGGTGCGCCTTCTCGATCTCGTCGAAGAGCAGCACGCTGAACGGCCGTTCCTGCACCCTGCGGGTCAGCTCCCCGCCCTGTTCGTAGCCGATGTAGCCCGGGGGCGCGCCGGCCAGGCGCTCGGCGGCGTGCTCCTGCTGGTACTCGCTCATGTCGAAGCGGGCGTAGGCACCCTGGTCGCCGAACATCATCTCGGCGACGGCTTTGGCGAGTTCGGTCTTGCCGACGCCCGTGGGGCCCACGAAGAAGAAGGCTCCCCGGGGGCGCGCGGTCCCTGAGTTGCCGAAGTCGACGCCGACGAAGGCGGACTGGAGGGCCGACGCGACGGCGTCCACGGCCGTGGACTGGCCGACGACCCGGTTCCCGAGGACGTCGGCGGCGCGCGCGACGGTCTCCCGGTCGAGCTGGGTCCACGGGTCGACGCTCACGTTGAGCCGGTGCATCTCCAGCAGCTTGTCCGGCTTCTGCAAGGGGGCGTTGCGCAGCCACGAAGTCCTGGCCAGGGATTCGATGTCCCAGCCCGCCATGCCGTCGGTGGCCCCCACGAGGCCTTCGAGATCGGCGCGTGAGGCGTGCTGCGCCCCGTTGAAGTGCCGCTGCAGCCAGGCCAGCCACAGCCGCCGCTCGCTCGGGTCGGGCGGGCCGATGTGCAGGGTGGCGATCCTCGGGTCCTCCAGGTGGAACCAGCCGGGCAGCCGCCCGACGTCGCCCACCGCGCACAGCACGGTGTTGCGGGCGTGCGGTCCCCCGCCCGTGGCGGAGTGCGGGGTCACGGCGTCCGTCATCGCGGCGCGCAGCCGCAGGTAGCCCAGGTGTGATTCGGGCCGGCCGGGCGGGAGGTGGTGGTCGACGTCCTCGAAGACGAACGCGGTGGCCGCGTCCGGCGAGGAGACGAGACGCTGCACGACGGCGACGACGTCCTCGAAGGAGCGGGGCCGTCCCGACGGCCGAGGGGTGAGCAGGCGCTCCCGGCCCCGTTGCCGCTCGTCGCCGCGCCGGGTGCGGGCCGCGCCGGTCCCGTCGTCGTGCGGCTGGTCCGCGGGTTCCTGTCCCTCCCCGGGCCGTTCCGCCGCCGGGCCGGCCTGGGATCCGTCCGGCACACCCCGTCGCTCCCAGGGCCGTCCTCCAGCGTCGTCCGCCGTCGTCCCGGCCGTCGTCGTGCCGGCCGCCTCGCCGCGGTTTCCCTCCCGCGGTCGCGCGTCCCGCAGGCGGTCGAAGCGCTCCGCGTGGCCCGGGATCGGGAAGGTGAGCCCGTCCACCGGGTCCCACCAGCCGACGACCTCCGCCCCGCGCAGTTCCAGCATTCCGGCGACCACCGCCCGGAAGGAGGCGGGCCGGTCCTCGAACCACCAGCGGTCCCTGATCTGTCCGTTCAGGATCACCTGGCGTCCGCGGCGCAGCTCCCAGCCCAGGGACACGGCCCACAGCGGCATCATGGCGTCCGCGGCGGCCGGTTGCCCCTCCCCCGCGGGCCAGCTCCGGCCGTCCGTACGCCCGGGGCGCTCCGTGCCACCGACCCCGTTCGCCTGCTTGGACCATTCGACGGTGCTCACCGGGTCCACTTCCACTCCGCGCCCGGCAGCGGCTCGGCGCGCCGCGACGGCGGTTTGCCCTGCCAGGTGAGCTCGTCGGGGACGAAGCCGTCCCGCTCGACGATCGCTTCGTGCACCCGTTCCAGGAGCTCTTCCGTGGTGTCGCAGACCGCGGCGCCCGGCTCGGGACGCAGCGTCACGTCGGGCTCGCCGTCGACGTGATAGACGAGGACGGGGGTACCTCCGTCGTCCGTGCCGATCGTGGTCTCGTACGTCGCTCCGCCGGGGCGTTCGAAGCTGAGCACCACGCGCTCGCCCTCCTCCTCGCCGCTGACGAACGCGAAGCCCTCGCCGACCATGGCGTCCTGCAGCGCCTGCGCGAGATCCATCCGCCGGGTGAGGGCCAACTGCAGCTCGTCCAGTCTGAGTTCGGCGCCGGGCAGCAGCTCCTCCAGCGCGGCGACCCCGGCGAGCGCGGCGTCGGCCGCGTGCGCCTCGAGCGGGCGGGTGACGGCGCTCAGTGCCGTCTCCAGCCGCTCGGCGAGTTCGGGGTCGGCGAGCTCGCGGGCCTCGTCCGCCGCCGCTTGGGCGGAGCTGCGCACGACGCCCAGCCGGTCCGTCGCCTCGGCGAGCGCCGCCGCGAGCCGTTCGTGCTCCGCCTCCTGGGCCGCGGCCTGCGCGGCCTCCTCCTCGGCGGCCTGCTCCTCCGCCTGCCGCCGCGCCTCGTACGCCTGTTGTGCCTGCCGCTGCTCGTCGGCCGCCCGCTGCGCCGCGGTCGCAGCGAGCCGGGTGAGTGCGTGTTCCACCGTGCCGAGCAGTGCCTGGAAGCGGGTCTCCGCGCCGGGGCCCGCCGCGGCACGCAGTTCACCGAGCAGGTCGACGCAGCGCTTGTGCCCGTCCGGGTCGTGCTGCCCGGCGTCCGGCCCGATCCCGGCGAGCCTCGCCTCCAGTCCGGCCAGGACGGCGCCGTGGTCTGCGCCCCGCCCGGGGGCTTCCCCGCCGCCGCTCAGCAGGACGACCCGGCCGCGCAGCTCCTCGATCGCCCCGTCGATCTGTTCCGCGCGGTCGATCCTGCTCTGGAGGGCATCCAGCTGCTGCTCGAACTGGGCCGTTTCCGGGCCGGATCCGCCGGCCCGGGCCAGCAGGTCCCGCACTTCGGCAAGGCGGCGCGCCTCGGCACCGGCCTGCTCCTGGCGTATCCGGGAGACGTGGGCCTGCTGTTCGGCCGTCCGCCGGTTCACCAGCTCGGTCTTCCTGCGCTCGGCCTCCGCCAGGGCCTTCTCCCTGCGTGCCGCCATCTCCTCGGCCCGCCGGGCGGCGCGCTCGGCCCGTTCCCTGGCGCGCTGGGCGTCCCGCCGCTGGCGTGCCGCCGCCTGGGCCCGGCGCCGTTCCGCCTCGCGCCGCGCGTAGGCGGGGGAGACCCTGACCGTGGCGTACTTCGGTGATCCGCTCATGATTCCCTCCGTGCTTCGGTGTGCAGCACGAAGCCCCGCGCCGCGAGTTGTCGCTCGAACCCCTCCCGGAAGCCGGGAGCGGGGGGCACCCCCGCCCAGGAGAGTGATCCGTCGGCCTCCACGGACAGTTCGACGCCGGCGCTGATGTCCGGCTCGGTCGCCGTGGAGGCGTAGCGGTCGGTGAGGGCGACGATGCGCTGGTTGGACGAACCCCGCCAACGCAGCCCGCCGTGCAGTGACGCCACGTACGGGCCGTCGACGAGCAGGTCGAGGCGTCGCAACAGCGCGAGGCGCTCCGGGCCGCCCCTGCGCAGTGCCTCGTGCCGGAACCCGGAGTACGCCATCGCGCTGAAGTCGGGGCGGCGGGTACGGACGGTGTCGAGCAGTTCGGCCAGGCCGGCCGCCTGGCTGAAGGGCTCTCCGCCGGACAGGGTGACGCCCTCCACGTCGGGCAACCCGCAGAGCCAGTCGGCGAGTTCGGCCACGGTGTGGGTGGTTCCGCCCTCGAACGGCAGCGTCTCCGCGGCCACGCAGCCCCGGCAGCGCAGCGGGCAGCCCTGCACCCAGATCACCGCTCGGGATCCCGGGCCCAGGACGGTACAACGGTCCAGCCTCCTGGCCACCGAGAGAAGGGTCAGCTCTGCCATGCGGCGTTCTCCTCCACGGAGTTCTCCTTCACGTCCTTCACGTCCTTCGTCCCGTCGCGCCGGTGGGGTGCGGGCCGGGCCGGACAGCTGTCGGCGGCACGTTCGGCCAGGTCGCACCAGGGGCACCACGGCCGTTCCACCGTGTGCGTGTGCAGGGGGTTCGTCCCGCAGGTCCTCAGCCGCCCGGGAGCCGACTCCGCCGCCAGCGCCCCGGCCCAGGCCGCCGCGGTGGGCCTCACCCCGCCGAAGGCGGCCCTGAGGAGGTCCCCGATCCGTCGCGGCAGCAGGTCGGCGGGCGGCGCCGACCTGGGCAGGACCACCGAGGCCCGGTCGAGCAGGCGGCACCGGCCGTGCAGGATGTTGTCGTCGTACGAGAGGTAGTCGGCGCCGTCCGCGGGATGTCCGGCGAAGGGGTGGAGTCCGCACATCAGCAGCTGGTGGACCAGCACGGCGAGCACGAAGTCGTCCGAGGCCGCGTCCGGAGCGGTGCCGGCGGGTGCGCCGATCCGTTCGGGGGCCGTGTAGCCCGGGGAACCCATCCGTCCGGGGAACGTCTCGCCGCCGTCCGTGAACTGCCAGGAGTCCACGTCCGCGATGCCGACCCCGCCGTCCGCGTCGACCCAGAGGTTGTCCGGCTTGAGGTCGCCCACCACATAGCCCTCGGTGTGCAGGTCGGCGAGGAGGCGGGCCAGTGAGAGCGCCGCGGCGAGTCCGGTGGCCCAGGTCGCCCGGGGCAGGAGCACACGGCGGGCGTCCGGCGTCAGCAGGTGCACGAACGGCTGGTGGGCGTGACGCATGTCGGTCATCACATAGCCGTCGATCCCGTCGGCGCCCTGGCTCCCCGCCCGTACCCCGATCATCGGCCAGGCGACCCTGGCCGGGGTCGCGGAGAGCAGCCGGACGGTGCGCGGCTCGCGGCGCTGCCGGACCAGGCGGGCGATGCGGCGGCGGTAGGCCTGCGGGTCGGGCGGCTCGGGGACGAGCTTGGCGACCAGGGGGCGTGCCTCGTCGACGGCGTACACGACGCCTTCGGAGCCGCTGCCGATCCGCTCGGTGAGGGACCAAGCGCGTCCGTTCTCCGACATCACAGTGAGGGCCACCGTCAGCTTCCCTCCGTCAGGGCGCAGAGCACGGTCAGGTCGTCGCCGGTCCGTGCCGCCTGCGGTCCGGAGAGCAGGGCACGCAGGGGTGCGGCGTCGCCACCGTTCGCGCGGAGCGTCGCGGCGAGCCCGCAGAAGAAGCGTTCGGACGGCAACGGGCCTGCCTGTGGTGGCAGTTCGCGGGCGGAGGGGTGATCGAGGGTCAGCGCCGCGCAGCCGTCCGTGGCGAGGACGACCCCGCTGAGTTCCGGCTCCCACACCACGAACGTCCGCACCCGCAGGGCGGCTCCGGGCGAGGAGAGGAAGACCGGTCCCGGCGTTCCGGGGGCGGGCGGCGGCAGGACCAGGTGGCATCGCTCGCCCTCCCGCTGCGCGTTCCCGGTCCCGGCGGGTCCGCGGGTCAGCACCGTGCCGAAGCAGTCGCCGACCGAGACGAAGGCCGCCCACGGTGGCCGTACGACCGCAGCGACCATCGTGGCGGCCAGCGCACCGGCCTCCACCGGCTCCGACGGGGCGGTCGCCTTCAGAACGCCCTCGACGGCCCGCAGATAGTCCGCGACCACCCGGGCACCTCCCGCGACGGTCCACCGGGTCCACACCTCCGGGGGGTCGTCCGCGTCGGGTATGTCCTCGGCCAGGACCCGGCAGGCCGTGTCCACGGCGATGTGCGCGCCGAGGGCGCTGCGTTCGCGGCCTCCGGCGCCGTCCGCGACGGCGAGCACCGCCGTCGCGCCCAGATCGACCGCCTTGAAGGCGTCCTGGCACCCCAGTCCCGCGGCCAGGTGCCCGGTCCCCTGGACGACGGCCCCGGCGATGATCACTGGTGTCTCTCCTCGAGCAGGCGCAGGCGCCGCTGCCGCTCCACGAGACCGGCCACCTGTCCGTGGATCTCGTCGGCGGCCTGAACCGCCCCGATCCGGTCCGAGCTCTGGAACAGCAGATCGAGGATCTGTCCGAAGTCGAGCCCTTCCAGCATCAGCGCACCCTTGGGCGCGAGGACGCGCAGCAGTTCCAGGTCGGCGCCCCGCACCCCGATCGCCTGCAGTACGCACTCGCCCCGTTCCTCGCCCCTGCGCACCTTCGCCGCCGTACCGGCCAGGGCTGCGGGGTCCATCCGATCCCCGTTCCCGTCGCTCGGCGCCCCGTCCGTCAGGACCCACAGGAACGGCCGGCGCACCTGGACCTGTGCGGCCTGCAGGGCCTGGTGCCGCGCCCTGGCCAGATCGAGCGCCGTCTCGACGGCCTCCGTCATCCGGGTGAGCCCGGATGCCTCGAGCCGGGGCGGGCGCATCGTGTCCACGGGCACGAAGAGCCGGTCCGGCGCGGCTTCCTCGACCGGCACCAACAGCTCCCGGGCCGGGTCGAAGACCCTCACGTGGGAGTCGAAGGTGATCAGGCAGACCTCCACCCGCGCGCGCAGTCTCGGTTCCGCCCGCACCCCGTCGAACCAGCGGACCAGTGCCTCGTTGAGCTCGTCGATCCGGGGGCTCCCGACCGGCCGGCCCATGGAGGCCGACGTGTCGAGGAGCAGGACGACGGGCTGCCGTTCGTCGTAACCCTCCGCGAGGCCGAAGCCGTACTCACTCATCCTCTGCCGCCTCGGACGCTCCGTGCTCCTGCCGTGCCGCGTCGGACGCTCCGTGCCCCTGCCATGCCGCGTCGAACGCGACAAGTCCCTGCCGTGCCGCGTCGTAGCGCACGACGACCTCCGTTCCCGGTGGCATCCCCGGGGGGTCCGGAAGCATGCGCAGCAGCACGCCTTCGACCAGTACGTACGCATCGGGAGCCGGCCAGGTGACGATCCGGCCCGCTGCCCCATGACCCCATTCATCCATCCCGCCACTCATGCGCCCAAGGTAGGTGACGCCGCGTCAACTGCGCGGGCCACAGAAGAAATTGATTGTCAGTAGATGTCCAGGACACCTCGGTCTGCGCCCCCCGTGCCCCCGTGAGCTCCCGCGCGCAGACCGAGGCGCCCTTCCATTCCAGCGGATCAGCCGGTCGGCCGCCGGTCGCGGACCGGTCGAATTCCGGCCGCGATGCGCTCGACGAGTTCGGCCGCTTCGGCGGTACGCACCACGAAGTGGACGTCCCAGCGCGCCCCGCCGGCCAACTCCGCCTCCACGGCGGCCCATACGGCGGCCAGGCTGACCTGGTAGGACAGCCCTCCGCGCCCCGAGCCGAGCAGCGGGAAACACACCGAGCGCAGCGGCGGAGTATGGCGGTCGCTCTCCTCCGCGAGCACGGCCAGCGCCCGGGACACCGACCGGGTCACGTCGGCCGGCAGCACGTTGTAGTCGTTCGTTCCGGCCCGGGGGACGGCGATCGCCGCGTGGTAGATCCGCCGCACCCCCTGTCCGGCCAGGGCTCCGGATCCGGTGGCCGCCACGGTGCCGGGCAGCACCGCGCGCCCCGAAGTGCCGTGCCGTACCGCCCACTCGCGCAGCTCCTGGGGGAGCGGGTCCTCCAGTACCGCCCCCGTCACACCGCGCACGGAGGCCGCGCGGCGCAGCGACGCGGCGATCGACGCCTTGTAGGGCTCGGGCAGCGCGAGATGGACGTTGGACGGGGAGACGACCACGTCCACGTCACGCAGCATGTCCACGGGGTGGACATGGACGCTGAACCTGACGGGCCGGTCACCGGCCCAGGCCTCCACGGTCCGATGGGTTCCGGCGCCCCACCCGTCCCCCACGGCACCGGTCGGCGCCTCGGTCTCCTCCGCCAGCAGCCGCACGATGTGTTCGGCGATCTGGCCGAGGACCATCACCTCGTGGTCCTTGCGGAAGCGCTCGACACTCACCCCGTACACCGAGGCCGCCCTGGCCCGGCGGGAGGACGCGGGCCAGTCCTTGGTGCCCTGTGCCAGGCCCAGCGTGTACTCGGCGGCGATGCGCAGCGTCCCCGCGTCCAGGCGCGACACGGCGAGGCGCAGCAGTGCCTCCACGGCCGCGCCCGGCGTCCGGGCGGTGACCGCGGTCACCGCCTCGGCGGCCGACTCCAGCGCGGGCAGCGCGCGCCCTCGCAGCCGGACCAGTCCCGTGCGGCGAACTTCCTTCAGTTCAGGCAGAACTGACCCGTAGTCAAGGTTGGAGGATGCCATGCGACCACCATGGCACCACTCTTCATGGACGGACAAGCCGAGGGCAGGACCGCCCGGCCGCGCGTCACCACCCCACGGGCTTCGAGATCTCCGCCCACAGCGGTTCGAGAAGCTTGTCGGCCTGCGCGACCCCCTCCTTGGAGCCGAGATCGGTGATGCCCCGTTCCGGCAGCACCTCCAGCGGCGTGCCTTCCTGGTCCTCGCAGCGGTCCTGGAAGAGGACCATGGCGTTCCGGGGGCGGTCACGCCGGGACTGCCAGATCAGGCCCATCGCGTCGGGGGCCTGGGCGCGGATCTCACTGGCCCAGCGCCGTGACTTCGCGTAGTTGCGCTCGTCCTCCAGGAGGGTCGAGTTCTGCCGGACGGCTGCCAGGTCCTTCTCCTCGATCAGCGAGACCAGGGTCAGCTCACGCGTGGTGCGCAGCACGCTCAACGACCGTCCGGACACCGTGGCGAAGGGGATCTCCCTCATTCCGGACGACGACGCGTAGGGCTGGGAGCGCAGCACGCTCTCCGCGAGGGCCGTGACGGCCGTGTCGGCCACGTACAGGCTGTGGTATGGGTCCAGCCGGGTGCCTTCGAAGCGGCCCCCGTCGAAGTGGATGTCCGCGAGTGTCGGGTTGAACTGATGTGCCGCGTACCTCGACTTGTGCACGCGCCACAGCTCGGTGCCGGCCGGGATCACCTCACGGTGGGGGCGCAGTTCCCAGGTGATCATCGGGAAGAAGCCGTTCATCACTCCCCCTCCACGAGTGTGGTGGCGGCGCCGACCAGTTCGTGATCGGGCCGCCGTCCCAGGAGCGACGCGGGTGTTCCGCCCAGCCAGCTGTTGCCGCTGAGCCACCAGGACGCCGCGCCCCGGGGGTCGATGTCCGCCAGGAGCAGCCGGTTGACCTCCAGGACGACGTCGTGCGGGGTGCCGCCGACCGCGGGGAACTGGAAATCCGGATAACGGTCGCCGTCCCGGGGGTCCGGCAGTCTGATCAGTTCGGGTGGAGGCGTGCCACCGCAGCGGGCCCTCGCCTCGGCCGCCGAGAGGGCGGGCGTCCGGAGCAGCGGGTCCTGTGCGCCGCCGGGGCCGAACGGATCGGGTGCCGGGGCGGCGGCCAGCAGGTGCATCAGCGCCCGCGCGTCCGCCACGGTCGCCGGTCCGGGCGGTGCGGCGACGAGCCGCACCGAGGCCAGCGCGACGCGCACCGGGTGGTCGAGCGGCAGTGGCAGTACGGCGAGCCGTACGCCCTGGAGTGCTCTGCGGACCGCTCGGTCCTCGTCCGGCGGCGCTTCTGCGAGCGCGGTCAGCCGGGTGATCAGCAGCGCGTGCTGCGCGTCGTCGAGCGCCTCGCGGATGGTGGTCCTGTGCTCACCGATCAGGGCGAGCAGTCGCTCCGCGGCTTGGCCGCGGCCCTCCTCGTTCATGCTGTCCCTTCTCCTTTCCTCGCTGTTCCCGGGCCGGGATGTCCTTGGTGGATGAAGGCGGCCCAGAGCCCGATCCGGTCCAGTCCCGGTCGTCGCATCTCCCTGAGGAGCTCGCCCCGGAGCGAGCCCGGGTTCTCCCGGGAGGGGTCCAGCATCCACAGCTGCGCGGCTCTCAGGGCGTCCCCGGGGCTCAACCCGTCGACCACCAGGTAGTGGTGGAACACCGCCATCAGCAGGGCGGACCCGCTGTCCTGGGCCAGCCATCGTGATCCCACGACGTCCCGTGCCCCGCCGGCGACGAACGCCGTGGTGAGCGTCAGTGCCTCGTCGTGGTCGCGCTTGCTGAGGTCGGTCTGGCAGGCACTCAGCACGATCAACGGCCCGTCGGCCGAGTCGTGCCGCTCCTCATGGTCGAGCAGGCGGGTCACGGTCAGCTTGCCCGTCCCGCCTCCCTCGGCGGGCGCGAGGTCCAGGGCCGAGACCGTGGGGCGGGTGCCCGCCGATCCGTGCGAGACCACGTGCAGCAGCGAGGCACCGTCGGCGAGGTATCCGAGGACGGCGTCAGGGGTGCCCGGCATCAGCTTCCCGGGGGGCGCGTCGTAGAGCTCGCCGCACAGCCGGGCCTGCGGATAGAAGGCGTCCCGCAGGGCGGTGACCTCGGTCTCGGCGTACGTCAGGTCCATCAGCGGGTCGGCCACCAGCACCGGGGCGGACACCGGGTCGCGGGGCGCGCGGCGCACCGTACGCAGGAACTGGCTGCCGGACGCCGCGTAGCTGATCACCGTGGTCCGGCAGAGGTGGTCGTGGGCCGCCTCGGGCGGGAAGCGCGCGGCGTGCCAGGGGACGACGCCGAGCCGCCCGCAGGGCACCAGAACGACCCTGAGTGGCTGGTCGTCCCAGTCCCGGTCGGTGGTGAGCCTGTCCTCGATGCCGCCGAGTACGGGGGCCAGCGCCTGGAAGGCCCAGTCGCACATGACCTCGAGAGCCTCCTCCCAGGCCTTCGCGGCCGATTCGTCGCCGGGCTGTTCCTGTGGGAGCGCCGCCGCGTCGAGGTACCGCTCCAGCGGGCCGCTCCCGCTGCCGGACAGCAACGGCAGTGCGCCCACGGCGGCCCCGAGTTCCGGGGCCACCACGAGGACCAGGCCCGGCTCCTCGTCCTCGCCGGGAACCAGGTAGAGGAGGGCGTCCGCGCCCGCTTCCGCGACCCCGTCCGCCAGTTCGCTCAGGGTGGGGGTGCCGAGCAGGCCGCCCTCCCCGCGGTAGCCGAGGGCGTCGAGGGCCTGCCGTCGCAGGGTGCTCGGCAGCATGCCGGGCGCCTCCCCCGGGTCGGCCGGCCCGGGGCCCGGGGGCACGGGTGTCTGCGGCGACTCGGGGGGCCGGCGCGACTCGGCCGCCCGCCAGGCTTCGGCGAGGTCACCGCGCCCGGCCGTTTCGAGGAGCTCGGGCACGGCCGAGGAGGTGGACGCCGCCTGCAGTACCAGGGCCCGGCCCAGTTCGAGTGCGGCCACGGCTTCGTGCAGCTTCCCGTGCGAGGCCGCCCACCGGGCGGCCCGTACCCCCCGGCTCGCCCCGGCACGGGCTGCCAGCAGCCCGTGCTCGGCGCCGGTCTGGAGGAGGACGTCGGCCGCGAGGGCCACCAGGGCCTCCTTGACGGCCTCCAGCGAGGCGGTGTCCCCCGTGTCCTCCTTGAGGATCCTGCGCAGGTGGTACGCCTCGGCGAGCTGCCACAACGCGTCGGCCGCGATCCGCGGCGCCCGTCCCTGCCGTACCTCGTCCCTGAGTCGTTCCAGTTCGCCGATGAGGACGTCGAGGACGGCGGGGTCGCGGTCCAGGCCGACGCGCAGGCTCAAGGAGAGCGTCGACCGGTAGAGCTCGTCGGCCGAGGCTCCCGGGGGCGGGGGGACATGGTCGGGGACCGGGACCGGCTCACCGGTGAGACCGGCGCGCAGCAGGTCGAAGTCCGGCATCTTCGGCAGGGGCGACGTGTCGCCGAGCGGGAGGCCGCTCGCCTCGGCACCTGCCGCCCCCTTCTCGAGGAAGGGCAGGGACCGCAGGAGCATGTCCTTGTCCCGGGTCACCGCGCCGAGCCTCCCGTAGGCCGCGCCCAGGGCCCAGTCGGCCAGAAACCGGAACGGCTGCCCTTCGGGGACACTCCTGTCGAGGGTTTCGGCCTCGGTCACCAGGCCCCGAAGTGCCTCGGTGTCCTCCGATTCCCCGGCTTCCAGGACCTTGCTGTAGAGCTCCAGTACGCGGCCGAGGATGGTCGGGTCGCCCAACTCCGGGGGCAACGATCCGGCGATCTTCTCCATGTGGCCGACGATCGTGTCCATCCGGGCGCGGCCGGCCGACCGGTCCTGGAAGGTGCCGCCCACGCCCGGACTGACGGCGAGCAGAAGCGCCCGCAGGGATTCCAGGGCGGAGGCGGAGTTCTCCCCCACCAGCGGCAGGTCCTGCACCGAACGCAGCCTGCCGAGCAGCTCGTTGAGCGCCTCGGGGTCGCCGCTCTTCAGGACGTCGTCGAGCCCCGTGGTGGTCGCGTGGACGGCGTCCATGGCCGTGACCATGTGGCGGAGGTCGTCGGGCGTGAGTTTCGGTTTCCGACCCTTCTCCGGAGCCGGTTCCGGAGCCGATGCCGACGTCTGTTCCTGCTCCTGGGAGGGTTCGGGGTCCGGGGAGGGTGCGGGGTCCGGGGCCTCGACGGCTCCGGGCACGTCCGCGCGCTCGACCGTGGGAGTCCCGGCCGTTGTGGAGATCCGGTCCGTCACCCGCCTCAGCTGGTCCGTGAACACCGAGCCGGCCGGCATCATCCCCGTCAGCAGGTCGGAGAGTCCCGGCCCGGTGGGGGCCGAGAGCAGGTCCTCGAACTGACGCAGCTGCCGCAGGAAGTCGTGGGGCAGCGGGAGTTCCACCACGTCCGCCATCAGTGCCTTGATCTCGAGCACCACGGTCGTCATCCCCGCGGGACCCGTCCGCGTGGCCCAGTCGAGGAACGCCGACAGATCCGGCGCACCGCCGGCTGCGCCCTGTTGCGGCTGGATCGGCGAGACGTGCGTCAGCAGGAACAGCGCCGCCCACCGCCGGTCCTCCTCGCTCACCGTCGCACCCGACGGCGTCGTACGGTCCCTGGCGTCCCGCAACAGCTTCTCGGCCCGGACCCGGTCCGCCGGTGCGCCTTTCCCTTCGGCATGCCGCATGGTGAGAGCACCGGCCAGCCATACGTCCACCGAGCCGCGCACGTCAGCTTCTTGATCCAGCAGTTGGGCCAGCTGTTCGAGTTCGGCGACCGAGGCGTCGTGGGCACCCGAGGGCACCGCGCCGCCTCCCAGCCCGGCGATCAGCCGCTTCACCCGCTCCGCGGCGTCCCGGGCCCAGGCTCGCAGACCTTGAATGCCACCGCTCTCCTCCTGGCTCACCGGCGCCCTGCCTCTCCCGAAATCCCGACCGCCTTCGAAGTCGTTCCACTATGCCGATCTGTCGCGCGCGTGGCGGCGACTTCCGCGCTTCTCCCGCTCAACGCCCGGACTGTGCCCGGGAGTCGCCCAGATCGGCCCGCATCTCGTAGCGCATCTCTCGCAGTCGGTCCCACAGGGCGTCGACACTCTCCTGGACGGCGGCGGGCGAGTCCCCCGGTCGCCGTGCGCCGTCGTCCAGTCGCCGGACCATGCCGTAGACGGCCCCGAGGTCGTGGCTGACATCGCCCGCGTGGCCGAGTACCCGCTCCGGCAGCCGCATCTGGGCCTCCGCGTACACCTCCCGGTGCTGGTCGCGTGCCTCGGTGAGCCTCGGCCGGACGACCGGCAGGTCGGTGTCACGGCCCAGCGCGTGCAACTGGTCGGTGAGCGCGGCGAGGTAGTGCCGGGCGGCGGTGTTGAGCGCCACGTAGCAGGCCCGCAGCTCCTGTGCCTCGCTGCGCCTCATCCACAGCTCCTCGGCACGCTCCTGCTCCCGTTGGCGGCTGCGGTCGGCGGCGCGCTGGGTCAGCAGCGCGGACAGCAGAGTCCCGGCCACTCCGACGACCGCGACCACCGAAGCGGTCGCCAAACCGGCATCCACGTTGCCCCCGTCCGTCGTTCCGTCACCCCACCAGCGAAGCAGGCCAATCCGGGCCGGGGAACCCCCGGTCCGGAGCCCGCCCGGGGTTCGCCCTGTCGCCGACCAGCCAGACGGGCGGACAGCCGGCCGGACAGGCACACGGACGCCCCGGCCGGTCCCGCTGGGCGAGTTCTGGTTGCGCGAGGGGCAGTTGCCGGGAACCGCGCACGGCGGGCGGGGTCGCGCGGCCATTATGGCCTCGGAGCGACGACCGGAGCATTCGACCGCGGCGGACGGGGCGTGGACACATGGTGGGCGACGAGGAGAGCGACGGCGCCCGGGGACTGCGGCTCTGGGCCGCCGGCGCGACCGAACGGGCGGGCGCGTTGATCCACCGGGTGGGAAACGGCAGCGTGTCCGCCGAGGAGTTCGACGGTCCGGTCGCCGAACTCACCCAGTTGCGCCACCTGCTGGACCACGACCGGGCGCTGCTCGGCAGGGTCACCCTGGGGCTCGGGGCCCTGCTCGCCGTACGGCACGTCTCCGGGCACGGCTCGCCCGAGGACCGGGACGAGGCCCTCGGCCTGCTGGACGAGGTCCGGGATCCGACGACCGCCGCCGGGGAGGCGGTGTCCGAGCAGGGCAGGCAGTGGGCGGCGATGTTCCTGCTGATGGTGACGGGACGGCCGGCGCCGGGCGGGGCGGCCGGGGCGCCACCGGACTTCTGGTCCGCCTTCGACCGGTCCAGGGAGGCCGGGCCCGACGAGGGGCCGGCGGAGGCGGCGGAGCTCGCGGCGCTGGCCGCCGAGGCCCGGCAGCTGACGATATCGCCGGATGTCCAGGCACAGTTGGGGCAGATGCAGGACATGCTCTCGTACGCCTCGCGGGGCGACTTCTCCGATCCCGGGAAGCTGCTGACCATGCTGCCCGCGAACTTCCCGTTCACCGAGCAGCTGCGCATGCTGCTGGGCCTGCTGACGGCCCTGCCGGACGCCGCGGAACCACAGCCCTGCGCCCAGGAGGCGGAGCAGGACCCGGAGGCCGACAACACGGTCAACGGCGCCTGGCTCGCCGCGATGCTCGGCACCTCGGAGGCCCTGCGGACCGGGGATCCCGAGGCCCTCAGCCGGCTTCTCCAGCGGCTGGGTGGCGATCTCGACCAGCTGCCGGACGGCCACGGCCGGGCCTCCGAGGTCCAGAACGTGATCCGGCTGGTGCTGCAGACGGGTGAGCCGCTCGGCGGCAGCCGCGTGGACGGGACCGTCGCCCGCGAGCACACGAAGTCGGTCAACGAGCACTACGAGCGGCTGGCTGCCGACGATCCCGCCACGGCCGAATTCGCCGTCGGGCTGCGGGCGAGTAATCTGCTCACCCGGATGCGCGCGGCCGAGGAGGCGGAGAACGGCGAGGACCTCCTGGGCCTGGTGGCCGAACTCGACGCGCTGGAGAAGTCCACCCCCGCCGGCCACCCGTTCCGCTCGCTGGTGCTGCTCGCGCAGGGCACCGCGCTCACCTCGCTCGGCGGGCGCACCCGCGACAGCGAGCTGCTGATGCGGGGCCTGGCCCAACAGGAAGAGGCGCTGACGGACGTGTCGGCGGGGGACCTCGGCATCCCGGAGTCGCTTCTCGCTGCGACCCGGGAGGGGCTCCAGGCCGCCAGGGCCGTGACGGGAAAAACCCCGGACCTGCTGCCCGAGCGTGTTCCTCTGCCTCCCGACGCCTCCACGGACACCCGCTACTTCTCCGCCCTCTCGGCGACCCTCCGGCACTCGGTCACCCATGACCCCGCCGACCTGGACACGGCCATCGACGAGCTGGAGCAGGTCCGCGACCGTGTCCGGCAGGGCCGGTGGCCGCAGGTCGCCGCCGACGCCCTGTGGCAGCTCGCGGAGAACCACCGCCTCCGGCTGCGCCTCACCGGGGACACGGCGGACCGGGACGCCGCCACGGAGTCTGCGCTGGAGTCCCTGCAGGCGCTCGCCGGGGACGTCGTCCTGCAGTCCGGCCCCGATCACGGCCTGCTGGCCGCCCGGTCAGGGGCCGACCGCGGCATGCGGGCCGCCGTCTGGGCCGCCTCCGAGGGGCGGGTCGAGGACAGTGTGGCCGCGCTGGAGCTGGGCCGGGCCCTGGTGCTGCAGGCCGCGTCCACCTCGCAGGCCGTTCCCGATCTGCTGGAGGCGCGCGGCCACCACGAGCTCGCGCGGGCGTGGCGTGCGAAGGGTGGCGGAGCCGGCGGGGAGCCCGACGTGCTGCCCCGCGCACTGCCCAGCTCGCTGCGTCGCCGCGCCCTGGAGGCGCTGGGTCACCGGGAGCCCGGCGGCGTGCTGTTCCACACCCCCACGGTCGACGAACTCAAGGCCGGGGTGGCGGAGGCCGAGGCGGACGCACTGGTCTATCTGCTCGCCGGCGAGGGGGCCACGCCCGGCATGGCGATCGTGGTGGGCCCGGACACCGGCACCGGAGTCCGGGCCCTGCCGCTCCTGTCCGGCGAGGAGAGCGGCCCCCTGGAGCGTTACGTCGATGCCGCGGGCGAGTACGGGAACCGGCCCGGGGAGCCCTCCGCCGTGGAGGCGTGGGAAGACGCCCTCGCCGAGTTGTGCGCCTGGGCGACGGGGGCGGTGATCGCACCGGTGATGTCCGGCGTCGCCGAACGGCTCGCCGCCAACAGGAGCCGGCGGAGGGACCGTCCCGGCCCGCCGAGGATCGTGCTGGTGCCCTGTGGCCGCCTCGGCCTCGTCCCCTGGCACGCGGCCCGCCTGCCGGCCGGGGCACCGCACGACTACGTCTGTCAGGCGATGGTGATCAGTTACGCCGCGTCCGGCCGCCAGTTCCTGAACACGGTCCGGCTCGCCCGGCGCGCCCCTGCCGCCTCCCCCGTCCTGCTGGCCGACCCCACCATCACCCTGACGCACGCGGAGCTGGAGGTGGCGGCGCTCCAGCAGTCCCTGTACCCCGGGGCGCGCCTGTTCGGGGAGTTCTACGAACCTCCTGCCGAACTGGCGGGAGCCGGCACTCCGGACGATCTCCTCGACGCACTCGGCAGTGCTCCGTCGCTGGTCCACCTGGCGTGCCACGGCTCGGCCGGGACCAGCCCGACGGCGTCCGTGCTGCAACTGGCGGCACCCGTCGGCCCGTCGGGACAGCCGCCGGACTCGGACGGGCAGCGCGGGGAGACGGACACCGGCACGCTGACCGTCTCCCGGCTGCTCAGCCGCTCGGCGGGTGGGCAGGGGGCCGCCGACGGGCCGTTGGTCGTGCTCAGCGCCTGTGAGACGGACCTGAGCAAACGCGATCACGACGAGGCGCTGACGCTGACGACCGCTTTCGTGGCGAGCGGGGCGCGGGACGTGGTCGGATCGCGGTGGGCCACCCGGGACTCGGCATCGGCGCTGATGATGGGCGTGTTCCACCACTGTCTGGCCGTCGACGGGCTCAGTCCGGTCGACGCGCTGCGGGCCGCGCAGATGTGGATGCTCGACCCGCATCGCAGGAATCCGGGGTCACTCGCCGGCAAGCTCCTCGACGAGCTGGACAAGGGGCCGAAGCTGGAACGGCTGACGGCCTGGGCCGCCTTCATCCACCAGGGTCATCCGGGTCCGTCCGCGCCACCGCCGTCGGGAGCTGCCGTAAACTGACCACCCGTGGAACGGTCCCAGCCCGCGGTGAGCCGGTGACCCGGCCTACCCGCACGGACCCGGAGAGCGCGCCCCGATGACAGAAGCAGCATGCCCGGAGCGGCACTCCCCCGGCGCCTCCTCCCCCGCCCCGGAATCCCGGTGCCCCGTCCGGGACACCCCCGCCGGCACGGGTGCGGGTACCGGCAGCCGGCCGGACCGCATGCGCGGCCTGCTGGACGCCGTGATGAGTCTGGGACGTGGGCTGGAGCTGCCGGAGGTGCTGCGCGGCATCGTGGAGGCGGCGGTGACGCTGACGGACGCGGAGTACGGGGCGCTCGGGATCGTCGGGGACGACCGGACACTGCTGGAGTTCCTGACGGTCGGCATGCCGGACGATCTGACCGTCAGCATCGGGCAGACACCGTGCGGGCGGGGCATCCTCGGTGAGCTGATCCACCATCCGGAACCGCTGCGGCTCACCGATCTGAGCAGCCATCCGCACAGCTTCGGCTTCCCGCCCCACCACCCTCCGATGCACAGCTTCCTCGGTGTCCCGGTGCGGGTGCGTGACCAGGTCTTCGGCAATCTGTACCTCACCGAGAAGCGCGGCGGGCACAGCTTCGACGCCGACGACGAGGCACTGCTGACCACCCTGTCGATCGCCGCGGGGGTGGCCATCGACAACGCCCGGATGTACGAGGAGAGCCGCCGCCGGGAGCAGCGGCTGGAGGCGCTGGGTGAGATCACCCGCGCCCTGCTCTCGGGGACGGACGCCGACGAGGTGCTGCACCTGGTCGCCGAGCGGGCGATGGAGGTCGCGGGGGCCGACCGGGCCGCCGTCCTGCTGCCCCCGCCGCGTCCGGACGCGGACTCCCGGCCGTACGCGGACTCCCGGCCGGACGCGCTCTGCGGGCAGGAGGCAGCCGAGCGACCGGCAGACCTCGCCCGGCTCACCGTCGCCGTGGCGCACGGCCGGGACGCCGACCGGGTACGGGGTCTGTCCCTCCCCGCGTCAGGGTCACTGGCCGGGCTCGCCGCCCGTACGGGCACGCCGGTGCACTGTGCCGACGTGCGTACGGATCCCCGGGCGCACCCGCTCGGCGGCGGTGCCGAGGAGGGCCTGGGGCCGGTGGTCGCCGTGCCGCTGCGGGTGGGTTCGGGAGCCATGGGCGCGTTGCGGCTGGGGCGCCCGGTGGGCCGTCCCTCGTTCGACGACACGGAGGTGTCGCTCGTCTCCGGCTTCGCCGACCAGGCCGCCATCGCCCTCGAACTGGCGCGCGGGCAGGCGAGGTCCGAGGAGCTCGCCGTCATGCACGACCGGGACCGGATCGCCCGCGATCTGCACGACCTGGCGATCCAGCGTCTGTTCGCGACCGGGATGACGCTGCAGAGCACCACCCGGGCCATCGCCGACCGCCCGGAGGCGGCGGAGCGGGTCAGACGCGCGGTCGACGACCTGGACACGACGATACGGATCGTGCGGTCCACCATCTTCGATCTGCGGACGGACGGTTCGAGCCACGGGGGGCTACGGCACCGGATCGCGGAGACGGCCCGTACGGCGGCCCGCGCCCTCGGTTTCCGGCCCTCGGTGCGGATCGACGGGCCGGTGGACTCCGTGGTCCCGGACGATCTGGCGGAGCACGTGGCGGCGGTCGCCGCCGAGGCGGTGTCCAACGCGTCCCGCCATGCCGGTGCGAGCCGTATCGACATCGTGCTGTCCGCCGACGAGTCGGTGTCTCTGACGGTCACGGACGACGGCATCGGTCCGGGCGCCCGGACCGCCACCGCCTCCGCGTCCGTGCACGGACCCGCTTCCGGCACGGCCACGGATACCGACGTGCGCAGGGCGCGGCGCGGCGGCGGTCTGGCCAACATGCGTGAGCGGGCCGAGTTGTGCGGCGGGACCCTGACCGTCGAGGCGCCCGTGGGCGGCGGCACCCGGATCAGCTGGAGCGCTCCGCTCGACTGACCCGCCGCCCCGTCCGCCCACGGCCCGCCCGCGGTGGGTCAGCGTCATCGGGACAGGTTCTGCCCCTGCCGTTCCCGGATCCGGCGGGCGAGCATGGCGGCCTGGATGCGGCGGCCGACGCCCAGTTTGGCGAGGATCGCGGAGATGCGGTTCTTGACGGTCTTCTCGGCCAGGAAGAGGCGTTCGGCGATCTGCCGGTTGGTCAGCCCCTCGCCGATGAGATCCAGGATCTGACGTTCCCTAGGGGTGAGCCTGTCCAGTTCGGACGCCTCGGCGGCGGGCGGGTTCCGGGGGCTTCGGAGTCTCGCCATCACGCGGGCGGTCGTGCGCGGGTCCAGCATGGACGTGCCCGACGCCACCGTGTGCACGGCGGTGACGAGGTCGGCCCCGTTGATCTGCTTCAGCACATATCCCGCGGCTCCGGCCATGATGGCGTCGAACAGTGCCTCGTCGTCGTCGAACGACGTCAGCATCAGGCAGGCCAGGCCGGGCATCCGGGCGCGCAGTTCCCGGCAGACCTCGATGCCGGCGTGGTCGCCGCCCGTGTCGCCGCCGAGCCGTACGTCCAGCACGGCGACGTGGGGCCGTCCGGCCGGTACGCGGGCCAGCGCCTCCCGGGCGTCGGAGGCCTCGCCGACGACCTCGATGCCGCCGTCGGCCTCCAGCAGGTCGCGTACGCCGCGTCGAACGACCTCGTGGTCGTCGAGGATGAAGACGCGCACCGGGGAGGCGGGCCGTTCCGGTGGCGTGCTCGTCGGGGTCGGTGCGGGATCGTCGTTCACAGATGCTCGATCGGTCGGGGAGCGGGGCGGACCGCACCAGTATGCGGTCGCTCGCGAAGGCGTCCGCGACAGGGTGCCGAGGCATGCCGGACCGCCTTACGGAAGGGGCCGAAAGGCCCTGTGACCAGGGCCGGTCAGCAGGAGGCACGCAGTGCCATACTGGCGCCGCCGACACGTCCGCAGGCCGCGGACGCCTTGTGCGGCCGAGGCCCGTCCCGCCGTCCCCGGCCGTCGGACGTGTCGACCGCGCCGCGGGATTCCGCTGCCGGCGTCCGTCCGCCGGGGAACGTCCCGCACCCCGCCGTGCCGTCCCCGAGGAGCCACCTGCCCATGAACACCCCGAGCGAGGACTACCACGCACTGCTCGCCCGGCATGACGCGATGCGGCTGCGACGGCGCATCCTGAGGCCGGAGGGCAGCACCGGTGGTGCCCGGCGCCTCGCCGCCCCGCAGCCGTACGACGGTACGGCGGACCAGTCACTGATCGGTGAGTTCCTGCCGTCGGTGGGCCCGTTGGAGGAACTGATCGCGGATCTGTACCGGGTGCTGTTCGACCGGCATCCGTATCTGCGGTCGCTGTTCCCCGAGTCGATGGCGTTCCAGCAGGCGCATCTGGCGTCCGCCTTCCGGTACCTGATCGGGAATCTGCACCGCGCGGACGCGGTGGCCGAGCGTTTCGCGCAGTTGGGGCGCGACCACCGGAAGCTCGGTGTGCGCCCGGCGCATTTCGCCGCGTTCGAGGGGGCGCTCGTCGAGGCGCTGCGCGCACGTGCGGGGGCCCGTTGGACCGTGCCGCTGGAGGACGCCTGGCTGCGGATGCTGCGGCTCGCGGTCTCCTCCATGGTCCGGGGCGAGAACGACGCGATAGCGGAACCCTCCAGCTGGGAGGCGACGGTGACGGCCCATGAGCTCCGCACCCCCGGTCTCGCCGTCCTGCGGGTACGGCCGCACCAGCCCTACTCCTTCCGTGCCGGACAGTACGCCTCGGTGGAGACGCCGTTGCTGGAGCAGGCCTGGCGCCCGTACTACCTGGCGCGGGCCCCGCACGCCGACGGCGAACTCGAGTTCCATGTGCGGGCCGGCCGTGCCGGAGGGGTGAGTGACGCGCTCGTGCACGGGACACGGACGGGCGACACCCTGCGGCTCGGCACTCCGCGCGGCGGTCTGACGCTGCCAGGCGGGGCGCTGCCCTCCGGCGTCCTGCTGATCGCCTCCGGTACGGGCTGGGCCCCGATGAAGGCGCTGCTCCAGGAGATCGACGCCGCCGCCACGCCCCGGACGCGGGTGTGGCTGCTGCTGGAGACCGGCGCCCCGGAGGAGTTCGGTTCGGGCACGGGCGTGTACGACACGGCCGGCCTGGAGGCGTTCCGGCGGGGCCGGCCGTGGCTGACCGTCCTGCCGACCCGTCCGGCGGTACACGCGGCGGGAGGCGTGCTGCGGGTCCTTGACGAGGTGCTCGCGCCGTATCCGGGCCCCGTACCCCCGCACGCCTTCGTGGCTCTGGCCCCCGAGGCGCCCATGGCCGAGCCCGCACTGACCGTGGCGGCCTGCCTGGCCGCCGCCGGGTTGCCGGCTGCGCAGGTCCACCAGGACGCCTCCGGGGTCGTGGACGTCACAGGAGCGTCTGCCAGTACGTCCGGAACCGGATGAGGATCAGCAGGGCGATGGCGAGACACCAGGTCACCGGCACCACCAGCGGGAACTCCGGTGCGGCCGCCACCAGGGCCCGCGGTGCCCGCAGCACCCCGTGGCGCAGATTGTGCAGGGTGGTGTGCCAGAACATGAGGACGGTGGCCACCCACACGAGCACGCACCACAGGCACAACGCGCCTATGTCGTACAGCGCCTGCGTCATCAGCCACATGCAGAAGGCGGCGCCTGCCAGCGTGCCGAGGTTCAGCCCCAGCCAGTACCAGGGCCGGTAGCGCGCTCCCGCCAGCAGGCCCGCACCGGCCCCGAGCACGACCCCGAAGGCGATCAGGCCGATGAGCGGGTTGGGGAAGCCGAACACCGATGCCTGTTCGCTGCGCATCACATCCGTGCACGACAGCACGGGGTTGAGGGAGCAGGCGGGGACGAAGCCGGGATCGGCGAGCAGTTCGAACTTGTCCACGGTGATCACGAAGGATCCCAGCAGCCCGAGGACGGGCCGTGATCACGAGCAGCAGGCCGAGCCCCCGGTGTGCCCCGACGTACGTGTGGGGGTCGGGGCCGCCGCGTCCGGGGGCCACTGCCTTCACCGGCGCCTGCCGCACCGCTGTCACGCCCGCCCCCGTACGGAGCCCTCGGGCCAGCCGATCTCGACCTGGATCCCCCGTGTGCGGGCGAAGGCGACCAGGTGGGCGGTGGCGTCCCGGCCGTTGGAGAGCGAACCGTCCCACACGGCGAACACGGTCCGGCTCGCCCTGACCAGGCTCTCGTCGGCGCTGACGCAGGCGTCACGGTCCGCCGGGTCGAAGCCCAGCAGTTGTACGTGCTCGGCCAGCACCAGCAGTTCGCCCGCGGCCCTGCGGTCCGGCTCCGGCAGGTCCGCGGGCAGCGTGCCCTGGGCGGGCAGCAGCACGGTCAGCTTCCGGCCTGTCTCCCGGGCGGCCCGCCCGAACACCAGGGGCAGGCCCGCACCCGCGCGCACGAGGGCGGCCGCGCCTTCGGCGAGACGGCCGAGCCGCGCCCTCAGTTCGGCCTCCACCAGTTCCAGGGTCCTGCCGCTGAGGTCTCTGTGCCCGACGACCGCGATCACCGTGTTCTCCTTCCGCACGTCCGCGGTCCGCCGTCCGGCGAAACGCGTCGCATGCCGCGGGCGGGCCATGTTGCCGCCGTCGGGCCGGTCCGCGGCATGCGATACGCGTAGTGAATCCGGATAAGGCCCGCCCCGGACAGGGCCGTTCGGCCCCGGTCCGTTCGGCCGTGTCGCCGTACGGCGGCCCGCCGCCGCACGGCTGCGTACGGCGGCGGAGACATGCCCCGTCAGGTGTTCTCCCCGGCCGGGCGGCCGGCTCCGGTGTCGTTCAGACCGTCGCGTGCCATGGCGTACTGCCGGGGGTGGTCACCGGCTCCGGGCAGCGAGAGGGCGGAGCGGAACTCCTGCCGTGCCTCGGTGTGACGGCCCGCCGCCGCGTAGGTGCTGCCGAGCCGGGTGCGTACCTCCATCTCCAGCCAGGTGCTCGTGTGCCGGGTGAGCGTGGCCAGGGCCGCGTGGTGGGTGTCGACGGCGGAGTCCAGCCGGCCCTGGAGGTGTTCCGCCGTGGCGAGCCTGGACAGGGTCGCGGCCCGCAGGGGCGGGTCCCCGGCCTCGGCGGCCAGTCCGGCCGCTCGCCGCAGCAGGTCGGTCGCCTCCGCGTGGCGGCGGAGTGCCAGGAGGGCGTCGGCGGTGAAGCACAGGGCGTTGCCGATCGTCCTGGGCCGTTCGCTCTTCTCGGCGATGGTGAGGGCGGTGAGGTAGTGATCGAGGGCCTGCTCGTGCTGCCCTTGCCGGGAACGGATCGCGCCCAGGTTGAGGGTGGCTATCCCGGTCAGCCAGTCGTCGTCGAGCCGCTCCGCCAGTTCCACCGCCTCGCGCAGGTGGGCCACCGCGTCCTCGATGTCGCCCAGCATCCACTCCGCGGTGCCCATTCCGGTGATCGCCCGTGCCCGCTCCCGCGGATCGCCCGGTGCGCAGTTGTGGCGCAGCGCTTCGGTGAACCAGGTGTGCGCCTGCCGGAACCGCCCCTGGTAGATGTCGACCATGCCCATGCAGTTGCGCAGCGCGGAGGGCATCCGCCGGTCGGCGGCCAGGTCCGCGCACGGCAGCGCGAGGTCCAGGGCCGCCCGGCACTCGTGGTGGTGCCCCTGCCGGCCCAGGTGGTCGACCAGCGCTTCGGCGAGCCGGCAGGCGTCGTCGAACCGGCCGGCGGTGGCCGCGTACGCCACCACGTCCACCAGTTCGCCGCCGGCCGCGTTCAGCCAGGCCGAGGCCTCCCGCCAGCTGGGGAAGGGAGAACCGGTGGTGTCGGCGCCGGCCGGGAACGCCACGGGCCCCCAGTCGCCGGCGAGGCGACCCGCGGACGTGTAGAGGCTCAGCACGGCGGTACGGTCCGCGGCGGCCTCCTCGGGCACGTCGGCGGCGAGCCGTCGCGCGTGCGCCCGTACGAGATCGTGCATCCTGTAGCGGCCGGGATTCGGCTGCTGCAGCAGACTCGCGTCGACCAGGCCTTCCAGGAGATCCTCGGCGTCCTCACGGGAGTCGCCCAGCATGGCGGCGAGGGTGAGGCCGTCGAAGCGGGCGGTCGGTGCCAGCCCCGACGCCCGGAAGCCGCGCCGCAGTTCGGGCGCGAGCTGGTCGTACGACATCCGGAAGGCGGCCTCCACGCTACGGTCCTCGGCCCGCAGCTCGCCGAGGCTGCGCGCGTCGTCGGACATCCGGCCGGCCAGGAAGGACAGGGTCCAGGACGGCCGGTTCTGCAGCCGGGCGCTCGCGATGCGCAGTGCGAGGGGCAGGCCGCCGCAGCGCCGGGCGAGGTCGAGTGCCGCGTCGGGCTCGTCGTCCGCCCGGGACTCCCCGACGAGCTCACGGAGCAGGCCGACCGCGTCTTCCGTGTCCAGTGGTTCCACGGTGAGCCGCAGGACGGCGTCGAGGCCGGGCAGTCGCTGCCGGCCTGCCACCAGGACCCGGCTCCCCGGTCCGGCGGGCAGGAGCGGACGGACCTGCTCGGCGCTGCGGGCGTCGTCGACGACGAGCAGCAGCCGCAGCCCGCTCGTGGCCGCCCGCCAGGCCGTGACCAGGTCCGCCAGGTCGTCCGCGGCGTCCGGGAATTCGCCGTCGCCGTCGCGGACCGCGCGCAGCAGCCGACGCAGGGCCCGCTGCGGAGTGACGCCCTCGTGGGCGGCGCCGTGCGTGTGCAGGTCCACGAACAGGCAGCCGTCGGGGTAGGCGTCGCCGAGTGCCCAGGCTGCGCGCACCACCAGGGCGGTCTTGCCGACGCCCGCCGTGCCGTCGACGGCCACCACGGACACCGCGTTCGGAGGGACGGGGGCGGTCAGGAGGGCGAGTTCCCTCTCCCGTCCGACCAGGCAGGCGGTGTCGCCGGGTAGGTCGTTCCGGCGGCGACGACGGGGGGCGTGATCGGGCCCGCCGGGAGGGGCGTGTTCGGCCGGGGAGTCCTCGGGCTGATCGCGCTCGGGGTCGAAGGCCACCGGACCCAGCAGCAGTTGGTGGTCCCGGCGCAGGACCGCCTGGTGTACGCGGTGCAGTTCCTCGCCGGGTTCCATGCCCAGCTCTTCGAGGAGTCCGCGCCGCGTCTCCTGGTAGACGGCGAGTGCCTCGGCCTGTCGGCCGCTGCCGTACAGCGCGCGCATCCGCAGGGCGGCGAGCGGTTCGTCGTGCGGCCGGGCCGGGGGTGCCGCCATGAGGGCGTCCAGCGCCTCCGGGTGGCGCCCGAGCAGCACCAGGCACTCCACCCGGTCCTGGTGCACCGTGCGCCGCTGCCGGGCGAGGCGTTGACGTTCGGTGTCGGCGAGCGGCCCGGGCAGACCGGCGAGCGGCTCTCCCCGGAGGAGTTCCAGGGCTCGGCCGCCGTGGTCGACCACCGCGTCGAGGTCACCGGCGGCCTTCGCGCGCCGGACGTGGGCGATGTGCTCGGCGAGGTCGGCGAGGTCGGTCCGCGTCCCGTCGGGCACGAATCGGTAGCCGCCGCGTCCGCCCTCGATCACCGACGGGGCCGGCCCGGTGCCCGTCCCTCCGTCCAGTGCCCGGCGCAGGGAGTAGACGTAGCTCGGCAGGACCCGGTGGCCCGTGCCCGGGGGTTCCGTCCCCCATACGTCGTCGAGGAGTTGCCGGTACGTCACTAAGGCCGGTGCGCGCAGGATCAGGGCCGCCAGGACCGCCTGCCGGCGTAGCGGTCCGAGTGCGAGCGGCACTTCGTCTCGGCTTGCCCTGACCGGCCCGAGCAGGTCGATCCGCAGGTGCCCGCCCGAATCGGCCGGCCCCGCACCCGAATGCGCTGAATGCACGCCCACGTCGAAGTCCCCCGTTTCCGTGCGCGAGAAGTACCCGCGCCGTTCCCCAGTCCTGCTTCAGCAAGTTTTCATCGGCATTGCAGCGCGTGACGGCAGGGTTTGCCAAGTCGTGTCGGTGCCGACGGCCTGCACAGAGAGCGAACCGGCCCTGCGTGGGGCCGGGTCGAGGAATCAAATATGCGCATGACATAAGCATCGTGGGAGAGGGAATTCCGTGACGTTCCGAGGGCGGCCGTGCCGCCTGCCCGTACCGATGAGCGCCGCGGTCGCGAGAGGCCGTGGTGAGGAGCCGCCCGAACCCCCTGCGGGGTCCGGGCCGGCGCGAGGAGGGTGGAACTGATGCCGAACCCACCGCAGCCGTGGGACGTACCGCCCCCGGAGCATCGTCCGCTGCCGGGCAATCCGTACGCGACGGAGGGCCACCGCCCGCCCGTCCCGCCGGGCCCCAACCGGCGCTTCGGCAAGGTGCTGGTGATCGCCGCTGTCGTCGTCCTGCCGGCCCTGGTGGCAGGGGCGGGGGTGTATGCCGTGGCAGACGGCGGGTGGGGCGGGTCCGCCGCACCCGTGGCGAAGGAGACACCTCACCCCTCAGCGACGCCGACGGGTCCCCGGACGCCCGCGGCCCCCACGAGCGAAGCGAAGCGGATCCCGACGTCGAAGGAGATCAACGCCGGGCGTGAGCCGGGAGATGCCACGGCGTGGGTCGTCGACGACCGGACCGATCTGCCCCGGCGCTCGATCAAGGTCTACGACCTGTGGATCGCGGGCGACGTCGCCGTCCAGGCCGTGCACAGGAAGGTCACCGCCCACCGCCTCTCGGACGGCGTCGAGGTGTGGAGCGTGCCGCTGCCCGCGCCCGTCTGCGAGACGCCGGTCGATCCGACCCCGGACGGCAAGGTCGTCCTGGTGTACAAGAGCACCCAGGCCCGGAGCGGGAACCGGTGCAACCAGCTCCAGATGATCGACCTGCGGTCCGGGAAGGCAGGGTGGCACAGGGAGCTCACCGAAACCGGCTCCTCGGACGACACGATCATCGTGAACACCGCCATCAGCGGTGACGTCGTCGCGGTGACCCAGAGCATGAGGGCCGCCGCGTACCGGGTCGGTGACGGCACCAGGCTCTACGACATCCTCGGGGAGAAGACCGGCAACTGCTATCCGGACGACGTGGCGGGCGGCTCCCGGCTGCTGGTGAGCTCCGACTGCGCGATCGACGTCGACCGCGGCAAGAACTACAGCCAGCTCCGCGAGATCGACCCGCGTACCGGCAAGGTGCGCTGGCGCTTCCGGACCGAGCAGGGCTGGAAGGTCGGCAGGGTGCTCTCCGTCGATCCTGTCGTCCTCACCATGCTCCACGCCGAGGAGCGCACCGACAACTGGCGGATCGTCGCCCTGGGTCCGGGCGGAAAGGTCCGCACCACCATCGATCCCAGGCCGAAGGGCTTCACGTACTGCGCCGACACGGGGGAACCGGGCGAGAACATCCAGAACTGCCCTGGCACCGCCGTCGGCAAGGACGCCGTCCACCTGGGGGGCACCAACCAGGTGGGTGCCTACGACCTGGACACCGGGAAGCTCGCCTGGGGTGTGAAGTCCGAGGGCAGCACCCTGTTCCCCCTGCACGCGGAGAGCGACTCGACCGGGCTCGTCTACGAAGCGCCCACGCTCAGCCGGCCCGGACGGATCATCAGGTTCGGCCCGGGTGGCGTGGACACGGACGAGCAGGTGCTGCGGCATCCCGAATCGGCCAGGGCCACGGAGTACCCGATGCTCGCCGGGCACCTGGGCTACGCGAACGGCCGGATCGTCATCACACCGGCGACCGTGAGCGGTGACGACGCACAGCACGGAGCCGCCATGCTGTCCTTCGCCCCCGCCCCTCCGTCCCCCTGAGGACGTCAGGGGGACGGGGAGGCGGGTACGGCAGGCTACGACGTGGCAGGCGCCGTCCCCGGGGCGGGCAGGAAGCCGGTGCCGTGGAAATAGGTCAGGTAGCGGTCCAGGATCTCGTCGGTCAGGGGCGGCTGCCGGACACCCAGGGCCGCCACGGCCCCGGCCGTCCGGCCGGAGTCGAAACGGCGCCGGTCCGTCGCCCCGGGCCCGGTCCGCCCGCCCTCGTCGCCGAGGAACAGCTGCGCCGCGTTGTCGGGTCGCGCCGCGACGCGGGCCTGCCAGTCCGCCGCGGGTACGGTGCGCAGCTCGTGGCCGAGGCGGGCCGCCGCCTCGAAGACCCGGTCCAGGCCCGGCGCTTCGGGGTTGGTGAAGTGGTACGTCTGCGTCCCCTCCCGGCCGGACAGGGAGAGCGCCACCACCGCGGCACTGACGTAGTCCACCGGCACCCAGTCGGTCGTCCCGTACGGCAGGTCCGGCACCGCTCCCGCCTGGAGGCAGCCCTTGACGAGCTGCCACAGCAGGTCGCGTTCCTGGCAGGCACCGGTCGTGGTGTCGCCGCTGATGCGGCCGGGCCGGTGGACGGTCACCGGCAGGCCGCGTTCGCGGGCCAGGCCGACGATCCCCTCGGCGACCCACTTGCTCCGGGCGTACCCGTCGGGCAGGCCGGGCGCGGGGCCGGTCGGCGTCGACTCCGTGATGGTGACGGGGTCGGGGCCGGTCGCCGGGGCATAGACGCCCGTGGTCGAGATGTAGTGCATCCCGGGTGACGCGGAGTCGGCGAGCAGACGCAGCAGTTCCTCGGTGCCGGCCACGTTGGGGGCGCGCAGATCACCGTACGCGGCGGCGAAGTTGACTCGTGCGCCGTTGTGCAGGACGGGGCCGAGCCGGCGGACCAGGGCGGTGCGGTCCTCGGGCGACAGGCCCAGGCCGGGGGCGGCGAGGTCGCCGGGGAGGGGGCGGACCAGGTCCGCGTACCGGGGGCGCCACAGACCGTAGCGCTCCAGGTTGGCCCGCAGCCGGTACGCCGCGCTCCGCTCGTCCTCGGCCCGTACGAGGCAGTCGACCGGCCCGTCGGTGGCCTCGATCAGGTCGCGCAGGAGGAAGGCGCCGAGGAAGCCGGATGCTCCGGTCAGCAGGGGCCTGGCCGTGGGACGGGAGGGCCTGCGGGCGGGGGCGGGCACGGCGGCCTGTCCCGTGACGCCCTCGGCCGGGCGGAGCCGGGTGCCGGACGCACCGTCCCGGCCCGTGCCGGTGATGTCCGCCGCCAGCCGGATCTCGGCGGCCAGGTCGGGCACGGCGGCACGGCGGTCCTGGTTCACCTCCCCCGCGGTGCGCGCCAGCAGGCGATCGACGCCCTCGACGGTGGGCGCCGCGAACAGGGCCCGCAGGGAGGGGCGAAGACCGCACCGTTCCCCGATCCGCCGCGCCAGGGACACGGCGAGCAGCGAGTGGCCGCCCAGCGCGAAGAAGTCGTCCGTGACGCCGACCTCGGGCACGCCGAGCGTCTCCGCGAACACCTCGCACAGGGCGCGCTCGCGCGCGGTGCCCGGCGCACGACCTCCGGCCGGTACGGCATGCTCGGGTGCGGGCAGGGCCCGTCGGTCGGTCTTGCCGTTGGGGGTGACGGGCAGGGCGTCGAGACGTACGTGCGCGGCGGGGACCATGTGCTCGGGCAGGGTCGCGGCGAGGTGCGCGCGCACCTCGGCCCCGTCGGGGCCCGGCTCACCGTCCGCGGCCACGGTGTACACGACGAGGCGCCGGTCGCCGGGCCGGTCCTCGCGGACGGCGGCGCAGGCCGCGGCGACACCCGGCAGGGCGCCGAGCGCGGCCTCGATCTCACCGAGTTCGATGCGGAAGCCACGGAGTTTGACCTGGTCGTCGACCCGGGAGACGTAGACGAGTTGGCCGTCCGCCGTCCAGCGCACCAGGTCGCCGGTGCGGTACATGCGCCCGCCCGCCCGGTCGGACGGATCAGCCACGAAGCGGGACGCGGTCAGGGCCGCACGGCCGTGGTAGCCGCGGGCCACTCCCTCGCCGGACACGTACAGTTCGCCGACGACACCGGGCGGCACGGGTTCCAGCCTGTCGTCCAGGACATGGACCCGGGTGCCGTCGACGGGGGCGCCGATGGGCACGGTGCGGTCGGGGGCGAGCGGCCCGTCCGCGTGCTGGAAGCCGCTCATGGTGGCGCAGACGGTGGTCTCGGTCGGGCCGTACGCGTTGACGAGGAAGCGGTCCCGCGCCCAGGCGTGCACCAGGGCCGGCGGGCACGCCTCACCGGCGAGGACCATCGTCGTGCCGGCGGGCAGCGAGCCGGGCGGCATCACGGCGAGTGCGGCGGGCGGCAGGGTGAGGTGGGTGATGCCCCGGTCGCGGACCAGGCCGGCGAGGGCGGGGCCGGGCAGCAGGGCGTCGCGTTCGTCGATCTCCAGGCATGCCCCGGAGAGCAGTCCCATGCACAGCTCCCAGAACGCGGCGTCGAAGCTGACGGATGCCATCAGCAGCACCCTGCTGTCCGGGGTGACGCGCAGCCGTTCGCTCTGGGTGCGGGCCATGGCGCCGGCACCCCGGTGGGTGACGACGACTCCCTTGGGTCGCCCGGTGGAGCCGGAGGTGTAGATGACGTACGCCGGGTGCGCCGGGAGCGGGGACGGGACAGGTGTGCCGACGCTGTCCTCCAGGTCGCCGGTGTACAGGTGCGGCACCGGGGAACCGGGGAGCCGGCGGTGGACGGCGGGTGTGGTGAGGAGCAGCCGCGGCGCGGCGTCGTCGAGCATGTAGGACAGACGCCGGGCGGGGTAGTCGGGGTCGAGCGGCACATGGGCGGCCCCGGCCTTGAGGACGCCGAGCAGGGCGACGACGAGGTCGTTGGTGCGGGGCAGGGCGACGGCGACCCGGTCCTCCGGGCCGATCCCGCGCGCGGCGAGGTGGCGGGCGAGGGCGTCGGCGCGGGTGTTCAGCTCGCCGTAGGTGAGGGTGGTGGCGGTGTCACGGACCGCCGGGGCGCCGGGCGTGCGCCTGACCCACCGCTCGAAGAGCGCGGGGACCGTCGCCCCGGGCAGGCCGTCGGCCGGTCCGGTGCCCCAGGCGGCGAGGCGGGTGCGCTCGGCGGAGGTGAGCACGTCGTAGGTGCGCAGGGGACGGTCGGGGTCGGCGGTGACGGCGTCGAGCAGCAGGACGAGCCGGTCGGCGAGGTCGCGGACCGTCGCGGCGTCGAAGAGTTCCGTGGCGTAGTCGACGGCGGCCCGCATGCCGCTGGGCGCACCGCTGTCGTCGTACGTCTCGGCGAAGGTGAACGACAGGTCGAATTTGCTGACCCCGGGGTCGACCGGTACGCCGCCGACGGTGAGGCCGGGCAGGTCGAGGCCGGCGGCGGGGGTGTGGTTCTGGAGGACGAGCATGGTCTGGAAGAGCGGATGGTGGTTCTGCGAGCGTGCGGGGTTGAGCAGTTCCACCAGGCGCTCGAAGGGGACGTCCTGGTGCGCGTAGGCGGAGAGATCGAATTCCCTCACTCGGTCCAGGAGTTCGAGGAAGGTCGGGTCACCCTTCAGGTCCGTGCGCAGCACGAGGGTGTTCACGAAGAAGCCGACGAGGTCCGAGGCGGCCTCGTCGGTCCGTCCCGCGACGGCCGTGCCCAGCGGGATGTCGTCGCCGGCGCCGTGCCGGGACAGCAGGGTCGACAGGGCGGCCTGGAGCACCATGAAGACGCTGCAACCGCGGGCGCGGGCGAGGTCCGCGATCCGGCGGGCGGTGGCGCGGTCGACGGTGAAGTCGTGGGTGGCGCCGGAGTGCCGGGGGGCGGCGGGGCGCGACCGGTCCCACGGCAGCTCGACCATTTCCGGCATCCCGGCCAACGCGTCTTTCCAGTGGGCGAGTTGGGCTGACAGAAGACTTTCCGGGTCGCGCTCGTCGCCGAGCAGGCGGCGCTGCCAGAGGGCGTGGTCGGCGTAGTCGACGGGAAGTGGGGCCAGGACGGGGGTCTCGGCCCGGACGCGGGCCCGGTAGGAGATGCCCAGGTCGTGGGCGAGCGGCGCCAGGGACGAGCCGTCGGCGGCGATGTGGTGGATCACGAGCACCAGGACGTGGGTGTCTTCGGCCAGTCGCAACAGGGTCGCCCGGAGCGGGGGGCGGTGCTCGATGTCGATCGGTTCGGTCGCGGCGGCCCTGAGCCGGTCGGCGAGTTCGTCCTCGTCGACGGCTTCCAGGGCGAACGGGAGGCGGACGTCGTCCGGGGCGGTGATGACCTGGTGCGGCCCGTGGACGCCCTCGGGAAACACGGTGCGCAGGGCCGCGTGCCGGGTCACGACGTCACGCAGTGCGCCGCGCAGGGCTTCCGTGTCGAGCGGCCCGTCGACGCGTACCGCGAACGGGATGTTGTACGTCGCGGAGGGGCCTTCGAGCCGGTGGAGGAACCACAGCCGCTGCTGGGCGTACGACAGCGGGAGCGTGGCGGGGCGTTCCTGCGGGACGAGGGCGGGGCGGGCGGGGCGGCCCGCGTGCTCCAGGGCGGTGGCGAGGGCGGCGACGGTGGGGTTCTCGAAGAGGGTGCGGATCTCGGTCTCGGTGTCCAGTGCGGTGCGGACGCGGCTCACCAGGCGGGTGGCGAGCAGCGAGTGGCCGCCCAGGGCGAAGAAGCTGTCGTCGATGCCGACGCGGGCCACACCGAGCACGTCGGCGAACAGTCCGGCGAGGATCTCCTCCAGAGCACCGCGCGGCGGCCGGCCCGCGATGCCGGACGGGGTGACGGGTGCGGGCAGGGCCGCCCGGTCGATTTTGCCGTTGGGGGTCAGCGGCAGCGCGTCGAGGGGCTGGATGACGGCCGGCACCATGTAGGCGGGCAGATGACGGCCTACGTGCGCGGCGAGCGGGCTGGGGTCGGGTACGTGTCCGGGTGCGGGGACGACGTAGGCGGTGAGGGTGCGGTCGCCGGGCAGGTCCTCACGGACCGTCACGCAGGCGGCGTGCACGGACGGGTCGGCGCGGAGCACCGTCTCGATCTCGGCCGGTTCGATGCGGTGGCCGCGCAGTTTGACCTGCTGGTCCGCCCGGGCCACGTACCGCAGGGTGCCGTCGGTGCCCTGGCGCACCAGGTCCCCGGTGCGGTACATGCGCGCACCGGTACCGGTGAACGGGTCGGCGACGAACCGGGTGGCCGTGAGGCCGGGGCGCCCCAGGTAGCCGCGCGCGACACCGGCTCCCGCGACGTACAGCTCGCCCTCCGCGCCGGACGGCACGGGCCGCATGGCCGCGTCCAGGACGTAGGCGCGCATGCCGTCCAGCGGCCGGCCGATCGGGGCGGCGGCTTTGGGGTCGTCGTCGGGCCGTACGCGGTGGACGGTGGCGAACGTGGTGGTCTCGGTGGGCCCGTAGACGTGCAGGACGGCGGTGCCGGGGTGGGCGGCGGCCAGGCGCTGGAGGACGCCGGGCGCGGCGGCCTCGCCGCCGGCCGCGACCAGGCGCAGGAGGCCGAGGGCGCCGGGGTCGGTGTCCGCGACGACGTTGAACAGGGCCGTCGTCAGGAACGCCGCCGTCAGGCCGTACCGGTCGACGAGGTCCCGGAGCACGGCGGGCTGCAGCGTGCCGCCGGGGGCCACGACGACCCGTCCGCCGTTGAGGAGGGGCGCCCAGATCTCGAAGGTGGACGCGTCGAAGACGTACGCGGAGTGCAGCAGGACCGCGTCGGCGGCGCCGTCGCCCCATCTCCGGTCGGCGGCGAGGGCGGTGATGTCGGCGTGGGTGACGCCGACACCCTTGGGCAGGCCGGTGGAGCCGGAGGTGAACATCACGTACGCGAGGCGGGCGCCGCCCGTGACCGTGGGCAGGGCTCCGGGGGTGGCCGGTCCGCCGTCCTGGACCCGGCCCGCGGCGTCGACCGTCACAAGGGCGACATCGGGGCCGAGCAGGCGTACCCAGGGGAGCGTGCGGGTGGTCCCGTCGACGATCAGGGTGCGCAGGGCGGCCACCTCCGCGACGCGGGCGAGGCGTTCGGCGGGCCAGCCGGGGTCGAGGGGCACGTAGGCGGCGCCCGCGCGCAGGGCTGCCAGGGCGGCGGTGACCTGGGCTGCCGAGCGGCCCAGCAGGATGCCGACGCCGTCCTCGACGCCGGTCCCGAGCCCGGTCAGGGTGCCGGCCAGCGCATCAGAGAAGTCCCGCAGTTGACGATAGGTCAGCGGCTCGCCCGCGCCGGTCACGGCCACCGCCTCCGGGCGGCGGTCGGCATGACGGGACACTGCGTCCGGGACGCTCATGTCCGTTGCGCCGACGGGGAGTCCGGCACCGTTCCCCCGGGCGACGAGCGTCTCGCGTTCGCCGTCCAGGAGGAGGGGGAGGGCGCCGACACGGCGGTCGAGCCCGTGCGCCATGGCCGTGAGCAGCCGCCGCGTACGGTCGACCGTGCGGCCCACCTCCGCGCGGTCGAGGGCGCCGGCCCGGAAGCCGAAGGTGATCCTCAGGGCGTCACCCGGGGCGATGGTGAGGGTGAGCGGGTAGTGGGCCGCGTCCGTACCGCTGAACCCGGTGACGGCGAGGCCGGGCAGTCCGCGTTGTGCACTGCGCAGGGCCTCGTCGTCCATCGGGTAGTTCTCGAACACGGCGAGGGTGTCGAAGAGTCGGTCCAGGCCGGTGACGCCGTGGATCTCGGTCAGGCCCACGTGCTGGCTGCCCAGGAGCCGGCCCTGCTCCTCCTGGAGCCGGGCCAGGAGTGCGGCCAGGGTTTCGCCGGGCTCCGGGCGGAGCCGTACGGGCACGGTGTTGATGAACAGGCCGACCATGGACTCGACGCCGGGGATCTCCGGCGGGCGACCGGACACGGTGGTGCCGAACACCACGTCGGCGCGGCCGGTGAGGTGGGCGAGCAGCAGGCCCCAGGCGCCCTGCACCACGGTGTTGAGGGTGAGCCGGTGGGCGCGGGCCGTCTCGCGCAGCCGGTGCGTCGTGGCCGGGTCCAGGTCGAGGACCAGGGTCTCGGGCAGTTCACCGGTCCCCTGGGCGTCCGTCCCGCCGGGCCCGGCGAGCAGGGTCGGGGCCTCGATTCCGGCCAGGGCGGTGCGCCAGGCGTCCAGGGCGGCGGGGCGGTCCTGCCTGGCCAGCCAGACGAGGTAGGAGCGGTAGGGGGCGACACGCGGCAGTGCGCCGTCGTCGCCCCCGCTCGCGTACAGCTCGAACAGTTCCCGTACGAGGAGGGGCATCGACCAGCCGTCGAGCAGGATGTGATGACTCGTCATGACGAGCCGGTGGCGCAGCGGCGCGGTGCGCACCAGGGTGAACCGCATCAGCGGCGGGGTGCTGAGGTCGAAGCGACGGGTGCGGTCGGCCGCGAGGAACACGGCGAGGCGTTCCTCCGTCGTGCCCGTGCCGTCGGGCCCCGTCAGGTCCAGCTCCTCCAGCGGTACGGGCACGTCGGCGGCCACGGCCTGCACGGGCTCGTCCAGGCCCTCGTGGAGGAAGCCGACCCGGAGGTTCGCGTGCCGCCGCAGCAATCCGCCGACGGCCGCGTGCAGCGCGGGGACCCCGACGGGGCCTTCGAGGTCGAAGACGAACTGCGCGGTGTAGACGTCCACGGCGTGGGAGTCGTACAGCGCGTGGAAGAGCATGCCTGCCTGCAACGGCGTCAGCGGCAGTACGTCCTCGAGTCGGAACCCGGTCACTTGCGTCCACCCCACTTGATCTGCAGTCGGTCGATCTGGGCCTGGTCGAGCGAGACCAGGGGGAGGTCGGACGGCGTCCAGCCGCCCGCGTCGGGCCGTTCGGCGTGTTCGGCGATGGCCCGCAGTGCGCGGGTGAACGTCTCGGTCAGGGCGCCCACGTCCTCCTCCTTCAGGAGGTCGCTGGGCCAGGTCCAGCGGGTCACCAGGCGCGGGCCGTCCGGCAGGTCCTCGGTGTGCGCGTTGATGTCGAGGACGTGGTGGACGGGCATGTCCGGGTCCTGGCTGCGCGGCCCGCCGCCGTCGAGCTGTACGTCCCAGTCGGCGACCGCGCCCCCGTCCGCGTGCGGAGCGGCGTACCTGCCGAGGTAGTTGAAGCCGATCTGGGGTTCGGTCGCGGCGGCCAGCCGGGGGCCGGTCGCCGGGTTGAGGTGGCGCAGCATTCCGTAGCCGACGCCGTGGTCGGGCACGGTCCGCAGCTGCTCCTTGACGCGTTTGACGGCGCGTTCGACCAGAGCCGGGTCGAAGTGTCCAAGGCCGCGGGTGTCGACGGGGCCGGGGTCGAGCCGGACCGGGTAGAGGCTGGTGAACCAGCCGACCGTGCGGGACAGGTCGATGTGCTCGGCGATCTGCTCGCGGCCGTGGCCCTCCAGGTCGAGGAGGACGCCGGTGCCGTCCGGCCGGGGCCCGCCCGCCCTGACGGCCCGTTCCGCGCGCCAGGAGCGGACGGCGAGGGCGAGACCGGTGAGCAGCACGTCGTCCACCCCGGCGTGGAAGGCGCCGGGGACGGTGGTGAGCAGCGGCTTCGTCCAGGTGGCGGGCAGGTGGGTGACCAGGGTGCGCGTCCGGTCGGCGGTGTCCAGGTCGGGGTCCGGCGGGCGGTATCCCAGCTGCGGGTCGGGGGTGCTCGACACCTCTTCCCACAGGGGGAGTTCCAACGCGCGTGCGGCGGTCCGCGCCTGCGACGCGAGCAGTCGCGCCCAGCTCCTGTACGGGGTGGTGACGGCGGGCAGTACCGAGGCCGCGGCGGGGTGCCCGCCGTCGGCGACGGCGTGCCACGCGGTGGCCAGGTCGGCGGCGAGGATGCGCCAGGACACGGCGTCCACGGCCAGGTGGTGCACGACGAGCAGCAGACGTCCGCGGGCGTGCGGTCCGGCGTCGCACCAGACCGCCTCGACCACGTGTCCGTCCGCCGGCCGCAGCCGGCCGCGGACCTGTTCACCCGCGTCGGTGACGGCGGCGCGGACGGCGTCCGCGTCGAGGCCCGTGACGTCGACCCGGGTGAGACGGCTGCGGGCGCGCACGGCGCCGGGTGGCAGTGCTTCGAGGACGGGTTCGCCCCCGGCGGGGCGGGTGACCCGCATGCGGAGCATGTCGTGGTGGTCGACGACGACCTGGAGGGCGGCGGCGAGCGTGTCCTCGTCGGCGCCGGCGGGTGTGTACAGCACCCCGGACTGGTTGTAGCCGTCGGTGCCGGACCGGGCCAGGAGCCAGGCGGCGATGGGCGTCGGCGGCATCTCGCCGGTGCCCTGTTCGGCCGGCGCGGCGGTGGCCCCGTGGAGGGCGGTGGCGACGGCCGCGACGGCCTCCGGCGTGCGGTGGACGAAGATGTCGCGCGGCGTGACGCCGAGACCGGCCTCGCGTACACGGCTGACGAGCTGGATGGAGAGGATGCTGTCGCCGCCGAGTGCGAAGAAGTCGTCGTCGGTACGGACGGCGGGGGTGCGCAGCACCGAGGCGAACACGTCGCACAGGACGTGTTCCTGCGGTGTGCGCGGCTGCCCGCCGGGCCGGGTGGTGGCGGGGCGTACGGGCACGGGCAGGGCACGCCGGTCGGTCTTGCCGTTGGGCAGCAGCGGCAGCCCGTCGAGGGCGACGAGCACGACGGGCACCATGTACGGCGGCAGGGCAGACGCCAGCCGGGCGCGCAGCTCACTGTCGGTGAGTGGCGTGGTGCCGCCGCGCGGGTCGGCGACGGTGTAGGCGACCAGGCGCCGCTCCCCCGGCCGGTCCTCGCGGACGACGGCGCAGGCGGCGGCGATGCCGTCGAGCGCGGTGAGAGCCGCCTCGATCTCGCCGAGTTCGATGCGGAAGCCGTGCAGCTTGACCTGGTCGTCGGCGCGGGAGACATAGGTGAGCAGTCCGTCGGCGTCCCGGCGGACGAGGTCGCCCGTGCGGTACATGCGGCTCCCGTCCGGGCCGTACGGATCGGCGACGAACCGTGAGGCCGTCAGGCCGGGGCGGCCGAGGTAGCCGCGCGCGAGGCCCTCGCCCGCGAGGCAGAGCTCGCCGGTGACGCCCGGCGGCACGGGCCGGAGGCCGCCGTCCAGGACGTAGGCGCGGGTGTTGTCGACGGGGCGGCCGAGCGGGACGCTCCCCTCCCCCGCGGGTGTGTCCGGCCGCAGGTGGTGGGCGGTGGCGTCGATGGTCGCCTCCGTCGGCCCGTACAGGTTGTGCACCTCGGCCCGCCAGTCCCGTGCGACGCGTGCTGCCAGGGACCGGGGCAGGGGTTCGCCGCCGCAGAGGACGGCCCGCAGGGTCGTGGGCGTCTCGTCGGGGCCGGTCTCGGTGAGGACGACCGAGAGGTGCGAGGGCACGAACTGGGCGATGGTCGCACCCGCGTCGCGCATCCGGGCCAGCAGTCCGGCCGGGTCGTGGTTGACGGCCGGCGGCACGGGGCAGGTGGAGCCGCCGTGCAGCAGCGGCAGCCAGGTCTCCCAGACCGAGGCGTCGAAGCTCGGCGAGGTGCGCGCGAGGACCCGGTCGTCGTCGGTGAGGCCGAGGTGGCCGGCCATCCACGCCATGTGGTTGGTCAGGGCGGAGTGGGTGACGACGACACCCTTGGGGCGGCCGGTGGAGCCCGAGGTGTAGATGACGTACGCCGCGTCGCGCGGTTCCGGTGCGGCGGCAGGCGGTGCGCAGCGCCCGGTGGACCAGCCGGCCCGGTCGTCGAGCGCGAGGCAGGGCACGGTGTGGCCGTACCTCGCGGCGCGGGCCGTGCCGTGGGTCAGGAGCAGCGCCGGGCGGGCGTCGTCGAGCATGTGGGTGATGCGCGCCTCGGGGTATTCCAGGTCGACCGGCAGGTAGGCGGCCCCGGCCTTGGCCACCGCCAGCATCGCGACGACCTGGTCGGCGGTGCCGTCCAGCGCGAGGGCCACGAGATCGCCGCGGCCGATGCCCCGGTCGTACAGGTGGTACGCCAAGTCGTCGGAGATCACGTCGAGTTCACCGAAGGTGAGGTGGTGCCCGCCGTCCCGTACGGCAATCGCCGCGGACGTCCGGGCGCACTGCGCGCGGAACGCCTCGGGCGCCGTACGGGCCGTCACCGGCCGTTCCGGGCCGTACGCGGCGCGTTCCAGGTGCTGCCGCTCGGCCGTGTCCAGGACGTCGACGGTGTGGACGCGCCGGCCCGGGTCGGCGGCGAGCGAGGAGAGCAGGCGGGTCAGCCGGGCGGCCAGCGCGTGCGCGGTGGCATGGGCGAAGAGTTCGGTGGAGAACTCCAGGACGCCGTCGAGACCGGCGGGCCGGCCCGAGCCGTCGTGCGTCTCGGTGAAGGTGAAGGTCAGGTCGAACTTGCTGATGCCGGTGTGCACGGGCTGTTGCGTCACCGTGAGACCGCGCAGGTCGACCGTGGTGTCCCCGTGGTTCTGGAGGACGAGCATGGTCTGGAACAGCGGGTGGTGGTTCTGCGCCCTGACCGGTCTCAGCGCGTCGACGAGCCGCTCGAACGGCACGTCCTGGTGAGCGTAGGCGGCCAGGTCGAACTCCCTGACGCGGTCGATCACTTCACCGAAGGTGGGGTCGCCGCTCAGGTCGGTGCGCAGGACGAGGGTGTTGACGAAGAAGCCCACCAGGTCGTCGAGGGCTTCGTCGGTGCGTCCGGCGACGGCGGTGCCGAGCGGGATGTCCTCACCGGCGCCGTGCCGGGAGAGGAGGACCGACAGCGCGGCCTGGAGCACCATGAAGAGGCTGCATCCGTGGACGCGGGCGAGACCCACCAGTGCCCGGTGGGTGTCCGCACCGACGGGGAAGGCGAACGCGTCGCCGCTGTACGCCGTCACGGCGGGGCGCGGCAGGTCGCAGGGCAGGTCGAGCACGTCGGGCGCGCCGGCGAGTGCGGTGCGCCAGAAGTCGAGTTGACGGGCGGCCTGGCTGGACGGGTCGTCCTCGGCTCCGAGGAGCTCGCGCTGCCACAGGGTGTAGTCCGCGTACTGGACGCGGAGTTCCGTCCAGGCGGGTTCCTCTCCGTCGGCACGTGCCCGGTACGCACGGCCCAGGTCACGGGCCAGCGGGGCGAGGGACCAGCCGTCGCCGGCGATGTGGTGGATGACCAGCACCAGGACGTGGACCTCCGCGCCGAGCCGCACCAGCCGGGCCCGTACGGGCCGTTCGGTGCTCACGTCGAAGGCGTGCGCCACCTCGGCGGCCAGGACCTCGTCGAGGCGGGCGGGGTCGGTGTCACGGGGCGTCAGGTCGAGGTCGGCGCCGTCGGCACGGAGGACGAGCTGGCGTGCCACGCCGTCCGTCTGGGGGAAGACGGTGCGCAGGCTCTCGTGGCGTTCGACGACGTCGGCCAGGGCGCTCTCCAGGGCCTCGGCGTCGAGCGGGCCGTCCAGGCGGAGGACGAGGGGCACGTTGTACGTGGCGCCGGGTCCTTCGAGCCGGTTGAGGAACCACAGGCGCTGCTGGGCGAAGGACAGTGGCAGCGGATCGGGGCGGCTCCCGGCGCGTTCCAGGGGTCTTCTCGCCCGGTCGGCACCGTCCAGTACGGCGGCGAGCGAGGCCGGGGTGGGGTGTTCGAAGAGGGCCTTGACCTGGACCTCCACGGCGAGCTTCGTGCGGATGCGTGCGGCCAGGCGGGTGGCGAGCAGGGAGTGGCCGCCCAGGTGGAAGAAGTCGTCGTCCACGCCCGCTCCGTCGAGGCCGAGCACGTCGGCGAAGAGCCCGCACAGGATCTCCTCGCGCGCGGTGCGGGCCGCGCGCCCGCGGACCGGGGCGTGTTGCCCGGGCGCGGGCAGGGCGCGCCGGTCGACCTTGCCGTTGAGGGTCAGCGGCAGTGCGTCGAGCAGCACGAACGAGGAGGGCACCATGTAGGCGGGCAGGGACCGGCCGACAGTTCGGGCGAGGTCGCCGGGGTCGGGCCGCGCACCGGCGGCGGGCACCACGTACGCGACGAGCCGCCGGTCGCCCGGGGTGTCCTCGCGGACGACGGCGAAGGAGTCGGCGACTCCGTCGCCGCAGGCCAGCACGCCCTCGATCTCGCCGAGTTCGATGCGGTAGCCGCGCAGCTTCACCTGGCCGTCGGCGCGGCTGACGTAGGCGATCTGCCCGTCCGGGGTCCATCGGACGAGGTCGCCGGTGCGGTACATGCGCCCGCCCGCCGGGTCGAACGGGTCGGCCACGAAGCGCGCGGCGGTCAGGCCCGGAAGCCGGGTGTACCCGCGTGCCACCCCGCGTCCGGCGAGGTACAGCTCGCCCACGACGCCCGGCGGGACCGGGCCCAGGGAGCCGTCCAGGACGTACAGGCGCATGCCGTCCAGGGCGCGTCCGACGGGCGGCGGGCCCGACGGCAGGTCGGCCGGCACGTCGTAGCGGGTGGCGAAGGTGGTGGTCTCGGTGGGCCCGTAGACATGGAGGACGCGCGCGCCGCGCGCGGTGCCGGCGACCCGCTGCATCGCGTCCCGGGAGGCCGGCTCCCCTCCGGCGCAGACGAGCCGGAGTCCGTCGAAGGCGCCTGGGTCCGTCTCGGCGATCACGTTGAACAGGGCGGTCGTCAGGAAGACCGCGGTCACTCCCTCCTCGTGTACGGCATCGCCGAGGGCCCGGGCGTCGAGGGCGCCGTCGGGTGCGACGACGACCCGGCCGCCGCGCAGGAGCGGGGCCCAGATCTCGAAGGTGGAGGCGTCGAAGACGTACGCCGAGTGCATCAGCACCGCGTCGGCGCGGCCGTCGTCCCAGGCGGAGTCGGCGGTGAGCGCGACCACGTCGGCGTGTGTGACCCCGACGCCCTTGGGCAGGCCGGTCGAGCCGGAGGTGAACATGACGTAGGCGAGGGCCTGGGAGCCGGGCACGGCGGCCGGGCGGCCCGGCCGCTCGGGCGCGCCGCGCAGGATCCGGCCGAGCCGGTCCACGACCACGACGGGCATCCGGCGGGCGGTCGCGGACACCCAGGGGGCCAGGAGGGCTGCCTCGTCGACGACGAGGACGCGTACGTCCGCCACTCCGGCGACCTGGTCGAGCCGTTGCTCGGGCCAGCGCGCGTCCAGCGGTACGTAGGCACCGGCCGCGCGGACCGTGCCGAGGGACACGGCCACGACGGCGGGCGACCTCGTGAGCAGTACGCCGGCACCGGACTCGGGGCCGATTCCGTGGCCCGCCAGGGCTTCGGCGAGGTCGGCGGAGATCCGGTCGAGTCCGGCGTAGGTGAGAGTGGTGCCGTCGCCGGTGACTGCCGGGGCGTCAGGGGTGCGGTGCGCCTGGGCGGCGAACAGCGCGGGCAGCGTGGCGTCCACGGTGTCCGCGGCGGCTGCGGGCAGGCCGCGGCCGGTGCCCCAGTGGGTGACGCGGGCGTGCTCTTGCGGCGTCATCAGGTCGTAGCCCGCCAGGGGCAGGCCGGGGTCGGCCGCCACCTGTTCCAGGAGGCGGACCAGGCGGGCGGCGAGCGTCTCGACGGTGTTCCGGTCGAAGAGCGCGGTGGCGTACTCGATCCCGGCGGTGAGACCGCCCTCGGCCGCCTGCTCCCCGGCCTGTTCCCCGGTCCGCTCCTCCGCCTGCTCCTCCGCCTGCTCCTCCGCGAAGGCGAAGGTGAGGTCGAATTTGCTCAGGCCGTTGTGGACGAGACGGTCCTCGACGGTGAGACCCGGGAGTTCGGGGCGGACGGACTCCTGGTTCTGCAGGACCAGCATGGTCTGGAACAGCGGGTGGTGGTTGCGCGCCCGGACGGGGTTGACACTCTCGACGAGACGCTCGAAGGGCACGTCCTGGTGCATGAAGGCGGCCAGGTCGAACTCGCGTACACGTACGAGCAGTTCACGGAAGGTCGGATTGCCGGACAGGTCCGTGCGCAGGACGAGCGTGTTGACGAAGAACCCGACCAGGTCCTCCAGTGCCTCGTCCGTGCGGCCGGCGACGGGTGAGCCGAGCGGGATGTCGTCCCCCGCGCCGTGCCGGTGCAGCAGGGTGGCCACGGCCGCCTGGAGCACCATGAACAGGCTGCTGCCGGACTCCCGCGCCAGGCGCAGGAGCCGGGCGTGCAGCGGGGCCGGTACGTCGAAGGTGTGGACCGCTCCCTTCGGATCGGTCTCGGCGGGGCGCGGCCGGTCCAGCGGCAGGTCGATCAGTCCCGGCAGGCCCGCGAGGGCGGTGTGCCAGTGGTCGAGCTGCTGCCGCACCAGGCTCTGCGGGGTGGCGTCGTCGCCCAGGGCGGCGTGCTGCCAGAGGGTGTAGTCGGCGTACTGGAGCGGGGTGCCGGAGGCCGGTTCGGGCTCCCGTCCCGCGAGCCGGGCCCGGTAGGCGTCGCCGAGGTGGCGGGCGAGCGGGGCGAGGGACCAGCCGTCGCCCGCGATGTGGTGCAGGACGAGCACCAGGACGTGACGGCCGGGTGCGGAGCGCAGGAGCAGGGCGCGCAGCGGCAGGTCGACGACGACGTCGAACGGCTCGCACACGGCGGCCAGAACGGCCGCCTCCAGACCGCCGGGAGCGGTGCTCACGACGGGCAGCGGGGGCGTGGCGGTATCGGTGGCGAGGACCGACTGACGGGGGACGCCGTCCTGTTCGGGGAACAGGGTGCGCAGTGCCTCGTGCCGTTCCACGACGTCGCGCAGGGCCGAGCGCAGGGCGTCCGTGTCCAGGGCGCCTTCGAGTTCGAGCACGAGCGGGATGTTGTAGGCGGAGCTGGGGCCTTCGAGGCGGTTGAGGAACCACAGGCGCTGCTGCGCGGAGGACAGCGGCAGCGGATCGGGCCGCTGTGCCACGGGCACCACCGGCGGACGGGCCCGGCCCGGAGCGTCGAGGACGCGGGCCAGACCGGCCACGGTCGGCTGCTCGAAGAGTGTGCGTACGGCGATCTCGACGCCCAGGACCGCGCGGACGCGGCTGACGACGCGCATGGCGAGGAGCGAGTGCCCGCCGAGGTCGAAGAAGCTGTCGTGCGGGCCCACCGGGGACCGGTCCAGGACGTCGGCGAAGATACCGGCGAGCAGATCCTCCTGGAGGGTGCGCGGCCCCTGTCCGGCGGAGGAGTCGGTGTCCGGCTCGGGCTCCGGCAGGGCGCGCCGGTCCACCTTGCCGTTGGGCAGGAGCGGGAGGTCGTCCAGGACGACGACGGCGCCGGGCACCATGTAGTGCGGGAGGGTCTCGGCGAGGGCGTCGCGCAGGGCGACCGGGCGCGGGGCCGGGTCGCCGGTGACGGCGTAGGCGACGAGGCGGCGCAGGCCGGGTACGTCCTCGCGGATGACGGCGCGGGCGGCCGTGACACCGGGGCACGCCAGGAGTGCGGCCTCGACCTCGCCCAACTCGATGCGGAAGCCGCGGAGTTTGACCTGGTCGTCGGCGCGGGCCACGTAGTCGAGCAGACCGTGCCCGTTCCACCGTACGAGGTCGCCCGTCCGGTACATGCGGGCGCCGGTGGCGTCGAACGGGTCGGCGACGAACCGTGCGGCGGTCAGGCCCGGGCCGTCCAGGTAGCCGCGGGCGAGGTTGGGGCCCGAGAGGTACAGCTCCCCGGTGACACCGGACGGTACGGGGCGCAGCCGGCTGTCGAGGACGTAGCCGCGCATGGTGTCGACGGGGCGGCCGATCGGGACGGTCTCGGACGGGGTGCCGCAGCCGTCCTGTCCGCCGTTCCCCGGGCGGTCGGCGCGGTGTGCGGTCGCGTCGATGGCCGTCTCGGTCGGCCCGTAGAGGTTGTGCACCTCGGCCTGCCACAGGTCGGCGACGTCGTCGGCGAGGGCGCGCGGCAGCGGTTCGCCGCCGCACAGGACGGCGCGCAGGGCGGGGAGCGGTGCGGCGTGTGCCGCCTCGGTGAGGACGAGGGCGAGGTGCGAGGGCACGAACTGGGCCACGGTGACACCGAATCGGCTCATCCAGGAGACCAGGGCGCGGGGTTCGCGGTTGATTCCGTGGGGCAGCACACAGACCTCGGCACCGTTCATCAGCGGGAGCCACAGCTCCCACACGGAGGCGTCGAAGCTGGTGGAGGTGCGGGCCAGGACCCGGTCGTCCGGCGTGACGGCCAGGTGACCCGCCATCCAGGCCATGTGATGGGCCAGGGCGGTGTGCGGCACGACCACGCCCTTCGGACGGCCGGTGGAGCCCGAGGTGTAGATGACGTACGCGGGGTCCGCCGGGTGCGGGGTGTGCCGGAGGGGCACGAGGGGGCCGGTGGACCGGGCGGCCGGGTCGTCGAGGGCGAGCCACGGTACGTCGCAGTCGGGCAGACCGGGGTGGACGGCCGTGGTGGTGAGCAGCAGGGCGGGCCGGGCGTCGTCGAGCATGTGCCGGATGCGGGCGGGCGGGTACTCCGGGTCGACGGGCACGTAGGCGGCCCCGGCCCGCAGCACGGCCAGCATGGCGACGGCGGTGTCCACGGACGGCGGCGCGGCGATGGCCACCCTGCCCTCCCGGTGCGCGCCGCGCTCGCGCAGCACGTGGGCGAGGGCGTCGGCGCGGGCGTCGAGCTCCGCGTAGGTGAGGCTGCTGTGCGCGTCGCGCACGGCGACCGCGTGAGGGGTGCGCGCTGCCTGCTCCCGGACCGCCTCGGGGACGGTACGGGTGGGCAGCGGCCGTTCCGCACCGCGTCCCTGGTCGAGGAGGCGGTCCCGCTCGCCGGGCGCGAGCGGGTCGAGGTCGCCGACCGCCCGGTCGGGGTCGGTCACGGCCTGGGTGAGGACGCGGGCGAAGCGGACGCACAGGGCGCGGGCGGTGGCAGCGTCGAAGAGGTCGGTGGCGTATTCAAGGTAGCCACCGATACCGGCGGGGGTGGGCTCGGCGGGTCCCACGGCTCCGGTTGGCCCCACGGCTCCGGTCAGCTCGGTCAGCTCGGTCAGCTCGGTCAGCGAGAACGTCAGGTCGAATTTGCTGATCCCGGTGTGCCGGGACCGGTCGTGGACGGTGACGCCCGGCAGGTCGAGCTCGGCCCGTTCCTGGTTCTGGAGGACCAGCATGGTCTGGAAGAGCGGATGGTGGTCGCCGGACCGCTCGGGGTTGAGGGCCTCGACGATCCGCTCGAACGGGACGTCACCGTTGCTGAGGGCCGCGATGTCGAACTCCTTGACCCGGTCCAGCAGTTGACGGAAGGACGGGTCGCCGGACAGGTCCGTACGCAGGACGACGGTGTTGACGAAGAACCCGACCAGATCGTCCAGGACCTCGTCGCTGCGCCCTGCCACCGCGGTGCCCAGCGGGATGTCCGTGCCGGCGCCGTGGGCGTGCAAGGTCACGGCGAGGGCCGCCTGGAGCACCATGAAGGGCGTGCAGCCGGCGGCACGGGCCAGCCGGGTGAGCTCGGCGTGCGCGGGAGCGGGCAGTTCGAAGGGGACGGCGCCGCCCCGATGACTGGGCACGGCCGGGCGGGGCCGGTCGAGGGGCAGGTCCAGCAGGTCGGGGGCGCCGCGCAGCGCCTCCTCCCAGTAGGCGAGCTGGCGCGCGGCCAGACTGTCGGGATCGCCGTCGTCGCCCAGCAGCCGCCGCTGCCAGAGGGCGTAGTCGGCGTACTGCACGGGCAACGGGGCCCGTTCGGGCGTCCCCGTGTCCTCGGTCCTGGCGCGGTAGGCGGCGCCGAGGTCACGGCAGAGCGGGGCGAGGGACCAGCCGTCCGCGACGACGTGGTGGAGGACGAGCACCAGGACGTGGCGGTCGGGGCCCATGCGGAGCAGGTGGGCGCGGACGGCGGTGTCGCCGGTGAGGTCGAAGGGCGCGGCCGTCAGGCGGCGCACGGTCTCCTCGGCCCAGGCGTCGACGGGCTCCTCGGCCGGGGGCAGTTCGACGGCCAGGGGGACGAGTGAGGCCGCGGCGCCCGCGGCGCGGACGTCCTGGCGGGCGATGCCGTCATGCTCGACGAAGACGGTACGCAGGCTCTCGTGCCGGGCGACCACGTCCGCGAGGCCGCCGCGCAGGGCATCCGTGTCCAGGGGACCGTCGAGTTCGAGGACGAGCGGGACGTTGTAGGTGTCACCGGGGCCCTCCGCCCGGTTGAGGAACCAGAGGCGCTGCTGCGCGAAGGACAGCGGGACCGCTTCGGGCCGCCGGTGCGGGACGAGGGCGGGCCGCGCCGCCCCTGCGGTGTCGAGGGCGGCGGCCAGAGCGGCGACGGTGGGGTGGTCGAAGAGGGTACGCAGGCCGACTTCGACGCTCAGAGCCGCCCGCACCCGGCCGGTGAGGCGGGTGGCGAGCAGCGAGTGGCCGCCCAGGGAGAAGAAGTTGTCGTCGATGCCGACCGCGGGCACACCCAGGACGTCTGCGAACAGGCCGGCGAGGACCTCCTCGTAAGCGGTGCGCGGGGCGCGGCCCGTGGCGGCGACGGCGCGGGGCACGGGCAGGGCGTTGCGGTCCACCTTGCCGTTGGGGTTCAGGGGCAGGGTGTCGAGGGCGACGAACACGGAGGGAACCATGTACGCGGGCAGGGCGCGCCCGACACGGCGGGCCAGGCCCGATTCGTCGGGCCGGGCGCCGGGGGCGGGTACGACGTAGGAGACGAGCCGGCGGTCACCGGGGACGTCCTCGCGGACCAGGACGCAGGCGGCTCGCACGGCCGGATCGGTGAGCAGGACGTTCTCGATCTCGGCGGGTTCGATGCGGAACCCGCGAAGTTTGATCTGGCCGTCCGCGCGCCCGACGTACTCGATGTCGCCGCGCGCGGTCCAGCGCACGAGGTCACCGGTGCGGTACATACGGCCGCCGTGGGCGTCGTGCGGGTCGGCGACGAACCGGGTCGCGGTCAGGGCGGCGCGCCCCTGGTAACCGCGGGCGACGCCGTGACCGCTCACGTACAGCTCGCCCACGACGCCCGGCGGCACCATGCCGAGGTGCCCGTCGAGCACGTGGAGGCGCATCCCGTCGAGGGGCCGGCCGATGGGCGGCACGCCCGGCGCGGCTGCGGCGACCGGGTGGCGGGCGGCGAAGGTCGTGGTCTCCGTGGGACCGTACACGTGCAGGACGCGCGTGCCGGGCGCGGCGGCCGCCACCCGCTGCATGAGGTCCGGGGACGCCGCCTCGCCACCCGCTGCGACCAGGCGCAGCCCGGCGAACACCGCGGGGCCCGCCTCGGCCATCACGTTGAACAGGGCTGTCGTCAGGAACAGTCCGGTCGCCCCGTGCCGGTCCACCATGTCCCGGAGGACCTGTGCCTCCAGGACTCCGCCGGGTGCGACCAGCACACGGCCGCCGTTCAGGAGGGGTACCCAGATCTCGAACGTGGCGGCGTCGAACACGTAGGCCGAGTGCAGCACCACCGCGTCGGACACCTCGTCGGTCCAGGTGGTGTCGGCTGCCAGTGCGCGGACGTCGGCGTGGGTGACCCCGACGCCCTTGGGCAGACCGGTGGAGCCCGACGTGAACATCACGTAGGCGAGCCGGTCGCCCCGGATCGCGCCAGGCAGCGGGCCCGGCCGTGGCGGGGCGCCGTCCACGACGCGGCCGAGAGCGTCGACGACGAGCACCGGCAGGGTGTCGGCCGCTTTCCGCACCCAGGACAGGCCGGCGATTGCCTCGTCGACCACCAGGGCGCGGACGCGGGCGACTTCCGCGACGCGGCCGAGCCGTTCGTCCGGCCAGGTGGCGTCCATCGGTACGTACGCCGCGCCCGCGCCGACCGCGCCGAGCGTGGCGGACACCATGGCCGCCGAGCGGCCCACGAGGACGCCGACGCCGTCCTCGGCACCGATGCCCCGGCCGGCGAGTGCTCCGGCGAGGTCCTCCGCCGTCCGCGCCAGCTCCCGGTACGAGAGCGTGACCGAGCCGTCCACCACCGCCGGGGCGTCCGGAGTGCGGCGTGCCTGCGCGGCGAACGCCTCCGGCAGCCCGGCGGCGACAGCCTCCGGGGGCAGATCGGCACCGCGTCCGTGCGCGAACAGGGCCTCGGCGGTTGCGTCGTCGAGGAACGGCAGGTCGCGCAGGGGCAGTTCGGCGTCCGCGTCGGCCAGGGCGGACAGGAAGGAGACGACGGCCTGCTGGTGGAGCCGCAGGTCCTCGGGACGGTACAGCTCCGGGTCGGCGTCGAAGCCGATCAACGGTCCCTTGCCCTCGGCCCGTTCGGAGACGAAGAGGGACACGTCGTCGACGGGACCGATGGACAGCACGCGGGAGGCGCCGGGGCTGCCGGCGAAGTCGAGGTCGAAGTCGTATCCCATGATGTTGACGACGACACCGGTCAGGCGCGCCGCACCGTCGGCCATGTTCAGTTCGCGGGCGAGCTGTTCGCGGGAGAAGCGGCGGTGCCGCAGGGCGCCCCGCATCTCGGCGGCCACGGCGCGGACCAGGGTGCCGACCGTCATGTCGGCGGAGACGGTCAGGCGTAGCGGCAGGATGTTGGCCGTCATGCCGACGATGCGCCGCAGTCCCCCGTGACGGCCGTTGGAGGCGAGGCCCACGACGACGTCCTGAGAGCCCGTGACCCGACCGACGTAGGCGGCGACCGCGCTCACGAAAACGGCGGTCCAGCTCGTGCGGTGGGCGGCGGCGAGTCCGCGCAGGCTGTCGAACACGGCGGCGGGCAGGCTCTCGCCGGTGTGCAGCCGCACGTCCGTCCCGTCGGGTACGGCCGTTGACGGGGCGTCGGTGCGCCGACGGATGAGCGCCCTGCCGCCGTGGGCGTCCACGTCCATGCCGTCCGTGTCGTCCCCGGCCGTGTCCCCCGTCCGGTCGGCGGCCAGGTCCGCGAACTTTCCGGTCCAGTAGGCACGGTCGGCCTCGTAGCGGTCCGAGCCGAGGTAGGCCGTTTCGTCGGCCACGAGTTCACGCAGGGGTGCGGCGGGCGGTTCGACGGCGTCAAGGTTCTCGCCACGCACGGCGCGCCCGTAGAGGTCGGCCACGGTGCGGGCGAAGACGGCGCCGCCGAGTCCGTCGACGGCTATGTGGTGGAAGCGGACGTACCAGTAATGCAGCCGGTGGCCGAGACGCAGCAGTGCGAAGTGGTGGTGCGGGGCGTCGAGCCTGTCGACGGTGGCCATGTCGTCGGCCAGGTAGCGCTCGGCCGTGGCAACGGGATCGTCGGCGCCGGACAGGTCGAACACGCGGAGCCGGCTGGATTCGCCCGGCGGGCGACGGACGACATGCTGACGGACCGTATCGCCGCTGGAGACGAACTCGATGTTGAGGCTGTCGCACAGAGCGGCGGCCCGGTCGAGCGCTGCGGCGAACAGTCTCTCGTCGAGGTCTCCATGGATCTCGAAGCATTCACCGATGTTGTATTTCGGACTGTCCGGATCGATCAGTTGCCCGTACCGCACACCTTGCTGAGCCATGGTCATCCCGAAGAACTCTTCGGGAACCGCACGGGAAGGGTCGGAGCCATTTTCGTGCATGCCGATTCACACCTTTGGGGAGAGTTTTCGGGGACGGCGAAGAAGGCATGGCGAAGCCGACCACGCCGGTGCATCATCGATCGCCGACAAGGGCAGGGGAAAGCGACGAAGAACATCGCCGCACCCGTGACATCAAGCGCTACCGGAGCCCTACGGGCACACTCACCCGAAAGGGATCCCCGTTGCCTTTCGCGCGCCGAAGGCGAGTTACGAGGCAGTCCATCGAAGGTTTATGCATGCCACATGAAGGCAGCATGAGCACGTACGGCCGAGAAGCGACCGACAGCTGCCCGCGTCTGATCGATTCCGCCCGAACGGGAGCGAATTCGATCAGACGGGAGCACCGGGACACCACCGGCCTGCGGTCGCGCCTTCAACGACCCCTCGCCGGGCTATCCGGCGTCGGCCTCCGTCGCCCGCACCAGTCCGGCGGGCCTCATATCGGTCCAGGCCACCTCGACCGCGTCCAGACATTCCTGACGCGACCCCTCCGGGCCGTCCACGCGCCAGCCGCCCGGGATATCGATATGCGCGGGCCACAGCGAATACTGCTTCTCGCCGTTCACCAGCACCACGAACCGCCCCGACTCATCATCGAAAGGATTGGTCACGACCGTCCCCCATTTGTTCTCACTCTTCCCACGGCATGGTCATCATGTGTTTCCAGGCGTGCCGCACCCGTCATCCCCCGCAGCCACACCGCCGAGCCCCCTCGCGGTGCAATATCGGCCACGCAGATCGGAGATACTTCACGCCTCCGGATACCGGCGGTACACCGTCATCCGAGCCGGGATCCCCGGCTCCCCCGTTCACACCAATCACACTAGAGGACCTTCAGCGGCCGAAGACGCAATTTCAGCCCATTCCTCATGAACGCTCAATCGAACAAGAAAGGAACAGCTGCGCCCGAGACATATGCCCATCGGCCTTCCCCAAAAGTATCCAGCCACCCCATGTCCCGATTGTGCACGTATCGTTGAATACGACCCGTACAAATCCGGATAGCCGCCGGAGTGCGCCCGCTGACTCAATGTCACACGGAGATTTCAACGCGCTCCCATGCGCCGGGTACGCGCCCCGTGCCACGCGTAACCTGCGCCGGACAAGGACGGTGACCGCCGCCTCCGTGGGGCCGCACGACGGCGCGTCAGGGCTGACTTCGCACACACGGAACTGACGGCGTACAGCGGTGAACCGAGGCCGTACGCCGTGCCTCGGCGACCGTCCGGAGGGTGCCGGCCGCCTCTACGCCGACGGACGCTTCGCGGGGACGGGCCGGAGCGCGGCGGGCCGGCGCGCGAGCATGCGTTGACGCATCGCGCCGCTGAGGCCGCTCACACCACCGAGGGAGGCGTGGCCGGCGGTCATCCTGCTGACGACCCCGAGCCGGTGGACGAGCCGTTGCCGGGCGGTCGCGGTGCCCCACTTCCAGTCCCGGTCCGGAATACGGGCCAGGTGATCCGTGCTGTCGCGGCGCGCCCGCTCGACCAGCGCGTCGCCGCGGAGCAGCCAGCCGGCACACGCGTCGGCAAGACCGTCCTGGACCTCGGATCCGGTCCTGGTGCGCCACTCCTCGCGGTAGGCGCGCTCCGCCCGGGCCAGCAGTGGCTCCGCCGCGGAAGTGACACACCAACAGGTCGGGAATCCGATGCGCAGGTAGGCGAGCTCCATCAAGCCGCTGCCCGGTGACGCCTGTTCGAAGTCGATGAATCTGATTCCCGCGTCGGTGTGGAGGTCGTTGCCGGGACGGGGATCCCCGTGGAGAAGGGCATGCCCCGGAGCCTGGCCGAGCCGGTGCACGAGGCCGGCGAGTTCGCCGGGCGCCCCGGACGGGACGGAGACGTCCAGAGTCCCGGCCAGCCGGAGGAAGGACTCGATGTCGGCCTGGTCCGGACCCTGCCACCGGGGAAGCACGCCGGCGTCCTCCGGACGTGATCCCCGGGGCCGTCTCCTGTAGGCCCCCAGCCCTGCCATGGGCCGCCCACGGCATCCGGGCGGCCCATGGGAAAGGCATCACCATTCAAGTCCTGGCGACTCCTCCGCAAGCGGCCACCCGCGTCACGCGGGTCTCGCCCGAACAGGGCGTGCGGTCCGCCTCCGTACGTAGATGCCCCGATCGCTGCACGAGGTGTCCCGAATCATCGATTGCGACACCGGTGAGCGCTCTCCTACACTGCACCGCGTAGAAGTAAGGCAGCCCTAAGCGCTTAGCAGGTCGTGTACACACTCCACGGTGGATTCCCGGGTGCCCGGGCGTCGGTGGACCGTCACCTCCGACACCCGCAACCTGGAGTTCGACGTGCCTGGATACCCTCAGTGGCCGCCGACCGCCGCCGCGCCGCGGTCCGTAATCGGCTTGCCCTCGGCATGCCCACCGGCAGAGAGTCACAGGCCATGAACTCGAAGCTTTCCGCGGTGCTGCCCGACCTCTCGCCCTGGCACTCCTCCCGTGACTTCCGGCTCCTGTGGGGACAGGGGCTGATCACGACGTTCGGCAGTTTCATGGCTCTGGTCGCCCTGCCGCTCCAGATCAAGGACCTGACCGGGTCGCCCCTCGCGGTGGGCGCGATGGGCGCTGTCGAACTGGTGCCGCTGGTGGTCTTCGGGCTGTACGGCGGGGCACTCGCGGACGCGGTGGACCGGCGCAAGGTCATCCTGCTCACCGAGGCCGGGCTCGGGCTGCTGGCGGGCGTCCTGCTGGTGAACGCGATGCTGCCGGAACCGATGCTCTGGCCGCTCTACGTGGTGGCGGCCGGTGTAGCGGCGCTGGCGGGACTCCAGCGGCCCGCGCTGGACTCGCTGCTGGCCAGGATCGTCCCGCACGACCAGCTCGCGGCGGCGGCAGCGCTGAACGCCTTCCGCTGGCAGGCCGGTGCGATCGCCGGACCCGCGCTGGCTGGGCTGGTCGTGGCGTACGCCGGCAATGTTCCCGCGTACGCGACGACGGTGGCCTGCTTCGCCGTGTCGGTGGCGATGTGCCTCCGGCTCGCGCCCGTGCCCCCCGCCGAGAACGCCGACAAGCCGTCCCTGCGCGGCATTGCGGAGGGCGCGCGCTACGCCTGGTCACGCCCGGTCCTGCTGGGCACCTACGCGGTGGACATGGCGGCGATGTTCTTCGCCTTCCCGAACACGATCTTCCCCTTCCTCGCCGACGAGCTGGACGCCGACTGGTCGTTGGGGCTGATGTACGCGGCCGGATCGGTCGGCTCGGTGCTGGTGAGCCTGACCAGTGGCTGGGTGTCCCGGATGCAGCGGCATGGACTGCTGGTGGTGTTCGGCGCCGCCGGCTGGGGCCTGGCCATCGCGGCGGCCGGCTGGATCCCGAACGTCTGGCTGGTGCTGGTGTGCCTGGGCCTCGCCGGCGCGGGGGACATGCTGAGCGGTCTGGGCCGATCGACCATCTGGAACCAGACCATCCCCGACGAACTGCGCGGCCGGCTGGCCGGCATCGAGGTCCTCTCCTACAGCGTCGGCCCGCAACTCGGCCAGGTGCGCGCGGGCGCGATGGCGGGCTGGACCGGAGCCCGCCCGGCGGTCTGGACCGGCGGCCTCGCGTGCGTGGCCACGGTGGGCCTGTTCGCCACGGCGCTGCCCAGGCTCCTGACGTACGACGCCCGGACCGACGAGGACGCACAGCGCCGCCGCACGGCCCACGCCGCCGCGACAGGAGGCGTGCAGGAGACGACGGACACGGGGCCCGCCGTCACACCGGGCGACCGGCTTCCCAGCGCGTAGCCGGTGCAGGAGGGGTACGGGCGTGGGCGTGGACCGTCCTACGTGTCGCTACTCGTCGTGCTGTCGGCGCACCATCTCGGTAATCCAGGTGGGCGCGAACGGAGAGGTGCAGCCCGGGGAGGTCGGATAGTCCTTGAGCACCTCAAGGCGTTCACCGATACCGATCGCACGGACGCGGTACTCGGCGTGCTCGATCCCGATCTGGGCCAGGCAGTGGTTCATCGCCCACTGCAGGCGGTCCGGGGCGTCCTTCATGTCCGCCTCGATGACATCGAGCAGTGCCGCGAGGTCGAGGCCCTCGGGCTTCTTGGCCACGCGTTCGGTGGTCAGCGCCCAGCCGGCACTCGCGACCACCGGATCCGGATCGGCAAACCAGACCGGGCGCAGTTCCTCGGAGTGCGGGTTCTTCTTCACGACGTAGTTCACGAGCCAGTCGTGCACCTTGGGTGTGCGCGCCTGGCGCAGCATGACGTCCAGCTCGTCACGCCCGAAGGCCTTGGGGCGGCAGATCAGGAGCGCCAGCAGTCTCGCCCCGGTGTCGTCCGTCCCCCAGAGTCGGATCGCGAGCTCCTGCTGCGTCTTCAGCCGCTTCGCGAGCGCGCGCAGCTTCCCGAGGTTCACACCGTGATCGTCACCGTGCTTGGCGTTCACCGCGCGTACCTTCGGGTCCTCGAGCTCGGCCAGCTCGGCCATCACCTCGGCCACCGTCGTCCCGGCCACGTCCGCCTCCTGTCCCCATGTGCGGGATTCAGCCTACGACGGACGTCCGGCTCCTGGACTCCGCCAGGAGGCGGCGCAGCTGCGGTCGCCGAGGTCGCCTAGCTGGAGCGGGGCCCGGGACGTCGTGCCGTCGTGGTTCAGCAGCAACTCGACGCTGCCCTTGGTGTAGTCCGGGAACCACACGGCGTACAGCGTCCGGGCACCGTGCGCGACGGTGCCGACACGGCGGACCTCCAGGGGCTTGCCGCCGCAGGTCGCGGAGGTCAACTGCTGGTGGTCGGTGGCGAAGAGCTGAACCCAGCCATCGGTGAAGAGGGTCGCGAGCGGGTGCACCCGCCTCGATTTTCCGATGGCCACGGGTTCGAGGGTGCAGGCTCGCTCGGAGATCCCGGTTTCGGCGGCCGTCGCCCAGCACAGCCGCTGGTCGCGGGTCTCCCAGACAAAGGCGGCGCCGGTCGGCCAGGCCTGGGCCGGCATCAGGCCCTGAGAACCCGGAGCGTCGGTACCCACCGCCCCCGAGGTCATCAGGGTGGCGCGGGTCCGGTTGATCACTTCGGTCAGATCCGGAGGCGAGGGTGCCGGCGAGGCGATCGAGGCGGCGGCGTGGGTGGCCGACGGCCTCGCGGGGCTCCCGTTGCCACCCGAGCAGCCTGTCGAAGCCGTGACCAGTATCGCGGCAGCAAAGGCTGCGCGAAGCTCGTACCCCATGAGCGTTCCTCCCCCGTGTGCGCCTCAGGAGCGGAGCGCCGGCAGAGGATCACATACGGCAGGGTACGGGTCCGGACCCGTACCCTGCCGCCGATTTCGATGCTCGCACCTGCCGCCGCCCTACGGATCCCGTCCGGGGAGAGTTGAGGTCGCGCGTACATCTCGCCCGGCGCGGAATCCGCCTTGCGGGACGGGGTTCACGATGCGTCGGCCGTGGTGTCGGCGGAGGAGGGGACCGCCCTCCTTCTGCGGTACACCACGACCCCGCACACCGCGAAGAGGATGACGGCCACGGCGGACACCCCGAGGGCCGTCCGCTCGGCGAAGAGCCTGCCCAGCACTTCGAGCACGCCGAGCCCCGCGGTCGCGTAGATCAGCGCCCAGGCCGCTCCGCCCACGAGCAGGGCAGGGAGGTAGCGCGGCAACGGCATACGCATGCTGCCCGCGAGAAAGTTGGCGGCGGTCTGGAAGCCGACGGTCAGGAAGGAGACGGCCACCACCGGCGCGCCCCACCGCTGGATTGCCCGCTCGGCGCGCCGGAACTTCGCCGAGGAGATCCTCCCGGCGAGCCTGCTGCGCCGGGCACCGGCGCCGGCGAGCCACCCGACGGCGAACGTCCCTCCGGCACGGAGCAGGACGATGGCGTACAGGGCTCCGGCCGTGAGCGCGATCTTATCCACGACGCCTCGTCCCGGGCACCGGGCCGAAACCCGCGTCCCCCGTTACCCGCATGGTCGGTCCCGCCCCGCCGGGCGCACGACGCGCACGAGCCCGGTCACCGTTTCTCACCTGTGCCCCGCCTCTGCTGATCTGTCCGCTGGGTTCCCACCTGCGGCACCGGAACCCGCACGCCCGGGCCCCCACGCCAGGCAAGGTCAGCCTAACCGAACGTGCATACAGCGGACACAGGGCACCTGGTTGCCCGGGGAGCGACAGGTGCGCGCCCACCGGGCTGCTCGGTCACATGCACCTGTGGCTTAGCGGCTCAGTTGGCCAGGCCATTCCGACGCCAAGGCTCTTCGAGAGGGGCGGAGGCGTCGAGGACCACGTCGTCGGCTTGGCGGGTGAGCGTGCTCGGTGGCGTGCGATCGGCCACGGCGTCTGGCTCCTGCGGGCCTCCGTGTTCGTGGGACCGGGGCTGGGGCTGAGGCTTTCGCTGAGGGCGGTCTCCTGAGGTGCGGTGACGGAGGTGCGTCCGCTCATATATCGTCAGCCGATATCGGAGTCCGTTAGAGATGCGCTGTGTTGCCGAGGAGTGGATCCATGAGCAGGTCATCGACGGGCGCCGGGCCGCAGGAGCTGCGTCGGCGGCTGGGGGTGTCCGACGCCGTGGTGATCGGCCTGGGGTCGATGATCGGTGCGGGGATCTTCGCCGCACTCGCACCGGCCGCGCACGCGGCCGGCTCCGGGCTGCTGATCAGCCTGGCCCTGGCCGCGGTGGTCGCGTACTGCAACGCCACCTCCTCCGCCCGGCTCGCCGCCCGCTACCCGGCCTCGGGCGGAACCTACGTCTACGGCCGCGAGCGGCTCGGTGATTTCTGGGGCTACCTCGCCGGGTGGGCGTTCGTGGTGGGCAAGACCGCTTCGTGCGCGGCCATGGCCCTCACGGTGGGCTCGTACATATGGCCCGGCCAGGAACACGCGGTCGCGGTCGCGGCGGTGGTGGCGCTGACTGCGGTGAACTACGCCGGGGTGCAGAAGTCGGCGATGTTGACCCGGGTGATCGTGGCCGTGGTCCTGGCGGTGCTTGCCGCCGTGGTGGTCGCCGCTCTGACCTCCTCCGCGGCGGCCGCGGCCCGGCTCGCCATCGGGGACGACGCGACCTTCGGCGGGATGCTCCAGGCGGCGGGCCTGCTGTTCTTCGCCTTCGCCGGATACGCGCGCATCGCCACTCTCGGCGAGGAGGTCCGCGATCCGCAGCGCACCATCCCCCGGGGTATTTCGATCGCGCTCGGTATCACCCTGGCCGTCTACGCCGTCGTCGGCGTGTCCGTGCTGAGCGTCCTCGGCCCGCAGGGTCTGGCGCAGGCCGCCGCGCCCCTGTCGGACGCGGCCCGGGCGGCGGGCGCCGACTGGCTGGTGCCGGTCGTGCGCGTCGGTGGGGCGGTGGCCGCGCTCGGCTCGCTGCTCGCGCTGATCCTGGGCGTCTCACGCACCACTTTGGCCATGGCCCGCGACCGGCACCTGCCCCATGGTCTGGCTGCGGTCCACCCGAAGTTCAAGGTGCCGCACCGGGCCGAGCTCCTGGTGGGCGCGGTGGTGGCCGTGGTCGCCGCGACGACCGACGTACGCGGGGCGATCGGGTTCTCCTCCTTCGGCGTCCTGGCCTACTACGCCGTCGCCAACGCCTCCGCCTGGACCCTCACCCCGGACGAGGGCCGCCCGGCAAGGGTGATCCCTGTCCTCGGGCTGACCGGCTGCCTCGTCCTGGCGTTCGCCCTCCCGGTGTCCTCGGTGATCTGGGGTGCCGCGGTCCTGGCCCTCGGCGCCGCCGCCTACGGGGTCCGGCGCGCGGTGGCCGCACGCACACCGTGACCCGGCGGTCGGACGGTCATCCGGCCGGTGCGGCGGAGGCGGGTCAGCGCCAGGCTGCCGATGAACACACCGCCCGGACCCGGCGGGACGGCTCCGACGAGCCGGTTGCCGGTGCCGGGCCCCCGCGGGAGGTGGCCGGGTGCAGCACCGCGAGGACCGTTGCGGCCATCCCCACGGCGATGGCCGAATCCGGCCTGGTGACCCCGCGCGCCGCCGACCGGCCAGGCGCTACGGCGCGCCGTCGCCCAGTACCTCGCGGGCCAGCTCCTTGAGTGCCCGACGGTCCTCGGCCAGGGCCTTCTTCCCGGCCTCGGTCGCCCGGTAGACGCGCCGGGTGCGGCCGTCGACCACCCGCTGCTCGGAGACCAGCAGCCCGTCCGCCTCCAGCCGGTGCAGTGTCGGGTACAGGGTGCCGGGGCTGATCCGGTAGCCGTGGGAAGCCAGTTCCTCGGTCATCCACGCCCCGTGGATCTCCTCCTCGGCCGCATGGTGCAGGATGTGCAGCCGCACCGCACCCCGCTGGAACTCCCGCACCTGGACACCTCCGACAGTGACGAAACCGATATCGGTATCCGATCCTACGTGGAGCGGCACTCGCGTGTACGCGGCCCGAGCGCCAGGACGGCAAGCACGGCCTGCGCCTCCCCCCTCCCCGTTTCCGGGGACGAATCCGAAGCCCCAGCCTGAAACGCGGTGCCGGCAAGGGCGCTCGATCTCGCCCGCCAGCAAGAGGAGTCCGGCCCCGTCCGCTCCGTCTCCGCCTGCGCGCCGGAGAAGGCGGCACGAATTCGGGAGAACCACCACCGAACACTCCCCCATCACCGCCTGCGGCCACCTTCAACGTTCGCACCGGCCAACTACGGCGCCAGGTCACAGCACCGGTGTCGCTTGGGCGACAATGGCGCCGTGGAATCAAACAGTCGGATCATCGTCGCTCTGGATTTCGACAACCGCCGGGACGCCGAGAAGATCGTCGACCGGCTGGGTGACGAGTGCCGCGTCTACAAGGTCGGGGCTGGAGCTACTCACCGCGGCAGGACCTGACCTGATCGAACGGCTCGTGGCCATGGGCAAGGACGTGTTCCTGGACCTGAAGCTCTTCGAGATCCCGAACTCCGTGGCCGGTGCGGTCCGCGCCGCCGGCGCCCTGGGTGCCTCCATGGTGACGTCCACAGCATGGGTGGCACCGGCATCATGGCCGCCGCCGTGGCTACGGCCCGCGACTACCCGCGCCTTCGAGTGCTCGCCCTGACCGTCGTCACCAGCATGACCGGCTCCGACCTCGCCGACATCGGCGTCGAGGTCTCGCCCCAGGCGCAGGTGCTGCGGCTGGCCCGGCTGGCGGAAGGCGCCGGATGCCACGGGGTGATCGCATCGCCGCAGGAAGCCGCGCGGCTGCGTGGCGTACTGGGACCGGACAGCCTGATCGTCACACCGGGAGTCACGCTTCCCGGTGAATCCCCGGCCGAGCACGCCCGCTCCGGCACTCCGCGTGCCGCCATCACCGCCGGTGCCTCCCATGTCGTCGTGGGCCGGACCGTCACCCGTGCCGCGGACCCGGTGGCCGCGCTGCGGCTCGTCCGCGCCGACCTTGACGGGTGAGCATGGCAGGCGGAGGGGAACAGGCATACCGAGCTGGTGGATTCGGAGTCCGTGGTCGACCGGTCGAGCGCTCGCGCCTACGTCGGCCTGCGCGAAGGACGGCTCGCCGCGCGGGACGTGATCGAGCTTTCGTGTGAACTGATGGATCAGGGGCGCGAGTTCGATGCCGCGCGGGAGGTGGTGGAGCGGCACCCGCTCACGTGACCGCACAGGAGACGGCCGACCTGGCCGGGCGGATACTGACGTGGACGTGTTTCGATCCCGGCTTCGACCTGGCGCCCGAGCGACTGGACGTGCTGCGCCTCGCGCTGCGGACCGTGGCCGGTGACCTGCCCGCAGCGGGCATCGTCGGCGAACCGCGGCTGGTGGTCAGGGAGCGCCTCTTCCCCTTGGCAGCGAGGGTGGTACTGGCTGACGGACGGCGGCTCGACGGCGAGGGCAGTCCGCACCCGTGCAACGGGTAACGACCTGGTCGGTGCCGTCGCGGCGGTGGCGCGCGCAGTCCACGAGGACCTGCTGCGGCAGACCTGGCACGTGTGGCCGAAGTGCGCCGACCACGGCTTGGGCATGCACGTCGTCGAGGCCGGGGACACGGTGGTGGTGTGCGGGCACGGACAGCCACGCACCGGCCCGCGTAACTGCGCCTCGGCGACCCCGCCCCGAGTCGGCGGGGCCCGACCGTTCCGCCTGACCATCCCGCCGACCTGGCCCTCGACCACTCGCGTGGCCCAGCCGCTCCACTCGCCCCGGCCCGCCCCACAGGCACTCGTACGCCGAGGCCGGGACACCTCCTCTGACCTCACGGCCCGATCCGCCGGCGCCGAGGCGGCTCCGCCCGAAAGGCGCTCAGACCTTTGCGCGGCGGATGTCGATGTTGCCGTGCCGGGTGCGGGCGCGGATCTTCACGGTGTCCTCGGCCTTCTCCGGGCCCTCGGACGCGGTGAGCGTATTGCGCACCTGGCCGGATCCGGAGCTGACGTCGAGCCAGGCAGCCGTGCCCTCACGGACGCCGAGCTCGATCGCGCCGTAGTTGGTCTCCAGTTGGACGGTGCCTCGGGCCACTTCGTACACGCGCAGGGTGCCGTGGGCGGTGGTGGCGGTGACCGAGTCCTCGGCGCGCCGGATCTCGACGTCACCGTTGGCGCCGCTCACCCGCAGCTCGCCGGTCGCGGCGCCGACGGTCGTGGTGCCGTGCGAGTTCTTCAGGACCGCGGGGCCGTCGACGAGGCCCACGCGCAGGCTGCCGGAACTGGTGGTGATCTCGGCCGTGCCCTCGACCCGGTCCACGGTGATCGAGCCGTGCGAGGCGGTCAGCTTCAGCGGGCCGGTCGTGTCGAGGCGTACGTCGCCGGACGAGGTCTTCACGCGGACCTCGCCGAGCCGGCCCTCGCCGAGCACCTGCGCCCAGGCGCCGGTCATGTCGACGCGCGAGCCCGTGGGCAGTTCGACGGTCACGTCGACCGTGCCGGTGCGGCCGAGACCGAGCAGACCGGCCTTGGGCGTCCTGACGGTCAGTACGCCACTCGCGTACGTGACATCGGTCTGGTCGGCCGCCCGTACGTCCTGGTCCTTCTTCGGGTCGCGGGGCCGCACCTCGACGACGGTGTCGAGGCGGTCGCCCGCCGTGAACTGGATGGAACCGGCCTCCACGTGCGCCGTGGCCGAGATCGGTTCGGGGGTGTCGAAAGAAGGCATGGCTGTCCCGTCCTCTTGGGTCTTCGGATCGTCCCCGCTGGTGGGACGTGATGTGGGCGAAGTGGTGCGGGCTGGCGGTACGCGGTCAGCGCACCCAGCCCGTGAAGCTCTGTCCGATGGTCTGCGCCTTCTCCGTCGTACGCGGTCGGGTGCCGCCGTCGACCGCGCCCGCCACCGCGCGCACCAGCCACGCGTTGACCGACAGGCCCTCGCGGGCCGCGGCCTCCTCGGCACGGACCTTGAGGTGGGCCGGCAGACGAAGGTTGACGCGAGCGGTGCCGCCCTCGTCGCCGTCGGCAGGGGCCGGGGCCCTGAGCGGCTCGGCGGGCGCGACCGGCTCCGCCGGGACGCCACCGTCGGTGGGCGGCGGTGTCACCACGAAGTCGGGGTCGAGCCCACGCAGCCGTACGTCGACCGAGCCGGGGGCGAGTTCGCGGGTGATCTCGTCCGCGGCGGCGGAAAGCACGTTGAGCATGGCCAGCCGGGTCGCCGACTCCAGCGGAGCGGTGAGCCTCGCTGCCAGCTCGCGGGCTTCGTCACCGCCGGCTTCGGCGGCCACCGCGAGGTCGCGGCGGAGGGTGTCGATATACGGCGTGAGGTCCATGACGCCATGATGGCACCATATTGGCTCACCATGCAAGTCACCTAGTGGCACAGTCGGGCCGCCGCGCGGAAAAATCTCCCTGACCTGCACAAACATGATGACACCCATCCGGAGGACATATGGCACCACACACTGCCAGACACGCAAGGACGCCCGAGTGGCGCCAGGTGGCACCAATCCGCGCCACCCGACACCGCGCCGTCGCGCAGCGTCTCACGCGCACCACCGGGCGGGACGTCGGCCAGATCCGGGTGACCGGCGGTGCCCGAGGCGCGTCAGCCGCGCGCGGCACCCTTCGCGCGGGCGACCTTGCGGGCCCACAGGACCAGGGGAATCTGCAAGGGCAGCCGACCGAAGGCCGCGGCCCGCGGAACCGCCGGGCACCGGCGCCGGTCGACGGCCATCTGGACATTCGCGGGAAACACGCCGACGAGGAAACCGGCGGTCGCGCGGGCCGCCGCACGCCGGGTCCGGGGGTGCACGAGTCCGGCGGCGAGCGCACACCCGACCACTCCGCTCGCGTACGTCCACGTACGCGGCGCACCGGACAGGACCCTCGGCACCATCGGGTCGAACTCCCTGGGAACCGTGAAGTGCAGCAGCCCGGCTCCGGCCATCAGTCCAGCGAGGAGAAGAGGGAGCCCGTGGTCCGGGGCATGGATCACCTTCGATCCGCCGGCAACAACACTTACCCGAGAGTAAGTTACGGGAGGGGCGGAGCGGCCGACTTCTCCCGTCTTCGAAGCACACCGTCACCCTGCCTCGGTACGACCGGGCTCACGCGCGACCGATCAGCGGCGACCGGAGCGGCCAGGACCCGGACCGGCGCCCAGGCCGAGCCGGACGCTCCCACTCCGACAGCGCCCCTCGGCATCCGCCCGCTCCCGACCTGACAGGCAAGAATGGTTGCCTGTCCTGTGGCCGTGGCCGACGACCTCTTCAAAGCCTTGGCCGACCCCACCCGCCGCACCATCCTCGACGAGCTCAGCGAGAGGTCCGGACAGACACTGTTCGAGATCTGCGCGCGACTGAGCATGAAGCACCAGCCCGGCATCTCGCGCCAGGGGGCCTCCCAGCGCCTGGCCGTACTGGAGGCCGCCGGGCTCGTCGAGACCAGGCGGGAGGGCCGCTACAAGTTCCACGACATGAACACGGCCCAGTTGCGGCAGATCGCCGAGCGATGGCCCGTGCGCGGCACATCCGGACCGAAGGAGAACATCCCATGAAGATCCACCTGACCAGTGTCTTCGTCGACGACCAGGTCAAGGCCCTGCACTTCTACACCGAGATCCTCGGCTTCGTGAAGAAGCACGACGTACCGGTGGGCGAGAAGGACCGGTGGCTCACCGTCGTCTCCCGCGACGAGCCCGGCGGCACCGAACTCCTCCTGGAGCCCGCCGGCCACCCGGCCGTCAAGACCTACCGGGACACTCTCGTCGACGACGGCATCCCGCTCGCCCAGTTCGCCGTCGAAGACGTGGCCGCGGAGTACGAACGCCTGCGGGGCCTCGGTGTCCGCTTCACCCAGGAACCCCTGGAGATGGGCCCCGTCACCACCGCCGTGTTCGACGACACCTGCGGCAACCTGATCCAGATCGCGACACAGCCTCGGTAGGCGGCCGGACGCACACGGGCGCCGGATGCCCCACCCACGGGTTCCGGCCAGCCCGGATCCGTACGGCGGCGTCCGGGGAGACCGAGCGGTGGCCCGCCCGTCGCGTGCGGCCGGCGGCGAGCACCGTGTCCGGGGGCCGCGAGGTCACCGGTCAGGGCGTCTCCGAAGGCCCGGCGATGCGGCCGAGCGGCTGACAGAAGTAAATCGCCCTGATATGCACACTTATGCGAAGCGCCCTAGCCTGCTCGTATTGCTCGGGTAGTCGACAGCCGGTCCTGCCGGCGGAGGGCGAGCTTCCATGGCTGGGCGGCGTACAGGGTCCGGATTGCTGGGCGAGTTGTCGGCCGAGTTCGCGGGCACGATGATCCTCATCCTCTTCGGGTGCGGTGTGGTGGCCCAGGTGGCCGCCGGCGGGGCGCTGACGGATCCGCCCGGCGGGCTCGGGGACCACGACAGCATCGCCTGGGCGTGGGGGCTGGGTGTCACCCTGGGCGTCTACGTGGCGGCACGGCTGAGTGGAGCCCATCTCAACCCCGCGGTGACCGTCGCGCTCGCCGCGTTCAAGGGGTTCGCATGGGGCAAGGTGGCTCCGTACGCACTCGCCCAGACGGCCGGGGCGTTCGTGGCCGCCCTCCTCGTCCGCTGGAACTACAGCGAGGCGCTGGCCAAGGCCGACCCGGGACACACCGTCAAGACCCAGACGGTGTTCTCGACGCTCCCCGCCAACGGCAACCCCGCCCTGCCGGTCCATGAATGGGGCGCGTTCCGCGACCAGGTCATCGGCACCGCCATCCTGCTGCTGCTGATCATGGCCATCACCGACATGCTGAACACACCGCCCGGCGCCAATCTGGGCCCTTTCGTCATCGGCCTGGTCGTGGTGGCGATCGGGATGGCCTGGGGAACCAACGCCGGGTACGCGATCAACCCGGCCCGGGACTTCGGCCCCCGGCTGGCGAGCTTCATCACCGGGTACGGCGGAGCGTGGCGGGACCAGTACGGAAACCTCTACTTCTGGGTACCCATCGTGGCCCCGCTGATCGGCGGTCTGCTCGGCGCGGGTCTGTACAAGGCCATGATCGGCCGGTTCCTGCCTTCCGCGGTACCCGAACCGCCGGGACGTGTTCCCGCCCCCAACGACTGACCACCCCGGCCGGAGAGGTGACACATCATGGCGGACTTCATCGGCGCGGTGGACCAAGGGACCACCAGCACCCGATTCATGATCTTCGACCACGGCGGCAACGCGGTCGCCAAGCACCAGTTGGAGCACGCGCAGATCCTCCCGCGCTCCGGCTGGGTGGAGCACGACCCGGTGGAGATCTGGGAGCGCACCAACTCGGTGATGCAGAACGCCCTCCGGTACGGCGGCCTGTCGGCGGCCGACCTGGCGGCGATCGGCATCACCAACCAGCGTGAGACCACGGTGGTCTGGGACCCGCGCAACGGCCGGCCCTACTACAACGCCATCGTGTGGCAGGACACCCGGACCGACGCCATCGCGGCGAACCTCGAACGCACGGGCAAGGGCGACGTCATCCGCCGCAAGGCCGGGCTGCCGCCGGCGACCTACTTCTCCGCCGGAAAGATCCAGTGGATCCTGGAGAACGTCGACGGTGTACGGGAAGCGGCGGAAGGCGGCCACGCGCTCTTCGGCAACACGGACGCCTGGGTCCTGTGGAACCTCACCGGCGGTCCTGACGGCGGCATCCACGCCACCGACGTGACCAACGCGAGCCGTACCATGCTGATGAACCTGGAGACCCTCGACTGGGACGACGAACTCCTGGGCTTCTTCGGCATCCCCCGGGCCATGCTCCCCAAGATCAACCCCTCGTCGCACCCGGAGGCGTACGGATCGACCCGGACATCGAGGCCGCTACGGGCGGCCATCCCCATCGGCGGCGTCCTCGGCGACCAGCAGGCGGCCACGGTCGGGCAGGTCTGCTTCTCGCCGGGCGAGGCCAAGAACACCTACGGCACGGGCAACTTCCTGGTGCTCAACACCGGTACGGAACTGGTCCGTTCCCAGCACGGTCTCCTCACCACCGTGGCGTACCAGTTCGGCGACAGCCCGGTGGTCTACGCGCTGGAGGGCTCCATCGCCGTGACCGGCTCCGCGGTGCAGTGGCTGCGCGACCAGATGAAGATCATCAAGTCCGCGGCCGAGAGCGAGGAACTCGCCCGTACGGTCGAGGACAACGGCGGAATGTACTTCGTGCCCGCGTTCTCGGGTCTGTTCGCGCCGTACTGGCGTTCCGACGCCCGGGGGGCGATCGTCGGCCTGGCCAGGTACAACGACAACGCCCACCTGGCACGGGCGACCCTGGAAGCGATCTGTTACCAGAGCCGCGATGTGGTCGAGGCGATGGAGCGGGACTCCGGCGTCCACCTCGACGTGCTCAAGGTCGACGGTGGTGTCACCGCCAACGACCTCTGCATGCAGATCCAGGCGGACGTCCTCGGCGTCCCCGTCAGCCGTCCCGTCGTCGCGGAGACGACGGCGCTCGGCGCCGCCTACGCGGCGGGGCTCGCCACGGGCTTCTGGCAGAACACCGACGAACTGCGCACCCACTGGGACGAGTCCAAGCGGTGGTCCCCCCAGTGGTCCGAGGAAGAGCGCGCGGAGGGCTACGCGGGCTGGAAGAGGGCGGTGGAGCGCACACTCGACTGGGTGAACGTCCCCTAGCCGGCCCGCCTCTGCCGATTTCCGTGAGAGCTCGGCCCACCCTCCGGGCGGCCGGGCGCCGTCCACTCCCCACGCCCGGCCCCGACCGGAACAGAGCACCGGCACCGGCGGCCAGACTTCGGCCCCCGGCGCCGGTGCTCCGTTCCACTCCGTCCCGTTCCGGCCATGATCCGTGCGCGGACGCTTCGCGATCTCCCGGTCCGCGACCGCACTCGATCAGGCCAGGCCTGCGGCAGTCTCACCGGGCGGGGTCAGGTGCGCTCGGCCGCGGTGACGCGGACGGAGAAGACTTCCTGCCCGTTCTGGTGACCGGTGACCAGGGTGCTGATGATGCCGAGTTCCCTCCTGCGCACCGGGACGGACTCGATGAAGCACGGGGCATCCAGCTCGACGTACCGCGTGAAATGCGCGTCGAAGCTGGTGGGCAGCGTCTCGGCCGCACCCGACTCGGCATGGGCTGCCTGCGCGGCCGCCTCCAGCAGGAGAAAGCCCGGGACGTGGTCGTGATCGTGGTCGAAGAAGACACGGTTCGTCACATCGACCCTCAGCTGCCACCGATGGGGTTCACCGAGCGGAGTCAGGGCGGCGAAGTCGAGCGGGGTCTGGTCGCCGCGTACGGCGGGGTCGAGAGCCGGACCGAGAGGCAGGGCATGGAGGGTCGCGGTCCTGGCGTCGGCGTGGGTCCCTCTCAGCCGGTCGTAGATGGCCGGAGGATGCGCGATGTAGCGGACCCTCGCTATCCCCAGGGGTTCGTCGTCACGCGTGACCATGATCTGCGCGGTGAGTCTCGCGGAGCCCCGGCTGCGTCGCTCCACCTCCGTGTGAGTGATCGTCAGGCGAACGGTGCCCGGACCCGGGCGTGCGTCCAGTGCCGCGGTGACGACGGAGGTGTCGAAGGTCTCCCACCCCAAGCGGTGGTCCAGCGGCACTCCGTGGACCGTGTGGGACAGCATCGTCAGTGCCTGACGGATCGTCTCGGCGAGGAGTAACGGGTGGTAGACGTCGCGGTGCGAGGTGTATAAGGCGTGGTGCGAGGGCCATGCGGCGAGAACGGTATGGGACACACCGTCGCCGTGACTGCCCCAGCCGGTGAGGAATACCTGGTCGGTAAGTGCCTTGCGAGCCAGATGTGTTGACACCGGCTGGATACTGACGGTGGGCATGATTGAGCCAGTCGTGACTGTCATTCGGGTTCCCCCCGGAAGCCGTACGGTCGTTGGGCGGGTCAGCTACAACGCACTCGTTCGAGTCATCGCATGAAGTAACATAGAGATTACTATTTTCATTGTCGAGGGGTAGTGGAGACCTGTGTGGCACCACGCGAGTTGAAGCAGCAGCGCAGCACGCGCACCCGCGCCGCCATCCTGAGGGCCGGCGCCGAGGTGTTCGCCGAGGCGGGTTTCGCGGGTGCGAGCGTCAGCCGCATCGCCCGCCGCGCCGACCTCACGCTGGGCGCGCTCTACTTCCACTTCCAGTCGAAGGAAGAGCTGGCCCGGGAGATCATGCGCGCCCAGCCGACGCAGGTCCCGGTGGCTCCCGACGCACGTGGCCTCCAGGCGGCGGTCGACACCTCGGTCCTGTGGGCCACCCGCCTCCTGGAGGATCCCGTACTGCTCGCGGGAGCCAGGCTGGTGATGGATCAGGAGTACTTCGTCGATCCGCACGAGATCAATTCGTACCAGCAGTGGGTGGACGTGCTGCTTCCGTTCCTGCACGAGGCCGCCGACAACGGCGACTTGAGGGACGAGGTGGCCCCGGAGGCGCTGGCGCGGCTCGTGGTCAACGCGGTGACCGGTCTCCAGATGAACGAACAGCTCTCCACCGGGCGACGTCATCTCCCGGACAGAGTCAGGGAGATGTGGCAGTTCCTGCTGCCGCTGATAGCGACCGGGAAGAGCACCGTGCACATCGCCGAACCCCTGCGGCCGTCCGGCACGTGACCGTGCGGTGAACGCGCGAAGCCGCTGATTCCGGCTTGTTCGCAGGAGTCCACGAAGGGGCCCCGTACGGTTGGATCTGCCCATGGATAACGTTTCTGGGATGTTACCGGGCAGGACAGTCATGATCACGGGAGCCTCGGGGGGCATCGGGGCGGCCGCCGCCCGGCTCTTCGCCGACGAGGGCGCCTCCGTCGTCCTGATGGCACGCCGCAAGGACCGGCTGGAGACTCTGGCCGAGGAGGTCAACGCCGCAGGGGGCCGCGCGATATCGGTTCCCGGGGATGTACGACGACCTGACGACGTGGCCCGGGCGGTCGCGCGGGCCGTGGAGGATTTCGGCAGCCTCGACGCCGCGTTCAACAACGCCGGCTGGGGTTCGGTGGGCGCCGTTCTTCACGAACTGGACGACAGTGCTTACGACATGGCGATGGACGTGAACGTACGGGGAGTCTGGAACTGCATGCGTGCGCAGATTCCCGTCATGCTCGGCCAGAAGGACGGCGGTGCCGTCGTCAACATGTCGAGCGTCGCCGGACACTCCGCGACCGGGGCGAGCGCACCCTACGTAGCGGCCAAGCACGCAGTCCTCGGGCTCACCCGGGCGGCCGCCGCCGAGTACGGCGACAGGGGGGTACGGGTGAACGCGCTCATGGCGGGCAGCACCCGTACCGACCTGCTGGAGCCCTACATCGCGAACGCCCCCGAAGTCGAGGTGGGGATGACCCGGAGGGCGATACAGAAGCGGCTCGCCGACCCGTACGAGGTCGCGCAGGTCGCCGCGTGGCTCTGCAGCGACCGCGCCTCGTTCGTCACCGGCGGTGCCGTTCCGGTCGACGGGGGCTGGAGCGCGGTGTGACCGCCGGCCGAGGCTTCAGGGCCGGAGGGCGGGGCTCCGCGGTGCCGCTCACGACCTTCGGCCCGGTGCGGACAGGGCGCCCGCGCGTGCCGGTTGCGGCAATCGGGGCGGTGGGGCGAGGGGCCCGTCGTGGAGCCAGGCCGCGTTCGGTCCTGCGGAGGCCTTCGGTGCCGGCTCGGCCTCGGCCAGCCTGCTGTACGCACAGGCGGCGGACACCAGCGTCACGTTGCGATGCCAGCCCGGGAACGACCTGCCCTCGAAATCCTGGAGGCCGAAGCTTCCTTCCATGCGGCGCAACGCGCCCGGCGTCCAGGCATGGGCCCCGGCCAGCTCCATCAGCTCTTCCACGGGCCGGTGCACCAGGGTGGTCATCCAGAGCGACGGCGCTCCCCGGCCGTCGGCCCGGTATTCGGCGAACAGCCGGCAGAAGCGCTGGGCACGGGGCCCGCGCGGCAGACTGGCCACGGCGGTCACGATGCGTTTCGCTCCTGCCGCGCCGCCGTGCGGGGAGGCCAGAACGGTACGCAGGACCTCGCCGTGGGCATCGAGGAAGCGGCGTGCGCTCACCAGGGGGGCGGCATCGATCCCGCGCGCGCCCTGGTTCACCAGCGGAAGCACCACCGGCAGCGTGTCGGGGACGGTCACGACGAAGTCGTGACCGCGCTGCCGCAATCCGTGCAGCAGCCGGTCAGGCTGCTCGTACGCCCGTAGGTCCGCCACCAGGGGCAGGGGGGTGGGGAGGGAGGGGGCCAGGGTGTCCGCCAGGTCGAGGATGTGCACCCACTCGGGGACCGGCTGCACCGACTCCGGGATGCGTGCGCGGCGGCGCAGGCGTTCGTCGGACCACTCGCCGGGAAGGTGCAGGCGCCAGTCGACGGGGATCTGCACACGCCCGGCTGCCAGGAACAGCCCTGTAGCCACTTGGCAGTTGACGGACCGTCCCGCCACGGGGTCGAAGCGGCGGTGCACGCCGCATGACTGATTCCCGCGTTTGGGCACGACGGCGGTGCCGACGGTCCAAGCCGTCGGCCTCAGCCGCCGCTCGGTCCAGCGGGTCAACTCGGCACGGGCGGGCTGCCATTCCCACGGGCTGGCGTTGACGAACCGGTGCATCGACTGGGAGGCGGTCGGCGAGTCGGTCACCGCGGCCGCGAGACTGCGTACGGACTTCCTGCCCGACACGGCGAGCAGGCCGAGTAAGTAGGCTGCGGCCCAGCGGCGTTGATCCGCTCTGGGCAGATGTGTGAAGACCTGATCGGCGAACTGGGTGACCTTCCGTCCGGCTGCGAGGACGGATGTGTGGTCTGACTCGTATACGGGGCCGGTCATGGTGTTCCCCTCTTTGACGGCTCAGGGCGACCAAAGAATAATAGAGTTCGCTATTCTTTTATCGCATTGAACCAGCCAACCCCGACGACACGACCACCCGGCACCCCCTCTCCCCCACACCACGTACATGAACCAGCCAACCCGAATCACCTCCCTTGATGTGGCTGACCTGCGGCTGCACACTGTCCGCCACGACAACCGGACACCGGGATCGGCCCATAGTCGCGGTCCGTGCGACGGACTCCACCGGTGCGGCCCTCCCACGGGCGGCTTCGCAGCCGTGCACCACGGGACAGCACCGGCCGGACTCGGCCCGCCTCGCGGAACGCGGTGGCGCCCCACCCGCGGCGTGTCACCGCGCCTGGGGCGGCGACGGAAGGCGGCGACCTCTTTCCCATGGCCGACAAGCACAGGCGGAGACACGCATGGTGAGGCAGGAACGTGCCGTACGCACCCGGCAGGCGTTGTTGGACGCCGCCGCGGAGGAGTTCGACCGGCATGGTTACGAGGGAACCTCGCTCAACCGGGTCTGCCGCGCCGCCGGAATCACCATCGGCGCCTTGACCTTTCACTTCTCGACCAAGGCCGAGCTGGCGGACGCCGTTCAGTCGCAGGGGCGGATCATCACCCGGGCGGCGCTGGACAGCATGCCGGCCCGCCCGGCTCCCGCGCTTCACCGTGCCATCGACCTCATGCTCGAACTCGCCCGGTTACTGGAGGCGGAGTCGACCGTGCGCTCCGCGGCCCGGCTGAGCCGGGAGCGCCCGGAGCAAAACCTGTCGTGGACGGCCTCCTGGATGATCTCTGCGCAGGATCTGTTCGAAGACGCCTATCTGCAGGGCCAGTTGAACGCGGGGGTGCGTCCCGCGTCACTGGTGTCGCTGTCGACGTACCTCACGGTCGGGGTCGAGTGCCGTGCACGCGCCGAACATGAGGACCCGCCGGCCAGGGACCGCGAACCGAGCACGGCCGACGAGCTCAAGCAGGTCTGGGACATGATCCAGTACGGCATCTGTCGTCCCCCGGCCTCCGGACCCTGATCGATCAAAGATGCCAGCCATTCGTATTGCAGTGCGAAATCGGTGGACGATTTAGGCAAGTCGGCATTGCCGCCCCGGACCGCGACCCGGATTGTGGACACCGCGAACGACACACCTTCGAGGAGTGAGCGTGGTGGCGACGGATCCTATGAGCAGGACTTCACCGGACACGGTCCGCCGTCGCACCCCCTGCGGTCCTCGCCGCGGATCCGCTACGACCGGCGGTGTGAGGGAAGCCGGGAAGCAGCCGCGCGGCTCTTCCGGGCCGAGCTGACAGCCGCCTTCCCGTAACGGGACCAGGGTCTCCCACCGCTGGTCCACTGCTTGCCCGTGCCCGTACCGCAGGGCAGGCCGCCCGACGCAGCCCTCGCGCCATGCTCCGTCACGGCCTCGCCCGGGACAGCCCCATCGGTTCCACCAGCTCGGATTTCCGGCTGCCCGCCCTCGGGGCAGCCCGCGCAGTCACGCCTTGAAAAGTCTTCTGTGGAGGGTTCCATGGCGACAGCCGAACGTATGGACGTGGTGGTGGTCGGAGGCGGTATCGCCGGTTCCGCCCTCGCGGCGGCACTGGCGGGAGACGGGTACCAGGTGCTGCTCCTGGAGCGGCAGACCGTCTACCGGGACAAGGTCCGCGGCGAGGTGATCAACTGCTGGGGTGTCGTGGAGCTGCTCCAACTCGGCCTGGAGGAATGCCTCCTGAAGGCCGGCGGCACCTACGTCGACCGCTTCGTCGGCTACGACGAGATCGTCGACCCGGAGGTCGCACAGGCCAACGCCATCCCGTTGGACCAGATGATTCCCGGTATCCGCGGGGTGCTCGACGTGGGCCACCCCGAGGCCTGCGAGGCCCTTGCGACCGCCGCGTCCGAAGCGGGCGCCACGGTCGTGCGCGGAATCGGAGACGTCACCGTGACGGGCGGCGCGAATCCCGTCGTCCGCTACGAGTACGACGACGTCGAGTACGACGTACCGTGCCGGATGATCGTGGGCGCGGACGGCCGCACCTCGACCGTACGGCGCCAGCTCGGTGTATCCCTGACCCAGACACCACCGAACTCGCTCGGCGGCGGCATGCTCGTCGAGGACCTTCACGACTGGCCCGTCAACGTCACCTCGATCGGCACCGAGGGGGACCTCCTCTACTTCGTGTTCCCCCGTGAAGGTGCGCGGGCGCGGCTGTATCTGCTGCACGACGTCGCGCAGAAGGGCCGCTTCTCGGGTCCGAACCGCCAGGCCGACTTCCTGGAGGCCTTCCGGTTCCGCTGCATACCCGACAGCGGGATGTTCGCCTCGGCGACCCCTTCCGAGTCCTGCGCCTTCTACCCGATGAACGACGCCTGGACCGACTCGCCCGTGGTGCCCGGCGGCGTCCTGATCGGTGACGCGGCCGGGTGGAGCGATCCGGTCGTGGGACAGGGCCTGTCCATCGCGCTGCGGGACGCCCGCCTGGTACGGGACGCCCTGCGCTCGCACACCGTCTGGTCGCCCGAGGCGCTGGCCCCGTACCGGGAGGAACGCGAGGAGCGCATGCGCCGACTGCGTATCTCCGGAGCGGTCAGGACCACGATGTACATGACGTTCGGCCCCGAAGGCGCGGCCCGCCGCAAGACGTACGCCAAGGCCTGGCCCACCGACCCGGTCCTGGCAGGCTCCCGGCTCGCCACCTTCCAGGGGGCCTTCGGCGTCCCCGACGAATCGTTCGCACCCGAGACCATTCAGCGGCTGTTCGCGCTGAAATAGTCCGCCCCGAAATCCGCCCCGGAACACCACGGGCGCCCGCCCGTACCGCCGTACCGCCGTACCGCCGTACCGAGAAGGAAGGCAACCACTCATGCACGTCAAGACCGATGCCGACGACCTCCGGATCCGTAAGAACGGCTGCGACATCCGTGAGCTCTATCCCTGGAACGACGTCGTCACGCCGCCCTGGAACAGCACCCTGTGCTCGATCCGCCCCACCGAGTCCAGCACGCCGCACGGCCACGCCACCGACGAGACGTTCATCTTCATCAGTGGTGAGGGGTACCTGCGGGTCGGCACCGAGGAGCGGACGATCACGCCCGGAGACGTCGTCTACATCCCGCACGGCACCGACCACGTGGTCACGAACACCAGCGGCTCCCAGCCGCTGTCGTTCGTCAGCATCTACTGGCTCCAGCCCGCGGACGAGAAGCAGGACGCACGATGACCGATCCCTCCGACGGCGCCCCGTCCCCGCAGCGGCGCATCAACGTCACCTTCTCTCCTCCGACCCCCAACGGGGACCTGCACCTGGGCCATCTGGCAGGACCCGTGCTGAACAGCGACGTCTGCGCCCGGTCCCAGAAGATACTGGGGCACGACGTGGCCTTCGCAACGAGCACCGACGACAACCAGACCTATGTCGTCACCACGGCCGAACGGCTCGGCACCATCCCCGAGGCCCTCATCCAGCACGCGCTGGACAGCGTCACCCGGTCCCTCGATCTCGCCGGCGTCGATGTCGACCTCTTCGAACGGCCGGATGCCGAGTACACCGCCTTCGTACGCGGCTTCTTCACCCTCCTGTGGGAGCACGGCGCCTTCGACCTGCGTGAGATCGAGCTGCCGTACGACGCGGAGACCGGCGAGTACAAGGCCGAGGCGTTCGTCACCGGCCGCTGCCCCACCTGCCTGGCCCACGCACGCGCCGGAGTGTGCGAGGCCTGCGGCCTCTACAACCTGCCCGGAGCCCTGCTCCCGGTCGCGGACACGGCGTCCGCGCTGCCGGCCAAGGCCGTCTCCGTCTGGGTCCTGGATCTCGAACGGTACCGGTCGATGATCACCAACTGGTACCGCACGACAGACGTGGAGCTCCGCCCCGACCTGGCGAAGGTCGTCTCCGACACCCTCGCGAGCCGTCTTCCCTACATCCCCCTCACCTACCCCACCGCCTGGGGAATCACGGTGGACTGGGACGGGCCCGACGTACAGCCGCAGGCCATCAACGCCTGGCCGGAGATCTACGTCGGGCACGTGTACTGGCTGCAGCAGGCCCGCATGGACCCGTTCGCCCCGTGCGACGAGCTCGTGCAGTTCATCGGCATCGACAACGGCTTCTACAACGCCTTCGTGTACGTGACTCTCGCGATGCTCGCCGCCCGCCACGGCATGTCGATCTCGCTGCCCAGGACCCGGACCGTCACGAACCAGTACTACATGCTGGAGGGCCGCAAGTTCTCCACCAGCAAGGGCGACGTGCGGTGGGCGAAGGACTACCTCGAAACCGTCGGGCGCGACCGTGCCCGCTTCGTGCTCGGCCTCACGAGCCCGGAGCTCCAGCAGGCCGAGTTCAGCGAACCCATCGCCGCCGCGACGATCGAGGCCCGCTACGACGCCCCGCTACGCGCCATCGTCGACGCCCTCAAGCCCTTGACCGGCCGGCGTATCGGCGCGGCCCCCTCACCCTGGTGGGCCGCCGCAGCCAAGGCGTCACGCGGCCGGTTCGAGGACGCCTACCGGCTGGAGAACTTCAGCGTGCGACGGGCGGCGGAGGCCGTGGCCCTGCATCTGGAGGTACTGGCACTGCGCTGCGACGGGATCCGGCCCGACGACGAGAGCGACGTGGCCGGAGCGCTGCAGTTCCTCTGGACGCTGCGCACCCTGGGCTGGCCGGTCACCCCCGACCTGAGCGAACACATCTCCACGGCCTTCTCGGCCGAGTCCACCATCGGCAAGCCGCCTCTCCTCTCCGACCTCGCCACACCACCGGTGGGCGCGTTCCACGGCCTGACCGTGCCGCCCGCCCCCACCCCCACCGCCGCCGGCATCCCGGCCGCGGAGCCGGCCACCACCTGAGCGGCCCTCGCGCCGATCGGCCACCACCTGAACACCCCTCGCGCCAACTCTCCTCCCACCGACAGGAGTTCCACCATGCTGCGCACCTTCATGAACTCGAAGATCCACCGGGCCACCGTCACCGACAGCAATCTCAACTACGTCGGTTCCATCACCATCTCCCCCGAACTGCTCGACGCGGCCGGCATCGGGATCCACGAACTCGTCCACGTCGTCAACATCAACAACGGCGCCCGCTTCGAGACCTACACGATCCTCGGCCGGCCTGCCGCCAACGAGGTCGTCGTCAACGGGGCCGCCGCCCGCCTCGTCGAGACCGGCGACAAGGTCATCATCATCAGCTACGCCCAGCTCACCCCGGACGAGGTCGCCGACCACAAGTCCCGGGTCGTCCACGTGGACGGCACCAACCTCATCACCGAGACGGCGCTCCTGAGCACCTGACCGGCGCAGTTCACCGATGCCGTACGACGTTCCTGCATACACGACAAGTCGAGGATGCGTGAACCGTGACAAGCCAAACGATCCATCCGGTACTGGGAGTGGGGTTCGGGCCCGCCAACCTCTCGCTGGCGGTCGCGCTCGAGGAGCGCGACCGCGCCGGGACCGCCCACTTCATCGAACGGTCCACCGACTTCCAGTGGCAGCGCGAGCAACTGCTGTCCGGGGCGGACATCCAGAACAATCCCTTTCGCGATCTTGCGATGCCACGTAATCCGGCCAGCCCGCACACCTTCATCAAATACCTGGCGTCCCGGGGCTCGCTGACGGACTATCTGCATCTGAACGCGAAGTTCCCGTTGCGCCGCGAGTACGCCGACTACCTCACCTGGGTCGCCGGCGCCTTCCGGAAGCAGGTGGACTACGGCCGCTCGGCCGTCGGGCTCTCCCTCGTCCAGGGGGACGACGGCGGGGAGGTGTTCCGCGTGGAGACGGACGACGGCGGCCAATACCTCGGCCGGACGGTGTCCGTCGGCACCGGCCGGTCGCCCCGTGTCCCGCCCGCCTTCCAGCGCAGTCTCGGGCCGCGCGTCTTCCACTCCACGCGATACCTCTCGTCCCTCGGGCAACTGGGCGACAGGCCCCTGCGCGTCGTGGTGGTCGGTGCGAGCCAGAGCGCGATCGAGATCATCCTCGATCTGCTGGCGCGCCCTCAGATACGGCAGGTCGTCTCCGTCCACCGCAACATCGGGTTCCGCCTCAAGGACACCAGCCCGTACAGCCGAAGGGTGTTCCTGCCCGAGTTCGTCGACTACTTCCACCCCCTGTCCAGCGCGAAGAAGCGCAGGCTGCGCGACGAGCTGCGTTCCGTCAACTACGCCGCCTGCGACCAGGACGTCATCGACCGCCTGGCCGGCGTACAGCGGGAGTACGAACTGACTGGCTCCGAAAGGCTGTTGATGAAACCCTTCTCCGAGGTGGTCGTCAGCCGGCCCGAAGGACAGGGACAGCGTCTGCTGCTGCGGGACGTCAACCACCTCACCGAGGAGACCCTCGACGCGGATGTGGTCATCCTGGCCACCGGCTTCCGGGACTTCGGCAGTGAGCAGGGCGACGAGCCGTACCACCCACTCCTGGAGGGCATCGCGCATCGGTTGCCGCTCGACGAGGACGGCGTCCCCGTGGTCGCACGGGACTACTCGATCGAGCTCAAGTCCCCTGCGGACAGCCCGCAACCGCTCCGGATCTATCTGAACGGGCTCTGCGAGGCGAGCCACGGCATGGGTGACGCCGGTGCCCTGGCCATGCTGTCCGTCCGGGCGACGGACATCGCCGACTCGCTCCAGCGTGACCTGGTGCGCGACCACGAGGAACTAGTGGCCTCCGGGACCTCCCCGTGAGCCACCCCGGCGTCACCGCGGACGTCGCCGTCGTCGGCGGGGGCATCATCGGGCTGGCCACGGCCGAACGGCTGACCGCCGCCGGCCTCAGCGTGGCCGTGGTCGACGAGGCCGGCATCGCCGGAGGCGCCACAGGTGTCTCCGGCGGTCTCGTCCGCGCCTTCGCCCCGTCCGACGGCGACGAGGACTTCGCGTCCGCCGGACTGGCCGTCTACCGGAGGCGGGGATGGCACGGCAGATGGCCCGCCGTAAGGGGCCGGGGCAGCCTCACCTTCCTCGCGCCCGGCGAGTGTGCGGCGGCCCTCACCCGGGTGGCATCGCTCCTGGGAGCGGGGAACCGGGCGGAGATCCTCGCCGCCGACAGGATCGGCGTGCGCTTCCCCGGGCTGCGCGCGGTCCCGGGCGAGTACGCCGTGTACGAGCCGGAGGCCGGCTGGCTGCCGGTGCACGACGTGGCCGCCGCCATGGTCGAGGACGCCGGGACGCGCCTGCGTGTTCTACGAGCACGTGCCACGCACCTGCTCACCTCGGGTGCCCGCGTGGTCGGAGTGGGGACGGACACCGGCACGGTCGGGGCACGGGCCGTCCTGCTCGCGGCCGGTACCGGCAGCACTCCCTTGGCGGCGGGCGTGGGCGTCCATCTGCCGCTGCACACCCGGGCGGTGGGCTACTGCCTCTTCCGGCTCCAGGACGGGGCGTCGTCCCTCGCGCTGCCGGCGGTCGTCGACCGGGCCACCGGTGCGTGGCTGCGCCCGTGGGACAACGCGTCCGTCGTGCTGGCGGGTGCCTTCTCGCCGCTGACGGGTGTGCCCGCCACGGTGCGCGGCGACGTTCCGCACGAGGAGGTGGAACGGGTCCGCGACATCCTGCTTCCGCGTTTCCCTCAACTGGCCGGAGCCTCGGCCGTGGGCGGCGTGGCGGCCTACGACGCGATGTCTCCGGAGGGGCCCGCTTCGGTGGGCGTACGGTCCGAGGTGGACGGCCTGGTCACCGCGACGGGCTGGAACGGCGGCGGCTTCAAACTGGCGCCCGCGGTCGGCGAGCGCGCCGCCGGACTGCTGCGGGAGGCGATGGCCTGATGCCCGGCGCCGTACGCCTCAACCCCACCGACGAAATGCTGCACGCCGCGGCCGACACCCTCGGCTCCAGCCGGATCGTGCAGGTCCTGTGGTCCTTCGACCGTCCGGTGCCCCGTCACACGCTCGAAGCGGAATGGGAGCGCCTCGACCAGGGTCGTCTCAGCCGCCGGGCGGCCCTCTCACGGGTCCCGGGAGCGCGGCGCAGCTGGGTCCGGGCCCACAACACGGAGCGGTTGGACACCACCGCGCGACCGGTGACGGCCGACACGCTGATGGAATGGGCCGACCGGGAGGTGAGGGTTCCGTTGCCGCCCGGATCGAGCGCGCTGTGGCGGCTGGCCGCCGCACCGTACGGCAGCGGCAGCGTCGTCTCGTTGGCCGTGCCGCACTTCCGCTGCGACGGACTGGGCATTTTCGACGCCATCGCCTCCGGCGGTCTGCCGGACCGGACCGTGCCTGAAGCCGCCATCGCCTCCGGCCGCCCGCCGGACGCTTCAGGCCCGCTGGGTGACGCGGTCGACGTCCTGCGGCAGGCCGCACGTGCCGGCGTCGACACCGCTCGGTGGCTGCCGCGCCTTCTGGGCAGTCCCGCCGAACGGGCCGGACTGGCCGCGGCACTGCGCCGGCCTCCGGCGGGTCCGCCGGTCGCGGGTGAACCGCGCTTCTTCACGTCGCTGATCGTCGAGACGGACGCGATCGCGTGGGAGGAGAAGGCCCGCGCCCGGGGCGGGACGGTGAACAGCCTGTTCATCGAGATCGCCGCCAATCTGGTCCGCGCCGCCGTCCGCACGGGCGCCCCCACGCCGATCGAGGTGGGGCTGCCGATGACCCTGCGGGAATCGAAGGACGACGGGCGGGCCAATGCCCTGGTCGTCCTGCCGTTGACGGTCCAGGGCGGCCCCCCGCGGCACTCCGGCCTCCGACGGACCCGGGACGCGACCAGGGAGTTGCTGAGCCGCACGGGAGAGCGGGGCAGCACTCTGGTCCCGGAGGCCCTGTGGCATCTGCTTCCGGCCGGGCGCTCTCACCGGCTGCTGCGACCGGGGGCGCAGCAGACCGATGTCGTCGCCTCCAACTTCGGCCGGACGCCCGACGCGGTGGCCCGTTTCACCGGGCGGCCGGCGGACGGCGTCGCCGTACGGACCATGAACGTGCCCGGTGTGGTGGCGGACCGGGCCCGCATTCGCGCGTCGCTGTGTCTGGTCCGCACCGGCGACAGGATGGCGGTGACCGTCACCGGCATGCCGGACCACTTCGGTGACGGCTCGTCCCTGGCCCGCCTGGTGGGCGAGGAACTGTCCGCCTGGGGGCTGCGTGCGGACCGGTGGTGGGGCGCCGGGCCGACCCCGCACGCGCGGGATGCCTAGGGGGCCTCGTACGGAGGTGCCGGGCGCGGCACGGGGCTGCCCGCGCTCCGCCCGTCCTCCCGTACCTGCCGCCCCTGCGGTTCGCCCGGTCCGACCGAAGAGAGAAGGTACCGGTTCATGTCGGCAGCACCCAAGACCACTCCCCTGCCTGAGCGGTGGTTCCGGGCTACCCCGGACTCCGCCGTGCTGTCCCGCCCCCGTCTGCTCGCCCGTTCCCTCATCCACCTCACCGACCTCGACGGGCGGATCGGCTTCTACGAGGAGCTGACCGGGACCGCCGCGGATCTTCGTATGCCCATCCCGGATTTCGGCGGCCTCGAACTCGCGGCGGTGGGGAACATGCTGTTGATCGCGAGCATCAGGCCGTTCACCGACATCCAGCGGCGGACCGCGCACTCCGTCATCGTGCCTGCTCTGACGCGGCAGTTGGACCGTCTGCGTGATGCCGGGGCCACGGTCCTCGAACCGCCCGAGACGATCCTCCCCGGCAGTCGTGCCCGGGTGCGTTACCCCGACGGGACCGTCGCCGAGCTGGTCGAGCACCGGCCGCAGCCGGGCGAGCGTCCGCGTCCCTCCTCCCGCCCTGCGGTCCGCGGTGCGGAGCCGGTCCTGCTCGTCCGCAGGGTGGTGAGTGCCTCGGCGTTCCCGGCAGCCGTCGCCCTGTACGAGACGGCCCTGGGCACCCGCTGTGACACCCGCATCCGGCTGGACGGCGCCTTCCCCGTCGAGCTGGCGACCGTCGGCAGTCTCCTGGTCGTCGGCACCGACGGCCCGGAGTTCACCCGGAGTGCGGACGTCGGCCTGGCTCTGGTGACGACCGTTCCGCTGGAGCGCGCGTACGGCGTGCCGGTGCCGTTGGACGGTTCCGCCTCCGCCGGGCGCCACCTCGTGGTGCTCCGGGACGGCACGCTCGCCGAGGTGTGGGACGCCTCCGTCGGCCTGCGTCCGGCGGCGACACCTGGACCGTGAATTTCCGGCCGGCCCGTCAGCCGTCCGGTCCGTCGAATCCGGAGCGAGTCATGACCTATGTGATTGCCCAGCCGTGCGTCGATATCAAGGACAAGGCGTGCATCGACGAATGCCCTGTCGACTGCATTTACGAGGGTCCCCGCAAGCTGTACATCCACCCCGACGAATGTGTCGACTGCGGGGCGTGCGAACCGGTCTGCCCGGTGGAGGCCGTCTTCTACGAGGACGATCTTCCCGAGGAAATGCATTCCTACCGTGTCGCCGACCGCGAGATCTTCGACGTACTGGGATCTCCCGGCGGTTCACGCGAACACGACACGCTTTCCAGGGATCACGCAGTGGTCGAGGCCGAGCCTCTTCAGGCTCCCGCTTGAGAAAGTCACCGAAAGAGGATTCCGGGCGAAATCCCTGTGCCACGCGTTCCCCCTGTCAGACAGCCGCCGCGTAGGCGGAGGCGTTTGCATGACAGAACGCCGCGAAGGCGGCGGCCCGGCGGGTCAGTCTGCTGCCCGTCGGGCGGGCCAGCACGACGGGCAGCGGGCGCACCGTGTCCTTGATGCGCCGGACCGCCAGCGCGCGCCCTTCGTAGCTGACGTCGGGCCTGGGGTGCTGGATCAGCAGGGAGTAGCCGACGCCCCGGGCTACGAGACTGCGGACCATCTCGAAGCTTTCCGTGCGGTGCCGTACGACCGGGGTGACGCCGGCCGAGGCGAGTACGTCGGTGAAGTAGCTCAGGCTGGGCGGGACGTCGAGCGCGATCATGTCGAGGCCGGCGAGATCCGCGAGCCGGATCTCCTCCTGCTCCGCCAGGGGGTGCCCGGAGGGAAGCAGCACGTGGGGCCGTGTTTCGTAGAGCGTGTCGAAGTCGACCCCGGGCTGGATGTCCACGCCGTACAGCACGGCCAGTTCGCACCGCCCTTCACGCAGGAGGCCCTGCAGGTCCGTGAGGGAGCCTTCCACGAAGTCGAGCGTCACCCGCGTGTGGGCGGCCTGGAACTCCTCCAGGAGCCCGGGGACCAGGAACGGCGCGATCGTGGTGAAGCAGCCGATCACCAGCCGCCCGGCCGGCGCCTGGCCGATGTCCCGCATGCCGGACTGGAGTTCGTCGGTGCGGGCGAGCAGCGCGCGTGCTTCCGGGAGGAGATGCCGTCCGGCTTCGGTGAGGGCCAGCCCTTTGGCCTTGGAGCGGAGCAGCAGCTGTACGCCGATCCGGGTTTCCAGCTGTGCGATGGCGACGGACACGGCGCCCTGGGACACGTACAGATGGCGGGCCGCCCCGGTCATGGTCCCGGCCTCCGCGCAGGCCACGAAGTAGTGCAGCTGACGCAGACTGATTCTGTCGGTCATGAGCAAATCCTATAACGGGGTTCACCATTATGACGTTTTCAAGTCCGATGAAACACAAGACAATTGGATGACCGAGTCCAGGAGGTTGTGCAATGACATCGACCAACACGGCGGCATCGTGCCCGGTACATCACAGTTTCGACCCGCTGGGCGAACCGTATATCGCGGACCCCTACCCGATTCATTCCGCTGTACGTGAAGAGGTTCCGGCCTTCTACGCCGCGGCGATCGACATGTGGGTGATCACTCGGTACGACGACATCGAGGCGGTCCTCAAGGACCCGGGGACATTCTCCGCGGCTGTGGGGCAGCGCCCTGTCTTTCCGATGTCGGAGGAGGCGCAGGGAATCCTCAAGGAGGGTTTCCACGCCTACCCGGTGATGTCGGACTGTGACCCGCCCCGCCACACACGCATCCGGAAGCACAACATGACGGGCTTCTCCCCCCGTCGCATCGCCACCCTGGAACCGAAGGTCTGGGCCAAGGCGACCGAGCTGGTGGATGCCGTCGAGCCCGGTCAGGTGGATCTGGTGGCGGCGCTGACCTACCCGTTGCCCGCGTACATGATCTTCACCTTCATCGGGTTCCCCGACGAGGACATGGACATGCTGAAGGGCTGGTGCGGCAATCGCATCGCGTTCAGCTGGGGCCGTCCGAGCGCCGACGAGCAGCGTGAGATCGCGACGAACATGACGCACTACTGGAAGTACTGCGAGGACTTCGTCGCCCGGCGGGCGGCGGAGCCGGTCGACGACTTCACCAGCGACCTGATCCGGATCCACCTGGCCGATCCGGACGCGCTGTCGCTGGCCGACATCACCAACGTCGCGTACGGCCTGAGCTTCGCCGGCCACGAGACCACGACGAGCTTCACCGGCAACGCGATACGCCAGCTGCTGTCCGACCCGGAGCAGTGGTCCGCCATATGCGCGGACCGCTCGCTCATCCCCAAGGCGATCGAGGAACTGCTGCGCTACGACAGCAGCATTCCCGCGTGGCGGCGGATCACCACCCGTGCGGTCGATGTCGGCGGCGTACGGGTCCCCGCCGAGGCCAAGGTCCTGATCCTCCTCGGAGCGGCCAACCGGGATCCGAAGCACTTCGAGGAACCGGAGAGCTTCGACATCACCCGGGGCGACGCCCGACGCCATCTCGCCTTCGGGAAGGGCATCCACTACTGCATCGGCGCCCCGTTGGCGCGGATGGAGGCGCGCATCGCGCTCGACCTGCTCGCCCAGCGTGCCCCGGACGTACGGATGGTGGCGGACCAGGACTTCGACTTCCCGGCCAACGTCTCGTTCCGCGGGCCCCGGAGCCTGCTCGTCGACTGGCCCGGCTGAGCCACGACACGTCGGCGCGGCCGGCTGCGGGCCCTGTCCCGCAGCCGGCCGCGCCGAGGCGCCCCCTGTTCAGCTGCGGGTCCCGCGTTCAGTGACCAGCAGGGTCTGCAGGACCCGGCCGCAGTCGCCGGTGGCGTCGTCGAGCTGCCCGAGGGCCAGGCCCGAACCGGCGGGACTCGCCGCGGTGTCCGAGCGCAGGCACAGCCACTCGCCCACCGGGTCGCGGTGCAGGGCGAGAGTGATGTCCGTGTTGATGACGAGTCCCGCGTGGTGGTCGAGTTCGAACGCGACGGCCCAGCTGCTGTCGGCCACCGTGAGTGCCCGTGTCAACGGGGTGTCCTGTGCGCCCTCGACGAGCCGGATGCGCTGGCGCACCCAGGCGGTCCCGGGACCGAGCGAGTCGAAACCCTTGCCGGGCTCGAAGCGCCACTCCATGGCCGCGACATAGCCGTCGAGGTGGGCGTCGGCCATGGTGTGCGGCGCCTGCGGGCCCGGCCGTTCCGGCGCCGCCGGCGCGGGGCACAGTGACGGCGTCTCGGGTGGGCTGGTGACCAGCCGCCAGGCGCGTGCCACCAGCACCGGGGCGCCCTCCGACGTCATCTCGCCCTCCAGGATCTCCGTACGGCCGCCGGAGCGGACGGTCCGCACCTGGATCTCCAGATCCGCGACGGGCACCGGGCGCAGGAGTTCCACGGTGACGCGGGCGATGCGCATCCCGGGCCGGGGGGCGTGCTGTTCCATGGCTCGGCCCATGAGTGCGGAGGGTGGACCGCCGTGCTGGGTCTTGGCGCTCCAGGGTCCCGCCGTGGCCGCTGTGCTCGCGAAGCGGCCGTCGCCCAGGTCGTGGTAGAAGGCGTTCGCCGTCGTGGCGGGCAGGGGCGACGGTCCGGTGTTCATGCGGGGTCCCTTTCGGTGCTCGGTGCCCGTTCGGCGAGGGCGTAGCGGCAGTATGCGGTGTGCAGTGGGCGATGCGTACGCGGTTGTCAGCGATGTGTTCCGGTCCCGTTCGCGGGGGCTGGCCGTCCCGTGTCGTCCCGGGACCTCTCGAATACGGAACCGGTGCGCAGGAGGGTGGACTCGTCGAACGGGCGGGCCATCAGCTGCATGCCGATGGGCATGCCGTCCGAGTCCCGCGCGACGGGCACGGAGAGCGTGGGGAACCCCGTCACGTTGCCGGGTGCGGAGAGCCGTACGTACGCGGAGGTGACCGATTCGGTGTAGCCGTCGGGCCAGTTGACGGTGTCCTGGTCCCGTGGCACCGCGGTCAGGGGCACGGTGGGTGCGGCGATCACGTCGGCCTCGTCGAACAGGCCGAGCCAGGCCTGACGGATCAGGGTGCGGGAGCGCTGGGCGCGGAGATGGTCCTGGGCCCGGATGTGCGCTCCCGCCTCCAGCAGGAGACGTACGTCCGGCCCGTAGAGGTGGGGCACCTCCCGCAGTCCGCGCTCGTGGACGGCTGACGCCTCCGGAGCCATCAGCCCCCAGTGGGTGGCCTCCATGTGTTCCGTGAGGGGCGGGACCACGGGCACGGTCGTGGCGCCCAGCGCCCGGAGGTCTTCGATGGCCTGCCGGACCGCCCCTTCCACCTGCGGATCGACGTGCTCGAAGAAGAAGGCGGCCGGGACGCCGACGCGCAGGCCCAGCAGGTCACCGCGCGTCCCGGCGGACCGGCGCGGTGTCCCTGGGGCCTGGTGCACCTGATCCGCGAGGACCCGCAGCACCAGGCCGGCGTCCTCGGCCGTCCGGGTCAGCGTGCCGACGGTGTCCAGGGACCATGACAAGGGGGCGACCCCGGCGCAGGGGACGAGCCCGTAGGTGGGCTTGAGGCCGACGACGCCGTTCAGCGCCGCCGGAACCCGTACGGAGCCTCCCGTGTCCGTGCCGAGGGCGAAGAGGGCGGAACCGGCGGCCACCGCGACCGCCGATCCCCCGCTGGATCCACCGGCCGTACGCTCCGCCCGCCAGGCGTTGAACGTCTGCGGGGTGAGCAGGCCGTAGGCGAACTCATGTGTCTGGGTCTTGCCCACCAGCACGGCACCGGCCCGCGCGAGCCGGGCGGCCACCGTGCTGTCCTGGCCCGGTACACGGCCTTCCCACGCCCGTGAACCGGCCGTGGTCGGTATCCCGGCGGTGTCGATCACGTCTTTGAGGCCGTAGGGGATGCCGTGCAGCGGGCCACGGTAGTCACCCTCGCGGATCTCGCGCTCCGCCTGTGCGGCGGCTTTCCTCGCTCCGTCCGCGTCCACGGTGGCGTAGGCGTTGAGCCGTTCTTCGCTCGCCTCGCAGCGGTTCAGGACGGACTCGACGAGCTCGACGGGCGACAACTCGCGCCCGCCGACGGCGGCAGCGGCCTCTTCGACCGTCAACTCACAGGGCAGCATGGGACGTTCCGGCCTCGGTACGGAAGTCGGTGCCTGCGGCGCTGTACGCCGACGACGGTGCCACACCTTCGAGGTCGAGCCCGTGCAGCCCGGCCAGGATGCCGTCGAGCCAACCGGCCAGTTCCGACACCCGGTCGGTCCAGCCGGCTTCGGGCGCGGGTTCCTGCGGTGCCGCGGGCGGACGGGGACCGTACGAGGAAGCCATCGAGGGTTCCTTACGCGAGGCTGTGCGGGCAGGGAGGAGCCCGGCGGCCCTTCGGGGATGGAAAGGGCCGCCGGGGGTACGGGTGTCCGTGGCCTTCAGGGGGGCCGGCCACGGACAGGAGCGCGGTACCAGCGGTACTTGGCGGTGCTAGAGGTCGATCGAGACGTCGTACGACTCCAGCCAGGCGTTGAGCCAGAGCGGTACTTCCAGGTCGATGCGGGTGATCTGCGTGCTGGCCGTGCTGATGCTTCCGTCGAGGCGGCCGCGGGTCCGTTCCAGGTCGAGGAGCGGCAGGATCGGCGCGTTGCCCTGACCGATGACCTCGGCGAGCTTGTCCCGGAGCTTCTTCTCGTAGCCCGAGTCCTGGGTGCTGGGGTAGGGCGCCTTCACCCGCTGTGCGATGGACTCGGGAAGCACGTCGCGGGTGGCGGCGCGCAGCAGGCTCTTCTCACGTCCGTCGAAGGTCTTCATGGCCCAGGGGGCGTTGAAGACGTACTCGACGAGACGGTGGTCGCAGAACGGGACGCGCACCTCCAGTCCGACGGCCATGCTCATCCTGTCCTTGCGGTCCAGGAGGGTGTTGAGGAAGCGGGTGAGGTTGAGGTAGCTGATCTCCCTCATGCGCTTCTCCAGACCGGTCTCACCGGCCAGGACCGGGACTTCGGCGATGGCGTCGCCGTAGCTGGAGCGCCGGTAGGCGGGGATGTCGAGGGTTCCCAGCAGGCCGCCGTCGAACAGCGGCGTGCCGTCGTAGAACGGCCCCGGCGTCGTGGTCAGCCAGGGGAACGTCTCGGCGGTGAGGACCTCCGGGTCGTGGAACCAGCTGTAGCCGCCGAAGAGTTCGTCGGCGGACTCGCCGGAGAGTGCGACCGTGGAGCGTTCCCGTACCGCCTGGAAGAGGAGGTAGAGGGAGGGCCACAGGTCTCCGTACCACATGGGGGGCAGGTCGGTGGCGGCGAGGACGGCCGCCCTGACCCCGGGGTCGCTCAGATCGTCGCTGTTGAGGAGGATCTCCTTGTGCTCGGCGGCCACGTGCTGGACGAGGTCCCGTACGAAGGGCGCGTCGGGCGTACTGCGCAGGGGGTCGGGGACGAAGTTCTCCTCGGCTCCGACGAAGTCGACGGAGAAGGAGCGGACCGGACCCGCCCCCTCGGCGGCCAGTGCCTTGGCGGCCAGGGCGGTGATCGCGGAGGAGTCCAGTCCGCCGGAGAGCAGGCTGCACAGGGGCACGTCGGAGATGAGCTGGCGGCTCACGGTGTCCTCGAGCAGGCCGCGGACCGTGTCGATGGTCTGCTTCAGCGTGTCCGTGTGCTCCTTGGCCTCCAGCGCCCAGTAGCAGCGCCTGACCAGACCCTCGCGGCGGACCCGGACGGTGTGGCCGGGCCGGACCTCGTACATCCCGGTGAAGATCGCGTGCTCGGGGGTCTTGACCATGTCGAGGAGTTCACGCAGGCCGTCGGTGTTGATCCGGCGGGGGATGCCCGGGTGCGCGAGGATCGTCTTGGGCTCGGAGCCGAACAGGACCCCGTCGGCCGTCGGGTAGTAGTACAGCGGTTTGACGCCCATCCGGTCCCGCACGAGGAGCAGTTCCTGGCTGCGGACGTCCCAGACGGCGAACGCGAACATGCCGTTGAGCTTGTCGACGAGCCCCTCCCCCCATTCCAGATAGCCGCGCAGCACCACTTCGGTGTCGCTGCGGGTACGGAAGTGGTGTCCCCGGGAGGCGAGGTCGGACCGGAGCTCGCGGTAGTTGTATATCTCGCCGCTGAAGGTCAGGACGGCGAGTGTGCGTCCGTTCTCCTCGGCCGTCATGGGCTGACGGCCGCCCTCCAGGTCGATGACCGAAAGCCTGCGGTGGCCGATCGCGGCATGCCGGTCGATCCACACCCCTTCGTCGTCCGGGCCGCGGCACGCCATCGTCCGCGTCATGGCGTCGACGACGGCGCGCTCCTGTCCTAAGTCGCGCGTGAAATCTACCCAGCCCGCGATGCCGCACATAAGCGACGTACTCCTTCGGTCGTTGAACGGAAGAACGGCGGACGCCTGCCTGATACGGGCGCCCGTGTCCGTGGGACAAGGGATGTGTGTGCAGGTCACCGGTCCGGCCCGTCGCGGCGGGGTGGCTGCGACGGACCGGACGTCGGGCAGAAGCCCCGTGTGAGGAGCGGTCGCCCTACGGCTGGTGAGCCGGCTCGGGCCATGTGACCTTTCGGGCGTGGTGAACGCCGATGGCCACCACGGTGAGGACCGCGGCCGTACCGGCGAGTGCCATGACCATGGACGGGGAGGATCGGTCGACCACCACGCCTCCGGCCAGGGCGCCCATCGAGATGGTGGCTTGGAACGATGCCGTGAAGAGCACCGAGGAGGCCTCGGGGGAATCGGGACAGGCCTTGACGAACCAGGTCTGGGAGCAGACCGGAACGGCCCCGTACGCGATGCCCCACAGGATCAGCAGGCTCACCGCCCCGAGCCGGCTACCGCCGAGCACCGGGAGCAGCAGGGTCGCCCCGGCGATCATCGCGGCGGCTGCCGCGAAGGTGGCCCTCGGATGGCGTGCCACGAGTGATCCGCCCAGGAAGTTCCCGGCGATGCCGGCTGCCCCGTAGATGAGCAGGAACACGGTGATGAGCCCGGCGCCCACCTGTGTCACCTGTTCCAGGAAGGGGGTGACGTAGGTGTAGGCCCCGAAGTGGGCGAGCACGACCAGGAAGGTGATCACCAGCGCGAACCGGGTGTTGACGCTTTTCAGCATGCCGGTGAGCACGCGCAGGCGTGTGGGCTCCTCCGCGGGCAGGGACGGGACCACCAGGATCAGCAGGACGAATACGGCGAGGGTCAGGACTCCCATGACCAGGAAGGCTGTCCGCCACCCCGCGACGTCCCCGATGAACGTGCCCATCGGTACGCCGAGCACGGATCCGAGCGGCACCGCGGAGAAGATCACCGCTGTGGCGCGGCCGACCGACTCCGGGGGCACCAGCCGGCCGGCCAGCCCCGCCCCGATCGACCAGAACCCTCCGATGGTGATGCCGACCATCACCCGGGAGACCAGGACCAGCCAGTAGCTGGAAGCGGCTGCCGCCAGGAAGTTCGCAAGCGCCAGCAGGAGGATGAACGCCCCCAGCATGAGACGCCGGTCGATGCGCCCTGTGGCCACGGTGACCAGAGGTGCCGAGATGGCAGCCAGGAAGCCCGGCATGGTCATCATCAGGCCGGCCATTCCATCGGAGATGGTGAAACTCGACCCGATGGAGGTAAGCAAGCCGATCGGCAGGATTTCGGTGGTGACGATCGAGAAAATACCCAGCATCACCGAGATAACGGCCAGCCACGAGACGAGTGGCGACCTGGCCGGCAGTTCAGCGGGGTCGATGGAAGTAGTCGTTGCTGTGGACACGAATCCCGTCCTGTTGTGGGGCCTCACAAATGATTGTGAGCACTATTGCAGCAGGGACAGGAGACACCTTCTGGCAGTTTTCCGACGTCAACAAGAGCGCCCGGCCACCCCGCCGACCCGTCGGCCGAATTGCGTCAGCACCGGAAAGCCCGGCGTTCCGGCTGTTCAGGCGGCTCGGACGGGCTCGGGAGCCGGTGACGGTACGCCCCTCATCCGGGCGGCAAGTCCGCACTACTTCGTCAAGTCGGCGAACACGGGGAAGGCGGGGAACGCAGGGAAGGCGGACCCACGCAAAGAGAGGGCACGGGATCGGCGCGTTCGAATTTTTACTTTCTTCCATCAAAAGTGCATGAACAAGAAAGGAAACAGTCAACTCGGACCGCTTGCCCGCTTCGGAAATCCTCGCCGCGGGTTCACCGGGGTGCTCGGGCGCACAACGCCTGGCTCAGCGGAAATGCTCTCGACCGGCGGTTGGAGCGCAGCGGCGCCCGCCGGTCGGCCTCTCGCTCCTCGCTCCTCGCCGAGCATGACGGAGCGGCCCTCGTCACCGGCACGCGCTCAGGCGTGTCGGCGACGAGGGCCCGGATGGAGAATCGCGCGGAGGTGCCACGTGGGGCGGCCACTCAGTCGAGGCAGAACTCGTTGCCCTCGATGTCCTGCATCAGGAGGCACGACTCGTTCTCGCCGTCGGCAAGCAGGAGTTGCCCCCGTACCGCGCCCAGCGGGACCAGCCGCGCGCACTCGGACTCGAGTGCGGCCAGGCGCTCGTCACCCACGAGCCCGGTACCGACCCGCACGTCAAGATGCACCCGGTTCTTGACGACCTTGCCCTCGGGAACACGCTGGAAGTACAGCCGTGGGCCGGCACCTGAGGGGTCCTGGCAGGCGAACGAGGCCCCTTGGCGCTCCGGCGGCAGTGTCCGATCGAAGTCGTCCCAGGTAGCGAACCCCTCGGGAGGCGGCGGTACGACGTACCCCAGCACCTCGCACCAGAAACGCGCGACGCGCTCCGGTTCCGCGCAGTCGAAAGTCACTTGGATCTGCCTGATCAACACCATCGGGCCAGCATAGAGGCGGGCACTTCCGTCGCCCCCGCGGGCCGGGCCGCATCTGCCCGGCATCGTCCCCATCGCTGCGACCTCACCGAATCATCCATCGACGACCACCGACGTGATGCGCGCCACTCTCCCGGTGCCTCGGGCCGGGCATGCGCGATCGTGACCGGAATGGACACTCGTTTCCTCGGCATCCCTGATCTGGTCGAGGCCCCTTCCGTGGCGGTCGTGGTCGACGTCATGCGTGCTTTCACCGTGGCTGCCTGGGCCTTCGCCCAGGGGGCGGAAAAGATCGTCCTTGCAGAGTCGCTGGACGAAGCCCTGGCGCTCAAGGCCCGCCACCCGGACTGGGTGGCGCTCAAGGACGGTCCGCCCGCGCCCGGGTTCGACGCCGTCAACTCGCCCGGCCTGCTGCGGTCCGTCGACCTCGGCGGACGCACCGTCGTGCAGAAGACCACGGCAGGGACGGTCGGCGCGCTGGCGGTCAAGGAGGCGCGGTTGGTGCTGTGCGCCGGCTTCGTCGTGGCGGAGGCAACGGCTCGGCTTCTCCGGACACGCGGAGGTGACAGTGTCACGTTCGTGGTCACCGGCGAGGACGGACAGGCCGATGAAGATCTGGCGTGCGCCCAGTACATCGCCAGGAGAGCCACCGAGGCCGGAACGGCGGATGCTGCTGAGTACCTCCGCCGCGCTGCCGTGTCTCGGGCGGCCACCGAGCTGAGGGAGGGGGTGCGTCAAGGGGTCCATCCCGACGACGTCGCACTCTGTGTGGAGCTCGACCGCTTCCCCTTCGCCATGGTGGCGGCCTTGGAGGACTCGCTCATGGTCCTGCGTCGGTGCGCCGCGCCTTCAGGGACCGGCGACGACGCCCCCATCTGACCTGCTGGTGGACCGGGCGGTCCGTCTTCGGAGCCGGTTGCCCGGGTGTTGAGGACCGGGCAACCGGCAGCGTTCTCACGGCTGGTGACCGGACCACCTCCCGGCGGCCCGGTCACACCGCGATCATCGCCACGTGCACCCGCGGCTCCGAACCGCGCGGCCGGTGCTCGTGGTCAGGCAACGGCCGTCCTCGGCCCCCGCGTTCAGGGCGTGTACAGCGACTGCAGCCTGGTCACCCTCCCCTCCCCGTCGAAACTCAGGTCGTACCCGAGGGGCGAGCGGGCCGAGGACGGCCGGGCCGTGAGCCGGCTGACGAAATCGGCCTGGGAGTACGACGCGGGGTGCTTCTCGTCGCCGAGCGGGACCGACAGCGTCACCTTGGCGTCCTCTGTCATGCGCACCTCGGTGTAGGGCCCCTCGCCCGGGACGATCACCCATGCCTCGAATTGGGGGTGGGCCTTCTTCTGGGCGGGCCGCACCGACAGGTACGTCCCTCCGTCGCCGGTCCGGGCGTCATCGATCTGCACGAACTGCTTGGTGCCGGCCCAGGGGGCCGCAGCGGTCGACGACGTGCCGTCCGGCTTCGCCCCGCCGTCCGCCCCTGTGTTCGCGGCCGTCCCGTCGGCCGACGCGGAAGGCGCCGCCGATGTCACGGGTGCGGTGTCGGCCGCCTGGCCGTCGCCCTCGCCGCTGCACCCGGTCAGGGTGACCAGGCTGAAGGCGAGAGCGGTGAGGCAGCGCACGGCGGCCGGACAGTGTGAGACGCGCATGGTCAAGATCCCCCAAGAATCAGGTGTGTTCTGGCTACGTGGTCTCTACGCGCCGGCACACCCCTCGGGTTGCACCCTGAGCCGCTTCATTTCTCGTGGCCCGCCCGAGAGTTCCTCTGCGGGCTCACTCGGCGAGCCAGTACGCCTCCCGCAGTGAGTGCACGCGGCCCTCGCTGTCGTAGTCGATCGCGAACACCCACTGCGGCCCGGCGGCCAGTCGGCCCACCAGCCCGCCCAACTGCACGTCCGCAGGGTTCCCGCCGCCCAGTTGTCGTACTTCGACCAGCGTCCCCCGCGGCAGGGTCAACGGGTGCACCACACCGGCGGAGACCGTGGTTCCCCGCACGGTGCGCAGCTGCTGGACCGTGACCTGCACCGTGTCCCCCTTCGCCACAGCGCCGTACACATAGCCCAGCTCGCCTGCGTATTCCTCACCCGCGGCGGGCATCGGCGGCACGAACGGCGAAGTGATCGGCGTCGGGATGACGGCGGGCGGCTCGGGCCCCCGGTGGGCCCCGGCCAGCGACAGGCCGCCCATGGTCACAGCCGCGGCCAGCAGGGTGCCGCCGGACACGAGAGCGGCCCGCCTGCGGCGTACACGCTGCTCGCCGCGCGCCCGGATCCGCTCCGGGGCAAGCGGCGCCACGTGCCGCCGGCCTGACTCGGCGAGGGCGGCCAGGTGGTCGTCCAGCCCGGTTTCGTCAGCCATTCCGCACCTCCGACACGCGGGTCGTCCGCGGATCCAGCTCGGTTTCGGCCAGCAGCCGTGCCAGCGCCGCCCGCCCCCGGCTCAGTTGTGCCTTGACCGTACCGACGGGGCAGTCGGCCTCGGCAGCCACCTGTTCGACCGTCAGGTCGCACAGGTGATGGAGCACCACGGCCCGTCGTTGAGCCTCGGGTATCTGCCGCAGAGCCTGAACCAGCAGCACATGGTGTGGTTCCGGTGGCGGCACCGTGGCCGGCGGGCCCTGTCGTCGGGCGAAGGCGAGCGCGGTACGCACCCGCCGCCACCGGCTGACCGCCAACCGCCAGGCCACCGTACGCACCCACGCCTCGGGGGCGCCGTTCAGGTCCAGCTCGGCCCGGCGTTCCCAGGCCCGCGCGAAGGCCTCCTGGACGACGTCCTGTGCCTCGGCGAGGTCGCCTGTCATCGCGTACAGCTGGCCGATGAGCCGTCCGACGCTCGCGGCGTAGAAGGCGTCGAACTCGTGCTCGTCCACACCCCGGCCGCTGGGCGGTTCATCTGGTGGTTGCATGCCATGCCTCTCCTCTCACGCGGCACGGTGCCATCCGGCTCCCTCGCCGCACAAGAGCATGTGGTTCTCCCTGTCCGGCCTCGCCCCGGCGCCGCCGAATCCCGCTCGTCATCCGGTGGTGCAGTCGCCGCCGTCGCAGGCCGGATGCACACCGTCGGGGTCGGCCTCGGCATGGAACCGGGGATCTTCCGGTCGGTCTGAACGGCCGTCTTCCTGTACCGCCGGTTCTCCTCGTCGAGATCTCGGTCGAGGCCCCTTCTCGCTGCCGAGGCGGGCGGGCCGTGGTCGAGTAGACGCCGTCGCCGCGTGGCCGTAGGGAGCGTGGTCCGGGTAGCGGTGACCGCCGGACCGGCTGTCGGGCGCGGAGGTGAATCACCGCGGCCGTCGCGTCCGCATCCGGCCACCCCCAAGAGGTCGACGCGGCGAGTGCGGGCATGCAGCACACACGCCCGACCGTTCCTCCCCTGCTGCACACGGTTCGCCTTCCTGGTGTTCGCGCACCCGCGGCGCCGGCGCGCAGGGGAATCTCAAGCCTGGTCGCCGAGGATCCGCTCCCACAGGAGCCCGTCCCGCCAGCTCCCGTCGAGAAGGATCGAGGAGTGCGCGACGCCGTACGGGGTGAACCCGTTGCGGCGTAGTACCCGCTGCGACGGCAGATTCTCCAGATTGGTGGACGCCTCGGCGCGGTGCAGACCGAGTTCGTCCGTCATCACCTGGAGGACGAGCCCGACGGCGTGCCCGGCGTGGCCTTGATTCTGGGCGACACCGGCGATCCAGTAACCGACGGAGCCGCGGAGGAGGTGTGGCTGCGGCAGGATGCCTCCGACGGTGACCTGGCCGATCACCTGGTCATCGGCGAGCACCACGCCCGGCCAGACCGTACCGGCACGATATCCGGCCAGCAGACTGTCGATCCGTTCCGCCTGACCCTCCCGGGTGAAGAAGGCGGCCGGCTGAGCCGGTTCCCACCGCCGGAAAGCCTCGAAGTCCCGCACCCGGTGCTCGGCGATCGGGGCCGCGTCGGTGGGCTCGATCAGGCGGATCCTGGTGCCGCTGCGCATGGGCTGGTTCCTCGTCGCGGTGGGTCGGATGAAACGGTCAGCCTATGCGAGGCACCCACGCCGCCTCACCCTGCGCCCGTCGGAGAATCGGCTCGATCACGCAGTTCGTGCTTCCCCCTCCGCCGGTACGTCGATGTCAGGTGCGCCTGTGAGCATGTCGATTGTCAGTGCCGTGCGCTTCACTTTCTGTCATGGAGCTCACACAAGGGACCGTCGACGATCCGCTGGCCCAAATCGGCCAGGGAGACGGCTACATCTACGTGTCCGGCGACCTTGACCCGCAGCAGCCGACCGACCTGCCCGGCGCGAGGTACGGTGCCCCGCGCGCCCTTGTCCTCGGCAGCTTCACCGATCCGACGGTCGACGAGTCCGGGGGCGCTGCTCTTCTCGCCCCCTTCGAGGACCGGGCCGTGACGATAGCGGCGTGGGCGTACGGGAATGAATGGGTCGGTACGGGTACGGTGCGGGACGCCGAAGGGGTCGAGCGGCCGGTGTTGGCGGTCGCCCGCAGGAAGGTGCCGGACCCCTTGGCAGTCGGTCCGGACGAGAAGAACGTCGACTGGATCGACCGGCTCATACGGATCACCGGCCGGACACTGCCCGCCCAGCGGCCGCACGTGGACTGGGCCGAGGTGGAGTCACGTCTGGGCACCCCACTGCCGAGCGACTAAAGGCACATGGTCGAGACGTTCGGTGCGGGCGCCTTCGACGGATTCCTGGACCTGAACCAGGTGCCGTGGACGGGGCTCCGGAAAGACGGTCTGCTCATCTGGGCGGGCACCGAGCACGAGGACCTGTAGTGCTGGAGGACAGACGGCGAGGATCCCGACCGTTGGCCCGTGGTCGTCCGGTCCTCCGACGGCGAGTACGTCCCCTTCGACTGCCAGGCTGCGGAGCTCGTCTGTCACATCCTCATCGACCCGCACCACCCGTTCACGATGGCCGGCTACTTCGATACCCACTGGTTCATGAACTACAGGGAGAGCGAGAGCGAGTGACCGGACGGCGTCGGCGCGACCCGCCACAACACACGGCCTCGAACTGAGGATGGCCGACGCGAACACACTCACCCCGACCTCCTCGCAAGGCCGGCCGAGTGCTCGTGCTCGGAATGCGCGAAAGCCTGCCCCCCCACATGCCCCGAAGACAGCGAACTCCGAGGCGGCCCAGGCATCCGACGTGGGTATCCTGCTGCGGGAGTTGCAGGTGGCAAGGACGATTCGACGCAGAAACAACCGGGGGACACATGGTGCGCGCGCTGAGGGCAATAATCCCGGTCCTCGCTCTGATGGTGGTTGCGGCGGGCTGTTCCTCGTCCGAGAGCAAGGACGAGGAACGGCTCAACTCGCAGCGGGAGAAGTACTGCACGCAGTTGGGCAAGTGGCAGAAGGCACGGAACGCGGCGGACACGGACACGCCGGATCCATCAGGGTTCGACGAGGTCGGGGCCGTCGCTCAGGATGCCCTCCTCGCGATGCGACCGCTCGGGGATGAGGCCGTCGGCGGAGGCCGCACCTTGGCGGAGGCCACGGCGGCAGCGATGAAGAACAGCGACTCCGAGGCGGAGGGGCGCGTCGTGCAGTACTGCGGAGATTCCGGCTTCGAGACGCTGACCCGCTGATCTGGAGGCCTCGCGTCGACATCGGGCCCACCTGGATGAGGCAGGTCAGCAGGCGATCCGGAGCTGGCGAGTCGCCGTCAGGACGGCACTGGAATTGATCTCCGCAGAGAAGACGGCACCGACTGGCCCGTTCTTCCCGGGACTCGGCGGACGAACCGGCCAGGGCACGTACCGGGTGGTCGATCCGCGGCTGCGCCGTGTGGGCGCGAGTGACCGGACGCGATACCGCAGGCAGGCAGCGGCCGGGCCCGAGGGCCCCGGCTGTGCGCCCGCCGAAACGGTGCGTCAGAGCATGGCGAGCCGGTCCACCAACAGTTCCGTCCTCCGCTCGGTGTCCTCCGGCGGCAGCCGTCCCGCCCGGGTCAGGGTCGCCAACCCGTGCAGGGCCGCCCAGAACACCTCGGTGAACAGTCCCGGGTGGACGCCCTCCCCGGCAACCTCGCCAAGGCTCTCCAGCAGGGCGGCGAAGGCGTCCTTCAGAGGCTCCGGGGTGTCCTCGTGCGCGAACGCCAGACCGCCGTCGAGCTGGAACATGGCGTCGTAGACCGCCGGGTTGCGTGCGGCGAAGCCGAGGTAGACGCGGGCTAGGGCAGCGGCCCTGGCGCGCGGGCCGTCCGCAGCGGAGGCCGCCGCGGCCCGCAGCTCCACGGCCATCTCGGCGGCGCCTTCGAGGGCGACGGCGCCGATGATCTCGCGCTTGCCACGGAAGTGGCTGTAGAGGACGGGCTGGCTGTATTCGATGCTCTCGGCGAGCCGGCGGGTGGTGACCGCGTCCCAGCCCTGCTGCTCGGCGAGTTCGCGGGCCGTCGCCACGATGAGGCGCTCACGCACCGCCCGTTCGCGCTCCTTGCGTTCCTGTACCGACATAATTCGATCCTAGCATCGCTAGACAATCAAGCGGCAACAGCGCTAGCGTTGCCTCATCACCTAGCGACACTAGATTCCAGGATGGGTAGCCATGCTCAACGCACTTGAGATCGTCACCACCGTGATCGTCGGCCTGATGGTGGGAGTGGAGTTCTCCGTCGCCTTCGTCATCAACCCGATCTTCAACGCCCTCCCTGACGACAGCAGCCAACGCGGCCGAAGCCACGGCGGCCGGATGCTCGGCGCCGTCATGCCGGTCTGGTACATCGGCTCGCTCGTCCTCGTCGCGGTCTGGGCCCTCGCCGGATGGCGCCACGACGGCGCAGGACTCGTCGTCACCGCCGGCGCGCTGCTGATCGTCAGCGTGGTCATGTCGATCCTGCTGCTCGTCCCGATCAACAACCAGAGCAAGACGTGGACCACCGAGAACCGGCCCGAGGACTGGAAGGAGCAGATGAACCGCTGGGACCGCTTCCACTACGTACGCGTCGCCGTCATCATCGCCGCTTTCGCCCTGTTGGTCACCGCCCTCGCCTGAGCCCACAGGCCGACACACCACACCGGTGGCGCGCATTCCCCGCTCCCCGGGCCGGGCGTCCGTTGGTCATGTCCTGCCGTGCCAAGCCTTGAACCATGGTGCCTTCGGCAGTCCGCGGACTTCCCCTGCCCGCCCCACTGACCTCCCTCATCGATCACGACCTCTGGCAACACCCGGGGGACGGGGTGCCGGCGAAGGTCATCCCGTGGTTCGAGGACCCACTCGTCTTCGTGTCGAACCCGGAGCAGATGGCCTTCGCGTCCCGATCGACGGACATGTTCGCCGACGATCCGCACTCCGCCTGTTTTCGCCAGGCACGCGAAAGCAGCGGTATCACCCGCTCGAACTGCCGTGGCTCGACGCTGAACAGGCAGTGCTGATTGCCATCACTCGCAACCCCGGTGATGACGAAGCCCTGGCGCTCGAATACCGGACTGATCCCTCAGATCCCCGCGTTGTCGGCAGTGACTACTGGGCGGACCCTTCTGCGCGAGTGGCGGGTCGTAGCACCTACGTTCTCGGAATTGGTCACGCGCCTGGTCCTGTGACTTCCGCAGTCATGTCACCGGCGCGCCACGACCGCCCTAACGCACCACGCGGTGACGGAGGTATACGACTTTCGAGCCGAAGGTGCGGGTCTCGACGAGTTCGAGATCCACCCGACGCTCGCCTTGAGGAAAGTACGGAATCCCACCGCCGACCAGCACCGGGTAGACCATGACCTGGTACTCGTCGATCAGACCCGCCTCGGCAGCCTCGGCGGCGAGAGTTGCGCCACCGATCGCGATGTCGCCCTCACCCGGCTCGGCCCGCAACCGTTCGATCTCCGTCGCCAGGTCGCCGGAGGCCAGGCGGGCGTTGCCCTGCACCTCCGAGAGCGTCTTGGAGAACACCACCTTGGGGAGCGGGTTCCAGAGCGAGATCCACTCGCGCTCCGATTCGTCGAGCGTGGAATCCTGGTCGGCGGTCTCCCAGTACAGCATCGTCTCGTACAGCCGTCGCCCCAAAAGGTGGACGCCAACCCCTCGGATCTCGTCGATCCAGAAGCGAAAGGCCTCCTCCACGGGAGCCGTCCAGTTGAAGTCGCCGTCCGGCCCGACGATGTAGCCGTCGAGCGACATGCTCATCGAATAGGTCACGCTGCGCATCAGAAGTCCTCCTCGGGAACGGGTTCGACAGTATGTCCGCCGGACGCGGCAGGACTCGTCGCGGCTCGCGGGATTCCCTGGGCCGAGTCACCTCAAGACATCATCCGTCAAGAAGATCTCATTGCCTCAATGGGGCCGAATTCTGACTTTGTCACAGCAGCGCAACCGCTCCGCACGCCTCAGCAGTTGTCCAGAGTTTCTGGATACGGTTCCCCCGAATCACCGGCGATCAGAAGGGTCTTCATGAGTCTCAAGCGTATGAGCCAATTCAGCACCACCGGCGCGTTGGCCGCTGCGGCGCTCGGCACGTCGATCGTCCTCACCCCGTCGTCGGCGTCCGCGGCGAGCGAGTGGCACTGCTACGGCACCGCGGTCAAGCGTTGCGCCACCGTCTGGTGGGACGAGGCCGCCGACACCTACCGGGCGCGGGCGAAGATCACGGACGTCGCCGGTGGCGGCAGCTACCAGGTCAAGGTCACCAATGTGAGGCTTCAGCGCTTCACCAGCAACGGTGACTGGGTGACGCTGCGCACCGCGAAGGACGGCGACGGTTGGCACGGCACCCAGGACTTGGCCGGCACCACCACCGTCAACCCGTGCAACTGGCCACGGTCGAGCTTCGGCGTGGTAGCGACGTTCAGCTGGAAGGGTGCGGCATCCGGCGAGAAGATCTGGCGTCCCAACAACTCGTGGGCCCATTTCTGCAACTGACTCGCTGGAAGGCCCGTCATCCGTACGCACGGGATCGGGCGTATGAGCGACGGCGCTCCTGGGACACAGGGGCCGCGATCCGCAGAAGCACGAGCAGACGGCACCGGCACGCAACTCGCACACGCACCGTCAGGAGAAGTCCAGCACCAACCGGCCCCGCAGGCCGCCCGCCTCCAGCAGGCGGTGGGCCTCGGCCGCTTGGCCGGCGGGCAGCGCGTCGGCGACGTGCAGGGTCAGGACGCCTTGCTCGGCCTGGCGGCACATCCGGTTCAGCCGCCCCGTGTCGGTGACGCCGTCCGTCACCGACACGGGGCGCACACTGATGCCGCGCTCGGCCGGGCCGGACCAGGCCCGTAGCTCGGCCGGCGTCCCGCCGTCGGCGATGGCCGGCAGGGTCTCGGTGGTCTGCGCCGAGCCGTCCACGAGGCCGGCCACACCGTCGGGAGCGGCGTGCGCATGCGAGCGGCAACACCGGTGCCGCGCTCGACGACGTGGTCGGCGCCGGATCCGCGCACTCGGTCGGTGTCGTGCGGGGCGGCGTCCGCGATGACCGTCAGCCTACGGCCTTGGCCAGCTGGATCGCGCACCCACCGACGGCACCGGCCGCACCGGTCACGGCCACGGTTCCGCCGGGCGGCACGGCCGGCGTGTCCAGGGCGAGGCGCGCGGTCATGGCGTTCATCAGCAGGGTGGACGCCGCGTGGAGGTCCGCCCCCTCAGGCGGCGGACATCACGACCTGATCGGCGTACGCTCCGCCGTGCGGATCGGTGAACAGCACCATGGCGAGCACCCGTTGGCCCACGGCAAGCCGTCCGTCGGTCCCGGGTCCGAGCTGGTCGATCACGCCGGCGGCGTCCATGCCGGGCACGAACGAGGGCTCGCGGTCGGGCATACGGACTACGTGACCACCGGTCCGCAGCGGGACATCGGCCGGATTCACTGCGGCCGCGTGCACGCGGATACGGACTCACCGGGGCCGGCCTGCGGTTCGGGCAATTCCAGGACACGCAGAGCTTCCGGACTGCCGAAGTCGTAGACACCCATTGCCTTCACAGCCCGGTGCAACCGTCTCGCCGATTCCGCATTCCCTCACATCGAGGTCAGCGCCATCGCAAAACGCCGCCCCGCAAACACGCTCCGGCGTGCGCGGCTCAGCACGAGTCTCCTGGCCGCCCCTCACGCCGGACGCCGTGACCCGGGAAGCCCTTGATCGTTCTGTAGCCGGGCCGTCGTTCCCGCCCGTCCAGGAGCCGACTCCAGGAGCCGATCCCAAGAGCCGGCCTTCCCCGCCGACCTTCCAAGGAGTACCACCCGCCATGATCCTCTCGCGTACCGTCCAGCGCACCGCTCTCACCGCAGTGATCGTGTCCGCCTCCGCACTGACCGTGCCGGCCCCCGCGCAGGCGGCCGAGCTGCCGCCTGCCTGCCAGACGGCCCTGCTCGAGACGCTGGACAAGTTCCCGGTCGTGGATTTCACGGTCCCCGAGAAGGTCCAGAACGTCGTGCTGGTCGAGGTCCTCAACCTGAGCGATGCCGATCAGGCGGCGTTCACGGAGGCTGCGTGCACGGCCTGGAACAACTGGGCCACCACGAACGGCAAGGCCGTGGCAGGTGACCTGGACACCCGCTACCGGAACGCCGCCGGGCCGGTGTGCAACAAGTTCGCCCGGTCCGCCCTCGCGACGATCAAGAAGTACGCACCCGACGTCCCGAGCGCGACGCGGGAGTTGGAGAAGGTCGCCAAGAAGGTCTGGGGAACTTCCATGCAGAAGCTGGAGACCCAGGCCACCAACTCCGACTGCCGGCAGGCCTACAACGCGGTGAAGGTCGGCTGGTAGGGGGAAGGGCGTAGGGGCCACCCTGTGATGCGCGCCCGGCAGAGGGCGCGCACTGTCCCCGGCCGGGCGGACCACCGGCTCGTGACCCACACTGCCCACGACGGCCCGCCCCTCACCCCCGCGCGCCGGATTCGCCCTGATCGGCGAGGTGCTGCGCGACGCGCCGTATCAACTGTCGCGTACGCGCTTCGTTGCTGCCCGCGCTGATCCCGAAGACATGGCGCCCCGACACCACGGCCGCGTGAGCGACGGGGAGTTGGTGCGGGCCCGATCTGTAGATGTACAGATAGACGCCGCGCCGGGGCTTCGTGGTCTCGGCGGTCACGCAACCGCCCAACGAGGGGCGCAGCCCCAGGGAATTCCGCTCGTCGCACAGGTGTCGGCGGCCTTCGCGTCAGGAGCCACCCATCGCACGGTGACGGAGAGGATGTCGTCATCGGATCCGGATTCCGTGGCGAATCGGCAGCTGCTCGGGCGGGGCAGTTTCGTGCCCAGCACCTTACGGCTCGATGACACGGGCAATGTGACGTAGCCCGGGCCGGGTCCGGAGAGAAGTTCGGCGCTGACCAGTCCACAGGCGTCGGGCCAGTCCTTTCGCCCTGCTCCACCCGGCGCGACGGGCTTCTCCGCGTCCACGGTGCCGCCCCGGCCATGAGGAAAAGGGCCGCCCGGTTCAGTCCTCGTAGAGCGCGGACAGTGAGTCGGCGTACTTGTCCCGGATGACCCGGCGCCGCATCTTCAGCGACGGCGTCAGCTCGCCGGTCGCCGGCCCCCACTCCTCGGCCAGCAACTCGTACCGTTTGACCTGCTCGCTGCGGTTGAGCCGGGAGTTGGCGGCGGCGACCGCCCGGTCCACCTCCGCCCGGACGGCGGGGTGATCCGCCAGCCCGGCCGGTCCCCCCTCTGCCTCGACGCCGTTGGCCGCCGCCCAGGCGGGTGCGGCCTCCGCGTCGAGCACCAGCAGGGCGACCACGTAGGAGCGGTTGTCGCCGTGCACCATCGCCTGGCCGATCAGCGGGTGTCCCTTGAGCGCGTTCTCCACCAGGGACGGGGAGATGTTCTTGCCGGTGGAGGTGATGATCATCTCCTTCTTCCGGTCGGTGAGCCAGAGGTAGCCGTCCTCGTCCATCCGGCCGATGTCACCGGTGGCCAGCCAGCCGTCGGCATCCAGGGCGGACCGCACCGAACCGTCCGGCTGGAGGTAGCCGGAGAAGACGGACGAGCCCCGCACCAGGATCTCGCCGTCCTCGGCGACGCGGACCTCCACGGACTCCACCGGCCGCCCCACCGAGCCGAGCCTGAAGCCGGTCCGCGGGCTGTTGCTGGTCGCGACGCCGGTGGTCTCGGTCAGCCCCCAGGCATCCATGATGACGAAGCCGAAGCCGGCCCAGAAATTCACCACGTCGACCGACATCGGCGCCGACGCGCTGGCCGACCAGGTCACCCGGTCCAGACCACCCGCGGCCAGCAGGGGCAGCAGCACGTCCTCGCGGGCGCGGGCGTAGCGCTCCTCCAGCTCGGCGGGCGGGGTCTCGCCCCGCTCGCGGTACCCGACGTGCTCGCGGGCGACCTCGAACGACCGGTCGATGACCGCCCGCTGCTCGGCCGGCATGAGCGAGAGGATGGCCCGTACACCGGCGGACAGCTTCTCCCAGATCCTCGGCACACCGAAGAACTGCGCGGGGCGCACTTTGCGCACGACGGCGGAGACGCCCGCCGGGTCGGCGCAGAGGTAGACGTGCGAGGCCCGGTGGCAGGGCAGGTAGATGCCCAGCATCCGCTCGGCGATGTGGGCGAAGGGCAGGTAGCAGATGTGCTCGACGTGCCGGGGCAGTTCCACCACGGCGTCCAGCGCCAGGGCGTTGGACATCACCTGACGGTGGGTCAGGACGACACCCTTGGGCTCGCCGCTGGTTCCGGAGGTGTAGACGATGGTCAGCGGGTCCTCGGGGCGGGCGGCGTCCAGTTCCTTGGCGAACTGCTCGGAGACGGGCTCGCGGAGCAGGGCGGCGTACGGGAAATGGCCGCCCTCCGCGCCCTTCTCGGCCACCACCAGACCTTCCAGCGGGGTGTCGGCGTCGGCCAGCAGCGGCTCCCACACCGCCACCTGGGCCGCCGCTTCCACGACGGCGAGGCGGGCCCGGCAGTTGCGGGCGATGTGGGTGATCTGCTCGGGGGCCGCGGTGCCGTAGACGCTGACCGGGACCGCGCCGAGGCGGACCAGTGCCAGGTCGGACAGCCAGTGTTCGGGCCGATTGGACATCATCAGCAGTACGCGGTCGCCGCGCCCGACACCGAGGGCCCGGTAACCGGCGGCGAGGCTCCGGGTGTGCTCGTGGACCTCCGCCCAGCTGAACGTCTTCCAGTCGCCGGCCGGCTCCGCCGGCTGCCAGGACAGGCCGGGGAGTTGGGGGTGTTCGCGGGCGTTGCGGGCCAGCAGCTGCGGCAGGGTCCGGTCGGCCGGGGCGTCGGGCAGGTCTCCGGTGGTGCGGGGTGCCGATGTCATCGGGGCCTCCTTGCGTGTCGGAAAGGAACGTCTGGGGAGGCCGGGGCGGTGGGGAAGCCCCGGCGGGTGTGCCGGGCGGGGTGGGGCTGGTCCGGGCCGGACAGCAAGTGGGGCGATCTGCCCGCGTGGCCTGCCCGTGACCGGACCACGAGGGAGGGCGGCAGTCCTGCGTACGGGAACCGGGCGGGTGTGCTCAGCCCTCGCAGTCGTTCATGTACCGCACCACGCCGCCGATCCACGGCGGGAGGCCGATACCGGCCGGGAAGCCTCTACCGGTCGGCGAGCCGCTGCCGGCGCCTCACCCTCGGCCGGGAGCAGCCCGCCGGTCGACGGGCGCGACACGTTGCGGCCGGGAGGGCCGGGGCAGTGATGGCTCATGGATTCCCCTCTCGGTGCACAACGGGAGGGTTCCCCCTCTCGGTGCACAACGGGCTCGCCGCTACTCAACCAGGACCTTACTGAGCGTTCGCTAAGAAGGTAGGAGTACCTCTACGGCCGGTCAACTCCCTGTGCATGAAGAGTTTTCGTGGAGCTTTACCAGGGAAGTGAGATCAGAGTGGATCCTGGACGCCAGGTCTTCCTGATCGATCGCTAAGCAGTCCGGAGGAGGCGTTCGGGAGTCACGACCGCCGTACGATGTCGCCGATCGCCGCCCGTCCCGAGGAGAGTCGTTGAGCAGCACCGAGCTGAGCCAGGACAGCCAGGACACCACCACGCCACCAGCTGAGCACTGGCGCTCCTACGGACCGCTCGACCTGCACCCGATCCTGTTGCATGCCATGGAGGCCTTCAACGAGTTCGGCTACCACGGCACTTCGGTCCGGAACATCGCGGGCCGGGTCGGCGTCACCGTGCCCGCCCTGTACTACCACTACGACAACAAGCAGGCTCTGCTGGCCACCCTGCTGGAGACGTCCATCAAGGACGTCCTGGACCGCTGTCGGGCGGCGGCCGGGGAGGCGGGGGACGATCCGCTGGCGCGGCTCTGCGGCATGGTCGAGTCGATCGTGCTCTACATGGCCCACCGGCAGCAACTGGCCTTCCTGGACACCGAGATACGGAGCCTGGAGCCACAGAACCGGGCCCGCTACGTAGCACTGCGCGACTATCTCGAACACATGCTGCTGGACACGGTCCGGGCGGGCCGCGCCCAGGGCGTGTTCACCACGCCGATACCGGCCGACGCGGTGCGTTCGGTGCTCATCATGTGCCAGGGGGTGGCCAACTGGTTCCGCGCGGACGGCCCGCTCACGGCGGAGGAGGTAGCCGAACGCCACGTACTGCTGAGCCTCGGCACCGTGGGCCACCCCGGCGCGGTCACGGGCGATCCGGCCGCCCTCCGGTTCCCGGTGCGGTTCCCCCTGCGCCCTCACTCCGGCGCCCGGGGTTCCGCTCCGCGCACCCCGGAGTGAATCGGCGGGGCACGGGGCTCGACAACATCCTGACGATTCACCTCCGTGGCGTCAGCACCGACGAGAGGACACCTCATGGACCTATTCGAGGCCCGCGCCCGGTTCCAGGAGCTCCGGGAGCAGGACGGTCTGATTCCCACCCTTCAACTCGACGAGGTCTGGGCGGCGTTGGCCACGGTCCGCCCCGAGGAGATACTCGGCGACTGGAAGGGCGGCGAGTTCCGCACAGGTCACCCCCTCGACGGCACGCTGGAGAAGGCCGACTGGTACGGCAAGTCGTTCGCCGCCGTGCACGACGCCAAGCCGCTGGTCTGCCGGAACGCGGCGGGCGAGCTGTACTCCAACCGTGAGCTCGGCAAGGGCGAGGCCAGTCTGTGGACCGTCGAGTTCCGCGGCGAGGCGACGGCCACCATGATCTACGACGGCCGACCGGTCCTCGACCACTTCAAGCGGGTGGACGACACCACGCTGATGGGGATCATGAACGGCAAAGGTGTCCCCGCCGATGGCCCCTTCTTCTACTTCTTCCTCGATCGGGCCCCCGGGGCCGCGCTTGCCGGAGAGGGCTCGTGAGGCGCGTCCGCGCCGCGGTCACCGAGGTCCCGGGCGCACCGTTCACCCTCCGCGACGTGGACATCGGTGACCCGCGGCCACGCGAGGTGCTGGTGAAAATGACGGCGGTCGGCGTCTGTCACACCGATCTGGGAATGCGGGAAACCTGGCCCCGGCAGCTCACCCCGATGGTCTTCGGCCACGAGGGCACGGGCCGGGTCGAGGCGGTGGGCGCGGAGGTGACCGATGTCGCGCCGGGGGACCACGTCTGCCTCACCTTCGCCAGTTGCGGCGCCTGCGAGCAGTGCGCGGCGGGCCACCCGGCCTACTGTCACGCCGCGCAGGCCCTGAACTTCTCCGGTGGACGCGGGGACGGCACCACTCCGCTCTCTCTCGACGGCGCGCCGCTCCGCGCCGGCTTCTTCGGCCAGTCGAGCTTCGCCACGTATGCCGTGGTCCACGAGCGCGGCGTGGTCAGGGTGCCCGACGACCTGCCGGCCGCGGTGGCCGCGCCGCTGGGCTGCGGCGGCCAGACGGGCGCGGGAACCGTACTCAACCGGCTGCGCCCCGAGCCGGGTACCTCGCTGGTCGTCCTGGGCGCGGGCGGGGTCGGCCTGAGCGCGCTGATGGCCGCGGTGGCCGTGGGGTGCGATCCGGTGGTGGCCGTCGACCCGGTCGCCTCCCGCCGTGCCCTGGCCACCGAACTCGGCGCCAAGGCTGCCATCGCCCCCGGGGACGGACTGCCGGCGGCGCTGCGCGATCTCACCGGCGGCGGTGCGCACCACGTCGTGGAGACCACCGGTCGTCCGGAGATGGCCCGCCAGGCTGTCGGCGCGCTGCGCCCGCGCGGGGCGGTCGCCCTCCTCGGCCTCGGCGGTGAGGTGACGTTCGACGTGATGGGCCTGCTCGCCAAGGGCGTCCGCGTGCACGGGGTGATCGAGGGGGACTCCGACCCCGGCCGCTTCATCCCCGAGCTGATCGGCCTGTACGGACGTGGCCTCTTCCCGGTCGACCGGCTGGTCACCACGTTCCCGTTCGAGGACATCGGCGCGGCCGTGGCGGCCATGCGGGACGGCAGCGTGGTCAAGCCGGTCCTCACCTTCACCTGACCGGGCCCGCTCCGGCACGCACCGGGAACGGCGGTGCCGGAGCGGGCCCGGTCAAACCTGGGACAGGCGACTGTCGGCATCCGTCTGCCGGATCCCTCTGTCGCCTGCCGCGATCCGGCCGTCGGCCGCCGACACGAGCTGTTCACATCCCGGAACTCACGTGCGAAGTGATTCGGGAATCACGTCCCGTGCGGTCCGCGCCGAGGAATTCCGGCCTCCTGACGACGTGTGATTGACTGATCCGCATGGCCCCCGCCTCCCCGTCCGCCCGTTCGGCCGCGCCCACCGATCCGGCCGCGGCCACTCGGCCCCGCAACCGCAAGCAGCTCATCGTCGACGCGGCCGGGCGGGTCTTCAGCGAGCGTGGCTACCACGCGGCGTCCATGGAGGAGGTCGCCGCCGTCGTGGGTATCACCGCGGCGGCCCTGTACCGGCATTTCCCGAACAAGTACGCGCTGTTCACCGAGTGCGCCGACGTCATGGTGGACGGACTTGTCGCCGCGCTCGACGAGGTGCCGTCCGGAGCGGCGTTGAGGGATGTGCTCACCGCCGTCACCCGGATCACCGTCGCGCATCGCGCGTCCGGCGGCCTGTACCGATGGGAGGCCCGGTATCTCAACCGCGAGGACCGCAGGCGTCTCGGGGCGAAGTTCGGTCACCTGGTCGAGCGGGTCGACGAGGCGGTGCGGCGCGAGCACCCACTGCCTGACAGTCACCTCCGGGCCACAGCGGCCCTCGGTGCGATCGCGTCCATCACCATGCATCACACCTCCATCGCCCAACGCCGGGCCGGGGAACTGCTGCTGGCGTCCGCGCTGTGCGTGGCCGCGAGCGATTCCGCGGCGGGCCGGCTGCGCGCACGCCCCGTCGAGCTGCCCGCCCAGCCGGTGCCGCGCACACGGCGCGCCGAGATCCTCGCGGCCGCCATCCCGCTCTTCGCCCGGGACGGCTTCACCGGCGTCACGAACGGACAGATCGCGGAGGCGGTGGGACTGACCCCGTCCGCGCTGTACCGCCACTACCCCGGCAAGATCGACATCCTGGCGGCGGCGTGCCTCCAGGCGGCGGGACTGCTGGCGCAGGGTGTGGAGCGAAGCCTGCACGAGGTGGCCGGCCCGCAGGAGGCCGTCATCGCGCTCGCGGCGACGTACGTGGCGTACAGCTTTGAGTACACCGAGCTCAACAGTGTCGCCGAGGCCGAGCTCGCCGGCTTGCCGGCCGGCCCGCGTCGGCCCGTGGTCCTCGCGCAGCGGGAACACATAGCCGTCTGGGAGCAGCAGTTGCGGCTGGCCCGTCCGGAGCTGGACCCGCGCCAGGCCCGGGTGCTGGTGCATGCGGGGTTCGGTGTCGTGGTCGAGGCCGGACGCAGGCTGCGGTGGCGGGACAGCCCTGCCCATCGTGAGGCCGTGACCGTTCTGGTCGTGGATGCTCTGGGTCTCTGAGCGGCTGCCGGAACCCGGCACTCGACGAGATGCCGCCGTCGTGGATACCGCCGTCGTGAAGCGCCTCGCGTGAAAGCCACCCCACTGCCCGCCCTCGGCGCGTCTGCCGCAGGGCGGACACAGGTGGGACCGGATCGGCGGCTCAACCCACCCGGTTCGCCCGGTTCCCGGTGGGGATCGTGATGGGGGTGGTGGTCCCGGAGGAACCCTTGTTGAGGAACAGCATGGCCAGGGCGCGCACGAACTGGTCGAACATGTAGAAGGTGCCGGGCATGACGGGCGACAGCCCCTCCCGGAACAGGACGTACGCCGGCCACGCGGTACGGACCAGGGCCGCCGACACGTAGTCGCGTTTCAGCCCCAGCCAGTCTCCGACCTCGTCGCTGAGGACGTAGCGCACGAACTCGTTGATGAACCCTCGCGTGACGCCGAGGTCGATCTGTGCGGTCAGGCCGAGCAGGTCCTCGGCCAGTGCGATGCCCTCGGTCGACGGGGTGAGAATCGGGGTGAGCACCTGTGCCGACTGCTTCTCGGCGGCAGCCCATGTCAGGGGGATGTGCTCGTACGGCACGCCGAGCAGGTTGATCGCGACCTGCCACGAGTGCAGGAAGGCCTCCTGGTCCGCGGCCGGATACGGAATCCTCCAGTCGAGCAGTTTCCTGTGTACGTAGGTGCCCAGGCTGTGGAAGGTGACCAGGATGTCGGCAGCGCTGATGGGGACGGTCTCGTCGGCGACCGCCCGCCAGTGCGGCGACTGCGGCAGCAGGTGACGCACGGCGGCGTGCACCACGCGCGTCTTGTTGGCGGTCACGACGAACTGTCCCGTGGGCTCGAAGGCTCCCAGCTGGGACAGGTCGTAGCCGAACGTGAACGTCTTGGCCGCACGGTCCTGCATCTGGGCGCCGCCCGCGGACCAGTAGACGCTCTTGGCCTCGCGTGGGATCACGGTGCTCATGATTCCGCTGCCGAGTCCGTACAGCATGAAGAGATACGTGTCCCTGCGCCGGTTGAAGTCTGCGGCGCGGGCCAGCTTGGTGGGGTCGGCCCAGGAGGGCAGCCGGTTGACCTGCCCCAGGTATGCGCTGAATTCGGCCGGCAGGCCGGTGGGCAGCGGGTCGTTGTTGTTCACCCACGACGCCCAGGCGGTGTTGATCGCGGGCACATGACCGTTGTCGAGCATCGAAACCATCAGAGGGTCCGCCGCGTCGTCCCAGATCCACTCCGGACCGGTCCCCGCGTCCGCCCCGGTCACCGAGCCCGTCGACGCCCACGCCTGGGCGGGGCCCGCCACGCCCACGAGGCCGAGTGCGACGCCGAGGGACAGGGCCTTTCGCCTACTGAGATTCTCCATTGACTTACCTGCTTCCCTGATGGGCAGGACGGTTCCATGTCCTGTTGCCGTCCTGCCGGTTGAGCGGCCGATGCGTGGTGAGCCGTTTCGTAGAGATGTGATTTTCCATTAACATAGCGAGCCATGTCATCGTCGGCAATGGTGGTGACCGAGGGTCTCGTCGCCGACGTCGTCCTGGAACCGCGTCGGCCACTCGGCCCCCCTCCCCCGCCCGGCCCTCGCGCCGCGCACCCACCGGTCGTCGTGTGATTGCCCCGCACCCAGCGGTTGTCGCAGGCTGCCCGTTGCCCTGACGATGGGGAGGAACGCCGCCGCGGACGGGAGGGCGAGTTGACGGATCCCTGGGTGGCCCCGGCCGCCGACGCGAATCCCGGCGCACGGCTCGGCGAACTGCGGCGCGCGCACGAGGTGTTCACCTCCGACGGACGACTGGAGACACCGGTGCGCTCCGTGGTGGGCCAGTCGTGGCGTCGTTCCGCCCGGGCGCGGGTCAGCCCCGACGGTGCGGCACTGGTCGAGCTCCGCCCGGACGAACTCGGACCGTACCGGAACACGCATCCCCTGGCTCACGTCATGCCGATGATCCGCGAACTCATGAGTGCCTACGCCATGGACGGTGAGCATCTGTTCGCGGTCTGCGATGCCCACGGCCGGCTGCTGTGGGTCGAGGGGCATGCGCGGGCCCGTCGGCGCGCGGAGCGGATGAATTTCGTGGAAGGTGCCCGCTGGGCCGAGTCGGAGGCCGGGACGAACGCACCCGGCACCGCTCTCGCGATCGACCGCCCGGTCCAGGTGTTCGCCGCCGAGCACTTCCTCCGGCCGGTCCAGCAGTGGACGTGCGCCGCCGCCCCGCTGCACGACCCGCACACGGGCCGGGTGCTCGGCGCCGTCGACATCACCGGCGGGAACGGACTCGCGCATCCGCACAGCCTGGCGTTCGTACAGGCTGTGGCGCGCGCCGCCGAGTCCCAGCTCGCACTCGTCGCGCCGCGGTCCGCCGACGGGACGGCTCAGCTCTCCGCGCTCGGCCGCGACGAGGCGCTCCTGATCCTGGGCGGGCGCAGGATCAGGCTCAGCAGACGCCACAGCGAGATCCTGGTGACGCTGGCCCTCCACCCGGAAGGCCTCGGCGGTGACAAACTGCTGATCGAGCTGTACGAGGACGAGTCCGTCCCCCCGGTGACGGTGCGTGCCGAACTCGCCCGCCTGCGGCGGCTTCTGGGACCCGAGCTGCTGCGCTCGCGTCCGTACCGGCTCGGCACGCCGGTGGACGCGGACTTCGACACCGTCGCGCGCAGGCTGGAGTCCGGGGCGGTGGCGGCAGCGCTCGGGGCGTACGCGGGCCCCCTGCTGCCGCGTTCGCAGGCACCGGCGGTCGTCCGGCTGCGGCACCGGATCGCCGACGAGCTGCGGGCCGCGCTGATCGCGCGCGGCGATCCGGGGCTGCTGGCCGACTGGGCGTACAGCCCGTGGGGTGCGGAGGACCTCCCGGTCTGGCGGGCTCTCGCCGTGGCTGCACCCCGGGAGCGGCGGGCGGCACTACTGGCCAGGGCCCGGGTGCTCGACGCGGAGCAGCGCGCGTAGTCCGCTCACGGGGAGCGCCCGGAACGGTCCGTGCAACGGCGTTGCAACGTCGTGCGGCCTAGCTTCACACCGAGGGCCGTCCAACGGCGGGCGGCACCGGATCCGGGAGGCCACAGAGATGACCCGTTACGCCGCGCCGGGCACCGAGGGTGCCATCGTCTCGTACGAGTCCCGTTACGACCACTGGATCGGGGGCGCCTACGTCCCGCCGGCCCGTGGTCAGTACTTCGAGAACCCGAGCCCCGTCAACGGCCGCCCCTTCACGGAGATCGCCCGCGGCACCGAGGCCGACGTCGAGCGCGCCCTGGACGCCGCCCATGCCGCGGCCCCTGCCTGGGGCGCCGTCTCGGCGGGTGACCGTGCGATCGTCCTGAACCGGATCGCCGACCGCATGGAAGAGCACCTGGAGGAGCTGGCGGTCGCCGAGAGCTGGGAGAACGGCAAGCCGGTGCGCGAGACGCTGGCTGCGGACATTCCGCTGGCCATCGACCACTTCCGGTACTTCGCGGGTGCGCTGCGCGCCCAGGAGGGCTCCCTCAGCGAGATCGACGACGACACCGTCGCGTACCACTTCCACGAGCCGCTGGGTGTGGTGGCTCAGATCATTCCGTGGAACTTCCCCATCCTGATGGCCGTCTGGAAGCTCGCCCCCGCGCTGGCCGCCGGGAACGCGGTCGTCCTCAAGCCGGCCGAGCAGACCCCCGCGTCGATCCATCTGTGGATGAGCCTCGTCGCGGATCTGCTTCCGCCCGGCGTCGTCAACATCCTCAACGGCTTCGGCGCGGAGGCCGGCAAGCCGCTCGCCTCCAGTCCGCGGGTCGCGAAGATCGCCTTCACGGGCGAGACCACGACGGGGCGCCTGATCATGCAGTACGCCTCGGAGAACCTCAAGCCCGTCACGCTGGAGCTGGGGGGCAAGTCGCCGAACCTCTTCTTCGACGACGTCTGGGCGCTGGACGACGAATTCCGCGACAAGGCGCTCGAGGGCTTCACCATGTTCGCCCTCAACCAGGGCGAGGTGTGCACGTGTCCATCGCGGGCGCTGATCCAGCGCGGACACTACGGCGAGTTCCTGGAAGCGGGCATCGCCCGCACCGAACAGATCGTGCCCGGGCACCCGCTGGACACCGACACGATGATCGGCGCGCAGGCCTCCGACGAGCAGCTGAAGAAGATCCTCTCGTACCTCGAAATCGGGCAGCAGGAGGGTGCGAAGGTCCTGACCGGAGGTCAACTTGTCGAGCACGGGGGCGAGTTGGCGGGCGGCTACTACGTCCAGCCGACGATCTTCGAGGGTGACAACCGTATGCGGGTCTTCCAGGAGGAGATCTTCGGCCCCGTGCTCGCCGTGACGTCCTTCTCGGACTTCGACGAAGGAATCAGGACGGCGAACGACACGCCGTACGGGCTCGGCGCGGGCGTATGGACCCGGGACACCAACACCGCCTACCGGGCGGGCCGGGCCATCAAGGCGGGCAGGGTCTGGACGAACTGCTACCACGCCTACCCGGCCCACGCCGCTTTCGGCGGATACAAGCAGTCGGGCATCGGCAGGGAGAACCACAAGATGATGCTGGAGCACTACCAGCAGACGAAGAATCTGCTGGTGAGCTACTCACCGAAGAAGCTCGGCTTCTTCTAGGGGCACGGAAGAAGGCGCCTGACCTGGGGTTTTCCCCGGGCCAGGTGCCTTCTTGGAGCGCTCGAGCCTTTCCATGGAGGAGGCGTCGAAATACTCCTCTTCTTCCAGTTCATCCCACCCGTATCCCAGTCCTGACCAGCAGCTCCGGGCCATACACGGGCCAGATTGCGGCTCAGCCCTTGGCGCTGCTGTCCTCGCTGCGCCGGCTCCACTCCTGCATCGACTCCTCGATGAGCCGGTTGGAATGCTCCTGAAGACCGTCCGGGAACTTGGCGTAGTACTGGAAGAGCACTTGGATGCTCTGGCCAGCCCGGCGCGCGCATTCGGCAGGATCTACACCAGAGTGCAGCCAGAACGAGATCCCGGCGTGCCGGAGGGCGTAGGGCCTCTTGGCGATCAGCGTCGGCTGCTCATTGGGAGCAGGGACCTTCTTACGGGCCCGCTCCCACGTCTTGCCGTAGGCCGCTGCATCAACGTAGCCGCCGGCCTCATTGCGAAACACTCGGCCATCGGGCGCGACGCCGAAGCGATCGACGTGTTTTCGCAGTGTGTGCACGAACGACGGCGGTATCAGCACGGGACGTGTGGCCTTGACGGCCCGCCGCTTCAAGGAGTGCACTTCGTGGACCGCGCCATCGTCCGTCCACTCCTTGCCGGCCGTGACGACACCTCCGCTCAGGTTGAGCATGCCCCAGCCGCTCTTCGGCAGATGGCACTGTGAGATCTGCAGGTGGATGACCTCCGCCGGACGCATGGCTGCGTAGTACATGCAGCGGAAGAACGCCTCAAGGTGCGGTCCCCGGCCCTGTTGTTTGCCAACAGCGGGAACGCCTGCTGCAGGAGGGCCGCCTGTGAGCCACGCGCCTCACCTGCTGATCGCTGACGTGGCCCAAGTCCTGCTCCGCGCAAGCGGCGCAGCCCTGTGCGTACGTCGCAAACCGGGGGTGGCGCTCGCACCGGGACAACTCACCGTTGTGGGTGGCCATCTGGAAGCCGGCGAACCGCTCCACCACGCCGCGCGGCGCGAAGCGGAAGAAGAGACGGAGGTCTGCATCAGCGCCGAGCAACAGGAGTTCTGCGGCCTCATTCACCACCATGAATCCGCGGATGGCCCGGACCGGATCACCGCCGTCTTCGTCGCCCAGTCGTGGGCGGGCAAGCCGCACAATGCCGAGCTGGACAAGCACGAGGACTTGTTCTGGGTGTCGTTGGAGAAGCCCTCGCCGGACTGCCACCCATACACCACCGCCATCTTCCACATGATCACCCACGGCCCGTCCTACCGGGCTCTGAACTGGCCGACGCAGGGAGGCAGCGAGTGAAGCGATTCTTCGGCAAGGTCCGCATGGCGGAGCCCCAGGTATCCGAGGCAGAACGCGAGCTCTTCGGCGGGCCGTTGCGCTACGACATGGGCTGGTCCCAACATGAGCACGCGGGCCTGGACTTGACCATGCGATCAGCGCTGCGCCAGATGCCCAGACTCGTCGGCGCTGCCCTGCGGATGGCCTGGAGCGCGGATCGCCGCGCGCTCATGGCAGTGGCGATCAGCGAACTCGGCCAGGGCATCGCCGCCGCAGTCGGGCTGCTTGCCATCAACGCGGTCATGCACGCGCTGTTAGGGGCCGGAGACGCTGTCGAGCGGCTGCACGCCTTGCTGCCGGGACTGCTCGCCGCCGCAGGCGTAGCCGTCGTCAACTCCGCCCTGGCCGGCTGGTCGACCTCTCGGGCCGGCCGCCTGGAGCCCAAAGGTCGAGCGGATCGCCACCACCCAGTACCTGGCCGCGGCCACCGCCGTCGAACTCGAAGCCATCGGCGACCCGGACTTCCGTCGTCTGATCGACATCGCCCAATACGGGCCCGCCTCCGCGCGCCGCATGATCGGCGCCTGTGTCTCCGCGCTGAACAGCAGTATCTCGCTGATCGCCACGGCCGGTGTGCTCACCATCCTGCATCCGGCACTGCTGCCCATGCTGCTGGTCATCGCCGCACCCCGCGGGTGGGGCGCCATGCGGGTGGCACAGGAACGCTACGTGTCGGTGATGAGCTGGATCGAGCACCTGCGGGCCAGCCACCTCATCGGCAACCTCCTCACCGAACGCACCGCCTCACCCCAGGCGGGAGAGGGTGTCCTGGGGCGCGTGGCGGGCCCACTGCCCGATCGCGATATAGGAGCGGGCTCCGGCCAGCACCGCGCACGCGGCGGTCAGTAACACCGAGGCGAGGCTATGACGTCGGCCCCGCCGGGCGCGTGGATCTGGCAGGGAGGCCAGCCGCGCCGCCATGCCGGGAAGTTCACGGTGTTCACGCGAAGGCGACTTGATCAGACAGACGGTGGCAGACTGACGGCACATCGGGGCTCCGGTGATCGGGCGACTTGGAGGTCCCCTTGATCATCGGAGCTTCGTTACGTGCGGAACTGGTGGAGTGAAGGTCCGCCACATGCCTGTGACCTGCCGATTCTCCAAGCAGTCAGGACTATGAATCAGCCCTGGCCAGGCCCGATCCCAGGCCAGCCACTACCGACAACAAGCCACTCGGGCATGAAGATCACGATCTACGACTGGAGTAGTAGGCGTGGCGAATTACGCGGAACGCGGGCTGGAAGGACCTGAGCAACGTGGAGTTGGCCACCGCCGAATGGGTCGACTGGTACAACCACCGACGACTCCACGGTGAGATAGGCCACGTCCCGCCCGCCGAATACGAAGCCACCTACTACCAGAACACACAAAAACAGCAGGTCACAGCCACAATCTAGAGTCTCTACCGAATCCGGAACGGTTCACAGCTTCTGCAACGGCCTCGACCTCGACCGCGCCGCCGTGAACGCCGGCCTCACCCTGCTCAGGGCCTCGCCGAGCCGGGCCGGCCGCGTGTACGGCCACCGCTCGATGCCGGGTACTCCCTCGCCACGGCCACGGCCACCGTCACAATGTCACGAACCTGTTCGAAGACCGCTCTCGCTCGGTGCGATCAGTCGTCAGCACCGCTCCCATGAGGCACGATCACCGGGACATTCCGACTCCCGGGGGACTTCTCATGGTTCACACAGCTCGTTCACGCCGTACCACCGCCGCACTCGCCGCTCTGTCGATCGGCATCCTGGCCCTGACCGCATGCAACGGTGACGCCGAGAACGACGTGGCCACCCCGGCCACGCACGCGAGCCCTTCCGCTACGGGTACGGACAAGAGCACCGACATGCCCTCGTCGGCCGACCCAGGTGACGGTGGCGGCGGCAGCGGGAAGTCCTCCGACAGCCCCAGCACCCCGCCGTCGTCGCCGAAGCCCGGGGCCGACGACGATCAGGACGGAGGTGTCGGCATGTGCGAGACAGCCGACCTCACCTACAACGTCACCGTCGCGTCCAGGCCTGTCAACCACGCCTTGCTGACCGCCAGCAACAAAGGCAGCAACCCCTGTCTGCTGTCGCCGAACGAGCTGGTGATCACGATTCCTGGCCTCGACGGCGCCGCCGGGCACATGGGACCCGACGGCAAGGACTGGATTCTGAAGCCCGGCGAGAGCGCGTATGCCGGGATCATGTTCTCGCGCGCCGACACCGCGGGTGGCAAGAGCGCCGACAAGGTGGAAGTGGCACTCGCCGCTTCCGAAAGCCCGATGACCGTTCCGGTCAACGATGGCCCCGTCACGGTCAACGACAGCCAGGTCACCAGCTTCTTCGGTACCGCCGAGGACGCGCTGACCTACTGAGCTCTTTCAGCGTGGCCCCTGATCGGGTGACGGGCTCGACGTCCGCGACGCACGAGGCTCCTGTGCCGCTGGGGGATGTGTTCGAAGTCTCAACCTCCAGGCGCAGGAGCCACGTTGGTTCCGTATCCTGCCGCACTCGACCTGCCCCACGCCCTGGTCGAGTGGGCCACCATGCTCATCGTCACCAGTGAGGGTGACCGCCGCTGCAAGCTCCCACCGCACCAGCGTGCCCTGGTCGCGGAGCGGGACCGGCTCGACGTACTGGCCGGCACCGCCTCCCGCACGATCGCCGAACTGGAGCAGTCCAGCAAGGACGGCGGCCCCATGACCATCAACGGGCCGAAAAGCCCGTTCGAGGGCGTGACGTCTGCCCACTATGAGGGGAACATGGCCGGTTCCCCGAACCGGGAGGATGCCTGCAGCAGATCGCGCAGCTGCGGGGCCGGTGACCGTGGCGGTGTCGTCGCCGGGTGCCAGGCGGAGCGCGTCCAGGGGCGCGGTCCATGGACTGCGGCCCGGTTCGACTGACCGAATCACCGCTCCGCGCCGTACCCATCGACACCCCCAGGTCGGTGCCTCCGGATCACCACTCCAGTTCGTGCCGACGATCGCGTCTTCCTCCCGGGCAACTGCCGGAGGTCCGCCCACACCTCGGACGGCACCCGCGCACTCAACTCCAGCCCCGCAGCACCACTTGCGGCCACGCCACACTCTTGTCGCCACACCGACCAGACCGGAATCCTCCTCGTAGATCCCCACCACACCTACGGTCTGGTAATCCCCGAGACCGACCCCGCCGCCCAAGATGTACGAGCAGTACGCGATGGCTCCGTCCAACGCCGCCAATACCTCAGGGCGACATTCCAAAGCGCAAGGCACCAACTCCCGCCAGCGGATCCAGAATCCACCGCGCCCGTCCCAGGAGAGATCAAGCAGTCCCCTGTGCCCACGCGGCAACTACCCGGGCCGAATGCAGCCAGTTGTCGGCGCTGTCGCAGCGATCCGTCGCCCGCTCCGCACGTGGTCCGCCGGACAACCTGACCTCGATCCTTCGTGAGTCCTCGTCGGTTCGCTGACGGGGCTCTGTGCTTGCGAGTACGGAATTTTTGGGGCTGAGGCAGGTTGGCGGCCCGGCAGTCGCGTCGGGTGGGCGCAGGGTTCCACGGTTCCGGGATGCTGCTGTGGTTCCTCGGGGCGGTCGGAGTTGCTGGTCAGCCGGGGTTCGGCAGGGCTGTGAGTCGTTGGATCGCGTGGGTGATGACGTCTGTCCAGGGCCATCGGGCGGTGAAGCGGAGCGGTGACCAGTTGGGCAGCAGCGGAGAACAGCCGTAGGCGGAGCTTCTTGGGTTCCCAGCGGCGGGTTTTGCTGGTCAGGGCGAGCATCGGCATCCAGGCGAGGAGGTCGAGTGCGAGGGAGATGATCTCCAACCAGATCTGGTTCTGCGCGGTGTCGTGCAGAGGTAGGTTGCGCAGGCCGGTGTCGCGGGCGTTTCGGATCCGGTCCTCGCAGCGGGCCCGCCTGTCGACATCGTCATGCCGCGCGAGGTCCGGATCCACGACACCCGGCATACCTTTGCGGTCTACATGCTGCGGCTGCTGACCAAGCTGATCGTTCAAGAGGAAACCGAAGAGGGGCCTTGCCAGTGTGGAGAAGAGGTCATCGAAGCGTGCGGCGTAGGCTTCCAGCGGGCCCGGAGCGGGCGGACACGGCAGACGACGGGTCATCACAAACTCCCGGGCGGCGAGGCCACGTTCCTCTGCTACGGCCTACTTCGGCCCTGACCCGCCGTCAACTTACGCGTGGCCGGTGAAGTGTGCGTGGAAGACCTCTGCGATCCCTGGGACTGGTGGACTCCGGGCACCGATTGAAGCCGCAGCATCTTGAAGTGGCTGGTCGGGGGGCTGGTGTGATGTCGTTTGGGATGCTCGCGCTGGTCGTGGGCGGCACGCGGGCGGAAGAGTACGAGCCGGCCGTGCGGGCGGGGGACACACCCGCGGGTCGCTGCTCGGTTCGGCCGCCGCGATTGCGCTGGCGGACCAACCGGGACCGTGGACGGCTCGCCTCCAGTGGCCGTCCGTGCTGCGGCCCCTGCGACGACGGGCAGGAATCCGCAAAACCACCCCTGGCAGACGATCTACACCGCAGAACTGACAGCCGGCCCTGGAGCACGTCCGGCGGATCTGCGACCGAGATCTCTGTTCACGGCAACGGGTGTTGCCCTGAAGAGTCACATGACCGGTCAGCCGCCCTCTAGACCGTACCCAGGACCGTCCATACCCTGTTGTGGCACGATCATCCTCCATCGACGAACGGCTTTTCCATGCCCTCAGGGAGAATTGGTTCCATCGGAGTCACCGTGCTGACCGTGGTGACCGCGTTACTCATCGTCCTGATACCGGCGACCCAGGCCAGTGCGGCCCTGCCCGCCTGGCCGTCGATCAGCCAGGGCGCCAGTGGCGCTGACACCCAGACGGCTCAGTACCTCCTGCGGCACCACGGGTACGGCATCGCGGCAGACGGACAGTTCGGGCCGGCCACCCACTCCGCCGTGATCAGCTTCCAGTCCTCCCGCGGACTGACCGCCGACGGTGTCATCGGCTCGCAGACGTGGCCGCACCTGATCGCCTCCGTAAGCCAGGGGGCGAGCGGCGAGGCAGTGCGGGCGGCGCAGACCCAGCTCAACGTGTACGGCGCGGGCCTATCAGTGGACGGGCAGTTCGGACCCGCTACCGACCAGGCCGTGCGCTCCTACCAGAGCTCCCACGGCCTCGCCGTCGACGGTCAGGTCGCCCCACAGACCTGGCAGAGCCTCATCGGCGGTAACGGTGGCGGCAGCAGCCCGTCCGGTTACTCGCTGCCGCTGGCCCGGAGCGCCGTCAGCCGGGCGGCCTACGGGGCCTCGCACTGGAACTCCACCCCGGCCGTCGATCTCATCGTGAACTACATCCCGACGTACGCGATCAAGAGCGGCGTCGTCGACCACTACAGCAGCACGTCCTGCGGCATCGGAATCCGACTGCTCCAGCCGGATGGTTCGCGCTTCGTATACTGCCACCTCAGCGAACGCTCGGTCGCCGATGGCGCCCAGGTATCGGACGGCACACGACTGGGCACCACCGGCGACACCGGCAACTCCGGCGCTCCGCACCTTCATGTGGAGATCAGGACGAGCGACGGCGTGGCGCACTGCCCGCAGAAGTATCTGCTGGCGATCTACGACGGCCTGACGCCGCCCAGCTTCGGCGCTCTGCCGACCAGCGGCTGCACCGCCTGACGCAGGGCAGTCACGGCCCAACTCCGCCGGCCGAGTTCCACTTGAGTGCCGGGCATCGTGTGCGCGCGAGGGTGCCGGGCATCGTCGGGTGGTGCGCGCCGGTGCGGCGCGACATCGTGGTCCGCGCCGGAGTGCCGGGCATTGGCATGGGGTGCCCGCCATGGTGGAGTCCACCGGGTGGCGGGCATCGGATGTTCCGCATCCGATGTCGTGCATCGGGCACGGGATGCGGAACATCGTGCGGTGCCTCGCATGGGTACAGCGCGCGCAGGTCGGCGGTTATCATCCGGCGCCCGGCCGGGCGGGTGTAATCGTCGACAACCGCCTGCACGATCTGTTCGTCCAGGCCGGGCTGGTGGGGTCGGCCGCGCAGGACGTAGGCGAGGTGGCGGCTGGTTTCGGCGAGCAGGTGCCGGCGTTTGAACGCGCCGCGCATCACGTACACCACGGCTGCGACATCGACGGCCGCCAGCGCTATGTCGACCACCGGCCGGACCCGCGCCCACACCGCCGCGGCCGCCGCCCGCGCGGCGAGCCGGTAGACGGTGCAGGCGCCGAACGCCCAGATGCTCCGACAGCGACCGTGCCACCGTGCGCTTGGGCGGGCGCGTCCGGTCGGCTGCCTGGCAGTCCAGCGCGTAGGCGGCCCGCTCCCCCGGCGGGTGCCCTGCCGCTCTTCGTAGGCGGCCACGAGGTCGGGCATCGCGTCCGCGATCTGTTGACGGCGGGTCGACTGCCAGCCGATGAGCCGCGCGGCCGGTCTCGGCGCCCTGGCCAGGGCTGATTCATAGTCCTGACTGCTTGGAGAATCGGCAGGTCACAGGCATGTGGCGGACCTTCACTCCACCAGTTCCGCACGTAACGAACAACACCGTTGCGTTTACTTCCGTGAGCGGTTCGCAAGTCCGTGCTCGAAGCACGTGATGACGGTGTGGATGGTGTAGTTCTGGCTGGTCGTGGGGTGTTGTCCGGCGTTCGGTCCGTACTTGCTGGTGGGGTTCTTGCGGGTGCGGGCCTTGACGCGGTGTCGGTGGCGGGCGGGGTGCAGGGACTCGAGGGCGGCCCTGCCGATGGTGCCGACGAGGTCGGCGGGTCCGGCCGGGGGCAGGATTCCGGTCGCGGTGGTGACGGTGTCGCCGGCGGTGGTTTGCAGGACGGTGAAGCTGATGCGGTCCATGTCCAGGCCGGGCCGGGTGCAGGCGGTGTCGGCGGCGGCGCGGATCAGGGCCTGGTAGGTGGTGAGCAGGGCGTAGACCTCTTGGTCAAGGCCGGTCAGACTGCGGGAGCGCAGGACACGGCCGTCCAGCATGGTCGCCTTGATCGAGAAATACGTCGTCTCCGACTGCCACCGCTCGTGGTAGAGATCCACGAGAGCGGCGGCTGGGTGGGCGGCCGGGTCGAGGAGGCTGGTGAGCAGGCGCCACTGCTGGGTGCGGACGGTGCCGTCGGCCAGGGTTGCGGTGACGGACGCCTCGATGACGCGGACGCTCAGCAGGACGGGCAGGACTCCGTAGCCGATCCGGGCGAGGTAGGAGCCGTCGCCCAGGTGCCGGAAGGGGGTGGGGATGCGGCGGGCGGAGGAGCGCACCAGGAACTGGGCTCCGGTGGCCTGGACGTCCCGGGCGAACTCGTTGGCGTCGAAGCCGGCGTCGGCCAGCAGGAGCATCGAGCGGTCCAGTGCTTTCAACAGGCGTGTCGTGTAGGTGAGTTCGCCGTCGCTCTCGGGGCCGAAAGCAGCAGCCAGCACGGCACGGGTGCCGCACTCGACCAGGACTACGAGTCGCAGCAGCGGGTAGCCGAACTCCATGGTTTCGCCCGCTCGCTTGGGATAGCGCCAGGTGAGCGCCTTCTCGTCGGGCACGTGCAGCAAGGTGCCGTCCACGGCCACGGTCCGAAGCCCTCGATAGAACGAACCGGGCTGCCCGAGGTGGGCGACGGGCCCGGCGAGGATCTCGAACAGCCGCCGCAGTGGTGCGGCTCCTATTCGCCGTCGGGCCCTGGACAGCGAGGAGACCGTAGGCCGCACCAACGGCAGTCCCTCCAGCCCTGCCGTCAACTTGCCCCACACGCCCTGGTAGGAGCAGTCCTCGAACAGGGCCAGCGCGAGGACGAAATAGACCACGACCCGGGACGGCAGCAGCCGCAGCCGCTTCTCACGTGACCCGGTCTCCTCGATCACCGCGTCCACCAGTTCGAAGTCCACGATCTGGGTCAACTCGCCCAGGTGGCCGGGCGCGTACACACCCCCGGCCGCCTCGACCGTGCGCGTGATGACAGACTTCTCCTGCAACGGGACTCCCGACGATCTTCTTGCTCGACACAAGTTGATCTATCAGGACGTCCCGTTGCGTCATTCACCAGGGCTTGACCTGCGGCTCAAGACTCAAACGCAACGGTGTTGACGTAACGAAGCTCCGATGATCAAGGGGACCTCCAAGTCGCCCGATCACCGGAGCCCCGATGTGCCGTCAGTCTGCCACCGTCTGTCTGATCAAGTCGCCTTCGCGTGAACACCGTGAACTTCCGACGGTCCGGAGCGCTGCTACGGCCTTCGAGGTAGAGATCGAGCAGTTCGGCATGGACGTCGTGCAGGACTTCGGCGGGGGTGGTGGCATCGAAGCTGATCTCCCAGGCTCTTGTGCCGAAGGGGACACGGTTCGCGCCGATGGTCCACGTCCCTTTGCCCTGTCGCTCGGGGGCGGGTGCGAAGCGGGTCCACAGCCGGGCGCAGGGGCTGCTGGCGAACACCAGCCCTTCGTCCGCCGGGTGAAGGTGCCAGCCGTCATCGAAGGGGAAGGGCCAGATCGTGTGAAGGTCCGCCATGCCAGGGCCAGCGAGGTGGCGCGGGAGGACCTTTACGGTCCGGTCCGGGTCGAGATCCTTGAAAGGATCGGGGAACGAGGTGGGAGGCATGAGGGGAGGCTCCAGTTGGCAGGCCGCGGGGATGTGGTGCCGGGGACATCGGGCGAGAAGTCAGCGGGTGTGGCTCTGTCCGCGAGAACGGGTTCTGGCTCAGGTTGTGTGGTCCGTGCACTGTGAGTAACGACTGAACTCCCTGGGGCGGCCAGGTAAGTTGCCTCAAAACGAGCAGTGGCATGCGTGGCTGGGCCGATAGTTCGTGGCTGTGAATGAGATCTTGTTCCGGCTGGAGGAGCTGTTGTTCCCGTCGATCGCGGACGTCGCGGTGCTGTCGGTAGACGTGAACATCGCGAGAGTGCGTGTTGATGTGCGGTGCACCGCAGCTGGTGCCTCGTGTCCGGGTTGTGGGGCATGGTCAGCCAAGGTGCACGGCTCCTGCCTGCGATTTCCCGATGGTGTTCCGAGCGCGGGACGAAGCGTGATTCTCCAGTTGCGGGTCCGCCGGTTCACCTGCGGGAACGTTGAGTGCGGACGTCGCACGTTCGTCGAGCAGATGCCCGGCCTGACCCGGAGAAATGGTCAGCGGACCGAGCGGCTCCGCTCGACCCTGGCCTCGATCGGTCTTGCCCTGGCCGGCCGGGCCGGTGCCCGCCTGGCTGCCACCGTGGGAGGGGCGGTCAGCCGCAGCACGGTCCTGCGGTTGGTCGACGCGCTTCCCGAGCCGGAGGTTCCCGCTCCGCGGGTGGTCGGCGTCGACGAGTACGCCACCCGCAGGGGCCGCCACTACGGGACCGTTCTTGTGGACGTCGAGACCCGCCGGCCCATCGACCTGCTGCCTGACCGGGAGTCGTCGACCCCTGCGTGGCTGGCCCAGCGGCCCGGAATCGAGGTGGTCTGCCGGGACTGATGCCGATCTCGAATTCTCCCCAGTGCTGCTCTTCGTCCCCAGTTGGTTCTCGAAGTGAACCAACTGGGGGGAATAGGGGAGACGGGAGAAGAGCTCACGATCGCTTGGTCGGTGAGTGCTCAAGTGCTGACAGTTCCAGACCAGCTCACGAGGGGATCAGGACTGCCACCCCATCGAGGATCCGCTCCAAGCCGAAGTCCAGCGGGTTCCCATCTTGCGGAGTGAAGGTGCCCGCCGCGATCGCCTCCGTCAGGGCGGGGAAGCGCTCCTCGTGCCGCTGCAAGACCTCGGCCGTCAGGTGCACCCACTCTTCATTCGCCGCCGCGTCGTGGTCGACGTACTGCTGGGCGATATTGCGAATATGGCCTACGAGCAGCAGGAACGTGTCATGCCGCTGGGTGGCCGGCAATCCCGTACCGGCCAGTACGGCCAAGGCCGAGTCGAGCCAGCCGAGTTGATGTGGGCCCATGATCTGGCGGCGCATGCCGGTCGCCGTCAGGACCCATGGGTGGCGGCGGTACATCGTCAGGCACTGTCGGGCCCACTCGGTCAGCTGCGGGCGCCAGCCGCCGGGGATGTCGGCGACCAGGGCCGGGGGGCCGATCGCGAGGTCGACCATCAGGTCGAGGAGTTCCGTCTTGCCGGGAACGTACCGGTAGAGCGCCATCGCGGTGACGCCGAATTCCTTGGCCACCCGCGCCAGTGAGACCGCGTCCAAGCCCTCCCTGTCGGCGATCCCGATAGCCGCCTCCGCGATCCGGCCCGCGCTGAGCGAGGGCTTCGGTCCCCTGCTCGGCAGCTCCTGCTCGCCCCAGAGCAGCGCGAAGCTCGCCTTCACGTCAGCCTGCTTCCCGACCTTCTTCGCGGCCACCCGCGCCTCCTCTACCGATCCCCGTTGACACCCCACCCTAACTGTTTATAACGTATAGCTAACCGCTTACGGCATATACAGTTTTCTCGAACGGGACACCCAGGGAGTCGTCATGATCGCCACCATCGCCGCCACGTCCGCAGCCGCCCTCCTCGCCGCACCCGCGGCCGGTGTCCTTGGCCACCGCGCCCTCAAGCGATCCCGCAACGCTTCACTGATGAAGATCGACACCCCGAACGGCATCGACGAGCAGGGATTCGTCCGCATCGGCGGCATCGAACAGTGGATCTCAGTACGCGGCGAGGATCTCTCGAACCCGGTCGTCCTGGAACTGCACGGCGGCCCCGGAGCCTCGACCGCGATCTTCGGACCCCGCACCAGATCCTGGGAGAAGCACTTCACGATCGTCCGCTGGGACATGCGCGGTGCCCTCAAGACCCTCGGCCGCAGCGGTCCGGAAGGACAGGGCGAAATGACCTTCGACCGGATCTACCGCGACGCGATCGAAGTCACCGACCACATACGCACCCGCCTGGGCGCCGACAAGATCGTCCTGCTCGGCCTCTCCTACGGAAGTGCCTTCGGCCTGCGGCTCGCCCGCGAGTTCCCCGAGCGCTACTCCGCATACGTCGGCACCGACCAGAACATCCACGACGCCGGCCGCGACGACTCCGTACACCAAGCCCTGCTCACCCGGCTGCGCGCGGCCGGAAAGCGTAAGGAGCTGGCGGTAGTCGAGGCGCTCCATCCCGACGAGCGGCGGTGGACGGCCCGCGAGCGCGCGATGCACGCCAAGCTGCTGGCCACCAGCGACCCGCTGACCCTGGACACGATGAAGAAGGTCGTCATGGGGTCCCTGTGGTTCTCGCCGCTGCACTCGCTGCGTGAACTGGGGCGCTTCGTGAAGGGCATGACCATCTCGGAACAGATCACTCACGCCACCGCCGGGTCCGACGACTGGGCGGACGGGACCAAGTTCGAACTCCCCTTCTTCATCGTTCAGGGCGAGAAGGACGTGCTTACGTCACCGGAGCTCGCCCGCCGCTTTTTTGACGACGTCCAGGCGCCCGTCAAGGGCTTCGCGTTGATCGAGGACTGCAGCCACTTCGCGGCGTTCCGACGGCCGGAGCGGTTCCTGGAATTTCTGCTGGCTCATGTGCGTCCGGTGGTCGTCAGCGCGTCGCCTGCGGCAGGCGTCTGACCGGGTGCCGGCCAGACGCCCAGCTGTCCGGGCCGCATCGAGCCACCCGGACAGGCCAGAAAGCATCAGAAGTGTGGGGAGATCACCCGAGCAGGTTTGGCCACCTGAAGAGCGACGCGTGGGGAGATTCAAAGAGCGCCATCAGGACCGCGCCCCGTTCTTCGCCGAAGGCACCGCCGTCGGCGCCCCGCAGGCCGTACAGGTCGCAGACCGGTGGCACCTCTGGCACAACCTCAGTGAGGCAGCCGAGCGGAGCATCGCCCAGCACCGCCGATGCCTGCGTGTCCTGGTGCCCGAGACACCTGAAACGCCCGAGACGGAGCCAGGGCCTGTGCAGGAGTCCTCCGACTCGCCTTGGCCGACCGGCCACCGGTTCGCCGACCGAACCCCGACCGTTCACGCCACGGTCCACGCCTTGGTGGAGGCGGGGCACAGCCGTCGCGCGATCCAGCGGCAGCTCGGCATGACCAGCCGAACCGTCAAACGGTACGCGGACGCTGCCAGGCCAGAAGATCTTTTCACCGGTCAGTGGCAAACAAGGCGCTCGGTTCTCGACGAGTACAAGCCCTATCTCGACGACCGCTGGAACGAGGGCGGAACGAACGCCTGGAAGCTGTGGGAGGAGATCGTTCCGCTCGGCTACACGGGCAGCTACCAACGGGTTCGTGCCTACCTCCGCCAGAAACGCACTTCACCAGGGCCGGTGACGGCCCGTCCGCCTTCGCCCCGGATCGTCGCCGGGTGGGTCCTCCGCCGACCGGAAAGCCTCTCCGAGACTGAACACCTCCGCTTAGCTTGACTCTGTCGGGGATCTTGGACGGTCTGGCTCAGGTGCCGAGGGTTCGCCAGGACTTCGACCGGGGGATGTCATTCTGGTCCAGGAAGGCCTGGAAGGCGGTCGGCGGTCTCGATGAAGAGGGTTCGTCGGTCGCCGACCGGCTGCTGAGTCGTTCGATGTTCACGGCGATGGCCGTGAGTACGTGTTGCAGGTGGGCTTTGGGCTGTCCTCGGTAGCGGCAGTGGCGCATGCCGTGTCCGTGGGCGAACTCGTTGATGGTGCCCTCGACTCCGGAGCGGACCGCGTAGCGGGCCTTCCAGTGGGGTGTCTGCTGCTCGGCTCGGACACGGAGTTGCAGGTCGCGGAGTTCTCGTGGGGGAAAACCCACGGTCCGGGCACTGCCGGCGGTGGTGGTGCAGCGGGTGCGGACGGGGCAGGGTCTGCATTGGCCTTTGGTGAACCGGGCCACGATCAGCGGGGCTGCGGTGGGCGAGGACGTCGGGTAGGGGCCGTGCCAGCCTGCGCTGACCTGGCCCTGGGGGCAGGTGACCTGTCGGCGGTCGAAGTCGATGTGGAAGTCGTCCCGGTCGAAGCCTTCGTTCTTGCGGTGCTGGCGGGTGGGGTTGCCCGGCAGCGGGCCGCTGACGGTGATCCGGTGTTCGCGGGCGGCTTGCTCCACATGGACCAGGGAGGCGTAGCCGCCGTCGACCAGGTGCTCGGCGGGCAGCAGTCCGCGACGCGCCAGGCGGGTGTGGATGCCGGGCAGGGCCTGGCCGTCGTTGGTGGCGGCCGAGGTGGTGGCCACGTCCGTGATCACGTTGACGCTGTCGGAGGCACACGTCTCGGTGACATGCGCGGCGAACCCCTTCCAGCGGATGATGTGCCCATGACGGACATAGCGCGCCGTGGCGTCGTAGGGGGAGACGACCGCCGAGGAGGATGGCGGCAGCCCGCCGTTGTCGGCGGTGCGCCAGCGCAGGCGGCCCGCCGCGTCGCGGTAGTAGTTCTGCACGACGGTCTGCCGCAGGGCCTCGGCCTGAGGGCCGGGCCGGTAGCCCGGCCCGTGCCGGTGGAGGTGCTCCAGCAGCCGGCAGGCGTCGTCGCCGGCGGCGAGGATTCTAGTCTTGGGCCGGGTGGGATTCTTGCCCAGGCGGACCTGACGTCCGTAGCGGCGCCCCCAGTCCTCGTCGACGAGGTCGGTCAGCAGGTGGGATGCGGTGCGGGCCACTTCTTCCAGCACGGCGCGGACGGCCTCGGTGACGAGTTCCAGACGGGTCAGGTCGCGCACTGCGGCCAGGACATGGGTGGAGTCGGTGCGCTGCGTGGTGCGCTCGCGCACAAGTCCGGCCTCTTTCAGGCGAGCGAGCGCCAGATCGAGGAGGCGGTCGGGGCGGTCGTCCTGGGCGAGACGCTCGCGGAAGTCGCCCAGCACGCTGTGGTGGAAGCCGGGATCGTCCAGTTCCATGGCCATGGCGTACTTGAAATCGATGCGACAGCGGACCGCCTCGGCGGCCTGACGGTCCGACAAATCACGCAGGAACTGCAGCACACAGACGGTGGCAAGCTGGGCGGGCGAGATGCCCGGACGCCCGTCGCGCGGGTACCAGCCCGCGAAGTCCTCGTCACACCACAGCCCGTCCAGCCGGTCTCTCACCCACATCGCTGTCATACCGCCCGGGTTGCTCGCCCGCGCGATCTGCACTGTCAGAGACCGGATCTGCTCACCGGAACGGGACGGAGCGACAACTCACACCTCGATAGCTGCATCGGTCTTCGGAACAGCCCCGAGCATGCCCACTGATCATGCTGCCGCACTGGGAAACTCCAAGATCCCCGACAGAGTCAAGCTTACGAGTTGGTGCGTGATAGCGGGTGAGGCGTGCTGGTCCGTTGGAGGACCGCTGTTCAGGTTTGAGCGGTTCGGTCGGAGACGAGGCCGGCGATGGCGCGGTAGGTGTCGGGCAGGCGGTCGCGGCGATGGGTCCAGCGCGTCAGTTGCTTCCAGCGTTTGTGATCGGCGAGGGCGTGTTCGACGGTGATGCGGTCGGAGGAGTGCCCGTGGCGGTCGCGTTCCCACTGTTCGACTCTGCCGGGCAATGCTCCAGGGCGGGGTTTTCTGGGCGGTGTGATCGCTTGCCCGCGGTGGTCACGGCTCAGGCCGAGGTAGCCGTCGTCCAAGAGGACCTCGACGTCGGGGAAGTGCTGGAAACAGGCGGCGATGCCCTCGTTGCGGGCGGCTGTGGCGTCGTGCATACGTCCGGGACGCAGGGCGTCGGTCCATAGCGTGCGGCCCTGCCAGTCGGCTATCACGGTGGCTTTCATCGTGTTCTGCTTCTTCTTGCCCGAGACGAACGCACGGCGTCCGCCGCGGTTGGCCGGCGGCCTGCGGACCTGGATCTCGGTGGCGTCCAGTCGCAGCTCGACGCCTTCGGCCTGGGCATAGGCGAACACATCCGTCAGCGTCCGAAGACGCAGACCGGGACGGTCGGGGACCGCGCACCCCCGCTCGGCCAGGAGTGTGCGTATCTCTGCGATCGCGCGGGTGATGGTGGAGCGGTCGACGCCGAACAGCAGGCCCAGCACCGAATGCGGCAGGTCGTGCCGCAGATGGATCAGCGTAGCCACCAGCCGGTCGATGAACACCAGCTTATGGCGGGCGCCGGCACCTGCGGCCCGCTTCCGGACTCCTCCTCGTGCAGCATGGCGTCGACTCTCGAGTTCGGCCCCCCACGGAGCAGCCAACTCCTCGACAAGACACGCGAGATGCTCGCGAGAGATCCCAGTGAACAGCTGATGCGCCAGCACTGTCCGATTGACCATGATCACCACACCCGGATCATGCCACCTGCCTGGCGCGACGCCTCACCCGCTATCACGCACCAACTCGTAAAGCACGTCCGGGCCAACTGTCCCGAAATCGATGCACTCACCAGGCACGTCCGGTCCTTCGCCACCATGCTCACCGAGCGCCAGGGCGAGCTCCTGCCGGACTGGCTCACCGTCGTGAGACAAGACGATCTCCCTAGCCTCCACACCCTCGCCGCGGGCATCGACCGCGCCCGTGACGCCGTCATCGCCGGCCTGACCCTCCCCTGGAGCTCGGGTGTCGCCGAAGGCCATGTCAACCGGATCAAGATGCTCAAGCGCCAGATGTTCGGCCGTGCCGGCTTCCATCTCCTCCGGAAGCGGGTTCTCCTCGCCCAGTAGTCGATGCGGACCAAGTACCCTCTGGACACTAGGATCTGGACGTGGCGATCAAGTATGAGTGGCAAGGCGACTTCGACAACGCATCCCTCAACAGATTGCACGCCGACGGTTTCGGCTCCCCGGTCGCTCAGACCGACTGGCAAGCACGGCTTGAGCGCCACAGCCTTGGCTGGGTCTGCGCGAGGGAAAACGGCAATCTGATCGGATTCGTCAACGTTGTCTGGGACGGCGGAGCACACGCCTTCATTCTGGACACGGTGATCGCCCGGCATCTTCGGTCGAGAGGGGTTGGCGCCGCGCTTGTTGCAGTCGCAGCCAAAGAAGCCCGCGCCGCGAAGTGCGAGTGGCTCCACGTCGACTTCGAGGAACATCTGCGCTCGTTCTATTTCGACGCCTGTGGCTTCCGGGAGACAGCAGCAGGGCTGATCGCCCTGTAACACCACGGCCCGACCCCCTCAGCCCCGGTGCACACCGCCCCACTCATTCCCAGCTGGCACTCACCGTGTCGGCACCACAAAACCTGAGCCAGAACCGAAACCGGTGAACAAAGCCAGCGGGTGCGGGCACCGCCGCGAATGGCGTGCGGAGCAGCCGCCTTGAGGGCGGTGCGGCTTGCCGTGCGGGTGCGCGCCGGCGTGGCCCAGGCATCGGGGAACCAGATGCTGGCGTACTTCTCGATGGCCTCGCGCAGGCCCGTGGTGTCGGCCCCCTCCCATGAGGGCTGGCCCGGTCTGGCGTACGTGATGTTGAAGGTGTCCGGCATGTTGCTTTGATGCAGCTGGCCTTCACGGCGACGGAAGGTGTCGTGGTCGGCGAAGCTGAGTGCTACGGCATCGATCCTGCCTCGGTCCGTGTGCATCACTGCCAGGCGCAGATCGCCGTACGTATTCCTGTACATCGTGTCTGTGAAGCTGATCTGCAGACGTAGCGGTGAGCCTGCGATGGGGTGGCGTAGTAGGTGTTGCCTACGGTCGTCCCGCTGGGGAAAGGGAGTCGGAGTTCGGCAAAGAATTCCGGGGTTCGCAAGGACAAGGTGAACCGTTCCGGATTCGATAGAGACTCTAGATTGTGGCTGTGACCTGGGGTTCTTGCGTGTTCTGGTAGTGGGTGGCTTCGTATTCGGCGGGTGGGACGTGTCCAATCTCACCGTGAAGCCGACGGTGGTTGTACCAGTCGATGTACTCAGCGGTGGTGGCCAACTCGACGTCGCTGAGCGCCTTCCAGGGCCGTTGCGGCTTGATGAGTTCCGTTTTGTAGAGCCCGATGGTCGATTCCATCAGGGCGTTGTCGAGGGCGTTCCCCGACAGTGCCGATGGACGCGGCGATCTGCTCGGCGGCCAGGTGGGTGGCGAGACGGAGACTGGTGTACTGCTTGGACTCAACCGGTCGTCGCAACACCAGCTTCCTGGAGGGATAGTAGGTGCTCGTTGAGGGCTTCGGCGGGGGTCTTCCAGGCGAGGGTTTTGCGGGGGCGGTTGTTGAGGGTGAAGGCGACGGCCTGGAGCTCGTCGATGCCCCAGCGCGACAGGTCCCTGCCCTTCGGAAAGTACTGCCGCAGCAGACCGTTCGTGTTCTCGTTGGTGCCGCGCTGCCAGGGACTGTGGGGGTCGGCGAAGTAGACCTGGAGTCCGGCATCGACGCGGAGCTGGGCGTGCTGGGCCAGTTCCGTGCCCCGGTCCCACGTCAGAGACCTGCGCAGTTGCTCGGGCAAGGTCGTGATGGTGGCGGTGATCGCGTCTTTCACGGCCTCGGCGCCGCGGCCGGCCAGCGCGGGCCCGTTCTTGGTGCGTGGTTCGGTGCCGAAGCCTTCCATCCGGTGCAGGCGGACGGCCGCACCGACACCCGGCTCACCCTGCTCGGTCCGCCGAGCGAGGGAGTCATGTTCTTCCAGCTGGGGGCACTACGGCCGCATCAGAACCATCACGTGACGCAGGACATCCTGCTGTGGCTGAAGGGGTTCTGGCCGGACGTCACCGCGCCGGAGGGCCGGTGAGCGAGGGCCACCGTTCACCGGAGGGTGCCCGGCCCGATCGGGCCGGGCACCTCCCAGTCCTCCGGGGGGCGCCAGTCACGCCACCGCTCCCACCAGGGGGTTCCGCGGCTGACCAGATCCGTCACATCGGCCGCCGCGCGGCGCACCTGGGCTGCCTGCTCCGCGGAGAGGGCGCCGCTGCGCTCCAGGGCGTGGAACTCCTCGACGTCCTTCCATAGGGAGGGGGAACCGTCGCCCGGGATCCAAAGGTCGAGTTCGAGATCGAGGGTGTCGAAACCGTGTACGCCACGCCGCAGGGGCTGCTGGAAGTTCACGTACCACCCCTCGAAGGCGTCGCCACTACGGCGTTGCCAGACCGCGTAGGTGTCGGAGGCGCGCTGGATCTGGAGGACACCGTCGGACTGCCAGACCGGGTCGTGCAGGCTCCAGGGGTGCGGCCCCCAGCTGAACTCACCGGCGCCGAAGGTGAGCGGGGTGCGCTCGGAGAGGTAGACGGCCACCAGATCACCCTCGTCGGCGACCACCCGCACCGGGTAGAGCAGCCATTCCCGGCCGTCCAGCATCTCTCGTCTCGCGACGACCTGCCCTGGAGTGAATCTCGCCTGCATGGGACGACATTACCCCTTTCCGATCATGGTTCTGCCGCAATCCGGCCATCCCGTCGTACGCTTCATCTGGCCTGCTGGCGGCCGTAGTTGGTCTTCGCTGTGCGGATGAAGTACGTTTCCGGAGGTCTGCGCCCCGCGGACCTGCGCGAACCCCGCTGTGGCCGGCCCGCCGGGGGCCCGCGCCCCTGCGCACGACCCGCTGCCGGTCGCGACGTGCCCCTCGCCGCCGGGGCGGATCCGGCCGGACGCACGGCATGCTCCGCCGGGCCCTCCCGGAGCCGCCCGGTACCGTTCACCCCGTCCTTGAAGATCCTGCGAACCCCGAGTGGAGAAGCGAGACACATGGCCACTGAGCAGAAGTCACCCACCGTGCGTGAGGTGCTCCGGAGTCTTGACGTGTTCGCCGGCGTCCTGCCCCGGTTCGGTCCGCAGGACACCCCGGACACACCGCAGGACCTGTTCACCGAGTGGCTGACGGAGGCCATCGCGGCAGGCGTGCGCGAACCGCACGCCATGACGCTGTCGACGGCGGGGCAGGACGGCACCCCGTCGGCCCGGGTGCTACTGCTGAAGGACGTCGGCCCGGCGGGCTGGAGCTTCGCCTCCCACGCGGCCAGCCCCAAGGGCCAGGATCTGGCGGCCACTCCGGCGGCCGCTCTCACGTTCTACTGGCCGCTGCAGGCCCGCCAGGTGCGGGTTCGCGGCGCGGTGGCGCCCGAGAGCCCGGAGCTCAGCGCCCAGGACTTCCTCGCCCGCTCACTGGGGTCCCGCGCGGAGGCGCTGGCCGGTATGCAGAGCAGGCCGCTGGACGACCCGAAGAGCGTCTCGGCGGCGACCGAGGAGTCGCTCTCCCGGCTGGAACGCGAACCGGACCTGGTGGTGCCGGAGTGGACCCTGTACACCCTGGCTCCTCACAGCGTCGAGTTCTGGCAGGGCGACAAGCAGCGCAAGCACACCCGGCTCACCTACCTCCGTTCCGACGACGGCTGGGACAAGCAGCTGCTCTGGCCGTGACCCCCGGCGCCTCCCGACTGGGCTTGATCCGCTTTGACGGACATTCGAGATCAGGGGTCCAGCCCCGGGAGGATGTCCATCATGGAGAGCATGGGGAAGAAGAAGCCTCGCCGCCCTCGCCGTTCGTTCACGCCGGAGTCCAAGGCCGAGATCGTCGGGCTGTGCAGACGAGGCGACCGCTCGGTCGGGCAGGTCGCCAAGGACTTCGAACTGACCGAGACCGCGGTGCGGGACTGGGTCAAGCAGGCCTTTCTTCATGCCCGCCGCCGGGACTGCCGGCCCAACCACTCGTCAGGTTGGAAGAGCTTCCATGTCTCGAAGGACCTGCATTGACTCTTCAGGGATGGATTGAGGTATCCATCCGTCGATTCTATCGACTTTCCGGCGAGCGGCTGGGAACACCTCATCCGCGACGCTTTGGACACGGTCACGCGCGTCCTCCTGGCCCCACGGGTGACGCTATCGAGAGTCAGGCCGACAGGAAAAGCGCGGCCAGGGGCACGTCCCGCCAGGCAACCCCGGTCCGGTACTTCCCCACGCTCCCGTTCAGCACCGTTCGGCCGTCCAGCCGCGGACGGCCCGGCCCTATGCCGATTTTGGCAGCAGAGGTTCCAACAGCTGCCAATCAGCGTCGGAAAGTTCATGACGGCGTATCACCCGACCATGATCCATCACTCAAGATCACTTTGACGACACCGCCTAGGAGCCGGTACGGAACGTGGCGCGGTAGGCGGTGGGGGTAGCTCCCACCTGGCGCGCGAACTACAGTCGGAAAGCCTCGTGGGTACCGAAGCCGACGCGTTCGGCGATCCGCCCCACCGCCAGGTCGCCGGTCTCCAGCATCTGCTTGGCCCGCTCGATGCGCTGCTCGCTCAGCCACGTCACGACGGTGCGGCCGGTGACCTCACGGAACTTCCGGCTCAGGGAACGCACACTCATGTGGGCGTGCGCGGCCACGTCGCCCAGCGTGAGCGAGCGGTCGAGGTTCTCGCGCATCCAAGCCAGTGTGTCGCCGAGACCCTTGGAGTCCGAGGTCCCCGCGCGCGACGCGAACTGGGACCGGCCGTCGTCACGGTGGGGCGGGAACGCCAGGATGCGGGCCGTCCGGTCGGCCCGTTCGGTGCCCAGGTCGCGACGGAGGATGTGCATGCAGAGGTCCATGCCGGACATCACTCCGCCCGAGGTCAGCACCTGGCCGTCGTCGATGAAGAGGTGGTGGTCGACGACCCGGACATCGGGGTGCCGCTCCTGCAGCAGACGCGAGAACATCCAGTGTGTGGTTGCCCGCCGCCCGGTCAGGACCCCTGCCTGGGCCAGGGCGAACGCGCCCGTACAGATGCTCACCATGCGGGCGCCCCGCCGGCCCGCAGCGCCGATCTGAGCCAGCAGTTCCGGATCGATCGGTGCCGTCGGGTCACCCATGCCCGGCACGATCACCGTGTCCGCCTCGGTCAACGACTCCGGCGGCCGGACGTCCCTCATCGCCATCCAGTTGCCGAGTGCGCCCGCCGTACCGGCCGCCCCGACGAGCTGGGTCTCGTAGGGGGCCAGGTCCAAGTTGGGCAACGGCCGGTCGAGATCCGGCTTCGGGCCGAACACTCCCATCGGCACGGCCAGGCCGAGGGGAACCAGATTGGGCAGGACGACCAGGGCGACCCGATGAGGCGCCTGCTCGCCGGGCCTCTGCCCGGTCACATTCTGTCCAGCGCGGTGGTGAAGTCGGCCAGCAGGTCGTCCGGGCCCTCCAGCCCCACGGCGACACGAACAGCCCCTGGGGAGATGCCCGCCGCGGCCAGTGCGGCATCGTCGAGCTGGCGGTGGCTGGTCGAGGCGACGTGGGACACACCGGTGGCCGTCCCGCCCAGCGAGGTGACGATGTGGCACAGCCGCAGACTGTCGCAGAGCCGCAGAGCCGCGTCCTTCCCGCCACGAGGAGTGAGGGTGACGACGCCACCGAACAGGCCAGGCGCCAGAACGGCAGCCGCACGAGCATGGTCCGGATGCCCGGGCAGGCCCGGATAGTCGACCGACTCGATCGCGCGGTGTGCCACGAGTCCTTCCGCGAGTCGAGCGGCGGTCCGGTTCTGCCGCTCTACCCGCAGCGGAAGGGTCTGCAGCCCCCGTAGCAGGAGGAACGCCTCATCGGGTGCCAGCGAACCACCCAGATCCGTGCGCAGGGCGCGCACGTCTTCCAGATGCCGGCCGTCACCGACGACGACCCCTCCCGTGGCATCGCTGTGTCCGCCGATGTACTTGGTGGCGGAGTGCACGACCAGATCCGCGCCCAGGGACAGCGGGCGGCACACCACCGGCGTGGCGAACGTCGAGTCGACCACCAGCAGCGCTCCCCCGTCGTGTGCCACCGCGGCAAAGGCGGGAATGTCCGCCACCCGCAACGTCGGGTTGGAGATCGTTTCGCACCACACCAGCCGGGTGGTCGCCGTCATCGCCGACACTGCTTCCTGCGGTGAGTCGACGAACGACACGCGGATCCCCCAGCGGGGCAGCACGCGCGTCAGGACGTGGTGCGTGCCGCCGTACAGCTGCCGCTGCGCCACGATGTGGTCTCCGGAGGAGAGAAAGGCGAGCAGCGTGGTCGTGATGGCGGCCATGCCCGAGGCGAAGGGCTGGGCCGCCTGACCTCCCTCCAGTGCGGCAACGGCCCGGGCGAACCCGTCGCTGGTGGGGTTGTCGATCCGGCTGTACGCGTAGCCCCGGGTGTGGTCCTCCATGACCGCGGCAAACGTGTCCGAGGAGTCGAACGTGAAGGTGGCGGTGCGGTGCACGGGAGTGGCCGTGGGCCGGCCCAGCAAGCCGGACCGGTGTTCCGGTGGGTGGACGGCGCGGGTCTGCAGCGCATCATCGTCCCTATGATCCCGGCTCATCCAGCCTCTCCCTCGGCCGAAGGAGCGGACACGGAGCCGGTCAACGGGTCCGGCCGGCTCCTGACCATGCCCGTGCGCGTCTGCACGGGCAGACCGCGGCGCACCCAGTACTCGTAGCCGCCCAGCATCTCCTTGACCGGATATCCGAGCAGGGCGAACTGTTCGGCGGCACGGGTACCGGAGTCACAGGCGGGCCCCCACCCGTAGGTGACGACCACGGCGGAGACGGGCACGCGGCCTGCCGCGTCCGTCGCCACGGACGTGGCCCGCATCGGGACGGCGCCGGGCAGATGCCCTTGCCGCCAGTTCTCGTACGGCCTGGTGTCGATGATGACGAGGCCGTCGACACCGGCCTCCAGATCGGCGGCGACGTCATGGACGTCGGCGTGAACCGCCAGCTGCGCTGCGAAGCGGGCAGCTACGGCTTCGGTGTCGCCGGACGGGGGAAGAGCACGTTTGACCAGGGACATGGGTGGATCCTTCGAAAGTGCAACGGGACGCCGAAACGGCGCCTTCCGTGATCCTCCGATGCCTGGCCCTGCCTCCGACAGTGGCGAAATTGCTGGTTACCGTGCAATTCCCGCCACATGGAGAGCAGCCGGAGCCGACTGCTTCCCGTGCGCGAAGGCCCTGCGGTACGCGGTCGGAGAGGTACCCATAACCCGATGGAAGTGATGCCGGAAGGTGGCGGGGCTGTCGAATCCCACCGCGGCCCCCACCCTCTCCACAGGGATGTCCGTACCTTCCAGCAACGGCAGGCCGGCGCGGATCCGCTGATCGACGAGCCATCTGATCGGGCTGGTGCCGGCGCGCTTCTGGAAGTGCCGCACGAAGCTGCGCTGGCTCATGTTCGCCTGCCCGGCCAGATCGTCCAGGGTGACAGTATCCGTCAGGTGCTCAAGGGCCCAGCCCATCGCCCGGCCCACCGCATCGTCCTGCCTGGGCGCCGGCACCGCGGCGTCGATGTACTGGGCCTGCCCGCCCTCGCGGTGCGGCGGAGCCACCATGTGCCGCGCGACCGTGTTCGCCGCGACCGCGCCGAAGTCGGTCCGCACAATGTGCAGGCACAGGTCGATACCCGCCGTCGAACCGGCGCTGGTAAGGACTTGGCCGGAATCCACATACAGCACGCTCGGGTCCACCCGGACCGCGGGATAGCGTGAGGCGAGAAGTGGTGCGAACTTCCAGTGCGTCGTGGCATCCAGCCCGTCCAGAAGCCCCGCGTCGGCGAGGGTGAACGCGCCCGAGCAGATGGATACGATGCGCGCACCTCGCTGGTGGGCGCGTCGCAGAGCGTCCCTTACCTTTTCCGGCGTCGTTCCCAGAACGTCAGCGCCGGGCACGATCACGGTGTCGGCGAGATCTAGCACCTCCAGGCCGTGATCGGCCTCCACCGTCATGCCGCCCGCGATCCGGAAAGGACCCCGGCGAGCGGCACAAACCCGCAGCTCGTACCAGGGGAGATCCAGCTCGGCGCGTCGCAGCCCGAAGATCTCCACGACGATCCCGAGCTCGAATGGAGCCATCCCGTCGTAAACCAGGGCCGCGATGACATGAGAGCGCCCGAAGGGCGCGTTGTCAGTGTCCACAATGAGCCAGGCTACGTCCGTCGTCACGCAGTCCAGACGATGTCCCGTGTTGCGTGCGCAACACCCACGTACGCCCAGCAGGGCCTGGCGGACGTCGTCGTGGACGGCCAGGTCCCAGCGCAGCTTCGTCCTCACTCAATTCGCGGTATGCGTGCAGTGGTAGCCATCCGAGGGCATCCACTCGCCGGTCCTTGCCGCTCTTGAACCGGTTGAACGCGACCGAGTCCGCGATCAGCGATTCCGGGCCCTGGTCATTCGCGTACGCCTCATGCGCTCTGCACTCCACAGCGCCTACTCGTAGTCGAAAACCTCGGTAAGCGGAAGGAACAGTCGGCATTGAGCCGGGCCCCGCCCGTCACCGGGCCGTCGTCGTACGCCCCCGCCGGAACCCGCCCGCCAGCTTGCAGCCCGGCCGCGACCTGCGATGCGTCGACGGCCTCGGACAGGATGACTCCTCTGTGAGTGTCGCAACCATTTGTCGTTCAGACCGCGATTCCAGTACCTGTACGGGGTTCGTTTGCGGCCCTTCCGGTGCTTCTCAGCGACCGAGGGCCGGTCGATCGCCTAGAACCGCGACAACAACCGCTCACGAGATCGGCGCCAGGAGGTCTCAGGGCGACTGAGGGGCGAGGTGGGGTCGCAGCTCGACGCTCTTTTGTCACGATGCTGCTGCAGGCACGGAATCTGACCCGTTGGTTCATCGGGTCAGGTGCAGTTCTCATGGCGGTGGGGGCGCCGACTGGCTCGGCGAACGCGGACGAGACGCACTCCAATTCGCACAACGCCCCCCGCGTGAGCTTTATTCAGACCGGGCACATCGACGACCCGCTGGAAGACGTGCTGGAGCACGCGGCGATTCTCGGCGCGACCTACGTCTTCGACTGAGTCAGGACCCGTACACCGCGCGCAGCCCGTCAGCCGGATTCCTGGCCAGCGGGCTGCTGAGCATGTGAAATGCGACAACCGCCCCCTTACACCTCTCTCGACCTGACCGTGAAGTTCCTGCGGCCGATCACCATGGACACGGGCCGGGTGCGCGCCATCGGTACGGTGCTCAATGCCGGTCGTCGGATCGCTCTCGCCCAGGCTCAGCTGGTCGACGCGGAGGACCGCCTGCTCGCCCACGCCACGAGCAGTTGCATGCCCTTTGCGGCGAACGCGTAACACCGCAGGCGGGCTCTTCGCGGCGACCGCGTACCACCGCAGGCGGGGCACGAAGCGACCGAGCCGGTACAGGCCGATGCGCCGGGGGTCCGAAGGGGCCAGAGGCTCCACCATGGCTACGCGAATCTCACAGGTACGCGTGTGATGATCAGGGCCTCGACCAGGGACTTGTTCTCGTCTCGGATGGCCAGTACGGCTTCGACGTGCTGACCGGCCCCGCCTCGACCTTCCGGTCCAGGTAGCGCATACCGGGCAGGCGAAGGGCGCTCACCCCTCGGTCAGTCGTCCTTCCGGTACTTGACCGCCATCACCGCGAGTCCCCCTCCGGCCAGGGCCAGGGTGCCTCCGATGACGACGACGACCCACCCGAAGAGGTCCTTTGCTGTGTCCTGCCGGTTTGCGGCCTCCTCGGCACCGAACGTGTCGGTTGTCCTGCCGGAGGACCGGGAGTAGCTCTCACACGTCTGGCCCTCCTCCATGATCTGGCCACCGCAGAGCGCCGGCGGCTCGTCGACGATCATGTCCTTGCCCACCAGCCCGACCCAGATCCCGGCCGTCAACAACACGAGCACGATGACGGACACGCAGCCCCACTGGCCAACTTTTCTCTCCGGGTTTCCTGTCGTGGTCATGGACGCCTTGCCTTCCAACTCATGCCTGGCACTGGGGAGTACGGCAGAAACAGCTCCCCGCGAGGTGGGAAGCGCTCACTGACCGCGGCCTGGCGCAGCATCACTGAGCCTCTCCCGGGGCACTGCGAAACCGATGAAATTCTGCTGAAACCAAGGACGCTTCGGCAGCAGGGACGCGAGGCGACTTCGGGGCGCGCCCGGCTGGCCTCAACCTGCGTGTGCCTCCGTGCTCAGGGGCGGAGATCCTTGGCTGCGGAGGGAGCGCCGTCGCACATCACAGCAGGCGGTTCAACGGCTCGCGACATAGCTGTTCGAAGCACCGAAGGTCCCCCATCTCCCCAACCCTCCAGCCATGCCGGACAGCCGCGCGACCCCGCTGTCGTAGTCCGAGGCAAGCCGGCCGGGCCTCCGTACCGGCCAGCTCCCTTTCGCAACAGCTCCGCACGTTCCTCCTGCTCAAGCCGCTGCCGCACCCCTCCACGTCAGCACAGCCGTCATGCCGCGGAACCTACGGCGCCAGCCGCCGGGCACTCCCCCGGAACGGGCCATGGAGGTCGACCCGATGGGAGCACCGGACGGCGTCCGAGGCGAAGCCCGGGACATCGGCTCACCTCCGCTCACGCGGAGAGCACGGAACCGTCGGTGCCATCGGCCTCATCACCCGCTGCTCCCCTCCCGTTCGCGCGGCGAGCACCAGGTCGACGGATGGGCTGCGGTAGATTCCCGCGGACGCGAGCCGCCTCAACCGCGTCGGCCACTACACGCCTCCCCTCCGTTTCGGCGCGACCGTCCCCAACAGGTCAGCGCAGCGCCTGCGAGCCGACGACCGCGAGAAGGCGGCAGTCTGTCGTAGCTCTCGCTGCCCGGCACCACGGTGTATACGGCCATCCGGTGCGGATGATCACCCTCTGCAACCACATCCCCGACCTCGAACGGCTCCGCGTCCCCCGCGTTCCCACACAACTGGACGGTGATCCCGCTGGGCCGACCACGAGGGGCCGTGCACGTTCGGCTTCAGCAGTCGAACACCGACCAACAGATGTCGTTGCGCAGCCGCTGGTCATCAAGTACCAGCTCGCGGATCGCCCCCGGGAGCTGATCGCGCTGCCACTGGCACTCGAGTCGTCCCGCACTCTCGCTCTCGCCCTCCGGTGCCGCCGCACGTGCGGCCTTGATCGCATAGGCGGCCGCGCCGAGCTCATGGGCGGCGACATGGGCGACGGCCCCGGCCTGCCCGGCGGCGTACGCGGCATGCCGTGCTGCCCCACGCAGGTCTCTGGCTGCCCCCATCGCATGGCCGCCCGCCGCGCGAGCCTGCATCATCTTGACTTCACCACGCACCCAGGCCCGGGCATGCTCGATCGCCTGACTCGGTCGCGGGTCCCGAGGCCGGGCCGATCCGAAGAGGCCAAGGACGTGCTCTGCGCAGGCGGCAGCCCATAGAGCGAGGAGACGGTGATCCGCATCAGTGAGAGTCCCACCGCGGCGGATCGTCACGAAGCGAGGGTCGCGGACCTTCGGGAGGATCATGACGTGCACTCACTCCCAGCCACCGCATCGGTGCCGCTCGCTGAGGTGTGCCCCGGCGGCCGGTCAGCCGCCTGGCGCAGGGAATGATCCAGAGTGCGCATCAGCCGGGCGGCACGACTGCTGCCGCCTGTCGCGGGCGGGTAGCGGCAGAGCACATCGATGAGCACCGGTGACGCACGCTGCCGCGACCGTTCCAGCAGGGCATCCCCGATTGCGGGATCGCCGCCCGCCGCCATCTCCCCGATGCACGCAGCACTCGCGCAGGCCCGCAGCACGTGGCCGACCTGACCGGCCTGGGCGATGGGGTGCAAATATGCGGCCGCCGCGGCGTCACCGGCGGATCGCGCAGCCAGTCGCGCGGCTTCGGAGGGCGCCGACCGGGCGGCCCGATGAGCGTCGAAGGACGTGACGCGTTGCAATCTCGTCCTGTTGGCACCGCCGATGAACACCCAGGCCGCATCGATCGCCGCACGGGGGCGCGGATCATCGGGAACAGCCTGCTCAAAGACCGACAGGACGTCCTCTGCGTGCCGGACCACGTAACGCGCCACGACGCGCAGCTCGCCCATCGTCAGTTCGAAGTCTCCGGACACGGTGTGCGTGCTCTTTGCCATACCTCTGAATCGTAACCTTGAACGCCGGGTGGAGACTCTGCGACGAATACTCCGCTCACCTACGTCGGAACCCTCAATCGGAGGTCACATGCGGCCCGTGGACCTAGCCCGCCGCCACGGCCTCTCCACGCAGTCGGTCCGCAACTACGAGGACGCCGGCATCATCCCGCCGGCCCACCGCAGCCGGACGGGGTACCGGGACTACACCGCCGCCCATGCCGCCGGCCTCGCCGCCTACCTGGCGCTCGTCCCTGCCTTCGGCTACTCGACGAGCCGACGCATCATGCATGCCGTCACCGGCGGCCAGATCGACGAAGCACTGGAGTACGTCGACGACGGGCACGCACTCCTGGCTCGCGACCGCAACACGCTACGAACCGTCGAAACCGCGCTCTCACACCTCGAAACCGCAACCCCGGATGCGGCGACCAGCGCTCGAACGCCCCACAGCATCGGTGAACTCGCCCGCTACCTCACGCTCAACCCGGCCACCCTGCGCGCCTGGGAACGCGCTGGAGTCCTCACGCCACAACGTGACCCACGCGGGCACCGCCAGTACCTCGCACAGGACATACGCGACGCCGAACTGGCGCACCTGCTGCGCCGGGGAGGCCAGCCCCTGGACACCATCGCCACCGTCCTCGGAGAACTCCGCGTCGCCGGCAGCCTCGATGCGCTGGCCGGAGCCCTGGAAGGGTGGCGGCGCGACCTCACGTCCCGCGGTATGGCCCAGCTGTACGCCGCCGGTCAGCTCTCCATCTACCTCGACTCCTTGGACGGCTCGGCAAGAACTGGCTCAGCCCCGGAGCAGAGTGAGGGTGCCTCGGTGGCGGTGGGCCAGGTCGCGGGCTATGGCCAGGCCCAGGCCGGTGCCGCCGTGGTCGCGGGAGCGGGCGTCGTCGAGTCGGACGAACCGTTCGAAGATTCGCTCGGCGTCCTCGGTGGGCACGCACGCCCGGTCCGTCGTCGTGCACTGTGAGGACGACCCAGTCGTCCTGGTTCCGGACGGTGATCTGGATGCGGTGTGCGGCGTGGCGGGCGGAGTTGTCGATGAGGTTGCGCAGCAGGCGTTCGTATTCGTCGGGATTTCCGTGTGCGTGTGCGGGGGCGGTGCTGTCGCAGGTGAGGGTCAACGGTCCTTCGGCGAGGGGGTGTTGCTCGGTCAGCCGGGTGGCCAGGGCTGTCAGGTCGACGGTTTCGGGGCTGGTACGGGGGTGTGGGTGTCCAGGCGGGCGAGGAGCAGCAGGTCTTCGGCGCGGGCGTGGAGACGGCGGGTCTGTTGTGCGGCGGTGGTGGCCGCGGCGGGCCAGTCGGTGCGTTCCGGGTGGGCGAGTGCGACTTCCAGGCTGGCCGGCAGTGTGGTGAGGGGGCTGCGTAGTTCGTGGGCGGCATCCTCGACGACGCGGCGTTACTGGGCGGCGGCGCTGTCGAGGCGTTGGAGGGTGGTGTTGATGGTGGTGGCCAGGGCGGTGATCTCGTGTCCCGTGGCGGGGACGGTGACGCGTCCGCGGGGGTCGCTCGCGGTGACGGAGGCGGTGAGTACGTGGATGGCTTCGCGTCGAGTCCGCGCAGGCGCGCTGGCGGGCGGTGAACGCTCCCCATCTCGTCGCCCTTGTCCGCGCCGGAGCCCGCTTCGAGGGCGGCCACCTTGTCGAACGCTCCGAGACCCTCGCGGCGTGATCGAGGCCGCGAGGATCGGAGCGACCGTCAGGCGAGGGACTACTGCATGCGGGACTGCTGCGGGTGTTGGCGCGCAGGGCTTCTGTGAACCACGTGTCAGCGCCCCGACGTCCGCTGCCCGACCGCGGTTACGACCACAACGTCTACCGCCGCCAGGTCCGTGACCTGGACATCCGCCCGCTCATCGCCCGGCGCGGCACCAAGCACGGAAGCGGCCTGGGCAAGAACCGCTGGGTCGTCGAAGCGGCCTTCGCACTTCTGCGCTGGTTTCGCCGACTCCGTATCCGCTGGGAGATCCGCGCCGACATCCACCGGGCCTTCCTCACCCTCGGCTGCGCAATCATCTGCTGGCGGCGCCTCAAAAAACAGTGCTGATCCGAGCCCTCAGCCCGAACCGGCGACCAGCGCCTCGCCGAGCGGGGTGCGCCGGTAGAGCACCGACCGTCCGGACCGGGCGCGGACGAGCAGCCCCGCGCCTCGCAGGATGGCGAGGTGGTCTCCTACCGCGCCGGGTGCCATGGCAAGGCTTCGGGCGAGGTGGCTGGTACTGGCCGGGGCGTCCAGCGCCAACAGCAGGCGGGCTCGGGCCCGGCCGACCAGAGCGGTCAGCGCGTCCCGTTGGGGGACGGTCTCCTGTTCGCCCCACAGGGCGGCGGTGCCGCGGGCACGATAGATCAAGGTCCGGGGCCAAGGGTCTTCCAGGTGGGCGGCGATATGCCCGACGAAGACCGAAGGGATCAGCAGGAGCCCGTCGCCGACGAGGCGGACTGTTCCGCCTCGGAAGAAGCCGATCTCGATTCCGCCGGCGCGCCAGGCGATGCCCGGGTGCAGGCTCTCGATGGTCGTGGCCCAGCCGTGTTCGCCGATCACGCCCACCCGGTGCACGACATCGCGCTCACAGATCGCGCGCAGTTGCGGCCAGTCCGTGGCGAGCAGTTCGTGCCATGCCTGCTCCATCGCCTCGGCGATCCTGGAGACGGCGTCCGGTGAGTCCAGCACTGCGCGTACGCGGGGATCGCGGGCGGACGGGCCGGTCGCAGTGGTGGCGAATTCGTGGCGGGCCGCTTCCAGCGGTGTGGCCCGGATCATGGCCAGGTCGTCCGCCCAGGTCTGGTTGAAGCCGCGCGGGGGCGGGGCGACGAAGTTCGGTCCGCCTTGCGGGGTCTGCATCGCGAGGACGGCGTTCAGTTCGGTCTCGCGGCGAAGCCGTTCAAAGGCCGGCAGGAGCCGGGCGGCCCAGGCTCGCGGCAGCGGCCGCTCCTGGCCGGCGAGCGAGCGTAGCAGCAGGACGAGGTCCATCGCGGGCGACATTGCGAAACGGCTGCGCAGCAGGTCCTCGACGGAGACTTCGAAGCGGAGCACCCTGCCAGGCTACCGCGGGACGTCTGTTCAGATTCGTCCAGCGACGAATCATTGGTGAGTGGTGTGGGCCCACGGCGAGGCTGGGCGTCATGACCCCAACCGCCGAACCCGCGCAGGTCAACCACCGTGCCACCTACCGGGAGGTGCTGGCCGAGCCGCGATTCCGGCTGCTCTTCTCGACCCGCACCGTCGCGATCACTGCGGACTCGCTGCGGATCACCACGTTCTCGGTGCTGGTCTTCGCGGCCACCGGCTCCGCGCTGTTGAGCGCACTGGCCTTCGGCATCGGCTTTCTCCCGCAGTTGTTCGGCTCGCTGCTGCTGGGCTCACTGTCCGACCGACTGCCGCCCCGCGCGCTCATCGCCGGCGGCTACGCCTTGGAGTGCGCCGCCGCCCTGCTGCTCGCCCTGGTGCGGATGCCGATCGCGGTAAGTCTCAGTGTCGTGGCGCTGGTCGCCCTCGTCACACCGGTGTTCAGCGGCGCGTCGAGTCGGCTGGTCGCACAGTGGCTGGAGGGCGACGCCTATGTGCTGGGCCGTTCACTGAACAACATCGCTGCCTCCGGCGCGCAACTGTTCGGTCTGGCGCTGGGAGGTGCGGCCGTCGCGGCACTCGGCCCGCACCGGGCGCTCGCGGTAAGCGCCGCCCTCTACCTCGGCTGCGCGCTCGCTATCCGCGTCCGGCTACCCCGGCTGCAGCTGGGAGAGTTCGGCGGCACACCCGGCAGCGCTCGGGGCGACGGCGGGGCCGTCCGGGCAAGCCTGCATGGTGCCGGCCTGCTGCTGCGCGGACGCACGGTACGACGACTGATGCTGGCCCAGTGGCTACCGCCCGCGTTCGTAGCGGGCGCGGAAGCCCTGATCGTCGCCTACGCGGGAGGACGCCACTTCGCGCCCGGCTGGTACGCGGTGCTGATGGGCTGTCTGCCGGTCGGCATGCTTGTCGGCGACCTGCTGGTGGGTCGACTCCTACGGCCACCCACCCGGGAGCGACTGGTGGTCCCGTTGATTGCGCTGATGGGGCTGCCGCTGGTCGGCTTCGCTGCCGAGCCCGGAGTGGGCGTCTCGTCCTGTCTGCTGCTGCTCTGCGGCTTCGGATTCGCCTACGGTCTCGGCCTGCAACGGCCGTTCCTGGACGCTCTGCCGCAGGATGGCCAGGGCCAGGCATTCGGTCTGCTCGGCTCCGGCGGCATGACGCTGCAGGGCGTCGGGCCGGCCTGCTTCGCCTCGGTGGCCGCAGCCATCGGAACAGGCGGCGCAATCGCCCTGGCAGGCGGCGCGGCGGCGCTTACCGCCGGCTGGATCCTCACCTGGCGCCCGCCCACCTCCCCGGCCCCCGCCCCGAACTGCTCAACGTGATCGGAGAACGGCACCGAACAGCATGCACGTAGTTCTCCTGCGCAGTAACCGCCGCCGGTCGGGTCGGCCACGAGCCGGCAGGCACCCCACCCCCACGTCTCTCTGGCAGACAGGCATTCCCGACAGCAGGGACCTTGACCAGCCAGCGCGGTCCCTCGCCGGCGAGGATTCGGCTCTTCTCCCCCAGGGTCTCGGCGGCCAGGGTTCGCCAAGGCGTCCCCGCCACCGCGCCTCCGTACCGACTCCACGGTCCTCACCACGTCCTGAACAGCGGCAGTGACCGCGGCGCCGGCGGCGTTCCAGTCGTAACGGTCGCGCCCGGAGGGCGGGTCCGGCACCGGCTTCGACACCACGGTCGTCCTTTCACGTGGCGCAGGACCGACTCGGGAGGCGGAGCGAGGAGTTCGCGCGCGCGTCTCCGATCGCCTCGTCCCGGGCCTGACGCTGCCGTCGCATCGCCGTCACGTGCTGCCGCAAGAGGATCAGTGCCTCGTCCGGCTGGTCGAGAGCGCGTCGGACGAGCGTCACGCTCATACCCGTGCCACACAGGACAGTGATCAGCAGGGCCCGTTCGACCTGCCCGAACCTGTAGGAGCGGTAGCCGGTCCGCTCGTCGACACCGGCCGGAACGAGCAGGCCTTCGGAGTGGCAGTACCGAGGTGTCCGCGCCGGCAGGTCGCACATCTCGCCGAAATCGCTGATCGACAACATGCCATCCTCGGCCTTGCAGCGGCTGCAAGGTCCAGTACCGAACCCGTGCCACGTGGAACGCGGCACGGGCTGTCACCCCGCGCCACGTCGAGGTGCCCACGGCGAACGGTGTACATGCGGGCCCTCACCCGTGATCCCCGCCCCGATACCTGCCGGTGGTGTCCGGTGACCCACCTCGACGCCCCACCCCCCTGCCGTCTCCGGCGAGACGCCCGCCCGGCCATTCGGACGGGCGTCTCGCCGGAGAGTCTGGCCGGACAAGGTCCCTGCCCGGCTGACCGGTCGTACTGCCGCCGTGGTGCGCGTCGACCACTGTCGTCGGCTCGACGGCATGTCTCGCGCGGTTCACGGTCCTGCCGTGCAGCGGCGGGAGTACGGCTCAGCTTCCCGCCCGATGCGTAACCGGCCGCGTGCCACCTCGCGGGAGGTGAGGCGTCGGCCGCCGGTCACTTGGCGAGGAACGCGAGGAGGGCTTCGGAGACTTCCCGGGCGTGGGTCCACAGCAGGCCGTGGGGTGCACCTTCGATGACGACGTAGTCGGCCTGCGGGAGAGCCTGGTGGAAGAGCTCCCCGGTGGCCTCGATGGGCAGGATGCGGTCGGCGGTGCCGTGCAGGATCAGTGCCGGGACGTCGATCTTGGGCAGGTCGGCACGGAAGTCGGTGGACCAGGTGGCCACGCAGGCCAGGGAGGCGTACGAGGAGGCGCCGGCGGCGACGTTCCAGCTGTTACGGACGGCTTCCTCGCTGATGCGGGTACCGAGGTTCTCGTCGAGGTTGTAGAAGTTCTCGTAGAACTCGGTGAAATAGGCGTAGCGGTCGGCGGTGACGGCACCTTCGATGTCCTTGAAGATGGTGCCGTCGACGCCGCCGGGGTTGTCATCGGTCTTGAGGAGGAAGGGCTCCAGCGAGGCGAGGAAGGCGGCCTTGGCGATCCGGGCGGAGCCGTAGGTCCCCAGGTAACGGCCGACCTCACCGGTGCCCATGGAGAAGCCCACCAGAACGGCGTCGTTGAGGTCGAGGGTCTCCAGGACTATGTTCAGGTCGGCGGCGAAGGTGTCGTAGTCGTAGCCGGTGGTGGGCTGGCTGGAGCGGCCGAAACCGCGCCGGTCGTACGTGATCACGCGGTAGCCGGCCGACAGGAGTGCGGCGGACTGCTTCTCCCAGGAGTGGCCGTCGAGCGGGAATCCGTGGATCAGCACGACCGGCTGCCCCGTGCCGTGGTCTTCGTAGTACAGCTCGATGTTGGTGGAGTTTTCGTGGTCGACGGTGATGAACGCCATGGTGGTTGCTGCCTTCCGGTGTGAATGCGTCTGATGGTGAAGTGCCCGATCGGGCACGGCTGTGCGATGAGGTGCGACGAGCGACAGGGCCGAGCCGTCGGTCATCGGACCGTGCGGGCCGCCTGCTCGACGATGCGGGTGACGGCCTCGGGGCGGGATACGGATACCGCGTGCGACGCGTCGATGGTCGTCGTGCGGGCCTTGGCGCGGGTCGACATGAAGCGCTGGGCGGCCACGGGGATGTTGCGGTCCTCCGTGGTGACCAGCGACCAGGACGGGATCGTCTTCCAGGCGGCCTCGGTGGACCTCTCCTCCAGAGCGGCGGCGGCGACGGGACGCTGCCCGGCCGCCATGATCCTGGCCTTGTCCGCCGGTACGTCGGCGGCGAACTGGCTGCGGAACTTCTCCGGCTTGATGTACACGTCCGCGCCCTGACCACCGTCGGGCAGGGAGTAGTTGACGGACTCGACGGCCTGGCCGAGGGTGCTGCCGGGGAACTTGTCGGTCAGTCCGATCGAGCTCTCGCCCGTGTCGGGCAGGAACGCCGCGATGTAGACCAGCGCCTTCACCTTGTCCTCGAGGCCCGCGGCGGCCTGGCTGATGACGGTACCGCCGTAGGAGTGCCCGACCAGGACCACGGGTCCGTCGATATGGTCGAGGATGCTGCGCAGGTAAGCAGCATCGGTCGCCGGACCACGCAGCGGGTTGGCGGCGGACACCACCGGGTAGCCGGCGCGCTGCAGCCGGGTGACGACACCGTCCCAGCTCGCGGCGTCGGCGAACGCGCCGTGTTCCAGCACGATCGTCGGACGTATCGAGTGGTGGGGTGCCGCGCCGGCTGCAGGGGGCAGGGTGACGGCGGCGACGGACAGTCCTACGGCCGCGGTGACACCGAGCAGCGCGGATCTGCGGCTCGGACGGACGAGGCGGGTGATGCGCATGCGTGGAATCCCTCTTGGTTGGTTGATGGCCCTCGACGGACCGTGCAAGCGAAGTACCAGGTGCGTCCGGGGAACGGGGCCCCGAGTTGCTTCGCCGGTGACTGAGTTGACGTGCGTCCGTCTGCGCCGCGTGAGCAGCACGGATCGGACCGCTGGTGGGCGGCAGTCGGCAGCGGCCCGGAGAGCGGTTGCCGGGATGCGGCCCGAGTGGCCCTGAGGCATTGCCCTCGCCCGGTCGCCGGGTGAGGAGCGTCCTTCGTCCTGTCCTACGAGGGGGCGACCGAACCGGTTCACCCGATAACGGACTGTTCGTTCGCGGACATTGCAATGGCTGTGCGGGGCGCCGCGGACAGCGGTTTCCCGACGTGATCGAGCCTGTGGCCGAGGAGATGCCGCGGCGCGCACGCTTCGGGACGATTGCCGCGTCGCACCGTGGTGCGGACGTTCTACCTCTCCATCGTTCTCGGTGCCCTGGTCAACGCCCTGGTCATCGGGTGGTGCGCCCGGCGCCCTGCGGCGGGGGCGCACCCCGGAGACGGCGCCCTGACCCACCGGGCCGACAGCGCCGCGCACGGAGCCCCCGGCCGAGCCCGCGGGTTACACCTCAGCCGGTGGACTCCAGGACTTCGTAGACGTGCCTGAGGTAGCTGTGGGTGCGCTCCGAGCCGAGGATCCCGTCGCCCACCCGGTTCATCGTGTACGAGAACGTGACGCGCCGGTCGAGGTCCATCAAGACGATCGAACCGCCCCGACCGACCCAGAAGCAGATCCTCCCGGTGGGCATGTGCGGCATCGTCCTCGGATCGGCGAGTGCGTAGCCCATGCCCCAGCGGACGGGGACGCCCAGGAACAGGTCGACCCCGTCGGCCTGGACGTCGAACACCTTGTCCACCGTCTCTGCGGAGAGAAGCCGGAGACCGTTGATCCGGCCGCGCCGTGAGATGACCGAGAGGGCACGGGCCAGGCCCCGTGCGTTGCCGTGCCCGTTGACGGCTCCGAGTTCGGCGGAGCGCCACCGCGAGGTGTCGACGTGCTCGTCACGTGCGGGGCTTCCGAGCAGCGTCCTGGTGAAGATCCCGTCGGGATCAAGACCGGTGGGTATACCGGCGAGCTGCGAAGGGGCCACCAGATCGGCGATGCGCGGCCAGTCGGCCCGGCGCGCACCGATCTGGACATCGGCTTGCGTCGGCTTGGCGATCTCCGTGTCGACGAACTCCCTCAGGGTGCGGCCACTGACCCGCCGGACAAGCTCTCCCACCAGCTGTCCTTGAGTCTGCACGTGGTAGCCCGAAGCGGAGCCCGGCTCCCACCAGGGTGCCTGCGCGGCCAACCGGGCGCTCGCGGTGGGCCAGTCGTACAGATCATCCATGGAGAAGGGCTGCTCCCAGCCGGAAAGTCCCGAGGTGTGGGCCAGGACGTGCCGCACCTCGATGTGCTCCTTTCCCTGGGCGGCGAACTCGGGCCAGTAGTGCGCGACCGGGCGGTACAGATCCAGTGCGCCCCGGTCGACGAGGACGAGAGCCGCGAGATTGGTGAGGGTCTTCGTGGTCGACCACATGCTCACCAACGTGTCCCGGTGCCACGGCACGGTCCGCGCTTCGTCCGCGTGGCCACCCCACAGATCGACTTCCATGACCCCGTCCACATCGACGGCGATCGACGCCCCCAACTCCTCGCCGGCTTCGAGGTGCGCGGCCAGCGCCGCTCGAACCGGTTCGAACCGGTCAGTGCTCGTTCCCTCGACGACCATGTTCTTCTCCACTCTGGACGACAACCGTTCGCTCACTCAACGGGCTGAAATCCACAGCGGTTCATGCATCGCCGCAGGTCATGACATCTGCTCACATGCCGCTCCCGCAAGGGCCGGTTACTGAGCCCGTCCGCAAGGCTCTCGCTCTGCTGTGCTATCCCGGAGCGGACGCGTGCCGGACGCGCTCTTCACGAGCCGTTCGGACCCGGACAACGCGGGCTCCCGTCTGCGGGTTCGCGGGCAACGGCGACCTGTCGGTGGACGGGCGGGAGATTTCTCCACCTGGTTGCACACGACGATCATCCAGCCTCCTGAGGACCGGACCGGACCGGGCCTCGGGCCCCAGTCTCGAAAACATCGGGGAGGCAGCCCCGGGGCAGCTCCGCAGACGGTGGCACCGTCCTTTTCGCCCCTCTCTCCTGTCCGAATCGCCAGGCACACCACGCCGGCTCCCGCATGAACCAGGAGAACCTCCCATGTCCAAGAGCGTCCTTCTCTCGTCCCTCGTCCCTCGTCGCCGTCGCCGTCGCCGTCATCGGCGCGGTGACCGCCGGTGGCCTCGCCATGGCCTCCCCCGCCACGAAACCGACCGTGAAGGTTGACTCGCCCCATTACGTAGCTCCGACGGGCAGCCACGCCGGGTCGCTCACATTCTCGGCAGAGGTGCACGACGCCTCGGGCGTCCGCGGCCTCAAGGTCCTCGTATGGCCGGCGATGCCGAGCTCGATCCGACCGAGGCGGAGATGCGCGACGTGGAGAGCGCCACGTGCCGCAGCACTGCTGACAGAACCGCTCGCTGCGTCTACTCACGGAAAGTCGGCGCCAAGCCAAGGAGGCGGCAGAGCTGGACCGGGGCACCTGGTACATCTCGACGCCGGCGACGGCAAAGGACGGGGACACCGTGTTCCTGCCCCACCCCGCCATCTTCGACCTGCCCCACACCGCCATCTTCGACCTGGCCCGCTGACCCACCACCGGCATCCCGGGCGGCGGGGCTCCCTCGTCACGTCGGCGCATCGCGCAGTTGACAAATCCTGCCGCCGGACGACGTCCTGCTAATATCCTGTCCGATATGCGGGAAGCGGACAACGGGGTCCTCGTCGCTCCTGTCCCCAGAGCCGCCGCGACAACATTCCTGTGGGTGCCGGTGGAGTCGAGGCCGGCTTCCGTCGCCGCGCGAACTTGTTGTCCGTGTGCCGGATCCTGGCCAGGTGTGTGCCCCAGGGGTGACGCCGCCAAGTGAGATTCTGTTGGGTACGGTGACAGCTGTGGGACAAGGTCTCGACTTCGGGCTGCTGGGTCCGCTGGAGGTACGGCGGGCGGGGGCGGTACTCGACCCGGGTCGGCGCAGACAGCGACTGCTGCTGATTCGCCTGCTGCTCGCCGACGGCTTGGCGGTCTCTCCGCAGACTCTGTGCGAGGAACTGTGGCCGCAGCAGCCGGGGCGGGCACCATGCGCAGCGCTGAGCTCCCTGCACGCCCACATCAGCAAGGTACGCGCGACCCTGGAACCCCAGCATCTTCGCCGCCAGGGGGCCTTCGAGATGCTGGTCACCGAACCCTTGGGCTATGCCCTGCGTGTGCCGCCCGAGAACCGCGACACCGTGCGCTTCGAGCGCTCCGTCGCCCAAACACACCGGTTGATGGACCAAGGCCGACCCGATCGCGTCGTGGAAGAGGCCCAGAAGGCCCTGGACATGTGGCGCGGCACGGCGTTCGCCGACGCCGCACACCATCTGTTCGCCGTCCAGGAGACAGCACGCCTGGAAGAACTGCGGCAGACCACCCGCGAGATCCGCACCACTGGCCTCCTCCTGCAAGGCCGGATCACCGAAGCCCTCAACGCGGCACAGGAGATAACCGCGCAGCACCCCCTGCGGGAAACCGGCTGGGCCCTGCTGCTGCGAGCCCTGTACCTCGCCGGCCGGCACCCCGAAGCGCTGCAGCGCTACACCGACGTGCGCCGGCACCTCGCCGACGAGCTCGGCCTCGAACCGGGCCCGGCTCTACGCGCCCTGCACCAGGGCATCCTCCACCATGACCTGCCGCCCCTGCACCCGGCCGACCGGACGACCGACACGGTGACCCAGCACGGCCGCCACTGGAGCGGGACCACCACGACCGGGGCGCCGGGCGGGGGCGAGGCAACCTCGTCGACCGGCCCGGCCGCCGACGGACCCGACGACGCGGAAGCCGAGTCCGACGCACGTGGTGCAGCGGTCGCGGACGGCGGGAGAACCGCGTCCCTGCCTCTGCCCTTGGCACGTCCGGCGCAACTGCCGCGTAGCCTGCCGGTGTTCGCGGGACGAGCGGCCGAAGGCGCGTGGCTGTCCGCCGTCAGCGGTGCACCGGGCCGCCCCGGGCCCGCCACTGCCCCCGCTGTGGTCATCAGCGGTGCTCCCGGTGTCGGCAAAACAACCTTCGCCGTGCACCACGCGCACCGCGTCGCCTCCTCGTTCCCCGACGGGCAGCTCTTCGTCAACCTGTGCGGATTCCACCCGCACGCACCCGCCGTCGACCCCGGTAGCGCCCTGCACGGCTTCCTCACCGCCCTGGGCGTCCCCGCCCTGCGCATCCCCGAAGACACCGCCGACCGGAGCACGCTCTTCCGCAGTCTCCTCGCCGACCGGCAGATCCTCCTCGTCCTGGACAACGCCCGCGACGAGCAGCAGGTGCGCCCCCTGCTTCCCGCAGGAGCGGGCTGCCTCACCCTGATCACCAGCCGCAACCAACTGCCCGGCCTCATCACCACCGACGGTGCCAAGCCCCTCCGGCTCGCTCTGCCCTCACCGACCGAGGCGCACGAGGCCCTCGAACGGCGTCTGGGAACCGAACGACTCGCCGCCGAGCCCACCGCCGCAGCCGACATCATCCGTCTGTGCGGACGGCTTCCCCTGGCCATGGCCGTGGTCGCTGCCCGCGCGGAACTCGACCCCTCGCTCCCCCTCCACGCCATGGTCGACGACCTGCAACACACCCACGGCGGACTCGAAGCATTCGCCGGCTTCGACACCACCACCGACGTGCGCACCGTCTTCTCCTGGTCCTACCAGTCACTGGATGAGCACGCCGCCGGGCTCTTCCGCCTGCTGGCCCTGCATCCCGGCCCCCACATCACCGCCCCCGCCGCAGCCAGCCTCGCCGGCCTTCCCCTCTCCCGGACCCGCCGCGCACTCGCCGAACTGCTCAGCTCCTGCCTCGTGGAACAACCGCTGCCCGGTCGCTACAGCCTGCACGACCTCCTACGCGGCTACGCCACCGAGCTCGCTCACGCCCACGACACCGGCCAGGGTCGTCATCACGCCACTCTCCGGGTCCTGGACCACTACATGTTCACGGCCTGCGAGGCGAACCGGTTCCTCAAACAGGACACATCGCACGACCTCGAACTCGGTGCACCCCGCTCGGGCGTCACTCCGGAAGAACTCACCACCGTCAAGCAGGCGACCCGATGGCTCACCGCCGAACACCACGTGCTGACCGGCCTGCTCCACACCGCCGTCAGCCAGAAGCTCGACCCTCACACCACCGGGCTCGCCTGGTCACTCAAGGAATACCTCAACCGTCAGGAGTTCTGGCCCGAAGCCATCACCGCGCTGACCCCCGCCCTCGAAGTGGCCCGACGTCGGAACAACCTCCTCGAAGAGGGCCGTTGCCTACGGCACCTGGGTGGCATCCACGGCTACCTCGGCCATCAGGAGCAAGCTCTGCACCAGCTGCAACACGCGACAACGATCTTCGAAGAGCTCGACGACATCGGTGAACAGGCACGGGCCCACTACGTCACGGCCTGTGCGCTGTTCCTGTTCGGGCGGACCGCGGAAGCTGTGGCGGCCTCCGAGCGAGGACTGGAGCTCTCCCGTGAGACAGGCGAAGAGTTGTGGTTGGCCGAGTGCCTCCTCGAACTCGCCTGGTTCCACTCCAACCTGGGGAACCTCGAGCAGAGCCTTCTGTACAGCGAGGAGGGCATCGCCTTGTTCCACCGCCTCGACGCGCCCTGGCAGCTCGCCCAGGGGTGGGACATTCTGGGCCACAACCTCCGCCTTCTCGGCCGTTACGAGGACTCGGTGACCACGTACCAGCGTGCGTCGAGGGCGTTCGGGGAACTGGGGGACCACAGGAACGCCACCGGCACACTGATGCGGCTCGGCGACACCCGGCTGGCCATGGGCGACCGGGAAGGCGCACGGACGGACTGGGCCGACGCCCTCGAAAACGCTGAAGCGCGGAAGATGGCACACAGCGCTCAGCAGGTCCGTGACCGGCTCACCGCCCTCGACATGGATGAGGACCCCGCGCCCACCGTGCCGGAGAGGGCGGTCGGGAAGCACAAGCTCCCGGTTCCGAGGAGTAAGGGTCCTGCGCTCTGAGAGCCTTGGCCGGGATGGTCCGGCGGACCGGTCGGAGTGCGGGACTTCTCAGCTGTCCCGGACGGCTCCGGCCACCGGCTGGGTTGTCCGGGACAGCATCTGCCCCGACGCCTGAGGACGGCCAGTGCGGCAAGATCCCCCGACGGGTGAGGACTACACGAGCTGGAAGCTGGTCAACTGATCGTTGTGGATGGGCATGACGCCGGTCGAGCCGTCGGCCCGGTAACACCTCATGCCCTCGTGCCGGTTCATGCAGACGGTGCGGCTGGTCCGGTTCCAGACCGAAGACGTACGGTCGTTCATGTAGCTGCCGACGTTGGGCCTGCTGTTCGGGCTGGAGAAGAAGCGGCCTTCGTAGATGCTGTGCTGCCAGATGCAGAAGTGCCCGGGAGGACACTGGCTGTAGTGCGCCTGCGTGGCTGGGGCGTTGAACGTCACCAGGGCGCCTGCCAGCACTGGCTCCGGACAGCAGGACGCGGCGGAGCCGTGAACCGATCGCAGATGTTCCTCTTCGTTCCGTCACGGGCGAACTCGCCGGGACACCATGTTCGGAACCTCGCCCTCGGAAGGCGCGGTGGAGCGTCCGTCGCGGAGCTGCGCGCCATGATCACCGAACGTGTGTCCCTCCGCTGTGAACGACCGGAACAAGGCGCCGGTTCACCTGCGCGTGTGGAGACGCACGAGGGTGCAGGTGATCACCGAGAAGCACCTCGATGTTGCCGTTGCCGGAGGTGAACACAGCGTCCGACGGGGCGAGGTCGTTTCCTCCAGGGCATTAGGCTTCCGCACGGGTCCGTGCGTGAACCGATCCTGCCGTTCACTCGTCCTCATCCGAGGAGAGGCCGTATGTCCGCCGCCCGGCCGTCGGCAACCGAGTGGTCGAACCGTGCCTCTGCCGTCTCGGCGAGGTGTCTGTTCGAGGCACAGGCCGGCCCTGGACCAGGGCGTCTTCACGTACCGGGGCACCGAACGGAGTTCGGACATCCCGGGCCGAGCAGCCGCCGACGTCGTCCTCGGGCCCGTTCTCGAACCCGTCAGCCTTCCGCACCGGGCGGCCGTCCGCCGGCCCCACCTCCCGACCCGACCCCTGACTCCTCGGACGAATGAGAGCAAGAACGATGCCACAGACGGACAGCACGGATCCAGCCGGCATCCCGGCGGGTGGCGAGACAGGCCCCGGGCCCATCCCGTTGCCGGTCCGGAAGCCGTCGACGGACCCGGCAAAGACGTCGGGCGAGACCCGGACACCGGACGAGGCGCAACGCGCCAATGTCGCCCGGGCGCTGCGGGCGACCCGCCGTGCGGCGTCCGGTACGTCCGGCACACCAGTCCCCGCAGCTCGCCCTTCCGGTGCCGGGAGCACACCCCCGCCGCACGGCCGCCCGCCTGAGGAGAGTGCGACATCGCCGTCCCGCCTTCCGCGCACACGGGTCCTCGTCGGGGCGATCGCCGGCGCCCTACTGCTTCTCGGGGCGCTCCTGCTGCCAGGTCTCGGCGACGACCCGAGAACCCCCACCGCGTCCCATCTCGCCGGCGAGAACCCGCGGGCCGGAAGCACCCGTTCCGAAGCCGCCCCTTCCGACGAGGGGGCGAAGAACAGCGCGGAGTCCGCGGAGGAGAAGCGGAAGGCCGGCAACACCGGGGAGGTCCCGCCGGACGGCGCGGAGAAGGACCAGGAGAAGGGGAAGAACACCAGCGGGGCCCATGCGCCCGAAGACGTCGGCGAGGCCGTGTCCGACAGCTCAGGAGTTGCCTCAGGAGCCGGTGCGAAGACGTCCGGCGACGAGGCGGCCCCTGACCGCAAGGACGGTACGGTGACCGGGCAAACGCTGACCGGCCGGCAGTCGGGCAAGTGCCTCTCCGGAGGAGGCGCCGGGGCTCAGCTGACCATCCGGACGTGTGACGGCTCCGCCGATCAGCGTTGGGAGTTCCGCTCGGACGGTACGGTCCGTTCGCAGGGCCTGTGCATGGATCTCGTCGGCGCCTCGAAGGACAACGGCACAGCCGTCCGGGTGGCGTCCTGCACCGGCGCAGCCGCTCAGCAGTTCGATCTGAACGCGACCGACGACTTGGTGGCCCGCTTCGCCGCCAAGTGCGTGGATGTCTACGACAGCCGGTCCGCCGACGGAACCCGAGCCGTCCTGTGGCCTTGCACCGGTGCCGCGAACCAGACCTGGACCCTCCCATGACCGGGACGACGAGGCGATCTTCGCCCGACACCAGGAGCGCAGGGCGAGGATCGCCTCGCAGGAACCGTCCGTTCGCCCTGTGCGGACGCCACGCCGAGCAGCCCCGGCTCACAGGACGTACGCCGAGCGGTCAGCCGCAGGAGGACCGGTCAGACCCGGTTCTCCGCCTGAAACATCCAGCTCTGCCTCTCCAGATCGGCCGCCAGTCCGATGAGGAGGTCCTCGGTGACGACATCCACCGGGCCGATCTCGACGATGCGCTCACGCAGTCTCTCGGTCACTGCCGAGAGCGCGTGCACCAAGGCCTCGACGGCGTCGCTGTCCTTGGTCCAGCCTGACGGAAAGGCGGGCACCCCGCTGGTTCCCGCTATGGTCGCGGCCCGTCCGTCCGGGCTGACGCCCAGTGTGGCCGCGCGCTCGGCCACCGTGTCGGCGTGGTTCCTGGCGATGGTGGCGGCCTCGTCGAGCTGGACGTGAACCGAGCGGAAGCGCGGGCCGTACAGGTTCCAGTGGGCTTGCTTGGCCACCAGGGACAGGTCGAGAAGGTCGGCCAGGGTCGCCTGCAGCGCCGCACCCGCGGTCTCGCGGTCGGGCTCCGGCAGAGAGTTGTTGATGACCGGCATAGGTGTGCGGTCCTTTCGTGAGTGGCGCCGGCGTCCTGGTCGCGGACGTCGGCGACTGCCGTTCGCAGAAACGTGCCGCAGCTCGTTTCTGTGGGGCGTTGATGAGCCCGAGGCTAGGAACGGCGGGAGCCCTCCTTGGGTTCAGCTCGTCCGGCACGTGATTCCGAATCGAGCGTGCGGGGTTCTGCCCGGGGGACGACGGGCCCCGGGCAGAGCCCGTACGTCCATGCGTCCGTGACCGCAGCCGACCGCGCCCCGGCTCAGCCCTCGCCCCGTCACGAGTCCCGACAACCGCTACCGCTACCGCTACCGCTACCGCTACCGCTACCGCTACCGAAAGTGGAATTCCTCATGCAGACGACACCGGCAACTCCAGCCCCAGGTCCGTCCCGGCTGAGCGAAGAACGCCGGCGCATCATCTTCGCGGCGGTCCGGGAAGTGCTCAAAGACGTGGGCTTCGAAGCACTGACGATCGACATGGTCAGCGCGGAGGCGCGCACGAGCAGGGCAACTCTCTACCGCCGGTGGCAGCACAAGACTCAGCTGGTGGCAGCGGCCCTCGAACAGAGCGAACACATCCACATCGACGCCGTCGACACCGGCACTCTCGCAGGCGACCTGGACGAGGTCTAGTGGATGACGCGCGGGTTCCCGGAGCGCCCTCCAGGATGCTGAAGGGGATCCTGAGCAGGTCAGAGGCACGTCCAGTCGCCATTTCGCGGTCTCCAGGAATTTGCGAGTAACTATGAGAACTCCTGAGCTTCTCCAGTAATCTCTGTGCTTGTGTCAGATTCCGAAGGTCGCACCCTCACGCTCGTGCCGCCCCGCAGCGCGGTGGAGGAGGAGTCTGGGCCGATCGAGACCGGTTTGGCCGACGTCGTCACCCTTCAACGGCGACGCCAAGCACGGATGTCGGCACAGGACGAGGAGAGCTTCTTCGTCGACGCGCTCACCGAGTACCAGTGGGCCCGGGACGCTGCCGGGCTGGCGCCGTCGACGATCGACCAGCTGATCAAGCCTGTCATCGAGGTCTGCGACTTCTACGGCACCGTTCCCTGGCAGCTGTCCCCGCGCGAAGTCGACAAGTACTTCGCCGGCCCGGGGAAGCGCGCCCACCGCACCAACCAGCTGAAACTGCAACATATCGATGCGTTCTTCGCGTTCCTCGAGCAGCGTTACGCCCACGAGATCATGATGCGGTTCGGGGCGGCGGTGGAGTCGCCGATCGACCCGTTCAACAGGCCGCATCATCGCGGTGACTTTGGGCTGAGGATCCCGCCCTCGCAGACGGCGATGAAGGAGTTCTTCGCGCGCTGGCGCGAGCAGCTGCCGTATGCGCGGAAGTACCCGGTCGCCTGCCGCGACTACGTCATGACCAAGGTCGCATACCTGTCGGGTGTCCGGGCGGCCGAGCTGTGCCCGGTGACGATCGGGGATATCCACTGGGAGCACGGCCAGTGGGGCCGGTTCGTCGTGGACGGCAAGGGATCCCGAGGGTCGGGGCCAAGGCAACGCGAGGCGTATCTCTTCCGCGAGGGACGGGAGTTGCTGTGGTGGTACATCGAAGAGGTCCGGGCGGAGTTCGGCGACGACGTAGAGCATACGTCGGCACCGTTGTGGCCGTCGGAGCGGAAGCCGAAGGCGGTGGCGGCACTCAACTTGCCGATCGCTCCGGCGATCACGCCGTCGACGTTCCGCCGACAGCTGCACGCCGCGGCCGCCAGTTACCTGACCGGCCCGGTCACCGACCTCTTCCCGCACCTCCTCCGGCACGCCTGCGCGACCCACAACTACGAGCGCGGGATGACGTTGTGGGAGGTCCAGCGGGTTTTGGGCCACGAATGGGCAACCACGACTCTTCGGTACATGGCGACTGCCCAAGCCGACCCCGAGCATGCCAATGTTGCTTCGAGCTCGCGGGCGGCCCAGCGCCTGGTGATGGACAAGGGGAACCTTCGGTGAAGTGGAACTTGAGGATGGTGGCGGCCCAGCGGGATCTGTGGCGTCCCACCGAGCTGCTGGAGGCCTTCAAGACGGTCGGCTTCACACCGTCGCTGAGTAAGGTCGCCGCGATGTGGAGCGGCACGCCGGTCACGGTGCGCCTCGACGATCTGGACAAGATGTGCGCGGTGCTGAACTGCACCGTCGGCGACCTGCTCCAGGCCGAGCCGCTCGCTGCGAGCGCGAGCGAGGGTGAGGAACTGCGCAAGGCCGTGGGAGCCGAGGAGAGCGGAGGCGGGCCCGTGCGGCCCACGCCGCGTCGGACGAGCGGACCGCGCTCACTGCCCCCGAACTGACGGATGGGGACGAAAGCAACCCCGGCGGAGTGCACGGACTGCCGGGGCTGGGGCATGCTCGGGTCGGCGACGTGCCAGGGGTGTACGGAGTGGCGGAAGAACCACCCTGAGCAAGGACCGTGCCTGCGGTGCCGGCATGCGGGATTCCTCAACTCCGACGTCCTGTGCCGGGCGTGCCTGCACGCGGTCAGGATCGAGGAAGACGCGGCGTGGGTCACCGATCCAGAAAGGAGCCCCCCGCGCAGCCGCCAGCTGATGCTGCTCTACTACGGCCTCGCTCCCAGCTACGCCCAGCCGCTGAGGAAGTACGGCCGCCGCACGGGCCGCGTCGGCGCCGACCAGCGTGAGCGGCTGCACTGGGTGGAACACCTTCGCGCGGCGGCGGAGGCGCCGACGCGAAACGATCCTGCAGTGCTTCCGCCCGCCTTCCCGGGGCAGCTGCCGCTCTTCCCCGTGCGCCGGATGCTGTCCATCGACATCTGCCGCCGCATTCTGCAGCGCCCGCTGACCGGCTATGCCGAACTCGTCGAGCACACCGCGGCCTTCGCGGCCGAGACCGGCGTCAGCAAGCCGATGCAGCGCAAGCTGCTCGAGATGCTGCGCCTGGCGCTCGCCGTCCGAGACGCCGATGGCGACGACCACGTCGACGAGCTGATGCTCAACGACATACCCAACTACACCCGATCTGTCCGCGAGATCCTTCTGCGCGCCGGGATGCTGCGGGCCTGGGAGGAACCGCACGAGCCCCGTGAGCGGCAAAAGCCCAGGACCACCGGCCGCCCGCGCCGGCCCCGGCCGAGCCACCCGGAAACCCCGCGGTCTTGCCGACACTGCGGCTGCTGGTTCTCAGCGAAACTGCGCCAGGTCTGCCTGACCTGCGAGGCGTTCACGCACCTGAAGAGGAAGAGACTCGAAGCCTCCACCGGCACGTGCGAGCGCTGCCGACGTGCCGACCTGCCCCTTGCCGGCGGACTCTGCCGCGGATGCCGCGTGCACATGGTGATCCACGGCCGTGAGATCGACACCCAGCCCTGGACCCAACTGTTGCTAGGCGCACCGGTTCCGGCGCGACACGGGGGCCCACGCCGTGAGGACGAAACCCGCATTGCTGCGCCACCCAGACCTGTCTCCGAACACCTGGCCGCTCCCGGGCAGCAGCCGCTGTTCGAGATCCGACGCAACTGGCGGCCGGTCGTGGAACTCGGCCTGCAGAACCTGCCGTCGCTGACCACCTCCGCTCAGCAACTGCTCACCGACCTGGACCGCGTGATGAAGGAGGAGATGTGGGCCAAGGGCCCGGCCTTCACAACACGGCGCACCTTGAACATCTTGGTGTCCTGGCTCGGTGCCGATGCCCCCTGCTGGAGTCCGACATCCGGGCCCTCGTGGAGACGAGTCGGCGAGTGACCGGCCGGCGGGTCTCCCAGTTCCTGGAGGCCCGCGAGCTCCTGGTCCCGGATCCGGAATTCCGCAGAGACACGCATGAGGTGAGACTGAAGGAGGAGCTCGCTGCGCTGCCCGAGACGATCGCGGAAGAGGTGGCCGTCTGGATCAAGGTGGTGCGAGGCGAGGGCAAGTGGGAGCACTCCGGCCGCACCTACCGCAGCATCTTCCGGTACTTCCATGTCTTCAAGCCGATCCTTCAAGGATGGCTGGCGGACGGTGTCGAGAGCCTCCGGGAAATCAGCCGCGACGACGTGAAGGATGCGATCGCCACACGCAAGGGGACGCCCGCCCGCACGATCCACATCGTCCTGCGGAACGTCTTCCGGGCCCTGCGGCAAGAGCGAGTGATCTTCAAGGACCCCCACTCGTGGCCTCATCTTCGCCGGGATCCAGAAGCCTCCCCCTTCCGTACCCTCGGACCGGCTGGCGGGGGTCCTCAGCCACGCGAAGGACGACTTCGAGCGCTTCGTGATGGTGCTGGTCTGCGTCCATGCGCTCAACGGCACCGATCTGCGCCGGCTGCTGCTCACGGACCTTGACCTGTCGCGTGAGCGTCTCGTCGTCCGGCGCCCCGGCAAACGGCACATCATCTACCTGGACGAGTTCACCTATCGCTGCGCCTCTGACTGGATCCGCGAACGTCACCGTCGATGGCCGGTCACGAGCAATCCGCATCTGCTGATCACCCGCTGGTCCGCAGTCGACACGACGCACTCGGTCATCAGCGGAACCACGTTCAACAAGGTCTTCCGGCCCACTGGACTCACGATGACGACGCTGCGGCAGGACCGGATCCGTGATGAGGCGTTCGAGGTCGAGGACCCGCTGCACCTGATGCGTCTGTTCGGCATCAGCTCCGACACCGCGATGCGGTACGTCACCGCGGCTCATCCCGAGCGCACTGCGAAGCTCCCGCGATGAGTCGAGCGACGGCGCAGGGGGGCTCAGGTCTCGTCCTCGGGTTCGAGCTCCTCGAACTCCGGCAGGGTGAGCACCTTCCACCTGGGGTGTCCTCGTCCTCGTCGTTCGCCAGGACGAGGACGCCGCCGTCGGGGAGCCGGGCGGCGGTGGCTATGCCGGCCAGCAGGTCGAAGGCGCACTGCTGCAGGACGGTGTTCGTCTCCCGCACGGCCGCCGCGTACTTCTCACGGCTGCCGAGGCCGAGGAAGTCGTGCTCCTGGGGATAGCGACGTACGGAGACCTCCGTCGGGTTCTTCTCCCCGGTCACCTTCACCAGGAGGTCGCCCGCGGAGACGCTACGGCGGAAGAATCCACCCGCGCATCAGCCCCTCCCGAACGACCCAGAACGTCTTCCTGTTCACAACGCCCGCCGGCATCTTCGACGGCTGGACCGGCGAACATGTGCACTTCACCGGCGAGGGGGCAGCGAAGGAACGGATCAGGTACCCACCCACGGCAACAAGTCCGTCCTGCACCATCGCACCGAAGACCGCACCCTGCGGCTGTTCCGTAGCACGTTTTGCCCAGGTCGAGGCGGTGCTTGTCCTGGCCACCCAAGCCCAGCACTTTCACCTGGATGTCGATCCGCACCCCACTCGCCTGCTTTCCGGCCCCTTCCTCCAACCAGCCACGCCGATGAGGGCCACAGTGCGGGCCGTTTGAAGATCCAGCGTCCACGCACCAGCCGCTCGCGTGGCCGTCACCCCCGTCGGTTCCCTGAGGCGTCGGCTGCGCGCAGGAAGTACCGAGAGTGTGGTGCCGGTCGCCGTGTCCTGTCCCGCTCTCCACGCGACGGCCGCGTCGAAAGGCGCTCGGCTCCGAAAAAGACCTCATGTGCGTCAGGAACCTGTGAACGTGTCGGCGCCGAGCACGGTCAGCAGGGCGAGTCTGTCGTGGCTCTCGGTGCCGGGCGTGGCGGTGAAGATGAGCAGGGACTGCCCCTGGTCGGGGTCGAGCAGTGTCTGGCAGTACAGGTCGATGCGTCCGACCTCGGGGTGGACGAACCGTTTGGCGCTGCTCCACCGAAGTCCCACTTCCTGGCGGTTCCACAGCTCGGCGAATTCCTTGTTGTGCTGCAGGTCGGCCACCAGCGAGGCGGCCGGCGACCCGGGCCCCTGCGCGGTGGCGCTGGCGCGCAGGACGGCGACGTAGACGCGGCTGTGCAGGTCGTGGTCGTCCGGCAGGTACCGATGGCGGGCGGCGGCGGGGTCGGTGAACCACCGGTAGAGGGCGCTGCGCGCCGGGCCGGTGTGACGCGTCTCGTCGCCGAGCAGCGCCACGGCCGGCGGCGTCTGCTGCAGCGTCTCGCCGACCGGGCCCACGATCTGCGCCGGGGTGTCCTGCAGCCGGTCCATGACGCGCAGCAGCCCGGGACTGATGTGTGCTTCGCGCAGTTGCCGTGTCTGAAGGCGGTGCCCGCACAGCAGGAACAAGTGGTCGCGCTCGTCCGGGGTCAGGCGCAGGCCCCGGGCGATGGCTGCCGCCATTTGCTGCGACGGCTGGGAACCACCACCGCGTTCGAGCCGGGCCAGGTAGTCGGCCGACATGTCGCACAGCTCGGCGACCTCCTCGCGGCGCAGCCCGGCCGTGCGCCGTCGTGTGCCGCGGCGCAACCCGACGTCCTCGGGTTGCAGGGACTCCCGGCGTCCGCGCAGGAAGCCGGCCAGGCCGTCGCGATCCAGTGTCGTGTCCACCATCAGCTTCCCGCCTCGAATGCCTCGTGCCGTATGTCGTATGCCGCCACCTCATGGTCCGGCACGTGCGCACGGTTAGCCACGCCCTGCCGTTCAGTGGTTGGGCATGTCCTTCATCCGTCGGCACGGTCCGTTTCTACTGGGCGATGTCAGGAATCGGGCAAGCCCGCCTCTGGAGGAGTTTCGTATGGCCAAATGGACCGCGGACCAGCTGCCGAACATGGCCGGCGTGACGGTGGTGATCACCGGTGGGGGTGGGGGGATCGGGCTGGTGACCGCCCGTGAACTCGCCCGGGCCGGCGCCCATGTGGTGCTGGCCGTGCGCGACGTCGACAAGACGCGCCGGGCGGTGGACGGGATGCGTGGAGAGTTCGATGTCCGGCGACTCGATGTCGCCGACCTGGACTCGGTGCACGCGTTCGCAGGGTCGTACACCGGGGACATCGATGTGCTGATCAACAATGCCGGGGTGATGGACATCCCGGCGGCACGGACCGCGCAGGGTCTCGACGTGCAGACCGCGACGAACTACTTCGGGCCGTTCGTGCTCACCAACCTGCTGCTGCCGCGGCTGACCGACCGCGTGGTGACGGTCTCCAGTCAGCTGCACCGCTTCGCCAAGCTGGATCTCGACGACCTCGATTGGCGCTCCCGCAAGTACAACGGGCTGGCCGTGTACGAGTCGTCCAAGCTCGCCGTCGTGCTGTTCTCGCTGGAACTGCAGCGCCGCTTGACCGACTCGGGCAGCCGTGTCCGCTCGGTCGTCGCTCACCCTGGCATCGCGCGCACCGGACTGGTCACGCACTCGCCGCTGGGATTCGTCAACCGGCTCCCGTTCCTGGTGCAGGACGCCGAGCGCGGAGCGCTGCCGCTCATGTACGCGGCCACGCAGGACGTCCCCGGCAACGCCTACGTCGGACCGGACGGGCTGTTCAGCTTCACGGGCCACCCGCTGATCCGCAAGCCCGGCCGGGCGGGCCTGGACCTGGCGGTCGCCGGGAAGCTCTGGCAGGCGACCGCCGCTCTCACCGGAACCGACGCCTGAGCGATCCGCGCAGAGGCTGTGGTCCGGCGGCCGCCGGATGGTGACGTGCGCCGGGTGCCGTCGACGGCTCAGCGCCGGCCGCGGGTGGAGACCGTGGACGTGCGGTAGCCCTGCGCGGTCACCTCCAGGTCGCCGCGGTCGTGGCTGCCGAGGGGACAGGACACCGTGATGTCACGCTCCTCGCCGGGCAGCAGCCACAGGTAGTTGTCGGAGTAGCGTGCGGGCAGCACCCGTTTCCCCGAGCGGTGGTCGCGCAGCGCGAGGCGCACCATGGGCGCGACGACACGACCTCTGTTGCGCACCGTGACGGAGAGGATGAGCCGGCCGTCGCGGCGGACCGTTCGGGCTCCGGAGATCTGCAGTCGGGCGTCGGTGAGGTCGTTCAGGGCCCGCATGTCCTCGGGCTGCTCGTAGCGCCAGTACGTGTTCTGCGACAGCGTCCGTCCGTCGGCGTGCGTCAGACGCAGCCGCACCAGGTGCAGGGGGTGGTCGCCGTCGGGCCGGGGCACCGCGAAGGCCTGCGCCGTCGCGGAGGCGGCGATGTCGACCTTCCGCCGCTGCCGATCGGCCAGAGGACGTCCGGACAGGTCTAGCACCTCGGCGCGCACCTCCGCGCCGCGCAGCTCCTCCCCGGTGTGGTTGACCGCGAGGACCTTCCAGTCCACCTGGTCGGCCTGCACATGATGGGCCTCGCAGCCGGCCCGGGCCCCGTAGTAGGTGCCGTTCACATCCAGGTTGTAGTCGTACGTCTGCCACACGGTGCTGTGCCACGCGGGGTTGGACATCCACAGCAGCAGCCCGCCGGCGTCGTTCCACAGGTTGGCGTTCCACGCCTCGAAGATGGCCCGCATCGACTCGAAATTGACGAACTGGGCCTTCGCGCTGAACTCGTCCAGCGAGGAGGACGCGCCGAGCCGTTCGTCGATGGCGGCCCGGTAGCCCTGCGGGTTCTGTCCGCCGCGCTCCAGCCAGTCGTGGTGGTTCCACACCAGGCCGATGGGCCACTCCTTGACCCAGCTTCCCGCGCGGCGATTTCACCCAACCCGCGCCTTCTGGCGACAAGTTGCTGATCGCGCACGGAGAGCGGGAGGGTTCGGCCGCGCAAGCCTGAGCACGGTGGACCATGCTGGGTGACGAACTCTACTTCGCGTCCACCGTCGGCATCTGCACCCGGCCAGCCAGGGCTCAGACTTCGGGCCGTGCCCGGTCCACCCAGATGCCCCCGGTGACGTCTGATTCGCCGCCCCCAACCCGTACGCGAGACCCTATGATTCACGGACTCCCGTACGGGTTCCTGCGGCATGGCGCTCAGGATTCCTGGAACCTGCGCGCCTTGCCGTGAGGGCGGGAGCAGACGGGGGGCAAACCGTCCGTCTGCTCTCCTCGACAACGCACGCGGTACGCGGCGACGGCCATCTCGCGGAAGCCCTGCGCAGACATGTCGTCGAAGGGCGTCTGGAAGCACTGCGTCTGCTGCTGTGCCGTGCGGTTGAGCGGGGGGGGGGAAGTCTCCAGGGACTGTCCTGCCATCGCCTACTTCCCCCAGCTGGTGCTCGGTGCGATGTTGTCGCAGCGGGCAGTGACGGGGGCAGACCCCGACACGACCCACCTGCTCGCCTACTTCAGGTCCGTCGTGCTTCCCAGTCTGGACTACAGGCCCCGTTGACGACCGTGCGACCGGGGCCGCGCCATGGTCACACCCCCAGGATCCCCTGCTTTTCCAGCACTTTGCGCAACGCCCGCACGGCGTAGAAGGCACGGCTCTTGACGGTGCCCGCCGGTATGCCGAGGTGCTCGGCCGCTTGGGCAACGCTGTATTCCAGGTAGTACATGAGGAGGATGACGGTTCGCTGCTGCTCGTTCAGCTCTCCCAGGGCCTGCGACACCACGTGGGAGTCGATCGTGGATGCCGTGTTGTCGCTGCTGGAGACGTCCAGCTCCTCGACGGACATGTGCTCCAACGGCCGCACCTGACGCGCCCGGTGATGGTCGATCACGAGATTCCTGGTCACGGTGAACAACCACGGTCTGAGGCTTTCGTTGCGGGTGCCCAGGAGACGGGCGTGTTTCCAGGCGCGGGCAGCAGTCTCCTGGAGGACGTCCTCCCCCTTGTGCCAGTCACCGTCCAGCAGGCGCGCGGCGTACCGGACGAGCAGAGGGCCGTACTGGTCGTAGATGTCTCTGATGAAGGCGTCGCAGTCAGCGTCGGGTGCGAGGTTCCGATCATGCGACCAGGTCGGAGCGGAGGCAGTGGTCCGCGTTTCCATGATCCCGTTCATGCGTGGCGCTCGATCCTGTCCAAGTGTTCCGTGGCGTGCTCGGCCGCATGCGCGGACGAACGGCTCACACACTCGCCGGAAGCCCTTGGCGAGACCTTGTCGCTCTCTTGCCGTTCCGTAGGGGCCGGAGTGTTGCTCCGACCCCCCGGAAAGAGGGAGTGACTACTTCTCGAGCCGCTCGTACACCTCGACCGCTGTGATCAGGTGGCCGACTGCGTTGGGATGTGCCGATCCGGACGTCTGCGGCAGCAGCGGGTTGATCCACTGCCCGGAGGAGGGTCGGCACATGTCGTGGCCCCGGAACACCGACGAGGTGTCGACGAACTCGGCATGCTTCGTGAGAGCTACCAGCTCCAGCATGAAGTTCAGCCGGTTGGTGGTCTGATGGAGCCAGGCAACGTCACCCTTGGCCAGGGGCACGGAGGAACCGCAGGTACTCCCGTCGGCCGGAAACGGGTTGGGATACCCGACCACGACGACCCGCGCTTGTGGGCTGCGCCGCTCGATGTCGGCGAGCATGTCGGGCAGGCGGGTGTTCAGCCTCGCGAAGCCCGAGTCCACCTCCTTCGCCGCCTTGTCCCGGCAGGGAGTCCCCTCCCGGGTGGTGAGACCGGCCAGGACACACCTGGTGATCACGTCGGAGAAGCCGAGGTCGTTGCCGCCGAGCGTGACGGTCACCAGGTCCGTGTCCCGGGTGAGGGCGTTGACCTGGGGCGCGGACGATCCCTCGTGATTCCACAACGAGCGCGTGGTGGCCCCGCTGCACGTGACGTCCTTGAAGACGGAAGGCTTGTACGTCTCGGCGATCCACGCCGGGTAACTGCCCTTGGAACGCATGCACTCCGCGTCCGTCTGCTGGGACAGGCCTGTTCCTGCGGCGTAGGAGTCGCCGAGGGCCACGTAATGGTTGACGGATCGCTGCCCGGAGACATCGGCCGCGGTGGCCGGAGCGGCTCCGGAAGTCAGCAACGAGGCGGTGAGCACAGCAGCCGTCACCATCCCCTTGCGGACCGTCGAGTACGGGTGAGAAAGGACCATGAAATCCCCTTGAGATGGAAAGAGGCCGCACAGGTCGCCGGCCTGCCCTTGCGCACGCGACGCGTGCGGGCGTGTCTTTCGTCTCAACGACAGCGGCACCCACCGGGTTCACGTCCGGCGAGCGCGCTTACCGGATCGCGTCCTTGTGGCTACTGCGAACGATCATGGGCCGTTCTGCGTAAGGATGCTGACGCGGTGCTCGTACGCGCGGTGGGCCTTGCGATGTGACGGCACTGCGCGAATCCCGTGGCCGCCGTCAGCGGGCGAGGAGCCACGTTGCCCGGCGGGACGGTCCCGCCGAGCAGGGTGCTGGCCCCGCCCTGATGCGACTCGGCACCGGCCGGACGCATGGTCGCCAGCAATGGCCTGCCGGCGCTGATCTCGACGAGGATCAACGATCGCGGCACCGGACGCGCAGTGGCCTCCGGGCCCGCCCGAAGCGGGCACGGCCGCCGTCTCCAAGCTGGACATCGCCATCCGCCGTCGAGGACGAACTCTTCGCCGACCTCACCCCGCAGGAGCGCGACACCCTGCGTTCGCTGCTGGCCCGTGTCCGCACCGACCACGGAGCTACCTGCGACGACACGCCGGCCACTGATTCCTGATGCGGTCTGTCAGGCCGCGAGAGCGGTGGGTGGCACGGGTACGTAGATGCGTCCGTCGCGGAGGAGGGCCAGAGAACGTTGACGCGGCGGCGGGCCAGAGCGAGGACGGCCTGGATGTGGCGCTTGCCTTCGGCTCGCTTGCGTTCGTAGAACCGGCGCGACTCATCGCAATGGCGGATGCTGAACAACGCGGAGACGTAGAGGACTCGTGGGAGGCGGCGGTTGTAGCGCCATGGCCGACGGAGGTTGCCACTTGATCTTGCCGGGGTCACGAATCACGGGGGCGACGCCGCCGAAGCCGGCAAGGCGGCCGGACCCGGCTTCAGCTCGACGTCCGGATCCGGGTGACCCCGCACCAGGCCCCCTCCCCCACGCGCGCTCAACCCGCGAACTGGGCCATCCACGCCTCGACATCGTCCGCCGACCGCGGCAGGCCCGCTGACAGGTTCTCGTGACCGTCGTCGGTGACGACCAGGTCGTCCTCGATCCGGACGCCGATGCCGCGCCACTCCTCGGGCACGGTGAGATCGTCCGGCTGGAAGTACAGGCCGGGCTCGACGGTGAGCGCCATGCCTGGCTCCAGCACGCCGTCGACGTACTCCTCGTTCCGGGCCTGCGCGCAGTCATGCACGTCCAGTCCGAGCATGTGACCGGTTCCCGCCATGGTGAAGCGGCGCTGGAGGCCGAGTTCGTACGCGCGGTCGGCCGGGCCTTCGATGAAGCCCCACCCGACCAGCCGTGCCGCCAGGTACCGCTGGGACGCCTCGTGGAAGTCGCGGTACGCGGCACCCGGCTTGACGGCTGCCATGCCGGCTTCCTGGGCCTCGTACACGGCGTCGTAGACCTCGCGCTGCACAGGCGTGAAGGTGCCGCTGATGGGCAGCGTGCGGGTGACATCGGCGGTGTAGAGCGTGTGCGTCTCGACGCCGGCGTCGAGCAGGAGCAGGTCCCCCGGGCGCACCGGACCGTCGTTGTCCGTCCAGTGCATGATCGTCGCGTGCTCGCCCGCGGCGCAGATCGAGCCGTAACCGACGGCATTGCCCTCAAGGCGTGCACGGCGGAAGAAGGTGCCCTCGATCCACCGCTCGGACGACGCGATCGCCCGGGAGAGCTCACCGATCACATCGGTGAATCCGCGTACCGTGGACTCCACGGCCTTGCGGAGCTCGGCGATCTCCCAGTCGTCCTTGACGAGGCGGAGTTCGCTGAGCGCCTCCTCCAGCTCGGCGTCGCGCTCCTCATCGGTGGTGACGCCGGCCTCCAGGGACGGGTCGATGCCCCGGACGATCCGGGTCGGTGCAGCGGGGGCGGCGGCCAGGTCGCCGGCCGCCGTGCGGACGTCCCGGCAGGGCAGCCCGAGCACGAGCTCCGACTCGGCGAGGGAGCGGCGCCGGCCCATCCACAGCTCCGCCGTGGCGCCGGTCCAGAACTCGTCGTTGTCCCTGCTGTCCCGCGGCAGCTGGTAGCAGTAGGCGTCATGGTCGCCGTCCGCCCGGGGTTCGAGGACGAGAGCGCCGTCCCGGGCCCGGTCTCCGGCCATGTGCGCGTAGCCCGAGTACGGGCGGAACGGGTAGGTGTCGTCGTTCGAACGGACCTTGAGGTTCCCCGAGGGGATCACGAGGCGTTCGCCCGGAAAGCGTGCGGAGAGCGAGGCGCGGCGGCGGGCCGCGTACGGAGCCTGCTCACCGAGCCGCAGGCCGGGCCGCTCCGTGTCCGCCCACCCCGTCCGCATCAGAGCGGACAGCTCCTCGGAGATCCCTGAGTAGAGAGCGTTCTTTCGGCCCTTCGCCACGGCGTACACCTTCTTCTGGATGGATTCCTCGGTGGCGCTGGGCAGAGGCGGACCGTACGGACGGGCTTGCTCCGGGTTCGGCTCGTGCCCCCTCGCCGCCGCCGGTCGTCGGCGGCTCCCGGAAGCTATCCCGTACGGCGCGCGCCCGGTGCCCAGGAGTGCCACTGGCACAGATCGGCCACAGTCCCGACCGGAGCCGTCGATAATGCGTCGGATGACGAACGCAAAACTCGGCGAGGCCCTTCGGCTCCTGGGCATCGGTCACGCGGTGGGCCAGGTCTACCTGGCACTCCTCGAACTTGCCCCCGCTCCGCTGAGTGCGATCGCGGCCGCGGCCGGCCTGGACGACGCGGAACTGGCCACGGCGTACGGCGCACTGGTCGACGCCGGTCTGGCCAGTGCCGCCGGGGAGAGCGGGGACGTGGTGGCCCCGGTTCCGCCGACCGCGGGCCTCGAGATCCTCGCCCGGCGCCGTGCGGCCGAGGTCGAGGAGTCGCGCATCACCGTCGGGGGCGCGTTCGAGTCGTTCCGGCGGCATCGGCTCGCCGCGTACAACGACCATCTCGTCGAGGTCGTCACCGGCGACGCCATCGGCCCCAGGATTCGTCACGCGTGGGCAAGTGCCCGCGATCAGATCCGGCAGTTCGAGTCACCGCCGTACTTCCCCTTGGCCGACGCCACGGACGACGCGCTGGCCACGCTCGCCCGCGGTGTGACGCAGCGTGTCGTGTACTCGCGGGAGTCGCTGGAACACCCGGGCCACCTGAAGGAGGTCATCGAGCCGTGCGTCAGGGCCGGTGAACAGGCCAGGGTGCTGCCGTCGGTGCCGGTCAAACTCGTGATCATCGACGACGCGTACGCACTGGTGTCGTTGTCGATCGAGGAGGCGGACGTACACAACACCATGCTCGTCGTGCAGCCGTGCGGTCTGCTCTCCGCACTCATGGCACTGTTCGAGCAGTCCTGGCAGAACGCCCTGCCGTTCCACGGCCGCACCACTCGCCCCGGCGGCCTGCCGCCCGCCGACCGCCGCCTGCTGTGGCTCCTCGCGGGCGGCGCGAGCGACGACGTCATCGCCCGCGAGTTGGGAATCAGCCGCCGCACGTTGTTCCGCCGCCTGCAGATCCTGATGGCCCAGCTGGGCGCCGCGAACCGCTTCCAGATGGCCTTGCAGGCCCAGCGCAGCGGATGGCTGTGACCGGGCCACTGCGCCCGGTCCCACGGTGGCCGCCCTCGCTCGCAGGGCCGCGTTCGCCGAGTACGGGCACATCGACAGGACCATGCACCTGCTCGCCCTGGCCGACCCGGTCGATGACACCTACCGGCGGCTGATGAACCGGCAGCTCACCGTGCAGGAATCCCGCCATCGCCTCGCCCGCGCGACCTGCCACGGCGGCCGCGGCCAGATCCGCCAGGCGTACCGGGAGGGCCAGGAGGACCGGCTTGCCGCTCTCGGCCTGGTCCTCAACGCCGTGGCCCTGTGGAACACCCGCTACCTGGACGCCGCCGTTGCCCGGCTCCGTGCCGGGGGTCACGACATCAAGGACGAAGACGTCGCCCGCCTCTCCCCGCTCAAGGACCGGCACATCAACTTCCTGGGCCGCTACCTGTTCAACATCAAAGCCAGCGGTCCCGGCCAGGGCCTGCGCCCCTTCCTGGACCCGGACGCCTCCGAGGACGACGAGGATTGACGGCCGGCACCACCGACCGCCCCAGCACTCGTTGCGCCCCGCGGGGGCCTGGCACCCGACTAGTTGTGATGCATTCGCGGCAGGCGTCACAACAAGTCGGGTGCACTCTCCTCGGCGGGGTCCTTGGATGCCGGGTGATCCGGACCGCCGACTGGGGCGGCGGCACGCAGCGCCGCTTCGACCCGGCGGTTGCTGGTCATGGATGCTGTGACGGCTGTCATCACCAGGAGGAGACCAGCGGCGGCGTAGAGCGGGGTGCGGATGTCGTAGGTGGTGGCCAGCCAGCCGCCGAGGAAGGCCCCGACGGGGGCGGCGCACATGGCCAGCATGCGGGAGGTGGAGGCGACCCGGCCCATCAGGTGGGCGGGGACGATCGCCTGCCGGAGGGAGGGCGCGAGCACCATCGTGGCGCCCATGCCGGCCCCGCAGACGGCGAGCGCCAGCCCGGCGACGTACGGGTTCGGGGCAGCGGCCAGGCCCAGGATGGCAAGCCCTTCGACGGCGGCTGTGCAGGTCAGTGCGGTGCCGGTGCCGAGTCGTCGGCCAAGGTAGGAGGCGATGCCTGCACCGAGCAGGCCGCCGGTGGCCTCCGCTGTGAGGAGCAGGCCGAAGCCGTAGGTGTCGATGCCCAGGCGGTCCTGCGCGAAGAGGGCGAGGACGGTCTCCACAGCGACGAAGGCGACGTTCCCGACCGCCGGGCGGAGCGCCAGCCCGAGCAGCACCCGGTCCCGGAAGACGTACGAGGCCCCGGCCCGCGCCTGCCGAAGCAGCGACTCGCGGACCTCCGGAACGGGCCGGGGCAGGGCGGGCAGCGTACGGACAAGCAGCGCGGACAACAGGAACGACACCGCGTCGGCGAGCAGCGGAACGGTCCGCCCGAGTGCGAGCAGCGCACTGCCCGCAGGCGGCCCCGCGAAGCCGGACATGGCCGTCTGGGCTCCGCGCAAGCGAGAGTTGGCTCGCTCCAGGAGTGCGGGGTCGCGGCCGAGCAGATCCGGCAGGTAGGCCGTGGCGGCCGTGTCGAAGAAGAGTCCGCCGAGGCCGAGCAGGAAGGCGACGGCCGCGAGCAGCGAAATGCTCAGCACGTCGAGCGCGGCCGCTGCCGCCGGTATCGCGAGCAGCACCGCACGCGCCGCGTCCGCGACCCACATCGTGCGCCGACGGTCCCAGCGATCCACCAGCGCACCGCCGAGCACCCCGAAGAGCAGCCACGGCAGCGTCCCGGCGGCCGTGACGGCGGCGAGCGCCATCGGGTCCCGCGTCAACGTCAACGCGAGCAGCGGCAGCGCGGCATGCGACACCCCGTCACCGAACGAGGACACCGTCTGCGCAGTCCACAGCCGTCCGAACCCGGTCGGCAACTTCCGAACATCTGAGGTCACTTGGCGCCCCCCTCGGCCCGCTCGCGCGATGCCGGGTGGAACAGTGCGAAGACGAGTGACGCGTCCGGCAGCGACGGATCGGACAGCTCCCGGTACTCGTCCGCCAATGCCTGCAGCCGCGCCCCCAGCTCCGCGAACTGCTCCTCGGTGAGCCGCAGATGCGCCATCCGCACGTGCCGCTCGCCGTCCGCCGGCGACGCCTCCAGGTCCGCCACCGCATGCCGCATCAGCACATCCGGCCCTCCCTCGCCCGGATCCGGCAGCGCGATCGCCCGCGCGGCCATCGCGTAGTAGCGCTCGGTGACCCCCCGCACCTTCCGTGTCCGTACCACCTTCACCAGGCCGGCCCGCTCCAGCAGCCGCACGTGATAGCTGGAACTCCCCTTCGCAAGGCCCACCCGCTCGGCGATCTGCGTAATCGTCGCTGGCTCGAAGCGGAGCACGGCCATGATCCGGTGGCGCGTGAGATTGGAGACGGCGCGCAGCTGCTCGTCAGTGGTGACGGAAAACGTCTCGGGAAGATCGTCGGTAGGCATGGGAGCAATGGTCAACGATTCTTGACCATTGAGCAAGGGGATTTCGCACGGACTTCCAGAATCTGCTGTCCGGCGCGCGAGACCGTCCGTCAAAGCCCCCCCACCCGCTGCCGATCCGGGGACCTGTCGGGGAGCCTTCGTTTTCTGAAGATCTCTCCCGATGGGTTGCCCAGCCTCCTCGGAGCCTTCAAAAAGCCCTTCAAAGACCTCGGGTGTTCGAGAACCCCGGACCTCCGTTTTCTGACATGGTCCGGGGCCATGACGACCACTCAGGAGCCAGCGCACGACGCGGACGCGCTCGTCACCGAGCCGCTCGTGCGCACCGAGACCAAAATCGGGTACGCCCGGGTGTCTACCGGCGGGCAGAAACCGGAGCGGCAGTTCGACGCTCTCACCGCCGCCGGGTGCCGGAAGATCTTCGCGGACAAGAAGTCCGGGAAGGACGCGCTCCGTCCCGAGCTGAAGGCGTGCCACGCGTTCCTCGACGCCGGCGACACGCTTGTCGTCCCCTCGCTCGACCGCTACGGCCGCAGCCTCCAAGACCTCATCAACATGGTCGCCGAGCTGCGCGAGCGCGGCATCGGCTTCACCTCGCTGCACGAGAACCTGGCGAGGGCGCCGACGGCTGCCGCCGCGGTCAGATCACGGGCGGCCTGCCGCTATCGCGTCGGCGGGGAAGTCGTCGCTGCCCAGGAGGCACAGGGTGACGTTGTTGAACAGCATCGGCCAGAACGGGTCCTGCGAGAGGTCTTCGGGCGAACGCGCGGAGGTGATACTGATCGTGACAGTCGCGTCGCCGTGAACCAGCTCCGGACGCGGGCCGGTGGGCGGGGGCGCACCTTTGTCGATGTCTTCGAGGGGAGCCGTTCATGACTACGGCGAGAGACCTGTTCATCATCACCCTGGACCCGAAGCCGGAGCACGCCGTGGGGCAGGGTGATCTGTCGCTCGCCCTCGCGGGGGCCGAGCTGATCGATCTCATCGGCGCAGGGGCCGTCACCCTGGACGGCGACCGCATCGCGCCGGGCGGGCCGGACGGGGCGCCGAAGCCGGATGATCGGCTGCTCGGCGAGGCCGCGGCACAGGCCGCCCGGCAACCACCCTACGAGCGGATCGAGGACTGGCTGTGGCGCCGGGGCCGAGACCTCTCGGCCGCGTACCAGGCCGTGCTGGAGGAGGACGGCGAGCTGACGCGGAAGCGCAGCGGCCGGTTGCCCTTCGGCCCGGAACACGTCGAGCCGGCCGATACGCCGGGCCGCCGCAGGGCAGTCGAACGCCGGGAGGGGCAGGAGCCCGTCCTGGTCGCCCTCGCCTCGGTGGTGGGCATCGACGACGCACGCTCCGACGACGAGCCCGACCTCGATGACGAGGCGGTGACGACCGTGGTGGCGGCCGTCCACGACGCGGTGATGGAGCTGGAGGCCGTACGCCAGAGGCGGACCATCGAGAACTCGGCCTTCGCCAACCTCTGGCGCGGCCCGTGAGTCACGTCCGCGGTCGAGGCCGACCGCGGTCAGGGGCGTCGCCCGGTCGTCGGGCGACGCCCCTGGCGTGTCCACGTGCGCCCGAACGATGAAGGCCGCCGGGTACGCCCGACCCGGCGGCGCCTGAAGAAGCTGACGCGTTCGGGATCCGGACCTGTCCCAGGCTCCCCGCATCACGCGTGGTGGTGATGATGCGACACCGTCGGCAACAGCCCGCTCAGCGAGCGGTGGCGGCAGCGGTCCCGGTCAAACGGGTGTGTCGTGCACACGAGCACCGGACCCATGCCGAGTTGTCGGCCGACCTCGCCAGGGCGCGGCGGAGCGTCGTGAGGTGAGTGCTCCCCGGAGCCGACTGCCTCTGTGAGCAGGTGGTCGAAGGCCCCGGGGCTCTCCCGTGCACAGGCCGCCGTAGTAGCCTGCCGCCTCCTCGGCGGCGGCCAGGCCGTCCGCCGCCCCGCCGCGCCTGCGGGCAACGCGCCGTCAGGGCGGGTGGGCTCAGCGGCGAGGGTGCGCAGGTGCACGAGCATGTCGGGCAGGACATCGGCGCGGGTGCGCCAGGTATGCGTCCAGCGGGGCTGGGCAGCCCACACAGCCCCGGACACGACACAGATGTGGGCCGCCCGGCAACTCCCCCACAGCGACCGGACCTCGCCGGGCACCGTCAGTTGACCGCGCGCAGTATCACCCGCACAACTGCGATGGCTCCGCGCCCGATCCACCCGAGCAGTCCTGTCTCCACGGCCAGCTCGGCAGCGTCCGCAGCCGCGTCCGCCCGGTCGGACCCAGAACGGCACCGGGGACAGGAACGGGACCAACGACGTTTTCCCGCACCGCACTTCTTGCACTTCGCCATGCCTCATTCTCTCCCACCTCAGGACCGCCGGTACAAGGAGTCCTGCCCGCCCGTCCGCGGTCGAGGGCGGACGGCACGACGCACCGCCCCACCGGCAGGGCCCAGGACAGCACTTCCTTCACCTGCGCGGCACAGCGGGGTTGACCGGAGCTCCGTCCAGGTGGGCGGAGGACAGTCCGCCCACGACCGCCGCGACGGCCGCGTGGATGTCGGCCGCCGTCACCAGCGGTGTGCGTCCGTGGCGGATGTCCTCGCAGAACTCGGTGAACAGCCGTCGCAGCGCCGTCAGTCCGGCCGGGCCGCCGACCTGGCGGGAAAGAGGTCGGCGTGCGACTCGGGGGAGGTGCAGACAGCGGTGACGTCGATGTCGTCGGACCGGGCGGCCGCGAGGTCGGTGGGCCAGGTCGCGCCTTCGGCGGGGGCGGCCAGCGCGGAGGCGCGCTCGGGGTGCCGGTCCACGATGTGGACCAGTCTCGTGCCGCCTCCGGGCGCTCAGCCGGTCCGGCCGGTCTCCGCCAGATACGCCACCAGTCGGGCACCGTACACACGGTGGCCCAGGCCGGCACGGGCGCGCAGCTCATCGATCCGGCCGTGCTCGACGAGCAGGTCGGCCTGGGCCTCGGCCAACTCCGCAATAACGGCAGAATGCTTGGCGTCGGCCATCGCGCGGTCGAGGACCTCGACAGCCTCGTCGGTGCGGCCCTGCCCAGCCAGAAGCGCACCGAGTTGCCGAGGTGCGTGCCCGCGGGTCCGCAGGATCCTGATCGCGTCCTCGGCCCGGCCCTGCTCGTCCAGGAGCCGGGCCACCTTCACAGGAGCGGTGGACACCCGTTCGTACGGGTTGTGCGGCCTGGCCTCAAGGGCGGTCAGGGCCTGATCGGCCCGCCCCTGCTCCACCAGCAGATCGATCAGGAGGTCGCGGGCGTGCGGTTCGTCGGCGTCGACGCCCTCCTGCATCACAGCGATCGCTTCATCGACGCGCCCCAGCCCGACCAGCGCGCGGGCCAGCAGAGGGCCGGGAGCGGCAAGTGCCCTCAACTCCTCGATCCGCCCCTGCTCGGCGAGGATGCCCGTCACCGATGTGTGGGCATAGGAACGCTTGCTGTCGCCGGCCATCGCCCGTACGTCCTCGACACGCCCTTGGAGGAGAAGCAGATGGACCAGCAGGTGCCAACCCGCGTAATCGTTCTCGTCCGGGCGCGCCTGGAGGAAGGTGATGGCCTCCTCGATCCGGCCCTGTGCGCGAAGCAGCTCGATCACCTGGCTACGGGCGTCCGCCTCAAGGATCTCCAGGCGCATCTTCATCACGGCGACCGCCGCTTCGGATCCGTCCCGCCCGGCCGCCGTGTCGGCCAGTGTGTCGGCCAGCAGGAGCGCCAGGCGCGCGTTCTTGGTGCCGGCGAGCACACGCAACTCCTCGATCCGGCCCTGCGTGGCGTAGAGCTCGGCGAGCCGTACGCCCGCCAGAGCCGTCCCTGTGAGCGCCGCCGACCGCAGTTCTTCGATCCGGCCCTCGTCAAGCAACTCCTGGACGTACTCACGGGCGTAGTCGGCATAGCTCGTCCGCTCGGGAACCCAGCGATCCCAGTCGATACCGGCCTGCCCGCCACCCTCCCGCCGGACCTCCCCCGTGTCGGGCCGGCGATCCGGCCCCTCACCCTCACTCACCCGCGGTTCGCTCATGCCCGAAGTCTCCGCCCCACGGTCGCTTCTCACCAGACCGCCCGAGGTCCGGAATCGTGGGCGTCCGAAGGTGTGTCCCGGTGCGTGCGCCCGCCGAGTCCGCCTTCGCGCTCCGGCGAATGGCGTAACGGCTGCTGGGCCCCGCTGGTCTTGATCAATAACCTGACGCCCGGCACGCAACTGCCCGCCTGTCGAACAGAGAAGGCGAGCGGCCCCGGTGAATCTCCCTGTGTTGCAGCGCATGGCCTGGCTCACCACGGCGACCGCGCTCCTGACGACGCTCGGCACCGCCCCGGCCGGCGGCGGCGGCGAATGGCAGAAGGCCGGCAGCGACGCCCGCAGCGGTATCAGCGGCCTCGCGTACGAGGGCCGTACCGGCGACGGTGCCGGGTGTACCTGCTGGTCGTGCACGACAACAAGAGGTCCGGGCAGCAGCGTCTGTCCCGGATCACCCACCGGGAGGACTCCGACCGCATCTCCCCGATGACCTGGGACGGGCCGGAACCCGTCGATCTGGAGGCCATCGAGGCCGTCCCCGGGATGCCGGGACAGTACCTGGCACTCACCGGCCGGGGCATCGTCTACCGTCTGGAGGTCACCGGCTCCACGGCGACGGTCATCGACTACACGCCGCTGCCGTCGATCGGTGAGGGCGACGACTTCGAGAGCTTCGCGCTCGTCGCCCGGAACGGGAAACTCGCCGCGCTGTGGGCGGACCGCGGTGCCGGCGCGGATCGTCCAGCCACGCTGTACGCGGCACCCCTGACCTTCGCCTCGTGGGGACAGCCGCTGTTCGGTGCCGTGACGCGCCGGGCCTACACGGCGGCGTACCCGACCGGCGACGGCACCCGGCACATCTCCGACATCTCGGTGACCGGTTCCGGCCGGATCATCGTGAGCTCGGCGGCGGACGCCGGTGACGACGGCCCGTTCGACTCCGCGATCGGCGAAGCAGGCCGGGTGTCCGTGTCGGCTGACGGCCGGGTACGCGTCACCCTCGCCGCGCCCCGGACCGTGCTCGGGACGTTCCGGCAGTACAAGGTCGAGGCGGTGGAGTGTCTGCCCGGGTCCGCCGATGCCCTGCTAGGCACCGAGGACGAGAACCTCGGCGGTTACGTACGGAGCATGCCGTTCTGCCGAGCCTGACCCGGTCGCCGTACGCAACCGCTCTCCGGCCCTCCGGACCCGGCGAGGCGGACGAACTCGCCCAGGAGTTCCTGCCAGGGCCTGGCCCTTCCCTCCTCCAGGCCCTGGACCTCATCCCACACCTGCCACCGGCCTGGACCGGCACATGAGCTGGCCCGCACCCCGGTCGGACGAAAAGGTCAGCGCAGTCCGGCGAAGAGATCGTTCTCGGGGACGGCCGCGCCGGTGGCGTCCTTCACACGTACGAAGGTCTCCACGCCCATCAACTCGCCGAACCTCTCCTTGCCCATCCTGAGGAAGAAGATGTTCTCGCCCTGACTGGCGTGCGCACCCAGCGCATCGAACTTCTGACCGCTGTACGCGGTGGTGTCCACCCATGTGGTGATCTCGTCGTCGGGGAGGCCGATCTCGGCCATCGCGGCGGCCTCGGCAGGATCCGGCTCCGGCATGTCCTCATGGAACTCGCGCATGGTCTCCCCGAACTTCTGCATCATCGAGCGGGGCATCGTCGTCCAGTACACCTTCGGCGTCAGCTCGGTCATCTCCAGAGCCGCCATCGTGATGCGGTGGGCCTGGATGTGATCGGGGTGACCGTAGAAACCGTTCTCGTCGTAGGTGACGACCACATCGGGCCGGTAGTGCCGCATGAGTTCCGCAAGCCGGGCCGCGCCTACCTCCACAGGGGTCTGCCAGAAGGATCCGGGGGCGTCGTTGCTCGGCCAGCCCACCATTCCGGAGTCGGCATAGTCCAGCATCTCCAGATCGCTGATCTTCAGGACGTCACAGCTCGCCTCGAGTTCTCGACGGCGTATCAGGGCGACGGCCGCCGGATCGTGCCCGGGATCGCCCGGCTTGGCACCCCCCGCCCCGTCACCGCAACCGCCGTCGGTACATGTCACAAGAACGGTGCGGATGCCTTCCGCCGCGTACCGCGCGAGGACCCCTCCGGTTCCGGTGGCCTCGTCGTCGGGGTGAGCGTGCACCGCCATGAGCGTCAACGGCCTGTCAGTCATGGAACAATCCTCCTGCAGAAATACGTCTTGGTCCGGATGCGCGGCGGGCGCGCCGCGATCTCGGAGCCCGGGCCCCGGTGGGACGGCCGGTCCTGTGGTCTCCGCCCGTACGGGGCCGATCCCTCGGTCGATGCAACCGTGCCGACCCGACCGGCTGTTCCCGGCGCAGCCCACGGGTCTTCCAGGCGTCGGAGGTCCCGACGCGCACGGGGCACAAGCGCGATCCGCGTCCCTCGGCGCCACGTCGGCCTCTGCGGACCGACATCCTGCACGGCGAGAGGTCGACGACAGCTCCCCGACAGTTACCTCCGCGGGCAGTGACCGGCTCGGCCCTGCTGCGGTGCTGTCCTTCTCCACAGCAGCGTCGGGTCAGGTCAGCTCGACGAATCGGTGGATGCGAAAGGACGGCAGCCGGTCGGGTTCGATGCTTGCCGAGTCCACCCGGTAGCGGCCGGCGCGGAGGTCGGGAACGATGCGCTCCGTGAGCGTCCCGGCCTCAGTGCCGAAGTAGGTGGCGTCGAACATGACAAGGTCGCCGGTGGTGCTCATCACGGGCCCTTCGTCCCACTCGGCGGTCGGAAGCCCCGCCAGGATGATCTCAGCGACGCCCTTCCACTCTCCGCGTAGCACCAGCGAACAAGCAATCGGTGCGCGGGAAGGCAGGCGGTGGAGAGCGGTTCGTCCCTGAGGACGAGCGCTTCACCCCCTTCAGGCAGTTCGAGGACTCCGACGAGGTACATGGCCGCGCAGGCCCGGTCGTAGTCGCCCTCCGTTCCCTCATTGAGCCGGACTGCGCCATCGCCGAGTAGGACATGCACTTCGAGGAGCCTTCGGTCGAGGCCCCGCCGCTTCAACAGCTCCTCGGGTGGGCGTGGCCGGAGTGGGTCACGGCCCCTTTGAACGATGGCGTTGAAGTGTTCGCTCTGCCGAAGCGGCTGACCCGAGCGCCGGCCAACGCAAGTTCCGCCCCACTCGAAGAGCTCGCAGGCCGCTGGACCACGCGACTCCGGTCCGAGGACGGGGACGACATGACCGGCGATGATCTACCGGCTGTCCTGCAGAGGATCCCCGGCTCGAGACGTCTGCGGTGAACACGGGTGGCGGCGTCTACAGCTGGAGCTTCTGACCGCCCACCTTCGAAGGCCGCTCACGTTTGACGCCGCCGCACGCCAAGAGCGCGGTCCCGGTGGCGTTGAGGTACAGCGTGAAGTGCCACGACCGGTCCGCTGCGTCGACTCTCCGCAGTCGGACTCGGCTGCCACCGCAATACAGATGACTGGCACCCACGAACCGTTTGAGGCCCGACGGACACGCCACTTGACCTGGTGCAGAGAAGAACCCGGCGGCATCCGCCACGCACCCACGGCAGCTACGGCAGCTACGGCATCGGACCCGACACCATTTGCCCTACCCGCGGCAGCCGTACCCGCCCGTCGATCAGATCGTGATGAGGCGAAAGAGTCTCGCGCATCCCCGGATGCTCACGAATCACGGCCCCGGGGCGAGCAGTTCCGCCCGACAGTGCAGTTGACAGACCAGCACCGATCAGCGGAACCCACGCCCTCCTCGGACCGGCAGCATGCTTCGATGCCGTACGTACTCACCGAACATGGAAAGGGAGTAACTGATGGTTTCAGAATGAGGTCGCAAGGCGGCGAAGGCGTGTGGGGTGCCCGCCGGATGAGGCGAGGCCCCGTCCGGTCTGCCCCATGCAGTTCTGTGTCGCGGCCTGCCCCACGACGGCCGGCAGCTGTGCAGGCTCGCCCGGTCGGCCTGCACAGTTGCATAGTGTGCTCATGGATCGATTCGTGGGTCAGGGCCGCCTCGAATGGTGGGTTAATCAGTCGATTTGCCTTGAGATGTACGACATCAACATCACTGCCACTCTCGACGCGGTCGGCAAGTGGCGGGCGACCGGTCGGCATGCCAACGCCCTTGACGCAACCCAACGCGAAGGCTGGGACTTCCTCATGGAGATGGATCCCCACTTCTCCATTGCGTTTCCAGGTGAGGACTGCGGCGGGATCACGGTGCGAGTCGTCGAGGCCGAGGATGGAACCCTCACGCTCGTGGAGGCACCGGACTGGGACGGCTCCGCGAGTGTCACCTTCGACCTCACCTGAGTTCAGCTCGCAAGGGCAGGAACCCGACTTCGCTACCCTGCCACCAACTTCGATGCGTCGCCCCATACTGATCTTTCAGAATGAAGTTCGGAGGCGGCGCAGGCATATGAGGCTGCAGGCCAGTTCGAGCAGGCCCTGGTGGAGATCGGCGCGGCGCTCGTAGCGGGTTCGGAGCCGTTTGAACTGGTGCAACCAGGCGAAGGCGCGCTCGACCACCCAGCGCACCTTGCCCAGTCCGGAGCCGTGAGCGACGCCGCGTCGGGCGATCATCGGCTTGATGCCGCGCTTCCACAGCAGGCGGCGGTACTTGTCGAAGTCGTAGCCCCGGTCGGCATACAGACGCCGGGGCTTGCGGCGGGGACGCCCCCGCAGACCCCGGATCGACGGAACGGCGTCGAGCAGGGGCAGGAGCTGGGTGACGTCGTGCCGGTTGCCACCGGTGAGCGTGACGGCGAGCGGGGTTCCGTTACGGTCGACGATCAGGTGGTGCTTCGAGCCAGAGCGGGCCCGATCGACGGGCGAGGGTCCGACGTGGTCCCCCCTTTGAGCGCCCGGACGTGCGATCCGTCCACGGAGCAGTCGTCCAGGTCCAGCAGGCTGGCGCGACGAAGCTCGATCAACAGGGCGGTGTGCAGGCGCAGCCAGACGCCGGCCTCGGTCCAGTCCCGCAGTCGGCGCCAGGCCGTCACCCCGGAACAGCCCACCGCCTCCGCGGGGACGTCACGCCACGCGACACCGGTCCGCAGCACGTACATGACGCCGGCGAGCGCCACTCGATCGGGAACACGCAGCCGCCCCGGGTGGCGATGGCGCCGTTCGGGGGCGGGCGGCAGCAACGGGGCCACCCGCTCCCACAGGTCGTCAGGAACAAGATCAGCACGCACGCCGGACACCTTGCCGACCAAGATCGTCGAGCGCAAGACCCACGGCTCAACTCATTCTGAAACGATCAGTAAGAGGGTTCCGGCCTTACGGCTTCGGCAACGTGAGGATTTCGGCTCCGTCCTCGGTGATCGCGATCGTGTGCTCGCTGTGTGCCGTCCGGCAGCCCGTCGCGCTTCGGAGCGTCCATCCGTCGGCGTCGGTGACGAGTTCGGCGGTGTCCGCCATGACCCACGGCTCCAGTGCCAGCAGCAGCCCGGGACGCAGTTTGTATCCACGGCCGGGCCGTCCGGTGTTCGCGACGTGCGGGTCCTGGTGCATCGTCGACCCGATGCCATGTCCTCCGAACTGGGTGTTGATCTCGTATCCGGCCTGGCCGAGGACCGTACCGATCGCGTGGGAGATGTCGCCGATACGAGCTCCGGGTCCGGCGGCGGCGATCCCTGCGGCCAGTGCGCGCTCGGTCGTCCTGATCATCGCGACACTCTCCGAGGGCTGCGCATCGCCCACGACAAAGCTGATGGCGGCGTCCGCGGCGACTCCACGCCGGGAGACGGCAAGGTCAAGCGTGAGCAGATCACCGTCGGCGAGCGTGTAGTCGTGGGGCCGCCCGTGGAGCACGGCATCGTTGACTGCCGTGCAGATGTAATGACCGAATGCGCCGCGTCCGAAGGATGGCGCGTAGTCGACGTAGCAGGACAGGGCTCCCGCCTCGACGATCATGGCCTTGGCCCACCGGTCGATGTCCAGGAGGTTCGTGCCGATCACGCTGCGGCCCTTCAGTGCCTGCAGAATGTCTGCGACCAGGGCGCCTGTGTCCCTCGCTCGGGCCAGCAGGGCGGGGTTCAGGATCTCGATCATGTGCCACTTTCCTCACGGAACCAATAACTATACCGGTCAAACTATACCGGTAAAAGAATTGGAGTCACGGTCGGACGGCCGTCCACGCCCGCAGAGGTCACACACGGTCGGCACCTCGGAGAACGGGGTGCCGAGGTGGCCCCGCCGCGACAAACCGCGCTCGCCACTGGCTGACCCGGCTTCTACGTGGAGCCCGTGCCGCGGCAAAGGCGCCCCGCTACGCAGAGCAGCTCACATGGGGCCGGGCCCCCCAGCGCCACCACTACCCGACACTTGCGCCGATCAGGCCCACCCGCTCGGACAGCCCTCTCAGCCCGAAGCCGCTCCGGGGGACATGGCGCGGCCGGCCGTCGTCGCTGCCCCGTACGGTGAGCCGGATTCCCGAGCGGTCCACACGCACCCGCACCCCGGTGTACCCATGGGTGTGTTTGCGTACGTTGGTGAGGGCCACCATCACCACCCGGTGTACGGCCGTGGTCACCTCCACCGGCAGGTCGTCGAAGTTCCCTTCCGGATCGAGCCGGGCCCGGGTGCCGCCGACGGCCGAGAACTCCTCGACGAGCGAACGCACTTCGCCGATACCCGCGAGCGGCGGCAGCGCTTCTTCGTCGGCGTCTCGCAGCATTCCCACCACGTGCCGCGTGGAGGTGAGCGCTTCAGAGCCCGCCTGTTCGGTCCGCCGCAGTGCCGGCGGCCTCAGTTCGGGCTGTCGGTCCGCGATCGCATGGGGCGATCCGTCACCAGCGTCGTCGTCACCTTCATCATCTTCTGGGGCCGCAAGCGCCTGCTGTGACGTCCCCGCGGAAGAGAAGAAGCCAGGGCCTGACTCCGAGAGTCGGGCCCGTCTGCGGCGACACCGTCCGGACCGGCCGCGCCGGGTTGTCAGTGGTGGCTGTTCGGCCGACACCTCCGCCCGGGGCCCTGGTGCGCGGGGTGGCGGCCGAGCAGGCTAGTTTGCTCGGATGAGTCTCCTCGATGATGTGGCCGCGCGCGACGGCTGGCGCTGCTGGGTGTGTGACGAAGCGGTCGACCCCGACGAATCGGTGAACGACCCGCGGGGGCCCAGCGTCGACAGTCGGACCACCGACCGGAAGGCAAAGGTCGCCGAACGGCTCGCGCATCGCGGATGCAACACCCGCAAGGGCGCGGTCAAGGTGGTCATCGCCTGGCCGGACCGCCTGTACGTGGTCGAACCCGCGTCGCTGATCAGCGTTGCCGGGAGGCTGGAGCGCAAGGGGGGCCGCGAGATGGTGGGTCGTTGTCCGACCAGGCGGGACGCCCAAGCGGCGGCGGATTGGCTGGTGGACCGGTTCTCCCGACTGGTACCGGGGCTGCCGGTGACCGCCGACATCCAGCCGGGCGGCGGCCAGTTCCTCGTCATCCTGGCCACCGGCCGCCGCTGACCGGCGACCACCGGCGCACACTCGCGTCGAGCTGAACCGTCGGCCCACACCGGCCTGTGCTGCCACGAGCTGACCCACACGCCCAAGGCCCTGTTCAGCAGGTGCCATGTGGTGTCAGGTTCCCGGCACTTGCTCGCCCACGGCGTCCGCTGTGGTGGCGTCCTTCGCGGCAGCGGCATCCAGTACTGCTCCGACCGCCGCACGCACGGCGCCGTCGTCCCGGACGGCACCCCATTGGTCATGGCGTACGGGACGTTCGTCCGTGTCCAGGAGGGCGTGCAGAGCGGGCATGGCCGGGGTGACGGCCGCCGGATCGGCGGCGGCGACTTCGGCGAGCAGTCGCAGGGGCGGGGATCGTGGCGGCGGCGCTGCCGGGTGGCGGGCAGATCCGGACAAGGCCGACCAGGCCGGGAGGGCCTGCCAGGGTCCGAGGTGAGCTGCCACAGGCTCTGGACGGACCTCATCGCGTCGAGGCGGTTGTCGTGCCTGATCCGTGCCCTGGTGGTCGATGCCGGCGCGACCCAGCCGCTCGGCAGACGGGGCGGCTGCTCGTTGTCCGTCACGCAGGTCCGGTTCTCTTACTAGGGTGGGCACTTCGTGACATACGAGGGGCGGGTGGAACTGTGGCGAGACGGCCGGACGGTGCTGAAGTCGCGTCGGTGGTGCAACGGATCTTCCATGGTGGGTTGCGGAGCGGGAAGTCGGTGTTCCAGCCGGATCTTGCCGTCTGGACCGACGCGACCGCCTCCGATCTGCGCGCCCGCTTCGTCGACCGGCCCGACGAATCGTCGGACACCTTCCTCGTCAAGCTTCGCCGGCAACTCACCGGTGCCCCCGACGAGACGATCGTCCTGGCCGCCGAACTGCTCTTCGTGAACATGGCTCCGCTGGTCCCCGAACAGATCGGCCTTCCGAAGAAGCTCCAGGTCCTCCGCGAGGTACTGTCCTGGGCCGACGGCCGTATGGACGTGCACCCGGACTTGGAGCCCGCCTTGAAAGGCTTCCTCCACGGTGGCCAGGGGTTCCTCAACTACCGTTGGGCGCAGTTCCAGATCCTGGTCCTCCTGGTGGAGCGACTGGCCAGGACGGATCCCTCGGAGCGGGAGGAACTCTTCTTGGACCCCTGGCGGTTCCGGGCCCTCTGTTTCGACCTCCAGGAGTCGGTCGGCCACAAGAAGGGTCGCGCCCAGATTCATGTACTGCTGTTCACGCTCTTCCCTGACACATTCCAGCCCATCGCCAGCGCCCACCACAAACACCTGATCCTGAAGGCGTTCGCGGACGAGCTTCCGAACCCCACCGGCAACGATGACAAGGACCTGCTGACGCTCAGCAGGAACCTTGAGGTCCAGATCGGCCAGTCCGTCGACTTCTACGACGAGCCCTGGGTCGGCCGCTGGCGCAAGGGCGCCGTGCAACACGAGCAGCGCGGCTGGCTGGTCCGCGGCAACAACGTGGACGGGCACGACTTCATCCCGGCGTGGCTCAGCCAGGGCTACTGCTCACTCTCCTGGAGGGAAGCGCCGAAGCTTGCCGCCGGTGCCACGAAGCAGCAAATCCGGCAGGCCGTCGCCGAGGCCATGCCCGAAGCCACCACCCAGATGCGCGGAGCAGCCGCCTACCAGCTCCACGTCTTCCTGACCGTCATGCAGCCCGGCGACCTGGTCGTAACCGTCACCCCGGACGAGGTGCATGTGGGCACCGTCCAGGGCCCGCCGGCGTACGACCCCTCCGAGGGCCTCGACAACGCCCGCCGCCGTCCGGTGCGCTGGGTCACCGCCGAACGGCCCCTCGTGCGGGCCGAACTCCCCGAGAAGGTCCAGGCGCGGTTGCCGCTGCCGCCGGCGGTGTACGACATCAGCGGCGTGGCGGCCGAGCTCGCCGAACGTGCAGGCCTGGAGGACGCGGTCACCGACGTACTCGCGGAGGTCGATGTGACCACGCCCTTGGAATTCCCGCCGGTCCCCCAGGAGCTGGCGGACGAGCTGCTCATGCCGCTGGAATGGCTGCAGGAAACCGCCGAACAGCTTCAGGACCAGCTCCAGCTGGTGCTGCACGGTCCGCCCGGCACCGGAAAGACCCACGTGGCGCGTGCGCTCGCCAGACATCTGGCGGGTCCGGACCGAGTACAGCTGGTCCAGTTCCATCCCTCTTACACGTACGAAGACTTCTTCGAGGGCTTCCGTCCCGTGAAGGGAGACAGCGGCTCGGTCATGTTCGACGTGCAGCCGGGCCCGTTCAGACTGCTGGCGGAGCGGGCGCGGAAGGACCCGGCGAACCCGTACTTCCTGATCATCGACGAGATCAACCGGGCCAACCTGGCCAAGGTCTTCGGCGAGCTGTATTTCCTGCTGGAGTACCGCGAGGAACCCATCACCGTGCAGTACAGCCCGCACGACCCGTTCCATCTGCCCGGCAACCTCTTCCTCATCGGCACGATGAACACCGCCGACCGCTCGATCGCGCTGGTCGACGCGGCGATGCGTCGCCGCTTCGCCTTCCGCCGGCTCTCCCCCGAGAAGCCACCGGTGCAGGGTCTGCTGACTCGCTGGCTGCATGCCCGCGGCCTTCCGGACACCGCCGCCCGGCTTCTGGACGAGCTCAATTCCCGCCTCGGCGACGCCGACCGCGCCATCGGCCCGTCGTACCTGATGAAGCCCGCAGTGGCTCGGCCCGGAGGCCTGGACCTCATCTGGCGCACCCAGATCCTTCCGCTTCTGGAGGATCAGCTCCACGGCACGGGCGTCGACGTCGAGGCGGAGTACGGCCTCGAATCCTTGCACTCGGCCGTCGGGTCACCGGACTCGTCGGCAGGTGTCCCGTCCCAGGCCCTCGCCCCGCCGGATCGGTCGGCAGTCCCCCCGGCCGTCCGACCGTGAACCCTGACCTCACCCTCACCGTCCGGGAGACCGGCCCTGGCTCCCCGTACGAGCTGACCGGTGACCAGGTGGCGGCCCTGGTCGCCGTGCCGGATCTTGTACGGCTGACCCCGGCGCCGGGCGGGCGCTGGAGCGTGCGTGGCAATCAGAAGGTGGGCCTGATCCGTCTGCGCACACGATCCGGCGGGGCGATCCATCTGCGTCTGCAGCCCAAACTAGGCATCAGGGACCTCCTCTTCCTTCTCTCCTATTCCTCCACCGACCCCTGGCACCCGGAGCCGGTCACAGCGGCCACGACGGACGACCTCGTTCCCGCCCTTGCCGACCTGCTGGCCCGTACCGCCCGCGGCACGCTGGTAGCTGGTGTTCTGCACGGCTACCGCGAGGTGGCTGACGACCTCCCCCTGATCAGGGGCCGCATCCGCACCACGGCCCAGCTCCGCCGCACCGGTCTGCCGCTGCCGATATCGGTCCAGTACGACGACCACACCCCCGACATCCCCGAGAACCGCATCCTGCTCGCCGCGCTGCATATGGCCGCCCACCTGCCGGGCGTCCCCCACCCGACCCGTCTGGCCCTCCGCCACCTCGCGGACCGCCTTCCCGGCGTCCGCCGCCCTCACCCCGGCGAGCCACTTCCCGCCTGGACCCGGACGCGCCTCAACGCCCGCTACGTCCCAGCCCTCAGACTGGCGGAACTGCTTCTGTCCGGCCGTTCAATACGGCCTGAGAGCGGCGCACCGACCCCGGCGGACGGTTTCCTGCTCGACCTGCCGAAGGTCTTCGAACGCTTCGTGACGGTGACACTCGGCGAGGCTCTGGCCCGCCACGGCATCCGCTGCGCTCCCCAGGACGTCCACCGCCTGGACGAGGCGCGAAGGGCCGCCTTCCGCCCTGACCTGGTCCTGTACCGCGGAGGCGGCCCGATCTCGGTGATGGACGCGAAGTACACGTTCCTCAAGGTCACGGCCCCGCCTGTGGAACACCTCTACCAACTCCTGGCCTACTGCACCGCCCTGGGCATCAGTCACGGCCACCTTATTTATGCGGCGACCAGCCCTGGCACGTCGCCCACCGACCACGTGATCCGCAGTTCCCCCGTCACGATCACCGCCCACGCCCTGAACCTGAACGAACCCCCGGCCGGGATCCTGGCGCAGGTGGCCGCCCTGGCCGCAAGAACAGCGACGGCCGCCCCCGCGTGAGTTCGCCTCACCAGGCCCCGGAGGCAGAGCAGCCCTTAATCGAGCTGCGCCGGCGCATCGTCCCAAACGTTGCCGCCGTCTGCCCAGGTCCACAACGACTGCCGCAGTGACGGCGCCGCATACCGCAGGCCGTCATGAGGGTCCTGGCCCCAGTCCGGTTCCCAGCCGTCGGCATCCCAGAGCGGCACCGGGTGCTCAACGGCTACCAGCGAGACGTACCACTCCATGGTGCAGCCGCCGCCCGTCAAGAAGACCCACGACACCGACGGCCCCTGCCCCGCCCGCTCGGCATAAACCTCCGGGGATCCGTCGCTGGGGTACGCCACGACGATCGCCGCCTCGCAGGGGATGAGCTGCGACATGAGCCTGCTGTACAGGAACGGCGCCAAGGCCTTCGCGACCGATCCGGGCCTGACCCGGGGCAAGAAGGCCAACCACCTGTGGCTGCCGCTCGCGGTCATCTAGAGCAAGGACACCCGGACCAGGCTCGGTGATGCCGCACGGAGAAGGAGCGCCTGGAGGATGGCAGTGACGGCGTCGGTGCCGTCAGCCAGGCGGATGAGGGCGCGCAGGATCTCGGAACTCCCGCACCGCCACCCGACGGTCTGTGTGGAAATTGCAGCATGGGTGTCGGGCGTGCGGTTGCGCTGCTTCCTGGACCTGCGCCAGGAACTCGACTCGGAGCACCCGGCGGCGGACGAGGTTGACCCGGTGATCGGCTGACCAGCCTTGGACGCTGCCAGAGATGGCATGGTCGGGGTTCCTCTCGCGCTCGACCACGGGCCCGACCAAGACCGGTCCAGCCATGGCGGTCACCCGGACGGCCTATGGCCTGGGTAGAAGGCATGGTGCGTGATGTGGACGCCCGGAGCCGATGCTGGCCACCCCCGTGCATGATCCTTCTCTGCAGCCGGGCTGGGCGGGTGAGCCGAAGTTATCGACAGGGTTGTTGTCCGTCGTCCATCGCGAGCTTGGCCTCCCTGCCCGGCCAAGGCGCCTGCATGGGGCAGTGTCGGACTGCCAGGGGGTGTTGGCGTTGTCCGTCGAGGCTGGCACCGTGGTGCTGCGCTCACGCCGGGGCACTGACATGGGGCTGGTCTTCCGCGAGATCGTGACCGCAGCCGGGCGGCTGCCGGACGCGACCGTGATCGACTGTGTTATGTGACCTACGAGGGTATTGCAGCCCCAAGGTGTCTCAGGCGGCGCAGCTCCTACAGACGAGACGTGACGGGCGTCGCGGCCATGTGCCGCAGCGGCCGCTCAGAGGTGGCCGTCCAGGAACGTCCGTACCTCGGTGATGGTCATGGGCCCTGTGCGGTGCGCCACCACCTCTCCCTCTTTCAGCAGGACGTAGGACGGGGCTCCGGGGATCCCGTATCGCTCGGTTGCGGCCGGGCAGCGCGTGATGTCGGCGCGGACGGCCGTCAGGCGGCCCGCGTAGTCGTCGGCGATGCCACCCACGACGAGGTCCATCACCCGGCAGGGCTCGATTGCCTTGGGCCATGTCCCGGTGAAGTATGCGAGGACCGGAACTCCGCTCATCCCGAGGATGAAATTGAACTCCGCGTCCTCACGGGGTCGGTGAACCCGCTTCGTCATGGAATCTCCTGACCTCACGTTCCGTCATTCCAATCCCATCATCCCTCGGGCGGTGTGCCAGCCCGGCCCGGCCGGTCGTCCGGTTGACCGGTCGGAAGGCAGGCACGGAGCCGTCGCGGAACCACGGTGGTCCCCGGCGCGAGCGGCCCGGCCCCCGCCCCCTGGTGCCCCGGCCTGCCGCCCCGCCGGTCACGCAGTTGCAGCCCGCCACGCGCCCGTAGGCCAGATCGCGCCAGGACAGTGCCCTCCAAGAGGGTATGAAAGCTGTTTCCCGGGGCATAGCGGCCCAGATCATCGACCAGATGCTCGATGAGCGCGTCGACGAGCAGGCCGGTGCGCATCATCCACCGGTCACCGGATCCAGTCGAGCCGTATCCGCCACCGCGCTTCTCGGAGACGGCGCCCCCGGGCTTCCCGAGACCTTGTCTGGTGTTCACATCAACCCCCGGTCTCAGCTGGCTAATACCGCTCTTCCCCTGGCCGCATGCGCCAGCTGATGACACCGAGGACGAGGCACGATTCCTGGACCGCTCGCGGACGCGGTCGTGGACCGTCGAAGTGCACGTCAGCCGACCCGAGGACCGACCGCCAGCATCAGTTCAAGGACCCGGTGCGGCGATGCGAGATCCGGAAACAGCTCCCGCAGCTGCGACATCCGGTACCGGACTGTCTGAGGATGGACGAACAACGCCGCCGCCACCTCGTCCCGCCTGCCTTGGTGGAGCAGCCACGCCCGCAACGTCTCCTCCAGCCGCCGTGCGGTCGCGACAGGCAAGGTCCGCAACGGTGCGAGCGCTCGGGCACGCAGGTCTGCGAGCGCCTCCACGTCGGCGCTCAGCACCAGCTCGGGCAGGTGGTCCTCGGTGTCGCGGATATCAGAGGAGAGGGAGCGCGCGCGTATGGCTCGTGCGTACGAGGCGGACGCACGAGTCCATGGCCGGGCCGGGCCGACCACGGCGGTGCGGTCGGTCAGTCGCCGCAAGAGATGTGATCGGTCGGCATCGGGGACGAGTAGCACACCGGTGGCGTCCGGCAGATCGTCGAGGACGAGGGTGCTCGGGTCGAGCGCGCGGTAGGCAGGCCGGGCCTGGGCGGCGGGCAGCAGGACCGCGGTCAGCGAAACCGGAGGCTGCCACCCGGCTCGTTGAACAGAGGCCAGCAGCACTTCCAGGCTCGCGTCGGCGAGGAGGTCGCGGGCCAGGTGTTCCAGGTGGCGCTCGTGGGCCCTGCCCCGGGCGGCCAGTTCGTCGGCGTGGCCCGCGGCGCTGGCGGCGGAGAGCTCGTCGATGTAGGCGAAGGTCAGCTCGGCGAACTTGGCGACCTCAGCGGCGTGCAGACCTGCGGGTACGGCACCCGCTGCCAGGCATCGCCAGGCCACGCGGGCGCCGACGCGGTAGGCGCTGAGCAGGGCATCCATCGAACGGCCGTCGCGTACCTCACCGCGGCCCAGCTCGTAGGCTGCGTCACCGGCGTCGCCGCCCGTAGCGTTCCCGCTCGCGAGGTCCAGGTAGTGCCCCAGGGCGGTGCGGACGGCTCGGCGGATGGTGCCGCCCATGCTGCCCGAAAGGGCGTTGGCGTAGGGAGGGACCTCGTCGATGATCGCCTGGACGACCTCGTCGGCGGTGGTCTTCAGTGCGGCCCGAAGTGCGGTGACCGTCGTCTCATTGAGGGCCAGTTCGCTGGCCCTCCGGGTTGCATGGTTCACGTTTTGTTCCCTGCGAACAATTCAGCCGACCAGATTTACGTTCTGCGGTCAGGACTTTACGCCTTGAGGCGCAGCAAGCTGGAGTCATGACGAGTGCAGCCCTCCGCAGCAGGGCATGGAAACTGCTGGAGATGGTCACGACGCCGCTACTGCCGTCGGACTACCTCGACCTGATCAGCCCGCTGCGTGCGGGCGCTGACCTGCGTGGGCGCATCGAGGCCGTGCACCCAGAGACGGGTGACGCCGCGACTGTCGTGATCAGGCCGGGACGGGGCTGGCGTGGCCACACGGCCGGTCAGTATGTGCGGATCGGGGTCGACGTCGACGGGGTGCGCCTGTGGCGTGCCTACTCCATCACCTCGCCGACAAACCGCCAGGACGGCCGCGTCACGATCACCGTGAAGGCGATCCCGGACGGCAGGGTCAGCAACCACCTGGTCTGCAGGGCGAAACCGGGCACGCTGATCCAGCTCGACCAGCCGACCGGTGACTTCGTGCTGCCGCAGGCCAAGCCCGCCAAGGTGCTCTACCTGACCGCCGGCAGCGGCATCACGCCCGTGATGGGCATGCTGCGCGACATCGAGTTCGACGACGTCGTCATGGTCCACTGCGCGCCACAGCCGCAAGACGTGATCTTCCGCAACGAATTGCACGACCTGGTCGAGGACAAGAAGCTGCGGCTCACCGAGGTGCACACCGACACAGACGGCATGCTCGACATCGCCCGTCTCGACGAACTCGTGCCCGACTGGGCCGAGCGCGAGACCTGGGCTTGCGGGCCCGCGGGCCTGCTCGACGCCGCTGAAGAGTACTGGAGCGAGCACGGCGTACAAGAGCGCCTCCACACCGAACGCTTCCGCCCCAGCATCGTCGTCGCCGGCGACGGCGGCGAGGTCACGTTCAGCGCCACCGGCAAGACCGTCGACGCGGACGGCGTCACGCCGTTGCTGGACATCGGCGAGGAGGCCGGCGTGCTCATGCCCTCCGGGTGCCGCATGGGCATCTGCTTCGGCTGTGTCACGCCACTCAAGGCGGGCGCCGTCCGCGACCTGCGCACCGGCGAAATCACCGAGGCCGAGCCGGGCGTCCTCATCCAGACCTGCGTGTCCGCCGCGGCGGGCCCCTGCGACATCGAACGGTAGGAGCACCTTGACCGCCATCGACCCCACCGCCCACCTGACCGCGGAGCAGATCGAGGAGCTCGGCCGCGAGCTGGACGCGATCCGCGACGAGGTGATCGCCAGCCGCGGCGAGAAGGACGCCGCCTACATCCGTAAGGTCATCTCGGCGCAGCGCAAGCTCGAGCTGGTCAGCAGGGGCGTGCTGCTGTTCTCGATCTTCCCGCCCGCGTGGCTGCTCGGCACCGCCGGTCTGTCCGTGGCGAAGATCATGGACAACATGGAGATCGGCCACAACGTCCTGCACGGCCAGTGGGACTGGATGCGGGACCCGAAGATCCACTCCACCACCTGGGAGTGGGATCACGTCTCGCCGTCCGAGCAGTGGAAGCACTCGCACAACGAGCTGCACCACACGTACACCAACGTGATCGGCAAGGACAACGACCTCGGCTACGGCATCATGCGCGTCGACGAGGACCAGAGGTGGCACCCGTTCCACCTCGGCCAGCCGCTGTGGAACTTCATCAACGCCTGCTTCTTCGAGTACGGCATCGCAGCGTACGACCTGGAGCTCGGCAGGAACCTGCGCAAGCGCCGCCGCAGGAACCCGGAGTTCCGGGCGCGGGCCAAGGCCGTGGGCCGCAAGATCCGCAAGCAGGTACTCAAGGACTACGTGATCCACCCGCTGCTGTCGGGCCCGTCGTTCCTCACAACGCTCGCCGCTACTTTCACCGCGAACCTGGTTCGCAACATCTGGTCCCATTCGGTGATCATGTGCGGGCACTTCCCCGAGGGCGTGCAGGTCTTCGAGCGCCGGTCGATCAGGGGCGAAACGCGCGGCCAGTGGTACCTGCGACAGATGATGGGCTCGGCGAACATCAGCGGCAGCAGGGCCATGCACTTCATGACCGGCAACCTGTCGCACCAGATCGAGCACCACCTGTTCCCGGACCTGCCGAGCAACCGGTACGCCGAGGTCGCGGTGAAGGTGCGCGCGCTGTTCGAAAAGTACGAGCTGGAGTACATCACCGGGCCGCTGCCCAAGCAGGTGTTCTCCGCGTGGCACAAGGTCTTCCGGCTCTCGCTGCCGAACAAGAAGCCCAAGGTCAAGACGGGGGACCGCGAGGAGGAGCTCATCGCGGCCTGATTCCCGGTAGTGGTTCAGATCTTTCGGCCGTACCGGCGGCACCGCCGGGTTCGGTGAGATCCGTTGCGGACGGTGGGCGGTGGGCGGTGGGCGGTGGGACATCAGACCGTAGGAAACGGGATCCGAGCAGCCCGGTGTCCGGCTGCGCAGCCTGGACGTGCGCCAGGAGCTCAGCACACAGCCCCCGGCGATGTGTTGTAGTGCGCTGACCTGCCGTGGTCGGGCCGTACGGACCACCCTCACGCACGGGCCGTCGAAGAGGTCAGCGAGGTGGGCATCGCGCGGGCGCGGGGAGCAGAAGGGATCACCGACAGCGCCGAGTGAGGTGTGGGGACCATCCCCGCGGGCGCGGGGAGCAGGCCTGGACCGCACACCCCCGTACCTCCAAGTCAGGACCATCCCCGCGGGCACGGGGAGCAGACCCAGTGACCTGCAGGTTTACCCGTCCCTACGTCGACTCTCAAGCACTTTCACCGATTCGGACATAGTAGAGATACTCACTATCTTCTCCGATTGACGGCACCTGGCTGCCGAACTCCACCCGGGCCCCGTCCTCAGTCGGCAACCGATCCAGCCACCGCGATCGGTGGGGCTTTCTCGGCCGGCGGTGACGTCGGCCGAGGATGTTGGTTAAGGGCCGGTGGTGTGCCGGGGCGCTTCTCGCAAGCGGCTCTCCGCCGTCCCTTTCGCTGTCTGCCTTTTCCAATGGCGAACTTCACGAGGGCCGCGGAGCCTGACGACGTTGACGCCCAGCCCGGCGGTCTCGGCGACCTGCCGGGCGTAGCGGGGGCGGTTGGCCCGGTATTTGCGGATGGCGGTGCGCAGCAGTGATCGACGGGCGAAGAATGCTGTGGCCCATGTCAGGCGTCTGGCCTGCGCGCTGTCCTCGTGGCCTGCGAGCTGGCGCAGACTGCGGCGGACGATTCGGTACAGGATCAGGGGCAGCGGGAAGTCGAGCCAGACCAGCGTGTCGGCCCGGTGCCAGACGATGTCGGCGAGCTTGGAGTAGTTGCCCTCGACGATCCATCCGCTGGTGCGGGTGATCTCTCCTGCGTGCCGGCGGAACTCCTCCAGCGGCAGCGGCCCGTCCGGGGTGAACAGAAGGTCGTCGAGGTCGGTGTGGGGCTGGTCCAGTTCTGTCGAAAGCCACCGGGCCAGGGTGGATTTCCCCGTGGCAGGTGCTCCGAACAGGGCGATCTTGCGCACGTGTGCCTCTTCCTCACAGAGAGCCGACAAGACGGCTCTCATAGCAGCCACACCCTTCTTCGTCTTCACGATCAATCCGTCCATGCCAGGTTCCCGCGCCTCCCAGGTGGAAGAACACGTCGGGCGTCTTCGAAGACGACCCGCAGGTCGTCCCGACCAGGGTCCCTGCCCGGCATGCCCGGCGGGAGCACCGGTGCCAAAGCGCGGAAGACCTCGCGCATACGGTCGTCGTCGTATCCGGCGAGCGTCTCGGTGGCCTGGAGAAGCAGCCCGCCGTCGCGCAACTTTCGCACGATGTGGAAGGCGCCGGTCGTCTCCAGGGCATGGGCCCCGCCGAGCCGGGCGGCCAGTTCGGCGGGGACGCCCGTGACCCAGGAGTAACCGCGCAGCAGAGTGCGGGATTCCTTCCGAGACTTGCGCCGGGAGCGCCCCAGGGCGGCCTCCAGGTCTGTGCCCTCGTGGAAGTTGAGATGGTCTACCCGGGCGAAGGCCGGATTGGCTCCGTCAAGAGCCACGGCCAGGAAGTCCACGAGGCTCGCGCAGAACGCGGGGTTGCCGATCCGCTCCCCGGCCCGGAGAGTCGCGAACAGTTCCGTGTGGCTGGCGCCGCCCACCTGTGTGCCGCTGACGCGTCCGAAATCGTCGACCCAGGAGTCCTCGTCCGTGGACGGCTCGTGGAAGCCCGCCGACGCGTAGAACGGCAAGGGTCGCAGCGCGTCGGCGAGCACTGACCAGTTGGCCCGCACGTCCCGAACCCGGACCTCGCGCCCGCCGCTGATCGACTCCGTGACCAGTGCCCAGGAGTCGGACAGTTCCCTCGCGTCCGCGGGAAAGAGACGGTTGATGGTGGTGCGGAACCAGTGGACGAGGAGGTCTCCGCGGTACCCGGCAGCCTGCTCGTCCAGCGTGGCCCACAGGGTCACGTCCGTGCTGGTTGTGTCGTCGTTCACGACGTCTCCTGATGCGTGTGCCGACCCGATGTTCTGTGTCGGCTCGACCCTGTATAGGGCAGAGCCGACGAGTTCGTGCGTGCTTCTGGCGGCCGGGGATCAGCCCGCCAGGAGGCCTCCAGTCATCCCGTTGACGAAGAATCCGACCGTGAACAGAACCCCGGTGAAGATGGCTGCTCCCGCACCGGCCTTCTGTGTCTCGGGAGAGACCTCGAAGCCGCCTCTCGTACCGCTCGAAGGGGTGGCCGATCCGGTCGCCCCTGGCACGGTACGGGCATTGGAGCGTCGGCAGTCCCCGGCGCAGGCTCTGGGACCGGTTCCTTTGTTGCGACGGTCGGCCTCGGGAGCGGGCTGGGCTTGGGTGTCGGGGTTTTCCGGTTGGTCCGCCCGTAGAAGCGCATGCCGGGACAGTCCGCCTTGGACCAGACGATCACCAGTCCCTCGCGGGATGCCGCCCTGCCGGGGAGCATGCTGCGGCCCCGTTCGACTTCCCGATCGTCACCCTCGGCGTCGAAATAGGCTTCCATCCCCTCGACGTACCGTGTCAGGTCCATGGGGCCGTCGTTCTTTCCGTACTCGTTGCCGGGTTTGACTTCCCAGATGTAGACCTTGTCCTTCGTCCACAGGATGACGTCTGCGGCGCCGTCGTTTCCGGTGTTGTTGCCACTCGCGCCGGGGACGGAGTTGGCTGTCGTGCCGCCGGACCCCCGTCGACGGTCACATAGCCTTCCCCTGGGCACGGCGGAGAATCGCTCGTCAGGCTCGACGCGACAGTCTTGGACTTCTGGCGCTTCAGCATGTCCGACCTGCGGACCAATACGCTGCGCTGCTACCTCGCGGAGTTCCTCGTCGCTCGTGCCGTCGGCGCCACCAGGCCCCGCGTGGAGTGGGACCCTACGACATCCTGACCCCCGAATCGATCAAGGTCGAAGTTAAGCGGAAGCTCGCAGTCACAAGGCGAGGAAAACAGCAGAGAGCGAGACTCCCAGACATCACTCTCCATCACCTCCTCAGGCCGTGAACACGCCTCGGCTGACGAATACGCGCCGCCTCAACATGCGCGCCTACCAGTCCAAGGTCGTGACCGTTTGACCGCCCGGCCACCTGATCGAGCCGATCGAGGACCGGCCGGGACACCGGCGGGGCGGGAGAGGTAGCTGAGGAGGAGCGCGGATGGCCCAATTCCCGTCCCTTCTCGCAGGGTTGGCTCCTTGACACCGCGGCGTCTTTTTGGCCTTCTCGGCCCTCGGTCATAGTCGGCGTCATGGACTATGACGTAGTGGTGGCCGGAGGCGGCCCGGTCGGACTGATGCTGGCCTGCGAGCTCCGGCTCGGAGGCGCGCGGGTGGCCGTCCTGGAGCGTCTCACCGAAGTGAACCCGACGGTCAAGGGCGGGGCGATCACCACGCCCAGCGCCGAGGCGCTCTACCGTCGGGGCATGCTGCCCGCGCTGGCCGAGGTGCAGCGGCAGGCGATGGACCGCTTCCAGGCGTTCATGCGCGAGCGGAACGGCGGGGAAGGAGGCGGGGCCGCAGGCCAAGGGCTCGGGTTCGTCGGGCACTTCGCCGGGATCATGCTGCGCGCCGACCTGGTCGACCGTACGGAGCCGGGCTTCGGCGACGCCGGACCCGCCGCGGAGATCGCTCTTGTGGCGCAGCAGGACATCGAGCGGCTGCTCGGCGGGTGGGCGGACGAGCTCGGCGTCGATGTGCGCCGGGGAGTGGAGTTGACCGGCTTCGACGCGGACGGCGGGGCCGTCACCGTGCGGACGAGCAACGGGGCGATACGCGCCGGCTGGCTCGTGGGTTGCGACGGGGGCCGCAGCGTGGTCCGCAAGCTCGCGGGGTTCGCATTTCCGGGTACGGACCCGGAAATCACCTGTCACCAGGCGGTCGTGGAGATGACCGGCGCCGAGGACCTGAAGGTCGGCTGGACCGCCACGGACATCGGGGTGTACGCCTACGGGCCGATGCCGGGCCGCGTCGTCACGGTGGAGTTCGACGGCCCGCCGGCCGACCGGGACGCGCCGGTCACCATCGAGGACCTTCAGGCGAGGCTGCGCCGCGTCTCCGGCGTGGACGTCACGATCACCGGGGTGCGGACCGCGACCCGCTTCACCGATCACGCACGCCAGGTCACCGAGTACCGCAAGGGGCGGGTGCTGCTGGCGGGCGATGCGGCGCACGTGCACTCCGCGTTCGGAAGTCAGGGGCTGAGCCTGGGTATCGGGGACGCGATGAACCTCGGCTGGAAGCTCGCCGCGGTGATCGGCGGCCGGGCGCCGGAAGGGCTGCTGGACACGTACACCTCCGAGCGGCACCCGGTCGGTGCGTGGGTCCTTGACTGGACCCGTTCCCAGGTCGCAGCCATGCGCCCGGACCCGCAGTCCCGGGCCCTGCGCGAGATCGTCGGCGACCTGGCGGGGACGGTCGTGGGCACCACGTACCTCACCGCGCGGCTCAACGGTGCCGGGGTGCGGTACGAGCTGCCGGGCGAGCACCCGCTGACCGGCCGCAGCACCCCGGACCTCGAACTCACCGACGGCAGCCGCCTCGCGGACCACCTCCACGGGGGCCGGGCGCTCCTGCTCGACCTCACCGACGACCCGGAGCTCCGGGCCCTCGCTGCGGGGTATGCCGGCCGCGTCGACACCCTGACAGCCGCCTGCCCGTCCCGCCCGGAACTGGCGGCGGTCCTCGTCCGTCCTGACGGCTTCACGGCCTGGGCGGCCGACACAGGGGCGCAGGCGCCGACGTCGACGGCCGGTCTGGCGGAGGCCCTGGGGGACTGGTTCGGAGTTCCAGAGGGTGCGATGGCGCCGGTCTGATCCGCCGCTCTGCCGACTGACTCGAACCACGGGCCGATTCCACCCATGGCCGCCGCACCCACCCGGTGTGACGGCCGCCCGCACCCCAGTCCCGGCCCAGCAGCAGCCCGGAGCGCTCACCGGCCGCCTACCGCACCGGGGGCCTTAGACGGACGAACATGTGAGCGCATCCGTTGAAGAATGGACAAGGACCCCTCATGCAGGTACAACCGAGGCGGACACTGACCCGATGGTTCATCAGGCGACAACCCCGAAGACCCCGTGATCATCACCGGCCGCAAGGCCGCCCGGGGCAAGCCCGGGCCGCAAGGCCGCCCGGGGCAAGCCCCTTACCGCGGCACAGAAGGAGGCGAACCGCCTGGTCAGCCGCGAACGCGCGGCCGACAAACACGGCTTTGGTGTGCGTCTCGTCGGCGTGCGCCGACCCTGTGGGCACCCCACGGCCATGAGAGCCGCCCCGGACGTCCAGACCGACGAAACCGAGGTCGGCGATCGCTCCCAGGCCCGCCTTGCGCAGCTGCGCGCGGCCGAGAGTCTGTCGGGTGACCTTCGATCAGAGGTCACCGGACAGACTCCGGCCTGCGAAGACCCTTGCTATTTCGCGATCAGGACGAGCAGCGCGCGGCCGCCGAGCCGATAGCTGGTGCCAGCGCCCCCGATGACAGCCTCAGCACCGGGAGAAGCAATCTGGCCGGGGCCCTCGGCCCAGGCGGAGGTGTCCGTCACGCGGTACCACTGCTTGCCCGCCCCCGGGGACGGGAGAGTGAAGTCGACGTCACCCGACCAGCCGTTGTAGCCGACGTACACGGCGCTGCTCGAATCGCCCAATTCGGTTCCGTCGATGCGCCACGCGAGCGCATGGTTCGAGGGATTGTCCCAGTACGCCGCATCGGGGGCGGAGCCGCCAGGGGTGTACCAGCTCATCTGAGGGATGCCGTTGCCGTTGGTGTCCGAGCCGCTGTAGAAACCGGCCGGGCGCAGAGCGGGGTGTGTCTTGCGGAAGGCGATCAGGCGCTGGGCGAAGGTGCGGAAGGTGCTCTGGTCGCCGGTGTATGTGGTGCTGAGCCAGTTGGCCGACGAGTCCAGGTTGTAAGGGTTGTTGTTGCACTGCAGGGAGCGCAGGTACTCGTCACCGCCGTTCATCATGGGCGTGCCGGCGGACAGCATCAGGAAGGCCATCCCGTTGCGGGCGGCCTTTCGCTGGTCGGCGGCGCTTCCGTTCTGGTCCCAGGAGATGTTGTCGTCCGAGCCTCCGTCGGAGGGACCGTACGGCCACGCCTGCCCGTTGTTCTTGCCGTTGCAGGTGTACAGATCGGCAAGAGTGAAGCCGTCGTGGGCGACCATGAAGTTGACGGAGTTCCAGGGCGCCCGTCCGTCGTCCTGATAGAGATCGGACGACCCGGCGAACCGGGTGGCGAGTTCGGCCGGCGTGACGTTCTGGAAGCCCATGGCGTTCTGATCGCGGCGCAGGGTGTCCCGGAAGATCCCGTTCCATTCGGACCATCCGGGCGGGAAGTTGCCCACCTGGTAGGTGCCGGCACCGATCGCCCAGGGCTCGGCGATCCAGTCAGTACCGGTGCCGCCCTGGGCAGGACGCGCGGGCATGGTCGCAGTGATCCGGTTGAGCGCTGTGTTCGGATCGGTTTTGCTGTATTGGAAGCAGCCGTGCTGACAGGTATTGCCCAGCACCGACGCCAGATCCAAGCGGAAGCCGTCGACGCCCAGGGTGTCCTTCCAATGCGCCAGGGAGTCCGTGATGAGGGCCTGGGCGACGGGATTGTAAGTGTTGTAGTTCCCGCCGACGCCCGTGTTGTCCCACGGGTTCTGCCGGTCGGATGTGAGCGAGTAGTACGTCGGGTTGTCCAGACCCCGGAGGGACAGCAGGCTGTAGGTGTTCTTGTCGGCGGCGTTCCAGGGCCCGCCCTCGGCGGTGTGGTTGTAGACCACATCCACGAGGACCTTGATGCCGACGTCGTGGTACGCCTTGACCATCGCCTTGAACTCGCGCGTGGGACCTCCAGGGCCCTGGTCGGATGAGTAACGACGGTCCGGTGCGAAGTAGTTCAGCGTCGAATAGCCCCAGTAGTTGTCCCCGGCGGTGCTGTTCGGGTTCACGTCGTTGGCGTCGTTCTGGAGTTCCTGCACAGGCAGGAACTCCACCGCCGTAACGCCCAGGGCGGCCAGGTTTGCCGCCTTCAGGCCCGCTCCCTTGTAGGTGCCGCGGTTGGCTGAGGGGATGGAGGCATCGTTCTTGGTGAGGCCGCGGACATGTACTTCGTAGACGATGTCGTCCTTCAGGGCGCGACTGGGCTTGCTGCCGGTGCCCGTGGTGTCATTGGGCAGCACGATGCCCTTGGGAGCTTGCGGTCCGCTGTCGAGGGCGCGGTATTGCGGGCCGGAGGCGTAGACGGTCTCGCTGCTCACCGCGGGCGTGCGCGGGTCATGGCTGAGTTCGCGCGCGTAGGGGTCTGCCAGGAGCTTGTTGGGGTTGAACCGGTTGCCGGCGGAGTCCACATCGGAGACGAATCCGGCGGACGACCCCTTCGTCCAGGCTGATGTGTACGGCCAGTTGGGGCCCCAGGCCCGGTAGCCGTAGTAGACCGCCCCCGTGATGCCGTACTGGTCGCGCAGCGTCGCGACGGACACAGTGGCCGACCAGACGCCACCGGTGGGGTCCTTGGTCAGCGGATAACTGACCCGCTCCTGGCTACCGGAGGCGGACGCGTACAAGTAGACGTCGATCCGGGTCGCCTGTGACGAGTAGACACGGAAGCCGATGTTCGCCCCGGTGGAGTCGTAGGCCGCCCCCAAGTCCCGCGCAGCGGAGACCACGGGAGCCGTCGTCTCGGCCGCAGCGGGGACACCGGGACCGGTCAGGGCCGCGCACACGACCACAATGGCGAGCACCGCATGTCGGAGCTTTCCTCGTATTCGGACACGGACACGGGTGGGGGGACGCACGGCGGCTCCTTCACGACCGGGAGGGGCCGCAAGTGCTGCGGCCGCACTGCAACCTGCAAGCAAATCCTTGCCGTAACTTGCTGCAAGATAATGGGCCGACCGGTCCGTGTAAAGACTTCCGGCGCGCTCCGCCCTCCCCTGCCTTCGCCTGCCTGGCGTACGTGGTGGATCGGCACCCGCTGCTTGTCCGACCGCTGGTAGCAGCCAACGAGTTGGTGCGTGATAGCGGGTGAGGCGTCGCGCCAGGCAGGTGGCATGATCCGGGTGTGGTGATCATGGTCAATCGGACAGTGCTGGCGCATCAGCTGTTCACTGGGATCTCTCGCGAGCATCTCGCGTGTCTTGTCGAGGAGTTGGCTGCTCCGTGGGGGGCCGAACTCGAGAGTCGACGCCATGCTGCACGAGGAGGAGTCCGGAAGCGGGCCGCAGGTGCCGGCGCCCGCCATAAGCTGGTGTTCATCGACCGGCTGGTGGCTACGCTGATCCATCTGCGGCACGACCTGCCGCATTCGGTGCTGGGCCTGCTGTTCGGCGTCGACCGCTCCACCATCACCCGCGCGATCGCAGAGATACGCACACTCCTGGCCGAGCGGGGGTGCGCGGTCCCCGACCGTCCCGGTCTGCGTCTTCGGACGCTGACGGATGTGTTCGCCTATGCCCAGGCCGAAGGCGTCGAGCTGCGACTGGACGCCACCGAGATCCAGGTCCGCAGGCCGCCGGCCAACCGCGGCGGACGCCGTGCGTTCGTCTCGGGCAAGAAGAAGCAGAACACGATGAAAGCCACCGTGATAGCCGACTGGCAGGGCCGCACGCTATGGACCGACGCCCTGCGTCCCGGACGTATGCACGACGCCACAGCCGCCCGCAACGAGGGCATCGCCGCCTGTTTCCAGCACTTCCCCGACGTCGAGGTCCTCTTGGACGACGGCTACCTCGGCCTGAGCCGTGACCACCGCGGGCAAGCGATCACACCGCCCAGAAAACCCCGCCCTGGAGCATTGCCCGGCAGAGTCGAACAGTGGGAACGCGACCGCCACGGGCACTCCTCCGACCGCATCACCGTCGAACACGCCCTCGCCGATCACAAACGCTGGAAGCAACTGACGCGCTGGACCCATCGCCGCGACCGCCTGCCCGACACCTACCGCGCCATCGCCGGCCTCGTCTCCGACCGAACCGCTCAAACCTGAACAGCGGTCCTCCAACGGACCAGCACGCCTCACCCGCTATCACGCACCAACTCGCAAGGCCGGTGTGAGGCTGATTGTCATCGTGCTGGTTCTCCGACTCGGGAGCCCGCCGCTCCCGCCGAAGGACCACAGAGGAGCAGCGAGGTGGGCGAGCTGCGGTGAAGTCGCCCACCCCACGCTCCAACTGACCGCGGCGCCAGGATGCCCAGCCCGTATTGCACCCGGTACAGCACCTGGACACCCACGCCCGCGCGCCCTCGACTGCCCACCGTCGAAAAACGGTTCGACCACAAGTCGTGTCTCTGCTGCGATGGGGACCCCGCCTGCACCTGCAAGGGGCACCGGCCGGCCGAACGAACAAAGGAACACCCGTGAATGTCCTGCTCTCAGGGATCGTCGGCTCGACCGCCTACGGCCTGGCCCGCCCTGGATCCGACATCGACCGGCTCGGCCTGTTCGCCGCCAACACCGCCGCCTTTCATGGGCTGCACCGGCCAACCGAATCCCACGTCACCAACCACCCCGACCAGACACTCCACGAAGCCGCGAAGTGGTGCCGGCTCGCCCTCGGTGGGAACCCGACCGTCATGGAACTCGTCTGGCTACCCGACGACCTGTACGAAGTCAGGACCCCGCTCGGTGACGAACTCATAGGCATCCGGGCCACGCTGCTCTCCGCGAAACGGGTCCGTGACGCCTACCTCGGCTACGCCACCCAACAGTTCAGACGGCTCTACGACCGCGGCGACGGGTCCTTCTCCGCCGACACGCGGAAGCGCACCGAGAAGCACGCCCGCCACCTGCGTCGGCTCTGCCATCAAGGGTTCCAGCTGTACTCCACCGGCCACCTGCAGATCCGGGTCGAGAATCCGGACGAGTACCACGAGTTCGGGGAGCAGGTCGCGGCCGACGCCATGGTCGCCCTGCCCATGCTCCAGCGGTACGAAGCCCTCTTCGACGCGACGACCAGCGTGCTGCCCGAAAAGCCCGACGAGGCGCCGGCCGAGGCATGGCTCCGGCGGGTACGGGCCGCCCACTACGCCCCGTCGGCACAGGGGTGACCAACCGACTCGCACACCACAGCGGCCCCCGCCCAACGGGGTAGGGGCCGCGTTCGTGCGCCCGCCCGCAGAGCACTGGAGCGTGACGAGCACGCGGTGGAGCTGTGGACCTCGGTTGCCGCGCTGTGCTGCTACAAGGCCGGCGAGAAGAGCCGTCTCATCCACCGGCCCCGCACGCACCTCCTGCTCAAGGGCGCCCGCAAGAGCTTCTCCTGGCAGGACTGTCGCGACCTCCTGGTGCGGGCACACATCCAGCTCGACGGACCGATCGTGGTGGCCTGGGACAATCTCAACACCCACCTGGCCGCGGGGCTGAAGCAGTACGAGGCCGAACACGACTGGCTCACCACCGTCCGGCTTCCGCCGTATGCACCCGACCTGCCCCGTCGAGGCTGTCTGCTCACTCGTGCGCAGAGCAGTGGCCAACACCGCTTTCACCATCGCGGCACCGGGTGGTTCACCTGAGGGACGCGAGAGCCGAGTCAAGGCGCCGGGTGGCTTCTTCGGCGACGGGCGCCATCGCGTCGAGGCCGGTGAGGGCGACCATGGTTCCGGGGTCGATCGCCTGCACGATCACCTCCGCGCCATCGGCACGCACCACTACGTTGCAAGGCAATAGAAGTCCGATCGCCCGGTCGACCTCCAGGGCCCGACGAGCCAACGGGGGGTTACAGGCACCAAGGATCAGGTACGGCTCCATGTCGTGGTCGATCTTGGCCTTGAGCGTCGCCTGGACGTCAATCTCTGTCAGGACACCGAAGCCCTGTTCGGTGAGGGCTCGGCGGACGGCTTGCACGGTCTCCTCGAACGTGCCGTTGAGCTTCACACTGCGGTCGTAGGGCACGGCCTTTCACCTCGTTCCTCTCGGTGGCCGCCGACGTCAACAGCCACGATCCCCTACCTCAAATCTGACCCTCATGGCGAGAGTGTCCCGATGAGACCGCTTCACGCACATTTCCCATCGGGCACTCCCGAAAACTGAAATTGTCCAGGAGTAAAGATCAGCCAGGCCGCCGGAGAGCTGTCCTCAATTCTCCCGTTTCAGCCGCGGTAGCGATAATTTCGTAGGCTTCTTCCGTCTGAGCGAATTCTAGTTCCCGAGTGATAAGCCGCGATAGGCGCCGCATATGCTTTGACGTTAGCGTATCGAGAAGCCAACCAGTGGACGATGTGTCAACCTGACCAGTGCTGATGGTGACATTCTTGCGCCACAATTTTTCAAGGTGCAGGGTGACTGACGAATTATGCATACCAATGTTCGCGATGTGGCCACCCGATCGCACCGATCTCGTGCACAGCGTGAAACTGTCAGGAGTTCCCGCCGCTTCGATGACCACATCCGCTCCAGGGCCCTCCGACAGCTCCGCTATCAGCCGTCCCGGAAGTTCTGCGGCATCAGCCCCCAAGTCGGCGGCCATCTCCAAGCGGCGAGGCAGCAGGTCAACTGAAATGACACGGGAAGGGCTGAAAATATCGGCAATACTCACAGCGGCCAAGCCGACGGGCCCTGCGCCCACCACCGCAACCACATTACCGGGACGCACCTTACCGTTACGCACCCCGAGCTCGAAAGCGGCAGGTAGCGCTTCGGAGAACAGGACGGCTGTATTCGCGTCCAGGCCGTACCGCAGTTTGTGCGTCGAGTGGTCCGCGAACGGAACACGGACGAAATCCGCCTGCGTGCCATTTATTTCGCGCCCCAGCAGCCACCCACCCCCCTGCGTGCACTGACCGTAGGCGCCTTCTCCACATGGCAGGCAGTACCCGCAGGCGGAGATGGAGGAGATGATCACTTCATCTCCCGGAACCACTGCGTGCACCTCGGGGCCGACCTCCATGATTTCGCCGACGGCTTCGTGCCCGAGAACCGTGCCTGGCTGCAATTCACTGTCCTCCCCCCGGAGCATGTGCAGGTCACCCACGCAGACCGTAGCCGCGTCGACCCGCACGAGCGCGTCGGTAGGCTGCTCGATCACCGGGTCCTGGACGCTGTCCCAATGTCCTTTGCCGGGGCCGTGATAAACGAATGCGTGCACAGTACTCACTCCCTCACTCCCTGTTCCACGGCAGCTGGCCCTATGCCGGCAGCCACAGCCCGGGCGCTCGCCAAGAACGGCCCCGCAGTTCCCGCGCACAACTCATACAGGGGAAGGGATCGATATCCCCTTGCCCTGCTGTTTCCCCTTGCGACCTCCATTCAGTCTCGGTTAGTGGTCGGTCGCTTCCGAGAGACGAAAGGGGTAGCCCTCAGGGACGTTCGGCCCCTCTCTGACCGTGGCGCCGCGATCCGGATGACTGTCAGCGGCAGCAGCCAGGGTCCAGTCGGCCCTGCCGAATGCGTCGGACGGCCCTTCAACGTCTCTGCGTGTGTGCGGAGACTCGGAGTCGAGTACACCGTCGTCCGGTTCCCGCGCGGCAACCGCGCAGGGGCCGTTTCACCGCCATCGCAGGTGGGCCACCGAGATCAGAGCGTGGCCTGAAAGGCTGTGACTCCATGTACGCAGCGATAGGAAGCCGACGGTGGCGTACGCATCCTCTGCGTCGAAAGGTCGACGTCCTGGAGGCACGGCTGTGGCTTCTTGTTGCGGCGCTGGCCCTCATATGCGCTTCGTCGATCGGCATCGCGCAGGGATGGGCAGCCTTCGATCACGAACGGTCAGTCGTCGCGGAAGAGCAGGCCAACCGGCATCTCGTACGCGCTACAGTCCTGCGCGACGCGGCCGCGTCATCGCCGTGGGCAGACGAGTCGGGGCGTTCCCAACGCGTCCCGGTGCCGGTCCGCTGGGTGACCGCAACCGGCGGAGAAGGCACGGGAAGGGTGCTGGTCGCACCAGGGACCGAGCGCGGGAAACGAACAGAACTCTGGCTGGACAGCCGAGGCGATATCACCTCCGCCCCTCACGGGTACCGCGATGTGTGGGCCGAAGCACTGCTGGAAGGTGGAAGCAGTGCCGCCGTCACCATCGGCGCAGGCGCACTGGCCGGGTTCGGCGTACGAGTGGTGTGCAACCGGCGTCGCGCGACCGGTTGGGAGTCCGAATGGAGCAGAGTGGAACCGGAATGGAGTCGCCGTGCCTGACCTTCGACCGGACGATGCGGAAACCCACCCTCGTGCCCTACCAGGGGAGCTTGTGATGACGGCCTCGCCTCACACCGTGAGCGACTTGATGACGCATACCGCGGTTGCCGTGGGCAGCAAGGCCTCGTACAAGGACATCGTCAAGCTCATGAACCAGTGGAAGGTAAGCGCTCTACCGGTGCTCGTCGGCGAAGGACGTGTCATCGGGGTGGTCTCGGAGGCGGATCTCCTCCTGAAGGAGGGGAACCGTCCCACCGGCAGCTCCGCGCCGAGTGATCGTCCGTTCGCAGACTCTGCCAAGGCGGACGCTGTATACGTGGAGGAGCTTATGTCGACCCCTGCCGTCACCGTGCACGCGGACGCGACAGTGGCCGAAGCGGCGCGGATCATGGCACGACGCCACGTGAAGCGTCTGCCGGTGGTGGACAGTGGTGGACTGCTTCAAGGAGTGATCAGCAGAGGTGACCTCCTGAAAGTCTTCCTTCGTTCCGACGGTGACATCGCCGCCGAGGCGCGCAGCGTTCTGTCCGAACTCCCGGCTGCGGCAGACGTCGACGTGCGGGTCTCCGACGGGGTGGTCACCCTGGGCGGGGCTCTGGCGGACCGGGCGCTGGTCCCGCTCCTCGCTCGAGCCGTCCGGGCAGTGGAAGGTGTGGTCGATATCCGTCTCGACTTCGGCAATCCGTGAGGCACGCCGACACCCGTGACGGGCAAGGACCGGACCGGACCTGTGCTCCAGTTGCCCGTCTTCCGGGCGCCGGCGCCCACCTAGGTCTCAGGTACCCGCCGGAACCGGGATCGGGTGTGTGGGACCGATGGTCACGCTTCGCCGGGAACGGTGGTCACTGGGCACTCGGCTCGGTGCGGGAGTCCATGGACCACCGACCCGAGGCGCATGCCTTTGTGGCCACCATGGCCACGCCTTCCTGCGACCACTGCGAGCGCGGTCGAGGAGCGCCGTCGAGTTCTCCACGGGATGCCCCCGACGCACCTCCTGGGTCGTTTTCACACCCTGATGTCCGGTGGAACACGCAGCAATCGCCTTGGTAAGGAGACGAGTGCGCTCTTCGAGTCCGGCCTCGCCTCCCCTGAACGAGACGGCGGGTCGCGCCCACACCGCGTGGAGGGACGCTCTTCGCACTTCCGCCTCCTCGAGGGCGAACTTCACCGCCTCGTGCGATGAGGCACTGCCGTCGACTCCGACGATCAGCCGAGCCAGGCGTTCCGCTGTGTGCTCGGTGCTCTCACCACGACCGCGGGGCAGTGTGCTTGCGCGCTGAGAGGCGCGGCCACCGACCGGGTGCTGAGCATTTTCCGCCGCGTGACCGAGCCGCCGGGCGCCGACCACGATCATGCGGGTGGTGTCGGTCACGCATCGGTCTGGGCCGCCGCCCGGAAAGCAGCCGATCTGGCGTGTTCGGAACCATCGATGCCTACGACGACCTGCCCTGGCCGCGCTGTCCGGAACGTCCCAGTGCTCATGATCCGCTCCTCGGGCCGCATGCGCTCGGTTCTCAAGGTGGCCTCACCAGCGAGTAGCCGGCAGGGCCACGGCGGTCCCGTTCGAGGGCCGAAGGTCCCCCCGGAACCCTCTGGAGTGTTGCCGAAGGTGCCCCACTCGGCCCTACCCGCAGGAGGTGGCTCCGAGAAAGGCTTTACGGGGAATGGGAGGCGCCCAGGTTCGGGAAGGCGGTTCCGACGATCAGGAAGAGGCGTTGAGCGCCATGTCGCAAGCCACGACCACGGATCTGTACGAAGCGTCGATGGCCCTCTCCTACTTGCGAGAAGGTATGACCGAGGACGCCACGTTCAGCCTCTTCGTACGCGATCTCCCCCCGAACCGTGGCTTCCTGGTGAGCGCAGGGCTGGAGCCGGTTCTCGATTTCCTGACCGATTTCTGCGTCACCGCGAATGACGCCCGGGACTTCGCCGCAGCTCTCGGACGTCCGCCGCACGAGGCGGAACCCCTTGTCGGGCTCGGTTTCGAGGGTGAGGTCAGAGCCGTGCCGGAAGGGCGAATAGTCCTTTCCGGAGAGCCTCTGCTGGAAGTCACCGCCCCATTGCCGCAAGCGCAGCTCGTCGAAACGTGGCTGCTGAGTCAGGTCAGCCATCAGACAACCGTGGCAACCAAGGCTGCACGGTGCGTGCTCGCCTCTGCCGGCCGCCCTGTCGTCGATTTCTCCCTGCGCCGCGGGCACGGGCCGGAGGCAGGGATGCAAGCGGCCCGCGTCGGCTCGATGGTCGGCTTCGCCGGCACCAGTAACGTCGCTGCGGCACTCCGATGGAAGACGCCGGCTTCGGGGACAATGGCACATTCGTACATCGAGGCCTTCGGTGACGAGGAAGCAGCGTTCATGGCCTTCGCGCGCAGCCGTGCCGGACCGATCACCCTCCTGGTCGATACCTACGACACGGTGGAGGGCGTCGTGACCGCGGCTCGCGTCCTGAACGCCCTGCACCGGGGTCCCGGCTCCGCGATCCGGCTCGACAGCGGCGACCTGGCTGAGCTCGCCCGCCGGTCACGGACAGTCCTCGACAGAGCAGGGTTGCCAGACGTCGGCATCATCGCGAGTGGTGGTCTCGACGAATTCCGCATCGAGGACTTGGTTCGCTCCGGCGCACCGATCGACGTGTACGCGGTCGGGACCAAGGTGGGGACATCGTCCGACGCCCCGTATTTGGACTCGGCCTACAAGTTGGTCGAATACGACGGACGGCCGGTGATGAAGTTGTCCGCTGCCAAGGTGACCGCACCCGGGCGCAAGCAAGTACTTCGGGCAGAGGGTGGTGCGGATGATGTGATCGCGCTGGCCGAGGAGGACGTGCCCGGTGGCCGGGAGCCGCTGTTGCAGACGGTGATGTCGGCAGGACGCCGCACCCGCACACGCGACACTCTTGCGGCCGCCCACGACCGATTCGTCGGTGACCTGGCTGCCCTGCCGCAGCGCACACGTCGAATCCGACACCCCGAGGCGCCTGTCCCCACGGTTTCCGCTCAGCTTTCAGCACTGACCTCCGACGTCCGTCAGCACCTGGAGAGGGGTGTCGAGCAGCGGCGCGGCGGACGGGCCGGCTCGCAGAACTGGGACCTTCCTGGGGCCCTGCGAACTGCAGAACATCCGAAGCTCGCAAACGGTCAGGCGGAAGGCGGCACCCGCGCACCGGAGAGCGGACACCGCCGGTGATATGCGAGATGCCGAGAGATACACAATCGCTTCTGGGAGCCGACATGACGGGAAATGTGGCAGTAGGCGTGAACGGATCTCCGGAGAGTGTCGCAGCCGTCAGGTGGGCTGCCCGGGAAGCGGCGCTGCGGGCAGTCGCACTCCGCATCATCCATGTGCGGGAATGGCGTGTTCCTCCCGAGCGCCTGGAACACGTGGCGGCATGGGGTTCCACTCGTGACGGCCCTGTACCTCCGGAGCGTTCCCGGGAGTATGAGGAACTGCTCCAGCAAGCAGCCCGGGTTGCCGAACAGGCCGAGCCCGGCCTGGCGGTCGTCGCAGAGGAGCTTGCCGGAGAAGGTCTCGCTCACAGGGCTCTTCTGGCCGAGCTCGAGACACCGGGAAAGGACCCCTGATGTCGACCCGCCGCACTGACGTCGCGTCAGTAACCGCCTGGGTCGATGACGCCACCATGGCGCCGTCGATGCACAACGCCCAACCCTGGAAGTTCCGTTATGTGCCGGCGTTGAATGTTCTCCATCTGCACATGGATATGACCCGCTGCATGCCTCGTACGGATCCGACCCGCCGCAGCATGCACATCAGTTGTGGCGCCGCGTTGTTCAACCTCCGCGTGGCCGTCGCACACGCCGGATGGTCGACGGACATCCAATTGCTGCCCGCCCCGGACGATCCCACGCTGGTAGCCACCGCGGTGTTCGCCGAGCGCGAAGGGAACGACTCGGTCTCCAGCCTCTACCCAGCGATCGCTCGTCGGCACACCAGCCGCGAGCCCTTCACCGACGAGTCGGTCCCCGAAGCTCTTCTTGACGGCCTCAAGGGCGCTGCGCGGGCGGAGGGCGCGGCCATGTCCGTTCTCGGCGACTGGCAGGTCGACGCGGTGATCGATGTGATCAGAGAGGCTGAGCAGGACGAGACTCTGTCTCCTGACGTCCGCGAAGAGATCACCCGGTGGACGGGGTCCGGCACCGGAGTCCCGGACGGGATCCCGGCCTACGCCTTCGGGCCACGGCACCACGGCGGTCGGGCACCGGTGCGGGATTTTGCCGTCGGGCGCACGATTCCTGATCGCCGCTCGGCGGATTTCGAACAGGCTCCCTGTCTCGCGGTCCTCGGAACGTCCGAGGACCGTCCTCGGGACTGGCTGCTCGCCGGCCAGGCCTTGGAAAGAGTGCTGCTGCAGTCGACGCTGGACGGCTTGTCCACGTCTCTCAACTCGCAAGCCCTTGAACGGCCCGAACTGCGGTGGCTCCTTCGTGCCCCTCACTCGCCTCCGGCGTCGGCCTTCCCTCAGATGCTGCTCCGGCTGGGGCACGGTCCTGCCGTCCCGGCGACCCCCCGTCGCGTGGTGAGCGATGTGCTCGATGTCGATCGGGGGACGTCGCCCTGAAGACGAGGGTCCGTTGGGCGCCGCCGGGGACGCGCGGTGGCGTCAGCGGTCGCGGACCACGATGCGGCGCCCGGTCACCCTGCCGGATGTCACCGCGATCCACATATCCCGCTGCCCACCGGCCCAGGGGGACGTACCGGACCTATGCTCCTCGAGACGCTGGACAGCCTCCGGCGCGGTCACCATCCGAGCCTCCCCGACGACCAGCACGCTCCATCCCCGGCTGAAGGCTTCGTCGATGTGATCCACCTCGAAGGCGGTCTCGTGCCCGACCGCGTTCGCCGGGCCGGAGTCGGGCGAGGTCCTGTAGGCGACCTCTCCCCCGGTGGACACGTAGTTGACCGGGAACACGGCTGGGCCTCGCCCGTCGCTGACGACCACGCGGCCCACCCCATGGGTCCCGAGCAGCTTCCAGCACTCCTCCTGGCCGAGGTCCACCAGTTCCGGATGATACGCCGCTCGGCCTACACCGGGAGGCAGGTCGACCGTTCCTCCGGTGAGTTCGTCCACTGTCGTTTCGAGCGCGTTGGCCAGGCGCACCATGAATCCCATCCCGTGAGAACCCGGCTGCGTTTCGACGTACTCGATGTATCCGGGAGCGGAAGCGGTGCGGAGCGCCAGCTCCCCCCGGGACAGTCCCAGATCCTCACGGCGCTCCGCCACACGTCTACCGAAATCCCCCACTGCCGGGGCACCGGGCCCGGGCGAGTCCTTCTGCGGCCGATCGGTCATGACGGTTCGCCTTCCTGCTGTCGACAGCGAAGCGGGCCCTGCCCAAGGCGCGATGGTGTGGCAGAGGACAGCCCAGTCAGTTCACGCTAGGCACGGATGGGCAGCGCCGCACCACGGCGGCCGCGCCTGCTGGCCGTGCGCACGCATGGCGAGGAAGCGTTCATGGCGCATCGCCCCCTGCGGCCTCCTGTCAGCCGTGCGGAACAACGGCCACCGGCGCCGCCGTGTGGTGCAGTGCCGAGTGGGCGACCGGCCGGACATGGGCGCCCAGGTGCGAGGCACGGTGGCGGAGGCCCAGGACGATCAGCCTGGCCTGGCGTGAGGCCTCGACCAGTCCTGCGCCGGATGCCCTGGAGACATTCAATGCTCACCGGAACCGCCGGATACTTTTCGTTCCAGGATCCCGGTGCCCGAGTCATTTCCTCTTGTCGTGCGGTCGCCACTTCTTCCATCAGCGCAGGCACGACGTCTGTCGTGCCAGGCCCGTACGCCGGTGGCAGGGACCAGCTGTGAACGATCCGCAATCCGCATCCGCACCTCTGGGCGCCGGCGAACGCGAATCCCAAGACCTCCTGGCGGGCCTCCGGCAGATCCAGCCCCACGACGACGTCGCCCGCCGAGGACCGGGTGCCCTGGTCGTCAGGGGATTCCGCGCGCACCAGGACCGGTGGACGCCTTGCGCGAGCCAGAACCGCCAAGGAGACCGACCCGAATCCAGATAGCCCGCGAGACGGAGGGGCCATGGGTTCGGATCGTTCGCCGGTGGCCGGCAGTCCCTCTACGGGGTTGCCCGGTTGTTGCTGCGTCTCCATCCGCATGTGCGGATGGTTCAGCTCCCTGCTCGGCGGCCCTGTGCAGAAGCGCTTCCGCCGACCGCTGTTCGGTCCCCGGATCTGTGTAACGGGCCGCTGGAGCGTCGCCGTCCCTCCACACGTGGAGGGGACGCAGAGGACACCCGCGGGGCAGAGCTTCATCAGCTGCCCGGTTCGCTGCTGCGAGGCTCTCCCGTGAGCTGTCGATTCCGGCACTACTGACGGTGTGGGACATGGTGCGCTCCTCATGAGGTCAAGGCCTGCCGCCAGCGTTGCCCACTTCGTCGGCCCCGAGGAGGGGCCGGAAGGTCACCATCCGGTCCGGTCGGCCCGTCGCCGTGGCAGGCCACGACCTCGCGGAACCTCACCCGTTCAGCCGCGCGTGGGCACGTGACCGCAGCGAAGGGGCCTCCGGGGCTACTCGGGACAACGCCGCCGGTCGCCACGCTCTCCGCTGGCGCGGCACCCTGAGCGCAGGCACTGTGGGCGGTGAAGGACTCGGACGAACGATGAGGCGGTCATGGGCAGCGATTCCGAAACCACCCCCCGAGTCGTGGTCGGGGTCGACGGCTCCGGCCCCTCGCAGGAGGCTCTTCGCTGGGCAGCGCGTCATGCTCAGCTCACCGGCGCCGTCGTCGAGGCGGTGTGCGCCTGGGACACCCCCTCGGAGATCGGCTGGGCGGGGCCCGCGACGGAAGCGGGCTTCGACCTGGATCGCGCTCGGCTCCGCTTCGCAGAGGGGATCCGTGCCGTGTTCGGCAACGGCAAGCCCGCCGAGGTGCACGAGATGTTGGTCCAGGGTGACCCGTCCGAAGTCCTGATCGGAGCTTCCGAAGGTGCGGATCTACTCGTGGTCGGTAACCGAGGGCGCGGAGGCTTCGCGCGGGCCATGCTGGGGTCTGTGAGCCAGCGGTGCGCCCAGCACGCCAAGTGCCCGGTGGTCGTCGTACGGGCAGGCGCCTCGGAAGCTCACTGACGCGACCTCGCACGAGCCGCGGACCGGCCCTGGTGCCGAATTGACGCGCCCTGCCGCGGCGACGTCACGGTGTGCTGGCGGCCTCCAGATGGCACGTCGCATCCACCACACCCTCCACGGCTCGGGCCAGCCGCTGGGCGACAGGGATCAGAGCTGCGTCGCGGACCGTCCCGTCGATCGTCACGCGCCCTTCGTTCACATTTACGCGAATGTTCCGACGTGAGACAGGAAAGAGACGGTCGACCACTTCCTGCCGCACCTCATCGGCGAGTTCCTCGTCCGCGCGCAGGAATACCTTGAGCAGGTCGGCGCGGCTCACGATGCCTTTGAGGACTCCTTGCCCATCCACTACCGGGAGACGCTTGATCCCGTGGTGTGCCATGAGCCGGGCAGCCTCGGGCAGTGTTGCGTCCGCAGGGACGGTGACGGCGGGGGCCGACATGAGCTCCCGGGCTGTCACGGCCCCTGCCTTGGCATAATCCGTCAAGCGGTCTCGCTGGCCGATCATGGTCGCGTCCTCGTCATGCAGCTCCTCTTTCGCGAGCAAGTCAGCCTCGGAGACGATACCCACCACTCGCCCCTCCCCCTCGAGGACGGGCACAGCGGTCACCTGCCACTGATTGACAGCGGCCACTATCTCCTTGAAGCGCGCATCAAGACCGACTGCGACGACCGTCCGCGTCATCACGTCGCTCACATGGTGAGGTGATGGAGGGTTCATGGCGTTGTTCCCTCCGAAGGGCTCTCGGCTCCGCGAGGAACCACGACGACGGGACAGGCCGCATGGTGCAGGACCGTGTGCGCGACCCTGCCCAGCTGCATGCCGACCTGGCTCTGCCGTCTCTGCGCCCCCACGATCACCAGGTCGGCCACGGCGGAACGTTTGAGGAGTACCTTCCGGGCCGGCCCCTCTGCGGTGACTCGCCGCACTGCGACGTCCGGGTAGACATCCCCTGCGGTCGCCACCGCCTCGTCGAGCAGGGAAGAAGCTCGCGCTTCGTGGTGGCAAGCGGGTTCACCGGCAACAAGCGGATGATCCGCCGTCTCGTGGGAGGGGCAGCGCCAAGCACGCACCACGTCCAGCTCACAGTGCCGCAGCCGGGCCTCGACGAAGGCGAACCGCACAGCCGGCGAGTTCCCGTCGGTGTCACCGATACCGAGCACGATCCGCCCGTGCACTCCCTCCAGACCCGCCTTGTCTCCTCGTACGACGACAACCGGGCAGTGTGCCCCGGCAGCGACCGCCAGGCTGATCGATCCGAGAAGCAACCCGGCGATCTCACCGCGCCCTCGGGATCCGGTGACCAGGGCGAAAGCATTCCGTCCCTCTCTGAGCAACGCGTCGGCCGCTTCCTCGGGCACCACCTCTGTCGTGACCCGCAGGTTCGGCGCGCGACGCCGAACGCGTTCAGCTGTTGAACCGACGATATTCTCGGCCATCACCTGTTCGTCAGGCCGCGAGAGGCTGGTTGCGAGGTCGGCGCCCTCGTAACGATGCCAAAGAGAGGCGTACACGAGCCGCAAGGGCACTTCGTGCCGGAGCGCTTCATCGGCTGCCCAGTCGGCCGCAAGGAGGCTCGATTCGCTCCCGTCCACACCGACGACCACAGGACGAGACCCCATGGCACTCACCACCCTCTACTTCCTGCCTTCCGGTACTGCCACCGTCCCACCGGGCGGGCACTCCGCCCCAGGGCCGACTGGGCCATACAGAAGCCCGGGCGGCCCTGCGTAGCCCCTGCGACCGGCGGGCTCGACACGTACCGAAGCGCTTGCACTTCCCGCCGATAGACAGCCACCTGGTCCTGGGCGGCGGGAGGACCCTGAGGTGCCTTCACCGTGGGGATCCCCCACGGTCACGGCCCGGACCGGTCGACGGTCTTTTCCCGCGCCAGGGGTGCTGACCAGGTCACTCTGGTGCCACCGTCCGCCGGTGTACTGATCTCCAGGGTTCCGCGGGCCCCCTGGGCACGTTCGTCCAAGTTGTCCAGCCCGCTGAACCTGGCACCCCCCGGGATACCTACGCCGTCGTCAGTGACCGTGAGCGTGAGGCGCTCGGGAGTAACACGCAGGTACACGTCGACCGACCGCGCTCGTGCGTACCGCGCGGCGTTGCTCAGCGACTCGACCAGCACTGCCTCCACATGATCGGCAAGAGTCATCGGGACGCGGGTTTCCACAAGCCCCTCGATGCGCAGGGCGGGCGGGAAGCCCAGCAGCGTCGTGGACGCTTCGATCGCCCTTGCGATTCGGCTGCGCAGCCCCGGTGGGGCCTCGCCGACTGTCTCGTGGGTGCGGAGACCGAAGATGGTCGAACGAATGATCTTGATTGTCGCGTCCAGATCGTCGACCGCCCTGCGGATCCGCTGCTCACCCTGCGGATGGGTCACGAACCGTTGCGCACTCTGCAATGTCATGCCGGTGGCAAACAGCCGTTGGATGGCCAGGTCGTGCAGGTCACGCGCTATGCGGTCCCGGTCCTCCAGCAAGGCTGTCCGTTCGGCGTCCTTTCGCCGTTCAGCCAGTTCCATGGCCAGCGAAGCCTGGCGGGCGAACGCCGTCAAGGGCTCCGACTCCGTGCGGGAGAAGACGTCCTCTCCCTTCCTCCGGGTCAGGAGGAGTACGCCACGTACCACGTCGCCGGATCCGATGGGCACCGCCACGGCCGGCCCGAAGCCGGCCCATCGTGCCAGGTCCTCCCGGCTGCGCGGATCGTTCTCGATGTCGGGGCTCTCGCACGCTCCTGCACACGTGAAAGCGGTACCGAGGTAGCCGCCCCGCATGGGCACGAACGCCCCGTGAAGCCGCTCCCCCTCCTCCCCGGTGGCCAGGGCGATCCGAAGCTTCCCTGATCCTTCGACGGGTACGGCGATCACCCCGAGGTCCGCGAAGACGTTCGCACGGGCACGCTCGAGGATCAGGGCCATGACCTCGGCACGGGGGCAGCCGGACAGCAGACTGTTCGTGACTTCCGAGCCCGCGGCCAGCCAGCGTTCACGGCGGCGCGACTCCTCGTAGAGTCGTGAGTTCTCGATGGCGATGCTCGCGGCGACGGACAAGGTCAGCAACACCGACTCGTCCTCTGCGTCGAACTGCGCGGCACGGCGCTTCTGGGTGAGATAGAGGTTACCGAAGACGTACCCCCGGACCCGGATCGGAACGCCCAGGAAGGAATGCATCTGCGGATGATGCGGCGGGAAGCCGTACGACGCCGGATGCTCGGACGGTTCTGCGAGTCGGAGTGGTTCCGGGTGACGGATCACCTCACCGAGCAGGCCGTGGCCGACCGGCAGCGCGCCGATCGCGGCCCACTGCTCGTCGCTGATGCCCACCGGTATGAACTCCGAGAGCCTGTCATCCTCACCGATCACACCGAGAGCACCGTATTCGGCATCCACCAGGACGGTGGCTGCCTCGACTATGCGGCGCAGCACCTGCGCCAGTTCGAGGTCGCGGCCGACCGAAAGAACCGCCTCCAGGAGGCTATGGATGCGATCCTGGGAGCCACGGGCGGCATCGAGCCGGGCCTGGAGCCGACTCAGCAGCTCGTCTGGTTTCAGCCCGGAATCCGGATCGCCCTCGCTCACGACAGGCAGCCTCCTGTGCGGATACGGGAAGAGTCTCCTGTTCCACGGTATGTTCCGCAGCGACAGGCCGCGCGCCCGCCCGGACCGGGCCGGCTACGGCCTGCGGATCCCCGCTCCGAGCCGGACGGGCTTCGCGGAGGGATACTGGCTCTGCCCGGTCGCACCCAGTGCGCCTGGTGTGTCGTGATGAGTACCAGGAGCCGCAATGAATGACATACCGGCCAGTACGCCCACGAAGGAACCGATCCGAGTTTTCGTGCTGGACGACCACGAGGTCGTGCGCTGCGGCCTGCGTGACCTACTGGAATCCGAGCCGGATCTCACCGTGGTCGGCGAGGCGGCAACCGCCCAGCAGGCCATCGCCCGCGGGCCGGCGCTGCGGCCCGATGTCGCCGTGCTCGACGTCAGGCTGCCGGACGGCGACGGCATCACGGTCTGCAGAGAACTGCGCTCCAGCATGCCCCATCTCGCCTGCCTCATGCTGACCTCGTTCGACGAGGAGGAAGCCCTGCTCGACTCCATCATGGCGGGCGCCGCGGGCTATGTGCTCAAGGAGATCAAGGGAGTCGATCTCGTAGCGGCGGTACGCACGGTGGCGAGCGGGCAGTCGATGCTGGACCCGGCTACCACGGCGCAGCTCATGCGCTCACTGCGTGCCCCCACCCAGCCCCACACCGAGGACGAACGGCTGTCCGTGCTGTCCGACCGCGAAAAGGCTGTCCTCGATCTCATCGGCGAAGGCCTCACCAACCGGCAGATCAGCAAGAAGCTCTACCTGTCCGAGAAGACGGTCAAGAACCACATCTCCCGCGTGCTGGCGAAACTGGGAGTCGAGCGCCGGGTGCAGGCCGCGGTCATCGCGACTCACGTACACGACAACCAGCAGGCAGAGCGCTGATCCGCACCACTGCCGAAGCCTCCAGGTCAGGCGGGCAGCGATACCGCGTCGTGTGAAGGCGCACCGACCACCACCTTCAGCGCGCCGGTGTCCGCAGCCCTGGAGAAGACGTCGTACGCCTCTTCCATCTGCGAGGGCGTGAAGCGGTGCGTGACCAGTGCGGGAGCCGCAGGGAGGCGCCCGGCTGCCGTCATTTCCAGCAGCAGCGGTGTGGAGTAGGTATCCACCAGGCCGGTCGTGATGGTCACGTCCTTCGACCAGAGGCTCTCCAGGTGGAGCGTCGCCGGTTTCCCGTGGACTCCTACGTTCGCGACCCGGCCACCCGGCCGCACCATGCGCGTGCACTGCTCGAACGTCTCGGGGACTCCGACCGCTTCGACGACGACGTCCGCGCCCAGGCCGCCGGTGAGGTCACCCACCAGCGCCTCGGAATCTTCGTCCGCACCGACGGTGACGTCCGCGCCCACGGCCCGCGCCGCCTCCAGGCGGGACGGCGCGGTGTCGACGGCGATCACACGGCGCGGGGTGTACAGGCGGGCTGTGGCCACGGTGGCGAGTCCGATTGGCCCGGCCCCGATGACGACCACTGTGTCCCCCGGCCCCACCTGCCCGCTCAGCACACCGACTTCGTACGCGGTCGGGAAAATATCCGCCAGCAGGACCGCGTCTTCGCTGCTCACCGAATTGCGTAGAGGGTGGACGGACATATCCGCGTAGGGGACGCGCACGTACTCGGCCTGCGTCCCGTTGATCAGGTGTCCCAGGATCCAGCCGCCTCCTCCCCGGCATTGCCCGAAGCGGTTCTCGCGGCAGAAGCGGCAGCGGCCACACGCGGTGATGCAGGAGATCAGCACTCGGTCACCCGGTCGCACGCTCCGTACGTCACCCCCCGTCTCCACCACTTCCCCCACAGCCTCGTGCCCGAGGACGGTGCCAGGGCTCACCTCGGGAACGTCCCCCTTCAGGATGTGCAGATCCGTGCCGCAGATGGTGACTGCGTCGACGCGGATCACCGCGTCTGCCGGGTCTTCGACGCCCGGGTCAGGAACGTCCTGCCAGGCCTTTCGCCCCTCGCCTTGGAAAACCAGTGCCTTCATGACGTCGTCCCTCTCCGCTGTGTTCGAATCGCCTGGCACCAGGCTCGCAACCGTGAGCCCTCTCACGCTTGGGCCGGTCGGCACCTGTCCGGGACCACCAAGGCCCTCACAACAAGCGCCCCTGTGTTGCGGAGATCCCGAGCACCAGCTCTCGCGACGGACACTCCGACCACAGAGCGGAGCGGGCGAAGGCGGTCATGGTCCGAGGGTGGCCGGTCGGTCCCGGCGAGGGCCCGCACGGCCCTTCCCGCAACTTTCCAGGCCGTCGGGGACACCGGATCGTCGTCGCCTCGTGCGCGACCTCCCGCGCCGTGTGCAAGCTTCAGGCGGTGCGGGAGCAGCATCCGCCAACGCCATGACGTGGTCCGACGACGACGGCCCGTGAACCTGCGGTCATGGACGTTGCCGGGCCCTCCACCACCGGACAACCGAACACGCGAGCCGATACCGGGAGGCGAGTGAGGTGGCACCCGATGAACTGGAGCGTTGCTCCGTCCTGTGAGGCACCACCGTAGTCACGCCGAGGCGCAGTTTTTGGTGAGCGGAACGACGGGCGGGTTGTCCGCGCAGCCGGTGACTAAAGCCAAGGCCGTGTCCTATGTGGTGAGCCGGCGGAGTCGTTTGTAGCAGCAGAGGGCGGCGGCGAGGCCGAGGAAGGCCAGTAGTTGCGGGGATGGCGCGGACGGGTTCGAGGCGCGCACCCCGGGCTCGGCAGTCGGTCAGCTATCGGTGTGCGCTGTCTGGCTCGCTTTTGTGGGTGGGTTCTCCGCGGCGGACGGAGCCCGGGGCGCGTGGGGTGGATCGGTTGGCGTGAGCGGAGGAGGCCAGTTGCCAGGGGACGCTGATCACCATGACGCCGGGAGTGAACAGCAGGCGGTTCTTGAGCCACAACGCCGATTGGTTATGGAGCGGGGCTTCCCACCAGTGTCCGACCACGTACTCGGGGATGAACACCGCGACCACATCGCGCGGGCTTTCGCGCCGGACCGATCGGACGTACTCCACGGCCGACTTGGTGATCTCGCGGTACGGGGAGTCGAGGACCTTGAGCGGTACCTGGATTCCGAAGTCCTCCCATTGCTGTTGGAGTTCGGTGGCCTGACGGCGGTCCACGGCGACGGTGAGTGCCTCCAGGTGGTCCGGCCTGAAGGCGTGGGCGAAGGCGAGTGCCCGCAGGGTCGGCTTGTGCAGGGTGGACACGAGCACGATCGCGAGCACCCGGGAGGGCGGGGACATTTCGCCGTGCAGACCGGTCACCGCCAGTTCGTCGGCCGTGGTGTCGTAGTGGCGGCGCACACCGCGCATCAGCAGCCAGAGGACGCCGGCGGCGAGTACCGCGAGCCAGGCGCCCTGGGTGAACTTGGTGGCCAGCACGACGACCAGGACGAGACCGGTGACGAGCGCCCCGGTGGCGTTGATGATCCGGGCCGTCCTGTGGCGCCGGCGGACGGCCGCTACGGTCTCGGTGCGCAGCTCCCGGTTCCAGTGCCGGATCATCCCCGTCTGGGAGAGGGTGAAGGAGGTGAACACTCCCAGGATGTAGAGATGGATGAGACTGGTGACCTCTGCCTGGTACGCCCACAGGAGCAGGCCGGCCACGATCGCCAGGGCCAGGATGCCGTTGGAGAAGGCGAGCCGGTCACCGCGGTTGTGGAGCTGGCGTGGCAGGTAGCGGTCCTGGGCGAGGATCGATGCGAGCAGCGGGAAGCCGTTGAACGCGGTGTTGGCGGCGAGGATCAGTACCAGGGCGGTGGCGGCCTGGATGAAGTAGAAGCCGACGCTGTTCTCGCCCCCGAAGACGGACGCCGCGATCTGGGCGATGACGGTGCGCTGCGTGTAGGAGCCGCAGTCGCCGGCCAGACCCGTCAGGCGGCAGGCATCGTCGGTGATGTGGACCTTGGCGACGATGGCGAGGGTCGTAACGCCGGCGAACATGGTGACGGCGATGAGTCCCATCAGGGCCATGGTGGTCGCCGCGTTACGGGATTTCGGCTTACGGAAGGCCGGCACGCCGTTGGAGATCGCCTCCACACCGGTCAGCGCCGTACAGCCGCTGGAGAACGCGCGCAATACCAGCATCACCATGGCCAGACCCGCCAGGTTCGCATCGCCAGGCACCGGCGCCACACCGTACGCGGCGCTCTCGGCCACCGGAGCGTCACCGATCAGGTAGCGGAACAGCCCCGTCCCCACCATGATCAGCACGCCGCCGGTGAACAGATACGTCGGTGCGGCGAACAGCCGGCCGGATTCCCGTACCCCCCGCAGGTTCATCGCGGTCAGGACCGCGACAAACGCAAGCGCCATCAGCACCCGGTAGTCCACCAGCGAAGGCATCGCCGAGATGATGTTGTCCACGCCGGACGCGACCGAGACAGCCACGGTCATGACGTAGTCGACGAGCAGTGAGGCAGCCACCACCAGACCCGCGGATGGACTGATGTTCGTCGAGGCCACCTCGTACGAACCGCCACCGCTCGGATAGGCGCGCACAACCTGACGGTAGGAGAGAACCACCACGGTCATCAGCGCCACGACCGCCGCCGCGATCCACGGTGTGAAGTGCAGGTAGGCCAGACCGCCCAGCGTCAGGACCAGCAGGATCTCCTGCGTCGCGTAGGCCACCGAGGACAACGGGTCGGACGCAAAGACCGGAAGGGCGATGCGCTTGGGAAGCAGCGTCCCGCCCAGCTCCTCGCTGCGCATGGCCCGGCCGATCACCAGCCGTTTGAGCATCCCCGTCACATTGAGCACAGCGCGAGCGTATGCCGCCCCACCAGCCAGAACGCGTCGACACAGCACTCCGCCAGCATCAAGGCGCACGAGAACCAGCGGCGTCACTCCGGCCGGTGGACTCCGTGACGACGTCAACCTGCGGCGTGCGAGGGTCGATGAGGGCGATCTGACCGCTGCGCAGCGCCTCTGTCAGTTGCGGTCGCCGCTCCGCAGGTCTGCCGCACGGTGCGAGCGACTCATTGGACCTGGCAGCTCCAAGAGGACTGTCGGCCTCGTGTCGAGGACGACAGCACCGGTCGGCCTCGCCCAGGTGGCCGACCCCAGATGCCCGCTGTCCACTGGGGCTGGAGGCCCCGCTCGGGTGGCCTGTGATCGAGGGGTTCCTGATGAGATACCGCACCAGGACAGCTGCAGTGCTGGCCTCCGCACTGCTGACGGTAACTGCGGCAGCCGGATGTTCCGACAACGGGGCCGCCGGTGGCAGCGCCAGTGGTACGGACACGGGCGTCCAGAACAGCGGCCGTCAGGTCGATGCGCCCGCCGCACCGTCCAGATCCCCCGCCGCGACCGTCTCCGTCAAGGACGGTACGTACGGCAAGTCACTCGTGGACGACAAAGACCGGACGCTCTACGTGTTCGACAAGGACACCAAGAACAGGTCCACATGCACCGGCGCCTGCGCCAAGGCATGGCCGCCGCTGCTCGACACGAAGGCGCCGACCGCAGGCAGCGGGGTCAAGTCGAAACTGCTGAAGACGACGACCCGTAGCGACGGGAAGAAGCAGGTCACCTACAACGGCCACCCGCTGTACCGGTTCGACGAGGACCAGAAAGCCGGCGACACCAACGGGCAGGCCGTCGACGCCTTCGGCGCCAAGTGGTACCTCATCAACCCCAAGGGCAAAAAAATCACCACCACGCCCACGAACAACACCGGCAACGGCTACTGATCTCCGGCAGATCCGGCCCACGGCCCCGGAGAAGCCATGCCCCATCCCGTTCCGTACCGCCCGGATGCGTCTCGCTGTGGCCACTACCGCCCTCTCGGAGGGGTCGCCTCGTAAGAGTCCGCCTCACGGCCTCGGTGAACCCCACCTGCAGGATCGGTGGGGTTCAGCCCGTGGAAAGCTGGCCTCACTTCTACGCCCGTGTGTCGTCGCTGGCGAGCAGATCGTTGAGGACGGCAAGGAAGGCTTGGGAGCTCGGCTGGCACGTCGTCGCCGGTCTCCAGGAGCACTGCCAGTTCCTCGGCCCTGGCGAGGCGTTCGACCTCGCCGAGCCCAGGCTCCAGGACCGTGGTCAGAGCCCGGGCGAGCACAGCGGTGGCCCGTACCCCGGGCACAGGCCGCAACTCGGACACCTTCATGTCTTCGGCCCTCAGCAGGGGCAGCACTCCGGCCCGCACGGCCGAACAGCGCAACTCGGACAGCCCTCTCCCACCTACCCCCACAAGGCGGAACCAGGGCCGCAGCGCCTCCCCGTAGCGCCCGCCCGCACACTGCCTGCCCGAACTATGGTGTCCCGCCACATACGCCCCTGACCTGCCCCTTCCTACGGTATGGCGACACAGAAACGTCCCCGCCGACCGTCCGGAAGTGGTATTCATGGCCGCCCCAGCAACCGCTCCCCCACCCCCCTCGAACCTCCGCCGCATCGTCGCCGCGAGCCTCGTCGGGACCACCGTGGAGTGGTACGACTTCTTTCTCTACGGATCGGCTGCCGCGCTGGTCTTCAACAAGCTGTTCTTCCCCGACTCCGACCCGCTCGTCGGCACGCTGCTGTCCTTCCTCACGTACGCGGTCGGATTCGCCGCACGCCCCCTGGGTGCGCTGGTGTTCGGACACTACGGAGACCGGCTGGGGCGCAAGAAGCTGCTGGTGCTGAGCCTGTTGATGATGGGTGGTGCGACCTTCGCCATCGGGCTCCTGCCGACGCACGCCACCATCGGATCCGCCGCTCCCGTCCTGCTCACCGTCCTGCGGCTGGTGCAGGGCTTCGCCCTCGGTGGCGAATGGGGCGGGGCCGTGCTGCTGGTGTCGGAGCACGGTGATGCGAAACGCCGTGGATTCTGGGCGTCGTGGCCTCAGACGGGGGCGCCGGCCGGGCAGTTGCTCGCGACCGGGGTGCTCTCCGCTCTCACGGCGCTGATGTCCGAATCCTCCTTCGAGGCATGGGGCTGGAGGATTCCCTTCCTGCTCTCGGGTGTTCTCGTGATCCTTGGACTGTGGATTCGTCTCTCTGTCGATGAATCTCCTGTGTTCAAGGCCGCCCTGGCCCAGGCCGAGCTGCGCAAGTCCGCCTCCGCACCCGCCGAGAAGATGCCGCTCGTCGCCGTTCTTCGGCACCACTGGCGCGATGTGCTCATCGCCATGGGCGCGCGCATGGCCGAGAACATCAGCTACTACGTCATCACCGCGTTCATCCTCGTGTACGCGACCACCGCCGCCGATCTCAGCAAACAGACGGCGCTCAACGCCGTACTCGTCGCGTCCGCCGTGCACTTCGCCGTGATCCCGCTGTGGGGCGCGCTGTCGGACCGGGTGGGGCGCAGGCCCGTGTATCTGGTCGGTGCGATCGGGGTGGGGCTGTGGATGTTCCCGTTCTTCGCCCTCATCGACAACCAGAGCTTCGGAAGTCTCCTGCTCGCCGTCACCGTCGGGCTGATCTTCCACGGCGCCATGTACGCACCGCAGGCGGCGTTCTTCTCCGAGATGTTCGCGACGCGGATGCGCTACTCGGGCGCGTCGATCGGCGCCCAGTTCTCCTCGGTCGCCGCAGGTGCCCCGGCGCCGCTCATCGCAACCGCACTGCTGGCCGACTTCGGCACCTCGACGCCGATCTCGCTGTACGTCATAGCCGCGGCACTGATCACGGTGGTGGCGATCCTCTGCGCCAAGGAGACCCGGAACCGGGACCTCTCGGACATCGAAGCGGGAGACCCGGGAGACGCGGGAGAGACACCCCGCACTGATTCCGTCGGCGCGCAGGACGAGCTGCCCGCCGAGGCACGCAAGGCCTGAACCGGCCGCGGACCGCACAGGACCACGTAGAGGCCTTCTCCCGCCACCCGGGCGGGAGAAGGCCTCTGTGTCGTCAGGCTCCGGCGGGCTCGAACCAGGTGGGTTCGTCCGCGACGGACTGCTTGATCCGGAACAGTGAGAACTCGCTCAGCGGCGGCAGCGAGTCGAGGGCGAACCAGCCCACCTCGAGCGACTCGTCGTCGTTCACCCGTGCCTCGCCGCCGGTGGCCCGGCAGCGGAACGTGATGTCGAGGTACTGGGACACGTCCCCGTTGGCATACGTCACCGGTGCCAGCGCCTTCGTGAGGACCACCCGCTCAGCCACGCAGTGCACGGCCGTCTCCTCGTACACCTCGCGCACGGCTGTCGCCGCCGGCTCCTCGCCGGGCTCGGAAATGCCGCCGACGACCGACCACTCACCTGTGTCGGACCGCCTGCCGAGAAGCACTCTTCCCTCGTCGTCGAAGACGATCGCGCTGACGCCCGGCAGCAGAAGCAGCTGATGACCGGCGGTGGCACGGATCTCGCGGATGAAGTCGGGAGTAGCCATACGGCGATCCTACGTGGCCGACGGGACGCTCTCCGGCTCGTTCCGGCGGTCCTTCCTCGCCCGCACGGACCGGACCGTGACCCAGCCGAGGCCGGCCACCGCGAGCAGCGTGAGGACGCCCTCGGGCAGAGTCCCCAGCCGGGTCGCCGGGGTCAGGGAGGAGCGCAGCGGTACCTCGTCGACCAGGGCGTCGGCAGTGAACATCCCGGTCTTCTGCACGATCGTGCCGTCCGGCCGGATCACTGCGCTGACACCGCTGGTGACGGGCACGACGACGGACCGGCCGTGCTCGACGGCCCGCACCTGCGACATCGCCAGCTGCTGGTAGGTCATCTCGCTGCGCCCGAAGGTCGCGTTGTTGCTCGGTACGGCGATCAGCTGGCCGCCGTTCTTCACGGTGTCCCGCACGGCGTCGTCGAACGCGGCCTCGTAGCAGGTCACGAGGCCCACCTTGGTGCCCGCCAGGTCGAACACACCGACCTCGGTGCCGGACCCGAAGTCCCGCTGCACCCGGTCGACGTCCTTGCTGAAGATCCGCACGAAGGACCGCATAGGCATGTACTCGCCGAACGGCTGGATGTGCCGCTTGTCGTACGTGCCGACGGGGCCGTCGTCGGGGTCCCACTCGATCAGTGTGTTGCGGAGCGCTCCGGTGTCGGGTGTCAGGACGGCACCGATGACGGTGGGTACGCCGATCGCCCGCACGGCCCGGTCGATCGCCTCACGGGCGTCGGCGTTGCGGTACGGGTCGAGGTCGGAGGAGTTCTCCGGCCACAGGACGAAGTCGGGCTGGGCCACCTTGCCCGCCTTCACATCCCGGGCGAGCTGCTCCGTACGGTCGGCGTGGTTGTCCAGGACGGCCCGGCGCTGGGAGTTGAAGTCGAGTCCCAGACGGGGCACGTTGCCCTGGACCGCGGCGACGGTGGCGGTGCCGTCCTCGGCCGAGTCGTCGACGAGCGGCAGCGCCGCGAGTGCGGCCACGACGGGCACGGCGACGGTGACGGCTGCCGCCACCACGGCGGCGCGTGGGACGGTGCCGGTGGTGCGGTACCTGCGGACCTGCCGTGCGGCTTCCAGGAGGCCGAACCCGCAGAGCACCACGGCGAAGGAGAGCAGCGGGGTGCCGCCCAGCGCGGCGAGCGGCAGGAACATGCTGTCGGCCTGGCCGAAGGCGATCTTGCCCCAGGGGAAGCCGCCGAACGGCACCCGGGCCCGGACCGCCTCGTCCAGCACCCAGACGGCAGCGGCCCAGACGGGCCAGTAGGCGAGCCGGGAGACGGCGGAGATCCCGACGCAGCCCACAGCGATGAACAGGGCTTCGGCGAAGGCGAGCGCGAGCCACGGGACCGGGCCGACCTCCTCCCCCGTCCAGTTCAGCAGCGGGAGCATGAAGCCGAGGCCGGCGAGCAGTCCGAGGCCGAACGCGGCACGCAGCCTGCGGGCGGACAGGACCCAGCCCAGCAGTGCGAAGCCCGGCAGTACGAGCCACCACAGGGGCCTGGGCGGGAAGCTCACGTAGAGCAGCGCACCGGACAGGAGGGCTGCGGCCGGCCGGACGAGCCGCGGCCACAGCTTCCTGCTGCGGGGCGCGGGGGCCGGGGACGGGGGTTCGACGGTGGTGATGGTGGCGCTCACCTGGCGGAGTCTACGGTGGCGGGCTGTGGGAACGGCAGTCCCTCCGGCCGTTCAGGCCCCCGCCGGACCTCCCGGCTTCCCGCCGGCCTTCAGGTGCAGGCGGTCACGGATGAAGCGTACGGCCGCTTCCGCGTCGTCCACGGTGACGGTGAAGGTCCTGCCGTCGCCCAGTCTCAGCACCAGTGCCTCGCCCCGGCGCACGACCACGGCGGTGCCCTGTTCGGGCCGCCAGCGATAGCCCCAGCCGCCCCACTGGCGCGGGGTGACCTTGGGCGCGAAGTCCGCCCCGACCACATGGGTGAGCAGGATCCGGCGCCGGGGCAGTCCGATGTGGCCGCAGCGCACCTCGAGGGCGTCCCCGTCGACCTTGACGGCCACGTGGACGAAGGCGAGGGTCCCGAACAGGATGAGCAGTCCGGCGGCGACGCAGCCGATGACGGACATGAGGAGCGGGGCGATTCCCGCGCTCCAGGCGGAATCGACGGCGAGCTCGATGCCGAGGGCCATGCATCCCGCTCCGGCGGCCGCGAGCAGCCACTGGAAGCGATTGGTGGCCCGGCCCGTCCAGACCGTGCTCGGGGCCTGGCTCGAACCGTGCCGCGCGTTACCGGGGTGGTCCGTCATGCCAAGCAGCGTACCCACGTTCCGCGCCCCGAGGAGGTGACCGGAACCACCTCGGGCGGGCCGCGGCAGGTCAGAGTGCGGGGCTGACGGCCTTGAGGAGCAGGCCCTCGGCGTAGGCCAGAGCGGGTTCCGGGAGGGCGGCGGTGTGTCCGCCGAGGAGGACGGTGAGGGTGCCGACGGGTTCGGCCGACGGAGCGGCTGCGGCACCGACGCGGCGGAGTGCCTGTGCGGCGACGGCGTCGGCGGAGCCGTGCAGGACGACCTGCGGGTGGCCCGGCCGCTGTACCGCGGCGCGGATGCGTTCGGCGAGCAGCTCGTAGTGGGTGCAGCCCAGGACGACGTGTTCGACATCGGGCGGGGTGAGGGCGGCGGCCGCGGCCACCGCACGGTCGATCGCGGCCTCGTCGGCGTTCTCCACGGCGTCGGCGAGCCCTGGGCAGGGTACTTCCGTCACGTCTGCGGACCGGGCGAATTCATGGATCAGCCCGCGCTGGTAGGGGCTTCCGGTGGTGGCGGGGGTGGCCCAGATGGCGAAGGGGGCGCCGCCCTGGGCGGCCGGCTTGATCGCGGGCACCGTGCCGATGACGGGCAGGTCCGGTTCCAGCGCGGCCCGCAGGGCGGGCAGGGCGTGGACGGACGCGGTGTTGCAGGCGACGATCAGGGCGTCGGGCCGCTGGGCCGCGGCGGCACGTGCCACGGCGAGCGCCCGGGCGGTGACGTCCTCGGGCGTGCGGGGGCCCCAGGGCATCGAGGCGGGGTCGGACGAGAGCACCAGATCGGCGTCAGGCCGCAGCCGGCGTACCGCGGCCGCTGCCGCGAGCAGGCCGATTCCCGAGTCCATGAGTGCGATCTTCACCCGGTCACCATAGTCGACACCCCTTGCGGCCCCGCCGAAGTGGGGCAGACTTCGGCGGATGAGTGCCGTTGCCTGGATCGCCGTGGGTTCGCTGGTCGTGTGGGTGTGGCTGCTGCTGGGCCAGGGATTCTTCTGGCGGACCGACCAGCGGCTTCCCCGGCGTGCGGAGCCGGTGCGCTGGCCTTCGGTGGCCGTGGTCGTACCGGCGAGGGACGAGGCCGAGGTCCTGCCGGCGACCCTGCCGTCGCTGCTCGCCCAGGACTACCCCGGGGACGCGGAGGTCTTCCTCGTCGACGACTGCAGCACCGACGGCACCGGCGATCTGGCGCGTGGACTGTCCGTACGGCTCGGTGGGCTGCCGTTGACGGTGGTGTCTCCGGGTGAGCCGGAGCCCGGCTGGACGGGCAAGCTCTGGGCGCTGCGGCACGGGATCGCGCTGGCCCGGCAGCGGAAGCCCGAGTTCCTGCTGCTGACGGACGCCGACATCGCGCATGAGCCGGACAGCCTGCGGGAGCTGGTCGCGGCGGCGGGCGAGGAGGGTGCGGACGGTTTCGACCTGGTCTCGCAGATGGCCCGACTGCGGGTGACGAGCACCTGGGAGCGGCTGGTCGTACCGGCCTTCGTCTACTTCTTCGGGCAGCTCTACCCCTTCCGCCGGGTGAACCGGGCGGGGTCGCGTACGGCGGCCGCGGCGGGCGGCTGCGTGCTGCTGCGGACCGGAGCGGCCGAGCGGGCCCGGATCCCGGAGTCCATCCGGCAGGCGGTGATCGACGACGTGTCCATGGCGCGTGCGGTACGGCGCGGCGGCGGCCGGATCTGGCTGGGGCTCGCGGAGCGGGTGGACAGTGTGCGCCCGTACCCGCGGCTCGCGGATCTGTGGCGGATGGTCTCGCGGAGTGCGTACGCGCAGTTGCGGCACAGTCCGTCGCTGCTGATGGGTACGGTCCTGGGGCTGGGCCTGGTCTATGTGGCACCACCCGTCACGCTCGCCGCCGGCCTGCTGACGGGTGACGCGGTGGCGGCCTGGGCGGGCGGGGCGGCGTGGGCGGTGATGGCGGGCACGTACATGCCGATGCTGGGGTACTACCGGCAGTCGCTGTGGCTGGCCCCGCTGCTGCCGTTCACCGCGGTCCTCTACCTCCTGATGACGGTGGACTCCGCGGTGCAGCACTACCGGGGCCGCGGTGCGGCCTGGAAGGGGCGTACGTACGCCCGTCCCGAAGCCGCACCGGAGCCCTGAGCCCTGCCTGGATCCGCCCGGGGGGTCATTTGCGGCCGGGGGTCCAGTTCATCCCCCAGCCGTAGGCGGCGTCGATGGTCCGCTGGGGACTGACCCCGCGCTGGGGGACGAGGTAGCGGGCCTCGCGCTGCACGGTGAGGTCGCCCCCGTCGTTGGTGATGAGCGCGAGCGCGCACACGGTGGAGGGCACGGTGCACTCGTCGAGGGAGAAGTCGATCGCCGCACCGTTCTGCGGCTGGAGGGTCACGGTGGCGTGCAGATCGGCGAAGCTGCGGGCACCTTCGTAGATGGTGACGAAGATCAGGACGCGGCGCAGCCGGCCCTTGTGGTCGAGGTTGACGGTCAGGTTCTCACCGGTGGAGAGCGCGCCGGTGCGGTCGTCCCCGTCGAGGAGGACGTACGGCGGCCGGTCGAGGGAGCCGAAGGCGTTGCCGAGGGACTGGACGACGCCCTTGCTTCCGTCGGTGAGTTCGTACAGGGCGCAGAGGTCGAGATCGAGGTCGGCGTGCATGGCGACGGCCCTGCCGAGCTTCGCGCCCCAGCCCTTGAACTGCTTGCGCACTTCCCAGTTGAGATTGACGCGCAGGGCTCCGGAGGTGCCGCCCTGTTTCGCCAGCGAGACGGAGGGGGTCTCCTTCGTCAGGGTGACCTTGGTGAGCCGCACGGGCTGCGCGGCGGGGGGTGCGACAGGAGGCGCGGGCGGGAGGACGGGGACTGCCTGGGGCGTGACGAAGGCGCTCGGGGCGGGACGGGCCGGAGGAGCCTGCTGAGGCGCGGGGGCCTGCTGGGGCGCCTGCGGCTGCTGCGGTTCGTCGACGGAGATACCGAAGTCCGTCGCGAGACCCGCCAGCCCGGTGCCGTACCCCTGGCCCACGGCCCTGAACTTCCAGGCGCCCTGGCGCAGGTAGAGCTCCCCGAGGATGAACGCGGTCTCGACCGTCGCGTCCGTGCTCTCGAAGCGGGCGATCTCGGAGCCGTTCGCCGGGTCCACGAGCCGTACGTTCAGGCCGGTGACCCGCCCGAAGCTGCCACCGTCCGCGGAGGCGGCGACGACCACACGGTCGATCACGGGCTCCATGCGGGCGAAGTCGACGGTGAGGGTGTCCGTGACGCTCTCCCCCGCGGTCCGCTTGCCCTCGTGGCGTACGGCGCCGGATGCGTGGGCCGGCTGGTTGTAGAAGACGAAGTCCGCGTCGCTGCGCACCTTTCCCGATACGAGAAGGAGCGCCGAGGCATCCACGTCCGGTGTCCCGGGTGAGGCACGCCAGCCCAGTTCGACCCGCACGGTCTGCGCCGGCACCGCGACATTGGTTCCCTTTTGCATGGTCATGCTCGCCCCCATCACGAATCCGGCAGCCCGGAGATTTCCCGTCAACCTAATCCCCGGCCGACCGGGGTGCCCACAGCTCAGCCCGGACGGCTTCCGGCGATCCGTCGTCAACCCCCCGTGCATCCGCTCTCCGCACGATCACCACACCGCCTGTTGCCCCATTTCGTCAAGTTGGCCCGCATCGGAGCATCAACCGCACCGGCGCACCGTCCTGTGTGCTGTGTGCTGTGTGCTGTGTGCTGTGTGCTGTGTGCTGTGTGCTGTGTGCGCCCGAGCGCCGCACCGGGCCGGTGCGGCGTCGGTGCGTCGGTGGTTCGGGGTGAGACGGGTCGGGGCGGATCAGTAGTCGCGATACGGCGTGGACGGCAAGGCGTCGCTGCTGCGACGCCACGGCGACTCGCGCAGGCTGGCGACGCTGCTGGCCACGGCGGTTTACCTGACGAGCAGGGCGGTCGACGACGCGCTGGATCTGCCGGAGGTGCTGATCGCGACGAAGCTGCTCGCGCGGGCGGAGCGGGAGACGGCAGAGCAGAAGCTGAAGACGCTGCCGAGGATGGAGCGGGCCGGGATCAGGCTGGCGACCGCGTTCCGGGTCGTGTTCGACACCACGAGTGAGCAGGTCGACACCGAGTCCGGGGAGATTGGTCCGCCGGAGGTGGCGACGCTGACGGCGATGTGGGAGCGGATCGAGGAGGTGGTGCCGCGCGAGGAGCTGGCCGCCGCGATCGCCGCGCTGTTCGAGCTGGCGCCGCCGATCGACTCGGACGCGGCCTGGCGCACCATGCTGGTCACCCGGTTCCCTACCGTACGGCCGTTCCTGGCGCTCTTGGTCCAGGTCGTCGACTTCGGCGCGGCCCCGGAGGGCCTGACGGTCCTAAAGGCACTGAAGTCGCTGCCCGACCTGATGGGGCGCAAGAAGGTCGGACCCGACGAGATCGACACGTCGCTGCTGGTCGGCTCGTGGCGGCGCCGCACCTGGAGGCGGGCACGGTGGACTGGAAGGCGTACGTGTTCCCGTGCTGGAATCCTTCCGGCTGCCGCGCCGGCGGGAGGTGTTCGCCAAGAACTCCTCGAAGTGGGGCGACCCGCGGGCGAAGCTGCTGGACGGCGAGGCGTGGGAGCAAGTCCGCCCGACCGTGCTGGCCTCTTTGAACCTGCCCGGCAAGGCGGGTGAGCACCTGGCGGCGCGGGCCGCGCTGCTGGACGGCACGTACCGGGAGGTCGCCGGGCGGGTGCCGGCGGCCTCCCAAATCGTGTTCGACGACGACGGCCGCCTCCATTTCGCCGCCCTGGAGCCGGAGCCCGAACCCGCCTCCCTGCTCGACCTGCAGAAGGCGGTGGAGGCGATGATGCCCCGCGTCGACCTGCCGGAGTCCTGCTGGAGGTGTTCTCGTGGACCGGCGCCGACCAGGCGTTCACCTCGATCACCGGCGGCGAGGCCAGGCTGAAGGACCTGCACGTGACGGTCGCCGCGCTGCTGGTCGCGCACGGCTGCAACGTCGGCTACACGCCGGTCATCGGCGGGATCGACGAGCTGAAGTACGGCAGGTTGTCCCACGTCGACCAGACGTGTCTGCGGCTGGCCACCTACCGGGCCGCGAACGCCACACTCATCGAGCACCAGGCGTCCATCGGCCTCGCGCAGGTGTGGGGCGGCGGGCTGGTCGCCTCCGTGGACGGCATGCGGTTCGTCGTCCCCGTCCCCTCCGTTTACGCCCGGCCGAACCCGAAGTACTTCGGGCGCCGGGGCGGCGCGACGTGGCTGAACATGATCAACGACCAGACGGCGGGGCTCGGCGGGAAGGCGGTGGCCGGCACCCCGCGCGACTCCCTGTACGTGCTCGATGTCCTCTACGACCGGGACGGCGGCAAGCGCCCGGAGACGATCGTCACGGACACCGCCTCGTACTCCGACATCGTCTTCGGGCTCCTCACCCTGGCCGGGTTCGCGTACGCGCCGCAGCTTGCAGACCTGCCGGACCAGAAGATGTGGCACATCGACCGCACCGCCGACTACAGCGCCTTCCAGGAAGCGGCCCGCGGCCGGGTCGACCTCACTCGGATCGAACGCCAGTGGGAGGACATCCTGCGCATCATCGGCTCCATCCACACCGGCGCCGTGCGCGCGTAGGACGTGATCCGGATGCTGTCGCGGGACGGGCGGCCGACCCCGCTGGGAGACGCGATCGCGCACTACGGGCGGATCGCCAAGAGCCTGCACATCCTGCGCCTGGCCGACGAGCCCGGCTACCGCCGCCAGATCAAGGCGCAGGCCAACCTCCAGGAGGGCCCGCCACTCCCTCGCCCGGAAGATCTTCCAGGGCCGTTCCGGGCAGCTCTACCAGCACTACCAGGACGGCATGGAGGACCAGATCGGCGCGCTGGGCCTGGTCCTGAACGCCGTCCTCCTCTTCAACACCCGGTACATGGACGCCGCTGTGAACCAGCTGCGCACGGACGGGTTCGACGTGCGTGACGAGGACGTCGCCCGCCTTTCCCCGTTCGTGCGGCAGCACATCAACATGCTCGGCCGGTACTCGTTCAAGCTGCCCGAGCTGCCCGGCGGGATGCGCCCGCTACGTGACATGGACGCCACCGACGACGAGTGACGTCAAACGATGGCTCGTCGTGGTCGCCACCATCTTGGCCTAGGCGTCTGCGCTGGCCAGGCCCCGGAGAGGGGTACGGGGGCCGTCACACCGGCCGGAGCTGTTACGGCTTCGCGGATCCGCTCGGCGGCCCGGCGTGCCTGGTACGCCTTCTGTCGGCAGGGGGGCCGGTCGTGGACGGCGTCCCGGCGGTGACCGTGGCCCAGGGCGAACCGGTCCGGCTTCTCGTCGTTGGCCAGGTTCCCGCTCATCGGGGTGAGCGCCCGACAGCGAGCCGACCCGGTGCGTGGGCGCGGGGCCGGCTCCTGGTATCAGTGCGGCGTGACCTTGCCTGCTGGCTGATCACTTCGCCTGGGAGAGCGAGACCGCGTCGGGGCCGGCGGGGAAGCGCAGCTGGCCGGTCGTGTCGTGCACGGCTCGCCACACTGTCTCGGCGACGTCGCTCTCCTTGGTGAACAGGTCCTGCGCCGTGAAGTCGCCCATGGCCTTCTGCGCCCATGGCGCGTAGGGCGCCAAAATCAGTTCGTCCAGCGGCGCCCCGTTCGCCGCCTTGGCCGCGTTGGCCGCGAAGTTCGTCGTCAGGCAGGCGCCCGGCTGGACCGTCTTCGCCTGGACGCCGAAAGGCGCGAGTTCGAGCGCGAGGGATGCGGTGAACCCTTCGACGGCCATCTTGCTCGCCTTGTAGACGGCTGTGAGCGGCATGTGGCCCAGCACCACGCTGGAGGTCACGTTGACCACCACCCCGGAGCCGCGCTCACGGAACTGGGGCAGCACCGCTTGTGTCACCGCCATCACACCGAACGTGTTGGTTTCGAAGACTTCCCGTACCCGGGCCATGGGGGTGCCCTCGAACGCGCCGATCGACGGGACGCCCGCGTTGTTGACCAGGACGTCGACGGGCCCCGCAGTCTCCAACGCGGCAGCGATGGTGTCAGGCCTGGTCACGTCGAGCTCGACGACACGGAGCCGGTCGGACTCGGGCAGGACATCCGTACGCGGCGTCCGCATCGTGGCGATGACGTTCCATCCCTGCGAGTGGAAGTAGAGGGCGGTCTCCCGCCCGTACCCGGATGAGGTACCAGTGATCAGAACTGTCTTCATGTTGTGCCCCTTCACGATGTGGTGGGATCCATACGGGTGGACAGGCATTTTCCTGCTCCACGGGAGAACCGGTGATCCCATTGAATCGTTCTGACCTGCGGAGATAGTAGAACTATCCTCGCTACTCCTTGCGCGATCCTCCAGTAAAGCCCACCCAGCTCAGGGCAGGAGACCTGCCGGCGCACGCACGGCCTGACGCAGGCGGGCGGCGTCCTGGCTGGGGGGCGCGCCGAACTGGCGGCGGTACTCCCGGCTGAACTGCGACGGGTTGTCGTAGCCGACGCGGTGGCCCACTCCGGTGACGTCTCCGGGGTGGGTGGCGAGCAGCAGCCGGGCCTCCTGGAGCCGGATCTGCTTCTGGAACTGGATGGGGCTCATCGCGGTCACCGCTTGGAAGTTGCGGTAGAAGGCGGAGACGCCCATGCCGGACTGCCGCGCTACGTCCTCGACCCGGAAGGGCTGCGCGTAGTGCTCGCGGATCCAGCGCACGGCCCGGGAGATGTGGCTGAGGCTGCTGTCGGCCAGGCCGAGCTGGCGAACCGTCGCACCTTGCTCGCCGGTGATCAGACGCCACAGGATCTCGCGCTTGACCAGCGGGGCCAGTACGGCCCGGTCGCGTGGCTCGTCGAGCAGGCGCAACAGCCGGACCACCGCGTCCAGCAGCGCGGCCGGAGCGTCACTGACGGCGATCCCCGGCGGCGCGCCCCCGCTGCTCCGGGGGGCGTCTCCGGGCCCGGCCTCAAGCAGCAGCTCGGCAACGGCGGACGGTTCCAGGACGAGACCGAACCCCAGCGCCGGCTGCTTGGGGTCGGCCTGGGTGAACTGCCCTGTGACAGGCAGATCGACGGATGCGACCAGGTACTGCCCGGGCCCGTACTCGAACACCCTCTCACCCAGGGCGAGGCGTTTGGCGCCCTGCGCGATGACCGCCAGGAGCGTGCCGGACATCGAAGGCGCCGGCGGATCAGGGCGGTCGACCTTCGAGATGAGGACGCCGTCGACGGCGGTGGTCCAGTCGGGCCGCGCATGGCGGGCCAGCAGGGTGCGGAGTTCTTCGAGGTGCATGCGTCCATTGCAGCACCATTCCGCGCTGCGGTTCCCGAAGTCGCGAGGATCGTGCAAGTGCGAACGAGTATCGGTCTAACGTTTCCGCAGGTCAACCCGCTTGAATGGAATCACCGCACTCCATCACCGAAGAGGAAGAGAAGAAATCCATGATTGCCAACTACGGCTTCAGCGCCACCCTGACTGCCAGGCCCGGTATGGGCGACCAGCTCGTCGACCTGCTGCTGACCGGACTGAACGAGGGCAGCCCCGGCACGAGCGAATACTGCCTCGTCTACCTCGTCTCCCGTTCCGCGTCCGACCCCGACGTCGTCCACGTCGCCGAAGGCTGGACCAGCGAGGAGGACCACCACCGCGTCTTCGCCGACAAGACCGCCCAGGCCATCGTGGCGCAGATCGACCCGCTGCTCGCCAAGGACTCCGAGTACACCGACTACGTTCCGGTCCGCGGCAAATCCGCCCTCTGACCCGCCGAACACCCCCACACCCCTGCCTCTGCCGCCTCGGTGCCCACCGAGGTGGCCCCCGTCCTCGCCCGACCGTCCCGCCACCACCCACGAGAGGCAACGACCATGACCACAGCACGCCCCTCCCTCGACCCCGAACTGCATGAACTCCTGGCCGACATTCCGCTGATGTCCCAGCTCAGCCCGGAAGTGCTGGCGCAGGTACGTCCCTTCTCCTCGATGCCCGTCGAACCTCTCCTCGAAGGTCGCGCTATCGACCGGCGCGAGGTCACCGTTGCGAGTCCGGACGGCACCCCGGTCCCCTTGTCCGTCTTCAGCCCCGCGAACAGCGATCGCACCGCTGCCGCACCCTGCGTCTACTGGATGCACGGCGGCGGGATGGTCATGGGCGACCGCTTCTCACAGATCGACATCCCGCTGGAGTGGCTCGACGAGTTCGGCGCCGTCGTGGTCTCCGTCGACTACCGGCTCGCGCCCGAGTCCACCGGAACCGTCCCGGTCGACGACTGCTACCAGGGACTGCTCTGGATCGCCGACCACGCCGCCGAACTGGGCATCGACCCCGCCCGGATCATCGTCGCAGGCGCCAGCGCGGGCGGCGGCCTCGCCGCCGGCGTCACCCTGCTGGCCCGCGACCTCGGCACCCCGACGATCGCTGCCCAAGTCCTGATCGGCCCCATGCTCGACCACCGCAACACCACCACCTCCAGCCTCCAGTACTCGAACGGGCCCGGCGTCTGGACCCGCGAGATGAACGGATTCGGATGGCGCTGCCTCCTCGGCGACCTCACCGACGACGAGGTACCCGCATACGTCTCACCCGCCCTGGCCGACGACCTCGCGGGCCTGCCGACCACCTACATCGACACCGGCTCCGCCGAAGTCTTCCGCGACGAGGACACCGAATACGCCACCCGCATCTGGGCGGCCGGCGGCCAGGCCGAACTCCACGTCTGGGCAGGCGGCTTCCACGGTTTCGACGCCCTGTACCCGCAGGCACACATCTCGGCCACAGCCCGCCGAACCCGCACCGACTGGCTCGCCCGGCTCTTGCCCACGAATCCCGCCGCATAGGTGAAGTCGACGAGTTTCGGTCGTACGCTTCAGCCTTGGCTAAGACCTCAGCGTCTGCTGTCTCCGGGCGCGAGCAGGCTGGTGACCTCGGCGATCGCCTCCGCCGAGGGGTGGAAGTAGCACCGTACGTTCTCCGGCTTCGTGTGCCGGGACTTCGCCATCAGCATGGGCAGGCCGGCCCCGGCCTCGCCGAGGTGGGTGAGACCAGAATGGCGGTATTCGTGCAGGTCCCAGCCTGTGCCCGGCACCCCGCCGACTGCGGTGTGGGCGTCGAGCAGGGCGCGGGCCTGGCCGTACGACAGCCGGACCAGCCCGGGGTGTCCGGGCACACGTCACGCGGCGCGAGGACCTTGCTGGGACCCGGCTCGCGGTGGGTGACGAACACCGGCCCGCGCGTGCGGCCCTTGATCAGCCGGGGCAACAGGCGGGCGGTGCCGGCGTCCCCGTACACGGGCTCCATGACGTAGTCCTCGCGCGGGGCACCGCGGCGGCGGGTACGCGGCTTCGAGCCCTTGGCCTTCACCGGGGCCCTGCGAGCGGCAAGGTCCAGCTCCTCGATGTTGACGCCGAGGATCCCCTCCGCCCGCGCGACGGTCTCGTCCAGCATTCGCCACAGCGTCTTCTCCCGCAGGTGGACTTCGCGCCGGGCGATCAGCCGGTCCACGGCCATCTTCGAGCGGGCAGGGATCTCCGAGTCCGGCGGAGGCATCCGCTTCACCCAGGCCAGGACAGAGTTCGGGGTGCTGATCAGCGGCGGGGGGTGTGAAGCCGGAAACCCGAGCAGCGATCAAGGAGTCGCGGCGGAGCACCGGGCGCGGCGGGTGATCGACGGTGCCCTGACGACACCGTTGGACACCTATGTGCCGCGGGAGTTGGAGCCGCTGATCCGGGAGACCGCCCTCCAAGGGGTGACAACCCGGGTCCGCCCGGACATCGGTCCGAGCGGCCCCTCACCTGCACAGCACCGGCGTTGCGCCAACCTGACGATGCACGGACCCGGACGGGAACAACCCTGACAGGCTCGGGCACGTCGGTCCCGTAGGGACGCCTGGGCGGCTCTGCGCGAAGCGAACCGGTCGCACCGGCCCGCAGATTGACGGAGGGCCGGCCGACCAGCCGCACACCGGGACGCGGACACCGGATCCCGACCCGGCGGGCGGGCGGGCGGCATGGCGAACCGACCGGGAACCGGGAACGTCAGTCCTGGCCCTGGGCACGGCGGCGGCGCACGACGAGGATGCTGCCCACACCTACGACGACCACTGCGGCAGCCACGCCGGCGATCCACGGCGTCGCCGACGAGGATCCGGTGGCTGCCAGGTTGCCGTCGGTCGTCGAAGATCCGCCGTCCGACCCGGCGGCGCCGCCCGTGCCGTCTGTCGAGTCCCCCGTCGAACCGGCCGAGCCGCCGCCCGTCACGTCCAGCGTGATGTCCGCCTTGTCGTTGGCCTTGTCGGGGTCGAACGGCCGCGCGTCGCTGCTCAGGGCCACTGAACCCTTGGCGCCCTCCACCCGCTTGTCGATCTTCAGCTGGAGGGTGTACATCTCGCCCCCGCCCTCCTCGACCCACCTCTGGCTGGTGCCGCAGACGTACGCCTCGCCCTCGGCCTCGCAGAACCCGTGGGGCTTGACGACCGACGTTCCGGCGGGGGGTGTGATCAGGACCTTGAGCAGCGAGTCCCCCTCCCTGGTCAGGGTCCAGACGGGCCCGTCGTTGGTGAACGTCGCCTTCAGCGTCACCGTGTCGCCGACGCGGCCCTTCAGGTCGGCGCCCGTCACCCGGTAGTCGGCGGTGTTGACGAAGGAGACCGGCACGTCGACGGCGTTCCCGGTGGCCTCGCCCCCGGCCGGTTGCTCCACCAGCTCCACCGCAGGTGCGGTCCCGGCCACCGGTGGCGTGGCAGCCTCGTCCAGCCCCGGTTCGGTGTCCCGGACGCTCACGCGCAGGTCGTCGTCGAGCGCGTGCCCCAGTGCCTTGATGGAGAGGGGCTGCTCGGGCGTGTAGGCCACGCCGGGTTCCATCACCTGGTCGAACTCGCACACGACATTCGACTTGGCGGTCATCTCGTCGTAGGAGGGGACCTGGTGTGCCCTATCTGGGTGGTCCGCAATCCGGAGAAGCTGCGGCCGTGGGTACGGGACGGCGACGGTGCCGCCTGACCGTGCGCCGGCCGACGGTGGTGCCCGGCCCCGGCCCGGCGCTCGTCACCACGCGGCCGGCGCCGCCCGCCCGGGGCACCCGGTCGCGGCGTCTCCACCGAGGCGCGGCCGGTGCGCAAGTCCTTAGGCCGCGTCACGCCAGACGGTCAGGTCTCCCAGCAGGAAGGCGAGCTCCGGTATGGCGGTCGACTTCGTCTGGACGACGTACAGCCCGATGTTTCCCTCGGTGTCCTTCATACAGATCTCGGTACCGGCAGCCGTCGCGGCCAGCGGCCAGGTGTGTTCCGCGGCACTTCCGAGCATGAGGCGGCACTCGTCGAGGGTGGTGCCGTTACCCCCGAATATCTGCATGAACACGGTGCTGTCGCTGTTCAGTTCGCAGCCGATCGACTCGCAACCGAAGCGGACGTCACCCTTGCCGTTCTTCAGCCCCGGCTCGGGACTCTTGAGGCTCAGCGAGTTCGTCGCGTCCAGCTGCACCAGGACGAACCCCTCCGGTCGCGGGTCCTTGGGTACGTCCGGCGAGGACGCGGCATCCCCGGATGCGCCGTCACCGGCCCCGACCGCCGATGAATCCGGAGCATCCGAGGAGGAGGAGTCCGACGAGGATCCCGGTGCGGATGCCGACGACCGTGCGGCCGGTCCCGTGGCGGACGTCCTGGCGCCTGCCGTGTCACGGTCGTCGAGCCGTTCCTTCGCGTCCATGAGCGACCACGCCAGTGCCACCACCAGCAGCACGCCTCCCGTCACGCTCCCTGCTGCGATCAGCGCTGTGCGCCGCCTGCTGCGGGCCTTCCGCTGCACCGGCGGCGGCAGCGGCCACCCGGACCGCACCTGCGGGTACACCGGCGCGGGCCGCGGCGGCGGATCAGTCGGTGTCGCTCCAGGCACCGACGGCTGCGAACGTGCCGGTGTCGACTCGGGTACCGGCGGCTGCGGGTAGGCCGGTGTCTCCTCGGGTACGGGCGCCGGGACCACCGCCTGCGGTCCGATGACCTCCTGCCACACCGCAGGTCCCCCGCCACCGTCGGCGTCAGCCCCCAGCCGCTGTCTGCACCACTCCACGACCTCGGCCGGCGTGGCCCGGTCCGCCGGCTCGGCGGCCAGGCAGCGGGCGAACAGCGGACGCAGCGACTGCGGCAACAAGGACAGGTCCGGGTCGGAGTGCACGATCCGGTACAGCACGTTGACGGCCGAACCGTCGCCGTACAGCGGCCTGCCCAGCGTCGCGTACGCCGCCGTCTGCCCCAGCGCGAAGATGTCGGTCGCCGCCGTGATCTCGCCTCCGGACGCCTGCTCCGGAGCCATGTAGTGCGGCGTGCCGACCGTGCCGCCCGTAGCCGTGTACGAGGTCCCGTCGACGGCCAGCGCGATCCCGAAGTCGATCACCCGGGGGCCGTCGGCGGCCAGCAGCACGTTCGACGGCTTCAGGTCCCGGTGCACGATGCCCTCGGCGTGGATGGCCTGCAACGCCTCGGCCACCCCCGCCATCAGCCACAGCACCGCGGGCACAGGCAAGGGCCCGTGCCGGGTCACCGCTTCCGTCAGCGAAGGCCCCGATACGTACAGGGTGGCCAGCCACGGTGGTACGCCGTCCGCGTCGGCGTCGATCAGCTCGGCGGTGTACGCCCCCCGGACCCGCCGGGCCGCCTTGATCTCCCGGCCGAACCGCCGGCGGAAGTCCGGATCGTCGGCCAGCTCCGGCCGCACGACCTTGATCGCCACGGGACGGCCGCCCTGCGTGTGCGACAGATACACGCGGCCCATACCGCCGGCGCCCAGCCGCGCGGCGAGCCGGTAGCCCGCCACCGCGGTCGGATCGTCGGCCTGGAGTGGTTGGAAGACTTCCATCGCATGGCTCATCGGCCCTGTACCCCCACTGTGATGCGTCGTCCCAGGACAGCAGCCTAGTACTCCAGCTGTAGATCGTGATCTTCATGTCTGATGGGCGGTTCGTCGGTGGTAGTGGCTGGTTCTGGATCGGGCCCTCTGGCGGCGCCGCCAGAGGGACCAGCGCAGGCGGTGGACCACATCGGGCACGGGTCCAACGAGTGCCGTGAACAGCCGCTGGATCTCGTTGCAGGTGAGCGGGATCAATCCGTCCGGGGCGGGATGGCGGGCATGTTCTGCGGCACGGATGGCCGCCAGGAAGGCGTGCGCGAGCATGAGCAGGGTGACCCGGCGAGACCAGGAGGTGAAGCGGCGGACCTGGTGCTCGTCCAGTCCCGCAAGACCTTTTCCCGACTGGAACGTCTCCTCAACTCGCCACCTCGACCCGGCGACGCGGACCAGCGTGGCGAGGGGTGCCGGAGCAGGTGAGGAGCAACGGTAGTAGGCCCGTTCGCCGGTGGTGCGGTTGCGGCGGATCAGCAGTTGGTGGTGAATCGGTCCGGAGTCGGCCAAGTCGATGACTGCCCAGTCGTAGAAGCGGTGCCCTTTGGCCCCGGCCCCGGCCGATAGCTTCTGCCAGGCTCGCTTGGGTACTTTCGCAGCCAGCGCGTCGGCCCGGAACTTGCCCGCACCGGTGATGACGTCCGCCGAGGAGACGACTGCCAACACGTAGCCGACCCCATGTTCTTCCAGTGCGGTCCGCAGACGCGGGTTGCCGCCGTAGACCTCGTCGCACGTGACCCATTCCAAGCGATGTCCGGTGTCGAGAAACCGGCCGATCATACGGCCGGCCGGCTCCCGCTTGGTCGCAAAGACTGTGTCCTCGGGGAGGCCGGCGGCCCGGCAGCGGTCCGGCTCGGATGTCCACGAACGCGGGACATAGAGCTCACGGTCCACCGCCGCGTGTCCGCGCGCTTCCGCGTACATGAGGTGGACAGCGACCTGAGAGTTCTCGATCCGGCCCGCGGTGCCGGTGTATTGACGCTGCACCCCGACCGTGTGGGTGCCCTTCTTCAGGTCGCCGGTCTCGTCGACGACGAGGACTGCCCGCTCATCGTGCAGCTGCTCCACGACATAGTCGCGTACGTCGTCCCGAACCGCGTCGGCGTCCCAGGACGCCCGACACAGCAGATGCTGCATGCCATGCGGTGTCGCTTCCCCGGCCCACTCGGCGATCGTCCAGCAGTTCTTACGCGGCAGGTCCGACAGCAGCCCGAGCACCAGCCGTCCCGCCCGACGCCGGGCCTCCACCCGCGCGAACCGTCCGGCCATGCGCCCCATCATGCCCTCGAAGCCTTCCAGCCGGCGGGCGGGGTCTACGCCGTGACCTGCGGCCACCGCATGATCGTTCGTCTTCACACACTGATGATCAACGGTGGCCGCAGCCATACCGGGCAGGAGGAACACCATGCAGATCGCCGGCGTCGACATCTACGTCAATCACCCCGTTCTGCACCTCGGGGCAACCGACCGGGTGCCACTCCCCCTCGCTCTGAACGCCGCCCCCGCAGCCAGTTGCGACACCCACGTGGCCGTCCGGGGTTCGACCCCGGAGAGGGCTGATCAAGGTGCGTCTCTTCACACCGCCTGATGACCCGCAGGCCCAACGCCCGGACCCGGAGTTCACCACCGTCTGCGACGGCCCCCTCCTGCTACCCGACAGGCGCATCGCAGTCGGCGACGTCGAGCAGCAGACCCGCTTCGTACACGGAGTGGGCGACCGCGGCCAGTTCAACGTACGCGTTCCTGTGATCACACCGGGGCCAGACGCCAACGCCATTGACATCGTCATCGCCGGCCCGAGCTAGTGACCCGCGAGACGCCCATCCCAGCATGAGACCGCTCAACGCCCGGCGGCCGCACCGCGATCACGATCTACAGCTGGAGTACTAGGACGGCCTCTTCGGCCCTGTGGTGCCGGGGTGTTCTGGCCCTCGTGGTCAGTGCAGAGGTGGGCAATCAGGGCCGCACAGGCCCACTCCTCCCAGGCGTCGGGGGACCAGCCCCGGTTGCGGACAAAGAGCAGGTACAGCTCCGGGCTGAGAAGCCCGTACAGCAGGTCGGCGGCGCGGGCGGTGTCGACGTCGGGGCGGGTGTCGGGCTTGGAGGTCAGGGCCTTCGCTGCGGTGTGCTGAACGGTATAGCGCGGGTCGGGGCCGGCGGGCCACTGCGCGGCGATCTCCGGGTCCGTGGCCGCCGCAGCCGCGATCAACGGCATGATCGGGGCGACACGGCCGAGGATGTCGCGTACACCCCGTACGTGGGCGCGCAGTTGCCCGGCCGCGGTGGGCTCGGCGCACGCGGCGCGGAACCAGTCGCGGTCCATCGTGGCGACCGGTTCGACGTCGCCCGCGATGGACGTGTCGACGACGTCCTTGAACAGCGCGCGCTTGTTACGGAACACGAAGTACACGGTCTGGACGGCCACACCCGCGCGATCCGCAACTTCTTGAAGGCTTGTCGCGCCGTACCCCTGTGCGACGAACAGGTCCCGCGCCGCCGCAACGATCTTCTCGCGGGTACGCCGCGAGCGTTCGGCCCGCTTGTCGGGGCGCTTGACGTTCTGTCCGTCGGATCCCTTGACTGCATCCATGCCGGGAGTCTACCTCTAGAGTCAGACACTAGAGATGAACTCTAATTTCTTGGAGGGGTAGCGATGAGTAAGACTCGGACGGCTGCGGAGCTCGACCAAGAGGCTGCTGTGCGCCGCGTGTTGGAGGACTTCTACCGGGACGGCAAGCCGCCGTGGGACAGCGGCGTCACGCCGCCCGAGCTCGTGGCCCTGATAGAGGGGCCCGGCGCCCTGACGGCGGGCCGGGTGCTCGAACTCGGCTGTGGCACCGGGACCAACGCGTTGTACCTGGCCCGGCACGGCTGGCGGGTGACGGCCGTTGACCTGGTCGACCGCGCGGTCCGGCAGGCGAGGGAGAAGACCGACGCGGCCGGAGCGGACGTCACGGTGCTGTGCGGGGACGCCACCCGACTCGACGAGGTGGGCGTGCCCGGCCCGTACGACCTGTTCTTCGACCTGAGCTGCTACTGCGGGATTCCACCGCACCGCCGCGACGCCTACGCCGCCGGCCTCACCAAGCGTGCCGCCCCCGGCGCACGACTGCTGATGTTCGGGTACGGGCCCGGAGCGTTCAACGACACGTGGTCCGGCGTCACCGCGGACGAACTCAGCACCAGGTTCTCCGGGTGGCAGCTGACCGACGTGACGCCCGGCACGAACCCAGTCCCGACTTTCTGGTTCACGCTGCGCCGCGCCGCCACGGCGTGAGCTCAGTCGCACCGGGCCGCTTCGGGCCGCGGATGTCGCGCGCGGCCGTTCTCATGAACGAGGAGATGTGAGGGGCGAACAGCGCGGCAATCGCGGCCGCCGGCTCCTGGCGCGGTACCACCTGTTCGATCCGCGCCCACATCGCGTCCAGCGTCTCCACCTGGGGCGGGCTGACGTCCCCGGTGTCAGTGTCGACGGGCGTAGTCGATCCCGGCGAGCATCACCTCGGGACTGTCGCCCGGCAGCGAGGCAAAAGCCCCGAACCGGCCGGGATACCGCTCGGCCAGCTCGGCGAACTCCTCATTCACCGCGCGGGCCAGGCGGGTGGCGAACCCGGGGTCCTCGGACGTTCGGGGCGGGAGTGAACGGCAGGGACAGCAGTTGGGCGGCGATGCCCTGACGATCCATGAAGTCAAGCGCCCGCTGCGGACTCCACTGTGCGGTGCCAGCGCCGGGGCGGGCCAGCAGCGCGGCGACACTGCCACCTAAGTAGTGGGTGTGCACGTCGATACGGGTGCCGGACAGACAATTGCCTTTCACTGGGGACACATGTGATAAGGCGCGCCGGACATGCCCGCCGGGGACCGCCCGCTCGCTGCGGCGCTCTCCCGCGGGCTCTGCTCCACGGCAACGCGGCCCACTCGGAGGATTGACGCCGGCGGCATGGGGTGGTGGGCGGCAGCCGGCGGTCAGCCTTCGAGCCGGGTACCACGGCGCCATACGGCCCGGGTGTTGAGGGTGTCGCCGATGGTGGTGGTGGGGTCGCCGTCGACCAGGAGCAGGTCGGCGCGCAGGCCTTCGGCGATACGGCCGCGGTCGGTCAGGCCGAAGCGCCGGGCGGTGGTGGAGGTGGCAGCACGCAGGGCCTGTACCGGGGTGAGGCCTGCCCGTACGAGGTACTGCAGCTCGTGGTGGACACTGGCGCCGTGGGCGAGTCCGCCCAGGAACGGCATCGCCATGGACACATCGGTGCCGGCCAGGATGTCGACACCGGCGTCGTGCAGCGCGCGCACGGACCCCAGCACGTCGGTGATCTTCCCCTGCGGGTAGTGGTTGAAGCTGCTGCGCAGCGTCGTCGTCCAGGCCTCGTCCAGCCGGGATGCGACGCGCGGGTCGTCGGCCAGCTCGTCACCGCTGATGCCCATCATCGAGGCGTCCAGCACGACGCAGGGCACGACGAAGGCGCCCGAGTCCCGGATCAGTGTGATGATCTCGTCGGTGTGCGGGCCGTCCATGAACAGGTGGACCAGGCCGTCGATACCGGCCTCGATCGCCATGCGGGTCGCGTCGATCGTCAGTGTGTGGGCGACGGTGAGCATGCCGAGCCGCTTGGCCTCGGCGACCCCTGCGTTCAGGGTTGCCCCATCGAGCATCGGCAGGCCGGGGTGGCCTTCGATCGAGCCGTCGTCGACCATGAACTTGATGTAGTCCGAGCCGCGTTCGATCAGCTGCGCAATGAACCCGACTGCCTGCTCGGGAGTGGTCGAGAACGGCATCAGCGGCGCCGGCCCGGCCGGCCGGGCCGTGCCGGGCGGCGGGCCGGGACGGAAACCCTCGGGAAACAGCTCGCTGGGGTGGCCGCCGGGCGGGGTGATGCCGAATCCGGAGGAGCGCACGTCCGCCAGGGCATCGTTACCGCTGATGTGCGCACGGTTGTCGGCGGTGTTCGTTCCCTGCATCTCCAGCTCGGTCGTCACCCCGAACCGCAGGGCCAGAGCGAGAGACTCCGCATTGGTGTGTACGTGGGCGTCGATCAGGCCGGGCAGCAGCGTCCCGCCCTGCGCATGCACGATCTCGGCTCCCGCGGGCACCTGCCCGCCGACCGTGAGAATCCCGGTGTGGTCGAGGACGACGGTGCGCGCCTCCAGTGTCCGGACGCCGTCGAAAACCCGTGCGTTGATGATGGCCGTGGTGCTCATGGCTGTTTCCTGTCGTTGTCCGTCCGAAGCGGTCACCGGTTCTTCCGGCTCCACCAGGATCATGCAAAATGCAGATGCATGCATTATGGCACACAATTGTGTTCCGCAGCGATCTGGAGCTACGCTGCCAGGTGTGACCAAGGGAAACGAGACTCAGGACGACGCACTGCTGGACGCGGTCGGCGCGGCGTTCGCCCGACTGCGCCGCCGCACTGCCCTGGTGGACGTCGATCCACCCGTCACGCGCAAGGACATGGCCCGCAACCAGGTCATCAACATCGTCGACGAGGCCGACGGCGAGATGACCGTCGGCGGCATCGCCTACCAGCTCACCGTCGACTCCTCCGTCGCCAGCAGGATGGTGAGCGACTGCATCACCGCAGGACTTCTCGTGCGAGCCGCCTCCCAGCGCGACGGCCGCCGCACCGTGCTCCACCTCACCCCCGCGGGCATCGCACTGCGCGACCGCTTCAGCAGCCAGCACCGTCAGGCCTTCGAACACATCACCCACGACTGGCCGCAGGCCAAACGCCTCGAATTCGCCCGAATGCTCGTCGACTACGCCGACGCCGCCGCCGAACTCGGCACCCGCACCACCCCCTGAGCGGCCGGCCACGGACACGCCCGGGCCGTAGGAGATGTTCCGGGCGAGGTTGTGGCAGGACTCCTGGACGGTGAGCTTCTTGTGCATGGGGAAGATCGTTCGACTGAAGCCCCATGGAGCTCTCCGCCGAGAGGCGACCGCCCTCCGCACCCGCACCCCCTACGGCACCGAGTCGGTGATGTTGAACTTGCCCGTCGTCGGCACGTGACGCCGCGCCCCGCACGTCGGCGACGAGTCGGGCGAGCGCGGAGGTGGAGCAGATGCCGGGCACCGCGAGCCGCCACGGCTTGAGCTTGACGGCCTCCCCCTCGACCAGCAGCACGTCGCCCGCCTGTACGAGGCGGCGCCTGGCCGCCAGCAGCATGTCGCGCCCGAAAGGGGTGAGGAGGGCCCGACGCGAGGCGCGCTGGAACAGCTGCTCACCGAGGCGTTCCTCCAGGGCCGCCACACGACGGCTGGCCACCGACTGCGACATCCGGGCATCGGCGGCGCCGACGGTGAGGCCGCCGCGCTCGCTGACACTGACGAAAGCACGACACGCTCCCACCGGATCCACAGCCCGCACTATCGCCGTCCTGCCGGATCGGCATGGAATCCAGCAGAACCGTATTGGACCGCATGGGTTCCGCAGGTGAGGGTGGTCCGAGAACATCGCAAACGCCCCGGATGGGCCGGGACAGCCCTGCCCCATCCCCTACGCGCGTCCCGCATGCGGGACGCGCCCGGAGGTTCGGCCCATGCCCACACCGATGCCCACGCCCACACCCGCGCCCCCGCCCCCGCCCACCACCTGGCCCCCACAGAGCACTCGCACCCACGCCCGGCGCGCCGCTCTGGCCGCGCTGGCGACGCTCACGCTCGCCCCGCTCGTGGCCTGCGCCGAGAACGACGCCCCGGCCACCTCCTCCACATCCACCATCACGGACGGCTCGACGGCCGCCGGTGAGCCGCAGACGCAACGGCTGCCGTACGCGGAGGAGTTCGAGGCGCTTGAGCGGAAGTACGATGCACGGCTCGGCGTGTACGCCATCGACACGGGCACCGGGCGCGAGGTGGCCTACAACGACAGCGAGCGGTTCCTCTTCGCCTCCACGTTCAAGGCGCTGGCCGCCGGTGCCGTACTGCGCAAGCACACCCTTGACGGCATGGACCAGGTGATCACGTACTCGAAGGACGAAGTGGTCGTCAACTCCCCTGTGACCGAGAAGCACGTCAAGACGGGGATGACCCTGAAGGCGCTGTGCGACGCCGCCGTCCGCTTCAGCGACAACACGGCGGCCAACCTGCTCTTCGAGCAACTGGGCGGCCCCGAGGGCCTGCAGGCCGTCCTTGAAGAGCTCGGTGACGACATGACCCGGATGGAACGCATCGAGCCCGGACTGAGTGACTGGTCCCCCGACTCGACACGTGACACGAGCACCCCCCGGGCGCTGGCCCAGGACCTGCGCGCGTTCGTCCTCGGAGACGTCCTTGCCGAGCCCGAGCGGGCGCAGCTCACCACGTGGCTGCGGACCAACACCACCGGCGACGAGACCATCCGGGCCGGTGTCCCCAGGAAGTGGGTGGTCGGCGACAAGACCGGAAGCGGCAACAACTACGGCATCCGCAACGACATCGCCGTGGTGTGGCCGCCCGACAGCGCCCCTGTCGTCATGGCGATCCTGACGAACCGCAGCGCGCCGGACGCCGCATCCGACAACCGTCTGCTCGCGGAGGCGGCGACGGTGATCACCGACACGCTCCCCTGACCTGCGCACCGTTCCGGGTCGGTCCAGGCCGAACAGACCCGGATAGACCTCTCGGTGAGGACTTTCGAAGTGGTCTGGCCCGAGCGGGAGCGGGCTCGTTGAACTGATGCCATCTACAAGGAGGCATCGCATGGTGTTAGCGAGAATGCGGCAGATGACGGCCGTGGCGACGGCCGTCGCCGTCGGCAGCGTGACTCTGGCGCGGTTTCCCAGGCCCCGGCGGTCGCGGCGGATCCCGTGCGTGTCAGCACGGTGATGATCCCCGAAGTGTTCGGACCGATGGGCGCGGTGATCACCAACGGCTGTACGGGCGAGCAGCGGGTGAAGGCGACCTTCGCGTCGGGTCAGATCCCGTGCGCGGTCCTGCAGCCGGGTCAGGCAGTGACCCAGTGGGGGTGGCCGGGCGCCCCCTTCAACCAGTTCCTGGGCCTGGTCTGCTGCTGAGCGGCACCTCCGGCGGATGAGTCCCGGTCGCCGGGGCCGACGCCCCTCGGCGCGGCCCGGGCGGCACGGCGGGGAGCGGTGCGAAGGTGCCCGGCGCCTTGCGCTCGGGTCTTGGGCTCCGGGTGTCGAGCCCCGGGAGCCTTTGGATCCGAGCTCCGGAACGGGGCGGGGCACTCGTTCGAGGGCCAGGAATCGGGCGAACTCGACCGCGATCATGCGAGGGGTCGCAGCTGGCGGGACGGTGACATAGGCGACGGGGATTCGGTCGTCGACGTCTGGGTGCCGTACCCGGTCTCGCAGTTCGTGGGCGAGACCGAGCTGGGTGATCGCGATGGTCTTCCCGGTGCTCGTGCTCACCGGGCGGCTTCGGCGACGTCCTGAACTGCACAAATGCAGATCTCACGGGCGAAGGGACAGCAGAATCTGACGCTCCACAAGGTTGATGGCGACCACCTCCACCGCGACCTCGTCGCCGGCCTGCACGGTGTTTCCCGGTAGATCGGTCGTGTGGCCTGCGAGGTCAGGCCACGGGACCAGCCCCACACAGTGCCTATTGACTCGGACGAACGCGCCGATCTTCACCACCTTCTCCACACGACCTGCGACGACACGACCGAGTTGCGTGCGCGCGAACTCTGGCAGTGGGTCAGGACAGAGCGCCTTGAGCGACAGCGCGCACCGCTCCCAGTCCAGATCAACGCCCAGGACGACGACGGTCACCTCCTGCCCGATCTCAACGATGTCCGACACCGCATCGGCATGAGCCCAGGTCAACTCGGCCACGTTCACCAGGCCGTCCAAACCCCCGATGTCGACGAACGCACCGAACGGTTCGATCGCTGAAACGACGCCTTCGCAGACCTGGCCCGCCTTCAACCCCTCCAGCTTCGCCCGGCGCGCCTGCTCTCTGGACGTCTTCGCCATCCCCACCTCTTCCTGAGCCGCCCAGACTCTCACCCCAGACCCCGCAGGCGAAAGAGACCAACCGCCGCAGGTGGGGCCAAAGCTCATTGCTGATCAAGGTCCGGCAGACCAGATGCTGGGTCCAACGCCCATTGCCAAGTGGGGCCGAGTCGTCCTGGCGAAGCCACAGCCCGACACGCGTCAGCCAGCGATTCCAGAACTCGGCAACATTCCAGAGCCGGCCCAGCATCAGATGATGCCGAAACCCACCGGCATCCGTTCTTGGTTCTCACCTACGCAGCCAGGTGGCCACTCGCAAAAGTCCTCTCGAAACCCGCACGTTGTGCGAGATGCTTCCGAGAGACTTCCCGCATGGATCTCACGCCCGATAAGGCGGCAGTTGCGGTAGAACATCACAACTGCCCGAACTGTGACGCGCCCGCCGGCAGCGCCTGCCGCACGCGTGGCGGGAAGACCGCCGCGAAGTACCACACCCCCCGCTTCGTCCTCGCCCCCGCGCTCCGCGAGGAACTGGAGATCCCCGTCCCCGCCGACCGGCACCCGGGCCGCGTGGAAGCAGGGCCCGGAGCTCGCCATCGTGCCCGCGCCCCGCACCGAGCGGCCGGTACGGATCGGGTACGCGAGGACGTCGACCGCGCGGCACGAGCTGGCGAGTCAGCTCGAAGCCCTCCACCGGGCGGAGTGCCACAAGGTCTTCAAGGAGCAGATCAGCACCCGCGTCAAGGTGCGGCCCGAGCCGGAGAAGGCCCTCGCGCTGGCCCACCGGTTCAAGGAGGCGGCCCCGGAGCCGCCCGTCATTCTCACGGCGCACGAGCTGAAGCGGCTGGCCAGGAACGCGGCCGAGCTGATGACGTTGTCCGCCGAGCTCCAGGCGAGCGGCATCCAGCTCGAACGCCTCACCGGTCCACCTGGCGACACCTCCACCAGGCCCGATCCCGGACAAGCCACTGCCAGCGGCAAGCCGCCCAGGTATGAAGATCACGATCTGCAGCTGGAGTACTGGGCGGAGCCGTGAAGCGACCCGCCACGGGACCTCCCATGACCGACACCGGGCCGCCCCGACGCCATCGGCAGGTCCACGGAACTGCCACCGAGGCCCATTTCGGCACCTCGGGAAGTCCGTCGCCGGAGAACCGCCGGGGCGGGTCCTGCTGGGCAGGGCGTGGAACCGTCCGGCCGCCGTGGCTCCGAGTGCTGCCGTGGAGAAGCTGTAGGCGGCATCCATGGTCACCCGGCGGAAGCGGATTCGGTCCGCGATCCGACAGCGGGCATTCGCTCCCTTTTCCCGACCGGCCGCCGGCCGACGTCGACGAGATCGTGAAGCAGACAGACCGCACGGCTTTTGCATGCGGCACGGAAACCGCACGCACCTGAAGGCTCGCCAATTCATTGCCAGTGGATCAAGACCGGTGCCATTCACGGGGCATCGCCCGCTCAACACGACTCGGACACCAGGACTTTGGCCGGTCGGCGAGCCGGAGTCCCGCGCACCACCGGAAGCCGAAGAACCCGCCAAGGGCGCGCGCTCCGCAAGTGGCCGAACATGACCGCTCGCACCGCGGCATTCCCGATGGCCTGCCACACCTCGCAGACGTGGCCTGCCGTACCCCCGCAGGCCGCCTGACAGCGGCACGAAGCACCTGGCGAATCACCGGAACAAGAGCCCCTCCAGCACGATGATATCGCCTCCGCCGCCGACACCCCTCATCATGCGCATGCCCAGAGCCGCAGGTCAGACACCCTTCGTGGCGGATTCGACGGTCGCGACGCACTTCGGCGGCGCTTCATCGGGAACCGCACGACGACACGAGCGGCCCGACGACGTGGCGTGGGACGAATCCCGACCGGCGAGGCCGGCCGCTTACCGGGCACAGTGGCAGACGGCAGGGCAGATCGGCCCACATGCCGTCGCAGGCCGGCTCGAGCCGCCGGACCGGCGAAAGCAGTCGCGACCTGCCCACGGCGAACCGTTCCGGAAGGCGCACCGCACGCCGCCCCCACGGCGTGGCCCCGGCTCCTCCTTGCCGCCCCTCGGCCTCCTGGGCCGCGTCCGCCCGGACGGCCGCCTCTTTGGCCGAAAGCGTCTCCCGACAGGGCGAGTCGCACGGCCCGCCGGACGGAGTCCGGCACACCCCGGCCCGGTGTGAAACGGCCGAACTTCCGTTGCGCCCTGCCGAAAACCGCGTATCGCGTCGCAGTTCACCGCCAGGGGCTCCGGCCGGCCACTTGTCGGTGCCGAGGCCGGGAATGATCCAATGGCGGACGCGACCGTGGATCTCCGCCGCACGGGCGCCCGCACCCGGCACGGAGGGGTGGGCCACGCCAGTCGGCGAGCGCGTCGGCGGCCGGCCGCGGTCACCCCCGGCGATCACCGTGAGGTGCCGGGCGCTCCGGGCCGAAGCGCGAGTCCTGGGGAGTCCCGCGCGGCGTCGCCCTTTGTAGCTCGACCGCCACTTCTTGTTAGCCACGTCCTCCGACGGAAAAGCCCCCGCTGTTAACGAGGGATTTAACGATGTCTTGGCGCGTCGGGCCGACAAAAGCAGCGTAAAACGGATAGCCCCAAGATTGGGGCTCCCCAATCAGCACATCGTGGGCTTAACTTATGTGTCATGACCTCCCCTCGCTCCACCTACGGAGGCGGCTACTACGCCGCGCCGTCGTTCCCCGACACCCCGATCTACGACTCCCTGGTCGCCGAGCGGGGCACCCCTCAGATCGCACCGATCCGAGTTCCGGCCGCCTACGACACCGGCAACAGCTACCTGCCGGCCTTGCCGTCGGCGCTTCCGGCCCTGCCCGCGGCCCCGTCGCAGTACAACGGCTCCTACGGCTACCCGCAGCAGGCTCCGCAGCCGCAGTACCAGAACGCCGGAATGCAGCAGGCGCCGATGATGCAGCCCGCACAGCTGCAGCACGCACCGGCCCCGTACATCCCCCAGCAGCCCGCCGCGCCCCGTGGCTATCAGCAGCCGCAGCAGCCGCGCCCCGGTACGGGCTACGAGGCGATGCGCCCGGCGTCCCCGAGGCCGGCACCCGCGCCGTCCCCGTACGAGGACCCGTACAACCGTCCGTACCAGGGCCGGGGGTACTGAGCGGGGCGAAACAGCCCGCTGTCGGTGGCGGCTGGCAGGATGGACGCATGGTTTCTCCGGTACTCAGGGCCATCCGCATACACCCGGTCAAGTCACTGACCGCGTGCACGACCGACGAGGCCGTCGTCGAGCCATGGGGACTCGACGGCGACCGACGCTGGATGCTGATCGACAGCGAGGACAGGGTCGTCACACAGCGTCAGCTGCCCGGCCTGGCACAGCTGTCCGCTGCGCCGCTGCCGGGTGGCGGGGTGGTGCTGTCGGCGCCCGGAAGTGCGCCGCTGGCCGTGGATGTGCCCGATCCGGCCTTCACCGTCCTCGCGGAGCTCTTCAGGAGCAAGGTCGAGGTGGTGGAGGCGGCAGGGGCCGCCCACGCCTGGTTCGGTGCGCGTCTCGGTGCGGAGGTCCGGCTCGTCCATCTCGACGAGCCGTCGCACCGCAGACTCATCGACCCGGCGTACGCACGCCCCGGCGAGACCGTCTCCTTCGCCGACGGGTTCCCGCTCCTGCTGACCGCGCGCGCCTCGCTGGACGCGCTCAACTCGCTGGTGGAGCAGGGCGATCACGCTGACGAGGGCCCGCTGCCGATGAACCGCTTCCGGCCGAACGTGGTCGTGGACGGCACCGCGCCGTGGGCCGAGGACGGATGGCGGCGCATCGCGATCGGGGAGGTCGCCTTCCGCGTGGCCAAGCCGTGCGGACGCTGCATCGTCACCACCACCGACCAGTTGACGGCGGAGCGCGGCAAGGAGCCGTTGCGTACGCTCGCACGCCATCGCCGGACGGGGACGGGTCTCCACTTCGGCCAGAATCTGATCCCCGACGGGACCGGTGTGATCCGGGTGGGGGATCCCGTGCGGGTCCTCGACTGATCCAAAGGCTCCTGGCTGCCGGGGAACCCACGGGGCAGGGCGGGGCGTTGACGTAGTGAGGTTGCTCTCTCTTCGCCGCTCCGGGCAGGTGATCGGGGCCGTATCGGGTTATGACGGATACGGAAGGAAGTGCGTGACTGTGCGAGCGGTCCTGGGAATCCGGCGGTGGCGGCACAATCCCCTGTGCCGGCCCACCGATCGTCACGAGGCCCGGGTGGCTCTCGTGGCGCTGCTGCTGATGCTGGTCGCGGCCCCGGCGCTCGGGCGGCTGTGCGGCGGCCTCACCGACGACGCCCTCCAGCGGGGGGTGCGGACCCAGCACGCGCAGCGCCACCTCACCACGGCCGTAGTGGTCCGTGAACCCTCCGGTGCGTCGCGCTTCGCCCAGGACCCCGAGAGCGCCGTCGCGGCGGGCACCACGCGCACCTCGGTGGTGGCCCGTTGGAAGGCCCCGGACGGCACCGCCCGTACGGGACAGGTGGCGACGGCGTCCCGCACCACCGCCCCCGGGGCCCGTATACGGATCTGGACCGACGCCGCGGGCAGCGCGGCGATGCGCCCCATGGACCCCTCCACCGCCCGCACGCACGCGGTGCTGGCCGGTATCGGCGTGACGCTCCTCGCGGCCGGTCTGCTGGAAACCGCCCGCAGGCTGGTCGTATGGCGCATGATGCAACGGCGGTACATCCGGCTCGACGAGGCCTGGGCCGAAACGGGCCCCGACTGGGGCAGAACGGGTACGGGCAGCTGAACCCGAAGGGCGCGACAGCCGGTCCGGGGCGCCGGGCAGGGCTCCTGAAGAGGGCTCATGCGCGGCCGACGCGTCAACTCCCGTCCGCCGCGCGCGCTACGGTGGACCGGCCCGCCCGACTCCTCGGCAGGCGGACCCGGAGCTGCCCAGGACGGACGGCACCGGCGGTCGCTCGGCATGCGGGCAGGCACGAGGCAGCGCACACGGCACGAGGTGGGGGCACAGCAGCACCATGGCACAGGGCACGGTCCAGGTGACGCACACCGGCACATCGCGATGGCGGCGCCGCACGGGCGAATACGCCTCCCTCACCGCAGCCCTGGAGGCCGCGGCCGAAGGTGACGTCCTCACCATCGCCCCCGGTACCTACCGGGAGAATCTCGTCGTCCACCGCGCGGTGACACTGCGCGGTCCCGAGGGCTCCGTCGGATCGGTCCGGATCGCACCGGTCGACGGCGTCCCCCTGACCCTCCGCGCCTCCGCCGTGATCCAGGACCTCCACGTGGAGGGCCAGGACGCAGCCTCGCCCGCCCTGCTCGTCGAGGAGGGCGCACCGGAGCTGTCGGACCTGCGCGTCGTGACCAGATCGGCCGCCGGGATAGAGGTGCGGGGCGCGGCCAGGCCCACCGTGCGCCGCTGCACCGTCGACAATCCGGCCGGGGTCGGCATCGCCGTACTGGACGGCGCCGGGGGCGTGTTCGAGGAGTGCGAGGTCGTCTCGGCGGGGCAGTCCGGCATCTCGGTGCGTGACGGCGCACATCCGAGGCTGGAGCGCTGCCGCGTCCACCACGCGTCGGGGGCGGGCCTGAGCGTGACCGGGGAGGGCAGCGGCCTGGAGGCGGTGGGCTGCGAGGTGTACGAGATCAAGGGCAGCGGGGTGCAGATCACGGCCCGGGGCACGGCGCACCTCACCGACTGCACCGTGCACCGCACGTCCGCGGACGGGGTCACGCTGGACACCGACGCGGTCCTCACACTCGCCGACTGCGACATCCACGACATCCCGGAGAACGCGGTGGACCTCCGCTCCCGGTCGGTGCTCACCCTGACCCGTTCCACCGTGCGCAGGTTCGGCCGCAACGGCCTGTCGGTATGGGACCCGGGCACGCGTGTCGATGCCAACCAGTGCGAGATCCACGACAGCACGGGGGACTATCCGGCGGTCTGGGTGAGTGACGGGGCGACGGTCATACTCGACTCGTGCCGTGTCCACGACGTGCCCGACGCCCTCTTCGTCCTCGACCGTGGCTCGCGTGCCGATGTCGTGGACAGCGATCTGTCCCAGATCCGGAACACGGCGGTCTCGGTGAGCGACGGGGCCACCGCCCAGCTCGACGACTGCCGGATCCGTGAGGCGTCGACCGGGGCGTGGTTCCGTGACCACGGCAGCGGCGGCACCCTGAACAACTGCACCATCGACGCCGCGCAGACGGGTGTCATCGTCACCAAGGGCGCCGATCCGACGATCGAGCGCTGCACGGTCACCTCGCCCGCCGAGGCTGGTTTCTACGTCTCCGCCGAGGGTCGCGGGACCTTCAACAGCTGCCGGGTCACGGGGAGCGAGGGGTACGGCTTCCATGTGATGGACGGCTGCCGTTCCACGCTGACCCACTGCCGTACCGAGCGGTGTGCGCGCGGTGGTTACGAGTTCGCCGACGGCGGCGCCTCCCACGGCGAGGGGCGCAGCGGCGGTCCGGTCGTGGAGGACTGCACCAGCGACGAGAGCGGGTTGCGCAGCGCCGCTCCCCCGGCCCCGGCGGTCCTGACGGCGTCCCGGTCCACGCCCGGGCTGCTCAGCGCGATGCCGGTGCAGCGGGCGGCGGAGACCGTGGCCCCGCCGGCCCCGGCCGAGCCCGTACGGGATTCGGGTGCCGTCCTCGGCGAGCTGGACGCGCTGGTGGGCCTGGACAGCGTCAAGCGCGAGGTGCGCGCGCTGACCGACATGATCGAGGTGGGCCGTCGGCGTCGGCTGGCCGGACTCAAGGCCGCGTCGGTGCGCCGGCATCTGGTCTTCACCGGCTCCCCGGGTACGGGCAAGACGACGGTGGCCCGGCTGTACGGCGAGATCCTGGCCTCGCTCGGTGTGCTGGAGCACGGGCATCTCGTGGAGGTGTCCCGGGTCGACCTGGTCGGTGAGCACATCGGGTCGACCGCGATCCGTACGCAGGAGGCGTTCGACCGGGCGCGCGGCGGGGTGCTGTTCGTCGACGAGGCGTACGCGCTCTCGCCCGAGGACTCCGGCCGCGACTTCGGGCGTGAGGCCATCGACACACTGGTGAAGCTGATGGAGGACCACCGGGACGCGGTGGTGGTGATCGTGGCCGGGTACACCCATGAGATGGAGCGCTTCCTCACGGTCAATCCGGGTGTGGCGTCGCGCTTCTCACGGACGATCACGTTCAGCGACTACGTGCCGGAGGAGTTGCTGCGGATCGTGGAGCAGCAGTCCGAGGAGCACGAGTACAGCCTGGCGGACGGGTCCGGGGAGGCGCTGCTCAAGTACTTCACAGCGCTTCCCAAGGGTCCGGCCTTCGGTAACGGCCGTACGGCCCGTCAGACCTTCGAATCAATGGTGGAGCGGCACGCGGGCCGGGTCGCCCAGCTCGCGGAGCCGAGCACGGACGACCTCACCCTGCTCTATCCGGAGGACCTGCCCGAGCTTCCCTGAGTCTCCGCGCCGGTCTGCTGGGGCAGGACGGGTCCGAGCCGTTCGAGGAGCGCGGCCCGTTGTACGGCGAAGTCGGGGTCGGCCTGGTAGTCCGAGTGCCCCAGGATCGGTTCGGGCAGCGGGTGTTCCGGGGTGCGGCCGTAGACCAGCGGGTCCCTCAGCGGGCCCCGGTCGACTTCCGGGCCGCCGCCCTCGTCGATGCCGACGGGACCGCCGATCGGGTCCGTGGCGCGCCACAGGTTGCGCCAGCAGTGGACGGACCGGTGGAGCCCTTCCAGCGGGACGGGGCCGAAGTAGGCCGGGAACCAGCGCCCGTAGAGCCGCTCGATCGGCGAACCGTAGGTGAGCAGTGCCACCCGGCGTCGCGTCGCGTCGGGCAGTTGCCAGACGGCCGCCGCCGCGAGCACGCTGCCCTGGGAGTGTCCCGAGATGACGAGCCGGCCACGGGTGAGGCCCGTCCAGGCGGACATCCGGGACGACAGGTCGGGCACGGCCCGCTCGGCGTAGCAGGGCGGCGCGAAGGGGTGGGCGGCGCGCGGCCAGAACGTACCGACGTCCCAGAGGATGCCGATGGTGCGCCGGGCGGAGACGTCGCGGTAGGCGCGGCGTCCCCAGGTGACGAAAAGTATGAAGCCGAGGCCGATCAGCCATGAGCCGGTCGACTGGGCGGCCTCGGCGAGCGATTCGACGATCGGGCTCGTGCCGTCCATCGCCCGGCCGGGCACCTCGCCGCTGATCCAGGATCCGGCGACCGCTCCGGCACCGAGCAGCAGGGTGGCGCCGGAGACTAGCCCGACGATCCGGGGCGCGGAGTCCGTGAGCGCCGCTGTGGCCCTCGTGCGGGCGATCCGCCGGGTGCGGCCGGGGTCGGAGCGTGTCTGTTCGTACTCGGCCTCGATCCCGGGTCCCATCCGGCGCGCGCGCCGGGCGGTGCGGACGACCAGCCAGGTGACGGGGACCAGCAGGAGCAGCAGGAGTACGGGGATGACGGAGGCCTGCCAGCTGAGGACCACGGGCGGGCCCTCGATCGCGGAGCCGCGGCCCATGCCCGGGGTGCCGGGGCCGTCGAGCCAGTCGGCGACGCGCTGGGCGACGCCTCCGGTCATCACGCCGCCGAGCGCGCAGGCGAGCATCGCGACGGCGGGGCCGCCGAGGCCGCGCAGGGTGGTGCGCGGGTCGGGTGTGCGCCGGTACAGGCTCAGTGCCACTGCCGCGAGGACGACGACGAGGAAGCCCTGGCCGAGCGCGAGGAGACGGAAGGCGGCCTCTCCGGGGAGGGTTCCGGAGGATGCCCAGCCGGGGCGTGACCAGGCGGCGTACACCGTGCCGACGGCCAGGAGGGCGAGCGCGGCCGCGGGCAGGAAGGTGATGACGGCACGGTCGAGCCGGTTGTCGAGGCGTCGCTCGCTGCGGCCACGGCGGCAGACCACCACGACGACGACGAGGCCGCACAGGACGAGGACCGCTTCGAACAGCCCGCCGAGCACGGCGGGTACGGGGCCGTCGGCGGCCCGGTCGTGCCGGGCGGCCGCACCTGCGACGGCGGCGGCGACGGTGAGGAACCCGGCGGCGGTGTGCGCGGCGCGCAGCCGGGCGACCAGTCGGCGGCCGTACCAGAACCCCGGCCTGCCGAGTGCGGGGCGCACGACGGGGGCACCGGACGGCGCGGGCAGCGGCTCGTCGTCACCGGGTTCGTCCCAGGTCAGCGGGCGCTGCGATTCGTAGGCGCTCCAGGTGCGGTTGGACAGGTACCAGAGCAGTCCGACGAGGGCGGTGGGCACGACCGCCGCGACGGCGAGCCTGCGTCCGGGCTGGGACCACCAGCCGCCCTGTTCCGTGGCGAGGAATCCCAGCCAGGACCGCCGCCCGGAGCATTCGGCGACGCCCGCGCACTGCCAGGCCACCAGGTCGAGGGCCACCTCGCAGGCGGCGGCGGTCAGCAGCACGGTGAGGCTGAGGGCGATGAGCCGCACCACGGCTCCGTACAGCCGGACCGCGACGGTGCGCCCCCGGGCGGTGGGCCGCATCCAGTGGGCGAGGTTGACCACCATGAAGGGGAGCAGCAGGAGCCACAGGGCGCGGGAGCCGTTGCCGGAGGTGAGGTTGGACCAGCAGTAGGCCTCGGCGACGGGTCCGTCCCGGTGGCGCTCGGGATGCTGCTCGGCCGCGACGTCCTCGGTACGCCGATAGACGGCGGCCGTGGCGTCACCGGTGATCCTGGTCGTCCGGGGGTCGCCGAGCATCTCCTGGGGGGTGGCTCCGCCGACGCCGTGGACGAGCAGTTCCAGCGCCGCCCCGGAGCTCTGCGGGGCCTGGGGTGCAGGGGGCAATTTCGGTGACTCACTCTCTGGTCCGTACGGCGTCTGGGCCGGCGGGGAAGGGACGGGGCGCGGCGTGTGGCTCTTGGGCTGATGCGCAGTCACCACCATCCCGGACGGAGGGTGTCCGCCGCACCGCTCTCACCGAATCTCCCCAGTGACGCGGCCTGTAGGGGTGCGTGGCAGGATGAGGGCGTCCCGCAGGCCGCTGCCGGACCGTGTGGACAGGTGGACCGAGGGAAGGGCCGGGCCGGCGTTGAGCGAGAACCAGAACCTGCTCGCGGAGCAGCGGCGCGCGCTCATTCTCGACGAGGTGCGCAAGCGCGGCGGGATCCGGGTCAACGAGCTGACCCGCAAGCTGAGCGTCTCCGACATGACCATCCGCCGGGACCTGGACGCGCTGGCGCGTCAGGGTGTCATCGAGAAGGTGCACGGCGGGGCCGTCCCGGTGGTCGAGGCGAGTACGCACGAGCCGGGGTTCGAGGCGAAGTCGACGCTGGAGCTCAGCGCCAAGGAGGACATCGCGCAGGCGGCTGCCGCGATGGCGGTGCCCGGCAGCGCGATCGCGCTCTCCGGCGGTACGACCACGTTCGCGCTGGCCCGGCACCTGCTGGACGTACCGGCACTGACCGTGGTGACGAATTCGGTGCGGGTCGCCGATGTGTTCCACGACGCGCAGCGGCCGACGGCGACGGGCGGCTCGCGGGCCGGGGCGGCCACGGTGGTGCTGACCGGCGGAATCCGTACGCCTTCGGACTCGCTCGTGGGTCCGGTCGCGGACCGGGCCATCGACTCACTCCACTTCGACGTGCTGTTCCTCGGGGTGCACGGAATCTCGGTCGAGGCGGGTCTCTCGACGCCGAACCTCGCGGAGGCCGAGACGAACCGCCGCCTCGTCCGGGCCGCGCGGCGGGTCGTGGTGGTCGCCGACCACACCAAGTGGGGCACGGTGGGCCTGAGTTCCTTCGCGACGCTCGACGAGGTGGACAGCTTCGTCACGGACGCGGGCCTGCCGGACGGCGCCCGCCGGGAGATCGAGGAACATCTGCCGGGCCTGGTGGTGGCAGGCGGATCTCCGGCCGCCTAGGACCTCCGGGTGCCGGATCGGACCCCGCTGGTCCGGATGCCGGGACCGTGAGGCGGCATGATCCGTACGGGAGGCCCTGGGCGCCCGTACGTTCCGCTCCGCACCTCGCGGAGCGGTGGACGTCCTAGGATCGGTGTGTGGCCGTCTTCCGGATCGAGCGTTTCACTCCCCTCCCCGCCGCCGAGACCTGGCGCCGGGTGACCGACTGGGAGCGGCATGGCGGGACCGTCCCGTTCACCTCGGTCACCGTCCCGACAGATCCGCCCACCCGCACGGGAACGGTCTTCGTGGCCCGTACGGGTCTCGGCCCGTTCGGCTTCGACGATCCGATGGAGGTCGTGCGGTGGACCCCGCCGGCGGGCGGCCGGGCCGGACTGTGCGAGCTGGAGAAGCGCGGCCCCGTGGTGCGGGGCCGGGCCTCCATCGATGTCCGCCCGACGGGTGCGGGGTCGCATGTGATCTGGGTCGAGGAACTGCGCGTACGGCTGCTGCCCCGCTGGGGTGATCCCCTGCTCTCGACCGCGGGCCGGAGACTCTTCGGCCGCGTGCTCGACACCCTGCTCGACGATTAGCCGACGACCGCCGTACGGATGTCGGGCGGGCGCGGTCAGGCGGACCAGGTGCCCGTGGCCAGGAAGCCGTCGATCGTCTCCGTGTACGGCCCGATGTCGAGTCCCTGCTCGCTCAGCCAGCTGTCCGAGTAGTACTTGTCGAGGTAGCGGTCACCCGGGTCGCAGAGCAGCGTGACGACGCTGCCGGTGCTGCCCCGCTCCACCATCTCGGCCACCAGCTTGAACGCGCTCCACAGCCCGGTGCCCGTCGAGCCGCCCGCCTTGCGGCCGAGGACGCGCTCCAGCACGCGGACGGCGGCGACGGTGGCCGCGTCCGGCACCTTCATCATCCGGTCGATGGCGCCGGGCACGAAGCTCGGCTCCATCCTGGGCCGGCCGATTCCTTCGATGCGTGACCCGCAGTCGCTGGTGGCCAGCGGGTCGTGCCTGGTCCAGCCGTCGAAGAAACAGGAGTTCTCCGGATCGGGTACGCAGATCCGGGTGTCGTGCTGCATGTAGCGGACGTAGCGCCCGATGGTCGCCGAGGTGCCCCCCGTGCCGGCCGTGGCGACGATCCAGGCGGGTTCCGGGTACCTTTCCAGCCTCAGCTGCTGGTAGATGGACTCCGCGATGTTGTTGTTGCCGCGCCAGTCGGTGGCGCGCTCCGCGTAGGTGAACTGGTCCATGTAGTGGCCGCCGGTCTCGGCGGCGAGGGCGGCGGACTCCTCGTACAGCCTGCGGGAGTCGTCCACGAAGTGGCACTGCCCACCGTGGAATTCGATCAGCCGGCACTTCTCGGGACTGGTGGTGCGGGGCATCACCGCGATGAACGGGACACCGATCAGCTTCGCGAAGTACGCCTCCGAGACGGCCGTCGAGCCGCTGGACGCCTCGATGACCGGCTTCCCCCGGCGGATCCAGCCGTTGCACAGCCCGTAGAGGAAGAGCGAACGGGCCAGCCGGTGTTTGAGGCTGCCCGTGGGGTGCGTCGACTCGTCCTTGAGGTAGAGGTCGATGCCCCACTGCTCGGGCAGCGGGAAGCGCAGGAGGTGGGTGTCGGCGGAACGGTTCGCGTCCGCCTGGACCTTGCGCACCGCCTCTTTGAGCCAGGCCCGGTAGTCCGGATCGCTGCGGTCGGTGTCCACCGTCTCCATGACCCCGCCGTCACCTCGGTGCTCACTGGCGTCCATCAGGGATCTCCTTGTCGCGGCGGTACTCCGGAGCCTCCACGATATTCCCCCCACCTGCACAAACGATCGCTTTGATGGCCCATAGCCCTGCCTTTGCACAGATGCCGGGGGCGCGCGCCCGGCGCGGCGGCCCGGCGGATTCCGTCCCGATGTGGTCTGGTGCAAGCGCCCCTGTCCGGGGCAGACTTCTCAGCAGAAGCCGGGACAAGGGGGGTGAAGTCGCCATGGCCGAGACAGAGTTCAGCGCGACGGATGTCAGGATCGAACGATGGGACCGTTCCCTCACCAGGGCCGGCCAGGTGATCGTCAAGGACGGTCGGCTGGCCCTGCTGACCAGCAACGGCCGGGAGATCGACAGTGCGCCGGTGACCGCGGTGCGTGCGGGCAAGCGGTGGTTCCTGGCCGCCGACTCCGCGGTCGCGCGGGTCAACGGGGTGCGCTACCGGCTGACGATGGGGCAGCGCAACCGCAGGCCGGGCGGGGCGGCCCCGGTCCGCAGGTTCCTGGAGGCGCTGCGGGGAGCGAGCGGCCGACGGACCTGACGCAACGGTTGCGTACAGGCACCGCGAGTTGCGGAGCCCAACCCCCTGGGTCACGCTGGTCACACGTCACTGATGGTGCACCGGCGGTGACAGCGCAAGCCGCTCCGCCGGGGCCATGCAGGGCGGACCACGCATCACCAGACCAGAAACAGCAGTCAGCCATCTGCTGGATCCGTTCCTTCGTCTTCTTCCGGACCTATTTCGGGGAGTCGCAGCCGTGATCAGCGAGCCAAGCAGGCACTGCGCGGTGGAGCTCCAGGCCCTGCCGTCGCGGATCGGTCAAGTCCGCAGAATCATTTCGGCGCAATTGCGCTACTGGCATCTCGATCCTCTGATCGACCAGGCAGCGCTCGGCGTCACCGAACTGCTGACCAATGTCCACCGGCATGCACAGCCGGACAAATCGTGCACCGTCGAGATCGAGCTGCTGCTCGACCGTCTGACGGTCTCCGTCCACGACCACGACCCCCGGCTGCCGACCATGTGCGCTGCCGATTCCTCCGCCACTTCGGGGCGCGGAATGGCACTGATCGCGGCTGTCAGCGAGAGCTGGGGCGTACGACCGAGCGACGACGCGGGGAAGATCGTCTGGTTCACCCTTCCCGCTCCTTCCTTCGCCACCGCTCTGCGTCCCCTCCCGGTGTACGGGTCGATGACCGACGGTCCGTTCGGCTCCGGGCCCGGAATCCTCATGGAACCCGCGGCAGCGGCGACGCGTGCCCGGTCGGCCGTCGTCGGCTGACCGGGGCGGTGCCGCGGCCGTCACGCGGATCGCGAGGGAGCGCGCCGGCCGTCCAGGGCCGGCGCGCTCCCCCGTCCCGCTTCCCCGGTGCGGTCAGGCCGGACCGTCCTTGCCGGAACGGCCGTAGGGCTCGTCGAGGACGGAGAGCCTGCGCCAGTACTCGTCCTCTTCGATCTCCCCCGCCGCGAACCGCCGGCCCAGGAGGTCGACCGGCGTGTGCTCGGCGGCGCCGCCCCGGCGCACACCGGGCGACTGCCACGGGGGACGGCGGCCACGCCACACGGTGCGCCGCAGCAGCGTGAAGGCGCCGATGACGACCGCCGCCCAGATGATCGGGAAGAGCAGGATCCAGGGTCCGGGTCCGGGTCCGGGTCCGGGTCCGCCGGAGTACGCCAGGGTGTTCATCTCGGTCAGCTCCTCGGTGAGGGGTTCGTCCACGTGTTCCTGTCGCTTACGAGCCTGTCTCCGGGAGGGGGGGTCCGGGCGTCGTACCACCGGCGGCAGTGCGCGTACCCCGGCGGGAGTACGCGGCGCCCCGGCACCTGCTCCCCTGTTCCTCGGCGAACACCCTCACTTCTGTACCTACCGGTATGTACAGTGACCGCATGAGCACTCCGGACCGTCTGATCGAGGCCACCCAGGAGCTCCTGTGGGAGCGCGGGTACGTGGGTACGAGCCCCAAGGCCATCCAGCAGTTGGCCGGTGCGGGCCAGGGCAGCATGTACCACCACTTCACGGGCAAGCCCGATCTGGCCCTGGCCGCCGTCCTGCGTACGTCCGCACAGCTTCGCGCGACGGCCGGTGACCTGCTGGACGGCCCCGGCTCCGCGTACGAGCGGCTCTCCGCCTATCTGCTGCGCGAGCGCGATGTGCTTCGGGGCTGCCCGGTGGGGCGACTGACCATGGACCCGGAGGTCGTGGCGAGCGATCGGCTGCGTTCCCCGGTGGACGAGACGATGGGCTGGCTCCGCGGGCGGATCGCCGAGATCGTCCAGGAAGGCCTGGACGGAGGCGAGTTCACACCCGGCATCGCGCCCGCGGCGATCGCATCCACCGTGGTGGCCACGGTTCAGGGCGGCTACGTCCTGGCCCGCGCCTCCGGTTCGGCCGCCGCCTTCGACTCGGCGATCGAAGGGCTGCTCTCCCTGCTCTCCCCCCGCACCCCGTCCGCCTGAGGAGCACACGATGCACGTCATGCAGTACGAGATCACGCTGCCCGCGGACTACGACATGAAGATCATCCGCGAGCGGGTCGCCACCAGGGGCCATCTCCTGGACGACTTCCCGGGCCTCGGGCTCAAGGCGTACCTGATCCGCGAACGGGGCGGGCCGTCACCGGTCAACCAGTACGCGCCGCTGTACCTGTGGTCGGCCCCCGAGGGCATGAACGCGTTCCTCCGGGGACCCGGATTCCAGGGCATCGTCGACGACTTCGGGCGACCCGAGGTGCAGCACTGGTCGGGTCTCGCCCATCTGGAGGGGCCGGCCTCCGGAGCCGTTCCCCGTACCGCCGTCCGCCGCCGCGAACGGATCGCGGGCACGGTCCGGCCCGCCGAGGCGATGGAGGCCGCGCTGGAGGAGAACCGCCGGCTCGCCGCCGCCCCCGGAGCCGTGGCCTCGGCACTGGCCGTCGACCCGCGCCACTGGGAAATCCTGTACTTCACGCTCTGGGAGGACGAGCCCGACGGGACCGCCGGCGAACGCTACGAAGTGCTGCACCTCTCGGCGCCGGAGCGCGCCGCGCTGAGCGCGGGGGCAGGGGTGAGGTGACGCCCGGTCCGTACGGCCGGCGCGGGTCAGGCGAGGGCTGCCAACGGGTCGTCGAGCACGGGCTGCCAGGCCAGTTCGGCAGCGCCCACCAGGCTGTTGTGGTCCAGGGTGCAGGACAGGATCGGCACACTGCCGCTACGGCCCCACAGGCTGCGGTCGGCCACCACCGCGCGGAGCCGCTCGGGGTCGGCCTCCAGGAGATCGCGGTGCAGGCCGCCGAGGATGATGCGGTCCGGGTTGAGGATGTTGACCAGCCCGGCGAGGCCCAGGCCCAGGCGGTCGATCAGCTCCTCGGCGGCGGCGCGCACACACGGGTCGTCGTACTCCGTGCGCAGCAGGTCGCCGGACTGCTTGAGGAGTGATTCCTCCGGGCCTGGTTCGCGGTGCGCCGCGGTGAGGAAGGCCAGGGGGTCCGTCTCGACGTCCAGGCAGCCGCGTCCGCCGCAGTGGCAGGGGCGGCCCTCCGGGTTGACCGTGAGATGTCCCACTTCCAGAGCGAGGCCCGAACTCCCGCTGTGCAGACGGCCGTCCAGGACGAGGGCGCCGCCCACACCCCGGTGTCCGGTGGCTACACAGAGCAGGTGCTGGGCACCGCGTCCCGCCCCGTGCCGGTGCTCGGCGAGGGCGGCGAGATTGACGTCGTTGCCGGTGAACGCCGGTCCGGAGATGCCCGCCGCGCGCACGCAGGCGGAGAAGATCTCACGGACGGGGGCACCCGCCGGCCAGGCAAGGTGCATCGGGTTGAGGGCGGTGCCCTCGGGTTCGGCGACCGCCGAGGGGACGGCCAGCCCGGCGCCGACGCAGCGCAGCCCGCTGTCGCGCAGCAGCCGGGCACCGGCTTCGACGACCTCGCCGAGGACCTGTGCGGGGTCGGCCATGACGGCGACGCAGCCGGGTGCGGTGGCCACGATCCCGCCCCCGAGCCCGACCAGCGCGGCACGGAAGCCGTCGGCATGCACCTGGGCGGCCAGGGCGACCGGGCCGCCGTCCCTGACGGACAGCCGGTGCGAGGGGCGGCCCTGCGAACCGGCCGCCGAACCCGGGCTGGAGTCGACCCTGATGAGCCCGAGGGCTTCGAGCTCCGCGGCCACCGCGCCGGCGGTGGCCCGTGTGACACCGAGTTCGGACGTCAGCACGGCGCGCGTGGGCGCGCGGCCTGTGTGGACCAGCTCCAGGGCGGGCCCGAGCGCGCTGCGGCCCCTCTCCAACTTCGTCCGCGTGGCGGTCGACTTGCCGTTCATGGGGGCGAGTCTCCCATGATCCGGAGCCGCTGCCGACGCTCCGGGGTCCCGTACCGTTCACCGGCACGTCATCGGCGGCAGCCGTCTTGCGTACGTCGTCCGCGCGCCCCTATGCTGAGTTTGTGCCGCAACTAAACAAACTGCGGACGGCCCTATCGGGGGAACCTGGCGGAGACACCGCCCCACCCTCGTCGGCCCGCCTGCGTACTGCGCTGACCATATTCTTCGCCCTCGACGGGTTCCTCTTCGCCGGCTGGGTGGTCCGTATCCCGGCCATCAAGCACCAGACCGGGGCGACCGCCTCCACCCTGGGGCTCGCCCTGCTGGGCGTGTCGGCGGGTGCGGTGATCACCATGATGCTCACCGGCCGGCTCTGCCGTCGCTACGGCAGCCACGCCGTCACCGTGGTCTGCGGTGTGCTGCTGCCACTGAGCATCGCCCTTCCCGCGCAGACGCATTCGGCACCCTCCCTCGGCCTCGTACTTCTGCTGTTCGGCGCCGCGTACGGGGGCATGAACGTGGCGGCGAACAGTGCCGCCGTCGATCTGGTCACGGCGCTGCGCCGCCCCGTGATGCCGAGCTTCCACGCCGCGTTCAGCCTGGGCGGCATGACGGGAGCCGGACTCGGCGGGCTGGTCGCGGGCAGCCTCTCCGCCTCGACCCACCTCTTCGCGCTGGCCGGTATCGGACTGGTCGTCACCGCGGTCACCGGACCCGTGCTCCTGCGCCACAGCTCGGCGCCCGGTGCCGCCGCCGGGCGGGAGCCGGTGAGGGCACCGGCGCATCCGCGGCGGATGAGCAGCCGCGCCCGCCGGATCGTGATCCTGTTCGGCGTCATCGCCCTCTGCACCGCGTACGGCGAGGGCGCGCTCGCGGAGTGGGGCGCGCTCCACCTCACGCAGGACCTGCACGCCGATCCCGGCCTGGCCGCCGCGGGCTACTCCCTGTTCGCCCTGACCATGGCGATCGGCAGGCTCACGGGCACCACACTCCTCGAACGGTTCGGGCAGACCCGCACGCTCGTGGCGGGCGGGGTCACAGCCGCGGCGGGCATGCTGTTCGGGGCGCTCGCACCCACCGTCTGGCTCGCCCTGCTCGGCTTCGCCGTGGCCGGTCTGGGACTGGCCAACATCTTTCCCGTCGCCGTCGGCCGGGCCGGGGCGCTGGCCGGCCCGAGCGGAGTGGCAGCGGCGTCGACGCTCGGCTACGGCGGGATGCTGCTGGGACCGCCGGTGATCGGCTTCATGGCCGACTGGTTCTCCTTGCCGGTGGCCCTCACCACCGTGGCTGTGCTCGCCGCGACCGCGGCCGTACTGGGCTACGGCGCGCGGAACGTTGCGCACACCTGAGCGATTGAGTAGCCGTACTCAGGCACCGACCGATCCCCGGGCGCACGATGGAAGCATCAACGACCACGAGGAGCGGGACATGAGTCACCAGATGACGAACAAGCGACTGCGTACGCTGGCGCGGCTGACCTTCGCCAACACGGCTTCGCGGGTCTACCTCGGGCTCGTCCTGGCGGCTGTCGTGTTCGTCGCGGTGGACACGCTGTTCGTGGCACACGACGACGCCTCGTTCGCCGGGGTCTGGGTGTTCTTCCTCGCGGCACCGACCGTGTTCCTCTTCCTCGTCGGCGGTTCCATGGCCGGGGCGGAGTCGGGTGGACCCGTCTGGTTCGTCTATCTCGCGCTGATCGTGTCCGTACTTGCGCAGGCCTGCGCACTGGGCTGGTTCACCCGCCTGGTACGCCGCACGGGCCGCGAGCACTCCGCCCACCCGCAGGGCGCCTGACCCTCCCGGGGCACGCCCGCGCCGGTCTTCCGGACCGGCGGTCTTCCGGACCGGCGGGCGGCGGGGGCGCCGGGGCGTACGCGAACGACCTGGCCCGAGGATGCCGTACCCCTCGTCTACGAGTGCCCGCTCGGGCTTGTTCGCTGCCACGTCCGCACACCGGCAGAGCTGCGAAGTGTCGTTCCCGCCCGTTCGGCTCGTACGCGTGGAGCCGTGACGCCCTCTCCCGGCACTTCCCGGAGGCGCGCCGTGCGCCGGCCGCTCAGTCGAGCCAGCCGGGCCGGACGAGCCCCGATTCGTAGGCGAGCACCACGAGCTGGGCCCGGTCGCGGGCGCCCAGCTTCACCATGGCGCGGCTGACGTGGGTCTTGGCGGTCAGAGGGCTGACGACGAGCCTGCGCGCGATCTCCTCGTTGGTGAGTCCGATCCCGACCAGGGCCATCACCTCCCGCTCCCGTTCGGTCAGTTCGTCCAGTGCTGTCGCAGCCGCGGGCTCCTTGGAACGGGCGGCGAACTCCGCGATCAGCCGTCGCGTCACTCCGGGCGAGAGCAGGGCGTCACCGCCCACCACCGCACGTACCGCCCGCAGCAGTTCGTCGGGTTCGGTGTCCTTGACCAGGAAGCCGGAGGCCCCGGACCGGATGGCCTCGAAGACGTACTCGTCGAGTTCGAAGGTGGTGAGCATGACCACCTTCACCTCGCTCAGCGCGGGATCGCCGGTGATCTCCCGGGTTGCCGCAAGGCCGTCCAGCAGCGGCATCCGGATGTCCATGAGCACCGTGCCGGGCCGGAGCTCACGCACCAGGCGCACGGCCTCCTCGCCGTCGGCGGCCTCGCCCACCACCTCGATGTCCGGCTGGGCGTCCAGCAGTGCCCGGAAGCCTGCGCGGACAAGCAGCTGGTCGTCGGCGAGCAGTACGCGGATCACGGTGCCTCCTCCGTCCCGTCGTCCACCCGCGCCTCGGCCGGGGCTCGCCGGCCGGGACGCAACGGGAGTTCCGCGGTGACCCGGAACCCTCCGTCGGGACGCGTCCCCGCGTCGATCGTGCCTCCCAGGGCCGCGGCCCGCTCACGCATCCCGACAAGTCCGTTGCCGCTGCCTCCCGCGTCGCCGCCGGTGGCAGGTCCCCCGTCGTCGACACGGAGCAGGATGCGGTCGCTGCCGTACTCGATACGGACCCGCGCGGTACGCGATCCGGAGTGCCGCACGACGTTCGTCAGGGCCTCCTGCACGACGCGGAAGGCCGCCAGATCGGTGCCGGGCGGAACGGCCCCGCGGGTGCCGTCCGTCTCGACGGTCACGGCCAGGCCCGCTCCGGCGGCCTGGTCGACCAGCTCGGGCAGCCGGTCGAGGCCCGGGGCCGGGGCGCGGGGCGCGTCGCCGGGGGTACGGAGGTTCTCGAGGACCTGGCGCACTTCGCCGAGCGCCTCCTTGCTGGCCGATTTGATGGTGGTCAGGGCTGTGCGGGCCTGTTCGGGGTCGGAGTCGAGGAGGGCCAGTCCGACGCCGGCCTGGACGTTGATGACGGAGATGCTGTGCGCCAGGACGTCGTGGAGCTCGCGTGCCATGCGCAGCCGCTCCTCGTCCGCCCGCCGCTTCTCCGCGGCCTCCCGCTCCGCCCGGGCAGCCGCCCACTGCTCACGGCGTACCCGGAGGAGCTCCGCCGCCGCCACGATCGCCGCGACCCAGGCGGTGACGAACGCCTCCTGCCCCCAGGGCGCCGCGGTGTCGCCGGAGGGCGGCAGCCACCGGTACAGCCAGTGCGACACGAGTGCGTGGCCCGCCCACAGCGCGCCCAGCGACCACCATGCGGCCTTGCGGTGCCCCGACACGATGGCACTGAAACAGCCCACCGCGACGGCGAGGAAGACCGGGCCGTACGGGTAGCCCAGTCCGAGATAGACGAGCGTCACGGCGGAGGTCGCGGCGACGGCCAGGACGGGGCGCCGGTGGCGCAGGAGGAGTACGGCCACCGCGGCGACCAACAGCAGCCGGGCGAGGACGCCGACCGGCTCACGGTCCTGGCCGTGTGCCGCGATGTTCGTCCCCACCATCACGAACACGCCGAGCACGACGGTCGAGGCCCAGGGCAGCCGGCCGCCGTGTCCCGCCCGCCCGGCGGTGGCCGGCCACCGTGGCGGACCGTGATCACCCCAGGGGCCTGCCGGGCCCCGGCCGGGGCCCGTGCCGCTGTACCGTCGCCGCTCGTCCATACCCGCCACGCTAGACGTGCGTGCCCCTGCGGGGCGTCAGCCGGGCGGGGTGGTCGGGCGTACTCCCCGGGGAATACGGGCCCGGAGTCCTCGCGGGGCGGGGTGCCTCCCGGGGGCGCGGGCGCACGTCAGGACGTCGAGTCACTCGCGCCGGGACCTCCGGCGGCTCCCGTACTTCCCGCGGCCCGGCCGTCCAGGAGGCCGACCGAGCGGGCGAGTTCGTGGGTGGCCCGCCGGAAGAACAGCTCCCGTTCCTCGACGACGCGGGTGAACTGGCCGAAGACCTCGAAGGAGATCAGCCCGAAGAGCTGCGCCCAGGCCGCGACGAGCGCCAGTGCGACGGTCGGTGGGAGATCTGGGACGATGTCGGCCGCGATGCGTTCGGCTTCGGAGCGCAGCTCGGGGAACGGCGGCGGGGCGGCCAGACCGTCGGTGAGGTAGGCGTCGCGTGCCAGCCCGATGAGGACGAGGCCCACACGGGACGCGGGGCCGACGGTGTCCTGCGGGGCGGTGTATCCGGGGACGGGCGAGCCGTAGATCAGCGCGTACTCATGGGGGTGGGCGAGCGCCCAGTCCCGCACGGCACACGTGACCGCGGTCCAGCGGGCGGGGTGGGGGCCGGTCGATCCGGCGGGGGTCGCGCGGGCGGCCTCCGCGGTCGCGCCGACCGCGTCGTAGGCGTCGACGATGAGGGCCGTGAGCAGGTCGTCACGGCTGGGGAAGTAGCGGTAGAGCGCGGAGGAGACCATGCCCAGCTCGCGCGCCACCGCTCGGAGGGAGAGCTTCGCGGCGCCTTCCGCGGCGAGCTGCTTCCTGGCCTCGTCCTTGATGGCGGCGGTGACCTCGATACGGGCGCGTTCCCTGGCTCCCCTGATGGTGCTCATGGGAGGAGTCTGCCATGAAATCGGAGCACCGACCAATAACGAGAGCAGTGCTCTTGATTTCGACCACCGATCTCGTGCACACTGCTCTCAAGCGAGAGCAGCGCTCTCTCAATCGAAGGAAGTCCTCATGCCGCAACAGTCGCACTCGCCGTACTACCGACAGGGCAACGCGTTCACCGTCCGGATGAACAGCGCGATCGGCTGGCTCGCCCGCCACGGCTTCAGCCTCCTCGGCACCGCCGAGATGTCCGTGCGGGGCCGGAAAAGCGGACAGATGCAGCGCATCCCGGTGAACCCCCACACCTACGAGGGCGTGCAGTACCTGGTCTCCGCCCGCGGCCACTCGCAGTGGGTGCGCAACATGCGCGTGGCGGGCGGCGGGGAGCTGCGGGTGGGCCGGAAGGTCCGTACGTTCACCGCACAGGAGATCGCGGACGACGAGCAGAAGATGCTGATCGTCCGCGCCTACCTCGACCGCTGGGGCTGGGAGGTCAACCAGTACTTCCAGGGCATCACCGCGAAGTCCACCGACGCGGCACTTCTGGCCGCCTGCCCCGACCATCCGGTCTTCCGGATCAGCATCGAGCGCTGACCACGTTCAGGAGACCGGCGGTCACAGCGACCCCATGCGCCCAACGACCTCGACAACCCGAGAGTCGACAGCCTCAGCAGCTCCGGGAACCTCAACAGGTGCAGCAGCCCCAGGAGTCCCGACGGCTGCAGGAGTCCCCAGGGCTCCGGCGCCCCCAAGACCGCAGCATTCCGGAGACCTCAGCGATCCCACCGGCCTCACCGGCCTCACCGGCCTCACCGACCCGTCGGCGCCGACAGCCCCACCGGTCTAACGAGCTCGTGCACGGTAAGCGGTGGGACGTCGAGCGCGGATCGGCGATCATGGCTGCGTGGTGGGGAACGTGACGCGAAGGGCGATCATCAGCGACCGGAGGATCACGGGCTTATCGGCCGCTGTGATTGCTGAACTCGTGGCCGAAGTCGGCCCGTTGTGGCATGAGCGGCACCAGGCCAGGCTTGCGTCCAGGCAGCGGAAGCGTGCCGTGGGCGCTGGTGCGAAGCACCAGATGGTGTTCGTCGACCGGCTCCTGGCCACGCTGGTGCACCTTCGCCATGGGGTTACTCATGATGTGCTGGCCTGCTGGTTCGGTGTGGACCGCTCGACCGTCACCCGGGCTGTCGGTGAGGTGCGGCCCCTGCTCGCCGAGCGAGGGTGCACCGTCAGCCCCGGCGTACGGCTGCGTTCCCTGGCCGAGGTCGTGGAGCATCTCGGCCAGGCCGGGAAGACCGGCATCATCGACGGCACCGAGATCCGGGTCCGCCGCCCGGCCGTCGGCCGCAAGGACCGGGACAAGTTCATCTCCGGCAAGAACAAGCAGAACGCCGTGAAGGCCATGGTCTTCACCGACGGGGACGGGCGACTACTGTTCTGCAGCCCGACCAGACCCGGAAGCTGCGCGGACATCACCCACGCCCGCGAGTTAGGGCTGGTCAAGCTCCTGGCCGACGGGCCGGCGGTCGAGATCCTCGCCGATGCCGGCTACCAGGGACTCGGAGCACAGACCGGCGGCCGCGTCGTGACGCCCCCGCACCGCAAGTTCAAGAAGAACGCCCCGGACTGGTACGAGGAGATGCACGAGCGCCAGCGCAAGGCGCATTCCTCACGCCGTATCCGGGTCGAGCACGGAATCGCCCACCTGAAGAACTGGCGGGCACTGGCCCGTCACCTCGGCCGCCGCGAGCACATGGACGACACCGTCCAAGCCATCGCCGGCCTACTGTCCCACCAACAGACCGCAGACCGGATCCTGGCTCGGCAGACGTGAGTACCGAGGGCCCCCGGCCCATCGACGTCCCACCGCTTACCGTGCACGAGCTCGTTAGCGATCCATCGCCGACAGCGCACGCTGCGCCAGCGGATGCGTTCGCACCAGCTCGGCCAGGGACGTCGTCCCCCGGGTGATCCCGGCGAACGCGCTCCAGGCCGGGCGGAAACCCGTCAGCACCGCGTGCAGGATCCCGGGGCGCCGCTCGAACAGCTTGAGCATGCGCCGGCCGACACCCATCTCGACGCCCAGCCCCGCCTTGATGGCGAACGCGTAGTTGAGTGCCTGCCGCCGGGCGTCGACCGCGTCGTGCGATTCCGCGATCCGGACCGCCCACTCACCGGCGAGCCGGCCAGAACGCAGGGCGAAGGAGATGCCTTCCCTGGTCCACGGCTCCAGCAGTCCGGCCGCGTCGCCGCAGACCACCACGCGACCACGGGAGAGCGGGGAGTCCTCGCTGCGGCAGCGCGTCAGATGGCCGGAGGAGATCGTCGGCTCGAACCCGGCGAGGCCCAGCCGGCCGATGAAGTCCTCCAGATACCGCTTCGTCCCCGCACCGTCGCCACGCGCCGCGATCACTCCGACGGTCAGCGTGTCGCCCTTGGGGAAGACCCAGCCGTAACTCCCGGGCAGCGGACCCCAGTCGATGAGCACCCGTCCCGCCCAGTCCTCGGCCACCGTCGCCGGAACCGGGATCTCGGCCTCAAGACCGAGGTCCACCTGGTCGAGCTTCACCCCGACATGGGCTCCTATGCGCCCCGCACTGCCGTCCGCGCCAACGACGGCCCGTGCCAGAACCGTCTCGCCGTCGGCCAGAACCACCGCGACCGTGCGCCGGTCCGGCACGGCGGGTCCGTGCTGCTCGACGCGTGCCACCGCGGCACCCGTGCGAAGCTCGGCGCCCGCCTTCTGCGCCTCCTCGACCAGACCGGCGTCGAACTCCGGACGGTTGATCAGCCCGAAGAGCATGCGCTTGGACCTGCGCGTGCGGGACAGCTTCCCGTTGAGCGAGAAGGTGACGGCGTGGATGCGGTCCTTCAGGGGCAGTTCGAACCCGGGGGGCAGTGAGTCCCGCGAGAACCCGATGATGCCGCCGCCACAGGTCTTGTAGCGGGGAATCTCCGCCTTCTCCAGCAACAGCACCCGGCGGCCCGCGACGGCCGCCGCGTATGCCGCGGAAGCTCCCGCCGGACCCGCGCCGACCACGACGACGTCCCATACCGACGACGACTCTTCCGGCTCACGTCCGGCGTCTGCGTTCTCGCTGCTCACGATGTGCTTCTGCTCCCGATCCCGACCAGTGGCCCCAGTTGCTCACGGCATCCTACGGCGCGTTGCGGCCGAGCCCCGCTGTGGGAGGATCAGCCATGTTTTCGTCATACATGCCACGCCGCGTCCACGGCGTCGCCCACGGTCGCGTACACACCGCGTCATAGTCCTAACGTCGCACCCACGAGGAGCGTGCCCATGACCGCCCGTCCGATTTCCGAGACCGTTGCCTCGCTGATGCCCCGCGCGAAGGCGGAGCTGACCGAGCTGGTGGCCTTCCGGTCGGTGGCGGACCCCGCGCAGTTCCCGAAGAGCGAGTGCGAGGCGGCGGCCGACTGGGTCGCCGACGCGCTGCGCGCCGAGGACTTCCAGGACGTCGCCCTGCTCGACACTCCCGACGGAACCCGTTCGGTGTACGGCTTCCTGCCCGGCCCGGCCGGTGCGCCGACCGTACTGCTCTACGCGCACTACGACGTGCAGCCGCCGCTGGACGAGTCCGCCTGGCTCTCCCCGCCGTTCGAGCTGACCGAGCGCGACGGCCGCTGGTTCGGCCGGGGCGCGGCGGACTGCAAGGGCGGCTTCATCATGCACCTGCTCGCGCTGCGTGCTCTCAAGGCGAACGGCGGTGTCCCGGTCTCCGTCAAGGTGATCGCGGAGGGTTCCGAGGAGCAGGGGACGGGCGGCCTGGAACAGTACGCCGAGGCGCACCCGGAGCTGCTCGCGGCCGACACGATCGTCATCGGCGACACCGGTAACTTCCGGGTCGGTCTGCCCACCGTCACCGCGACGCTGCGGGGCATGACGATGCTGCGGGTGCAGCTGGACACCCTCGAAGGGAACCTGCACTCCGGGCAGTTCGGCGGCGCAGCCCCGGACGCGCTGGCCGCGATGATCCATCTGCTGGCGTCGCTGCGGGCCGAGGACGGCACGACGACGGTCGACGGGCTCACGACGGACACCGAGTGGGACGGACTGCAGTACCCGGTGGGCGAGTTCCGCAAGGACGCCAAGGTGCTGGACGGTGTGGAGCTGATCGGTACCGGCTCGGTGGCCGACCGCATCTGGGCGCGGCCCGCGGTGACCGTCATCGGGATCGACTGCCCGCCGGTGGTCGGTGCCACTCCGTCGCTGCAGGCGAGCGCACGGGCGCAGATCAGCCTCCGGGTACCGCCGGGCCAGGACGTCGCCGAGGCGACGAAGCTGCTGACCGCCCATCTCCGGTCGCACGCCCCGTGGGGCGCCCGGGTGTCGGTCGAACAGGTCGGCCAGGGCCAGCCGTTCCGCGCCGACATCACCAGCCCTGCGTACACGTCGATGGCCGAGGCCATGCGGGTCGCCTATCCGGGCGAGGAGATGCAGTCCTCCGGTATGGGCGGCTCGATCCCACTCTGCAACACCCTGGCCGGGCTGTACCCGGAGGCGGAGATCCTGCTGATCGGGCTGAGCGAGCCCGAGGCGCAGATCCACGCGGTGAACGAGAGCGTGTCCCCCGAGGAGCTCGAGCGCCTCTCCGTCGCCGAGGCACTGTTCCTGCGGAACTACGCGGAGTCCAGGAAGGTCTGAGACCCCCGCCGCCGAGCCTTGGGCTGACGGCGCCCGGAGCTGAATTCCGGGCGCCGTCAGCCTGCTCGTGTGTGTACGTCGGCGACACGGATCTCGCCGGAGGCCGCTCCCCCGGGCCGCACTTCGGTCCAGGTGGTACCGGGCACCTTCAACTCGGACTGTGCGCGGGCCAGGACACCGTTCCGGCGGTCGGCCACCCCGGCCACCCGTCCGTTTCGGTCACGGCGATCCGCTCACCGAGTACACGGGCGCGCCGCCGGTGGCCGCTCACCGAGGGCTGAGGCACGCCGCCGGTGACCGGCAGCCGCCCCTCAGCCCACCGGCACCCCGGCCTCCAGGTTCAGGACGGTGGCCCGTTCGCGGGCGCGCAGAGCCCAGCGAAGCCGCTCGAAGCGGGTGGGCGGCAGCATGGCGGACGCCTCCTCCTCGGTGACGAACCGCCAGCCGCGCAGCTCCGAACCGGGGAGCAGCAACTGTGCGGCGTCCTCGCGGGGCAGGAGTCCTCCGTCGAACAGGAAGCGCAGGCCTCCGTACGCGGGCGGCTCCGGCGCCTCCCAGTCGACCAGGAGGAGCTTCGGGACCATACGGAGGTGGAGCCCCAGCTCCTCGGCGACCTCCCGGATCCCGGCCTCGGCCGGTGCCTCCCCCGGCTCCACGACCCCGCCGGGAAACTCCCAGCCGGGTTTGTAGGTCGGGTCGACGAGCAGGACCCGGTCCTGCTCGTCGAAGAGCAGGACACCGGACGCGACGGTCTCCGCGCGCGGTTGCGGGGTCTGGACTATGCCGCACTCCCTGGCCTCTCCGGTGCGCACGGCCTCGGCGATCCGCTCGGCCGTCTCCTGCGGGGTGAGGGCGCTGGTGTCGATAGTGAGGGCGTCCGCGGTGATCCACTCCAGGGCCGCCAGGTAAGGCTCGATGTGTTCGTAGGCCCACTGCCCGGAGCGCTCGTTGTGCCCGGGATCGCCCGCGAACTCCTCACGGCCGGCTATCCGCCTCCGCAGGATCGTTTCCTCAGGTGAGAGCAGTACATGGCACACCGGAATGCGCCGGGAGGCGAGTCCGCCGAAGATCTCGTCGCGGTACTCCTGCCTCAGCAGTGTCATCGGCACCACGAGCACTCCGGGAAGCTCTGCGAGCAGCGCGGCCGCCGTGTCGACCACCATGCGCCGCCAGATCGGCAGGTCCTGGATGTCGGACACTTCGGCGAGCTTCTTCTGGGGCAGCAGATGGCGCAGTCCCCCGCCGGTCAGTTCGGGGTCGTAGAAGGTGCTGTTCGGGATCAGGTCGATCAGTTCGCACGCAGCACTGGTCTTGCCCGCACCGAACGCACCGTTGATCCAGACGATCACTCGTACTCCAAGATGGGAAGGCCGCTGAACTGCGGCGGAGAGGAATTCTCGGGGCCGTCTGGGAGTGGGAAATGGCGGCGTCCATAGCCCGGCTCCCACTACCTCCTTCTCCCACACCCTCTGGAGATACCCAACGATCCGCTCCTCCATCGCGAGGGTCACCTCGCTGTAGTGCCCTCCACGCCCGGCAGCTCATGGCCCATCCGCTCCTCGACTGCCACTCGCGGGATGTCGCCTGGCTCGTCCAGCTTCGCCTTGTGCCAGTGCCGCAGCCGGTAGATTTCCTCTCCGGCCATCTCCTCGACCGCCGGCAGCGCAGGCCGCGCCCACCGCTCGTACCGCGGCCGGGGTGTCCGCTCCTCGGCACCGTCCCGGTCGGAAACCAGTAGGTGCTGTCGAAGTCGGTGGAGAGCAGCGGCTGCCCTGCAACGACAGGAAGGCCCACGGCTGGTCATGGGACGCGAGGAGGACCTGGTGCGTCTCGTGCAGGAACGGCGGGAGGACAAACGTCCTGGCGCTGTCGTACTTCGGTGCGGCCAGCACCGCCTGACCGTCGGCCCGGTAGGTCTGGTACTGGACTCGGAGAGCATGCAGGGACTCGTACCGCTGGAGGGCCTCCTCGCGCAGCTCGTCGTCCGGCTCGGAGGCCGGCCAGTACGGCGAGGCGTAGCCGCGCTGCAGAGCGAACATCTCGCCGGGCGACCGCATCCCGGTGAAGGCGATCGTCCGGACGTAGGCCCATCCGGCGAAGCCCCGGACGTGGTGCGCATTGTGGGCCAGCTGGTGCACGGACCGGGTCGACAGCCGCCTCTTCACACGGCGCACCTGCTTCTTCCTGTACAGGCCCCGCCGCTTCTGCTCCACGATGGGCGATTCCTCGTGGAATTCATACTTCACTACCGCATCGTCCATGAGCATCTTGAATGTACCCAGGACTGCCTTCGCGTAGTTGTGCGAGTATTTGGCCTGCACGAATTATCTGAACGCGTCGTACTGGATGGGCCGGTCAGCTCTGCGGGGGCTGGACCGGCTAACAGACATCTCCTCGGAGGCTGTCGAGGCGATGCTCTGTCTCCCCCTCGGAGGGCGCACCGCGGTGCGCAATGGTGAGGTCGTCGTGGGCCGGAGCGACCTCACGGTGACCCGATGAACCGCACGGCTCTACGGCGCGTGATCCATTGGGTCACCGGTCGCCTCCACGCCCCGCCAGCTCTTGTCCGCGGCTCGCCACCCGGCGCGCCGGTGAGCCAGGGGCAGTGAGTCGACGGGGTGCACGCGTGAGTGCCGGAGTACCGCGCGCAGGGCGATGAGCCCCGGGCCGGCCTCCGGGCGGACGGGTACCCCCGCGTCGAGCTCCTTCGCGGTGGGGAGCTGCGGGCAGTAGACGGAATAGAGCTCTTTCCGTTCTGTTCCGATCAGCCACAGAAGTACCCCGTCGCTCACCGCCTGCGCGCACTCCGCGTCGATGTCCTCGGGGCCGAGCGGGTTGACGAACTCGAAGCCGAGCCGCCCGTCCGGGAGCGGCTCGAAGTCCACGGTGAACCATGCGAATCCGCCCATACAGCTTGGCCGGGTGTAGCGGACGTGGACGTCGCGGCGGGCTTCGGCGGGGAATCGCATGCCGGAAGCGTGCCCGTTCGACGGACGCCAGGGCAACGGGATTCCGGACGCCTCCGCTGTGACCGCCTACCGGGCCGGCTACTACGACGGCATCCTGAAGCCGCTCGCAGACCTTTACGCAGCCCATCCGGAAAGGTAGCGGCTACGCCCCAACCAGCGGAGGTCGTTCCCTGGGCACCATGCACCATGGTCCCGTTGGTGTCAGCCGCTGATGTCATCGCCAGCTGGACCCGTTCAGGACGCCGGTGTCCGTATGCACCCGATGGCGACGAGCCCCACGCCGATAACTGCGGCACTCGGAGACCAGAATGCGCCCCACACGAGCAGGAGCACGCCTGCCCCCCGCACCCTTGGCTGCTTGACGTGCCGCTGTAGCCAGCGACCGGGGACTCGACCAAGGATCAGCCCATGGATGCCAAGTACGGCACCCGTCAGCGCAAGCACGATCGCTACGAACAGCGCACCGAGCACCATGGCCCCAAAGCCGCTCCCACGGCCCACCCCCCTTAACGCAGCTTTCAGCGGCTGGCCCAGTGTGGCAGAGGGAGCGACCGCCCGAACTGGCGCGCCAAGGTCGGTGGAGTCTCAGTGGTTGAGGCGGCAGGGTTTCGCCGCCCTCCTCAACCCACCACCCACCCCATACATGAGTGCACCGACAGTCATCCACCGCCCCTCCCCCACGGGCGGCCGACGGGTCACCATCCGTGGCCGGATCGCCGGACTCGCCTTCGAGGACCAGGACGTCACCGAGCTCCTGCCGCGGGCCGGTGGCTACCCAGCGCGGCCTGGCCGCGCGGCTCGCCCGTACGCACGCCGGTGGCGCGAGGACGTAGGAGCAGGGGGTCGCCGACGCCCGGGCCGCATACGACGAGCAGAACGAGCACGAGGCCCGGCCGCCGACACCGCAGCAACCAGTCCGGGATGAGCCGCCGGTCGGGCCGGCGGGAGAGTCCCGGTGTCGTCTCGGCTCTATGGACCCGAATCGCTGCGCTGGTGTTGGGGGTTGGGTTCGAATACGGGTATGCCCTCCCACGCCTGCCCGTCGCCCGCGGATACGCCGCACCACCCGCCTCACTGCCCGGACCGCCGGCCCGGGAGCAGGGGCCGTCCTGAGGCGCTGGACTGGGCGGCCGGATCGAGTTGGTGGTCACGGTGATGGTTGCCGCTGTCGTGGCGGTGGTGGGTGGGTCTGTGGTATTCGAACGTTCAGACCAGGCAGGCCAATGAGCAGGCACAGCAGGCCAACACCCAGGCGCGGGATGACCGGGCGCTGGCCAAGGAGGGGCAGATCACCGACCGGTATACGGCGGCGGTGGGGAACCTGGGTGAGGACCAGGTGGACGTGCGGCTGAGTGGCATCTACGCCTTGGAGCGGATCATGCAGGACTCCGGCCGCAACCAGCCCACCATCACCAACGTCCTCGCCGCCTACGTCCGCACTCATGCCGCCAAACCCCAGCGAAGGAGCACGGAGGACCTGGCAAAGAAGCAGGTTGACTCGGCCCTTACTGACAGCAATACGGATTTGCCTGCCCCGTTCCGGTAGTCCCTGACGGCTTGCCTCCCGCGTTTCCGATCATCAGCCGCCCTGGCGGCTTCGGCGGGTGCGGGGGCCCGCGGGCCTTCAAGGACGAGTACGGCGACGACGTGGTCGCCGGCGGGGTGCTGGACCTCGGGTGCGGCAGCCATGGTGCTTCGTGCGTGCCCGATCTCTTCGAGGGGCACACCTTTGATTCGGCCGAGGAAGGCATGGCCTTCAAGGAGCAGGTGGGCAAGGACGAGCTGCTGCGGCGTGCCGTGCTGGCCGCCGCGCCCTGCTCCGACCAGGGGCTCGTGTACGCGGGCTTCTCCTTCGGCGCGTCCACCGCGCAGACCCTCGCTCTCGGTGACGCGAAGGCGCGCGGGCTGCTGCTGTTGCACGGCGCCTCGGACATCGCGGAGAGTGCCTCGGTGGACAAGCTGCCCGTACAGCTGCATGTCGCCGATCCCGACCCGTTCGAGTCGCACGACTGGCTGACGTCCTGCTATCTCCAGACGCAGCGGACCGGCGCCGATGTGGAGGTCTGCCGCTACCCGGGGCCGTCCATCTGTTCACCGACCCGGAGCTGCCCGACTACGACGAGGCGGCGGCCGAGCAGACCTGAAAGGTCGCGCTGGGTTTCCTGGCCACGCTCTAGACGGTTTGTACGGACATAGCGAGGGCCCCGCGCGTGCGCGGGGCCCTCGTTCCGTACGGTGACGGGCGGTCAGCCCGCGCGGTAGGCGGTCCAGTATTCGCTCATGCGCGACACCTGGCCCGTCGTGAACTGCGTCATGCAGGCGTCGTACGTGTAGTCCATGAAGTTGTGGATCGGGTCGATGCCGGTCTTGCTGGCGCAGCTGTCACGGCCGGTCGGGCACGCGTAGGCGGGGCTCTTCTCGGCCGGGGTGTCGGCGACGTAGTCGCCGTTTCCGTTACAGCCGCCCTGGAAGGTGTGGTAGAGCCCCATCCAGTGGCCGACCTCGTGGGTGGCGGTGTCACCCTCGTCGTAGTTGGCAGCCGAGCCGCCCGGCAGCGAGGTGTCGAGGATGACCACACCGTCCATGGACGGGTTGGAGTTGTACGAGCTCGGGAAGGTCGCCCAGCCGAGCAGACCGCCGCCGAGGTTGGCGCTGTACACGTTGAGCGCGCCGGCGCCGCCCTGGCGGAGCGAGCCCTTCATCGCCTTCTCGGCCGTGGAGCCGGAGGACAGGTTGTACCAGGAGGCGTTGTCCGTGTAGGTCGTGGCGGCGAGCGTGAAACGGAAGCCGGAGTCGGTGTTGCCGGTTCCCGCGCCGCTGTAGGCGGCGTTGAGGACGTTGAGCTGGTTGGTGACCTGCGTCGCGCTGAGCTTGCCCGTCGTCCCGGAGTGGATGACGTGGAAGTAGACCGGGATCGTCGCCCCGGCCGCGAGGGCCTCGCCGTTGATGCGGCGGTCCGCCAGCTTCTTCTGGAGGTCCGCGTCCATGGCCTTGGCCTTGGCGGCGCTCACCTCGTTGGGCTCGGCGGCGTGGTCGGACCCGCCGGGGCGCGCCTCGCGGGCGGTCGCGCTCGCACCGGCGGGCTCCTCGCACTTCTCGGCGGACAGGGCCGTCGAGGATGCGGCGACGGCGCTGCCCGGCGCGGCGGAGAGTGGAGCCAGTGCCAGAGTTCCAGCCAGTACGGCTGTGCTCAGTGCGTGACGGCGCAGTCGGGGCGATATGCGTACAAGAGCGCGCACGGTGACTCCTTGCGGACATGTGGGGGAGGTACTTCCTCACCCGCCGCCGGGAGATTACGTGGTCATGCCAGGTCTTGAAGAGAATCGATCAGGCCCAATCATTCCTGGCGCGTACATGGGTAATAAGGAAAAAACCTGCGGTCTGCACCATGGTTTGAAATAAGTACGTAACGCCTGGGGTCACCTCGGCGGGCGGTGTGTCCGCATTTCGGCCTGCGGCCCCCACCACCCGCCGTTACGACGTGATCCGTCCTCAACATGACTGCGGATGGCTTGAATTGATCGGTCAGTGCACCGGGAGATCGGCCCGCTCGATTCTCTGGGCGCCACTGAGCGCTCGACGAGGTGCTGGCGGTAGCCGCCGTCGACCCAGGCCTTGCGGACGGTGGGATGGCCGGCGGCGACCCGTTCGATCAGGGTCTGGCCGGCGATCGAGTCCTGCACACCCGCAGCGGTGGCCAGTACGGTCAGGAGCAGGCCCGACGGTGTCGATGACGATGCTCCGCTCGCGGCCCACGATCTCATGGGCGATAGATCGGGCCCGCGAGGATCAGCCGTGGCCGGGACTCGAACACTACGCACCGCTGCCGGTGGCCGACGTCAGCGCAATGCCCACCGACGATCCGGGCTCGAGCCCTCGAAGAAGACGGCGGGCGCTGGCGCTCGCCATCGGCAACGTACGTAACCGGTCACACAATCCGACGGTCTGGGACCGCACCCAGGCCAGCAACAACTCACTTCGCACCTGCGCGAGTACTTCCCCGGCTTCCTCGACGCGGTCGGCGTACGGCGTGAAGGCGTGAAGGCGTGACCCACCCCATCGCCCGCGTCCTGCTGACCGCCGCACCCGCCCCCGAGCAAGCTTCAAGGCTGACCAAGATCCAGCTGCGAGCACTGCTGAAGAAGGGCGGTTCACCGTCCGTGGGCAGATCGCCGGACTCGCCTTCGAGGACCAGGACGTCGTGGAGTTCATGCGGCGGGCCGGGCTCCCGGACGCGGAGCAGCTGCTTGAGCGGCCGGAGTATGCGGCAGTGGCGGAGGCGTGCGCATACGTACGCGGCGGCGTAGACGTGCCGCACCCCCGTCCGGCGTCAGGCCGGACGAGGGGTGCGGTTGTGTTCGGGTCAGGCGGCCTGGTCGGCCTGCTGCTTGATGAGTGCACGCCCCTTGTCGGTGATGTCCTTCACGGTCGGCTCACTCTTTGCGACCCGGCGGGCGAGGGCGGCCTGGCCGCCGCGGCCGATTGTGTCGATGGCGCGGGCGTAGGCGATCTGCCGGGCCTGCGTCTTCTCCGTGGCGACCCGCTGGGCCTCTTCCGCTTCGGCCGTGGCCCACACGGCGATCAAGAGGAGCGCTGTGGCGTCACCCGACTCTTCGGAGCCCGCTTCGTAGCTGGCCACGCCAGCCCTTTGCCGAGCTGTACGCCGACCGCCGAGTCCCGTAGCTGCTCACACGCCAGGCCCACGGGTCTGTCCGGGCGGCACACGTCGCAGGCCGGTACCCCGTCGGCGAGTTCCGCCAGGGCACGCTCCCGGCTGATCGCCCGCAGCTCCTTCCCGGCAGCCCAGCAGTCACCGCGGTGAACCTCGACAACCGACCCCGTGCCGGCCTCACTGATGCCCCAGTCCGGGGTGCGCGGCTGCGGCTACGGCTTCGCCTCGACCTCGCGGCGCCCCCGGCCGGCTCTTCGGCCCCCGGCTTCCGCCGCCCCTGCTCCTGACGCTCCAGGAGTTCTTGGGCTTCGAGGTCCCGGATCCGCCCGCGAACCTGCCGCAGCTGAAACTCCAGCCACTGCGCCAGCGCCCGGTTCTTCTCCAGCGGTGTCGGCTCACGGCCCTTTGCCGCCCGGGGCTGGCACGGCTACGCCTCGGTGTCGGCCAGCTCGTGGCAATGCTTCAGCGCCATACGGGCCGCGACCAGTTGCTCGCGGTCAAGGGTGCCCCAGAACGAGTGCGTCTCCACCGTGACCGACAGGTCGAGGATGTCCGCCCGGAACCGGGCAACCGCGGCGTGCTGCTCCTCCGTGTACCCGGAGCTGGCCGGTGCGGACAACGGCAACGTCTTGGCGTACTCCTCGTACCGGGTCCGGGTCTCCAGGAGAGCAACCTGGGCGTCGCGCAGGTTTTGCGGGAACTCGAAAACGGGGGGAGTCTTGGCTAAGACCACGACCTGTGCTGTCGTCGGCTGCGCGAGCGCGGCATCGTCCCGAAGATCACCCAGCGCGGACAACCGCATGGCTCGCCTGGGCGGGGGCCGGGGGGCCGAGTCTGCCGTCGCCTGGCTCCACGGCCCTCGCCGCCTACGAACCCGCTGGGAAAGATGACCTGTAGAGGCCGAGCAGCACGCGGTGCAGTCCTGGACTGGTGATCACTCGATGTGTCCGGTGTCGGGGTCCACCTGCGAGAGGAAGTCCCGAATGGCCTCCTCGAGGTCGGCCCTGCCGACTTGCACCGGAGGATGGCTGCGGAACCCGAACCCGTACTGTGGGTCGGGCCCGGTCAGCCAGGTGAAGTCGTAGGTGCCCGGGCTGTCGTCCGGCTGGCTGACCTCGAACTCTTCACCGTCGACCGACATCCGCAACGGCTCGTCCGCCGACATCATGACCTGCTTTCTCTGCCCCGGAGATGCGAGCGCACGCGGCCCCGACTGTGTTTGCCATGATCACGTGCGTGTCTGGATCACACAACTGTGAAGTCGGCCGCCTTGGTGTCCAGCGTCGTGTCGCCGTCCTCGGCGGTGGTCAGGACGGCGACGTGCCACAGACCGCGCGGGGACTCGTCGGCTTCGGCGCGGGTGACGGTGGCGGTATGGGTGCAGCGCACGGTGTCCTCACCGGACGGCTTGCAGACGGCCGGCTCCGCGGCGGCCATATCCTTGGCGGTCAGCTCCTGCTTGGCGAAGGACGAGTTCGCCGGCCAGGCCAGGACCTTCACGTCCTTGACGCCAGAGGACGCCGTTACGTCAGTGGTGAAGGTCAACGAGCCGCCGCGGTCGCCGTCGGGGGCAGCGTAGCGGGCAGCGCTGTGCGCCACAGAAGGAGACTGGTCCCCGGCGTAGGCGACAGCGAACGCTCCGGCACCGGCGAGGACTACGACACCGGCGGCCAGGGACAAAACGATACGTCGCGACATGAGAAATTCCCCTAATAGGCTCAGCTGGATCAGACCGGCGCTCTCGGCTGCGCCGTTGCACCAATACTGGCCGCGCAGCGGGCACCGGGTATGAGCACACGTACTCAACCCAGGCCTGAGTAGTGCCAGTTCGGGTCGCGGAGTGTCACTGAAGCAGGATCATTTTGCGGAGTAGTTCGAATCCGGCTCGCCCGTAGAGTTGCCTTTGGATCTTTCTGATGCGGTTCACGGCGCCATCCTCTTCCGGGCTGCGGCCAGCTCCGCCTGAACGTCGTCACCGCTGGCCTGAGCAGTGGCCGGCGGTGACGAGTGAGCCCATGCTGTGGCCGAAGAACCCGAAGGGCCGGTCAAACAGTGGAGCGATAGCGGTGTGGAAGTAGTCGACCAGCCGATCGCAGTCGTCGATCAGCGGCAGTATTTGTAGCTGGCCTCGGCCGGGGGCCTCCAGGAGACAGAGTTCCCAGTCCTTCGGGAAGTACTCCGCCCAGCCCCGGTAGAGCAGGTGTGAGCCGCCGGCGTGGGGAACATGAACAGGCGCGCCGCTGGGTCGCTCAGGGGCCTCGGGCGGATGACCGGGCAAGCCGACGTCTCGCCGACGAGCTTCGAGATGACGAGGCATGCAGCTCAGCAAGGGTATTGGCACCGCTGATGACCACGGCGTTCTCCGGGACGCTGTACGCATTCTCCACGCGGGTTCAGATCTCGAGCATCAGCAGCGAGTCGATCGAGCTCGTCGGTGAAGTGCCCCTCGTCGGTGACCTCCTCGGGTTCGGTCTCCAGTACGCCGGCTATCAGAGCGCGGAGATCCTCGATGTTCACGGTCGCAGCGGTCATTGGTTTTCCCCTCGCTCCTGCGTGGATTGACGAATGGTCGGTCAAGGGGTCAGCAGCAGAGCGGCTGCCGCGTCGTGGCGAGGGCCTCCAGCGGTGGCGAGTACGTTCCCGGTGGCGTCGCTCTCCAGATGGGCAGCCGCGGCGGCGCATTGCAGGACGCCCAGTGCCCCCGACAACGGGCCGAGCTGGGCTTCCAAATCGATCCGGCGCGTGGCTGCGAGCCAGATGGCCCGACCCGGCACCCGCCTCGTCCATGAGCCACGTGAGAGCCTCCAAAGCGCGCGGCGCCACACCCCGCCCGCGGGCATGAGCCGCAGTCCAGCAGCCCACCTCGGCCGACGGTTTGCCGGAGGCCACCTCATTGAGGACCACGTGGCCCACCAACTGGGGTTGGGGCGAATCGGGTTGCGCTTCAAGAACCGCGAACCCGAACCGGTCCCCCGCTGCCCAGCCTCGCTCCTGGCCTCGCACCCACTGCATCGCATCGCCCTCGTTCTCCACGGCCGAGCTGGTCCAGTGGCGCAGTACGGGATCCTGGAACACGTCGACGAGGGCAGCAACGTGCTCCATGCATCAGGGACGAAGGACGAGGGCGGGAGCGGACGGCGTCGCGCCCGCATGCAGGATGACGATGTCTCTCACCTGCCGATCGTATGCGGCGGTGTTCCGCGCCCACGCCGACCGTCCCCGGCTCACGACCGTTCCATTCGGACGCGCACGGCCTCGATGGACCAGGTGAACGCCGGCACCAGGCTCTCCGGAGCGGGCCAGCCGTTGATCACTGCGAGCAGTTGGAGGTACCGATCCCGTCGTGGGTCGCCCACACTCTCCAGCCGGACCAGCAGCAGGCGGCGCAGCTCGATGTCGTCCGTGCGGCCGAGGACGTGTGCATAGTGAGCCGCAAGCGCCGCAACGATCGGATCGGCTTGGGGCGAAGTCGGGGCGATGGCCGCCGCCAAGGCGGGGCTGACCCGGTCACGGACGACTGCACCGAGGTCGCGGCGCGGGCCCGTGGTGTCGCCGTGTGCCTGTTCGGCCGCGTGGTCCTCGGCCATCCGCCGCACGCTGACGCGGAAATCCGGGTCTGCGGCCAGTTCGGCCCACTCCGCCCATGCCCGAATCTGGTCTGCCTCCGGGCTGTCGGGTATCTCGGGGGTCATCGAGCGCCTGATCCCCGCCAACGCGGAGTCGGTGTCGAGACTGCCGAAGGCGGCATCGAGGAAGTCCCCGATCAGGCGTCGGCGTTCGTCCTCGGAGAGCTGGGCCAGCTTGTGCATGAGATCCGTCTCTTCAGCAGTGAGCCTGCGCTCGGCCACCGCCGTCAGCACCGCATGCCGCAGGCGCAGGACGCGGATCTGTACGGCCAGGGCTTCGGCGTGCGTTGCGGCGACCTTGGGAAGCGAGAGCTCCCGGTCCACGACCCTGCGGATCGTAGGCAGGTCCACCCCCAGGTCCCGCAGGGTCCGCACAAGGTCCAGGCGCGCGATGGCGTCGATGTCGTAGAGGCGGTAGCCGGCCGGGCTGCGGTCCGTCGGCGCCACGATCCCGCGATCGGAGTAGAACCGAATGGTCTTGACGGTCAGGCCGGTCCGCCGGGCCAGTTCGCCGATCGAGTAGAGCGCTTCGCCGTCCATGACCCCACCTTGGAGTCTCCCCCTACGGGAGACTCAAGCGCATCCGCCTGACGACGGCCGATCGTTCCACAAGTTTTGACAATGCTTCTTGAGTGACCGCTCCGCCCCCCTTCCGTCAGAAAAGGACGGAACACCCCAACGGAGTTGCCCGTGCGGACCCATTCGACGAGGTCCAATACTGCGCTGCACCCAGTTCATCGACCCCGACACCGGCGCGGGCCTGCCTGCCCGGCGGCACTCCGGAACCCGAGGACGGCGGCGACCCCACGACCCGCTTGCCGAACGGGGACGAACCCGCCGTGTTCGGAACGCAGCGAGCCGTCGACTCCCACATGCAGATCAACAGCAACCTGACTCGATCCACAAGTCTTGACGATTTCTCCCCGTCCCCTCCCGCCCACGCTTCGGCCCTGTCATCCCCGTGAAACGATGGTCGCCGCCGACGCTGACGTCACGGTGGCCACTCCGATCAGTGCCGCGACGCCCACCACTGTCGCGGACCCCTGACGAGCCCTCGGATTTGCATAGCTGTCCCCTCTCGCTTACGACTCCTGCCATGGACATGAGGAGACTGTCAGCCGGTTTCGACCCCGCCAGAACCCTTGGGAGGAATGGCCTATCCTCCACCTTCCGTGGCTCGCACTACCTTGTGCCCTGCTGGGGCAAACGAACAGAACCGCCGCCACTCTCGTGGCAGACGACACCCAGTGCAGCAGGCCATGCGACAGGCACCCGCTTCTCCTTCGAGGCCGCCGAGCCGGGGCCAGCCAATCGCATCGTGCGAGTTCGGCACGGAGACGGACCCGCAGGCCGGGCAAGCACCGCCGGCGTGCGGACGACCGGCTGGTCGGCTTCCTGGTGACCGCGGTCCTCGCCGTCGTCCAGGTGGCCGTCGTCAACTGGCTGCTGGCCCACTGGTGGATCCTGATTGCCTTCGGCACGCTCGCTACTGCTGGCCGACGGCGGCTGGCTCCACCACAGGCAGCAGCGGGCGCGGTGGGAAGCGGTCCGTACACAGGGCCTGCGCTACGGGCTGGGTGTCAGTCACCCGCCTTCCCCTTGGCGGCGGTGGCGCCCGCGGCGGTCTGGGGCTTGAGCTGAACCCAGCCGGCCTTGCTCGGTGCGCCCTCCTCGTTGAGGAGGAAAAGCATGTAATGGCCGGGCGGGGCCGCGGCGGCGGTCGGCGGGGCCTGAAGCTCCAGGAAGTTGCCGCTGCGGCTCTTGATACGCAGTTCGAGGTGACGCTGGCTGGTGTTGATCGAGTGGGTCGAGGTGGTCGGGGCCAGCAGCACGGCGCGGGTGACGTCGCTGGGCGTACTGGTGCTCACCGTGATCTTCTCGTTGTAGCCGACAGTGGGGTTGAAGATCAGCCCGAGCGCGGGGCGGCTGCCCTGGTGGAGGTAGGCCGGTTCGTAGATCTCGATGCTGCCGTTGTTGTTGTCGGTGACGTCGGGGTCGTTGGCGAGCTGCTGGAGCTCGTCACCCGTGATCATGACTCGGCCGTCCGGCAGGACCACGGCGTTGGAGTGGTAGCCGCGTGGCAGCCGCTGGGCGGGTCCGAGCTTCCAGTCGCCGTTCTCGTCGCGCAGTTCGATCTGGCGGTACTTCAGGTCGGCGTTGGGGTTGTACGGTCCGTTGCCGTAGTCGCGGATGTCGAAGGCGCCGTTGACGGTGAGCAGGTTGCCGTTCGGTAGGAGCAGGGTGTCGTCCTGGGTACGGCCGAAGGCGCGGGGCTTCTCGGTGTTCCACTTGCCGCCGGCTAGACGGTAGGTGTTCGGGTCGTTGCGGTCGCCGCCCAGGACCAGGACCGAGTCTGGGCCTCTGAAGCCGGCCGGCAGGGGGACCGCGGAGCCGTAGTTGCGCCGCCACTCCCCGCCGTCCGGGCCGGACTTGTCCTTGTTGGTGTCCGGGCGGTTCGGCAGGTCGGTCTTGGTGTCGGCCACGGTGTCGAAGAGCCATTGCTGGTCCGTGGAGCGGCCAAGACCGTAGATCTTCCCGTCGCGCAGCGAGAACAAATGCGGATAGTCCCACTTGAACGGAGCTTCGGTCTTGAGCGTGTCCACCCCCCAGCCGATCGGCTTGACCGACTTGTCGAAGGGCACCGGGTGGTTCGCGGCGGGGAAGCGCTCGACGATCGGGGTGGGGGTGCCCCAGCCGAGCTCTGACTGACCGGACATGATCACCTGACGTCCGTCGGCGCCGGTGACCACGCTCGGGTACCACCGGCCGACGGACATGTCCTTGTTCAGGTACCACTCCTCGGCCCAAGGGTCGAAGACCAGGGACAACTTGGCGCCGGAGCCTCCGTTGCCGCCGAGGTTGCCGCCGAACACGCCGAGCATGCCGTTGGGCAGGTAGGAGTGGCCGGCGCAGAAGAACGGTGCCGGGCGGGGCTCGTTCTTGCCGTCGGGCATGTTGATGACCGGCGGCTTCTTCTCGGAGAACGCGCTGGGGTCCGTCCCCTTGGTGGGGTCCCAGATCCAGGCGCGGCCAGCGTTCTCCTTGCCGATGGTATCGGTGGGGGCGGGTTCCTTCTGCGGGTTGGTCTCGATCCGCTCGAATGAGAACAGCAGGACCTTGCCCGTGGGCAGCAGTGCGATATGGGCCGCGAAATCGGGGGACTGGAAGTACTCCCGGAACCGGCCGAACTCGGCGGCGTCGAAGGGTGCGTTGATCTTCTCCTGGGAGGCGGTCAGCGACTTGAGCCGCTCCGTACGGGTGGTCTGCGGGTACTCGCCGACGGCGGCCAGAGCCTTCCGGGTACGGGCGTGCTCCTCGGCGTGCTTCTTGCCGAGCGTCGCGGCCTCTGCCGGGTCGACGGCGACCGGTGCGGTTGCCGCCCGGGAGGCAGAGCCGTATGGAAAAGTATCGCCCTCCTCGCCGTGACCGGTGTGGGCGAGTACGGGGTCTGCCGACATCAGGGCCATGGACGCGGCCATTGCGGTGGCAGCGCAGACCGAGATTGCACTGGCGAGCCGTCGACGGGCGGGCAGGGGTGGGCTACTGCGGAACATGGGACTCCTTGTTGCGGAGAGGACGGCGTGGCGTTCCGACTGGGGACGCGTCGGGACTGACTGCTCCAGGATTGCCACACATTCACACACAGTGATGAGTTTCAGTATTCCGGTGTGTCGCCCGACTGTCGCCCTGAGACATGCAGGCGAGTGATAACGACTGCCCGACAGCGCCCCATCCCATCTCCCATGCCGCCGACCAGCGTATTCATAGACAGCGAACGGGTGGCGGATGACCTCATCGGCCGGTCGGCCAGTGGAAGAGTATGCGCGTGCTGCGTACTTTATTGATCACTATGCGCGACATTGGCGTGGAAGAGTCGATCTTCTGGAGAGAACATGGTGGGCGATCTCAAGCTGCGTGAGAGCGACGACATCCAGGGCGATGTGATCGCTGGCTTCAAGAAGGATCAGATGACCCTGCTGTTCCTCAAGTTCGAGGACCCGGCAAGGGCGCGCACCTGGGTCAAGGCCCTGGAACCGCAGATCTCCACGACGAGGCAGGTGGCGACCTTCAACGCCGCCTTCAGCGAGGCCAGGAAGGCGTCGGTCGGCGACGACCCGAAGGCGCTCAAAGCCACCTGGATCAACGTCGGTTTCACCTGCGCGGGCCTGCGGGAGCTGACCGGAAAGGACCCACTGCCCTTCGTCAAGCCCGGCAGCGGCCTGGAAGCCTTCAAACAGGGCTCGGACAAGCGGGCGCTCGGGGACACCGGCGACAGCTCGCCGGAGATGTGGCTCTTCGGCAACGGCAAGGGCCAGGTCGTCCACGCCGTGCTCACCGTCGCTTCCGATACCGTCCAGGACCTCCAGGCGACGGTCAGACAGCAGCGCGAGGCATGCGCCGCGGCCAAGATCGTAATCGTGTTCCAGCAGGACACCGCCACACTGTCCGGCAGCAGGAGGGGTAAGGAGCACTTCGGCTTCAAGGACGGCGTCAGCGAGCCCGGCGTGATCGGCTTCGACGAGCCGGACCCCTTCAAGCCCGAGTACGTAAAGGGCCACCACGGCACCCGGCTGATCCCGCCCGGCGAGTTCGTCGTCGGCCACGACCGCGTCGGCGGCGCGCCACACGAGACGCCCGACTGGGCCGACAACGGCGCCTTCCAGGTGGTACGGCGGCTCGGCCAGGATGTCCCGGGCTTCTGGTCCCAGGTCGCCGGGCAGCTGAAGGTACTCAAGGAGGCCAAGGTGGTGCCAGGCGAGGCCACCTCGGAGTGGCTGGCGGCCCGCCTCGTCGGCCGGTGGCGCTCTGGCACCCCCGTCGCCACGTGCCCCAATGCCGACAGGCCATCCAACGCGCTGGCCGGCGACGACAACGACTTCGGATACCGCAACGACCCTGAAGGCTTCATCACCCCGCTCTTTTCGCATCTGCGCAAGACCAACCCCCGGGACGGCCTGCAGGAGAAGCCTGGCGATCCGCCGTTCGATGAGAATCCGGTGATGGACCGCCGCCGGATCATCCGCCGAGGAGCCCCGTACGGTGCACCCTTCGACCCCGCTGCGGCGGGACCCGGCGGGCCCGACGAGAAGCGCGGCCTGCTCTTCGTCTGCTACCAGTCGGACCTAGTGCAGCAGTTCGAGTTCATCCAGAAGGCGTGGATCGACAGCCCAGACTTTCCGCCTAACCGGCCTAACAAGCCCGGCCCCGACGGAATGGTCGGTGCCGCCGGAAAGCTCAGCTACGAGACACCCGGCAAGACCACTCAACTGAGCCTGAGCCAGTTCGTCGTCACCGAGGGGTCCGTCTACGCCTTCGTACCCTCGCTCACCCTGCTGCGGCTGCTCGGTGACGGCCGGCTCACCGACAAGCCGCCCGCCGATGTCCGGCCGACCGATGCCTTCCTACCCATCCCCGACATGCAGCAAGACATGGGCAAGAGCTGGTACTGGGCGTACGGGACGGGCAGCGACGGCGCCGTCTGCCGGACCATCTCCATCGCTGACGGGGACGAGCACAAGGACGTCCGTGAACGCCCCGACCGGCCGCTGACCACCTGGCCATGCTATGCCGGGGTGAAGAAGGTCGACGCGATCCTGCCCGTCCCGGACGAGCAGCGGATCGACGGCCGCAGCAGGTTCTGGCTGTTCCACACAGTCGAAGGCCGGCAGGTCTACCGGAAGATCGCGATCGCCGACGGTGCCGAGTCCGGACTCCCGCCCGAGCAGAGCGCAGCGATCGACCTCCCGGACCGCTCGCTCTCCGCCTGGGTCTCGTTCAACGGCATCGAGAGGGTGGACGCCTTCCTGCCGGTCCCCGACATGCAGCAGGTCGACGGCAAGAGCTGGTACTGGGTGTTCCACACCTTGATGGAACGTCAGATCTACCGCCTGATCTCGGTCGCCGATGGCAGGACGCACCGGGACAGCCTCGAGCGCGGCGACCGCGGCCTCGACGTGTGGCGATCGCTGGACGGACTCACCCGCGTTGACGAGTTCCTCGCGGTACCGGACATGCAGCGGATCAACGGCATGAGTCTGTTCTGGGTGTTCCACCAGGACAAGTACAGGATCATCGTGATCCGCGACGGCCACGGCCACGAGGACCAGGTCACGGTCGAGGACCGACCGCTGACGATGTGGAGGTCCCTGACGGCCTGACCGCCTGACCGCCCTGACCCTGGCTTCGGCTTCGGCTTCGGCTTCGGCTTCGGCTTCGGCTTCGGCTTCGGCTTCGGCTTCGGCTTCGGCTTCGGCTTCGAGAATAGGACTTGTCCGGCCGATCATGTGACCACTTCGTGCCTGAGCGGTTCCTGTGGGCATGGGGCGGGGTGATCTGAGTGATGCCTGGTGGGAACGGCTGCGGCCGTTCCCGCCGGTCAGTAACGGGCGTTGCGGCAGGTGGCGGGATCACCGGCAGGTGATCGACGGGATTCTGCACCGGGTGCGGACCGGGGTGCAGCGGCGGGATCTGCCCGAACGATTCGGACCGTGGAGGACCGTCTACGAACGCCACCGCCTGTGGTCGGCCGACGGCACCTGGGAACGTCTGCTTCAGCAGGTCCAGGCCGCGGCTGACGCCGCAGGCGAGATCGACTGTGACATCTCGGTCGACTCCACTATCGTCCGTGCGCATCAGCATGCCGCTGGCGCCCGCACCGACCCGCCTCCGGCCCCGGGATCAAAGAGGGCCGCAGGGATGGAACACCAGGACGAGACGCCGTGGCAGGGTCTCGTCGCCCGCCTGGTGGAGGTTCTGCTGGAGGCGAGGGCATGGGCTGCTCGCGCGGCGGGTTCACCAACAAGCTCCACCTGAGCGCGGACGGCCGCTGCCGCCCTCTGTCCCTGATCGTCACTCCAGGTCAGCGGGCAGACTGCACCCGGTTCAAACCGGTCCTGGAGAAGATCCGGGTGCCCAGACCGGGCCTGGGCAGGCCGCGCAAGAAGCCCGACAGCCTTACGGCCGACAGGGCTTACAGCAACGGCCCCATCCGCGAGTACCTGCGACGGCGGGGAATCCGCCACACCATCCCGGAGAAGACCGATAGCAGGCGGCCCGCCTGCGCAAGGGCGCACGCGGTGGACGGCCACCCGGCTTTGATGAGGTCCGCTACAAGAAACGCGACACCGTTGAGCGGGCGATCAACCTCCTGAAACAGTCCCGGGCGGTCGGTGAGGTCGACTCGGGGCGCCCTGCTGGTGTTTCCACCAGTGGGTTTCCCCGAGCCGCCTCCCGAACCCGGCGTGTCCGTCTCCAGGCACCGGGCTCTCCACAAATCCCGTTCCGGGGTGTTCAGTTCCTCATGCCGTAGTGGGCCACGGAGCCGGAATGAGTTTTCCCCGGTATCGGTATCTGGTCGTGCTTACCTTGGCCGGGTTGAACAGTTCCGCTTCCTCTGTGACGGGCCACCAGCGGCCGCCGTAATAGCGTCGGCGGAGCTGTTTCCAAGTGATCCCGGGGTGCTTGCGTCGGATCCATCGTGTCACCCTCATCCACGCGTAGTGGCTGAGGGTGACAGAAAGCGACGTTCGACACTCCGGGACGGAAAGACGCGCACCATCCCCGCAACACCGAGTTCAGTCGGTTGAGCAAGGACTCCAGCGACAAGCCGACGTTCTGTCGTCCGGTCAGTTCCTTCACCTTGCCCGTTACGGAACGCACTGATTTCCGCGCCGGATAGGTGTAGATGTACTGCCGATCAGTGCCAACTTTCCGGTGACGCTGGATGCGCCATCCGAGAAAATCAAGGCCCTCGTCAATGTGCGTGATACTTGTCTTCTCCACCGACAGGCGAAGGCTCATTGGCTTCAATGCCTCTACGGCCTCGTCGCGTACTTCCTCGGCATGTTCCCGGCGCCCGAAGACGAGTACGAGGAAGTCGTCCGCATACCGGACCAGCCGGTAGTTAGGCAATCCTCGGCGCCGTCTCCTGTGCCGATCCTCGGAGGTGCCATCTGGTCCTCCGGGGCCCTGGGCGATGTGCTCGTCCAGGACCGAGAGTGCGATGTTGGCCAGCAGCGGCGACAGGATCCCGCCCTGCGGGGTCCCGGTGCGTGTGTCCGTGAAAGCTCCGTCACGGGACAGGATCCCGGACTTCAAGAACGCCTTCACCAAGGACAACACCCGCTTGTCCCCGATTCGATTCCGCACCCGCTCCATGAGGGCCGGGTGCGAGATCTCGTCGAAGCACGCCGCGATGTCGCCCTCCACCACCCACTCGTATCCGTGGCTGGCGAGGTAGCGGGTCTCGGCGATCGCATCGTGAGCTCGGCGGTTCGGGCGGAACCCATAGGAACACGGGAGGAAATCCGCTTCGAATACCGGCTCCAGCACCAGTTTCAAGGACGCCTGGACCACTCGGTCCGCCACGGTCGGAATCCCCAGACGACGAAGCTTGCCATTCGCCTTGGGAATCATCCGCTCGCGGACAGGAACCGGATGGAAGCTGCGGTCTCTGACCTGGGTCCGTAGCTTGTCGAGAAACGCCTCGACTCCCTGCCCGGCTTCGATGGAGCGGGCGGTCTTCCCATCCACTCCGGCCGTGCGGGCACCCTTGTTTCCCCGGACACGGTCCCACGCCACCAACAGGAAGGCGGGATCGGCCACGAGGTTGAACAGGTCGTCGAACCTGCGATGAGAATCATCGGCAGCCCAACGGTGCAGCTTGGTCTGGATCTCCAGTACCCGGCGTTCGGCCTTCATCAAGGCCCATTCCAGCTCGTCGGTATTCACCGGCGACGACCTCCTGGCATTCCACTCTCCTTACTGCTGACTTGCTGGACCCCTTCCCCATGTGACCGGCTTTCCCGGCCTCGGAGTACTACGGAGCCTCCGTCCTGCCCGACGGCCATCAGCCGGCGATGGACCTGCCCCCGATCGGACTGGACGTCCGATATAGGGGCGACCGCGGACAGTTCCCACGTTCACCACGAATCGATCGACAGGTGAGGTGCCCAGCTCTACCCCGGCAGCATCGCCACACTTACGCCGCAGACTTTCGGCGTGGCCTCCCCACCGATGAGTGGAGTCGGCTTCGGAGTCGACCACCGAGGAGCGCTGGTGGTCGTGCACTGCGTCCGGCCCAGATCCGCCAGGTTCGAGCCGGTGTCGTAATTACGGGGCGTCAGGCACTGATTTCTCGCGTGCACCTTCCTGTCTCGCTAGCCGGACCCGGGTCGTCTGGCAGTACCAACCCGTCCCGGCGTTGTCGGGGCTGCTTGCCGCTCGGCTCGGCATCCCCCGAACCGAACTGCCCCCAGCTTCAACCGGATTGCTACGACAACCCGGTGGTGAAGGTCTCTCACCTCACTCGATTCCATGGCGCCTCGTGGCGCACCCACCCGCTACGACAAGCGCGGTTGCGTCTTTCTCGGCACTGCCACCGCCGCGGCCGTCGTCATCTGGCTCCGAACATGAGCTCCTACGCGACCCAGCAGTAGACGCTCTGGTTCTGGCGCCGGGCGCTGCTGACGAGAGCAGCCAGATCACCCACGATGGCGTCGGCGATCTCAGTGTCGATGACCTCGCCGTCCTCCGCGCGCAGCTGAGTCCACGAGGCGGCGACATCGCTCAACCTGACGTGCGTGGCGTCCGTGAGCGCAGTGGACAGGCGAGGCGAGATCGCGAAGACGACGCATCCGTCGTTGTCCTGGCCAGCGACGATGCGAGGTTCACCGGCCTCGAAGAGTTCCTCGAAGCTGCCGCCGGCCAGAAGGCATTCCCACTCGATCACGGCCTCTTCAGGATCGAAGTTGCCGAAGGAGAGCGACTCGAATGCCCGTCCCGGCCCGGTCTGGAGGGCCAGGCTCGCTGCCGTGTCGTCCGGCGCGACGAAGAACTTCACGATGATGCTCACCCGGGCATCATGCCCGACAGCCCACATCCGTGATCGGCCGGACAAGTCCCGCTCACTGGCCGCGGGATCCCGCCCGGCGCGGTCTTCCTGGACCGCAGCGGCCGCGCGCACGGCGACACCATGTCCACCAGCCTCGTGGTGCAGAACGATCGCCAGTGCCTGCTGAGGCCGGGAGACTTCGCCGTCTACGAATCGACCACCCCCTACACACACCTCTTCGACGAGGGAGTCGACAACCACTTCTTCCGTTTCCCCCGCGCGGCACTCGCACTCCCCGATCAGGTGTTACGGGACATCACCGCGGTCCCCCTGGGACCCGACAACCCCATTGCACGCCTCGCCTTCCCCTACTTCTCCCAACTGGCCGTCAGCGACGACCTGCACCAGGGCGCGTCGCACGCCGTCGTGGAACCCAGGATCGAACTCCTCCGCGCCGCCCTCGCATCCCAGCACGGCAACTCCAGCCTGGCCAGAGCACCGTTGGAGGCGACACTCAGCCTGCGGATCACGCAATACATCCGAGCACACCTGGCTGATAACGATCTGTCTGCGGCACAGATCGCCGCCGCACACAGCATCTCCGTACGTCACCTCTACACGGTGCTGTCCCGGTCGGACATCAGCCTCGGAGACTGGATCCGTACACGCCGCCTGGCCGAATGCAGGCACGAGCTGGCCGGCCCGAACGGCCGGCTGCGGACCATCGCGGCCACAGGACGAAGGTGGGGCTTCGTGGACGTTGGAGCGGGCAGCACAGGAACGGCACGGGCAGCACAGGACGACATTGGGGGTACGCGCGGTGCGCCGTACGGTGATCGAGCGGTTCCCCGCGGGCGGACCGCGGGGCAGCGGGCCCGCCGAGGAGTTCGCGGCGGCCCGCCGAGGCGAGGGCCTGCCCGCCGAGGTGGTGATGGACCAGGACGCGTTCCTCGTCGTCGTACCGCGGCAGCCCGCGGACGGGGACCGCTGAGCACCCCACCGGTCCGCTACGGGGTCACTACGGCCCGTACGTCCGCCCCGGCGTGACGGACCGCCGAGGCGGCGGCAGCCGCGCCCACGAGGCCCGCGTCGGCGCCCATCACGGCCGGCGCCACCGTGATGCCCTGGACGAAGGAGAGCGTGGCGTAGTCGCGCAGGGACCTGCGCAGCGGCGCGAAGAGCACCTCGCCCGCCCCGGCCACTCCCCCGCCGATCACCGCGATGTCGATCTCGGTCAGTGTGGCGGTCGCGGCGATCCCGGCGGCGAGCGCCTGGGCGGCTCGCTCGTACGAGGCGACCGCGGCCGGGTCACCGGCCCGCGCGGCGGCGGCCACCGCGGCTGCGGTGGCGTCGCCGTCCGGGCCGGGGAGCCATCCGTTCTCCAGGGCGCGCCGCGCGATGTTCGGCCCGCTGGCCAGGCGCTCGACGCAGCCGCGCGCCCCGCACGGGCACAGGTCGCCGTCGAGATCGACGCTGATGTGGCCGATGTGGCCCGCGTTTCCGGTCGGCCCCCGGTGCAGCTTCCCGCCGAGCACGAGGCCCCCGCCGACGCCCGTGGAGACGACCATGCACAGGGCGTTGTCGTAACCGCGGGCGGCGCCGAGCCAGTGCTCGGCCGCCGTCATCGCGACACCGTCGCCGACCAGTGCGACCGGCAGTCCGCCCGTCGCCGCGCCGACCCGCTCGACCAGCGGGAAGCCGCGCCAGCCCGGCACGTTGACCGGGCTGACCGTGCCCGCCGACGCGTCCACGGGGCCCGCGCTGCCGATGCCGACCGCGCGCGCCCTGTGCCACAACGGCGAAGCCCTGAGATCGTCCAGGACGGCGCCGACCGCCGCCATCACCGTTTCGGCGTCCTCACGTGCGGGCGTCGGCCGCTGCGCCCGCACCAGCAGGGATCCGCCGCCGTCCACCAGCGCGCCGGCGATCTTGGTGCCGCCGATGTCGAGCGCGGCGACGAGGTCGGTATGCATCGGTGTGGACTCTCCGGAGGGGTGAGGGGCGGGACCTGCGAGTTCAGTCGGTGGTAGTCACAGTCTCTATTCTGTTGACAACGTTGTCCAGGGCCTATGCTCGACGCCACAGCCTCCTGCCGTCCCGAAACCGCTCCGGGACGGCAGGAAACGACCCGCACCCGACGACAGGACAGCGCACCGTGGCCGAGACCGCCCGTCATCCCGAGTCCCGCTACGGCAACAGGCCGACCATGAAGGATGTGGCAGCCCGTGCCGGAGTGGGACTCAAGACGGTCTCCCGGGTGGTGAACAGCGAACCCGGCGTCACCCCCGACACCGAGCGCCGCGTCCAGGAGGCGATCGAGGCACTCGGATTCCGCCGCAACGACAGCGCGCGCGTCCTGCGCAAGGGCCGCACCGCCTCCATCGGCCTCGTGCTCGAAGACCTCGCGGACCCCTTCTACGGCCCGCTGAGCCGCGCAGTCGAGGAGGTGGCCCGCGCCCACGGCGCCCTGCTCATCAACGGTTCCAGCGCCGAGGACCCGGACCGCGAGCAGGAGCTCGTCCTCGCTCTGTGTGCCCGCCGCGTGGACGGCCTCATCGTGATCCCGGCGGGTGACGACCACCGCTATCTGGAGCCCGAGATAAAGGCCGGGATCGCCACCGTGTTCGTCGACCGGCCGGCCGGTCGGGTCGATGCCGACATGGTCCTCTCGGACAGCTTCGGCGGTGCGCGCGAGGGCGTGGCCCATCTGATCGCACACGGCCACCGCAGGATCGGCTTCCTCGGTGACCAGCCCCGCATCCACACGGCGAAGGAGCGACTGCGCGGCTACCACGCCGCCCTGACCGATGCCGGGATCACGGTCGAGGACTCCTGGGTCTCCCTCGGCCCGACCGATCCGGCCCGGGTCAGGGCCGCCGCCGAGACCATGCTCGCGGGCCCCGAGCCGGTCACCGCGCTCTTCGCGGGCAACAACCGTGTGACGGTCACGGTCGTCCGGGTCCTCGCGGAGTGCGACCGCAGGATCGCGCTCGTCGGCTTCGACGACATCGAGCTGGCCGACCTGCTGGGCATCACCGTGATCTCCCAGGACGCCGCGGCGGTCGGCCGCACCGCCGCGGAGCATCTCTTCCGCCGCCTGGACGGCGCCGACCACGCCCCGGCCAGGGTGGAGCTGCCGACGCGGCTCATCCCGCGCGGCTCGGGCGAGATCCCGCCCGCCTGAGCCGCCTACGGAGCGGTCACGGTCAGCCCGCCGCGGCGGGGTGAGGCGAAGGTGTCCAGGTCCGCGCGGGTGAGGCCGGTGAGCTCGGCGACCTCCGCGGTGTCCAGGGCGCCGCAGTCGATGCCCCGCAGCAGATAGCCGCTGAGGGCCTTCGCGGTGGCGGGCTCGTCCATGACGTCACCGCCGGCCTTGGCCACGTACGCGGCGAGCCGGGACGCGGCCTGCCCCAGGCCCTCGCGGTAGAAGGTGTAGACGGCCGCGTAGCGGGTGGGCAGGTGCCCGGGGTGCATGTCCCAGCCCTGGTAGTAGGCGCGGGCCAGGGCGCGGCGGGTGAGGCCGTGGTGGAGGCGCCAGGCGTCGTGGACCTGTGCGGTGGGGCCGACGGGCAGCACGTTGGTGGAGCCGTCGCAGACGCGTACGCCGGTGCCCGCGGCGGCGACCTGCATGACGGCCTTGGCATGGTCGGCGGCGGGGTGGTCACTGGCCTGGTAGGCGGGGCTGACGCCGACGCAGGCGCTGTAGTCGAAGGTCCCGTAGTGCAGGCCGGTCGCCCGGCCGTGCGCGGCGTCGATCATACGGGCCACGGCCGCGGTGCCGTCGGCGGCGAGGATGGCCTGGCTGGTCTCGATCTGGATCTCGAAGCCGAGGCGCCCGGCCGGCAGCCCGTGGGCCCCCTCGAAGGCCTCCAGCAGGTGGACGAAGGCCGCGACCTGCTCGGGGTACGTCACCTTCGGCAGCGTGAGGACGAGCCCCTCGGGGAGGCCGCCCGCCCGCATCAGGCCGGTGAGGAAGACGTCCGTGGTGCGGATGCCCCGGTCTCGTACGGCCGCTTCCATGCACTTCATGCGGATGCCCATGTACGGGGCAGCGGTCCCGTCGCCGTACGCGGCGGCCACCAGCCGGGCGGCGCGGGCCGCCGCCTCGTCCTCCTCGGCGTCCGGGCGCGGGCCGTAGCCGTCCTCGAAGTCGATGCGCAGGTCCTCGACGGGCTCGCGCTCCAGCTTGGCCCGTACGCGGTCGTGGACGGGCTCCGCGAGCTCCTGCGGGATGCCCAGGACCCCGGCGAGGGCGGTGGCGTCCGGGGCGTGCTCGTCGAGGGCCGCCAGGGCACGGTCGCCCCAGGAGCGGATCGTCGTGGCGGTGAAGGCGTCGGCGGGGACGTAGACGGTGTGGACGGGCTGGCGCGTGCCGGGGTCTCCCGGGTAACGGCGGACGAGTTCCGCATCCACCTCCGCGAGGGAGGCACCGATCTCCGCACCGACCACGCCGGCGAGGCTCGTCGCCACCTTCTCCTGCTGACCCATGACCGCACCCTCCATCTGACAGCATTTCCGCTTCCCGGAATCCTTCATCCGTATAGTGAAGTTATAAGTCGCCGATGCCTGCGTCAATGGTGATCGGAAACGGCCCGGGGCCGCGCGGCGAGAACACCACGCGGCCCCGGGCCGTCGTACGGGTACGGCTTCCGCCGGATCAGCCCTTGCGGGTCTTGACCTCGTCGGTCAGCTGCGGGACGACGTTGAAGAGGTCGCCGACGACGCCGTAGTCGACGAGGTCGAAGATCGGGGCCTCGGCGTCCTTGTTGATCGCGACGATCGTCTTCGAGGTCTGCATACCGGCCCGGTGCTGGATCGCGCCGGAGATGCCCGAGGCGATGTACAGCTGCGGGGAGACCGACTTGCCGGTCTGGCCGACCTGGTTGGTGTGCGGGTACCAGCCGGCGTCGACCGCGGCGCGGGATGCGCCGACGGCGGCACCGAGCGAGTCGGCGAGGGCCTCGATGATCGCGAAGTTCTCCGCACCGTTGACGCCACGGCCGCCGGAGACGACGATCGCGGCCTCGGTCAGCTCCGGGCGGCCGGTCGACTCACGCGGGGTGCGGGAGAGGACCTTGGTGCCGGTGGCCGTCGCGGAGAAGGACACCGCGAGGGCCTCGACGGCGCCGGCGGCCGGAGCCGGCTCGACCGGGGCCGAGTTCGGCTTGACCGTGATGACCGGAGTGCCCTTGGAGACACGGGACTTGGTGGTGAACGAGGCGGCGAACGCGGACTGCGTGGCGACCGGGCCCTGGTCACCGGCCTCCAGGTCGACGGCGTCGGTGATGATGCCGGAACCGATACGGACCGCGAGGCGGGCCGCGATCTCCTTCGCCTCGGCGGAGGAGGGCAGCAGCACGGCGGCCGGGGACACCGCGTCGTACGCGGCCTTCAGCGCGTCCACCTTCGGTACGACGAGGTAGTCGGTGAACTCCGGCGCGTCGGCGGCCAGGACCTTGACCGCACCGTGCTCGGCGAGCACGGCGGCGGTGTCGGCGGCCCCGTTGCCGAGGGCGACGGCGACGGGCTCGCCGATGCGGCGGGCGAGCGTCAGCAGCTCCAGGGTGGGCTTGCGGACGGCACCGTCCACGTGGTCGACATAGACGAGAACTTCAGCCATGGGACTTCAATCTCCTGCGTGCGAGGGAGTGCGGGGCGGTGAGGGAACAGCCGGGGGCTCAGATGAACTTCTGGCCCGCAAGGAACTCGGCCAGCTGCTTGCCGCCCTCGCCCTCGTCCTTGACGATCGTGCCCGCGGTGCGGGCCGGACGCTCGGCCGCGGAGTCGACCGCGGTCCAGGAACCCGCCAGGCCGACCTCGTCCGCCTCGATCTCCAGGTCCTCCAGATCAAAGGACTGAACCGGCTTCTTCTTCGCCGCCATGATGCCCTTGAAGGACGGGTACCGGGCCTCGCCCGACTGGTCGGTCACCGAGACCACGGCCGGGAGGGACGCCTGGAGCTGCTCGGACGCGCTGTCGCCGTCACGGCGGCCCTTGACGGTGCCGTCCTCGACGGAGACTTCGGAGAGCAGCGTGACCTGCGGGACGGAGAGGCGCTCCGCGAGCAGCGCCGGAAGCACGCCCATGGTGCCGTCCGTCGACGCCATGCCGCAGATGACCAGGTCGTAGCCGGTCTTCTCGATGGCCTTGGCCAGCACCAGCGAGGTACCGATGACGTCCGTGCCGTGCAGGTCGTCGTCCTCGACGTGGACGGCCTTGTCGGCGCCCATCGACAGCGCCTTGCGCAGCGCGTCCTTGGCGTCCTCGGGGCCCACCGTCAGCACGGTGATCTCCGCGTCGTCCGCCTCGTCGGCGATCTGCAGCGCCTGCTCGACCGCGTACTCGTCGAGCTCCGACAGCAGACCGTCGACGTCGTCACGGTCCAGGGTCAGGTCATCGGCGAAGTGCCGGTCGCCGGTGGCGTCGGGCACGTACTTCACACAGACAACGATCCTCAAGCTCACGCCGGCTCTCCTACTGCATCGTCATTTCTGGGCTGCCTTGTTGCACGCAGCATAGGCGCCTTATGGGGCGCATCCGGTCGGGGCGACCGGTGCTCCGAGGGCAATATTACTCGCCAGTACACCCAGCATATTCCCCATGAGCAAGCGCTTGGAACTGTGACGTTGCCAACGCGCGCCGCCCAAGTGCCGCCTGCGTGCCCTCAGTCTCGCAGAGCCGTGAAACGGCCCTGGTGGTAGACCAGTGGGCGGCCACCGCCCGCCGGATCCCCGAGCACCGCCTGGGCGATCACGATGCGATGGTCCCCCGCCGGGATCCGGGCCACCACCCGGCACACCAGCCAGGCAACCACACCGCCGAGCAGCGGTACGCCCTCGGGTCCGCTGCGCCAGTCGGTGGACGGGCCGAACCGGTCGGCGCCGCTGCGCGCGAAGGTGGCGGCCAGCTCCTGCTGATCCTCGCCGAGTATGTGCACGCCGATGTGCTCCGCCTCGGCCACGACGGGCCAGCTGGACGACGAGGTACCCACCCCGAAGGAGATGAGGGGCGGATCGGCCGCGACGGAGTTGAGCGAGGTGGCGGTGAAGCCGACCGGCCGCTCGCCGGCCGCGGTGATCACTGCGACCCCGGCGGCGTGCTGCCGGAAGACGGAACGGAGAAGCTCGGGCGAAGCCGTCCGGGGAGTGCCGAGCTCGGGCGATGCCGTCATGGAAGTGTCCTTCTGCGAGGGGGCGTACGGGGCCGTGGGTTCTTCAGGCACCCGGACAGCGCGCACTGGCGTGGCGCACGAGGTCGACATGGACCCGGCCGAAGAGAAGGAGTTCTGGCGGCATAGCGTCAGGGTGACGATGCGCGGCGTGTGCGGTCAAGCGTGTCCCGGCATGTGGGAGATGCGTCACGGTCCGTCACATCGCCTGTCCCAGCGCGGCGACGACGTCCGCGGTACGCGGCTGCCCCACCGCCCTGCGGACGATCCGGCCGGCCGCGTCCAGCACCAGGACGGTCGGTGTGCGGCTGATGCGGAGCCTGCGTACGAGAGTGAGATGCGCCTCCGCGTCGATCTCCACGTGGGCGACGCCCTCGACCATCGCGGCCACCTCGGCGAGCGTGCGCCGGGTGGCGCGGCAGGGCTGGCAGAACGCGCTCGAGAACTGCACGAGAGTCGCCCGATCTCCCAGTTCAGCGCCGAGTTGGGCTCGGTCCAGCATGTCGGCAGCCGTCTGCCCGTCCATCCGCGGCCTCCTTCTCAGAGCTCTGCGCAAAGAGTCAGCACCGGGCCACGGCATTACATTCCCGGAGGATTCACGTGACGAGAATCTCGCGCCCCGGGCCCTTTGGGGCTGGCCACGGCGTCGCACATGGGGCACGATCGCCACAATGCCGAATACCTACGGCTGCGTAACTTACGCCGGGAGAACCCTCCCCAGGCACTGAAGAAGGGTCTTCATCCAGATGGCAGAACTCGTCTATCGGCCGGTCGTCGGCGCCGCTCGCACGCTGTTCAAGGCGCTCGACCTGAAGATCGACACACAGGGTTCGGAGCACATCCCGAAGACCGGTGGCGCGGTACTGGTGAGCAACCACATCAGCTATCTGGACTTCATCTTCACCGGACTCGGTGCCCTGCCCCAGAAGCGGCTCGTCCGCTTCATGGCGAAGGAATCGGTCTTCCGGCACAAGGTCTCCGGACCGCTGATGCGCGGCATGAAGCACATCCCCGTCGACCGCAAGCAGGGCGAGGACGCCTACGCGCACGCGCTGTCGTCGCTGCGTTCCGGCGAGATCGTCGGGGTGTTCTCCGAGGGGACCATCTCCGAGTCCTTCACGCTGAAGAGCTTCAAGTCGGGTGCCGCCCGGCTGGCCCAGGAAGCCGGCGTACCCCTGATCCCGATGGCGCTGTGGGGCACCCAGCGACTGTGGACCAAGGGCCACTCACGCAACTTCCGCCGCAGCCACATCCCGGTCACCATCCGGGTCGGTGAGCCCATGGCCGCGCCCTCCGACCAGTACGCGGGCGCGATCACCCGTCGGCTGCGGGAGCGCGTGCAGGAGCTCCTGGAGGCGGCACAGCGCGCCTATCCGGTACGCCCCAAGGACGCGAGCGACACCTGGTGGGTCCCGGCCCACCTCGGCGGCACGGCCCCGACGCCCGACGAGGTACGCGAGCGCGGCTGACGACGGGGCACGGCGGAGGCTTCACGCCGGTGCGTGGAGGGTGATCCGCGCTCCCGGACTCAGTTTCTCAAGCGACTCGGCGAGTTCGGTGGCCGCGGCCTCGAGCTCGCCGGGTGTCGCGGGGGCCAGGCCCTCCAGCAGGAAGACCGCGTTCACCGATTCCTCGGTGAGGCGCGTGCGGACGCCCTGGCGCCAGTTCCAACGCCGACAGGTGACGGCCTCGTCGTCGCACCAGACGACCTCGCCGGGCTCCGGGTGCTCCACGACGTCCGCCCCGCCCGCGGCCGTCGGGAACGGCTCCTGCCCGGTCGCTCGCACGAGCCGCATGGCGCCCTTGATGTGATCGGTGTCCTCGCCACCGACCGGGATCAGGTGGGCGACGCTGATCGCGTTGTAGAGGTCGACCAGCCGGTTGATGCGGGGCAGCCCGGCGTCGGTGAGCGCGCGCCGGGCGAGGGCCTCGGCCGAATTGCGGGTACGGGACGGCTTGGCGCCGAACGCCGCGTACGCCTCGCGCCAGGCCGCGACATGCGGGTCCTCGTGCGGCGCCCGGCCGCCGAGCCGCCCGACGAGCCTGCGGGTCGCGTCGTCCAGGAGGGCCGAACTGCCTTCGTCGCTCGGCCCGTTCACCAGCCCGCGCGCCTCGACGGCGAGGTGGGTGAAACCGGGGGCGAGGCTGCGGACCTCGTCGCAAACCGTGATCATCAGGGTCATCTTCTGCCTTACGTCGACGCGGTACGGATACGGGGAACGACCACGCCCGGCACGACCATCAGAGCGCGGTGGGCAGGTTCCGCCACAGCTCCGAGCGGTCCCGGGCGCTCCGCAGCGCACGGAGAACCGCCGGATGCGGTGCTGCATAGAGTACCGGATAGTCCATTTCACTGAACTGCGCCCGTGGCACCCAGGCCAGCCGCTCCACGCCGGCCGAGAACTGGGCGTCGATGCCCGGCCTGTTCCCGCGCGGATCCTGCCGCACCCAGCGCTCAGCCCCCGGGAGCCTCACCGCCACCAGCCCGTGGACGGCCGGGTCGGCACCCTCGTCATCGGTGAGCCGCTGGTAGCAGAGACCGGCCGGGATCCCCGCAGCCCGCAGCAGGGCCGCCAGGGCGTGCGCCTTGGCGTAGCAGATGCCGGTACGCGCGCCGAGCACGTCGGAGGCCCTCCAGGTGACCCGCGGATCACCGGCGTCCGCCGAGTGCGGGATGGTGTCGCGCACAAGGGTGAAAGCCGCAGCGGCGTATGCGTATGCATCGGCCGACTCCGCGCCGAGACGGCCGGCCGTCTCACGCACCAGCGGGTGGTCATGGTCGATGGCCTCGTCGGCGGCAAGGTAGGCAGAGATCTCGGGGGTGTGCTGAATCAGCTCCATGCCCGCCGAGCGTAGCGATGCGACCGACAGGAAGCCAATGACTTTCCGGTCGGCCGCATACTTATGCTATTGGCGCGCCATCTCTTCCTTGAGCGCCTGGACGAACGCGTCAACGTCCTCCTCGCGGGTGTCGAAGGCGCACATCCAGCGGACGTCACCGGCCTTCTCGTCCCAGAAGTAGAACCGGAAGCGCTTCTGCAGCCGCTCGGACACCGTGTGCGGGAGCCGCGCGAAGACGGCGTTGGCCTGGACCGGGTGAAGGATCTCCACACCGTCCACCACTCGGACCCCGGCGGCGAGCCGCTGCGCCATCTCGTTGGCGTGCCGGGCGTTGCGCAGCCAGAGGTCGCGCGCGAGCAGGGCCTCCAGCTGGACCGAGACGAAGCGCATCTTGGAGGCCAGCTGCATCGAGAGCTTGCGCAGGTGCTTCATCGCACGGACGGCGTCCGGGTCGAGGACGACGACGGCCTCGCCGAAGAGCGCGCCGTTCTTGGTTCCGCCGAAGCTGAGGACGTCGACGCCGACCGCGTTGGTGAACGTGCGCATCGGCACGTCCAGGGAGGCGGCGGCGTTGGCTATCCGGGCACCGTCCAGGTGCACCTTCATGCCCCGCTCGTGCGAGTGCGCGCAGATGGCCCTGATCTCGTCCGGCGTGTAGACGGTGCCGAGCTCGGTGTTCTGCGTGATGGAGACGACCTGCGGCATCGCCCGGTGCTCGTCGTCCCAGCCGAAGGCCTGGCGGTCGATGAGTTCCGGAGTGAGCTTGCCGTCCGGGGTGGGGACGGTGAGCAGCTTCAGCCCGCCCATCCGCTCGGGCGCGCCCCCCTCGTCCACGTTGATGTGGGCGGACTCGGCGCAGATCACCGCACCCCAGCGGTCGGTCAGCGCCTGGAGGGCGACGACGTTGGCGCCGGTGCCGTTGAACACCGGGAACGCCTCGGCGGTGGGGCCGAAGTGGCTGTGCATGACGCGCTGGAGGTGTCCGGTGTAGTCGTCCTCGCCGTAGGCGACCTGATGGCCGCCGTTGGCGAGGGCGAGGGCCGCGAGGATCTCCGGGTGCGCGCCCGCGTAGTTGTCACTGGCGAAACCGCGTACCTGCGGATCGTGATGCCGCCGCGCGTCGGTCCTCAGGGTTGCGGGGTCAGCCACAGGCGCTTTCCGTTCACTTCTCCGGCGGGCACGTCCCAGACGCCGGCGATGGCCTCGGCCAGCTCCTTGACGTCGGTGAAACCCGCGAACTTCGCATTCGGGCGCTCGGCGCGCATCGCGTCGTGCACCAGTGCCTTCACGACCAGGATCGCAGCAGCCGCCTTCGGGCCGTCGTCGCCCCCCGCCTTGCGGAAGGCGTCGCCGAGGGCGAGCGTCCAGGCCTCGGCCGCCGCCTTGGACGCCGCGTAGGCGGCGTTGCCGGCGGTGGGGCTGCTCGCTCCGGCGGCACTGATCAGCACGTAGCGGCCGCGGTCGCTGCGCTGGAGGACGTCCTGGAAGGCGAGCGAGGTGGACTGCACGGTGCGGATCAGCAGCTTCTCCAGGAAGTCCCAGTCCGCCAGGCTGGTGTCCGCGAAGCCGGCACTGCCGCGCCAGCCCCCGACCAGGTGGACCAGGCCGTCGACCCGGCCGAATTCCTTCTCCGTCTTGGCGGCCCAGTCCTTGGCCGCCTCCAGGTCGAGCAGGTCCACGGTCTCGCCGGTGACGGTCGCCCCGCCGTGCGCGTAGCGCGCCGCGTCGACCGCCTCGGCGAGCCGCTCGGGGTGGGCGTCGGAGGCGACCACGGTGGCACCCGCCTCCGCGAGCCGGAGCAGGGTGGCCCGGCCGGCGGCTCCCGCCGCCCCCGCAACCGCGATCACCGCACCGTCGAGCACACCGCTCCCGTCGCCCTTGACTGTTGCGTTCATGGCCACCGCCTCCTCAGAACGTGCGCTCACGCGGCTGCCCGCCCGGCATCCGCCGCGGTGATCCCCTTGGTGGAACTAATCCGCTCGCCCGCTTCAGTTTTCACTACTTCCTCCGGGGAATCATCGATCGCGCCGTAAATCTTCATGGGAGGCAGAGTGTAGCCATCGGGTGCTTGCACCCCCTCGTACGGGCCGTACGCCTTCAGCGCCTCGGCGTACAGGCCGGAGGAGAACCACCGGCGGGCGCCTCGGTAGAAGAAGCCCCAGCCCTTCCCGCCCATGCGCTCGTCACGGTCATAGTCGTGCCATCCGGCGTCGTTACGCAGCTTCTCCAGGAGCATGTCGAAGCATCCTCGGTCGTCCGGCTTGGACTTCCGTCCTCCTGCCAGGATGCCTTCGACCCGTGCCCACTGCTCGCTGGAGACGCCGGTCGGAATGGGGATCTCGTTCTCCCGGTGCCACTCCAGCATCGGGTCCCTGCTCCCGCCCGCGCGTCGGGGCTTACTCTCCCCCTGGATCTCGACGCGGACGCGCAGGAGTTCCAAGATCCCCTTCTTCTCGGACCGGCTGAGATCGCCCACGTTCAAACCGACGCGGTCGATCACCCCGCGCATCGTGTCGGCCCGCTCCTCCTTCTGCTCGGCGCGAAGCAGGGCGTGCGCTACTCGAAGGCCGCGTACAACGAGGCGTTCCGGGCCCGCCTGATGGACCTCTACGACACGGTCCGGGAGCAGGCTCGGGCGTACTCCTTCGAGCTGCGTATCCCGGAGCCGGTGAAGGTGACGACGGTGGCGCCGACAGGTTCCATCGCCAAGCTGCCGGGAGCGACCGAGGGTATCCACCCGATCTACGGCCGCCACTTCAAGCGGCGTGTCCGGTTCAACCGAGTACGCCGACAACGCCGTCAGTTACACCGCGAACGTGCCCGAGGGCCTGGACGTGGACGAGACGATGGCGGTGATCAAGCGCTGGCTCCCCGACCTGAAGGGGACCACGATCATGGTCGACGGCACGCGGGAGCAGGCGCCGTACGAGCGGATCACCGAGGCCGAGTTCGACGCCTACGAGGTGACCTCGATCGAGGATTCCACGGACGAGGACTGTGCCACGGGCGCCTGCCCGGTGCGATGAGCAGGAAGGGCCCCTCGATCCCCGAGGGGCCCGCTCCTGGCGCTCAGTCACTTCCCAAGGGCCACCATCACGAACACGCCGATCACGGCGATGCAGATGGTCATCGTGGCGCCGAGGGCGCGTGCCCCGTAGGCCAGACCCGTCTTCTTATCCGTGCCCATCAAGATGCCGGCACCCGTGGCGACCAGCATGGAGAATACGAGGCTCGCGCAGAGGGCAAGCGCGACTGCAACCATCACGTCGGCATCCTTCGCCATTCGGGAGGTGCCGGACGAAGGCGCACAGACTCGACCGGCCACCTCGAACTGGGTGGCTTGGAAGAGGTCGTCGGCATGGCAGCGCCGAGTGCTCTTCCGGTCGAGTCCCGTTGCGCAGTCAACAGAACCCGGTGTGGCGGATTCATCAAGTGCCTAGCCCCAAGCGAATGCGGGCCTTTCAGGTCTTTTGGCTTGGGGATGGCTGCGTAGTCCCCGACGCCCGCAAAGCCGGCCGATGTAGCGGGCCTAGCTCGCTCATCCAAGATAACACGCAGCGACCGCACGTATGCACAAGCGAAACTGATGAAGCAACAGGTCTAACCCGACAATGAGTTGACCACCTGTGCGACATGACGAAGACCCCCCAGGCCGGCGCTCTGGGGGGTCGTCGTCATGTGGTGCATTCAGTTCAGGGCCTTGCCCACCTCATAGATCGTGGGCCTATCCCTGGGGTCGTAGCTAAGCATGTCCCGGATCAGCCGGCCCATCGAGCCGGGGATCATGACGTCCCGGTGTCGACCGTCCACGATCGCCTGGCGCTGCACGGGGCGCGGAGCGTCATCCGGATACTCGACCGCACGCACTCCGGTAGCGGAGATGAGCAGGGAAGCGCCCAGGGCGTAGACGTCGCCGGCCTGCGTCTGCTCAGCTTCGCCGCTTTCCAGCACGCTGCGCGAGATCTCGGGCGCCTCGTAGTGGACAAGGCATCCGCGGAACGGGAAGTCCAGCGCCTCGGGGATTCGGCCGCCCTTGGCTAGGGCGAGGTCGATCAGGTGCGTGCGGTCCGGCCCGATGACGAAGTGGGCGGGCTGTACGTCCCCGTGCGCCCAGCCCTTGATGTGCAGCTCGGCGAGGGTCTCGACGCAGGACAGGACGACGCTCCGGTGCGGCTCGACCGACGACCCTTCGGTGCGACAGGTTTCCCAGAGCTGGTACAGACTGGGCCCCTCCCGCCAGGGCTGGACGTTCCAGGTCCCGTCCTCCCATGGGCCGTAGGGCGTGACGTCGTTGCTCAGCAGGTTGAGGATGTGCCCTTCGCGCGCGGGCGCAACGGCCGTCCACGGCTGGGGCGGCCCTTCGCCCGAGAGGTTGGGATACCCGAGCTTCGCCGCCCACCTGCCTTCATCGTTCGCGATCTCCCACACGGTGGAGCCGCGTCGGTTCAGGACCTGGCGCTGCGAGGTAGGCATGAACGCGTCGATGATGACGATGGGAAGTTCTCTTGCGGGCAACGCTGTGGCTCCCTTCATGGGGGTGCGGCCAGCCCGGCGTACAGACTGGCCGCACCCTACCGCCGGAGGGCGGTGTTACCTGTAGTCGCGACCGTCGTCCGAGTCGCACTGTGCGGCGTTGATGCCGCTGACCGTCCAGAGGTCGTCGAAGACCATGAAGCCAGCGGCCTTCATCGCGTGGGCGGTGGTGGTGACGTTCTCCAGTGGACGCCCGCCCTCAACGGGCGCTGGTGCCGGGTTGTGGTGCAGAAAGCGCCCGGCGTGCTTGTTGCAGAACTCGGCGTACGCCTTCGTGTGGAGGAGGAAGGCGTGGTAGCCCTTGTCGACGTCATCGCTCGGCATCATCGACGCCGTGGCGGTGGCGGTGGTGGCGACGAAGGCGATTGCCTGGTCCGCGATCCGCTCGGCACGGTCCAGGGGTTCGCCGTCGTGCTGCATCACGAAGTTCGCGATGCTTCCGAAGAGGGCCTCGTCGACCAGCGCGCGGCCGGTCCTCGTCTCGTTCGCTACGGCAGTCATGCGTGTTCCTCTCGCGTTGGAGTGGTGCACTGCACTTGCGGCCCGCCCGGCTGCCAACAGAGCACCCCAAGGCAGCCGAGCGGGGTTTGATAGGCCCGTCCTGCATGGGTACGGGGGAGACCGGGGGTGGTCACCACGCAGGACGGACCGGCTTAGGGGGTGGGGTGGCCGACGATGGCCAAGCCCACGACGAGCCCGATGGAGACCATGATCGTGAAGACGAAGATGGGGCCGGCCAGTCGGCCGATCGCTCGCCGGATCATGAGCGGCACCTCGGATCGACGTTCATCCAGGTACGCCACGGGCGGGTGATGCTCTCCCGGTAGGTGTGGTGGCTCGGGTTCTGTCCGCAGTGGGTGAGGACCCACTCCTGCGGCTTCTCCCAGTCCTCGAAGCGCTCGGACTCCGCGGAGCAGACGACGCACTGCATCGCGTAGGTGACGGGCTCGGCGGCCGTGTCCGAGTCGGGGGCAACGGTCCAGTGGATGTGCCGGACGATGGCGCGGACGGGCATCACAGAACCTCCCCGCGGCTACGGGCGTTCGCCTTGGCGACCCGCTCGCGCAGGGTCGAACGTCGACCCTCGATACCGTCGAACGGGGGCAGGTCGGCGCCCTCTGCGCTGGTGCCCAGCGGGTCGTCGGTGCCGTGGAAGACGAGTAACTTGCCGTCGTGCCCGTTCTGCTCGATCGCTTCGGACAGTGCCTCTCTCGCGCTGTACGCCATGACCGTGCACCCCTCGCGTTGACTGACTGATCATCAGGCTCGCGCGTGGGAGGGAGGATCTACAGGGACGGAACGTCCCCCTTTCTCGGCATTAGCTCGCCACTCCGAGGAACTCTGCGAGCTTCCGCAGGCCAGGAGGACGCGCCGGCCCCGCCCAGAGGTCCCCGACGATGGCGACGGCGAGGGTGTGATGGCGCATCCACGCCGGCGCGACCTCCCGCAGCCGTGTGAGGGCCTTCACGGCTCCTTCTGCGTCCCCGAGGTCGGTGTGGGCGCGGGCGACGTCGAGGAGCAGCCACGTGCGCCATGACGGGGGCGTGTCGGAGCTCAGGCGCATCCCCTTGGCGAGCTGTAGGGCCTCGTCGGGTCGTTCGTGCTGCACCGCGAGCCGTACGCGCTCGATCCGGACCGAGGAGCGGCTGAAGACGGACACCAGCTTGCCGTCGACAGGCGGAGGGAGCTGCGAGAGCCGCTTCGTGGCTGTCTCCGCGGTCTGCATCATGTCGGAGGCCATGTCGTAGTCCCCGGAGCGGGCGGCTGACGTCGCGGCCGACATCACCAGGCCACCCCATACCCGAACGCCTTCCGCGGTCTCGATGCGCTCTCGCTCGACCTTGTCGGCCGCGTAGATGGCTAGGTTCGTTGCGTCGTCGAGCCGGTTCTGACGCTGGTAGTTCCATGCCACCGAGTTACTGATCATCGACGAGAGCAGCGGGTCGGAGGACTGGTCGGCTGCCACTATCGCGCGATCCAGCGCGGACAGCGCGAGGTCGACCTTGCCCATGCGGATCGCGAGGTGGCCAGCGAGCTGGAGGGCTTTGCCGAGGGCTGCCTGACCGGCCGCCTTTTCTTCCGGAGTGCCGATGGAGGCGAGGAAGCGGGCGTCGTTGACGATGCCAGGCAGGGCGTTCATGAGCCGGCCGAAGTTGGCGTCGTGGTAGATGGTCCAGGCGTCCGCGAGTTCCCGGCGCATGAGCGGGATGGTCAGGCGCTCAGTGTCGCTCGGCTCGGGTGGCGGGGCGAACATGGGGGGCATGACGGCTCGGCGCAGGGCTACGAGCTGAGGGGGGTCGACGTCTCCGGTCGAGGGGACGCCGGGCGGGTCTCCGAGGAGGGCTGTCAGTTCGACGCCGAGACCCTTGGCGAGGGAGTGCAGGGTGGGCAGGCGCGCGGAGTGCTTGCGCTTCTGCTCCAGCTTCTTGATCACGTCTACGGATACGCCGGACAGCTCGGCCAGTGCCTCTTGCGTCTGGTCTGCCATGCGGCGGAGTCGCGCGAGACGGTCCCCGAGGTGCTCTGCCATGGTTCGAGCGTACGGCCGGCGGTAGTAGGTCGTACGCGGCACGACAAAGCCCCCGCACTTGGCGGGGGCTTGTCTGCTGATCAGAGCGTTAGGGCTTCTTGGTGCTGCCGATCTCGAACTCGAAACCTGAAGCGTTCCCGCGAATCCCCTTGGTGGAGGCAATCACGTGCTTCAGCTTCTTGGAGAGCGCCTCATAGAACATGCTCAGGGGAAACTCGTCCGGAAGCACGTCGTCGACGAGCTTACGCGGCGGCTGTGTCACGTCCAGGGCGTCCGGGCCCTTGGCCCAGCGGGAGCCGGGGTGCGGTGCGAGATACTCGGCGACCAGGTCGTACGCCGCGAACCAGTGGACCAGTTTCGGGCGGTCGATGCCGTCGCGGTAGAGCTTCTCGATCTCACCGCAGAGCTGGTTGGTGACCTGCGGGGCGCGGGCCCAGTCGATCTTCAGCGTGTTGTCGGTCCAGCGGACCACGTCGTGCTTGTGGAGGTAGGCGAAGAGGAGCTGGCCGCCGAGTCCGTCGTAGTTGCGGACGCGCTCGCCGGTGACGGGGAAGCGGAACATCCGGTCGAACAGGACGGCGAACTGCACGTCACGGCCCTGGCCGAAGCCGTCGGCCTCGAGCTTCACGGCCTCCTTGAAGGCGGTGAGGTCGCAGCGCAGCTCCTCGAGCCCGTACATCCAGAACGGCTGGCGCTGCTTGATCATGAAGGGGTCGAACGGCAGGTCACCGTGGCTGTGGGTGCGGTCGTGGACCATGTCCCAGAGGACGAAGGCCTGCTCGCAGCGCTTCTGGTCGCCGATCATCTCGCGGATGTCGTCGGGGAGCTCCAGGCCCAGCAGGTCGACGGACGCCTCGGTGACCTTGCGGAAGCGGGCGGCTTCGCGGTCGCAGAAGATGCCGCCCCAGCTGAAGCGCTCGGGGGCCTCGCGCACGGCGATGGTCTCGGGGAAGAGCACCGCGGAGTTGGTGTCGTAGCCCGAGGTGAAGTCCTCGAAGGTGATGCCGCAGAACAGCGGGTTGTCGTAGCGCGTGGCCTCGAGGTCGGCAAGCCACTCGGGCCACACCATCCGCAGCACGACCGCTTCGAGATTGCGGTCCGGGTTGCCGTTCTGCGTGTACATCGCGAAGACGACCAGGTGCTGGAGGCCGTCGGCGCGGTCCCTGGCCGGCTGGAAGGCGAGCAGGGAGTCGAGGAAGTCCGGGACGCCGAAGCCGTCCGCGGTCCAGCGGCGGAGGTCCGCGACGAGCGCACGGTGGTACTCGGCGTCGTGCGGGAGGAGCGGAGAGAGCTCCTCGACCGCTGTGGCGACCCGCTCGATGGTGGCCCCGGCAGTCGCGGCCGAGGGGGCACCCTCGGCCGCGAAGTCGATGGACCCGTCCTTGGACTGCCAGGGGCGGAACTCCTCCACGGCACTCTTGAGCGCGGTCCAGGCCGGGTGCTCGACGACCCGCTGGGCAGCAGCTATCGCGCCGGTGGCGGTGGCGTGCTCAAGAATTTCCGTCATAACTCTTCCTTCACAGGAGAACCTCGCGTCAAGTAACCGTATCCATATGCGGTTCCTTCGGACAAGTGGGATCCAGAAAATTATCCTGTCACCCTTCATCTTCACCGCCATTTTTCCTGCCACACATCCATCGGACAACTTCTTCCGTCGGGCAGGTGGGACATACGTCGTCCTCCGTGCAAGAAGCTGGTTCCCTGGGGGTAGGAGCAGCACGCGGAGTGTCGACGACGGACGGAAGCGGGATCACCTTGACTTTTCTCACCATCGGCCATCGCGGAGTCATGGGTGTCGAGCCCGAGAACACACTGCGCTCGTTCACGCACGCGGAGCAGGCGGGCATGGACGCCGTCGAGCTGGATCTTCATCTGAGCAAGGACGGCGCGCTCGCCGTCATGCACGACGCCACCGTGGACCGCACGACGGACGGCAAGGGGCTGATCGCGGAGAAGACGCTGGCAGAGCTCCGCGAGCTCGACGCCGGGCAGGGCGAGCGCGTGCCGGTCTTCGAGGAGGTGCTCGACGCCGTCGGTTCACCGGTGCAGGCCGAGATCAAGGACGTGGCCGCGGCACGGGCGCTGGCCGAGCTGATGCTGCGGCGCGATCTCGTCGGCCGGGTCGAGGTGTCCTCGTTCCACGACGAGGCGGTCGCCGAGATCGCTCAGCTGGTCCCGGGGGTGCGGACGGTGCTGATCGCGAGCCGCTGGGGCGGCGACGTGGTGGAGCGGGCGAAGGCGGTGGGCGCGGCGACGCTGGCGCTGAACATCCGCCGCCTCACCCTGGAAGTGGTCGAACAGGCTCACGCGGAAGGCCTGAAGGTGATCGGCTGGGTGGTGAACACCCAGGACCATCTGCGTCTGGTGCGTGCGCTGGGCCTGGACGGGGCGACGACCGACTATCCGGAGATCCGTCGCGCGGGCCGTTTCACCGCCTGAGCCCGCCGGTCACAGCTCCTTGACCAGCAGTTCGAAGACGAGGTCGTCGCGCTGCGGGATCCCGAAGCGCTCGTCGCCGTACGGGAAGGGGGTCGTCGTGCCCGTACGGCGGTAGCCACGGCGCTCGTACCAGGCGATCAGTTCCTCGCGGACCGAGATCACCGTCATGTGCATCTCCTTCACACCCCAGCTCTCGCGTACGGTGCGCTCCGCCTCGGCGATGATCACCTTGCCGAGGCCGGCGCCCTGCAGTCCGGGGGTGACCGCGAACATGCCGAAGTAGGCGGCGTCGCCCCGGTGTTCGAGCTGGCAGCAGGCGACAGGAGCACCGTCCCGCTCCGCCACGAGGAGCCGTCCCGCGAGGGCCGTGACGACCTCGCGCACTCCGTCCGCGTCCGTGCGCCTGCCGTGGAGGATGTCCGCCTCCGTGGTCCATCCGGCGCGGCTCGCGTCGCCCCGGTAGGCGGACTCGATGAGCTCCACGAGGACCGGCACGTCCTCCTCGGTCGCGTCACGGAAGGTCAGCCGTGCCTGATCGGGGGAGGGTGCGATGCCCATGCGAGGTACTCCGTATGTCTGCTGCCGACGGTGCCGTCCGAGACTAACCCGGGCCGCGACCGCCCCCCCACAGGCCCCTGGCGCGCTCCCTCACACCCCAATGCGCCCCGGTAGGACGGTCTTGAGCTGGGCATCGTCTGGACGACACCGGATCGGCTGGACGACACCGGCGTCATCGCCGTAGGGGGAGGTGGGCTGTGCACGGACCGGCACTGTCCGGCTGGCTGCTGATGCTGCTGTGCGGGGTCACGGGGGCGTACTGCCTGCTGCGTGCGCGCAGCGGTCCGACGGGGGAACGCGGTGCGGCGCGCGCGGAGGCGGTGATGGGGTTCGGGATGGCCGCGATGGCGGTTCCCGCGGCCCTGTTCACACTGCCGGACCGGATGTGGGTGGTCTACGCGGTGGTGTTCGGGGGCGCGGCGGTGCGCGCGCTCGTCGGCGCGCGGCGCGGCGGGCACCATCTGCACCATCTGGTCGGTTCGCTGGCGATGGTCTACATGGCGGTGGCCATGGCACCGGGGGCGGGTCAGGGTGTTCACGGCGGCCACGGGGCACACACGACCCCGGGGGCGGCCGGGGGCATACCCCTGCTGACGGGAGTGCTGCTGGCCTACTTCGCGCTCTATGTGCTGCGCTCGGCGGGACGGCTGATACCGGCGGACGCCGTCGCCGCGGGCGGCGGTTCGGGCGGCGGGGCGTCCGCCGGGGTGCCCGGCATCGCCGGGGGCTCGCGGCCCGAGCTGGCGATGGCGTGCAGGCTGACCATGGGACTGGCCATGTTCGCGATGCTGCTCACCCTGTGAGACAGCGGGTCCGACAAACCGTGTCCTACGTCACTTGGGACGCACGGCCATACCCGTGGGTACCGCCGCACTCATAGGCTGACGGTCATGGTGGTCTCCCTCACGCTGCTGATGCTCGGTGCGCTGGCCGCTGTCCTGGCCCCGAGCCTGATGGCCAGGGCCCGGTGGCCGGAGCGTGAGCCGGTCGTGGCGCTGTGGGTCTGGCAGTGCGTGGTGGCGGCGGTGCTCCTGTCGTTCGGGCTGTCGATGACCTTCAGCGCGGCAGCGGCCTGGCAGGCGGTCCGCGGACATGTCTTCGCGCCCGCCCCGCACGCGGTGGTGGAGGCGTACGCCCTCGGCGCGTACGGACCGTGGTCGGCGGTCATCGCGGTGCTGCTCGCGCTCGGCGGCCTGTGGACCGCGGCCATGCTCGTACGGGAGGTCCGCCGGGCCCAGGTGCGCCGCAGGAAGCGGCGCACGGAACTGCTGGTCCGTTGCCCGCTGATGCCGGGCGAGGAGCCCGGCAGCGGTCGTCTCGTGGTGCTGGAGGGCGAGCGCCCGGACGCCTGGTGGCTGCCCGGGGCGGCGCCCCAACTGGTCATCACCACCGCGGCGCTGGGCAGACTGAAAGGCCGTCAGCTGGATGCCGTGCTCGCCCATGAACAGGGGCACGCGCAGGCGCGCCACGACTGGCTCCTGCACTGCTCGGGTGCGCTCGCGACCGGATTCCCGCAGATTCCGGTGTTCGCGGCGTTCCGCGACGAGATGCACCGGCTGGTCGAGCTGGCCGCGGACGATGTGGCGTCACGGCGCTTCGGACGCCTCACCATCGCGCTCGCCCTGGTCGAACTCAACGAGGACCGCGGGGTGTTCGGCCCCTGCCCGACCCCGGACGCCCAGGTGCCGCTCCGGGTGAACCGCCTGCTCGCCCCGGGAGACCGCCTCACCGCGGGCCGTCGGCTGCGGCTGACGGCGGCTGCGGCCCTGGTGCCGGTCGTGCCGTTGCTGGTGGCGTTCGTGCCGGGGCTCAGCGCCCTGGGATAGCTGAATGCGCGGACCGTCCGCGAGGATCACCCCATGCACTCCCCTACACTCCCCCCACCCACCAGGTCCTCCTTGCTGGGCGCGGGCCTCGTCTGCGCGTTCCTGTCAATCGTCCTGCTCGTCATGGTCGCGGTGCGCTGGTCGCCCCTGATGTCGCTGGACACCACGGTGGCCGAGGCACTGCACCGCAGAGCGGTGACGGAACCCGGGCTGGTCCACGTCAACCGGGTGCTGACGGACTGGGTGTGGGACCCGTGGACGATGCGCATCCTGATCGCCGTGGCCGTCATCGCGCTGTGGCGGCACGGTGCGCGCCTGCTCGCCGCTTGGGTGGCCCTGGTCAGCGCGCTCTCCGTCCTCGTGCAGCAGGGGCTGAAGGCCGCCGTGGGCCGGGAGCGTCCGCAGTGGCCCGACCCGGTGGACTCGGCGAACTACGCGGCCTTCCCGTCGGGCCACGCGATGACCGCAATGGTGAGCTGCGGTCTCCTGCTGTGGCTGCTGCGCCTGTACAGCGCGAAGTCCCCCTGGTGGTGGGCGGCGCTGACCCTGGCCGTTGTCTCCGTGGTTGGCGTATCCGTCACGCGGGTCTACCTGGGAGTGCACTGGCCGACCGATGTGCTGGGCGGGCTGCTGCTGGGCGCGGCCGTGGTCGCGTTCGCCGTCGTCGGATACGGCGTGCTCGCCGGGTACGCCGCGCGCCGGGCGGCCGGTGGCTCGGGTGCGCCCTTGTAGGGCGGCCCCCGGAGCGGCGACGATCGGCCCATGCAGATCAAGGGTGTGCTCTTCGACTTCTCCGGAACCCTCTTCCGTATCGAGCCCGTCGGTTCCTGGCTGCGTGCGGTGCTCGACGCACGGGGCACGATGGTGGAAGAGGATGATTTCGAACGGTATGTACGACAGCTGACCTTCGCCGGTGCGCTTCCCGGCGGTCCGAACCCCCAGCGGATCCCGCCGCGGCTCGCCTCCGTGTGGGCCGCCCGCGACAGGACCGCCGAGCAGCACCGGGAGGCGTACACCGGCCTGGCCCGTGAGGTGCCCCTTCCCGACCCGGAGCTGTACGACGCCCTGTACGAGCGCCACAGGAGCCCCGAAGCCTGGCAGCCGTACCCCGATGCGGCGGAGGTGCTGCGGGGGCTGCGCGACAACGGGATCGCGGTGGGAGTCGTGAGCAACATCGGGTGGGACCTGCGGCCCGTCTTCCGGGCACACGGCCTGGACGAGCTGGTCGACGCGTACGTCCTGTCCTACGAGCACGGCATCCAGAAGCCGGACCCGCGCCTGTTCGAGGCCGCCTGCACGCTGCTGGGGCTCGACCCTTCGGACGCCGTCATGGTCGGCGACGACCGCCGCGCCGACGGGGGCGCGGCCGCAGTGGGCTGCGAGGTGCGTTTCGTGGACCACCTGCCTGTGACGGAACGCACGGACGGGCTCAGGGCGCTCGATCTGGTGACACTCGCACGGCAGGGGGCACGCGACGGTTCGTGAGGCGGTTCGTGAGGCGGTTCGTGAAGGATTCCGGGAGGTGGTGTGAGAGATATCCCTGTCTCCCGATGGGGTACAAGGCTCGACCGGGGCCTAGCCTTGTACCCATGTCCCCCTACCCGAACACATCTGTTTCCGCGCGTCCTGCCTCCGTGGTCAACGAAGCGATTCGTGACCTGTGGCAGCGCTCGGACGGGATGCTGTCCCCGGACGACGAGCGGGAGTACCAGCGCCTGCTGATGGAGTGGGCCGCCGCGGCCGGCACGAGCGTGCGTCCGGCCGCCTGAGCGGGTGCGGACACGTCCCCCGCCCGAGCGGGTGCGGACGGCTCCGGTCCGCCGCGCTCACGTGCTGGTCCCCCCTGATTCCGGCGATCCCCCGCGTCGCCGGAATCAGGGGGTACAGCATCTCCCCATGCGGCTCACCGGTCAATGAATTAAGCGTGCCCCGCCAAGTTGAGACACCCGGCGGGGCACTGCTTTCCCGTACGCGGGGAACGGGGGCGCCCGGGTGGGTCAGCGGTCGAAGTAGTCCGGCTGCGTCTGCACGTTGAGCTCCTTCAGCCGCACCTTCTTCGCCGGGTCCGTGCGCCGGTCGTCGAGCTTCAGGACGTCGAAGCCCTTGGCGATGTCGTTGGAGTAGATGTAACCGTTGTAGTAGTAGGCCGACCACGGGCCGGCCGTGGTGACCGCCTCCGTGGAGACCGGACCGCGCTCGAAGAACGCGATCTCCTTCGGCTTCGAGGAGTTGGTGAAGTCCCACACGGAGACCCCGCCCTGGTACCAGGCCTGGACCATCAGGTCGCGGCCCTTGACCGGGATGATCGAGCCGTTGTGCGCGACACAGACCTCGGTGTCGGCCTGCGGACGGTCGATCTTGAAGTAGTTGCGGAAGACCAGCTTGCGGTGGTCGCCCCGGCCGGTGATGTCGTAGATGCCGTCGGCACCCCGGTTCGGGCCGATCTCGTCGTTGCAGGTGGCCGCTCCGCCGCCGCCGAGCTCATCGGTGAAGACGACCTTGTCGGCCCCCTGGTTGAAGGTCGCGGAGTGCCAGAACGCGAAGTTCACGTTGTCCTGGACCCGGTCGATGATCTTCGGGTTCTCCGGGTCCTCGATGGAGAACAGCAGACCGTCGCCCATGCACGCCCCTGCCGCCAGGTCCTTCGAGGGCAGCACCGTGATGTCGTGGCAGCCGGTGGTCTTGGAGACGCCCGGGTTGGTCGGCGCACCGGGGTTGCCGCCGTCCGGGAAGAGCACCGGGAAGTTGACGATCCGGGACTTCTCCGGTGCACCGCGCGGCACCTTGATGACCGAGATCCCGTCGTGCGGCGGCTGGCAGTCGGGGAACGTCTCGTTCGGCGAGTACGAGGAGACGTACACGTAGACGCTCTTGCTCTCGGGAACGATCGTATGGGTGTGCGAACCGCACGCGGTCTCGACTGCGGCGACGTACTTCGGGTTGCGCTTGTCGCTGATGTCGAAGACCTTCATGCCCTCCCAGGAGGACTTCTCCGTGGCGGGCTGCGTGGTGCTGGCACAGGAGTTGTCACTGCGCGAGGAGTCGGTGGACAGGAAGAGCAGGTCTCCCGAGACGGAGATGTCGTTCTGCGAGCCGGGGCACAGGACCTGTGCGACGGTCCTGGGATTCTTCGGGTTGCTGACGTCGAAGATCCGGAAGCCGTTGTAGTTGCCGGCGTAGGCGTACTCCCCCTGGAAGGCCAGATCCGTGTTGGGCCCCGCGAGCGCGTCCTTGGGGACGTTGGCGAGGTGCGCGATGTTGTCGCTGTGGACGATCTCGTCCACGCCGGGTATCTCACCGCTCTTGATGGCGGCTTCGGCCTCGGCCTGCTGACTCACGGAGATGCCGCTGCGGTTGGCAGCGGTGTCACCGGGATCGGGGGTCGCGGCCGCGGGTCCGGCCGTCAGCAGAGTGGCGATGAGCCCGGCTGCGGCTGCCGCCACACCCAGACGTCTGCGCCGCACTCTGGTGGTGTGCAACGAGGTCACTGCGTCCTCCCTTGTGTCCGTCCGCAGAGAAACGGTTCGTGGACCCCGGCAGTATCGTCCCTCGCATGTACACACCAACAGATGGCAACAGAGACGTAATAAAGGTTTTTGATCATTGCCTGGTGGAAGCTGTTAGGACGGTCTGCAACACATCCAAGTGACACAGGAGGTAGCCGTGCTGATTCCCCGTCGGTCCACGCACACCCGCGCGACAGCTCTCACGGCGACGCTCGCGGCTGCCGCACTCGCCCTGAGTGCCTGCGATTCGGGTGACGGCGGGAAGAGCGACGCGGCGGACAAGGACCTCACGGTGGTGGCGCCGGGGAAGCCGGGGGAACCGGCCACGACGATGTCGGCCGAGGACGCGGTGAAGGCCGCCGCCGGGAACGACAGACCCAACTCCGCGGACTTCCGCTACACCAGGATGATGATCGAGCACCACGAACAGGCCCTGGTCCTCACCGGACTTGTCCCCGACCGGGCGTCCTCCACCCCCGTCAAACGGCTCGCGGAGCGCATATCGGCGGGCCAGAAGCCGGAGATCGCCGCCATGGAGGGCTGGCTGACGAACAACGACGCGGACGCGCGCGAGGAGACGCACGACCACTCCACGATGCCCGGGATGGCGACCGACGCCCAGCTGAAGAAACTGCGCGCGGCCCGGGGGAAGGCGTTCGACACGCTGTTCCTGGAGCTGATGATCACCCACCACCAGGGTGCGGTCACCATGGCGACGGAGGCCCTCGCGGACGGCAACAACGTGCTGGTGGAGGAGATGGCCAACGACGTCGTCGCCCAGCAGACCGTCGAGATCGACCGGATGCGCGGGCTGATGTCCTGACCCGCCCCGGGAACCGTGCCCGCGCCGCACCTCCCCGGTTCCGTACGGCGGTGCCATGCTGGAGGCACCCTGCGGGAAGAGGTGCGTCGTGCTCCGTGTCGCAGTCGTCGGTTCGGGTCCCAGCGGGGTCTACACGGCCCAGGCCCTGCTGCAACAGTCGCGGGTGCCGGATGTGCGGGTGCATGTGCTGGACCGGCTGCCCACGCCCTACGGCCTGGTGCGCTACGGCGTGGCGCCCGACCACGAGAAGATCAAGTCGCTCCAGGGCAGTCTCCGGGCGGTTCTGGAGGACGACCGGATCACCTTCGTGGGGCATGTCGAGGTGGGCGGCCCGGCCGGGCTTTCACCCGCCCGGCTGAAGGAGCTCTATCACGCGGTGGTCTACTGCGTCGGCGCCGCGGCGGACCGCCGGCTCTCCGTCCCCGGGGAGGACCTGCCGGGCAGTTTCTCGGCCACCCAGTTCGTCTCCTGGTACAGCGCCCATCCGGACGCGGCGGCCGACGGATTCGCACTGCGGGCCGGGTCGGCCGTGGTCGTCGGGGTCGGCAACGTGGCGGTCGACGTCGCCCGGATCCTCGCGCGCGGAGCGGCCGAGCTGTGTTCCACCGATGTGCCGCGGGCCGCGCTGGACGCGCTCGGGACGAGCCGGGTGCGTGAGGTGCACATCGTGGGCAGGCGCGGTCCCTCGCAGGCCAGGTTCACCACCAGGGAACTGCGCGAGCTCGGTGCGCTGCCGGGGGCCGGGATCGTCGTGGACGGCTCGGAACTCGCCCTCGACCCGGCCTGCGCGACCCCTGCCGGCGGGCCCGGTACGCCGCCGCTGCCCGCCGCGATCCGGCGCAATCTGGAGGTGCTGCACGACTGGTCGCGGAATCCACCGCCCGCAGCGCACCACGGGGAGCGCCGCATCAGGCTGCGGTTCTTCCTGCGCCCGGTCGAGCTGCTGGAGCGGGGCGGCCGGGTCGCCGGGGTCCGGTTCGCACGGACGGCTCCGGACGGTTCCGGTGGCGTGCGGGACACCGGCGCGTACGAGGACATCGAGGCGCAGCTCGTCCTGCGGGCCGTGGGGTATCGGGGAACACCGCTGCCCGGGCTGCCCTTCGACACCGCGCGGGGCACCGTGCCGCATCTCGCCGGCCGGGTACTCAGGGACGGCGTGGCGTCCCCCGGGGAGTACGTCGCCGGGTGGATCAAGCGTGGCCCGACCGGGGTGATCGGTTCGAACAGGTCGTGCGCCAAGGAGACGGTCGCCTCCCTGGTCGAGGACGCCGCACAGCTCGTGCGCAGGGAGGTGGCCGCCGATCCGCTGGGCGCCCTGCGGGATTCGGGACTGCGGCCGGTGGAGTGGGACGGCTGGCTGTCGATCGAGCGTGCGGAGGCGGAGCTGGGGCACTCGCTGGGCCGTGGCCGTGTGAAGATCCCGGACTGGTCCGGCCTGCTCGGCGCGGCCCGGGGCGAGGGCTCCTGACCGATGAGCCGGGGAGACGCCGGGGAATCGCCGGTCCTCGCCCCGGGCGCTGCACCCGGTCCTCGCCCAGTCGCTCCGCTCAGTCCTCGCCCAGCCGCTTCGCCTGGAGGTCCGCCGCACCGAGGACGCTGCTCAGCAGTCCGGGGAAGAGGGCGTCCAGGTCCTCTGTCCGCAGGGCGCTCAGCTTGGCGGTACCCCGGTAGGTCTGCTGGATGACACCGCTCTCGCGCAGCACCCGGAAGTGGTGCGTGGTGGTCGACTTGGACACCGGGAGCTCGAAGCGTGAGCAGGCCAGCTCGTCCGCCGCCACCGCCAGCTGGCACACGATCCGCAGCCTCATCGGGTCGGAGAGGGCATGGAGCACTCCCTCGACGCGGATGTCGTCGCGCGAGGGATGGGCGAGCGCGCGGGCGTTCGTCGTCACGGTGGCTCCACTTCGTCCAGGAGTACCCATGGTACGAGATCTGTCGTAATTCAACGACGGGTGGCGACGACCAGACGGGCGCGAGGGCTGCCGTCGGGCCGGCGGCCGAGCTCCTCCAGGGGCAGCAGCCGCACCTCGAACCCGGTGCGCACGAGGTCGTCCACCACTTCGGGCAGCGGGAACGTGCGGTAGTACATGACGAATCGGGGACGCCACAGGGCGTTGCGCACCCGCATGGCCGCGTCGAAGCCGAACAGTGACCAGTAGGCCCGGGAACCCAACGCGGGCGGCGCGCCGACCGGGAAGACGAACGTGCCGCCCGGCCGCAGCGAGGCGTGCACCCCGGCGAAGAGCCCGGGCCGTTCCCGTGGCAGGAAGTGACCGAACGCGCCGAGGCTCAGAGCAAGGTCGAAGGCCGGCGCGAAGGGCAGCGCCCGGGCGTCGGCCCGCACCCAGCCCACCGACGGGCCCCCGGCGTGCCCCGTCTGCTCGGCGTGCCCGGCCTGTGCCACGGTGAGCATGCCCGCGCTGAAGTCGACCCCGGTGACCTGCTCGTCGCACAGCCTGCGCAGGACACCGACGCCCGCGCCGGTGCCGCAGCAGACGTCGAGCCCTCGCGCGAACGGACCGAGCGGCCGCACGGCCCGTTCGACGGCGTCGAGCACCCGGTCCGGGGTCCGGTAGGGCGTCCGGTCGAACTTCGGGGCGAGCAGGTCGTATCCGCGCATCGTCGAGGAGAGTGCCTGGACGGCCAGTTCGCGGAGGGTGGGGCCCTGTGGAGTGAACATCGCGGCACAGCGTACCGACAGACGTGGTGTCAGACCGCCCAGCCGTACTGTTCGGGCACCGTCACGTCGCCGCCCAGCGCGCGCGAGGCACCGCGGGCGAAGTAGGGGTCGCGGAGCAGTTCCCGGCCGAGCAGGACCGCGTCCGCGCTGCCGTCGGCGACGATCTTCTCGGCCTGCACGGGGTCGGTGATCAGCCCGACGGCGGCCACCGGGAGGCCCGTCTCGGTCCGCACCCGCTCGGCGAAAGGCACCTGGTAGCCCGGACCCACGGGAATCCGGGCCCGGGGGGCGAGCCCGCCGGTCGAGACGTCCAGCAGGTCGACGCCGTGCGCCCGCAGTTCGTACGCGAGGCGGACGGTGTCGTCGGCGGTCCAGCCCTCGCGCCCGTCGTCCGCGTTCTCGGTCAGCCAGTCGGTGGCGGATACGCGGAAGAACAGCGGGAGCTCCTCGGGCCACACGGCCCGCACCGCGTCGACGACCTCCAGGGCGAAACGGGTGCGGTTCTCGAAGGAGCCGCCGTACTCGTCGGTGCGGTGGTTGGTGTGCGGGGAGAGGAACTCCCCGATCAGGTAGCCGTGCGCGCCGTGGATCTCGGCGACGCGGAATCCGGCCGCGAGCGCCCGGCGGGCGGCGTCCGCGAACTGCGCGACGACCTGCTGGATCTCCTCGGTGGTCAGCTCGTCGGGCACCGGGTGGCCCTCGTCGTACGCGACAGGGCTCGGGGCGACCGGCTGCCAGCCCTCTCCGCCCGGGGTTCCGGCGTCGACGGGGCCGCCACCGCGCCAGGGGCGGTCGGTCGATCCTTTGCGTCCGGCGTGGGCGAGCTGGATGCCCGGAACGGTTCCCTGGCCTGCCAGGAAGGCGGTGATACGGCGGAACGCCTCCACCTGCCGGTCGTTCCAGATGCCGAGGTCGGCGGGGCTGATCCTGCCCTCGGGGCTGACGGCGGTGGCCTCCACCAGGATCAGGCCCGTACCGCCCGCCGCACGGGCGGCGTAGTGGGTGAAGTGCCAGTCGTTGGCCGTGCCCGCGTCCTGGCCGGACACCTCCGCGCTGTACTGGCACATGGGAGCCATCCAGATGCGGTTGGGGACGGTCAGCGAGCGCAGGACGTAGGGCTCGAAGAGTGCACTCACGGGAGGCTCCGCTTTCTCGGGGAACAGACAGGCAGGGGCCGCCGACGGTCCGGACACGGCGGACCACCGACTCGTACGAGATTCACCGTACTACGAGAATGGCCGTAGTACGAGAATGGCCGTACTAAGCCGACCCCAGGCCCCCCTGAAGCCGCCCCCTCACCTTCCCGGCCGCCGCCTGCGCCGGAGCCTGATGTCGGTCTCGGCCGCGTAGACCTGGCTCCAGCTGCGTCCGCCGCCGGAGGTCCACGTCACCTGCACGTCGGCCCCGTCCGGCCGGACGGCCTCGACCGTCATGAGCCGGTCGCCGTCCCTGACGTCACCGCGGAGCAGTTCGCGCGCCTTGACGGTGACGGGATCGCCCGACCGCGCGTTCTCCGCCTCCTCGGCGGCCCCGAGGAGCGCCGCGGCCAGTTCCCGGGCTGCCGCCGGGGAGCTGGACCAGGAGCCGCTCACCGTCGGGCCCTCGATCAGGATCGCGACCCTGACGGGGCCCTCGGCCGGGCCGGGGGTCACCGCCAGCGTCGCACCGCGCCCGTCGGTGTCCTCGACCTCGATGCTCATCCGTGTCGCCTCCTCGTCCCGCCCCGGTCTGCTCAGCCGGAGACTCTCCGGCGGGCCCGGACAGCTGGGCTTGAGGCCGCCGGTGTCCACCACGAGGTTCTGCAGCACCACCGCGTGGTCGACCACTCAGAATTTGAGCACATGCGTGCCGGCCCGCCGGCGGGCACCACGGGTGCCGGGCGGCCTTCGAAAGTTTCGGAAGGGCCCCAGCGCACCCCCGCAGGGGTGCGCTGGGCGAACCGCCCCCGGCCCGTCAGAGGGCTGCGGGCACCGGTTCCGTCGAGGTCGCGCAGACCAGGCGGCGCCGGTGGTCGACGGTGCGTTCCGGGCCGGTGAGGCGCAGCCGTACCGTGTGCCGGACATCGGCGGGATCACTGGAGGCGGCGAAGCGCAGCTCCAGGTCGCCGGGTTCGACGATCCGGTGCCCGCCGATCCCGGTGAACGAGACCAGGTCCGCGTGGAAGGCGAAGCGGACCCGCCGGGACTCGCCCGCGGCGAGCGGCACCCTGACGTAGCCGATCAGCCGCGACTCCGGGCGGGTGGTCTGGGCGACCGGGTCGTGGACGTAGAGCTGCACCACCTCGGCCCCCTCCCGGTCACCGGTGTTCGTCACCGTGATCTCCAGGTCGGCGGCGCCGTCGGTGGGCAGGTCGGCCGGGACCCCGCTGCCGGGTTCCCAGGCGAACGAGGTGTACGAGAGCCCGTGGCCGAACGGGTAGAGCGGGGTCGGATCGAGATTGCTGACCCCGTTGGCCCGGCCCAGCGGCGGCTGCAGATACGTCCACGGCTGCCCGCCCGGACCGTGGGGGACTCCGACGGGCAGTCGCCCGGAGGGGTTGACCCGCCCGGAGAGCACACCCGCCAGCGCCGGGCCGCCCTCCTCGCCGGGGAAGAACGCCTGCACACACCCAGCCAGCCGGTCCGCCCGGCCGCCGAGCGCGTACGTGCGTCCCGTCAGCAGCACCAGGACGACCGGGGTGCCCGTCGCCAGCAGTGCGTCGAGCAGCTCGTCCTGCAGACCGGGCAGCGACAGGTCGGCCGCGTCGCAGCCCTCCCCCGAGGTGCCGCGGCCGAACAGCCCGGCCCGGTCGCCGAGCACGGCCACACAGACGTCGGCGCCCGCCGCCAGTTCGGCGGCCTCCCGGATCCCGGAGGCATCCGCACCGTCCACGTCGCATCCCCGGGCGAAGTCGACACCCGCGCCCGGGAATTCCTCGCGCAGCGACTCCAGCACCGTCGGGACGGCGATGCCCATCGGCACCTCGGGGTGGGAGACGCCGACGTGGCTGGGGAAGGAGTAGCAGCCGAGCATGGCCAGCGGGTCGTCGGCGCGGGGGCCGACGACCGCGATCCGGCCGGTCCCGGACAGCGGCAGCGCGTCGCCGGGGTTGGCCAGCAGGACGCAGGACCGCTCGGCCAGGAGCCGGGCCAGGGCCCGGTTCCGGGGCGGGTCCAGGTCCACGGCGCCGCGGGCCGCCTCCGGCTCCATCCCGTCGGGCACGCCGGGCAGCGGGGGCCGGTGCGGATCGAGCAGGCCCAACTCGCACTTCTGCAGCAGGACACGGTGCAGGGCGCGGTCCACCAGTTCCTCGGCCACGGCTCCGTCGCGTACGGCGGCGACGAGTGCGTCGCCGTAGCTGCGCACGGTGGGCAGCTCGACGTCGACCCCGGCGGTGAGCGCGAGGCGGGCGGCGTCGGCGCGGTCCGCGGCGACCTTGTGCAGGGTCTCCAGGAAGCCGATGCCGAAGTAGTCCGCGACGACCGTGCCGGTGAATCCCCAGGTGTCCCTGAGGAGTCCGGTGAGCAGGGCCGGGTCGGCAGCGGCCGGGACCCCGTCGATCTCGGCGTACGAGTGCATCACCGAACGGGCGCCGCCGTCGCGGATGGCCATCTCGAACGGCGGGAGGATCACATCGGCCATCTCCCGGGCGCCGGCCCGGACCGGGGAGAGGTTGCGCGCGCCGGCCGACGCGGAGTAGCCCGCGAAGTGCTTGAGCGTGGCGACGATCCCGGCGGACTCCAGGCCCCGGACATAGGCCGTTCCGATGGTGGCGACCAGGTAGGGGTCCTCTCCGATGGTCTCCTCGACCCGGCCCCAGCGCAGGTCCCGGACCACGTCCAGGACGGGGGCGAGCCCTTGGTGGACGCCGACCGACCGCATGTCGCCGCCGATCCGGTGCGCCATCTCGGCGACCAGATCCGGGTCCCAGGCGGCGCCCCAGGCGAGCGGGACGGGGTACGCGGTGGCGCCCCACGCGGTGAAGCCGGCCAGGCACTCCTCGTGGGCGAGGGCCGGGATCCCGAATCTGCCCGCCTCGGCGATCCTGGCCTGGGCCCGGGCGAGCGCGACGGCGCCGACACCCGGGTCCACCGGCGCGGTGCCGAACGGCCGGGTGAGCTGGCCGAGTCCGCGGGTCGTGAGTTCCTCGAAGTCGACGGGGTCGACCATGTCGTTCTGGTGCGGTGCGACTCCGTCGCCGTCGGCGTCGGCGCCCACCCAGACGCCGTACAGCTGCGCGGCCTTCTCCTCGAGCGTCATCCGGGCCGCCAGATCGGCCACCCGCTCCTCGGGGGTGAGTGACGGGTCGCGCCACGGGCCGTCTGCGGCGGGGGCCGGATCGGCCTGTCGGGCGTGCGGGACGGGGGTCATAGCCATGGCGGCAGGGGTTCCTCTCGTGAGTGCGGTGGTCCGGGGCGGCAGGGGTGTCCTATTTGCCGCCCACCCCCATCAGTCCGTTGACCAGCGCCCGCCGGGCCACGAGGTACACGGCGAAGATGGGGACGACGGAGAGGACGATCGCGGCCAGCACGGCGGGGATGTTCACTCCGAACTGGGTCATGAAGTTGAACAGCCCCAGCGTCAGGACGCGGTTCTCCTCCGACTGCGTGAGGATCAGCGGGAAGAGGAAGCCGTTCCACGCCTGGAGCGCGGAGAAGATGGCCACCGTGCTGATCCCGGCCTTGGACAGCGGCACCGCGAGCTGCCAGAGCATCCGGAAGGGTGAGGCCCCGTCGAGGGACATCGCCTCGTACATCTCCTCGGAGACGTCACGCATGGTGCCGCTGAGCACCAGGACCGCGACGGGCATCGAGAAGGCAGCGGTGGGCAGGATGATCGCGTACAGGGTGTCGTACAGGCCCATCTTTCCGATCAGCAGGTACAGCGGCACGATCACCGCCTGCGCCGGGATCGCCACGCCGAGCAGGAAGGTCCGGAAGGCGAGCGACGAGAGGCGGCTGCGGGTGCGCACCGCCACGTACGCCACCGGGACGGAGAGCACCAGCACGATGGCGACCGTGGCCACCGCGACGATCGCGGTGTTGCCGAGCAGCGCGAGGAAGCCGCTGTCCAGCACGGTGTCGTAGTTGTCGAGCGTCGGATCCGTCGGGAGGGCCAGCGGGTCGCCGTTCAGCGCCTCGTCCTGGCGCATCACCGATGCGGAGACCAGCGTGTAGAGCGGCACCAGGACGAGGACGAGCCAGACCAGGGAGCCCAGGCCGGCCAGCGGGTTGCCCCGCCTCCTGCGACGGCGGGCCGGGGCCGGGCGGCGCGGGGCCACGGGAGATGCGTGCTGCGGTGCAGCGGGGCGGGTGTCGGTCGACATCTCGTCACATACCTTCCCGGGTGGACCGCATGGATCCGAAGCCGCTGAAGCGGACCAGGATCAGCGACAGACCGGTGGCCACGACGACGAGGGCGGTGGCGATGGCGGCCGCGTAGCCGAGGTCGTAGGTCTGGAAGCCGGTCCGGTACATCAGATAGGGCAGGATCGTCGTGTCCGTGCCGGGACCGCCCTTGGTCATGATGAGCACGGTGTCGAAGTACGTGAGCGAGCCGACGATCATCAGGACCGACGAGGTCGTCATGGTGTGGCGCAGCTGCGGCAGGGTGATGTGGAAGAACTGCCGCACCATGCCCGCGCCGTCGATCGACGCCGCCTGGTGGAGGACTTCCGGGATCTGCCGGGCACCGCCCTGGTAGATCAGCGTGTGGAAGGGCATGAACTGCCAGCCGCCGACGAACGCCACCATGAGGAGGGCGCCGGTGGACGAGCCCATGACGTTGGGGTCGATGCCGATCCAGGGGCCGATCTCCTTGATCACCCCGAAGTTGGGGTCGAGGAGGGCGTGGAAGAGCATGGCGATCGCGGTCGTGGAGAGCAGCAGCGGGATGAAGAAGATCGCCGACAGCACGGCCCGGCTGCGCTGGCGGCCCGCCGCCCAGACGCCCAGCAGCAGGGCCACCGGGGTCTGGAAGGCCCAGCTGATCGTGGTGAGCAGGAGGCTCAGCCAGGCGGCCTGGCCGAATTCGGGGTCCTTGAACAGCCGGGTCCAGTTGTCCAGGCCTGTCGGGGTCGGGGAGTTGAGCCCGTCCCATTCGCAGAAGGAGAGGTAGACGGCGATCGCCAGGGGGACAATCGCGAAGACGGCGAAGAAGAGGATGCCGGGCACGGCCCAGCCGACCGGGGGGCGGCCGACGTTGCCGACGGCCGCCTTCCTGTCTCCGCGCCTCTTCGCGGGAGTGTGGTGGGACATCGTTACCTTGTGGCCTTCATCGCTTCGACGAACTTCTCGGGAGTCGTCGTGCCGGCGAACAGCTTGCTGATTTCGGTGAGCAGCGGGGTGGCGTACTGGGCCTCCAGCGCCTGGTCCCACGAGAGGGTGAAGCTCGGGGCCTTCCGGACCATCTGGTACTGGTCGTTCGCGAACTCGGGATTGGGCGAACTGCTCAGCATCGAGGCCGCGTTGGAGGTGGTGGGGATGTCACCGTTGTCGACGACGGCCTGTGCGTAGGTCTTCGACGCCATCGTCTTCAGGAACGCGATGGCGGTGTCCTTGTGCTTGGTGCGGGCGTTGACGGACCAGTAGTTGGTCGGGTTGCCCACCACGTTCGCCGGGTCGCCCACTCCGCCCGCCACCGTCGGGAACACGGTCCAGCCGAGGTCCTTCTCGGCGAATTCGGGTGCCTTGCCCAGCTGGGTCGAGTACTCCCACGAGCCCATGAGGTGCATGGCGGCCTTGCCCTTGTTCAGCAGGGTCGGGGCTCCGCCGTTGCCGTAGTCGACCGAGTTGAAGTTCCTGCCGAACGCGCCGTCGTCGATCAGTTCCTTGACGGTCTGCGCCGTCTTGAGCACCGCGGGGTCGCCCCAGCCGTCGGTGTCGCCGTTCTGGATCTTCCGGAAGACCTCGGGTCCGCCGATCCGGTCCAGCAGGTACTCCATCCACATCAGCTCGGGCCACTTGTCGGCCCCGCCCAGGGCGAAGGGGATGATGCCCGCGGCCTTGAAGGTGGTGATGGCCTTCTGGAGGTCCTCCCACGTCTTGGGGACCTGGAGCTTGTGCTCGGCGAACAGGGACTTGTTGTAGAAGAGCATCACGGGCTGCATGCCGCGCATCGGCACCCCGTAGATCTTCCCGTCGAGACTGCCCGCGGTCATGATCGACGGCAGGAAGCCGTCCTTGAGCGTGGCGTCGTTCTTGACGGTCGAGGTGAGGTCGACCAGGTCCTTCGAGTCGACGTACGGCTTGATGGAACCGCCGCCCCAGTTGAAGAAGATGTCCGGGGCGCTGGGCGAGCCCATGGAGCTGCGCAGCTTGTTCACGTAGTCGGTGCCGGGTACCGACACCAGCTTGACCTTGACGTCGGAGGTCTTGTTGAAGGAATCGACCGCCGCCTGCTGAACCTTGACCGCGTCGTCGCCGTAGACGTAGGCGGTGATCGTTCCGTCTCCCCCGCCGCTGTCTCCGGACCCGCAGCCGGCCAGCAGACCGGCCATGGCCATCGCCGCGCCGGCCGCGACCCATCTCGTCGTACGTGTGCCTGAAGTGAAAATGCCCGACCGCATGACCGCACCTCTGTCGAATGTTTCGGTGTGTCGTTCGAATGTTGCCGGAACCGTACGGTCGTGTTTCGAGCCCGTCAAGAGGGTGGGAGCAAGGATTTCCGAACTGCGCCCGCCCGTCTGTCCTGGGCGGCGGGAGGCTACGATTCGTGCATGAGCCCTGCAAAGGTCCAGCCCCAACAGGAGAAGGCGCCCGTCGACGAGTCGTCGGAGAGCACCGCCACGCTGGCAGAAATCGCCCGAGCGGCCGGAGTCTCGGCTCCGACAGTTTCGAAAGTGCTGAACGGTCGGGCGGATGTCGCCCCCGGCACGCGGTCGCGGGTGGAGGAGCTGCTGCTGCTGCACGGCTACCGCCGCAGGCGCGGCGCCTCCCAGCAGTCCCAGCTGATCGACCTGGTCTTCCACGAGCTGGACAGCGCCTGGGCGATGGAGGTCGTCAGGGGTGTCGAGAACGTCGCCCGGGAGGAAGGGCTCAGCCTGGTCCTCTCGGAGAGCGCCGGGCGGCTCACCCCGGGCCAGACGTGGGTGGACGGTGTCCTGGCGCGCCGGCCGGCCGGCGTCATCCTGGTGCTGTCGGACCTCGATGCCGCCCAGCGCGCCCAGCTGACCAGCCGCTCCATCCCGTTCGTCGTGGTGGACCCGGCGGGCGACCCCGGTGACGACATCCCCTCGGTGGGGGCGACCAACTGGCAGGGCGGCCTGGCCGCCACCCGCCATCTGACGGGTCTCGGGCACCGGCGGATCGGTGTCGTCGGCGGGCCGGCCCGCATGATGTGCAGCCGTGCCAGGCTCGACGGCTACCGGGCCGCTCTGGAGACCTCGGGGGTGCCGATGGACTCCGAACTCGTCCGCGAGGGCGAGTTCAACCATGAGGACGGCTACACGGCGGCTCTCGAACTGCTGCGCCTGCCGGAGCCGCCCACCGCGATCTTCGCGGGCAACGACCTCCAGGCGCTCGGCGTGTACGAGGCGGCGCGCGAGCTGGGACTGCGGATCCCGGAGGACCTCAGCGTGGTCGGCTTCGACGACCTGCCGCTCACCCGCTGGATCGGCCCGCCGCTCACCACGGTGCGGCAGCCGCTGATCGAGATGGCCGAGACCGCCGCCCGTCTGGTGCTCGACCTCGGCCGGGGACGGCAGCCCGCGACCACCCGGGTCGACCTGGCGACCAGCCTGGTCGTCCGCAGCAGCACGGCCCCGCCGGGGGTCCGGGAGCCGCGATGACCCCGGTGCTGCACACGGAGCGCCTGCTGCTGGAGCCGTACACACCGGCCGACGAGGACGTGTTCGTCGCACTGTTCCAGGACGTGCGGGTGTCCCGCTGGATGGGGGAAGGGTCCTCGACCGAGGCCGAGGACCGCGCCCTGTTCGGGCGGGTCCTCACCAAGGTCTACGCGCGGGGACTGTTCGACGTGTGGGCGGTGTGTTCCCGCGAGGACGGCGGGACAGTGGGCCACGCCGAGATCAAGCCGACCGAGGAGTCGGGGGCCACGAGATCATCTACGCGCTCGCGCCGGACGCCTGGGGCCGGGGCCTCGGGACGGAACTGGCCGCCGGTCTGCTCGACCACGGATTCGGCCCGCTCGGCCTGCGGTCGGTGCACGCGACGGTCGCCGCGGAGAACAGCGGCTCGCTGGCGCTCCTGCGGCGCATCGGCTTCCGGCACGTCCGGGACATCGAGGAGTCCGACGGGAGCACGACCCTGCTTCTGACCCGTGTCCGGGAGGACACCCCGCCGGACGCGGCCGGTCAGCCGCGGTAGCCGTCCAGCCGGCCGCACATGCCGAACCTTCCGTGTGCGGAGGGCTGTTGGGCGTGCACACGGGCGTCGCGGAGATGGCCGGCGTCGCCGCGTGCCAGGGCGTCGAGCTGCCGTCCCGTGGCCTCGGACGCGGCGGCGGCGCCGCGCAGCCGGCGCTCCCGCCAGTCACCGGTCCAGGGGCGCACCAGCTCGGCGGCGGCCCTGTGGAACGCGTCCAGGGGCCCGGGGTCGCCCGCCTCGGTGGCGCGGCGAAGCGCGAGGAAGCCCTGAACCGCCAGGTCACGGCGGGTTCGTGCGGCCCGGGCCTGCTCGTCCTCGGTCCCGTCCCCGGGAAGGGCCGCCGCGGCCCGGTAGCGCCCGAGGTCCGCGACCGTGTCGGGCGGGAAGGTGAGCACGGCGTCACCGGCTTCCGGCAGCCCGCTGTTCTCCATGAGGACGACGATGCTCAGCCCGCCGTCGTTGACGAGGCGGTGGATGGTGCCCGGGGTGAACGGGACGAGGGCTCCGGGAGCGAGCGGGATCTGCCGGAAGCCCGATGTGGTGAGCGTCTGCACGGACCCGCTGCCCGAGACGGCCACGTACGCCTCGGAGCACGTCAGGTGGACATGGGGTGTGCCGCCGCGCAGTCCGTCCTCGGCGGGCCAGTCGTACACCCGCAGACGTGAGACCGCCACGGCTCCGGGCAGCCCTTCGAAGGCCGTCATGGGTGCCCCCTCTCCAGCTCCGTGCCGGGTCGGCCGCCACGAGGGCGGCAAGCGCCTTCCGGATCAGCCAACCCGCCCTGCGCGCGGAGGTCAGGGCCCGCCGGTCCCCCGCCCCGCCGGTGCCTCCGTCCCGCCTTCGCCGGTCCCACCTGCGCGGACGCGGATCCGCGCGCCACTGTCAGTGGCCGGGTGCAGACTGGCCCGTATCCGGCACAACGGCGTTTCGGGAGGTCGTGTCATGACCGAGGTACTGCTCACCGTGGGCACCCGCAAGGGACTTTTCATCGGCCGCAGGCGTGGTGGCACATGGGAGTTCGGTGATCCGCATTTCAACGCCCAGGCCATCTATTCGATCGCGATCGACACCCGCGGCCCCGCGCCCCGGCTGCTGGTGGGGGGCGACAGCGCGCACTGGGGCCCCTCGGTCTTCCACTCCGACGACCTGGGCGCGACCTGGGTCGAGCCGGAGCAGCCGGCGGTGAAGTTCCCCCGGTTCACCGAAACGTCGCTGGAGCGCGTCTGGCAGTTGCAGCCCGCCGGGCCCGAGGCCCCCGGCGTGGTGTACGCGGGCACCGAACCCGCGGCGCTGTTCAGGTCGGAGGACGGCGGCGAGTCGTTCGAGCTGGTCCGTCCTCTGTGGGAGCACCCCACCAGGTCCCGGTGGGTGCCGGGCGGGGGCGGCGAGGGCCTGCACACCATCCTGACCGACCCCAGGGACGCCCGCTCCGTGACGGTCGCCGTGTCCACCGCCGGGGTGTTCCGCACCGAGGACGGCGGCGAGCGGTGGACCCCTTCCAACAAGGGCGTGTCCGCGGTGTTCCTGCCGGATCCCGACCCCGAGTTCGGCCAGTGCGTGCACAAGGTCACGCGGGACGCGGGCGACCCGGACAGGCTCTATCTGCAGAACCACTGGGGAGTGTTCCGCAGCGACGACTCCGGGGGCACCTGGAAGGACATCGGCGCGGGCCTGCCGTCGGACTTCGGGTTCGCCGCCGCGGCCCACCCACACCGTGCGGACACGTTCTACGTCTTCCCGATCAACGCCGACGCCGACCGGGTCCCCGCCGGTCACCGCTGCCGGGTGTTCCGTACGCGGGACGCGGGAGAGACCTGGGAGCCGCTGACCAGGGGCCTGCCGGACGGCGACCACTACGGCACGGTGCTGCGCGACGCGCTCTGTACGGATGACGCCGACCCCGCAGGCGTCTACTTCGGCAATCGCAACGGCGAGGTGTACGCGAGCGCGGACGATGGGGACAGCTGGCAGCAGCTCGCCTCGCATCTGCCCGACGTGCTGTGCGTGCGGGCGGTGGTGCTCGGCTGACCGGCGTACGGGGGCAGGAACGCGAGGTCGCGGGGGGTGCCGGGGCCTCCGTCCGGTCATGGCCGTACGCGGCGGCGACGGCACCGGCGGGCACGGCGGCGATCCGCACGCGGGCGGGCGGAGCTGGGATCAGCACATGAGCCGGCGCGGCAGCCGCAGTTGTCGGCACACGGGCGGGCGCGTCCGCGGACGGCAGCGTCGGCTCATGCGTCGGTCGGCACGCAGAGCACCGGCACGGTCGACAGGTGCAGGAGCTTGTGCAGGGTCGGTCCGAGCAGCGCCCCTCGGATCGGGCTCTCGCCCCAGCTGCCCACCACGATGACTCTCGCCCCGTGCCCAGGGACAGGGCCGTCAGCGAGTCGAAGAGGGCGTTCTCACTGATCTGGTTGACGAGGAGGTACCAGGCGATGGCGATGGCGGCCACCCACCATGTGCTCACGTCAGGGGTCCGGAAGCGCGGGCTGATGTGTGCGACGTGCGTCGGCAGGGCGTGCCGGCGGGCCAGCGGGCCAGCGGGCCAGCGACAGTGCGGTGCGCGACGCGGGAATGATGGTGGTCTGGGTGGAGGCGACTGCGGAGGTCGCGACCGCGAGCAGCACGATCCAGTCCCAGCTCCCCATGACCTCGCCGGCGAGGAGGGCGAAGATGAACTCCTCCTCCTCGGCGTTCTCGGTCAGGTACGCCGTTCCGGCGAACGCGACGACCGCGAAGCCGACGGACAGATAGGTCACCAGCAGGATGACGGTCGACCAGACGCCCGCCTTCCCGGGCGCGGTGGCGGAGTCCTCGACCTCTTCGGTGAGGTTGACGGCCGATTCCCAGCCCCAGTAGATGAAGACGCCGAGCAGCAGGCCACTCGTGAGCCCGGCGCCGCCCGCGCCGAAGAGGTTGAGCCACTCGGCCGACGGTCTGACGGAGTCGAACGACGTCGTGCCCGCGTAGACGCGGTAGAGCGCGACGATCACGAGGACCAGCAGGAAGGCCACCTGCGCCAGGATCAGGACGTTCTGCACCTTGGCCGACAGTTCGGTCCCGATGACGCACAGGCCCGTCATCACCACGATCAGGAGCACGGTGAGCAGTTGGCGTACGAAGGTGTTCTCGGCCCAGCTGTCCAGGCCGACGGCCAGCAGTCCGAAGCTGACGGCGACATCCGCCAGGGACCCCACCACGAGCACACCGGTCAGCCTGCGTGAGCTCGGATCACAGGGGCTCGTGCCCGGGAATCGAGGGGATATGCGTGATGCCCGGTCCAAACCGGATCCGCCGTCGGCGGCCGAACGGCGCCGGACGTCGAAGGCCGCCCACGCCGGCCCCTGCTGCCGCCCACACCGCGGACCCTGCCGCCGTCTACGGCAGACGCCAGTCCACGGGCTGTTCACCCGCGCGCACCAGGAAGTCGTTGGTACGGCTGAAGGGCTTCGATCCGAAGAATCCGCGATCCGCCGACATGGGCGAGGGGTGGGCGGACTCGACCGCGGGCAGGTCGCCGAGCAGCGGTCGTACGTTGCGGGCGTCGCGCCCCCACAACACGGATACCAGCGGCTTGCCCCTGGCGACGAGCGCGCGGATGGCCTGCTCGGTCACCTCTTCCCAGCCCTTGCCACGGTGGGCGGCGGGCTTGCCCGGGGCGGTGGTCAGCGCCCGGTTGAGCAGGAGGACACCCTGCTTAGTCCACGGCGTCAGGTCTCCGTTGGAGGGCTTCGGAAGGTCGAGATCGCTGTGCAGCTCACGGAAGATGTTCTCCAGGCTGCCCGGCAGCCGCCGCACGTCGGGCGCCACCGCGAAGCTCAGGCCGATGGCCATACCCGGTGTGGGATACGGGTCCTGACCGACGATCAGGACCCGTACGTCGTCGAACGGCTGCTGAAAAGCACGCAGGACGTGCTGCCCCGCAGGCAGATAGGTACGGCCGGCCGCGATCTCGGCGCGGAGGAAGTCCCCCATCGCCGCGACCCGTCCGGCCACGGGGGCCAGTGCCTCGGCCCAGCCGGGCTCAACTAGTTCACTCAACGGTCGTGCTGCCACAGCCCGTCACTCTACCGGCCCACACGGACCCTGGCGATCATGAGGGTCCCGCCGGGGCCCTGGCCGGAGATAGGGTGCCGGTCGTCGCCACAGCCCCTTTCCCTCCGGAGCGGTTCATGAGGTCACGCAGGAAGACGTCCGGCAGCGGGCCGCGTCCGGTCCGCACCCCTGGAATCACCCCGTGCCCCTCCCCCGGGCAACCCTCGTGACCGCCGCGGCGCAGGGCGCGTTCGTCCTCGGGGTGGACTCGGGCGGTTCCGGGCTGCGAGTGGCACTCCGCGCGGCCGACGGACGACAGCGGGCGTCCACAGCCGTCTGCGCGGAACCGGTGCGTACGGGGGCGGAGGGCATCGACGCCGGGCATCTGCTGGAGCAGTTGATCCCGGCGGCCCGGCGGTTGCTGGCGGAGGCCGGGCCGGGTGCCGCGATCACCGCCGCGGTGGTCGGGGCCGCCGGAATGGCGACGCTCGGCGAACAGTTGCGCGCGCGGCTGCCCGCCGCGCTCGCGGACGCGCTGGGCGTACGACAGGTGGGACTGGCGGCCGACGCCGTGACCGCGTACGCCGGAGCGCTCGGGCAGCGGCCCGGGGCGGTCGTCGCCGGCGGCACCGGCATGATCGCGCTCGGCACCGACCTCACGACGTGGCGCAGGGCCGATGGCTGGGGCCATCTGCTGGGCGACAGCGGCGGCGGCGCCTGGATCGGCCGGGCCGGGCTCGACGCGGCGATGCGTGCCCACGACGGCCGGCGCGGAGGTTCCGACGCGCTGCTGGCCCGGCTCCGAGCGGTCTTCGGCCCCGCCCCGGGTCTTCCCGGCCTGCTCTATCCGCGTACGGACCGTCCCGCGCTCCTCGCCTCGTTCGCCCCCGAGGTCGCCGCCTGCGCCGCCGTCGACGAGGTCGCGGCGGGGATCCTGCGGGAGGCCGCCGCCCACATCACCGAAGCGGCGGCGGCGGTGTGCCCCCGGCCCGCGGAACCCGGCGGGGAACCGTGCGAAGTCGCCCTGACCGGTGGCCTCTTCAAGATGGGCGACCCGCTTCTCGGGCCGCTCGGCGAGGAACTGGCGCGGCAGCTTCCCCACGCGCGCGTGGTCCCGGCGGCAGGTGATCCGCTGCGGGGCTCGCTGGAGATCGCCGGCGCGCTCGCCCGGTCGGAGCTGCGCCTGCCGGCCCACCCGACACTCCTGTTCGTACCAGGCGTAACGTAGAGGATTCGAGCGGACAACCGGCCGGACAGAGCAGGGCAGTCGGCCAGTAAGCCGCCCAACAGACATAAACGGACAGATAACGCCCGACCGCCCCCTCCCCGAACAGAGGGGTACCCAAAACCAGTAGCATGCGGCGCCATGAGCACCCCCACTGGGCCCGCTTCCGGCCTGCCTGTACGAATGCCGCGACCTCGCCAGTCCGGACGGCACCGCCGCCCGGAGCCCGTGGTCGCACCTGAGGGCGCTGCCGCGCTCGTTCTCGCCGTTCCCGGTACCCCCTCCTCGGCCACGCGCAGCCTGGCCGAGGAAGTGATCAGCATCGCCCGTTCCGAGCTTCCCGGTCTGAACGCGCAGATCGGCTACCTCGACGGCGACGACGCCGAGTACCCGGCGCTCGCCTCGGTACTCGCCCATGCCGCCGCCGAGCGCACCGCGCGCTACGAGCAGGCCACCGCCGCGGGCCGCGAGGTCCCCGCACCCGAGGGGGCGTCCGCAGTCGTGGTGCCGCTGCTCGCGGGGCCGGACAGTGCCAACATCCGGCGCATACGGCAGGCCGTGATGGACAGCGGTACGCAGGCCGAGCTGACCGATGTGCTCGGTCCGCACCCGCTGCTCGCCGAGGCGCTGCATGTCCGGCTCTCGGAGGCCGGGCTGGCGCGCGCCGACCGCGCCAGGCTGTTCACCGTGGCGACCGCGGCCGACGGCATCGTGCTGGCCACGGTGGGCGGCGAGGAGGCCGTGCGGGCCGCGGGGATCACCGGGATGCTGCTGGCCGCGCGCCTCGCCGTGCCGGTGATGGCCGCCGCCCTGGACGTGGAGGGTTCGGTCGCCGCGGTCGCCGAGCAGCTGCAGAGCTCCGGTTCCGCGCAGCTCGCGCTCGCACCGTACCTGGTGGGTCCGGAGATCGACGCCGGGCTGCTGGACGCCGCCGCGAAGGAGGCGGGCTGCGCGACCGCCGAGCCGCTCGGCGCGTACCCCGCGATCGGCAAGCTCGTGCTCTCGCTCTACGCGACGACGCTCGGGATCACCCCGGCGACGCCGCAGGGAGCCCAGGCGCACTGAGCCGTGCCCGGACCTCGCCCGGTCGGGCGGCAGCGGTCCGCGCCGGAACCCTGCCGGAACAGGCGGCACGGACCGGTTCTCCCGGTCCGTGCCGCCTGATGTCTTTCGCGGCCGACGCCCCGCAGGTCCCGGGGACGACGCCCGCCACTCCGCCGGGGCCGCGAGCACCCGCCGGCGCCCCGGTCCCCGGGGTCGCGAGCGGGCCGTCAGGCGAAGACCACGCAGGAGGCCGCAGGGGCGTCGACGGAGCCCGCGTGGGCCGGGACTCCCGTCTCCGCGTCGACGGCGAACCAGCTGACGTCGCCGCTGTGCTCGTTGGCGACGTACAGCCACCGGCCCGTGGGGTCCAGGGTGAGGTCACGGGGCCAGCGCCCGCCGCAGCCCACGGCCGCGGTCAGGACCGGCTTCTCGGCCGTGGCGTCCAGGGTGAGCACGGAGATGCTGTCGTGTCCGCGATTGGCGGTCCACAGGAACCGTCCGTCGTGGGAGACCGCCAGCTCGGACGGGTAGGTGCGCACCCCGTCCCCCGTGTCCGCACCGTCGGGCAGCACCGGCACCTCGCCCACCGGGTCGAGGAAGCCGCCGGCCGCGTCCCAGCGGCACACCGTGACGGTCGGTTCCAGCTCGTTCAGGACGTAGACGTGCCCCCCGGACGGGTGAAAGGCCAGATGGCGTGGACCGGTGCCGGGGCGCAGGGCGGTCTCGGCGTGGAGCCGTAGCGTCCCGGTGCCGTCGTCGAGGGCGCAGACACGTACGGAGTCCGTTCCGAGGTCCACGCTCAGCACCCACTTCCCCGACGGGTCGGCGAGCACCTGGTGCGCGTGCGGCGACGCCTGGCGGCCCGTGTCCGGGCCGCTTCCCTCGTGCCGCAGCACGGAGGCGAACCGGCCGAGCCCGCCGTCGTCCCGCACGGGCAGCGCGGTGACACCGCCCGAGCCGTAGTTGGCGGTGAGCAGGTGCCCGCCGGCCAGGGCCAGGTGGGTGGGGCTGTCCCCGGCCACGGCTCGCACCTCGCCGATCAGGCGTGGCGGGCCGTCGTCGACGGCGAGTGCGGCGGCGCCCCCCTCCGGGGTCTCACTGACCGCGTACAGCACGGTGGCACCCGTCCCCGGGGCGGTGCCGACCGCGAGGAAGGACGGGTCCGGGACGGCGGCCGTGTCCGCGAGGACGGCCAGTGCCCCGGTGTCCGCGTCGACGGCGACGGCGGTGATCCCCCGTCCTCCCGCCGAGGTGAACGACCCTATGAATGCCCGTCCGGCCCGCCCGGCACTGCTGCTGCCCATCGCGCTACCCCTCTTCACGTCTGTCGCGATCTTCCCGGCCGACGGTAGCAGGCAGCCCTTTCTGGTCCAGACCAATACGGCGATGTGTGGCGGGCGGGGTCAGGCGCCGATCAGCGGGGCACGCGGGGAACTGTGCAGCGGCGCGGCGAGATCGGCGAGTGCCCTCTCCAGGCTGTGCAGATGGGCGAGCGCGGGTTCGACGACACCGGCGGGCGGCAGGACCCCTGCGACGGCGGCCGGTTCGCGGCGCTCGCGCACGGGCGCCGTGAGCGCCTCCACCGAGGCTTCGACGCGCCAGCAGGCGGCGGCCAGCCGGGCGTCGTGGGACGCCTCGGGATCCGCCGCGACTGATGCCAGACCCCGCACCTCGCGCGCACACACGTCGAGCAGCGCGAGCACCTGCCCGGCCCGTGCCTTACGGGCGCGCAGCGGGCTCAGCGGATGGACGAGCGGGCCGAGCGACAGCTGTACCCGCCCGAGGAGCGCCTCCAGCTCGGCGACGCGGGGGGCCGGGTCGGCGGTCGGCGAGCCCGCGAGCCGCGCGGCGGCCTCCGCCGTGCAGGCGTGCACGCAGCGCAGGGCGCGCTGGATCCAGGCGTCGGTGGTGGCGTGCGTGGTGACCGGCAGCACGAGGAGCACCGCCACCGTCGCGCCGAGCGCCCCGACACCGGTCTCCACGACGCGCAGCGCGAGCAGCGCGGGATCCAGCACACCGAGCAGCCCGTAGAGCGCGCCGGCCATGACCGTCACCGAGAACATCATCCACGTGTACGAGACCGCGGCGGCGTAGAAGATCCCGAAGACCCCGGCCGCCACCAGGACGGCGGTGGGCACGGCGGCCCCGTGCAGCGGCACGACGGCGACCAGGCCGACGGGTACGCCGATCAGCGTGCCCAGCACCCGGCGGAATCCGCGCACCAGCGTCTCGCCCCGCGACGTGGTGTTGACGAACACCCACCAGGTGGCCCCCACCGCCCAGTACCAGCGCTCCTCGGAGAGGAGCTGGCCCGCCAGGAGGGCAAGGGCTCCGCCCGCGGTCGCCTGGACCGCCTGGCGCGTGGTCGCGCGGGCGAGCCCGCGGCCGGCCACGGTGGCGAGCACGGTGGCGGCGGGCATCCGCCGCTCGTAGTACCACAGGCCGAAGCGGACGGCCGAGGAGGCCAGCAGGGAGAGCCCGACGGCCGAGTACAGCTCGGGCAGCTGCCCGGGGAGCGTGTGGAGGAACTGGGTGGTGAAGAAGGCCATGAAGGCGAACACGCCGAGCGCGTGGCCGCGCGGCCCCCAGCGCCGGGCGTAGACGCCCGCGCCCATGACCGCGAGGAACGCCACGTCGCGCGCCACCGGATGAGCGTGCAGAACCGCCGCGAGGGCGAGCACCGGCAGCCCCACCACGGGCAGCAGCGCGGTGGTGACCAGCTGCCCGCGCACGGTGGTGTCGGTCACCGTGAACAGGGCCAGAAGCGCCGCGAGGCCACCGGTGACGGCCGCGACGAGCGAGTGCCCGGAGAGACCGCAGACGGTGACCGCCAGCCCGATGCCGAGAACGGCCCGGAGAGCGGCGCGCAGCCGGATCCTCCCCGGATCCGGCGCGACGAACATCCTCTTCAGCACCACATGGTCCCCCATTCCGCACCCCGGCCCCTGCGTACCGGCATGAAAAAGGCGCCGCGGGGATCCGCAGCGCCATCGACAGGTCCATCAGAGCATCCCGGAGCCTCATGGCTCAAATCGATGCGAATCGACTGGACCATTGGTCCATCGAAGTGCCGTTTCACTGCACCAGGACTAAGCCAACGGACCCCCGGCAGAGAGGGCCGTGCGAGTGGGCGGACGGCAGCTGTGCCACATCGGGCCGACGGTGCCCGTGGCCGGTCCCGGGCCGTGTCATGGGTACAGTCGGCCGACCGATCACCGAGCCGGAAGGGACAGCCGGACATGGCCGTGGACGCCCTCGACACCCGCATCCTGCGCCTGCTCATCGAGCAGCCGCGCACCAGCGTCCGCGAGTACGCGCGCGTCCTGGGCGTGGCACGCGGCACCCTCCAGGCCCGTCTGGACCGCCTCGAACGGGACGGCGTGATCACCGGCACGGGTCCGGCCCTGTCCCCCGCCGCCCTCGGTCACCCGGTGCTCGCCTTCGTGCACCTGGAGGTCACCCAGGGGCATCTGGACGAGGTGGGGGACGCCCTCGCGGCCGTCCCGGAGATCATCGAGGCGTTTTCGACGACCGGGGGCGGAGACCTCCTGACCCGTGTCGTGGCCCGCGACAACGGGCATCTGGAGGACGTGATCCAGCAGCTGATCCAGCTCCCCGGCGTGGTCAGGACGCGGACCGAGGTCGCCCTGCGCGAGCGGGTGGCGCACCGGGTACTGCCGCTGGTCGAAGCGGTGGGGCGGACGGCGGGCGGTACCGGCTGACACCCGGCTGGCATCCTGGGCCGCATGAGTCCCCTGCGCGTCCCGGCCCCGTGCGTCCTCCTCGATCTCGACGGCACCCTCGTCGACAGCGAGCCGAACCACTACGAGGCGGTACGCCGGCTGCTCGCCCGGTACGGCGTACCGGACTTCGGCTGGGACGACCACGCCCGCTTCATCGGGATCGGCACCCGCGAGACCCTCACCGTCCTGCGGGAGGAGTACGGGATCGAGGCACCGGTCGACGAACTGCTGGCCGGAAAGAACGCCCTGTACCTGGAGCTCGCCGGTACCTCCACGGAGGTCTTCCCCGAGATGCGCCTCCTCGTGGAGCGGCTGCACGAGGAGGGTGTCCCGATGGCGGTGGCCTCGGGCTCCTCCCGGGCGGCGATCGAGGCCACGCTCGCGGTCACCGGACTGGACGCGTACCTCCCGCTGTACGTGTCGGCCGAGGAGGTGCCGCACGGGAAGCCGGAGCCCGACGTGTTCCTGGAGGCCGCCCGGCGGATCGGCGCCGAACCGGCGGCCTGTGTGGTGCTGGAGGACGCCGCCCCCGGCGTCCGGGCGGCGCACGCGGCCGGAATGCGCTGTGTCGCGATTCCGTATGCCGCGGATGCTTCGGACACCTCGGACGCTTCGGGTTCCGAAGCGAGCGCGGACGAGGCGGTGTTCGGGCAGGCGGAGCTGCTCTTCCCCGGCGGACAGGCCGAGTTCGAGGCCGCTGCCGTGCTGGAGTGGCTCACCGAGGGGTGAGCGCGGGCCGATCGGGCAGTCGGATTGGCCTGATTCAGCGGGACGGCGGCCGGCCGGGCTCGCGGAGGTCCGGCGGACGGATATCCTGATCATGCCGCGCGCCTACTCACCGTACCGAGCCGATGAGGTCACGCCGCGGCAGTCGGAGCGGGCCACAGTTCGAGATTGGTGTGCACAGGTGCTGGTAGCTGGACGGTACCGGTTGATATCCCCCATCGGCCGTGGCGGCATGGGCGAGGTGTGGCGCGCCACGGACGAAGTGCTGGGCCGGGCAGTGGCGGTGAAGCTGCTGCTGGGGGACCAGGCCGACGCCTCGTCGACCGCGCGGTTCCGCCTGGAGGCGCAGACCGCGGCGCGTCTGAGTCACCCTCATCTGGTGGCCGTGTTCGACTTCGGCTCGTGGGAGGACCGCTTCTTCCTGGTGATGGAGCTGGTCGAGGGCCAGAGCCTCGGGGATCTGCTGGAGGCTCAGGAGAAGGTCCGTCCCGAGCAGGTGGCCCTGATCGCCGGCCAGGCGGCCGCCGGTCTGGCCGCGGCACACCGGCAGGGCATCGTGCACCGTGACATCAAGCCCGGCAACCTGATGCTGGATGCCGAAGGGTCCGTGAAGATCGGGGACTTCGGCATCGCCCAGTTCGTCGACGATCCTTCGACGGCGCTGACCACGGCGGGACACATCGTCGGCACGAGCCTGTATCTGGCTCCGGAGCGGGCGTTGGGCCGCACGGCCGACTCCGCGTCGGACATGTATTCCCTCGGCTGCGTCGTCTACCAGCTCCTGGTCGGTCAACCGCCGTTCCGCTCGGACACGGCGACCGCCACGCTCTACCAGCACGTGGACACTCCCCCGGTGCCGGTGAGGCAGCGGGGAGTCGATGTCTCCCCCGCCTTCGATTCGTATCTGATGGGCCTGCTCGCGAAGAAGCCGGAGGACCGGCCGAGCGCGCAGCAGGTCTCCGACTGGTTCCGCACCGACGCCTGGCGTGGGCGTGCGGAGCCGCTGCCGCGGCACGTTCCCGCCGCCCCGTCGCCCGCCGCTCCGGCCGCGCGCCCGCCGTCCGCCGCCGGCGCACCGACCGCCGGGGGCGTTTCGACGTACCGGCTGCCCCAGGCCACCGGGCGCAGACGGGCCGCTCCGGCGCCCCGGGCCGCGCGGTCGACGACCACCCGCCGGATGAGCACGAGTGAGGCGATCCGCCGTCGGCCCCGGGTGGCGAGCGCCGTCGCCGGTGCGGTCGCGTTCGTGGCGGCGGTGTATCTGGGGACGGTCCTGTTCGCGCCGGACTCCGGTGCGGCCGACACCCCGGACCCGGACACCACCCCGACAGCCGTGGTCGAATCGCCCGGGTCCGAGGGTCCCGCCGACCCTGCGGGGGACGCTCCCCCGCAGGACAGCGACGACGAGGACGACTGAGTCCCGCGGGTCACCAGCGTGCGTGGACCTCCGCGCGGATGCGGCGGTCGTACAGGTCACGGACCGCGTCCAGCGTCTTCCGCGGCAGCGCCGGGAGCGCGGCGGCCGCCGCGTTGGCCCGGGCCTGTTCCACGGACCGCGCGCCGGGGATGACGCTCGTGACACCGGGCTGCTGGATGATCCAGCGCAGCGCGGCCTGTGCCGGGGTGGTGCCCTCGGGGACGAGGCCGGCGAACTCCGCGGCGGCGGCCACGCCGGTCGCGTAGTCGACACCGGAGAAGGTCTCCCCCTGGTCGAACGCCTCGCCGTGGCGGTTGTACGTACGGTGGTCCTCGGGGGCGAAGACGGTGTCCGCGGTGTACTTCCCGGACAGCAGCCCGGAGGCGAGCGGAACCCGCGCGATGATGCCCACCCCTGCCGCCTCGGCCGCCGGGAGGACCTCGTCCAGCGGCTTCAGCCGGAACGGGTTGAGGATGATCTGGACACTGGCGACACCGGGCCTGGCGATGGCCGTGAGCGCCTCCGCGCACGTCTCGACGCTCACCGCGTAGGCGGCGATCCGCTGTTCGGCGACGAGCGTGTCCAGGGCGTCGTAGACCGCGTCCGAGGAGTAGACGCTCGTCGGCGGGCAGTGCAGCTGGACGAGGTCGAGCGTGTCGACACCGAGGTTGGCGCGCGAGCGGTCGTTCCACGCGCGGAAGTTGTCGAGGACGTAGTTCTCGGGGACCTGCTCGGCGCGCCTGCCCATCTTGGTGGCGACGAGGATGTCCGCGTCCGGCCGGTCCTTGAGATAGCGGCCGATGAGCTGTTCGCTGCGGCCGTCCCCGTAGACGTCCGCGGTGTCGAAAATGGTGACTCCCGATTCGACGGCGGCGTCCAGGACACCGAAGGCGTCGACCTCCCGCACCTCACCCCAGTCCCCGCCCAGCTGCCAAGTGCCCTGTCCCACGACCGATACGTCACGGCCGGTCCTGCCGAGTGTGCGCTGCTCCATACGGATCATGCTACGTCGGTACACGGGACCGGCACGGAGGACGGCGAGGGTGCCCGTCCGCAGGTCGTGCGGCGGACGGGCACCGGGCGGGTCAGCCGTCGGTGGTCACGCGGACGTAGTCGACGACCAGTTGCTGCGGGAAGGAGGTGCTGCCGTCCGGGTCGCCGGGCCAGTAGCCGCCGACGGCGAGGTTGAGGATGAGGAAGAACGGCTTGTCGAACACCCAGGCGTTGCCGTTGAGATCGGCGGGGGTGCGCCGCTGGTAGACCGTTCCGTCGACGGACCAGGTGACGGAGTCGGGGGCCCAGTCGACGGCGAAGGTGTGGAAGTCGTCGGCGAAGGCCGCCCCGCCCGGCAGGGTGTAACCGGCGCCGATGCCGCCCGAGCCCGAGTAGCCGGGGCCGTGCAGGGTGCCGTGGACGGTGCCGGGTTCGAAGCCGACGTTCTCCATGACGTCGATCTCACCGCTGTCGGGCCAGCCGACGCTGCCGATGTCGGCACCGAGCATCCAGAACGCGGGCCACATGCCTTGTCCGCGCGGGACCTTCATCCTGGCCTCGACATGACCGTACGTCTGGGTGAACCTGCCCGAGGTGTTGAGGCGGGACGAGGTGTACTCGCAGGTTCCGTACCAGCACTGGTAGTTGCCCGGGTTCTCCTTGCGTGCGGTGATGACGAGGTTGCCCTGGCCGTCCAGGGCGGCGTTGTCGTTGCCCGGCGTGTAGTACTGCCGCTCGTGGTTGTTGACGTTGTCGCCTGTCTCGATCTGCCACGTGCCGCCGTCGACGGCGGAGCCCGCGGGGCCGTCGAACTCGTCGGCGAAGGCCACGGCGGCCGGTGCGGAGGACGCCGTGGAGGATGCTCCCGTGTGCGGGCCGGGTGCGGCGGAGGCTCCGGCGGGCAGGGCGGTCATGGCCGTCGAACAGCACAGCAGGGAGAGCGCGTACAGCGTCGCGCGACGCCGCTTCGCCGGACGCCTCACGGCGTGGCGGGGGGATTGCACAGTCATCACATCACTTCGGGGTGGGGGTACATCGAGGGCGTGCCGGCATGCGTGGGGGCATGCCCATGACAGGTATGCACCTGGGGCGAACAGTGGGAGTGGTCGCCTCCGGTATATATTTCAGCACTTGATTTAAGGCAGCGACCTAAGACTCGTCAAGGACGCGTTCCGGACCCGACGGATAGAAGTCCTCGGAATGGGGACGGACAACTCATGCTTATTCGCCATGTACCGGCCGTTCCTGCGATCCTCGCTCTCGCCCTGCCGGTCCCGGCCGGTGTCGCGACGGCCTCCTCCACCGGAGTCACCGCCCCCGCTGTCCCCGCCTGCCGGGAGAGCCGCCTGGCTGTCGCCGCCACCGCCGCGGACAGGCCCGACACGCTGCGGATCAGCGTCACCAACCGCGGCGCCGGGGCCTGCGTCGTGGACCGCATCCCCACCGTCGTGTGCGGCGACCTCGACGGGCCCACACTCCCGGTGCCCGACGCCGACAGCGCGCCGTACCGCCTGCCCGCCGGCGGCTCCGCGTACGCGGCGGTCCGCGCCCTCGACCCGGTATCCACCGAGCTGCGGCTGGTGGACGCGCTGACGGTCGCCGGGGACCCCGCGCACCGCGGCCGGACCTTCGACGCCGCCACCCTGGGGGCGCCCGACGGGATCAGGGTGTGGGAACCGGTCACCACGTGGTGGCACAGGTCGAGCGCCGAGGCCGACGCGGTGCTCGACCGGCATACGGACTGACCGGCACACGGCCCGGCCCGCGCACGACGGCGGCCACGCGTTGGAGATCGCGTGGCCGCCGTCGTGCGCGGCACGGCCGGCGGCGGCACAGTGGAGGTACGGGGTACGGACCGTGCGGGTCCCACCGGTCCAGCCGATGGGCGGACAGGGTCCGGCCGCATCCCGGCGGAAGGACTTCAGCCGTGAACAGCGACGGCGGACGGCGTTTCGTGGTGCAGATCCATGACGCCCGGCGGATGCACTTCGACTTCCGGCTGGAGGTCGACGGCGTACTCAGGTCCTGGGCCGTGCCTCGCGGCCCCTCGGACAATCCGCGCGACAAGCGGCTGGCCGTGCCGACCGAGGACCATCCGCTGGAGTACCGCGAGTTCGAAGGCGTCATCCCGCAGGACGAACAGGGCAGCGGCACCGTCATCGTCTGGGACCAGGGGACCTACCGGCCCCTCAGCCACGACCCCGGGGGCGCGCCCGTCCCCTTCGGCGAGTCCCTGGAGCGCGGGCACGCGACCTTCTGGCTCGACGGGGCGAAGCTGCACGGCGAATTCACGCTCACCCGCTTCCAGGTGGGCGACGAGGGTGACTCGCAGGCGCCCGAGGCGTGGCTGCTGATCAAGGCCAACGACCGGCAGGCCGTCCACGACAGGCCGGGCACCCCGGATCCGTACCACGCCCGCTCGGCCCGCACCGGCCGGACCCTCCACCAGGTCGCCACGGCGGAAGGCCAGGGCCTGCGCACCGGCTGAACCGTACGCGCCGACGGCCTGCGCCGGCCCCGGGAGACCGGCGTCAGGAGACCGGCGTGCGGACAGGCTCAGGAGACCGCCGTGCGCCCGGTGATTCTGGCCGCGAGCTGCTCACGCAGCCGGGTCAGCCGATGGATCTCGGCGTCGAGCACGGCCAGCCGCCGCGCCGCGACGCCCTCGCTCGCCACGCCTCCTTCGCCGAATCCCGAGCACCGCCGGGGTCCTTCGTCCACCAGCAGGTCCAGGCGGTCCGAACAGTGGCGCACATCCTCGACGGTGAGCCCCAGGGCCAGCAGTTCACGGATGACCCTGACCCTCGCGACGTCCCGCGTCCCGTACTGGCGCTGGCCCGTCGTGCTGCGCGTCGGTGGTGGCAGCAGCCCCCGCTCCTCGTAGAACCGCAGCGCTCTGCTCGTGGTCCCCGCCGCTGCGGCGGCGTCACCGATCCGCATCTGCCACCCCCTGGCTTCCCGCAGCCTTCTCACAACGTGACGACGACGGTTCCGAGATGGTGACCGCCGATCATCTCGTGCAACGCCCGGGCGGCGTGGTCCATGCCCGCGATCCGTACATGCGGGAAGGTGATCTCCCCCGACCGCAGCCATCGCCCGAACGTCCGGTTCCACTCGCCGAGGACCTCCGGGTGGTCCAGGCCGCTGATGCCGCTCATCGTGATCCGCTTGACGACGAGCTGGAAGGAGTCGATCTCGACCGGTGCCGTGGTGCCGCTGCCCTGTGCGGCCAGCTGACCGGACAGCGCTCCGACGAGGACGAAGCGCGCGCCGGGCCGGGCAGCTCCGACGGCAGCGCGCAGTTGCTCGCCCCCGACCATGTCGACGAAGACGTCGATCCCCTTGGGGGCCGCCTCGGCCAGCCGGGCGGAGACCGAGCCGTCCGGGCCCCTCAGGACGACCGCGTCGTATCCCAGGTCTTCCGTCATCCGGTCGGCCTTGGCCGGTGAGCCGGTACTTCCGATCACCCGTCCGGCACCGAGCAGCCGGGCGATCTGTCCCGCCATGGACCCGACCGACCCTGCCCCGCCCGAGACGAACACCGTTTCCCCGGCCCGGAGTTCCGCGACCCGGGTCAGGGCGGCGTATGCCAGGGCGCCCTGGGACAGGTAGGCGACCGGGTCGGGCAGTTCCCCGTCGAGCGAGGTGCATCCGGCGGCGGGGACCACGGCGTACTCACGCCAGCCGAGGTAGTGCGACACCTGTGCGCCGACCGGTGGTCCGCCGGGGCCCGGAGCGGCCACGACCTCACCGACGGCCGCACCGAACAGGGTGTCACCGGGGCTCACACCGGGGAAGGGCGCACCCTCCACTCCCCCGCCGATGACCGTACGCAAGGCGGGGACGACCTGGAAGTGCGTGTTGCGCACCAGCACCTCGCCGGGCCCCGGCCGCGGCAGCGGCGTCTCCACGACATGGAAGTGCTCCGGGCGCGGCAGTCCTTCGGGTACGGAAGCGAGCCGCACTTCCCGGGAGGTACGGGGCAGGGACGGGCGAACGGTCATGCGGGGCTCCTCGTCTGCGTACCGTGCCGCCGGCCGGCCGGCGGCACGCAGACGCTAAACCCTCACCTGCGCGTCAAGGTCAAGCCCTCTGGCGCCCGTCACGAGTTCCTGGCGCCCACCATGTGGGCGAACACCACCACGTTGTCCTTGTAGTCCTTCTCCTTCTTGTCGAACTCGCCGCCGCAGGTGATCAGCCGCAGCTGGGCCGTACCGTTGTCGGCGTACACCCGGTCGTTCGGGAAGTCCGCCTTGCTGAAGGTCTCGACCGAATCCACCTTGAAGACGGTGTCGATGCCGTCCTCCCGGGTGATGCTCACCTTGTTGCCCGCCTTGAGCGTGCTCAGCAGCAGGAACACGGCCGGGCCCGTCTTGGTGTCGACGTGACCGGCGACGACGGAGGTACCGCGCTCGCCGGGAGTGGCCCCGTCCTTGAACCAGCCGGCCAGGTTCATGTCGTTCGCGGGCGGCGCGTCCAGCCGCCCCGACGGGCCGATGGCCAGCGGTGTGAAGGGGGCGTCGACCGCGATCTTCTTGATCCTGATCCGCTCGGGTTCGGACCGGGGCAGTCCGTGGTCGACGGCAGGCGCGGAAGCCGACGGCTTGGGGGTGGGCGACGACGAGGGCAGGGCCGGGGCGGTGACGGCGGGCGCGGGGGCGGAGGCCAGGGCGGCGACGGGCGGCGGGACCCCCGCCGAGGCGTCGATCGAGTTGTAGACGAGGAGGAAGCCGAGCCCCACCGCAACGGCGGGCCACAGCAGGGAACGGCCGGGGGCAGGGGAGGCGGAGTCTGAGTCGGACGGCTGCTGGGCGGCCATGCGCGTGCTTCCTTTCGCGTGAGGGAAGAGCTGAGGTACGAGGACCGGGAAAATCGGCGCGGCCACCGCCCGGGAAGGGCGGCGGCCACGACAGGATTCGTTCAGCGGTGCGGGCGCCCGTCAGACTGCCGCGGCACCCGAGGCGTTGCGGCGGCGCATCTTGTACGCGGCGGCACCGAGGCCACCGAGCATCAGCACCGAGCCTGCGGCCAGGCCGCTGCCGGACAGGGCCATCGCGCCACCACCGGTGTGCACGCCGCCCTCAGGCTTCTTGTGCTCCCAGGAACCCGGCTTCCCGCTGTCCGTCGTGCTGCCGGACTCGGACTCCTTGTCCTTCTGCCAGTCGTCGGCCGTGATGCCGGCCAGCGCACCACCACCGGTGTGCACACCACCCTCAGGCTTCTCGTGCTTCCACGACTCGGGCTTCTCACGGTCCGCGTTGTTACCCGTCGCGGACTCCGACCCCTTGTCCTTCTGCCAGTCGTCCGCCGTGATGCCGGCCAGCGCACCACCACCGGTGTGCACACCACCCTCAGGCTTCTCGTGCTTCCACGACTCGGGCTTCTCACGGTCCGCGTTGTTACCCGTCGCGGACTCCGACCCCTTGTCCTTCTGCCAGTCGTCCGCCGTGATGCCGGCCAGCGCACCACCACCGGTGTGCACACCACCCTCAGGCTTCTCGTGCTTCCACGACTCGGGCTTCTCACGGTCCGCGTTGTTACCCGTCGCGGACTCCGACCCCTTGTCCTTCTGCCAGTCGTCCGCCGTGATGCCGGCCAGCGCACCACCACCGGTGTGCACACCGCCCTCAGGCTTCTCGTGCTTCCAGGAGTCCGGCTTCTCACGGTCGTCGTTGTTGCTGCTGGAGGAGGATCCGCTGTCCTTGTCCCAGCCGTCTGCCGAGGTCACGGCGTATGCGGCGGGGACGGAGACCGCGAGGACCGCCGTGACGGCGGCCGATGCGAACAGGGTGCGGGCAGAGCGCATGGATACACAGTCCTTTCGCCACCCCTGCGACGGCCGGCTGGTTGTCGGCTCATCGGATCACAGGTGCGACGTGCTCCACCGTCAGCCGGAATTCCGCTTCCCACCACTGGAGAGCGCCGCATTCGAGCGATGCCATGGGCTCATCGTGTGACTGCGGGCCGGATATCACCCATTGGAGGGCACGCCACGCCGAGAGGATGTTTGCGCGACGGTGATCATGGGTGGTCCCGCGGGGCGTGCCGCTTCCGGACCCGGGCGCTTCACTCGGCCGCCGACACCCCGCACCGGCGTGTCGTGGTGAGCATGCGTCATGAGGACCGTCCGCGACCTGCGAGGTTCGTCCACGCGGCCAACTGAGGTGACCGGTCGCACCACTTGGGGTCCGTGGCACGCGACACGCCCGGCCCGGCGCGCCCACTCCGCGCAACACGCCCGGGCCCGGAGCCTCCGCGCGCAACACTCCCGGCCGGATTCCGCGGCGCGCAACGGCGCCGTCCCGCGCTCCGTCAGTCCGCCGCCACCGCGCGGCGGACGCTCTCGCGGAGCAGGGCGCGGCGCTGTTCGTGCACTTCGGAGGGCTCGTCGGCGGTCGCCGCGTAGACGTTGCTGACCGGCGACCAGGCCATGGACATGGCGATGACCATGGCCATCACGTCGAACGGGTCCCCCCGGCGCACCAGACCGGCCGACTGGGCTTCGGCGATGGCGCGCAGCTTGAGGTCGTCGAGGCGGTCGGGGTCGTCAACCAGGTGCCCGCCCGGCCGACGCTCCAGGCGGGCCCAGGTGGCCAGCCGGATGAGGTCGGGGCGGCGGAGGTACTCGTCGTAGAGGCGTACGGCCCAGTCCGCGAGGTCGGTGGCGTCGATCGGGGCGACGTTCATGATCCGTTCGAGGGAGCCGAAGAAGATGGCGTCGAAGAGCCCGTCCTTGTTGCCGAAGTAGGCGTAGAGCTGCGCCTTGTTGCTGCGCGCGGCAGCCACGATCCGCTCGATGCGCGCTCCGGCGATCCCGTGCTCGGCGAATTCCTGGGTCGCCACGTCGAGGATGCGCCGGTACGTCGCCGCTCCGCGCGGGGTAAGGGGCTGGTCTGCCATGCCTTCACGCTACCAAACAGAACAGTTGGTTTGCCTGGCGGCCCGGATGCCCTTACCTTGAAATAGACAGAACAGTCTGTTTAAGGAGTTGCACGGTGCGGACAACAACCGGCTGGCAGGCGGACGGGGCGACGACACCCTTGCGGCGTACGTCGCTGACGCGGCGCGACCTGCGCCCCGACGATCTCGCGGTCCGGGTCGACTACTGCGGCGTCTGCCACACCGATCTGCACGCCGTCCACGCCCACGACGGCGAGGCGGGCCACCCGCTGGTGCCGGGGCACGAGTTCACGGGCGTGGTCACCGAGACGGGGACGGCGGTCACCCGCTTCTCCCCCGGCGACCCCGTCGCGGTCGGCAACATCGTCGATTCGTGCGGCGAGTGCCCGATGTGCGAGGCCGGCCAGGAGAACTTCTGCCACGCCTTCCCGACCCTCACCTACGGGGGCGTCGACCGGCATGACGGATCGACCACCCTGGGTGGCTTCTCCCGCGAATACGTCGTCCGCGACCGGTTCGCCCACATCCTTCCCGCCGGCCTGGATCCGGCCGCCGCGGCACCTCTGCTCTGCGCCGGGATCACCGTCTGGGAACCCCTGCGCTCCCTCGGCGTCGGACCCGGCAGCCGCGTCGCCGTGGCGGGGCTGGGCGGCCTGGGCCATCTCGCGGTCAAGATCGCGGTGGCGCTCGGCGCCGACACCTCCGTCCTCAGCCGCTCCCCGGACAAGGCCGACGACGCCCGCCGTCTCGGCGCCCACGCCCTCATCGCCTCCACGGACCCGGAGCAGATGAAGGAGGCCCGCGACAGCTTCGACGTCGTCATCGACACCGTTTCCGCCCCGCACGACCTCGGCCCGTACCTGCGCCTGGTCGCCATGGACGGCACACTCAGCCAGCTCGGGTATCTCGGGCCCGTCACCGTGGAGACCATGGACCTGCTCGTGGGGCGCAAGAAGCTCAGCTCGGCAGGGAGCGGCGGCAGGCCCGCGACCGCCGCCATGCTGGCTTTCTGCGCCGAGCACGGCATCACCGCGGACATCGAACTGCTCCCCTCGGCGCGGGTGAACGAGGCCCTCGACCGCCTGCGGAACAACGATGTCCGCTACCGCTTCGTACTCGACATGTCCGACCTGGGGTGAGCCCACGGCGGGCCGTGACCAGGAGCAGTACCGGAACCGCCCGGGCCGATCCGTTACTTTTTGAAGAAACCGCGCGTCAGATCTCACGTTCCGTCACCGCGGAGGTCGAGCCAAAGGGGCAATCACAGCGGAGATGCCATCAGTTCTTGTCGTCAACAGGCCCTGAGACATCTGTTGTTGCACATCTCTTGACGTGTTCGTAACAAGGGTGAAGTATCTGCCGCAGCCGGAGAGCGCTCTCTCCGGCTGTGCGCGTCGTGTACCCGCCCCACGGCTCAGGAGACCCCCATGTACGCACCCCCTCTGTTCCACAGACCCGTCCCCTCACCGCGCGGAAGACGCGGCGGTGTGCTGGCCGTCGTCGCCGGACTCGTCCTCTCGCTCCTCGCGTTCGTCCCCACGACGTCCGCGAGCGCGGCACCGTCGCTGTTGTCCCAGGGCAAGACGGTCACCGCCTCCAGCCAGGAGAACGGCGGGACCCCCGCCGGCTCCGCGGTCGACGGCGACAACGGCACGCGATGGGCGAGCGCCTTCGCCGATCCTCAGTGGATCAAGGTCGACCTCGGCGCCGCCGCCTCGGTGAGCCAGATCGTCCTGCGGTGGGAGGCGGCCTACGGCACCGCCTACCGGATCGAGTTCTCCTCGGACAACAACACCTGGAGCACCGCCTACTCGACCACCACGGGCCCCGGCGGCACGGAGACGCTCGACGTCTCCGGCACCGCACGCTACGTCCGGCTGACGGGCACCGCCCGGGCCACCGGGTACGGCTATTCCCTCTGGGAGTTCCAGGTGTTCGGCACGACGGGCGGCGGGGGCGACCCGCAGATCCCCGGCGGTGGTGATCTCGGTCCCAACGTGCTGGTCTTCGACCCGTCGACGCCCGACATCCAGGGCAAGGTCGACGAGATCTTCAAGAAGCAGGAGTCGGCCCAGTTCGGGACCGACCGCTACGCCCTCATGTTCAAACCGGGCACCTACAACAACATCAACGCCCAGATCGGCTTCTACACCTCCATCGCCGGACTCGGCCTCAAACCCGACGACACCACCTTCAACGGCGACGTGACCGTCGACGCCGGCTGGTTCAACGGCAACGCCACCCAGAACTTCTGGCGCTCCGCCGAGAACCTCGCCCTCAACCCCGTCAGCGGCACCAACCGCTGGGCCGTCTCCCAGGCCGCCCCCTTCCGCCGCATGCACGTCAAGGGCGGCCTCAACCTCGCCCCCGACGGCTACGGCTGGGCCAGCGGCGGCTACATCGCCGACAGCAAGATCGACGGCCAGGTCGCCCCCTACTCCCAACAACAGTGGTACACCCGCGACAGCACCATCGGCAGCTGGGGCAACGGCGTCTGGAACATGACCTTCTCCGGCGTCGAAGGCGCCCCCGCACAAAGCTTCCCCGAACCCCCCTACACCACCCTGCAAACCACCCCCGTCTCCCGCGAGAAGCCCTTCCTCCACCTCGACGGCAACGACTACAAGGTCTTCGTCCCCGCCAAACGCACCAACACCCGCGGCGTCTCCTGGAACGGCACCCCCCAGGGCGAGTCCGTCCCACTCGACCAGTTCTACGTGGTCAAACCCGGCGCCACGGCACAGACCATCAACGCAGCAGTACGCCAGGGCCTGCACCTGCTCTTCACCCCGGGCATCTACCACGTGAACGAGACCATCGAGATCAACCGCGCCGACACGATCGCACTCGGCCTGGGCCTGGCCACAATCATCCCGGACAACGGCGTGACCGCGATCAAGATCGGCGACGTCGACGGCGTCAAGCTCGCCGGACTCCTCATCGACGCGGGCCCGGTCAACTCCGGGACCCTCATCGAGGTCGGCCCCGACGGCGCCCTTGCCGACCACTCGGCCAACCCGACCTCCCTCCAGGACGTGTTCGTCCGCATCGGCGGCGCCGGCCCCGGCAAGGCGACCACCGGCATCGTCGTCAACAGCGACGACACGATCATCGACCACACCTGGCTCTGGCGTGCCGACCACGGCGAAGGAGTCGGCTGGGAAACCAACCGGTCCGACTACGGCCTCCGGGTCAACGGTGACGACGTCCTGGCCACCGGCCTGTTCGTCGAGCACTTCAACAAGTACGACGTCCAGTGGTACGGCGAGAACGGGAAAACGATCTTCTTCCAGAACGAGAAGGCCTACGACGCGCCCAACCAGGCCGCCGTCCAGAACGGCGACATCAAAGGCTACGCCGCCTACAAGGTCGACGACTCCGTCACCACCCACGAGGGCTGGGGCATGGGCAGCTACTGCTACTTCAACGTCGACCCGACGATCCGCCAGCAGCACGGATTCCAGGCCCCGGTGAAACCCGGCGTGAAGTTCCACGACCTGCTCGTCGTGTCACTCGGCGGCCATGGCCAGTACGAACACGTCATCAACAACACCGGAGCCCCCACCTCCGGTACGTCGACCATCCCGTCCCAGGTGGTCTCCTTCCCCTGAGGCGGGGTGAGGTGAGGTGAGCTGAGCTTCACTCACCGTACGGCGCGGGGCCCGGCAGTCGGTCACTGCCGGGCCCCGCGTCACGCCCGAAGAGCAGGTGCAGATGCGCACACAGTTCAGGGCCGGTCGCCGGGGTGGACCGTAGCCCGAGGTATCCGTCCGGCCGTACGAGGATCGCCTCGCCGCCCCGTGCGCCGTACGCCGACCGGAACTCGTCGAGGCCGTCGTGCACGGCGGGCAGCCGCAGTCCGGGAGCCCGCACCTTCGGGGCGAGTACCGCGCAGGCGTTCAGCAGGCCGGGCGCCGCGCGCCCGGCAGCGGCCGCCACCTCGTCGAACCGGTCCGCCTGTTCCTCGTGGTCCGCGTACAGCAGCAGCGTGTGGTCCCGTCCACGCGGCACGGTGAACAGCCGTACGGGGAAGGCAGCCAGGGCGTAGGTGAGGCCGCCGCAGTCGGGGGCGCGGTCGCCCGGAGCGGGACCGTCGTGCGAGAAGCCGTCCGGCCCGACGACGGGGCTGCCTCGGTAGCCGACCAGGAGCTGGGCCTCCCGGCGCATCATCGTGTCCGGGTCGTCGGCATCGGACCCGATGCCGCTCCGTGCGTGACGGACCGTCCGCCGGACCACTTCCAGCGTTCCAGGAGTTCTTCGAGGAGCCGTTCCGTCTCGTACTGCGGGAGTGCGGCGAAGCCGTAGGGCACGTCCGGGGGCAGGGTGAGCTCGATCCTCGCCTGTTCCACGCCGTTGGCGTAGAGGAGTTGTCCCCGTATCGGGACGGCCGTCTCCAGTGCCTCGCGCACCATGCCCATCCGGTCCCAGATCTCCAGGGTCCGCGGCTGGACGCCCACCGCCCTGGCGTAGGGCGGACGGGCCGGGAGCCGGTCGCCCACCCGGCAGGCGAGGCCCCGGCGACTCAGCTCGGACGCGGCAGTCAGACCGACCGGACCCGCTCCTACGACCAGCACGTCGACGTCGACGACGGGTGCCTCCCAGGCGAAGTACGTCCACTCCAATGCAGCACACAGGGTGCGTCGTGTCCATTTCGGGCGAGCCCGCGGCCCCGGCGCGGAAGGGTCCGCCTCCCACGCCGGTCCGCGTGCGTCAGCCGACGGTGCAGACCTCACCGCCCAGCGTGAACGCCGTCGGCTCGGTGTTGGCGCCCGTCCAGCTGCCCGAGAAGCCGAAGCCCGCCGAGGAGCCGGCCGCCACCTTGGCGTTCCAGCCCGCGTTCGTGGCCGTCACCTTCGCCCCGTCCTGCTGCGAGGTGGCGTTCCACATCTGGGTGACCTTCTGCCCGTCGGGGAACGACCAGCCGAGCTGCCAGCCGTCGTAGGCCGTGGCCCCGGTGTTGGTGACCGTCACATCGGCCTGGAAGCCGCCGGACCACTGGTTGGTCACCTTGTACGTCACCGAGCAGTCGGCATCGGCCGGCGGCTCCTCAGGGTCCGTGCCGGGGTCCGGGTCCGTGCCTCCCCCGCCGGTGTCCGAGGACTCGCCCACCTGGATCCCGCGGCCGTTCGTGGAGACGTACACCCGCCCGTAGACCCGCGGGTCACCCGTGATCGCGGCACCCGTCCAGCCCCACTGGTGCGCGTCGTCGTTGATCCGGGTCCAGTTCGCACCGCCGTCCGTGGACCGGAAGATGCCGCGCACCCCGCCGATCTTCGCGCTGACGAAGACGGTCTGGTACGAGGCGCCCGCGGCGGCCTTGCCGAAGCCCACGCTGTCCGCCTGCTCCACGCCGGAGAACCTGGTGAAGCTCGTACCGGAGTCGGTGGAGCGCCACAGTCCGTACGTCCCGGCCGCGGTGCCGCCCGCGAGCCAGATGTCGCCCTCGGTCCCGGGCAGCGCCTTGAAGCGGACGTTGCCCTCGGCGGGCAGGTTGTTCGCCTTGGCGGTGAAGGTGGCGCCTCCGTCGGTCGACACGTAGAAGGTGCCGGCCTTGAAGCCGTAGAACTTCTTCGGGTTCTTCCGGTCGGACTCGACCGTTGCCCCGGCCGGGATGCCGGTGGACGCGGTCCAGGAGTTGCCGTAGCCCGTGGTGCGGTGGACGGCCGCGCCGTCCGGGCTCCAGACGAATCCACTGGCGTCCGCCGCTGCGGCAACCGTGCCGCCGCCGGTGACGCCGGAGGGCTCGGAGGCCTGGAACCAGTTGGCCCCGTTGTCGGTCGAGAATCCGATGTGCGGGGCGGCGTCGGCGTTGCCGACCCGCACGACCGTGCCGGGGGACGACTCCGCGAAGTCCAGGCTGGTGGTCGAGTCGAGGTTCGGCGAGGTGAACATCATCGCGGGCACCGCATCGAGGTCCGTGTGCCGGAAGCCTCCGATGTCACCGAGCGCGCTCAGCAGCGGGGCACCGGACGGCGGGCTCGCCAGGTCGTTGACCGCCGTCTCCTCCAGCCCCTTCACCATCGGGGTGATCTTGAACTGGCCGCCGGAGTCCCAGGACGTGAGGTTCTCGGTGCCGTAGACCGTGGCGCCCGTCCCGTACATCATCCGGTTCGAGTCGAAGGGGTCGATCTCCAGCGCCTCCGTCATCCAGCCCAGCTTGGGCGTGGTCTCGGGCGGGGACGGGTTGGCGCCCCAGGAGAGCCAGGGGACGGAGGAGACGTCCTGCGTGTACCGGTTCGAACGGTTGGGGTAACTGGTGTAGTCCCAGGCCTTCGTCCAGGTCGCGCCGCTGTCCGTGGAGCGGAAGATCTGGGTGTCGGGCCACCAGGAGCTGTACGCGGTGGCCATGAGGGTGCCGGATTTCTGCCGGTCCACGGAGAGCCCGCTGAACCCGTAGTAGGTGTCCGCCTCCGCGACCGGGCTGACGTCCGTCCACTCACCGGTCCCGGTGGCGTACCGCCAGATGCGCCCCTTGCCGCCGTCGTACGGGCCGCCCGTGTCGCTCAGCGTCAGATAGAGGTGGCCGGTCGAGGAGTCGAGTACGCCCTTGTGCGCGAGGTATCCGGTCGGCTGGCCGGCGATCCGGGACCAGGTGCCGCCGCCGTCCGTGGAGCGGTAGACGGTGTTCTCCTTGTCGGCGACCCCGACGTAGATGTCCTGGGTGGCGCTGCCCGCGCCGCCGGAGCGCTCGTCGAACGTCACCCACACGATGCCCTGGTTGTCGCTGGCGTATCCGCTGGTGTCGGACGGGTCCTGCGCGTAGTTGCCGGGGTTCGGGAAGGCTGTCACCTCCGACCAGGTGACCCCCGAGTCGGTGGACCTCCACAGTCCCTTGCCGCTGGGCGCGCCCAGGTAGAGGACGGAGTTCTTGTTCGGGTCGACGGCGAGCCGCTCCCCCATCCCGCGCCCCGGCATGTTGCCGCCGAGCTTGAAGGGGAGCGTGGCGGCCTTCCAGGATGCGCCCCGGTCCGAGGAGCGCAGGACCGCCCCGTTCGTCGGGTCCCAGCTGTTGGTGTACGTACCCACGGCGGCGTACACGTTGTCGGGCTCGGCCGTGTCGGAGGCGAGGCTCACCACGCCGGACCAGCCCCACTTGTCCCAGTCGATCCAGTCCAGCAGCGGGGCCCACCGCTTGTCTGTCTGGTCCCAGCGGTAGGCACCGCCGATGTCGGTGCGTGCGTAGGCAAGGTTCTTCTCGGACCGGTTGAAGACGATGCCCGGTACGAAACCGCCGCCGTCGATCCGCGCGTTCTTCCAGGTATAGGTGTCCGCGGCGATCGACACATCGGATGCTTCGGCCGCGGGGGGCGTCTCGTCGGTGCGTGCTGCGGCCGGACTGCCGGTGATCGACAGTCCGAGGGTCAGGGCGAGTGCCGCCAGTAGGGCGGCGAAGGGTCTGGCGCTCAAGGGCACGGAAGCGTCCTCTCCGAGCTGGACCGCCGCGGGGCGGCGGTACGGGGCTGACACAGAGATGGGAGCGCTCCCATAAAGCACCCCGATGGTAGCGCCGCGCGTCGCCCGAGTGAAGGGTGGTGCAGCCGGTTCATCGGATGAATCCGGTGACCTCGCCCGTACGCACCGTCCGCCCACCGTTGACCGATGGCCGTCCGCAGCATTCGCGGGGCCCTCGGAGCCGTGGTCCTCGACGGGGTGTCGCTGACCGTGCGGCCGGGCGAGATCGTCGCGATCGTGGGACCCGGCGGGTGCGGCAAGTCGACGCTGCTGAGGCTGCTCATCGGCTTCGACGAACCGGTCACGGGCAGCGTGCTGTACGACGGCCAGGACCTGGCCTCGCTCGACCGGGCGGCGGTGCGCCGCCAGTGCGGGGTCGTGCTGCAGAACTCCCAGCCGCTGTCCGGGGCGATCCTCGACTGCGTCTGCGGCGCGGAGGTCTTCAGTCAGGAGGAGGCGTGGGAGGCCGCGGCGATGGCGGTCTGGCCGAGGACGTCAAGCGGATGCCGATGGGCCTGCACACGATGATCTCCGGTGGCGGGGCGGTCTCCGGTGGGCAGCGCCAGCGGCTGATGGTCGCCCAGGCTCTCGTCTCGTCCGGCGTCCCCGCGTCCTGTTCTTCGACGGGGCGACCAGCGCGCTCGACAACGAGACGCAGCGCACGGTGATCGAGAGCACCGGGGCCCTACGGGGCACCCGGGTCGTGATCGCGCACCGGCTGTCCACGGTCATGGACGCCGCCGTGTGATCGTGATGGCGGAGGGCCGGGTCGTCCAGGAGGGGCCGCCCGCCGAGCTCCTCGCGGACACCGGCGGGCAGCTCCATGAACTGGTGCGGCGTCAGATGAGCTGACGGACGCCTACGGCCTCTGCCCGCCGGGCCTCGGAGGCTCCACCGCGTCGCGGATGCTGCCGCGCGCGGCGGCGACGACGGCTTCGGCGGTGATGCCGAACTCCTCGTAGAGCGTCCGGTAGTCGGCGGACGCCCCGTAGTGCTCCAGACCGACGATCCGGCCCGCGTCGCCGACCACCTCGCGCCAGCCCTGGCCGACGGCGGCCTCGACACCGACGCGGGCACGCACGTCCGGTGGCAGCACTTCGTCCTGGTAGGACAACGGCTGCTCGGCGAACCATTCGCGGCAGGGCATCGAGACCACGCGTACGGCCAGTCCCTCGTCGGCCAGCAGCTTGCGGGCGTCGAGGGCGATCTGGACCTCGGACCCCGTCGCCACCAGGATGACGTCCGGGGTGCTCGTGGCGGCGTCCACGAGGACGTAGGCGCCGCGGGCCGCTCCCTCGGCCGGGGCGTGGACGCCGTCGGTGCGGTCCAGCACCGGAAGGTTCTGCCGGGTCAGCACGAGTCCGGCGGGGCGGTCGGCGTGTTCCAGGACCGTCCGCCAGCAGACCGTGGTCTCGTTGGCGTCGCCGGGGCGTACGACGTCGAGGCCGGGGATCGCGCGCAGGGCGGCGAGGTGTTCGACGGGCTGGTGGGTGGGGCCGTCCTCGCCGAGCCCGATCGAGTCGTGGGTCCAGACGTAGGTGACGGGCAGTTTCATCAGCGCGGCGAGGCGGACGGCGGGCCGCATGTAGTCGCTGAACGTGAGGAACGTGCCGCCGTAGGGGCGGGTGAGGCTCTGCAGGCCGATGCCGTTGAGTACGGCGCCCATGGCGTGTTCGCGGATGCCGAAGTGCAGGGTGCGCCCGTAGGGGCCGCCGGCGAACTCCGGGGTCTGCCGGTCGGACGGGACGAAGGAGGGCTCGCCGTCCATGGTGGTGTTGTTGCTGCCCGCGAGGTCCGCCGAGCCGCCCCACAGTTCGGGCAGCACGGGTGCGAGGGCGGTGAGCACCTCGCCGGACGCCTTGCGGGTGGCCATGCCCTTCGGGTCGGCCGGGAACACCGGCAGGGCGTCGGTCCACCGGTCGGGCAGTTCCCCCTCCCGCAGCCGGTCCAGCAGCGCCGCGCGCCCGGGGTTCGCGGTCCGCCAGGTCTCGTAGGTCCGCTGCCAGCGTTTCCTGGCCTCCTTGCCCCGCGCGCCGACCTCCCGGGTGTGGGCGAGGACCTCGTCCTCGACGGGGAAGAACGACTCGGGGTCGAAGCCGAGAAGCCGCTTGGTGCCGGCGACCTCGTCGTCCCCCAGGGCCGCTCCGTGCGCCTTGCCGGTGTTCCGCTTCGTCGGGGCGGGCCATCCGATGATCGTGCGCAGCATGATCAGGGACGGCCGTTCCCGGTCCGCCTTCGCGGCCTCGATCGCGGCGAGCAGGGCATCGACGTCCTCGACGTAGTCGCCCGTGCGGGTCCAGTCCACGGTCTGCGTGTGCCAGCCGTACGCGGCGTAGCGGGCCGGGACGTCCTCGCTGAAGGAGATGTCGGTGTCGTCCTCGATGGAGATGTGGTTGGAGTCGTAGAACACGACGAGGTTGCCCAGCTGCTGGTGGCCGGCGAGCGACGAGGCCTCGGACGCGACGCCTTCCATCATGTCGCCGTCGGACGCCATCACGTAGACGTGGTGGTCGAAGGGGCTGGTGCCCGGGGCGGCGTCGGGGTCGAGGAGTCCCCGCTCCCGGCGGGCGGCCATGGCCATCCCGACCGCGGCGCCCAGGCCCTGTCCCAGCGGTCCGGTGGTGATCTCGACACCGCGGGTGTGCTGGTACTCCGGATGCCCGGGGGTCGCCGAGCCCCAGGTCCGCAGCGCCTCCAGGTCCTCCTTCTCCAGGCCGTAGCCCGCGAGGTAGAGCTGGATGTAGAGCGTGAGGCTGGTGTGGCCGCAGGAGAGTACGAAGCGGTCCCTGCCGAGCCACCGGTCGTCGCCCGGATCGTGCCGCATGACCTGCTGGAACAGCAGATAGGCGAGCGGGGCCAGACTCATCGCCGTACCGGGATGTCCGTTGCCGGTCTTCTGCACGGCGTCGGCGGCCAGTACGCGTACGGTGTCGACCGCCCGCACGTCCAGTGCGCTCCATCCGGCCCGGTCCGCCACCGGCAGGGCGAGGGCGGGGTCGCGCGGTGAGGTGCTGCCGGAGGAGGATCGCTCGGGCGCCATGGTGGTGTCTCCCTCGGGATGTCGCTTGCCGGTGCGTACGGTCCGGGCCCCGCGGCCGGTCCCCTAGGCATCCTCGGTTCGTTCGCCGCCCTCCGCATCCCGGGGCGGGAGCGCGGGCGCTGTACGGTCGCCGGGCTGCGGAGGTCCCGGCGGAGCGGGCCCGGACGGCGCGTACCCGCTCCCGCTCATGGCATCCGGGGATTTGTCCGGCCGGGTCGGAGCGGTCCGCGCGGGGTGCCTGCCGATTCCGGGACGCCGGGTCCGACGGGTGCCCGGATATGGCACAGTCGTGCCGGTGGATGATCTGCGGCCCCAGGATCCCTCGCGCATGGGCGCGTACCGGCTACTCGCCCGTCTCGGCGCCGGCGGGATGGGACAGGTGTATCTCGGCCGGTCGCCCGGCGGGCGGCTGGTGGCCGTGAAGGTGATCCGCGACGAGATCAGTGATCACCCCGAGGCACTGACCCGGTTCCGGCGTGAGGCCGCGACCGTGGAGACCGTACGCAGCGCGTACACCGCCCAGTTGATCGAGGCGTCCCTCGACACCTCCCCCTACTGGCTGGCCACCGAGTACGTGGCGGGGCCGACGCTGCGCGGGGCGGTGGAGGCGGGCGGGCCGTTCCCGCCCGACAGCGCCCTGCGGCTGCTCGCGGCGCTCGCCGAGGGGCTGGCGGCGGTCCATGTCCACGGGGTCACCCACCGGGACCTCAAGCCGCAGAACGTGATCCTCTCGCCGCAGGGTCCGCAGCTGATCGACTTCGGGATCGCCCGAGGGCTCGACCAGACCTTCATCACCAGGGACGGGATGGCGACGGGGACGCCCGGGTTCGCGGCGCCCGAGGTGATCCGGCGGAACGAGGCCGGTCCGGCGGCTGACGTCTTCGCCCTTGGGGCGACGCTCGCGTACACGGTCACCGGCCGGCCCCCGTACGGCTCCGGTGATCCGTCGGTCGTGAGCTACCGGGCGGTGCACGAGGACATCGACCTGGCGGGGGTGCGGCCCGCGCTCGCCGCGCTGATCCGGGAGTGTGTCGCCAAGGACCCGGCGGACCGGCCGGATCCGGCGACGTTGATCGCGCGGTGCGCCGTGGACTCGGCGCTGGCGACGGACCCCCACTACCGCGCGCTGGTCCAGGGCGACGGCCCCGTCCCCGTACGCGAGACGGCGGGCACCGAGGTCCTGCCGCGCGCGGGCGACGCCGCGGAACGGGAGGACGTGGCCGCTCCCCCGCAGGCCCCCACGCCGTACGACGGTCCGGACGCCTCGCCGCGTCCCGTCCGCCGCAGAGGGTTCTGGCTCACGGCCTGCGCGGTCGTGCTGGCCGCCGCGGCGCTGGTCTGGCAGCTGACCGGCCCGGACGGCGGGTCGGCCGGAGGCGCGCGGGGATCGGGCACGGCGGGCACTTCCTCGGACGCTTCCTCGCCCGGCACCACCGCCCCGTCCACTCCGGCCGGGCCCCCGGACCACATCCTGAACGACCGTGTCTCCAAGGACCGCTGGACCCTGTCGGACGATCCGGGTCAGGCAGCCTTCCTCGCGGGCTCGTGCGACCCGGCGGATCTCGCGCTGGACCATGTGCCGATGAACCTGGAGTCCAGCGTCTCGCACACGACCGGAACGGACACCGCCACGGTGACGCTGCGCCCCAAGGAGTCCGGGAAGGGCGAGCGGCCGGATCCGTACCACCTGGCGGTGGGGGTGCGGCCGCCGCACGAGACGGACCGCGCCACCGGCCGGCCCACCGGGTCCGTCAGCAAGGGCATCGGCTTCACGAGCAAGCCGTTCGACCTCTACTCCCGGTGGTCGTCCGGCGGCACCATCACACTCAAGTACCCCGACGACTTCCGGGCCCACTTCGGCGGCGACCGGGTCGTCGACGCGATCCCGGTGGGCGACGACAAGGGCGACTGGACGGTGGTGTTCTACCACGTCGATGGCGGGCCCGGGGAGTACACGTCCGTGGTGTGCAACGGCTTCCACGCCTGACCCGCACGAACGGCACAGGACCGGGGCGGACCGTCGGTCCGCCCCGGCGCCGTACGCCGTGCCCGGTCTCAGTCGGCGGCGCGGAAGCCGCGCAGGCGCAGGCTGTTGCCGACGACGAAGACGGAGGAGAAGGCCATGGCCGCTCCGGCGATCATCGGGTTGAGCAGGCCGGCCGCGGCGAGCGGCAGGGCCGCCACGTTGTAGGCGAACGCCCAGAACAGGTTCGAGCGGATCGTGCCGAGCGTCTTGCGGGAGAGCCGGATCGCGTCGGCCGCGGCCCGCAGGTCTCCGCGGACGAGGGTCAGGTCGCCGGCCTCGATGGCGGCGTCGGTGCCGGTGCCCATCGCGAGCCCGAGGTCGGCCTGGGCGAGCGCCGCCGCGTCGTTGACGCCGTCGCCGACCATGGCGACGCTGCGGCCCTCGGCCTGGAGCCTCCTGACGACGGCCACCTTGTCCTCGGGCATGACCTCGGAGATGACCTCGTCGATCCCGACCTCGGCGGCGACGGATTCGGCGACCGCCCTGTTGTCGCCGGTCAGGAGGATCGGGGTGAGACCCAGTGCGCGCAGCCGCCGGATGGCCTCGGGGCTCGTCTCCTTGACCGCGTCGGCCACCTCCAGGACCGCACGTGCCTCGCCGTCCCAGGCGACGACGACCGCGGTCCTTCCCGCCTTCTCCGCCTCGTCCTTGGCGCGCCGGAGCGGCTCGGGCAGCTGCATGGCCCACTCGGTGAGCAGCTTCTCCCTGCCGACGAGGACGGCGTGGCCGTCGACGACGCCCTGGACACCGAGCCCGGCGATGTTGGCGAAGTCCTCCGGGGTCGGCAGGGGGCCGGCCTCCTCCGAAGCGCCGGCGGCGACGGCCTGGGCGATGGGGTGCTCGGAGGCGTGCTCCAGGGCTCCGGCGAGACGCAGGACCTCCTTCTCGTCCGTGTCCCCCACGGTGTGCACGCCGACCAGGGTCATCCGGCCGGTGGTGACGGTGCCGGTCTTGTCGAGGACGATGGTGTCCACCTTGCGGGTGGTCTCCAGCACCTCGGGGCCCTTGATGAGGATGCCGAGCTGGGCGCCGCGGCCGGTGCCGACCATGAGGGCGGTCGGGGTGGCCAGGCCGAGTGCGCAGGGGCAGGCGATGATCAGTACGGCGACGGCGGCGGTGAACGCGGCCGTGAGGCCGGCGCCGCTGCCGAGCCAGAAGCCGAGTGCGGCGAGCGCGAGCCCGATGACGACGGGCACGAACACGGCGGAGATCCGGTCGGCGAGGCGCTGGGCCGCGGCCTTGCCGTTCTGCGCGTCCTCGACGAGCTCGGCCATGCGGGCGAGCTGGGTGTCGGCACCGATCCGGGCGGCCTCGACGACCAGCCGGCCCCCGGCGTTCAGGGTCGCCCCGGTGACGGGGTCGCCGACGGACACCTCGACGGGTACGGACTCGCCGGTGAGCATCGACGCGTCGACGGCGGAGGCCCCTTCGACGACGGTGCCGTCGGTGGCGATCTTCTCCCCGGGCCGTACCAGGAAGCGGTCGCCCACCCGCAACTCGGCGGTGGGTACGGTGACTTCGAGTCCGTCGCGCAGGAGGGTCACCTCCTTGGCGCCGAGCTCCAGGAGCGCCCTGAGCGCGGCACCCGCCTTGCGCTTGGAGCGTGCCTCGAAGTACCGGCCGGCCAGGATGAAGGCCGTGACGCCCGCCGCGGCCTCCAGGTAGATGTTCCCCGAGCCGTCGCTGCGCGCGATGGTGAACTCGAAGGGGTGCGTCATGCCCGGTGTACCGGCCGTGCCGAAGAAGAGCGCCCACAGCGACCACAGGAACGCGGCGCCGGTGCCGACCGAGATCAGGGTGTCCATGGTGGCCGCGCCGTGCCGGGCGTTGGTGACGGCGGCACGGTGGAAGGGCCAGGCCGCGTACGTGACGACGGGCGCGGCGAGGGTGAGCGAGAGCCACTGCCAGTATTCGATCTGCAGGGCCGGGACCATCGCCATCGCGATGACGGGAACGGCGAGAACGACCGCGGTGACGAGCCTCTGGCGCAGCGGACGCAGTTCGTCGTCGGCCCGTTCGTCGTCGCTCGGTCCGGCTGCCGCGCCCTCGCCGTCGTGCCGGGGAGGGGTGGGCTGCCGGGCGGAGTAGCCGGTCGCCTCGACGGTGGCGATCAGGTCCTCGACCGCGATGTCCTCGGCGTAGGTGACCTTCGCCTTCTCGGTGGCGTAGTTGACGGTCGCCTCGACCCCGTCCATGCGGTTGAGCTTCTTCTCGATGCGGGCCGCGCACGAGGCACAGGTCATGCCGCCGATGGCTAGCTCGACCTGGGCGGCGCCCTGAGTCCTGGTGGTCATTTCCTGCTCCTCGTCGGGACGGGTGGGGCCGGGGCCGTGGATTCGGGCCCCGGCGGCTGCCGTGAGCGTGCGCGCCGCTCAGGCGCGGGCGGTCAGCTCGTAGCCGGCGTCGTCGACCGCCGCAGCGACCACGGCGTCGTCCGGTGTTCCGGCGGTGGTGACGGTGACCAGGCCGCCGGCCACGTCGACGTCGACGGACACGACCGCGTCCAGCGCTCCGACGGACCGCGTGACGGCGGTCCTGCAGTGCCCGCAGGTCATGCCGGACACCCGGTAGACGGTGACGGTGACGGTGGTGGAGCCCCCGCCGGCAGTCGCGGTGCCGCCGGTGCCCGTGCCGGTATCGGTGCCGTTCGTGCGGATGCCTTCGGACGTGGACCAGGACATGGGATCCCCCTTCGGATCTTTATACCCCCGTGGGGTATCTTCGATCAGGTATACCCCCCACCCGTATTTTTCGCAAGGGAGTCCAGGAAGTCTGCAGATACCCCACAGGGGTATATTCTCGTGAGTGTGGGGTCCGCCGCGGGACTCCGCTCGGACCAGGAGGAACAGCCATGAACACCGCCGGGAAGATCACGTCCTTCACCGCAGCAATCGCGGTGTCCTTCGGCGCCGCGTACGGCCTCGGCAACACGGTGGGCCCTCTGGGCGGCACCGGGCCCGCGCCTCACGCCGACCACACGGACAGCACGGAACAGGAAGGGGCGGGGGACGGCGGCGACCACGCGGAATCAGCGGCCGGAGGACTCCAGGTGTCCGAGGCCGGCTACACCCTCGACCTCATGACCCCGCGCCTGAAGGCGGCACAGGAGGGCGAACTGCGCTTCGCCGTACGCGACCGGTCCGGCCGGCCCGTCACCTCGTACGAGCGTGAGCACGACAAGGAGCTGCATCTGATCCTGGCCTCACGCGACCTGGCCACCTACCGTCACCTGCACCCCACCCGGGCCACCGACGGCACCTGGAGCACCCCCGTCACCCTGCCCGCCGCCGGTGACTACCGGGTCTTCGCGGACTTCACACCGGGCGCGAAGAACGCCCCCGACCTCACCCTGGGCGCCGGCCTCGCCGTGGCGGGCACCTACAAACCGGCCGAACTCCCCAAGCCGTCCCGTACCGCCACGGTCGACGGATACACCGTGACCCTGAACGGGGACCTCCGTCCCGGCGTCGCGGAGGACCTCACCTTCGACGTGCGCAAGGGCGGCAAGCCCGTCACCGACCTCGACCCCTACCTCGGCGCCTACGGACACCTCGTCGCACTGCGCGCCGGTGACCTCGCCTATCTGCATGTCCACCCCGACGGGGCGCCCGGTGACGGCCGCACCGAGCCGGGTCCGGCCGTCACCTTCACCGCGACCGCGCCCAGCTCGGCGACGTACCGACTCTTCCTGGACTTCGAGCACGACGGCACCGTCCGCACCGCGGCCTTCACCGTCCGGACCGGGGCGTCGGCGACCGCTCCGGAGCCGGACGCGTCGACGTCCGGGCACGAGGACGGCGGCCACGGGCACTGAGGCCGGCACCGGTGAACGCACACGACTCCGGGCCGGCCGGGTCCACGGCCGGCACCGGAGCCGTGCTGTCACACGCGGTGGCAGCGGATCCAGGCCGCCTGGCCGCCGTCGACGAGCAGATCGGTGCCGGTGATGTAGCCGGCCCCGGGCCCGCCGAGGAAGGCGACGGCGTCGGCGATCTCCGCCGGTGTCCCGGTGCGGCCGGCACCGCAGTCCTGGAGCATCCGGAGCATACGGGCGCCGGAGGGTGATTCCGCCTCGGCCTTCGACATGGCCGTGGAGATGACCCCCGGGCTGATGCTGTTGATCCTGGCACCGCGCAGGTTCCAGGCCAGCGCGGCGGCCTGCACCCGCAGGTGGTTGCCGCGCTTGGACAGGATGTACGCGGCCGTCGCCTCATCGCCGACGGCGGTGACGGAGGCGAGCCCGAGCAGGTCCTCGGCCGGTGCTGACGCCAGCAGTGCCTCGTCCTCCCGGCTCAGCGAGGCGTAGTGACCGGCCATGCTGGAGACGCACACGAGTGAGGTCCCGGGGCTCGCCACCGGCTCGAAGGCCTCGATCACATGGGCGGTGCCCAGCAGGTTCACGGCCATGATCGTCCGGGCGGACGCGGTTGCCGGGGAGACGCCCGCCGTGTGCACGACCGCCGCGATCCGGCCCTCTCCCGCGGCGGTCCGGGCGAGGTCGTCGACGGCGGAGCGGTCGGACACGTCGGTGATCACCCCCCGTACGACGTGCCCTTCCGCGCGGAGCGCCCCGACGAGCCGGTCCAGTGGCGGATCCGACGCGTCGGCGAGGATCAGAGTGCGTCCGCTGCCCAGCCTGCGGGCGATCGCGGCTCCCATCCCGCCCGCTCCGGTCACCACCACCACGTCGCGCTCCCGGTGTGTGCCCTCGTGCATGAGCGACCTCCTGTATGACGGGGCCCGGCCGCTCCGGAGAGACGGCCGAGCCGTTCGGTGTGGTCAGACCCCGGCCGGGGAGGCGGTGCTCCCCAGGGCGTCGCTCCATGTGGTGCGGGTGGCCACGCACTGCCGCCAGGCGCGGATCGCCTTGGGGGGCATGCCGACGGCGAGCACACCGGCCAGGCGGTCACCCGTGCGGTAGGCGGCGAGGAAGCGCCGTCCGGCGAGGTCCCCCTCGACGACCGCGACCTCGTCGTGGCCGCGCAGCCGGCCGTACGCCTGGACCTTCAGCCCGTACTGGTCGGACCAGAAGTAGGGCACCGGCGCGAACGGCCTGCGGGCCAGGGGCTTCAGCAGGTTGCGGGCCGCGGCCATGCCCTGCTCCGCGGCGTTGGTCCGGTGCTCGACGCGCATCGGGACGCCGAACAGCGGGTTGTGCCAGCGGGCGACGTCGCCCGCGCCGTACACGTCCGGTGCGGCGGCGCTGAACTCGTCGCAGACCAGCCCGTCGTCGACGGTCAGACCGCTGCCGGTGAGCCACTCGGTGTTCGGTACGGAACCGACGGCGACCAGCACGTCGTCGGCCTCTACCACCTCGCCGTCGGCCAGACGCACCCCGCTCCCGTCGGCGCGGACCACGGTCACCCCGGTGCGGAGGTCCACGCCGTGGTCGCGGTGGGCCTCCGCGAGGACCTGTCCCACCTTCTCGCCGACCGCGTGGGCGAGCGGTACCGGCGCCGGTTCGAGGAGGGTGACCTCCGCCCCGAGGCTCCGGGCCACCGCAGCCGCCTCGGCCCCCAGGAAACCGGCCCCGACCACGACCAGCCTGCGCCCCGGCAGCAGCCGGTCCCGCAGCGCCACGGCGTCGGCCAGGGTGCGCAGCACGTGCGCCCCCTCACCGGGCAGCCGGCGCGGCCGTACGCCGGTGGCGACGACCAGTCCGTCGTACCTCGCCCCGGTGCCGTCGGCGAGGAGGACCTCGCGGGAACCGAGGTCGAGTCCGGTGGCGGCGGTGCCGAGGCGCAGGTCGAGGTCCAGCGCGTCGAGGGCGGTCCCCGGGCGCAGGGTCAGCTGTTCGGTGCTCCAGGTGCCGGAGAGGATCTGTTTGGACAGCGGCGGGCGGTCGTAGGGGGTGTGCGGCTCGTCACCGATGAGGGTGACCGTGCCTTCGTACCCCTCCCTGCGCAGGGTCTCGGCGGCTGCCAGCCCGGCGGCGGAGGCTCCGACGACGACGATCCGCCTCACTGTTCCACCAGGTGGATCGCCGCCGCCGGGCAGATCGCGGCGGCTTCCCGCACCCCGTCGTGGAGTTCGGGCGCGGGGTCGTCGTCCAGCAGGATCGCGACACCGTCCTCGTCCCGCTGGTCGAACACCTCGGGGGCCGCCATGACGCACTGCCCGGAGGCGACGCACTTCGGCTCGTCCAGTTCCACACGCATGCTCATGCTGTTACTCCTCGGTACGTTACGTTTCGCCGGCTGCGGGACTACCAGGTGACGGGCAGGCAGCGGACGCCGTAGGTGGTGCCGGTGTGGTCGAAGGCGAGCCGGTCGAGCGGGGCGGCCAGGGCCAGGGTGGGGATGCGCCGGTAGAGGGTTCCGTAGACGACCTGGAGCTCCAGGCGGGCCAGGGACTGGCCCAGGCACTGGTGGGGTCCGTAGCCGAACGCCTGGTGCGTGCGGGCCGGGCGGGCCAGGTCCAGGCGGTCGGCCTCGGGGAAGGCCTCGGGGTCCCAGTTGGCGGCGGCGAGGTCGAAGATGATGCCGTCCCCGGCGCGGATGACCTGGTCGCCGACGGCGATGTCCTCCTTGGCGACGCGGCGCACACCGGTCTGGACGATGGTCAGGTAGCGCAGCAGCTCGTCGACCGATCCCGCGACGGTCCTCGGATCGTCGCTGTCGCGGAGCAGGGCGAGCTGCTCGGGGTGCTGGAGCAGTGCGAGGGTGCCGAGGCTGATCATGGTGGCGGTGGTCTCGTGGCCGGCGATGAGCATCGCGACGCCCATGTGGACGGCTTCCTGACGGGTCATCTCACCCGCCGCGACCCGGCGCCCCATTCCGGACAGCACGTCGTCGCCGGGGGTGACGAGCTTCTCGCCGAGGAGGGTGTCGAGATATCCGGCGAGGGCGCCGCTCGCACGGCGGGCCTCGTCGGCTGAGGCGTCGCTGTCCAGTACGAGGTTGCTGTTGCTCTGGAAGAAGTCGTGGTCCGCGTACGGCACTCCGAGCAGTTCGGCGATGACGAGCGAGGGGACGGGCAGGGCCAGGGCGGTGAGGAGGTCGGCCGGCTTCGGGCCGTCGAGCATGGTGTCGATCAGGTCGTCGACGATCTTCTGGATGGCGGGCCGCATGGCTTCGATCCGCTTGACGAGGAACGGCGCGTTGACCATCCGGCGCAGCCGGGTGTGCTCGGGTGCGTCGGTGTTGGTGATGAGCGGCGGGGTGGAGTGCGCGATGGCCGCGCGATGGGCGTTGACGTAGGGGAAGCCGGGCTCGTGGTCGTCGTTGCTGACCCTGGGGTCGACGAGCAGGGCGCGCTGGTCGGCGTGCCGGGTGATGAGCCAGGGGGTCGTGCCGTTCCAGATCCGGACCCGGCCGACCGGGCTCTCGGCGCGGGCGGTGTGCAGTCCGGGGGGCGGGGCCAGCGGGCAGCTCAGGTCCCTGGTCATCGGGTACTCGGGGTCGGGCGGGGTCGCTTCGTTCGCGGGACGGGCCAGGGTGTCGGACATGCTTCTCCTCGGCGGTGGGGGCGCCCGACGCGTGCGGTGCGGCGTCGGACGGGGCCCATCCCAGCGGAACGGGCTGACACCGCCCGGCCGGTTTCCTGACAGAAGCCTGACGTGACGCAGATCACTACGGCGGCCTCAGTGATGCGAGCAGCCGAGCCAGTATCCGAAGCCCCGGCGGGTGTGGATCAGCGCGGGCTCCTCGACGTCGACCTTCCGCCGGAGCCTGGAGACGAGCTTCTCGATCGCGTTGTCGGCGCGGACGTCGCCCCAGACGTGCCGGCTGATCTGTCCCTTGGACAGCACCCGCTCCGCGTGGGCCAGCAGCAGGCACAGGAGCCGGTACTCGGCGGGCGTCAGGTCCAGAGGCCTCGCTCCGCGTCTGGCCTCGCACGTGGCGTGGTCGAGGAGGAGGTCCCGGTAGTGCGGGGTGTCGGCCTGCCGGGGTGCGTTCCTGCCGCGTAAGAGCACATGCGTCCTGGCCAGCACTTCGGAGATCCCGAAGGGTTTGGTGACGTAGTCCTCCTCGCCCAGGCCCAGTTCGGGGACCAGGGTGTGCAGGGACTCGTAGGCGGTGAGGAAGAGTACGGGCGGCCGGTCGGCGGGCGGAAGACGGCGGCCCCGCTGGAGTTCGTCCAGGCCGGGCATCGTGGCGTCGAAGACCACAAGGTCGTACGGATGTTCCGCGACCCGCTTCAGCCCTTCGGCGCCGCTCGACGCCGACTGCACCTGATACCCCGCCAGCACGAGTGTCGTCGTGAGGAGTTCGACGATCGCGGGGTCGTCGGCGACGACCAGGACATGCTGGCCGTCCCCACGCGCCGGTGACGGCTGAGGGGTGCTCATCTGCATGCGGGAAGCCATTCGTGTCGGGCCGGGACCGGTCCCCGCCGGCGCCGCGGAGGGAGCCGGCCGGGGTGAGGTGGGGGCGCGGTCAGGTGGGGGGTTGGAGCTTCACGTCGTCGTCGGCGCGCGCGACGAAGTCGTCGACCATGCGGTGGAAGAGTGTGGCGAGCCGCTCCAGGTCCTCCGGCGCCCAGTCCTCCAGCGCCATGCTCATCCCCCGGCAGCTTGCTTCCCGGATACGGTCGACGGCCTCCCGTCCCGTCTCCGTGAGCTCGACGAGCCGGGCCCGGCGGTCGCCCGGATCCGGGACCGCCGTGACGTATCCGGCTCTCCGCATCTGCTGCACCTGCCGGGTGATGTGCGAGGCCTCCACCGACATCCGGGACGCCAGTTCCCCCGGCCGCAACGGCTCCCCCTCCGCGATCTGCCGCAGCAGGGCGGCTGCGGCGCGGTCCAGCGGTACGCCGGCCAGGGCCATCAGGCGGTCGTGCTGACGGGCCCGGCCCGTCAGGTAGGCGATGCGGTCGAGCGCTCTGGCGATCTCACCGACATGGGCCGTGAGAGCGGGCGCAGGCTGTGACATGCCTTCACCCTAGTCAGTACTTGCCTGACTCAAGCAACGATATCGAGCCGCGTCAGACTGCGGACCAGCCCCCGTCACTGGGCAGGACGGCTCCGTTGACATTGGCGGAGTCCTCGCTGAGGAGCCAGGTGATGGCCGCCGCGAGACGGTCCGGCAGTACGGGGGCCGGCAGGGTGGCCTTCATGACCGGGCCCACCCGGGCGGCGGCGAAGTCCGACTTCATCCTCGCCTCGATGTTCGTGATCACGGGGCCGGGGGCCACGACGTTCGCGCGGATCCCCTGGGGGCCGTGGAAGAACGCCACGTTCTTCGTGTAGCCGACCAGCGCGTGCTTCGACGCCGTGTAGGCGGCTCCGGCCGCGGAGCCGCGCAGCGCGGCTTCGGAGGCGACGTTGACCACGGCTCCTCCCCCGGCGGCGATCATGCCCGGGAGCACCGCCCTGGCCAGCCGCATGGGTGCGGTGAGGTTGACCGCCATGACCCGGTCCCACGTCGCGTCGTCGACCTCGGAAGGGGGCAGGAAGCCGTCCATGACGTCGGCGACGTTGGCCAGCCCGGCCACCGGTCCGTCGGCTGCCGCGAGCACGGCGTCGATGACAGCACCGTCGGTGATGTCCCCGGCCACGGTGCGGACGGTGGAGCCGCCGGTTTCGGAGACGAGCCGGTCCAGGCTTCCCGCGTCCAGGTCGGTGGCGACGACCCGGCCGCCCTCCTGGGCGATCCGGAGGGCCGTGGCCCGGCCGATTCCCGAGCCCGCGCCTGTCACAACGAGGGTCAGGCCGAGGAATCGGCCGCTGTGGTCCGTGGTCATGTGTGCTCCTTGTCCTGTCATACCTGAGGAGGAGATGTCCGGTGTCTCTCGTGCGGTTTCAGCAGCGGCAAGTGTCCGCAGGCGCACGATGCCGGGAGGGGGGCCGGACGGTCAGTCTGGGTGTCTACCCAAGATCAGATGTGGAGACCCCTGACTCGTGGCTACTTTCCTCTACCGCCTGGGACGGCTGGCGTTCCGGCGGCGCCGGACCGTCGTGCTGTTGTGGCTGGCCGTCCTCGCCGCCGTCGGGGCGGCCGCCGTCACCGCGCCCGCCGCTTCCGACGACGGTTCGTTCATGCCGGGGATCGAGGCGCAGAAGGCCTTCGACCTGATGGAACAGCGCTTCCCCGGATCGGACTCCGCCGGAGCCGACGCCCGGATCGTCTTCGTCGCCCCGGACGGCCGGAAGGTCACCGGGGCCGGCAGCCGGGCGGCCATCGGCACGCTCGTGGACGAGGTCGGAGCCGGGGCCCAGGTCGCCGGTGCCGTGAGTCCCTTCCGCGCGGACGCGGTCAGTGAGGATGCCTCGACCGCTTACGCTACCGTCAGCTACGAGGTGAAGGCGGCCGATCTCACGGACGCCAGCAAAGAGGCGCTGGAGAGCGCCGTCGAAGAGGCCCGGGACGCCGGCCTCACGGTCGACGTGGGCGGCACCGCGCTCGCCACCCAGCCCGCCGCGGGCGGTGTGGCCGAGGGCATCGGCGTGCTCATCGCCGCCGTCGTCCTGCTGATCACCTTCGGTTCCATGGCCGCAGCCGGGCTGCCGTTGCTGACCGCGCTCATAGGTGTGGGCATCAGCATGGCCGCGATCCTGGCCCTGGGCAGCACGTTCGGGCTGTCCATGACGACCGGCACCCTGGCGTCCATGCTCGGTCTCGCGGTCGGCATCGACTACGCGCTGTTCGTCATCTCCCGCTACCGAGAGGAGCGCGACAAGGGCCGCACACCGGAGGAGGCGGCGGGCCTTGCCGCCGGGACCGCCGGGTCGGCCGTCGTCTTCGCCGGGCTCACCGTCGTCATCGCGCTGGCGGGACTCTCCGTGGTCGGCGTCCCGATGCTGACCAAGATGGGAATGTCCGCGGCGGGAGCGGTCGTCATCGCGGTGCTCATCGCGCTCACCCTGGTCCCCGCGCTGCTGGGGATGTGGCCGGACGCCGTCCTGGCACGCTCCGCCCGCAGGAGCCGTGCGCGCGCCGGGAACGGCGCTCGTGCACACGCCGGGACCGGTAGGAAGAGCGACCGGGGTAACGGCGGCACCCGCTGGGCCGGTTTCGTCCTGCGCCGCCCCGTCCCGGTCCTGCTGGCGGGCATCGCCGGCCTGGGCGTCCTCGCACTGCCGGTGGCGGACCTGCAGATGGGAATGCCCGGCGAGGAGGCCAAGCCCACCTCGACCACCGAGCGCCGCGCCTACGACGCGCTCGCGGACGGCTTCGGTGCCGGATTCAACGGTCCGCTGACCGTCGTGGTGGACGCCAGGGGCGCGGCCGACGCGAAGTCCGCGGTCGCCAAGGTCACCCAGGAGGTCGGCGCCACCGAGGGTGTCGTCTCCGTCTCCCCGGCGCGCTTCAACGCCGCGGGCGACACGGCGGTCTTCTCCGCCGTACCGGCCACCGGACCCAACGACGAAACCACCAAGGACATCGTCCACACCATCCGGGGCGAACGGTCCGCGACCGAGTCGTCCACGGGTACGACGTTCGAGGTGACCGGCAGCACGGCGATGAACATCGACATCGCCCAGGCGCTCCAGGGCGCCCTGCTGCCCTACCTGGCGGTCATCGTGGGCCTGGCCTTCGTGCTGCTGCTGGTCGTGTTCAGGTCCGTGCTCGTGCCGGTCAAGGCGGCCCTCGGGTTCCTGTTGTCGGTGCTCGCCGCCCTCGGTTCCGTGGTGGCGGTCTTCCAGTGGGGATGGGGGGCCGAACTGCTCGGCGTCGAGCAGGCGGGCCCGATCATGAGCCTCATGCCGATCTTCCTGGTGGGCATCGTCTTCGGTCTCGCGATGGACTACGAGGTGTTCCTGGTGGCCCGTATCCGGGAGGCGTACGTCCACGGCGACCGGCCCGCGCAGGCGGTCGTGACAGGATTCGGCCACAGCGCCCGCGTCGTCGTCGCGGCGGCGCTCATCATGATCGCTGTGTTCTCCGGGTTCATCGCCTCCACCGAGTCCATGGTCAAGACCATTGGTTTCGGCCTCGCGATCGCCGTCCTGTTCGACGCCTTCGTCGTACGGATGGCGCTCGTACCCGCGGTGCTCGCCCTGCTCGGTGACCGGGCCTGGTGGCTGCCCCGGTGGCTCGACAGGGCGCTTCCCGACGTCGACGTGGAGGGCACGGCCCTGCACCCGCGGCCCGTCGGTGACGAGCGGCACGACGCCCCCAGGGAACCGGTCCGCACCTGACGACCCCCACAACGGCGGTCTTGCCCGGCCGTCGGTGTGTCCCGCCCGTACGGCACACCGACGGCCGGGCGTGGTCGCCCCGCCCCACGGCCGACCGGGCCGCGGGGGTACGGATGGACGAACGGGCGGCCCCGCCGGCGTTCGGGCACGATGGCGCCGGACGAGCCGGCGAGAGGAAGGAGAGGGATGCGCCTCCACGGGCCGCGCCCCACGGCATCGCGTTCCCACGTCCGGGACATCGCGACGGTCGCCACGCTGTTCGCGTTCTCCGCGGGCGGCAGCCTGGTCAGCGTCCTGGCACCCGGCAGCCCGGACGCGGTGTGGCCCTCGGTCCTGCTCTCCGCGATCGCCAGTACGGCACTGTTCTGGCGCCGCACCCACCCCCGCGCCGTGGCGGCCGTCACCGCCCTGTGCATCCTGGGTGAAGGCTCGCTGGGATACCTCCTCACCCCTCTGCTGCAGGGTCCGCTCATGGTGGCGCTCTACTCGCTCGGACTGCGCACCTGCCGCAGCACCACCCGTACAGGCGCACTCGCCACCGCCGTGCTGCTGGTGGTCACGGGCCTCTTCGCCGAGCCGGTCGGGCACTACGGTCTGCTGCTCACGACGGTCAACCCCGTCGCCTGGGTGCTGCTGCCGGCCGTGCTCGGCAGCTCCGTCCGGCTCCGCCGGGACTATCTCGCGGCGGTGCACGCCCGCGCCGAACACGCCGAGCGCACCCGCGAGGAGGAGGCCCGCCACCGGGTGGCCCAGGAGCGCATGCGCATCGCCCGCGAACTGCACGACGTCGTGGCCCATCACCTGGCCCTGGCCAACGCCCAGGCCGGTACCGCCGCGCACCTGGCCCGCACCCACCCGGAACGGGCCCAGGACATGCTCGACAGCCTGGCCGGGACCACCGCTTCGGCACTCCGCGAGCTCAAGGCCACGGTCGGGCTCCTGCGCCAGGACAGCGACCCCGACGCCGCGCTGGGCCCGGCCCCAGGGCTCGCGCAGGTGGACGATCTGATCACGGCGTTCACCGGCGCCGGGCTGGCCGTCACCGTCACCACCGAGGGCGAGCCGCGACCGCTCGCGCCGGGGGCCGATCTGACGGCGTTCCGGATCGTGCAGGAAGCCCTCACCAACGTCACCAAGCACGCCGGGACCGGGGCTGCGTGGGTCCGGCTCGACTACTCCGCCGACCGGCTGTCCCTCACGGTCACGGACGAGGGGACCGCCACACGGACGCCACCCGCGCCGGGTCACGGCTTCGGCCTGATAGGCATGCGAGAACGCGCGCAGTCCGCCGGAGGGGTGTTGCGCGCCGGTCCCCGTCCGGAAGGCGGGTTCGAAGTCAGCTGCTCGCTGCCGCTGTTGCCCCCCTCGGCCGAAAGGAGCCGATCCACGTGACCACCCGCGTCCTGCTCGTCGACGACCAGGCCCTCCTCAGAGCCACCTTCCGCATCCTCATCGACTCCACTCCGGGCATGACCGTCGTCGCCGAGGCCGCCGACGGCAGTGAGGCGGTCGACCTCGCCCGCACCCACCACCCCGACGTGGTCCTGATGGACATCCGTATGCCCGGTACGGACGGCCTGGCCGCGACGACCGTCATCTGCGGTGACCCCGGCCTGTCCACGACCCGCGTCCTGATCCTCACCACCTTCGAGAACGACGAGTACGTCGCCCGGGCCCTGCGCGCCGGGGCGAGCGGCTTCCTGGGCAAGGACGTCAGCGCCGAGGTGCTCCTCGACGGCATCCGTACGGTGGCCGCGGGCGAGTCCCTCCTCTCCCCCACGGCCACCCGCGCCCTCATCGCACGCTTCCTGGCCACGCCGGAGCCCGACGCCCTGCTGGTGCCCCCGGAGCGGGTGAACGCGCTCACTGCCCGCGAGCGGGAGGTGATGGCGCTGGCCGCGCACGGAAGGTCCAACACCGAGATCGCCGAGGAACTCGTCGTCAGCCCACTGACCGTGCGCAGCCACGTCCAGCGTGCGATGGCCAAGCTCCACGCCCATGACCGGGCGCAACTCGTCGTGATCGCCTACCAGAGCGGCCTCGTGCGGACCCGGCCGCCCTCGTGACCGAGGGTCGGCCGGCCCGGTGTGCGTGGGGCCGCAGTTGTGGGGAATCCGGTGAAAGGCTGCCCGCTCATCGGTCGTCGCGCAGGGGTGCGCGCGGCAGGTCGGGATCGGGCCGGACGGTGCGGGGCTCGCTGTCGTGGCGCGGTCCGGGCGCTTCGCGCGGTGCGGTGGCCTGGGTGAGCAGGGCCAGGGCGGTCGCGGAGGGGGATCCGGGGGAGGCCGTTGCCACGACCAGGGCCGGGCGCCTTCTTGCGGTTCTGGAGCGCTTGCGGGTTCTGGAGCGTCTGCTGGGTGACGGTCACTGTCCCGACCGGGGGGTGGCGCATCTCGTGGTCGGCGACGTCTCAGGCCACGACCCGGTGATCTACCCACATCGTGGCGAACTCCTGACTGCGCATGGCGAGTTCGCCGATCAGTGCGGTCAGCGGCGGATCGTCCGGGTGGCGGCCGGCCGCCAGGCGGAGGCTGCCCACCACGGCCCTGGCGGGGCCGGTCGGCGTACAGGTCGCGGATGTGCGCGTCGAGGAACACGAGGCTGGCCGTGTTCGGCCGTCGTCCCGGGTCGTCGAGGGCGTCCGGGTCGAGGCGACCGGCGAACAGCGCGTGGCCCTGGCTGTTCCAGGCCACGCCGGCACCCTGCGCCGTTCACCGCAGGTCGATAACCCGACTTCCTCGGGCCGTAGCCGGCCCCTGCGCGCCTGGAGGAAGTCCGCGAGTCGCCCGCGCGTGTCCATGTGACCGAGTATGCGCAGCGCCCCCGGTCCGCGCCTCACCCCGTCGGGGCAGGGATGCGCACCACCCCACCGCGGAGCCTCGCGGCGGGGTGGTCGCGGGTTCGTGCGGCCGGAGGTGGTTCAGTCCCAGCGGTCCTGGTTGATGAAACGGGCGTAGCCCCGCCAGGAGTTGGGTCCCATCACTCCGTCGATCGGGCCGGTGTAGCCGTGCGCGGCGGCCAGGCGTTGCACCGCGGACCAGGAATTGACACCCATGACCCCGTCGATCGGGCCGGTGTATCCCCAGTTACGCATGTTCCGCTGGAGCGCCGCATAGGTGTTCACGCCCGGGACCCCGTCGATCGGACCGGTGTAACCCGACTCGATCCGCAACCAGTTCTGCGTCCGCTTCCACATGATCACACCCGGAACACCGTCCTGCTCCGTCGTCGACTTCGGCAGACCGCCGCCGCCCCCGCCCAGGTAGTCCAGCGGGTTGACCCGGGTGCCGCCCGGGGTGATCAGGTGCCAGTGCACGTGCGGTCCGGTGGAGCTCCCGGAGCCGGGGGCTCCGACGGCACCCCCGGACCGTCCGACGGTTGCCCCCTTTCCGACGGAGGTGCCGTTGGCCAGCAGGAACTGCGACAGATGCATGTACTGCGTCCGGTACCCATCACTGTGGGTGATGGTCACCGTGTGCCCGCCCGTGCCGTTGTCCGGGATGTTGGTGACGATGCCGGCACCGGCGGCCGGAAGCGCGGTGCCGACGGCCATCCCGTAGTCGAGCCCGCCCAGCGAACCGCTGTTGAGGTGATCCTGCCAGGTGCCGGTCATCCCGTAGCCGCTGAACGGGTTGTAGATGTCCAGCGCCTGGGCGGGGTTTCCGGAGAACAGCACTCCGCCGGCCGCCAGGCCGAGCGTCGTGACCGAGCCGCGCAGCAGTGCGCGCCGGCTCATTCCGGTCCGGGACCGGTCCGGCCGGCCGTCAGCGGATCCATGGTTCTCACACACAGCAACTCCCTTGTTCGTAAGGCGACTTGAGCTGGCGGAGGGATGCGGAGCCACGCTAGCCTACGCGCATAGATATTGATAAGAACATGTCATGTTGCTGACAGAGGCACCGCCTCGACCGGAGGACGTATGCGCAGGAGAACCCTGATCCGCGGCGCCGTGGCGACAGCCCTGGCACCGGCCGGAATCATCACCGCCGCAGGCGCCGAGGCCGCCCCCGCCCAGGCGGCCGACCTGCAGGGCATCGACGTCTCCAACTACCAGCTCGGCATCGACTACGGCCGCGTCGCCGCGCAGGGCCGGAGCTTCGCCGTGGCCAAGGCCGGGGGATGCCAACTGGCCGAGGGGCCCTACGTCACCTCCTCCTACGCCGGCCATGTCGACGGCGCCCGCGCCGCAGGCCTGCGGGTGGGGCACTACTGGCTGTCCGGAGACTTCCTCACCCCGGCCGAGGCCGCCGACTACTTCGTGGACCACCTGCACGACTACCACATCGGCGACGTGCTCGCGCTGGACGTCGAGGTGCTCGACGACTCCACTCGCCTGTGGAACGACACAGAGGTGTCCACCTGGTTCAACCGGGTGCGGGAGCGGGTCGGTGCCTACGTGCCCTGGTTCTACATCAGCGCGGGTGCGCTGCGTGCCGGCACCTGGAGCCGTACCGTCGCCGCCGGTGCCCACCTGTGGGCGGCCTCCTGGGGTGCCAACAACGGCACCTGGCCCGGCCCGCCCGACCTCGGCGGCAGCTACCCCGACTGGGCCGTCCACCAGTACACCTCCGTCGGCTCGGTCGGCGGGGTCACGCCGGTGGACCTCAACCTCGCCCGCCCGGGCGCCTTCGATCTCACCGAGCCGACCGATCCGCCGCCCGGAGAGGATCCGCTGCCGAAGTCGACGACGGAGCAGGACGGTGTTCCGGGTGTGATCATGTGGAAGCGGACGCAGAACTGGTTGCGGATCGAGTCGGGTTACACCGGTCCGATCGACGGGGTCCCGGGCGTGAACACCTATGCGGCGCTCCAGCGGAACATGCGTAACTGGGGATACACCGGCCCGATCGACGGGGTCATGGGTGTCAATTCCTGGTCCGCGGTGCAACGCCTGGCCGCCGCGCACGGCTACACCGGCCCGATCGACGGAGTGATGGGACCCAACTCCTGGCGGGGCTACGCCCGTTTCATCAACCAGGACCGCTGGGACTGAACCACCTCCGGCCGCACGAACCCGCGACCACCGACGACACAGAGAGAATCCCCGGTCCGTAACCACGGACCGGGGATTCTCTCGCGTATATTGGATTCTTCTGTGTGCCCAAATAAAAAGGCCCCACACCGGGGGCCTGCAAGAAACACGTTAACCGGCTGGGAGCCATTTTGTCAAACAGGGAAAGCGACGAGTTGCAGAAGGAGCAGGAGTTCGTCGACCGGGTCCATGACCGTGTCGACGTGCTGCGCGGGGTCGCCTCGCACGCCGTCGAGGACGCGTTGACGCCGGTCGGGACCGGCCTGCAGGCGCGTCTGGAACGCGATGTGCTCGTCGCCGAACGCTCAGGCCTGCTGGCCGCCCTCGACGCGGTGGACGGTTCGCTGTGTTTCGGCCGCATCGACCTCTCCGACGGCGCCACGCACCACATCGGCCGGATCGGGATCCGTGAGGACGACACCGCGCACACCCCCCTGCTGATCGACTGGCGAGCCCCGGTCGCCCGCCCCTTCTACCTCGCCACCGGGCACACCCCGATGGGGTTGCGCCGTCGCCGGCACCTCACCACCGAGGGCCGTGTCGTCACCGAGCTGCACGACGAGATCCTCGACCTCGGGGACCGGGAACGCACCGGCTTCGAGGACCCGAGCGGTGACGCCGTGCTGCTCGCCGCCGTGGGGTCCGCCCGCACCGGCCGCATGGGCGACATCGTGCGGACCATCCAGGCGGAGCAGGACCGGATCATCCGCGCCCCGCACCGGGGCGTACTCGTCGTCGAGGGCGGCCCTGGCACGGGCAAGACCGCGGTCGCGCTGCACCGGGCGGCCTTCCTGCTGTACGAGCACCGTGAGCTGCTCGCCAAGCGCGCCGTCCTGATCGTGGGCCCCAACCCCGCCTTCCTGCGCTACATCGGCGAGGTTCTGCCCTCCCTCGGCGAGACCGGTGTCCTGCTCGCCACCCAGGCGGAGCTCTACCCCGGCGTGCACGCGCGCGGGACCGACACGCCCCGGGCCGCCGCGGTCAAGGGCGGCGAGCGGATGGCCGAGGCACTCGCCCTCGCCGTCCGTGACCGGCAGCGGCTGCCCGAGCCCGGCGCCCCGATGGTCGTCACGGTCGACGACGGGGACCTCGTCCTCGACTGGGAGATCGCGTACGAGGCCCGGCAGGCGGCCCGAGACACCCGGCTGCCGCACAACCTCGCCCGCCCGTACTTCACGTTCCGGATCATCGACGCCCTCACGTCGCAGCTCGCCGAGCGCATCGGCGCGGACCCGTACGGCGGCCCCAACTTCCTCGGCCCGGACGACATCGCGCAGTTGGGCAAGAGCGTCGCCATCAGCGAGGAACTGCACGCCTCCGTAGACGAGTTGTGGCCGGTACTCACTCCGGAGGGGTTCCTCACGGACTTTCTGGCGGAGCCCGTGTACGTACCGGACGAGGACGCCGACGTACTCCGGCGTGCGCCCGGCGACGGGGGGTGGACCCCGGCGGACGTCCCGCTGCTCGACGAGGCGGCCGAACTGCTCGGGACGGACGACAGCGCCGAGCGGGCCGCCGCCGAGGCCGGGCGCCAGGAGCGCATCGCGTACGCGCAGGGCGTCCTGGAGCTGTCGCGGGGCTCGGAGACCTTCGAGTTCGAGGACGAGGAGTCCGAGGTCCTCTCCGCCCACGACATCATCGACGCCGAGCGGATGGCCGACCGGCAGGAGGAGGCCGACCACCGCAGCGCGGCGGAGCGTGCCGCCGCCGACCGGACCTGGGCGTTCGGGCACATCATCGTCGACGAGGCGCAGGAACTCTCGCCGATGGCCTGGCGGCTGCTGATGCGCCGTTCACCGACCCGTTCGCTGACGCTCGTCGGTGACCCGGCGCAGACCTCCGAGGAGGCCGGGATCGGCTCGTGGGAGAGGATCCTGGAGCCGTACGTCGGCGACCGCTACGAGCACGTCCGGCTCGGCGTCAACTACCGTACGCCCGCCGAGATCATGGACCTCGCCGCCAAGGTCGTCCGGGCCGACGACCCGTCCTTCGAGCCGCCCGGCTCGGTGCGGTCCACCGGCGAGGTGCCGTGGACACGCGACGCCGGTGCGGATCTGGCGGGCGCGGTCGCGCGGGCGGTGGCGGAGCTGACGCCCGTGGAGGGACGTCTCGCGGTGATCGCACCGATCGCGCTCCATGAGGAGATCGCCGCCCCGCTGGACGGGGTCACGGCCGGTGCCGAGCCCGACCTGACCCGGCCGGTGGTGCTGCTCGCGCCACGCCAGGCGAAGGGGCTCGAATTCGACCATGTGCTGGTGGTGGAGCCGGCCGGGTTCGGGACCAGCGACCTGTACGTGGCGCTGACCCGGGCCACGCAGTGTCTGGGCATCGTCCACCGGGAGGCGCTGCCCGCGTCACTGCGCTGACGGCATCGGGTGCCGCGGGCCCGCCCCGGGGTCCGGCCGGTCGTGCGCAGCGGGGGCGCCGGCTCACTCGTCGATCGCCGCGCCGAAGAGCGCGTCGGCGCCGGACGTGCCGAGCGAACCTCCGGGGATCCGGTCTGCTTCCCGCCTTCGGGGGCACACGTCCTGCGACAACCGAAAGGAGCTGCGTCATGCTGGGTATCACCGCGGCAGTACTCTTCTTCATCGCTTTCCTGGTCAACGCCGCCGACATCGCCACCAACGAGGTGTTCACCTCGGTGAACGTCATGCTGATCGGCCTGACTCTGCTGGCCCTGCACGTGGCGGGCGTCGGCGGCGGCCTGCCGACCCGGGCCCGTCGGCGCTGACCATGCCGCGTGGTCCCCGGTGCCCCGCGGGGCACCGGGGACCTGCTCGCCCCGATCTACCTCCGGGCGGACGCCGGACCGGCGCCGCCGTTGATGACGAACTGCGATCCGGGTTCGACCTCGATGTCGCCGTCGGCCGAACCGGTGATGGTCACGTCGGTCAGGGTCGCGCTGCCCCGTGCGCCCCCATGGGCCAGGATCCCTGACCCGTTGACGGAGTTGTCGATGCGGACGTTCGAGATCCTCACCCCGGGGACGGACCCGCCGCCCGACTTGAACTGGATCCCGTCGTAGGTCGAGTCATGGATGTCGGTGTCGCGGATCGTGACGCCGGGGATGTCCGGGCCCGCCGCGAACAGTGTGATGGCTCCGAACTCCTGGGCCTCGCCCCAGAAGGCCCCGCCCGTGCGGTGGAGGGCGTTGTTGGCGATCAGTGTCTCCCCGGAGAAGGGCAGCGGGTCGTGGTCGGTCGCCAGCATGATGCCGGGGTAGTTCATCGTGTCGGAGATGATGTTGTTCTCGATCGTGTTGCCGTAACCACCGTAGATCGCGATTCCGTTGGCCCGCCAGGGCAACTGGATCGTGTTGTTGCGGAAGTGGTTGTCGTGACCGATGTCCACCGACGGGTTCTTCACGTACTTGCTCGACCACACGGCCAGCGAGTCGTCGCCGGTGTTCCTGAAGGAGGAGTTGAACACCGTCGAATTGCGGGTGCCGTTCGCGAAGTTGATGCCGTCCGCGTACGTGTTGCGAATCCGCATGCCGGTGAACTCGACACCGTCGCCGGGTCCCCAGAGCTCGGGGATGTTGTCGTAGTCGCGGCCGACCCACGCACCGACGTTCATGTGCTCCATCCACACATTGGTGATCTCGGTGTCGTCTCCGAAGCGTCCGTTCAGGCCCACTCCGCCCTCGGCGTTGCCGTCGCCGCCCCGGATGGTGCCCGATCCGAAGATCGCCAGGTCCGAGATCCTGGTGTTGTCGTCGATGTCGAAGCCGAAGTTCCCCTCGTGCGGGTGGTTGATGCCGCCCGCGTTCTGGGGCTGGGTGAGGGTGTACAGCTGGGAGTGCCACATGCCGGCACCGCGGATCGTGACGTCCCGGATGCCGACCTGGTTGAACTGCCCGCGGTTCAGCGGGTCGTCGGTCAGGATCTTCTGTTCCTGCCGCCACTGCCCCGGCGGGATCCACACACAGCCGATGTCACCGTTCTGGTCGGCCGTCACCGCGCGCTGGATGGCGTCCGTGTCGTCGATCCCGTCGTTCGGGACGGCTCCGTAGGTGGTGATCGGGGTACATCCGGCCGGCTGGGCGGCCGGGGGCGCGACCTGCTCCAGGTCGACGAGGTCGATGACGTAGAAGGACGCCGAGTCCCCCGCGTCTCGCTGGAGGCGGAACTTCGTACCGGCCGGGTAGGTCTGGCCGAGCAGCGCGTTGGACTCGTCGAACAGCCTGCGGGCGTCCGCCTGCGGCTGGTTGGTCAGGCCCTCCGGGCTGTCCGTGTCGCCGTAGAGCCAGCTGTGCCTGGAGGAGAGGGTGAGCTTCCGGGCGAAGGTGCCGTCGATGTACAGGCTGATCGTGGCCTCCGTGCCGCCGCCACCGGGGGCGTCGGGGATCGAGTTGCGGACCACGATCGAGTTCGACGGTACGGTCGAGGTGACCTCGACGTACTGGCCGGTGGAGTTCAGCCGCACGGACTCGCGGCCCGACGACTCGGTGGCGAAGTTGGTGTGGCCGAAGGTGCGCTCCTGGTCGGACTCCAGCAACGTGCCCTGGTAGTCGGCCTGTTCCGCCTCGTACTCGGTGTACGGGACGGCGGCCCCGCGGCCGACCACGATGGCGCGCGAGAAGACGTTGTTGTTCTCGTCGGTCTCGGCGACGACACCCGTCGCGTCGGCGGTGGCGGTCAGGTTGGCCCCGCCGCTCTTCGCGGTCCAGGTCCCGCTGATGGGCACGGAGACCGTGCCACCGGCGGGAACGGCCCCGGTCGTGCCGTTCAGCGTGTCGGTCTCCGCGAGCAGTCGGGTCACTGTGGAGGAACTCACGGCCGTGGTACCGCGGTTGTGCACGGACACGGTGAAGGTGACGGCAGCTCCCACTGCGGGGTTCGACGGGCTGGAGGTGATGCCGAGCACCTCGAGGTCGGGGCCGGGGCTCTGGCCGACGACGAGCTTCGACGCGGCGGTGCGGCTGTTGTTGGTGTTGTCCTGCTCGACGATCGTGTCGGTCGGGTCGACCGCCGCCGAGACGCTGTACGTGCCCATCGGCCGCTTACCGACGTCGACCTGCACGGTGGCCGAGGCTCCGGCGGCGAGACCGCTCACGGCCGCGCTGCCGGCGACCTGGCCCTCCAGGCTGACGTCGACCGTCGTCGCGGCGGCTGCCGCCGTACCGGTGTTGCGTACGGTGGCGTTCACGGTGACGTCGTCCTTCTCGGACGGCGTGGCGGGCGACCAGGTCAGCTCGGAGACGGTCAGGTCGGGGTTGGGCGCGGCGGTGCCGACGACCTGGATCTCGGCGACCTGTGCTCCTGGAGCGCCGGTGTTGGCGAAGAACTTGAGCTGCACGTCCGCGTACCGCCCGCTGACCGGGATCGTCACGGTGTTCTGGTTGCCCGAAGGGCTGAACGCGTAGTCGGCCCGGTCCTTCAGCGAGATGAATCCCGTGGCCGACCGGGCCCGGCCGAGCACCTGGACGCTCTGGGTGCGGGCCGCCCATGCCGGGTCCGGGGAGAGCTTGACGACGACGGCCTCGATGTCCGCGTCGGCACCGAGCTTCACCGTCAGCGTCGAGGGGTGGCCGTTCGACTCCCAGTACGTGCCGAGCTTGTCGTCGTTGGCGTTCGCGGCCACGTACGTCTGGGTGAACGAGGACGCCTCGACGGGCTTGTTCAGCGCCAGGTTGGAGCCGTCCGAGGCGGGCGGGCCGGGGTCGTCGCCGTCCTCGCCGTAGACCTCGACCTGGGAGAGCTGTGCGGCGTTCCAGCCGGTGTTGGCGGTCACCTGCACACGGATGTACCGCGCCTGCTTCGCGGTGAAGTCGACGGTGACCGTGTTGCCCGCCTCCGGGTCGAACTCCCGTGCGGCCGAGGCAGACAGGGCGCTGAAGCTGCTCCCGTCCGTGCTGCCCTGGACGGCGAGTGTCTGGGTCCGCGCCTCCCACGTGGTGGGCAGGCTCAGCACCACCCGGTCGACGTCGAACTGGTTGCCCAGGTCGATCCGGACCCACTGCGGGAAGGCTCCGGGGCTCTCCCAGTACGTCTGCCGGCTGCCGTCGGTGACGTTCGACGCCGGGTAGGCACCGTGCGACCCGCTGGTCGTCACCTGCTTACCGAGGGCCAGGTCGGGGCTCGGGGCCGCCGCCGAGGCGGGGGCCGGCAGGAGCCCGACGGTCATCAGTGCGGCGGTCACCGCACCGACGGCGAACCGCCGTCCGAGTTGCTTCCATCTCATGCTGTCCTCAGTTCCGTGGGGCCTCGGGACCGGGAGGGCACGGCGACGCGTCGCCGGCCGAACGGCGCTTACGGTGCCGTGCGGCCGACGACGGCGGGTGCGGGCTGCCGGTACGCCGACGGAGGCGATCAGGGACACCGACAGGAGGGAGAGCAGTTCACCTGCCGGAAAGTCACGCGCATTGCTTAGGATTTTGAGTGATCCAGTCAATATTTTGCGATTCCGAGGTGACAGGTTTCTAGCAGGTGACGCTTTTGTCAACGGTCCTCACAAGGGCACCGCCTGTGCGTCCGATGTCCGCGCAGCTCAGTGGCACCGACCGGATCGCAGGACCGGATCGCGGGACACGATGGCCCCGCGTCCGGGGGCCACGGGCTCCGCATCCTCTACGAATTGGTCTCGATACCGGCAGGAGCACGCTCCTGCGCACCGTGATGGGCCTGATCAAGCCCAGGAGCGGGAGCGTCCTGCTGGACGGCGAGGACATCACCCGCCTCGCCCCGCACCGGCGGGTGGCTCGTGGGATGGCGTACGTACCGCAGGGCCGGCAGCCCTTCCCGCACCTCACGACCGCCGAGAACCTGCGACTCGTCGCCGACGGCCGCCCCTACGGCAAGGCGGCCGTCGCGGGGGCGCTCGGCCTCTTCCCCGTACTGCGCGAGCTGTCCGGCCGCCGTGCGGGACTGCTCGCCGGCGGCCAGCGCCAGCAACTCGCCGTCGCGCGCGCCCTGTTCACGCGTCCGCGCCTGCTGCTCGACGGGCCGACCGACGGCATCCAGCCGTCCGTCGTCGCCGAGACCGAGGAGACGGTCCTGTCCCTCGCCCGGCGCGGCGGACTGTCCGTGCTCCTGGTCGAGCAGCACATCGGCTTCGCCATGCGCGCCGCACAGCACTACTACGTGCTGGAGGCAGGCCGTGTGACGTCGTCCGGCGAGGGCGGGACGGGAGCGGAGCACACGGTCCGGGAGGCGCTCAGCGTGTGAGGGTGTGCCGCACCGTGCTCCCGGCTCCCGCGACGCCGGTGCCGCGCGGTGCGGGAAGGGCCGATCGCTTACGTTCCCGTGACGTGCCGCCTCGGGAGCGCGCGGGGCACCTCCGAGCGGCCTACCGTGTGCCGCATGCGTGTACTGGTCACCGGCGGCGCCGGATTCATCGGTTCGGAAATCGTACGGGCCCTCGTGTCGGCCGGCCACGAGGCGGTGGTGCTCGACGCCCTGCTCCCCTCGGCACACGGCCGCGGCACGGTCCCGCACCGCGGCGACGGACTGATCGTGGCGGACGTACGCGACCGGGAGGCCGTGGACGGTGCACTGACCGGCATCGACGCGGTGTGCCATCAGGCGGCGATGGTCGGCCTCGGCAAGGACTTCGCGGACGCCCCGGACTACGTGGGGTGCAACGACGTCGGGACGGCGGTGCTGCTCGCCGCGATGGCCTCGGCGGGGGTGCGGAGTCTGGTCCTCGCCGGATCGATGGTGGTCTACGGGGAGGGCCGGTACGACTGCCGGGACCACGGCCGGGTCCGGCCGGGTCCGCGCGCGGAGTCCGATCTCGCAGCGGGCAGGTTCGAGCCCCGCTGCCCCTCCTGCGGCACGGAGTTGACCCCCGGACTCGTCGGTGAGGACGCCCCGGTGGACCCGCGCAACGTCTACGCGACGACGAAACTCGCGCAGGAGCACCTCGCCTCCTCCTGGGCGCGCGCGACGGGGGGCCGCGCCGTATCGCTGCGCTACCACAACGTGTACGGGCCCGGGATGCCCCGCGACACGCCGTACGCCGGAGTGGCCTCGTTCTTCCGTTCGGCCCTGGCCAGGGGCGAGTCGCCGCGGGTGTTCGAGGACGGGGGCCAGCGGCGCGACTTCGTCCACGTACAGGACGTGGCCGCCGCGAACGTGATGGCGCTGGAGGCGGTGGCCGGGCGTGGTCCGGGCACCTTCACCGCGTACAACACCGGGAGCGGACAGCCGCACACCATCGGGGAGATGGCCACCGCCCTGGCCGCGGCGCACGGAGGGAAGGCGCCGGTGGTCACCGGCGAGTACCGGCTCGGGGACGTGCGCCATGTCACGGCGGACTCGCGGCGGCTGCGCGAGGACCTGGGCTGGAGGCCCGGGGTGGGCTTCGCCCAGGGGATGGCGGAGTTCGCCCGGGCCCCGCTGCGGGAGACACCCGCCCGCCTGCCCGTCTGAGGCTCAGACCGCCGGAAGGGTCACCTCGAAGCAGCAACCGCCGGTGACGTTGCGGACCTCCGCCCGGCCGGAGTGCGCCTCGACGATCCCGCGCACGATGGCGAGTCCGAGACCGGCGCCCGCCGGGGGCGTACGCGCGTGGCTGCCTCGCCAGCCCGTGTCGAACACCCTGGGCAGGTCCTCCTCGGGGATGCCGCCGCAGCCGTCGGTCACCGAGAGCACCACCCCGCCGTCCGCACGGTGTGCGGCCACCGCGACCGTGCCGTCGGCAGGGGTGCGGCGGATCGCGTTGATCAGGAGGTTGCCCAGGACCCGGCTCATCTCCTTGCCGTCGACCTCCACGGGCACGGCCTCGATCCGGTCGCCGACCAGCCGCACGCCGTGCTCGCGGGCCAGCGGGTCGGCGACCGCGAGCGCGTCCCCCACCAGGTCGTACACGGAGATCCGGGTGGGGGTGAGGGGGAGCGAACCCGCGTGGATGCGGGAGAGCTCGAAGAGATCGCCGACCATGGCGTTCATCCGCTCCACCTCGGTACGTATCTGCCGCAGGTAGCGCCGCGAGTCGACGGCCATGCCGTCCTCCAGGGCCTCGGACATGGCCCGCAGGCCGGCGAGCGGGGTCCGCAGGTCGTGCGAGATCCAGGCGACGAGCTCACGCCGCGAGGTCTCCAGGGCGCGCTCCCGCTCGCGTGAACCGTCGAGCTTGGCGCTGGTGACGGCCAGTTCACGGGTGAGCGCGGCGAGTTCGGCGTTGGCCGGGGTCTCGGGGGCCGCGAAGCTGCCGCCGTCACCGAAGGACCGGGCGGCGAGCGTCAGATCGCGGTTCCGTGCCGCCACCCAGCGACCGAGCAGCATCGCGGTGGCGAGCGAGACGACGGCGGCCATGGCGACCACGGTCGTGACCACCGTCAGGTCGTGCGGCGACAGGAACATCGCCCAGGCCACGGCCAGTGTCCCGGCGAGCATCGCGGTGACGGCCACGGCGGCCACGACGGTCAGTGAGACGACGAGCGAGCGGTGCCTGGAGAGCCGGAGCACCAGTGCGCCGAGCAGTCCGGCCGCGGCGGCGCCCAGGAATGCGAGGAGCGCGATGAGGAGGGTGTCGGTCATGACGGCGTTCCGGATCCGGCATCGTGGGGCGCCGTCGTGCCCGTGGCGCGTTCCGGGGGAAGGTCCAGTCGGTAGCCGACGCCCCACACCGTACGGATCAGCTCCGGGTGGGCCGGGTCGGCCTCCACCTTCCCGCGCAGCCGACGGATGTGGACGGTCACCGTCGACAGGTCCCCGAAGTCCCAGCCCCAGACCTCGCGCATCAGCTCCTCCCGGGTGAAGACCCGGCCCGGACGGCCCAGGAGGAAGGCGAGCAGGTCGAACTCCCTGAGGGTGAGGGCCAGCACACGGCCCTGGCACGTCGCGCGTCTGGCCGCGAGGTCGAGGGTGATGCCGCCGCCTTCCGACGGGGCCGGACGGCCGGCGGGTACGGCGGCGGACCTGGCACGGCGCAGTACGGAGCCGACGCGCAGGACGAGTTCGCGCGGGCTGAACGGCTTGGTGACGTAGTCGTCCGCCCCCGTCTCCAGACCGAGGATGCGGTCGTCCTCGTCGCCGCGCGCGGTCAGCATGATGACCGCCACCGGTCCGTGTGCCCGCATGCGGCGGCACACCTCGAAGCCGTCCATGCCGGGGAGCATCAGGTCCAGGACCGCCAGGTCCGGGCGGCGGGCGGCGTACCGCTCCAGCGCGTCGGGGCCGTTCGCCGCCCGCGCCACGTCGTATCCGGCGCTGGTCAGGTATTTGGTGACCACCTCCGCGACGGTCGGGTCGTCGTCCACGACGAGGACATGGCCCCGGGCGGGGCCGCCCGGATTTGTGCCGTGTGCCCGGGACTCCCCGTGAGCCGTGGACTTCCCGGAGGCCGCATCGGTGCCGTGTGCCGGCGACTCCCCCGAGGCCGGGGTCCCGGTTCCCGAGCGGTCGACTCCACGTGCCGGGAGGGCCGGACCGTCGGGTCCGGCCGGAGGCGCCCCGTCGGCGGGGGGCGAGGGGTCCGGGGTCATCTGCATGTCATCACTTTGGCACCTGCGGCGGAGCACGGCGGACGCACCTGCGCCGCCACCCGGCGACGTCCGTGTTCCGTAAGAATCGGGTACCCGAATTGTCGGTTTTCGCTCCGTAGGGTGAGCCGGGTGATCTCTCATTCCGATACTTCCGGCCCCCGTGCCGACGTCGTCCTTCCGTGTCTGGACGAGGCCGCCGCCCTGCCCGGTGTGCTGGCCTCGGTCCCCCGCGGCTGGCGAGCGATCGTCGTGGACAACGGCTCGACCGACGGCTCGGCGGAACTGGCGCGTTCCCTCGGCGCGACCGTGGTCCAGGAACCACGACGCGGCTTCGGGGCGGCCTGTCAGGCCGGGCTGCTCGCCTGCGAGGCGGATTTCGTGTGCTTCTGCGACTGTGACGGCTCCCTTGATCCCGGGCTGCTGCCCGGCTTCGTCCGCCAGGTCGCCGACGGCGAGACCGATCTGCTGCTCGGCCGCCGTCGTCCAGAGGGGCGTGGTGCCTGGCCGCTCCACGCGCGGGCGGGCAATGCGGCACTGGCCCGCATGCTGCGCCGCCGTACGGGACTGCGACTGCACGACCTCGGTCCCATGCGGGCCGCTCGGCGGGCCGACCTGATGGCGCTCGATCTCACCGACCGGCGCAGCGGGTACCCGTTGCAGATGGTGGTGCGCGCGGCCGACGCGGGGCTGCGGGTCACGGAGACGGACGTCCCGTACCTCGCACGGACCGGAAGGTCGAAGGTCACGGGCACATGGCTGGGAACCTGGCACGCGGTGCGCGACATGCGTGCCGTGCTGGGTGAGCCGCCTGTCCGGGCGGGGGCCTCGCTGTGAGTTCGCCCGGATCCGGCTCCGACCGGTCGGCCCCGACCGGCGCGACGGCGTTGCTGGTGATCGCCAAGGAGCCGCTGCCCGGCCGCGTCAAGACCCGGCTCACTCCGCCCTTCTCCCCCGGCGAGGCCGCACGACTGGCGGAAGCGGCACTCGGCGACACCTTGCGCACCGTCCGCTCGCTGCCGGCCGCCCGGCGCACGGTCGTCCTGGAGGGGGCGCCCGGGCCGTGGCTGCCGCCGGGCATCGAGGTGGTGGAGCAGGGCACGGGAGGTCTCGACGAGCGGCTCGCCGCCGCGTTCGGCGCCTGTTCGGGGCCGACGCTCCTGATCGGGATGGACACCCCGCAGGTCACCGCGGCCGATCTGGCACCCGCTCTCTCCCCGGGCGCCTGGGACGGCTGCGACGCCTGGTTCGGCCCCGCCGAGGACGGCGGCTTCTGGGCGCTGGGGCTGGCCGACCCCGACCCGGAACTCCTGCGCGGCGTACCGATGTCCGTGCCGGAGACCGGCGCGGTGCAGCGACGACGGCTGGTCGACGCGGGACTGACCGTGCGCGATCTGCCACGGCTGCGGGACGTGGACACGGCGGCGGACGCGGCGCACGTCGCCGCTCTCGCTCCGCACGGGCTGTTCGCCGCCGTTCTCGCCGGGCTGACCCGGGCGGCTGCCCGGTGAGCCGAACGGTTCCGGAGCCCGGAATGACAGGCTCCGTGCAGGGCGACGCCTCTTCCTGGGGCACCGACCCGTACGCCGACGCCCTGCGCAACGGGCACGGTCCGCTCTTCCTTCGCCGTACGGACGGCTGGCTGCTGCCGCTGGACGTCGAGCGCTGGTGCGCCGGCGCGGACGCCACGGACCTGTCGGCGCTGCGCCGTTGCAAGGGATCCGTCCTGGACGTCGGATGCGGGCCGGGCCGGCTGGTCGCCGCACTCGCGGCCCGCGGTCACCGCGCGCTCGGCATCGACGTCAGCCGGGCGGCGGTCGCCCGCACGCTGCGCCTCGGGGCTTCGGCGCTGCACCGTTCGGTCTTCGAGCCGCTCCCGGGCGAGGGGCGCTGGGGCACCGTCCTGCTCGTCGACGGCAACATCGGCATCGGCGGCGACCCGGGCCGGCTCCTTCGCCGCACAGCCGCCCTGGTCGCCCCCGGTGGGCTGCTCATCGCCGAGACCGCGTCCCAGGACATCGACGAACGCGCGGAGGTACGGCTTGACGACGGGAGGGCCGCCGACTCCCGGGCCGCGCCCGCCCCTCATTTCCCGTGGGCACGGCTCGGAACCCCGGCACTGCTGCGATACGCGCAGCCGCTGGGCTGGCAGCAGGCCGATCAGTGGGAGGCCGGCGGGCGTCCGTTCGTGTCCCTGCGACGCGGCCGGGTCTCCCCGACCACCAGCGCGATTCCCGACACCGTGAACAGCACGGCCGTGACCAGCAGCCAGTTCCTGAGGAACACGTCCGGGGACAGCCCGCTCGCCGGCTCGTAGCGCTCGGCCCGCCGGGTGATCAGCGGAAACCACACGAGCAGCAGGAGCCCGGAGAGGAAGGCCGGCACCCGGACGAAGTTCACCGCACCGGGGCGCCGGCCGGACCGTCGGCACAGCAGCCGGTCGGCCGACGCGTACACGGGGACCAGCACCAGGTCGTGCACGAGCGCGGCGCCGACGAACCACACGATCACGCCGAAGGTGTCACCCGCCAGCAGCCGCACACCCGCGTAGCCGGCCAGGGCGAAGGAGGCGCCCATCAGGAGCAGGTGCAGAGGGCCTTCGCCGTACCGGCGCCGGACGATGGTGCGTGCTGCCGTCCTCTTCACAACTCTCCGAAGGTCAGCCGGGACACCCATTTGGTGTTGAGTACGCCGGGGGCTGCCGGGACGATGATCCGTGCCGGGTATCCGTGATCGGGTGACAGGGCCTCGCCGTTGACGCCCAACGCCAGCAAGGAGCGCGGGTCGGCGACCTGGTTGTCGCGCAGCGCGGCCCGGCGGAACGATCCCCGTCGCTGTACGGACTCCACCAGCAGCCCCGGCGCGCCGTCCGGATACCCGGCGAGCGCCGCCAGGTCCTTCAGCCGTACGCCGCGCCACCACTGGTCCGAGGTGGACCAGCCCTCCACGCACGCGATCGGGAGCGCCGCGCTGTGCTGCTCCATGGCCAGCAGTTGAACGCGGGTGAACCGGAGGTCCCCGGCCGGCCCGCTGACCGTGAGCAGCCAGTCCTCTCCCGTATCGGCCGCCGTGACGCCGACCGAGGCGGCGGTCTTGTTGATCTGGAAGCCGTTGGGGCCGGAGCCCGGCTCGGCGGCGCCGTGCGGGGTGAGCACGGCGAGTCGCCGCAACGGCCCGTCGAAGCTCCGCCCGGCCGAGGTGATCAGCAGCACCAGGGATCCGGTGCCCACCATGGCAAGCGCTCCCCGGCGGGACAGCGTCGGCGCGGCAGGGGCGGGAGACTCCAGCGTGTCGCCCTGGACCGCCCCGCTCAGCCCGCCCGACCGCAACACCCGTACGGCCTGCGGCGCCCGGAGCACCGCATGGGCGAGGAACGCGGCGAAGAACACCCATGCCCCGTAGAAGTGCAGTGGGTAGAACGAGCCCGGGAACAGATACTCCAGCTGGATGTTGAGGAGCCCGGTGACGAACTGGAACAGTGCCCCGCCCACCAGGAGCAGCAGGGACAGCCGCTCCAGTGCGTGTCCGACGGACCTGGCGGGCGGCAGCGCGAAGAGTCCGGGCACCACCGACCAGAGCTTGGCCAGCAGGACCGGGACGAGCACGATCCCGACGGTGACGTGCAGCCCCTGCGTCAGCCGGTACAGCCAGTGCGGCCGGGTCGGCCAGTCGAAGAGGTAGAAGCCCAGCAGGCCTTTGTCCGGCGTCTTGTCGTTGACCGGGTTCAGGTCGGGGTTGTAGGCCGCGTACGACAACAGGCCCGTCACGAAGAGCAGCGTGATCCCGACGAGCAGGACCAGGCCGAGCACCGCGGTGAACCGCACCCCGCGCACCGGGCTGCGCCAGAACCCCGGCGCCGACGGAAGCCGTTCGAGGACTGTCGTGGCACGTCCGGAGAAGGCACGGAGGCCGGTGGCTGGAGGATTCGGACTTTCCCGATGGCTGTCGCCCATGTCCCGACGCTATGCCCGTGATACGAGGGTGGGACGGTTGCGACTCCTGACGAAACGGTGACGTCATCCCTCGCGGCGTACTCGTCCGGCGCCCGGTCCGGCCGTTCGGCGGAGACCGGAATCTGACGGTTCGGTGACGCGCCCCGCCGACTTCCGTCCTCGGGGGCCCGTCGTGCGTACGGTGCCTGCGTGAAGACCGTGGACCGCACCGAACACGTCACCGGACCGCTCCCCGCACAGCGCTCCGGGCACCGCCGCGACCTGGCCGCCGCCGGCGTGGGCGTCGTGCTGGTCGCGGCCGCCGTGCTCATCGGCCGGGCCGTCGAGAACGCCGACCACACCCTCTACGTACGCTGGCCGCCGCTGCTCGCGACCTGGTACCCGCACCTGGGACCCGGCACATGGGCGGCGCCCACCGTCGCCGTGGCCGTCATCGCCCACGGTCCCGTCCTCGCCGACCGGCTGCGGCGTCGGGCGCTGCTCCTCAGCTGCTACGCCGCCTCCCTCGCCTGGGTGTTCTCCCTCGCGATGATCGACGGCTGGGACCGGGGCATCGCGCTGCGCCTCACCACCAAGCACGAGTACCTGAGAGTCATCGGCCGCTTCGACGACATCGGCGCCGCTCTCCACGGCTTCAACGACCACATCCTGGTCGGCCCGCCGGGCAACTGGCCCGCCCATGTGGCCGGGCACCCGCCGGGCGCCACCCTCACCTTCGTCCTGCTCGACCGCATCGGGCTCGGGGGCGGTGCGTGGGCGGGGGTCTGGTGCATCGTGACCGGTGCGTCCGCGGCGGTGGCCGTCCTGATCGCCGTCCGCGCCCTGACGGACGAGCACACCGCGCGGCGCGCCGCGCCGTTCGTCGTCCTCGCACCTGTCGCGGTCTGGGCGGGCACCTCGGCCGACGGCTACTTCACCGCGGTGGCGGCGTGGTCCGTCACCCTGCTGGCCCTGGCCGCGACCCGGACGGTCCGCAGCCCCGGGGCCGCCGCACTGGGCGCGGGCCTCCTGTTCGGGCTGACCTGCTACCTGAGTTACGGTCTGACGCTCATCGCGCTCCCGCTCCTCGCCGTACTCGTGCTCAGTCGCACGGCCCGGCCGCTCCCCCTCTTCGTGCTGGGAGCTCTGGTGGTGCCGGTGGCCTTCACGCTCGCGGGCTTCAACTGGTGGGAGGCGTACCACCTGCTCGTCGAGCGCTACTACCAGGGGGCGGGAGGGCTGCGGCCCTATTCCTACTGGGTCTGGGCCAACCTCGCCTGCGCGGCGATCGCCGTCGGCCCTGCGACGCTCGCCGGACTGCGCCGGACCGCGGCTGCCGCGCCCCGGGCCGTACGCACTCTGCGGACCGGGACGACGACCGCGCCGCTGCGCCTGACCCTGCTCGTACTCGCGGCGTTCCTGGCCCTGTCGGCCGCGGACCTGTCCGGCATGAGCAAGGCGGAGACGGAACGGATCTGGCAGCCCTTCCTCCTCTGGCTGCTCCCCGCCGCCGCGCTCCTCCCCGCACCGCGGCCACGGGGCTGGCTGACCGCGCAGGCCGCTGTGGCCCTGGCGGTCAACCATCTGCTCTGGACGGGCTGGTAGCCCGCGGTACGGACGGCCCTTGCCCGGGCCGGCAACCCGATTCGACCCGGGACACCGCGGAGGTGATCGGCGGAGCATCGCCCGAGCCGCGCGTTTCCCCGAACGGATCTTGTCGCGATTCCGTCGTCGTACGGCGCGGCCGACCGTGGCACACGCGGACGTTCGGCGTCGGCCGACAGTCCTCCGTCCGGCCCGACAGGACCCGGCGCCCTTGGTGTACGGCGATTCCGCCACCCCCGGACCCGTCGGCACGAGGCCGCCGGCGCCGAACCCGGCACTCACCGGGACGCGTTGGCGATCACGGCTGAATCAAGACGGTACCCGCAGAAACCTCGTGCGACCGCGATCATCGTATCGAGTTAATGTCGGCGACTTCCCTTGGTCCTGAGGGCGAAGTGGCCATTAGTGTTCTTCTCGATCTGGACGGGTTCCCGTTCATACACCCCCCTTCCCCTCCTGTTGCCCCGTTGCGTCCGCATACGCGTTCCATCGCCCTGCCCAAGGAGAGCTTGTCCGATGACTGTTGAATCGAGCCCGGAAGTGCAGACGGAGCTGCCCCGGCAGTCAAGCCTGGGTACGGCGGCTGCCCGTAACCTCGCCACCACGACCAAGTCCGCCCCGCAGATGCAGGAGATCACTTCCCGCTGGCTGCTGCGCATGCTCCCCTGGGTGGAGACCCAGGGCGGGGCGTACCGGGTGAACCGTCGCCTGACCTACACCGTCGGCGACGGAAGTGTGGAGTTCGTCCAGGACGGCGCCGACGTCCGGGTGATCCCCCGTGAGCTCGGTGAACTGGCCCTGCTGCGCGGCTTCGACGACGAGGAGGTGCTGACCGCCATCGCCGATCGGTGCGTCCAGCGCGACTTCCGCGCCGGCGAGACACTGGTCGAGCGCGGAACACCCGCGGACAAGCTCCATCTGATCGCCCACGGCCGCATCAGCCAGACGTCCGTCGGCAACTACGGCGACGAGGTGACTCTGGACGTGCTCGCCGATGGCGACCGGTTCGGGGAGAACGTCCTGTTGGACGAGAACGCCCGGTGGGAGCACACCGCGACCGCCGAGACCTCGGGCACGCTGCTCACCCTCTCACGCCCCGACTTCGCGGCCGTGCTGTCCACCGCGCCGAGCCTCCGGGCCCACGTCGAGGGGTTCTCGTCGCTCTCCGGCCGACGGCAGAACCATCGCGGCGAGGCGGAGATCGCGATGTCGGCCGGCCACGTCGGTGAGCACGAGCTGCCCGGCGCGTTCGTGGACTACGAACTGAAGCCGCGTGAGTACGAACTCTCGGTCGCCCAGACCGTTCTGCGGATCCACACGAGGGTCGCCGACCTCTACAACGGGCCGATGAACCAGACCAAGGAGCAGCTCAGGCTCACCATCGAGGCGCTGCGCGAGCGCCAGGAGCACGAGCTGATCAACAACCGGGAGTTCGGTCTGCTCCACAACGCCGACTTCAAGCAGCGCATCCAGACGCACTCCGGCCCGCCGACCCCGGACGACATGGACGAACTGCTCTGCCGTCGCCGGGGAACCAGGTTCTTCCTCGCGCATCCCCGGACGATCGCGGCGATCGGGCGAGGGTTCAACGCGAACGGGATCTATCCGGACCACGTCGACCTCGGCGGCCAGCAGGTCCCGGCCTGGCGCGGGGTCCCGATCCTCCCGTGCAACAAGATCCCCGTCACGAAGGAGAGGACCAGCTCGATCCTCGCCATGCGTACCGGCCTGGAGAACCAGGGCGTCATCGGCCTGCACCAGACCGGACTGCCGGACGAGTACGAACCGGGTCTGTCGGTCCGCTTCATGAGCCTTGACGAGAAGGCGATCACGTCCTACCTCGTCAGTACCTACTACTCCGCCGCCATCCTCGTGCCGGACGCGGTCGGCGTACTGGAGAACGTGCAGATCGCCCGGCGACCCCAGTAGCGGCCCCGGCCCGGAGGGCTTGGTGCGGCACCCCGAAGCCCTCGGGGGAGTCGTGCGTGCCCGGAGGGCTTCGGGACGGCCGACCACCCCACCAAGGAGCCTTGGATGCCCGCGCCTGAGCTGCCACCGCCACAGTCCCGCCTGTCAGGGGCCGCTGCCCACCTCGGGGTACACGTACTCGATTCCGCCGCGGCCCGCGCCTGTGATGTCGGCGCCGCCACCGGCGGCCCACCCGGCGCGCCTTCCCTGCCGGCCCCGCCCGCGATCTCCACGCCCGCCCCACCTCATCCCGCCCCACCCGCGAATGGCACCCCGGCGGCCGGGGTGCCGGCACCGGACGCCGACGTGGAACGGGTCCTGCGGGGCCCCAGCGGCCTGGGTACCGCGGGCCTGCGCCTGTTCCTGCGGGAGCAGCCACCGGTGCCCGCGGTCTCGTCGGCGGACACGGCGGAGGGCACACCGGTCCCGGGGCTCTACTACCACCCGGTCCCCGAGCCCGACCCCGTGCGGGTCGAGGAGGTCAGCCGGAGGATCAAGTCCTGGGCACTGGACGAGGTCTCCCTGTATCCCGACGACTGGGAGGAGGAGTTCGACGGGTTCTCCGTGGGCCGCTACATGGTCGCCTGCCATCCGGACGCGCCCACCGTCGACCACCTGATGCTCGCCACACGTCTGATGGTGGCAGAGAACGCCGTGGACGACTGCTACTGCGAGGACCACGGGGGCTCACCCGTCGGCCTCGGCGAGCGTCTTCTGCTGGCGCACACCGCCCTCGATCCCCTGCACACCACGAAGGAGTACGAGCCGCAGTGGGCGCAGTCGCTCCACGCGGACGCGCCCCGGCGCGCGTACCACTCCGCCATGGACTACTTCGTCCGAGCCGCCAGCCCTTCCCAGGCGGACCGTCTCCGGCACGACATGGCCCGGCTGCACATGGGGTACCTGGCCGAAGCGGCCTGGGCGCAGCTGGACCACGTCCCGGAGGTGTGGGAGTACCTGGCGATGCGCCAGTTCAACAACTTCCGCCCCTGCCCGACCATCACCGACACCATCGGCGGCTACGAACTCCCGGCGGACCTGCACGCGCAGGCCGCCGTGCAGAGGGTCATCGCCCTCGCGGGGAACGCGACGACCATCGTGAACGACCTGTACTCGTACACCAAGGAACTCGACACCCCGGGCCTGCACCTGAATCTGCCCGTCGTGATCGCCGCGCGTGAGGGCCTCTCCGACCGGGATGCCTATCTGAAGTCGGTCGAGGTCCACAACGACCTCATGCACGACTTCGAGACCGAGGCCTCGGCTCTGGCCGCCGCCTGCCCCGTCCCCGATGTGCGGCGCTTCCTGCGGGGCGTGGCCACCTGGGTCGACGGCAACCACTACTGGCACCGGTCCAACGTCTACCGCTACAGCCTGCCCGATTTCTGGTAAGAGAATGGATTCACCTGTGACCGACACCGAACTCACCGCGACCGCCACCGCTCTGCGCATCCCCGGCCCGGCGACGCCCTATCAGGGGGACATCGCCCGCTACTGGGACGGCGAGGCCAGGCCCGTGAACCTGCGTCTCGGCGATGTGGACGGCCTCTACCACCACCACTACGGCATCGGCGAGGTCGACCATGACGCCCTCGGCGACGCCGAGGACAGCACGAGCGAGAAGAAGCTGATCGCCGAGCTCCACCGGCTGGAGTCGGCGCAGGCCGACTACCTCCTGGGGCACCTCGGCGACATCGGGAGTGACGACACCCTGGTGGACGCCGGCTGTGGCCGCGGCGGCTCGATGGTGATGGCGCACCAGCGCTTCGGATGCAAGGTCGAAGGGGTCACCCTGTCGGCCAAGCAGGCCGACTTCGCCAACCGTCGTGCCCGCGAACTCCGCGTCCAGGACCACGTCCGCGCGCGCGTCTGCAACATGCTCGACACGCCTTTCGAGACCGGATCGGCGGCGGCCTCGTGGAACAACGAGTCCAGCATGTACGTCGACCTGCACGACCTCTTCGCCGAACATTCCCGCGTCCTCGATGCCGGCGGTCGCTACGTGACCGTCACCGGTTGCTGGAACCCGCGGTACGGCCAGCCCTCGAAGTGGGTCTCGCAGATCAACGCGCACTTCGAGTGCAACATCCACTCGCGCCGGGAGTACCTGCGCGCCATGGCCGACAATCGCCTCGTGCCGACGGCCGTCGTCGACCTCACGCCCGACACCCTGCCCTACTGGGAACTGCGGGCCACGTCGTCGCTGGTCACCGGAATCGAGGACGCGTTCATCAATTCCTACAGGGACGGGTCCTTCCAGTACCTGCTCATCGCAGCGGACCGCGTCTGACCTGATGTCGGGCGGAAGGGCCCGTCCCGAAGGAACGGGCCTTTCCTGCGGGAAGCTCGCACGCCGCTCGGGTCAGCCCGCCTTCGGCGGATTCTGCGCGTCGAAGGCGAAGAGGGTGTTCTCGGTCGCGGCCACGATCACGGCATGCCCCGCAAGGGTCACGCGCGGGCTCGCGCCCTGCTCGCCCGACAGACCGTCGGCCTGCGGGTCCGTCGACCACAGAGGTTTGCCGTCCTGCGGCGACAGCGCGACCACCCGGCCGGTGGCCGAGCTGAAGTACAACGCGTCCGTTCCCGCGACGGGACCCGACGCACCCTCCACGCCCATCTGCCGCGACCACTTCGTCCGGCCGGTCCCAGGGTCGAGCGCCGTGACGAGACCCGTCTGCCCGCTCACGTAGACGGTGCCGTCCGCCATCCCGGGCGTACCCTCGTACGTCTCGGCCAGACGGGAGTACGTGACCTTCCGGGAGGCCGGGTCGACCCGCACCACCCCGTCGTAGCCGGCCAGCGCCGGTCCCTCCCAGTGCTCCTGAAGGAGTACGAGCCTGTCCTCGGCGTCACCCACCGGCACGACGGGTCCGTCCACCGCGATGGGCCTGCCCAGTGTCCCCGAGGCGAGGTCGACCGTGTACAGGGTGGGGTGGCGCACCTCCAGCGCGTCCACTTCCGCGTCCGCGGCGCACATCGCCAGGACCTGTGGGCCCACCTGGACAGGAGCGCACTGCGTGTCCGCGGGGAACGACGTCGTCCAGGTGACCTCGCCGCTGTGTGCGTCCCGGGCCTCGAAGCGGGAGTTGGACGCGTCGACCGTCACGACGGCGGAGCCGGCCACGACGGCGTCCTGGGTCCGGCCGGTGACGGCCGTCGACTGGGCACCCGACGGCACTGACCACAGCTCGCGGCCGCTGTCCGCGTCGATGGCCACCACCTCGCTGCGAGGGCCCTCGGGGGCGTCCTGGGCGGCGAAGCGGTAACCGAGCACCGTGTCGTCGGTGGCGCCCACCAGATGCATGCCCTGGACGGGGATGCCCGGGCTCTTCGCCGTCCACACCCGCGAGCCGTCCATGGCCCTGACACGGGTCGCGACGACACCGCCGCCCCCGCAGAACACGGCGTCGCCGCGCGCGACGCAACGCAACTCGTCGGGGATGTCCTCGCGACCGCCCCGCACGGTCTTGCGCCACGGCTCGAAGCCTTCCGGGAGTACGGCAGCCGGCGCCGCGACGCTGTCGCCCTTGTCGCCACCACCGGTCCCCTCGGAGCCGCCCGCCTGCAGCGCGGCGACTCCCCCGCCGATCGCTGCCACCGCGACCGCGGCCGCGAGCACAGGACGCCACCGGCGACGCAGCCGACGGCCGACGGGGGTGTCGGTGCTCCCCGCGTCGGTGCTCCCCGTACCGGGGCCGACCGTGGCGGCCGGCGCCGGGGTGTCCCGCGTCGCGAGGTGGTGCTGGGTGGCCATGTCGCGGGTGCGGCCCGCACCGATCCCGTTGGCGTCGGTCCCACCGAGGTCGGCCGGCAGGTCCCGCAGCAGCACGAGGAGTTCGTCCGCCGAGGGGCGTCCGTCGGGCTCCTTGTCCAGACACGGCTCCACGACCGCGCGCAGAGCCGCCGGCACGGCGCCCAGCGACGGCTCCTCGTGCACCACCTGATAGGCCGACAGGTACGGGCTGTCCGCGTCGAAGGGCCCGCGGCCGGTCGCCGAGTACACCAGCAGCGTCCCCAGCGAGAAGACATCGGACCGCGGCCCCACACCACGCGGCGCCTGCAACTGCTCCGGCGACATGAAGGGCGGCGTACCGATGACCCGTCCGGTCATCGTCAGCGTCTGCTGGTCCACGGCGCGCGAGATGCCGAAGTCGATGACGCGCGGGCCCTCGGGCGAGAGCACGACGTTCGAGGGCTTCAGGTCACGGTGGACGACCCCCACCCGGTGGATGTCACGCAGCGCCTCCGCCAGCCCGATGGCGAGCCTCCTCAGCTCCGCCCCGTTCAGCGGACCCTCCGCGGCGATGCGCTGGGCGAGCGTGTGCCCCTCGATGTAGGTCGTCGCCATCCACGGCTGATCGGCCTCAGGAGCGGCGTCCACCACCGCGGCGGTGAACGCGCCACTCACCCGCCTCGCGGCAGCCACCTCCTGCCGGAAACGGATACGGAATTCCTCGTCCCCCGCGAACTGCTGGTGGATCAGCTTGATCGCGACAGGCCGCCCCGAACTCGTACGGGCCAGGAAGACCGTGCCCATGCCACCCGAGCCGAGCCGGGCCTCGAGCGGATAGCCGCCGATCTCGGCTGGATCACCTGCGCGCAGCGACACTCTCCCCGACCTCCCGTCCCCCGTGCATCTGTGCCGCCACGGGCGTGCGTACCTGTCCTGCACACAAACTAGTCGCAGGGGGGTACGGCAGAGCAAAGCGGGTGACGAACAGGGAGCCCGGGGCGAACCGCACCTGAATCCCGGCTCTGCCGTCCTGGGCGATGCGAGCTTCCCCGGCCGTGCGGCGGAGGAAGCCGGCCGCCGGTCCGTCAGGCGGGGTCGGGGACGGCTGGTTCCACGGTCGGATCGGGTGCGACGTCCCGTGCCTGTCGGCCGAACCAGGCCACGGTGCGCGCCAGCCCGGCGTCCAGCCCGGTCCGTGGCTGCCAGCCGAGGAGCTCGCCGGCGAGGGTGAGATCGGGGCGGCGGCGTCTCGGGTCGTCCTCAGGCAGGCGTCGGTGTTCGATGACCGGAGGCTTCCCGCCGGCAGCCCGCGCGATCTCCGTCGCCAGCTGGAGAACGGTCCGCTCGTCGGTGCCTCCGAGGTTGACGGGGCCGGGGGCGGAACTCCGGGCCAGGGCGAGCAAGCCTTGTACGAGGTCGTCCACGTAGCACAGCGTCCGGGTCTGGAGACCGGAGCCGTAGACCGTCAACGGCTCACCGACAAGGGCCTGTTGTACGAAGTTGGGGATGATCCGGCCGTCGTCGGTGCGCATGCGGGGCCCGTACGTGTTGAAGATCCTGGCGATCCCGGTGTTCAGCCCGCGGCTCCGGCGGTAGGCCATGGTCAGCGCTTCGGCGTACCGCTTCGCCTCGTCGTAGACGGAACGCTCCCCGACCGGGTTGACGTTTCCCCAGTACGACTCTCGCTGCGGATGCTCGGCCGGATCACCGTACACCTCCGAGGTCGACGCGAGGACGAACCGGGCCCTCCAGGTCTCTGCCACCTCCAGGGCGTGCTCGGTGCCCACGGAACCGGCTCGCAGCGTCTCCAGGGGCGCCCTCAGATAGTCCACCGGTGACGCCGGTGAAGCGAGATGGAAGACCATGTCGACCGGCCCGGACGTCCTGATCGGCCGTTCGACATCGCCCTCGACAAAGGAGAATCCCCCTCGGCCCGTCAGCTCCGCGATATTCTCCACCCGCCCCGTGCTGAGATTGTCGACGCAGACCACCTCAATCCCCTCGCTCAGGAGCAGTTCGCAGAGATGGGAGCCGACGAATCCGGCCCCGCCCGTCACCAGTGCTCGTCCTGTTGGACGCACCCAAGACTCCCCTCGATGCCCGACCCTCGTCCTCACAGAATCAACAGAACGCATCCTTTCCAGGAAAGGATTGCCGGTCAACCAGAATGCAACAAGTTGCCACCGGAAACAAATGTGCAACAAGTTGCCACTGGTCCGATATTGCAGCTCCCTACCTTCCGCGCATATGTTTCGGAACCTTTGAAGGACCGTCTCCCGTGGGGATTACCGAATGAATGCCGATCATCACCAGGACCCGTCTCTCACTGCCGCACACGTCAACTGGACCGGACCCCACCGTAAAGGCTGGCGACGCGTCGGCCTGGGGTTTCGGGAAGACGCCCAGCGCCCGTACGAGCTTCCGGCCGAGGAGATCGTCACCACCGTGCACAGCATTCTTTCGTGGCGGGCTCACCACGGCACGATTCACCTCGTCACGGATGACCTCGGTCGCTCCTATACCGAGGAACAGAACCTCGTCGGCCTCTACGACCAGGTCGACACTTCTCTGAACGCACTGGACTCCAGCGGTATCGACCCGCTTCTCTACCCGACGGCCGGCAAGATGTTCGCGGCGACGCTGCACACCGCTCCCTTCGCCGTCATCGACACCGATCTGTACATCCGTAAACCGCTGGATCTGGGCGGGCGTCATGGATTCGGCTTCGCCCACTGGGAAACAGTGGACAACTCCGTGTATCCAGACCCAGCGACCCTTCCCTCGCCCGAAGGTGTCGATCTCTCCGACTGGAAGTTCGACACCCTGGCCGCGAACATGGCCATATCCCTTTTCTTCGACGACCTTCATCGCGAGGAGTACGCGCGAGTGGCAGTCGATTTCATGAGAGGGAATTCAGCCCCTTTCGATGGCCTGTCGATGGTACGCGCCCTGTTCGCCGAGCAGCGCATCGCACCGGCCGTCGCCCAGGCTCGGGGTATCGAACTCCGGCCTGTCACCCGGCGTCTCTGGAAGACCGATGAGGGTCTCTGGGACGGCCCCTCGTACGCCGCAGACTTCCATCACACCTGGCACCAGAAGCATCTTCTGCGACAGTTCCCGGAGTTGCGTCCCGCCTACCTGCGCTACCTGGTGGAGGACCTGCTGTGGCGCTTTCCGGATACTGCGGAGCTCCTGCTCGGCATTCCGGCCCTCACGCCGCACCGTTCTCTGATCCGAGCCACTCGCCATGATCTCCTCGAACACGGCCCGACGACCCAATGGCAGGCACCAGCCCCCGCGAGCACGCCTCGACACCGGCCTGGAAGCGACTGTCGGCACCCAGAGCCTGCATGATCTCCGAGATGTGACGCCGGCAGGTCCGCACGGACAGGCCGAGCCGGCGTGCGACGGCTTCGTCCTTGGCGCCGCCGGCCAGGAGCTGGAGGATTCCCTGCCGAAGATGGCCGGCGATCCGGGCACGGTCCGTTCCGGGCGCCAGGAACGGGGCGCCCTGCGCCCAGGCCGCACGGCACACACCGGTGAGCAGGGCGACGATCAGAGGCTGATGGATCACCAGGGTCGTCGTGCGGCCGGGGAGGGCGGAACCGTCCGGGGACCGGCCCGGGACCGACACCATGCAGCAGTCGTCATCGAAGACGATCACGTGGGCCGGCAGGTCGACGCCGGTACGCAGATCGGCACCCGCGCTGCTGAGGTGCTCCACCAGCGTGGGCGCGTAAGAGCGGGCGTTGTGCTGGAGAGTGCCGCGCAGTCGCACCCCGCGCGCCATGGCCTCGGTGAGCAGCGTCGCGGCGGTGTCCCGGAAAGGCCAGGGCTGTTGGTCGTCGGGGTGCAGGACGTACACGCTTCCGCGGCAGGTCGCGAGTTTCTCGGAGAATACGGTCGCCAATTTCGCAGGATCGTCGATGATGTCGATGTGCTGATGGGAACGCGACCCGGTGACGGTCTGATGGACCGGTATCAACGACTGCAACTGCGTGCGTAGTTGCTCTGCCACAATCGCGCTGCGGCGCGCTTCGTCCTCCAGCGGGGCAACTAGTTTCGCCATGGCCAGCCGGGGTTCCACAGCACGCCAGGAATCGGGCCGGCCCGGATCCTCCTCGACGACGCACAGTTCGGTGAGCAAGCGGTATATCGCGTTCACTCGTTCGGGCTCGACGCCGAATCGCCGGCAGAGATGACGATCATCACGCCTGCCATATTCCAGAAGATGCTCGTACGCGGCAATTGCCAGTGCATCCAGGCGGATAGGTCTTTCGGCGGTCTGCAGCATTGTTTTACCCTCCGGCTCTGAATCCTCACGCGACATTTCTACGAAGGCACCGAATTTATTTGGCGTCGCCAGCCAGCCTGGCTTGCCACCGATGCCGGGATTGCCCGGTTCTGGGCTTGACACCTCGTTCACCGCCGCGATCGTAGGTCGCAGAGATCTCCGACTGCAACACCCCGCTGAAAGTTCTTGCAGGTAGCCGTACCCCACCCCCCTTGGAGCCCTTCGATGCGGACCACGACCGGAGTAAACCCTCTAAAGCCACCTGGCAGGAAGTTGCCTGGCAGCTTTTCCTCGGATCCCCCGGCCACACACGGAAATGCCGGGCGCCGACACAGCCACGGCCTGCGGCCGCACAGCAATGACTTACGGCGGTGCGGACCTGACGCAATGGCGGAATGATATCTTCCGGACTTGCCCCGCCATGTCCCGCAAGACTCGAATCACCCTTGCCCACCTGCGGAGATATTGAAAATCTGCGAGCGCCCGCCACCTCTCCGGACGCTCATTCCCCTCGACGTCCAGAGGATTCGGCCGATGCGGTACAGCCCTGCGGGGTGGCTTTCACCGCACCTCCGGCGACCACCTGGAACCCACTCCCGGACGGGATTGCGAGCAGTTCCGCAAAGGTTTTCAGCGGCAGTGTCCTCTGCTACGGTTCAGCCCGTGATCATAGCCGACGACTTGTCCATGGAGTTTCGCAAATACCATCGTAAGTCGGGACTGCGCGGAGCACTGTCCAATCTGTTCAGCCGAGAATACGAAACACTGCGCGCCGTGGATGGCGTTTCGTTTCGGATTCCGGCGGGATCGAAGACCGCGTATATCGGCGCCAATGGCGCCGGAAAGTCCACCACAATCAAACTGCTCACCGGGATCATGACCCCCTCCTCCGGGCGATGCCTCGTCAACGGAATAGAGCCGTACCGCGACCGGCGTACCGCCGCACAGGCGATGGGCGTTGTATTCGGACAGCGTTCCCAGCTGTGGTGGGACCTATCGGTGGCGGATTCGTTCAAGATTCTTCAGAGGATCTACGAGATTCCGGACCCGGTCTTCGAACGGAACATGAAGATCTACCGGGAGATGCTGGACATCGACGCTCTCGGCGGCACACCGGTCCGCATGCTGAGCCTCGGTCAGCGCATGCGCGCCGAGGTCGCGGCCTCACTTCTGCACGACCCGAAGGTGATCTTCTGGGACGAGCCGACCATAGGTCTCGACATCGTGGTGAAGGACGCGGTGCGGGCCCTGGTGAACCGGGCCAACACCGAACTGGGCACCACCGTGCTGCTCACCAGCCACGACATCGGAGACATCAACTCCATCTGCGACCAGGTCCTGGTGGTGGACCAGGGCCGGGTCATCCACCAGGGCACCATCTCCGGACTGCTGGCCACCGCCGACCGGCGCTCCGTGCTCTTCAGCCACAACGGTGCGCAGACGCTTCAGGAGACCGCCCGCGAGGTCGACGCGATGCTGCCCAAGGCCAAGGCCACCGTGACCGAGGACCTCCGTATCCGTATCGACTACCCGGCCGACGAGCTGACCTCCCGCGAGGTACTGGCCTGCCTGCTGGAACGGTTCGAGGTCACCGACTGCTACGCGCCGGAGCCCGATCTGCAGTCGGTGATCCAGGAGATCTACCTTCGGAGGCGGGTATGACGAGTGGAACGCTGCGCCGATACATCCCCTTCGCCACGAGCAGCCTCCAGGCCTCCATGCAGTACCGCGCCGATCTCCTCGTCTCCCTGCTGACGACCTCCGTGAGTACGGCGGTGGTGGTCTTCCTGTGGCGCGCGGTGATCACCCAGCAACCCGATGACGCACTGGGCGGATTCACCGTCGCCGGCATCACCACCTACCTGCTGGCCGCCCAACTGCTCACCCTGATGCACAACAGCAAGGCGGGCGAGGACACCTCGCAGGAGATCGTGGGCGGCGACATCGCCGTGTCGCTGGTGCGGCCGGTGAGCTATCCGGTCTCCCGGGTCTTCATGGCGCTGCCGACGGCTCTCACCAACCTCGTGCTGGTCGGGCTTCCTCTGACAGCGGTCTTCGCGCTGCTGTTCCCGATGAGCGCTCCGTCGCCTCTGGGTCTCGCCCTGTTCGTACTGGCGGCGATTCCGTCCGTCGTCATCGCCTTCTCCATACAGCTCCTGGTCGGCATGTCCGCGCTGATCACCACCAACACCTGGGGGGTCGGAATGGTGGTCAACAGCCTCATCGTCTTTCTCTCCGGCGCGCTCGTCCCGCTGGACCTGCTGCCCCGGCCGATCGAGGCGGTCGCCTCCTTCCTGCCCTTCCAGAGCATGGTCTACGGACCGGTCCAGTTGCTCCTGGAGCGTTACGACGGACTGGGGGAGGCAGCCCTGATCATGCTGCGACAGGGAGTGTGGGCCGTGGTGATGGTTCTGGTGAGCGCCCTGGTGTGGCGTACGGCCCTGCGCAGGATCGAGGTTCTGGGCGGATGAGGGTGTTGAAGATTCTGCGGCTGACCTGGTTCATGTGCGGGGTGTCGCTGCACCGGCTGGCGGAATACCGCGGCGACTTCGTTCTGGGGGCTTTCGGCTTCCTGGTGATGTTCGGCGTCCAGGCGGCGCTGGTCGGCGCCCTCTTCTCGCTCGTTCCCACGATCGGCGGCTGGGGCTTCGCGCAGGTGCTGTTCCTGCTCGGCTTCGCGATGCTGCCGCGCGGGCTGGACAAGATGTTCTCGGACAACATCTGGCTCGTCAGCGCGTTCGAGATCCGTGGCGGCGAGTTCTACCGGTACATGATCCGCCCGGTGAGCCCGCTTCTGATGGTCCTGTCCGAACGGCTGGTGTGGCCCGACGCGTTCGGTGAACTGCTCGTCGGACTGGTGCTGGTGGCATACGCGAGCAGCCAGCTGGACTTCGCCGTTCCGACCTGGGAAGCACTCGCCGTGGGGGCGGTGCTGGTGGTGTGCGGCGCACTGATCCATTTCGCGGTAAAGCTGCTGCTTGCCTCGCTGGCCTTCTGGACGACAAGGAGCTTCTCGACGATGCGGGCCGTGACCGAACTGTCGATGTTCTCCGGCTATCCGCTGGATCTCTACCATCCGGCACTGCGCGCCATGCTGACCTGGATGGTGCCATTCGCGTTCACCGCCTACTTCCCTGTCACGTACCTGCTGTTCGGTGACACGGGCATGGTGATGCTGACTCCGCTCATCGCCCTGGTGTCGGTCGCGCTGGCCCTGACGGTGTGGCGGATGGGACTGCGGCGCTACGAGGCGACCGGGAGCTAGGCATCTCCGCAAGGTCCACCTACGGAAGGAGTGTCACATGAGAGTGGGACGGGCACCGCTCGAGGACTGGATGCGCGAGTTCTACTTCGCGACCACGATCGACCTCGGCAACAGCGGCGTGCAGTGCTGGTCGGTCGGCGAGTTCATGAGGCTGCTGGACATCCCCCAGGAGAACGTGAACCGGCTGGCCTTCGACGACAGCGAGACCTACGGAAGTCCGGGGCTGCGCGCCGCGCTGGCCGGCAGATTCACCGGCGGAGACGTCGACCGGGTGTTCACCACGCATGGTTCGAGCGAGGCGATCTTCCTGGCCGTGAGCACACTCCTGGAACCCGGGGACGAGATCGTGGTGGTCAGCCCCGGCTACCACTCGCTCAGTTCGGTCGCTGCCTCGATGGGGTGCCGGACCGTGCCGTGGCGACTGAGGGAGGAGGACCACTTCGTTCCCGATCTCGACGCACTGCGCCGACTGGTCAACAGGAACACCCGGATGATCGCGGTCAACTTTCCGCACAACCCCACCGGTGCAAGCCTGACGCTCCCTCAGTACGACGAGTTCCTCGACATCGTGGCGGAGAGCGGCGCTTACCTCTTGTGGGACGGCGCGCTCACCGAGCTGACCTACGGGTCGAAGCCGCTGCCGGAACCCTCGCTCCGCTACGAACGCTGCCTTTCGACCGGAACCATGTCCAAGGCGTACGGCCTTCCCGGCACCCGCGTGGGGTGGTGCCTGGCCGCCCCCGAACTACTGGCTGAATTCCTGCCGTTGCGCGACGTGCTTTCCATCTGCCTGTCGCCTCTCACCCAGTTCTTCGCGCAACACGCGATCGAGCAGGCCGATTTCCTGGTGGAGGCGCGGCTCCAGCAGGCCCGGGTGAACCTCGGCGTCCTCGGGGATTGGACGGCCGGGCACGCGGACCTGGTCGACTGGGCCCCGCCGGCCGGCGGCTGCACGGTGTTCCCCCGGTTCGCACACGTACCCGACACCGACGAGCTCTGCCGTGAGCTGGGCAGGGACGCGTCGGTCCTCCTGGTTCCCGGGTCGTGCTTCGACCACCCGGACCGGGCGCGGCTCGGATTCGGCGGTGCGACCGGGGACTTCCGTGCCGGTCTGAACAGGCTCTCCAAGACCCTTGAGAAGATGGGTGCGACACCGTGACCCGGGCCACGGTGTCCGCGCGAGGAGCGGAGCCGCCGTCCGTGGAGGCGGGTGCCGGCGGCGAACTGGTCCGGGTAGTCGTGCTGGAGCGGGACCCGCTGCTGAGGGCCGGACTCCGGTCACTGCTGCGGCCGGACCCGCGGATCGACGTGGTCGCCGATCTCGCCTCCAGGTGGGAGATCACGGCCTCGCTGCCCGTGGCCGAACCGGATCTGCTCCTGATGAGCGGTGAGTGGCTGCGCGAGGACGTCTCGGCCTCGGGGAACACCCCGTCGGACAGGGGCTTCTGGCACCAGCTGCCGGCGGTGGTGGTCCTGGACGTCTCGGACTGGACGACGCTGAGCCGTGCCGTGTCGACGAAGCGGGTACGCGGCTTCGTCGACCGGAACACCAGTCAACAGGACCTCCGGACGGCCGTGCTCGAGGCCGCGGCCGGCCGGACCTTCCTGTCGTCGACCGTCGCGAAGTCCGTGGTGGAGTGGATGGCGACCAGGATGGATCGCGAGCCGACCTCCCTCACCCTCGTGGAGACGGTGCTGACCGGACGCGAGATGGAGATATTCGAGGCGATGGGCCAGGGCGTCACCAACACGGTGATCGCCCGGCAGCTGGGGATACAGGAGACGACCGTACGCAGCCACGTCTACCGCATCCTCACCAAACTGAATCTGCGCACACGTACCGAAGCCGCCCTCGCCGCCTACAAGTACGCCGACCGGGTCTCGCCGCACGTCGGCTGATCCCTGGTCACCGCACGGCGGCCCTCAGTCGTGCCACCGCCTGTTCGAGCAGGCGTTGTTCCGTGCTCCGCATGTGATCGAGCTGTTCGATCTCCGCACCGCCGAACTCGGACGCTCTGCCCGCGGCCTCCCGGAAGAACATCTTGTTGCGGAGCCGGAACGCCTGCTTCTCCAGGCCGCGGGCCTCGTCGGCGAGTGCGGCGAAGTCGCCGCCGAGCAGTTCCGCCATGCGTTCCGTACGAAGTGTCATCAGCCGCTTGTGTTCCCACAGGATGTGGAGGTATCGGATGTCGCCCTCGGTATTTCCCTCGGTGTAGTCCGTGAGATAGCGCTGCAACGGCGGGTAACAGGCGATGCCGTAGGAACGTTCCCAGGGGACCCGGAACATGTCGAACTGCTCGGACACGTTCGCCGCGTCGAGATAGTCCTCGAAGGAGCGCCGCACCAACGAAAAATTGAACGTGTAGTCGGCGTCCTTGTCCGGGCGGTAGAGGTAGACCTGCGGGCAGTCGTTCGGGACGGTGTCCAGGCTCAGGTAGCCCTGCCTGAGCTCATCGAAGGTGAGTTCGGCTCGACGCATGACGTCGTTCTTGGTGTAGCCGAAGGAGGTGAAGACGGAACGCTCGTCGTCCGCACCGCAGATGAGAAGGTCGTGCGAACCGTGGCGGACCTGGTGACCGGGGCGGCTCGGAATGAAGTAGTCGTCGAGGTTCAGATAGACGTAGTAGCCGGCGTGGACGGCCGCCCGGCAGAATTCCACCGGGTCGGTCCCCATCGCGCGGAGCCAGTCCCGGGTGTTGCGGACCACGTCCAGCCAGGGGCTGATGGCGTAGTCGTACAGGTAGAAGCAGAACGGCACCGACGTCTCGGGGTCCGGATCGTGGGCGAGGTGAATGTAGTTGCTGAGTATCCAGTCCTTCGCACGTTCGTCGGTGCCCATGATCGCCAGCGGGAACGCGTAGAAGTGGTACCCGCCTGCCAGCGGTTCCGAGACGGGCAGTTGAGTTCTCATCGGGTCACCCTCGCTCTCCGGACGCGGGCAGCGTCCATCCGGTCTGCCGCTGTCCGAAGCCCTGCTCGTGGCGTTCGGACGGGGGCCGGTCCCGGCCGCTGCGGATCAGCACCCGCTTGAGCCACCGGTCGGACCCGTCGTACCGGGCCCGGAACGCACCCCGGCCGTGGACGGCAACATCGTTGTCGACGATCAGCAGGTCTCCCGGCTCCAGGGCCACCATGCGGCTTCTCTCCTCCAGTTGGCGGCCCAACTCTTCGTAGGCGTCCAGGAAGGCGGGGTCGTCGGTGAGCAGACGGGTATACGTGGGGTCGTAGCGCAGGCACATCCGGCCGGACCTGTACCAGAGGGTCGCCATCCCGCCCGACGTCCGGCGGTTGTCATCCACGTGGCTGTCGTCCTGATAGCTGTCATCCGGGTGAATGACCAGACGGGGTCCGGACAGCTGGGCGATCCGGTCGGGCCCGAGGTCGAGCGAACCGACCGTGGCGATGCGGCTGCCGATACCGTCCTGGTTACGGACGCAGGCCAGCAGCAGGAAGTCGGCACGGTCCGGATGGAAGGCGTCCTCGGTGTGCCAGGAGAGCGGCACGGTGCTGCTCCCGCCGACCTGCATGTGCTCGTACCGCGGGCTGGGCAGGATGTTGTGCACGAGGTGGCCGTCCTGCTGGTTCTCCCAGCCGAACACCTCTCCGTGCAGGGCGGCCACCAGCACCATGGCGAGATCGAAGGCCGCCGTTCGCTCGCGGTCGGTGTCCTTCCAGTGGGTGGCGGTCGGCCCCTGGTCACCGAATGCGGAGAAGAGGCCCTTGACGATCCGGTAACCCGCGCCCGGTGCGGGGGGCCGGGTCAGCCGCGCGAGTCGCGAGCACGTGTCCAGGGGAAGTGCGGCGTCGGGGCGCACCGGCAGGGAGTCCGCCGTTCCGCCCGACGCCGCCAAGGTCCTGGCCGCGTCCGCGAGGGCCCGCGACAGCTTCGCCGGCTCCGCTTCCATGGTCGGCAGGGTCATCGCGACTGCATCTCCTTCTACCGGTGGTCAGTAGCCTCGTGCGAGGTCTACGGCGTTGTGGGGGCGGCGGCCCGATCTGTACCGCCGGATCTGCTCCAGCAGCAGGTCGAGACAGCGCTGATCGGTCTGTTCCGTACTGTCGGCGCAGTGGGGGGTGACGACGACTCCAGGAAGCGACCACAGGAGTGACGAGGCGGGCAGGGGCTCCGCGGCGAACACGTCCAGTGCCGCTCCCGCGAGGTGGCCCGACTCCAGTGCGCTGACGAGCGCCTCCTCCCGCACGATCGGGCCCCGGCCCACGTTGACCAGATAGGCGCCACGTGGCAGCAGGGCGAGTTCGCGCTCCCCGATCATTGACCGGGTCTGTACGGTCAGGGGTGCGGCGATCACCAGGGCGTCCAGCTGTCCGAGGAACTCGGCCAGCCCGTCCGCCCGGTAGGTGCGGTGCACCTCGGGCACATCACCGTGGCCACGGCGCAGCCCTACGACGACGGCTCCCAGCGCGGTGAGCAGCCTGGCGGTGGACCGGCCGAGATCTCCGAGGCCGATGACACCGACGGTCTTCCCCCGTACCTCCTGCGCCGGCGGTGGCTGCCAGCGGCTCTCACGCTGCGCGTCAAGCAGGTCGGACAGCCTCCTGTAGTGGGCGAGGATCAAGCTCGCCACGTGCTCGGCGACGGCGAGGCCGTGTGTTCCGGCGCCGTTGGTCACCAGCGTGTCCCGGTCGCGCAGTGCGGACGCGAGCTGTGCGGGTACACCCGACGCCCTGGTGTGGAGCCACCGGAGGCGGTTCTGGCGGGCCGCGAAGCATGCCGTCTCCGCCCCGTCGGCGTCCCACACCAGGGCCACGTCGAAGCCGTCGTCGTATCCGGACACCTGGATCTCCGCGGCCGGCCAGGCTTGGCGGACCTCCGCGACGAGATGTCCGGCGTCACCCGGGAACAGTCGTACACGAGCCGGTCCGTCGGCCGTCATCCGTTGCCCTGCGCGTACTGGCGCAGACTGCGCGGCCGCATGTCTGTCCAGACCTCGGTGATGTGGTCCAGGCATTCGCCCTGCGGGCCCTCGAACCCGGTGCCCGTCCAGCCGGCCGGGAGAGGGCGTGCCACCGGCCAGACGGAGTACTGCTCCTCGTCGTTGACGACGACCTGGTACCGCTCCGGGGACTCGTTCATGGGGCGACCTCTCTGTGCGGGTATTCGCCGGGCAAGGGGGGCATGGGGGGAGGCGGCGTTCGGCGGCTGAGCGCCGTCGGGCTCACTCGACGATGACCGGCTCGGGCAGGTCGTCGGCGTCCTTGACGAAGAAGGCACCCGGCCCGCTGTCGCGCCGAAACGTGGCGGCGAGCGCGGCGAAACTCTCGTCGTTCGCCATGTAGTAGTCGGCCAGCTTGTTGACCGTCGACGGCGGCGAGACACCGATGCTCGCGCGGAGGTCGGGCGACCACGACAGCAGGAAGATCCCCGCCTCGGTGTAGCCGCGCTCCAGCCATGTCCGCCAGAGCACGTCGCGGTCGGCCTCCTGGCCGGCGAAGTGGTGCACGGCTCGCCTGCGCGGCAGGCCGGGCGGTTCGGCGGCGGGCACGGGTTCACTGCGGAGCGACACCCGGCGGCCTGCCAGGTAGAGGAGCGTGATGCCCTTGTTGACACAGAAGGTCAGGGCTTCGGCCGCGGTGTTGACGTTCGGCTCGCCCTTGTCGTTGAGCGAGGTGTTGCAGAGGATCGGCACGCCCGTGGCCGCGTGGAACGCGCCGATGGCCCGGTGCAGGAGGGGGTTCACTGCCCGGGTGACCGTCTGGTGCCGGGCGGTGCCGTCCAGGTGGACGATGGCGGGCACCTGGTCGGCCACCTCCGGCCGCACCCGGACGGCCTCCAGCATGAACGGCGAGAGCCGTTCCTGTGCGAAGAAGGTGCCGGCCTGCTCGGCAAGGACGACCGGCGCGACGGGACGCCACCACTGGCGCTGTTTGTACTGGTTCAGCAGGTCCTTGACCTTCGCCGAACGCGGGTCGCCGAGCAGGCTTCGGTTACCGAGCGCGCGGGGGCCGATCTCGGCCGGGCCGTCCACCCAGGCCAGCACGCCGTCGCTGATGTCTGCCACGAACGTGTCCGGTGCGAATTCGGTGACCTCCGCGACCCAGGGTGCGAACTCCTCCAGCGCCTCGTCCACATCACGCAACGGCATGCCCTGGTACGGGGAATCGATCAGGAGGTCTGCGCCGTCGAGGACGCCGGAGCCATGGAGGCCGAGCAGACCGAGGCCGAGTGCCTGCCCGGAGTCGTTCGCGCAGGGCGGGGTCAGCAGGCCGCGGAAGCCGAAACGGTCCAGCAGAAGCGTGTTGGTGGGGCAGTTGAGCGCGAAGCCGCCGCTCAGCGACAGGTACGCGTCCTCGGTGCGTATCTCGCCCAGTGAGCAGAGGAGTTCGACATTGCGGATCGCGACGAGGTCGCAGGCCTTCTGCACCTGCTTCATGACCGCGCTGCGCAGGTTCTCCTCGCGGGTGAAGGCGCTGTCCAAGGGGCGGCCGGCGAGCTGTTCACGGGCCTCTCGGACCAGCGCGTCCACGAGGCCGAACGCCGCCTTCCACGGAGTGACCCGGCCGCCGTGCAAGCGCGTCGAGGCGGTCGCCGCCTCGATGTCGAAGGTGATGGTCGTGCGGCAGGCGGTGGCCAGCGCCATCAGAGAACCGGGTTCGAGCCCGAACCTGGTCGAAGCAGCGGTGTAGAGCGGGCCCGGGGACTCGACGGGGGTGAAGGCCATCTCTCCGCGGCGGGACAGGCAGCCGGCGTACCAGTGGGCCGGGCTTCGGTCGTCGAGGACGGTGTCGGGTGCCCCGTCCACCGCCATGGCGAGAACGGTCTCGTTCCGGAAGATCTCGGTGTCCGACAGCAGCCCGCCGAAGAGGTGCGCAAGGCTGTGCACCGGGAACTCCCCGGCCCCTGGGGGCAGGTTGATCTCCGTATGCCGGGGTAGTCCCGGAGTCCCCCAGACCGCCTTTACGTCGCTCAGGCTCAGCCCTTCCGGGGCGAGCAGCGCATCGAGGAAATCCGTGGCTCTTTCGGGTGTGTACAGCGGCCAGGAGTGGTGTTTCTGGCCGCTGATTCTTTCCACCTCCCACATACGGACCAGTTCGACACGGCGGTCGCCGCTTTTCCATAGCGCGACGCAGTGGTCGTGGCGGGCGGAGAGAATCGACATCTCACCCGGCGGGGTCAGGTAACACGAAAGGAAATATTCGGCGCCGTCATTGCCTTCCACGTTTTCTCCCTCGACTTGGCTCTGTGTGCTGGCTTCCTCGCTCCACTGCTGGGTTTCGCGGTGCAGCCTATGCGGCCGGCGGCAGTCATGGCGACAGTGTGCCGAGCAGGCCTGCTCGGCGGAAGGTTGATGCCGTGTCATCGATATGTTGAGGGAAATCCCGTCGTTTTGCCGATTGGCCGCCCAGAACGCCTGCTGTAGCCTTCGGGAAGCAAATTATCTCGGCCATGTGTCCGGTCTATCCGATCGAGCGGGGATGGAACGAGGGAATGCAGACTGTGCAGCAGAACCAATCGGAATCCCGGATGCCGAATGCACGGGAAAGTGTGCAAAGCGTGCACGGCGCCTTCGAGAAACGGGTTCTTGAATACCCGGATTCCGTCGCCGTCGAATCGGTGGACGGGCGGCTGACCTATCGGGAGCTGGACGAGCGCGCAGACGGCCTCGCCCGCCGCCTGGCCGGCCTGGGAGTCGGACCGGAGGCTCCGGTCGCCATCTGCGCCGAGCCGTCGGTCTCCTTGGTGGTGGCGATCCTCGGAGTGCTCAAGGCGGGGGCGGCCTTCGTTCCGCTGGACCCCGGTTATCCGCCCGCACGACTGGCCGGTCTGCTCACGGATTCCGGCGCCGCCGTCGCCCTGGTGCAGACCGAGCTGACAGGCCTGCTCTCCGGGACCGCGGCCCGCCTGGTTCCTCTGGACGTGGAAGGTCCGGGTGCCGAAGAGGGACCCGAGGGGCGGCTCTCGGCCGATGTACCGCCCGACGGAGTGGCCTGCGTCTACTACACCTCGGGCTCGACGGGTTCGCCCAAGGGCGTGCTGGTCACACACCGGGGCCTGCTCAATCTGGCCTCGGCCGCCGCGCAGGAGTTCGGTCTCGCACCCGGGGACCGCTTCCTGCAACTGGCCTCGATCGGCTTCTCCGCCGCACTGGAGGAGATGTTCCCGTCGCTGTTGTGCGGGGCGACTCTCGTCCTCGCGGGCTACCGGCGGGCACTGCCGGACGTCAGGCACTTCCTGGGTGTCCTGGAAGAGCGGCGGATCACCGGATTCGAGATCACCACGGCGTACTGGCACCAGCTCATGGACGAGCTGAACGCCACCGGCGACGTCCTCCCGGCCCGTATCCGTTTCGTGGTCGTCGGAGGTGACCGCGCCCGCGCGGAACATGTGCTCGCCTGGCGCAGGACCGGCATACCGCTCATCAACGTCTACGGTCCCACTGAGGCGACCGCCACCGCGAGTTACCACCACACCGGCAAGGAACGCCCGGACCCGGACGGACTGCTGCCGATCGGCCGGGCCATCACCGGTGCCCGTATGCATCTGCTGGACGTGCGCGGGCACCCCGTGGCCCCCGGCGCGAAGGGCGAGATCCATGTGGGTGGCGCCTGCCTGGCGCGCGGCTACCTCGGTGATCCGGCCCAGACGGCCCGGGCGTTCGTGCCGGACCCGTTCGGTGCCGCGGGAGAGCGCCTGTACCGCACCGGAGACCTGGGCCGCGTCCTGCCCGACGGAACGGTCGAGTTCCTCGGCCGCCGCGACAACCAGATCAAAATCCGCGGGGTCCGGATCGAGCCCGCGGAGGTCGAGGCCGCCCTGCAGCGATATCCCGGGATACGCCAGGCACTGGTGTCGGCCTCGGCCGACGAACCGGAGGACCGGCACCTGGTCGCGTATCTGACCGCAGGAGAGACCGGCCCGCCCGACGAGGGAGAGCTGCGCGCACATCTCTCCTCCGTCCTTCCCTCACAACTGGTCCCGAGCGTCTACGTGGTGCTCGACGCGATGCCGCTGACCGCGCACGGGAAGGTGGACCGTGCCGGGCTCCCTCCCGTGACCGCGCACAGACCGCGACCGGCCACGCCCTACGCCGAGCCCCGGACCGGCACAGAGGCCGCACTCACCGGGCTCTGGGCAGAAGTGCTCAAGCGCGAACTCATCGGCGCCCGGGACGACTTCTTCGCACTGGGGGGCAACTCCCTCCAGGCGGTACGTATCGTGGCGAAGGCCCGCCGCAGATTCGGCGTCGCACTCCACCCCAACGATCTGCTGGCGGAGCCCACAGTGGCCGCGTTCGCGGCGAGAATCGACGGCCTGCTGCGGGAGACCGCCCCGCACGGCACCGACGACGAAGCGCTGTGGAAGCACTGGCGTGAGGAACTGCGGTCGTTCGAACTGCAGACCGTCGCGCAGACCGGGCAGGGGGGCGCCGGGCCGCTGAGCCTGTCGCAACGGGGCCTTTGGATGCTGAGCAGATTCCAGCCCGGGATCCCGCTCTACAACGAGGCATGGCAGTGCCGGCTGCACGGCCCGCTCGACAGGGCGGCGCTCGGTTCCGCGCTGTCGCGGATCGCGGAGCGCCACGAGGTGTTGCGTACCCGTTTCGCCATGGCCGGCCCGCAGCCCGTCCAGATCGTCGACAAGTCGGCCGAACCACGCATGGAGTTCTGCGATCTCGCCGGTGTGGATCCCTCCCGGCGCCTCGACGCGGCCCTCGCCCTGCGCGACGAGGCCATCATGGTGCCGCTCGACCCGTCCGAGGCTCCTTTGGCGAAGGTCTGGCTGTTCCCGCTCGCCGAGGACGAGCACCTGATGGTGCTCACCATGCATCACATCGTCTGGGACGGAATCTCGAAGGAGGTGTTCCTCGATGAACTGGTGGCCGGGTACGAGGCGTTCCGCCACGGCGAGGACCCCGTGCCCCAGCCGCTCCCGCTCACCTACCGGGAGTACGCGCTCTGGCAACGCTCCCATCTGACCGGTACCACCCTGGACCGGCTGCTCGGCTACTGGCGCACCCAACTGGCCGACCCGCCGGAGCCGCTTCCCCTGCCCACGGACCGGCCCGCGCCGCCGGTGCAGGACTACGCCGGCGCGAGGATCGTCCTTCCCTTGGCCCCCGCCCTGCGCGATCGGGTGATCGAGGTCGCGCGGTGCGAGAACGTGACCCCGTTCATGCTGCTGTTCACCGCTCTCATCGCCCACCTGCACCACAGCACCGGCCAGGACGACCTCTGTGCCGGCACACCGCTGGCCAACCGGACACTGCCGGGAACCGAGTCGCTGATCGGTTGCTTCATCAACTCGGTCGCCCTACGCGTCAAGATCGATGACGGCATGACCCGCCGTCAGGCCCTGGCGCGGGTGCGCGCGACCTGCCTCGACGCGATCGCGCACCAGGAGCTGCCGTTCGACAAGCTGGTGGAGGAGCTGCGGCCCAAGCGCATTCCGGGGCGCAGCCCGTACTTCCAGGTCTGGTTCGCCATGGGTGACGACACGCTGCTGCCCCGGAAGTCGCCCGGCCTGTCGATCGACGGCTTCGAGGACCTGTCCACCGGCCTGTCCACCGGCATGGCCAAGCTCGACCTCAACTGGATCGTGGTGGACCGCGGTGATCACTACGCGCTCTCGCTGACCTATCGGACCGGTCTGTTCGACGAGGACACGGCACGGTCGATGGTGAACGCGTTCCAGGAGCGGCTGGGCGAAATCCTCCAGGACCCCGGAGCACCGTTCCGCCTGCCCGCGCGACCGGACGGCGGGCAGGACGACGGCCTCCGCGTGGAGGAGCGGCTCCTGGCCCAGTGGCGGGAAATCTTCCACAACGACGACATCGTCCCGGACGACGACTTCTTCGAGCTCGGCGGCTATTCGATGCTCGCCGTGGAGGTGATCACGCACGTCCAGGAGGAATTCGGCGTCGAGATCTCCTTCGCCGACTTCTTCGAGGTCCCCACGGTCGCGGAACTCGCCAGGAAGATCACGTCACCGGGGTCCTGAAGACACCCCGCAGATACCGGAAGGAGGTACCGCGATGTTCGTCATCGAGGTGTCCGACGAGGACCGTCGTCGGACGGAGAGTCTGGTGGACGAGCTCACGAGGAGGTTCACATCGGTCGATGACCCTGCCCTCCTCGACGAACTCACCCTCTGCGCACAGGAGTTGCCACGGAGCATCAGAGAGCAGGTGAACCGGTTCAGGCTTCACGAGCCCTCCGGCTGTGTGCTTTTCTCCGGTTTCCGCGTGCGGGACGACCGCATCGGTCCGACCCCGTCCGCCTGGGACGCCGCCGGCCCCGGCGCCGCCCTGCGGGAGGACCTTCATCTGCTCCTGTGCGGCTCCCTGCTCGGCGATCCCATCGCCTGGGCCACCCAGCAGGACGGACGGCTGGTGCACGATGTGATCCCGATCGAGGGCCACGAGCACGAGCAGATCAACTCCTCCACGGCGGCCGCGCTGTGGTGGCACACCGAGGACGCCTTCCACCCGTACCGCGCCGACTACGTCGGCCTGATGTGCCTGCGCAACCCGGACGGGGCCGAGACGACACTCGCGCACTTCGACGACCTCACCCTGGACCCGGCTTCGGCCGGCGCCCTGGCTGAAGCCCACTATGTGATAAGGCCCGACGAGTCCCACCTGCCCAGGAACCGGGACGGCGGGGGCCGGCTGGACGCGCCCGCCGAACTGATCGAACGCAGCCTCGCCCGGATCGAGCGGATGGCCACGGCGCCGGAACCGACAGCGGTGCTGTTCGGCGACCCACGGTCCCCGTACGGCCGCCTCGATCCGTACTTCATGGACCTCGGCGGAATCGCCCCGGCCGCGGTTCAGGCCTTCGAGGAACTGGTCAAGGACATCGACGACCGGCTCATCGGTGTCGTCCTGAGCCCGGGCGACGTGCTGTTCGTCGACAACTACAAGGCGGTGCACGGGCGTAAGCCCTACACGGCCCGCTACGACGGCGCCGACAGGTGGCTCCGGCGGATCAATATCGCTCGTGACCTGCGGAAGTCACGGGACGCGCGCAACGGCCCGGCTGCGCGGGTCATTTTCTGAGCGAGAGGAAACCCATGAGGAAGTACCGGCTCGCGGTTCCTGGTCCGACGCCGCTGCCACCCGAGGTCGCCGCGGTCGCGACCCTCCCCATCGAGGACGAGCGGACGGAGCGCTACTCCGCCGTCTTCATGAGGGTGATCGACGGCCTGAGAGAGGTGCTGCGCACCCGCAACGAGGTCCTTCTGTTCACATCGAGCATGACCGGTGCCTTCGAGGGCACGGTGCAGAACCTGTTCTCGCCGAACGACCGGGTACTGGTGGTCAACAACGGTGCCTTCGCGGGTCGTTGGGTCGAGCTGGTCCGGACGTTCGGCCTTGACGTCGTGGAGGTCGCGGGAGAGTGGGGGCGCCCGGTCGACATGGCACACGTCGCGCGAGTCGTCGCCGACACACCGGACCTGGTGGCAGCCGTCGCCGTTCACTGCGAGACCTCCACCGGCGTGGTGAACGACATGCGGGCCTTCGGCGAGGCGACCCGCGGCATCGTGAGCATCGTCGACTCGGCCTCCGGAGTGGGCGCCTGCGAACTGCGCACCGACGAGTGGGGGCTGGACGTCGTGGTCGCCGGCTGCCAGAAGGCGCTGATGACACCGCCGGGGCTGGCCTTCGTGAGCCTGAGCCCGGACGCGTGGCTCCTGCACCGGCGCGCTGCCCTGCCCAGGTACTACTTCGACTGGGACAAGGCCCGTGACGCCATGCGCTCCGACATTCCGGGCACGCCCTGGACGCCGGCCATCTCACTGATCAGCCAGTTGGACGTCGCGCTCCGCGGACTGCACGAGGAGGGTGTCGACGAGGTCGTCGCGCGGCACGTCCGCCTCGGGCGTATGGCCAGAGCGGGCGTGCTGGGCATGGGCCTGGACCTCTTCTCCCCCGACGACGACCACGGCAGTGCCGTCACCGCGGTGCAGCTGCCGGAGGGTATCGACGCCCGCTCGCTCGTCGGCCATCTGCTGGAGGCATACGGCGTACAGATCGCCGAGTCGGCGGGTCCGTTGGCCGGTCGGGTGGTGCGTATCGGGCACTGCGGCCATGTGGACGCGTTCGACGTGGTCACCGTCCTGAGCGCCTTCGGGCTCGCTCTTCAGGATCTCGGACACCCGCTCGATGTGGGGAACGGGGTCGCCGCCGCGCTGCGCGTCGATTCGCACACGCTCGTGAGAGGACTCCGATGACCGCGCCGGATCTCGCCGCCACCACCGCCCCCCACACACGTCCGGCCACATCGGCCCGGGATACCCCTGGCATCGATCCGCAGGCACTCGCCGCCTTCATGGCCGTGCTCCATCGGTTCACCGCAGAGGAGACCATCGAGGTGGTCTGCCGGTCTGCCGACGCGGACTCCACGACCGTCACCGCGTGCTTCGCGGACGCCCCGACCTTCGATGCACTCGTCGGCAGGGTCAGGGAGGCGCTGAACCCGGACGGCCCGGAGAGCACCGGCCCCGCCTTCGCGGCCTCTGCGGCCTTCGGGCCGGAGACGGGAGGCTTCGTACTCGTACGCGACGAGGAAGCAGCCACCTCACCGCGCCCGTGGCCGTACCGTGTCCTCGCGACCGGGTCGGCCGGCCCGCTCACCGTGTCCGCCCTCGACGACGCACTACGGGTCGCCGCGGCCGACGGCGCGCGGGAGCCCGGCCGTCCGGCTCAGGAACTCAGGCTCACGGAGGACGAGCAGCGGTGGCGCGCCTACGGAACCGGCACAGCAACACCGTCGTCGGCGATGTGTGTCCACGAACTCGTCGGGGAACAGGCCGCCCGGTCGCCGCGGGCGATCGCGGTCAGCCAGGGCGACGAGACCCTGACGTATTCCGAGCTGGAGGAGCGGGCAGGATCTCTGGCCCGCCGGCTGCGCGCACAGGGTGTCGTGGAGGGCGACGTGGTCGCGGTGCTGCAACGGCGCTCACCGTCGATCATCGTCACGCTGCTCGCGGTCCTGAAGGCGGGCGCCGCCTATCTGGCGATCGACGCGCAGGACACGCCCGCCCGGCACGCTCGGCTGATCGGGGAATCCGGCGCCCGACTGATCGTCACCGAACACGCCCTGCGGCACCGGGTACCGGACGGCGTCCGCGTACTCAAGCCCGACGACAGCGGTGCGGGTCCCGTCGCGGACGACGAGAAGCAGCCCTGGACCGCGGCTCCGCCCACGCTTCCGGCTCCGGCCCGGCAGAGTCCGGACACCCTCGCGTATGTCGGTTTCACGTCCGGGACCACCGGGCGGCCGCGTGGCGTCGGTGTACCCCACCGGGCGGTCGTCAGGCTGGTGCGCAGACCGAACTGGATCGACATCCAGGACGACGACGTCTTCCTGCAGTTCGCGCCGATCGCGTTCGACGCCTCCACCCTGGAGATCTGGGCTCCGCTGGTCAACGGCTGCCGTCTGGCGATGGCCCCGGACGGTGCGCTCGACCTCGATCAGCTGGCCACCTTGCTGAAGCGGGAGGCCGTCACCGTCCTGTGGCTCACCGCCGGACTCTTCCACCAGCTGACCGCGAACCGCCCGGACGCACTGGACGGGGTCCGGCATCTGGTGGCCGGTGGCGACGTCATCTTCCCCGGTCATCTGGAACGGCTGCTGGAGGCCCGTCCGGACCTGCTCTTCACGAACGGCTACGGGCCCACCGAGAACACCACGTTCACCGCCTGCTGGACCGCCTCCGCCCCTTGGTCCGGTGACACCGTGCCCATCGGACGCCCCGTCACGGGAACCCACGTCGCTGTGCTCGATCCGGCGTTGCGACCCGTACCGGCGGGATTCCATGGGGAGCTCTACGCGTCGGGTGACGGTCTGGCACGCGGTTATGTGAACTCCGCCGCCGCGACGGCAGAGCACTTCCTGCCCGATGTCTTCTCCGGTGTGCCGGGTGCGCGGATGTACCGGACCGGTGATCTGGCGCGGTGGTCCGCGGACGGTTCACTGGAATTCCTCGGCAGAGTGGATCACCAGCTCAAGATCCAGGGCTACCGGGTGGAACCGAGCCACGTGGAGGCCGAGTTGATCCGTCTCCCCGCCGTGCGGGACGCCGTCGTGGTCGCGCAGCCCGACGACGCGGGCGGCAAACGGCTGCTTGCCTACGTCGTCATGACCGAGGAATCCGGCGCCGACCCGGGCGTACGCCTACGGGAACAGCTCCGCCCGACGCTGCCGCCCTACGCCGTGCCGTGGGCGATCGTCGTCGTCGGCGCGCTGCCTCTCAAGACAAACGGGAAGGTCGACCGCCGGGCGCTCCCTTCGGCCTCGCGCGTCCCGCGCAACGTGGGGAACGCGTTCACCGAGCCCCGGGACGCGGCCGAACGGCGGCTGGCGGCCCTGTGGGGCGAGGTCCTGGGGGTCGAGCCCATCGGTGTCGAGGACGACTTCTTCGACCTCGGGGGGCACTCCCTGCTGGCGGCGGAGCTGCTCGGAACGCTCAAGGAGGGATACGGGGTAGAGGTGCCCGCCCGGGTGCTCTACCTCCAGCCGACGATCGCTGAACTCGCCCGGTACCTCCGGGCCTGATCCGTGCCCGCGGCGCCCGCCCGGCCCCCGCACGCCTCCAGGAACACCCACAGACCACTCTCAGGTCCCAGACTCACAGCAAGGAAGGCGAAGGAGTCATGAGCGCAGCCATGCGTGGATGTCCCGTGTCGACCGCCGTACCCGACCTGACGGACCCGGTTCTGTACAGCGACGGCGATCCGCATCTGATCTTCGGCCGTCTGAGACGGCAGGACCCGGTCAGCTGGACGGCGAACGGAGAGGGACCGGGCTTCTGGTCGGTCACGAAGTACCGCGATGCCGACATCGTCCTGCGGGACCACTCCCTCTTCACCTCGGAGCGCGGCACCCTGCTGAACATTCTCGGTACGGACGATCCGGCCGGGGGCAAGCAGATGGCGGTGACCGATCCGCCCAAGCACACACGCCTGCGGGAACCGCTCCAGCGTGCGCTGTCCATGAAGTCGGTGGAGCGGCACCGCGAGACCATCCGCGGCACGGTCGTCCGACTGATCGAACCCCTTGCGGACGGTGGTGTGTTCGACTTCGCCGAGGCGATGGTGGCGATGCCCATGGCGGTCACCGGGACGCTGATGGGACTGCCTGCGGCCGACTGGCCACGCCTGGCCGACCTCACCACGGCGGCCATCGCGCCCGATGACCCGGAGTACACCCTGCCGCTCGGCCCGCAGGTCACTCTGGAGACCGCCCACAGGGAGCTGTTCGCGTACTTCCAGGACGTCGTACACCAACGTCGCAAGGCGCCCGGCGACGATCTGATCAGCTTCCTCATGGGCATCGAACCGGACGGCCGCCGGATGACGCCCGGCGAGATCATGTCCAACTGCTACAGCTTGCTGCTCGGTGCCAACGTCACCACCCCGCACGTGGCCAGTGCCGCGATGGCGACCCAGACAGGGACCGGCGTCTTCGAGGACTGGGCGGCTCATCCGGAACTGACCATCGGCGGCACCGAGGAGGCGCTGCGCTGGGCCTCGCCCGCCAACCACTTCATGCGCTACGCGGTCAAGGACGTCGTTCTGGCGGGGCGCGAGATCGCGGCGGGCGAGGCGGTCGTGGTCTGGCTGGGTTCCGCCAACCGTGACGAGGAGGTCTTCACGGAACCCTTCGTGTTCGACATCCGCCGCAAGCCGAACCGGCACATCGCCTTCGGTATCGGGCCGCACTACTGCGTGGGCCACACCGTGGCCAAAGTGACACTCCGGCTGCTTTTCGGAGAACTGCTGAGCAGATTCGAGGGGTTCGAGCTCGTGGGCGAGCCGGAGCGTCTGCGGTCGAACTTCGTAGCCGGCTACAAGCACCTGCCGATCGTCGCCCGGGTCAGGAACCTGCCCGGGACCGTCTCCTACTAGCCCTCGACCCCGGAGCGAGACCATGTCGAGCACCACGAAAAGGAGCGGCAGCGCATGGCTGCTGCGTGACCCCAGTCCCGACTCGGACGCCCGGCTCTTCTGCATCCCCTATTCCGGCTGCGGCGCCAGCATGTACCGACAGTGGCCCCGGTTCGTCGGCGGCATCGAGATCTGCCCGGTGCAACTGCCCGGTCGTGAGAACCGGCTCCGGGAGACCCCGCACGCCACCTACCAGGCGATGGCGGACGACCTGGCCGAGGGACTGCGCCCGTACACGCAGGACCGGCCCTACGGTCTGTTCGGGCACTGCGGGTCTGCGCTCGGGGCGTACGAGACCGCCGTACGGATCACCGAGCGCGGATATCCGGGCCCCGCCCGCCTGTTCGTCTCTTCCCAGGTGGCTCCGCACGAAGGGCCTTGCGGGCGGTTCCTCGGCATGACGGACGCGGAACTGCTCGACGAACTACGCCGGTTGACGATCAAGCTCGGCGGCACGCCCGTCGACAGTCTCCTCGAACTCTCACTCGGTGTGCTGCGCGCCGACATCGACGCCAACAAGCTCTACCACGTGGCGGAGCCGCCGAGGCTGCCTGGCCCGCTGACCGCCATCGGATGGGCTTCGGATGCCGAGGTGCCGCACACGACGATGACCGGCTGGCCGGTCTGTGGTGAGACGGTCTTCGAGCTGCTGGAAGGCGAGCACTACACCTTCACGGAGGCTCCGCCCGCACTGCTCGACGTCTTCGCGCGGGGCCTGGGGGCGGCGACGTGACGGCGGGACCGGACTCCGCCACGGAACCGGCCGACGCCGTGGTCACGGACTTCGACAGTCACGACCCGGCGTTCGCGCGGGACCCCTTCTCCGCCCTCGACCGTCTGCGCGCCGCCTGCCCGGTGTCCTGGAGCGGCGCCTGGGACGGATTCTGGGTGCTGGCCGGGTATCGTGAGGTCGCTGGTGTGACCCGCGACCGGCGGTTTCGCACCGCACACCCGAGGCCGGACGGGCAGTTGCAGGGTGTCAGCATCCCGCCCATCGGCCAGACCGGGCGGATGATCCCCCTGGAGCTCGACACCCCCGAGTCCCTGCCGTACCGCCGGCTCCTGGCGGGGTTCTACACGCCCAGCCGGGTTGCCGCCCGCATACCGGAATTCCGGCGGCTGGCGGCCGAATACGTGGACGAGTTCGTCCGGGCCGGCCGGGGCGACATCGTCCAGGTCCTGACCGAGCGACTGCCCAGCGTCCTGACCCTGCGAGACATCGGCCTGCCGGAGGACCGCTGGGCCGAGGTCAACGCCGTGCTGGAGACGGCGCTGAGCAGTGCCCCGCACGATCCTGAGGGTGCCCGGGACGCCGCCCAGGAACTGTGCCTGATGATCGTCGAGGCGCTGGAGGAGTGCCGGGACGGCGGGGGGAGCGGACTGATCCCCCAGTTGCTCGGCTCCACCGTCGGGGGCGAGCCGGTACCCGACGAGGCGATCGTCTCCATGATGTACGTACTGCTCCTCGGCATCCACCCGGTCTCCAGCCTCACGGCGACCTCCCTGTGGCACCTGGCAGGACAGCCGGCACTCAGGCGGAGGCTGGTGGCCGATCCCGGGCTGATCCCGGGTGCGGCCGACGAGTTCCTTCGCTGGGTCTCCCCCATCCAGTCGACGGTCCGCACCGCGGTCGAGGACGTCCGGCTCGGCGGTCGCGAACTCCGGGCGGGTGAGCGGGCGTTCCTTTCCTGGGCCGGGGCCAACAGGGATGAATCCGTCTTCCCCGACGCCGGCCGCCTGGACCTGGACCGCGATGCGACCGCTCATCTCTCCTTCGGCGGAGGACCTCACTACTGCGTCGGAGCGGGCACGGTACGCGCGATGTTCAGCGCGATGCTGGAGGCGGTGCTGACGAGGATGCCCGGCTACGAACTGGAGCAGGGTGCCGAGGTCACCTGGTTCCCGGACGTCAGCTTCTTCTACGGGGTCACCTCACTCCCCGTCGTGGCCGGCCCGGGCACCGCCGAACCGGCGACGGAGGGGGAGCCGTGCAGTTCCTGACCCGCGAGGGCGCGGGGCCGTGGCTGCGCACGTACCACCGGGGCGGCGCCCCGCGGGTGCGGCTCCTCTGCTTCCCCTTCGCCGGAGGCAGCGCCTCCATGTTCCGAGGCTGGCCCGCGCTGCTGCCCGCGCACATGGCGGTCGAGGCGGTTGTACTGCCCGGGAGGGAGAAGCGGCTGCGGGAGCCGCCGATCGACCGGATGGACGTTCTCGTCGCCGCCCTTGTCGCCGCCCTGCGCCCCCGACTGGACCTGCCGTACGCTCTGTTCGGCTACAGTTTCGGCGCCCAGGTGTCGTTCAACCTGGCGCACGCGTTGCGCGACGCGGGCCTGCCCGACCCCCTGGGTCTTTTCGTCGCGGCGAGCGCCGGACCGAGCGAGCTCTGCGATGTGCCCGGCCTGAACGAGACCGACGAGGAGTTGATCGCCTACATGCGGGCGCTCGGCGGCACTTCCGCGGATGTACTCGGCAACCCCGGGCTGCTGGAACTGACGCTGCCCGCGCTACGGGCGGACCTCACAGCGGTGGCCGCCCTGCCCTACGCGGCGCGCCCGGCGCTGAACGTACCGATCCACTCCTTCTCCGGCGAGGCGGACCCGACGTCCGCCCGCCCGTCCCTGATGGCGGCCTGGGACCGGGAGACGACCGGTGGCTTCACCCAGACCGTCTTCCCGGGCGGCCACTTCTTCATCGACCACGCCCTCTCCGACCTGGTTCTGGCCGTCCGCCGCGACCTGGACCGGCTGATGGCCGAGGAATGAGCAATGCGACCGATCGAGCTGCGTCCCCAGCACGCCCGCCGGCTGGCCATCAGCTGCCAGCACCTGGAGGGCCCTTGGCCGTCCGCAGGTGACCACGGCCGCATGTGGGAGGTCCTTCGGACGCTCCGGTGTCTACAGCTCGATCCGATCGATGTCGTCGCGCACAGCCATCTCTTGGTCCTCTGGAGCCGGCTGGGAATCTATGACCGGCAGGAACTGGAGAACCTTCTCTGGAAGGAGCGCCGGCTCTTCGAGTACTGGGCGCACGCGGCCTCGATCGTCCTGACCGAGGACTACCAATTGCACCAGGTCATGATGCGTGGCTATCTGGTCGACGAGCAGTCGGTGACCCGGCAGAAGATCGCCGACTGGTTCCAGGCCAACACCGCACTTCGCGACTCAGTACTGGAACGCCTCCGTGACACCGGCCCGCAGCGGACGGACGGTTTCGACGACCGCGCCGCTGTCGCCTGGAAGTCCGGGGGCTGGTCCTCCGGCCGCAACGTCGACCGCATGCTCGACATCCTCTGGACCCAGGGCGCGATCATGGTCTCCGGGCGCTCCGGGAAACGGCGCCTGTGGGACCTGTCCGAACGTTGTCTGCCCACGTGGGTGGACCGGACCCCGCTGCCGGAAACCGACATCGTCACGCGCGCTGCGGAGCACTCCCTGAGAGCGCTGGGCGTCGCCCGCAAGAAGGACATCGAGCAGTACTTCATCCGCTCCCGGTACCCGGGCCTCGCCGACGTCATCGCCCGGCTGGTCGACGAGGGCCGATTCGTCCCCGTCGCCCTGGAAGGCGCCTCCGCCCGTGAGCGCTGGTACGTTCATGCCGACCGTCTGCCCCTGACCGAGCGGATCGTCGGCGGCGATTGGACTCCCCGCACGACGCTGCTCTCGCCGTTCGACAACCTGATCTGTCATCGCGAACGCACCGCTCGCCTCTGGGACTTCGACTTCCGTTCGGAGATCTACGTCCCCAAGTCCAAGCGCCGCTACGGCTACTACGTGCTGCCCATCCTGCACGGGGACGCCCTGATCGGCCGAGTGGCCCCACGCCTGGACCGCACGAGTGGCACGCTCACCCTCGAGGGCGTCTTCGCGGAACCGGCCGCGCCCACCGGAAAGGCCACGGCGGAAGCGGTGGGCAAGGCCGTCACCGCTCTCGCCACCTTCCTCGGCGCGCGCCGGATCGAACACGAGGGTCCGGTTCCCGCACAGTGGTGCGACGCCCTGCTCCCGGAGCTCGCCGCGCACGGCTGAAGGCCGGGGGCTGTTCACGCCACAACGGGACCTCACGGGATGTTCGGAACGCAATCGCCTCCTGGTGCCGCACCATGCCGGTCCCTCCCCGGTGAGCGGTGGCTCCAGGACGACCGCCTGCGTCACCGCGTTGCCGACCGCGGCGGAACCCGCCTCGGCACGCGGACGGTCGGCGGGGCCGCGATACCGACCGGTCCCCATCCGTGGCGAACGGCCTCGCCACTCCGATGTTCCCGCCTCTGTGCCGAGGAGCGCCGGCACAGAGGCGGGAACATGGCGGGTGCGGCCTGCGCCGAGGCCTTGCAGTCGTTCCTCCGAGCTGTCGAGGAACGACAACCGCACCTGCGGTCCGCGTTGTCGACGTTCGTGTCCGCCAACCTCCGTTAAGGCAACCCTGAGCGTAGCGGGCCGCCCTACGTTTAGACCGTGTCCTACGGGTCAGTTTGAGGAACCGTTTGTAGCAGCAGGGAGCGGTTGCCAGTCCGAGAAAGGCCAGGTAGTTGCCTGGTTTGCGCTCGTAGCGGTGGTTGAGGCGGCGGTAGCCGGTCAGCCGTGACCTGGTGCGTTCGATGACCCACCTGCGCCGGCCAAGCCGCTCGCTGGAGTCGATGCCTTGCGTGCGATACGGACCCCGATGTACTTGCCCCAGAGCCGTCGCCGCAGGTGGGGGATGTCGTACGCCTTGTCTGCGTGAAGGCGGCGAGGCTTGGATTCCGTCGCGTGGGATTCGTGTCCCATGTGGAAATGGGACAGCATCGGCTTCAGGGCCTGGCTGTCGTGGGTGTTGGCCGCGGAGAGCCCGATGCGTAGGGGCAGTCCGTCCACGTCGGCCAGGACGTGCATCTCGGAAACTGGCCTGCCCCGGTCCACGGGGCTCGGACCTGCAAGTTCGCCCCCTTTTTCAGCGCGGACGTGCGCGGAGTCCAGGATCGCCGGGACAGGTCGGCCAAGCCCTGTTCGTCCAGGAACTGGAGAATCTTCTGATGCAGCCGGCCCACACTCCAGCTCTCGACCAGACGGCGAAGCGGCGGTGCACGGTCGACTTCGACGCCCCGAAGCACGGCGGGTATGGCCCGCCAGGCGCACCCGCTGACCAGGACGTAGATGATCCCGCGAAGACCGCCTCATCATCGATGTTCGCGACCCCGCTTTCACCTTGCGGCCGCACCCGCGCCGGCGGCAGCAACGGCCGAGCTGTCTCCCAGAGTCCGCCCGGAACGATCCATCCCCGCCGTCCACTCCCCATGACCAGTACAACTGACCATGTGGGACACGGTCTTAACGGGCGGACGAGGGGCACCACGGCCCGTGGCACCCCCTCGCACGCGTCGAACACCAGACGGGACGAGCTCACTTGTGGATGCGCGTCACATTGTGGCTGTTGACGTTGACCTCGTTGTGGATGTCCCCGACGTGAAAGTCGATCAGCCCGCACAGCAGGCAGCCCGGGTTGCCGGCCGGGCGAGACGGGGCTTGGGACACGGTGACGGTGGTGGTGCCGCTCGAAGCGCTGCAACTGTCGTCGCCGTTGTAGGCGGCGGTGATGGTGCGTGTTCCGGTGGTCGTGAAACCGGTGGTCAGTGAGGAGTGTCCGTCGGCGGAGACGGGTGCGGTCGCCAGGAGGTCGGGGCCGTCGAAGAACGACACGCCGAGGCCGCCGCTCGGGTCCGAGCTGCAGGTCACCGTCGCGTCGAGGGTCACCAGCTGCCCGGTCGCGGCCGAGGAGGGCGTGGCCTGGACCGTGGTCGACGACGGATCGGCGGCCGCAGCCGACGGAGCGAGGGGCAGCACTGTAGCCGCCGCTACGGCAACCACGAGTCCGAGCTTACGTGCAAGACACGCTTTCACTGAGGGGCCTCCTCGGTCCGATCGTCAGACGGGGTTCGCCTGACCGTTCGGAGCGTGACCTTAGGCCGCTTTTGATGGCATGTGCGGTAGGCGCGGGTCCCGGCGAACCCACCTGAGTCATCGGCTCGCTCGAATGCGCTGGAGCGAGCCGGTGGAGCGGGCCGACGGCGCCGATGCGACTGGCTAGATCGCGGGAGGCGCGACGCGCTGGTAGGCGAGTGGGTTGCTGGTGCCGCCCGACGTCGTGACGCTCACCAGCACCGAACCCGCCGGACCCGCCGGGGCGATCACTCGGAAGTCCTCTCCGAGCGGTGACTGGGTGTTCCGATCCACGGAGGTCTCCCGAACCGGCCCAGGCCGACTCGTTCGGCCGATGGCAGACGGGATGTGCGGAGGCCTCATCCGGACGGGATGAGTTCGGTCCCAGGAGGGAGGCTTGTCCGCGAGGACTCGATGGACCATCGCCTGTTGTGCAGACACCTGAATTGACCCATCAGAGTGATTCCCGCACCAAGGGAATTGACGCGATCTCAACCGTCTGGCGGAGCGCGACAGGCGTGCGGTGGCGTGCGTTCCGGTACACGGTCGCCTGCTGGGCCCCCTGACGGGGGCGCTGGGCAACGGCCGCGTGTGGTCATGAACTTATGGGGTGTGGCACTGTGCTGGGCCCACGCCGGGAAGGCCCGCCCTCACGCAGCTGCACCGACGAGCAGCGCGCCCCGGTCCCAGGACTTGCGGCCGTTGCCCTTGATCTTGTGAAACGGTACGACCGAGGGGCCGATGGACGAGGGCGGTCGGGCACCGACGCCTCCGAGTCCCCACATCGACCTGCTCCGGCAGGCATTCCTGCGGCGCTTCGACATCGAACGCACCTTCCGCCTGTTCGAACAGAAACCTGCGCCGGACCGGCCCGAAGCTCCGCAGCCCCGAAGCCGCCGACCGCCGGACCTCGCTGATCCTCGCGGTCTTCACCCAGTTCCGGCTCGCCCGCCCACTGGCGGCCGATCTCCGCGGGCCGTTGGGAGAACCCCACCCCGCCCGAGGCGCTACTGGTTGCCGCCGATCCTCCCGGCCTGGACGGATTTCTTCGCCCACCCGGGCAGCCGCACCACCGGAGGTCGGGGCCGGCGGCATGCGATCAGCGTGATCCGGTGACCGACGCCGGCCGCCCCCGTTGCGCGCACCGGCGGCGCTTGTCGGGAAGCACCTGGGTGATGCCGTGACCGTCGCAGTGCTCCAGCAGGGGAACGGTGACGCGTCGGGTGGTGCCCAGGGCGCGGCTCGCCGTTCCCACGGTGAACGGTTGGTCGAGTTCGCTCAGCCGGTCGGCTGCCAGCCGGGGGGCGTCCGGCAGCAGCACCACGTGCTCCGCGAGCCGCAGTATCGCTCCGTGGCGCACCGCCGCGGCGAGCTCTCGGCGGCCGAAGCCGAGTTCCGCGAGCCGCTGCGCGTGGGGGGCGGCGAAGGGCCGCCCGTCGAGTTCAGCGGTGAGCCGGCGCACCGCGTCCGCCACAGAGGCGGACTGTGCCGCGGGCCCGGCGGTCACACGTCCGCGGCTCATCCGCAGGGGCGGCGTGACCAGTGCCTCCACGAGGGAGACCGCCGGCAGCCCCAGACGATGCCGGGCGGCCTCCACCGGTATGCCGTCCTCGATGGGCCGCTCGGAGAGGTACGCCGCCACCAGTTCGGCCAGCCGGGCGCGCAGGGTGGTCCAGTGTGCAGGGTCGGCGAGCCAGTCGCCCACAACAGGTGTGGTGTGGACGGCCACCCCCATCGCGGCCAACTCCCCCCGCCTGACCAGTAGTCGGCGCCGCAGCTCGGCGGCCTCGGCCGGTGCGCCGTGGGCGTCGCCCAGCTCGGCGGCCCGCCGTGCCGCCGCGCCGCGGCGCCGCAGTTCCGGTGGCTGGGGGTCGAGCACCGTCAGACCGGCGAGCACCCGTCGCAGGCCGGGATCGCGCAGCACCGCGCGGTCACCGATGCGCAGCGGCAGTGGTTCCGGCAGGGTCAGGCGGACGAGGTCCGGACCGAGCGACCGTACGCGCACGGGCACCGCCGCCGAGCCGATGTGGGCGACAGCGGTGCGGGGCAGTTCTGTGGCAGGTGTTCCACCGTGTACGCGCACGTCGCAGCTCAGGCAGGGGAGGAAACTGTCGGGTGTGAGCAGGGCGTCACCACGGCCCGTCGACTCCTTGTCGAGGCCTCGGAGGTTGACGGCGACACGGGCGGTGGCCCGCACCAGGCCGGTCTCCTCGCCGAGTGCCTGCAGCCCTCTGACGCGCACGGGGCTGCCGGAGCGTGCGGTCACCAGGACGTCGCCCCTGCGGATCCGCCCCGCCCCGAGGGTGCCGGTAACCACCAGCCCGCTGCCGCGGACGGTGAAGGACCGGTCGATCCACAGCCGCACCGGGGAGTCGGCGTCCCCGTCCGGCAGCCGCGCGACCAGCCGGTCGAGGGCGGCGCGCAGCTCGGCGATTCCCGCGCCGGTGCGGGCGCTGACGGCCACGGCCTCGACGTCGCCGAGGGAGCTGGAGCGGATCCGGTCCCGTGCCTGCGCCGTGGCGGGACCGGGGTCGGCCACGTCGCAGCGGGTGACGGCCAGCAGTCCGTGCCGTACGCCGAGGGCGTCCACGGCGGCGAGGTGTTCGGCGGACTGCGGCTTCCAGCCCTCGTCGGCGGCGACGACGAACAGCACGGCGGGCACGGGTCCCACGCCGGCCAGCATGGTGGGCACGAACTTCTCGTGTCCCGGGACGTCGACGAACGCCAGCCGTTCACCCGAGGGCAGGTCCGTCGATGCGAAGCCCAGGTCGATCGTCAGCCCACGGCGCCGCTCCTCCGCGAGCCGGTCGGGGTGGGTGCCGGTCAGCGCGTGGATCAGTGTGCTCTTGCCGTGGTCGACATGCCCGGCCGTCGCGATGACCCGCATGTTCACCGCCCCGCCGCGCGCAGCACCGCGGCGAGGATGTCGCTGTCGGACTCCTCCGGTACGCACCGGAGGTCCAGCAGCAGCCGGCCGCGCACCACCCGCCCGAGCACGGCCGGTTCACCGGTGCGCAGGGGTTCTGCCAGGTTGTCGGGGAGGCTGAGCGCACAGGACGGCAGAACGGTCCCGGGTGCGCCGCCTCCTCCGACCACCGCCTCGTGGGGTACGACGCGGGCATCCAGACCTCGGCGGGCAGCGTCCTCGGCCAGGCGCAGCGTGCGGATGCGCAGCTGCGGCAGCGGCATGTGCACGGCTGCGTGCACGGGAGGTTCGGGACCGCGCAGTGTCGCTTCCAGCGCGGCCAGGGTGAACTTGTCCACGCGTAGGGCTCGGGCCAGCGGATGGCGGCGCATCCGTTCCACGACTGCGGCCACGCCGAGGACCAGCCCGGCCTGCGGCCCGCCGAGCAATTTGTCCCCGCTGGCGGTGACCAGGGTGGCCCCGTCGCGCAGGGCCGTGGCCGCGTCGGGCTCGTCCGGCAGCACCGGGTCGGGAGCGAGGAGGCCGGAGCCGATGTCGACGACGACGGGAAGGCCGAGTGACGCCAGTTCCCCGGTCCCCACTCCCCCGGTGAAGCCGCTCACCGTGAAGTTCGACGGGTGGACCTTGAGGATGAAACCGGTGTCCGGGCCTGCGGCGTCCGCGTAGTCGCCGAGACGGGTCCGGTTGGTGGTGCCGACCTCGCGTATCCGGGCGCCGCAGGAGACCAGCAGTTCGGGTATCCGGAATCCGTCGCCGATCTCCACGAACTCGCCCCGGCTGAGCAGGATGTCGCGCCCCAGGGCCAGCGTCACCGCCGCCAGGGCCAGGGCGGCGGCTCCGTTGTTGACCACGTGCACGGCCTCTGCCGCCGGCACCGCTTCCCGCAGGGCGGCCATGGCGCTGCGGCCGCGTGAGGCCCGCCTGCCGGTGCTCAGGTCCAGCTCGACGTCCGTGTATCCGCCTGCCGCCGCCATGGCCTCCAGTGCTGACGGCGACAGCGGCGCCCGTCCCAGATTGGTGTGCAGCACGACGCCGGTGGCGTTGTGCACGGGGCTCAGCCCGGCCGCGTGTGCGGGGAGCGCGGCAAGAGCGGCGGGGACCGCGTCGCCCGGGCCGATCCGTCCGTCGCGTACGAGTTGTTGGGCGGTGGCGATCGCGGCCTTGACGAGGGGCCTGCCCAGCCGTGCGGACGCCTCGCTCAGCCGGGGATCACCGAGCAGCACCGTGGTGCTCGGCACCTGCCACCGGATGTCCGCCGGCGGGTGCTGCATCTCGTCCGGCACCCGCGCCACCCCGTTCGAAGTCAGCGGAGGCGGACGGGAATCGAACCCGCCTGGCCCGGTTTCCGGACCACACCGATTTTGAAGATCGGGAGGGGCACCAGCCCACCCAACGCCTCCGGAGCAAGATTGTGGTCCCCGCACACTGCTGAGGCAAGAGGTGAAATGATCGACGTATGAAGTCAGTTGGCCCCGCTGCCGAACCCACCGCGCCCATACGGCTGACCCAGTACGCACACGGCGGCGGCTGCGCCTGCAAGATTCCTCCGGGGGAACTGGAGGCAATGGTCGCGGGACTGCTGCCGCCCTGGATTCCCGGACAGGCCCTCGGCGGCGGCGAGGACCGGCTGCTGGTCGGACTCGATGACGGTGACGACGCCGCCGTGGTGCTGACGGGTGACGGCACCGCCCTGGTGTCGACGGCCGACTTCTTCACACCCGTCGTGGACGACGCCCGCGACTGGGGCCGGATCGCCGCGGCCAACGCCCTGTCCGACGTCTACGCGATGGGCGGCCGGCCCGTCGTCGGGCTCAACCTGCTGGGCTGGCCCCGTGACGTACTGCCCGCGGAGCTGGCCCGGGAGGTCCTGGCGGGTGCGCTCGAAGTGGCCCGCGAAGCCGGCTGCTTCGTCGGCGGCGGCCACAGCATCGACAGCCCGGAACCGCTCTACGGAATGGCCGTGACGGGCCTGGTGGATCCGGACCGGCTGCTGCGCAACGACGCCGGCCGGCCGGGCGTGCCGCTGACCCTGACCAAACCGCTGGGCGTCGGCATACTCAACAACCGCCACAAGCGGACCGGTGAGGTCTTCGCGCACGCCGTCGCCAGCATGACGGCGCTCAACGACAGGGCAGCCGCGGGTGCCCTGGAGGCCGGCGCCGTGTGCGCCACCGATGTGACCGGATTCGGGCTGCTCGGCCATCTGCACAAGCTGGCCAGGGCAAGCGGCGTCACGGCCGTGGTGGATGCCGCCGCCGTCCCCGTGCTCGACGGCGCCTGGGAGTCCCTGCGGGCCGGGTACGTCAGCGGCGGCACCCTGCGCAACCTCGACTGGGTGCGCCCGCACCTTGACGCGGGACGGGCGAGCCAGGACCAGCTGCACCTGCTTGCCGACGCACAGACCTCCGGCGGGCTGCTGGTCGCCGGGGAGATACCCGGACATCTGGTCATCGGGGAACTGGTTCCCGCCGTGGCCGGCACCACACTGGTGATCCGCTGAGCGCTGCGGACGGCCGCGGGTCCTGGGCCGGAGCCCCGGGCCCGCGGCCGGCCCGCTACCGGTAGCGGATGTGCAGGTGGTTGTCGTGGTTCGGGTAGCTCGTGGTCAGCCCTTCCGAGATCAGCTGCGGATCGTTGAAGTAGATCAGCTGGACGTGGCCGGGTGCCTTCGCCCGGATCTCCTGCACGAGCCGGCGGGTGGCAGCGCGGTCGTAGGTGCTCGACTGCCAGGTGATACGCCCCGCGGTGCACTGGGCCGAGTCGGTGCGGGCCGGCCACACATCGATGTCCATCCCGACTTCGTGGCTGGCGTGGCCGGGTATGTCCCCGCCGTGCTCGAAGCCCGCGTCGCCGACGGGAAGTTTACCGTTCCCGGTCGCGGCGAAGGTGGCTGCGGCGGCCTCCAGCTGACCGACGGCACCGGCTGTCGCCCAGTGGGCGCCCGCGTTGCCGTCGGGGCTCTGTGCGCACATCGTGCTGCCGCCGAAGTTGATGTTCTCGTAGTGCCACAGCAGGTTCTGCCAGGTGGTCGGCCCGACGACGCCGTCCGCGCCGATTCCCGCATGGGACTGGAAGGTGCGGACGGCGGTGCCGGTGGCGGGTCCGAAGGCACCGTCGGTCGAAAGACCGGCGCCCCGCTTGGCATTGAGCAGCGACTGGAGGGCCGTCACCGCCGGCCCGTTGTCGCCCTGGCGTACGGTGATGGCGAGCGCGCCCCAGGTGGCGGGCCCGACGATGCCGTCCGCGGCCAGGCCCTTGGACTGCTGGAAGCCCACCACGGCGCTCTGCGTGCCCGAGCCGAAGGCGCCGTCCACCGCCACGGGGCGGCCGTGCGCGGCAAGCAGGTGCTGCAGCGCGACGACGTCGGAACCCCGGCTGCCGTTGCTGGTCAGCGGGAACGCCGCCTGCGGGAAGGCCTGCGCGGGGACGCCAAGCCCGAGGAACAGGCCCGCCAGAGCGGTGAACAGCGTGATGATGCGCGCGAGTCGTCTCACGGTCTCGGCCTCACATTCCTGTTCATCTGCCTGCTCACTTTCCCGACTGGAGGGCGCCCCAGGTGGCGGGGCCGACGATGCCGTCGGCGCCCAGCCCGCGCGAGGACTGGTAGTCGCGTACGGCCTGGGCGGTGCCCGAGCCGAAGATGCCGTCGATGGCAACCGTCCGGCCGAGCGCGGCAGTCAGGGCGCGCTGCAGCCGGGTGACGGCCTCTCCCGTCGAGCCGCTCTGGATGGTCGTGGTGGATCCGCGGGACAGCAGGGCCGTCCAGGTCTTCGCGCCGACCACACCGTCCGCCGTGAGCCCTCTGCTGGTCTGGAAGTTCCGGGCGGCGGTGGTCGTGGCGGGCCCGAAGATCCCGTCCGGGGTGCCGGGGTCGAAGCCGGCGGCCTTGAGCAGGCACTGGGTCGCCTTGACCCGGTCTCCGGTCGAGCCGCTCTGGACGGTGGTGTACGCGGTGAAGTCGAGGTTCGCCCCGGTGCAGGTGGGCGTGGGCGGGGTGCCGTTGCCGACGTCCAGGTAGTCACGGTCGATGTTGATCGAGTAGCCGCCGTAGGACTCGGTGACCTCGCCCACGTACTGGTGGATCCTTTGGTGGTTGGACCAGGAGGTGGACGGCACGTAGGAACCCGTGTTGGTGTCGGCCGCGCCGTTCCACCACGCGTAGAAGAGGTGGTCGACCCGCGTGTAGGCGCTGTTGTTGTACTCGCTTGCGGCGTCCCTGATGCCGGACGCTGCACTGGAGTAGAAGCCCGACAGATAGCCGCTGCTGTGCAGCCGTTCGGTCCAGCCCGACAGGTACGACAGCACGGCCGCCTTGCAGGAGGTTGTGGAGGTGTACGCCTCGATGTCGCTGTAGATGGCGCTGCCCGCCGGGATGCCGAGGTTCGACGCGGCGGTGATGGCGCCTGCCGCCGCGGTGACACCTTGGGACTTGGCCGTGGCCGGATCCGCGGACATCTTCAGCGAGAAGCCGGTGCACGGTGCCTGGCGGCCGACGTCGATGGGGAACAGATGCCATCCGTTGTTGGTCTGGCTGGTCACCCAGCTCGCCGTCAGGTTCGGCTGGGCGCAGCCGCGGAACGAGCCGCTGATGTAGACGCCGACCGCGCTGTACGGCGAGCTCGTCTGCCAGGCGTTCATTGCGGCCTGCGAGGGCGCGGTGCAGGCGTCGAATCCCTTGCCCAGGTAACTGCCGGGTTGTGGTCCGGCCGCGGCCAGAGGGGTGGCGTCGGACCGCTGGGCCGCGGCCGGCAGCGCGGTGCGCTCGGCGCCGCCGGTGAGCTCGGCCGAGGCGAGGACGCCGCGTACGAGGTTCTCGGTCTCCGGTGTGTGGGCGGCGGTCACGAGGACGCCGGCGTCCTCCACCGCGATCTGGATGGTGCCGTTGCTGGTCGCGGCAGTCGGGGCGATGGCCTTGCCGCGCTGGGTCCGTGCGGTCGCCGCCGTCGCCTGGCCGGCGGAGCGGGCGGTGATGGGCTCCACGACGATGCCCGCCGAACGGCCGACGACTCCGGCGGGGCAGTCGTTCTGCTCGGCGGGCTCACCCAGGTAGACGGCGGGTCTGTCGAACCGGAGGCAGGCGCGCGGGTTCTCGGCCAGATCGACCACCTGCCAGTCGGCGGGCACCTCGATGCGGTAGCCGTGGTAGGTGACGCTCTGCAGGCTCTCGGGCTGGGAATCTGCCTGGGCGGGGACGGGGGCGGCGAACGCGCCGATACCGGCGAGCACCGCCAGCAGGGCAGTTCCGGCGCGGGCGCGCCAGGGGATCCGGGAGGACATCGGTTCACTCCTACTCGAATGCGGGGGGAGAGTGAGGGGCAGCGGCTCAGCAGGTCTGCTCCGGTTCGGCCACGGGCGGCGCCTGCCCGTGGCCGGAGTCGGAGCCTGATCGGCCGCGCACCCTGCGGACGGTACGGGCCCGCCTCCCCCGGGCCGGAGTCCGGCCCGGGGAAGGCGGGCTGCTGTGCGGGTGCGGGTGCGGTGGCGACGTGCCGGTCAGACCCCGCAGTTGGGGGCCGACCAGGAGCGGCTGGTGCTTCCGTCCACGTGGGTGTGGTCGTTGTGGTTCGGGTAGCCGGGGCCGTAGATGCCGCCGAAGCCGTGGTAGCGAGCCCGCTGGGCGAGCTGGCAGAACGACGGGCTGCCGATCAGGTCGGCGGCGTCACCGTACAGGTGCCGGCTGTTCGAGACACCGCCCGCCGCGTTGTTGCAGGCCGTGGAGCGGAATCCGCTGGACACGACGATGGGCACGTCTCCCAGCGCGTGCCGCAGGGCCTCCAGCCTCCACATCGTGCGCAGGCCGTTGTACTTGGCCGTCGCGGCGCTGACCGCACCACCGGACCAGTCGGAGTTGCAGTTGTTCAGTTCGGCGTAGGTGAAGTGGATGGGGGTGCAGTCCGGGTCCTGCAGTGCGTAGATCTTGCTGAATGTCTGAGAACCCGCGATGCCGTCCGCTCCGAGGCCGTACGCCTGCTGGAACTTGACGACCGCGGCCTTGGTCCGCGGGCCGAAGTTGCCGTCGACGGAGAGGATCTCGCCGTAGTCGACATGTCCGGCCACCCGGATCTGCAGCTGGGTCACGTCGGCGCCCGACATGCCTTCGGACAGGGTGCGGCCCCAGCTGTAGCACTCGTCGGCCTGGGCCGGGGCGGCGGTGGCCAGCACCCCCCCGATCGTTGCCGCCATGATCATGACTAGCGATAGAGCAAGTTGGATCGTACGCCTCAACATGGCGCCTCCGTTGTGAGTCATTTCCGATTCCCCGCTAGAGGGCTGAGGTGAGTTTGGCCCCCCACTCCCTGGCATGTCCACACCATCACCATCGGCCACAGGACCAAATCTTCGAATCAACATGCCTGTAACTAAAGGGAGTTGAGTGACCTGAGTGAAATGCGGTGTCCGGTCCCGGACCGGGCGGGCGGGTAAGGCGGGGCGGGCACGCTACTGCCGGACCGCGCAGGCGACAGCGGCGACCAGCACGGAGCACACGACGGTCATGCCGCTCAGCCGCCCCGCGAGCCGGTCGTCCCAGCGCTCCCCGCCCCCGGAGAGCCTGCGCAGGGCCGGGGTGAGTGCCCGGCCGGCTCCGAAGCCGAGTCCGGCGGCCAGGGCGGGCGCGTAGGAGCCCCCGGACAGGAGCACTGCTACCGCCATCGCGTACGGCGCACTCGCCGAGACGTAGGTGCGCACGCCCGTGCCGAGCTCGAAGCCGAACTGCAGGGCTCCGCGCGCAAGATGACGCCGCAGGACGTCCTGCGGTATCTGCCGGGCGTTCTGCGGCAGCCGCAGCGACAGCTTGCCCGCGTCGCGCAGCGCGGCGAGCAGCGCGACGGCCACGATCAGCCCTTGCCGCACGCCGGCCGGAACCGGCGTGAAGAGACCGGACACGAGCCACAGCACCCCGGCGGAAAGCACCCCGCCGGCCAGCAGACCGCAGGTGAACACGCCGAGGACCAGCGCCTGTCTGTACGTTGCCCGCCAACCTGGCGAGGCCAGCGCGAATGCGCTGTTACGCGTTCAAACGGAGCCGGAGAGCGAGTAGCCGGCCAGACCACCGGTGATCGCCCAGGTCAGGACGGGGGCGTGGAGGACGGCGGCGATCACCGCGATCCCCAGGGCCGCCACGGGCAGAACGGGGTCGGTGAGCAGCGCCCGTACGGCACGGGCGCCGCTCGGCCGGTCCGCAGGACGGACGGACTCGCCCACCTAGACCGTCCCGGTCAGTGTGAGCCAGGTGTTCGGACCGACCACGCCGTCGACGGTCAGGCCGTGCAGGGACTGGAACGAGACGACGGCCTGCCGGGTGAGCGAACCGAAGTTGCCGTCGACCGTCAGTGCGGAGCCGTGTTTGTTGAGCTGCCGCTGCGCGCCCCGTACGGCGTCGTTCACGTCTCCCTGGCGCACGGTGACGACCAGGACCGGCCAGGTCGCCGCGCTGACGCTGCCCGTGGGGCTGAGTCCGCTCGCCGACTGGAACGCCTCGACCTTCGCCTCCGTGTCCGTACCGAAGATGCCGTCGACATCCGTGGGATGACCGTGGTGGGTGAGCAGATGCTGGATCGTGAAGACGTCGGGCCCGGTGGCGCCGCGGCCGATGGTCGGCCAGGTGATGGAGCCGGGGCAGTCGCAGTCGGTGGTCCAGCGGCAGATGGACTTCACCCAGCCGGAGCCGGTGCTGCGGTACCCGTCGTGGCACCGCCGCTCGATACCGCAGCCGCAACTGCCGCAAGCCGCGCTGTAGCGCCACAGCCAGCCGTCGTAGGTACCGGCGTAGCACTGGTTGGGCCGCAGGGTCCAGGTGACTCCGTCCGTCCGGTGGAAGCCGGTGTTCGTCCCCGAGGTCACGCACGCGTCGGCATAGATGGTGCTGGGCCCGCAGCCCGGGGAGCAGTTGTGGTCCTCGGCGTAACTGGGGCATGCGCCGGTCCAGATCTCGTATCCGTCGGCGTACGCCTCCCGGGCCGCGGAGAACACTCCCAGCGCGGCGAAGCCCGCGGCGGTCGCCGCCTGGAGCACGGTGCGCCTGGACGGCGCGAAGGAGGGAAGGGCCCCGCGCCCGGTCCGGGAGCGGCGGCCACCGCTCCCTGAGCGGCGCAGCGTGGGCACGTCGTCCAGTGAAGTCACGTCTGGCTCCTCGGCGTTGCGGGTGCGATGTCGTCGAGCAGCCGCAGCAGCGCGGTGGGTGAACCGAGCGGCTCGGAACGCACGATCCGGAGTTCCGGATCGATGGCCACCGCGTAGGGGGTGGCGGGGATGTCGTAGGCCGTGAACAGCTCCGGACTGTGGTCCCTGACCGGGACGGCGCCCTCGCCGGCCTGCGGCCCGGCGCCCGCGTAGAGCCCGAGCACCTGCGGGGCGGCCGCGTCGCCCTGGCGGACCGTCCAGGCGCCGGCTTCGGCGAGCACCTGGACGCAGGTGCGGCAGTCCGCGTCGAGGAAGAGCAGCAGCGCGGCGCGGCCCGGTGTCAGGAGGCCGTCGAGCCCTGCCGGACCGGGCCGGGCCGCATCGAGGCCGGGAGCCTGTGCGCCGGGGGCGATGCCCACTCGCCCGGGGCGGTGCGGCTGCGTTCGTGACAGCTGGTGCACCTGCCTGATCAGTCCCGAGACGACCAGCGCGAGCAGCGCGATCGCCGCCCACGAGGCAATCAGGGCGCTGGTGGTGAAATCCATCGCGTTGGCACTCCTTCGGCGGTCCGGTGCACGGTGGTCTTGTCCTGCTCGTGAGCAGTGGCCCTCGTTGGCAGGTGGACGGACGCTGCGGTCGGCTCGTGCATGGCAGCGGGCAGGTACCACAGCAGCGTTGTGCAGGCGGGAGCTGCAAGCACCAGCGTGATCAGCTCCGCGGTGGAGAGCCGCACGGGGCCGGCCCCGACGACTGCGGCGCCGGTTATGGCGAGCACGGCGAGGGCCGCGGCCCGCCGGGTCACCCAGCGGCTCAGGGGCACGTCCCGGCCGGAACAGCCGCACGGCCCTCCTCGGCCGAGGGCGAGGACGTGCCGCGTGTAGGCGGCGTAGAGCCCGAAGAGGGCGGCCCCCGCGACGAGTACGGTCTGCAGCCCCCGCTGGTGACCCGTCAGGAGGGCGGCCGCGCCGGCCGCCCCCAGGACGCCCTCCGCGACCGGCACCATGACGGCCGCCAACCGGCGGAGCCGCGGGCCCAGCACGCCGTGCTCCCACAGCGCGTCGCCCAGCGCAGCCGGAGTGACGGCGTGGGAGCCCGCGCCGATGAGCAGGGTCAGGATGACGAGGGAGGCGGTCAGCCCGCCGTAGAAACCGATCACCGGCGGATCACCCGGCGTGCCGGAGCGTGAGCCGCCCGACGAGATCGGGTACCCGCTCGACAGAAGTCGACGCCAGTGGCACCACCGTGGCCCAGATCGCGGTGGAGGCGAGCACGAAGAACGGGCTGCCGTCGGAGAGCGTGTCGCGGAACAGCTCGCCGGACGCGACCGCCACCCCCTTCCAGGGCGGGAGCTGGGCGGTGTGCTCCTTCGTGCGCCGCGACAGCTCCAGCAGCCCGAGGCCGGGCACCTCCTTGATCAGCGTCGCGGGACGCGCGAAGGCGCTTCCGGCCGAGGGATCCGGCTGGAGGGTGAGCCCGTACTCGCTCTCCCCGATACGCACCGACCGGAGCAGCCCGAGCACCTCGGCCACGCCCATGCCGTACAGCCGGGTCACGAGTGAGTGGCGCTCGCCACGCCACACGACGAGCGACGGCCGCTCCACGAGCCCCGAGCGCGGCTCGCGCTCGACCGACCGGAAAATGCGCAGGGTGCCCTTCTGGAAGGTGAGCTCGGATTCGGGTGACCCGATACCCAGGGAGGCGGCGACATCGTCCCCCAGAGAGGCCGGCCCGGCGGTGAATTCGACCAGCCGGCCACCGGCCACCACCTCGACGGCCGACGTGCACGGGGACTGGAGGTCGACGTCGCCCTCCAGGTGGTACGTCCCACCGTCGAGGGCGCGATGAGTGACGAACGATGCGGCCATGTGCATCCTCCCGGGGGCGGGGGGTCTGATGTGACACCGCAGCCGTTGAGGAAACTAGACAGAAGTCATGCCCCTGTCAACCTTTTGGGGTCATCCGGAGCCGGCCGGTCCAAAGCCGCGATGAGCGGGCAGCCTTGCGGACCTCCAGGGCAACCGCGTCGGCGGTCATGGCCCCGGCCCGCAGGGCCGCGGCCAGGCCGGCCACGACATGCTCGTGGGGCAGATGCCGCCCCGGCAGCAGGACTTCGATCAGGGCCCGGGTGCCGTCCCGCTCGCCATGGATCTTGCGAGCCTGGTCCCACCAGGCATCGTGGACAGGGGTGAACCTGCCTGCAGAGCGGGCCTGTTCGAGAACCGTGGAGCCGGGAAAGGCCCTGGGCTTGCGGACCAGGACTTCCGGGTAGTGGTCCAGGTCCAGCCGGACGACGCCCTTCGCGATCAGCCGCTCATGCCGGGTCACTTTCACGTTCTGGTAACGCCCGCGCGTCTACACGTCGAGATCCGAAGGATTGTTCACTGCTCCTGCCCCGCTCGCCAGTCCGGCCCAGCCTGTCCGCGCGGGCTGATCGCTCCCCCGGAGCACGGCCCGAGCACATGCTCCAGGCCCTGCCTACGGCCGGACTCAGCGACCCCGACGCCGACGTCGGCAGTAGGCCACCGTGACTACCGCGAGCAGCGGCCCCTATGCCAGCAGTGGCAGATAGCAGGCGGTCATCAGCCAGTAGTGGGCGCCGTCGGGTGATCCGACGGCGCCCATGTTGTCCGCGTCGTTCCAGCCGAACGCACCGGTGAACGTGATGAGGGTGACGAGCGCCGCACCGAGCGAGGCAGGGATCACCGCGGCCGATACGGGAATTCTCCGGCCGCCCAGGACCGGTACCCAGCGCGGAAGTTCCTCGCCCCATCTGTGGACCAGGCCCAGGGTGAGCAACCCGAGCGCCTCGGCGAACAGGCTGAGTCCGATCAGACAGGGGGATCCTTCGCCGGGAAAGTTCTCCGGGCGAAGGACCTCATCGGTGAATCCGGAGTCCCACCCCAGGGCGATGGCGATCCGCCACAGCCCGGACGGCACCACGGTCACTGCGGCGGCGTGCGCCGCCAGGCGGACGGAACGGGGGACCTGCGGCGCGGCCTGTACGGGCGTCTCGACGGCCAGGGTGTCAGCCACGGCGGATCGCCGCCCCGGGCTGCTCGGGAGACTTGGTGATCTCGGCGTGGACCACCTTGAAGCCGCCCTTGATCACGGTCGTGAACGGTGCGGGGGCCATACACGTACCGACCTGCGGCCTTAAGGGCTGGCCGTTCTCGTCGACGTGCTCGGGGTCGACGTTCACCACCCCCCAGGAGAAGCCGAGCCGGTCCGGCTCGCCCTTCCCGCCCTGCTGGACGCTGATGCCCAGCCGGGCGCCGATCTCCTCTACGTTCGACTTCGTTACGACTGCGGTCAGGGTCGCCGTCCGGCCGCTGGTGACCAGGCAGTCCACCTGGGCCTCCGCCCACCCCATGGCTCCGCCCCGGGGGGTATGGGAGAAGTTCAGTGTGCCCCGGGCATCTGTGGACAGTCCCTCGGGAGCCTTGGGGGGCACCGGCCGGGTGAACGGCGTCTGTTCGGCATGGATGGTGAAGCGGATGTCGTCGTTGATCGACTCGATGTAGGAGATTCGCGCTTCCCCATGGACGCTCGCGGTCTTCGCCGACTTCTTCTCGACGGACGCAGCCGGGGCTGCAGGGGCGGGCCCGGCTGCTACCAGCCCGGCGAGGACGGCGACGGCTGCTGTAGCGCCGATTGCGGCGTTGCGCATAATGAACTCCCATGCTTTGCAGGGTATTTGTATTGCCGTAGTCGGCTGAACGGCTCAAGCTTTTCCTCTGGTGCGCCTCGATCCCATCCGCCGATCGGCACAAAGATCGCGCCGCCGCCCGGCCCTCCTGTGCCGTTCGGCAGAGAGCCCCGCCACATCGCACATCCGTACGCTGATCACCATGTGGGAATCAACCGGCCCGGTCGTCCAGGTGCTTGGCGCTCTACCGTCGCTCGCGGCCGCAGGCACGCTGGTGTGGGCCGTTGCCCGCCCCCGTGCCGCAGTTCGTCAGCGGCTCGGCCGCCTCGCCCGCCCGACCACGGTCTGCGCGGTCCTCTCCCTGACCACCAGCTTCGCTCTGCCGAAGGCTGGTTTCGACTCCGGCTGGAAGCTGGCGGAGACCGCCGTCCTGCTGCTCCTTCTGGCCGTGGTCACCCGCTGGTCACCCCTGCGCGAACTCAAGTCGGCCCTCCCGCTGACCGCCCTTGCGGTGACCCTCTGGCCGCTGCCGCTGGTCGATGGTGAGCCCTTCCTGGAATCCATCGGAATCGCCACCTTCTGGCTGCTTCCCGTAGCCGCGTTGGTGGCCGGCGCCTACCCCCGCCGCCAGGAACTGCGTCGCCGCAGCGCGGTGGCCGAGGCCCGCAGCGCCCAGCGTCTTCAGCTGTCCCGCGACCTGCACGACTTCGTCGCCCATGACATCAGCGGGATCGTCGTCCAGGCCCAGGCGGCCCGCTTCGTCGCCTCCACCGACCCCTCCCACACGGTGCTCGCCCTGGAACGCATCGAAAAGGCGGGCCTGAGCGCACTGGCCGCGATGGACCGGACCGTACAGATGCTGCACGGCCGGGAGGCACCCGCCACCGAGCCGCTCCCCGATGTGTCCCAACTGCCCTCGCTGATAGTGGACTTCACTTCAGCGGGAGCCACCGAGGCGCATCTGGACCTGCCTCCCCCGGCCACGGAGGCGCTCTCCCGCGAGGCGGGCTCCGCCGCGTACCGCATCGTCGTCGAGGCGCTGACCAACATCCGCCGGCACGCCCCTGACGCCCCCCGCGCCACCGTCACGTTCACCCACACCGCCACCACCGTGGAGATCCGGGTCACCAATGACCGCGGCGCCCGCCCCGCCCCGGCCCGCCGCCGCGCCTGGCGGGGCGGCCTCGGCCTCCCCGCACTCACCGAGCATGCCCAGGCCCTCGGCGGAACCCTCTCGGCGGGGCCGCACGGCGACGGCGGCTGGCAGGTTACCGCCGTCCTGCCTGCCACGCTCCCGAAGGAGACCTCATGACGACGCCCCTCGGCCTGACCCGCATCCTGATCGCCGACGACCAGGAGGACGTACGCAGCGGCTTCCGCCTGATTCTTGGCTCGCAGCCCGACATGACCGTGGCCGGCGAGGCGGCGGACGGCCTCACCGCCGTCCACCTCGCCCGCACCCTGGGCCCAGACCTGATCCCTCGCCGACATCCGCATGCCGGTCCTGAACGGCCTCGAACTTACCCGCCGCCTCGCCGGCCCGGACGTACCCAACCCGATGCGTGTCCTCGTCGTCACCACCTTCGACCACGACGACTACGTACGCACGGCACTGCACGACGGCGCCTGCGGGTTCCTGCTCAAGCGCTCGGGCCCCGGGCTGCTGATCGAGGGTGTCAGAGCGGCGATGGCCGGGGACATCCTCATCAGCCCCCAGATCACGGTCCGCCTGCTCCAGACCCTCGCCCCTGCCCCCGCCCCAGCAGCGCCCACGGCTCTGTCGCCTCTCACCGTCCGGGAGCAGGAGATTGCCCGGCTGGTCGCCGAGGGCCTCACCAATGCCGAGATCGGCGAGAAGCTCTTCATCGCAGCGGGCACGGCCAAGACCCACATCGCGAACGTCCAGGCGAAGCTGAAGGCCCGCAACCGGGTGGGCATCGCCGCCTGGGCCTGGGAAAACGGTCTGGCCGGCCCAGTCCCACGGGAGTAGGGCGCATGCCCAAGACGTTCTGACAGAAGTGCGGGTGAGATGGGCGCATGAGTGACCCCGCGTTTCTGGCTGTGATCGCTCCCTGGCCCGTAGCGGCAAGAACGTGCACAGTGAGGCGGGGTTCTGTGCAGCTCTCGTGCCTGTCGGAGCGCGGGTGCTGGACGCCGGCTGCGGTACCGGACGCGTCATGATCCGGCTCGCGGAACTCGGGTACGAATGCGTCGGGGAGGATCTTGACGCGTCGATGCTGGCAGTGGCGCGGAAGCAGTCGGTCGCAAATCGTGCTGCTTATTCTTCCCCGGACGCTTTCCCGGCCAAATCCGTCCAGCTACTCATAAGGCCAACTACAGGGCGCCCGTTGGCTGCACGAAGAAGTGACTGGGCTCGCAGCTCGAACACTCAGCCCCTGGGACGCATGACCTTCACCCAGGTGCCACCTCGCTCGCGACGCGTTTCGTAATCATCCGGTAGCAGGCCGCAGCCGTGTCAGGGGGCGACCTCCTGGAGTTCCCACGCGCAGACGAACTCAGGGCTGATTTCCTGGAGCTCGGCGACCATCCGGGCGGCTCTGGGGACGTCGCTGCCCGCCATCAGCGCAACCCGAAGCCGGGCCGCCTGCTGGGGCTCGGCGCCGTCTCCCTCCACGTTCGCGGGATGCCGACGGCGTCACGGCCGGGCACCGACGAGGAGCGGTGCCGCACGGACGGAAGCCGGATCAAATCACATCGACACGCACCACTCAGTTGGAGCGGTCGGACTCCCCTCCACAGTCCCACCGAAGCCACGCACTATCCGAAGAAGCTCAACCGCACCTGACGGTTGTAATTCGAGATGTTGGTATCCACCAGGCACACCGACTGCCACGTCCCGAGCTCCAGCCGCCCCCCGATCACCGGCAGCGTCGCGTGCGGCGGTACGAAGGCGGGGAGCACGTGGTCGCGACCGTGGCCGGGGCTGCCGTGGCGGTGGCGCCAGCGGTCGTCGGCGGGCAGCAGGGTCTGCAGGGCGGCGAGGAGGTCGTCGTCACTGCCGGCCCCGGTCTCCAGCACCGCGATTCCGGCGGTGGCGTGGGGCACGAAGACGTTGAGCAGGCCGTCCCTGCCGTGGGCGGTGCGGGCGAGGAACTGTTCGCAGTCCCCTGTCAGGTCCGTGACCGTTTCGGTCCGTCCGGTGGCGATGCTCAGCACGTGCGTGGTGAAGGAGTCGGGCATGGCCCCATTCTGTCGCCGCCGGTCCCCGTCGCGCGCCGGGAAGATCCAGGGCCCCGTCACAGTTGGTAGAAGCGTGAACAACTTCGGGTTGCGTGAGCTGGACGTGATCGTGATCGGCGCCGGGCAGGCGGGGCTGTCCGCCGCCTATCACCTGCGCCGCGCCGGGCTGGAGCCCGACCGGGACTTCGTCGTGCTCGACCACGCCCCACGGCCCGGTGGCGCCTGGCAGTTCCGCTGGCCGTCGCTCACCTACGGCAAGGTCCACGGCATGCACGCCCTGCCCGGGACGGAACTGACGGGCGCCGATGACAGCCGCCCCTCGTCCGCGGTGATCGGCGAGTACTTCGACGCGTACGAACGACGCTTCGGCCTGCGGGTGCACCGTCCTGTCGAGGTGAGCGCCGTGCGCGAGGGAGAGGCCGGCCGGCTGCTGGTGGAGACGTCCGAGGGTACGTACGCCCCGCGTGCGCTCATCAGCGCGACGGGCACCTGGGACCGGCCGTTCTGGCCGCGCTATCCGGGCCAGGACACCTTCCGGGGCCGGCAGTTGCACACCGCGAACTACCCGGGGCCCGGGGAGTTCGCCGGCCGGAGGGTGGTCGTGGTCGGCGGCGGGGCCTCGGGGACCCAGCACCTGATGGAGATCGCCGAGGTGGCGGCCGCGACGTACTGGGTGACGCGCAGGCCCCCGGTGTTCCGGGAGGGCCTCTTCGGGGAGGAGCAGGGGCGGGCCGCCGTGGCCATGGTGGAGGAGCGCGTACGGCGCGGGCTCCCGCCGCAGAGCGTGGTGAGCGTGACCGGGCTGCCGGTGAACGACGCCATCCGGCGGGCTCGTGAGGAGGGAGTCCTCGACCGGCTCCCCATGTTCGAGCGGATCACGCCGGGCGGGGTGGTCTGGGCCGACGGTCGTACGGCCGAGGCCGATGTGATCCTGTGGGCGACCGGATTCCGGGCCGCCGTCGACCATCTGGCCCCGCTGAAGCTCCGCGAGCCGGGCGGTGGCATCCGTGTCGAGGACACCCGTGCGGTACGGGACGCGCGCGTCCATCTCGTCGGGTACGGCCCGTCCGCCAGCACCATCGGCGCCAACCGGGCCGGGCGGGCAGCGGTCCGCTCGGTCATGGGGCTGCTGAACGGCTCAGGCGCCACGGGCGGCACAGGCCGCACGGACAGCGAGGAAATTGGCGACCCGGACCTGGTGGACAGCTCGACCGTCTGACCGGCGCAGGGCAGCACACCGAGCGCGGGTGACGGGTGGCAGGGACGGGTGCAGCACGCGAACGACGGGCTGCGGACCGCGAATCGCGCCGCCGCCCCGTCCCGCAGGAGCGGCGGCGCGCCGCGTCAGCGCCCGGAGTCCGAAGCCGCCGGTCCGGCGAACGGGGGCAGCGCGGCGAACTCCGGGGCCACGGTGACCGCCTCCGCGAGCGCGTCGAGGGTTCGGCGTACCCGGGTCAGCGGGTGGTCGGGGAACTCCGCGTCCCACCGGGCATGGTCCGCCACGTGGAAGGGAAGACCGCCCTGGACGTCGGGGGCATACGGGTGGGGCCGGAAGTACTGGCCGGGGCCGACCTTCGCCAGGACGACGGCCTCACGTATCCCGGTCGTCCCACGCTCGGGAGCCTGGATCTTCACCACGGTGCTGCACCCGGCGCGCGGCACCGTGAAGCTGCCGATGAACGCCTGGCCGCTGGGCTGCCGGGGCAGCGGCAGCTTGACCAGCTGCCGCAAGGCGGGCAGCCCGCTCAACGTCTTCACCGAGGCCTCTATCAGTCCGCCGCCGGCCCGAGCCGTCCCGTGCGTGAGTGCGGTCCGAAGGGCCGGACCGTCGTCGAGGCCGGCGGGCAGGTCGGGCGGCAGTCCGAAGTAGTACAGGGCCAGCACGTCGCCGACGTCATTCGCCCAGGCCACGGTGTCGGTGATGCCGTCGTTGTCCAGCTGCCGGTATCCGGGGAGTTCGACCCCGAGCAGTGCTCTCATGGGACGTGATCATGCCGTACGGGCGCCGCCCTTCACGAGGCCCGGGTGGGGCACCTTACGAGGCCCGGGTCGCGCCTTACGAGGCGACCACCGGGGCCGGCAGGCCGTCACGGCGGACGAGCGCGGCGTAGCGACCGCCCTGCTCCAGCAGTTCGTCGTGCGAACCGCGCTCGGCGACCCGGCCGCCGTCCAGGACGACGATCTCGTCCGCGTCCCGCACGGTCGAGAGCCGGTGCGCGATGGTGAGCGTGGTGCGGCCCTTCGACAGCGCGTCGATGGCCTGCTGCACGGCGTGTTCCGTACGGGTGTCGAGCGCGCTGGTCGCCTCGTCGAGGATCAGCACGGGCGGGTCCCGGAGGATGGTGCGGGCGATCGCCAGCCGCTGCTTCTCGCCGCCCGAGAAGCGGTACCCGCGCTCGCCGACCATGGTGTCGTAGCCGTCGGGCAGGGAGGCGATGTGGTCGTGGATCTGCGCCGTGCGGGCCGCGGCCTCGATCTCCTCTTCGGTGGCCTCCGGCTTGGCGAAGCGGAGGTTCTCGGCGACGGAGGCGTGGAAGAGGTACGTCTCCTGGGATACCACGCCGACGGCCCGGGCGAGGGTGTCGAAGTCCAGGTCCCGCACATCGACCCCGTCGAGGGTGACCCGGCCGCCGGTGACGTCGTACAGCCGCGGCACCAGATAGCTGAGCGTCGACTTGCCCGAGCCGGTGGGACCGACGACGGCGAGACCGTGTCCGGCCGGAACGGTCACATCGATGCCGCTCAGCGTGGGACCGCTCTTCTCGTCGTAGCCGAAGGTGACGTCCTCGAAGGCGACCTCGCCGCGGATCTTCTCCAGCCGGACGGGTTCCTCGGGCTCGGTGATGTCCACGTCGAGGTCGAGGTACTCGAAGATCCGCTGGAACAGCGCGAGGGACGTCTGCATCTGCACGCCGGTGGAGAGCAGGCTCACGGCCGGCCGGAACAGGCCCTGCTGGAGCGAGACGAAGGCGACCAGCGTGCCGATGGAGACGGCTGCGGCTCCCGACTGGAGGGTGAGGCCGGCCGCCCAGTAGATGACGGCGGGCATCGCGGCCATCACGATGCCGATCGTCGACATCCGCCAGCGCCCGGCCATGCTGGACCGCACCTCCAGGTCCACCAGACGCTCCGACTCCTCGGCGAAACCCCGGGTGAGCGAGTCCGAGCGGCCCATGGTGCGGCCGAGCAGGATGCCGCTGACCGAGAGCGACTCCGTGACCGTGGCCGCCATCGCGGCCATCTGCTTCTGGCGCTGGGTGGTGATCTTCTTGCGCTCACGGCCGACGCGGCGGCTGATCCAGACGAAGACGGGCAGCAGGAGCAGCGAGACGACGGTGAGCCGCCAGTCCAGCGCGAGCATGGCGACCACGGTGGCGATGACCGCGGTGAGGTTGGAGACCAGTGACGTCGCGGTGGAGGTGACCGTCGCCTGCATGCCGCCGATGTCGTTGGCGATGCGGGACTGGACCTCGCCCGTGCGCGTCCTGGTGAAGAAGGCGAGCGGCATCCGCTGCAGCTGGGTGTAGACGGCGGTGCGCAGATCGTGCATGACGCGCTGGCCGACCGTCGTGGAGATCAGCGTCTGCAGGACACCGAAGACGCTGGTCATCACAGCGGTGAGGATCATGCCCAGCGCGAGCAGCGTGAGCAGCCCCGTGCGCCCCTGCGGGATCGCGGTGTCCAGAATCTCGCGGAGCAGGAAGGGTGAGGCGACCGACACCAGTGACGAGGCGCCGACCAGCAGCCCCACCACCGCGAGCCTGCCGCGGTAGGGGCGGAAGAGGCGGAAGATGCGGCGCAGCTCGGCGGGCGGCTGTTCGGCATCACCGGCAGGGGGCTCCCACCTGGGTTCGTCGGGTTTCATGAGCTCCTTCGACAGCGTGGGGCCGACAGGCTTCGGACGGATGCGTGCGGCTGAGCGGACGGACGGATCTTACGACTTACGGAGCCTAGCTCATTGTTACCTCTATTCACAATGAACAAGGTCCTGATATTGTTCCCTCATGGACTCCCCCGATTCCGACGGCCTGGTGGCCGAGCAGCTGCTCCGGCTCACCCGCAGGCTCCATCGCATCCAGAGCCGGCAGCTGGAGCCGATCGGCATCACACCGGCCCAGTTCCGGCTGCTGCGCACGGTCGCGCACTACGACGGTCCACCCCGGATGGCCGATCTCGCCCAGCGTCTGGACGTCGTCCCGCGTGCGGTCACCACCCTGGTGGACGGCCTGGAGGCGAGCGGCCGGGTGCGCCGCGCCCCTGATCCGACGAACCGCCGGGTGGTCCGCATCGAGATCACCGAGGAGGGCCGGGCCGTGCTCCGTTCGCTGCGCAGCGCGCGCAAGGCCGCCGCGGAGGAGATCCTGGCTCCGTTGACCGCCGACCAGCGCGAGGTGCTCGGCGGGCTGCTGACCGCTCTGGTCAACGGAATGCCGGAGCGCCGCCGCTGCTGAGGCACGCGGTGCGGACACCGCACCGCGTCGTCGAAGGGACCCTGAGATGCCGCTGCTGGAGCCGAAGCCGGAATCCCTGCGCCCTGGTACGGCGCGCGCACCCTCCCCCGACCGGGTGCCCGGCTGGAAGGCTTCGGGCACACCCGCGGCACTGCGGGCCGATCTGACCGCGCTGCTCGGTGTGGAGAAGGTGCTGTGGAAGGTCTCCGACCTCGTGCGGTACGCCTCCGATGCCAGCCCCTACCGCTTCCTGCCGCAGGTCGTGGTGGTCCCGGAGGACATCGACGACATCTCCGCGATCCTCTCCTACGCGCACGGCAGGAGCCGCGACGTCGTCTTCCGGGCCGCGGGCACCAGCCTCAACGGCCAGGCGCAGGGTGAGGACATCCTCGTCGACGTACGCCACCACTGGACGGGGATCGAGGTCCTGGACGGCGGGGCGCGGGCCCGGATCCGGCCGGGGACCACCGTCATGCGGGCGAACATCACGCTCGCCCGGCACGGCAGGCTGCTGGGCCCCGACCCGGCCAGTGCCATCGCGTGCACCGTGGGCGGTGTCGTCGCGAACAACGCCTCGGGGATGACCGCGGGGACGACGCGCAATTCGTACCGCACGGTCTCCTCGCTCACCTTCGTCCTGCCGAGCGGCACGGTGGTCGACACGGCCGGGCCCGAAGCCGACGAGCTGCTGCGCCACGCGGAACCCCGCCTGTGCGACGGGCTGCTGGCCCTCAAGGCGGAGATCGAGGCGGACGCCTCGCTCACGGCCCGGATCCGTGCCAAGTACGAGATCAAGAACACCAACGGCTACCGGCTCGACGCGTTTCTGGACGGCTCGACGCCCGTGCAGATCCTCCGGGGGCTGATGGTCGGCTCCGAGGGCACCTTCGGCTTCATCTCGGAGGTCGTCTTCGACACCCTGCCCCTGGACCGGCACGTCTCCTCCGCGCTGTTGTTCTTCCCGTCCCTGACCTCGGCGGCGGCAGCGGTCCCCCGCTTCAACGAGGCGGGGGCGATCGCCGTGGAGCTGATGGACGGCAACACGCTGCGCGCCTCGGTGAGGGTCGAGGGGGTCCCGGCGGACTGGGCGGGTCTCCCGCGCGGGACGGCGGCGCTCCTGGTGGAGTTCCGGGCGCCGGAGGAGGCCGCGCTGGAGGCGTACGAGCAGGCGGCGGCCTCGGCCGTCGTGGGTCTCGACCTCGTCACGCCGGCTGTCTCGGTCACCAACGAGTTCACCCGGGACGCGGGCACCGTCGCGGGGTACTGGAAGGCCCGGAAGGCGTTCGTCACCGCCGTCGGAGGCTCCCGCCCCTCGGGCACGACGCTGATCACGGAGGACTTCGCGGTTCCGCCGTCCCGGCTCGCGGAGGCCTGTGAGGCGCTGCTCGCGCTCCAGGCGGTCCACGGGTTCGACGCCGCCGTCGCCGGCCACGCGGCCCACGGGAATCTGCACTTCCTGCTCGCCTTCGACGCCGCGAAGCCCACCGATGTCGAGCGGTACGCGGCGTTCATGGACGACTTCTGCTCGCTCGTCGTCGACCGTTTCGACGGATCCCTGAAGGCCGAGCACGCCACCGGCCGGAACATCGCCCCGTTCCTGGAGCTGGAATGGGGTCCGAAGGCCACCGAGCTGATGTGGCGTACGAAGCAGGTCATCGACCCGGACGGGGTGCTGGCGCCGCGGATCGTCCTGGACCGGGACCCGAAGGCCCATCTGCGCGGGCTCAAGACGATCCCCACGGTCGAGCCGGTCGCCGACCCGTGCATCGAGTGCGGCTTCTGCGAACCGACCTGCCCCAGCGAGGACCTGACCACCACACCGCGCCAACGGATCGTGCTGCGCCGGGAGATGATGCGCCAGCCGGACGGTTCCCCGGTGGAGGCCGGTCTGCTCGACGCCTACGGGTACGACGCCGTGGACACCTGCGCGGGCGACTCCACCTGCAAGCTGGCCTGCCCGGTCGGCATCGACACCGGCGCGATGATGAAGGACTTCCGCCACCGTCGGCACTCCCCCCGCGAGGAGCGTGTCGCGACGCTCACCGCGAAGTACTTCAAGGCGGTGGAGGCCTCGGCACGGCTCGCGGTCGGCGCCGCCCACGCCGTGCCCGGGCCCACCCGCGACCGACTGCTCGGATCCGTGACCCGGCTCGCCCGCAGGGCCGTCCGTCCGGATCTGGTCCCCGAGTGGCTGCCGGAGATCCCCGGCGCCGCCGCCCGCGGGCTCCCTCCCACCGCACGGGCGGGGGCGAGCGCCGTCTACTACCCGGCCTGTGTGAACCGCATCTTCGCCGGACCCGAGGACGAGGGTGCGCTGTCGCTCGCCGACGCCGTGGTCTCCGTGTCGGCGCGGGCGGGCAAGCCCGTGTGGATTCCGCAGGACGTCGCGGGGACCTGCTGCGCGACGATCTGGCACTCCAAGGGATACGACGCGGCCAATGCCGTCATGGCCAACCGCGTCGTGGAGGCCGCCTGGGGCTGGACCGCGGGCGGCAGGCTGCCGCTGGTGGTCGACGCCTCCTCGTGCACGCTGGGCCTGGCCCGTGAGGTGGTGCCGTATCTCACCGAGGCCAACCGGGAGTTGCACCGCGAGCTGACCGTCGTCGACTCGCTCGTCTGGGCGGCCGAGGAACTGCTCCCCACCCTGACCGTGTTCCGCAGGACAGGCTCCGCCGTCCTGCATCCGACCTGTTCCATGGAGCATCTCGGCGATGCGGCGCAGTTGCGTACGGTCGCGGAGGCATGCGCGGATGAGGTCGTCGTCCCCGACGGCGCCGGCTGCTGCGCCTTCGCGGGCGACCGCGGGATGCTGCACAAGGAGCTCACGGACTCGGCGACCGCCAAGGAGGCGGCCGAGGTGGGCACCCGGGAGTACGACGCGTATCTGTCGGCCAACCGGATGTGCGAGATCGGGATGGACCGGGCCACCGGCCGCCCCTACCACTCGGCTCTGATCGAGCTGGAGAGGGCGACCAGGCCGGTCCTCTGAGCCCGCCGGGCCGCCGCCCACCGGTCCGCCGCCGGTTCCTGGCCCCCCCGCACCGCCGCACCGCCGCACCTCCACGCCGGATCAGGGCACGCACCTCGGGCTCGTCCCCGACTTCGACGTGTACGACCGCGGCCACCTGGACCGCGCCGGTCCCGCTGAGCCACCTCTCCATCAAGGCCGGGGGTGCCCCGCAGCAGATCCCGGACTTCACCCGCGGCGCGTGGAAGAAGGCCCGCTCGGGCATGGACTCCCAACAGCCCGCCGACTAGGGCGGATCGGGCCCCGGCACCGGGGCCCGGTCCCCCACCCCGGAATATTCGCTTGCCTCGGACGGGGGCAGGACGCGAACCTTGCACGGTTTGGTCCCCCACTGTTCCACGAGATCCCCCACGGATCTCCGCCCCTTCCGATTCTTGGGACGTCATGCAGATTCGCGATCTTCCGTACTCAGATCCCGGCGATCCCGATGTCCGGTCAGGCCCACGCTTTCTGTTCTGGCTCGGCCGCAGTCAGCTCACCGGCCAGCTCAAATCACTCTCCTGGGGCCTGCTGCACCAGTGTGCGATCGCCGGCCTCCCGCTCACCGTCGGGCTCGCGGTCCAGGCCGTCATCGAAGGCTCGGGCCGGGAGCTCGCGCAGGCAGGCGCGCTCATCGTGGTCCTCGGCATCCTCATCGCCGTGGGCGACACCATGCTCCACCGGACGGCGGTCACCAACTGGATCACCGCCGCCGCCCGGGTCCAGCAACTGTTGGCACGCAAGACCGCGGAGCTCGGCTCGGCACTGACCAGGCGGGTCGCCGCGGGGGAGGTCGTCGCCGTCTCCACCGGTGACGTCGAGAAGATCGGCTGGTTCGTCGAGGCGCTGTCCCGCTTCGCCGCCGCCGCCACCGCGCTCGTACTGATCTGCGTCGGGCTCGTCCTCTACCTCCCCTCCCTGGGGGCGCTGGTCGCGATCGCCATGCCGATCCTCGCCCTGGCCGTCCTGCCACTGCTCCCCCGGGCCACCCGGCGCGCGGACATCCAGCGGGAGAAGGCGGGCAGGGCCACCGAGCTGGCCTCCGACACGGTGGCGGGCCTGCGGGTGCTGCGCGGCATCGGCGGCGAGGAACTGTTCCTCGGCCGCTACCGCCGCGCCTCCCAGGAAGTGCGCGAGGCCGCCGTCGGCAGTGCCCGGATGTGGGCACTCATCTCGTCCATCCAGGTGTTCCTGCCGGGCGTCCTGCTGATCTCCCTGGTCTGGTACGGGGCCTCGCTGGCCCGGGACGGCCGGATCGACGTGGGTCAGCTGGTCACCGTGTACAGCGCGGCGACGCTGATGCTCTTCCCCCTGCGGCACTTCGAGGAGATCGCCATGGCGTACTCCTTCTCCCGGCCTTCCGCACAACGCGCGGTCCGGGTGCTGTCCCTGCGGCGCAGTGAGCAGCCCTCGACGATCGACGCCATGGTGCCCGAGGGCGATCTGTACGACCCGGTCACCGGGCTGATGGCGGCGCGGGGGCAGTTCACCGCCGTGGTCTGCGGCGACCCCGACGAGGCCGGACGGCTGGCCGAACGTCTCGGCGGACACGCCGAGGCAGAGGCCGCATCAGGCATCACGGACGCCGAGGAAGACATCACGACAGACACAGCAGGCGCAGTAGACACAGCGGACACAGAAGACACGACGGACACCGGGAAGGACTCCGCTCAGGCGCCGCTCCCCTCGGTGCTGCTCGGCGGTGTCCCGCTGGACGAGCTGCCGCTCGACTCGGCACGGACCGCGGTGCTGGTGCAGGACAAGGACCCGGTGCTGCTCTCCGGAACGCTGCGCGAACTGCTCGACGTACCGTCCTCGGGTGCGGTCTCGGCCGAGGACGCGCTGGACGCCGCTCAGTGCGGTGATGTGCTGGACGCGCTCGCCCAGGCCTCCGTCGACACCGAGGGCGACCCCATGCGCACCCGGATCACCGAGCGCGGGCGGTCCCTGTCCGGCGGGCAGCGCCAGCGGCTCGCGCTGGCACGTTCGCTGGTCACCGACCCGGAGGCGCTCGTGCTCGACGAGCCGACGTCGGCCGTCGACTCGCACACGGAGGCGCGCGTCGCCGCGGGTATCAAGAGGCTGCGCCGCGGCCGTACGACGGTGGCGTTCGCCTCGTCCCCGCTCCTGCTGGACCTGGCCGACCGTGTGGTGCTGGTGCACCGGGGCACGGTCGTCGCGGCCGGGACTCACCGTGATCTGCTGCGGGACGAGCCGCTGTACCGGGCAGTCGTCACCCGTGAGACCGATGACGACATCGCGGCGTCCGCCGCCGGGGCACAACTCGTGGGAATCGACGCCTCGCCGTCGGTCGAAGCGATCGAGGAATTCGAGGAACGGGCATGATCGGCATCGCACCACCGGCGTACGACCCGGCCGCCCCGCAGTCGGCGACGACGCTGCCGGTCGGCACCCCGGCGACCGTACGGACCTACGTCCTCTCCCTGTTCCGGCGGCACCGCAGGCCGTTCGCGGTGCTCATCGCGGTCAACGCGATCGCGGTGATCGCCTCGATCGCCGGGCCGTACCTGCTGGGCGGTCTGGTCGAGGACCTGTCGAGCGGGGTCACCGACCTCCATCTGGAGCGCACCGCCGCGGTGTTCGCGGTGGCCCTGGTCGTGCAGACCGTGTTCACCCGGACGATGCGGCTGCGCGGCGCGATGCTGGGCGAGGAGATGCTGGCCGATCTGCGCGAGGACTTCCTCGTGCGGTCGGTCGGGCTGCCGCCGGGCGTCCTGGAGCGGGCCGGAACCGGTGACCTGCTCTCCCGTATCACGACGGACATCGACCGGCTGGCCAACGCGATGCGTGAGGCCGTCCCGCAGCTGGCGATCGGCGTGGTGTGGATCGCGCTGCTGCTGGGCGCGCTCACCGTCACCGCCCCGCCGCTGGCCCTGGCCGTGCTGATCGCCCTGCCGGTGCTGGTCGTCGGCTGCCGCTGGTACTTCCGGCGGGCGCCCTCCGCGTACCGCTCGGAGGCCGCAGGGTACGCGGCGGTCGCGGCGATGCTCGCGGAGACCGTGGACGCCGGGCGGACCGTGGAGGCCCACCGGCTGGGTGCGGGCCGGGTCGCGCTCTCCGACCTGCGGGTCAAGGAGTGGACGGCGTGGGAGCGGTACACGCTCTTCCTGCGGTCCGTGCTGTTCCCCGTCATCAACGCCACGTACGTGACGATCCTGGGCGCCGTGCTCCTGCTCGGCGGCTGGTTCGTGATCGAGGGCCGGCTCACCGTCGGGCAGCTGACGACGGGAGCGCTGCTGGCCCAGATGATGGTCGACCCGCTCGGCCTGATCCTGCGCTGGTACGACGAGTTGCAGGTCGCCCAGGTGTCCCTGGCCAGGCTGGTGGGCGTCCGGGAGATCGAGCCGGACGCGGGCGACGACGGGGTCGGTCCGGACGGCCAGGAGGTACGGGCCGCGGAGGTGCACTTCGGCTACCGCGCCGGTGTCGACGTCCTGCACAAGGTGTCGCTGGACATCGCCCCGGGTACGCGGCTGGCCCTGGTCGGGCCGTCCGGCGCGGGCAAGTCCACGCTGGGGCGTCTGCTGGCCGGGATCTACGCGCCCCGGACCGGTGAGGTCACGCTGGGCGGGGCCGAGCTGTCCCGGATGACGGCGGAGCGGGTACGGACCCATGTGGCCCTCGTCAACCAGGAGCACCACGTCTTCGTGGGTTCGCTCCGGGACAACCTGCTGCTGGCCCGTGCGGGTGCCGAGGACGCGGAGCTGTGGGCCTCGCTCGCCGCGGTCGACGCGGACGGCTGGGCGAAGGCCCTGGCGGACGGTCTGGACGCGGAGGTCGGTTCGGGCGGTCTGTCCCTCACCCCGGCGCAGGCACAGCAGATCGCGCTTGCCCGGCTGGTCCTCGCGGACCCGCACACCCTGGTGCTGGACGAAGCGACCTCGCTCCTCGACCCGCGGGCCGCGCGGCATCTGGAGCGTTCGCTGGCCCGGGTGCTGGACGGCCGGACGGTGATCGCGATCGCGCACCGGCTGCACACGGCGCACGACGCGGATGTCATCGCGGTCGTCGAGGAGGGCCGGATCAGCGAGCTGGGCAGCCACGACGAGTTGGTGGCGGCGGACGGCGCGTACGCGGCGCTGTGGCGGTCCTGGCACGGGTGAGCCCGCGGGTCCGGTCCGGGAGTCCCCGGGCCGGCCCCGCACGCCCGGCCGTCGCCCGCGTCGTACAGGAGACGCGTCCCACAAGAGGCGAAGCGCGGCCCCTCCGGTAAGGATGAAGGAGTGACTGGCTCCGGATACGGGGCAGGCGAGCGATGACCGCGTAAGCCCGAGAAGGGACGCACACCGTGGCACGACCCAGGATCATCGTTGTCGGCGCAGGCTTCGCCGGAGTCGAGTGCGTGCGCCGGCTGGAACGCAGCCTCACCCCCGGTGAGGCGGACATCGCCCTCGTCACGCCGTTCTCGTACCAGCTCTATCTTCCGCTGCTTCCGCAGGTGGTGTCCGGGGTGCTCACCCCCCAGTCGGTCGCCGTCTCCCTGCGCCGCAGCCGGCGTCACCGCACCCGGATCGTGCCGGGCGGCGCCATCGGCGTGGACACCGCGGCGAAGGTCTGCGTCATCCGCAAGATCACCGACGAGATCGTGAACGAGCCGTACGACCACCTCGTGCTGGCCGCCGGGAGCGTCACCCGGACGTTCGACATCCCCGGTCTGGTCGACAACGCGCGGGGCATGAAGACGCTGGCGGAGGCCGCCTACATCCGCGACCACGTCATCTCCCAGCTCGACCTGGCCGATGCCAGCCAGGACGAGGCGGAGCGGGAGTCCCGGCTGCAGTTCGTGGTGGTCGGCGGCGGATACGCGGGCACGGAGACCGCCGCCTGCCTGCAGCGGCTGACCGCCAACGCCGTCCGGCACTACCCCCGGCTGGACCCGAAGCTCATCAAGTGGCATCTGATCGACATCGCGCCCAAGCTCATGCCGGAGCTCGGCGACAAGCTGGGGCTCACCGCGCTGGAGATCCTGCGCAAGCGGGGCATCGAGGTCTCGCTCGGTGTGTCGGTGGCCGAGGCGGCGCCGGACAAGGTGACCTTCACCGACGGCCGGGTACTGCCCTGCCGCACGCTCATCTGGACCGCCGGGGTCGCGGCCAGCCCACTCGTCGCCACACTCGACGCGGAGACGGTCCGCGGCAGGCTCGCGGTGACACCGGAGATGCGGGTGCCCGGCGTGGAGGGGGTGTTCGCCCTGGGCGACTCGGCGGCGGTGCCCGACCTGGCCAAGGGCGACGGGGCGATCTGCCCGCCCACCGCGCAGCACGCCATGCGGCAGGGGCGGGTGCTTGCGGACAATCTCATCGCCTCGCTGCGCGGCCTTCCGCTGCGGCCGTACGTGCACAAGGACCTCGGTCTCGTCGTGGACCTCGGCGGCCGGGACGCGGTGTCCAAGCCGCTGGGCGTCGAGCTGAAGGGCCTGCCGGCCCAGCTGGTGGCCCGCGGCTACCACTGGTCGGGGCTGCGGACCAACGTCGCCAAGACCCGGGTCCTGACCAACTGGATGCTGAACGCGATCGCGGGCGACGACTTCGTGCGGACGGGATTCCAGGCCCGTAAGCCGGCGACCCTGCGCGACTTCGAGTACACCGACGCCTATCTCACGCCGGAACAGCTCCGCACGCACACCGCGTCGACGGCCGGGCGCGGCTGACCGGCGGCCGTCCTCGGGCCCCCGCCGCGGTCATGTCCGCGCGCCGAGCACCGTCTCGATCGTGTCCGCCTCCTGCGGCGACTTGTCCTCCCGGTGGCGCAGCACCCGGGCGAACCGCAGGGTGACGCCCGCCGGGTAGCGGGTGGAGCTCTGGAGTCCGTCGTAGGCGATCTCGACGACGAGCTCCGGCCGCACGGTGACGACGTGTCCGTCGTCGCCGGTGGACAGTTCCCGGAGGCGCTGGGTCTGCCAGGCGAGCATCTGGTCGGTGAGCCCTTTGAAGGTCTTGCCGAGCATGACGAAGGAGCCGTCCTGCCTCCTCGCCCCCAGATGGAGGTTGGACAGTTTCCCGGTGCGCCTGCCGTGCCCCCACTCGGCGGCCAGCACCACGAGGTCCAGGGTGTGCACGGGTTTCACCTTGAGCCAGGACGCGCCCCGGCGGCCGGCGCTGTAGGGCGCGTCCAGTCCCTTGACCACCACGCCCTCGTGCCCGTGCGCCAGTGTGGCCCCGAAGAACGCCGTCGCGGCCTCGCGCGCCGTGTCGTCCCCGGGGTCCGTCACGACGACGCGCCGTACCCGCATGGCCTCCGGGACCAGGGCGGCCAGCTCCGTGTGCCGTTCGGTGAGGGGGAGGTCCAGGAGCTCGCGTCCGTCGACGGACAGCACGTCGAAGAAGACGGGGACCACGGGGACGGCTGCCGCCGCCGCGGCGACGTCGCGCCGGGATCCGATCCGGCCGGCAGTCTCCTGGAAGGGGCGCGGTCTGCCGTCGGGGCCGAGCGCGATCACCTCGCCGTCGAGGACGAACCGGTCGCCGCCGAAGCCTGCCACCGCCGTGACCAGTTCGGGCAGCCGGTCGGTGATGTCGTCGAGCGTGCGTGTGTACGCCCGCACCCGCGGGCCGTCGCGGTGCACCTGTACGCGGATGCCGTCGAGTTTCTCCTCGACGGCGCACCGCCCCAGTTTGTCCACGGCCTCGGTGACCGAGCGCGCGGTGTGCGCCAGCATCGGCAGGACCGGCCGGCCGACGGTGAGCCGGAAGTCCGCGAGCGCCTTCGGGCCGTCGGCCAGCAGCGTCCGGGCGACGGCCCGCAGTGATCCGGCGAGCATGACGGCGCGGCGTACGTCGGCGGGCGGCGCGTCGGTGGCCGCGGCCAGGGCGTCGACCGCGACGGCGTCCAGTGCCCCCTGCCGCACCTCGCCGGTGAGCAGGGCGCGCAGGAAGTGCTGTTCGTCGGTGGTGGCCGCGCCGAGCAGTCGCTGGAGGCGTTCCCTGCGGGCGGCCTGCGAGCCGGGGCCGGAGAGCGCCCCGATCGCCGTCAGCTCCGCGTCGACGCCGGACACCGTCAGTGTCGGCGCGTCCGCGGCTGCCACCGGGTCGGCCAGGGCGCGCCATCCGATGCCGAGCCGCCCTTGCGGGAGGCGGCCGGCGAGGTAGGGGATGACGACTGGGACGTCGTCCGGACCGGTCTCCCGGAACAGGCCGGCGAGGAGGGCCACCTTCCGGGTCCGTGCCGACGTCGCGGCGACCTCCAGGGACACGTGGGCGAGCCGGGCGAGCAGCATGGGGTCATGGTGCTACGGCGCGGGGCGCACCGCTCCCGGAACGGGCGCGCGGGGGTCAGATGAAGTTGAGCGCCGCTGCCGCGCCCACTCCCCCGAGCACCATGAACGCGGGCATCAGGACCTTGATCTCCACCCAGCTGCCGGCCCGGAAGCGCATGAACTTCGGCGGTCCGAGCGGATACCAGCGCCTGCGGCCGAGCGGGATCGGCCACAGGATCGGGCAGCCCGAGACGGTGAGCGCGTCGCCGATGCAGTGGACGAGGGCCCCGAGGACTATGGGAAGTCCCAGCCACAGGTACTCCTGGCCGGGATCGGTGAACAGCCAGTCGGAACCGTTGCCCGGCTTGTCGAGCACACCGGCCAGGATCCACGCGCTGGTCGCACCGAGCAGCCAGACGAGGACGTCGCTGGACATGCGCGCGGCCCGCCACAGCAGGCCTTCGACGGCGAGTACGAGGTGGACGAAGAGGATCGCCAGGACCGCCCAGCGACCGCCGGTGATCGCCGCGGCCGAGGCGCCGCCGCCGATCAGCACCGCCCACAGCCAGGTGTGGGTGAGGGTGCGGTGTCCCCCTGTCCTGCGCGGGTCGCCGGCCCCCTTGGTCGCCTTGTAGACGGAGTACGAGAGTTTGTCGACGATCTCGCAGAGGCCCTTGGAGACCGGGCCGAAGGCGCGCGAGATGGTGGCGGACTTGTGGTCGAGGTCCGGGGCGAGTGCGGCGCCCGCGCAGATCAGGGCCCCCACGACGAGGACGGGCCAGGGCATCGTGTGGCCCGCGGCGGCGGCCGCGGCACCCACCCCCAGCCAGGCCGCCGCCCCTGACAGAGAGTGTGCCGGTCCCATCATGGCTGTTCCCGCCCCCATAGTGATTCGGCCGTGCGCGGCCGGGCCGCCATTGCCTGTACGAGGCAGCCGAGTTGAGTGGGCAGCGTATCGTCCGTGATCTTCGCGTGGTCCTCCGGTTCCCGCATCCGGTCACAAGGCAGGCAAGATGGGGGCGTGACCCTTATCGATCAGCTGCCCCCGACCGCCGACCCGGACGCCCTCTTCGAGGCCTTCTCGTCATGGACCGAATCGCAGGGCATCACCCTCTATCCGGCTCAGGAGGAGGCGCTGATCGAGGTGGTCTCCGGGGCGAACGTCATCCTTTCCACCCCCACCGGCTCCGGAAAGAGCCTGGTCGCGGCGGGTGCGCACTTCACGGCGCTGGCCCAGGACAAGGTCACGTTCTACACCGCGCCGATCAAGGCGCTGGTCTCGGAGAAGTTCTTCGACCTGTGCAAGCTCTTCGGCACGGAGAACGTGGGCATGCTGACCGGCGACGCCTCGGTCAACGCCGACGCCCCGGTCATCTGCTGCACCGCCGAGGTCCTCGCCTCCATCGCGCTGCGTGACGGCAAGTACGCCGACATCGGCCAGGTCGTGATGGACGAGTTCCATTTCTACGCGGAGGCGGACCGCGGCTGGGCCTGGCAGATCCCGATCCTGGAGCTTCCGCAGGCCCAGTTCATCCTGATGTCGGCCACCCTCGGCGACGTCAGGATGTTCGAGGAGGACCTGACCCGCCGCACCGGCCGTCCCACCTCCGTGGTGCGCTCGGCGACGCGTCCGGTCCCGCTCAGCTACGAGTACCGCCTGACGCCGATCACGGAGACGCTCACGGAGCTGCTCGACACCCGGCAGTCGCCCGTCTACATCGTGCACTTCACACAGGCCGCGGCCGTGGAGCGCGCGCAGTCGCTGATGAGCATCAACATGTGTACGAAGGAGGAGAAGGAGAAGATCGCCGATCTGATCGGCAACTTCCGCTTCACCACCAAGTTCGGCCAGAACCTCTCCCGCTACGTGCGGCACGGGATCGGGGTGCACCACGCGGGCATGCTCCCCAAGTACCGCCGCCTGGTCGAGAAGCTGGCGCAGGCGGGTCTGCTGAAGGTGATCTGCGGCACGGACACGCTGGGTGTCGGCGTCAACGTGCCGATCCGTACGGTGCTGTTCACCGCTCTCACCAAGTACGACGGCACCCGGGTGCGCACGCTGCGCGCCCGCGAGTTCCACCAGATCGCCGGGCGGGCCGGCCGGGCGGGCTTCGACACGGCGGGCTTCGTCGTCGCCCAGGCCCCCGAGCACGTCATCGAGAACGAGAAGGCCGTCAAGAAGGCGGGCGACGACCCCAAGAAGAAGCGCAAGGTGGTCCGCAAGAAGGCCCCGGAGGGCTTCGTCGCCTGGTCGGAGACGACCTTCGACAAGCTGATCACCTCGGATCCCGAGCCGCTGACCTCGCGCTTCCGGGTCACGCACACGATGCTGCTCTCGGTCATCGCCCGTCCGGGCAACGCGTTCGAGGCGATGCGGCACCTGCTGGAGGACAACCACGAGCCGCGCCGGGCCCAGCTCCGGCACATCCGGCGGGCCATCGCGATCTACCGTTCGCTGCTCGACGGCGGTGTCGTGGAACAGCTCGACACCCCGGACGCCGAGGGCCGGATCGTGCGCCTCACCGTCGATCTCCAGCAGGACTTCGCGCTGAACCAGCCGCTGTCCACCTTCGCGCTGGCCGCCTTCGACCTGCTGGACGCCGAGTCCCCCTCGTACGCCCTGGACATGGTCTCGGTCGTCGAGTCGACACTGGACGACCCGCGGCAGATCCTCGCCGCCCAGCAGAACAAGGCACGGGGCGAGGCCGTCGGGCAGATGAAGGCGGACGGTGTCGAGTACGAGGAGCGGATGGAGCGGCTCCAGGAGGTCACGTACCCCAAGCCGCTGAGCGAGCTGCTCTGGCACGCGTACGACGTGTACCGCACGAGCCATCCGTGGGTCGGCGACCACCCCGTGTCGCCGAAGTCGGTGATCCGGGACATGTACGAACGGGCCATGACGTTCACGGAGTTCACATCGAACTACGAGCTGGCCCGCACCGAGGGCATCGTGCTGCGCTATCTGGCGAGTGCGTACAAGGCTCTGGAGCACACCATCCCGGACGACCTGAAGTCCGAGGACCTGGAGGACCTGATCGCCTGGCTCGGCGAGATGGTGCGTCAGGTGGACTCCAGCCTGCTGGACGAGTGGGAGCAGCTGGCCAACCCGGAGGTGGAGACCGCCGAGCAGGCGCAGGAGCGGGCCGACGAGGTCAAGCCGGTCACGGCCAATGCCCGCGCCTTCCGGGTCCTGGTGCGCAACGCGATGTTCCGCCGGGTGGAACTGGCCGCACTGGACCGGGTCCGCGACCTGGGCGAGCTCGACGGCGACTCGGGCTGGGACGAGGACGCCTGGGGCGAGGCGATGGACGGCTACTGGGACGCGCACGAGGACCTGGGTACGGGTCCGGACGCGCGCGGCCCGAAGCTGCTGAAGATCGACGAGGACCCGGAGCACGGTCTGTGGCGGGTGTGGCAGGCCTTTGCCGACCCGGCGGGTGACCATGACTGGGGCATCCGTGCGGAGGTCGATCTGGCGGCCTCCGACGAGGAGGGCCGGGCAGTCGTCCGGGTCACCGCCGTGGGCCAGCTGTGACGGAGGACAGGGCTTCGGATGCGGAGAAGAACGGCATGACGACGAACCCCGCCGACCTCCTGGTCGATCTTCTCGACCTGGAGCGGATCGAGGTCGACATCTTCCGTGGGCGCAGCCCGGAGGAGTCCCTGCAACGGGTGTTCGGCGGCCAGGTCGCGGGGCAGGCGCTCGTCGCGGCCGGGCGCACCACGGACGGGGACCGTCCGGTGCACTCGCTGCACGCCTACTTCCTGCGGCCCGGCCGTCCCGGCGTGCCGATCGTGTACCAGGTCGAGCGGGTGCGGGACGGCCGGTCCTTCACGACCCGCCGGGTCACGGCCGTGCAGCAGGGCCGGACGATCTTCAACCTGACGGCTTCCTTCCACCGTCCCGAGGAGGCGGGCTTCGAGCACCAGCTGCCGCCCGCCCGTACGGTGCCGGACCCGGAAGAGCTGCCGACGGTCACCGAAGAGGTGCGCGAGCACCTGGGCGGGCTGCCGGAGGCGCTGGAGCGGATGGCGCGGCGTCAGCCCTTCGACATCCGCTACGTCGACCGGCTGCGCTGGACGCGGGAGGAGATCAAGGACGCGGACCCGCGCAGCGCGGTGTGGATGCGGGCGGTCGGCCCGCTGGGCGACGACCCGCTCGTGCACACGTGTGCGCTGACGTACGCGAGCGACATGACGCTGCTGGACGCGGTCCGGATCCCGGTGGAGCCGTTGTGGGGGCCGCGGGGCTTCGACATGGCGTCGCTGGACCACGCCATGTGGTTCCACCGGCCGTTCCGGGCGGACGAGTGGTTCCTGTACGACCAGGAGTCGCCGATCGCCACGGGCGGCCGGGGTCTGGCCAGGGGGCGGATCTACGACCGCCAGGGGCAGTTGCTGGTGTCGGTGGTCCAGGAGGGGCTGTTCCGCCGTCTCGACGGCGCGTAGGCCTGTCCTGGGGGTCAGGTGCCGGGCAGTGGGTCCTGGTCGACCTCGTGCCGGCGGGTCCGGATGTCCGGGCCCGCCGGGTGCAGTTTGGCGTCGCAGGCGGGGCCGAGTCCGGTGCGGCGGGACTCCACACCGGTGAGGGGCCGTCCGCACAGGGCACACCGCACCGGGCGGCGGACCTCGCGGCGGCCGGCTTCCGGCTGCGGTCCGGGAAAGAGTTCGGGAAGGGGCTCGGAGGATTCCACGTACGGATCCTCTCAAGCCGGTAGGACATGTCACGGAGGCAGCGGTGGGCAGCGTACTGAGGATGGGGCCGTCGGCGCGGGCGGAGGGGCAGGTGGCCGAGGGCGGTGTCCCCGCCCCGGTAAGGGACCTGGTGCTGTGCGTGGACGGTTCGGCGCCTGAGCGCGTGGCGGCATACGTGGAGCGCGAGCTGCCGCCCGGGGGCATACCCGCCTACCGGGCGGCGCGGGGCGGCGGTGTGCGCTCCTTCGTGCTGTGGGCGGACGAGCACCGCCGGGAGCGGCTGGCCACCCTGGTGACCGTGTCGGCCGGAAACGGTGTCTCGACGTACCAGGTGCTCGGTGCGCACGGCGAGCCCATCGGCACGTTCGTCCGCGAGAAGGCGCTGCGTGGCAGGGGTCTGCGCACCCGGTGGATGGTGACTCCGGCGGGCGGACCGGAGGCGGTGGGCTTCAAGGGCCGGATCTTCTGGTGGTACGTGTGGTGGCTGTTCTTGCCGATACAGACGCTGATCATCGTGCTGAGCCTGCTCGGCGGCAGTGGTGACGCGGCGCGCGGTCCCCGTCGCATCGTGTGGCGTGCGGGCAGGCGGGCCGCGTTGGAGTTCACGTCGAAGGACGACTCGGTGCGTCTGCACGCGCCGGGGTACGACTGGCGGCTTGGCGTGGCGCTGATGGCGCTGCTGCGGACCTTCGACAGCTGGCTGCTCGGCACGGAGTGGGACGACAGGAAGGAGTGACGGGGGTCAGTCGCGCTGCCGGTCGAGTGCCTCGTCGAGGGTGCGCGCCGCGGTGATGAGGAGAGGTGGGTGAACGCCTGCGGGAAGGTGCCCGGTTGCTCTCCGCTGGGGCCGATCTCCTCGGCGAGGAGGCCCACGTGGTTGGCGTAGGTGAGCATCTTCTCGAACATGTGGCGGGCGGGCCGCAGGCGTCCGGCACGGGCCGGCGCGTCGACGTGGAGGAGCGTGCAGAGGCTGAACGTCCCTTCGGAGCCGCGCAGGCCGTCCGGGAGGCCGCGGGGTCGTAGCCGTGGACCAGGCTGTCAAAGACGCGGGTGGCCTCCATGGCGTCCGGCGTGGACAGCCGGCCGGGGTCCTTGGGGGCGAGGAATCCCGTGCCGGCGGGTGGCGCCCCGGAGGTGAGGGTGCCACCTGGTCGAGGACCTCGCCGACGCCGTCGGATGGCATGAAGCGGGTGACGATCAGGGCGGTGTCCGGGCAGTAGAGCTGCTTGCAGGTGATTCCGGGGTCGCCGGGCGACGGCCGGAAGAAGCCGCCGCGGTCGTGGTCCAGCAGCGCGGCGAAGATGCTGGGGGATCGAACGGGGGCGGCGAACCAGATCGACACCGCTCGACAAGCCCAGGGCGCGTCCGCAGGTCGCCCACCGGACCGTGTGCCGCTATGGGAGGGTATCGGTCCATGACCGTCCAATCTCCGCCGTACCGCCATCTGGGCCACTTTCCGCTACGCGGCACCCGGCCGCTCTCTCTGCCCGGCGGAGGTACGCGATGGACATGATCCATGTCCGCGCGGTGAGCCCACCCGACCGCACCGACCAGGTCGTGGAGTTCCTCGCCGACGACCCCTACGTGCTGAACCTGATCGTGCAACGGGGCACGGCCCGCAACCCGGACGGTGACTCCGTCGCCTGCGACGTGCTGGCGGGGGCGGCCAACGACGTGCTGCACGGCCTGCGGGACCTGCGGGTCGACGTCCTCGGCTCGCTCGTCATCGAGCCGGTGGACATGGCGTTCTCGGGGCGGGCCTCGGAGGCCGCGCTGCGCCGCCTCGGGGTGCTGGCCAACGCGCCGGTGTGGGAGCAGGTGGAGGCGCGCATCAGGTCCGAGGGGAGGTACGCGCCGAGTTTCTACCTGTACCTGGTCATCGCGGGTCTCATCGGTGCGGTCGGCATCGTCACCAACTCCCAGATCCTGATCGTCGCGGCGATGGTCGTCGGTCCCGAGTACGGGGCGATCGTCGCGGTGGCACTGGGCATCGACCGGGGCGACCGCGGCATGGTGCGGCGGGGGCTGTCGGCCCTCTGCGTGGGGTTCCTGCTGACGATCCTGGTGACCTTCCTCTTCAGCCTCGTCATCCGCGGTTTCGGATTCCAGTCGGAGGCCTTCGACGCGGGGCTGCGGCCGGTCTCCAACCTGATCAACACACCGAACTTCTTCTCGGTCGCCGTCGCGACCCTGGCCGGGATCGTGGGCATCGTGTCGCTCACCGAGGCCAGGACGACCTCCCTTCTCGGGGTGTTCATCTCCGTCACGACCATTCCCGCCGCCGCGGACATCAGCGTGTCCACGGCGTTCACCAGCTGGTCCGCGGCCGGGGGCTCGCTCATCCAGCTGCTGGTCAACATCTCGGTGCTCGTCGTGGTCGGCGCCGCGGCGCTCAGGTGCCAGCGGGCGATCTGGCGGCGGGTGGCCCTGCGCCGGGACAAAAGCGCACAGCAGACCTGACCGGCGTACGAAGGCCGGGGCTGCCGGAACAGGCCGAATCCCGGACGAACCGGAATGATGGTGGGCAGTCTCCGCACTCCGCTCAGGCAGTCAGGAGGGTCCCCGATGACCCAGGACGACACCTCGCCGCTCCGCGTCGCGCCGGGCGCGACCCCCGGGGAACGGGCCGCGCTCGGCAAGGCGGCCCGGCGCCGGGCGCCCCGCTCCAGCCATGCCGCGTTCGAGCCGGCGGCGGACCGCGCGGATCCGCTGGACATCCTCCGGACCCAGTCGGCGGCGAGGGTCCCCGAACTCGTGCCGATCCGGTACGGGCGGATGACCGAGTCCCCGTTCCGCTTCTACCGGGGGGCCGCCGCCGTGATGGCGTCCGACCTGGCGGGCACGCCGGATTCGGGGATCCGGGCCCAGCTGTGCGGCGACGCCCATCTGATGAACTTCAGACTGCTCGCCTCCCCCGAGCGCCATCTGCTGTTCGACATCAACGACTTCGACGAGACGCTGCCCGGGCCCTGGGAGTGGGACGTCAAGCGGCTGGCGGCGAGCCTCGTCATCGCGGGGCGGGCGAACGACTTCTCGGACCGGAAGCGGGCGGACATCGTGCGGGCCACGGTGCGTTCGTACCGGGAGTCGATGACCCGGTTCGCCGGCATGCGCAATCTCGAGGTCTGGTACACCCGGACCGACGCGGACCTCCTGCGCAGCCTGGCAGCGGAGAAGCTGACCGCTCGCGGCCGCAGGCGGCTGGCCGAGGTGACCGCGAAGGCCCGCACCCGGGACAGCCTGCAGGCCTTCGACAAACTCACCGAGACCGCCGACGGGCGACTCCGGATCGCCCCGGACCCGCCTCTGCTCGTACCGCTGGCGGACCTGCTCCCCGAGGCGGAACGCGGCGCGCTGGAGAAGCAGGTCCACAAGCTGCTCCGGCGCTACGGCCGCAGCCTCCCCTCGGACCGCCGGGCCCTGCTCGCGGACTTCCGTCCGGCTGACATGGCCCGCAAGGTCGTGGGTGTGGGCAGCGTCGGGACCCGTTGCTGGATCATCCTGCTGCTGGGCAGGGACGGCGCGGACCCGCTCTTCCTCCAGGCGAAGGAGGCCGACACCTCGGCGCTCGCCCCGTACGCCGGGCCGAGCGCGTACCGGAATCAGGGCGAGCGGGTGGTCGCGGGCCAGCGCATGATGCAGGCCGCCGGGGACATCTTCCTCGGCTGGGAACGGGTGGACGGGATCGACGGCAGGCGCCGCGACTTCTACGTGCGCCAGCTGCGCGACTGGAAGGGCGTCGTCGAACCGGAGCTGATGGTGCCGCGCGGGATGCGGGCGTTCGGCGAGCTGTGCGGGGCGACGCTGGCCCGCGCCCACGCGCGGTCCGGCGACCGGATCGCCATCGCGGCGTATCTGGGGCGCCGCGACGTGTTCGACCGGGCGCTGGCGACGTTCGCCGAACGGTACGCCGACCGCAACGAGCGGGACCACCGGGCGCTGACCGACGCGGTGGCCGCGGGCAGGCTTCCCGCGGCCGGGGAGGACGACCGGTAGGCGGTAGGACACCTCGGCAACTGCCGACGCCGCAGGACTCGCCGCACCTCAACAATCGGGACGTCACGGACAGAACGCCACATCGTGGTATCACCGTGTGGACCCCGCCGGGACAGCACGTTCCGGCCGGGCCCGACGCTGAGGAGACCATGACCATGTCGGCCGAACCGATCGGAACACCCGGCACGGAGTCCCCCGACCCGATGGAGGTCGTCCGCACCCGGGGATACACGGTGCTCCTGATCATGGTGGCGATCCTCGGAGTCCCCATCTCCGCCGCGGCGTTCGGCTTCCTGGCCCTCGTCCACGAACTGCAGTCGCTGACCTACGAGGACCTGCCCCGGGGCCTGGGCTTCGACGGGACGCCGTCGTGGTGGCCGGTGCCGCTGCTCGCCGTGGCCGGCCTGCTGACCGGACTGACCATCCGCCACCTGCCGGGCCTGGGCGGGCACAGGCCCGCCGAGGGCCTGGTGAACACGGGCCCGCCGACCGCCGCGGAGCTTCCGGGGATCACACTGGCCGCACTGACCTCCCTGGGGCTCGGCGCGGTGCTCGGACCGGAGGCTCCGCTGATCACCCTCGGCGGCGGCCTGGCCGTGTACGCGGTACGTCTGGTCAAACCCGGAATCAAGCCCGGCGGGCGCGTCCTGGTCGCGGCAGCCGGGAGTTTCGCGGCCGTCAGCGCCCTGCTGGGCTCGCCGCTCCTCGGCGCGTTCCTGCTGATGGAGGCGTCAGGCATCGCCGGGACGATGCTCGGTGTGGCGCTCGTGCCGGGGCTGCTCGCCTCGGGTATCGGCTCGCTCATCTTCATCGGACTGGGTTCGTGGACGGGCCTGGGTACGTACTCCCTGACCCTCCCCCACGTTCCGCACACGGGGCAGCCGGGCTTCGCCGAGTTCGGCTGGGCGGTCGCGCTGGGGGTCGCGGCGGCTCTCCTGGGCACGGGGATCAAGCAGCTCTCGCTGTACCTGCAGGAGCGGGTCGAGCGGCGCAGGGTGGCCGCCACCGCGGGGACGGGTGTGATCGTCGGCGCACTCGCGCTCCTGTACGCCGAGAGCACCGGGGAGGATGCCTCCGAGGTGCTCTACTCGGGCCAGGACGCCCTGGGCGGGCTGCTCAGCGACAACGCCGCGTACTCCGCCGGTACGCTCCTGGTGCTCGTCGCCTGCAAGGCGCTCGCATACTGCGCGTCGTTGAGCAGCTTCCGGGGTGGTCCCATCTTCCCCGCGATGTTCGTGGGGGCGGCGGGCGGACTGGCCCTTTCTCATCTGCCGGGACTGGACGTGACGTCCGGTTTCGCGATGGGCGTCGGCGCCATGTGTGTGGCGATGCTGAAACTGCCGATGACATCGGTACTGCTCGCCACACTGCTGCTGGGATCCGAGGGCATCACGGTGATGCCGCTCGTGATCGTCTCGGTGGTGGTCTCCTACGTCCTGGTGCTCAGGCTCGAGCGTCCCGTTGCGGTCCCGCGCACAGCGCCCAGATGACGATGATGTACACGGCGATGAGCACGAGGGACCAGAACGGGTAGTACGGCAGCCACAGGAAGTGGGCGACCACACCGAGTCCGGCGCCCAGGACGCCGACGGCGCGCGCCCACAGGGCTCCTGTGAACAGGGCGCAGCCGGCCAGGAGGATGACGATGCCCAGAATGAGGTGGATCCATCCCCAGCCGGTCAGGTTGAACTGGAACACGTAGTTGCGTGTGGCGACGAACACGTCGTCCTTGGCGATGGCGGCGATCCCTTCGAGGATCGCCATGGCCCCGCCGAAGATCATCAGTACGGCCGCGAAGACCGTCCAGCCGGACGCGGATGAGCGCGAGCCCACGGTGTCGTGATCCGCTCGCGAATCGCTCACATTTCTGGCCATGTCGGCCTCCTCGGTTCTCCAGTCGCCATCCGGCCCGAATGAACCGGTATGCGGCTTATCTTCCCTTTATCAGCCTGACACGGCATCACCTGATCGGCACACCGACCCTGGCGGCTCACCCCCCATATCTCTTATCAGGGATATGATCCTGAATATGAGAGACAACGACGAGCCGGACTCCGTCGGCGCCCGGCTCGCGGTCCGGCTGGGCCGGCTCCGCATCGAACACGGCTGGTCGCTGGACGAGCTGTCCCGGCGCACCGAGGTGAGCCGTTCGACCCTGTCGCGGCTGGAGCGCGGCGAGCTGAGTCCCACCGCGACCGTGCTCGGGCGGCTGTGCACGGCTTACGGGCGGACGATGTCGCGGCTGCTGATGGAGGTGGAGACGGAACCACCGGCCCTGGTGCCCGCCGACCGGCAGCCGGTGTGGCGGGACGAGCGGTCCGGTTTCGTACGCCGCTCCGTCTCACCGCCGCACAGCGGCCTGCGCGCGGAGATCGTCGAGGGCACGCTCGACGCCGGCGCCGCCCTCTCGTACGAGGAACCGCCGGTGCCCGGTGTGGAGCAGCACATCTGGGTACTGGAAGGCACGGTCGAGATCACCGTCGAGGACACCGTGCACACCGTGCGCCGCGGTGACTGTCTGCGCTTCCGGCTGCGCGGCCCCTCGCGCTTCCACTGCCCGGGCCCGGACCGGGCCCGCTACGCCCTGCTGATCGTCCTGCCGTGAACGATGTGAGAGGACCCCGCTCCATGACCGAGATCGTCCCCTTGACCGGCCCCGAGCTCGTCACGTACGCCGACGAGTTGGCCGCCCTGCTGATCGAGACCGTGGAGGGCGGCGCCTCGGTGGGATTCCTGAAGCCACTGGACCGGGCGTCCGCCGCCACCTGGTGGCGGGAGCGGGCCGTCGCGGTCGAGGCGGGGCGCCACCAGGTGTGGATCGCCCGCGACGGGGAGCGGCTGGCCGGCACGATCGGCCTGGTCATGCCCGCCCTGCCGAACGCCCGCCACCGCGCGGAGGTCGCCAAGCTGATGGTGCGCCCCTCGTCCCGGGGCCGGGGTGTCGGCCGGGCCCTGCTGGCAGCCGTCGAGCGGTCCGCGGCTGCCGAAGGGCTGACGCTGCTGGTCCTGGACACCGAGACCGGCAGCCCGGCCGAACGGCTCTACAGCGCCGCGGGCTGGACGGAGTGCGGATCGATTCCCGCGTACGCGGGCGACCCGGGCGGTGTGCTGAGGGCGACCACCTTCTACTACAAGGCGGTCGGCCCCGCGAATCCACTGGCGGCGGCACAATGAACAGCGACGCCACGCAACAGAGGAGATCTTCCATGACGCTGCACGACATCCCGCTCCGCACCCTCACCGGCGAGCCCACCACGCTGGGGGCCTACGACGGCTCCGCGGTCCTGCTGGTGAACGTCGCGTCGAAGTGCGGCCTCACCCCGCAGTACGCAGGTCTGGAGCGGCTCCAGAAGGAGTACGGGGACCGCGGCTTCACCGTGCTCGGTGTGCCCTGCAACCAGTTCGCGGGCCAGGAGCCGGGCTCCGCGGAGGAGATCCAGACATTCTGCTCGACGACGTACGGGGTCAGCTTCCCTCTCCTGGAGAAGGTCGACGTCAACGGCGAGGACCGGCACCCGTTGTATGCGGAACTGACGAAGCTGGCCGACTCCGAGGGTGCGGCCGGTGACGTCCAGTGGAACTTCGAGAAGTTCCTGGTCTCCCCGGCCGGCGAGCCGGTCGCCCGGATCCGCCCCCGGACCGAGCCGGAGGCCCCCGAGGTCCTCACCGCCATCGAGGCGCACCTGCCGAAGAAGTAGAACGGCCCCGGGGGCCGGACCGTCGTGCGGTCCGGCCCGTCGGCGTCCGTCAGCGGATCGGCATCCCCGACAGGGTGCGGGCGATCACCAGGCGCTGGATCTCGCTCGTGCCCTCGAAGATGGTGTAGATCGCGGCGTCACGATGCATGCGCTCCACCGGGTACTCGCGGGTGAAGCCGTTGCCGCCAAGGATCTGGACGGCCTGGGCGGTCACCGACTTCGCCGTCTCGCTCGCGAACAGCTTCGACATCGAGCCCTCGGCCGAGGTGAACGGCTTGCCGGCGCTCGCCATCCAGGAGGCGCGCCAGACCAGCAGCCGGGCCGCGTCGATCTGCGTGCGCATGTCGGCCAGCTGGAAGGCGATCCCCTGGTTGTCGATGATGGGGCGGCCGAACTGGGTCCGGGTCTTCGCGTAGTCGAGAGCGACCTCGTAGGCGGCACGGGCGGTTCCGACCGCCATGGCGCCGACGGCAGGGCGGGACGCCTCGAACGTGGCCATCGCGGCGTTCTTGACGCGCTCCCCACCGGACTTGGCACGCTCACGGGCCCGGGCGAGGCGCTCGTCGAGCTTCTCCTTGCCGCCGAGCAGGCAGTGCCCGGGAACGCGGGCGTCCTCCAGGACCACTTCGGCGGTGTGCGAGGCACGGATGCCGTGCTTCTTGAACTTCTGTCCCTGGGACAGGCCCGGGGTGGCAGGCGGGACGATGAAGGAGGCGTGGCCCTTCGAGCCCAGCTCCGGGTCGACGACCGCGACGACGACGTGGACGTTGGCGATACCGCCGTTGGTCGCCCAGGTCTTCGTGCCGTTGAGTATCCACTCGTCCTTGGCCTCGTCGTACACCGCGCGGGTACGCATCGAGGCGACGTCGGAACCGGCGTCCGGCTCGGAGGAGCAGAAGGCGGCGAGTTTCACGTCGTCGGCGTCGCCGTACATCTGCGGGATCCAGGTGCCGATCTGTTCCTCGGTGCCGTTGGCGAGGACACCGACGGCCGCCAGGCCCGTACCTACGATCGACAGGGCGATGCCCGCGTCACCCCAGAACAGCTCCTCCATGGCCACCGGGATGCCGAGGCCCGTAGGGTCGAAGAACTGCTGGGCGTAGAAGTCGAGGGAGTAGATGCCGACCTTGGCCGCCTCCTGGATGACGGGCCAGGGCGTTTCCTCACGCTCGTCCCACTCCGAAGCGGCCGGTCGGATCACATCCGCGGCGAAGCCGTGAAGCCAGTCACGGACCTGCTTCTGGTCGTCGTTGAGCTCGAGCGTGAACTCGGCCATGTTCCCTCCATGCACTTCCGGACAACGATATGTTACTCACGGTAACATCAGTCTGTTACCAGCAAGTAGTCACTGTCAACCGCTCAACCGCGGATCCGCGCACCGTAGGGCATGGTGTTACGTTGCCCGGGCGTCAAGAGATCGCGGGACAGCTTGCGGGGGCGGGGAGAGACGACATGGAGACCACACGAGGGGCCGAGCGACAGCGGACGGCGGCCGAGCGCCGCCGCCGGGAGCTGCTGGAGGCCGCGGACCGCGTGGTTCTCCGGGACGGCCCGCAGGCGTCGATGAACGCGATCGCCGCGGAGGCCGGAATCACCAAACCCATCCTCTACCGTCACTTCGGCGACAAGGGCGGCCTCTACCGCGCCCTCGCCAAGCGCCACACCGACGCTCTGCTGAGCGCCCTGCGCGCCGCGCTCGATGCCCCGTCGGAGCGCCGCGAGCGGGTCGAGGCGACCCTGGACACCTATCTCGCGGCGATCGAGGCCCGTCCGCAGGTCTACCGCTTCCTGATGCACCCGTCCGACGACGCGGCACCCTCCCCCGAGCAGGGCTTCGACGTCGGCCGGCACTCCGCCCCGTTGCTGCGCAGGCTCGGTGAGGAGCTCGGCAAGGTGATCTCCGAACGGGTCGACCTCGGACCCGACAGCGAACAGATGGCCCGGATCTGGGGCCACGGCATCGTCGGCATGATGCACGCCGCCGGCGACTGGTGGCTGGGCGACCGCCCCTGCTCACGCGAGCAGTTGGTACGCAGCCTCGCCGACCTGCTCTGGGGCAGGCTGGCCGAGGCGGGCGACCTGCCGGGCGGCCCCGGGTTCTGAACCGCCATCCGTACGACGGGGCCGGTCCGCGCACGACGGGACCAGTCCGTACGACGGGACCAGTCCGTACGACGGGACCGGTCCGTACGACGGGATCAGTCCGTACGCCCCCACGGCGCCCGCCGGGCCGCGCGCAGGACCCTGGTGCGGCGCAGGCCGGTCAGCCGGTCCGTGTAGACCCGGCCGTCGAGGTGGTCGCACTCGTGCTGCAGACAGCGGGCGAACCAGCCGGTGCCGGTGACGCGCACCGGTTCGCCCATGACGGTGCGGCCCTCGACCACCGCGTGGTCGAAGCGCGGGGTGCCCGCTTCCAGGCCGGGAAGTGAGAGGCACCCCTCCGGTCCGCGTACGGTAATCCCGTCCGCCTCGACGAGTACCGGATTGACGAGATGGCCGAGATGCCTGACCTCCTCGTCGTCCGGGCAGTCGTAGACGAACACCTTGAGCGGAACCCCGATCTGGTTGGCGGCCAGACCCACACCCTGCGCCGCGTACATCGTGGCGAAGAGGTCCTCGACCAGTCTCGCGAGCGAGGGCCCGAAGTCGGTGACGTCCTCGCAGGGACTGTGGAGCACCGGGTCGCCGAGCAGACTCATGGCGCGGACGAGTCCGGAACTGCCGGGGATCGGGCGGTTTCGCATGGGGAGAAGGGTACGTTCCAGGTGACCTCCACGTTCCGCCCGGTGCCGACGTGCGGTTGCGGTGCCGGACATCGATAGGCTGGGCGCGGACTATGCAAGGAGGATCTAGGACGATGGCAGGCAACACGGAGCCGTTGTCGCCGCGGGCCAAGCTCGCCGTGACGGCGGGCAAAGCCGCGGCGGCGGTGTCGCGCGCTGCGGGGCGCGGCAGCGGATCGGTGATCGGCGGCCGGGTGGCGCTCAAGCTCGACCCCGACCTGCTGGGGCGGCTGGCGCAGCACTTGGACGTGATCCTCGTGTCCGCGACGAACGGCAAGACGACCACCACCAGACTGATCGCCGAGGCCCTGCGGGCCGCCGGTCCGGTCGTGTCGAACGCGCTCGGCGCCAACATGCCCGCGGGGATCACCTCCGCGCTGGCCGGCGGCTCGGACGCGAAGTACGGCGTGATCGAGGTCGACGAGAAGTACCTCGCCGGCGTCGCACGCGACACGACGCCGAAGGTGATCGCGCTGCTCAACCTCTCCCGCGACCAGCTGGACCGCGCGGCGGAGACCCGGATGCTGGCCGAGAAGTGGCGTGAGGGCCTCTCCGGCTCGAAGGCCGTGATCGTGGCCAACGCGGACGACCCGCTGATCGTCTGGGCGGCGTCCTCCTCCCCCAACGTGGTGTGGGTGGCCGCGGGACAGGCGTGGAAGGACGACGCCTGGTCCTGCCCGTCCTGCGGCGGTGTGATGCAGCGCCCCGGCGACGACTGGTTCTGCGGCGAGTGCGGTTTCCGCCGCCCCGCCCCCAGCTGGGCGCTCAACGGCGACTACGTGCTGGACCCGCACGGTTCCGCGTGGCCGATCCACCTCCAGCTGCCGGGCCGCGCCAACAAGGCGAACGCCACCAGCTCGGCCGCCGTCGCCGCGGTGTTCGGCGTGCCGCCCCAGGTCGCCCTGGAGCGCATGTACCAGGTGCAGGCCGTGGCGGGCCGCTACGACGTCGTCACCTTCCTCGGCCGTGAGCTGCGGCTGCTGCTGGCGAAGAACCCGGCGGGCTGGCTCGAGACGTTCTCCCTGATCGATCCGCCGCCCACTCCGGTGATCCTCTCCGTGAACGCCCGCGGCGCGGACGGCACGGACACCTCGTGGCTCTGGGACGTCGACTACACCCAGCTCTACGGCCACCCGATCTTCGTGCTCGGTGACCGCAAGCTGGACCTCGCGGTCCGCCTGGAGGTCGCCGGGCTCGACTTCCGTGTCTGCGAGACCCTGGACGAGGCCGTCCAGATGTCTCCGCCCGGCCGCATCGAGGTCATCGCCAACTACACCGCCTTCCAGGATCTGCGCCGTCGTGTCGGCAACTGACCCCGGCGCGGGCCACCCCCGGAGAGGACGAAGCATGAGCAACAACGGCCTGCGGCTGGTGTGGGTCTACCCGGACCTCCTCAGCACCTACGGCGATCAGGGCAACGCCCTGGTGGTGGAGCGCCGGGCGCGGCAGCGCGGTCTGGACGTGTCGCGCGTCGACGTGCGCAGCGACCAGCCCATCCCGACCTCGGGCGACATCTACCTGATCGGCGGGGGCGAGGACCGGCCGCAGCGGCTGGCGGCGGAGCGGCTGCGCCGCGACGGCGGGCTGAGCCGGGCCGCTTCCAACGGCGCGATCATCTTCTCGGTCTGCGCGGGCTACCAGATCCTCGGCCACGAGTTCATCAACGACCTCGGCGAGCGCGAGCCGGGCCTCGGGCTGCTCGACGTGATCTCCACGCGGGGCGAGGGTGCCCGGTGCGTCGGTGACGTGCTCGGGGACATCGATCCCAACCTGGGGCTGCCGCCGCTGACCGGATTCGAGAACCACCAGGGCATCACCCACCTCGGCCCGACGGCCAGGCCGTTCGCGCGCACCCGGATCGGGCGGGGCAACGGCACGGGTGACGGCACCGAGGGTGCGTACAACGACACGGTCTTCGGTACGTACATGCACGGTCCGGTGCTGGCACGCAATCCGCTGATCGCGGACCACCTGCTGAAGCTGGCCCTCGATGTGAACGCGCTGCCGCCGTGCGACGACCGCTGGTACGAGGCGCTGCGCGCCGAGCGGATCGCCTCGGCGACGCAGCCCGCCTGACGTCCTCCGGCCGGCACGGCCTTCCGTGCGGACACGCCCTCCTGACGGGCCGTCCGTGATCGTGAGGTGTTGTGTACGGCCGGTGGACGTCCAGCAGTCGGACAGCGGGTTCGGTCCCGCCACCTTGCGCCGGTAGGGTGGCGGGGATCCAACCGGACGACGTGGTCCGGTCGTCGGCCCACGTTGCAAAGGTTTCCCGGGCAATGCGAATTGGTGTGCTCACCTCCGGCGGCGACTGCCCCGGCCTCAACGCCGTCATCCGTTCCGTCGTGCACCGCGCGGTGGTCGACCACGGTGACGAGGTCATCGGCTTCCACGACGGTTGGCGGGGCCTCCTCGAGTGCGACTACCGCAAGCTCGACCTCGACGCGGTGGCCGGCATCCTCGCCCGGGGCGGCACGATCCTCGGTTCGTCCCGGGTCCAGCCCGCGCATCTGCGTGACGGTGTGGAGCGAGCCAGGGGCCATGTCGCCGATCTCGGTCTGGACGCGATCATCCCGATCGGCGGTGAAGGCACGCTGAAGGCTGCCAATCTGCTGTCCGAGGCGGGGCTGCCCATCGTCGGTGTGCCCAAGACCATCGACAACGACATCGCCTCCACCGACGTGACCTTCGGGTTCGACACGGCCGTGGGCGTCGCGACGGAGGCCCTCGACCGGCTGAAGACCACGGCCGAGTCGCACCAGCGGGTGCTGATCGTCGAGGTCATGGGCCGGCACACCGGCTGGATCGCCCTGCACTCGGGCATGGCCGCGGGCGCGCACGCGATCGTCGTCCCCGAGCGGCCCTTCGACATCGACGAGCTGACCGCGCTCGTCGGCCGGCGTTTCTCGGACGGCAAGAAGTTCGCGATCGTCGTCGTCGCGGAGGGCGCCAAGCCGCGCGAGGGCTCGATGGACTTCAACCAGGGCACCAAGGACGTCTACGGCCACGAGCGGTTCGCCGGAGTGGCGACGCAGCTCTCGGGCGAGCTGGAGCAGCGCCTCGGCAAGGAGGCCCGCCCGGTGATCCTGGGGCACGTCCAGCGCGGCGGCACACCGACCGCGTACGACCGTGTCCTGGCCACCCGCTTCGGCTGGCACGCGGTGGAGGCCGCCCACCGCGGTGAGTTCGGCATGATGACGGCCCTGCGCGGCACGGACATCACGATGGTTCCGCTGGCGGCGGCCGTGGAGACCCTGAAGACGGTCCCGGCGGAGCGCTACGCCGAGGCCCAGTGCGTGCTCTGATCCGTACGGCGTACTCCGGACTGCCCCCGGCCGCAACCGCGGCCGGGGGCAGTTCTACTCTGGACGGGACAACCGGCACGAAACGGGGACGTCCCCAGCGGGAGTGAACAGATGGATCACAGCGGGCACGGCATGAACATGGATCTGCCGCCGTTCACGCTGGGACGTGGGCTCGAATTCTCCGCGGACCCGTTCTTCCTGACCGGCTGCATCGCGGCGCTCGTCCTGTACGGATACGCGGTGCTGCGACTGCGCAGGCGGGGTGACAGCTGGCCTGCCAACCGGATCACGTTCTTCGTCGCCGGTGTGCTGTCCATCGCCCTGGTGATGTGCACCGGACTCAACGACTACGGCATGGTCATGTTCAGCGTCCACATGGTGCAGCACATGGTGATCAGCATGCTGTCGCCGATCCTGCTGCTGCTGGGTGCGCCCGTGACGCTGGCGCTGCGGGCGCTGCCGGTGGCGGGACGTGGCCGCACCGGCCCGCGCGAGGTGCTGCTCATGCTCCTCCACAGCCGCTACATGAAGATCATCACGCATCCCGTGTTCACGATCCCGCTCTTCATCGCGAGCCTCTACGCGCTCTACTTCACCCCTCTGTTCGACTTCCTGATGGGCTCGACGCTCGGCCATCTCGCGATGATGCTGCACTTCCTGGCGGTCGGCCTGGTGTTCTTCTGGCCGATCATGGGAGTGGACCCGGGGCCGCACCGGCCGGGCTACGTGATGCGGATGCTGGAGCTCTTCGCGGGCATGCCGTTCCACGCGTTCTTCGGCATCGCGCTGATGATGGCGAGCCAGCCGATGGTGGAGACGTACACGAATCCCCCGGCCTCGCTCGGGATCGACGCCTTGAGTGACCAGTCCGCCGCGGGCGGTATCGCCTGGGCGTTCAGCGAGATCCCCTCCGTGCTGGTCCTGATCGCGCTGGTCTTCCAGTGGTACCGCTCCGAGCAGCGGACGGCCAAGCGTGCCGACCGGGCCGCGGACCGTGACGGTGACAAGGAGCTGAACGCGTACAACGCCTATCTCGCCTCTTTGCAGGCGCGCGGACAGTAGCGCCCGGCACACCTCTGGGGTGACCATGGCCTCAACGGCCGTGCGGCCGGTGAGGAGCGTGCGCCCATGCCCGGATCCACGAAGACCATGGGAGTGCTGACCGTCGCGACGCTGGTCGCGGTGACCGCGTACACGGTGGCGTTGGGGAGCAACGGCTGGCTCTGGTTCGGCTGGGTGGTCCTGGGACTGGCCACCCTGGGGATGCTGGCCACCCGGGACACCTGAGGGCAGGGCGCCGGGCGGACGGCCGTGTCGCACAGGCTGCCGGTGGGATCTCGCGGGTGTACCGCGGCGGAGGAGCGGTGTCGGTACTTCCGCGTGAGGTGGAGGACTTCGTGGCGGCGGCCTCGCTGCTGACGGTCGGGGCGCTCGGTCTCGTGCGCGGGGCGGCCGCTTCGGCCATGGCGGCCGGTATCCGTGACGCGTCCGACGCCCCACCCTGTCGGCGGCGCACTTCAGCGCCCTCGACAGGTGTGTGCGTGACGCCTTCCGGGACCGGGGCGAACTGCGGGCCGACCGGCCGGGAGGTTTGCGCGCCGCGATCGCGCACACCACCCTCGCCGCTGAGGCCATCTGGAAACGGGACCGGATCGACGCCGAGCGGTATCGCGCCCTCGTAGGTCCGTTCAGGGACGTCGGCATCGGGGTACCCGACCGGGAGTGAATGTCCGGCCGGCCCGGAAGAGCGCGCCCGTTCGGACCGGGCGGCGGGCGCGGTCGGCACACGCGGAGATCGGCGATGTGCGAGGTTGTGTCACGTGACCTGGTGGAACGCGGTCACCGGCCGATCCGGAGTGGGGAGAGATCGTGTTCTATTACGTCCTGAAATATGTCGTGCTCGGACCGCTGCTGAGGCTGGTGTTCCGGCCCCGTATCGAAGGACTGGAGAACATTCCCGACGACGGCGCCGCCATCGTGGCGGGGAACCATCTGTCGTTCTCCGACCATTTCCTGATGCCCGCGATCATCAAGCGGCGCATCACGTTCCTCGCGAAGGCCGAGTACTTCACCGGCCCCGGCATCAAGGGCAGGCTGACCGCTGCCTTCTTCCACAGCGCCGGGCAGATTCCGGTGGACCGGTCGGGCAAGGACGCCGGGCAGGCGGCGATCCGCGAAGGGCTGGGGGTGCTCAGCAAGGGTGAGCTGCTGGGGATCTACCCGGAGGGAACCCGATCGCACGACGGGCGCCTGTACAAGGGCAAGGTCGGGGTCGCTGTGATGGCGATCAAGGCAGGGGTCCCGGTCGTTCCGTGCGCGATGGTCGGCACGTTCGAGATCCAGCCGCCCGGGAAGGTCGTGCCCCGGATCAAGCGGGTCACGATCCGTTTCGGCGAGCCGCTGGACTTCTCCCGTTACGCGGGTCTGGAGGACCAGAAGACGGCGATCCGGGCGGTGACCGACGAGATCATGTACGCCGTGCTCGGCCTCTCCGGACAGGAGTACGTCGACGAGTACGCGGCCAAGGTGAAGGCGGCGGCACAGGCCGAGCAGCCCAGGAAGTTCCCCCGGCGCCGGCGCTGAGGGCGGAATCTGCTCCTGGCAGACAGTGCTGGCCCGACGGTGGCGGGGCGCCTAGCGTTTCCCGTATGAGCAGAGGACGAGCGTTCGTACTGGGCGCCACGGGACAGATCGGCCGGGTCGCGGTGCGGGCTCTGGCCGAGGACGGCTGGATTGTGACGGCGGCGTCGCGCGGGGGCGGCCGGGCCGACGACTGGGCGGCCGATGTCCGCTGTGTGGCGCTCGACCGTGAGGTGGAGGGTGCGACGGCCGCGGCGCTCGGCGACGGCTGTGACGTCCTGGTCGACATGGTGGCGTTCGACGGGGCCCACGCCCGGCAGCTGACGGGACTGGCCGGCCGGATCGGCTCGGCCGTCGTGATATCCAGCGGCGCGGTGTACGAGGACGACGAGGGGCGGGGCTTCGACACGCAGGAGGAGCCGGGTGGTGCTCCGCGCTATCCGCTGCCGATCCCCGAATCGCAGCGCACCGTCGCGCCCGGGGACACGACGTACGCCACGCGGAAGATCCGGCTGGAGCGGGAGCTGCTCGCGGCCGGTGACGTGCTGCCGGTGACGCTGCTGCGGGCGGGGGCGATCCACGGGCCCCACTGCCGCACGCCGCGCGAGCTGTACTTCGTGAAACGGCTGCTGGACGGACGCGCGCGCCGGGTGCTCGCGTACGACGGGAAGTCCCGCTTCCATCCCGTCCATGTCTCCAACCTCGCGGAGCTGATACGGCTCGCCGCCCTGCGGCCGGCTTCACGGGTGCTGAATGCGGGGGACCCGCAGGCACCGACGGTCGCCGAGATCGGCGTGGCCGTCGACGGCGTGCTCGGCCGGACGACCGAGACGGTTCTGGTCGCGGGCGCCCCTCCCGGGGGAGGCGTCGGAGAGACACCGTGGACCGTCGCTCATCCCATCGTCTACGACATGACGGCTGCGGGTCGGGAGCTCGGCTACGAGCCGGTGACGGGCTATGCGGAGTCACTTCCGGAGACCGTCGAGTGGCTCGCCTCCCGGTTGCACGGGCGGGAGTGGACGGAGGCTTTCCCGAAGATGGCGCGGAACTACGGCGACGGCCTCTTCGACTACGCGGCGGAGGACGCCTGGCTGGATCTGTACGGCCGTACGGTCTGAGGCCGATGGGACGGGCGGCCGGCCGGGTGGTTTCCCGGCAGGCCGCCCTTTCACCCGGACCGGGTGGTGCCTGCGGCTTCGGCGCTACGGGAGCGGCGCTACGGCTTCGGCGCGGCGTGCGGTGCGCACGTCACGTCGCGGGGGTCGGTCTTCCCGGTGAGCAGGTAGGCGTCAACCCGCTCGTTGACGCAGGGATTGACCAGGCCGGTGACACCGTGGGAGCCGGCGCCCTTCTCGGTGATGAGACGGGAGCCCTTGAACCGCTTGTGCAGCTCGACGGCGCCCTCGTAGGGAGTGGCGGCGTCACGCGTGGACTGCACGATCAGCACCGGAGGCAGGCCCTTGCCGGTCCTGACGTCCAGCGGGGTCTGCTGCTCGGCCGACCATGTCGCACAGGGCAGGTTCATCCAGGCGTTGGCCCAGGTCATGAACGGGTGCTCCTGGTGCAGCCGGGTGTTGTCGCGGTCCCACTTCTTCCAGCTGGTGGGCCACTTGGCGTCGGCGCACTCGACCGCCGTGTACACGGCGTTGCCGTTCTCCGAACGGGCATTGCCCGCGGTGTCCGACAGGTCGGGAGCAGCGGCGTCGATCAGCGCCTGGGTGTCGCCTGCCAGGTAGTCGCTCCAGATCCGGGCGGTGGGTGCCCAGGCGGAGTCGTAGTACGGCGCGCCCTGGAAGAATCCGATGAGTTCGGCCGGGCCGAGGACCCCACCGATCGGGCTCTTCTTGGCCGCCGCGCGCAGGGTCAGCCACGCCTGCTCGACCTTCTGGGGTGTGTCGCCGATGTGGTAGACGGCGTCGTTCTCGGCGACCCACGCCTTCCAGTCGTCCCAGCGGGTCTGGAAGGCGATGTCCTGGTTGAGGTTGGCCTCGTACCAGATGTTGTCCTTCGCGGGGTTGACCACGCTGTCGACCACCATGCGGCGCACGTGGGTCGGGAAGAGTGTGCCGTAGACCGCGCCCAGGTAGGTGCCGTAGGAGACACCCAGGAAGTTGAGCTTCTTCTCACCGAGTGCGGCGCGGATGACGTCCAGGTCGCGTGCGGTGTTGGGCGTGGTCATGTGCGGCAGCATGTCGCCGCTGCGCTCGGCGCAGCCGTCCGCGTATTCGGCGGCCAGCTTGCGCTGCGCGCGCTTGTCGGCCTCGCTGTCGGGCACCGGGTCGGCCTTCGGGGCCTTCACGAACTCCTGCGGGTCGATGCAGGAGATGGGCGCCGAGTGGCCGACGCCGCGCGGGTCGAAGCCGACGAAGTCGTAGGCCTTGGCGGTGTTCGCCCAGAGCGGGTTCTTCGTGACGATGCGCTTCGGGAACGCCATGCCCGAACCGCCGGGGCCGCCGGGGTTGTAGAGCAGGGCGCCCTGGCGCTCAGCCTTCGTGCCGGTGCTGACGTGCCGGTCGACGGCGAGTTCGATCTGCTTGCCGTGGGGCTTGGCGTAGTCGAGGGGTACGGTCACCCATCCGCACTGGATAGGTGCGGCGATCGCCCAGTCGGCCGGACAGTCCGTCCAGTCGATGCCCGTCTTCGCCGCCTTCGCGGCGGCGATCTGGACGCCACGCGCCTCGCTGCCACCGTGGTGACGGCCGTCGGCACTGGCGGCGGGCGCGGCTATCGCGCCCGCTATGAGCGTGCCCGCGATCAGAGTGCCGGCCGAACCGAGCACTGCTGTGCGTCTCAAGTGGAACCTCCCCCTGTGTGTGGCGCCGCCGTGGCGGCGCACGAGTTCCTGCGTCCAGCGGATCCTTTCGTCTGTGAGGTGACTGAGAACAGGGCGTACGCGTGTTTCTTTACCGAACCCATAACCGGTGAGTACTGTCCCGCTGAGCGGACTCAGGCTTCGCGAGCTGTCCTCGGCCCGTCCAACAACCCTTCCAGCGCCTCGTCCAGCACGCCGCGCAGGAGCCGGGCGTCCGGGGCCAGCGCCGTCACCAGAACGGCCGGTCCGGCCAGCGGTGTGAGCACGGCGGTGGGGCCGAGCACCCGGGGCGCGGGCGGGTCGGCCTCGAACGCGGGGTCGACGACGAGCAGTTGCCCGACGGCCCGGTTGCCGCCCAGGACCGCGGCACCGTCCCAGCCGCCGGGGGCCCCGGGTCCGTACGCCAGCTGCTGGTCGAGCAGCGGACGGCCGGCCCGGCGGACGGTCAGTCGGGTGGTGAGGCTGCCGGTGTCCTCGCCGTGCCGGCCCAGGATCTGTTCCTCGCGCAGCACCAGCCGTGCGGTGGCTGCGAGTTCGACCCGGGTGGACTGGTCGAGCTCGCTGCCGCACGCGGAGACGAGCTGCTCGGGAAGCCAGCGGAGCTCCGCGCCCTCCCCCACGCTCAGGCGCAGGTCGTACGAGGCGCGGCCCGCGTCAGGTCCCGCGCCGGGGAGCGCCACGGTGGCGGCGGCGGAGTCCACGGCGAGCAGCGCGCCGTCCTCGGCCCGGGCCTCGATGGCGAGCCGGTCGCCGCCGAGGGGTGCGCTCATCGCGCCGACCACGGTGACCCGGGCGTATCCGGGCCTCTGCGATCTCGTGCGGCGCAGGGCGAGCGGTCCTTCGCTCTCCAGCACGGGGAGGGCGGTGCCGCCACGGCCGTCGGGGACTGCTGTCATCCGCGCGGTGGCCTTGACGCTCATGCGGACCAGGCGGCGAGCTGCGCCCGCACCCAGTCGGCGACGGGCGCGACCCCCTCGGCGGAGGTGAGGGAGGTGAACACGACGGGGAGATCGCCGCGTTGCTCGGCGGCGTCGCGGGCCATCCGGTCCAGATCGGAGCCGACGTACGGGGCGAGGTCGGTCTTGTTGATGACGAGGAGGTCGGCGGTGGTGACTCCCGGGCCGCCCTTGCGCGGGATGTCGTCGCCGCCGGCGACGTCGATGACGAAGACCTGTGCGTCGACGAGGCCCTTGGAGAAGGTGGCCGTGAGGTTGTCGCCGCCGGACTCGACCAGGATGAGGTCGAGGGGCCCAACGGAGTCCTCCAAGTCCTCGACCGCCTCCAGGTTGGCCGAGATGTCGTCGCGGATGGCGGTGTGCGGACAGGCACCGGTCTCGACGGCCTGGATGCGTTCCGGCGGCAGGACGGCGTTGCGGAGGAGGAAGGCGGCGTCCTCGCGGGTGTAGATGTCGTTGGTGACGACGGCGATGGACAGCCGGTCGCGCAGGGTGCGGCACAGGGCGGCGACGGTGGCGGTCTTCCCCGAGCCGACCGGTCCGCCGAGGCCGATGCGCAGGGCGCGACGGGTGCCGTCGGGACGTGCGGCGTCGGCGCTGACGGCTGCGGGACCGTGGTGCGCGTGGTCGAGGTGCATGGGTGCGGCTCCTGGTGGTGGCGGCGTGGGGGCGGGGTTCAGGAAGCGAACAGGCGGACCGGCCAGGCCGCGTGTGCTTCGGCGGTGATGTCGAGCAACGGGGCGGAGGCGGCTGGCAGTGCGTCGATGCCGTCCCGTGCGGCCGCTGCGGCCTGTTCGGCGACCTGGTCGAGCGCGGGTGCGAGGCGGGCGAGGACGGCGGTGGCCTCGAAGGGGTCGAGGGAGAGCAGCCGGACGACCGCGGTGGCCGGACCGCTCACCGCTTCGTAGGCGACGCAGTGTGCGGCGTCCTCCGGGTCCAGGCCGGCGGCGCGTGCGGTGAGGCCGAGTACGACGGGCTGGTGGGCGCCGCGCGGCCGGGCTGCGGCGAGCGCGGCCAGTTCGGCGCTGGGCCAGGTGGCCCGTGCCGCCCGCATGAGCTGGCGGCCCAGTTTGCGCCCGACGGCGCGCAGCGCGGGTGACGGGGTGCGGGCGTCGGCGGCCTCGTCGAGCGCGAGCGGGTCGAGACCGTGGGCCGCCGCGGCGGCGAGGGCGGCTGAGGTGAGTCCGGTGGTGTGAAGTCTGCCCAGGCAGAAGCCGGCCAGGTCCTGGGCGTTGCGGATGTGTCCCGCCTTGACGGCCGGCTCGGCCCCGCCGGAGTGGGCGTGGCCACCGGCGGGGAACCGGCCGTCGGCGAGGACGAGCAGGGCGGCGCGCGTGGTCATGGGTGCAGTCCTGCCCTCGGTGAACTCGGTGAACTCGGTGGGATGGTGGGAGCGAGCGGTCAGAAGAGGAAGTAGCGCTGGGCCATGGGCAGTTCCGCGGCCGGCGCGGGTTCGACCCGCTCACCGTCGATGGTGACGTCGAAGCTGTCGGGATCGACCCGGACGCGGGGCAGGGCGTCGTTCTCCCGCATGTCCGCCTTGGTCACTCCGCGCGTGCTGGTGATCGGCACGAACCGCTTCCCGAGCCCCAGCCGTTCCGGCAGCCCGTCCTCGATGGCCGCCCCGGACACGAAGTTGAGGGAGTTGGCCGCGGGGGCCCGGCCCACGGCGCCGAACATCGGTCGGGGCATGACCGGTTGGGGGGTGGGGATCGAGGCGTTGGCGTCGCCCATCTGCGCGTACGCGATCTGGCCGCCCTTGATCACGGTCTGCGGCTTGACGCCGAAGAAGGCCGGGTCCCACAGCACGAGGTCGGCGAGCTTCCCGGTCTCGACCGAGCCGATCTCACGGTCGAGCCCCTGGGCGACCGCCGGGTTGATGGTGTATTTGGCGACATAGCGACGCGCTCGGTGGTTGTCGGCCGGACCGTCGCCCGGCAGGGAGCCCCGTCGCCGCTTCATCACATGGGCGGTCTGCCAGGTGCGCAGGACAACTTCACCGATGCGCCCCATCGCCTGGGAGTCCGAGGAGATGATCGAGATGGCGCCCAGGTCGTGCAGGATGTCCTCGGCCGCGATGGTCGAGGGCCGGATCCGGGACTCGGCGAAAGCGAGGTCCTCCGGCACCGCGGGGTTGAGGTGGTGACAGACCATCAGCATGTCGAGGTGTTCCTCGATGGTGTTGACGGTGTGCGGCCGGGTCGGATTGGTGGAGCTGGGAAGAACATAGGGCTCGGAGACCACGCTGATGATGTCGGGGGCGTGCCCACCGCCCGCACCTTCGGTGTGGTACGCGTGGATGGAACGCCCGGCGATGGCGGCCAGCGTGTCGGCGACGAATCCGGCCTCGTTGAGTGTGTCCGTGTGGATGGCCAGTTGTGCGCCGGTCTCCTCGCAGACTCCGAGGCAGGCGTCGATGACGGCGGGGGTGGCACCCCAGTCCTCATGGATCTTGAATCCCAGCGCCCCGGCCCGCAGTTGGGAGTGCATGGCCTCGCGGGACATCGTGTTGCCCTTGCCGAGCAGGCCTATGTTGACGGGGTAGGCCTCCAGCGCCTCGAACATCCGGGCAAGGTGCCAGGGTCCCGGGGTGATGGTGGTGGCCTTGGTGCCCTCGGCCGGCCCCGTGCCGCCGCCGACGAGCGTGGTGATACCCGCCGAGAGCGCCTGGTCGACCAGGGTCGGCGAGATGAAGTGGACATGCGCGTCGATGGCGCCCGCGGTGATGAACTTGCCGTTGCCCGCGATGATCTCGGTCTCGGGCCCGATGACCAGGTCGGGGTGGACGCCGTCCATCGTGTCCGGGTTCCCGGCCTTGCCGATGCCGGTGATCCGGCCGTCGCGGATGCCTATGTCGGCCTTGACCACGCCCCAGTGGTCGATGATGACGGCGCCGGTGACCACGGTGTCGGGTGCGCCCTCGGCGCGGGTGGTGCGCGCCTGCCCCATCGACTCGCGGATCACCTTCCCGCCGCCGAACACGGCCTCGTCACCGGCCCTCCCGGGACCGCCGCAGCGGTCCTCCTCGATCTGGACGACGAGATCGGTGTCGGCGAGCCGGATGCGGTCGCCGGTGGTGGGCCCGAACAGGTCGGCGTACACGGGGCGGCTGAGCTCAGGCATCGAGGGGACCTCCGGTGTCGCCGCGCAGTCCGGGGACGATGCGCAGGCCTGCGAGCGGGACGAGTTCGACGTCGACGGGGATGCCGGGTTCGAAGCGCACCGCGGTCCCTGCGGCGATGTTCAGCCGCAGCCCGTGCGCGGCCCGGCGGTCGAAGTCCAAACCGGGGTTGGCCTCGGCGAAGTGGTAGTGCGAGCCGACCTGGACGGGCCGGTCCGCCGCGTTGAGGACGGTGAGACGGGTGACAGGGCGCCCCTCGTTGAGCGGCACCGGGCCGTCCGCGTACAGGATCTCTCCGGGGATCATCGGCCGCCCCCGTCAGACGATCGGGTCGTGGACGGTGACGAGCTTGGTGCCGTCCGGGAAGGTGGCCTCGACCTGGACGTCGTGGATCATCTCAGGGATGCCGTCCATGACGTCCGCGCGGGTGAGCACCTTCCTGCCGGAGGCCATGAGTTCGGCGACGGTCCGGCCGTCGCGCGCGCCTTCCAGGAGGTGCGCGGTGATCAGGGCGATCGCTTCGGGATGATTCAGCCGCAGCCCGCGCGCCCTGCGCCTCTCGGCGACGTCGGCCGCCACGTGGATGAGCAGGCGTTCCTGTTCGTGCGGAGTCAGTTGCACGCTTCCACCTCTTCGTCTTCCGCCCGGTACCGGCCCCGGGCACAGCGGGACCCTATCCGCCTTCAACAGTCTGTTGAATGACGAACGGGGCTCCGCGGCCAGGTATTGCACGTTAGGGCGGAAGTTTTTCCGGCGCGTTAACTGATCTTCTGCGGATCCATGGACATCAGCCCGCGCAGCCCGTTCTCCAGCACCTCGGGCTCGGCCCCACCGAACAGCGCTTCCTGCACCATGAATCCCTGGGCAGTGGCGATCATCGTGCGGGCGACGTCGTCGGCGGGCACATCGGCACGCATGAGGCCAGTCGCACGGTAGGCCTCCACCAGCTTCGCCCAGGCGGCACGCATGCCCGTGAAGCCGTCCTCGAGGGTCTTCGCCAACTGGTCGTTGCGCAGGGTCTCGGCCCACACCTGGACGATGAGCGCGGCACACGCGCGGCGCTCCATCCCGTACACCTGCCCGGTGATCACGCGGCGCAGCACCCTGCCGAGCAGCACGTCGGGAGTGGGCGGCGGGGTGAGGTCGGCCGCCTCCTCGAACGCCTGCCGGATGCCACGGAAGGCCTCTTCGGCGATGGCCGCGATCAGGTCCTCCTTGCCCGCGAAGTAGCGATAGACGGCCCCCGCCGACAGCCCGACCTCCTTCAGCACGTCCTGCATCGAGGTGCCGTGGAAGCCGTTGCCTGCGAAACAGCGCGCGGCCCCGGCGAGGATCTGCCGGCGGCGGGCGTCGAGGTGCTCCTGGGATACGCGTGCCATGGCCCAAATCTAAAACGAACGTTCCTTCTTGACAAGCGACACGCCCCGGCAGGACAGTGGGCTCCGTAAAACGAACGATCCTTCTCTATAAATAGCTCCTGAACGACCCACGAACAGCCCCCTCTTCGAATCGAGGCGCTCGCCATGCCGTCTGCACCGAACCACCGTGCGGTGGCGGTCATCCTGCTCGTCCCCTTGATGGTGACGCTCGCCCTCTGGGCCTTCTCGTGGCCCGCCGCACGGATCGCGCCGCGCAACCTGCCCGTGGGCGTCGCCGGTTCCGCGCCCGCGGCCGATCAGCTGCACACGCAGCTCGAACGGCATGAGAGGGCATTCGAGATCCACCGCTACGACGACGCGGCCGCCGCACGCGCCGCGATCGAGGACCGGGTCGTATACGGCGCGGTCGTGGCCACCGACGAGGGGCCTCAGCTGCTCACCGCGTCGGCGGCGAGCCCCGTCGTCTCCCAGCTGTTGACCGGGGCGGTCACGGGCGCGGCGCCCGCCGGGACCGCCGTACCGGTCACCGATGTCGTGGCGGCGCCGGCCGCGGACCCCCGCGGCAGTGCGCTCGGGGCGAGCATCCTGCCACTGGCGCTCGCAGGAGTCGCCTCCGGGGCGATCGTGACCGTGATGAAGCTGCGCGGCGCCCGGGCAGCGGTGACCCTGGCCGCCACAGGGGTGCTGGTGGGCATCGCGGCGACCGCGGTCGCCCACAGCTGGCTCGGCGTGATCACGGGCGACTGGTGGGCCGAGGCCGGCGTCATGGGGCTGACCGTGCTGGCGATCGGCTCGGCCGTGGCCGGGCTCGCCGCCCTGATCGGCACGCCGGGCATCGGCCTGGGTGCGCTACTGATGGTGCTGCTGGGCAATCCGTTCTCCGGCGTCACGAGTGCGCCCGAACTGCTCCCTGAGCCGGTCGGCATGATCGGGCAGTGGCTGCCGCCCGGCGCGGGCGGTTCACTGCTGCGGTCGGTGGCGTTCTTCGACGGCAGCGCCGCGGGCGGTGCCGCGTCGGTCCTGGTGGCCTGGGCGGCGCTCGGCCTGGTCGCGGTCCTGATCGGCGGGCGCAGGCGCCCGGCGCGGACCGGTGGCGCCGAACCCTCCGCGCACAGACCCGATCCGGTCCCGGTGGGCTGAGCGGCTCCGCACCGGAACAGGCCGTGCATCCCCCGTCACGTCGGGCGGGGGACGCACGGCTTTCCGCTGCGCCGGCCTCGTCGTCATCTGCCCGGGGCCGGCGCGCCCCGTACCGGTCCACGACCTCCCCAGGAACCGGTCGTGTGGCCCTCCGACCGACCGGCCGTGACGGCCGGTCGGTCAGTCGCCGGACCAGTCGTGATGCCCCCGGTGCTCCGCGGCGATGCCGACGCTGCGCCGTTCGCCCGGAGCGGACGTCGCCGAGCCGGTCGATGAGACCGAACGGATCACCTGCTCCTCGACCGCCTCCACCTCATCGCTCTCAAGTCTCTGCAGGTCAGCGGCGGATACCAGCGCCACGAGCGGCTTGCCGTGGCGGGTCACGACCACGCGTTCACCGCCGTAGACGACGCGGTTGATCAGCTCGGCGAGCTCTGCTCGGGCTTGCGTCACCGGAATCTCGTAGGCCATGGCCCCATCATAACCTCCTGTACGTCCTGTACATTTTTTACATCCTGATCAGCCTTGGTCCAAGGAGAGGCATCGCCATGTTCCGTCCCGACGCCCGCTACGTACTGCCCGAGTTCACCGAGCGCACCGCCTACGGGACCCGGACCCTGGATCCGTACTCGAAGCTGCTGTCCGAGCGGATCGTCTTCCTGGGGACGCCCGTCGACGACACCGCGGCCACCGACCTGATCGCCCAGTTCATGTACCTGGAGCACGCCGAGCCCGACCGGCCGCTCGCCCTCTACATCAACTCGCCCGGCGGCTCGTTCGACGCCATGACGGCGATCTACGACACCATGCAGTACCTCACCTGCGAGGTGGAGACCTTCTGCCTCGGCCAGGCGGGATCCAGTGCCGCCGTGCTGCTCGCGGCCGGTGCGCCCGGACGCCGACATGCCCTGCCCGGTGCCCGGGTAGTCATTCAGCAGCCCGCCCTGGACGAACCGGTGCGGGGCCAGCTCTCCGATCTCGAGATCGAGGCACGCGAGTTGGTACGGGTGCGCGAGACGCTCACCGCCATGCTGGCCCGTCACACGGGGCGTTCCGCACAGGACATCGGTGCCGACATCGAGCGGGACACCATCCTCGACGCACCGGCCGCCCTGGCGTACGGACTCGTGGACCACGTCATGGAAAACCGCTAGCCGTACCCCGCGAGGTGAATCCCCGATGCACTCACCCCAGTTCCCGCCGCTCCCCGCACTGACCCGTGCCGAGGCCGAGTTCATCGACTGCTACCTGGAAGTGCTCGACCAGGTGGGCCGGATCAATCCGGCCCGTGGCAGCGACACGTACGGGGCACTGCGGGCCGCGCAGGCGCTGGCCTCCCGGGCCGCGGCCCTCCGTGACGCGCTCGCGCTCATGCACGAGCGGGGCGAGGCGCAGATCCACGCGGCCACGCTGGCACGGGCGCTGCGGCTGCTGGACGGGGAGCGGCGCGCCGGGCGGGTCACCATGCCCCCCGAGCCGACGAGTTGACCGGCGTTCCGCCCGACTCCCCCGCGCCGCCGGCCTTTCGGCGCCCGTTCACGACACGCCCGACAGGCCGATCGAATTTTCTCGCTCGTTCGGCGTAGGCGGTCCCCCGCACGAGGGACAGCTCAACTTGCGCAATGCGCACGGACGCTGAACGGAATATGTTGTTCCGCCGCTGGTACGAGGCTGGTCGGCCGACGACGCCGAGGTCCCGGATCCACCCCGTCCACCCGAATGGATCAGTCGTGACGACTCTCACATAACGCCATTTCAGTGCGGAAATCCGGCAGTGCGTGAGTAAAGATCCCTGGGACGACAAGCCCCCGCCACCGCGGCGGGGCGGTCCGGGCGGACGCCGAGTCCTGCCGCTGTCCGGATGCCTGGTCGACAGAAGTGGATCGGCAGGAGTGGAGGACCCGAGCACAACGGGCCGACCGGACACCCGGGCGGTCCTCGGGGTGAAGCCGCCGTGTGCGGCCGGGCAACTTCGCCAGCCCGAACCCGACAGGTCATCCTTCACAGGCGGCTGACGAAGGGTTGCGCATGACTGCGCAGGTTCATGTCCCGTCTCTGTTCGCCCGAGCCGGAACGGCCTCGGTTCTCACCATCGCTCTGGGCACCACCATGCTCACCCCCGGCCTCGTCGACGAAGCCGAGGCCGCGACCCATTCGACGAAGGCGCTCAAGATCGCCGCTTCGAAGAAGGGGTCGCCCTACGGTTACGGAGCCACAGGTCCCCACCGGTTCGACTGCTCGGGCCTCACGCTCTACTCGTTCAAGAAGGCGGGCAGGAAACTCCCCCGCACGGCCCAGCAGCAGTACAACAAGACCCGCCACCTCACCAGGTCGCAGCGGCAACGCGGCGACCTCGTCTTCTTCCACGCGGGCCGCAGTGTCTACCACGTGGGTATCTACGCCGGCGGTGGGAAGATCTGGCACTCGCCGAAGACCGGGGCCGTGGTCCGGCTGGAGAAGATCTGGTCGAAGAGCGTCTGGTACGGGAGGGTCCGCTGACGGTCGCAGCCACTCGGATCAGTGAGCCTCCGCCAACTTGAAACAGCGGGTCAAGAGGGCTGATGTGATCGGTTCTCGGGGTGCTTACGCTGGTCTCAGGCGGCAGTCTGGGGCGCAGATCGTCCGGCAGGGCGGCCTGCCGATGAATTCACCGTCCGCGAACGGTCTACCCAACGACACGACCGTTCTCGATAGGAGTGCCATGTCCACCATCCAGCCAGTGATCCTGACTGCCGACCAGGACGTCCTGCTCGGCTTCTACACGAATTTGTTCGGCGCCGAGGAGATCTTCCGGGTACCGGAGGAAGGGGCGGCCTTCTACCGCGGCTTGCGCATCGGCGACACCGACCTCGGGCTGGTGGCCAAGACGGACCTGGGGACCGGGGCAGCACCGCGGATGCTGCTCAGCATCGGTGTCGACGACGTCGACGAGACGCTCGGCCGCGTGGAGGCTCTGGGCGGCTCAGTCCGCAGCGGCCCCAACAACATGCCGTGGGGACAGCGCGTTGCCCACATTCAGGACCCCGACGGCAACCCGGTGAACCTGACCCAGCCGATCCCGGCCCAGTGACACTGTTCCAGGTGCTCGTGCTGGTCGTGGGCTGCTCCCAGTAGAGATCGTTTGCCGGTGGTGGCCTCGATGCTGGGCGAACAGCGCTGCTCGGGGGTGCCGCCTGAGGAGTAGATCGTCCGACGGAGCCGGACGGTTCGTTGATTCCTGCTCGCTGGGGCCGGGCGGCCTTCTACGATCCGGTACACGGATCCCGAGCTGCTGGAACGGATCACCGCGCGGCGGGCGGAGCTGGACGAGCTCGAGAAACAAATGGCCAAGCAGCTGACGGAGGTGCGAGCCGAGCGGGATGAACTCGCCGTCGCCGAACGTGTCCTTGAGCGGATGAGCGAACAGCTCGCCGACGAACGCGCCTCGGCCGCGCTGACCTGCCGATTCAGGTTGGCGGAGGCTCAGTGCAGCAGGGGCCCGCCCACCAGTACGAGCCCCAGTGCGGTGAGTGCCGCGCCGCTGCCGCCCTCGATTGCGCGGGCGGTACGCGGCCGGCGCAGCCACCGGCCGAGACGGTCCACCAGCAGGGCCACGGCCGGGAACCAGACGAGCGCCAGAAGTACGACCACCGAGGCCAGCAGCACGGTCCTCGGGAGGGGTGGCTGCCCGTCGGGGACGAACTGGGGCAGCAGGCTCAGGAAGAGGACGGGCGCCTTGGGATTCAGGGCGTTGGTGAGGAAACCCTGGCGCAGCGAGCGTCCGGGGCTCATCGGCGCCCTGTAGCCGGCCTCGTCCGGGTCCTGGGCCCGCTCCCCCGCCGCACGCCGTATCGCGTACAGGGCGCTGAGCCCCAGGTAGAGCACATAGGCACCACCGATCAACTGCACGGTGCGCAAGAGCACGGGCATCGTCACGAGCACCGCGGAGAGTCCGGCGACGGCCAGCGCGGTGTGCACCAACAGGCCCGCGGCGACGCCGACCGCCGTGGCGACCCCCGATCCGCGCGAGGCGAGCGCGTTGCGTACGACCACGGTGAAGTCGGCGCCGGGCAGCGCGACCATCCCGGCGGCCACGGCGATGAAGGCGAGCAGTTGTGCGTCCATGAGTACACCCTGACCCGGCCGGCCCTTTAGCGTGTACTTGCAATCTTCTGGGTCCACCAAAAGGAACGCTTAATGTACGACCCGACACGCCTGGCCGCGCTGGTGGCGGTGGCCGAGGCCGGATCGATCACACGGGCCGCCGCGCGGCTCGGCTACACCGCCCCCGCACTCTCCCAGCAGCTGGCCAAGCTGGAGCGGGAGGCCGGTGCGGCGCTGCTGGTGCGCCACCATCGCGGGGCACAGCTGACGGCGGCCGGGGAACTGCTGGCGGGCCGGGCCAGGCGGGTGCTGGACGAGATGGACCAGGCGCGGCACGAGCTCGCCCGGCTCGCGGGGCTGTCGGGAGGACGGCTGCGCGTCGGTACGTTCACGACGGCCGGGATCCATCTGCTGCCCCCCGTGCTCAGCGCCTTCCGGCGCGCGCACCCCGATGTGGAGCTGACCGTCACCGACTACGAGCCGCCCTTCGGGGTCGCCGCCGTGGCCGCCGGCGATGTGGATCTGGCGCTGACCCATGCGTACGAGCCCGCTGCCGCCGATCCGCTGCCGGCCGGGGTGGCTGCGGATCCGCTGCTCGTGGAGGAGCTGGTGCTGGTCACCGCGGTCGGCCATGTGCTGTCCGAGGGCAGCGGCCCGCTGCCCGTGGCCGAGCTGGCGGGCCGCCCGCTGATCAGCAGCGCACCCGCCCATCCGCCTCGCCGCGGGGTGGAACGTGCGCTGGCCGAGGCGGGGGCGGCTCCCGCCGTGGTGTGCGAATCCCCCGGCTACGCGCTGGTGTGCGCGCTGGTCAGCGCCGGGCTCGGGGTCGCGGTGGTGCCGGAGATGGTCGCGTCGATGTCCTCCACCCCACTCGCCGTACGCCGGCTGGAACCCGTGGCGTTCCGGCGGACGATCTCCGTGGTGCACCGGGGAGACCGGAACACCGCTGCGGCGACCACTCTGAGGGCCTTGCTCCGGAGCGGTTTCGGCCGGGCGACGGGTACGCAGTGACCGCCGACGCGTGCCCGGTGCCGGGCATCGGATCCGCACGGGGCATCAGGCCCGCACCGGACGTCAGCTCTGCGCGGGTACGGACCAGGGAAGGGCGATCGACACGGTCTTGCCGCCGTCCGGGGTGGGGCTGACACTGAGCCGCCCGCCGCACTCCTTGGCCAGGGCCCGGATGATCACCATGCCGCGGCCGTTGTCCTGCTGCACCGCAGCGGGCAGCCGCTGGGGCCAGCGCGGGTGACTGTCCGTCACGCCGAGGTGGAGCTCCACGTCCCGGTCGAGGCGGAGATCCACCGTGAAGGTGGGTGACTGCCCGAAGGTGTGCAGGACGGCGTTGGTGGCGAGTTCCGAGACGATCAGCCGGATGGCGTCGGCGGCTTCGGTGTCGTCGGGCAGGCCCCATTCGGTAAGAACCCTGGCCACGTGTCTCCGGGCCGCGGACACCGAGACCGGATCGCTCGGCAGAGTGACGGTTGCTTCCTGATGGTCCGCCATGGCGACGCCGTCCCTTCCCGCCCGGACCGACCCGCGATCGGCCTGGATTGTGCTTCGCGTCAGACTGCCACTGATGCTGCCCTCTGTAACGGCGATCCGCCAAGATATGCATATATCTGTCGCTCAATGCGGTGAACTCTGCCCCGTAAGCCCCATACGGACGCAACACTGGCCCTTTTCCGAGCCGTCCCGGTACGGGCCGGCTCTCCGCACGGCGAAAGGAGGCCGGCATGCGGCACGGCCCTGTCGTACGCCGTCGAAAGCTCGGCGAGGAACTGCGCGGCCTGCGTCACAGCTCGGGACTGACGAGCCGTGACGCGGCACGCCTGCTGGGCTGGCACCAGTCCAAGGTGAGCCGGATCGAGACGGGTGCGAGCGGGGTGAGGCCAGCCGACGTGACCCGCTTACTGGACGCCTACGGGGTGGACGACGTACAGCTCCGCTCCCTGCTGCAGGCACTCGCGGGCTCGGCGGGCGGGGGCGGCAACGGGTGGTGGCACGCCTATCGCGGCCTCATCCCGCCCCAGTACCGCGACTTCATCAGCCTGGAGTCGCAGGCCGGGGCGGCCCGCACCCTGGAGACCTCGGTGGTGCCGGGACTGCTGCAGACCGCCGACTACGCGCGGGCGGTGACCCGGTCCTCCCTGGACGGGCTGCCACCCGCACAGCTGGACTCTCTGGTGGAGGTGCGGCTCGCGCGGCAGGGGGTGCTGCACGCGCCCAGCCCTCTCCGGTTGAGTGCGGTGCTCGACGAGGCCGTGCTGAGGCGTGGCGTGGGCGGTCCGCAGGTCATGCGGAATCAGCTGGACCATCTTGCAGCGGTGGCCCAACTACCCCATGTGCAGCTCCAGTTGCTTCCGTTCCAGGCGGGCAGCTATATCGGCCTCACAGGTCCTTTCGTTATCTTCTCCTTCCCGACCATTTCTGATCTGGATGTGGTCGTTCTTGACCATTTGACGAGTAGTCTCTATCTGGAGCGGAGAGAAGACCTTGAGGCGTACAGCTCGGCCTTCCGCACGATGCAGGCTCACGCGCTGTCGCCGGAGCGTTCGCTGGACCTCATCGCCGCAGTCGGCCGCGGCGGCTGACCGGACCTTCTGACTGCCCGAGGGGGGCACGATGTCCGACCGTCTCGCACAGCCCGTAGAGCCCGTAGAGCCCGCACTACGGTGGCGGCGCAGCAGCCGCAGCACCGGGATGAACAACTGTGTGGAGGCCGCACCGTTGGGCGGCGGTCAACTCGCCGTACGGGACTCCAAGGACGTGGGTCTGCCGCCGTTACGCTTCACCGCGACGGCCTGGACGTCCTTCGTGTCCCGGCTGCCGGAACACCGGGAGGGCTGACGGATTCAGTCGGCGGGGGCCGGAGCCGACGCCACGATCGTGGCCACCGCGGCCGCGATCTCCGTCCGGGTCAAATCGGCCCGCGCGGTCAGCCGCAGCCGGGAGATGCCGTCCGGGACGGACGGCGGCCGGAAGCACCCCACCGCGAGACCGGCCGAGCGGCAGTCCGCCGCCCAGCGCACCGCCGCCTCCGCCGACGGTGCGCGGACCGACACGACGGCCGCGTCGGGGCTGACGGCGGTCAGCCCGGCCGCCGTCAGCCGGTCGTACAGCTCGGTGGCGACGGCCCGGGCCCTGCCCGCCCGTTCCGGTTCGCGGCGCAGCAGCCGCAGGCTGCCCAGGGCGGCGCCCGCGGCCGCCGGTGCGAGACCGGTGTCGAAGATGAACGTACGGGCCGTGTTGACCAGGTGGTCGACGACCCGGGCCGGCCCGAGGACCGCCCCGCCCTGGCTTCCCAGGGACTTCGACAGGGTGAGTGTGGCCACGATGTCCTCGCCGCCCGCGAGCCCGGCGGCACCGAGCGCGCCGCGCCCGCCCGCGCCCAGGACGCCGAGGCCGTGCGCGTCGTCCACGAGGAGAGCCGCTCCCCCGTCCCGGCAGACCTGGGCGAGCTCGGTCAGCGGGGCGGCGTCGCCGTCCACCGAGAAGACCGAGTCGGTCACGGCCAGCGCCCGTCCGTCGTGGGCGCGGAGTTCCTTGCCCACGGCGCCGGGATCCGCGTGCGGGACGACGGCGGTGGCCGCGCGGGAGAGCCGGCAGCCGTCGACGATCGAGGCGTGGTTTCCGGCGTCGGAAACGATCAGCGAGCCCGGCCCGGTGAGCGCGGTGAGGGCTGCGAGGTTGGCGGCGTAACCGGAGGACAGGACGAGGGCCGCTTCGAAACCGCAGAAGTCCGCCAGTTCCCGTTCGAGTTCGGCGTGCAGCGCGGTGGACCCGGTGACCAGCCGCGAGCCGGTGGCGCCCGCCCCCCACAGGCGGGCCGCCTCCGCCGCGGCGGCCGTGACCTCGGGATGGCGGGTGAGACCGAGGTAGTCGTTGCTCGCGAGGTCAAGCAGTTCCGATTCGGCGGGCCTGGGGCGCAGGTTCCGGACGAGTCCGGCCGCGGCACGGCGACGGGCCTCGTCGTCGATCCAGTCGAACGGGGCGAAGGACATGGGGGCGGTCCCTTTTGTAGGCAGCTCACAGACCCTAGCGGGGTGCGCAGCAGGTCAGGATGTGGCAATACACACACGCTCGGCCACCTCTACTGTCCGGTTCCTCCTTGGCCGAAGGCGGTGCCGTACGTCAGGATCAGGGCCATGGACCTGCTGAACACGCTGGTGGACAAGGGGCTGCGGCGCGAACTGCCGACCCGTGAAGAAGCGCTCGCCGTGCTGGCGACCTCCGACGACGAACTGCTCGACGTGGTGGCCGCGGCAGGAAAGGTGCGCCGTCAGTGGTTCGGGCGGCGCGTGAAGCTCAACTATCTGGTGAACCTGAAGTCCGGGCTCTGCCCCGAGGACTGCTCGTACTGTTCGCAGCGGCTCGGTTCCAAGGCGGGAATCCTCAAGTACACCTGGCTGAAGCCGGACGAGGCGACGAAGGCCGCCGCGGCCGGGGTGGCCGGCGGCGCGAAGCGGGTATGCCTGGTGGCGAGCGGGCGTGGGCCGACGGACCGGGACGTCGACCGGGTCTCGCAGACGATCGAGGCCATCAAGGAGCAGCACGAGGACGTCGAGGTGTGCGCCTGCCTCGGCCTGCTCTCGGAGGGACAGGCCGACCGGCTGAGGTCCGCCGGCGCCGACGCGTACAACCACAACCTCAACACCTCGGAGGGGACGTACGGGGAGATCACGACCACCCACACGTACGCCGACCGGGTGGACACCGTGCAGCAGGCCCAGGCCGCCGGCCTCTCGGCGTGCTCCGGGCTGATCGCGGGGATGGGTGAGGCCGACGCCGATCTGGTGGACGTCGTGTTCTCGCTGCGCGAGCTGGACCCGGACTCGGTTCCGGTGAACTTCCTGATCCCGATCGAAGGCACCCCGCTCGCCAAGGAATGGCACCTCACCCCCCAGCGGTGCCTGCGCATCCTGGCGATGGTCCGGTTCGTCTGCCCGGACGTCGAGGTGCGGCTCGCGGGCGGGCGTGAGGTCCATCTGCGCTCGATGCAGCCGCTCGCGCTGAACCTGGTCAACTCGATCTTCCTGGGTGACTATCTGACCACCGAGGGCCAGTCGGGCCAGTCCGACCTCGACATGATCGCGGACGCAGGATTCGAGGTGGAGGGGGCGGACACGACGACGCTTCCCGGACACCGGGCCGCGGCGGGCGGCGGCTGCGGTTCGCACGACGGCGGCTGCGCACCCTGCGGCGACGCCCCCGAGGCCGCTCAGGACTCCTCCGAGGTCCCGGCGGTGCGGACGGAAGCAGTGCGGACGGAGCCGGTGCGTTCGGATGCGGCACGGACGGATCTGGTGGCGGTCAGGCGTCGCGGCGCCGGTACGGACATCGCGCCCAATGCCTGATCCGCTCTCGCCCGCCGAACTCCGTTCCCTGGACCGGGCCCACGTCTGGCATCCGTACGGCCCGATGCCGGGCCGTCAGGAGCCGCTGGTCGTGGAGTCCGCGTCCGGGGTGCGGCTCCGGCTCGCCGAACCGGCCCACGGTCGGCATGAGTTGGTGGACGGCATGTCGTCCTGGTGGTCTGCGGTGCACGGCTACAACCATCCGGTGCTCAACGAGGCGGCCCGCGGGCAGCTGGACCGGATGAGCCATGTGATGTTCGGCGGTCTCACCCATGAGCCCGCCGTCCGGCTGGCGACCCGGCTGGTGGAGATCACCCCGGAGCCGTTGCAGCACGTCTTCCTCGCCGACTCCGGATCGGTCTCGGTCGAGGTCGCGGTGAAGATGTGCCTGCAGTACTGGCGCTCGGCCGGGCGTCCCGGCAAGCACCGGCTGCTGACGTGGCGCGGCGGGTACCACGGGGACACCTGGCAGCCGATGTCGGTGTGCGATCCCGAGGGCGGGATGCACGAGCTGTGGTCGGGTGCCCTGCCCCGGCAGGTCTTCGCGGACGCGCCGCCGGACGGCTTCGACGCGGAGCCGGACGACGCCTACGTCCAACACCTGCGGGAGCTGATCGCGGCGCACGCCGACGAACTGGCCGCAGTGATCGTGGAGCCCGTGGTGCAGGGCGCGGGCGGCATGCGGTTCCACTCGCCCGCCTATCTGCGGGTGCTGCGCGAGGCGTGCGACGCGAACGACGTGCTCCTGGTGTTCGACGAGATCGCCACGGGATTCGGCCGTACGGGCAAGCTGTTCGCGGCCGGGCACGCGGGGGTGTCCCCGGACGTCATGTGTGTCGGCAAGGCGCTGACCGGCGGATATCTGACGCTCGCGGCGACGCTGTGCACCACGCGGGTGGCGGAGGGCATTTCGAGCGGGGAGGTGCCGGTGCTGGCGCACGGGCCCACGTTCATGGGCAATCCGCTCGCCTCGGCGGTGGCCTGCGCTTCCGTGGACCTGCTGCTGGGCCAGGACTGGGAGCAGGAGGTGAAGCGGATCGGTGCCGGGCTCCGGCACGGTCTCGCCGAGGCCACCGGTCTGCCCGGTGTGCGGGACGTACGGGTGCTGGGCGCGATCGGTGTCGTACAGCTCGATCACGAGGTGGACATGGCGGCCGCGACCCGGGCGGCCGTCCGCGAGGGCGTATGGCTGCGGCCGTTCCGCGACCTCGTGTACACGATGCCGCCGTACGTGACGGATGACGACGATGTGGCACAAATCTGCCGGGCCGTGTGCGCGGCGGCGCGGGAAGGCTGAGATGACCATTCTGGTGGTGTCCGGTACGGGCACCGAGATCGGCAAGACAATGGTGACCGCCGCTGTGGCGGCTGCCTGCCGTGGCCGGCGGGTCGCAGTGCTCAAGCCCGCGCAGACCGGTCTCGCACCCGGGGAGCCGGGAGACGCCGCCGAGGTAGTGCGGCTGGCGGGCGGCCATGTGACGGCGGTGGAACTGGCCCGCTTCCCCGAGCCGTTGGCCCCGGAGACCGCGGCGCGACGGTCCGGTCTGCCGCCCGTACGCCCGTACGAGATCGCCGAGGCGGCGCAGAAGCTGGCGACGGAGCACGATCTGGTGCTGGTCGAGGGCGCGGGCGGGCTGCTCGTACGTTTCGACGAGCAGGGCTCCACGCTCGCGGACGCCGCCCGGCTGATGGGCGCGCCCGTGCTGGTGGTGGCACCCGCGGGCCTCGGGACCCTCAATGCCACCGCGCTGACCGCGGAGGCGCTGCGGGCCCGTGGTCTCGAATGTCCGGGTGTCGTGGTGGGCAGCATGCCGGCCGAACCGGATCTGGCCTCCCGGTGCAACATCGAGGACCTCCCGGTCGCCGCGGGCGCCCCGCTGCTCGGCGTGGTCCCCGCCGGGGCGGGCTCGCTCTCCCCTGTCGACTTCCGTGCGCGGGCGGCGAGTTGGCTGGCCCCGGAGCTGGGCGGGGACCGGCCCGTCCGATGAAGGGCTGAGCGGGCCCGCACGGGGGAGAATCGAAGGAGCCGTACCCGTCCGCCAAGGAGGTCCGTCATGCGTCTGCGCAGCACGAAGATCCCGCGGGACGCGGTGCACCATCCGGTCTTCGCCCGGTTCTACGCCCGGATGAGCGTGACCGCCGACCTCAGGGGCGGTGTCGCCGCCCTCCGTGAGGAGCTGCTGTCCGGGGTCTCGGGCCGGGTCATCGAGATCGGCGCGGGAAACGGCCTCAACTTCGCGCACTACCCGGGGTCCGTGTCCGAGGTGGTGGCGATCGAACCCGAGCGCGGTCTGCGCCAGCTGGCGGCCCGTGCCGGGTTGCGTGCGGAGGTCCCGGTCGATGTCGTGCCGGGCACGGCCGAGGCTCTTCCGGTCAAGAGCGAGGCCTTCGACGTGGCGGTGGCGTCGTTGGTGCTGTGCACCGTGCGGGATCTGCCGCGGGCCCTGTCCGAGATCAAGCGGGTGCTCCGGCCGGGCGGTGAACTGCGCTTCTTCGAGCACACACTGGCCCAGGGACGGGTGCTGGCGACCGCCCAGCGGGCGGTGGACCGGACGGTCTGGCCGCTGCTGTTCGGGGGCTGTCACACGTCGCGGGACACACTCGCGGCGATCGAGGCGGCCGGCTTCGAGCTCGGCACGTACCGCAGGCTCCGGATTCCGGAGAAGGGCGTGCAGCTGCCGTCCACACCGTGCGTGCTCGGTGTGGCCCGCAGGTCCATGGCCGTGGACTGAGGCTCCCGGGGGCTCACCACGGGCTCAGAGGCTCCATGAACCAGGAGGCCGGGTCACAGGCTCCACTGGCGCAGTTCGTCGGCGATCACCCGGACGTCCGCCTTGCCCTCCTTCACCAGGCGGGCGAGATCGCGCACCTGCTCGGGCGACGTGATGACCTTCAGGCCCGAGGCGACGAGGTAGCCGTAGGCGACCGCGGACGCGAACATGGCGTTGGAGTGTTCGAGCGCGGGTACGTGGAGGAGCAGCTGCAGCATGGCTGCCGCCCGGGAGTGCGGATCGCTGTATACGGGGCTGCCGAAGATCTCCGCCTCGTGCCGGCTGACAGCGGCGACTAGGGCGCCCCAGTCGACGACCTGCGGATCCCCCGGCGTCTTGTGCTCGGCGACCATGAGCAGCCAGGAAAGGTCGATCTGCAGGTTCAACGGGTACCTTCGCGCTCCGGGCCGAACTCCTCGGCGAACACCGACTCGTACTGCTTCATGAAGTCGGCCGCGGCCTCGACGAAGGTGTGTCCGACCTCGCCCGCATCCTGTTTGACGAGTTCCTCTATGTAGCGGTTCACACTCATCCCCCGTTGCAGGGCGCGCTGCCGCGCCGCTTCGGCAGTCGCCTCGTCCACGCGAACGTTCAGCTGAGTCTTGGGCACGGCATCAAGCTAGCGCGTCCGCGCTAGCACCGGCAAGAGGAACCACTTGGTGGCCCGTACATCTGCGCCACATCTACGGCTGCACGTCTGCGGCCATACGTCTGCGGCCGGCCGAGGCCGTCTGCGGCCGTACATCCGGGGCCGTCGTTCGCCCGCCGGAGTCCGCCCGCGTACAGGAATCCGCTCGACTCCCGCGTTCCGCCGATGATGGGATGACGGCCATGACTGATCTCGTGATCCGCACAGCGACGGCGGACGACGTCGATACGGTTCTGGCGTTCTGGAGGGTCGCCGCCGAGGGCACCAGCATCAGCGACGACCGTGACGGCGTCGAACGGCTGGTCGCACGTGACCCCGACGCCCTGATCCTCGCCGAGCGGGACGGCACGCTCGCGGGGACGGTCATCGCGGGCTTCGACGGCTGGCGTTGCCATCTGTACCGGCTCGCCGTCCACCCCGACCAGCGGCGCCGCGGTGTCGGCGCGGCGCTGCTCGCCGCCGCGGAGGAACGCTTCACCGCGCTGGGCGGGCGGCGGGGCGACGCGATGGTCCTGGACCGCAACGCACTCGCGCAGCATGCCTGGCGGGCGGCGGGGTATGTGCGGGAGGCCCACTGGAGCAGATGGGTGAAGCGCCTGACCGTCTGAGGGGGCGGGCCCCGCCCGCCCGGGAGGGGCCGAGCCCTGCGACGCACCCCGGGGACGACCGAAGGGCGGAGCGGACCTGGCGGACAACCGGTACGTCCGGCACTTTGCCGACCCTTTACGATGGATCCCCGATCGTCCCGACTTTTCGAAAGGTGTGAGCGTCCGCCCATGGGCGAGCCTCCCAGTAGTAGACACCGCCGACATCGCGCGAACCTCCTGACCCTGCCCGATCATGGGACGGAGGTGAACCGATGACCGAAGTGCTACTGCTCCTCGTGGCGGTACTGCTCTCCCTCGCCTGTGGCGCATTCGTGGCGGCGGAGTTCTCCCTGACCACCGTGGAGCGCGGCGAGCTCGAACGAGCCGTCGAGCGGGGGGAGCGCGGCGCCGCCGGAGCCCTCAAGGCGGTACGCAGTCTCACCTTCCAGCTCTCCGGCGCACAGCTCGGCATCACGGTCACCAATCTGGTGGTCGGCATGCTCTCCGAACCGTCCATCTCCAAGCTGATCCAGGGACCGCTGGAGGCGACGGGCATCTCCTCGGCCGTGGCCTCCTCGCTGGCACTCGTGATCGGCACCGCGCTGTCCACCGTGGTCCTGATGGTGGTCGGCGAGCTCGTCCCGAAGAACTGGGCGATCTCGTCCCCGCTCGCCGTCGCCAAGGTGGTCGCCACCCCGCAGCGGGTGTTCACCGCCGTGTTCCGCCCGTTCATCAGCCACCTCAACAACACCGCCAACCGGATCGTGCGCCGTTTCGGACTCGAACCGACCGAGGAACTGGCCTCCGCGCGCAGCCCGCAGGAACTGGTGGCCCTGGCCCGTCACTCCGCGAAGGAGGGCGCGCTGGAGGCGGACACCGCGGAGCTCTTCGTGCGCACCCTCAACCTGTCCGAGCTCACCGCGGAGAACGTGATGACACCGCGCGTCCAGGTCACCGCCCTCGAGATCCGGGCGACCGCGGAGGACGTCGCGAACGCCACCCGGGCGACCGGCCTCTCCCGCTTCCCCGTCTACCGGGGCAGCCTGGACACGGTCGTCGGCGTCGCGCACATCAAGGACGTACTGGCCGTTCCGGCGGACCAGCGGCCCCGCAAGCGGGTGGCCGACATGCTGCGCGAGCCCCTGCTCGTACCGGAGACCCTCACCGTGGACCGGCTGCTCGACCGTCTTTCGGGGAAGCTCGCCATGGCCGTCGTCATCGACGAGTACGGCGGCACGGCGGGTGTCGTGACGCTGGAGGACATCGTCGAGGAGGTCGTCGGCGAGGTCCGCGACGAACACGACCCGCACGAGACGCCCGACCTCGCCGCCGCCGGCGAGGACGCCGACGGACGCGTCCTGTGGTCCGCCGACGGGGCGGCCCGCACCGACCAGCTCCGGACCATCGGACTGCGAGTGCCCGACGGGCCCTACGAAACGCTGGCGGGTCTGATCGCCACCGACGTCGGCCGCATCCCTGTGGTCGGCGACACCGTCGAGCTCGCCGGCTGGCGGATCGACGTGATGGACGCCTCGGGGCACCGCGCCGCGCGGGCTCTGCTGCACGCACCGCTGCCCGGTACCGGCGAGCCGAAGGAGGACGCCCGATGATCGCCGTCCAGCTCCTCATCGGTCTTTTGACCCTGGTCGTCAACGCGTTCTTCGTCGGCGCGGAGTTCGCGCTGATCTCCGTACGGCGCAGCCAGATCGAACCCGAGGCCGAGGCCGGGAACCGGCGGGCGCGCAGCGTCATCTGGGGCCTGGAGCACGTGTCGGCCCTCCTCGCGGCGGCGCAGCTCGGCATCACGCTCTGCACCCTGGTTCTGGGCATCGTCGCCGAACCCGCCATCGCCCATCTGCTGGAGCCCGTCTTCGACGCGGTGGGCGTTCCGCACGGGCTGGTGCACCCGATCTCGTTCGTGATCGCCCTGACCGTCGCGACGTATCTGCACATGCTGCTGGGCGAGATGGTCCCGAAGAACATCGCCCTGGCCGAGCCCGCACGCACCGCGCTCCTGCTGGGGCCGCCGCTGGTGGCACTGGCCCGGGCGCTTCGGCCGGTCATCTTCACGATCAACGCCTTCGCCAACGCGCTGCTCAAACTCCTGAGGGTGGAGACCAAGGACGAGGTGTCCGCGACCTTCTCCGACGACGAGCTGGCGCGGCTCGTCAAGGACGCGGGGGACGCCGGTCTCGTCGACGACCGTTCGGCGGAGCGGCTGCGCCATGCCCTGGAGCTGGGCCGCCGCCCGGTGCGGGACGTGCTGATGCCGGTCGACCGGGTCCTGTACACCCGGGTCGGTACGACGCCGGAGGAGTTGGAGCGGCTGTCGTACGAGTCCGGCTTCTCCCGCTTCCCGGTGATGGGCAGCGAACAGCGGATCCTCGGGTACCTGCACGTGAAGGACGCCCTGGACGCCACGCCTCGCGATGTCCCGTTCCCGGTGACGGCGCTGCGGCCGATCGCCCGGGTGCGGGCGGCGACGCCGCTCGACGACGTCCTGACCGCGCTGCGGCGCAGCCGTACGCACCTCGCGGCGGTTCTCGACGAGGACGACCGGCTGGCGGGCATGGTCACCATGGAGGACGTGCTGCGTGAGCTGGTGGGCAGGCCCCAGGCACGCTGATGCCTCCGGCTTCCGGATCGGGGGCGCGGCCGTTGCCGCGCCCCCTTCTCCGTACACCGCCGGCCGCCGGTCTCCGGTCGCTGTCACGGTACGATCTCACCGCCATGGATTTGAATGCCTCCTACACCAGCTTTGTCGCGGTCGGCGACTCCTTCACCGAGGGAATGTCGGACCTGCTGCCGGACGGTACGTATCGCGGCTGGGCCGACGTCCTCGCTTCCCGGCTCGCGGCCCGTGCGCCCAGCTTCCGCTACGCCAATCTCGCCGTACGCGGGAAGCTCATCGGCCAGATCGTCGAGGAGCAGGTCGCCGTCGCAGCGGCGCTGCAACCGGACGTGATCACGCTCGTCGGCGGGCTCAACGACACTTTGCGGCCGAAGTGCGACATGGGAATGGTCCGCGCCCGGCTGGAGGAGGCCGTGGAGCGGCTCGCGCCGTCCTGCAAGACGCTGGTACTGATGCGCAGTCCCGGTCGCAACGGTCCGGTGATGGAGCGCTTCCGCCCGCGCATGGAGGAGCTGTTCTCGCTGGTCGACGACCTGGCGGAGCGGCACGGCGCGCTGGTGACCGACCTGTACGGTGCGCCGTCGCTCGGCGATCCGCGGATGTGGGACGTCGACAGGCTGCACCTGACGGCAGAGGGACATGCCCGGGTCGCGGAGGCGGTCTGGCAGAGGTTGGGGCTGCCCGCGGAGAGTGACTGGCGGACTCCGATGCCCGTTTCCCCGCCTGCGCGCTGGGCGAGGCGGCGGGTGGACGACGTGCGCTTCGCCCGACAGCATCTGATGCCCTGGATCGGGCGGCGGCTCACCGGGAGGTCGTCCGGTGACGGGCGGGGCGGCGCCCAGTTCGACGGGGCGCTCGGCAAGGCTTTCTGGATCACGCCCGAGGACGGAGCTGTCCCGGGCCCGGTGACGGGGTGGCGCCGGCTCGACGGCTGACCCCCGCGGCCTCGCCACCTGGGCCGGCCCCTGAATCGGCGCCGGCCGGTCGGGAACCGGCAACGTGCCGGAACAGCGCGTTCGGCCTGGCACATCACACCTGGGCAGGGCCTTTCGGCCTCTCGGGGCCTCCCGGCAGTGGCCGCGACTCGACCGGCAGTGACAGCATGAAGGTGCGGACAGACGGACGGCACGAGGAGCAGCGATGCGTACCGAAGCGTCCGGCGCCATGGAAGGCTCGAGGACGATCGTGGGCGTGGACGATTCGGAGCACGCCAGGGCCGCCGCACTCTGGGGTGCGGCCGAGGCCACCCTCCATCACCACAGCTTGTGTCTCGTACACGCCGCGGACTTGGACCGCCTGGACCGATTCGCTTCGTTCGAGACGTCGGCGCACGTCCGGGACAGAGGCGACACCGTGCTGGCAGAGGTGGCGCAGGAAGTACGGCACCGCTTCCCCGAGCTCGGCCTCACGCTCAAGCTGAGCCGCAGGAGTCCGGTCCCTGCGCTCCACTCGGCTGCCCGGCCGGGCGACATCATCGTCGTCGGCAGCAGGGGCAGCGGCGGATTCGGTCCCCTCCTGCTCGGATCGGTCGGGCTCGGAGCGGTCGTCGGCAGTCCCGCACCCGTCGTCGTGGTGCGCGGCGAGTCCGAAGCGGCGGACGATGCGCCGGTCATCGCGGCGGTACGGGACGAGGAGGACGCCGCATGGCTGTTCCGGGCCGCTCAGGAGGCCCAAATCCGTGGGTGCCCCCTGCGTCTGCTGAACGTCCGGAACCTGCTCACCCGGTTCGGCGACCGTCCGGCCTCGCCCGACGATGCCGGAAGGCTGGCAGACACCGGCGAGCGGCTCCTGGCGGACCTGGCCTCCCGGATCAGCGAACGCGGTCCCGGTCTCACCGTGCGGACCGAGGTGGTCACCGCCCGGTCCGCGGCGGCGGCGCTCGTCGAGGCGAGCAGTGGGTCAGGTCTCCTGGTCATGGGGAGCCATGAGCGGCAGAGCGTCTCCGTTCTGGGACTCGGCCATGTCGCTCACGCGCTGCTGCACCATTCCCACTGTCCGGTACAGATCGTGCCGTATCCACGTGACAGGAGGCGCGTCACCGAGGAGGGACTCGGGGATGACGGCGATTGACATCGGCACCGACAGGCGGCGGCGCGAGGAAGGCTCACGGCCGCTGTCCGCAGCGGCACACGCACAGGGCTGCGCATGCCCACGACCACCCGCAGGCGGAGGCCGGCCGGGGTCGCCGGTCCCGCGCCTGTCGAGGAGGGACCATGCAGACCGATCGGCGGGGCCTGACTCTGGACGGCCCCCTGGCCGTCGGCACCGACGGCACGCAGGACGCCCACCGGGCGGTGCGCTGGGCGGCGTCCGAGGCCCGTTCCAGGGGCCGGCCTCTCAGCATCGTGCACGCCACCAGGACCGGATCGGGGCATCCGCGTCTCACCGCCCGCGGGGTCCATCAGGCGAAGGACCGCGCCGTTGAGGTGCTGGACGAGGCCGCAGACCTCGCACGGGAGACCGCTCCCGGTATCACCCTCTCGACCACGGCATGCCCGTACGGGACTTCGGCCTGCCTGCTCGGCGAGGCCGCCCACGACGGCACGGTCGTCGTGGGTACGCGGGGACACGGAGGATTCCTGGCTCTGCTGGTGGGGTCCGACGCCCTGCGGGTGGCCGCCCGGGCCCACGTACCGGTCGTCGTGGTCCCCGGGCGGGAGCGCAGCCGCCCTGCCGAGGTCGTCCTGGTGGCCGCGCGGGACGAGCGGGACCGGGAGCCGGTACGCCTCGCCGCGGACCTGGCGCTGCGCCGCGGCGCAGCGCTACATGTGTTCAGTGCCTGGATCTTCCTCGAGAACGTCGGCAGCATGGCGACGATGTTCGGCGACCCGGCCGATCTCGCGGCGGCGGAGGCCTCACGCATCGTCGCAGAGCTACGCACGGACCGTCCCGGTCTGCGGGTGGTCCACGACGTCGTTCGTGCCGCATCGGCAGCGGCCGTGCTGGTGGCGGCGACCGCCGATGCCGACGCTGTCGTGATCGGTTCCCGTCGGCGATCCTCCCCCGTCGGTGCTCCGCTGGGGCACGTCACCCACGCGGTCCTGCACCATGCGCATTGCCCGGTGCTCCTCACACCCCTCACCGACCGGGGATGACCTCGTCCCCGGGCCTCGTATCGGGCTGACCGAAGTCTTTGTACAGGTCGCCGGAGTCCCGCCACCGGCCCCGTGCAGGCATCACGGCAACCGCCGTCGACGACTCCTTGCCCACAGCCTTCGGCACGGGCGGCCGCACCCCTTTCGGATACGGCACGGAACCGGACCTACGGCCGCACGGGGATCCGCGCACGCGCACGGGCGAGCAGAGCAGCCGGTTCCGGGTCCGCCTGCAGGGACTTCAGCACCAGCAGCCACCACTGGTCCAGTTGCTCCCTCCAGTCCCGCTCGCCCGGCAGTTCGTCGGTCAGCGTGCAGAGCCCGAAGAAGGCACACACGAGCGTAACGGCGGCAGCCGACGGTGCGACTCCCGCCGCGAGTTCCCCCCTCGTGCGGGCCTGGGCGAGGAGCCGGGTGGCAGCCGAGGCCCAGGCGTCGAACGGCGTGGGCACGACTGCTTCGATACCACGGCGTTCCGCCCACAGCCGTGCGCCCGCGCGTGCCACCACATCCTCCCTGAGGGAACGTGCCACGTCGAAGCTGAGGACGACCAGCTTTTCGAGCGGGGGGACGCCGGGTGCGGTGTAGGGGCCGGTGAGCTGCGGCCAGGTGGCGAACTGCTCCCGGACCACGGCCAGCGCCAACTTCTCCTTGCTCGAGTAATGGAAATAGATAGCCCCGCTGGTTTTCCCCGAGTGATCGCTTATGTCATTGACACTCGTTCCCGCATATCCACGTTCGACAAATAGATGTGCTGCCGACTCCAGCAGCACTTTGCGGGTTTCACGGGCCCTGTCCTGCACTTCAGTTCCACCTTCGCTCAGTTGTGCTAATTCTATGACACGGGAATCCGAACCCTCCCCTGAAGGGCGCAGTCGCATCGCGCGAAGATCTTATTATTCGCCACCCGAACATGCATGGCTGACTGTTCACACAATCTGACGCCCTGCCGGGAAGAATCGTTTCGCGTGCGCGTCACGACTACACCCGGAACAGCACCACGCAGGACCCACGGTGGCGCCCACCAGCACTGTTGTCAGTTTTCCCGGCGCTCCACCCCCTGCCGTCACCCCACTCGCAAGACCCGGCCACTCGAGGTCGAGGCATTTCCATGCACTCGAATTGGTGATTGCGGAAATTGAAGAGGCCGAAATAACGTAATGGGCACGATGTTTCCAGCTCCGGCTGAAAGCTCCCGTCCGTGCCCGCCGCGACGCTCTCAGCACGTGCACACGACTGCGGCAGCCGTGCGAATGCGTTCGGCCCTCCGAATTCCGCGAGTGGATCAACCACATCCCGGCACCCACCTGCGCCCGCGCACCGAACCGCTCGGCGCAGCCTCGAAGAACGGCAGTCACATGACAGCTCGCAACATCCTTTCGTGGTCCCCGTCCGCCATCGTCTTCGACTGCGACGGGACCCTGATGGACACGGAACGACACTGGCAGGAGGCCCGGAACATCACCTTCCGGCTGTTCGGCCTCAAGCCGCCGGCCGGATTCGCCGACCGTGCCAAAGGCGTGCACTACACCGAGTGCGGTGCGCTCATGGCTGAGGAGACCGGGAAGCCGGACCTCGTGGACGACTTGGCCGACACCCTCCTCAGCACCTTCTCCGCCCTGGTCGACCAGGACCCCGTCACCATGCCGGGCGCCGCCGCGCTGGTCCGGTCGGCCGCTCGCCATCTCCCTCTCGCGGTGGCGAGCAACTGCCCCCGGGAGATGGTGGAATCGTGCCTCGCCCGGGCCGGACTCCTCAGCTCCTTCAGCCACGTCGTCGTCGCCGGGGAGGGCGTACGGCCCAAGCCGGAGCCCGATGTCTACAGCCTGGCCGTGCGCCTCTGCGGTGTTCCGCCCGAGGATGCCCTGGCCGTGGAGGACTCACTCACGGGCATGGAATCGGCCCGCCGTGCGGGCCTCCGTGTCATCGGCCTCGGGCCCTGCCCGCCGGGCCAGGAGGCCGAGCAGGCCGATCTGTGGGTCACGAGCCTCGCCGACCGTGAGCTGGTGTGGTGGGCCCGTAGCCGGATCGGCGCGTAGACCTGCCGGTCCCCTCGGTCCTTCGGTGCACGACCACCGGTCCTTCGGTGCACGACCACCGGTCCTTCGGTGCATGCACCGGTCCTTCGGTGCACGACCACCGGTCCGGCCCGAGTGCACGAGGCGGAGTCCTGCGGAGGGGCGGTCAGCCGCCGGCCAGATGCGGCCCCAGGGCGTACACGGCGCCGGCCGCAGAGGAGAAGAGCAGGGCGACTCCCACCGCTCCGGGATCCGGAATGCCTGTCGCCCGTTCACCGAGGTAGCTTGCCCGACCCATCCGGGCCGACAGCGACGCCGTGTCCCGCACCCCCCGCCATGCGCCGTCCGCCGCCGCGAGGAGAGCGGTTGCGGGCGGCGCACCCTCCGCCGCCCGCAAAGCGGCGGCTGCCGGCGTCAGTGCGTCGACCAGTGTCTTGTCCCCGGGCGAGGCATCACCCACACGCCGGATGGCTGCCAGGCCCTGGGCGGTGCCGTCGGCGAGTGCGGCCGCCGTCAGGCCCGGACCGGAATCTGCCGCGGCCCTGCTCAACGCATGGAACAGCAGACCGAAAAGAGGGCCACTGGTACCGCCGATCTCGTCCAGGAAGGCGGTGGCCATGGCGCCCAGGGTCTCCGCCGGCCCGGCCGGCTCATCCGTGCCGTCGAGCAGCAGCCCGGCGGCCCGGACACCGGCGGCGAGATTGGTCCCGAAGTCGCCGTCTCCCGCCTGCTGGTCGAGCGCGGTCAGCTCGGCCTCGGTGGCATACACCGACTCGGCGAACCGAAGCGTCCAGTCGCGGGTCTCCACACCGTCCAGTGCCACAGGCGTCATGGGTGCGTCCTCCTTGTCCTGTCGGGGACCGCCGGGGCATCAGCCGGCCGGCCGCTCACCATCGCAACGCCGGGGTGTGAACCGGCGCATCGTAGAAGTCCAGCGTCTCGCGGTCGGCGACCATGAGGGTCAGGGAGAAGCCCCGCATGTCGAGTGCGGTGACGTAGTCGCCGACGAGGTGCCGGGCGAACCGCACCCGCCGGGCGTCGAGAACTCGGCCCAGTTCGCCGAAGATGCCGTACAGCTCGAGCGAGGTGATCGAACCCAGACCGTTGACCAGGGCCACGACGGGATCGGTGGGCGCTGGACGAAGGGCATCGAGCAGAGCGCCTGTCATGTCCTCCACCAGCTCGCCGACGCGCCCCTGGCTTCTGGTGCGATCGGCGCGTTCGCCGTGGATCCCGACGCCGTACTCCAGCTCTCCGGGCAGCAGTCCGAACGCCGGTTCGCCCGTGACGGGTGCGTGATGGGCGGCGGAGGCGGCGGCGAGCGTCCGGCACCGGCCTGCCAGCGCGGTGCCGAGTTCCACCAGTGCGTCGAGTCCCATCCCGGTGTCCGCGGCGCCGCCCAGGACTTTCTCCACCAGCATCGTGGCACCCGTACCGCGACGCCCGGCGGCGATCTCCGCGGAGTCGGAGGCGAGGTCGTCGTCGACGAGAACCCGCGCACAGGTGATTCCCGCGTCGGCGAGCCGCTCGGCCGCGATGCCGAAGTTGATCCGGTCCCCCGTGTAGTTCTTGACGATGTGCAGGACTCCCTCCGGTCCTGCCACCGCGCAGGAGGCCCGGAAGATCTGCCGGTTGTGCGGGGAGGCGAAGATTCGCCCGGGGCAGGCGGCGTCGAGCATGCCCTCGCCGACGAATCCGGCGTGCAGGGGTTCGTGACCCGAGCCGCCGCCGGACAGGAGGCCCACTCTCCGCGTCGGCGCGGTGTGCCGGGCGGTGAAGAATCCGTCGCCGGGTTCGTACGCCACGAGGTCCGCGTGTGCACGGGCGAAGCCGGACAGCGCGTCGGGGACCAGGTCACCTGCGCCGTTCTCGAAATATCTGACCATGCGCCGCACCCCTTCGGTCCCCGGCGATGAGGCCGGGCGCGTCGGCTCCGGACGAGACCTCCATGGTGCGGGTGACTCCGTGCGTGCGGCAACTCGCGGAGCGTATCGGCAGGTGGTGCGGTATCGCAGCCCGGGGCAGACCCGGCGAGTGTTTCCGCGCGGCGCGGAGGGCTGTGTCGTCGGTGCTCGCGGCGCCGAAGGCGGCGAGAACTTCGTCGCGGAAGGTGTCCAGTGGTTCGTGGGAGAGAGCGGCTGTGTGCCGCGGAGGAGGCGCAGCAGGTGTGTCACACCGGCTCCTGGGCCTTCGAGCCGGCCGCCGGTGTACGGCGGGAGTGTGGCGGCCAGGGGGAGTTCCCTGCGGCCTGAACGGTCCTGTCCGGTGTCGACGCCCAGGAGCATGCCCTTCTCCGACGGCACCCGCCACCCCGCATCGGCCACGGTCACGTCCGTCTGGTGTCCGGGGTGCGTCCGTTTGGGGTCCGGGGTACCGGCACTTCCGCGATCGCACTTGAATCTGCCGCACAGCGGCTGGATCAAGACACCCCGCGAGGGGTGGTGTGACGGCGCCAGCCGGCTCAGCTACTCACATCTGTCTCACCAACCGGATGCGGCGAGAGTGATGAATAGCCTCTGACCTGGAGCTTCCTACAGCAGGTAGACGGTTCGGAGCCTGTATGGACGCCCGGTAAACTCCGGACACGTGACTGCTGTGTCTGCGAAGCCTCGCATCCCCAATGTCCTGGCCGGCCGCTATGCCTCTACGGAGCTGGCCGTCCTCTGGTCCCCCGAGCAGAAGGTGAAGCTGGAACGTCAGCTGTGGCTGGCGGTGCTGCGCGCTCAGAAGGACCTCGGGATCGAGGTACCCGACGCGGCCCTGGCCGACTACGAGCGCGTGATCGACCAGGTCGACCTGGCCTCCATCGCCGAGCGCGAGAAGGTCACCCGGCACGACGTGAAGGCCCGGATCGAGGAGTTCAACGCCCTCGCCGGCCATGAACAGGTCCACAAGGGCATGACCTCCCGGGACCTCACCGAGAACGTCGAGCAGCTGCAGATCCGGCTCTCGCTGGAGCTGATGCGCGACCGTACGGTGGCGGTGCTGGCCCGGCTAGGCAAACTGGCCGCCGAGTACCGCGAGCTGGTCATCGCGGGCCGCTCGCACAACGTCGCCGCGCAGGCGACGACGCTGGGCAAGCGGTTCGCCACGGCCGCCGACGAGCTGCTGGTCGCCTACGGGCGGCTGGATGACCTGCTGGACCGCTACCCGCTGCGCGGGATCAAGGGGCCCGTCGGCACCGCCCAGGACATGCTGGACCTGCTCGGCGGTGACGCCGGCAAGCTCGCCGACCTGGAACAGCGCATCGCCGGGCACCTCGGCTTCGCGCACGCCTTCACCTCCGTGGGCCAGGTCTACCCCCGCTCTCTCGACTACGACGTGGTGACCGCGCTGGTGCAGCTGGCGGCGGCGCCTTCGTCCGTCGCCAAGACCATCCGGCTGATGGCCGGGCACGAGCTGGTGACCGAGGGCTTCAAGCCTGGCCAGGTCGGCTCGTCGGCGATGCCGCACAAGATGAACACCCGCTCCTGCGAGCGCGTCAACGGCCTGATGGTGATCCTCCGGGGCTACGCGTCGATGACGGGCGAGCTGGCGGGCGACCAGTGGAACGAGGGCGACGTGTCCTGCTCCGTGGTCCGCCGGGTCGCGCTGCCGGACGCCTTCTTCGCGTTCGACGGTCTGCTGGAGACCTTCCTCACCGTGCTCGACGAGTTCGGCGCGTTCCCGGCCGTCGTCGCGCGCGAGCTGGACCGCTACCTGCCGTTCCTGGCCACGACCAAGGTGCTGATGGGCGCTGTCCGGGCCGGGGTCGGGCGGGAGGTCGCGCACGAGGCCATCAAGGAGAACGCGGTCGCCTCGGCGCTGGCCATGCGGGAGCAGGGCGCGGAGCGCAACGAGCTCCTGGACAAGCTGGCCGCCGACGAGCGCATCCCGCTCGACCGTGCGCAGCTCGACGCCCTGATGGCGGACAAGCTGTCGTTCACCGGCGCTGCGGGCGACCAGGTCACCGCACTGGTGTCCCGGATCGAGGAGATCGCCAAGCAGCACCCGGAAGCCGCCGCTTACGCCCCCGGCTCCATTCTCTGACAGCCCGCTCCCCCGCCGGAGCACTTGAGGACTCCAGCCCGCCCGCGTCCGTGTCGTCCCCGACGTGGTCGCGGGCGGGCTGCTTTCGGTGTTCCGATCCTCCGGGCCTGCGCTGCGCCTGAGACCGTGCCCTTGGTGATCCGGGGTGGATCCGGTCCGCGCAGATGATTCGAATTGGGTCGCCCGGTGAGCGGTTGTCGTCCTAGGGTTCCCGCCATGGACTGGCGGACCTGGCACGACCGATACGATCTTGGCGGCTCCTGGCTGGAACGGCGGCTGCAAGCCGTTCAATCACAGATCCGGGCTGCCCTGGACCGCAGCCCGTCCGGTCCTCTGCAGGTGATCAGCCTGTGCGCCGGCCAGGGGCGTGACCTGCTCGGGGTGCTGGCCGACCATCCTCGTCGCGACGATGTCCGTGCCCGTCTGGTCGAGTTGGACCCGCGGAACACCGCGTTCGCCGGGGACCTGGTACGAGCCGCCGACCTGGATCAGGTGGAAGTGGTGACGGCGGACGCCTCCCTCACCGATCAGTACCGCGGCATGGTGCCGGCGGACCTCGTACTGGTCTGCGGCGTCTTCGGCAACATCGCGGACGCGGACATCGACCGCACCATCGACGCATGCTCCCAGTTGTGCAGGACGGGTGGCACGGTCATCTGGACCCGCCACCGTGCCGAACCGGACCGGGTGCCGCTGATCTGTGAGCGGTTCGCGACCCGAGGGTTCGATCTGCAGTGGCTGTCGGAACGGGAAGCCGGCTTCGGCGTGGGCGCGCACCGCTTCACCGGCGAGCCGCAGCGGTTGGCGTCGGGTGTGCAGCTCTTCGGATTCATCGGATACGACGTGCTCAAGCAGGCGAACACGGAGGCAGACGGCGCATGAGAACGGCCGACTGCCCCTGCCCGGCTCCTCCGGAGCTCACGACGCCGCGCTGCCCGGCCCGGTCAAGGCCCCGACGCCATCGCCGGGCAGCCTCCTGCGCCGGCTCCGCCACCCCGATGCCGCTGCACCGGTGGCACTGCGCCGATGCCGCTGCGCTGGTGCCACCTCACAGGTGGCGCGCCAGCTCGGTGTCGGCTGGCTCTATTCACGATTGGTGCCGTCAGTTGTTCATGGGCTGGGAGGCACCGGATCCACGGTCTGGTGATGTCCACAAGTCTTGGTTCTGGCTCAACTTCTTTGATGTGAGCGGTCACGCCGGTCGCTGGACGAAGCCGTGTCCGGCGTTTCCCAGGTCAGGCCAGTGGAGCAGGCTCCTGGAAGAGACACTCGCTCTCCGCACCACAGAAGTGAGCCAGAACCCAAGTCTTGGCAGCGCTGAGGTGCGTGCCGGGGCAGCCCCACCTTCAACGGCACCATCAGCGGGACTGACACCGACTCCTACCGCCTCGCCAGCACCCGAGCCCGGGGGCAGAAGAGCCCGCCGCGGATAGCTGACTTCTGCGGCTTCAGTCTCGACGGCCCGCCGTCCTCGCGGGCGGCGGGCCGTCCCATGCGCTGACGTCATCCCGAGGGGCCGTCTGGCTTCTTGTGGCCGACGGTCTCGGAGATCGCCCAGCCCTGGCACAAACACGCGGGGCGCGTCCTTAACTCACCGGGACCAGTGCCAGCGCTTCGTTCAGGTGATGCTCGGCAACCCCTCGCATGAATTCCCGGTCGGGGAAGTCCCCGTCGAGCAGGCGCAGCGGGCCGGCTGTCAGCGACAGATGCTGGGTGAGTTTGTAGAGCGCGAGGCGGTCCTCGTCGAGGCCGTCCACCGCCAACTGCTGATACTGGCTGTTGGTATGGCGGAGGCGTAGGAACACGTGCTCCCACTCGACGTCGAAGTACAGCAGGTTCTCGATGTCGATCACGACGGGATGGCCGTCCCGGTCGACCATGACGTGGTCCAGGCCCAGCTCGCCGTGGACGACGGAGTACTCGGCGCGTGGCCGAATCGCCGCGGTCAGCTGACGCAGCCGCCCCTCCAGCTGATCGCGGGCGTCGGCGATCCTGGGGTCGCGCGCGGTCGCCTCGGCGAGGCAGCGCAGCGCGAAGGCGAGCGCTGCCTGCTCGCACGAGGCCGACCGTGATGTGCCGCCCCCGTCGATCAGAGCGACCTTGCCGAAGGACGGTGCCCGGTGCCCGCGCATCATCGCCAGGCTCTCAGCAAGGCGCGTCATGGTCGGCTCCGCGGCACGCGGGTCACGGTTGCGCAGGTCCATCAGTTTCTCGCCGGGCACGTCCTCGACGATCGCGAGGTCGGCCGGGTAGTGGGTGCGGTCACGATCGGCCAGGTGGATCTCAAGGACCCGAAGGCCCAGCGCCTCCAGCCGTGCGTGCGCGGCCTCGAACAGGTCGAGCCCGATGGCGGGCGAGAACGGGTCGGCGAGGTCGCCGTCGTGCTCGGTGGCCGGCCAGTAGTTCTCGGAGTCCTCCCACAGATAGGCGATCGCCGTCAGGGCGTCGTCCATCGTCAGCCGATAGACGCCCTTCGTGGTGCCGCCCGCGAGTCGCTCGACCGCCTCCAACCGTCGCCCGCCGCCCAGTGCGGCCCGCACCGCACCCGCCAACTGATGCCGCGTCACTTCCTTAGGTGCCATGCCCGCAACCCGCCTTCCGCCTTGATAACTGGGGCACCCTACGCGAGTCATCGTTCATCGCCGCACGAATTACTCCGAAGGTGTCATGCATGATTCAAGAACAGGCACCGGGTGGCATGCCATCCCATGCACTGACGTCATTTCTCGGGTTCTGGCTCAACTTCTGTGGTTCGGAGAGCGAGTGCCTCCTCCATGAGCCTGCTCCACCGGCCTGACCTGCGAGCCGCGGGACACGGCTCCGTCCAGAGACCGGCGTGACCGCTCACATCACAGAAGTTGAGCCAGAACCATTTCTCGTGAACATTCGCGCGCCCATCGACCTCCAGATGTTGCCCAAAGTGCCGGACAAACGCTGCTGCTGAAAGCGAACGAGCCAGCCGGCGGAAGGACACCGGCGACTCTGATGAAGACCTGGTCCACTGTGGCGCCCCGACGACTGGATCGCCGCCAACCGTCCACCGGTCTGCTGATGCCCGAGCCCTGCACGGTGCATGGTGCGTTCCGGAAGGAAATCCCTGGTGCGCGTTGCCTCGATGAGGCGGAGGTGTGTGCGGTGGTCATGCCGTCCGTGGACCATCCGCACTGGCACCCGGCTTCTCCCCGGCCGCTCACCCGCACCCGCGGCATCCCAGACCCGTCTCATGTCGGGTGCCCGAAGGGGTGAGGTGATATCCGTGCCGCTGCTCAGGCGTCCCTGGTCCGCACCGTCCACCAGCCGGCGAACAGTGTCAGGGCGGCCCATCCGGCCGTGACGGCCAGACCGGTCCACGGGCCCAGGCTTCCTTCCGGATTCTGGTAGAGCACCAACTGCCCGGCCCGGTCCGGCAGGTACTGGGCAACTCCGCCGGCTATGTCTCCGACCACGAAGGAAACGATCAGGATGAAGGGGATGAGTAGGCTGAGCACGGCAACCGCACTGCGAAGCACCGCCGTCAGTCCCGCCGAGAACAGGGCGATGAGAGCCAGGTAGACACCGCCACCGAACGCCGCCCGCAGAGCGCCGGGCTCGCCGAGACCGATCGCGTACTCACCCATGAACAGCTGGCCCACCAGGAATGTGGCGAAGCTGGTGATCAGTCCCACGACGAGGGCGAGCCCACCGACCACCGCAATCTTCGCGGCGTAGAAGAGGCCGCGGCTCGGGACGGCCGTGAGCGATATCCGCAGGGCTCCGTTCAGGAACTCGGACGAAAGAGCGGTCGCACCGAAGCTGATGGCTGCGATCTGGCCGAAGTTCAGGGCGTAGAAAGCGGAGAAGACTACGTCGTTACCCGGATTGTCCGCCTCGGCCTGCCCGACTGTGGCGAACACGAGCACCGTGACAAGGAGGGTGGCGGCGAAGACCGCTATGAGCGAACCGAAGACGGACCGCACTGATTTCATCTTGATCCACTCGGAGTGCAGTACCGCGGTCGTCGACATGGTCATGATGGTCAGACCTCCTGGCCGGCGGTGGGAGATGTGGTGGCGGCGAATTCCGTTTCGGTCGCCGTGAGATCGAGGTAGGCCTCTTCCAGCGTGGCCTGCTCGTCGATGAGTTCGAGAAGGGGGATGCCTTCGAAGGCGGCCAGGGCGCCGATCTCCTCCGCCGTGGCTCCGTCCACCGCCCACCGCCCGTCGTCGTCCTGTACGGGCTCGTATCCCTTGTGGATCAATGCATCGCGCAGCCGCGCCGATTCCGTCGTGCGCAGCCGGACACCGGGCCGGCTGCGGGACGCGAGGAACTCCCGCATCGGCATGTCGACAAGGAGCCTGCCCTTGCCGAGAACGACCAGATGATCGGCGAACGACGAGGTCTCGTTCATCAGATGGCTGGAGACCAGGACCGTGCGGCCCTCACCGGCCAGTCTCCGCATCAGCTCTCGGATCCAGACGATGCCTTCCGGATCCAGCCCGTTCGACGGCTCGTCCAGCATCACCACCTCGGGGTCCCCGAGAAGGGCCGCGGCGATACCGAGGCGCTGCCGCATTCCGAGCGAGAACGTCTTGATCCGCCGCCCTGAGACCGAGCCGAGGCCGGCCTCCACCAGCACCTCCTCGACTCTGCTGCCCTCTATGCCGTTGCTGGTGGCGAGTGCCAGCAGATGATTACGGGCGGTCCTCGAACCGTGTGCCGCCTGGGCGTCGAGCAGGGCGCCCACCCGGCGCAGCGGATTTACCAGTGATGTGTAGGTCTGCCCGCCGATCGTCGCGGTGCCGCCGGTCGCCCGGTCCAGGCCGAGGACCAGGCGCATGGTGGTGGACTTGCCCGCGCCGTTGGGCCCGAGGAATCCCGTCACCCGGCCGGGTCGCACGCTGAACGTGAGGTGGTCCACCGCACGGGTGGGTCCGTAGTCCTTGGTGAGCTCGTGCACGTCGATGCTGGTCATGACCTCAGCCTGGCCGCGGGGCCAGGTCCGTGGCCTCCCCCGCCCGGGTGGATCGTCTCCCTCTCCCGGGGGAGCCGTCCCCCGGCCGGCGCTGGCACGATGGCAGCATGCGCCGCTACCTCGCAAGGCTGGCCAGACCGGCCACGTACAGTCGCTGGCTGCACCTGCTCATTCCGGCCGCGGTGGCCAGCGTGTGGCTGTTCATCTCGCCGAGCAGGCCCTGGATGCCGTTCCTGTTCGCGATACCTGTCGGGCTGCTTCCGGCGATGCGCCTCGGCGAAGGAATCCAGGCGCAGCTGCTGCTCACGCCCGACCAGCGGGGCCGCCCCGACGCCGCGATCTCCGCCGATCCGGCCACGACATGGACCGCCCGCTGGCGCACTGTTGCCTGGCTGGAGGTACGGCTGGTTCTCGCGACGGTGGCGACCTTCGCGACGGTCTGGCTGCCGGCGACGACGGTCGATCTCGTGCGAGGTTCGTTCGGAACGGCTCCGAGCGAGGACTGGCTGGCCCGAGGTGTCGAGCCAGGCTGGTGGTGCGCCCTGCTCGCCCCCCTGCCGATTCTCCTGCTGCTCGGTGTGGTCGTGCTGTGCGGTGACATCGTCACAGCTGCTGCCCGCCGGCTGCTCGGCCCGTCACCCGTGGAACGGATGACCGCGCTGGAGGAGCGCACCGAGATGCTCCTCGAACGCAATCGCATAGCGCGCGAGCTCCATGATTCGATCGGGCACGCGCTGACGGTCGCGGTCGTACAGGCGGGGGCGGCCCGGACGGCGGGTGACCCGGAGTTCACACAGCGGGCACTCGCCGCGATCGAGGAGACGGGACGCGACGCGTTGGACGATCTGGAGCGGGTCCTGCGGGTGCTGCGCGAATCGGACACTCCCGCGAGTGGGCGTCCGACACTGGCGGAGGCCGACAAGCTGCTGGACTCGGCTCGTGGCTCCGGGGCGAAGATCGACGCGGAGGTGTCCGGTTCACTCGATCTGATCCCGGGTCCGGTGTCCCGTGAGGGGTATCGGATCCTGCAGGAGTCACTCACCAATGTGCTGCGTCACGCCGGTGCCGTCCCCGTGCGGGTGAGGATCCGCGTCGCGGGTGCCTCGTTGGAGCTGGAGGTGACCAATCCTCTCGAGGGGTCGCCCCGTGGGCAGGGCGGCGGCAGCGGGCTGCGGGGCATCCGGGAGCGGGCCGCTCTGCTGGGCGGAAAGGCCAAGACGGGTCCGTACGACGGAGAGTGGATGGTGCACGCGAGCCTCCCGCTGGAGCACATACGCTGACCGGATGCCGGTTACCGTACTTCTGGTCGACGACGAGCCTCTGGTGCGCGCGGGACTGCGCGCGGTCCTTGAGGCCCAGCCCGATATCGAGGTGGTGGGTGAGGCCTCCGACGGCGCGGCCGTGATTCCTCTCGTACGTCAACTGCGCCCCGATGTGGTGGCGATGGATGTGCGGATGCCCTTGATGGACGGGATCGAGACGACGCGGGTGGTGCTGCGTACCGTTCCCGAACCGCCGAAGATCCTGGTGGTCACCACGTTCGAGAACGACGAGTACGTCTACGAGGCGCTGCGAGCCGGCGCGGACGGGTTTCTGCTCAAGCGGGCCCGGCCCGCGGAGATCGTGCACGCGGTACGGCTGGTGGCCGAGGGGGAGTCACTGTTGTTCCCCGCAGCGGTCAGACAGCTCGCCGCCGAGTACGGCACCACGAAGGCGCGGGCGGTCATGGACCGGGCGGCGCTCACCGACCGTGAGGCGGCGGTGCTCCGTCTGATGGCGCGGGGCCTGTCCAACGCGGAGATCGCGGCCAAGCTCGTGGTCGGGGTGGAGACGGTGAAGTCGCATGTCAGCGCGGTGCTGGCGAAGTTGGGGGCGAGGGACCGAACCCAGGCGGTGATCGCGGCCTACGAGTCCGGCTTCGTGGCTCCGGGCTGACCGAGGTCACCTCTCGGTACCGGCTCCGGGTGGCTGTCGCCGCGACCTCGGCCAACGAGTACGATCCGGCAGACATGCGCACGACCTGGGAGGACACACCGTGGGCCGGCTGACCGGTGGGGACCCGTCTCTGCTGCGGCGGATCAATTCCGCGGTGGTTCTGCATGCCCTCCGGGGGGCCGAATCTCCGACGCTCACGGACCTGACCCGGATCACGGGCCTGTCCCGTCCCACGGTCGAGGGCGTGGTCGAGGGCCTCTTCGCAGCGGGCCTGGTCGTCGAGGCTATGCCCGACGAGAGCGGAGCCCGAAAGCAGGGACGGCCCGCGAGACGGTTCAGGTTCCGTGCCGAGGCAGGTCATCTGCTGGGTATCGAGATCGGTCCTCATCGCGTCTCGGCGCTGCTGTCCGGGCTGGACGGCCGGATCATAGGTGCCGGTTCACGCGAGGTGTCCGAGACCGCGTGTGCGGATGACAGGATCGACCAGGTCAGGGCCGTGATCGCCGATGTTCTGCGGCGCACTGGGGTCGCCCGGAGCAGTCTGCGCGCGGTCGGTGTGGGAAGCCCCGGCATCGTGGAGGCCGACGGCACCGTGCGGCTGGGTACGGCGCTGCCCGACTGGACCGGCCTCGCACTGGGCGAGAAGCTGCGGCGTTCCTTCCGCTGTCCGGTGCTGGTGGAGAACGACGCGAATGCGGCTGCCGTGGCCGAGCACTGGAAGGGTGCGGCCACGGAGTCCGACGACATCGTCTTCGTCCTGGCCGGTCTGAGCCCCGGGGCGGGTTCGCTGATCGGCGGGCGGCTGCACCGCGGGTTCGGTGGTGCGGCGGGCGAGATCGGTGCGCTGCACCTGCTGGGCCGGGATGTCACGCCGGAACACCTGCTCTCCACGACGGACACCCCGTTGGATCCGCTGGACGAACACGCAGTCGCCGCGGTGTTCGCGGCGGCCAAGCAGGGCGACGCCGGAGCGCGGGCAGCCGTCGAGCGGTTCATTCAGAGGCTGGTACACGATGTCGCCGCCCTGGTGCTCGCCCTCGACCCCGAGCTGGTGGTGATCGGAGGCTGGGCCGCCGGCCTGGACGGTGTCCTGGATCCGCTCCGGGACGAGCTGGCCCGCTACTGTCTGCGGCCGCCCCGGGTGACCCTCTCGCTGCTGGGTGAGGCCGCTGTCGCCACCGGCGCCCTGCGGCTGGCCCTGGACCATGTCGAGGAGCAGCTCTTCGCCGTGGAGGGTACGGTGACGGCCCGCCGCTGACTGCGACGGGCCGCACGGGTGTTGCTGGGGGGGCTCCGCCGGAGGGCGGCGCGTCGGCGCCGGGGACAGGAACCTCGGAGCCGGTGAGTCAGGAGGCCTGCTGCTCCTGCTCCTCGTGGCTGATCTCCAGGGCGCCGGAGTCACCGAAGGTGAGCCGGCAGGTGTCGGCCCGGTAGGTGGCCACAGAAACGGCGGCCGTACCGGAAGCGGCGAAGTAGCGCGTCGTGACCACGAGAACCGGGGCACCGGGAAGCCGGTCGAGCTCCCTGGCGTCGTCCGCCCGGGCCGATCCCAGCTCGACCGAGCGGTCCTGGCCGTCGAGGCCCAGACGGTGCAGCTCGCGCAGGACGCTCCGTGCCCGGGCCGGGCCGGACGGCGCGTCGATCGCGGAGAGTTCGGGCACGGACGACTGCGGGACGTAGAGGAGCTCCGCGGCGACGGACTGCCCGTTGGCCACACGGATACGGCGCACGACGTGCACCTCGTCCTCGGCGCCGTTGTCGAGTACGGCGGCCACGGCGGCAGGAGCCTTCGCGGTGGTGCACTCGACGGGCTGCCACGCCTCGTCCGACGAGCCTCCGCCAGCCCAGTCGTGCTGCGCCGCGGCGACGGCCACGCCGACACGGGGCGGGGCGACGGTGGTGCCCACACCCCGGCGACGCTGCAGTCTGCCTTCGAGTTCCAGCTGCTCCAGAGCCTGTCGGAGCGTTGCCCGGGCGACGCCGAAGCGCGCCGCGAGATCACGCTCGTTGGGCAGGATCTCTCCCACCGCAAAGTCCGAGTCGAGTGCCTCACTGAGCACGGTCTTGAGGTGCCAGTACTTCGGCTCCTGTACCGATTCCAGCTGCGTGGTCCCCACCCTGATCCTCCGCAATCGCCCAGCGTCCATATCCGCGACGTTATTTATTAAAGGTTCCTGTCTTAACGTTCAGAACCTTAGGGCGGCGTACCACCTTGGTCAAGACCAATACTCTCCCGGTAACGGAGCGGGACGGTCTCTGCCGCAGAGCGTTCACAGGACGTTCGTGGAGCCGTGAGGCCCGGGCAGCGGAAAACCCCACGTCCGGGCAGGCCCGTGGGGCTGGTGCAATGCGGTGCGCGGCTCATGCGGTCGCGGCTCACGCGTCGCCCGGCTACCGCGCGGGGCAGCCGGGCAACAGCCCGGGAGGACGATCGACCAGCTGTCGAAGTCCTAACCCCTGAGCAAACCGGCCAGCTTGTCCGGATTGCGAATGATGTAGGCGCATTGGATGACGCCTCCCCTGACCTCCACCTGGAAGACCGTGTCCGGCTTCCCGTCGACGGTCATCACGAGGGCCGGGCCGCCGTTGAGCTCCACGATCGCGGCCTCCATCCCCGAAACCCCGCCCTGCCCCACGGCGAAGAGGAAGCGGCCGACCTTGTCCGCCGTCTCGATGATCCGGCGCGGCGCCTTCGACTTACCTCCGCCGTCGCCGACCAGCCGCACGTCGGGCGCCAGCAGGGCGAGCAGTTGCTCCAGGTCTCCGCCCGACGCGGCGGCGAGGAAGCGCTCGGTGAGTTCCCGGCGCACGGCCGGATCGACGTCGTAACGCGGCTTGCGTTCCTCCACATGCCGTTTCGCACGGCCTGCGAGCTGGCGTACCGCCGCTTCGGACCGTTCGAGGGTGGCCGCGATCTCCGCGTACGGGAAGCCGAAGGCCTCGCGCAGGACGAAGACCGCGCGTTCCAGCGGGGAGAGTGACTCGAGGACGACCAGCACGGCCAGCGAGACGGAATCGGCGAGGACCACCTGTTCCGCGGTGTCGGGGACTGCGGGCCCGAAGCCGGTGGCAACGGGTTCGGGCAGCCACGGCCCCACGTACGACTCGCGTCTGGACCGCAGGTGGCGCAGGCGGTCGATGGCCAGCCGGGTGGTGATCCGGACAAGGAAGGCCCTCGGCTCCCGCACACCCTCGCGCTCCGCGGACGACCAGCGCAGCCACGCCTCCTGCACCACGTCCTCGACATCGGCCACACGGCCGAGCATCCGGTAGGCGACCCCCGTGAGGACGGGCCGGTTTTCTTCGAACAGATCGGTCGCGGTGTCAGCAGTCACGTCTCCATCCCAGCCGACACGCCGGACAGTGTCCAGCAGGATTCGCCCCGCCCCTTGAACTGCAAGCTACTCAGCGGTAATTAGTGGTGACAAGACGTATCAGCTTGACCAACCCGTCAGTCGAACATCCCGGACACGGCCACTTCTCCCTGCACCCCAGAGGAACCCGGACGAACCCTGGACGAGAGAGCCTTCCAGGCGATGCGCTCCGCTGGATGCTCAGCGATGACGATTGGGTGGGAGCCCAGCTCGACCGCCAGGCCGCTGCCGTTGCCGCCCACGCTCCATCCCCAACCCGCATAGATCGGGATGAGATCACGCCTGCCGTTGGCGAGTTTCGCCACGACCAATCGCTGCCCCGTATCCCTGAACCGGTCCAGCAAGGTCGTACAGAGCAGAGCTCCGATCCCACGCCGCTGGTAATCCGGGTGCACGGCCAGTATGTCCAGCAACCCGATGCGCCTGGTGATGTCCTCTTCGGACACGTCCAGTCCAGACAGGGCGACGGCGATACCTGCCCCTGCGACAAATCCGACGGCCTTGCCGTCGACCTCGGCGACCAGACCGACACCGAACCGGTTGGCGGGGGATGTTTCCGCCAGGTAGAGCTCCAGCTTCTCCGGATCCCTGTGCTCAGCTACCCCACGGAGCAAGGGCATGACCTGCGGCAGATCATCGGACGTCAGCGGCCTGAGAACCGTGGTGAACTTCGGTACAGCCGGCCGGCCCGGTGTTCAGCCCGGCGGCGTGAGGCTCTTCCCATGTCCCCGATGTTGCCACGAACGCGGGAGGTCGCACCCCCTTGCCGACAATCCGCTGGCGAGATCGGCCAGTCCAGCATCGACCCGTTGTCCGCCATCCAGGAAGTGCCATCTGGCGGCCGAGTCAGGGGCAGGAGCCGCGTAACGCCACTCTGCTGCAGGAGCTCCCCGTGCTTCCGGTGAGGTGTGACAGAGGGCGGCACTCACCACACGGGGGCCTCAGATACTCAGAGCCACCCATACAGCTACGGCGAGTGCCAGAACCGAAATCGCTCTCACGTTCGAGAGAGTTACGAACCCAGCGCCTGCAGTCCCAGCAGAACAAATGCGGCCGCCGTACGGGCCTCGGTCACCGAATCTCTCCTCGGTTCGACATGGACTGGTCACGACAGCGGTGAACGAAGAGAAGTTGGCGGCTATATCACAGGTCGCCCTCATGATTCCTTGCCGACCCGCCTTCGCCGGATCGACGTGCGGTGGCTGCCCGCTTCTTCTTGACCGGCGGCAGGCGAGTGCCTGACCCAACTCGCATATGCTTGGGGCTGCTTCACCTGAAGCCCTCTCGTTCTTCGCCGGGAGCCGGCGAAGGCCCTGACCCAGGGCTCATGGGGTTGGATGGGAGAAGCCGATGGAACCGAAGGATGGATGCTCGTGCGAGCCACGGCTGTCGTACCGACAGAAGGCCCTGCTCGCCTGGGCGCCCGTGATGGCGGTGCTCATCGAATGTGCGACGCGGTTCGTCCGGTAGCCACCAGACGAGACGTGAACCCAAACGGGCGCCAGGCTTCAGCAATGAGCCCGGCCGAATGCAACACGGCCGGGCTCACTTCCTGCTGACGCAAGCGACGGGCCTGTATCGGTTGCACCCGATGCAGGCCTGTCGCAGTTCTTCGCTACAACTTCATCGTACGGGAGTGCTTGGGCGCTTTGGCCAACTGTGATTCTCGGTGCTGACCAATGCCACCACCAGGGCGGCATTCCCGTCCGTCGGCCGATCCTCAAGCGCCGTAGCGCGTGGCACCGGCCCTTGGTGGCCCGTCAGAAAGGCGCCTACGCCGCGGGGGTGCCTGCCCTTCGCCGAATCGCTCGGCCGACTCGCGCGTCTGTTCCTTGATCTGCCGCTCGGCCGCCGCCTGGATCGCTGCGTCCCGCGGCATGCTCTGCCATGCCGCACGGTGTGCTTCCAAGGCTCGGCGGTAGCGCGAATCGCGGGTCCGGTGCGATGACCCACACCCCTGTTTCGATGCGGACGAGGCGGGGACAGCTGCAGGCGTCGAGGGGTTTACCGAGGCGCGACGGGCCGGCTGCGGCGGTCTCGTTGACGACGGCTCGCTGCTCCTACCAGGTGAGGGCCGCGTGGCGGAGGGTATCGCGGACGCGGATGACGTCGGAGTTGGTCTCGATGCCGGGGCGCTGGACGAGGAAAAGGGTGTTGAGCGGGGGCTCGTCCGGGTCGTGGAGGAAGGCCAGGGTGCCGGCGGTGAGGTGGTCCTGGCACAGGGAGCGGGGCAGGACGCTGTAGCCGGCGCCGGCGGCGACCGCGGAGACGACGGCGTACAGGTTGGGCACGGTGACAGCCGCCTGGGTGGTGAGCTGTCTACCGAGGACGAGCCGCCAGTAACGGCGCACGATGGGCAGGTCCTCCGCGTAGGTGACGAGAGGGATGTCCCTGAGTGCTCCGCAGAGGTCGTCGGCGGTCTGGGCGGTGTCCACCTGTGCCTGCCAGCGGGGGGCTGCTACCAGGACGTACTCCTCGTCAGTGAGGGGCGCCGAGGCCAAGGCGCGGCCCCTGGGTCGCCGGGTGGCGATGACCAGGTCGTGCCGGCCAGCCCGGAGTTCGTCCACGAGTGGTTCGGTCAGGCCGGTGCTGACGCGGAGCTGCACGCCCTCGGCGACCAGCGGGGCGAGTGCGGGCAGTACGCGGGTGCACAGCAGCTCGGAGGGGCCGGCGAGGTGGACAGGAGTGGCTCGGCCCGGGAGGGGGCCGCTGTCCAGGGAGGCCAGGGCGTCGAGGGGCGCGGCGGAGCGGGCGGCGAGTTCGTGGGCGCGAGGAGTGGGTTCGACCCCGCGCGGTAGCCGGGTGAACAGCTCGTACCCGCTGTGCTGCTCCAGTGTGCGGATCTGGGCGGTGACGGTCGGCTGGGACAGGCCGAGCAGAGGCGCCGCCGCGGTGAACGAACCGGCACGGTAGACGGCCAGAAAGGTGCGGAGCAGGTTGAGGTCCGCATGCGGGGCGGTCCTCACCCCTGCGGGGGCGGTCTCGGTCGCGGGCGTCGCGGCCGGGACGGGCTCCCCGGGCCCTGTCGACGGCTCGTCGGGCGGCGAGTGCTTCATGAACCTCAGGATAGCCCCGGAACCCATCGGCACCCCGATGGGAGGGATCGGCTTCCCTATTGGCTGGCCGATGGCTTACGGGCTTAGTTTCGAGGAGTCGCCAAAAGGCGGCAACGGCAGCGGACCGTAATGATGCCCTTGACGCGGCAACGCCGTCCCGAAGTCCGCCCCTCCGAGAGGAACCCCGGCATGACCACGCAGAACGCGATCAACTGGCCCGAGAAGTACCTGCCCGGCACCGGCGACAACTTCGTCTCCAACGAGGTGATCGTCCAGGGTCTGAGCGCCGCCCAGGTGTGGCGCTACCTCGTGGACACCTCGACCTGGGAGTCGTACTACGACAACGTCGCCGACATCTCCTTCCCCCAGGACGGCGGCCCCGAGCTGAAGAAGGACCTCGTCTTCAGCTTCGGCACCTTCGGCTTCCCTCCCCTGGACGCCCGCGTCGTCGAGTTCCAGGACCCCGCCCAGGGCGTGCCCGGACGCCTGTCGTGGACCGCGAAGCAGGACGGCACGCCCGAGGAGCGGCTGGACGTGCTGCACGCCTGGCTGGTGGAGGACCTGCCCGGCGGCCGGCTGCGGATCCTGACCCAGGAATCGCAGATCGGCCGGCCCGCCGCGGCGCTTGCCGGGGAGCGGCCGAACCCGATGCTCAACGGCCACCAGGCATGGCTGGACGGCCTCGTGAACGCCGCGTACGGGAAGGCGGATCGATGACCGGCAGGCGCACCGTCGGTGTCCTCGGCACAGGGATCATGGGGGCCGCAATGGCCCGTACCCTGGCCCGCTGCGGACACACGGTGCGGGCCTGGAACCGCACCCCTGGCAAAGCCGAGCCCCTCGCCGCCGACGGTGTGGAGGTCGCCGCGACCCCGGCCGAGGCCGTCAACGGCGCCGATGTCGTCCTGACCATGCTGTACGACGGCCCTGCCGTCCTCGGCGTTATGGAACAGGCCGCCGAAGCCTTGCGTCCCGGCACGGCGTGGGTGCAGTCGACGACCGCGGGGATCGAGGCGATCGTCGACCTGGCCGGCTTCGCCCGTGCGCACCGGCTCGTCTTCTACGACGCTCCGGTGCTGGGCACCCGGCAGCCCGCCGAAGCCGGGCAGCTGACCGTTCTGGCCGCCGGACCCAGCGATCACCGTGGCGCCGTGACCCCCGTCTTCGACGCGGTCGGCGCTCGCACCGTGTGGACCGGCGAGGACGGGGCCGCCGGGAGCGCCACCCGGCTGAAGCTCGTGGCCAACAGCTGGGTCATCGCCGCCACCAACGCGGCCGGCGAGGTCCTTGCCCTCTCTCAGGCCCTGGGTGTGGACCCGCAGAGCTTCTTCGACGCCATCGCGGGCGGCGGCCTCGACATGCCGTATCTGCGCGCCAAGGCCGGCCTCGTCCTCGATGGCCGGCTGTCCCCGGCCCAGTTCGCCGTGGACACGGCTGCCAAGGACGCCCGCCTCATCGTCGAGGCGGGGCGCCGGCACGGTGTCCGGCTCGACGTCGCCGCCGCGAGCGCCGACCGCCTGGAGCGCGCCGCCGCAGCCGGACACGGCGACGAGGACATGGCCGCCGCGTACTTCGCCAGCTTTGACACGCCGCCGACGTCCTGAAGCCGTGACAACGGCCCTGCCCGCACGTTCAGCCGGTCTTCACCGAGGTCCGGGAACCAGGGCCCGGGGACGGGTTCCCCAAGCGGGCGGTGGTGTCATGCGGGCAGGGGGCGGTCTTCGATCACGTGCTTCATGACGAGGGTGGAGGTCAGGCGCTGGACGCCGGGAAGGCGGGCGAGCTGCTGGTCGTAGAGCTGCTGGAAGGCGGCCAGGTCGGCGGTGGCCACGCGCAGCAGGTAGTCCGGTTCGCCGAACAGGCGCTGGGCCTGCATGACGTGCGGGATGGCGGCCACCGCTTCCTCGAAGGCGGTGACGGTGTCGGGTGCCTCCCAGCGCAGGGTGGCGAAGACGAAGGTCTCGAAGTGGAGCCCACGGCGGCAGGGTCCACCACCGCCCGGTAGCCGCGGATCGCTCGACGAGTGCGATCTGCGGTCATGCTGTCGGTAGCCGTCCCTCGCCGTCAGGATCGGCCGGGGACAGGCCCGCGGTGATGCCCCTCTCGCTCCTCGGCCAGCTTCTTCAGCGCTCGCGCCCGTGCGGCGTCACTGGACCTTGCGCGGCCCTCAGTCATCGATCTGGCCCGCACTCTGCCCACCTCGCTCAGCCCGTCCCCGAAACGCTCCTCCGGCTCCCGCATCCGCTCGCTGACCTGCCGCTGCGCCGCAACGCTGACCTGCGGATCCACCGACCTCGACGACGTCCAGGTAGCGCGATGCGCGGCAAGCGCCGCGCGGTATCCGGCCGGAGACTCGGAGCGACTGGCCGCGACCGGCCCGTCTGAGGCCGGCTCAGCGGAGAACGGCTCGGCCGGAGCGTCGAATGCCGCCGCGTCGGGTGACCGAGGACCGGTGAGAGCCGCAGGTCGCAGAACCTTCAGCGTGCGGACAGTGTCCGAGCCGATCACCTCGTTGATCTTGGCCACGATGTCGCGCTGGTACAGGTTCAGCTGCGTGGCATAAGCGGAGACGGAGGGCAGCAACTGCAGGGTTCGGGTCTCCGGGTCACAGCCCACAGCCGCCACCTTGCCGACGAGATGCGGGCGATCGAGGGCCACTGATCGAGCACACTGCCGCCGGCCGCAGCCAGCTCCCACCCCCGCTCGACAACCATCCGACTGATTGCGTCGCCGAAGGACAGCGGATCCCGGCCCGCGCCCCGAGGACGGCGAGGTGCGGCTGCACCGGTTCGGCGCTTGGGCTGGGGCGCAGCCTTCGCTGCGGCCCGGGCAGCCCGGTAAGCGGCTCGGGCCAGGTCGACACCGGATGCGGTGGTCTCCGTCATGCCGGAACTCCCGTCGAGCCGCTGAGGAACTCGGCGATGTCGCCGGCAGCATCGTGGTCACCGAGGTCGTCCAGGCCCCGCTCGGCCTGGGTCGCGGAGTAGGCAGCCAGTCCCGCGGCAAGGCCGTCCAGGACACTGCGCACCAGGTCGGGCCTGGACGCGGCCAGCGCTCCGGACGCCTCCTCCTCGTTCCAGCCCTCAGCGGCCTCGCACTGGTCCGCCGTGTGCTCGCTCGAGACCTGTTTGGCCAGCTGGACCCGGATGTACTCCGCCGGGCGGGTCGGGCGCCAGGTCAGCATCCAGGAGTGCAGTTCCGCCGCGATCGTGTCGGCATCCAGCCCCGCGTCCAGGAGCGGGCGCAGTACGTACTCCAGGCGCCGCAGCCGCACGCCCTGGGTCCACTGAACCCGGGCCCGCACCTGTCGGGTGATCCAGATACCGCGCTGCACCTGACGAGCGGTCCGTCGGGCCCCGCGGGTCTTGCTGCTGCTGTTTTCGGGGGCGGGGGAGTTGGTGTCGCGGCTCGCGCGCTGGCGCGAGGTGTAGTCACCACCACTCTCAACCTCAGCTTCAGGTGATGGGTGGTACCGACCAGGAGAATGGGGCTCACGCGCCCCTGAACTGGACTTATCCACAGGCAGGTTGTCCACAGGGAGACCACCCTGCGAACTGTGTGCGGCCGACGCCGTGACGGCACGTTCCCCGCCGGCCTCAGTCACTCCGCAGACCCGGGCTTCGTAACCGGAGCCAGCGAGTCGGTGCCCCATCGCGTCGTCGTACACCGGGGGGATCACCGCGGGGTAGATGGTGGCCGTGGCCGTGTACGCGCGACCGGGGAGCCGGAGATTGCGCTTGCTCCCATGCCGCCACCACGCCAGTGCGCCCAACTCGCGCAGCACCCGGACATGGCGCTTCTACCACCTTCCCGCCCACTCGGGCCGGACCGTCCCGGGGAGCGGCATGGCCACATCGGTCCCGTTCGCAGTCGCTCCGTAGGACCCGTTGCCGACGAGTGGCGCGGTGAGGGTGGCCGAGACGGGGATCAGCCCCGAGAAGAGCGTGGCTCGCTCGGCACCGATGCGCCGGCATCCCGCTGTACCAGCAGACGAACCCGATCACGGTGACGACGGCCGCCTGCCACAGCAGGGCGAGCCCTTCCTCCACCGTGGGCACCCGCAGGAACACCTCCCCGCCGAGGAGCACGCCGAGCAGGGCCGACTCCACGGCAGCGATGCCACAGACGGTCGCGGACAGCAGTTTCGGGCCGAGCGGGCGCAGCACCGGCACGGCGAGTACCGCGAAGCCGACCTCACCGGCGAGCGCGCCCACGGAGAAGAGGATGCCGGCCAGGTCGGTCCGGCCCCAGCCCTGTACGACGAACGCCCCTGCGGCGACCAGGCCGACCGCGATCAGGACCGTCCTGGCCGGGCGGCGTCCCTCCCGCAAGGGGACGAGGAGGCTCACGACGATGGGCGCGCAGCCGACGAGCACTCCCGGGACGGCTGGTTCGGCCGATCGTTCCGCGGCCAGCACGGCCAGGTTGAAGCCGACCATGCCGATGGCGGCGAGAACGGACGCCGTGACCGCGGCGCTCGCCGAGCACTTTCCCGGGGCCGAGGTCAGCGGAATCACCGCCGGCCTGCACATCATCGCCCGGCTGCCCCAGCGCTTCGGCCCGCAGCCGGAGTTCCTGCGAAGGGCGGACGCGGCCGGCATCGCACTGCGTCCGCTGAGCGACTACGGGACGGCGGACGCCGACGACCTCACCGTCCGGCTGGTGCTCGGGTACGCGCATCTGGTCCCGGCCGAGATCGCACGCGGAATCCACCTGCTGTCCGAGGCGGTCGGAGCGGCGAACGAACCAGGTACCGCGTGATGGAGACCGGCAGTCGCCATGGATCGAACGCGGGCAGGGCCGTTGCCACGGCGACGAGTTGACCGGTACGGCCCCGCTGTTCATCTGGGGTTGGCATGCCCGCCGCCGCCGGGCACTAGGCATGACTCGGCACTCAGCCAAGACCGCCCGGTCGTAACGGCAGTCCGCCTGCCCCGTCGCCCCTGGAGGCGCATCGATGTCGAACCGTCCTCGCATTCCGGCCCCGGACCGACGCAGCGTGCTGCGGGGGTCACTCGTCGCATCGGCCGCCTTCGCCGTTCCTTCCGCTGTCACCGCCGCTCCCGCCTTCGCTCTGTCAGGCAGGCCGAGTGCCGCGTGGGGCGTGCAGGTGGGTGATGTGACGGCGTCGTCGGCGCTGGTGTGGGTGCGATCCGACCGTCCGGCACGGATGCTGGTCGAGACCTCGGCGACCGAGTCCTTCCGCCGGGCCCGCAGGTGGCACGGTCCGCTCATCGGCGCGCGCACGGACTTCACCGGGACGACGCCCCTGTACGGGCTGGCGGCCGGCGAGCAGGTGCACTACCGCGTCACGCTCTCGGACCCGCACGACCCTCGCCGTACCGGCAGGCCGGTGTACGGGACCTTCCGTACCGCCCCTGCCGGGCGTCGTGACGGGGTGCGCTTCCTGTGGTCCGGCGACATCGCGGGCCAGGGCTGGGGCATCAATCCCGACATCGGCGGCTACCTGGTGTACGAAGAGATGCGCCGCCTCGACCCGGACTTCTTCCTGTGCAGCGGCGACAACATCTACGCGGACGGGGTGCTGGAGCCCAGCGTGACGCTTCCGGACGGGCGGATCTGGCGCAACATCACGACCCCGGAGAAGTCGAAGGTCGCCGAGACCCTCGACGAGTACCGGGGGAACTTCCGGTACAACCTGCTCGACGACAACCTGCGCGCGTTCAACGCGCAGGTTCCCTCCGTCATCCAGTGGGACGACCACGAGGTACGCAACAACTGGTACCCGGGACAGATCCTCGACGACGCCCGTTACACCGAGAAGAACGTGGACCTCCTGGCGGCGCGTTCGATGCGGGCGTTCCGCGAGTACTTCCCGGTGTCGTCGCACGGTTCCTCCCCGCACAGCTCCTCGCTGCACCGCTCGTCCCCCGAGGGTCGCATGCACCGCGTCGTGCGCCACGGTCCGCTGCTCGATGTGTTCGTCCTGGACATGCGGTCGTTCCGCAACGCGAACTCCCCCGGCCGGCAGCCCGACGACGCGACGGGCATCCTCGGTGCCGAACAGCTGACATGGCTCAAGCGCGAACTGTCGCAGTCCCGGGCGGTGTGGAAGGTGATCGCGGCCGACATGCCGCTGGGGCTGGTCGTCCCGGACGGCGCCACGGATTTCGAGGCGATCGCGCAGGGGGATCCGGGCGCACCCCTCGGCCGGGAACTGCAGATCGCCGAGCTGCTGCGCTTCGTCAAGCACCGCCGGATCACGGGCACCGTCTGGCTGACCGCCGATGTGCACTACACCTCGGCGCAGCACTACTCCCCCGAACGAGCCGCGTTCAAGGACTTCGCGCCCTTCTGGGAGTTCGTGTCGGGGCCGCTGGCGGCAGGAGGGTTCCCGGCCAACGCGCTCGACGGCACGTTCGGACCCGAGCGGGTCTTCGTCCAGGCACCGGACCGGGCGAACGTGTCGCCGATGGAGTCGCCGCAGTTCTTCGGTGAGGTCGACATCGACGGCGGGAGCGGGGAGTTGACGGTGCGGTTGCGGGCTCAGGGCGGCACGGTCCTGTTCAGCAAGGTGCTGCAGCCGGGGCGTACGGGGCAGTGAGCGGGCGTCGTTGAGGACCGGCCCCGGGCTCGTGTCCGGGGCCGTTGTCAGTGGTGGGTCCTACGGATTTCCCATGACCCGATCCGTTCAGGCCTTGGCCTACTCACGCCCGTCGTTCCTGGAGTCCTCGCAGGCCGGGCAGTTGCTCGGCCTGGAGACCGCGGGCGGTCTCACCCCGCGCGACGCCGAGGCGCACCCGCGATTCTTTCGTCGCCGAGGCCTTCGGGCACGAGGACATGGGCATCCAGGAGCGGGCCCTCAAGCTGACGGCGCGCCACCTCCGAGCGGTGGGCGACGCCGTGCGTGAGGATCTCGCTCTTGCCGCGGCACAGCTGGGACCGATACACCGGGGCGCCGCCATGAGGTGTTCGGGGACCTGCCGGCCGAGGGAGCTGCCGAGGAGCCCTACGAGGAGTCGCTGCCTCCGGTACCGGCCGCGCGTCTCCTCGGACCCGCCCCGGGGACGGTGGCCGAGCTCGTCGAGGAGGTGGCCGCCCTGGTGAATTCCGGATCGCGGGAGGTCGACGTCCATCAGGTGCCGGACCCGGCGCTGCACTGTTCGTAGGGAGCTGTCTGACCTGGGACGGCCATCAGTTCCGGGTCTTCGATGTTCCTTTCGATCTCGGAGATCACGGCGATGGTGCTGTTGACCAGATTCTGCAGATGACGAGCGATCTACTTGAAGATCTCGGAGAGTTCAGCCTCGTCGTTGAGCTCCTGATGCTGACGGGATGCGGCCGCCATCACCGTCCTACGTCTCCCGCCACCTGCGCACCGCCGAGCACCTGGACCAGTCGCTCGCCGCGCTGGCCCGCATGACGGGGTACTTCTCCGCCGGGCTCCCGGTGCGGCACATTCTCGCCGACTTCCCCGACGAGACGATAAAGGCCGTCGCCGCGTGGACCCGCGACGAGGACTTCCGGCTACGCCCGGCCGGCGAGCGAGGCCACCCGGCCCCTGCTGCCCTGGGCCCCACGGATCGCGCTCTCCGCCGACACGGGCCTGCCCGTCCTCGAGATCCTCTACGACGACCCGCACCTCTACGTCCGCACCTCCGTGGCCGACCACCTGGGGGACATCGCCGCCACCGGCCCGACCTCGTGCCGGCCACCCTCCAGCGGTGGAAAGCCTCGGGCAGGGTCACCGGCGATCAGTTCGTCCTCCTCGCACGCAACGCCCTGAGCAACCGGCTGAAGGAGGGCCGGCCGCCCGTCTACGCTCTCCTCGGCTACGCCCACGACGCACCTGTCACCCTCACTCCACTCGTCCTGGAGCGCACCGAACTCCGCGCCGGCGACACGATGAACTTCTCCGCCGTTCTCACCGCGACCGCACCCGTCCACGTGATGATCGTCATCGCCACCACGGGGCCGAGCGGCCGGCCGCGGGAGAAGGTGGCCTTCGTGCGCCGCGCCACCGTCGAGCCGGGCCACGAGCTGCGGCTCGCCAAGGCGCACCCGCTGCGCTCGACCGCACCGTGGAAGGTCTCCCCCGGCTCCTACTCCCTCGCCCTCCAGATCAACGGCCGTCGCTTCCCGGCGGTCGCCTTCACCGTTCTCGACACCTGACCAGCGACCGGGACGGCCAAAAGGTACTGATAGGCGACCAGATCCACACGTAACCCATCAGTCACAATGCGTTCGTGGTCAGGCAACACCGGTCGGTCACAGTGAGGACATGACTGATGTGACATCCACGAAGAGTGCCCGCCGTCCGCACCACTGGCGGCGGGACCTGATCGAACTGGCCGCTCTCTTCACGGCGGTTGCCGTGGCCGACGCGATCGCCAACCTGATCGGGCACCAGCCGGACGGCCCGTACCTGCTCATCGCCGCGGCCGTGGCCCTGGTGGCCACGGCCGCGTTCCACACGTGGTGGGCTCGGCGGCACAGCCACGCCCCGCCCCCGGATACCGCCGTGGCCTTCGTCGGCACGGACGCGGAGCCCGCCTCCGTCGGCGCCGACGAGGTCATGGAAACGGTGCTGTGGCGCATGCGGACAACGGTGCAGGACGCCCCCGGCACCCTGGCCGCCCTCTGCATCGCGCTCGCCCGGCACAAGATCGACATCCTCACCCTGCAGACGCATCCGCTGGCGGAGGGCACCGTCGACGAGTTCCTGCTCCGGGCACCCGCGGCCCTTCCTGCCCAGCAGCTCAGCCGGGAGATCGCCGCCGCCGGGGGCACCTCCACCTGGATCGAGCGCGCCGACGCCCACGACCTGGTGGACACCCCCACCCGGGTCATCGGCCTCGCCACCCGTACGGCGCTGGACGCGGCCGAGCTCCCGCTGGCGCTCCGCCAGCTCCTCGGACGGTGCACCATCCACTCGCTGCCCGCCCTGTCGATCACCGGGCGCCCCACCGGGGAGAGCGCGCCCGTGGAGGGTGTCCTGGAGGACACCGTGATGAGGCTGCGCGACCCCTCGGGCGGAGTCATCACGGTCGAGCGCCCGTATCTTCCGTTCACCCCGACGGAATTCGCCCGTGCCCGCGCCCTCGTCGAGCTCGACGCCCGGCTCGGCCCGCGCGTGCCTCGCAGCGAGGACGTCCTCACCCTCCCCGAGGGCAACGAGATCACCGTACGGCGCGCGGACCGCAGCGACCTCGCCGCCGCCCGCGCCATGCACGACCGCTGCTCCGAGCACACTCTCGGGCTGCGCTACCACGGCCCGGTCCGTGACGCCGACCGTTACCTGGACCACCTTCTGAGCCCTCGTTTCGGCCGCACGCTCGCCGTACAGACGGCCTCCGGCCGGCTGGTGGCACTCGGCCACCTGCTCTGGGACGGGGACGAGACCGAGGTCGCCCTCCTGGTGGAGGACGACTGGCAGCGCCGCGGTATCGGATCCGAGCTCCTCAGCCGGCTGGTGGCCCTGGCCGTCGAGGCCGGCTGCGAGAGCGTGTACGCCGTCACCCAGGCCCACAACACGGGCATGGTCGCGGCCATGCGCGCACTCGCGCTGCCCCTGGACTACCAGATCGAGGAGGGCACGCTGGTGATCACCGCCCGGCTGGCTGCGTCTCCCGTCCGGCCGGTCCCTGCGCACGAGCAGACGGAACAGCACCCGCAGATCCGTCGCTGAGCGCCTGGCACAGATCGGCCCACAGGTCCTCGACGTCCTCGAGACCGACCGACATGCGGAGCAGGCGGTCACTGACCCCGGCCGCCTGCCGGTCTCCCTCATCCACAATGCGGTGGCTGATGGAGGCCGGATGCTGGATCAGCGTATCCACGCTGCCAAGACTCACCGCCGGCGTGATGAGCCGGACTCCCGCGATCACCAGGTGCGGATCCCCGTACACCTCGAAGGACACCATCGCCCCGCCCAGCTCCGGGTAGTGCACCCGCGCGACACGTGGGTCGGCGGAGAGCCTGCGGGTGAGTTCGGCGGCGCTGGCCGAGGCGGCCCGGACCCGCACGGAGAGGGTGGACAGGCCGCGCAGCAGCAGGTATCCGGCGAGCGGATGCAGTACGCCACCGGTGGCGAAGCGCACCTGCCGCAGCGTCGCGGCGAACTCCTCGTCGCAGGCGACGACTCCGCCCATCACGTCCCCGTGCCCGCCGAGGTACTTGGTCGCGCTGTGCAGCACGATCCGCGCCCCGTGTTCGAGGGGGCGCTGCAGTACGGGCGTGGCGAAGGTGTTGTCGACGAGCAGCGGTACGGACCCGCAGGAGTGCGCCACGGCCTTGATGTCGACCTCGGCCAGCGTCGGGTTGGCGGGCGTCTCGACCATCACCAGGCCGGTGTCCGGACGGATCGCGTCGGCGATGCCCGCCGGGTCGGTCCAGGTCACCTCGGTGCCGAGCAGCCCGGCGCCCAGCAGGTGGTCACTGCAGCCGTAGAGCGGCCGCACCGCGACCACATGCCGCAGTCCCCTGCTCGCGCGGGCCAGCAGCACGGCGGTGAGCGCGGCCATTCCGCTGGCGAACGCGACGGCGCTGTCGGCACCTTCCAGACGGGCCAGTGCCGTCTCGAACCGGGCCGTCGTCGGGTTGTCGAGCCTTGCGTAGACGGGCGGCCCGTCCGGCCTCGCTCCGGTGGCGGCGAAGGCGTCGATGCGCTCGGCCTCGCCCCGGGAGTCGTACGACGGATAGGTGGTGGACAGGTCGATCGGTGCGGCGTGCAGACCGAGAAGGGCGAGATCGTCGCGTCCGGCGTGCACGGCTTCGGTGGCGAGCGCCCTGGACCGGGTGGGTGCCGGTGCTGTCAGCGCGGAGGATTCGGTGTCCATGTCACCACTCTGAACAGTGAACGGGAAGATGCGGGAAAGACCCGTGCTACGTTCGGCCGATGGCTGAATCCGTCGCTCTCGACCCGGTGGATCTGCATATTCTGCGACTCCTGCAGAACGATGCACGGATGACGTACCGGGAGCTCGCCGCCGAAGTCGGGGTTGCCCCTTCCACCTGCCTGGACCGGGTGGCACGGCTGCGCCGTTCCGGTGTGATCCTGGGCCACCAGCTGCGGCTCGATCCGGCGCGGCTCGGCCGTGGTCTGGAGGCGCTGCTCCTGGTGCAGGTCCGGCCGCACCGCCGCGAGCTCATCGGTCCGTTCGTCGACCGGATCCGGGCTCTGCCGGAATCCCGCGCACTGTTCCACCTCACCGGCCCCGACGACTACCTGGTGCATGTGGCCGTCGCCGGCACCGCGGATCTGCAGCGGCTGGTCCTGGACGAGTTCACCTCACGCCGTGAGGTCGCACGGGTGGAGACCCGGCTGATCTTCCAGCAGTGGGAGTGCGGTCCCCTCCTGCCTCCCGCCACGGGCGCACATGAGTCACGCCCGGAACGCCCGGCCCACCCGGACGCCACCACGCCGTGACGGACCGCGCCGTGACGGACCACCCCGGGCCTCAAGGGTGCCGAACTCCCGCCGGGCCATGGCCCGGTGCGGGCGTCGAATCCGGGCCACCTCGACGCCCGCACCGGGTCCGAACGACATATACCGGTGACGAGAAGGCCTCCGCCGTACGAAGATGTCCACATGTCAGACACATCGAGCAGCGCACTGCCACGCCAGGTTGCCGACGCCTACGTCGACGCATACATCGCACTCGACCCGATCACGGGTACCTATCTCGGTGTCGCAGAAAGCTCTCGCAGCCTGCCCGATCTCTCGCCCGCCGGGCAGGCGGCCACGGCCGAGCTGATCCGCAGGACGCTCGTGGAACTCGACGCCGCCGAACAGGTACCGGGCGCGGACACCGAGTCCGAACAGCGCTGCGCCCGGCTGCTGCGCGAGCGCCTGACGGCCGATCTCGCCATCCATGAGGCCGACGAGGGCCTGCGGGCCGTCTCCAACATCCACTCGCCGGTCCACAGCATCCGTGAGGTGTTCACGGCGACTCCGACCGCGACGGACGAGGACTGGGCCGCGGTCGTGGACCGTCTGCTGGCCGTCCCCACCGCGCTGGAGGGGTATCGCGCCTCGCTGGCGCTCGGCCTGGAGCGGAAGCTGTACGGGGGTCCGCGCCCCACCGCCACCTTCATCGAGCAGCTCGGCACCTGGGCCGGGGGCGAAGGGCCCGGATTCTTCCAGGACTTCGTGTCCTCGGGACCGGACTCGCTGCGCGGCGAGCTGGACGAGGCCGCGGGGAAGGCGGCCGAGGGGCTGCTCGCACTGCGGGAGTGGATGCGCGAGGTGTACGCCCCCGCGATCGAGGGCGCCCCCGACACCGTGGGCCGCGAGCGCTACGCCCGCTGGGCCCGCCAGTTCAACGGCACGGACCTCGATCTCGACGAGGCGTACGCCTACGGCTGGTCCGAATACCACCGGCTGCTCGCCGAGATGAAGACCGAAGCCGAGAAGATCCTCCCTGGTGCCGGACCCTGGGAGGCGCTCGCCCACCTCGATGTGCACGGTAAGCACATCGAGGGCGTGGAAGAGGTCCGGGTGTGGCTGCAGGACCTGATGGACGAAGCCATCGAGGCGCTCGACGGAACCCACTTCGAACTCGCCGAGCGCGTACGGAAGGTGGAGTCCCGGATCGCTCCCCCGGGCGGTGCCGCCGCTCCGTACTACTCCGGCCCCTCCGAGGACTTCTCGCGCCCCGGCCGCACCTGGCTGCCCACCATGGGCGAGACCCGTTTCCCGGTGTACGACCTGGTGTCCACCTGGTACCACGAGGGTGTGCCGGGCCACCATCTGCAGATCGCGCAGTGGACGCACGTGGCGGACACCCTCTCCCGCTACCAGGCGTCGATCGGCCACGTCAGTGCCAACGCCGAGGGCTGGGCGCTGTACGCGGAGCGGCTGATGGACGAGCTGGGCTTCCTGCCCGACGCGGAGCGCCGGATCGGTTACCTGGACGCGCAGATGATGCGCGCCTGCCGGGTGATCGTGGACATCGGCATGCACCTGGAGCTGGAGATCCCGGCGGACTCGCCGTTCCACCCGGGCGAGCGGTGGACGCCGGACCTGGCCCAGGAGTTCTTCGGCAGCCACAGCGGCCGGCCGGCCGACTTCGTGGAGAGCGAGCTGACCCGCTATCTGTCGATGCCGGGGCAGGCCATCGGTTACAAACTGGGCGAGCGCGCCTGGCTGCTGGGCCGGGAGAACGCCCGCAAGGCGCACGGTGACGCGTTCGACCTCAAGGCCTGGCACATGGCCGCCCTCTCGCAGGGTTCGCTCGGCCTGGACGACCTGGTGGACGAGCTGTCCAGGCTCTGATCCCGAGCGGGGGCGGGGCCGGCACACCGGCCCCGCCCCCCCCCCCCCCCCCCCCCCCATGCCGTCCCCTCCCCTCCCCTACGCCGTCCTCCACTCCCCCACGGCCCGAAGAGTGAGTTCCGCATGGCACCGGCCTCTTTCCTGTTCTGCCCTCGTACGGCTGCGCTGTCCCAGCGGCAACTACAAGCCGTTCCATGATCTGACCGACACGACGCCGGAGATCGTGGAGGCCACCATGTGACCGGGGACGACTGTTTCGTACTGAAGGTGACAGCCAGGTCGATGCGTCGCCTGGAGGAGGTCACGGGGAGGATCGGCACCCTCGGTTCCTTGACCACCAGCATCGTGTACTCCTCGCCCCTGCCCTGCCGGCCGATCAGCCGCTGGCCGGCACCGGGGCGGCGGACACCGCCGCGTGCCGGGCGGTCAGCCGCCGAGGGTGCCCGTCACCCGGTGGCGCACCACCGATCCGTGCCGGTCCTTCACCACTTCCAGCTGTGCGGGGATCCGGCGGCGCAGGTCGGACACGTGGCTGACGATGCCGACGCTGCGGTCCCGCTCACGCAGCGAGTCCAGGACGTCGAGCACCTCGTCCAGGGTCTGTTCGTCCAGGCTGCCGAAACCCTCGTCGATGAAGAGCGTGTCCAGCCGCACGCCGCCCGCCTCGTCCGTGACGACATCGGCGAGACCGAGCGCCAGGGCGAGCGAGGCGAAGAACGTCTCGCCGCCCGAAAGGGTCGCGGTGTCGCGCTCCCGGCCCGTCCAGGAGTCCACGACGTGCAGGCCGAGTCCCGCTCTCCGGCCGCCGCTGCGCGCGTCGGAGTGGACCAGGGTGTAGCGGCCCGACGACATCTTCCGGAGACGGGCGGTCGCCGCGGCGGCCACCTGTTCGAGCCTGGCCGCGAGTACGTACGCCTCCAGCCGCATCCTGCGCTCGTTGTCGGCGGAGGTGCCCGCGGTCAGCCCGGCGAGGCGTGCCACCCGCTCGTACTCGGTACGCAGGGGGCCCAGCCTGCGCACCTCGTCCTCGGCCCGCCGGGAGAGCCTGCCGAGCTCTGTGCGGCGCTCCTGCGCGGCGGCCAGCGCCGTCGCACGGTCGCGCACATGCCGTGCGGTCAGGTCGTACGCCCTCTGCGCGGCGTCGGGCGTCGCGGGCGGGTGCTCCGAGGCCGCCCGGGCGTCCTCCTCGGCCAGCCGTTCGGCGACTGCGGCGGACTCCGCCTGCCAGGTGTCGATCCGGTGCTGGAGCTCGCGTTGCGCGGTCTGGCCCAGCAGTTTCGCGGCTGCGGCCTGCGGGGTGTCGAAGCCCGCGCGGAAGGCGGCGTCGGCGACCCGGCCGTCGGCTTCCTTCCGCTGCCGCGCGGCACTCTGTTCGGCGTGGAGGGCTTCCGCGGCCTCGGCGAGCAGCACGGCCCTGCGTCCCAGCAGTGCGGCATGCTCGGCGACGGACGCCGAATCGCCGCGGGCCTTCACCAACTCTGCTTCCAGCGCCGCCTGTTCGCGGTCGAGTGCTTCCCGCTGCGAGGTACGGGCAGCGGCCCGCCGCTCGGCCTGCTGCCGGTCGTCGAGCCGTCCGAGGTGCTCCCGCTCGGCTGCGGCGAGGGCTTCTCTGGCCCCGTGCGTCCCGGCGGCCAGCCGGTGGGCGTCCGCGTGCTCCCCTGTCAGCCGGTCGACGAACACGGTGAGCTCGGCCACGGAGGAGGCGGGGCGGGAGGCCCCGTCGTCGGTGACCGCTTCGTGGGCGCTGTCCCCGGTGCCCGTGGGTCCGGTGTCCGTAGGTCCGCCGGTGATCCCCGCCGCCTCGGCGCCTGCCGTGGCCAGCCGTTCGCGGAGCACTTCCAGCTCGCGTTCCGCGTCCGCGCGGGTCACATCGGCGCGCCGATGGACGGCGAGTGCCGCCTCCTCCGTCGCCCGGTCCACATGGCCGTCGCCCGCGAGGGCGGGCCGCGGGTGGTCGGCGGACCCGCACACGGCGCAGTCGGCGCCGTCGACGAGCTGCGCGGCCAGCTCCGCGGCGATGCCCCGCAGCCGCTGTTCGCGCAGCCGCAGCCAGGTCTCGTGCGCGGCCACCGCGTGCTCGCGGGCCGTTGTCAGCCGGCCTCGGGCGGTCTCCTCCTGCACGGCGAGCGCGTCACGCCGGTGCGCCGCGTCCAGGCGTCTACGCGCGGGGGCCAGCTGCCCGGCCAGTTGTTCCGCCCGGGTCGCGGCCTCCTGGGCCGTCTCGATGCGCTCCTGGAGGTCCCGGTGGACGCCGTCCCATCCGGCCAGCCAGTCGGCCGCCTCCCGGATCGTCTCGTCGTCGGCGCGGGACTGCCGTTCCAGCCCTGCCCGTTCGGCGTCGATCTCCCGGCTGCGCTGTTCGGCGCGGCGCGCGGCGTCGAGTGCGCCGAGCTCCGCACGGATTCCCCGCTCCAGGTCCGCGAGCTGCTCGGCGCCCGCGTCGGCCAGCTCGCGGGGCAGCCCGGTCCTCGACCGTTCGCGGGCCTCGCTCGCTGTGCGGTGGGCCCGTTCGGCCTCGTCCCGCAGCTCCAGCGCGGGGGCGACCAGGTCCGCCTTGCGCGCACGGGACAGCTGTTCGTGGCACCGGTCGTGTTCGGAGCGGCGTTCCTCGAGTCCGGCGGAGCGGCGGCGGGTCTCCTCGTAGCGCTGCTGGAGCCGGGCGAGCTCGCGCTCGGAGTCGAGTGCGTGGCGGGCGGCGGCGTGCCGGCTCTCGGCCGCGGCGAGGGCGGACCGCTCGATGTCGGACCGTTCGTGTGCGCCGCTGCGTGCGACGGCGGCCCATTCCAGTACGCCTTCGGCGAGTCCGGGTTCGCCGGGCCGGTCCTCGGGCAGCGGCGCCTCGCCCGCCGCGGGTCCGGCGGCCTGGGCGATCCGCTGGGCGAGGGCGAGGATCTGCTCGTCGCCCGCCCGGACCCTGGCCTCGGCCGTGCGGCGGAGCTCGGCCAGCCGTTCCTCGACCGCGGCGAACCTGCGGGTGTCGAAGAGCCTGCCGAGGAGCTTGCCGCGCGCCTCGGCGTCCGCGCGCAGGAACCGCGCGAAGTCGCCCTGGGGCAGCAGCACCACCTGGCAGAACTGCTCCCGGCTCATGCCGACGAGCCGGCCGATCTCCTCGCCGATCTCCTGGTGCGAGCGGCTGAGCGCCTGCCAGCCCTTCGCGGCGTCGTACTCGCGCAGCAGGCTCTGCGCCTTCTCCGTGGTGAAGCCGCCGCCCCTGCGCTTGGGGCGGGGCTGGGCCGGACTCCGGGTGATCTCCAGCCGGCGTCCGCCGACGGTCAGCTCCAGGCGGACCTCGGTCGGGAGATCCACCGGAGCGTGGTCGCTGCGCAGGGAGGTGCCGGGACTCTGCCGAGCGCCCGGGACCGCTCCGTAGAGCCCGTAGCAGACGGCGTCGAGGACGGAGGTCTTCCCCGCGCCGGTCGGGCCGTGGAGCAGGAAGAGCCCCGCCGAGGACAGCGCGTCGAAGTCGACCTCCTGCGTGGTGCCGAAGGGGCCGAAGGCGGTGAGGGCGAGCGTGTGCAGTCTCAACGGGCCACCTCCGTCACGCCGTCGTTCACCCGTACGTCGTCGAAGGCGGCGTGCAGCACCGTGCGCTCCTGTTCGCTGGGGCCGCTGCCACCGCGCACGTGGGCCACGAAGTCCTCGGCGATCTGGTGGTCGTCGCGTCCCCTGAGCCGCTGGGCGTACGAGGCGAGCGGGTCCTCCGGGGCCCGTTCGGGTTCGAAGACCAGGCTGAGGGTGTGCGGGAAGCGTTCGAGGAGGCGGGCCATCGGCTCGTCCGGCCGGGCGGGGTCGGTGAGGGTGGCCTCCACCCAGGAATCCTGGTGACGTTCCAGGGCGGGGTCGTCCAGCAGGGTGTCGAGGCGTCCACGGAGCCGGGCGAGGGGGCGCGGGACCGGGCAGCCGACGCGTTCGGCGGTGAACTGTTCTTCACCGCCCAGGTCGATGAGCCACATCGTCTTGCGGTGGGCGTGTTCGGAGAAGGAGTAGGCGAGCGGGGAGCCCGAGTAGCGCACACGGTCGGTGACGGTCTGGCAGCCGTGCAGGTGCCCGAGTGCGACGTAGTCGACGCCGTCGAAGACTCCGGCGGGAACCGCGGCGACGCCGCCGACGGTGATGTCGCGTTCGCTGTCGCTGGGCTCGCCACCGGCCACGAAGGCGTGCGCGAGGACCACGGCGCGGGTACCGGCCGGCCGGGAGGCGAGATCGGCCCGTACCCGGTCCATCGCCGCGGAGAGGACGGCTTCGTGCCCGGCCTTCGTGGCGCCCAGCGTGTCCCTGACGAGGGCGGGTTCCAGGTAGGGCAGCCCGTAGAACGCGACCTCGCCGTGGGGGTCGGACAGTACGACGGGAGTGGCGCAGTCGGCCGGGTCGGTGCGCAGATGGATGCCGGCCCGTGCGATCAGCCCGGCGCCCACGCCGAGCCTCCGGGCCGAGTCGTGGTTGCCGGAGATCATGACCGTCGGTACCCCGGCGGCGGCGAGCCGGTGCAGCGCGTCGTCGAACAACTGGACCGCGGCGAGGGAGGGCACGGCCCGGTCGTAGACGTCACCGGCCACGACGACGGCGTCGACCGCGTGCTCCCGCACGGTCTCCACCAGGTGGTCGAGGTAGGCGGCCTGGGCTTCGAGCATCGGGACGCGGTGGAAGGACCGCCCCAGGTGCCAGTCCGAGGTGTGCAGAATCCTCACGACATCACTCCGACGGCACCGAACGCTCCGACCTGCATGTTCCGCTTCCTCCGCCCCCCGGTCCGCACCGGCCCCGCACCTCGCCCGCCGCGGGTTGCCGCAGCCTGCCCGACCACGCTAATGCCACGGGCCTCCCGACCCCTCATCCGGCCGGGACGTCTCCGTACGCCTCGCCACCCAGATCGAGTGTCGCCGTGCCGGCCGTGGCGTCGGCCAGCCAGGCCCTGAACCCTTCGACGTCGGCGTTCGGCAGACCGATCTCGATCGTCACGGCCTCCGCGTACCGCACTTCGCGCACGGCCTTGCCGGTGGCACGCAGATCGTTCTCCAGCTTGCCCGCCCGCTGGTGGTCGACGGTGACCGATGCCAGCCGGAACCGCTGCCGGGTGATCGTGCCCAGCGCGTCGAGGGCTTCCCCGACCGATCCCCCGTACGCCCGGATCAGCCCTCCGGCACCGAGCTTGACACCTCCGTAGTAGCGGGTGACGACGGCGACGACGTACCGCACCTCCCGCCGCATGAGCATCTGCAGCATGGGCACCCCCGCGGTTCCGCCGGGCTCCCCGTCGTCACTGGCCTTCTGTACGGAGGCGTCGGCGCCGATCACGTAGGCGAAGCAGTTGTGGGTGGCGGTGGGGTGCTCCTTGCGAACGCGTGCGACGAACTCCTGCGCCTCCTGCTCGGTGGCGGCGGGGGCGAGCGCGCAGAGGAAGCGCGATCGGTTGATCTCGGTCTCGTGCACGCCCGTGCGGGCGACTGTCCGGTACTGCTCCTGCATCAGCCCACCCTATGTGCCGGTCCATGGGCCACGTTCACCCTCCCGTGGGGAATGGTCCGGGAAGGCCGTCCGTTGTCCGGGCATGTACGCAGACGACGAGACGGTTCGCAGGATTCTTCAGGACACGGGTGACACCTGGGCGGTGGTCGGCCTGTCCGGCAACAGCTCGCGGGCGGCCTACGGAGTGGCCGAGGTCCTCCAGCTCTTCGGCAAGAGGGTGGTCCCGGTGCACCCCAAGGCCGAGTCGGTGCACGGCGAGCGGGGGTACGTCTCACTGGCGGACGTCCCGTTCCCGGTCGACGTGGTGGACGTCTTCGTCAACAGCGACCTCGCGGGCGGGGTGGCGGACGAGGCCGTGGCCGCCGGAGCGAAGGCGGTCTGGTTCCAGCTCGGCGTGATCGACGAGGCGGCGTACGAGCGGACACGCGCGGCGGGCCTCGACATGATCATGGATCGCTGCCCGGCGATCGAGATACCCCGCCTGGGCCGCCGCTCCTGACAGGCGTGGTGTCGCTCCCGGCTCCTGGGCGGGAGAATGTCCGCCGTGACACAGCACCTCGTCAGTGGTGAACGAACTGTCGCGCAGCTGGCCGGACTCGGCGTGGAGCGGGGCGGCGTCCTGCTCGTGCACGCGTCGATGCGCGCCGCAGGAGGGGACGCCGGGGCCATGGCCAAGGCTCTGCGGACGGCCCTCGGACCGGAGGGGACGCTGGTCGTGCCCTCCTTCACCCCGGAGAATTCCGACACCTCCCCCTCGTATCTGAACCGTGTCCGCGGGCTGAGCGACGAGGCGCGTGGGGCCGTGCGTGCGGCGATGCCGCCCTTCGACCGTGTGGTCACACCCGCGCCCGCCATGGGCCGGCTGGCCGAGACGGTGCGTTTGACCCCTGGTGCCGAGCGCAGCGCCCATCCGCAGACCTCGTTCACCGCGATCGGTCCAGCAGCGGGAAAGCTGCTCGCCCGGCATCGCCCGGACTGCCATCTGGGCGAGGACTCCCCCCTCGCCCGGCTGTACGAAGCCGATGCGCGCATCCTGCTGCTGGGCACAGGCTTCGACACCTGCACCGCGTTCCACCTCGCCGAGTACCGGCTGCCCGCCCCGCCGCGCCGCCTCTACCGCTGCGTGGTGGCACCGGAGGGCAGGCGCCGGTGGTGGGAGTACGAGGACGTCGCGCTGGACGACGGCGACTTCTCGGTGCTGGGGCACGCCTTCGAACACGCGGGTACGACCGGGGCCGTACGCACGGGGCCGGTGGGTGCGGCCCGCAGCCGCCTGGTCCGTCTGCGCGCGGCCGTGGACTTCGCCGTCGGCTGGCTCGGGGAGCATCGCACCGGCGGTGGCTGAGCGTCTCTCCCTGAACGTGCCCCTCGCGACTGTCCCTGCGCCTGCCTCTCCGCGGGCAAGGGCAAGGGCAGAGGCGGGGACAGGGGACTTCAGAGCCGTGGGGTCAGATGCCCAGGCCCTCGACCAGTACCGCGCCGGGCAGTGCCGCCAGCGCCTTGCCGGGAACGATCAGTTTGCCGCGACGGCGCCCGCTGCCGATCAGGACCCATTCCTCGTCGGCCACGGCGGGGTCGAGCAGGAGGGGCCAGGCGGCGGGAAGACCGATCGGGGTGATTCCGCCGTACTCCATGCCGGTCTCGTCGACCGCTGTGTCCATCGGGGCGAAGGACGCCTTGCGGGCCCCGAGGTGTCTGCGTGCCGCACCGTTGACGTCGACGGGCGTGCGCGAGAGGACCACGCACGCGGCCAGGGTGACCTCGCCGCCCCGCTTGCCGGCGACGACCACACAGTTCGCCGGCCGGTCGAGCAGCCCGGGGCCGTGGTGCTCGACGAAGACGGCGGTGTCGGCGATGGCCGGGTCCGTGTCGACGTAGACGATCCGGTCGGCGGCGAATCCGCCCCAGCCGCCCGCGACCGCTTCGGCCACGGGCGGTGTGAGCAGGTCGAGCCGCTCGGCCGCGGGAGCGGCGTTGTCGAAGGTACCCAGGGGTGGGCGCATGCGTGTCACGCCAACAGCCGCCGGAGCGTGCTCACTTACTGTCCCGGCGGACCGGCGGGATCGAGACGGCCATGGTCAGTTCGGCAGGCTCGGTGCCGTCGTTGCGGTAGCTGTGCGGGACGTGCGCCTCGAAGGTCGCCGAGCTGCCGGCGGGTACGGCGTGGGTCTCGCCGTCGACGACGAGGGTCAGTTCACCCGCCGTGACGTGGAGGAGTTCCACCGTTCCTCCGGGGTGCGGGTCGGAGGCGCTGCTGTCGCCGGGCATCAGGTGCCAGGACCAGAGCTCGATGGGCCCCCGGGCCTCTGCGCCCACCAGCAGCGTCGTCGAGCTCCCGGCCTCCGTGGACCACATGCGGACGGCCTGGCTCTCGGGCACCAGCCGCACCTGGGACCCCTGCTCGTAGTCGAGCAGGGTGGTGATGCTGACACCCAGGGCGTCCGCGAGCTTGACGGTGGTGCCGACGCTCGGGTTCGTCCGGGCCTGCTCGATCTGGATGATCATGCCGCGGCTGACCCCGGCCCGGGCCGCGAGGGCGTCCAGCGTGAAGCCGCGCTCGCCCCGCCAGCGCTTGAGATTACGTGCGAGCGACTGGGTGAGCTGATCGAGGTCAGACACATTCCGTCCAATAGTCTGAATGACAGGGTTGAAAATACTGCACTACGGTGTGGTGCACCCACCCGACCACCGCACTGTACTGCGAGGCACCCGATGACAGCACTGTTCGCCCTGGCCACGAGCCTCCTGTGGGGGCTGGCCGATTTCGGCGGCGGACTGCTCACCCGACGTATGCCCGCTCTCACGGTCGTGGTGGTCTCGCAGTGCATAGCAGCCCTCGTGCTGGGCGTCGTGGTGATCGCGACGGGCGCCTGGAGCGAGGCCGGGAACCTGCTCTGGTTCGCGGTGGCGGCGGGTGCCGTCGGCCCGGTCGCGATGCTCGGCTTCTACAAGGCCCTGGCCCTGGGCCCGATGGGCGTGGTCTCCCCGCTCGGGTCCCTGGGCGTCGCCGTGCCGGTGGGGGTCGGGCTGATCGTCGGCGAGCGGCCGGGGCTGCCGCAGTTCGCGGGGATCGCCGTGGCCGTCGCGGGCGTCGTCCTGGCCGGTGGCCCGCAGTTGCGCGGGGCGCCGGTGCAGCGTCAGGCGATCGTCCTGACCCTGCTGGCCGCGTTCGGCTTCGGCGCGGTCATGGCCCTGATCGCGGAGGCGTCGATGACGGTGACCGGGCTCTTCCTGGCGCTTTTCGTCCAGCGCGTCACGAACATCGCGGTCGGCGGCACGGCGCTGTACGTCTCGGTACGCCGTGGGGGCCGTGCCCTGCCCGAGGACGGCGGCCGGGCCGTGGTGCTCGCCGCGCTGCCGGCTCTGGCCTTCGTCGGCCTCGCCGATGTCGCGGCCAACGGTACGTACGCGATCGCCGCCCAGAACGGCCCGGTCATTGTCGCCGCCGTACTGGCCTCGCTCTACCCCGTGGTGACGGCCCTGGCCGCACGGGGAGTGCTGGGCGAGCGGTTGCGCGGCGTCCAGGCGGCCGGTGCGGGCCTGGCCCTGGTGGGTACGGTCCTGCTGGCCGCCGGATAGACGCCGGTCAGGGTTGCGGGGTGTCCTCCAGCAGGTGCGCCACGGCCTGCAGCTGTTCAGGGGTGACCCCTTCGGGGATCGGGACCGGTGCGAGCGTACGCAGGGGCGGCTGCCAGCCCTTCTCCGGGTCCCAGCTCCGCACGACACGGGCCGGCGCCCCCGCCACCACCGCGTGGTCGGGCACCTCTCCCCGTACGACGGCTCCCGCCGCGACCACGACATTGCGGCCGAGGCTGGCCCCGGGGAGGATCACCGCTCCGGTGCCGATCCAGCAGCCCGGGCCGATCACGACCGGCTCCATACGCGGCCACTGCTTGCCGACAGGCTGGTCCGGGTCGTCGTAGCTGTGGTTGGTGGACGTGATGTAGACGTACGGGCCGCAGTACGTGTCCGGGCCGATCGTCACCGTGGTGTCCGCGATGACATGGCTTCCGCGCCCGAGCACCACTCCGTTGCCCAGGGTCAGGATGGGGTCCGAACCGAGGTCCAGATCGGGCATCAGTCCGGCTGTGAGCGTCACCTGCTCCGCGATGATGCAGTGCTCTCCGAGCTCGATCCACGGCTCGCCGAACACGGTGCCCTGCGGGAAGGCCAGCCGGGTCCCCGTGCCGATCCGGCCGAATCTGAGCCGGCCCGGATGCTGCGCGGTGACCGCCCCCGTCTCCCGCACCCAGTCCCAGCCCCGGTGGACCGCCCGGGACAGGACGCGACGCCGCCAACGGGCCAGCGGGAAGGAGAACGTGTTTCTGTTCTTCGGCACCCGCTCACGGTAGTCGGCCGTGACGAGCGGATCCCCGGGACCGGCTGTGATGTTCACCCCACCCCCCTCCGGGACGAGGAACGCGTCGCCTACCGTTCACCTGAGGACACCCGTGGGCGCGCGACCGCACCACCCCCGCAGCGGAGGAGCAGGCGATGGCAGAGCAGGCGTTGATCACCGGCATCGGTGGCAAGGAGCCGGACGTCGACCCGGACGCCTTCGTGGCGCCCACCTCCGTCGTCCTGGGTGAGGTCTCACTGGCCGCCGGTTCCAGCGTCTGGTACCAGGCCGTGCTGCGTGCCGACTGCGGTCCGATCTCGATCGGCCCCCGGAGCAACATCCAGGACAACTGCAGCGTGCACACGGACCCCGGTTTCCCGCTGGTCGTGGGTGCCAGAGTCTCCGTCGGCCACAACGCCGTGCTGCACGGCTGCGTCATCGAGGACGACGTCCTGATCGGGATGGGCGCGACCGTGCTCAACGGGGCGCACATCGGTGCCGGTTCACTCGTCGCCGCACAGGCTCTGGTGCCGCAGGGGATGCGGGTCCCGCCCGGCTCTCTCGTCGCGGGTGTCCCGGCCAAGGTCAAGCGGGAGCTGACGGCCGAGGAGCGTGAGGGTATCGCCTTCAACGCGGCCGGATACGCGGAGCTGGCGAAGGCACACCGCGCCGCGCACGAGGCCTGACCGCCGGGGAACAGGCTGCTCCCCGGCGCCCTACCGGCACCGGCCTTCCCGCGCGCCCAGGACAGCCCGGCGGCAAAGCCCCGGACGTATCCGGAGTCAGTCCGCGACGGCCACCGCGGCCGGCTCGGGCGGCCGCTGCGGCTCCTCCGCCGACTGCTGCTCCGCCTTCTTGGCCCGGTTCCTCAGCACCAGCATCGAGGTGAGCCCGATCAGCACCGCGGCCACAAGGCCCAGCCACGAGAAGCGCTTGAGCCACGCCTCGGCGACGACCCCCACCGAGTAGATGACGGCCGTGGTGCCTCCGGCCCAGAGGATGCCGCCGAACACATTGGCGATGAGGAACTTCCAGTACGGCATGCGCAGGACACCGGCCAGGGGTCCTGCGAAGATCCGCAGCAGTGCGACGAAGCGGCCGAAGAAGACCGCCCACATGCCCCACTTCTCGAACGACCGCTCCGCCATGGCGATCTGGGCGGGCCCGAAGTGCTTGGGGAATCTGCCCCCGAGCCAGGCGAGCAGCGGACGTCCGCCCCTGCGGCCGATGGCGTAACCGATCGAGTCCCCGATGATCGCTCCGGCCGACGCGCAGGCGCCGAGTACCACGGGGTCGATGTCACCGTGCTGGGAGGCGAGGAGCGCCGAACTGACGAGGACGATCTCGCCCGGCAGCGGAATGCCCAGGCTCTCAAGTCCGATGACGACCCCCACCAGGAGGTAAATGCTGACCGCGGGGACGGTCTCGAGCCACTCCTGGACGTGCAACGCCTGTTCCTCCCGCTAAGAATCTGCCCGCCGTGCACCACAGGTGCACGGCGGGCAGCCTACCGGGCCGGCCGGCGTGGAAGTCCCGTCCCGGCCGCGCGAACGGGCCGGGTCAAGGCAGATGCCGGGCCGGCTGCCGGGTCAGCGGTTCGGACGGAGTGTCCAGACCACGCTCATCTCGCTCGTCACCGCACCGTCCGCCCGCCGGATCTCGACGGCCACGGGGAACTCCGGCCGCTTGCCCTCGTCCAACTCGGCGACGACCTCGGCCGCCGGGCGGCCCAGTGTGGCCGTAGCGGTGAGACGGCCCATGGCCACCTTCTTGAACGCCATCTCCGTGGTGACGGGCAGCGGAACGGCCCGCGCCATCTGGTCGCCGAACGCGGCGACGACTATCGCGCCGCTCGCCGACTCGGCCAGTGTGAACATCGCTCCGGCGTGGGGTCCGCCGAGGTGGTTGTGGTATTCGGGCTGGTCCGGCAGCGAGAGCACAGCACGCTCCGCGGTCGTCTCCAGGTACTCGAGGTTGAGGGTCCGCACCATCGGAACGCTCGCGGACAGCATGTCGCCGACTGTCATCTCATCCGTGCTCATGGCCGTTACGTTACTAGCGAGTAGCACTCTTTGACCATCCCCTCACAGGGGCGGCCGTAGCAGCGGGGCCCGCACCCCTCTATGGTTACTGGCCATGTGGCCAGGACAGCAGCCGCCCGGGGGCGAGCAAAACCCGCAGGACCAGAATCAGAACCCGTACCAGCAGCCGGGGTACCAGCAGCCGAATCCCTATCAGCAGCCGGGATATCAGCAACCGGGCTACCCGCAGGGCCAGCCCGGGCAGCAGGGCGGGCAGCCCGGCTACCCGCAGCCCAATCCGTACCAGCAGCCCACCGTGCCGCAGTACGCGGTGCCGGGCGGTCAGCCCGGCGGTCCGAAGCCGGACGACAAGAAGAAGACGACGATCGTCGCGATCGTCGCCGCCACCGCGGTCGTCGTGGCGGCTGTCGTCACCGGCGTCGTCGTCATGAACAAGGACGACGACAAGGGCAGCACGACCGTCACCGGCGGCGGCAAGGCGTCACCTTCGGCGAAGCCCTCCGACGCCGCCTCCTCCCCCGCGGCCAATCCGCGGGGCGGTGAGGACGCCGCGCCGACCGTTCCCGGCTGGAAGGTCGTGACCAACCCCAAGTGGGGCACGCAGTTCGACGTGCCCGGTGACTGGGAGGTCTCGGGCAGCGGTGTGTTCGCCGGCTTCGAGGACGTCAAGAACCCCACCGGCAAGCCGGCCGTCGGCTTCTCCGCACCGGCCTACTACAAGAGCAAGTGGTGCGTCGACGACTCCGACAAGGACGGCCGCGACGAGGACACCGGTCTGGCCGGCGTCGGCACCAAGGGCGGCCAGGGCGCGAAGAGCACCGACGAGGCCGCCACCAACGAGGCCGCCAACTGGGTGTGGGCCGCGTACGCCCAGGAGGACCCGAAGGAGAAGGTCAAGATCGGCAAGCCCAAGCCGTACACGACCAAGTCCGGTCTCTCCGGCAGCGTCGTGACGGCAACCGCCACGGGGCTGGCCAACAAGAACAAGTGCGACACGGACGGCAAGTCGATCGCGTTCACCTTCAAGAACGCAAAGGACGAGTACTCGTCCTGGATCCTCTACGCCAACGCCGGAGTCGACGACGAACTCCCGGACACCACCATCCAGAAGATCCTCAGCACCGTCCGGCTGGCCGAGAGCGCGTCCTGACCTCGGGCGTCCGCGCCCGGGTCAATCCATTTGGCAGTACGGGGCCGCGGCGGCGATAGTCCTTCGGTGACTTCCGCCGCCGCCTCCCCGCCCCCCGCGCTCCGCCCCCTGCGGACCGGCCGCAACTACGGACTGCTGACCGCCGCCGCGATCATCACGAGCCTGGGTACCCATGGCGCGCTGATCGCGGCGGCCTTCGCGGTTCTGGAGTCGGGTGGCGACGGTGGCGACGTGGGCCTGGTAGCCGCCGCACGCACCGCACCGCTGGTGCTCTTCCTGCTCATCGGCGGCGCGATCGCGGACCGGCTGCCGCGGCACCGGGTGATGGTGGCGGCGAACGCGCTCAACTGCGGGTCCCAGGCGGTGTTCGCCTGGCTCGTGCTGGCCGGCGACCCCCAGCTGTGGCAGATGATGCTGCTGACGGCGCTGTGCGGTACCGGGCAGGCCTTCTTCAACCCGGCGGCCGAGGGCATGCTGATGTCCAGCGTCAGCGGTGACCAGGCGGCGCGCGCCTTCGCCTTCTTCCGGATGTCCATGCACGGTGCGGCCATCGGCGGCGCCGCGCTCGGCGGCGCGATGATCGCGGCCATGGATCCCGGCTGGGTCCTGGCGGTCGACGCGGCGGCGTTCGCCGTCGCCGGTACGCTCCGGGCCTTCCTCGACGTGAGCCACATCCCCGTACGAGAACCGGGCGGCGGGCTGCTCGCCGATCTGCGCGACGGCTGGCGGGAGGTCGCGGGGCGCCCCTGGCTCTGGGCCATCGTGCTGCAGTTCTCCGTGGTCGTGGCCGTCGTCGGGGCCGCCGAGGCGGTGTACGGCCCGCTGGTGGCACGGGACGAGCTCGGGGGCGCGCGTCCGTGGGGGTTCGCGCTCGCCGCGTTCGGGGTCGGCACACTGGGCGGGGCGTTGCTGATGATGCGCTGGAAGCCCCGGAGGCTGCTGCTGGCCGGAACGCTCTGCGTGTTCCCCATGGCCCTGCCGTCGGCCGGCCTCGCGATCCCCCTGCCGGTCACGGCGCTGTGCGGCGTGATGTTCGTGACCGGGGTCGCCATCGAGGTGTTCGGCGTCTCCTGGATGACGGCCCTCCACCAGGAGATCCCGGAGGAGAAGCTGTCCCGGGTCTCGGCGTACGACTGGTTCGGATCGGTCGCGATGGTGCCGCTCGCGACGGCGGCGGCCGGTCCGGTGGAGACGCTGGTGGGACGCAGCGAGGCCCTGTGGGGCTGCGCCGTGCTGATCGTGGTGGTCACGGTGGGGGTGCTGTTCGTCCCGGACGTACGGAATCTGACGCGGCGCGGCACCGGCACCGTGAAAACGGCCGGCACCACGGTCCCGGCGCCGACGCCCGCGCAGCCGTCGGCGAAGGCACCCGCGCAGGCGTCAGCCGATACCGAAGGCCCCGTCGGGGGGCTCGGGTGACGCGACGGCCTCCTCGTCCCGTACCGGCCGGGCACCGCCGATGAGCCGCGTCAGCGCCTCCCCGTGGGCGACCCGGGCGGGGAACGCGTCTGCTGCGCACAGCCTCGTCAGCGGTGCGATGTCGAGCGGGCTCCGCGAAGCGACGAGCACGACATTGCCGAAGCGCCGGCCGCGCAGCACGGCCGGCTCGGCGATCAGCGCGAGCTCACCGAAGACCTCGGCGAAGTTGGCGAGTTGCGGGCGCAGGAAGCCGAAGGGCGCGCTGTCGGCCAGGTTGGCCGCGTAGATTCCGTCCGCGCGCAGGACCCGCCCGGCAGCCCGCGCGTACTCGACGGAGGTGAGCTGGGCCGGTACCCGCGCACCGCCGAAGACATCGGCGATCAGGAGGTCGGCGGAATCCTCCGGTGCCTGCTCCAGCCAGCCCCGGGCGTCGGTGCCGTGCACGGTGACCCCGGCCCCCTCGGGCAGCGGGAGATGTTCGTGGACAAGCTCGATCAGTCCCCGGTCCGTCTCGGCGACGTCCTGCCGGGAGCCGGGGCGGGTCGCCGCGACGTAGCGGGGCAGGGTGAGCGCGCCGCCGCCGAGGTGCACGGCGTCCAGCGCCGCACCGGGCTCGCCCGCCCGGTCCACGACGTGGGCGAGCCGGCGTACGTACTCGAATTCGAGGTACTCCGGGTCGTCGAGGTCCACGTACGACTGCGGGGCTCCGTCGACCGTGAGCAGCCAGGCCCGGTCCCGGTCCACATCGGGCAGCAGCCGGGCGGTGCCGCAGTCGGTGGTGCGGATGACGGGTATCGGCTCGTTCACGCGCCCATTGTTCCCCCTTTCCGAGGCGTGCCGGACACACGGAACCCGCCCCCCCCCCGTGCAGGGTGGGAGGCGGGTTCCGCGGTTCCTGGGTCAGAGCAGGCCGGTGACCGTACCGGCGCCGACGGTCCTGCCGCCCTCGCGGATCGCGAAGCCGAGGCCGGACTCCAGCGGGACGTCACGGCCGAGCTCGATGGTCATGGTGACCGTTTCGCCCGGCCGTGCCACGGCCGTGTCGCCGAGGTCGACGTCGCCTACCACGTCAGCCGTACGGATGTAGAACTGCGGCCGGTACCCGGTGGTGACCGGCGTGGTGCGGCCTCCTTCCCTGGCCGACAGGACGTACACCTGCGCGGTGAAGCGCCGGCTCGGGCTGACGCTGCCGGGAGCGGCCACCACGTGGCCGCGGCGCACCCGGTCGCGCTCCACCCCGCGCAGCAGCAGCGCGACATTGTCCCCGGCCTCGGCGGACTCCATCGGCTTGCCGAAGGTTTCCAGGCCGGTCACGACCGTCTCGATGTCCGCGCCGAGCACCGACACCCGGTCCCCGACACGCACCGTGCCGCGCTCCACGGCACCGGTGACGACGGTGCCGCGGCCCGTGATGGTGAGCACGTTCTCCACGGACAGCAGGAACGGCGCGTCGGTGTAGCGCACCGGCATCGGTACGTACGTGTCGATCGCGTCCAGCAGCCCGTCGATGGCCGCCGTCCAGCGCGGGTCCCCCTCCAGCGCCTTGAGCCCCGACACCCGGACGACGGGCACCGTGTCGCCGCCGTAGCCGTGCGCGGAGAGCAGCTCGCGGACCTCCAGCTCGACCAGGTCGGTCAGCTCGGGGTCGCCCGCGTCGGCCTTGTTGAGGGCCACCACGATGTGGTCGACACCGACCTGACGGGCCAGCAGGACGTGCTCCGCGGTCTGCGGCATGATCCCGTCGAGCGCGGACACGACGAGGATCGCTCCGTCGAGCTGCGCCGCTCCTGTGACCATGTTCTTGATGTAGTCGGCGTGGCCCGGCATGTCGACGTGCGCGTAGTGACGGGTGTCCGTCTCGTACTCGACGTGCGAGATGTTGATGGTGATGCCGCGCTGCGCCTCCTCGGGCGCCCGGTCGATCCGGTCGAACGGCACGAAGGTGCCGGTCCCGCGGTCGCTCAGGACCTTGGTGATGGCGGCGGTCAGGGTGGTCTTGCCGTGGTCGACGTGGCCCATGGTGCCGATGTTCAGGTGCGGCTTGGTGCGCACGTATGCCGTCTTGGGCATGGCTCGTTCCTTGGAATTCGAAGCTGAGAAAAGAAGACCCCAGGGCCCTGCCGACCCTCCCCTCACGGGGTCCGCCGGACTGTCGGGGGAGGGTCAGCTTCGGGCGCCGCCGAAGGGTGCTGCCGCAGCGGTGAACGCTGCGGCGACTGCTGCCGCAGCTGCCGTCGCGACTGCCGCGTTTGCGACCGTGGGGTTCACGGCAGCCTTCGGCGTGTCCGCGACTGCGGACTGCGCTGCGAGGAAGGCGTACCGGAACATGCCCTGATCATGACTCAGCCGCACACCCACGTCGAGCGAGTTTTCGGGCGGGCACGAGCTGTTCGGTGGGCAGGACGGCGTTCCGCCGTGGCGGAGCCCGGTCGACGGATCCGCCGCCGGGTCTCAGCCGATGTTCTTCAGCGCCTCGCGCACGGAGAGCGGGGACAGCCGGTCCCCCGCTCCGTCGACGAAGCCGCGTACGGCGTCCGGGTCGGTCCTGGCGTACTCACGCAGGCACCAGCCGATCGCCTTGCGGATGAAGAAGTCGGGATGGCCGGCGCGGGCGAGACAGTAGCCGAACAGCCGGTTCGTGTCGGTCCGTTTTTTGTACCGCAGCTGGTGGAGGAGGGCCGTCCGGGCGATCCAGAGGTCGTCGTCCTCGATCCACCGGTCCATCACGCGTCCGAGCCGCGGATCGGCCGTCACGAGCGGTCCCGCGACATGGACGGCGAGCACGTCGACGGTGTCCCACCAGGGGACGGCCGACACGAGATGGCGCAGGACGGGGAGGAATCCGGAGGAGCACCGCGCCACGTGACGGCGCAGGAGGTCGGCGGCGAAGTACTGGTACTCGCGTTCCGGCAACTCCCAGCAGCGCAGCGCGATCGCCGTACAGTCCGCCTCGTCCGGCCGTCCGGTGTCTGCCAGGACGGTCCGGGACAGGGCCCGTCGCTGCGGGGTGGCGATGCCGAGGAAGGGGGCGACGTTCTTCATGTAGGCGGCTGCCGAGGCGGCCCGTTCCGGGTCGGCCGCCCGGGGGTACAGGGTGGTGAGCCGCTCCAGCACCGTGTCGGCCCACGCACTGTCCGGCACGGTGGGGGCGGTGTGCGCCGAGGGACTCATGCCGTGCACATTACGGCGATCACACGCCTGTTTCGGTTAGTCTCCCCAGATGTTCGACCCCGTCCCCGCCGCCCGGCCCGCCGGCGGTCTCGCAGTGCGCTGCACGAGGGTACTGCTCTCCCCCTGGTCCCGGTTCTCCCTGCTCGTGGCGGTGCTGCTGGCGGCCGGCACCACGATGCTGCTGTTCGAACCACAGCGGCTGCTGGCCTCGGGCTGGCCACCTCATCTGACGGGTTCGGCCGCGGCGATGCTGTTCGGCGTCGCGTACGGGGTATGCACGGTGGCGTTCGTGCCGCGTCCGCTGCTCAATCTCGCCGCCGGTGCGCTCTTCGGCGCGCAGACCGGTCTGGCCGCCGCCCTGGCCGGCACCGTGCTCGGGGCCGGGGTCTCGTTCATGCTGGGCCGGGTGCTGGGGCAGGACGCGCTGCGCACGCTGCTGCGCGGCAAGTGGCTCAAGGCCGCGGACGGGCTGCTGAGCCGGCACGGATTCCGCTCGATGCTGGCACTGCGGCTGTTCCCCGGGGTTCCGTTCGCGGCGGCCAACTACTGTGCGGCCACCTCACGGATGGGGTATCCGCCGTTCCTGCTGGCGACCGGGCTCGGCTCGATCCCCAACACGGCGGCCTACGTCATCGCGGGCAGCGAGGCGTCCTCTCCGACGTCGCCGGCGTTCCTGGCGGCGACGGGCTTCATCGTGCTCTCCGGTGCGGGCGCGGTGCTGCTGGCGTGGCGCAGGCGTCACCGGCTGGGCGAGGCGGGCGAGGCGTCGTAACCGGGGGCACCGGGGAGTCCGTTCACCTACAGGCGATACGCTGCGCGCGACCGACAGAGGATGTCCGGGGCCGTGGCGTCCCGTCCCCTTTCTGACCACATCCGCACGTTGCCGACGGCCTTCCTGTCCGTCGGCCGTTGCATGAACACCTCCGGGATGGCCAAAGCCCCATGAGCTGGTTCGAATCATTCGTCCTGGGCCTCGTTCAGGGACTGACCGAGTTCCTGCCGATCTCCTCCAGCGCGCACCTGCGGCTGACCGCCGCGTTCGCGGGCTGGCACGACCCGGGGGCGGCGTTCACCGCCATCACGCAGATCGGCACCGAGGCAGCGGTCCTCATCTACTTCCGCAAGGACATCGTCCGGATCGTCTCGGCCTGGTTCCGGTCGCTGAGGGACTCCTCGATGCGCGGCGACCACGACGCCCAGATGGGCTGGCTGGTCATCATCGGCTCGATTCCCATCGGTGTGCTCGGCATCACGCTCAAGGACCAGATCGAGGGTCCCTTCCGTGATCTCCGCCTGATCGCCACGACGCTGATCGTCATGGGCATCGTCCTCGGCATCGCGGACCGGCTCGCGGCCCGCGACGAGACCGGTGGCAAGCACCGTGCGATCAAGGAGCGCAAGTCCCTGCGGGAGCTCGGTGTCCGGGACGGCCTGATCTTCGGCGTCTGCCAGGCGATGGCCCTGATCCCGGGTGTCTCCCGCTCGGGTGCCACGATCAGTGGTGGTCTGCTCATGGGCTACACCCGCGAGGCGGCGGCACGCTACTCGTTCCTGCTGGCCATTCCGGCGGTGCTGGCCTCGGGCGCGTACGAGCTGAAGGACGCGGGCGAGGGGCACGTCTCCTGGGGGCCGACGATCTTCGCGACGATCATCGCGTTCGTGGTCGGCTACGCGGTCATCGCGTGGTTCATGAAGTTCATCACGACGAAGAGCTTCATGCCGTTCGTCATCTACCGCGTGATCCTGGGCATCGTTCTGTTCATCCTGATCGGCGCGGGCGTGCTGAGCCCGCACGCGGGTGAGTCCGCCGGCTAGACGCAGTGCACACATGTAGCGCTACCTAGCATTTCCTAGCGCCTGACTGCATCACCACGCCATGATCATCTCCCACTCGTCTCCCACCTGGGAGGCGGGATGCACCCCCTAGGGTGTGTGCGTCCGCAAAGCAAGGGGTGACATGGGAGGGGCCCGCACGGCGTGCGGGCCCTTCCATACAGAGGGTGGAGCGGGTCAGCTGAGGTTCATGTCCGGCCCAGGCCGCGACCCTCGCCACGAGGAAACGCAGCCGCTCATCCGCCGTGTCCCAGGCATCGCCGGTGAGGTCATCCAGCGCGGCGGCGGCAGTGAGGCCGAGCCGGTCGAGGTGCGCTTCCACGTCCTCCCACGTGTGCGGCACCTCGACTGCCTCACCGTGCGGACCCGTGCCCAGTGCCCCGTGTACGGCGATGGCACCTTTCCCCATGTCCCCGTTGATCGCGCGGACCTGGAGGAGCCGGATGTCCCCGGCCTCCGTGATCTCATCCGGCGCGCGGCCCTCGATCTGGTGCTCCACCACCGCCGCGCCGGCCCCGCTCACGGTGTCCAGGGCGACCATGGCCGTCACGATGACGTCCGCGAGTTCCTTCGTGACGTCTCCCCCAGGGCTGCCGGACGAGCAGGTCACCGCGCTGCTGGCCTCCTGCGACCGGGGTTCGACGACCGGATGCCGGGACTTCGCGATCCTGACCTTGCTCGTTCGCCTCGGCCTGCGGGCCGGAGAGGTCGCCGCGCTGGCCTTGTCCGACATCCACTGGCGGCAGGGCGACGAAGACCGGCGCACCACCCCGGCGCTTGACGAACAGAATGTCCAACTGCCGGCCCGCCAGCGCGTGGAAAGGTCGTGTGAGCTCGCGCGTACCGGCTCAGCGGACGGACACGACTGTGATGGGACCGCATCGGTCAAGCTCCTATGAGGTCACGATCGCCGAGCCGGTACGCGCAATGGCACCGCTCGGCAGGTCGACGATTCAGAGTGAGGACAGCCGGAGCGTCAATCGGGGATCGGGTCAGACCCTTGAGCGGTGCCTCCCGCATCCTTACGGTCGGGGATCTTGGTTGTGCCTGGGGTTCTCTGTGGTGGTACGGACGAGCGGCAACTGCCGCCTGTGCTGGCCCGAGTCGCATCTCCGAGCGAACTTCGACCGGAGGCTGCTGCCGTCGGCGTATGTCCTCCTTTCACCGTCGTCGGTGACTCAGGTGACGCCGTCGTCAGGGGAAAGGGCGGTGATCGCTTCCGCGACCTCTCGGACGACCACGCGGGTGTCGGATTCCGTCGCCAGCCAGGTCGTCATCATCAGTGGCATGTCGCTGAGCGGCTCCCAGCGCCAGGCCGGAAGCTGGGACGCCGCCGTGTGGGCGGCCACCAGCACCGCGTCGGATTCGGTCGCGTAGGCGTGTGCGAGGACGTGTTCGGTGAACTGGGAGAAGTGCCAGTGAGGCCGGATGCCGGTGGCCTGCGCGGTCGCGATGAGCCCGTGCTGCCGTTCGGGAACCTGGTCCTGAGAGTGCAGGAGGATCCGCAGCCCGTCGAGGTCGCTCAGCCGGTACGTCCCCCTGGCCGCCAGGGGATGGTCCGGCCGGACGGCGATTCCGAGCGGGTCCCGCCGCACTTCCCGCACCGTATGGCCGTCGGGCGGAGGCTGGTGAACGATGCAGATGTCCAGCCGTCCTTGTCTGAGCAGGCGGAGTTGTTCGAAGCTGTTGGCTTCGACGTAGTCCGGTGCCGCATGGGGGACCCGGGCCCGGATGGTGTCGACGATGTCGATCAGCCAGAAGCCGTCGGTTCCCGGCGGGACCCCGACGGTGACCGCCTGGCGGACAGCCTTCGCACCAGCCACCTTCTCCCTGGTCGCGTCTGCCATCGCGAGCAGCTGGTAGGCGTGCGGCAGCAGTGCGTGGCCAGCCGGTGTGAGCTCGACGCCCCGCGAGGTCCGCTGCAGCAAACGCTGCCCGAGCAGCCGCTCCAGATGGACGATCTGACGGCTGAGGGAAGGCTGAGAGAGCAGCAATCGCTGGGCTCCACGGTTTACTGAGCCCTCTTCAGCAACCACCACGAAGTAGCGCAGGTGACGCAATTCCATCCGGTCTCCCGTACACCTCTTGGTGATGCCTGGTGAGCATATCTGGTCTGCTCGAGAGGACTTGGACGGTGGATGGGACGCCGGTCTCTAATAGAGCGACCTGGCCACGAACCGTGCAGCGGGGCGTCGAACGGAGGGCGGGGATATGAGGCCGGGCGATACTGCCGGCGCTCCAGATCTGGTGCCGGACCGGGCGATCCCTCCCGCGGCCGAGGAGCCTCCACTTGCCGACAAGCGGTGCACCGTCTTCCTTGCGGCGGCCGCCGTCCGCTCTGTCACTCAGCAGAGCCCGGAAAGCTAACCGGGGCGGAACGGAAACAAGAAGCCCAGGTGCCATCCAGCTACGCACGGCGGAGCACGCTGCTGCGATCTCCGACGCGAGCACCACACGGTTCGCCGCCGTTCAGAACGTGACCTGACCACACGGATGGGCGGTCTGTCGGCGGCAGCGTCCTGACATCCCGACAGCGCACCATCCTGCACATGCGAGGCGGGAGCATCCGTGATGTCCTTCATCGATCTACCCGAGGCGAGGCTGTTCTACATCGACGTCCCGCCCCTGGCCGGCGCCTCACACACAGGTGCCCTCAGCATGCCGACCGTGCTGATCCATGGCATGTGGGACAGCGCCGACACCTGGATCCACCAGCTCCCCCATATTCGGGCTCGTTGCCGCGCGCTCGCCGTCGACCTGCGCGGGCACGGCCGCACCGGGCCGTCCGACAGCGAGTACTCGACGATCCGTCATGCCAGCGACATCGAAGCCTTCATCGAACGGCTCGTGCCCGGTCCAGTGGTCCTGATCGGACATTCGATGGGAGCCTCCGTGGCCACCGTACTGGCGGCTCGCCGACCCGACCTCGTGCACGCCCTGGTCTCGATCGACCCGGACTACGCCGGCACCGACAGCAACCGGGCTCGCATGCGGGCGCTGGCCGACGAACTCGACGGCCCATCGGCCGAGGCCACCGCGTTGAAGATTGTTTCCGACCTGACAGCAGGACCGGACACTCCGGCGCACCTCGTTGAATGGCACCGACTGGCCGCCATGTGGCTGTCGCCGGAGAACCGGGCGCGCATCTTCCGGCACAACGCCTTCCACCCGGGCAGTATCCGGTTCCGGCCCGAAGCCGACGCCTGGCTCCGCCGACGGCCTCAGCCGATGCTGGCCCTTCACCGCGATCCGGCCCGGATGCGAGCCGATCAACGGTCCTTCGCCCACCCAGACAGCAGGGCCGTCGCGATCTCGGGCACCGGGCACTTCTTTCACCAGGAGATCCCCGGATACGTGAACTCCGAGATCGACTGCTGGCTGGCCACGCTGTCCTCCTGACTTTCCCAGTTCGACGCGCGGGACGGCACCGGCCCCGCCACCGCCTCGCCGCAGGACCGGGGCACCATGCCGAAGAAGCAGTGATGTCGGTCCGCGGTGGTGGTCTTCCCCGACAGGGTGCTCCCGGAGAGCCAGGCCCGGATCAGGTCCAGTGCCCGGTGGACGGGCTCCGGGTCCAGAGGATCCCGCGCGGCCAGGAACGGCGCGAGGACGGTATCGGTGTCCTCTCCTACCAGCGCCAGGCCGTCGGCCCGCGCGTAGGAACCGAGGGGCGCGACCCCGACCACGGTCCACGCGCGCGTGTCCGGCTCCGGGGAGAACGCCAGATCCTCCGGCCGCGTCCAGTCGACGCGCAGCAGCGTGCGGTCCCCGACGCCGGGGACGGCAGACACCGGACGCAGAGTCAGTGCCTCGACGGAGGCGACCGGCGCTCCGGTGGGGTCGGTCAGTTCCAGGGCAACGGTGCCGGGGGGTCGGCCGGCGTCAGGCGCACCCGGAGTGTCCGTGCCCCGGTGGCGTGCAACCGGACGCCACGCCAGGAGAAGGGCAGGGCGGCCTGGGCGGGTTCGTCGGGCCCGCCGAGCCCATGGTCGTCGGCAGCCGCAGGCCGGTGAGGGCGCTGAGCCGGTTGCGCAGTTCGATCCCGGCGAGCGAGTCGAAGCCCTCTTCCGAGAACGTGCGGTCGTCCGGGACGTCCCGTGCGCTGTCGTGGCCCAGGATCGCCGCGGCCTCGGCCCGCACCAGCTCGGTGAGCTCGCGCAGCCGCTCGGCCTCGGGCAGTGCGGCGAGGCGCTGGGCGGGGCCGGCGGTGGTCCCCGGCTCGGCGGGAGACGTGGCGGCGCGCCGCTGCCGCGCGGGCAGCGCCGGTGTGGTGGCGCCGTCGAGTCGGCGCGGGTCCAGGTGGAGCGGCGCCACGACCGGCTCGGGGCCGGCCAGGGGCCGCGTCGAACAGCGCCAGGCCCTCCGCTGCGGGGATGGGCCGCATGCCGAGTCCGCCAGTCGGCGGTGCGCGGGTCCGTCGAGTCCCGCCGCCATGCCCGGTGGCGCGTGCCCTCCCACAGGCCCCAGGCCAGCGAGTGGGCGGCCAGTCCGCGGCGGCGGTGGTGGACGGCGAGGGCGTCCAGGAAGCCGTTGGCGGCCGCGTAGTTGGCTTGTCCGGGGGCGCCGAGCAGACCGGCCGCCGAGGAGAACAGGACGAAGGCGGACAGATCCATGTCCCGTGTCAGCTCGTGCAGATGCCAGGCGGCGTCGGCCTTGGGTCCCATGACGCGGTGCACGCGCTCGGACGTCAGCGCCTCCAGGGTGCCGTCGTCGAGGACACCGGCCGCGTGGACGACGGCGGTCAGCGGATGGTTCTGCTCCACGATGGCCAGGAGAGCGGCCAGGGCCTCCCGGTCCGCCGCGTCGCACGCGGCGAGGGTGACCTGGGCGCCCAGGGAGCACAGTTCGGCGGCGAGTTCCGACGCGCCCTCCGCAGCCGGGCCGCTGCGGCCTGCCAGCAGTAGGTGGCGCACACCGTGCTCGGTGACGAGGTGCCGCGCCACGAGCCCGCCGGGTGCCCCGGTGCCGCCGGTGATGAGGACGGTGCCGTCCGGGGCGGACACCGCCGGGCGCCCGTCGCGCCTCTCGGTCGGCAGGAGGCGTGGCACCGACAGCCGGCCCCGCCCCGGGAGCCGCTACGCGTCCGGCTGGTCATGCGTCGCTCAACTCCAAGACCCGAAGGATCGTTTCGGCGACCTGCTCGGGGCTACGGCCGTCGGTGGCCACCACAACTCTGGCCACCTCTGAGTACAGGGGCCGACGAGCATCCATCAACTCGCGCCAGCGCCGACGCGGGTCGAGGGCCAGCAGCGGCCGGGTGGAGTCCACCACGGTGCGCCGCATGGCCTCCGTGTGCTCCACCGTGAGGTGGACGACGGGGTGCGGGAGCAACAGGGCACGGGTCGAGGTGTCCAGGACGGCACCGCCGCCGAGCGCGAGCACCCCGTCGTGCCCGGCGACCGCGTCCCGCACCGCCCGCTTCTCCAGGTCACGGAAGTACGGTTCGCCCTCGTCGACGAAAATGTCCCTGATCGACCGACCATGAGCGGCGACGATGTCGTCGTCCGTGTCCCGGAATCCGCAGTGGAGCCGCCCGGCCAGCAGCGCGCCCACCGTGGACTTGCCCACGCCCATGGGACCGACGAGGACGATGTGCGGCCCGCTCACCGGACCCACTGCGGTCCGGCGACCGTCGACCGCTCAGCCAAGCTCATCATGACGTCCCTTCGCCCACTCGATCAGCTGAATTCCGGCCGGCCGGAATTAGTTACCGACGTAGCTCCCGCGCATCCGGCCGACCGGAATGCACTCGATTTTCCCGCACTTGGATCTCCTTCGGCTTCGGTCCGGCGTCCAGTCTTTTCCTGGTCTCAAGACCAGGAAATCCGCACGACAATCCGCCGTACACCGAGGCGCCGGGAATTTCCCTCCCGGTCGACCGGTTCGGGTTAGAATTTCGGCATTCGCCGCTTGAATCGCGCCCGAAAGGCTCACCATGACTGCACGTTCTCTCCACGATTTCACCCATGTAGTGAAGGAGGCCCGCGCCGCCCTCGATGCTTTTCTCGACGGCCTCAACAGTCATGATCTGGAGAAATGGACCAGCACCTTGCACTTTCCCCAGATCCGTGTCCACGAAGGGGCAGTGACGACCTGGCAGAATCCCGAGGAATACATACGGAGTTCGCAGGCCGAACTCGAGGCGCTGCTCGCATCCGGCTGGCACCACAGCACCTGGGACGAGGTCGAGTTCCCGCAGGTCTCCGCCGACCATGTGCACGCCCAGGTGCGGTTCAGCCGGCATGACGCCGAGGGAAGTCCGCTCGGCGTCTTCGACTCGATCTATGTCGTGACACGGCAGAACGGACGGTGGGGCGTGCTCGCCCGGCTCGGTTACGAGGCCGCCTGACATACGGCGCCACCGGGACGTGCGGAAACCTGCAGCGGCAGATCGGGCCGGGGGATGTACCCGTCCGCCGCTGCGGGTTGCTCGTGGGCCCGCCCCTCCGGCCCTTGTCAGGGTCAGACCGGCGACAACAGGGCCTTGCGCAACGCCGAGCCGATCCTGTCGGCCAGGACGTGCTCGCCGGCCGCCGTGGGATGCAGTCCGTCGGCGAAGACCTCGGCCGCCTCCGAGACCGGGACGACGGAGAGTCCGTCCACGGTGCAGAGGTTCTTGTCACCGAGTCCTTCGAGCACCCGCACTGCCTCCGCCGTGTACGCGCGCACCTGCTCGAGCGTCAACCCCACGTTGTTCGCCGCCCGTTCGCGGTCCGGCGACGAGAGCGGGGTGATCACCGCGATCGGCACGTCGGGATGCCCGTCCCGGATGGTGTCGATGAAGCCGCACACCGCCGGGGCCCAACTGCGCGCGGAGAACGTGTCCCGCGTGTAGACGTTGATCCCCAGTTCCAGCGAGATCAGGTCGGCGGGCAGGTTCCTGATCGTCCGCGCGACCAGCGGATCGAGGTGCGCCTCGCCGGCGAAGCCGAGGTTGTGCAGCCGCCAGCCCTGCCCCGCCGCGACCAGCGCGGTCCAGGTCTCCGACGGACCGGCGGCGAACATGCTGTGCGTGAGGGAGCTTCCGTACGTCACCCAGCGCGGGCCGGGGCGCTGCGCAGACAGCAGGGTGCCGTGCCCGCGGAAACCGATCTTCGCGACGAGCACGAAACCCAGGTTCGGCAGCCACACCTCGACGGCCCGGAGCGCCGAGTCCGCGCCGTTCGCCGACGGGGCCGCGCCCGCGGCCGGCGTCAGCGCGACGGTGATCTCCCGCTCCCCGGCGACCTCGGCGCGCCGCACGAGGACTCCGTCGACCCGGATGTCCACGGGGGCGCTGCCCGCCTCCCCGATCAGCCGCAGGACCAGCTCTTCCGCGTCTGTGCGGACACCGCACCGAATGCCGGCGGGCATCGCCGCGAGGCGCGCGAAGTTGGGCGACAGCGTGGTGGCGAGCCGGTCCCTGGGGATCCGCCGGGGCAGCCAGCCCTCCTTGGACCATTCCGCCTGCGCGACCCCGTCCCAGGAGAGCCGGGGATCGTCGGGCGACAGCCACTCCGTGCCGCCCGCTCCGGCCACGGACGCCGCAGGCCCACTCACGATCGCCCGCTCTCGAGCCCGGCGTTCGGGTGGGACTGCACAGCCTCACCGGCGCTCGAGTCCTCTTCAGCGCCCCCGGACGGACCGGACGCCCCGAGGCCCAGCGCCGAGGCGGCCGCGCCCACGAGCGAGAAGATGCCGACCGCGAGGAAGGCACGGTGGTACGCGCTCATCCCGACGTCGGCCGACCCCGCGGCCAGGACGGCCGCACCGACCGCGACCCCGAGGCCGCCGCCCAGTTGCACGGCTGACTGGATCAGCGAGGCCGCGAGGCCCTGCTTGTCGTTGGCGACCCCGCTGACGCCCGCGATGTTGAAGCTCAGGAAACTCGTGCCGTTGCCCAGCCCATGGATGATCAGTGCCGGCAGCAGCACGGCGGCGTAGGAGGCGTCCTCGTCCGCCCGCAGGAAGAGCAGGATGCCCAGGCCCTGGAGCAGCAGGCCGATCACGGCCGGGACGCGCAGACCGACCTTGCCGATGAGGCGAGGGGCGATGTTGACCGCGATCAGGATGGATACGGCCATCGGCACGATCGCCATGCCGGCCTTCAGGGCGCTGTAGCCGAGCGTGTTCTGCAGGTACAGCAGGGCGATGAACTGCCAGCCGATGGTGGCGCAGGCCCAGACGACACCCACGACATTGGCGGTGGCCAGGGTTCGCGAGCGGAAGATCGAGAGGTCGACCAGGGGGTCCGCACGCCGACCCTGGATCACGACGAAGGCGACGAGCAGCACCACGGACACCGCCAGGCTGCCCACGGTGGCCGCGGAGCCCCAGCCCACTTCGGGGGCCCGGGTCAGCGCGAAGACCAGCAGCAGAACACCACCGGTCGCGGTGACCGCACCGAAGACGTCGAAACCTGGGCGCCGTCCGGTCCGCTCCTCGTCGGGAGCGATCACACCGCGCACCGCCAGCAGGACCATGGTCGCCACGACGAACGGCACGAAGAAGGTGAGCCGCCAGCTCAGCGAGGTGAGGAGTCCGGAGAACACCAGGCCCGCCGCGTAGCCGCTCGCGCCGGTGAGGCCGAACATTCCCATCGCCCGGTTGCGCTCCGGCCCCTCGGGGAACGTCGTCGTAATGATCGACAACGCCGCGGGCGCGATGAACGCCGCGGCGACGCCCTTGATCACGCGCGTGAGGATCAGCAGGCCCCCGTCCGTGACCAGGCCGCCGGCCAGGCTCACGACGGCGAACAACGCCGTGGCCCAGAAGAAGATCCGGCGCCGTCCGAACAGGTCGGCCGCCCGGCCGCCCAGGAGCAGGAACCCGCCGTAGGCGACGGCGTAACCCGAGATGACCCATTGCAGTTGCTCGGCGCTGAGGCCCATGTCGTCCTGCATCTCAGGGAGGGCGACCCCCATCAGCGAGACATCCATGGAGTCCAGGAAGAGCTGCGCGCACAGCACCAGGAGTACGAGGTTCTTGCGCGCACTCATCCCCGGCGTCGCCGCTAGAGCTTCCGACTGCCGATCCGACATCTTCCCCGCCATTTCATCTTGCAGAAATCAATCTGCATGCCAACGATTGGATCGCAAACGTAGCACACAATCATCTGCAGTCAAACGATCTGGACTCAAACTTTCGCCGCAACCGATGGAGGGACAAAGGGGGTTGACCCACCGTCGGCGGAACAGGACGGCCGGTGTCGCGCCGGGGCTTGGGTGCCCCGGTGCGACACCGGCCGTTCGGTGGTCCGCGTCAGCTGCCCTGCCTGTGCCCCCAGGCCGTGAAGACCGCGAGAGAGAGGTCGTGGAAGCCGGGGTCGGCCAGTTCCCGGTAGGCGGCCTCGAACTCCTCGTCCGTCGCGAGGCCCTCGGCGACCACGGCCGCCCGGGTCTGCTCCAGCGTCAGCCGCCACCACTCGGACTCGTTGTCGCCACCTGCGATCCGCTGGAAGCGGGCGTCGTAGCCGATGTCGTCGAGCCCTTTGCCCTGTAGGGGCACCGGAAGGTTGCGCGCCCACTCCGTGTCCGTGCCCACGGCACTCTCCAGATGGCTGCGGAAGGCCCGCATGACCTTGCGGTACGCCGGGTGCGGGGAGTTTTTGATGGGGAAGAACGAGGGCTCTTCGAGCAGCAGAACGCCACCGGGCTTGAGCCATCGGGCAAGACGGGCCACGGCCTTCTCCGGGTCCGGGAGATGGATGACGACGTAGCGGGTGTGGATGAAGTCGAAGGTGCCCTCGGGGAAGTCGTCCGTGTAGACGTCGTGCCGCAACACCTGGACCCCCGCCTCGGAGAGTTCGTCGAGGTAGGTGGTGTCGAGGTCGGTGACGGTCACCTCGGCGCCCTGCTCGGCCAGCCAGCGGGCGACCGACCCGCCGCCACCGCCCACCTCCAGGACGCGGTGCCCGGAGGTCAGACCCAGGCGCCGGAAGTGTCCGCGGGTGTGCTCGTCGAGAACGGACTCCAGCAACCGCAACCGCTCCCGCTCGCTGGACACGGCGTGGCTGAACACCCCGTCCCTGTACCGCTCCTCGCTCCACTCCCAGCGTTCCTTGGACCCGTCCGCGGGGGCAGCCGTACCGGTTGATGCGGTCATCTGCGTTCTCCTTGATCGGTTCGAACTCGGGAGCGGGGCAACCCGTGACGAGCGCTCATACGAAGGCGAGGACACGCGCCGGGCCGCCAGTGCCGCCGGCGTGCTTGGGAGCACCCACCACGACGGTGGCGCCGATGTCCGGAACGGTGTCCAGGTGTGCCAGGTTCTCGATGCCGTACTTGCCTGCGGGCATCAGCACGCGGTGGGTGAACGGGTCGGCCGGTCGGGTGCCCGGCTCCAGGCTGGGCGTGTCGATGCCGACACCGACCACCGAGCGCTCCTCCACCAGGAAGTGCGCGGCTGCCACGGAGATGCCGGGGAAGCGGTAGTGGCCGTCCTTCTCCTCGAAGTTGAGGAAGGCACCAGGGGTGTTGATGCGGTCGGACCAGCCGTTGTCCACGGCGAGCACCGCGTCGTCCGGGATGCGGCCGTGCCGACTCTCCCACCGCAGCAGGTCGTCCACCGTCAGCTCCGTGACGTTGTTCCGGGCGGCCCGTTCGCCGACGCGGACGACCGCGAGCGGAGCGACCAGTGCCTCGGCCGGGATCCGCTCCACGGACAGGCCGTCGTCGTCGAAGTGGGTGGGGGCGTCGATGTGGGTGCCGATGTGCTCGTTGAAGGTGAGCTGAAAGGCGTTGTACTCGTGCTCGGCGAGATTGGCCAGGCGCGTGATCTCCATGGGTTTCACGTAGAGCTCAAAGACCGGCCAGTCGGTGCCCAGAACGTGGGTGAGGTCACGCACGACGCCTCGCGGAACGTAGGACGCGGCGGTCGCGGCCGCCTCGGGCTGCCGCGCGGGGGTGCTGGATGTCTGCTGCTGCGGCGGCTCCGACGACGCCGCACCGAGCATGGTTTCGGGACCACACATGACGAATCGCTCCCTCAGTCGATCAGGGCCTGGTTGACCAGCTGGCGCAGACGGCTGTGCAGCGGATGCGCGCTGGACGGCATGAGCTGGGTGAAGAACAGGACGGTCAGCTGCTCCACGGGGTCCACCCAGAAGATCGTCCCGGCCGCGCTGTGCCAGGCGTACTCCCCCGCGCCGGCCGGCACTCCGGCCGCCGCCGGATCCTGGACCACGGCGAAACCCAGCCCGAAGCCGACGCCTGCGGTCGGCATCTCCGAGAAGACCGGCCGGCCGACCGACTGCAGGTCGCCTCCGCCAGGCAGATGGTTGCGCAGCATGTGGCGCACGGTGCGCGGGCCCAGAATCCGCTCCCCCTCGAAGACGCCTTCGCCGAGCAGCATCTGGGTGAACCGGTGGTAGTCGCCGAGCGTGGTGACCAGCCCGGCGCTGCCGGAGAGGCAGGCGGGCGGGTGCAGCGCGCCGGCTCCGAAGTGGTCGGCCCTGGTCGCGCGGCCGGTGGCCGGGTCCGCGGTGTAGAAGGCGGCGAGACGGTCCGCCTTCTCCGGCGGTACGTGGAATGCGGTGTCGGTCATCCCGAGCGGTCCCAGGACGCGTTCGGCGAAGAACTCGTCGAGGCTCTTGCCGGACGCCACCTCGACGACACGGCCGAGCACGTCGCTGGAGACGCCGTAGTTCCAGGCCGTGCCGGGTTCGAAGAGCAGCGGGAAGCTCGCCCACCGCTCGCAGCAGGCGGCCAGGTCGAGTCCGGGCGGCGTGGCCCATTCGAAGCCGTTGGCCGTGTAGATCTCGTCCACGGGGTGAGCCCGGTGGAAGCCGTAGGTCAGGCCCGAGGTGTGGCTGAGGAGGTGCTGGATCCGGATGGGGTTCGCGGCCGCGGTGGTGACCGGACGCGCGGCAGGGCCCCGCTGGTAGACCCGTACGTTCTCGAAGGCGGGGATGTAACGGCTGACAGGGTCCTGCAGGCCGATCGTGCCGTCCTCGACCAGGGTCATCGCGGCGACGGAGGTGACGGGTTTGGTCATCGACCACGCCCGGTAGATGGTGTCGCCCTCGCTGGGCAGGTCGTTCTCCACGTCTCGTCTGCCGTACTCCGCCAGGTGTGCCACCTTCCCCCTGCGGGTCACCGCCACCTGCCAGCCGGGCAGCCTGCCGTCGTCTACGTAGGAGGCCAGATGGCGGTCGATCCTCCGTAAGCGGTCGGCATCCAGTCCGACCTCCGCCGGGTCGACCTCGATCTTGAGCTCGGGCACCTTGTCTCCTCGTGATCCGCGATACCGTGGTTCGCCGGTTCGATGGTTCGTAAGTTCGCAACTTATGGAACTATAGAAAGGACTCGGCCTGGACAACAAGAGCTTCCCGAGGCCGAGTTGGCGCAGCCGCACCCCAACAGCGACAGAAGTACGGAGCGCCATGCCCCCGCTTGACCTGTCAGTCGACGAACTGCTGAGCACCACTCGCGCCGTTCGCAGGCGACTCGACCTGACCCGCCCCGTCGACGCGACGTGATCGAGGAATGCCTCACGCTCGCCACCCAGGCGCCCACCGGACGCAACCGGCAGCACTGGGACTTCGTCTTCGTGACCGATCCCGACCGCCGGGCGGCGCTCGCCGACCTCTACCGGATGGGACTCGTGCGCCCCCGCCAGCCATTGGCGGGCGGCATCAACCGGGGCGACGCCGACGGCTGGGACAAGATCGCGAACAGCGCACAGCACCTCTTCGAGCACCTGCACGAGGTGCCGGTACTGTTCGTGCCCTGCGTGCGGGTGACGGACCGGCAGGAGCTGCAGTATCCGGTCCGGTCGGCCAACATCTACGGCTCGATTCTTCCGGCAGTCCGGCAGTTCATGCTTGCGGCGCGCTCCCGCGGGCTCGGCACCGCCTGGACGACCCCCCACCTCCACTACGAGCGGGAAGCCGCCGAACTCCTCGGCATCCCCTACGACACGGTCATCCAGACCGCCCTGATCCCGGTCGCCTACACCATCGGCACCGACTTCAAGCCGGGCGCGCGGGTTCCGGCAGCCGAAGTGGCGCAGTGGGACCAGTGGTAGCCGAACGGCACGACCCTTCAGCGGGGTACCCCGCTGAGGCCGCTCGGCCTCTTTCCAGACCCTATTTCGATAGTATGCAAATCTCCGAATTCGACGCCCATGGGAAGCATCGCCGTTCCCCTCGCACCCAGTGGAGTACTCCGACGTGCGCACGCTCAAGCACCCCGTACGGGAAGAGATCCAGCTGACGGACGTGTTCCACGCGTTGAGCGACCCGACCCGGCTGGCCATCGTCCGGGGCCTGGACGGCGTGCACGAGCAGTCCTGCAGCGGTCTCAGCATCCCCATCGCCAAGTCGACGCTCTCGCACCACCTCAAGGTGCTGCGGGACGCCGGCGTCACCCACACCCGGGTCGAGGGCACCCACCGTCTGATGTCCCTGCGGCACGAGGACCTGGAAGCCCGTTTCCCCGGCCTCCTTGCGGTCGTCCTGCGCCATGAGCCGGTGCCCTCGCGCTGACCCCGATCTCCCGCCGGAAGGCTCCGCGCCCGGCTCAAGAGGGCGACCCCGGTACGGTGCCCACCGTCACGGTGTTGCCCTCTCTGATGTATCCGTGCGGGTCGCGCAACGGGTGGGCCGGGCCGTCAGGGTCGAGGAACTCCCGCCACTCCGCGTCGAGTCCCGTGGCAAGCGCCATCCCGGCCACGCGGGCGCACGCCCGCGTGTAGAAGCGCAACACCTCCTCGGACATCGGCGCGAAGTGCTCGATCAGCACGGTGTGCTGGCGCACCCCGGTCAGCCCGGCTTCACCCAGCCACCGGTACAGCTCGCCGGTCCGGAGCAACTGCCGTGCGTATCCCGGGTTCGCAGCGCCCTTGCGGAAGAAGTCCGTGAACCGGAAAGGGTCGCCCGGGCGTACGGTGATCAAGGCGGCGTCCATGTCCTTGACGGCCACCGTCCCGCCCGGGCGCACCACGCGGCGGAACTCGGCCAGGGCACGGGAGAGTTCCTCGTCGCTCAGGTACTGCGTGGTGTTGGCGCACCAGACGGCGTCGAACGAGTCGTCGGGATAGGGCAGTTCGAGGATGTCGCCCTGCCGGACGTCCGGCTCCCACGGTGTGTCGTGGGTCCGCAGGCGGCCGGCGGCGCGTGCGGCGTTCTCCTCGGCGAGGTCGAGGGCGAAGACCCGTCCCGCAGGGCCGACCGCGTCCGCCAGCCAGGGCAGGAAGGCGCCGGTGCCGCATCCGGCGTCGAGCACGCGCCACCCGGGCCGGATCCCCACCGCGTCCAGCGTCGCCCGGTACGGGCCGGCACAGGCCTCGAAGTGGGCGTCGACAATGTCCTCGTGGGTGAACCCGAGCCCGGTGGAGGCCTGGTAGCCCCAGGAGCTGTGGTCCGTCGTAAGCATTCTTACCGTCCTTCGCTGATGGTGCCCGGTACAGCCGTGGCGTCGTCGTGCAGCGCGGTGAGCAGTTCCGACACCGGGTCGGGGGCTTCGAGCGGCGGGAGGTGGCCTACGCCGGGCAGGACGACGAGCCTCCCGTGCGGCAGGGCGTTCGCCGCGGCCTCGGCCTCGGCGACGAAGACGAGTTCGTCCTCGTCGCCGACGACGACCAGCGCCGGCACGTCTGTCGCCCGCAGGGTGTCCAGGGAGTCGGGCCGCGCGGCGATCGCCTCCTGTGCCCAGGCGACCGCTTCCGGGTCGGCGGCCCGCGCGCTCGCGAGGACCTCGGCGAGCCTCGCGGGGTGCCGGTCCCGGCTGGTGGCGCCGAGGAGGGCGGGCGTGGTGGCCTCGACGAGACCGCCGCGGGTGGCGGTGTCCCTTATCCCGTGGGCGAAGAGCCTGCGTCGGGCGGCGGCCTCGGAGCTGTCGGCCGTGGCGCGAGTGGACAGCAGAGCCAGGGCGCGGACGCGTCGCGGATGACGGCGCAGGAACGCCATCGAGGTGTAACCGCCCATGGAACAGCCGACGAGGACCACGTGGCCGATGCCCCGCCGGTCCAGTGCGGCCGCGAGGTCGTCGGCGACGACTTCGAGGGAGGGCGGTGCGGAGCCCAACGGCTCCTGGCCGAAGCCGCGTTGGTCGAGAGCCAGGACAGTGTGCCCACGGGCGGCCAGGGCCCGGGTCTGCGCCCGCCACATCGAGGAGTCCAGGGGCAGCGCGTGCAGCAGGACGATCGGCGTCCCGTCGAGGGCGCTCACCGGGCCGCGCTCCGTTCGGCGGCGGCGAGGAAGGCGGCGAGGTCCGGGGCCGGCCGGGTGTCCCGCAACCGGGCCAGGGAGATGGGGGCGGGCGGAAGGTCCGGCACGGGTACGACCTTGATCCCGGGCGGCACGATCCCTTCCAGCGACCGGAAGGACAGGTGCACGGAGTCCGATCCCTCGAGGATCGCCACCATGTCGGCCACGGTGCCCATCGGATGGACCCGCCGGAGGGGTGCGCCCAGTGGTGTGCGGGGCGGCACGACCTGGTCCCAGACGTAGGGCGGGAAGTCGCCGGGGCAGCGGAATGCGTCGTAGGCGGTGATGTCCTCGACGGAGACGGACTCTCGGCCGGCCAGTGCGTGGCCCGCCCGGACCAGGGCGGCTCTGCCGTCGAGGGCTACGGCCGCGCTGGTGGCGATGTCCGGCTCACGCAGCCCGAACTTCACCAGCATGACGTCGAGTTCGCCGGTGCGCAGAAGCCTGAAGGGCTCCCGGACGTCGTAGGGCAGGTAGCTCACCTGCTTCTCCTCGTACCCGGCCGCGGCGACGATCTGCCGAGCCTGGTGGGGCGAGCCGTGGACGCCGATGCGGAGCGGGCGGACAGCGGTGGGGAGTGGGGCTTTCGGCACTCAGGTCTCCTGCGTCAGTCCGGCGTAGGCCTGGAGTTCGTACGGGCGGTGGTGGTCGGTGTCGACGCGCAGGGCGGCGTAGGGCGTGGGCAGTTGTGTCAGGCGGGGTACGGAACGCAGGGTCAGCCGGTCGCCGGGTCCGACCGTTCCGTCCATGACCGCCTCCGCGAGCAGGTGCCCGAGGTGAACCAGCGCGTCGGAGACGGTGAGGTGCGCCGTGGCGAGGTACAGGTCGCGGTGGACCGGCCGGCGCTCAAGGTGGTCCCCCGTGCGCGGTAGGTCGACGGTGGTGGGCCGCCAGGCAGTCAGCGGACGTTGTCCGCTGAACGTCTTGAGCAGCCTGCGCAGGCCGGTCGTGGCCCCGTCCGGCAGGGGCCCGGCCCAGGCGGCCGACCCGTCGGCGGCGACGTGTGTGAAGGCGAACCGCTCGCTCAGGTTGTCGGGACGGCCTGCCAGATAGAGGGTCCGGGTGAAGGAGCGGCGCCAGGCCTCGGCCTGCTCCGGCGGCAGGGACAGCACGAACGCGTAGGTCTCCCGTACCCAGGAGGTGAGCCGGAAGTCCCGGACGACGGCGACGGCCGACGCGCCGTCGCTGCGGCCGACGGCGGCGTCGTCCTGGATCTGTTCCTTCGCCGCGAGCAGGGTGCGCGGGGTGACCGGCTTCGTACGGGCAAGGTCGGGGCGGGCGGCCCGGAGTCGTTCGGTGGCGATGGTGAGCAGCAGTTCGGGGGAAAGGGTCATAGGTACACCGTGGAGAGCAGGTCGCGGTCGATGGTGCGGCGGCCCCGGGCCAACAGGGACGAGGTGAGCCGGTAGGGATCGACGTGGGTGTGGTCGCGCCGGTGCCGGCTCAGGTCGTCCACGAGCGCCGGGGCGCCGGGCCCGCGCTCGGTCGTCCGACGCAGCAGCCGCTGGGCTCGGTCGAGGTTCTTGTGCAGCAGGTCGGTGCGGAAGGACTGAGCCTGTCCAGGTCCGAGGACGGCGACGAAGTACAGCCGTACCCCGAGGCGGCGTACGTCCGCCTCGCCGTCCGTGCCCACGGCCCTGAGCAGGGCGCCCGCCGTGTGGGCGTGCCAGCCGCCGTGACGGGCCGATCTGATCGTGCCGTCGATGGGCACGCGACCGATCGGGACCCTGTGTACCTGCGGCCCCAGCTGGGTCAGTACGCGTTGCAGCAGCTGGTAGTCCGCGTCCAGCTCGGTGTCGTACAGGAGCACGACCTCGTCGTACGCGGGCGCCAGCGGGAGCAGTTCGCGCAGGGCGCAGGCGAGATAGTTCGGGCGGCCGTCGGCCGTCACGATCCTGCGCAGCGGCAGGCCGTGCCGAGTGGCGTCGAGGTACACGGGGCCACCGCTGGAGCGCTGGTCGAGGCCCATCCCGAGGGCGACGAGCCGCTCGATCATCTCCTCCGTGCCGAGCCCGGGTGGCTGATGGTCCATCAGGCCAGGGTCGTGGAGACCGAGTTGGCGATAGTGCGCGTGCCACAGCCGCAGGACTCGTTCGCTCGCCGGGTGCACCCAGCCTTTACTCTCGACCTCGTGTACGTAGGGGCGCAGGGCGTCGACCGGCGCGGGTGTGCCGGCCCGGAACCGGACGTACAGCTCGCCGATCTCCTCCTCGGAGAGTGAGGCGTAGGCCAGGTCTCCCTGGGTACGGTCGAGGAACTCCCAGAAGCCGAGGGTCTGTTCGGTGAGGTGGTAGGCCGTGGGGCTGTAGTGGTAGGTCACGTCCGCGAGCGGCGCGGTGGCCCGGAACATGACGTCGGTCCACAGCAGGCCCTTGAGATGACTGGGCGTCAGCGGTTTGGCGGGAGTGACCGTGACGGGTGCGAGCAGCACCTTGCGCCGGCCCGACCTGGGACGGTCCGATCCCGTCATGAGCGCGCCTCGTCCCGGACGACAGTGACCAGTTCCTCCCGGCTCGGCGGGCGCGGCGCCGCGGCGGCCGGTGCGGGGGCCGTCCGCACCCGCTGCCGGAACTCCTCGTTGTCGAAGACGTCCTCGGCGGTATCCAGGCCCATCAGCACACGAGTGAGACCGCGCCACACGGATCCGTCGGTGGCAGCCGCCCCGGCGACGGCGGACAGCGCGGGACGGCCGGACCGCGGTGCCGGGGGCGGCGGGCCGCCTGTGACCCGCGCCCGCCACAGGGCCGTGCGGGCCGCGTCCTCGCCGGCGGCCTGTTCGTACCACGGCCGGTAGACACCGTCGGCGACGCGGGCGGCGCGCTCGCCCTGCTCCTCCACCGCCGGATCGGCGTCGAGGAGTTCCGCGAGCAGGAACGCGTGCCGCAGGGCCAGCGACATACCCCGTCCGAAGAGCGGGTTCGTGACACACGCCGCGTCCCCGACGGGGTACAGCCCCGCGATCGGTCCGGCGCCGGCGTCGGGTGCGCGGCGAAGCATGTTGGGCGGCATGGCCATGGGGCGCACCACGCTGATCGGTTCTCCCGCCTCGGGCTCGGCCCAGGCGGCGAGGTACGGCGAGAGGCGGGCCACCGCGGTGAAGGCCGCCGGATGCCGCAGGCCGGTCGTCGCCGGGTCGGCCGCGGGTGTGCCGATGGTCAGGGCGTACGTGTCGTTGTCGGCGAGGTGCGCGACCGCCGCGTAGTGGTCCCAGATGCCGCCGGCCGCGTTGCCTCGGTTGAGCGGTCCGGGCAGCATGCCGGGGGACCTGAGCCGGTAGAAACGGGTGAAGCAACGGATCCGGGTGGGGGTGGTTCTCCCGGGTGCCGGGGGCAGTCCGGCGGCGGTGAGCCAGGACCGGGACGCCGCCCGGCGTCCGGTGGCGTCCACGACGGCGTGTGCGGGGATGTCCTCCCCGCCGCCGGTCACCAGTCCGGTCACCCGGTTCCCCGAGGACGTCGTGCGCAGGCCGACGACCGTGACGTCATGGCTGATCGTGACGTTCGGCAGCGAGCGCAGCGCCTGGCGGAGGACGAGCTCGAAGACCGGGCGGCGCACGGCGAGGGCCATGAGTTCCTCGTCGCCCTGCCGGCGGATCCCGTCGCCGGCCCGCTCCGACAGTGCCCGCGTGAGGTCGAGCATGCGTGCACCGGCCTCCAGGGCGGCATCGAGCACCTGAGGAGCGTGGGCCCGCAGCACCCGTACGCCGAGCGAGGTCAGGACGTGGGAGTGGCCGCTCTGCGCGACTGTGGGCCTCATCCACAACTCGGCCGCCTTCTCCGGTGGCCCTTCCGGCGGTACGGGTGCCTGCTCCAGCACCCTGACAGGCAGGCCCCGTAGCGCCAGGGCGAGGCCGACGGCGAGCCCCGCGACGCTGCCGCCCACCACGACGACGGGCCGGGTCACCGGCGCCGGCCGTGCACGAAGAACACCCGTCGTACGTCCTTGACGGCCCGGTCGGGGACCGGGTCCGGCCAGCGTCCGAAGTGGGCCCCGGGCTCACCGGGCTGGACCGCGGCCACGCCGAATCCGTACCGGTCGAAGAGCGCTTCGGGCTCGTCGCTGCCGAACAGCCAGGGGCAGCCCCAGCCGCTGAAGACGTCGAGGAGAGGGCGCATGTCCGGGAGAGTGAGGGCCGCGGAGTTGACGAGGTCGGCGGCGATGCGGCTGCCGGGCGCGCAGAACGCGGCGACCCGCTCCAGCATGCGGTGGGTGTCCTTCTCGGGGAGGTAGTACAGCAGCCCTTCGAGCAGCCAGGTGGACGGCAGGCCCGGGTCGTATCCGCAGGCGCCGAGCTTCTCCTCCCAGTCGTCCGCGGTCAGGTCGACGGCGACGGCGACGTGATCGACGCGCGGGTCGACTCCGCGCAGGCGTTGCTCCTTGAACGCGAGCACCGACGGCCGGTCGACCTCGAAGTACCGCAGGTGTCGCGGCCAGGGCAGCCGGTAAGCACGGGAGTCCATGCCGGCGGGTGCCCCGACGAGTTGGGTCATCCCCGGGTCCTGTACGGCCTCTTGGAGGAGGTCGTCGAAGAATCTGGTGCGGATCGCGTTGTAGTCGGGGGTGCTGGGCACGCTCCGCGGCCGGGCCGGCGGGAACGTCGCGGCACGGATCTCCGCCAGGAGCCGGGGGCCCGCTTCCCCCACCAGCGTGGCCGCATAAGGGTCCGTGTAGAGCCGATCGTCCCGCCGGCTCTCGGCGGCCCGCAGGGCGGCGGTCAGCAGGGCGGTCTTCTCCACGGGATCGACAGGGTCCAGGACGTTCGTCATGTGCCTTCTCCTCGTAGTGCGTCGGACGCGGCGATCAGTCGCCGCCATTGGCTCTCGTCCTGCCGGAACAGCCGGTCCTTGACCTGGGTGGGCCGGACGCCGTCCGCCACGCGGGCGTGCCACTCGCGCTGGAAGGTGTCGGTGTGCAGGAGCCGCACCGTCGCGGCATCCAGCCGCCGCTCCCGTAGGGCCCTGGCGTATCCCGGGGACTCGGCAGCCAGCGCCGCGTCGACGAGCCGCGCGAACCGCGAGGTCTCAGATTCCAGCCACGGAGCCTCCGGGGCCACCGCGAACACATACCGGGGTGCCTTCCCCGCCGCTTCTTCCACTCGGCACGCCACGTTGCGCAGCGCGAGGCCGGAGCCCGCCAGCGCTTCTCCCAGCGCCCGCACCACCTGGGCCTCGCGCAACCGTTCCCCGGCAACGTCCGACCGGGTGGCACGGCCCGCGTACAGGACCCGCGGCACGCCCTGGACGCGGTCCACCACCCGGACGACGTCCCCGACCGCGTACCGGTAGAGGCCTCCGACGTGGCTGAAGAGCACGTGATAGTCCCGATGCGGTTCGAGTTCCTCCGCCACGAGCGTCTCGGTGCCGGATCCGATGTCGTCGTCGGCGTCCACGAACTCGTACACGGCGGCGGAGGCGACGAGGCTGCCCGCGGCGGGATGCCGGTCGAGTGGCACTGCCACCGGCCCCTCCGACGCGGCCACCGGCGCGGGCAGGACACCGACTCCGGCCCCGAAGCGCTCACGCAGGCCCGGCATGTACAGGGAGGCCACGCCGGTCGTCCAGCCGAACAACGCTCGGACCTGCGGCCAGACGTGGGCCGGGCTCGGCCGTCCGAAGTGGTCGGCGAGGAACTCCAGCCGGGCGGCGTGCTCCGGATCGGGGTCCCCGTACGGCACTCCGCCCAGGGTCCCGTCGCGCACCTCCTTGACGATGCGTGGCCACCACCGGTCCAGTTGGTAGGGCACGGCCGCGATCATCGCCGGGTTGATCCCGATGAAGCCCCGCACGTCGCTCTGTACCGCCAGCCGCAGCCGCAAGTACATCTTCTCCAGGTGGTCGTCGGGCGCCACGTCCACGGGCAGGGTGGCCCAGGGGGCTGCGGTGCCCAGTTCGGCCGAGAGCGGTTCGCCGAACGCCGTGCCGAAGTCGACCTGGCTGGCGCCCACATGGGGGCGCCCGCTGGTCGTGACGGGAGGAACAGTGAGCGGATCGTGCTTGAGGTTCAGCACTGCGTCCGGCCGTTCCATGAGCTCCGGGAGACTTTCGATCAACGGCGCCCAGGCCGCGTAGTAGAAGGGGAAGAAGACGGTCCTCATGAAGCGGCGGGTGACCGGGATCTTCTTGTGGTCCCCGGTGCTTCCGCTGCTGGTGAAGTAGACCACCGGCGCGTCCGCGGTCAGCAGGTTCGGCTCCCCCGCCGCCATGCGTTCGATCAGCGGGGCGTGCGCCGCGTAGTCCTGGACGGGTACCGCCGCCCGGTAGTCCTTCAGGGTGCGGATCGCGGCGAAGCCGTGCCGGCGCCCGAACTCGGTGCCGCCGTTGAACTCCAACAGGTCGGCCAGCACCCGCCGTTGTCGTTCCGCCAGGTCGTCGAGGTCCGCGCTCAGCCGTGCCCGCTCGGCGAAGACCCGCTCCCGGTAGCGGCCGGCGTGGCCGGGTGTGCCCCAGCCCTGAGACCCGCTCATGCCGCGAGCACCTCCCGCACGGCCGCGGCGGTCGCGGCCGTCCCGGAGCGCTCCTCCACAACCGTGACGGGCAGGCGTCCCGTCTCCTCCAGCAACAGCTTCCCGAGGTTCTTCTGATAGCTCTCGAAGCCGAACCACTCGGGCCGGTCGCCGAAGTACTCGAGGGGGTTGAGCCGCGCTCCCCGTCCCGAGCGACGCCAGGCGGTCTCGGGCGAGACGTCCAGATAGATCACCCTGCGCGGCTGGGGGAAGGAACGCCACCAGGTGTACAGGGCGTGCCCTTCGAGCCCGGCGAGCCGGCACTTCGCGAGGACCTTGTAGTAGTACGAGTCCATCAGGACCGGCACGTCCGGCTTCTGTCGTTCGAGCTGATCCCTCAGGTGCACGACGGCGGTGCCCAGCAGGTTCGCGAGGAAGTCGGCGGAGTACGTGGAGCCCAGGCCCGGCAGTACCTCCTGGACGACGTTCTGGCGCAGCCGCGAGATCAGACCGTGTTCCCCGGCCACGAGGCCGTCGTCGGTCGACAGGGTCTGCCAGCCGGGCAGCTCCGCCGAGAGCTCCGCCATCACCGAAGACTTCCCTGCGCAGTCCGGCCCCAACAGCACATAGAACGGACGGTCTGTCACTTGTTTCCCCTTGCCTTCGGATCGTTTGCGTACCGGCGCACGTGTTCGAGGTAGGACTCCACATTGCGGCGCGTCTCGGGCACGCTGTCGCCGCCGAACTTCTCCACGACCGCGTCGGCCAGGACCAGGGCCACCATCGCCTCGGCGACGATGCCGGCCGCCGGGACCGCGCACACGTCCGAACGCTGGTGGTGGGCCTGCGTGGCCTCACCGGTCACGACATCGACGGTCCGCAGGGCGCGCGGCACGGTCGCGATCGGCTTCATCGCCGCCCGTACGCGCAGCAGCTCGCCCGTGGACAGGCCACCCTCGGTGCCACCGGAACGGCCGGTCGCGCGCCGGATGCCGTCGGCGGTGGCGAGGATCTCGTCGTGCGCCTTCGAGCCCGGCACCCGCGCCAGGTCGAAGCCGTCGCCGACCTCGACGCCCTTGATGGCCTGGATGCCCATCAGAGCGGCGGCCAGCCGGGCGTCCAGGCGCCGGTCCCAGTGCACGTGCGAGCCCAGGCCCACGGGTACGCCGTACGCCAGCACCTCCACCACACCACCCAGGGTGTCACCGTCCTTGTGCGCCTGGTCGATCTCCGCGACCATCGCCTTCGACGCGTCCGCGTCCAGACAGCGCACCGGGTCCGCGTCCAGCCTCTCGACGTCGGAAGGCTTGGGGTGGACGCCGTAGGGGGCCTTCGCCGCCGCCAGTTCGACAACGTGCGAGACGATCTCGATCCCGGCCGCCGCCTTCAGGAACGAACGCGCCACCGCGCCCAGCGCCACCCGCGCCGCCGTCTCCCGCGCCGAGGCACGCTCCAGGATCGGGCGAGCCTCCGCGAAGCCGTACTTCTGCATCCCCGCGAGGTCGGCATGACCGGGGCGGGGACGGGTCAGCGGCGCGTTACGGGCCAGCCCGGCCAGGATCTCCGGATCCACCGGGTCGGCCGCCATCACCTGCTCCCACTTCGGCCACTCCGTGTTACCGACCATCACCGCGACCGGCGAACCCATCGACAGACCATGCCGCACGCCGCCGAGGAAGGTGATCTCGTCCTGCTCGAACTTCATCCGGGCACCGCGCCCATAGCCGAGCCGCCGCCTCGCCAGATGGTCCGCCACCAGCTCCGTGGTGACCGGCACACCGGCGGGAAGACCCTCCAACGTCGCGACAAGGGCGGGACCGTGGGACTCCCCCGCGGTCAACCAGCGCAACCTGCTCAACGCACCCCACCTGCCTGACCGCCGTCGCGCCCGAAGACCGCCGCGTGTCCGTCGTGGCCGCGTTCGAGGAGGTGCAGCAGCTGCTTCCCGCTCTGCTCCCTGATCCCGGCCGCCGGCGCCGAGACTCCGTCCAACGCTTGGAGAAGGACGGCGAGGTCTGCGCCCGCCGGGTCCTCGGGGAGCAGTTGGACGTCGACGCCGCGCCGGCTCAGGGCCGCTGCCACTGATGACGCGAGCGGGCCACCGCCCACCACGGCGACCGAACCGGGCATCATCCGGTCGCTCCCTTCTCGTCCAGGAGCGCGAACGCGCCCCGCGTACGGCCCTTTTCGCGCAGTGCCCGGCGTACGGCCACTCCCTCCGGGCGGTACATCTCCGCGACGAGGAATGCCAGGTCGAGGGACTGGCTGTGGTTCAGGCGTGGGTCGCAGGCCGTCTCGTAGCGCTGGTGGAGATGGTCGACGAGAATGTCGTCGCCGCCGCCGACGCACTCGGTGACGTCGTCGCCCGTCAGCTCCACATGGATACCGCCGGGGTGCGTACCCAGCTCCTTGTGGACCTCGAAGAAGCCCTTGACCTCGTCGAGCACATCGTCGAAGCGGCGGGTCTTGTGACCGGAGGCCGCCTCGTACGTGTTGCCGTGCATCGGGTCGGTGATCCAGGCCACCGTCGAACCCGACGCCGTGACCTTCTCGACCAGCTCGGGCAGCTTGTCGCGGACCTTGTCGGCGCCCATCCGGACGATGAAGGTCAACCGGCCCGGCTCACGGTCCGGGTCGAGGCGCTCGATGTACTGCAGCGCCTCCTCGGCCGTCGTCGTCGGGCCGAGCTTGATGCCGATCGGGTTGCGGACCTGGGAGGCGAACTCGATGTGCGCGCCGTCCAGTTGCCGGGTTCGCTCACCGATCCACACCATGTGCGCCGAGACGTCGTACAGCCGTCCGGTGCGGGAGTCGACGCGGGTCAGCGCCGACTCGTAGTCCAGCAGCAGCGCCTCGTGGGAGGAGTAGAACTCGACCGTCTGGAACTCGGCCGGATCCGCGCCGCAGGCACGCATGAAGTTCAGCGCGTTGTCGATCTCTCGGGCCAGCTGCTCGTACCGCTGGCCGGACGGGGACGACTTCACGAAGTCCTGGTTCCAGGCATGCACCTGACGCAGGTCGGCGTACCCGCCGGTGGTGAAGGCGCGCACCAGGTTGAGCGTCGAGGCCGAGGCGTGGTACATGCGTTTGAGTCGCTGGGGGTCCGGGATGCGCGCCTCCTCGGTGAACTCGATGCCGTTGACGGAGTCGCCCCGGTAGCTCGGCAGGGTGAGGCCGTCGCGGGTCTCGGTGCCCTTGGAGCGCGGCTTGGAGTACTGGCCGGCGATCCGGCCGACCTTCACGACCGGTACGGAGGCCGCGTAGGTGAGGACGGCGCCCATCTGGAGGAGGGTTTTGAGCTTGTTGCGGATGTGGTCGGCCGACACCGCGTCGAAGACCTCCGCGCAGTCGCCGCCCTGGAGGAGGAACGCCTCTCCCTTGGCGACGGCCGCCATCCGGGCGCGCAGCTGGTCGCACTCGCCCGCGAAGACGAGCGGTGGATAGGACTCCAGGTCGGCGATCACTGCGCGCAGAGCCTCGGGGTCGGGGTATTCGGGCTGCTGCGCCGCGCGCAGGTCTCCCCGGCCGAGCCGGGCCGGCACCGAGTCCTCCGGAAAGGCATGCATGACGAACTCTCCTGTGGCGCGAGAAGGCGGTCAGCGTCGGGCGACGGGGGATACGACGGCACCTCTGAATCCGATCGTCGGAACCGCACGTCGTGGCGATGTCAGTGGCGCCCTCTCGGACAGAGCTGCCAGGAAGGCATAGCGGTGCAGCAGTTCGGGATCGGGGCGACCTCGGGGGTCCGCGTCCGACAGCCCGGACCACCAACGGGTGATCTCGTGCCAGCCGGGCGCGGAGTGCGCCCCGCCGAACTCCGCGACGGACAGCGCGGCGCAGAGGCCGGCGAATGCGAGGCTGTCGGCCAGGGGCCAGTCAGCCAGGGTCGCGAAGAGGAAACCGGACAGGAACACGTCGCCCGCGCCGGTGGGGTCAAGGGCGTCGACGGGGACCGCCGGCACAGCCGCCTCGTCGCCGGTACGTCCGTCGCAGGCGACGGCTCCCCACGCGCCCGCGGTCACCACGGCGACCGGAACGACCTCGGCGAGGGCCCGGGCGGCCGCTCGCGGGCTGTCGGTCCGGGTGTACCGCGTGGCTTCGGCGGCGTTCGGCAGGAAGGCGTGGCAGTGGCGGAGCCCGTCGAGATCGGACAGGGACCAGCGGCCCGTGGAGTCCCACCCCGCATCGGCGAACACCAGGCTGCCGTCCTCGGCCGCCCGGCGGACCCACTCGGCGTCCTCTCCCGGCGCGAGGCCGGCGACACAGGCGCGGCTGCGTGGGGGGCGCCGCAGGGGCGGTTGCTCCTCGGCGGGAGCCTCGTGCCCGTGGGTGACCATGGTGCGGTCGCCGTCGTAGGCGAACGAGACGGTCACGGGGGAATGCCAGCCTGCCGGTCTGCGCGACGGCGACAGGTCGACGCCCTCGGCGCGGAGGTCCGCCCAGCAGTGGTCGCCGTACTCGTCGTCGCCGAACGCCGCGGACAGCGCGGTACGCAGGCCGAGCCGGGCCAGTGCTGTCGCCGCGTTGGCCACGCCACCGGGGCCGCACCCCATGCCGCGGGCCCAGGACTCGCCGCCCTTGACCGGGGCGCCCTCCAGCCCGGTGAAGACGATGTCCTGGAACACCGTGCCGACGACATACACATCACACTCGGTGCCGCCTGTCGCGGCCGGCTGCTCAGTGGGTACCATGGTCGGCTTCTCCTGCAGCGGCGTACATCGCGCGGCGCGGTTCGGGCAGGCCGAGCCCGCGGTAGATGTCCAGGGCTGCCGTGGAGCGGTTGAGGGTGATGAAGTGCAGTCCCGGGGCGCCCTGGTCGAGCAGTCGCCGGGCCATCTCGGTGGCGTGGGCGACTCCGATGCGGTGGCCCTCGGCGTCGTCACGTGCGTTCTCCAGGCGGCGGGCCAGGTTCGCCGGGACCGTGGCACCACTCAGCTCCGCGAACCGGGCGATCTGCTGGAACCGCGTGGCGGGCATGATCTCGGGAATGACCGGGATGGTGCAGCCCGCCGCGTCGAGCCGGTCCCGGAGCCTGAAGTAGTCCTCGGACCGGAAGAACATCTGGGTGATCGCGAAGTCGGCACCGGCCCGCGCCTTCGCCACGAAGTGGCTGATGTCGCCCTCCCAGTCCCGCGAGCGGGGGTGCTGCTCGGGAAACGCGGCGACTCCGATCCCGAAGTCACCCGACTCCCTGACCAGTTGCACCAGTTCGGCCGCGTGGCGCAGTCCTTCGGGGTGCGGGATCCAGGGGCCCCGGGGGTCGGAGGGTGGATCGCCGCGCAGGACGAGGAGATCACGGACTCCGGCGTGCGCGTACTGCCCGATGATCCGCCGGAGTTCGGCCACCGAGTGTCCGACGGCAGTGAGGTGGGCGACCACGGGGAGCGTGGTGTCCTGCGCGATGCGCTCGGCGAGGGCCGTCGTCCGGTCCCGCGAGGATCCGCCGGCCCCGTAGGTGACGGAGACGAACGCGGGCCGTACCGCTTCCACCTCGCGCAGGGTCTGCCACAGAGTCCGGTCGCCCTGCGGCGTCTTCGGCGGAAAGATCTCGAAGGAGTAGAGGGTGTGCCCCTCGGCCAGCCTACGGCGCACCCCGCCCGGCGATTCGCCTCGTGGTGTCACAACGCTCCACCACCAGTGCCGCCGAGACAGTGGGCGAGCTCCAGCGCTGTCTCGGGCCCGTACGCCGAACCGCACAGCGACAGCAACTCGTCGTGGCGCAGCCGGTACTCCTGCGCTCCGACCGCGCACAGTACGCTCGCGGCCACCGCGCAGCCGAGCTGGGCGGCCCGGGTGGGAGTGAGCCCCCATGCGACCGCCGCGAGGAATCCGGCGCGGAACCCGTCGCCGACGCCGGTGGGGTCCCGCGGTTCGGCCACGGGCACCGCCGCGACCTCGACCGGCGGTTCGCCCTGCCGCTGGAGCCGGCAGCCCTTGCTGCCCAGCGTCGTGACCCAGGTGCCGACCCGGGCGAGTACATCGGCCGCCGTCCAGCCTGTCTTGTGGAGCAGCAGGGTGCTCTCGTACTCGTTGCTGAAGAGGTGGTCTGCGCCGGTCACCAGTTCCCGGATCGCGTCGCCGTCCAGTCGAGCGAGCTGCTGGGACGGGTCGGCGGCGAAGGGCAGCCCCACCGCGCGGCAGTCCCGCGTGTGCCGGAGCATGGCCTCGGGGTCGTTCGCCCCGATCAGGACGAGACCGATGTCACCGGCCCGTTCGGCCACCGCGCTCACGTCGATGGTCGCCGCCTCGTTCATCGCGCCGGCGTAGAACGAGGCGATCTGGTTGCCGTCGTCGTCCGTGGTGCACTGGAACCGCGCCGTGTGCCGGGACTGCGACACGTGCACCGACCCGATGTCCACGCCGTGTCGGGCGAGCCGGTCGGCGTACTCGTCGAAGTCGCGGCCGACGGCTCCGACGAGCACGGGCCGCAGACCGAGGCTGCCGAGGCCGAAGGCGATGTTGGCGGCGACGCCGCCCCGGCGGATGTGCAGTTCGTCGACCAGGAAGGAGAGCGAGACGTGGTCGAGCTTCTCCGGCACGAGCTGTTCCGTGAAGCGGCCGGGGAAATGCATCAGGTGATCGGTGGCGATGGATCCGGTGATCACTGTGCGCACCTCACACCCCCGCTGCCTTCCGGAGCATTGTCGCCCGGTCCGTGCGTTCCCATGTGAAGTCGGGGTGCGTACGGCCGAAGTGGCCGTAGGCCGCGGTCCGGGCGTAGATCGGTCGCAGCAGACCCAGGTCGCGGATGATGGCGGCCGGACGGAGGTCGAAGACCTCGTCGATGGCCTTCTCGATCTTCTCCGGGTCGACCTTGTGGGTACCGAAGGTCTCCACGAACAGGCCCACCGGTTCGGCCTTGCCGATCGCGTACGCCACCTGCACCTCGCAGCGCGAGGCCAGGCCCGCGGCGACCACGTTCTTCGCGACCCAGCGCATCGCGTACGCCGCCGAGCGGTCCACCTTGGACGGGTCCTTGCCCGAGAAGGCGCCGCCGCCGTGCCGGGCCATGCCGCCGTACGTGTCGATGATGATCTTGCGGCCGGTCAGGCCCGCGTCACCCATCGGGCCGCCGATCTCGAACCGGCCGGTGGGGTTCACCAGCAGGCGGTAGCCCTCGGTCTCCAGCTTGATGCCCTCGTCCAGGAGCGCCTTCAGTTCCGGCTCCACTACGAACGTGCGGATGTCCGGGGCCAACAGGGAGTCCAGGTCGATGTCGGAGGCGTGCTGCGAGGAGACGACCACCGTGTCCAGACGGACCGCCTTGTCGCCGTCGTACTCGATGGTGACCTGGGTCTTGCCGTCCGGGCGCAGGTAGGGGACGGTCCCCTTCTTGCGGACGTCCGACAGACGCTTGGCCAGACGGTGCGCCAGGAAGATCGGCAGCGGCATCAGCGTCGGCGTCTCGTCGGTCGCGTAGCCGAACATCAGTCCCTGGTCACCGGCGCCCTGCCGGTCGAGTTCGTCCCCTTCCTCACCTGTGGCGGCACCCTCGACCCGCTGCTCGTATGCCGTGTCCACACCCTGCGCGATGTCCGGGGACTGCGAGCCGATCGACACCGAGATGCCGCAGGAGGCACCGTCGAAGCCCTTGGCGGAGGAGTCGTAGCCGATCTCCAGGATCTTGTCCCGGACGAGCTGCGGAATCGGCACGTACGCCTTGGTGGTGACCTCGCCGGCCACCTGCACCAGACCGGTGGTGATCAGCGTCTCCACGGCGACCCGGGACGTCGGGTCCTCGCGCAGCAACGCGTCGAGAATGGTGTCGCTGATCTGGTCGGCGATCTTGTCGGGGTGGCCTTCGGTCACGGACTCCGAAGTGAACAGACGACGTGTCACAGGACCACCCGCACCTTGTAGTCACGCAGCCAGCTGTCGAGTTGAAGGGCCCGGGGCAGGATGGGCGGTGGCGTGAACGCCCCGTTGAACCAGTCCTTGTTGTCGACCATGGCGCGCAGGGTCGCCGCGTCCAGGAGTTCCATGCCGGGCGAGCCCGGGTCGTTGATCATGTCGGACACCGCCTCGCGGACGGAGTCCAGGTACTCGGAGCCCTTGCCGACGGGGAAACCGCTCTTGGGGCGGTGCACGACCTCGGCCGGCAGCAGGTCCTCGACCGCGCTACGGAGCAGTCCCTTCTCCTGGTCGCCGAGCCGTTTGACCTGCCACGGCACGTTCCACACGTAGTCGACCAGGCGGTGGTCGCAGAACGGGACGCGCACCTCCAGGCCGTTGGCCATGCTCATCCGGTCCTTGCGGTCGAGGAGGAACGGCAGGAAGCGCGTCTGCTGGAGGTAGTACACCTCACGCATCCGCCGGTCCGTCCCGGTCTCGCCCTCAAGGCGGGGCACCTCGCTCAGGGCCTCCTGGTAGCGGGCGTCGAGCCGCTCGTGCAGATCGAGGCCGGCGCGAAGGGAGGCCGACAGGACGGCGTTGCGGTCCTGAACCCCGGCCGACCAGGGGAAACCGTTCGTGGGCTGCTGGGTCTCGGAGAAGAACCAGGGGTAGCCACCGAACGAATCGTCCGCCCCCTCGCCGGACAGGGCGACCGTTAGGTGCCTGCGCACTTCGCGGAAGAGCAGGTACAGGGAGACGTCGAGGTCGCCCACACCGGGGATGTCGCGTGCCCGCAGGGTGGTCCTGGACTCGTGGAGCAGCGAGGCCGGCTCCACCAGGACCTCGGTGTGCTTGGTGCCGAGGTGTCCGACGACCGCCTGGACGAACGGGGCGTCCCGGGAGACGTGCAGCGCGTCGGCGGTGAACTCCTCCTCGCTGTCGGCGAAGTCGACGGAGTACGTGGCCAGCGGGTCGAGGCCCGCGGCGGACAGCACGCCCGTGCCCAGAGCCGTGATGGCGCTGGAGTCGATGCCGCCCGAAAGGAGTGCGCCCAGCGGCACATCGGCCTCGATCTGCTCGGAGACCGCCCGGCCGAGCAGCTCGCGCACTCGGGCGACAGTGGTGGGGATGTCGTCCTCGTGCGGGGCGCTGTGCAACTGCCAGTACCGGTGCGGGCTCGCACCCCGCCGGTCGAAACGGATCACATGGCCCGGCTCCACTTCGCGCAGGGTGCGGAACACGGCGTCCCCGGGGCGCTTGGCCGCCACCGTGAAGACGTCCACCAAGCCCTCGGCGTCGACCTCGGCGGCGACCTGGCCGCTCGCGAACAGCGCCTTGGGCTCGGATCCGAAGATCACGCCCGAGGCGTGCTCCGCGTAGTAGAGCGGCTTCACGCCCAGCGGGTCGCGCGCCAGCAACAGCGTTTCCTGCGCGATGTCCCAGAGCGCGAAGGCGAACATTCCGGCGAAGCGCGTGACGGCCGAGGCGCCCCACTCTCGGTAGGCGGCCAGGATCACCTCCGTGTCCGTGCCGGTACGCAAGCGGTGTCCCTGAGTGGTCAACTCCTTGCGCAGCTCACGGAAGTTGTGGATCTCGCCGCTGAAGGAGACCACTGCGAGCTCCCGGCCGTCGTCCTCGCCGCGGGCGACCATCGGCTGCTGTCCGTGGTCCACGTCGATGACGGCGAGCCTGCGGTGCCCCAGACCGAGGCGGGGCGCACTCCACACCCCGGCGTCGTCCGGGCCGCGCAGCGCGAGCGTCTCGGCCATCCGGGAGACCGTCGCGACCTGACCGGTCATGTCGCGCTCCCAGTCCAACCAGCCTGCTATACCGCACATGGCGTGAGCTCCTCACTTCTCGGAGACGGAGGCGAAGTCAGCGAGGCTCGCCTCGACCACGCCCCGGATCGGGTCGGGCAGCCGGTCCCAGTTGCGCACGTCGTTGAGATCGAGGACCCTCGACAGCTTCCAGCCGAGGTACTGGCCGAGGGACGCGAGCGGAGGCAGTTTCTCCACCGGGCGCAGCACCAGGTCATAGCCCGGGAAGAGCCCGCCGAGGCGTTCGGCGGTCGCGCGGGACCAGGCCTCGTCGACGGGAGCGTCGGTGGTGGCCAGGCACACGATGGCCGTGCCGCGGATCACCAGCATGTAGTTCAGGACCGTCGGACCGCTGTGCTCCTCCGGCCACAGGCCGGCCTCGAAGTCGTTCTGCCGGATGCCATTGCCCTCCAGCACGATCAGGTCCTGGGAGCGTCCGAGGGTACGCAGCAGCGGGGTGGCCACCCCGCACGGGCAGGGGGTCCCCGGGATCTCGACGAGATCGCCCGTGCGGTAGCGCAGCAGCGGCCGCGCCTGCACGTCGAGGGTGGTGACGACGAGTTCACCGCGGTCGGGGTGGCCGTCGATGAACCGCGTGCCGGTGTCGTCGGTCAGTTCCAGAACGTAACTCTGCGACTGGAGATGGAGGTTGCCCTGTTCGCAGGTGATGGCGGTGGTGCCGGTCTCGGAGGAGCCGTAGGCGGCGGAGTAGGCGCGGGCTCCGGTGAGCCGCTCCAGGTGCCGGATGAACCCCGGCCCCGTCTGCTCGGCCATGAGCAGAAGCTTGTCGAAGGCCGGCACCGGCTCGTCGTTGCGGTAGGCGAACTGGACCATCTCCAGGAGGCGGGACGGAGGCCCGACGAAGACGTTGACGCCGAGTTCACGGGTGAGACGCAGGACCCGGGTGTAGTCCCCGGTGATGTTGTCCACCCACGGCCGCAGGGACATCACCTGGAGGTACTCGAGGACCTTCTCGAACTGATAGGCCGCCGGCGCGAAGGGGGCGTTGATCAGGATGAGCGCCCGGTCGCTCCGTTCGAGGATGCGGGCCCACTGCTCCCCGATGTTGATGGTGTTCACGATCAGGTCGTCGAGGGCCTTCGGCGCCGCCACCGGGTTGCCCGTCGTGCCGGACGACTCGTAGTAGTGGAGGAACTCCGACAGGTCCCGGGTGAACGCCTTGTGGCCGCCGGAACTCAGGCTCTGCTTGGGCAGGAACGGCAGCTGGGGCAGGAGGTCCGCGACGACCGTCTCCGGCGCCGCCGCCTGCGCCTTCTGTGCGAGGCCGGTGAGTGTGTCGCGCTCGTACAGCCCGGAGCCGAGGGCGGCCTGCAGGGTGGCGGTGAACTTCCGGCCGAGAGCGGCGGGTTCGGCTGCCCCCGCGTGGCTGGCGCGGACGAGAACGGTGTGGGCCTGGGCTGCGCCCAGGAGCGTGTGTTGGGTGTGGGAGTCACGCAGCAGCAACATCGGTGTCCTTGTCGGAGGAGAAGCCGGCCGCGCGGGCCAAGCTGCCGTCGAGAATGAGCTCGCAGACCGCGGCGATGTCCCCGTCCATGCGTCGGTCGCCGTCGGTGAACGGGACGTGGGCGCGGACGAGTTCATGCACCCGGCGGATCCAGGGGGCGGCGTTCTCCCGGCCCCTGAGGTCGATGGCCTGGGCGCCTGCGAGCAGGGCGATCGCCGCGACCTGGCTCGTCAGCTCGTTCACGGTGCGGGCGTCGCGGGCCGCGATGGTGCCCATGCTCACCTTGTCCTGGTTGTGGGCTTCGGTGGAGCGGGAGAACACGCTGGCCGGAGCGGCGGTCTTCAGTGCCTCGGCGGTGATCGCGGAGGCGGCGATCTGCATGCCCTTGAAACCGTGGTGCAGTCCGGCCTCACTGCTCAGAGAGGGCGGCACGAGGTTGGCCGGCAGCCCCGAGTTGAACTTGGGGTCGACCACCAGAGCCAGCTGCCGGTCCAGGAGATCGGCCACGCTGGCGGTGGCGACCTTGAGGCTGTCCATCGCCTGGGCGACATGACCGGCGTAGAAGTTCCCGCCGTGGTGCACCCGTTCCTCCTCGACCGAGAAGAGCGGGTTGTCCGTGGAGGCGTTGATCTCAGTGGTCAGCCACTGCTCGACCCAGGTGAGGGTGTCGCGGAGGACACCGACGACATGCGGGGCGCAGCGCACCGAGTAGTGGTCCTGGATGCGTTGTTCGAGCTTGCGGTAGTCGTCCCGCAGCGGGTCAGTTCCGTCGAGGATCTCCTCGTACGTCGTGGAGAGCCCCGACTCCGCGGTCATCCGCCGCACTTCCCCGGCGGCCGCGATCTGCCCGGGGTGGGGCTTGGCGTCGTGCAGGAAGGCGGCGAAGTGGGAGGCGTTGCCCAGCAGAGCCTCACTGATGAACGCGGTGACGATCTCGGCGGTCCGGACGATGCTCATCGCGTCGTGCGCGGCGAGGACCGCGAACGCCGTGGTGAACGACGTTCCGTTGATGAGCGCCAGCCCTTCCTTGGCCTCCAGGGCAAGGGGAGCGATGCCCGCCTCCCTGTGGGCCTCGGAAGCCGGCACCACTCTCTTGCCGTAGAGAACGTCACCCTCGCCGAGCAGGACGGAGGCTACGTAGCAGAGCGGGACCAGGTCCCCGCTTGCCCCGAGGGAGCCCCGCTCGGGCACACGCGGCAGGATGTCCGCGTCCAGGTGGGCGAGCAGCCTCTCGATCACCAGGGGGCGGATTCCGGAGTTGCCGCGGGCCAGTGCGTTGGCCCGGATGAGGAGCGTGGCGCGGACCACGTCGGCCGCGGTGTCCGGGCCTGTGCCGTTGAGGTGATAGCGAATCAGATTCCGTTGCAGATGCGCCGCACGCTCAGGGCTGATCTGGTTGGTGACGCTGTCTCCGAAGCCCGTGGTCACACCGTAGATGGGCTTCCGACCGGCGATCAGACGGTCACGCAGCCGCACGCTCCCCTCCGCGGCGGCCAACGCCTCAGGGCTCAGCGCCACGGTGGGGGCCACGCCTTCGCGGGGCGGGCGGGCCAGGCGTACTACGTCGCGCAGGGTGAGCGATCGGCCATCGAGTTCGATTCCGACGTCGTTGGTCTGTGCGGTCACGGGGCAATCTCCGGCACAAATCGATTCGGCATACACCCAGCTTCTGTGATCGACCGTGCTCCGGGCTTCGGCCGGTCGGCCAGTCTCTACCTGGACCAAAGACCAGGGGGAACCCCTGGTTCCGCTGCGAGACGGCAGAGAAAATGCCGGAAATGCACCGCGACATAACCGGCCAATCTCCTTGTGATCAGCGATAAAAGCACGAGAAGAGCACATGTTACAGAGTTATGTCTGGCCGTAAATCATTGAATCAAAGACGGTTACCGGGTTAGCATTTACCCGCCGTGTCCTTGCGACCAGCGTCCCGCAGCACCCCGGCCGTCACCGCGAGAGCGGCTCCGCGAAGCCATATCCACAGGGGGATCAATGATCGACTGCGACACCACCCGCACCCGACCGCTGGTACGCGTGGCCACCCCCAGAAGCCCATCGATCCTGTCCGCCGGAATCGCCGCAGCCCTGCACTCGACACCGGGCATGCACATCATCACCCCCACCCGCCCCAGGCCGGGTGGACGAGACCCCAGGCCACAGGCGGACGTCCTCCTGGTGGAGGACGATCCCTCCTTACTTCCCCCCGCAGTCATCGCCGCTGCCCGCCCGTCACCGACCCCGGGGACCTGGCAGCGACAGGCCGGGGTGGTACTGGTGACACATGACCCGAGCATCGAGCGCATCGTCGCGTATCTAAGGTCGGGCGTACGCGCCTTCGTCTGCCATGACGCGCCGCTCGACACCCTCGTGGACGCCGTGCATTCGACCGCACGGAAAGAGGTGTTCCTTCCCCACAGCATAGCGGTTCAAATCATCGACGGCATAATGCCTCATCTTCCATTCTTCACCCCCGGAATCGCCTCACCATTGGACCGGTTCACCGCCCGCGAGAGAGAGGTTTACTCTCACTTGACCGCGGGGCTGTCCAATGCGGAAATCGCCGAGGCATGCTATCTCAGCGAAAAGACCGTGAAGTTCCATGTCTCCAACATTCTCCGCAAACTCGGCGTAAAGAATCGCCTCCAGGCCGTCGCCCACGCCCACCAGGCGGTCGAGAAGGCGGCGTGAGGTCGCGATAGCATCCGCCGCGAGGCGCGGCGGGCCGCTCGTCTGCCGCGCTCTCCAAACCTCCTCAATCCCAACTCCCTTGCGAGGCAGTCAACCTCCCCTTATAGTTCGATTATTAGCGAACCTTGGAATACTGGCCTTCTAGATCCGGAGTGCCTTCATGACCACGGATCCGCGCAGGCCGACGGGTCTCTCCCGACTCCCGTCCCTCACGGGCTTGCGCTTCGTCGCCGTTCTGTTCGTTTTCGCCTTCCACGCCTCCCTGGAGGCGCCGTTCACCAACACCGGCTTCGGCCAGGGATATGCCGACGCGACCGCAAACGCGGGATGGCTGGGCGTAAGTTTCTTCTTCGTCCTCAGCGGTTTCGTCCTGACCTGGTCCGCCCGCACCCGCGACACCACGCCGGGATTCTGGCGACGGCGGGCCGCCAAGATCTATCCGCTGCACATCATCACCTGGGCCGCCGCGCTCGTCCTGCTGGCCACGGCCGGCACTCCGGCACAGCTGCGCCAGGCGCTCCCGAACCTGTTCCTGGTCCACACCTGGTTTCCCGACCGTGACGTTTTCTCCAGCCTCAACGATGTGAGCTGGTCACTGTCCTGCGAGGTCTTCTTCTACCTCCTCTTCCCGTTCCTGCTACGGAAAGCGCGTCGTATCAAGGCCGACCACCTGTGGATGTGGGCGGCCGTCACGGCGCTCCTGGTCCCCGCGCTGCCGCTGCTGTCCGAGCTGCTCCCCGACTCACCGCCGCTGCCCTTCGGTTCCGGCTCCGTGTGGCAGTTCTGGTTCGCGTACGTGCTGCCGGTCGGCCGTCTGCTCGAGTTCTGCTTCGGCATCTTCCTGGCCCGGATGCTGCTGTCCGGACGCACCATCCCCGTCCCGGTCCTGCCCGCGGCCGCACTCGTCGTCATCACCTACGCGATCTCGCTCCAGCTCCCCTTCCTGTACGGGCTGACCAGCGTGACCGTCGTGCCCGTCGGGCTGCTCATCGCGGCCGTCGCCCAGAAGGACATCCGCGGAGCGGAATCGGTGCTCGCCCATCCCGTGGCCGTCCGCCTGGGGGAATGGTCCTTCGCCTTCTACCTCGTCCACCGACTGCTGCTCCAGCACGGGCACCGGCTGCTCGGCGAGGGCCGTACCTGGTCGACGCCCACCGTGTTCGGCCTGTTCGCGGCCGCGTTCGCCCTGTCCCTGCTGATCTCCTGGGCGCTGCACGTCTGCGTCGAACGTCCCGCGATGCGCCTGCTCAGCCAAGGCCGCGGCAAGTCCGCGCCCCGCACGGGCCCTTCCCTGCCGTCGCCCGCCGCTCCTCCCTCGTCGCCCGAAACCGCCCCTTCCCGAACCGCCTGAAAGGGAACGACAACATGTCCGACAACACGGTTCCTCAGTACCCGCTCCCGCTGGGGCCCCTTGGCGAGCCCCCGGAGAAGTACTCCGAACTGCGCGCGAAGTGCCCGGTGACCCGCGTCCAACTGCCCAGCGGTGACAGCGCGTGGATGGTCACCGGCTACGACGAGGTCATGGCCACCATGTCCGACCGGCGACTGTCCCGTGCGGCGCTGCGCGAACCCGGGGCGGTCCGCACGATCAGCGGGGAGGACTTCACGGACAACCCCTACAACCTCCTGAACCAGGAGGGACCCGACCACTCCCGGCTGCGCAGGCTCATCTCCCCCGCGTTCACCCCCCGCAAGGCGGAGCTGTGGCGGGCCCGAATCGAGGAAATCGCCCATGAGCTGATCGACCAGCTGATCGCCGGCCCCCGTCCGGCAGACCTGCACCACGACTTCGCGGCCACGCTGCCCATCTGGGTCATCTGCGAGATGGTGGGCGCCCCCGTCGAGGACCGCGCGAAGCTCCAGAAGTGGACGGACCGGCTGGTCAGCATCACCGCGCACACCCCCGAGGAGCGGCTGACCGCACGCGAGGAGTCCGCCGCGTACGTGGCCGGACTGGTCGCACGGCACCGCGAGGAACCCGGTGAGGACCTGCTCAGCACGCTCATCACGGCCCGTGACGACGACGACCGGCTGAACGAGCGTGAGCTGGTCTGGCTCGGCATCAACCTGCTCGTCGCCGGTCACGACACGACCGTCAGCGCGATCTCGCGCAGCCTGTTCCAGTTACTGCGCCACCCCGACCAGTGGCGCCTGCTGGTCGACAACCCCGACGTACTGCCCGCCGCCACCGAGGAACTACTGCGCTACGCGCCTCCCTCCGAGATCGGCTTCATGCGCATAGCGACGGAGGCGGTCGAGATCGCCGGCACCCAGGTGGCCAAGGGTGAGGGCGTCATCCCGGTGATGCACGCGGTCGGCCGCGACAGCAGGCGCGTCTCCGCACCAGAGACGCTGGACCTCACCCGCACCGACAACACCCACCTCGCCTTCGGACACGGCCACCACTACTGCCCGGGCGCGGGTGTCGCACGGGTGGAGCTCCAGTCCGCCTTCGGAACGCTCGCGAAGCGGCTTCCCTCGCTGCGTCTGGCCGTTCCCGCGGAGCAGGTCGAGTGGATGGGAGGACTGCTGACCCTGCGTCCCAAGGCCCTGCCCGTGGAGTGGTGACAGCGGCACACGTCGGATGTCGGACCGAAGTGCGGTGATGGGCTAGAGAGCCCGCCCGCACTTCAGTCGTCCAAGGTGGCGCCGCGGCGCCCTCCTGCTCGGTCCGACCACGCAGGCGTTAGCATGGAGCCGGAAACGTAGCCGCGCCAACAATCTTGACACCTCCTGTTCCGTGGTCAGGATGACAGCAGCCGCCAGAGGGAGCCCGGATGACCACCAACGCACCGCGAACCCGCCGCACCTCGCCGAGCAGGGCTGCCGACGACAGCGCACGCCAGCAGTATTTCTCCACCCTCGCCCTGAACCGTCCGGACATCGCCATGTGCCGGGCCACGACCGTGGTGGCCCGCGCCATAGACGCCGAACTCACCGGCTACAGGGTCTCGGCGGGCCAGCACCTGGTGCTGAAGATGCTCAGCGACGTGGGGCCTTGTTCGCAGCAGGAGCTGAGTGAGCAACTGCGCATCGACCGCAGCGTGATGGTCGGCTGCATCGACGGTCTGGAGGACTCGGGGCTGGTGCGCCGCGAGCGGCACCCCAAGGACCGGCGGGCCAACGCCATTACGCTGACGGCCGACGGGCTGGTCGCCCTGGCCGAGGTCGAGAGCGGAGTGCCGCGCCTGCTGGACCGCGCCTTCCAAGCACTCACTCCCGCCGAGCGCAAGACTCTCGCCCGCCTGGTCGCAAAGATCCTCGAAGTGAAGTGAGTGACCGGTCGGCGGGCAAGGCCGACCGTCGGCTCAGGAAGTCGGCGCCAGGGCGCGCAGCGCGCGCAGCATCCCGTCAGGTCCGGCCCCGAACTCGGGCGCGGGACTCACGGCGAGCAGCGGAGTGACCACGCCGGCCTCGACATAGCGTTCCACATGCGCGCGGCACTCCTCGGGGCTGCCGTGGACGAGGAGTTCGTCCACGAGCCGGTCCGGTACGGCCGCAGCGGCACCCCTGAAGTCACCGGCCGCCCAGGCCCGGTGGGAGGACTCCAGCACCTCGCCCCGCCCGAGCCAGTCGTGGAAGGCCGAGTAGGTCCGCGCGTTGAGGATCGCGCCCAGCATCGACCGCCCCTGGGCCCGGGCGTAGTCCTTGTCCCGGGTGGGGCAGACAAAAATCCGCGCGACGACTTCCTTCGCCTTGCCCTCGGGCCCCATCGCGTCCACCACCCGCGGAACGTCGTCCACGGCGAGGAAATTGGTGACGACTCCGTCGGCTTCCGTCCCGGCGAGCCGCAGCATCTGCGGCCGGAGCGCGCCGATCAGTACAGGCGGTGCCGGCCGGGGCACGGAGGCGATACGGAAGCCTTCGATGCTGAACGAGTGGTAGTCCCCCTCGACGTACTCCCCGGCCAGCGCCGTCTTGAGGAAGCGGACGGTGTCACGGACCCTTCGGTAGGGATGCTCGAACGGGATGCCGTTGATCCGCGTGACGAACGGCGGCCCCGAGGATCCCACCCCGACCACCACCCGCCCCGGTGCGGCCTCAGCCAGCGTCGCCACCGTCATCGCCAGCAGGGCAGGACCGCGCGTCTGCACCGGCACCACCGCGGTTCCCACCCTCAACGACGGCGCCCACGCCGCGGCCAACGCGAGCGGCGTGAAGCCGTCGTAGCCCGCGGCCTCCCCGGTCCAGGCGTCGGTATAGCCGAGATCGGGGAGTTCCTCGAGTATGCGACGGTGCGCGGACAGAGGAACTGTCTGGAGCGGGATCGTCACCCCGTAGCGGTCCAATGGATCACTCCTTCTTTCTCACGGGGCAGCACCCAGACGAGCCAGGTCGCCTGTCACGCAGCCGTATCGAGCATTATTCAATTGTTCGACAATTACAAAACTACGACTGAGGTCGTGATCATGTCAACACCCACCAGCAGCGACGCAGGACAGGAATCGCGAATACCCGAAACGCCCCCGATTCGACCCGACGCACATCTTCCCCTCCGCAGCTTCGTGGGGGCCTCAGTCGGCGCGACATCGAACGCGCGGCCGTAGTCGGCGGCCACACCGTGGACCTGTTTCACGGGAACTCCGGCTGACACACGCACGGGGCGGCCTTCTCACCGGCCTGTTCTTCGGCGGTCGCGGAACAGAACCAGGCGAGCTGATCGCGCTCAGAAGCCGCTGTCCTGCCAGTCGTGACCGTTGAGTTTTCGCTGTTCAGGCATGGCCTCCAGGCCGCCCAGGATCTGCTCTGCGGGTCGAGCACGTCGCCCGGTTCAAGCAGCGGCTTCGGCGTGGTGACGGTCCTCCAGGTCGCGATCGGGTCCACGGGCTCGGGGCCCTCCGTGGCAGCGTGGCATGAAACGCCAGGTGGCTGCGCTTCGTGACCGGCGAGGGAGAGCACTGGAAAGTGCCCTCTCCCACTGCTTTCGCATTCGATCTTGAAGAGTGGTGGAAACAGCAGGTCAAAGCCGCTCAGGACCTCGACGCTTGAACTGGTTCATGAAGTTCATCACGACGAAGAGCTGCATGCCGTTCGTCATCTACCGCGTGATCCTGGGCATCGTTCTGTTCATCCTGATCGGCGCGGGCGTGCTGAGCCCGCACGCGGGTGAGTCCGCCGGCCAGACGCTCTGTTCCAAGGGGGCGGTGGTCATTGCGGATCGCGGGCCGCTTCCACTGTCTCCGGGACGTCCGGGTGCGGGTCGTCGGCGGGGCCGTGCAGCAGTTCGGTGCCCCCTGGGGTGGACCAACGGGCGATCGCCCACACCAGCTCCTCCCGCACCCCGGGGTCGGGTGGGTGGCGAGGCGGGTCAACTGGGCGAGCGGGCCGCGCCGACGCATTCCGAACCAGTGCAGTGCCTCCCGCAGCGCGGCTGGGTCCCCTGGGTCACCGGCTGCGACTCGGGCGAGCAGCACCTTGACGGGGGGGGCGGCGGACCGTCCAGCGGGTGCGGCAACCGCTCGCGCAGGCGCCGCGCCCCGTACCCGCCGCGCACCCTGACATCCGAAACAGGTGCAGGGGCGCACACCGTGTGCGTCCGCCAGGTACCGCAAGCCCGCCACCTGCGGCGCGGTGCGGACCCGATGCACTTCACGCGGCCGGATCGCCCGGAGGACGAACACCTCCCACCCGCGCGGGTCCTCCAGCGCCGCGATCCGCCGCACCGCCTCCGCCGCAGAAACGGTGACCCGGATATCCCGCGCCCGGTCGGTACAGCGCCCGACCAGCACGTCCTGGGCGTCGTCGGGTCGCACGTGGACTGCCACAAGCCCGCCCCGGCTGCCGAAACGGGCAAGCTCGCGCAGCCGTTGGTGGGTGAGGGTGTACGACGGCAGGACCGGGAAGCAGTGGACGCCCCGCGCGCTGTCCTGTCCGTGGCCGGCCGCCCGGATCCCGGACCGCCGGAGGCGCGGCGCGTTCGCCGCTGAGGTCAGGTGCACGAGAATCGCCAGGGCACGGGATATTGGGCGACCCCATTCCACGGCATCGGCTGCGCGTACGGGACAAGTGCGTCCGACGTCGGTGCGGGAAACCGGAGTTGGAGGTCTAGCGACCGCACTCCGTGTGAAGACCGACGACCTGTTGAAAACGTCTCCGCATCTCGCACCATGGCGGCCGACCGTGGGGATCACCCCGCGGCTGAGCTCCGGTCCGGCGGCTGGTGCAGCCCGAAGGGCGAGCCCTGGTCGTCGTGGCAGAGCTGGAAGCGTCCGAACCGGGCGGCCGGGGCCTCGTCGTCCCCCAGGTCGATGTCGTCGGCCGTGCCGCCCAGTTCACGGACGCGTGCGACGGCGGATTCAAGGTCGTCGACGGAGAAGAACAGGTAGGGCCCCGAGCCCGGATCGCCGCCGTGCAGCCCGCCGGGAACATTGGGCGTACCGATCGCGAACCCGCCGCCCGGCCCCGGCTCGAAGGTCCAGCCGAACAGCCCGCCGTAGAACGTCCGCGCCTGCTCGGCGTCGCCCGCGCCCAGCTCGAAGAAGGACACTTCACCGGCCATCGCGGGTACCTGCCGTCCGTTCGTCCGAGGACTCGCTCGGGGATTACCGCTCGGAGACTGCCCGTCCACGCTACGGCCGGCTCCGCCCCGGCGCACCCCGCAGGCGCTCCGACGCACGGGGGGAGCCGCTCAGTACACGTCGCGCACGTACCGCTTGTCGGCGGCGAGCTGCTTGACGTACGCGGCTGCCGCGTCCTGTGCCAGTCCGCCGTGGGCGACGGCGATGTCGCGAAGGGCGCGGTCCACGTCCTTCGCCATCCGGGAGGCGTCGCCGCAGACGTAGAAGTGGGCGCCGTCCTGGAGCCAGGACCACAGGTGGGCGCCGTGTTCACGCATCCGGTCCTGGACGTAGATCTTCGCCCGCTGGTCGCGGGAGAAGGCGGTGTCCAGCCTGGTCAGGGTGCCCTCGGCGCGCAGCGAGTCGAGTTCGTCCCGGTAGTAGAAGTCGGTGGCCCGGCGCTGCTCGCCGAAGAAGAGCCAGTTGGGGGCCCGGTGCCCGAGGGCGCGTCGCTCGTCGAGGAAGCCGACGAAGGGGGCGACCCCGGTGCCGGGGCCGACCATCACCATGGGGGTGGCGGGGTCGGCCGGCGGGCGGAAGTGCGGGGCGCGCTGGACGAAGACGGGGACGGGGCTGCCGGATTCCGCGTCGGCGAGGAAGGTGGACGCCACGCCCTTGCGTGAGTGGCCGTGCCGGTTCTCGTAGCGGACGACGGAGACGGTGAGGCTGACCAGCCGGGGGTCGGTCAGCGGGCTGGAGGATATGGAGTAGAGGCGTGGCCGCAGGCGCCTGAGCGCCTCGGTCCACTCGGCCGCGGTGGCGCGGGCGGAGTGTTCGGCGATGACGTCGATGGCCTGCCGGCCGTAGGTCCACTGGGCGAGCTCGCCCTTGTTGTCCGGGCGCAGCAGCTTCTTGAGGGTGCGGTCGTGGGTACGGTCGCCGACCAGGCGCAGGAGGTCGGGGGTGACCTGCGCGATGTCGAGGTGGCGGTGGAGCGCCTCGCCGAGCGGTACGGGACCGAGGCCGGAGAGGTCGACCGGGTCCGAGGCGTCGAGGCCCGTGACGGCGAGCCATTCCGCCACGAGGTCGGGGCAGTTGACCGGTACGACACCGAGCGCGTCGCCCGCCTCGTACACGAGGGGCGCGGGGCTGTCCTGGGTGTCGAAGGTGAACCGGCGCACTTCCTTCGTCGCGCCGGGGAGGCTGAGCAGCCTGTTGCCGGTGAGACGGGCGAGCACGGGCGCGGCTTTGGAAGGGCGGGCCGGAGCGGGGGCGACCGTGGCAGCAGCCCTCGGAGCGGGGGCGGGCGCGGGGCCGGTGGTGGCCGGGACGGGCTCCGTCGGGGTGCCCAGGGCGGCGAACACCTGGTCGAGCCACTGCCCCGCCGGCTCCTCGTAGTCCGGTTCGCAGTCGGCGCGCGGGAGGAGCCGCACGGCCCCCAGCTCGTCGAACCGCTCGTCGAGCCGTCTGCCGTGCCCGCAGAAGTCGTCGTACGAGGAGTCCCCGAGTGCGAGCACGGCGTAGCGCACACCCTCCAGGCGCGGGGTGTCGGGCGCGTTGAGGGACTCCCAGAAACCGGATCCGTTGTCCGGGGCGTCGCCGTCACCGAAGGTGCTGGTGACGACCAGCAGATCGGCGGGCCGCGGCAGGCTCTCCAACGGGCTGTCGTCCATCCCGAGGAGCGTCGCCGTCCGCCCCTCGTCGGTCAGCCGCCGCGCCGCCGCCGCCGCGACCTCCTCGGCGTTCCCGGTCTGTGAGGCCCACAGGACCACGATCTGCCGGCCTGCGGGAGCGTCCTGCGCGGGCAGAGTGTGCTCCCCGCTCCCGGGCTCGTCGCCGGGCAGCCGGGAGAACATCCCCGCCAGCACTCCGTTGACCCACAGGGCGTGCTCCGGCTCGAACGGCGCGTGCGCCGGCAGCACCGGCGTACCGGCCGGCCGCAAACCGAGACCCGCGAGGAATCCGGCCAGATAGCGGCGCTCGTGGCCGGCCAGTACGGGAGGCGCGGCATCGGCGATCCCGAACACCCCGGCGAGCGCGGAAACCGGTCCGGCGGCCTGGGCAGGAACGGCAACAGGGACAGCGGCAGCGGTGGGGACGACGGCGGCCACCTTCGCCAGCGTCACGGCGCACACCTTGAACTCGGGCTGGAAGGAAAGCGGGTCGACCGCGTCGTTGGTCACCGCGTTGACGCTGAGGTACTCGCCGAACAGGTCGTTCCAGTGGAATGGCGCGAAGCAGTCCCCGGACCGTACCCGGTCGGTCACGACGGCCGGCAGAACGGCCCGGCCGCGCCGTGAGGCGACCTCGACCGAATCGCCCTCCCCGATGCCGAGTGCCCGGGCGTCCTGGGGGTTGATCTCCACGAAGGGGCCCGGGTTCAGCTTGTTGAGCTTGGCGACCTTCCCGGTCTTCGTCAGGGTGTGCCACTGGTGCTGCAGACGGCCGGTGTTGAGCACGTACGGGAAGTCGTCGTCGGGCATCTCGGCCGGGGGCAGGTGCGGGCGGGCGAAGAACACCGCCCGGCCGCTCGCCGTGGGGAAGGCCAGCCGGGGCACGGTTCCGTCGGGGCGTACGGTCAGGGTCTGGCTGACCCCGTCGTTGAGGTAGCGGACGGGGTTGCGGTCAGGGCCGTCCGTGGTGGCGCTCGGCCACTGGACGGGGGTTCGGCGCAGCCGTGCGTACGTGACACCGCGAAGGTCGTACCCGGTCCTCGGGTTGTGGGCCTGCTTGAGCTCCTCGAATATCTCCTCGGCGCTGCTGTAGCCGAAGGCGTCCTCGTACCCCATCTCGCAGGCGATCCGCGCGATGATCCGCCAGTCCGGCCAGGCCTCCCCCGGCGGTTCGACGGCCGGACGGCCGAGTGTGAGGTTGCGCTCGGAGTTGATCATGATGCCCTCGGCCTCCGCCCACAGTGCGGCGGGCAGGGCGACGTCGGCGTAGGCATTGGTCTCGGTGTCGGCGAACACGTCCTGGGTGACGACGAATTCCGCTGCTTCGAGCCCTTCGATGACGGTCCTGCGGTTGGCCACGGACGCGACGGGGTTGGTGCAGATGATCCAGCATGCCTTGATCTCGCCGTCCGCCATCCGCCGGAACATGTCGACCGTTCCGGTGCCCGCCGTGTCTGTGCGCAGGGTCCCGGGGGCGATGTCCCACAGGTCCTCGACGAAGGCGCGTTCGTCGTCGGCCAGGAGGCTGCGCTGCCCGGGCAGGCCCGGTCCCATGTATCCCATCTCGCGGCCGCCCATGGCGTTGGGCTGGCCGGTGAGCGAGAAGGGCCCGCTGCCGGGGCGGCAGAGGGCGCCGGTCGCCAGGTGCAGATTGATCAGGGCATTGGTGTTCCAGGTGCCGTGGGTGCTCTGGTTGAGGCCCATGGTCCAGCAGCTCATCCAGTCGCCGGCCTCGCCGATCCAGCGGGCGGCCCGGCGGATGTCCGCCTCCGGGATGCCGGTGGTCTCCGCGACCGCCGCCGGGGTGTAGTCCCGCAGGAAGTCCGGCATCTCCTCCCAGCCCTCGGTGTGCTGGGCGATGAACTCCGGGTCGGTGTGGCCGTTCTCGACGAGGAGGTGCATGAGGCCGTTGAGCAGCGCCAGATCCGTACCCGGGCGTATCTGCAGGAACAGGTCTGCCTTGTCGGCGGTGGAATTGCGCCGGGGGTCGACCACGATGAGTTTCGCACCGGCCTTCACCCGCTCCATGAGGCGGAGGAAGAGGATGGGGTGGCAGTCCGCCATGTTCGCGCCGATGACGAGGAACGTGTCGGCGTGCTCGAAGTCCTGGTAGGAGCCGGGCGGGCCGTCCGCGCCGAGGGAGAGTTTGTAGCCGCTGCCCGCGCTGGCCATGCAGAGCCGGGAGTTGGACTCGATCCAGCTGGTGCGGACGAAGCCCTTGGCCAGTTTGTTGGCCAGGTACTGCGCCTCCAGCGTCATCTGCCCGGAGACGTAGAGCGCGAGCGCGTCCGGTCCGTGCTCGTCGACGATCGCGCGCAGCCGCCGCGCGGTCTCCTTGACGGCGGCGTCCATGCCCAGCGGAGCCGGTTCCTCGCTGCGGTCCGCCCGCACCAGCGCCGTGGAAAGCCGTCCGGGCGCCGCGAGCATCTCCGCGCTCGTCGCCCCCTTGGTGCAGAGCCGTCCCCTGTTCGCGGGGTGCGCCTTGTCGCCGGAGGCCCTCAGGACGGTACGCCGCCCGTCGGGTCCCATGCCGAGGTCGAGGACGATCCCGCAGCCGACACCGCAGTACGAGCAGACGGTCCGCACCTGGGTGGGGGTGTCCGGCTGCGGGTTCGGCGCGGTCATGGACGGCCTCTCATGGGGGACGCTGGTCCTACGACGGTACGAAACGTCCGTTTCCCGGGTGTCACACCGGACGATCAAGCGTGGTTACGTCCCGTGCACAGTCGGGCGTGCCCGTACGTGAGGCCCCGGGCTGAGGGCGCCCACCCGCCGGACGTACCGTGAGGAGCGGGTCCCCGCAGGGCCTTGCAGAAGCCCTCGCGGACGGCCCCCGGAATCGACTGCGCCCGCCGGCGCGCCCAGGAGGTAGTCATGACCGCCAACGACCTTCCCGTGATCGCCGCGGTCGACGGTTCCTCCCACAGCTGGGAGGCGCTCGACTGGGCCGCTCAGGAGGCCGTGCGCCGCGGGCTGCCGTTGCTGATCGTCCATGTCAGGCCGCTCACCCGGCGTACGGACGAGGAGAGCGGGCTGCGGGAGTCCGAGGAACTGCTCGACCGGGCGGTGCTGCGGACCTCCACGTCGGCTCCCGGGCTGGCCACCTCGACGCTGGCCCCGCTGGACTTCCCCTCGGCGGCGCTGACCTCGCTCAGCCGTGACGCGTCGATGGTGGTCGTCGGCTCGCGCGGCCTGGGCGGCTTCCGGTCGCTCATGATCGGCTCGAACAGCCTCGCCACGGCGTCGATGGCCCGGTGCCCGGTCGTCGTCGTCCACAGCGGGCGGACCGACGAGGACGAGGCTGAAGCGGCGCAGACCTTCCCGGACGTCGTCGCGGGGGTGGCCGCCGACGAGAGCAGCGAGGCGGTGCTGGACTTCGCCTTCGCCGCCGCCGCGTCCCGGCCGGGCGCACGGCTGCGACTCGTGCACGGCTGGACGATGTTCTCCTCGATACTGTCCGGCGGGCCGGTCTTCGACCGGGAGGCGGCGGCGGGGGCTGCGGAGCGCACCCTCGCCGAGCTGACGGCTGGCCTGCTGGAGAAGTACCCGCTGGTGGACGTCGTACGCGAACCGGTCAGCGGCTCGGCGTCCCGCACCCTGGTCACGGCGTCGGCCACCGCAGCGCTGACCGTGGTCGGGCGGCGCAGGGGCGGCGAGTCCCTGGGGCTCGGGCTCTCCCCCGTCGCGCAGACGACGGTGACGCACGCCCTCGGCCCGGTGGCCGTCGTGCCCTGTTGAACGCTGCGGGGCCGCTGAGCCCTCGCACCGTGCGAGCCCCGTGAGCTGTGCGAGCCCCTCGGACCGTGCAGGCCCCTCGGACCGTGCAGGCCCCTTGGACTTCCGGACCCGCGGGCAGAGACTTGCACCATGACACAGCGCGTGGCTCTCGCGACGGTAATGGACCGGCTCTCGATCGATGCGGTGATCACCGGCTACGCCGTGGCGGTGGACGACGGCGCCTGGGAGGACTACGGCGCCCTGTTCACCGCGGACGGCCGTGCGGACTACCGCGGTGCGGGCGGGTCCGAGGGTCCGGCGGCCGGGGCCGCGCAGTGGCTCGCGGAGACGTTGCGGCCCTTCCCGGTCCGCCAGCACCTGATCGTCAACCGCCGGATCGACCTCCAGGACCTGGGCGGCTACCCCGGTGACCATGCGCAGGTACGGGCCGACTACCTGAACCCGATGGGCCAGGAGGGAACGACCCCGGTCTTCTTCTCCGGCGGCCGGTACACCTTCGGCGTGCTGCGTACGGAGCCGGGCTGGCTGATCCGTACGGTCGAGGCGCACGAGAAGTGGCGGTGCGTGCCGGGCACGCCGTCGGGCGGCTGACCGGCGCAAGGGGCGCGCCTCGCGGCACGCCCCCTGTGCGTTGCCGATCTTCTGCCGCACACTGGGACCGAGCGGGGGAACCGGCGAGGAGGACACGGCATGCCGATGGGCGGCGGGCGGCTTCCGGCGGATCGGACTCCGGGCAACGCGGCCGGCGACGGACCGTCGGACGGCGGACCACCGAACGGCGGCCAGGCCGGCGGTGCCGGCGCGCGCACGGGCCTGCTGCGCGCCCCCCTGTGGCGCGGCGCCGCGGCCCTGTGCGCGGGCGCACTGCCCGCCCTGACGTTCCCCGCCCCGTCGCTCTGGTGGCTCGCCCCGGTCGTCCTCGTACCGTGGCTGCTGCTGATCCGGTCGGCCGGCACCGGGCGGCGCGCGGCCCTCGACGGCTGGCTCGGCGGCATGGGATTCATGCTCGCCGTGCACCACTGGCTGATGCCGAGCCTGCATGTGTTCCTCGTGGTGCTTGCGGCCCTGCTCGGCCTGTTGTGGGCTCCCTGGGGTCTGCTGGTGTCCCGGCTGCTCGGCGGATCACCGTCGGTACGGGGTGCCGTGGCCGCCGTCGTGGTCCTGCCCTCCGGGTGGCTGATGATCGAGCTGGTCCGCTCCTGGGAGGGGCTCGGGGGCCCCTGGGGGCTGCTCGGCGCCAGTCAGTGGGAGTTCGCACCCGCGCTGCGGACCGCTTCGGTGGGGGGCGTGTGGCTGGTCAGCCTGCTCGTGGTGGCGGTGAACACCGCGGTCGCGCTGCTCCTGGTCGTACCGTCGGCCCGCACCGCAGCCGCCGCGTGTCTGGTGGTGTGCGCCTTGGGCGTGACCGCCGTATGGGCGTGGGCGCCGCAGCCGGAGATCTCGGGCACCACCCGGATCGCCGTCGTACAGCCGGGCGTCGTCGACGGCCCGGGCAGCATCCAACGCCGTTTCGCCCGCAGTGAGGAGCTGACCCGTTCCCTCGTCGGCCGTGACGTCGACCTGGTGGTGTGGGGCGAGAGCAGTGTGGCCGTGGACCTGACGCGAAGCCCCGGGACCGCGGACCGGATCGCCGCGCTCTCCCGGCTGGCCGGGGCCGAGGTGCTGGTCAACATGGACGCCCGGCGGACCGACGATCCGGACCGTGCCGGGATCTACAAGTCCGCGGTGCTGGTGGGCCCGGACGGGCCGACCGGGGACCGCTACGACAAGATGCGCCTGGTGCCGTTCGGTGAATACGTCCCGGCGCGTGCGGTGCTCGGCTGGGCGACGTCGGTGGGCAAGGCGGCGGGTGAGGACCGGCTGCGCGGCAGCGGCCCCGTGGTGATGGATCTGCGGGACGGGCTGCGGATCGGGCCGCTGGTGTGCTTCGAGTCCGCGTTTCCCGACATGAGCAGGCGACTGGCCGCCGACGGCGCACAGCTGCTGGTCGCCCAGTCCTCCACCTCGACGTTCCAGCACAGCTGGGCGCCCGCGCAGCACGCCTCGCTCGGTGCGCTGCGGGCGGCCGAGACCGGGCGGCCGATGGTGCACGCCACCCTGACGGGCGTGAGCGCCGTGTACGGCCCGCGGGGCGAACGGGTGGGCGCTCCGCTCGGTACGGACGCGAGCACGGCGGCCGTGTACGACGTACCGCTCGCCCACGGCACCACGCTCTACGTCCGGCTGGGCGCCTGGCCCGGTTACGGGGCGCTGGCGGTGCTGGCCGTCTTCTTCTGCACGGCGGGGGTACGCGCTCTCAGGACGCCTGCTCCAGAGCGTCCCTGACCACCCTCTCGCAGAGCCGGTGGGTCTCCAGCGCGTCCTGGGCTCCGAGCACCTGACCGGCCCGCACCGCGTCCAGGAAGGAGAGCACGCTCTGTTCGATGCCGCGCTGACGGGCGACCGGCACCCAGTCACCGCGCCGGCGCAGGGTGGGCTGCCCCTTGTGGTCGACGACGTCCGCGAGGTTGAGCACCTGGCGTTTGCTGTCCTGGCCGGATACCTCCAGGATCTCCTCGGTCGATCCGTTGAGCCGGTTCATGGTGCCGATGGCGGTGAATCCGTCGCCGGACAGCTGGAGCACCACGTGGTGCATGAGCCCGTCCACGATCCGTGCCCGCACGACGACGTCGGAGACCGGGCCCGGCACCAGGAAGCGCAGTGTGTCGACGACGTGGATGAAGTCGTCGAGCACCAGGGTGCGCGGGTCCTCGGGCAGCCCCACCCGGTTCTTCTGCATCAGGATCAGCTCACGCGGGTGCTCGGCGCACTGTGCGTAGGACGGGGCCAGGCGGCGGTTGAAGCCGACGGCGAGGCCGACGCGGCGCTCCTCGGCGAGCGCCACCAGCCGCTCGGACTCGGCGAGCTCGTAGGCGAGCGGCTTGTCGATGTACGTGGGGACGCCCGCTTCGAGCAGCCGCCGGGCGATCTCCGGGTGCGCGGACGTGGGCGCGTGCACGAAGGCGGCGTCCAGTCCCTGGGCGAGGAGCGAGCCGAGATCCGTGTGGCACTGCCGGTCGGGGATCCGGTGGGTCCGCGCGACGGCCGCGAGCGTGGCCGGCGTGCGGGTCTGCAGATGCAGTTCGACCCCGGGAAGTGTCGTCAGCACCGGCAGGTACGCCTTCTGTGCGATGTCGCCGAGCCCGATGCAACCGACCTTCACGGAATTCTCCCTGTCGCCCTCACCGCGGCCGTTTCACGGCCGCGTCCTGTGCCCGTCCTCGGCCCCGGCAGCATACGTGCGCCGCGGCGGGTGCCAGGCGGCCACTACGACGCGGCGGGCCGGCAGTTCCGCGAACCGCTGGTGGCCCTGATGACCGCCGCGGGATCCGCCGAGCCGGAGCGCCACGCCCTGTCGTTGGTGGCCTGGTCGGAGGGAATGATGTTCGCGTGCGCCGCGGGGGCGTACCACCGGTCCGTGCCGACCGAGGAGGAGCTGCGCACCGGCTGCGCCGAGCTGCTGCGCGGAATGCTCGGCGGCGGGAGCGTCTGAGCAGTGACCTCCCGGGGGCCTCTGGGCGACGATGTCCGGCATGGCGACGAACGAACGCCACGAGCCCGCCCTCGACGCCGCCGAGCGCCCGATGCTGGAGGGGTGGCTGGGCTATCACCGCACGACACTGGCCCAGAAGTGTGCGGGCCTCACCGACACCCGGCTGCGTGAGGCGTCCGTGGCCCCGTCGGAACTCACCCTCGGGCTCGTGCGGCACCTCATACGGAGAACAAGCGCAGCTGGTTCCGCGAGGTGCCGGCCGGTGAGGATCTTCCGTCGGTCTACGGCACGGACGAGGACCCGGACGGGGAGTTCCATCTCAGGGATACGGACACCTGGGACGAGACCCGGACGGTCTGGCTCGCGGAGATCGAGACAGCCCGGGCCAACGCCGCGAAGTTCGGCCTGGACGCCCTGTCGCTCGGCCGGAGCGAGCGGGGCGAGTCGTTCAACCTGCGCTGGATCTGCACGCACATGATCGAGGAGTACGCCCGGCGCAACGAACACGCGGACCTCTTACGCGAGCGGATCGACGGCGCTGCCGGCACCTGACGCCCCGACGCCCCGACGCGAGCGGCGTCTGACGCCCGGCGCCCGGGGGGACATACCGCGCCTGCCGGCCACCGGCGTCACTCGTGCGGGCCAATCCTGGCCCAGCGGCTGTCCCGCGACGGGATCGGCCCGGCAGAGTGAGCCGGGTGCATCGAACCGGAATCACAGCAACGCTCCTGGTGGGAATCGCCGTCACCGCGGTCTCGGGCTGCGTCTCGGTGGAGCCGCCCCGGAAGACCGTGGCGCCGCGTCCCGGCACCAGCAGACCCGTGCAGGACGTGGCGCCACAGATCGTGCAGCCACCGGGCCGCGACTCCCTGGAGGAGCTGCCGGATCCCGCCGCGTCCACGACCGCCGCTCCCGCCATCCGGAAGGACGGGCCCAGCACGCCGCCTCGGCGCGGGCCGGCGGACCTCGCGCGCCCTCAGGCGCCGCGCCTGCCCCCTCGAATTCCGGGCCTCGCACGGCCGGCCGCCCCGGGATCCTCCGTGCCCGTCACCGGGAAGGACGTCTGCGCGCTGGGCCGGGGTTACGGGAGCTGGCCGGCGGGCAGCCCGCAGTCCAGGATCTGTGACGCGACGTACGGCCGCTGAACCAGGCGGGGCGGCGGGCCGGTGTCACCGGGACAGTGCCGCCCCGGCTCACTCCCCCGCCCCGTGCCCTCGCATCCGCTGCTCCAGCCGTCCGATCGCGGCCCGGATCCCTCCGCCGTAACCGTCGTCCCCCAGGACGCCGACGGTGTCCCACGCCCGGTCGAGATGGAGCCGGGCGGCCCCGAAGCGCTGCAGTTTCAGGTAGTCCGCCGCGAGATTGAGGTGCAGGGAGGGGAAGAAGGACCGCACCGCGGAGGCGTCCCGGTGTTCGGCCACGGCTGTGCCGGTCAGCCCTTCCGCCGCTGTCAAGGCCCGGAGGTCCCAGGCGAGTTCGTCGCCGGGATCGTCCTGGGTATCGGCCATGTAGTGCGCGAGGGTGCAGCGGTGCAGGGCGTCACCGTCCTCGCCGATCTCCGCCCAGAGGGCACCGAAACGATTGCGGGCCTCTTCCCTGTCCCCACCGTGGAGCAGCATGACCGCCTGGCCGATCCTGGTCACGACAGCGTCCTTCGACGCTTCCTGCTGCTCCACGACAGAGGTCTCCTGATCACCGTCCGGCCTGTTCCCGTCGAGCCGACGCTAGCCGCAGCCGCTGGCAATCGCGCTCAGGCGCGGGGCCGGATGGCCGGATGCACCGGCCCGGTCGCCCGCCGCTCGGAACGGGGGCACCGGCCCGGTCGCCCACCGCCCGGGGAAGGCACACCGGCCGGGACCGGCGGGCGGGGCCGCTCTCAGCCCAGGTCCGGGATCCGCCAGTCGATGGCCTCGTGGCCCTGGGCGGCGACGGCCGCGTTGATCTGGGTGAAGGGACGGGAGCCGAACCACTTCTTCGCGGAGAGCGGCGAGGGGTGCGCGCCCTTCACGATGACGTGACGCTCCGGGTCGATCAGCGGGATCTTCTTCTGCGCGTAGTTGCCCCAGAGCACGAAGACCGCCGGGTCGGGCCGGTCGGCCACCGCGCGGATCACCGCGTCGGTGACCTTCTCCCAGCCCTTGGACTTGTGCGAATTCGCCTCGCCGCCCCGGACCGTCAGCACGGCGTTGAGCAGAAGGACGCCCTGCTCGGCCCACGGCATCAGATACCCGTTGTCCGGAACCGGCAGGCCGAGCTCGTCGTTCATCTCCTTGTAGATGTTGCGCAGCGAGGGGGGCGTCCTGACCCCCGGCCGGACCGAGAAGCAGAGCCCGTGGCCCTGCCCCTCGCCGTGGTACGGGTCCTGGCCGAGGATGAGCACCTTCACCCGGTCGTACGGCGTGGCGTCCAGCGCGGCGAACACCTGCCCACGCGGCGGGTACACCGGCCCGTCGGCCCGCTCCTTCTCGACGAAGTCGGTGAGCTCCTTGAAGTAGGGCTTCTGCAGCTCTTCGCCGAGGACGCCGCGCCAGGACTCGGGCAGCAGGTCGGTGTCGGTCACGTCCACAACCTCCGGTAAGCAATTGGTTCTTGACCACAGAACCTACCGGGGGCCACTGACAACCGACCCGCCGAGCCCTTCCTACCAGCTGGTCTTGCGGTACAGCTCCCACATCTGCATGACCGTCTGCGGGTCCAGGGCGCGCTCGCTGCCGCCGATGTCCTCCCCCGCCGCCACATACAGCTTGCCCTGCCACAGCGGCAGCAGCCGTACGTCCTCGACGAGGACCTCCTGGGCGCGCTTGAACTGCTTGGAGACGGCTCCGCGGTCGCTCTCCCGGCGGGAGCTGGGGAGCAGTTCCTCGGTGATCTCCTTCGCCGCGTAGGGCGTGCCGGTGACGCTCTGCTCGCCCACGAAGGGGGCGATGAAGTTGTCCGGGTCCGGGAAGTCCGGGAACCAGCCGCGCCCGAAGGCCGGGTACTCGCCCTTGGTGAAGCCTTCCTGGAAGGTCTTCCACGGCGCGCTCTTCAGCGTGATCTTGAACAGGCCGGACGCTTCGAGCTGGCGCTTCAGCTCCGCGAACTCGGGAGCGGTGGAGGATCCGTAGCGGTCCGTGGTGAACCAGAGGGTCATCTCGACCGGCTCGTTGATCCCCGCCTCGCCGAGGATCGCCCTGGCCTTGCCCTTGTCGGGTTCGCCGAAGGTGTCGAAGAAGCTCGTGGTGTGGCCGGCGATGCCCTTGGGAACCATGGAGTACAGGGGCTCCGCGGTGCCCTGGTAGACCTTGGCGACGAGCGCGTCGCGGTTCACCAGCTGGGCGATGGCCTGCCGGACGGCGAGCTTGCCGGAAGCCGGGTCCTTGGGGTTGAAGACCAGGAAGCGGATGTCGGCGCCGACCGTCTCGGTGATCTGCAGGCCCTCGTTGTCGGCCTTGTTGTCCTCGAGGCTGACGACCTCCTCGGCGGTCAGACCCCGGTAGGTGGCGTCGATCTTCTTCTTCTTCAGCGCCTCCACCATCGGGGCGGAGCCTTCGAAGTAGCGGATCGTGACCGCGTCGTTCTTCCGGTTGGCGAATCCCTTGTAGTCGGGGTTCTTGGCCAGCTCGGCCTTCTTCCCCGCCTTGAAGGACTTCAGGACGTACGGTCCGGAGCCGGTGATCTTGCCGTCGTCGCGGATGCTGTCCGTGGGGTACTCACTGGGCGGGACGAGCGACATCGCAGGGGTCGCCAGGATGAACGGGAAGGTGGCGTCCGCCTTGCTGAGGTGGAAGACGACCGTGTCGTCGCCCTTCGTCTCCACCCGGTCGAGGGATCCGAGGAGGCTGGCCGGACCGCCCTTGACCTTGATCTTCAGGATGCGGTCGATCGAGTACTTCACGACCTCGGCGTCGATCTTCTCGCCGTTGGAGAACTTCAGGCCGTCACGGAGGGTGCACCGGTAGGCCATGCTCGTGGCATCGGTGAACAGGCACGACTTGGCCGCGTCGGGCTCGGGGCTCGTACTGCCGGTCGGAAAGCTCACCAGCGTCTGGAAAACGTTCCTCAACAGCTCCCAGGAGCTGTCGTAGGCCGCAGCGGGATCGAGTGTCGTGGGAGAGCTCGTCGTCCCGACCACTATCTGCTGGTTCGTTTCCGAGTCATCGTCGGACAGCAGTCCGCAGCCGGCCAGCAAAGAAAGGGAAGCAAGGGCTGCAGCAGCCTGCAGACTGGCCCGGTAGAACACGTGCACGCTCCTCGATCAGCCATGGGTCGGCAGACCATACCGCAGCGCCCCGCCGGGTCAATCCGCTGGCCCGGCAGGGCACTTGCCTCAATCAGGTCAAACCGGTTCAGGCCACACCGGCATTCAGGAAAATACCGCCGTCGACCACGAGAGTCTGCCCCGTGATCCAATCCGACTGCGCGGAGGTGAGAAACGCCGCCGCACCGCCGATGTCCTCGGGAACTCCGAGCCGGCCGAGCGGATAGGCCGCGGCAGCCTCGGCCTCACGGCCCTCGTACAGTGCTTCTGCGAACTTCGTCTTCACCACGGCGGGAGCGATGGCGTTGACCCGGACCACGGGCGCGAACTCGTGCGCCAGCTGGAGGGTCAGGTTGACCATGGCCGCCTTGCTCATGCCGTAGGCGCCGATGAACGGTGACGCGGAGACCCCCGCGACGGACGCGATGTTCACGATCGCACCGCCGTTCTCCTTCTGCCAGGCCTTCCAGGTCTGCTGGGCGAAGCCGAGCGCCGAGATCACATTGGTCTCGTAGACCTTGCGGGCGACGTTGAGATCCAGCTCGGCCATCGGCCCGAAGACCGGATTCGTGCCGGCGTTGTTGATCAGGAAGTCGACCCGGCCGAACGTCTCCATGGCACGCTCGACGGCCGTCGCCTGATGCGCCTCGTCGTGCGCCTTGCCCGCGACACCGATCGCCCGGTCGGCGCCGAGCCTCTCGACGGCCTCCTTGAGGGCGTCCTCGCCGCGTCCGGTGATGACGACCCGGTCCCCCCGGGCCACGAGCGCCTCGGCGATGCCGTAACCGATGCCCCGGCTCGCACCCGTGATGAGCGCGACCTTGCCACTGTCCTGCACAGTCATGATGTCCCTTGCCCTTCCGGGATCAGTTGAGCGGTCCGCCGGCGACGTACATGACCTGACCGGAGACGAAGCCCGCGTCGTCGCCCGTGAAGAAGGCGATGGCGTTGGCGATGTCCTCGGGCCGGCCCACTCGCTGCACGGGGATCTGGGTGGCGGCGGCGGCCTGGAACTCCTCGAAGCCCATCCCGACGCGGGCCGCGGTCTGGGCGGTCATCTCGGTGACGATGAAGCCCGGGGCGACGGCGTTGGCGGTCACGCCGAACTTGCCGAGTTCCTTGGCCAGCGTCTTGGTGAAGCCCTGCAGACCGGCCTTGACCGCGGAGTAGTTGGCCTGGCCGCGGTTGCCCAGCGCCGACGAGGAGGACAGCGAGACGATACGGCCGAACTTGGCCTCCACCATGTGCGCCTGGACGGCCTTCGCCATCAGGAACGCGCCCTTGAGGTGGACGTTCATCACGAGGTCCCAGTCGGACTCGCTCATCTTGAAGAGCAGGTTGTCGCGGAGCACGCCCGCGTTGTTGACGAGGATCGTCGGGGCACCGAGCTCGGCGGCGACGCGCGCGACGGCGGCTTCCACCTGGGCGCTGTCCGACACATCGCAGCCGACGGCGAGGGCGGTGCCTCCCGCGGCGGTGATCTTCTCGACCGTGTCCTTGCACGCCGCCTCGTCGAGGTCGAGTACGGCGACGGCGCGGCCCTCGGCCGCCAGGCGTACGGCGGTGGCGGCGCCGATGCCCCGTGCCGCTCCCGTCACGATGGCGACGCGCTGCTCGGTGGTGGACATGCTTGGTTCTCCTCGCCCTTGGATCGCGGCTCAGCGGACGTCAGGAAGTTCCCGATAACTGAGCAACCGCTTAGTACCTTCAGCAGACGAGACGCTAGAAGCCCTGGCACCCGGTGTCAACGGCCCACGGGGGCACGGGCGCATGTCACACCCGACGGCGCCGCGACCGCGTACGTCACGGGCGGCGCCGTCGGTACGGGAATCAGCGCACCAGCAGGTCGAGCAGCCGTTCGAGCTCGGTCTCGGGGTCCTCGGTGAGTCCGCTGTGCACGACGCCCGGCTGGACGACCGTGGAGCGCGGTGCGATCAGCCAGCGGAAGCGCCGCCCCGGTTCGTCACCGGCCGCCTGGCCCGCCGCCTCGCCGCCGCAGCAGACGCCCTCGACCGCACGCAGGGCGGCCCGTACGCCCACCACGTCGGCATGCGGGTCCAGGGCCTTGAGCTTGCCCTCGTCCAGGTGCGTGCGCGCCGCGACGAAGGACTTCGCCCGGCAGTAGACCAGCACGCCCGCGTTGAAGCACTCGCCGCGCTCGACCCGGGGCACGACGCGCAGGACCGCGTACTCGAAGACATCGCGCTTGTTCATCGGCCGCCGTCCTTGGTGTTCTGTCCGGCGTCCGCCCGGGCGGCACGGTCCTTCTCGGGAGGGTCCGTCTCCGTAGCGTCCTTCTTCGTCGGGCGCGGCAACGGAGCCAGTCGCTCGCTGAGCCAGCCGGGCGCCTGGGAGGGCCGCGTCTTCGTGGGCTCCCCCATGGAGATCCGCTCGTGGATCGTGCCGGCACGCGCCAGCAGCGGCTCCACGTACGCCCGCCGCAGCAGGTCCGTCGTCCCGAAGCCCGGCTCGTCGGCCAGCCACTCGTCCGGTACGTCGGCCGCCACCTCGGTGAGCAGTTCCCCGGTGACGAGCGGGGCGAGCTCCGCGGCGGCAGCGGCGATGTCGGGGCCGAACGGCGCGAGGACATGGTCGGAGGCGTTGTACGGCTTCGCCGCCGAGGCCTGGGCGCCCGGCCAGTTGTGGTGCCAGATCATGGTGGCCCCGTGGTCGATCAGCCAGAGGTCACCGTGCCAGACCAGCATGTTGGGGTTCCGCCACGACCGGTCCACGTTGTTGATCAGCGCGTCGAACCAGACGATCTTCCCGGCCTCCGCCGGATCCACCTCATAGGCGAGCGGGTCGAACCCGAGCGAGCCGGGCAGGTAGTCCATGCCGAGGTTCAGCCCGCCGCTCGCCTTGAGGAGCTCCTGCACCTCCTGGTCCGGCTCCGCGAGCCCGATGACGGGATCGAGCTGAATGGTCACCAGTTCGGGCACCCGCAGCCCCAGCCGCCTGCCCAGCTCCCCGCAGATGACCTCGGCGACGAGGGTCTTGCGGCCCTGTCCCGCACCGGTGAACTTCATGACGTACGTGCCCAGGTCGTCGGCCTCGACGATCCCTGGCAGCGATCCGCCCTCCCGCAGGGGCGTGACATAGCGGGTCGCGGTGACTTCTGTGAGCATTTCCCCAGGCTATACGGATCTGCTACCTGGAGATCCACGACCAGGGGCAGGGTCATGGACGCCGGAGAATCACCCCGGTCGGCCCTGGGGAGAATCTGGGAAGTTCCGACCGGCGGCCCGTCCCCCGGGGAGGCCGTCGATCACAGCCCGGCGCCCCTGCGCACTTCACGTCGGCGGATCTTCGCTGTACGAAGATTCCTCAGAGGTGACTGAAGTGATCTGGGCGGGAAGCGAGTTACCCTCGGTGCACCGGACGCGGGGGCGTCCGAGGCCGACGGGTGCTGACCACACGGAGGCCCGGGGAGGGGCCTGGTGTCTTGCGCACGCGATCACCGCGACTGGCGTCGGTGAGTACGCGGACTACCGGAATTCTGATGATGGCGGCCGTGTGCGCCACGCTGATCGCAGGCATCCTGCCCTTGCCGCCCCGGGCGGAAGCCCAGGATCTGCGGCTCGCACTGTTCGGCTGCTCGCTGTTGTGCGTGCTGATGTGGATGACGGTCCCGGTGCGGGCGCGGTCCGCCTCGACACGCCCGTGCGGCCGCCGCGCCGCCCCTCCCGCAGCCTGCCCGTCCTCCTCGCGGTCCTGATCCCTCTGGCGAGTGGTGCAGCCCTGGTCCGGGCGGTCGGCCCGGACGGTGAGCGGGGTCGTTGGGTTTCGGAGGTGTACACAGCCGCCGGGGCGCCTATGAGGTTCCCGTCGAGAGGACGGTGAGCGAACCGCGGCCGACCGGGCGTGAACGTGAACGACGTCGACGAATACGCCACTGACGTCGTCGTGACGTTGCGATTCGACGACGGCCCCCGCAGGATCACCGTCCGGGACGCGAGGACCCTCGGAGTACCGGACGAGAGTGGCACGGTGGCTGTCATGTATGCCCCGGCCGCCCCGAGCTCGGCGTGCGCTACCACGACGGCTCCGGTTTCTTCACCAGTGGCGGCGTCGCACTCCTGTGGATCTGGGCGCTGACCTTGTTCGTGGCCCTGTTCGCCTCCGGGATCTTCGCCCTGGGCCGCACCGGGGTGCATGCCGCCCAAAGGTTCCTCGGTGAGGTCCACGGAGTGGCAGGGCTGGTGCTCTGTCTCGGGGTGCTCCTCCTGCTGCCCGGCGCGTACTTCCACACGTCCACCTGGGCGGGCTGGCTCCTCGCCCTCGCGGCTGCCCGCACTCCCTGGCCGGCCCTTACCTGGGTCCTCAAGCGCGGCTGAAGCGTGCTCGCCGGCCACGTGTGCCGGGTCGTCCATCGACTGCGGCCGCTCGCTGCCCCGCCACGACCACGCCCTGGTCGCATGATCAACACAGCCGCACAGCCCGGCCTCGCCTGCCCAGCCCAAGACTTCCGCATTCGATTACACCCTTGAGTATTTGTCGTCAAAGCGTCACGCCGACACAAGAGGCTCATCGTGGAAAAAGCGTAGTCGGAGACCGGCGACGGTTTCCGACGCCCGGCCGCACTCCCGGCCGGGCGCGGTGAGACGTGCGCCGAGGATCGAGCTATGCACCGTCGCTGCCGTCGCGCAGGGAATGAATCATGCTCTGCAGGATCCGGAACGCCCCCGCCTGCTCGGCCTCGGTCATGCCGGCCAGCATTCTGACCTCGACGGACCGGACCGCCACGGTCGCCTTCTCCAGGCTCCGTCGGCCGCTGGACGTGAGCCGCGCGGGAAGCACCTTCCCGACGGGCGCCTCAGCAGGCCTGGTCACGTAGCCCTCTCGTTCCAGGGTCTGGAGCAGCACGTTCATCGACTGCCGTGTCACGAACGCGCCACGCGCGAGCTCGGAGTTCGACAGGCCCGGCCGTTGAGCCAGCAGTTCGAGGCAGGAGTAGTGCGTCACGGTCATCCCGAGCGGCCGCAGCACCTCCTCCATGGCTGCGCGCAGGGCACTCGAAGCCTCTTTCAGCAGGTAGCCCAGTGATTTGTCCAGATCGACGCCGGCACCGTTTTGACTCATGTCAGGATTCTGACATACGTTGGGTTGTGTCAGGAATCTGACACGGAGATAAGGAGCATCATCATGCCCGTCACCGGCCCCGACTTCATCTCGCTCCAGGCGCGCGACCTCGACGCTTCGCAGGCGTTCTACGAGCAGTACCTCGGCCTCGTCCGCTCGCAGGCCGGACCTCCTCACGCCGTCGTCTTCGAGACGAAGCCGATCGCGTTCGCACTCCGCGACGTCGTTCCCGGCACCGATCTCGCATCCGTCGCCCAGCCCGGCATCGGTGCCGCGATCTGGCTCCACGCCACCGACGTCCAGGCCATCCACGATGCTCTCGTCGCCGACGGTCACACCATCGTCTCCGCGCCGATTGACGGCCCCTTCGGCCGGACATTCACCTTCGCCGACCCCGACGGCTACCAAGTCACGCTCCACGACCGCGCCTGATCTGCCAAACACCCCCTTCTGCGATGGGCAGGCGAGGCGGGGGTGACGGCCACTGTTGCGAGTGGAGCGTTCCACGACGTTGCGCCGTTTGCAGATCTGCGGGTCGAACACGGGCGCAGGCCCGCCCTCGGCCCCCTCGGTGAAGTCTGTTGCGGGCATCGTCGGTCCGCTCCGGAATGGTGTGCGGGATGCCGCGGCCGGGCGCGGGTCCTGTGGAGCTGCAGCCCTTGGCCCAGGACGTGGGCGGCCCGTACACCCGGCCACCCCGGCCCGAGGCAGGGGACCCGTGAGCGTCCGGGTGCCGGATTGCGGTGCCCCTCCTGCGGGCGCCGGCCTGCACGGACAGCACCGGAGTCGACCGACACCGGCCGATCGATGCCACCAACGGCATCTAATCGGACTGGCCGAGGCCGGCCGAGTAGCCGTCGACGGAGATCGAGAGGTCGCAGATCACTCTGCCCGGATGTTCGGTCACTGTGCCGCCCTCCTGCGCGGCGGCCGTCCGGCCGCTCCCGGCGCCACCCGGCTCCTGACGCTCCTTCGGATCCTCTCAGCCGAGCCGGCCGACCGGGGGCGCCCACGCCGGGGAAGCCCACGCCGACGGCCGGCCGGGCCGGATCCCGGGGACCTGCGCCGGAGTCAGTCCTTGCGCCCGGTCGCGGCCACCGTCACGCCGAGGCCGATCATCGCGAGCCCGCCGACTCCGCCGACCGTGGAGAGCCGCCGGGGCGAGCGGGCGAACCAGTCCCGCGCGGTGGCCGCGGCCAGACCCCACACGCAGTCCGAGGCGACCGCGATGACGTTGAAGACCAGTCCGAGCACGAGCATCTGAACCGGGACGTGCCCCTGTCCGGGGTCGACGAACTGCGGCAGGACGGCCGCGAAGAACACGATGGTCTTGGGGTTCGACACACCGACCGCGAACCCCTCCCAGAACGTGCGCAGTCCGCCCTGCTCCGCCCCGCCGCCGGCGAACGAGGCCCGCAGCGCACCGCGCTCCCGCCACGCCTTGACGCCGAGATACACCAGGTAGGCGCCGCCGGCCAGCTTGAGCGCGGTGAAGACGAGGACGGAGCGTTCCACGACCGTCCCGATCCCCAGTGCCACGGCCACGATGAGGAGGTAGGCGCCGAGCGTGTTCCCCACAACCGTGGTCAGTGCGGCGCGCCGGCCCTGCGCCAGCGCGCGCCCGATCACGAACAGCACGCTGGGGCCGGGGATGACGATCAGCAGGAACGACATGGCCGCGAAGTTGAGCAGGCGATCGGTGGGCACCATGAGGCCCATGCAAGCACGGGGAGGGTTCTCCGCTCCAGCGGTTTCCAGCACGCCTGACCGTCCGGCGTGCTGCCGGGGCGCACCGCCCCGGCAGCACGTCACCTCCCCGGACCGTGCGGTGCGCTCCGTCCCATGGTTCGCATGACGCCTGTCATACGAACCCATGACAGAGCGCACTGCCGCCCGGCCCCTGTCGCCGGGAGTGTGGAGTGCATGAACGCAGTCATCGAAACCGTCGGACTGAGGCGGAGCTACCGGGGGTTCGACGCCGTACGCGGCATCGACTTCACGGTCGCCCGCGGAGAACTGTTCGCCCTGCTGGGAACCAACGGCGCCGGCAAGACCTCGACGCTCGAGATCCTGGAGGGCCAGGCCACCCCCACCGGAGGGACCGTCCGGGTGCTGGGCCGGGACCCGTTCCACGACCGGGCGGCGGTCCGGCCCCGCATCGGGGTGATGCTCCAGGAGGGCGGCTTCCCACCGGAGCTCACGGTCCTGGAGACCGTCCGGATGTGGGCCGGCTGCACCACCGGCGCCCGCCCCGCCGACGAGGCCCTCGCGCTGACGAATCTGAACGCACGGCGCAGGGTACGGGTCAAGCAGCTGTCCGGGGGCGAACGCCGCCGCCTCGATCTCGCGCTCGCCCTGCTGGGCCGCCCCGAGGTGCTGTTCCTCGACGAGCCGACGACCGGCCTCGACGCGCAGTCCCGCCGCGACACCTGGGAACTGATCCGCGAACTCAAGGCCCAGGGCACCACCGTGCTGCTCACCACCCACTACCTGGAGGAGGCGGAACAACTGGCCGACCGGCTGGCGATCATGCACCGGGGGCGGATCGCCACCACCGGGCGGGTGGCCGACGTGGTGGCCGAACGCCCCTCCAGGATCAGCTTCGAGCTGCCCCGGGACCGCTTCCCCGGCGAACTGCCACCGTTCGCACCGATGGGTGTGACCCGGCACGAGACGGAGGGCCGTACCGTCCGTCTGGAGACCCGGGACCTGCAGCGCACGGCCACCGAACTGCTCACCTGGGCACAGCGGACCGGGATCGCCCTGCGGGCCCTGGACGCCCGGTCGGCGTCGCTGGAAGAGGCGTTCATGGAGATCGCCAAGAGCCTGGACAACGAGGAGACACGATGACGACGACCGCCCCCGCCCGACCGGTCGCCGCCGCCACGCCCGTGCGGACCGGCCCCGCGTCCCGCATGGCCGCCCTCGGCCGCGCGGAGCTGGCACTGCTGCTCCGCAGCAAGGCATCGCTGGTCACCGCGCTCGTCCTGCCCACCGCCATGGCCGTATCCATGCGCGGCCTGGTCAAGAGCCTCGACCTGGGCGGCACCGGGCTGTCGATCGCGACCGTCCTCGTGCCCGGCACCCTGGCCATGGCCCTGTTCTTCTCCATCTACACGAACCTGGTCGGCGTGTACGTCACGCGCCGCGAGAGCCTGGTGCTGAAGCGGCTGCGGACGGGTGAGGTGCGCGACTGGGAGATCCTCGCGGGCGGCGCGCTGCCGGCGGTGCTGCTGGCACTGGTGCAATGCGTGCTGCTGGCCGTCGGCCTGACCGTGGTCCTGGACGCGCCCGCACCCGTGGCCCCGCACCTGCTCGTCGCCGGTCTGGTCGTCGGCTCGCTGATGCTCGTGGCCGGGGCCGCGCTGACGGGCGCGATCACCCGGACGGCAGAGAGCGCGCAGCTGACGTTCCTGCCGTTCATGCTGGTGACCATGGCCGGATCCGGCCTCTTCATGCCGCGTGAGATGCTGCCGGGTGCGGCGGCCGACATCAGTGCCTGGCTGCCCTTCTCGCCGGTGATGGACCTCCTGCGGGGCGGCTGGACGGGCGACCTCGGCGCCATGGACCAGGGCCGTCTGGTGCTCGTCTCCCTGGCCTGGACGGGTGTGGCGGCCCTCGGTGTGCGGCGGTGGTTCCGCTGGGGTCCGCGCCATTGAGGCGCGCCGCCGACCGCCGGGACCGTCCGCCGCGTCGGTACGCCGCCTCCGTACCGGGCGACCGCCCCTGCCGCGGGCCACGTAGGAGCCCGCCCGGGACGCAGGCCCGTCCTGCCGTTGCCCTGGAGTGCCGGGGTGCCTTCGTACAGCATTGGCCAGGCCGCTGACCTGCTGGCCGTGAGCCCCGAGACCGTTCGCCGCCGGGCGGACGGCGGTCATCTCGCGATGGACCGGGCGGGTCCGGGAACCGGGCGATCGACGGCTTCAGCCTGGCGCGTTTCGCCACGGAGCGGGCCGCGGGTCTGCATCCGGTGCCGGACGGGGTGATGACTTCGGGAACGCCCCGGTCCTGCCGGCCACCCGGATCGACGACGAGGATCTGGACCCCGCCGGAAGTCAGCCGGTGGTGCCCGTCGACCGGTGCGGGGCGCGCTACGTCAGCGCCCTCACCCGTGTACGGGTCGGCGCGTGGCCGGAGGCCGGACACGCGGGCCGGCGCGTGGCGAGGACCTGGCTGGACGGGGCGGCACGCGGCCGCAGGCCGGACAGGCAACACGGCATGTTCCCGCAGGCCGGACAGGCGGGCCGGCCGGACCGGGGATCAGAGCGCGGCCAGCGAGATCTCGGTCGACTTGATCAAGGCGATCACCGCCGTCCCGGCCGCGAGTCCCAGATCGGTGACCGCGTCCTTGGTGATCGCCGCGGTGAGTTCACCACCCTCGACGGACACCTTGACGCGGGCCATGGCATCGCCGGTCGCGACATCGGTGACCGCGCCGGGGATCCGGTTGCGCACACTCAGCCCCTCGACCGCACCGGTGGCCAGAGACACCTCCGTCGACTTGACCAGTGCGCGGACCGAGGACCCCTGGACGAGGCCGAGTTCCCCGACGGCTTCGAGCGTGATCGCGGCCGTGATCTCCTGGCCGCCCGCGAGGCGCACCTTCACCGTGGCCATGACATCACCCGCGGTGACGGCGGTCACGGTGCCGGGGAGTTGGTTGCGGATGCTCAGACTCATGAAACGGCACCTCGAATTCGTAACGGAATGCCAGGTATCTCCTGGTCTGCATTTCCCGCTGCGCACACCCCAGCACAGCCGTCCGCCCACCCGGCGCAGGCGCGAGGGCGATCCGGCGCGTCTCGCGGCAGAGCGGGAACGGCGACCACGCGGCCGGCGCACCGCACCTCGGAACGACTCCCGGCCACACCTTCGGACCATCCTCCAAACCGCATTGCATTTGCCATGGAGCATCGCATTAAGCATTGTAAATGCAAGCCCGGAAGTCCTATTGTGTGGCACATGCAGTCCTACAGCATCGGGCAGGCCGCTCGCCTTCCCGGCGTCAGCCCCGACACCGTCCGCCGTTGGACGGATGCCGGACGGGTCACCACCCATCGGGAGGAGAGCGGGCGCGGTCCGGTCGACGGCCGGGACCTGGCCTCGTTCTCCGTCGAAGTCACCCAGGGCGGCACCGGCGAGGACGACCCGTCCTGCACATCGGCCCGCACCGCCTTCCCCGGCATCGTCACCGCCGTCAAGCTCGGCGACGTGGCCGCCCAGGTGGAGATCCAGGCCGGCCCGCACCGCCTCGTCTCGCTCCTGACCCGGGAAGCGGTCGAGGAACCGGGACTGGAGGCCGGCATGCAGGCCACCGCACGCGTCAAGTCGACCAGCGTGCACATCGACCGCACCTGATCCGCCGCTCCTCCGCCCCGCCGTCGGCGTCCGCCTTTCCCGGGCTCCCGTACGGACTCGAGCTGAGGAGGCCCCGTGCGGCGCGGCTCACCTTCATCCGCTCGGACGGCACCGGCCGACCGCGTCCCCAGGAGTCCCACCCTCATGTCTGTCACCTTCACCGGGCGGCGCACCGCGGCCGCTCTGCTCACGGCCGCCCTCCTCGTTCCGCTGGCCGCCTGTGGCAGCGACGAGAAGGACTCGGGCGACAGGGCCACGGCCTCCTCCGGCGCCCCGAAGGCGGACCTGACGGTCCTGGCCGCGTCCTCTCTGACCGACGTCTTCAGGACGGCCGGTGCGGCGTACGAGAAGGAGCACCCCGGAACGAAGGTGACGTTCTCGTTCGGGGGCTCCCAGGAACTCGCCGCCCAGGTCCAGCAGGGCGCCCCCGCGGACGCCCTGGTCACCGCGGACACCAGGACGATGGACGGCCTCGGGTCCGACATCGGAACGCCCACCGTCATCGCGAAGAACCGTCTGGTGATCGCGACGGGCAAGGGCAACCCGGAGAAGGTCGAGAGCCTGAAGGACCTCGCCGGCCCCGAGCTGAAGGTCGTCCTCGCGGCACCGGAGGTTCCGGTCGGGCGTTACAGCAAGCAGATCCTGGACACGCAGAAGATCGACGTGAAGCCGGTATCGGAGGAGCCCAACGTCCGCGCCGTCCTCAGCAAGGTCGAGCTGGGCGAGGCGGACGCCGGCCTCGTCTACCGGACGGATGCCGCGACGGCCACCGACAAGGTCGACGCCATCGACATCCCGGACGCCCAGAACGCCGTCGCCTCCTACCCCGCGGCGACCCTGAAGACCTCGAAGAACAGCGAGGCCGCGACCGCCTTCGTGACGTGGCTGTCGACCCCCGAGGCCCAGAAGATCCTCACCGACGCGGGCTTCCAGAAGCCGTAACGGGCCACCTCCCCGTGCGGGCGGCCGGGCCGCCCGCACGGCACTCCCAGCTCAGGAATCCCTGATGAGACGCCTTCACCGACGTGCCACCGGTCCCCGCGCGCCGATCGCCCTGGCGATCCCCGCCCTGCTGGCCGTCGCCTTCCTGCTGCTGCCGCTGGCCGGGATCCTCTCCCGCACCTCATGGGGCGACCTGGGCACTCATCTGACCAGCCCGGAGACGACCCGGGCGCTGGCGCTGTCCCTGGTCGTGTCCGCCTGGGCGCTGGGCCTTTCCGTCGTCCTCGGCGTTCCCCTGGCCTGGCTGCTGGCCCGTGTCGACTTCCCCGGCAAGGCCTTCGTCCGCTCCCTGGTGCTCCTGCCGATGGTGCTGCCGCCCACCGTCGGCGGCGTCGCCCTCCTCCTGGCCTTCGGCAGGCGTGGCCTCCTGGGGCCCTGGCTGGAGGACACGTTCGGCATCACCCTGCCGTTCCACACCTCCGGTGCCGTCCTCGCCGCGACCTTCGTCGCGATGCCGTTCCTGGTCATCAGCCTCGAAGGGGCGCTGGGCGGACTGCGCCCCCGTTACGAGGAGACCGCGGCCTCCCTGGGAGCTTCACCGGTGCGGGTGTTCTTCACCGTCACCCTGCCCATGGTCGCGCCGGGACTCGCCGCGGGCGCCGCCCTGACCTGGGCACGGGCCCTGGGTGAGTTCGGTGCGACGATCACCTTCGCCGGGAATCTCCCCGGCACCACGCAGACGCTGCCCCTCCAGGTCTATCTGCTGCTCCAGGACAACCCGGAGGCCGCCACCTCGGTTTCCCTGTTCCTGCTCGCCATCGCCATGGTCGTACTCGTCTCCCTGCGCGGGCGCTGGACCGGCACCCCGAACACCCCGGAACGTCCTCGGACTTCGGTGGCCGATTCCGGGCCCGCCGCGCAGAGCGACGCCCCGGAGACCACGGACACCCCCGAAGGGTCCGGGGGCAGTTGGCCGCTCCACGCCGCGGTCACCGGCTTCAACCACCTCACCCTCGACGCGGATGCCGGGACGACGATCGCCGTCGTCGGCCCCAACGGCGCCGGCAAGACCACACTGCTGCGCGCGCTCCTCGGCCTCACCCCGCGCGCCCACGCCGAGCTCCGCCTGGGCGATACCGACGTCACCGCTCTCCCTCCGCACCGCAGAGGCGTGGCCTGGGTCCCGCAGGACGGCGCTCTCTTCCCTCACATGAACGCGCTGGCCAACACGGCGTACGGCCTTCGCGCGCACGGTGTGCCGCGCGCCGAGGCCCGGCGCAGCGCCCAGCAGTGGCTGGACCGTCTGGGCGTGGGTCATCTCGCGCACCGCAGGCCGGCCGAGATCTCCGGCGGCCAGGCGCAGCGCGTCGCCCTCGCCCGGGCCCTGGCCGCCCGGCCCCGGCTGCTCCTGCTCGACGAACCGCTCGCCGCACTCGACCAGACCACCCGTGCCCACGTCCGGCACACCCTTCGCCGCCATCTCGACGGCTTCGGCGGCGTGTGCCTGATCGTCACGCACGACCCGGTCGAAGCCGTCGCGCTCGCCGACCGGGTCCTGGTCCTCGACGACGGCCGGGCCCTGCAGGACGCCCCGCCCACCGAGGTCACCCGCCACCCCCGCTCCCCCTGGGTCGCCCGCATGCTCGGCCGCAACGCCTGGCCCGGCATCGCGACGGCCGAAGGCGTCCAGCTCGGCGGCGGCGGAGTCCTCGTCGCCGCGGACCCGCTCCCGCCCGGTACGAACTGCCTCTCGGTCATCGCCCCGGAAGCCGTCGCCGTACACCGGGACAGGCCCACCGGCAGCCCGCGCAACGTCTGGCCCGGCACCGTACGGGAGATCACCGCCAGCGGGAGCCGCCTCCGCGTCCTGATCACGTCGGACCACACGCCGGACCTGGTCGCCGAGATCACCCCGCAGGCAGTCGCCGAACTCGGGCTCGCCGAAGGAACTCCCGTCTGGACCTCCGTCAAGGCGACGGAAGCAACGGTCGTCGCCCTCTGAACGAACCCTGGCCCAGGGTGACTCGGGTCCTGGGCGGGCCGGTGAGCTGTGTGATGATGCACGCTGGCCGACCGGCTCCGGGGAGAGACCGGGCGGGTGAGAAGGGGCGGGGAGAACGGCGTGCGCAAGGGTGGGGAATCCATACCGGACGAGGAATGGGAGCGCTTCCTGAGGGAGGCGGAGGCCGGGAGCGCGGGTGCGCCCGAGGAACCGTCGGCGCGGGCCCGGATGGTGACGCGGCGACTGCGGGAGGAACCCGGCCCGCCGGAGGGATGGCGGGCCCACCGGCCGGCCCGCCCGCGAAGGAGGAAGGGCTGGTACGCGGCCGGTCTGCTGGCGGTGGTCTGCCTGCTGGTCGTGGTGCTGATCCCCGGGCGGGTGGCCGGGTGGTTCGGAGTCGGGAACGGGGGTGGCGGGGGTACGCCCCTCGCCGCGGAGTCGGAACGTCCGGATGGGCCGCCGGCGCGGGAGACGTCGGTCCGGCCGCCGACACTGGAGGAGCCGTTCAGGGGGTCGCCCGCGGCGCGGTGGGGCGACGGGACCGCAGCGCTCCCGCTGCCCGCGGCCCGGGCCACCGGCTGGATGAGCAAGGAGCAGGTCGCGCAGGCGCTCGACCGGACCCAGGACTTCCTCGCCGCGTCGAGCCTGGACCCCGGTGTGCTGCGGGGGGAGCGGCCGGCGAAGGCGATCGCGCTGATCAATCCGCATCAGCGGGACGTCCGGGACTACCTGGCCGCCGCGTTCCGCACGCCGAGCCGGGACAACGATCCTCTGTTGCTGTTCAGCCGTTTCGCCGAGGACGATGTGCGGCTGGTCGGCGACGTGGTCAAGACCCGCGGGCGGATCACGTACCGGGAGGGTGAGCGCGGTGCGGTCGAGGTGACCACCGATGTCACGTACGTCTATCCGGTCGTACGCGCCGCTCCGGGCAGCGACGAGGTCGCCCGCACCATCGTGCGCCGCGAGGTCGTGATGAGCTGGGACGACCCGGAGAAGATCATCATCGAGCCGGGGACGTTCTCCCTCGTCTCCTACAAGGTGGACACCACCAACGGCGGTTGCGACACCCACACCGGCTACCTCACCCCCGAGTTCACCGCCGAACGCGCGGTCAAGGGCCCGGGGGAAGGACCCGAGGTCGACCCGTACGACCGGAGCACCTCGCTGGACGCGCGCATCGGTGAGAGCGGCGCGGAATGCGGGAGAGCCACGCGCTCGTGAACGGCCGCGGGCCGTCGTCCGTGCCCAGCCCCTCTCCGGCATCGGCGCGGCGACGGCGGCCGCCCTGCTCGATGCCGCCGGCGTCGGCAGGACGGGGACGGCCCGCCGAAGGCACCCGCGCGAGGTCAGGGACCGTCGGCCCGGACACGATCCGCTCCCGGAGGATTTCCCCGCGCCCTGAACGCCGGGCCGCACCGGCCCGTATCCATGTTCGACGTCATGTAATCCGATGAAGGGAGCGCCGGAATGAGCGCATCGCAGAAGCGTCAGGTCCGCTTCGGGCGCCGCACCGTGGTCACAGCGGTCGGTGCGGCGGGAGTGGCGGCCGCTCTCACCGCGTGCGGCGGCGCGGAGGACTCGGAAGGGTCTGACACGGTCCGGCCGGCCGGGGAGGGCGACGGTGCGAACGGCGGCGGAGCGGTCCTCGCGAAGACCACCGACATCCCGGAGGGCGGTGGTGTGGTCTTCGCCGACCAGGGCGTCGTGGTGACGCAGCCGAAGGCCGGTGAATTCAGGGCGTTCTCCTCGAAGTGCACCCACCAGGGCTGCGCGGTGAAGGGCATCGCCGACGGCATCATCAACTGCCCCTGCCACGGCAGCACGTTCGACGCGGCGACCGGCGCGGTGACGGGTGGCCCGGCGACGCAGCCGCTGCCCGAGAAGCCGATCCAGGTGCAGGGCGACTCGATCACCCTCGCCTGAGCGGAACCCGGAGCCCAGGGCTCCGCCGGGTGTCCGCGTCGGCACCGCGACGTGAACCGCCCGGCGGAACCCAGGGCGTGATCACGGGCGGGCCTCGTCGGGACACTGCGGTTCGCCCGGGACGGCACATCGCTCCAGCTGCACTCCCCACCCCGGAACCTGAGCCGGCAGCACCTGCGGCAGGACCCGAAGTTCGCGGTGGCGGCCGACGACGGTGCGGAGTACGGGGAGCGGCGCGGAGCTCCCCGGCGATGCGGAGTTCGTCGGCGGGATCCCGCGCAACGGTGCGGAGTGCGCCGAACTGGATCCGCCCGGGCGGGCGTTCGCATCGGGGTACTTCGGCATGGACACCCTGCCGCACGACGGGCGCCATGCCTGACTGCGGCTCACCCCGCGGACCGTCACGTCCTGGGATTTCAGGAAGCCGCCCGATCCGGCCCGAGGTCCTGGACCACCGGGGTGTCCAGCGCCCGGCCGGCGGCGCGCAGCGCCTCCACCACAGCCCTGATCGACGGCCGGCGGTCCGCGTCCGTGCGCCACACCGCGTGGACATGGCGGCGCATCGTCTGCCGCACCGGCACGAGCCGCACGCCGGCCGGCACCGGCCCGCGGCCGAGCCTGGGCGCTACGCAGACGCCGAATCCGGCGTCGATCAGAGCCAGTTGCGTGTGGTGCTCGCCCGCGAGGTGCGCGATGCGCGGCTCGATACCCTTGGACCGCAGCGTGAACATCAGCCAGTCGTAACAGAATTCGCCCTCCGGCCAGGACACCCACTCGTCGTCGGCGAAGTCCTCCAGGTCGACCTCCGTACGGTCCGCGAGCGGATGGCCGGCCGGCATGGCGATGTCCGGTGCGTCGTCGAGGATCTCGGCCTTGGCCAGTCCACCGGGGACGGGCAGCCTCTTGTTGCTCCAGTCGAGCACCACGGCGAGGTCGACGTCCCCCCGGAGCACCGCGCGGATCCCACTCTCCGGCTCCAGCTCCGTCGTGCGCAGCCTCAGCTCGGGATGATCCGTGCGAAGCGCGGTGAGGGCGGCCGGGAACAGCCCGCGGGCAGCCGTCGGGAAGGCCGCGATCCTGACCTCGCCCACCACCTGGCCGCGCTGGGCCTCGATGTCGGACTGCGCGATCGCCACCTGGGACAGGATCTTCGCGGCATGGTCGGCGAGCAGTTGGCCCGCGTCGGTGAGGCGGACCCCGCGGCCGTTCTTGGCGAGCAGCTGCTGCCCCACCTCGCGCTCCAGCTTCGACATCTGCTGGGAGACCGCCGACGTCGTGACATGAAGACCGTCGGCGGCCCCGCTCACCGAACCGTGCCGGGCCAGGGCATCCAGCGTGCGCAGGCGCTCCAGATTCAACATGTAAGCGATGCTACGCGAAAGGAGCCACAAATTCTCACTTGTCCTACGTGAATCAGGCCGTCATCGTGGAGCCATGAGCGCCCCTTCCGCACCGCGAACCGTGCCGCCGCCCGGCACCCCCCTGCCCTCCGCAACCACCACCGCCCCGCGCCCGGCCGTGGACTGGCGCATCCGGTTCGTGGCGCTCTCCCTCATCTGGGGTTTCAGCTTCCTTCTCATCAAGGTCGGCACGGACGGATACGCGCCGTTCCAGGTCACGTTCGGACGCCTGCTGTTCGGCACGGCGGTCCTCGCCGTGGCGATGGCGGTCCGCCGTGAGCGGCTGCCGCGCTCCGGGCGGACCTGGGGCCATCTCTTCGTGGCCGCGTTCTTCCTCAACGCGCTGCCGTTCTCCCTCTTCGCGTACGCCGAGCTGACCATCCCGTCCACCCTCGCCGGGATCTGCAACGCGACCTCCCCCCTGTGGGGCATGGCCCTCTCGCTCGTCGCCCTCTCCGAGGACCGGCCGACCCGTCGCCGCGTCGCCGGGCTGGGCCTGGGCTTCATCGGCGTGCTGACGGTGCTGGGCGCCTGGCAGGGGTTCTCAGGACTGGACCTCAGCGGTACGGCGATGGCCCTCCTGGCCTCCCTCAGCTACCCCGTCGGCTGGATCTACCTCCGCCGTACCCTGGCGGGAACCGGCTCGTCGGCGCTGGCGATGACGGGCAGTCAGCTGTTTCTCGGCACGCTCCAACTCGCCGTGGTCACGCCTCTGTTCACCTCGTTCCCCGACCGCGTCCCGCTTCTCCCGACGCTCTCCGTGATCGCCCTGGGCGCGCTCGGAACGGGCCTGGCCCTCCTCATCCAGTACGGCCTCGTCACCGAGGTCGGCCCGACGACGGCGCAGATGGTCACCTACTTCATCCCGGTGATCGCCACCGCGGCCGGCGTGGCCCTCCTCGACGAACGGCTGAGCTGGAACACCCCGGTCGGCGCCCTCATCGTCCTCGTCGGCGCGGCACTCACCCAGAGCCGGGCCCGCGGCGGACCCGTCCCGACTCCCGTCGAATCGCCCGGAGCAACCAAGCCGCCCGGATCGCCCGAGGACCGGACCACCGAAGCGCGCAGCCACGCCGCTCAGCCGTAGCTGACGGGCCGGACGGGCCCCGCCGCCGCCGCGACCGCGTCCGCCAGGGACGCGATGTCGGCCGCGGCCAGCGGGGACACCGTCAGCCGCAACCCCTGCGGCGAATCCATCCGGAAGGTCGCCCCCGGGGCGACGGCCCAGCCCGACTGCAGCAGCCGGGCCACCGCGCCGGTCTCGTCACTGACGGGCACCCACACGTTCATCCCGCTCCGCCCGTACGCCGGGACGCCCCGCGCTTCCAGAGCACCGATGAGCGCGTCCCGGCGCTCCCCGTAGGACCGGGCGATCGCCGTCGCGTCCACCGCCCCCGACGTCCACAGGTGCACCACGGTCCGCTGCAGCAGCCTGCTGACCCAGCCGGGCCCCAGCCACTGCCGTCCGGTCACCCGGTCCACGGTCAGCGCGTCGCCCGTGAGGACCGCGAGACGCAGGTCCGGTCCGTACGCCTTGGCGACGGACCTGACGAACGCCCAGCGTTCCGTGACCCCGGCCAGCGGATGCAGCGGAAGGTCGACGATGGCGTGGCCGTGGTCGTCCTCGACGAGCAGGACACCGGGGTGCTCCGCGAGAACGGCCCGGAGCTCGGCCGCCCGGCCGCCGCTCACCGCCGCACCGGTCGGGTTCTGCGCCCGGTCCGTGACGACCAGCGCCCTGGCCCCCGCCCGCAGCGCCCGCTCCACCTCGCCCGGCAGCGGCCCCTCATCGTCCAGTGCGACCGGTACGGCACGCAGCCCGAGCGCAGGGACGAGGTCCAGCAGACCGCCCCACCCCGGGTCCTCGACGGCGACCGCGTCACCGGGCCTGAGATGCGCGGACAGCACCCGCTCGATCGCGTCGAGGGACCCGGAGGTGACCGCGAGCGGCCCGCCGGGCACACCGTCGGCGTCCATCGCGGCCCGCGCGAACGCCTCGAGCTCGGCCAGGACGGGGGCTTCCCCGTACATGCCGGGCTGCTGTGCGTACGCCCGCGCGGCTGCGGCCAGCGCCTCACCGATGTCCGGCAGGAGGGCCGGGTCCGGGTTGCCCTTGCCAAGGTCGCGCACACCCGGCGGCGCCTCGATCCGGAGGGAGCCACGCGCGGTGCTCGCCGGGCGCGAGCGCACCCTGCTGCCCCTGCGGCCCGCCGTCTCGATCACCCCGCGCTCGCGGAGCGTCCGGTAGGCGGCAGCCACCGTGTTCGGATTGACGCCGAGCAGGGCCGCCAACTCACGCATGGGGGGCAGCACATGACCGGGCGCGAGGTCTCCCGAGCCGACCCCGCGCTCCACGCTCGCGGCAATTTCCGATGCACGCCGCCCACTGATCCGATACTCTCCTAGCACAAACTTTATTATGCACTAGTGCAACGGAGGAAGCAATGCCCGGCACGGTTACGCCCGACAGCACCGGAACGGACACCGCAGCCCCCTACGAACCGACCGGGCGTACGGTCCCGAGCCGGTCCAAGGAGCGCGCCTCGTACGACCGGGAGCTGGTCCACTCGATCCTCGACGAGGCGTACCTCTGCCACCTGGGTTTCGTCCGCGACGGCGCGCCGGTCGTGCTCCCGACGCTCTTCGGAAGGGTCGGCGAGCGGCTGTACGTGCACGGCTCGACCGGATCCCGCCCGCTGCGCGAGACGCGCGCGGCGGACCCGGGCATGGCGGTCTGCCTGACGGTCACCCACGTGGACGGCCTGGTCCTGGCCCGCTCCGCCTTCCACCACTCGATGAACTACCGCTCCGTGGTGGTCCACGGCATCGCCCGTACGGTCACCGACCCGGAGGAGCGGCGCATCGCGCTCGACGCCATCGTCGACCAGGTCGTACCGGGCCGGTCCCGGGACTCGCGGCCTGCCGACGCGAAGGAGCTCGCCGCCACGGCCGTCATCCGCCTGGATCTCGAGGAGTTGTCCGCGAAGGTCCGCACCGGCGGACCCAACGACGATCCGGCGGACCTCGCACTGCCGTACTGGGCCGGCGTGGTTCCGCTGGCCCACGGATACGCCGCACCGGTGCCGTCCGACGACCTGGACCCCGCCGTCCAGGTGCCGGACTATCTGACCGCGCTCTGAAGCGCACCCGGATCACGGCGGGCCCGCCCGGCGACGGGCCCGCCCCCGGTCAGGCGGACACCGCCGCACGGCTCCGGCGGGCGGCCGCCGCACCGCGCGTCTCGGTACAGGCGAGTCCCGCCACCGCGGCGAGCAGGAGCAGCGTGCCGATGACGGTGGCGGCGGTGAGCCGCTCCCCCAGGACCGTCACCGCGATGACCGTGGCACTCACCGGTTCCAGGAGCATGATCACGGAGACCGTCGCCGACCGGACGGCCGCCGCGCCCGAGAAGTACAGCGCGTAGGCGAGGGCGGTCGGGACAGCGGCCACGTGGACCAGCAGCCACAGCACCTGCCCCGTCGCGGCGGTGTGCGGCACGAGCCCTTCGGCCGCCGCCATCGGCAGCAGTCCGACGGCGCCGGTGCCGAAGGCCCACGCGCTGGTGGCGAGGGCGTCCCCGCCGCACCGTCACGGCCCAGCCAACGGGTCAGCAGGGTGATCGCCGCAAAGCCGGCGGCGGACAGCAGGGCGAGCAGCACCCCGGCCGGCCGCACCTCGGCCGCCTCACCGCCGAGCACCAGCACGGCCAGTCCGGTGAGCGCACCGGCCACGGCGGCGATCCCGCCCCGGCCCAGCCGCTCCCCCAGGATCAGCCGCGCACCGACGGCGATGAGCACGGGCCCGCCCTCAGGGTGACGACGGTCCCGACGGCGAGGCCGGCAGCTTCGACCGCGGCGAACTGGGCGCGCTGGAACACCGCGAGGCCGACGCCGGCCCCGAGGATGCGCAGCAGCCGCCGACGGCCGGACTCCGTGGAGGGCCGGGGACGCCGGGGGCGCAGCGCGAGCACCCCGGCCAGCAGGACGAGTCCGCCCGCACGACGCCAGAACGACAGGGCGAGAGGGCCGAGATCGCTGACCCGGAACAGCCAGGGACGCGGCGGCGCCCGCAGTACCCCAGGCGAGACCGGCGACGACGGGATGGAGCAGGCTCCGCCCGATGGGACGACGGGATGGAGCAGGCTCCGCCCGATGGGCAGGCCGGAAGCAGGCAGGGACATACGGAGTCTCCGGAAGAAGAGGAGGGAAGGGTGGTCGCTCGGCTCCGCACGCGGGCAGCGACGACCCGCTCGGGACGTGCCCGGGCCCGGTCTTCGTCAGGAGTGGCTGCCGCGCGTCAGGCGGCAGGAGGCGGAAGTACGGTGCGCTGCATGATCGCCACCCTACGATGAGGCCGGACGGCCGGACAGCTCACCTTCGGCGGCACCGGACGCACGGATGCCCGGCGTCCCCCCGGTGCGGAGCTCCGGCGTTCCCGGGCCGGATGCCACCGGTCCGGACGGCGGCCTGGGCGCGGAGGACTGCGCGATGAAGGCCCCGATCAGGACGACGCCACCGCCCACGAGCTGGGGTGTGGAGAGGTGTTCGCCGAGCAGCACCCAGGCGAGCACGGTCGCGATCACCGCCTCCAGGCAGGCGACGACGCCCGCCACCTGGGGCGAGAGCAGCCGTACGGACACCACGCCGGTGGCATAGGCGAGCACGGTCGCGAGCAGGACGATCCAGCCGAGCAGCAGCCATGCGGGGACCTGATGTCCGTTCATGGCCGCGTTCCCGCCGAGTGCCGCCCAGTCCATCCCCCACGGCCTGGCCACCACGGTGAGGACAGCCGCGCCGACGAGCAGTCCGTACGCGATCACGCCGACGGGATGCGGCGGCTCGGTGTCCGTTGCGCCCCCGTCCGGGGTGTCCTGGCTGCCCTGGTCGGACAGGACGAAGTAGCCCACCTGACAGCACGCCGCCCCGAGGGCGAGCAGCAGCCCCACGGCGTCGAAGCTCAGACCCGCCCAGACCTCGACGACACAGGCGAGTCCGCCGACGGCCAGCACCACACCGGCCGCGGCGGCCCGGGTCACGGGCCTGCGCTGCACGAAGCGCACCCAGCCGAGGACCAGCGCGGGCGCCAGGTACTCGACGAGTAGGGCGACCCCGACCGGGATGCGGGAGATCGAGGCGAAGTAGAAGGCCTGGACCCCGGCCACGGCGAACAGTCCGAACCCGGCCAGCAGGGCGGGCCGTTCACGCACCAGGTTCCGGTGCTGCCAGGCGACGGGCAGCATGACGAGGGCGGCACCGGCCACCCGCAGCCACACCACGTGCAAGGGGTCGAGCCCGGCCTCGATCAGCGGCTTGGCCGCCACCCCTGAACCACCGAATGCGAAGGCCGAGGCAAGGGCGAGGCCCAGACCGGCGCTTCTCCTCTGAGACGCGTGCATCGGCACATCATGGCAGCTGACGTCAGGAGCGTCACCACCGTCACCCCTGTCGATCCGCGCCCATGATCACCCCGGCGCCGCCCCGGTCAGCCGGTCGGCCGTCCGGCCCGCGAGCCATGCCGCGTCGACGCCCGCACGCTCCAGCACCTCGACGGCCCGGCACTGCCGGTCCGCCACCAGCGCGGCAAGGAGATCGAGGCCACCGGCGCGGGGCTCACCACGCAGACCCGCACCCCGCACCGCCCGGGCCAGGGCCGCCGCGGCCGAGGGCGACCACACGTCGGCCGCGTCCCGCAGGGCGGGCAGCGCACCCGAGCGTTCCTGCACACCCTGCCAGCGGAGGCCGTACCCGATGCTGCGCTGCACGAGATAGCCGAGGACCCTGGCCAGCCGCGGGCCGTCGCCGAACGCCTCCCGGACCTCGGGATCCGACTCGATCAGGGAGTGGAGAAGGTGCGCCGTGTCGATGTGACGGTCACCGTCACGCATCGCCCGTCTGCGCGCACCGGTCGCGGCCGCGGCCGTCTCCGCGGTGAGCCCGGTCGCGGGCTCGACGGGGTTCGGCGGGGCCTGTAGGGGGATCCCTCGTGTCGGATTGTGCACGATTCCCACCTCATCAGCCCCGAAGGGCGAATACATCCCCGGTACGGCCCATCCGGCCCTACCACCGAGGACGGGCACGTCCGGGTGGTTCCTCATCCCTACGGATGAGATCTCGCCACCGGGAACAGCAGGGGCCCCGCGGACCTGCCGCGGGGCCCCTGCCGGCCGCGGTCCGTACCGCACGACTCAGCGATCGTCGTCGGCGAGGATGAGGTACAGCTTCTTCCGGGCGTCGTTGATCACGGTGAGCGCCTTCTGCCGCTGGTCGGCCGAGCCGGTCTTCCAGACCTGGCCGAACGCCTCCATCAGACCGAAACCGGCCTGCCGGATCTCGTTCACGCCCTCCCAGTCAACACCGCGCCCCGCTTCCTCCCACGGCGCCTCGGAACCGGATTCGGCCTCGGTGCGGCCCGCCTCGGTGAGCGTGAACAGCTTCTTGCCGCCCTCGCTGGCGCTGACGATCAGCCCCTCGTCCTCCAGCAGTTGGAGCGTCGGGTAGACCGAGCCGGGACTGGGCCGCCAGGCCCCGCCGCTGCGCTCGCCGATCTCCTGGATCATCTCGTAGCCGTGCATCGAACGGTCCTTGAGCAGCGCCAGGATCGACGCGCGTACGTCACCGCGCCGCGCCCTTCCTCGACCGCCACCCCTGCCGCCGCGCCCACCGCCGCCGCCGAAGGGTCCGCCGCCGAAGGGCGGCCCGAACGGCCCGAAAGCGGCCCGTCCCCCCTCGAAGCCCGGCCGGCCCTGGCGCCCGGGGCCGTAGTTCCCGTGTTCGTGTCCATGTGAACGCATCGCTGCGCTCCTCTCATCGTTGATCGGTCATGATACGTCAACGATATATCGGAAGCTATCGCCTGACAAGGAGGGCACAGGGCAGCGCGATTGTGCTGCCCACTCAATCGAGTCGCTGTCTCGACGAACTTGGTCCCGCGGTGGTCAGCACCCAGCCTCGGTGACGGCCGCGGTGGCCCATGGCAGGCTGGGCGCCGTGGCTGATTCGCCGGCACACCCGGGACAGCCGGTGACCGTCCTGCGGGACGGCAGACTCCGGGCCCCCGGGCCTCAGGTGGGGCAACGTCGTCGCCTATGGCTGGGGCTTCGAGAAGCAGGGGCAGCAGTACATCCAACGGAGCTTCGTGTTGCTCGACGACGGGATCCAGATCAATCAGCCGGTCCTCTTCCCTCCTGAGCAGCGAGGCTGGTGATACTGCGACCTGGTGGCTGTTGTCCAGGAGGGCGAGCTGCTACGGGTCGACGACCTGTGGATCGACGTCATCGTCGGGCCGCCCGACCACCCCTACCGCCTCCTCGACCTCGACGAATACGCCGAGGCCATGGCCGACGGCCGACTGAGCCCCGCTGAGGCCGCGGACGGCTTGATCCGAACCCAACGCTTCCTGGACCGGCGGTTGAACCGCCGACACGACGTGGAGCGCAGCCGGCCGGACTTCCCACCCGCCGAGGTCGAGGCCATGCTGTTGTCCGCCGGCCTTCCTCGCGACTGGACGCTCATGGAGAGCTGGGTGCGGTCCGATCGGGACGGAACAGCACCACACAGTGTGCCCTCGGAGCGGGGAGCGGCCTTCGCCCTGCCCAGCTCCGGCCGGTGGACACGATCGACTAGTGACCTGGTTTTGAGATCCTGTCGCAGTAGCGGCAGATGCGGTCGAGGATCTGGCCGGCGGTCTTGGTCCACTTGAAGGGTCGGGCGGCGTCGTTCCAGACCTTGATCCAGTCTTCTGGCGCCGTCTTGAGGTCATCGAGTGAGCAGAACACTCCGCGTTCGAGGCAGCGTCGTTCCAACTCGGCGAACCACCGCTCGACCTGGTTGATCCAGGACGAGTAGGTGGGGGTGAAGTGGAGCTGGAAGCGGGGGTGGGCGAGGAGCCACTTGTGCACCACGGGTGCTTTGTGGGCGGAGAGGTTGTCACAGATGACGTGGACCGCCAGGCCGGGTTCGGTCTGGCGGTCGATCTCATCGAGGAAGTCGAGGAGGTCGACTGCCCGGTGCTGGGCGGACAGCTTGCCGATGACCTTGCCGGTCGCGGTGTTCAGGGCGGCGAACAGATCGACGGTGGCGTGGCGGACGTAGTCGAAGCTCCGCCGCTCGGGCACTCCCGGGATCATGGGCAGGACCGGTGCGGTCCGTTCAAGGGCCTGGATCTGTGGTTTCTCCTCGACCGCGAAGACGACGGCGTTCGCCGGCGGAGCGAGATACAGACCGACGGCATCACGGATCTTGTCGATCAGGAACGGGTCCGGGGAGATTTTCAAGGTCTCGGTCCGCCACGGCTGCAGGCCAAAGGCGTGCCAGATCCGCAGCACGCTTGCGGGTGAGATCCCCACGACCTTGGCCAGTTCCCGTTTGGACCAGTGAGTGCCCGCGGAGGGTGTCTCTTCCAGAGTGCGGACCACTACCTCTTCCACCTGGGCGTCGGTGACGGTCCGCGGCACCCCGGGCCGTGGCTCGTCCACGAGTCCGTCGAGGCGGTCGCGCAGGACCGTGTGCGCCAGCGGCGTACGGTGCCTCTGCCGACATCAAGCCGCGCGGCAACGACGGTGTTGTTCCAGCCGTTCGCGCACGCCAGCACGATGCGTGCGCGAACGGCTGGTCCCTGCGCGGTCGAGCGACGCCTGGCCCAGTTCCCCAGCGTCAGCCGCTCGGCCTCCGACAGCACGACAGGTTCCAGCCGGGTATCGCCCATGCTCACAGGACAGCGCGAACGCCTGACCCGCCGCAGTCAAACACCGCAACCTGAAACAGAAGACGCCTCACGTGGCGACCCACGACCTCAAAACCAGGTCACTAGGTGGTGGCGGTCACTGGCGCTTCGGCGTTCCGGTGCGGGGATCGGCGGACGGCGAGGATCGCCAGGTCATCCTGTTGTGTCCCTGCCGTGAAATCACTCGTATCAGCAACGAGCGACCCGATGAGGCGTCCGGCGGTGATGTCCACGCGGCCGCTGAGGCGCGTTTCCAGTGGGTAGAAAACGCCCTCGGGTGAGCGGGCTTCGGTCAGGCCGTCGGTGCACAGCAACAGCGTGGCCCCGCCGGGGAACGCGAACCAATCCACGGTGCGCGGCTCGTCCACCAGGTTCGCCAAGCCGAGCGGCACGTGCTCATTCCCCGCGCCGACAACAGTGACGGCGCCGTCCTGCAGCAGGTAGAACGGGATGTGGCCGCAGGAGACGAACTGGGTCTCGGTTCCCGTGTCCACTCCCAGGACGAGCGCGGTGACGAACCGTTCCGGCTCGCCGCGCTGTGCGGCGTAGTCGTTATGGCGCACGACCGCGGCCTTGAGAGCGTCGACGAGCGCGGTCACCGTGGGCTCGTGGTGGGCGGCTTCACGGAAGGCGCCCACCATGTCGATGGCCATGCCGATGGCGGGCAGGCCCTTCCCCTGGACATCGCCGATCAGCACCCGGGTGCCCACGGGGTGGCGACCACGTCGTAGATGTCGCCCCCGACGAGCTTGTCGTCCTGGAGCGGTTCGTACCCGCCATCCACCAGGACATCATCGGTGAGCAGGGGCAAAGGGCGCAGGATCTGGCGCTGCATCGCGGCTGCGGTCGACCGCAGCCGTACCAGCGCGGCCTCGCGCGTGATCCGTACCCTGGCGCCGTAGACGGCCAACGCACCGAAGCCGACGGCGAACAGTGCCAGCAGCATCTGATCGAAAAGATCCCCTCCGGACCGGAAGGCCAGGGGCGCGATGACCACGGCACTCACCCAGACGGAGATCATCGCCGTCTGGCGCGGGCTGCACAGCGCCGCGGCGAACGCCGGCAGGAACACCAGCAGGCCCAGAAGGAGGACGGCGGTCCCGGTCAGCAGGCCGAGGGCGACCACTACCACTGTCGCTGCCAGGGTCGCCCATACGACACTGCGGGTGGAAGGCGTGCGGATGGCGGTGACTTCGTCGCCGTCTGCCAAGCCCTGCGCCGAGGGCAACGCTGCGCGCAGCGAACGGAACATGCGGGCGTCCTCCATCGGCGACGGCGTCAGGCCTGTGCGGGTACCGCACGCGGAAACAGGCAGGCTGCCTCGATCATGCATCCCGGCCGAGGGCCCGTCAGAGGGCTGGCCGGGGCCATGCCGAAGTGCGTCCGTACGAGGGCGCAGGGGCTCTGGAGTCGCCCCACCGGCCAGGCGGTCCCCCGGGTGGGAGACCGCCTGGCCGGACTGTGTGGTTACCGGACGTCGTAGGCGCGGGTGATGGTCTGGGTGACCGCGTTGCCCTTGGAGTCGGTGAGGCCGAGCTTCAGCATGACCTGCTTGCCGGTGGCACCGGTGTGGTCGAGGACCGCCGTCCACTTGCCGTCCTGCTGCGTGGCCGGCGCCTCGGTCCAGCTGGCGCCGCCGTCGTAGGAGTAGGACAGCGTGGCCTCGGTGATGGTGCCGGGGGTGTACCCGCCGTGGCCCTCGGCCGAGAGGCCGACCCGGAGACCGCTCTGGGCGGGGAGCGTGTTCATACCGTCCACCGGCAGGTCGTACGCCGGGAAGAGGATCGGCAGGCCGCGGGAGTAGACGTCGGGCTCCAGGTGGGAGCGGAAGCTCCAGGTGGTGGTGACAGCGGTGGAGCGCAGCCAGTTCCGGTCCGCGGTGTCGATCTTGGCCAGGTTCTGGGTGAGCTCGTACGCGGAGTCCTCGGCCGGGACCTCGAACACGCCGTACGGGTAGGTGCTGGTGGCGATCTGCTCGCCGTTGCGCTTCAGCGCCAGGTTGCCGAGGTCGCCGAACGACCCGCCGTAGGACCAGTGGTCACCGGAGGCGTCGAGCCAGAGCGCGTTCTGGAAGCCGATCAGGTCGCCCTGCCGCTCTGCGGCCAGCATCGGCTTCCCTTCGGGGTCGCGCGCTGCCGCAGGCCGCAGGGCACCGCGGTACCACTCCTCGGTACGCCGGTCTCCGGGCCCGTAGGTGCGGTACTGGTCGTCCATGAACGCGGCGAACGGGAAGCTGGTCATCGCGCCGTGGTACCAGGCGTCGTCACCGGTCGTGTAGTACGCGGTGCGGGTGCCCGGCACATGGACCGGGGAGAGCAGGCTCACCGTGATGGCGGTGTTCCTGTTCCAGGAGGGAAGGATGAACAGCCCGTCGAGGTAGTCGCTTTCCTTGCCGAGGGCGTTCCACTTCTCGGTGACCTGCGCCAGCTTGGAATCGCTCGGCCGGTAGACGCGGTCGGACCGCAGCGGGCCCTCGGTCGGGAACGAGAGGTTGTAGACGTAGGACGAGCCGTCCTGGGAACCGGTCGCGCGCCAGGTGGGCCGGAACTCGAAGAAGCCCTTGTCGGCGCGCCCGTCGACGGAGGCGTAGAACTTCTGCACGGCGCTGCCGGCCATGAGCGATCCGCTCAGCTGCCAGGTGTCGTCCCACGTACGGCCGTAGCTGAAGGTGGTGTTGGCGATCTTCGAGGGGCGGTCGGTGCGGGGGCTCAGCCGGTGGGCCTTGCGGGCGTCGAGGACGACAGTGCTGTCACCGGTGATGTGCAGCTCCGGTCGCCCGAGGTAGCCGAGGGATTCGGCAGCGTTGTTCGCATCGTAGGTGGCCACGAAGCTGGAGAGGGCGTAGTCGCCCGGGCGCACGTTGTACACCTGCTCGGTCGCGCCCTGGTTGCTGCGGCGCTCGCCCTTGTCGGTGTCGAGGCTGACCAGATCCAGGGAGGAGGCGCCGGTCGCGGGCTTGCCGTTGCGGTCGATGACCTTGACCCGGAGAGCGACCGTTTCCGGCTGGACGTAGAGGGCGACCGGCACGGAGACATGCACGTTGCTGCCGGTGGCCATGAGCCGCCCGGTGACGGCACCGTACTGGGACTTCTGGAGATGGGCGGTGGGGTCGATACGGAGCGGCACCTGGACGGTGGCTCCCGCGGGCACGGTCACCTTGCCGGCCGCCGGCCTGATGATGCCGGAGGTGACGTCGCTGCCGTCGTTGCCGCGCACACCGCGGACCGCGAGACTCAGGGTGAGGTCGGTGGCGCCGGTGTTGGTGAAGGGGACCTGCACGGTGGTGCGGTCCGAGGTGTCCTGCGGCCAGGTGTAGTCCCCGCCCTGGACCGCGGGTGCGGAGAGCACCTTCTGATGCACCGCCGCGGACACGTCGAGCACGCCGGCACCGGTCTGGTCCGCGCCGGCGACCTGGCCGCCCGTGCGGGCCGACGAGACCAGGGACGCCTTGATCTGCTGGGCGGTCCAGTCCGGGTGGGCCTGGCGGACGACGGCCGCCGCACCCGCGACGTGCGGGGTCGCCATGGAGGTGCCCGACATCGCCTGGTAGGCGTAGACGCCGCGTCCACCCGCGCTGGCCGCGGAGATGCCGACGCCGGGGGCGGCGATCTCGGGCTTGAGCGTGTGGGTGACGGCCACCGGACCGCGACTCGAGAACCACGCGGTGGTGTCGTCACGGTCGACGGCGCCGACGGTCAGCACGCCGGGTGCGCAGCCGGGCGAGGAGACGGTCTCGATGGCCGAGCCGGCGTTGCCTGCGGCGATGACGAAGAGGCTGTGTGTGTTCTTCGACAGCTCCTTCGCGGCCTCGGCCACCGGGTCGGAACAGTCGCCGACCGCGGGGTTGCCCAGGCTCATGGAGACGACATCGGCCTGCTGGTCGACGGCCCACTGCATGCCCGCGATGACCCAGGAGCTCTGGCCGGAACCCGCGTCGTTGAGGACCTTGCCGACGAGCAGGGAGGTCCCGGGTGCGACACCCGTCTTACGGCCGTCGCTCGCCGCCCCGGACCCGCCGACCGTCGACGCGGTATGGGTTCCGTGCCCCTGCCGGTCGTCGGTGTCGCGGGAGTCCGTGAAGTTCTTGGAAGTGGCGATCCTGTTGACCAGGTCCGGGTGCTCGGCATCCGCGCCGGTGTCCAGCACGGCGACCTTGGTGCCCTTGCCGTCATATCCCTCGGCCCACGCCTCCGGTGCGTGCACCTGCTTGGTGGACTCCTCCAGCGTGGCCTCGACCTTGGCGTCCAGCCACAGCTTCTTCAGCGTGGAGGCAGATCGTGAGCGGGTGTCGGTGACGTCCCGCCAGAAGGCGGTGGCCGTGTCCTTGCCGGCCTTGAGCGCGACACCGTTCACGGCCGGGAGGCTCAGGCCCCGCTCCGTCCCGCGAGGGGCGGCCGGTGTGCTGTCGAGGACGTCCACACGGTTCTCATAGGTGGCGATGAGCGGTAGCGTGTCGGTGCTCTCGTCGTCGTATCCCTGGCGGATGAGCCCGGAGACGTTGAACAGCTCCTCGTCGACCTTGCCCTCGGTGATCGCCCGGGAGGCGTCCTCCGGGTAGACGTAGAGGTCCTTGCCCAACTGGAAGGTCTGCACAATCGGCTGCGTGCCGTCCTCGCGCGGCAGAACGGCCGCCGAGCTGCTGCCCGACCGCTCCGTGGTCACCAGTACCTTGTCGCCGGTGACGAGCGTGACCGTGGCCTGCTTGCTGCCGGTCTCCGCGGCCCCACTACCGACGACGGGCCTCTTCCCCGAGGCACCGCCGGGGGGCGTGTCCGCCGCCCCGGAAGGCGCGACCGCAGTGACGGCCAGGACGGCGGCGGTCGCCGCGCCCAAGGCTGTACGCGCTATTGGATGCATGACTCTCCCTATTCGAAGCCGTAAACATGCCAGGCTGCGGCTGCATCCTGGCAGGGATACGGATCGCTCAGGGGCGCCACGTGTGACGGGTTTCCCACATGGCGGGACCCCGTCACGCGGTCGCAGCCACGGCGGCTTCCATGGGTGCTGCGGATCGGGATCTCCGTACCTGACGGCGACCCGGACCCCGCCGAGGGAGGTACGCGGCTTCGACGGGCCGATGCCAGGCGGTCAGAGCCAGCCCGCGCGTGAGGCGTGCCATCCGAGCTGGAGGCGCGATTCCACTCCCGCGAGGTCCATCAGGTGGCGTACGCGCCGTTCCACGGTGCGTACGGACAGGCCGAGTTGCGACGCTGCTCGCCGATCGGAGATCCCGACCAGGAGCAGGGCGAGCACCTCCAGTTCCTCCGCGGTCGGCTGCTGTTCGGTTGCCGGCTCTTCACGTACACGCCTGGTGGTGGTGAACATCGGCCGGGCCTGGGCCCATTCCTTCTCGAAGAGATGGACCAGGGCCGTCAGCAGGCCGCTGGTGTGCACCACGATTGCGCTCGGCTCACCTCCGGAGTTCGTCATGTCCAGTGGCACCATGGCGCGTTCCCGGTCCGCGACGACCATCTTCAGTGGCAGGGTGTCGACCAGGCGAAGCTCAAGGCCTGCCATGACGGCCGCCCGCACGTCCCGCACGACCTCGTGACTGTCGAGATAGTCCTTGGCGGCCACGACCCGGAAGCCGACTCCACGGTCCAGCGCGGATTTCTCCGAGATGTCGGTGTCCTCACGCGACACCGCGATGGGTGCGCCGACGAGAAACACCAGTAGCTCCCGCTGGGCGCCGAGCTGCAGCTGGCGGAACCGGTGCGCGACCTGTTCCACCCCGACGACCACTTCCACGACACCGCCCGCAGTCTGTGCGGCAGTTTGGCGGTACTGCTCGGTGAGCTTCGAGAACGCCGTCTCCGCCAGGTGCAGCGCGTTGCGCTGTTCGACGAGGAGCGGGGCCAGGGCCACCGAGGGCGGTGTGAGCCGGTAGTGGGCGGAACGGAGGCCGGTGTCGCAGCCGGTCGAGTCGGATGTCCCGGTCGCGGCCTCGGTAGCGACTGCCACCAAGCCGCGAGCCACGAGGTCGAGCAGGATCCGGTCGCTTTCGGACTCTCCCAGTCCTGTCTGCAGGGCGAGATCCGATGCGGAGGCTGTCGGGCGGGCCAACAGCGCCGTGTAGACGGCTTCTTCGGACGGTCCCAGCCCCAGCGCCTGCAACATCCGGCTCCTCCTCGGGCGGCCACGGCTCCGGCCCTGGCGCAGCTCGCCTGCACGGAGCAGATCATTCTCCGCTGAACCCTATCTCGCGGTCGGGATGTCACCGTTTGCGGTCGGAACGTACGGCGTCCCGGTGAGGCGAATCCGGCAGCGGCCCTGCACCCGTCACGGCGTGGGCAGCCAGCCCACCTTGCCCGCGAGCAGCGCGTAACCGACGAACGCCCCGATGTCGAGCAGGGCGTGCGCGACGACCAGCGGTCCGACACGCCCCCAGCGCCGGTACAGCAGGACGAAGACGACGCCCATCACCATGTTCCCGATGAAGCCGCCGATTCCCTGGTACAGGTGGTACGAGCCGCGCAGCACGGAGCTGGCCACCAGGGCCGCCATCGGGGTCCACCCCAACTGCCCCAGCCTGCGCAGCAGGTAGCCGACGACGATCACTTCCTCCACGACCGAGTTCTGCACCGCGGAGAGGATCAGTACCGGGAACTTCCACCACACCTCGGGCAACGACTCAGGGACCACCGTCAGGTTGAATCCGCCGGCCCGCGCGACCAGGTAGAAGGCCAGCCCGGCGCTGCCGATCCCCGCCGCGACCAGCGTGCCGCGGCCCAGGTCCGGCCAGGGCTTCGTCCGGTCGAAGCCGAGGGTCCGCAGACCGGATCCTTCCCGGATCAGCAGATGGGCCACCAGCGCGACCGGTACCAGTGCCGAAGCGATGCCGAACAGCTGCCAGGAGAGGTCCAGCCACGGCCGCCCGGGAGCGTACGAACCGTTCAGCGTCGCGGCCTGGTCCTTCAGGCCCCCCGGCTTCGTCAGCGATCCGACGAAACTGATCAGGGCGGACACCCCGCTGGCCCCGAGCGAGAGGGCCAGCACCAGCAGCGTCTCCGACCGCAGCGTCCGCCGTGACACCTCCTCGTGAGCAGTGAATTCAGCCACGCGCCCCGCCTCCACCCGTACACCCGCCTTCAGCCGTGCGTCATTGCGTCATAGCTTGCCCGACGGCAACCGGACGGCCTGACACCGGGCAGCCGGACACCGAACGGCCGGATACCGGGCAGGACGCGACAGGCGGGTAGGGGCGGCGGCCGGCGCGGACCGCCGTGGCCTTCTCAGGGGGCGGGGAAGCCGACCGGCCAGGTGTGCACCGGCTCGCCCGACTGCATCAGTTCGCCGTAGCGCCGGGTGGTGGCCGCCAGCGCCCCGTCCCGTTCGAGACCCGCCTCCAGGGCCCGGTGGTACGTGTCGACCTGCCAGGAGGCCCCGTTGACGCGGCGGCGGCAGCGCTCCTCGATCACGCCCAGGTAGAGGTCGCGGTCTGCGGGCTCGATGTTCCAGGCGTCGAGCCCGGCGGCGGCGAGCGGCAGCAGTTCGTCCCGGACCAGCTTGACGGCCGGCACCTTCGCCACGCCGCCCGAGCGCCCGGGGCGCGGCCACAGCAGTTCGGCGTCGATCCCGTACCGGCAGGCGTTGTCGAAGTTCTCCGCGGCGGCCTCGAAGGGCAGCTTGGTCCACACCGGCCGCGACTCGTCGGCCAGTGCGCGCACCAGGCCGTAGTAGAAGGCGGCGTTTGCGATCACGTCGACGACCGTCGGCCCGGCGGGCAGGACCCGGTTCTCCACCCTCAGATGGGGGACACCGTCGGCCAGCCCGTACACCGGCCGGTTCCACCGGTAGACCGTGCCGTTGTGCAGAACGAGTTCGGCCAGGGTCGGCACACCGCCCTCGTCGAGCACCCGCAGCGGTTCCTCGTCGTCGCAGATGGGCAGCAGGGGCGGGAAGTACCGCAGGTTCTCCTCGAAGAGCTCGTACGCGGAATCGATCCAGCGCTCCCCGAACCACGTCCTGGGCCGCACCCCCTGGTTCCTGAGTTCGGGCGGCCGTACGTCCGTGGCCTGCTGGAACAGCGGCGGCCGCGACTCCCGCCAGAGCTCCTTGCCGAACAGGAAGGGGGCGTTGGCCCCGAGGGCGATCTGGACGGGCGCGATGGCCTGGGCCGCGTTCCATACGTCGGCGAAGCGGGCCGGCGTCACCTGCAGGTGCAACTGCACCGAGGTGCAGGCCGATTCGGGGGCGATGGACGCCGAGGACGCGACGAGTCGTTCGACGCCTTCGATATCGAGGACGAAATCCTCGCCGCGGGCCGCCGCCATTTGGTCGTTCAGCAGTGTGTACCGGTCCACGTCCGACAGATTGGCCGAGACCACGTCATCCCGGCCGAGCGTCGGCAGGATACCGATCATCACGATCCCGGCGTCCACCTCCGCGGCCTTCCGGTGCGCATAGGCGAGCCCGGTGCGCAACTCCTCGGCAAGCTGATCGAAAACCCGTCCGCTCAGCCGGTGCGGCAGAATATTTACTTCCAGATTGAACATCCCTAGTTCGGTCTGGAAATCCCGGCTGGCGATTCGCTGGAGGACCTCGGCATTCCGCATACGCGGCATGCCGTCCGGTCCAGCGAGATTCAACTCGATCTCCAGCCCCATGAGATTCCTGGGCCGATCGAACCTCTCCTCCGACAGTAGCCGCCCCAGCCCCTCCAGGCACTGGGTGAGCTTCTTGCGGTACACCTGCCGATCGGACAGGTCAAAGGTGTCCGCCACGACCTTCTCGCCCATCGAAGGGTCCCTCCTCGGGTGGGCGGCCCGCGGCACAGGCCGCTCGCGTCACGATCGATAATGCCCCGACGAGGTGATCTATAACGCCCCACGCTCCTCGGACACCCGGTAGTCTGTTGGAGGAAGCCGGAGGCACATTCCGTCGGCATGCAGCATATGGAGTTCGCGTTGCCAGGAGCGCAGGGAAACACCGACATGTTTCAGCCTACCGCCGCGTCGTGAAATTTCCTGGCCACAGGCCCCCCAGCTGGACCAAAGGCACAGAAACTCCGCAATTCAAAGGCTCAAATTCGCCTTACGGACAATATGCGTGACAGGTAGCCGAAACATCGTGTGAACATTTGTCGTATAAACTCTGCGAACGAGGCAGAGAGTTGACGCATCGGCCCGTCCGCCCCGTCACCGGCCTTCCTCTGGCCCCGCACGCCGACAGCGCCGTCTGCACCCGCCCACGCATCACCGTGTCTCCGAAGTGAGAGGCGACCCACTATGCCGCTGCATGTTTCTCCGGCCCCAGCGCCCGCACTGCGCAGCGTTCTCGCAGCACTCGGTTCTCCCACCGCAGTCCGCGAGGCCCATACACCCGCTCTCCGATCCGTCCAGGGATCGCTGAGCCCCGAACTGCCCCTCCCCGTCCATGTGCTGGACCGGATCGTGCCGAACGAGGCAGCACCGCGCACCCGCCTCGCCGGCTGGCGCTTCCTGATCCGCAACGGTGAGCGCGCCGTCGCAGCCGCGGACACCATGCTCACCGCCGACGGCTGGACCTTCTCGCACTTCTTCGAGGGGCCGTACCTCGCCTCGACCGAACTCGCCGTGCGGCAGGCCGAGTCGGCGGCAGCGCACTACCAGCCGCGCCTGCTGTCCATCCCTGAGCTGTACATGCTCACGCTGTGGCTGCACGACGACACCGGGGCCGACGCCGCGGCCGGGGTGCTCGCCCCGACCGATGTGCTGGTACCCCTGGCGCCCGCGCCTCCCGGGATCACCGCCCATCGCCCGCACCGGGTCGCCGATCTGCTCCCGGTCATGACCCTGCGTGTCACCCCGGCTCCGGTTCCGGAGCTCCCCGGCCTCCTCGGGTCGCCGGCCTGACCTCCCGGACTCGTGCGCCCCCGCCGTGCGAACGGCGGGGGCGCATCCGTCTGCCCGTCCGGACTAGCCCGGTCAGGTCACCCCGAACCACCCGAAGGGACAGTGCAGTTGCGTTGAACCGTCCGGCCGGGTGATGCGTCATGGAAGGAGAACAGGTGCTGCGGCGAAATCCCTGCGGAACGGCGCTCGTAGGGCAACACTGGGACCGGACCGATTTGATACGGGGGCGGGCCATGAACACATCGTCAAGCCGCAGGACACTCGACTCAACGCAGCGAAAGAACCCCTCCATGTGCCAGCACCAGCCACCCTGCCCGACCGCAGACTCCGCCGACCGGGAAGCCGCCCGCCTGACGGCACACCACCCGGAACAGGGCTGGAGCCTGCTGTGCAACGGCGTCCTGCTCTTCGAGGACACCGGTGAGCTGCTCCCGGACGGGCAGATCATCGCCCCGCACCGGACGCTGAGAAGCGGCCAGGTGATGAAGGCCGCCTGACCGCGGCGGAAGAAACACAGGGGCCGGCCGGAGAAGTCTCCGCACCGGCCCCGAGGCGTGTCCGGGCGCCCTACTGGTCGTACTCGTCCAGGGGCGGGCAGGAGCAGACCAGGTTGCGGTCGCCGAACGCCCCGTCGATCCGGCGCACCGGCGGCCAGTACTTGTCGGCCGGCGTGACACCGGCCGGGAAGACGGCCACCTCGCGGCTGTAGGCATGCGTCCACTCGCCGCCCAGCGCGGCCGCGGTGTGCGGTGCGTTGCGGAGCGGGTTGTCGTCCGCGGGCCACGTACCGGCGGCGACCTTCTCGATCTCACCGCGAATGGCGATCATCGTGTCGCAGAACCGGTCGAGCTCGGCGAGGTCCTCACTCTCGGTCGGCTCGATCATCAGCGTCCCGGCCACCGGGAACGACATCGTCGGCGAGTGGAAGCCGTAGTCGATCAGCCGCTTGGCGATGTCGTCGATGCTGACTCCGGTCGCCTTGGAGATCGGGCGCAGGTCCACGATGCACTCGTGCGCGACCAGACCGGCCGGGCCGTTGTACAGGATCGGGAAGTGCGGCTCCAGACGCTTGGCGATGTAGTTGGCCGCGAGCACGGCGACCTGCGTCGCCCGCTTCAGCCCTTCGCCGCCCATCAGCCGTACGTACGCCCACGAGATGGGCAGGATGCCGGCCGAGCCCCAGGGGGCGGCCGAGATCGGCCCGACACCGGTCTCCGGGCCCGCGGCGGGCTGGAGCGGGTGGTTCGGGAGGTACGGCGCCAGGTGCGCGCGCACACCGACGGGGCCGACGCCGGGGCCACCGCCGCCGTGCGGGATGCAGAAGGTCTTGTGCAGGTTCAGGTGGGAGACGTCGCCGCCGAACTTGCCGGGCTTGGCCAGGCCGACGAGCGCGTTGAGGTTGGCGCCGTCCACGTAAACCTGGCCGCCCGCGTCGTGCACCTCGCCGCAGATGGCGGCCACGTGCTCCTCGAAGACACCGTGCGTGGAAGGGTAGGTGATCATCAGGACGGCGAGTTCGTCGCGGTGCTTCTCGATCTTGGCACGGAGATCCTCGATGTCGACCTCACCGTCGTCGGCGGTCTTCACCACGACGACCTTCATGCCGGCCATCACGGCGCTCGCGGCGTTGGTGCCGTGCGCGGAGGACGGGATGAGGCAGACGGTCCGCTGCTCCTCGCCGTTGGCCCGGTGGTAGGCGCGCACGGCCAGGAGACCGGCGAACTCACCCTGTGAGCCGGCGTTGGGCTGGAGGGAGACGGCGTCGTAGCCGGTGACCTCGGCGAGACGCTCCTCCAGCTCGCGGATGAGGGTGAGGAAGCCCTGGGCCTGTTCGGCCGGCGCGAAGGGGTGCAGCGCGCCGAATTCGGGCCAGGTGATCGACTCCATCTCGGCGGTCGCGTTGAGCTTCATCGTGCAGGAGCCGAGCGGGATCATGCCGCGGTCCAGCGCGTAGTCACGGTCGGCGAGCTTGCGCAGGTAGCGCAGCATCGCCGTCTCGGAACGGTGCTGGTGGAAGACCGGGTGGGTGAGGAAGGAGTCGGTGCGCAGCAGGTTCCCGGGCAGCGCGTCGGCGGCCTCGGCGTCGAGGGCCTCGATGTCGCCACCGGCACCGAAGGCCGCCCAGACGGCGGCGATCTGGGTACGGGTGGTGGTCTCGTCGCAGGCGACGGAGATCCGGTCGGCGTCGACGAGCCGCAGGTTGACCCCGCGCTCGCGGGCGCCGGCGACCACGCCCGCCGCTCCACCCGGGACGCGGGCGGTCAGGGTGTCGAAGTACGCGTCGTGCACGACGTCGACGCCGGCGGCCCGCAGCCCCTCTGCGAGGATCGTGGCGAACCGGTGCGTACGCCGGGCGATCGTGCGCAGGCCCTCGGGGCCGTGGTAGACCGCGTACATCCCGGCCATGACGGCGAGCAGCACCTGTGCGGTACAGATGTTACTGGTGGCCTTCTCGCGGCGGATGTGCTGCTCGCGGGTCTGCAGGGCCAGGCGGTAGGCCTTGTCGCCGTCGGCGTCGACGGAGACCCCGACGAGGCGGCCCGGCAGGCTGCGGGCGAACTTCTCGCGCACGGCCATGAAGCCGGCGTGCGGTCCCCCGAAGCCCATCGGGACACCGAAGCGCTGCGTGGTGCCGACGGCGATGTCCGCGCCCAGTTCGCCGGGCGAGGTCAGCAGGGTCAGGGCCAGCAGGTCGGCGGCGACGGTGACGATCGCCCCGAGCTCGTGGGCCTGCTCGATGACGGGCTTGATGTCCCGTACGGCTCCGGAGGCACCCGGGTACTGCAGCAGTACGCCGAAGACGCCCCGCTCGGCGACGTCCGCCGGAATTCCGCCGGAGAGATCGGTGACGACCACCTCGACGCCCGTCGGCTCGGCGCGGGTCTCGATCACGGCGACGGTCTGCGGCAGGGTGTCGGCGTCGACCAGGAAGACGCCCTCCTTGACCTTGCCGACGCGCCGCGCCAGGGCCATGGCCTCGGCCGCCGCCGTGCCCTCGTCGAGGAGCGAGGCCCCGGAGGTCGGCAGGCCTGTGAGATCGGCCACCATCGTCTGGAAGTTCAGCAGGGCTTCGAGCCGCCCCTGGGAGATCTCCGGCTGATACGGCGTGTATGCCGTGTACCAGGCAGGGTTCTCCATGACGTTGCGCAGGATCACCGGCGGGGTGAACGTGCCGTAGTAGCCGAGCCCGATCATCGGGGCGAGCACCTGGTTGCGGTCGGCGAGACGTCGCAGCTCGGCCAGGACCTCGGCTTCGGTACGGGCAGCCGGAAGGTTCAGCGCCTCGGCGCTCTTGATCACGTCGGGCACCGCGGCGGCGGTGAGCTCGTCGAGGGAGCCGTAGCCGACCTGGGCGAGCATCTTCGCCTGGGCCTCGGCATCGGGCCCGATGTGGCGCTGCTCGAACGGAATGCCCTGCTCCAGCTGGGAGAGCGGAGTGCGACGGGGGGTCATGATGGAGGCCTCCTGGTCTGTCACGACCTGCGAGGGGCACCACGGCGTGGCTGCCCGAACGGCCTCCCCATCTGTCATCTCGACCTGAGAGCTTCACCGGCACGGCCCGAGGGCGCACCGGCTTTCACCGTCGGTGAGGACGGGGGCCCGCCGCGGCACATGCCGTACGGATCCCGCCCTGCTTTCCAGAGTGACCTCGTCCGCGCGGTACGGGGGCCTGAGAGATTCCGGGGAGGAGTTGCTCCTTCGGCGCCTCCGCAACTTCTCCGGAGGACTCTCCCGCGCGGGGTCGGCAGCCGTGTTCCAGACTACCAGCGGGCCGGCACCGGCCGTCTCGAGTGGCCGAAGCCCCGGATCTGGCCTTTCGTAGTGCCTGTGGAGCAGTTGCGACCACCCTGATGCAGTTGCGACCAGTGGGAGGCACCGTGCAGACCGACATCGATCCGCGCAGCCTGATCGGCCGGAAGGCCTTCGACCGCAAGGGCGCCAAGATCGGAACGGTGGACGAGGTCTATCTCGACGACGCCACCGGCGTACCCGAGTGGGCCGCCGTACGGACCGGGCTCTTCACCCGGGACGCGTTCGTCCCGCTGGAACCGAGCGAATTCGTCGACGGCACGCTGGTGATCCCCTTCGACCGCGCCCTGATCAAGGACGCGCCCGACTTCGGCGTGGGCCGCCATCTGTCTCCCGAGCAGGAGCTCCAGCTCTACCGCCACTACGGGCTGGACTCCGCCCCCTCCGACGGAACCACCGGTCCGGACAAGGACTTCGGCAGGCTGGCCGGCCACGAGGAGTAGTCCACCGGGTCCCGCACCAGGGGCAGCGGGTCGGCCGGCCGGAGCTCCGGATCATCGATACGGAACGTGCGCACCCGGCCGGGCGGCATCCCCGGCTCCTCGAACCGCACCGTGACGCGGCCGACCCCACTGCCCTGCACCCAGCCATGGCCGTGGACCTCATGCCGTACGTCGTGCCCGGCCTGCCAGCGCCGGGCGGACAGCGGCACGGTGCTCCCGCCCTCGGTCTCCTCCTCCGCCGCGGAGGCCCGCCCGTCCGGCACGGTGGCGCCCTCGGCCCCCGGCTCCCCCGCCGCCTGCTGCTCGTGCGCGGCCTCCTTCTCGTGCGCGGCCTGCCGTGCGTCGGCGGCCTGCGCGAAAAGGTCCTCCTGCGTGAAGTCGGCGAGCCCCGTGACCCCCACCCCCAGCAGCCGTACGCCACCTGTGGTGTCGACGGCCTCCAGGAGCCGGGCCGCGGCCTCCCTGACGACGGTGGGGTCGTCCGTGGGGCCGCGGAGGGTCTCGGACCTGGTCAGCGTCGAGAAGTCGTAGCGACGCACCTTGAGCACGACGGTCCGGCCGGACCGTCCGGCACCCCTGAGCCTTTGGACGCACCGGTCCGCCAGCCGCTCCACCTCCGTCCGGACGCGCACCCGGTCGTGCAGGTCCACATCGAAGGTGTCCTCGACCGATACGGACTTCGCGTCCCGCTCCGCGACTACGGGGCGGTCGTCGTACCCCAGCGCCATGCGGTACAGCCCGACGCCGTGTGCCTTGCCCAGCAGCCGCACGAGCTCCGCCTCGCCCGCCTCCGCCAGGTCGTGGACCACGGTCATGCCCGCGCGACGGAGGTGGTCACCGGTGGCCGGCCCCACTCCCGGGAGGGTCCGCACGGACATGGGGGCCAGGAGTTCACGCTCGGTACCCGGCTCGATCAGCAGCAGCCCGTTCGGCTTCGCCTCCTCGGAGGCGATCTTGGCCAGCATCTTGGAGCCCGCCAGACCTACGGAACCGCTGAGTCCCGTGACTCCCCTGATGACCGCGCGCAGCTGCTCACCGACCCTGCGGGCGGACACGGAGTCGTCGGCGACCCCGCCCGCCTCCAGGTCGACGAAGGCCTCGTCCAGGCTGAGCGGCTCGACGAGCGGGGACAGTCGCCCGAGCAGCTCCATCACCTGGTCGCTCACCGTGCGGTAGAGCGAGAAGCGGGGCACCAGATAGGCCGCGTTGGGCGCCAGCCGCCTGGCCTGCGCCATCGGCATCGCCGAGTGGACACCGAGCCGCCGGGCCTCGTACGAGGCGGTGGCGACCACACCGCGCATGCCCAGACCGCCCACGACGACCGGTTTGCCGCGCAGGCTGGGCTTCGACGCCTGCTCCGCGGAGGCGTAGAAGGCATCCATGTCCAGATGCAGGATGGTGGGTGCGGCTCTCACGCCACCGATGCTGCCCTACGCCACTGACAACGGGACTGCCCGGCGCACGCGCGGCGCGGGGCGGTCCCGGTACTCAGCCCGCGCGGTTGCGCCGCCGGGCCAGCTCGTCGGTGGGATTGTTGCCGACCAGCGTCTCGCCGGTGTCGACACGCTCGCCGTGCAGCTGGGACAACGCGGCCTCCACGTCCCGCCAGACAACACCCACGGCGATCCCGAAGACCCCCTGGCCCCCCTGGAGCAGTTTCACGACCTCGTCGGGCGAGGAGCACTCGTAGACCGTCGCCCCGTCGCTCATGAGGGTCATCCGCTCAAGATCCGTGAATCCCCGGGCCCTCAGGTGCTGGACCGTGGTGCGGATGTTCTGGAGAGCGACACCCGTGTCCAGGAACCGCTTGACGATCTTGAGGAGTACCACGTCCCGGAAACTGTAGAGACGCTGTGTCCCGGACCCGTAGGCCGGGCGCACACTCGGCTCCACGAGCCCCGTCCGCGCCCAGTAGTCGAGCTGCCGGTAGGTGATCCCGGCCGCTGCGCATGCTGTCGGCCCCCGATAGCCGATGTCACCTGCCACTGCCACACCGTCCGCTGCCATCATCGCCGGCTGAACCGGCTGTCTGATGGTGTGGTCGGCCGCACTGCCGTGCTGCCGATACGGCCCACCCGCAGCCGTACCGTCGCCGCTGCTTCTCACGCCGACCTCCGTCCTTGACCTGCCCACTCGAAGGTAGGCAGTCACCAGGGGTGCGTCAACGATCGCCACACTCGGCACGCCGAGTGATAATCACCCTGAGGGTGGTTTCCCGTGACCGATTCCGGGGAACGGCTTCTCGGATGCGCTGACGGAGGCCCTGTGGGACGGTCACTGACTGTTCGTACCGAAGTCCTCCGGCGAGATCTGGTCGAGGAACTCGCGGAACTTCTCCACTTCGTCCTCCTGCTCGTCCGGGATGGCGATTCCGGCGTCGGCGAGCACCCCGTCACTGCCGTAGATCGGCGTACCGGTGCGCAGGGCGAGCGCTATGGCATCGGACGGCCGCGCGCTCACCTCGACCCCGCTGGCGAAGACCAGCTCCGCGTAGAAGACCCCTTCGCGCAGGTCCGTGATGCGGACCTCCGTGAGCTCCTGGCCCACGGCCTCGAGCACATCCTTGAAGAGATCATGGGTCAGCGGCCTGGCCGGAGCCATGCCCTGCTGGGCGAAGGCGATCGCGGTCGCTTCCCCAGGGCCGATCCAAATAGGGAGGTACCGGTCGCCTCCCACTTCACGCAGGAGAACGATCGGTTGGTTGGAGGGCATTTCCACCCGGACACCCACAACGTCGAGCTCGTTCACACAGCAACCCTAGGACGTGCCCGCCATGTTTGGATAGTCGGGCTCCTCCGCGGTCAGTGGAAGCGGACCTTCAGAGCGGTCTGGACGAGTGCGGCGTGGAGCCGGACGGAGAGCTCCGCGAGCTCCCTCGCAGTGGCCTCCGCATGGGCCCTGGTCTGCGGATTCCGGTGCAGGCGCAGGGGCGCGACCACCTGCTCGACGAGCCCGGCCTCACGTTCGGCAGCCGCTTTAACCGCCCGCAGATGCCGAGGCTCCAGACCGAATCGCCCCAGATCCGCCACAAGCCGTGCCACGGTGACCGCCTCGGCCTCGTAGCTGCCCCCGGACGTCGGCACGATCAGCCCGTACGACTCCCACTCGTCGAGCTGGTCCTCGGACACCTCCGCGGCGGCAAGGAGCTCGGAGCGGCCGATACGGGCGGCGGTGGAACGTCCGGGGTCCGGTTCCCAGCGGCCGTCCACCAGCTCGCCCTGGCCACCGCCGGACGGCAGCGCGGCCTGCTCCCCGCGGGCCAGGGCGTCGAGGTGCTCGCGAATGACCTTGAGCGGCAGGTAGTGGTCCCGCTGCATACGCAGGACCTGGGCCAGCCGCTCCACGTCAGCGGCACCGAACTTCCGGTATCCGGAGGGGGTCCGCTGCGGCTCGATGAGCCCCTCGGCCTCCAGGAAGCGGATCTTGGAGATGGTGACTTCGGGAAACTCGTCGCGCAGTCGCAGGAGCACCGTGCCGATGCTCATGGCTCGCTCGTCCGCAGCGGCGGTGCCGTGTCCGGCACCGCCTGTCGGTGTTCGCAGCATGGACCTTCCTGAGGGTCCCCCCGGACCGCGTCCGGGGAGGGTCACACGCCTCGCTGGCTCGCGTAGAAGACCAGCCGGTACTTCCCGATCTGGACTTCGTCGCCGTTGGACAGCGCGACGGAATCGATGCGCTCACGGTTCACATAGGTGCCGTTGAGGCTGCCGACGTCACCCACGGTGAAACTACCGTCCGCGTTCCTGCGGAACTCCACATGACGCCGCGACACGGTCACGTCGTCGAGGAAGATGTCGCCCTGCGGGTGACGGCCGGCCGTGGTCAGCTCGCCGTCCAGCAGGAAGCGGCTGCCCGAGTTCGGGCCGCGGCGCACCACGAGCAGCGCGGAACCCGCCGGCAGGGCGTCCACGGCCGCCTGGGCCTCCGGCGAGAGCGAGGGGGCGGCCGTCTGACCGGTCACCTCTGCCTCGTACGCCTCGATGCCGGAGATCGAGATGGTCGAGGTCGTCTCCGCGGCACGCTCGGGCACCCCGCCCCGCAGCGGCGCGCCGCAGTTGGAGCAGAAACGGCTGGCCTCGGCGTTGCGATGCCCGCACCTCGTACAAACCGGCATGGACGAGCCCTCCGGGGCGGGGGGAATCCCTCCACCCGTACTTGAGGTCGATGGTGCCCCGAAACCTATGCGTCCGGCACCACCAGGGTCAACAGACGACGCGCCGGACCCACCGGCGCCGTCCCCTGGCACTTCATCGCGGAAGAGCGGGCGCTCCGAGCCCTGCTCCTCGGCGCCCTGACCCTGACGCGGAGCACGGTGGCGGGCAGCACTGTTGCTGTCCTCGCGGGCACTCTTTCCGAACAACTTCGCAAACAACTTCACGGGCGTTTCCCCTTGACCGAAATAGACCCGCCCGTGGGGCAGGACGAACCCTGAATGAACACACCTGCCGACCCGGACATCCTCACAACGTCCGTATCCACCCGACAGTTTCCACCACGCGCCACCGATCCGATGCGCCGACCCCCCGCAACCTCGTCCTCGTGTCCCTCCGGCCCCGCCCGCCGTGCCTTCACTGCGGTGACGACCGAGCGTAGTCAGGCTGCTTCGCCGGTCGCAAGGCATCCACGACGATGTCCTCGGAGCGCGTCACCTGCGCCGTGGCCTGCTCCTTCTCCAGCGTCTGCACCACTCCGCCGGGGATGTTCAGAGCCGGTTCGAGGTCCTGCGGCTTGCCGATGACCTTGAACTCGTACGGGGCCTTGATCTTTCGCCCGTCGACCCGGAGGTCTCCCCCGTCACCGGAGAAGTACGTGTTGGCCACCACACGCACCCCGTCGACCTCGATTGCCTCAGCTCCGGCCGCGCGCAGCTCCTGGATGGTGTCCAGGAGCATGTCCGCCTCGACGGCGCCCGTCGGGTCGCTGATGGTCAGGGTGATGCCGGGACCGTGGGCCGCGACCGTGCCCGCGAGGATACCGAGCTGCCTTTCCTTCTCCAGGGTCTGCTTGCGCGCCTCCTCCGCCTGGTCGGAGCTGTTCTCCAGCTCCGTGCGCTGGGCGTCCAGACGCTGCTTCTCGTCCTCGAGGCGCTGGGTGCGGTTGTCGAGCTCGTCGAGGATGCGCACCAGGTCCTCCTGGCGGGCGCCTCGCAGTGCGCTGTTGTCGCTGTTCGACCTGACCTGGATGGCCAGGCCGAGTCCGAGGACGAACAGGAGGAGGGCGACGACGAGTTGGGCCCTGCTCACCCTGGGCGGCCAGAGGCCGGCCAGCAGCCGCCGGCGTCCCGACATCTCCTCGGGCGCGGCGGCCGGCGCCGGTGCGGGCTCGGGGGCCCCGGGAGGCGGCGCGCCGCCGGGCGGATTCTGTTCGTTGGTCATCGGCCTCAAGCCCGGAAGACGTGCCGGCGGATTGCCGCGGCGTTGGAGAAGATGCGGATGCCGAGGACGACCACCACACCTGTGGAGAGCTGGGCTCCGACGCCCAGTTTGTCGCCGAGGAAGACGATCAGTGCGGCCACCACGACGTTCGAGAGGAACGACACCACGAAGACCTTGTCCACGAAGATCCCGTCGAGCATGGCCCGCAGACCGCCGAAGACGGCGTCGAGCGCGGCGACGACGGCGATCGGCAGGTAGGGCTCGACCACCGCCGGCACTTCGGGCCGGACCAACAGTCCGACCACGACTCCGACGACGAGGCCCAGTACGGCGATCACGATGTGCCCTTCCCTGTGTCTGCCGCACCACTGCCCGTGTCTGCGGCCTGAGGCTCTGCTGTTCGTACGATCAGGCTCGGCGCAGCCGGCAGACGCACCTTCTCCTGCTCGGAGATGCTGGTGCGGATGTCGAAGCTCTCGTGCAGCGCCTGCAGATACAGCCCGTCCGCACTGTCACGGAACGCGTCCGCGAGCTTCTTCCCGTCCCCCACCGCGAGCACGGTGTACGGCGGCACGAGCGGCCTGTTGTCGACCAGTATGGCGTCGCCCGCGGCGCGGATCGCCGAAAGCGCCGTCAGCCGCTGCCCGTTGATCGCGACGGCCTCGGCGCCGGACTGCCACAGGCCGTTGACCACCCGCTGCATGTCGCGGTCCCGTACCCGCCCGGTGTCGGCGAAGCCGGTCGACTCGCGTGGTCCGCCGCCGCCCTGGTCGGTGTCCTTGGCGTCGTCGACGACGAGCTTGATTCCGGGCCCTTCGACGGGGGTTGCTCCGGACAGCAGCGCGACGAGTCCGCCCTGGTCCCCGCCGTGCTCCTCAAGTGCCTTGCGCTGCCGCTCGCCGACGTCCTTGCGCAGTTCGTCGACGTCCGCCTGGAGCGTGTCGGCCGCGCTGGTCTCCGCGTTGACGCGGTCGATGAGTTCCTCGCGCTCCTTGGCCACCACGGGGGCCGCGACCTGGGCCTCCGCGGCACCGAGGGTCACCACGAGAGCGGCCAGCACCAGGCCCGCCGCGAGCCCCAGCTTCGCCTTGAGCGTACGGGGCATGCCTGCGCTGCCGTCAGCCTCGCGGCGTGCCGAAGCCTCGGCGTAACCCTCGTCCAGGCTGTGTTCCATCACCGTGGTCAGCAGAGACATGGACGCGTCGGGGCGGGGAGGCGGCGGTGCGCTACTCCGATCGGGGGGCGGCTGCGACATGCCGCACATCGTCGCACGTCATGGCGGCTGCCGCCGAATGGCCCCACCGGTGCCCCGGAAGCCGCAGCGTAGCGGCTTCCGGGGCACCGTCGGGGGTCAGTCGCCCGCGCTGTCGACGATCGCCGACCATTCGTCGAGCAGTGCCTGGGCGGAGGCGTCGTCGGGGCCTTCGGCCCACAGATGGGTCACGGCCTCCGCGCGGTCGGGCAGCACCATCACCCAGCGTCCGTCGGTCTCGACCACCCGGACACCGTCGGTGGTGTCCACGCTGCGCTCTCCGGCCGCCTCGACGACGCGTCGCATGACGAGTCCCTTGACGGCCCACGGCGTCGCGAGGTCGCGGCGCAGGACGTGGGCGCGCGGGATGCGTGCGTCGATCTGGCTGAGCGTGAGCTGTGTCCTGGCGACCAGCCCGATGAGGCGGACGAAGGCCGCCGCGCCGTCGAAGACGCTGCTGAACTCGGGGATGATGAATCCGCCGCGTCCGTCACCACCGAAGATGGTGGTGTCCTCCCGGCCCACCCGTGTCAGATCGTCCGGGGACGTGGTCGTCCACTCCACCTGCGTGCCGTGATAGGCCGCCACCTGTTCGGCGACGCGTGTGGTCGTCACCGGGAGGGCCACCCTCCCGCTCCGCCGCTCGGCGGCCACCAGGTCCAGCATGACCAGCAGGGCACGGTCGTCCTCGATGATGCGGCCCCGCTCGTCAACCAGGGAGAGCCGCTCACCGACGGGGTCGAACCGCACCCCGAAGGCTGCCCGCGCGGACGACACGATCTCCCCGAGCCGCACCAGTCCGGCGCGCCGCGTCTCCGCGGTTTCGGTGGGCCGCGACTCGTCGAGCCCCGGGTTGATGGTCAGCGCGTCCACACCGAGGCGTCCGAGGAGGCTGGGCAGGACGAGCCCCGCACTGCCGTTGGACGCGTCCACGACCACCTTGAGGCCGGCGTCGGCGATGCCCGCCGTGTCGACGTTGCGCAGGAGCGATCCCGTGTAGGAGTCGAAGACGCTCGACGGGAAGTGGAGGTCCCCGATCTCTCCGGGGAAGGCCCTTCGGTACTCCTGGCGGGCGTAGACCCGGTCCAGCTTGCGCTGGCGGGCCTGGGAGAGGTCGGCTCCCCGCTCGTCGAAGAACATGATGTCGACGGAGTCCGGCACCCCGGGGGACGTCCGGATCATGATGCCGCCTGCGCTGCCCCGTGCCGTCTGCTGGCGGGCTACGGGCAGCGGTACGTTCTCCAGGTCCCGGACGTCGATGGCGCTGGCCTGCAGCGCCGAGATGACCGCCCTCTTCAGTGCACGCGCGCCGCGGGAGTGGTCACGGGCCGTGGTGACCGTCGCGCCCTTCTTCAGCGTCGTCGCGTACGCGCCGGCGAGCCGGACCGCGAGTTCCGGGGTGATCTCGACGTTCAGGATCCCGGAGACACCACGTGCTCCGAACAGATGGGCCTGCCCCCGCGACTCCCAGATCACCGAGGTGTTGACGAACGCGCCGGCCTCGATCGTTTTGAACGGGTAGACCCGCACATTGCCCTGGATGATCGATTCCTCACCGACCAGGCATTCGTCGCCGATGACGGCGCCGTCCTCGATGCGCGCCGCACGCATGATGTCGGTGTTCTTGCCGATCACGCAGCCACGAAGATTGCTGTGGTCGCCGATGTACACGTTGTCGTGCACCACGGCCCGGTGCAGGAACGCACCGGATTTCACGACGACGTTCGATCCCACGACCGTGTGCTCGCGAATCTCGGCGCCGGCTTCGATCTTGGCGTAGTCGCCGATGTACAAGGGGCCGCGGAGTACGGCGTCGGGGTGGACCTCCGCGCCTTCCGCCACCCATACGCCGGGAGAGATCTCGAATCCGTCGAGCTCGACGTCCACCTTGCGTTCCAGCACGTCGGCCTGGGCCTTGACGTAGCTTTCGTGGGTGCCCACGTCCTCCCAGTAGCCCTCGGCGATGTAGCCGAAGATGGGCTTGCCTTCCTTCATGAGCTGCGGGAACACGTCGCCCGACCAGTCCACGGAGGTGTCGGCCTGGACGTAGTCGAAGACCTCGGGTTCCATGACGTAGATGCCCGTGTTCACCGTGTCCGAGAAGACCTGGCCCCAGGTCGGTTTCTCCAGGAAGCGCTCGACCTGTCCCTCTTCGTCGACAATCGTGATGCCGAATTCCAGCGGGTTGGGAACCCTCGTCAGGCATACGGTGACGAGTCCGCCCTTTTCCTTGTGGAAGGCGATGAGGTCGGTGAGGTCGAAGTCGGTGAGGGCGTCGCCGGAAATGACCAGGAAGGTGTCGTCCTTCAGGGCTTCCTCGGCGTTCTTCACGCTTCCCGCGGTACCGAGTGGCTTCTCCTCGTTGGCATAGGTGAGCTCCATACCGAGTTCTTCGCCGTCACCGAAGTAATTCTTGACGAGCGAGGCGAGGAACTGAACGGTCACAACGGTCTCGTTGAGCCCATGCCGTTTGAGCAGCCGCAGCACGTGCTCCATGATCGGCCGATTGGCCACGGGCAGGAGCGGCTTGGGCATGCTTGAGGTCATGGGGCGAAGGCGGGTGCCTTCACCGCCTGCCATCACGACGGCCTTCATGTCGGAAACGTCCTCCTTGAAGAGACGACGGTCTAGCCGACTTCACCCGTCGGGGCAAAACACCAGAGCATTCGTTGCGGGCGTGCGACTCTGCACGTCACGCGTCAACGAGCTGATCGGCTACTTTTCATCCGCCTTGACGAGCCGGCGGACCTGGACCACGTAGAGGATCCCTGCCCACCAGTAGAGGGTTGTACCCCACCCGGCGAACGCCCATCCGAAAATGGCGCCCGTCGTTGCCAGCCAACCACTACCGTCGCTGAGCAGCAACAAGGGGAAGGCGTACATCAGGTTGAACGTAGCTGCTTTGCCGAGGAAGTTCACCTGGGGTGGTGGATAGCCGTGCCGGCGCAGGATTCCCACCATGACGAGGAGCATCAGCTCACGGGCGAGAAGCGCCGCGGTCAGCCAGAGCGGAAGGATCTCCCGCCAGGTGAGGCCGACCAGGGTGGACAGGATGTAGAGGCGGTCGGCAGCCGGGTCCAGGAGCCGTCCGAGACTGCTGATCTGATTCCATCGGCGGGCGAGCTTGCCGTCGAGATAGTCACTGACACCGCTCAGCATCAGGACCAGCAACGCCCAGCCGTCACTGTTGGGGCCGCCGAACACGGGGCGGAGAATCAGCCACAGGAAAAGCGGTACGCCGACGAGGCGAGCCATGCTGAGGATGTTGGGGATGGTGAGTACTCGGTCCGTCTGAACTCGAGTCTCCTGGACCTCCACCCGGGGGCCTCCTGTGAAGAACGTGCCAATGATGCCCCTTGACCCTACCCTCAGCTGCCGGCAGCCGGTGCACAGGGGTACGGGGAAAGGGTTGTGAACGCGGAAAAGCCCCGTGCCACAAGGGCACGGGGCTTTCCCGGAATAATTGTTCGGCGGCGTCCTACTCTCCCACAGGGTCCCCCCTGCAGTACCATCGGCGCTGAAAGGCTTAGCTTCCGGGTTCGGAATGTAACCGGGCGTTTCCCTAACGCAATGACCACCGAAACACTATGAAATTAACCAACACCGGACATAAACACAGCCGTTCGTTATTTCAGAACTAACACAGTGGACGCGAGCAACTGAGGACAAGCCCTCGGCCTATTAGTACCAGTCAGCTCCACCCGTTACCGGGCTTCCACATCTGGCCTATCAACCCAGTCGTCTACTGGGAGCCTTAACCACTCAAGGTGGTGGGAATACTCATCTCGAAGCAGGCTTCCCGCTTAGATGCTTTCAGCGGTTATCCTTTCCGAACGTAGCCAACCAGCCATGCCCTTGGCAGGACAACTGGCACACCAGAGGTTCGTCCGTCCCGGTCCTCTCGTACTAGGGACAGCCCTTCTCAATATTCCTACGCGCACAGCGGATAGGGACCGAACTGTCTCACGACGTTCTAAACCCAGCTCGCGTACCGCTTTAATGGGCGAACAGCCCAACCCTTGGGACCGACTCCAGCCCCAGGATGCGACGAGCCGACATCGAGGTGCCAAACCATCCCGTCGATATGGACTCTTGGGGAAGATCAGCCTGTTATCCCCGGGGTACCTTTTATCCGTTGAGCGACAGCGCTTCCACAAGCCACTGCCGGATCACTAGTCCCGACTTTCGTCCCTGCTCGACCCGTCGGTCTCACAGTCAAGCTCCCTTGTGCACTTACACTCAACACCTGATTGCCAACCAGGCTGAGGGAACCTTTGGGCGCCTCCGTTACTCTTTAGGAGGCAACCGCCCCAGTTAAACTACCCATCAGACACTGTCCCTGATCCGGATCACGGACCCAGGTTAGACATCCAGCACGACCAGAGTGGTATTTCAACGACGACTCCACAACCACTGGCGTGGCCGCTTCAAAGTCTCCCACCTATCCTACACAAGCCGAACCGAACACCAATATCAAACTATAGTAAAGGTCCCGGGGTCTTTCCGTCCTGCTGCGCGAAACGAGCATCTTTACTCGTAGTGCAATTTCACCGGGCCTATGGTTGAGACAGTCGAGAAGTCGTTACGCCATTCGTGCAGGTCGGAACTTACCCGACAAGGAATTTCGCTACCTTAGGATGGTTATAGTTACCACCGCCGTTTACTGGCGCTTAAGTTCTCAGCTTCGCACACCCGAAAGTGCACTAACCGGTCCCCTTAACGTTCCAGCACCGGGCAGGCGTCAGTCCGTATACATCGCCTTACGGCTTCGCACGGACCTGTGTTTTTAGTAAACAGTCGCTTCTCGCTGGTCTCTGCGGCCACCCCCAGCTCATGGAGTAAATCCAATCACCAGTGATGGCCCCCCTTCTCCCGAAGTTACGGGGGCATTTTGCCGAGTTCCTTAACCATAGTTCACCCGAACGCCTCGGTATTCTCTACCTGACTACCTGAGTCGGTTTAGGGTACGGGCCGCCATGAAACTCGCTAGAGGCTTTTCTCGACAGCATAGGATCATCCACTTCACCACAATCGGCTCGGCATCAGGTCTCAGCCTTAACGTGTGACGGATTTACCTACCACACGGCCTACACCCTTACCCCGGGAACTACCACCGCCCGGGCTGGACTACCTTCCTGCGTCACCCCATCGCTTACCTAATACAAGTCTGGTTCATCGGCTCCACCACTACCCTCAACTCCGAAGAGATCAGGCCGGCTTCACGGACTTAGCATCGCCTGATTCAGTATTGGGCGTTTCAAAGCGGGTACCGGAATATCAACCGGTTGTCCATCGACTACGCCTGTCGGCCTCGCCTTAGGTCCCGACTTACCCTGGGCAGATCAGCTTGACCCAGGAACCCTTAGTCAATCGGCGCACACGTTTCTCACGTGTGTATCGCTACTCATGCCTGCATTCTCACTCGTGAACCGTCCACAACTCGCTTCCGCGGCTGCTTCACCCGGCACACGACGCTCCCCTACCCATCCATACTCCCGTTGGGGATATGTGTATGAATGACACGACTTCGGCGGTACGCTTGAGCCCCGCTACATTGTCGGCGCGGAATCACTTGACCAGTGAGCTATTACGCACTCTTTCAAGGGTGGCTGCTTCTAAGCCAACCTCCTGGTTGTCTCTGCGACTCCACATCCTTTCCCACTTAGCGTACGCTTAGGGGCCTTAGTCGATGCTCTGGGCTGTTTCCCTCTCGACCATGGAGCTTATCCCCCACAGTCTCACTGCCGTGCTCTCACTTACCGGCATTCGGAGTTTGGCTAAGGTCAGTAACCCGGTAGGGCCCATCGCCTATCCAGTGCTCTACCTCCGGCAAGAAACACACGACGCTGCACCTAAATGCATTTCGGGGAGAACCAGCTATCACGGAGTTTGATTGGCCTTTCACCCCTAACCACAGGTCATCCCCCAGGTTTTCAACCCTGGTGGGTTCGGTCCTCCACGAAGTCTTACCTCCGCTTCAACCTGCCCATGGCTAGATCACTCCGCTTCGGGTCTAGAGCGTGCAACTCAATCGCCCTATTCGGACTCGCTTTCGCTACGGCTTCCCCACACGGGTTAACCTCGCTACACACCGCTAACTCGCAGGCTCATTCTTCAAAAGGCACGCAGTCACGACTGCATATGCAAGCACATACAGCGACGCTCCCACGGCTTGTAGGCACACGGTTTCAGGTACTATTTCACTCCGCTCCCGCGGTACTTTTCACCATTCCCTCACGGTACTATCCGCTATCGGTCACCAGGGAATATTTAGGCTTAGCGGGTGGTCCCGCCAGATTCACACGGGATTTCTCGGGCCCCGTGCTACTTGGGTGTCTCTCAAACGAGCCGTTGATGTTTCAGCTACGGGGGTCTTACCCTCTACGCCGGACCTTTCGCATGTCCTTCGCCTACACCAACGGTTTCTGACTCGTCTCACAGCCGGCAGACTATGAAAGAGAGATCCCACAACCCCGTATGCGCAACCCCTGCCGGGTATCACACACATACGGTTTGGCCTCATCCAGTTTCGCTCGCCACTACTCCCGGAATCACGGTTGTTTTCTCTTCCTGCGGGTACTGAGATGTTTCACTTCCCCGCGTTCCCTCCACACTGCCTATGTGTTCAGCAGCGGGTGACAGCCCATGACGACTGCCGGGTTTCCCCATTCGGAAACCCCCGGATCAAAGCTTGGTTGACAGCTCCCCGGGGACTATCGTGGCCTCCCACGTCCTTCATCGGTTCCTGGTGCCAAGGCATCCACCGTGCGCCCTTAAAAACTTGGCCACAGATGCTCGCGTCCACTGTGCAGTTCTCAAACAACGACCAGCCACCCATCACCCCACCCTTACAGGTGAGTGCACTGGGGCCGGCAACCGAAGATCCAGACTAAAAAAGCCCGCACCTTCAGATACCCAACAGCGTGCCCGACCCGACCGATCCCCTTCACTTTCCACGCCGAAGCAGTACTCACGAAAACAACCTGTCGTGCCGAATAGTCAACGTTCCACCCATGAGCAACCACCGTCGAACATTTGCCGACGTAATGGTCTCTGGACTCCTTGCGGAATCTAGATGCTCCTTAGAAAGGAGGTGATCCAGCCGCACCTTCCGGTACGGCTACCTTGTTACGACTTCGTCCCAATCGCCAGTCCCACCTTCGACAGCTCCCTCCCACAAGGGGTTGGGCCACCGGCTTCGGGTGTTACCGACTTTCGTGACGTGACGGGCGGTGTGTACAAGGCCCGGGAACGTATTCACCGCAGCAATGCTGATCTGCGATTACTAGCAACTCCGACTTCATGGGGTCGAGTTGCAGACCCCAATCCGAACTGAGACCGGCTTTTTGAGATTCGCTCCGCCTCGCGGCATCGCAGCTCATTGTACCGGCCATTGTAGCACGTGTGCAGCCCAAGACATAAGGGGCATGATGACTTGACGTCGTCCCCACCTTCCTCCGAGTTGACCCCGGCAGTCTCCTGTGAGTCCCCATCACCCCGAAGGGCATGCTGGCAACACAGAACAAGGGTTGCGCTCGTTGCGGGACTTAACCCAACATCTCACGACACGAGCTGACGACAGCCATGCACCACCTGTATACCGACCACAAGGGGGGCACCATCTCTGATGCTTTCCGGTATATGTCAAGCCTTGGTAAGGTTCTTCGCGTTGCGTCGAATTAAGCCACATGCTCCGCTGCTTGTGCGGGCCCCCGTCAATTCCTTTGAGTTTTAGCCTTGCGGCCGTACTCCCCAGGCGGGGAACTTAATGCGTTAGCTGCGGCACCGACGACGTGGAATGTCGCCAACACCTAGTTCCCAACGTTTACGGCGTGGACTACCAGGGTATCTAATCCTGTTCGCTCCCCACGCTTTCGCTCCTCAGCGTCAGTAATGGCCCAGAGATCCGCCTTCGCCACCGGTGTTCCTCCTGATATCTGCGCATTTCACCGCTACACCAGGAATTCCGATCTCCCCTACCACACTCTAGCTAGCCCGTATCGAATGCAGACTCGGGGTTAAGCCCCGAGCTTTCACATCCGACGTGACAAGCCGCCTACGAGCTCTTTACGCCCAATAATTCCGGACAACGCTTGCGCCCTACGTATTACCGCGGCTGCTGGCACGTAGTTAGCCGGCGCTTCTTCTGCAGGTACCGTCACTTTCGCTTCTTCCCTGCTGAAAGAGGTTTACAACCCGAAGGCCGTCATCCCTCACGCGGCGTCGCTGCATCAGGCTTTCGCCCATTGTGCAATATTCCCCACTGCTGCCTCCCGTAGGAGTCTGGGCCGTGTCTCAGTCCCAGTGTGGCCGGTCGCCCTCTCAGGCCGGCTACCCGTCGTCGCCTTGGTAGGCCATTACCCCACCAACAAGCTGATAGGCCGCGGGCTCATCCTTCACCGCCGGAGCTTTTAACTCCATCCCATGAGGGACAGAGTGTTATCCGGTATTAGACCCCGTTTCCAGGGCTTGTCCCAGAGTGAAGGGCAGATTGCCCACGTGTTACTCACCCGTTCGCCACTAATCCACCCCGAAAGGCTTCATCGTTCGACTTGCATGTGTTAAGCACGCCGCCAGCGTTCGTCCTGAGCCAGGATCAAACTCTCCGTGAATGTTTTCCCGTAATCGGGATCACAACACGAGAGCGGAACGACCAGGTCGGAATAAGACCGGTCGTTCACAGCGTCCTCGCTGTTGTTGCCTACCAGACCCGAAGGACCGGCAGGACTTTTCAAAGGAACCACCAACCTGCCGAAGCAGGCCGGGGTATCAACATATCTGGCGTTGACTTTTGGCACGCTGTTGAGTTCTCAAGGAACGGACGCTTCCTTCGGTCCCGTTTCACCGGGGTCCTCCGGGCGCTTCCCTTCGTTCTTGCGTTTCCGACTCTATCAGACTCTTTCCTGTCCGATTCCCGGCCGAAGCGGGCCCCCCGCTAAGCGGGAGAATTGTTTTTCTCGCTTTCCAGTTCTTCGCTTTCGCGTTTCCCTTTCCGGCGAGTCCGACTCTACCAGGCCTTTTCCTATTCCCTTGACCACGTCCTGCAGACATGCAGATGCGCCGATCAGAGTTAGAGTCTGGGCTTGAGAGTCGCCACCGACCCCCGACTCAAAGTCGCGTTGGGGCCAGGCAGGAGTACGACAGTACAGGTCGCTGTGAGGCGAGGCAAATCGTTTCCGGTGCACCCCTAGGTCCGCCAACCGGTAGGTCTCGGGCGGAACCGGGACTTCATATGACTTACGCTGCTGATCAGTACGCCGCCCTCCATCAGCCGCGGCGGCGACATACGAATCTCCACCCCTGGGAGGCTCCCATGACCACAGTGACGTCCCCTCTTGCCGGCCGCGCCATCGGGCTCACCGCGGTTCCCGACCCGGTGTTCTCCGGCGCGATGGTGGGTCCCGGTACCGCCATCGACCCCGTGCGCGAGCCGTCCGAGGCCGTCTCGCCGGTCGACGGCATCATCGTCTCCCTCCACCCGCACGCCTTCGTCGTCGTGGACGACCAGGGACACGGAGTACTGACCCACCTCGGGATCGACACCGTGCAGCTCAACGGCGAGGGCTTCGAGCTCCTCGTGAACAAGGGGGACACGGTGGTCCGCGGCCAGGGCATCGTGCGCTGGAACCCGGCGGCTGTCGAGGCGGCCGGCAAGTCGGCCATCTGTCCGGTCGTGGCGCTCGAAGCCACCGCCGACTCCCTCTCCGACGTGCGCGAGGACGGCGACGTGAAGGTCGGCGACGTGCTGTTCGGCTGGCAGTGACACCCTCGGCTCCGTAGTCGGGGCACCAGCGAGTTGGGAATTCACCGCGGTGGCACGGCCGCCGCACAATCGGAGACGGGTCACATGGAGACAACGCTGCGAGGCGTCGGCGTGAGCCACGGAGTGGCGATCGGCGAAGTTCGGCACATGGGTACGGCGGTGCTGGAGCCGCCCGCCAAACAGATTCCCGCGGACGAGGCCGAGCGCGAACAGGGGCGTGCCCGCCAGGCCGTGGAAGCTGTTGCGGCCGACCTGATCGCACGCGGCAACCTTGCGGGGGGCGAGGCTCAGCACGTCCTCGAGGCCCAGGCCATGATGGCCCAGGACCCCGAGCTCATGGCCGATGTGAATCGCCGTATCGCTGTCGGCAGCACCGCGGAGCGTGCCGTGTACGACGCGTTCGCCTCGTACCGGGCGCTGCTGGCGAACGCCGGGGAGTACCTGGCGGGGCGCGTCGCGGACCTCGACGACGTACGCAACCGGATCGTGGCGCGGCTGCTCGGTGTTCCCATGCCGGGCGTACCGGACAGCGACGAGCCGTACGTACTGATCGCGCGCGATCTGGCTCCGGCCGACACCGCGCTGCTCGACCCGACGCTGGTGCTCGGGTTCGTCACCGAGGAGGGCGGGCCGACCAGTCACAGCGCGATTCTCGCGCGTGCGCTCGGAGTGCCCGCTGTCGTGGCCCTTCCGGGAGCCGGTGAGATCGCCGAGGGCACCGTCATCGCGGTGGACGGCAGCACCGGTGAGATCTTCGTCGAGCCGAGCGAGGAGAAGCGCGCCGAGATGGAGAGCGCCGCGGCGGCCCGCAAGGCGGCGCTGTCGGCCAGCACCGGACCCGGTGCCACGTCCGACGGGCACAAGGTGCCGCTGCTCGCCAATGTCGGCGGCCCCGCCGACGTACCCGCGGCCCTGGAGGCCGGCGCCGAGGGTGTCGGGCTGTTCCGTACGGAATTCCTGTTCCTGGACGACAGCAAGCAGGCTCCCTCCGAGGAGAAGCAGGTCGCGGCATACCGCGCGGTGCTGGAGGCGTTCCCCGAGGGACGCGTCGTCGTGCGGGTGCTGGACGCGGGTGCGGACAAGCCGCTGGACTTCCTGACCCCGGCGGACGAGCCGAACCCCGCCCTCGGTGTCCGTGGGCTGCGCAGCCTGCTGGACCACCCCGATGTGCTGCGGACCCAGCTGACGGCCCTGTCCAAGGCGGTCGAGGGGCTGCCCGTCTACCTCGAGGTCATGGCCCCGATGGTCGCCGACCGTGCCGATGCCAAGGCGTTCGCCGACGCCTGCCGCGAGGCCGGGCTGCCGGCCAAGTTCGGTGCGATGGTGGAGATTCCGTCCGCCGCACTGAGGGCGCGCTCGATCCTGCAGGAGGTGGAGTTCCTGTCGCTGGGTACCAACGACCTCGCGCAGTACACCTTCGCCGCCGACCGTCAGGTGGGTGCCGTGTCCAGGCTGCAGGACCCGTGGCAGCCCGCGCTGCTGGATCTCGTCGCGCTGTCGGCCGAGGCCGCGCGGGCCGAGGGGAAGAGCTGCGGTGTCTGCGGTGAGGCCGCCGCGGATCCGCTGCTCGCCTGTGTGCTGACCGGTCTGGGTGTCACCTCCCTATCGATGGGTGCCGCGTCGATTCCGTATGTGCGCGCGACGCTGGCGAAGCACACGCTCGCTCAGTGCGAGCGTGCGGCATCCGCCGCGCGTGCGGCGGACTCCGCCGAAGAGGCACGGGTCGCCGCACAGGCGGTGCTGTCGGGCGAGTGACGCCTTCGGGCGGACAGTCGGGTGTGACGAAGGGATGAAGGGGTTCCCGCCGGTTCCGGCCGGTGGGAGCCCCTTCGCCTTGTCAGCGATACGTCAGCCGCACGTCAGTGGTGTGCCTCCGGCTCGTCCGCACCGATGTCGAAGCCCGCGCGGTATTCGACGCCGGACTCGGGCGGGACGGGCTCGCCCGTGTCGGCGTCGGTGCAGTAGGCGCTGAAGACCTCGCCCGCCGTGAGCGGGAGGAGCCCGCCCCGCACCAGGCGCCAGCCGTGCACGCGGTCCGGGCCGTCCGGTGCCGTGGTGCGCAGGACGACCCCTCCCCGGGTCTCGAGTGCGACGCCTACCGCGAGCACGGTGACGAACTCGGCCCCTTCCGCCGAGGCGAGCCGGACCGGGCCCTCGGCGTCCCGTGCGGTGTGGAGGACGGCGATGAGCTGTTCGTTCTCCGTGGGTGTGCTGCAGACCAGGTGGTGCGCGCCTGGTCCCGCCGTCTCCAGCAGGCGCGTCAGCAGGTGGGAGGCCCGGTCGAAGGCGGCGCGGCCGATCTCCTGCCCGCATTCGGCACAGTCTCCGAGGTCCGCCAGGAGCATGGTGGCGTACTCCCAGGTGGCGCGGCGGACCGCTCGTGAGACGAGGAGCGGGATCAGGCTGTCGAGTGGCTGGCCGGTGTACGCCACGGTCGCGCCGGCCGAAGCGATGTCGGCGACGAAGCGGCTGCGGCTGGTCCGCTCGTGAGGGTCGAGGCCGGATTCGGTGCAGAACTCCGCGTAGTCCTCCGGGTCGAAGAGGGCGACCGTGGTGTGCATGCCCTGCGCGGCAAGCGTCTTGAGCAGGCCTTCGACCTGCTGGAGATAGACGGAGTGGTCGTCGAAGACGAAGCTCCGGTAGTGACGCATCGCCGCGAAGTCCTCGGCGTCGACCAGGAGGCCGACGGTGCTGGGTGCTTCGCGGCGCAGTGCGCGTCGCATGGATGTCCCGGAACGGTGCCGGGTGTGCTTCGTCTGCCCGGTGTACGCCATGAGTCCCCCTGTGCCTGTCGAGCTGTGCTCTGCCGAACGATGCTCACTCAGAGTAATCAGGGGGACCGACAGTGGTGTCCCGGTGACCGGGTCACTGGCGCTTGCGGGCCAGGTCCTCGTAGAAGTGGAGGAGTTCGAGGTTGTCGATGGAGCCCGGGTTGACCGCCTTGGCCAGGGCTGTTCCCTGGAGGAGGCGCTTGACCGGAACCTCGATGCGCTTGCCGGTGAGAGTGTGCGGGATGCCGGGCACTTCGATGACCTCGTCGGGCACGTGGCGCGGGGAGAGGTGCTCGCGGATGGTCCGCTTGATGCTGTCGCGGAGGCCGTCGTCCAGCACGGCTCCTTCGGCGAGGTGGACGAAGAGCGGCATCCAGTAGCCGCCGTCCGGTTCCTCGACGCCGATGACGAGGGACTCACGGATCTCGGGGAGCCGCTCGACCGCTTCGTAGATGTCGGCGGATCCCATCCGTACCCCCTGCCTGTTGAGGGTGGAGTCGGAGCGGCCGTGGATGATGACCGATCCGTGGTCGGTCAGGGTGATCCAGTCCCCGTGGCGCCAGACTCCGGGGTACATGCCGAAGTAGCTGTCGTGGTAGCGGCTGCCGTCCGGGTCGTTCCAGAAGCGGATCGGCATGGAGGGCAGGGGGCTGGTGACGACGAGCTCGCCGACCTCGCCGGTCAGGGGTTCGCCCGCGGGGTCCCAGGCCTGGAGGTCCGTGCCGAGGCAGGGTGCCTGCAGTTCGCCGATGTGGACCGGGAGGGTCGGCACGGCGCCGGCGAAGCAGCTGCAGACATCCGTACCGCCGCTGACGGAGGCGATCCAGAGGTCCTCGGCGACTTCGTCGTGGAGCCAGCGGAAGCCGTCGGGCGGGAGCGGGGACCCGGTGGTGGCGACGCACTGGACGCGGCTGAGGTCGTGGTCGCGGCCCGGGTGGATGCCTGCCTTCCCGCAGGCCATCACGTAGGCCGCCGAGGTGCCGAAGAGGGTGGCCCCGGTCTGTTCGGCGACACGCCACTGGGCGCTGACGTCGGGGTAGCCGGGGCTGCCGTCGTACAGCACGACCGTGGTGCCGGTGAGCAGGCCGGAGACGAGGAAGTTCCACATCATCCAGCCGGTGGAGGTGTACCAGAAGAAGCGGTCCTCGGGGCCGAGGTCGCAGTGCAGGCCGATCTGTTTGAAGTGTTCCAGGAGGATGCCGCCCTGGGACTGGACGATCGCCTTCGGGAGTCCGGTGGTGCCGGAGGAGTAGAGGACCCACAGGGGGTGGTCGAAGGGCACCTGCTCGAAGACGGGTTCGGTGTCCGCGGAGGTGAGTTCGGACCAGGCGAGGGCGCCCTCGGGCGTGTCCGTGCCGAGGAGCGGGATGTGGACGACCGCGCGCAGGGTGGGGAGTTCGCGGCGGAGCTCGGCCACGGTGTCCGTGCGGTCGTGCTCCTTGCCGCCGTAGCGGTAGCCGTCGACGGTGAACAGGACGACGGGTTCGACCTGCTGGAAGCGGTCGAGGACGCTGCGGGCGCCGAAGTCCGGGGCGCAGGAGGTCCAGACGCCCCCGACCGCGGCGGTGGCGAGGAAGGCGACGACCGCCTGCGGGATGTTGGGGAGGTAGCCGCTGACCCTGTCCCCCGGGGCGACGCCGAGCGCGCGGAGCTCGGCGGCCAGCGAGCCGACCTGGCGCCGGAGTTCGGACCAGCCGATGGGGATCTGGGTGTGTGTCTCGTCGACGTACAGCAGGGCCGGTGCCTCGGCACGCAGCGGATCCTCCGCCGTGCGCAGGGCGTGTTCGGCGTAGTTGAGGGTGGCGCCGGGGAACCATTGGGCGCCGGGCATGGTGCGGTCGCCGAGGACGGTGTCGTACGGGGTGGAGAAGCGTACGCCGAACCAGTCGGCGACAGCCTGCCAGAAGGTGTCGAGCTCCTCGACTGACCAGCGGTGCAGCGCCGCGTATCCGCCGTCGGCGGGTGCTCCGTACCGGTCGGCCGCCCAGCGCTGGAAGCGGGTGACGGCCGCGGCCTCGATGCGTTCGGGGGCGGGCTGCCAGAGGGGGGCTTCGCCGGCTGCTGAGGTCATGGAGGTTCCCTGGCCTTTCGGGTACGCGGGGTGTGCGTGCGTCACGCCCACGTGCTGGGGTGTGCGCGTGAGCGGCATTCAGGGACGATGCCATGTGATCGTCCTTCGCACCAGGGGCGGCCTGCCATGCCTGCGTGTCCCGGTGTGTGGTCCGGCCACAGGTGAACGGAAGCTGAACGGACCCTGTTCGCGGCCGGCCGGGTGGCAGGGTGGCCTGCATGGATGGTCGTGACCTGGTGCGTTCGGTGAAGATGATCGGTTCGGTGCGGGGGATGCGCACGGTGCGCTCCGCCTGGCGGCGGCGGCGTGCGGACGCGCGGGCGCTGGCGCCGCGCGGTGCGGAGCGGGCTCGTGTGCCCGGTCTGCTGGTGAGTGCCGAGCCCGGGCCGGGCGGTGGTGTCGTGAAGTTCGCCCGTTCGGAGTTGCGCATCCGTGTGTCCGTCGGTGGTGCGGTGTTCTGGTCCTGGGACGGTGCGGAGCCGCTGCCCTCGTACGCGCTGGCCGGAGCCGCGCCGGAGCCGGATCCGCGGGCGGGGCTGGAGCCCGACAAGGACGGCGGCTGGCAGGTGGTGTCGGAGCGGCTGACGGTGGTCGTGTCGCGGCACGGGGCGGTGGAGCTGCGTACGCCGGGCGGGGTGGTGCTGCGCAGGGAGTTGCCGCCGCGCTGGTGGGAGCCGGTGGAGGGAGGGGCCGCGCGGTGGGTTCAGCGGTCCGAGGTGCCGGCCGACGCGCGTTTCTTCGGGCTGGGCGGGCGGGCCGGTGGTCCGCGGCTGCGCGGAGGGACGTACCGGTTGTGGAACACGGATCCGGGCGGTCGTTTCGGTCCCGGGGACGATCCGCTGTACCTGACCATGCCGGTGCAGCTGGTGGTGTCGGACGCGGGGACCCATCTGGCGTTCCACGACAACACGTGGTCGGGCCGGGTGACGCTGCGGGAGGGTGAGGAGGGTGCGGGGTCCGGTCATGACCGGCCGGGTACCTGCGAGGTGCGGATGGAGGGCGGTCCGCTCCGCTGCTGGGTGGTCGCCGGTACGCCGGCCAGGGTGCTGCAGGGCTGGACGGCGCTGACCGGTGCGCCCGCGCTGCCGCCGTCGTGGGCGCTGGGTCCGCAGCACGCCCGGTGGGGTTTCGGCAGCGAGGCGGAGGTGCGGCGGGTCGTGGCGGGGTACCGGGAGCGGGGGCTGCCCCTGTCGGTGCTGCATCTGGACATCGATCACTTCGACGCGCACCGGGTGTTCACCGTGGACCGCGAGCGGTTCCCCGATCTGCCGGGGCTGGCGAAGGAGTTGCGCGAGGACGGGGTGCGTCTGGTCTCGATCGTCGATCCGGCGGTGACGGCGTCGCCGGGCGACGCGGTGTTCGACAGTGGCGGCGAGGTCGGCGCGGCGGGGGCGTTCGTCCGGGATCCGCAGGGCCGTCCGGTGCTCGGTGAGGTGTGGCCGGGCGAGTGCGTCTATCCGGACTTCACCGATCCGCAGGTGCGGGAGTGGTGGGGGACGTTGTACGAGGAGCGGCTGGCGCAGGGCTTCTCCGGGGTGTGGCACGACATGAACGAGCCGGTGGCGTTCTCGGCGTTCGGGGAATCGTCGCTGCCGCGTTCGGCCCGGCACGCGCTGGAGGGCCGTGGCGGGGACCACCGCGAGGCTCATAACGTCTACGGGCTCGCGATGGCGCGGGCCGGCTACGAGGGGCTGCTGCGGCTGCGGCCCGAGGAGCGGCCGTTCCTGTTCTCCCGTTCCGGCTGGGCGGGGATGCAGCGGTACGGGGGTACCTGGTCCGGTGACGTGGCCACGGGGTGGCCCGGGCTGAGGGCCTCGCTCGCACTGGTGCTGGGGCTCGGGCTCTGCGGGGTGCCGTACTCGGGTCCGGACGTGGGGGGTTTCGACGGGTCCCCGTCGCCCGAGCTGTATCTGCGCTGGTTCCAGCTGGGGGCGTATCTGCCGTTGTTCCGTACCCATGCGGCCATCGACGCGGGGCGGCGGGAGCCGTGGGAGTTCGGGCCCGAGGTGCTCGCGCACGCGAAGGCGGCACTGGAGGAGCGGGAGCGAATGCGTCCGTACTTCGTGACCTTGGCGCAGCTCGCCCGGCTGACGGGTGCGCCGTATGTCCGTCCGATGTGGTGGGGCGATTCCGCGGACCGGGCGCTGCGGGAGTGCGAGGACGCGTTCCTGCTGGGTGACTCGCTGCTGGTGGCTCCGGTGATGGAGCACGGGGCGGACCGGAGAGCGGTGCGGCTGCCGCGGGGGCGCTGGTACGACACGGCGACCGGGGAGGCGTACGAGGGTCCGGGGCAGGTGCTGGTGGACGCGCCGCTGTCCCGGATTCCGGTGCTGGCGCGGGCGGGCGCCGTGCTTCCGGTGCGGGGTGCGGACGGGGGTGTCGAACTGGAGGTGTGGGCTCCGGCGGTGGGCCGCAGCGGGGGCGGGCTCGTCGTCCGGGACGCGGGCGACGGGTGGGCGACGGCGGAGGTCGAGCGGTACACGTCGCGGATCGCGGACGGGCGTGTGGTGGTCGAGCGGGACGGTGAGGAGGACCGGGTGACGTATCCGGTACGGGTGCGGGGGCTGCCGGGTCAGCGGTAACGGCCGGCGAACCATGCGCGTACGGCCTGTGTGTGCAGGGGGAAGGCCAGTTCGCCGGGGGCGCGCAGTACGTCGTATCCGGAGGTCTCGTCGGTGGGTGCGGAGGGCGGGAGGTCTTCGGCGGGGCGCGGCGGGAGCAGGCCGAAGAGGAGGAGGTGGCCGTCCGGGGAGCTGAGGGCATCGGCAAGCCGTACGTCCGTCTCCTCGGCCCCGATGCCGGTCTCCTCGCGCAGTTCGCGGACGACCGCGTGGCGCCAGTCCTCGGTGTGGTCGACGTACCCGCCGGGCAGGGCGATGCCACCCGTCCGCGGAGGGACGGTGCGGGTGATGACGACGAGTCCGGTGCCGTCCCGGCCGGTGACGGGCAGCAGGGCGACGGCGACGGGCAGGGGGTTGCGGTAGGCGGTGTGCCCGCAGGAGGCGCAGGTGCGTGGCCAGGTTGCGGGCGCGGACGGGCCGGCGGAGTACGGGGCTCCGCAGTTGCCGCAGTGGGAGTCCTTCACGGGCGGACTGTATCCGATCACTCTTCTCCTGCAGCCCTGGAGCTGATAGACGATGTGCCCATGACAGGAATCGCTCTCGCGCTCCGCACCCTGGCCTCCGCCGCCGCAGCCCTGCTCCTGGTGACCGCCGCCTCCCCGGCGGCGCAGGCCCGGCCCGAACCGAAGGCTCCCCCGCAGTTCGTCGACCTCCGCTCCGTCGATCCGACGATCATCACGGAGATGCGGTACACCACCGCACACACCTTCATGGGTGAGGCGGTGGACGGATACCGGCAGCCCGTCTGCATACTGACCCGTCCCGCGGCCCTCGCGCTGCGTACGGCGCAGCGGGGTCTCCTGCGCCAGGGCTACTCGCTCAAGGTCTACGACTGCTACCGGCCGCAGCGGGCGGTGGACCACTTCGTGCGGTGGGCGAAGGATCTCGACGACCAGAGCATGAAGGGCGAGTTCTATCCGCTCGTCGACAAGACGCGTCTGTTCGAGGACGGTTACATCGCGGAGAAGTCCGGTCACAGCCGGGGAAGCACGGTCGACCTGACGCTGGTGAAGTTGCCGGCCCTGCCGACCAGGCCGTACGTGCCGGGTGAGGAGCTGGCGGCGTGCTACGCGGCGAAGGACCAGCGCTTCCCGGACAATTCGGTGGACATGGGTACGGGTTACGACTGTTTCGACACCCTGTCGCACACGGACGACCCGCGGGTACAGGGGGTTCAGCGGGCGAACCGGCAGTTCCTCAAGGAGACGCTCACCGGTCTCGGTTTCGTGAATCTGGCCGAGGAGTGGTGGCACTTCACCTACAAGCCCGAAGTCTTCCCGGACACCTACTTCGACTTCCCGGTGGCCCGGCGCTCCGTCGCCGGACACTGACCGCCCGCCCGTGCGGTGAACGGGCGACCGGGACCACCCCCGTGGGCTCCGGCCGCCCGTTCTCCTTATCGGACGCCGAACTGCCGTGTCCGGTTGCCGGTCGAGCCATTACGGTGCCTCTATGTCTCAGCAGACGTTCGATTCGTACGAAGAGTTCTGGCCCTACTACGTCGCCATGCACTCCAGGGCGGCGACCAGGTGGGTCCATCTGACCGGAACGCTGACGGGTCTCGCGGTCACCGCGTACGGTCTGGCGCGCGGCCGGAAGCGGTATGCCGCGGCGCTGCCGCTGATCGGGTACGGGACCGCGTGGCCGGCGCACTTCCTCATCGAGAAGAACAACCCGGCGACGTTCGGGCATCCCGCGTGGTCGCTGCGCGGTGATGTGCGGATGATCCGGATGATGCTCGCCGGACGGGACCGGGAGCTGGCCCGGACGGCGGCCGAGTGGCTCGCCGAGAACCCCCGGTGACCCGGCGCCGCGCGGAGGCTTGACGGTCCGTCACGGCGGGTGAAGACTCCTCCCGCGGCCGTTGCAGGCCGAACGAAACGCGGCCCGTACCCCGGTCGGCGGGGGTACGGGCCGCGTTCGGGTGCTGTCTCCCGGCCGTCAGGTCCTGGCGGGCTCCCGGCTCCGGTCGGCACGCGCCAGGGCGTGCTCGACGACCGCGACCAGCACGTCCCGTACGGACGAGCGGTCGCGCGCGTCGCAGAGCAGTACCGGCACCTCGGGATCGAGGTCGAGCGCCGCCTGCACCGTCCCGGTGGCGAACTCCTCGGCCCCCTCGAAGAGGTTGACCGCGACGGCGAACGGGATCCCGCGGCGCTCGAAGTAGTCGACCGCCGCGAAGCAGTCCTCCAGCCTGCGGGTGTCCGCGAGGACGACCGCCCCCAGCGCGCCCTGGGCCAGCTCGTCCCAGAGGAACCAGAAGCGGTCCTGGCCGGGTGTCCCGAACAGGTAGAGCACCAGATCCTCGCGCAGGGTGATCCGCCCGAAGTCCATCGCCACCGTGGTGCTGTTCTTGCCCTCGACTCCGGCGAGGTCGTCCACGGGACGGCCCGCCTCGCTCAGTCTCTCCTCGGTGCGCAGCGGTCTGATCTCGCTGACCGCCCCCACCAGGGTCGTCTTGCCCACGCCGAAGCCGCCCGCCACCAGGATTTTCAGGGTAACGGGCTCAACGGGCCGCTTGCTGCGGCTAGAGCGCCCGAAGGCCATTGATCACCTCGCGAAGAATGTTCACGTCCGGCAGCTCGGCCGGCGGAACGGGACGGGTGACGTGCACCAGTTCGTCCTCGACGAGGTCACCGACCAGCACACGGACCACCCCGACGGGGAGGTCAAGTCCTGAGGCGAGCTCGGCGATGGACTGGGGCATGCCGCTGCACAGTTCGACGATCTCCACGTGTTCCGGGGAGAGCGTCTGGTCCCGGCCGGGATCGTCGGCCGCGGGTTCCGGGACGACGATCGCGATCAGGTCGAGTCGGTGGCGGGACGCACTGCTCGTACGTCCCCGGGTCATCGCGTAGGGACGGACCACAGGGCCCGCTTCGGCGTCGTACCAGCGCGAGGAACCCGCATCGGCGGGAGCGTGCATGTCTCCGGGGGTGGTGTCCCGGACGGAGTCGGCGCTCATGCCATCCCCTCACCCTCCGGCGGGCATACCGGTCGTCCGGGGGGCGTTGGCCAGGTGGGCGCCCACCCGCTTGACCATGAGGGTCATCTCGTACGCCACCTGCCCGACGTCCGAGTCGGAGTCGGCCAGGACGGCGAGACAGCTGCCGTCGCCGGCCGCCGTGACGAAGAGGAAGGCCTCGTCGAGCTCGACGACGGTCTGGCGGACCTTGCCCGCGTCGAAGTGACGGCCCACGCCCTTGGCGAGGCTGTGGAAGCCGGAGGCCACGGCCGCCAGGTGTTCGCTGTCCTCGCGGGTCAGGTCCTTGGACGTGCCGGTGGCGAGGCCGTCGCTGGAGAGCACCAGCGCCTTGGTGATGCTCGCGACGCGCTCGACCAGTTCGTCGAGGAGCCAATTGAGTTCGCCGGAGCCCTGGCGTGAGGCGTTGCGTGCTGCGGCGTTCGGTGCGGTCATCGACCGTCCCCTCCCGGAGTGGTTCCTGGTGCTGTCTCGCCGGGGCCGGTCACGTCCTCGGCGTTCTGCCGACGGCCGCGCTGCCAGCCGCGTTGAAGCGAAGCCATGCGATTGCGTACTTCGTCCGCGTCACGTTCGAGGTCGTCATCGGTGTCCGCGGGGACGTGGCCGGGAGTCCGCCCTGCGGAGTCCTCCCGGAGCTGTGGGGCGAGGCTGGCCTGCCGGACCCTGCGCGGCAGGCCGCCCACGGTGTCCGGTGTGGACGGCCGGGAGGTGGACCTGCGCTGCGAGGGGAAGGGCGTCGGGGTCTCGGCCGCCGAGGACACGGGGAAGTCGTCCCCGCGCGGGCCGGCCGGGAAGGGGCCGGAGTCCCCGGAGGGTTCCGGGGCCGGTCCCTCGGAGGGCGCGGAGTGGGAGCCGCCCTCCTCGCCGACCCTGCGGCCCCGGTCGGTGACGAGCGTCGGCGGCTTGCGCCGGGGCAGCGGGACCGGTCCCGCCGGGCGCATCGGGCGGACGTCCGCCGTGCGTCCTTCGGACGGGTCGGCGGCCTGCTGGTGCTGTTCGTGGTCGATGCCCCGGCGCAGCGCACGGGCCCGGAAGATGCCGCCCCGCTCGCTCTCGGTGTCCTCCAGGTCGGACACGCCGTCGAGGACGGGGCCGAGCGCCGGATCGAGGTCCCGGTCGAGCGCCGGGTCGTCGGTGAGTTCCAGCGGCCCCACCGGGCCTTCGAGTTCGACCGGACCGTTCAGGACGGACGGGTCGGTGAGTCCGGTGGGCACCGGGGAGAGCCCCGAGGGTCTGCCGGGTATGTCGGCGATGCCGTCCCTGCGGGCCTTGTCGCTGCCGGGCACGCTGCTGCCCGGCCGGCCGCTGCCGATCGCCTTCTCGGCCCGGCGGTCGAGGCGGAAGCCGGTGCCGTGCGTGTCGGGCGCGTCGGTGAGCAGCTGTGCCGGGATGAAGACGACCGCGGTCGTTCCTCCGTACGGCGAGGTCTGCAGCGACACCCGCACGTTCTGCCGCTGGGCGAGCCGGCTGACCACGAAGAGGCCGAGCCGGTCGGTGTCGGAGAGCTCGAAGTCGGGCGTCTCGGCGAGCCGCAGGTTGGCGTCCAGGAGGATCTCCGGTGCCATGCCGAGCCCGCGGTCGTGGATTTCGAGCGTGAAGCCGTTGGCCACGCGCTCGCCGTGCACCTGGACAGCCGTGTGCGGGGGCGAGAACACCGTGGCGTTCTCCAGCAGTTCGGCGATCAGGTGGGTGAGGTCGGCCACGGCGGGGCCGCCCACACCGATCCGGGTCAGCCGGCGGACCTCGATGCGTTCGTAGTCCTCCACCTCGGCGACCGCCGCCCGCACCACGTCCATCAGCTGGATGGGCTTGCGCCACTGCCTGGACGGGGCGGCCCCGGAGAGGATCACGAGACCTTCCGCGTGGCGGCGCATGCGGGTGGTGAGGTGGTCGAGCCGGAAGAGGTCGGCGAGTTCGTCGCTGTTCTCGGTGCGGCGCTCCATGGTGTCCAGGAGCGTGAGCTGACGGTGCAGGAGCACCTGGTTGCGGCGGGCGAGGTTGACGAAGACCTCGGAGACGCCGCGGCGCATGTCCGCCTGCTTGACCGCGGCCTCGACGGCGGCCCGCTGGAGGGTGTTGAGCGCCTGGCCGACCTGGCCTATCTCGTCCCTCTCGTACTGGAGGTGCGGGGCCTCGGTCTCGACGTCGACCTGTTCTCCGGCGGCCAGTCGCCGCATCACGCTGGGCAGCCGCACCCCGGACACCTCATGGGCGTCCTTGCGCAGCCGGGAGAGGTCCCGGACGAGATCGCGCCCCACCCGGACGGACACGAAGACCGACAGGAGCAGCGCGACGAACCCGAGGACGCCGGCGACTCCGGCCCGGATCAGGACCCGGTAGCCGGCGGGCTCGGCGCGGTCCTGGAAGCGGTTGGACATCTCGGTGCTGTCGTTGGCGAGATGTTCCAGGACCGGCGGCGCCACTTCCTGCCAGCGTGCCGCGTCGACGGTGCCCGGCTTCCTGAACGGCCCGGCGGCGATGAGCTGTTGTTCGGCCGTGCGCAGCGCCTCGGTGTCGGGGCTGTTCCAGTACTGCTCCATCCGCCTGAGCTCGGAAGCCGGAAGGAGCTCCAGGTTGACCTCGTAGAGGACCTTGCGGCGGGTGGCGAGGTCGGAGACGACCCGGAGTTCGGGGGCGCCGAGCCGGCCCGCGATGAGTCCGGAGGCGATGAGCGCGTCCTCGCGGGAGAGCATTTCGCGGGCCCGGGAAATACCGACCAGTGCCCGCACCTGTTTGTCCATCGACACGTTCTCCATCGTGTGGAGACCGTTCAGGAAGCGGTAGCAGGGGTCGACGAGTCCGTTGTAGAAGTCGAGCGCCCTGGTCCGGTCGATGGCGCGCTTCTCGACGGAGTCGCGCAGGGCGTCCAGCCCGTCGACCTCGCCGAGGATGGAGTCGAGCTGCGCCTGCGAGTCCTGGCCCAGCGCGTCGCGGACGTCCTTGCGCTGCGCGCTGAGTCTGACGTCGGCCACGACCCTGTCGGTGGCCGCGCGCCGGCGGCGCAGGATGGGCAGGGCGTCCGAGGCCCGGGGGTCGGCGAGGAAGACGAGTGTCTGACGCCGTTCGGCCTGTACGGCGCGGACGGTGTCCTCGAGCGGGTGGCCGACCGTGTCCATGATGGCACTCGCGTCCAGCAACTGACCGGCTTCACGGCCGGTGACGTAGGTGGCGAACACCCACAGCCCCGTGAGAGAGACGAGCGGCACCAGGAGCAACGCCACGATCTTCCTGCGGATGGACTTCCCGCGAAAGCGCATGGCCTCCCCCAGCTCGACCCCGCACCGCAGGGGTGGTTGTTTCGATGTTGTTCCGGTGTCGGCCCGCCGGAGGTCCGTCAGTGTTCCGTCAACAAACGGCGCGAGCCTACTACTGACTTACGGACAACTCGAAGGCGCGTCCGGACGATTTTCGGCCGCTCTTCCCAGAGTTGATCACCAGTTGTCCCGGTATTCCCTGAGAGGAAATTCACGAAAGCGACAGAGCGGCCCCGGCACCATGTCGTATACCCGCACGAGGCAGTTGGCTGGAATTCCCCGTTCCGTGACCTTCCGGGGCTTGTTGAGGACGTTCGGCGGGAATCTTCGGGCGTCGGCATTCGTCCTGATGTACGGGGAAGAAAACATGACGGGGGTGTGCGCGGCAGGGCGAAAGGCTCCGCCCGCGTAGAACGGGCGCAAGCCGGGCAGCCACCCACGCGTCGGACAGTGGTGGGGAGTTGAAGGTCCTTGGAAACGGATGAGCGTCGGGGCACGGCGTCGGTGGCGGCAGCCTCGACGACGGCGCCGACGGGCGGAGTGAAGATTCCTCGGCAGCTGTGGGTGGAGGAGCCCGCGGTCCGCCGAAGGATGCCGGATCCGGTGCGGACGGCCGCCGTGCGTGCCGTCATCATCATGTCGCTGACGGTCATTCAGGCCATGGTGGCTTTTCTGTGCACCCTGACGGGTTCGTGGCTGGCCTTCCCGATGGTGCTCAGCGGCGTTGCCGGCACGGTGGTCGCCACGTGGTCCGTGCTGGACGTGTGGGTGACCCGGCAGGTGTGGAACCAGCGCAACGGCGTGGTCTCGGTACCGAGCAGCACGGCGCGCCGGATGCGGCGCGAGCGGCGCTCGGCGCGCCGTGCTGCCAGGGCGCAGGCCCGCAGGGACTCCCGGATACGGCGCCGGGGTGCGGGCGGGCTCTCCCGAGCCTGATCACCTGCGCCCCGGCGTGCTCCTGGGGGTTGGACTCCGGCCGGGTGCCCGACGGCGGCCACGGGTCTTCGGCGGCCGTCGGGCTGGAGGCCGGCGGTCGGGGGCCCGGCCCGCCCGGGCTGTCCGGGCCTCCGGCGGCCCGGTCACCGGCCATCAGCGGAGGGTCGTCTCCCCGCGCATCTCCGGGACGGGCAGTCCGCCCGCAGCATCGGGAGCCGGACCGCTCCGTTTGAACATGCGGGTCGCCGTGATCTCTCCGTGGACGGTCTCGCCCTCAGGGTCCTGCTGCGGCAGCCCCGGCCTCAGGTGCTCCTCCACACTGATGTACTTGAGTCCGGCCCGCAGGTCCGCATCGTTGCGGAGGCGGATGACCAGCGGGAATTCGGCGAGCGCCGTCGTGTCGAACAGCCCGGTCGTGTAGAGCAGCTGGACTCCCAGCGCGTCTGAGACGGCGCGCTGGAGTTCCAGCAGGTACGTGGCGTTGGCACGGCCGATGGGATTGTCGAGGAAGAGCGTGCCGGCGTGGCGGTGCCGGTCCCGGCCGCGGTCGTTGCTGCGCAGGGCCGCCATCGTGCAGTACAGCGCGATCGCGGCGGTGAGCAGCTGACCGCCGGAGAAGACGTCACCCATCTGCCCGACCGGGACGCGCTCCGCGCGGAGCACCGCGTCCGGCTTGAGGATCTCCACGGCGATGCCCTTGGGCTCCAGCGCCGCCTGCACACCGCGCAGCAGCAGGGACATCCCGTCCCTGCGCAGGTCGGAGTTCTTCTTGAGGGCCGCGTGCGTGGCCTGGTCGACGACCTCGCCGAGCCGTTCGGTGAGGGTGGCCTGGTCGGGCTCCTCGAAGCGGATCCGGAGGAATTCCTGGCCTGACCACTCACCGAGCCCTTCGGGGAGCTGGGAGAGCCGCTGTGCGGAGCGAAGGGTGGTGAGTGCCGACTCCACGAGACCCCGGAGCCGGTCGACGATGGAGTCGCGGTTGCGCTCCAGCTGGGCGAGCTCGTCGGTGAGCACCCGGAGCCGGGGGGCGAACGCCGTGGCCCACTTCTCGGCGTGGTCGGGCAGGGCCGCCGCCGGGAGTTCGCGGATCTGCTGCCGGGCCGGGGTGCGGACCTGTTCGTAGCGGTTGGAGTTGGCGTGCCGTACGAGCACGTCGCTCGCTTCCCGTACGGAGCCCTCGGCCGCCGACAGGTCGGTGGCGCAGCCGCGCAGTGAGCGCCGGGCCTCGGCGGCGGACCGGCGGGCCTCGTCGAGGGTGCCGGGGTAGAGGCCGGGGGCCTCGGTCTCGTCGTCCGTCCCCTGGTCCCTGAGCAGGTCGCGCAGGAGCGCGGCGGTCTCCTCGAAGCCGCTCACCGACTCCTCGGCGGACCGGTGGGCGTGCAGCAGGTCGGCGTGCGCGGACCGGGCGGTGTCCAGGGACCCGGTGGCGGAGGCCAGTTCGGCCGTCGCCGTACGGAGCAGGGTCTGGGCCTGCTCCGCGTCGGCCGGGGCCAGGTCCGCGGGCAGCTCGGTGTGGTGGGGCTCGTCATCGGTGGGCGCGAGCCGTTCCGTCTCACCGCGCAGCCGGCCGAGCTGCTCACTGGCCGTGGACGCGCGGGTTTCCAGGAGCTGGACGAGGGATTCGGCGCGTGCCGCCGCTGCCTGCCGGGAGGGCCCGTCGGAGCCGTCGGTGCCTTCGAGGAGCTGGGCGGCGCGCGTACGGACCTTGTTGGTGAGGCGGTCGAGCTCCGCCAGGGCGGCGCTCTCGTCGCTCTCGGCCCGGGCCTGCTCGGCGCGCAGGTCGGCGCCGACGCCCACCTTCTCGTACAGCTGGGAAGCGGCCCGGTAGGCCTCACGCAGGGCGGGGAGGGAGGTGCGGGCGCTGTCGGCGGACGGTTCCGGGAGCTTTTCCGGGGCGCCGGCGATCTCGGCGCGTTCGGCGCGCAGGGCACGGGCCGTGCGGTGGGCGTCGTCGGCGGCCCGCTGGGCGGCCCGGCGGTCCTCGTCCGCGGCGCGGGCGCGCTCCAGGCAGACCTTGGCCCGTGCCTCGGACTCGGCCGCCTCGTCGGTCAGTTCACGCAGCCGGGCCAGCCAGGCCGCCCGGTCCCTGAGCCGGTGGGCGAGACCGGCGAGGGCGTCCGCCGCGCGGCGGGCGCGCTGGGCGGCTTCCTGGCGCTCGTCCCGGACGCGCGCGGCGTCGGCGGCGGCCTCGTCGGCGTCGGCGCGGACGGTGCGGGCCTCGGCGAGTGCGGCCTCGGCCGTCTCGGCGGCGGCCCGGGAGGTACGGGCCGCTTCGCCGAGCTCGGTGAGCATGCCGGGCGGGCAGTCGGTGCGCCAGGAGCCGATGCGGGCGGCGAGGGAGCGGTCGCCGGTGAGCCGGGCGGCGAGCGTCCTGATGTCCTCGTCGCGCGCGGCGGCACGGGCCCTGAGCGCCTGCCGTTCCTCGTCGGCGGCGTGTTCGTCGTGCATCGCCGGGTTCGGCGGGACGAGGAAGACCTCGCCCGCGCCGCCCGCGCCGGGTGCCGGGACGGGGGCGAGGAGGGCCGCGGTGGTGCCGACGGCCACGGCGGAGCGGGGCAGCAGGGCGGCGCTGCCCAGTACCTCCCGGGCGCGGGTGTGGGCGTCCGGGTCGGTGATGACGACACCGTCGACGAGCTCGGGGCGTGCGACGAGGACGGCGGCGTGGTCGGCGGGGTCGACGGCCTGGGCGAGATAGCGCCAGCCGGGCAGCGCCGGGATGCCGTGCTCACCGAGGTACTCGACGGTGGCGAGGACGTCGGGGCCGGGCGGCAGCAGTCCCCCGTCGCCGAGCGCCCCGAGGATGCGCGCGTCGTCGGCAGCGGCGGTACGCAGGTCGAAGAGCCTGCGTTCGGCGGAGGCGATGCCCTGGTCGAGGAGCTCGCGCAGTTCGTCGGCGCTGCTGTCGAACTCCTCGGCGGTGAGGGACCGGGTGTCGCCGGGGGCGGCCTCGTGTGCGCTGTCGTCCGTCACGGCGGCTGCGCGGCGGGGGCGGGGGCGGGGGACGCCTGCACCGGACGTGGCCGGGAGCCCCAGCAGGTCGGCGAGGCGGTGGTCGGCGGCGATCGACTCGGCAGCCCTGCGCTCGGCCTCGTAGGACTGCTCGGCGGCCTGTGCGCCGTCGGCGGCGCGGGCCGCGGCGAGCTCGGTGCGGCTCTCCGCAGCCGCTGCTTCGCGGGCGTGGTCGGCCGTGGCGCGGGCGGCCTCCCGCGCGGTGTCCCAGGCGGCGACCGCCGCCTTCTCGGCGTCGTTGGCGGCGAGGGCGGCACGGGCCGGGTCGGCGTCCGGCGCGGTGTTGTCGAGCCAGCCCGCCCGTACGGCTTCGGCGGTCTCCTGCTCGACCTCGGCCAGGCGCTGGCGCAGGTGGCCGGCTTCGCTGCGGGCGCGCTGGGCCTCGGTGGCGGCGATGGTGGCGTCACGGTGCGCGGTCTCACCGGTGGACTGGAGCGTCGCGGAGCGCTCCTCCTCCTCGTCGGCCACCCGCTCGCCCGCCTCGGCGGCGGTGTGCAGGGCGCGTACGAGATCGGCGGCGGCCGTGGCGCGGGCGGCGAGGGCGGGGGCGGCGTCGCGCTCGGCCTCCCGGATCGCCACGGCGACCCGGGCGGAGCGGTCGGCGGCGGCGCGGTGGCGCAGGACCGCTTCGGCCGCCTGCCAGGCGGCGTACAGGGTCCGGGCGTCGCCCAGTTCGCGGCGCTGGGCCGCCGCGCCCTTCTCCGCCGCGGTCAGCGCCAGCGATGCGTGCCGGTAGGCCAGCTCCGCCGCGATCAGGGCGCGCCGGCCGCGCGCGGCCTCGGCCTCCGTGACGGTGTGGGCGGTCACCGTGACCTGCTGGGCGAGCTCGGCGGTGCGGCCGCGTTCCTCGGCGGCGCGGGCCGAGAGCCGGCGGGCGAGGGTGCGGGTGCGGCGCTCGGCACCGGCGTGGACGTCGCGGCTGCGGGACCGGGTGGCGGTGGCCTCGACGATCCGGCCCAGCAGGTCGACGGATCCGGCGGTGAATTCGCGTTCGGCGGTGAGTTCGGCGCGGCGGCCCAGCTTGTTGCCGAATCCGCTGACGAGGTCGGCCAGGCCGTCGGTGTCCCGGGTGTCCGTGACGGCCCGCAGCAGCAGGTCGGTGAAGTCGGAGTCCTTCTTGACCGCGAAGAGGCCGGCCGCCTCGCCCTCGTCGGCGTTCATCTCGCGCTGGTAGCGGAAGAGTTCGGGGTCGAGTCCGAGGTCACCGAGGTGTTCGTTCCACCGGTCGTGGATCTCTTCCCAGTGCACGTCGAGGTGCTGGTAGAACTTGCCCGCGTCCATGAGGGCGTCGCGGAAGCCCTTCATGGTGCGGCGCCTGCCCCGGGCTCCCGAGACGCCTTCCGCGGGGCGGCCCACCGAGGTGGCCTCGGCGACCGGAAGGCTGTCGAGGCCGAGCCCGGGACCGGGACGGAAGGAGTACCAGGCCTCGGCGAACTTGCGGGGGTCGCTGGAGACCTGGCGACCGCGCCATTCGCTGACCTTGCCGACGACCACGCATTCGCCGGTGAGCGTGTGCTGCCACTCCAGGGCGACGTGCCCGCAGTCGTCGGCGAGGAGGAATTTGCGCAGCACACCGGAGCTGGCGCCGCCCAGTGTGTTGCGGTGCCCCGGCAGCATCACCGAGAAGATCAGCTTGAGCAGGACGGACTTGCCGCCGCCGTTCTCCAGGAAGAGCACGCCCGCGGGCGCCGGGCGGCGTGGCGGGCCGACCGGCTCGTCCTCGAAGAACTCCGCCTGGGCAGGTGCGGGATGGGGTACGGGTGCCCCGACCCCGCGCAGGTCGAGCACGGTGTCGGCGTAGCGCGCACCGGCGGGCCCGATGGAGTAGAGGCGGACCCGGGACAACTCGTACATGGCGGCGGACTCTCGTCGTTCAGGCAGCGGGTGGGGCAGCGATGCGGGCGTGGGCCCGGCGGGTCAGGAGTGGAAGGGCAGGCCCGCGTCGGCGGCCAGCTCCAGGCTGTCGGGGTCGGGCGGGGGCAGCAGGGTGGCCGAGCCGTCCGTGACCGGGACGACGCCGAGCTCCAGCAGCTCGGCCATGGCCGCGCTGCCCGCCATGTCGCGCACCTGGAGCTGGTAGCGGGCGGTGGTGCGGTAGGTGCCGCCCGCCTCGTCCCCGGTGCGCTGGAGGAAGCCCGATTCGGTGAGGAAGGCGACGGCCTTGCCGATGATGCCGGTGGTGGATCCGGCGAGCCGGCGGGCGTCCTTGGTCGCTCCGGTGGCACTGCGCCGGGCGTAGATCCGCCAGCCGGACTCCAGTCCCGGGGCGTCGGTGGCGGGGTCGGTGTTGTCGCCCTGTTCCTCGGCGCGCTCCTCCAGGCGGTGGCAGGCGTGGCGTACGAAGGCGTCGACCCCGTTGACGGTGATGCGGCCGATGTAGGCGTCGTCGGCGAGGTCTTCGGGGCGGGGGAAGGCCATGGCGGCCACGGCGAGGTGGGCGAGGCCGTGCAGGAAGCGGTCGGCCGCGTCGGACGAGGCGCGCCGGGCGTAGTCGCCCATGCGCACGGCGAAGACCGAGTCCTCGCCCGCGGTCACGGCCATGCCGGCGCGGGTGGAGACCTCCAGGACGATGAGTCCGAGCCCGGTGGCGACTGCGTCGGCGAGCCGGGCGAAGGCGGGCTCCTCCCGGTATCGGCGGAGCAGTTCCGCGTATTCGGCGTCGCGTGCGGGCAGCAGCTTGGGCTGCAGCCCGAAGGAGACCAGCCGGGCCGCGTCGGCCGGGGTGACGGCGGCGGGAGCGGCCGGCGGCGCGGTGTCGGCCACGTGGACGGGGTACGGATCGCCCCACGCGTCGGTTTGCTCGGCGTGCTGCTCGCTCAACTCGGTGGCTCCTCGGTGCGGGTGCCGCGCTCTCGGTGCGGCTGGGGGTGTCCGGTCGACGGGCCCGGGGACGTGTGCGGGGCCGGTGCCCGGGACGTCGACGACGGTTCTTCGCGTGCCGGCCCGCAGGGGTTCACGACGCGTCCTTCCGGTCCGCCGCCATGCCCGCCGCGTCCAGCAGGGCCGTGCCCACTATCAGGTCGGCCCCGCCGAATTCGGGGTCCTCCAGGGTGGTTCCGTCGTCGACCGCGAACAGCAGCCTGCGCTCGCCCTGCCGGTAGGCGGTGCCGACCGGCGGGCTCGCCGCGTGGACCGCGAGCAGTGCGACCAGGTAGGGCAGCTCGGTGTCGCGGAGCCGGGCCTCGGCGAGGAGTCCGGAGAGCCGGCGGGGCGCGTCGTGCTCCAGGTCGAGCAGCTCCATGGCGCTCGCGAGCTGCTCCTCGCTGAATCTGCTGTCGTCCGGGGTGGCGATGAGGTCGGGTTCGGGCATCTCGGCGCCGAGGTGTTCTCGCTCCACCGGCGGCGTCAGCAGCATCTCGACGAGGTCGCCGACCCGGACCGAGGTGGGGGTGCGCAGCCCGGTGCCGTGCGCGAAGAAGGCGTCGGTGACCCGGGTGGCCTGCTCGACGGGGAGCGGCAGCACGGGCACCACGAGCTGTCCGTACAGGTCGAGTCCCACCCGTGCGGCAGGGGCTGCGAACGCCTGCCGGTCCTGTTCGGCGCGGAAGAGGGGTCCGGCCTCCAGCAGCCTGGACTGCAGCTGGGTGTGGCGGCGGATGCAGTCCTTCACGATGTCGACGAGCTCGGCGGCGCGCCGCTTGTGCTCCGGGTCCTCCGCCTCGTCCCTGGCCTTGCGGATGTTGGTGAGGATGGCGTTCTCGTGGCGGTAGCGGTCGGCGACGTGGTCCAGCGCCTCGGTGATCATGTCGGGTACGGCGTTGAGCCAGTCGACGGCGCGGACGTTGCGCCGGGTGGCCTCCAGCGTCCTGCGGAGCGTCTCCGCGTACTGCACGGTCCGGTAGCGGGCCTGCTCGGCGGCGAGCTGGGCGTCGGCGAGGCGGCCCCGGCTGATGAGGACCTCCAGCTTCACCTCGGCGGCGATCTGCGCGCTGGTGACGTCCGTGTCCAGCGCGCCGACGAGGACGTTGACCGCTTCGTCGGTGGCGCGGAGGTAGACGGTGCCGCCGTGGCCGGGGACCTCTTCGACGAGCTTGAAGTCGTAGTCCCTGCGGACGTACACGCCGTCGGGGCCGAAGGTGCCGTAGACGGCGCGGAAGCCGCGGTCCACGCTGCCGACGTTGATCAGGTTCTCCAGCACCCAGCGGGCGACGCGCTCGTGCTCGGTGACGGGGCGACGGGGGGCCTGGGCGCCGACCCGCGGGAGGAGTCTGGCCACTATCTGGTCGTGGTCGGCGCCGGTGTCGAAGTCCATGTTGAGCGTGACCAGGTCGATCGCGGCGAGGGCGACCTCGGCCATCGCGTAGACCGTGTACTCGCCGGCCAGGTTCGCCTTGCGGACGTCGAGGTCGTGCAGCGGGGCGGTGCAGGCGAGCGCGCGCAGCCGACGCGAGAGCCCCTCGTCGGCGGCGGGGCCCGGGGCGAGCCGCGGCCCCGCGCTGAGCTGGGGCGCAGCGGTGTCGGTGTCGGCAGGGGAAGTCACGCTGAACAGATTAGGTCCTCACACCGACAACGGTCGAAACGGCGCAGAAGCGACCGTCTACGGCGCCCCGTAGCCTCCCCCGCCCGGGGTGCGCAGCACCAGCACGTCCCCGGTGTCCAGGTCGGCGGTGTCGCAGCCGTTCAGCGGGGTGACGGTCCCGTCGGCCCGCTCGACGTGCTGGCCGCCCAGCGCGCCGGGTCCGCCGCCCGCCATGCCGTACGGGGGCACGCGGCGGTGTCCGGAGAGCAGGGCGACGGTGACGGGTTCGAGGAAGCGGATCCTGCGCTCGGTCCCTCGCCCGCCGTGCCACCGGCCGGTGCCGCCGCTGTCCGCGCGTACGCGGAAGCTCTCCAGCAGCACCGGGTAGCGCCATTCCAGGATCTCGGGGTCGGTGAGCCGGGAGTTGGTCATATGGGTCTGTACGGCGTCCGTGCCGTCGAACCCGTCACCGGCGCCGGATCCGCTCGCGACCGTCTCGTAGTACTGGACGCGGTCGTTGCCGAAGGTGAGGTTGTTCATCGTGCCCGACCCCTCGGCCTGTACGCCGAGCGCCGCGTAGAGGGCGCCGGTGACGGCCTGGGAGGTCTCCACGTTGCCGGCGACGGTGGCCGCCGGGTGGACGGGTGCCAGCATGGATCCTTCCGGGACGCGGATGTCCAGGGGCTTCAGGCAGCCGCTGTTGAGCGGGATGTCCTCGGCGACGAGTGTCCTGAAGACGTACAGGACGGCTGCCATGACCACGGACTTCGGGGCGTTGAAGTTGCCGGGCTGCTGCGGTGAGGTTCCGGTGAAGTCGAGGACGGCGCTCCGCGTGGTGCGGTCCACGGTCACCGTCACCTCGATGACCGCGCCGTTGTCGGTCTCGTAGCGGCAGGTGCCGTCGTCGAGCCCGGCCACGATCCGGCGTACGGACTCCTCCGCGTTGTCCTGGACGTGGCCCATGTACGCCTCGACGACGTCCTGCCCGAACTGGCCGGTCATGCGCCGCAGTTCCGCGATGCCCTTCTCGTTCGCGGCGATCTGGGCGCGCAGGTCGGCCAGGTTGGTGTCGGGGTCGCGCGAGGGGTACGCGGCGGTGGTGAGCAGTTCCCGGGTCTCGGCCTCGCGGAGTTCCCCGTCGCGCACCAGCGGCCAGTTGTCGAACAGCACGCCCTCCTCGTGGATGGTGCGGCTGAAGGCGGGCATGGACCCGGGGGTGATCCCGCCGATCTCGGCGTGGTGGCCGCGGGACGCCACCAGGAAGCGCAGCCGGGGCTCCTGCCCGTCCTCCGGTTCGTCGAACACGGGTGTCACGACGGTGACGTCGGGCAGGTGGGTGCCGCCGTGGTACGGGTCGTTGACGGCGTAGACGTCTCCGGGGCGCAGCGAGTCCGCGTTGCGCCGCAGCACCTCCTTGATGGACTCCCCCATCGACCCGAGGTGCACGGGGATGTGCGGGGCGTTGGCCACGAGGTTGCCGTCCGCGTCGAACAGTGCGCAGGAGAAGTCCAGCCGCTCCTTGATGTTGACGGAGTGGGCGGTGCTCTCCAGCCGTACGCCCATCTGTTCGGCGATCGACATGAAGAGGTTGTTGAACACCTCCAGCATGACGGGGTCGACCCGGGTGCCGACGGCGGTCCTCCCGGGCCGCGGGCTCACCCGGTGCAGTACGAGGTGTCCGGCGGGCCCCGCGGTGGCCTGCCAGCCGGGGTCGACGACGGTGGTGGCGTCGTCCTCGGCGACGACGGCCGGACCGGTCACGGTGTCCGCCGGGCTCAGTTCCCCGCGCCGGTACAGCCCGGTGTCCTGCCAGCGGCCCCCGGTGAACGTCCGGACGGTTCCGAGGGGTTCGGGCGGTGTGCCGTCGCCGGACGCCTCGCCGGCCGGGTGGGGCGCGTGCGGTCCTGCCCGCCCGGTCGCCTCCACGGTGACCGCCTCGACCACGAGGGGCTTGTCCATGGTGAATCCGTAGCGGGCCCGGTGGGCGGCCGTGAACGCTTCGGTCATGGCGGCGACCGTGCCGAGGCCGACGGGCAGGCTCGCGTCCGTGCCCGCGTAGCGCAGGAGGACGCGGGCCCGGGTGCCGATGGCCGGGTCGGGGATCCGGTCGGCGCGGAGTTCGGCCCGGGTGCGCGCCGCGAGGCCGTCACAGAGCTCGCCCACCCGGGTCCTGGTCTCCTCGTGCAGTTCGGCCTCGACGGACTGCTCACGCATCGCGGTGGCGTCGGCGAGACCGATGCCGTACGCGGAGAGGACGCCGGCGAGCGGTGGTACGAGGACGGTGTCGATGCCCAGGGCGTCGGCGACGGCGCAGGCGTGCTGGCCGCCCGCCCCGCCGAAGCTCGTGAGCGCGTAGCGGGTGATGTCGTGGCCGCGCTGGACGGAGATCTTCTTGACGGCGTTCGCCATGTTGAGCACGGCGATCTCCAGGAAGCCCGCGGCGGTCTCCGCGGCGGTGCGGGGCTGTCCGGTGGCGGTGGCCACCTCGTGGGCCAGTGCCTCGAAGCGTGCGCGGACGGTGTCCTCGTCGAGCGGCAGGTCGCCGTCCGGCCCGAAGACGGCCGGGAAGTGGGTGGGGCGGATCCGGCCCAGCATCACGTTGGCGTCGGTGACGGTGAGCGGGCCGCCCCGGCGGTAGCAGGCGGGGCCGGGGTCGGCGCCGGCCGAGTCGGGGCCCACCCGGTAGCGCCGGCCGTCGAAGTGCAGGACCGATCCGCCTCCGGCGGCGACGGTGTGGATGCTCATCATGGGCGCGCGCATCCGTACGCCGGCCACCTGGGTGCCGAGCTCCCTCTCGAACTCGCCCGCGTAGTGGGACACGTCGGTGGAGGTGCCGCCCATGTCGAAGCCGATGACCCGGTGGTGGCCCGCCTGTTCGGACGTGCGCACCATGCCGACGACGCCCCCGGCGGGTCCGGAGAGCACCGCGTCCTTGCCGCGGAAGTGTGCGGCCTCCCGGAGTCCTCCGTTGGACTGCATGAACATCAGGCGGATGCCGCTCAGTTCGGCGGCCACCTCCTCGACGTACCGGCGCAGGATGGGTGAGAGGTAGGCGTCGACGACGGTGGTGTCGCCGCGCGGAACGAGCTTGATCAGCGGGCTGACCTCGTGCGAGCAGCTGACCTGGGTGAAGCCCGCTTCCCGGGCCGCGTCGGCGACGGTCCTCTCGTGGCCGGGGTGGCGGTAGCCGTGCATGAGGACGACCGCGGCGCTGCGGATCCCCTCCGCCCCGGCCTCGCCGAGCCGTCGTGCGACGGCGGTGCGGTCGAGGGGTTTCACGGTCCTGCCCTGCGCGTCGATCCGTTCCGGAACCTCGATCACCCGGTCGTAGACGGCCTCGGGGAGCAGGATGCGGCGGTCGAAGAGGCGCGGACGGTTCTGGTACGCGATCCGCAGGGCGTCCCGGAAGCCTTCGGTGATGACGAGGACGGTCGGCTCGCCGCGTCGTTCCAGGAGGGCGTTGGTGGCGACGGTGGTGCCCATCTTGACACCCGCGACCCGGTCGGCGGGGACCGGGTCGTGGGGGCCTAGGCCGAGCAGCATCCGGATGCCGGCGACGGCGGCGTCGCGGTAGCGGTCCGGGTCGTGCGAGAGGAGTTTGCGGGTGACCAGGTGCCCGCCGGGGTCGCGTCCCACCACGTCCGTGAAGGTGCCGCCGCGGTCGATCCAGAACTCCCAGCGTCCGGTCATCCCTCCATTCTGGCGTGGGGGACGAACCCGCGCAGAAAGGGCGTGTGCGTGAGGTCGGCCAGTGCCTCGACGAGCCCCTGCTCGGCCCGTGCATCCAGCCGGCCGGTGGTTCCGCGTGCCCGGTGGGAGACCTCCTCCGCCGCGAGGCCCAGGAGCTGGGGCAGCAGGTCGGTGCTGCGGCGGGCCAGCCAGCCGGTGCCCTGGGTGGCCAGCCACAGGACGGTGGTGGCGCGGGTCGGCGGTGGCTGCTGCGGATCGTGGCCGGGCGGCGAGCCCGGGGCCAGTCCCCGCTCGGCGAGGAGCCGGTGGAAGCCGGCGGCCAGTCTCCGGTGCCCCCGCTCCGCCGGATGGAGGCGGTCCACGCTCCAGAGCGAGCGGTCCTCGACCCAGGACCGGTCCGAGGCGTGCAGGTGGACGGCGTCGTAGCGGTGGGACAGGGCGTGGACCACGGCGTTCACCGCCCGCTGCCGCCGGGCGAGGGGCCGGCGCAGCGGACCCGGGAGGCCCAGTGCAGTGCCGGGGTCCGGGAGGCATGCGGTCAGAAGCACGGATCCGCCCCCGGCCAGGAGTGCGCAGACCTCGTCGAGCCGCGCGGCGAGGCTCCGTATGTCGAAGGACCGGCGCAGGGTGTCGTTGACGCCGACGACGACGGAGGCGATGTCGGGCCGGAACGCCGCCGCCTCGGCCGCCTGGTGCTCGCGGACGTCCCCGGACAGCGCTCCGGCGACGGCGAAGTTGCGGAAGTCCACCTGTTGTTCCCCTGCGCCGAGGCCCGGGGCGAGCAGGGCTGCCCAGCCCCGCCAGCCGCCGGGGACCGGATCTCCGATGCCCTCGGTCAGCGAGTCCCCGAGCGCGGCGAACCGCACATGAGTACGAGCCGGTGGGCGGGTTCCCGGCGCCGTGGGGCCGGCCGTCGCGCGGGCCCCCGCCGCGCCGCTCACGACCGCCCCGCCCGGGGCCGCGCCGCCGGGGCGCCACGCCGTCCGGGGGCGTCGTGGGCCGCCAGGAAGGCGGCCACCGAGCGGTCCCAGCCGAAGAGTTCGGCCCGGGCCCGCGCCGCCGCCCGGCGTTCCGGCTCCGGTCGCGCCAGCAGCTCCCGTGCCGCGGCGGCGAACGCCTCACCCGTGTCCGCGGCGGCCAGTCCGGCGCCGCCGATCACCTCCGGCAGCGCGGAGCTCCCGCTCGCCACGACCGGGGTGCCGCAGGCGAGGGCCTCCAGCGCCGACAGCCCGAAGGTCTCCGCGGGGCCCGGTGCCAGGCAGAGGTCGGCCGTGGCCTGGAGGGCCGCCATGTGCGCACGGTCGCGCACATGGCCCAGGAACGCGACGGGCAGCCGTTCCGCCCTCGCCCTGGCCTCCAGCCCCGCCCTCAGCGGTCCGTCGCCCGCCACGACCAGCGCCGCACGCACCCCTTGCCGCCGCAGCGCCGCCAGTGCGTCCAGCGCGCGCCCGGGCCGCTTCTCCACGGAGAGCCGTGAGCCGAGCAGCAGCAGCACGTCCTGGCCGCGCAGGTGCCGGGCGCGCAGCTCCGTACTCCGGCACCGCGGCCGGCACTGCCGCAGATCCACGCCGAGCGGGGCGCGCACCACGTTGCGCACGCCGATGCGTACGAATTCGCGCTCCGCCCATTCCGTGGTGCACACGATCCGGGCGTAGGCATGGGCACTGCGGGCGTTGAGCCGGTCGGCGGCCCGTCCGGCCGCCGCCGGGGGCACTCCCCAGGTACGCAGGACGCCGTCGGCCGTCTCGTGGGACACCATGACGGCGGGCACCCGGGCGCGGCGCGCCCACTCCCCCGTCCATCGCAGTGTGGTCCGGTCGGACACCTCGAGCCGGTCGGGGCGCAGCGACTCCAGGAGGCGGCGCAGTCGCCGCCGGTCGGTCAGGACGCGGTAGCCGCCGCTGCCCGGCAGCACCGGACCGGGCAGCGTGAGCACGCGGCCCTGCGGGGTGCGGACGTCGCTCGCGGCGGCCCCGGGGACGACGAGCACGGGCTCGTGCCCGGCCGCCGCGTAGCCGCGGCCGAGCTCGTCCAGTGCGGTGCGCAGGCCGCCGGAGGCCGGGGTGACGAAGTTCGCCAGCCGCACGATCCTGAGGCCGTCCGCCCGGCCGTTCACGGGCGCGTTCACGCGGCCACCGCCGTCCGGCCGCCCAGGACCTCGTCGTAGTGGCCGAGGAGCTGGTCCCCGACGGCTTCCCAGGTGCGCCCCTCGACCATCGCGCGGGCGGTCCTGCCGTAGCCCTCGGCCCTGGCCGGGTCGGCGACGAGCGCGCCGACGGCGTCCCGTACGGCCGCCGCGTCGTGCGGCGGTACCAGCACCCCCGTGCGCCCGTGGTCGACGAGGTCGAGCGGACCGCCCGCCGCGGGGGCGACCACCGGGATGCCGGAGGCCATGGCCTCCTGCACGGTCTGGCAGAAGGTCTCGTACGGGCCGGTGTGCACGAACACGTCCAGGGAGGCGAAGAACCGGGCGAGTTCGTCCCCCGTCCGCCGTCCGAGGAAGACGGCGCCCGGCAGGGCGGTGCGCAGCGTGGCCTCGCTGGGCCCGTCGCCGACGACCACGACCTTCACGCCGGGCAACGCGCAGGCACCGGCGAGGAGTTCGACGTGCTTCTCCGGCGCCAGCCGTCCCACGTATCCGACGAGCCTCTCCCCGCCGGGCGCGAGCTCACGGCGCAGGGCCTCGTCGCGCAGCCCGGGACGGAACCGCACGGTGTCGACACCCCGCGGCCACAGGCGTACCCGGGGCACGCCGTGTTCGGTGAGGTCGCGCAGGGCGGCGGAGGAGGGGGCGAGGGTGCGGTCCGCGGCGCTGTGCACGGCGCGCATGCGGCGCCAGGCGGCGCTCTCGCCGGCGCCCAGATAGGTGCGGGCGTAGCCGGCCAGGTCGGTCTGGTAGACGGCCACGGCCGGGAGTCCGAGCCGGGTGGCCACGGCCATGCCCCGCACCCCGAGGACGAACGGACCCGCGAGGTGGACGAGTTCGGCGCGGTGCCCGGTGAGCGCGGCGGCGAGCCGTCGGCTGGGCAGGGCTACGCGGACCTGCGGATAGCCGGGCAGGGGGAGGGAGGGGACGCGCACCACGGGGCAGGGTGCTCCGGCGTACGCGGGATCGTTGGAGGCGTACGCGGGATCGTTGGAGGCGGAGGCCGTCGCCCCGGCCGCGGCCGGGGCGATGACGAGGGGCTCGTGGCCGCGGGCGACGAGGTGTCGTGCGGTCTGCAGGGTGCAGTGGGCCACACCGTTGACGTCGGGCGGGAAGGACTCGGTGACGATGACGACACGCATAACCGTGTTGTCGCCCCGCCGGGAGTGACTCTGCCGACTTGGATCTTTCGGCCCGGGGAACGTCCCGTGAGCGTTTGAGCCGCGCGCCCCCGGCGCGCGGCTTCCCGGGTTCCGGGCCTCACCCGCGCGCTGGTCACCGTCGGCGGACGAACCGGGTCAGACGGCGGGCGCGTCGGGCCCGATCCTGCTGCGTACCGCCGTCTGCACCTCGACCTCCTCCGCCGGGTCGGCGGCGAGCCGTCGCAGGCGTTCGGCGACCCGGATGTCCCCGGTCTCCGCGTGGCGGGCCGCCAGCTCGCGGGTGGTCTCCTCGCAGTCCCACAGGCATTCGACGGCGAAGCCGGTGGCGAAGGACGGATCGGTGGCCGCCAGGGCGCGGGCGGCCCGTCCGCGCAGGTGCGAGGAGGACGTCTCCCGGTAGACGTGGCGCAGGACGGGGGCGGCGCAGGCGATGCCGAGGCGGCCGGTGCCGTCGACGAGGGTCCACAGCCGCTGGGCGTCGGGGCCGTCGCCACGGACGGCCTCGCGCAGGGCGGCGAGGACGAGCGGGGCGTCCTGTGCGGCACCGCGGCAGGCGAGCACGCCCGCCGCCGACGCTCCGAGGGCGTCGGGCCGGTGGGCCCAGCCCCGGGCCCGGTCCACGGCCTCGTCCCCGCACATGCGCTCGAAGGCGGCCACTGCCACTTCGGCGACGGTGGGGGACGGTCCCGCGGCGGCCCGTTCGATCAGGTCGAGTACGGCCGGGTCCCGGGCCTCGGCGAGATAGTGCAGGGCCGCGCAGCGCGCGCCCTCGGGGCCGCTGCGGGCGGCGTCGACGATCGCGGGCCGGTCCTCGGCCCCCGCGACGGCGGCGAGGCAGCGGGCGGCGGGTACGTGGAGGGCGCTGCCGCGCTCCAGTCCCTGCTGGGCCCAGTCGAACACGGCCTGGACGCTCCAGCCGGGGCGGGGGCCGCCGGGCCGCATCTGACGCTGCCATCGGTCGAAGGAGCCCTGTTCCCGCGCCGCCCTGACCCGGGCGCCGACGGTCTCGCGCGGGTCGTCGGCCCACAGCCGCCAGGGGCGCGGTTCGAAGGCGTCGCGCACGGCGGCCGCCAGCTCGGCGGTGCCCGCCGGGTCGTCGGGGAACCGGCCGAGCACCTGCTCGGCGAGGGAGCGCAGCCCGGCGTCGTCGTCGCGCAGGGCGAGCTCGTCGAGCGCCCAGGCCCAGTTGGACCCGGTGGCGGCGTACCGCCGCAGGAGCGCGAGGGCGTCGTCGCGTCCGTACGAGGCGAGGTGGCCGAGGACCGCGAGGGCCAGGCCCGTGCGTGAGTCCTCGGTGTCGAGGTGGTCCTCGGGGTCCCAGAGGTGACGCTCGATCTCTTCCGTACCGCCGTCGAGGTCGAGGTACAGGCGTGCGTAGTAGAGGGAGCGGTTCTCGACCTGCCAGTCGTGACGCGGATCGCTCAGGACGCAGTGGTTGAGGGCCGCGAGGGCCTCGGGGCGCGGCGCGGCGAGTGCGTGGAGCGTGCCGTCGCCGCGGCCCCTCTGCAACAGGCCGAGCAGTGTGCCGCTCGGCGCTATGAACGGATCGAACATGGGGAAAGCCTCACATCAAGCTGTCGACGCAACCGGGACTGTGCTGTTCCGAGTGCCGGTAGGCACTAGGTCGCGCAGCAACATGATCGGCCGACCGCCGTCTTCTGCCTGGTGCTCATCTTCCTCTGCCTCTCGTCGGTGGTCCTGAGCGGACCCGCGACGTCATGATGACCCAGCCATTTCGCCGACGCGACCACATTTACGGCGCACCGGTCAGCCGGCGGCCAGGAGGGTGTGTCAGCGCACACCGAAGAGTTCCAGCAGGTCGTCCTTGCCGAACATGCGCGCGGTGTCCACCGCGGACGGTGTTCCGCCGGCCGGATCGGCGCCCGCGGCGAGCAGTGCGTCGATCACCTCGCGCTCGCCCTTGAAGACGGCTCCGGCGAGCGGGGTCTGCCCCCGGTCGTTGGCCCGGTCCGGGTCGGCGCCGCGGCCGGCGAGGGCGGTGACTGCGGAGGCGTGCCCGTGGTACGCGGCGAGCATCAGCAGCGAGTCGCCCCGGTCGTTGGTGAGGTTCGCGGGGACACCCGCGTCGACGTAGGCGGCGAGCGTGCCGGTCTCGCCGCGGCGGGCCAGGTCGAAGACCTTGGTCGCCAGCTCGACCACCTCGGGATCGGGGAGTTCGCTCATCGGACGGGCCGCCTTCCATAGCCGTTGTCGCCGTTGCCGACCTGGTGGGGAGTACGGCGCGGGGCCGTACGAGTGAATCGACAGAGTACTGCTCCGGAGAGCCGACCTGAGCCTGCCCGGAAGCGGCGAAAGATCACAGCCGGAGGCCGGTGGTTCGGTGCCGATTCCCGGCCCCCTCGGCCCGGCCGACCCCTTTTTGCCCGCCGATCGAGTGAAAATCAAGGCTTTTCACTCAATTGCACCTTTTATCGTATAGACACATCTTGTGATCCTGGAAGTACTCATGGTGACTGTCCCCTTCAACCAGGAGAACCGCTCATGATCCTCTCCATCTCGGGCGTGGTACTGCTCGGCATCATCGTCTTCCTGTTCTTCAAGAAGGACGGGCTCAAGGCGTCCCACGCCCTCATCTGCGCCCTGTTCGGCTTCTATCTGGCCGGCACCGCCATCGCGCCGAGCATCACGGCCGGCGGGGCCAGCCTCGCCAGCATGCTGGGCGGGATCAAGTTCTGACGCTCCACAACCGCTCCCACCCCTTCAGGAGACCGACGTGGCCCGGCGACCACTTCCCCGCATTCTGAGCAGCGGCGGCGCATCGATCACTCGCAGTCGCGAGATCGCGCGCACGGCCGCCGACAGCGCCACCGACGTCCTCCATCCGCTGATCACGGTCACCCGTGGTCTGCGGCTGCTGGCAGGAACAGGACGGCAGAAGTGGGCCGCGACGCCCAAGGACCGGCGCGGGCACGTGCTGTTCCTCGTCGCGGCCTGCGTACTGGTGGTGGCGCTCATCCCGTACGGGCCCCTGCTGGCCCTGATCGCGGTGATGGGCGCCGCCGCATGGAGGGGGCGGGAGCGGACACCCGTGAAGACCGGCCCCGACGAGGCGGAGACCGCCCGGCTCCGGGCGGTCTACGAGGCGCTGGTGCCGCACTTCTCCACGGACGGTGATCCCGGTCCGCTGTTCTCCCACGGCGGCGACTGGGAGGAGGCCTTCGGCACGTCGTACGCCTTCGACGCCAACGGCCGTCTCACCAGGCTCCAGGTGCGCTACCCGGCGTACTTCACGGACGGCGAGGCCTCCTGCCGGGCCCGGATCGAACAGGTGCTGCACGCCAAGTCGGGCCGGGGCCGCGAGTACCACTTCGCCTGGGACGAGGAGAACAACCACCTCCTCATGACCGTCCTCGACGCGCTCCCCACCACGATCGCCGCCCAGCGCTTCGTCACGGCCCCCGGGGAGACCGTGCTGGGCTTCACCGACGCCGACGCGGTACGGCGCACCGTCCCCGTGCGGGACGGCGACGCGACGCGTGACGCCTCCCCGGTGATCTGGCGCACCGGTTCCCGGTCGACGGAGCCGCACCTGCTGGCCGTCGGGCATCCCGGCAGCGGCACCACGACCCTGATGCGTTCCCTCGCCCTCCAGGCGCTCCAGTGCGGCGACATCCTCGTCGTCGAGGGCGCCGGCACCGGGGAGTACGGCTTCCTGACCGGACGCGACGGCGTGCTCGCCGTGGAGTGCGGCCTGGCCGGGGCCCTCGCGACGCTCGAATGGGCCGCGCACGAGACCGAGCGGAGGCTCATCGCCGCCAACCGGGCCCGCCAGGCCGGCCACCCCGAACCGGAGGACATCAGGCGCCCCCTCTGGATCCTGCTGGACCGCCCGAGCGCGCTCGGGCACCTGGCGGCGGCCGACGGCAGGCCCGACCCCCAGGAGCTGCTCCAGGTGCCGCTGCGGCACGGCCGGGCCGCCGGCGTCACGGTCGTCGTCGCGGACCAGTTCGACAGCATGGACGCCCTCACCGAGACCGTACGGACGCACACCAGGGCCCGCGCCGTCCTCGGCCCGGCCACCGGCGACGAGGTCGAATCCGTCCTGGGCACCGCGCCGCACACCACGCCGACACCGGACGTGCCCCCGGGCCGGGGTTACGCCCGGCTCGGCAGCGGACCCGTGCTGCGCCTCCAGGTGCCGGCCACCCCGGACCCGTACGACGACGCCACGAGCGAGGCGCACCGGCAGGCGGTCCTCGACCTGCTGCCGGGCACACCGGCCACGGCCGCTCCGGTGGAGGCCGAGCTCGCCGAGCCGGTGCGCAGGGATCCCCTGGTCACCGCGCCGGCCGTCGCCGAGGGATGAGGGCGGGGAGCCTCAGGCCACGAACGTCCGCGGTGCCTCGGCTCCCGCTCCCGCACCCGACCCGACCAGCTCCGCGGCAGCGGCGAGCCGCACCGCCGCCTCCTCCGCCACCGGGCCTCCCACGGTGAACGGCAGCCGCACATAGCCCTCGAAAGCGCCGTCGACCCCGAAGCGGGGCCCCGAGGGGACCCGTACGCCGACCCGCTCGCCCGCGACGGCGAGCCGCGAGCCGGAGAGTCCGCCGGTGCGCACCCAGAGGGTGAGGCCGCCGCGCGGCACCTCGAACTCCCAGTCGGGGAGCTCCCGTCGCACCGCCCGTACGAGGTCGTCCCTGTTCTCCCGCGCCTGGTCGCGCCGGACAGCCACGGCCTGCTCCCAGCCGCCGGTGCGCATCAGCCAGTTGATGGCGAGCTGCTCCAGGACCGGGGTGCCCATGTCGGCGTACGCGCGTGCCGCGACCAGGCTGCGGATGACGTCCGGCGCCGCCCGGACCCAGCCGATCCGCATGCCGGCCCAGAAGGCCTTGCTCGCGGATCCCACGGTCAGGACGGTGCTTCCCGCCGGATCGAAGGCGCAGACCCGGCGGGGCATCTCGACATCGGCGTCCAGATCGAGCTCGATCATGGTCTCGTCGACCACCAGGACCGTTCCCGCGGAACGCGCGGCCTCGACCAGGGCACGGCGCTGCTGTTCGTCGGCCAGCGCCCCGGTGGGGTTGTGGAAGTCCGCGACGACGTAGGCCAGCCGGGGCGCGGCGTCCCGCAGCACCTGCCGCCACCGGTTCATGTCCCAGCCGCCCAGCCCCTCCTCCATCGCCACGGGCACCAGTCTGGCGCCCGCCTCCCGCATCAGCTGGAGGATGTTGGCGTAGCTCGGGGACTCGACGGCGATGCGCTCGCCGCGCCCGGCGAAGAGGTGGCAGATCGCGTCGATGGCACCCATCGCGCCGGTGGTGACCATGATCTGCTCCGGCATCGTCGGGATGCCGCGTTCGGTGTAGCGGTCGGCGATCATCTGCCGCAGCGCGGGCAGCCCGGCCGGGTAGTCGCCGTGGGTGTGCGCGTACGGCGGCAGTTCCTCCAGGGCGCCCTGCACGGCCCTGGTCAGCCACGGTTCCGGGGCCGGCAGCGAGGCGCAGCCCAGGTCGATCATGGAGCCGAGGGATTCCGGGGGCAGGGGTTCGAGGCCGCGGGCGGGCAGCGGATTGCCCGCCGGTACGGCGGTCCAGCTGCCGGCCCCGCGCCGGGACTCCAGGAAGCCCTCCGCGCGCAGCGCCTCGTAGGCCGCCGCGACGGTGGTGCGGCTTAGCGAGAGGGCGAGCGCGAGTTCCCGTTCGGCGGGGAGCCTGGCGGCGACCGGGACCCGGCCCTCCAGCACCAGCAGCCGCACCCCGTCGGCGAGGGCGCGGTAGGCGGGCGGCTTGCGGCTGCCCTGCGCGACGGGGCGCTGCTGCGCCCGGAGCTGCCGGGCGAGCTGTGCCGCACCGACCGTCGAAGTCCACTGCGCCATGGAAATCAGTCCACCTTCCTCGGATTGGCCATAGTTGGTAGCCAATCCCCTGCCACAGAGTGACACGCATCAGTCCACTGACACCACCTCACAGGGGCACCACTTGTCCGACACCACCACCCGGAGCAGGACCCGTCTCCCCCGGCGGCTGACCCATCTCTACGCGGGTCTGGCCCTGTACGGGGCGAGCTCGGCGCTCCTGGTCCGCGCCGGGCTCGGACTCGAACCGTGGGGTGTGCTGCACCAGGGGCTCGCCGAGCGGACCGGTATCTCCATCGGTGTCGTCTCGATCATCGTGGGGGCGGTCGTCCTGCTCCTGTGGATCCCGATCAGGCAGCGCCCCGGCCTGGGCACCGTCTCCAACGTCTTCGCCGTCGGCATCGCGATGGACGGCACCCTCGCCCTCGTACCGGACGTACACGGGCTCGGCGCACAGATCCCGGTGGCGGCCGCGGGCATCGTGCTCAACGGTGTCGCCACGGGGCTGTACATCTCGGCGCGCTTCGGCCCCGGGCCGCGCGACGGGCTGATGACCGGCCTGAACCGGCTGACCGGGCGTTCGATCAGGCTGGTGCGCACGGCCATCGAGGTGGCCGTGGTGGCGACCGGCTTCGTGCTCGGTGGCTCGCTCGGCGTGGGAACCGTGCTGTACGCCCTGGCGATCGGCCCGCTCGCGCAGTTCTTCCTGCGCGTCTTCGCCCTCCCCGCGCCGGACGCCGGCACCCCGGACGTTGCCGGCCGGACACCGCGAGGGGCGATACTTCGGCGGTGACCACAGCGACTTCCGGACGCCATCCGTATCTGGACCATCCCTCGACGATCCCGTTCGCCCACCGCGGTGGGGCCGCGGACGGGCTGGAGAACACGGCAGCCGCCTTCCGGCGGGCGGCCGGCGCGGGCTACCGGTACTTCGAGACCGATGTGCACACCACGGCGGACGGCCGCCTGGTCGCGTTCCACGATCCGACCCTGGACCGTGTGACGGACTCCGGGGGCCGGATAGCCGAGCTCCCGTGGCGCGAGGTCAGCCGGGCGAGGGTGTCGGGCAGTGAACCGCTGCCGCTCTTCGAGGAGTTGCTGGAGGAGTTCCCCGACGCCCGGTGGAACGTGGACATCAAGGCGGAGCCCGCCCTCGTCCCGCTCGTCGAGCTGATCCGCAGGACCGGCGCCTGGGACCGGGTGTGCGTGGGGTCGTTCTCCGAGGCGCGGGTGGCGCGGGCGCACCGCCTCGCGGGCCCGCGACTGGCCACCTCCTTCGGGGTGCGCGGCGTGCTCGGCCTGCGGCTGCGCTCGTACGGCATCCCGGCGGCGCTTCGCGCGGGAGCGGTGTGCGCGCAGGTCCCGGAGAGCCAGAACGGGATCCGGTTGGTCGACCGGCGCTTCGTCCGCGCGGCACACGCGCGCGGTCTGCAGGTCCATGTCTGGACGGTCAACGAACCGGACAGGATGGCCGCGCTCCTGGACCTGGGAGTGGATGGCATCATGACCGATCACATCGAGACGCTGCGAACGGTGCTGAGCGAGCGGGGGGCCTGGGCCTGACGCCGGCCCGGCCGCGTCCGTACGGCACGAACGAGAGGACTCGGCGTGAGCACCGGTACCGCAGATACGGCCGACCCGGCAGAACACCTCCCGGGGGACGCCGACCGCAGACGCGAGCAACGCGGCTGGTATTTCTACGACTTCGCCTGTTCCGTCTACTCGACCAGCGTCCTCACGGTCTTCCTCGGCCCCTATCTGACGTCGATAGCCAAGGCCGCCGCCGACGCGGAGGGCTTCGTCCATCCGCTGGGCATACCGGTGCGAGCGGGCTCCCTCTTCGCCTACGCCGTCTCGGCCTCGGTCCTGGTCGCCGTGATCGTGATGCCGATCGCGGGCGCCGCCGCCGACCGCACGGGGCGCAAGAAGCCGCTGCTCGCGGCGGCCGCCTACGTGGGTGCCACGGCGACGGCCTGCATGTTCTTCCTGGACGGCCAGCGCTATCTGCTGGGCGCGTTCCTGCTGATCGTGGCCAACGCGTCGATCTCCGTGTCCATGGTCCTGTACAACGCGTACCTGCCGCAGATCGCCGCGCCGGAGGAACGGGACGCGGTCTCCTCGCGGGGCTGGGCCTTCGGGTACACCTCGGGGGCGCTCGTCCTCCTGCTGAATCTGGCCCTGTACACGGGCCACGAGTCCTTCGGTCTCTCCGAGTCCGACGCGGTCCGGATCTGCCTCGCCTCGGCCGGTGTGTGGTGGGGTGCCTTCACGCTCGTACCGCTGCGGCGGCTGCGTGACCGGCGGGTGCCGCCGGGGGGTGAGGGTGCGGTCGGCTCGGGCTGGCGGCAGCTGATGGCGACCTTGCGCGACATGCGCCGCCACCCGCTCACGCTCTCGTTCCTGCTCGCCTACCTCGTGTACAACGACGGCATCCAGACGGTGATCTCGCAGGCCTCGCTGTACGGCTCCGAGGAGCTCGGGCTCGACCAGACGACGCTGATCACCGCCGTCCTGCTGGTCCAGGTGCTCGCGGTGGCGGGCGCGCTCGGGATGGGACGGCTCGCCCGGGTGTACGGAGCGAAGCGCACGATTCTCGCCTCGCTCGTCGTCTGGACCCTGATCCTCGCCGCCGCCTACCTGCTGCCCGCCGACGCGCCCGTGTTCTTCTACAGTCTCGCGGCCGCGATCGGCCTGGTACTGGGCGGCAGCCAGGCGCTCTCGCGCTCGCTGTTCTCGCACCTGGTTCCGCGCGGGAAGGAGGCGGAGTACTTCTCGGCGTACGAGATGAGCGACCGGGGACTCAGCTGGCTGGGGCCCCTGGTCTTCGGTCTCGGCTACCAGCTGACCGGCAGCTACCGGGATGCGATCCTGTCCCTGGTGATCTTCTTCGCGCTGGGTTCGGTGCTGCTCGCGCGGGTCCCGCTACGGGCCGCGGTGGCCGCCGCGGGCAACCCCGTGCCGGACCGGATTTAGACGCCGAAGTGAAAGGCCGGTAGTGTACGCCTTTGGTCTGCCCGGCGGACCGTTACCGCGAGTGGAAGAAGCCGAACCGTTGGGTGACAACTTCTCCCACAGGTGACAAACCGGGCACCGATGGGTAATCAAACCCAGATACAGCAGCGGCACGACGGGCGACGCATGACCGGCAACGGGAATCTTTACCGCCGACCGGACGTTGAACGGATGACGACGACAGCGACACCTGTCCTGTGGGCGACAAGCCCGGGAGGCACGATTCATGAGTGAGCGAGCTCTCCGCGGTACGCGACTCGTGGTTACCAGCTACGAGACGGACCGCGGCATCGATCTGGCCCCGCGCCAGGCGGTGGAGTACGCATGCCCGAACGGCCATCGATTTGAGATGCCGTTCTCGGTAGAGGCGGAAATTCCGGCGGAGTGGGAGTGCAAGGCGTGCGGCGCCACGGCACTCCTGGTGGACGGGGATGGCCCCGAGGAGAAGAAGGGCAAGCCTGCGCGTACGCACTGGGACATGCTCATGGAGCGGCGCACCCGCGAGGAGCTTGAAGAGGTGCTGGCCGAGAGGCTGGCGGTTCTGCGCTCCGGAGCCATGAACATCGCCGTGCACCCGCGGGACAGCAGGAAGTCTGCCTGACCGCGTATCACCGCACAGATACAAGAGCCGCGGGCCGTGACACAGAACATGTGTCACGGCCCGCGGCTCTTCACGTGCGCGTACGGGGCCGGTTCAGGCCTCCCCCGGACACGGGCAGGCGCCCCCGGGTTCCTCGAAGGCCTCGGGGGCGCCTGCCCGTAGGGGGCCGGCTCAGGGGGTCAGCGGCGGACGGGGGGATCCTGGGCCGTCGTCATGGCCGGGGTGCTGCCGGGTGCCGTCCTCGCGGATGACCTCCCCCTGGACGACCTTTCCGTCCGGCCGGTGGATACGGGCCTGCTGGAAGGCGTCGGAGAGGCTGCCCGGCGCCGCGGCGCGCATGATGCGGCGCTCCAGGGAGCGTTCCGCGTACCGGCTGAGCGCCGAGCGGACCGGGGGCAGCAGGAGCAGCAGCCCGGCGGCGTCGGAGATCATGCCGGGGATCATCAGGAGCAGGCCGCCCAGCATCAGGAAACCGTTTCCGCGGCTGCCCGACGGGGCGGCCGGCGGGGTGGCGGGCGCGCCGGGCTGCCCCGGCATCTGCTGGAGGGTCTCGGTGAGGTTGCGGAAGGCCCGCCGGCCCGCCCGCTTGATCACCACGGCTCCGAGCACGGCGCCGGCGATCAGGATCAGCAGCACGGTGAACCCGCTCGCCGCGTCGGCCACCACGATCAGCAGCCAGATCTCCAGCACCACCCAGGCGGCGAGGCCCAGCGGCAGGAAGGTACGGGCGCGTGAGCGCCGTGGACGGTTCGGAGGCGGTGTGCCGGTCGTCATGCACCCAGTGTGCCTGGACGGGCGTGCAAGCGGCGTAAGGGGGTGATCATGACTCTCCGGGCCGGGCGGGCCCGGAGGCGGTCAGGAGGGCTTGCGGCCCAGGACCTTGGAGGCCCTGCTGGAGATGCCCCAGCCGGTGACCCGCCACAGCGCCTCGACGAGGATGTCGCGGCTCATCTTGGAGTCGCCGATCTCCCGCTCCATGAAGGTGATCGGTACCTCGACGACGTAGTACCCCGCTTCGACGGCCCGGCGGGCCAGGTCGACCTGGAAGCAGTAGCCCTGCGAGGCGACCTCTTCGAGGCCGAGGCCCTCCAGGGTGGGGGTGCGGAAGGCCCGGTAGCCGCCGGTGACGTCCCGCACCGACAGGCCGAGGAGCATCCGGGAATAGAGGCTGCCGCCGCGGGAGATCATCTCCCGGTGCCTGGGCCAGTTGACGACCCGGCCGCCGGGCACCCAGCGCGAGCCGAGAACCAGGTCGGCACCCTTCAGCGCGGTCAGGAGGCGGGGCAGTTCCTCGGGCTGGTGCGAGCCGTCCGCGTCCATCTCGACCAGGACCCCGTAGTCGTGCTCGGCCCCCCACCGGAAGCCGGCGAGGTAGGCGGCGCCGAGCCCTTCCTTGCCCTTGCGGTGCAGGACGTGCACCTGACTGTCGGCGGCCGCGAGCTCGTCGGCGACCTTGCCGGTGCCGTCGGGGCTGTTGTCGTCCGCGACCAGGATGTCCGCTTCCGGAACGGCGGCGCGCACCCGGGCGACGATCAGCTTGACGTTCTCGGCCTCGTTGTAGGTCGGAATGATCACCAAGACTGTGCCGAGCGGGCCGAACTGCCTCTGACCGCCGTCGTTCACTACTGCCCCTTAAAGTCCGTACGCAGGTGCACACCATATCCAGCGTGCCGCCACCGGGCTCCGACGCGGTCGTGAGGGGGCGCGTCACGCGTCCGGCCGGGCCGGACAGAAGTGTGGAACTGCGGACAGAACTGCGGATCGGGGCCCGGTGTCCTTCGGGCCGACCTGGGACCCGCTGGCTGCGGGTCGACCGAAAGCCGTTGTCTACTGAACCTCCGGGCCCCACCCGGGTCGCACCTGCCGTCCGGACGAAACCTTCCCTCGCCCCGAGGCGCGGGCGCTGAACCTGGCTGTCAGGGGTGGTGCGCCGGTGCGGCACACCGCCCCATGACCCAGCGGCGTTCGACGACTGCGTGGAGGTTTGACCGGTCGGACGTCCAGTGGTGGACCCGGCCGAACCTACCGGCCGGTGGGCGCTCCCTGTCAACAGCCGTGCGACCTGCGATTTTCTCCTGAATCGCCTGGTCAGCGCTGAGGACTCGCAGGTCGCGGCAGAGTCTCGGCGCCTTCGATCGGCGGTACGGGAAGTTGCGACGTCACTCGTTCGGCCTTACGTAGACAGTTTGTCCGAAGACCACCGTGCGCAGGCAGACCGGAAGTGCTGCTCCCGGTGTGAGTTCGGGCAGGCCAGGGGTGCCGGAGCGGGGGTCGGTGGACCAGCGGGCGACCCGGTCGTCGGGGGCCTGGACCACAAGTTCGCCGGTACGCCAGACGGCGTAGTCGGCGGGGGCGCCGGGCACGAGCACGCCCGCGTCGTCGCGGCCGACGGACCGCCAGCCGCCCCGGGTGTGGGCGGTGAATCCGGCCCGTACGGAGATGCGGTGCTCCGGGGTCCGGTGGAAGGCCGCCGCCCGCACGGTTCCCCACGGGTCCAGCGGGGTGACCGGACTGTCCGAGCCGAAGGCGAGCGGCACCCCGGCGCGCAGGAGGGCCGCGTACGGGTTGAGGGTGGCGGCCCGCTCCGCGCCCAGCCGGGCGGCGTACATGCCTTCCCGGCCGCCCCAGGCCGCGTCGAAGGCGGGCTGGACGGAGGCCGTGAGCCCCAGTTCCGCGAAGGCGGCGACGGTCTCGGGGGTGAGCATCTCGGCGTGCTCCACCCGGTGCCTGGCGGCACGGACGCGGGCGAGTCCGAGGCTCTCGGAGGCGGCCCGGACGCCGGTCACGACGGCGGAGACGGCCGCGTCCCCGATGGCGTGGAATCCGGCCTGCAGTCCGGCCTCGGTGCAGGCCGTCACGTGTGCGGCGATCTGTGCGGCGTCCAGATGGGCGGTGCCGGTGTGCGGGGCGTCGGCGTACGGCTCGTGCAGGAAGGCGGTGTGCGAGCCGAGGGACCCGTCGACGAAGAGGTCTCCGGCCGCACCGATGGCGCCGAGCTCACGGATGCGCCGGGCGCCCTTCTCGTCCTCGATCCGCTCCGCCCAGTATCCGAAGACCCGGGGGCCGGGCTCCTGGGAGGCGAGTTTCAGGAGGCCGGTGAAGTCCTCCTCGTCGGAGATCTCGGGACCGGCGCACTCGTGCACGGTGCCGATGCCGAGCGAGGCGGCGTGCGCCAGGGCGGCGCGCTGGGCCTCGGCCCGCTGGCCGGGGGTGACGGCGCCGTGCGCCGCGGCGCGCACCGCGTGGTGCGCGCCGCCGGTCAGCGGGGCGTCGGGGTGGTAGCCGGTCAGCGCCGTGACACCCGGGACCATGTCCAGGAGCGCCGTCGTCACGACGGCGGAGTGGACGTCCACCCGGGGCAGGTAGACGGGCCGGCCGCCGGCCGCCTCGTCGAGCTCGGCGCGCGACGGGGGCCGCTGTTCGGGCCACCGGGTCGCGTCCCAGCCGTGGCCGAGGACGACCCGCTCGCCGGAGTGGGTGTTCGCGTAATCACGCACGAGGCCGAGTGCCTCGGTGAGCGTGCGGGCGGCGGAGAGGTCCAGCCCCGTGAGGGCGAGTCCGGTCGATGTGGTGTGGACGTGGGAGTCGGTGAACGCCGGGGTGACCAGGGCCCCTTCCAGGTCGATCACCTCGTCGACGCCGCTCGCGAAGGCGTCGGCCGCCCCTTCCGATCCCACCCACGCGACATGGCCGCGTTCGACGACCATCGCGGTGGCGAACGGATCGGCGGGGCTGTGGACGTCTCCACCGCGCAGCAGCACGGTGCGGTGTTCGCTCTGGGGGGCGGTGCTCTCGGTCATGACACCAGTCTCGCGCCTGCCCGGGACGATTCCGCCCGCACCCCCTCCGATACGCGCCGTGCGCGCCTCGGACACACCGGGGCGCGGCTCAGATGCGCGGGGGGCGCGCCTCGTACGGGGTGGAGAGGACGACCGTCGTACGGGTGGAGACGCCGGCCAGCGAGCGGATCCGGGTGAGCAGGTGCTCCAGTTCGAGAGGGCTGGAGACCCGCACCTTGAGGATGTAGTTCTCGTCGCCGGCGACGCTGTGGCAGGCCTCCAGCTCCGGCACGTCGGCCAGCCGTTCGGCGATGTCGTCGGGGGCGCTCGGGTCGAAGGGTTTCACCGAGATGAACGCGGTGAGGGGCAGGCCGACGGCCTCGGGGTCGACGACCGCGGCATAGCCGCGGATCACCCCGCGCTGCTCCAGCCGGCGGACGCGCTGATGAACGGCCGAGGTGGACAGGCCCGTGGCCTTGCCCAGGTCGGTGTAGCTCATCCGCCCGTCCTTGACGAGCAACTCCACAATCTGACGGTCCAGCTCCTCCATGCGGATCAACCTATGGCCCCGGGTCCCTCCAGGCACAGTCGTGGGGGCTCCGGAACTGCACGTTCGGGGGGCATGTGACGAATGCCACAGGTTTACGCGTCAGTAGCCGACGACCTCGCGGTTACGGCCGACATCCCACGGGAAGTGCTTGCTGTGGCCGAGGCCGTGGCGCCTGGCCGGCCCACCCGAGGGGGGAATATCCCATGCAGAGCCTGAAGCTCACCGGACGTACCGAACCGGAGCCCGTCGATCTCGACGAGGACCTCGCTTCCGACGCGTACGACACATTCGAGATGTACCGGGTGATCTGCCCGGACTGTGCGCAGCCGATCGCGCTGCTGGCGGACGAGGACGTCCTGCCCGAGCACGCGCTGTGCCCCACTCCGTGGAACCCGTTCGTCCTCACCGTGTGCGCCGGCACGAGCCGCGACGCCTCCCGGGCGCGTCCGGCCGACGAGACGCTCGAGGTCCAGGAGCAGGAGACGGCGCTGCTGCTGACGCTCCCCCAGGGCCTCGACTGGCGGATGCAGCCGTTCTCGCACGCCGTGGGTCCGGGCTCGCGCCCCCTGCAGCAGGTACCGCAGACGCGGCGCCACGCCGCCTGACGTACGGACGCACGCTCCTGGTGCACCACTACGGTTCCGCCGGCGTGGTGCGGGCAGTCCCACCGGCCGGCCGGTGGACGCGGCACCCGAGGAACGGGCGCGCGAATCGGCCGGACAGTGACCCGGGACCCCGCCCGGGCGTTGGTCCTGTATGACCACGCTGCATTCAACGGCTGGCCCCGTCCGCCGCCGTCTCGCCGCTCCGACGTCCGAAGAATCGGTTCAGCAGCCCGGCCCGCCGTCCCGGGAGGCTCCGCGGCAGTCCGTGCCGCACACCACCGATCCGCCCGTCTACCTCGCGCTGCTACGTCATTGGGAGAGTACGGGCCGGACACTGCCGGGCCGCCATGACCAGGAGTGGAACCGGATCATGACGACACCCGTGTGGTCGGACCTGCCCGTGCGGGTCAGCGCGTCTCGGGGCCCGCGAGGTGGCGGGCGATGACCATGCGCTGGATCTGATTGGTGCCTTCGACGATCTGCAGCACCTTGGCCTCGCGCATCAGCCGCTCGACGGGGAAGTCGAGGGTGTAGCCGTAGCCCCCGAGCACCTGGACCGCGTCCGTGGTGACCTGCATGGCCGCGTCGGTGCAGAACAGCTTCGCCATCGCCGCCTGCCGCGAGAACGGCAGGCCCGCGTCGCGGAGCCGTGCGGCCTCCAGGTAGAGGGCCCGTCCCGCCTCGATCCGGGTGGCCATGTCGGCGAGCATGAAGCGCAGTCCCTGGAAGTCCGCGATTGGCCGGCCGAACTGGTGCCGCCCCGTGGCGTATCCGACGGCCTCGTCCAGGGCCGCCTGGGCGACGCCGATGGCGCAGGCGGCGATTCCCAGCCGGCCCGAGTCGAGCGCGGACAGGGCGATGGCGAAGCCCTGCCCCTCCTCGCCGATGCGGCGGGCGTCGGGGATCCGCACGCCGTCGAAGTGCAGCTGGGCCGTGGGCGAGCCCTTCATGCCCATCTTCTTCTCGGGGACGGCCGCGTTGAGCCCGTCGACGTCGCCGGGCACCAGGAACGCGGTGATGCCGCGAGGGCCCTCCACGCCGGTGCGCGCCAGGACGGTGTAGAAGTCGGCGATCCCGCCGTGCGTGATCCAGGCCTTGGTGCCGGTGAGGACCCAGCTTCCCCCACCGTCGGCCCCGCTCGAACGGGAGGCACCCCCTCCGTCCCGTACGGCCTTCGTGCGCAGCGAGGCGGCGTCGGAGCCCGAGGAGGGCTCGGAGAGGCAGTAGGCGCCCAGCAGCCCGCCCCCGAGCATCGCCGGGAGGTGGGCGGCCTGTTGCTCCTTGGTGCCGTATCCGGCGAGCGCGTGGCAGGCCAGCGAGTGGACGCTGACGCCGAGGCCTACGGTGAGCCGCGCCGCGGCCAGCTCCTCGAGGACCTGGAGGTAGACCTCGTACGGCTGGTCCCCGCCGCCGTACGCGGAGTCGTACGGCAGTCCGAGCAGTCCGGATTCGGAGAGCAGGGTGAAGACCGCGCGCGGGAACTGGCCGGATTCCTCCTCCTCGGCCGCCCGGGGAGCGATCTCCTTGGACACCAGGTCGCGGACCAGCTCCATGAGCTGCCGGGACTCCTCGGTGGGCAGACGGCGTTCCACCGGCTGCGGGGCACGGTCGGACATGACGGCGCTCTCCTCCCTGTCGGGCGTTGCGGCGGTCGCGCGCGCGGGGTGTGAGCGGCGCCGCCGGGTGGTCCCGGGCGATGCCCGGAAATCTATGACTCCCCAGCCGATCCTGCCTTCTCGGATCACGAGAGGCGCTGGCCAGCGGCTGTGGCGGGTCGAGTATGCCCGATCGGAGCGCTTGCGTCACCGGGTGCGGGGGCCGGACGGTCACGGAAATTGGTACGCACCATTGACCCAACTGGTCTAGTCCTTCTACGGTCTCCCCCAATGCCTCATCGCGTCCATGCCAAACGATGGAGCGAGGGGCCCCCACGCCCAAGCCCTCCCCCACGAGGAGCCACAATGACCGGACTTCACCGTCCCCGCGCCCGCCTGAGGGCACTCGCCGCAACCGCCTGTACCGTCGCTCTCGGCGCCGCTCTCCTCGGCGTCGCGGGGACGTCTGCGGCGGGAGCGGCCCCTGCCGCGGAGCCTGCGGCAGCCGCCGAGGCCGCCCCCACCGCGGCCGGCGACAAGGTGGTCGGATACTTCACCAACTGGGGTGTCTACCAGCGCGATTACCACGTCAGGAACATCGAGACGTCGGGCTCGGCCGACAAGCTCACGCACATCAACTACGCCTTCGGCAACGTCCAGGGCGGCAAGTGCACCATCGGCGACAGCTACGCCGACTACGAGAAGGCCTACACCGCCGACCAGTCGGTGGACGGCGTCGCGGACACCTGGGACCAGGAACTGCGAGGCAACTTCAACCAGTTGCGCAAGCTGAAGAAGCTGCACCCGGACCTGAAGATCGTCTGGTCCTTCGGCGGCTGGAGCTGGTCCGGGGGCTTCGGCGAGGCCGCGCAGAATCCCGCCGCGTTCGCCGAGTCCTGCTACGACCTGGTGGAGGACCCGCGCTGGGCCGATGTCTTCGACGGCATCGACATCGACTGGGAGTACCCGAACGCCTGTGGCCTGACCTGCGACACCAGCGGCCGCGACGCCTACGGCGACCTTCTCGCCGCGCTGCGCTCGAAGTTCGGCACCGGGAATCTCATCACCTCGGCGATCACCGCCGACGGCTCGGACGGCGGCAAGATCGACGCCGTGGACTACGCCGGAGCGGCGCAGTACCTCGACTGGTACAACCCGATGACGTACGACTTCTTCGGCGCGTTCGCCGCCCAGGGCCCGACGGCCCCGCACTCCCCGCTGACGTCCTACCCGGGCATCCCGACGGAGGGCTTCAACAGCGACGCGGCGATCTCCAAGCTCAAGGGGCTCGGCATCCCGCCCGAGAAGCTGCTGCTCGGCATCGGCTTCTACGGCCGCGGCTGGACCGGTGTCACGCAGTCGGAGCCGGGCGGCACGGCGACCGGGGCGGCCCCGGGCACGTACGAGGCGGGCATCGAGGACTACAAGATCCTGAAGAACAGCTGCCCGGTGACGGGCACCGTGGCCGGCACGGCGTACGCCCACTGCGGCACCAACTGGTGGAGCTACGACACCCCGTCCACCATCGCCACGAAGATGGACTACAAGAACCAGCAGGGCCTGGGAGGCACCTTCTTCTGGGAGCTCAGCGGTGACACGACCGACGGCGAGCTGATCAAGGCCATCAACTAGCGCCGACGGGGTACACGCCCGGCAGGGCGGGAAGGGGGCGGGGTGCCGGGCGGGCGCCCCGCCCCTCTGCCTCCCGGCGGGGCTTCCATCGCTGCGACCGTCCGGCCCCTCGCGGGGTACGTCACATGAGTCCGGCCTGGGTGACGAACACCGCCAGGACGACGACGAGCGTCCAGCCCAGGATGTGCTCCAGCAGCTTCGGCCCGTCCTCGGGGCCCCCGGTGCGGGCCCGGCGGGCGTGGCGCGCGTTCTCGGCGGCGGTCGCGGTCATGGCATCTCACCCATCGGTCGGCAATGGACGTTCCCCCGGGACGCGACCACTGTGCCAGCCGATACGCCCTCCCGGGAAGAGATCCAGGTCACCGGCGGCCGGCCTCGCACAGCACGACCTGAGCCCCGGATCCCCACTGCGGCAAGGGATCCACGGCCGGGCCGCCCGGCGCGGGGCCATCACCTGTGCCGGACACCACACGGTTCACGGGGTGCGCCGCGCGCCGGGCCGTCAGCGGCCGGTCTCGGCCGTCATCGGGAGGAGGCGCGGATGGACGGCTTCGCGGACCGGGGTGACGCCCGAGGCGGGCAGGTCCTCGTCGAGCGCGGGCACGACGGCGGCGAACCCGGTTCGGCAGCACGGGTCCCGCCTCGCCCGGGTCCGCGAGGCCGGGGAGCGAAACCCGGCGGCGAAACCGGGCGGCGGGCCGGGAAGTTCGCGTACTCCCCCGTCGTGGACGGGACGGGGTGCGAGGATGAACGCGCCATGACTCCCGGCCGGTGCTGTCGCGCGGTGAGGGCCGTGGTGTTCGCAGCCGCCTGTGTGCTGCTCACCGCCCTCGGCCACATCGTCATGTCCGCGACTCCTCTCCCCTGGTGGGCCCTGGCCGGTGCTCTCACCGTGACGGGTGCGACGGCCTGGGTGTTCACCCGCCGGGAGCGCGGCCTTGCCTTCGTCGTCCCGGCGGCGGTCGTGGTCCAGGCGGTCCTGCACACAGCCTTCTCGCTGGCTCAGGCCGCGGTCCACCCCTCGATGCCGGGCGGTGCCTCGCCCACCCGGCGGTGGACCCGGTATCTGCTCGGCGACACGCACGGTTCCGCCTCGACGGGGATGCCCGTGCCCGGCACCGGGGAGATGCACCACCCCGGCCCGGACGGCCTGACGGAGCACGCGGTGATGATGTCCGCGGGGCACGAGATGGCAGGCCGGTCCTTGACGGGGATGCTCCTCGCGCACCTGCTGGCCGCCCTGTTGTGCGGCCTCTGGCTCGCCTGCGGGGAGCGGGCCGCCTTCCGTCTGCTGCGCGCCTGCGCGGGATGGCTGGTCGCTCCGCTCCGGCTCGTCCTCCGGCTGCCCCTGCCTGCCGACCGGCCGCGGGTCCGCGCCCGGCGTTCCCACCGGGCCCGCACGCTGCGGCAGTTGCTGCTGGTCCACGCCCTCGGCACCCGAGGTCCGCCGCCCCGGATCGCTGTCGTCTGACAGCCGGCTCCCCGTCCGGCGCCCTGGCCCGACCAGGTGTGCCCCGGGCACCGGCGCGGCCTCCTCCGGCCGCGTCGTACACAGCACCGGCCCCGCCCCCGCGCGGGACGATCCCGGACTCCCAGAAGGACATCAGGCGATGACTCCTGCCCTGCCCCCACGCCCGGCCGTCGGGAAGAGAACGCCGCGGGACACGCGTGGCGCCGACGAACGGGCCACGCGACTGGCCCTCGCCGCGCGTTCCGGGGACGCCGAAGCGATGGACCGCTTCATACGCGTCCTGCACCACGACGTACGGCGCTACGTCGCCTTCCTGAGCCCCGACCCCCAGGCGGCCGACGACCTCACCCAGGACACCTTCCTGCGCGCGCTCGGCAGCCTCCACCGGTTCGAGGGCCGCTCGTCGGCGCGCACCTGGCTGCTCTCCATCGCCCGGCGGACCGTCGTGGACAGCCTGCGCCGTGCCGCCGCCAGGCCCAGACCTGCGGACCGGAACGACTGGCAGTCCGCGGTCGAGCGGTCGCAGCCACGGGGCCTGCCCGGCTTCGACGACGGCATCGCTCTCGCCGATCTCCTGGCGACGATCCCCGCCGAGCGCCGCGAGGCGTTCGTCCTCACCCAACTCCTGGGACTTTCCTACGCGGAGGCCGCCGCGGTCACGGGAACCCCCATCGGAACCGTGCGCTCACGCGTCGCCCGTGCCAGGTCCGCGCTGGTCGCACTGCTCAGGGACGCGGAGACCACCGCGGCCCCGCACCGGCCCGTCACGAGGAATCACCACGGGGCCGGGGCCGGGCCGCACCTGGTACCGGCCGCCGCGGCAGTGGCCTGACCGCACGCCGCCAGGGGCACGGCCCGACCGCGCGCCGGTGCCCCTGGCGGCCCACGCAGCCCTGCCGACCGCCCGACCGGCACGGCTTCCCCGACCTGGAACGTTGCCGTCCGAGACCCACCGGACGCCGTGTCCGCGGAGCGCCCCGCCACCCCGACGCACCTTGCGCAATCTTTCGCAAGGCCTTGCAGAAGTCCTTGACGTGTACACGGACGGGCGGCATGGTCTGAGGCGTTCCCCCCACGACAGCCTGGCGCGTGGCTGTCTTCGAGGGCACAGCTGTGCCCTGTCGTCGAAGGAGCCGCACCATGCACCACCGCACCACTCAGCACCGATTCTGTCTGCTCGGCGGAACTGTCGCCGGAGTCATGACCGTTGCAGCCCTGGCGACGGTCGCCCCCTGGCAGTCCCAGGCGACACCCCCCGGCGAGAAGACCGTCACCGTCACCATGTTCGAGCGGCAGTACGCCGACGTGGCCAAGGCCTGCACCGACGAGCTCGGCCCTGCCGGATACGGCTACGTACAGGTGTCACCCGCGAGCGAGCACATCCAGGGTGACCAGTGGTGGACCTCGTACCAGCCCGTCAGTTACAAGATCGCCGGCCGTCTGGGCGACCGTGACGCGTTCGCCGGAATGGTCGCCGCCTGCCACACAGCAGGGGTGAAGGTCGTCGCCGACGCCGTCATCAACCACATGGCCGCCGGCTCCGGGACCGGAACGGGCGGCACGGCCTACACCAAGTATGACTATCCGGGCTATTTCCAGGACTCCGGCTTCCACACCTGCCGCGCCGACATCAAGGACTACACCAGCCGCGACGACGTGCAGAACTGCGAACTGGTGGGTCTCTCCGACCTCGACACCGGGAACGACCAGGTCCGGTCCACCGTCGCCGCGTACCTCGACGACCTGCGCTCACTGGGCGTCGACGGCTTCCGTATCGACGCGGCCAAGCACATGGCGGCGGACGACATCGCTGCCATCAAGGGCAAGATGAGCGATCCGGGATTCTGGGTCTCGGAGGTCATCCACGGCGGCGGCGAGGCCGTGCAGCCCGAGGAGTACACGGGCATCGGTGACGTGGACGAGTTCCGCTACGGCGGCCACCTCAAGAGCGCCTTCCAGGGCGGCGGCATCGCACAGCTGAAGTCGGTCGCGGACGGCAAGCTGGGCAGCGACGCCGCCCGCACGTTCGTCGACAACTGGGACACCGAGCGCAACGGTTCGACGCTGACCTACAAGGACGGCGCGACCTACACCCTCGCCAACGTCTTCATGCTGGCCTCGCCCTACGGTTCACCGAACGTGTACTCCGGCTACGAGTGGTCCAGCAAGGACGCGGGCCCGCCGAGCGGAACCGACGGCTGGACGAACGCCCACACCCAGCGGGCGATCACCGGCCTCGTCGGCTTCCGTAACGCGGTCGGCCAGGCGGAGCTGACCCACTGGTGGGACAACGGCGGCAACGCGATCGCGTTCGGCCGGGGCGACAAGGGATTCGTCGCCCTCAACAACGGGGACGGCGATCTCTCCGAGACGCTGACGACCTCCCTCCCCGCGGGCACCTACTGCAACGTCGCCGCTGCCGCCCCGGACAACTGTGACGGCAACACCGTCACCGTCGGGGACGACGGCACGATCCAGGCCGCCCTCCCCGCTCACGGAGCCCTCGCCCTGCACACAGGCGCCCAGGCGGGCTGACCGGAGTCAACGCGCGCACCCGGGGCCCGCGCGACGGGAGTGTTCCGTCCCGCAGGCCCCGGGTGCGTCGGCGTCCCCCGGTAGGGGCCCGGAAGATCGGCGGACCGGCCGGTGACGGTGAGGCTCACCGCCGCCCCGCGCCCACCACACCGTCCTCCGGGCCGCCCCGCCGCCCCCTGTGCCGTTGGCGGTCACGGCATGACCACGACTCTGCCCGTCGGTTCGACGCCGCGCGTCCGTGGTTTCCCGGACAGCGGTACGTACTTCCGGGGGCGGCGGGCACGGCGGGCCGAGCGGTGACCAGGTCCCGCCCCCCCGCGTGCGCCATTGAGCTTCGCGTCCAAGGTGATCGCCGCGTCGATCAGGGCCAGATGTGTGAAGGCCTGGGGGAGGTTTTCCAACTGCCGCCCCGCCCGGTCACGTCCACCGTCGGGGCGCGCATGTCATGTCCCGGCGTGTCCCTCTCGGAGGAAAGCGCGACACTGTTTGAATCGTCGTATGACAATGCGCGACGATGTGGCCCTTTTCGGCAACCGATTCCTCACCGCGCCCTCCCCCTCGGATTCTTTTCCCGACAAAGGAATGGCCGCGACGGATGCGATGAGGCTCGTGGATGTCGATCTCGCCATGGAGGGCGATCCGCAACGCAACCTCGCGACGTTCGTGACCACCTGGATGGAGCCGGAGGCGCAACGGCTCATCACCGAGAATCTCCACCGCAATTTCATCGACCACGCCGAATACCCGATTTCCGCCGAGATCGAGCAGCGTTGCGTGCGCATGCTCGCCGATCTTTTCCACGCGCCGGGAAAGACGACCGGATGCCGGACCCAGGGCTCGTCCGAGGCGATCATGCTCGGCGCGCTGTCCCTGAAGTGGAAATGGCGCGAGCGCCGTCAGGCGGCCAAGCTGCCGAATGACCGGCCCAACCTGGTCTTCGGCGGCGACGTCCACGTCGTGTGGGAGAAGTTCTGTCGCTACTTCGACGTCGAACCGCGGATCGTGCCGCTCGAAGAGGGCAAGTACACGATCGGTCCGCAGGACGTGGAGCCCCACCTCGACGAGAACACCATCGGTGTCGTCGCCGTCCTCGGTACGACGTTCACCGGCCACAAGGACGACGTCGTCGGGATCGACAAGCTCCTGCGGGACATCCGTAAGAAGCGGGACCTCGACATCCCGATCCACGTCGACGCGGCCAGCGGCGGCTTCGTGTGGCCCTTCCTCTACCCGGACTCGGAATGGGACTTCCGGCTGGAGCAGGTCCGCTCCATCAACGTCTCGGGACACAAGTACGGCTTGGTCTACCCCGGCGTCGGCTGGCTGGTCTTCCGCGAGGAGTCCGACCTGGCGCAGCATCTCGTGTTCTACGAGAACTACTTGGGCAAGACCGATGCGACGTTCACCCTCAACTTCTCGACCGGCTCGGCGATGGTGCTCGCGCAGTACTACAACTTCGTGCGTCTCGGCCGCCAGGGCTACACCTACGTCATGAAGATCATGCAGGAGAACGCCCGGGCGCTGGCGGACAACCTGCGTGCCGGCGGCCGCTTCGAAGTGATCGGCAGCGACCTCGAGCAGCTGCCCCTCGTCGCCTTCCGCCTCGCCGGCAAGCACTCCTACGACGAGTCCGACGTCGCCTGGCAGCTCTCGGCCGAGCGCGGCTGGATGGTGCCGGCGTACACCCTTCCGCCCAACGCGGAGCGGGTGAAGATCATGCGTGCCCTGGTCAAGGAAACTCTGAGCCGCGAGCAGATCGACCGTCTGGGCCAGGACATCGCCGCAGCGTGTCGGACCTTGGACGACAAGGGTGCGACACACGGGGTCGAGCGTTCCCAGGTCAAGCGCGGGACCGGGTACTGACGCACCGCCGTCCCCCGTGACGCAGGCCGTCTCCCCCGAGCTGTCGGGGCGGTCCGGACCTGCCGCCCACGCCCTGGCTGTCGGCCGTCTGCGCGACGGGCCGCGTCGGGGAACGCCCGTTCCACCGATTCGCGCAGCAGATCCGACTCCGCCCGAACCGCGGGATGGTGGGCGGCCGGCAGGCTTTCGAGCAGCCCGTCGGGCATCGCACGCAGCCACCGGCAGACCTGCACGGACGTTACTCCGTGGTCGCGGAACTCGCAGACGGCGAGCTGAAGGGTGCTGCTGCCCTACGGCGAGCCCGTCACAGCGTCTGCCCAGTCACCGCCTCGCAATACCGGAACCGACGACGCCTGATCCATGACGACGGATACCGGCGGAGCTGTCACGTAGTTCCGTCAAGACCTCCGCCAGGCGGTGGACACCTTCGGTGATCACCTTTTCATCTGCGCTGAGGCTGATGCGGAAGCACTGGGTTGCATGGGCACCCAGGCCAGGGGAGAAGAGCTGGTCCACGAAAAAGTGCCGACCCGGAACGACAAATACCTGACGTTCCTTAAGGCGGTTGTAGAGGACGACGTCATCGAACCACGGATGGTCCACCCAGAGCCAGCAGAACATTCCGCCGACGCCGGAGTGCATCCGCCAGTCGATATCCTTCGGCATCAGTTCCGACAGGAGTTCCTCGGCAAAGCGCTTCTTCTGACGGTAGTACGGCACAATCGCCGTGCGCGTGACGTGATCCAGCCGTCCGTCCCGCAGGGTGCGGGCCAGCGCCGCCTGTGTGAGTTGCGGTGCGTGAAGGACGGAGTTGGACATGAACGACGCCAGTGCATCGATGTACTGCGGCGCGCCGATCGCGAAGCCGATCCGTTCGCCGGGGAGGCCCGCTTTGGACGCCGAGAAGCAGTGGACGACCTGCCTGTGCAGCATCGGCTCGGTGTGCACCTCGGCGATCTGCGGAAACGGCGAACCGTAGGCATGGTCGATGAAGAGCGGGACGTCACGTTCCACCGCTAGCGCGGTCAGTGCGTCCACGTCCGACCGCTCGAGGGCCCGGCCGGTGGGATTGCCGGGGCTGGAAACCAGCAGCATGCCGATGTCCGACTGTCTGTGCAGCGCGTCGAGGTCCAGCGCGTAGCGGAAGCGATGGCTTCCCTCCCGCTGGATCAGGGGCGCGATCCCCACAATGCCACCGTCATGCATACACAGGCCCTGATACCCGGTGTAGTCGGGGACCATGGGCAGGACCACCCGCCGATCCCCGAGGGGCCCTGGCCCGGCGAAGAGAGAGGCTGCGGCGAAGCAGACCATCTGGCTGCCGGGGCCGACGACTATGTTCTCTGGTCCCAGCTCCCAGCCGTACGTCCGGTTGAAGTAGCCGGCGATGGCCTCGACGAGGACCTGGCTGCCGCGCGAGGGGCCGTAGTGGCAGCCGGCCCGGCTGAAGTCTTCGGCCAGCGATTCCGCCAGCGCGGCCTGCCACATCTCACGTGCCGCGGGAATGGGGGCCGGATTGCCCACGCTGAGGTTCAGCCAATCGTCTGCCGAGACTCCCGCCGTGCTGGCGGCGACGTCATCCATGATGCTGCGCAATCCGGAGACGCCGGCCATCTTGGCCCCGCTGTGTGACAACTGCATGTAGCTCTCCTCGTCATCCGGACGATCCGGCATCGGGTCCGACCCCCGGGCCGTGTCACCAGCGGTGGTGCACCTGCCCGCGGATCCGGCGGTCGTACAGGTCCTCGACGGCTGCGAGCGTGTGCTCCGGCAGGTCCGGCAGGTACGCGGCTGCAGAGTTGGCCCGTACCTGCTCCACCTTGCTCGCGCCCGGGATCACCGTGGTCACACCAGGCTGCTGCGTGATCCAGCGAAGTGCCGTCTGCGCGGTGGTCGCACCCTCCGGAGCCAGTGCGGCAAATTCCGCCGCCGCCGCCAGGCCCCTGTCGTAGTCGACACCGGAGAACGTCTCCCCGATGTCGAACGACTCGCCGTGCCGGTTGTAATTGCGGTGGTCGTCCGCGGCAAAGACCGAATCTGACCGGAATCTGCCGGACAGCATTCCCGACGCCAGGGGCACCCGGGCAATGACCGCAACCCCAGCGGCAAACGCCGCCGGGAGCACTTCCTCAAGAGGCTTCCGGCGGAACGGATTGAGAATGATCTGGATGCTGGCCACGTTCGGACGCGCGATCGCGGCGAGTGCCTCGTCGCACGTCTCCACGCTGACCCCGTATGCGCTGATCGCCTTCTCTGCCACCAGGGCGTCGAGCGCATCGTAGACAGCGCCCCTCGAGAACACCGGCGTGGGCGGACAATGCAACTGCACAAGATCCAGCATGTCAACGCCGAGATTGGTGCGCGAACGATCCGTCCACGTCCGGAAATTGTCCAGGGTGAACTCGTCCGGTTCCTGCGGGGCCCGTCGACCCATCTTCGTCGCGACGAAGATCTCCTCGCCCCCGGCACTCCGGCGCTCGCTCAGGAACCGCCCGATCAACTTCTCGCTGCGGCCGTCCCCGTACACATCCGCGGTGTCGAGGAACGTCACACCGCTGTCCACCGCGGCCGTCAGGATCGCCAACGCATCCTGCTCGTCGACCACGCCCCAGTCTGCGCCCAGTTGCCAGGTCCCAAGCCCGACAACCGACGCCGACCTGCCCATTCTGTTGAACTCTCGCTGCTCCACGCCGGGCACACTAATCCACGCCGCACCCGGTTCCGCAAGGGAGTTGATCAGAACCAGTGGTTCAGCTCCATGGCCGCGCCGTCCTCGGTGATCGAGCCGGTCACGGCGTCCGCGGCTGCTTTCACGGCGTCCTTGGCCTGTCCCATGGCGACGCCACGGCCCGCCCACCGGAGCATCTCGATGTCGTTCATCCCGTCACCGATGGCTAGCACGTCCTGGGGCCCCAGACCGAAACTCTCGGCGAGCACCGCGAGTCCGGAGATCTTCGACACGCCCTCGGGCGCGAACTCCTGATGCCGGTGGGGTGCCGCCGCCGGGTCACGTACGAGCACCCTGGTGACGGGCTCGGCCATCAGCTTCTCGACCGGCTCGACCCACATCTTCCCGCCTATCTCCCCACTGGGGAAAGGCTGGTTGACCCGATAGCCGCGGCCTACGACCTCCACCGCGACGAGCGCCTCGGGAAGCTTGCGCAGGGCGTCCTCGACGACGGGGCGGGGGTCGAACGTGAGGGCTCTCGCCACCTCGAACGGCTGATACGAGAAGGTCACCGCCCCATTACTGGCCACGCAATGGCCGGTTTCCAAGTCAAACATGCGGATGACGCTCTGGGCGGCGAACATTCCCCGCCCGGTCGCCAGCACCACGTGCGCACCCGATTTGACCACGTTGTGCACTGCTTCGATGACCGGCCTCGTCGCCTCGTCGTCGAAGTTGATGAGCGTGTCGTCGATGTCCAGCGCCACCATGCCGTACTTGCCTGTGGTCATGAATACGCAACCCCGTTCCCTGTCCGGCGATCGTTTCGGAGCGGCTAGTCTCAGCCACCGCGGACTTCATGGCAACAGTCATCGACTTGCCCGAAAAGCCTCTGAAACAGGGCGGTTGGGACCTTGCGGATCTTGCAGGTCGGATCCAGGATCGACTCTTTACGTTGCCAGTCGATCTAGATATGGTCGCGCCGTGTCCATCGTAGAAGTTAACAATCTTAAACGCTCATATCGGACTCGCACCGGCATCTTCAGCCGGGAACGCAAGGTGGTGGACGCCGTACGTGGCGTGAACTTCACCATCGAGCAGGGTGAGTTGTTCGGCTTGCTCGGCCCGAACGGCGCAGGCAAGACCACGACGATAAAGATGCTGACCACACTGCTCCTTCCGACCGAAGGATCTGCAAAGGTACTTGGCCACGACGTCGTGACCTCGGCGCGCCAGGTCCGGCGCGACATCGGGTACGTCTTCGGTGGTGACCGCGGTCTGTACGACCGGCTCTCCGCCTGGGACAACCTTCGCTACTTCGCGGAGCTTTACGGGCTGCCGCCCGCCACCCAGCGTGCCCGTATCGGCGAACTGCTCGAGCTGGTCGGCCTGGCCGGACGCGAGAAGGAACGCGTCGAGGGGTTCTCCCGCGGTATGAAGCAGCGCCTGCACATCGCGCGCGGCCTGCTGCACGACCCGGAACTCATCTTCCTCGACGAGCCGTCGATCGGCATCGACCCGGTCGGCGCACGCGAGCTTCGCGGCACCATTGCCCGACTCAAGGAGTCCGGGAAGACGATCCTGCTCACCACGCACTACATGTTCGAGGCCGACGAGCTCTGCGACCGCATCGCCGTCATCCAGAACGGTGGCATCGTCGCCGAGGGCAAGCCCGACGAACTCAAGAAGCGCGTCTCCGCGGGGCGCGTGCTGGAAGTGGAGACCTTCGGCCTGGCCGAGGGCGAGCTCGAGGCCGTCCGTGCCCTGGCCGGCGTACGCAGCGTGGCGGTTGAGGAGCGGGAGACCACCCAGGTCCTCAACATCCAGGCAGAGGCCGACGCCGAAATCACGAGTGAGGTGCTCGCGGCCCTGACGGCGACACGCGTGGGAAGGGTCGCCTGGCGCGAGCCCACGCTGGAGGACGCCTACGTGGAACTCGTGACCGCCTCATGAACCACCGCTCACCCCTGCTCGCCGTCCCCCGGTTCCTGATGGTGGCCTGGTGGATCCAGATCAAGATCATCGCAACCTCCGCCTTCGATGGCTTCCTCCAGGTGGTGTGGCCGCTGTTCTTCGCCACCTCGGCCTTCCTGGTCTACCGGGTCTCACCCGATCCCGACGTCATGGTGTACGCCGCACTGGGCGCGTCCATGATGGGTGTCTGGTCCGCCATCGCCACCACGGCCAGCAGCGCCCTGCAGCGCGAACGCTTCGGTGGAACACTGGAGTTGATGGTCTCCTCACCGACACCCTTCGCACTGACCCTGATCCCCATCACCGGGGCCATGGCCTCGCTCGGGCTCTACAGCATGGGCGCGACGCTGCTCTGGGGCTGGCTGGTTTTCGACATCCCGCTGCACATCGCGAGCCCGGTGGCCTTCGTGGCCTGCGTCCTGCTCTCGATCATCTCGGTTTCCATGGTCGGCTTCATGCTTTCCGTCACGGTCGTCCGCTACCGCACGGCCTGGGCACTGGGCAACGTGCTGGAGTACCCGGGCTGGCTGCTCTGCGGCTTCCTGGTCCCGCTCAGCATGTTCCCCGACTGGGTCGCCGGCATCTCCCGGGTCCTGCCGCCCACGTGGGCGGTCCAGGCCATCCGCGAGTCGGCGAACGGCGAGTCCCCGTGGGTCTCTCTCGGCATCTGCGCAGCCCTCGGCCTGGTCTACGGCATCGTCGCGGCAGTGCTCTCCGAGAACATCCTGCGGTCCGCCCGCCGGCAAGCCACCCTTTCGCTCACCTAGGAGTGTCGTGTCCTCGATCCGACTGTTCTTTGTCGGTGGACTGATCAGCTTCCGTGCGTTGTTCAGTTGGCTCAGCCCGTGGATCTACATCCCGAGCCTGCTGATCGCCCCGATCTTCCAGATCCTGCTGTTCGTCAACCTCGGGCGTGCCGCCAACGTCGGCTCCGACTCGTTCTATCTTGTCGGCAACGCCATCCAGTACATCGCGATCCCCTGCCTGTTCGGCATCGCGAACACCATCGCCGGTGAGCGTTTCACCGGCACACTCGGGATCATCCTGGCGAGCCCTGCGCGCCGGATCCCCCTGTTCCTCGGCCGTGCCCTCCCCACGCTGGCCAACGGCTGGGTCGTCGCCTTGTTCGGTCTGTCGGTCGGCTCCCTGCTGCTCGGTGTGCCGGTACCCGGTTCCGCATGGCCGAAGATCATGCTGATCGCGCTGGTCGCTGCGGCCTCGTGCACCGGACTCGGCCTACTCAACGCCGCGGTGGCACTCCGGGTCCGTGAAACCTCGGTGCTTTCCAACATCACGTTCGGCATCCTCCTCATCTTCTGCGGAGTGAATGTGCCGCTGGACGTGCTGCCGGACTGGATGGCGCACATCAGCTCCGTCCTTCCGCTCACTCATGCCATCGAGGCGGCCCGTGCCGTCGTCGCAGGCTCCGACCTGGGCACCGTGGGCTCGTTGCTGGCCAAGGAAGCGCTGATCGGCACGGTGTTCTGCGTGCTGGGTCTCGTGGCCCTGCGGTTCCTCGAGGACCAGAGCCGCCGAACCGCCTCGCTCGACCGGATGTAAGGGCGGCCCATGTCATCCTTCGAAACCGCAGGCCTGAGGGTCACCGAGGTCGCGCACCCGGACGAGCTCCGGGCCGAGCTTGAGCATGCCGGACCCGAGCGGCCCAACATGGTGCAGCTCACGCTCGATGACGACCGGCGCTGGGAGGCCCTGCGCGATCCGGACCTGGTCGTACGGCCGACGTGGCTGCACTGGGTGGCGTCGGCGTCGGGCGGCTCGGCCGCCCTCGTCGAACGGCAGAGCCCGAAGCAGCGCAGGCGCAGCCGTACGGCCCTGAGCCGGCTGGACCGGATGACGATGGAGATCTCCGAACCCATCGACGAGTCACGCTACGACGAATGGGCCGAGCTCTATTCGGCACAGGTGAAGGGGATGCGGCTCGGCCACGACTTCGCCGCCCGGTACCGCTCGGGAACCCTGGCGCCGGACTCGCCGTTCCTGCTCGTCACCTGGCGGGAGGACGGCGAACTGGCCGGAGGCGTCGTCGTCCGCTTCGACCCCGAACTCTCCGCACTCGTGACCCGGTTCAGCGCGGTGGCGCCGGGCCGACGCGGTGCTGAGATCCCGCGCGGGATGTATCTCGCGCTGGCCGACCTGGCGGCGTCGCGCGGTATGCGCTGGCTCTCGCTGGGCAACGACATCAACCTGTACGGGACGGTGACCCACCCCGGGCTGTGCGCGTTCAAGCTGCGGCTCGGGTTCCGGCCGGTACCGGGTGACCTGTTCGGCAACAGCTCCTGCCGGACCGTCGCGGAACGGCTGGTCGACGTACGCGACATGGACCTTCCGGTGCTGCGCTTCGAGTACGCGGGCCCGCGGGAGCCAGACGCGGAGCTGCCCGACTTCATCGACGGGGCGCAGGCCCTGCGGCTGGTCTCGGTGATGCCGGCTGGATCCGGCAACGCCGTGCTCGAATCGCTGCCGGACCACCGGCGGATCGTCCTCGTGCCCTGACCGGCCGAATCGGAACGGGGCGGCACACACCCGAGGTGTGTGCCGCCCTGTTCCGCGGTGGCGATTTCGTCAGACGCTCGCCTTCGAGCCGCGGATGATGCCCATGGGGGCGTTGTACTGGGTGAACATCGGGAAGCCCCAGTAGATGCTGCGGACCTCCCCGCAGCCGACAGCGCGGAGCTGCTCCTCCCACTGCGTGATGGAGCGGTAGGTGAAGGGGAAGGGGATGGTTTCGTACGTCGTCAGGCACGACGAGGCGTCGAGCAGAGCGATCAGGGCGTACTTGTCCTCGTCCCCGAGGCGGTTGAAACGCATCGTGAGTGCGTTGTCGTTGAGGGCCGGGGCATCCGTGTACGAATCCTCGATGATGAGGATCTCGCCGCCCGGACGCAGGATCCGGCTCGCCTCGCGCAGCAGTGCCTCCTGCACGTCGGTCGTCATGTGGTGCAGCGCGAGCCGGAACCCGACGACATCGGCGACGGCGTCCGGCAGCGGAATGGCGGACTCGTCCTCCTGGTGGGCGAAGTGCAGGCGCTCGCCCGTCAGCACACCCGGGTCGATGCGGTGGTCGACACCGGTCACCTTCTCCAACCGGCTGTTGTGCCGCAGGAGGAAGTCGCCGAACTTGTTGTTGGGGTTGCCGACGTCCACGAAGTGGCCGGAGGCGGCGTCCAGGCCGGCGTTCCTCATCGTGCGCGTCCAGCCCCCTTCCTTCTCCTTCGTCAGGAGCGAGGCGAAGCCCTGCCTCTCGTACGCCTCCCTGGAGGCGGCGAAGACGGCGTCGGCCTCCTCCTCGGTGGTGCACTTCCGGAGTGCGGCGAGCCCGTCGGCGATGAGTTCACGGACCTCCCGGCCCATGTGGAGCTCGTAGGACAGCGGAAGCATGTCCTCAAGCAGGTCGTACGCCTCGGTGTTGCCGTTGAACCGCAGGTATATGTGCTGTGCTTCGATTCCGATGTGAGGGGTACCGGATATTGCAGACATAAGCGAAGAAGCTCCTGATCGAAGTCGTAGGCGCCGCGCGCTGCCGCGAGAAATTCGTGGCGGCAGGGGCAATAAGGCGGACGCGGCCGAGAGTATCCCTGACGAGCCGTACGCCGTCCGGGTCTCATCTCCGTCGCGTGGAAATGGGTAATGACACCAAAGGGCTGCATGGCGACCCTAGTCGCGGAGCGTGAAGAGCGTCAAGGATGCTCCCGAAATGCTCAACCGGCAAATCGGGGGAAGCCGTTGGGCCGCATTCTGAGTTACGCTGACCTGCATGATCACCAAGCCTGCCAGAGTTGCACTTCAGCTCCAGCCGGAGCACGCCAACTACCGGAAGATCCGCGACACCGTCGCCGAGGCGGAGGATCTCGGCGTCGATGTCATCTTCAACTGGGACCATTTCTTTCCCCTGACCGGCGACCCCGATGGAATGCACTTCGAATGCTGGACGATGCTGGCCGCCTGGGCCGAATCAACCAGCAGAACGGAGTTCGGCCCCCTGGTGAGCTGCAACGGCTACCGCAATCCCGAGCTCCTTGCCGATATGGCCCGGACGGTCGACCACATCAGTGACGGGCGGCTCATTCTCGGCGTCGGCGCCGGCTGGTGCGAGCGGGATTTCGTCGAGTACGGATATGATTTCCCGCCGGACGGCAAGCGGCTGGACGATCTCGCGCAGGCACTCCCGCGCATCGAATCGCGCATGTCCCGGATGAATCCGACACCGACCCGGAAGATTCCCGTTCTGATCGGCGGCGAGGGGGAGAAGAAGACCCTCCCGCTGGTCGCCCGGCACGCGGACATCTGGCACAGCTTCGCCGACCCGGACACGATCGAGAGGAAGCTGGCCGTACTGCGAGGGCACTGCACCGCGATCGGCCGCGACATCGCGGAGATCGAGGTGTCCACCGGCGTGTGGGGCGGTCCCTCCCACGTAGGTGATCCCGATGTGCTCGGGCCGCGCCTGCGCAAGTTGGGCGTCTCGCTCTTCACCGTGGGGATCGGCGGGCCGGACTACGACCTCGGCGTCCTGCGCAAGTGGATCGCCTGGCGCGACCGGGACCGGGCCGAGCAGGGCTGAAGGCGCGCGGCCGAGCGGCTCGGGACGGTCCCTGCCGACCCCGCCGCCCGGCGCGGCCGCAGTGGGCTGCGGCGCCTGCCGCAGCCGCTCACACCGCCGGCTGGAGATCCGCGAGAACCTCGTCGACGGCGCGCTTGCTGAATCCGGCGAGCACCGGGTTCGTCCGCATGTAATACGCGTAGGCGATCACCCCGACGCACAGGGCCCAGCCGCGTCCGCGTGCCCAGGTGTCATCGTCCACGGCCAGGTGCTCCCGGAAGGTGACGCGTGCCGAGGCCGACAGGTAGGTCCACGCGACCATCACGTCCAGTGCGGGGTCGCCGACACTCATCAGCCCCCAGTCGATCACCGCACCGATCCGGCCGTCCTGGACGAGCAGGTTGCCGGGGTGCAGGTCGCCGTGGGTCCAGACGGGCGCGCCACGCCAGGCGGGCACCGCGATGGCGTTCTCCCAGGCCTGCGTCACCGCGTCCACGTCCACGATGCCCCGCAGGTTGGCGATGGACTCCCGGACGACCGGGTCTCGGACGGGCAGCGGCACTCCCCTCAGTCCGCTGTGCAGGCCCGAGCGGTTGCCGTCGGCGGTGCGGATCCCGTGCAGGGCTCCGACGAAGCCGGCCAGCGCGCGGGCGGCCTCGTGCTCGTCGGCCAGCGGGGTGTCGATGCCGTCCCGGCCGTCCAGCCACTGGTAGACCGACCAGTGCCACGGATAGCCCTCGCCCGGTGTCCCCTTGCCGAGCGGAGTGGGTATGGCCAGCGGAAGCTGCGGGGCGAAGACCGGCAGCCATCGCTGCTCCTTGCGAATGTGTTCGGCGCTCCACGGCGACCGGGGCAGGCGCACGGTCTTGTCATCACCCAGGTGGTAGAGCGCGTTGTCGACTCCCGCGGAATCGACCCGCTCCACGGGCAGGTGCGCCCACTGCGGGAACTGTGCGGCAAGCAGCCGCCGGACCAGAGCGGCGTCTACGTCGACTCCGTCGGCGGACGCGTCGGCACCTGACATGGGTAACTCCCTGAATTTCCGGAGGCCGTGCGGAACGAGCGCAGGATACGCCGACGCACAGCGCGCCGGTCAACGTCCGGCCGACGTCTGTGAGGTTGATGAGGATCTTGTCCGGCACAACGGGAACTTCGGCCGAAAATGGTCTCTGACCATGTGTCACATGCGCTGCCAGCTGCGATGTTTGCCGCAGTGGAGATCCATTGACAACCTCCCGATCCCTCTCTTAGATTCCAGAAACACACGCGATCTGACGGTGAAGGGTTCCCCGGCCACACCCGCCGGCACAGACAGCGGCTGTTCTCCCCTCATACGGCCCGACCGGCCCTGTCGCGCGCCCTGTCGACCCCTGCGACGCCTCCATCCCGTGAGTGCCGCCAGCCGTCCGTACAACGAGGAGACCTCATGACCAACACCGGTGCGGAGCGGACGGTCGACACGGTGGTGTCCGTCGCTTCGGGCATTTGCGACGCCGAACTCGCCGTGGACACCGACCTCATCGCCTTCGGCTTCGACTCCATCGAGATGATCCAGCTCGCCGGCCGGCTGAGCGAGGAGCTCGGGGTCACCTGCTCGATCGAGGACGTCTTCGAGACCACCTCCCTGGGCGAGCTCGCCCGGATACTGGAGCAGCGCATCGAAGAGATCGGCGCCCGGTAACAGGGGCCGGTCCCGTGACAGCGACCATGACGTGTCCCATCGTCACCCGGTTCCGCGACGTCGCCGCCCGGCACAGCGGTCTCACCGCGATCGTGGGCGCGCAGCAACGCCTCAGCTACGCAGAGCTGGGACAGCAGGCCGAACAATGGCGGCGCCGATGCTCCGGGCCCGGTCTGCCACCGGGCTCGCCCGTCGTCATCCTCTGTGACGGCCACCCCGAACTGCCCGGGGCCTTCCTCGGGGTACGGGCCGCCGGCCTGGTACCGGTACTGATCGACGCCGCGCAATCGGCGTCCCGGGTGACCGCCGCCATCGACGCGGCCCGTCCGAGCGCCGTGATCCGCCTGCCCGGCACCGAGGTCGAGCCCGTGCCCGGGGTGGAGCCGCGGATCCTGCCCGAAGGGGCCGGCTACGTCGTCTTCTCCTCCGGCAGCCAGGGCACTCCCAAGGGGATCATCGGGCTGGCGAGCGGCCTGTTGCAGTTCCTGGACTGGGAGATCGAAACGCTCGGCATCCGTCCGGGGACCCGCACCGGCATGCTGACCTCGCCTTCCTTCGACGTGGTCTTCCGGGACCTGTTGCTGCCGCTCATGGCGGGCGGCGAACTGCACATCGCGGAGGCCGATGTCCGCTCCAGGCCCGACGCCGTGCTGCCGTGGATCGCCGAGCACGCGGTGAGCGTCGTCCACCTCGTGCCGAGTCTCAGTGCCCGGTGGATCTCCGCGGCCGCCACACGGATGCCCGAGCTGCGCTGGACCCTGTTCGCCGGTGAGCCGCTCTACGGGCAACACGTGACCCGGTGGCGCTCGGCGGCACCCGGCACCGCCGTCATCAACCTGTACGGGCCTTCCGAGACCACGCTCGCCAAGTTCTTCCACCTGGTGGTGGACGACCCCGGCCACGGGCTGCAGCCCGTGGGCAGGCCGCTGCCCGGAACCGAGGTCGAACTGGAACCGGTCGCGGCCCAGGACCGGACTGTCCGGACCCACAGCATCACCATCAGCACGCCGCACGGCTCCCTGGGGTACCTCCCCGGCAGCTGCTCGGCCGACGACGAGCTGCGGCTGCGACGAAGGGACGGGATCACCCGCTTCCGGACTCAGGACCGCGGCGAGTTGGACGAGCACGGCGACCTCGTGGTCACCGGCCGGCTGGACACGCTGGTCAAGCGCAACGGCACCTTCGTGGACATCGCGCGTATCGAGTCGGCCGCCGTCGACCTGGACGGTGTGCGCGCGGCCTGCTGCTTCCAGCTCACCCCCAGCGGCCGGATCGTGCTGGCCGTCGAAGGGGTCGAAGGACCCGCGGCGGCACTGCGCCGCAGGCTGCAGCCGGTTCTGGGCACGGAACTGCCGGACCGCATCCTCGCCTTCCCTTCTCTTCCCCTCCTGCCCAGCGGCAAAGTGGACCGCCGGGCACTGCGTGCTGTGCTCGACGAGGGGGACGAGCCCACGGCCTCCTCCTCACGGGTGCCCCGCGCTCCCCTCCTTCGTACCGCCCCAGAGGAGCATTGATGCTGGCGAACGGCAGACGGACCGTCGTGGTCTGCAAGTGGCAGGCGGAGATCCTGAGTTCTCTGCTGGACTGTGGCGCGGGCGTCTACATGGTGCTCGACCGCTACGACCTGCGGCACGAAGACCTCGACGAGGAGCTGCTGGACCGCTGTCTGGGCGTGTACCGCGTGGGCAGCTTCGATTCCCTGGAGGAGCTGTCCGGGGTCGCCGTCGACATCCGGCTGCGCGACCGGGAGGTCGATCTCGTGATCGGCCACGGTGAGCTGTGCCAGTTCGGCGCCGGCTATCTCGGGGTTCTCCTGGGCACCGTGGCCGACCCGCTGTTCCCCGTCTCGCACCGGGACAAGCGTCTGATGAAGCAGCGGGTGCGGGACGCCGGAGTGCCGGTCACCGGCTTCATGTCGCTGCCGGACGCGACCGACCGGGCGGCAGTCGCGGCCGTGGCCGAGGCGCTCACCATGCCCGTCATCGTGAAGCCCGCGGCCGGCTACGGCTCCATGAGCACGGTGCGTGCCAAGGACGCCGAGGAACTCGCGGCGGTGACGGCCGACTTCACCTTCGAGCCGCTGTTGAACTCCAAGCAGCTGATCGTGGAGGAGTTCGTCACCGGCAGCGAGCTGTGCGTGGACGCGATCTGGGCGGACGGCGAACCGCTCACCTTCGTGCTGCACCAGTACCACACACCGAGGCTCGCCATCGCGGACGACGAGGACGCGGCGAGCATGGACGGTTCCCGGGTGCTGCTGCCCGAGGAGCACCCGGACCTGGTGCGCCAGGCACGCGAGATCCACCGGCGGATCAACGGCGTGCTGGGCATCAAGGAGGGCGCCACGCACATGGAGACCTTCATCCGGCCGAACGGCGAGCTCGTCTTCTCGGAGATCGCGACCCGGGTCAGCGGCGGCTGGATCCCCGACATGCTCAGCGCCCATCTGGGGCACTCCATCTGGGGCCTGGTGGGCCGGGCTGCCGCCACGGGCACCTGCCCGCCACCGGACCGGAAGCACCGCTACGTCGCCGGTGTGCACCTGCGGCCGGAGAAGCCGGGCGTGATCACTTCCATCCCTTCGGACGAGGAGTTCGCCTCGTTCCCCGGCGTGATCAGCTGGCGGTGTTCCAGGAAGGTCGGTGACCGGGTGCGGCTCAGCCACCCCTCCGAGTGGTACCTGTTCGTCGTGTTCGGGGCCGAGACGCCCGAGGAGCTGGAGGAGCTGCGGGTTCGAGTTGCCCGGCGGTTCGTGATCGAGACGGCGGTGCCGGCCGCGCGGCGCTGACCACACGGCGCACCACGGAGAACTGGCCGGGAGGAGCTCAGAGGCTCCTTCCGGCCAGTTCGTCATGGTGCGCCGCCACTCACTCGCCGGTGACGCACCGCCTCGCGACGGTGCGCGTGAGCTCCTCGATGAAGGAACGGTCGTACATGCCCTGCGGGTGGAAGCTGAGCAGTACCCCCGTACCGTCGCGGTGGATGGCTAGGTTGAGGCCGATGCCGGGCGGGTTGTACACGCCCGGCCGGGTGGGCAGCGACACCCGCGGGGAGGGCAGTCCGGCGATCGTCGGGACGGTGCGCTGCTCCATGACGTTGAGAAGCAGGTACGGGGTGTGCGGCTGACGCTCCCACGAGTCGGGGAACCGGGTGCGCATGTACTCCTCGTGGCTGTACATGCTGTGGTGTATCGCCTTCATGGACGCGGTGCGCACCTTCCGGGCCACCGAGGCGACCGAATCGGTCCGGGCGGCGTCGAGGCGCAGCAGCGAGCGGTTGGCGCAGTAGGCCACCAGCTCCTTCGTGGAGGGCCACGAGCGGCGGGAGTTGGAGAACAGGAACGCCACGTCGTCCGTGGGGGCGTACTCGCGCAACGTGACCGTCACGGCCGCGGCGGCCAGCATGAAGGGCGACAGCCGCAGGCCGAGCCTGCGCGCTTGCAGGCTCGCCACCTCGTCCTCGGCCAGCGGGACCGAGTAGTAGATGGTCGTCTCGTCGGGGTCGAACGGCCCGGTCTCCGGGATCTGGAGCCGCGGGTACGGGCCGAGACCGGCGTTGTGCTCGTCCCACCAGGCGAGGGCGGCACCGCCCTCGTCGCCGTCCAGCCACCGGCGCTCGTCCCGGGCGAACGCCACGGCGTCCGAGGCCAGGACGTCGAACGCCGACTCGGGCCGGCTCTCCAAGCCCTCGTAGACGGTGGACAGGTCGTCGATCAGGATGCGGGCGGAGTGACCGTCGAAGAGGCTGTGCTCGACGGACAGGCCCAGGACGTCGTCCTGGGCCCGGCGCAGCAGCAGCGCACGGACCAACGGCCGCTCGTACGGGTCGAAGTCGGCCTGCAGCCAGGAGTACGCCTCGGCCTCCTGGGCCTCGGCCTTCGTCTCGTCGGGGTCGGCCTCGACGAACGTGAACGGCCAGGAGGCCTCCTGCGCGGGCAGGCAGCCGGCCTCGTCGATCGACCCGTCGGGCAGGAAGTGGGTGCGCAGCCCACTGTGCCGGCGTGCCAGCAGGCGCAGTGCCGTCTGCAGCCGGGGGACGTCGAAGCGGCCCGGGTAGGACATGGCGTGCACCAGCGGCGGCTTCCACCAGCGGTCCGGTCCGTGCAGCAGCGCCAGGCGCTTGGTCTGGGTGGTGCTGGTGGGTATCCGGGTCATGCCGCAGTCCCCTACAGGCTCGAATACGGTCAAGGCAGGTCAACTTCCAATGAGACAGTGCTGTTATCGGCGGTGACCGGCAGTTCACCCAGGAACAGGTCGAGCGGCGGTTCGGGAGAGAGGTAGAAGTGCCCGCCCGGGACTTCCACATGTGCAAACCGGCCCTGGGTGAGCTCCCGCCACAGGTCGGCCTTGTGGGCGCGCACGTGGTCGTCCTCCACGCCGTGCACGACGAGTACCTCGCAGGCGAGGGTGGTCGCGGGCCGGTACTCGTAGCGCTGGAAGAGCTCGAAGTCGGCCCTGAGATAGGGAAGAACGAGCTCCCGGACCCGGGGGTCGGCCATCAGCGCCGCGTCCGTCTGTCCCATGGCGACGATGCTGCGCACCGCCGCCTCGTCGTCCCATTCGGTTCCGGGCGCCGAGACGTGGTCGGGGTCGTGCGGTGCCCGCGCGGCCGAGGCCACCAGGCGGCGGACCGCGCCGTCTGCCGCCTCGATCCGGCGGATGGCCTCGAAGGCGACGATCGCGCCCATGCTGTGGCCGACGAAGGTGACCGGCCGGCCGTCCAGCAGGGGCAGCAGTGCGGCGGCACTCTCCTCGGCGAGTTCGAGCAGGTCCCCTGGGGTCGGCTCGGCAAGCCGGTCCGCGCGGCCGGGGTACTGCACCGCCAGTACCTCGATGTCCTCGCGGCCGGCCCCCCAGCCACGGTAGAAGCTCGCCGAGCCGCCGGCGTGCGGAAAGCACACGAGGCGCTGCGAGGCCTGGGGGCGGGCCTTGAGGACACGAACGGACTTCATACGCGCTCCTGCTGCGAACGGTCCTGAACCATCACGAGCAGCTCATCGAAGTCGCGCAGCCCGTAGACGTCCTCGAAGTCGAGGAACACGCCGAAGCCCGATGAGATGTTGTCGATCAGGCGGATGAGGTCGAGCGAGGAACCGCCTGCGCTGAAGAAGTCGTAGCCGTCGTGGGCGGAGGCGCCACCCGTGCGCTCCTCCCACATCCGGGCCAGCCGCGTCTTCACGTCGGCGTCCCCGACGGCTCCGGCGCCCTCGCCCGCCGCGGCTACGGCCCCGGCCGGCTCCGCCGGGCGGTATCCGGCGGCCAGAGCCGCCGTGTCGGTCTTCCCGGATGCCTTCAGCGGGAAGCCGGCCACCAGGACCATGTCGTCCGGTACCAGATGCTGTGGTGCTCGCTCGGCGACCCGCGCCCGGATCTCCTTGACATCCGCCGTGACCACTCGGGGGCGTACGAAGGCCACGACCCGGCGGTCATGCCCGGTGCCCATGGGAAGGGCGACCGCCTCGGCGGCGTCCTCGTCCTCCACGACCAGTGCCTCGACCTCCGCGAGGTTCACTCGGAAGCCGCGCACCTTGATCTCCGCGTCCTCACGGCCCCGGAACTCCAGTGTTCCGTCGGTGTTCAGGCAGGCCCGGTCACCGGTCCGGTACATGCGGGCGCCGGGCGACGCCGAGAAGGGATCGGTGACGAAGCGCTCCTGTGTGAGGCCGGTGTCACCGACGTACCCCACGGCCAGCCGGTCGCCTCCGACGTAGAGGTCACCGACCTCACCGGGCGGCAGCGGCCGCAGTTCCTCGTCCAGCACGTAGCAGGTCGAGCCCGCGACGGCCCCGCCGATCGGGACCGAGGTCCCGGACGGCTCCCAGTCCATGAGCGAGAAGGCCGTGCTGACGACGGTGTTCTCGGTGGGCCCGTAGCAGTTGACGAGTTCGAGCTCGGGGCACAGGTTCCGGACCCGCACCGCGTGCTCGAACGGCATCACGTCGCCACCGACGATCAGGCAGCGCAGTGCGCGCAAGGCCTCCACATGGCTTTCGGCCACGAGCGCGAAGACGGCGGGCGTGAGGACGGCGGTGGTCACCCGGGGGTCGGCCAGCAGGGCCGCGGTCTCGTGCAGGCTCAGCGCCGTGCGCGGTGCGCACAGCACGGAGGCGCCCACGAGCAGCGCCGACCATATCTCCAGCATCGACGGGTCGAAGGTCAGGATGGTGTTGACGAGGAAGACCTCGTCCGGACTCCGGCGGACCGGCCCGTCCCGCAGACACAACGCGGTGAGTGCCCCGTGCGGGACTCCCACGGCCTTGGGGACACCGGTCGACCCCGAGGTGAAGAGCACATAGGCGAGCCGGTCGGGTGAACCCGCGGGAAGTCCGGCGGGATCCGCCTCGCCCGTGAGGGTCTGCGCGATGAGCTCGCGCACGTGCGGAGTCCCGAGGCCGACCGTGCCCGGCGGCGGGTGTGCCGCCGTGCGGAGCAGCAGTGACGCACCCGAGAGTGCCATCATGCGCTCCACGCGTTCGGCGGGATACGCGGGGTCCACGGGCACGAAATGGCCGCCGGCGAGCAGGATGCCGAGCATGGCGACGATCGAGTCGCGGTCGCCGACGCCGTGGAGACCGACGGCATCGCCGGCATCCACCCCCCGCAACCGCAGGGCGCCGGCCAGTCGTACCGCCTGTTCCCACAGTTCGGCGAAGGTGGAACTGCCGTCCGCGTCCCAGGCCGCGATCTTGTCGGGATGGGCGGCCACCTGCCGCCGGAACGCGGTGTCGATGCACTCGAAATGCTGCTGATGACTGCTGTTACTCATCCGATACCTCCGGAGATGACGACTTCACGAGCCGTTCGACGAGGCGGACCTGGTCACCGAAGGACTGCGCCAGCATCAGTTCGCGCAGCGGTATCTCCAAGGCGAACGTCTGCTCCAGGCTGCGGGCCATTCGGATCAGCAGCAGCGAATCCCCGCCGCTGTCGACGAATCCGGCGTCCTCGGCAAGGTGGGTGTGCCCCAGCAGGTCGCGCCAGGCGGCCGCGACCTCCTCGGCGGGCACCGGCGCTGCGCCGGACCCTGCCTCTGCCGCGGGCGCGGATTCCGGGGTGGGCACGGCGGGTGCGCCCGGTTCCGGGACGGGGGCCGCCCCCGCGGCGGGCCACTTGGTCTCGGGGGCGATGTGCCGGGCGCCGCCGAAGACGGTGCCGGGCAGGTGGAGGCGGCGCCCTGCCGGGACGAGCACGGCCGGGTCGAGCGGCTGCCCCTGGCTCCACAGGGTGGCGAGCGCCATGGCGAACTCGTCCCCGGGCCGCGGGTCCTTGCCCGGCGACAGCGCCATCGCGTCCATCCCGGTGGCGACGGCCATCGCGGACAGCGCCTGGCCGGGCCCCGCCTCGACCGCGAGGGCGTCCGGGAAGACCGCGAGCAGGGCGGCCAGGCCGTCGCCGAAGCGGACCGGGGCCCGGACACTGTCGGCGAACCGCGTCAGCGGCACCTCCGTGCCCTGCGGGACCACCGATCCGTCGACGTTGGTGACGAAGGGCAGGAGCGACACCCCGGCCGCACCGCTCGGGAGGCAGGCGCGGAGCGCGGCAGCCGCCGGCTCCATGGCGGCCGAGTGGAAGGCGTGCGCAGTGTGCAGCCTGCGGCTCACAACCCGGTCCCGGATCAGCTGCGCGAAGGCGTCCACGGCATCGACCGGACCGCTGATCACACAGTTCTCCGGACCGTTGACCGCAGCGATCCCCAGCCCGACGGCACCGGTGGTGTCCGCCTCCCTCATAAGGGCGCGCGCACCGTCCTCCGAGCACGCGACGGCAAGCATCGCGCCGGGTGGGCAGTCGTGCATGGACCGGGCCCGCAGGGCGACGAACTCGATCGCGGTGCGCAGGTCCATGACCCCGGCCAGGCAGGCCGCCGTCACCTCACCGAGGCTGTGACCGGCGAGGGCCACCGGCCGCAGTCCGACTCCGGCGAGGGCCCGCACGGCGGCGTATTCCACGGTGAAGAGCGCGGGCTGTGCCAGGTCGGTCTGCTGAAGCCGGGAGGCGGGGAAGTCCCGGTCGAGCAGGGCGCTGCGCACCGCCTGGGCCAGAGCCGGCTCCATGGCATCCAGGCACTCACGCATGGCGGTGTCGAATCCGGGCAGCCGCTCCCGGAACGGCAGCGCCATGCCCGGTCGCTGGGATCCCTGGCCGGGCAGCACGAAGACCAGGGGCCTCGCGCCCGTCAGCGGTACCCGGCCGCGGACCGCCTGCCGGCCATCGCCCCGCAGGGCCTCGGCGATCTCGCCACGGGTACTGCCGGTCACGGCGAGCCGCTCCCGCAGGGGGGCCCGCCCGACCGACAGCGTGTGCGCCACGTCCGCGACGGCCAACTCGTGGCCCTGCAGATGTTCGGCGAGGCCGGCCGCGCTGCGCTCGAGCGCTTCGGGGCGGACAGCGGAGAGCAGCACGACGGGGGTTCGGTCCGCCGCGGACGGCAGCGGCTGAGCCGGAGTCGGCGACGCCTCGATGACGACGTGGGCGTTGGTGCCGCCGATGCCGAACGAGCTGATGCCCGCCCGGCGCGGTTCGGGACCGCGCCACTCCTGCGTCTGCGTCGGGACGTAAAGCGGGGAGTCGATGTCCACCAGGTGGGGGTTGAGCGCGCCGAAGTTCGCGACCGGCGGCACCTGGCCGCGGCCGACCACCTGGAGGGCCTTGAAGAGGGAGGCCAGCCCGGCCGCAGCGTCGAGGTGGCCTATGTTCGCCTTCACCGCGCCCACGGCGATCCGGGCGTCGCCCGCCCCGGCCGCCCGCAGGGCTTTGGACGTGGAGGTCCACTCGATGGGGTCACCGATGAAGGTGCCGGTGCCGTGGGTCTCGATGTACCCGAGGGAGTCGGCCGGAACGTCGCCCGCCTGCAAGGCGGCCTGGATGGCGGCGGCTTGGCCCGCTGCCGAGGGAGCACTGAAGCCCGCCTTGCTGGAGCCGTCGTTGTTGACGGCCGAGCCGATGATCACTCCGTACGCCGGGGCGTCCGCAGCGGCTTCCTCCAGGCGGCGCAGGACCACCGCGACGACACCCGACCCGCCGACGGTGCCGCCGGCCTGGGCGTCGAACGGCCGACAGCGGCCGTCGGCCGCCATGATCCCGCCACGGACGTAGGTGTAGCCGCCCTGCGGGAATCCGACCGACGCGGCGACGACGACGGCTTGGTCGCAGTCACCGTTGTTGAGCGCCTGTACGGCCAGGTGGACCGCGACGAGCGAGGACGAACACGCCGTCAGCACGCTGACCGCGGGGCCCTGCAGGCCGAGCTTGTACGCAACGCGGCTGGCCATGAAGTCCCGGCCGGTGCCGACGGTCAGGGCCTCCATGGCGTCGGAGGAGACCTCCTCCGGGTTGCCCAGGATCCGTGCCATGTACTTGCTGGTGCTGGACGACGCGAAGACCGCCGTACGGAGCGTGTCCACCAGGGGACTGCGGCCCGCGTCCTCCAGCGCCGCCCAGCTCGCCTCGAGCATCAGCCGGTGCTGCGGGTCCATGAGCTCCGCCTCCCGCGGGCTGATCCCGAACAGCTCGGCGTCAAAGCGCTCGCTGTCCGGGATCCGGCCGCGGACCGGCACGTAGGACGCAGACTCCAGGACGCGCCGGGGTACGCCCGCCGCCTCGAGCTCCCGCAGATCGACGCGGCTGGTCAGCACTTCTCCGGCACAGACGGCCGCCCACCACTTCTCGGTGTCCTCAGGACCCGGCAGCCGGGCGTGCACCCCGGTGACGGCGACGTCGAGGGACTGGTCCCTCACGAGCCGTCCTCCGCCGTGGTCACCCGGCGGGAGCGGCCCGCCGCGAGCCGGGCACGGCGCGCGTCGGCCGGCTGTGCGGCCACAGCCGGCGCCGCAGGGGCGGCGTCCGTGGCGAGCAGTGCCACCTGCGCGTCGACTGTCGTGGCGGTGAAGAGGTCGACGATGGCCACCTTGGCCTGGGCCCGGTCCTCGATCTCCGCCTGCAGCGAGGGCACGAGCAGGGAATGGCCGCCCGCGTCGAAGAAGTTGACGTCCGAGGGCACGGAGGAGACGGCCAGTACGTCGCACCACGCCGCCACCACCGCGGCCCGCAGAGCGGTCACCGAGGCCGGCTCACCGGCGGGACCGGCAGCTGCCTGCGCCGGACCCGGCTCGGCGGTGGACTCGTCGGCCGCCGGGCCGAGGGCCAGCAGGGCGTCCTTGTCGACCTTGCCGTGCGCACTGCGCGGCAATTGCGGAACCACCCGCAGTACACCCGGCACCGCCGGCGGCGGCAGCATCTGCGTCAGCTGGGCCCGAACCGTCGAAGCGTCGAACCCGGGGCCGACGACGAGGAAGGCCGTCAGGCTCGCGTCACCCGGTGTGAGCAGCACCGCCGCGTCCAGAACGGCCTCCGCGGACCGCAGCGCGGCCTCCACCGCGCCCAGTTCCACGCGGTGGCCGCGGACCTTGACCAGCTGGTCGCGCCGGCCGAGGAACCTCAGGGAGCCGTCATCGTCCCAGCGCACCCAGTCGCCGGTCCGGTACATCCGGGCGTCCTCGTCCGCGCTGAACGGGTCGGGCAGGAACGCCTGGGCCGTCATGTCGGAACGGCCCAGGTAGCCGCGGGCGACACCGGCGCCGCCGACGTAGAGCTCACCGCCGGTGCGGTGCGGCATGACACGGCCCTGCCGGTCCAGGACGTAGAGGGCAGCGCCCGGGACGGGCCCTCCGATGCCGACCGGTTCCGGCCGGTCGAAGGGGCGGTGGGTACACCAGACCGTCGTCTCCGTCGGCCCGTACTCGTTCACCAGCCGCGTCGGGCCGAGCAGGTCGAAGTGGCGGGTCAGCAGCGTCTCGGGCAGTGCCTCGCCCGCCGTGATGACGACCTCGAGCGTGCCGAGGCGCTCCGGGGCGGTGCGCATGGCCAGGTCCAGCAGGCCGGCGTAGAGGGCGGGAACACACAGGAGGGCGGAGACTCCGTGCTTCTCGATCAACTGCACCGTGCGCTCGGGGTCGAGGATGTCGTCCGTCTGGGCGACCACGAGCCGTCCGCCGGTGGTCAGCGTGCCCCAGAGGCCGGCGACGGAGGAGTCGAACGACAACGGCGAGACGAGCAGGAAGGTGTCGTAGCCTCCGTACGTCATGCGCCGGGCCGCGGTCGAGGCAGCCAGGGAACCGTGCTCGACCACCACACCCTTGGGTTCGCCGGCGGTTCCGGAGGTGTAGATCACGTACGCCGCGTCGCCGTGCGCGGCGGCGTGCGGCGCGAAGGGCACCGACCCGTCACCCACGGCCTGGCACGGGGAGAGGACCGGCACGGCGAGCCGCTCCTGCCAGCCGTCGTCGCCCACCAGGATCTCCACCCCGGCGTCCGCCAGGACGGAAGCCAGCCGTGCCACCGGGTGACCAGGGTTGAGGGGGACGTAGTAGCCGCCCGCGCGCAGAATGCCCAGGACCGCGACAGCCGTGTCTGCCGACGGCTCCATGAGGACGGCCACCGGCGTACCCGGGGTCACACCTCGGCCCGCCAGTTCCGCGGCGAGGGCGTCGGCCCCCGCTATGAGTTCCGCGTAGGTCAGGGTGGTGGAACCCGAGACGACGGCGGTGCGGTCGGGATCGGTGGCGGCGATCTCGGCGACCACGTCGTGGACGGGACGGAAGGCCTCGGTGACGGCGGGGCCACGGCTGGTGGCCAGCTGCCGTGCCTTCTCCTCCTCGGAGAGGAGCTCGAGCGAACCCACCGCGGCCTCGCCGTCGGCGAGCAAACGCTCGAGCATCACGGCGACGTGCGCCGTGAGCTGCGCGATCTGTGCGTGGTCGTACCGGGCGGTACGGTACGTCGCCAGCAGCTCACCGGTGGTGCCGTTGTCACGCAGCACGAGCGTGAGGTCGTACTTCGAGACCCGCACCGGCAGGTCGAGACTGTCGATCTCCAGGCCGGGGACCTCGCTCTCGGGCGGGGCGGCCTCGAAGTTGAACAGCACCTGGAAGACCGGCGTGCGCGTCACGTCGGGGGTGACCTGGAGCCGGCGGACGACCTCCTCGAAGGGGACGCCGCGATGGCTGAAGGAGCGTAGCAGGCTGCGCTGCGTCGCCTGGCAGAACTCCCGGACCGGCTGGTCCTGCGTGATACGCACCCGCACCGGCGTCGGATTGACGAACATGCCCACGGTGTCGGCGAATTCACCGGACCGGGTGTCCATCGTGCCGCCGATCACCAGGTCGTCGGTGTCGGTGTAGCGGCCCAGGGTCAGGGCGAGGGCGCTCAGGCCCAGGACCTGGGGCGTGGTGCGGTGCTCACGCCCGAAGGCGCGCAGCGCCTCCCACGTCGCCTGCGGCAACGGCACCCGGACGAGCGCACCCTGCTTGTCGGCGGACCGCTTGCGGGCCTCGAGACCGAGGGGCTCGGCGATCTCGGGAATGCGCAGTTCCTCGATCCACGCGTGGAAACGGTCCGAGGCGTACCCTGCGGCTCCCTCTTGCTCGACGTACTCCAGGTAGGGCCGTGAGGGGGCACCCAGGTCCCGTCCGGCATAGGCCGCACAGAGGTCCTTGACGATGACCGACATGGCGCGCCCGTCGACGACCGCGTGGTGCGCGTTCAGCACCAGGACGTGTTCCGAGGGGCCGAGGGTCAGCAGCTCGGCGGCGACGAGGCGGCCCTCGACCAGATCGAAGACACGTGTGACGGCCGCCGCGAGCTCGTCGTCCAGTTCTTCCGGTGCGACGACCCGTGTCGTGAGAGGGAAGTCCTCGACGGGCCAGGTGGAACGCCTGGGCTCGCCTCCGGTCTCGTAGAGTCGCAGTCGCAGCTCGGCGTGCCGCGCGACCACGGTCCGCCAGGCCCTGGCGAGGGTGTCGACGTCGAGCCGCCCGCTGAGCCTGCCGACCCACGGCGCAGTGAACTCCGCGCTGCCCGACTCGACTTTGCCGGCGAACCAAAGCCTCAGCTGGGCGGACGAAAGCATCCGTCCGGTTCCGTTGTGTACCTGCTCCGCGTTCACTTCTCTGTTCCCTCCGTGTACACGTACGTGGGCTCGTAGGCGCCCTCGATCGCCTTGGCGAGCCGTTCGAGCTCTGAGTGGTCCGCCACTTGGCCGTACAGCCGGCCCAGCCGGCCGGCCGCGCCCGACCGCCAGTCGAGCGCCTGCCCTGGGGTGGTCCGTACGTCGGCCAGGTCGATGCCGGGCAGTGCTCGGAGGCGGTCGATTCCGGCGACCCGCACCAGGCTCCGCGCATCCGCGGGCGGCACCAGCGTGTATTGATAGGTGACTCCGTCGAAGACGGGCGCCGTCTCCACGGGCGACCCGAGCGCCAGCCGCATCGCGGCCTCGACCAGGTCGAAACCGGCGCCGCGGCGCAGCAGATCGGCCACGAGACCGCCCACGCGCCCGTTCACCTCGATGATCCTGGGGCCCTGCGCCGTCAGTTTCACCTCGGTGTGGACGATGCCGTCCCGCACGCCGAGGGCCCGTATCGCGGCCTCGGCCATCGAGTTGACCGCGGCTGCCGAGGGCTGGTCGAGCGTGTGCGGGACGAATGAGCCCCGTTCCCGGAACGGCTCGACCAACGGGAACTTGCCCGTGATGCACAGCGCCCGGCACACACCGTCGTGCACGGCGGTCTCGACCGACACGTAGTCCCCCCAGGCCGCGCCGGCCTGGCCGGGATCTCCCACAAGCAGGCGCTCCACGAGAAGGGGGACGGCGCCCCCGGTGCCGTCCCGGAAGTACTCCCGTGCGGCGGCCTCCGCCTCCGCGGCCGAGTTCGCCCGCCGCACCGAACTGCTGCCGGTGCCTGTACACGGCTTGAGCACAAGGGGCAGACCGACGGCTTCGACGGCGCGCGCGATCTCCGTGTCGTCCCTCACCACGGCGCAGGCCGTGGCGTCGATCCCCGCGTCCGCCAGCGCTCGGCGCTGACGGTGTTTGTCCGTCAGCGCCAGGCAGGCCCGGGGAGAATGCCAGTGCCGGACACCGGCCGCGGCCGCCAGCCTGCCGGTCGTGGTCAGGCACGGCTCGCTGAAGGTGACCAGGCCGTCCGGCCTCCTGTCCGACACCGCAGCCTCGGCCCCCTCGGGCGTGAGCCCGGTGATGTCACACAGGTCGAACCGGTTGCGCAGACCTGGCAGCAACCGCCTGACGTGCGGGGATATCTGATCGACAATCAGAAAGAGCGCGACACCGCAGGCACGGGCCGCAGCCGCGATCTCGCCCGGCCCGGCCGCCCCCTCGTCGTAGAAGACACCTAGGCGCGGCGGGGCGCTCAGTCCTTCGGGCATACGATCCATCCGTCGCAGTGTGGGCCGTCCGTGTGCGGTGGTGCGGTCTACCGCTTGGCCGGAGTCGACTGCTCGTCACAGGCCGGCCAGAACCGCTCCGCGGTGATGTACAGCAGCTCCGAGGGCACACCGCGCGCTCCCGCGAGCCCACGCAGGATGACCTCCTGCTTGAGCTGCTCGGCCTCCGGGTCGTACCAGCAGCCCGTCAGGTGCTTGAGCCACGGCTCGATGCCCAGCGCGTACACGAAGATCTGCTGAGCGCCCAGCTGCTCCGCGATGCGGTCCGCGGGGGCTGCGAAGGAGCCCTTGAGGCCACGGTCCACGCTGTGCTCCCGGCTGATCGGCTCGTCGAGGAGCGGCCCGTAGAGCCAGCTCATCGGCGCCCCGACGCATTCCAGGCCGATGAACAGCGCGTCCACCGTGCCGATCTCCTCGGCGACGAGGTCGTAGATCGTGGGGTCCAGCGGTGAGGTGTCGGTGGCGAACATGAAGCCTCGGCCGCCCATGCGCACCATCGGGACCATCTTCGCCCGGATATCGAGCTCACCGTGCTCGCCGAGGAAGGGCAGCGCGGTGATGGTCGCCGGTCCGGTCTCCAGCACCTGCATGTCGGCGAGTTCGACCACGTTACGGAAGCCATAGTGCTCCAGCATCGCGCGCAGGCCGATGTCCGCCAGGCTGCCGCCGGAGGCCTGCGGGACGATGATGGTGCCGATCCGGCGGCGCAGCTGGAGCAGTGTCTCCAGGGAGAAGTGGTCGGAGTGGCCGTGGCTGAGGATGACGACGTCGATCGTCTCGGGCAGGTCGGCGATGCTGTAGTGCTGCTCGAAGCCGTCGTCGTAGCCGACGGTCGGGTCGGTCATGACCGTGAACCCGCCGAAGTCCAGCAGCACCGAGGCGTGGCCGAAGAACTGCATGCGGACGTCGCCGGTGAGGTTGGGCGCGTAGCAACGCGGCTCCTCCTCCGTGAACAGCCGGCGGAACCCGACGCGCTGCTCCTCGGTGAGGCCGAACCGGTCGGCGAGCTCCTCGACGTCAACCGGGTGCAGCCGTGCGGCGAACAGTTCGTCCAGCAGCTCGGACGCGAAGGGCACTTCCAGATCGGTACGGTCCGGGGCTCCGGGGAGTACCGGGGAGCTGTAGATGAAGGGCTGCTGCGGGTCGTGACGCTCCAGCAGTGAGACGACCTGGGCCTCGGGCTGGGTGGCCGGCGTCCGGTACAGAAGGCTCTCGAAGAAGCGCAGGCTCGGGTGGTTCGCCGTGTCGTACACGAGCTCGCTGGTGCCGCGCAGCGAGGCGGGCAGTTCGTTGTAGAGAGGGCTCAGGGCACGGCCGTCAGCGAACTTGGCGAGCATCGCGCGCATCGTCTCGATGTCCTCGGCCATCCGTATCCGAGGCTCACCGGTCTCCAGCGTTTGCTGGAGCAGATCCTCGACGTCCCGCGGGCCGGCGTGGCCCGGGTCGATGAACGGTGCGCCGAACATGGAAGGGTTGGCCAGAGCACGGGCGTGCTTTTCCGGGCCGTCCAAATAGGCGCGCAATGCGGGCAAATGCCTCTTGGTGAGATTCAATGCACCCGTGTGCGGTGCCGCCACATAGGGAACGGCATACCACCTGTGTATGAGCGGCTGCACGACGGTGGACGGGGAAAGATAAGCGCACATGCAGGCCTCCACGCTGCTGCCAGAGTACTGGTTCTTGACAGCTTGTTGCCAGGTCGAGCGAACAATTACACGCTATTACAAGGCGCCTTGGTCGAGCAAGGAATTCATACGCCGCTCAGGGTCGGATGATGACTGACACATCGAATCCGACCACTGTTGGCAATTTCGACGGACAGATCACGGTCTGCCAAGTCCGGCTCGAATCCCAGAATTCTACCCAGAAAGAGAAGTTCCATCGATGCCGCATTTATCACATTCTCCGGACAGGAGAATCCGTGCCCTTCGTCCTCATACGTGACCTGACACACCGGCACGTCGGCGCGGATCAGCGACCGGGCCAGACGTTCGGTCTGCTCCACCGGCACCACGCTGTCCCCTCGCCCGTGGAAGAGCAGGGCGGGAGTGCGCATGCGGGCCACGTTGTGCAGCGGGGACCTGGCCTCGTAGACGTCTCGCCGCTCGGGCCACGGGCCGATGAGCCCGTCAAGGTAGCGGGACTCCATCTTGTGCGTGCGCGCCGGAATCTCGGTGAGGTCGGTAACGCCGAAGTAGCTGATGACCGCGGTGAATTCGGAGGCTGCGACAGCAGTGGCTCCCAGGGCGGTAAGCCCGCCCGAACTCAGTCCGCGGATCGCGAGGCGTCCGGGATCGGCTGCGCCCAAGGACACCAGGTGCCGTGCGGCATTCACGCAGTCCGCGATGTCGGTGACGCCCCATTGCCCGCGGATGCGCTCACGGTAGGCACGCCCGTGACCGGAGCTGCCGCCGTAGTTCACCTCGACGACCGCCAACCCGCGGCTGGTCCAGTACTGGATCTGGTAGTTCAGAGCAGCGCTGGCGACGGTGGTGGGACCGCCGTGGCAGAACACGATGAGCGGAGGCGGGGTGCCGGCCGGGCCGGTGAAGTGGGGGTTGACCGGCGGGTAGTGGAAGGCGTGTGCCGTCAGCCCGCCCGTGGTGGGGAAGGCGAACGGCCGCGGGACGCTGATCCACTCGGCTCCGACGGGATCCGTGCGGCTCTCCCTGACCACCGTCGCGGCGCTACGGCCGTGCCCGGCGATGCGCACGACGGCGGGCGCCGTGCTGGTGGATCCCGCCACGGCCGCGATGCCGTCGGTCGAGACCGAGAGGACGTCGAGTACGTCGTACGGACCCGGGAGCGCCGAGGCGGAGCCCTCTGCGGGAATCCGCATCAGGGTGTCCTTGCCCCGTCGGCGGCATGCCGCGATCAGGGTTCCGTCGCCCAGAAATCCGTACGTCTGCAGGCCGATGGACCAGTCGGGGCGGCCGAACTCCGCGGCGATGGGCAGTTGCGGCACGTGCCGACCGTCGCTGTCCTCGGCGTAGAGGTTCCACCATCCGGTGCGGTCGCCCACGAAGTGCAGTCGGCCGTCGCGGCTGTACCGGGGCTGGGTTATCGATTCTTCGGGCGTTCCGGCGACCATCCGGTCCTCGGCGACCGCGCCCGACGCGTCCAGGCGGATCTCCCTCAGGACACTCTGGTCCCACGCCATGTGGGGATGGTCCCACGCGGTGAAAGCGATCCGGCCGCCGTCCGGGTGCAGGGCGGGAGCCCCGTAGAAGTCGTGGCCGCTCGACAGCACACGGACCCGTCCCGAACCGTCGGCGGGCACCACGACCAGGTCGTGCACGGTCTGCGAACCCAAGTCCCGCTCGCGGACGCAGTAGACCTGCTCGCCCCGGGGGCCGGGGACCGGGGCGCCGTAGCGGGTGGTCCGCCCGTCCGCCGCCGCGGCCAGCAGCAGGGCGTCACCACCGGGTTCGTACCGGTAGAGGCCCTGGTCGGCAGCGTTCACGAAGAAGACTGCAGCCCCGTGCACCGCGTAGGGCAGCGCCCCGTAGCCGTTCATGCCGGAGCGGACCGGATGACCGGGCGGCAGCGCCTGGTGCACCACGCCGTCGGGGTCCGCGTACACCAGCCGCGGGTCCGAAGGGGTCGACCGCGACGTCTCGACCCAGTAGGTGCGCTCCCCCGCGCAGCTCACGTATCCCAGGTCGCTCACCCCGTGGACCATGTCGTCCGCGGTGATCGCCGACCGCCATGTGCCGTACGCGGCAGCCGTTCGCCCCCGGTCTCCTCTGTGCACGGACATCAGGACGTGCCGTGGAAGTCGGCCAGGGCCTCGTACATCGAACGTCGGCCGACGCTCGCAAGTACCGGGTTCTTGACGTGGTAGTAGTGCTCGGCCATGAGCCCGAAGGCCAGGGCCCAGCCGCGTCCCCTGGCCCAGGTGTCGTCGTCCACCTCGGCCGCCTCGCGGAACAGTCCCCGCGTCTCGGCGGTGAACAGGTTCCAGGCGACCATCACGTCGACGGCGGGATCACCCACACCGAGCCCGCCGAAGTCGATGACGGCGGTCAGCCGGCCCTTGCTGGCCAGCATGTTCCCCGGAAGCAGGTCGCTGTGGATCCAGACCGGGTCACCCTGCCACTGCGGGAGCCGCAGGGCGGACTCCCACGCCTCCGTGGCCGCATCCGCGTTCACGGTGCCGTCGGCACCCAAGTCGCGGATCGCCGCACGGACATCGGTGTCACGGGTGGCGACCGGGCCGCCGCGGAAAGAGGTCGGCCCGCCCGTGGCGTCGACCTTGCGCAGGGCGGCGACGAAGCGGCCCAGCTCCGCGGCCGCGTCGGCGAGTTCGGTGACGGGCTCGTCGAAAAGGTTGGCTCCCTCGAGCCACCCGTACACGGACCAGGGCAGGTCGAAACCCTCACCCGGTACACCCAGGCCGAGAGGCACCGGAACGGCGATCGGCAGGTGCGGGCCCAGGTGGGGCAGCCAGCGCTGCTCCTTGTCGACCTGTCGGGCCGCCCCCGGAATGCGCGGCAGCCGCACGGCCATGTCGTCACCCAGCCGGTACATGGCGTTGTCGGTGCCGGCGGAGGCCACCTTGGAAACGGGAAGGTGAGCCCACTGCGGGAACTGAGCTGCGATCAGCCGTCCTACAAGCGGCTCATCGATGTCGATCTCGTCGGCGTGCATCTTCGTAGTGGACAAGGCGATCCCCCTCTGTGTGGAGCGCTCCTGCGGGACCTGCCGCGTTGTTCTTGGAACGCAGACTCTCCGTGGCCGAAGGTGAGTTGCACCCTCTGCCTGCACAAGCGCTTCGTCCGGCACGCTACCGGCGGCCGTGACCGAAAATCAACAGGTGAAGTGGCACGTCAGGACGACTGCCCGTACTCCAAGAAGTGTTCCTCGGCGAACAGTTCGGGCCACTTGTCGCCGCCGAGCCCGAGCTCCCGACCCCGCTGGAGCATGTGCCGCCAATAGGGCTTGACCGGTGGCCAGAGGGTGCCCGTCTGGCAGTACGAGACATCCAGGAAGTAGCGGTTCTTGCCCACGCCGTCAGGCCGGGCGCGGCGGGTGTGGAACAGCGCCGAGTGCAACAGGACCATGGATCCGGGCGGCAGTTCACCGAAGACCACCTCGCCCGGCAGAACGTCTTCCGCCAGGTGTGCCCGGCTCAGCTTTCCCGCCACCTCCTTGTGCGATCCGGGCAGAACCACAAGGGCGGAGGTCTCCTCGTCGAGCCCGTCAAGGTAGTGGAGGGCGTGGACCATCGCGAACTTCCGCTCACCCTGCGGACTCTGCTCGTAGTCGTGATGCCAGGCCTTACCGGGCACTTCGGGCGCCTGCCGGTCACTGTGCATGTGATGGAACACGAAAGACGGCCCCATCACCTGGGCCAGGATGTCCATCAGCGGCGGATATGCGAGGAGTTCACCGTGAGCGCCCATCTCGAACTCCAGCAGGTCCGGCACTCCATTGACCTCCGGATCGACGGCGCACGCGATGGACTGTGCACGCAGCCCTGCGTCAACCCACTTATCCGTCTCCAGTCTGAGCTGGCGGACAAGGTTATCGGGAAGGAAACTCGGAAATACCAGGAATCCACGCTCCACGAAGTTGCGCAGGTCGCTCTCGGGCAGCACCGGCTGCGCCGCGCACAACTCCCGTTGATTTTCGAGTGTGGAGGAGGATATGGACGTCAAGAGTACTCACTCCGCTTCGCGCATCTTGGGATCGCCAGACTCTGACACAACGTTTCGGAGTCTGGCAAGGCTTCTCGACGTTGTCGATCAAGTTTCCCCATAGCCCTGACCGGGGCTAACTCTCCTGCGATGAGGCGGTGTTCAATTGACGCACGGTTCCGACAGAAAAGATGGATCAAGGTGAATTTTCGGCGGCAAAGCGTCGGAAGCCTCCTTACCGGCACGGAACAGACGTCCGATTGCCGGACAGGAATGGGCTACACATTGAACCTCGCAGGGCGTCACGGTCGTTGCTCAAGCGAATTCGGAGGAATTTATTCCGGTTGCACCGTACGGGCCGACCGGCCTCGCGAGGCGATCTGTGGAGCCGACGGCCGCCAGATCAAGCCATCTTGCTTTGTCTCAGAACCGCTGTTCGAGTCCCTCTGTCAGGTTAGACATCAGTGATCGGAGCAACCATGCCGACAGCACCCACTCCCACGACGAACTGGGCGGGCAACGTCACATTCGGCACCTCACGCATCCACCGTCCACGCTCCGTCGATGAACTCCGCCGCCTGGTGGCCGGCAGTCGGCACATCCGGGCGCTGGGCAGCGGACACTCCTTCAGTCGCATCGCGGACACGACTGGCGAGTTGGTGCTGCTGGACGGTCTGCCGCGGCGCATGGAACTGGACCCTGTGGCCGGCACCGTCACGGTCGCGGCCGGGATGAAGTACGCCCACGTGGTCGAGGGGCTGCATCAGGCGGGCTTCGCCCTGCCGAACATGGCCTCACTGCCACACATCTCCGTCGCCGGCTCCGTCGCCACCGGCACTCACGGCTCCGGCGACACCCTTCGGAGCCTCGCCGCCACGGTCCAGGCGATGGAGTTCGTGGGCCCGGAAGGCGATGTCTTCGAGGTGCGGCGAGACGCCGATGGGGAGCGCTTCGCAGGTTCGGTCATATCGCTCGGCGCACTGGGGGTTGTAACGAAACTCACCCTGGGGATCGAATCCGCATACAAGATGACCCAGCGGGTGCGGGTCGGAGTGGGGCTCGACGAGGCCGCCGAACGACTGGACGACGTGTTCGGCGCGGCCTACAGCGTCAGCCTGTTCACGGATTGGCTCGACGGCGAGTGTCATGTGTACCTCAAGGATCGCACCGACCGTCCCATCTCCTCCTGGGCGGGTGGCCGGGAGGCGGCAGAGCCGGTTCACCCCTGCCCCGGCATGCCCACGGACTTCTGCACCGAACAGCTCGGAGTCGCCGGGTGGTGGCACGAGCGGCTGCCCCATTTCAAGGCGGAGTTCATTCCGGGCGCGGGGGAGGAGCTGCAGTCCGAGTACTTCGTACCGCGTGCGGCAGCTCGGGCGGCCTTTGAGGCGCTCGGCCGCATCGGTTCGGTGATCGCGCCGGTCATCCACATTTCGGAGGTGCGCAGCGTTCGCGGGGACGATCTGTGGCTCAGCCCCGCGTACGGGCAGGACAGCATCACCTTTCACTTCACCTGGATCAACTCCGAGACGGAGATACGTCCGGCCATGGCGGCAGTCGAGGAGGCCCTGATGCCGCTCGGGGCCCGCCCTCACTGGGGGAAGCTGACCGCCTCCGCCCCCGCGCAGGTCGTCGGACGCTACGACCGCGCCGGCCACTTCGCCCGACTGATGGCCGAGTGCGATCCCGCCCGGAAATTCGCCAACTCCTATGTGGACGCCCTGTTCCCGATTCGATGAGCCACGTGCGGGTGCCGCCGCCCTCTGCGCAGCGGCACCCGCGCCGCGGGCCGTCAGATCCTGTTCCCCGCGCGCACCGTCCTGCCGGTGGGGGTGACCAGATCATCCACGAGAGCGAAGCTGTAGCCGCGCGCCAGCAGACCCTCGATGATCATCGGCAGCGCGGCGACGGTTTGCGAGCGGTCGCCGCCGCCGTCGTGGAGGAGAATGATGGATCCGGGACGCGTCTGCTCAAGCACCGTACGGGCGATGACGCCCGCGCCGGGCATCGACCAATCGGACGGGTCCACGTCCCACAACACGATCGTCGAGTCCAGATCTCCGAGCCAGCGCGTCACGTCCGGAGTCCGTGATCCGTACGGCGGCCGGAACAGCGTCGGCGCAGCCCCCCCGCCGGCCTGCGCGATGGTGTCGCCGGTGCGGGTGATCTGCTCTTCCAGTTGCTTGCGGGAGAGCTCCGGCAGAAAGGGATGCGACCAGGTGTGATTGCCCAGTCCGTGCCCCTGGTCCCGCATCCGTGAGATTTCCTCGGCCTGGCCACCGGCATTCAGCCCTATGCAGAAGAACGTCGCCGGTATGCCGTACTGCTCGAGCACGTCCATGATCTGCCCGGTGTAGGGCGGGTTGGGGCCGTCGTCGAAGGTGAGTGCAACTTCCAGCCGGTCCCGCGTGCCAGCTCCCAGACAACGGCCTGCCCCGGTAAGGGCGTCGATGGCCAGGGTGCTCGCTGCGATGCCGGCTTCGAGGTCGTCCTCCCGGCCGGTCTGCGTGCCCCGGTCACGTTCCAGGAGAGTAAGGGCGGACAGGTCCCGCTGCGCCGCCCGGGCGAGGTCGGCAGCCTCGACCGAGCCGAAGAGCGGGCGTTCGGGTAGTACGTGGGGATCCGCTCGGTACACGGCAAGTCCGGCTGCCATCATGCGGCCGTCGAGAAGGCCGTTCGTGCTGTCCACCACGTGGGCGGCCTTCCCGCCGAGGTCCCGCAGATAGACGATCATCGCGTCCGTCTCGCTCACACTGAAGCGGGCGGGTGCCGCCGCGTGGTTCCCCTCGTGATCCAGCACCTCGACTTCGTAACCGGTGGCTCCCCAGGAAACTCCGGAGTACAGCATCAAATCTCGTCCTTTCTGGCGGACAGCCGCCAAGGAGCTGCGAGAGACGACCCCCTTCCGACCGAGACCGGCCAGCCGCCTCAAGGTCCCGTGGGATCGTCGCGGGACCGCCGCGGGACCGCCGCAGATTCGGCCGCGATCTTGACACACCGCCCCCGCTGCGGCAACCAATCACGTGCATACCTCAACGAGTTGGAATGGGGCTGAGCGCCGGCGAACCGGAGCCCGATCGAGAATCTACGGTCGCTGCCGGGACTCGGGATCGTCGATGTGATACCGGACGCTGAACCAACATGTCGGCTTCATAGCCGGATCTGGATCGCGCCGGCCGTCGCCCGTCACGGGGCTCAATACGTCACCCGGGGCGTCGAGCGCACCTGCCGACGCACATGGCGGCCTGCCGGTCCCCGGTCTCCTGCGTAAGTCGTGGGATCGGGCCATCAGGAGGCTCGGGCTGCCCGAATGCAATCCACACGACTTGCGGCACGAACGGACCACCGTGACCTTGACGAGCGGCGTATCCGTCCACGAGTGTCTCGTCGGCTCGGGCATCGCTCGGTCAAGGTCACGGTGGACAAGTACGGCCACCTCACGCAGGACGGCCGGGAACGCTGCCGTCAGGTCGTCGGGACGTCAGGACGGCCGTGGGGCCGCACATGCTCACACCAGCCCGAGCGCCTTCAGCACGCGGCGCTGACTCGCTGTCGGTGCGGCGGGCCAGTACACGTAACAGACGCCGCCCGTACCGCTCCTGACCTTGCCGGTGGCGTCGTAGCGCTTCGTGCGGAGCCAGATGTTTTCCCACTCACGCCGGCGGTAGACGCGGCGCACGGCGTCGTTGTCCGGCGACGCGGGGTCGTTGGCGATCACGTCGCCGTCGGCCGTGAAGCCGATGACGGTCATCAGGTGGCCGGAGGTCCCGTAGCCCGCCCCGGTCAGCTCCTCCTTGAGGAAGGACTGCGACGTGATGACCGGAATGCCCGCGCCGACCAGCTTCTCCAGGTCCGCCAGCGACCCGAGCCGGGTGACGACCGCGCTCATGTCCTTGTACGTGGCGGCGTAGGCGGCGTTGAAGGGCCAGTTGCCGCAGCCCTCGTACTGGTAGTCGAAGGTGTAGCGGGCCGCGTGGCAGACCTGCGGGTCGGCGATGCCCGGCTTGACCCAGGCGAGGTCCTCCGCTGTCGGCCCGCGCCCCCAGTACTCGATGATCATCTGCGAGGAGGTGGGGCTGCACCAGGCCTCGCCCCCGTTGTCGTACTCGGGGTACTCGCCCACGTGCACGTTCTGCGAGTAGCGGGGCACCGCCAGCTCGCGGGCGAGCGCGGGGGCGCTTGCCGGCACGGTGAAGCGGTCCGGGACGTCCGAGGCCATCGCGCCGACACGGTGGACCGTGGGCGTGAGGCGGCTGCCCGGGGTCCGGTGGAGGGTGAGCCGCAGCCGGTACGAGACGAGTCGCAGCCCGCTCGCCGCGTCGTCCACCGAGAACGTGTCGGTCCAGACGCTGCTCCTGCCGTCGCTCTGGTCGTCGACGGAGGTCCGGCGGATGTCGGCGTCCCCCGACGCCCAGCGGCCCATCACGTACCAGGGGGTGTCCGTACCGTCCGCGTAGCTGCCCCGCAGTTCGATCTGGATCCAGGTGCCCGCCGGCGTCCGGGCGTTCCAGGAGGCGATCACCTCGGTGGCCGGGACGGCGGAGCGGTGGACCGGCGAGGTCCAGGTGGCGTACTCCCAGCTGGTCGTCGTGCCGGTGTGCGGATCGGTGTAGTCGGTGGTTCCGGCGGGGGTGGAGAACACCAGGCCGGGCCGGGACCCGGCGACGGCGCGGGTCCCCACGGCGGAACCGCAGCGCCAGTCGGTGTACGTGCTCCAGAAGCGGTTGTCCACGAGCGAGGCCGCCGCCGGGGAAGGTGAGGAGGGGGAAGGTGAGGAGGGGGTGGCCGTCGCGGGGCCGGCGGAGGCCACCGTGCCCGCCCCGGCCGCGGCCGCGAGTGCGGCGGTGAGTACGGTCCTGCGTGAAGTCGGTCTGGTCATGGGCGAGACCCCCGGTCGTGAGGCGGATTGGGGCTGCGGGTGCCGATCGGTGCGCCAACTATCGCGGGTCCGGGACGGATCCGGCCAGCGATTCGGCCTGTGCCGCCGGACCAATATTGGTCTGGTCCACTGACGTGACCTGCGGCTGCCCGGGACCCGATCCCGGCGTCTCGTAGGGTGGGGGCATGAATGACCTGGCGGACCGCGCCCGCCGCCTGCGCAGCCTGCCCTCGTCCTGCGGGCCGGTGCGGCTGATCGCGGTCGACGGTCACGCCGGGTCCGGCAAGACCACCTTCGCGGGGCGGCTGGCCTCGGCACTCGGCGGCGCCCCGGTGCTGCATCTGGACGACCTGGCCACCCACGAGGAGCTCTTCGCCTGGGCGGACCGGATCCGGGCGCAGGTGCTGGATCCGCTGTCACGCGGCGAGCCCGCACGCTATACCCCGTACGACTGGACGGCACGGCGCTTCGGGCCGGCCCGGACGCTGGAACCCGCCCCCGTGATGCTGATCGAGGGCGTGGGGGCGGGCCGCGCCGCGGTGCGGCCGTTCCTCGCGGGGCTGCTGTGGCTGGAGTTGGAGCGTGCGAGGTCCTGGGAGCGGGGCCGGCACCGCGACGGACCCGGGCTCACGGAGTTCTGGGACGGGTGGACCGTCGCGGAGCAGCGGCATTTCGCCGACGACCCCTCGTATCCGTTCGCGGACGCGGTGATACGGCAGGTGCCTGAGGGGTACGTGTGGCTGGAAGGGCCTCGTGTGACAGCGGGAACGAATCGTTTCCTCACGCAGGGTGAAGACTGAGGGGAGCCCTCCGGGGTCTTCCGAAATCCCTCCGGAACCGCCTCAACTCGGCTTGACCGAGGGGCCTTACAGGTCCTACGTTCAATGTGCGGCTTTTCGGAGCCCCCGTAGACGCGAAGCCCCCGGTTGTTCCCCCGTGACCGGGGGCTTCGTTCTGCCCCCACACCCCCTCCCCCACCTCCGGCGAACGGCTTCCGCTCACCCTCGGTCACGACTGCCGAAGCGCCGGTATCGCCCTTAACCGCCCGCTCCCCGCGCAGGTACGATGCAGCCGGTGCGGTCAATTCCCGCCCCCGGAACAGTGATTCAACGCGCTCCGATGGGCATGCTGTGCGGGCGGGACATTCTGGGGGCACGGTTTGTGGGGGACCTGATGGACATCGGCACGCAGGGCACACAGGCCCCGGCCGACCTTGCCTGGCTGCGCGGCGTGGACGCCTACACGATGGGCGCGTACCCGCAGGCCGAAGAGGAATTCAGAACCGCGGTGCGCTTCGATCCGGGGATGGCGGACGGCTGGCTGGGCCTCCACGCGCTGCGGATCGAAACCACCACGGCGCTCTTACGCATGTACCGCCATCGCGACCGCTTCGGTGAACAGCGCAACCGCCATCGCCGTACCCTCAACTCCTGGTACTGGCTGGGCTGGTGGGTGCAGCCGGTGCTGGAGAGCCCGCGCGATCTGCTCCTCGCGCACGCCTCGCACTGGCTGGACGGCCGCCATGTGCCGGAGCTGGACCGGGCGCTGGCGGGTCTTCCGCCGGTCGACGCCGATCCGCAGGTGCGCTTCCTGCACGCCTGCCGCTCCTATCTGGTCAAGGACTGGGAACAGCTCGTCCGCACCACGGAACAGCTCGTCGACGATCCGCTGCTCGGCATCGAGGCGGGGCTCTTCGGCGGCATGGCCCGGGTGCGCCTGGAGATGTACGGGCAGGCCGAGCCGCTGCTGTCCGCCTCCCTGATGCGATGTCGCAGCGAGCAGCCGCAGCGCAAGGAGCTGCGCTACTGGCTGGCGCGGGCGCATGAGGGCACCGGCCGCAGCGCGGCGGCCCTGCCGCTGTACCGGGCGGTGCACCGCGTCGACCCGGCCTTCATGGACACGTCGGCCCGGCTCGCCGCGATCTCGGAGGGCGACGGTTACGACGAGGCGGCCGACCTGGCCGCGGTGTCCCTGGCGGGCTTCGGTTCGGACGGTACGGGCATGGAGACCCAGCCGGACGGAGACTCGCTGCTGGGTACGGACCTGGTGGACGGCCGTGAGCCCTGGCCGGGCAGGGACGCCCAGGTCATGCCGGGAGCCGTCGTGCCGCCGCCCCGCACCAACGGGGTGCGGGAGAAACCGGCTCCGCCGGCGCCCGCGCCGTTCCCGGCCGGGCCGAGCGATCCCGCCCTGCTTGCCGAGGCGTTGGCCCAGCTGGAGCGGATGGTCGGGCTCGAACCCGTGAAACGCCAGGTCAAGGCCCTTTCCGCGCAGCTGAACATGGCACGGCTGCGGGCCGAGCAGGATCTGCCGGTGCAGCCGCCGAAGCGTCATTTCGTCTTCTCCGGCCCTTCCGGGACGGGCAAGACCACGGTCGCCCGTATCCTCGGCCGGGTCTTCTACGCACTCGGGCTGCTCGGCGGCGACCATCTCGTGGAGGCCCAGCGCTCCGACCTCGTCGGTGAGTTCCTCGGCCAGACCGCGGTGAAGGCCAACGAGCTGATCGATTCGGCGCTCGGCGGGGTGCTCTTCGTCGACGAGGCGTACAGCCTCTCCAACACCGGTTACAGCAAGGGCGACGCGTACGGGGACGAGGCCCTCCAGGTCCTCCTGAAGCGGGCCGAGGACAACAGGGACCATCTCGTCGTCATACTCGCGGGGTACCCGGAGGGCATGGACCGTCTGCTCTCCACCAATCCGGGGCTGTCCTCCCGTTTCACCACCCGGGTCGACTTCCCCAGCTACCGCCCGCTGGAACTGACCGCGATCGGCGGGGTGCTGGCCGCCGAGAACGGCGACGTGTGGGACGAGGAGTCCCTGGACGAGCTGCGCAGCATCAGCGGGCACGTGGTCGACCAGAGCTGGATCGACGAGCTGGGCAACGGCCGTTTCATCCGCACGCTGTACGAGAAGAGCTGCGCCTACCGTGATCTGCGGCTCTCCGGCTACACCGCCGAGCCGACCCGGGACGACCTGGCCACCCTGCGCCTGCCGGACCTGATGCAGGCGTACGGCGAGGTGCTGTCGGGGCGGGGGCCGGTGGACCGGGGGAAGCAGGAACCGGGGGCGCTGTGACAGTGCGGAGTTCCGGCGGTGCGGCGGCGGTGCGCGGTTCCGGCCGCCGGGCGGGCTCTTCCGTGCCCGCCCGGCGCCGGTTCATCCCGTCCTGAGGCGGGTCACCGGGTCAGCCCCATGGGGGCCATGACCTTCGGCACCTCCACGGTGCGGCGGGGCACCGCGACCCGGTGCGCCGGGTCCCTGACCTCACCGACGAGCGTCTCCAGGACGTCCTCCATGGCGACCAGTCCGAGCACCTTGCCGGAGGCGTCGGCGACCTGCGCCAGGTGCGTCGCCGCACGGCGCATCACGGTCAGGGCGTCGTCCAGCGGGAGTTCCGCCCGCAGGGTCGCCATCGGACGCCAGACCTGCTGCGGGACGGCCCGCTCGCCGTCCTCCAGCTCCAGGACGTCCTTGACGTGCAGATAGCCCATGAACGGACCGCCGCCCTCCGCGCAGACGGGGAAGCGGGAGTAGCCGGTCCGCACGGTCAGCTCCTCGATCATGCGCGGGGTGACGGACGGGTCCACCGTCACCAGCGACGCCCGGTCGAGCAGCACGTCGGTGACGGGCCTGCTGCCCAGCTCCAGCGCGTCCCCCAGCCGCTCCCGCGCCTCCGGTTCCAGGAGTCCGGCCTGTCCGGAGTCCTCCACCAGCCGGTTGAGCTGCTCACTGGTGAAGACGGCCTCGACCTCGTCCTTCGGCTCGACCTTGAAGAGCCGCAGCACGAGCCGCGCGCAGGTTCCGAGCGCCGAGGTGACCGGCCTGCAGAGCCGCGCGAAGCCGACCAGGCCGGGGCTGAGCCACAGCGCGGTCTTCTCCGGAGCGGCCATGGCCAGGTTCTTCGGGACCATCTCGCCGATGACGAGGTGGAGGACGACCACGGAGACGAGTGCCAGGGCGAAGCCCAGCGGGTGGATGAGCCCCTCGGGCACGTGTATCGCGTGGAAGACCGGCTCCAGGAGACGGGCCACGGTCGGCTCGGCGACGGCGCCGAGGGTGAGCGAGCAGACGGTGATGCCGAACTGCGCGGCGGCCATCATCTGCGGCAGGTTCTCCAGGCCGTGGAGCACCTGCCCGGCCCGTTTCGACCCGCTCGCCGCGAGGGGCTCGATCTGGCTGCGCCGTACGGAGACGAGCGCGAACTCGGCACCGACGAAGAAGCCGTTCGCCAGCACGAGGACTCCGGCGAAGAGCAGTTGCACAAGGCTCATCGCACGGCCTCCAGCAGACCTCGGGCGGCCTGCTCCGCCGTCGGTTCCGCGACGTCCGTCAGCCGGACGAAGCGGACCTGCTCGGCGCGGTAGTGCCCGACCTGGCGGACGGAGATCCGCCAGCCGGGCAGTTCGGCGCGGTCACCCGGGGCGGGGATGCGTCCCAGCAGGTCGGCGACCAGTCCCGCCACGGTCTCGTACGGCCCTTCGGGCACGTCGAGACCTATCCGGAGCAGGGTCAGGACCCGGCAGCTGCCTTCCACGTCCCAGCCGGGACGTCCGTCGTCGGCGACGACCGACGTCAGCTCGGGACGGTCGGAGCCCTCGGCGTCGTGCTCGTCCCGCACCTCGCCCACGAGCTCCTCGATGATGTCCTCGAGGGTGACGACACCGGCGGTGCCGCCGTACTCGTCGACCACGACGGCGATCGGCTGGTCGCGGCGCAGCTGACGGAGCAGCTGCTCTACGGGCAGGCTCTCGGGCACGAGGAGCGGCGGTACGGCGATCCGTCCCACCGAGGTGCGCATCCGGTCCTGCGCGGGTACGGCGAGGGCGTCCTTGAGGTAGACCATGCCGACGACCTCGTCGATGCGGTCCCGGTAGACGGGGAAGCGGGAGAGGCCGGTGGCCCGGGTGAGGTTGAGGACGTCCGCCGCCGTCGCCGACGACTGCAGTGCGCTGACCTTCACCCGCGGGGTCATGACGTGCTGCGCGCTCAGTCCGGCCAGGGACAGGGTCCGTACGAAGAGGTCCGCGGTGTCCTGTTCGAGGGTGCCGGCCTCGGCGGAGTGCCGGGCGAGGGAGACCAGTTCGCCCGGGGTCCGGGCGGAGGCCAGTTCATCGGTGGGTTCGACGCCCAGCAGCCGCACCAGACGGTTGGCGAAGGTGTTCAGTGCGGTGATCACCGGGCGCAGGAGGGTGGAGAAGCGGTGCTGGGGTCCGGCGACGAACCGGGCGACCTGGAGCGGCCGGGAGACCGCCCAGTTCTTCGGTACGAGCTCGCCGATCACCATCTGGACGGCGGAGGCGAGCAGCATGCCGATCACGACGCTCACCCCGGAAACGGCCCCTTCGGGCAGTCCGGTGGCGGTGAGGGGGCCGGCGAGCAGCTGGGCGAGTGCCGGTTCGGCGAGCATGCCGACGACCAGCGAGGTGATGGTGATGCCGAGCTGGGTGCCGGAGAGCTGGAAGGAGAGTTCGCGCAGGGCCGCGACGACGGTGCGGGCCCGGCGGTCACCTTCGGCGGCGGCGCGTTCGGCGTCCGGCCGGTCCACCGTGACGAGCCCGAATTCGGCTGCCACGAAGAATCCGTTGGCGAGGATGAGAAGGAATGCCGCGCTGAGCAGCAACAGGGGGGTGGTCATGCCGCCGCCTCCGGGGAGAGGGCGGCGCAGGTACTACCGGACGATCCGTCCATTGCTGGAGGGAGTCACTCCTTGGGTCGCAGGAATGCCCCGCGGGCCTCGTGGACCTCTCGTGCGGGGCGGGGCGCGCATGGCGCCTCCGCCCTACAGAGTAATCAAGAAGGGGCCTCGCGGGGCAGAGGGCTCAGCCGTTCTCCGCGGTCTCGTCCACTCCACTGCCGTGGAATTCGGCGAGTGCGCGGAGCGTACGGGCGTCGCGGATGGCCTGCTCCCTGGCGATTCCGGGCTGGATACCGAGCGCGGGGTGGCTCGTTCCGTCGCTGAGGTCGAGGAATACCCACGGGTCACCGGCCCGCAGGTTGACGCGCACGATCTCCGCCCAGGCCAGCCGTCGGGTCCGGGTGATGTTGACCACGGTGATCCCGGTGCTGTCGGCGACGATCCTGGGCCTGCTGAGCAGGGCGAGGACGCCGAGGAAGAGCAGCGCGACGAAGACGAAGCTGGTCCGCTCCCCCGGGCTCAGGTGGTCCAGGATCATCGCGATCGCGGTGATGACGACGAACATCATCGCTCCCGCGGACAGCAGGACCACCCGGGTACGGGTGGGCCGGAAGGTGGCCGGGAGGTCGGTCGGCCTAGGCGCGGGGGCGGACATGATGCGCTGTCGTCCTTGTCCTTGGGCGTTCTCTGGTGCCGGGGTGCCGGGGTGCCGGGGTCTCGGGAGCCCGTCGTCAGAGGCGGCAGGCGTGGATGGCCGTCGTGAGGATGGCGCGGGCCCCGAGCTCGTACAGGTCGTCCATGATCCGCTGGGCCTCCTTGGCGGCGACCATGGAGCGGACGGCCACCCAGCCCTCGTGGTGCAGCGGGGAGATGGTCGGCGACTCCAGGCCCGGGGTGAGGGCCACGGCGCGCTCCAGGTGCTCGACGCGGCAGTCGTAGTCCATCATCACGTAGCTGCGGGCCACCAGGACGCCCTGCAGCCGACGCAGGAACTGCTGCACCTTGGGCTCGTCGCCGGGGGCGCCCTTGCGGCGGATCACGACGGCTTCCGACGTCATGATCGGTTCGCCGATGACTTCGAGGCCGGCGTTGCGCATGCTGGTGCCGGTCTCGACCACGTCCGCGATGACCTCGGCGACGCCGAGCTCGATGGCGGTCTCGACGGCGCCGTCGAGGTGGACGACGGAGGCGTTGACGCCGATGTCGGCGAGGTGCTTGGCGACGATGCCCTCGTAGGACGTGGCGATCGTCATGCCGTCGAAGTCCTGCGGGCCGGTGGCCGTGCCGGGCTTGGTGGCGTAGCGGAAGGTCGAACGGGCGAAGCCGAGCTGAAGGATCTCCTCGGCCTCCGCACCGGAGTCGAGCAGCAGGTCGCGGCCGGTGATGCCGATGTCCAGCCGGCCGGAACTGACGTAGATCGCGATGTCACGCGGCCGCAGGTAGAAGAACTCGACCTCGTTCGTCGGGTCGACGAGGACGAGCTCCTTGGACTCCTTGCGCTGCCGGTAGCCCGCCTCATGGAGCATCGCCATCGCAGGCCCGGAGATTGCACCCTTGTTGGGGACGGCGATGCGCAGCATGAGGTCAGGTTTCCTTTGTGCGGAGGGAGTTCCGGGAACGTGCGGGGGCGTGCTCAGAGGTGGGCGTAGACGTCGTCGAGGGAGATTCCGCGGGCGACCATCATCACCTGGACGTGGTACAGCAGCTGCGAGATCTCCTCGGCGGCGGCTTCCTTGCCCTCGTACTCGGCGGCCATCCAGACCTCGGCGGCCTCCTCGACGACCTTCTTGCCGATGGCATGCACGCCCTTGTGCACCAGTTCGGCGGTGCGCGAGGTGGAGGGGTCGCCGTCGGCGGCCTTGAGCTGCAGCTCGGCGAAGAGCTCTTCGAAGGTTTTGTTCGCCATGATGGTCCTTAGAATACGGGGTCCCGGACCCTCGCTCAGCGCCAGGGTTCGCTGACGGTGCGCAGCGTGGCAGCGGTGGCGACGGCGGCGGTGACCGCTTCGTGCCCCTTGTCCTCGTTGGACCCTTCGAGTCCGGCCCGGTCCAGGGCCTGCTCCTCGGTGTCGCAGGTGAGGACGCCGAAGCCGACGGGCACTCCGGTGTCGACGGTGACCTGGGTGAGGCCGAGGGTGACGCCCTGGGACACGTACTCGAAGTGGGGGGTGCCGCCGCGGATGATCACTCCGAGGGCGACGATCGCGTCGTAGCCGCGTCCGGCGAGGACCTTGGCGACCACCGGGAGCTCGAAGCTGCCGGGGACCCGGAGCAGCGTCGGCTCGTCGATGCCGAGGTCGTGCAGGGCACGCAGGGCCCCGTCGACGAGCCCGTCCATGACCTTCTCGTGCCACTGGGCCGCGATCACCGCCACCCGCAGGTCACCGCAGTTGCGTACGGACAGTTCGGGTGCGCCCTTGCCGCTCATGTCTCTCCTACTTCGTGGGTTCGTGTCCGGTAGCCGCGGGCGGTCCGTGCGGGCCGCCCGCGGTGCTCACTGGTTGACGCAGGTCGACGCGGCGGTGGCGTCGAGCCAGGGCAGGTCGTGCCCCATGCGGTCCCGCTTGGTGCGCAGGTACCGCAGGTTGTGCTCACCAGCCTGTACGGGCATGGGTTCGCGCCCGGTGATCCCGAGCCCGTGCCGTACGAGCGCGGCGGTCTTGTCCGGGTTGTTGGTCATGAGCCGCACGCTGCGCACGCCGAGGTCCTGGAGGATCCGCGCGCCCGCCGCGTAGTCCCGCGCGTCGGCCGGGAGGCCGAGTTCGAGGTTGGCGTCGAGGGTGTCGGCGCCGCGCTCCTGGAGTTCGTACGCCCGCAGCTTGGACAGCAGGCCGATGCCACGGCCCTCGTGACCGCGCAGATAGACGACGACGCCGCGGCCCTCGGTCGTGATGCGTTCCATCGAGGCGTGCAGCTGGGGGCCGCAGTCGCAGCGCTGGGACTGGAAGATGTCGCCGGTCAGGCACTCGGAGTGGACCCGGACGAGGACGTCCTCGCCGTCGCCGATGTCGCCGTGGACGAGCGCGACGTGCTCGACGCCGTCGACGGTGGAGCGGTAGCCGTACGCGGTGAACGCGCCGAACGAGGTGGGCAGCCGGACCTCGGCCTCGCGGCGGACGGTCGGCTCGGAGCTGCGCCGGTAGGCGATCAGGTCCTCGATGGAGATGATCGTCAGGCCGTGCTTGCGGGCGAACGGGACGAGTTCGGGCAGCCGGAGCATCACCCCGTCCTCGCCGGCGATCTCGACGATGGCGCCGGCGGGGCGCAGTCCGGCGAGCCGGGCAAGGTCGACGGCGGCCTCGGTGTGGCCGTTGCGTACGAGGACTCCGCCGGAGCGGGCCCGGAGCGGGAAGATGTGTCCGGGCCGGACGAAGTCGGCCGGGCCGGCCCTGCCGCCCGCCAGCATCCGGAGCGTGGTGGCCCGGTCGGCGGCGGAGATGCCGGTGGTCACCCCGTGTTCGGCGGAGGCGTCCACGGAGACGGTGAAGGCGGTCTTCATCGACTCGGTGTTGTTGTCGACCATCTGCGGGAGTCCGAGGCGTTCCAGCTCGTCGTTCTCCATGGGTGCGCAGATCAGGCCGCGGCACTCGCTCATCATGAACGCGATGATCTCGGGGGTCGCCTTCTCGGCGGCGATGACGAGGTCGCCCTCGTTCTCCCGGTCCTCGTCGTCGACGACCACGACGGGCCGGCCTGCGGCGATGTCGCGGATCGCCTGCTCGACGGGGTCCAGGGACAGGTCTTCGGCCGCACGGTCGTGCAGCCAGGTGCGCTGGGCAGTCATGCCGTGGCTCCTTCCAGAGCGGGTGTCCGCGTACGCAGCCACCAGTCGCGCATGCCCCACAGGACGAGGGCGCCGTAGACGACGTAGATGAGACCGGAGAAGGCGAGTCCGCTGTGGAAGTTGAGCGGTACGCCGACGAGGTCGACGAGCAGCCACGCGAACCAGAACTCGACCATGCCGCGGGCCTGGGCCAGCATCGCGACGAGCGTGCCGGCGAAGATGTACGCGTCCGCCCACGGGCTCCAGGAGAGCGAGGGGAAGGCGGTGAAGAGGCCGCCGACCGCGAGGGTGCCGACGACGGCGCCGCCCAGCAGGTACCCGCGCTCGCGCCAGGTGGCGAAGCGTACGGCGATGGAGCCGTCCTGGGCCTGCTGCCTGCCGCGGGTCCACTGCTGCCAGCCCCAGACGGCGACGGCGATGACGATCAGCTGCTTGCCGACGCTGCCCGCCTGCTGCACGGACACGTTCGCCGCGACCAGGACCACGCCGGACAGGAGCTGCGCGGGCCAGGTCCAGACGGAGCGCAGCCAGCCGAGGGCCAGGGCGATCAGACCGATCGTGTTGCCGAGCATGTCCGACCAGATGATGTGCTGCCCGAAGGCGGTGAACGCCTCCGCGTTCAGCCAGTCCAGGGTGCTCATGCGACCGGCTCCCCGGGATCCTGCGTGGCCGTCCCGCCGAGCAGCCGCTCGACGTACTTCGCGAGGACGTCCACCTCGAGGTTGACCGGGTCGCCGGGCTCCTTGATGCCGAGCGTGGTCAGCGCGAGGGTGGTGGGGATGAGGCTGATGGTGAAGTGGTCGGTGCCCGCGTCGACGACGGTCAGGCTCACCCCGTCGACCGTGATCGAGCCCTTCTCCACGACGTAGCGGGTCAGCTCGGCGGGCAGGGCGATCTTCACGATCTCCCAGTTCTCGGAGATCGTGCGCTCGATGATGCGGCCCGTGCCGTCGACGTGGCCCTGGACGATGTGCCCGCCGAGCCTGCCGCCGAGCGCCATGGGGCGCTCCAGGTTGACCCGGGAGCCGGTCGTCAGCGCGCCGAGGCTGGAGCGGTTCAGCGTCTCGGCCATCACGTCGGCGGTGAACTCGTCCTCTTTGAGGTCCACGACGGTGAGGCAGACACCGTTGACGGCGATGGAGTCGCCGTGTTTGGCACCTTCGGTGACAACGGGGCCGCGCAGTCGGAAGCGGGAGGCGTCGTCGAGCTTCTCGACGGCGGTGACCTCACCCAGTTCTTCGACAATTCCGGTGAACACTCAGTTTCCCTTCCGAGCAGGGACGGGGACGGCGGTGATGCGCAGATCGGGACCGATACGGACGGTCCCGGTCACATCGAGGCGCAACGCCTGGGAGATGGTGGAGATTCCGGCGTCGGCGAGGGCCGCCGGGCCCGCGCCGAGGAGAACCGGGGCGAGATAGCCGACGACGGTGTCGACCGCTCCCGCGGCGACGAAGGAGCCGGCCAGGACCGGGCCGCCTTCGAGGAGTACGGAGCGGATGCCGCGCCCGTGCAGGGCGGCGAGCAGGGCCGGGATGTCCAGGCCGGGACCGGTGGCGGCGCGTGGCAGGCGCAGCACGGTGCCCTCGGGGAGGTGTGCGCTGTCGGCGTCGTCGGCGACCGCGATCAGGGTGGGTGCCGTGCCGTCGAGGACCCGGGCTCCGGGGCGTACGGCGGTGGCGCCGGTGTCGACGACCACCCGGAGCGGCTGAGTGGCGCCCTCGATGCCGCGTACGCCCAGCTGGGGGTCGTCGGCGCGGGCGGTTCCCGAGCCGACCACGACGGCGTCGGCCTCGGCCCGCAGCCGGTGGACGTCGGCGCGGGACTCGGGGGAGGTGATCCAGCGGCTGGTGGCGTCGGCTGCGGCGATGCGGCCGTCGAGGGTGGCCGCGTACTTCCACAGGACGTACGGGCGGCCGAGGCGTACCGAGGTGAGCCAGGCGGTGTTGCCCGCCTCGGCCTCGTCGGCGAGGAGGCCCCGCTCCACCCGGACACCCCCGGCGCGCAGGGTGTCCGCACCGCCGGTGGCCTGCGGATTCGGGTCGCCGACGGCGTACACGACGCGGCGGACGCCGGCGGCCAGGAGTGCCTGGGCGCAGGGGCCGGTGCGTCCTGTGTGGTTACAGGGTTCGAGGGTGACGTAGGCCGTGCCGCCACGGGCCCGTTCGCCGGCCGCGCGCAGGGCGTGGATCTCGGCGTGCGGCCCTCCGGCGCGCTGATGGAAGCCCTCACCGGCCTGCTGTCCGGCGGCGTCGAGGATGACGCATCCGACGACCGGATTGGGGCTGGTGGCGCCGAGTCCGCGGGCTGCGAGCGTGATCGCCCGCCGCATGGCGTCCATATCGGCTGCGGTGGCCACCGGGTCCTCCTGCCTCTTCGGGCACGGACTCCGGGGCCTGTCGATGACGACAGATGAAGCGGAACGCAGCAGGGGACGCCGCGACCGAAGACACGGATGCGACCGTCCCGGGAGATCCCGGAACGCATCCGCCGACGGCGGCGTACCTGTGACGGCCCGCCGCGCACTGCCTCCCATCCGGACTTTAACCGTCGGTCCAGGAATCTCACCTGGTCAACCGGCCGCTGGATGCGGACGGGTCGCGGACTATAACCGCCGGTTCGGAATTGCACCGACCCCGGAGTGCGCTGCTACTGGTACAGAACACATTGTGCCACGACCGGCCATGGGCCGAACGGGCGACTTCTGTGGCACCGCTCACAGACGGATGAAGCCTCCGCTCACGGCTGGGCAGGCCCGTGGACGGGACACCGACCCCCAAATGGTCCAGACCTATTGACTCACTGGTCTAGTCCTCTTAATCTCTGCGTCACCTCCGAGGAACGTCTGCCGGGTGTGCGCACACCCGGGCACCGTGTACATCGCAAAGCCCCCTTGCCAGTTGTGTTCTGCCGACCTCCCCAGGAGGAACAACACATGCTGTCCCCCACCCGTGCGAGAACCACCCTGCTCGCAGCCGGCGCAGCCGTCGCCGGACTGCTGCTGGGCTCGCTCACCGCCGCTCCCTCGGCCGCCGCCGACCAGGAGTCCTGTCGCCCCGACGGGCTGTACCGGACCCCTGGCGTCGACGTGCCCTACTGCTCCGTCTACGACGGTGAAGGCCGCGAGAAGATGGGCGCCGACCATCAGCGGCGCGTCATCGGCTACTTCACCAACTGGCGGACCGGCAAGGACGGCAAGCCGGCCTACCTCGCCCCGGACATCCCCTGGGACAAGGTCACCCACCTGAACTACGCGTTCGCGCACATCGACGGCGCCAACAAGATCTCCGTGGGCACGGACAGCCCGCAGAACGCGTCCACCGGGATGACCTGGCCCGGTGTCGCGGGTGCCGAGATGGACCCCGCCCTCCCCTACAAGGGGCATTTCAATCTGCTCAACAAGTTCAAGAAGCAGCACCCCGACGTGAAGACCCTCGTCTCGGTGGGCGGCTGGGCCGAGACCGGCGGCTACTTCGACGACAACGGCGACCGGGTGGACTCCGGCGGCTTCTACTCCATGGCCACGAACGCCGACGGCTCGGTCAACCAGGGCGGTATCGACACCTTCGCCGACTCGGCCGTCACCTTCCTCCGGACGTACGGGTTCAACGGCGTCGACATCGACTACGAATACCCGACGACGATGAAGGACGCGGGCAATCCGCTCGACCACACACTGTCCAACGCGCGCCGGCCGGGCCTGGTCAAGGGCTACGCCGCCCTGATGAAGACGCTGCGCGAGAAGCTCGACCGCGCGTCCGCCGCCGACGGCAAGCACTACCTGCTGACCGTCGCGGCACCCTCCTCCGGCTACCTGCTGCGCGGCATGGAGACGTTCCAGGTCCAGAAGTACCTGGACTACGTGAACATCATGTCCTACGACCTGCACGGCGCCTGGAACGAGTACGTCGGCCCGAACGCCTCGCTCTACGACGACGGCAAGGACGCCGAACTGGCCCAGGCCGGCGTCTACTCCACCTCGCAGTACGGCGGGACCGGCTACCTCAACACCGACTGGGCCTACCACTACTTCCGCGGCTCCATGCCGGCCGGCCGGATCAACATCGGGCTGCCGTACTACACCCGCGGCTTCAAGAACGTGCAGGGCGGGACGAACGGACTGTGGGGCAAGGCCGCCACCACGGACTGTCCCGCGGGCGCCGGTCTGACCAAGTGCGGCGACGGGGCCGTCGGCATCGACAACCTCTGGCACGACAAGGACACCGCGGGCAAGGAGTCCCCGGCGGGCTCCAACCCCATGTGGCACGCGAAGAACCTGGAGAAGGGCGTCGTCGGCGACTACGTCACGCAGTACGGCTTCCCGGCCGGCACCGAGCTGACCGGCACCTATGTCCGCAACTACGACTCGACGCTGGTCGCGCCCTGGCTGTGGAACGCGCAGAAGAAGGTCTTCCTGTCCACCGAGGACGAGCAGTCGGTGGCCGCGAAGGCGGACTACGTCGTCGACAAGGGCATCGGCGGCACGATGATCTGGGAGCTCGCGGGCGACTACGGCTGGAACGCCGCCAAGGGGCAGTACGAGCCGGGCTCCACGCTGACCACGGCGATGTACGACGCGTTCAGGTCGGCCACCCCGTACGGCGCGAAGCGGTCGACCGTGGACCTGCCCACCGAGGCCCTCGACATCGACGTGTCGTTCGAGCAGTTCCCGCTGGGCGACTCGAACTATCCGATCGGCCCGAAGCTGAAGATCACCAACAACACGTCGGCGACCCTGCCGGGCGGCACGGAGTTCCGGTTCGACTACGCGACCTCGGCCCCCGCCAACGCCAAGGACCAGTCGGGCTTCGGCACGACGATCGTGCGCAGCGACCACACCGCGGCGAACAACATCGGAGGCCTGAAGGGCGACTACAACCGGGTCTCGCTGAAGCTGCCCGCCTGGCAGACGCTGGCCCCGGGAGCCTCCGTACAACTGGACTTCGTCTACTACCTCCCGACGTCGACCCCGTCCAACTGGACGGTGACCTTCGACGGGTCCACCTACTCCCTCGCCGGGGACCTGGCACGCGGCACCACCGTGGTCCAGCCGGGGACGGGGACCGGCCCCACCCCGACACCCACCGTGACCCCCACCCCGGATCCGGGCGGCGGCAGTTGCCCGGCGACGGCGTGGAGCGCCACGGCGGAGTACGGCAGTGGCGCGACGGTGAGCCACGGCTCGCACACGTGGAAGGCCCGGTGGTGGACGAAGGGCGAAACGCCCGGCTCCACCGGTGAGTGGGGCGTCTGGCAGGACCTCGGCGCCTGCTGAACCCGGGGCTGACCGCCCGGCGGTGACCGGCACGACGCCGGTCACCGCCGGGCTCGACGCCGTGCGGGACCTTTCGCCGTCGAGAACCTTCGCCGTGCGGAACCGCCTGATCGGCCTCCCGGCCCGGGCGTGCGCGGGGGCACGGCAAGGCCGACGGGTGCCCCCGCGCACGCCGGGATCCGCCTACGCCCGCTCGCCGCCTGCCCCACCCGGCGCGAACAGCACGTCCTGTGCGGCCTCGCGGGCGGCGAGCAGCGCGCCGCGCAGGACCGCGCCGCCGCCCAGGGTCCCGGCCCTGACCTCCGTACGCAGCGGCGACATGCGGGCGAGCCGCTCCTCGACGCGGGCGGCGAGGGCGTCACCCCCGGCGCGGCCGACCTCGCCCGCCAGGACGAGGCAGCCGGGGTCGAGCACCGCGACGACGGAGGCTGCGCCGAGCGCGAGGCGGTCGGCGAGCACCGCGAGGAACGCCTCGCCGTCCGGCCCTCCGTCGGCGAGCGCGGCCCGGACGGCGAACGCGGCGGCGGGATCCTGCTCCTGTGCCCCCTCCCCCGCGGGCCCGCGGGCCTTGATGCCGTGGTCTGCGGCCAGTTCGCAGACGGCGACGGAGCCCACCAGCGAGTGGAACCCGCCGTCGCAGTTGAGCGCGGACGGCACCCCGGTGGTTCCCGGCACCGGCAGGAAGCCGATCTCGCCCGCGCCTCCCGAGGCGCCGCGGCGCAGCTTCCCGTCCAGCATCACGGCGGCGCCGATGCCGTGGCCGAGCCAGAGCAGGACGAAGGTGTCGCGGTCGAGGGCGGCTCCGACGCGGTGTTCGGCGACGGCGGCGAGGTTGGTCTCGTTCTCGACGAGGACGGTTGCGGGCAGCCGCTGCTGGAGTTCTCCGACCAGGCCCCGGTGCCAGGCCGGGAGTCCGGTGGTGTCGCGGAGCTCGCCGGAGACCGGGTCGATCAGGCCGGGGGCGCCGATGCCGACGCTGTGCAGCGGGGCCGTGCCCGCGCTGCGGGCGGTGCGCTCCAGGAGCGCGACGGCCTGCTCCACGGCCGACTGCGTCCCCGTGTCGCTGCCGATCGGCAGGGTGGCCTCGGCGAGCGTGGCACCGAGCAGGTCGGCGACGACCACGGCGACGCTGTCGGTACGCACGTCGAGGGCGGCCAGGTGCGCCCGGTCGGCGACGATCCCGTACAGCCGGGCGTTGGGGCCACGCCGGTCCGAACCGCTCTCGCCGACGACCCGGACCAGCCCGGCCTCCTGGAGCCGGTCCACCAGGTCGGCGACCGTGGGGCGGGACAGTCCGGTCAGGGTCTTCAGCTGAGTGGCCGTCAGCGGGCCGTCCTGCTGGAGCAGTCGCAGGGCGAGCCGGTCGTTGATGGCCCGGGCGGTGCTCGGGGATGCGGGCATGCCGGGATCCTTCCAGATCACTGCGGAACCGCCTTCATGCGCTATTTATCAGGCAGGGTTCCTGATAGTTTACTGCGCGCACCGCGAACGCGGCCGCCGGAGGCACCGGCGAGCCGTCATCGCCAGGGGAGGGCACGGCGCATGACCACGAAACCCACGGCCACCGGTTTCGGCACGGAACAGGTACGGCGGGCGCGCTACGCCGTCGCCGCGGTCTTCACCGTGCACGGAGCGGTCACCGGCAGCTTCGCGACCCGGGTGCCCTGGATCCAGGACCATGCCTCGGTGAGCGCGGGGCAGCTCGGTCTCGCCCTCGCCTTCCCTGCCGTCGGGGCCTCGCTCGCCATGCCGCTGGCCGGCCGGGTCAGCCACCGGTTCGGCGCCCGGACGGCTCTGCGCGGTCTGCTCGCCCTGTGGACCCTGGCGCTGATCCTGCCGGCGCTGGCCCCGAATCTGCTGACGCTCTGCGCGGCACTCCTCGTGTACGGGGCGAGCGCCGGGATGTCGGACGTGGCGATGAACGCGCTGGGCGTCGAGGTGGAGAACCGGCTCGACAAGTCGATCATGTCCGGGCTGCACGGCATGTGGAGCGTGGGCGCACTGATCGGTTCGGCGGCCGGCACGGTCGCCGCCCATACGGGTACCGACGCGCGGCTGCACCACACGGTCGCGGCGCTGGTGCTCACCGCGCTCGGCCTGTTCGCCTGCCGGAACGTACTGGACCTGCGCAGCGAACCGGACGAGGAGCCGCCGCCGCGCTTCACCCTGCCGCCGAGGTCGGCGCTGCTCATCGGTGCGGTGGGCTTCTGCGCGGTGTTCGCCGAGGGGGCCAGCATGGACTGGTCGGCGGTGTACCTCAGGGACGTCATGGGCAGTTCCGCCGGGCTCGCCGCGGCGTCCACCACGGCGTTCGCCCTGATGATGGCCATCGCCAGGATCGCCGGGGACCGGGTGGTCGACCGCTTCGGCGCCGTACGGACCGTGCGGGTCGGTGGCGTCATGGCCACCGTCGGCGGGCTGCTGGTCGTCCTGGCTCCCGGCCCGGCGGCGGCGCTGTGCGGCTTCGGGCTGCTCGGACTGGGTGTCGCGGTCGTCGTCCCGCTGACGTTCGCCGCGGCCGGGCGCAGCGGGGACAACCCGAGCCGCGCCATCGCGGGCGTCGCCACCATCACGTACACCTCCGGGCTCATCGCCCCGTCCGCCGTCGGCTCGCTGGCGGAGGCGACCTCGCTGCTCGCGTCGTTCGGCCTGGTGACGGTGCTGGCGTTCGGGCTGGTGCTGGGCGCCGGGGTGCTCCGGGCGGGCGACCGCAAGGTCGCGGACGGGGGCGTGCCCGCGCCCGCCCCCACCGGGAGCCCTACGGGAAGCTGACGGCCGGCGGCGGAGGTACGCCCACGGGGCCGCACACGAGGTCACCGGCGTGCGGCACTACCATGGCGCTGATCTTTTTCCGCGGGTGACCGCACGGGTGGAGACGCGGGTGGACACCCCCGGACACCCCCGTGGGCACACACCGCACACAGAACAGGGAGCGAACCATGGGCGGCCTCGGCGTGCGCTGGACCTTGCACGGCGACGGGAAGACCCCCGCACCGGGGGCTGTCGTGCGCCCCGACGAACGGCTCTCCTGGCCCCGTACGTTCGGGCTCGGCGCGCAGCACGTGGTGGCGATGTTCGGCGCGTCCTTCGTCGCGCCCGTGCTGATGGGCCTGGACCCGAACCTCGCGATCATGATGTCCGGTGTCGCGACCGCCATCTTCCTGCTGGCGACGCGCGGCCGGGTGCCCAGCTATCTGGGCTGCTCGCTCTCCTTCGTGGGGGTCGCCGCCACGATCCGGGCCAGTGGCGGCAGCAGTGCCACGGTCACCGGCGCGGTGCTGGTGGTGGGCGCCGTGCTGTTCCTGGTGGGCCTCCTGGTGCAGCGGTTCGGTGCGCGGATCATCCACGCGGCGATGCCTCCGGTGGTCACCGGTGCCGTCGTCATGCTGATCGGTTTCAACCTGGCGCCGGTCACCGCGTCGACGTACTGGCCGCAGGACCAGTGGACGGCCCTGCTGGTGATGCTGTTCACCGGGCTGGCCGTGGTGTGCCTGCGGGGCTTCTTCTCCCGGATCGCGATCTTCCTCGGACTCGTCTTCGGGTACGTGCTGTCCTGGGTGCTCGACCTGGTCCTCGGGAAGATCCACTCCCCGGCCGGCGGCGCCGAGGCCGTCGACCACTGGCGGCTGGACCTGTCCGCCGTGGCGGACGCCGACTGGATCGGGCTGCCGTCCTTCCACGCCCCGGCCTTCGAGTGGTCGGCGATCCTGGTGGCGCTGCCCGTCGTCATCGCGCTGATCGCCGAGAACGCCGGGCATGTGAAGGCCGTCGGCGAGATGACCGGGGACTCGCTCGACGACAAGCTGGGCACCGCCATCGCGGCCGACGGCGCCGCGTCGATGCTGTCCACCGCCCTGGGCGGGCCGCCCAACACCACGTACTCCGAGAACATCGGCGTGATGGCGGCGACCCGGGTCTACTCCACCGCCGCGTACTGGGCCGCCGCCTGCTTCGCCCTCCTCTTCGGTCTCTGCCCCAAGTTCGGCGCGGTCGTCGCGGCGATCCCCGGCGGTGTGCTCGGCGGCATCACCGTCATCCTGTACGGCATGATCGGCCTGCTGGGCGCCCAGATCTGGCTGAACGCGAAGGTCGACCTGCGCAACCCCCTGAACCTCGTGCCGGCCGCGGCGGGCATCATCATCGGCGTCGGCGGGGTCAGCCTGAAGGTCACCGACAACTTCGAGCTGGGCGGTATCGCGCTCGGCACCCTCGTCGTGATCACCGGTTACCACGCGCTGCGGGCGTTCGCCCCGGCGTACCTCAAGACCCAGGAGCCCCTCCTGGACTCGGGTACGTCGGCGTACGACGACGAGGAGCCGCCGGCCGCCTCCGGTAGGTCCTGACCCGGCACCTCCCTCAGCCGGTGGCCGGCGCGTAGGGGTAGTCCGGGGTGAACGAACCGGCCTCGCCCCCGCAGCCGTCTGGAGGAGCGGATCCGTGATGATCTGATGCCGGGTCCCGACCTGCTGGAGGTGGCCGACCCGCTCACCCGTCCGGCGAGCATCTGGAGCCTGGAAGGGGCCCGTGAGGCGTCGTGGCCGGCGGCGCGGGTGCTGTGGCGGCTGCGCGGGGTGCCGCCGCCGGCCGAGGAGTTCGGCACCCGGATGGATGCGGGGATCGGCCTGGTGGGGCGCTTTCTGCTCACGCCGGTGCCGCTGCTACGTTTCGCCTGCCCCGGGAGCCGGGGCCCCGGGGTGCCGCCCCGCCGCTCAGTCCTCCGGGAGTTCGACCGGGGCGATGTCGTCGAAGACGTCACCGGGGCCGGGGTTGGTCGGATCGGTGCTGCCGCCGAACTGGCTCATGACGCCCCACACGGCGTTGAGCGCGGTCTGCACGGCACCCTCGGCCCAGCCGGCCGTCCACGAGATGTCGTCCCCGGCGAGGAACAGGCCCCGCTTGTCGGCGGGCAGCCGGTCCTGCATGAAGTGGGTGAACAGGCGTCGCTGGTAGCGGTAGTGGCCGGGCAGATTGGCCTTGAACGCGCCCATGAAGTAGGGCTCGTTCTCCCAGGAGACGGTGACCGGGTTGCCGATGACGTGCTTGCGGATGTCGACGTCGGGATAGATCTCGCCGAGCGACTTGAGCATGACGTCCATGCGCTCGTTCGGGGAGAGCGGCAGCCACTTCAGGCTGTCGTCGCACCAGGTGTACGAGAGGCAGATGACGGCGGGCCGGTCGGGACCCTCGTCCAGGAGGTACGTCCCCCGGGTCATCCGGTCCGTGAGCGTCATCGACATGGTGTCGCGTCCGGTCACCTCGTCCTTGTCCAGCCAGAACGGCCGGTCGACGGGCACGAACAGCTTGGACGACTCCATGTAGTGGGTGCGCTCCATCGCCGTCCAGTGGTCGATGGGGAAGAGCGCGTCGTCGCAGGCGATCTTGGAGAGCAGCAGCCAGGACTGCCCGGTGAAGACGGCGGCCCGGTAGGTGCGGATGTCCCCGGTGGAGTCCGTGACCGTGATCCGGTTTCCCGCGGTGCGGTCGAGCCGGGTCACCGCGGAACGCGGCTGTCCGTCGTGCAGGGAGGCCAGCGACGTACCGAGCGGCCAGTGGACGATCTTCCGCGGTTCGCGGTCCCACAGGCGCAGCGGCAGCTGCTGGCTGCCGCCGACGATGCCGCGGTGGTGGTCGTCGGCCTCGGTGTACACGACCCGCAGGATCTCCAGGATGGAGTTCGGGAAGTCGGTGTCCCAGCCGCCGGTGCCGAAGCCGACCTGGCCGAAGATCTCGCGGTGCCGGAAGGACTTGAACGAGTCGGAGGCGCAGAGGAAGCCGTAGAAGGTCTGGTTGTCGAGCTTCTCGACGAGCTCCGCCCAGATCTCCCGGATGCGGGGCACGTCGCGCTCCCGCATCGCGCGGTTCATGTCGGAGAAGTCGGCGCCCTCCTCCAGACAGGAGTTCCAGGCGTTCATGACATCGCGGTACACCTGCGGCAGGTCGTCGACGGTCGTCGCGTAGTGGGACTCGCCCTTGAGGTCGACGACGGTCGACGGGGTGGCCGGGGAGAGCGGATTGGGGAACGGCCTGGTCTCCAGGCCCACCAGGTCGATGTAGTGCTGGAGCGCGGTGGACGAGGGCGGGAAGCGCATGGCGCCCATCTCCGCGGTCAGCGACGGGTCGCAGCCCTCGAAGCCGACGGTGCGCAGCCGGCCGCCGATGCGGTCCGCCTCGTAGACGACGGGCTTCAGGCCCATCTTCATGAGTTCGTACGCCGCGATGATCCCGGACAGCCCGCCGCCGATGACGGCGACCTCGGATCCGTGCTCGGTGGCGGGTATCTGCCCGATGCCCGCGGGGTGGGCGAGGAAGTCGTCGTAGGCGTAGGGGAAGTCCGGCCCGAACATGGTGATCGGCGGCTGCGCGTCGGTGTGCTGGACGGCGTTGGGCACCGTGGACGTCATGGGCTGCGGACTCCTTGGAGGGAAGCGCGGGAAGAGAGGAGGGCGGAGGGCTGCTCAGGGCTCATGGCTCAGGGCTCATGGCTCATGGCTCAGGCGAGGGAGCCGTACAGACCGGGGCGGCGGTCTGCGAGATACGGGTTGGCGGCGCGCGAGCCGGTCAGGAACTCCGGGTCCACCTCGCCGATGACGAGCTCCTCGCCGCGTCCGGCGCGGGCCCGGACGGTGCCGTCGGGTCCGGCCAGGCAGCTCAGTCCGGTGAACTCGAACTCGCCTTCCGCGCCTGTCCTGTTGACGTAGGCGATGTACATCTGGCTCTCGAACGCGCGGACCGGCACGACCGATTCCGCGACGAACGGGAAGGGGTGCATCAGCGCGGTGGGCACCAGCAGGAGGTCGGTCCCGGCCAGTGCGTGCGCCCGGACGTTCTCCGGGAACTCCACGTCGTAGCAGATCAGCAGGCCGATCCGGACGCCGTCCAGTTCGGCCTGCACGACGGCCTGCTCGCCCGGGGTGAACCACTCCCGCTCGAAGCGGCCGAAGAGATGGGTCTTGCGGTAGCCGGCGAGCGTCGTCCCGTCGGGGCCGATGAGCTGCGCGGTGTTGAAGACCGCCTCGCCCGCGCGCTCCGGGTAGCCGTAGTGGACGGCGATGCCATGCCGTACGCAGAGGTCGGCGACGGCCTGCGCGCCGGCGCCGTCCGCGGGTTCGGCGAGCTCGGCGACGGCGTCACCGATGGCGTAGCCGGTGAGGAACAGTTCCGGGGCGATCAGCAGCCGTGCGCCCGCGGCGGCGGCCCGCCCGGCGGCCTCGTCGAGCACCTTGATGTTCTCGTCCGGGGAACCGGGGCGGCCGGAGCTCTGGAGCAGGGCGGTACGCAACGGCGGCATGGCTGACCTCGGGCGGGGCGGGCGGGGCGGGGACGTATTGACGGTACGGCGCGCCCGTCGGGCCCGACAAGCCGCGAGTGTTGCGCGTGCACCGTCGATCCGTTGCGTGGAACGTCCTCGGGACGGCGATTCGTTGCGCAGTGCGTCCTTGCAGGTCAGGAGGGTGATCTGGGTCTCGGACGGAAGGCTCTCGCACCGGAGCCGCTGGGGGGGTGCTCCCGCCGGGCCGGCGCCCCGGAGAACGGGTGGGCGCGGGCTGTCAGCCCGGTGTGCCGGAGGAGTACCGGCGCAGCAGCGGGGACAGGACGAGCACCGATTTGGTGCGCTCGACGTACGGCTCGCCCGCGATCCGTTCGAGCACCTGCTCGAAGTGCCGCATGTCGGCGGCGAAGACCTGCACGATCGCGTCGGCCTCCCCCGTCACCGTGGAGGCGGACGCGACCTCGGGGTAGCGGGCCAGGCCCTTCCTGATCGCTTCGGGAGCGGTGTTGCGGCTGCAGTAGATCTCGATGAAGCCCTCGGTGGCCCAGCCGAGCGCCGCCGGGTCGACCCGCACGGTGAAGCCCGTGATGGCGCCCTCGGCGCGCAGCCGGTCCACCCGGCGTTTCACCGCGGGGGCGGACAGGCCGATGAGCGCGCCGATGTCGGCGTAGGAGCGGCGGGCGTCTTCGGCGAGGGCGTGGACGATGCGTTCGTCGAGGTCGTTCAGGCGCACGTCAGGTGGATCGCTTCTCTGCGGTGGACGGATTCGGGGGCGGCGTGGGCCGCCCCCGAAGTAGACCATGACGCCCCGTGGGGCGTGCTCACCGCAGAGGGCGCGGCAGGGTCAGAAGGGGAACTGCGAGCGGCCGTGCTGCACCGAGATCCACTTCTGGGTGGTGAAGGCCTCCACGGTCGCCTCCCCGTTCAGCCGTCCGAGACCCGAGTTCTTCTCCCCGCCGAACGGGACGATGGGCTCGTCGTGGACCGTGCCGTCGTTGATGTGGATCATGCCGGTACGGATCCGCTGCCCCACCCGCACACCGCGTTCGATGTTGCCGGTGTGGACGGCTCCGCTGAGCCCGTACGGGGTGTCGTTGGCGATCCGGACCGCCTCGTCCTCACCGTCGAAGGGCACCAGCAGCGCCACGGGGCCGAAGATCTCCTGGTGCAGGACGGGGGAATCGGGGGCGATCCCGGTCAGCACGGACGGGCTCACCAGATTGCCCTCGACGCCGCCGTGCAGCAGGGCCGTGGCGCCGTCGGCCACGGTCTGGTCGACGAGCTTGGACACCGCGTCGGCCTGCGAGGAGTTGATCAGCGGGCCGATCTGGGTCGAGGGGTCGGCCGGGTCGCCGACCCGCAGGGAGGCGACCTTGGCGACGAACTTCTCGGTGAACTCCTTCTCGACCGCGCGGTCGACCAGGATCCGGTTGGCGGCCATGCAGACCTGGCCCTGGTGGACGTAACGGCTGAAGACGGCCGCGTCGACGGCGTAGTCCACGTCCGCGTCGTCGAGGACGATCAGCGCGCTGTTGCCGCCGAGCTCCAGCACGGCCTGCTTGAGGTTCGCCGCGCACACGGTCGCGACGTGGCGCCCGACCTTGTCCGAACCGGTGAAGGAGATGAGCTGCGGGATGGGGTGCTCCAGCAGCGCGTCACCGATCTCGGCGATGTCGGTGACCACGACGTTCAGCAGCCCGGCGGGCAGGCCGGCGTCCTCGAAGACCTTGGCGATCAGCGTGCCGCCGCAGACCGGGGTGTTCTGGTGCGGCTTGAGGACCACGGCGTTACCGAGGGCCAGTGCGGGCGCGACCGACTTGAGGGACAGCAGGAAGGGGAAGTTGAAGGGGCTGATGACGCCCACGACGCCGACCGGCACGCGGTAGACGCGGTTCTCCTTGCCCTCGGTGGGCGACGGGAGGATCTGGCCGGTGGGCCGCAGGGCGAGCTGGACCGCCTCGCGGAGGAATTCCTTGGCCAGGTGCAGTTCGAAGGCGGCCTTCAGCCGGGTACCGCCGAGCTCCGCGACGATCGCGTCGCCGATCTCGGCCTCGCGCTCCTCGACGATCCGCAGCGCCTTCTCCAGGACGGCCCGGCGGCCGTACGGGTTGGTGTCGGCCCATGCCTGCTGCGCCTGCTCGGCCGCCCGGTAGGCCTGGTCGACCTCGTCGGCCGTGGCGACGGTGATCGACGCGAGCCTCTCCCCGTCGTACGGGTTGAAGTCGATGATGTCCCAGGACCCCTTCCCCGGCCTCCACTCGCCGTCGATGTACTGATGGGCCAGGTCGGTGAAGAAGGAGGACATGAGATCCCTTACCGCAGAGAGGCAGGCAGCTGATTGCCGTTCATGTTACTGACAATTCAACCGAGTTGAAGACGAAACCGAACGCTCAACAGTTGCCTGCAAAAGGACTCGCTCGATCACCTGTCGTACCGGCACACACAGGTGCCCCTCCCGGAACGAACACCCGGGAGGGGCACCTGTGACGCGAGGACCGCGAGGTCAGTTCCAGCTGGCGTGCAGGGGCTTGCCCTCCGCGTAACCGGCGGCGCTCTGCACACCCACGATCGCCTTCTCGGCGAACTCCTCGAGCGAGGCCGCGCCCGCGTACGTGCAGGAGGAACGGACACCGGCGATGATCGAGTCGACCAGGTCCTCGACCCCGGGACGGGCCGGGTCCAGGAACATCCGCGACGTGGAGATGCCCTCCTCGAAGAGGCCCTTGCGGGCCCGGTCGTAGGCGGACTCCTCCGAGGTGCGGTTCTTCACCGCGCGCGCCGAGGCCATCCCGAAGGACTCCTTGTACCAGCGGCCGTCGGCGGACTGCTGGAGGTCGCCGGGCGACTCGTACGTACCGGCGAACCAGGATCCGATCATCACGTTCGACGCACCGGCGGCGAGCGCCATGGCGACGTCGCGCGGGTGCCGGACGCCACCGTCGGCCCAGACGTGCTTGCCGTGCTTCCTCGCCTCTGCGGCGCACTCCAGTACGGCGGAGAACTGCGGCCTGCCGACCCCGGTCATCATCCGGGTGGTGCACATCGCGCCGGGGCCGACGCCGACCTTGACGATGTCGGCGCCCGCCTCGATCAGGTCACGCACGCCCTCGGCGGCCACGACGTTGCCCGCGACGATCGGCACGCCGGGGTCGAGCGCCCGGACGGCCGCGACCGCGCTGAGCATGGATTCCTGGTGACCGTGCGCGGTGTCCACGACGAGGGTGTCGGCACCGGCCGCGATGAGCTGCGCGGCCTTGCCGGCGACGTCGCCGTTGATGCCGACGGCCGCGGCGATACGCAGCTTGCCGGCGGCGTCCGTCGCAGGCGTGTAGAGCGTGGCGCGCAGCGCGGCCTTCCGGGTGAGGATGCCGACGAGCCGGCCGTCCGCGTCGACCGCGGGGGCGAGCTTGCGGTTGGCGCCGTCGAGCTTGTTGAACGCGTCGCGCGGGTCGATGTCCGCGTCGAGCACCACCAGGTCCTTGGACATGACCTCGGACAGCTGGGTGAAGCGGTCCACCCCGGTCAGGTCGTGGTCGGTGACGACGCCGACGGGCCGGTGGTCCTCGTCGACGACGACGCCCGCCCCGTGGGCCCGCTTGTGCAGCAGGGACAGGGCGTCCGCGACGGTCTGGCCCGGGGCGAGCACGATCGGCGTGTCGAGCACGAGGTGGCGTGTCTTGACCCAGCCGATGACCTCGGTGACGACCTCGATCGGGATGTCCTGCGGGATGACGACCAGGCCGCCGCGCCGGGCGACGGTTTCAGCCATCCGGCGGCCCGCGATCGCGGTCATGTTCGCGACGACGAGCGGGATGGTGGTGCCGGTGCCGTCGGGCGAGGACAGGTCCACCGCCTGCCGGGAGCCGACCGCGGAGCGGCCGGGGACCATGAAGACGTCGTCGTACGTGAGGTCGTAGGGGACCGAGGGGGAGGCCGTGTGACGACCCGTGCCGGGCTCAAGAAAACGCATATCACTCATGTTTTCATACGAAACGGTGCAGGTCGTTTCCACGAAGACACAGCAATGGACCCCGACGTTCGTTCGTTCCTCCGAAGGAGGTGCTCGGGGCCCGGGCAAGTGGAACCTGCCTTACCCAGGGACCCTACCCGAACAGGATTCAACCATCAGTGATCACTATCCCTGGACCGGGTGACGAAGGGTCAGGTAGCTTGAAAATTCGCAGGTCGCCATGGTGGCCGCCGCGCTGCCCACGAGCGCCAGGAACAGCCGTCACACGTTTGACCGGAGAGGATCCAGATCCGCCTGTGGAGAGCGAACTGCCGGACATCTACTGCCCGTTCCCGCAGCGGAGCAATCCGCATGTAGGGCACACCCGCGAGCACCTCGCCACCTGGACGCGTCAGACCGGACTGGTTCACCGCGAGTCCGCCAGGCGCCGTTTCGAGCAGGCCGACTTCGGCGCGTTCGTCGGCATGGTCTATCCGACGGCGAACGCCGAGCACCTGGACCTGGTCGCCGACTGGTTCGTCTGGCTCTTCCTCGTCGACGACCAGCTGGACGACGGGCACCTGGGCCGCAGCCCGGAACGAATACAGAGTGTCGTGGCCAGAATGCGATCCGTCGTGGAGGGTGAGGACACCGGCCCGCTGCCGGGCGAGAAGCTCCCCACCGCCGTCGTCGCCCTGGCCGATCTGTGGGAACGTACGGTCCCCCGGGCCGCCCCGCACTGGCGCACACGTTTCGCGTGGCACCTCACGACGTATCTGACGACCGCCACCACCTGGGAGGCGGGGAACCGGGCCGACGGAGCGGTGCCCTCCGAGGCGACGTACATCGCCAAACGCCGGCACACCGGGGCGATCCATGTGTGCATGGACCTGATCGAGATCGTGGCGGGCATCGAGGCACCCGAGTCGATCCACAACGACCCGCGGTTCATCACGGCGCTGGAGACCTCCTGCAACGTCGTGTGCTGGGCCAACGACGTCTACTCCTTCGAGAAGGAGCAGGTGCTCGGCGAGATCCACAACCTCGTGCACCTGGTCCGCCACCACCGGGGCTACGGGGAGCAGCAGGCACTCGATCACGTCTGCGCCGAGATCGCCGCCGAGACCGAGCGGTTCCTCAGGGCCGAGGAGGAGCTGCTCGGCATGTACCCGCAGCTTGCCGGCATGCTCACGCCCTATCTCGACGGGATGGGGAGCTGGATGCGCGGCAATCTGGACTGGTCGCGGCAGACGCCCCGCTACAACCCGGCGGACGTCAGCCAGTACACCCAGCCCGGGGAGTACCTGGAGGAGACGGTCCTCGGCGTGGCCGCCGGCCACGCGGGCCTGGGAAAGGGACCGGCCCAGGCGCACCGGAGCTGAACACGACGGAGGCCGGGCACCTGTGCGGGTGCCCGGCCTCCGTCGTGTGCGGCCTCTGCCGTGTGCCGTCCCTGCCATGTACGGCCTCCGGCGTGGGCGTTCCCCGCCGTGCCCGGCCTCCGTCGTGCGCGGCCCGGTCAGTCGTCGGGGTCGGCCCGCTCCAGCGCCGGGCGCTGTCCCGCGGCGGACTCCGTCAGCAGGTAGTCGGCCGCCGCCGTGTCCGTGACGAGGCTGGTGACGAGACCGGAGCGCAGCACGGCACCGATCGCCGCCGCCTTGCGCTGTCCGCCCGCGATGGCCACCACCTCGGGGATCCGGCGCAGCCGGTCCGCCTCCACGGTGATGCACCGCTCGCCCAGGTCCCGGCCGACCCGGCGGCCGTCGGAGTCGAAAAGGTGCGCGGACATCTCCGCCGCCACACCGAGCGAGGCGTAGTGCCCCCGCTCCTCGTCCGACAGCATGTCGTGGACGGTGGAGATGCCCGGCTCCCAGGAGCCGATGGAGACCGCGGCGACCGTCACCTTGTCGAAGTACTCGAAGGCGCGGGCGATACCCGTCTGGTGCCGCAGCGCCGCCGCGGTCGCCGGATCGGGCAGCAGCATCGGGGCGTAGATGGGGTGCGCCTCGCCGCCCGACACCTGGGCCGCGCGGCGGACCGCCTCGACGGAGCCGCGCTCGGCCGTCCCCGCGTCGTAGACCCCGGTCAGCTGCACGACAGTACAGGGCGGCAGCCGGTCGAGCGCCGCCGCCATGTGGATGGTGGACCGGCCCCAGGCCAGGCCCAGCACATCGCCCTCGTTGACCAGCTCGCCGAGCAGATCGGCCGCCACCTCGCCGAGATTCTCCGGATCGGCGGCGTCGTCCTGCTCCTCCGCCGGTGATTCGACCACGACCGCGTGCCGCAGGCCGTAGCGGGCCCGGAGCGCGTCCGAGCGCTCCGCGTCCAGTTCCGCCGGAACCCGGATCTCGATCCGTACGAGATCACGTTCGAGGGCCGTCTCCAGAACCCGGGCCACCTTGAAGCGGCTCACGCCGAACTCCTCGGCGATCTGGATCTTCGACTTTCCCTCGAGGTAGAACCGGCGGGCCATGGCCGCCGCCTGCACCAGCTCCGCGGGTCCCATCCGCATGGCTGACCGACCCGCCGAGATGCCAGACACCGCGATCTCCTCACTGCTGTTCACGCGCTCCGTACGCCGACCATCCTGTCAGATCCGGCGATCCTTGATCCGGCCCGTCGGGCCGCGTTCATCCGACCTTTGTTCAGTGGCCGCATGCCCAGGGGGCCGCGGCGGTGACCGCGTCCGCCTGCGCGCGCAGTGCCCGCACCGCTTCGGCGGGGTCCGCGGCCCCGTAGACCGCCGATCCGGCGACGAAGACGTCCGCGCCGGCCTCGGCGCACCGCTCGATGGTGGAGGCGGAGACCCCGCCGTCGACCTGGAGCCAGAGCTCCAGGCCGTGCTTGGAGATCAGCTCACGGGTACGGCGGATCTTGGGCAGCATGATGTCGAGGAACGCCTGGCCGCCGAAGCCCGGCTCCACCGTCATGATCAGCAGCATGTCGAGCTCGGGGAGCAGATCCTCGTACGGCTCGATGGGCGTCGCGGGCTTGAGCGCCATCGAGGCGCGCGCGCCCTTCGCCCTGATCTCCCGCGCAAGCCGTACGGGCGCTGCCGCGGCCTCCGCGTGGAAGGTGACGGAGCCGGCACCGGCCTCGACGTACTGCGGCGCCCAGCGGTCCGCGTCCTCGATCATCAGGTGGCAGTCCAGCGGGGTGTCCGTGGCCTTGCTCAGCGCCTCCACGATGGGCACACCGAGCGTCAGGTTCGGGACGAAGTGGTTGTCCATGACATCGACATGGAGCCAGTCCGCGCCTTCGACGGCCTTGGCCTCCTCGGCGAGACGCGCGAAGTCGGCGGACAGAATGCTGGGGTTGATCTGGGCCATGCACCCAAGCCTGCCATGCTCGGCGCAACTTCCCTGCCCCGGTGCGCCCCAAAGCCTCACGGGATCATTACGGTTCGCACAATCCCGACCATTTCACCCCATGAATCCGTCGCGCGGTCCCGGCCGGCAGGCGGGTTCCGGCGGCCGGGGTGTCCCGTTCGCCGGGACTGCCGCCCGTATTCCGTCTCGGCTGCCGGTCGTGCCCGGCCCAGGGCGCGGACTGCCCCTGGTGCCCGCGCTGAGGCTGTGTTAGAAAACTCCCCGTGATCAGCGACCAGTTCCTGACGGCGCGCCTCAGCATCGATCTCTGCCGTGTGACCAGCTGCTCCTGTTGAGCCTGGACCGGTAGCGCCGAGCGCTTCCCGAACGGCGCGGCATCGTCCGCCCGCCTTCCGGCCGCCCCCTCGGGTGAACCGGCGGTCACCCCCCGCGTGAGCCCACGATTCGGGTGAGCCGACGCTCCTCCCCCGGAACCCTGTCCGCGAACCGGACCGGACGGTTCCCGTCCGCGTACGGAGCACCGGCTTCTCATGTTCCGTGGGGTTCCTTCCCCCTTTGTCCGCGGGCGCCGTCGTGCGCGCCCCGCGTCCCCCTGCCCGTCCCCGCCCGGTCCTGGCCGCATTCGCGGCCCTGCGTCCGTGGGCATCTCCCGACGGAGTCCGCCATGACCACACCCACCACCACGGAGAAACAGCCGTCCGGCCCGGCGCTCGCCGGTGACCCCGCTCCCGCAGCCCTTCCGCGCCGCCGCTCGCCGGAGTGGGACGCACGGCTGCGCAGGGTGGGGCTGCGGCTGCTCGCGCTGGTCGTGCTGCTCGCCCTCTGGCAGCTCCTCACCGCCCTGCGGCTGTGGTCACCGTTGCTGGTGCCGCCGCCGTCGGCCGTCTGGGACGCGCTCGTCACGACGTCAGGCACCCACGACGGGGTGCGCGGCTACCAGGGTCACACCCTGGTCGAACACCTGGGCATCAGCCTGCGCCGGATCGCGATCGGTGCGGGCGCCGGTGTCCTGGCCGGGCTGGTGGGCGGGGTGCTGATGGGCACGCTGCCGTGGGTGCGGGTCGTGTTCGAACCTGCGGTGGCCTTCCTCCGGACCCTGCCGCCGCTCGCCTACTTCAGCCTGCTGATCATCTGGTTCGGCATCGACGAGGCACCCAAGCTGTGGCTGCTGGCGATCGCCGCCATGCCGCCCGTGGCCGTGGCCACCGCGTCCGCCGTCGCCTCCGCGCCCGCCTCGCTGGTGGAGGCCGCACGGGCCGTCGGGGCACGCCGCACGCAGGTGGTGGCCTCCGTGGTCCTGCCGTCCGCGCTGCCGGAGATCCTGGTCGGCGTGCGACTGGCGTTCGGGATCGCCTACTCGTCGGTGGTGGCCGCCGAAACCGTCAACGGGCTGCCCGGCATCGGCGGGATGATCCGCGACGCCCAGCGCTACAACCAGTCCGACGTGGTCGTCCTCGGCCTCTTCGCGATCGGGATCTCCGGCCTGCTGATCGACGCCCTGCTGCGGGGGGCCGAGAACCGGCTCGCGCCCTGGCGCCGGCTGTCGTGACCCTCCCGCCCCCTGCACCCGCCCCACCCTGTGCCGCTCTGCCCTCCGACCAACGAACGAAGGACTACGCCATGTCCGGAACACGCGGTCTGCGCCGCACCTCCATGCTCGTCGCGGCTCTGGGAGCGCTGGTCGTCGTCACCGCCTGCGGTACGGGAAGTGGCGGCGGCGGTGCCGACGCGGGAGGCGGCAGGACGATCCGGATCGCCTACCAGGCCTTCCCCAGCGGCGACTTGATCGTGAAGGAGAAGGGCTGGCTGGAGAAGGCCCTGCCGGACCACACGATCAAGTGGATCAGATTCGACTCCGGTGCGACCATCAACACCGCCTTCGTCGCGGGCTCGGTCGATCTGGCCGCGATCGGCTCCAGCCCGGTGGCACGCGGTCTGTCCGAGCCGCTGAACATCCCGTACCAGGTCACCTGGGTGCTGGATGTCGCCGGTGACAACGAGGCGCTGGTGGCCCGGGACGGCTCCGGCGTCAAGGACGTCAAGGATCTGGCGGGCCGCAAGGTCGCCACCCCCTTCAGCTCCACCTCGCACTACAGCCTGCTCGCCGCGCTCGACAAGTCGGGGGTGGACGCCTCCGAGGTGAAGCTGCTCGACCTCGAACCGCAGGACATCGTCGCGGCGTGGTCGCGCGGGGACATCGACGCGGCCTATGTCTGGCTGCCCACGCTCGACGAGCTCGGGAAGACCGGCACGACCCTGCTCTCCAGCCGCGAACTGGCCGCGTCCGGCAGGCCCACACTCGACCTGGGGGTGGCGTCCACCGCCTTCATCGAGAAGCAGCCCGAGGTGATCACCGCCTGGCGCAAGGCCCAGGCACAGGCCCTGGACCTGATCCATGACGACCCGTCGGCAGCTGCCGAGGCCGTCGGCAAGCAGCTCGGGATCAACCCCCAGGACGCCGCCGCCCAGCTGAAGCAGGGCATCTTCCTCAAGCCGGCCGAACAGGCGGACGCCAAGTGGCTGGGCCGTCCAGGCCAGGTCGGCGGCCTGGCACAGAACCTGCGGAGCGCGGCGGAGTTCCTGGCCGGCCAGAAGCAGATCCCGGCCGCTCCGGAACTTTCGGAGCTGGAGAAGGCCGTGTACGTGGAAGGGCTGAGCGATGCCGTCTCCGGATGACCGCCGGGCAGGTGCCCGGGAAGCCGCTCCGGACGGGACCGGCACCGGTACGTCAACCGTCGCGGCCGCCGTGTCCGTGCGTGGCGTGACCCATCGCTACGGTCGCGGGGAAGACTCCGTGACGGCCCTCGGCCCGCTGTCGCTCGACATCCCGGCAGGTGAGTTCCTGGTGCTCGTCGGTCCGTCCGGGAGCGGGAAGAGCACGCTGCTGCGGCTGATCGCCGGTTTCGAGCACGCCTCCTCGGGCGACGTCACCGTGCACGGCCGGACGCCGGAGCCGGGACGTCAGGCCGGGGTCGTCTTCCAGCAGCCCCGGCTGTTCCCCTGGCGCACAGTCGGGGAAAACATCGCCCTGGCGCTGCGCTACGCCGGAGTCCCCAGGGCCGAACGCCCCGCGCGCGTGGAGGAGTTGCTGGAGCGGGTCGGGCTGGCCGGGACAGCGCGACGCAGGACCTGGCAGATCTCGGGGGGCCAGCAGCAGCGGGTGGCCATCGCCCGGGCCCTGGCCGGCGGCAAGGATCTGCTGCTGCTGGACGAGCCGTTCGCCGCCCTCGACGCGCTCACCCGGGAGCGGCTCCAGGAGGATCTGCGCACGGTGAGCTCCCGGACGGGAATCACCTCGGTCTTCGTCACGCACAGTGTGGACGAGGCCGTCTTCCTCGGTACCCGCGCGGTCGTCCTGAGCGCCGGTCCGGGCACCGTCGCACTGGACGTCCCCATCCCCCTGCCCCGTACCGGAAAGGAGGACCCGGACGGACTGCGAGGGCTGCCCGAGTACGCCGCGCTGCGCGCCGAGATCGGAGCGGCGGTACGCGACGCGGCCCGCTGAGCCGGCGGGGCCGCCCGTCGCCGGGACGGACGGCCCCGCGCACACCCCCACGCAGACAGGAGCCCCCATGTCCCTCACCGCGTCCACCGGGTCCGCCCGATCCACCGCGCCCACCGGTTCCGTGCCCGCGCTGCGCGCCTTCCGGCTGCCTCCGGACGGGCTGTACGAAGGCCCTCGCGAGCTGCGCAGACGGGCGCCGGGACAGCCCGACCTGCCCTACTCGCTGTTCGACGTCGTTCCGCTCGGCCCGGTCATCGGGGCCGAGATCGGCGGTGTCGACCTGACCCGTCCGCTCGGGCCCGGCGTGCGCGAGGAGCTCGACCGGGCACTGCTGGAATGGAAGGTGCTCTTCTTTCGCGGGCAGCACCCCAGCTCGGCCGAGCTGCGGGCCTTCGCCCGTAACTGGGGCGAGCTGGAGACCAATCCCCTGCTCGCCGCCGGGGACGATCCGGAGGTGGCGCGTTTCGACCGCTCCTCCACGCCGGGCTTCGAGAACGTCTGGCACACCGATGTGACGTTCCGCGAGCGGCCCGCACTGGGTGCGGTCCTCCACCTGCGCGAGGTGCCCCCGTACGGCGGCGACACGATGTGGGCCGACATGGCCGCCGCGTACGACAACCTTCCGACGGAGGTGAAGGCGCGTCTGGAGGGGGCCCGCGCGGTGCACGACTTCGTACCGGGTTTCGCTCGTTTCACCCCCGGGGAGCGACTGGTCGCCTTCCAGGACCGCTTCCCTCCGGTCGAACACCCGGTGGTGCGGACGCATCCCGTCACCGGGCGCCGCATGCTGTTCGTCAACACCTCGTTCACCACCCGGATCGTGGGCTGGGCCGGGGAGGAGAGCGACCGGATGCTGCGCCTGCTGTTCCAGCAGGCGCACGTACCCGAGTACCAGGTGCGTTTCCACTGGCGCGCGGGTGACGTCGCGTTCTGGGACAACCGGGCGACGCAGCACTACGCGGTGAACGACTACACCCCGCACCGCAGGGTGGCCGAGCGGGTCGCGATCGCGGGCGACCGTCCACACTGACGGACGGCCGGGCGGGCGGGCGCTCCGCGGGGTCGGCCCCGAAAGCGCCCCGCGAGCCCGTGGCGGCAGGGTCAGCCCGTGCGGCGCAGCAGGGCGAGGTACATCGCGTCCGTGCCGTGCAGGTGGGGCCACAGCTGGATGTCCGGCCCGTCGCCCAGCGCGGGAACTCCGGGCAGCAGCGGGCGGGCGTCGACCCACTCGGCCTCGAACGGTGCCCCGCCGCGCCCCTTGAGCACGTCCTCGACGACGACGCGGGTCTCCGCGAGATGCGGCGAGCAGGTCGCGTAGCCGACCACCCCGCCGATCCGTACGGCCTTCAACGCCTCGCGCAGCAGGCCGCGTTGCAGGGGGGCGAAGCTCTCCAGATCCTCCGCGCGGCGCCGCCAGCGGGATTCCGGGCGCCGGCGGAGCGCGCCGAGGCCCGAGCACGGGACGTCCATCAGAACCCGGTCGAAGGAGCCGGGCTGCCAGGGCGGCCGGGTGCCGTCGGCGGTGATCACCTGGTACGGGCCGGGGTTCCCGGCCAGCGCGCGCTCGACGAGCCGGGCGCGGTGCGGCTGCTTCTCGGCGGCGAGCAGGGTCGCGCCGCGTCCGGCGGCGAGCGCGGCCAGCAACGCGGCCTTGCCTCCCGGGCCCGCGCAGCCGTCCAGCCACCTGCTGTCCCTGCCCTCGACGGGGGCGAGGGCCAGGGCGGCGGCGACGAGCTGGCTGCCCTCGTCCTGCACACCGGCGCTGCCGTCCCGTACGGCGGCCAGGGCGCCGGGCTCGCCGCCCTCCGCCATCCGTACGGCATAGGGGGACCAGCGGCCGGGAAGGCCGCTCTCCTCCCCCAGTGCGTCCAGCAGTTCGTCGGTGGTGGAGCGGCCGGGGCGGGCGACCAGCGTCACCTCGGGCCGTTCGTTGTCGGCCTCCAGCAGGTCCTCGATCCCGGCACGGCCGCCGCCCAGCGCGTCCCAGAGGGCGGAGACGATCCACCGGGGGTGCGAGTGGACGATGGAGAGGTTGGCCTCGGCGTCCTCGTCGTACGACGGGGCGACCCGCTCCAGCCAGCCGTCGAGGTCGTGCGCGGTCACCTTGCGCAGCACCGCGTTGACGAACTTGGCGCGCCCCTCACCCAGCACCACCCGGGCCAGCTCCACGCTGGCCGAGACAGCCGCGTGGGTCGGGATGCGGGTGCCGAGCAGCTGGTGGACGCCCATGTTGAGCACGTCGAGCACCGGCGGGTCGACCTCGCGCAGCGGCCGGTCGATGCAGGCGGCGACGATCGCGTCGTACGTGCCCTGGCGGCGCAGCGTCCCGTAGACCAGCTCGGTCGCCAGCGCCGCGTCCCTGCTGTCGAAGTCGCCCTTGGCACGGGCCTTCTTCAGGAGCGGGGGCAGGACGAGGTTGGCGTACGCGTCGCGTTCGTCGACGGCCCTGAGCGCCTCGAAGGCGAGGAACCGCACGGGGTCCTTCCGGGGGCGGCGGTGCGGCTTGGCGGGACGGCGACGCTGCTGGTCGTTCACGTGAAAGGTGCTCCGCTGATGGTGAGGGGGCGAACCCACCCAGCCTACGTCGCCCGCCCCCGCTCCGGCTCCGGACCGCCCGGGGCGGCTCAGAGGCCCAGCAGCTCGCCGTGGACGATGCGGACGCCGCGGGCCCAGTCGGCGGCCTTCATCGGCTTCTTGCCCTGCGGCTGGACCCAGAGGAGCTCCACGGCGTGCGAGCCCGTGCCCACGTGGACGCTGTTCTTGCCCGCCGACAGCTCGCCGGGGGCCAGGTCGGTGCGGTCCAGGACGGGTACGGCCTGGACCAGCTTGAGGCGTTCCCCGCGGAAGAGGGTCCAGGCCCCGGGGGCGGGGGTGCAGCCGCGCACCACGCGGTCGACCCGCAGCGCGGGCTCGGACCACCGCACCTGCGCGTCCTCGACGGTGATCTTGGGTGCCGGGGTGATGCCCTCGGCGGGCTGCGGGACGGCGTGCAGGGTGCCGTCCTCGATGCCGTCCATGGTCGCGGAGAGCAGCCCGGCGCCGGCGAAGGCCAGCCGGGTGAGCAGGTCTCCGCTCGTGTCGGTGGGCCGCACCTCCTCGGTCAGGACGCCGTAGACCGGTCCGGAGTCGAGCCCCTCCTCGATCAGGAAGGTCGACGCGCCGGTGACCTCGTCCCCGGCCATCACCGCGTGCTGCACGGGTGCGGCGCCGCGCCAGGCGGGGAGCAGCGAGAAGTGCAGGTTGACCCAGCCGCGTGCGGGGACGGCGAGCGCGGCCTTGGGCAGCAGCGCGCCGTACGCGACGACGGGGCAGCAGTCCGGCGCGATCTCGCGCAGCCGGGCCAGGAAGTCCTCGTCCCGGGGCTTGACCGGCTTGAGGACCTCGATGCCGGCCTCCTCGGCGCGGTCGGCCACCGGGCTGGCGACGAGCCGACGGCCTCGCCCCGCGGGTGCGTCGGGACGGGTGACGACGGCGGCCACCTCGTGGCGGCCGGAGGCGATCAGGGCGTCCAGGGCGGGAACGGCGACCTCGGGGGTGCCTGCGAAGACGAGCTTCATGGGTGGCGGACTGCCTCTCGGGCCGGAACGTACGGTGGCGTGGCGAGCAGCACACCAGTCTAGGCGGTGCCACGGGACCACCGCCTGCCGCACTGCGGCGGTCCGCCGGCCCGGCCCGTGGGCCCGGCCGGCGGGGGCGTACGCATGTCTGTGCGCCCTGCGCATATGCACATACGCCCCTACAGCGTGACCACATCGACGGGTGAGGCGTTGGTCAAGTGAGATTGACCGAAGTGGGCCGCCCCAGCGCGGTCCGATCCCTTTCAACTTCAACGCCGGTTCGAGAGGCTTGTTCATGGCCGACCACGCAACCCACGACGCCCAAGCGCGTGCCAGTCTGCACCTGTTGGTGCGGGACATCGAGCGGGTCCGGCGGCAGGTGGACGCGCTGCGCACCCTCACTGCGCAGCTGGGCAATGTCTACCGTCCGCGCCGCTCCGGCCCGTCCGCGGGCTTCGTCGTCTACGGCAGGGCACCGGCCCCGACGGTCCGGCTCGCCCAGGAACTGCGGGACAGCGTGGAGACGCTGGTCACCGCCGCGGTGGACTTCGACCGCTCGCTGGGCTTCTCCTGGGACGCGGTGGGTTCGGCGCTCGGGGTCACCAAGCAGGCGGTCCACCGCCGTTACGGCGCCGCCCGTCGCAACAGCCCGCAGCCGGGGACGGCCGAGGCCGCCGAGACCGTGGCCCGCCCGCTGCCCGCACCGTCCGGCTCCTCGCCCGCGCTGCCCGTCGTGCCCGCGGCCCGCTCCATGCCGCCCCAGCCGTCGGCCGGCCGTCCCTCACCACGCGAGGAGCTGCGCCCCGGCGCCTTCCCGGGCCCACGCAACGGCTGACGCGCGGGTCGGCCGCGGGGGCGGCCGGGTGCGTGCTGCGCGTACGGCGCGCGTCGAGTCGCGTCCCGCCCGGTCGGGGTCGGCACCGCCAGGCGAAGGAGACGCAGATCCTGTCCGGGTCCGCCGGCCGGCGCCGGACGGGCCTGCTCGGCGCCCGAAGGACGTGGCACGCCCGGACGCACCCGGCCGAAGTACCCGCCGGAACTGCCGGACGCACCCGGACGACGGCGAAGACACCGGGCCGGACCCCGCGACGCACCCGGCCACGGCCGGAACGCGCAGCCGCCTCCGCCCCGCCCTCCCCGTCTCAGCCGATGTCCGGCGGATCGATCCTGATCCGTACCGGATCGCCGCTCCCCCGGGCCGTCCGCGCCGCCTGCGCGGCCTTCAGGGCGGCGGCGAGCGCCGCCCCTCGCCCCGGCGGCACCCTGACCAGCGCCCGTTCCCAGGTCGCGCCGGACGGGGCGTCGCCCTGTCTGCGGGGCCTGCCGGGGGCCGCACCCGGCAGGGGGACCGGGCCGAGCACCTCCGCCTCGGGCGGCAGTTCGGTGGCGGCGAGATACGCGGCGATCGCCTCCGGCGGCCCGGTCACCGAGGCCATCCGGGAGACCGGCGGGAAACCGAACTCGGCCCGTTCCGCGAGCTCGCGGCGGGCGTGGCCGACCGGGTCCCAGCGCACCAGGGCCTGGACGGGGCGCAGGGTCGGCTCGGCCACGATCACCACCGTGCCGCCCTCCGGCTGCCCCCGGACCAGCGCGGCGGCGGCAGTCCAGCGGCGCAGTGCCTCCTCGCCGGCCCGCAGGTCGGGCCGGCCGACCATCGCCCAGCCGTCCAGGAGCAGCGCCGCCGCGTAGCCGCCCTCGGCCACGGGCTCGGCCCCGGGGGTGCTGACGACGAGGGCCGGCTGATCGGGCACGGAATCCAGGATGTGGTCCCGCCCGGACGTGCGCACCGGGACGGCGGGGAACGCCCGCCCCAGCTCCTCGGCGGTCCGGCGGGCACCGACGATCTGCGCCCGGAGCCGCCGCCCTCCGCAGGAGGTGCAGGTCCAGGCCGTCTCGGCGCGCCCGCACCATGTGCAGTTGAGGTCCTGCTGGTCCGGGGCCTGGAGCGGCCCCAAGCAGTGCCGGCAGCGCGCGGGCTCGCGGCAGCGCTCGCAGGCGAGCCTGGGCGCGTAACCCCGGCGCGGCACCTGGACGAGCACCGGACCGCTGCGCAGCCCGTCCCGCACGGTCTGCCAGGCGAGGCTCGGCAGCCGGGCCGAGCGCGCCGCGCCGTCCCGCGCCAGCTCGCCGTCGCCGACGGTGCGCACCAGGGGCGCGGCGATCCGCAGCTGCTCCCGGTCCGCGCGCAGGGGCAGCGCCCAACCGCTCTCGACGAGCTGGGCGGCCTCCACCGTGCAGTTCGTCCCGCCGAGCAGGAACGCGCACCGGCCGTGCGTCGCCCGTAGCTCCAGCACCTCCCGGACGTGCGGGAACGGGGCGTTGTCGTCGCTGTGGCTGGAGTCCCCGTCGTCCCAGACGGCCACCAGCCCCAGGTCGGCGACGGGGGCGAACATCGCGGCCCTGGTCCCGACGACCGCGCGCACGGATCCGCGCCGGACGGCGAGCCACTCCCGGTAGCGCTTCTCGGGCCCTGAGTCGGCCGTCAGCAGTGCGTGATGCCCCTTGCCCATCACCTCGGTGAGCGCGGCGTCCACCCGCCCCGCGGTCCGCCCGTCCGGTACGACGACGAGCGCGCCACGGCCCGAGGCCAGGGTCGCGGCGACGGCCCGGGCGATCTCCTCGGGCCAGTGCGGCCCCGGCAGCGCGGTCCAGACGGCCCTGGGCGCACCGCCCTCGGCCAGTGCCCGCAGGAACCCGCGCCCCTGGGTGTACCGCTCCCAGGTCCCGGGCGACGGGGCGGAAGGCGGCGGCAGGGGTGCGGGCGAGGGCTTGGACTCGGCTCTGCCGTTCCTGGGCGGCACGGCGAGCTGCAGCACATCGGCGAGGCTGCCCGCGTACCGGTCGGCGACGGCCCGGGAGAGGGCCAGCAGCTCGGGCCCGAGCACCGGCTCGGGCGAGACGACATAGGCGAGGGCCGCCAGGGCACCCTGGTAGTCCGATTCGGCACGGCGCTCGATGAGGAAACCGTCGATGAGGCCGCCGCCCTCGCGCCTGCCGCCGCGGACCTGCCTCCCCCCGGCCCCGAACCGCACCCGGACCCGGACGCCGGGCTGCGCGTCGGCGTCGAGCTCCTCGGGGACGGCGTAGTCGAAGTACTGGTCGAGGTGGAGGGCCCCCTTGTTGACCAGGACGCGGGCGACCGGCAGCTCCCCGGCGAGCGTGGCGCCCCGCCAGGTCCGGGGCTTGGCCCGTGGCACCTTGGCCCGGCGCACCGTCTCCCGGATGAGCGCAAGCTGCTCCGGTGCCCCGGCGTCGGGCTCGTCGGACCGCTCGTTGTCGCTGCTCACAGCCAAATTCCTACCAGACGGCACTGACAGCGGTGGTGGTCCCGGTCCGGGCCCCGGCAGCACGGAAGCCGGGGCCCGGACACCGTGTACGGCATCCGGGCCCCGGCCTACGGGCTGACGACAGCGTGCCTAGAGGCCCGCGGCCTTGCGCAGCGCCTCCACGCGGTCGGTGCGCTCCCAGGTGAAGTCGGGGAGCTCCCGGCCGAAGTGACCGTACGCCGCGGTCTGGGCGTAGATCGGGCGGAGCAGGTCGAGGTCACGGATGATCGCGGCCGGACGGAGGTCGAAGACCTCGCCGATGGCGTGCTCGATCTTCTCGGTGTCGACCGTGGCGGTGCCGAACGTCTCGACGAACAGGCCCACCGGCTCGGCCTTGCCGATCGCGTAGGCGACCTGGACCTCGCAACGGGCGGCGAGGCCGGCCGCGACGACGTTCTTGGCGACCCAGCGCATGGCGTACGCCGCCGAGCGGTCGACCTTGGACGGGTCCTTGCCGGAGAAGGCACCGCCGCCGTGACGGGCCATGCCGCCGTACGTGTCGATGATGATCTTGCGGCCGGTCAGACCGGCGTCACCCATGGGGCCGCCGATCTCGAAGCGGCCGGTCGGGTTCACCAGGAGGCGGTAGCCCTCGGTGTCCAGCTTGATGCCGTCCTCGATGAGCTGGCCCAGGACGTGCTCGACGACGAACTCGCGGATGTCGGGTGCGAGCAGCGAGTCCAGGTCGATGTCGGACGCGTGCTGCGAGGAGACGACGACCGTGTCGAGACGGACGGCCTTGTCGCCGTCGTACTCGATGGTGACCTGGGTCTTGCCGTCGGGGCGCAGGTACGGGATCGTCCCGTTCTTGCGGACCTCGGACAGGCGGCGCGAGAGCCGGTGCGCCACGTGGATCGGGAGCGGCATCAGCTCGGGCGTCTCGTCGCAGGCGTAGCCGAACATCAGGCCCTGGTCGCCGGCGCCCTGCTTGTCGAGCTCGTCCTCGTCACCCTCGACCCGCTGCTCGTACGCGGTGTCGACACCCTGGGCGATGTCCGGGGACTGCGACCCGATGGAGACCGAGACGCCGCAGGAGGCTCCGTCGAAGCCCTTCTTGGAGGAGTCGTAGCCGATCTCCAGCACCTTGTTGCGCACGAGGTTGGGGATGTCGGCGTAGGCCTTGGTCGTGACCTCACCCGCGACATGCACCAGACCGGTGGTGATCAAGGTCTCGACGGCGACGCGCGAGGAGGGGTCCTCACGCAGGAGCGCGTCGAGAATGGTGTCGCTGATCTGGTCAGCGATCTTGTCGGGGTGGCCCTCGGTAACGGACTCCGAGGTGAAGAGACGGCGGGACACATCGCTCCCTGGGGTTGCAGCGGCTGCTGGCTGATCATTGATGGACCGCCGGGAGCTGCGCCCGGCTTGTTCCGTCGACCAGTTTATCGGTCGCTTCCGGCGAATGGGCCACGCGTCTCGCCCCTTGGGAGCTCTGTGACCGGCGGCACTGTTGACGGCGGTACGACAATCACTCCTTCCGGGGGCGAGAAATGACCGAAGATCTTGCGCTTTCTTCCCGCCGGAGCGGCACATACGCAATCTAGCCGAACCGTGCCGCCACCAGATCCCAGACGGTGTCGGCAAGTGCTTCTTTCGGCCCGTACGGCACAACGGTCTCGCCGCCGTCGGCCCCGAGCACCACGGCCTCGTTCTCCTCCGAACCGAAGGTCTTGCGCTCTCCGACCTCATTGACGACGAGGAGGTCACAGCCCTTGCGGCGGAGCTTCTCGCGGCCGTTGGCCAGCACGTTGTCGGTCTCGGCGGCGAATCCGACGACGATCTGTCCTGGACGCGCCCGGTCCGCGGCGACCTCGGCGAGAATGTCGGGATTACGGACCAGGGTGAGGGGGGCCGGTTCCTGGCCGTCCTTCTTCTTGATCTTGCCCGTGGCGTAGTCGGCGGGGCGGAAGTCGGCGACCGCCGCCGCCATCACCACCACATCGGCGTCGGCCGCCGCCTTCAGCACGGCCTCGCGCAGCTGCACGGCCGTTCCGGCGCGCAGGACGTCGGCCCCCGCGGGGTCGGGCAGTCCGGTGTTCGCCTCGATCAGCGTCACCCGGGCACCCCGGGCGACGGCCGTACGCGCCAGCGCGTACCCCTGCTTGCCGGAGGAGCGGTTGCCCAGGTACCGGACCGGGTCCAGCGGTTCCCGGGTGCCTCCCGCACTGATGACCACATGGCGTCCGGCGAGGTCGGGGGTCTCGACGCCGCGGGCCAGGACGCGGCGGCAGACTTCGAAGATCTCCCCGGGATCCGGCAGCCGGCCCTTGCCCGTGTCGACGCCGGTGAGCCGGCCGACGGCGGGCTCGACGACGACCGCGCCGCGGCGCCGCAGGGTGGCGACGTTCTCCTGGGTGGCCGGGTGCTCCCACATCTCGGTGTGCATCGCCGGCGCGAAGACGACAGGACAGCGGGCGGTGAGGAGCGTGTTGGTAAGGAGGTCGTCGGCGAGGCCGTGGGCCGCCTTGGCGAGCATGTCGGCGGTGGCGGGCGCGACCACGACGAGATCGGCCGCCTGGCCGATCCGGACGTGCGGCACCTCGTGCACGCTGTCCCAGACCTCGGTCGACACGGGGTTGCCGGAGAGCGCCGACCAGGTGGCGGCCCCCACGAAGTTCAGCGACGCCTCGGTCGGGACGACCCGTACGTCGTGGCCGGACTCCGTCAGCCGGCGCAGCAGCTCGCACGCCTTGTAGGCGGCGATGCCCCCGCTGACCCCCAGGACGACCTTCGGCTTGTCCACTGCGTCTCCCCGCACTCGTCTCGCTGCGCACTCCACCGGTGTGCAGCCCTCTTGCGTACGCACTCCATGCTGCCTCACGGCGCCGGGCGGTCCCCGGCGGCCCGGCCCCGGACACACCACAGGCCCGGCGGGTGCTGGCCGCCGGGCCTGTGGTGAAGGTGCATTCCTGCTTACTGCGCGGGGCCCTCGATGGCCTCGGAGGTCAGCAGGCCCGCGTTGATCTCGCGGAGCGCGATCGAGAGCGGCTTCTCGTGCACGTGGGTGTCGACGAGCGGACCGACGTACTCGAGGAGGCCTTCACCGAGCTGCGAGTAGTACGCGTTGATCTGACGCGCGCGCTTGGCCGCGTAGATGACCAGGCTGTACTTCGAGTCGGTGGCCTCGAGGAGCTCATCAATCGGCGGGTTGATGATGCCCTCGGGCGTGGTGATGGAAGAGGACACTCTCTGCCTTCCGAAGGGGATAGAGATCAAAGAGATCTTTGATCATGCTGGTTCCGCAGTGGTGATGCTCTGCGTCCGCGCGAGTCCGGCGAGGTCAGTCGTCGGTGCCACGGAGGCCGGAAGCCTGCAGCATCAACGTTAGCAGCTCACGCGCCACGTCCTCGACGGCGGTGTTGACGAGCGTCGTATCGAACTCCGCCTCGGCTGACAGTTCGACCTTCGCGGCCGTGAGCCGGCGCTCGATCACGTCGGGCGCTTCCGTCCCGCGGCCGGTGAGCCGGCGCACCAGCTCGTCCCAGCTCGGCGGGGCCAGGAAGACGAGCTGCGCCTCGGGCATCGACTGCCGGACCAGCCGGGCGCCCTGCAGGTCGATCTCCAGCAGCACCGGCTCGCCCGCCTCCAGGCGGTCCAGTACGGCCCGGCGCGGAGTGCCGTAGCGGTTGCCGGCGAACTCGGCCCACTCCAGCAGTTCGCCGTTGGCGATCAGCTTGTCGAACTCCTCGTCGTCCACGAAGTAGTAGTGGACTCCGTTGCGTTCCCCGGGGCGCGGCTTGCGGGTCGTCGCCGACACCGAGAGCCAGACCTCGGGGTGAACCTTGCGCATATGAGCGACGACCGTGCTCTTGCCGACCCCTGAGGGGCCGGAGAGCACGGTCAGCCGCGGACGTACGTCCGGGGGTACGGGGGACGTCCCCCGGGATGTTGCAGCCATGGAGCGATTATCCAGCTTCTCAGGAGTGCCTGAGAACGTCAGGCGGCGCTGCCGCCGAACTCACGCTCCAAAGATGCGATCTGGTTGGAGCCGAGACCCCGGACCCGGCGGCTCTCGGAGATGCCGAGCCGCTCCATGATCTGCTTGGCGCGGACCTTGCCCACGCCCGGCAGGGACTCCAGCAGGGCGGAGACCTTCATCTTGCCGATGACGTCGTTCTCCCGGCCCGACTTGATGACCTCGTGGAGGGAGGCGCCGGAGTGCTTGAGTCGATTCTTGACCTCGGCCCGCTCCCGGCGAGCCGCGGCGGCCTTTTCGAGCGCGGCTGCGCGCTGTTCAGGGGTAAGGGGCGGAAGAGCCACGCCTACGTCACCTCGGATGTCGATCTGTCGGATACGGACCGGTGCGGAACCTGTTGGCCCCACACCTGGTGAGCAACGAGCAACCTGTGCTCGTTGGCCCTCGACGGAGACTAGCGGCCAAGGCCGCCTGAGTCAGCGAGAACAGACGAAAAGTCCTGGTCAGCCTCAGCCGACCAGGACATTTCAGTCATAACAACCCGGATTTCTGGTCAGGATTACGTCAACGCGTTGTTACGTGGCATGGTCAGCCATCCGAGACGGCCGCGCGGACCTCGTCCGCGAACCGTCCGGCGGCTTCGCGCAGCCCTGAAGCGTCCGGTCCGTGGCGCAGCACGCCCCGGCTCACGCTGGGCACCACATTGCCGACCGAGGCGCCGAACACACCGGGCAGATCCGCGGGCGTCGCGCCCTGCGCGCCGATCCCGGGAGCGAGCAGCGGACCGTTGATCGCCAGGTTCGCGCCGGCGTCCCCGAGCGTGGCACCGACGACCGCCCCGACGGAGCCGAGCGGGGCGGCCTCCGCGTTCTCGGCGGCCATGTGGTCGAGCATCACCTGGGCCAGCGACCGGCCGTCCGCGACGGTGGCGCGCTGGACCTCGGCGCCCTCCGGGTTGGAGGTGAGGGCGAGCACGAAGACGCCGGAGCCGGAGACCGCGGCCGCTTCGAGCGCCGGGCGCAGCGAGCCGAAGCCGAGGTACGGCGAGACGGTGACCGCGTCGGAGAACAGCGGCGAGTCCTTGTCGAGGTACGTGGCGGCGTAGGCCCCCATGGTGGAGCCGATGTCCCCGCGCTTGGCGTCCATGAGGACGAGCGCCCCTGCGGCGCGCGCCTCCGAGACGGCCTTCTCCAGGACGGCGACGCCGCGCGAGCCGAACCGTTCGAAGAACGCGGACTGCGGCTTGAGCACGGCGACCCGGTCGGCCAGTGCCTCGACGACGGTGCGGGTGAAGCGCTCCAGGCCCGCGATGTCGTCGTTCAGGCCCCAGGAGGTGAGCAGCGAGGCGTGCGGGTCGATGCCCACGCAGAGCGGCCCGCGGGTGTCCATGGCGTGGCGCAGGCGTGCGCCGAAGGGTTCGGGGGTCACTGCGTCACCTTCCGGGTCTCGGCGCCGACGGCTTCGGCGAGGGTGGTGTACGGGGAGGCGGCCAGCCGGGCGGCCAGCCCCTTGTGGATCGCGCGGGCGTAGAACGGGCCCTCGTAGATGAAGGCGCTGTAGCCCTGGACGAGCGTGGCACCGGCGAGGATGCGCTGCCAGGCGTCCTCGGCGTTCTCGACGCCCCCGACGCCGACCAGGGTGATCCGGGTCCCCACACGGGCGTACAGGCGGCTCAGGACCTCCAGGGAGCGCTTCTTGAGGGGTGCGCCGGAGAGTCCGCCGGTCTCCTCGACCAGCGAGGCCGCGGACTTCAGGCCGAGGCCGTCACGGGCGATCGTGGTGTTGGTGGCGATGATGCCGTCCAGACCGAGCTCGACGGCGAGGTCGGCGACCGCGTCCACGTCGTCGTCCGCGAGGTCGGGGGCGATCTTGACGAGCAGCGGGACGCGCCGGTCCGTGACGGTGCGGTCGGCTGCCTCGCGCACCGCGGTGAGCAGCGGGCGGAGTGCCTCGGTGGCCTGGAGGTTGCGCAGGCCGGGGGTGTTGGGCGAGGAGACGTTCACGACGAGGTAGTCGGCGTGCGCGGCGAGCCGCTCGGTGGACTTGACGTAGTCCCCCACGGCCTCGGCCTCGGGGACGACCTTGGTCTTGCCGATGTTGACGCCGACGGTCGTGCGGAAGACGGGGGTGCGGGCGGCCAGGCGTTCGGCGACGGCCGCGGAGCCCTCGTTGTTGAAGCCCATGCGGTTGATCAGCGCCCGGTCCGGTACGAGGCGGAACAGCCGTTGCTCGGGGTTGCCGGGCTGCGGCTCGCCGGTGACCGTGCCGATCTCGATGTGGTCGAACCCGAGCATCGACATGCCGTCGATCGCGATCGCGTTCTTGTCGAAGCCGGCGGCGAGCCCGAACGGTCCGTGCATGCGCAGCCCGAGAGCCTCGGTGCGCAGCTCCTCGTACCGGGGGGCGAGCGCGGCGGCCACGAAGGTCCGCAGCACGGGGACCCGGGCCGCGAGGCGGATCCAGCGGAAGGCCAGGTGGTGGGCCTGCTCCGGGTCCATGCGCTTGAAGACCAGCTGGAAGAAGAGTTTGTACATCACACTGTCCTCATGAAGAGGGGGACACCGTTTCCGGTGTCCCCCTGCTGGCTTCTAGTCGCGGGCCGCGGTCAGATGTTCGGCGTGTTCCTGGAGGGAACGTACGCCGACGTCGCCGTGGTTGAGCGCGTCGATGCCCTGGACGGCGGCGGCGAGCGCCTGGACGGTGGTGAGGCAGGGCACCGAGCGGGCGACGGCCGCGGTGCGGATCTCGTAGCCGTCGAGCCTGCCGCCCGTTCCGTACGGGGTGTTGACGATGAGGTCGACCTGGCCGTCGTGGATCAGCTGGACGATGGTCTTCTCGCCGTTCGGGCCTTCGCCCTCGGACTGCTTGCGCACGACGGTGGCGTTGATGCCGTTGCGCTTGAGCACCTCGGCGGTGCCGGAGGTGGCCATCAGCTCGAAGCCGTGGGCGACGAGTTCGCGGGCCGGGAAGATCATCGAGCGCTTGTCGCGGTTGGCGACGGAGATGAAGGCGCGGCCCTTGGTGGGCAGCGGGCCGTACGCGCCGGCCTGCGACTTGGCGTACGCCGTGCCGAAGGCCGAGTCGATGCCCATGACCTCACCGGTGGAGCGCATCTCCGGGCCGAGGACGGTGTCCACGCCGCGGCCGTGGATGTCGCGGAAGCGCGACCACGGCATGACGGCCTCCTTGACGGAGATCGGCGCGTCGAGCGGCAGGGTGCCGCCGTCGCCGTGCTTCGGCAGGAGGCCCTCCTCGCGCAGCTCGGCGACGGTCGCGCCCAGCGAGATGCGGGCGGCGGCCTTCGCGAGCGGGACCGCGGTGGCCTTCGAGGTGAAGGGGACGGTCCGCGAGGCGCGGGGGTTGGCTTCGAGGACGTAGAGGATGTCGCCGGAGAGCGCGAACTGGATGTTGATCAGTCCGCGTACGCCGACGCCCTTGGCGATGCCCTCGGTGGAGGCCCGCAGCCGCTTGATGTCGTAGCCGCCGAGGGTGATCGGGGGCAGCGCGCAGGCGGAGTCGCCGGAGTGGATGCCGGCCTCCTCGATGTGCTCCATGACGCCGCCGAGGTAGAGCTCGGTGCCGTCGTAGAGCGCGTCGACGTCGATCTCGATCGCGTCGTCGAGGAAGCGGTCGACCAGGACCGGCCGGGTGGGGCTGATCTCGGTGGACTCGGCGATGTACGAGGAGAGGCGGGCCTCGTCGTACACGATCTCCATGCCACGGCCGCCGAGCACGTACGACGGGCGCACGAGGACGGGGTAGCCGATCTCGTCGGCGATGGCCTTGGCCTCGGCGAAGGTGGTGGCGGTGCCGTGCTTCGGGGCGGGCAGACCGGCCTCGGCGAGGACCCGGCCGAAGGCTCCGCGGTCCTCGGCGGCGTGGATGGCCTCCGGGGAGGTCCCCACGATCGGCACGCCGTTGTCCTTGAGTGCCTGCGACAGACCGAGCGGGGTCTGGCCGCCGAGCTGGACGATGACTCCGGCGACCGGGCCCGCGAGCGACTCGGCGTGAACGATCTCCAGGACGTCCTCGAGCGTGAGCGGCTCGAAGTAGAGCCGGTCGGAGGTGTCGTAGTCCGTGGAGACGGTCTCCGGGTTGCAGTTGACCATCACGGTCTCGTAGCCGGCGTCGCTCAGCGCGAAGGAGGCGTGGACGCAGGAGTAGTCGAACTCGATGCCCTGGCCGATGCGGTTGGGGCCGGAGCCGAGGATGATCACCGCGGGCTTGGTGCGGGGCGCGACCTCGCTCTCCTCGTCGTAGGAGGAGTAGAAGTACGGCGTGTTCGCGGCGAACTCGGCGGCGCAGGTGTCGACCGTCTTGTAGACCGGGCGGATGCCGAGGGCGTGCCGGACCTCACGCACGACGTCCTCGCGCAGGCCGCGGATCTCCGCGATCTGGACGTCGGAGAAGCCGTGCCGCTTGGCGTCGGCCAGCAGCTCGGGGACGAGCTTGTCGGCGGCGGCCAGCTCGTCGGCGATCTCCTTGATGAGGAAGAGCTGGTCGACGAACCAGGGGTCGATCTTCGTGGCGTCGAAGACCTCTTCCTGGGTGGCGCCGGCCCGGATCGCCTGCATGACGGTGTTGATGCGGCCGTCCGTGGGGCGGACCGCCTCGGCGAGCAGTTCGGCCTTGTCGCCGGGCTCGCCGGTGAAGGCGAACTGCGAGCCCTTCTTCTCCAGGGAGCGCAGGGCCTTCTGGAGCGCCTCGGTGAAGTTGCGGCCGATCGCCATGGCCTCGCCCACCGACTTCATGGTGGTGGTGAGGGTGGAGTCGGCGGAGGGGAACTTCTCGAAGGCGAAGCGCGGGGCCTTGACGACGACGTAGTCGAGGGTCGGCTCGAAGGACGCCGGCGTCTTCTCGGTGATGTCGTTGGGGATCTCGTCGAGCGTGTAGCCGACGGCCAGCTTGGCGGCGATCTTGGCGATCGGGAAGCCGGTGGCCTTCGAGGCGAGCGCCGAGGAGCGGGAGACGCGCGGGTTCATCTCGATGACGATGATCCGGCCGTCGGTGGGGTCGATGGCGAACTGGATGTTGCAGCCGCCGGTGTCGACGCCGACCTCTCGGATGATCGCGATGCCGATGTCGCGCAGCCGCTGGTACTCGCGGTCGGTGAGCGTCATCGCCGGGGCGACGGTGATCGAGTCGCCGGTGTGGACGCCCATCGGGTCGAAGTTCTCGATGGAGCAGACGACCACGACGTTGTCGTTCTTGTCGCGCATCAGCTCCAGCTCGTACTCCTTCCAGCCCAGGATGGACTCCTCCAGGAGCACCTCGGTGGTCGGCGAGAGGGTGAGGCCCTGTCCGGCGATCCGGCGCAGCTCCTCCTCGTCGTGGGCGAAGCCGGAGCCGGCGCCGCCCATGGTGAAGGAGGGGCGGACGACGACGGGGTAGCCGCCGAGGGTGTCGACGCCCTCGATGATGTCGTCCATGGTGTGACAGATGACGGAGCGGGCGGACTCGCCGTAGCCGATCTTCGCCTTGACGGCCTCGACGACACCCTTGAAGAGCTCGCGGTCCTCGCCCTTGTTGATGGCCTCGACGTTGGCGCCGATGAGTTCGACGCCGTACTTCTCCAGGACACCGTTCTCGTGCATGGAGATCGCCGTGTTGAGCGCGGTCTGGCCGCCCAGCGTCGGCAGGAGCGCGTCGGGGCGCTCCTTGGCGATGATCTTCTCGACGAACTCGGGGGTGATCGGCTCGACGTACGTGGCGTCGGCGATCTCCGGGTCGGTCATGATCGTCGCCGGGTTGGAGTTCACCAGGATGACGCGCAGGCCCTCGGCCTTGAGGACGCGGCAGGCCTGGGTGCCGGAGTAGTCGAATTCGGCGGCCTGGCCGATGACGATCGGACCGGAGCCGATGACCAGGACGGACTGGATATCGGAGCGCTTAGGCACGCTGGTCCTCCATCAGGGATACGAAGCGGTCGAAGAGGTACGCGGCGTCGTGCGGGCCGGCGGCCGCTTCGGGGTGGTACTGGACGCTGAAGGCCGGCCGGTCCAGGAGCTGGAGGCCTTCGACGACCTGGTCGTTCAGGCAGACGTGGGAGACCTCGGCGCGGCCGAACTCGGTGTCGGAGACCTTGTCGAGGGGCGCGTCGACGGCGAAGCCGTGGTTGTGCGCGGTGACCTCGACCTTGCCGGTGGTGCGGTCCTGCACGGGCTGGTTGATGCCACGGTGGCCGTACTTCAGCTTGTAGGTGCCGAAGCCGAGGGCGCGGCCCAGGATCTGGTTGCCGAAGCAGATGCCGAAGAGCGGGGTCCTCCGCTCCAGTACGCCCTGCATGAGGGCGACCGGGTGGTCGGCGGTGGACGGGTCGCCGGGGCCGTTGGAGAAGAACACTCCGTCGGGCTTCACCGCGTACACCTCGTCGAGGCCGGCGGTGGCGGGCAGGACGTGCACCTCGATGCCGCGCTCGGCCATGCGGTGCGGGGTCATGCCCTTGATGCCGAGGTCGATCGCGGCGACGGTGAACTTCTTGGTGCCGATCGCGGGGACGACGTACGCCTCCTTGGTGGCGACCTCGGCGGAGAGGTCGGCGCCGCTCATCTCGGGTGCCTGGCGCACCTTGGCGAGCAGTATGCCCTCGTCCTGGACGGCGTTCCCGGAGAAGATGCCGACGCGCATCGCGCCGCGCTCACGCAGGTGGCGGGTCAGGGCACGGGTGTCGATGCCGCTGATGCCGACAACGCCCTGGCTGACGAGCTCCTCGTCCAGCGAGCGCCGGGAGCGCCAGTTGGAGGGGGTGCGGGCGGGGTCGCGCACGACGTAACCGGCGACCCAGATCCGCTTCGACTCCGGGTCCTCGTCGTTGACCCCGGTGTTCCCGACGTGCGGGGCGGTCATCACGACGACCTGGCGGTGGTATGAGGGGTCGGTGAGCGTCTCCTGGTAGCCGGTCATGCCGGTGGAGAACACCGCCTCGCCGAAGGTCTCCCCCACGGCCCCGTAGGCGCGGCCGCGGAAGGAGCGGCCGTCCTCCAGGACGAGTACGGCGGGAGCTTTGTCGGCCCCCCGGGTGGAGATCGTCATCGTGCGGTGCCTTCCGTAGTGCTGGTGAGGTGGTTGACGGCATCGACCCAGGCCTGGTGCTCGGCCGCGTGGTCGGAGCGGAAACCGGAGTCGATCAGCTGGTCGCCGTGCGCCCAGGTGATGACCAGGAGGCCCCCCTCGGGGAGGACCTTGCCCGCGAGGGCCTTGTCGAGCCGGGCCTCGCGGAGTGCGGCGGCCGGGACGAAGAAGTCGGCCGCGCCGGGGCGTACGACGTCGAGGCCCTGCTCGGTGAGGGTCAGCTCGACCCGGCTGCGGGTGCCGAGGCCGTGGGCGACGATCCGTTCGAGCCACTGCCCCGCGGTCGTCGAGGCGTGGTAGCGGCCGGTCAGTGTCAGCGGCGTCCCGCCGTCCGCGAACCCTTCCGGCGTGGTCGGGAGCTCGGGCAGTCCGGACTGGAGGCTCGCCCGCCACTTCCATCCCTGGCGCATCAGCCAGTAGACGAGGGCGACGAAGAGGAGCAGTCCGACGACCCAGCTGATGCGGGCGGACCAGTCCGTCACTTCGGCCGACTTCTGCTCGGCGGCCAGCTGGTACAGCTGATAACTGGGGTTGAGTGTTGTCACGCGAGCTTCCCGTCGACGACCGTGGCACGGCCCCGCAGGAAGGTGTGGGTCACTCGGCCCGGCAGCTCGCGACCCTCGTAGGGAGTGTTGCGGCTGCGGGAGGCGAATCCCGCGGGGTCCACGGCTCCACGGTATGACGGATCGACCAGGGTGAGGTTGGCGGGCTCACCGGCCGAGACGGGCCGGCCGTGTCCTTCGAGCCGGCCGATGGCCGCGGGACGGAACGACATGCGGTCGGCGACGCCCGCCCAGTCGATGAGCCCGGTGTCCACCATCGTCTGCTGGACCACGGAGAGCGCGGTCTCCAGGCCCACCATGCCCATGGCGGCTGCGGCCCACTCGCAGTCCTTGTCCTCGTGCGGGTGCGGGGCGTGGTCGGTGGCGACGCAGTCGATCGTGCCGTCGGCGAGCGCCTCGCGCAGGGCCATGACGTCGGCCTCGGTGCGCAGCGGCGGGTTCACCTTGTAGACCGGGTTGTAGGACCGGACGAGCTCGTCGGTGAGGAGCAGGTGGTGCGGGGTGACCTCGGCGGTGACGTTCCAGCCCTTGGACTTGGCCCAGCGGATGATCTCCACGGAGCCGGCGGTCGACAGGTGGCAGATGTGCACCCGGGAGTCGACGTGCGCGGCGAGCAGGACGTCGCGGGCGATGATCGACTCCTCGGCGACGGCGGGCCAGCCGCCGAGGCCGAGCTCGGCCGAGACGACGCCCTCGTTCATCTGGGCGCCCTCGGTGAGGCGGGGCTCCTGGGCGTGCTGGGCGACGACGCCGTCGAACGCCTTCACGTACTCCAGCGCGCGCCGCATGATCACGGCGTCGTCGACGCACTTGCCGTCGTCGGAGAAGACCTTCACCCCGGCGGCGGAGTCGTGCATCGCGCCGAGCTCGGCGAGCTGCTTGCCCTCCAGGCCGACGGTGACGGCGCCGACGGGCTGCACGTCGCAGTAGCCGGACTCCTTGCCGAGCCGCCAGACCTGCTCGACGACGCCCGCGGTGTCGGCGACGGGGAAGGTGTTGGCCATGGCGTGCACGGCGGTGAAGCCGCCTGACGCGGCGGCCCTGGTTCCGGTGAGGACGGTCTCGGAGTCCTCGCGGCCGGGCTCGCGCAGATGGGTGTGCAGGTCGACGAGGCCGGGCAGCAGGATCTGGCCCGCCGCCTCGATCACGGTGGCGTCGCCGGCCTCGATGCCGGTGCCGACCTCGGCCACGGTCTCGCCGTCGATGAGGACGTCCCTGGGCTCGCCGCCGAGGATCTTCGCGCCGCGAATAAGAATCTTGCTCATGGTTACTTGTTCTCCTCGGTGCGTGCGGCGGAAGGCAGGGCGGTCTCGGAGCCGCCCAGCAGCAGGTACAGGACGGCCATACGGGTGGAGACCCCGTTCGCGACCTGCTCGACGGCGGTGCAGCGGTCCGAGTCGGCGACCTCGGCGGTGATCTCCATGCCTCGGACCATCGGCCCGGGGTGCATGACGATGGAGTGCTCGGGCATCCGCGCCATGCGCAGGCCGTCCAGGCCGTAGCGGCGGGAGTACTCGCGCTCGGTCGGGAAGTACGCGGCGTTCATGCGTTCGCGCTGCACACGGAGCATCATCACCGCGTCGGACTTCGGCAGCACCTCGTCGAGGCCGTAGCTGACCTCGCAGGGCCACTGCTCGACGCCGACCGGCACCAGGGTGGGCGGGGCCACCAGGGTGACGTGCGCGCCGAGTGTGGTGAGCAGGTGGACGTTGGAGCGGGCAACCCGGCTGTGCAGGATGTCGCCGACGATCGTGATCCGGCGGCCTTCGAGGTCCTTGCCGATCCCGGCGTCGGCCCCGACCAGCCGGCGGCGCATCGTGAACGCGTCCAGCAGCGCCTGGGTGGGGTGCTCGTGCGTGCCGTCACCGGCGTTGACGACGGCGCCGTCGATCCAGCCGGACGTGGCGAGGCGGTAGGGGGCGCCGGAGGCGCCGTGCCGGATGACGACGGCGTCGGCGCCCATCGCCTCCAGGGTCATGGCGGTGTCCTTGAGGGACTCGCCCTTGGAGACGGACGAGCCCTTCGCGGAGAAGTTGATGACGTCGGCGGAGAGGCGCTTGGCGGCGGCCTCGAAGGAGATACGGGTGCGCGTCGAGTCCTCGAAGAAGAGGTTGACGACGGTACGGCCGCGCAGGGTGGGCAGCTTCTTGATCGGCCGGTCCGCGACCCGGGCCATCTCCTCGGCGGTGTCGAGGATCAGGACGGCGTCGTCGCGGGTGAGGTCTGCGGCCGAGATGAGGTGTCGCTTCATCTGGGAGTTCTCCGTGGATGGTGGAGGAAATCAGGCATGTGGGCGTGCAGAAGCGGCCGTACGGCCGACGAGGCGTACGGGACGGGAAAGCAGCTACTGCTCGCCTGCCGGGACGGTCTGCTGGAGGCCGAGCAGCACGGCGTCGCGGCCGTCCTCCTCGGCGAGCTGCACCCTGACCGTCTCCCGCAGCGACGTGGGGAGGTTCTTGCCGACGTAGTCGGCCCGGATCGGGAGTTCGCGGTGACCGCGGTCGACGAGGACCGCGAGCTGTACGGCGCGGGGCCGGCCGATGTCGCCGAGCGCGTCGAGGGCGGCGCGGATCGTGCGGCCGGAGAAGAGCACGTCGTCGACCAGGACGACGAGCCTGCCCTCGATGCCCTCACCGGGGATCTCGGTACGGGCCAGGGCGCGCGCGGGGCGCATCCTCAGGTCGTCGCGGTACATCGTGATGTCGAGCGATCCGACCGGCGTGTTCCGGCCGGTGATCTCTTCGAGCTTCCCGGCCAGTCGGCGGGCGAGGAACACGCCGCGCGTCGGAATGCCGAGCAGCACCACGTCGTCGGCGCCCTTGGCGCGTTCGACGATCTCGTGGGCGATCCGGGTCAGTACCCGGGCGATGTCGGGAGCCTCGAGAACGGGGCGTGCCGCATTGCCGGTGTGGTCGTGCTGTGCGTCCATAAGAAACGGACCTCCTTCTCCGCCTCACTGGACGGACGTTAAAGGACGTCGGATTTGCGTCGTCTACGTTACCAGGGCTTGTACGGGCCCCGGTCGCACCCCCGGGAGGTGGGAGTCCGGACTTTTCAGCTTGACGCATCCAAGTAACGCTGCGTAACCTCACAGTGAGTTACCAGCCACGCGGCGGAGCCGCAGAATGTTCCAGCGTCCGGGGAGCCTTATGTCCAGCGAATACGCAAAACAGCTCGGGGCCAAGCTCCGCGCCATCCGCACCCAGCAGGGCCTTTCCCTCCACGGCGTGGAGGAGAAGTCCCAGGGCCGCTGGAAGGCCGTCGTGGTCGGTTCGTACGAGCGCGGCGACCGTGCCGTGACCGTACAGCGCCTTGCCGAGCTGGCGGATTTCTACGGCGTCCCGGTGCAGGAGCTCCTGCCCGGCACGACGCCCGGCGGGGCCGCCGAGCCGCCGCCGAAGCTCGTCCTGGACCTGGAGCGCCTCGCCCACGTCCCGCCGGAGAAGGCCGGACCGCTGCAGCGTTACGCGGCGACGATCCAGAGCCAGCGCGGCGACTACAACGGCAAGGTGCTGTCGATCCGCCAGGACGACCTGCGCACCCTGGCCGTGATCTACGACCAGTCGCCGTCCGTGCTCACGGAACAGCTGATCAGCTGGGGCGTGCTGGACGCCGACGCGCGTCGCGCCGTGGCTCACGACGAGGGCTGAGCCGCCCCCGCAGAAACGTACCGCCGGGTAGGCGGGGCCCTGAGCCCCGCCGGCCCGGCGTTTTCGTTGCCCGGGGCGGCCGGGCCCTGTCACCGGGGGCCTGCGGACCCGCGCCCTGGGCATCCCGGGGTGCCGGGGACGTCCTGACCCGCACCCGCCGCCCCGCTTGCGTCACCCGCTTGGTCCCGGCGCGACAGGGGCGGTCCGCCCGGGACCGCGCGTGTATGCCGAAGGGCCCACGGTCGCATCAACCGTGGGCCCTTCGTTCGGCTGAAAGCCGCCGGATCACTGCTCCCGGCGGAGGTTCGGCTTGAGGTCCTTGAACCGGGCCAGCAGGCCGTTCACGAAGGACGGGGAGTCGTCCGTGGAGAACTCCTTGGCGAGCTGGACCGCCTCGTCGATCACCACGGCGTCCGGGGTCGAGTCCATCCAGATCAGCTCGTACGCACCGAGCCGCAGGATGCTCCGGTCGACGACCGGCATCCGGTCGATCTCCCAGTCCACCGCGTAGGTGACGATGAGGTCGTCGATGCGGTCCGCGTACTGCGCGTACCCCTCGACGAGCTCCATCGTGAATTCGCCGACCGGCGGCTGACGGTCGTCGGTCCGCGAGAGCCGGACCCAGTCCGCGAGGACCGTCTGCACGGACTCACCGCGCTGGTCGGCCTCGAAAAGGATCTGGAAGGCGCGCTTGCGGGCCTTGTTCCGGGCAGCCACGGTTAGCTGTTCACCCGGCCGAGGTAGTCGCCCGTACGGGTGTCGACCTTGATCTTCTCGCCGGTGGTGATGAAGAGCGGCACGCCGATCTCGTAACCGGTCTCCAGCGTGGCGGGCTTGCTGCCGCCGGTGGAGCGGTCACCCTGGACACCGGGGTCGGTGTGCTGGATGGTCAGCTCGACCGCGGCGGGCAGCTCGACGTAGAGCACCTCGCCCTCGTGCTGCGCCACGGAGGCGGTGAAGCCCTCGATCAGGAAGTTGGCCGCGTCACCGACAGCCTTGCGGTCGACCATCAGCTGGTCGTACGTGTTCATGTCCATGAAGACGAAGTACTCGCCGTCCATGTACGAGAACTGCATGTCCCGGCGGTCGATGGTGGCCGTTTCGACCTTCACACCGGCGTTGAACGTCTTGTCGACGACCTTGCCGGAGAGCACGTTCTTGAGCTTGGTGCGCACGAAGGCGGGGCCCTTGCCGGGCTTGACGTGCTGGAACTCGACGACGGACCAGAGCTGGCCTCCGTCGAGCTTGAGCACCAGGCCGTTCTTGAGGTCGTTCGTGGAAGCCACGGTTGCGGAATCTCCTGGACTGAAGCTGGTGGACGACCGAGGATGCGCGCTAGAGCGCGAGCAGCTCCTTGGTCGTAATGGTGAGTAGCTCGGGTCCGCCGTCCGCCTCGGGGCGCACGACGAGCGTGTCATCGATCCGGACACCGCCCCGGCCCGGGAGGTGGACCCCCGGTTCGACGGTGACCGGCACGCAAGCGTCCAGTTTACCCATGGCTGTCGGTGCCAGCTGCGGGTCCTCGTCGATTTCGAGCCCGACCCCGTGCCCGGTACAGACCTGGAGGCCGTCCGTGTGCCCCGCCGAGTCCAGCAGATGACGGGCCGCGCGGTCCACGTCACGGCAGGCGGCCCCGGGCACGAGAGCCTCCCGGCCGGCCCGCTGAGCGGCGAAAACAAGGTCGTAGAGCTCGATCTGCCAGTCCGCCGGAGCGGTCCCGATGACGAAGGTCCGCCCGATCTCGCACCGGTAGCCGCGATAGTTCGCGCCGAGGCAGACGGAGAGGAAATCACCTTCCTCCACCCTCCGGTCCGAGGGCCGGTGGCGGCCCTGTCCCGAATTGGGTCCCGTCCCCACGGAGGTGGCGAAGGCCGGGCCGTCCGCGCCGTGGTCCACCAGTCGGCGCTCCAGCTCCAGCGCGAGATGGCGTTCGGTGCGGCCCACCAGAATCGATTCCAGGAGCTCTCCGAGGGCCTGGTCGGTGATCTCGGCGGCGATCCGCAGGCAGGCGAGCTCCTCCTCGTCCTTGACCAGGCGCAGCTGCTCCACCGTGTGGCCGAGGTCGGCCAGGCGCAGGTGCGGGGCGACGGAGGTCATGGCGCGGTGGCGGGCGACGGTCAGGTAGTGCTCCTCGACGGCGAGGGAGTCCACGTCCAGGGAGCGGACCAGGCCTGCGGCGGCGACGACCGGATCGCCGTCGGGCGCGGGCAGCACGGTCAGCCGCAGCTGTTCGTCGGGGCGTTCGGGGGCGGGATCGCCGGCCGGGGACCGGGGGCAGAACAGGACGTCCTCGCCCGGTCCGAGCAGCAGCACGGCGCCGGGCGGGGCCGCGCCCGCGAGATAGCGGACGTTGGCGGGGCGGGAGACCAGGGCGGCCGCGGAACCGGCGGCGGCGTACCGGTCTCGCAGCAGCCCGCGTCGGACGGCGTACACCTCTGACATGTTCCGAGCCTACGAGCGCCCGCGGCGGACCGCCCGGTCAGCGCAGCCGACCGGGGACACGGCGCTGCGGGTGCTACCAGGCCGGGGGGCTGGCTATGGAGCGGGCCAGGACGTCGTCGAGGACCCGGGCGGTCGTCTCGACGTCGTACGTGGAGTTGTCGATGATCGGCAGGCCGGAGCCGTACCAGCCGGCCATCCGCCCGTGGATCCGGGCGACTTCCTCGTCGGAGAGGCGGCGGTTGCCGCTGCGGGCCGCGTTGCGCTCCAGGACGACCTCCAGGCCGGGCAGGAGGACGACGGGCAGCAGTCCGGGGCCGACGTGGCGCTTCCAGCCCCCGAGGCCGACGACGGGCCGGTCCGGGAAGACCGCGTCGTCGAGGATGCAGGAGATGCCGTTGGCCAGGAAATTGCGGGCGGCGAAACCGCAGGTGCGGCGGGCCAGGCGGTACTGGGCCTCGGAGTGGTCGTTCCATCCGGCCTGCGGGTCGGCGAAGCCGGCGCAGACCCACTCGCGGACGTCGTCGAGCGAGACGTGCGCGGTCGGGACGCGGCGGCGGCCCGCCCAGAGTTTGGCGACCGTGGTCTTGCCGGCCCCCGCGGGACCGATCAGGAGCACGGCGAGGGTCGCGGTGCCGGTGCCGGGCTCGGCCGGTGGCGCGGGCAGCGGGACGGGACCGCCCGGCGGGAGCTGGACGTGCCCGGTGGTCTCCCGTGAGGGCGGGGCGGGGGCGTGCTGGGGCGCGGGGCCGGCCCAGCCCTGCCCCTGGGGCAGGGGAGGTATCGGTGGCGGCGGTCCCGGCGGACCGGGGTGGCCTGGGTGCTGGGCCTGGTGCGCCCACGGTCCGTTTCCGGAACCCTGGGGCGGCGGCAGCGGGGCCCCCACTGCGTGCTGCATCCGGTGCCACTCCGTCTCGTACAGGCAACTGGCGCTGGTCGACGGCAACCGTACCTTCCCCGGCCGCCCTGCGGTGAACGTCCGGGGAAGGTACGAAGTGCCCGCTGTCGGTCCGTCAGCTCTCCAGCTCGTCGGCGAGGGCCCGCAGCGCGAGGCGGTAGGAGCCGATGCCGAATCCGGCCACGGTGCCGGTGGCCACCGGGGCGACCACGGAGGTGTGGCGGAATTCCTCCCGTGCGTACGGATTCGAGATGTGCACCTCGATCAGCGGGGCGGTGCGCTGGGCCGCCGCGTCGCGCATGCCGTACGAGTAGTGGGTGAAGGCACCCGGGTTGAGAACGACCGGAATCGATCCGTCGGCCGCCTCGTGGAGCCAGCGGATCAGCTCGCCCTCGTCGTTGGTCTCGCGGACGTCGACGTCGAAGCCGAGCTCCTTGCCGAGGGTCCGGCAGGTGTCGACGAGTCCGGCGTAGGACGTCGCCCCGTACACGTCAGGCTCACGGGAGCCGAGCCGTCCGAGGTTCGGGCCGTTGAGGACGAGGACCCTGCGGGTCGTCACGCGGAGACCTCCCCGTAGGCGGCGAGCAGCACGGCCGGGTCGGGGCCCTCCAGCACGGTGGGCTTGCCGATGCCGTCCAGGACGATGAAGCGCAGGAGGTCGCCGCGGGACTTCTTGTCGACCTTCATGTTCTCCAGGAGCTTGGGCCACTGGTCGCCACGGTAGGTGAGCGGCAGTCCGACCGACTCCAGGACGGCACGGTGCCGGTCGGCGGTGGCGTCGTCCAGGCGTCCGGCCAGGCGGCCCAGTTCGGCGGCGAAGACCATGCCGATCGAGACGGCGGCGCCGTGGCGCCACTTGTAGCGCTCGTTCTTCTCGATGGCGTGGGCGAGGGTGTGCCCGTAGTTGAGGATCTCCCGGACGCCGGACTCCTTGAGGTCGCTGGAGACGACCTCGGCCTTGACCCGGATGGAGCGCTCGATCAGCTCCGCGGTGTGCGGTCCCGTGGGCGTACGGGCGCCCTGCGGGTCGGCCTCGACGAGGTCGAGGATGACGGGGTCGGCGATGAACCCGGCCTTGATGATCTCCGCCATGCCCGAGACGTAGTCGTTGACCGGCAGCGAGTCGAGCGCGGCCAGGTCGCAGAGCACTCCGGCGGGCGGGTGGAACGCGCCGACGAGGTTCTTGCCCTCGGCGGTGTTGATGCCGGTCTTGCCGCCGACGGCCGCGTCGACCATGGCGAGCACGGTCGTCGGTACGGCGATCCAGCGCACCCCGCGCAGCCAGGAGGCTGCGACGAAGCCCGCCACGTCGGTGGTGGCCCCGCCGCCGACGCCGACGATGACGTCGGTGCGGGTGAAACCGGTCTGGCCGAGCGCCTTCCAGCAGTAGGCGGCGACCTCGATGGTCTTGGCCTCCTCGGCGTTCGGCAGCTGGATCGCGATGGCCTCGTAGCCCTGGGCCGCCAGGTCCTCGCGGACCGCCTCACCGGTCTCGGCGAGCGCCTCGGGGTGCAGGACGGCGACCCGCTTGGCGCGGTCGCCGATGAGCTGCGGCAGCTCGCCGAGGAGCTGGCGGCCGACGAGCACCTCGTACGGGTCGGTGCCTGCCGTACCGGCGATCCGGATGCGGGTGGTGCTCTGCTCGGTCATGCGTGTGGTCTCCCGGCCGGACAGCACGGATTCGCCCGTGTGCTCCGGCAGTTCCAGTGCGTCGAGGATCGCCCGGGCGACCTCTTCGGGGGTGCGTTCGTCGGTGGCGACGGTCGTGCGGGCCACCTCTTCGTAGAAGTGGCGCCGGGCGTCCATGAGCTCGCGCCACTGCCGTCGCGGGTTGACGGCGAGCAGCGGGCGGGCAGTGTTCAGCCCGACCCGTCTGACGGCCTCGTCGACGTCCATCGAGAGGTAGACGACCGGGTGGCCGGCGAGCAGGGTGCGGGTCTCCTCGTCGAGCACGGCTCCGCCGCCGAGCGAGAGGACGCCGGTGTGCCTGGCGAGGCTGTCGCGTACGGCCTGCCGCTCCAGGGCACGGAAGTGCTCCTCGCCCTCGTCGAAGAAGATCTCGGAGATCTCCTTGCCCGCGGTGGCCACGACGTCCGCGTCGGTGTCCCGGTGGGTGGTGCCGAGGCTCTCGGCGAGCAGTGCGCCCACCGTGGACTTGCCGACCCCCATGGGGCCGACGAGGACGATCAGCGGGCCGCTCACCGGATCTGCAGGTGGGCGAGGTACGACTGCACGTTGCGGTGGGTCTCGGCGACACTGTCGCCGCCGAACTTCTCCGCGACCGCGTCGGCCAGCACCAGGGCGACCATCGCCTCGGCGACGATCCCTGCGGCCGGGACGGCGCAGACGTCGGAGCGCTGGTGGTGTGCCTTGGTCGCCTCGCCGGTGACGACGTCGACGGTGGCGAGCGCGCGGGGCACCGTGGCGATGGGCTTCATCGCGGCGCGGACGCGCAGCAGCTCACCGGTGGTCAGGCCGCCCTCGGTGCCGCCGGAGCGGCCGGAGGTGCGCCTGATCCCGTCCGCGGTGGCCACGATCTCGTCGTGCGCCTTGGAGCCTGGCACCCGGGCGAGGTCGAAGCCGTCGCCGACCTCGACGCCCTTGATGGCCTGGATGCCCATCAGCGCGGCAGCGAGCCGGGCGTCGAGCCTGCGGTCCCAGTGCACGTGCGACCCGAGACCGACGGGCACGCCGTACGCGAGCACCTCGACGACGCCGCCGAGGGTGTCACCGTCCTTGTGGGCCTGGTCGATCTCCGCGACCATCGCCTTCGACGCGTCGGCGTCCAGACAGCGCACGGGGTCGGCGTCGAGCCGCTCGACGTCGGAGGGCTTGGGGTAGACGCCGTAGGGCGCCTTGGCCGCGGCCAGCTCGACGACGTGGGAGACGATCTCGATGCCCGCGGTCTCCTTGAGGTAGGAGCGGGCGACCGCGCCGAGGGCGACCCGGGCCGCGGTCTCCCGGGCACTGGCGCGCTCCAGGATCGGCCGGGCCTCGTCGAAGCCGTACTTCTGCATCCCGGCGAGGTCGGCGTGACCGGGCCGGGGGCGGGTCAGCGGGGCGTTACGGGCCTGGGCGGCCAGGACGTCGGGGTCGACCGGGTCGGCCGACATGACCTGCTCCCACTTGGGCCACTCGGTGTTGCCCACCATCACGGCGACGGGCGAACCCATGGTGAGCCCGTGCCGGACGCCGCCGAGGAAGGTGACCTCGTCCTTCTCGAACTTCATCCGCGCGCCGCGCCCGTAACCGAGCCGTCGCCGCGCGAGCGCGTCCGCCACCACCTCCGTGGTGACCGGGATGCCGGCGGGAAGACCCTCCAGCGTCGCCACCAGTGCGGGGCCGTGCGACTCCCCCGCGGTCAGCCAGCGCAACCTGCTCAACGGTGCTCCTCATGCTCGCGCCTGAAAATCCAACGGCGCGACCGGGTGCGCGGCCCTGGCCCGCCGCCCCCGATCCTCCCACGCCCGGGGCGCCGGTCCGCCGCAGGTCCAGCAGACGGACGGCGGACCACCTGCGACTGGCCTGTCCGCCGGGGTGGGCGGGGTCACGGCGGACACGGCCGGCCGCTGTCCGCGGGCGGGTTCCTGGCGGGGAACCGCGGGGCTGGGGGTCTTTCGTTCGGATCGGGCCGGGGCAAAAAAGCGGGGCCCGGCGCGTGCAGCCGCAAGGCGGAGGAAGGAGCCCACGCGGAGCGGCTGGGGCCTCCCCTGACCGAGCGAAGCCGAGAGCCCGGGGAAGACTGACGACAACGCCGGAGAAGTCCCTCCCTGCTCGAGCGAAGCCGAGAGCTCGGCGGAGCGCGTGACGGCCCCCGCGAGCCCGGCATGATCCGGACGAGAGGCCCTAGTGCCCCGGTCCTGCCAGGGCGTGTTCGCCCGCTGCCCGCATGACGGCGAGCGGCGCGGCGGCACACCCGGTCATCTGTTCGACCTGCAGAACGGCCTGGTGGACCAGGAGGTCGAGGCCGCCCACCAGGGCGGCGCCGGCGGCCGACCAGCGGGAGGCGAGGACGGTGGGCCAGGGCTCGTACAGCACGTCGAACAGCGTGCCCGGCCGGTCCGGTACGGCCGCCGCCAGGGCGTCCGTCGTGCCGGCCGGGGTCGTGGCGATGACCAGCGGTGCGTGCAGGGCCTCTGCCGCGTCCGCCCAGTCCGCGATGCGGACGTCGACGCCGAGGCGTTCGCCCCACGCCCGCATCTCGCCGGCCCGTGCGGAGCCGCGTACATAGGCCGTCACCGGCCCGGTGCAGATCTCCGCGAGGGCCGCCAGCGCGGAGGAGGCCGTGGCGCCGGCGCCGAGGATCGCGGCGGACTCCACCTTCTCCACGCCGCGCTCGCGCAGTGCCGCGATCATTCCGGGGATGTCGGTGTTGTCCCCGACCCTGCGGCCGTCCTCGGTGAAGACGACGGTGTTGACGGCCTCGACCGATGCGGCGGTATCGCTGATCCCGTCGAGCAGCGGAATGATCGCCCGCTTGAGCGGCATGGTCAGGGACAACCCGGCCCACGAGGCGTCCAGGCCCTCGACGAAGCCGGGGAGCGCCGCCTCGTCCACGTCGAACCGGTCGTACGACCAGTGGTCGAGGCCGAGCTCCGCGTAGGCGGCCCGGTGGAGGACCGGGGACAGGGAGTGGGCGATGGGCGAGCCGAGGACGGCTGCGCGACGAATGGTGCTCACTGGCCCGCCTGCTGTTCTTCGTACTCTCGCCGGTTGCGCTCGTGCTCCTCGTTCGTCACCGCGAACACCGTCTTGTCCTCGGTCACGGAGACGAAGTAGTACCAGGGACCGGACGCCGGATTGATCGCCGAATTCAGTGCGTCCGTACCGGGATTGGAGATCGGGCCGAGCGGCAGCCCCTTGATTTTGTACGTGTTGTACGGATCGTCGATCTTTCGCAGCCCGTCCACGGGACCGAGGTCCAACGTGCTCTCCGCCCGAATATAATTGATCGTCGAATCGAATTCGAGCCTGCCCACCGTCTCCAGGTTGTCCGGCTCGAGCCGGTTGTACACAACCCTTGCGACCTTGTCGAAGTCGTGCTTGTACTTGCCCTCTTTCTGGACAAGGCTTGCCACGGTGATCAGCTCAAGAGGGGACTTGAGCTTGAGCCGCTCGGCATTCTTCTCAAGATCGAGCTTGCCGTATTCCTCATTCGCCCTGGACACCATCCTCTTCAGGGTGTCCTCGGGCTTCCCACCCTTGGAGACAGGATATGCGGCAGGAAAAAGGAAACCTTCCAGCGGATCCTTGATCTTCGGATCGTCATCGGCCCATTCCGGCAGACCGAGACTCTCCGCCTTCGTCTTCGCGACCTCGGCGGTAGTACCTTCCTTCAACTCGAGCCGCTTGTCGATGAGCTCATAGATGCCGCCGGTGCTCGTTCCCTCAGGAATGACCAGCGCGTTCTGGCTCTTCGGGTCGAGCATCATCTTCAGCGCGTTGTCCGCCGACATCTCCTGCTTCAGGAGATACACACCGGCCTGAATGGACTTCCCCTTGGGGTTTCCGTTCTGGGCCGAGATGAAGGCGTCGGCCGATTTCACGACGCCGGCCTTCTTCAGAATGCTCGCGATCTCGTTCCCGAAGGCGCCCTTCGGGATCTCCACCTCGACCGAACCGCTGCCGCCGCCCGCGTAGTCGGGCGCTTCGCCGAACTGGCTCTGGTAGTACGAGTAGCCGAAGTAGACCACTCCGCCGAGGCCGCCGACGAGGACCGCCGCGACGCCGAGGCAGGCGCAGCCGTTGCGGCTCTTCTTCTTTCCTTTGCCACGGCGCTCGCCGCCGCCCCGGCGGGACTCACGCGGGTCGTCGTCGTATTCGTCGTCCCGGAGGTCCCGGCCGTCGCGGGAGTCCCGGTCGTCGGCCGGGTCGTCCGCGCCGGTGAAGAAAGGATGCGTCTCCTCCTGCGGCACGTCCGGGTCCCAGTCCGGGTTCTGCCGCTGGGGCTGCTGGGGCTGGGCGTGCTGCTGCGGCTCCGGCGCCTGCTCGCGGTGGCCGGGGGGCTGCGGCGGAGGGTAGGCCTCGGGCGTGCCGTAGTAGTCGGCCTGCTCGCCGTAGCCGCCCTGGGCGTTGCCGTACGGGGGCTGGGGCTGCGGCTCGTACGGCATCGCGGCCTGCTGGCCGGTGTCCCAGCCGCCGTTGTACTGCTGCTGCGGCTGCTGGGCGTACGGGTCCTGCGGCGCGCCGTACTGAGGCTGCTGCGCGTACGGATCCTGCTGATGCTGCTGCGCGTACGGATCCTGCTGATGCTGCTGGGCGTACGGGTCGTGCTGATGCTGTTGCTGCTGTTGCGCGTACGGGGCCTGCTGCTGGGTATACGGGTCCTGCGGGTAGCCCTGCTGGGGCTGCTGCTGGGCGTACGGGTCCTGCGCATAGGGCTGCTGCTGGCTGTCGTACTGGCCCTGGCCGTGGGCAGCCTGCCGGCCGCCTTCCCACCCCTGGTCCCCGTACAAGGGGTCCTCGGGGTGCCACGGTTCGGAGCCAGGGCCCCGGCCATACTCAGTCATCGATCCCCTAGAGCCGCGAGACGCGTTCCGTCTCTTCGCTTCGCTGTGCGGTGTTTGTTCGAACACCGACGCATCGCGCGGAACGTTACCGTATTGCGATCAGACAACCACTTCGACGCCCTCGCCGGGAGCTTGCCCCGATGCCCGTTCGGACTCCAGAGCGTTCTGAAGGATCACCACAGCGGCAGCCTGGTCGATGACAGACCGGCCCTTCTTGGACTTCACGCCCGAAGCTCGGAGTCCCTGAGTGGCCGTCACTGTGGTCATCCTCTCGTCCACCAGCCGCACCGGAACGGGTGCGACCGAGCGGGCGAACACCTGGGCGAAGGCCCGGACCTTCGCCGCCGCGGGGCCTTCGCCGCCGCCCAGCGAGCGGGGCAGACCGACGATGATCTCGATCGGTTCGTACTCCTCGACGATCTGGCCGAGCCGCCGGTGGGCGGCCGGGACGTCGCGTCCCGGCACGGTCTCCACCGGCGTGGCGAGGATCCCGTCGGGGTCGCACGAGGCGACCCCGATACGGGCGTCACCGACGTCGACGGCGAGTCGACGTCCACGGCGCATCTGCGTCATGTCCGACGTCACGCCGTCTCGGTGACGAGGCGTTCGACAGCGGCGACGGCGTCGCCGACGGCGTCCGGGTTCTGGCCGCCGCCCTGGGCGACGTCCGGCTTGCCGCCGCCACCGCCACCGAGGGTCTTGGCGGCGGTACGGACCAGGTCACCGGCCTTGAGGCCGCGCTCGCGGGCCGCCTCGTTGGTGGCGATGACGGTCAGCGGGCGGCCGTTGGCCGTTGTGAACAGGGCCACGACGGCCGGCCGGCCGCCCTGGATGCGTCCACGCACGTCCAGGACGAGCCTGCGCAGGTCGTCGGTGGAGGTGCCGTCCGGCACCTGTCCGGTGACCAGAGCGACGCCCCGTACGTCCTTGGCGGAGTCGACCAGCCCGGCGGCGGCGGCCAGGACCTTCTCCGCGCGGAACTTCTCGATCTCCTTCTCGGCGTCCTTCAGCTTGCCGAGCATTCCGGCGATCTTCTCCGGGAGCTCCTCGGCGCGGCCCTTGACCAGTTCCTGGAGCTGGGCGACGACCGTGTGCTCCTTGGCGAGGAAGTTGTACGCGTCCACGCCGACCAGGGCCTCGATGCGGCGCACACCGGAACCGATGGACGACTCGCCGAGCAGCTTCACCAGGCCCAGCTGGGACGTGTTGTGGACGTGCGTACCGCCGCACAGCTCCTTGGAGAAGTCGCCGATGGTGACGACCCGGACCCGCTCGCCGTACTTCTCGCCGAACTCGGCGATGGCGCCCTGCTTCTTGGCCTCGTCGATCGACATGACCTCGGCCTGGACGTCGAGCTCCCGCGAGAGGACCTCGTTGATCTTCTGCTCGACGTCGGTGAGGACCGTGCCGGGTACGGCGGCGGGCGAGCCGAAGTCGAAGCGGAAGCGGCCGGGTGAGTTCTCCGAACCGGCCTGGGCGGCCGTCGGGCCGAGCGCGTCGCGCAGCGCCTGGTGGGTGAGGTGCGTGGCGCTGTGGGCACGGGCGATGGCGCGGCGTCGCGTGTTGTCGATGGCGGCGTAGGCGGAGGCGCCGACCGTCACCTCGCCGACCTGGACGGAGCCCTTGTGGACCGAGACGCCCGGGACGGGCTGCTGTACGTCGCGGATCTGGATGACCGCGCCGGTGTCGAGCCGGATGCGCCCCTGGTCGGCGAGCTGGCCGCCGCCCTCCGCGTAGAACGGGGTGCGGTCCAGGACGACCTCGACCTCGTCGCCCTCGGTGGCGGCCGGTGAGGGGACGCCGTCGACGAGGAGGCCGACGATCGTCGACTCACCCTCGGTGGAGGCGTAGCCGGTGAACTCGGTGGTGCCGGAGTTGTCGGCGACCTCACGGTAGGCGGACAGGTCCGCGTGACCGGTCTTCTTGGCCTTGGCGTCGGCCTTGGCCTTGTCCCGCTGCTCCTGCATCAGCCGGCGGAAGCCCTCTTCGTCGACCGAGAGGCCCTGTTCGGCGGCCATCTCCAGGGTGAGGTCGATCGGGAAGCCCCAGGTGTCGTGGAGCAGGAACGCCTTGTCGCCGGCCAGGACCTTGCCGCCGGCCTGCTTGGTCTCGGTGACGGCGCTCTCGAGGATGTTCGTGCCGCCCTTGAGGGCCTTGAGGAAGGCGGCCTCCTCGGCGAGGGCGACGGTCTCGATGCGCTTGCGGTCGGTGATGAGCTCCGGGTACTGCTCGCCCATCGTGTTGATCACGACGTCGACCAGCTCGCGGGCCACCGGTCCGGTGGCGCCCATGAGCCGCATGTTGCGGATGGCACGGCGCATGATGCGGCGCAGGACGTAGCCGCGGCCCTCGTTGCCGGGGGTGACGCCGTCGCCGATGAGCATCACCGACGTACGGATGTGGTCGGCGACGACGCGCATGGAGACGTCCGAGGCCTGTTCGGCGCCGTAGCGCACGCCGGTGAGTTCGGTGGCCTTGTCCATGACGACGCGCAGGGTGTCGGTCTCGTACATGTTCTGCACGCCCTGCAGGATCATGGCGAGGCGTTCGAGGCCGAGACCGGTGTCGATGTTCTGCGACGGCAGATCGCCGAGGATCGGGAAGTCCTCCTTGCCGTCACCGGCGCCCCGCTCGTACTGCATGAAGACCAGGTTCCAGATCTCCACGTAGCGCTCGTCGTTGACGGCGGGGCCGCCCTCGACGCCGAACTCCGGGCCGCGGTCGTAGTTGATCTCGGAGCACGGACCGCAGGGACCGGGGACACCCATGGACCAGAAGTTGTCCTTCTTGCCCAGGCGCTGGATGCGCTCGGCCGGAACACCGATCTTCTCGCGCCAGATCTGCTCGGCCTCGTCGTCGTCGAGGTAGACAGTGATCCACAGACGCTCGGGGTCGAGGCCGTAGCCGCCGTCCTCGACGGAGTTGGTCAGGGCCTCCCAGGCGTACTGGATGGCCCCTTCCTTGAAGTAGTCGCCGAAGGAGAAGTTGCCGCACATCTGGAAGAACGTGCCGTGCCGGGTGGTCTTGCCGACCTCTTCGATGTCCGGCGTGCGGACGCACTTCTGCACACTGGTGACGCGCGGGCCGGGCGGCTTGACCTCGCCGAGGAAGTACGGCTTGAAGGGGACCATGCCCGCGTTGACCAGCAGCAGAGTCGGGTCGTCCGCGATGAGCGACGCCGAAGGGACGACGGTGTGACCGCGCTCCTCGAAGAAGCTCAGCCAGCGGCGGCGAATTTCAGCCGACTCCATTAGTGGTCCTCATTCCGGTTGTTCGAGTTGCAGGGGAGCGTTCGATACGTGGGGGCGGTCCTGGCCGGTTCGACGGCGATGTGGCCGGTGACCGGGAGTTCGGGGTCGACGGGCGCCTGGAGGCCCAGCGCCCCGCCCAGTTCGGCCTCGCGCCGGACCATGCCCTCACGCACGTCGAGGGCGAAGTCCTTCAGCCGGTGACCCGTCTCGATCGCCTTGTCCGCGGCCTGGGCCGCGAGGCTCTCGGGGGTCAGCTGCTTGATCTTGCGGTTGACCTTGGTGGTGGCCCAGACACCGGCGGCTGCGCCGGCGGTGAACCAGAACGTACGGCGGAACATCGCTGCGTCAGTCCTTCTGTCCGCGGGAACTTCGGCCGTTCCGCTTCCTGCGGGCGGACGGCACGGTACGGCCGACGATCACGGTACGGCGGGAGGTCCGGGAGGCCGGCTCCGGTTCGGGAGCGGTCCGGCGGCCGAGCGCCTGGCGTACGCCGTAGCCGAACGCGGCGACCTTCACCAGCGGCCCGCCGAACGTCGACGCGACGGTGGTGGAGAGCGCGGAGGCGTTGGAGGTGACCTCCTGGACGTCGCTCGCGATGGCGTCGACCTTGTCGAGCTGTGCCTGCGCGGAGCGCAGGGTCGCGGAGGCGTCGGCGAGCAGCGGTACGGCCTGCTCGGTCACGTCCGCCACCAGCGCGGTGGTCGCCCTGAGCGTCTGGGCCAGCCTCACCAGCACCACGGCGAGGAAGGAAACCAGGATCGCCCAGAAGACGGCCACCAGGATTCCGGCCACCTCTCCACCGGACACAGTGCACCGCTCTCTGCTCGTCGCTCGCCCCTGCCGGGGCTCGGTCTCTGCCTGTCTCGGACCGGCCGGTGCGCGCTGCCACCACAGCCGATCGTCGTCCCTCGACCCTATCGCGCCGGGCGTCAGGCCCCGTACCGCATTACGGGCGGGCGGAGCACCCCCGGAAGCGGGGAGATTGTACGGAGAGCTTATGTGCCAGTACTCTGCGTGTTTCATGCGACGCCCTCAGCGCCCCTCCCCCGCACCCGACGACGCGGAGCCCCCGCGCGACACCGTGGAGCCCGCGGCCGACGGCGCGGAACCTGCGGCGGGGGACGCGGAGCCCGCGCCCGGCGACGCGAAGGCCGTGCCGGCCGTGGTGGAGGACGCGCCCTCCCCGGCCCATGGGAACCTCCCGGCCGAACTGAACACCTTCGTGGGGCGCGAGGACGAACTCGCCGAGGTCGAGCGGCTTCTGGGCGAGTCCAGGCTGATCACGGTGGCCGGGGTGGCGGGCGTCGGCAAGACCCGTTTCGCCACCAGGATCGCGGCACTCATGGAGAAACGGTACTGCGACGGGGTCTGGCTCGCCGAGCTGTCGTCCCTCCACGATCCCGGCCTCCTCGAACACGCGTTGGTCGACGCGCTGGGGCTCACCGACCACACCAACAGGCCGCCCCGCGCCACACTGCTGGAGCACTGCGCCCCCCGCCGGCTCCTGCTCGTGATCGACGGATTCGAGCATCTGACCGACGCGTGCGCGGAGCTCGTACGGGAGCTGCTGCGCCGGGCCCCGCAGGTGCGCGTGCTCACCGCCGGGCGTCGTCCGCTGAAGGTCGACGGGGAGCTCACTTTTCCGCTGAGGCCGATGGCGGACGGCGACGCCATGGAGCTCTTCGCCCTGCGGGCGCGCGCCGTGCAGCCCGGGTTCCGGCTGACGGAGGCCAACAGGGAGACCGCCCGGGAGCTGTGCCGGCGCCTCGACGGCATCCCGCTCGCCCTGGAACTGGCCGCCGGGCGGCTGCGGGCCCTGTCCATGGATCAGGTGCTGCACCGTCTCGACGACCGGTTCCGGCTGCTGACCGGGGGCAGCCGCAGTGCACTGCCCCGCCACCAGACCCTGCGTACGGCCATCGGATGGAGCCACGAGCTGTGCGCCCCCGAGCAACGGCTGCTCTGGGCGCGGCTCTCGGTGTTCGCCGGCCAGTTCGACCTGGAGGCCGTGGAGTACGTCTGCGGCGGCGCCGGTCTTCCCGCCGACTCGGTGCTCGACGTGCTCGACGAACTGCTCGCGCAGTCCGTCGTGCTGCGGGAGGACTCCCCCGTCGGCAGCCGCTACCGCCTGCTGGACACCGTGCGGGAGTACGGCGCCGAGTGGCTGGGCGCTACCGGGGACACCGAACGGCTGCGCCGCAGGCACCGCGACTGGTTCCTGGGGCTGGCGACCTGGTGCGAGCTGGACTGGTTCAGCCCGAGGCAGGCCGAGGCGGCGGCCCGTATCGACTGCGAGCTGCCCAATCTGCGCCGGGCGATGGAGTGCTCGTTGGAGAGTCCCGACGAGGTGCATCTCGCGCAGTACCTGGCGGGCACGCTCTGGTTCTACTGGGCGGGCTGCGGCCGGCTCGCGGAAGGCCGCCACTGGCTCGACCTCGTCCTGGAGGAGGAGTCCCCCTACGATCCGTCGCGGCTGAAGGCCCTGTGGGTGCTCGGCTACGTGGCCGTCCTGCAGGGGGATCCGGTCGCCGCGGTGTCCGCCCTTCAGGAGTGCCGGGAGGAGGGCGAGCGTTCGGGGGACGCGGCGGCCGTGGCGTACGCGGTGCACCGCAGGGGCTGTCTCGCCATCGTCACGGACGATCCGGCCCGTGCCGAGGAGTTGCTGCGCGAGGCGCTGGGGCGCTACCGCGAGATCGGCGAGCTGAACAGCAACGTGCTGATGGCCCAGGTCGAGCTGGCGATGGCCGTGGCGTTCCGCGGGGACGTGGACGGGGCGGCGGAGATCTGCGACGAGGTCCGTGAGATCTGCGGGAACCACGGTGAACGGTGGGCCCTCGCCTACGCGTTGTACGTCCTGGCCTACGCGGCACTGGAGCGCGGGGAGGGCGGGCGGGCGCGGCAGATGCTCGGGGAGAGCCTGTCGATCGCGCACACCTTCCACGATCTGCTCGGCACGGTGCTCTCGCTGGAACTGCTGGCCCTGGTCACCGTGGCCGACGGCGACGCGGCGGAGGCCGCGGTGCTGCAGGGGGCCGCGGAACGGATCTGGCCGTCGGTGGGACTGCCGCTGTTCGGTTCGGCCCATCTCGGCAGACCGCGGGCCCGGTGCGAGGAGCGGGCCCGGGCGGAACTCGGCGACGTACGGTACGAGGCGGAGCGGCGCTCCGGCGGCCGGCTGGACATGAAGGGCGCGGTGGCACGGGCCCTGCGCACGCCGGGGGCGGCGCCCCGGGGGGACGCTCCCGGGGACATGCGAAGGCCCGCCGCCTCCCGGACAACAGAGAGGGGCGGGCCCGAGCTCGGACAGTAGCTACGCCTGGATCAGCGGGCGTAGTACTCGACGACGAGCTGCTCGTCGCAGATGACCGGAATTTCCTTGCGGTTCGGGTCACGGTCCAGGCGGAAGGCCAGGGCCTTCAGGTTCACCTGGAGGTAGCGCGGGGTCTCACCGTCGGTGTCGTAACCACCCTCGCGGGCCACCTGGAAGGGGACCTTGGTGCGGCTGCGCTCGCGGACCTGCACGACGTCGTCGGGGCGCACGCGGAAGGACGGCTTGTCGACCTTGCCACCGTTGACCTCGATGTGGCCGTGAACGACCATCTGACGGGCCTGGTAGATGGTGCGGGCGATGCCCGACCGCAGGACCAGGGCGTCGAGACGGCGCTCGAGCTCGACGACGAGCGCCTCACCCGTCTTGCCTTCGGCCTTCTTGGCGCGGTCGTAGGCGCGCGCCATCTGGCGCTCGCTGATGTCGTACTGCGCACGCAGACGCTGCTTCTCCAGCAGACGGACCTTGTAGTCCGAGTTCTGCTTGCGGCCACGGCCGTGCTCGCCCGGCGGGTACGGACGGGCTTCGAAGTACTTGACAGCCTTCGGCGTCAGGGCGATGCCGAGGGCACGCGACTTCTTGACCTTGGGACGCGACTGGTTAGGCACGTTCTCCAGACCTCCGTTGTAGGTTAGGTTAGGCTTACCTTACTCAAGGAGATCGTATGTCTCGCCCTGGGAACACCACTCACGTCACGGACAGCACAGACAGCGGCAGCACACTTGAAGGTGCTGCTACGACGGAAGGCCGATCTGATCGTGGTCAGCCGCGTCCCAGCGGGCTTGAAAACACTCGGTTGCCGTCAGCAGCGGAGCGCACACGAACTCTCGTACAGAGTACCTGCTCCGCCGTGCTGCTCGTACCGGGGCTGGTCGTGATCCATCCGGACCAGCTGATGCCCGACAGCCGGAGCGTCACCCCTGAGGGGGATCTCCTCCTCGGATTCCCCGCCGATTCCCCGGTCGTGCGGGCCGCGACGCACGCCCAGGGCGACGAACTGACCGCTGTGCTGGACCTCACCGATGTGGCACCGGTCTCCGTCCCGCACCGGATCCGGGGGCGTGCGCGGATCGCCGGCCGGCTGACCTCCGTCCCCGGTCGGGCGGAGCCGGGCCGGATGGTGCTCAGGCTGGAGATCGGGGAGGCTTCGGTCGACGACCTGTGGGGGTCGGAGGAGGTCGGGCCGGAGGCCTTCCGGGACGCCGCCGCCGATCCCCTCGTCAGCCATGAGGCGGAACTGCTCCAGCATCTGCACGCCGCCCACAGCGAGGAGATGGCGACGCTGTGCGCCCTGCTCGGGGACCGGTCCGAGGAGGACGGGTGCACCTGTGGCGCGCACCGGCCCGCCGCCGTCCCGGTCGCGCTCGACCGCTTCGGACTGCGGGTGCGGTTCGTGGGGAGCGACGGGGACTGCTTCGACGCCCGCTTCGAGTTCCCCGATCCCGTACGCGACATCGGCGGGCTGCGGCGCGCCATGCACACGCTCTTCGAAGCGGCGTCCTGCTGAGCACCGCCGGTCACGACGGTGCCGTACCGCCCGGTTCGTCACGGCCGAGGCGCTCGCGGACCCGGTCCGCCACGTCCGCGTACCGCGCCTCCGCGCCGTACCGCGTGGGTTCGTAGTAGCGCCTGCCGCGGACGGCGTCCGGGGCGTACTCCTGGGCGGCGATCCCGCCGGGCACGTCGTGCGGGTAGATGTAGCCCTGGGCGTGGCCCAGCTTGGCGGCGCCCTTGTAGTGGCCGTCGCGCAGATGGGCCGGGACCGGGCCCGCGAGACCCCTGCGCACGTCGTCCTGCGCGGCGGAGATCGCCAGTGTCGCCGCGTTGGACTTGGGGGCGAGGGCCAGCGCGATCGTGGCGTGGCTGAGCGTGAGGGCCGCCTCCGGGAAGCCGATCATCGCCACGGCCTGGGCGGCTGCCACCGCGATGGGCAGCGCCGTCGGATCGGCGAGTCCGATGTCCTCGCTGGCGGAGATCATCAGCCGCCGGGCGATGAAGCGCGGGTCCTCCCCCGCCTCGATCATCCGGGCCAGGTAGTGCAGGGCCGCGTCCACGTCGGACCCGCGGATGGATTTGATCAGGGCACTCGCCACGTCGTAGTGCTGGTCGCCGTCACGGTCGTACTTCACCGCCGCGCGGTCGACGGTCTCCTCAAGTGTCGTGAGCGTGATCTCCGCGTCGTGCTTGGCGAGGGCCGCTCCGGCCGCCGCCTCCAGCGCGGTCAGCGCGCGCCGGGCGTCGCCGCCCGCGATCCGCAGCAGATGCGCCTCGGCGTCCTCGGACAGGGTCACGGCGCCGCCCAGTCCCCGCTCGTCGGTCAGTGCCCGGCGCAGCAGTGCGCGCAGGTCCTCGTCGGTGAGCGGTTCCAGGGTGAGGAGCAGGGAGCGGGACAGCAGCGGGGAGATGATCGAGAAGTACGGATTCTCCGTGGTGGCCGCGATCAGCGTCACCCAGCGGTTCTCGACGGCGGGGAGCAGGGAGTCCTGCTGGGCCTTGGAGAAGCGGTGGATCTCGTCGAGGAAGAGGACGGTCTCCTTGCCGAAGCCGCCGGTGGCACGGCGCGCGCCCTCGATGACGGCCCGGACCTCCTTGACGCCGGCGGTGATCGCGGAGAGCTCGACGAAGCGCTTGTTGGTGGCCTTGCTGACCACGTACGCCAGGGTCGTCTTCCCGGTGCCAGGCGGCCCCCAGAGGATCACCGAGGAGGGGCCCGCGGGGCCGCCGCTCCCCTCGCCGACGAGTCGCCGCAGGGGCGAGCCCGGCTTCAGCAGATGCTGCTGGCCGACGACCTCGTCCAGCGTACGGGGGCGCATCCGGACAGCGAGGGGGCTGCTGGACGGATCCTTCTCCTGGCGGTCTTCGGCTGCTGCGGTAAAGAGGTCGGGCTCCACGCTGGAAGCCTATGCCACCCCACCGACAACGCCGCCGGGAGCGCCGGGGACCACGGACCGGTCAGCTGGTCCAGAAGTCCCACCAGCGGGTCAGGATCAGCATGCCGATGATGCCGATCCAGAGGACGGGCGGCACCCAGTGGAATTCGGTGAGCCCGTTCCGCAGCCAGGCGGGCGCGGGCAGGATGCGGTGCTTGATGTTGTGCGTGGTGACGTAGCAGAACATGAAGATCGTGGCGACCCAGGCCAGGCAGCACCACAGGCAGAGCGAGTTGATGCTGTACAGCGACTGGTACTGGAGCCAGGTGCAGAAGCCGACTCCGAACAGGGTGCCCGCGTTGAGGCCGAGCCAGTACCAGTTGCGGAAGCGTGCGCCCGCGAGGAGCGCCATGCCGATGCCGATGACCACCGAGTAGGTGGCGATGCCGAGCATCGGGTTGGGGAAGCCGAAGGCGGACGCCTGCTCGCTCTTCATGATGTTGCCGCACGCGACCACCGGGTTCAGGCTGCAGCCCGGGGTGAAGCTCGGGTCCTCGAGCAGCTTGAACTTGTCGATCGTGATCACCCAGGCGGCGAGCAGTCCGGCCGCTCCGGTGATCACCAGCAGCAGTGCGAACGCGCGACTGCCGCCGATGGTCCTCTTCCCGCCGTCCTCGTCCTGGTCGGAGGAGGGGTGATCTACCGCTGCAGTCGTCATATCGCCGTTCCATCACTGAGTGGCCAGCCGGGCAGGGTCATTGTGCCGCACGGCCAGCCCGGTCTGCCGTTCGATGAACATAAAGGTGTGCAGGGGGAAGGCCCGTTGCGCGGGGGTGCGCGGGAGGTGTGCAGCCGGTACGGAAGGTGCGGTGAGGGCCGGCCTCCGTGTGCGCGTCGCGGCGACACTGCCCGCGCCGGACGGCCTCGACCTGCGGTTCCGGCCCGTGGAAGTGCTCGCGGCACCTGGTCGGGGCCGACCCTGGTGGAGTGCCGCCGCGGAAGTCGGCGGGGCCGCTCCGGCCGCGACGGGGTCATGCGCCCGGGGCAGGCCCCGCCGGCGCGGGCCGCCGGTGGCGTTCCCGTATCAGGGTCGTCCGGCAGGATGAATCGGCTGCCGTCACGTTGACCGGGAACTGCCGCCATGTTGACCAGGAGCCGCACGCGTCGGCCAGGAGCCGCACGCGCGCCCGCAGGAACGGGCCCCGGCAGCAGGTCACGACCGGCGGGGTCCCGCGGCCGGTCGCCGGGCGCGGAACGCGCGGTGCCCGCCGGGGTGGACCGGGCGGGCACCGCGCGGAACAGGCGCGGGGTCAGGCCGTCCTGGCCCGCACCACGGCCACGAGCTCGTCGAGTGCGACCGCCTCCTGCTCACCGGACTCCATGTCCTTGAGCTGGACCGTGCCCTCGGTGAGGTCACGCTCGCCTGCCACGATCGTGAACCGGGCACCGGAGCGGTTCGCGCTCTTCATCGCACCCTTGAGGCCACGGCCGCCGAACGCGAAGTCGGTGGCGACACCGGCCCTGCGCAGCTCGGTGACCAGGCCGAAGAGCACCCGTCGCGCCTCGTCGCCGAGCGGGACCGCGTACACGCTGGTGGTGGCGGGGATGTCGAGCTCGACGCCCTCCGCCTCCAGCGCGAGCACCGTGCGGTCCACGCCGAGTGCCCAGCCGACGGACGGCAGCGCGGGGCCGCCGATCATCTCGGACAGTCCGTCGTAACGGCCGCCGCCGCCCACCGCGGACTGGGAGCCCAGGCCGTCGTGCACGAACTCGAAGGTCGTGCGCGTGTAGTAGTCGAGGCCGCGGACCAGCTTCTCGTCGTCCTCGTACACCACACCCGCCGCCGTCAGCAGGTTGCGGACCTCCTCGTGGTACGCCTTGCAGGCGTCGCAGAGGTAGTCGCGCAGCATGGGCGCCCCGACGAGCTGCTTCTGGACGTCGGCCCGCTTGTCGTCGAGCACCCGGAGCGGGTTGATCTCGATGCGACGGCGGGTCTCCTCGTCCAGGTCGAGGTCGCGCAGGAAGGCCTGGAGCGCCTCCCGGTAGATGGGGCGGCACTCCTTGTCGCCCAGCGAGTTCAGCAGGATGCGGAACTGCGTGAGGCCGAGCGAGCGGTACGCCTGGTCGGCCAGGATGATCAGCTCGGCGTCCAGCGCCGGGTCCTCGGTGCCGATGGCCTCGGCGCCGACCTGTGAGAAGTGGCGGTAACGGCCCGCCTGCGGACGCTCGTAGCGGTAGTAGGAGCCGGAGTACCAGAGCTTGACCGGGAGGTTGCCGGCCTTGTGCAGGTTGGCCTCCAGCGCCGCGCGCAGCACGGAGGCGGTGCCCTCCGGGCGCAGCGCGAGCTTGTCGCCGCCCTTGGTCTCGAAGGCGTACATCTCCTTGGACACGATGTCGGTGGACTCACCGACGCCGCGTGCGAACAGGGCGACATCCTCGAAGCCGGGCGTCTCGATGTAGCCGTAGCCGGAGTTCTTCAGGGGTTCGGAGATCGCAGCGCGGACCGCGAGGAACTTCGCGGAGCGCGGCGGGATCAGGTCGTACGTGCCCTTGGGGGCCTGGAAGGTACTCACAGGAGTTTCTCTCGTCACATTCCTCGGCGGGGCGCGTCCATGCCGTGCAGATACGGGTTGGAGGCGCGCTCGCGGCCGATGGTCGTCTGGGGGCCGTGGCCGGACAGCACCACGGTCGAGTCGTCGAGCGGCAGGCACACGCGGGCCAGCGACTCGAGCAGCTCGGCGTGGTCGCCGCCGGGCAGGTCGGTGCGTCCGACGGAGCCGGCGAAGAGCAGATCGCCCGAGAAGAGAACCTGCGGAACATCCGCTGCCTCGGGCATCCTGAACGTCACCGACCCCTTGGTATGGCCGGGCGCGTGCGAGACGCCGAACTCCAGGCCCGCCAGCCTCAGCAGGGCGCCGTCGGTCAGCTCCTCGACGTCGGCCGGCTCGCCCACGGTGAGTTCCCCCATGAGCGGCATCCCGATGGAGCGGCCGATGGCCTTCTCCGGGTCGCTCATCATGTACCGGTCCCGGGGGTGGATCCAGGCGGGGACGTCATGGGCGCCGCACACGGGGACGACCGAGGCGACATGGTCGATGTGGCCGTGGGTGAGCACGACGGCGACGGGCTTGAGCCGATGCTTCTTCAGCGTTTCCTCGACGCCCTGGGCGGCCTGGTGGCCCGGGTCGATGATCACGCACTCCTCGCCTGCGGCGGGGGCGACCAGGTAGCAATTGGTCCCCCAGGCCCCGGCGGGGAACCCGGCAATGAGCACGATCGTCCTTAGTGTTCGTCCGAAGAGGGAGGGCCGCGGAGACGGTTGCGGCAGATCAGAGACTACCGGCGCTCCTCATTCCACAGCTAACCCATATACCGTACGGGGCAACCCAGGCCCGATCACACGACGTACAAGGAGACCAACCGGTGGTCAGCAGCGATCAGCGGCGGCGGCAGCTCGCCCGGGAGAAGTTCGAGCGGCAGCAGCAGCGTCGGGAGGAGGGGCGCCGGAAGACCAGGCGCCTCACGGTGATCATCGCGTCCTCGGTGGCCGTGGTGGCGGTCATCGGCGCGGGCGCGTACGTCTCCCTCGACGACGACGGCACGAAGGACAAGGCGGACGCCGCGGCGAGCCCGTCGGCCTCACCGTCCGCCAGCGAGAGCGCGGTGCCCGAGCCCGCGATGAAGATCGACGAGAAGGCGAAGTACTCGCTGTCGATGAAGACCGATCAGGGCGACATAGCGATCGCGATGGATGCGGCGAAGACCCCGCACACCACGAATTCGTTCAAGGCCCTCGCGGACAAGGGGTACTTCGACGGTACGAAGTGTCACCGTCTGACCACGGAGGGGATCTTCGTCCTGCAGTGCGGTGACCCCAAGGGTGACGGCACGGGCGGTCCGGGCTACACGATCCCGGACGAGAACCTGACCTCGCTGGGCAAGGCAGGCGACGACGGTGCGGTGACGTACAAGGCGGGCACGGTCGCGATGGCGAACACCGGCCAGCCGGGAACGGGCGGCAGCCAGTTCTTCCTGGTCTACAAGGACACCAAACTGCCGCCCAGCTACACGCCGTTCGGCACCATGGACGGCGCCGGTCTGAAGGCCGTCGAGAAGATCGCCGCGGCGGGCGTCACCGGTGGGGCGGCCGACGGCGCTCCGAAGAAGGCCGTCACGGTCGAGAAGGCGACGGTCGACAAGGCCTGACCTGCCGGGCGGCCGGTGCGCCCGGGCACCCGGCGCGGACCGGAGAATTTCGGCCGCGCGGAGTGCGGACAGCCGGGTGGCCGGTCGCCTAGATTGGCGTTGTGCAGGGTGGGCGCTGCCCACCCCAGGAAACTGTGGACGATGCACGGGGGGTGAACCCCTCCGGCATCAGGTGGAGGAGGCGCTGTGAGCAGCGACCCGTGGGGCCGTGTCGATGAGACGGGCACCGTGTACGTGCGTACGGCCGAGGGCGAGCAGGTCGTCGGATCGTGGCAGGCCGGTTCCCCCGAAGAGGCTCTGGCCTATTTCGAGCGCAAGTACGAGGGCCTGGTGGTCGAGATCGGCCTCCTCGAACGGCGGGTGAAGACCACCGATCTGTCCGCCAAGGACGCGACGGCGGCGATCGAGCACCTCCGTCAGCAGGTCGACGAGCACCACGCCGTCGGCGACCTCGCGGCGCTCGGCAAGCGGCTGGACGCGCTCGTCGCGACGGTCGACTCCCGTCGCGAGGAGCGCAAGGTCCAGAAGGCGAAGCAGACCGACGAGGCCCGGCTGGCCAAGGAGGCGCTCGTCGTCGAGGCGGAGGAGCTGGCGCAGAGCGAGCAGTGGCGTTCCGCGGGTGAGCGTCTGCGGGCGCTCGTCGACACGTGGAAGGGGCTGCCGCGCCTCGACCGTAAGTCGGACGACGAGCTGTGGCACCGCTTCTCGCACGCCCGTTCCGCCTTCTCCAAGCGCCGCAAGGCCCACTTCGCCTCGCTGGACGCCCAGCGCGAGGACGCCCGCAAGGTCAAGGAGAAGCTGGTCGCCGAGGCCGAGTCCCTCTCCGGGTCGACGGACTGGGGTACGACCGCTGCCCGTTACCGCGACCTGATGACGGAGTGGAAGGCGGCGGGCCGGGCCCAGCGCGAGTCCGAGGACGACCTGTGGAACCGCTTCCGCGGCGCCCAGGACGTGTTCTTCGCGGCCCGCAGCGGTGTCTTCGCCGAGCGGGACGCGGAGCAGGGCGAGAACCTCAAGCTGAAGGAGGATCTCGCGGTCGAGGCCGAGAAGCTGGTTCCGGTGACGGATCTGAAGGCGGCCCGGGCCGCGTTCCGCGCCGTCAACGAGCGCTGGGAGGCCATCGGCCACGTGCCGCGTGACGCCCGCCCGAAGGTCGAGGGCCGGATGCAGGCGGTGGAGCGGGCGCTCCAGGAGGCCGAGGAGTCCGAGTGGCGCCGGACGAACCCGGAGGCGCGGGCCCGCGCCGAGGGTCTGACCGGCCAGCTCCAGGCGGCCGTGGACAAGCTGCGTACGCAGATCGACACGGCACGCGCGTCGGGCAACAACTCCAGGGCCGACAAGCTGTCCCGTGAGCTGGAGGGCCGCCAGGCGCTGCTGGACCAGGCGCTGAAGGGCCTGGAGGAGTTCGGCGGCTGACCATGGCCTCCTGACTTCCCCTGAGGGGCTTCCCCGCGTACCGCGCGGGGAAGCCCCTTTCCCGTGTCCGCGCCGCGCCGTTGCTGTGTGCGGACGGCAACGAAGAGTCGTGAGGACTGCCGGATCCGGGCAGTGCTCCCGGGGCGGGACAGGCGCGATGATCTCCGCACCGGCAGGCGTCCTCCGGCTGCCGGATCCGCCGTGATCACCACGTCCTCGAGGCAGGTCCACACATGAGACTGACCCGTGCCGCCCTGACCGTAGCGGCCACCGCCCTGACCCCGGCCCTCCTTCTGACGGGACCGGCCTTCGCCACCGGGCCGGCTTCCCCGTCCGCCGCGGCTTCCCCGTCCGCCGCGGCTTCCCCGTCCGCCGCGGCTTCCCCGTCCGCCGCGGCTTCCTCGCCCACCGCCGCGCAGGCGGCGCCGACGGCCGACAGCCCCGGCACACCGGTGGGAGAGATGTCCGACGACGACCTCCGGGTCGCGATCCTGCGCATCCTGGCGGACGAGGACAGCGGCAGGAGGGTCGTCCGGGAGGCCAACGAGGCCCTGGACAACGGGACCAGGGAGGCCATGCGGTACTTCCTGGAGACCGGCTACGCGTCGGCCCGGGCCGAGGACGACCATGTCGCACTCTTCCGCATCCTCGGCGACCCCGACTCCGGCAGGCGCGTCACCAAGGAGGTCAACCAACTCCTCGACAGCGGCACACCGCAGGAGATACGGCAGTGGCTGGAGACGGGCCACCGCCTCGCCCAGGCCGAGGACGACCGCGTCGCCCTCGTCCGCATCCTCGCCCGTCCGGACATCAGCCCGGCGCTGCGCGCGGCGGTCAACGAGGCGATCGGCGGCACGCCTGAGGAGATGCGGTACTTCCTGGAGTACGGCCGGTACGAGGTCGACGCGTAGCCGGAAGCCGTCCGCCGGCGACGGGGCGGGAACGGCCTCGCCGCCGGCAGGAATCTCGTAGCCGACGGGGGCCCTGTCGGCGGCTGCCGGACCGTCCTACGGCCGGCGGGCCGAGGTGACCCGGTAGACGTCGTAGACGCCCTCCACGCCGCGTACGGCCTTCAGGACGTGCCCCAGGTGCTTGGGGTCCCCCATCTCGAAGGTGAAGCGCGAGGTGGCCACCCGGTCACGGGACGTCTGCACGGCCGCCGACAGGATGTTCACGTGCTGGTCGGACAGGACCCGGGTGACGTCGGAGAGCAGCCGCGACCGGTCGAGTGCCTCGACCTGGATGGCGACGAGGAAGACCGACGACTGGGTGGGCGCCCACTCGACCTCGAGGATCCGCTCCGGCTGCTGCGAGAGCGAGTCGACGTTGACGCAGTCCGCACGGTGGACGGACACACCGCTGCCCCGAGTGACGAATCCGATGATCGGGTCGCCGGGAACGGGCGTGCAGCAGCGGGCCAGTTTGACCCACACGTCCTCGACGCCCTTGACGACCACACCCGGATCCGCCTTGGCCCGGCGCTTGTTGCGTCCGTGCGAGGGCGGCGAGCTCTCCGCCAGGTCCTCGTTGGCGGCGTCCTCGCCGCCGAGTGCCTGGACGAGCTTCTGGACGACTCCCGCCGCGGCGACGTGCCCCTCGCCGATCGCCGCGTACAGCGACGAGATGTCGGGGTAGCGCATCTCGTGGGCGAGGGTGACCAGGGAGTCGCCGGTGAGGATCCGCTGGATCGGCAGGTTCTGCTTGCGCATGGCACGCGCGATGGCGTCCTTGCCCTGCTCGATCGCCTCGTCGCGGCGCTCCTTGGAGAACCAGGCACGGATCTTGTTGCGCGCCCGGGGCGACTTGACGAACTGGAGCCAGTCCCGGGAGGGCCCGGCACCGGCCGCCTTGGAGGTGAAGACCTCCACCAGGTCACCGTTGTCGAGTGTCGACTCCAGTGGTACGAGCCGCCCGTTGACCCGTGCTCCTATCGTCCGGTGGCCGACCTCCGTGTGGACGGCGTACGCGAAGTCGACCGGTGTCGCACCGGCGGGCAGCGCTATCACGTCGCCCTTCGGTGTGAAGACGAAGACCTCGTTGCGCGACAGGTCGAAGCGCAGGGACTCCAGGAACTCGCTGGGGTCCTCGGTCTCCTTCTGCCAGTCCAGGAGCTGGCGCAGCCACGCCATGTCGTTGACGGTGTCCTGGCCGCGGCCGGTGTTCTTGGGTACGTCGGTGCGCACCTTGGAGGCACCGGCAGAGGGATCCTGCTTGTACTTCCAGTGCGCGGCGATGCCGTACTCGGCGCGGCGGTGCATGTCGAACGTACGGATCTGGAGCTCGACGGGCTTGCCGCTGGGGCCGATCACCGTGGTGTGCAGGGACTGGTACATGTTGAACTTGGGCATCGCGATGTAGTCCTTGAACCGCCCCGGCACCGGATTCCACCGGGCGTGCACGGTCCCGAGCGCCGCGTAGCAGTCGCGGACGGTGTCGACGAGGACCCGGATGCCCACCAGGTCGTAGATCTCGGCGAAGTCCCGGCCCCGCACGATCATCTTCTGGTACACGCTGTAGTAGTGCTTCGGCCGGCCGGTGACGGTGGCCTTGATCCGGGCGGCGCGCAGGTCGGACTGGACCTCGTCGGTCACTATGGCGAGGTATTCGTCGCGCTTGGGCGCACGCTCGGCGACGAGGCGGACGATCTCGTCGTACATCTTGGGGTAGAGGATCGCGAAGGCGAGGTCCTCCAGCTCCCACTTGATGGTGTTCATGCCCAGGCGGTGGGCCAGGGGTGCGTAGATCTCAAGGGTCTCGCGGGCCTTCTTCTCCTGCTTCTCCCGCTTGAGATAGCGCATGGTGCGCATGTTGTGCAGCCGGTCGGCGAGCTTGATGACGAGGACCCGGGGGTCCTTGGCCATGGCGACGACCATCTTGCGCACGGTCTCGGCCTGGGCGGCCTCGCCGAACTTGACCTTGTCGAGCTTGGTGACCCCGTCCACCAGCAGCGCCACCTGGTCGCCGAAGTCCTTACGGAGCGTGTCCAGGCCGTACTCGGTGTCCTCGACCGTGTCGTGCAGCAGTCCGGCCATCAGCGTCGCGGGGTCCATGCCGAGCTCGGCGAGGATCGTCGTGACGGCGAGCGGATGCGTGATGTAGGGGTCGCCGCTCTTGCGCTTCTGCCCGCGGTGCCAGCGCTCCGCGACCTGGTAGGCCTTCTCGATCTGCCGCAGTGTCGCGGTCTCGATCTTGGGGTCGTTGCCGCGGACCGTACGCAGGAGGGGTTCGAGGACCGGGTTGTACGGGCTGGAGCGCTGCACGCCGAGCCGGGCGAGGCGGGCCCGGACGCGGTTGGAGGAGCCGCCGCTACGGGTGGGCGGGGCCGGCGGAGTGGCGGCGGGCCTGGCCGGGGGCTTCACGGCGGGCACCGGGGGCTTCGAAACCGCGGGCGTCGCGGGGCTCACCGAGGTGTCGGAGGCCGGCTTCGTCCCGGGCGGCGGCGTCGGCGTCGGCTCGGCGGGAGCCGGACCAGGAGCGGGCGCGGACCCGGGAGGAGGCGTGGGCTTCGCGGACCCGGACGCGGCCGGTGACTCGGAGGCGGAGGCCGGAGCCTGGGCCGGGCCGTCCACGGGCTCGTGGGCCGCTGAGCCGCCCGCGGGCTGCGCCTTCTCGGGCGTGGCGGGTGCCGCAGCGGGCTTGTCGGGCTGCGGGGCGGCGACTGGCTGGGCCTCGTCTGGCAAGTGCGCTCCTCGTGCGGATCCGGGCTACCCGGAAAGCCCATGGTATCGATCCCCCGGCCGGTCCTCGCCCGGGGACGGTGAACCCCCGACAACACGGGACGGGCACCCGGATGTTCCCGGGTGCCCGTCCTGTGTGTCCTTACCCTGCCACTGATGCGGCGATGGCGCAGGTCAGAGGGTGATCAGAGCCTCCAGCGGGGCGCCCCGCAGAGCTGCCTCGAGCCTGGCGCGGCCCGCGAGGAAGCCGAGCTCCATGAGGACCGAGACCCCCGCGACCTGGGCACCGGCCCGCCGGATCAGCTCCAGCGAGGCCCCCGCGGTCCCGCCGGTGGCCAGGACGTCGTCGATGACCATGATCCGGTCGTCGGCGGACAGGTCCTCGGCGTGGATCTCGATCTCCGCCGTGCCGTACTCCAGCTCGTACGCCTGACCGAGTGTCGCCCCGGGCAGCTTCCCGGCCTTGCGGACGGGTACGAAGCCGAGCCCGGCCCGGACGGCGACGGGCGCCGCCAGGATGAAGCCGCGCGCCTCGAGACCGACGATCTTGGTGGCTCCGTGCCGCACACACAGCTCCGCGAGGGAGTCCGTGAGCGCGGTGAAGGCCACCGGGTCCGCGAGGAGCGGGGTGATGTCCTTGAACAGCACCCCGGGCTTCGGGTAGTCCTGCACGTCGCGGATGCGGCTGAGCAGGAGCTCCCGGGTGGATTCGGTGGTGGTGGTCATCGGCGGTTCCCCGGAGTCCGGCCGTGGCCCCTGGGCTGCCGGGGCTGACCGATGACGGCCCCGGCGGTCTCGGCGTCCTCGGCGAAGTCCTGAGCACGGTCGTCGCGCTCGTCCTCGACGGACTCGCCCTTGGCGGCCGCGGCGGCCCGCTTGGCGAGGATCCGCTTCTTCAGTGCCTTCATCTGCGGCTCGCGTTCCTTGAGGTCGGCGACCAGCGGCGTAGCGATGAAGATCGAGGAGTACGCGCCTGCCGCGAGGCCGACGAAGAGCGACAGCGAGATGTCGTTGAGCATGCCCGCACCAAGGACACCGCCACCGATGAAGAGCAGGCCGGCGACCGGCAGCAGCGCCACGACGGTGGTGTTGATGGAGCGCACCAGCGTGCCGTTGATGGAGCGGTTGGCGATCTCGCTGTACGTCCACCGGGTCTGCTTGGTGATCCCCTTCGTGCCCTCCTTGAGGCTGTCGAAGACGACGACCGTGTCATAAAGGGAGTATCCGAGGATGGTCAGCAGACCGATCACGGTGCCCGGGGTGACCTCGAAGCCGACGAGCGCGTAGATACCGACCGTGATGGTGATGTCGTGGATCAGCGCGACGAGGGCCGCGATGGCCATGCGCCATTCGAAGGCGATGGCCAGGTAGATCACCACGAGGACCATGAAGATGCCGAGGCCCGTCCAGGCCTTGTTGGCGATCTGCTCACCCCAGCTGGGGCCGACCAGGTCCGCGTTGATCTTCGCCTCGGGGATGCCGAGCTCGTCGGAGAGCTCGGTCTTGATCTGGTCCGCCTTGGCCGTGTCGACCTCGGTGATCTGGATCCGGAGCCCGCCGTTGCCGAGCTCCTGGACGATCGCCTCGTGGCCGGAGGCCTCGACCGCCACTTCGTGGGCCTGCGAGACCGAGATCTTGGCCTTGGTGTCGGTCGTGAAGACCGCGCCGCCCTTGAACTCGATGCCCATGTTCAGGCCGCTGACCACCACACCGAGGATGGCCGTGATCGTGATCAGGATCGAGACGCCGTACCAGATCTTGCGCTTGCCGATGAAGTCGTAGCCGACCTCGCCTCGGTAGAGCCGGGCGCCGAGATTGCCGAGTCGCGACATCTCACGCCTCCTTCGGGTGGTCGGTGGGGGCGTTGACACGGCGCGTGCGGCGCAGCGGCGGCTTGGCGCCGAGCCGCTTCGGGTCCAGACCGGACCACGGGTGGCCGCTGGCGAAGAACTTCGTGCGGGCCATCAGCGTCATGACGGGCTTGGTGAAGAGGAACACCACGACCACGTCGAGCAGGGTCGTGAGACCCAGCGTGAAGGCGAAGCCCTGGACCTTGCCGACCGTGACGAGGAAGAGCACGGCGGCGGCGAGGAACGACACGAAGTCGGAGACGAGGATGGTGCGCCGGGCCCTGGGCCAGGCGCGCTCGACGGCCGGACGGAGCGTACGGCCTTCGCGGATCTCGTCCCGGATGCGTTCGAAGTACACGATGAACGAGTCCGCCGTGATTCCGATCGCCACGATGGCACCGCAGACGGCCGGCAGGTTCAGCGCGAAGCCGATGGCCGGGCCGAGGAGGGCCATGATCGTGTAGGTCAGGATGCCGGAGGCCAGGAGGCTCAGGAGCGCGATGAACGCCAGGCCGCGGTAGTAGGCCACCAGGTAGATGACGACCAGGGCCAGTCCGATGGCACCGGCGATGAGGCCGGCCTCCAGCTGCTCGCCACCGAGGGCGGCGGTGACGGTGGTGACCGTGTCCTCGCTGAAGGACAGCGGGAGCGCACCGTAGGAGAGGACGTTGGCCAGGTCCTCGGCGGACTGCTGGGTGAAGCTGCCGGAGATCTCGGCGCTGCCGCTGAGGGTCTCGTTCACCTGGGGCGCCGAGACGACCTCGCCGTCGAGGGAGATCGCGAACTGGTTCTGCGGGGACTGCTGCGCGGACAGCTTCTTGGTGATCGTCTGGAACTTCTTGGAGCCCTTGTCGGTGAACTCCATCGAGACGAGCCAGATGCCGCGCTGCTGGTCGAACTGCGCCTTGGCGTCGTCGACGTCCGTACCGGAGACCTCGGCCGGGCCGAGGAGGTACTTGGCGTCACCTTCGGAGCTGCACGCGACCGTGGGGTCCTCGGGCTTGACGCCGTCGCCGGCCTTGGCACGGGCGGCCGGGTCGGTGCAGTCCAGCGCGGTGAACTTCTTCTCCAGCGCGGCGGTGGCCGCGTCGGGGGTCTCGGTGGCCGCGGGGGTCTCCGCCGCTCCGGAACCGCTGGGGGTGGGCGTCGCGTCCTTCTTCAGGGCGCCGGTGACCGCGCGGCCCTGGGTGGTGGCGCTCGCCGAAGGCGTGCTGTCCCCGTCGGACGCGGTGTCCGGGCTGCTCGCCTTCGCACTGGGCGTGGCGCTCGGCTTCCCGGAACCCTCGGCGGAGGGACTCGCGGAACCGGTGGGCGTGGGCGTGCCGCCGGTGACGGTGAGGACGGGCCGGAAGTAGAGCTGGGCGGTCGTACCGACCTGTTCCCGCGCCTGCTTCGAGTTCGTCCCCTTGGGAATGTTGACGATGATGTTGGACGTGCCCTGGGTCTGAACCTCGGCCTCGGAGACACCCAGACCATTGACACGGCGTTCGATGATGCTGACCGCGGTGTTCATGTTGGTCTCGTTGATCGCCTCAGGCTTGCCGGGCTGGCTCTTCGCCTTGAGGGTGATCGACGTGCCGCCTGCCAGGTCGATACCAAGCCGGGGCGTGGTGTGACCGGACAGGAACATCCCGCCGGTGAGCGCGACCATGGCAATGAGGATCAGAGCCAGGGCACGGCCCGGCTTGCTCTGTCCACCGGAAGATCCCCGGCCCTTCTTCGGTGCTGCCACCTTTTGCTTCTCCCTGTCCAACCGCTCCGCGCCGGGTGCACGCCCGAGCGGCCATGAAGTGTAGTGGGGACCCGCCCCCGCAGAAGACCTCACGGCCCATGAGACGCCGGACCCCTACGGGTGTCCGGCGTCTCATGGATCGTGGAACTACTTGGCGTCGCTCTCGCCGTCGGCCTTGGCCTCGGCGGCCTTCGGCTCGGCGTCGCCCTCGGCCTTCTTGCCCAGGTCGATCTTCGCGTCGGCCGTGTCGTCGGCCACTTCGTCGTCCTTGTCCGCGGCCTCGTCGGCAGTGAGCGAGGAGGCGTCGTCGGGCACGACCGCGCCGTCGGCCTTCAGGTCGCCGTCGTCACCGTGGACGATGCGGTTGTACTCCGCGTCGTCCAGGACTGCGCCGATGGAGTTCTTGGCGTAGACGGCGTGGACGCCGGGCGCGACCTCAAGGAGAACCGTGTCTTCCTGAATCTCCTTGACGGTGGCGTACATGCCCCCGATCGTGCGGACGCCGGTACCCGGCTGCATGTCGTTGCGCATCTGCGCAGCCGCCTGCTGCTTCTTCTTGGCGGACCGGGTCATCAGGAACATGGCCCCGATGAGCACGATGAAGGGGAGGAGGGTCACGAGACTCACGGGACGGAACTTCCTTCGCACGACCGCGCTGACATGCGGCCTGGTCTACGGGGGTGGGTACACCGACCTGTACGGGCGGCATCGGCGGAGTCTAGGCGAGTCCGCATCATTGGAACAACGCCCAGCATGGCACCGTGGTTCCCCTCGACGCCAACCTGTGACGCGTCACGCCCCGAACAGGCCCTGTTGTCCCTTTGCGCCGTGCTGCGGCGGTACGAGGCCGAGGTGCGCCCAGGCCGCGGGTGTGGCGACCCGGCCACGCGGTGTCCTGGCGAGCAGTCCTTCCCGTACGAGGAAGGGTTCGGCGACCTCCTCGACCGTCTCGCGCTCCTCCCCCACCGCCACCGCGAGGGTGGACAGGCCGACGGGACCCCCGCCGAAGAGCTTCAGCAGGGCGCCGAGCACCGCGCGGTCCAGGCGGTCCAGGCCGCGGGCGTCGACCTCGTACACCCGCAGGGCGGCGGCGGCGATGTCCCGGTCGATCCGTCCCTCGGCCTTGACCTGGGCGTAGTCCCGGACACGGCGCAGCAGCCGGTTGGCGATACGGGGCGTGCCGCGGGAACGCCCCGCGATCTCGGCGGCACCCTCCGTGTCTATGACGACGTCGAGGAGGCCGGCGGAGCGGTGGATGACACGCTCCAGCTCGGTGGGGGCGTAGAACTCCATGTGGCCGGTGAAGCCGAAGCGGTCGCGCAGCGGGGGCGGCAGGAGCCCGGCCCTGGTGGTGGCGCCGACCAGGGTGAACGGCGGCAGTTCCAGCGGGATGGCCGTGGCGCCGGGGCCCTTGCCGACGATCACGTCGACGCGGAAGTCCTCCATGGCCATGTAGAGCATTTCCTCGGCGGGCCGTGACATGCGGTGGATCTCGTCGAGGAAGAGGACCTCGCCCTCCTGGAGGGAGGAGAGGATCGCGGCGAGGTCCCCGGCATGCTGGATGGCGGGTCCGGAGGTGATCCTGATCGGTGCGTTCATCTCGGCCGCGATGATCATGGAGAGGGTGGTCTTGCCGAGGCCGGGGGCGCCGGAGAGCAGGACGTGGTCGGCCGTGGCGCCGCGGGCCCGCGCCGCCTTGAGCACCAGGTCGAGCTGTTCGCGCACCTTCTCCTGGCCGACGAACTCGTGGAGGTCCTTCGGGCGCAGGGCGGCCTCGACGGCCGTGTCCTCGCCGTCGGCGCCGGCGGCGACCAGCCGGTCCTCCAGCGGCTCGTCCGCGAGGTCGCCCGTGTCGGCTCCGGTGTCGTCCCAGTTCATCTCGTCAGTCCCGCCTCGGGTGTTTCGGTGCCGGGCCGTGCGGTGCTCCGGCCGGCGTACGGGGCGTCGTGCCCCTGCGGTCAGCGTGCGCGGTTGAGGGTCTGCAGGGCGGCGCGCAGCAGCTGCGGCACGGGCGGCTGTGCGCCGCCGGCGATCGCGGCCTCGGCCTGCGGTGCCACGGCGGTCACCGCTTCGTCGGCCTCGCGTGTCGCGTAGCCGAGGCCGATCAGGGCGGCCTGCAGCTGGTCGCGCCAGGAGGAGCTGACGGCGGTGCCGATGCCCTGCTGCCCGATGTGCGCCCCGACCGGCTCCCCGAGCCGGTCCTTGAGCTCCAGGAGGAGCTTCTGGGCGCCCTTCTTGCCGATGCCGGAGACCGCCATGAGTGCTTTCTCGTCGCCGGTGGCGACGGCGATGCGCAGGGCGTCCGGGCTGTGGGTGGCGAGCATCGCCTGGGCGAGCCGGGGCCCGACGCCGCTTGCGGTCTGGAGGAGCTCGAAGACCTGCCGCTCGTCGTCGTCGGCGAAGCCGTAGAGGGTGAGCGAGTCCTCCCGGACGACGAGGGAGGTGGCCAGCTTGGCCTCCTGGCCGATCCGCAGGCCCGCCAGTGTGCCGGGGGCGCACTGGACGGCCATCCCGATGCCGCCGACCTCGATCACTGCCGTGGTCGGAGCGAGGGCGGCCACCGGGCCGGAGACGAAGGCGATCATGCGGTACGGCCTTTCAGCGTGCGGTGGGCGGCGACGGCCTGCTGCAGTCGGTTCTGCGCGGGTGCGCGCCAGATGTGGCAGATGGCGAGGGCGAGGGCGTCGGCGGCGTCGGCCGGTCTGGGCGGCGCGTCGAGCCGCAGGAGCCGGGTCACCATGGCGCCGACCTGTGCCTTGTCGGCGCGGCCCGAGCCGGTGACTGCGGCCTTGACCTCGCTGGGGGTGTGCAGGGCGACCGGGATGCCCCGGCGGGACGCGCAGAGCATGGCGACCGCACTGGCCTGGGCGGTGCCCATCACCGTACGGACGTTGTGCTGGGCGAACACCCGCTCCACGGCGACGAACTCGGGACGGTGCTCGTCGAGCCATTCCTCGATGCCCCGCTCGATGGCGACGAGCCGGTGGCCGAGCTCCGCGTCGGACGGGGTGCGCACGACGCCGACGCCGATCATGGTCAGCGGCCGGCCCGCGACTCCCTCGACGACTCCGACACCGCACCGGGTCAGCCCCGGGTCCACGCCCAACACCCGCATGAATGGGCCCCCTCCGCCGCTCGGTCATCTGTTCCCGCAGGCTATCGGCTACCGCTGACAATGCGGCGGGCCGACGGGGTGTGTCCCCGTCGGCCCGCCGCGGCCGTGCTGTTCGCCTCAGGCGTCGACCTTCTCCATGACCTCGTCGGAGACGTCGAAGTTGGCGAAGACGTTCTGCACGTCGTCGCTGTCCTCCAGCGCGTCGATCAGCTTGAAGATCTTGCGCGCGCCCTCTTCGTCGAGGTCCACCTGCATGGTGGGCAGGAAGTCGGCCTCGGCCGAGTCGTAGTCGATGCCGGCCTGCTGGAGCGCGGTACGGACCGCGACCATGTCGGTGGCCTCGCTGACGACCTCATAGGTCTCACCGAGGTCGTTGACCTCCTCGGCACCCGCGTCGAGCACCGCGTCGAGGACGTCGTCCTCGGACAGCTCGCCCTTGGGGACGATGACGACGCCCTTGCGGTTGAAGAGGTACGAGACCGAACCCGGGTCGGCCATCGAACCGCCGTTGCGGGTCATCGCGACACGCACGTCGGACGCGGCACGGTTGCGGTTGTCGGTGAGGCACTCGATGAGCACCGCGACACCGTTCGGGCCGTAACCCTCGTACATGATCGTCTGGTAGTCGACGCCGCCCGCTTCGAGACCGCCACCGCGCTTGACCGCGGAGTCGATGTTCTTGTTCGGGACGGAGCTCTTCTTCGCCTTCTGAATGGCATCGACGAGGGTCGGGTTCCCCTCGGGGTCCACACCTCCGGTGCGGGCCGCGACCTCGATGTTCTTGATCAGCTTCGCGAAGAGCTTGCCGCGCTTGGCGTCAATCACGGCCTTCTTGTGCTTCGTCGTAGCCCATTTAGAGTGGCCGGACATCTGCCTTCTCCTTCGCGTCACCAAAATCGATCCGAACCCGAGAGATCCTACCGGGATCGAGTCAGCCCACGGCGCGCACCATGTCGACGAAGAGTGCGTGCACCCGGTGGTCCCCGGTCAGTTCGGGGTGGAACGAGGTGGCGAGGGCGTTTCCCTGGCGTACGGCCACGATGTGCCCACCGTGCACCGCGACGACATCCGCCCCGGCGCCCACCGACTCCACCCAGGGAGCCCGGATGAAGACGCCCTCGACGGGTCCGCCGGGCACTCCGTCGACCTCGACGGCGGCTTCGAAGGACTCGTTCTGCCGCCCGAAAGCGTTGCGGCGCACGATCATGTCGATGCCTCCGACGGTCTCCTGGCCCGAGCGCGGGTCCAGGATCTTGTCGGCGAGCAGGATCATGCCGGCGCAGGTGCCGTAGACCGGCATCCCGGCGGCGACCCGCTCGCGCAGCGGCTCCAGCATGCCGAACAGCACGGCCAGTTTGGACATGGTGGTGGACTCACCACCGGGTATGACGAGCCCGTCGACCTCGGCGAGCTCCTCGGGCCGCCGGACCGGCCTGGCCACGGCGTCCGCCGAGGCCAGGGCGATCAGGTGTTCCCGTACGTCGCCCTGGAGAGCCAGGACTCCGATGACAGGGGTGTCGGTCATCAGTGGGTTACCAGCCGCGGTTGGCGTAGCGCTCGGCCTCGGGCAGCGTGTCGCAGTTGATGCCGACCATGGCCTCGCCCAGGTTGCGGGAGGCGTCCGCGATGATCTTCGGGTCGTCGTAGAAGGTGGTGGCCTTCACGATGGCGGCGGCACGCTTGGCCGGGTCGCCGGACTTGAAGATGCCGGAGCCCACGAAGACGCCTTCGGCGCCGAGCTGACGCATCAGGGCCGCGTCCGCGGGGGTGGCGACGCCACCGGCGGAGAACAGGACGACGGGCAGCTTGCCGAGCTCGGCGACCTCCTTGACCAGCTCGTACGGGGCGCGGAGGTCCTTGGCGGCGGCGTACAGCTCGTTGTTGTCGTAGCCGCGCAGGCGGGCGATCTCGTTCTTGATCTGGCGCAGGTGCCGGACCGCCTCGACGACGTTGCCGGTGCCGGCCTCGCCCTTCGAGCGGATCATCGCGGCGCCCTCGGCGATGCGGCGCAGGGCCTCGCCCAGGTTGGTGGCACCGCAGACGAAGGGGGTGGTGAAGGCGAACTTGTCGCTGTGGTTGACCTCGTCGGCCGGGGTCAGGACCTCGGACTCGTCGATGTAGTCGACGCCGAGGGACTGCAGGACCTGGGCCTCGACGAAGTGGCCGATGCGGGACTTGGCCATGACGGGGATGGAGACGGCCTCGATGATCTCTTCGATCATGTTGGGGTCGGACATCCGGGCCACGCCGCCGTCCTTGCGGATGTCGGCCGGGACCCGCTCCAGGGCCATGACGGCCACGGCGCCCGCGTCCTCGGCGATCTTCGCCTGCTCGGCGTCGACGACGTCCATGATCACGCCGCCCTTGAGCTGCTCGGCCATGCCGCGCTTCACTCGGGCGGTGCCGGTGGCCGGGGACTCGGTGGACTGGGTGCTGGGAAGCGTGGACACGGATCGACCTCACTGGGGTGAAAAGGCGCTGGAACTCTGCAGCCCTGAGCAAACGCTCCGGAACCAGTCCACAGCAAGGGCCAATAAGCACCCCGTGGATCGTTTTGCCCTGCCACGTCCCGCGCCCACCACGCCACGTCCCGCGCCCACCACGCCATGTCCCGCGCCCGCCTCCGCCGGGGCGCCCGCCCCTCCCCCGCCGGACGCCCCCCTCAGGTACCGGGCCGGTCCGCCAGGGCCACCGGCGCCTCGTCGTCCATCTCGAACGCGAGCGGGAACGGCGCGTGCCCGGCGAGCCGGAACAGCCGCACCGTGCGGTGCCTGCGCAGCGCCCGGGCGGCCCGCACCGAGTCGTTGTGGAAGCGGCGCGCCATCGGCACGCGCCGTACGGCGGCGGCGAGTTCCCCGGCCGCGTCCTCACCGCCGGGGAACTGCTTCACCGCCTCGACCTGCGCCGTCTCGCCGAACACGGCCCGCAGCGCGGTGCTCAGCTCGCTCTCGGAGACCTCGCGCTGCTCCTCCTCGGCCTGCCGGGCGGCGTGCGCCGCCTCGTACAGCACGATGGAGGCGGCGGGGTCCAGGACCCCGGACGTGGCGAGTTCCTGGGTGACCGAGGCGCGGCGCAGCAGCTGCGCGTCCAAGGCCGCGCGGGACGCGTCGATACGGGCGTGGAGCCGGTCGAGCCGCCCGGCGGTCCAGCTGAGGTACAGGCCGATCGCGAGGAGCGCGACGGCGATCCAGATGAGGGTTTCGATCACGGGCGGCAACGCTACCTTCGGCGGGGGCACCGCCGGTCCCCGGGCCGCCGTCGGCGGCCCGGGGAGGCCGGCTCAGTCCTTGGCGAGGCCGAAGCGGGCGCGCAGGCCCGTGCGTTCGTCCGTGTCCACGGACGCGGCCCCCTCCGTCACCGTCTCGTACACCCCGAGGATGTCCGCGCCGACCGTCGCCCAGTCGAAGCGCCGTACGTGGGCGCTGCCCCGCTCGCTCAGACCCGCGCGCCGCTCCGGGTCGCCGAGCAGCCGGATCGCCGCAGCGGCCAGCGCGTCCGCGTCCTCGTTGGCGAAGAGGTCGCCCGCCGCGCCCTGGTCCAGCACCTGTGCGAACGCGTCGAGGTCGCTGGCCAGCACGGGGGCGCCCGCCGACAGGGCCTCGACCAGGATGATGCCGAAGCTCTCGCCGCCGGTGTTCGGCGCGACGTACACGTCGACGCTGCACAGCAGCCGTGCCTTGTCCTCGTCGCTCACCATGCCGAGGAATTCGACGCGCTCGCGGAGCTCCTTCGGCAGCGAGGCGACGGCTTCCTCCTCGTCACCGCGGCCCGCGACCAGCAGCCGGGTGTCCGGGCGGGCGGCGAGGATCGCGGGGAGCGCCTTCATCAGGACGGGCAGTCCTTTGCGCGGCTCGTCGATGCGCCCTATGAAGCCGAGCGTGCCGCCCTGCCATTCCGCCTTCGGCTGCGCGCCGGCGAAGAAGCCCACGTCCACGCCGTTGGGGATGACCACGGCGTCCCCGCCAAGGTGTTCGACCAGCGTCCGCCGCGCGTACTCGCTCACCGCGATGCGCGCGCTGATCTTCTCCAGCGCCGGCTGGAGGATCGGGTACGCGGCGATCATGGCGCGGGAGCGCGGGTTGGACGTGTGGAACGTGGCGACGATCGGCCCCTGCGCGGCCCAGCAGGTGAGCAGGCCGAGCGAGGGCGAGGTGGGCTCGTGGATGTGGATGACGTCGAAGGTGCCGTCGTGGAGCCAGCGGCGTACCCGTGCGGCGGACAGGAAACCGAAGTTCAGCCGGGCCACCGAGCCGTTGTACGGGACGGGTACGGCCCGGCCCGCGGACACCACGTACGGCGGCAGGGGTGTCTCGTCGTCGGCGGGCGCCAGGACGGAGACGTGGTGCCCGAGCCGGATCAGGTGCTCGGCCAGGTCCCGGATGTGGAACTGCACGCCGCCCGGGACGTCCCAGGAGTAGGGACACACGATGCCGATCTTCACGGAGCTTCCCCCTGGGGTTCCAGATCGGAGATCCAGAGCCGCTGCAGCATGTGCCAGTCCTCCGGATGCTCGACGATCCCGGTGGCGAAGGCATCGGCCAGCGCCTGTGTCATGGAGGACGTGATCTCGGCGCGGGTACCTGTCTCCGGGACGGGGACCGGCGGGTGGATCCGGGCCCGCATCACCGGGGTGTCGTCGTAGCCGAGGGTGACGGGCAGCAGCAGCGCACCGGTCTGCTGGGCCAGCAGCGCCGGTCCCGCGGGCATCCGGGCGGTGTCGCCGAAGAAGGTCACCTCGACGCCGGAGGCCGACAGGTCCCGGTCGGCGACCAGGCAGATCAGGCCGCCCGCGCGCAGCCGCCGTGCGAGGGTCCCGAAGGCGGCCCCGCCGCTGTGCGGCAGGACCTCCATGCCCAGACTCCGGCGGTAGGCCACGAACCGGTCGTACAGGCTCTCCGGCTTGAGCCGCTCGGCGACGGTGGTGAACGGCACCTTCAGGTCGGTGGTGACCCAGGCGCCTGCCAGGTCCCAGTTCGCCAGGTGCGGCAGCGCGATGATGACGCCGCGCCCGGCGTCCATGCCCTCCGTGAGCCGGTGGGTGTCCTGGACGTCGATGCCGGCCTTGATCCGTTGCGGGGTCCAGGTCGGCAGCCGGAAGGACTCCATCCAGTAGCGCATGTAGGAGCGCATGCCGGCCTTCGACAGCTCGGCGAGGCGGGCCGGGCTCGCGTCGGGCACCACCCGGGCCAGATTGGACTCCAGCCGCAGCACGGCCTTGCCGCGCCGCTTCCACACCTGGTCGGCCAGGGTGCGGAACAGCGCGCGGGCCGCCGGCTCGGGCAGCTTCTTGACCGCGCCCCAGCCGAGCCCGTAGAGCCCGTCGGTCAGCCGCTCCTTCAGATCGGGTCCGGTGCCGCTCACTGCGCGGCCTCGCTCGCCTGCTCGGCGGCGGCCGCGTCGGCCTCGGCGGACTCCCGGCGTACGGTCACCACCCGCTGGATCAGCGTGACGAGGCTGCCCGCGGCCACGATCCACAGCGCGATCGGCAGCAGGACCTGGATCCCGGGCACGCCGAAGCCGTGCAGCCCGGCCAGCCCTGCGGCGACCAGCGAGATCACCAGTCGCTCGGCGCGTTCCACGAGTCCGTTCACCGCGACCGGCAGGCCGATCGACTCGCCGCGCGCCTTCGTGTACGAGACCACCTGGCCGCTGGCCAGACAGAAGATCGCCACCGCGCACAGCGTGTTGTCGTCGCCGCTGCCCGCGTACCAGAGCGCGAACCCGGCGAAGATCGCCCCGTCCGCGACCCGGTCGAGCGTGGAGTCCAGGAACGCGCCCCACCGGCTGGAGATCCCCGCCTGCCGGGCCATGTTCCCGTCGACCAGGTCGGAGAAGACGAAGACCGTGATCACGATCGTGCCCCAGAAGAACTCCCCCATGGGGAAGAAGACCAGCGCACCTGCCATCACTCCGGCCGTGCCGACGAGTGTGACCGCGTCGGGGCTGACCCCGAGCCGGAGCAGCAGAGCGGCGAACGGTGTGAGGACACGCGTAAAGAATGCACGCGCGTACTTGTTCAGCATGGCCTTCCCGAGGTTCGGCGGGCCGCGCGACCCCGTCGGTCACCGGCTGGCCCATCGTAGTCACCAGCGGGGTGCTCCATGGCGGGGCACCCCGTCCCGGCCGATGTCCCGGAAGTCCTGCCCGGCCGTGCACGACGTATGGACGGCACCGGACGGGAGTGGAAAGCTCGAATGACCGCGGGCGTCGCCGAAGCCGCCGTGGCGGCCCCCCGTCGCCCGTGCACCTTTCTCCCCCACCGCGCCGGTGTCCACCCGGGCACCGCGCCACCCATCGGGAGGCACGCATCATGGGCGACAGGACACATGCGCACACCGGAGCCGCCGGCAGGGCGACGACGGCCGACGGGCCCGCTTCCGTAAGGAACGTGGTGCTGGTCGGCCACAGCGGCTCCGGCAAGACCACCCTGGTCGAGGCCCTCGCGCTGACGGCCGGGGCGATCAACCGGGCCGGCCGGGTCGAGGACGGCGGGACCGTCTCCGACCACGACGGGATCGAGCGGCGCCGGCAGCGCTCCGTACAGCTCTCGCTGGTCCCCGTCGAATGGGACGGCTACAAGGTCAATCTGCTGGACACCCCCGGCTACGCCGACTTCGTCGGGGAACTCAGGGCCGGTCTGCGGGCGGCGGACGCGGCCCTCTTCGTCGTCTCGGCGGCCCAGGAGGCCGACGCGGTGGCGGGCACCACCCGCGCCGTGTGGGAGGAGTGCGCGGCCGTCGGGATGCCGCGCGCGATCGTCGTCACCCACCTGGACACCGCGCGCACCTCCTTCGACGAGATGACCCGGGTCTGCGGCCGGATCTTCGGGGGCGACGACCCGGACGCCGTGCTCCCCCTCTACCTGCCGGTGCAGGGGCCCGAGGGCCCTGACGGGCACGCCCGGCTCACCGGTCTCACCGGGCTCCTCACCCAGCGGATCTTCGACTACTCCTCCGGGGAACGGACCGAGCACCCGCCGGCCGGTGACCAGCGGGCCCCGCTCCTCGAAGCCCGCAACCGGCTCATCGAGGGGATCATCGCCGAGAGCGAGGACGAGACCCTGATGGACCACTACCTCGGCGGCGGCGACATCGCCGTCGGGACGCTCGTGGAGGACCTGGAGCGTGCCGTCGCGCGCGGCTCCTTCCATCCCGTGCTCACGGCCGCACCGGCCCCCGACGGTGCCCGTCAGGGCATCGGGACCGTCGAACTCCTGGACCTCGTCACCCGCGGCTTCCCCTCCCCGCTCGAACGCGCCCTCCCCGCCGTCACCGCCCCTGACGGCACCCCGCGCCCCGCCCTGGTCTGCGACCCGCGGGCGCCACTGGTCGCCGAGGTCGTGAAGACGTCGTCGGACCCCTACGTCGGACGGGTCTGCCTGGTCCGCGTCTTCTCGGGCACCCTGCGCGCGGAGGACGCCGTGCACGTCCGCGGCCACGGCCTCGACGACCCCGGTCACCCCACCCGCCCCTTCCACGACGCCGACGTACGCGTCGGGGCGCTCTCCTCCCCCTTCGGTGGGCAGCAGCGCCCCCTGGACGCGTGTGTCGCCGGGGACCTGGCCTGTGTGTCCAGGCTGGGCGGGGCCGAGACCGGGGACACGCTCTCCGCCGCCGGCGATCCGCTGCTGATGGAGCCCTGGACCATGCCCGACCCGCTGCTGCCCCTGGCGGTACGCGCCCACGGCAAGGCCGACGAGGACAAGCTCTCGCACGGTCTGGCCCGCATGGTCGCCGAGGACCCGACCATGCGGCTGGAGCAGAACCCGGACACCCACCAGGTCGTCCTGTGGTGCATGGGCGAGGCCCACGCCGATGTCGCCCTGGAGCGGCTGCGCAGCCGGTACGGCGTCCAGGTCGACACCGTCCCCCACCTCGTCCCCCTCCGCGAGACGTTCGCCTCCCGGACCGTCGGGCGCGGCCGGCACGTCAAGCAGTCGGGCGGCCACGGGCAGTACGCCATCTGCGAGATCGAGGTGGAGCCGCTGCCGCCCGGCACGGGCATCGAATTCGTCGACAAGGTCGTCGGCGGTTCCGTGCCCCGGCAGTTCGTCCCCTCGGTCGAGAAGGGCGTACGCGCCCAGGCGGCCCGTGGCGTCGCGGCCGGGCACCCGCTCGTCGACGTGCGCGTCACCCTGCTCGACGGGAAGTCCCACTCGGTGGACTCCTCCGACGCCGCGTTCCAGACCGCTGGCGCTCTCGCCCTGCGCGAGGCCGCCGCCGACACCCGCGTCCAGCTGCTCGAACCGGTGGCCGAGATCCGGGTGCTGGTCCCCGACGACTACGTGGGCGCCGTGATGAGCGACCTCGCGGGGCGCCGGGGACGGGTGGTCGGCACCGAACAGGAATCCGGGGAGCGCACCCGCATACGCGCCGAGGCGCCCGAGATCGAGATCGGCAGGTACGCCGTCGATCTGCGCTCCCTGACGCACGGCACCGGGCGGTTCGACCGGGCGTACGCCCGGCACGAACCCATGCCGCCCCAGCTCGCCGACCGCCTGCGCGAAACGGAGGAAAACCACACGAACGGGACCTAGTTGTCCGGATTTGACGCCCGCCGCCCGCCCAGGAGCCCAACGGCGGGCGGCGCCGCGTTCCGGACGATACGCTGTGGTCCCAGCTCAGAAGGTGTGCGACGTACGGTAGTTGGGAACAGCCGCAGGAGCAGACCGTGCGGGCGAGTGGGGGCGACAGTGGCCAACGACGGATTCGATTTCTCTCCCGGAGCGCAGATCCCGCTCCAGGGTTCCGGCGGACAGGCGGTGGCGACCAACGCCCTCGCCTCCGCCGCGTACCGTGACAGCGATGTGGCGGAGATCCTCAAGGCCAACAGCGAGTGGCACAAGTCGGAAGTGAAACCGGGCAACTCCAAGCTCTTCAAGTCCGACTATTTCAAGCCGAATCTCGGTGAGGCCTTTTCCCGCGCCGTCCAGGAACGCATGCTCGGCGGCGGCCGCGGCGCCCTCATCCAGTCCTTCGGCAGCGACCCGCAGACCGTCGTCGAGCACTGCCTCTCCGCGACCCGGCTCCGCAAGGCGCGCGACACCAGACTCACCATGATCACGGCCGTCTTCGGCATCGCCTTCCTGCCCGGACTCGTCCTCTGGGTCCTGGCCTTCCGGCTGCGCGACTCGCTCAACAAGTCCAAGGACACGGTGTTCCGGTCCCTGGGCGGCGTCCTGCTCGTGGCGGTCGGCGGTGTCGCCGCGTTCTTCCTGATCACCATGCCGCTCACCGGGCTCCTGGCCCTCTACCTGCGCGCCATGGTCGTCGCCCCGCTGATCGGATGGGTGCTCGCCAAACGGATCGCGGAATCCTCCGCCAAGGACATGCGGGCCCGCTGGTCCGGGCTCCTCTCCGGCACCGGTGTCAGCGCGAAGATCCCCGAGGCCGTCCCGAAGAACCCCAACGAGACCGCCCGCGAGGCCCTGCGCCAGGGCCTGGAGAAGCTCTCCGCCGAACAGCAGTCGAACTCGGTCTTCTACGCCGGTGCCAAGGGCGTCCTCGGCATGGGCACCCGCTGGGGCAGCTGGCAGCTCGCCGAGGAGCTGGTGCCCAAGGACCCGGCCAAGGAGATCCACCAGTTCCGCAGCTGGGATGTGGTGCGGGCCATCCACGACAAGTTGAAGATGCTGGAACGCGGCCCTCTGAACACCGGCGGATTCCCCACCCCGTCCGTCAAGCACTGGATCGTCTCACCCGTCGGGGAGAACGCGGACTCCGTCTCCCGCCCCGAGGGCGAGGACGTGGCCACCTTCCAGATCAAGCCCCACGAGATACAGCGCATCTGCAATCACCAGCAGTTCAGCAGCGGTGACCGGCACTACCTCGGCGTCCAGTTCACCCTCTGGGACGGCCAGTTGGTCATCACCATGCTGATCACCGTCACCGTGCTGCACGAGACCCTGCGCATCGAGGTGACCGGACACGCGCTCGGCCCTGTCCACTCGCTCTTCCTGTCCAAGCCCGCCGCCGAGACGAAGACCGTCAAGAAGTCCGTCCGGTTCTGGGAGACCCGCACCATCACGCTCCCCCTCGTCAAGGCCAACGAGGTCGTGCGGCTCGCGCTGCGGGCGCCCCTCACCTGGTATCCGCCGCTGCTCGACTACTTCGGCGGCAAGATCGTCCTGCCGGAGCCCTTCGGGCTGCGTCATGCCTGGGCGGCCCAGCCCTGGGGCCACCGCTTCATGGCCGACGACGCCATGCGGGCGGCCACCCCCGTCCTGCGCGTCGTGCACTCCGCGGCCATGCGGGTCCTGGAGGAGCACGGCGTCGACACCGAACGCTTCAACAACCGCTCCATGGCACTCAGCGGCATGGTCCAGGACGCCGCGCCGAAGAAGGCCGACGTCTACGACGCATGACACAGCGGGTGGGCCGCCCCGTGCTGGGCGCCCCACCCGCTGGAGTGATCCGCTCGGACCGGCAGAAGCTCGGACGGCCAAAGGCTCCGTCGGCCGGGTCTCAGACGGCCGGCAGATCCGACGGCCACGCGTCGGCCAGCATCGTCCGGGTGTCTCCCAGCAGTTGCGGCAGCACCTTCGTGTGCCCGACCACCGGCATGAAGTTCGTGTCCCCGCCCCAGCGCGGCACCACGTGCTGGTGCAGGTGGGCGGCGATACCCGCGCCCGCGTCGGCGCCCTGGTTCATCCCGATGTTGAAACCGTGCGCCCCGGACGCCGCCCGCAGCGCGACCATGGCCCGCTTCGTGAAGTCGGCGAGCTCGGCCGTCTCCGGACCGTCCAGCTCCGTGTAGTCGGCGACGTGCCGGTACGGCACCACCATCAGGTGCCCGCCGTTGTACGGGTACAGATTCAGGACCGCGTAGACCTTCTCGCCACGCGCGACGACGAGCCCGTCCTCGTCCGACTTCGCGGGAATCACGCAGAACGGACAGCCGTCCCCGGACCCCGGGCCGCTCGGCTTGTTCTCACCCTGGATGTAGGCCATCCGGTGGGGCGTCCACAGGCGCTGGAACGCGTCGGGCGTCCCCACTCCGATCTGCTGCTCCGGCTCACTCGTCATGCCGGTCAGCATATTGCTTCACCCCTGCCGAGCGTGTCGCCGGGGCCCGACCGGGCAGCGCACCGCGATGCTGGGGCCATGAGCGACCGCCCAGCCTCTCCCGCACCCTTCCGGCTCACGGAATGGGAGCGGCGTACGGAGGTCCCGCTCTTCGTCGCGGCGCTGATCTTCCTCACCGGCTACGCGGTACGCGTCCTCGCCCCCCACGACAGCGAACCGTGGCCCGACATCGCCCTCGCCCTGGTCGCCGCCACCTGGCTGCTCTTCGCGGTGGACTACGGTGTGCGGCTCCGCCTCAGCGGCCTGGGCGGGCACTTCGTACGCACCCACTTGCTGGACACCGTGGTACTCGCGCTGCCCCTGCTGCGCCCTCTGCGTGTGGTCCAGATCTACACGGCGGTCCAGAAGCGCCGGGACGAGCCACGGCTGAGCCTGTATGCCCGCGTGATCGCCTACGCGGGGCTCACGACCGTACTGCTCGGCTTCTCGGCGTCGCTCGCCGTGTACCACCTGGAGCACACGGCCCCGGATGCCAGCATCCGTACGTTCGGCGACGCGGTGTGGTGGGCGTGCGCGACGCTCACGACGGTGGGGTACGGGGACGCCGTGCCGGTCACGTTTCCCGGCCGGGTCATCGCGACGGGACTGATGGCCTGCGGGCTGGCTCTGCTGGGGGCGGTGACGGGATCGTTCTCGTCGTGGCTGCTGCAGGTGTTCACCCGGGAGGACGAGAAGAGGCCCCCGGGGAGCGCGTAGCTCCCCGGGGGCCTCCTCACGCAGGGATCACACCTGTACGCGGCGCTCCACCACATCGACGAGCTTGGCGATCGCTTCGTCACGGGCGATGCCGTTCTCCTGCGAGCCGTCGCGGTAGCGGAAGGACACCGTGCCCGCGTTCATGTCGTCGTCACCGACGATGATCATGAACGGGACCTTGGCGCGCTGGTGGTTACGGATCTTCTTCTGCATCCGGTCCGAGGAGGCGTCCACATCGACCCGCAGCCCCTTCTTGCGCGCCTCGGAGGCGAACTCCTGGAGGTACGGGATGTGGGTGTCGCCGATCGGGATGCCGACCGCCTGGACCGGCGCCAGCCACACCGGGAACGCGCCCGCGTAGTGCTCCAGCAGCACCGCGAAGAAACGCTCGATGGAGCCGAACAGCGCGCGGTGGATCATGACCGGGCGCTGCTTGGTGCCGTCCGGGCCGGTGTACTCCAGGTCGAAGCGCTCCGGGAGGTTGAAGTCGAGCTGCACGGTCGACATCTGCCAGGTACGGCCGATGGCGTCCTTGCACTGCACCGAGATCTTCGGGCCGTAGAAAGCGGCGCCGCCCGGGTCGGGGACCAGCGGGAGGCCCTGCTTCTCGGCGACCTGGCGCAGCGTCTCGGTGGCCTCTTCCCAGACCTCGTCGGAGCCGACGAACTTCTCCGGGTCCTTGGTGGAGAGCTCCAGGTAGAAGTCGGTCAGGCCGTAGTCGCGGAGCAGGTTCAGGACGAAGGTGAGCGTCCTGTCGAGCTCCTCGGCCATCTGCTCCTTGGTGCAGTAGATGTGCGCGTCGTCCTGCGTGAAGCCGCGGGAGCGGGTCAGCCCGTGGACGACGCCCGACTTCTCGTAGCGGTACACCGTGCCGAACTCGAAGAGGCGCAGCGGCAGTTCGCGGTAGGAGCGGCCGCGCGCGTCGAAGATCAGGTTGTGCATCGGGCAGTTCATCGGCTTGAGGTAGTAGTCCACCCCGTCGTCGAGCTGCATCGGCGGGTACATGCCGTCGGCGTACCAGTCCAGGTGGCCGGACTTCTCGAAGAGCTTGCCCTTGGTGGCGTGCGGGCTGTAGACGAACTCGTAGCCCTCCTCCTCGTGGCGGCGCCGCGAGTAGTCCTCCATGGCCCGGCGGATGACGCCGCCCTTGGGGTGGAAGACGGCGAGGCCGGGGCCGATCTCGTCGGGGAAGGAGAAGAGGTCCAGCTCGTTGCCGAGCTTGCGGTGGTCGCGCTTGGCGGCCTCCTCCAGGAACTCCAGGTGCGCCTTGAGCTCGTCCTTGGTGGGCCACGCGGTGCCGTAGATGCGCTGCAGCATGGGGTTCTTCTCGCTGCCCCGCCAGTACGCCGCCGCGTTCCGCATCAGCTTGAACGCGGGGATGAAGCGGGTGGTGGGCAGGTGCGGGCCCCGGCAGAGGTCCTTCCAGCACAGCTCACCGGTCTTGGCGTCCAGGTTGTCGTAGATGGTCAGCTCGCCGCCGCCCACCTCGACGTCCGCGCCGTCGCCGGCGTTCTCGAGGGAGTCGGAGCCCTTGATGCCGATGAGCTCCAGCTTGTACGGCTCGTCGGCGAGCTCCTCGCGGGCCGCCTCGTCGGTGACGACCCGGCGGGAGAACTTCTGCCCGCGCTTCTGGATCTCCTGCATCTTCTTCTCGATGGCCTTGAGGTCCTCGGGCGTGAACGGCTTCTCGACGTCGAAGTCGTAGTAGAAGCCGTCCTTGACCGGCGGGCCGATGCCCAGCTTGGCCTCGGGGTGCAGCTCCTGCACGGCCTGGGCCATCACGTGCGCGGTGGAGTGCCGCAGGATGTTCAGGCCGTCCTCGGAGGAGATCTCCACGGGCTCGACGACCTCGCCGTCCTTGAGCTCGTACGCGAGGTCGCGCAGCTCGCCCTCGACCCGGGCGGCGACGACGGTGCGCTGCCCGGGGAAGAGCTCGGCGGCCGTCGTCCCCGTCGTCACCACGTGCTCTTCCCGCTCGGAATCGCGTTGGATGATCACACGGACGTCTGACACCGGTCTCTCCTGACTGAGGGGGTGCGTCGCATTCCTCTGCGCGCAAGAGGAATCGTACCGAGCCGGAGGCCCCGGACGCGAAATGGATACTGCGGGGGTGCCCCCGGGGCTATCCCTCATCCCCCGTGCAGGCCTCCTCGAAGAAGTCGACGTTCTCCTGGAGCGACTTCATCAGCCGGTCCCGCTCCGCCTCGTCGACCTGGACGGGCGCCACCTGGGAGGCGCCGGTGAGCCGCCGGAAGCCGCCCCTGTTCTCCAGCCGGCCCTCCACCCGGAGCGGGAGTCCGACGAGGTGGGCGTGGCCCGCGATCCGGTAGGCCTCCTCGTCGAGCTCGATCCGTACGTGCGCGACCTCCGCGCCCGCCAGCACCCGAAGCCGTACGACGCCGGGGCCGCGGGGTCCGGAGCGGCGCAGCCGTACGACGGCTCCGGTGATCCGTACCGGGACGGCGGGTTCGTCCTGGAGGTAGCGCACCCCGGCCAGGCGCAGGGCGGGCAGATCGCCCGGGGAGAACTCGACGGGTTCGGGCCGTGCGGGGCAGCCTTCGGGGGTTCCGGCGGCGGGTGCCCAGTCCAGCGTGATCCTGGCGCCCTCCGATCCCCGGACCAGAGCGACGACCGCTTCGGTCAGCTCGCGGCTGACCCCGGCCGCGACGGCGCTGCCGAACGCCTCCATGCCACCGGTGGCCCGCTGGTAGTCGACGGCCTCCCGGGTGGCGTGCAGGGCCTGGTAGAGCTGTACGGCGACGGCCCGGCCGGCGGCGACGGGGACGAACACGGTGAGTCGGCGGCCGCCCGGCGCGGGTCCGACGAGGGTGCCGTCCAGGGCCGCGCGGGCCTTCCCGCGGTTGCGTGCGCCGTGGTAGCCGGCAGTGCCGCGTACGGCGAGTGCCCCGGCGAGGAGGATCTGCCGGGCCGCGGTGCGCAGTTGTTCGGCCTCGGTCCAGCCGGCGGCCCCGGACGTCTCCTCGGGGACGTCGCGCCACCAGCGGATCTCGTCGCTGGGGACGGCGAGGGAGACGAGGACGTCGCGCGCGGACGGGGCGGCGCTGCGGGCGAGCGCGGTGAGGGCTTCGGCGAGCAGGTCCTCGCTGTCGGGGTAGGCGGTGGTGTCGGGCACGAGCAGGCTGGTGCCCGACGCGGCGGGGCCGGGCGGGGTCCAGCGGCTGTAGTGCCCGGCGGCTCCTCCGCGCCGGCGCCAGCCGTGCCGGCCCAGGAGGACGCCGAGTACGGCGGGGTCGACGAGGGTGGGGCCGGGCCCCTGGTGCGGATCCGGGTCCTCGGCGTACGGGTGTGCGCGTGGGCCCGCCGGTGTCGCTCGGCCGGCGGGCTCGTCCATCGACCGGTGCATCAGGGTCTCCCTCCCGCCCCGACCCGGGCCATGATCTCGCAGAGTGCCCGGTCGTCGAAGATCCGCGAGGTCGGGATCCGCACAGTGGTCCTGTGCCGGCCCGTCACCGCGTGGCCGGCGAGGTTGGTCCAGTAGCAGCAGTGCCGCAGGTCGAGCCGTTCGTGTCCGGCCCGCAGCCAGTCGTCCTGGCTGCGGGGCACGAGCATCACGACAAGGATCTTGTGCACCGACACGGGGGTCCGCGCGAGCTTCACCAGGTGGGCGTTGTCGAGGGTGAAGGCGAACGAGGCGCCCGGTGGGTGCGGGGGGATCTGGTAGGTGCACTTGAGCTGCACCTTGATGGTCACTTCGTCGTCGACGGTGTGGGCGGGGGCGCCGTGGCTGACGTGCCAGTCGATGCCGTTGTCGGGGAAGGGCTGCGAGAGGGAGCATCCCGCCGCGGCCGCCACGGCGTGCAGGTAGCCCACCTGGAGGGTCTCCATGCAGGCGGTGGTGGCGAGGGTGCCGCGCAGCGGTGGTGCGGTCCGCTGCGGTGGCGGTCCTCCCCCGTGGTTCCCGGCTCGGGCAGGGCCCCCTGGGTTCGGCTGCGCGAGCGCCATGGCTCCGTGTGCCTTCCGGGCTGTGCCGACCGGCTGCCCGGTCTCCGCTGACGGGACGGCCAACTTCCTTTCCCGTCACCTGTGTTGTCACCGCAGGAGAGGCGCTCCAAACGGCGTATCAGGCAAAGGGCGCGGGTATCACCGAATCGGGCAGAGGAATCCCGCCATCTGCCGTGCAGGTGCGAGGAGTTCAGGGATGATGCACTGGTTCGAAGGGCCGCTGGCCGCTTTTGACACCGAGACAACAGGCGTGGATGTCGAGGAGGACCGGATCGTTTCGGCCGCCCTCGTCGTCCAGGACACGGCGGGCGGACGGCTCCGCGTCACCCGCTGGCTGGTCAATCCGGGGATTCCGGTGCCCGTCGGGGCCACCGAGATCCACGGTCTGACCGACGACCATCTGCAGCGCAACGGCCGGTGGCCCGCGCCGGTCGTCGAGGAGATAGCCCGGGCGCTGGCCGAGCAGTGCGCGACGGGGCGGCCGCTCGTCGTGATGAACGCGCCGTTCGATCTGACGCTGCTGGACCGGGAGCTGAGGCGCCACCGGGCCTCGTCACTGGCCGGGTATCTGGGGAACGCGCCGCTGTGCGTGCTGGATCCGCGGGTCCTGGACAAGCATCTGGACCGTTACCGCAAGGGCCGCCGCACGCTGACGGACCTGTGCGAGCTGTACGAGGTGGTGCTGGACGGGGCGCACGACGCGGCGGCCGACGCGGCGGCCTCGCTGGAGCTGGTGCGCGCGGTGGGGCGGCGGTTCTCCACCCGGCTGGAGCGGCTGAGTCCGGCGGAGCTGCACACACGGCAGGCGGTGTGGCACGCGGCGCAGGCGCGCGGTCTGCAGGCGTGGTTCGAGAAGAGCGGCACTCCGGAGGCGGTGGATCCGTCGTGGCCGCTGCGTCCCGAGCTGCCCGCGGCGGCCTGATCCGGGACCGGGTACGCGAAAGCCGGTCCGTCGGTGTGCTGACGGACCGGCTTTTCCCGGGTGGGCGATACTGGGTTCGAACCAGTGACCTCTTCGGTGTGAACGAAGCGCTCTCCCACTGAGCTAATCGCCCGGGAACGGGTTGAACCATACAGGGCCCGGCGGGGTACGTTCAAACCGCTTGGAGCCATGCCGTCAGTCCACGGCGTCCGGAGCGCATCATCAGCGTGTGATTGGCGCGGAAGAAGAGGCGTCCGGGCACGGCGAGGCGGCGCAGGAGCGGTTTGCGGACGTCGGCCTCCTGCTCGTACAGGACGCGGCTGCCGCCGTCGTGCGGGGTGACGGTCCAGCGGGCCCAGCCGTCGAGATCGCCGTTCATGGCGGCTTCGAGGACGCGGGCGCGGGGGTCGTGGCGGCTCTGCCGGAGGGTCATGACGAGGTCGTACGGGAGCAGCGAGCGGAAGCGTGCCGTGGCGGTGGTGTCGTCGACGGGGGTGACCGCGCGGACCTGCGGCCACCACCGGGGGTAGTCCTCGGCGCGTTCGAGCGCCGCGTACACGGCGTCGGGCGCGGCGGGCAGATCCCAGACGCTGGTGAAACGGTAGTGGTTGCGGTCCATGGGTCCAGTCTGCGCGTGCGGGGCCTACTCAGTGCCGGAACTGAGTATCCGAGCGCATGTACGAGCGCGTGGCCGCCGCCACACTCCGGTACATGGAACATGTGCCGCCACCCGCCGAGGAATTGGCGCTCCTCGACCGAGAACTGGTCCAGCTGGACGCCCGCAGGATCCAGCTGCTGAACCGTCGTGCCTGGCTGCTGAGTGTGCTGCGGCCGCCGGTCGCTCCGCCGCCGTTCACGGCGCCCCCCGCCCGGCCCCTCGCCCGGCCGTCCGTCTGGGGGCCGCCGGGCGGTGCGGTGCCGGCTGGTCCGGTGGCCGCTTCGTCCTCCGTGCAGAACGTGCTGCTGGTCCTCGGTGGTCTCCTGCTGACGATCGCGGCGATCGCCTTCACCCTGTTCAGCTGGGGCGAGATGGGCATCGCGGGCCGTTCGGCGGTCCTCGCGGCGGTGACGGTCGGCGCGCTCGTGGCGCCCGCGCCACTGCTGCGCCGGGGCCTGACGTCGACGGCCGAGGCGCTGGCCGCGCTCGCGCTGGTGCTGACGGTGCTGGACGCCTACGCGCTGCACGCGGTGGCGGCGCCGGACACGGACGGGCCGGCGTTCGCGGCCGTCGCGTCCGCCGTGCTCGCTTCGGTGTGGGCGGCGTACGGCCTGTGGCTCGGGCGGCTGCGGCTGCCGCTGCCTGCGGCCGTGGTGGCGGGCCAGTTGCCGCTGCTGCTGTGGGCGTGGGCCGCGGGTGCGCCCGCGGTGGTCTTCGGGTGGGCGCTGCTGGTGACGGCTGCGGCGGGTGTGCCGGTGGCGCTGCGGGGCCGGGGGCTCGCGGTGCGGGTCACTGCGGCCGTCGGGGCGTCGATGACCGGGGCGGTCGCGCTGCTGATCGGTCTGGCCCTGTCCGTGTCGGCCGGCGGTCCGCTGTCGGCCGTGGGCCCGGGAGCGCTGCTGCTGGCGGGTGCGGGGGTGGCCCTGGCCGGGGCGTGGCGCGCGCCGAAGGAGTGGGCCGTGGCCGCGGGTGCGGTGGCGGGTCTGGCCTCGGTGGCCGCGGTGGGCGGTGTGCTGCGTACGGGACTGCCGTGGAACTGGTCGGTCGTGGTGTATCTGCTGTGCGGCATCGCGTTGTTGCCGGTCCTGCGGGTTCGTGTCCCGCGGCCGGTGGGCCGGGGTGTGCTGGGTGCGTCCGCCGCTGTCACGGCGGGTGCGCTGGTGTGGGCGTCGCCGGTGGTGGCGGCGGTGCTGCTGGGGCCGGTTTCGGTGCTGGCGGATGTGTGGTCCGGTGCGCCGGAGGGCTTCCGGGGTGCGTTGGGGCCGTCGATGTCGTGGCCGGCGTCGGCCGCGTCCCCGGTGGCGCTGGTCCTGGTGGCGGGTGTGCTGGGCGCGCTGCGTCTCGGGTGGGCGCGGGGGATGTTCGCGGTGCCCCGTCCGGGGTGGCCGGTGGCCGCGGGGGCCGGAGCGACGGTCCTGGGGTGGGGTGCGGTGCTCGCGCTGCTCGCGGTGGCGGATGTGCCGTACGCGGTGGCGGTGGGCGTGGAACTGCTGCTGGTCGCGGGGCTGCTGGAGCTCGCCGTGCGGCGGGGGTCGGGTGCCCTGTCGCTGACCGCTCTGGTGTGCGGCCTGGTAGGTGCGGTGAGTGCGGGACTGCTGGCACTGGCCGCCGAGCCGGCCACGTACGCCGTGTTCGGGGGCCTGCTGGTGCTGTTCGCGGGTACGGCGGCCCGGTCGAAGGCTGTCGTGGTCCGGTCGGTGCTCGCCGTCGGCTCGGTGCTCTGCGCGATCGTGGTGGCTTCCGCGGCGGGGGCGTCGCTGGGGTGGACTGCGCCGCAGGTGGCTCCGGTGGTGCTGGTCGTCCCCGCGGTGGCGGTGCTGCTCGGGGCGCGGCTGCGGGTGGCGGCGGTGGCGCTGTCGCTGGAGGCCGCCGGGGCGTTCGGCGCGCTGGTGGCCGTGGGGCTCGCAGTGACGGACGCGCCGTTCCTCGCACTGGTGCTGGCCTTGTGCGGGGTGCTGGCCGCCGGGACCGCGTTGCGGCCCGAGCGCCGGCCGGCTGCGGGGTACGTGGCTGCGGTGCTGTTCGTGCTGGCCACGTGGGTGCGGCTGGTGGCTTCGGGGGTGTCGGACCCGGAGGCGTACACCCTGCCGGTGTCGGTGGCCGCGTTCGCGGTGGGGTGTCTGCGCCGTCGCAGGGACCCGGCCGCGTCCTCCTGGGTGGCGTACGGCCCGGCCCTGTCGATGACGATGGTGCCGAGCCTCGTGGTGGCGTGGTCCGATCCCGGCTGGCTGCGCCCGTTGCTGCTGGGTGTGGCGGCGCTGGTGGTGACGCTGGTGGGCGCCCGGCTCAGGCTGCAGGCCCCGTTGGTGCTGGGCGGTTCGGTCCTGGCGCTGGACGGGCTGCACGAGCTGGCGCCGCATGTGGTCCAGGTGTTCGACACGCTCCCCCGGTGGGCGTTCCCGGCGCTCGCCGGGCTGCTGCTGCTCGCGGTCGGTGCGACGTACGAGCAGCGGCTGCGCGACGCGCGCCGGGTGCGGGAGAGCCTGGGGCGGATGCGTTAGGGCATCCTGTCGCCGACGAGCGCGAGGTTCTGGATCGCGGCGAGTCCGTACAGGGCGGTGGAGTTGGTGCTCACCCAGGCCGCTTCACCGCCCTCGACGAGTCCGGTCGGGCCCTCGATCTTCTTGGTGCTCCAGTCGGTGCTCTCCTTGTAGTCCCAGGCGTCGTTGCTGCTGTAGAACTGCTTCCACGCCCGGGTGGCGAGGGTGACGTCGCCGGTCTGGGCGGCGGCGTAGGCGTCCTGTCGTGAGTGGCCCTGGAACAGCAGCAGGGTGCCGAAGTTACTTCCGTAGCGTGCGGCCTGTTCGGCCTTGGTGGCGTTGAAGTAGCGGCAGTAGTCGATCCAGGCGGCCTTGAAGGCCGGCATGTCGATCATGTCGATGAGTTCGGCGTTGAGTTCGACGAGGCCGAACATGGCCGACAGGTGCGAGACTCCGACCGCGGGCTTGTCCGCGACGGCGAACCTGCCCGTGTCGAGGTCGTAGAGGCCGACGCCCTGGACGAATCCGTTGGGCTGCGCGGCGATGGTCTCCATGGTGGAGAGCACCCGGTCCCTGGCCTTCTCCCACTTGGGTCCGCGCCGTTCCCACTCGGTGAGCCAGGCGGAGACGAGGCCGCTCCAGTCCGTGCCGAAGCCGATGGACAGGGCGTGGCGGTCGGGGGTGTACGGCTCGGTCCGGATCTTGCGGATGGGGTCGAGGGCCAGGAAGGTCTCGTCGGAGTCGACGTTGGCGTGCATGAGGTCGCCGACGCGCTCGTCGGCGGTGAGGAAGTAGAACATCCGGCGGTAGGTGGTGTTGGCGATGCGCTGCTGCTTGGCGCTGTCGGCGTAGTGCTGGACACCGTGGCGGGTGCCGAGTCCGGCCCATTTGCCGAGGTGGTAGACGTCGACCTCGCCGGTGTGCCGGGTCATGGCTTCGGCGAAACGGTAGATGTCTGCGCGGCCGGAGCGCATGTACGCGTACCAGAGCCAGAGGTCGGGCGAGAGTTCGGAGTTGTCCCAGGCGTAGCCGCCGACGTCGTAGCACCACTGGTGCCGGCTGGGGTCGTAGGTGTGCATGATGTCGCCGTAGTCCCAGAAGCCGTACCAGCGGCGCATCTCCACCTGGTCCTTGTAGTACGTGAAGAGGAAGTCCAGGTGGTCCTCGATCTTCGACTTGGCGGCGGTGGACCGGTCGGGTTCGGCGAAGAGTCCGCCGAAGACCTTGGCCTGGACGAGCTGCTTGGGCGGGGCGGCGAGCTGGGGCGGGGTGCGGACGGCGTCGACCTGCTGGGCGAGGGTCTCGGCGGCGGGGGTGGACTCGTTGGCCCAGAAGAGGAGTTCGCTGGTCCGGGCGATGCCGTACGGGGTTCCGAAGCCGGGTTCGTAGTCCTCGTAGGTGATGTTGAGGCCTTCGAGCTGTTCGGCGTAGGTGTCCTGGTCCATGCCGTCGTGGTAGAAGCGCAGGTCCATGGGCTGTGCTTCGGGTGACCAGAGCCAGAGGGTGACCTCGGCCGTGTCGGTGTGGGCGTCGCGGATGTCGAGCTGCGCGGGGTGCTTCTCCCAGAAGTCTCGGAGTCCGAAGGAGAATCCGCCGGTGGGTCCTCCGACGTATCCGAAGCCGGAGGCCCGCCTGCCGCCTCCCGCCGGGATCCAGCCGTGGCCCTTCTTGGTGCGCTTGCGCAGTCCGAAGCCGTCGGCGGAGAGCTGGGAGAGGGTGTAGTCGCCCCACTCGGGGATGTACTGCAGGCGGCTGGTGACCCGCTGGTCCCAGGTGGCGGGGTCGGGGAGCTTCTGTCCGGCGAACTGGGCCTCGCGGACGGCGGCGCCGGGGTCGCGGCGCAGTCCGGTGATGCCCTTCACGGCTTCGCGCAGGAGTCCGGTGCCGTCGCCGCCGATGCGGATGTGGCGGTCGTGGGCGGCGTCGCGCATCGGGACGCTGAAGCGGACGCCGAGGCCGCGGATGAAGTCGCCGCTCGCCTTGCCGGGTTCCTGGGTGCCGTCGTAGGTGATGGTGTGCATCATCCGGAAGGAGTCGGCGCCGGCGTAGAAGTAGAAGCGTACGGAGAAGGGCATCCAGGAGCGGGAGCCCTTGCGGTGCTTGCCGTCGATGCGGACGACGGCGCGGACGGGGCCGTCCTGTTCGATCGCGGCCTCCTCGATGACGCTCTCGAAGCGCTCGTACTTCTCGTTGCCCTGGTCGCCGTCCTCGATCTCGTTCTGGCGGAGCAGGACGAGCCGGCCGTTGCCGGCGATCTCGGTGGAGCCCCGGGTGACGGTCTTGACGAGGGCGGAGCCGTTCGTGCCGAGCTGCGCGGTGATCACGCCGGTGGAGACGGTGATGGTGCCGCCCGAGCGGGTGGCGGTGACCTTGTTCTTCGGGGCGGCGGGGGTTCCGGTGGTGAGGGCGAACTTCTTGGCGGTGACCTCGGGGCCGACGGCGTGCGCGGTCCACTTGAGCGAGCCGTCCGGCCAGTAGCCGATCGGCCAGGTCTGCACCGGGACGTCCTTGCCGTCCTCGGTGGCCAGCGCGAAGGTCTGGTCCTTGGCGTAACGCCCCTTGGGCCAGGGCACGCCGAGGGTGGATCCGGGGGCGGCGCCGAGGCCGCCGGACTCCAGCCAGGTGAGGGCGACGGGGTCGGCGGCGCCGCCGTCGGCGCTCTGGGCCGCGGTGGCGGTGCCGGAGCCGAGGGACCAGCTGAGCTGTGCGGCCGCGCCGGCAGCCGCTGCGGCCTTCAGGAGTGTTCTGCGGGGCATCCTGGACATGGTTGTGCCTCTCTCCGTGCGGATCGGGGACAGCGAGAAGGTGGTGCGAGGGGGCTCAGCGGGCGAGCCGCGCCTCCACGGCGGTGGCGGCGGCCGCGACGGCCCCGATGACGGGCACGGCCAGCGGCAGCACCAGGGCTCCGGAGAGCACGACGACGGCCATCCCGCAGACCAGCAGGAGCGAGCCGGCCGGGTCGCGGACCGTGCGGCGGCCGGCGTCGGCCAGCAGCGGGCGCCAGGTGGTGCCGGGTTCCCAGCACGCGGCGGCGCGTACCACGGCGACCAGGAAGCCGATCAGGGCGAGGATGCCGACGGCACCCACGAGCGGACCGCCGGGCAGCCCGGCCCGTACGGCTGCCAGGTCCAGCAGCAGCAGGGCTCCGGCGGCCCATACGGACAGGCCGACGAGCCAGCCTCCGCGGGCCGCGGCGAGGACGTCGGCGGCGAACTCGCGCAGGCCGCCGCGCTCACCGGCCAGATGGCGGCGCAGGTGTCGTGCCCCCGCGGCGAACGCGGCGGGGAACGTGAGGAGCGGCAGGGCCGCGACGGCGATCCATACGCCGGTGAGCAGGCATTCGGAGAACAGGCCGAAACGGTCCATGACGTGCGAACGCCGGGTCGCGGTGCGGGTCTTCGTCGTCACGGCGCGCCTCAGCCCTTCAGGCCGGAGGTGGCCATGCCGTCGATCAGGTAGCGCTGGAAGGCCAGGAAGAAGGCCAGCACGGGCAGGAGGGCCACCAGCGACATGGCGATCATGCCGCCGTAGTCGGCGACGGCGTCCTGGTCGATGAACATCTTCAGGCCCATGGAGACGGTGTACTTGTCGGGCTCGTTCAGATAGAGCAGCGGGCCCATGAAGTCGTTCCACGCGTTGATGAAGGTGAAGATCGCGCTGGTGATGAGCGCCGGCCGGCAGAGCGGCATGACGATCGACCAGTAGATCCTCAGGTGTCCGCAGCCGTCGAGCCGTGCCGCCTCGTCGAGCTCCTTGGGCAGGCCGCGCATGAACTGCACCATCAGGAAGACGAAGAACGCGTCGGTGGCGAGGTACTTGCCGATCAGCAGCGGGGTGAAGGTGTTGATCAGCTCCAGCTTCTGGAACAGCACGTACTGCGGGATGATCAGCACGTGGTACGGCAGGAGCAGGGTGCCGATCATGATGGCGAACATGGCGTTGCGGCCGGCGAAGCGGACCTTCGCGAAGGCGTAGGCCGTCAGCGAGCACGACAGCACCACCCCGATCACCGAACCGACGGCGATGTACGTCGAGTTCAGGAAGAACGTCGATATCGGGATGTCGGCGATGCCCTCGGTGAGCCGGGTGTAGTTGTCGGTCACCGGGTCGGCCGGGAACAGGTCCAGGGCGCCGATGATGTCCGAGCTCGGCTTGAACGAGGCCCCGAACGTCCACACGACCGGGTAGAGGACCACCACGAGGAGGACCAGGGCCCCGAGGTGCCAGGCCAGTGCGCCGGCACCCCGGCGTCGTACAGCAGCTGCCAGGAGACTCATCGGCCGCCCTCCTCGTAGTGCACCCAGCGCTTCTGGGACCAGAACAGCACGGCGGTGACCAGGCCCACCGCGACGAGCAGCAGCCATCCCATGGCGGAGGCGAAGCCCATGCGGCTGTTCACGAAGCCCTGGTCGTACAGGTAACAGGTGTAGACGAGCGTCGCGTCGGCCGGTCCGCAGGAGCCGTTGCTGACGATGTAGGCCGAGCCGAAGATCTGGAACGAGTGGATGGTCTCCAGCAGGACGTTGAAGAACAGCACCGGCGAGATCATCGGCAGGGTGATGTGGAAGAACCTGCGCCAGCGGCCGGCTCCGTCCACCTCGGCCGCCTCGTACAGCTCCCGGGGGACCTGTTTGAGACCGGCCAGGAAGATGACCATCGGAGCGCCGAACTGCCAGACGGTGAGGGCGACCAGCGCATAGATGATCATCTCGGGGTCGCCGATCCAGCCACCGGTCTCGACGCCGAACAGCTTCTGCGTACGGTCGACGACGGCGTCGTCCGAGAACAGTGCGCGCCAGACGATGGCGGCCGAGACGCTCGCGCCGATCAGCGACGGGGCGTAGAAGGCCGCCCGGTAGAAGGACTGGCCCCACCGCTTCTGCGCGAGCAGCATGGCGACGGCGAGTGCCGCGGCCAGTTTGACCGGGGTGCCGATCAGTACGTACCAGGAGGTGACCTTGACCGACTGGCGCCACCGGGGGTCGGCGAACATGTCGGTGAAGTTCTGCAGGCCGATCCAGCGTGGTGCGTCGAACAGGTTGTACTCGGTGAACGAGAGGTACAGCGAGAACACCATGGGCCCGGCGACCAGGAACAGGAAGCCCGCGATCCAGGGCGACATGAACAGGTAGCCGGCCAGGTTGTCGCCGCGGCCGGGCCGCTTCGGGCCGACGGGTGGCGCGCCTTCTCCGGGACCGTTCCGCCGCTCGGCGGGACGGTCGCTCCCAGGGGCGAGGGCGCCCGGGGAGGTCTGGATGTGAGTCACCGCGTTCCTCTCAGTTCGAGGCGAGGGCGGTCTTCGCCTCGGAGAAGAACTGCTTCACGGAGTCCTTCGGCGAGGCCTTGCCCAGGGACAGGTCACCGGCGATGCGCAGGAAGGCCGCCTCGATCACGTCGGCGCCGGCGGGGTGCGGGGTGATGGGCTCCAGTACGCCCGCGTCGGCGATCTCGGTCTCGTACGCCTCGATGGCCTTGCTCGGCGCGTCGGTGGGCCGGTACGCCTCGAACTGGGCGGTGGTGGCGGGGACTCCGCGGTCGTAGCCCATGATCCGGGCGACCTCGGGCTCGTGCGTCATGAAGCCGATGAAGGTCGCCACCTCGGCGGGGTGCTTGGTGCGGGCGGAACCGCTCAGCATCAGCGAGCCGAGGTACTGGCCGGTGCGCTTGCCGTCGGTGCTGGGGATGGGGGCGAGCCCGTAGCGGCTCTTGCCCTCGGCGCTGTAGCGGATGGAGAAGTTGTCCCAGGTGAACTCTCCTGAGGCCATGCCCCGGGCGAGTGCGGAGGCCGGCTTGATCTGCTCGACCTTCTTGGGGTCGGCGTAGATGCCGGACTTCACCCGGGCGAGGGCCTCGGTCCAGTACGGCAGCAGTTCGGCCTCGCCGAAGCCCATGCCGTCCTCGGTGAAGAAGGCCTTGCCGTTCTGGCGGAGGATCAGGTCGTAGAGGTACATCACACCGTGCGGGCCGACGTCGCCCGCGATCTTCTGGCCGTCCCGGATCTTCTCCAGGCCGGCGTACCAGTCGTCCCAGGTCCAGCCGATCTCCGGGGCGATGCCCGCCTTCTCGTAGACCGCCTGGTCGATGACCAGGGCCATCGAGTTGCTGCCGACCGGCACACCGAGCAGCTTGCCGTCGATGTCCGCGAACTTCTCCAGCCCGGCACGGAAGCCGTCGAGGCTGAGGTTGCCCTTCTCCACCTGGGGGCTGAGGTCGAGAAGGACGTTCTTCGCCTCGTACTTGCGCAGGAAGGTCACGGCGTTCTGGATGACGTCGGGCGGGTTGCCGCCGGCCGCCTGGGTGTTGAACTTCTTCCAGAAGTCCGGGTACTGCTGGAAGTCCGTCTTCACCTTGATCTTCGGGTGCTTCTTCTCGAAGAGGGTGACGCACTGCTGGATCTTCTTCGCCCGGTCGTCGGCACCCCACCAGGAGTGCCGGATCGTGACCGGCCCTCCGGAACCGCTGCCGCCGGTGCCGCAGCCGGCTGCGGTCAGTCCGAGGCCGGCCGCCGAGAATCCTGCCAGCTTCAGCATCTGCCGCCGGTCGATGCCGCTGTTCCGAGACATAGCTCGCCCCCATCATTCGCGATTGAATCGTTTTAGAAAGCGCTTGCTGGGCAAAAGTAAGGAGCCGCACCGGGCACGTCAACGGTTCGGACGAAATTTCGCGGCGGGGCGCGCCCCAGGAGGTGGCGGGGCGGCGTCACGGGGGTTGACCGGCGGCCGCGACGGGAGCATGCGGAAACGCCGATGGCCCGGAAGCTTCAGTGAAGCTTCCGGGCCATCGGTCCGGGGTGGGCGATACTGGGTTCGAACCAGTGACCTCTTCGGTGTGAACGAAGCGCTCTCCCACTGAGCTAATCGCCCCGGCGCACCGCAAACATTACCCCATGTCAGCGGTGCGTCCGGACCACCGCCGGGTCACTCGTGGATCTTCCACGGCATCGTGATCCCGAACTTCCAGACGTATATCCCGACCAGCACCGCGATGATCACGAGCCCCACCGTGGTGAGGATGATGTTGCGCCGCCGGACCTTGGGATCGAGGGCCCGCTGGGCGGCCTCGGTGACCTTGCGCCTGGTCCAGCGCAGGACGAGCTGCGCCCAGACGAACTCCGTCGCCCAGATCGCCATGCCGCCGAAGATCACCAGCCACCCGGGGCCGGGCAGCGGCAGCATCACGATGCCCGCCCCGACCACGGCGAGGCCGACGACGAAGATGCCGACCTGCCAGCTCAGGTGAAGAAGCCTGGATGCCCGGATGAACCCGGGCGCCCGCGACCCCAGCTCACGCTCCGCCTTCTGCCCGTCCCCCGTAGCGGATCCACGGGCCACCGAAGCGGCGACCTCTTTCCGCTCGTCACTCTCCGCGTTCATGAAGCCCAACCTACCCGACCGGCGATCGTCACCGGAATGGACGCATGACCCAAAGTTACACACCGCCGCACGAGCGACCCGAAGCATCACAAATAGGTCAGAGGGGTTTACAACGCCACCGTAGGTGGCATGTCGATTTCGCCGACGTGCGAATCCCCGAGCGCACACTGAGCGAAAGGCCCTGGCGCTTATGAACACCACGGTCAGCTGCGAGCTGCACCTGCGCCTCGTTGTGTCGAGCGAGTCCTCACTGCCTGTACCCGCGGGCCTGCGGTATGACACGGCCGATCCCTATGCCGTGCACGCCACCTTCCACACCGGAGCGGAGGAGACGGTCGAGTGGGTTTTCGCCCGTGACCTCCTTGCCGAGGGGCTGCACCGGCCCACCGGCACCGGAGACGTCCGCGTCTGGCCATCTCGAAGTCACGGCCAGGGCGTCGTCTGTATCGCACTGAGCTCCCCGGAGGGCGAAGCCCTGCTGGAAGCCCCGGCCAGGGCCCTGGAGTCGTTCCTGAAGAGGACCGACGCCGCGGTCCCGCCCGGCACCGAGCATCGTCACTTCGACCTCGATACGGAGCTCTCACACATCCTGGCCGAGAGCTGAGCCAGGCCGAGAGCTGCGGGCCGCCGTCCGACTCGGGGAGACGGCGTCACGCGGACAACCTCATACGGCAGACGCCGACGCCGTCGCCGCGGAACCCACCGCGGCGACGGCGTCGGCGCGCCCGGGGCGGGCGGGTGCGGCAGTGCGGGCGGGCAGGCGGCGACGGTGACCGACCGGGCCCCGCAGCCCGGACCCGGTGCGGCTTCGCGGTCGGGCGCCGTCGCGGCCCGGCGGCCGGTGTCTCCACGGAGGTCGGACGCCATGACGGCCCCCCCCCTCCTCGGCACCGCACCGGCCGCCGCGGCACCGCTGCACCTGTCGTCACACAGGCCTCATCCGCACCACTGGCACCGGGGCGCGGCCCTCAGGACAGTCGCTGGAGCCGCCAGGCGGCCGCCTCTGGCTCCCGCCGTACGCTCGGCCGACCAGAGTGCCGCCGTCTCCCCTACAAGCCCGCTCCGGGCCTTGGGTGCCTTCGCCGAAGCAGTAGAGTCAGCCGGCATCGGCGGGCGCCCGTCCGCCGGAGGCCAGGGAGCGAAACGTGCTGATCCCACACGACACCCGGATCGCCCTCGACACGGTGGTCGATCTGGTGAACACCGCACCGGAGAGCGAGCCGGGCGACGGGCTCGCCGACACCGGCGCGCTCTACGCCTTCGCGGAACGCCATCTCATCAGCGGCGTCGGCGTGCTCGGCGAGAAGGACCTGCGCGCCGTGCAGGACGTACGCGGCCGGTTCGCGGACATATTCGCGGCGCCCGACGCCCGTACCGCCGCCGACCTCGTCAACGGGCTGGTGGCCGCCGCGGGCACCACGCCGCAGCTGACCGACCACGACGGCTACGACTGGCACGTCCACTACTTCGCGCCGGACGCCTCGATCGCGGACCACCTCGCCGCCGACTGCGGCATGGCCCTGGCCTTCATCGTCGTCGCGGGTGAGCAGGAACGGCTGCGGCGGTGCGAGGCGCCGGACTGCCGGCGCGCCTTCGTCGACCTGTCGCGGAACCGCTCCCGCCGCTACTGCTCCAGCCGCACCTGCGGGAACCGGCTGCACGTCGCCGCGTACCGGGCCAGGCGCAAGGAGGCGGCGGCCGACTGACGGCCCCCGTACACGGCGACGCGGGAGGCGGCGGACCGGCCGTGGGCCCGTGCGGAACGCGGGCCGCGATCCACCGGGCCGGGCGCCCGCTCACAGCAGGAACAGATCATGCAGCGCGGCCATCAGCAGCAGACCGCCGATCACCGTCAGAAAGATCATCAGGGGTGGCTGGGACAGCGCGAAGAGGCAGCCACGCGGCTCTTCGGCAGGGGATACGGGGGCTTCGCCCCGGGATACGTCCACCATCTCGTAGTGATCATGACGCAGTGGCACCCCTGTTGGCGATCAACACTCCTTTCCGCGCGGCGAGTTCACCCCCTACGGGCTGCGCGGATTCGCTCCGGCGTCCGGCCTTCCCCCATATTTTCGCCTCGGGCCCCATCGCCCGGCCCTGCAGGTCAGCGCGGGGCGGCGCTGGACGCGCGCACGACGAGCTCCGGCTGGAGCACCACGCTGCGGTGCCGGTGGCTTCCGTCCTCGTCGTCCGCCTCCTCCAGGAGGAGTTCCGCGGCCATCCTGCCCATCACCATGGCGGGCTGCCGCACGGAGGTGAGCGGCACGGCCGCCGCTGCGGCGAATTCGATGTCGTCGTAGCCGACGATCGCGACGTCCTGCGGCACGCGCACCCCCGCGGCGTACAGCGACTGCAGCACACCCAGCGCCAGCAGGTCGTTGGCGCAGAAGACGGCGGTCGGCCGTGGCACGAGGCCGAGGAGGCGGGCGCCGGCGTCCCTGCCCGCCGCTACGTCCAGGCGGTCCGAGGGGATCTCGACGAGGGCCTCGGGGCCGAGTCCCGCATCGGCGAGCGCGGCGAGTGCCCCCTGTCTGCGGTCCCTGATCTGGTGCAGGTCCCCGGGACCGCTCACGTAGGCGACCGTGCGGTGGCCCGCCGACACGAGGTGCCCGACCGCGAGCATCCCGCCGCGCACGTCGTCCACGGAGACGGCGCAGGTCTCGGTGCCCGACGCGACCCGGTCCATCAGCACGTAGGGGATGCGGTGGCGGGCGAAGGCTTCGAGGTTGCCCCCGGTGGCGTCGGCGGGGGTGACCAGCACGCCGCAGACCCGCTGTTCGGCGAAGAGCCCGAGGTACTCGGCCTCCTCCTCCGGGCTCTGGCCGCTGTTGCAGACCATGACGCCGAGGCCGGCCTCCCGGGCCGCACGCTCGGCGCCACGGGCGACGTCGACGAAGAAGGGGTTGCCCATGTCGAGGACGAGCAGGGCCATGATGCGGCTGCGGCCGGCCCGGAGCTGCCGGGCCGACTCGCTGCGTACGTAGCCGAGCTCCTCGATCGCCGCCAGCACCCGGGCGCGGGTGTCAGGCAGCACCGCCTCGGGGCGGTTGATCACGTTGGAGACCGTGCCCACCGAGACTCCGGCCTGCCGGGCCACGTCCTTGATCCCTGCCACACGCGCCACTTGCCCTGCCCCACTGATGCACTCGGCCGCCACGCGTCGGCGCGGCGTGTCCCTAAGTCGTACGGACGGAGTCGTGCGGACGTCCGGCGAGGTCCGTCACGCGCCGCCGTCCAGGCTCCACGCCCTCGAATTGAAATGTTTCAATTCGTTCGGGACGCTAGCCCCACCCCCGGGACACCGTCAAGATCGAGGAGGCGCGACCCGAATATACCGACGCGCGACGCCCAGCCACGGAGCCGGGTGCGCGGGGCAGGGCAGGAATCGGCATGAATCGATTCATATTGGGAGCGTCACCACGCCGCCCGGTGCGGGGGCGGCGTCAGATGCCGTGCTTCTTCAGGATGGCCTCGATGTCACTGAAGTCCTCGCCGGCCGGAGCCTGCCGCTTCTTCGCGGGCCTGCCCTGCGTCTGCGGGGCAGGTGCGGCGGCACCGGATGTCAGTGGGGGCGCCGATGCGGCGGGGGCGACGGCGGCACCCCGCGACGCGGCCCGTGCGGCCCGCCGTTCCTTGCGGGTGCCACCACCGCGTCGCTCCACGGCGCGTGTGGTCATGAAGAGCAGCCAGGCCACCCCCAGCAGGCCGAACCCGATCCAGACGCTCGGCTCGAAGGCGATGTCGGACACCCATTCGACGACTCCGGTCATCACGAGTCCGACCGGCACGAGCGAATACGCGGCGATCCTGGTCGCGGCGAGGAAACGCTTGCGGTACGCGGTGATCGCGGCAATGCCCAGGCCGGCGACCGACACCGCGGCACAGATGGTCTCGGCAAGCATCGGGGCCTCCTGCAGTCGGGACGTGTCCCTTCCATCCTGCACCGGCCGCCGCCGCAGGGGCCACGGCCCGGGGCCGCATCAGGGACATTTCAGGGCCGCGGTCCTCCCCAGGTGCCGATTGGGACGCGCAGGTCCGGCCTGGAAGACTGATTCCATGAGCGATTCCACCTCCGCAGCGCCGGTCGTCCTCGACATCTGGTGCGAGCTCGAATGCCCCGACTGCCATCAGGCCCTCTCCGACGTCCACGCCCTGCGCGCCCGCTACGGCGACCGGCTGGAGGTCCGGCTGCGCCACTTCCCGCTGGACAAGCACAAGCACGCGTACGCCGCTGCGCAGGCCGCCGAGGAGGCCGTCGAGCAGGGCAAGGGCTGGCCGTACATCGAGGCCGTGCTGGCCCGTACCGCCGACCTCGCCCGCACCGGTGAGCCGCTCCTGATCGACGTCGCACGCGAACTGGGTCTGGACGCCGAGGAGTTCGACACGGCTCTGATCGACGGCCGGCACCTGCTGATCGTCGACGCGGACCAGGCCGAGGGCAAGGCGATCGGCGTCACCGGCACTCCGACGTATGTGATCGGCGACGAGCGGCTGGACGGCGGGAAGAGCCAGGAGGGGCTGCGCGAGCGGATCGAGGAGATCGCCGACCGGCTGCTCGCCGCCCGGGACTGACCTCCGGGCCTCCGGGACCTCACCTCCGTGGCCTCTCCGCGCGGGCGGAGGTCCCTAGAGGGCCTTCGCCAGGTTGTACTGGGTCGTCCCGTAGCCCAGCGACTCGTACAGCCGGAGCGCGGGTGTGTTGGACGCGAAGACGTGCAGGCCGAGCCGGCCGAGGCCCGTGTCGAGCGTGATGTCCTCCGCGTGGTGCATCAGCGCGCGGCCGTAACCACGCCCCCGGTGCTCCTCGCGCACCTCCACGTCGAAGACGTAGCCGATCGGCTCGCCCGCGGGGGTCTCGTGCCGGGCCACCCAGACATGGCCGACCGCGTCGCCGCCGCGGACGAGGACGTGGAAACGCATCCCCTCGGTGGCCAGGCCGTCCGGCAGGTTCGTGGCGTGGTCCGTCTCGGACTTGCGCCGGGCCTGTTCCTCCGGGACACCCCGCTCCATCCAGTTCTGCGCGTACGTCTCGACGCTGGTGGCCGCCCACGCGGTGAATTCCCGCTCGGTCATCGGGCGTCCGGTGACCCCGTCGGGCAGCGCGGGGGCGGTCCGGCGGAGGGTCTTGAGCATGTTCCGGCTGCGCTCGGTGTAGCCGAGCACGCCCGCGAGGGCCTGGGCGGCCTCGTTGTCCGCGGGCGCCACCAGGCGTACCTGTGTGCAGCCCCAGCCCCGCAGCACCTCCTCCGCGGCGAGGGCGGCGATGGTGCCGCGGCCCCGCCTCCGGTCCGGCTCCTCGATCCGCAGCGAGTGGAGGATGCCCGCCGTCGGGCCGAACACCGGGTCGGTGTTGATGCCGACGGCGCCGACGGGACGCCCGTTGTCGCACACGTCGTAGGTGCGTGCCCGTGCGCCGTCGGCGCCTTGCTGGATCGGCCCGGTCGGCCGGAGGGTCGTGGTCATCACGGGTGTTCTATCCGCTGGACGGCGGTCCGTCACCCGCTTTTGCGGATCGGGTCCACGGATCGGAGGTTCACGCATCGGAGGTTCACGGTTCGACGGTTCGACGGCTCACGGATCGAGGTCGTCACCGGCGCGCTCGTCGAACATCCGTATGGCCTTCGCCGTCACCGGCCCGGGGGCACCCGGCAGTTCCCGTCCGTCGACCCGGTGCACGGCCTGGATGTCGCGGAGCGTAGACGTCAGGAAGATCTCCTCGGCCCGGTCCAGGACGTCCAGCGGGAGATCGGTCTCCTGCGCCCCGGTCCACTCCACGGCCAGGGCGCGGGTGATCCCGGCGAGGCAGCCGGAGGTGACGGGCGGGGTGTGGATCCGGCCGTCCAGCACGACGAAGACGTTGGATCCGGTGCCCTCGCAGAGCTGCCCGACCGTGTTCGCGAAGAGGGCCTCGGACGCGCCGTGCTCGTGGGCGCGCGCGAGGGCGACGACGTTCTCGGCGTACGAGGTGGTCTTCAACCCGGCCACCGCGCTGCGTTCGTTACGCGTCCAGGGGACGGTGATCACCGCGGTGCTGTCCGGGCGGCGGGCGGCCTCGCCCAGCGCGACGACCAGGCTGGGCCCGGCGTCGCCGCGGTCGGAGCCGAGCGGGGAGAGACCGCCGGTGTACGTGATCCGCAGTCGGCCGAGGGGCATGGGGTTGGCCTCGATGACGGCGGCCGAGGCGCGGCGGACCTCGTCGAGGTCGGGGTCGGGCAGTCCCAGGCCCCGGGCCGAGCGGGTCAGCCGGTCGAGATGCCGGGTGAGTGCGAAGGGGCGGCCGTCGGACACCCTGACCGTCTCGAAGATGCCGTCGCCCACGGTCAGTCCGTGGTCGAGCACGGACACCCGCGCGTCATCGGCACCCCGCAGTTCGCCGTTGACCCAAATCCTCATGCCTCGGTCCTTCCTGTCACCCCGTAGGTGTCCTCGTAGGCGCCCGACGCTACCGCGAGGAGCCGGGACGCCTTGAGCTCGGTCTCCGCCCACTCGCGCTCGGGGTCGGAGCCCCAGGTGATCCCGGCCCCGGTGCCGAAGCGCAACAGGAGCGTGGTGCCGGTACGGTCGATCCAGAACGTCCTTATTCCGACGGCCAGTCGGGCGGTGGCCCGGTCGGCGTCGACCCAGCCGATTCCTCCGCAGTAGGGCCCGCGGTCGGACGTCTCCAGGGCTTCGATGATCCGCAGCGCGCTGGACTTGGGGGCACCGGTGACGGATCCGGGCGGGAACGCGGCGCCGAGCAGTTCCGGCCACCCGGCACCGTCGGCGAGCCGGCCACGCACGGTGGAGACGAGGTGGACGAGCCCGGGGTGCTTCTCCACCACGCAGAGGTCCGGGACGCTCACGCTGCCGGTCGCGCAGACGCGGCCCAGGTCGTTGCGGACCAGGTCCACGATCATTACGTTCTCCGCGTGGTCCTTCTCCAGCAGGTCCGCCTCGGTGCGTCCGGTGCCCTTGATCGGCCCGGACGTGACGGTCCGGCCGTCGCGCTCCAGGAAGAGCTCGGGGGACGCGGTCGCGATCTCCACCCCGTGCGCGGGCAGCCGGATCGTCCCGGCGTACGGGGCGGGGTTGCCGCGGGCGAGCAGGGCGGTGAGGGCGTCCACGTCGGCGGCGGGGTCGGACAGCGGCGCGGACAGCACCCGGCAGAGGTTGGCCTGATAGACCTCACCGGCCGCGATGTGTTCACGGATCCGTCGCACTCCGGCCACGTACGCGGCCTCGTCGAGGGAGGACGTCCAGTCCCCCGTGCCCGGCCCCCGCCAGGCGCCGGGCACGGGGAGTGGCACCTGCTCACTCCGCACTGTGGCGAAGCGGGCACAGATGAAGCGGCCTTCGAAATCGGCTGATACTGCCCAGAAACCGGATGATTCGAGGGCTGCAGGATCGCTGGTCACATCCTGCAGACCGGAGGCGACGAGGCCGCCGAAGCGGGCCATGGGGGCGAAGTCGTGCACGCTGACGAGTCTAGGACGGCGCACGGTGACCTGCGGCGGGGCGGGGGCAGCGCAGCACGCTGCGCAAACGCGTTTTTGTACTGGCCCGGGAATCCGCTAGAGTTCAACACGTCGCCGGGACGCGCAAGCGAACCGGGAATGACAAGCGGACGTAGCTCAGTTGGTAGAGCGCAACCTTGCCAAGGTTGAGGTCGCCAGTTCGAACCTGGTCGTCCGCTCGCAGAAGGTGGGGGATCTTCCCGAACCCCCATCCCTGGTGGAGTGGCCGAGAGGCGAGGCAACGGCCTGCAAAGCCGTCTACACGGGTTCAAATCCCGTCTCCACCTCCAAGGACGATTAGCTCAGCGGGAGAGCACTTCCCTGACACGGAAGGGGTCACTGGTTCAATCCCAGTATCGTCCACAGGTCCGCAAGGATCCCCGCGCGATTAGCTCAGCGGGAGAGCGCTTCCCTGACACGGAAGAGGTCACTGGTTCAATCCCAGTATCGCGCACGCAGTACACGCAGGGTCACCCTGCGCGATTAGCTCAGCGGGAGAGCGCTTCCCTGACACGGAAGAGGTCACTGGTTCAATCCCAGTATCGCGCACCAGCCGAAACCCCCGGTCGTCTCGACGACCGGGGGTTTCGTCGTGGGTGGTGCGGGTCGGCGGTTCAGTCAGCCGGTTCTTTCGGCCCGTGAAGAGCTGGGTGGCCCTGCGGGCGGGCATCGTACAGTCCGTAGCCGAACCGGCCGGTGGCCGCGCCCGGGGCGGCGACGGGATGGAATTCCGCCCTCCGGGCCGCCCGTACGCACTGCGGGCCGCCCCCCACGGCAGTGGGGGGCGGCCCTGCCCGGCTCAGGAGGAGAAGAGCATCCGGCCGAAGCTCTTCTGACGGTGGTGGCCGCCGTAGTGCCCGCCCTGGTGCTGCGGCGCGCCCCAGGCCGGGGCCTGGGCGGCGGGGTAGGCCTGCGGGGCCTGGCCGGGGTACGCCTGCGGGGCGGGCGGCGCGGGCGGGGCCTGCTGCGACCACTGCGACTCCAGACGGGTCAGCGACTCCAGCTCGCCGTAGTCGAGGAATATGCCCCGGCATCCGCTGCACTGCTCGATCTGGACGCCGTTGCGGTTGTACGTGTTCATCTGCGCGTGGCACTTGGGACACTGGATCATCGGGTCGGCTCCTCGCCGTCGTTGCGCGTCGCCGGAATGCATGCCCGGCGGCCGTCGGTTCACCCTACGACGCGCGTTCGGACGTCAACTCGGGCGGGAGGGACGCAATTCGGACACAGGCGTCGATCATCAACCGTTCCACCTCATCCGGACTGCGGCCCTCCGCCGCGGACTTGGCGAGAGCGAGTGCGGCGGTCTGCACCGTGAGGGCGCGTGCCGGGACGTCCAGGTCGGGCCAGGGGTCACCCGTGGCGGGCACGGCGGGCCCGCCCGCTCGCCGGTAGGTGTCCAGGAAGCGCTGCCAGACCTGGGGGTCCAGGAGTCCGGCGGCGTACCAGGCGGCGGGCCGTGCGAGGTCCCAGGCGGGGTCGCCGAGGCCCGCGTCGTCGATGTCGATCAGCACCCAGGGACCGTGCGGGGCCGGGTGCCGGACGAGCTGGCCGAGGTGCAGGTCGCCGTGGCAGAGGAAGCCGGCCCGGTGCGGGGGTGCTCCGGTCCCGCCGCGCGCCCAGGCGGGCAGGCCGCGCCAGGCGGCGAGCACGCCGGCGGTGTCCGGGTCCGCCGGTCGCGCCTCGCACATCCGCGCGACGGCGCGGGCCGCCTTGGCCGGCCCGCGCATCGGCGGGAGCGGATGGGGCGGCGGGGTGCGGTGCAGCCGGGCCAGGAGGGCGGCGGCCTCTTCCCAGGGGGCGGCATCGGGGTCCGCGGGGTCGACGGGTTCGCCGTACGGCCAGAGGCTCACGGCGCGGCCGTCGGCGGTGGGGGTGTGCTCCCCGGGGGCCCTCGTGTCGGCGGGCCGTTCGTCGTGGGCCGCCGTGTGCTCCCGGGTGCCGGTCACGTCGGTGGGCCGTTCCTGGCAGGCCGGCGGGGCGGTGCCGAGCGGGGCGAGCAGGATGCCCGCGAGCGCGGGCGCGGCGGCCATGGCCCGGCGGGCCGCCAGGGCCGGGACGTCGGCGTCCGGGGCGTGGGCCTTGGCCACCACCGGGCCGCTGCGGACCACCGTGCCGTCGGGGCGGTCCGCGAGGACCAGGGGCGGGGCGCAGGCGCACCGGGCCGTACGGTCGTGGGCTCTGTCGTGCGCGAGCTCGCCCAGCACGCGTACGACAGGGGTGGTGGTCATGGGCTCTGCTCCCCCGGCGGTGTCCGGCCGACTCCCCGGTCGGCCCCGGCGACGAGCGTACGCGGCACCGCGGCAGGAGCCCCCGGCAGGCGGTACGGGCCGCGGGGCATCGCCCGGCGCACGGATGCGCGCGGCGCGGCAGCCACGCGCGACGCACGGACACGCACGGCACGGCAACCACACACGGGCACACAGACACATACGGCACGGCAACCACGCGCGACGCACGGACACGCACGGCACGGCAACCACACACGGGCACATGCGGCACGGCAGCCACACCTGGCACAAGGGCGCGACGACCGTCGTCCATGTAGGTGCGGGGTGTCCACGTGACGGCTCTGCCCGGCACACGGACGCGTCCCCGTGCGAAAGGCGCCCCGCCGTACAGGTGCGCAGGTACGACGACCACGGCGGTCGGCTTACGCGGGCCCGGCGTGAGGACGCCACCCGCCGGGAACGGCCCCGGACAGCGCGATGTCCGGCCAGCTCCCCAGCTGGCCGGACAAACGCTGCCGTCCGCCGCACCCCCGTCCCCACGGGGCTGTTGGCCGGATGTCCCGGTCCGGACCGCTCTTCCGGACCCGGGGCGCCGCTCAGCGCCCCAGCATCACGCCCACGGACGACGCCTGTGTGACCACTGCGTCCCAGCCGCCGAAGACGACTACGAGCAGGGCCGCCAGAGGAAGGACCATGGCTGTCGCCACCAGCGGGTGGCGACGCGACGGGCGGGTACCGAACGAGGCGTATGCCCTGCGCCCCCGCGTACGGATCATGGTCCGCGTAGCCGTGTCCGCCATGGTTCCTCTCCTGACCTGTTCCGGAGCGGCGGGCGTCTGACCTCGGGGGACGAGCTCTGCGCCCGCCGCTTGACTTCAACATTAGGGAGACGGGAAGCATCCGGCGTCATGCCCGCGTACCGATTGCCGGGCCTCCCGGAGGATGAGCCGACCGCCTCCGGCGTACTCCCCTGGGTGGAGACGCCGTGCGGGGAGCACGCCGAACGCGTCGGTCCGGTCGGGGTGCGTCGCCCCGTGTGCACGGTCGTGAGGTGCGGTGCCCGGCCCGTGACGGAGGTGCCGGGCCGGTGCGACAGGGCGGTGGAGGGCGGGTCTCCCCTGCTCCGGCGGGGATCGGCGCCCCGAGGCGTGCCGGGCTGCGCCGGCCCGGCACGCTCCGGACGTGAGGCCCCTACGCCCCCGCGGCGTCCCGTAGGGGACGCTCGGAGGCGTCCTCCCGGGGGACCGGCTGTTCGACCAGGGCGAGCACCCTGGTCGCCATGAAGCGGGCGGTGCGGACAACTGATCCACTTCGGGTGACTTCACTCACTTCCACCACCCCCCGGCGGACTGCGGTCTCCACCCGGCGGCCTGCTCTGGAGGCCACCACCTCGTACGTCCGCGTCGTGTCTCCCGCGTCCACCACTATCTCCACGCGATCGCCCTTCACTGATCCAATCCCCCTTCTGCGACGGTCCTTTGAGATCTCGCACGGGCCACAGGGCCTGGATCCCCGGCTCTCTGACCACTCCTCAATTCTCCCACCGGGCACTGACAATCGATGGGCCGGCGAGGGCGCGGCCTGAGAGCGCGCCGCGCCACGGGTACGTAAGCTGTGCCTCGTCAGGCGGACCAGGCAGCGGGGATGGGCAGACGATGGCGATGATGCGGCTCCGGCGCGAGGACCCGCGTGTCGTCGGCTCGTTCCGGCTGCACCGCCGGCTCGGTGCGGGCGGCATGGGTGTCGTCTATCTGGGCTCCGACCGCCGGGGCCAGCGGGTCGCGCTCAAGGTGATCCGGCCGGATCTGGCGGAGGACCAGGAGTTCCGTTCGCGTTTCGCGCGCGAGGTGTCCGCGGCACGGCGCATCCGTGGCGGCTGTACGGCCCGACTGGTGGCCGCCGATCTGGAGGCGGACCGCCCGTGGTTCGCGACGCAGTACGTGCCCGGTCCGTCGCTGCACGACAAGGTCGTCGAGGAGGGTCCGCTGTCGGCGGCCGAGGTGGCCTCCATCGGCGCGGCGCTGTCCGAGGGGCTGGTGGCGGTGCACGAGGCCGGTGTCGTCCACCGTGACCTGAAGCCGTCGAACATCCTCCTGTCGCCCAAGGGCCCCCGGATCATCGACTTCGGTATCGCCTGGGCGACCGGGGCCAGCACGCTCACCCACGTCGGTACGGCGGTCGGGTCGCCCGGGTTCCTGGCGCCGGAGCAGGTGCGGGGTGCGGCCGTGACCCCGGCCACGGACGTGTTCTCGCTGGGCGCGACCCTGGCTTACGCGGCGATGGCCGATTCGCCCTTCGGGCACGGCAGTTCCGAGGTGATGCTCTACCGCGTGGTGCACGAGGAGCCGCATCTGTTCGATGTGCACGACGCGCTCGCCCCCCTGGTCCGGGCCTGCCTGGCGAAGGACCCCGAGGACCGGCCGAGCACCCTGCAGCTGTCCATGCGGCTCAAGGAGATCGCGGCACGCGAGGCGCAGGGACTGCAGGAGCGCCGGCCTCCCGCGCAGCGGAGCGAGCAGGAGCTGGACCGGCCGACCGGGCGGCTGGAAGGCCCGTCGTACACGGAGCAGCTCACCCGGCGGGCCGGCGGGCCGACTCCGGCGCCGCGTCCCGCTGCGCGGCGTCCCGCGCCGTCGCGCTCGGCCGCGCCCCGCACCGGTGGTTCGCGCCCCCAGGCCGCCAGGTCCGGGAAGCGCCCGCACGGGACGAACGGCGCGAACATGACGAACGGCCGGCCGGGGACCCGACCAGGGGTACGGACGACGTCGGCGGGCAGGGGCGGGAAGCGCCGGCCGGCGAATCCGCGGCTCCTGCGTCAGCGGCTCGTGGTCTTCGTCGTGGTGACGCTGCTGGTGGCGCTGGGGATCGCCGCGGCACAGGGTTGCCAGGGACCGGCGCAGGGGCTGGGCGACAGCCCGTCGACGTACGACGGATCCGCGCGCCACCCGTACGGGCAGGGGCTGTAGGGCGTCAGCCGGTCGTGACGCGCGTCGCGTAGAAGGCGACGGCGGAGGCGGCGGCGACGTTGAGCGAGTCGACCCCGGCGTCCATCGGGATGCGGACGTGCTCGTCGGCCGCGGCGAGTACCTCGGGGGTGAGTCCGTCGCCCTCCGTACCGAAGACGAGCGCCAGCTTCTCGTGGCGGCGCGCGACGAGTTCGTCCAGGGTGATCGACCGGTCGCCGAGGCAGAGTGCCGCGGTGGTGAAGCCTTCCTCACGGAGCAGCCCGAGGTCCGTGGGCCAGGCGCCGAACCGGGTCCACGGGACATGGAAGACGGAACCCATCGACACCTTCACCGCCCGCCGGTACAGCGGGTCGGCGCAGCGCGGGGTGAGCAGGACGGCGTCGATGCCGAGCGCCGCCGCGTTACGGAAGGCGGCACCGAGGTTGGCGTGGTCGACGATGTCCTCGAACACGGCGACCCTGCGGACTGTCCCGGACTCCGGGGCCAGCAGCGTACGGACGTCCGGGAGCGGCCTGCGCTGCATGGAGGCGAGGGCTCCGCGGTGCACGTGGTAGCCGGTGACGCGCTCGGCGAGCTCCGGTGCGACCAGGTACACCGGGGCCGTGGCCTCGTCGATCACGTCGCGCATCACCTCGGTCCACTTCGCGGAGAGCAGCATGGACCGCATCGCGTAGCCGGCGTTCGCCGCGCGCCGGATCACCTTCTCGCCCTCGGCGATGAAGAGGCCCTCGGCTGGTTCGCGCCTGCGCCGGAGCGCGACGTCGGTCAGGCCGGTGTAGTCGCCCAGACGCGGGTCGTCGGGGTCGTCGACGGTGATGGGTTCAGCCACGGGGATGCTGCCTCGTCGGGGGTGCGGTTGCCGGTGTGCGGGATGTCGGCCGTCGGTCCGGCTACTCGGCGGGGGGTTCGGAGGACTTCGTGCCGACGGCGACGACCTCTCCGATGACGATCACGGCCGGCGGGCGTACGTCCTCGGCGGCGGCGCGTTCCCCGACGGTCGCCAGGGTCGCGTCGACCCGGCGCTGCGCGGCCGTGGTGCCCTCCTGGACCAGGGCCACGGGGGTGTCCGGGGACTTGCCGTGCGCGATGAGGGCACGGGCGATGGAACTGATCTTGTCGACGGCCATCAGGAGGACCAGGGTGCCGCGCAACTGTGCGAGGGCTGCCCAGTCGACCAGGGAGCGCGGGTCGTCGGGGGCGACATGGCCGCTGACGACGGTGAACTCATGGGCGACACCGCGGTGGGTGACGGGGATTCCGGCCGCTCCCGGCACGGAGATCGAGCTGGAGATCCCGGGGACGACGGTGCAGGCTATGCCCTCGGCGGCCAGTGCCTGGGCCTCCTCCATGCCCCGCCCGAAGACGAAGGGGTCGCCGCCCTTGAGCCGGACGACTGCCTTGCCCGCCTTGGCGTGGTCGATCAGCGCCTGGTTGATCGCCTCCTGCGCCATGTACCGGCCGTACGGGATCTTCGCGGCGTCGATCACCTCGACGTGCGGGGGGAGCTCGTCGAGCAGGTCGCGGGGGCCGAGCCGGTCCGCGATGACCACGTCGGCCTCCGCGAGGAGGCGGCGGCCCCGGACCGTGATCAGGTCGGGGTCGCCGGGGCCGCCGCCCACCAGGGCGACGCCGGGGGCACGGGTGCGGTGGTGCGGGGCGGCGAGGGTTCCGTCGCGCAGGCCCTCGACGATGGCGTCGCGGACGGCGGCGGAGTGGCGCGGGTCGCGGCCCTGCGAGGTGGTGGTGAGGACGGCGACGGTGATGCCCTCGCTGCGGCCGGTGGCCGGCGTCCAGGCGGTGGCCGCCTCCGCGTCGTCGCTGCGGACGCACCAGGTCCGGGTGCGCTCCGCCTCGGCCGAGGCGGCGTCGTTGGCCTCGGCGTCGGAGGACGCGACGAGGGCGTACCAGGTGTCGGCGAGGTCGCCGTCCTGGTACCTGCGGCGCTCCCAGCGGATCTCGCCGGTGTCGGCCATCGCCTCGACGGAGGCGGTCGCGGACGGTGAGACCAGGGTGATGTCGGCACCGGCCGCGATGAGCGCGGGCAGCCGGCGCTGTGCGACCTGGCCGCCGCCGACGACGACGACGCGGCGCCCGTTCAGGCGCAGTCCGACGGGATAGGCAGGGTGATCGTCGTGCTCGGCCATGGTCGTGCGGGCTCCTCGTGCAGGGTGCGGTGTGCTGCGGGCCGCTGCGCCGGTGGAGCGGCTGTGACGTGCGGCTGTGCCAGGTGTGGGACCACGATACGGGGTGAGGGGGCGGGGGTGGGTGGCGGCGCGGGCCTGATCCCCTGCCCGCGCCCTCCCTTGACCGGACCCGCCCTTGGGGACGGGGCCGGTCTCGTGCCCCCGCACCCGGCTCCGGCCGGGTGCCGCTACTTCTCCGTGACTCCCGCCGAGTCGAAGGTCGCCACGTCGTGCATCGCACGGGCAGCGCTCTGCACGATGGGGAGCGCGAGCAGTGCGCCGGTGCCCTCGCCGAGCCTGAGGTCCAGGTCGACCAGGGGGCGAAGGCCCAGCTTGTTGAGGGCGGCGACGTGGCCGGGTTCCGCGCTGCGGTGTCCGGCGATGCAGGCGGCGAGGGCCTCGGGGGCGATCGCCCGGGCGACGAGGGCCGCGGCACCCGCGCTCACCCCGTCCAGGATCACGGGGGTGCGGAGTGAGGCACCGCCCAGCAGGAAGCCCGCCATCGCGGCGTGCTCCAGTCCGCCGACCGCCGCCAGGACCCCGATCGGGTCCGCGGGGTCGGGACGGTGGAGCTCCAGGCCACGGCGGACCACGTCGACCTTGCGGGCGTGCATCTCGTCGTTGATCCCGGTGCCGCGCCCGGTCACCTCGGCCGGGTCCATGCCCGTGTACACGCAGATCAGCGCGGCCGAAGCCGTGGTGTTGGCGATGCCCATCTCGCCGGTGAGCAGCCCCTTGTTGCCGGCCGCGACGAGGTCGCGGGCGGTCTCGATGCCGACCTCGATCGCCGCGAGCACCTCCTCGCGGGTGAGGGCGGGGCCGGTCGTGAAGTCGGCCGTTCCGGCGCGGACCTTCCGGGGAAGGAGTCCGGGCGTCGCGGGCAGCTCGGACGCGACTCCGACGTCGACGACGCAGACCTCGGCGCCGACCTGGGCGGCGAAGGCGTTGCAGACGGCTCCGCCGCCGAGGAAGTTGGCGACCATCTGGCCGGTGACCTCCTGCGGCCACGCGGTCACGCCCTGGGCGTGCACCCCGTGGTCACCGGCGAACACCGCGACGGCCGCGGGCTCCGGGATCGGCGGCGGGCACATCCGGGAGAGGCCGGACAGCTGGGCGGAGATGATCTCCAGCATGCCGAGCGCGCCGGCCGGCTTCGTCATCCGCTTCTGGCGCTCCCATGCCTCGCCGAGCGCCTTGGCGTCCAGCGGCCGGATGTTGGCGATGGTCTCCTGGAGCAGGTCGTGCGGCGCCTCGCCGGGCAGGGCGCGTCGGCCGTACGTCTCCTCGTGGACGACCCAGGAGAGCGGGCGCCGCTTGGACCAGCCGGCCTGCATCAGCTCGGGCTCGTCGGGGAACTCGTCGACGTAGCCGACGCAGAGGTACGCGACGACCTCCAGGTGCTCGGGCAGGCCCAGCGCCCGGACCATCTCGCGCTCGTCGAAGAAGCTGACCCAGCCGACGCCGAGGCCCTCGGCCCGGGCGGCGAGCCACAGGTTCTCGACGGCGAGCGCGGAGGAGTACGGGGCCATCTGCGGCTGGGTGTGCCGGCCGAGGGTGTGGCGGCCGCCGCGGGTGGGGTCGGCGGTGACGACGATGTTCACCGGCGTGTCGAGGATGGCCTCGATCTTCAGTTCCTTGAACTGCTTGGCCCGGGCCTTGGGGAGCGACTTGGCGTACGCCTCACGCTGGCGCTGTGCCAGTTCGTGCATGGAACGGCGGGTCTCCGCGGAGCGGATGACGACGAAGTCCCAGGGCTGCGAGTGGCCGACGCTCGGCGCGGTGTGCGCGGCTTCGAGGACCCTCAGGAGGATCTCGTGCGGGATGGGGTCGCTGCGGAAGCCGTTGCGGATGTCGCGCCGCTCCCGCATGACCCGGAGGACCGCCTCCCGCTCGACGTCGCCGTAACCGGGGGCGGGTGCGGAGGCGGGCACCTCGTCGGAGGACGGGACCGGAGCCTCGGCCTCCGGGGCGCCGGCCTCCGGGGTCTCGATGATCTCGGGGCCGGTGCCGGTGCCGGGCTCGGCGGGGGCCTCGGCCCTGGGTACGGCGACGGGCTCGGGTGCCGGGGTCTCGGCCTGGATCGTCACGGGAGCGGGGGCCTCCAGGGAATCCGGGGCCTCCGGGGCCTCGGCCGCCACCGGCTCCGGCACGGTCAAAGCCGCCTCGGGCTCGACGACGACCGGTGCGGCCGGGGCCACTACGGGCGGCTCGGGCTGTGCCGCCGCCTCGGCCGTCTCCTGCTGGGCCACCTCGACGGGAGCCGTCGGCGCCTCGGGCTCGGGGGCAAGGTGCGAAGCGGTCTGTACGGTGCCCTCGGCGGGCACGGGCACGGGCACTTGCGCGGGCAGGGCGGGAGCGGCCGTGCGGGCGGCCACGTCCGGGTCCTGGGGCGTCTCGGCGACGGGCGGCACGAAGGGCTGCTCGACGGCGGGCTCGGCGGGAGCGTCCGCCGGGATCTCCTGCGCGACCGAGGCCTCGGCCTCGACGACCACGGCCTGCACGGCCGCGGCCTCCGCGAGCGGCTCCGTCACGGGCTCCACAGGTGCTGCGGGCTCGGCGGGCGCCACCGGTGCCACTGCGGCGACCGGCTCCGGGACGACCGTTTCCGCGTCCGCGAGGACCTCCGGCTCGGGCGCGGGTCCGGGGACCTGGGCTGCGGGGACGGGGACAGCCACGGGCTCGGCCTGGACCACCGCTTCGGGCAGGCCCACGGGCTCCGCCTGGACGACGGGCTCGGGCGCGACGACCGGCTCGGGCTGAACCGTCGGCTCGACCTGAACCGCGGGCTCCGCCTGGGCGACCGGCTCCTCCTGAACGACGGCCTCGGGCTGAACCACCGGCTCCATCCCGACCGCTGACTCCGCCTCGGCCACCGGCTCCGCCTGAACGACGGGATCCGCCTGGGCCACCGGCTCGGGTGCGGGAGCGCCCCACGGGGTCGCGCCCTGCGGCGGGATCTCCCCCAGCTGCGGGCCGGGCAGCCGGGCCGCGTCCTCCGCCGGGATGTCGAAGTACTCGGGCCCGATGGTCGGCGGCCCCGCGTGCCGGACGGGCGCCGGGCTGTGCGGTGCGCCGGCCGGACCCCGGTCCGCGAGCGAGCGGACCACTCCGCCGCTCGGCGTCCCCCCGTAGGAGGGAGCCTCGGGGGACGCCGGGCCGCGGTGCAGCGGGCGGCGTGCCGGGGCGGCGGCCTGGGCGGCCACCGGGACCTGGACGGGGGCGGGCGCCGGAATCCGTACGCCGCCGAGGTCGACGGACCCGGACTCGTACGCCGTGGCCGGGCCCTGCGCGGGAACCTGCGCGGAGGGCTGCGGTTGCTGCTCGGGGGCGGACGGCGCGTCGCTCCAGGCGCCCTGGGGTGCGGGCATCAGCAGGAGGTCGTCGTCCTCGGGGGCCTGCTCGGAGGGTTCGAGGAAGGTGTAGGCGTCCGGGGCGGGGATGCCCGGCTGCTCCACCATGCCTGCGTTCTCCGGCAGTCCCTCGCCCGGGATCTGGCCGGTGTCAGTCATGCGTACCCCTCGCCCATCGTCAGTGCTCCTTCGGCCCTTCGCCCGGGATGCCCGAACCACGGCACGCCGGTGCTCGTCAACAAGAACGAGCGGGCTCGCCGCGCGGCACGAAACGCGCGCGGAGCTATACACTCTCGCGGTCGTTCGCCGCCGCGACAGACAGTTCTGCCACGGCTCGCTGTGGACTGCGCCACGTTGCGCGTCCCCCGGTTGCGCCGTACCACATCGCGGACCAAAACGGTCCACTTTTCAGGACATTGACGAACGAACCGTCGAACGGCCAGGTGCGGTACAACAATCGGTCAGCCTACCTCGCGCTCGGCCGCGAAGGGCTCAGGGGGCGAGGTCGGAACGTACCCCGGAGAGCAGGAACACGACGGAGCGTTCGCGCTCCGCCCAGGCGGAGGTGTCCAGTTCGACCGACTGGAGCAGGGCGCATTCGACGGTGTAACCGTTCTCCGCGAGCGCCGCGCCCAGGGCCTCGGCCTCGTCCCGGTTCGAGGCGTGGGTGACGATGCGTTCCGGCCGCCGGTCGGCGACCGCCGTCACGACGCGGACGCCTCCGCCGCCGATCCGTACGACATCGGGTTCGGGCAGGCGCTCCAGTACGTGCGGTGCCGTGCCCCGGACCACCTGGACCGCCACCTGGAAGGTGCGGGCGGCGGCCGTCGTGCGCGCGCAGGCGTCCGGATCGCTGTCCACGGCCAGCACGGCCGCGCCGAAGCGGGCAGCCTCCACCGCGAAGGCGCCGCTGCCGGGGCCGATGTCCCAGACCAGGTCGCCGGTGCGCGGTCCGAGGCGGGCCAGTTGGGCGGCACGCAGGCCGGGCGCCTCGCCCTCGCCGCCTTCCGCCCGGTCCGCCCCGTACGCCGCGGTGGGCAGGGCCCAGCCCCGGACGCCTCCGGGGGCGGCCGGGGTGCGGCCGGCGATCCAGGCGCCGGTGGCGGTGGCGGTGGTCTCGGGTCCGCCGCCGATGACGATGACGACGTTCGGGTCGCGCCAGGTGTGGTCGGCCGTCTTGTCGGAGGTGAGGACCGTGACCCGCTCGCGCGTGGTGCCGAGCTCCTCGCAGATCACGAAGGTGCGGTGGACGCCGTCGAGGAGCAGGGCCAGTTCGGCGGGGCCGGCGCCCGGGGAGGTGAGGACGGCGACCTTGTGGTGGGCGCGGCAGACGTTGACGGCGCGGCGCAGGGTACGCGGGTGGGCGACCACGACCTGGGCGTCGTCCCAGGGCATTCCGGCGCGGGCGAAGGCGGCGGCCACCGAGGAGACGGCGGGGACGACCTCGACCTCCAGGCCGTGCTCGGGTGCGCGCAGGGCGCGTACGACGCCGAAGAAGCCGGGGTCGCCGTCGGCGAGGACCACGGGGCTGCCGCGGTGGCCGGCGATCCTGCGGGCGGCCAGGTCGACACTGCCGAGGCGGATGCGCTCGGCGCTTCCCGGGATCTCGGGCAGCGCGAGGTGGTGGGCGGCACCGGCGACGAGCGTGGCGGCCGAGAGCGCGGCCGTGGCCGCTCTGGTCAGTGGCGAGCCGTCCCAGCCGATCACCGTGACCCGGTCGGCCATCGTCGTCAGTCTCCTGGGGGTTTCGCAGGCGGGGGCGCTCCGCGGGTGGCGGAGCAGGGGCGGAGCAGGGTGAGCGTATCCGGTCCGTCCCGCGGCCCGGCCGGGGGCTTCCCGGAGCGGGAGGAGGGCGTCAGTTCCAGTCGTCGTAGGTGCCGTAGCCGCCCGCGTCGGCCAGCTGTTCCGCGACGCCTTCCAGGTCCTCGGGGAGGAGCCCCCAGACGATGAGGTCGGTCCTGATGTCGGTCCAGCCGCCGTCCGTGCCGTTGTCGGTCCGGGTCCGGGCTATCCGGGCGTTGCGCAGGACGCCTTCGCTGATGCAGCCCAGCTTCTGGGCGACCTGCTGGGAGGAGGTGTTGTCCGCGGGGGTGCGCAGCTCGATGCGCTCGAACTTCTGGTCGCGGAAGAGCCACTCGGCGACGGCGAGCACGGACTCGGTGGCGTATCCCTCGCCGCGCGCCCAGGGTGCGGTGATGTAGCCGGCCTCGGTGGACAGGGTGCGCCAGTCGGTGTTGAGGAGCCGGACGGAGCCGACGAGGCGCTGGGTAAGGAATTCGGTGACGGCGAAGACGATGCCGTGGCCCTGGGTGCGTTCGGCGGGTGCGATCCTGCGGACCCACCGTTCGGCGTCGACCTGGGTGTAGGGGTGCGGTCCGTCGACCCAAGCGGTGACGAGTTCGTCGTTCATCATCTCGATGTACGCCGGGACGTCCGCCATGTCGAAGGGGCGCAGCACCAACCTGTCCGTGCTGATGGAGATGGACGGGAAGGTGTGAGTCATGCGCAGCTCCATGCCGAAGACCGTGTAAACACACAGCATGCAGCATGGGACCGGGGTTGCGCATGGCCGGGTCCGGCACGGCGGAGCCCCGCACACCGCGCTGCGGGTGTACGGGGCTCGTCCGGCAAGTGCCGTGTGGGGGTCAGGACTTGGCGGGCTCGCCGAAGGCGGGGGTGATGGAGCCCTGGTAGGTGTCCTCGATGTACTTCTTGACCTCGTCGGAGTTGAGGAGCTTCACAAGCTTCTGGACGCGGGCGTCCTTCTCGTTGCCTTCCTTGACGGCGAGGAAGTTGGCGTACGGGTTGTCGTCGGCGCTCTCCAGGACCAGGGAGTCCTTGCCCGGCTTCAGGTCGGCCTCGATGGCGTAGTTGCCGTTGATGACCGCGGCGTCGACGTCGTCCAGGGCGCGGGGCACGGTCGCGGCCTCCAGCTCCTTGAACTCCAGGCCCTTCTTGTCCGTGATGTCGCTGAGCTTGGCGCTGGTGCCGACGCCGTCCTTGAGGGTGATCAGCCCGTTCTCGGCGAGGAGCTGGAGCGCGCGGCCCTCGTTGGTGGTGTCGTTGGGCACCGCGACGGTCTGGCCGGCCTTGATGTCCTTGAGGTCCTTGACCGTCTTGGAGTAGAGGCCGAGGGGCTCCAGGTGCACGTTGACGACCGGGACGATGTGGGTGTTGTTCTTCTTGTTGAAGTCGTCCAGGTACGGCTTGTGCTGGAAGAAGTTGGCGTCGACCTGGCCGCTCTCGGTGGCGGTGTTCGGCAGGACGTAGTCCGTGAACTCCTTGACCTCCAGCTTGAGGCCCGCCTTGTCCGCCAGGTTCTTCTTGACGTAGTTCAGGATGTCGGCGTGCGGCGTCGGGGACGCGGCGACGACGAGGGCCTTGGAGGTGTCGGCACCGGCGCCGGTCTCGCTCTTGGCTGCCGGGTCGGAGTCCGTGCCGCAGGCGGTGAGGCCGAAGGCGAGGGCGGCGGTGGCGGCTGCGGCAGCGGTGATCTTGATGTTCTTGCGCACGAAGAGTGCCTCTTTCCGATGGTGATGGTGGTGCGCCCGGACAAGGAGTTCGGGCTCGTGGGGAGAGTGGTCTCAGGTGGTGGTGCGGCCCCGGCGGGCCAGCAGGCGTACGGCTCCGTCGCCGATCAGCTGGATCACGGTCACGATGACGATCAGCAGCACGACCGTGATGAGCATGAACTGGTTGTCGAAGCGCTGGAATCCGTACGTGACGGCCTTGGAGCCCAGTCCTTCGCCGCCGACCGCGCCGGCCATCGCGGAGTAGCCGATGAGCACGATGACGGTGGTGGTGACGCCGGAGACGATCGAGGGCAGCGCCTGCGGCAGCAGGACCTTGCGGACGATCGTGGGGATGGATCCGCCCATCGACTGGACGGCCTCGACGAGTCCGTGGTCGACCTCGCGGACGGCCGTCTCGACGAGCCGCGCGAAGAACGGGATGGCGCCGACGGCCAGCGGGACGATCATCGCGGACGGGCCGATGAAGGTGCCGACGATCCAGGTGGTGAAGGGGATCAGGGCGATCAGCAGGATGATGAACGGCAGTGAGCGGCCGATGTTCACGATCACGCCGATGACCTTGTTCACCAGGACGTTCCGGAGCAGTCCGCCCTTGTCGGTGAGGACCAGCAGGATGCCGAGGGGCAGTCCGCCGGCGACGGTGACGACGGCGGACCAGAGCACCATGTACAGGGTGTCGATGGTTCCCTGGGTGAGCAGTGGCTGCATTTCGGACCAGGTCACTTCGCCACCTCCTTGCTGAGCGGGGCGGGAGACTGGGCGGGGATGCCGGTGGTGCCGGCGGGTTCGCCGTCCACGACCTCGGCCTGCAGGCCCTGCTCGCGCAGGAAGCCGATCGGTACGACGTTCTCCTCGAAGCGGCCGGGCAGCTCGATGCGCATCCGGCCGATCTGGTTGCCGCCGACGGTGTCCATCGCGGCGCCCAGGATCGAGATGTCGATGTTGTACGTGCGGGAGAGCTGCGAGATCACCGGGCGGGCGGCTGCCTCGCCGTGGAAGGTGACGTCGACGACCGTACGGTCGGGGCCGGAGGCCGTGCCGCCGACGGGGAACAGCTCGTGGGCAAGTTCGGAGCCGGGGGTGGCCAGCAGGGTGCCGACCGTGCCGGACTCGACGACGCGGCCCTTCTTCATCAGCGCGGCCGAGTCGCAGATCGTCTTGACGACGTCCATCTCGTGCGTGATGAGCAGGACGGTGAGGCCGAGCTCCTGGTTGAGGTCGCGCAGCAGCTGGAGGATGGAGCGGGTGGTCTCGGGGTCGAGTGCGGAGGTCGCCTCGTCGGAGAGCAGCACCTTCGGGTCGCCGGCCAGGGCGCGGGCGATGCCGACGCGCTGCTTCTGGCCGCCGGAGAGCTGTCCGGGGTAGGCCTTGGCCTTGTCGGCGAGGCCGACCAGGCCGAGGAGTTCGAGCGCCTTGCGGGTGCGGGCCTGTCCGGAGACGCCGAGGATCTCCAGGGGCAGTTCGACGTTGCCCTGGACGGTGCGCGAGGCCAGCAGGTTGAAGTGCTGGAAGACCATGCCGATGCGGCTGCGCGCCTCGCGGAGTTCCTTGCCGGCGCGCCTGCCCCGGCCCGCGAGGGCGGTGAGGTCCTGGCCGGCGACCGTCACGGTGCCCGCGGTGGGGCGTTCGAGCAGGTTGACGCAGCGGATGAGGGAGGACTTGCCGGCACCGCTCTGTCCGATGACGCCGTAGACCTCGCCCTCACGGACGTGCAGGTCGACGCCGTCGAGGGCGGTGACCTCACGGCCGCGTGACTGGTAGACCTTCGTGAGGCCCGAAGTGGTGATCACAGGGGGTTTCCGTCACTGTCGAGTGCGCGGCGCGGTGTCCGCCGGGCACGGGGCATTCGTCTGAAGTGGCTGGTTCTCAGCGGTATCAGCGGTATCAGCGGTCTCGGTGGCCGACCGGTGGGAGTCCTGGCGGTGGGCACAGGGATCGGCACATGCCCGGGCAGGCTCGATCCGCTGGGTGCGGACGGCACGGGCTCGGTCTCGCTTCGGGGCGCGAGGCTCGGGCGGGGACCCTCAGAAGGCGCGCATTCGACACGTACAACGAGCACCGGGCGTGGTGATCGCCTCGGTCGCAGGGCTGCGGTAGCTCGTCGTGGTCATGGGCCCAAGTAAAACAGACGTAACGTTCCGGCGATCCGGGCTGTCCGTATAGCGGACAGTCGTGGATGGGGGTTCCGCCCGCCTCACCACTCCCTGGGCGCAGCCCTCCACACCGCCGTGACCTGCGACGACACGAGTACGATCGCCTCACAGGCCCGGCGGGCGGCAGACCCTGGCTGTGCGGTCGCTGTGGCCAAGGCCACGATTCCCGCACAGGCCCCGCACCTGTCCCGTCACCCGTCCCCGCGGGGGTCCTCCCCCTACGGGCCCGCACGCGGCGCGTCCCCGGGCCCGTAATACCCTCACTACATGCTTGACGCCCTGACGGTCGCGGTCGCCGTGACCGCGCTCGCCCTCGCCGCCTGGTGCGGACTCGCCGCCTACCGGGACCAGCCCACGAAGGACTGGCACTTCATCGGCATGGCGGTCGTCTCCGTCCTGGCGCTGGCCCAGCTGCTGGTGGGGATCGTGCAGCTGGCCCGGGGCGAGCGGCCGGAACAGGGCATGACGATCTTCATCGCCTATCTGATCGGATCCTTCACGGCCGTGCCGGCTGCGGGATTCCTGTCGCTGTCGGAGCGGACCCGCTGGGGTTCGGTGACGGTGGCGGCGGGCGCGGTCGTGCTGGCCGTGCTCGAAGTGCGGCTCTACGACATCTGGGGAAGCTGACCGTGACCGACACCGACCGCACCCGGGCGCCCGCCCCCGCCGCCCGGCCGAAGCAGCAGTTCGAGCTGGGCTCCGGGCCCGGACGGGTGCTGGTCTGGTTCTACGGGGTGTTCACCGTGGCCGCCGCGTCCCGCTCGACCGTCGAGATGATCATGGACTTCGGGAAGGCACCGCTGGCGTACGTGCTGTCCGCCGCCGCCGCCCTCGTATACGGCTTCATCACGTACTCGCTGGTGCGGGGCGGAGAGAAGGCGCGCAGGGCGGCACTGGTGTGCTGTGCCGCCGAGCTCGCGGGCGTACTGGTCGTCGGGGCCTGGACGCTGGCGGAGCCGTCCGCCTTCCCCGATGCCACGGTGTGGTCGGACTTCGGCATGGGCTACCTGTTCATCCCGGTGATCCTGCCGGTCACCGGGATGATCTGGCTGCGCCGCGCGCGGAGCGTGTGACGCTACGGGCGTCCTTCAGGCACTGGTGACGTAGGCCGGTGCCGCGGCGTCCTTCTCCAGCAGGATCAGGCGGACGCCGTCCTCGCCGGTGGCGTCGCCGACCCTGGCGTAGCCCGCCTTCCGGTAGAGGCGCAGATTGCCCTCGCTGCGCTCCCCGGTGTGCAGTCGGAACCGGGTGGCCGAACGCCCGTCCGCCAGGCCCGATTCGGCGGCGCTCAGGAGGCGGGTGCCGAGGCCGTGCCCGCGGAGACGGGGATGGACGCAGAGCTTGCCGATCCGGCCGGTGCCGTCCGTGTCGGTGAAGCCGCGCACCGAGCCGACGACTTCCTCGCCGAGCCGCGCCACGAACACCAGGTCCATGGCGACTTCGCCGCGAACCGATTCGAGGGTCTGGATCAGTGGGTCGATCCGGTAGTTGCCGTACAGCTCCGCCTCGCTCTGGAAACAGAGGTACTGGAGCCTGAAGATCTGCTCGACGTCCTGTGCCGTCGCCGCCGAGATGGTCACACTCGTGCCCATGTGCGCACGCCTCCCGCTCACCTGGTCCGCCGGTTGTCTACCGCTCCTTTCCCCGCAGTTCAGGAGCTACAACCTCCGCCGCGAGCATTCTGCGCAGACATCCAAGGCATCGGGAACGCATCGGTCCCAAACTGCCCTGTGACATACCCAACTCCCCTGCGATTTCCCGGTACGTCGGATCGTGGGGAGCCAGCATCGCCGCCAGCAGCCGGGGACATCTCCCGGGCAGCCGGCCCACCGCGGCGCGCAGCGCCCGGCGTTCGTCGGCGCCCACGGCGATCCGCTCGGGGCAGCCGGTCACGTCGTCCGCGGGCCCGCCGGGCGCGTACGCGTATTCGCGCCGGGCCCTGCGGCGGGCGTGGCGGGCCTCGGCCCGGACGGCGGTGCGGACCCAGCGGGCGGGGTCCGCGGGCGGCCCCTGGCCGGCCGGGCGCTCCAGCAGCCGCAGCCACACTGCCTGTTCCAGGTCCGCGGCGTCGATCCCGGCGGCGGGGGCCTCGGCCGTCGCCTCCGCGCGTACCAGCGGGCCCAGGGCGCGGACGGTGGCTCGCCGGGCGGTGTCCGAGGCCCGGAGAGCAGGATCGGGAAGCGTCATGCCCCGTCAACGCTCCCCGCGCCCGGCCGGTTGCCCCGCGCGGGGAGCTCCACCCGACCGGGGCATCCCGGCCGGGCGGCTGACGACGGTGGGTCAGTCCTTCGCGAAGTCCGCCGCCGCGAGCAGGGCGGTGTCCGGGTTGTCGGAGAAGATCCCGTCGATGCCCGCGTCGAAGTACGCGCGCAGGGCGCCGAACACGTCGCCGTAGGCGTTCGGGTCGGTGCCGCGCCGGAAATCGGCGGGCAGGAAGGTGTTCTCGTTGCGCATCGTGTACGGGTGCAGGACGAGGCCCCGCGCGTGCGCGTCCGCGACCAGGGTGGTGGGCGTCGTCAGCCGGCCCGCGCCGTCCTTCGGGATGACCAGGTCGAGGGTGGGGCCGAGGCCCTGCGCGAAGGAGGCGATCCACTTCAGCCCGGCGGGCTTCACCAGGTCGGCGACGGTGCGCGGGTCGCCGGACTCCACGAAGTCCCACGGCCGGGAGGTGGGCCCGGACAGCAGGACGACCCGCGGGGTGGCGACGAGCTTCGACAGCCGCAGCATGGAGCCCGGCTCGAAGGACTGCAGGATCAGCGGGGAGTTCGCGCGGTGGCGGTTGTAGCGGCGCAGCAGCCGGGCGAGCGGCTCCTCCAGGCCCAGGCCGAGGCCCCGGAAGTAGGTGGGGTGCTTGGTCTCGACGTAGAGCCAGACGGGCTTGCCGCGCCGGCGTCCCTCCTGGTCGGCCCAGCGCAGGACCTCCTCGAAGGTGGGGATCTCCCAGCGGCCGTCGTAGAGGGTGTTCTCCTGGCGGTTGCCGGGGATGCGCTCCTTGGCGCGGAGCGTCTTCAGCTCGGCGAGGGTGAAGTCCTCGGTGAACCAGCCGGTGAGGGCGACGCCGTCGACCTTCTTGGTGGTCCTGCGGCCGGCGAACTCGGGGTGCTCGGCGACGTCCGTGGTGCCGGTGATGTCGTTCTCGTGGCGGCAGACCAGGTGCCCGTCCTTGGTCGGCACCAGGTCCTGCTCGACGATGTGCGCGCCCATGTCCAGGGCCAGCTGGTAGGCGCCGAGGGTGTGCTCGGGCCGGTAGCCGCTGGCGCCGCGGTGGCCGATGACGGTCGGCACGGGCAGGTCCCGGTAGGAGCCGTGGCCGCTGCCGCCGCGGTTCCGCTCGGCCGCGTTCGCCGTCCCGGTCAGTCCGAGGGCCGCCGTGCCGAGCACGGCCGCGCCCAGGAGGGTCCGGCGGCCGGGGCTCGTCTGCGCACGCTCTGTCATGAATGCTCCTCGCATGTGATGTCTGGCACGTGTCGAGCTGGGGTCTTCCGTCCGGACCGGGCAGGATCGGGGAGCGGTCCGGTGTCGTGGACCGCCGAACGGTGCGGCGCGGCGGAGCCGTGCCGGCCGGCGGCGGCACGGCGGGGTGTGGCAACAGGCCCGGTGGGAGGCCCCGGGGCGTGATCGTAGGCAGCTACGCCATCGGAGGGGCGGCTCGTGGACGAACATGGCGGAAACACACGTCAACACTGCGTATCCGCTTCGTGAACCCGATGTGCGATCGGGCGGGACCCGCGAGTATCGTCCTCACCTGCACAGACCCTTACGAGAACCCGACCCGGCCGGCCCGGCCACTACACCGGAGGATGCGTTGTCCCGACTCACCGTCATCAAGGCAGTGCTCGGACCGATCCTGCGCCTGCTGTTCCGCCCCCAGGTGGAAGGCGCCAAGAACATCCCGGGAACCGGGCCGGTGATTCTCGCGGGCAACCACCTGACGTTCATCGACTCGATGATCATGCCGATCTGCTGCGACCGGCCGGTGTTCTACATCGGCAAGGACGAGTACGTGACCGGCAAGGGCCTCAAGGGCCGGCTGATGGCCTGGTTCTTCACCGGCTGCGGGATGATCCCGGTGGACCGGGACGGGGGCCGCGGCGGCGTCGCGGCGCTCATGACGGGCCGCCGGGTACTGGAGGAGGGCAACGCCTTCGCCATCTACCCCGAGGGCACCCGCTCCCCCGACGGCCGCCTCTACCGGGGCCGTACGGGCATCGCGCGGCTGACGCTGATGACGGGTGCGCCGGTGGTGCCGTTCGCGATGATCGGCACGGACAAGCTGCAGCCGGGCGGCGCCGGTCTGCCCCGTCCGGGCAAGGTCACGGTCCGCTTCGGTGAGCCGATGGAGTTCTCCCGCTACGAGGGCATGGACCGCGACCGTTACGTCCTGCGGGCGGTGACGGACTCGGTGATGGCCGAGGTGATGCGGCTGTCCGGCCAGGAGTACGTCGACATGTACGCGACGAAGGCCAAGGCCGCCTGATCATCGGGCCGAACCCGGCGTGAAAGGGCCCGTACCCCGGAATGGCGGGGTACGGGCCCTTTCGTCCGCCCGCCGTACGGGTGGACCGTGCGTCCTGTCCGGACGGGAGCAGGTGGACCTCGCGTCCTGTCCGGACGGGAGCAGGTGGACCTCGCGTCCCCGACCTCACAGGGCAATACCGCTAGGGCACCACGCCGTCCTCCAGCTTCTGGCCGCGCAGCAGGAACCACGCGGCGACGGCGGTCGCGAGCAGCACCGCGGCGCCGACGCCCGCGGCGACCCTCAGCCCGTTGACGAACGACTCCTGCGCCGCCCAGACCAGTGCGTCCGCCTGCTGGGCCGGAAGCCCTTCGGCCACTTCGACGGCGCCGCCGAGTGATTCGTGGGCCGCCGCGGCGGTGGCCGGCGATACGCCGTCCGGGGTGGCGAAGTCCTGGTAGATGCCGGTGACGATGGAGCCGAGCAGCGCGATGCCGAGGGCCGCGCCGAGCTCGTACGCCGTCTCGGAGACCGCGGACGCGGAGCCCGCGTGCTGCTTGGGGACGCTGGAGAGGATCACGTCGGCGGTGACGGTGAAGGAGAAGCCCGCGCCGACGCCCACGACCAGGAGCAGGGCGCCGATCAGCGGATAGCCGGTCTCCTTGTGGATGACGGTGACCGTGGCCAGCGCCAGGCCGATCGCCCCGAGCCCACCGGTCACCACGGAGCGCACCGAGAAGCGGCGGGCGGCGGCGCCCGCCATCAGGCCGGCGGTCACCGCTCCGATCGCCGCGGGCAGCTCGGCGAGCCCGGCCTCCAGTGGTCCCCGTCCCTGGACCAGTTGCAGGAACTGGGACAGGAAGAAGACCAGGCCGGACAGGCCGAGGATGGTCAGCAGGTCGGCGAGCACCGCTCCCGAGAAGCCCCGGTGGTGGAAGAGCCGCATGTCCAGCAGGGGTGCGGGGAGCCGGAACTGCCGCCGTACGAACCAGACGAGCGCGAGCACGCCGCCGACGGCTGAGAGGGCGACGGGCCAGCTGACCCCGTGCGCCGCCAGGTCCTTGATGGCGTACACGACGCCGATCATGCCGATGAGGGAGAGGCCCACGCTGGGCAGGTCCCAGGGGCCGGGGGCGGGGTCCTTGGACTCGGGGATCATCTTGATGCCGACGACGACGAGCACCGCCATGACGGGCAGGTTGATCAGGAAGACGGAACCCCACCAGAAGTGCTCCAGGAGGACTCCGCCGACGACGGGGCCGACCGCGGCACCGGCGGAGGCCATGGCGCCCCAGATGCCGATGGCGAGGCTGCGCTCGCGCGGGTCGTGGAAGAGGTTGCGGATCAGCGCGAGGGTGGACGGCATGAGGGTGGCGCCCGCGACACCCAGCAGGGCCCGGGCCACGATCATCATCTCGGGCGTGGTCGCGTAGGCGTTGAGGACCGAGACGGCGCCGAACGCGACGGCTCCGCAGAGCAGCAGCTTCTTGCGGCCGATGCGGTCGCCGAGGCTGCCCATGGATACCAGGAGCCCGGCGATGACGAAGGAGTAGACGTCACCGATCCAGAGCAGCTGGGTGCCGGTCGGTTCGAGGTCCTCGCTGAGGAACGGGGTCGCCAGGCCGAGGACGGTGGCGTCGACGGCCACCAGCAGCACGGCCAGGACGAGGACGGTGAGGGCGATCCACCGGCCCGGGTGGTACAGGTCGTCGGAGGTGTCGGCCTGCTCGTAGGTGCTGCTCATTTCTCCACGCTCCGGCGTGCTCCGCCGAGCAGCAACTCGACGATCATGTACTGGAAGTCCTGTCCGGCGACCCGTCCGACCTGCACGGCCCACGCCCCGGTGCCGATCAGCCCGTACAGGGCCTCGGTCAGCCAGGCCGGGGTGAGGTCGATCCGGAATTCGCCGCGCTCCTGTCCGCGCCGGAAGAAGGCGGAGACCCGCGCGTCGAGCCGGTTCCAGCCGTCGTTCACCTGGTCGCCCTCGAAGAGCTGGTTCTCGGTGACGAGGAAGGACAGCAGCCCGGCACCCGGTTCGACGGCGGCGACGAGCCGCCGCAGACCTTCCTCGGCGGTTCCCTCGTCGAGCGCGGCGGCGTCCAGGGCGGCCTCGAATTCGCGGATGCCGAGGTCCTCCAGCGCCCTGACCAGGGCGTCGCGCCCGGCGAAGTGGCGGTGCAGGGTGGCGCGGCCGATGCCCGCCGCCTTGGCGACCTCGTCCATGGTCGCCGTGGATCTGTGGGTCAGCAGGGCCGCGGCGCTGCGCAGAACCTGCTCACGGTCGAGAGTCATGAGACGACACTATCCCACATGAGACGTGCATGTCTCATTCGCCCTGTCCACTCGCCGTGGACGCCCCGGGCGGGGACGGGGCGGGCACCATGAGGCGATGAAGCCGCTGCTGCTGATCGACATCGACGGTCCGCTGAACCCGTACGAGGCGCTCTCCCGCCGCGAGCCGCCGCAGGGCTACCGGCGGCACCGCATGCGGCCGACGGGGTGGACGGCGGGCCCCGCGCTCCCGGTCCTGCTCAACCCGGGGCACGGCGAGGAGCTGCTCGCCCTCACCGGCCGGTACGAACTCGTCTGGGCGACCACCTGGAAGAACGAGGCCAACGAGTGGATCGGCCCGCACCTGGGGCTGCCGCCCCTGCCCTACATCGACTGGCCGGCGATGCACGGCGCCACCGGGGACGGGACGTACTGGAAGACGCGGTACGTCGTGGAGTACGCGGCCGGGCGGCCGTTCGCCTGGGTCGACGACGAGATCACGGACCTCGACACGGGCTGGGTGGCGGGGCACCACCCGGGGCGGGCGCTGCTGCGTCCGGTCGACCCCCGGGTGGGGCTGGTGCGGGCCGACTTCGACGCGCTCGCCGGCTGGGCGTGACCCGGGCTCAGCTCCAGGGCAGCGTGGAGCGGTGCCGCCAGTACGCCTCCGGCTCCTCCACCAGGGCGTCCAGCCGGTCGAGGCGTTCGGTGTCCAGGTCGAGGAGCGGGGCGTGCAGGTTGCCGGCGAGCTGGGTGACGGTGGCCGCACCGGACAGGACGACGCCCGCCCACGGCCGGTGGAGCACGAAGGCCAGGGCGACGGCGTCCGCGCCCAGTTCCGCCTCGGCGGCGATCTCCTGGACGACGGCGGGGGCTTCGGACCCGGCCAGCCTGCCGTTGGCCATGGCTTCCTTGACGATGACGGTGAGCCCGGCGTCGTGCGCCTCGGCGAGTGCCGGGCCCGCGGAGGTCTCCAGAGCGTTGTAGGTGGCCTGGACCGTGCGGAAGAGGGGCTCGCCGTCCACCGTCACGGCCAGGGCGGCCAGGATGGCGTCGCCCTGGGCGGGGCCGCTGGTGGAGATCCCGACGGTGGTGCCCTCGGCGGCCAGGGCTGCCAGGCGGGCGTGCAGGTCCTTGTCACTCAGCGCCGGGCTGTCGGCGGTCACCGAGTGGATCTGGTAGAGGTCGAGCCGGTCGCCGAGCAGTCCGGCGCTCTCGGCGCGCTGCCGTTCGAACGTGGCGAGGCCGTGGTCCTTCACCTCGTGCGCCTCGGCGTCGACCCGCCAGTCGGCGGTGTAGGTGTAGCCCCACTTGCTGCCGACGACCACGTCCGCCGCGTCGGGGCGGGCGGTCAGCCAGTCGGCGAGGAACTCCTCGGAGCGGCCGTAGGAGCGGGCCGCGTCGAAGTAGCGGACGCCCTGCGCGTAGGCCGCGTCCAGGAGCTCGTGGGTGCGGGCGCGCAACGCGTCCACGCTGCGGTCGGCCGGGAGGTCCCGGTCGCGGTGCAGGTTGATGTAGCCGGGCCTGCCTACGGCGGCCAGGCCCAGTCCGATGTGCGCGGTCGGGGTGGTCGCTCGGTTCAGGCGGGCGAAGGGCATCGCGGGCTCCTCTGGGTCGGTTCCGAACGCCTTCCCGTCAACGTAGCCCGCGATGCCTGTGAATCAGCGGCGCGCGGTCGCCCAGGCGTGCTGCGTCACCAGGTCGGCCTTCACCTCGGCGAGCTGTACGGCGACGGCCGACGGGGCCGTGCCGCCGCGACCGTCCCGGGAGGCCAGGGCGCCGGGCACGTTCAGCACCGTGCGCACCTCGGGGGTGAGGTGCTCGGAGATCTTGGCGAACTGCTCGTCCGTCAGTTCCTCGAGCTCGATGCCCTGCTGCTCGCAGACCTTGACGCACTCGCCCGCGACCTCGTGCGCGACCCGGAAGGGGACGCCCTGCCTGACCAGCCACTCGGCGATGTCCGTGGCGAGCGAGAAGCCGGCCGGGGCCAGCTCCTCCATGCGCTCCCGGTGGACGGTGAGCGTGGCCATCATGCCGGTGAAGGCGGGGAGCAGGACCTCCAGCTGGTCGCAGGAGTCGAAGACGGGCTCCTTGTCCTCCTGCAGGTCGCGGTTGTACGCGAGCGGGAGTGCCTTGAGCGTCGCCATCAGGCCGGTGAGGTTGCCGATGAGACGGCCGGACTTGCCTCGGGCCAGCTCGGCGATGTCCGGGTTCTTCTTCTGCGGCATGATCGACGACCCGGTGGAGAAGGCGTCGTGCAGGGTGACGAAGGAGAACTCCTTCGTGTTCCAGATGATGACCTCCTCCGCGATCCGGGAGAGGTTGATGCCGATCATCGCGGTGATGAACGCGAACTCGGCGACGAAGTCGCGGGACGCGGTGCCGTCGATGGAGTTGGCGACGGAGCCGTGCTCGAAGCCGAGGTCAGCCGCGACGGCCTCCGGGTCGAGCCCGAGGGACGACCCGGCCAGCGCGCCGGAGCCGTACGGGGACACGGCGGTCCGCTCGTCCCACTGGCGCAGCCGCTCGGCGTCCCGGATCAGGGGCTGCGCATGGGCCAGGACGTGGTGGGCGAACAGGACGGGCTGGGCGTGCTGGAGGTGCGTGCGGCCCGGCATGGCCACGTCCGGGTGCGCCTCGGCGAGCCCGACGAGGGCGTCCTGGAGCTCGGCGATCAGCCCGCCGATGATCCGGGCGTGGTCGCGCAGGTACATCCGGAAGAGCGTGGCGACCTGGTCGTTGCGGGACCGGCCGGCCCGCAGCTTGCCACCGAGGTCCGGGCCGAGGCGCTCCAGGAGGCCGCGCTCCAGCGCGGTGTGGACGTCCTCGTCCGCGATCGTTCCGGTGAACGAACCGTCGGCGACGGCCGCTTCGAGCGCGTCGAGTCCGGCGATCATGCGGGTCAGCTCGTCCTCGGTGAGCAGGCCCGCCTTGTTGAGGACACGCGCGTGGGCGCGGGAGCCGGCGATGTCGTACGGGGCGAGCCGCCAGTCGAAGTGGACGGAGGCGGACAGCTTGGCCAGCGCCTCGGCGGGGCCGTCGGCGAAACGGCCGCCCCAGAGGCGTACGTCGCTGTTGCCGGTGCCGTTGCTCACTGCGTGCTCCTCGGGAGTGCAAGGGGTGGGTGTGCGACCGCCTCCCCGCGCGCACGGAGGGGGAGGCGGCGGTGACGCCGTGGATCGGGCGAGGCCGTGCCGGGCCGCGATCTTCGAGGACGAGGTATAACTATGCGGCCCTCTGTATGGTTTGTCAAAGGTGCTGGTGGGAGGGGTGCGTGATCCCTAGGCTGGACCCATGCGGAACCTCGTCCCCCTGTCCCCCACGCTGTACCTCCCGCCCCAGGACCGTCTCCTGCTCGGTAAACCCCTGGCCGCGGCGCTGGACACGGCCGACCCTGAGGCGTGGGTGGACCTCGACCGGCGGATACGGTCGGCGACCGCGTGGCGGAGCGGGGTCCGGCCGCTGCGGTCCCTGCTCCGGGAGCGGCACGCCGACGGCCGCGGGTCGGTCGACTGGGCCGCCGCTCCCCGCTGGGACGAGGAGGCCCACGACGTCACCTGGTCGCGGTTCCCGCCCTCCGAGGCAGAGATCGCGCTCGTCCTCTGCCACGACCGGTGGCAGGCGCGGGAGGCGGCGCTGGCCTTCGCTCAGGGACGGCCGGCCCTCCTGCCCCTGCTGCTGGTGCGCTGCGCCGATTCCCGGCCGCGGGTACGGGAGCGGGCCCGCCGGGTGCTGGGGGCGGCCCTGGACGGACCGGAGGCGGCGGCCTCGCAGCTGGTACCCCTGGCCCTGCGTCTGAGCCTGCGTCCGCACGGTGGCTGGGCCCTGGAGCGGGTGCTGGCCGCCGCCCAGCCCCTGCCGGCCTCGCTCCCGGCCCGGCTCCGCGCCAGCCCGCTGGCCCGGGTCCGGATCCTCGGGGCGCGGCTGTCCCTGGAGCGAGGGCTCCTCACACCCGCCGATCTCACCGAACTCGCCCTCACCGCCCGGGACCGGGCCGTCCGCCACGTGTGCACCGACGCGCTGCTGGCCAGGGTCCGTGCCGGTGACCCGGAGCGGATCCTGGACCCCCTGCTCACCGCCTCCTCCGCCGTGGCCCGGTCCTCGGCCGTGACGGCGCTGCACCGGGCGGGCCGGGGTCCGGAGGCCGCGCTCCACCTGGCGGACCCGTCGGCCGGGGTGCGTTCCGCCGCCCGCCTGGTCCTGCGGCTCGAAGACCGCGACGCGCAGGATCTCTACCGCGCGCTGTGCGCCGACCCGGTCGCGCCCGGCCTCGCACCCGGGGCGCTGTTCGGTCTGGCCGAGTCCGGGGCGCCGGACGCGGCGGCCCTGCTCCGGCCGTTGACGGCCCATCCGGAGGGCCGGGTGCGGGCCGCGGCGCTCGCCGCACTGCGCATGCTGGACGCGGTCTCCCCCGACGAGCTGATGGCCGCCATGGAGGACCCGCATCCGCCGGTGGTGCGCACCGCCCGCAAGGCCCTGGTGCCGTACGTCCTGCTCGTGCCGGAGGAGTGGCTGGCAGGCCTGGTTGCCCCGGACCGCCCCCGGCACGTACGGCGGTCCGGCCTGCGCCTGCTCTGCGCCCACAGCCTCGCCCTGCGCAAACGCGTGCTGGCCCCGCTGGAGGAGGACGAGGACCCCGAGGTCGCCCATGAGGCGCAGCGCGCCCGCTACGAGCCCCTGCCGCCCGCCGGTCCCGGTGGATGAAACCCACTACCGGCGACGGCGTCGTCGACGGAGACTTCGCCCCATGGGAAAAACGCATGAGCGTATCGACGGACGGCTGCGCACCTTCATCGAGGAGCAGCACATCTTCTTCACCGCCACCTCGCCCCTGGACTCCGACGGCACGGTCAATCTCTCCCCCAAGGGCGTCAACGGTTCCTTCGCCGTCATCGACGAACGGACCGTGGCCTACCTGGACTTCGCCGGGAGCAACGCGGAGACCATCGCCCATCTCCGTGAGAACGGCCGCATCACCCTGATGTGGTGCGCCTTCCAGGGGCCTCCGAACATCGTCCGGGTGCACGGCCGCGGTGAGCCGGTCTTCCGCGACGACCCCCGGTTCCCCGGTCTCCTCGGCCACTTCCCCACGGTCGACCCGGCCCCGCACGGGCTGCGCGCCATCATCGTGGTGACGGCCGAACTGATCCGGGACACCTGCGGATACGGGGTGCCCTTCATGGCGTACGACGAGGACCGGACCCTGCACGCCGACCGTTTCCGGCGTGAGGACGACGCGAGCCTGAGCGCGTACTTCGGGAAGAAGGACCACATCGCCACCAGCATCGACGGGCTGCCCGGTCTCCCCCTGCCGCTGCCCGGCCTGCCCGCGCCCACGTCCGCGGGGTAGGCGCCAGGCCGTACGGCACGGCGTGCGGCGCTGGGCCGTACGGAGCAGGTGCGGTGGGGCGGTTCCGGCACGGGCAGTACGGTCCGGAGCATGCGTGGATCTTCGCCGGCCCTGTCGGTTCTGCTCGTGCTGGTGTCACTCGGGGCGCGCCCCGCGGAGCCGCCGCCCCTTCCGGAACGGCTGGCCGACACGGGCGGCGGCAGCCAGCTGATCACCGCCGAGGCCCCCGCCGCGGACTCCACCACGGGCACGGTCACCTGGTGGGACCGGCGGTGGGGCAGGTGGGTGGCGGCAGGTTCGGCGCCGGCCCGCTTCGGCGCGAACGGCCTGGCCGAGGGCGCCACCCGTACCCAGGGCACGAACACCACGCCCACCGGCCTCTACGACCTGCCGTACGCCTTCGGCACCGGGGCCGCCCCGGCCGGGACCCGCTATCCGTACCGCCGGGTCAACGACCGCTCGTGGTGGTGCCAGGACAACGCGTCCCGTGCGTACAACCGCTGGGTGGAGCCGCTCCCGGCCCACTGCCGGGCGGGCGAGGCCGAGCACCTGGTCGCGTACCGCACGCAGTACGCCCGCGCGCTCGTGATCGGCTTCAACTACGACCGGCCGGTCCGGGGCCGGGGTGCCGGGATCTTCCTGCACGTCGACGGCAAGGGGGCGACCGCCGGCTGCGTCTCCGTGCCGGCGGCCGTCATGGACCGGATCCTGGCCTGGGCGGACCCGGCCCGGCGGCCGCACATCGCGGTCGGGACCGAGTCCGGCCCGACCGCGATCACGCGTTACTGACGGACGGCCCGTCAGCGGTCGTTCTGGGCGAGCCGCAGCAGGTGGTCGGCCAGTGCCTGGCCGCCGTTGGGGTCACGGCTGATCAGCATCAGCGTGTCGTCCCCCGCGATCGTGCCCAGGATCGCCCGGAGTTCGGCCTGGTCGATGGCCGAGGCGAGGAACTGCGCGGCGCCCGGCGGCGTACGCAGCACCACCAGGTTCGCCGAGGCCTCCGCGGAGATGAGCAGTTCGGCGGAGAGCCTGCGCATCCGCTCCTCCTTCGCGGACCCGCCGAGCGGTGCCTGCGGGGTGCGGAAGCCGCCCTCGCTGGGCACCGCGTAGATCAGTTCGCCGCCGGTGTTGCGGATCTTCACCGCGCCGAGCTCGTCCAGGTCGCGGGAGAGCGTCGCCTGGGTGACGCTCAGCCCGTCGTCGGCGAGCAGCTTGGCCAGCTGGCTCTGCGAGCGCACCGGCTGACGGTTCAGGATGTCCACGATCCTGCGGTGGCGTGCCGTGCGGGTCTGTGGCACCGACGGCCCGCCGTGCTCGGATTCCTGCGCCTCGGTCATCGTCGTCGCCTCATTCTGCGGATCGTCACTCTGCGGACCGTCCGTCCCCGTAGGCCGCGTCGAGAGCTCCCGGCAGGATCCGCAGGAACGCGTCGGCCTCGGCGTCGCCGATGATCAGCGGCGGCATGAGCCGTACGACATCGGGGGCGGGCGCGTTCACCAGGAGTCCGGCTTCCTGAGCCGCCTGCTGCACCTTCGCCGCGAGGGGCCCGGTGAGCACGATACCCAGCAGCAGGCCGGAGCCGCGGACGTGGGAGACCAGCGGGTGCCCCAGGCCCTCGACGCCGTCCCTGATCTTCTCGCCGAGCCGCTTCACCTCGTCCAGGGCGCCGTCGGCGGCGAGGGTGTCCAGGACGGCGAGGCCGGCGGCGCAGGCGACGGGGTTGCCGCCGAACGTCGTGCCGTGCTGACCGGGCTTCAGCAGGTCGGCCGCCGCGCCGAACGCCACGGTGGCGCCGATCGGCAGTCCGCCGCCGAGGCCCTTGGCGAGCGTGACGAGGTCGGGCTCGACGCCCTGGTGGGCCTGGTGCTCGAACCAGTGGCCGCAGCGGCCGATCCCGGTCTGCACCTCGTCCAGGACCAGCAGCGTGCCGGTGGCCCGGGTGATCTCACGGGCGGCCTCCAGATAGCCCCTGGGCGGGACGACCACACCGTTCTCGCCCTGCATGGGCTCGATGATCAGCAGTGCCGTGCCGGTGGTCACCGCGGCCCGGAGCGCCTCGACGTCCCCGTACGGCACATGGGTGACGTCGCCGGGCAGCGGGAGGAAGCCCTCGCGCTTCTTGGGCTGGCCGGTGAGGGCGAGGGCGCCCATGGTCCGGCCGTGGAAGCCGCCGTCGGTGGCGACCATGTGGCCGCGCCCGGTGAGCCGGCCGATCTTGAAGGCGGCCTCGTTGGCCTCGGCACCGGAGTTGGAGAAGTAGACCCGGCCCGCGCGGCCGAAGAGCTGGAGCAGCCGCTCGGCGAGCTCGACGGGCGGTTCGGCGATGAAGAGGTTGGAGACGTGGCCGAGCGAGCCGATCTGGCGGGAGACGGCCCCGACGACGGCCGGGTGGGCGTGACCGAGGGCGTTGACCGCGATCCCGCCGACGAAGTCGAGGTATTCGGTGCCGTCGGCGTCCCACACCCGGGCTCCGGCACCGCGCACCAGGGACAGCTGCGGCGTGCCGTAGTTGTCCATGAGTGCGCCCTGCCAGCGCTGTGTGAACTCCTGGTTGCTCATGACTCCCCCTGTACGGTCCGTGCGTCGGGCACGACCATCGTCCCGATTCCCTCGTCGGTGAAGATCTCCAGCAGGATCGAGTGCTGGACCCGGCCGTCGATGACGCGGGCCGTCTCGACCCCGTTGCGTACGGCGTGCAGGCAGCCCTGCATCTTGGGGACCATGCCGCTGGACAGATCGGGCAGCAGCTTCTCCAGCTCGGTGGCGGTGAGGCGGCTGATCACGTCGTCGCTGTTCGGCCAGTCCTCGTACAGGCCCTCGACGTCGGTGAGGACCATCAGCGTCTCGGCGTTCAGCGCTGCGGCGAGTGCGGCGGCGGCGGTGTCGGCGTTGACGTTGTAGACGTGGTTGTCCTCGGCCGACCGCGCGATGGAGGAGATGACCGGGATCCGGCCGTCGTCCAGCAGTGCCTGGATGGCCCCGGTGTCGATGGCGGTGATCTCGCCGACCCGGCCGATGTCCACGGCTTCGCCGTCGATCACCGGGCGGTGCTGGGTGGCGGTGATCGTGTGGGCGTCCTCGCCCGTCATGCCGACGGCCAGCGGTCCGTGCTGGTTGAGCAGGCCGACGAGCTCCCGCTGGACCTGTCCGGCCAGCACCATGCGGACGACGTCCATCGCCTCGGGCGTCGTGACGCGGAGACCGGCCTTGAATTCGCTGACCAGGCCCTGCTTGTCGAGCTGGGCGCTGATCTGCGGGCCGCCGCCGTGCACGACGACGGGCTGGAGACCGGCGTGCCGCAGGAAGACGACGTCCTGGGCGAAGGCGGCCTTCAGCTCCTCGTCGATCATGGCGTTGCCGCCGAACTTGATGACGACGGTCTTGCCGTTGTGGCGGGTCAGCCAGGGCAGCGCCTCGATGAGGATCTGCGCCTTGGGCAGCGCGGTGTGCTTCCTCGCGGCGCTCATGAGCTGTACGCGCTGTTCTCGTGGACGTACTCGGCGGTGAGGTCGTTGGCCCAGATGACGGCCGTCCCGTCGCCCTCGGCGAGGTCCGCGGTGATCCGGACCTCCCGGTAGCGCATGTCGACGAGCTCGCGGTCCTCACCGACGCTGCCGTTCCTGCACACCCAGACGTCGTTGATGGCGACGTTGAGCCGGTCCGGGTCGAAGGCGGCCTTCGTGGTGCCGATCGCGGAGAGGACCCGGCCCCAGTTGGGGTCCTCGCCGTGGATGGCGCACTTGAGGAGGTTGTTGCGGGCGATGCTGCGGCCCACCTCGACGGCGTCGTCCTCGGTGGCCGCGCCCACGACCTCGATGCGGATGTCCTTGGAGGAGCCCTCGGCGTCACCGATCAGCTGTCGGGCGAGGTCCGCGCAGACGGTCCGTACGGCTTCGGCGAACTCCTCCTGCGGCGGGGTGACCCCGGCGGCGCCCGAGGCGAGCAGCAGCACGGTGTCGTTGGTCGACATGCAGCCGTCGGAGTCGACCCGGTCGAAGGTGGTGCGGGTGGCGTCGCGCAGCGCGGCGTCGAGCGCGGGGGCGTCGACGTCGGCGTCGGTGGTGAGGACGACCAGCATGGTGGCGAGGCCGGGGGCGAGCATGCCCGCGCCCTTGGCCATCCCGCCGACGGTCCATCCCTCGCCGCCCGCGACGGCCGTCTTGTGCACGGTGTCGGTGGTCTTGATGGCGATGGCCGCCCGCTCGCCGCCGTGCTCGCCGAGTGCGGCGGCGGCCTTCTCGATGCCGGGCAGCAGTTTGTCCATCGGGAGGGGCAGGCCGATGAGTCCGGTCGACGCGACCGCGATCTCGCCCGCGCTGTGGCCGGTGAGGACCTCGGCGGCCTTCTCGGCGGTGGCGTGGGTGTCCTGGAAGCCCCGGGGGCCCGTACAGGCGTTGGCACCACCGGAGTTGAGGACGACGGCGGTCACCTCACCACCCTTGAGGACCTGTTCCGACCAGAGGACGGGTGCGGCCTTGACGCGGTTGGAGGTGAAGACGCCCGCGGCGGCGCGGCGGGGCCCGTTGTTGACCACGAGGGCCAGGTCCGGTCCGCCGCTCTCCTTGATCCCGGCGGCGATACCCGCCGCCGTGAATCCCTTGGCTGCCGTGACGCTCACTGCATCTCCTCGTTCGTCTCTCCGCCCGCCCGGCACGGCGGCGCGGTGTTCTTCGTCCCCCACGGCCCGGCGGCCGCGCGGGTGTCCCTCACGGTGCGGTCCCGATCGTGGAGAGGCCCGTGTCCTCGGGAAGTCCGAGGGCGATGTTCATGCTCTGCAGGGCGCCGGAAGCGGTGCCCTTGGCGAGGTTGTCGATGGCGCTGATCACGATGATCCGGCCGGCCGCCTCGTCGTGGGCGACCTGGATCTGGACAGCGTTGGATCCGTACACGGCCGCCGTCGCGGGCCACTGGCCCTCGGGCAGCAGGTCGACGAACGGCTCGTCCGCGAAGGCCTTCTCGTAGACGGCGCGGAGCGACTCGGCGTTCACCCCCGGCTTCGCCTTCGCGCTGCACGTGGCGAGGATGCCGCGGGGCATGGGCGCGAGGGTCGGTGTGAAGGACACGGTGACGGGTTCGCCGGCGACTGCGCCGAGGTTCTGGATCATCTCGGGCGTGTGCCGGTGTCCACCGCCGACGCCGTACGGGGACATGTTGCCCATGACCTCGGAGCCGAGCAGGTGCGGCTTGGCCGCCTTGCCCGCGCCGGAGGTGCCGGACGCGGCGACGACGACGGCCTCGGGCTCGGCGAGACCGGCCTCGTAGGCCGGGAAGAGCGCGAGGGAGACGGCCGTCGGGTAGCAGCCGGGGACGGCGATGCGCTTGGTCCCCGCCAGTGCGGCGCGGGCCCCTGGCAGCTCAGGAAGGCCGTAGGGCCAGGTGCCGGCGTGCGGCGATCCGTAGAACTTCTCCCAGTCGGCGGCGTCCTTCAGCCGGAAGTCGGCGCCCATGTCGACGACGAGCACGTCGTCGCCGAGCTGCTCCGCCACGGCGGCGGACTGCCCGTGGGGCAGGGCCAGGAAGACGACGTCGTGCCCGGCGAGGACGTCCGCCGTGGTCGGCAGGAGCACTCGGTCCGCGAGCGGCCTCAGGTGCGGTTGGAGCGCGCCGAGCTTCTGTCCCGCGTTGGAGTGGCCGGTGAGGGCACCGATCTCGACCCCGGGGTGGGTGAGGAGCAGGCGGAGCAGTTCCCCGCCGGCATATCCGCTCGCCCCTGCCACTGCCGCACGTACCACCATCGATATCCTCCTAGTCGATGGCATGACTATACGCAGTGATGCAGTTTTATGCAAAGATTTTCACTGTACGACACCTTGGGCCTGACACTGAGCGTCCGAGTTGGCCCTTTGGCGCTTGAGTTGGCCCGTCTGAGCGCCAGTGTTGGCCCGCAGGGTAGCGGCTGCCCCGTTGACCTGCTGAGTCTTCGGGGAAGTCGCACGGGAGGCGGGGCGAGCGGGCTGTTCTGGGGGCATGAAGGTTACGGTCCGTGCTCCGCAGATTAAATCCCGGGCAGGTGTGGTCGCACAGCTGCGCCCCGGATGACCTCATCGCGCCGTACGCCATCGATCCGGCCGCGGCGGGGAGGCTGGACACGAATCCGCGGTGGGCACGGCGGTGGACGGCGAAATGGAAGGCCGCACAAGCGGATGTGATCTGTCCGGTCCAGGAGCTGGCCAGTGTCCCGGCCATCGCATCGGTGCCGGTTCGCGGGTTCACCTGGCGGGCGGGGCAGCGACACCGTCCCGGGTTGCAGCACCTGCTGGCCACGGGGCGGATGCATGGCTTTGAAAGCTTGACCGAACGGAATTTGTTGATCGCCCTGGACTTCGCCGGCGACGTGATGGAAGTGCTGTCGCATGCATGTCACCCTCATCCTGGTGGGCGTCGGCATCCCCGGCTCGGGCCTGTTACGAGAGGACGCCACGACCCCCTCACCCGGCAGGTGATCTCCGCATGGCCAGAGACACCTGGGCTCGCATGTTCAACCGCCTGGAGGGCTCCTGTTCGATGGGAGTACGACACGCGGCAGAGCCACTGACCCGAACATTCCGGCGCGCAAGCGGGCCCCATGGTCTGCCTGGCATGTTCCGCAGCGACTACCGGCCCGAGCACGTCCCAGCCTTCGTGGAACCCCGGTGGTTCGAGGATCACTTCAGCCGTATCGAGGGCATCACCCCCAAGATCCTCCGGCGGACCGCTGCCGTCCGCCTCGTCCATCGGGTCTCCGGCGGCTCGATGGGCGAAGCAGCCGAGTTCCTAGGGATCCCTCCCGGACGGATGCAGTTCACTCCGGCCAACGATGCGTACCGTTGGGCGCGCACGACAAGGCCCAGCATCCTTCGAGATCGCGCTTCACAATCTCGCCGGCAAGCTGGCCGCCCAGACGGACCCAGTCGACTATCACTACCGCCGTTCCGTCCCTGAGGACTGGCACCTCAGCCGCGGTGAATGCCAGGCGCTGGTCAACCGCCTGTCCCCGGCCCCGGGGTCCGCCCGACCGGTGCTCGGCGACTGTAAGCGGCAGGACGCCTCCATCTTCAACTGGAGCCAAGTCACGCGAGGCGAGCATCTCTTCGCTCCTCGTCCCATCGAGGCCGGAAAGACGGAGCACGTTCAACGCGCCTGGGCGAACCGGCGCAACACCACGTGGTTCCAACTCACCCGGCCCGATGCCCTGCCCCACTACGCTGAGCTGCGACGGCTCCTCGTCGAGCACGCAAACTCGCTGGCTCAGCAGATCGACGCGGGAGCACCGCTTCCCCGCGCACAGGAGCGTCTATGGCTCCTTCGGCAATCGTCCCCTGCCCCACCGGCACAACCGATAAGGAACCTCAAGATCAGCGGCACTCGATGGATCCGCTCCTACTACGACGACCTCGGCACCTGGTCCTACTTCGAGCTCGACGCCGAGGGCTGGGCACTCCGCCACGTCGACCTTCAAGGTCCCACTCCGAGGCCGGTCACCGCAGCGGCCTTGAGCGAGGTCCTCGACATCCGTGACCGCGGCGATCGCACCGCTATGGCTGTCTATCAACACAAGTACGGCATCCTCGCCGAGGGCAGCCTGGACGGCTGGCAGGACACCGACTCTGCGGCCGAGATCACGGCGACCGAGTTCGAACCTATTTGGGCATCAGCCCGTGAGGGCATCACGGGCGCCACTGATTGATGAGGTGGTGTCCCCTGGAGTGGTGCAGCAGCGATCACTTCTCGCGATTTGCTGCTACCACATCGCGCTACTACACCGCTCTGCGGGCCACGATCCGCACACCGGACCGGCGGTCGACGGCGGTCACCCCCAGCCCTGGCAGCCAGCCGACCCTGTTTATGCTCACGCCCATGGCACTCGAATGGGAACAGATCATCGTCGACTCCTCCGACCCCATCGCCCTCGGGCGCTGGTGGGCCGAGGCTCTCGGCTGGGTAGTGGTCGACGAATCCGAGGAGATCATCGAGATCCGGTCTGAGCCGGACCAGATGCCGGGGCTGCTCTTCGTGCCTGTCCCCGAGGACAAGACGTCGAAGAACCGGCTCCACCCCGACTTTCGCCCCGACGACCAGAAGGCCGAGGTCGCCCGGCTGCTCTCCCTCGGTGCCCGGCGCGCCGACACCGTGCAGGACGAGCAGCACTGGGTGACCCTCCTCGACCCGGAGGGCAACGAATTCTGTGTCCTGGGTGAGCGGAAGAGCTGAGCGGGGCCGGGCAGCCGTTCGGACGGAGGTGCCGGACGGTTTCGCCCACCCGCGGCTGCCCCCGCCGCTACCTCCCCGAAGGCAGCATGGACAAGATCTGCCCCCAGGACATCGACCAACTCGACCCGGCTACACCACCACACGGGACATGACCATTGATCATCGTCGTGCCCAGATAGGGGAGGCTCCGAAACGGCGCTTCCGACCTTCTCAGCGATTGAGCGTTCCGCTTGGCGAAACGTGCCAACTGAGCCGCTCAGTCACAGCCGTTGTGACTGAGCGGCTCAGTTGGCGGATGAGCGGTGCGGTTGGCGAGACTGAGCAGTCCAGATGGCGCCGCGCAGCAATCCGCGAGGACACGAGCCCTGGACCCGCGTGTATGACCCAGCGAGTCGCACTGCCCGACGAACCTGCGCGAAGGTACTGAGGCCGAGCCCGTCGATGAAGGGCAGATCGATCTCCGGGATCGGCCGGCCCGCCCGGCCGGCGAAGGGTTTAGCCGTCCGACAGATCCACGGCCCGGCCATGCTTCACCGCGAAGTCTCCCCGGCTTGCACCCGAACCAACGATGGCGATCGAGGAGGAGTCTCTCGCAGGCCTGGTCATCGACGGTCGCCGAATACCTCGATCAGTCCGGGCTCGTCGAGCAGCACGACGTGGCGGGGATGCGTCCGGACCCGAACAAGTCGGCCCGGAACCCGGGAACCACCTGAGGCGCCACCGATCAGGGCAGCGCGGAAGCCCCGGAACAGAGGTCCGGGGCGGGTACCGCCGCTCGCGTCGGACGGTTGTCAGCTCAGGTTCCGGGCCCGGCGGCGGCGCACGATGACGAGGGTGCCCGCCCCCGTGACCACTGCTGCGGCAGCCGCGCCCGTGATCGGCAGTGTCGAGGAGCCGGTCTCTGCCAGGTTGCCGCCGTTCGTCGTCGTTCCGTCGTCACCGGTCGACGACGACCCGCCTGTCGAGCCGGCCGAGCCATCGGTCGAGCCGCCCGTCGAACCGTTGGAGCCGCTGGTCGAGCCGCCCGTCGAACCATTGGAGCCGCTGGTCGAGCCGCCCGTCGAACCGGTAGTCGCGCCACCATCCGTCACGTCCAGCGTGATGTCGGCCTTGTCGTTGGCCTTGTTGTGGTCGAACGGCCGCGGTTCGGTGCTCAGCGCGATCGAGCCCTTGGCGCCCGCGATCCGCTTGTCGATCTTCAGCTTGAAGATGTAGACCGTTCGGGCGTCCTCAGTCATGTTCAGACCGACGTGCGCGCCGCAGCGATAAGTCTTGCCCTTGGCCTGGCAGAACTGGCCGCGCTTGACGACCGAGGTTCCGGCGGGAGGCGTAATCATGACTTGGACGACCCGCTCCCCTTCCTCTTCCAGAACCCAGGCGGGCCCGGCGTTGGCGAACTTCACCTTCATCGTCACCGTGTCACCGACCCTTCCCCTCAACGCGGCACCCATCACCTGGTAGTCGGCCGTGCTGACGGAGGTGACTGACACATCGACACGTTCCGCGGAACCCTCGCCCCCGGCCTGTTCCTCGACCAGTTTCACCGCCGGCGCGGTCCCCGCCACCGGCGGATCTCCGTTCTCGTCCTCCATCGGGGCGATGCCGCGCCCGACATCCACGCGCAGCCTGTCGTTGTACGCGCGGTCCAGTGCCTTGACCCGGAGAGGCTTCTCGGGCGTGTAGACGACGCCCGGCTCCACCGCCTGGTCGAACGCGCACATCGCGGTCCAGTTCTCAAGCATCTCGTCGTAGGACCCAATGTGCTGTACACGGCAGTTGGAGGGAACGTCCGCGAAGTCGAGCCCCCGAGTGACGGAGTAGGAGACCCACACCTTCTCGGCGGTCCCGCTGCTCTTGTTCGCCACGGTGACCGGCAGGTCGAAGGTGCTCCCCGGTTTCAACCCGTGGATCGGCTCGATGCCTCCGACGACCAGTTCGGGTGCGGTTCCATCGCCGAAGGCTGCGGGAGCCGCGGCCAGCACGATCAGGCCGGCAGCGCCGAGGGCGGCAGCGGCACCGGAGGCGCGACGGTTGTGTGGGGGTATCGGCATGGAGAGATCCTCTGTTGGGACGCGGGTAAACGGACGGTGTCTTCGGCGAAAACAGTCCTTCGATCGCTAGACCCTTGCCGATCTCGAACGGTTGCACGTCCGGTGCCTCCTCCGCCTCGGGATCACACCTGCCGGAAGCCGTGAGCCCCGCCCCGATGTCAGCACCGATTGGCCGGCGCGAGGTCACCGGAGACGGATCGGTGCCCACCGGCTGAGCCACTGTGGCCCGCCAGCTGACGTGCTCACCCGCCAGATGAAGCACTCACCCACCCCGTGATCCTGGCACAGCGCACGCCGGGCCATGCCGGTGCCTGCGCGGCTCCGTACGGCCGCAGCCGGTGGGACCGGATGCGGCCGCCGGGGCATCAGAAGGGGTAGTGGGCGTGCCCGTGGGCCTGGACGGTGATCCAGCGGGTGTCGGTGAAGGCGTCCATGCCCGCCTGGCCCCCGAAGCGGCCGTAGCCCGAATCCTTGACTCCGCCGAAGGGGGCCTGCGGCTCGTCCGCGACGGTCTGGCCGTTGACGTGGACGATGCCGGTGCGCAGCCGGCGGGCCACCGCGATACCGGCGGCGACGTCCTCGGTGATCACACCGGCGGTCAGGCCGTAGGGGGTGTCGTTGGCCAGGGCCACGGCCTCGTCCGCGCTGTCGACGACATGGACGACGGTGGCGGGGCCGAAGATCTCCCCGTGGTAGATGTCCATGTCCTTGGTGACGCCGGTGAGGACGACCGGCCCCAGCAGCGCCCCGGCCTCCCCCTCGACCCGGCCGGTGCCGGCGAGGAGCCGGGCGCCCTTGGCGGTGGCGTCCTGGATCAGGGTGGCGACGCGCCGGGCGGCGCGGGCGCTGATGACCGGGCCGACGACGTTCGCCGGGTCGGACGGATCGCCGTACGGAAGGGCGTCGATCTTCTGGGCGAACTTGCCGAGGAACTCCTCGGCGATGTCCCGGTGGACGATGACACGGTCGGCCGACATGCAGATCTGGCCCGAGTTCATGAAGGAGCCGAAGGCCCCGGCGTTCACCGCGTAGTCCACGTCGGCATCCGCGAGCGCCAACAGGGCGTTCTTGCCGCCGAGTTCGAGTACGGCGGGCTTGAGGTTCTCGGCGGCCAGAACGCCGATGCGGCGGCCGACCGCGGTGGAGCCGGTGAAGTTGACCAGCCGGACGCGGGGGTCTCCGATGAGGGCGGCGACGATGGCGGGGGCGTCGGCGAGGGCGTTGGTGACGACATTGAGCACACCGGCCGGCAGCCCCGCCTCGTGCAGGATGTCGGCAAGGAAGAGGCCGCAGGCCAGCGGGGCGTCCTCGCTGGGCTTGAGGACGACGGCGTTGCCCATCGCCAGCGGCATGGCCACGGCGCGGATGCCGAGAATCAGCGGAGCGTTCCAGGGCGCGATCGCGGCGACGACGCCGACCGGGACCCGGATCTGCATCGAGTACGCGCCGGGGGCGTCGGTCGCGAGGATCTGCCCGGTGGGCTGGGTGATCGCGGCGGCGGCGTCGCGCAGGATCCCGGCGGCGAGCGCGGCGTTGAATCCCGCCCAGAGTGCCGCTCCGCCGACCTCGCCGGCCATCAGGGCCACGGCCTCGGTCGTACGGGATTCGAGCAGGTCGGCGGCGCGCAGGAAGATCGCGCGGCGCCGGGAGGGGGCCAGGGCCGCCCAGTCGCCGAAGGCCGCCTCGGCGGCGTCGACCGCCCGGGTGACGTCCTGCGGGGTGCCGGCGGCGACGTACGCGTACGGGGTTCCGGTCCAGGGGCCGGTGTCGGGGGTGGTACGGCCGGAGGAGGCCGGGACCTCCTGGCCGTTGATGATCAGTCCACGGGTGAGGGTCATGGGGGAACTCCTGACGGGGATGTCTGAAATGTTACGCGGAGGCCGGTTCGGTACGCCTGCCGTGAGCCGCAGGGCCAGGGCGACCAGGGCCGGACCGGCGAGCGGGGCGGCGGGCCGCCCCTGCCCGGCACCCGCCACCCCGCCACCCCTGATGTTCGCCCAGCGAAATTTCTTTCGCTGAAACTTGGGCTGAGCGTGTGCAGCTGCGGTCGAGGGCGTCAATGGGCAGCCGGGTACCTTTCGCATACGTACTGATCAGACGCGGGGGAAGGGGCCGGACATGGCTGGAGAGGCCGTCGGCCCACTGGAACGTGGTCTGGCCGTCCTGCACGCCATGGCGGCGCACACCGGTCCGCGTATGCGGCGCAGCGGCCTGACGACGGCCACCGGTCTGCCCCGTTCCCCCGTGGACCGGGTCGTGGCCACGCTGCTGGGTCGGTCCGGTCGACGACACCTACCGCCGCCAGATGAACCGGCAGCTCACCGTCCAGGAATCCCGCCACAAGCTCGCCCGGGACGTGTGCCACGGCAAGCGCGGCACCATCCACCAGGCGTACCGGGACGGGATGGAGGACCAGCTCGGCTCGCTCGGCCTGGTCCTCAACGCCGTCGTGCTGTGGACCACGAAGTACATCGACGACGCCGCCACCCAGCTCCGCGCTGAGGGTCACGAGATCCGCGACGAGGAGGTCGCCCGGCTATCGCCGCTGAAGCACAAGAACCTCAATGTGCTCGGCCGCTACAGCTTCACCGCCTCCGCCCCGGCCGGCGGTATCCTGCGGCCGCTGCGCGACCCGGACGTGCCCGGCCTCGACGATGACGGCGACGGCGTGGAGACATGACAGTGCCGGGAGTGTTGGCCGTCTGTGTGACGTCCTGACCGGAGCGGTGATCATCGGGCGTTGCCGCTGGTCACCGGTGGCTTAGGTGTTTTTCCCTATCCAGGTTTGCAGTGCGCTGTGGCGAAATTGGATGGCCGTTGCGGAGAGCCGAAGCAGGCCGGCCTCGTACATCCAGTCCAGGATCGGTCCCAGCCTGCGGAGGGGGAGGCGTTGTTGGGCCATCAAGATCCCGACTGCGACGGTGTACCGGAGCCAGGGAGAGCTGTGAATCGCCCCGGCTCGAATGGAGACTCGATTTCATGAAAGGATCGAGTCATGGCACGACCTTCCCGTTACCCGCTTGAGCTCCGCCGTCGTGCGGTGCGCATGGTCGCCGAGGTGCGCGACGACTACCCGAACGAGACGGCCGCTTTGGAAAACGCTCTCCCAGGTCGAACTCGCCACCGCCGAGTGGGTCGACTGGTACTGCCACCGCCGACTCCACGGTGAGATAGGCCACGTCCCGCCCGTCGAGTACGAGACCAACCACTACATGAAATCCGCGAAACCCCAGGTCACAACCACAATCTGAGATCTCTACCGAACCCGGGGCGGTTCACTGCATGTTCTGGCGAGCCCGATAGCGACGCCGAGGAAGAGTCCGAGAACCGCTCCGTCAGTGAAGGCTCTCCACGCCAGCCATGGATAGGCCGCGAGGTTCATCGCGCCGAATACGGTGCTGAGCGCGAGCCCGTACAAGACGAGGATGGTGGTCTGGAAGGCGAGAGCCCGGTTCATCGGCAGGCTCGGTCGGCTGACTGCTGGGGGACGTCGAGCCAGCGTGATCTCAGCGGCGAGGACGAGGCCGACGGAGAGAAAAGAGAGACCGTACGCCTGGCCGACCCTCGACCCGTATCCCTGGCTGTACCAGAGGCCGAAGAGGTATCCGGCTGCTCCACTAGCGGTGAGGCATGCCAGGGCGGCGAGCACCCGGCGCCGGCCGGAAGCGGTGTTCAGCATGGCGGTGTCCAGGCGCTGGAGGCGGACTGGGCGGCCTGCTGTGCGGACGGCTACCGCGATGACGGTGAGTATGCCAGCGAAGAGGAGTACGCGCCCGGGGGCGTAGGGCGGGATCCAGTAGGAGGTCTTGCTGTGATAGTGACTGAGGGTGAGCAGCAGGAACAGCGCGGTCAGCGCGGTGTGGGTCGTGGCGGTGAAGATACGCGGCATGTAGTGGCCTGCTGCGCGCCACAGATGATGTGGTTGCAGGTCCGTGCCGGAGTGGCCGTGCTTGCGGTCGGTGATCAGGTGGCGGGAGAGGGTTCCCAGAAATTTTCGGACTTCGGGCTCGGAGTAGCTGGGGTCTTTCCGTCGGTGCTGGGCGACGGTTTCGGGCAGGAGGCGCGCGAGGAGGAAGTCGCGTAGCTGTGCCGTGGGGAGGTGTTCAAGTTCTTCGGGTCGCGTGTGCGGCTGGTAGTAGCCGGCGACGGCGATGAACAGCCACAGAGGTGAGCGCAGCAGGCTGGCGAGCGGGCTGTCAGAGTGGTGGGCGATGTGGTCGACGATCGGACGCCACCGGTCCTCAACTTCGTCGTTGCTTCCGGTGTTGTGCTGGCGTGAGCGGTGGGGGAAGCGGTAGGCCAGGTGTCGTTTGATGCGGCCGGTGTCGAGTGGCTGCAGGGTGACGACGGCGGCGTCTTGAAGGACGGGAAGGTCGCCGGGGTGTATCTGCGGGGTCTGTTGCAGGCGGTCGTAGAGGCTCGTGCGGCAAGTGACAACGACAGGCTGACTGCCGTGCCCGCCGGCGGAATTCAGGGCGCGCATCACCGCCAGGGCGCGGGTGGGGAAGGCGTCTTCGGCGTCCATTTCGTCCAGACCATCGAGAACCGGCAGCACCCAGCCTGCCTGCATCAGGACTTTGGCCTGCCGGCGCTTGAGGGGGTGCGCGCCGCTGGAAAGTTCTCGGACGATCCATTCGTCGAGCAGTGCGGCTGCCGCGGCCGGGGCGGTGCTCGGCGAACTGAGCCGTGTGTCATCGAAACTGGACAGGCTGAGCCGTACAGGGATGAGGCGGCCGCGGTCGGGAGACGATCCGGCTTGCAGGTCGATGGTGTCGATGAGCAACTGCATGGCCAGCACGGTCTTGCCGGCACCTGCGTCGCCGAGCACGACGAGTCTGCCCCGAGCGAGGGCCGTGTAGAAGGCGGAAATGCTGCTCAGTGAGCCGTTGTGGGGTCCCTCATCCTCACGCCATACCGACGCTGCGGGCTCAACGAGTCACCCCGACAGGTCGCAACACCGGGTTGCGGCACTAACCTGCGGTGATGACCGGAACCGAGCTGGATGAGTTGATCGTTGCTGACGCCGCGGCGCTGCGCGCGTGGCTTCAGGACAACCACACCGCCTCTCCTGGCGTGTGGCTCGCCCTGACCAGGAAGGGCGGCTCCGTTACCACGCTGACCTGGCAGCAGGCGGTCGACGAGGCGCTGTGCTTCGGCTGGATCGACGGGCAGGCCCGCAAGCGCGACGAGGGGAGTTCCTGGAGGCGGTTCACCCCGCGCCGGCCCCGCAGTGTCTGGTCCCAGCGCAACGTCGCCAACGTGGCCCGGTTGGAGGCGGCCGGCCTGATGCTGCCCGCCGGCTGCGCCGCGGTGGACGCCGCAAAGGCCGACGGGCGGTGGACGGCCGCCTATGCGCCGTCGTCGGAAGCGGAGGTGCCGGCCGACCTGCGAGCCGCGATCGCCGCCGACCCAGCGGCGCAGGCGATGTTCGAGGTGCTCACCAAGACCAACCGCTTCGCCCTCATCAGCCGGGTCAATGCCGTCAAGCGGGCCGAGACGCGCACCCGGAAGATCGCCGAGTGCGTGGCGATGCTGGTCCGGCACGAGACGGTGCACCCGCAGCGAGCCAAGCCGGCGGACCCGCCGACGTCGTGACCGGGCGTCTACCGGAACGGACAAAACCACGCTATTGAGCGGAACTGTTCTCGAAACTCTGTCTCGTCCGCTTCAAGAAGCGTGAAGGTCTCAGAAGCGTGAAGGTCTCCGCTGGTGCGCGGTCAGCCGTATCGTTCGACGAGCGCGTTGCCGATCGAGGCCAGGTGGTCTCGGACACCCGGAGGGCCGGTCACCTCGAGCCATTCGACCAGCCCGGCGAGCTCACCGGCGAGCATGAACTCGTTGTGGCCGCGGATCACGACCTCGATGCGGCCGTCGGTCGTGGAACCTCCCACGTCGAGCCGGCCGCCGAGCGCCATCCGGAGTATGCCTATCCCGTGGGGTGTGCATACCGCCTGGATCTCCAGCGGCGTTCGTTTGCGGTCGACCTCGTCGGCGATCTCGCACCAGCTCTCGGCAAGGTCGAAGTCCTCGGGTCGGTGCACGGGATCGTCGGTCGGGTCGGCGGACGACACGCGGTCGATCCGGAAGGCCCGTCGGCCGGTCTCGGTGTTGGAGACGAGGTACCACGCCAGACCTTTGGCGACGATGCCCAGCGGGTGGACGGTTCTCTGGGTGTCGACGCCTTTGCTGTCGACGTAGCCGAGCCGCACCTGGACGCCGCGGATCACCGCGTCCTGGAGTTCGTCGAGGAAGCGAGGCGGCCTGTGCTCGACCCGGCTCGCCCCCCATCGTTGCGGGTCTATGACCAGCGACGACGCTGCTGCCTCGGCCTGCACCCGGAAGGGCTCCGGCAGAGCATGGACGAGCTTGCGCAGAGCTGCTTTCACGGCCGGCGTCGCAGCCGAGGCCGGGCCGACAGCCAGGAACAGGGCGCGGGCTTCACTGGCGGTCAACCCGGACAGGTCGGTACGGGCGCCGCCCACGAGGCGCCAGCCGCCGCCTCGGCCCTGCACGGAGTACACGGGCACCCCGGCCATGGCCAGGGCGTCGAGGTCGCGGCGGGCGGTGCGCTCGGAGACCTCCAGCTCTCGGGAGACCTCTGCTGCTGTCACCTGCTCGCGCCGTTGCAGCATGAGGAGGATGGCCACCAGCCGTTCGGTTCGCACGCCGACAAAACTCTCACATAAACCGGTCATGGGGTGACCGGTTTCGGGCAGCAGGATGGCGACATGACCTCACCGAGGAGGTCGACCGCTAGCGAACGCCCCCAGAGAGGAAATGCAAATGTTCAACCCAGCCGATTTTCCCAAGCCCACCCTCATTCCGGTCAACGGTGTGGAACTCGAAGTCTTCGAAGCAGGCCGAGAGAACGCGGGAAAGCCCATCGTGCTCTGCCACGGCTGGCCGGAGCACGCCTTCTCCTGGCGCCACCAGATGCCCACCCTCGCCGCAGCCGGCTACCACGTCATCGCACCGAACCAGCGAGGTTACGGCAATTCTTCCCGCCCGGCCGAAGTCACGGACTATGACATCGGGCACCTGTCGGGTGACCTCGTCGCGCTCCTCGACCACTACGGATACGAAGATGCCACCTTCGTCGGCCATGACTGGGGCGCGTTCGTCGTCTGGGGACTGACCCTGTTGCATCCGAACCGTGTAAACAAGGTGATCAATCTGAGTCTGCCTTACCAGGAGCGCGGAGAGAAGCCCTGGATCGAGTTCATGGAAGATATGCTTGGTGGCGACTTCTATTTCGTCCACTTCAATCGGCAGCCAGGCGTCGCGGACGCCGTGTTCGAAGACAACACCTTCCAGTTCCTTCGCAACCTGTACCGGAAGAACGAGCCCCCCAGGGCGCCTCGGCCGGGTATGGCGCTGATCGATCTCGCCAGAGCGGAAACGCCACTCGGCGATCCCGTAATGAGCGACAGTGAACTGACTGTTCTCGTCTCCGCTTTCGAATCATCAGGGTTCACGGCCAGTGTGAATTGGTACAGAAACTTGGACCGCAACTGGTGCCTGTTGGCGGACGTGGACCCGATCATCCAACAGCCCACCCTCATGATCTACGGCGACCGCGATGTGGTCGCGAGGTCTGAAAGACTGACAGAATTCGTGCCGAATGTGGAAGTAGTCAGTCTGGATTGCGGTCATTGGATCCAGCAGGAGAAGCCGGAAGAAACGAACCAGGCCATTCTCCAGTGGCTGGACCAGCGGGATGCCGTCTAAGGGTTGTCCCGTAACGATCTTGGAGTTGTTGGAGGCGGAGTCGGTTGCCTCGCCGCCCCTGTGCTTATCCGGCGAGGGCGAGGTTGTGCAGTCGAGCGATGCCGAGCATCGCGTGGTGGACTCCATCGCCTTTGAGTCGGCAGTCGCGCAGGATCTTCCAGCCCTTCATGCGGGCGAAGGTGTGCTCGACGCGAGCTCGGACCTGCTTGTGGGAGTGGTTGTGTGCCTCCTTCCAGGCCGGAAGTTCCTCGCCTTTGCGCCGGCGGTGCGGGATGACCAGTCCGGTGCCTTGGTAGCCGCCGTCGGCGATGGTCATCGTTTTGCCGACGGCGGCCTTGGCTCCGGATTCTTCCCAGCCGCGAGAGTCGTGCCGGTTGCCGGGCAGAGGCCGGCCGACCACGACGACCAGGCGCGTGTCGGCGTCGATGACCACCTGATGGGCTGTGGAGTAGCGGTAGTTCTTCGATTGCTCGGCCACGGCGTGGTCGCGGGTGGGCACCAGGGTGCCATCCACGATCAGCACACTGTCTTTACGGAACCGCTGGCGAGGCTGCAGCGCGAGCAACGGCCCGAGGTGGCCGATGATCCGGTCCGCCGCGGACTTCGAGATGCCGAACAGCAGGGCGATCTGGCGCATGGTCAAGTTCGTGCGCCAGTACGCCGTGACAAGCAGAATGCGATCCTCAAGTGGGAGGCCCCAGGGCCGCCCACGCTGAAGCCCGGCAGCGGTCTCGCGCCGCACGGCGGTCACCAGCCTGCCGAAGCAGCGCGGGCTCAGCCCGGTGAAAGGGCCTATCCAGGACGGCACCGACGCCGTGATCACTGCAGTCACGCCAGGATGGTTCCATCTGAGGCCGACCGGGATGTACGGGAATCAAATACGGAGCCCGAGGTGCCGGTCTAGCTGCCTGCGCAGACGCGCAGAAGCCCCACGCAGAGTCCCGAGTTCTCTCACTTCCGCCGCCTGAAGTTCGGTCCGTCCTGCCAGTGCTAGGACAGCGGCGTAGGGGCGTTCGCCTTCGACGAGCTTCGCCGCCACGGCGTCAAGGACTGCCCGCAGCGCTGCGTGGTCCGCGCTCGGATGCTCCGCCAGCAGGCGAAGGAGCCTGTTGTCGTTCCATGCACTGTCATGGGCCGTGCTCAGTTCCAGCAGCGTGCCGGACGCCGTTGAGGGATTGGCGGCCAGCGCCTGCCAGACGAAGGGGTATGGACAACGCGAAAGTCGATGCAGGACGGCGGTGTCGTTCTCAGCGTGCGCCAGTTCGAGGTAGTCGGCAGGGGTGTGCACGGGCAGGGCCCCTCAGGATCGTCGGGGTAATCATCCTGCCATCAGGGATCGGTCGCCCGTGTGCGGAGCTGACCGCAACCGGGTCGAAGATCGCTTACGGGACAACCCTTAGTGTCTCGTGATCCTGCTTCGTGGAACCTGAGGCTGGTTGGCTCGTTGGCCCCGGTCTCCTGTCTCTGACCCACGGTGCAAGGCAGCGCCACGTCCGCTACCGGTTCCGGCGACGTGCGGCGGGGTCACGCTCCGCGACGTGCCGGGCGACCGCGTCGACGCCCGGGCGGGCGTACCGCTCCAGGGAGCGGACGGAGGCGTGGCGGGAGCGGGCCAGTAGCATCGGGGTGGAGGTGCCGCCCTCGGCGTCGTGTGTCAGGGCTCTGTGGCGGAGCCGGTGGAGTGTGAGGCCGTCCAGGTCCTCGATGTCCTCGATGTCCTCGGGTGAGGTGAGCGGGTTGGCCAGGAGCCGGGTGTTCCCCTCGAAGATCTCCTCGGCCCGGCGGTCGGGTCGCCGTCGATCCAGCCCTGGCGCTGCCACCAGCCGATCGCCTTGCGTGCGATCGGCAGTTCGCGGTTGACGGTGTCGGCGTCCATCTCGTCCGCCCGCGCCGCCGCCAGTTCGGCCAGCACCTCCGGCAGCGCCGGGTCGTCGATCGCGGCGAGGGAGAAGACGGCAGCTTCGCGCCCCGGCGGGCGGGTCCGGTCGGCGCCGGTTCGCCGACGAGCATCCACCCCCCATGTCGTCAGCGAGATCCGGTAGATCCGCGCGGAGGACTTCGCGATGCCCGCACCGGTGAGGTAGCGCTCGACCGCTGAGGTGTACGACGAGGGCGGGGCGGACAGCGGTACGACCCGGGCGCGCGGCAAGCGGAGCGCGCTCCCGAGTCCGGTTACCGGTTCGATCGTCACGCCGCCCCGCCCTTCCGGCAGTGTCGCAGTAGATGCGTACGCCTCGCCCCGGCGGCCGGAATGGCCCGCCGCAGGTCGCGGTGATCACCGCAGGGGCTCTGTCGCGGTAAATCCGGCATCTACTGCGGCAGTTGCGAACGCGTTTCCGCGATCGAGCATCCGCCCGAATGCGGTTCTGCTGTGCGGACTTGAGGGGAGGGGACTGTCAGTGCCCGGCGCCAGCACGCTTACCTGGGTCATGCCCCAGATCCTCCGTCATGGGCAGGCACTCGGCGAGCAGGTCGACGACGTCGCGCCAGGCTCGCTGCGCGTGCTGCGGGTGGTAGCCGACGCCGGGGACCACAGGGTGGCCGACCGGCGGATGGTGGAAGGCGTGCAAGGCGCCGCCGTAGACCGCGAGGCGCCAGTCGACGCCCGCAGCCTGCATCTCAGCGGTGAACGCGTCCCGTTGCGCGGGCGGCATGATCGGGTCTTCCGACCCGACCCCGGCCCACACCGGGCAGCGAATTCGCGCTGCCTCGCCCGGTCGGCCCGTGGTCAGCGCGTTGACTGTCCCGATCGCGCGCAGGCTGACGCCGCCGCGCCCGAGTTCCAGCCCGACAGCGCCCCCGGTGCCGTAGCCGACGGCGGCGATCCGGTCGGGGTCGGTCCGCGGTTCGGTGCGCAACACGTCGAGCGCCGCATGGCCGATGCTCCGCATCCGGTCGGGATCAGCGAGCAGCGGCAGGCAACGGGCCAGCATCTCCTCGGGGTCGCCCAGATAGCGCCCGCCGTGAAGGTCGAAGGCCAGCGCTATATATCCCAGCTCGGCGAGAGCATCGGCCCGGCGGCGCTCGACGTCGCTGAGCCCCATGCCCTCTGGTCCGAGCAGCACCGCGGGCCGGCGGTCGACACCGGCCGGGAGCGCGAGGTGCCCGATCATCGTCAAACCGTCGGCCGGATACTCGACCGTACGCGTCGTAATCGTCGTCATGAGACTGGACTGTAGTGATCGTCGAGCCCGGTCCGGCTGGTGTTCTGCCGCTGGCAGATCACCGCGGGTATCCCTCCGAAATACGGCGAGGGCTCACGAGAACCGTCACAAACCCCGTCCTCACGGCAGCGCTTTCCACGCCGCAGGAGACCCGCGACCGGGGGCCTGCCCTCGCTGCGCGACACCGCCGCCCGCATCGAGGCGGACCTCGCGGTGGCCTTCGAGCGGGCGCCGCTCACCGTGCGGCAGGCAGGCTGTGGTGCGGATCCGGGCCCGATGCCATGGGTGCCTCGACGACCGGTACGCCGTACGCGGCGAAGGCGGGGCAGTGCGGCGGGGCGCCGTCCTCGCGCAGGGTGTGTCCGGACCGGCGCCGCGCTTCAGCGCGTCCCCCGCCCGTACGGCCGCGACGAGGAGGCCGTCCGCCGGGAGCGGGTCAGGAACGCGCGTCGTCGGACTGCTCGGCGCGGGCGGCGTTCTTCTCCTTGATGCGCACGGTTTCCTTGCGGACCTCGGCCTGGGTGGCGCGCTCCTTCTGCAGCCACTCGGGACTGTCCTTCTTGAGCTCGTCGATCTGCGCGGTGGTCAGCGGCTCGGTGACCCCGCCGCGGGCGAGGCCGGCGATGGAGATGCCCAGCTTGGCCGCGACGACCGGCCGGGGGTGCGGGCCGTTGCTCCGCAGCTCCTGCAGCCACGCGGGCGGGTCGGCCTGCAGCGCGTTCAGCTCGCCGCGCGAGACGACGCCCTCCTGGAACTCGGCGGGGGTGGCTTCGAGGTACACACCCAGCTTCTTCGCCGCGGTGGCGGGCTTCATGGTCTGGGTGGTCTGGTGCGACGTCATGGTGTCAAGGGTAACGAGCATGTGCGCCCCCTACGACCACGCCCGGTAACCTGGCGGGGTGACAGGCTCGGAAACACCCTCTTCGTTCCGGCTCGCCTACGTCCCGGGCGTGACCCCGACCAAGTGGGTGCGGATCTGGAACGAACGGCTGCCCGGAATCCCGCTGACCCTCGTGGGCGTATCCGCCGCCGGGGCGGCCGGCCTGCTGCGCGGCGGCGACGCCGACGCCGGCTTCGTGCGCCTCCCGGTCGACCGTACGGATCTCAGCGCCATCCCCCTCTACACCGAGACGACGGTCGTCGTGGTCCCCAAGGACCACCTCGTGGCGGCCGTCGACGAGGTGGCAGCCGCGGATCTCGCCGACGAGATCGTGCTGCACCCCCTCGACGACACCCTGGAGTGGGACCGCCCGCCGGGCCTGCCCGCACTGGAGCGCCCCGCGACGACGGAGGACGCCGTCGAGCTGGTGGCGGCGGGCGTGGGGCTTCTCGTCGTCCCCCAGTCGCTGGCCCGTCTGTACCACCGCAAGGACCTCACCTACCGGCCCCTCTCGGACGTACCCGAGTCGCGCATCGCGCTGTCGTGGCCGGAGGAGAGGACCACCGATCTGGTGGAGGAGTTCATCGGGATCGTGCGCGGGCGGACCGTCAACAGCACCCGCGGGCGGCCCCCGACACCCCCGCAGCCAAAGGCCGAGCGCTCTGCCCGGAAGGGGGGCGGCGCACCGCGCAAGCCCGCGGGCGGCAAGACGACCGGCGGCAGGGCGGCGGGCGGCAAGAACCCCCGTGGCGCGACCGGTGGCGGCAAGCGCGGCAAGCCCCGCCGCCGCCCGTAGCGGAGGGCCGGGCGGCACACCCCCTACGCGTAGTACTCCAGAGCTACGTGACAGGTGCACTCCACAGCGGGACGCCGACCACACGGGGCGCTCCATAACTTCGGTACCGGATTCACCACGAACATCCGGTACGGAAGGACCTCCTCATGCGCCCACGCGGCAGCCGCTTGCGACGCGCCCTGCTCACCGCGCTCGTCACCGCGTCCGTGGCCCTGCCGGTGTCGGGGGCGGCCCGCCCCGCCGCCGTTCCGGCTCCCGCCCCGGCCGTCCTCGGCCCGCTGGGAGCCGCGACCCCCGCGGCGCTCCGGGAGCGGTACACGGCGGGCCGCGACGGCATCCGGGCGGCCGAGCGCATGGCACTGCGGCACGGCGACCGGCAGCGCGCCGCTTCTCTGCGGGCCATGGCCGCGCCCGGGCGGCACTTCCTCGCGTTCGACGGGCGTGACGGCGGCCGTACCGCCGAGGTCTTCGGGGATCTGTCCCGGGCCCGCCGGATCGCGGTGCTGGTGCCGGGCGCGGGCGTGGACCTCGACCACTACGGGCGCCTGCGCCGTGGTGCCGAGGCGCTCCTCGGGGAGCTGGGCGGCGGGTCGGCGGTCGTCGCCTGGCTCGGCTACCGGACACCGGCCACGGTGAGCCCCGCGGCGCTGACGGCGGGGCGGGCCGACGAGGCGGCGCCGCGACTGAGGTCCTTCGTACGGGAGTTGGGGGTGTCGCGGCCCGCCGCGAGGGTCTCCGTCCTCTGCCACTCCTACGGTTCCGTCGTCTGCGCCGGGGCCGCGTCCGGGCTCGACGTCGCGGACCTCGTGCTGTACGGCAGCCCCGGCACCGGGGCCGACAGTGCCGCGGCCCTCCGCACCGGGGCCACCGTCCGGGCCGGCCGGGGCGCCGACGACTGGATCGCCGGCGTCCCGCACCTGGAGCTGGAACTGCCCTTCGTCACCGTCGGGTTCGGGACCGATCCGGTCGTGCCGGAGTTCGGGGCCGAGGTCTTCGACGCGGGCGACGGCGGGCACAGCGACTACCTGGAACCGGGCTCCGTCCCGCTGCGCAGCATCGCGGCGATCGTGGCGGGAGAGGCGGGGCGTCATGCGTGACCTCGTGCGCCGTATCGAGTCCGCGACTCCCCCGGACCGCGACCGCGCGGTCGACGCCCTGCGGGCCCTGGCCATCCTGGGTGTGGTGTTGGGCCACTGGCTGGTGACCGCGCTGGTCGCCGACAGCGGCACGGTGCACGGGGCGAGTCCGCTCGGGCACATGCCGGAGTTCACCCCGGTGTCCTGGGTGTTCCAGACGCTCGCGGTCTTCTTCCTGGTGGGCGGGCAGGTGGGCGCGAAGGGGTACGCCGCCGCCCGTGCGAGGGGCGAGTCGTACGGCCGGTGGCTGCGGGCCCGGACGGTGCGGCTGTTCCGGCCGGTCGCCGTGGTCCTGACCGTGTGGGCCGCGGCGGCGGGCCTGATGCTGCTCTCCGGGGTGGACCCGGGGACGGTGCGTGCGCTGGGCAAGCTGGTGTGGTCGCCGCTGTGGTTCCTGCTGGTCTTCGCGGCGCTGACGGCGGCGACGCCGCTGGTGGCACGGCTGCATCCGCTGTGGCCGCTCGCGGTGGTCCTGCACGTGGACCTGTTACGGCTGGGGCTGGACGGCCCGGCCTCGCTCGGCTGGATCAACGTGGCGGCGGGCTGGCTGGTGCCGTACTGCCTGGGGGCCGCCCGGGCGCGGGGCGGGCTGAGCAGCCGCCGGACCCGGTGGGCGTTGCTGCTCGGGGGCGCGGGTGCCGCCGTGGGGCTCGTGCTGTTCGCCGGCTATCCCGCCTCCATGGTCGGGGTGCCGGGCGGTGAGCTATCCAACCTCGACCCGCCGACGCTCGCCGCCGTCGCCTTCGGTCTTGCCCAGTGCGGCGGTGCCCTGCTGCTGTCGGGGCCGCTGCGCCGGGTGCTGGCACGACCCGGGGTGTGGGCGGTGGCGGCGCTGGTGAGTCTGTCCGCGATGACGATATTCCTGTGGCACCAGACGGCGATGATCGTGGTCACCTCGACCGCGCTCTTCCTGGCGGGCCCGCTCCCCGGGCTGCACGACGTGCCCGACGGGCCGGGCTGGGTCCTCGCCCGGCTGGCCTGGCTGCCGGTGTTCGCCCTGGTCCTGCTGGTGTGCCGGGCCGCGTTCGGTGCGTACGAGACGCGGGGCGGCAGCCGTTCGACGGTCGTACGGAAGGTCTCCCCCGCCCCGGTCCCGGAGTCGCGTCATGCATAGGCTGAGGACCATGACGGGGGCGGCGGTGGCCGGGCGGCGGCTGGTGGCGTGGCTGCGCGGGCTGCCGCGCGGACTCTACGACGACCTGTGGGCGCTGCCCGTCGACCCGGTGCCGGCCGTGGGCCGGCCCGGAGCGCCGGTCTGGCGGCCGGTGTTCGGGATGCTGCTGGCCCTCGGCGCGGGGGCCGTCGCCCTGTTCCACGTCTACGACCTGATACCGCACGGCGTGGGCATCCCCGCCTACGCCGTGCTGCTCGCCGTGGCCCAGTCCGCGGCGCTGATCGCCGGGATGTCCCTGCCGCTGTACGCCTGGTGGGTGTCGCTGGCCCTCATGCTCGTCAGCGTGCGGCTCGCGGAACCGGCACTGGCCCACCACGAGCTGTTCCCGACCGTGCCCGAGATCGCCCTGCAGGCGGGGGCGTTGTTCCTGCTGGCGCTCCGGGTGCATCCGCGCCGGGCGGTCACCGCGCTCGTAATCAGCCTGTTCGCGGTGGCGTTCTCCGTGTCGTTCACGACCCAGGCCCACGACCACGCCCTGGACCGCGCCTCCCTCGCCGCCGTCACCGCGGTGGTGATCGGCGCGGCGCTGCGGGCGCTGCGGGTCGCCCGCACGGAGCTGGTCGAGCAGTCGGAGCTCACGGCGGAGGAGCGGGCGCGGCGCACCCTCCTGGAGGAGCGCAACCGGATCGCCCGTGAGCTGCACGACGTGGTCGCCCACCACATGTCGGTGATCTCCATCCAGGCGCAGGTCGCCCCGCACCTGGTCGAGAACCCGTCGGACGAGCTCAGGGAGAATCTGGCGGGCATCCGGGAGAACGCCGTGGAGGCGCTCGCCGAGCTGCGCCGGGTCCTCGGTGTGCTGCGCTCCGAGGACGCCGTCGCGGACGGGGTGCGGCACGCCCCGCAGCCGACCCTCGACCGGCTGGACGAGCTGACCGGCAAGGTCCGGGGTGCCGGGGTGGCCGTGACCACAAAGACGACGGGCACCCGGCAGCCGTTGCCGCCGGGGGTGGAGCTGTCGGCGTTCCGCATCGTGCAGGAGGCCCTCAGCAACGTGATGCGGCACGCCCCCGGGGCCCGGGCGCGGGTCGAGATCGGCTACCACTCGGCCGCCGTCACCGTCCGGGTCACCAACACCGCCCCGGAAGACCCGCCCGCGCGGTCCGCCGGTGTGGGGCACGGGCTGCTCGGGATGCACGAGCGGACCGCCATGCTGGGCGGTGATCTCGTGCACGGCCCGACGCCCGGCGGGGGTTACGAGGTCATGGCGACACTTCCCCTGGAGGAATCCGTATGACCATCCGTGTGCTGATCGCCGACGACCAGATGATGGTCCGCCAGGGCTTCACGGTGCTGCTGGACGCGGAGCCGGGCATCGAGGTCGTCGGCCAGGCCGTCGACGGCCTGGACGCGGTCGAGAAGGTCGCCGAACTGGCCCCCGACGTCGTCCTGATGGACATACGGATGCCCCGGCTGGGCGGGATCGACGCCACCCGCAGCATCACCGGGGCGCCCGGTTCCACCGTCAGGGTCCTCGTCCTGACGACGTTCGACCTCGACGAGTACGTGTACGAGGCGCTGCGCGCGGGTGCCTCCGGATTCCTGCTGAAGGACGCCTCGGCCGCCGAACTCGCCCAGGCGGTACGGGTGGTGGCGGCGGGTGACGCGCTGCTGGCCCCGAACATCACCAAGCGGCTGATCGCCGAGTTCTCCCGGGTGAGCACCGCCCCGCGCGCCCCGAGCAGGGACCGGGTCGGCGCTCTCACGGAACGCGAGACGGAGGTGCTGTCCCTCATCGCGCAGGGGCTGTCCAACGCGGAGATCGCGGGCCGGCTGGTCGTGGCTGAGCAGACCGTGAAGACCCATGTGAGCCGGATTCTCGTCAAGTTGGGCCTGCGCGACCGGACCCAGGCCGCCGTGTTCGCGTACGAGTCGGGGCTGGTGCGCCCGGCCGGTTACTGAACGGGCGGGAGGGCTTCGTACAGGGCGTCGACCAGTGCCATCTTGCGCGGGTCGTCGGCGATGTAAGGGCCCATGCGGTTCATGACGTAGCCGAGCGACACCCCGGCCTCGGGGTCGGCCAGGCCGCAGGAGCCGCCCGCCCCGTCGTGGCCCACCGCGCGCGGGTTGGGGCCGTACGAGCCGTTGGGGCCGCTCAGCCAGAGGCCCAGGCCCAGCTCGGTGTCGTGGGTGAAGCCCGCGCCGAGCACCAGGTCCCGGCAGCTGCCCTGCCCTTCGCGGATCCGTTCGGCGGCCTCCTCGGACAGGACGCGGTGGCCGTGCAGGCTGCCGCGTCCGGCGACGATGCCGTAGAGCGCGGCGACGGCGCGGGCGGTGCCGTGGCCGTTGGCCGCGGGGATCTCGGCGGCCCGCCACTCGGGGGTGTTGGCGGCGGCCGTACCCGTGACCGGGTTGAGGATCGAGGCGATGGCCACCGGTTCCATCCGCGCGAAGAGGGCGGCCTGTTCGCGGGCGCCGGTCCTGGGCTGGACGAGCTCGGCGACCCGGCCGGCGTCCTTCTCCGGGAGGCCGACGGTGAAGTCGATGTCCAGGGGCCCGGTGATCTCCTGGCGCAGGAACTCCCCGGGCAGCAGGCCGGTGATGCGGCGGACGACCTCGCCGACGAGGAAGCCGTACGTGATCGCGTGGTATCCGGAGCGGGTGCCCGGTTCCCACCACGGTGCGGTCGTGGCCAGCCGGGCGGTGGTCAGCTCCCAGTCGTACAGCTCGGCCAGGGTGTGCGGATCGCGCAGGCCGGCGAGGCCCGAGCGGTGCGAGAGCAGGTGGCGTACGCGTACGGATCCCTTGCCGGCGGCGGCGAATTCGGGCCAGTACGCGGCGACGGGGGCGTCCAGGTCGAGGAGGCCGCGGTCGGCGAGGAGGTGGGCGCAGAGCGCGGTCGGGCCCTTGGTCGTGGACCAGACGTTGACCACGGTGTCCCGCTCCCACGGGCGGGTCCGGTCCTTGTCGGCCCAGCCGCCCCAGAGGTCCACCACGGGGGAACCGTCGAGGAGGACGGTGACGGCCGCGCCCAGTTCGTCGCGCTCCGCGAAGTTCGCCGCGAACGCGTCGCGCACCGCCACGAACCGGTCGTCGCAGTGGCCATGGATGTGCGGCACGGTTCTCGCTCCTCGTCTCGGGAGTACGCACCGTACCGACTGGTCGGACCGGCGGGAAGGTGCCGTACGCGCGGTTCCTTCGACCGGGGGCGCCGGTCAGCGGGGAAGCGCTTCGAGGTTCAGGCTCCAGCGGCCCCGCAGGCCGGTGAGCGTGATGGTGGACAGCGGGCGGACGTCCACGTTCCAGTAGGCCGACGGCGGGGCCTTCAGGGCATAGACGAGGGCGGCGCGGACGACGGCGGGTTCGGCGACGGCGACGATGAAGCCGTCGCAGGCGGGGCGGGTGTCGAGCCAGCCGCCTATCCGTGAGATGAAGGCGAGCAGCGGCTCGCCGCCGTGCGGGGCGGAGCGTGGGTCGGCGAGCCAGGCGTCGACGGAGGCCGGTTCGCGGGCGGCGACGTCGGCGAGGGTCAGGCCGCGCCAGCGGCCCATGTCGCAGTCGCGCAGGGCGGGCTGCGCCATGGGGGCGAAGCCGAGGGCGTCCCCGGTGGCGCGGCTGCGGGGCGTGGGCGAGCAGTAGCGCAGCTCGGCCGCGGCGAGCGGCACCAGGGCGTGCGCGGCGAGCTGCACCTCGTGCCAGCCCGTGTGGTCGAGCGGCCGGTCGTCGTCGAAGCGCTCGGCGAGCAGGGCGGAGGTGCGTGCTGCGGCGACCAGTGAGACGCGAACACTCATGGGCGTGATCGTGGAGCCGAACCGCCGCGCCGGTCAAGAGGGCGACGCGGCGGCTGCAAGCGCTTCCGGGTCAGCCGGTCTGGAGGATCATCCATTTCTCGGGGGTTCCGAGCGGCTGGAAACCGGCCTTCGCGTACACCCCGTGGGCGTCGTCCGTGGCCAGCAGGAACCTGCGCACGCCCGCCGGGGCGAGCAGGTCGCGGATCGTGGTGACGAGCCGGGTGCCGAGGCCGAGGCCCCGGGCCGGACGGTCGACGTACACGTCGCAGAGCCAGGCGAAGGAAGCGTGGTCGGTCACCACCCGGGCGTAGGCGAGCTGGTCGCCGGTCTCGCGGTCGTAGGCGCCGAAGTTGAGGGAGCCGGATATCGCCCGGTCCTGGTGCTCGCGGGTACGGCCGAGGGCCCAGTAGGCGTCGGTGGAGAGCCAGTGGTGGATGCGGGCGTGGTCCAGCCGGGACGGGTCGCCGGAGATCTCGTATCGCTGCTCGGAGGCGTCGGTATCGGTCATGGGCGCAGGCTATCGGCCCTGGCCGGGCGGCCGGCGAGCTCGTCGCAGGCGGTGCGCAGCCGGTGGACGCCTTCGGTGATCCCGGCGGGTCCGGCGACCGCGGCGAAGCTCAGCCGGAGGTGGCCGGCGGGGGGTTCGGCGCAGTGGTACGGGCGGCCGGGGGCGACTGCGACGCCTGCCCGCAGGGCGGCGGAGACCAGGGCAGGCTCGTCGGCGGCGGGTCCCGGGAGCCGGAGCCAGAGGCTGCCGCCGCCCGACGGCACGTGGGGCAGGGCGAGTTCGGGCAGCCGGCTGCGGACGGCGGCGGTGATCGCGGTGCGGCGGCTGCCGAGCTCGGCGGCCACGGCGCGCAGATGGCGTCCCCAGGCGGGCGATCCGACGAGTTCGAGCGCGGCTTCCTGGAGCGGGCGGGGCACGAAGAAGCTGTCGACGACCTGGATGGCGCGCAGGCGTTCCAGGACGGGGCCTCGGGCGGCCAGTGCGCCGACGCGGAGGCTCGGTGAGGTGACCTTGGTGAGGGAGCAGACGTGGACGACGACGCCGTCCGGGTCGTGCGCCACCAGGGGCGCGGGCAGCGGTCCGGCGTCCGCGTGGACGAGCCGCCGGGCGAAGTCGTCCTCGACGACGAAGGCGCCCGCCTCCCGGGCCGTTCGGACGACCTGGGCGCGCCGGTCCGGTGCGAGGACCGCGCCGGTCGGGTTCTGGAAGAGCGGCTGGCAGACGAACACCCTTGCCCCGGTGGTACGGAAGGCGGCGGCGAGCAGGTCGGGGCGTACGCCTTCGGTGTCCACCGGCACGGGGACCGGGCGCAGTCCGGTGGCGCGGGCCGCGGCGAGCATGCCCGGGTAGGTGGGGGATTCGACGAGTACGGGGGCGCCGGGCGGGGCGAGGGCCCGCAGCGCGGTGGCCAGGGCGCTCTGGCCACCCGCGGTGATGAGGACGTCGTCGCCGGTGACCGTGCCGCCGATCTCGCGGGCGAACCAGTCGCGGAGCTCGCCCAGCCCGTCGGTGGGCGGCCTCCCCCACGCGCCCGGACGGCGGCCGGCCCGGGCCAGCGCTGCGGCCATGGCCCGCTCGGGCTGGAGCGAGGGGTGGAGGTAGCCGCCGTTGAACTCGACGACTCCGGGCGGCGGTGCGGCGAGCGTGACCAGGACTCCGGAGGCGTCGACGGTGCGCGGCACGACCTCGGGCCCGCTGTCGCCGCTGAGGGAGACCTCCTGCCAGGACGTGTCGCCGGGTACGGGGACTCCGGTGCGGGGCTCGGCCCGGAAGGCTCCGGCGCCGGGCCGGGTGACGACCAGGCCCTCGGCGGCGAGCTGCGCGATGGCCCGGGAGACGGTCACGGGGCTCGCGCGGAAGCGTTCGACGAGGGCGCGACTGGATGGCAGCTTTCCACCTGGAGAGTAGCGGTTCAGTTCACTCCGAAGGGAACTGGCCAGCTCCGCGACACTGTTACGCTCATGCATGACAGCACAGGATAGCGCTATTCAGGCCAGCCCGATAGCGGTCGGCGGGCGTTCGGACCGCGGCGGCGTCCCGCTCGCCGGGCTCGGCGTCGTCGCCTTCTCGCTGACCTTCCCGTCCACCGTCTGGGGACTGGAGAGCTTCGGCCCGTGGTCCCTGGTGGCGCTGCGCAGCCTGCTGGCCGCGCTGCTGGCGGGCGGCTTCCTCCTCGCGGGCCGGGTCACGGTGCCGGACCGCCGCCACTGGGGCCCTCTCGCGGTCGTCGCGGGCGGGGTCGTGATCGGGTTCCCGCTGCTGACGACGCTCGCCCTGCAGACCTCCACGAGCTCGCACGCGGCCGTGGTGGTGGGGCTGCTGCCGCTGACGACGGCGCTCTTCGCGGCGCTGCGGACCGGCTCCCGCCCGCCGCGCGCCTTCTGGGCCGCGGCACTGGCCGGAGCAGCGGTGGTGATCCTCTTCACGGTGCAGCAGAGCGGCGGCGCCCTGTCCGGCGGGGATCTGTATCTGTTCGGCGCGCTGCTGGTATGCGCGGCGGGGTACACCGAGGGCGGCAGGCTGGCCTCGGTGATGCCGGGCTGGCAGGTGGTCGGCTGGGCCCTGGTCCTCTGCCTGCCCCTCGCCGTGGCGGGCACGGCCCTGGCGCTGCCCTTCGAGCCGGTGCACCTCACCGCGCACGGGATCGTGGGCCTGGTCTGGGTCGCGGCGGGGTCGACCTTCCTCGGCCTGTACGTCTGGTACCGCGGCATGGCGGAGATCGGGGTCGCGCGGGCCAGTCAGCTCCAGCTGGCACAGCCGCTGCTCACCCTGGTCTGGTCGTTCCTGGCGCTGGGCGAGCAGGTGTCCGCGGCCGCTCCCGCGGCGGCGGTGGCCGTGCTGGTGTGCATCGCCGTCACGCAGCGCGCGGGCCGGGGGAAGCGGGCCGGCGGAACCCGTGCGACAGGCCGCACGGGAGGCGGAACGGGCATCGAGTCATAGAATTGTCGACATGGACCGCTACCCGTGAGGAGGTCACTCCCGATGGAGGCACACGCGGGCGACCATCTGCTGACACACGGCAGGACCGTGGGTCAGCACGACCGCGTCGCAGAGATCGTCGAAGTGCTCGGCGAGGGGGGCAGCCCCCCGTACCGTCTGCGCTTCGAGGACGGGCACGAATCGATCATGTCCCCAGGCCCCGACAGCGTCGTCCGGCACACCGCCCCCGAGGACAGGAACCGGTAGCGCACACACCCGCGCCGGAGACCCACGGGTCTCCGGCGCGGGTGTGTGCGGTCAGCGCGGGGTGCGGGCCCGCACCTGGTAGTGGTCGGCCACCACACGGGCCATGGCCCCGATCCGGTCGGCCTTCACGTGCTTCGCGGAGAAGAAGACGTGACCGCCCGCCTCCGGGTGACCGGCCGCGAGGTCGAGGTGCCGGGAGAGTTCGGCCGGGTCCTGCCAGGCGGCGGGCTGGGCCGGGTCGCCGGCCTTGTGGAGCGCCTCCCCGAGGTACAGGCCGACGCCCGTGCCACGGACGGTCTCGGCCCACCATGGCACCAGCTTCGCGTAGTCGGCGGCGGCGAGGCCGATGTTCCAGTAGAGCTGCGGGCAGATGTAGTCGATCCAGCCCTCCTTCACCCACTTCCGGGTGTCGGCGTGCAGGTCGTCGTACGTCTGCACACCGGCCCGGGTGTCCGAGCCGAGCGGATCGGTCCCGGCGTTGCGCCACACCCCGAAGGGGCTGATCCCGAACCGGACCCCCGGCTTGATCTCCTTGATCCGTTCGGCCGTCTCCCGCACCAGCCGGTCGGTGTTGTCGCGCCGCCAGGCGGCCCGGTCCGGGAAGTCCGCGCCGTACCGCGCGTACGCGTCGTCGTCGGCGAAGACCTGGCCCGTCACCGGGTAGGGGTAGAAGTAGTCGTCCCAGTGGACCGCGTCGATGTCGTAGCGGGTGACCGCGTCGAGCATCGCGTCCTGGACGAATTCCCTGACCTCCGGCAGCCCCGGGTTGTAGTAGAGCTTCCCGCCGTACGGCAGTACCCATTCCGGGTGGATCCTGGCGGGGTGGGTGGCGACGAGCCGCGAGGGGTCGGTGTGGTTCGCCACCCGGTACGGGTTGAACCAGGCGTGCAGCTCCAGACCGCGGGCGTGCGCCTCGCGCACCGCTGTCCCCAGCGGGTCCCAGCCGGGGTCCTTGCCCTGAACCCCGGTGAGGTACTGCGCCCAGGGCTCGTACGGGGAGGGCCACAGGGCGTCCGCGGTCGGCCGGACCTGGAGGATCACGGCGTTCAGCCGGAGCTCGACGGCCCGGTCCAGGTGATCCAGCAGCTCCGCCTGCTGGGCGGCCGCGGTCAGGCCCGGTGCCGAGGGCCAGTCCACGTTGGCCACCGTGGAGATCCATACGCCGCGCAGCTCGCCCGCCCCTGCTCTGCGGCGCCGCCCCGGGACGTGTCGCCGGGGTGCCGCGACGGCATCGCCCGCCGTCATCAGCGCGGCCACCGTGGCGGCTGCGCTCAGCACGAACGACCTTCGACCGAATTGCCGCATTTTCCATAACCTTTCGACTCTCTGCCCTTGTGTGCCACTCCGGCTGCGGTGCGTGACACGGATCACGCCCACCCCGGGACCGCACGACCCGCAGGTCACCGGGGCCGGATCGCGGAGTAACGTCGTGGGGTCGAGGCGGGCACCGGAATCAAACGGGACTGCCGCACGGAGATCAGCGAAAGGCACGAGGTGACGGACTCTATGGCCGACATTGCACGCGTCGGAGTGGTGGGCTGTGGCCAAATGGGCGCAGGCATCGCGGAGGTGTGCGCCCGCAGCGGCCTCGAGGTCAAGGTGGCCGAGACCACCGGCGAGGCGCTGGAGATAGGGCGCACCCGGCTCCACAACTCCCTCTCGAAGGCCGCCGAACGCGGCAAGATCACCGAGGAGGAGCGCGACGAGACACTCGGCCGCCTCAGCTTCACCACCGACCTCGGTGAGTTCGCCGACCGCGATCTCGTCATCGAGGCCGTCGTGGAGAACGAGCAGGTCAAGACCGAGATCTTCCAGGTGCTCGATCAGGTGGTGACCCGGCCGGACGCGATCCTCGCCTCGAACACCTCCTCCATCCCGCTGGTGAAGCTGGCCGTGGCGACCTCCCGGCCGGACCAGGTCATCGGCATCCACTTCTTCAACCCGGCCCCGGTGCAGAAGCTCGTCGAGCTGATCCCCGCGCTGACGACGTCCGACGAGACGATAAAGCGTGCCGAGGCAGTGGTGCAGGACGTGCTCGGCAAGCACCCGATCCGGGCCCAGGACCGGTCCGGGTTCGTGGTCAACGCCCTTCTGATCCCGTACCTGCTGTCGGCGATCCGGATGTTCGAGTCGGGCATCGCCAGCCGCGAGGACATCGACAACGGCATGGAGATGGGCTGCGCCCACCCGATGGGCCCGCTGAAGCTCGCCGACCTGATCGGCCTGGACACCGTGGCCTCGGTCGCCGACTCCATGTACGCCGAGTACAAGGAACCGCTGTACGCGGCTCCCCCGCTGCTCCAGCGGATGGTCGACGCGGGCCGGCTCGGGCGCAAGACGGGGTCGGGGTTCTACCCGTACGGCTGACCGCCCGTCCGCGGGCCCGGCGCTCACACCGCCGGGCCCGCCGGGCACGTTCCCCGAGGTCAGGACCGTGCGCGGCCCCGAAAGAGCCTCGCCTTCTACTGCCGACCCGGCTCCGTGCCGGAGCGCTATGGAGCGACTGCGCGGATGCGCGGGCCCGAAGCTTTGGGCCTTTCAGCGCTGTCGCAGCCTTCCGTGCTTGTACTGCGAAAACTCCCTCGGATGTCCCTCCGACAGAGCTGAAAGTCCCTGAAAAGTCCCTGGCGACTCGGACCCGGGACCTACGCATTACGAGACCGAGAGCGATCGTTCCGGGTGGTGCAGCACCATGCTTCCTGATGACGTTTTCCCAGATCAGACCACCTGCGGCAGTCTCCCCCGTGCGGCCTCGTACTGGCTCATCCAAAGGCGTCTGTCCACCGGCTGTCCACCGGAGCGCCGCTCCGGGCGGCTTCCGGAGACCATTCAGTCGCGCGCGTGGGACGCCCCAAACCGACATCGCCCCTCCGTCCGACGCGCTCGTCAGCGTCTCACAACTGCTGCACGCGCTCTAGACGATCACTGATGGCGCGGGCGGGTAGTCTGGTCGAGCGAGGGCGCGCCCACCTTGGAGCGTGACCGCCTCGCCCGATGACGCGACCCAGCCGGTGCGGGTGGTGCGGCACGCGGACCCCTACGTGGACGGTGACCTCGTACGGAGCCGGATTAGCGCCCATCGGGCGGGATGGGCCACGGGTGACCTGGGCCGCGCGCCACTCCAGCCACATTTGTGACTGAGCAACCTAGTTGGCCATTGAGCGATCCAGTTGGCCACCCTGCGCACGACATACCTGGTCATCTATCCGTTAGGGCGTGGCCAGTGCACTACCCGCCAATGTGATGGCCGCACTGGAGGTGGTGCCGCGGACCGCGACACCACCTGAGCAGCGCAGTTCGGCGTCACACCGACGGGAAGATGGCGCCTACGTCATCTACCGTGATGAGTCGCCCACGCGAGGGAGCGAGCAGCTTGCCCAGCCAGCGGTCTTCTTGTGGCAGGAGCGACTCGATCTTCGTGCGGGCTGCACCGCGAGCTTCGGCGTTGTTGCCACCGCACAGCGCGTCGTACTGGCGGAGCCGGTCGGCCAGCACGTCGTAGAGCCTCACAGCCGCGCCGTGGTTGACCAACACGATCTTGTCGTGAGCCGCTTCGGCCGCATCGTTCTGGGTGGTGGTCGCTGGGGTGAGCAGACAGCCGAGGACGCGGGTCTTCGCGGAGCGCCTGGACTCGACCTCGATCTGCCCGAGCAACTGGTTTACGTCGCCGCGGTTGAGTGGATGAGGCTCTCCCTCTGGGACGGTCTTGACCTCCCAGACGCGGCGTTCGGCCCGCTTGACCGTGGACCATGTCCAGCGGCAGTCCGTAGCACTCTGTTCCTTCCTCGGAGGGCGTTCGCCGATGGCACCCACGAGGCGGGCAAGCCTGGTCAATCCTTCGCATTGCTGATCGTGGCTACCAGTGAGCAGCGCACGCCCTTCAGCCAGGACACGGTCGAGCCGGACGCCGGTTTCACGCCGCCACTCGTCCCAGACAAGGAAGAATCGGTCGGTGTCGTCAGCGGTGTGTTCATAGCCTTCGAGGTCGGCGACGGTGCGAGCGAGGCGGCGGAACCATGTGGTCCGGGGCCCGCCATCGATGGCACCCTCCAGCGCTCTGCGCGCGGCGACCCGGTCTTGAGGGCGTCCGCGATCGAAGTGGGCGTGGGCCTCCACGTAGCGCCAGAACGCTGCATGCTCGGTTTCTCCGGCCATGGCGAGTTGGGCGGCTGCTTCGCCCGCCTTCTGGGCCGCTCCCGCGTGGTCGCCGAGCCAGAGGTCGGTCGCTGCGGAGACCTCGGCGTCGGCGCTGGAGACGTCGCTGTTCCCACTGGCGCTACGGCCGGGCCGAGACTTGCGACGAGGAACCGTTGGGGCAGCGGTTTCGGCAGCTGCGGCGGACTGCGCGGCTGGTTGCCAGAAGGTAGCGCAGGCCCGCAACGAGCCCTCCCAGCCTTGATCGTAGATCTCCAGTGCAGCGCGGATGGTGGGTTCGGTGCCTGCGGGGATCGACTTGCGGACTGCAGGGTCGGCAAGCATCTGGGCGAAGCTCGGGTCCAGTCCGAGGTAGAGGGAGCGGTCAGTCGGTTCGCGGTTGGCGCGGCCCAGTGCCTGGGTGACTCGTTGACCGACGCGGTGGCGCATGAAGCTGGCATCGCCAAGGTAGGCAACGACGAACCGCTCGAACTCGCTGCTGGCCTGCGGGACCGTGGTGACAATGACCAACTTGCAAAGGTCGCCCGCGAGGTCGAGCCCGTCGTAGCGGCCGGCAGTGATCAGGTGTCCGCTGGCGACTCCGCTCCAGGTCTCGACCATCGAGTCGTCGCCGGGACGAAGACGGTAGACCTGCTGCCCATAGGCGGTGAGGGTCTCCTGAAGGGTGTCGGCCTCCGCGTGGCTGGCGCACAACCAGGCGGCTCGGCCGCCGGCCGCCTGGGTTTGGGCGAGAGCCCAGCCGAGGACCTTCGGGTCGAACGGGTGCTCGGCGCTTGGGTTAAGTACCAGCAGTCGCTCACCCGTCGCCCCAGACGGCAGCGGCGTGGCGGTAGTCAGGCGAGTGACCGGCTCGCCGCCGACTCGCCGCTGGAGGTCATCCATCGAGCCGAGGGTGGCCGACAGGTAGATGCGCTGCTTGGCCCGGCCGTACTGAGTGTTGAGGGCAGTGGGCGGGTGGTAGGGACGGATCTCGATGCCAGAGGGGCCGATGAGGATGCCGCATTGAGTAAGGTGGTCGCGGACGCTGGGCCAGACGTACTTTGAGGTTGATCCCGGGGAGTGGACACCGGTTTTCATGCGATGAGTGACAGCGTACGTGTCGTGATCAACTGTTGTTCGAACTCGGCTGGTGTGAGGTAGCCGAGCGCGGAGTGCCGACGGCGCCGGTTGTAGTACGACAGCCAGCGGAACAGCTCGATGCGGGTCTGTGCCTTCGAGGTCCAGTGGCGTCCGTGGAGCAACTCGCGCTTGAGGCCCTGGAAGAACGACTCGGCGAGGGCGTTGTCGTAACTCGAGCCGACCCTGCCCATGCTGCGGCGGATGCCGTGCCGCTGGCAGACGTCGGCGAAAGCGGCCGCGCTGTATTGGGCTCCTCTGTCGGTGTGGAACACGACACCGCGGACCCGGCCTCCGCGGGCCGCCACGGCCATCTCGAGCGCGTCGGTGACCAGCGAGGTGCGCATGTGGTCCGCGATCGACCAGCCCACGACCTTCCTCGAGCAGATGTCGATCACCGTGGCGAGGTAGAGCCACGTCGAACCGACGGCTATATAGGTGATGTCGCCGCACCACCTGGTGTTCAAGGTGTCCGCGGTGAAGTCGCGCATCACCAGGTCCGGCACGGGCGCCGCGGTCCTGTCCGCGATCGTCGTCCGCTTCTTCCTACGCAGGTGCCGGCCGACGATGTCGTTGACCCGCATCAGCCTGGTCACCCGCTTGCGGTTGACCCTCCGACCCCTCGCCCGCAGCTCGGCATGGACGCGCGGGGCCCCGTAGGCGCCGTGATGTTCGGCGTGAATGGCGCGGATCTCGTTCACGGTCCGTGCCTCGTCGGCCTGGCGCTCGGCGCGGACCTGTGCGGTGGCCAGGTGCCGGTAGTAGCCGGCGCGGGACACCCCGAGCACCCGGCAGATCCGCTTGACGCCGAAATCGGCGAGATTCTCGGAGATGAAGTCCCAGCGGCGGGATCTCACTTCACCTCCCGCGCGAAATAGGCGGCCGCCCGGCGCAGGATCTCGCGCTCCAGGCGCCACTCCTGCTCAGCCTTGAGCAGGAGTGGCGTTCTCAGCTCGCAGCCGGGCAAGTTCCTCCGCCGCGCTGACGCCCGCATCACGGCCGCCGGACGGGTCCGGGGCCTCATCCTTGCGGACCCACGTCCGCAGCGACTCCGCGGTGATCCCGAGATCCGTAGCCACCGAAGCGTACGTCCGCTTCCCGGCCGCGGCCCGAAAGAGCGCGACCGCTTCCCTCCTGAACTCCTCCGAATACGGAGACCTGCGTCCCACCTGGACATCCCTCCCTGGACCAGCAAGATCCATTGTCAGGGTGTCCACTCCAGAGGGTCAGCCTCACCTCGGGTCTTGGCCCGCCGCCCCGGACGACTGGCCGCGCCTGGTCCGTCCGACCCTGTACGAGGTGACCGGCCTGTGCGCCGCCCTCTCTTTCGCGACCAACGCCCTCGACCTCTCCAACCGGCTCGCCGGGGTCTGACCGAGGACCGCCGGAGGCCGCCCCACGCCGCTCAGGCAGGGGGCGGCCTCGTCGTGCGTCCACCCGTTCGTTGCGTACGCTCGACCCGACAGAGGAGGACACCATGGCCGACGACCAGAGGCTCTGGGGATACCCGGAGGTCGCCGCCCACCTGGGTATCAGCGTCGGCGCGTCCCGCAGCTGCAAGAGCCGGGGCAGCCTGCCCTCGCCCGACGACGACAGCGTGCCGGACCGTCCCCGCTGGAAGCCGTCCACCTTCCAGAACTGGAGGCCGATCGGCCGGGGGTTTCGCAGCGACCTGCACGGCTCCGCCCGGCCGGGGGACACATCGGCCAACCGACCGGCCTCGTAGTCGCCGTAGGCTGCGGGTACGACGCCCGATTGGCAGATCCTCTCCCTGCCGTTCCGTTCGGCCGACAACGCGACGCTCGAGTTTTGGTCAGCAACGCCATCGAGTCGGTCCGAAGCGGTGGATCACCGCAGCAAAGGCCATCTAACACGATCTATAGCCTCTACAGCGGACGGATCCGGCATTTGGCCTCTCTGGCAGCCAACGTGCGGCAGAGGGGCGCCGCGGGGCGCCCCTCTCCGTTCACTGTCAGGAGGTCAGGTCTTCGGGCACGTGCGCTGAGCGTTGATCTCCTCGCGTGTCATGACCTTGCCCTCGTAGGTGAGGAACTCGTCGTCGGTGAGCTCGGCGGACTTCACTCGAGCCAGGTCCACGTAGCCGCTGCGACTAAATTCCGCATCGCCCGCGTAGCGCACGGCAACGTAGAACTTCTTCGGCTGAGTGACGGACAAGGGCTTCTCGATCGTGCCGAAGCTCTTGCCGGTGTTGACGAAGAACACCCCGGCCACGGCCTCGGAAGACCGCGGATCGCTGGCGCGCCACAGCCTCGTGAAACCGTCGCCGTCCCCCTCTCCATCCACGCTGATGTAAGTTTCCGCGCCGACCACCGTCTCCGAAGGGCACAGCGGGGCGGCGACAGTCACAGCGCCGCCCTCCAGCCGGAACCCCCAGCTCGATGGTTGCGGCCCCTGCTGGCAGGAAGACAGGACAACCAGCGCCCCGGCTGTAATCGGCACCGCGGTCAACCTACGGATCACGGCACGCACTGGTCGTAGCCTCCGTCCGCGTAGCCGGCCTGCTCCTCGTACTTGTTCCCGCACGGGTCGACCCCCTCCCGGAAGTAGTCGAGAGCGAATTTAACGCCCCGCTTCTCCCACTGCTTCACATGCTTGCGCTCGTGCTTGAGCCTGAAACCGTCCACCAGCACGGGATCACCCGGCTCCGTGACGTAGGTGTCACCGATGGTCGTTCCGCCCCGGCCGTACAGCGGTACCCCGGTCGTGCAGAGAGTGAGGTCCTTGCCCTTGTCCTTGCACGTCCCCCCGGACAGCTCGGCCACATCCTCGTACATCTCGCCGAGGAGCTCGGACTGCGTCTCCGGCTTCTTGAGCAACTCGTAACCGCGCCTCATGGCCTGCCCCTTGCCGATCCCCCATTCGTTGACGGGGTCGAACAGACTGAAGCCACGGTCCGAGCTGCTCACCGCAGGCAGATCACTGATCTGCAGACGCATGAACTCGGTTCGGCATTCCTCGTTGCAGCCACGCATGTCCATCGGGGCCAGGATCCGGACGGGCGCAGGGGTTCCGTACATCAGCATCCGGATCTGGTCGGCTCGTTGCTGCCGCAGGGCCAGGATCCGCTGCCGCTCCCACTGCTGCCACATGATGGCGGCCTGGCACTTGGGACCGCACACGTTCCCGGAACTTGCCGAGGACGTACCCCCACTGCCATTGCCACCGCCGCCGGTGCTCTGGACGATCGGCGGAGACATCACCTCGTCCGCCGCGATCATCTCGGGTGAACAGCTGCTGCCGGAGCATGAGATCGCGCCGAGGCCGGTGGGGTCGGAGAGCGACACGGGATTGTTCTCGGCGTAGGCGTACCCGTTCAGGGACTGGTGTTTGTCCGATTCCAGAAGAGGATCGACGCTGAGGAAACGTCCGATCGTCGGATCGAACTCACGGGCTCCGATGTGCGTCAGGCCCGTACCGGGGTCGGCGGGCTTGCCCAGGAATTCCTTGTCGTCCGGCCAGTTCCCGGCCGCCGTACCGCGGGCCGCGCCGAAGGGGGTGAAGTAGCGCTTCACAACGGCCTGGGTCGTGGCGTCGATGGCGAGTCCGGAGGTTCCGTGATGGTCACCTGCCAGGAAGGTGAGCCGTTGGTTGCCCGACTCGTTGGTCCGGACAGCGATCACCGCGCCTCCGGCGGAGTAGGAACGGGTGCCCCACTTCTTCGTGGTGCCGCCCGTAACACTGCGATGGACCTCCGTGGCGCCGAGGTAGAGCACGCTCTCACCGTCACCGGCCGCCCTCCGGATGAGCAGGTTTCCGTCGGCGTCATACAGGTAGCTGGTCTTCCGGTTGCCCTCTGTGAGCTCAGCGAGCTTGCCCTCGGCGTTCCAGGTCAAGGTCTGAGCGGATGAGGCGCCGGGCCGTTCGATGGTGTTGCCGGCCTTGTCGTACGCGTAGGCGGCTGCCACGCCGTTGCAGGAATCAGCCCCCGCTGTGGTGGTCGCGGTCAGTGCGTGCCGTTGCGTGGTGCTGTTGTAGCAGTACGCCGTTGTGGTGCCCTGCCCGCTTGCGCTGTATTGCGTCTCGGCCGTACGCAGCCCCGCGGAATCGTAGCTGTAGGTCGTACGGTACGAGGCGGGGCCGCCGAGCGTCTTGCTGACGCAGTCACCAGTCCCCGGCGTCCATGCCTCGGTCAGCCGCCGCTGGCCGTCGTAGTCGAAGCACTGGGTCTCGCCCTTGAGTGTGGCGTCGGCGTTCGGCGAGTCGGTGATCTTGGTAACGTTGCCGGATGGGTCGTAGCTGTACGAGAGGTCTTGCGGCTTGTAGGACGCTGACTGCGGAGTGGTCACGTAGGAACGGCTCAGCCGGTCGGTGCCCTGCTCGTACTCGTGGTCGAGGTACGTCTTCTTTGCGTCCGTGGCAGCCGAGACACCGAGCATGAACTGACGCGGCTGCCCCTGGGCATTGTACGTCGCCCCCTGGAGGTATCCGGACGTGCCGGAGAAGACGGCCGTCGGCTGACCGGTGGCCGTGTAGTCCGTCTCGACGGTCTCCCCGGACAGTCCTCCGGCCGCCGGCTCGGTGGTGGACTTCACCGTTCCGTCGAGGTTGTAGGCCGTCGCGAAGGAGTACGTCGCCGCCGCTGCGCCCGAGACGACCAATGGCTCCTCGGCGTCCAGGGATATCCGGGTCTCGGTCGCCCGGTAACGGCTGTCGTAGGAAATGACCGATCGGGTGTAGGCCTTGCCCTCGGCGGTCGCACCGCCCTCGTAGCGGGTGGAGCCGGTGAGCTGTCCCTTGGCCACCGTGTCGAACTCCCACTCGGCCAGCTTGTTCGCGTCGGTGCGTGACGACTGCCACAGCCCGGTGGTGCGGCCCAGCTCGTCGTACCCGTAGAGCAGGTGCTTACCTGACGCGTCCTTTGTCCAGTCGGTCCTGTCCTCGGTGGTGAACCCGGTGGTCGAGGTGCCCTTGTCGGGATCGGTGGAACTGACCTGACGGCCGTACAGGTCATAGGTGTACGACCACTTGGCGCTGTCCGGCCCCGTGATCTCGGCCTCCTTGCCGTCCCGCGTGTAGCCGAAGGCTGTGGTGGTGTAGAGAGCTCCGAGCGTGCCCCCGTACTCCGTGTCTGCCGGCTGCGGACCCGCGTATTCCCGGCGCTGGACTGTACGGCCCAGGGCATCGGTGATCACACGCGTGGCCTTGCCGCCGTCGACGGCACTTGCCGCCGTCGAGTCCCCGGTGTGGGTGGTGGTCGTCGTCCACTTCTCCACACCGAAGACGGAGAAGGTGGTGCTGACCTCGCGCTCGGCACCGTCGTGAACGATGGCGGTCTGCTTGGGGGCCCCACCGTGCTCGGCCCGGGTGTACGTCCCGGTCGGGGACGACGTGGAATCGAAGATGTCTGCGAACGTCTCGTGAGCGAGCCCTCGCGAGTCGTACCGCGTGTCAGTGAGCAGTCGCCCCCCGACGGGGGTCGGCACCTGCTTCTGCAACGGCCGCATCAACGAGTCGAAGATCTCGTACGAGGTCGCAACCGTCGTGGAGGACTTGATCACCGACGTCGCGATCGACGGCGCCTTTCCCCGCTCGACGGTGTAGGCGTACGTGGTACTCGCGGTCTGCCCTCCGTCCTTGTTCCGGTCCGGCAACCAGACGCCGACCAGACGCCCCAGTGAGTCGTACACCTGCTCCGTCTTCTTGCTATTGGCGTCGTACGTCCTCACGGGTACCCCTCGGACGCCGTCGAGGAAGGTGGTGGTCTTGTGTCCCTTGACGTTGGTGACCACCGACTTGGTCGGCACGCCCGCCCCCGTCGGGGTGTACACAGTGGTGGACTGCGCGCCCGACAGACCCGTCACCGAGAGGGGTCGGCCGAGTGCGTCGAAGGTCTTCTTCGCTGTCCGCTGCCATCCCGACGGGCGCCGGTCGCCATCGGTGACCGCCGCCGCGTATCCGGTCGCCCGGCCGGTCCAGCTCTCCTCGCCGACGGTGGGAAGCTGCGCCGGGGTCCAAGTAGTGGCCGCTGGGGCGTCGTACACGGTGGCGGTGTCACCGAGGACATCGCCGCGGGAGCCGCTGGACGTGGGCAACGAGAGAGAGGACTCAGCGGTCGCACAGCTGCGGCCCACCACCCGGATACGGGACGTCAGGTCGTTGATCCCGACGTCGTCGTTGCGCGCGTACCAGGTCCTGGTACACGTCTCGTCACCGGACTTGGCGGTGTCGCCCGCGCTGTCGATCGCCACCGCCATCCCGTACGAGTCGTACTCCGTCTTGGTGCTGGTCGTACGCCACTTCTTCGGAACCATGAGGTAGGTGTGGGTGGAGACCTTGCCGGTCCGCACGAAGTAGGCCTCGATGTCGGCATAGGACTTGTGCTGCGTGGCGGTCCGCTGCGACCAGGGGTCGTTGACGGCCACCGAGACAGGGGTGCTCCCGTCATACGTTACGGACTGGCGGGTGAAGCCCGCGTACTGCTCCGTGTCCGTCGCATCCGGCACATCCAGACCGGCAACGTCCAGGCCTGGTACCGAGACCGTGCGCGTGCCCCCTGCCTTGAGCCGGTCCCCATGCATGCCCTGGAAGAACGTGGAGACCGTTTTCGTGCGGGTCCCTGTGGTAGCGCCGGTCGTGGTGGTCACCTTTCCGTAGCCGCGCCAGTTCGACCAGGTGCGCTCGTCGGAGGGCACGAACGGGCTGTTGTTGTAGCTCCAGGCCGGGCCCTCGTAGGCGTAGGAGTACTCGACGTTCTCCCCGTGACCGGAGGGGTCGGCCAGATTCACGGCCGTGACCCGGTACTTGTGGAACCAGTCGAGGGTCGCGTCAGTCGCACCGTTGACGTTCCAGTACAGCGGGTAGCAGGGCTCGGCGTTGTCGTCCTCGGCTGCCGGCATCCGGGATCCCCGAACGCACTCGGGCGCGCTGAAGGTCACCGTGGTGATCGCACCGGTCTCCGAGGTCACGGTGTTCATCCGCGGGCGGGTCAGCGGCAGGATGTTCCCGCCGCCGCTCTGTGTACCACCGGCGACCCGGTTAGGTCGCATGTGGTAAGTGATGTCGACCGGATCCAGCTCGATGTCCGTGCCGGTGTGTCCGGTACGGACGATGCGGCTCAGCGACAGCGTCTGGTCTGACGAGTCGCCGATGTCACCGCCGTCGAGATAGCTCTGGGTGAAGTCCCAGGAGTCGACCGGCGTGTACGCGGTGCCGGCGAGCACTTCGGTCCGCACTTCGGTGAGGCGTTTACGCGAGAAGAACGTCGGCCCTTCGGCCAGGCAGTCCTCCTTGTCGGCGCCAGAGGCACAGATGGAGTCGAACGGTACGTCCGGCCAGTTCTTGGCGGTGCTTTCGGTCAGCGTCCCGCAGTCGGTGACGGTGCAGCGCTCGGCGTGCGTCAGGCTGATGCGGTACGGCGCCGTGGTGCCGAACAGGCCGTCGGCGCGCTGTCCATAGAGGACCTTACTGAGATACCCGCCCCGCACGTATGCGGTGTCGGCGGTGGACGCCTTGTTCTTGCGGTAGTGGTTCTGCTCGGTGGTGTACCAGTAGGTCATGGCGTTCCCATGGGTGTCCTCGACGAGGTCGAGATTCCAGCGCCATGCCTGTGTGAGTGAGCGATCGGCGAAGGCGTCGCCGTTTTCGTAGCCGGGCTCGTTCTCGTCGTCACCGTAAACAGGCGCCGTCCAGACCGAGCGGGTGCGTTCCGTTCCCGCGCCGGGCAGCTTGTCGAGCCCGAAGTGGTAGCGGGTTCCGTCACCGGTGGTGACGATCCAATACTCGCCGTCGTCGTCCCCGTTGGTGGCACCTGTCTCGTGAGTGACCGTGGAGGCGTCGTCGGCGGCGAGCCGCCACTTGCCGCTGGCATCGTCCTTGACCAGCTCGGACGCCTTGCCGTTGAGTACCAAGGAGGCGTTCTCGAACTTCCAGCACAGGTCGTACTGCTTGGAGTGCCCGTCCTTGGCGCAGGACGAATAGCCCCGCTCGATGAAGGACACGGCCGAGAGGCCGAAGCCCTCGCCCACGTCCGTCCCCTGATTGTTCGTCGAGGCGTTGCGGCCGTCGACGGAACCGGAGTCATAAGCCAGCCCGAGCGACGGCGTGGGGCCCGCGGCCGGAGCCGGAGCGGCCATCGGATAGCTCCAGGTGAAGGACCCGGAGGAGGAACCCGCCTCCCACGAGGACGACGAGGAGAGGGGAGTCGCCGAATAGTCACCGGCGCCGGACGCCGACTGCCCCGATCCGTCGGACATCACGGCCAGCACCACCGGTGCGGACGTGCCCTCCGCACCGGTGGTCTCGGGGAAGGTGACTTTTGCGGAGACGGTCCCTTCGAGCACGTCGTTGCGCGAGTCGAGGGGCGTCGCCGTCCGGCAGCCAGCGGTCCCGGGAGTGGTCAGAGCGCAGTCGGGAAGCTGGACCAGTCTGAGCCGCCCGGACCAGCCGCCACCGATCGCGGAGGCGAACGAACTGTAGTCGACGCCGACCCTGCCGACTCCGGGCTCATCCGTCCGCGCGGTCAGGAGTACGCCGGTGACTCCGGCAGCTCCGGTCGCCTTCCGGTCCAGCACCGAGACGGTCGCCATGCCGGGAGCCGCGGCATCCGGCACGGCCTCCACGGTCACAGGCAGTCCGCCGATGGCGGTCGCTGCCTTCCCTGCCTTCGGCCTGGCGACCGCGACCGACTTCGACCCGGGTGACGGCCAGTGGACGGCGCGCTCGGCACCGGCGCTGGCCTCCTCCTGGCCGTTGCGCTCCGCCGCCTCGGATGCGCCCTTGCGCGCCTTGGCCGCACCGGCCCGGGTCATGGCCTGGACCTTGCTGGACCGCTGTTCCGGTACACCGGGCCGGCCCGGGCCCTCGGCCGCCTGCGCCACGGGCGACAGCCCGACCGGCACGGTGAGGACGGCGGCGAGCGCCACGAGCAGGAGCGCACGGCTTCTACCGGGCCTTCCTGGCAGCGGGACCGGACGGCTCCTCAAGCCGTACCACGTTCTCCAACCCTTGCCCATGTCCTGGAACCCCCACCATGTCGTGTACGAGCGTCGGCCGGAGCGCCGGTGCCTCCGCGGGCCCTTGGTCCTGCGGGAAGGCCCGGCACCGGCTATCACCCCTGGGCCGCCCACGCGGGCGGCCATGCCGATCAGCCCTGGGACCCAGGGCCGCGGAACACCTCGGAGCCGGACAGCTGGGTCCGCTTCCCGGAAGGGGACCCAGGTGTCCGGCTAGTCGCCGATGACGGCGTCGATCTGGTCGCTACCGGTCATGGCACCCGCCCACAGACGGACTTCCTGGACCCGGGCAGGCAGGTAGTGCTTCCAGGAAGCGGCGCCGTACCCCTTGCCGACCGCGAACTCCCCGGAACCGGTCAGGGAGGTGTACGCCATGTCCGTGTCGTTCTGCGCCAGCCCCACATAGAGCCGGGCTACTCCCTCGCCCGCCTCGCCCAGCGCGTCGAAGACACCCGTCAGCCGGACCGGGCTGCCCAGATCAGCGGCCTCGTCGGAGCTCACCCAGTGGCCCTTGCCGGCAGCGTCGATCCGACCGAAGTGCCAGAAGCCCACCGGGACGGAGTACTCGTTGTCCTCGTCGTCGAGCTTCGTCTCCTTGCCGGCCAACTCGAACCAGAGACCCCAGGAGGAACCGTCGGCGGTGCGCTGCCCCACCACCTGTCCCACGTACCCGATGTCCTTGGCCAGCAGGGCAGCCTGGTCGAGCTCGACGGCGGAGGTCACCGTGAAGGACCCGTCCTCGTCAAGCACCGGACCCGCCGTCGTCGCCGCGTCGTCGACACCGTCCAGGAGGACCGAACCACTGTCCAGCGCGGCACCTCCCGCGAGTGCGAGCACGCGGCCGTAACCCGACACCGTGTCAGCCAGCGTGGTCCCGGTCGCGCCGTCGGCAGACCACCGGGCGACGAGTTCGACGTCCGCCAGCCCTGAATGCGCGGAAAGGGTACGGGCCTCCTTGGCGATCTCCTCGGCGGAGAGCACCCGCTGCCACACGGCTACCTCGTCGATCGATCCGGAGAAGTAGCCTCGGTACGCGTCGGCCCACTTGAACCGGCCGATCTGGAGGGGGCCATTCGCGCTCCACCCCCCTGCCACCGTCCGCGTGTTCTGGAGCCGGCCGTTGACGTACAGGGACAGCGACCCACTGGCCGGGTCGTAGCTCCCCGCGAGATGGGTCCACACATTCAGCTTCGCCTTCTGCGTACCGCAGACCCCCAGGTATCCGTTCCCCGTCGCCTCGTCCTTGTCCTTTCCCCCGAAGCACCAACTGTCGCTTTCGACGTCGTACCAGGTCGCGAACGCCGCGTAGTGAGCTCCGTCCTGCGACAGGACAACCGTGTCAGCCGCCTTGGCGTCCAGCCGGGTCCAACTGGAGAAGCTGTACGCCGAGCGCGTCTCCAGAACCGGCCCGACGGTCGCCGCATATCCCGACGTGCCGTTCAGGCTGAGGCCGAGGTCCGTCTTCGGTGTGGCGAGCGGCAGCCCGGCGTCGTCGTACCAGACTTCGCCGCGACGGCCGCGGCCGTCGCGGGCGGCGCCGGTGGAGAGCGTCGCGTTGTCCTGGTTGGCAGCCACGGTGGCGGACGAGTCGACGGCCTGGCCGGAGGACTCGTCGAAGTGCCAGCGGCCGACCGGGCCCTCACCCTCCTTGACCAGGAAACTGACGACCTGTGAGGCACCCCAGCGCCCCGCAGTGTCCTTGGCACGCACCTCAAGTTGATACGTACCGGACTCGGGCGGCACGATGTCTCTCTGCACCGTGGACCCGGCGACCTCACCGGACCACGCGGCCGTTCCGGATCGCTTGTACTGGTAGGCGACGATGTTCGTATCGCCCGATGCCGGGGCGAAGCTGAAGACACCCTTCATGTTCGGGCCGCCTTGGGGGAGGCAGGTCGTGCCACACAGGGTGTACGTGCTCACCGCAGTGACGACCGGCGCCTTGGGTGCGGTGGGGTCGACCTTGAAGTAGCACGGCGTGGTGTAGCCGGTGTTCAGCCTGTTCTGCCCCTTCTCGTCGTAGGACAGAGTGAGGGCCTTGAGCCGGTAAAGGGTCCCCTCGGACAGAGTCGGGAGGCTCCGATTCTGCGCCACCTGGTTGCCCACGTAGCCCGAGGTGGGCGAGTCCACGTCCGTGTGGGCCGTCGACCACGTCGTCCCGTCAGCTTGTCCGTGCGCCATCGGATCCGCAGGCTCGCTCCGGAGGATCCTCCCGAGACGGTCATGGGTCTGCCCGTGACCAGTGGAGTCGGGTCGCTCACCGTCAACGGTGCCATCGAACTCGGTGAACACAGGATGCCGGTGCCTGCAACCAGCCCGACGTCCTTGGGCAGCGCGGGCATCCCGACATACGTGACAACGAGCACCGCGTCGTTCTTGAAGCGCTTCCAGGCCGCGGTGTCACCTTCGTCGTGTGCCTTGAGCATCAGCGTGAGCCGGGAGAACTTCCCCGCGGCAAAGCTCCGTACCGTCGGGGTGAGGTTCTCGTTCGTTTCTTCGGCGTTGTCCTTGAAGTCCACCGGGGCGTCCGGTGAGTCCGGGTCGCACAGAGAGCCTCGCCCGGCGGACACATGCCGGTCCACCATGAGGTCGAGGTCCTTGGGCCTGGAGGACCATGTGGTGGAGGAGGAGATGTTGTTCGTGCGGACGAGGTCCACCCAGCGCGGCTCGCACTGGAACGCCCAGGGCTCGGTCACCCGGAAGGTCGCGCCGAGAATGTCCTTCCCCGCGAGGCTGGCGGGAGAGAACTCGTAGTAGAGCCGCTGGACGTATCCGGGTCCGCAGTAGTACGCACCCCAGGTGCCACACTTACCGACACCCTGGCCGCGTCCGTCGTCCCCGTTGCCCCAGCCGTAGGACTCGTAGCCATCCGAGCGGAGCAGGGTCCGCTCGGATTCACCCCAGGTGACGGTCGGGTCGATGAACACGGGATAGGCGGAGTCGTCCGTCTCCGCCAGCATGTCGCGGTCAGGAACGACCGACAGCGACTTCTCGGTCAGCTCGACACCGATCGGGGCAACGTTGTCCCCCTGGCCCGGCCCGAGACCGGAACCGGACGGTGCCACCTCCGAGGGATCGGCGGGAGTAAGTTCGCCGAGAACCGTCGGCCGGGCGGCGGCAGGTGCCGGTGCATCGGTGTTCGTGGCACCGGCGGAGTCCCACATGCGTGCCGGCGGTGCGCGGAATACCGTCCGGCCCTCGGCGTCGACGGCGGTCAGATTGCCCGCTGGGCCCTGCTGGACCTTCAGCGCCTTCACGTCCATTGCGAAGCTGAGCTTCCTCAGCCGAGGATCCGCGGCGGCTTCCGGCGTCTTTACGACCAGCACTTGCTGGAAACTCTCCACCGTGGCCGTCACCTTGAGGTCCACGTCAGGGAGGACGTTCTCGTACACCGCGCTCGCCCCGTCGAGGTGCGGTTTCGGCAGCGCGTCGGGCCAGTCCAGCTGAAGCGACCGCCCCCGGTCGGCGATGGTGACCAGGGGGTCCCCGGGTCCACCGGCGAACGCCATGTGCACGGAAGCCGCCTTGGGGCCCACGGAACCGTCCGCGCGAAGCTCGAGCGTCGGGTCCGGCGACTGCCAGCTGCCGCCGTCCTTCACCACCCGGACCGGCACCGCGGCGTGCTCCAGGGTGAAGGTGTGACCGTCGGGGTTGGCGTAGACGGTCGTGCGCTCGTCCCGTTCCCCCTGCACCTCGACACGGCTGCCCGATTGGGCAGCCTGCGCCAGCGCCCGCTGCCCTTCGTCCGGTTCAAGGGCGCCCTCCACAACGGTTTCACGGGCCTGGGCCTGAAGCCCTGGCAGCGGAAACGCCGACAGCCCAACGATCACCGTTGCAACGACGAGCTGTCTTCGGGCATGCCGAAACTTGAACCCCAACCGCACAATCCCCACCCCAGAGTCACACGATCATCACAGACAGGGAGGGGGTCAAACGCTCACACGCTTCAGCGTCAGAGCATCTTTCGGCGACTCACCACCACGTCGGCCGCGGCTTCATAGGAGAGCGGTGGTCGCCGCAGGCCTCGGCTCGAGTAGTCAGTGCCTCCGCCTCTGGCTGGTCCACGGTCAGCCAGCAGCGCAACTTCGTGGCGACTCACTCAGCCGCGTACGAGCAGAGCGTGACGGCCGGCGGGGACAGCCACTGAGGCGGGCCCTGATCCGCTTTCGGCCCGTTGGTTTCGCCGTGACAGCAACCAGGGACCGCTCGGCATTCAAGTCGTTGGCGTAGACCGGCGTCGAGCACCTGACATCACTGTGCGTCGGCTGAATCTGTGCGTACCCTGGCGCGCAGACGCCGGGCCGCAGGCTGGCGGAGGTCAACTGGATCAGCGCCTTGCACGCCTTTGTCACACGTCTTCGGCTGGCCGCCTGCGCCACCGGGAGTCACGTAGCGTCACCCACCTCTCCCTACGCAACGTCCCGGAGCGGCAGAGGAATCCGAGGTTTTCCTATTAGGCTTCGTGGATGCGGGGGCGCCCCAGAAAGATGGAGCCGTACCTCGCCTCAACAGCGCGGGCGGCCAGCAGATGCTGCCGTTGTATGCGCTGCAGCAGCGCTCGCTACTCCAGGTAGATGCCGGCGAATACGCCGTCGAACCCGAGCGCGGCCAAGCCCGCCTCGACACTCGGGTAGGTCGTCCCGTGCGGGCCGCCGACCAGGGCGTCAAAGTCGGCGCGGCTGATCTCGGGCTCGAGCCACTGGTTGCCGCACCGGCAGCGGACCCAGACGTTGCGCCCGTGGTTGATGAGCAGCCAGTCGCGTCGGGCACGGCAGGCGGAGCACATCACGGGGATGCCCCCGAGAGCGAGTTCGCGTGAGTGGCCGACGCAGCGAATCGCCCCGGTTCCGTCGGCTGGCCGCGTCTCGGCCTGGAGCTGCAGCAGGGGGTCGGTACCAGTGGGGAGGACGGGCAGCGCGGGTGCCGGCTCCGTGGTGCGGGTGGTGGTTCTGAGCACGAGCGTCATCTCCCGGTTGTCGGTCCTGTCTTCATCCGTAACAGCCGGTGGAACCGGCTGTTCATACATTTCGCGGCGTCCGCTCGGTCGGTGGCTGACTACCGGTTCGACCTGTTCAGCGACGTGGGGAGCGGCGGTTGGGGTCTTGAACAGTCCCGAGCGGTGCGGCTGCCGTCGCGTTCCGTTCACTGATGCGGCTGCACGGCGTGGTGGCCTGGCGGGTGGCGGCCTGCGGACGACGAGCCCCTGCGCCCGGGTGTGCCGGGAGCTGGGCGATGCGCCGCAGGCGCCAGACCAGGACGTCGCTCGCGTCATCGGCGCTGTCGAGTTCGCGCATGTCGATGGCCTGGCGCAGGAGGGCTTCGGAGTCGTGGCCCGCCTGCTCGGCCTGGGCGAGGGTGGCGATCAAGGCGTCGGTCCTCGCTTCCATGCCCTCTGCCCGTACGACCTTCTCCGGTAGGACGGCGCGAAGGGTGGCTTCGTGCGTGCGGCGCTGGGCTTCTGGAAGGGTCCGGCCTTGGTCGTGCAGCACTCGCATCGAGGTGGCGGCAGCTTGCCGGTAGGCGGTGCGCAGGTGCGCGGCGGCTTGTTGGGAGGCGTGGGCCTGCTGGGCGTGTCCGCGGGCGGAGTGCCAGCGGGCGGCGGCGAGGGTGACCAGGACGAGGGTGGAGACGAGCATGGCGGTGGTGCCGCCGTCCTCGCCTCGGCCGAGCGCGCCGCCTGCCTGGATGATGCCCCGGGCGGCTGAGCGGAGGGCCCGGGTGTCGGCGTGTTCGGCGCGGACGTGGCTGCGAGTCGCCCGCTCGAAGGCGCGAGCTGCGGCGGCCAGCTCGGCGCGGGTGGTGGCCGGTGAGGTCTGGGCCACCGCGTCGAGGAGTTCTCCGACGCCGACGAGCTGAGCGGCGGCCTCGCCGTCCTCGTCGCGTTCCAAGAGCGCGGCCGAGCGCTCGGCAATGACGGTGGCGTTGCGTCGTTGACGGGCGGGCGGTGACCAGTTGGTCCGGTCAGTGGTGACGGAGGGCGCGCTCGGCTCTGCGGACCCGTCGGTCAGGCGTAGGCGGATCTTCGGAAGGGAGAGGTCGGGGGCCAGTTTGGAGCCGGGGTACCAGACCGGGTCTCCGTCGCGGTTGCGGTCGCCGGGTAGGGCCACGTTGTAGCCGAGCGCATCACCGGACGGAGCATGACGCAGTTTCACCCGCACCCCCGCCTCGCGGAGCCGCGTGAAGAACTTCTCCTCCGAATCCGCTCCCGCCACGGCTCGACGGACGGCCTCCCGGAGCGTCTCGCGCGAGGTCTCCGGGCGGCCGGTGCGCTCGGCCTTGAACTTCTCGGCGCTGCTGGGATTCTTCGCTGCGGTTCCGTCGCCGGCGTTCAGGCGCCGCAGGCCCATCTCCCACTCGATGCGGCGGCATTCGGCCTGGGCCTTATTGAAGTCGTAGTTCAGGCGTGGGTTGCGCAGGTCGCCGCGTACGAGGGTGGCGACGATGTGGATGTGGTCCTCCGCGTGGCGGACGGCGATCCACCGGCAGCCGTCTGGGTCTCCGGCCGGGGCGATGCCGGTGGCGTGGACGATGCGTTGGGCGACGGTGTTCCACTCCTCGTCGGAGAGTCGCCGGTCGCCGGGGGCGGTCCGGACCGAGCAGTGCCACACGTGCTTGGCGGGAGCGCGGTCGCCGGCCTGCTTGACCCGGAGGTCCAGGGCGGCGGTGAGCCGGGCGAGGGTGACCTTCGGGTCGGGGTCGAGGCCGGTGTCGCGGCCGGGGTCGGGGGCGAAGCCGTCCCAGGAGCTGACGAGGTGCGCGTCGGTGTGCTCCTCGCGCCGTCCGGGGCCGTACAGGTAGACGAGGAGGCCGTGGGTGCGGGAGCCGCACCCGATGTCGGGAACCATCACAGCCGCCGGGTCACTAGGTCGTTCGCCTCGTCATCGACGCGGGCGAGAAGTCCGGTCAGCGCGCCCAGCGCGTGTTCGAGTTCACCGGCGCGCGGGTGGCCACCGCTGTTGAGGACGAAGGCGATCTGGTTGATGTTGTTGCCGATCCGGGCCAGCGCGGTGCGCAGTGCGGCGAGTTCGTCGATGGCGGTGTCGAGCTGGTCGTTGCTGTGCACGGCGGCGTGTCCGCGGGCGGCGCTCAGGCCGGCGTTGGCGAGGAAGCGGGCGACGGTGACGCCGCGCTGGGTGGCGGCATCGGTGATCTCGGATTTCTCGGTGTCGGAGAGGCGGGTGGTCGTCTTGCAGGCGCGCTCACTCGGGTTACGGCTGCGGCGGCGCGGGGTGCGGTCGGGGAAGGCGGGCGTGCTCGGGCTCGACTGCTCGGGGTCGGCAGGGTCATCTGCTTCTGCCCCGGTGACCGGCGCCCCCTGGTGCCGGTTGCCCGGCTGGTCCCCGTGCGCCCTCGCTCGGGGACCAGCCGGGCTTCCCCCGCCCTCCTGGGAGGGGGCAAGTGCGTACGACGGGCCGTAGGACCGTCGTACGCGATAGCTTGCTCCGCCAGGAGCCGTGGTGGGGTCACGCTGCTGTCCGGACGTGGGGACTGCCGGGTCGTGGGCGCTCACCGGGTCGTCTCCGGGTTCTGCTGCCGGATTTCGAGGACGAGTTCCTCGATCCAGTCCATCGCGAGAACCGGGTGGTGCAGGGTCCAGGGGCGGGTGTGCGGGGTTCGTTGCACGGTCCAGGTGTTGTCGGGGGTGGACTTGGCGCGGTGGAGGTGGCCGTGCTGGTGCAGGACGTCAGCCAGGAGTCGACTTCGGCGGGGGTGGCCGGTCGGGTGCGCATGAGGTGCTCTCCGCTTCGCTTGGGGAGGGTGTGGGGGTACGTGTCCGGGGGCGGGTGACCTGCCGGGGTGTCCGGCTCGGTCACCCACTTCGGGCTGTCCGGTCAGTTCCGGGTGGAGGTGACCGGCTGTCCGTGCTGCGCGCGGAGCTGGGCCATCAGGACGGTCAGCGTGTCGCTGGAGAGTGGGATCTGCTGACCGCGGATCGCCTGGGCGACCACCTTGCGGGTCAGCTTGTCCTCGGCCCTGACCGCTGACCGGGCGATCTTCAGCAACTCCTCGGTGTCCGGGTCGGACCGCCGGTCACCGGCCGTCCGGGCGCCCCGGTCAGCGACCGGCGGCGAAGTGACTGGCTGACCGGTGACCGGCTCGGGGCTGCCCCGGTGGCCGGTGTCCGGCTCGGTGCGGGCCGGTCGGTCAGTGACCGCCGGGGCGGTGGTCGGCTGTCCGGGCAGGTCAGCGGCCTCGTCCGGCTGACCGGCGACCGGGGCACCGCTGTCCGCCGGGGCGCTGTCCCCGGTCAGTGACCGAGGGATCGGGGTCGGCTTGTCCGGGGACGGGTACGGCCGGTCGGTCAGGGCAGTGACCGACTGTCCGGCGCTGACCTGACCGGCCTTCGACTGCGGCTGACCGACCCGGTCAGTCCAGTCGGCCCGAGTGACCTCGACGTCCTCGGGCCGGTCAGCCGGACGGCGGTGACCGGAGAGACCGACCTGACCGGGGTGACCGGGGTCCTCGCGGTCACCCTCCTTGCCCGGCCCCCGGGCGATGAGGATGTAAAGGTGGACAGCTCCGGCCAGGGCGAGCGGGGCGATGGTGGACAGCACCGCGACCACCGTGTCCCCGAGTCGCAGCCCGGTCACCCGACCCGCCTCCTCGTTGAGCCTGACCGCGTGCAGCGCGTTGGCCCAGATACTGGCCGCCGTCGCCGTACCGAAGAGCGTCCAGACATAAAGCCGGGCGCGCAGAGGCGCGTCGCGCAGGACGAGCAGGGCCCGTACGCCGTAGGCGATGAACCCGTCGATCACCAGAGGGAAGAGGTAGGTGAGGAATCCGCGGATGTGGATGGCGACGGCCATCTGCTGGAGGGCGTCGTACGACAGGGCGCAACCCGCGCCGCCCAGGGCGATGACGACCGTGCGGTCCCAGCCGGTGATGATGAACGCGATGTACGGCGCGCCGGCCCGTATCCGCGATCTGACCGCCGACCTGGTCGAGCACTGGGAGGCACGCCGCGAGCGCATGGAGGCGTTCGTCGGGGTGTCCGAGGAGCCCGGCGGCGCGGCCGGCAAGGCGATGATCGTCTGTGCCACCCGTGACATCTGCGTCAGCGTGTATGACGCCCTGCGCGAGCTGCGTCCCGAGTGGCACAGCGACGAGGTCGACAAGGGCTCCATGAAGATCGTCTTCTCCTCGGACTCCCGCAAGGACCCCGAACGCCTGCGCACCCACGCCCTACGCGGATCCCAGCGCAAGGCCGTCATCAACCGGGCCAAGGACCCCGACGACGCGCTGGAACTCCTCATCGTCAACAACATGCTCCTGACCGGCTTCGACGCCCCGCCGATCCACACCATGTATCTGGACCGTCCGCTCAAGGGCGCCAACCTGATGCAGGCCCTGGCCCGGGTCAACCGGCGCTTCCGCTCGAAGCAGGACGGCCTCCTCGTCGGCTACGCCCCGCTCACCGAGAACCTCCAGCGGGCGATCGCCGAGTACTCCGAACCCGACCAGGAAGACCGGACACTCGGTCAGGACATCGACCGGGCGCTGGACGAGCTTCGCAACGAGTACGAGATTCTGGACGGCATCCTGCACGGCTGGGACTGGCGCGGCCGTCTCGCCAAGCCCTCCCAACGGGCGTTCATCGAAGCGGCCCTCAGCACCGCGAACCACCTCCGCGACCCGCGCACACCCGGCAACAACCCGGAGACACTCGACAACCCCAACGAGACCCTGAGCCGCCGCTTCCGAGAGCACGCCCACCGCTTGGAGCGCTTCTTCGCGCTCGCCGGCTCCTCCGCCGACATCGGCTCTCGGTTCCCGGACCAGCCGCAGTGGAAGCGCGACATCCAGTTCCTCGTCGAGGTCCGCGCCTACATGGCCAAGCTCGACGCCATGGACCGCGAGGCGCGCGGCCTGCCGGTGGCCCGCGACGTAGCCCTGTACCTCGCCCAACTGACCTCGGCCGTCGTCGAGACCGGCGGAGTGACCGACCTCTTCGCCGAGGCCGGCCTGGAGACGGCCGACCTGACCCACCTCAACGACGCCCTCGTCGCTCAGCTCCAGAAGAGCGACACGCCTCACCTGGCCGCCGAAGCGCTGCGTCGCCTCGTCGAGCAGAAGATGCGCGAGGTCACCCGGCACAACGTCGTCCGGCAGACCGCGTTCTCCGACCGCCTCCAAGACCTCATGGTCAAGTACATGCGGCAGCAGCTCACCAGCGCGGAAATCATCGCCAAGCTGGTCGAGATGGCCAAGGAGATCGCGAACGACGCAAAGCGCGGCGACCAGTTCGACCCCCGCCTGAGCAACGACGAACTCGCTTTCTACGACGCTGTTGCTGACCTCGGCTCCGCGCGTGAGCTGATGGGCGACGAGGTCCTCTCCGGCATTGCCCGCGATCTCGTCGTGCAGATTCGCAAGAACCTCAAGCCCGACTGGATCGCCCGCGAGCCGGTCCGCGCCAAGCTCCGCAGCACCATCAAGCGCCTCCTGGCCAGGCACGGCTACCCGCCGGCCCAGGCCCCCGCGGCTATCGACCTCGTCCTGAAGCAGATGGAGCACTTCGCCAACGAGTGTGCCGCCGACGGAAACGCCGGCGCCTGACGTCCTGGCCGAAGCGCCCGTCCCCCTTCGAGGCCGCCGACGGGACCGGTGGTACGGGCTTCCCGACGCCGTACCACCCGTGCTCTCGCGACGACCGCCCCGATCTCCACGAGCTGCCGCCGGAGGAACGCAGATGCCCCAGATCGACACCCGACTCATACAGAGCGCGGTTATGGGCGGCAAGGACGGCGATCGCCCCGTAATCCTCCCTGAGGAGGCACATAACCTCGACGAGTTCCGCCGTCAGTACGGCCAGACGAACTTCTGGTGCGGAACGCTCCTGGGCGGCTGCGGCGAGAAGCTGATGACCAAGAGGTACGAGACCAAGGTCTGCCACTTCGCCCACCACCCGGACCGCTACGGCACCAGCGCCGAGTGCCACAGGACCTCCGAAGGTGCCGACGGCGCCGACCACCTGTTCATCAAGCAGCACGTGAAGGACTGGCTCACCGGACAGGGCCACGCCGCCGAAGCATCTCTCCGCACCCTCGGCACGGGCCCTGGTGACGCCGTCGATTTCTGGCTGCGGGCCACGGAGCAACACCTGCGCTTCGAACTCCGGCCCGAGGACTACCGGAGTTGGCGCAAGGCCGCTGAGAGCCTGGGTGCCCGAGAAGGGCATGTGGAGTGGGTCTTCGGACCGGAGAACACGATCACCCGCGACATGGTCGCGCGCCAGGGATACGCACTGCGGGTTCGGTGTGAGACAGAGGGCACCGACCGGCGGGTTCTCATCGGAACCATCACCGCGGACCGGCCGGTCGTGTGGGACCCTCTCGCCACGTGCCGGATGACCAGGGACGGCATTGTGACCCCGGCCCTGGAGAATCTGCGTTCCGCCGGAAAGATACGCGTCGGAGGTATGCGCAACGCCCCGCTCCCCACGAGTCTCCCCATGACCGGAGCTCAAATCGTTTTTGCTGTCGACTGCGAGGCAGCGGCACCGACGGATTCACCGTTCGAGGAGAAGGGCCGCCGTCTCTACGTCGGTTACTTGAAGCCCACCGCCAAACGGATCATCCGGGGGCTGCTCTCACTCCCCGCCGACACGCCGCCGCCCTCCGACGATTTCGTCTACCAGCTCTCGAGTGCCGTGCGCCTCCTGCTTACCGACCCCATCGGAACCGCGCAGGCCTACTGGGCGGTCCGGGCCGACGTGGTAACGCAGCTGAACGGCCTGGACGCGGAGCGCACCGGATTGTGGCGCCCTAGCGTCGCGCTGGACGCGCCCGTCTCTGCGCCCGCCACCGCGCAGCGGCAAGCCAGCGAGAGGAGGTCCCCTGCCGTCTCCGCACCACAAGTAAGAGGTGTACGTAGTCGGCAGGCGACGGCTCTCCGTAAGGGGTTAGTCATGGTCGCACGCAGGGGCGGTACGACCACGTGGCAACAACTCGCCAAACGGATCGACCCTGGGCTGCGTCATCTCTCAGACGACTCACTGCGCAATCTGCTCGTGGAAGCAGATCACCCGGTGAGCGAGAACGCGGTGCCCTTGAGCGTGCTGGTCCTGGCACCCGGGGGGCAGAAGAAGTTGCCCTACCTGAGTGCGGTTCTACGGGCCCTCGGTATTGATGCCCCTGTGTCTGAAGCCGAGCTTCAGCGATGGAGTACGGAAGCGATCCGCCGACTCCACACCTTCTACGAGCAACGCAACACCTCGCCCCTGAACGCGCAATCTCCCCCCATCTCTGCCATGAACACGCGTCCGCCGAATGAAGCCAATCGGGAAGACGCGAGCCAGAAGATGCGGCTCCTGCGCGAGAAAATCGAAGAGGTGCGCCAAATCGCAGCTCGTGGGGAAGGAGATCGGGCCGCACGCCTCACCACTTCCCTCAAAGCGGGGGCAACCCATCTCCATCACTACACCGACGCCTGCAAGGACGCCCACGCACTCCGCCGATGGCGCGAGACCAGCAGGCAGTTGCTGCGCAATCTTGAAGACTTGGTCGGCCAAGTCCCTGAGCTTCAGGCTTCAGCCGTTCATCCTCCTACTCTCGCACCGCCAGCTGCCCCTCACCCACCGGAGCGGCCCGAGTCTCCTCCGACCGAACATCTCGAGGCAGCGCACAGCACGGATCAGTCAGCATCACTCCTGCCGCGAATGAGTGAAGCCTTCATCGCAGCCAAGGCGTCCGGGGACGTCACCTCTGTACGCCGCTTCGAGCGGGAGGCGATTGCTCTCGCCGGCAGCAAGGCGTCCGCGCAGACGAAACTGCGGGCACGAGTCCTGAGGGACGAGATGCGTACCTGGATCAAGGCACGGGAGTCCGAGGAAGCGCTCGAATCCATGCGCACAGTCTTCGGGACTTTGCCCTCCCCCGGCGATCCCAGAGAAGCGGAGCGGCTCCGGAGCGCCCTGGAGCATGTCAACGCCCTTCGCCGGCTGTCTTCCGAAGCGCTGACACAGGACCTCTCAGACAGCTTCAGCGATCTCGAACATCGTTTGCACGCTGCGCAGACGGCTGCGGAGCAATCGGCCCGACCTGCCCCTGCGAGGGAAAAAGCAGAGAGGTTGAAGAACAACGGCAGCGATCAGACTGCGGCACTCGCCGATTTCATCTGGCTGGTCAGCGAGATCGAGGCAGCGCGGGAGGCAGACGACCTCGAATCGGTCGAAGCCGCGCGCAAACTCGCTGGCCCGCTGTACGCACGCCACCTCGCTCCGGAGGACCGGGAGCGATTCACCCCGTTCATGCGAGAAGTCAAAGCTTGGTGCGGCGCACACCGGGCACGCCCCGAAACCGTGCCCGTGCTGAAGTCGATCAGGCAGTTGTTCACGAAATTGGACATGACCCGTAGCACGGCGACGGTGTCGGAGATCGGGCTCGTACTCGACACGGTGCGAGAACTGCGGCACAAGATGGACGCGCCCCTACCCTCAGCGGATGAAAAGCGCCTCGTGGGTTGGGAAGCGCGCCTGCGGCAGCGATCGCTCAGAGAGCAAACTACGGCCCGTCGTGAAGCCGCGCCGGACCGTACGGCCAGGCGGCGTCCCGGCGCCGCCGCTGAAACCGCCGCTGGCCAGGCCTCATCGCGGCCAGAACGGTTGTCTCTCGCGGCGGTCGAGCGGCTGGCCGCTCCGGCCCGCGAGGTCCTGATGGACGCCGCTCGCGCAGGAGGTGCGGTTCTGACCTGGGGAGACCTGCGAGCGCGGCTGAAGGAGCCGCTGCCCCATCTGCACCCCGATGACCAGGGTGAACTCCTTGTCGCGGTCGACCGGGACACGCCACAGGATGAGCCGTTGCTGACCACGCTGATGGCGAGTGCGGACATCTCGCAGCACTGGCTGTATCCGCACGTCCGGTTCAGCCTCCACCGTCCGCGGATCCCCGAAGAGGAGCTGGCGGCCCACTGGGCGCGGGAGGTCCTGAAACTCCGACAGATCTGGCGGCATCGGTAGGCCGGGGCCGGGGTGTTCCCCTCTCAGGCACGGGAACGGACTTGGCTCCAGGACGGCCCGATGCTGCATGTCGTCCTGAGCGCCAGTTCGTTCCGGCGGCCGTCTCCCACGGGGGCGGCCCGCGCGTCGAGCCAGGTTTCAGCCGACAAATAGGAACGCCCGGGGATGCCTCGGCACACACGTTCACAGCGGTGATCACGCGCGGGCTGGACTACCGGAAGGTGTTCCAGGAGTTCCGGCCCGGCTTCGATCTCAACGACGAGCGCGAGACGCGCGCCGCGGCAGGGCAACCCGAGTACCCCGACGTCCGCGACAGCCTCGCCGCCCTGCGCGCGGACGGGCTGTGGCTGGGCATCGCCGGGAACCAGACCGTGCGCGTCGATATAGCGAGTACATCGTCGGTGCCCGGGTGGAACGACCCGCCGGTCTCCTCCGTGGCCGAGCGGCCGGCGGCGATCCAAGGCGCGGAAAACGGCTGAGTTCGCCAGGGCCCAGGCGTAACGATGCTGGGCAGGACTTTGCTCGACGCCTGGGCGAAGCATGTGAACCGCATCGAACTAGAAATATGAGACCCCCGCTTACCACAAAAGCACGGTACACCCAAACCGCGACTCGTCAGGGACTCTTGCAGTCGGTCGATTCGACAGACGGGTGCGCACCATGGACGAGAGCAAGAACTGCATGCCCGAAATGGCATTCCTCACGTTGCACAAGGCGGCGGTCTATCTCGGCATCTCTCCCAACACCCTTTACGTTTGGCGCCATCGCCGACAAGGGCCGCCCAGCTTCCAGATGGGCCGACGCGTGATGTACAGGATTTCCGCGCTTGACGAGTGGGTGCACCGGCAGGAAAGGGCGGACTCTCGATCGAATCCTGCCTTGAATCCACTGAACCGCAAGCCGCTGCGTCGCACATCGTGACGTCCACGGCAGCACAGAGCATCGACTCCAAACCGACATCAATTCCGACTGCCACAGCGGGATATGACCTGTCGCGAAGAAGCGTTCCCAACACCGTCAAGCACCCGGAACGCATCATTCGCACAGGTAGGAGGCCCTCATGGCGGGCTACATCGAGGATCGTTGGCTCAAGAAGAGGCCGGACAAGGCGACCGGCAAGCGAGAGCGTACTTCCATTTGGGGGAAGGGGAAGCGGTACCGGGTCAAGGGCATTCCTGGTATCCAGGACAGGTCCTTCGACACAAGCGAAGACGCCAAGCGCTGGCTCGCTGAGGCTCAGACGGACTCCAGCAGGGGCGACTTCGTCGACCCACGGAATGGTGCCATCTTGCTCGCCGATTACATCGCCGACCACTGGTGGCCCAGCCGAACGGATGAGCCGTCAACTGCGGGTCCCATGCGGAGCCGGATCTGGAACCACCTGATTCCCCTGCTCGGCTCGTATCCTCTGCGTGAGATCGACGCCTCGGCCCTTCGCCGGTTCAGGGCCGACTTGCTCTCTCGAGTCGAGGAGTCTTCCGCCGAGATCATATGGATACACCTCACCACCATCCTGAATGCCGCGGTTGATGACAAGCGCCTACTGAAGAGCCCCATCGCTGCCCACCGATCGATCAAACGGCCCAAGCCGGTCGACAAGAAGGCGAAGGCGTGGTCTCGAACCACAGTCGATGCGGTGCGGGAGGGCCTACAGGAGCGGTACCGGATCGCCGTGGACCTCGGGCTCGCACTCGGAGTCCGCCAGGGCGAGGCGCTCGGCCTCGCGGAAGAGGACTTCGACTTCAGGGCGGAGGTGGTCCGCATACGGCGCCAGCTCCGCTGGGACGGGAAAGGGCGGCCGTACTTCTGCCTCCCCAAGGGCCGAAAGACCCGTGATGTTCCCCTGCCGCCGAACCTCGCCCGCCGCGTTCGGCTCCACTTCCAGCTCTTCCCGCCGGTCGAGTGCACCCTGCCGTGGCGTAATCCTGAGACGCCGACGACCGAGTTGGAAGAGCGTCAGCGCAAGCCGATCACCCTGCGACTCGTGCTGAGCACCTCCCACGGGCTTCGGATCAATCCCGGGACTTGGAACGAGCGCAGCTGGAAACCCGCTCTCGTAGCCGCAGGGGTTCTGCGCCAGGTCGGCGAGAAGGCGGAGAGTTACGGTAACCGCGTCCGCCTCCACCCCGTCTACGAACGCTCACGGCCGGACATGTTCCATGTCCTGCGCCACACGTTCGCGAGTGTGCAGTTGGAGGCCGGCGAGTCCATCGTGAGCGTGGCTACCTGGTTGGGGCACTCCTCCCCGAAGGTCACGCTGGACTACTACGCTCACTTCATGCCGGGTGCGGGCAAGCGCGGACTAGCCGCGATGGATACGTGGCTCGTGTGATGCAGGCTCGAAAGTCCCCGAGAAGTCCCTGCGCCGTCAAAGCCGCCACACAACCGACGAAACCGCAGGTCACAGGGCTACGCGCAACGCCGCCAAGTTGTACGCCGAGTACAAGGAGCCGCTGTACGCCGCTCCCCCGCTGCTTCAGCGCATGGTCGACGCGGGCCGGCTCGGCCGCAAGACGGGGTCGGGGTTCTACCCGTACGGCTGACCTCTCAACTGCGGTCCCCGAGCCGGGAGTCCGGCTCGGGGACCACGGTTTTTCCCCTCGCTCCCAGAGGTCAGGCGTCGAACAGAACCGCCTCGTCCCGCGCCTCGCGCACGCCGGTTCCGAGGAAGGTAGCGTCCCGGAAGGCCCTGAGCCCCTGCGCCCTGGTGACCCCCGGCTTCGTCAGGGCCTCCTCCTTCGCCAGGCCGGCGCCGCGGAGTTCGGTGCAGTGCCGTGCCAGGGCCGGCCGCTCCGGATGGTCTTCGGGTGGGTCGCAGAAGACCGCGTCCTGTCACACACGGCTGTCCAGCCAGGTCGGCCGAATGCCACCAGACCACCTCCGACCTGCAACTATCGATCGATTGCATGGCTCGAATCGCTCCTTCCGCAGGCCTGGCCGGGCGGCACCCGGCGCACCGGACCGTCGTACGCGGAGGGCCGACCGGGGACATCCCGGCCGGCCCTCCATATGCGGTCAGCCCAACAGCATGTGACGGAGCATCAGCAGTCCGGCCGCCATGTTGGCCGCCGGGATCTCGCCGCGCGCGATCATGTCGGGCACGAGCTTGAGCGGTATCCACTCACGGCGCGAGGACTCGAATCCGTCCTCCGGAGGCCCGGTGTACGTCGCCTCCCGCGCCCAGAAGAGATGGTGCCGGGCGTCGATGAGGCCGTTGGCCGGCTCGACGGTCATCAGCGGACTCAGCTCGCCGGGGCGCCAGCCGGTCTCCTCCTCCATCTCCCGGGCAGCCGCGGCGGCGACGTCCTCACCGTCCTCGACGACACCCGCGGCGAGCTCCCAGCCCCAGCTGTCCGTGATGAACCGGTGCCGCCACAGCAGCAGCACCTCGTTGGCCTCGTTGACGACCGTCGCCGCGGCGACGGGGCGGAGCCGGATGACGAAGTGGTCGAGGTGCCTGCCGTCGGGGAGGACGACATCCGCCAGATTGACCCGGAACCAGCGATTCTCGTACACGGTCTGTTCGTTTAAGTTCACCCATTGCACAGTTCTGCCACCTTCCGACTGGTCGATGGCAACATCGGAGCAGGGCCGGCCCCGTAGCGGAACGTGCGAAGGCGGTTCGGGTGAGGCTCACAGGGGCACGCGCAGCGCCCCGTCGATGCGGCAGGCCGCCGCTTCGGCGTCGGCGGAGCCGCTCGCGGCCAGGTGCTCACGCACGGAGCGCAGCCGCTCCCGCAGCCGCCGGGACTCCATGCCGCGGGCGCGTTCGGCCATTTCCGAGGCTGTTCCGGCCGCCTTGTCCGCCTCTCCCTGGAGCAGTTCGAGATGGGTGAGCATGGCCAGCCGGTGCACCCGGCCGCGGTCGTGCGCCGGGGAACGTACGGCCGCCGCGGCGTGCTCCCGGGCGCCGGTGAGATCCCCGAGGCTGAGCAGCGCCTCCGCCACCTGGACGTTGACGAGGCCCGGCTGGACGTATCCCGTCTCGTCGGGCTCACGGCCGGGGTGGATGCGGCCGGCCTCGGTCTCGGCGCTGCGGATGCACCGCAGGGCGCTGCGGGGGTCGTCGAGCCGGGCGTAGGCCTTGGCCTGCATCGCGTACAGATCGGCGGCCAGGGCCGGGGAGATGTGCGGGCCCGCGGCACGCAGGGCCGCCTCGGCGAAGGCGACGGACCGGCGGTAGTCGGCCAGGTGCAGCGACTGGTTGACCAGCAGGGCGATCACATAGCCGCCGAGCCCGCGGTCCCCGCTGGCCTTGGCGAGGCGCAGCGCCTGATGGAAGTAGCGCTGGGCGAGCCCGTGCGCGTCGGAGTCGTAGGCGCAGATGCCCGCGACGGCCACCAGTCCGCCCGCCGCCCGGTGCAGTCGGCGGCCCATGGCGTCGCTGTACCCGCCGCGCAGCAGCGGTGCGGTCTCGGCGTCGAGGAAGCCGACGATGCGGGCCCTGGTCGCGACGCCGCCCGTCTTCCGGTACATCAGTTCGTAGTGGGTGCGGGCCTCGCGGAGCATCGCGATGTCGGCCGGGGTCACCCGGGACGGCCCCGGGCGGGAGACGTCGGCGTCCTCGGGCGGGTTCTCCCACTCCCAGACCGGCATCACCGCCGTCGTGCCGGTGACGGCGGGAATCGTGACAAGGTGCGGGCGCTGCTGTTCGTCGGAGCGCCAGAGTGCCGTGGCGTGCTCGACGAAGCCGGAGAGGCCGGCGCCGTACGTCGTGGTGTGCGCGCCGGAGGTCCCCATGCCGATGTCGTCGAGCGTGACGGCCCGGTGCAGCCGGCTCCCGAGGACCTCGCAGATCAGGTCGGGCACCTGGCCGCGCGGGCGTTGGCCCTTGAGCCAGCGGGCGACCGCCGTGTGTTCGTAGCGCAGGCACAGGCCGCGTGTGCGGCCGGCCTGGTTGACGTGGCCGGCGAGCCCCGCACGGGACACACCCGCCTCGTCGATCAGGGATTCGAGCAGGACGTTGGGCTCCATTGCCCCCCCCATGTGCGCGTCGCAATGACCCTAGTGGAGCACGATTCACACGGGGTGTGAACGGAATGCCCGAACCGTCCGGCTGTGCGCTCTGCCGCGCCGGGGCACCGGTCGCTTGAATGGGTGCCTCGCAAGAGGCGGCCGGGTCGTCGGCTCCCCCTCGTACAGTCGACGACCCTCACCCGCGCCGTCCGTTCTGCCGACCTGCCCGACACTCCGTGGCAGGACGGACGGCGCCGGATCGCACGACCTACTGCCCCGATGACAGGAGGGTGGCTGCGGGTCCGGGCCGGGACCGGGTTCCCCCGGTGCCGCTCCGTGGGCCCGTGTGCGGTCCCGGGCCGTCCGGCGAGACAGGAAGAAGGGGCGTGTCCGGTGGCCGGACACGCCCCTTCTCGATGCCCGTGGGACTGCTGTCCCTCGGTGTGCGCGGGGTGTTACGCGCCGCGCAGCACCGCGCCGGTGCGCTCGGTGGCCAGGGCGACCGCGGTGTCGCGGGCGGCGGAGGCCTCCTCGACGGTCAGCGTCCGGTCCGCGGCACGGAACCGCAGCGCGTACGCCAGGGACTTCTTGCCCTCGCCGATCTGGTCGCCGGTGAAGACGTCGAAAAGCCGCAGCGATTCGAGGAGTTCTCCGGCGCCGTCGCGCAGGGCGTTCTCCACCGCGTCGGCGGGAACGTCCGCGGCGACGACGAGCGCGACGTCCTGGGTCGCCACCGGGAAGGTGGAGATCCGGGGTGCCTGGAGCACACCGTCGACGGCCTGCTCCAGGACGTCGAGCTCGACCTCCATGGCGCAGCTCCGCTCGGGCAGGTGGAGGTCCTTGACGACGCGCGGGTGGAGCTCGCCCGCGTGTCCGAAGAGGGTCTCCTCGCCGTTGACCGTGACGTACAGCGCGGCGCAGCGGCCGGGGTGCCACGGTGCGTGCCGGTCGGCACGGACGGTCAGCTCGACGCCCGCCTCACGGGCGATCGTGCGGGCCGCCTCGACGGAGTCCGCCCAGTCGGCGGGACGGCCCTTGCCCCACCAGCCGGCCTGCTCGCGGGCGCCCGCGAGGACGACTGCAGCGCGGCGCGGCTGGCGCGGGAGCGCCGCGTCCAGTCCGGCGATCTCCTCGTCGGTGGGACGGCGGTCGACGGGCAGCCGTACGGCCCTCGCCTCCTCGCCGGTCAGTGGGGTCTCCCCTGCTCGAACGAAGCCGGGAGCCTGGGGAAGGAAGACCAGGCCCGTCTCGAAGAGCGCGAGGTCGTGGCTGCCGCGGCCGTCGTTGCGCCGCAGTGCGCCGAGCAGGCCCGGCAGCAGCGTGGTGCGCAGCGCGGGCTCCTCGTCGGAGAGCGGGTTGACGAGCTTCACCGTGCGTCGGCGGGCGTCGTCCTCGTCCAGGCCGAGCTGGTCCAGGACGGCGTCGCCGATGAACGGGTAGCTGAGCGCCTCGACGTATCCGGCACCGGCGAGCGCCCGGCCTGCGCGGCGGTGCAGCCGCTGGCGGTCGGTGAGCCCGCGGCCGGACGGCGGGGTCGGCAGGGTGGAGGGGAGGTTCTCGTACCCCTCCAGCCGGATGACCTCTTCGGCCAGGTCGTTCGGGGCGGTGAGGTCGGGGCGCCAGGACGGCGCGGTGACGATCAGGTCGTCCTGCCCGTAGACGTCGCAGCCGACCTGCTGGAGGCGGCGTACGACGGTCTCGCGGCCGTAGGAGACACCGGCCACCCTGTCCGGGTGGTCGGCGGGCATCGCGATGGTGCGGGGCGCGGACGGGGCGCGGAACTCGGTGACGCCCGCCTCCGCCGTGCCGCCCGCGAGGAGGACCAGCAGGTCGACGGTGCGCTGCGCGGCAGCGGCGGCGGCCTTCGGGTCGACGCCACGCTCGAAGCGCTTGGACGCCTCGGAGGACAGCTTGTGGCGGCGTGCCGTGCGGGCGATCGTGATCGCGTCGAAGTGCGCGGCCTCGATGACGACCTCGGTGGTGCCGGAGTTCTCGGCCCGCACGTCGGCGATCTCCGTGTGGGCGCCACCCATGACACCCGCGAGGCCGATCGGCCCGCGGTTGTCGGTGATGACCAGGTCCTCGGCGTCCAGGACGCGCGCGGTGCCGTCGAGCGTGGTGAGCTTCTCGCCCTGCTCGGCGCGGCGCACCCCGATCGGCCCGTCGATCCGGTTGCGGTCGTAGGCGTGCAGCGGCTGGCCGAGCTCGAGCATCACGTAGTTGGTGATGTCGACGGCGAGCGAGATCGGGCGCATCCCGGCCTTCTGCAGCCTGCGCTGCATCCAGATCGGGGAGCGGGCCTCGGGCCGCAGACCGGTGACAGCACGGGCGGTGAAGTTGCCGCATCCGATCGGGTCGGACACCTCCACCGGGTGGCCGTACGCGTTCGGCGCGGGCACGTCCAGGAGCGCGGGGTCGCGCAGCGGCAGCCCGTACGCGATGGCGGTCTCACGGGCGACACCGCGCATCGACAGGCAGTAGCCGCGGTCCGGGGTGACGGCGATGTCGAGGACCTCGTCGACGAGCTCCAGGAGCTCGATCGCGTCGGTGCCGGGCTCGTACTCGGGTGGCAGCACGATGATGCCGTGCGTGCCGTCATCGCCCATGCCGAGCTCGTCGGTGGAGCAGATCATGCCGTGCGACGTCCTGCCGTACGTCTTGCGCGCGGCGATCGCGAAGTCACCGGGCAGGACGGCGCCCGGGAGGACCACGACGACCTTGTCGCCGACGGAGAAGTTACGGGCGCCGCAGACGATCTCCTGCGGTGCGCCGGTGCCGTTGGCGGAACCGACGTCGACGGTGCAGAAGCGGATGGGCTTCTTGAAGCCCTCCAACTCCTCGATCGTCAGGACCTGTCCGACGACCAAGGGGCCCTTGAGGCCCGCGCCGGTCTGCTCGACGGTCTCGACCTCGAGGCCCACGGCGACGAGCTCGGCCTGCACGTCGCGGCCGGTCTCGGTCGCCGGCAGGTCGACGTATTCCCGCAGCCAGGAAAGCGGGACGCGCATCAGATCTCCATCCCGAACGGCCGGGTGAACCGGACGTCACCCTCGACCATGTCTCGCATGTCTTCGACGTTGTGGCGGAACATCAGCATCCGCTCGATGCCGAACCCGAAGGCGAATCCGCTGTACCTCTCGGGGTCGACACCGCAGGCGACGAGCACCTTGGGGTTGACCATGCCGCAGCCGCCGAGCTCGATCCAGCCCTCGCTGCCGCAGGTGCGGCAGGGGCGGTCGGGGTTGCCGACGGACTCGCCGCGGCAGACGTAGCAGACCATGTCCATCTCGGCGGACGGCTCGGTGAACGGGAAGAAGTTCGGCCGCAGCCGGGTCTTCATGTCCGGACCGAAGAGCGCCTGGACCATGTGGTCGAGGGTGCCCTTGAGGTCGGCCATGGTGAGGCCCTCGTCGACGGCGAGCAGCTCGATCTGGTGGAAGACCGGGGTGTGCGTGGCGTCGAGCTCGTCGGTGCGGTAGACCCGGCCGGGGCACACCACGTAGACGGGGGGCTTGCGGCTGAGCAGGGAGCGGGCCTGGACCGGAGAGGTGTGCGTACGCAGCACGATGCCGGACTCGTCGCCCGTGGTGGGCTTCCCGTCGGGCGTGGTGCCCTGGACGAAGAAGGTGTCCTGCATCTGCCGGGCCGGGTGGTCGGGCACGAAGTTCAGGGCGTCGAAGTTGAACCACTCCGCCTCGGCCTCGGGGCCCTCCGCGATCTCGTAGCCCATGGCCACGAAGACGTCGGCGACGCGCTCCATGATGGTCGTCAGGGGGTGGCGGGCGCCTGCCGGGACACGGTCGTGGGGCAGTGTGACGTCCACCGCCTCCTCGACCAGCACACGGGCGTCACGCTCGGCCTCCAGCTCCGTCTGGCGGGCGGCGAGCGCCTTGGAGACGGCGCCGCGGGCCTGGCCCACGCGCTTTCCCGCCTCGGCCTTGGCCTGCGGCGGCAGGGCGCCGATCTCGCGGTTGGCGAGCGACAGGGGTGAGGTACCACCGGTGTGCGCGGTCTTCGCCTGGGCGAGCGCGTCGAGGTCGCCGGCGGCGGCGAAGGCGGCGAACGCCTCGTCCCGCATGCGCTCGATCTCTTCCGGTTTCAGTGCCTCGACCTCGACTGGGTCGTACGACTTGTTCGGTGCCGACATCTCTTCCCGTGCTTCCGATTGGCTGGTGGCGACCTGGCTCGACGACTGAGGACGCAAAGGTGCCAAAAGTCGAGTCTACGGGCCGCCGGGAGGCGAAGAAGCCCGTGGGCGGCTCAGACCAGGTAGGCCGGGGCGCTCACGGGCAGGATAAATCGGAACTCGGCGCCGCCGCCGGGTCCCCGGTCCACCGTGATCGTGCCGCCGTGCGCCTCGACGATGCCCTTGACGATGTAGAGGCCCAGGCCGGTCCCGCCACGCTTGCTCCCCCGCCAGAAGCGGGTGAAGACACGGCCCATCGACTCCTCGGGGATGCCGGGACCTTCGTCGCTCACGGTGACTGCCGTTCCGATCTCGTCGCTCTTGCCCGGCGCGGGGGCGACCTCGATGGTGACGGTTCCCTCGCCGTGGCGCACCGCGTTTTCCAGGAGGTTGCCGAGGACCTGGTCGACCTTGTCCGGGTCGGCCCAGAGGTCGGGCAGCGGCTGCCGGGTGCGTACGAGGAAGCGGTCGGGCGGCTGGCCGTTCGCGGTGAGGGCCTGGACGTGGCGTTCGACGGCGGCGGAGACGTCCACGGGCTGGCGGCGCAGCTCCAGCCGGCCGGAGTCGATGCGGGAGATGTCGAGCAGCTCGGCGATGAGCCGGTTGACGCGGTTGGCGTCCGCGTCGACGGTCTCCAGCATGAGCCGCTTCTGGTCGTCCGTGAACCGCTCCCACTTGGCCAGCAGCGTCGCGGTGAACCCCTTGACGGAGGTCAGCGGGGAGCGCAGCTCGTGAGCGACGATGGCGATCAGCTCGGCGTGGCTGCGCTCGGTGCGGCGGCGTGCCTCGGTGCCGCGCAGCGAGACGACGAGCCGGCGGACCGGGCCGGTCGGGGTGTCGCGTACGTAGCGTGCGGAGACGAGGACCTCGCGGCCGCCTGGGAGCAGCAGATTGCGCTCGGGCTGGCCGACACGGGTGGCGAGCCCGCCGTACGGGTCGGTCAGGTCCCACCAGCGCCGGCCCTTGAGGTCCTCGAGCGGCAGCGCGTGTTCCAGGGAGCGGCCGAGTGCGGCGGCCCGGGGGGTGGCGGTGATCCTGGCCGCGGCCCTGTTGAAGCAGATGACGTGGCCGGCCTCGTCGGCGACGACGAGTCCGTCGGGGAGGTCGTCCGGGTCGAGGCCGGTGGCCGGGTCCGTACCGATGACCGGGCTCGCGGAGGCCGTCTCGTCGAAGGCGCGCACAGCGGCCGTGTGTGTCCTGCTGGGCCTGCTCATGCCGACAGCCATAATCCCGTACCCCACCTCTCGAACCGGTGCAGTGGGCCCCCGAGTTCGTCACCCTACTAGGCGTCGGACGGCGAGCGACACCCTGCGGGAGCGCACCGGCCCGTGTGGCCGGTATCGATCGGCGGGTGGCCCGGGAGGACCGCCTCAGCCTGTGCGCCGGGGGCGCTGGGCCCGTGCGGAGGCGTAGAGGCAGACTGCGGCCGCGGTGGCGAGATTGAGGCTCTCCGCCTTGCCGTGGATCGGGACCCGGACGACGGCGTCGGCCAGTGCCCGCGTCTCCTCGGGCAGGCCCCACGCCTCGTTGCCGAACACCCAGGCGGTGGGTCCGCCCATGGTGCCCGCGTCGAGCTCGTCGTCGAGGTCGTCGGTGCCCGCACCGTCCGCCGCGAGGATCCGCACACCGGCGTCCCGCAGCCCCCGCACGGCCTGCTCGACGGGTACGCCGACGGCCACCGGCAGGTGGAACAGGGAACCGACCGAGGCGCGGACCGACTTGGGGTTGTAGAGGTCCACGGACGCGTCGGTGAGCACGACCGCGTCGGCGCCCGCGGCGTCGGCGCAGCGCAGCACCGTACCGGCGTTCCCCGGGTCGCGTACGTGGGCGAGCACGGCGACCAGCTTCGGCTTCACCGCGAGGATCTCCTCGAACGGCGCGTCCAGGAAGCGGCAGACGCCGATCAGGCCCTGTGGGGTGACGGTCTGCGAGACGTCGGCGAGCACGTCGCCGTCCGCGAGGTGCACCCGGGCGCCCGCGGCCTGGGCGGCGTCGACGATGTCGGCGTACCGGTCGGCGGCCTCGGCGGTGGCGAACAGCTCGATCAGCGTGGGTTCGCCGTCGCTCCCCCGGTGTCCTGCGGCCTCCCGCACGGCCTGCGGCCCCTCGGCGAGGAACCTGCGCTCCTTGCCGCGGAAGTTGCGCCTGGCCAGCCGTCGTGCGGCGGCGACGCGCGGCGAGCGCGCGGAGATCACTTCGGGGGTGCCCATGGTCGGCGGCGAGCCTCTCTGCGTAACTCTGCTTCTCTGCGTACGTTTCTCCGCGTACGCGTTTCTCCGCGTACGGATGTCCACGCACGCGAAGCGTCCTTACAACGCGGCGGACCCGCAGACGGCTTGCGCCTGCGGGTCCGGCTGACTACCTCTGGAAGAGCTGCCTGGATCAGGCGGCCTTCGGGGCGTTGACGTCGCTCGGGAGGGCCTTCTGAGCGACCTCGACGAGAGCGGCGAACGCGTTGGCGTCGTTGACCGCGAGCTCGGCCAGGATCTTGCGGTCCACCTCGATGTTGGCGGCCTTCAGACCCTGGATGAGGCGGTTGTACGTCATGCCGTTCTGGCGGGCAGCCGCGTTGATGCGCTGGATCCAGAGCTGACGGAAGTCGCCCTTGCGCTTCTTGCGGTCGTTGTAGTTGTAGACCAGGGAGTGGGTGACCTGCTCCTTGGCCTTGCGGTACAGGCGCGAACGCTGACCGCGGTAGCCCTTGGCGGCCTCGAGGATCGCCCGGCGCTTCTTGTGGGCGTTTACTGCCCGCTTGACGCGTGCCACTTTTAACTCCTTGCAGCGGGGACGGGTGGTCGCAGTGGAACTCACCCGGCCCGGAAACGAATTGGTCCCGGTCGGATCGAGGGCGTGCCTCCGGATTCACCGGAGGCCGCTACCTCACTTGCCGAGAAGCTTCTTGACCTTCTTGACGTCGGCCGGAGCCACGACGACCGTGCCGGTCAGCGAGCGGGTCTTCTTGGACGACTTGTGCTCGAGCAGGTGGCGCTTGCCGGCCTTCTCACGGAGCACCTTGCCGGAGCCGGTGATCTTGAAGCGCTTGCTGGCACCGCTGTGCGTCTTGTTCTTCGGCATCGCGCCGTTCTCTCCTCGTCAGTGGCGCCCCTCTCGGTGCGGGCACCGGACTGCAGGGGCGTCAGATCTTTGGGTGGTTCCCGAGGGACCCGGGGGCGCCTGGATGGCGGCCCCCAGAGGTCACGCCTCGGAAGGTGTCTCGGCCGGAGCCTCGGCAGCCTCGGCCGGGGCCTCAGCGGTCTCACCCTCGGACTCGGCGTCCGGGGTGAACCCCTGACGCTCCGCCTTGCGGGCGGCCTGGGCCTCGCGGGCTTCGGCCATGGCTTCGGTCTTCTTCTTGTGCGGGCCCAGAACCATGATCATGTTCCGGCCGTCCTGCTTCGGGTTCGACTCGATGAAGCCGAGGTCCTCGACGTCCGAAGCGAGACGCTGCAGCAGGCGGAAGCCCAGCTCGGGGCGGGACTGCTCACGACCACGGAACATGATCGTGATCTTGACCTTGTCCCCCTGCTTGAGGAACCGGACGACGTGACCCTTCTTGGTGTCGTAGTCGTGCGGGTCGATCTTCGGCCGGAGCTTCATTTCCTTGATGACCGTGTGCGCCTGGTTCTTGCGCGCCTCACGGGCCTTCATGGCCGACTCGTACTTGAACTTCCCGTAGTCCATGAGCTTGCACACGGGGGGACGGGCTGTCGCCGCCACCTCGACCAGGTCGAGGTCGTACTCCTGTGCGAGCTCCAGGGCCTTGGCAAGCGGAACAATCCCGACCTGCTCGCCGCTGGGACCGACAAGTCGCACCTCGGGAACGCGAATCCGGTCGTTGATGCGGGGCTCGGCGCTGATGGATCCTCCTCGGTAGCACCACGCGACTGCCTGGGGAGAAGCCGCGTAACGTCTGTTTCGTAAGACCAACCGAGCCGGGAACGGAAAAATGCCCCGGACGGGACACAGGCGGGGCTCCTGGAAATACCGGAACACCGCCGCGGTCAACCGCGGGGCGCATCGAGCAGCTCCATCGTCCGTACGGAACGATGGTCGCCACTTGACCGGTGACCCGCCGTCCGTGAGGACAGTCGGGTGGGAGATCGGAGCCTCCACTTGTGGGCCGAGCACATAGGTGTCCGGCCGGTCGTTACACAAGGTTAGCAGCTCCGGGGACCGGCAGCCAACGCGCTGTTCCGCCGCGGTTCCCGCCCGTGCCCGCCGCCGGTCACTACCCGCTCCCGCAGACGGAGGCGTCCGGACGTGGCCTTATCGTGTGGGGCATGAGTGACGCGACCACCCCCAGCACCGAGACCCCCGGCTTCGACGACATGGCCCGCGACATCGCGGAGGTCCCCGCGGTCGAGGTGATCGTGACCGTCGCCGTCAATCTGATGAGCGCCGCCGCCGTGAAGCTCGGCCTGACCGAGGAGGGCGAGCAGCACAAGGACCTGGACGAGGCCCGCAAGCTGGTCCAGGCCCTGGCCGGCCTGCTCGACGCGAGCACCACCGAGATCAGCACCTTCCACGCCTCGCCGCTGCGCGACGGCCTGAAGTCGCTCCAGCTGGCCTTCCGCGAGGCGTCCCTCGTACCGGACGAGCCCGGTCAGGGCCCCGGCGAGAAGTACACGGGCCCCGTCTACGGCTAGTCCGTCCCAGGCCCCCGAGGCCTTCCGAGCCCGCTGCCCGTGACAGGCGGCGGGCTCTCGCGTGTGTCAGCGGGTGAAGAGGGGTTCGCCAGGGGCTTCGGCGTCGGCGGGCAGGAGCGCCAGGTCGAGGCCGCGGACCAGCCTGGCGCGGAGCACCTCGCTGGCCGACAGCGCGTCGGCCACCCGGCGGGCGGCCTCGGCCACCACGGCGTCCGGGCTGAGGACCAGCGCGAGGGTGCCGTCGGCCCGGCCGGGGCCGAGGTGGGCGCGGAGCACCGCTGGTTCCGCGGCGACGGCCTCCCGGACGGCGGCGACGACGGCCGGGTCGTCGAGCGGGTCGGCACTGGTGCGGTTCTCGGCCAGGGCCAGCAGCGCCGGACCGGTGAGCTCGAAGGCCACCGGCCCCGCGAGGTCGAGCACCACGGTGTCGGCCTTCTCGTGCGCGGCGGCCTGCAGGGCCTGGTGCAGGGGTACGGCGACGGGGCGGGCCTGCGGGTCCCACCGGGCCAGCGCGGCGGTGGAGGTGAAGGCGGGCAGCGCCCGCCGGTCCCCGGCCTGCAGGGTCGGCACGGCCATGTCGCTGGTCTTCTCGCGGCGCAATCCCTTCTCGTCCTCCTCGACCTCGCCGAGGACGGCGACGACCGGGACGAGGAGCCTGGCGCCGCGGAGCGCCGCCAGGACGGGGCCGACGGCCGTACGGTCCCCGGACCACGCGGCGAGCGCCGCCGTCAGTTCGGGGGCGGCCGTGCCGTCGTCGTCGGAGAAGCCGGGGTCCGGAATGTTCTTGAGCGCCACACGACGAGCGTAGTGGACCGGTTCTCTCACCCGGGCGACAGGTCGGGCACAGGCTGCTGCCAGCTGCGGTTCCTAGCGTCCGGACCATGCCCCGACACAGAACGCGCAGGTCCGCGCTGTCCGCCTCCGTGACGGCCGTCGTCCTGCTGGCGGGTTCCGCCGCGGGCGGCGCCTGTCTGGTGGGTCGTTCACCGGATCCCGCGCCCGCCGCCGTGGCATCCGTATCCTCCGCATCGAGCCCGTCGGCCGCGGCGGGCACGAGCGAGGAGCCCGAGGTGGATCTCGACGCGGAGCTGGCCGAGGCGCTGGCGCCCCTGGCCGGCGACGCCGATGCGTCGGTGGACGTGTCGGTTGCGGTGCTGGACACGGAGAGCGGGGAGAGCGCGGCGTACGGGGACGGGGCGTACGACACCGCCAGCATCGTCAAGGTCGACATCCTGGCGGCGCTGCTCCTCCTGGCACAGGACGAGGGGCGGGAGCTGAGCGGCGCCGAGCTCGCCCGGGCGGACGCCATGATCCGGCGCAGCGACAACACCTCGGCCACCGAGCTCCTGAAGGTGGTCGGCGGCGAGGAGGGACTGGACGCGGCGAACGAACGGCTGGGGCTGACCGCGACGACGGCCGCGCACGCGTGGGGGCTGACGCAGACCACGGCCGCGGACCAGGTGCGCCTGCTGGAGGCGGTGTTCGGCACGGATTCGGAGCTGTCCGAGGCCTCCCGTACGTATCTGACGGACCTGATGGGCGAGGTGGGGGCGGACCAGCAGTGGGGGGTGTCCGCGGCGGGCACCGACTGGGCGCTGAAGAACGGCTGGATGCCCCGGACGACGACCGGTCTGTGGGACATCAACAGCATCGGCCGGGTGGAGAGCGGCGGACACACCTACCTGCTGGCGGTACTGTCCCGCGGCCACGCGACGAAGGAAGCAGGCGTAACCCTGGTCGAATCCCTGGCAAAAGCAGCACTGGCCGCCCTCACCCCCCAGGCCTGGCCAGGTCGGTGGTAGCCGGCGGACGCGGCCGACGGCGTGTCGGCACTTCTGGCGGTCCTTCGGCTCTCAGCGACGTCCGGTGCCGCGCCAGAGGACCACGGCCAGGGCCAGCAGGACCGCGCCGAGTCCGCCGGCAGCGGGGGCCAGCCAGCCGGCCGGGTCCTCGTCCTGCGGCTTCGGGGCGGGGCCGGATCCGAAGTACTGCTTGCGGTGGCCGGCCGGGGCGGACTTGGCGCCCAGGCCCTCGGGGGTCAGCTTCGCCCCGGCCTCGATCGCGGCGGCGGGGTCGGCCAGGCCGTAGCCCCGGGCGTCGTCCCGGCCGTTCTCGGGGGAGTTGCGTGCGGTGTCCGCGAGCAGGGTCTTGATCTGCGCGGGCGACAGGTCCGGGTGGGCGGCGCGGATGAGGGCGACGGCTCCGGAGACGAACGCCGAGGCGGCGGACGTGCCCCACTCGATGTAGTAGTGCCGGTCGGGGTTGGCGACGACGATGTCGACGCCGGGCGCGCTGACCGTGGCGTACCAGCGGCGGGTGGAGAACGCGGCGTGTGTGCCGTACTTGTCGACGGCGGCGACCGCGATCACACCGGGGTAGGCGGCCGGGTACGAGACGCGGTCGCCCTTCTCCCCGCTGTTGCCCGCCGAGGCGACGACGGACACGCCCTTGCCCAGGGCGTACTGGACGGCGGCGTCCTCGCTCGGCTCGGGGTGGGCGGACTTGCTGTCGTCGCCGAGGGAGAGGTTGATGACGTCGGCGCCCTGGTCGGTGGCCCAGCGGATGCCCTCGGCGAGTGCGGTGCCGCGTGACTCGCGGGCCTTGGTGCGGGACGGGTCGTTGGATTCGAGGATCACCCGGCCGGGCAGGATCTTCGCTCCCGGCGCCACGCCGAGCACGCCGTCGCCCCGTCCGGGGCCGCTGCCGTGGCCCGCGATGATGCCGGCCATCGCGGTGCCGTGCAGGGCCCAGGACCCGTCGCCGCGTCCGGCTCCGAAGCCGATGAGGTCCTTGCCGGGCAGCACCTGACCTTCGAGGTCGGGGTGGCTTCCGTCGACTCCGGTGTCCAGGACGGCGACGGTGATGCCCTCGCCCTTCGTGGTCTGCCAGGCCCGGTCGGTGTGGAGGGCCTCCAGGCCCCACTGCTGGTCGCGGATGGCGTCCGCGTGGGCGGGGACGGCGGGCAGCAGGGTGAACGCGGTGGCCGTGGCCACCGCGACGACGGCGCGGTACCGGTGCGGGCGGGTCATTCCGGCTTCTCCGTGAGGTCGGTGACCGTCCTTCGCAGGGTGCGTTCCACCCGGTCGGCGATCCCCTCGGCCTCGTGGCCGAGTCCGGCCTGGGCCGGGGTCGTCGTGGCGCCCGACGCCATGGCAGCGGCGGCGGGCTGCGGCTCGGCGACGCCGCGTCCGTCGGCGAAGCCGGAGACGGCGAACACGACGACGGGCACCTCGGTCAGTACGTGGACCGTCCAGCTGGCGCGCTGCCCGTCGCCGAAGCCTGCGGCGACGGTGCCCTCGGCCGGGTAGGTACGGGGCATGAGGTCGGCCCGCGCACCGAGGCGCTGTTCGGTGAACCGGGTGCTCAGCGCGCTCATCTTCGCGGCGTCCGCCTCGGTGAAGACCATGCCGACCGTGGTGACGCTGCTGTGTGTGGCGTCGGTGTAGGTGGCCCGCACCATGCGTGCGCAGCCGACGGGCCGGAGCGCCTTGAGGAGCAGCGGGTCCAGGCCGGCCGCGCAGTCGCTGTCGGAGGCGACGGCGACCCGGGTCCAGGCCCGGTCGGTGGCTCCGGGTCCCGCTCCCTCGCCCTTGAGGGTGCGCGGGAAAAGGGTGTCGACCGGAACGCTGTGCCAGGCGGACCGGCCCACCGTGTACGCGTCGTCGGCGCCCGGCTCGGCTGCGGAGTTCCCGGTGAGCCAGCTGCCGGTGACGGCGCCGCCGATCAGTCCGAGGCCGAGGACGACGCAGGCCGCGGCGGCAGCGGTCCTGGCCGGGTGCCGGGTCTTCACGGGGCGCAGGCGGGTGGTGGTTTCGACGGGCGTCTCGGCGGGCGCCTGTGTGTACGCGTAGTACGCGCCCGGCGGGGCGGGGGTCGCACCCGGGCGCGGTGTGAGGTCGACCGCGCCTACGGGCCTGCGCCGGGTGGCGGGCGGCGGGGGTGCGGCGGGGCGGGCGGGTGGAACGACGCGCAGCCGGGCGGTCGTCTCCGTGGGTGGGGGGTCTGCCGGGGGTGGTGGCACGGGCCGGCCGTCCGGCGGGGTGGTCCGGTCGCTGTGCGACGGGGGCCCGGTGGGCACGGGCGGCGGGGTGTCCGGGCGGGGCGGCACAGGAGCGCGTTGCGCTTCGGTACTCATCCGGCCCCCTGGTCCACGTCCCCGTACCGCCTGCGGATCACCGTCCCGGACAAGGCCGCCGGTCATCCGCGTGACGGTCACTCTACGGGGTGGCGGGCGCCCGGTGGGAACGGGACGGAGGGCACGGGGGATCTGCACCGAACGTCCCCCTACCCAGCGGTACGGCCGTCTGGCAAGCTGCGGCCATGACTGCCCGCGCCGCTGACCGGACCCGGTACGACCGGGCCACCGCCCATCTCGACGCCCCTGTGGCCGTGGTAGATCTGGAGGCCTTCGACGCCAACGCCGACGACCTCGTGCGCCGGGCGGGCGGGAAGCCGGTCCGGGTCGCGAGCAAGTCGGTGCGCTGCCGTGCCCTGCTGGATCGGGTCCTGGCACGCCCCGGGTTCGCCGGGATCATGTCGTTCACCCTGGCGGAGTCGCTGTGGCTGGCCCGGGCCGGTTTCGACGACGTCCTGCTGGCCTATCCGTCGGCCGACCGGGCCGCGTACGCCGAGCTGGCGGCCGATCCGAAGCTGGCGGCGTCCGTGACCGTGATGGTCGACGACCACGCGCAGCTGGAGCTGATCGACGCGGCGCGGTCCGGCGGGACGGAGGAGGTCCGGGTCTGTCTGGAGCTGGACACCTCGCTGCGGATGCTCGGCGGCCGGGTCCGGATCGGCGCGCTGCGTTCCCCGTTGCGCTCCCCCGCCCAACTGGCCGATCTGGCCCGCTCGGTGGCCCGCAGGCCGGGCTTCCGGCTGGTGGGGCTGATGGCGTACGAGGGCCATGTCGCCGGTGTGGGCGACTCGGTGGCCGGCCGGCCGCTGAGGTCACGGGCGGTCCGGCTGATGCAGGCGACGGCCCGCAGGGAGCTGGTGGTCCGGCGGGCGGAGGTCGTACGGGCGGTCCGGGCCGTGACGCCGGATCTGGAGTTCGTGAACGGGGGCGGCACCGGCAGTGTGCAGCACACGGCGGCGGAGGCCGCGGTGACCGAGATCGCGGCCGGGTCGGGGCTGTACGTCCCGCGGCTGTTCGACAACTACACCTCGTTCACCGGCCGTCCGGCCGCCCTGTTCGCGCAGCCGGTGGTCCGGCGGCCGGGCGTGGGTGTGGTGACGGTGCTGGGCGGCGGCTATCCGGCGTCCGGCGCGGCGGGTCCGGACCGGCTGCCGGTCCCGTACCTGCCCGAAGGGCTGCGCTACGACCCGCAGGAGGGTCCGGGAGAGGTGCAGACGCCACTGCTCGGCCCGCCCGCGGACGATCTGCTGATCGGGGACAAGGTGTGGTTCCGGCACGCCAAGGCGGGCGAGCTGTGTGAGCGCTTCGACGAGCTGCGGCTGATCGAGGGCGACCGGATCACGGCGACCGTACCGACGTACCGCGGCGAGGGCCGTACGTTCCTCTAGGCCTCGCGCCGGTCGGGCGGGGTTGCCGTCGCCCCCGCCCGGCCGCCCGGCCGCCCGGCCGCCCGTCATCGTTCCGCGGTGGCCAGCACCGCGGCCCGGCCGCCCAGCAGCGCGGAGAACCGGTCCGTCACCTGGTCCAGGGCCTCGGCGGAGCCCGGCGCGACGGTGAGCGTGCCGTCGTCGCCCACGGTGATGTCCTTGTCGAGCGTGAACCAGCCCTGGGTGATGTGGGCGGCGCCCATCGAGCTGAGGACGGGCCGCAGCGCGTAGTCGATGGCCAGGACATGGGCGGTGCTGCCCCCGGTGGCCAGCGGCAGCACCGTCTTCCCGGTCAGGGCGTACTGCGGGAGCAGATCCAGGAGCGACTTCAGCAGACCGGAGTACGCGGCCTTGTAGACGGGAGTGCCTATCACCACGCCGTCGGCCCGCTCGAACAGCGCGGCGGCCTCGACGACGGCCGGGTGCCGGAAGTCCGCGCCGAGCAGCGCGCCGGGAGGCAGGGTGCGGACCTCCAGCGAGGTGACCTCGTGGCCCTGGAGCCTGAGCCGGTCGTCGAGATGACGCAGGAGACGTGCGGTGCGGGACGTCGCGGAGGGGCTTCCGGAGACGGACAGAATGGCGGCCATGGGGAGACCTTCCGGGTTCGGGGTTTCAGGGTTCAGGGATGACGGACGACGGGGTGGCCCCGGAGCGGATCGGTCGTGTCCGGGGCCGAGCACTCACACCGGGCACGCACGGCACGCGGTCACCAGGTACTCGTCTCCACCGCGACCACCGGCACGAGTTCGTTGCGCAGCGTCTCCAGGAACGTGACGATCTCGGCGGCCACGGAGCGGTGCTGTATGTCGTTGAGGACGTCGTGGTGGCCGCCGCGGACCACCGAGAGTCGGGCCCGGGGCAGTGACTTCGCGAAGCCGGCCAGGGTGTCGTGGTCCGCGAGCGGATCGGCGTCGCCGACGAGGAGGAGCGCGGGGACTGCGGTTTCGCCCGTGTAGGCCGCCGTGAGCAGCGCGTCCGGCACCGCGTCGCCGAGCGAGCCACGCCGTACCTGGGAGTCGTCGGTGAGCGTGCCCCGGTGGACGGGGCAGGACGTACGTACGTCGAGTTCCCGGTCCCACGGTCCGGCGGCGGTGGCGGCGTGGCCGGGAAGCCCTGCGAGGACGACGGCGTCCGGCAGTCCGGCCGCGGGGGCGTCGTCGCGGCCGAGGAGCGCGGCGAGGGCGACGGCACCGGTGTCGGCCCCCACCAGGACGACGGGGCGGGCGGTGCCGTCCTCGGCGGCGGTGCCCTCGACGGCTGTCGTGAGCCGGGCGCCGAAGCGGGTCAGCGAGCCGGTGAGGTCGTCGGTGTCGAGGTACGGGGCGTCGACGACGCGGACCCGGTAGGCGTCGGCGGCGAGCCGCCTGCCCAGCCGGGTGTAGGTGGCCCGGGTCTCCCCCCGGCCGGGCACCACGACGATCGTGGCGCGGGTGCGGAGGCCCTCGGGGGTGTGGTGGTCGGTGTACTGGGTCATGTCGCACTCCGGGGGGTTCGGGCTGGGTCGTGGGGTTCCGGCCGTTGCCGGGCCTGGCGGCGGGTCCGGTCCGGGTCGCCGTCGCGGTACCGGACGTGGGTGGGGAAGCCGGGTGCCGTCGCGGGTGGTTCGCTCATGGCGCCGGGCGGCCGGTCAGCCGTTCACGAGCCGGGGCTCGCGGGCGTGGCGGTTGCCGGGGACGGGCAGGCCGAGGTTGCCGCGGAGGGTGTCTGCCGCGTACTCGGTGCGGTACAGCCCGCGCTTCTGGAGGATCGGGACGACTCCGTCGACGAAGAGGTCGAGGTCCTCGGAGGTGCGGAAGGCGAGGTTGATCCCGTCGAAGGTGCCCTCGTCGAACCACTGCTCGATGGTGTCGGCGACCGTCTCCGGGGCTCCGACGAACGGCGACTCGCGGAACGAGTTGATCGAGTCCGCGACCTGCCGGAGCGTCAGCTTCTCCGTGCGGGCGCGCTCGATGAGCTTGCCGGCGCCTGTCCGGCCGCCCTTCTCGGCGAGGTGGGCCACGTCCGGGAACGGCGCGTCCAGGTCGTGCGTGCTGAAGTCGTAGGCACCGAACGAGCGGCCGAGGAGCGCCAGGTTGCGGTCGAAGTCGTTGTCCTCCTCGAAGATCTCCCGCTCGCGCCGCCTCGCGGCCTCGTCGGTCGCGGCGACGACGGGGCCGCCGTGGATGAAGATCTTGATGTGCTCGGGGTCCCGGCCGTAGGCCGCGGTGCGCCGCTTGACGTCGGCGTAGTACTCCTTCGCCTGCTCCAGCGATCCGCCCGGTGCGTAGATCCCTTCGGCGACCTGGGCGGCGAGGTCGCGGCCCTCCGGGGAGACCCCGGCCTGGAAGATGACCGGCTGGCCCTGGGGCGAGCGGGAGAGGTTGAGCGGTCCGGCGACCTTGAAGTGCTCTCCGTCGTGGTCCAGCGTGTGGAGCTTGTCGGGGTCGAGGAAGAGGTTGCGCTCCACGTCGGCCGGGAAGGCGTCGTCCTCGTAGGAGTCCCACAGTCCGCGGGCCACCTGGACGAACTCCAGGGCGCGGCCGTAGCGGGTGGTGTAGTCGAGGTGTTCGTCGAGCCCGAAGTTCTTGGACGTGCCGGTGTCGAAGCTGGTCACGACGTTCCAGCCGGCGCGGCCGCCGCTGATGTGGTCGAGGGAGGCGAACCGGCGGGCGAGGTTGAACGGGGAGTTGTACGTCGAGCTCGCGGTGCCGACCAGGCCGATGTGCCTGGTGTGGGTGGCGACGGCGGACAGCAGGGTGAGGGGCTCCAGGCGGTTGAGGTAGTGCGCCGGGTAGGTGGCGTTGATGAACTGGCTGTCGACGATGAAGAGTGCGTCGAAGAGCGCGTGTTCGGCCGCCTGTGCCTGCCGGATGTAGTGGTTGATGTCGATGCTGGAGTTCTTCGCGACGCGCGGGTCCTTCCAGAGGCCGTGCTGGCCGGGGCCTCCGACGCCGTAGGGGTGCAGTGCGAGGTGGATCGTGCGGGACATGGCTGGTTCCTTCCGGTGGTGGCTCAGGCGTTGAGCAGGGCGCGCAGGGCTTCGCGTCCGGCCCGGTCGGCGGGGGCGGTGCGCAGGGTGGGTGCGGATCCGACGAGCAGCCGGGTGTAGGCGTGCCGCGGGGCGTTGATGACGTCGCGGGCCCTTCCGGTCTCGACGAGTTCGCCGCGGTAGAGCACGGCGATGCGGTCCGCGGTCCCGGCGACGGATCCGAGGTCGTGGGAGATGAGGACGAGGGCCACCCCGCCGGCACCGAGTTCCTTGAGGATCTCCAGGACCTGGACGCGGTTGGCGGAGTCCAGGGCGCTGACCGGCTCGTCGAGGATGACCAGCCGGGGTTCGGTGACCAGCGCGCGGGCGACGGCGACCCGCTGCCGCTGCCCTCCGGAGAGCTCGCCGGGCAGCCGGTCGAGCAGGTCCTCGGAGAGGCGGACACGGTCGAGGAAGGAACGGGCGCGCAGGACCGCCTCCTTGCGCCCGGTGCCCTGGATGAGCAGGGGTTCGATCAGGGAGTCCTCGATGGTGAGGTCCGGGTCGAGGCTGCGCAGCGGGTCCTGGAAGACGTACTGGATCACTCCGCGGCGGCGCAGTGCGCGCCACCGGCGGTTGCCGTACGCGGTGACGTCCTCGCCGGCCACGCTGACCGAGCCGGCCGAGGCCCGCACCAGGCCGAGAGCGGCGCGGGCGAGGGTGGACTTGCCCGAGCCGGTCTCGCCGATGACGCCGACCGTCTCGCCGGGGGCGACGCTCAGGGAGACGCCGCGCAGGGCGTGGTGGCGTCGGCGGCCCCGGCCGTAGTGCACGTCGAGGCCGGTGACCTCCAGGGCCGGCTGCGGGGCCGCCGCGCGGCCTGCCGGGTCCGTTCCCGGGGTTTCGGTGGTCATGACGCCTCCTTCGGCGCGAGGAACTTCTCCAGGCCGTACTGGTCGTGTTCGGCTATGAGCAGTCGGGTGTACTCGTGCCGCGGGTCGTACAGCACCGACCGTGTCCGGCCGTGCTCCACGACCTCGCCCTCCCGCATGACGAGGACCTCGTCGCACAACTGGGCGACGACGGCCAGGTCGTGGGCGACGACCACGAGCGCGAGGCCGGTCTCCTCGCGCAGTTCGGCGAGGAGGTCGAGGATCTCGGCCTGGACGGTGACGTCGAGAGCGGTCGTGGCCTCGTCGGCGATGAGGGCCCGTGGGCCGGCGGCGATCGCCGCGGCGATGAGGACGCGCTGGAGCATGCCTCCGGAGAGTTCGTAGGTGTACCGGTCGTAGACCAGTTCCGGGTCGGCGAGGCGGACCGCCCGCAGGAGTTCGACGGCGCGGTGCCGTGCCTCGCGCCTCTTCAGTCCCTTCTTGATCCGGACGACCTCGGCTATCTGGGCGCCCACGCGGATCGAGGGGTTGAGGTAGGACGCCGGGTCCTGGAAGACCGCGCCGATCGTGGATCCGCGCAGGGCCGTCCACTGGCGGGGGGTCAGGGCCGCGATGTCGGTGCCGTCGATCTCGACGGAGCCGCCGCTGATCTCGAAGTCCGGGGGCAGGATGCCGAGCGCGGCACGGCAGGTGAGGGTCTTGCCGCTGCCGGACTCGCCGACGATGCCGACCGTCTTTCCGGGGGTGAGTTCGAAGCTGACCCCGTGGACGATCTCCCGGCCGGTGCCCCGGTCGGTGATGCGTACGTCGCGGACGGCGAGCACCGGCGGGGCCGTCGGGCCGCCCGTACCGGCGGTCGTGGCGGGCCGGGTCCGCTCGGCGGCGGTGTTCTGGGCCGTCGGAGTCATCGGGCACCTCCTGCGGGTACGGGGCGGTCCTTGCCCAGGCGGTTGGCGCGGACCTTGCGGTTGTCGGCCAGGGTCCGGCCCGCCTCTCCCGAGACGTCGCGGATCGCGTCGGCCAGGAGGTTGCCGGCCCAGACGGTGACCATGATCAGCAGTGCGGGGGCCACCGGGGCCCACGGCCGGTGGCTGAGGTAGCCGAGGTCCGAGGCGAGCAGTCCGCCCCACGTGGGCGCGGGCGGCTGGACGCCGATGCCGAGGAACGTCAGGCTCGACACGATGACGAAGCCGACGCCGACGGTCTGGGCGAGGGCGACCGCGATGGGCGGCAGCACCTTGACCCAGACGTGGCGGCGCACGACCCAGCCGGTGGAGGCCCCGGCGACGATCGCCGCCTCGACGTACGGGGAGCGGGCCACGGCGAGGGTGGCGGCGCGGGAGACCCGGTAGAAGAGCGGGGAGACCAGCGCCCCGGTGACCAGCATCGCCTGGGTGAGGCCGTTGCCGAGCAGGGCGATCACGGCGACGGCGAACAGCAGGAACGGCAGGGCGACCAAGGTGTCCGCCAGGCGGAGTGTGAACCACTCGAAGACCCGGCCGAGGTAGACCGACAGGATGCCGGGGACCGCGCCGACGACGAGTGCCGTCAGCGCGACTTCGAGCGAGCCGAGGACGCTGACGCGGGAGCCGTCCAGGAGGCGGCTGAACACGTCACGGCCGAGGTAGTCCGTGCCCAGCCAGTGGGCTCCGGAGGCCGTCGCGAGGGTGTTGTCGCTGGTGGCCAGGGGGTCCTGCGGGGCGAGCCACGGGCCGAGGATCGCGAGCAGCGCGATCAGGGCGAGGATGACGACGGCGATCCGTCCGGACGTGAGTGCGAGAACGCGGCGCACCATGGTCACACCCCCCGTTGAGAGGCCGGCGTCACGCGTGCCAGCACCAGGTTGACGATCAGGTTGAAGGAGACGACCAGGACGATCGACACCACGAGGACGCCCTGCACCGCGGGCACGTCACCGGCCTGGGCGGAGTCGTTGGCGAACCTGCCGAAGCCCTGCAGGCCGAATATCCACTCCGTGACGACGGAGGCGCCCACGAGGGCGGGGAACTTCAGGCCGAGGGTGGCGAGCGTCGGGCCGAGGCCGTTGCGCAGGATGTGGCCGAAGAAGATCCGTCGCGGGCTCAGTCCCCGCACCACCGCGCCCGTCACGTAGTTCTCGCTGTGGGCGGCGACGAGACCGGTGCGCAGCTGGCGGGCGACATCGGCGATGACGTCGCAGCTCAGCGCGAGCGCGGGGAGGGTGATGTGGGCGAGCCACGGACCGATCCCCTGCTCGGCCGGTATGTAGCCGGCCGAGGGGAACAGATCGAGCCCGACCGCGAGGACGGCGACCAGCACGATGCCGACGACGAAGGGCGGCATCACGGAGATCACGGTGACGAATCCGGTGATCGCCCGGTCGATCCACGTGCTGCGCCGGAGGGCGGCCAGCGTGCCGAGGGCGAAGCCGGCGACGACCCCGATGACCAGCGCGAACGTCGCGACCGAGAGGCTCACCCCCAGGCCCAGTCCGATGAGGGTGGAGATGTCCGCGCCGTTGACCCAGCTGACGCCGAGCTCTCCGTGCAGGACGCCGGTGAACCAGTCCCAGTACTGGGCCAGGAAGGGCTTGTCGAGACCCCATTGGGCCTCTACCCGCTGGATCGCCTCGGGGGTCGCGTTCTCGCCCAGCTGGATCCGCGCCGGGCTGAGCCCGCTCAGCGACCGCAGCGCGAACGTCACGAAGGTGGCCACCAGGAACACGGGCACGAAGATCGCGATCGAGCGGGCGATCACGCCCAGGATCCGGCCGAGGGCGTGCCGCGTCCTGGCTGCGGCGACCCCTCGGCGCCGGGCGGGCACGACCTGGAGCGCGGTCGTCGTCATCGGTCTGCCTCCTTTCTGTCGGGGTGGTCGGGTCTGTCGGGGTGGTCGGGTGTGGTCGGGGAGGGTGTGGTCGGGGAGGGAGGGGTCAGCTGCCGGAGATGGTCACGCCGGTCCAGTCGATGTGGGCCGGGTTCTTCGGCAGGCCGGATACCGTCCTGCTCTTGGCCAGCAGGTTCGGCGAGGAGTACGTGAAGATCAGCGCCTTGCTCGCGAGGCCCGCCCGGGTGGCCGCCCGCAGGGCCTCGGTGTAGCCCGGTGCGTCCAGCGGGGTCTGACGGACCTTCGCGGTGGCTGCCGCGAAGCCCTCGGGCTCGTACGGCGTGCTGAGGTTGAGCGGGCCGTTGGGGCCGAAGTGCGCGGTGAGGGTCTGTACCGCCGAGTCACGGCCCGTGGTCGAGTACAGCGAGAAGGCCAGGTCCTTGGCGAAGAACGGAGTCGCCCAGTTCTTGTCGATCTTGATCGTGACGGTGACGCCGACCGCGGCCAGCTGCGACTGGACGATCTCCGCCTGCGGGTCCTCCGTGGGGATGACCAGGTCGAGCTTGAGATCGCCGGCCTTGTGGCCCGCTTCGGCGAGGAGCCTCTTCGCCTTCGCCGGGTCGTAGGGGTAGGCGTTCTCCGACTTCGGGTCGTACGCCTCGTAGCCCTTCGGGAACGGCTGGTCGGTCGTCTCGCCGTAGCCGAAGGTCAGTTTGTCGACGAACTCCTTGCGGTTGATCGCGTGGCGGAAGGCCTCCACGACCTTGTCGTCGTCGAACGGCGCCTTGTTGATGTTGAGGCTGATGTTTGAGGCGTTGAACCCGGGCTGGACGAAGACGTCCAGGCCGGCCTTCTCGGCGGCGTCCGCCTGGCTGGGGTCGAGGTCGGCGAAGTTGTAGACACCGGTCTGCAGTCCGGATACGACGGTGGAGGCGTCGGGGGCGGACACCAGCTCGACGTTGTCGATGTGGATGTTCTCCGCGTCCCAGTAGTCCGGGTTCTTCTTCAGGACGGCCTTGGTGCCGGGGACCAGCTGCTCGACGACGAACGGGCCGGCGCCGACCGGGTTCTGGTCCAGCTTCTCCGGGGCATCGGCCGCCTTCGGGCTGGCGATCTGCAGGACGCGCTGACCGAGCAGCTGCGGTATCTGGTAGTCCACCTGGGAGAGTTGGAGAACGGCGTCCAGCCCGTCCGCCTCCACCGACTTGATCGAGGTCAGATCACCGAAGAGTGCGGAGTTCTTCTGCTTCTGCGCCCGCTCGATCGCGGCCTTGACCGCGGTGGCGTCGACCGGCTCGCCGTCGCTGAACTTCAGGCCGGAGCGCAGGTGGAAGGTGATCCGGTCGCCCCTGTCGTTGTACTCCCAGCTCTCGGCGAGGTCGGGAACCGCCTTGCCGTCCTCGTCCGTACGTGTCAACGAGGCGTACACCAGGGCGAGTTCACGGAACTGTGCGCCACTGCCGGAGACCACCGGGTCCCAGTGGGCGGGGAAGTACGAAGAGGCCCACTTCAGCGTGGAGTTGCCGGTCGCCGAGGAGGCGTCACCTCCGCAGGCACACAGGGCCGGGACGAGCAGGGCGACGAAGGCGGTTCCGAGGACGGCGGCCCGCCGGACGGGCCGGAAGGTCGTGTCGGGGCGGCGGATCGTGCGTCGTACGGACATATCGCTCTCTCTGTGGTGGGTCCCGACCCGGGCCAGGGCATGAGGGATCAGGAGAAGGGGGGGGGACGGTTCGACAGGAACCCGCACATATCCAGCTGAACGGGACCACGCGGGACCGTCGGCCCTGACCGGAAGGGGCAGACCGGCGGAGACTTCGGCACATCCCGGGGCAGGTCGGGACGGCCGGGACCGGCGGTCCCGCGGGGTGGCCCGTCGGGATACGGAGAAGACGCGCGGAGGAACGCGGAGGCGCAAGCGCGGGAGGGGGACAGGCGCGGCCGGAGGTACGGCGGGCAGTCGGTGCTGCCGGCAGGGTCAGGCGGCGCCTGTGGGCCGGGGTCGCCGGGCGGTCAGCGACAGAGAGCGCTGGAGGTGCGCCGCAGGTCCACGTAGCGGCACACCACGCCGGGGTGCGTCGTGAGCATGGTGCACATCCTGGGGGCAGCGATCAGCGGCTGTCAATGGACACCAATTGGTGTCTCATTCCGCGAAACGGCCTCTGACCGCAGCTCAGGGCCCTGCGGGGGCCTGCGGGGTGGTCGCGGGATGCGTCGCGGCCTCCTCCGGGTGCAGCCACAGAGGGCCGTTCGCGGTTTCCACCCGGACCGCGCCGGGCGGCGGCCAGGGCCCCTCGGTGAGCAGCAGGCGCTCCGGCTCCGTCAGGCTCCGGTAGCGCTCCAGCGCCTCCTCGGGGGCGATCGTCCCGGACGCCGCGAGCAGCCCGGGGCGGAGCTCCTCGACGGCCGTCGCGTACGCCTCGAAGGGGCGCCAGCCGGGCACGGCACGGTGTCCCGCCGGGGTGCGGAACAGGAGTGTCGGCAGTGCGTAGCGGTACCCGCCGTCGCCGGTCTCCTTGGCCGTGCCGGGATGCGGTGAACCGCCCTGGCCGGACAGCACTTCGGGCACGGGGCGGCGCGCCTCCGCGCGATCGGCGCGGACCTGTTCCAGCGTCTCGGCGGACGCGGCGTCGGCCCGCAGCCGCACCGGGTCCAGGCCCCGCACCCCGTGCGCCGCGGACAGGGCCGACGCGGTGGTGTCGGCCGGTTCGCCGACCACGAAGACGGTCTCCCGCAGCCGTCGCAGCACCGGCCCGGCCACGTCGGGGCCCTGGAGTTCCGCGGCCTTGGCGACGAGCGAGGAGGGCCAGGAGCTGGCCGCGACACGGCTGAGCCGCGCCGCACGGGGGGCCAGGGTGTGGCCGCCGATCCCGGCCAGGTGGTGTGCGTACCAGGCCGTCTCGGCCGCCGGGTCGGGCGGTGGGTCGTCGTCGTGGTCGAAGAGGATGGCGTACGCCCTGCGCCAGTGGACCCGGTCGGCCAGGGCCGCCCGCAGCCGGCGGAAGACGGGCTCCGATCCCCAGGCCCAGGGGCACATCGGGTCGGTGTACTCGACCACCTCCAGCAGGGGCTCCGGGGAGGTCACGCGGCGTCGGCCCTGGACTGCCGGTGCGCGCCGGCGGGCAGCAGCGAGGTCAGGGACTGTCCGCCCAGGAGCGCCACCGCGCTCGCCTCGACCTGCCGCCACAGACCGGGCAGTCCCCCTGCGGGGCCGGGGTAGTCGAGTCCGCCCAGCGACTCGCCGCGCAGGGTGATCACCTCGCCGTCGACGGCGCGCACGATGTCCAGGAGGGTGATCTCCTCGGCAGGCCTGCCGAGCCAGTAGCCGCCTTCGCAGCCGCGCTGGCTGCGCACCAGGCCCGCCTTGCGCAACTCGCCCACCACTGACTTCAGGAATCGGAACGGGATGTCCTGCGAGGAGGCGATGGCCTCGCAGGTGAGCGGACGGCCAGGCTCACAGGCGAGCTCCAGGAGAGCGCGCGTGGCGTAGTCCGCCTTCGCGGAGATATGCATGGCGACATCATGCCCGGACGACCCGTCCGGGGTGAGGGCTTCCACCGGTTCCGCTCATACATTTCGGCAACATTGCCGCAGGTGAAGGGGAAAGGACACCTCTTGACATCCTTTCCGGCGCGGCCCTAGCGTCCCTGCCATGAGCGAGCCGTTGACGACCCCCGGTGAAGGGTTCCACCCTCATCTCCATGACGCCCCGGGCCGCACCGCGGCACCACTGCACACCCGTCTGCACCACATTCGCGCGGACTCCCTGGACGGGGACACCGCGCAGACCGGCGGCATGCGCAGGTTCGCCGCCGTCAGCGGGAAGACCGTCGGTTCCGAGAAGCTGTGGATGGGCCAGACGCATGTGGCCCCCTCGACCTCTTCCTCCGACCACCACCACGGCGAGTCCGAGACCGCCATCCATGTGATCAGCGGACACCCCGAGTTCGTCTTCCTGGACGACTCCGGCGAGGAGCCGGAGGAGGTCCGGCTGCGCACCTCTCCCGGTGACTACGTCTTCGTCCCGCCGTTCGTGCCGCACCGGGAGGAGAATCCCGACCCCGCCGAGGAGGCCGTGGTCGTCATCGCCCGCAGCACGCAGGAGGCGATCGTGGTCAACCTCCCCCGCCTGTACGCCCTTCCGCCCGAGAGCGCCTGACGTCAGCTGGGACCCACGGTGCTGCCGACGCCGCCGCTCGTGGCGCTGTCACCGAGCGGGCGGATCCCCTCGGTGATCGTGTCCATGAGGGAGAGCGGCAGTTCGTCCCTCCCCGCGTCGAAGGCGAAGCGCACGACGACCGGCGTCTCGCTGCCCACCGCCGAGGGGAAGACCAGCGACTGCACGTAACCGCCGGGGCCTTTACCCGTGGTGACCCGCCACCGCACCAGATGGCCGGTGCGCCCGGCCACGCTCACGGACTCGGACGCCAGCACCTCGTGGGACCTGATCCCGCCGTGGACCGGGTCGCCGGCGGAGTTCTCCTCGTAGGCCGCGTCGGCCGCCCTGCGGATGTCCTCGTCGGCCAGCGCCTCCATGGAGGTGAGGCCGCCGCTCGCCGTGCGTACGGTGACCGTGCCGTGGTAGCAGTTGCTCCCCGAGTCGCCGGGGCAGGTGTAGGAGCCGACCGTACGCATCGTGGAGGCGTCGTCGAGGGTGTTCTCCGGCTTCTCCCAGCCTTCGGGCACCCGCAGGGTGACTCCGTTGAGCTGGTCCACGAGCACCCGCGGGCCGTCGTCGGGGGACGGGGCGGCCGATCTCCCGGTCCCCGTGGGGGCGGGCCTCGGTGCGGTGGTCCCGGGCGCTGGCCTCTGCCCCGTGGCACCACCCCCGCCGTCCGTGCCCAGCACCACGAAACCGGTGACGACCGCGGCGACGACCGCCAGGGCCGCCCCGGCGACCGCGACCGTCCTGGTGGTGCGGCCGCCCCCGGGGGCGGACACCCGGGACGCGGCCGGCAGCGGGAGCGCCATGGGGTGCGTGACGGCGGCCGGCCGGGTGTGTCCGGTCCATGCCGTGCCGTCCCACCAGCGCTCGGCGCCGGGCATGTTCACGTCCGGGTACCAGCCGGGCGGTGTCGCGTTGCTCATGCCCTCCACTGTAGGGAGAGGTCCTACAGCGGGGTCACGTAAGCCCCCGAGATCCCGCCGTCGACGAGGAAGTCCGTGGCGTTGACGAACGAGGAGTCGTCGCTCGCGAGGAACGCGACGGCGGCGGCGATCTCCGTCGCGTCGGCGAACCGGCCGACGGGAATGTGCACGAGCCGGCGGGCGGCGCGCTCCGGGTCCTTGGCGAAGAGCTCCCGCAGCAGTGGGGTGTCGACCGGCCCCGGGCACAGGGCGTTGACCCGGATGCCCTCACGGGCGAACTGCACCCCGAGCTCACGGGACATGGCGAGCACCCCGCCCTTGGACGCGGTGTACGAGATCTGGGAGGTCGCCGCCCCCATCCGGGCCACGAAGGAGGCGGTGTTGATGATGGACCCGCGTCCCTGGCGCCGCATGTAGGGCAGGGCGGCCTTGCAGCAGAGGTAGACGGAGGTGAGGTTGACGTCCTGGACGCGCTTCCACGCCTCCAGCCCGGTGGTGAGGATGGAGTCGTCGTCGGGCGGCGAGATCCCGGCGTTGTTGAACGCGACGTCGACCGAGCCGTAGGTGTCGTACGCCGCCTTGAACAGCGCCTCCACCTGTTCGGGGTCGGTGACGTCGACGCGTACGAAGGTGCCGCCCACCTCCTCCGCGGCCGCCCGGCCCGCGGTCTCGTCGATGTCGCCGCAGACGACGTGGGCGCCTTCGGACGCCAGCCTGCGCGCGGTGGCGAGGCCGATGCCGCTGCCCGCTCCGGTGATGACGGCGGTGCGGCCGGTCAGGCGGCGGCAGATGTTCCCGGGGTCGGTGGTCATGCGTGTTCAGGCCTCCGTGCCGATGAAGACGTTCTTGGTTTCGGTGAAAGCCGCGAGGGCGTCGGGCCCCAGTTCACGGCCGAGTCCGGACTGCTTGACACCGCCGAAGGGGGTCCAGTAGCGCACGGCGGAGTGGGAGTTGACGGACAGGTTGCCCGCCCGGACCGCTCGGGAGACCCGCAGGGCGCGGCCCACGTCGCGGGTCCAGACGGAGCCGGCCAGGCCGTACTCGGTGGCGTTGGCCAGCCGGACCGCGTCCTCCTCGTCCTCGAAGGGCAGCACCACCGCGACGGGCCCGAAGACCTCCTCGGTGGCGACGGGCGCGTCCGGACGTACGTCGGTGAGGACGGTGGGCGGGAACCAGAAGCCCGGGCCGTCCGGGACGGTGCCCCGGATGCCGGCCGCCCCGTCGGGGACATACGCGCGGACCCGGTCGAGCTGCGCCCGGGAGATCAGCGGCCCCATCTGCGTCTTCTCGTCGCCGGGGTCGCCCACGACGACCGAGGCGACGGCGGGGGCGAGGAGGCCGAGGAAGCGGTCGTACACGGACCGCTGGACGAGGATCCGGGTACGGGCGCAGCAGTCCTGGCCCGCGTTGTCGAGGAAGGACATGGGTGCGGCCGCGGCGGCGGCCTCGATGTCGGCGTCGGCGAAGACGAGCGTGGGGCTCTTGCCGCCGAGTTCGAGAGTGAGGCGCTTCACACGGTCGGCGCACCTGGCCATGATGCGCTTGCCGACCCGGGTGGACCCGGTGAAGACGATCTTGGCGACTCCGGGGTGTTCGACGAGCGCGTTGCCGGTCACCTCGCCCGCGCCGGGCAGCACCTGGAAGAGGTGCTCGGGCAGCCCGGCGTCCAGGGCGAGCCGGGCCAGGTGCAGGGCGGTGAGCGGGGTGGTCTCGGCGGGTTTGAGGAGTACGGCGTTCCCGGCGGCCAGGGCGGGCGCGGTGCCCCAGGCGGCGACGGGCATGGGGAAGTTCCAGGGGGCGATCACCGCGACGACACCGAGGGGTTCGAGGAAGGTGACGTCGATCCCTCCGGGTACGGGGATCTGACGGCCGGTGAGCCGCTCCACTCCCCCGGCGGCGTAGTCGAGCAGGTCCCGGACGTTGCCGGCCTCCCAGCGTGCGTTGCCCAGGGTGTGGCCCGCTTCCGTGACCTCCAGCCGGGCCAGCCGCTCGGCGTGTCCGTCGACGAGGACGGCGAAGCGGCGCAGCAGCCGGGCGCGGTCGGCGGGCGCCAGGGCGGCCCAGGTGCGCTGGGCGGCCGCGGCCCGGGTGACTGCGGTGTGGACCTCGGCGACGGTGGTGGCGGGGACGGTCGCGACGAGCTCCTCGGTCGCCGGGTTCAGCACGCGGTGCTCGGCGACCACGGATTCCGGGGTCCCGGGGCCGGGGGCCACGGGTTCGAAGGTCGCCGGGCCGGGAAGCACGGCGTCGGAGGTCACGGGCTCGGGGGTCACGGGCTCGGGGGTCACGGGCTCGGGGGTCACGGGGTTCCTCACAGGCGTTCGAAGGAGCGGCGGAGCTCCCAGTCGGTCACCGCGGCGTCGAAGGCCTCCAGCTCGACGCGGGCCATGTTGCGGTAGTGCGCGACGACGTCGTCGCCGAAGGCCTCCCGGGCCACGTCGCTGTCCTCCCAGAGGGCGGCGGCGTCACGGAGGGAGGTGGGGACCTGTTCGTAGCCGGCGGTGTAGGCGTTGCCCTCGCACGCCTCGGGGAGTTCCAGCCCGTGCTCGATGCCGTGGAGTCCGGCGGCGACGAGTCCGGCGACGGCGAGGTAGGGGTTGACGTCCCCGCCGGGAAGCCGGTTCTCGAAGCGCATCGAGCGGCCGTGTCCGACGACCCGCAGGGCGCACGTGCGGTTGTCGTGGCCCCAGGCGACGGCGGTCGGGGCGAAGGACCCGGGCTGGAAGCGCTTGTAGGAGTTGATGTTCGGCGCGTAGAGCAGGGAGAAGTCGCGCAGGGCGGCGAGCTGCCCGGCGAGGAACTGCCGCATAACGGGGGACATGGTGCCGTCCCCGCCCGCCATGACGCTGTGTCCGTCGGTGTCCTGGAGCGAGAGGTGGATGTGGCAGGAGTTGCCCTCGCGCTCGTTGAACTTGGCCATGAAGGTGAGCGCGACGCCCTCCTGGGCGGCGATCTCCTTGGAGCCGGTCTTGTAGACGGCGTGCTGGTCGCAGGTGACGAGGGCCTCGTCGTAGCGGAAGACGATCTCGTGCTGGCCGGGGTTGCACTCGCCCTTGGCGGACTCGACGGCGAGGCCCGCGCCCGCCATCTCGTTGCGGATGCGGCGCAGCAGGGGCTCGACGCGGCCGGTGCCCAGGACGGAGTAGTCGATGTTGTACTGGTTGACCGGGGTGAGGTCGCGGTAGTTGCGGTCCCAGGCCTGCTCGTAGGTGTCCTTGAAGACGATGAATTCGAGCTCGGTCCCCACATGCGCGGTGAGGCCGTGCCCGGCGAGCCGCTCCAGTTGCCGCCGGAGGATCTGGCGGGGTGCGGCGGCGACGGGCGAGCCGTCCTCCCAGGCGAGATCGGCCAGGACCATGGCGGTGCCCTCGTGCCACGGGATCCGGCGCAGGGTGGCGAGGTCGGGGCGCATGGCGAAGTCGCCGTAGCCGTTGGACCAGGAGGACATCGCGAAGCCGTCGACGGTGTTCATGTCCGTATCGACCGCGAGCAGGTAGTTACAGCCCTCCGTGCCGTGCTCCAGGACCTCGTCGAGGAAGAAGGACGCCGCGAAGCGCTTCCCCTGCAACCGGCCCTGCATGTCGGGGAAGGCGAGGACCACGGTGTCGATCTCGCCGCTCGCGACGAGCACGCGCAGCTCCTCGGTCCCGAGCGGGGGTGTTCGGTCTGCCACGGGGATACTCCTCGCTCGGCCGGCGGGAAGGCGCGGCCGGTCGGTCTAAGGTATGGGAGAAAACCATTGGGGGGAAGGGAATCGGGACGTGGCGGAAGAGACCGAGGACTCCGGAGCCTTCGACCGGCTGCTGCCCGTGCTGCGGCCGGTACGTGCGGGCAACGGCTTCGAGGAGGCCCTGGAGCAGGTCCTCCAGGTGGTCCGGCTCGGACTGGTGCCGGCGGGTGGCCGGCTGCCCGCCGAGCGAGACCTGGCCGAGCTCCTCGGCATCAGCCGCGTCACCCTGCGGGAGGTGCTCAGAGTGCTTCAGGACCAGGGCCTGATCGAGGCCAGACGCGGCCGGTACGGCGGTACGTTCGTGCTCCCCCGCACCGGTTCGGCCGACGGCGACGAGCTGCGCCGCCGGGTGGCGGCGGTCGACATTGAGGACGTCCTGCGTTTCCGCGAGGTGCTGGAGGCGGGCGCGGCGGGACTGTGCGCGGCGCACGGCCTCGACGAGGAGGGCGCGGACCGGCTGCGTACGGCTCTGACGGCGACACACGAAGCACCTCTGCCCGACTACCGCAGGCTCGACACCCTGTTCCACCTGACGCTGGCCGAGCTCTCCGGTTCCCCGTCGCTCACCGCGCAGTACGCCGCGGTCCGGGCGACCGTGAACGACCTGCTGGACTGCATACCCCTGCTCGTGCGGAACCTGGAGCATTCGCAGCACCAGCACACGGCGCTCGTCGATGCGGTGCTCGACGGCGACGAGGAGGCGGCGCGCGCGGTGATGCGCGAGCACTGCGCCGGGACGGCGGCACTCCTCCGGGGATTCCTGGCTTGATCCAGCCCTTCCGGATCATCTCTCTTGCGCGGCGGCCCGGTACGAACAAAGGTATGACACAACACCATTGCACTGGGCCGGTCCGCAGACCGCCCGCCGGAAGGACCGCACCATGCACGAACCGCTCATCGGCGTCACCACCTATCTGGAGCCGGCGGCTCGCTGGGGTGTCTGGGAGCTCCCCGCGGCGGTGCTCCCCTCTGCGTATCCGCGGCTGGTGCAGCGGTCCGGCGGTCTCGCGGCCCTGCTGCCCCCGGACGCGCCCGCGCGGGCCGCGGCCGTGGTGGCCCGGCTGGACGGCCTCGTGATCGCGGGCGGCGCCGATGTCGATCCCGGGCTGTACGGCGCGGAGCGCGACTTCAGGACCGGGCCGCCGGCGCACGAGCGCGACGCCTGGGAGCTGGCGCTGCTCGCCGCCGCGATGGAGGCGGGCACCCCGGTGCTCGGCATCTGCCGCGGCATGCAGCTGCTCAACGTGGCACGGGGCGGCACTCTGACCCAGCACCTGGACGGCCACACCGGTCCGTTCGGCAAGGCGGGAGTCCTCGGCGAGCATCCGGTGGCCCCGGTGCCCGGGACGCTGTACGCCTCACTCGTGCCCGAGGTGGCGTCCGTACCCACGTACCACCACCAGGCCGTGGAGCGGCTCGCGCCCGGTCTCGTGGTGTCCGCGCACGCGGTGGACGGCACGGTGGAGGCGGTCGAGCTGCCGGGGGCGCAGTGGGCGCTGGGCGTGCAGTGGCATCCGGAGATGGGCGACGACCTCCGCATCATGCGGGCGCTGGTGGAGGCCGCACGGGCCGGGGCGGAAGCGGCCCGTCCGGTCGCGCACCGGGCCTGACGGCACCTCCGGACGCACGACAGGACCCGGCCCCCTGCTCCGCGTCACCGCGGAGCAGGGGGCCGGGTCGTACGGCCGGTCGTACGGCGGCGCTCGTCAGACGGTGTCCGCCGGGTATCCGTGATGGGCGCCACCGGGGACGAAGACCCGCCAGGCCTCCATCGTCCCGGAGCAGTCGGGGAACACCGTGAGGCGGAAAGCGGGCGCCCAGCTCACACCGAATTCACCCGCCTCCCCGACGGTCACCCCGCCGACGGTGGGGCGGAGCTGCCCGAGGACCCCGTTGAGTGTGGCCGCACGGGCGTCGTACACCGTGCGGAACTCGTCGAAGGCCCGGGCCCCGGCCCCCTTCTGCGCGTACCTCATGTCGGCGGACCCGAGGACGGTCCTGCCCTCGTGCACGATCCGGAAAGGGCACTGCGCGTGCACCATGACCGTTTCGCCCGAGGTGCCGGCGAACTCGATCACGCCCATGTCCACGGCCCTGCCGACCGAGCGGACGACAGCTCCCTGCAGGAGCCCGGTGATCACGTCGGACGATGTCTCAGCAGCCACCGAACAACCCTCTTCCTTCCTCGATGATGCGGTGGTAACCGTAGCCCTGGCCGGTGATCCGCTCGTGCAGTATGCGGCGCTCGGCCGGGGTGACATCGCGTCCGAGGCCGCGCTCGATCTCCTTCAGCGCGTCCTTGAACTCCTTGTTCTCGGCCTGGTTGCCGCGCGGCGCGTGGTAGCCGTCGTCGTCGAGGTCACCTGTGTCCCAGTCGCTCTTGAGATCCTCCAGGCCCTTCTCCCAGTCGAACCCGCCGTCGTCGTTGTGGACGAGGAGCGGGGTGGTGCCGGCGACGACGTAGTAGGTGTGGATGTCGTCGATGGTGAGGTCGTGCGTGCGCTGGTGGTCACGGAACTCCACGGTCCTCTCGACCTCGGCCGTGCCACCGTCCACCGTGCGCAGCGTCATACCGGCCCTGAGGTGTCCGGCGTCCACCCAGGCGTCCTCGGAGGGGGACCAGAAGGGGTGCGTCGTCGTCGAGGTCAGCGCCTGGGTGCTGTGGTCTCCCTTGCGGGAGACCGTGAGGTCGACGAAGTCCTTGTCGTCCTCGGTGACGATGGTGGCGACCACCGTCCGCGTCGTGGTGAGCCCGCTCTCCGGGTCGGTCACCACGATGTCGTCGCCGATCCTGACGTCCTCGATGGGCCGCGTGGACCCGTCGGACATCAGGACGGGCGTTCCTGGAGTGAAGCTGTGCCGGCCACCCCCGACGAGACACTGGATCGGAATCGAGTCGGTCTTCCTCAAGGCTGCCTTGAAGCCCTTGAAGACCACCTTGGCGCCCTTGCCGAGCAGGCCGGTACCGGCTGCTATGGCCGCGTCGATCGCCGCCGCCTTGCAGGCGCTGCCGGAGCCCTGGACGCAGCCGACGTAGTCGTCGACGCCCAGGACCTCCAGAATGCCCGGACCGTTCTGGTCGCCGAACCAGCCGAGCTTGCCGACCGCACTGCAGAATTCCGATCCTGAGGCCTGCAGGTTGCCGCACCGGGCCCGGGCCCAGTTCTGCACGTTGTGCTGGTAGTCGAGTCGCTCGTGGTAGTACGGGAAGTACTCGGCCAGTTCGGCCTGGGTCGGGACGTAGACCCCCTGGATGGTGATCGAGTCACCCTTGGGCCGGATCACGATCGGCTTCTTGCCGTAGGTGCCGTTCTTCCTGGCCTTCTTGGACATCTCGACCGCGGTGTCGTAGCAGGCCGACGTCCGCTGGCAGTTGTTGGAGCCGAAGCCGATGACGCCGTCGGTGTCACCGTCCACACCCGCGCAGATGCCGTCCGCGCCGCCGCCGGGTGCTCCGTGGATGCAGCCCAGTCCATCGGGATCGCTGAAGGTGACCGGGCTGTTGTTGCTGTAGGCGTAGCCGTTCAGCGCCTGTGGATCGTCCGGTGTGAGCAGGGGGTCCACGGAGACGAACCGGCCGGTCGCCGGGTCGTACTCACGGGCACCCAGGTGCTGCAGCCCGGTGACCTCGGAGTCGTCCACACCGCCGACGAACCCCTGCACACCCGGCCAGGCGCTCGGGCGCGTGCCCCGTACGCCTCCGAAGGGGAGCGTGCGCCGCTGGGTCAGCTCCTGGTCCCCGGCACCGACAGCCAGTTGCCCCGATCCCTGATGGTCGGCGAAGGTGAAGGAGACGGATCCGTCGTCCTCGATCACCGCCTGGTGGCCGCCGCCGAGATCGAGCGTGCGCGTCGCTTCCGGGACGGTACTGCCCTTGGCGACGGTGATCCGGGTCGCGCCGAGGTAGAGCGTGCTCTCCTGGGCGGTGCGGGCGATGAGCCGGTTTCCGTCGGCGTCGTACAGGTACTCGGTGACGTCGTCAGAACCGCCTTCCACCGGCTCGGTCACCTTGGCGAGACGGCCTTCGGCGTCCCAGTCGAGCCGCTGGTCCGTGCCGGCCAGGGTGCGCACGGTGGTGTTGCCGACGGCGTCGTAGTCGTAGGAGTCCCGCGCGGTGCCGCCCGGCCCGCTCTGGGTCACGGAGAGCACGCCGTGGGGGCGCGGCGAACCGGGCTCGGGGTAGGCGTAGGTGCGCACCGTGTCCTTCGCCGCGTCACCGGTGATGTCGTGCAGCGTCTCGGTGCTCCGGTTGCCCACCTTGTCGTAGGTGTACGAGTGCCAGTAGGGCGTGGGGCCTCCGACCGTGTCCCCGCCGGGGGCCGCGGCACAGGTGCTCGTGCCCTGGGTCCAGGCCGTCGTCATGCGGCGCAGGTGGTCGTAACCGAAGCACTGGGTGTCGGTTCCGGACCGGGAGACGTCCGCGACCGACAGGACGTTGCCGGCCTGGTCGTAGCGGTAGGTGTTGTGGCGGTCGACCCCCGGTACGTCCTCCCGGTCCACTCTCGCGGTGGCCAGGCGCTGTGTGCCCCACTCGTAGGTGTTGGTCGCCCAGACCTTCTTGCCGCCGCCGTCGGAGATTTCGTGCTGCAACGGCTTGCCGGTGAGGCCGTGGGCGGTGACGGCGTCGAGCCCCTGGCTGCCGCTGAGGGCGATGAGCCGCTGGGTCTGGTCCTCGTAGGTGAACGCCACAGTCGTGGCGGGCAGGGAGCCCGCTGCCGGGGAGCCGGTCGTGCGCACGGATCCGTCGACGTTGTAGGCCGAGGCCGACAGGTAGGTGCCGGCGAGCGCGCCCTCGTTCTCGGGAACCGTGACGGTCGAACGCAGCACCCGGTACAGCCGGTCGTAGGCGACGACCTGGCTGGTGTACGCGTGACCGCCGACGTAGCGTGTCGATTCCGCGAGGTGCCCCTTGGCATCCTTGACGGTGTCGTAGGTCCACCGGGCCCGGAGTGTTCCGGTGGAGCTGTTGTCCCTCAGTTCGGTCTGCCGCCCGAGTCCGTCGTAGGAGTAGTGCAGATCGGTGTCCCGGTCGTCGGAGACGGAGACGGCCTGGCCGCGGTCGTCGTACGCGGTGGCGCCGGCGCCCTTGTCCGGGTCGGTCGTCGCGGTGAGGCGGCCGAGCACGTCGTAGGTGTACGTCCAGCTGTTCCCGGCCGGGTCGGTGAGCTTCGCCAGCTCACCGCGCGGGGTGTACGCGTAGCGGGTGGTGTCGTACGCGGCCTCCGCGGACCGGGTGTGGTGCTGGCGCAGTTCGGTGATCTGCCCGCGGACGCCGGTCAGGGTGGTGGTCGCCGTTCCGCCCTCCGGGGGGACGACCGTGGTGCGGTCGCCGCCGTAGAGGGTACGGGTGGTTCCCAGCACCGCGCCGCCGTCGCCGTTGCCCGCGATCTGCTCCGTCACGGTCGGCCGGCCCGTGCCGTCGTACGAGGTGCGGGTCTGGGTCTCGACCGCGAGTGCGTCGGCGGGCTCGAACAGGGCTCCCGACGGCGCTCCCGTGGCGTAGTAGGTGTCGAAACTCCTCGCTACGAGGCCGCGTTCGTCGTAGAGGACATCGGAGATCAGCTTGCCCCCGCCGGGGCCCGGCTTCTGTGTCTGGCGCTGCCGCAGGAATCCGTCGTACAGGCTGTACGCGGCGACCTGGCTGCCGTTGGTGCCCAGTGCCTTCGTGACGACGGCGACCGGCTTCCCCTCCGTGATCAGGTAGACGAACTCGTAACTGGGCGACAGTGTGGTCTGCCGGTCGGCGAGCCAGACCTTGGCGGACCGGCCCAGCGCGTCGTAGGTGAAGGTCGTGATCCTCCCGTTGGCGTCGGTCTGGGTCAGCGGCAGCCCGCGCAGAGGATCGTGGGCGGCCGAGCTGGTCAGCGCCGTGGTCGCGTCACCGGACACGGCCGGGGGTGTGGTCGTGTCCGTCTTCGTCACGAAGCCGGTGGCCGGCGTGCGGACCGTGGTCGTGGTCCGCCCGTCCGTGCGCGCGGTACGCACCGGTGCTGCGGTGCCCGTCACCGTGACGTCCGCCGTCAGGTCGGTACTGGACAGGACTCTGCCGTAGGAGTCGAAGGCCGCGCCGGACTCCAGGTAGGTGGCCGTGGAGCCGTCGTGCTTCTTCAGCAGAGCCGTGGCGGTGGCGTCACCCTTGGTGGGCGCCGCTCCGTAGGCTCCGCCGTCGTACGCGGAACGGACGTCGGCGATGACGTCCTTCGCACGGTCGACGGGGTCGGCGCATGCCTTCGCGACCGTTTCGACCTGCGCGGGCAGGTTGAGGATGCCGGCGGTGCCGTCGGCGGTATAGGTGGTGCGGGTGCACCGGTTGTCCGCCGCCGTGGAGGTGTCACCCGAGTCGTCGATCCGGATGACGCGGCCGGCCACGGTGTCGTACGTGGTGGAGCTGGTGGTGGTCCGCCAGGACGCTCCCGCCCCGTTGTCCAGGGACGTCCAGGAGGTGCTGCGCCCGGCCCCGGTGAAGTTGGAGGTGACGGTCCCCCAGTCCCGTGTCTTCCTCCCGGTCTCGTGGCGCCAGGGGCGGTTGACGCTCCTGGTGAGGGCCTTGCCGCCGTTGCCGGAGTAGGTGACGGTCTTGTAGGCGAAGCCCGCGAAGGCCTCGTGGTCGGTGATCGGGTCACCCTCGTCTTCACCGAGGGTGACACTCACGTCCTTGGTACCGCCGGCCGGGGATCCCCGGTCGCCGTCCATACCGCGCAGGAAGTAGGAGTCGGCCTGCGACTTCATGGCCGCGTCCCCGCCCTGGCCGCCGGTCTTGACACGCACCTGTCCGTAGCCCCGCCACTGGGACCACGTCTTGGACTTCTCCTTGGTCAGGCCGTCGTCGTCGTCGTAGTGCCAGGCGGCCGGGCCCATGTACTGGTACGCGGTGACCTGGTCGGGTGCGCCGCCGGTGCGGTCGGTCGCCGTGACGGACGACACGACGTACTTGTTGAACCAGTGGATCTCGGGGTCGACCGTGGAGCTGCCACCGATGTACTGCGGGAAGCAGCGGGTGGTGTTGGTGTGCGGGGTGGGCAGCGAGGCCGGGTCACAGGCGGGGGCGGAGTAGCCGACGTCGGTCTGGCCGCCGTGCTCGTCGGCGATCGTGGAGAGCCGGTCCTTGATGAACGGCGCGTAGCCGTCGCCGGTCCGGTCGAGGCGGTTCTCCAGCTGTGTGTAGGCGAACGTCGTCTTCGGCAGGGTGATCGCGGGGGTGGCGGTGTGGCCCGTGTGCTGGATCGAGTCGAGCAGCAGCTGGTAGTCGATGTCCGCCATGCCCCAGCGGTGCTGGAGCTCCCAGGAGTCGACCTTCTGATACACGCCTGCGGCGTCACGGACCTGCGTGGTCACCTCGGTAAGGCGCTTGCGCGTCCAGAACGAGGGGGAGAGACGGCCCTGGTCGCAGTCCTTGCCCTGCTCGCAGTTGAGGTCGTAGGGCGTGTCGTACCAGTACGCGTGGTCGGTGGTGACGGACGAGCAGGTGGTCAGGGCATCCGGCAGACAGCGCTCGGCGTTGCTGAAGGTCACCTTCGCGAGGGCGGGGGTGGTGTACATCGACGACGCCTTCAGGCCGTACTGGATCTCGTCGAGGTATCCGCCACGGGTGTACCGGGTGTCGTCGGCCGCCTCGAGGTTGCGCCCGTAGGAGTTCTTCTCCTGGACGTAGGTGTAGGCGATGGCGTCGGCGCGCGGGTCGACCACGTAATCGAGGTTCCAGCGCCACGCCTGCTGGCACCACGAGTCCGCGAAGGCCGCCGCGTGGCAGGGTTCCCCCGCGTCGTCGCCGAACACGGGCACGGTCCACGCCGATTCGGTGGTCTTCCTGCCGTCGCTCCAGCCGGGGAGGCGGTGGTAGCCGAAGTAGTACTGCACTCCGTCGGGGTCGGTCAGACGCCAGTACTCGCCGTCGTCGTCACCGTTGCCGCGGTCCACGGAGGTGAGCCGTGCGATCCGGGTGCCGTCGTCCTGGCGGAGTCTGAACTGGTCGGAGCCGACGGGGACCAGCTCGCCGCCCTTGCCGTTGAAGCTGATGAACGCGTTGTCGTAACCCCAGCACAGGTCGCCGGGCTTCATGCCGTCGCTGTTCTCGGCACCGTCGTCGGCGCACGGCTTGTAACGGCGCTCGATGTAGCCCGGCCACAGGTCGAAGCCGCTGCCGGCCCAGGAGGACTGGTTGTTGGTCTCCCCGGTCCGGCCGTCGACCGAACCGGAGGAATAGCCGAGGCCGATGCTCGGCTTCAGGCCGCCCGGTACGTCGGGCACCGCCAGGTCGTAGGACCATGCGAAATCACCGGTGTTGAGGTCGGTCTGCCAGGTCGCGGACGGGGAGAGCGGGGTCGCCTTGTAGTCGCCGGTGGCCGCCGTGTCGTCGGCCACGGCGGCCAGCACGGTCGGTCCGGCGGCGGCGACCCGCACCGACGGGGCTGTGAGCGTTCCGCGCTCCGTGTCGTTCACGGTCTCGACCGGCGTCCGGGTGCGGCAGCCCGAGGTCTCCGGTGTTGTCAGGGCACAGGCCGGGAGCCGGACCAGGGTCAGCCGGGCACCGTAGGCGCCGCCGTAGGCCTGCGCGATGTCGCGGTAGTCGACCCGGACCTGCGCGGCGCCGTCCGTGAAGTCCTCGTGCTCGGGGGTGAGTGCGAGGAGCAGCCCGTCGACCGAGGCACGCCGGGTCTCGTCGCGCCCTGACACCCGGACGCGGACACGGCCGGCGGCCGGCTCGGCAGCCTTGGCCACGCGGGCCGACGGGGCCCCGACCGGGCCGACACGCACCGGAAGTCCGCCGGCCCGGGAGGGCGCCGCCGCCTTCGCCCCGGCCTGTGTCCGCCGAAGCGTCACCTCGGCCGAACCCGCCTTCGGCCACGCCTCCTTGGGCGCGCTACGCGGCGTCCGCGGCCCGCGCTCCACCGTGCGGGCCTTCGACTTCGTGACGGCGGAACCGGCCACGGGCCGCTCCGCCTCCGGCAGAGCCGGCCGGCCCCGCCCGTCGTCAGCCACCGCTCCGGAGCCGTCGGGGGCGACGACGCCCTGGAGCAGTGTCGCGGTCATGACGACGGCGAAGGCCAGCGCGGCCCGGCGTCTCCACCGACCCGCCCATCCCTTTGATGACGAATGCCTCATTGTTCCCCTCGGATCCGCTCGCGCCCGGCCGCACGGGACAGGACCCGGCGGCTCTGGGCGGTTGGCCTGGTGCAAAATCGGCGCGGCGTCGGCCGCGACAGGGTGCCGGCCCGTGGCCGATGGCGACGGGCCGGCACCGTTCCCGGTCAGTCGGTGCCGGGCACCTCGGTGGCTACTCCCGGCATGCCCAGCGACAGATGGGCTATCTGCGATTCGCTCAGGGCGCCCTGAAACGTCCACACGTCGTCGATCCCGCCCGGCCAGTGGTCACCGACGGTCGATCCGGTCTTGCTCCGCCCCAGTTGCAGGGACTTGGTCGCGGTGAAGGCGGCCGTGTTGGCGGCCCAGGACACCTGATCGCCGCACGTGGCGTCGTCGGGGCTGCCGTCCCCGTCGCTGTCGGCACAGGCGACCTGTTCGAGCTGGCCGTTGACGTAGAGGAGTGCCTGGTCGGCGAAGCCGTCGTAGACCAGGGCCACATGGTTCCACTCGGTGGCGTCGTAGAACTGACGGTTCTCCACCGTCACCGTGGTCGCCGTCGTGGAGTCCGCGCCGGGTATCTGGATCTGCCAGCTCCCTTGGCCGGCCGCAGGGTCGGCGTCCGGCACGAAGCTGACCGCGAAGGCGCTCCGGGCTGCGCCTTCCGCACCGATCACGGTGGCCGGCCGGCCGGGTGCGGCGGCAGCCTGCGCCCAGGCGGTGACGGTGTAGCTGGCACCGGTGTCCACCGGTACGGCCGTGGTGGCCGCGTAGTCGTCCACGCCGTCGAGGATCAGCGCCGCGTCGTCGACCCAGCCGGAGCCGACGGCCGCCTGGCCGCCCAGTGTCAGGGCGGGGGCGCCGCTCACGGCGTTCGGAGAAGTGACGGGCGTCCCGGTGGCGGAATCGAGCAGCCAGCGGGACTTGACCAGGGGGCGCTGCTTGAAGAGCTGGCGTACTTCGTCGTCCGTGACGGTGCGGTCGTACAGCTGTACGTCGTCGAGGTCGCCCTGGAAGAAGTTGCTGAACCCGCTGGTGTAGCCGGAGGCGCCCAGGGTGACGGATCCGGTGGCGAGCCAGGGGGTGGTGAAGGGCTGGGTGGCCTTGAGGCAGCCGTTGACGTAGAGGCGGATCTGCTGGGCGTCGATGTCGTGGACGCCCACCGCGTGTGCCCATTCGCCCGTGGCGGCCAGGGGGCACTTCGGGTCGCTGGTCGCGGTCTCCACCGCCCGTACGAGGGGTGCGTCGGCGGTGTCGGCGGTGGCCCGCTGGAACACCCAGCCCGTCGTGGAGTGGTACAGCTCGAAGCCCCTGTTGGCGGTGCCGTTCTGATGGGCGGCCACCATGGCCCGGTTGGGTTTGTCCTTGGGCAGGCGGGCCCAGGCGGAGACGGCGAAGCTCTGGTACGTGTCGATGACGGGACGGCCGGTGGTGGCGTGGTCGTCGGTGCCGTCCAGTTCCAGGCCGTTGCCCGCCACACCCGGCACGCCGGTCTTCGCGCCGCCCTTCAGCGTGGCGTCGATCTGCTGGGCGCGGCCGGCCACCGCCGTGGCGGCGGCGTCCTCGTCCAGGGGCCACACCGCTTTGGCGGGCCGGTTGGTGTCCACCGGCTGCTTGGTGTGCAGCCGGGTCACCTGGTCGTCGGTGAGCTGGTAGTCGAACAGCTGCACCTCGTCGAGGTCGCCGGGGAAGAAGTTCTCCGTCGTGCCGAAGTGGGAGGCCGCGCCCAGGATCGTCTTCCCGCGGGCGTCCCACGGTCCGGTGAAGGGTGCCGTGCCGGCCTGCGTCCCGTCGACGTACAGCTTCAGCTGCTTGCTCGTGTTGTCGAACACCCCGACCAGGTGGGTCCAGACCCCGAGCCTGCCGCTCACGCACTGTGTGTCGCCGTCCGGGCAGGCGGGCTGCACCGCGCGCACCGTCGTGGTGCCGGGTGCGTCCGTGGTGTGCCGCAGGAACACCCAGCCGCCCAGGGCCGAGGAGTGGTAGATCTCGAAGCCGCTGGTGTTGTGCCCCGCCTGGGACACGGCGACGGTAGCGGCGTCCGCCTTGTCGGCGGGGAGCCTGGCCCACAGGGACACCGAGAAGCTCTTGCCGGTGTTCAGCACGGGCGAGACGGTCGCCGCGTGGTCGTCCACCCCGTCCAGGTGCAGGCCGTTGCCGGTGACTCCGGCCGCTCCCGGCTGGGCGCCGCCGGACAGTTCGGCAGTCCAGTCGCCGCCCTGTCCCCGGACGGCGGTGGCTCCTTCGGTCTCGTCGAGATTCCAGCTCAGCCGGTCCGGCTGGCCGGCCCGGACCCGGAACTGGTAGGTGCGGATCTCGCTGCCGTTGCCGGCCGCGTCGAAAGCCTGCGCGGTGATGAAGTTGACACCGGGCCGGGTCGGCATGAATTTCATGGTCTCCGAGCCGCCGCCGGAGGTGGTCAGTGTGTGCTTGCTGCTCGGATCACCGTTGACCCCGAACCAGTACTTCGTCACGTCCGTGGAGGACGAGTCGACGGTGAAGGTGCCGTACCGTCCCACGCCGTCCAGCCAGGGATCCTGCGGGTTCTCGGGGTCGGAGGGCGGGTACTGGCCGGACGTGACGGACGGCCCGGCCGGTACGGAGGTGTCGTAGACCGTGTTGCAGGCCGTCGCGGATCCCACCCAGGACCACGGGGACCACTGGGCACTGTCGTTGGAGCGTGCCGACCAGCCGATGGTCCTGTTCTTCGGGATGCTGCTCGGCAGGGAAAGGGAGAAGTCCGAGCCCGAGGCCTTGTAGGTGGAGGCGGCCGAGGTCCAGCGGCTGATGAAGCCCTTGCCGTCCCCGGCGTCCCACGAGGCCTCGAACTGCACCCGCACCCTGTCCTTGTCCGGGTCGGTCACATCGTTGGCGCGCAGCACCGGCAGGATCCGCACCCGCTTGGCCGCACCCGGCTTGCCGCACGCGCCGCCCGGGTCCTGGGTCAGCTGGGACGTCTTGATCTGCGCGGGCGGGCGGTTGTAGTTCACCCGCAGGAACGCGTCGTCGGAGAACCGCTTCCAGGTGTACATGTCGGATTCGCTGGTGGCGCGCATGCCGAACGTGAGGGTCGACCACTTCCCGGCCGCCGCCTGCGCCACCACGCTCCTGACGTCGAACTCCGCGTCGGCGGCGGAGCATCCGTCGTATCCGTAGGCGAAGCTACGGCTCTCGATGTGGTCCACCCAGAAGCCGGACGCGTTCTGTGAGTCCCAGGTGGTCGAGGAGTTGATGCCCTTCGTCCGCCACAGCTGGACCTCACGCTTCTCGCACGAGGCGGCGTGCGTCTCGCGCACCACGAACTCCGCCGAGAGGATCGACTTGCCCGCGAACCTCGACGTCGGGATCTGGTAGAAGAGCCGCTTGGTGTCGTAAGGCTTGCAATAGGCCCACCCGCAGTATCCGAGGCCCGCGTCCGGGTCCCCGTTGAACTTCCACTGCGGCGAACTCGCCCAGTACTTCGAGGCCATCGTCCACGCCGACGTCTTCGGCGAGTACCACTGCGGGTCGATGAACACCGGGTAGACCGTGTCCTCACCCGCCAGTACGTCCCTGTCCGGCGTGAGGACGAGCTCCTCACCCCCGGCCGCCACCTCCACGCCGACCGGGGCCAGTTGCCCGGACTCCCCCGCGCCCGGCTCGTCCCGCGCCCCGGCCCCGGGCTCCTGGCCGTCGGCCTGCCTGGACCGTGCCGCCGCCCCGTCACCCGGACTGGAGTCCCACATCGCCGGCTCCGCGGCTTCGAACACGGGGGTGCCCGTGCCCTCGTCGAGTGCGGCGATCCCGCCCTCGGCCGTCTCCCGCACCGTCACACCGTCGGCCGCCAGCCCCATCCGCAACTCGGCCAGTTCACGGCTTTCCGCGGCCTCGGCGGATCCGACGACCAGCAGCTGCGTGAAACCGTCCTCCTGGGCACCGAGCCGCAGGTCCACGTCCGGGAGGATGTCTGCGTACGTCGCCGTGTCGCCGTCCAGCGTCGGTTCCGGTACCTGTCCCGGCCAGCTGAACTCCAGTGCGCGACCGGCACGTTCCAGACGCACCAGCGGTCCCTCGCCACCACCGGAGAAGGACAGCCCCTCGGAGGTGGCCTTGGGCTCGACCGTACCGTCGGCCGTGACGGCCAGGGTCGTGTCGATCGGCACCCAGGCGCCGCCTTCACGCGTGCGGACCGGACGCAGGTACTCCCGCGCCTCCAGCCTTCCTTCAGGCGTGGCGAACACATCACGGCTCTCACCTCGCGCGGAGGTGACCTCGACCTTCCTGCCGATGCGTCCGGCCTCCGCCAGCGCCTCGTCCTCGGTCAGGCCCGGACCGGCGTCGTCACCGGCCTCGACGGCCGAGCGGGACACCGCGTCCGGCGCCTCGGCCCCCGCCTGCCCGATGCCTGCCACCGAAACCATGCCGGCCACCAGTGCGACGGCGACCGTCAACACCCCCGGTCTACCGGACCCCTTATGCGCACGGGCACGACGAAACATCCCCCAGCCCTCCCCAGAGCCCACAAATCCATCACACGATGCGACTGTGAAGTGACCGTAGGGACGGACGATCAACGAGTCCACATGCGCAGATGGGTACATTCACCCGACATCCACACGTCACCCACAACTCGAGAAGTGATCTCCGTCTCACCGGGATCCGGCCGGGAACCGGGATCCGTACGGGAAGCAAACCCAGGGTGTTCGGCCCATGAACCACCCCGCGGACGACGGCCCGCCGGGGCGGCGAACGTGCGGCTCTCCCGTCCGCGCCGCATCACGCATGCGTACGCCCGGTACCGCTGCACGCCCGGTACCGATGACGAAGCGTCAGCCGCGTGCCGGGCCCGTGGGATGCGCGGTCAACGACAGCAGATCGCGGGCCGGACCGGACGGGCGGTGCCCGGAGGGCCAGACCGCGCGCAGCTGGCGTCGCAGGTGCACGCCCGGGACCGGGACGGTGACCAGGCGCCGGGCCGACAGCTCCTCGCCCAGTGCCAGCTCGCTCAGTACGCAGGGGCCGGCCCCGCTCTCCGCCGCCCCTTTCGCCGCGGTGGTCGAGGAGAGTTCGAGCATGGGCCGGGCGAGTCCGCCGTGCATGGCGAGCGCGGCGTCCAGGACCTGACGGGTGCCCGAACCGTGCTCGCGCAGGATCAGGGGTGTGGCGGCGAGTTCCTGCGGCGTCAGCCGGCTGCGCCGGCGGGCCCACGGGTGGGACGGGGCGACCACGACGACGAGCCGGTCGTGCGCGATGACCGTGCCGTCGAGCCCCTCCGGCACGGACAGGCCCTCGACGAAGCCCAGGTCGGCCTCACCGGCGAGCAGCCGCTGGGCGACCACGGCCGAGTTGCCCACGAGCAGCGACACGGCGGTGCCGGGCCGTTCGGCGCGCAGCGCGATGAGCCAGCCGGGCAGCAGGTACTCCGCGATGGTCATGCTCGCGGCGACCCGCAGCCGGGAGTCGCGCCGGTCCCGCAGCGCCTGCGCCCCCGCGTCGAACGCCTCGGCGGCCTCGACGACCCGGCGCGCCCAGTCGGTGACGAGGGCTCCCGCGTCGGTGAGCCGGGAGCCGCGCGGCGAACGGTCCAGGAGGGCGACGCCCAGTTGCCGTTCCATCGACCTGATACGGCTGGAGGCCGCGGGCTGGGTGATGCCGACGTCCCGCGCCGCCCGGCCCAGGCTCCCGTGCCGCGCCACGGCCAGCAGCAGCACCATCGCGCCCAGGTCGGGGACCCGGTGGGACAGCGACGAAGCCTGCTCCGGCACGGAACGGGATACGGGCGCGGAGGAGGCGGAGACCGGGACGGACGCGGGATCGGACGCGGGATCGGAGTCGGGGCCCGGGACGGACGCGGGGCCCGGGACGGACGCGGACGCGGAGTCGAGGCCCGGGACGGACGCGGACGCGGAGTCGAGGCCCGGGACGGACGCGGACGCGGAGTCGGGGCCCGGGACGGACGCGGGATCGGACGCGGAGTCGGAAACGGAGCTGGACATAAAGCTAGCTTATGACCTCATAGGCCGGGACTCCCTGGTGGACCACACCCCCGCCCGCCGAGAATCGTGGCATGGCCATCTTTCCGCAGACCAGGACCCGGGCACCCGCCCTCCCGCCCACTCTCCCCCGGCTCCCCTCCCTGCGATACCTCGGCCCCAACTGGTACGCGACGGTCATGGGCACCGCGATCGTCGCGACGGCGGGTGCCTCGCTCCCCGTCCAGGTGCCCGGCCTGCGGGCGGCCTGTGTCGTGGTGTGGGCCCTGTCCGCGGTGCTGCTCGCCGTCCTGCTCCTGGCCCGGGCCGGGCACTGGATCCTGCACCCCGACCAGGCCAGGGCCCACCTCCTGGATCCCGCCGTCGCCCCGTTCTACGGCTGCCTGTCCATGGCCCTGCTCGCGGTGGGTGCGGGCACCCTGGTGGTCGGGCGGGACGTCGTCGGGCATCCGGCGGCCGTCGCCGTGGACGCGGTGCTGTTCGTCCTGGGCACGGTCACGGGTCTCGCCGCCGCGGTGGCGATCCCGTACCTGATGGTCGTACGCCACCGCCCGGCGCCCGGCACCGCCTCACCGGTCTGGCTGCTGCCCCTGGTGGCCCCGATGGTCTCCGCGGCGGTGGGTCCGCTCCTGGTGCCCGAGCTGCCGCCCGGCCAGTGGCGCGAGGCGCTGCTGCTGGGCTGCTACGCCATGTTCGGGCTGTCCCTGCTGGCCACGCTCGTGGTCGTACCCCTGGTCCTCGGCACACTCCTGCACCGGGGCCCACTGCCGCTCGCCCTGACCCCGACGCTGTTCCTGGTGCTCGGCCCACTGGGCCAGTCCACGACCGCCGTCAACCAGCTGGCCGATGTGGCACCGGGCGCGGTCTCCGCGCCGTACGCGTCGGCGTCCGGCGCGTTCGCCGTGCTGTACGGCGTGCCGGTGATGGGCTTCGCCCTGCTGTGGCTGGCCCTGTCCACCGCGATGGTGGTGCGCGCGGCCCGCCGCGGCATGGGGTTCACGATGACGTGGTGGGGCTTCACCTTCCCCGTCGGTACGTGCGTCACGGGCGCCGCCGGACTGGCCCGGCACACCGGGCTGCACGCGTTCACCTGGCTGTCCGTGGCTCTCTACGCGCTGCTGGTCACGGCCTGGGCGGTGGCGGGTGTACGGACGCTCCGCGGGCTGGCCGGCGGAGCGCTGCTCGCAGCTCCCCTGCCGCTTCGGCCAGAGACGGCCCGTACCACGTGAGGTGGCGGCCGTCGACGAGCGCGGCGGGCATCGAGGGGAAGGCCTCGGGGCCGTCGTCGGCGGTGAAGCGGTACGGCTCGTCGGGCAGCACCACCAGGTCGGCGCCCGCCCCGTTCAGCTCGGCGAGCGGGATACGGGGATAGCGCTCCGGATGGTCCGCGTACACGTTGCGCACCCCGAGGCGGGCCAGCAGGTCACCGGCGAACGTGTCGCGGCCCAGCACCATCCAGGGCCTGCGCCAGACGGGCACGATCGCGGTACGCGGGGTGCCGGGCGGCGGCGCCGCCGACCAGGCGGCCTCGGCCTCGTCCAGCCAGCGCGGCCGTTTCAGGCCGCACGCGCCCAGGACCCGTTCCAGCTCGGTGAAGGCCTGGCCGAGGGTGCGGACCTCGGTGACCAGGACGTCCTGTCCGGCCTCCCGCAGGGCCGCCAGGTCGGATTCCCGGTTCTCCTCCTCGTTCGCGACGACGAGGTCGGGGCGCAGGGCCACGACGGCCGCGACGTCGGGGTTCTTCGTGCCGCCGATCCGGGCGGCGGTGAGCTCCGCCGGGTGGGTGCACCAGTCGGTGACTCCGACGAGCAGTCCGGGGCTGGTGACGGCGACAGCCTCGGTGAGGCTGGGGACCAGGGAGACGACGCGCACCGCGGGCCCCTCAGCGCCGCGAGTCGTACGTCGCGTCGATGTGCTCCGCGACCGCGACGACCAGCAGCCGGGTGTCCGGGACGGTCGCCCGCCACCGGTGCCGCACGCCGCCGGACAGGAAGAGGGTGTCGCCCCGGCCCAACCGGTGGGCCTGTCCCTCGGCCTCGACCTCGACGGCGCCCTCCACGACGTACATCACCTCGTCGTTGCGGTGCTGGAACTCACACCCGAGGTCCGGCTCGCCGACGAACTCCAGGGCGCTGAGCTGATGACGGCCGCGCACCAGGCGGCGTACGCCGTCCTCGTCGCCCGCCCGCACGACGTCCACGGCGCGCGCCGAGTCCGCCGCGGCCCGCAGCCGCTCGGTCGTGGTCTCCAGCGCTTCGGCCACCCGGTCCAGGGACCGGGGGCTGGGTCTGGCCCGCTCGTTCTCGATCTGGCTGAGAAACGGTACGGACAGGCCGCTGCGCCCGGCCACCGCGGCCAGTGTGAGCCCGAGGGTCCTGCGCCGTCGGCGAACCGCGGCACCCACCCGAAGGGCTTCCTTGTCGTCCATGTCCCGGCTCCCTCCCCGGATCGCCATCCTCCCGGTTGCCAGCACCCTACGCATGTCGTTCACGGGATGGAGCGGAAGTGAGCGGACGGGAAACCTTCCGAGGACTCCTTGGGACAAGCCTGAGGGGGACGGCGCCGGTTCGCTACCGGGCCGTCCCCCTCGGGGTGCCTGCGGGTGGATCAGCTGCCGACGGGGGCCAGCTGGTCCACCACGTCAGGGTTGGCTTCCATCCAGGTGCGGGCGGACTCCTTCTCCTTGCCCGCACCGCCCTTCTGGATCTCCACCTCGAGCGAGGCCAGCTGCTCCTCGCTCATCTTGAAGTCCTTCAGCCAGCCGGTGAGCTCCGGGAAGTCCTCGGCGAAGTCCTTCTTGGCGACGGTGTGGATCTCCTCGCCCTTGCCCCAGGCACCCTTCGGGTCCTTCAGCTTCTTCAGGTCGTGGTCACCGTAGGCCCAGTGCGGCGACCACAGGGTCACCACGACGGGCTCCTTCTTCTTGATCGACCGGTTCAGCTCGGCGAGCATCGAGGAGGTGCTGGAGGAGACGACCTCGTACTCGCCCTCCAGGCCGTACTCCTTGAGCACCTTCTCGTTCAGGGTGCCCATCATCCCGGCACTGGCCTCGATGCCGATGATCTTGCCGTTGAACTTCTTGCCCTGACCCTTGAGGTCCGCCAGCGAGTCGATGCCCTCGACGTACGACGGGACCGTCAGCTCCAGCGACGTCGGCCCGTACCAGGAGCCGAGATCGGTGAGGTCGTTCTTGTAGCGGTCCCAGTAGTCCTTGTGCGTCGTCGGCAGCCAGGAGTCGAACTGGACGTCCAGCTGTCCCTGCGCGAGAGCGGTGTAGAGCGGGCCCGGGTCGAGCTGCTTGACGGTGGTCCTGTAGCCCCGGTCCTCCAGCATGTTCTGCCAGAGGTAGGTGGAGGCGATGGCCTCGTCCCACGGGAAGTACCCCATGTTGACGGTCCTGCCCGCGTCCTTGCCCTGCCGGGCGCCGCCCGCACCGCCGGGCAGCGGGGCCAGCTCGTCGACCGTGCCGGGGTTCATCTTCAGCCAGGCGCGTACGCCGTCCTGCTCCTTGCCCTGTCCGGCTTCCTGGATCTCGTTCTCCAGGCTCGTGAGCTGCTTCTCGGTGAGCTCGAACTTCCTGAGCCAGTCGGAGACGGCGGGGGCCTTCTTCGCGAAGCCCTTGTGGGCGACGGTGTGGACCTCTTCGCCCTTGCCCCAGGCACCCTTCGGGTCCTTCAGCTTCTTGAGGTCGTGCTTGCCGTAGGCCCAGTGCGGCGACCACAGGGTCACCACGACGGGCTCCTTCTTCTTGATCGACCGGTTCAGCTCGGCGAGCATCGAGGAGGTGCTGGAGGAGACGACCTCGTACTCGCCCTCCAGGCCGTACTCCTTGAGCACCTTCTCGTTCAGGGTGCCCATCATCCCGGCACTGGCCTCGATGCCGATGATCTTGCCGTTGAACTTCTTGCCCTGACCCTTGAGGTCCGCCAGCGAGTCGATGCCCTCGACGTACGACGGGACCGTCAGCTCCAGCGACGTCGGCCCGTACCAGGAGCCGAGGTCGTCCAGCTGGTCGCTGTACTTGTCCCAGTAGTCCTTGTGCGTCGTCGGCAGCCAGGAGTCCGTCTGGAAGTCGATGTCACCGCGGGCGACGCCGGAGTAGAGCGGGCCGGCGTCGAGCTGGGTGACGCCGGTGGTGTAGCCGCGCTGCTCCAGGATCTCCTTCCAGAGGAAGGTGGAGGCGATGCCCTCGTCCCACGGGATGTAGCCCAGGTTGATCTTCTGGCCCTGTCCTACGTTGCCGTCGGCGGCCTGGCCGGTCCGGTCCTCGTCCGAGGCGGAACCCGCGATGTTGAGGCCGCCCGCGACGAGGGCGAGCACGACGACACCGGTCATCGCGACGGCGGTTCCGGGCTTGTAGTGCGTCAACCTCAGCCGCCGCGCACCGGCCGCGACCTTGGCGGCGGCCCTGCGTCCGAGCGGGGAGACCCGCTCGTTGAGCGCGCCGGTCATCCGGTCCAGGTACATGGCCAGGATGACGACGGCAATGCCGCTCTCGGCGGCGAGGCCGATCTGGAGCTGGGTGATTCCGGCGTACACCTTCTCGCCGAGGCCGCCGGCGCCGGCCATGCCGCCGATGACGACCATCGACAGGGCCAGCATGATGACCTGGTTGATACCGGCCATGATCGTCGGCAGCGCGAGCGGCAGCTGTACCCGGGTCAGGGTGTCCCTGGGCGTGGTGCCGAACGCTTCGGCGGCCTCGACCAGTTCGCTGTCGACCTGCCGGATGCCGAGCTCGGTCATGCGGACGCCCGGGGGCATCGCGAACACGATGGTGGCGATGACACCGGGGGTGACACCGACACCGAAGAACATGACGCCGGGGATCAGGTAGACGAAGGCGGGCATCGTCTGCATGACGTCGAGCACCGGCCGGAGCGTGGCGCTGACCTTGCTGTTGCGCGCGGCCCAGATACCCATGGGCACCGCGATCACGACCGTGATGACGGCAGCCACGACAACCAGCGAGAGGGTTGCCATCGACTCGTCCCACAGGGAGAGGGCGTCGATGAGCGCGAAGCCCGCGAAGGTGAGGACCGCGGGGAGCACACCGCGCAGCCAGAAGGCGATGACGGCGAAGATCCCGGCCATCAGCAGCGGTTCACCGCCGCCGAGGACCGTGTTGACACCGTCGTAGGCACCGCCGAGGACGGTATTGAGGGCGTCGAAGAGCCAGGCGAGGTTCGACTGCAGCCAGTCGACGGCGCTTTCCACCCATTCGCCGAACGAGAACCTAGGCACCGGCGTTCACCTTCTTGATGTCGCGCTGGGCCGGGACCGCGGCCTCGACCTGCGGTTCCTCGCCGAGCGCGGCAAGGAGCCGGTTGCGCGGCACGACTCCGATGACGCCGCCGTCCGCGTCGGTGACGGCCACGGCGACGCCGCTGGTGGAGCAGGGAGTGAAGAGCTCGGCGATGGGCGTCTCCGCGGACACCGTCGCGGGGGCCTCGGCCATCAGGTCCGCGTCGGAGCGGCCCGCCTCGGGCTCCTCCATGATCGAACCGGCGGTGAGCACCCGGGAGCGGTCGACGTCCTGGATGAAGGAGGCCACGTAGTCGTTGGCCGGACGGACCAGGATGTCCTCGGCGGTGCCCTGCTGGACGATCTCGCCGTCCCGCATCACGGCGATACGGTCCCCGAGGCGCATGGCCTCGTTGAGGTCGTGGGTGATGAAGACGATGGTCTTCTTCAGGCGCTTCTGCAGTTCGAGGAGCTGGTCCTGCATGTCGCGGCGGATCAGCGGGTCGAGCGCGCTGAAGGACTCGTCCATCAGCAGCAGGTCGGCGTCGGTGGCGAGTGCGCGGGCCAGGCCGACACGCTGCTGCATGCCGCCGGACAGCTCGTCGGGCCAGGACTTCTCCCAGCCGGCGAGGCCGGTCAGCTCCAGGGAGTCGGCGGCGCGCTTCTCGCGTTCGGCGCGCGGTACGCCCTGGACCTCCAGGCCGTACGCGGCGTTCTCGAGCACGCTGCGATGGGGGAAGAGCGCGAAGTGCTGGAAGACCATGCTGATCTTCCTGGAGCGGACGGTGCGCAGGTCGCGGGCGCTCAGGGCGGTCAGGTCCTGCCCGTCGAACAGCACGCGTCCCGCGGTGGGCTCCAGGAGCCCGTTGAGCATCCGCAGCAGGGTGGACTTCCCGGATCCGGAGAGCCCCATGACGACGAAGATCTGGCCCGGTTCCACAGTGAACGAGGCGTCGATCACCGCTGCGGTCGTTCCGTCGGCGCGCAGTTCGTCGCGGTGGGTACCGCCTTCGAGCTTCTGCACGGCTTGATCGGGTCGTCTGCCGAACACCTTGTACAGGTGCTCCGCTTGCAGCCTTGACACATACACCTCACGCGTTGAACCGAAAATGGTCTGCCACCCCCGCCGGCAGACCGTGGAGCGGTGCGGATTCGGTCCGCAGGGCACGCGCATCAGTTGAAAATGGACGTGGTCCGCTCCGGTGGCGCGCCTGCCCCCGCTTACGCGACCCAAACGCATGTGTGATCCAGCACACCTTGCGCGATCCGCCTTCCCGGGAACCGCGGGCGTCCGGGGCGGGCCGTGTCGGTGCCGTGCGGCATCATCGGGGTGTGACGCGACGCCTGATGCTCCTCGACACCGCCTCCCTCTACTTCCGCGCCTATTTCGGTGTACCGGACTCGGTGCGCGCACCGGACGGCACCCCGGTCAACGCCGTGCGCGGGCTGCTCGACTTCATCGCCCGGCTCGTCCAGGACCACCGTCCGGACGACCTGGTCGCCTGCATGGACGCGGACTGGCGCCCGCAGTGGCGGGTCGATCTGATCCCGACGTACAAGGCGCACCGGGTGTCGGCGGTGACGCCCGACGGCGTGCCCGACGAGGAGGAGGTCCCGGACACGCTCTCCCCGCAGGTCCCGGTCATCGAGGAGGTGCTGGACGCCCTGGGCATCGCCCGCGTGGGCGTCTCGCCGTACGAGGCGGACGACGTGATCGGCACGCTGGCGGGGCAGGCCACCGGGCCGGTGGACATCGTCACCGGCGACCGCGATCTCTACCAGCTGGTCGACGACGCCCGCGGCGTCCGGGTGCTCTACCCGCTGAAGGGCGTGGGCACGCTGCAGGTGACCGACGAGGCCTGGCTGCGGGAGAAGTACGGCGTCGACGGCGCGGGTTACGTCGACCTGGCCCTGCTGCGCGGGGACCCGAGCGACGGCCTGCCGGGTGTGCCCGGCATCGGCGAGAAGACGGCGGCGAAGCTGCTCGACGCCTTCGGCGACCTGGCCGGGATCATGGCCGCGGTGGACGATCCCGCCGCCCGGCTGACCCCGTCGCAGCGCAAGCGGCTGGACGAGGCGCGGGACTACGTGGCGGTCGCGCCGAAGGTGGTCCGCGTCGCCGGTGACGTACCGCTGCCCGCCTTCGGCCCCGCGCTCCCCCGGGAGCCCAGGGACCCCGCGGCCCTGGAGGCCCTGGCCGCCCGGTGGGGCCTGGGTGGCTCACTGCAACGCCTGCTCCTCACACTCCAGACATGAAGGTGCTAGCTTAGGTAAACCTAAGTACATGGAGCCTCGTAGAGGTCCGGAGCAGGGAGAACCTCGTGGCAGAGCGGCCGGCACGCCAGGCACCTACGGCGCAGGGAGCGCAGGTTGTACGCACCGAGCAGATCACCCCGCACATGGTGCGCGTGGTCCTCGGCGGCGACGGCCTGGCGGATTTTTCCCTCGCCGGATTCACCGACCACTACGTCAAGCTGTGCTTCGCCCCCGAGGGCGCGGACTACGCACACCCCTTCGACATGGCCGCGATCCGCGGGGAGTACCCGCGTGAGCTGTGGCCCACCACCCGCACCTACACGGTGCGTTCCTGGGACCCCGTCACCCGTGAGATGGCGATCGACTTCGTGGTGCACGGGGACGAGGGACTCGCGGGGCCGTGGGCGAGCCGGGCGCGCGCCGGTGACCAGGTGACCTTCCTGGGCCCCGGCGGGGGTTACGGGCCGCAGGCCTCGGCCGACTGGCATCTGCTGGTGGGCGACGAGAGCGCGCTGCCGGCGATCGCCGCGTCGCTGGAGCAGATGCCGGCGGGTGCCGTGGTGCACGCGTTCGTCGAGGTGCCGGACGCCTCCGAGGAGCAGAAGATCGTGACGCCGGACGGGGTGGCCGTGACGTGGCTGCACCGTGGCGACCGCCCGGTCGGCGAGGCCCTCACGGCCGCGGTGAAGGGCCTGGACTTCCCGGAGGGCGAGGTGCAGGCGTTCGTCCACGGCGAGGCGGGCTTCGTGAAGGACATCCGCCGCCACCTGCGCCTGGAGCGCGGGATCCCGCTCCCGCAGCTGTCGATCTCCGGTTACTGGCGCCTCGGTCAGAACGACGACGCATGGCGCGCGGTCAAGCGCGAGTGGAACGAGCAGGTGGAGCGCGAGCAGGAGAGCGCCGCGTAGCCCTCGCGCACAGCACCCGCCGGAGCCCGGTCACCGTCCTGGACGGTGACCGGGCTCCTCGCCGTTCTCACCCCCGCGCGCCCTCGTCCGGGTACGTACGGGCCGACGCGTCCACATGCGCGAGGCGGCGCAGCGCGGCGAACATGGCCTCCCCGAGCACCGTGCCGACGACCACGCTCTCCACCAGGTCCTCGCGGGCCACCCGCCGCCCCACGTAGTCGAGGTCCGCCCGGGCGACCGGCTCGGCGGCGTCCGCGTAGAGGTCGAGCAGTTCGACGAAGCCGCCGTGCCCCGCCCTGCGCAGCGCGGCCAGCACCCCCGCCAGCGACCGGCCCGCCGCGCAGTCCGGTTCGACCCGCCAGCCGCGGCGCTCCACCAGTGCGGCCACGTCCTCCCGGGCGTCCAACAGCTCGGCCCCCTCCTCGTCGCCCTCCGCCGGACCGATCCGCTTCGCCGCGACCCCGAGCACCTTGTGCACCGGCTGCGCCGGATCGTCGACCGCGGCCAGCACGTCCGCGATGGCCGAGAGCGGAAGCCCGCCGACGTCGAGCAGGGCCCGGATCAGCCGCAGCCTGCGCTCGTGCCCGTCGTCGTAGAGCGCCTGGTTCGGGCTGGTCAGCCGGCCGGGGGGCAGCAGCCCCTCGCGTACGTAGTACTTGATCGTCGGCACCGGAACCCCGGACCTGCGACTCAATTCACCGATGCGCACTGTGTGTTCATCCCTCCGGACCTTGCCAAGCCGACCCCCCATCATAGATAGTACGCCTATCGGATAGCGGACAGCGCTACTATCCATAATTGTTCTGGGGGGTTTCCATGTCTTCATGGCGCACGTGGCATCGGCCGTTAGTACTCTTCTCCACCTCGATGGTGGTGATGGCCGTCGTCGCGGCGGTGGGACTCCTGGTCGACGACCGGGTCGTCGCGGGCTCGCCGATCTGGGCCAAGCCGTTCAAGTTCGCCATCTCGTTCGTGCCGTACACACTGACCCTGGCGTGGATGCTGACGCTCCTCACCCGCGGCCGGCGCACCGGCTGGTGGGCCGGCACCGTCGTCGCGCTGGCCTGCCTGGGAGAGATGGTGATCATCACCGGACAGGTGGTCCGGGGCAGGCGCAGCCACTTCAACAACGAGACCCCGTTCGACGCGACGCTCTACAGCGCGATGGCCGTCACCGTCGTGATCCTCTGGGCCGGCACCCTCGCCATCGCGATCCTGCTGCTCCGTGCGCGGATCGCCGACCGTGCCTCGGCCTGGGCGGTGCGGTCCGGGGTGCTCATCGCCCTGGCGGGCGCCGGCCTGGGGTTCCTGATGACGCAGCCCTCCGCCCTGCAGCGGGAGGCCGGCGATCTGGACACCGCCGACGTGATCGGCGCGCACTCCGTCGGCGTACCGGACGGCGGACCTTCGATGCCGCTCACGGGCTGGTCGACGACCGGCGGCGACCTCCGCATCCCGCACTTCATCGGGATGCACGCGCTCCAGGCCCTCCCGCTGTTCCTGCTCGCACTGATCGCCCTCGCGCCCCGGATCGCCCGGCTGCGTGACCCGCGCGTGCGGCTGCGGCTGGTGCTCGTCACCTCCGGCGCGTACGCCGCGGTCGTCGCCCTGGTCACCTGGCAGGCGCTGCGCGGCCAGCCGCTCGTCCACCCCGACGGGGCGACGCTCACCACCGCCGCCCTGATCGTCGCCGCTGCCGTGGCCGGTGCCCTCGCGGCGCTGCGCCCGGCCGGTACCCGTACGACAACCGACGCGTCACACAAGGAGTCTGTGTCATGACCGGTGCCCTCTTCGAGATCACGTTCCTGCTGGCAGCCCCGTTCTGGCTGCTCATGATCTTCGCGCCGGGCCGGCGCGTCACCGCCCGCGTCGCCGCGTCGCCGCTGACGGTGCTGCCCGTGCTGGTGCTCTACGCGGTGATGGCCGTTCCGGTGTTCCCCGAACTCTGGACCGCGGTGAGCAGCCCGGACATCGACACGTTCCGCGACCTCACCGTCCTGGCGAACGGCGCAGGCGCCGTCTGGGCGCAGATCATCGCCTGGGACCTGCTGCTCGGGCAGTGGATGTTCCTGGAGGCACGGCGGCTCGGGGTGTCCCCGTATCTGATGGGGCCCCCGCTGGTGCTGACCGTCCTGCTCTCGCCGGTCGGCCTGGTGGTCTTCCTCGCGATCCGCGCCACCAGGAAGCCCGGTGCCCGCTTGGTGCGGCGGGACGCGGAGGACGGCGCGGCGGTGCCCGGCTGACATGCGTTCCGGGTGGGCCGGGGTGTGCGGAGCCCGTGCGAGTATTTCGGCCCTCCGACCAATCCGCGGCGCCACCGGTTCCGAATCATCCATGGAAGCCGATGTGTGCCCCGGGAGGATCGTCCGCGTGAAAGAAGCCGTCCACATCAGTGGGATCCCCTCGACAAAGCCCGATCTGCAGGAGCTGCTCGTCCTGGTCGCCCGTGGTGACCAGGACGCCTTCACCCAGGTGTACGACCAGGTCAGCGGACCTGTCCTCGGCCTGGTGCGGAGCGTCCTGCGCGATCCGGCCCAGTCCGAGGAGGTGGCGCAGGAGGTGCTCGTGGAGGTGTGGCGCACCGCTCCCCGCTTCCAGCCGTCCCGTGGCAGTGCCATGAACTGGGTGCTGACTCTGGCCCACCGCCGGGCGGTGGACCGGGTCCGGTCGGCCGAGGCCACGTCGGCGCGGGAGCACAGGGCCGCGCTGCTGGACCGCACGCCGGACTTCGACGAGGTGTCGGAGCAGGTCGAGACCCGGCTGGAGAGGGAACAGGTCAGACGCTGTCTGCGGACGCTCTCCGAGCTCCAGCGGCAGTCGGTGACCCTGGCGTACTACCGCGGGCTGACCTATCGCGAGGTCGGCGAACTGCTGTCCGTACCACTGGGAACCATCAAGACACGGCTGCGCGACGGACTGATCCGGCTGCGCGACTGCCTGGGGGTGAACGCATGAACACCGCCGAGCTGCACACGCTGACCGGGGCCTACGCCCTGCACGCTCTGCCGGAGGACGAACGCGTCGCGTTCGAGCGTCACCTGGGAGCCTGCGAGGCCTGCACCCAGGAGGTACGGGAACTGTCCGCGACCGCCGCCCGGCTCGGGCTCGCGGTGTCCGTAGTGGCACCGGCCGCGCTGCGCGGCCGGGTGCTGCGGGAGATCACGACCGTACGGCAGGAGGCGCCCTCGCACGGCAGGAGCGCGCGCTCCGGCGCCGCACGGCGGGTGGGCCGCTGGTCGTCATACGCCCTCGCCGCGTGCGTCGCCGCCGCTGCCGCCTTCGGCGGGGTCGCCGTGTGGCAGAACCAGGTCGCGCGGGACGCCAGGCAGGATGCGTCCGAGGCCCGGCAGCAGAACGAGGAGCTGGCCCGGGTGCTGGCGGCTCCGGACGCGAGGACCGGTTCGGGGGTGCTGGAAGGCGGCGCCCGGGGCACGGTCGTCGTCTCGCGGAGTGTGGACCAGGCGGTGTTCCTGGCCTCCGGCATGGCCCGGCCGCCCGACGGCAAGGTCTACCAGCTGTGGTTCGACGACAGCGGGAGCATGCGCTCGGCAGGGCTGATGGACCCGTCGGCGCCGGACGGCACCGTGCTGCTGGACGGGCCCGTGGACGGCGCCTCCGGCATGGGCATCACGGTCGAGCCCGCGGGCGGTTCCAAGCAGCCGACCACGCAGCCGCTGGCCCTGATGGCCTTCCCGGACGCCTGATCCCGCATGGCTGTGTGGTCCATGAACCGGAAGAGGTGGTGGGCCGGGTAGCGCGTCGCGGTCACCGGGTCGCAGGACCAGACGGCGGAGACCATCGGCGTCAGGAAGTGGGCCGTGCAGTACGGGGGGAAGCGGCCGGGGGCCGCGAACTGTCCGAGGGTCAGGGCGGACGCGCCGTCGTTCCTGGCGAGCAACGTCCGGGCCGCCCGGTGGGATCGGGGCACCTCGGCGAGCATCCGCGGGTACGGGCCCCGCAGCAGGGCGCCCGGCCGGGCGAACAGCCCTGCGGCGCCCCGGGCGCCGGCGTACTACAGGCCGCAGCCCTCTCAGCGCACGGACATGCTCATCTCCGACTCCTGGGCGGCCACACCCAGTTCGTCGAAGAGCCGGAGGAGACGGGGGTACGTACGCCGGTTGTGCACGATGAACCCCGAGTCGACGCGGTGCGTACGGCCGTCCGACGAGGTCAGGTCGTGGGTGTGTGCGTGGCCGCCGACTCGTTCGTCGGCCTCGTACAGGGTCACGTCCCGCGCCCTGCCCAGGACGTACGCGGCGGTCAGCCCCGCCACTCCGCTGCCCACCACGGCTGTGCGCCGCCGCTGCGTTGTCATTCGGGGTTCCTTCCGGTGTTCCACGCTGGCCGGGCTCTGCCGGAGAGCCGCTCAGGGGTCATTCGGTGCGGGTCGGCCCGCGGATTGCCCCCTCGGTGAAGTTCCTTCGACCGGGTGAACGACCAATCCGCCGGCCGCCCGGCACCGAACTCCGGGTGTGACGACGGACCGATACGTTTCGCAGAAGCACGGGGCCTCCGGGTCCCGGCGGTCCCGCTGGGCGCGTGCCGCGCTCGCCGCGCTCAGCGGTCTGATCGCCGGGTTCACAGCCCTGTGCGTGGCCGAACTCGTCGCGGCTGCCGTACGTCCCGAGGCGGGTCCGGTCGCAGCGGTGGGCGGGGCGGTCATCGACCGCACTCCCGCGGCCGTCAAGGACTTCGCCGTACGGAATTTCGGCACCGACGACAAGCTGGTGCTGCAGCTCGGGATCCTCGTCGTCCTGGCGGTCTTCGCCATGGCGGTGGGAGTCCTCGCGCTGCGGCACCGGTGGAGCGGTGTTGCGGCCGTACCGGTCTTCGGCGTGGTCGGGGCGGTGTGCGCGGCCGGGCGGCCGGAGGGCCGCCCCACGGACGCACTGCCTTCGGTCGCGGGCGCGCTGGTGGCCGCGGCAGTGCTGTATCTCCTGGCCGGACGGCTGGCCCCGGCAACCGTTCCGCCTCCCTCGGCCGACGGGACGGACGGCGGGGTGCGGGGCACCTTCGACCGCCGCGGATTCGTGATCGCGGCGACCGCCGCGGCGGCGGCCTCGGGCGGTGCGGGACTCCTGGGCCGACGGCTCCAGGCGTCCGAACTGGCCGGGGTCTCGGCCTCACGCGGTGACGTCGTGCTCCCGGCGCCGGCCTCTCCGGCCGCCGCGATACCGGACGGCGCGGGTCTGGGCATCCGGGGCCTGAGCTCGTTCGTCACCCCGACCAAGGACTTCTACCGGGTGGACACCGCACTGGTGGTGCCGCGCGTCGACGCCGACCGGTGGCGGCTGCGGATCCGTGGCAAGGGCGTGACGCGACCCGTCACCTTCGGCTTCCAGGACCTCCTGCGGCGTGGGCTGATCGAGCGCGACATCACGCTGACCTGCGTGTCCAACCAGGTGGGCGGTCCGTATGTGGGCACCGCCCGGTGGATCGGCGTGCGTCTGGCCGATCTGCTGGCCGAGGCCGGGGTGAGGCCGCCGTCGAAGGGCGGGCCCGCGGACCAGATCGTGGCGCGGTCCGTGGACGGGATGACGATCGGCACCCCGGTGGAGGAGGTCATGGACGGCCGCGACGCACTGCTCGCGGTCGGCATGAACGGCGAACCGCTGCCGCTCGACCACGGCTTCCCCGTCCGGATGGTCGTCCCCGGTCTCTACGGCTACGTCTCGGCGTGCAAGTGGATCCAGGACATCGAGCTGACGACGTTCGACGCGTACGACGCGTACTGGGTCGAACGTGACTGGTCCCGCGAGGCTCCGGTCAAGACCCAGTCACGCATCGACACGCCCCGCCCCTTCGCCTCCCCGCGCGCGGGGACCGTGCCCGTCGCCGGCGTCGCCTGGGCCCAGCACCGGGGCATCGCCCGGGTCGAGGTCCGGGTCGACGGCGGTGAGTGGCACACCGCGCGGCTGGCCGCCGAGGCCGGCCGCGACACCTGGCGCCAGTGGGTGTGGCAGTGGCCCGCCACGACCGGCCACCACACCCTCGAGGTCCGCGCGACGGACCGTACCGGCGCCACACAGACCGACAGGCGGGTCGGCACCGTGCCCGACGGTGCGACCGGGTGGCACTCGGTGGTGGTCGACGTGACCTGACCGCGCTCCCCGCCCGCCGAACCTCTCGTTCCTTTCCCTCTGCCGAATCAACGATCCCTTCAGGAGAACACCATGAACACTCGTCACCTCCGCCGCGTCGCCGTCACCGTGTCCGCCGCGGCCCTGCTGCCGCTGGCCCTGACCGCCTGCTCCAGCGACTCCGGCACCTCCGCGTCCGGCTCCGGCTCCGGCTCCGGTGCGGACAAGGCGGCGTCGAGCGCTCCGGTCAAGGAGACCGAGCCGGTGGACGGGCCGTTCGGCCCGGGCTGTGCGACGGTCCCGAAGGAGGGCGCGGGCTCGTTCGACGGCATGGCGCAGGACCCGGTCGCCACGGCGGCGTCGAACAACCCGGCGCTGTCCACGCTGGTCGCGGCCGTCAAGCAGGCCGGGCTGGTCGACACCCTGAACAGCGCCGAGAACATCACGGTGTTCGCCCCGACCAACGACGCCTTCGCCAAGATCCCGAAGGCCGACCTGGACAAGCTGCTCGCCGACGAGGCCGCGCTGACCAAGGTGCTCACCTCGCACGTCGTGGGCGAGAAGCTGGCGCCTTCGCAGCTGGACAAGGGCTCCTTCGACACCCTGGCCAAGACCGGTCTCACCACCTCCGGTTCGGACCTGTCGTACACCGTGAACGACTCCTCCAAGGTCGTCTGCGGCAACGTCCCGACGGCCAACGCCACGGTCTACATCATCGACACCGTCCTGATGCCGGCCGCCTGACACGCTGTTCCGCTCGTACGATGACCGTATGAGCGGAACGGGCCCTGAGGGTCGCACCCCTGGAGCGGGCGAACGTCCGGACGCGGCCCGGAGGGACCGGACGGCCGGGGCCGTGGTCGGCTCCGCCACCGGCGACGCACTGGGTGCCCCCTTCGAGTTCGGGGCGCCCGGTGTGTTCACCGCCCGCTTCCCGGACGGCGTGGGGACGCTGTGCGGGGGCGGCGGCTGGGATCCGGGCGAGGCGACGGACGACACGCAGATGGCCGTTCTCGTCGGGGAGTCGCTGCTGGACAACGGCGGTCTCGAACTCCCCGACGTCTTCGACCGGTTCAGGCGCTGGGCGGCGGCCGAGCCCAAGGACATCGGGCTGCAGACCGAGGACGTCCTGACGAGCGGGGATCCCTGGGACCTGGCCGCCGCCCTGCACTTCCAGGTCAACGCGCGTGCGGCGGGCAACGGTTCGCTGATGCGGGCGACCACCTCAGCCGTGTACTTCGCGCGCCGGGGGCGGGCGGCGACCATGGACGCCGCCCGCCGCATCGCGGCCCTGACCCACGGCGACCGGGCGGCATGGGAGGGCACCGCGGTCTTCCATGAGCTGGTTCGCGTCGCCCTGGACGGTGACGATCCCCTCGCCGCCGTCCCCGGCGTCCTCGCCGAGGTGCATGCCGACCACCGGTCCCGCTGGGCGACCGTGCTCGCCCCTGACTGGCATCCCGACGACGCCACCGAGTTCAACGGCGCGGTGTGGCCGTGCCTCGGCACCGCGCTGTGGGCGCTGCGCACCACCTCCGGCTTCGAGAGCGCGCTCGCCGCGGCGGTCGACGTGGGCGGCGACACCGACACGGTGGCGGCGGTCACCGGCGGACTGGCAGGAGCGGTGTACGGGCTCGGCGCCGTCCCGGAGCGCTGGACGCGGAGCCTGCACGTACCGCTGCCGGGATACGGGGACCGGGTACTGCGGACCGCCGACCTGGTGTCACTCGCCGAACGGCTCGACGGAATCGCAGAATCCACCCCCCTGAAGACCTACATATAAGGGATACATAAGAGCAAACTGGGTCGGGAGAGGTAGTGACCGCCTGCAGCTGCGGCCACTCTCGCAAGGTACGAAGGGACGAATCTCATGAGTAACGTCTCGCACACCAGAGGTGACATCAGCGGTCACCCCGATGCTTCCGAGATGCGGGCGCGCCACGACCGCGTGCTCAGTGGCGGAGGCCGCAGCACGGCCCTCGCGGACGCGCCGGTGTTCCTGCTGGGTCTGTACTGCGCCGTCTCGCCCTGGGTGCTCCACTTCACCGCGAGCCAGCCCGACCTGGTGACGCACAACCTCGTCATCGGTATCGCGATAGCGGTGCTGGCGCTGTGCTTCACCGCCATGCCGGAGCGCATGACCGGCATGAGCCTGGCCATCTGCGCCCTGGGGGCCTGGCTGATCGTGTCGGCCTGGATCGTGGGCAGCAGCCCCGACATGGGCGTCATCCTCAACAACGTGATCGTCGGAGGCCTGGCGGTCGTACTGGGGGCAGTTTGCGCGGGAGTCGCGGTGATGAACAAGAAGGCGTAGCGGATTCCCACACAGAAGTGGCCACAGGCACCGACACCGAGCCTGCGGCCACTTGCTGTTCCCTCGCCGGGAACCACCGGGGATCACCCTGCGGACCGACCCTGCCGGGGGCCCGTCGGACCCGCCGAGGCCCCCGTGCGAACCCGCCGGGGATCACCCCACCGAGCTGTACGCCACCACACCCCGCAGCACCGCGTCGACGGCCTTGTGCGCGTTCTTCGCCACCGAACTCCCGTCCCGGGGCGCGGCGGCCGCGATCTGGCCGAGCACGTCGATGACCTGCTTGCACCACCGTACGAAGTCGCCCGCCGGCATCTCCGCCTCGCGGAGCACCTCGTCCAGCGTCCGCCCCGAGGCCCACATGTAGACCGCCCAGGCGAAGCCGAGGTCGGGTTCGCGCTGGCCGACCCCTTCCGTCTGGCTGATCTTGAAGTCCTCCTCCAGGGCATCGAGCCTGCCCCAGATGCGGACCATCTCGCCCATCGCCGCCTTCGCCGGACCCGACGGCAGTTTGGGGGCCACCGCGTCGTCCGCCTGTCGCGCCTCGTAGACCAGCGCGGAGACGCACGCGGCCAGTTCGGCCGGGTTCAGCCCTTCCCAGACGCTCTCCCGCAGGCACTCGCTGGCCAGCAGGTCAAGCTCCCCGTACAGCCGTGCCAGCCGTCGCCCGTTGTCCGTGACCTCGCTGCCGCGCAGGTAGTCGAGCTCGGTCAGGAGCGCGACGATCCGGTCGAAGGTCCGGGCGATGGTGTTGGTCCGGCCCTCGATCCGCTGCTCCAGCTGCCGGGTGTCCCGCTGGAGCCGGTGGTAGCGCTCCGCCCACCGGGCATGGTCCTCGCGCTCGTCGCACCCGTGGCAGGGGTGCGCACGGAGCTCCGTGCGCAGCCGGGCGATCTCCCGGTCGTCGGCCGCCGCGGCCCGCTGCTTGCGGTGCCGCCCCGGATCGATGTGCCCGGCCTTGCTCCGCAGCGCGGAGGCCAGGTCGCGGCGCGACTGCGGTGAGCGCGGGTTGAACGACTTCGGCACCCGCATCCGCTCCAGCGCCTCGACGGGCACCGGGAAGTCGATCTGGGCCAGCCGCTTGACCTGCCGTTCGGCGGTCAGCACCAGCGGGCGCGGCCCGTCGTGGTACTCCAGCCCGCGGTGCCCGTTCGTACGTCCCGCCGGCAGCCCCGGGTCGAGGACCAGCGCGAGTCCGGCGAACTTCCCGGTCGGCACATGGATGACGTCACCGGGCTTGAGCTTCTCCAGGGACGACGCAGCGGCGGCCCGCCGCTGGGCGGCACCCTGCTTGGCCAGGTCCGTCTCGCGGTCCTTCAGGTCGCGGCGCATCCGCGCGTACTCCTCGAAGTCCCCGAGATGGCAGGTCATGCCCTCGCGGTACCCCTCCAGGCCCTCCTCGTTGCGCTGGACCTGCCGGGAGATGCCGACGACCGAGCGGTCCGCCTGGAACTGCGCGAAGGAGGTCTCCAGCAGCTCACGCGACCGGTGCCGCCCGAACTGCTGCACGAGATTCACGGCCATGTTGTACGAGGGCCGGAAGCTGGAGCGCAGCGGGTACGTACGGGTGCCCGCGAGTCCGGCGAGCGCCCCGGGATCCATGCCCCGCTGCCACAGGACCACCGCGTGGCCCTCGACGTCGATGCCCCGGCGCCCGGCCCGGCCGGTCAGCTGGGTGTACTCGCCGGGCGTGATGTCGGCGTGCTGTTCGCCGTTCCACTTGACGAGCTTCTCCAGCACGACGGAACGCGCGGGCATGTTGATGCCGAGTGCCAGCGTCTCCGTGGCGAAGACCGCCTTGACGAGGCCCCGTACGAACAGCTCCTCGACGACCTCCTTGAAGGTCGGCAGCATTCCGGCGTGGTGTGCGGCGATGCCCCGCTCCAGGCCTTCGAGCCACTCGTAGTAGCCGAGGACGTGCAGGTCCTCGCCGGGGATGGACGCGGTCCGCTCCTCGACGATCTCCCGCACCAACTGGCGCTTGTCCTCGTCGTTGAGCCGCAGCCCCGCCTGCAGGCACTGCTGCACGGCCGCCTGGCAGCCGGCCCGGCTGAAGATGAACGTGATCGCGGGCAGCAGCCCTTCGGCGTCGAGCCGGTCGATGACCTCGGGCCGCGACGGGGTCCAGATGCGGCTGCGCTGACGGCGCTCGCGCTCGCGGTCGGCCTCGCGCACCATCTTGCCGCGTCGGCGCTCGCGCGGGTTGTACCCCCGCTGGTTCTCCATCCGGGCGAGCCTGACGAGGTCGGGGTTGACCTCGCGCCTGCCGGTGCCCCGGCCGCCGTGGTCCGTCTCCTCCTCGAAGAGGTCGTACATCCGGCGCCCGGCCATGACGTGCTGCCACAGCGGCACGGGCCGGTGCTCGGAGACGATCACCTGGGTGTCGCCCCGGACGGTGTCCAGCCAGTCGCCGAACTCCTCGGCGTTGGACACGGTCGCCGACAGCGACACCAGGGTCACCGACTCCGGCAGGTGGATGATCACTTCCTCCCACACGGCGCCGCGGAAGCGGTCGGAGAGGTAGTGCACCTCGTCCATCACCACGTAGCCGAGGCCGGTGAGCGCCCGGGAGCCCGCGTACAGCATGTTGCGCAGCACCTCGGTGGTCATGACGACCACGGGTGCGTCCGCGTTGACGCTGTTGTCCCCCGTCAGGAGTCCGACCTTGTCCGCGCCGTGGCGCCTGACCAGGTCGGTGAACTTCTGGTTGGACAGCGCCTTGATCGGCGTCGTGTAGAAGCACTTGCGGCCCTGCTCCAGGGCCAGGTGTACGGCGAATTCGCCGACGATCGTCTTGCCCGACCCCGTGGGGGCCGCGACCAGCACCCCCTTGCCCGCCTCCAGGGCCTGGCAGGCCTCGATCTGGAACGGGTCCAGTCCGAACTCGTACATCTCGCGGAAGGGCCCGAGGGCCGTGGCCTGCTCGGCCGCACGGACCCGAGAAGCCTGGTATCGCTCAGCTGGTGAGAGGTCCTCTGTCATCTTGATACGAGCCTACCCGCCAGGTATGACAGTCAGCCCGATCTTTATTTCACGGTGCAAGGACCCGCACGGCGCCGGGTACACAGGTCGCCGTGAGCGGCAGCGGACCCAGCGGTTCGCCGTCCGCGTACGCGGTGGTGCCCGCCGCTGCCAGCTCGATGGACGAGACCCGGTGGACGCTGACCGCGGGATGGCCGAGATGCGTCCCCTTGTAGACCTGGGGGAAGACCTTGAGCAGGGTGGTGCGACTGCAGTCGCCGACGACGGTCACGTCGAAGAGCCCGTCGTCCATGACGGCGTTCGCGCAGATCCGCATGCCGCCGCCGTACGTGGAGCCGTTGCCCACGGCGATCAGCGTCGCCTCGATCTCGCGCACCGGACCGCCGTCCAGCCGGACGCGGTACGGGATCGGCCGGAAGGCCGCCAGTTCGGCGAGGACGGCCAGGTCGTACTTGAACCGTCCGCCGACCAGGCGCATGCGGTTCCCCCGGTCGTTGACCCGTGAGTCGAAGCCGGAGGCGAGCACGGAGCCGAACCAGCGCCCGCCGACGCGGCCGAGGTCGATGCCGCGCACGGTTCCCGCCTTGAGCGCCTCGGCGGCCAGCCGTCCCGCGGCGGCCGGATCGCGGATCGGCAGCCCGAGCGCGCGGGCGAAGTCGTTGCCGGTGCCGACGGCCACGGCACCCAGCGGGGTGTCCGTTCCGGCGACGGCCTGCAGGGCGAGGGACATCATGCCGTCACCGCCCACGGCTATCAGGGCGCCGGTCCCGCCGGCCACGGCCTCACGGGCCCGGCGAAGGGCGTCGTCGGCATCCTCGCCGAGCACCGTACGCACGGAGAACCCCGCGTCCCGCAACGCCGAAGCGGCCGGCTGCGCGGCTCGCGCGCCCCGGCCGCTTCCTGCGGTGGGATTGACGAAAAGTGTGATCTCGCTGGTCACTGGGGGTCCCCCTGGACGAAGTCTGGGGAGACCCTACAAGGTCAGGTGATGTCGTCGTAACCGTTGAGCCGGTGGGTCCGGCCGCCGTCGGACTCGCCGCTCGCCTGCTCGGGCAGGGCTGCCCGGGAAGGGGTGACACCCTCGACCGCTCCGACGTCCTCGGGTGTGAGGTCCAGCTTCGAGGCCTCGTCGTCGTCGAGCTCGGCGTCGGGGTTGCGGCGCTGCCTGCGCTTGTCGTTGAGCAGGGAGAAACCGACCGCGACGAAGTACAGCACCGCGAGCGGACCCGCCAGCAGGAGCATCGAGATGGGCTCGCCGCCCGGCGTCGCGATCGCCGCGAACGCGGTGAGGCCGACCAGCATCCCGCGCCACCAGCGCAGCATGCGGGCACCGGACAGGACGCCGGTCATGTTGAGCAGGATGAGCAGCAGCGGCAGCTCGAAGGCCAGCCCGAAGACGAGCACCATGCGGGTGATCAGGTCGAGGAAGTCGTCGAGCGGCAGCAGGTTCTTCACGTTGTCGGGCGTGAAGCCGAGCATGATCTCGGCGGTCTGCGGCAGGATCGTGTAGGCCAGGTAGGCACCGGCCATGAAGAGCGGAACCCCAGCGGCCACGAAGGCCATCGAGTAGCGCTTCTCCTGCTTGTGCAGGCCGGGGGCGACGAACGCCCACAGCTGGAAGAGCCAGACAGGGGTGGCGACCAGCACACCCGCCATCAGGGACACCTTCAGCGCGATGGTGAAGGGCGACAGCAGACCGTTGGTGGTCATCTCCGCGCACGGCCGGCCGTTGATCATGGTCACGGCGCCGTTCTTGCAGCCGACCGAGTCCAGGATCGGCTTCATCAGGAACTCGAAGATTTCCTTCTGGAAGAACGCTGCCGCGATCACGGCGACCACGATGGCCAGGACCGACTTCAGCAGTCGGTTGCGCAGCTCACGCAGGTGATCGAGGAGGGGCATCCGCCCCTCGTCGTCCTTCTCCTGCTTGCGGGCAGACTTGAGCAACCCACTTCCCTCGTCTCGTGCGGCAGCTGTCGGTGGAGCGATTCAGCTGTCAGCTCTGGGTGGTGGGCTTGGCCTCGCTGACCGGGCGGGAGCTGGAGACGTCCCCGGGCGCGGCCTGGATGGTACGGGCGGGAGCGGCCGGCGGAGCGGTGTCCGCGACGGTCTCCGTGGTGGGCGCCGCGGGCTCCGCGTCGTCCTTCTTCATGGCCTTGGCCTCGCTCTTGAGGATGCGGGCCGACTTGCCGAGCGAACGCGCCATGTCGGGAAGCTTCTTGGCACCGAAGAGCAGCAGGATGACAGCGATGATCAGAACGATCTCGAGGGGCTTCAGATTGCCGATCATGTGCGACTTCCTTCTCACTGAGGCGACTGGAGGGTGGGCTCGCTACCCGTTCGGCCGGACATACGTCCGACCTTCGCGCTGGCAGCGATCGTAACCCGCAGGGGTAAACGCGAGGCAATGCCCGTGCGTACTCCCGCTTGCGGCCCGCACCTCCCTGCCTGGGCCGACCTCAGCAGCGTACCCCCCGAACCCGTGAATCTGGAGGGCGCTACCTGTCTATCGCAGGGCCTCCCCGGTCTCCGCGAGACCGGTGGCCGCTCGTTCGAGATCCTCCGCCGCTCGATTGATCCGCTGTGTGGTCGCGGCGACCTGCCTGCCGAGCCGTTGCGCCTCGACGAAGACCTTGACGGCCAGGACGCCGAGCACGGCCAGGCCGAGGAATCCCAGGGCGATGGCGAGCATGGGCCAGAACATGGACGGTGCCTCGATGTCTTCTCGTTGCTGCGGGACGGCCTGCGGGCGCTACCGCAGGGCGGTGTGGAGGCGCAGTGTCCGCACTCCGCCGCCGGAGAGGAGTTCGACGATGCGCTCCCCGGCCGGCTTGCGGACCGCTGAGCCGCACTCGGGGCAGGTGAAGGTGTAGAAGGTCGTGCGCCGACTGGCACCTATGGCGAGGCGCAGGGCTCCCGCCGCGAGCTCGAAGCGCCCCCGGCAGTCCGGGCACGCGGCCCGGAACCGCACGACCGCAGGCACCGGCACGGGTACGGGTACGGGTCCACCCTGCCTGCCGTGTCCGCCCGATATCGCCGTCATACGACTTCTGTCTCCCCGGCGCACCGCCGGCCGCCCCTCAGAGCGCATCGTCGTAGGCGGCCAGTGCCTCACGCGCCGCCAGGCGGGCGCTGTGCGCCAGGTCCTGCGGGGCCGTGATGCGCCCTTCGCCGCCCAGTCGCAGCGCGAGCCTGCGCAGCGAGGCCGGGTCGGGGGTGCGCAGGGTGATCCGCATGCCCCCGTCAGGCAGCTCCTCGGCGCTGTCGTGCGGGTAGTACTCGGCGACCCATCTGCCTCCGGGCCCCACCTCGACCACGACCTCCGGGTCCTCGGCCGCCGGCTGGACCAGCCCTTCGGACAGGTCGCGCAGCTCGATCTCCGGCGGTTCGGACGGGGCGTCGAGCAGCCGGATCTCGGCGACCCGGTCGAGCCGGAAGGTGCGCCGCGCCTCGGTGAGCCGGCACCAGCCCTCCATGTACGTGTGGCCGACGGCGAACAGCCGGATCGGGTCCACCTCACGCTCGGTGAGCTCGTCGCGCGCGGGCGAGTAGTAGCGCAGCCAGAGCCTGCGCCGCTCGGAGATCGCCCGGTCGACGTCGGCGAAGACCCCTCCCTCGGACTCGAAGGTGACCGAGAGCCGGGAGCTCGCGGCCCCCACCTCACCGGCGGCCGTCTCCAGCTTCGCGGTGGCACGCACCAGCGCCTGCCGGTCGCTCTCGCGCAGTCCGGGCAGCGTGGCCACCGCACGGGCCGCGACGAGAAGAGCCGTGGCCTCGTCCGCGGCCAGCCGCAGCGGCTCCGCTACGTCGTCCGGGTTGTGCCACCAGATCCGGTCGCCGTCGGTGTCGATGTCGAGCAGGTCACCGCCGCGGAAGCTGGTCCCGCACATGGGGAGCACGTCGAGGTCGGAGATCAGCTCGTCCTCGGTGATGCCGAAGGCCCGGGCGACGTCCTGGACGTGCGCGCCGGGGCGCTCACGGAGATACGTCACCAGGGAGAGCATCCGCCGGGTCTGGTCGATCGCGTTCGTGGCCACGAGTAGCGGTTCCCCTCAGTCCTTGGCCACGGCGCGCAGCCGGTCCATCACATCGGCCCGCAGATCGGCGGGTTCCGTCACGACGACGTCCGGTCCGAACTCGACGAGCCAGGCGTCCAGTCCGTGTCCGTACGGAATCTCCAACTCTTCCCAGCCGTCCCCGAGTTCCCGTACCGATATCGCGCGGGAGCGCAGCGGGTAGCCGGACCCGGCGCGCAGCCTGATGCGGGCGGTCCTGGTCGCGGTCTCCCCCGCCCAGCTCTCCACCGTCTCGCGGACGGTGACCACGTCGGGCACCGGAACGGTGAACGCGCCGGCGCGGGAACGGACGCGCCCGGAGATCCGGGACAGTCGGAAGACCCGCTCGGCACCCCGGTCACGGTCCCAGCCGGCCAGGTACCAGTGGCCGCGCCAGCATTCGAGTGTCCAGGGTTCCACCTGGCGCTGCTCGGGGCGGGCGGCGTTGGCCTTGCGGTAGTCGAAGGTGACGGGGCGGCGGTCCCGGCAGGCGAGCATCAGCGGTTCGAAAGCGGCCTCGTGGACGGGGATGCGGGGTTCGAGGGCGCTGTGCACCTCGTACGCGTCCTCGGCCTCCGGCATCCCGGCCGCCCGCAGCTTCTGCAGGGCACCGCTGGCGGCCCCGGCCAGCCGGGCCTGCTGCCAGACCTTCGCGGCGAGCCCGAGGGCCGCGGCCTCCTCGGCGTCCAGCGTGATGGGGGGCAGCCGGTTGCTGTCGCGGCGCGCGAGGTAGCCGGTCTCCCCGTCGAGGTTCTCCACGGTCTCGATGACCAGGCCGAGTTCGCGCAGATCGTCCTTGTCGCGCTCGAACATCCGGTTGAAGGATTCGTCGGTGCCCGCTTCGAGATAGGCCTCGATGGACCCGCGGAGCTCACGTTTGCTGAGCGGGCGCCGGGTCCCCAGCAGACACAGTGCCAGGTTCATCAGCCGTTCGGCCTTGGCAATCGCCATCGACGCCCTTTCTCTACGTGCTCTACGACCGTCGACCGTACCGGTCCGGGGTGGCCTGACCAAAGCGAGGGCCCGTGCCTGACGGCACGGGCCCTCGCTGCTGTCACCTGGCGGATCAGACGGCGACCAGGTCGCAGACGAAGATCAGCGTCTCGCCCGGGGCGATGGAGCCGCCGCCCGCGCCGCGGTCGCCGTAGGCGAGGCGCGCGGGGATGGTCAGCTGACGGCGTCCGCCGACCTTCATGCCCTGGACACCCTGGTCCCAGCCCGCGATGACCTGACCGGCACCGAGCTGGAACTGCAGCGGGGTGCCGCGGTTCCACGAGGCGTCGAACTCCTCGCCGGTGGAGAACGCCACACCGACGTAGTGGACGGACACGGTCATGCCCTTCTCGGCGACCGCTCCGTCGCCTTCCCAGACGTCCTTGATCTCCAGGTCGACCGGCGGCTCGCCACCCGGGAAGTCGATCTCGGGCTTCTCGATGCTCACTGAACTGCTCCTCTAAATGATGAACGGGTCAACCGGGACAGTCTTACATCTTTGTCAGGATGTCCACGGCCCACACGAGCGTCGACTTGGCGGGGATGGTCTGCTGCGCCTCGTCGCCGAAAGCCTGGTCCGGCGGGATGACGAGCAGCACCCGGCTGCCGACCTTCTTGCCGACGAGGCCGTTCTTCAGGCCCTTGACCGTGATCTGGGCCAGCGGGAAGGTCGCGGTCTTGCCCGTGTCGTAGGTGCTGTCGAACTTCTTGCCGCCCTTCCACAGGAAGGCCTCGTAGTTCACGACGACGCTGTCGGTCTCCTTGATGACGTCCCCGTCGGACTCCAGGACGTAGCTGGAGACGAGCTTCTTGGGCGGGTCGGACTTGGGGAACGTGACCTTCGGCGCCTTGCCGTCGGTGTTCGTCCCGACCTTCGGCAGGTCGATGTTGTCCTGGGCGACCACGGCGCCCTCCGCGGACTTCGGGACCTGCGTCGCCTTCACCACGTCGACGACGAAGACGAGGGTGGCGTTGGGCTTGATGTCGCCCTGGCCCGCCTCGCCGTAACCGAGGTCCGGCGGGATGACCAACTGGACGCGGCTGCCGACCTTCTGGCCGACGAGGCCCTTGTCCCAGCCCTGGATGACCATGCCCGCGCCGAGCGTCAGATCGAAGGGCTGCTTACGGTCGAAGCTGTTGTCGAACGGCTTGGTGGAGTCCCACGCCTGGCCGAGGTAGTTGACCTGGATCGCGTCGCCGTTCTTGAGCTTCGCGCCGTCACCCTCACTGATGACTACGGTCTTCAGCTCCTTGGGTGGATCACCCTCACCCTTCGCCAGGGTGGGCTTCTCGCCGAACTTCGCCCCCGCGGTGATCGCGGGAACGCCGTTCTCGGACGAGGCGGAGTCGGAGGCCTTGTCGTCGCCGCATGCCGCGGTGGACAGCAGCAGGAGGGGGACGACGAGAAGGCCGGCAAGTCGGCGCACTGGTTCCTCAGATCTCAGACGGCACGTGAATGGGTCCCCGACACTCTAGGCCGAGCGAAGGGCCCCGTACGAGGAACGTACGGGGCCCGGTCGCATCCGCGGCAGGACGGGTCCTGCTCCGTCACATGCCCGCGATGAGCTTCTCCACCCGCTCGTCGACGGAACGGAACGGGTCCTTGCACAGCACGGTGCGCTGCGCCTGGTCGTTGAGCTTGAGGTGGACCCAGTCGACGGTGAAGTCCCGGCGCTGCTCCTGGGCCCGGCGGATGAAGTCGCCGCGCAGCCGCGCCCTGGTGGTCTGCGGGGGCACGGACTTGCCCTCGAAGATCTTCATGTCGTTGCAGATGCGGGCGGCCTGCCCCTTGCGCTCCAGCAGGTAGTAGAGCCCGCGCCGGCGGTGGATGTCGTGGTAGGCGAGGTCTATCTGGGCGACCCTCGGGTTCGACATGGTCATGTTGTGCTTGGCCCGGTACCGCTCGATGAGCTTGTACTTCATGACCCAGTCGATCTCGGTGCCGATCCGGTCGAGGTCCTCGGCCTCGATGGCGTCCAGGGTGCGGCCCCACAGTTCGAGGACCTGGTCGACCGTGCCGGTGCGGATGCCCCGGCGCTCGACGAAGTCGACGGCCTTCTCGTAGTACTCGCGCTGGACCTCGACGGCCGAGGCCTCACGTCCGCTGGCGAGTCGCACCTTGCGCTGCCCGGTGATGTCGTGGCTGACCTCGCGGATGGCCCTGATCGGGTTCTCCAGGGTCAGGTCGCGCATCACCGTGCCCGCCTCGATCATGCGCAGCACCAGGTCGGTCGCGCCGACCTTGAGCAGCATGGTCGTCTCGGACATGTTGGAGTCGCCGACGATGACGTGGAGGCGGCGGTACCGCTCCGCGTCGGCGTGCGGCTCGTCCCTGGTGTTGATGATGGGACGGGAACGCGTCGTCGCGGAACTGACGCCCTCCCAGATGTGCTCGGCACGCTGGCTCACGCAGTAGACGGCTCCGCGCGGGGTCTGCAGCACCTTGCCGGCACCACAGATCAGCTGCCGGGTGACGAGGAACGGAATGAGGATGTCCGCGAGCCGGGAGAATTCTCCGTGCCGGGCCACGAGGTAGTTCTCGTGACAACCGTAGGAGTTTCCCGCCGAATCGGTGTTGTTCTTGAAGAGATAGACGTCGCCCGCGATTCCCTCCTCGTGCAGGCGGCGTTCGGCGTCGACGAGCAGACCTTCGAGAATGCGTTCGCCTGCTTTGTCGTGCGTGACCAGTTCGGTCACGTTGTCGCATTCGGGTGTCGCGTATTCCGGATGCGATCCCACATCGAGGTACAGACGGGCGCCGTTCCGCAGGAAGACATTGCTGCTGCGGCCCCATGACACAACACGGCGGAAGAGGTAGCGCGCCACTTCATCAGGTGACAGTCGGCGCTGTCCCCTGAACGTGCACGTGACGCCGTACTCGTTCTCCAGCCCGAAAATGCGGCGGTCCATGACTGAACATTACGCCTTATGGCCTGAGCTGAAACCGGGTTCGGCCGCACCGTTTCGATCATTTTCCGATCCGGCCACGACCTCGGGCCCACGCACGGGAACTGCGAGGACCCTTCCGGTGGCCAGCAGAACCAGCAGCGCGGCCACTCCACCGGCCCCCGCGACGGCGAAGCTCCACGCCGTCCCGCCGAGCTCGACGGCCGGGCCGGCCACCGCCGTGCCGGCCGCCGCGCCCACCCCGAACGTCGTCACGAGCCAGGAGAACGCCTCGGTCACCGTGCCCCGCGGGGCGTGCCGGTCGACGACGATGAAGGAGCAGGCGATCGCCGGGGCCAGGAACACCCCGGCCAGTGCGGCCAGTGCGGTCATGGCGGGCACACCGGGGGTCAGTGTCAACGGCAGGTAGCCCAGGGCCAGCAGCGCGACGATGACCCTCAGCCGCTTCTCGGGCGGTCCGGCCCACTGCCGCGCCCCGTAGGCCGCGCCGCCGATCAGCGCGCCGAGCCCGAGCGCGGCCATCAGCCAGCCGTACACGGACTCGCGGCCGTGGTCGTCGGCGTACGCGACTCCGGCGACCGTGATCGAGCCGAGCGCGAGCCCGACGAAGAAGAACGCCCCCAGCAGGGCCAGCAGTCCCGGCGAGCGCAGCGCGCCCAGCCAGTGCGCCTCGCGGGGGGCCGAACGCCAGGTGCGGGAGGGCTCGGAGAGCACCACCCAGAGGGCACCGAGGACGCCTACGGCATTGATGACCAGGAGCGCGGCGGCCGGCGACCGGAGGGAGACCAGGACCGTCACGAGCAGCGGCCCCACCGTGAACATGATCTCCTGCGCCACGGCGTCCATGGCGTAGGCCCGGTGCACCCGGTCCTCCCGGCCGAGGACCGTGGGCCACAGGGCCCGCAGGCCCCCTTCCAGGGGTGGCGTGAAGACGCCTGCCACGATCACCGCCGCGTAGGCGGGCAGGAGCCGGTCGAGACCCACCAGGGCCAGTGCAGCCATGCCGAGCGCGGAGAGCACGGCGGCGGGGAGCTGGATCCGCGGCTGTCCGTACAGGTCCACGGCCCTGCCGAGCAGTGGCTGCCCCACGGCCGTCGCCAGGCCGTACGCGGCGGCGAGGGCGCCGGCCAGCGTGTAGCTGCCGCCCTCGGCCCGGGTGAACAGGACGATCGCGATGTGGGCCGTGCCGTTCGGCAGGCGCCCCACCAGTGTTCCCGCCAGCAGCCGGGCGGCATGCCGCGTCCGGAGGATGTCCAGATATCCCGCGGCCATGTCCGCCCCTCTCGCCCGGTGGCGTCACACCCCGGAGTTTTACGTATAACTTCAGCGTTCATACGTACCATGTGCGCAGTCCGCCGGTCCATCCCACGGCATCCGGCCCGCACAGCACGGAGGCACGAGTGAGCAGCGCGCGGCAGCCCGCCCCACCCCGGCCGACCAGCCGCGACGTGGCCCGGGCCGCAGGCGTCTCGCAGGCGACCGTCTCGCTCGTGCTCGGCGGTAAATGGCGCGGAAGGGTCTCCGGGGCGACCGCGGAACGGGTGCGTGACTGCGCCCGGGAGCTCGGCTACCGGCCGAATCTGGCCGCCCGCAGCCTGCGGCTGGGCCGCACCCGCACGGCACTGCTGGTCGTGCCCGCGCTCACCAACGAGTTCTTCGCCCGGGTCTACGCGGGCGCCGCCGCCGTCGCCGCGGAGCACGACTTCGGTGTGGTGCTCTACCCGTCGCCCGACGGGACGGGACCGGCCAGGGACCCGTTCGCCTCCGCCCGCGCGGCGCTCGACGGGGTGATCGCCTCGTCCATGGCGGCGGACGCGCTGGGGGCGCTGCGGAGCGCGGACCTGCCGCTGGTGATGCTGGACAGCGATCCGCGGGACCACGGCACGGCGGCCCGGGTGAACCTGGAGATCGCGGACGGTATGCGGCAGGTGGCGGAGCACCTGCTGGACCTGGGCCACCGCCGCTTCGTCCACCTGGCCTCCGCCGTGGACACCTGGACCTTCGGGGTGCGCGCCCGGGCCCTCGCCGACGCCGTGCGGGGCGTCCCCGGCGCGACCGTCCACCGGGTTGTGGCCCCGCTCGACGTACGGGCCGGGCGCGAGGCCGCCGAAGCGGTCCTGGCCTCCCCGGGGCCGCCGCCGACGGCGATCGTGTGCGACGACGACATCCTGGCCGCCGGGGCCTGCAAGGCCGTCCGCAGACGTGGGCTGCGGGTGCCCGACGACATCTCCGTGACCGGCTTCGACGACCTGGCCCTGGCCACGGCGGTCGAACCCGAGCTCACCACGGTGCGGCTGCCGGCCGAGCAGGTCGGCGAGCGGGGCATGACGGCCCTGCTGGCGGTCCTGGACGGCCGCCGGACCGAGCAGGCAGCTCTCCCCGTCCACCTGGTGGTACGGGGCTCCACCGCTCCACCGCCCGTCTCGTGACGGCGCCCCCGGCCGCGCACGGCGGCCGGGGGCGGCGGACCGGAGACATCCGGGGGCCGGACTAGTCCTTCGTGGTCCCGTCGGTGGGCGAGGCCGGGGTGTCGGTGCCCGGGGTCCCGGTCGCCGGACTGTCGGTCCCCGGGGTGTCGGCCTCCTCGGTGTCGGACGGGGCGTCCGTCGGGGTCGCCCCCGCACCGTCCGCGTCCAGCAGCCGGGTCAGCTGCCGCCCGACGATCCGCTTGAACTTGCGCTGCTGCGGCCTCGTACGGTCCAGGACCGCGACCTCGAGGCGCTCGGCGGGAATCTCCCGCTCGTTGCCGTTGGCCTCCCTGGAGAGTGCCTGCACGGCCAGCTTCAGGGCCTCCGCGAGCGACATCCCGTCGCGGTGACGCTGGTCCAGGAAGCTGCTGATCTGTTCCGCGTTCCCGCCGACCGCGACGGAGCCGTGCTCGTCCACGATCGAGCCGTCGTGCGGCAGCCGGTAGATCTGGTCGCCTTCCGGCCCCGCGCCGACCTCGGCGACCACCAGCTCCACCTCGTACGGCTTCTCGGCCGCGCTGGAGAAGATGGTGCCGAGCGTCTGCGCGTAGACGTTGGCGAGCCCACGGGCCGTCACGTCGTCGCGGTCGTAGGTGTATCCGCGCAGGTCGGCGTAGCGAACCCCGCCGATGCGGAGGTTCTCGTACTCGTTGTACTTGCCGGCGGCGGCGAAGCCGATCCGGTCGTAGATCTCGCTGAACTTGTGCAGCGCACGGGACGGGTTCTCGCCGACGAACACAATGCCGTCGGCGAACTGCAGCACTACCAGGCTGCGACCACGGGCGATGCCCTTCCGGGCGTATTCCGCCCGGTCGGCCATGGCCTGCTGGGGTGAGACATAGAACGGAGTCGACACCGGCTATCCGTCCCTTTCTGTCAGTGACGAGTGCATCGGGGAAGCGTCGGACCGGGTCAGAGCAGTGCGGCGCGGGGGCCGTCGGGCTGCTCGAGCCGGCGCTCCAGGATCGCGCGTGCGATCTCCGAGGATTCCGTGTCGTCCAGCTTCCGGAAGCCCTCGTCCGTGATGACGGTGACGATCGGGTAGATCCGGCGGGCCACGTCCGGGCCACCGGTCGCCGAGTCGTCGTCGGCCGCGTCGTACAGGGCCTGCACGACCAGGGTGAGTGTCTGCTCCTCCGTCAGGTCCTCGCGGTACAGCTTCTTCATCGACCCGCGCGCGAAGACGGAACCGGATCCGGTGGAGGCGTAGCCGCGCTCCTCGGAACGCCCGCCGGTGACGTCGTACGAGAAGATCCGGCCCGTCCCGCGGTCGACGTCGTACCCGGCGAACAGCGGGACGACCGCCAGGCCCTGCATGGCCATCGCCAGATTGCTGCGGATCATCGTGGAGAGGCGGTTGGCCTTGCCCTCCAGGGAGAGCGTGGCGCCCTCGACCTTCTCGAAGTGCTCCAGCTCCAGCTGGAACAGCTTGACCATCTCCACGGCGAGGCCCGCCGTACCGGCGATCCCCACCGCCGAGTACTCGTCGGCCGGGAACACCTTCTCGATGTCGCGCTGCGCGATCATGTTCCCCATGGTCGCCCGCCGGTCACCGGCGAGCACCACCCCACCGGGGAACGAGGCCGCGACGATGGTCGTCCCGTGCGGCGCCTCGATGGCTCCCTGCAGCGGCGGCAGACTGCGGTTGCCGGGGAGCATCGAGGGCGACTGGTCGGACAGGAAGTCCATGAACGAGGACGATCCCGGCGTCAGGAAGGCAGCTGGTAGACGCCCGGTGCTACGAGTGTTGGCTTCCACGCGTTTCCCTCCACGTATGCGGCTGCACGCCTTATGGCATCCGGCCGATCCTTGAGCTGCCCCAGGGCTGCGTTGCAGCTGAAGCACAGTACGCCACGGACCCTACCCGTCATATGACAGTGATCCACATGCTCCGCCTGAGCAGTTAGGCAGATACAGCAAACGCCCTGCTGAGCGGCGATCAGCGTGTCCAACTCCGCTGGACCGAGGCCATACTTGCGCTGGAAGTAGCTCATTCGATTTCGCTCGGCCCTGCATGGGCGACGGTAGCTCGACCAGCCGTCGGACGATGATCTGTTGCGCTCCCATTGATCGTGCGGCTTCACCTCGCCGCACTGCGGGCAACGCTTGCGCCCCCGAGGCACCGGTACCTTGACCCGAACGGACCTGCCCTTGGCCTCCTGGCGCTGCCGGTAGTACTCAGCAGAGCACTCCCGGCAATACGCCTGGAGGCCGTCCCGCATCGCCCTGTTACTGGCGAAGGACTCCGTCGGCAGAGTCATTCGACAGCGCGAGCATCTTCTTCCGGCAGGAATATCGGACATTAAGCCCTATTCCCCACCCTTCTGAACAAATGACCTCACGAAATCCTCAGCGTTGGCCTCGAGGACGTCGTCGATCTCGTCGAGGACGTCGTCGACGTCGTCGCTCAGCTTCTCCTGTCGCTCCTGCAGGTCCTCGGAGACCTGCGCGTCCTGCGCCTGCTCCTCGGTTCCCTCGGTGGAGCGTGTTGCCTTCTGCTGTCCGCCGCCGGTGTCCTTGGTCGCCATGTAGCTCACCCCGCTCGGTTCGAAGCACGTGATCAGACCCTACCTACGGGGTCCGACATTGGCCCGGTACTTGTCTCAACGTCCGGAGGTCTCTTGATTGATTCCCAGCCGACGGCCTTTTCAGCCGCCGGACAGCGTCCGGACCAGCTCTTCCGCGGTACGGCAGCGGTCCAGGAGGTCCTTGACGTGTTCACGGGTCCCGCGCAGCGGCTCCATCGTGGGAACCCGTTGCAGTGAGTCACGGTCGGGCAGGTCGAAGATGACCGAGTCCCAGGAGGCCGCGGCGACGTCGTCCGCGTACTGCTCCAGGCAGCGTCCCCGGAAATAGGCCCTGGTGTCCTCGGGCGGCTTCGTACGGGCCCGCTCGACGTCACTCTCGTCCAGCAGGCGCTTGATCCTCCCGCGGGCCGCCAGGCGGTTGTAGAGGCCCTTGTCGGCCCTCACGTCGGCGTACTGGAGGTCGACCAGGTGCAGACGCGGCGCGTCCCAGTCCAGGCCGTCCCTGCGCCGGTAGCCCTCCATGAGCTCCTTCTTGGCGACCCAGTCCAGCTCGCCCGCGAGGCTCATCGGATCGTTCTCCAGGCGGTTCAGGGTGTCCTCCCAGCGGGCCAGGACGTCCCTGGTCTGCTCGTCGGCGTCCGCCCCGTACCGCTCCTCGACGTACTTGCGGCCCAGCTCGAAGTACTCCATCTGCAGTTGTACGGCGGTGAGTGTCCGGCCGCTGCGGAGCGTGACGAGCTGCCGCAGCGTCGGGTCGTGCGAGACCTGGTGCAGGGTGCGCACCGGCTGGTCGACCGCGAGGTCGACGTTGATGAAGCCGTCCTCGATCATGGCGAGGACCAGCGAGGTCGTGCCGAGCTTGAGATAGGTCGAGATCTCGGAGAGGTTCGCGTCGCCGATGATCACGTGCAGCCTGCGGTACTTCTCGGCGTCGGAGTGCGGTTCGTCGCGGGTGTTGATGATGGGGCGCTTGAGCGTGGTCTCCAGACCCACCTCGACCTCGAAGTAGTCCGCGCGCTGACTGAGCTGGAAGCCGTGCTCACGGCCGTCCTGGCCGATGCCGACCCGGCCGGCGCCGGTGACGACCTGGCGGGAGACGAAGAACGGGGTCAGATGGCGCACGATGTCGGAGAAGGGGGTTTCCCGCTTCATCAGGTAGTTCTCGTGCGTGCCGTAGGACGCGCCCTTGTTGTCGGTGTTGTTCTTGTAGAGGTGGATCGGCTGGGCGCCCGGGATGGCGGCGGCCCGCTCGGCGGCCTCCGCCATGACCCGTTCGCCGGCCTTGTCCCAGAGCACCGCGTCGAGCGGGTTCGTGATCTCGGGTGAGCTGTACTCGGGGTGCGCGTGGTCGACGTACAGCCGGGCACCGTTGGTGAGGATGACATTGGCGAGGCCGATGTCCTCGTCGGTGAGCTGGCTGGAGTCGGCGGTCTCGCGGGCGAGGTCGAAGCCTCGCGCGTCGCGCAGCGGATTCTCCTCCTCGAAGTCCCAGCGGGCGCGGCGCGCCCGGTGCATCGCCGCCGCGTAGGCGTTGACGATCTGGGACGAGGTGAGCATGGCATTGGCGTTGGGTTGACCGGGGACGGAGATCCCGTACTCCGTCTCGATGCCCATCACTCGCCGTACGGTCATGCGGCCCTCCTTGCCCGGCGGTGCTCCCGTCCGGGAGCGCCGCTCAAGTACCGCTGCTGGTCCGGTACGCGTGCGGTGCCCGTCCCCGCGCTGCGCGACTCGGCGGTACGGCAGAGCCTAGAGCGCCTCTGCGCCGGTGGGGAGATCAATTGCGTCATTGTTCGGGTGTGGCCGGACCTGCCGGGAAAACGGCCGGCTGCGGATACCCTGCCGGGCATCCGCAGCCGGTCTGCGTTTTACAGGTACTGTCCGGTATTTGCCACCGTGTCGATGGAACGACCGGTGTCCGCACCCTGCTTTCCGGTGACGAGTGTGCGGATGAACACGATCCGCTCGCCCTTCTTTCCGGAAATCCTGGCCCAGTCGTCCGGGTTGGTGGTGTTCGGCAGGTCCTCGTTCTCCTTGAACTCGTCCACACATGCCTGGAGGAGATGGGAGACGCGCAGGCCCTTCTGGCGCTGCTCGAGGAATGCCTTGATGGCCATTTTCTTCGCCCGGTCCACGATGTTCTGAATCATCGCTCCGGAGTTGAAGTCCTTGAAGTACAGGACTTCCTTGTCGCCGTTGGCGTAGGTGACCTCGAGGAAGCGGTTCTCCTCGGATTCCGTGTACATCCGCTCCACGACGGACTGGATCATGGCGTGGGCGGCGGCCTCCTTCGAGCCGCTGTGCTCGGCCAGGTCGTCCGCGTGCAGCGGCAGCGAAGGCGTGAGGTACTTCGCGAAGATGTCCTTCGCGGCCTCCGCGTCCGGACGCTCGATCTTGATCTTCACATCAAGACGGCCGGGCCGCAGGATCGCGGGGTCGATCATGTCCTCGCGGTTGGAGGCGCCGATGACGATGACGTTCTCCAGACCCTCCACACCGTCGATCTCGGCGAGCAGCTGGGGGACGATGGTGTTCTCCACGTCCGAGCTGACACCGGAACCACGGGTGCGGAAGAGGGATTCCATCTCGTCGAAGAAGACGATGACGGGGGTGCCCTCGCTCGCCTTCTCCCGGGCACGCTGGAAGACGAGGCGGATGTGCCGCTCGGTCTCGCCGACGTACTTGTTGAGGAGCTCGGGGCCCTTGATATTGAGGAAGTAGCTCTTCCCCGTGGGCTGTCCGGTGACCTCTGCGACCTTCTTGGCCAGCGAGTTGGCCACGGCCTTGGCGATGAGCGTCTTGCCGCAACCGGGTGGACCGTAGAGCAGGATGCCCTTCGGCGGGCGCAGTTCGTGCTCCTTGAAGAGGTCCGGGTGGAGGTAGGGGAGCTCGACCGCGTCGCGGATCAGCTCGATCTGGTCGCCCAGACCGCCGATCTTGTTGTAGTCGATGTCCGGAACCTCTTCGAGGACGAGCTCCTCGACCTCGCTCTTCGGCACCACTTCGTAGACGTAGCCGGACCTGGGTTCGAGCAGGAGGGCGTCGCCGGGACGGATGGTGATGTCCAGCAGAGGCTCGGCGAGCCGCACCACCCGTTCCTCGTCGGTGTGCCCGACCACCAGGGCGCGTTCGCCGTCCTCGAGGATCTCCTTGAGGGTGACGATGTCCCCGGCCCGCTCGAATGCCATGGCCTCGACCACGTTGAGCGCTTCGTTGAGCATCACTTCCTGGCCTCGCCGGAGGCCCTCGAGCTCGACGCTTGGGCTGACGTTCACCCGGAGCTTGCGGCCCCCGGTGAAGATGTCGCAGGTGCCGTCCTCGTTGACCTGCAGGAAGACACCGAAGCCGGCCGGTGGCTGGGCCAGCCGGTCGACCTCCTCCTTGAGGGCCACGATCTGGTCGCGGGCCTCACGGAGCGTACTGGCGAGCCGCTCGTTCTGCGCGGACACGCCTGCCAAGTTGGTCTGCAGCTCGACGATCCGCTCTTCGAGAATCCTCGAATGACGCGGAGAGTCGGCGAGCTTTCGTCGCAGGACGGCGATTTCCTGCTCGAGATAGGCAACCTGGCCGGCTGGGTCTTCTGACCCCCGCACGGGCCGGATGCCGCGGTTGATGTCGTCGTCGTGGGCTGCCACGGTCCTCACCTCCTCCAAGGGGAGCTGGACGCTTCCTGACCCTACCTGCGTGGGTGATGATTGAAACCCCTAGATCACAAAGACTCGGGGGTGTGTCCGATCTTCACCCTTGCGCTCTCCCTCACGCCAGGGGAATACCCACCCTTCGGCATCGGAATGCCGCCGGTTGTATCGTCGAAGCGTCCAACACCCGTCAGGGCTGGCTTCAATTGGTTCAGATACGCAGGAAACGGCAGGACACATGACCGTGCAGCAGGACGCCCCGGGCGACAGCGCCACGCAGGACCTCGAGGTCTGGATCGACCAGGACCTCTGTACGGGCGACGGCATCTGCGTGCAGTACGCACCGGAGGTGTTCGAGCTGGACATCGACGGCCTGGCGTACGTGAAGAGCTCCGAGGACGAGCTCCTCCAGGACAAGGGCGCCACCACCCCGGTGCCGCTGCCGCTCCTCCAGGACGTGGTGGATTCGGCCAAGGAATGCCCCGGCGACTGCATTCACGTACGTCGCGTTTCGGACAATGTGGAAGTCTTTGGACCCGACGCGGCGTAACCAGCTCAGACGCTCAGCGCGGTGTCCCCGGCCGAGGACGACCTGACGAAGGCGTTGCCCTTCCACTGCCAGAGTGCGCTCTCCTCCTCGTCGGGGCAGCAGCGCGGCACGTCGGCCGAGGAATAGCCCAGCAGGGTCGCCGAGATCCGGCCGTCACGGACGGTGAAGTCGGTGACCGTCAGCTTCTGAGCGGGGTCCACCAGGGTGGCGACCACCCGGGGTGCGGCCCCGCTCTTCTGTGTCAGGACGTAGACGCCGCTGGGCGGTGTGCCGGAACCGGCGGCGCAGCGGACGACCGCGACGGTCTCGGGCCTGCCGTCGCCGTCGAGGTCCCCGGGGGCGCTGTCGGCGACGGTCTGCCCGGCGCCGCTGCAGTCGAACGGGAAGACGACACCGGCGGGATCGGGCGCGGCGGCCGGTGGGGCGCCGTGCCGGGCGCCGGTGCGGTGCTCGGACGCCGAGGCCGTCGCGGTGGCCCCGTCGGGCTGGAGCAGTCCCGCGGCCGCGACGACGGCGGCCATGGCCGCGGCCGTGGCGAGCCAGTGCACCGGCTTGGTGTCGGTGTGCGCGAGGTCCGGGAGCGCGGAGGTCTGCACGCGGTATGTCTCCTGTGGTTCATGGGTGCCTGGACAGGCGGTGCCGGGCGGATGCCGACGGGCGGGGGTGGCCAGCATCGTGCCACACCTCACACCGCAGGGGAACCGCGGGGTCGCTGCCGCCGGGCCGTCGGCCACGGAAAGGCGCCGCCGTCGGGTTCCCCGGGTCGGTCCGGGGAACTCGGCGGCGGCGCCTGTGCGTTGTGGTGGGTGACCGTGGTCCGGCGGCCGGTGCCACGGCTCCGGCCGGGTCAGTCCTCGGTGGCGGCGGGGGCGGCGGATCCGCTCCGGCTGCCGGGACCCTTGTAGTCCTCGCCGTACGCACCCTTGGAGGGGCGGCGGCGGCGCAGCGGCGGCTCGACGCCGTCCGCGAGCCGGCGGGCGGTGACGAGGAATCCCGTGTGGCCGATCATCCGGTGGTCGGGACGGACGGCCAGGCCTTCGACGTGCCAGTTGCGGATCATCGACTCCCACGGCTGCGGTTCGGCGAAGCAGCCGATCTCGCGGATGGATTCGACGGTCCGCGAGAGCTGGGTGGTGGTCGCGACGTACGCGCAGAGGATGCCACCGGGCACGAGTGTCTTGGAGACGGCTTCCAGGCACTCCCACGGGGCGAGCATGTCCAGGACGACACGGTCGACGTCGGTGTCCGACAGGTTGTCCTGGAGGTCGCCGACGGTGAGCTGCCAGGCGGGGTGCGGGGAGCCGAAGTAGCGCTCGACGTTCTGCTGGGCGATTTCGGCGAAGTCCTCGCGGCGCTCGTACGAGTGCAGCATGCCCTGCTCGCCGATGGCGCGCAGCAGGAAGGTGCTGAGCGCTCCGGAGCCGACACCGGCCTCCACGACGCGGGCGCCGGGGAAGATGTCGCCGAAGGCCAGGATCTGGCCCGCGTCCTTGGGGTAGACCACGGCGGCGCCGCGGGGCATGGACAGGACGTAGTCGGGGAGCAGGGGGCGCAGCGCGAGGTAGGCGACGTTTCCCGTGGTACGGACAACACTGCCCTCGGGAGCACCGATCAGCTCGTCGTGCGGGAAAGAACCCTTGTGGGTGTGGAAATTCTTTCCGGCTTCGAGCGTGAAGGTGTAGTGGCGTCCCTTGGGGTCGGTGAGCTGGACCTGGTCCCCGACTTTGAATGGGCCGCGACGGCGGGCGGCACCGGTCGGTTCGGACATGTGAGCAGCCTACCGGTATTTCGGCGGCCCCCCTTGCGGGGTCCCCCGGCCGCCGGGTGGTGTGGGGCCGCTGTCAGGCCGAGGGCCGGGCCATGGCCGCGACGAAGGCGCGTTCGACGTCGACGGTGGACAGGACGCCGTAGATCTCCCCGGTGTCCTCGACCACCAGGTACTCGGTGGCCGGGGTGGCCTTGAGGCGGTCCAGGAGTGCTTCACCCGCGAGCTCGGCGGGGACCTTCATCCCGTCGGTGATGTCCTGGGCGAGGCCGCTGACGGCCACCCAGGGCCGGCGGTGTTCGGGGACTCCGACGATGGCCGCCTCGCGGACGACGCCCTTGGGGTTGCCCTGTCCGTCGACGACGACGAGGGCGCGGGCGCCCGCCTCGTTGGCGCGGCGGAGCGCCTCGGAGAGCGGAGTGGCGGACTCGACGGGGACGGCGCGGCGGGTGAGGGTGCGGGCGCGGAGGTCGGGGAGGTGTTCGCGCAGCCGCGCCATGCGCAGGCTGTTGCCCGCGCCGGTCCAGATGATCCCGGCGAGGATCGCGGCGAGCAGGGCGTCGGTCACGGTCTCGAAGCCGCTGATCTCACTGGTGGCGTTGCCGAGGGCGCCGGTGTGGGTGAGCAGCGGGAGGCCGACGAGGACGGTGACGGCCAGGCCGCGGCCGACCCACGCGGCGGCGACGGTGCCGCTCATGGGCTTGCCCGTGATCTTCCAGACCACGGCACGGAGCATGCGTCCGCCGTCGAGCGGGAGGCCGGGCAGCAGGTTGAAGGCGGCGACGATGAGGTTGGAGATCATCAGTCCGGCGAGGAGCACGCCGGGGATGGTGCCCGCCTCGACGAACTGGAGGGGGATGTAGAAGAGGCCGCCGAGGACGAGGGAGAGCAGGGGGCCCACGAAGGCGAGGACGAATTCGCGGCCCGGGGTCTCGGATTCCTTCTCGATCTCGGAGACGCCGCCGAAGAACTGGAGCTGGATGCGGCGGACCGGCAGCTTGTAGTGCAGGGCGGCGACGGTGTGGGCGAGCTCGTGGACGAGCACGGAGGCGTAGAAGGCGATCGCGAAGAAGAGCGCGACGAGGTAGCGGGCTCCGCCGAGTCCGGGCAGGACGCGGTCGAGCTGGCCGCCGAAGACCCAGGTGATCAGCGCGGCGACGACGAACCAGCTGGGTGCCACGTACACGGGCACACCGAAGGGGCGGCCCATCAGGAGGCCGCCGCCGGGGTCCGCCGGCCGTCGCGGTTTGCCCTTGTCCGGTCCGGTGCCGGGGTCCGATCCCCCTGCGCCGGGCAGCGGGCGCCCGCTGTCGCCGCTCTCGTCCACGTGGTCCCTTCGGTCGATGGCGTCTGCCACGATCATGCAGTGTGCGAGCTCTGTGGTCGATGGTATGCCGCTGGGTGTCGGTGGCGGGCCGTAGGGTCTTCGGCATGACCTCCGTACCGCGCCCGCACCGGCCACCTTCGTCCCTGTCGCCGTCGCGCGCGAGCGATTTCATGCAATGCCCTCTGCTGTACCGCTTCCGGGTCATCGACAAGCTGCCCGAGAAGCCCAGTGAAGCGGCTACCCGGGGCACGCTGGTGCATGCCGTGCTGGAGCGGCTGTTCGACGCCCCCGCCGCGGAGCGCACGGCGCCGCGGGCGAGGTCGCTCGTGCCCGGTCAGTGGGACCGGTTGCTGGAGTCGAAGCCGGAGCTGGCCGAGCTGTTCTCCGGGGACGCGGGGGGCGACCGGCTCGCCGGGTGGCTGGGTGAGGCGGAGCGGCTGGTGGAGCGGTGGTTCTCGCTGGAGGACCCGACGCGTCTGGAGCCCGCCGAGCGGGAGCTGTTCGTCGAGACGGAGCTGGATTCGGGGCTGCGGCTGCGCGGGGTGATCGACCGGATCGACGTGACCCCCACGGGCGACGTCCGGATCGTCGACTACAAGACGGGCAAGGCGCCGCGGCCGGAGTACTCCGAGGGCGCCCTGTTCCAGATGAAGTTCTACGCGCTGGTGATCTGGCGCCTGAAGAACGTGGTGCCCCGGCGGCTTCAGCTGGTCTATCTGGGCAGCGGTGACGTGCTGACGTACGACCCGGTGCCTGCCGATCTGGAGCGGGTGGAGCGCAAGCTGCTCGCCCTGTGGGACGCGATCCGGCTGGCGACGGAGACGGGTGAGTGGCGGCCCCGGCCGACGAAGCTGTGCGGCTGGTGCGACCACCGGGCGGTCTGCCCGGAGTTCGGCGGGACTCCCCCGGTATATCCGCTGTCGGTCCGCCCGGCCGAGTCGGTGGAGGGTGTGCAGGGCAGAATGGAGCCGGTCCGGGCCGAGGGCGGCCGGCCGGCGGCCCTCGAAAGCCCTTAAGGAGATTCCGTGGCAATCCGCGTCCTGCTCGTCGATGACCAACCGCTGCTGCGCACCGGCTTCCGGATGATCCTGGAGGCCGAGGGCGATCTCGCGGTGGTCGGTGAGGCCGGTGACGGCCTGCAGGCCATCGACCAGGTGCGGGCCCTGCAGCCCGATGTCGTGCTGATGGACATCCGGATGCCGCGGATGGACGGCGTCGAGGCCACCCGTCAGATCACGGGTCCGGAGCGGAACGGCCCGGCGAAGGTCCTGGTGCTGACGACCTTCGATCTCGACGAGTACGTGGTGGAGGCGCTGCGCGCGGGTGCCAGCGGCTTCCTGCTGAAGGACGCTCCGGCCAACGAACTGGTGCAGGCCATCAGGGTGGTGGCGGCCGGTGAGGCGATGCTGGCGCCGAGCATCACGCGCCGGCTGCTCGACAAGTACGCGGACCATCTGCCCTCGGGCGAGGATCCCGTCCCGGACGCGCTGCACACGCTCACCGACCGCGAGGTCGAGGTGCTGAAGCTGGTGGCGCGCGGTCTGTCGAACGCGGAGATCGCCGCCGACCTCTTCGTGAGCGAGACGACGGTCAAGACGCATGTGGGCCATGTGCTGACGAAGCTGGGCCTGCGTGACCGGGTGCAGGCGGCGGTCTACGCGTACGAGAGCGGGCTGGTGCGTCCCGGCGCGCAGTGACCGGGCACGGTGCGCGGAAACGATGACGCGGTCCGGAGCCGGTGGGTCCGGACCGCGTCGGCGTACCGGTCAGACGGTGTTCTTGAGCTCCCAGAGCTGGAGGTCGGCCGAGGAGGTGACGGCCCACTCCACACCGGTCAGGCCCTCGCGGGAGGCGACGTACTGCTTGCCCTGCCAGACCGGGAGGACGGGGACGCCGGTGGCCACGATGTCCTGGATCTTCGTGAAGGTCTCGGCCGCGGCGCCGCGGTCCGCCACCCGCCGCGACTCCGGGATGAGGGTGTCCTGGACGAGGGTGGACCCGTAGGGCGAGTTGAGGAAGTTGTCCTTGTCGAGGAACGGCGCCGTGTACGTGTCCGGGTCCGGGAAGTCGGGGAACCAGCCCATGCCGTAGACCGCGTAGTCACCTTTTGCTCTGCGCGGGGCGGTACTTGGCCCACGGGGTGCCCTTGACGTCGACCTCGAAGAGCTTCGAGTCGTTGAGCTGCTTGCCCAGCGCCTTGTACTCGGCGGCGGTGGTGGGGCCGTAGTGGTCCGTCGTGTAGTTCAGCGTGAACTTCACCGGGGTGGAGACGCCGGCCTTCTCCAGGATCTTCCCGGCCGCGTCGACGTCGGGCTCGCCGTACTTGTTGAAGAAGGAGTTGGTGTGGTTGGTGATGCCGGTCGGGATGAGCGAGCAGAGCGGTTCGGCCTTGATGTCGAGCACGCGCTGGATGGAGTACTTCACGTCGTCCGGAGTGACGGGCGTGCCATCGGCGAAGGTGAGGCCTCGCGGAGCGTGCAGCGGTAGCTCTCGTTCTCCGTGCAGGTGAAGCCGCAGGTCTCGGCCGGAGGCCCTTGACCGGCGCTTCCGCGACCCGTATCCACTCGGTGACCGCCCATGACGGCGTGTCCGTGCCGCACCCGGGAATGATTCGTACAGCGGTCCATGAATCTGGACTTTTGGGTTCCGGAAACGGGCCGCCGGGCTCGGCACGGACCCCGGCGGAGGTCACACCAGGTGGTTGAGGTCACTCCCCCGCCGGGTCCTCGCCACTGACATCAACCTGGCTTATGCGCTGAGCCCGAGAGGGTTCCACACGCCGCGCACGCCGGAACCTCGCCGTTCGTTCACAAGGTGACGCCCGGTGCGCGGCCGGCCCTTCACCTCTCCGTGACCAGGGCACGCAGGAACGTCAGATTCACCTGTTCGAGTGAAGGTACGACCGCCCGTCCCGGCGCGGGGGCGATCGGCGCCACGGACGGCACGGCGACCACCCGGCAGCCCGCGGCCTCGGCCGCGGCGACGCCCGTCGCGGTGTCCTCGACGACCGCGCAGCGCCACGGGTCCGCCCCGAAACCGGCGGCGGCGGCGAGGTAGGGATCCGGGTGGGGCTTGGTGCGGGTCACCTCGTCACCGGCGACGGTGAGAGCGAAGTGGTGGCGGCCCACGGACTCCAGCACCCGGTCGATGATCCGCCGGTGCGAGGCGGAGACCAGGGCGGTGGGCACCTCGTGCGCCGCCAGCTCGGCGAGCAGCCGTGCGGCACCCGGCATCAGCGGCACTCCGCGGCCGATGCGCTTCTCGAAGCGGTCGTTGAGCAGGACCGTGATCTCCTCGATGGCGATGTCGGCGCCCGTGACGTCGATGAGGTAGCCGGCGCTTCGGGTCATCGGCCCGCCGACGACCACGTCGCGCCAGGCCTCGTCGAGGCGGTGTCCGAGGTCGGCGAAGACCTCGACCTCCACGTCCCACCAGAAGCCCTCGGTGTCGACCAGGGTGCCGTCCATGTCGAGAAGGACGGCCTGCAGGGCGGAGCCCTCGGCCGTGCGGGTCAGGGACGCGGGGACCGTACTGGTCATCCGGCACACCTCCATGAGGGACGAGAAGGCCGGCCGCGTTCCCGGTGGGAACGGCGACCGGCCTGCACTGGACCGACCAGTGTACGACTCGTCCGGATACGGCGCGTGGAGCGGCGCCCTACCGCGCGTTGAACGGCGTACTACCGTGCGTTGAAGTACTTCGCCTCGGGGTGGTGGATGACGATCGCGTCCGTGGACTGCTCAGGGTGCAGCTGGAACTCCTCGGAGAGCTTCACCCCGATGCGCTCGGGCTCCAGGAGCGCGGCGATCTTCGCCCGGTCCTCCAGGTCGGGGCAGGCCCCGTAGCCCAGCGAGAAGCGCGCCCCGCGGTACTTCAGCGCGAACATGTCCTCGACGTCGGACGGGTCCTCCCCGGCGAATCCCAGCTCGCTGCGGACGCGTGCGTGCCAGTACTCGGCGAGCGCCTCGGCCAGTTGCACGGACAGTCCGTGCAGCTCCAGGTAGTCGCGGTAGGAGTTCGCCTCGAAGAGTTCGGCGGTGGCCCCGCCGATCTTCGAGCCGACCGTGACGACCTGGAGGCCGATCACGTCCGTCTCGCCCGACTCCTCGGGACGGAAGAAGTCCGCGAGGCAGAGGCGGCGGCCGCGGCGCTGGCGCGGGAAGGTGAAGCGGGTGCGCTCCGAGCCGTCCTCGTGCAGCAGGATCAGGTCGTCGCCCTTGGACACACAACGGAAGTAGCCGTAGACGACGGCCGCCTCCAGCAGGTTCTCGGTGTGGAGCTTGTCGAGCCAGCCGCGCAGGTGCGGGCGGCCCTCAGTCTCCACCAGCTCCTCGTACGTCGGTCCGTCGCCCGCACGGCCCTGCTTGAGGCCCCACTGGCCCTTGAAGAGGGCGCCCTCGTCCAGCCAGGAGGCGTACTCCTTGAGCTGGATGCCCTTGACGACCCGGGTGCCCCAGAACGGCGGCTCGGGGACCGGGTTGGTGACGGACACGTCGGAGCGCACGCCCTCCTCCGGCTCCTGGACCTCCGGCACGGCGACGTCCCGCCTGGGCACCCTGCGCTGCTTCAGCTCGGGGAGGGTGGCCCCGGGGACACCCCGCTTGACCGCGACGAGGGCGTCCATGAGGCGCAGCCCCTCGAACGCGTCGCGGGCGTAGCGGACCTCGCCCTCGTAGATCTCGTGCAGGTCCTGTTCGACGTAGGCCCTGGTCAGGGCGGCCCCACCGAGGATGACCGGGTAGTCGGCCGCCATCTTGCGCTGGTTCAGCTCCTCCAGGTTCTCCTTCATGATCACGGTGGACTTCACCAGGAGGCCGGACATGCCGATGACGTCGGCGCGGTGCTCCTCGGCGGCGTCCAGGATCGCGGAGACGGGCTGCTTGATGCCCAGGTTGACCACGTTGAAGCCGTTGTTGGACAGGATGATGTCGACGAGGTTCTTGCCGATGTCGTGGACGTCGCCGCGGACGGTGGCGAGCACGATGGTGCCCTTGCCGTCGGCGTCCGACTTCTCCATGTGCGGTTCGAGGTGGGCCACCGCGGTCTTCATGACCTCGGCGGACTGCAGCACGAACGGCAGCTGCATCTGACCGGAGCCGAAGAGCTCGCCGACCACCTTCATGCCTGCGAGCAGGGTGTCGTTGACGATCTCCAGCGCGGGCCGGGTCCGCAGCGCCTCGTCGAGGTCGGCCTCCAGTCCGTTCTTCTCGCCGTCGATGATGCGTCGCTGGAGCCGCTCGTCCAGCGGCAGGGCGAGCAGTTCCTCGGCCTTGCCCTGCTTCATCGACTTCATGTTGACGCCCTCGAAGAGCTCCATGAGCCGCTGCAGGGGGTCGTAGCCCTCCTCCCGGCGGTCGTGGATGAGGTCGAGGGCGACCTTGACCTGCTCCTCCTCCAGCCGGGCGATCGGCAGGATCTTGGAGGCGTGCACGATCGCGGAGTCCAGACCCGCCTTCACGCACTCGTCCAGGAAGACGGAGTTCAGGACGACGCGGGCGGCCGGGTTCAGGCCGAAGGAGATGTTGGACAGGCCCAGCGTGGTCTGCACGTCGGGGTGACGCCGCTTGAGCTCGCGGATGGCACCGATGGTGGCGATCCCGTCCTTGCGGGACTCCTCCTGGCCCGTGCAGATGGTGAAGGTCAGACAGTCGATGAGGATGTCCGACTCGTGGATGCCCCAGTTGGTGGTGAGGTCCTCGATGAGCCGCTCGGCGATGGCGACCTTGTGCTCGACGGTGCGGGCCTGGCCCTCCTCGTCGATGGTCAGCGCGATCAGCGCGGCGCCGTGCTCGGCGGCCAGCCCGCTGACCTTGGCGAAGCGGGACTCGGGGCCGTCGCCGTCCTCGTAGTTGACGGAGTTCAGTACGGCCCGGCCGCCCAGCTTCTCCAGACCGGCGCGCAGGACGGGCACCTCGGTGGAGTCGAGCACGATCGGCAGGGTGGAGGCGGTGGCGAAGCGGCCGGCCAGTTCGTCCATGTCGGCGACGCCGTCGCGCCCCACGTAGTCGACGCAGAGGTCGAGCATGTGCGCGCCCTCGCGGATCTGGTCACGGGCCATCTCGACGCAGTCGTCCCAGCGTGCGTCGAGCATGGCGTCGCGGAACTTCTTGGATCCGTTGGCGTTCGTACGCTCGCCGATCGCGAGGTACGAGGTGTCCTGGCGGAACGGCACGGTCTGGTAGAGCGAGGCCGCGCCCGGCTCGGGGCTCGGGGTACGGGGGGTGAGCTCGGCGCCCCGGACCCGTTCGACGAGCTGCCGCAGGTGCTCGGGCGTCGTGCCGCAGCAGCCGCCGACGAGCGAGAGCCCGTACTCCTGGACGAAGGTCTCCTGGGCGTCGGCCAGGCCCTCGGCGTCGAGCGGGAAGTGCGCCCCGTCCTTGGTGAGCACCGGCAGTCCGGCGTTCGGCATGCAGAGCAGCGGGATGCGGGAGTGCCGGGTGAGGTAGCGCAGGTGTTCGCTCATCTCGGCGGGGCCGGTCGAGCAGTTCAGGCCGATCATGTCGACGCCGAGCGGTTCGAGCGCGGTCAGCGCGGCACCGATCTCGGATCCGAGCAGCATGGTGCCGGTGGTCTCGAAGGCCAGCGAGCACAGCACCAGGAGGTCGCTGCCCATCGCCTCCAGGGCGCGCCGCGCACCCAGCACGGCGGCCTTGGTCTGCAGGAGGTCCTGCGTGGTCTCGATGATGAGCGCGTCGGCGCCGCCGGCGATCAGCCCTTCGGCGTTCTGCTGGAATCCGTCGCGCAGGACCGTGTAGGGGGCGTGGCCCAGCGTCGGCAGCTTGGTGCCGGGGCCGATGGAGCCGAGCACCCAGCGCTGCCGGCCGGTGGATTCGGTGAACCGGTCGGCGACCTCGCGGGCGATGCTCGCGCCGGTCTCGGAGAGCTCGTGGATCCTGCCGGGGATGTCGTACTCACCGAGGGCGGAGGCGTTGGCCCCGAAGGTGTTGGTCTCGACGCAGTCCACGCCGACGGCGAAGTACTCCTCGTGCACCGAGCGGACGATGTCGGGCCGGGTCACGTTCAGGATCTCGTTGCAGCCTTCGAGGTTCTCGAAGTCGTCGAGCGTGGGGTCCTGGGCCTGGAGCATCGTGCCCATGGCACCGTCGGCCACGACCACTCGGGTGGCGAGAGCCTCTCGGAGGGCTGCGGCTCGGGTCCGGCTGTCAGCGGAAGGGGTCGGCAACGAGGCCATGGATGTTCTCCCTGGAATGCGACGGCTGTCGGCTTTGCGCCCTTCTGCAGAGGAGGGCACGCGGCCAGCGTAGCGGGGCGGGGCGCGGGGCGGTCGTCGCGTCCCACGGGGCGGACTGCATGCTGTGCGAGGACCGGGGCCCGGTCGCACGGTGGGGCGGAATCGTCGCGCCACCGGACAGAGGTCGGCATCGACCGATAGTGTTCAGCATTGTCGAACCGAGGTGGAGGAGTACGGCGCGATGGCCAAGAACATCCAGTCGCTCGAGCGGGCAGCGGCGATGCTGCGTCTGCTGGCGGGCGGCGAGCGTCGGCTCGGGCTCTCCGACATCTCGTCCTCGCTGGGGCTGGCCAAGGGCACCGCACACGGCATCCTGCGCACGCTCCAGCACGAGGGCTTCGTCGAGCAGGACGCCGCGTCCGGCCGCTACCAGCTCGGCGCCGAGCTGCTGCGTCTGGGCAACAGCTACCTCGACGTGCACGAGCTCCGGGCCCGCGCCCTGGTGTGGACCGACGACCTGGCCCGCTCCAGCGGCGAGAGCGTCCACCTCGGCGTACTGCACCAGCACGGCGTCCTGATCGTCCATCACGTCTTCCGGCCCGACGACAGCCGCCAGGTGCTGGAGGTGGGGGCGATGCAGCCGCTGCACTCCACCGCCCTGGGCAAGGTCCTCTCCGCCTACGACCCGGTCGCGCACAGCGAGGTCGTCGAGGTGGAGCGCCGGCCCTTCACCCCGCGCACCGTCACCGACGAGCAGGAGTTCGAGTCCCTGCTCGACCTGATCCGGGCACAGGGCTGGGCCTCGGACGTGGAGGAGACCTGGGAGGGCGTGGCGGCGGTGGCCGCCCCGGTCCACGACCGGCGCCGCATGCCGGTCGGCGCGGTGGCCGTGACGGGCGCCGTGGAACGCGTCTGCCCTGACGGGAGACTGCGCCCCGAGCTGATCGCCGCCGTGCGGGACTGCGCCCGCGCCGTCTCCCGGGACCTGGGCGCCGGACGCTTCTGAGCGCACGCCCGCCTCCCGGGACCTGCGCGCCGGGCGCTTCCGGCCGCACGTCCACCTACCGGGACCGGGCGCTTCCGGACGCACGCCGTGCCCTCGGTAACGATCGAGCCCTCGCGCGAGTCCCACGTCACAGAACTCTTGACGCTTCCTTCATTCGGGAGAAACATTGCCGTTCACCGGTCGACATTGTCGAACGCCTAACGGCAATACGCGTTAGGGTGTGACAGTGCCGAGGGCCGGTCAAGCCCTTGCAGGTGCCGTGCCCGTATGTGACGGGTACCCACCTGGGGCGCGATCCACCGGAGGGACCCGGTGTTTCGCCTTCCCCTGGACGAAGGACAAAGGAGTCGTGGTGTCCAGCTCCGACATCTTCATCGGCGAGACCATCGGTACCGCCGTACTCATCCTGCTCGGCGGCGGTGTCTGTGCCGCCGTCACGCTCAAGCGCTCGAAGGCGCAGAACACCGGCTGGCTGGCCATCACCTTCGGGTGGGGTTTCGCCGTACTGACCGGCGCCTACCTCGCCTCCGGCGTGTCCGGTGCCCACCTGAACCCGGCGGTCACCCTCGGCCTCGCGATCCAGGGCGGCACCGAGTGGAGCGACGTACCCCTGTACCTCGCCTCGCAGCTGCTCGGCGCGATGATCGGTGCCGTGCTCGTCTGGGCCGTGTACTACGGACAGTTCCACGCGCACCTCACCGATCCCGAGATCCTGAAGGCACAGCCCGCCGAGGAGGGTCTGGCCGACCAGTCGGCCGCCCCCGGGGCCGGCCCCGTGCTCGGCATCTTCTCCACCGGTCCGGAGATCCGGAACGCGGTGCAGAACGTGGTCACGGAGGTCATAGCCACCGCCGTGCTGATCCTGGCGATCCTCACCCAGGGTCTCAACAACGACGGCAACGGACTCGGCACGCTCGGCGCGCTGGTCACGGCCCTGGTCGTCGTCGGCATCGGTCTGTCGCTCGGCGGCCCGACCGGCTACGCGATCAACCCCGTACGTGACCTCGGTCCGCGCATCGTGCACGCGCTGCTGCCCCTGCCGAACAAGGGTGGTTCCGACTGGAGCTACGCCTGGGTACCGGTAGTGGGACCCCTCATAGGCGGCGCTCTGGCCGGCGGGCTCTACAACCTCGCCTTCGCCTGAGCCGTGACCCTCCAGACCGCACAGACTCCCGGGAGCCACACCGTGACCGACGCACACACCACCGGCCCGTTCATCGCGGCCATCGACCAGGGCACCACGTCCAGCCGCTGCATCGTCTTCGACAAGGACGGCCGGATCGTCTCCGTCGACCAGAAGGAACACGAGCAGATCTTCCCCAAGCCCGGCTGGGTCGAGCACAACGCGACCGAGATCTGGGAGAACGTCCAGGAAGTCGTCGCGGGGGCGATCGTCAAGGCCGGCATCACCTCCGCCGACGTCAGGGCGATCGGCATCACCAACCAGCGCGAGACCACGCTGCTCTGGGACAAGAACACCGGTGAGCCCGTCCACAACGCCCTCGTCTGGCAGGACACCCGCACCGACGCGCTCTGCAAGGAGCTCGGCCGCAACGTAGGCCAGGACCGCTTCCGCCGTGAGACGGGCCTGCCGCTCGCGTCGTACTTCGCCGGTCCGAAGGTCCGCTGGCTGCTCGACAACGTCGAGGGGCTGCGCGAGCGAGCCGAGCGGGGCGACATCCTCTTCGGGACCATGGACTCCTGGGTCATCTGGAACCTGACCGGCGGCACCGAGGGCGGCGTCCACGTCACAGACGTCACCAACGCCTCGCGCACCCTCCTGATGAACCTCCACTCGATGCAGTGGGACGACAAGATCGTCCAGTCGATGGAGATCCCGCCGGCCGTTCTGCCCGAGATCCGGTCCTCCGCCGAGGTGTACGGCACCGCCAAGGGCGGCGTCCTGGACGGGATCCCGGTGGCGTCCGCGCTCGGCGACCAGCAGGCCGCGCTGTTCGGCCAGACCTGTTTCGCCCAGGGCGAGGCCAAGTCCACGTACGGCACCGGCACCTTCATGCTGATGAACACCGGCCACACCCCGGTGAACTCGTACAACGGGCTGCTGACGACGGTCGGGTACCGGATCGGCGACCAGAAGCCGGTCTACGCCCTCGAGGGGTCCATCGCCGTCACCGGTTCGCTGGTGCAGTGGATGCGCGACCAGATGGGCCTGATCAAGTCCGCGGCCGAGATCGAGACACTGGCCTCGTCGGTCGAGGACAACGGCGGCGCGTACTTCGTGCCCGCGTTCTCCGGCCTGTTCGCCCCCTACTGGCGCCCCGACGCGCGCGGTGTCATCGCCGGTCTCACCCGGTACGTGACCAAGGCGCACATCGCCCGCGCCGTGCTCGAGGCCACCGCCTGGCAGACCCGTGAGATCAGTGACGCCATGACGAAGGACTCCGGCGTCGAGCTGACCGCGCTCAAGGTCGACGGCGGCATGACCTCCAACAACCTGCTGATGCAGACGCTCTCCGACTTCCTGGACGCGCCCGTGGTGCGCCCCATGGTCGCCGAGACCACCTGCCTCGGCGCCGCCTACGCCGCCGGTCTCGCCGTCGGCTTCTGGCCGGACACCGACGCGCTGCGCGCCAACTGGCGCCGGGCCGCCGAGTGGACACCCCGCATGGACGCGGACACCCGCGACCGCGAGTACCGGAGCTGGCTCAAGGCCGTGGAGCGTTCCATGGGCTGGCTCGACGATGACACCGCCGAGGAGTAGATCGACATGACCACCCTGCAGAGCGTCCCCGCCCTCGGGACGCATCCGGCCTCCGGCTCCCTCCCGAGCCGCGCCGAAACCCGGGAACAGCTTTCCAAGGCGACGTACGACCTCCTGGTGATCGGCGGCGGCATCCTGGGCATCTCCACCGCCTGGCACGCCGCGCAGTCCGGCCTGCGGGTGGCCCTGGTGGATGCCGGCGACTTCGCCGGCGCCACCTCCTCCGCCTCCTCCAAGCTCCTCCACGGCGGTCTGCGTTACCTGCAGACCGGCGCGGTGAAGCTGGTCGCGGAGAACCACTTCGAGCGGCGCGCGGTGTCCCGTCAGGTCGCACCGCACCTGGCCAACCCGCTCACCTTCTACCTGCCGGTCTACAAGGGCGGACCGCACGGTGCGGCCAAGCTCGGTGCGGGCGTCTTCGCGTACTCGGCGCTGTCCGCGTTCGGTGACGGTGTCGGCCATGTGATCAGCCCGGCCCGTGCGCAGCGCGACGTGCCCGAACTGCGCACGGACAACCTCAAGGCCGTCGCGGTCTACGGCGACGACCAGATGAACGACGCCCGGATGGCGCTGATGACGGTCCGTGCGGCCGTCGACGCCGGCGCCGTCGTCCTCAACCACGCCGCCGTCACCGGGCTGCGCTTCACCCGGGGCCGGGTCACCGGCGCCGAGCTGGAGGACCGTCAGGACGGTACGGAGTTCGGCGTGAACGCCCGCCTCGTGCTGAACGCCACCGGCCCGTGGGTCGATCACCTGCGGAAGATGGAGAACCCGGACGCGGCTCCGTCCATCCGGCTGTCCAAGGGCGCGCACCTGGTCCTCAGGCGCACCCGCCCGTGGAAGGCGGCGCTGGCGACGCCGATCGACAAGTACCGCATCACGTTCGCCCTGCCGTGGGAGGACATGCTGCTGCTCGGTACGACCGACGAGGAGTACGAGGGCGACCCGGCCGATGTCGCGGTCACCGAGAAGGACACGGCGCAGATCCTGGACGAGGCGGCGTTCTCCGTCCGGGACCAGCAGCTGTCCCGGGACCTGATCACGTACTCCTTCGCGGGGCTGCGGGTGCTGCCGGGCGGTCCGGGGGGCACCTCGAAGGCCAAGCGCGAGACGGTCGTGACCGAGGGCCGCGGTGGCATGCTGTCGGTCGCGGGCGGCAAGTGGACGACGTTCCGCCACATCGGCCGCACGGTGATGAACAAGCTGGCGGCGCTTCCCGGGCACCCGCTCGCCGAGGACATGGAGCCGATGTCACGGCTGCCGCGGAAGCTGCCACTGCCCGGTATCGCGAACCCGAACGCGGTCGCGCACCGGCTGATGGTCGACGGCGGCACTCCGGGTCCGCGGATGGCCGCCGACACGGCACGGCACCTCGCCACCCACTACGGCTCGCTCTCCTTCGACATCGCGCGGCTGGCGAACGAGAACCCGGCGCTGGCGGGCCGGATCCACCCGGACGCCCCGGAGATCTGGGCTCAGGTGGCGTACGCCCGCGACCGCGAGTGGGCCGAGACGGCGGACGACGTGCTGCGCCGCCGCACGACGCTGACGGTCCGTGGCCTGGCGACGGACGAGATCCGGGCCAGGGTCGAGGACGTGCTGGCGGACCGGCACTGACACTCCGTACGGAAAGTGGGGGCGGCTCCGGGAGGAGCCGCCCCCACGCGTGCGCCCGCGCCGTGCCACACCGAAGCCACACGCGCGCAATGCGATAAGAGGACAGTGGACGGATGACCTTACAAGAGGGATTTCATCTGTCGGCGGCTCTCAACGGCGCCGGGTCCCATCCCGCCGCTCCCGCACGGCCGTTCACGCCGGAGCAGTACACGTCACTGGTGCGGAGCGCCGAGGCGGGGCTGCTGGACTTCGTCACCGTGGAGGACGGCCCCGGACGGCTCGACTCCGCCCTGCTGCTCGCGCTCGCGGCCACCGCCACCGATCTGATCGGGCTCGTTCCCCTGGGCCCGACGACGGGCGACCCCGAGACGTGGGCGACGCGGATCGCGACGCTCGACCACGTGAGCGCGGGACGGGCGGGGGTACGGCCGCGGGCGACGACGAGCAACCCCGAACACGCCCGGCTGGTGGCTCTGCTCGGGACCCCCGAGGGCGACCGGCGGATACGTGAACTGTTCGCGCAGGCCGACGAGTTCCTGACGGCCGCGACGGCGGCCTGGGAGACGGCGGTCCACCCCGTGCAGAGCAGTCCTCCCGTCACGGTGCTCGCGCACGCCACGGTGCCCTACCGGCTGGCCGCCGCCCATGCGGACGTCGTCTTCGTGACGCCCCGGGACACGTCCGGGCTCGTCGCCATCCGGAAGGAGGTCGAGGCGCTGCGGGAGGAGGCGGGACGGCCGGCGGGGACGCTCCGCGTGTTCGCCGACGTCAACGTCGTGCTGGGCGCCGGTCAGGAGGCCGCCGACGAGCGCAAGGCCCGGCTCGACGAGGCCGCGGGCACCGCCTTCACCTCGGACGCGGCGGTCTTCACCGGCACGCCGGAGGGACTGGCGGACCTCCTGGAGGAGTGGTTCCGCGAGGGGGGTGCCGACGGGTTCCGGCTGCGGCCGGCCGTGCTCCCCGACGACCTGGACGCGATCGCCGCCGATCTGGTGCCCGTCCTGCAGCGGCGCGGGCTCTTCCGCACGGAGTACACCGCGCGGACCCTGCGCGGCCACCTCGGCCTGGACTGACCGACGTCCCGCTCCCCGCGCGGAGGTCCGGAGTGCCGGGCCGTCCGTGCGGGGTGCCGGGTCCGGCTGTCCGGGCTTCAGGCCCCGGACCGGGCCTCGGCGAAGGGGACCTGGGCGGGCCCGGGGTCGGCCGGGCCGTCCGGGTGGGCCCAGAGGCCGCGGGCCGCGAGCCGGGGCAGGACGCCCTCACCGAACCAGTACGCCTCCTCCAGGTGCGGGTAGCCGGAGAGGATGAACTCGTCGATGCCGAGCCGGTGGTACTCCTCGATCCGCTCGGCGACCTCCTGGTGGCTGCCGACGAGCGCGGTGCCCGCGCCGCCGCGGACGAGGCCGATACCCGCCCACAGGTTGGGGTGGATCTCCAGGCGGTCGCGGCCACCGCCGTGCAGGGCGAGCATCCGCTTCTGTCCGTCGGACTCGCTGCGGGCCAGGCCCTCCTGGACGGAGCGCACGGTGGCGGGGTCGAAGCCCGCCAGGAGGCGGTTCGCCTCGGCCCAGGCCTGCGCGGAGGTGTCCCGGGCGATGACGTGGAGCCGGATGCCGAAGCGCACGGTGCGGCCCTCGCGCTCGGCGAGCCCCCGTATCCAGGCGATCTTCCCGGCGACCTGGGCGGGCGGTTCGCCCCAGGTGAGGTAGACGTCCGCGTGCCGGGCCGCGACCACGCCGGCGGCGGGCGAGGAGCCGCCGAAGTACACCTCGGGCACCGGGTCGGGGACCCGGGTGAGCCGGGCGTCCTCGACGGTGAGGTGCTCGCCCTTCAGATCGACCGTCCTGCCGTCCCACAGGTCCCGGACGATCTCCAGGAACTCGCCGGTGCGGGCGTAGCGTGCGTCCTTGTCGAGGAAGTCGCCGTAGGCGCGCTGCTCGTGGCTCTCCCCGCCCGTCACCACGTTGAGGAGCAGCCGCCCCCCGGTCTGGCGCTGGTAGGTGGCGGCCATCTGCGCGGCGAGCGTGGGTGAGACGAAGCCGGGCCGGAAGGCGACGAGGAACTTCAGCCGTTCGGTGTGCTGGCTGACCATGGCCGTGGTCAGCCAGGCGTCCTCGCACCAGGCGCCGGTGGGGGTCAGGACCCCTTCGAAGCCGAGGTGTTCGGCGGCACGGGCGATCTGGGCGAGGTAGCGGACGGTGGGCGGACGGTCGCCGCCCGCCGCGGTGACGGGGGTTCCGTGGCCGCCTCCGACTACGTGGCGGCTGTCGCCGTTGGTGGGCAGGAACCAGTGGAAGGTGAGGGTCACCTGTGATCTCCGATCGGGGGTGTCACAGCAGGCCGTTGCGGGGCGGGCGGGTGCCGTTGAGGGCGTGGCGGCCGAGGTGCTGGATCTTCCAGCGGGCCGGGTCGTGGAGCGTGTGCGTACGGGCGTCGCGCCAGTGCCGGTGCAGATTGAGCGAGTCGAGGGCGGCGCGGGTGCCGGCCACCTCGAAGAGGGCTCCCGCGACCTCGACGGCGGCTCCCGCCGCGTACGCCTTGGCTGCGGCGACGGCGAGGGACGCCTCGGCGGCGGTCTCGTCGGTCAGGGTGGCCCGCGCGGTGTCCACGGCACGCGCCGCGGTGTCCAGGAGCGCGTCGGCGGCCCGTACCCGGAGGTCGAGTTCGCCGAACCGCTGGACGATCAGCGGGTCCTCGGCCGCGGTGTCGTACCCGCTCTCGAACCAGGGGCGGCTCTTCGTCCGTACGAAGTCAGCCGCCTCGGCGAGCGCCCCGGCCGCGATGCCGGCGTCGATCGCGGCGTGGAGCAGTTGCGCGACCGCGCCGTGCAGCTGGGGGCCTTCGAAGGTCAGGTGGTGGGCGAACACCCGGTCGGCGGGCACCCGCACGCCCTCCAGCCGCACCGTGCCGCTGGCGGTGGTGCGCTGGCCCATGCCGTCCCAGTCGTCGATGACGGTGACACCGGGCGCGCCGGCCGGGACGTAGGCGACGTGGAGCTTCCCGCCGGGGCCGACGGCGAGCACGGGGATCCAGTCGGCGAAGAGGGCGCCGGTCGCGTAGTTCTTCACCCCGGTCAGCAGGTACGAGCCGTCGGGTGCGGGTTCCAGCCGGGTGCGGATGTCCTGGATGTGCTTGGTCCCGGCCTCCGACTGGGCGTTGCCGAGGCGCTTGCCGGCCAGCAGTTCGGCGTAGAAGAAGGCCTGTTGCTCGGGTGTGCCCTGTCTGCGGATCACGTTGACATACGCGAAGTGGCTCTGCGGGATCTGTGCGAGGCTCGCGTCGGCCGAGCCGAGCAGCCGGAAGATCCGGGCGAGGGTGACCGCGCCGACGTCCGCGCCGCCGTGGTCCGCGGGGACGGTCACGGCCAGCAGGCCGGACGCGGAGAGCCTGTCCAGTTCGGCGCGGGGCAGCAGGCGTTCGGCGTCGCGCCGGAGGGCTCCCGTACGGAATTCCGCGGCCAGTTCGGCGGCCTTCTCCAGTGCCTGGGCGTCGTCGCGGATGATCTCAGCCATGGACGGCCACCGGTGCGTGGCTCTCCGGCGCGGCCGCGGTCGTGCCGAGCGCCTCGGCGTCGGCGCCCTGGACGGTGAGGGTCCCGTCGGCGGACACCGTGATGTTCCGGTCCAGGACGAACCAGCCCTGGGTGATGTGAGCGGCGCCCATCGAGCTGAGGACGGGCCGGAGCGCGTAGTCAACACCGCCGAGCGCCCGCACCCGGAGATCTTCCAGGGCGGCAACTCCACGGCCGCCCGCGCCATGGCGGGCCGGGTCTCCCCGGATGAACTCCTCGGACCGCCGGTAGCGTTCGTCGTGTTCCAGCCAGGGTTCGCCGAGTGCGGTGAACTCGTCCTTGAACCAGCCGCTGTCGACGTTGACGGCGAACCGTCCCTTGGACAGGTGGTCGGCGGTCGCGCCGAGTTTCGCGAGCACGCACGGGTGCCACAGGCCCGGGTGGACGGCTGCGATGACCTTGAGCCGCTCGGTGGCCAGCAGGAGGGCCAGGCTGAAGGAGGTCGACTCGTGCTGGTACTCGGCGCCGTAACTGGCCATGTAGCGGACCTGGCTGAGCGCGTGGTCGAAGCCGTTGTTCTCGGCGAGGACGGCCAGTTCACGGTTGTAGTCGTAGCCCCAGTCGGTGCGCTGTTCGATCCGGCTGGTGAACAGGCCGCCGCTGACGTTGGGCACCCAGTACGCGAAGCGCACGGGGTCGGCGGGCTGTGGAACGGACATGAGGGCTCCCGGAGTCGGGGAAGACGGGCAGGGGCGGAGAGCGCCGGCGGTCCTCGGCACGGGACGGCGCACCACGGCGCGGGACTGCGTGGAACGGCGCACGGACCGCGCACGGACGGCACGGAGCAGCGCGGAGCGGCACCGGGCGCCGGGGCGGCGCGAGGCGGAACGGGCGTCGGCGAGGAATGCCGGGTCACCGGCGGGGAGGGGTCCCGGAACCGGGCGGGGCCGTCCTGGTCAGGACGGCGTAGGACGTCGCGCGAAGGAGGGGTTCCTCAGACTTCGCGACAACAGAACGCACTGGCCACACGTGCGAGGTCGATGTGACGTCGCCGCGTGAGATTCCGTCGGTCCTTCATGCCGGTCAGACTAGCCATCTCCGGCGCCGGCAGTCGAGTAGGCAATCACGAGGCGTTGATAGGGTTTCCCTTCAACCGGCCGTGCCGGTGATTCCTGTCCCGGTCCGGGGGTGCGTGGTCGTGCGCGTGGAACAGCTCGAGTACATCGAGGCCGTGACGCGGCTGGGTTCGCTGCGCCGGGCCGCCGAGGAGCTCCATCTCTCCCAGCCCGCGCTGAGCGAGACCGTGCGCAACCTCGAACGCGAACTCGGGGTGGATCTCCTGGACCGGCGGCGCTCCGGGGCCAAGATCAGCGACGAGGGCCGGGAGCTGCTGCCGCACATCATCGGTGTGATCGACGCGGTCGACCGGCTGCGGCGGGCGGCCGATCACCAGCACCACATCAGCCGGATGATCCGGCTCGGGACGGTCAACGCGGCGACGGTCCCCCTGCTCGTGCCGGCGGTACGCGAATTCCGGGTGAGCCATCCCATGACCCAGGTCGAGGTCGTCGGGGCGCAGCAGGCCGAGATCCACCGCTCGCTCCTGGAGGGCGGCTTCGACCTCGGGCTCGTCAACTACCTCCAGGGCGACGATCTGCCGCCCGACTTCCAGTCGACGGAGCTGCTGCGCGGGCGGGCCGTGGTCTGCATGCGCCCGGACAGTCCGCTGGCGGCCCGGGAGGCGGTCCGGGTGAGCGATCTCCTCGCGGAGCCGCTGATCGTGATGCGCTCCGGTTATGTCATGCACCGGTTCGTGCACCGGCTGCTCGCCGGCCGTGCCCCCGCCTTCTCGTACTCCACGGACGGCGCGGAGATGGGCAAGCTCATGGTGGCGGAGGGGCTCGGGGCGACCGTGCTGCCCGACTTCAGTGTCCGCGGCGACCCTCTGGAGCGCTGCGGCACGATCGTGTGCCGGCCGCTCCAGGACGCGGGCGCCGCCGTTCTCCTGGTCCTCCAGCGCCGCAGGTCGGGCTCGGTCCCGCGCGCGGCGCGTGACCTGCACCGGCTCCTCGTGGAGCGTGCGCGGAGCCTGTGACCGGCCTGGGGGCCGAAGCACCGAGCCGGGGCCGCATAATGAGGCCCATACATCGGATGTCTTGTGCGCGAGGAGGCCCCACATGGCCGTCACCGACGAAGCGATCGAGAAGATCAAGGGAATGATCGTCTCGGGAGCCCTGGGGCCCGGCGACCGACTTCCCAAGGAGAGCGAACTCGCCTCCGACCTGGGTCTTTCCCGCAACTCCCTGCGCGAGGCGGTGCGCGCGCTGTCGCTGATCCGGATCCTCGACGTACGCCAGGGCGACGGCACCTATGTCACCAGCCTCGCCCCTCAGCTCCTGCTGGAGGCGCTGAGCTTCGTGGTGGACTTCCACCGCGACGACACGGTGCTGGAGTTCCTCGCGGTGCGCCGGATCCTGGAGCCCGCCGCCACGGCGATGGCCGCGCTCCGCATCGAGGAGGCGCAGCTGGACGTGCTGGACGCGCAGCTGGACGCGCTGGGCGACGCCCCGTCGGTGGAGGAACTGGTCGCCTGCGATCTGGAGTTCCACCGCGGGATCGTCCGGTCCTCCGGCAATTCGGTCCTGTGCTCGCTGCTGGACGGCCTGTCCGGGCCGACCACCCGGGCCAGGGTCTGGCGCGGGCTGACCCAGGAGGACGCGGTGAGCCGGACGCTGCGCGAACACCGGGCGATCCTCGCCGCCCTGCGGGACCGGGACGCGGAGGCGGCCCGGTCCTGGGCGACGGTGCATGTGGCGAGCGTGGAGCAGTGGCTGCGCTCGACCCTGTGACGGGCACGGGCCGAGCGCACAGGCCGACGCACACGGGCCGGCAGGCACGGGCCGGCGGCGGGATGTCCGCCGCCGCGGGTCAGCGGGCACGGGCCGGCGGCGGGATGTCCGCCGCCGCGGGTCAGCGGGCACGGGCCGGCAGCGGGATGTCCGCCGCCGCGGGTCAGCGGGCACGGGCCGGCGGCGGGGTGTCCGCCGCCGCGGGTCGGGTCGGCAGGCACGGGCCGGCAGCGGGATGTCCGCCGCCGCGGGTCAGCGGGCGGGGCGCAGCCGCAGGCCCTGCATCCCGCCGTCGACCGCGAGCGCGGTGCCGGTGACGGACGCGGCCGCCGGGCTCGCCAGATAGACGACGGCGGCGGCGACCTCGTCGGCGGAGACCAGCCGTCCCAGCGGCTGGCGGGCGTCGAGGGCGGCGCGTTCCGCGGCCGGGTCCTCGGCCTGTCCGAGCAGCCGGCCGATCCACGGGGTGTCGGCGGTGCCGGGGTTGACGCAGTTGACGCGGATGCCCTCGCGGACGTGGTCGGCGGCCATGGCGAGGGTCAGCGAGAGCACCGCGCCCTTGCTCGCGCTGTAGAGGGCGCGCTGCGGCAGTCCCGCGGTGGCGGCGATGGAGCAGGTCTGGGTGATCGACACGGCGCCGGGGCGCCCGGGCGCGGCACGGCGCAGATGGGGCAGGGCGTGGCGGGCGGCGCGGACCATGCCGAGGACGTTGACGTCCAGGACGCGGGTCCACTCCTCGTCGGCGTTGTCCTCGACGGTGCCGACGGAACCGGTCCCGGCGTTGGACACGAGGGTGTGCAGGCCGCCCAGTTCGACGGCGGCCAGGTCGACGGCGTTCCGTACGGCGGCGTCGTCCGTCACGTCGGCCTCGATCGCGAGCACCCCGGCGGGGGCTCCCTGCGTCTCGCGGTCGAGCACGGCGACGCGTGCCCCGCGGCCGAGCAGCAGTGCCGCCACGGCGGCCCCGATGCCGGACGCGCCGCCCGTCACCAGGGCGGACAGCCCGTCGAAGTCCTGTGTACCGGTCATCGGGCGGTCTCCTCGGCGTGGAGGCGGGCCTGCCATACGGGGCCCTGCGGATAGATGTGGGCGGCGATCGAGTCCGGGAGCATGCGGGCGGAGAAGCCGGGTGTGCGGGGTGTGACGTAGTGGCCGTCCTCGATGACGGCCGGGTCGGCGAAGTGCTCGTGGAGGTGGTCGACGTACTCGATGACCCGGTCCTCCCGGCTGCCGGAGACCGCGACGTAGTCGAACATCGAGAGGTGCTGCACCAGTTCGCACAGTCCGACGCCTCCGGCGTGCGGGCAGACGGGGACGCCGTACTTGGCAGCCAGCAGCAGGATCGCCAGGTTCTCGTTGACGCCCGCGACCCGGGCGGCGTCGATCTGGACGAAGTCGACCGCACCGGCCTGGAGCAGTTGCTTGAACACGACCCGGTTGGCGACGTGCTCGCCGGTGGCGACCTTGACGGGCTGCCCCGCCCGCACGGCGGCGTGCCCGAGCACGTCGTCGGGGCTGGTCGGTTCCTCGATCCAGTACGGGTCGTAGGGCGCGAGGGCGCGCATCCACTCCACCGCGCCGGCCACGTCCCAGCGCTGGTTGGCGTCGACGGCGATGCGGATGCCGGGGCCGACAGCGGTGCGGGCGAGTGCGAGTCTGCGGATGTCGTCGTCCAGGTCGGCGCCGACCTTGAGCTTGATCTGCGTGAAGCCGTCCGCGACCGCCTCCTTGGCCAGACGTACGAGTTTGCCGTCGTCGTAACCGAGCCAGCCGGGGGAGGTCGTGTAGGCGGGGTAGCCCTCGGCGAGCAGCCGTTCGGTGCGCTCCGCGCGGCCCGGCTCGGCGGCCTGGAGCAGGGCGAGGGCCTCCTGGGGGGTGAGCGCGTCCGTGAGGTAGCGGAAGTCGACGAGGGAGACGAGCTCCCGTGGCGTCATCCCGGCGAGGAACTGCCAGACGGGCTGCCCCGCCAGCTTGGCCGCGAGGTCCCAGGCGGCGTTGACGACCGCGCCGGCCGCCATGTGCATCACGCCCTTCTCGGGCCCCAGCCAGCGCAGTTGGGAGTCGTGCGTGAGTTCGCGGTACAGGGCGCCGAGACCGGCGGCGTCACGCGGTGCGGGGCGCCCGACCACATGGGTGCGGAGCGTCTCGATGGCGGCGGCCATGACGTCGTTGCCCCGGCCGATGGTGAAGCAGAAACCGTGCCCTTCGCCACCGGCACCGTCCGTACGCAGGACGACGTAGGCGGCCGAGTAGTCGGGGTCGGTGTTCATGGCGTCCGAGCCGTCGAGCTGTTCCGAGGTGGGAAAGCGGATGTCGTGAACCTCGAACTCCGTGACGGTCTGACTCATGTGCGCCCCCAGGGGAATAACATCGGACCTCTGCTTGGTCATCCGATGTATAGCCCCGGACACTGCCGGCCGTCCAGGGTCTGGCGGAAATTCGATCACTTCCGGACCGGTACAGCTCGGATGAATCAAGGATCGGCATGCTTCGCCCATGCATGCAAACGGGCTGCGGCCGGGTAGGACGGAAGCCGTAAGGTTGGTCCGTACACAAGGGAACTTCGGAAGGAGGCCTGGGTGATCGAGCTCGAGGGGGTACCCGAGCTGATCGACCCGGTCATGGTGGCCGCGTTCGAAGGCTGGAACGACGCCGGTGACGCCGCCTCCACAGCGGTCGGACATCTGGACCGGGAATGGAAGGGCGAGGTGTTCGCGGCGCTCGACGCCGAGGACTACTACGACTTCCAGGTCAATCGTCCCACGGTGTGGCTGGACGGTGGGGTACGCAAGATCACGTGGCCCACCACGCGACTCTCCGTGGTCCGTATCGGCGGGGAGAAGCCCCGTGACCTGGTGCTGGTCCGGGGCATCGAACCCTCCATGCGCTGGCGCTCGTTCTGCAACGAGATCCTGGGCTTCGCCCATGAGCTGGGCGTCGAGATGGTCGTCATCCTGGGGGCGCTGCTGGGCGACACCCCGCACACCCGGCCGGTGCCGGTGAGCGGAGTGACCTCGGATCCCGATCTGGCCAGAACGATGGATCTGGAGGAGACCAGGTACGAGGGCCCGACGGGCATCGTCGGCATCCTCCAGGAGGCCTGTACGCATGCGGGGGTTCCCGCGGTGAGCCTGTGGGCGGCGGTGCCGCACTACGTGTCGCAGCCGCCGAATCCGAAGGCGACGCTGGCCCTGCTGAACCGTCTCGAGGATCTGCTCGGGCTGCGGATCCCGCTGGGCGAGCTGCCCGAGGACGCCCGCGCGTGGCAGCTCGGCGTGGATCAGCTGGCGGCCGAGGACAGCGAGGTCGCGGAGTACGTGCAGACGCTGGAGGAGGCGCGGGACACCGCCGAACTGCCCGAGGCGTCCGGCGAGGCCATCGCCCGGGAGTTCGAGCGGTATCTCAGGCGCCGTGACGTCGGAGGTCCGGGCCAGCCGCCCGGCGGCCACGCCACGGAGAGCGGCGAGGTGCCCTATCTGCGGGACACGTCGAGCGGCCGTACGAGACCGCCGAAGCCGCAGCGGCCGGAGGCGGAACGGCCCGGGACGCCCCGGCCGAAGGACGGGGAACCGCCCGAGGAACCGCCCGCCGGGCCGGACGAGAACCCGTCCGAGGACTGACGCCCACGTCGGCAACGGACACACGGACCGGCCCCGGACTCCATGGTGAAGTCCGGGGCCGGTTCGCGCGTACGGGGTGGATACGGGCTAGAGGGCGACACCGAGCAGGGCGTCGACGGTGCGTGAGACGAGGCCGGGCGCGCCCTCGTCCGTACCGCCGTCGGCGGTCTGCGCCGCGGCCCAGCGGTCCACGGCGGCGAGGGCGGCCGGGGTGTCCAGGTCGTCGGCCAGGGCCTCCCGCACCTCCTCGACCAGGGCGTCCGCGGGGAGTCCGTCGGGCCGGGAGACGGCGGCACGCCACCGTGCGAGGCGCTCGACCGCGTCGGCGAGCACCTGGTCGGTCCACTCCCAGTCGGACCGGTAGTGGTGCGAGAGCAGCGCGAGCCTGATCGCCGCGGGGTCCACGTCGTCCCGGCGCAGTGCCGAGACGAAGACGAGGTTGCCCTTCGACTTGGACATCTTCTCGCCGTTGAGGCCGACCATGCCGGCGTGCACGTAGGCACGGGCGAACGGGTGCTCGCCGGTCAGCGCGTGGGCGTGCGAGGCGCCCATCTCGTGGTGCGGGAAGGCGAGGTCGGAGCCGCCTCCCTGGACGTCGAAGCCCATACCGAGGTGGTCGAGTGCGATGGCCACGCACTCGATGTGCCAGCCGGGGCGGCCGGGACCGAGGGTGGCGCCGTCCCAGCTCGGCTCGCCCTCACGGGCTGCCATCCAGAGCATCGGGTCGAGCGGGTTCTTCTTGCCGGGGCGCTCCGGGTCGCCGCCGCGTTCGGCGGAGAGCAGCCGCATGGCATCGGCGTCGAGGCCGGAGACCTCGCCGAAGTGCGGGTCGGACTCGACGGAGAAGTACACGTCCCCGTCGAGCTCGTAGGCCGCGCCCGCGTCCCGGAGTCGTTCGACGAGCGGGACGATGCCGGGTATCGCCTCCACCGCCCCGATGTAGTGCCGGGGCGGGAGCATGCGCAGGGCGGTCATGTCCTCCCGGAAGAGTGCCGTCTCGCGTTCCGCGAGCTCGGTCCAGTCCTCACCGTCGCGCACGGCCCGCTCCAGCAGCGGATCATCCACGTCGGTCACGTTCTGGACGTAGTGAACCTGCCGCTTGGTGTCGAGCCACACGCGCTGAACGAGGTCGAACGCGTTGTAGGTCGCCGCATGACCCATATGGGTCGCGTCGTACGGCGTGATGCCGCAGACGTAGATGCGGGCGACGGGACCGGGGTCAAGGGTGATCCGTCCGCCGGTCGCGGTGTCGTGGATCCGAAGGTCGCGGCCCTTGCCAGGCAGGGCGGGGACCTCAGAAGCGGGCCAGGCATGCATGTCATGAGCGTAACCGGATGATGCTTCCGGATACGAACCGGACCGGAGATCATGGCCGAAGAGGCGGTCTTGCGTGGTCGCCGCCCTTCCTCTACGGCCCGCCCGTCCCCGTGGCCCCCGGTGTGAATCACACCTCTTGACCCCGGGGTCAAGAGGTGTGATTCACACCGGGGGCCACGGAATGGCCGGCCACTCCCCGCTCGGCTGCGGATGCCGCCCGGCCTCCCGCAGCCCGGCGACCCGTCCCCGCAGCGCGTCGAGCTCCGCCGTCGTGATCAGTTCCGCCAGCCGGGTGGCGAGCGCCGTACCCGGCTCCAGACCGGCGGACAGCCGGCCGAGCACCTCCACGGCCTCCGGGGTCAGCGGTTCGCCCGCCCAGCCCCACAGCAGGGTCCGCAGCTTGTCGTCCGCGTTGAAGGTCACCCCGTGATCGATGCCGTAGAGCCGGCCGCCCGGTGCGGGCAGCAGGTGCCCGCCCTTGCGGTCGCCGTTGTTGATCACCGCGTCCAGGACCGCGAGCCTGCGCAGACGCGAGTCGTCGGCGTGCACCAGCAGGGCGGTCTTCCCCTCCCCCACCTCGGCGAACCCGACGGCCTTCCAGCCGTCCCCCGGCTGCTCGTCCTCGACGAGCGCGAGCAGCGGCGGCAGCCCGTGCGCGGGCGCCTCGGTGTCCTCGGCATCGGGCTCGGCCTCGATCCACAGCTGGCACATCCCCCGGCCGTAGGGGCCCTCCCGCAGCACCGTGGGCGGCACGAGCCCCCACCCGGTGGCCTCGGAGATCTCGTACGCCGCCACCTCGCGCTGGGCGAGTGTGCCGTCCGGGAAGTCCCAGAGCGGCTGCTCCCCGGCGACCGGCTTGTAGACGCAGGGGCGTTCCTCGCCCTCGTACGCGACCGTGCAGTAGAGCACCGCGTTCGACGCGCCCCGTACCTGTCCGAGGACCGTGAGCTCCCCCTCGGCGAGCAGGGTGCGCAGTCCGGCCTCCGTCAGGCCCCGCGACGGTATCCGTTCTGGCGCGGGCATACGTGTCCTTCCGGGTCGAGGGGCAGGCTGCACAGCGGGCACGGCGGCCGGCCGGCGTTCACGACGTCCAGGGCGCGCTTGGCGAACGCCCTGGCCTGGGCGCCGCTCAGCCGGACGCGCAGCATCGGCGGGCCGTTCTCCTCGTCCTGCAGGAGCCGTTCCTCGGCCTCCGCGAGATCGTCGTCGGAGTCGGCGTCCAGCTCGACGAGGGCCTGCGCCTCGACGATCATGCGCTGCTCCTCGCCGTCCCAGGCGAGAGCCATCGTGCCGACCCTGAACTCCTCCTCGACGGGGGCGTCGAGCGGGGCGGTGTCGGTGACGTCCATGGGTGCGACGGCGGGCACCGGTGAGTTGCCGCCGGTCCGCCGGACGACCTCGTCGAGGAGTTCGTCGATCCGTTCGGCCAACGCGGCCACCTGGGTCTTCTCCAGGGCCACGCTCGTGACCCGTCCCCGCGAGGATGCCTGCAGGAAAAACGTACGGCGGCCAGGCAGCCCGACCGTACCGGCCACGAAACGGTCCGGGGGGTCGTAGAGGAACACCTGACGGGACACGTCCTGTCTCCCTTGAGAATGTGGGGGCGGATGGAGGGCTGCCGGGGCCCCGGGGGATGTCCCCGCAGGGCCTCTACGGCGCGTCCACCCTACTGCGCGGAGCGATCACGGTGCCCCAGCGCCGCCCCCGACGGCCGCATCCGTTGCCGCGTCCCCTGTCGCGTCGGCCCCGACGGCCTGTTCACGCGGGGCCAGCGACGCGAAGTCGCCGGTGTCGCCGAGGCGGAGGAGGAACGGGCGCAGCCGCGTGTAACGGATCGCGGTGACCGAGCAGGGGTCCACGTGGACGCGCTGGAAGAGGTCGAGGTGCATGCCGAGGGCGTCGGCGACGAGCGCCTTGATGATGTCGCCGTGCGAGCACATCAGATAGGTGGCGTCGTCCCCGTGGTCCTCCTCGATCCGGGCGTTCCAGTCCCGTACGGCGTCGACGGCCCGGGCCTGCATGGCCCGCATGGACTCACCGCCGGGGAAGGCCGCGGCCGAGGGGTGCTGCTGCACGACGGACATCAGCGGTTCGTCGGAGAGTTCCGCGAGCTTGCGCCCCGACCAGTCCCCGTAGTCGCATTCGCTGATGCGTTCCTCGGTGTGCAGCGGGAGGCCGGGCCGGGCGTCGAGCAGCGGCCGGAGCGTCTCGCGGCAGCGTTGCAGAGGGCTGCTGACGGCTGCGACGAGGGTGAGGGCGGCCAGCCGTCCGGGCAGCGCGGCGGCCTGTCCGGCGCCGCGCTCGTCGAGGGCGACCCCGGGGGTCCGCCCCGCGAGCACTCCGGAGGTGTTGGCGGTCGAGCGTCCGTGGCGTACGAGGATGAGCGTGGGCATACCCGCCAGCGTAGAGGGCACGGCGCAGGTGCACGCAGGGCCGGGGCAGGGAAGAATGCGCGCGTGATCGTGGACTGTGGCATTTACCGGGACGGGCGCCGGACGGACGGCCCCGCCGACTTCTCCGACGCCCTCGACGAGGCGCGGGCCGCCGGCGACGGATTCGTCTGGATCGGTCTGCACGAGCCCACGGAGAAGGAATTCGACCTGGTCAGCAGCGAGTTCGGGCTCCATCCGCTGGCCGTCGAGGACGCGCTGCGCGCGCACCAGCGGCCGAAGCTGGAGATCTACGACGACTCGCTGTTCGTGGTCGTCAAGCCGGTGGTCTACGAGCAGGAGAGCGACAGGGTCAGCACCGACGAGCTGATGATCTTCATAGGCGACTCCTTCGTGGTGACGGTCCGGCACGGCGAGGGCGCGCCCCTCGCGGCGGTACGCCGCCGTCTGGAGGCCGAGCCCGAGGTGCTCAGGCACGGCCCCACGTCGGTGCTGTACGCGGTCAGCGACGCGGCGGTGGACCACTACATCGAGGTCGCGGCCGAGCTCCAGGCCGACCTGGAGGAGCTGGAGGCCCAGGTGTTCGCGCCCAGTGGATCCGGCGACTCCAAGAACACCGCCGCGCGCATCTACACGTTCAAGCGGCAGGTGCTGGAGTTCCGCCGGGCGACGGGTCCGCTGAGCGCGCCGATGGCCCGGCTAGCGAGCGCGGGCGTCCCGTTCGTCGACAAGCACTCGCAACCGTTCTTCCGGGACGTGAACGATCACCTGATCCGCGCCAACGAGCATGTGGAGGGCCTGGACCGGCTCCTCTCGGACATCCTGGCGGCACATCTGGCGCAGATGGGGGTGCGGCAGAACGACGACATGCGGAAGATCTCGGCGTGGGCCGCGATGGCCGCCGTACCGACCATGGTGGCCGGCGTCTACGGCATGAACTTCGAGCACATGCCCGAGCTGCACTGGGTGTGGACGTATCCGGTGGTGGTCGCGCTGATGGGCTGCGCGGTCTTCGGCCTGTACCGCCTGTTCAAACGCCGCGGCTGGATGTGACCCGACCCCGGCGGCCCCGGACCCCGGGAGCCCGGGGTCCAGGAGCCCGGGGTCCAGGAGCGTCAGGCGAACTCCGCCTCGGCCTCGGCGGGGGTGCCGAGGGCGTTGCGCCGCGCGGGCGGTGCGAGGCTCACCATGCGCCGCCATCCGGCCAGCCGCTCGTAGGCGTACATCGCGTGGATGCCCGCCGCAAGCACGGCCGCCTTGGGGCGGGGCCAGCCCAGCACCCGGCCCATGTGGCTCATCACGGCGAGGCTGACGTCGCGGTAGACCCGGATCTCGGCACGGGCGCACTCGCGCAGGACGGACTGGATCGTCCTGCCGTGCCCGGCCCGGGCGAAGCGGAGCAGTTCCTCGTGGCAGTACGCGAGGTGGTTGTCCTCGTCGCGCGAGATCATCTTCACCGCGCGGCCGAGGGTGGGGTCGTCGGCGAAGTACCTGAGCAGGAGCCGCATCTGCTCGGAAGCCCGCTGTTCGGTGACGCGGCTGTGGGCCAGGTACACGATGATGTCCCGCTCGGTGAGCGGTTCCTCGCGGTTGAGGCGGTCGTGGGCGAGGCCGATGCCGTAGCGCTCCAGGAGCAGCGTGTAGTCCGTCTCGTAGGGCACCGCGACCGGCCGCAGCCCGCGCTGCTTCAGCAGGGCGTTGAAGATCCGCCCGTGCTTGTCCTCGTCGGCTCCATGGCGGGCGGCCTTGGGGGCCAGGTCGCGCAGGCCGGCGGGGACGAGGGCGGCGATACGGCCGTTCTCCCAGCCGCCCTGGGACTCCCCGCCCGCGGCGATGGAGCAGAACAGCCGGAAGGACTCGTCGTTGTCGAGGATCTCCTGGAACAAACTCTTTGCCGACAGCATCACTGCCACCTTTCGCACCGGTGTCCGCAGAGGCACAGTCAAATTCGGTACGGGGCGGTAGGCAACACGAACGGGGCCGGGCGGGGTACCGGGCGTAACCGGCGGGCGCGCGGCGCGTTGTTCCGTGTGACGGCCGTGGCGGGGTGGACCCCCGAGCCCCCACCACGGCCGTAGTGCTTGTTACGCGGCCAGGCCGGAGCGCTCCAGGGCGTCCGTACCGGCGCGCAGGGCGGCGAGCCGCTCGTCGAGCGTGAAGCCCGCCGGGGCGAGGGTCAGGGTGGTGACACCGGCGGCCGCGTACGCCTGCATCCGCTCGGCGATCCGCTCCACCGAACCGAGCAGCGTGGTCTGGTCGATGAGCCGGTGCGGTACGGCGGCGGCGGCGCCGCTCTTGTCCCCGGACAGGTACTTGTCCTGGATCTCGGCCGCTTCCTTCTCGTAGCCCATGCGCTGGGCGAGCTGGTTGTAGAAGTTCTGCTTGCGGCTGCCCATGCCACCGACGTACAGCGCGGTGTAGGGGCGGAACATGTCGGCGAGGCCGTTGACGTCGTCGCCGATCGCGAGCGGCAGGGTCGGGCAGACGTCGAAGCCCTCCATCGTCTTCCCGGCCTTCTCGCGCCCGGCCCGCAGGTGCTTCACCGCGGTGTCCTCCAGGTGCTCGGCGGACGGGAAGATCAGCAGGGCCCCGTCGGCGATCTCGCCGGTCTGCTCCAGGTTCTTCGGGCCGATCGCGGCGATGTAGAGCGGGATGTGCTCGCGCTGCGGGTGGACGGTCAGCTTGATGGGCTTGCCGGGACCGTCCGGGAGCGGCAGCGTCCAGTGGTCGCCGTCGTAGGACAGGCGCTCCCGGGACATCGCCTTGCGCACGATCTCGACGTACTCCCGGGTGCGGGCCAGCGGCTTGTCGAACCTGACGCCGTACCAGCCTTCGGAGACCTGGGGTCCGGACACGCCGAGGCCGAGGCGGAAGCGGCCGCCGGAGAGCGAGTCGAGGGTGGCGGCGGTCATCGCCGTCATGGCGGGCTGGCGGGCCGGGATCTGCATGATGGCGGAGCCGACGTCGATGGACTCGGTCTGCGCCGCCACCCAGGCGAGCACCGTCGGCACGTCGGATCCGTAGGCCTCGGCGGCCCAGCAGACGTCGTAGCCGAGCCGGTCGGCCTCCTGGGCGACGGCGAGGTTGTCGCCGTCCATACCCGCACCCCAGTAACCGAGATTGATGCCGAGCCGCATGGCCACGCTCCCTCTACCGATCAGTAACGTCCCTGTGTCCCGGACTCTAGCGCGGGGTCCCGGGATCCGGCAGGCCCGGCGGCCGACTGTCAGGTTGTCCACAGGCTTCCGCCCCCCGGTGCCGTGGCCAGTAATCTCAGCGCCCATGGAGCAGAGGCATCTCGGCCGTACCGGCCTTCGCGTGTCACGGATCGGGCTCGGCACCCTCACCTGGGGCCGGGACACCGACGAGCACGACGCCGCGGATCAGCTGAAGGCCTTCTGGGACGTGGGCGGCACCCTCGTCGACACGGCCGATGTGTACGGCGGTGGGGAGGCCGAGTACCTGCTCGGGCGGCTGATCGACACGCTGGTGCCGCGGCAGGATCTGGTCATCGCGACGAAGGCGGGCAGTGTTCCCGACCCGTACCGCCGCTTCGACGGTTCGCGCGGGCATCTGCTGGCCGCGCTCGACGCGTCCCTGGAACGGCTCGGTACGGACTACGTCGACCTGTGGCAGATCCACGCCTTCGACCCCGTGACTCCGCTGGACGAGACCCTTCAGGCACTGGATCTGGCCGTCTCGTCGGGGCGCGTGCGGTACGCGGGCGTGTCGAACTTCAGCGGCTGGCAGCTGGCCAAGGCGGCCACCTGGCAGCTCGCCTCGCCCGGGCTGCGCACCCGGCTGGCCAGTACGCAGATGGAGTACTCGCTGCTGCAGCGGGGCGTCGAGCGTGAGGTGCTTCCGGCCGCGCTGGACCTCGGGGTGGGGCTGCTGCCCTCGTCCCCGCTCGGCCGCGGGGTGCTCACCGGCAAGTACCGCACCGGTACGCCGTCCGACTCCCGGGGTGCGTCGGAGCAGCTGGCACCGTTCGTCGAGCCGTATCTGGACGACCCCGCGCGCCGGATCGTGGACGCGGTGGCCACGGCCGCGGACGGCCTGGCTACGACGGCCCTCCATGTGGCGCTCGCCTGGGTGCGGGACCGCCCCGGCGTGGTGGCCCCGGTCGTCGGCGCGCGCAACGCGCGGCAGCTGACCGAGGCGTTGTCGGTGGAGGCGCTTAGTCTTCCTGACGAGATCTGCCAGGCGCTCGACGATGTGTCGGCGCCCGTGCACCGATATCCGGACCAGGACTGGAGCACGCTGTGACTGCGCTTCCCCGGGGGGAAACCCCGGACCCCGCGGCCGAGAACGACGAGGACCGCGGCACCGACGCCGTTGCCGCCGGCACGCCCGGCGAGGACCGTGCGCCCGGCGAGGAAGGTGCGGAGGGTACGGAGGGTACGGAGGGTACGGAGGGGGCTCCCGGGAGCGCGGAAGGGACTGCCGGGGAGGCTCCCTCGACCGACGCGACCGATGCCGCCGCGGCCGACGGGCCTGCCGCGCTCTCCGAGGCCGAGGCGGAGCTGGCCGCCCAGCGCGAGCTGCGTGAGCGGATCGAGAAGCGCAAGGCCAAGAAGGAAGGGCCCATCCCGGCGGGCACGAAGCTGAGCGGCCCGGCCGCCGACCTGCTCGCGGCCGTACGCGCCGTGGAGAGCGGCGAGAAGCCGGGCACGGCCTTCTTCGACGCCCCCGCGACGGCGCCCGCAGCCCGCCGGGCCGCCCCTGAGGGCCCGGCGCCCGTCCGGCCGTCCCCGGCCCCCGCGCGGACCGCCGTACGCGGGGCGTCCCCGGAGGCCGTGGCCTCGGTCGCGGCCGTACTCGCGGAGGGCGGAGCGCCCGAGGCCCTGGCCCGCCCGACGGCGACGACGCTCGGCGAGCAGGCGGCCGGCCTCCTGCGCGAGGATCCGTGGCAGCTGCTGTCCGTGCCCGGTGTACGCCCTGAACAGGCCGACGGCTTCGCCCGTGCCCTGCTGGGCGCGGAGTGCGGGCCGGACGACGAGCGGCGCACGGCGGCGCTCGTGGGCCGGCAGCTGGAGCAGGCCGCGCTGCGGGGCCACACCGCGCTGGACGCGTCCGAGGTGCGCGCGGCGCTCGCCGGGCACTCGGTGACCGACCCCGAGGCGGCCGTGCGGCACGCAATCGCCGAGGGTGTCGTGCTCGTCTTCCAGGACGGCGCCGACCTGTCGGAGGCGCCGGACGGCGCGGAGCCGGAGGAGACGGACGGCGAGGAGGCCACGGACGAGGCGGGCGACGCCCAGGAACCGGCGCCGGTCCTGCTGGGCCTCGACCGGTACGCACTGGCCGAGGAGAGCCTCGCCGACGGCCTGGGGCGCCTGGTCAACTCCTGCGAGAAGGGCACCGACTGGGCGGACGCAGCCTCTGCCGCCCCGTCCCCCTCGGCGGGCGAGCTGATCCGGACCGTCGCGACCGCCGGCCTGGTCGCCCACAGCGGCGGCGAAAGTGCCAGGGCCGAGCCCGCCGCCCTGATCGCCGCCGCGCGCGGCCTGGGGCTGCGGGCCCTCGCGACCACCCACAGCGTGGACGGCGTGCGCAGGCTGGCCGCCTCGGTGGGTGACCCGCAGGCTGTCGTGACGTTGTCCGGCCTGCTGTCCGGCACCGCCGGTCCTGGCCGGGACGCGGACGGTGCGTTCGCCCTCGATCTTCTGGTGGTGCTGGATGCCCCGCAGCTCGACGTGGAGACGGCCGCGATACTGGTGGAATGCCTGGCCGACGGCACGCGGCTCGTCCTGAGCGGCGATCCGGGTGTGCTCGGATCCGCCGGTGCGGGCCGGGTGTTCGCGGATGTGCTCGCGGCGCGTGCCTGCCCCCAGGTGGTGTCACGCACCCCGGACCCCGGGCCGATCGGCGAGCTGGTCTCGGGCATCGGCATCGGTGAGATCGGCCCGGTCGACGCCCCCGGCAAGGAGGTCGTGATCGTCCCTGTCCGGGATGCCGGTGAGGCCGTCCACCGCACGGTGCAGCTGGTCGCCGACTCGGTGCCGCGTGCCATCGGCGTACCGTCCTCCGACACCCAGGTGATCACGGTCGGGCACGGTGGTTCGGCGGGCACCTCGGCGCTGAACGCGGCGCTCAAGCAGCGGCTCAACCCGGGACCCGGCCGGTTCGGCGGGTTCGATCCCGGCGACCGCGTCGTCCATGTGCCCGCACCCGGCAGGGCCGTTCCCGGGGCGGTCGTCTCGGCCGACGACGAAGGACTGCACCTGGACTGCGCGGGTACACCCGTCGTCGTACCCCAGGACGCGGTGGGGTCGTCGGTGCGGCACGGCTGGGCGCTCAGTGCCCATCAGGCGGCCGGGATGCGCTGGCCCGCCGTGGTGGTCGTCCTGCCGGGTGACGCGGCCCAGGGCCTGAGCCGGCCGTGGGTGTACACCGCGTTCAGCCGCGGCGAGCGGCACCTGTCCGTGGTGCACGGCGTGGACCAGGCCCTGCCTCGCGCGGTGGCCGAGATCCCCGCGCAGGAGCGGACGACCCGGCTGCGCACCCTCCTGGAGGCGCTGCCGACCCCGGACGCCGCCCAGGCCCCGTAGGAGGCCGGGAAGGACCGGACACGTCCGACGGCCCCGGTGCGCTGCGCACCGGGGCCGTCGTGCGGTCGTGCCGTCGTGGCCGTCCGGATCAGGCGCGTTCCGCCACAAAGGCCTCGGGATCCCTGTCCGCGTCGTCCTCGTCCTCGTCGAACACCGTGCTGGCGTCGAAGCGGCACACCACCAGGGACGGATCCGCTTCGTCGAACGGCGCACCGAGCCACTCCCCCGGTTCGGGAAGCTCCTCCACCGCGGAGACCCAGAGGGTGGAGTCCCCCTCCTCCAGGCCGAACTCCTTGTGCCGGGAGGCGATCTCGTCCGCCTCGTACTCCCCGAACAGCACCCCCAGCGCGGCGTGCACGCTGGCACCGACGACGGGCACGGCGGCGCTGTCGTGCCCCTCCGGGTCCAGGTCGGCGATCCGCTGCGCCTGGGCGAGCAGCCGCGGGGGTTCGACCACCGCGTAGTCGCGCCTGATCAGCACGCTGACGGCATGCGGCTCCTCCGGTCCGGCGTACGGCGGCAGGGAGTCGTCCGCGCCCGGGATCTCGAAGGGGGTGACCTCGTCGTAGCGGTCGTAGAGCAGTTCGTCGTAGACCTCGGCCGCAGCGGCCAGTGCGTTGAACGCGTCGTAGACAGCGGGGTCGTCGTCCCCGGTACGGCGTTCGACGGCCTCGAGGTGGCGGTCGAGCGCGGTTTTGACTGCATCGGCGGCGGCGCGTACCTCGGCAGCGGTGGGCTGCGCAGCATCAGACATAGTGCAGACGCTATCCGTACCGGGGCTCTGCCCGCACAATAGATGCGATGCCGGAATACGAATTTGTCGACGTGTACGTGCCGCGCGGGGTGTCCCGCAATGAAGCGGCCCGCCTGCTGACCGACCATGCCGAGTACGGGCACTGGGAGTTGGACCGGCTGACGCTGCGCCTTGACGGCAGCCGCCGCGTGCGGTTGCGCCGCCGGATCATCCGCCAGCTCCGCGCCACCTGGTAGCACGGAGCGGGTTCCGCACACGCGGAACCCGCTCCTCTGATCGTGCTGTACGCGCTGTCGTGGTGCTGTTACGCGGCGCTGCGGGAGCGCCGGTAGAGGACCGTGCCCGCACCCGCGAGCAGCAGACCCGCGCTCGCCGGAATCAGCAGGTCGAGGCCGCCCGCACCGGTGTGGGCGAGCTGCTCGGTCACGAACTGGGTCTCTGGAGCCGGCGGCACGGAGACGTGCTCGGGCGGCAGGACCGGCTTCCCCGGGGTGTGCGGCGTCGGCGGGACGACGGGCGGGGTGACCTCCGCGTCGTTCTCGCAGCTGTTGCCGAAGACCGGGTTGAGCAGTCCGCCGATGGTGATGCTGTTGCCGCAGAGGTTCACCGGGATCGCGACCGGCACCTGCACCTGGTTGCCGGAGCCGATGCCGGGCGAACCCTTGGCCTCGCCCTGTGCCGTGGCGCCGGGAGCGCGATGCCTGCCGGTCCCCGCCCCGCCGTCCCGGGCCTCGTGCCCGGACGCGTGGCTGCCGGAGCCCGGTCCGTCGGACCCGGAGGGGCCGGAGCCCGACCCGGAGGGGCCGGAGCCGTGCCCGGACGAGGCGTCGTGGTCCGACGCGTGGCCGTGCCCGGCACCCGCCGATCCGTTTCCGCAGTCGTTACCGCTCGTGGGATTGAGCAGACCGCCGACGTTCACGGAATTTCCGCACACGTTGACGGGAATGTCGATCGGGACCTGGATCGAATTCCCCGACAGCACTCCCGGTGAGTTCGACGCACCGCCGGACGCTCCCGCATCGGCATGTGCGTAACCGCCACCGAGCGCGAGCACTCCGCCCGCCGCTGCCATGGTGATCAGGCCTTTACGTGTGACCTGTCGCATAGGTTGCTTTCCTGCCTTCTGCCTTCCGAAACGCCCCTGGACACAGCCTGTCCGGGGGCCCGATGCCCGGCGGCCCCGGAGTGCATGGCGCGCACTCCGGGGCCGCCGGACCACACCCTTACGGGTTGGTGTTCAACGTCAGGCGTTGACGCAGGTGTTGCCGAAGGCGGGGTTCAGCAGCCCGATCACGGAGATCGTGTTGCCGCACACGTTCACCGGAACGTGGACCGGCACCTGGACGACGTTGCCCGAGAGCACGCCGGGGCTGCCGATGGCGGCACCCTGGGCACCGGCGTCGGCGGAAGCCATACCCGCACCCGCGAGCACGAGACCACCGGTAGCAGCCGCGATTGCGACGACCTTCTTGATCATTATTCCTCCTGGTTGACAAGTGCGGCCCCAGCCGCGGACCGCATCACCTGTAACGAGGAGGGGGTGAGAGGGCTACGAGTGCACGGCCCCTTTCACCCTTTCTGGTTATGTACGCACACGCTGGCGAATTCAGCCGCGATGCGTTCAGGAATGGTCGATGAACCGGTCGAGCACCCGGGCGCCGAACTTGAGGCCGTCCACCGGAACCCGCTCGTCCACACCGTGGAACATGCCGGCGAAGTCCAGCTCCGGCGGCAGCTTCAGCGGGGCGAAGCCGAAGCAGCGGATGCCGAGGTCGTCGAAGGACTTCGCGTCGGTGCCGCCGGACAGCATGTAGGGCACCGCACGGGCGATCGGGTCCTCGGCCTTGAGCGCGAGCTGGATCGCGTCCACCAGGGAACCGTCGAAGCTGGTCTCCAGCGCCTTGTCGCCGTGCACGTCCTCGCGCTTCACCCGCGGCCCGAGGATCCGGTCGAGGTCGGCCAGGAACTCCTCCTCGTATCCGGGCAGGAAGCGCCCGTCCACGTGCGCGGTGGCCTGTCCGGGGATCACGTTCACCTTGTAGCCGGCGCCGAGCATGGTGGGTGCGGCGGAATTACGCAGGGTGGCGCCGACCATCTTGGCGATCCCGCCGAGCTTGGCGAGCGTCGCCTCCATGTCCTCCGGGTCGAGCGGGGTGCCCAGTGCGTCGGACAGCTCGTCGAGGAAGGACCGTACGGTCTTGGTCACCCTGACCGGCCACTTGTGCCGCCCCAGCCGGCCGACGGCCTCGCAGAGCTCGGTGATGGCGTTGTCGTTGTTGGTCATCGAGCCGTGGCCGGCGGTGCCGTCCACGGTGAGACGCATCCAGTGCATGCCCTTCTGCGCGGTCTCCACCAGGTAGAGCCGCAGGTTCTCGTTCACGGTGAACGAGAAGCCGCCGACCTCACCGATCGCCTCGGTGACGCCGTCGAAGAGGTCGCGGTGATTGTCGACGAGGTGGCGGGCCCCGTAGGTGCCGCCCGCCTCCTCGTCGGCGAGGAAGGCCAGCACGATGTCGCGCGGGGGCTTGCGGCCGCTGCGCATGCGGTCGCGGACGACCGCGAGGGTCATCGCGTCCATGTCCTTCATGTCGACCGCACCCCGGCCCCAGACGCATCCGTCCGCGATCTCGCCGGAGAACGGGTCGTGCGTCCAGTCCGCCGCGTTGGCCGGCACCACGTCGGTGTGCCCGTGGATCAGCAGTGCGGGCCGGGACGGGTCCTCGCCCTCGATCCGCGCCACGGTGGAGGCGCGGCCCTTGTGGGACTCGATGATCTGCGGCTCCAGCCCGACCTCGGCGAGCTTCTCGGCGATGTACTCGGCGGCGAGCCGCTCCCCGGGGCCGGAGTGGTCGCCGTAGTTGCTGGTGTCGATCCGGATCAGGTCACGACAGAGGTCCACGACCTCATTCTCGGCGGACCCGCCGATGCCGGCCGTGGCCGTGTTGGTCTCGCTCACGCTGCTTCCTTCCACTGTCGCGGTGCTGCTCCCCTCATCCTCGCGCGCCTGCCCCGCACACCCAAGACCGCCCACTCCTCGTCACGTGCCTTTCACATGCCGGGGGCGTGATCGAGCACCCCCGAATGTTTGCTATGGTTTTCCACGTCGGAACGGGCACGGCCCGGACGACAGACACCCGGTCCGGGTGGCGGAATGGCAGACGCGCTAGCTTGAGGTGCTAGTGCCCTTTATCGGGCGTGGGGGTTCAAGTCCCCCCTCGGACACCAGCACAAACCCCAGGTAACCTGGGGTTTTTTGCTTTTTGGCCCCCTTGACATGGGCGAGGGGGCTCGGGGTGCGCCGGGAACGTGTGGGTGAGGTCGGCCCGTGTCCCGCGCCCCGGGCCGGTTCCGGCCGGGGCGCGGGTCCACTGTCAGACGGTGTCGGCGACGGGGATGCCGAAGTCCGGTGTGCCGTCGGTCTTCCAGGCCAGCCGCTGGATGCGGGTGTGCCGGTTGGGATCGTGCAGCGGGTCGCCGGTGATCTCCGGGTACGGGCGTGCGTGGTAGACGAGCACGTCGGTGCGGCCGTCCTCGGCGACGGTGAAGGAGTTGTGGCCGGGGCCGTACTGCCCCGTCTCCTCGCTGCCGGTGAAGACGGGCTCCGGGGACTTGGCCCAGGAGGCCGGGTCCATCAGGTCGCTGCGGGCGTCGGCGGTGAGGAGGCCCATGCAGTAGCTGGCGTCGGTGGCGCTCGCGGAGTACGTCATGAAGACGCGGCCGTTCCGCTTGATCACCGCCGGCCCCTCGTTGACCGCGAAGCCGACGCGTTCCCAGTCGTACTCGGGCGTGCTGAGGCGGATCTGGGGCCCCGTCAGTGTCCAGGGGCCGGCCATCCGCGAGAGGAAGAGCCCGGTGTTGCTGCCCGCTCCGGGTTCGTGCTGGGCCCAGGCGAGGTAGCGGTCGCCGCGGTGGGTGAAGGTGTGGGCGTCGAGGGAGAAGGTGTCCCAGGCGGTGGCGAGTTGCCCCCTCTCGGTCCAGGTGCCCCGGAAGGGGTTGGCGCTCGCGTTCTCCAGCACCCAGATGCGGATCTTCCAGATGTCGTCCGCGGGGGCGGCCGCGAAGTAGATGTACCAGGTGGTGCCGATGCGGTGGAGCTCCGGCGCCCAGATGTGGGCGGCCATGTCCCCGGTGGTGTGCCGGGTCCAGACGACCGATTCCTCGGCGGTACCCAGGCCGCCCAGCGTGCGGGACGAACGCAGGACGATCCGGTCGTACTCGGGGACGCTGGCGGTGAGGTAGTAACGGCCGTCGGTGTGCCGGGTGATGTGCGGGTCGGCGCGCCGCTCGACGAGCGGATTGCGGTACGCGGCGTGCGGCGTCGCCGCGTGGGCGACGCCGGGTACGGCGGTGAGGGCCCCTGCGACCAGGGCTTCCCTCTGCATGCTCCTGCGGCCGGGCACTTCGGCTCGGCTCACGGGGATCGCCTTTCGTGGGGGACGGTCCTTCGTGGGGGACGGGCGCTCAAGAGGGCGGGGGTCATCGGACCGCGTGGGGCGGGACGAGCTTCCGGTCGCGCAGCTCGCCGAGGACGAGCGCGGCATACTCGGTGGCGCCGCGCGTGGAGGTGTGGGTGTTGTCGCGCTTCTCGTCGTAGAGGTAGAGGGCCTTGGACGCCTCGGGGCCGAGCTCCTCGACACGCGCCTTGGTAAGGGCGGTGAGGTCGACGAGCGGGGTGCCCTGCTCGGCGGCGAGGGTGCGCACCTCGGCGGGCAGGTCGACGCCCAGGCCGTTGACGAGGAGGGCGGTGCCGTTGTCGAGGGTGCCGTCGGTGTTGAACCAGCGGCGGACGATCGGGGTGACGAGCACGGGCCGTCCGCCCTCGGCCCGTACGTCCTCGATCATCGCGGTGAGGTTGGTGCGGTAGGTGGCGCGGTCGGTCTGCTTGTCGTTGTGGGCGAGCTGGACGAGGACGAGGTCACCGCGGTGGATACGGGCCCGGAGCGCGGGGAAGAGTGCCGGGTTGTCCCGGAAGGACTGCGAGCCCTCCCCGGAGTCGGCGTAGTTGGCGACGGCGATCCGGTCGGTGAGGTACTGCGGGAGCTGCTGCCCCCAGCCCGAGTAGGGGTCGCCGGGCTGGTCGCAGACGGTGGAGTCGCCGGCGAGGAGGATCTGGGGCGTGCGGACGCGTTCGACCCGGAGCGCAGCGAGCCGCGGTGCCGTACCGCCGAAGGCGAGGTCCAGTCCGGGGCTGCCGGTGGGTCCGGTGGGCTCGCCCTCCGGTTCGCGGACGTCCACGGTGAAGCTGCGGCGGACGGTCTTCCCGGCGGCGTTCGGGGTCTCGGCGAGCACGGTTCTGCGGGTCTCGGCGGTGACGGAGGTCGAGCCGGCCCCGGCGCCTCCACCGAGGAGGACCCGGACGCGGTAGGTGCCGGGAGCGACATCGAAGTGGCAGAGGACGGGGGCGGTGCCGGTGCAGTGGTCCAGGGCGTCCGGCCCGGCGGCGGGGCGGTCCTGGGCCCTGGCGGGGGTGGACGCGAGGGCGGTCAGGGCGGCGACGGCGGTGCAGGCGGCCAGCAGTGCGGATCCGGCTCGGCGCATGGCGGGGCTCCTCCGGTTGGGATGGATCGGATTCCGGGGTGGACGGATTCCGGTTGAATGGATTCAGCGGGCAGGACCCTACGCGGATCGGCAAGCGCTTTCTACGGTGCGCGCAGTTTCGTCCGTTCCCCTTGACTAGGGCTCAGGACCAGCCCTAACGTCGGTCCGATTTGACGAACGGCGACCGGTACACCGAACGTGATGTCGGGAGACTCATGCCTCCGCACCCTGCGGGACACTCCGCGAGAAGAGCCTTCACCCCGCTGCTGCCCCTGTTGTCGCTGGTCGTCGGCCTGCTCACGCTGCCCGGCGGAGGCTCCGCCCACGCCGGGCCGGCCCCGGTCGGCGACAGGGCGGCCACCGCACGGGCCGCCGCCGGGCTCATGGTCCACGGCCTCGACGACGTACGCGGCCATCTGACGCTGCCCGCCACCGGGGCCCACGGCACCACCGTCACGTGGAGGTCCCAACGGCCCCGGGTCATCGACGCGACAGGCATCGTGCACCGCCCGGAGCCCGGTGCGGGACCGACGAGCGTGGAGCTCACCGCCGTGGTCACCCGGGGCAGGGCGGCCACGCGCCGTACCTTCACCGCCGCCGTGCCCGAACTGCCGCAGGAGCGGACGTACACCGGCTACGCCATGAGCTACTTCACGGGCGAGAGCACCGAGGACGGCGAGCAGATACGGATGTCGCTCAGCCGTGGCGACGACCCGCTGCACTGGCAGGAACTGAACGGCGGTGAGCCGGTGCTCACTTCGGACCTCGGCACCGAGGGGCTCCGCGACCCGTTCGTCATCCGCTCACCGGAGGGCGACAAGTTCTACCAGATCGCCACCGACCTGCGGATGTACGGCGGCGCGGGCGGCAGCTGGGACCAGGTCCAGCGCACCGGCAGCAGGTCGGTCATGGTCTGGGAGTCCACGGACCTGGTGAACTGGACCGACCGGCGCCTGGTGGAGGTCGCGCCCGGCACCGCCGGCAACACCTGGGCCCCGGAGGCGTACTACGACGAGAGGCTCGGCTCGTACGTCGTCTTCTGGGCCTCCAAGATCTACGCGGCGGACGACCCGGAGCACACCGGCAGCACCTACAACAAGATGCTGTACGCGACCACGCGTGACTTCCGCACCTTCACCGAGCCGGAGGTGTGGCACGACCCCGGGTACTCGGTGATCGACTCGACGGTCATCCGCCACGACGGCAGCTATTACCGCTTCACCAAGGACGAGCGGAACCCGTCGTCGGACACCCCGTGCTCCAAGTTCATCACGGCGGAGAAGTCTCAGGACCTCACGTCCCGTTCGTACGGCTTCGTGGCCGACTGCATCGGCAAGGGCTCGGTCGACCGGGGCGAGGGCCCCGCGGTCTTCAGGTCCAACACCGAGGAGAAGTGGTACCTCCTCATCGACGAGTTCGGCGGGCGCGGCTACGTACCGTTCGAGACGGACGACCTCGACTCGGGCAGGTGGACGATGTCCGCGGACTACGCACTCCCGGCGGGCGCCCGGCACGGCACGGTGCTTCCGGTCACGCAGGAGGAGTACGAGCGGCTGCTCGGCTCCTGACGGCCGGGCGGTGCCATTCAACCGCCGCCCACGCAGAACGCCCGGCCGGCGAACCCCGGCCGAGCGCCTGTATGAACTGCTCGCGGCCTGAGTCCGGCCACGTGCTGACGCGTGGAATCAGCTGACCGGCCAGGTGCGCCCGGCTGCCCACGTATCGAAGCGCTGCCAGCCGATCTCCGGAAAGTCGCGCCGCAGTGCGTCCACGTCCACATCGAGGCCGACGTCTGTGAAGTAGCGGAACATCGCGGCGAGATCGGCCGAGAACGCCTCGACGTGGGTGATCGGCAGTCGCTCGAAGACGATCGGCCGGCCGCATACCCCGGTCAGGGCTTCCGCGATCTCCAGGCAGGTCAGCTTGTCGGAAGCGATGTCGATGCGCCGGCCCGCGAACTCCTGCGGCCGCGTAAGAACATGGGCTGCGAAGGCCCCGATGTCCCGTGCGGGAATCAGCGTCAGCGGCCGGTCGGCCGGCATCGGCAGCACGAACCGGCCTTCGCGCAGGCCCTCGAGCGACCACTCGACCGTGTAGTTGTCCATGAACGCGGCCGGACCGAGGATCGTCCACGGCACACCCAGCCCTCGCAGGTGCCGTTCGATGCGGTACTTGCTCTCGAAGTGCGGAATGCCCGTGCCGCGGTCGGCGTGCGCTGCCGAGGTGAACACGATGTGCCCGACACCACGGGCGGCCTCCAGCAGGTCGATGCCCTGCCTGACCTCGGTCTCCGGGTCCGAGCCGAACGGCGTGGACATCGCGAACAGTCCGTCGGCGCCCTTCAGGGCCGCCGCCAGCGACTTGCTGTCGTCGAAGTCCGCCGCGTACACGTCGGCGCCGAGACCCCTCAGCGCGTGGGCGGCGGCCGAGTCGGAAGTGCGGGTGAGGGCACGGACCTGGAAGCCCTGATCGAGTAGCGAGCGGGCGGCCGCACCGCCTTGGGCGCCGGTCGCTCCGGCGACGGCCACCACGGGCCGGTAGAATTCCTTCGTCATGCGGTTACCGTACGACACAGTTACTGCGTTACGCAGATATTTAGCGAGGGTATGCATGCTGATTGACGATCTCCAGCAGGAGTCCCGCCGCTACCTGGCCTCCTACGTCATGTTCAACCAGGCGGTCGCGGATCACCTCAAGCTGCACCCCACCGACGTCCAGTGCCTCAACCTGCTGACCGCCGAGCCCGGCCCGTTCACCACCGGCCGGATCGCCGAACTCACCGGCCTGACCAGCGGATCGGCCACCCGGCTGGTCGACCGTCTCGAGAAGGCCGGTTACGTTGTCCGGCACCGCGACAAGACCGACCGCCGCCGGGTCCGGGTGGAGCCTGTCCCGGAGGCCATGCGGGATCTCATGGAGCTGTGGTCCGAGCTCAGCCAGGGATGGCAGGCGATGTTCGCCGACTACACCGAGGACGAGCGCGCCCTGCTGTACCGGCACATGCAGCGCACCGTTGAACTCTCCCGGCAACAGATCGCCCACCTGCGCGACAAGAAATGACCGCCGCCCGCACAGAACGCTCGGCCGACACCCGGCCGAGCGGTGGCGTCCAGAACAGGAAGCAGCTGTGTGGGAAACCGGTCGCCGGGCGGTGCCATGATGGGCAGTTCCTCCAGGCCCCCACCCATGACAAGGACCGACGCGATGAGAGGACGGGCGAAACCCCCCGCCGCACCGTTGCCGCAGCACGCGGGAGTCGATCCGGTGCGGGTGCGGCTGCCGGAGGACCCCGACGGGGTCTGGGGGTGCGTCCGGGACCATCTGCTGGACCGGTTCGCGGGGGCGATCGGCGCGGAACGGGTGGAGGCCATGCTGGCCGGGGGGCGGTTCGTCGGGGCCGACGGCGCTGCGGTGGGGGGCGACGAGCCGTACACAGCGGGGCGGTACCTCTGGTTCCACCGCGACTTCGCACCGGAGGAACCGGTGCCGTTCCCGGTCGGCGTGGTGTACCGCGACACGCACCTCGTCATCGCGGACAAGCCGCACTTCCTGGCCACCACCCCGCGCGGCCGGCACATCACCGAGACGGTGGTGGCCCGGCTGCGCAGGGAGCTGGATCTCCCGGACCTGCAGCCCGCGCACCGGCTCGACCGGCTGACGGCGGGGCTGGTGCTCCTCGTCGTACGGCCCGGGGAGCGGGGTGCCTACCAGACGCTGTTCCGGGACCGGCTGGTGCGCAAGGAGTACGAGGCGGTGGCTTCGTACGACCCGGGGGTGGCGCTCCCCCGCACCGTGCGCAGCCGGATCGTCAAGGAGCGCGGGGTCATCGCCGCGCGCGAGGAGCCCGGCGAGGTGAACAGCGAGAGCCGGATCGAGCTGCTGGAGCACCGGGGCGGGCTCGGCCGCTACCGGCTGCTGCCCGCAACCGGGCGTACCCATCAGCTCCGGGTCCATATGAACGCGCTGGGTCTGCCGCTCGTCCACGATCCCGTCTATCCGGTGGTGGAGCCGGAGCAGGACCGCGACGACTACACGCGGCCCATGCAACTGCTGGCCAGGGTGCTGGAGTTCACCGACCCGGTCACGGGTGTGCCGCACCGCTTCGAGAGCGGCCTGCGGCTGTCCGCGTGGCCGGACCGGTGAACGCGGGCCGGGTCAGTGGCCGCGGGCGATCCATTCGTCCAGGTGCGGGGCCTCGTCGCCGATCGTGGTGGAGTCCCCGTGTCCGGTACGCACGACCGTCTCGGGCGGGAGTCCGAGCAGCCGGTCCCTGATCGAGTCGACGATCGTCGGGAAGTGGGAGAAGGACCGTCCGGTGGCCCCGGGCCCGCCGTGGAACAGGGTGTCACCGGTAAAGACGGTGGCCAGGTCCGGGGCGTAGAGGCAGACAGCGCCCGGTGCGTGGCCCGGGGTGTGCAGGACCGACAGGCGTGTTCCGGCGATCTCCAGCTCCTGCCCGTCGGCCAGTTCGGCGTCGGGGGTGCGGTGCGGGTGGGTCTGCTTCCACAGCGGCAGGTCGTCGGGGTGCAGGAGGATCGGTGCGCCGGTCGCGTCGGCGAGGGCGGGGGCCGCGTCGATGTGGTCGTTGTGCGCGTGGGTGCAGATGATGGCGCGCAGCGTACGGCCGCCGAGTGCGGCCTCGATCGCGAGGGCGTCGTGGGCGGAGTCGATGACGACCGCCTCGGTCTCGTCGCCGATGATCCAGACGTTGTTGTCGACGTCCCACTCACCGCCGTCGAGGGCGAAGGTGCCGGAGGTGACCAGGTGGTCGATACGGGCGGTCATCAGAACACCACCACCGAACGCAGGACGTCACCGTCGTGCATGCGGGCGAAGGCCTGTTCGATGTCGCCGAGTCCGATCGTCTCGGTGACGAACGCGCCGAGGTCGATGCGGCCCTGCTGGTGCAGGTCGATGAGCATCGGGAAGTCGCGCGAGGGCAGGCAGTCGCCGTACCAGGAGGACTTGAGCGAGCCGCCGCGTCCGAACACGTCGAGCAGCGGGAGTTCGAGCTGCATCTCCGGGGTGGGGACGCCGACGAGGACGACGGTGCCGGCGAGGTCACGGGCGTAGAAGGCCTGCTTGTACGTCTCGGGGCGGCCGACAGCCTCGATGACGACGTCCGCGCCGTTGCCGCCGGTCAGCGCGCGGATCGCCTCGACGGGGTCGCCGGAGCGTGAGTTGACGGTGTGGGTGGCGCCCATCCTCTTCGCCGTCTCCAGCTTGCGGTCGTCGATGTCGACCGCGATGATCTTCGCCGCGCCCGCGAGCCGGGCGCCTACGACGGCCGCGTCGCCGACGCCGCCGCAGCCGATGACGGCGACGGAGTCGCCCCGGCCGACCTGGCCGGTGTTGATGGCCGCGCCGATGCCCGCCATGACACCGCAGCCGAGCAGTCCGGCGACGGCCGGGGAGACCTCGGGGTCGACCTTGGTGCACTGGCCGGCCGCGACGAGGGTCTTCTCGGCGAAGGCACCGATCCCGAGGGCCGGGGAGAGTTCGGTGCCGTCCAGCAGGGTCATCTTCTGCGCGGCGTTGTGGGTGTTGAAGCAGTACCAGGGACGGCCGCGCAGACAGGCGCGGCACTGTCCGCACACCGCACGCCAGTTGAGGACGACGAAGTCGCCGGGCGCGACGTCGCTGACGCCCTCGCCCACGGACTCCACGATGCCCGCGGCCTCGTGGCCGAGCAGGAACGGGAAGTCGTCGTTGATGCCGCCCTGCCTGTAGTGCAGGTCGGTGTGGCAGACGCCGCACGCCTGGATCTTCACGACTGCCTCGCCGGGCCCGGGGTCCGGGATCACGATGGTCTCGACCCGCACCGGCTCGTTCTTCCCCGGTGCGATGACCCCTTGCACCTGCTGCGCCATACCGTGGTCTCCCTGTTTCCGAGTGGGGCTCCTGCGAAGGTTGATCACGGACAACCGTACGCCCCGGAGGGTGCCGCGCCGGCACCCTCCGGGGCGTTGCGTTCCACGGAGGAGGGTTGGGTGTCAGACCTCGGGGTCGTGGACCTCCGGCCGCCGTCGCAGGTCGGCAGCACACGTGTCCGGCCGATCTCGTCGGACGGTGGCGCCGGATCGCAGGAGGGCTCCGAACGGGTACTGGAGGGCGGCCCTCCCGGCGGCGCCGGAGATGGTGTTCGCGGCCTCTGTGGGGCGGTTGGCGCACGTGCGTGAAGGACCGTGCTCGCCCGGCGACCGAGGGCGAAGCTCAGGGCGCGAGTACGTCCAGTTCGTGGAGGGCGCCCACCGCGATCTCCTTCGTCAGGCGTTCCGCGGCTGCCGCGTCCCCCTCGCGGACCGCCTCGGCCAGGCGTACGTGCAGGGTGACGGCGGCCGGGTCCGGGTCCTCGAACATCACCTGGTGGTGGGTGCGGCCCGCGAGGACCTCGGCGACGACGTCGCCGAGCCGCGCGAACATCTCGTTGCCGGAGGCGTTGAGCACGATCCGGTGGAAGGCGATGTCGTGCCGCAGATAGCCCTCCAGCTGCTGGCCGCGCGAGGTGGCGACCATGCCGAGGGCGCATTCGGTGAGGGCGGCGCACTGCTCGGCGGTGGCGTGGCGGGCGGCGAGTCCGGCGGCGACGGGTTCGACGGCGGACCTCAGCACGGTGAGCGACCGCAGCTGCCGGGGGCGGTCCGCTCCGGCCAGCCTCCAGCGGATGACCTGGGGGTCGTAGACGTTCCACTCCTCGGTGGGCCGCACGGTCACGCCGACCCGGCGCCGGGACTCGACCAGGTGCATGGATTCCAGTACGCGGACGACCTCGCGCACGACGGTGCGGGACACGTCGAAGCGCTGGGCGAGTTCATCGGTGCGCAGGACCCGGCCCGGCGGGCAGCCGCCCGCGGCGATCTCCAGACCCAGGGTGTCCAGCACATGTGTATGCAGCCCCTGGCCCTGTGTGGTCATGCCCACAAGCCTACGGGGCGGCCTGCAGGAACAAAAAGTACGACGTTTATGTCACAGCTACTTGAATAAGTCGTACGTAATGAGTTTCAGTAGCGCGACGGACCGATGTCGAAGAAGACAGCGAGGCACCAATGAGCACCCCCCACGTCGTCGTGGTGATGGGCGTAGCAGGGACCGGAAAGACCACGATCGGCCCCCTGCTCGCCGCCGCACTCGGCGTTCCCTACGCCGAGGGCGACGACTTCCACCCGCCGGCCAACATCGCCAAGATGTCGGCGGGTACCCCGCTGGACGACAGCGACCGCCGGCCCTGGCTGGACGCGATCGGCCGGTGGGCCCACGGCCGGGCGGGGCTCGGCGGAGTCGTCAGCAGCTCGGCGCTCAAGCGGGTCTACCGTGACCGGCTGCGCGCCGAAGCCCCTGGTGCCGTCTTCCTGCATCTGACCGGCGACCGGGCTCTCATCGAGCGCCGGATGGCGGACCGCAAGGGGCACTTCATGCCGGCCGCACTGCTCGACTCCCAGTTCGCGACCCTGCAGGAACTGCAGGAGGACGAGGCGGGCGTGGCAGTGGACGTGTCCGGAACCCCCGAAGAAATAACCGACCGGGCCGTCGCCGCGTTGCGCCGGCTCGATTCCTGAGGATCACCGTGAGCAGTCTCAGCGTCGAGATGCTGGCAGCGGATGCCGTCGAGCCGATCACCTCGGCCGGCAACGCGCAGTTGGGCATCGCCGTCCTGGCGGGCATCGCCGTCATCGTCGTACTCATCACGAAGTTCAAGGTGCACGCCTTCCTGGCGCTGACCATCGGCTCGCTGGCGCTCGGCGTCTTCGCGGGTGCCCCGCCGGACAAGACGATCACCAGCTTCTCCACGGGCCTCGGCGCCACCGTCGCCAGTGTCGGTGTGCTGATCGCGCTCGGCGCGATCCTGGGCAAGCTGCTCGCCGACTCGGGCGGCGCCGACCAGATCGTCGACACGATTCTCGCGAAGGCGAGCGGGCGCGCCATGCCCTGGGCGATGGTGCTGATCGCCTCGATCATCGGTCTGCCGCTGTTCTTCGAGGTCGGCATCGTGCTGCTGATCCCGGTGGTGCTGCTGGTCGCCAAGCGCGGCAACTACTCCCTGATGCGGATCGGTATCCCCGCCCTCGCCGGACTTTCGGTGATGCACGGTCTGATCCCGCCGCACCCCGGCCCGCTGGTCGCCATCGACGCACTCGACGCCAACCTGGGCGTCACGCTGGCGCTGGGTGTCCTCGTCGCCGTCCCGACGGTGATCATCGCGGGCCCGGTCTTCTCCCGGTACGCCGCCCGCTGGGTGGACATCCAGGCGCCGGAGAAGATGATCCCCGAGCGCCCCTCGGAGGACCTGGACCGCCGCCCCGGCTTCGGTGCCACCCTGGCCACCGTGCTGCTGCCCGTCGTCCTGATGCTGGCCAAGGCCCTCGTCGAGATCGTGGTGGACAACCCGGAGAACCACGTCCAGCGGGTCACCGATGTGATCGGTTCGCCGCTGATCGCCCTGCTCGCCGCGGTGATCGTCGGTATGTTCACGCTGGGCCGGGCCGCCGGATTCACCAGGGCGCGGCTCTCCACGACCGTCGAGAAGTCGCTCGCCCCGATCGCCGGCGTGCTGATGATCGTCGGTGCCGGCGGTGGCTTCAAGACGACCCTCATCGACGCCGGTGTGGGCCGGATGATCCTCGAGTTCTCCGAGAACTGGTCGATACCCGCCCTGCTGCTCGGCTGGCTGATCGCCGTCGCGATCCGCCTGGCAACGGGTTCGGCGACCGTGGCCACCATCTCGGCGGCCGGTCTGGTCGCTCCGCTGGCGGCCGGCATGTCCACCCCGGAGGCGGCCCTGCTCGTCCTCGCCGTCGGTGCGGGCTCGCTCTTCTTCAGCCACGTCAACGACGCGGGGTTCTGGCTGGTGAAGGAGTACTTCGGCATGGACGTCGGTCAGACGATCAAGACCTGGTCGGTGATGGAGACCATCATCTCCGTCGTCTCGCTGGGCTTCATCCTGCTGCTGTCGCTGGTTCTGTAGCTACTTCTCCTCGGGATCCCGCCACAGCGGGTGCTCGGAGCGGGCCCAAGGGCGCTCGACCGACCCGGTGCGCATGCCACGGCGTGCCTCCGGGTCGGCGAGCGCCTTCGCCATGTGTCCGGCAAGGACGATGCCGACGGCGAGCGCCAGCCAGTCGTGCACGAACGTCGCGCCGGTGCGCCACACCAGTGGTGCGAGGTCCGTGAACCACATGAGCAGGCCCGTGCCGAGCATGACGAGCACGGCGCCCGCGATCCAGGCAGCGTAGAGCTTCTGGCCCGCGTTGAACTTCCCGGCCGGCCGGGCTCCGGGCGTGCGGTCGCGGCGCAGAGCGGCCTTGAGCCACTGCCGGTCGTGCGGTCCGAACCGGTTGAGCCGGGAGAGGTCGGCGCGCAGGGCCCGGGAGACCAGCCCGGCGAGCAGCGGTACGGGAACGAGCAGCCCGGACCATTCGTGGACGGTGACCACGAGGTGGCGACGGCCGACGAGTTCGGCGAGCTGGGGGACGTACAGGCAGGCGGCCGTGGCCACGCAGAGCAGCGTCAGCCAGGCGGTGGTGCGGTGCACCCAGCGCTCTGCGCGGGTGAAGCGGCGGATCCTCACCGGGAGTTCAGACGGTGGGGGCGTCGTCGCGGCCGTTGGACCGGCCGACCCAGGCATCGACGTCATAGCCGAGCTCCTCCCAGTAGCCGGGGCGGACGGAGTCGGTGACGGTGATCCCGGAGAGCCATTTCGCCGACTTGTAGAAGTACATCGGGGCCACGTAGAGCCGGACCGGGCCGCCGTGCGAGTGGGCCAGCGGCTTGTCCTGCATGCGCAGGGCGACCAGGACGTCTGCGCGGCGCGCCTGTTCCAGGGTGAGGCTCTCGCTGTAGGCGCCGTCGAAGCAGGTGAAGCGGATAGCCTTCGCGCCCGCCCGTACGCCTGCCGCGTCCAGCAGCGCGGAGAGCCTGACCCCCTCGAACGGGGTCTCGGGGACCCGCCAGCCGGTGACGCACTGGACGTCCCGGACCAGGCGGGTCTGCGGGAGCGCCTTCAGGGTGTCCAGTGTGTACGTGGCCGGGCGGTCGACCAGGCCGTCCACGGTGAGGCGGTAGTCGGCGGCGGTCTTCTTCGGCACGGAGGTGGCGACGGAGTAGTAGCGGAAGCCGCCGCCGTTGGGCAGGAGCCCGGTCAGGCCGGTGGGGTCCTTGTCGGCGACGGCGCCGAGCCCGGACTCCAGTGCCCGCTGGAGTGCGGGGGCCGCCACGACTCCGGCGGCGCCGAGGCCCAGCATGGCCAGGACCAGGCGGCGGCCCACGGGGGTGCCGCGGCTGCCGGCCGGGTCCTCGTGGCCGGGTGGGCCTTCGTGGCCGGGTGGTTCCCGGTGACCGGGAGGGCGACTGTTCACCTGCCCATCGAACACCCGCGGCCGTCCTGTCACCAGGGGCCGCGGGTGTACGTCACACCACCGTAAGGACTACCGGGGGCCGGGCGTCCTCTGCGGCCCTCGCCAGCTGGAAGGCCTCGTTGCCCAGCTGGATCCTGGCGTGGACCTCCGGCTTGGTGGAGCGCAGCACCGCGCCGTACACGAGGCCGACGACGAGCGCGGCGCCGATGACTCCGGGCAGCAGCCAGTTGAGCCCCGAGCCGGGGCCCGAGCCGACGAGTACGCCGAAGTCCCGGACGGTGAACACGGCGATGGCCGGCAGCGCGATTCCGGCGAGGCCGGAGGCCACGAGCCGGGGTGCCTGGGCGCGGCCCGGCGGAGGCGGAGGCGGAGGCGGAGACATCCGCGGGCTTCCTTTTCGACGCGGTGCGCGCGCAGTTCGATGCCGTGTGCGAGCAGACGATCGCACACAGCAAAGCGGCAGGTAAGGGGCCCCGGTGAAGGGCGAACCGCCCGTAACTGCATGCTCCGTTCACGCAGTTGACCGCCGGGGGAGGTTGGTCCACACCTTTCGCGCAGCTCGTCGCGGGGGTACGGAAGGGGCCGGTGGGGCCGGGGTGACGCGTGCCACACTGCCGGGATGGACACACCCGAACCGCTCAAACCGTTCCTCCTCGCCTTCCCCGGGCCGCTGCGCGATCAGTTGGTGGCGGCCGTGCTCTCCGGCGAGAAGGTGTCGACGTCCGGTCTGCTCCTGGAGTACGAGATCGAGAAGGAGGAACTGCCGCCGGTGGGCGAGCGGTCCGCGCTCATCGACTCGCAGGGGCGGGAGACCGCGGTGGTCGAGGTGACGGAGGTGCGCGTAATGCCGCTGGGGTCGATCGATCTGCAGCACGCGCTCGACGAGGGCGAGGGCTGCACATCGGTGGCGGAGTGGCGGGCCGGGCACGAGGCGTTCTGGCACAGCGAGGAGATGCGCGACGCGCTGGGCGATCCGTCGTTCACGGTGGACGACGACACGATGGTGGTGGCGGAGAGGTTCCGGGTGGTGGAGCGGCTGCTCTGACGGCGGCCGCCCTGACGCGGAGCGGGGGCGGACACCTGGGCGGGGGCGGACGCCCGAGCGAGGCGGACCGGCGGGTGCGGGGCGGACTGGCCCGCCGCCCGCCCGGTGCGTATCTGCGGGAGCTACCCGGCCCTGCCCGGGCGGACCGGCGGGAGCGGCGCTACCCGGTCCGGACCTCCGTAACAACGACGCGCGGGAGCGGCCTGTCCGGACACACCCGGTACGAACCAGCGGCATCGCCCCCGCCCGTCACAGGCCCCCGGAACGACAACGCCCGGCCCCCGTGCGTCGCGCAGCGGGGGCCGGGCCGGGGGCGGGGTGGTCAGACCGCGGGGAGCGCGTAGAGCCGCTTCCCGTGCATCACGGCCAGCCGGTCGCCCGCCGCGGCCACGTACCACTGCTGGATGTCGCCGGTCTTGTCGTTGTACGTCCAGCGCAGCTTCCCGGTCGCCGCGTCGAAGGCGTGCACGCCGCCGTCCTTGTCGAACTCGGTGGCTCCGTAGAGGGTGCCGTTCACCTTGACGAACTGCCATGCCTGCGTCGCCGTCTCCCGCAGGTCCTCGTTGTGCCAGACCTCCTTGCCCGTGGCGGGGTCCACGGCCCACAGGCCGCGCGCGCTGTCGGAGGCGTAGAGCACGCCGTCCAGGAGGTTCGGGTCGTTGAACCGGCTGAACTCCTCCGTCTTGAGGGACCAGCGCTCCTTGCCCCCGGCGAGTTCGAACGCCCGCAGCCGCTGCCCGTCCGCCACGATCACGAGCTCCTCGTGCACGGCGAAGTGGCGGTAGTTGGACCGGCTGATCTTCTTCGTCCAGATCTGCCGGCCCGTCGCCGTGTCGCGGACGGTCACGTTCTCCCGGTAGTCCGTGTAGACGAGGCGCTTTCCGACGACCGCGGCGTTGATGCCGTACTCCTCCGTGCCCGCGTCGCGCTGCTCGCTCCAGGTGACCTTGCCGGAGGCCGTGTCGATCGCGGCGACCACGTTGTTCGGCGTGGTGAAGTCCTTCTCCAGGATCCCGGCCAGGACGTAGACATGGCCGTCGTCCGCCGCCATGGGGCGCGGCTGCTGGTACTCGTCGCCGAGACGGCTGCGCCAGGTCTCCTTGCCGGTGGCCGGATCCAGACCCACCACGTTGCCGTCGTACTCACCGCTGGCGAGGTAGAGCGTCCCGCCGCCGACGATGAGCTTGGCGCCCGGTGTGGCGACGCCGGCGCGCTTCCACTTCTCCTTGCCGGTGACGGTGTCCCGTCCCACCAGGGGGTCGCCCGAGACCAGGGCCAGGCCGCCGATCACGGCGAGCGCGTCGCTGCCGGAGAGGCTGGTGTTCGCGGTGTCCGCCTGCCACAGGGGCTCGGGCGCGGTGCCGGGCGGCGGGGTGGTGAAGGCGTCGCCGTTCTTGCCCCCGCCGGGTGTGGCGCTGCCGGCCGGTGCGGCCGGGTCCTCCTCGGGCCCGCACCCCACGGCCCCGGCCCCGAGCACGGCCAGCCCCAGCCCCGTACCGGCAAGCCTGAGTATCTGCCTGCGCGACACCGCGTTCCCGTCACGACTGCTGCCCACGTCTGTTCCCGCTTCCGTCCAACTGGTCCGACGCCCCCCGGGACGCCCTGAGCGCCGTCAGGCTAGCCGCCGAATTTCGGCCTACCGCCGAACGGCACACAATCGGGACAGGCTCGTGAAGCTCCCGTCACGGGCTGTCCGCGGTCGCGGGGCAGGGTCCCGTCAGCCCGTGGCCTCCGCCGCCGCGCGGCCCGCCGCGCGACCGGAGAAGATGCAGCCGCCCAGGAACGTGCCCTCCAGCGAGCGGTAGCCGTGGACCCCGCCGCCGCCGAAACCGGCCGCCTCCCCCGCCGCGTACACCCCGGTCAGCGGGGTGCCGTCCGCGGTCAGGACGCGGGAGGACAGGTCGGTCTCCAGTCCGCCGAGGGACTTGCGGGTGAGGATGCTGAGCCGTACGGCGATGAGCGGGCCCGCCTCCGGGTCGAGGATGCGGTGCGGTTTGGCCGTGCGGATCAGCCGGTCGCCGAGGTAGGCGCGGGCTCCGTTGATCGCCGTGATCTGGAGGTCCTTGGTGAAGGGGTTGGCGACCTCCCGGTCTCGGGCGGTGATCTCGCGGCGCAGGTCGTCCTCGTCGATCAGCGGCTCGTCGGTCAGCGCGTTCATCCCCCGGACGAGCGCGCCCAGGTCCTTCTCGACGACGAAGTCCACGCCCTTGTCCATGAACGCCCGCACGGGGCCGGGCACGTCGGCGCGCGCCCTGCCGATCACGTCCCGCACCGACTTCCCGGTGAGGTCCGGGTTCTGCTCGGAGCCGGAGAGCGCGAACTCCTTGCCGATGATCTTCCGGTCCAGCACGAACCAGGTGTAGCCGTATCCGGACCTCATGATGTGTTCGAGGGTGCCGAGCGTGTCGAAGCCGGGGAAGAGCGGCACCGGGAGCCGCTTGCCGCGCGCGTCCAGCCAGAGGGAGGACGGGCCGGGGAGGATCCGGATGCCGTGCTTCGCCCAGATCGGGTTCCAGTTCTCGATGCCCTCGGTGTAGTGCCACATCCGGTCGCGGTTGATGTGGTGGGCGCCCGCCTCCTCGGTGATGCCGAGCATCAGCCCGTCGACATGGGCCGGTACGCCGGAGAGCATCTTCTCCGGCGGGGTACCGAGCCGTTGTGGCCACTGGGCCCGTACGAGGTCGTGGTTGCCGCCGATGCCGCCGGAGGTCACGATCACGGCCTGGGCCCTGAGCTCGAAGGCCCCGGTGACCTCGCGGCTGCTCGCGGTGCCCCGCTCGGTGCCGCTCGCTTCGAGGACCTCGCCGGTGACCGTGTCGACGGTCCCGGCCGAGCGGCCGAGACCGGTCACCCGGTGGCGGAAGCGCAGCTGGACGAGGCCCTTCGCGACTCCCTCACGCACCCGGCGTTCGAAGGGGGCGACGACCCCGGGTCCGGTGCCCCAGGTGATGTGGAAGCGGGGTACGGAGTTGCCGTGGCCGTTGGCGTCGTAGCCGCCGCGCTCGGCCCAGCCGACGACGGGGAAGAGCCGCAGCCCCTGGGCGTGCAGCCAGGACCGCTTCTCTCCGGCCGCGAAGTCGACGTACGCCTCGGCCCACTTCCGCGGCCAGTGGTCCTCCTTGCGGTCGAAGCCGGCCGTGCCGTACCAGTCCTGGAGGGCCAGCTCGTGGCTGTCCTTGATCCGCAGCCGGCGCTGCTCGGGCGAGTCGACGAGGAAGAGGCCGCCGAAGGACCAGTGCGCCTGGCCGCCGATGGACTGCTCGGGTTCCTGGTCGAGCAGGATCACCGTCCGGCCCGCGTCGACGAGCTCGGCGGTGGCCACCAGCCCCGCGAGCCCCGCCCCGATCACGATCACGTCAGCGTCGTACGCCATGGGTTCCATCCTTCGGGGCGGTGCGGGGCGGGTGCGGGGCATGCGCGGTGCTGCGAAGTTACTTGTGCGTCAGATCTTCGGTACGGGCCGCTCCCACGTCAACCGCCCGGCCGGTGGCGCCCTCACGGTCCCCGTACCGATGCGGGGCTATGGTCGGACGGTGTCGGTGCTGGTTGTCCTGCTCGCCGTGAGTGCCGCGTGCTGTCTGGGCCTCGGCTTCGTCCTCCAGCAGGACGCGGCCCGCCGCGCGCCCCTGCGTGACTTCCTCTCGCCCCGGCTGCTGCTGGACCTGATGCGGGTGCCGAGCTGGCTGGCCGGAATCGGCCTGATGGTCTGCGGCATGGTGCTCGGGGCGCTCGCGCTCGGCAACGGCGAACTGTCGGTCGTCGAGCCGCTGCTGGCGACCAATCTGGTCTTCGCGCTGGCCCTGTCGCGCCATCTCACCGGACAGCGGCTGGGCCGGCAGGGCTGGGGCGGCCTGTGGCTGCTGGCGGGCGGTGTCACCGCGTTCCTGCTGGCGGGCGAGCCGCACGGCGGGCAGGCCGGCACGGACCCGCTGCGGCACTGGCTGGTGGTCGGCACGGTGGCCGGGCTCGCGCTGCTCCTGACCGCCTGCGCCCGGCATCCCCGGACCCGGGGGACCCCCGTGCTGCTGGGACTCGCGGCCGGGCTGCTGTACGGACTGCAGGACGCCCTGACCAGGGTCAGCGGTGAGAAGCTGACGGAGAGCGGCTGGGCGGCCCTGCTGACGGCGTGGCAGCCGTACGCGGTGCTCGTGCTGGGGGTGGCCGGGCTGATCCTGGTGCAGAGCGCCTTCGAGGCAGGGCCGCTGCGGGCCTCCCTGCCCGCGCTGACCGCCGCGCAGCCGCTGGCCGGGATCGTCTGCGGGATCGGCTTCCTCGGCGACCAGGTGCGCACCGACACGGGCGCCCTGGCCTGGGAGGCGGCCGGGCTCGCGGCGATCGTGGCCGGGATCGTGCTGCTCGGGCTGCACCCGGCGATGCCGGAGGGCAAGGAACGGCACGGATCCACGGCTGTCGGCGGCATGGGATTGGATGAGGGGCATGACTCCCGCAGATGAGATCCTGGACATCGTCGACGAGAACGACGAGGTCGTCGGGCAGGCGACGCGCGGCGAGGCGACCGCGCGCGGGCTGCGCCACCGCTGCACCTTCATCGAGGCCAGGGACGCGGAGGGCAGGATCTTCGTCCACCGCAGGACCGCCACCAAGCTGGTCTTCCCCTCGCACTACGACATGTTCGTGGGCGGGGTCGTCGGCGCGGGCGAGTCCTACGACGACGCGGCGCTGCGGGAGGCCGAGGAGGAGCTCGGGGTGTCGGGGCTCCCCCGCCCCGAACCCCTGTTCAAGTTCCTCTACACGAGCGCCGAGCACACCTGGTGGTCGTACGTGTACCGGGTGCGGTGCGAGCTGCCGGTGCGTCCGCAGGCCGAGGAGGTCGCCTGGCACACCTTCCTGACGGACGCGGAACTGGAGCGCAGGCTCGGCGACTGGACGTGGGTGCCGGACGGGCTGGAGACGTACCACCGGCTGCGGGCGATGCGGGCCGGGTCCGCCGGATGAGCCGGCGCGGCGACTTCGCGCGGGGCCTGCGGCTGTGGGTCTCGCCGCAGGGGATCCGCGAAGAGGGCGACACCCCGGACTACCGCTTCTCGCTGGCCAACGAGCGCACCTTCCTGGCCTGGATCCGTACGGCTCTCGCGCTGATCGGCGGTGGTTTCGCCGTCGACCAGTTCCTGCCCGGCCTGCCCTGGGGGGTCCGGGCCGGTCTGGCTCTCGGGCTGCTGGGGGCCGGTGTGCTGTGCGCGCTGCGGGCCGTCAACCACTGGGTGCGCTGCGAGCGGGCGATGCGGCGCGGTGAGGACCTGCCGGTGTCGCGCTTCCCGGCGCTGCTGAGCCTGGCCGTCGCCGTGGTCGCGGTGGCCATGGTGGTGGTGGTCCTGTTCGGCTGGGAGGGCCGGTGACGGGCGGGCGCGATCCGGGGCTGCAGCCGGAGCGGACGCGGTTGGCCTGGCGGCGCACCACGCTGTCCTGCACGGTGGTGGCCCTGCTCGCGGTCCGGCAGGCCCTGCACGGCGGGGCGAGTGCGGCCGGGGTGATCGCCGGGGCGCTGAGCCTGCTGGCCTGGCTGGGGCTTCTCGGCGTGGCGCACCGGCGGATGACGGGCGTCAGCACCGCGGAGCCCGCGCCGCTGTCGCCGCGCCACGCGCTGACGGCGACGGCGTGCACGGTGGCGCTCGCGGTGTTCGCCGCCGCGATGCTGTTCTGAACGCGGGCCCCGCGTACGGCGCTCAGCTCTCCCGTCCCGCGGGCCCCGCGTACGGCGCTCAGCTCTCCCGTCCCGCGGGCCCCGCGTACGGCGCTCAGCTCTCCCGTCCCGCGGGCCCCGCGTACGGCGCTCAGCTCTCCCAGTCCACGGTGACGACGATCTTGCCGCGGGTGCGCCCTTCCTCGTTGAGCCGGTAGGCGTCCGCGGCCTGTTCCAGCGGGAGGACCCGGTCGACGTGGACGGAGACGATGCCCTGCTCGGCCAGTTCCGCGAGGTGGGCGAGGTCCTGGGCGTCGGGGCGCACGAAGGCGTAGCGGCCGCCGTAGGAGAAGACCTCGGCGTCGGCGATGGAGGCGAGCCGGCCGTCGGGGGCGAGGGTCTCCGCGGAGACCCGCAGGGCTTCCCCGCCGACGGTGTCGAAGGCGGCGTCGAAGCCCTCGGGGGCCAGGGCACGCAGCCGGTCGGCGAGCCCGTCGCCGTACTCCACCGGTTCGGCGCCGAGCTGTCGCACGTATTCGTGGTTGTGGGGGCCGGCCGTGCCGACGACCCGGCAGCCGGCGTGCCGGGCGAGCTGGACGGCGAGCGAGCCGACCCCGCCGGCGGCCGCGTGGACGAGGACGGTCTCGCCCTCCTGGACCTTCAGGGTGCGGTGCAGCACCTGGTGGGCGGTGAGGCCGCACAGCGGCAGGCCTGCGGCCTCCTCGAAGCTCAGGCTCAAGGGCTTGCGGGCGAGGGTGCGCACGGGTGCGGCGACGTATTCGGCGAACGTGCCGCGGGAGAGGAAGTCCTCCCGCACGTAGCCGATGACCTCGTCGCCGACCTCGAATTCGTCGACGGCGGCGCCGGGTTGCACGACGACCCCGGAGACGTCCCAGCCGGGGATGACCGGGAAGACGGTTTCGAGCGCCGTCTGGAGGTATCCCTCGCGGGCCTTCCAGTCGACGGGGTTCACCGCCGCGGCCCGTACCTTCACCAGGACCGAGTCGGGGCCGACCTTGGGGTCGGGCCGCTCACCGTATTCCAGGACATCGGCCGAGCCGTACCTGCTGTAGCTGATCGCCTTCATCCTCCGACGATCGGCGCAGGTCAGGGTCCCCGCAACTCAGGCCGTGGCCAGGTGGAAGGGCGGCAGCGGGGTGTGCGGGGCTCACCAGCGCGGGATCGGCGGGGTCACCCACTCCGGGTCGGCCTCGCGCATCGCCGCCGCGTCGTCGCGAGAGCGCATCGTGCCGTCGTCGTCGAGCCAGCGCCGGTGGAGTGCGGCCAGCCGGACGCGGTCCAGTTCGACGCCGAGTCCGGGAGTGTCGGAGACGGTCAGGTGTCCGTCGGTGAAGGTGTGGCGGGTGGTGACGACGTCCTCGGTCTGCCACGGGTAGTGGCTGTCGCAGGCGTGGTCGAGGTTGGGCACGGTGGCGGCGACGTGGGTCATCGCGGCGAGGCTGATGCCGAGGTGGGTGTTGGAGTGCATGGAGAGTCCGACGCCGAAGGTGCGGCAGATCCCGGCCAGTTCGCGGGTGCGGTGCAGCCCGCCCCAGTAGTGGTGGTCGGAGAGGAGCACCTGGACGGCGTCGCGGGCGAAGGCCTCGGGGAGTTCCGCGAGGGTGGTGACGCACATGTTCGTGGCGAGCGGGAGGTCCGTCCCGGCGGCGACCTCCGCCATCGCGGCCGTACCGCTCGTCGGGTCCTCCAGGTATTCGAGTACGCCCTTGAGCTGGTCGGCGACGTACAGCGAGGTCTCCACGGACCAGGCGCCGTTGGGGTCCAGCCGCAGCGGCTGCCCCGGGAAGGCCTCGGCCAGGGCGCGGACGGCGGCGATCTCCTCGTCGGGTGGGAAGACGCCGCCCTTCAGCTTGAAGGAGCTGAAGCCGTGCTCGCGGGCGAAGCGCCGCGCCTGGGCGACGACTCCGGCGGGGTCGAGGGCCGCGCCCCAGTCGTCCCGTTCGCCGCCGTGGGGGTGGGCCGCCCAGCGGTAGAAGAGGTACGCGCTGTACTCGACGCGGTCGCGGACCTTGCCGCCGAGCAGCGCGTGCACGGGCAGGCCGAGGGTCTTGCCGAGCGCGTCCAGACAGGCGACCTCGAAGCCGGAGACGACGGAGAGCCGCAGCTTGTCGGCGGTCCGCACGCCGCGCAGTCCGCCCGCGTCGACCCGCTCGTCGGCGGCGCGTGGGTCGCCGCACACCTCTTCGGCGAGGGCGAAGAGGCCGTTCAGATCGCTGACCGGACGGCCGGGCAGGGCGCGGGCCAGGGGTTCGGCCAGTTCGAGGTAGGTGCCGTCGCCGTAGGTTTCCCCGATTCCGGTCACGCCGCCGCGGGTGACGACTTCCACGATGAGCCGCGGGGTGTACGGCTGGTGGACGCCCTGGGTGTTCAGCAGCGGCGGATCGGCGATGAGGATCGGGATCAGCCGGACGGCGCCGATCAACAATGCTGTATCCATACGTGAACTCTATTCAGAGACACGACTGAGCGCCAGACTCCGTACCGAGATCACCCGCCGGATTCCGGGAACGGCACTGGACGACATACCGACTGGTCGGCATCATGGTCCCGATCGTCCAACCGCCCCGGAGGTGCGCACCATGAGCCCAGTCCACCCGCCAGGTCTCGACCTCGACCTGCTGCGCGGCCATCTCGACCGCGAGCGGCCGGGGCTGGTGAACGGACCGCTCGAAGCCCGGCTGATCGAGGGCGGACGCTCGAACCTCACCTATGTCGTCACCGACGGCAGCGGGCAGTGGGTCGTCCGCAGACCGCCGCTGGGTCATGTGCTGGCCACCGCGCACGACATGAAGCGCGAGCACCGGGTGATCAGCGCGCTGCACCCGACGGCGGTGCCGGTGCCCGAGCCCGTCCTGCTCTGCGAGGACGGCTCGGTCGTCGGCGCGTCGTTCTACGTCATGGAGTACGTCGAGGGCACCCCGTACCGTACGGCGGAGCAGCTCGCCCCGCTCGGCGCCGAGCGCACCAGGGCCGTCGTGCTGGGGCTCGTCGACACCCTGGTCGACCTGCACGCGGTGGACCCCGCGGCCGTCGGGCTCGGCGACTTCGGGCGCCCGGAGGGCTTCCTGGACCGGCAGCTGCGGCGCTGGGGCAAGCAGCTGGACGCCTCCCGCAACCGTGAACTGCCCGGCATCGACGAGTTGCACGCCGCGCTGGGCCGGGAGCTCCCCGTCTCCCCCGCGCCCACCGTCGTACACGGCGACTACCGCCTGGACAACGTGCTGATCGGCCCGGACGACCGCATCAAGGCCGTCCTGGACTGGGAGATGTCCACGCTCGGCGACCCGCTGACCGACCTCGGGCTGCTCGTGATGTACAGCTCCGACCTGGACCTGCCCACGTCCCCGGTGTCCACCACGAGCGGCGCGGCCGGCCACCCCTCCCCCGCCGAGCTGATCGAGCGCTACGCCGCCCGTTCGGGGCGGGACACCTCCGCCATCGCCTGGTACACGGCCTTCGCGTGGTTCAAGCTCGCCGTGATCCTGGAGGGCATCCACTACCGCTACACCCTGGGCCAGACCGTCGGCGCCGGCTTCGACCGCATCGGCGACCTCGTCCCGGTCTTCATCGCGCACGGCCTCACCACCCTCCAGGAAGGCTGATCACCCATGGACTTCGCATTCGACGCCCGTACCGAGGAGCTGCGCACCAGGCTGCTCACGTTCATGGACGAGCACGTGTACCCGGCCGAGGAGGTCGCCGAGGAGCAGCGCGCCCTGCTGGCCTCACCGTGGGACACCCCGCGGATCATCGAGGACCTCAAGGCGGAAGCACGCAGGCAGGGCCTGTGGAACCTCTTCCTCCCGGACGCGGAGTACGGCGCCGGGCTGACGAACCTCCAGTACGCCCCGCTGGCCGAGATCACCGGCCGCAGCCCGCATCTGGCGCCGACCGCGCTGAACTGCGCGGCCCCGGACACCGGGAACATGGAGGTGCTCTCCCAGTTCGGCTCCGAGGAGCAGAAGAAGCAGTGGCTGGAACCGCTGCTGGCCGGCGAGATCCGCTCGGCGTTCGCGATGACGGAGCCCGAGGTGGCCTCGTCGGACGCGACGAACATCGAGACCCGGATCGTGCGGGACGGCGAGGACTACGTCATCAACGGGCGGAAGTGGTACATCTCCGGGGCGATGAACCCGGACTGTGCGGTCTTCATCGTGATGGGGAAGACGGATCCGGACGGCGAGGACATCCGGCGCCAGCAGTCCATGATCCTGGTCCCGCGCGACACCCCGGGTCTCGAGGTCCGGCGCGCGATGCGGGTGTACGGCTACGAGGACCACTCCCACGGCGGCCACGCGGAGGTGGTCTTCACCGACGTACGGGTGCCCGCCTCGCATCTGATCGGCGAGGAGGGCGGCGGCTTCGCCATCGCCCAGGCGCGGCTCGGCCCGGGCCGTATCCACCACTGCATGCGGCTGATCGGGATGGCCGAGCGCGCGATCGAGCTGATGTGCAGGCGGGCCGTGTCCCGTACCGCCTTCGGCAAGCCGCTCGCCCAGCAGGGCGTCGTCCAGAACTGGATCGCGGACGCCCGGGTGACGGTGGAGCAGCTACGGCTGCTGGTCCTGAAGACGGCCTGGCTGATGGACACCGTGGGCAACCGCGGGGCACACACCGAGATCCAGGCGATCAAGATCGCCACCCCGCGCGCGGTCTGCGACATCCTCGACCGGGCGGTGCAGCTGCACGGCGCCGGCGGGGTCAGCCAGGACACCCCGCTGGCCGAACTCTGGTCTTCGGCACGGACGCTGCGGCTGGCGGACGGGCCGGACGAGGTGCACCAGCGCTCGCTGGCACGGCGCGAGATCAAGAAGTATCTCTGAGCCCGGTGCGGGGAGGCGCGCAGGTGGCGCCTCCCCGGCGCGGGTCAGAAGGTGAGCTGCCAGCTGTCGATGTAGCCGGTGTCCTGCGCGGCGACGTCCCGCACCTGGAGCTTCCAGGTGCCGTCGGCCGTCTCGGCGGACGCGTTGACCGTGTAGGTCTCGGTCACGTTGTCGGCCGAGTCGCTGCCGCTCGAGTTCTTCAGCCGGTACGCGGTGCCGTCGGGGGCGAGCAGGTCGACGACGAGGTCACCGCGGTAGGTGTGTTTGATGTCGACTGCCACCTTGAGCGTGGACGGGGCGTTGCCCGTCCGGCCGGTGACGGCGACGGGCGAGGTCACCGCGGCGCCGTTGTCCGGGACGGCGACGTCGGTGGCGTTGCTGAACACCGTGCCGGTCGGCGGGGTCACCGTGCCGGCGGACAGGGTCCAGATCGCGTGGGCGACGGCGTCGCTGTTGCGGTTAAGGGCCGTGTCGTCGATGTTCGCGGTCGTGTCGCAGGACGAGTGGTAGCAGCGGTCGAAGGACTGCCCCGCGGTGCCGCCCCACTTCTGGGCCTGCGCACTCGACTTCGTGTTGCTCGCCCCGGTGAACAGTCCGCCGACCGGCACGCCCGCGCTCTTGAACGGGGCGTGGTCGGACCGGCCGTCACCCTCGGTCTCTATCTCGGTGGGCACCGACAGGCCCGCGAAGTAGTCCTTGAAGGTCTGCTCGATGACCGGGTCGTCGTCGTAGACGAAGTAGCCGGCGTTGGGCGAGCCGATCATGTCGAAGTTGAGGTATCCGGCGAGCTTGGCGCGCTCGGTGGAGGCGAGGTTGTTGACGTAGTACTTCGAGCCGACGAGCCCCAGCTCCTCGGCGCCCCACCAGGCGAAGCGCAGGTGCTTGTCCGGGGTGAGCTGCGCCCGGGAGACCGCGAGGGCCGTCTCGAGTACGGCGGCGGATCCGGAGCCGTTGTCGTTGATGCCGGCACCGGAGGTCACCGAGTCGAGGTGGGACCCGGCCATGAGGACCTGGTTCGGGTCGCCGCCCGGCCAGTCGGCGACCAGGTTGTACCCGGTGGCCCCGCCGGAGGTGAACTGCTGGAGTGCGGTGGTGTATCCGGCCGCGTCCAGCTTGGCCTTCACGTAGTCGATGGAGGCCTTGTAGCCGGTCCGGCCGTGGGCCCGGTTGCCGCCGTTCGCGGTGGCGATCGACTGGAGCTGGGTGAGGTGCGCCTTGACGTTGGCGAGAGGTATGTCGGGCGCGGCGGCAGCGGCCGTACGGGCGACGGGTTCCGCCTGCGCCGCGGGGGCGGCGGTGGCGAGCAGGGCCGCGACGGCGAGGACTGCGGCCGCGGACAGGGGTCTGTAGCGGGAGGGGCTCATGGAGGGCTCCGGATTCCGTTCGGGGACTGACGGAACGTGCGGGGGATCCCCGGTCGTGCACGGCCGGGGCCTGGAGCTGGCGGTGCTGAGTGCGTGACCGATGCTCAACGAGGTGACCGCGTACCGTCAAGAGCTGAATCCGGACAGGGTAGTCCGATAACCGGACATCATTGGTCACGGCAGTCCCGGCCCGCAGCGCGAGACGGCACTGCCGGAAGACGCTTCAGGGGCGCAACGCCCGCAGCAGCAGGTCCGCCAGGTGGTCCGCGACTTCCTGCTGGCTGAGCGGGCCGTCCGGGCGGTACCAGGTGGACAGGTGGTGGACCGAGCCGAAGTGGTAGTCGACGACCAGGTCGGCGGGGGTCGCCGAGGAGAACACCCCGGTGCGCTGCCCCTCCTCGACCAGGGCCCGGAAGCGCTCGTGGTAGCGGCGCCGCTCCACCCGCACCTGCTTGTTCTTCTCCGGGCTCAGGTGGTGCATGGAGCGGAAGAAGATCGAGGCGTCGTCGAGGTTCTCGATGGTCGTGACGACGACGTCCGCCGCCGCTTCCCGCAGCCGCTCCTCGATCGGGGCGTCGGCGTTCGCGTACGCGTCGAGCCGCTCCTGCTGGAGCCGCAGCACCCGGGAGTAGACCTCCTGGAGGAGGTCCTCCTTGGAGCCGAAGTAGTGGTAGAGCGCCCCCTTGGTGACGCCCGCCGCCTCGACGATCTCCTGGACCGAGGTGCGGTCGTACCCGCGCTCGGCGAAGAGCCGGGTGGCGGCGGCCAGCAGCCGTTGAGGGACGGGCGTACCGTTCCCGTCCGTCGCCTTGGCCATTGCCGCCACCTGCCCTTTCGTCTGTGCCTGAGTGTCCTACCGGGGGGAACGCAGTTCCCGCCTGAGGATCTTCCCACTTGCCGTCTTCGGGAGTTCCGTCAGGATCTCCACTTCGCGCGGGTACTTGTACGCGGCGAGCCGTTCCTTGCAGTACGCGCTCAGCTCGCCGGGGTCCGCGTCCGCCCCGGGGCGCAGGCTGACGTAGGCCCGGACGGTCTCCCCGCGGTAGGAGTCGGGGACGCCCACGACGGCCGCCTCGCGAACCGCCGGGTGGGTGTAGAGGACGTCCTCCACCTCCCGGGGCCAGACCTTGAAGCCGGAGGCGTTGATCATGTCCTTCTTGCGGTCGACGACGTAGAGCCAGCCCGCCGCGTCCATGAAGCCGATGTCGCCGGTGCGCAGCTCCCCGTCCGGGAAGGCGGCCTCGGTGGCCTCCGGGAGGTTCCAGTAGCCGGAGACGACCTGTGGTCCGCGCACGGCGATCTCGCCCTGTTCACCGAAGGGCACGTCGGCGCCCGTCTCGTCGATGATGCGGACGACCGAGTCCGGGCCGGGGAGGCCGACGGAGAGCGTCCCGGACACCGGGTCGACGGGGGCCTCGTGCTCCGGCGGTACGGCGGCGCACGGCGCGGTGCACTCGGTGAGGCCGTACCCGTTGCGGATGTACGGGCCGAAGCCCTCGCGGAACTTCTCGACCAGGGCGGGCGGCAGCGGTGCGCCTCCCGAGGAGATCACCCGGAAGGAGGCGAAGTGCTCGCGGGTGACCTCCGGGTGGGCCGCGAGCGCCATGAAGGCGGTCGACGGGCCGACGGTGTAGGCGGGGCGGTGCTCGGCGAAGGCCTCCAGGACCACGCTCGCCTCGAAGCGGTACGCGAGGACCAGGGTGCCCGCGTTGGCGATACAGGTGGCGAGCTGGCACACCATGCCGGTGATGTGGAAGAGCGGGGCGAGCGCGAAGTAGGCCGATCCCTCGGCGATGGGGTGGCCGGTGCGCTGCCGCTCCGCGTTGACCATGATGTTGCCCTGCGAGTTCAGGGCGCCCTTGGGGGTTCCGCTCGTCCCGGAGGTGTAGCTGATCAGCGCCACGTCGGACGCGGTGAGCTCCCGGTCCTCCGGGGCGGCGAGGCCGCGCCGGGCGACGGTCACCAGGTCGGCCTGCCGGTCGTCGGGGCCGGGTGCGGGGAGCCGCTCGAAGCCGAGCACCCGAGGGTCGTTCGTCGTCTGCAGGTCGAGCTCGCAGGCGGTGACGGCGATGCGCACGCCCGGCGCGGCCTCGGCGGTGTCCCGCAGATAGGACTCCCAGGCCCGGTCGGAGCAGATCAGCGCGGTCACGCCCGCGTCCTTCAGTACGTGGCCGACCTCGCCGGACTTGTACATCGGGTTGAGCGGGACGACGGTCGCGCCGGCCTTCCAGGCGCCGAGCAGCGCGAGGACGAAGTGCGGGGAGTTCTGCAGCATGATCGCCACCCGGTCCCCGCGGCGCAGCCCCTCGGCGGCGAGGTGCCCGGCCACGGAGTCGGAGAGCTCGTCGGTCTCGCGGTAGGTGAGGCGCCCGTCGAAGTAGGCGAGCGCCGGGTGCCCGGGGGCCCGGTCGACGGCGGCCCGGAATGCGTGCACCACGGTCTCGGCCGGGTGGACGGGAGCCCGCTGTGCCTCGCTGAGCAGGGCGGTCCAGGGCTTCGACGCGTAGATCGACCCGTTCATGCGCCGGCCTCCTCCCACTTCTGCTGCAGGTGGTTCATGCTGCCGATCCAGTGGTCGGGGTCCTTGGCGCGGGCCCGGTAGTAGCCGGCCACCTCGGGATGCGGCAGGACCAGGAAGCGGTCCTGCTCCATGGCGTCGAACAGGGCGTCGGCGACGGCCTCCGGCTCGATCGCGGTGGGGGCGAGCACGAGTTCGCCCGCGGAACCGGCGGCGGTGAGCATGTCCGTACGGACGCCCTGGGGACAGATCGAGTGGACCTTGATGCCACGGTGCCGGTAGGTCAGCGCGAGCCACTCGGCGAAGGCGACCGCGCCGTGCTTGGTCACGCTGTACGGAGCGGCGCCGATCATCGTGAGCAGGCCGGCCGCCGACGCGGTGGAGACGAAACGGCCGCTGCCGCGCTCCAGCCAGTCGGGCAGCAGGTCCCGGGCGGCGCGGACCTGGGCCATCACGTTGACGTCCCAGGCCCTGGCCCAGACCTCCTCGTCGGCGAAGGCGTCGCCGCCCGAGGCGAGGCCCGCGTTGGCGCAGTACACGTCGACGGTGCCGCCGAGCGCGTCGCGCGCGGCTTCCACGATCTTCGAGGCGTCGCCGGCGACCACCGAGCCGCCGATCTCCTCGGCGAGTGCCTCGACCCGGGCGCCGTCGAGGTCGTTGACGACGACCCTCGCGCCCTCCGCGGCGAATCGGCGCGCCAGGGCGGCGCCGATGCCCCCTCCGGCTCCGGTTACCACTACGCCAGCGCCTTGCACCGTACTCATCGGTCCCGCCTCTCTCAGCCGTCTTCCCCGGCAGACTAACCAGTCGGTATGTGATCCGGGAAGAGGTCCCGGGCAGGACTGGGATTCTGCCCAGTCAAGGCCGTTCCGTGCGGCGCGCACCCGCGCTAGCGTGCGTGACCATGACAGTCGGCGCGATCATGGAGGTACCGGAATGACCCTGTCCAGACGTGGTTTGCTGGCGGCCGGCGGAGCGGTGGGGGCCTTCGCGGCCACCGCTGCGGGCGCCGGGACGGCCGCTGCGACCGGCCGGGGCCACGGTTCCGGGCGCCCGGGCGTACGTACCGGCTTCGAACGGCTGGCGGCCGACGGGTACCGGCTGCTGGCGGGTCAGAAGGTCGGTGTCGTCACCAATCCCACCGGGATCACCGCCGATGTGCGGCACATCGTCGACGTGATGCACCCCGACGACCGGGTGGACCTCACCGCCGTCTTCGGCCCCGAGCACGGCTTCCGCGGGACCGCGCAGGCGGGCGGCTCGGAGGGGCGCTACGACGACCCGGCGACGGGGCTGCCCGTCTACGACACGTATCTGAAGAGCGGGCAGCCGCTCGCCGACATCTTCACCACGTCCGGCGTGGACACGGTCGTCTTCGACATCCAGGACGCGGGCGCCCGCTTCTACACGTACATCTGGACGCTGTACGACTGTATGGAGGCGGCGGCACTCGCGGGCAAGCGGCTCGTGGTCCTCGACCGGCCGAACCCGGTGACGGGGCGTGCGGCGCTGGGTCCGGTGCTCGATCCGGCCTTCGCCACGTTCGTGGGGCGCCGGGAGATCGCGCAGGCGCACGGCATGACGGTCGCGGAGCTGGCGCTGCTCTTCAACGCGGAGTTCCTGGCGGCGCGGCCGGTGGAGCTGGACGTCGTGAAGATGTCCGGCTGGCGGCGCTCGGACTTCTTCGACACGACGGGCCTGCCGTGGGTGCCGCCGAGCCCCAACATGCCGACGCCGGAGACGGCGCTCGTCTACTCGGGGACGTGCCTGTTCGAGGGCACGAACCTCTCGGAGGGCAGGGGCACGACGCGGCCGTTCGAGCTGCTCGGAGCGGAGGGGATCGACCACCGGTGGGCGGCTGCGGCGAACGCGCTGGAGCTGCCGGGGGTGGCCTTCCGGGAGGCGTACTTCGCGCCGACGTTCTCCAAGTTCCAGGGGAAGACGGTGGGCGGGGTGCAGGTGCACGTCCAGGACCGGGAGGTCTTCGACCCGGTGCGCACCGGTATCGCGCTGCTGGTGACGGCGAAGCGGACCTGGAGCGGGTTCGCCTGGCGTTCGGACAACTGGATCGACAAGCTCACGGGCAACACGCGGGTCCGCACGATGATCGACGCGGGCGCGGACACGGATGAGGTGGTGGGGGCCTGGGGGGCGGATCTGGCGGCGTTCCGGGCGGTACGGAAGGGGCATCTGCTGTACCGGTGAGGGCCGGGGGCGTCCGGCGGCCGGTTCTTCGTCCCTGCCGGACGGGTGGGGCCTGCCGCCGGGCGGGCGCGCCCCGGTTCGTCCTCGAGCGCCGGACGGGCTGATCTGGCCCTCCGGCGCGTCCGGACGGTGTGGGTGAGGGCTGCCCGGCGCGTCGCCCTTGTGCTCGGACGCCGGGCGTGCCGGAGATGTGGGCCCGGGTGCCGGGCGGGTTCGGCCGGCACCCGGGGTGGGTCAGCGGTGGGAGGGGAATTCGACTACCTGCTGGTACGTCGGACGGTTCTGCCAGTGGATCGTCCTGTGCGTGATCCCGCCCAGGGCGCGGTGGATGATGGCGTCGCCGCACCACTGCTCCCCCGCCTTGCAGCTGGCGTCACCCGGGTAGACCGTCGTGGCGGGTGTCGCCGCCGCCTGCTTCAGCGTGCTGAGCAGCGCCTCGCGGCACGCGCTCAGGTCGCCGTTGCCGCAGTACGTCTTCGCCAGCGGCCCCTTGACGGGCTGTCCGAGGACCTGGCGCAGGTCCTTGTCGGCGAAGCCCCACCAGCCGTACTGGAACGCGGAGCCGCTGTGCGCCCCGCTCGGCCCGTGGCTCGCGGCCGGGGACTCGTCGGTGGCCAGGTTCGCGGTAAGGGCGGTGTAGAGACCGTCGCCCAGTCCCGGACGGAACTCCGCATCGATGAGTTTCGGCCACCACGCGTCCATGATCCGTACCGCGTCCGCATGCGTGTACGTGTGCGATCCGGAGCTGGTCTCCTTGCGCTGCGCCCCGGCCGCGCGCCACGAGTCCAGCTGCTGCACCACCGTGTTGAGTGCCGGGTCGGTGACCGGCTGGGAGCGCAGGACCTTCAGGAGCTCGGGCAGCAGCTGCTCGCCGCGCAGGTCGGTCACGGCCGCCTCCGCCATGGCACGGGTGAGGGAGGCGCGGGTCACACCGCCGTCGGCGACGAGGTCGGCCACCCGGTCGTCGAGGAGGTCGCCGCGGTGGACGGAGCCGAAGCCGAAGGCGGCGGTGGCGTAGTCCTCGGCCTGCCGGTTGTTCCAGGAGATGTAGTAGTCCTGGCCGCTGGATCGCGGATGCTCGGCGAACGGCGTGTACGTGGCGGTGTTGGCGGCCGGGTCGTAGTCCCGCCACTCGTACGCCTTCTCGGCCTTCACCGGCAGCGCAGGGTCGACTCCGGCGGCGCGCACCGGGTTCATGCCGCTGTTGTAGAAGGCCGCGGTCCGAGAGTCGGCGTAGAACCAGTTGAAGGCGTAGTCGATGTGACTGGCCGCCTGCTGGAAGGACGCCGCGCCGGTGACGTACGCCGGGTCGTTGAGCATCTGGAAGCCGATGATCGAGTCGGCCTCGTGCCGGTAGGTGGTGCGCAGCGAGGTGTACGCGACGGGCTTGCCGGCGACCGTGGCGCGGTGGGTGACGATGCCGTAGTCGGTGCGCCAGACCTGCATCCGGTAGGAGCCCTTGGCGGTGGAGTCCGCGACCGTGGGCTTCCAGGAGTTGGCGCGCTCCATCTTCTCCATGGCCGTGCAGGCGCCGTCGTCGCGGTAGTGCGTGGAGTTCTTGGAGGGCGCGGAGCCGTCCGGTTCGCAGAGTTCGACGGCGTACGTGTCGGTGATGTCCTGGCCGGCCGAGGTGGCGCTCCAGGCGTAGTCCTGGCCGCGGCCCATCTGGATGTACATGCCGACGCCCGCGAAGGAGACGCCGCGGGCGCTGATGCCGGGGCCCTGCAGCTCCTGGAGCATCATCAGCTGCGGGGCGAAGTAGCCGGTCTGGGGGCCCATGACGGCGATGGGGTTCCCGCTCGCCGTGTGCTCGCCCGACACCAGGAGGGCGTTGGACATGCCCCGCTTCCGGGCGCCGTCACCGGATCCGGGCAGCGATCCCTCCGGGATGACGCCGTCGTCGTACATGCCCTGCAGCGGCTTGAGCGCGGCCGGTGCCTCGACCGGGGCCTTCGCATTGGTGCCCGCCGAGCCGGTGCGGTCGTGTATCAGCGGTTCCGGGGTGACGGACCCCGCGTCGGGAAGGGCCGTGCCGCGGGCCTGGTCGGGCTTGCCCGCGTAGGGGAACGAGGTGCCGTCGTGGACGGTGAGGACGGCTTCCGGGTCGTTGCGCTGGCGGAAGGACTCCCAGACCCTGGTGCCCTCCTCGACGCCGTACTTCTGCTGGGCGGCGAGCAGGGAGAGCGCGGCCTGCACCTCGCCGCCGCCTCCGCCGCCGAACTGTCCGCCGACGACCGAGGCGATCGAGATCAGGTCGGTCAGCTCGAACGGCTGGATCTCACCGACGTTGGTGATGGAGTCGATCTTCCCGGTGAGGACGTACTCCCCGGGGAAGTAGCGGCCGTTCTTGGATTTCTCGCGGTAGGCGTTGATGCCGTCGACGTAGGCCTGCGCGTCGGTCATCGCCTGCTCGCCGCGCGCGCCCTCGGTCGTTCTGATCCATTCGACCTGGGCTTCGAGGTCCGCCTCGGTGTACGGGGCCTGCGGCCAGAACTGCTGCTCCAGCCCCTGGTTGGCGAGCGCGCCCCCGGCGAACGAGGTCAGCTGGCCGCGTCCGATGTGCCGGAAGAGGTCCATCAGCCAGAGCCGGTCCTGCCCGGCCGCGTACCCGGCGCCGAACTCGGTGCCGTAGCGGGTGGTGCCCTTGATGTGGGGGACGCCGCTCTTCTTGTCGCGGGTGATGGTGACGTCGGAGCGCGGCGTGGTGACGGACTCGACCTGGTCTGCGGCGACCCCGAAGGAGGCGTCGTTGAAGAAGTCGGTCAGCTTCTGGTCGGTGAGGCCCGTGTGACCGGCCACCAGGCCGTCGTAGCGGTCGAGCTGGTCGTCGCTGTGCGCGGGGTGCGTGCCGAACGCCTTGTTGCCGAGGATCTCGACGAGGGTGGCGTTGCCGTTCTCGCCGGGCGGCAGGATGTCCGCGCACCGACCCTGGCAGTGGTCGGTGACGGCGACGGGTTCCGGCTGCGCCGCCCCGGCCTGGGGCGCCGAGGCGAGAAGGGACGTACCGAGGGCGAGAACGGCCGCGACTGTTGCGGCTCTGAGCGTGCGGGTGCGAGGGGGCATGCGTGCTCCTCCGGGTGGCCGATGCGCCGGAGGTTACCGTCGGTAGGACACGCCGGTAAGATGAACATCAGTCACTTTTTCCGAATCACCACACGGCGACACGGCGCCACACGGGGGACCGTCTCAACCCGTGGACACTTTTCACCTTTCGATGGAGCCGAATCGGGCAGTCGTACGTCCATCCCTTGACGCCGAAGTACGAGCGACGGAGGTGGCAGTGCCATGGCCGGTTTCCGGAGTCTTGCGAGACAGGTCCGCGATCCGCGGGGCGATCTGGCTTTGCGGCGCTACTCGCTGCGCAAATGCCTGGAACGATTCGCCCCTTACGGTCATCGGGCGACCTGGGATCACCTGTGTGCCCGGCACGGGATCGGGCCCGAGGACCGGGCTCCCGACCCGGTGCGTCTGATCCGCGCACTGGAGGAGCTGGAGGAGGCGCGGGCCGTCTGGCTCGCGTACGAGACGGGCTTCGCCGAGCGGCGGCGCCGCGAGAAGCACGACGGGCTGCGCCGGCCGGGCACGTTCGACGACTGGCACCGGCGGACCTGGGGCGGCAACGGTGTGGCCCCCTGCGACGACCCGGAGGTCCACCCGACCGCGCCGCTCGCCGAGGTGCTCGGCCGGCTGATCGCCGCCCTGGGCTCGGAGCCGGGCGCCGCCTGCCCGGTCTGCGCGGGGAAGGGCATCGCCTGGCGGCAGGACCTCGACCGCGAACCGTGGTCCGGGCCGGTCTGCACGGGATGCGGCATCGTGGTCCCCCGGCCCGTACTGACCGCTGGAGCACTGGCGAAGGCCCGGGGGGTACGGACGAGGGACCTGGCGTCGGCCGCCTGAGGGGTGCGGGCGGGGGCGCCGGACACGGGTGCGCCCCACGTGAGCCGGCGACACGGGCACCGGCGGGATCCGGACCCCGGCCCGCACGCGCCTACGGGCGGTCCGCCGCCTTGCGCTCGGGCATCAGACGCGACCCGGTGATCCGCTCGCCGGAGATGTCGTCGGGGTTGGACAGCACGCAGTTCTCCAGCGACAGGCACCCGCAGCCGATGCAGTCGGTGAGGTGGTCGCGCAGCCGCCCCAGCTGCTTGATGCGCTCGTCCAGCTCCGAGCGCCAGGCGCGCGAGAGCCGCGCCCAGTCCTCGCGGTTCGGCGTGCGCTCCTCCGGCAGCTCGGCGAGCGCGTCCCTGATGGTGGCGAGCGGGATCCCCACCCGCTGGGCGGCACGCACGAACGCGACCCTGCGCAGGGCGTCCCTGGTGTAGCGGCGCTGGTTGCCGCTGGTGCGGCGGCTGCTGATCAGGCCCTTGGACTCGTAGAAGTGCAGGGCCGACACGGCGGCGCCGCTGCGCACGGAGAGCTGGCCGACCGTGAGTTCATGAAGTGTCTGCGGCATCTGTGGCACTCCCCGAACCCTACTGGTCGCGCCTCGGCCGCCGCCTCCCACTTCGAAATCCCGGGTGGTCACTCGTTGACAGGGACGCACTGCCCAACCATGCTGAGCAAGCGCTTAGACACTGCTCGGGGCGCGCACCTCAGGGCTGACAGCCGGAAGGCAGGGACCAGGAACATGGCAGAGCCGAAGATCTTCACGTCCGCGCAGGAGCTGCGTGACGGGGTGGGCCAGGAACTCGGTCACAGCGAGTGGCTGGAGATCGAGCAGAAGAGGATCGACCAGTTCGCCGAGGCCACCGGCGACCACCAGTGGATCCACGTGGACCCCGAGCGCGCCGCGGCCGGCCCCTTCGGGGCGACGATCGCCCACGGTTACCTGACGTTGTCGCTGCTGCCCGTGTTCGTCCCGCAGATCCTTCAGGTCGAGGGCGCGAAGATGGGCATCAACTACGGGACCAACAAGGTCCGCTTCCCCTCGACGGTTCCGGTGGGGTCGCGGCTTCGCGCCACCGCCGTGCTCAAGAGCGTCGAGGAGGCGGGCGGCGGGGTGCAGGTGACCGCCCTCGTCACCGTCGAGCGCGAGGGCGGCGAAAAGCCCGCCTGCGTCGCGGAGTCGGTGTCGCGCTACTACTTCTGAGCCGCGCACACCTTGGGGCCGCCGAGCCGCACAGGCACCCCCGGGGCGTCGGGCCGTACAGGCGCCCCCGGGGCCGCGCCGGTGCTACTTCCGGGGGCCGACCATGCGCAGGACGAGGTCGGCGTAGAGCGCGCCGACCTCGTCGGGCGTCCGGCTGCCCTGCGCGTTGAACCAGCGCGCCACGTCGATGCAGAGGGAGAGCACGGCCAGCGTGGTGCCCGGGATGTCGGGGACGTCGAACTCGCCCGCCCGGACGCCCTCGCTGATGATCCGGCGCACCGCGGCATCGCTCTTCCTGCGCAGTTCGACGATCTCGGCACGGTGCTCGTCGCCGAGGGCTTCGAGCTCGTACTGGACGACCCGGGCCGTGGTATGGCGCTCGGCGTGCCAGCGGACGAAGGCCTGTACGGCGCCGGCGAGCCGCTCGGCCGCCGTGCCGTCCCGGTCGGCGGCCGTCTCCAGGAGGAGCAGGGCGCGGTCGTGACCGATCCTGCTGATCCGGTGGAGCAGCTCTTCCTTCGTCTTGTAGTGGATGTAGAGCGCGGCCGGGCTCATCCCGGCCCGCCCGGCGATGTCCCGTGTGGTGGTCGCGTGATAGCCGCGCTCGGCGAAGGCCTCGACGGCGGCGACGAGCAGTCGCCGGGCCGCCTCGGGCGTGACCTCGCTCCACGGCGTGTTCTCGCCGTCGGTCTCCTCCGCCGTGCTCATCGTCACGTGCCCCTTTCCCCTCGCAGGACGAACACCATACCGCGAACCTGAGCAAGCGCTTAGGGGACGCCGGTGGCTGGGATCGTCAGAGCTTCTGGAAGGGGTCGTGCTCGGCGAGGATCTTCTCCAGCCGGGCCTGGTCGACACGGCTGGTGATCTGCCCGGCCTCCTGGCGGTCCCTGATGACCTTGGCCAGAGTGAAGCACGAAGTGACGAGGTAGAGAACGCCGATGGCGAGGAAGGCCCGCACCCAGGCGTCCGCGTCGAGGAAGAAGATACCGAGGGCCACCGCGCCCATGGCCACTCCGAAGGAGAGAACGGCCTGGCCGTAGAAGGCGGCGGTGCTCTGCTGCTTGACCGATGTTGTCTCACTCATGCTGCACAGCATCGGGCGCGGTGGCGTACACCACATCCGTCGGCGTACTCAGTCGGTACTCAGGCCGCGCGGCGGCCCGGGGCCGGCCGGGCAGCGATCAGAAGGCGGAGACGCCCGTCAGCGCACGGCCGATGATCAGCTTCTGGATCTGGCTGGTGCCCTCGTAGAGGGTCATCACGCGGGCGTCCCTCACCAGCTTGCCCACCGGGTACTCGTCGATGTAGCCGTAGCCGCCGAACACCTGGAGGGCGTTGTTGGCGGCGCGGACGGCCGCCTCGGAGGCGAAGAGCTTCGCCGTGGAGGCCGCGGTCGCGAAGTCCTGGCCGCGGTCGACGAGGTCGGCGACGCGCCAGGTCAGCATGCGGGCCGCGTCGACGTCCACGGAGATGTCGCTGATCAGCTCCTGGACGAGCTGGTAGCTCGCGATGGACTTGCCGAACTGCTCGCGCTCGCCCGCGTACCGTACGGCGGCGTCGAGGGCGGCCTGGGCGATGCCGACACAGCCGGCAGCGACCGACATCCGGCCCTTCGCCAGGGCGGACATGGCTATGGAGAAACCCTTGCCCTCCGGCCCCAGGAGGGTGGTGGCGGGAACGCGGACGTCCTCCAGCACGATCTCGGCCGTCGCCTGGCCGCGCAGGCCGAGCTTGCCGTGGACGGTGCGCCGGGTCAGGCCGGGGCTGTCGGCGGGCACCAGGAAGGCGGAGACGCCCCGGTGGCCGGGGGTGTCGTTCGTGCGCGCGAGGAGCAGGACGACATCGGCCCAGGTGCCGTTGGTGATGAACATCTTGGAGCCGTTGATCACATAGCTGTCGCCGTCGGGCACGGCCTTCGTGGTCAGGTTCCCCGCGTCGGAGCCGGTGCCCGGCTCGGTGAGGCCGAAGCAGCCGACCGCTTCGCCCGCCGTGAGCCCGGGCAGCCACTGCCGCTTCTGCTCCTCGGTCCCCCAGGCGGCGATGGTCTTGGCGACCAGGCCGAGCGAGACGGACACGATGCCGCGCACCGAGGAGTCGCCGCGCCCGAGCTCCTCGGTGACCAGGCAGTAGGCGAGGTGGTCGCCGCCCGAGCCGCCGTACTCCTCGGGGATCGTCAGGCCGAGGAAGCCGAGGGCTCCCAGCTTCTTGACGATCGACTTGTCGACACTCTCGGCCCGGTCCCACTCGACGACATGCGGGGTGATCTCCCGTGCGACGAAGTCCTCGGCGAGCTGCCGTACGGCTTCCTGCTCCTCGCTCAGCTCCAGATTCATCCTGCGACACCCCACTTTTGTCCAGCACTTTAATTAGCACTGCTAGTTTTCTGCTTGCAGGCCCTACTATGTGCCGCATGGCCCGACCGCGCAAGCCCCTCCTCAGCAGAGACCGCATCGTCGAGGCGGCGGGCGCCCTCGTGGACGCCGAGGGACTCGACGCCGTCTCGACCCGTCGGCTCGCGGCCGAGCTGGGAGTCAGCGGGCCCTCGCTCTACAACCACTTCCGGAACAAGGACGAGATCCTCGACGCGGTCGCGGACACCGTGTCCGCCCAGGTCGACCTGTCGATGTTCGAGGAGTCCGACCTCCGCGACTGGCCCGCGGCCCTGCACGACTGGGCCGTCTCCTACCGTGCGGCGCTCGCCGCGCACCCGCACATCGTCCCGGTGCTGGCCCAGGGGCCGGGGCGCCGCCCGGCCGGTCTGCGGGTGGCCGACGCGGTGTTCGGCGCCATGGTCCGGGCCGGCTGGCCGCCCGCCCAGGCGACGTACATCGGCGCGCTGATGCGCTACTTCATCACCGGATCCGCGCTCGGCTCCTTCGCCCGCGGCTTCGTCGACGACGAGACCGCCTACGACCCCGCCGACTACCCCCACCTCGGGCAGGCCCACCTGCTGGCCGACCGCCGCCAGCAGGTCGACGAGGGCGCCTTCGAGACGGGACTGCGGGCCCTGCTGGACGGTCTCGTTCTCCAGTACGACCGGACGGTGACGAGCGGCAAGGCGGCGTCAGGAACCGTTCGGCACCCGTCGAACGGTTCCTGACGCATCCTGGACCGTATGGCACGTACGTCATCGCACGACCCGGTCGCACACCGTCTCGCAGCCCTGGCCTCGCTGCTCGCCGACGAGACCCGCGCCTCCTTCTGTCTCGCCCTGCTCGACGGCCGCGCCTGGACGGCGGGCGAGCTGGCACGGTCCGCCGGGGTGGCCCCGTCGACCGCGAGCGAGCACCTGGGGAAGCTGGTCGCCGGCGGGCTGCTGGCCGAGGAGCGCCAGGGCCGCCACCGCTATCTGCGGCTCGCGGGCGCGCGTGCCGCCCGGCTCGTCGAGGAGCTCGCCGCGCAGACCGCCCCAGGCCCGGACGAGGCAGGTCCGCGGACCCTGGGCGCGGCGGGGCTGAGCAGCGCGCTTGCCAGGGGGCGCACCTGCTACGACCACCTCGCCGGGCGGCTCGGCATCGCGATCACGGACGCGATGACCGCCCGGGGGCTGCTGCGGCAGGACGACGGATTCGCGCTCACCGAGGACGGGCTGGACTGGTTCGGCGCACTCGGTGTACCGCTGGACACCGCGTCACGGCGGCCCCTGGCGCGCGGCTGCCTTGACTGGACCGAGCGCAGGCCGCACCTGGCGGGTGTCGCGGGTGCCGCCCTGTGCGGGCACGCGCTGGAGGCCGGATGGTGCGAACGCTTCGGATCGGGCCGCGCGGTCCGGGCGACACCCGGCGGGCTGCGGGCACTGTCGGAGCTCCTGGGTCTCGACCCCGCGACGATTGACGGGTCCTGACAATTCGTTGGGGGCCGAAGCGTTTCGGCCCTACGGTCGTCGCCATGACGACGACACCTGCGCCATCTGCGGCTTCCTCACCGATCCGGGACTGGCGTGCCCCGGCCGCCGTGTGCACCACGGTGATCCTGTGGGCCTCCGCCTTCGTCTCGATCCGCAGCGCGGGCGAGGCGTACTCGCCGGGCGCACTGGCCCTGGGCCGGCTGCTCGCCGGTTCGCTGACGCTCGGCGCGATCCTGCTCGTACGCCGGGAGGGGCTGCCGCCGAGGGCCGCCTGGCCGGGCGTCATCGCCTCCGGACTGCTGTGGTTCGGGCTGTACATGGTGGTGCTCAACTGGGGCGAGCAGCAGGTCGACGCGGGTACGGCGGCCATGATCGTGAACATCGGGCCGATCCTGATGGCGCTGCTCGGGGCCCGCCTGCTCGGGGAGGGACTGCCGCGCCGGCTCCTGACGGGCATGGGGGTCTCGTTCGCCGGTGCCGTCGTGGTGGGTCTCTCCATGTCCGGACACGGGAGCTCCTCGGTGCTCGGTGTGCTCCTGTGCCTGCTGGCCGCGGTGTCGTACGCCGGCGGGGTGGTCATCCAGAAGCCCGCGCTGCGGCACGGATCGCCGCTGCAGATCACCACGTTCGGCTGCCTGGCCGGTACGGCCGCCTGCCTGCCGTTCACCGGGGTACTGGTCTCCGAGGCCTCCGACGCACCGCTCTCCGCGACGCTGAACATGGTCTACCTCGGCGTCTTCCCGACGGCACTGGCGTTCACCACCTGGGCCTACGCCCTGGCCCGGACCACAGCGGGCCGGCTGGGCGCGACGACGTACGCGGTGCCCGCCCTGGTGGTGCTGATGTCGTGGCTGCTGCTCGGCGAGGTGCCCGCGCTGCTCACCGTCGCGGGCGGGCTGCTGTGCCTGGCCGGGGTGGCGATCTCCCGCACCCGGGCGCGGGCGGCCTCGCGTACGGACGCGGTCGGCGAGGAGCCGGCGGAGGCCCGGGCCTCCTGAGCCGCCGCCGGCGTCCTGCCTCCGGTGCCTAGAAGACGACCAGTGCGCGGCCGCCCCTGCCCGCGATCATGTTCTCGAACGCCGCCGGAATGCCGTCCAGCGCGATGCGTTCCGTCACCATCATGGAGAGGTCGAAGCGGCCGGCCCGGATGTGTTCGGCGAGCACGGGCAGGTCCCGTGCCGGGTCGCTGTTGCCGTACACGCAGCCGGTGAGCGAACGGCCCCAGTGGAAGATCTCCAGGGCGTTGAAGGTCACCGGCTGGTCCTTGCCTCCGATGCCGACGACCGTGGTGCGTCCGCCGCGCCGGGTGGACTCCCAGGCCGCGCGGATCGTGGCGGCCCGTCCCACGCACTCGACGGCGGCGTCGGCGCCCTGGCCGCCGGTGAGCTTGCGGATCGCGCGCGGGGTGGTGTCCGAGGCGACGACGTAGTCGGTGGCCCCGGCCCGGCGGGCGAGCTCCTCCTTCTCCGGCGACACGTCGACGGCGATGATCTTCGACGCTCCCGCGATGCGGGCGGCCTGGAGGACCGCGAGACCGACCCCGCCGATCCCGAACACGACGACGCTCTCGCCCTCGCGGACCCGGGCGGAGTGGTGCACCGCCCCGTATCCGGTCAGGACCGCGCAGCCGAGCAGGGCGGCGTCGGTGAGGGGGATGCCGGCCGGGGCGGGCAGGACGCAGTTCGCCGCGACGACGGTCTCCTGCGCGAAGGCCGCGACGTTCAGGCCCGGGTGGAGCTCGGTGCCGTCGGCCGTACGCGCGTGGATGTTCGCCGCGCCCTTGAGCGCGTCGGCGCAGAGCCAGATCTCGCCGATCCCGCAGTGGAAGCACTCCCCGCAGGACGGCGCCCAGTTGAGGACGACCTGGTCGCCGGGGCCGACCCGGGTGACGCCCTCGCCGACGGCGAGCACGGTGCCCGCCCCCTCGTGGCCGAGGACGGCGGGGACGGGCAGCCGCATGGTGCCGTTGGACAGGGACAGGTCGGAGTGGCAGACCCCTGCGGCGGCGAGGCTGATCCTCACCTGGCCGGGGCCGGGCTCGGGGAGTTCGATGTCGGTGATCTCCAGGGGAGCTCCGACGGCGGGCAGTACAGCGGCGCGGACCACGAACAGACTCCTCGGTGGGTCGGAGGGGGGTTCAGAACTGGAGGGACTTGGTCTGGAGGTACTCGGAGAGGCCGTGCGGGCCGAGCTCGCGCCCCACGCCCGACTGCTTGTAACCGCCGAAGGGGGCCAGCGGGTTGAAACGGCCGCCGTTGATGTCGACCTGTCCGGTGTCCATGCGGCGGGCGAAGGCGACCGCCTCGGCGTCGTCGGCGCCCCAGACGGCGCCGGCGAGCCCGTACACGGTGTCGTTGGCGATCCGCAGGGCGTCGTCCACGTCCTCGTACCGCAGGATGGAGAGCACCGGGCCGAAGATCTCCTCCCGCGCGATGGTCATGCCGGGGGTGACGTCGGCGAACACGGTGGGGCTGACGTAGTAGCCCCGCTCCTTGGGAGCCTCGGGGCCTCCGGCGACGAGACGGGCGCCCTCCTCCATGCCCTTCTCGATGTAGCCGCGTACCCGGGCCTGCTGCGCGGCGTTGACCACGGGGCCGACGCGCTCCCCCGGGACGTATCTGGCGACGGCCGCCGCGGCGAGGGTCACGGCCTCCTCGTACCGCTCGGCGTCGACCAGCATGCGGGTCCAGGCGCTGCACGTCTGGCCGGAGTTGGACATCACGTTGGCGACGCCCACGTTGACGGCCTTGGCGAGGTCGGCGCCGGGCAGGATGACGTTGGCGGACTTGCCGCCGAGCTCCAGCGCGACCCGTTTGACCGCGGCGCCCGCCGTGGCGCCGATCCGCCGGCCGACCGCGGTGGACCCGGTGAAGGAGACCAGGTCGACGCCCTCGTGCTCGGCGAGCGCCTGTCCGGCGACCGGGCCGAGTCCGGTGACCAGGTTGAAGACGCCGGCCGGCAGGCCCGCCTCCTGGGTGGCCTCGGCGAAGAGCTGGGCGGTGAGCGGGGTGTCCTCGGCGGGCTTGAGGACCACGGTGCAGCCCGCGGCGAGCGCGGGGGCCACCTTGGCGACGATCTGGTGGAGCGGGTAGTTCCAGGGGGTGATCGCGCCGACGACCCCGACGGGCTCCAGCAGGACGGTGGAGTTGCCCAGCTTCTCCTCGAAGGCGTACGTGGCGGCCAGTTCGGCGTACGAGCCCGCGACCAGCACCGGTACGCCCGCGTGCACCGCCCGGGACAGCGGCAGCGGGGAGCCGAGCTCCGCCGTGACGGTCTCGGCGATCTCGTCCTGGCGGGCGGCCAGCACGTCGCGCAGGGCGCCGATCCGGGCGGCACGCCCGGCGGGCGGGGTGGCTGCCCAGCCGGGGAACGCGGCGCGGGCGGCGCGTACCGCGGCGTCGACGTCCTCGGCGGTGCCCGCCGGGACATGGCCGATGACCTGTTCGTCCGCCGGGTTCACGACCGCGATCGTGTCCTGGCCCGAGGCGGGCCGCCACTCCCCGCCGATGTACATCCCGTCATGCGCCTTCATGGCTGTTCCTCCCGGGCTCGCTGTGCCTGCCGCCGAAGCCGTGCGTACGGACGGATGCCGTCCCGGCCCCAAACTAGCGCTGTTAGTTTTTCGGCGCCAGGGAACGGCTGGAGACACAGGTCACGCACGGCCGGGGCAACGGTTACACGTCGAGCCCGGGAATGTCCTTCGGCAGGGGGCAGATCCGGCGCCCGGAGTGGTCGAAGACGTACAGGTGCGCGAGGTCGACGAGGAGCGGTACCTGGCCGCCGGTGCGCAGCCGCATGTCGGGGCCGGTACGGACCACGAGGTCGCTCGCCGTGGCGGTCGGCCGGTCGGGGCTGCGCACGGCGTACGGTTCCGGGTCCGGCGTGTCGAGTACGGCGACGGAGCCGGTGGCGCGCTGCTTGAGGCGTTCCAGCACACCGGTTCCGCCACCTGCCGCGCGACGGCGCCGGGGCGCCTGCGGGCGGGCCGACTCCAGGTCGGGCACCACGGCGGGCCGCGAGCCGGTGTTGAGGTGGACCAGCGCCTCGTGCCCCTGGTACTCGACGTGCTCGACGATGCCGCCGAGTGCCACCTCGCCGGGGCGGGCGTGGCTGGGCGGGGCGATCCGGACGGCCTCCGAGCGCAGGCCGACGATGATCGGGCGGCCCTGCTGGATGCGGAGCAACTGGTGGTCGGGGCTGAGCGGTTCGGGCAGCGGGAGGCGCTGCCGGCCGAGCTCGATCGACATCCGCCCCTCCAGCGGGGCGTGCACGACGGCCTGGAGCAGATTGATCCTCGGGGTGCCGATGAACGCGGCGACGAACACGTTCTCCGGCAGCGCGTAGACCTCGCGCGGCGAGCTGACCTGCTGGAGCACCCCGCCGCGCATCACGGCCACGCGGTCGCCGAGCGACATCGCCTCGGCCTGGTCGTGCGTGACGTACACGGTGGTGACGCCCAGTTCGGCGGTGAGCTGGGCGATCTCGGCCCGCAGGTGGTTGCGCAGCTTGGCGTCGAGGTTGGAGAGCGGTTCGTCCATCAGGAAGGCGGAGGGCCGCCGCGAGATGGCCCGGCCCATCGCGACCCGCTGGCGTTCGCCGCCGGAGAGCTGGCGGGGGTAGCGGTCCAGCACGCTCTCGATGCCGAGCATCCTGGCGGTGGACTCGACGCGCTCGGTGTTGTCGCGGCGGGGGTTCTCCAGCTTCAGCGGGAAGCCGATGTTGGCCCGATTGGTCATGTTCGGGTAGAGCGCGAAGTTCTGGAAGACCATGGCCATGCCGCGTTCGCGCGGCGACAGGTCGTTCGCGGGCTCGCCGTCGAGCAGCAGCTCCCCCTCGGAGATCTCCTCCAGGCCCGCGATCATGCGCAGCACGGTCGACTTGCCGCAGCCCGAGGGGCCCAGCAGCACCACGAATTCGCCGGGGTCGACGGAGAGCGAGAACCGGTCGACGGCACGCGGGGACCGTCCGTACGTCTTGCTGACACTGCGCAGGGAGATGGCACGAGTCATGATTCCGCCCGGGAAGGAAGAGGGCTGCGCGTGGGGAGCGGCTGCGTGGCCTGAAGTTAACCCACGGGGCGGGGTGTGGGAATGATTCGTGCAGGACCATCGGTACCGGGATGTGTCAGGCGGGGTTCCGGTTCGCGTGGGGCTGCTCGGCCCCGGCTCGGGGTTCCCCGGCCCTGGGCTCCCCTGCGCGGGGTACGGGAGCGGGTGCGGCGGGGTCCTCGGGGGTGGTCCGGCCGCTGCGTACGCCGAGTCCGGCCGCCCCGACCAGCAGGGCTCCCAGCATCACGAACGGCGCCGCGCTTCCCGCGACACCGGCGACCAGCCCGGCCGAGGCGGGGGTCGCGACCTGGCCGAGGCGGTTGCCGGTGAGCCTGAGGGCGAGCGCGGTGGAACGGGCCGCCGCGGGGGCGGCCCGGACGACCGTGGTCATGGAGAGCGGCTGGCCGACCCCCAGGCAGAAGCCCATCACCGCGAGCATCAGGGCGAGCCCCCAGACCGGCACCGGCAGGGCGATGCCCGCGCACAGCAGACCGCCGAGCAGGCAGGTCGTGGTGAGCAGGGCCGTCCGGCCGAGGAGACGCAGCATCGGTGTCATGACGAGCCGGCAGGCGATGGTGGCCGCCGCCCGCAGGCTGAGCAGCAGTCCGACCGTGGCGGGTGCGATGCCGCGCTGTTCGCCCACGACCGGCAGGTAGGCGGTGAGGATGTCGGTGGCGGAGAGCACGGCGAGGCTGATGAGGATGCCGGCCGGGACGCCGCGCGTCCGCAGGATCCGGCCGACCCGGACCTTCCGCCCGGACGCCCGCCGCGCCGAGCCGGCGGACGCCCGGTGCTCGACGCGCCACAGGGCGGTGAAGGAGACGGCGGCGACGGCCGCCGAGACGAGCAGCGCGAGGGCGCTCGTACGGGCCATGGCGCCGTCCCGCTCCGAGACGAGGTAGCCGGCGGCGATCGGTCCGGCGAGCTGGCCCAGGGAGGCGCCGATGGTGAAGTGGCCGAAATTGCGGTCCTGTTCGGCGGGGGCCGACTGCCGGGCGACGAGTGACTGGGCGCCGATCACGAAGCAGAGGTGGCCCAGGCCCATGACCCCGCTCCAGGCCGCCAGGGCCGCGAGGGAGTGCGCGCGTCCGCTGAGCGCGCAGCCTCCGGCGATCAGGACGACGCCGAGGGGCAGCAGGGGTGCGCAGCGGCCGTGGTCGGTCCTGCGGCCCAGCGGCACGGCGGCGAAGAGCGGGAGGAGCGCGTACGCCCCGGCGATGACGCCGATCGCCCGCTCGTCGGCGCCCAGCGAGAGGGCCCGGTAGGAGACGGCGGGCCGCGCCATCGACACCGCCCCCTGCGCGAAGGAGAAGGCGATGACGAGGCGCAGCAGCCAGCCCCGGCCGGGCCGTGACGGGGTGGGCATCAGATGATGCCGAAGAGGATTCCGGCGCCGAGGACCACGAGGGAGGTGAGCGCGGCCCACTTGACGGTGAAGCGGGTGTGGTCGCCGAATTCGACCTTGGCCATACCGACCAGGACGTAGACGGCGGGCACCAGCGGGGACGACATGTGCAGCGGCTGGCCCACCAGGGAGGCGCGGGCGATCTCCAGCGGGGAGACGCCGTGGGCGGCGCCGGCTTCGGCGAGCACGGGCAGGACTCCGAAGTAGAAGCCGTCGTTGGACATGAAGTAGGTGAGGGGCAGGCTCAGGAGGCCGGTGACGAGGGCCATGTGCGGGCCCATCGCGTCGGGGATGGCGCCGACGAGCCAGTCGGCCATGTGCTCGACCATACCGGTGCCGGTGAGGACGCCGGTGAAGACGGCGGCGGCGAAGACCATGCCGGAGACGTTGAGGACGTTGTCGGCGTGGGCGGCGATACGGGCCCGCTGGTCGGGCATGTGGGGGAAGTTGACCGTGAGGGCGAGGGCCGCGCCGAGCAGGAAGAGCACCGGGATCGGCATGAGTTCGAGGATCATCGCGGCCAGCAGGGCGACGGTGAGGCCGGCGTTGAACCAGTAGAGCTTGGGCCGCAGCGTGGACCTGTCGGGGTCGAGTCCCTTGAACTCCTCGTCCGGCTCGTCGGACGTCTCCGGCCCGTCCGGACCGTCCACGCCCGGCTGTGTCCCCTTCACCAGGGTCCCGCCGCCCGTACCGGCCGACACACCCTTCGCGGGTGCCCCGCCGCCGCCCGTGCCCACCAGGACGGTCTCGGGCTCCGGCACGAGCGCCTCGTCGAGGGTGAGCATGCCGAGCCGCTTGCGCTCGCGACGGCCCAGGACGCACGCCAGCAGGACGACGGCGAGCAGTCCGACGGCCAGCGCCGGGATCATCGGGACGAAGATGTCGCCCGCGTCCAGCTTGAGCGCGGTGGCGGCGCGGGCGGTGGGGCCGCCCCAGGGCAGGGTGTTCATGACGCCGTTGGCCGTGGCGGCGACACCGGTCATCACGACGAGGCTCATCTTCAGCCGCTTGTAGAGCGGATACATCGCCGAGACGGTGATCATGAACGTGGTGGAGCCGTCGCCGTCGAGCGAGACGATCGCGGCGAGCAGCGCCGTACCGATGACGATCCGCATCGGGTCGGCCTTGCAGAAGCGCAGGATGCCCCGGACGATCGGGTCGAAGAGACCGACGTCGATCATCACGCCGAAGTAGACGATGGCGAACATCAGCATCGCCGCGGTCGGCGCGAGGGTGCCGACACCTTCGATGACGTAGTCGCCGAGCTGCGCACCCTGCCCGACGGCGACGCAGAAGAGTGCGGGGATCAGGACCAGCGCCGCGATCGGCGACATCTTCTTCATCATGATCAGGACCAGGAAGGTCGCGATCATGGCAAATCCGAGGATTGTCAACATGTGGGATACCTAACGTTCACCTTTGAACTCGCACCGAGGCCGGCGGTTCGGATGACGTTAGGGGCCCCCTCGCAACGTTCACAAGATGTTGACGCGTGAGCAATACGAGCAAAACACCAGGTCAGCGAGCTGGTGCTACGGAGACCGGCACGGCGTTGAGCACCGAGGTGCCGGACAGCGGGTCCATGAGGGTGCCGTCGAGCAGCTGGTTCACGTTGACTCCCGGCTCCGCCTCCGCGACGGACATACGGGTGCCGGGACGGCTGTGCCCCCAGCCGTGCGGAAGACTCACGACCCCGGCCCGGACGGCGTCGGTGATCTCGGCCGGCGCCTCGACCTGACCGCCCGCCGCGGTGATGCGGGCGATGTCGCCGTCGGCGAGTCCGAGGCGGGCCGCGTCGTCGGGGTGGATCTGTAGCGTGCAGACGTTCGAGCCGCCGCGGAGCGAGGCGACGTTGTGCATCCAGCTGTTGTTGGACCGCAGATGGCGGCGGCCGACGAGGACGAGCCCCGCGGGCTCCGCGTCGAGCGCCGCCCGCAGCCGGGGCAGGTCGGCGGCGATCGGGGCCGGGAACAGCTCGATGCGGCCGCTGCGGGTCTTGAGCACCTGCGGGATCCGGGGTTTCAGCGGGCCGAGGTCGATCCCGTGGGGATGGGCGAGGAGCCGCTCCAGGGTGAGGTCGTACGGGCCCAGGCGCAGCATCAGGTCGAGGCGCCGTTCGGCCCCGGTGCGGCCGGTCAGCTCGCCGGCGAGCGTCCCGGGGGCCCCTGCCCTGTCCAGCGTGGCGGCGATGACCAGGTCGTCGACGGACCCGGGCGGCGCGCCGTGCGTACCGCCGACGGCGAGGACGAGGCGGGCGAGTATCTCGCTCTCGTCCATCCGGCCGTCCTCCAGGGGCACGGCGGGCCGGCTGTAGCGGACCTGGTTGTGGACGGCGAAGGAGTTGAACGCGAAGTCGAAGTGGGCGCTCTGCGAGGGCGGCGGCGGGGGCAGCACCACGTCCGCGTGGCGTGCGGTCTCGTTGAGGTACGGGTCGACGCTGACCATGAAGTCGAGGCCGTCGAGTGCCCGGTCGAGGCGGTCCCCGTCGGGGGACGAGAGCACCGGGTTGCCCGCGACGACGATCAGGGCGCGGATCCGCCCCTCCCCCGGGGTCTCGATCTCCTCGGCGAGCGCGGCGGTGGGCAGTTCGCCCTTGGCCTCGGGGTGGCCGGAGACCCGGCTCCGCCAGCGGCCGAGGGCGAAGCCCTTGCCGGGGGCCGCGGCGCGGGGGGCGCGGGCGGTGGCGGAGAGCGGGAAGAGGGCGCCGCCGGGGCGGTCGAGGTTGCCGGTGAGGATGTTGAGTACGTCGACGAGCCAGCTGGCGAGGGTGCCGTGTTCGACGGTGCAGCTGCCGATGCGCCCGTACACGGCCGCGGCGGGGGCGGCGGCGAGCTCGCGGGCGATCGCGCGGATGGTGTCGGCGTCGATGTCGCAGGCGGCGGCCACGGCTTCGGGGGTGAAGTCGGCCATCGCGTCGGCCAGTTCGTCGTAGCCGTCGAGGTGGTCGGTGAGCGCGCCGGGGTCGGCGAGCTTCTCGTCGATGAGCACCTGGGCGAGGGCGGCGAGCAGGAGGGCGTCGGCGCCGGGCCGGATGGCGACGTGCCGGTCGGCGAGGCGCGCGGTGCGGGTGCGGCGGGGGTCGATGACGGTGAGGGTGCCTCCGCGCCTGCGCAGCGACTTGAGCTTGCCCGGGAAGTCGGGGGCGGTGCAGAGGCTTCCGTTGGACTCGAGCGGGTTGGCACCGATCAGCAGCAGGTGGGCGGTGCGGTCCAGGTCGGGTACGGGGATGGCGTGGGCGTCGCCGAAGAGCAGTCCGCTGGAGACGTGCTTGGGCATCTGGTCCAGGGTGCCGGCGCTGAAGACGTTGCGGGTGCCGAGCGCGGAGAGCAGCAGGGGCGGGTAGAGGGCGCCGGCCATCGTGTGCACGTTGGGGTTGCCCAGGTAGACGCCGACCGACTGCTTGCCGTACTCCTCGGCCAGTGCCGGGATCTTCGCGGCGATCACGTCGAAGGCCTCGTCCCAGGTCGCTTCGCGCAGGACACCGTCCTGGCGCACGAGCGGGGTGCGCAGCCGGTCGGGGTCGGCGTCGAGTCCGCCGAAGGACGCGCCCTTGGGGCAGATGAAGCCCCGGCTGAACACGTCGTCGCGGTCACCCCGGGCTCCCGTGACCGTGGTCCCCTCGATGGTGAGGGTGAGTCCGCAGGTGGCCTCGCAGAGCGGGCAGACACGCAGAGCGGTGCGGGAATCGTGGGACATGGGCCCTCCCCGGGGCGGCGACAGCGGTGGCGCGCGGGCGTGCGGCGGTGACCGATGCGGCCCGCACGGCGGGCTCGGCTCCCGGCGTGACCGAGCATACCGACCGGTACGGATGCTGGCGAGGGCGTGGACGCACCCGCGTGGACGCCTCACGTCCCCGCGCGGTCGCCCCGGGCGGGATCGGCCCAGGTCGGCCCGGCTCAGCCCAGGACCCTGGCCAGATAGGACTGGAGCAGGAGCCGGGTCTCGGCTATCAGCGCCGGGTCGCCGGCGGGGTCCGCCCGGAAGGCCAGCTGGAGCAGCGCGTCGGCGGCCTCCACACAGACCAGGACGGTCCGGAGCAGATCCTCCTCACTGCCGGACCGGTGGCCGAGGTGGCCGGAGAGCAGGGCGGTCAGCCGGTCCGCGACCCGCTGGTTCGCGTCGCCGAGCGGATCGGCCACCGGGGCGGGCGGGCCGAAGTCGACGAGGGCGAAGCCGGGGACGGAGCGTTTCATCGCCAGGTACTCGTCGAGTACGGCGTCGATGGCCGCGCTCCACTCCTGCGCGGGGACGGCCGCGAGACGGCCGACGATCCGCTCGGCGTAGAGGTCGAGATTCCGCTCGGCCAGGGCGTCGACCAGCGCCCGTTTGTTGGGGAAGAAGCGGTAGACGGAGCCGATGGGCACCCCGGCGCGGTCGGCCACCGCCCGGGTGGAGAGAAGTTCGTAGCCGGTCTCGTCGAGCAGATCGGCACCGGCGTCGAGGATCCGGGCCAGCCGGTCGGCGCTTCGCTGCTGTACAGGGACGCGCCGGAGGTTCGCATTCACAGGGGACACGTGCACCATGATGCCGTGAGCTCCGACAAGGGTCCGATGCTCCATGGGCCGTTCACCTCGCGCACTCCCGCCAGGAGCCTCTGCCGCACCCTCCGTAATCCCAGGAGCCCCGCCGCACCCGCACGGCACCCGGCCATGACACCCGAGTGCCCCATGTATGCCGTTGACGGGCCGCGTTTCGATTCCTACGGTTGTCCATAGGATTCTTCGTCAGGGGATCCACAGGATTCCTTTTCTCACCGGGAGCGCATGATGAGCGGCATCGAGCAGGCGAGGAAGACCGCGGAAGGGCTCGGCTACGGGGCCGGTTTCGGCAACGAGCACAGCTCGGAGGCCGTCCCCGGCGCCCTCCCGCACGGCCGCAACTCGCCGCAGCGCGCCCCCCTCGGGCTGTACGCGGAACAGCTCAGCGGCTCGGCCTTCACCGAACCCAGGGCCGGCAACCGCAGGTCCTGGCTCTACCGGATCCGCCCGTCCGCGGCCCACCCCGCCCTCGTCCGCGTCGACAACGGCACGCTGCGCACCGCCCCGTTCACCGAGACGGTCCCCGACCCCAACCGGCTGCGCTGGGACCCGCTCCCCGATGCCGCACCCGGCACGGACTTCCTGGCCGGCCTGTGGACGCTGGGCGGCAACGGCGACGCCACGCAGCGCACCGGCATGGCGGTGCACCTCTACAGCGCGAACTCCTCCATGACGGACCGGGTGTTCGGCGACTCCGACGGCGAACTCCTGATCGTCCCCGAGCACGGAGGGCTCCTGCTCCGCACCGAGCTGGGCCTGCTGCGCGCCGAACCGGGCCAGGTGGCGCTGATCCCGCGCGGTGTCCGCTTCCGTGTCGAGCTCCTGGACACCACCGCCCGCGGCTACGTCTGCGAGAACTACGGGCAGCCGTTCGTCCTCCCCGACCTGGGTCCGATCGGCGCCAACGGCCTGGCCAACGCGCGGGACTTCCTGGCGCCCGTGGCGGCGTTCGAGGACCGTGAGGGCCCCGTCGAGGTGGTCGACAAGTTCTGCGGGAACCTCTGGTCGGCGACGTACGACCACTCGCCGCTCGACGTCGTCGCCTGGCACGGGAACCACACGCCGTACGTCTACGACCTGCGCAGGTTCAACGTCCTCGGCAGCATCAGCTACGACCATCCCGACCCGTCGATCTTCACGGTCCTGACCTCGCCGTCCGACACCCCGGGCCTGGCCGGCGTCGACTTCGTCGTCTTCGCCCCCCGCTGGCTGGTCGGTGAGGACACCTTCCGCCCGCCGTACTTCCACCGCAACGTGATGAGCGAGTACATGGGCCTGATCGAGGGGGCGTACGACGCCAAGGCGGGCGGGTTCGTCCCGGGCGGCGGTTCGCTGCACAACATGATGTCGGCGCACGGCCCGGACCGTGAGACCTTCGACCGGGCGAGCGCGGCGGAGCTGAAGCCGCAGAAGATCGACGAAGGACTCGCATTCATGTTCGAGACCCGCTGGCCGGTCACGGCGACCGCCCAGGCGGCGGGTGCGGGCCATCTGCAGCGTGGATACGACGACGTATGGCAGGGTCTGAGCCGCAACTTCCGGCCGTGAGACCCTCGGCCGGCCGTCGGAGGAAGTCCAGGTGAACCGGATGGATCAGGTGAACGAGGTCCGTCACACGCCCGCCTTCGCCCCGGACTCCCTGGTGCTGAACCGGAAGCTGCCCCTGTGGTACCAGGTCTCGCAGTCGCTGCGGGCGTCCATACTGGGCCGCCCCCAGGACGCCTCGCCCCGGCTGCCGACCGAGGAGCAGCTCGCCGTGCACTACGGCGTCAGTGTCCTCACCATGCGCCAGGCCCTCAAGGAACTGGAGACGGAGGGCCTGATCAGCAGGCACCGGCGGCGCGGCACGTTCATCGAGCCGCGCGCCCGGCGGGTGTCGCCGGTCCGGCTGCTGGGGTCGATCGACGCGATCGTGGCCCAGCAGTCGGGCGAGCGGACGACTCTGCTCGGACACGGTCCGGGACCCGTCCCCGGAGACCTCGCCGAGTACTTCCCGGACTGTTCCGAGGTGGTCAGCTATCGGCGGCTGCGCCGCGACGACGACACCGGGGAGCCCACCAACTGGGCGGAGAACGCGGTGCATCCCGAGATCGCGGCCCGGCTCGACGTGGCCGATCTGGAGCGGTGGCCGATGACGAAGGTACTGCGTGACACCGTCGGCGTACGGATCTCCCGGATCACGGACACCGTCGAGGCCCGCCTCGCCGACCCGGCCACGGCCGAGCTGCTGCGGGTCCCGCTGCTGAGCCCGATCCTGTACTGCACGGGCGTGGCGTACGACGAGGACGGCCGGGTGGTGGACGTGGCACGGATCCGGTACCGCGGGGACCGCTTCTCCTTCTCCGTGACGGTGGACGCGCACTGACCGCCCCCGCCACGACGGCCCGCCCGCCGTTACGATGCCGGGGGCGGGCGGACGTGGCGACGGGGAGGACGACACGGTGGCAGCACGGGTGGCGGCCGGGGCCGGCGGGGGCGCGGTGCCTCCGCTGCTGGACGACCTCATGCCGTGGTCGGTACGGCCGCTGAGAACGGGCCGCACCTGGGTGACCGCCCCGGACACGGCCTCCCTGCGGGCCCGTTGGGACATGCTGGTGGGGGCGGAGGGGGCCGAGCAGGAGCGCCTGTTCCGGTCGAGCCGCGCCCGTACGCCGCTGACCCCGGCCGCCGCGCTTCCGGGCCGGTTCACCAATACGGGGGGTTTCGCCCGGGACCCCGGGCCGTATCCGGATCCGGTGCGGATCCTGCACGGCCCCTTCGACGAGCACTGGCTGATCCCGGACCACCGGCTGCTCGACGCGGCACGCCCCGAGCTGTGGCGGGTCGCCGACGCGCACCAGCTGTTCGCCGTCGAGCACGGGTACGCGCCGCAGGGCGCAGGGCCTGCCCTGTCCGTGACGGCGCTGCTGCCCGACGGGCACTCACCCGCGGGCCGCCCCGGCCGGATACGGCCGCTCTACCGGCGGCCTGGCGCGCGGGAACCCAATCTCGCGCCGGGCCTGCTCGGGCTGCTGCGCTCCCGGTACGGGGATTCCGGCGGCGCGGAGTCCGTGCTGGCCTGGGTCCTCGCCGCCGCCCGTCCCTCCCCGTCCGGGCCTGTCGTGCCGCTGCCTCCGGACGGTGCCCTGTGGGCGGAGGGGGTGGCGCTGGGCCGGGAGGTGCTGCGGGTGCAGTTGCGCGGGGCACACGGCGGGGAGCGCCCCCGGCTGCCGGGCGGCCGTCGCCCGTATGTGCGGGCGGCGATCCCTCCGCGGCCCGAGGGGCTGGACTACGACCCGGCGTCCGGGACGCTGGCCCTCGGCACCGGCCGCGTCTCCCCCGTTCCCGCCGGGGCCTGGGAGTTCCGGGTGAACGGGGCACGGATGCTGGAGCTGTGGTTCGAGCGCCGCACCGCGCCGGCCGGGGCGGAGGGCCTGGCGGCGCTGCGTCCGCGCGGCTGGCCGCAGGAGTGGACCTCGGAGCTGCTCGAACTGATCACGGTCCTGGCCCTGCTCGACGAACTGGGGCCCCGGCAGGCGGCGTTGCTGGAGCGGCTCGACGAGGATCCGGGGCTGACCCGGGACGGGCTGCGCGGGGCCGGCGTGCTGCCCGTCCCCGCGTCGGCGCGGCGGCCCGCCTCGGTGCTGGATCACCACGAGGAGGGCCCCGAGGGGCAGTTCGCCCTGCTGTGACCGTCCGAGGGCGAGGGTCCGTCCGGGGGCGAGGGCCGTTCGGGGCCAGGGTCCGTCCGGGGCGGGGGTCCGTCCGGGGCAGGGGCCGTCCGGGGCAGGGGCCGTCGTGGACAGGGGCCGTCCTGGGCAGGGGCCGTCGTGCGGCTATCTGTCGAACGAGTCCAGCACCCTGCCCAGGGCCCGGTCGAAGACCCCTTCCAGGTCGATCGGCCCGGGGTCCTCGGCGAATCCGGCCGCCATGCGCGGATACCTGCCGGTCGCGATCTGGCTGATCAGATAGCGGGTGCGGATCTGCTGTTCCTGCTCCTCGGACCAGGGGAGCGAGCGGCTGCGTTCGGCCGTGGCGATCTCGTTGGAGACATAGGTGGTGATCACGCCGTTGACCATGGCGACGAGTTCCATCTTCTCGCCGAACGGGGCGTCGAACCCGTCGAGGCAGCTGAGCGCGTACTCGATGTAGGCCAGTGAGTTCGGGCTGAATCCGTAGACCGGTGACATCAGCCGGGGCACCCAGGTGTGGCGGTGCATCATCGCGCGCGCCTGGTGGGCGAGGGCCAGGATGTCGGCCCGCCAGTCCCCGGAGGGCTTCTCCGGCAGGTCGTACCCGGCACTGACCGCGTCGAACATCAGCTCGTACAGATCCTCCTTGCGCGGAACGTAGTTGTACAGCGACATCGTGCCGCAGCCCAGTTCGGCGGCCACCTTGCGCATCGACACCGCGTCGAGGCCCTCCTCGTCGGCGATGCGCACGGCTGCCGCCGCGATGTCGGCACGGCTGAACGCGGGCTTCGGCCCACGCCCCGCACGCTCGGGACGTGCCCAGATCACTTCGGGTACAGCGGGTCGCCCCACCATCGGTCATCACCTCACCCACCATCGTAGTTACGTACGCTGTACGTAGTGCGGTACGGTGCACCCATGACAACTACGTACGCCGTACTTAGTGAAGGCCTGGAGAAGCGGTACGGAGACGTCCACGCCCTGCGCGGACTCGATCTCGCCGTCGCCGAGGGCACCGTCTGCGGAGTGCTGGGGCCCAACGGCGCGGGCAAGAGCACCGCCGTCCGGGTGCTCACCACGTTGACGGCCCCCGACGGCGGGAGCGCCCGGGTCGCCGGACACGACGTGGTGCGGGAGGCGGCGGCGGTGCGCGCGGCGATCGGTGTCACCGGGCAGAGCACCTCGATCGACGGGGAGCTCTCCGGACGGCAGAACCTGCGGCTCTTCGCGCGACTGCTGCGCTTCCGGGGCGCGGCGGGCCACGCACGGGCCGACGAACTCCTGGAACGCTTCGGGCTGACCGAGGCCGCCGACCGCCCCGCCCGCACCTTCTCCGGCGGCATGCGCCGCCGCCTGGACCTCGCCGCGGGCCTGCTCACCCGTCCGTCGGTGCTCTTCCTCGACGAGCCGACGACCGGACTCGACCCGCACAGCCGCAACCAGATCTGGGCCGCCGTGCGCGAACTCGCGGGGCGGGGCACCACGGTCCTGCTCACCACGCAGTACCTGGAGGAGGCCGACCAGCTGGCCGACGACATCGTGCTCATCGACCGGGGCCGCGCCGCACACCGCGGCACCCCGGCCGGACTGAAGGCGCTCATCGGCAGTCACGCGGAGGTCGTCGTCGCCGACGCGTCGGCGCTCGGGCCGGCGGCCGCGGTGCTCGACCAGCTGACCGGGGCCGAGCCGGTGCTCGACCACGAGCACCGCACCGTCGGCGTCGTCGTCGCCGACCCCACCCTGACCCTGCCGCGCATCGTCCGCGAACTGGACGCGGCGGGCGTCCCCCTGATCGACGCGAGCCTGCGTCGGCCCACCCTCGACGAGGCCTTCCTCCGGCTGACGGACCGGGGAGACATCAGCACGGTGAAGGAGCCCGCGGCATGACCACCACGATCCTGGTCCACGAGCGGAACCCGGCGCCCGCCACGGGCGGCACGCTGATCGCCGACGGCCTGGCGATGACCGTCCGCCATCTGCAGAAGCTGAGGGCCGCGCCCGGGGTCCTGATCCTGACCCAGACCATGCCGATCACCATGCTGCTGTTCTTCGGCTACGTCTTCGGCAGCGCGCTGGCGGTGCCGGGGCAGGAGTACCGCGCCTTCCTGGTGCCCGGACTCCTCGCCGCGACGGCCGCCAACGGCCTGATGACCGGCATGTTCCAGGCGGCGCAGGACTGCGACCGCGGGGTGATGGACCGCTTCCGTACGCTGCCGATGAGCCGGGCCGCCGTGCCGCTCGGCTCCACCGCCGCCGAGGTACTGACCACCGCGGTCGGCCTGGTGCCCCTGATGCTCGTCGGACTCGCGGTGGGCTGGCGGATCGAGGGCGGCGTGGCCGATGCCCTGGGGGCGTTCGGACTGCTGCTGCTCTTCCGGTTCGCCACGTCCTGGGCGGGCTACTGGCTCGGTCTGCTGATCCGCGACGAGGAGGCTGCGGGCCAGCTCGGCAGCGCGACGTTCATCCTTCCGCTGCTGTCCAGCGCGTACATCCCGACGGCCGGCATGCCGGGCTGGCTGCGGACGGTGGCCGAGTGGAATCCGATCAGCGCCCTGGCCGCGGCCACCCGCGACCTCTTCGGCAACGCAGCGCCGACGGCTGACGCGGCCTGGCCGTCCGCGCACCCGGTGGCCGGGACGCTGGCGTGGGCGGCGGTTCTGCTCACGGTGTTCGTCCCGCTGACGGTGCGGCGGTACGCCCACGACGGCAGGCGGTGACGGCGGGGCGCCGTACGGCCGGCATGACGGCGGGGTACGACTGAGGTGACTCATCGGTGGGCCCGCCGCGGGCGCCGCTGCCCCCGATCATGCTGCCGGGCGGGGCGGGGACGCCGATGGGTGCCGTACCGGCGCGGGGTGAACACACCGGCGCAACACTGCGGGCCCTGGGGATGACGGACGAGAAACAGCAGCACTGCGCCGGGACGGAGTGATCTCTGATACGGCCCTGAGCGGTGGGCCGGATCGGTCGTGACGGGCCGTGGGATCAGCGGCGGCTGCCGAAGAGCGAGCGTCGCAGTCGCCGCAGCGGCGCGAAGAGCGAGACACGCGCGCTCCTGCTCCTGCCGGTGTGCGCGACGTCGCGCGAGGTCAGCTCAAGCATCAGCAGCGTCGCTTCCGCGGACTCACGCTGCGGAACGGCAGGACCGCCCAGCACCGCGAGATGGCGGTCGAGGCGCGAACTGGTCGCACTGCTCCCACACGTGATGGCAGGCACACGCGGCCTGCTGCGCACCGTTATCTGTTCCATGTCACTCCCCACCCGTACGAGGGCACCCGGCCCGGGCAGGTTAACCCTATCGTCCCGCGACGACACCCGTGTATCCCGCCCACAGGATTGCCCACACGTATACGGAGGTTGACGGGCCGTTACCGAACACGACCGATTCCGGGCCGGGTTGAGCTGACTTGGAGCGGATTCGTCCGTACCGCACCCCGCTGCTGATGGAGGATCACCGTGAGCGATGTGTCGGGCAACGACCGCGTGGTCGCGGACCGCTACCGCCTTCTCGGGCCGCTGGGGGAGGGCGGTACGGGCATCGTGTGGCGCGCCCGCGACGAGGTGCTGGGGCGCGAGGTCGCCGTACGGGAGGTCAGGGCGCCGGCCGGGATGCCGGCCGGCGACGTCCGGCGGCTCCACACCCGGCTGGAACGGGAGGCACGGGCGGCGGCCCGCGTCTCGCACCGCAACGCCGTCGCCGTCCACGACGTGGCCCTCCACGATTCCCGGCCCTGGATCGTGATGGAGCTGATCCGCGGACTCGCCCTGTCCGACGTGCTGGACGCCGACGGACCACTGCCCTCGCGGCGTGCGGCCCGGATCGGCGCGGAGGTCATCGCGGCGCTGCGGGCCGGTCATGAGGCGGGGGTGCTGCACCGCGACGTGAGGCCGGGCAACGTGCTGCTGGCCAACGACGGGCGGGTGATGCTGACGGACTTCGGGATCGCCGCCGCCGAGGAACCGTCCTCGCTCACCGGGACGGGTGAACCGGTCGACTCGCCCGAATTCCTCGCACCCGAACGCGCGCTGGGGCGCGCGCCGGTGCCCGAATCCGATCTGTGGTCGCTCGGAGTGCTTCTGTTCGCCGCGACCGAGGGACGTACGCCGTTCGTCCGGGACACGCCGGCGGACACGCTCCGGGCGGTGATCAAGGAGGAAACGCCGGTGGCCGGGCGGGCCGGTGCGCTCGCCCTCGTCATCGAGGGGCTGCTGCGCAAGGACCCGGACGGACGGCTCACCGCCGGGGAGGCCGAGCACCGGCTGCGGATCCTGGCCGCGGGCGGGACGGGCCCGGCCGGTGGCGGGACCGCGGGCCCGCCGCCTCCGCCCGCCCCCGATCCCGGCCCCGGTGACTCCGGCGGCCCGGAAGGCTCCGGCCTCCCCGGCGGACCGGCGGGGGCACCGGACGGGCCCGCGGGAGCACCGGAACGACCGGGGCGGGCGGCCCTGTTGCTCGTCGCGGCCGTCGTGGCGGTGGTGCTGCTCGCCGTCGGAGCCGTCGTGTGGGCACTGTCGGGTGACGCGTCCGGCGCGCCCCGCGACACCACCGTCGGGAGCACGGGGGCCCCGCACGGCGTGAGCCGCCCCGGAACGCACGGGGAGGAGACCCCGGCGGACGGGACCTCCTCCCCCACGGACACCTGATCCGCCGGGCCGTGCGGTACGGACGCGCTGTGGAGCGGGTACGTGCGGCCGTGCGGTTCGCGTCGGGGAATCAGGCCTTCGCGTTGAGGACGGGCAGGTAGCCGCCCGACTGTCCGGCGGCGGTGGGGTGGTAGGACTCGCCGATGTTGAGCCAGTTCACGCTGTGCAGCCAGGCGCTGCCCGAGCAGATCTCGTGCCCGGTGAAGGTCGAGGTGACGTCACCGAAGGTGAAGCCGTGGTCGGCGGCCCGCTTGGCGGTGGCCGCGTTGAGGTAGTCGGCCGCGCCGTTGATGGCGGAGCGTTCCTTCTCGCTCAGCCCGGCGAGGCAGCTGCCGCCGAGCTCGTAGAAGCGGGGGTATCCGAGGACGACGACGCGGGCGGCGGGCGCCTTGGCGCTGATCGCCGAATACACCGAGTCCAGCTTGCCCGGCAGGGTCGAGTCGACGTAGCCGCGGGCGGTGGCGATCCGGCTCAGGCAGGTGGCCTCGGACTGCAGGACACACGTGGTCATGACATCGGCGAAGCCCGCGTCGTTGCCGCCGATGGAGATCGAGACGAGGTCGGTCGAGGAGTTGAGCGGGCCGAGCTGACCGGCCGTGACATCACCGGTCCTGGCTCCCGAGCATGCGGTGAAGGCGAACGAGGCGGGCGCGTTGGCCGCGGCCCAGAGGCGGGGGTAGGCCCGGGTGCTGCGCTTGCAGTCGCCGCTCGCGCTGTCGTAACTACCGGCTCCGACACCGGAGGAGTACGAGTCGCCGAGCGCCACGTAGTCGACCGCCTGTACGGATTCCTCGGCGTTGGCGACCCCCGCGCCCGTCAGGGCGAGAACGGTGCCGAGCAGGAGAGAGGACGAGAACGCCACGAGTCTGGACATTTTCATGGAACCTCCTTGGGCAGGATCTCTGCCTACTCCGTGGTAGCAGCCCAGAAGGCAATTCCGGAAGTGTCCATGCCAAGAACATTCCATGAGCTTCCACGAGGACTGCCGCGAAGGCTTCCTCCGCACCCCTGCCGATCCGTCACATCGGCATCCGGCATCCGGTGCACCGGGGGCGGAGTCGCCCATGCGGATCATCAGCCATGAGACAGGGTCAGTTCGGACAGATGGGCTGCCGCTTCCGGCCCGGATGCTCGACGACGACCGGGGACGGTGCGGCGCCTGCACGCATCGGTCCCGATTCACCACTGCGCCCGCCTTTCGCGCTCTTTCACCTCTTCGCAACTCCGGTAGCCGCGCTCTCCGTGCGGCAGCCGCGGATGGAGTGTCCGGGCCGGCCGCCCGGCCGGGCACCGGGCCACTCACCGTCAGTCTCCGGACGGCGCGGGCCCTTACGGCCCTGGGCAGCAGTTCTGCGCGGAATGGGTGCTGATCATTTCCGTTTCCGCCCTGATCATTCTTCTGCCGGTGCCGGCCGAACACGGCTTCGCCGCCACGGTCTTCGTCCCCACCGGCTGGCTGCGCGGGGCGTACGACGAGGGCGGCGCCCTGGACACCATGCTCGGCTGGGGCCAGGTGCGTGAACTCGCGGCGACGGGTGTCGGGATCGGCGGCCACAGCCACACCCGTCCCCGGCTGGACCAGCTCGACGACAGGGCGCTGCGGGCCGAGACCGTGCGCTGCCGGGAGACCGTCACGGCGGAACTGGGCGAGGTCCCGGTGTCCTTCGCCAACCCGTACGGCTATGCCAGCCGCCGGGTCCGGCGCGTGGTGCGCGCGGCGGGCTTCGCCCAGTCGCCGGCCGTGGGCAACGCGATGGCGCGGCGCCGCCAGGGGCCGTACGCCCTGGAGCGGGTGACGGTCCGGCGCGGCACCGGTACCGCCGCGTTCGCACGGCTGGTCGAAGGGGGGCGGTCACCCGTGCGTTCGTCGCGGACCGGGCGCTCACCAAGGGGTTCGCGGTGGTGCGCGGCGCACGCCGGTTGCGACGGGCGATCGGCGGGACCGCACCGGCCCCGCGTGCGGCCTGACCCGAGGACGGCCCGTCGGCCGGACCCACCGGCCGGGCGGCGGCGTCCGCCCGGTGGGCCCGGCCGGCCTCGGCACGGTCCCGGTGTGCGGCCCGGTCCCGCGCTCGCCACCGGCACGCGCGGGCTGATGAAACCTGGTGCGCGGGGTGGCACCGTGCCGGATCATGGGCGCCATGTCTGACACCCCCGAGTCCGCTCTGCCGATCCGGCTCAACGTCGACGACAGCGATTCACCGTCCGACGTCGTGGACGCGCTGTTCCTCGGCCGCTTCGCGACGGGCGAGCAGCCGTACTCGCACAGTTCCTCCCTCGACCGGGTGCGTTCGGGGGCGACCCTGCTGCCACCGGCGGCCAGGGTGCTGCGGGCGGCCCGTGACGACGACCGCAGTGCCACGCTCGCCGAGGGCGACGGCTGGACGCTGCTGATCTCGCGGTGGAACAGGGGCGCCGACGTCACGGTCACCGCCACCACATCCGAGCTGGCCGAGAAGGTGCTGACCGAGGCCACGGACGGCGCCCGGGACGAACCGGAGCCGCAGCCCGACAACGTGACGATGGGTTTCTGGTACGTCTCCCCGCGCCGGGGGCCGCACCGCACGACCCGGCAGATCGCCGCGGGTACGTGGGACGAGGTCCGCGCCAACTACACGGCTCCGGTGGCCGATGCCATGGACCGGCTGATGAAGGTCACCCCGGACGACATCTCCGGCCGGCTGCTCCTGCTGCACGGCCCTCCGGGTACGGGCAAGACGTCCGCGCTGCGCACCCTCGCCCGGTCGTGGCGCGACTGGTGCCAGGTCGACTGCGTGCTGGACCCGGAGCGGCTCTTCAACGACGTCGGTTATCTGATGGACATCGCCATCGGTGAGGACGACGGGTCGGCGAAGGGCCGGTGGCGGCTGCTGCTCCTGGAGGACTGCGACGAGCTGATCCGCGGCGAGGCCAAGCACACGGCCGGCCAGGCACTGTCCCGGCTGCTGAACCTGACGGACGGTCTGCTCGGCCAGGGCCGCAACGTACTGGTGGGCGTGACGACCAACGAGGACCTGGAGCGGCTGCACCCCGCGGTCGTACGACCCGGGCGTTGCCTGGCCCGGATCGAGGTGGGTTCGCTGACCCGCTCGGAGTCGGTGTCCTGGCTGGGTACGGAGGAAGGGCTCGGCCGTGAAGGCGCGACGCTCGCCGAGCTGTACGCGCTGCGGCGGGGCAGTGGTCCCGCGTCCGTACCGAAGCAGGACGCGGGGGCGGACGCGGGGCTGTACCTCTGATGACCCGCCACCTCTGAGCCCTCGCCGGGCACCGGGGACCCGTCCCCTTCGGCCGGGCCTACTCCTCGTAGGCCGCCCGCACCGCGTCCTCGGCCAGGGAGAGCGCCTCGGCCCTGGACAGACCGAGGCGTCTGGCCTCCCCGGCGTAGTCCTGGGCGGCTGTCGCCGCCTTGCGTGCCGCCGCGTCGCCCGCGGCGGCGACGAACGTGCCGTTGCGGCCGCGGGTCTCGACGACCCCGTCGGCCTCCAGCGCCCGGTAGGCCTTGGCGACGGTGTTGGCGGCGAGGCCCAGGTCCTCGGCGAGGCCGCGTACGGTCGGGAGCCGGTGGCCGACGGGCAGGGCACCCGAGCGGGCCTGTTCGGAGAGCTGGGTGCGCAGCTGCTCGTACGGGGCGGTGGCGGAGTCCGGATCAATGGCGATCTTCAGGGTCACGGGCCCGATTCTCCCCCACGGCCGGAAATTCGGAGGCGACCGGGAGGCTCTCCCGCGTACCGTCCGGCGCATGACCGTGATCGTGCGAGACTTCCGGCCCTCCGACGCGGAGGCATGGGTAGGGGTGCGCCGCGCGGCGCTGCCCTTCATGGTGACGACCCCGGAGCAGGTCCGGCGCGACGTGGCCGACGCGCATCCCGACAAACGCCTCCGGCTGCTGGTCGCCGAGGAGGACGGCGAGGTGATCGGCACCGCCCAGGTCGGCATCGCCTACGAGACCCCGGAGCCGGGCCAGGCGTTCTGCAATCCGTACATCCGTCCGGACAGGATGGGGCGTGGGGCGGGTTCGCTCCTCGTGCGGACCGCCGAGGAGTATCTGGCCGGTGTCGGCGCGGTCGCCGTCCACGCCTGGGTGCTCGACGGGCCGTCCCATCGCGCGTTCGCCGAGAAGCGGGGATACGTGGCGAGCCGGCCGGCACACTTCCTCCATCTCGATCTGGCGAACAGCGCACTGCCGCCGCTCCAGGAGGTCCCGGCCGGCGTTGAGTTGCTCAGCGCCGCCGACTTCGAGGGCGACCCGCGCCCGCTGTTCGAGGCGGACGCCGAGACGACCTCGGACGAGCCGAGCGACACCCCGACCGAACTGGCCGACTACGAGGACTGGCTGAGGACGACCTGGTCCAGGCCCGCATTCGACCACGGGCTCACCTCCGTCGTGGTGGTGGACGGGGAGGTGGCGGCGTTCAGTGTGGCGGAGACCGACGGCCTGACCCGCTACTGGTCGGGCATGACCGGCACCCGGCGCGCCTTCCGGGGCAGGGGTCTGGCGAAGCTCGCGAAGAACGACTCGCTGCACCGGGCGCGGGCCGCCGGCTGCACGGACGCCTACACCGGCAACGACGCGGCGAACGGCCCGATGCTGGCGATCAACACCTGGTTCGGCTACGAGGTCTGTGCCACGGAGGTACGGCATGTCCACCGTCTCACCTGAGAACGCCCTGTCCGTCACCCTGGTCAAGGCGGGCATCACCAAGATCCGGTATCCGGCGGACCTCGTCCATGACGACGGCACCCACGTCACGGTCAGGGCCCCCTGGGCGGCGCCGCACACCCGGGACTTCGGCTTCGTACGGTTCGAGCCGGGCGACGTCTTCACCGAGCACTACTGGCGCGACCGGTGGTTCGCGGTGAAGGAGGTCCGTACCGGCGGCGGGGAGCTCAAGGGCTGGTACTGCGACATCACCAGGCCCGCGGTCCTCCGGGACGCCGAGCTCCTGGTGGAGGACCTGGATCTCGACCTGTGGGTGTCGGCGGACGGTGTCTCCGTGCTGCGGCTGGACGAGGACGAGTTCGAGGAGAGCGGTCTGGCCGGCCGGGACCCGGCGGCGGCGGAGGCGGCCGTACGGGCGCTCGACGAGCTGGAGCACCTTGCCCGCACCGACGGGCTGGCGGAGCTCCTCCGCCGGGACACGCCGGCCGCGCTCAGGGCCGACGGCTAGGGCGCCACCAGCTCCACCTCGTATCCCGCCGCGTTCTCCAGGTATGCCGCGTGGTGCCCGCCGCCACCGGCGTGCGGGTGACGGCCGGGGAAGAGCAGCCGCCAGCCGTGCTCGGGGGCGCGGCGCACCAACGCGTCGAGCGTGTCGCGGTCCCGGACGTGGAACGCCAGGTGGTTGAGGCCGGGGCGCAGCCTGTCGTGCGTGTCACCGGTCAGGTCGGGTGACCGCTCGACCACCACATAGCTGTCGCCGCGCCGCCAGCTGCGGCCCCGTGACCAGCGCTGGTACGGCACATGGCCGAGCTCGCCCAGCAGCCAGCCCCAGTCGGACTCGGCCGCAGCGAGATCGGGCACCCACAGCTCGATGTGGTGCACCCCGCCGGTGGCGGCGGCCGTCGCCGGCAGCGGGACGGCACGGCGGATCCCGTCCGGTGCGTACGCGACCGGGTCGCCGTCCTCGTGCCAGTGGAGCAGGAAGCGCTCCCCAGCGCGGTAGCCGTCGAGTCCCGCACGGCAGTACGCCACGATGTCGTCCGGCAGCGAGTCCAGCGGGAACCAGCCGAGCCCGGAACACTTGTCCGGCTCGGCGTTGCGGGGCGGCCGCTCCGGGTCGTACGCCGCCTCGAAGAACCAGCCCGTCCGCGGGCTGCCGCCGGGGCCCCGGTGCTGCATGACCAGGGCCACCCTGAGCTCGTCCGGGTCCAGCACGACGCCGGTCTCCTCGGCGGTCTCCCGGATCATCGCCTCCCGGACGTCCTCACCGTCCTCCACGTGGCCGGAGGGCGCGTGGAGCAGGCCGTCCGCGTATCCCGTGCCCGCCCGTCGGCCGAGCAGCACGTCGGCGCCCCGGCGCAGCAGCAGGTGGACGTCGACCACCTCCGTGTGCCGGTGGGCGGGCTCGGCGCGGGCCACCAGGGCGTACCGCTCGTCGTCGACCTCCTTGCCCCAGAGCCGGGCGTCGCCGGAGAGCAGCTCATGGTGGATGCGCTCCGTGTGCGGGGTGAGGAGTCCGGTGAGGCGGGCCGCGGAGAGTCCGACGCCGCCCCACACCCCTTCGATCAGCACGAGCCGCCCGCCTGGTCTCAGCAGGCCGAACCATCGGCGCAGGGCGGCGACCGGGTCGGGGAGCAGCCACACCACGTGCCGGGCCAGGATCACGTCGAACCGCTGTGTCCCGACGGGCGGGTGGTCCGCGTCGCCGACCAGCACCTCGGCGCCGGTGCCGGCGAGCTTGGCCCGTGCCTGCTCGGCCATGCGCGGCGACCGGTCGACGGCGGTGACCCGGTGCCCCTGACCGGCGACCAGCAGCGCGAGGCTGCCCGTGCCGCACCCGAGGTCGAGGACCTCCGAGCGCGCCACGGGCAGCCAGGTCTCCATCCGCCGGGCCCAGGCGCTGCGGACGACGGGGTCGAGGAGCCCGTGGTCGGGCTCCTCGTCGAACGAGTCGGCGGCGGCGTCCCAGTCGATCGTGGTCATGGGAACGATCCTCTCAGCCGCCACCGACAATCCGTCAGGACCTGATCCGGACCACCAGCTTCCGTACGAGCGGCCAGGCCAGGATCAGCAGCACGATCGCGTACACCGTCACGGAGAACGGGGTGTTGACCAGGCCCGTGACGCTGCCGTCGCTGATCTGCAGGGCGCGGCGCAGCTGCTGTTCGGCGGCCGGGCCGAGGATGACGGCGATGATCGCGGGGAGCACGGGCAGGCCGTACCGCCGCATCCCGTAGCCGATCAGGCCGATCAGGCCGATCACCAGCAGGATCACCAGGTCGACGGCCTCACCGCCGACCGCGTACGCGCCGACCGCGGCGAAGAACAGGATGCCCGCGTAGAGGTAGGGGCGCGGGATCCGCAGAAGTTTCGCCCACAGCGGTGCCAGGGGCAGATTGAGCGCGAGCAGCAGGACCATGCCGGCGAAGAGCGAGGCGATGAGGCCCCAGACCAGTTCGGGTTCACGCTCGAACAGGAGCGGGCCCGGCTGGATCCCGTACTGCTGACGGGACGGGCCGAGGTCTCACTGCGGTACGGGGGGACGGGCCGGCCCGAACGCCGCTACCGGGCGGTGTCCTGACGGAGGCGGGGCGGAGCGACAGGCGGCCCGCGCCGGCGTGGGCACGGCCCGACCTCTTTTCACGGAACGCCCCCTCAGGCGTTCCGGATCGCGTTCACCAGTCCGGCCGCGAGGTTCGCCCGCTCCTCCATGGCGTCGATCACCAGGTACTCGTGGTCGGCGTGGGCGCCGCCCCCGACCGCTCCGAGGCCGTCGAGTGTCGGCACCCCCAGGGCGGCCGTGAAGTTGCCGTCGCTGCCGCCGCCGACCGCCCGGCCCTCGATCCCGGGGAGCAGCCGCTCGGCCAGCGCGAAGAGACCGGCGGACGCAGACCCGGGCATCGGGGGCCGGCCCACGGATCCCCGGACCTCGATCTCCGCACCGTCCAGACGCGGAGCCAGTGCGGCGAAGGCGGCTTCGACGCGTTCCTTCTCGTCGGCCGACTCGACCCGGACGTCGACGACGACGGTCGCCTCCGCGGGAACGACGTTGTCCAGGGTTCCCGCCGACGCGACGGTCGGGGTGACGGTCGTGCCGATGCCGGGGCGGCCGAGTGCCGCGATGTCCAGCACCTGGTGCGACGCCTCGATCAGGGCGTTGACCCCGGCCTCCGGTTCGAGACCCGCGTGCGAGGCCCGGCCCGTGACGAAGACCTGGAAGGTGCCGCAGCCCTTGCGGCCGGTCTTCAGCGCCCCACCGTCCGCGGCACCCTCGAACACGAGGACGGCGCCGCACGCGAGGGCGCGTTCCTCGATGAGGGCCCTGGAGGAGCGGGAGCCGACCTCCTCGTCGGCGGTGACCAGGATCTCGACGCCCGACAGGTCGTCGAGCGCCGCCAGGCCGTGGACGGCCTGGACCAGACCGCCGAGCATGTCGAACACCCCGGGTCCGGTCGCCCGCCCGTCCCGGACCCTGAACGGGCGGCGCTCAAGGGTGCCGAGCGGGAACACGGTGTCGTGGTGACCGAGGATCAGTACGCGGGGGTCGCCGCCGCCGGACCAGTGGACGTGCGGCCCGGCCTCACTCGCGACGAGGACGGCCCGCCCGCCCAGGCGGCGCTCGACGACAGCGGCGACCGCCGCGGCCGAGGCCGCCAGGGCGTCGGGATCGCGTGAGGGGGACTCGGTCTCCACGAGTGTCCTGAGGTCCTCGATCATCGCGTCCACACTCACATCGACGGCCTTGCGCATCGTCACTTCTTCCCCGGGTCGGCTGTATCCGCGCCGCCATCCTCCGTCATCGGTCCGTTCCGGGACCACTCGCACGCACCGCACCCACCTTGGTGGGCCCGCGCGGACCGCCGCACCGGCGGCGTTTCCCGATCCCACTCCTAACCGTCCCTTAAGCGCGCCATAACGATCGCCACCCGCGCCTTCCGCGGCCGAACCGGCCCTCTCCGGCGGCTAGTTTGCTGATCACCGGGACGGGGTCCGATCCGCCGGTGCCGCAGGCGTACGGGGGGCGGCACCGCCGTACGGGCACTGTGCCGTGCCCCCTCACAGACGTGTCCGTCGAAGGAGAACCGCCACCATGGCCGTCATCATGACCGCTCGCCGCAGGCTCGCCGGCAGCATCGTCGCGCTCGGCGTCGCGCCGCTCGCCCTGACCGGGCTGTCCGCCGCCCCGGCCGCCGCGCACGGTTCGCTGACCGACCCGGTGAGCCGGGTCTCGGCCTGTTTCGCCGAGGGTCCGGAGAGTCCGAAGTCCGCCGCGTGCCAGGCGGCGGTGGCGGCGGGCGGCACCCAGGCGCTGTACGACTGGAACGGTGTGAACATCGCCAACGCGGCCGGCAAGCACCGTGAGCTGATCCCGGACGGGAAGCTGTGCAGCGCGGGCAACGACAAGTTCAAGGGGCTCGACCTGCCGCGCGCCGACTGGCCGTCCAGTCGTATGGAGGCGGGCAGCCACACCTTCCGGTTCCGGGCGACCGCACCGCACAGGGGCTCGTTCGAGCTGTACCTCACCAAGGCCGGTTACGACCCGTCGCAGCCCCTGAAGTGGTCGGACCTCCAGGAGAAGCCGTTCGCCGAGGCCACCGACCCGAAGCTGGTGGACGGGTCGTACGTGTTCGACGGCACCGTCCCGCAGGCGTCGGGGCGGCAGTTGATCTACACCGTCTGGCAGCGGTCGGACTCCCCCGAGGCCTTCTACGCCTGCTCCGACGTGGTCTTCGGGGGTGAGGGAAGCGGCAGTGGTTCGGTCGCCGCGGTCCCCGCCCCGTCCGCGTCCGCCCCGTCCGAGCAGGACATCGGCAAGGGCTCCGACAAGTCGTCGGTCGAGCACGGCGGCCATGGTGACGACGACGCCTCCACCGGCGCGGAGGTCACCGAGGCGGCCCCGGCCGGCGGGGACGCGGCCGGTGAGGACACGGCGAACGCCCCCGGGCCGAACAGTGCCGCCGTGGCCCCGGCGGCAGCGGCGGACGAGACTCTCGCCGAGACCGGTGGCAACGGAAGCACCACGTACCTCGCGGTCGGCGGGGCCGCCGCGCTGGCCGTCGGCGCGAGCGCGCTGTTCGCCTCGGTCCGCCGCCGGGCGGTCACCGGCTCCCGCCGCGGCTGACCTCGGCCGGTCGTTCGTACACGATCACCGGTACCCCTGCGCGCCCGCGCAGGGGTACCGGCATGTCTCAGCCGATCACCGAGGCGCAGGTGGTCGGGGTGGCGTGCGCCGGGTCGAGGGCGTTCCCGACCTCGTGGAAGGCGATCCGGTCGATGGTCCCGATGGCGACGTGCTCGGACAGGTCGAGCGGGCACAGGTTCTGGAGCAGGACGTTGCGTACGTTCGGCCCGTCCAGGTACTGCGTGCGGTACGGGGTCACGACTTCGTCGTACTTGGTCGCGATGACGGTGTAGCGGACCCCGGGAACGGTGTCGCCGCCCGCGTTGAGCTTCGTGATGAAAGGGGATCCGGCGATCTGGTCGGCGAGGCCGGGGGTGTTCGTCGTGAGCAGGTCCTCGATGCCGGGGAAGTACGGCAGCAGCTCGGTGAGGCCCAGGAGCGTCGTGCCGTGGTTGTCGGGGGCGATCCCGATCAGGGCGTTCACCTTGTCGGCGCCGCCGAGGAACTTCAGGTAGTAGTGGGGCATCATGCCGCCCTGGGAGTGGCCGACGATGTCTGCCTTCGTGGTTCCGGTGGCGCCGAGCACCTTGTCGACGAACACGTCGAGCTGTTCGGCCGACTTGTCGATCGGGCCCAGGCCGTTGAAGAAGGGCACGCCCGGGAGCTGGCCGTAGTCGAGGGAGAAGACGCAGTAACCCTGGTTGACGAGGTATGGCGCGAGGACGAGCCAGTTGTCGATCGAGTTCCCGAAGGTTCCGTGGACCAGGACGACCGGGCGCGGGTGGGCTGCGGAGGGCTTGCAGGAGTAGTCGTTCCAGCCTCGGGACGACGCGGTGGCTTCCACGGTGGGGGTAGCTGCGGTCGCCGTCGCCGTGGGGGCGACGAGTGCGGCGACGGCGAGGAGCAGTGCGGCGAGTGTTCGGCGTGCGCGTGGGGTGCGCGAGGCACGGGTCCAGGGCAGCATCGTGTGATCTCCTTGCGGCTCAAGGGAGTTGCGATGGCGGTGCGCTCTGCGGTCCGGACCACAAGTTGAATTTCTGTGCGCTCATGCCAAATTACGCGCGAGTAAGGTAGCGCGGGAAGTTACGCGTCGGTAAAAACTGGGACGGCCTCACACGGGCCGCCGGTCCGCCGTCAGTCCGCCAGGGCCGCCGGGCGCACGGCCTTCGGCCCGAAGCGACGGCGGGCACGGTCCGAGGCCGCTTCGGCCGCACGGGCACGGGCGTCGCCGGGTTCCAGGGAGAGCTGACGGTAGGCACTCCCGGCCGGCAGCAGCTGGTCGGCGCGGACGGTGAAGGCCCGGACCCGCGCACGCTGCAGCCCCAGCGAGGCCAGCAGCCCCAGAGCCGCCGCGACGAGGACGGGTGAGTGGTCGGTGGGTTCCGGCAGCACGCGGTTACGTGTCGTGGAGCTGCGGTCGGCGTACCGCACGGTGAGGGTGAGCCTGCCGGCGGTCCGGCTCTCACCGCGCAGGCGCCGGCCGATCTGGTCGGCGAGCCCCAGGACCGCTCGGTGCTGCCGTTCCGGATCGAGGCAGTCCCGCTCCAGGACGAGGTCGGCGGTCATGTGCGCGACGGGCTCCGACGGGGTGACCGGGCGGGGGTCATGGCCGCGGGCGCGCTCGGTCAGCAGCCGGGCCGAGCCGGCTCCGAGAAGTCGCTGCAGGGTTGCCGCGGGTATGTCGGCGACCTGGCCGATGGTGTGCAGTCCGTACCTGTGGAGCGTTTCCGCTGTCGCGCGGCCGACCCCCGGCAGCGCGGTGACCGGGCGCGGATACAGCCACGTGGCGGCCTGCCCGTCACGGACCCAGGTGGTGTCACCCGGTGCGGAGGCGTCGGCCGCCATGGCGGCCAGCATGCGGTTGCTCGCGAGCCCGGCGCTGCTGTCGATGTCGTAGAGGGCCTTCAGCCTGAGCTTCGTCAACTGGACGACGTCGTAGGGAGACAGGTCGAAGTACCGGAGCGCCGAGGTCAGGTCGAGCTGGACCGCGTCGGGCGGGACGGCCTGGACGTACGGCGTCACACTGGACACCAGTTCGATTACGTCGTTGTACCGGGCCTCGCTCGGCAGGGCGTGCAGATGGAGGTGGGCGATGGAGGTGTGCCGCCGGCGCGTGGTCATCCCGCACTCCCGGGGCTGGTGTGGCCGAACTTCTTCAGGTCGGCCGAACGGGTGCCGGCGGGCTGCAGGTCCGCGTACGGGTGCAGTCGAGCGCCGGTGGTGCCGTTGGCCAGGGTCCGCCGCGGCTGTGCGGGGGTCGGGTGCGGACGGCCGGCACCGAGAAGCGCGAGTGCGGCCTCGGGGCCGTCGTCCCGGCGGGCGGCGGCGATCTCGTCCAGGTCCCAGGCCATGGTGCCGACGACGGTGCGGCGCGAGCCGCGCACCTGCACCGTGCCGCGGACCAGTAGGAGTCCGCTGTGGAAGACGGTGTGCGCGCAGGCGGGGTGGGAGTCCTCGAAGAACGCCAGATCGACCAGGCCCGAGCCGTCCTCCAGGGTGACGAAGATGATGCGCCTGCCGCTGGCGATCGGCGGGGTCTGGGTGGAGGCCCGCACTCCGGCGACCAGGACCTGCCGGCCGGCGCGCGCACCGGCCAGGTGGGCCGCGTCGGTCGCGCCGATCTCACGCAGAAGCCGGTGATGGTGCTCCATCAGGTGCTTGGACACGTCGATGCCGAGGGTGCCCAGCTCGGCACTCAGGGCCTCACGTCCGGTCATCTCCGGCAGACCGCTCGGCTCCGCCCCGCCGACGGCGTCCGCGTCGAGGGGCAGCTGACCCACGCCCGCGGACCGGGTGCGGGAGGCCCGGTGGAGTTCGGCGATCTGCAGGAGCAGGTCGCGTCGCGTGAGACGCCCGTCGTGGAGGGAGGCCAGGGCACCGATCTCCGCCAGACGTTCGGCGACCGGCCTGCTGGGGTGCGCCCGCTGCCAGAAGTCCGACAGCGATCCGTAGGGCTGGCCCGCCTCGATCCGGGCGCACTCGTCCTCGCTGATCCCGCGCACCGCGGACAGGGCGAGCCGCACGCCCCACTGTTCCCCGTCGGCCTTCTCCACGGTGTGCTTCACCTTCGAACGGTTGATGTCGACGGACAGGACGGGGACACCGCGGCGGCGGGCGTCGGCGACCAGGACGCGCTTGGGCCACATACCGGGATCGTGTTCGAGCAGACCTGCCAGCAGAAACGCCGGGTGATGCGCCTTGAGCCAGGCGCTCTGCAGGGCCGGTACGGCGAAGGCGACCGCGTGCGCCCGGCAGAATCCGTACGCGCCGAAGGCCTCGACGGTCGTCCACACCTCGTCCCGGACCTGTGCGCTGTAGCCGTTGGCGCGCGCCTTTTCGTGGAACCAGTCCTTGATCCTCGGCAGCCGGTTCCTGTCGCCGAGCGCCCGCCGGGCGATCTCGGCCAGTGCACGGTCGCAGCCGGTCAGTACGGACAGCGTCTCGATGATCTGCTCGTGCCAGATGGTCACCCCGTAGGTGTCGGCGAGCACCGGCTCCAGGTCCGGGTGGGCGTAGGACGGTGTGCCGCCGTGGCGGGCGGCGATGTACCGCTCGGGCATGCCGCCGGCGACCGGACCGGGACGGAAGAGGCTGATGTCGGCGATGACGTCCTGCGGGTCGCGCGGCTGCAGCCGGGACAGGAGGTCCTGCTGGCCGGGCGACTCCAGCTGGAACAGGCCCAGGGTCTGACTCTCCTGGATGAGTTTGAACGCGAAGACGTCGTCGAGCGGCACCTGCCGGGGGTCGTCCAGGTCGATACGGTCGCCGGTCGCCCGTTCGATCTCGGTGACCGCATGAGCCATCGAGGACAGCATCCGGACACCCAGGACGTCCAGCTTGATGTTGCCCAGAGCCTCGATCTCCTCCTTCGCCGCCATCGCCATGGGGTAGTCGCCCTGCGGAGTGGGCTGCACCGGCAACCGGTCCAGAAGGGTCGCGTCACTGATGACCACTCCGCAGGGGTGCATGGCCATGCCGTGGACCAGCGAGTCGAGGCCTTCGGCGAGCTCCCACAACGGTCCGTACCGGTGTGCCTCCGCCGCCAGCTGCCGCAGTTCCGGCAGCTCGCCGAGTGCACCGGTGATGTCCGAGGCCCGCAGGTGCGGGAAGCTCTTGGCGATCCGGTCGATGTCGGCGGGCGCGATCCCGAGGGCGAGGCCGGTGTCGCGCAGGGCACGGCGGGCCCGGTAGGTCTCGGGCATCGCGGTGACAGCTACCCGTTCCTTGCCGAAGCGTTCGAAGATCGTGTCGTAGCACTCCAGCCGCCTGGCGGACTCCACGTCGATGTCGATGTCGGGCAGCGACCTGCGGCGCACGCTGAGGAAGCGTTCGAACAGCAGGTGGTGGTCGAGCGGGTTGGCGATGGCGATGCCGAGGACGTGGCAGACCAGCGAGCCGGCACCCGAGCCCCGGGCCGCGACACGGATGCCCTTGGCCCGGATGTCGGCCACGACCTGTCCGACCGCGAGGAAGTACGGGTCGTAGCCGAGCCCGGAGATCACGGCGAGCTCTTCGTCCAGCCGGTCGAGCGCCGCGCGGTCGCGTTCGAGGCCCCTGCGGGCCATGCCGGCCTCGCACTGCTCACGCAGCAGGTGCGCGGCTCCTCCGGTCCCGGGGCCGGCGCCGAAGAGCGCGGGTTCCGGGAAGTGCGGTGTGCCCAGCCCGAGGTCCGCCCGTGGATCGACGGCGCACGCGGCCGCCGTGGCGGCGGTGTCCGCCATCAGGCGGCGCGCCCGCCGGACATCCGTTCCGGCGCAGTCGGAGATCATCCGCGCGACGGCTTCCATCGCCCGCCGGTCCTTGAGCCAGCGCTCTCCGGTGTCCAGGCGGCGCCGGTCGATCGGCCGCAGCAGTCTCGCGGCGTCCAGGACATCAGCGAGCCGGTGCTGATCGGGGTCGGCGTAGCGGACGGCGTTGGAGAGCACCGCGGTGGTACGGGTGCGGTCGGCCAGCGCCAGCGTCCGGGCGGCCAGCCGTAGCGACCCGGGCCCGATGCTGAAACGTTTCTGCGCAACAGCTTCCAGCCGGACTCCGCTCCCGAAGATCTCCAGCCAGGGTGCCAACAGCTTCATCGCGACGTCCTCGCGCCCCGCCGCCAGGGCCCGCACCGGCTCCGAGAGCGGTCCGAGCAGTACGGTCAGGCCGGGGCCGCCGTACTCGCGCAACGCCTCCCACGGCACCACCGGCGACGTACCGGACAGGGCGCCGGCATGGGCGGCCGACGTGATGCGGCACAGTCGCGCCCATCCCGCCCGGCTCTGCGCCAGCAGCACGAACCGCAGCGGCGGCTCGACAACGTGCGCGCCACCGCGCGCCGGGGTGCGGGGCCGTCGGCCGGGCGGCGGGGGCGCGAGGGCTTCCACCGCGAGGTCCACGCCGAAGACCGGCTGCACCCCGGATTCCGCACACGCCTGCGCGAACCGCACGGCACCGGTGACCGTGTCCCGGTCGGTGAGCGCGAGCGACGCCATGCCGCGCTCGGCCGCCCGCCGCACGAGCTGCTCGGGATGGGCGGCGCCGTAACGGACGGAGTAGCCGGACGCGACATGCAGATGCGCGAAGCCCGCCATGCCACACCTCCATCGCCCCATCCTTTTTCGGCCATACACCCAATATGTCCATCGTACGTCCGTTCGATTACTCTAACCCCATCCACCCCGGTCAGCGATCCGCATTCGAACATGAAATCGATTCCTTGATGGAGGAAGCGGTGGCCGGAACAGGTGTCTTCCCGTCACCTCACCAAGCGGGCACGGCGGTTGAGGGAATTCGCCATCAGGACGCTCGCCCGGCCACCGTTGTTCAGCGAATCGCAGTGGCTGAAGCGGCTGGAGAGGCTGGAGCGGAAACGGTCTGCAGCAGATCCGGCACTCACCGTGACGGATCGGGGCAGGACCGGCTTGACAGGGCAGGACAGGACAGGGCTCGGCGGGGCTCCCGCGCCCGGCCACGCGCGGGGAAGGTCTCCGTGACCACCGCGACCCGGCCACGCGCGGGGAAGGTCTCCGTGACCACGGCGTGCGTCCCGCACCGTCACCGATGCGCAAGCCGTACGCGCACCAGCGGGTCACCCCGTCCGGCTCCGTCCGGCTCCGTCCGGCTCCGTCCGGCTCATCCGTCGCCGGCCCGGAGGACACGTCTCAGCTGCCGGCGTGCCGGTCGATCCAGGCGAGGGCCGCCGTGCGTTCAGCGTCGGTCGGCGCGGGCTTCAGCTGGTCCGGGTGATGTATGAGGTAGTGCTCGCGGGCGGTCCGCAGGCCGATCGCGCGGGCTTCGCAGGAGAGGCCGGGGTGCTCGGCGACCTCCAGGGCGCGCTGCCACCAGCTCCGGCTGCGGAGGTCGACGGAGTAGTGCCACAGCGGCTGTCCGGGGTCGGCCACGCCGATCAGCACGCGGTGCAGGACATGGGCACGGATGCCCGGGGTTCCGAGCAGCCGGTCGGCGACGAGCAGCGGGTGCTCCCCGTCGAGGCGGGCCCGGAGCAGCACCCAGGTCATCAGCTGGCCCACGTCGTGGGCCGGGGAGGTGACGAAGTCCCACAGCTCGGCGGCCTTGGCCTCGTCGGGGGCGCCGAGGTGGGTGAGGAGCCGCAGCTCGTTCTTCCAGACGGGCCGGGCCCCGTTCCACCAGGAGGTCAGCTTTCCCGCGGCCGGATGGTCGAGGGCGAGGGCGAGGCAGGTCACGGTGACGAGCGGGTGACGCCATTCGGCGTACGTGGTCCGGTACTTCTTGGTGAGGTCCTTCAGCCTGCGCGGCAGCAGCGCATCGACATCGGACTCCGTGGCCAGGCCGTGGGCCAGGAGGAGTTCGAGGCAGAAACCGAGCCCTTGCAGACCGGTCTCCGGGTCGGCCACCCGGGCTCTCAGCCAGTGCGCGTCGGCGTCGGTGAGCGTCCGGTACCGGTGCCACACGTCGCACAGCCTGCCCTCGTAGGCGGTGAGATCGGGTCCGGTGCCGGCCAGGAGTTCACCCCGGGCCGCCTCGTAACGGTCCACGGCGGCCAGCACCTCGTCGGGTCCGGTACCGGGGAGCACGGTGCGACCGGGACGGAGCGCCTCCTGCCGCACGAGGTCCAGCTGGTCGCAGGCCGCGTCCGCGGCGAGAACGCGCAGGGAGCGCGGCAGCTGTTCGTCGGTGCTGAGACGGACCGCCGCCACGGCGGCGTAGGACTGACCGGCACGGTGGTCCGCCCCCGTCCATCGGCGCCAATCGCCTGTGACGGCTCCGATCAGCGCCTGGTACAGCCCGCGCAGTGAGGACTCCGGCAGGTCGTGCGCGGCCACTTCCGCCGCGAGGGCGGCAGCAGCCCGCACCGCGTCGGGTTCGCGGAGCGACCGGTGGAGCGTCAGCCAGGCGTGGACCGTGCCGCGGTCGCCGGTGAGCGCGATGTCCCGCACGACGGCCAGGCTCCGCTCGGACGGCACCCGGGAGAGGACGGCTGCTGTCGGGGGGCCGAGGTCGGCGACGATCTCCCACGCCTCGTCGAGGCCATGGCGCAGCAGCGCGTGGAGCAGCTCCCGCCAGGCACCCCACTCCGCGAGCCGCCCTTCGTACTCCTCCCGCCAGGCGCGCAGCAACCGCTCCGTCTCGTCGGACGTGAGCCCGTCCCGCCGCTCCAACGAGAGCGCGAAGCGGGTCGCGTCGGAGAGACCCAGAGGGCCCTGCAGCCGCTCGTGGAGCCACGCGGCTTCTACGGAGGACAGTGGCCGGTACCGGAGGAACGGACCCGTGCGGTCCACCGGTTCGTCGAGCACGTCGAGGAACTGGCGTACGCCGTCGGGGTCCGCGGGGTCGGGCAGGCCCGCGTCGTCCCGACGGGTGATCCGGTCCAGCCGGAAGGCGCCCTGCGGTCCGCCGTCGACGATCCGGAAGCCGGCAGGCCCCTCGCCGAGCCCGGCGGCGACGGCGGCATGGTCGCCGCCCCAGTGCAGCAGCAGCTCGCCCGTCAGGGCACCGGAGCGGTCGAAGGACCGCTGATGGGACTGCCGGTGCCAGTACGCGAAGGAGACGGCGCCGGTGAGCCCCCGTGCCGCGATGAGCTCGGCGGCGTCCTCGTGGCCGTCGGACTGGGTGTAGCGGCTGCGGTTCGGCGGCGGAAGCACGAGGAACCCGTCCCCGCCGAGCCCCTGCCACCATCGCGTGACCACGGAGAGGTCCGAACCCCTCCGCTGCGCGCGGCGACCGGTCGGGGCGGTGCCGAGGCTGTTCACGTGCTGCTCCCTGGGCTCTGCGGGATCCGTCACGGGCGGCTCTCCCGCCCGCAGAACACCCTGCCACAAGGGACTGACACCCCCGTTTTCGCCCGGTGTTCAACCGATCGGCGGGCGGGCGCGGCGGCCTCCCTGTCGCACTGCGCACCACGGCATCTACCTCCGGTCGGTGCGATGACCGCTGGGAGAGCTTCCCGGCGGCCCGCTGGACACGCGCGCGGTCGACAGCGCGGCCGAGGCACGCGAGCAGATCCTGAACCGTGACCTCGACGGCGCCCTGATCGTCAGCCCCGAGGGAACCGCCGGCACCCTGCTCGTCGCCTCCGGCGGCACCGCGCTGGTCAACTCCCTGTCCCAGATCATCACGAAGACGGAGGCGTCCCAGCAGCGCACGGTACGGACCGTGGACGTGGCCCCGGCGTCGGCTCAGGACTTCGACGGCCTCTCGTCGTTCTACCTGGTCGTGGGCTGGTGCGTCGGCGGCTACCTCTGCGCCTCGATCCTGGCCATCAGTGCGGGTTCCAGGCCCGCCAACCGGCAGCGCGCGCTGATCCGCACCGGTGTCATGGCTCTGTACTCGATCGCGGGCGGGATCGGTGGCTCGGTCATCGTCGGGCCGATCCTCGGCGCGCTGCCGGGCAGCGTGTGGGGACTGTCCGGACTGGGCGCCCTGGTCGTCTTCGCGGTCGGCATGATCACGCTCGCCCTGGAGGCGCTCACCGGCATCGTCGGTATCGGCCTGGCCGTGCTGATCGTCGTGATCGCGGGCAACCCGAGCGCCGGCGGCGCCTTCCCCCCGATGCTGCCGGACTTCTGGCGGGCGATCGGCCCCGCCCTGCCACCGGGTGCGGGTACCTGGGTGGCCCGCTCGATCGCGTACTTCAAGGGCAACGCGGTCACCGGATCGCTGCTGGTGCTCTCCGCCTGGGCGGTCGTCGGAACCGCCGTCACCCTGCTGTCCGCGATGCGGCGCAAGCCGGACGCTGCCACGGAAGCGGCGAAGGGCCACGGCGGCTCGAACCTCGCCTGAGGCGACGGCTCGTCACCCGCGGTTACCAGGGCGCCGGCCCTGCGATCCGTGTCCCGATCCGTGGCAAGCCCCTGCGCGGCTGGCGCCGACGTCACAACCGGGACCACACGAAGATCCGCAGCCTCGGTGAACGCGCCATGGCGATCCTCAAGTCCTGGCGGCTCCTGCGGAAGCTCCGCTGTAGCACCACCCGCATCACAGCCGTCGTCCGAGCCGTCGTCGCCCTCGAACTCGCCAACTGATCAAGATGGAAAAGGTTCAATGACCGAGAGGATGCAGGATTGGCTGAAAACGGGCGGGCCGGAAAGGTCGGCGCTCCCCCTACGCATGTGCTCCTACCGCCCGGAGAAGATCACCGGCGCACGTACGGTGAGCATTGATTTCGGGTGGCTGCCTCGCGATGCGGCGGGAACCAAAGCCGAAGCGCTTCCCGGGAAGGTCCACCACTTCACCATGAACGACGCGACCGTCCAAGCCAACGACATCATTTCGAAACTCACCGTGCCGTGCCGGATGCCGGGCGGCCTCGAGACGGCGTCGCAGAAGGTCCTGCTCCAGGGAGAAGCTTCCAACACCCTGCTCATGGGGACCGACGTCCAGCAGAAGACGATCGACCAGCAGGTCACCTTCCTCTACCTCATGACCCGCAGAGCCACCGAGGCACTCGACTGCGAGAACAACCCACTGGCGAAGAAACCCGTCGTCAAGCCGTCGCCCGCGCCCGCCGCTTGACAGCAGGAAGCCCGCCCGCCCCCGGTGGAGCGAGCGGGCCCACGTTCAGTTCGCTCGCAGATCACAGATCCGGCCCGGAGAACATGGAAGGTGCGATCCGCGTACGCCGAGTGAACGGCGCCTCCTGACGGGGGCTCCGCCGGCGGTCCCCCCGTCACCCCGGATGGCCGGCCCCCAGGAAGGCGCCGACATCCTCGCCGGCCCAGCTCTGCTGCGGAGTGCGCCACAGGACGTGGACGCCGAAGACCTCGTGGACCGTGGCGGCCGACCAGTCCTCCGCGGGAGGGCCGGCCAGGACGAGGCAGAGCCGGTCGGCCCCCACGGTCAGCGCATGGTTGATCTCACGGAGGCGGACCGCTCCCGACCGGAGGTCGGCGTACGTGGTGAGGCCCGCGGCGAGCACTTCGTAGAGCAGGTGCCCGTCATCGGTCACGCAGGCGACGTCGACGACCGCGTGTTCGGGCTCCGGCTGCCGGTCCGCCCGGAAGAGGGCCGCCTTCAGCTCGAAGCGCAGCGCCTCGTGGGTGTTGGAGGCGCGGTCCGCTGCCGCCGAGGCTTCCAGGTTCTGGAGGAGCCCCGCTGCGGGGGCGGCTGTCGTGGTGGTCATGGGTTCGGCTTCCTCGGGCTCGGACGGCGTGGGTGTTCCGGACGGCTCGGACAGCTCGGGCTCCGCGGACCAATGCTCCGGGCCTGCGGGGTCCTGTTCGTCCTCCGTCGCGGGGACGGCTGTGGCGCGGATGCGGGCCTCGATGGTCCGACGGGCCTCGGCCAGGTCCTCGGCCCAGCCGCTGCGCTCCAGTTCGGCCCGGAACCGGTCCAGGTCCGGCGTGCCGGAGGCCACGGCGCGGTTGGCGTCGGTGGCGAGGTCCCGCAGGGCGTTCAGCCGTGGCCGGTCGGGGGCACCGAGTACGCGCCAGACGTCCAGCCAGTCGTGCTGATCCAGGCGCAGGCAGCGGTTGGCCATGCCCTTGAGCTCCGAGAGCCGGGCACGGAAGTCGTCGGGGACACTCCCGTCGGCCAGTTCCCCGACGACGCCGAGCGCGGCCACGTACCGCGGGGCCATGGAGGGCGAGATGGGCCTGCGGCCACGCTCGTCGACGGTGACGAAGCTGACGCCGGAGACGTGGCGGAGCACCCAGGCGTCCAGTTCCGCACCCGCGGCGGGAGGCGTGGAGCCGTGGCGCACGGCCATGAGCAGGGAGCGGTCCGTGCGGGGCGAGATGGCCTCGACCCTGTAGTTACCGCCGGTGGTGTGTCCGACCACCCGGATCCTGATGTCCGTGCCGATCTCCGGGATGCTGCCTTCGGCCACCGGTACGGCAGAGACATCGGAACCGGCAAGATCGGCATCGGCATCGCTGCCGCGGTGCTGCTGTTCGGCCGGACCGTCGGCTTCCGTCAGAGCGTCAGGGAGCGGCGCGGTGTGCAGGACGGTCAGGCTCTGGGTGCTCCGGGTCAGCGCGATGTAGAGCTGGCGCAGCCCGGCCGGGCCGCGGTCGGCGATGGTGGCGGGCTCGACGACGAGGACGTGGTCGTACTCCATGCCCTTGGCCTGGCCGGCGGACAGGACGGACACCGCGTCCCGTTCCTGTTCCGTGATGCCGTCGGCGGCGTCCAGCTGCCGGCCGATCTCGTCGAGCCAGCCCGAGTCGTCGGGCACGATGACGGCCACGGAACGCAGCGTGCGTCCGTCGCTGCTGCCGACGAGGCGGACCGCCTGGGTGACGGTGTCGCCGAGCAGCTTCCACGGCTCGGTCGCGATCGTCCGTACGGCATCCGCACCGGCTTCCCGCACGGCACGCGGGTAGGGCAGCGAGGGCGCGACCGTGCGGGCCAGCGGGGCGACGAACTCCATGATCTCGGCGGGCACGCGATAGCTGGTGGTCAGTTCTTCGACGCGCCAGTCACCGTGGTCGGAGAGGAGCGTGCCCAGCCGGTCCCAGCCGGGGTACGGAAACGGGCCGGTGGCCTGGGCGAGGTCGCCCAGCACGGTCATCGAGCCGCCCCTGGCGACGCGGCGGCGCAGGGCGCGGGCCTGCATGGGGGTCAGGTCCTGGGCCTCGTCGACGACGATGTGGCCGTACCGCCGTGGCGTCTCGCCCGTGACCAGGTGGCGGAGTTCCTCCAGGCAGACCCGGTCGTCCAGGGTCCACGGCTCGTCCTCGGCCCTGTCGGCCCGAGGCCGGTGCAGCGCGGCCTGCTCGTCCTCGTCGAGGATGCCGTCGGCGCAGGACCGCAGCAGTTCGGGTGAGTCGTAGAGGCTGCGCAGGGCCTCCCGTTCACCCGGTGAGGGCCAGGCGCGGTCGAGGAGGCGCTCCACCTGGCGGTTGCGTTCCAGGCTGCGGCGGATCGTCCCGTCCGCCCCGCGGCGCGGGGCCAGGGTGACGAGTTCCCGCAGGAGCCGGTCGACGAGCAGGCTGCGGAAGCGGTCGCGGCGTTCACGGTGGGCGCCCTCGCCGCCGCGCGCCTCGTCGAAGAGCGCGTGGACCTCCGTGCGCGGAATGCGCAGGGTCGTACTGCCGGCGGTGACGGTGAAGGCGGGCTCGTCGCCCTCGTAGGAAGGCGCGGTGAGGAGTCCGTCGACGGCTTCCGGACGGCATTCCTGTTCCACGCGGCGGCGCAGGACGGCCGACATGCGTTCGCCGGACTTCACCAGCCGCACCTGCGGGGTGTCGTCGCCGAGTACGTCACCGTCCCACAGCCGGGAGAGCTGTACGGCGTTGACGTCACGGGTGCCGAGGGTGGGCAGGACCTGGCCGACGTAGTCGAGGAACCGCTGGTGCGGGCCGATGACGAGGATGTCCTGGGCCTTGAAGTGGTCGTTGTTGACGAGCCAGGTCACCCGGTGCAGACCGACGGCGGACTTGCCCGTGCCCGGCCCGCCCTGCACGACGAGGATGTCCGAGGGCGAGCCCGTGACCAGGTCCATCTGGTCGCGGCGGATGGTCTCGACGATGTCCCGCATGCGGCCGCTGCGGGAGCGCTGGAGCTCGCGGAGCAGGAAGTCGTCCGGCTCGAGGGGTTTGCGGCGCTGGAGCCGGGCGACGTCGGCGGGGGTACGGACCGGTGTGCGCGCCGGGTGCTCGGCGATGTCCGACGGCTCCGCCTCCGGGGCGTCGGTACCGGCGGGCTCGGGCGGCGCATCGGCGTCGTCCCCGGCCGGCCGGGGCGTCGGCACGGCCCCGAGCACGGGGAGGGCGGAGTCCGGGACGGGGTCCAGGACAGGGACGGCCGGGGCGATGTCGTCGAAGTAGTCCTCGACGACGTGCTGCACACAGCGCAGTTGGCGCCGCAGGGCGATGTCGCCGGGCGCGTGCGGCTGTGCCGCGAGCCACGCTGTCGCGACCTTGCTGGTCCACAGCACGACGACGGTGTCACGGGTACGGATGTCGGAGACGGCCCGCCGCCCGACGTACCAGGGCCGGGGCGCACCTCCTGGGTCGTCCGGCGCGTCGACCCGGGCGGTGACGAGCGATTCGCCACCGAGTCCGTCGTACGCCGCCGCCTTCGCCTCGGTGTCGAGGCGGTTGGCGATGCCGTCCTTGTTGCTGGCGGCGGCCGTGGCCGCCGACGTCCCGGTCATCTCGGCGAGCCGCTCGGCGTAGCAGTCGTACGCGCGGTCCACGGCCTTCTGCTCTTCGGCGATGACCTGGTCGCGTGTGGTGGTCCTCATCTGCTGTCCTCCCTGGCAACGCCCAGCGGAACGCCGCTACGGCATGCACCCGCACCGTCAGTTGGGCGGCCGGGGAGCTCACATGACTGCATGTCAGACATCGACCCGAACCGGCCCAGGACACCGCCACGGCCCGACAGGGCGGAGAACCCTTCACGAACCGACGCCACCCAAGCATTGCAGTCATTGACTCAGTTCACAAGCCGCACATGGCTCGCGAGCGTCAGATCCAGCCGCCACTCGCACGGTTCAGGCCACCCGCCTCCACCACCGGGCGGACCTCATATCCGTCACCCGACACGCACGTCAACTCCTGACGTCCAGTTGACGCAACACCTAGGCATGACAGGTGCATGGCGGCATCCTGGGACGGTTCCGTGCGACCCCGCGAAGCACGGCACGCACCACAGCTCCCCCACACCTCACGGAGGTTGTTCATGCGCCGTCGCCTCGCCACACTGCTCGCCGCAGTAGGCCTGTCACTCCCGCTCACGCTGATCCCCGCCGCATCCGCTTCGGCCGCCCCGTCCGACAAGCCCCAGGTCCTCAGCTCCTGGACCCAGACAAGCGCCTCCAGTTACAACGCCTGGAACTCCGCCCGCAACAACCAGGGCGCCTGGGCCGCGTACGGATTCGACTGGACGACGGACTACTGCAGCACCTCACCAGACAATCCGTTCGGCTTCCCCTTCCAGACCGCCTGCGCCCGCCACGACTTCGGCTACCGCAACTACAAGGCCGCCGGCACGTTCTCCGCCAACAAGGCCCGCATCGACTCCGCCTTCTACTCGGACCTCAAGCGCGTGTGCGCCGCCTATTCGGGCGGAACACTGACGTCGTGCAACGCCACGGCCTGGACGTACTACCACGCCGTGGACATCTTCGGCGTGGCACCGGCCAAGGCGGCCCCCGGCGGACTGCCGCAGGCCGCCTGACCGCCACCATCCCCTCCGGGCCCGTGGTTCACGTACGGCGCCCCGGGCCCGGAGGCCTTGTCGTACGCGCGCCGATACCGCTCGCAGCAACACACCCGCAGCCCACCACCGGCCCGCTCGCGCGACGGCAGGACGCCCTCCCTTAGGCTCCTGTGGCCATGACCGAATCACGGAGTGCAAGGCCCTCATGACTCGTCCAGAGACGAAGAGGGCCGCGCGAAGATCATGGGCGGGGGTCGTCGCCATCGCTCTGTGCGCTGTGGTTCTCCTGGCGCTGCATACTTTGGGCGGCTTCTTCACACTGAACGCCCTTCTCACCGAGTCCGAGGGCCCGTGGGACTCCACGGTCACCGACACGGCGCGGGCGATGGCCTTCCTCGCCCTGGTGATCGAACTGCCGGCCGCCGCGCTGACACCCGCCTTCGTCTCGCTGGTGGGTCTTCGTCGCTGGTGGTACGCGATACCCGCCGTTCTGATCCTGACGGCGATCGCGCGGATGGTCTTCGCACCGGTTCCGTGACCGGTCGCCGCGTCCGAGCCGGGCAACGCCCCCCGCCAGGCTCACCTGTCGCGTCCCGGCGATTCGATGATGCGCCGGACATCCTGCAGCGTGGCCTCCACGGTCCGGACGAGTTGCTTGGGAACGCGGGTAGCCAGGACCCTTCGCTGCTCAGGCGTCACCGCGCTGTCGTGATAGGCGAGCCAGGACCGGGCCCCTTCGATCGACTTGGCCACCTGGGTGCGCGCCGGCCTGCTCAGACGCGGTACGGAAGCTTCCAGTTCGCGCACAAGCGCACGGAGGCGCTGAACGCGAGGGTGCTCATGCGTGGCACTTCCGCCGCTGGTCCCGGCCGCCGCGTGATGAGGTACGAGGTGCTGCGGTCCCTCTCGGTGACCGGACCCCGGCCGGTGACGGGCGGGCATGGCCGACGGCGGTGTGCTGTGAGCGGCGAAAGCCCGTTCGGTCTCGACGGCGGCCCAGCGGGCGAGGTCGGACGAGGTCTCCGAGCCTCGCAGCCCCAACTGGGTGAGTACGCGCGGCAGGTACGGCAGCGGCGCGCCTCCCCTCCGGATGAGAGCCGACAGGACCGGCCTGTCCTCGCGGAGGGGCCGGTCGACCTCGACCAGCAGGGAACACCGATCGGCAAGGGAGTACGTGACCATGTCAGGGTTGACCGTGCGGGCGAGCTGGTCCCACGTCACGGTCGCACACCGGGCGGCACAGTCCGACAGGGCATCACGCAGAGCGGCCACCAACTGGGTCCGGTCCATCGGCACGACTGCGGCGGCCGGAGCCGGCCGCTTCGGCACCCGGCTGGGCTCCGAGGTGACGGACGGCAGGGCGTGGACTTCCGGATCAGGGGTCCACAACCCCGTGCGCCGGGCCTCGTGCGCGTTGAGCCGCACATAGCGGTCCGCTTCGACGGCCCATCCCCCGCCTCCCGCGTCCAGGAGGATGCGCGCACCGTCGAGCACCCGGTAGACGTACTCCGGAGGCGGTACGTCGGTGTCACCCGGCAGCGAGACCAAGGTGCGGGCGATGGGGCCGTCGATCGGCTTCACGTCCGCGACCAGAAGATACCGGCCCCCGCCGCGAACAGCGGTGCGGCCGGCGCGGTGACGTCGGGGGCCGGCGCGAACACCATTCCCCCTGGAGGGGGAAGGCCAGCGGTTTCGGCCGCGGCGGGTTCAGCCGGATCTCCTCGACGTACGGCGTGACGATCCCGGACGGCGTCAGCACGCAGTCTTCGAGCGGGGCCCAGGCGAGGCTGCGGTCGCGCGCCTCGGCCCCGATGTGGACCCGCCGCTCACCGCCGACCGTCTCGCAGCGGACGCGCAGGCAGTAGCCGTGACTGCTGACGATCTGCTGGGTGACCGGTCCGTCGGAGGCGAGGATCCAGTCGACGTCATAGCCGTCGGCGGCGAGTTCGTCGGCGGCACTGCGCCAGGCCCGGTATTCGAAGGGGCTGAGCTGGAAGCGCAACCTGCGGCGGCTGCCGGCGAGGTGTACGTCCACCGCGTCTCCGGGGCCGGTCCCGAGATCGCGGGTCTGCACCGTGCCGCGCAGCTTCCGCTCGCCCAGCAGGCGCCGCACGCCCTGCTTGATGAACAGGTGGTCGGCACTGGACTCGCCATTGGCGGTGCGGCGACAGACGGGGGCGCCGGGATGGTGGGCGAAGTGGCACACCTTGGTGGTGTACCGACGGTCGCTCAGCTCACCCCCGCAGCCGCCGAGCTGGAGCCCGCACCAGTAGTTGTACGAGGGGTGCGCCTTCCGCCAGAAGTCCAGCTCGTGCGGATCCATGGGCAGGATGACCGGCAGATCGGAGTTCCTGTCACCGATCACGGCGGTCTGAACAAGCCGGTAGTCCAGCAAGGTGCCCCTCCCCTCAAGAAGGCCCGACCAGCATGTCAGTCGTTGACTGAGTTCACAAGATGGTTCGTACGGTCACTTCCGCCCAAACCGTCTTGGTGCAGGCGTCCCGGAATGTGCAGCCCCAACGGTCCACGTACGCATCGACGATGAGCAGCCCGCGTCCTGCAACGGCATCGGGGCGGGCGGGTGACAGGGCAGACAGAAGGCGCTCGGGGCGGGTGTCCGTCACTTCGATGCGCACGGCGTGGGGCAGGAGTCGCAGAGCCAGGCGGAAATCCCGGCCGGGCAGGCGGCCGTGGGTGATGGCGTTGGCGGCCAGTTCGGCCGCAACCAGGGCGACGTTCCTGGCGGTGCCGGAGCCGTACGCGATCCCCCACGCGGAGAGCTGCTGTTCGGCCAGCCGCCGCACGAGGCGGGCTCCTCGCGGGGTGCTGCTGAGGCGGATGACGAACTCCGCCGCCCCAGGTCCCGCCCCCGGGCCACCGCGCCGCCGCCCCGGCCAGGTCGTCCTGACGTACCTCCGTTCCCGGTACGGCCGTTGTACAGGCGTGGGCGGGTGCGACCGGATGAGTAGCCGTGCTCAGGTCCGGTCCGATGAACGGGTGGAGGATCGGATCCATGTTCCTCCTCGCTGGAGACCTCGTTCTGGGAATCGCACTCACGGCGGTGGAGTGCGGCGCGCTCGCCGCGTTCTGGTACGCCGAAAGCTTCAGGACCTGGGCGGCCCGAGAGGGCCGCGTCCCCGGTTCGACAAAGCGCGTCCTCCTGGTCCTGACGGCCGCACCCGTCGTTCTGGCATCGGTCGGCTACCTGGCCTTCCGCACCGGACTCCGGGTGACGTGCGCGACGCAGGCACTGCTCGCGGCCCCGCTCGTGGTGCTGCTGGTGCTGGGGCTCGGCACGGAGGGCGGGCGCCTGATCACCGGCCGGTGGGGACGTCGCCGTGGCCCGACGGATACCTCGGGCGGGGATCAGAGGAGGTGCCGTAGGGGTCCGGGGCCGTGACGCGGGACAGCCCCTGCTGTTGAACCGTGTCCGGTCGCAGTGGGGTGACCTGGGCGCACAACGGGACTTCCCGAACAGGGACGACGGACTCGCCCGCATCACGTGAGGTGATCGTGGCAGGGCCCGTCGTCAGTGGACAGCGCCCAGCCCGGGACCGAATGCGCCGATATTCCCCGGCATCCACATTCTCCGCACGCCGGACCCACCCATCCGCCCTGTGAACAAAGTCAACGTTCGTAGTAGCCTGCCCTGACTGAGGCCGCTGGGACGCCGACCCGCCCGGCCCGCCAAGGACCCGGAGACCCTCGAATGCGTACAGCCAACGCCGTGCCGGTCAGTCTCGCCGAGATCGCCCGGATCGCGGGTGTGGGGCGTGCGGCGGTCAGCAACTGGCGCCGGCGCCACGACTCGTTCCCGTCCCGCATCGGCGGAACGGATGTGAGCCCCCAGTTCTCGCTGTCCGAAGTCGAACGCTGGCTGCGTGACAACGGCAAACTGCACGACGTCGCCGGCCGCGAATTCCTGTGGCCCCGGTTCGAAGCGCTGGGCAGCAGGGACGAATCCGGGCTTGCCGTGGCCGAGGCCGCCCGCCGGATGCGTTCCCCGCGGGCCCGTTCCCATGCCTCGGACCTCTCCGAGGAGGCTCGGGACCTGGCGGGTGAGGCGGCGCGGCTGGGGCGGAGCGAAGGGCCGCGCGAGACGTTCGAGTTCCTGTTGCAGCGGTGGCTGGACACCCACGTCCGCCAGCTCAGCACCACGCCCACCCGACTGGCCTCGCTCATGGCCCGGATCGCGCTGGGCGCCCGGCTCGGTGAGGGCAACGGCGGCCTCACGGTCTTCGATCCCGCGTGCGGCACGGGGCATCTGGCGGAGGCGGCGGCGCAGGAGTACGCCGGTCCGGGCCTGGCCCTGCTGGGGTGCGAACGCGATCCGGCGCTCGCCGCCCTCGCCGCGGCCCGGCTCGGTTTCGCCACCGAGGGCCGGGCCGACGTGCGTGCGGAGATCGCCACCGCAGACGCCCTGCGCGCGGATCCGTATCCGGGGCTGCGGGCCGACGTCGCGCTGTGCAACCCGCCGTTCAACGAACGCGACTGGGGTTACGAGGAACTGGCCACCGACCAGCGCTGGACCCACGGGCTGCCGCCCCGCACCGAACCGGAGCTGGCGTGGGTCCAGCACCTGCTGACCCATCTGCGGCCCGGCGGCACCGCCGTGGTGGTCCTCCCCCCGGCTGTCGCGTCACGCAGGGCGGGCCGCCGCATCCGGGGGTCCCTGCTGCGTACGGGAATACTGCGGGCGGTCGTGGCGCTGCCGCCGGGCTGCGCGCAGCCGCACAGCGTCTCGCTCCAGCTGTGGGTCCTGCGAACCGCCCCCGACGGTCCCGTCTCAGGCGCCCAGGACGCACTCCTGGTCGACGCGACCAGGCTCGCGAAGCCGGGTGCGCGTGAGCAGGGCCCCGACTGGGATCCGCTGACGGACTTCGTGCTGTCCGCCGTGTCGCAGCTCGACACGCCGGGGAGCGAGCTCCCGGACGGTGCCGTGAGGATTCCTCTCCTCGATCTGCTGGACGACGAGGTGGACCTCACCCCGGGGCGCTACACCTCCGTGGGCGGCGACCCGTCGGGCGTCGAACTCGCGGCGTCGTGGGAGGAGCTGACCGGTTCTCTCGGCCGGCTGACGGAGCTTGCGCGGCATCTGTCGAAGCTCGGCCTCTCGGCCGGGGAGTCCCGTACGACGGCCACGGTGGGCGACCTCGTCAAGGCCGGTGCTCTCACCCTGCGCGCCGGGCAGCAGCCGGCGGAATCCGCGCAGCCGCCGCTCCGGGACACGGGTCTGCCGCTTCTCACCGTCGCCGACCTGCTGATGGACGGGACCCCGAGCACCGAGGTCGTTCCCGAGACGGCGCCGACCGTGGCCGAGGAGGGCGATGTCGTGGTCGCCGGCGTGGTCCGCGCCTTCCGGGCCTGGGTGCACGAAGGGCCGCCGATCGCCCTGGGCCCCCAGCTCCACGTCCTGCGCGTGGACTCCGAGAAGCTGAACACGCACTTCCTGGCCGGGTGTCTGCGCGCGCCGTCCAACGGCCGCCAGGCCGGTACGCACGCTTCGAGCTCGTCCCGTGTCGACATCAGACGCCTGCATGTGCTGCAACTGCCCCTGGAGGAGCAGGCGGCCTACGCGGAGGCGTTCCGGCACCTGACGTCCTTCACCCGGCTGCTGACACGTGCCGACGCCCTGGGCGGACAGCTCGCGGGCGACATCGGCGACCGGCTCGCGGCGGGCGGGCTGACACCTCCCGGCCGGTGACGCGGGGCGCGCCTGGCCCGGGTCACGCGGGACGGGCCGAGCTCAAGCCCGGGCCCGGTGACGAACGGCGGGCCCGCCCGCCTCACGTGGGGGTGAGGCAGCGAGCCCGCCGTACGCGGAACGCGTGGATCCGGGGTCAGCCGATCTCGGCCCCGTACGCCGCCAGCGCCTCCGGCACCGGCTGGAAGAAGGTCTCGCCGCCCGAGGAGCAGTCGCCGCTGCCGCCGGAGGTCAGACCGAGGGCGGTGTCGCCCGAGAAGAGCGAGCCGCCGCTGTCGCCCGGCTCGGCGCAGACGGTGGTCTGGATGAGGCCGTTGACGATGTCGCCGTTGCCGTAGTTGACCGTGGCGTCCAGGGCGGTGACCTCACCGTCGTGGACCTGGGTGGTGGAGCCGCTGCGGGTCACCGACATGCCGACGGTCGCGTCGCCCGCCTGGGTGATCGCCTGGGTGGATCCGTCGTAGAGGTCGACCTCGCTGGGGTGTTCCACGTCGGCCGTGTACTTGACGAGGCCGTAGTCGTTGTCCGGGAAACTGGAGCCCTCGTTGGCGCCGATCTCCGCGCCGCCCTGCGAGTCGGACCAGCTGGTGATGGACTCGGTGCAGTGTCCGGCGGTCAGGAAGTACGGTTCACCGTCCTTGACCACGTTGAAGCCGAGCGAGCACCGGCCGCCGCCGCCCCAGATCGCGTCGCCGCCCGCGATGAGGGGCTTGAACTCCCCTGCGGACTTGTTGAGTTCGGCCTTGGAGCCGAGACTCTCGACCACCGCGCTGAGCTTGTCCCAGGCAGCGCCGTCGACCGTACGGTCGGCCGTGACGACCACCTTGTTGCTGACCGGGTCGACCGCCCAGGAGGTGCCGGGGAGGGTCGCCTTGTCGGTGAGGGTCTGCCGGGCCGACTTCAGCTCGGCGAGCGAGTTCTGCACGACCCTGGCCTTGCCGCCGGACTGGCGCACCCGCTCGGCGGCCGCCGCGTCGAGGACGTTCACGACGAGGTTCTTCGCCTCGGCGTCGTAGTACGCGCCGGCCGCGTCGCCGCCCAGGGTCTTGTCCAGGGTGGTGGCGAGATTTCCGGCCGCGTCCGCTGTCAGTGTCCGTGCCGTGAACTGCGGAACTTCATCGCTGGCGTTCGCAGTCTGGAAGGTGACTCCTGCTGCAACCAGGGCGACGACGGCCGAACCGGCCAGGGCCGCACGCTTCCTGGATATGCGTCGGTGCTTCAACTTCGACCTCCTGTGGGGCCGCGTTCGGACAAGTGGGGTGCCCGGAACACGGAGGATGGAGCCGCCCACTATTCCGACGCGCCCGGTAGCACACAAGGCCGACTTCAGGACGGTCACACGACGGCGACGCTTCGCTCCCCTCCCGTTCACAAGAGGACGCCCGGCCACGTCGATTCCGTTCGCGAACACCGCGTGCAATCGAACACGGTCAGCGGGTGAGGTCTACGCCTGTCCTGATTTCGCCCTTCAGGGTCCGGATGCTGGGGCTGCGGGTCCGGATGCGGTGCAGGGCGCTCTCTGGGCGAACACGGGTTCCTTCCGACAAGCAGTGCCGGTAATGCCTTTGATGCGCCATCATCGAACTGACAGCACACGCCGGGCACGTAATGCCCGGAAAGGGCGGAATCACCGAACGGAGGAGTCGGGGTGGGCAGTCGGGTGCGGGTGGCGGACGGACGGCATCTGATGGTCGAGCGTCAGGGGGATCCGCACGGCAGACCGGTCTTCCTCCTCCACGGAATGCCCGGCAGCCGGCTCGGGCCCGCTCCACGCGGCATGGTCCTCTACCACCGCAACATGCAGCTGATCGCCTACGACCGTCCGGGGTACGGCGGTTCCGACCGCCTGCCGGGACGCCGGGTGGTGGATGTCGTCGAGGACGTCCGGGCGATCGCCGACTCGCTGGGCCTGGAACGCTTCGCCGTCGTCGGCCGGTCCGGCGGCGCGCCGCACGCCCTGGCCTGTGCCGCGCTGATGCCCGACCGGGTCACCCGTACCGCCGCGCTCGTCGGCCTGGCCCCCTGGGACGCCGAGGGTCTCGACTGGTTCGACGGGATGGCCGCGTCGAACGTACTCGCGTACTCCACCGCGGCGGCCGACCCCGACGGACTCGCGGAGTCCTTCATCAGCCGCTCGGCGGAGATCCGGCAGGACCCGGTCCGGCTCCTGGACGACCTCCGCCGGGAGCTGACCGACTCCGACCGGATCGTGGTCAACGACGCCGGCATCCGCACGATGCTGCTCGCCAACTACCGTGAGGGGCTGCGCACATCGGCGTACGGCTGGATCGACGACGCGATCGCGTTCTGCCGGCCATGGGGGTTCGACCCGGCGGACATCACCGGCCCGGTGATGCTGTGGCACGGCGAGAAGGACGTGTTCTCGCCTGTCGGCCACTCCCGCTGGCTGGCCGGACAGATCCCGGACGTCACCGCCGTGATGGAACCGACGGCGGCGCACTTCGACGCGCTGTCGGTGCTTCCGTCCATTCTGGACTGGCTGCTGGACGACCGGGAAGCCGCGGTCTGCTGACGGCGGGCGGGTAGCGCGGCAGGTGGTGGGGGCTCCGGCCAGGAGCCCCCACCCGACCTCACACCGACATCGGTTCCAGCTCGCGCCAGAACCTGCGCTCGTCCCTCGCTATCCGGGTCAGCGGATGATCGTCCCCGAGCTGGCGCGCCAGCTCGTCACCCGTCTCCGCCCGCACCCGCAGCGCCTCGTCCTTGCGCCCCATCGAGTCGAGCGTGACCGCGAGGTTGGAGGCCATGGCCAGGGTCTCCGGGTGGTGTGCCCCGAGAACCTCCCTGAGCTGGCCGGACACCCGCCGCTCGGTCTCCAGCACCATGTCGAGGTCGCCCACCTCAGCCGTCGCATTGGCCAGGTTCATGACGGAGAACAGCGTGTTCGGATGTTCCCGCCCGAACACATCGCGCATCGAGGCGACCACCTTGGTCAGCAGCCTCTCCGCCTCCCCCGCCGCACCGTTCCCGGACAGGTAGACACCGAGGTTGTTCTGCGCGGCCAGGGTGTACGGGTGCTGCTCCCCCGGCACCTTCATGTACTGGTCGACGACCTCCTGCGCGGAGTCCCGGGCCTCGGCCGCCTCCCCCGCGGCGAACAGGTCGGCCGCCATGTTGAGGTCGCAGGCCAGTGATTCCGGGTTGGCCGAGGTGTATTTGGCCCGGTACCTGGCACGCGTGGCCACCGTCAGCCTGCGCGCGTCCTCCAGCTGCCCCGCCCGGCGCAGGGACACCGCGAGGCTCTTGGCGGCGCTCAGGGTGGTGGGATAGGTGCGGCCGAGGGTGGCCTTGTAGCTGTCGTACGTCCGGCTGAGCAGACCGACCGAGTCCTCGTAACGTCCGACTTCCCGCAGGTCACGGGCCAGAGCGTTCGCGGAGGACAGACTGTACGGGTGCTCGGCCCCCAGGACCTCGGACCTCAGGTCGTAGCAGTCCTGGTCAATCTCCCGCGCCCTGGCGTACTGCCCCACACTCCGCAGGTTTAGCGCCAGGTTGTTGGCCGCCGCAAGCGTCCGGGGGTGCCGTTCGTGGAAGATCTGGCCGAATCCCTCATGGGCCTTGGTCGCCAGCTCGATCGCCTGGCCATAGTCCCCGAGCAGGCCCAGGTCGATGGCCAGGCTGCTGGTGGTCATGAAGGTGTGCGGGTGCTCCGGACCCAGGACCTCCTGCTGCCGCCGGAGGGTGAACTCATCGAGCTCCTTCGCCTCCACGTACCGACCGCGCGTGCGCAGGATGTTGGAGATGTGGAAGCAGAGGTACAGGTACTGAAGATCCTCCTCCCCCAGCATGACCATCCAGGTCTCTCGCAGTTCGTCCCCGAGCCTGGCCGCGGTCCTGACGTCTCCACGCTTCCACAAGTAACGCACCCGGTCGATGAGAAGCCTGCGGGTCTCCGGTTCCTTGCAGTTGCGCGCGTCGGACGGGCCGAGGTGCGGCCAGATCGCGGCGAATCGCGGCCATGTCGTCGGGTTGTCGATCGGCTCGTCGTCGTCGGGCCGCGCGCCCGCCAGAACCCGGTGGACGACATGCCGGGCCTCACGCTGCTCCTCCTCGCTGAGCTGGGCTCTGATCACCGCCTGCACCAGTCGGTGGACCTGGATCGAGTTGGAGACCTGGTCAACCTTGGCGAGGGCGAACCTGCCGATCTCCCGGATGACCCGTCCCAGGACCAGCTTCTCCTGAAGCGAGGAGTCGTACGGCTTCAGTGCCTCGATCATCTCCTTGCTGTAGAGGAGATTCGCCGAGATCGGCTCCGGGGCGAAGAACGCGCAGAGCTGGAGGAGTCGCACCGCGGCGGGCGAGCGTTCCTTCAGGCGTTCGATGGAGATGTTCCAGGTGGCCGCGACCGGTTGCGGGTATCCGGCCGGCTGGTTCAGGGCCAGTACCTGGGGTGCCTGCCGAGCCAGCTGCTCAAGATAGGCGTCGATGGGCGTCGCGGTCTCCGCGATCCAGGCCGCCGCCTGCTCGACGGCCAGCGGCAGGTCACCGACGGCGGTGGCCACCTGGGCGGCGTCCTCGTCGCTCAGCCCCGGGGCCCGTCGCTGCAGGTGCTCGATCGACTCCTCCCGGAGGAAGACGTCGACGGGAAGAGCGTCTCCGTGCTGGGACCACGCCTGGTTCCTCGACGTGACCAGGATGTGGCCGGAGCCGCCCTGCGGGAAGTAGCGCCTGAGCCGCTCGGGATCGTCGGCGTTGTCGAAGACCAGAAGCCAGCGGTCCGAGGGCACGCCCCGGCGCAGCAGGTCCACGGCTTCCTGCGAGGCGCTGGCCATGTCGTCCCCGCCCTGTGCTCCGAGGCGCACGGCGAGTTCGGCGAGACTGGCCACCACGTCGTCGGTCTGCTCGGACGATATCCACCACACCAGGTCGTAGTCCGCCATGAAGCGATGCACATATTCCAGGGCCACCTGGGTCTTGCCGACGCCCCCGAGTCCGTAGAGGGCCTGCGGCTGCGGCAGCACGACGGCCATGCCACCACCGAGTTGGTCGCGCATGCGCTCCAGGACCAGGGAGCGGCCGGTGAATCCAGGGTTGCGGGGCGGTGCGTTCCAGATCCTCGGCACGGTGCCGGGGAACCGTGGCCCGGGCGACACCCCGTCGCCGAGCTGCACCGGCCTGTCCAGCGCCCGCATCAGAGCGGCGGTGGCATGTACTTCGTCCAGCCGGAACAGGTCGACCGGGTTACGGTCGATGTATGGGGCGGAGAGCCGCACATCACTGACCCTGAGTGGCAGCAGCTGTCGCCGTCCGCCGCCGGAGTCGTCCGCGACCGCCCGGTCCCACAGGTCCACAGCCCGCTGGGACTTGAGGTACGCGCTGGAGAGCAGCACGACGGTACGGGCCGCGGCCTCGGGCGTGGTGAGCGCGGCGTCCACGGTGACGGGTTCGGCGGAGACGTCGCGTGGGACCACGCGGAATCCGGCGCGGGTGAGGACCGATTCGATCCAGTCGGCCCACATGCGGTTCTCCGCCACATAGCTGAGGAAGAGATCGGCGGGCAGGGCCGGCCGGCGGCGGGTGAAGGCGTCCCGGATGCGCAGGCGTACCTCTTCACCCACCGGTGGCATCGAAGTGATCTCCCGCTGTGTGACGACCGCGGTGAGGCGTTCGAAGGCGGACAGGAGCGAGTTGCTGAGCCCTGCCTCGTCGCCGAAGGTGGCGAGGGTCTCCTCGTACGCGTAGTACGGGCGGTAGGGAATCTCCACCGCACCCCAGTAGGCGGTGAGTTCGTCCCCGGAGAGGTCGCGGGGCAGCCGGTCGAACTTCAGCCGGGCCAGGGCGCGGCCGGCGTCGGCCTTCTCCTTCTCGCCCTCGTCGATGCGCATCGGGACGGGGAAGATGGAGATGGGGCGGCCCGTGTAGCGCTCGGCGATCTGCCGGGCGACGGAGGCCGCGCCGTCGATGGACTGGTCGCTGAGGGTGAAGCAGTCGACGAGCACGTCCGGGAGGTGGACGGTGCAGATGTCGGCGATGTCGCTGAGGCCTGTACGGCTGTCGATGAGGACGTAGTCGTAGTTGGCCTTCATGTCGTCGCGCAGGGCGTCGAAGAAGTGACCGCCGCCGAGCCGGTCGTAGAAGTTGTCCCAGTCGAAGGTGGAGACGGTGGCGGAGTACTCCCGGTTCTGGCGTCCGGCGGAGACGAAGTCGAGGGTGCCGCCCTGCGGGAACTGCCAGCCGAGTGCTTCCGGGTTGAGCGATACGGCGTGCGGCTGGATACGGGCGTAGTCGCGGTGCCAGTCGTCGGACCGCTGCGCCGGGTTGGTCGCGGCCCAGGCGTACTCGGTGATCAGGTCGATCACCCCGGTGGTGGCGCCGAGTGTCGACGGGTCGAGGAAGGGGTGGAAGAACCGGTGGAGCCCGGGGGCTTCCAGGTCCCAGTCGACGGCCAGCACCCGCTTGCCGTTGGCGGCAAGGATCCAGGCGGTGTTCGCCAGGGCCATGGTGCGGCCTGTACCGCCCTTGTACGAGTAGAAAGTGACGATGCGCCCGTCACGACCGGCTGTCATACGTCCTCCGCATCCGTCGCAGGGTCGTGCATGTCGGGTATGAACTGCGTGCTGCCCATGGGGCCCATCAGTCGCGTCCGTTCACTGTGCCGTCCACCTGCCGGTGGATAGACCGTCGCATGCCTCAGATACTGCTGAGCGGCAACCTCGACCACCTGGGGAAGGACCTGCCCGAACGCCTCCATGGTGGGTACCCCCTTGGCCGCCGCGCGACAGAAGGCCCGTCCCTGCCGCATCTTCGTCGGCATCGTCCGTTCGAGCTTCTCGGTCAGTTCGGCTTCGGCGGACCTGCTCTGATGGTCTTCACGGCACCAGGGGACGACCATGGTCACCCAGGGCCGGTTCTCCGCGTCGAAGGCGGCGAGCCTGCGCCTGCGGTCCTCGTCCTGCAGGGCCCAGCGGTCGACGAGGAGAATCTCCGGGGTGCTGGGCGGCTGTTTCCCTTCCGGCTGCCCGGATTCCTCGTCGAACGAAGTGATGACCGCCTGGTAGTTGAGCGAGCGCACCAGTTCTTCGGCAACATAGGCCAGAGGCCTTGCGGCGGCAGGATGATAGGGATTCCACTCCTGCGGATTGTCGCCGTAGTACGCCGGGTTGCGCCCTTCGGGCAGGTCGTGGCGTGTGGGCGCGGCGATGGTGATCCGCATGGGCCTGGGAACGCCCACACCGCTGTCCGGTGGCCCGAAGGCGCTCGGGACGAGGCGATAGTCGAGTGGTCTGCCGGATTCGAGCTGCACGGTGTCGGCGACGCTGACGATGCGTTTGGCCAGTTCGTAGACGGCCCGTTCGTATTCCTGGGCGAACAATCGAAGTTTGATCAGTCCGTAGAGCCCGTCGCTGACGTAACGATCTCCGAAGTCACGGTGGTTGAACTGTAACCGCTCCGCCGGACCGGGAAGTTGGCTGGGAGGAACGGGTACCCAGAGTGCGGGGACGATCGCCTCCGCGGGCTGATTCGAACGCGCCCGGTAGTGGATGGCCCGCTGCTCGAACGCGTACCACTCCTTGCCGCACATCTCGCTGGCGAAGTAGCGCGGCGAGAAAAGCGGCACGAAGACCCGGCAGTTGGCCAACACGCCGCCCAGACGTTCGGACCAGCCCTCGCCGGAGCGTATCTCCCGATCCATGAAGCCGGCCGGAGCACCCGCAGGCAGGTTGGTCATGGCCATCACATGGCCGCATAGATCTTGGAATAGCCGTTCGACCCACATGTCTGGGTCCGATCCACCGCCGTACCCCGGTGTGTGAGCGTAACTCAGAAAGAAGTACGGCCGATGGTCCGCTCGCTGTTGCGTAAATGCGTGCACACGACCCCCGTCCTGTGTGAGCACCCGCATCCCAGGACTATGAAGGGGGTGCGAGCGAATTCATCATTCCGGAGCGGACCTTGCTCCACCCCCATGGCGTTCGGTCAAACAACGCCGCTTTTCAGTCATCCATACCCAGGATTCACCAGCACGTTCCCGAGCCGTAGCAATCTTGAGGCTAATGGGCCCACTTGTCCTGAGTTCGCTTCACCTCTTCCTTGAGCGCTGCGATGAACCGCCTTCCTCCGGCCGTGGGCTCGGCTGCCGATCCCATCATGTCGAGCGCCTCGTTCACGCCGTCCATGAAACAGGGATCAAGAGCGGCGAACGCCACTCGTTCATAGGTTTCGGCCAGCAGCCCGGAAAACGGAACGGATCCATCCTGCCAGAGCGGTCGATACTCCCAGGAGCCGTCCGAAGCATAAAGATCCGTGACGTCGAGCAGTGCCCGCAAGGTACTCCGCCGGAAACCGCCCAGAAGTTCGAGCGCCAGCCGTTTCGCGTCTGCCGTCGACCTCAGTCCGACGGCCCCGTATCCATGCGGCCGCTCGGCGTGCCGCCCGGCGGTGAGCGGGGTCAGCGTGGTCAGGCTGCCCGCGGCCGCCGCGGCATGCGACGGCGCCTCCCGCTCCAGCAGCTCCCACGCCTCGGCGAGCCCGGCCTCCCACTCGTCAGCCTCCGCCCGCCCGAGCCGGGGCGCGGCCGGAGCGCCGAAACAGTTCCGGTACGGGTCGAGGTCGTCGAGGGCGAAGCGGGGCGCGCCGGCCTGTCCGAGGTGACGCACGGGGCTCCAGGCGGGGCTGTCGGCCCCGTGCCGGATCCGCCATTCGCCACCGCCGTCGTCACGCCGGGCCACGAACCCGTCCTCGGCCGTACTCAGCCGGACCGTGCCGTGCTCGCCCTCCCCGCCGACCCGGAGCTCGCCGAGCGTGGGGAGGTGCAGTCGGCCGCCCCGGTGGTCGGCCCGCACTCTCAGGCCGAGGCCCGAGCGCACAGCTGCGGCGGCCACGTAAGTCGGCAGGCGCAGCGCCTCGTCCACCGCGCCGGGCCGCCCCTCCCGCAGCCCTTCCAGCGACTCCAGCAGCCAGGTCCGCGTGTACGGGTGCGCCAGCACGTGGTCGAGCCCTGCCGCACCCTCCTCGGACGACTCGAGTACGCCGGCGAGCTGCCAGGCCTCGTCCCACCGCTCACCGCCGCGGCCGTCCAGGTCCGCGTGGAGCCTGGCGAGCAGGGTGCGGGTCAGGTCCTGCTGGGCTTCGACGAGTTCGGCGCGGTCCGTCACCTCCGGTGGCGCCGCGGTGCGCGCCTCGATGCCGCGCACCAGCGCCTCCAGGTCGCGGCAGTACACGGACGGGTTGTCGAACTCCCCGGCCGAGCTGTACCGGTGCGTGTACAGCCCCCCACCGCACGAACGTACGACGGGGCAACTGCGGCAGGTCTCGCTGACGCCGGCCAGCCCGAGCTGCCGCGCGCGGACCCCCGGATGGGCGGCGACGTCGTCGAAGGAGTGCGAGAACACGTCGAATCCGGTGGCTGCCGCACCGTCGTAGGCGCTCTTGAGGGAGTCGACCTGCTCCAGCGTGCCGTCCGTCTCGACCACGACCAGATCGGTGGGGGCCAGACCCAGCGACTCGGTGAGGCTGGGGCCGCCACTCAGCGTGGAGAGCACCGAGGCGAAGAGGCGCACCGGCACCGGGCGGCCCCGTTCCTCCCAGCGGTCGTAGATCTTGAGGAGCCACTCGGCGTAGGCCGTCCCGGACCCGTTCGGACGGGGCGGCGGGTCGTCCCAGGTGGCATGCGGGAGGAGGAAGTCGACGAGGGGTGGGTCGAGCTCGACCAGGGCGTCCAGGACCGCGTGCGGGTCGTTCTCGATGTCGATCGTGCACAGCAGTCCGAGATCGAGATGGCGGTAGCGCTCCTGCCGGAGCAGCTCGACGGCCTTGAGTACGAGGGGGTGGCTGCTGCGTCCGTCCGCGAAACGTCGGTGCCGGTCGTTGGCCGCACGGTCGCCGTCGAGGGAGATACCCACCTTGACGTCGAACTCATCGAAGAGGTCAAGATAACGGGGGCTGAGCTGGAGCCCGTTGGTATGGATCCGCAGGTCCAGTTCGGCGACTCCTGACAAGGCGGAGCCGAACTCTTCGCAGACCTTCCGCAGACGGGCAGGGCCTGCCAGCAGAGGCTCCCCTCCGTGCAGGATCACTGACACGGAGGGCAGTGCATGTGTCTTGGCGTGCTCGGCCAAGCGCCGAGCCGTCCGGGAAATAACATGCTCAGAGACTGTTTTGGGCCGGGTTCGCCAGCTCTGATCAGCATGTTCGTAGACATAGCAATGATCGCAAGCGAGATCGCACCTGCTGTGTACCTTCAGAACGATTTCGCGGAATGGCACCGCGGGCCCTGTCATTCCACCAGTCTAGCCAGTGGACCGGACAGGTCAGGCGGTTATGCCGGTCGAGCCGGCACACGGCGCGGATTCTTCAGAGTGCCGAGTTGAAGGTTGACGCCTGCTTCGGGCGACCGGTTGTCGTCGAGAGAACGCGCCCCAGTTTCTCGGCGGCTGCGCTGCTGGAGATTTCGATCTTTGCGAGCGGCACACGACTCTTCGCAACAGCGAAGGTGGAGGTGGATTCGTAGGTCTTCACGGCCGTCCTTGATGGGCTCGTTCCGGACATGGAAACAGCACCGGCACCTGCGCCATTGCAGTGTCCGGCGGCACGACTTTACCCTCATGAACCCGGTGTGCAACTCAATGCGTACAGCTGTAACCCGAGTGATTTCAAGGGCTGCTCCAAATGGACGGGAACCCTTCCATTCCAGTGAACGGGTGACCACTACACCGAATACAGGAGTGATCATGACAGCGATTCCAGGACCACTGCAGAGCATGGTCTTCAGGAGCGCTGACCTGCCCGCACTCTTCCACCACACGGACGCCATCGCCGTCGCACGCCAGCGGGAGGCGGTCAACACCACCCGTGGCCAGTTGGCCCTGCTCGTGCTGGGGACCGTCCCCGCCGCACTGCCCTGGCACGTCGAGGTCGGCGGGAAGGTTCAACTCCTGCACGTCGTCGCGGTGTTGGCGTATCTCGGTGTCCTGATCACGACGTACCTCGCGTCCCGGCGCAAAGCAAAGTCGCATTGGCAACTCAACCGCTCCGCAGCGGAGTTCATCAAGTCCAACTGCTGGCGCTACGCAGTCCACGGCGCGCCCTTCGACACCGGCACCCATCACCCGGAGGCCGTGTTCGCCAACCGGCTCGAGGACGGGCTCCAGGAGTTACGGAAGGTGGGCTGGGAAGATCCTCGTGAGGAGACCACCGGCGAGGGCGAGGGGCTCATCACCGCCTCCATGCGGGAGTTGCGGGACAAGGCGTTCACCGTGCGAAAGGAGACGTACATCCGGGACCGTCTCATCGAGCAGCGGCGCTGGTACCGCAGGCGGCAGCAGGTGTCCCGGCGGGGTGCGTCCGTCTGGGCCGGTGCCATCGCCGCGCTGACGCTGCCCGCCCTGGTCCTCGCCGTGCTGCAGATGTTCTCCGCCGCGGGGTCCTTCGCGCTGACGGGGACGTTCTCCGCCGCCGCGGCCGCCTGTCTCGCCTGGAACGAGATGCGCCGCCATCACCCGCTCGTCTCCGCGCACTCGCTGGTGGAGGAGGACCTGGAGAACATGCAGGCCGCGATGGAGACCACCCTGACCGAGCGGCAGTGGCCGGCCGCCGTCTTCGAGACCGAGCGGATCGTCTCCCCCGAGCACACCGACTGGCTGGCCCGGCACCGGATGTGACGCCGGGCGGATCCTGGACGAACCGGGCGTGACGGACGTGCCCGCACCCGCTCAGGCGTCACGGGCGCACCTGTCCCGCCCAGGCGCCACGGGCGCGCACCCGCTCAGGCGCGCTCCACGCCGTCGCGCCAGATGACCGTGACCGGCCGGCCCAGCGTGCGGGCGTACGTGACGATGTCGCCGGTGCCGCCCAGGCCCCGGGCCGGCCGGCCGTCCCAGACGGCGAGCAGCCGGTCGCAGTGGTCGGCGATGTAGGCGCCCGCCGCGTAGTAGGCCTCGTCGGTGGAGTGCGGGAAGTCCAGCCGGACCTCGCGGGCGGCCCTCGCCTTGAGCATCCGGTAGCGCGCGAGGTCGGTCTCGTCGTCGAAGCCCGCCTCGTAGTCCCCGCTGGGGATCACCGCGGTCAGCTCCGCCCCGTGGGCCAGGGCGAGGTCGGCGAAGAGCTGGTCGGCCCCGACCGCCAGGCTGGAGAGTGCCTCCACCGAGCCTTCGAAGCCGCACAGCGCCGCCCGTATGCCTTCCAGCACATGCGCGTGGACCTCCGGGGGGATGGATCGGTGACCGGTCACTCCGATGCGTTTCACGGACCTGGAACCCCCTGGGTGTCTGCGGGGGGCCAGGAGGGAGGTCCCCCCGGACAGACGCGGCGTCCGCCCCCGTGCCTCTGCGACCGACCGTCCTGACATCCTCTCAAAAGCCGCGGGTCGAACGGGAGCCCCCGCCGGGAATCGGCGGGGGCTCACAGAGGTGCGGCGGTGTCCGGGCCGGGTCAGAACACGCTGACTCCGTACGCGCTCAGCGCTTCGGTGACCGGCTGGAAGAAGGTCGTCCCGCCGGAGCTGCAGTCGCCGCTGCCGCCCGAGGTGAGACCGATCGCCCGGGTGCCGGAGTAGAGCGGGCCGCCGGAGTCGCCGGGCTCGGCGCACACGTTGGTGCGGATCATGCCGTAGACGATGTCGCCCCCGCCGTAGTTGACCGTGGCGTTGAGACCGGTGACGGTGCCGCTGTGGGTGCCGGTGGTGGATCCGCGGCGGGTGACGGCCATGCCGACCGTGGCGTTGGCCGCGCTGGTGATGTCCTGACTGCCGACGGTGCCGGACTTGGTGACGGAGGTGTTGGTGTAGCGGACGATGCCGTAGTCGTTGGTCGGGAAGCTGGAACCCGACGTGGTGCCGAGGACGGTGGTGCGCCCGGAGTTCGAGTACCAGGTGCCCGCGCCGTCGGTGCAGTGGCCGGCCGTCAGGAAGTAGTAGGTGCTGCCGCTGCGGACGTTGAAGCCGAGGGAGCAGCGCCAGCTGGAGGCGTACACCGCGTCACCGCCCGAGATCAGCTTGCTGAACTTCCCGGGGGTGCGTTCGATGCGCAGGGCGCCCGCGTCGGCTCCCGCGGATTCCTTGATCCTGTTGATCTCCGCCTGCGAGACGGTGCTGTCCACCGTGACGACGAGGCGCCCGGTCGCGGGGTCGGTGTTCCAGGCGGTGCCGGCGACGTCGGCGCCGAGCACGGCGTCTCCCGCCGCACGGAGCTGGTCGGCGCTGTACGTGCCGGTCGGTTGGGCGTTGGCGGCGGGGACGGCGAGTGCAGCGACGGCGACGAGGCCGGCGGAGACGGCGACGATCCTGCTGCGTCTCGCTGCGCCGCTGCGTGGGGTGGTGCGCTTGATCCTCACTTCTGTTCCTCCCGAGGGGAATCGGGGGTCCGCTGTGGGGTGGCCGGACCCGTGAGGCGCAGCCGGGGCACGGGCACGTTCCGGAATGCCTTCCGGGACGTGTTCCGGAGGTGTTCGAATTCCGGATGATCCGTACGTCCGACAAGCGCTGCTCGGGAGTATCGGGGGCGTCAACTCGCCACGCAAGGGCGCCTTTCGGCCATGGGAGGCCGGGCAACCGGCACCGCCCCGGCAGCTCTGGGGCTGCCGGGGCCGGTGGGCCGGGGCCTTGCGTCGGCGGTGGGACGGATCAGGCGTCGATACGGTTCCGCTCCCCTGCCGCGACCGGGACCGTGAGGGTGTTGCCGGGCGGCGGGAAGGGGCAGATGAAGTGGTCGGCGAAGGCGCAGGGCGGCAGCAGCGCTCGGTTGAGGTCGACCTTCACCCTGCCGTCCTCGTCGGGTGCCCCGGGCCGCAGGAAGCGGAAGCGGTAGCTGCCGTTCCCGCTGGTGGCGTCGGCGAAGACGGCCCAGAGCGAGCCGTCGGGCTCGACGGCGACCTGGAGCGTGTGCTCGGTGCCGTCCAGCGTGAAGGTGATCTCGCCGCCGAGCCCCAGCCCGCGCTCACGCCCGTCGGCGTTCTCCACCCGGACGGTCCGGCCGGTGCCGTACGGGCGGAAGGTGCCCTCCAGCGACCAGCGCGCGTCGTACGGGGTGGCGTCGATGGTGCGGAAGTCGTGCCGGGCGGGTGACAGGGGGTCGAAGTCCCTTACCGCCCACAGTCCTTCGCGGCTCAGGAGGACCAGCCGGCGCTCGCCCCGCGCCACCCTGGAGGCGTCGATCGGACCGCGGTCGGCGCTCAGCCGGACCTCTCCGGCCAGCGGTTCTCCGTCGATGGTGAGCCCGTCGTCGGAGGCGGCGGTGAGCACGACCTCGTCGCCGTCCGTACGCCACTGTCCCGGCACGGCCGGAATTCGACCGTCCGGGTGGTCGGAGAGCCAGTGGGTGCCGGTGAGGGAGAGCGGGCCGTGCGGGGCCGCCACCGCGACGATGCGCTCCTCGTGCCAGCGCTGCCACTCCTGGAAGTCCTGGCTTCCCACGCCGCCTCCGCCGATTTCCCCGCTTCCGCTGCCGCTGCTGTCCTGGCTGTCCTGCTGCGCGTCCGTGCTCATGCGATCAACCCTTCCATACCGGGTCCTTCAGCCCGAGGTGCGACCGCAGGGTGGAGCCGGTGTATTCGGATCGGAAGGCGCCACGTTCCTGGAGGAGCGGGACGACCCGGTCCACGAAGGGGTCGAGGCCGCCCGGGGTGAGGTGCGGAATCAGGATGAAGCCGTCGGCGGCGCCGGTGGAGACGAATGTCTCCAGTTCGTCGGCGACCGTCCGCGGGGAGCCGATGAAGGACTGCCGGGCCGTGGTCTCGATGACCGTCTGGCGGATGGACAGCCCCTTGGCAGCCGACAGGGCACGCCACTCGGCTGCGACGGCGAGCGGGTCCGCGACCCTCACCCTGCCCTGCACCAGGCCCGATTCGGGGTCCGGGTCGATGGCGGGGAGGGGGCCGTCGGGGTCGTACGAGGAGAGGTCGCGGCCCCAGACCTGTTCCAGGGCGAGGATGGCGTTCTGCGGGGAGACCTGGAGGCGACGGATCTCGGCGGCGTTCTGCTGGGCCTCCGCGTCGGTGTCGCCGATGACGACGGTCACCCCGGGCATGATCTTCAGGTCGTCCGGCTGTCTGCCGTACTTCGCGAGCCGCGCCTTGACGTCGGCGTAGAAGATCCGGCCGGCCTCCAGGGTGCCGTGCCGGGTGAAGATGACATCGGCGGCGGACGCGGCGAATTCCCTGCCCTCGGCGGAGTCCCCCGCCTGGATGACGACGGGGTGCCCCTGCGGCGAGCGGGGGACGGTGAACTCCCCGGAGATCCCGAAGTGCCGACCGGTGTGCGCGAACGGGCGCGAGGTGCCGTCCGGTGCCCAGGAGTCCCACAACTCGCGTGCCGTGGCGACGAATTCGGAGGCACGGGTGTAGCGGTCGGCCCGTTCGAGGTAGCCGCCCCGGCGGAAGTTCTCCCCGGTGAAGGCGTCGGAGGAGGTCACCACGTTCCAGGCGGCGCGCCCGGCGCTGAGGTGGTCGAGCGTCGCGAGGCGCCGGGCGAGTTCGTACGGTTCGTTGAAGGTGGCGTTGACCGTGGCGGCGAGCCCGAGGCGGTCGGTGACGGCGGCCAGGGCGTTCAGCACGGTGAGGGACTCGGGCCGGCCGACCACGTCCAGATCGTGGATGCGGCCGTTGTGCTCGCGCAGCCGCAGTCCTTCGGCGAGGAAGAAGAAGTCGAACTTCCCGCGTTCGGCGGTCCTCGCCAGGTATTCGAAGGAGGCGAAGTCGATCTGGCTCCCGGAGCGGGGATCGGCCCACACCGTGGTGCTGTTGACGCCCGGGAAGTGCGCGGCGAGGTGCATCTGCTTCACGCCGTGCCCCCCGAGGTCGGGGCGAGCGCGTAGCGGTTGGCCGGGCGGATCAGGCCGAGGTGTTCGCGGAGTGTGCCGCCGGGGTGGAAGGTACGGAACAGGCTGCGGTGCTGGAGCAGGGCCACGGTGCCGTTGACGATCCTTTCGAGGTCGCGTTCGGGGGTGATGGGTGTGAGGTGGAATCCGTCGACGGCGCCGCCCCGGTGCCACCGGGTGATCAGCTCGGCGAGGTCGACCGGACCGCCGCGGAAGTACGTCCCCCGGCCCGCGAGCTGCGGGCCGCTCTCCAGTCCCGGTTCCGTCGCCGTCTCGGCGTCCCCGAGGTCGACGGTGAGCGCGACCAGGACCCGCAGGGTGTCGGGGTCGCGGCCGTGCGCGGCGGCGATGCGGCGTACGTCGTCACGGAGCGCGGACGCCTGCTCGGGCGAGGTGGCCCGGACGTACACGACGTCGGCGTACCGCGCGGCGGGTTCTCTGGCGGGGCCGCTCGTGCCGTCGATGACGGTGACGGGCCTGCCCTGCGGCGGCCGGGGCACGATGGCCGGGCCCCGCACGGAGAAGGTGCTGCCCTCGAAGTCGACGTAGTGCAGCTTGTCGCGGTCGACGAACCGGCCGGTGGCGACGTCCCGGATCTCGGCGTCGTCCTCCCAGCTGTCCCACAGCCGGGCCCCGGCGTCGGCCACCTCGCCGGCCTCCTGCCACAGGGCGGCGGCGGACGCGGCACCGCGCCGGCCGAAGAGCCGGGCCTCTGCCTCGGTGGTCGACACGTCGGCGTGCCAGCCGGCCCGGCCGCCGCTGACCCAGTCGAGGGTGGCGACGGCGGACGAGATGTGGAAGGGCTCGGTGTGGGTGGTGGTGACGGTCGGCACGAGGCCGATCCGGGTGGTGGCCGGGGCGACACGGGCGAGCACGGCCAGCGCGTCGGGTCCGGGGCGGGCGAAGGAGTCCCCGAGGGTGACGAAGTCGAGCGCGCCCTGTTCGGCGAGGCGGGCGAGGGCGATGTGGGAGGCGGCGTCGTAGCGCGGCGGGCCGCCGATCTCGGCGGCCAGATGGAGTGGCCTGGTGGCAGACATGCGGGACCTCTCGGGGTCAGTTCTCGGTCTTGGGGAGGCCGGGCGGGTTGATCTCCGACTTCTCGACGGCCTCGTTGGCCAGCCCCCAGCGGTCGAGCACCTGGGCGTAGGAGCCGTCCTGGATGATGTGGTCGATGGCGGCGCCGTACGCCTCGACCAGGCCGCTGTCCTTCTTCGTGGTGGCGGCGATCTTCCCCTGGACACCGTCGCCGGCGCCGGAGAGCGTGCCGACGATCTCGGACTGCCCGGCCGACGCGACGTGGTAGTTGGCCGAGGGGCTCGGGCCGAGGTAGGCGTCGATCCGGCCCGACTGGAGGGCCAGGTAGTAGTCGGTGTCCTTCTGGAAGTACTTGATCTCCACCGGTTTCCGCCCGGCCTCGACGTTCTCCTCGCTCCAGTCGACGAGGATCTTCTCCTGGTTGGTGCCCGAGGCCACGGCGATCGTCCTCCCCGCGACGTCCTCGGGCGACTTCACCTTCCAGCCGGAGCCCTTCTTCGCCTCGAACGCGATGTTGTCGAGCCGGTAGGTGGCGAAGTCGTACTTCTCCTTGCGCTCCTCGGTCACCGTGACGTTGGACAGGACACCGTCGAACTTGGAGCTGTCGAGGCCGACGAAGAGGTTCTCCCAGGAGACCTCCTGGAAGTCCGGCTTCAGCCCGAGCGTGTCGGCGATCAGGGTCGCGAGGTCGATCTCGCTGCCGATCCGGGTCTTGTCGTCGGTGGCGTAGAAGCCGAGCGGGGGCGAGGCGTCGGCGCTCGCGCCGAGCCGGAGCGTGCCGCGTTCACGGATGGCGGCGGGCACCTTGGCCGCGATGGCGTCGACCTTCTCGCCCCTGATCCGTTTCTGGTCGGGGCCGATGTTGATCCCGGTGTCCTTCTGTCCCTCGGGACGGATCACGTCGGTGGCGGCGTCGCTGCTGCCGCACGCGGTGAGCAGCCCGGCGGCGGCGAGGGTGGCGAGGGCGACGACGAGGGTGCGGCGGCGGACGGACATCTGGTTGCTCCTTGCTTGCGGGGACGGCGGAAGGTCGGGCCGATGACGAGCGGTCTGCGGCGACGGCACGGCTCAGAGGACCTTGGAGAGGAAGGCGCGGGTGCGTTCCTGGACCGGGCGGTCGAGTACGTCGGCGGGCGGGCCCTGCTCGACGATCCGCCCCTGGTCCATGAAGACCACGGTGTCGGCGACCTCCCGGGCGAAGCCGATCTCGTGCGTGACGACGATCATGGTGGTGCCCTGGTGCGCCAGGTCCTTGATGACGTCGAGGACCTCGCCGACGAGTTCGGGGTCGAGCGCGGAGGTCGGCTCGTCGAAGAGCAGCAGCTTCGGTTCGAGGGCGAGCGCCCGGGCGATGGCGACGCGCTGCTGCTGGCCGCCGGAGAGCTGCTTGGGGTACGACCCCGCCCTGTCGGCGAGACCGACCCGGGCGAGGAGTGCCTCGGCCGCGGCGACGGCTTCCTTGCGGGGGCGGCCGAGGGCGGAGACCGGGGCCTCGATGATGTTCTCCAGGACGGTCAGGTGCGGGAAGAGGTTGAAGTTCTGGAAGACGAAGCCGATCCGGGTGCGCTGGCGCAGGACCTCGCGTTCACGGAGCTCGTACAGCTTGTTCCCGGACCGGCGGTAGCCGACCAGGGTGCCGTCGACGCTGATCCAGCCCTGGTCCACCTTCTCCAGGTGGTTGATGGTGCGCAGCAGGGTGGACTTCCCGGAGCCCGACGGGCCGAGGACGACGGTCACCTCTCCGGCGCGTACGGACAGGTCGATGCCGCGGAGCACTTCGAGGGAGCCGAAGCTCTTGTGCACGGCGCGGATCTCGACCATGGCGTCCGCGGTGTTCGCGGGTGCGTCCTTGGATACATCGGTGGGTGCGCTCATCGCACGGCCCCCTTGGCGTAGTGACGTTCGACGTAGTGCTGGAGGACGGAGAGCACGGTGGTCAGGAGGATGTACCAGACGGTGGCGACCATCAGCAGCGGCACGACCCGGCCGTTGCGGCCGTAGACGACCTGGACCTGGTAGAAGAGTTCGCCGATCGCCATCACGGAGACGATCGAGGTGCCCTTGAAGAGGGAGATGATCTCGTTGGCGGCGTTCGGCAGGATGGAGCGCATCGCCTGCGGCAGTACGATCCGCCGCAGCTGCCGCAGCCGGGGTATCCCGAGCGCGGCGGCGGCCTCCAACTGCCCGCTGTCAACGGCCAGTACGCCGCCGCGCACGATCTCCGCGGCGTACGCCGCCTGGTGCAGTGCCAGTCCGAGGACGGCCGCGCTCATCGCTCCGACGAGGTTCATCGTGTCGAAGGTGAAGAAGCCCGGCCCGAACGGGATGCCGAACTCCAGCTCCTGGTAGAGGTAGGCGAGGTTGAACCAGAACAGCAGCTGGACGATGAGCGGGATCGAGCGGAACGCCCAGATGTACGCGTACGCGACCGCCCTGAGGAACGGGCTGGCGGACAGCCGCATGAAGGCGAGGACGATACCGAGCGCGAAGCCGAGCACCGTTCCGTAGAGGGTCAGCTGCAGGGTGACCCAGACGGCCTTCAGGATGGTCTCGGTGGTGATGAAACGGGCGAAGACGTCCCATTCCCAGCCGGGGTTGGTGAGCAGCCCGTTCAGGAACTGGGCGAGCAGCACGGCGGTGACGGCGACGGCGACCCAGCGCCAGGGGTGCCGCACGGGGACGACGGTCAGGTCGGAGAAGTCGGACCCGTCGTCGTACGGGGCCGTTCGCCGGGCTTCCTCACCGGGCGGCGCTGTATCGAGAGGCTCTTTGCCCAAGGGGGGATCGCTGGTCAGCGACATGGTGGTGTTCCTTCAACGGCGGGGTGACGAGAGAGAGGGGGGGTGTTGCCGCACTCACGCGGTGTGGCGGCCGCGACAGGAGAGGTCGCGGAGGAACGCGAGCACCGCGCGGGCGGCAGCGTCGTTCTGCCGGAAGGCCGGGCCGCCGGTACGCGGCCGGGTGAAAGCACCGCTCGAACGCGCGGTGGTGTACGGGCCGAGGGCGAAGCGGCGCGGGTGCGGGCTGCCGTCACGGTCCAGGATCCGGCTGTCGCCCGGGTCGACACGGAGTAGCCCCGTGTCGGTGCCGGCGGCCCCGTCCTCGTGCAGTCCGCGCAGCAGCGGGCTGCGGGTCTGCCGCAGGGAGGGGTCGGGCAGTCTGGCCTCGACCAGTGCCCTGGCCTCTATGTGCTCGTCGGGCACGGTTGCGCTGCCGGCCCGGAAGACCCCTTGCTCCTCGTCCGTCTCCAGGGTGATCCCGGCGCCGAGGAAGCGGACGACTCCGGCCCGGGAGAGGGCGAGGAGCTGGCGGAGCCGGGGGCCGGGCGGGCCGGAGGCGAGGTAGCTGAAGAAGCCGTGCCACCGGTCGCCGATGTCGCCGGCCCGGACCAGCTGCCCGTAGACGGACAGCAGGCCGAGGAAGACGGCGAGGTCGGGGCTGTGCCGGGGGTCGTGGCGGCGTTCGAGGTCGGCGGCGATGTAGGCGCGCAGCCCGTCCTGCAGGGAGTCGTACGAGGGGTGGCGCAGCCCGTCCAGCGGCCGGTCGAGCGCGTCCAGGTCCAGGTGGTCGGCGGGGTCGGGTACGGACGAGGCGACCAGGGCCCGCAGCTCGGGGCTGCCGGGCTCCGCGACGGCGTACTTCTCCTCGAAGTCGCCCCAGCCGACCGCGGTGCGCTCGGGGTGGGCGGTGAAGAGCCGGTGGTAGTGCGCGTGTCCGAGCTCCTTGACGACCGTCGGCCACAGGTCGCGCCGGAAGTCCACGGGGCCGGTGCCGTCGAGCACCGCGTCCACCTGGTCGGGTCCCAGGTAGCGCGGCAGGGGCGGCTGTTCGCCCTGCCAGGTGTAGCCGATCTTGGCGTGGTAGGGCACACCGCGCCGCGATCCGACGTACAGGACGGGCTCCCGGCCGGAGGGGAGGTAGACCCCGTCCTCGTACCGGCCGCCGCGCCCCTCGGTGAGCAGCGCCATCAGGTCGATGAAGGCGAGGCCGAAACCGCGCACGATGACGGGCTCGCCCGCGGGCAGGGCGGAGAGGTCGCTGTCGGCGGTGAAGTCGGGCGGCAGGTGGACGAGTCCGTGCCGTGCGGCGAAATCGGCCAACTTCAGCTGTTCGGGCTCGGGTTCGGCGTCGAGATGGCCGACGGTGAGAACGACGAGGTCGGCGAGGAGCGGCTCGGCGCACCCTTGGAGCCAGACCTGCTGCCGGCCGTCGTGGGATCCCGATACGCGGTGTGCGTACGCCTGGTGCTCGTGGACGGTGATGCCCGGCGGGAGGGCGGCGAGGGACTGCTCGTACACCCAGCGCAGATAGACGCTCTGCAGTCGCCGGCTGGGGAAGTCCTGGGCGCCCAGTTCCCGGATCTCCGCGAGGATCGCGGGGTCGGTGTCGAGGACGGTCCGCCCTTCGCGGACGTCGGCGGCCCAGGTGTGCACGGCCGGGCCGGGGCGTATCGGACCGTCCTGCTTCACCGTGTCATCGGTGAACATGGTGACGTCCTCGGCCATGGAGTTCATCCAGAGCAACGGGGACTGGTCCTGCCGCCAGATGCGGCCGCCGCCCGGCGGGTACGGGTCGACGAGGTGGATGTCCAGGCGCCTGTCCCCGTACAGCTCGGCGGAGTTGGCGGCGATGCGCTCGATGACGCCGGTGCCGCGCGGGCCGCCGCCGATGACGACGAGCGTCGGTACGCCGCTCATCGTGCGCCTGCCGTGCCGCGTGCGTAGTGGCGTTCGACGTAGTGCTGCCCGACGGACAGCAGGGAGGTGACGACGACGTACCAGAGGGTGGCGACGAGCAGCAGCGGGATGACCTGGTAGGTGCGGTGGTAGACGAGCTGCACCGAGTGGAGCAGGTCCTGCACGGCGATGATGCTGACGATCGAGGTGCCCTTGAGGGTGCCGATCAGCATGTTCCCGGCGGGCGGGACGATGGAGCGCATGGCCTGCGGCAGCACGATCCGCCGCAGCCGGCGCCAGGGTCCGAGCCCGAGCGACTGGGCGGCCTCCAGCTGTCCGGGTTCGACGGAGAGGATGCCGCCGCGCACCACCTCGGCGGCGTACGCGGCCTCGTGGAGCGTGAGGCCGATGACGGCGACGGCGAGCGGGCCGAGGAGGTCGACCGTGTCGACGCCGAGGATCTGCGGGTAGAGGGCGCCGATGTTGAACCAGAAGAGCAGCTGGACCAGGATCGGCGTGGACCGGAACAGCCAGACGTAGCCCCAACTGACGGCCTGGAGAACCGGGTTGCCGGAAAGCCTCATGACGGCGAGCAGGGTGCCGAGGGCGAAGCCGAGCACCATCACGAGACCGGTGAGCCACAGGGTGAGGCCGAGGCCGCGCAGCACCGAACCGGTGGTGAGGTGGTCGCCGACGACGCCCCACTGGAAGGCATCGTTCCGGATCACCGAGACCAGCGCACCGGCGAGGAGCACCAGGACGGCGACAGCCGCCGCCCACCGGCCGGTCCGGCGCACGGGCACGATGCGCGGGACGGTGTCGCCGGCACCCTTGGCGGGCGGGGAGGTGAGCCGTCCCTGGTGAAGGGTGTCAGTCTGCGCGGGCATAGGGGGCTCCGTGGATGCAGAGATCGAACACGGGACGTGCCTTCAGCGCGAACACAACGTGGACCGGGCCCCTCAGCGCCGATCCGCTTCCGAGACAATCTCTGTCAGGGGCATGTTGTCAAGCGTGTCCATACTGTGAGCCGCCGGTCCGGACGCGGTTGACGTGCACCCGGATGCCTGTTCCACTGAGGCCATGTATGCGCAGCAGTGGCTGGTCACCCGCTCCCACATCGACTTCGGTCGCGTGTGGTCCTGTTCCTGTTGAGCTGACCCCGCTGCGTCTCCGCGCCCTTCCGCTCGCGCCCCTTCCCGCGCCCGAGCACCTTTCCCGCGTGCCTTCACGTACACAACACCGTTCCACCCTCCCCTCGTTCAGCTGATCTCCCGCCCGCCGCTCCGTGCTGCCCACGCACCGGAGCGCCGTCGACGAATCCGGAGAGTTTCCGTCATGCCCCGAACCAGGCACACCGCCGCCTTCGCCCTGATCACCACGCTCGCGCTCGCGCTCACCGGCTGCGGGTCGGGTGACCCGGCGGCCGCACCGGCCGGTGCGGGGACCTCCGGCAAGGGGCGGATCCCCACGGCCGATGTGGTCTCGTCGGTGAAGAAGGATCCGGCGGCGGCGGGGCTCCTGCCCGCGGAGGTACGCGATTCCGGCACCCTCACCCTCGCCTCCAGCGTCGGCACACCGCCCGGGGCGTTCTATCTGGAGGACGGCAGGACCCTGGCCGGCGCGGACATCGACTTCGCGGACGCGGTGGCCAGGGCGCTGGGGCTGAAGCTGAAGCGTGAGGTCGCCTCCTTCGAGGCGATCCTTCCGGCCCTCGGCAGCGGGAAGTACGACCTGGGCACCGGCAACTTCGGGGTGACCGACGAGCGCCGGAAGACGATCGACTTCGTGACGTACATCAACGACGGCCAGGGCTTCGCCGTCCGTGACGACAGCGAGCTCGACGACGTCACCGACCTCACCCAGCTCTGCGGCCTGACCGTGGGCACCAGCGCCGGAACCACGTTCGAGGCGACGCTGGAGGAGAACAAGCACCTGTGCGCCGACGCGGGCGAGGAGGCGTACGAGGTGAAGACGTACGCCGACCAGGCCGCCGTCTGGATCTCCCTCCAGCAGGGGCGCAGCGATGTCGTCATGTCGACGATCAACGGGCTGCGCTACGCCGTGACCCAGCAGAAGGGGCTGCGCTTCCTCAACGAGTTCAAGCGGCTCGACGTCGGCTTCGCCTTCAGGAAGGGCACCCCGCTGGCGCCCGCCTTCCAGGCGGCGGTCAACAGCCTCAAGGCGGACGGGACCTACGAACGCATCCTGAAGAAGTGGGGCACCGGCGAGTCGGCGATCACCACGTCGCAGATCTCACCGCCGGAGATCAGCTGAGGCGCCCGCGCCCGGGATCAGGTGAGCCCCCCGGGCGCGGATGCATGACGCCGGATCAGCAGTCGCACCCGCAGTCGCAGTTGCAGCAGCCGTCGCCGCCGCAGCAGTTGCTGCAGCAGTCGCAGGCTTCGCAGCAGTCCCCGCAGTCACACTTGTGGCAGAGCCCTTCGCGCTCCTGACCGCTCCACGGGTCGTTGAAGGTGCCGGCACAGCACATCTGGCAGGTGCAGGCGAGGCCCGCCCACACCAGGCAGCCGGCTATGAGGCCGCGCCGGCGGGGCGGCTCGGGCGGGAGGGGCGGGCCGGGCGGGCCGCCGGGTGTCGTCGGCGCGTACGGGTTGCCGGGCGGCGGGCCGAAGGAGCCCGCGGGCTGCCCGTCCTGCGGGTGCGAGCACGAGGTGGAGCCGAAGGCCCGGTCCACCGAGCGCCGCAGCTCGTGCACGAGCAGCACGTGCGCCAGCCGCCCGTCGGTGAATTCCGCGTCCCGCATCGCCAGGCGCACCCCGTGCAGCGCGTCGTCGCAGAGCCGTCGGGCCTCGGCGAGCGGGGTTCCGGTCGCGGTGAGCGGGTTCCAGGCACCCGATGCGGCGTCAGCTTCCCTGTCCTCCACGGCATCCAGCAGATGCGCGAGCCGCCCGAAGAGGCGTCCGGCCTCGGCGAGCGGCGCCGCGTTCCCCGGCCGGCCCGCGAGTACGGCGGTGTGCGCGAAGGCCGCGGCCGTCGCCGTCTCGGTGGGTTCGGTGACCGCCAGCAGCGGGGTGCCGGGCCCGGCGAGGGACTCGATGCCGGTCTGCCGGTCGACGGCGTCGACCAGGACCGCCGTGTCGAAGCCGAGCTCCGCCCCGGTCCGTGCCCCGGCCCTGTCCCAGCCCGCGGCGACCCTGCGCGCCGCAGCGGCGACCGGGCGGCGTTTCAACAGCCCGTCCCGGTCGGCCACGTGGTCGCGCACCTTGGCCGACGCCAGCACGAGGGAGACGGCGGCGGCGAGCCTGGCACCTTCGCCCCGGGCCACCGGAGCGGTCCGCATGGAGCGCAGCGGACAGGGGCCCGCGGTGCGCCGCTGCGCGGGGGCGCGTTCCGTCTGAGCCTCCGTCAGGACCGAGACGATCAGGCCGTCGTAGTTCGTGACGATCCGGGCGAACTGCCCGTGGTCCGCGCGAAGAGCGAGACAGAGCCCGCAGAGATGGGCCATCCACTCGGCCTTGAGCCCTTCGGACAGCCGATGGGTACAGGGCCTGACGATTCCGAACACGACGATCCCCCGGGAGTCGTTCACCTGATGCGCCGCGCTCGTGCACATACGCGGCGTGCATCGTATCGAGTGACCCGTTCACCCGTACGTCCCCAGTGTCACCCGTACGGATGGAAGCTCATATTTTCCTTCCGCAAGCCGCCCTGTACGGCAGGAACCCTGACGAACCGCCACATGTTCTGCACCAGTAGCGTCACGAATCCCCTGCGCGCCGACTATCCCCTTGGCGCAGTATCCGCATCATGGACGACCATAGGGATAGGAAAGACACGAACGAACCGCGGTGAGAGGAGGCGTCCATGGGATCGGTGCGCAAGGCAAGTGCCTGGCTGGGCCTCGTGGAGGACAACGACGAGCGGTACTACGACGACGAGTACTCCGAGGATGCTGAGACCGGCACGAACCAGCCGTGGGTGACGGATCCCCGCGTACAGGTGGTTTCCGAGAAGGCCGAGAACACGGGCCGCCGGATCGCCACCGTCACCCCGGACAGCTTCCGGGACGCGCGCGGCATCGGTGAGCTCTTCCGGGACGGCGTTCCGGTGATCGTCAACCTCACGGCCATGGACCCCACCGACGCCAAGCGCGTCGTGGACTTCGCCGCGGGCCTGACCTTCGGCCTGCGCGGCTCGATCGAGCGTGTGGCCACCAGAGTCTTCCTGCTCACCCCCGCCCACACCCAGGTGGTGACGGGCGAAGCCGCCGGCCGGCAGGCCGACGGCTTCTTCAACCAGAGCTGAGCGAGGCGCTCGCCGGACAGGTCCGGTTTCGGCGGTTCCGGTCTACCGGAAGGCGTCCAGACCGGTGAGCGCCTTGCCCAGCACCAGCTGGTGCATCTCCACGGTGCCCTCGTAGGTGAGCACCGACTCCAGATTCGTCGCGTGGCGCATCACCGGGTACTCCAGCGAGATCCCGTTGGCGCCGAGGATCGTGCGCGAGGTACGGCAGATCTCGATCGCCTCCCGCACGTTGTTGAGCTTTCCGAAACTGACCTGCTCCGGGCGGAGCCTGCCCGCGTCCATCCGGCGGCCCAGATGGTGGGCGAGCAGGATGCCCTTGTGGAGTTCCAGGGCCATGTCCGCGAGCTTGGCCTGGGTGAGCTGGAAGCCGCCGATCGGCCGGCCGAACTGTTCGCGGCTCTTCGCGTAGTCCACGGCCGCCTCGAAGCTGGCGCGCGCCGCGCCCATGGCTCCCCAGACGATTCCGTAGCGGGCGTGGCTCAGACAGCTGAGCGGGCCGCGCAGCCCGGTGACGTCCGGCAGGACCGCGTCGGCGGGCAGCCGTACGCCGTCCAGGATCAGCTCGCTGGTGACCGAGGCGCGCAGGGACCACTTGTGCCGGATCTCGGGTGCGGAGAAACCGGGGCTGTCCGTGGGCACGACGAAGCCGCGGATCCCGGAGCCGCCGTCACCCTCGTCGGTCTGCGCCCAGACGACGGCGACCCCGGCGACCGATCCGTTGGTGATCCACATCTTGCGGCCGGTGAGGATCCAGTCCTCGCCGTCCCGCTTGGCGTACGTGCGCATCCCGGCCGGGTCCGAGCCGTGGTCCGGCTCGGTGAGTCCGAAGCAGCCGATGGTCTCGCCGGCCGCCATGCCCGGCAGCCACCGCCGCTTCTGCTCCTCGGAGCCGAAGCGGTGGATCGCGTACATGGCGAGGGAGCCCTGGACCGAGACCAGCGAGCGGATCCCGGAGTCGGCGGCCTCCAGCTCCAGGCAGGCCAGGCCGTACTGCACGGCGGTCGCGCCCGCGCAGCCGTATCCCTCCAGGGACATGCCCAGTGCGCCGAGGGAGCCCAGTTCGCGGGCGAGCTCACGGATGCCGGGGAGCTCGCCGTTCTCGTACCACTCGGCGATGTGCGGCAGGATCCGGTCACTGGCCCAGCTCCGCACGGTGTCGCGGATCGCGAGGTCCTCCGGGTCGAGGAGATCGTCGATGCCGAGCGGATCGGCCGGGTCGAACGGTGGGAGTTTCGACGGCTTCACGGACATGGGGATGCCTCCGGCGGCTCGCACGGACTAAAACTAGCAGTGGTAGTTACGGCGTCGTGCTGACGTTACGGCTCAGTGTGCCGCCCGTCCAGAGCCGGTGGCCTCGGCGGGTTCGCGCCGCGCGGGCAGCGGGAACCGCCGCCCCGGCCGGTCCTGCGCGGGAAGCCCTCTGGGCTCGGGGCGCGGTCCGGAGACCGCCCGCTCCGGCAGCGCGGGCCCGGGAACCACGGCCTCCGCGGCCTCCGCCGCCTCTGCGGTCTCTGCGGTCTTCACCCCGCAGACCTCCCTGGCCGAGGAGCAGTCCATGACCCGGGGCAGCCGCAGCGCCGCGAGCGCGCCGAGCAGCAGCAGGCCCGCACTCACCAGCAGCGTGACGTGCAGACCGTCGACGAAGGCGTGCCGCGCGGTGTTACGCAGCAGGTCGCCCAGGGGGCCGCCCAGCTGCCCCGCCACCTGGTAGGCCTCACCGAGCGAATGCGACGCGGCGGTGCCCGCCGCGGCCGGCACGCCCTCCTCGTGGAGCCGGGAGAGGCCGGGGGTGTAGGCGGCGTTCATGACACTGCCGAGCAGCGCGATGCCCAGGCCGGCACCCAGCTGGTAGGAGGTCTCGCCTATGGCTGCCGCTCCGCCGGCCCGTTCCGCGGGGGCCTCGCTCAGCATCGACTCGTACGCGCCGAAGAGGGTGGACTGCAGCCCGAAGCCCAGCAGCACGAAGCCGACGGTGAGCAGCGCGGGCCGGTCGTGCTGCCCCATGAGGGTCAGCAGGAGCACCGAGGCCGCCGTGAGCACGAAGCCCCAGCCGACCATGCGGCGCGGCCCGACGCGGCTCAGGGTGTACGAGCCCGTGGCGCCTGCGGCCATGGCCGCGAAGGTCAGCGGCAGGAGGCGCAGGCCGGTCTCCAGCGGACTGAGGTCCAGGACCAGCTGGAGGTACTGGACGGCGATCAGCTCCAGGCCGACCAGGGCCAGCATGGCCAGGACGATGCAGCCGACCGCGGTGGTGAAGGCGGGCCGGGCGAACATCGCGATGTCGATCAGCGGATGCTTACGGCGCCTCTGCCTGCGGGCGAAGAGGACGAGCAGCGCGGCACCGGTCAGCAGCGGGCCGAGGGTGGCGAGGTCCAGCACGCCCTCGCCGCCGCCCGCGCGCTTGATCCCCAGGACGACGCCGAGCACACCGGCCGCGGCCGTCAGCGCGCCGACCACGTCCCAGGGGCCGTCGTCCGAGCCGCGGGACTCGGGCAGCAGCCAGCGCGCGACCGGCAGGATCAAGGCCATGAGCGGGATGTTGATCAGGAAGACCGAACCCCACCAGTAGTGCTCGACGAGGAATCCGCCGATGACCGGTCCGGTGGCGGCCCCCACGGCGGCGACCGCCGTCCATATCCCGATGGCCAGGGCGCGCTCGCGGCGGTCCGGGAAGACCTGGCGGAGTATCGAGAGGGTCGCCGGCATGATCATCGCGCCGCCGACGCCGAGCAGGGCCCGGGCCGCGATCAGCACACCGGGGCTGTCGGCGGTCGCCGCGACCGCCGAGGCCACCCCGAAGAACGCGTAGCCGAACAGCAGGACGCGGCGTCTGCCGATCCGGTCACCGAGCGTGCCGAAGAGGATCAGCAGGGAGGCGCACACGAGCGGGTAGGCGTCCACGATCCACAACAGGCCGACGGCGCTCGGCCGCAGGTCCTCGGTGACGGCGGGGACGGCCACGTGCAGCACGGTCGCGTCGAGCGCGACCAGCAGAAGACTGAGGCAGAGGACGACCAGGACGGCCCATCGGTTGGCACCGTCGGCTGCTGCGCGCAGCCGGGTCACGGCCGTGGACATCCCGGTCATATACGTACCTCCCACAATGAGTCCCTCGCGCTCGGCGGACCTACGGGGGCACCGGTTCCGGCCCCTCAGGCCCGGCATCGACGGGCGAGTGAGCCGTCAGCGTACGCGAGTTCCACGTGGTCACACGTGGTCCATCTCATACCGTCGCCCGCCCTGGAGTGTGTCGTACGCCACTCCCGCACCGTCGGCGGGGGCCCCTCCCGACCCGCCGTGACCGGGCGGGAACAGAGCGCCGACCACCCCTCCCGCACCCCCGGGAGCCCGCCCCCGCAGGCGGCCCGCAGATCCCCCGAATGGCCGGGCGAATGCATTCCCGCACCGCACTGGGCCATTCCATCGATGATCAAACATTTCTGCGAATTACCGTCCCCGTGAATGCCATCGGCACCCGATCCGATTCTCCGCGACGCATCGAATGGATACCGGTCTGAGACAAAGTCCACATCACATCGTCATCACAAACATGCGGGATCGGCCGGATCCCACACTCACTCGCTGTAACGTCCATTGCGTGCGTACCGACATCTTTGCCCGTCTGGACCGGGAGCCGGAACCGCCGAAGATAGAGATCCCGCGGATGAGTCCTCACCGCATCGCTCTCTTCGGCGGGACTTTGGCGTTCTATCTCGCCATCGTCGTCGCCGTGCTCGTCTCCTCCTGGCTGGTGGCCCTCGACTGGAAGATCATGTTGTTCCGGCCCTATCAGCAGTGGCCAGGGATCCATGCCTTCCTCGACTACTACGTCGTGCTCGGCCAGCGCGGCCCCACGGCCGTGATGGTCTCCGCCTGGCTCGGCTGGCGCTCCTGGCGCCAGCACACGCTTCGCCCCCTGCTCACGCTGGGCACCGCGCTGCTGCTGCTCAATGTGACGGTCGGCGCGGTCAAGCTCGGCCTGGGGCGCCTCGGTCCGCACTACGCCACCCAGATCGGCTCGGCGGAGCTCTACGCCGGCGGCGATATATTTCCGTCGGGCCACACCGCCAACGCCGTGGTGACCTGGGGAATCCTGGCCTACCTGGCCACCACGCCGCGGGCCAGGCGCTATCTGTCGGCCCTCTCCGCCTTCGTCTCGCTGGGCGTGGGGCTGACGACCGTCTACATCGGGACGCACTGGCTCAGCGACGTACTGCTGGGCTGGGCGGCCGGTCTGCTGATCATGCTGGCGCTGCCCTGGTTCGAGCCGCTGATCACGCGCGCCGAGATCTGGATCCTGTCGGTGCGGGCGCGCTTGCGGACCCGTCGCAGGCTCCGCCGGCCCGCCTCGGACGCTCCTGACGGCCCTGCCCCGGTGGTGGTGCTGCCGCAGGCGCTGAGCGGCGCCGGAGCCACGGACACCGGGAGCAGGAGTCCCGTACCCGAGCCGTCGGGAACCGTCGCCCACACGGGCGCGGGCGGCCGGACGCGGGCGCATCCCCCGCACGCGGTGCGTTCGGAGCGGACGCCGCTCACCCCGGCGGGCTCACGCCGTCCGCCGCACACGGACCGTGCCGCCCGGAGCAGCACGGCCCCGTCCCGCCCGGTGACAGGCGGCTCGATCGCCCCCTGACCTGCGGGGACGGTACGCACGACCGCTCAGCGCACGGCGAAGGCCCCGACGGATGTCGGGGCCTTCGTTTCGTCGAGGGGCGGTTCAGCCGACCCAGCAGCGGGTCACGGTGGACGCGTCCACCTCGAAGTTGATCCGTCCGCCACGGAACTCCATGGTGATGACCGTGCCCGGGGCGAGCGCCCGGACCGTGCTCCAGCCACGCGCTCTGGCCTGCCTCTCGGCGGCCCGGGCGTCGAGGCCGACGTACGACTCCGGGGTGTCGTCCGGCTGGGCGGGAGGACTCGGTATAGGTGCCATACCCCTCACCGTAGGTGCCCCCGCTCCGCGAAGGAAGCCGGGGCGGCGGTACCCCTCGGTGCATCCTCATGTACCCCGGCGGTCACGCTTGTGTCACAGCATCCCCACACGCGTTTACGTCGGACATCGTCACCCGGATGCGCGGTCCTGATGTACGGAAAGAGAATTGCGGGCCGCCGGGCGAATACCGCGAGATGTCCGTCCGGAGTGAATTGCCAGGGAAGGAGCATTGCGCGACGCATGTATTCCGTGGCGCCCGGGAGGGTGCACGGACGGTCACTTCATCCGGAATTCACTCCCCCTTATGCGGGCCTTATATTTCAGCCCCGGCCCACCCCTGCCGCATGCGCCGACGCCTTCACCGGCACCTTGCCCGCGAACCCCCGGCCTGTCGGACTATCCGGAATGAAACGATCCGGGACCCTTCGGGTCACGGAGGGTCCGACAGTCACGGAGGCACCGGCGAGCGGCCGGGCGGGCCGGCGCGGTCAGCCTGTCCTCCTCCCCCGGATCGCGTCGGCGGCCCGGTAGCGCAGGGCGTACGCCCCGTCCAGCACGGTGCCCCGGGAGCGGTGCCACGCGGTGCGCAGGACGCTCTGGGAGCGGCGGCCACCGCCGCCCCGCGCGGCCAGCTCGGAGAAGAGCGCCTCGTGCCGTTCCGCGATCGGCGCCGGGTCGAATCTCTCCGAGGCGGCCCGGGCGGCCCGCCCCATCCGGCGCCGCAGCTCGTCGTCGTCGATCAGTCCGAGCAGGGCTCCGGCGAAGGCCCGGGTGTCCCCCAGCGGCACGAGCCGCCCGTCCGTGCCGTCGTCGATGATCTCGGCCGGACCGTGCGGGCAGTCGGTGGCGACGACGGGCACCCCACAGCGCATCGCCTCCACGATGGTCATGCCGAACGACTCCCGCTCGGAGGTGACCGCAGCGATCGAGCCCTTGGGCCACTCCGTCTCCATCGGGTGGACCGACCCCATGAGGTGGACCCGGTCCTGCAGGCCGAGCGTGTCGACGAGCCCGCGCAGAGTCTGCCGCTCGTCGCCGGTGGCGTCGCCGCCGCCGTAGATCCGCAGCCGCCACTCGGGCCGGGCCGCCGCGACCTCGGCGAAGGCCCGGACCAGTACGTCGTACCGCTTGACCCGGTGCAGCCGGCCCGCGGCCACGATCCACTTGGCGTCTCCCCCGGCGGGCTCACCCGCGGGCTCCGGCACGCTGTTCGGGATGACCTCCACCCGTACGCCGGGAAGCCGCAGCCTGGCCCGGTAGTCGCGGGCGTCGGCCTCGGTGACCGTCGTGACCGCGTCGAGGAGCCCGTACCTGTGCCCTATCTCCCTGCGGAGCCGGTAACTGTGACTGTCCAGGGTGAGGTGTTCCTGGCCGATGCGCACCGGGCCGCGTCGGGCCTGCCGGCTGATGTGGACGTTGAGGCCCGGCCGGGTGCCGACGACGACGTCGGCTTCGAGTGCGCCCAGACGGGCCGCGATCCGGCTGTCGGTGAGCCTGCTGTACTGCCGGTGCCTGGTGTCGCCGCGCGGGAACACCGTGGCGGGCCGGGCGTGTTCGGCCGCGTCGCCGTCGAAGTCCGGGCTCGAGCGGCGCAGGTCGACGAGGTGGCTCATCCGTACGCCGTCGGGGGCGCCCAGCGCGGGTACGTCGCGGTGCCGGAAGACGGAGACGATCTCGACGTCGTGCTGCTCGGCCAGCGTCCCGGCGAGCGTGAAGGTGGTACGGATCGTTCCCCCGATGCCGTACGCGTTGTGAAGCAGAAATGAAATGTGCATTGCGTAGTCGTTTCCCCTGTTCGACTGGTCAGTTACGGACCCTACGCGCCGTCAGGAGAGCACACAGGCTTCGCACAGGAGTCGTACGGAGCCGTGACAATTCAAACGAATGGCCGTACATGGCGGGCGTATTCGCGGAATGTCCGACTCCGGATCACTGTCGTGATCTGTCGACGTATCGGCCTGCCGACTCTCCCGCTTTCTCCTCCCGTTTCGCGCGTGACCCGGGCCCCCGGTCGTCCGTTGTCTCTTCATGAGCCGGGAACCACCCGGCCCACGCACCGAGTTCGAGGAGCCACCCGTGCCGCGCATGCTCGACGTCAGCGAGGACGTACGCGCCGAGATCGGCGATGCCGAAGCCGACCGGCTGCTCGTCGGCGACAGCGCCCCAGGCAGTTACGACTGCACCTCCTGCCGCACCCCCGGCGACTCCGACCAGGAACGCACCAGCACGGTGCTGTTCGTCGGCGACGAGTCCGCCGTGCTCGCCTTCGCCCATGCGACCTGCATCCCCTCACAGGTCGTCCAGGTCGCCGAGGACCAGCTCCAGGGTGCCGTGCGGTCCATCACCGGCAGCGAGCAGAAGGATCCGGAGGGCGTCATGCCCGAACAGGCCGTTCTCGGCATCACCAGCGGTCTCGTCCTGATCGAGGACGACCTCCGCCCGGCCCTGGTCGTCGAACCGACCGGACCGATCGCCCGGCCCGGCACCGACGGCCGGGACGGCGACCAGTTCCTCCAGCTGTTGCTGGAGCAGGGCTTCCTGCCCACGCCCGATCTGAACCGGCTGCCTGGCGTGCTTCCCGGCTGGTCGGTGCTGCTCGCCATGGGCCAGCTGCACGCCGTACTGCAGCCGGGCACCGGCGGTGGCAACGCGGTCGCCTGGTGGCAGGCCCATCAGCCGCTCCAGGTCACCGAGGGCTGGCGGGCGGCGGCGAACAAGTCGCAGACCGTGCTCGTCTTCGCCTCCCCGGCGGGCTCGATCGGCCAGCAGCCGCGCGAGGACCTGCTGCGTGACGCGCTGGACAAGGCCGCGGTCAACGGTCTCCTGGTCGCCGCGTCGATGCCGCTGGCCGGGACCTGATCGTGTCCGTTCTGCCTTCCCGCACCCGCCGAACAGCGATTTCTCCGCCGGGCCCGCATCCGACGGGCGGTGAGGTCGTTGGCACCTACGTGCACTCATACGACCCTTCTCGCCAGCAGCAGAACCCGATCCCGGCCATGCGTCCGTCGCAGGACCCCTCGGGCGGCAAGTCCCCCACCCCGATCTACGACGCGCTGTACTCCGAGTACCGGCGGTCGTTCAGGGCACTTCCGGGGGACCGGAGCGGTGAGGAGAATCTCGGCTTCAGAGCGTTCGGTACCGGGATGTTCGGCAGCCGTGCGCCGCTGAGCGGCCGTACGGCGGCGAACGGCCAGGGAAGCCAGAGCGGGCACGCGGGGAACCTCGGCTCCTGGCAGCGGGTGGGGCGGCATGCCGGGCGAGCCAGGCCCGCGGCCCTGCCGCCCGGGTCCACCGACGCCTGACGGCACGGCTGACGGCACGGCTGACGGCACGGCTGACGGCACGGCTGACGGCACGGCTGACGGCACGGCGAAGCCCCGGATCCCCCGCTCGACGCGGGGGGTCCGGGGCTTCGCCGTGCCGTGTGCCTACTTCTTGCGGCCGCGCTTCTCGCGCACCCGGACGGAGATGTGCAGCGGCGTGCCCTCGAAGCCGAACTCCTCGCGCAGGCGGCGCTCGACGAAGCGGCGGTAGCCGTGCTCCAGGAAGCCGGAGGCGAAGAGCACGAACCGCGGCGGCTTGACGCCGGCCTGGGTGCCGAAGAGGATGCGGGGCTGCTTGCCGCCGCGCACCGGGTGCGGGTGGGAGGCGACGATCTCGCCGAGGAAGGCGTTCAGCCGACCGGTCGGGATGCGGGTCTCCCAGCCCTCGATCGCGGTCTCGATCGCCGGGACCAGCTTCTCCATGTGCCGGCCGGTGACGGCCGAGACGTTGACGCGGGGAGCCCAGGCGACCTGCGCGAGCTCCGTCTCGATCTCGCGCTCCAGGTAGTAGCGACGCTCCTCGTCGAGGGTGTCCCACTTGTTGAAGGCGAGCACGATCGCACGGCCCGCTTCCACGGCCATCGTGACGATCCGCTGGTCCTGGACGCTGATGGACTCGCTGGAGTCGATCAGGATGACGGCGACCTCGGCCTTCTCCACGGCGGCGGCCGTACGGAGCGAGGCGTAGTAGTCCGCGCCCTCCTGGAGGTGGACCTTGCGGCGGATGCCGGCTGTGTCGATGAACTTCCAGGTGACGCCGCCGAGCTGGATCAGCTCGTCGACCGGGTCGCGCGTGGTGCCGGCGAGTTCGTTGACGACGACGCGGTCCTCGTTGGCGACCTTGTTCAGGAGCGAGGACTTGCCGACGTTCGGACGGCCGATGAGCGCGATGCGGCGGGGGCCGCCGAGGGCGGTGCCGAACGTCTGGGCCGGGGCCTCGGGCAGCGCCTCCAGCACGGCGTCGAGCATGTCGCCGGTGCCACGGCCATGCAGCGAGGAGACCGGGTGGGGCTGGCCGAGACCGAGCGACCAGAGCGCGGTCGCGTCCGCCTCGCCGCTCTGTCCGTCGACCTTGTTGGCGCACAGGACGACGGGCTTCTTGGCCTTGCGCAGCAGCCTGACGACGGCCTCGTCGGTGTCGGTGGCGCCGACCGTCGCGTCGACGACGAAGACGACCGCGTCGGCCGTCGAGATCGCGTACTCGGCCTGGGCGGCGACGGAGGCGTCGAGACCCAGTACGTCCTGCTCCCAGCCGCCGGTGTCGACGAGCCTGAAGCGGCGGCCCGCCCATTCGGCCTCGTAGTTCACCCGGTCACGGGTGACGCCCGGCTTGTCCTGCACGACGGCCTCACGGCGGCCGAGGATGCGGTTCACCAGGGTCGACTTGCCGACGTTGGGGCGGCCGACGACGGCGAGGACGGGAAGGGGTCCGTGACCGGCCTCACCGATCGCACCCTCGACGTCCTCGAGGTCGAACCCTTCCTGCGCGGCGAGCTCCATGAACTCCGCGTACTCGGCATCGCCAAGTGCTCCGTGCTCGTGGTCCGAGCCGTCGGAGTGAATCTGGTCGTTCATGAAGTCCGTTCCCTCTTTGCATCATCATCGATGGGCCACGATCGCGCGGCCCACTACTCAAGTCTCGCAGGACCTAGCGCCCGGTGAGGCGCCTGGCGTCCTCCAGGTGCGCGGTCAGCTTTCCCTGGATTCGGAGCGTCGCCTCGTCCAGTGCCTTCCTGGTGCGCCGCCCGCTGCCGTCCCCGGCCTGGAAGGCGTCGCCGAAGACGACGTCGACCCGGCTGCGCAGCGGAGGCAGTGCCGATATCAACCGTCCGCGACGCTCGGTGCTTCCCAGGACCGCCACGGGGACGATCGGCGCCCCGCCGCGTACCGCGAAGTACGCGAGCCCTGCCCGCAGGGAGGCGAAGTCGCCCTCGCCCCTGGTGCCCTCGGGGAAGATCCCGAGGACCCCGCCGTCCTCCAGCACGCCGAGGGCGTGGGTGATGGCGGTGCGGTCGACGGTCGCGCGGTCCACCTTGAGCTGACCGATTCCGCGCAGGAACGGGTCGAGGGGACCGACGAACGCCTCCTTCTTGATCAGGAAGTGGACGGGCCGGGGCGCGGTGCCCATCAGCATCGGACCGTCGATGTTGTGTGCGTGGTTCACCGCGAGTATGACGGGTCCGGCGGAGGGTACCCGCCACGCACCGAGCACACGGGGCCTGAAGAGCCCGTACATGAGTCCGATGCCGATCCCGCGCCCGACGGCCGCTCCACGCAGCGTGGGCGCGGTGGTGGCTTCGGTCACTTCGCGGCCTGCTTCTCCCCGACGAGGGTGACGACGCACTCGATGACCTGCTGGAGGGTCAGCTCGGTGGTGTCCACCTCGACCGCGTCCCCGGCCTTGGCCAGTGGCGAGGTCTTCCGGCCGGAGTCGGCGGCGTCCCGCTTGATCAGCGCCTCCTTCGTGGCGGCGAGGTCGGAGCCCTTGACCTCACCGCTGCGCCGGGCGGCGCGCGCCTCCGGGGAGGCGGTCAGGAAGATCTTGATGTCGGCGTCGGGCAGCACCGTCGTACCGATGTCCCGGCCCTCGACGACGATGCCCCGCTCGGCTTCCGCGGCGATGGAGCGCTGCAGGTCGGTGATCAGAGTGCGTACCTCGGGGACGGCGCTGACGGCGCTGACCTCGGAGGTGACCTCCTGGGTACGGATCGGGCCGGAGGCGTCCTCGCCGTCGACGGTGATCGTCGGGGCGGCCGGGTCGGTGCCGGAGACGATGACCGGCTTGGCGGCGGCGGTGGCGATCTCGGCAGGGTTGCGCACGTCGATGCCGTTGTTCAGCATCCACCACGTGATCGCCCGGTACTGGGCGCCGGTGTCCAGGTAGCTCAGGCCGAGCTGGGCGGCGACGGCCTTGGAGGTGCTCGACTTGCCGGTGCCGGAGGGCCCGTCGATGGCGACGATCACTGCGGCCGGGGCGGTCCGGGCGGCGGCGCTTACGGTTTCCACGGTGGTGGACACCTTCCTGGTACACGGGGTGGGCGGAGCGGAGCGGGGCAGGGCAGACCGGGGTGCCCTCCCCACAAGGTTACCGAGTGCGGGGAGGGCCCTTGTACCCCTCTCGGCCCCGTCCCCCTTGGGGCGGCCCGCTACGGGCGGATCGACCAGCCCCGCTCGCTGAGCTCCGCGCCCAGTGCGGGCGCCGCGCTCGGCTCGACCATCAGCTGGACCAGGCCGGCCTGCTGTCCGGTGGCGTGCTCGATGCGTACGTCCTCGATGTTGACCCCGGCCTTCCCGGCGTCGGCGAAGATCCTGGCCAGTTCGCCGGGCCGGTCACCGATGAGCACGGCCACGATCTCGTACGAGGCCGGGGCGGCGCCGTGCTTGCCCGGCACCCTGACCCGGCCGGCGTTGCCGCGGCGCAGGACGTCCTCGATGCCTTCGGTGCCCGCGCGGCGCTTGTCCTCGTCGGCGGACTGGAGGCCGCGCAGCGCCCGTACGGTCTCGTCGAGGTCGGTGGCGACGCCGGCCAGGACGTCGGCGACCGGGCCGGGGTTGGCGGAGAGGATCTCCACCCACATCCGGGGGTCGGAGGCGGCGATCCGGGTGACGTCCCGGATTCCCTGGCCGCACAGGCGTACGGCGGTCTCGTCGGCCTCCTCCAGGCGGGCGGCGACCATCGACGAGATCAGCTGCGGGGTGTGGGAGACCAGGGCGACGGCACGGTCGTGGGCGTCGGCGTCCATGACGACGGGGACCGCGCGGCAGAGCGCGACCAGTTCCAGGGCGAGGTTGAGGACCTCGGTGTCGGTGTCCCGGGTCGGGGTGAGGACCCAGGGGCGGCCCTCGAAGAGGTCGGCGGTGGCCGCGAGGGGCCCGGAGCGCTCCTTGCCGGCCATCGGGTGCGTACCGATGTACGGCGTGAGGTCGATGCCGAGCGCCTCCAGCTCACGGCGGGGGCCGCCCTTGACGCTGGCGACGTCGAGATAGCCGCGGGCGATCCCGTCGCGCATGGCGGCGGCCAGCACGGAGGCGGTGTGCGCGGGCGGTACGGCGATGATCGCCAGGTCGACGGGCCCGGCCGGGGCGTCCTCCGTCCCCGCTCCGAGCGCCGCGGCCGTACCGGCCGACGAGGCGTTCCGGTCGACGAGGTGGACGTGGATGCCGCGCCCGGAGAGGGCGAGAGCTGCGGAGGTGCCGACCAGGCCGGTTCCGATGACGACGGCTGTTCTCACTGGGCGATGTCCTTGCGGAGGGCGCCGGTGGCGCCGAGGTAGACGTGACTGATCTCTGCCTTGGAGAGATATGTCTCGACGTGGGCGAGGATGCGGACCACTCGGGGCATGGCCCCGGCGATGTCGAGCTCCTGGGCGCAGATCAGCGGTACGTCGACGATGCCCAGCCCCCGCGCGGCGGCGGCCGGGAAGTCGCTGTGCAGGTCGGGGGTTGCGGTGAACCAGACGCTGATCAGATCCTCGGCGACGATCTGGTTGCGCTCCAGGATGGCGGTGATGAGCGCACCCACCCGCTCGTCCATGTGTCCGGCTTCGTCCCGCTCCAGCTGGACGGCTCCACGGACCGCTCGTACCGCCACGTCGTACCCCTCGTTCCCTCGTTCTGTGTGCTGTTTCAGCCTAGAGGTGCGGCGGGGCCCGTGGCCGCCCTGCTCTGTCCTTGAGACACCGCGGCGGCGTGCACGGCGAGGAGGGTGCGCCAGATCCGCCCGGCGAGCTGTTCCGGGGTGGCGTCGGTGCGGTCGTGGACCCAGTCGGTGAGCATCCCGGTGAACAGACCGGCGACGGCGCTCGCGGTGAGGTCGTGGCCGCTTCCTTCGGGCCTGCGCCGGCGCAGCTCGTCGAGGCTGTACTGCCGGAGCTCCTGGTGCAGCAGTTCCCCGAGGGGGCCGCCGCCGCCCGGACCGAGCAGGGCGCGGTGTACGGCGGCCCGGCCTCGGATCTCCCGGAGCAGGGCGACGAGCTCCTGAGGCGGCGCGTCCGGGCCGGGCGGTGTCCGGTCCCAGGCGTGCAGGGCCTCGACAGCCTCCCGTACGACGTCGGCGCAGGCGTCCACGGCCAGGGCGCGCAGATCGTCGTAGTGCAGGTAGAAGGTGGCGCGCCCGACACCGGCCCCGCGCACCACGTCCGCCACGCCGATCCGGTCCAGCGGCCGGTCCGCGCAGGCTTCCAGCAGCGCGGCGCGGAGCCTGCCGCGGGTGCGTGCGGTACGCGGGTCGTTGCTGCCGTCCGTCACCGCCGGGGCCATGCGTCTCAGCCTGCGAGAAGGACGAGGGCGAGTGCGACGGCGGCGGGTGCCGCCTGGACGTAGAGGATCTTGCGGCTGACGGTGGCCGCGCCGTACACCCCTGCGACGATCAGGCAGCTCAGGAAGAAGATCTGCGCCTGGTGGGCGACGGGATCACCCGCGATCAGGCTCCAGACAAGTCCGGCGGCCATGAATCCGTTGTAGAGCCCCTGGTTGGCGGCGAGGGTGGCGCTCTCCCTGGAGAACTCCTCGGTGGTGCCGAAGGCCTCGCGGCCTCGCTGGGTGTCCCAGAGGAACATCTCCAGGACGAGGAAGTAGACGTGGATCAGCGCGACGAGCGCGACCAGCACCTGGGCGGCGGTATGCATGGCGTTCGGCCTCCTGCGGCAGATTTCCTGGACACCTGCCCAGGAAGTGATTTCCTGGATGACTGTACAGGAAGTCCCCGTACCGCCACTCTCCCGGGCGCATCCGCCGCCCGGTTGCTTCGTCCGCGCGGCCCGCGGCGCCACGATGCCTCTCATCGACCACCACGCGAGGAGAACCATGAACGCACGGCGAAGGACGGTCCTCACCGCGGGCGCCGCCGCACTGGCGGCCGGCTGCGGCTCGTCCGGCGACGGAGGCGGGGACAGCGACGGGAGCACGGCCCCGGCCACCGCTCCCGAGACCCCGGAAACCTCGGCCGGCGAGCTGACCCGGACCGCCGACGTCCCGGTCGGCGGCGGCACGATCTTCAAGGACCGCAAAGTCGTGGTGACCCAGCCGGAGGCGGACGACTTCAAGGCCTTCTCCGCGGTCTGCACCCACGCGGGCTGCATCGTCTCGTCGGTCGGCGACGGCACGATCAACTGCGCCTGCCACGGCAGTAGATTCAGCATCACGGACGCCGCGGTGGAGGCGGGCCCCGCACCGCGTCCGCTGCCCGTGGAGCGGATCACCGTCGAGGGCGACAGCATCCGGCTCGGGTAGGGCCTCTCCTTCGGGCCATGGCGGGCCCGCGTAGCCTCGCACGCATGATCACCCCTGAGGCCGGGGCCCTCGTGCGCGATCACACGGTCTACTCGTGCGTGATGGGTTCCCGCGCGTTCGGGCTGGCCACCGACGGCAGCGACACGGACCGGCGCGGGGTCTTCCTCGCGCCGGCTTCGCTGTTCTGGCGCTTCACCAAGCCCCCCACCCCTATCGACGGACCCGCCGAGGAGCAGTTCTCCTGGGAGCTGGAGCGCTCCTGCGAGCTGGCCCTCCGGGCCAACCCCCACGTGCTGGAGTGCCTGCACTCGCCGCTCGTGGAGCGCATCGACGACACCGGCCGGGAACTCCTCGGTCTGCGCGGGGTGTTCCTGTCGCGCCGGGCCCACGAGACGTTCGTCCGCTACGCGCTGGGCCGGCGCAGGAAGCTGGAGACGGACATCCGGCGGTACGGCGCCCCGCGCTGGAAGCACGCCATGCACCTGCTGCGGCTGCTGGCGGGCTGCCGGGACCTGTTGCGGACGGGCGAGCTGGTCATCGAGGTCGGTGACGCGCGGGACGAACTCCTCGCGGTGCAGCGGGGCGAGATCCCGTGGTCCGAGGCGGAGCGGCGGATGACGCGCCTGGCCGGGGAGAACGACGAGGCGGCCGGCCGTTCACCGCTCCCGCCGGAGCCGGACCGGGAACGCGTGGAGGCGTTCCTGGTCCGGACCCAAAGGGCGTCCGCGATGACCGACTGGCCGAGCCGGGCGCGGACCACCAGATCGTGCAGCGCGTCGAAGCCCGACGCGGCGTCCGGCAGCGACGATCCGGCCTGGGCCTCGTCGAGGACGGTGTGCGGCGCCACGACGTCCCTCGCCGCCACCGCACCGTCCACGGTGTGGGCGCCGCCGTGCTCGGCCTCCGTCCTGGCCTCGATCAGGGACGGCAGGTACGCCGGCGCCGTCACCTCTCCGAGCAGCGTCGGCAGGTGCGCCACCAGCTCGCCTCCGCGCATCAGGTGGATGCCGGTGAGCAGGGCCCGGAAGGTGTAGAGGAGCGGTTTCAGTTCGCCCGTCCTCTCGAACAGCCGCCACCGGGTACCTGCGAACCCCCGGTAGTGGTGGGCGTGGTTGCGGGTCGGGACGGCCGGCGCCGGTGCGGTCAGTTCCGCGTGGAGCGGGGTCGTGTGCACGACCAGCGGGGACAGCAGTTACTCCAGTACATAGCCGTTGGATTCAGCATGAGGCGGCCGAACTTGCGGAGGTCGTGGGTGACGAGGTCCCTCTCGACCCCGTCGCGGTCCCACATGCGCGTGCGTGTCTCCTCCGGGTGGCGCAGTCCGACGAGATCCTCCGCGGGAAGGACATGGACCCCCCGCAGGTCCACGTCCGAGTCACGCGAGGGAAAGCCGTACAGATGCGCGCCGGAGACCGTGGCGAACAGGAGCGGGCCCGGCTCCTGTGCGAGGACCGGGGCGAGGTCGGTGACCGGCAGCCCGGCCCGCAGGAGGGGCGTCGTGTCGAGGCGCATGGGTCACGCGTCCCAGAGCGCGCCGAGCGACAGCAGGTCGCTCCGGTACTCGATGCGTTCCGACCACTCCTTGGGCCAGGCGCCCGCCCCGAGATGTGCCCCGGCCAGTGCCCCCGTCAGGCAGCCGATCGAGTCGGAGTCGCCCCGGGTGCAGGCGGCCCGGCGCAGCGCGGTGACCGGTTCCTCCGGGAAGAGGAGGAAGCAGTGCAGGGCCGTGGCGAGGGCCTCCTCGGCGATCCAGCCGTCGCCGGTGGTCTCGCAGGGGTCGGTCTCCGGGGACGGGTCGCGCAGGGCGTCCTGCAGCCTGCCCAGTGCGGCCAGGCACTCGTCCCAGCCACGCCGGATGTACGCCTCGGGCGAGGCGTCGCCCGCGTACCGCCAGAGGTCGCCGAGCCAGCGCTCCAGGTAGCGGCCGCTGTTCTCGTAGGCGTAGCTGCGCAACTGTCCGACCAGCCCGAGGGGTTCGGCCCCCTGGGCCAGCAGGAACACCGCGCGGGCCATCAGGTCCGAGGCCGCCAGGGCGGTGGGGTGGCCGTGGGTGAGGGCGGCCTGGAGCTGTGCGGCGCCGGAGCGCTGCTCCTCGCTGAGGCCGGGTACGAGCCCGACCGGCGCCACCCGCATGTTGGCGCCGCAGCCCTTGGAGCCGGTCTGGCTGGCCTCCTGCCAGGGCCGTTCGCCGTCCAGCAGGCGGCAGGCCGTCATGCAGGTGCGGCCGGGCGCGCGGTTGTTGTCCGGCGAGTGGTACCAGTCGACGAACTCCTCGCGGACGGGGCGCACCAGCCGCGGCGGGGTGAGCAGTCCGCGGTCCATGGCGGTGCGTATGCCGCGTCCCAGGGCGAGCGTCATCTGGGTGTCGTCGGTGACGATCGCCGGCTTCGGGAGGGCCATCTGCCGCCAGGGCCCGCACTTCGCGAGGATGGACGGCACGTTGTTGAACTCGGTCGGGAAGCCCAGTGCGTCGCCGAGGGCGAGCCCGGTGAGCGCGCCTGTGGCGGCCTGCTTGGTGAGTATTCGTGTCGGGATCATGATGTCCGTCCTTCGGGGCGTCCTTCCGGGCGCAGGAGTGGAGGGTGCAGGGAGGTGGCGGCGCCCGCCCGGTACAGGGCGGCGGGTTTCCCCCGTCCGCCGGTGCGGCGCGGCGGCCCGTCGACAGCCTGGACGAAGCCGGGCGTGGTCAGGACCTTGCGCCGGAAGTTGGGCCGGTCGAGCTCGACGCCCCAGACGGTCTCGTAGACCTGCTGGAGCTCCCCGAGCGTGAACTCGGCGGGGCAGAAGGCCGTCGCCAGGCAGGAGTACTCGAGCCTGGCGCCGATCCGGTCGTGCGCGTCGGCCAGGATGCGGTCGTGGTCGAAGGCGAGCGGCCCGGTGCCGCCCGCGTCCCACCACTGCGCGCGCGCCGCGTCCCCGCCGCCCCGCGGTTCGGGCAGGTCCGGGACGAGTGCGGCGTACGCGACGGAGACGACCCGCATCCTGGGGTCGCGGTCCGGATCGCTGTAGGTGCGCAGCTGTTCGAGGTGGAAGGCGCACACGGTGCTCCGAGTGAGTCCGGTCTCCTCGGCGAGCTCGCGGCGTGCCGCCTTCTCCGCGGATTCACGGGGCAGCACGAAGCCGCCGGGCAGCGCCCAGTGGCCCTTGTAGGGGTCCTCTCCGCGTTCGACCAGCAGGACGTGGAGCCTGCCTTCCCGGACGGTGAAGACCGCGAGGTCGACGGTGACGGCGAAGGGGGCGAAGGCGTGCGGGTCGTACCCCTCGGGGACGGTGCTCATCGCTTCTCCGGGAGGGGGTCGCTGAGGCGCGGGCCGGCGGCGAGGAGTGCGTCGACCGCGGCGACCGCCGTGTCCAGGCGTGTCGGGTGCGGCCCGGTGACCTCGATGAACTCCCGTCCTGTACGGGTGAGTTCGGCGCGGAATCGGTCCGTCATCCAGGGCCGCAGCTCCTCGCCGTCGCGGAGCCCGTCGTCCTCGAAGGCGACGCCCTCGTGGTCGGTGAGCAGCCAGAGGTGGTGCGTGGCCAGGTCGGCGGTCCGCTCCACCAGCGGGTTGCGTCCGCCGATGTACCGCTCGTGCCAGACGGTGGTGGCGAAGGAGTCCGTGTCGCAGAAGAGCACCGGGGAGCCGATCCGGGCGGCGGCCTCCTCCCGGGCGTTCTGGGTCTCGGCGATGAGGGGGAAGTCGTCCGTGCCGAAGGAGACGTCCTCCCACTGTGCGCCGGGCCATCGGCCGCGCAGGTCCGCGAGTTTCTGTTCGCTGAACTCCCGCCCGTATTCGGCGACGTACCGGGTCTGTGCCCAGACGCCGCCGCGCCGCCGGTAGTGCTCGGCCAGCGCCCGGGCCAGGGTCGTGGTGCCGGTGGACTCGGCACCGAGGACGACGATCCGGCGGGTGAGCGCGGCCCGTACGGGCGGTTCGAGGTAGTCCCAGCAGGCGGCCGGGTCGGCCCGGACCGCGGTGCCGGAGACGGGGAAGACGGTGCGGCCGGGATCGACGAGGACGGACCGGGCGCCGAAGCGGCGGGCCAGTTCGTCGCCGTACGGTTCCGAGGTGAAGACGGCGTCGACCTGTTCGGGGACGGCCCCGGTGAACACGGCCATGTGCGCGTCCCAGACCGCCGGGTCGTTCAGGTCCATGGGGATGTCGTCGACGGCGCCCACCACGCGGACGGCCGGGTGCACCTCCCGCATCCAGGCGACCCGGTCGGCGAGGGGCACGGATTCGACGGAGGCGGCACAGACCAGGACGGTGAGCCGCTCGCAGCGGTCCTGGGCGGTGCGGACGAGGTGGTGGTGGCCGGCGTGCGGCGGGTAGAACTTGCCGAGGACCAGGCCGTGTCCGTAGCGCTTCACGCGGGCACCCGCTCCCGGCCCGGGGCGGCGGCCAGGTCGCGGCTCCAGTTGCGCAGCCCGATGAGGCAGAGCGTGAGGAAGCCGGCGTAGAGCAGGGAGGTGAGGTAGAGCTCCTTGTACGCGTACAGCGGGATGTAGACGACGTCGGCGGCGATCCACAGCCACCAGGACTCGACCCGCTTGCGGCACTGCCCGTACGTCGCCATGAGGGACAGCGAGGTCGTCAGGGCGTCCCAGAACGGCACGGTCGAGTCCGTGGCCCGGGACAGCAGCAGAGTGAGCCCGAGGGTCCCCGCCACCCCCGCCGCGAGCAGCCAGGTCCATTCGGTACGCGTGGTTCTGCGCACCGGCAGGACGGACGCACCTGGTCCACCCCCGTGGGTCCAGGTCCACCAGCCGTACGCGGCGAGGGTGATGAAGACGATCTGCAGGCCGGCGTCGGCGTACAGACCGGACTGGGCGAACAGCAGGATGAAGAACAGGTTGTTGGCGATGCCGATCGGCCAGTTGGCGAGGTGCTGGCGGGCCACGAGCCAGACGCACAGCGCCCCGCTGCCGAATCCGAGCACCTCGGTCCAGCTGACCGGGGTGTCCAGGAACGTGAACAGGGGCTGTTGCAGGGGGTCGAGTATGTCCGCGAGCGTCACGCCGTTCCTTCTCTCTTTAATGGTCACTCTGACTATAAAGAAGAAACGGTGGCAGCGAAAGGCCCGCGGCCGGTTTCCTGTTCGAAAGACGAACCAGGAACCGGCCGCGGGCCGTTCGGTGCGGGGTGCGGGTTACAGACCGACCTCGCGCATCAGCATGCCGACCTCGGTGTTGGTCAGCCGGCGCAGCCAGCCCGACTTCTGGTCGCCGAGCGGGATCGGTCCGAAGGACGTGCGCACGAGCCGCTCGACCGGGAAGCCGGCCTCGGCCAGCATCCGGCGGACGATGTGCTTGCGGCCCTCGTGGAGGGTCACCTCGACCAGGTAGTTCTTGCCGGTGTTCTCGACGACCCGGAAGTGGTCGGCACGGGCGTACCCGTCCTCCAGCTGGATGCCGTCCTTGAGCCGCTTGCCGAGGTCACGCGGCAGCGGGCCCTGGATGGCTGCCAGGTAGATCTTCTTCACCCCGTATCCGGGGTGCGTCAGGCGGTGGGCCAGCTCACCGTGGTTGGTGAGCAGGATGATGCCCTCGGTCTCGGTGTCGAGCCGGCCGACGTGGAACAGCCGCGTCTCGCGGTTGTTGACGTAGTCGCCGAGGTTCTGGCGGCCGTCCGGGTCGCCCATCGTGGAGACGACACCGGCGGGCTTGTTCAGTGCGAAGAACAGGTGCGACTGGGTCGCGACGGTCAGGCCGTCGACCTTGATCTCGTCCTTCTGCGGGTCGACACGCCTGCCCTGTTCGAGAACGATCTCGCCGTTGACCTCGACCCTGGCCTGCTCGATGAGCTCCTCGCACGCGCGGCGCGAGCCCATGCCGGCGCGGGCGAGGATCTTCTGCAGCCGCTCGCCCTCCTGCTCGGCGCCCGGGTGCGTCTTGGGCGTCCGGATCTCGGGCTTGTCCGCGTACCGGTCGCGGTTGCGCTGCTCGATCTTGGCGTCGAGCTCACGGGGGCGGGACGGGGCACCCACCCGGCGTCCGCCCTTGCTCACGTTCTGTGCGGGCTTGGGGCCGCCCTTGGCCCCACCGCGTGCCGCCGCGCCGCGGCCCTTGCGGGGGCCGCCGTCGCCGCCCGGCTTGTCGGAGCCCACGTCGTAGCGGCGCTCCTCGGGGCGGGGCCGGCGGGGGCGCTGCTCCTGCTGGTCGTCGCGCCCTCCCGTGGCCTTGGGCCGGCCGCCCGAACCGCCGGAGCCGCCCGAACCGCCCCGGGGGTTGCCCGAGCCGCCCCGGGGGTTCCGGTTGCCGCCGCTCTTGCCGCTGCCGCTTCCGTTGTTGCTGCCACTGCTTCGCATCAAAATTCCGTCTTGTCGTCTGCGTGAGTTTCCGGGGTGTCCGGTGCGTCCGGATCGAACGACGGCACACCCTCTAGCGTCTCAGCCTCGATCGCGTCCGCCTCCGGGAGGAAGGGCGCGAGCTCCGGGAGCTCGTCCAGGCCTCGCAGGCCCATGCGCTCCAGAAAGTAGTTCGTCGTCCTGTACAGGATCGCACCTGTTTCGGGTTCCGCGCCCGCCTCCTCGACGAGACCCCTCTGCAGGAGGGTCCGCATGACGCCGTCGCAGTTCACTCCGCGCACCGCGGAGACCCTGGAACGGCTCACGGGCTGGCGGTACGCGACCACCGCGAGCGTCTCCAGCGCGGCCTGGGTGAGCCGGGCGTGCTGGCCGTCCAGGACGAAGCCCTCGACGGCCTCCGCGTACTCCGGGCGTGTGTAGAAGCGCCAGCCTCCGGCGACGAGTCGCAGGTCGAAGCCCCGGCGCTGAACGGTGTACTCGTCGGCGAGCTCCCGCAGGGCGTCGGCGACGGCCCTGCGGGGCCGCTGGAGCACCTTGGCGAGGTGCTCCTCGGTGGCGGGCTCGTCGACGACCATGAGGACCGCCTCCAGCGCGGGCTTGAGGTCGAGCGCGGCGACCGCGCCGTCGCGTCCGCCGTCGTCTGCAGTCATTCCCGTACGTCCTCCTGTTCCTCCTGGTCGAACTCGTCCGTCACGACCGGATCGGCACCCTCGGCGCCGGCCCAGCGCACCAGGAGCTCGCCGAGGGCCTCCTCCTGGTCGAGAGTGACCGCCTTCTCCCGGTAGAGCTCCAGAAGCGCCAGGAACCGGGCGACGACGGTGAGGGTGTCCCCCGCGTCCTCGGTGAGTACCCGGAAGCTGAGCTCGCCCTCGGCGCGAAGCCGCCCGACGACGATCCCGGCCTGTTCCCGCACACTGACCAGCGGTGCGTGGATGTGGTCGACGTAGACCTGCGGCTCGGCCCTCGGCTGCATCGCCTTCACCGCGAGCCGGGCGAAGCCGTCCGGGCCGATGCTGATGACGACCTCGGGCAGCAGCTCCGCGTGCTGGGGTTCGAGCCCCACGGTCCGGGGGTAGCGGCGCGACTCGGACTCCAGCCGGTCGCTGAGGATCTCCGCGATCCGCTTGTACGCGCGGTACTGGAGCAGCCGTGCGAAGAGCAGGTCCCGCGCCTCCAGGAGTGCGAGGTCCGCCTCGTCCTCCACCTCGGCGGTGGGCAGCAGCCGGGCGGCCTTCAGGTCGAGCAGGGTCGCGGCGACGACGAGGAACTCGGTGGTCTGGTCGAGGTCCCAGTCGGGTCCCATGGCGCGGATGTGGGCCATGAACTCGTCGGTGACCCGGGAGAGCGCGACCTCGGTCACATCGAGCTTGTGCTTGGAGATCAGCTGGAGCAGCAGGTCGAACGGCCCCTCGAAGTTGACCAGCCGCACGGTGAACCGCTTGACGTCGACGGCCTCCGGGGAGCCGGTGCCGTCCTCGGCAGCCTCCGGGGAGCCGGTATTTCCAGCAGGGGCCGGAGGGCCTGTGTCACCCTCGGCTGCCGCCTGCGAACCGGTGTCCCCCTCGGCAGGCTCCGCCAGGCCGGTACCGTCCTCGCCCACGGCCGCCGAGGGCCCTGTGCCGCCCTCGGCGGGCACGGGGGCCGCCCGGTCACCCTCCGGGACTTCCAGGGCCCTCTCGGTCCTCTGGGGCGCGTCTGCCGCGCCGGTGGGCACGTCCACGGGATCCGGCAGGCGGTCCCCGGAGGGTGGACCACCAGGAGCGGCCTCCCCCGGGCCCGCCCCGGTCCGGGCACCCGGTCCGCGGCCGAGCGCACGGCGGGGCGGGCGGGCGGGGTGGTCGGCAGTCGGCATCGCGGTCCAGGGGTGCGGCGGAGTGACGTACGGGCGCTGCCGCCCGCCAGGACGGGCCGGGCGGCCCTCCCGCAGGCTACCGGCGCCGCGCCGGTCAGCGGCCGCGCAGCCTCCGTACGAGGATGCTCGCGTCGCCCCGCGACTCCAGGTCGGCGAGCACCACGGCGACCGCCTCCCGGACGATGCGCCCGCGGTCGACGGCGAGGCCGTGCTCACCGCGCAGCACGAGCCGGGCGTGCTCCAGGTCCATCAGTTCCTCGGCCGACACATAGACCGTGATCTTCTCGTCGTGGCGTTCCCGGCCGCTCGGCCGGCGGTTCGCACCCCGCCCGCCGCCGCGTCCGCGCTGCTGCTGGACGGTGGGAGCGGCGTCCTGCGGCGCACTGCGCGGCTGGGGCGCGCGGGGTCCGTCGGCGCGGCTGCGGGAGCCTCCGCCGTCGGAGTCCGCCGCCGAATGCTCCTCCCGCGACCGATCAGCCGTCGTTCCGCCGCTCCCCCCGGGGTTCTCGCCCTGGCCGCCGGTGTCCGCCGACGGGTCGTTCCCCGCGGCGGGCGCGGGTACCCGCGCCTCACCGTTCGCCTTGCGTCGCCGGTCGGCGGAGGACGAGCCCTGGAGACCCATGCCCCCGGTGGTGCGGAACAGTTCGTCGGCCCCCGGCAGACTCACTCGGCGTGACACCGGGCGAGCACCTCCCTGGCGAGCTGGCGATAGGCGGCGGCACCGACCGAGTTGGAGGCGTACGTGGTGATGGGCTCACCGGCGACCGTGGTCTCCGGGAAGCGCACCGTGCGCCCGATGACGGTGTGGTAGACGTGGTCGTCGAAGGCTTCGACGACGCGCGCGAGCACCTCTCGGCTGTGCACCGTGCGGGAGTCGTACATGGTCGCGAGGATGCCGTCGAGCTCCAGTTCCGGGTTGAGCCGCTCCTGGACCTTCTCGATGGTCTCGGTGAGCAGTGCCACACCGCGCAGCGCGAAGAACTCGCACTCGAGCGGGACTATCACCTTGTGAGCCGCCGTCAGGGCGTTCACGGTGAGCAGGCCCAGCGAGGGCTGACAGTCGATCACGATGTAGTCGTAGTCGGCCATCAGCGGCTTGAGGGCACGCTGCAGCGTGGACTCCCGCGCCACCTCGCTCACCAGCTGCACCTCGGCAGCCGAGAGGTCGATGTTGCTCGGGAGCAGGTCCATGTTGGGCACGGCGGTCTTGAGCAGGACCTCGTCGGCCACCATGCCCCGCTCCATGAGCAGGTTGTAGACGGTGAGGTCGAGCTCCATCGGGTTGACCCCGAGGCCGACCGACAGGGCTCCCTGCGGGTCGAAGTCGACGAGCAGGACGCGTCGCCCGTACTCGGCGAGCGCGGCACCCAGGTTGATGGTCGACGTGGTCTTGCCGACGCCGCCCTTCTGGTTGCACATCGCGATGATCTTCGCGGGGCCGTGATCGGTCAGCGGACCGGGAATCGGGAAGTACGGCAGCGGCCGTCCGGTGGGGCCGATCCGCTCGCGGCGCTGGCGAGCGGCATCGGGCGCGAGCGTGGCCGCGTACTCCGGATCGGGCTCGTATTCGGCGTCGGGGTCGTAGAAGTGCCCCTCGGGCACCTCGGCGAAGTCGGCGAAGTGGGCTGTGTCTCGGCCACTTTCGTTGCCGGCCATGGCGTTCACGTGTTGGCCGTCCATCATCTGGGGGGCTGTCGTCATGTGCTGGTGGGTGGCGAAGGTGCGGACAGCGACGGAGCCGACAGCTTCGAGCCCGATCGGGCTCAGACCCCGTGCGGGCATCCCTGGTTGACCACCCCCAGGAGTAATTGTCGACTCATTCACAAGTCGTCTTACCTCCTTGGATGTGACCAGGAAACTTATCGATAGGTCAGCGTGGCACCATGCCGACGATTGGCGACTCTATGGCGTGTCACCGGTTCGCAGCAACACAATCCGCCGGACCCGGCCCGATGTGTCGGCAATCGAACACCCCTCTGTCAAGGGTGCGGGAGGCCCTGGACGCACCTTTCGCGGGGGTGCAAAAAGGGTAAGGGGTTATGTCTCCGGCGAGTTGAGCGGGGCACCTACGGGAGCCCGGCACGCGTCCGGCCGGACCCCGCTGAGCAAGGTCCGGCCGGAGGTGCGAGGTTGACGGAACGGGTTGACAGCGGGCGTCGTCCGCTCAGCCGAGGAGCGTCGCCGGATCGACGTGATCGAGGCCGTGCGCCTCGGCCACCTCGCGGTAAACCACCTGGCCGTCATGGGTGTTGAGGCCCCTGGCGAGCGCGGCGTCACGGCGCAGGGCGTCGACCCAGCCGCGGTTCGCGAGCTCCAGGATGTAGGGCAGCGTGGCGTTCGTGAGGGCGTACGTGGAGGTGTTCGGCACCGCGCCCGGCATGTTCGCGACGCAGTAGAAGACCGAGTTGTGGACCATGAAGGTCGGCTCGGCGTGCGTGGTCGGGTGCGAGTCCTCGAAGCAGCCGCCCTGGTCGATCGCGATGTCGACAAGAACACTTCCGGGCTTCATCCGGGCGACCAGCTCGTTGGTGACCAGTTTCGGCGCCTTCGCGCCGGGGATCAGCACCGCGCCCACGACGAGGTCGGCCTCGACGACGGCCTTCTCGAGTTCGAGCGCGTTGGAGACGACCGTCCGCACCCGGGTGCCGAAGATCCGGTCGGCCTCGCGCAGCTTGTTGATGTCCCGGTCGAGCAGCGTCACGTGGAAGCCGAGCCCGACGGCGATCTGCGTGGCGTTCCAGCCGGAGACCCCGCCGCCGATGACGACGGCCCTGGCCGATCCCGTACCGGGGACGCCGCCGGGGAGCACCCCGCGCCCGCCGACCGAGCGCATCAGGTGGTACGCGCCGACCTGCGGGGCGAGGCGGCCGGCGACCTCGGACATCGGGGCGAGCAGCGGCAGCGCGCGGTTCGCGGTCTCGACGGTCTCGTACGCGATCGCGGTGGTGCCGGACGCCAGCAGCGCGTCGGTGCACTCACGGGAGGCGGCGAGGTGGAGGTACGTGAAGAGCGTCTGGCCCTTGCGCAGGCGGTGGTACTCCTCGGCAACCGGCTCCTTGACCTTGAGCAGCAGGTCGGCGGCGGCCCAGACCTCGTCGGCGGTGGGCAGGATCCGCGCACCGGCGGCGAGGTATTCCTCGTCCGGGATGGAGGAGCCCTCACCTGCGTGCCGCTCGACGAGCACCTGGTGACCGTGGCGGACGAGTTCGTGCACTCCGGCGGGGGTGATCGCCACTCGGAACTCGTTGTTCTTGACTTCGCGGGGGATGCCGACCTTCACGTCGATCACGGTCCTTGGCTCGCAGGGGCAGCTCGGGCATGGCGGGAGGTACCCACATGAACCCAGCATAAAGGGGACACCGCAGGGATACGCGGCAGAGCCATCATTAATGAAGGGCTTCTCCCTGTCCAGCCTTACAAAGCATTAAGTTTTCATCGAAGTACTACGGATTTCGCAGGCCGCACCGTGGTCTCTCAGTAATCTGTCGGCTGCCGCCCTGTGCAGCCCGGCCGCCGCCGGGTCCCCGAGCCGGTCCAGCGTGTCCGCGAGCCGGAGCTGGAGGGCCGCCTGCAGGCGTACGTCCCCCGCCCGGCGGGCCAGGTCGACCGCCTCGCGGCAGGTGTGCAGCGACTCCTGCGGCCGGCCCGCGTACTCCTGGACCCGTGCGGCCTCGCTGAGCGCCCGCGCCTGGGCGGGCAGGTCGCCGAGCCTGCGGTGCCCGGCCGCGGCCGCCCGCCAGTTGCGCAGGGCCTCGCCGTAGCGTCCCGCGTAGCTGTGGACGGCCCCGAGCCGCCCGTAGAGCCGCGCCTCGTCGGCCCGCTCCCCCTGCGTGAGCCGTTGCGCGAGGGCCCGGCCGTACCAGTCGGAGGCCCTGTTGAAGTCACCCAGCTCCGCGTAGGCGCCGCCTACGGATTCCATCGCGCGGCCGGTCGCGTAGAGATCGTGCGCCGCGCGTCCGGCGTCCAGCGCGGCCCGGTAGCGGGTCAGCGCCTCCTGGGTGCGGCCGGTCCTGGCGTCCAGATCGGCGAGGTTGAGCAGGGCCGCGGCCTTCTCACGGGGCAGGTCGCGGCGCTCGGCCACGTCCAGGACCAGGCCGTGCAGCCCGTACAGCTCGGGGGCGGCGTCCTCGGTGCCCCGGTGCACGGCGAGGGCACGGACGAGAGCGGCGACCAGCCGGCGGGCCAGGGTGTCCAGCCCTCCGTCCTGGACCGCGAGCCGGGCCGAGGCCAGCAGGGCGGGCTGCCGGATCCGCAGCCACTCGGCGGCGGCCTCCGGACTGGGGAAGCGCAGCGAGCGGGGCAGTCCGGCGAGCTTGCGGCGGGCGGGGGTGCCCTCCGGGTCGGTGACCGCCCGGCAGGACTGGAGCTGGCGTACGGTCCGCTCCAGCATCCTGGCCCGGGCCAGCTGGATCTCGGCCGGCCGGTCCCGTTCCTCCAGCAGGGCCCGCAGCAGGGGGGCGAGACAGCCGGGCACTTCGTACTGGGGCAGCTCCGCGCCGTTCGACCGCAGCAGTCCGAACCGGACGAAGTCGTCCAGGGTCGTCTGGGCCGCCGAGACGGAGCACCCGGCGAGCGCGGAGGCGGTGTGGGCGTCGGCCAGTCCGGCGGGGGCGAGCGCGAGCAGGCGCAGTATCCGGGCGGCGGACTGCGGCAGGGACTCGTGGACCAGCCGGAAGGCGCGCGCCAGCGGGCGGGCCCCGGTGGGCTGTTCGGCGTCGTCCGGCAGCTCGCGCAGCTGCTTGGTGACGTCGGCCACCGAGGCGCCGGGGCGGGCGGCGAGCCACCCGGCGACCAGCACCAGGGCGGCGGGCTGTCCGGCGCACTCCTCGGTCAGCGCCTCGGCGGTCCGTGGATCGACGGTGATCCTGACCTGCCCGATGGTGCGGGCGAGCAGCTGGACGGCCGATCCGGCGTCCATGCCGCCGATGGTGCACGGACGGACGCCGGGGATTCCGGTGAGCGGGCCGGTGGAGGTGGCGACGACCAGACAGTCCGGGTTGTCCGGCAGCAGCGGGTCGACCTGTTCGGCGTCCACGGCATCGTCGAGCAGGATCAGCGCCCGGCGTACGGCGAACGCCTCGCGGACCATCTCGGAGAGTTCGTCCTCGTCCGCGCCGGGCGGGGCGGAAACGGAGAGCAGGTCCAGGAGTTCGCGCGCGGTGTGCTCGGCGGGTACGCGTTCGCCGCTGTGATCGGTGAGCGCGACCCGGAACACCCCGTCGGGGTAGTCGCCCGGTTCCGCGAGCCTGCACGCCAGTTCGGCGGCCAGTGCGGTGCGCCCGGATCCGGGCCGTCCGGCGATCAGCAGGACCCGGGCACGGGCGGCCTTGCGGCCGGCCAGCGTGTCCAGTCCGGCTCTCTCGATGTCCGCCTGAAGGTCCTTCAACTCGCGTTCGCGGCCGAAGAACTGGGTTGGGGTGGCACCGGATGACCGCTCGGCTCCCGACGCCCCCGCCGCTCCAACCGGGCCGCTGGTGTCCACCGCCTGATCGGTCACGGGCCACGCTCCACTTCACTCCACGCGGTTGCCCGCCGGAACTCCGGTCGGGACCATTCGAGCGTAGTTCAGTGGTGCGGACGATCACGGTCGAGCGCGGCGGACACATCCCCCGATCGGATCAGCGTTTCTTATGAAAGATCCCCGGCCGGCGGAACTCCGATCCCTGTCGGCGTCGCCTGTCCGCCGGCCGACGGTCCGTCCTCAGGCCTCGAACGGCCGGGCGGGCCACGGCGCCTCGGCCGGGCGCAGCGAGTCCACCCCGTCGCCCGCGAGCACCGCGGTGAGCGACAGGACGCCCACCACCAGGCAGTTGTTGTGGAGCTCCCCGGCGAGCACGCCCCGGACGAGCTCCGGCAGCGGCACCCGGGCCTGCTCCATGTCGGCCTCCTCCTCGGAGACCTCGAAGCGCTCGCCGTCCGCCTCGGAGAGGTCGCGGGCGAGGAAGATCCGTACGGCTTCGTCGCAGCCGCCGGGCGTGGTGTAGACGTCGGTCAGCACCCGCCAGTCCTCGGCCTTGACGTGAGCCTCCTCGTACAGCTCGCGCTGGGCGGCGTGCAGCGGGTTCTCGCCCGGGATGTCGAGGAGTCCCGCGGGGATCTCCCAGAGCTTCTGGCGCACCGGGTGGCGGTACTGCCGCAGGACGAGGACACGGCCGGCCTCGTCGAGGGCGAGGACGGCGACGGATCCCGGGTGGACCTGGTAGTCGCGGCGCGCGACGGTGCCGTCGGGCATCACCACGTCGTCGGTGCGGACGCTGGTCTTGTTGCCGGCGAAGGGCGTCACCGTCGCGGTGACCTGCCACTCCTCGGGCGTGTCCTGGATTCCCATGTACGTCCTCCCACGAAAAACAGAAACCGGGGCACGCATCCCGTGAGGGATCCGTACCCCGGTCAACCGTATCGCCTTATGCGGGGGCGTCCGTGCCGCGTGCCGCGACCTGGCGCGCGACGGCGGCCTTCACCAGACCCGCGAAGAGCGGGTGCGGGCGGGTCGGGCGGGAGCGCAGCTCCGGGTGCGCCTGGGTGGCGACCAGGTAGGGGTGCGTCTCGCGCGGGTACTCGACGTACTCGACGAGCTTGTTGTCCGGGGAGGTGCCGGAGAAGACCAGTCCGGCCTTCTTCTCCAGCTCCGCGCGGTAGGAGTTGTTGACCTCGTAGCGGTGGCGGTGGCGCTCCTCCACGTACGGCTGGTCGGCGTAGGCCTCACGGACGACGGAGCCCTCGGCGAGCTTCGCCGGGTACAGGCCGAGCCGCATGGTGCCGCCCAGGTCGCCCGCGCCCTCGACGTACGCGAGCTGCTCCTCCATCGTCGAGATGACGGGGTGGCCCGTGGCGGCGTCGAACTCGGTGGAGTTGGCGTCGGGGATCCCCGCGAGGTTGCGCGCGGCCTCGATCACGATGCACTGCAGGCCGAGGCACAGGCCGAGCAGCGGCACCTTGTTCTCGCGGGCGTACTGGATGGCGCCGACCTTGCCGATGACGCCGCGCTCGCCGAAGCCGCCGGGGATGCAGACGGCGTCGACGTCACTCAGCTGCTTGTGCGCGCCGGCCGGGGTCTTGCAGTCGTCGGAGGCGACCCACTTGACCTTGACGCGGGCCTTGTTCGCGAAGCCGCCGGCCCGGATGGCCTCGGTGACCGAGAGGTAGGCGTCGGGCAGGTCGATGTACTTGCCGACCAGGGCGACGGTGACCTCGTGGTCGGGGTTGTGGACGCGGTCCAGCAGATCCCCCCAGGTGGTCCAGTCGACGTCGCGGAACGGCAGGTCGAGCTTGCGGACGACGTAGGCGTCCAGGCCCTCGGAGTGCAGCACCTTCGGGATGTCGTAGATCGACTTGGCATCCGGGCAGGCCACCACGGCCGCCTCGTCCACGTCGCACATCAGCGAGATCTTGCGCTTGATGGAGAGCGGTACGTCCCGGTCGGCGCGCAGCACGATGGCGTCCGGCTGGATACCGATGTTGCGCAGGGCCGCGACGGAGTGCTGGGTCGGCTTCGTCTTCAGCTCGCCGGACGGGCCGATGTAGGGCAGCAGCGAGATGTGCACGACGAAGACGTTGTCGCGGCCGACCTCGTGGCGGACCTGACGGACGGTCTCCAGGAACGGCAGCGACTCGATGTCGCCGACCGTGCCGCCGACCTCGGTGATGACGACGTCGACGTCGTCGGTCGCCATGCGCCGGATGCGGTGCTTGATCTCGTTGGTGATGTGCGGGATGACCTGGACGGTGTCGCCGAGGTACTCGCCGCGCCGCTCCTTCGCGATGACCTGCGAGTAGACCTGGCCGGTGGTGACGTTGGCCGAGCCGTCGAGGTCGACGTCGAGGAAGCGCTCGTAGTGGCCGATGTCCAGGTCGGTCTCGGCGCCGTCGTTCGTGACGAACACCTCACCGTGCTGGAAGGGGTTCATCGTGCCGGGGTCGACGTTGAGGTAGGGGTCGAGCTTCTGCATCGTGACCCGCAGGCCACGTGCCTTGAGCAGGGCACCCAGGCTTGACGCAGTCAGACCCTTGCCGAGGGAGGAGGCGACACCCCCGGTGACGAAGATGTGCTTGGTCGTCGTGGATGTGGGCTGCATAGCCAAAGGGGGCTCCCGTGGTCGCGATCATGAGGTGCGTACCGGCGTGCCGTCCGGAGAATTCCGGAGGCGCCGTCGCTGCGGTTCGGGGGCCTCGTCCACTGTCGGGACGACCACCGGTCCACGGGCTACCAGGGTATCAGCGCCGAGGAGAGACCGCTTCCGGCCACTCCTCGTACACGCTTCGCACAAGATCACCGCAGTCGTCCCGGGTCCTACCCATTCGCCCCTGGCAGGCGGCGGCCAACTCGCGGACAGTCGCGCGGAACCCCCGGGTGCGTCGTATCCTGCTCGGACACTCGCTGCCGAGTTGGCCGGCCCAGCGGCACCACCCCAGCCCGCTCACCCGTGCAAGAGCTCGTCGGTTTCACTACAACGACCCCTTGACCAGCAGTAAGCGCCCTTCGGGGCGACATGGCCGTTCGACTGGAGACGCACGTGGCCGGGCGCATCGAGGATTACGCACTCATCGGAGACATGCAGACCGCAGCCCTGGTCTGCCGGGACGGCACAGCAGACTGGCTGTGCCTGCCCCGCTTCGATTCCCATGCCGTTTTCGCCGGGCTTCTCGGCACGGAGGAACACGGATTCTGGCGCCTGGGCCCAGCCCGCCCGGAGGGGGCCCAGCCCGCCGCCGCGGACCGGCGCCGCTACCGGGGCGACTCGCTCGTCCTGGAATCGGAATGGGACACCCCGCGAGGCACGGTCCGCGTGACCGATTTCATGCCGCCGCGTGACGGCGCCCCGCAGCTGATCCGGATCGTGGAAGGCGTCAGCGGCCGGGTGCAGATGCGCTCGGAACTGCGGATGCGTTTCAGCTACGGGCGGGTAACCCCCTGGGTCCACAAGGTGGACGGCCGTACGGTCGCCGTCGCGGGCCCCGACTCGGTGTGGCTGGACACCCAGGCCGAGACGTACGGCCAGAATCTGACGACGTACTCGGACTTCACCCTGGCTCCCGGCGACCGGATCGCGTTCACGATCAGCTGGCAGCCCTCGCACCACGAGCCGCCCGCCCTGCCGGACCCCGAGGGTTCGCTGGAGGCTACGGAGAACTTCTGGCGCGAGTGGGTCGAACAGTGCACGTACCACGGGCCCTACCGGGAGGCGGTGGTCCGTTCGCTGATCACGCTGAAGGCGCTCACGTACGCGCCGACGGGCGGCATCGTGGCGGCCCCGACCACCTCCCTGCCGGAGGACATCGGCGGCTCGCGGAACTGGGACTACCGCTACACCTGGCTGCGGGACGCGGCGATCACCCTGTCCTCCCTGCTGCGCACCGGTTACCGCGAGGAGGCCCGCGCCTGGCGTGAGTGGCTGCTGCGGGCCGTCGCGGGCGACCCGGAGAACCTGCAGATCATGTACGGCATCGCGGGCGAGCGGGAGCTCGGCGAGGCGGAGCTGGACTGGCTGCCCGGTTACGAGAACTCCGGCCCGGTCCGGGTGGGCAACGGAGCGGCGAACCAGCTGCAGCTCGACGTGTACGGCGAGGTCACCGAGGCGCTCCATCTAGCGCACATGACGGGTCTGACCCGCAACGACTACGCGATGGGACTCCAGCTCAAGCTGATCAGTTATCTGGAGAAGCACTGGGAGGAACCGGACGAGGGCATCTGGGAGGTACGGGGGCCGCGCAGGCACTTCGTGCACTCCAAGGTGATGGCATGGGTCGCGGTCGACCGCACCATCAAGCTGATCGAGTCCGGTGACACCGACGGGCCGCTGGAGCGCTGGCTGCAGCTGCGCGAGGACATCCACCGCGATGTCTGCGAGCGGGGCTACGACAAGGAGCGCAACACCTTCACCCAGTCCTACGGGTCGAAGGAGCTGGACGCCTCCCTGCTGCTGATTCCGCAGATGGGTTTCCTGCCGCCCGACGACAAGCGGGTCATCGGCACGATCGAGGCGATCCAGCGGGAGTTGTCGACGGAGGACGGCTTCGTCCTGCGCTATCCGACGGCCGGGGAGGACGCGGGCGTGGACGGGCTGGAGGGCGACGAGGGCGCGTTCCTGGCCTGCTCGTTCTGGCTGGCCGACGACCTCGCAATGATCGGCCGGGTCGACGAGGCCCGCCAGCTCTTCGAGAAGCTGCTGTCCCTGCGCAACGACCTGGGGCTGCTGGCCGAGGAGTGGGACGCGCGGCTGCAGCGCCAGGTGGGCAACTTCCCGCAGGCGTTCAGCCATGTGCCGCTGATCGACACGGCGCTGCGGCTCACGGCGAGCGGCGCGTACGTCGGCTGATCCGGGGGCGTGACAGGACCTGTGGGACGGCCGATGTCCTCGGCCCGGCCTACGATGGAATGGTTCTGTCACGCCCTGCGAAGGGGGCACGATGAAGCCCCGCGAACCTTTGGCGGACACCGGTACGGCTGGTCTCCGCGACTCCCTCGCCGGTGAGGCCCATGTACCCGGCGACCCGGGCTACGACGAGGCCCGCACGGTCTTCAACAGCATGATCGACCGCAGACCCGCGGTGGTGGTGCAGTGCGCCGCCGAGTCCGACGTGGTGCGGGCGCTCGGCTTCGCCCGTGAGCACGGCCTGGAGGTCGCGGTGCGCGGCGGCGGGCACAGTGTGTCCGGGATGTCGCTGAGCGAGGGCGGCCTGGTGGTCGACCTGCGCCGCATGCACGCCGTCACCGTCGACCGGGACAACAGAACGGCCCGGGTCGGGGGCGGGGCCGTCATGAGCGATCTGGACCGGGCGACGCAGCCGTACGCCCTGGCGACCACCGGGGGCAGGGTCTCCACCACCGGGGTGGGCGGTTTCACCCTGGGCGGCGGATCGGGCTGGCTGGAGCGGAAGTTCGGGCTGGCCTGCGACAATCTGCTGGCCGCCGACCTGGTCACCGCGGACGGCGGGCGCGTCCACGCCACGGCGGACGAGAACCCCGACCTCTTCTGGGCGCTGCACGGCGGCGGCGGCAATTTCGGTGTCGCCACGTCCCTCACCCTGCGCCTGCACGAACTGCCCGTCATGACCATGATGCTGCTGATCTTCCGGCCCGAGGACGGTCCCCTCGCGGTGCGCACGTACCGGGACCTGTTGGACTCGGCACCGGACGGGGCGGGCGGTGCCTGCATCTATCTGACCGGCCCGCCCGAGGAGTTCGTGCCCGAGCACCTGGTGGGCCGGCTCGCCTGCGCGGTCCTGGTCACCTACGCGGGGCCGGAGGCGGAGGCCCGGGACGTGGCCGCGCCGCTGCTCGCGCTGCACCGCGAGTCGGAGCTCGTCACGGAGATCCCGTACGCGGACCTTCAGTGCATGCTCGACGATCCGCCGGGGCAGCGGAACTACTGGTCCGCCGAGTATCTGGACTCCTTCCCCGACGAGGCGGTCGCCGCCTTCTGTTCGACCGCCTCGTCGATGCCCGTCCCGTCCGGTTCGCAGCATGTGCTGTTCCCGCTGGGCGGTCAGGCGGCCAGGGAGCCGAGCGGCTTCCCGCTGCCGTGGCGCTCTGCACCCTGGGGCGTGCACCCGTTCGGGATCTGGGGGACCGAGGCGGAGGACGGGCCGGGCAAGGCGTGGGTGCGCGAGGTGCGGGCCGCCGTCCGGCCCTGGGCGAACGGCGCCGTGTATCTGAACTTCATCGGGCGTGAGGGGCAGGAACGGGTCGTCGCCGGGTTCGGTGAGGAGAACTACGAGCGGCTGGCCGCGGTCAAGGCCCGGTACGACCCCGAGAACGTGTTCCACCTGAATCACAACGTGAAGCCGTCCGTCGCCGTGGTGTGACGCGCCCCGCCCGGCCCGGTAGCTTCCTGACCGGGGCATTCCGCCCCGTCGTAGCGAGTGGAAGCACGAGGCCTGAGCCGGTGGAGACAGAGGGCGGGATCACCGTGCGGCGGGCGCTGGAGCTGCCGGGGCTGCGCGGCGGACTCCCGGAGGTGGTGGCCTGCGAGGAGCGGCTGGACCGCACGGTGCGCTGGGTGCATGCCGGTGAGGTGCCGAACATCGCCTCGCTGCTCAAGGGCGGTGAGCTGCTGCTGACGACGGGCCTGGGCCTCGGTTCGCGGCCCGCCGAGCAGCGGGCCTTCGTCCGCAGGCTGGCCGACCGGGGCATCGCCGCCCTGGTGGTGGAGCTGGGGCCGCGCTTCAGCCGGCTGCCCGCGGCGATCGTGGACGCCGCGCGGGCGGCGGGGCTGCCACTCGTGCAGCTGCACCGTGAGGTGCCGTTCGTCGCGGTCACCGAGGAGATCCACACCGAGATCGTCAACGGGCACTACGCGCTGCTCCAGCGCGCCGAGGAGGTGCACCGGCGCTGTACGCAGGCCGTGCTCGGCGGCGGCGGGGTGCCCCAGGTCCTGGGGATCCTGGCGGACTTCACCGCCAACCCGGTCTTCCTGGAGACCCCGGACGGCCGGCTGCTCTATGCGGCGGGCACCGGGACCGGGCCGGTGGGAGCCGATCCGCTGCAGGTCTGGGAGGGGCTGCGCGGCGGCCGTGGGGTCCGGGAGTCCCCGCCGGCCGGAACGGTCCTGGTGGAGGTGCCGGGCGGCGGTCAGGGAGCGGGTGCGCTGCGGGCGCGGCTGGTGCTGCTCGCCGTGTCGGGGCCACTGGTGACGGTGCACCGGATGGCGGCCGAGCGGGCGGCGGGCATTCTGGCCGTCGTCCTGATGCAGGCCCGCCAGGAGGACGAGCTGGCGGCACGGGGGCGCGGTGACTTCCTCACCGATCTCTCCGAAGGGCGGATCGCGCCCGAGGACGCGCCCGCGCAGGCCAGGGTGCTGGGGTTCAGGCCGGGCGAGGATCCGCTGCTGCCGGTGGTGATGCGGCTCGCCCCCGAGTCGGCCCCGTCGGGCAGCTGGGCGCTGCTGGCGCGGACCGTGATGGAGGAGCTGTCGGCGATGGGCGTGCCGGTGCTGCTGGGCGTACGGCCCGTGGAGGGCAGGATTCCGCTGCTGCTGGCGCTGCGTCCGGAGACGGGGCGCACGGTGCTCGCGGACCGGGTGGCCGCGGCACTGCGGGCGGGTGTGGAGCGGGCCGGCCAGGCGCGGGCCGGGGACCGCGCCCCGGTCGTCGTGGTCGGGGCCGCGGGCGGCTGGGCGGCGGCGGGCGCGGGGCTGCGGCACGCGGCGGAGGCGGCGACGGCCGCGCAGGGGCTCGGGGAGCGCCTCTGGTACGACGCGCAGCGGCTCGACATCGATCTGCTGCTGTGGCGGTTGCGGGACCACCCGGATCTGGCGTCGTTCGTGGACCGGGCGATCGGGCCGCTGCGCGAGCACGACCGGACCTCGCGTCCCGCGCTGCTGCCCACGCTGGAGGCGTACATCGCCCATGCGGGCCGCAAGGCGGAGGCCGCTCGCGAACTGCATCTGAACCGGCAGACGCTGTACAACCGGCTGGCCCGTATCGGGGAGCTGCTGGGCGCCGACCTGGACGACCCGCAGACGGTGCTGGCCCTGAGTCTGGCCCTGCGGGCCCGTCGCCACACGCGCTGAGGCCCGGGGCGCGCAGCCCGCCTACGGCTGCGCCAACTCGTCGTAGACGGCGAGCACATGGGCGATGGTGTCGTCCTCGGTCGGCCAGCCCGCCGCCTGTATCCGGCCCGCCCCGGCCAGCCGGTCCCGCCGCTCCGGGGCGGCGAGGAGCCGGGTGACGGCGGCGGCCAGTGCCTCCGCGTCGCCGTACGGCACGAGCTCGGCCGCGTCGCCGACGAGTTCGAGCAGTCCGCCGGACTCGGCGGCGACCAGGGGGACGCCGAGCCGCAGCGCCTCCTGCGCGAGCACCGGCCGGGCCTCGCCGCGGCCGGGCAGCACGGCCAGGTCGGCGACGGCGAGGGTGCCGGCGAGGTCGTCGCGGCAGCCGGTGAGGACGACGGGCAACCCCTCGTCCGTGATCCGCCGCTGCAGGGCCGCCGTCCGGCGCCCCTCCCCCACGACGACCAGCAGGGGTGCGGGGTCCAGGCCACGCCACTCACGGGCGGCGTCCAGCAGTGTGTCGTACCCGTGGTGCGGCTGGAAGCTGCCCGCGGAGACGATCAACGGCCGTTCCATCGCGCCCAGTTCGACGCGCACCTTGCCGTCGTCGTCGGTTCCGGCGAAGCGGCTCGCCGGGATCGCGAGCGGCGCGAGCCGCGCGTCCCTGGCACCCCGGCGGCGGGCCCGGTCGACCAGCTCGGAGGAGGAGCCCAGCACAACGGCCGCCGCGCGGGCGGCCCTTCGCTCCAGCAGGCGCAGCAGTCCGCCGCGGGCGCCCTCGGCGTGGGCGCGGGTGCGCCAGGTCACGACCAGCGGGGTGGTACGGCCGCTGAGCGCGATCCCGGTGCGTACGGCGGCGTGCAGCCCGTGCGCGTGGACGACGTCCGCGTCCGCGCAGGCGGCGCGCAGGGCGGCGACGGCCGCGGGGTCGCTGCGCCGGGGCACGGGGGTGAAGCGGGCGCCGAGCGCGGGGAAGTCGTGGGTGCGGTCGACGCCGGCCGGGGCGCAGACGGTGACCTGGACCCCTCTGGCGACCAGACCCGCGGTGAGAGAGGTGACATGAGCGCTGCTTCCGGCACCGCCGCCCAGGACTTGGACCGTACGCAGCTGTGACACGTGGAATGGCTCCCGGGGTTCCCGAGTCGGCGGAAGGTACAGCGCCAAGGATGCCAGTCCGTACGCACGTTCCGGGACTGACGAAACGTTGTTCCCGTCCACGCGGCGACGGTCGACAGGGCGCCTCACCCGTACGAGTGAGTTCAATGGCGCAAAATTGACACCGAATGTGCCCGGAACCCGCCCCTGGGGGCCGTTGCCGGGCGCCTTCCCGGCGCCACCCGGGCGGGGACCCACGGCCTCCGATGTCCGGTTCAGGCGGTTTGCGAGGTCGGTCCGTACGTGGTTCCGGGTCGGATTCCGGGCGGCCGGTGCGCGGTCCGGTCCCGGGTCCGAGGGCGGTCAGGTCCGGGTTCCGGACGCGGTCCGGCGTCCGGTTCAGGACGGGCTGCCATGCATCCGGTTCGGGCGGCTTCCGGGGGAGGTTCGTGCCTGGCCCGGGCCGGATTCCGGGCGGCCGGGTCGAGCCCGGTGCCCGGTCCGGGGCCGAGGGCGCCTCGGACCCCGTTCCGAGGCAGGGTTCCGGGGACGGTTCGCGTCTGGACCGGGACCGGGACCGGGACCGGGATGCCCGGCGCCCGTCCGGTTCGTTCGGAGCAGGATCCCGGGGGCGGCCCGGCGCCCGTCCGATGCCCGCTGCGGGGCCGGAACCGGGACTGGTTCGGGTCCGGCTCGGACCGGGCTCCGCGGCCCGGTCCGCCCCCGGAAGGGCTCCTCCCCGGCCGTGGCCCCCCGGGGACCGGAGCCGCTACCCGTCCGTCCGTGCCGTCGCGAGCAGTTCCTCCGCGTGTGCCCGGGCCGTCTCCGAGTCCTCCTGGCCGGCCAGCATCCGGGAGAGTTCGCGCACCCGGTCCTCGCCCTCCAGGACGGTGACACCGCTCCTGGTCACGGAGCCGTCCACCGTCTTCTCCACGAGCAGCTGCCGGTCGGCGAAGGCCGCCACCTGGGGCAGATGCGTGACCACCACGACCTGCGCGGACCTGGCGAGCTTGGCGAGCCGCCGGCCGACCTCGACGGCCGCCTTGCCGCCGACGCCCGCGTCGACCTCGTCGAAGAGGTACGTCGGTACGGGGTCCGAGCCGGCGAAGACCACCTCGACGGCGAGCATCACCCGGGACAGCTCACCGCCCGACGCCCCCTTGGCGATCGGCCGGGGCTGGGCCCCGGGGTGCGGTGCCAGCAGGAGCTCGACCTCGTCGGCGCCGGAAGGTCCGTAGACCACGCTCCGCCCGCCGATGTCGATGCCGGACGCCTCGTCCACCGCCTCGGCCTGCCGGATGGCGAAGGAGACCCGGGCGTGCGGCATCGCGAGCGACGCCAGTTCCTCGGTCACCGCACCGGCGAAGCGCGCCGCCGCCTCGGTACGCGCGTCGGTCAGCGTCTGCCCGAGCACGGAGAGCTCGGCGCGCAGCGCGTCGCGCTCGGCCGTCAGCTCACCGATCCGGTCGTCGTCGCCCTCCAGCTCGGTCAGCCGGGCGGCGCCCTCCTCGGCCCAGGCGAGCACCGCGGTGATGTCCTGGCCGTACTTGCGGGTGAGCGCGGTGAGGGCCGCGCGCCGCTCCTCGACGGCGGCGAGCCGCAGCGGGTCGGCGTCCAGCTGGTCGGCGTACCCGGCGAGTTCACCGGCCACGTCGGCGAGCAGGATCGAGATCTCGCCGATCCGGTCGGCGAGCGCGGCCAGTGCCGGGTCGTGGGCCCGTACGGCGTCCAGGGACCGGCCGGCGGCGGCGACGACCGTGGTGGCGTCCACCCCCTCCTGGTCCTCCGGATCACCGGCGAGCGCCGCGTGGGCGAGCGTGGCGGCGGAGGCGAGCGCCTCGGCGTGGCCGAGGCGTTCGGCCTCGGCGGCGAGCTCGGTGTCCTCCCCGGCCAGCGGTTCGACCGCGGCCACCTCGTCGAGGCCGAAGCGCAGCAGGTCCGCCTCCTGGGCCCGCTCCCTGGCCCGCGTGGTCAGCTCGTCGAGCTCCACGACGACCGCGCGCAGCCGGCGGTAGGCCGCCGTGTACGTGGCGTGCGGCACCGCGACACCGTCGCCCGCGTACCGGTCGAGGGCCCCCCGCTGCCGCGCGGGCTTGAGGAGCCCCTGCTGGTCGGTCTGGCCGTGTACGGCGACGAGGTCGTCGGCGAGCTCGGCGAGGACCCCCACGGGCACGGATCTGCCCCCGAGATGGGCCCGGGAGCGTCCTTCCGCCGAAACGGTACGGCTGATGAGCAGCGCACCGTCCTCGATCTCGCCCCCGGCCTCCACGGCGCGCAGCGCGGCCGCGTCGCCCTCGGACACCGTGATCCGCCCCTCGACGACCGCGGCCTTGGCACCGACCCGCACGAGGGCGGGGTCGGCGCGCCCGCCGAGCAGCAGCCCGAGGCTGGTGACGACCATGGTCTTGCCCGCGCCGGTCTCGCCCGTCACCGCGGTGAAACCGGGTGACAGCTCCACCACCGCGTCGTCGATGACTCCGAGCGACCGTATCCGCATCTCCTCCAACACGGACATGACCTTACGAGGTCCGGGGGCCGGTGTGCGACGGGCCCCGGTGCCGGATTCACTCATGCGGGTGTGAGCAGCGGCCCGGAGTGTCAGTGCGGCGCGCCCCGCCAGCCCTGCACGGGGAGCGCGAACTTGGCGACCAGCCGGTCCGTGAACGAGGCCTGGTGCAGCCGTGCCAGCCGTACGGGCACCGCTCCGCGCCGGACCTCGACCCTGGCTCCCGCGGGCAGCTCGACGGTCCTGCGCCCGTCGCACCACAGGACCCCGTGCGGGGTGTGCGGCTGGACCTCCACGGCCAGGACGGACGTGGGCGAGGTCACCAACGGTTTGGCGAACAGCGCGTGGGCGCTGATCGGCACCATCAGGAGGGCCTCGACCTCGGGCCAGACGACGGGGCCGCCCGCCGAGAAGGCGTACGCGGTCGACCCGGTCGGGGTGGCGCAGACGATCCCGTCGCACCCGAACCCGGTCACCGGCCGGCCGTCGATCTCCAGCACGACCTCCAGCATCCGCTCGGGCGAAACCTTCTGCACGGCCGCCTCGTTGAGTGCCCAGTCGGTGTGCACCACCTCGCCGTTGCTGTGCACGACGACGTCGAGCGTCATCCGTTCCTCGACCTGGTAGGCGCGGGTGACGACCCGGTCGACGACCTTGTCCAGGTCGTCGCGCTCGGCCTCGGCGAGGAAGCCGACCCGTCCGAGGTTCACACCGAGCATCGGTACGCCGGAGGCCCGGGAGATCTCGGCCCCGCGCAGCAGTGTGCCGTCCCCGCCGAGCACGATCAGCAGTTCACAGCCGTCCACCGCCGCGGGCGTGGCGTCCGTGACCGTCACCACGGACGGCGGCAGCGGCAGGTCCGCCGCCTCCACGGCGAGCACCCGGACGCCGAGTCCGTGCCGGAGCAGGCCCTGGACGACGAGCTCGGCGCTGCGGATCGCGGCCGGGCGGCCGGTGTGCGCCAGCAGGAACACGGTTCGCGCCGCGTTCTCGGGTTGTGCCGCATGTGTCGTCAACGAGGCCCCTCCGCCACTGCACGGTCGACATCCGCGGGATCCAGTTCAGGTGCTCCGGCCCGCAGCCACAGAAAGTACTCGACATTTCCCGACGGCCCGGGCAATGGGCTCGCCGTGACGCCCCGGACTCCGAGGCCCAGCAGACCGGCACGGCGCGCCACTTCGCGTACCGCTTCGGCCCGCAGCTCGGGGCTGCGGACCACACCACCGCTGCCGAGGCGCTCCTTGCCCACCTCGAACTGCGGCTTGACCATGAGGACCAGGTCCGCGTCGGGGGCGGCGCAGCGCGCGAGGGCCGGCAGCACGAGGCCGAGCGGAATGAACGACAGATCGCCCACCACCAGGTCCGCCGCCTTCCCGTCGAGCTGCTCCAACGTCAGTTCCCGTACGTTGGTACGGTCCTTGACGGTGACGCGTTCATCGGACTGCAGCGACCAGGCGAGCTGTCCGTAGCCGACGTCGACGGCGACGACATGTCCGGCTCCGGCCCGCAGCAGCACATCGGTGAAGCCCCCGGTCGACGCCCCGGCGTCCAGCGCCCGCCGTCCCTCCACGGTCAGTCCGAGCGGTACGAAGGCGGCGAGCGCGCCCGCGAGTTTGTGCCCGCCGCGCGAGACGTACTCGGGATCGCTGTCGTCCTTGGTCACGACGACGGCCGCGCTGGTCTCGACCTGGGTGGCGGGTTTGGTCGCGGTGTTGCCGCCGACGGTCACCCGCCCCGCTGCGATCAGCTGGCTCGCGTGCTCACGCGAGCGGGCCAGCTTGCGGCGTACCAGCTCGGCGTCGAGGCGGCGACGTGCCACTCCTGCCACGTTCGGTTCAGCTCCTGTTGTTGTCACTGGGCGTCGGTGCGGGTGCGGGCCGGGCGTCCAGCGCGGTCAGCTCGTCGCGCAGCCCACGGTGTACATCCTCGTACACCTCGGTGTGCCCGTCCGCCGGGAGGTGGTCGGCGTCGGCCAGGCGCTCCAGCCGCGCGTCCACTGCGGCATGCCCGGTGGGGGTACGTGTGACACCGAGCGGGGCGGGCGGAGCGGTGTCGTAGGAGGGCGCGGGGGGCGCGGGGGGCGCGGGGGGCGCGGGTACGGCCTCGGGCGGCGTCTCCGGTTCCGGCATCCAGTCACTCATGCCGAAACGCTACCGCGAAGCGCTGGGGTACCGTCGGTGCCGATGGCGACCATGGCGGAGTGCCGCAGCGCACTCGACACACTTTCCGACAACCTTGCCTCGGCGGACGGCGACGTACGCGGCGCTGCCGCGCTCAACCGTTCGCTGAGCTGCCACATCAAGGATCTCGACGCGACGTTCACAGGCCGGCTGACGAACGGCCGGATCCGGGTGCTCGACACCGCCGACGGTCCGCCCCGCGAGAAGGCCGAGATCCGGCTCGCCATGACCGGGGACGATCTGGTGGCCCTGGTGGACGGCGAGCTGAATTTCGCGAAGGCCTGGGCGTCCGGCCGGGTCCGGCTTGAGGCGGGCTTCCGCGATCTGCTGAAGCTCAGGTCGCTCCTGTAGCCGATACGGCGGGTCAGGCGGCCGACGCACGCTTCTTGCGGGCGGCCGGGACGACGAGCGGCGTTCCCGTCTCGGGGTCGTCGATGACCTGGCACCGCATCCCGAAGACGTCCTCGACGAGCTCCGCCGTGACGATGTCGCCGGGCGCGCCCTCGGAGACGATCTCGCCCTTGCGCATGGCGATGAGGTGGGTGGCGTACCGGGCGGCGTGGTTCAGGTCGTGCAGCACGGCGACCAGCGTGCGGCCCTGGGTCTCGTGCAGTTCCGCGCAGAGGTCGAGCACGTCGATCTGGTGCTGGATGTCGAGGTACGTCGTCGGCTCGTCGAGCAGCAGCAGCGGGGTCTGCTGGGCGAGCGCCATGGCGATCCAGACCCGCTGGCGCTGGCCGCCGGACAGCTCGTCGACGTAGCGGTCGGCGAGCTCGCCGACGCCGGTCGAGGCCATGGACTCCACGACGATCCGCTCGTCCTCGGGCGACCACTGGCGGAGCAGCCCCTGGTGCGGGTACCGGCCGCGCGAGACGAGGTCGGCGACCGTGATGCCGTCGGGGGCTATGGAGGACTGGGGCAGCAGGCCCAGGGTCCGTGCGACCTTCTTCGCGGGCAGCCGGTGGATGGACTGCCCGTCCAGCAGGACCTCTCCGCGGCTCGGCCTGAGCATCCGGGAGAGCGCGCGCAGCAGGGTCGATTTGCCGCAGGCGTTGGGGCCGACGATCACGGTGAAGGACCGGTCGGGTATCTCGACCGAGAGGTTCTCGGCGATGGTCCGCTGGTCGTAACCGAGGGTCACCGAATCTGCGGTGAGGCGCTGCATGGTCCTGCTCCCGGAGTTGATGGGCCGTGGTTGCGGGGTGTCCGGCGCCTTCGCCGGCGGGCCGGGTCTCATATGCGTCCCGCCGTGCGCTCGGACACCAGGAGCCACAGCAGATAGCAGCCGCCGAGTACCCCGGTGACCACACCCACCGGGAGCTGGCGGTCCCCGAAGGCGTTCATGGCGGTCCAGTCGGCGACGAGCAGCAGGGCCGCGCCCGTGCAGGCCGCGGCGGCCAGGTTGGGTCCGGGTGAGCGGGTGAGTCTGCGGGCGACCTGCGGGGCGCTCAGCGAGACGAAGACGATGGGGCCTGCGGCGGCCGTGGCGACGGCGACGAGGACCACGGCGCAGCCCAGCAGGACGAGCCGGGTGCGTTCCACCCGTACGCCGAGCGCGTGGGCGGCGTCGTCGCCCATCTCCAGCATGCGCAGGGCCCGTCCGTGGCCCAGGACCAGGGGTACGAGAACGGCGCAGACCGCGAGCAGCGGCCAGACCTGTGCCCAGTCCCGGCCGTCGAGCGAGCCGGTCATCCAGACGACGGCGCGGGTGGCGTCGACGAGGTTGGCCTTGGTGATCAGGTAATGGGTCGCGGCGGTGAGCATCGCGGCGGCACCGATGCCGACGAGGACGAGCCGGTAGCCGTGGACGCCCCGTCTCCAGGCCAGCAGGTGGACGGCCACACCGGTGAGCACGCCTCCGCCCACCGCACCCGCGGCGACCTCGGTCGGCCCGCCGTGGAAGAGCACGATCACGATGAGGGCGCCGACCGCGGAGCCCTGGCCGAAGCCGAGCACGTCGGGGCTGCCCAGCGGGTTGCGGGAGACGCTCTGGAAGACGGCACCGCCCACGCCGAGCGCGGCACCGACCAGGAGCCCGACCAGGACCCTCGGCAGGCGCAGGTCCGTGACGATGAATTCCTGCTGGAACGTGCCGTTGCCGAACAGGGTGGTGAGGACCTCGCCCGGCGTCATGGAGAAGTCACCGCTGCCTATGAGCACCACGGCGGCCGCGGCGGCGGCCACGGTGAGCAGCACGATCACGGTGAACGCCCGTGCGTCCACCCGGAAGGAGAGCCCGCCGGGGGTACGGACCGCGTGCACGGTCCTCGTGGTGTCCGGCGCGGGCCCGGTTCCGGTGTCCCGCGGGGCCCCGGTGGTCCGCTCGGCCTCGGTGTCCTGTGCGGCCTTCACAGCTGGGCCATCCTCCTGCGTCGTACGAGATGGATGAAGACCGGCCCGCCGAGCAGCGCGGTGACGATACCGACCTGCAGTTCGGAGGGGCGGGCGACGACCCGGCCGGCCACATCCGCGCCGAGCAGCAGCACGGGCGCGAGGACGGCCGCGTACGGCAGGATCCATCGCATGTCGGGGCCGGTGATGGTGCGGACGAGGTGCGGGATCATCAGCCCGATGAAGACGATCGGCCCGCAGGCGGCGGTCGCGGCCCCGCAGAGCAGGGTGACGGCCACCATGGCGAGGATCCGGGTGCGGGTCAGATGGGCGCCGAGTGCCCTGGCGGTGTCGTCACCCATCTCCAGCGCGTTCAGCGGCCGGGCGATGAGCAGCGCGATCAGTACGCCGAGCGCGATGAACGGCCACACCTTGCCGACGGTCTCCATGTTCGCGGAGGCCAGTGATCCGACGGTCCAGAACCGCAGCCGGTCCAGGGCCGCCGCGTCGAGCAGCTGGACGGCGTTGACGTAGCCGAACAGCGCCGCGGTGACCGCAGTCCCCGCGAGCGCGAGGCGTACGGGGTTCGCGGACCGGCTGCCGCCGAGGATGTACACCGCCACGGACACGATCGCCGCACCGCCGAACGCGAACCAGACGTAGCCGGTCAGCGAGGTCACGCCGAAGAAGCTGATGGCGGAGACGACGGCCGCCGACGCCCCCGCGTTGACGCCCAGCAGGCCGGGCTCGGCGAGGGGGTTGCGGGTCAGCGCCTGCATCACCGCCCCGGCGAGGCCCAGCGCGGCCCCGACGATCAGCCCGAGCACGGTGCGCGGGACGCGCACATCGCGTACGAGGACGTCGCCGCTGCCCCCGGAGTAGTGGAACAGGCCGTGCCAGACCTCGGACATGGGCAGCGCCTTGGCGCCGATCGCGACACTCGCGAGGCACACCAGCACCAGAACTCCCACAGCGACCAGGAGCCCTGCGGTGCGTACCGCGTGGCGCCCGGCGGGCAGGGCCTTCGCCGGCGCGGCTACGGGGCCGGCACTCGATTCGGGGGGATTCTCGACCAACACCAGGTTAGGTTAGCCTATCCTCCAGTGCTCTCAACTGTCCGGTTCCGTACGCCGCCTCGACTACAGACCGAGCCTGGCCAACGCCTTCCCCGCGTCGAGTCCGCACGAACCTTCCCCGGCGTGTGTCCACGCCGCCCCGCACAGGGCCCGCAGACCGTCCAGGGCATCCCCGTCGCCGTCCAGCACGAGGGCTTCCCCGCGCACTGCGGCCGTCCAGCCGCCGCACCGGATCCCGTCGCCGTCCTCCGTCACCTCGGGCTGGCCGGTGAGCAGGCCGCGAAGGTCCCGGTCCACATAGGCCGGCCGGTACTTCGGCTCGGCGGCGAGCAGCTGCGCGGCGTCGGTCACCCCGGTGAGCACCAGCAGCGAGTCGACACCTCCGTTGAACGCGCCCTCGATGTCCGTGTCCAGCCGGTCCCCGACGACCAGCGGCCGCTCGGCCCCGGTACGCAGCACCGTCTCGCGGTGCATCGGCGGCAACGGCTTGCCCGCGACCTGCGGCTCGGCGCCCGTGGCGATCCGTACGACCTCCACCGCCGCACCGTTGCCCGGCGCGATGCCGCGGGCGCTCGGAATCGTCAGGTCCGTGTTGGAGGCGAACCACGCCGCCCCGCGCGCGACCGCGTACGCCGCCTCGGCGAGCCGCCCCCACGCGAGGTCGGGCCCACCGAATCCCTGCACGACCGCGACCGGGTCGTCGTCCGCCGACTCCACCGGCACCAGGCCGCGCTCGCGCAGCGCGACGAGCAGCCCTTCTCCGCCGACCACGAGTACCCGTGCCCCGGGCGGCAGCTGATCGGCCATCAGCCGCGCCACCGCCTGCGCCGAGGTGATCACATCGGAGGGTTCGGCCGGGATTCCCAGCTCCGTCAGATGCTCCGCCACGGCGTCCGGTGTCCGCAGGGCGTTGTTCGTCACGTACGCCAGCCGCATCCCGCCGTCCCGCGCGGTGCCGAGCGAGTCGACGGCGTACCGGATCGCATGCCCGCCCGCGTACACCACCCCGTCGAGATCGAGCAGAGCCGTGTCGTACGCCTCGCTCAGTGCCGCGCTGTTCCCGAGCGGCCGGGACCTGTACCGCTGACTCATATACCTGCGCTCCTCTTTCCAAGCTTCTCCCCCGATCATCCCGCATCGCCCGGTGCGCACATACGATGCCCAGATGAACACATCCGGGTCCGCCGCCGATCAGGGGCTGCGGCTGATCCCCTTCCGCGGCCTTCGGTACGTCCCCGAACGGGTCGGCAGCCTGGCCGCGGTGACATCGCCCCCTTACGACGTCGTCGTACGGCCCGACGGACTGCACCACCTGGAGTCCGCCGATCCGTACAACATCGTGCGGCTGATCCTGCCGCAGGCCGGCACCGCCGCCGAGCGGCACCAGCAGGCCGCAGAGACGCTGAAGCGCTGGCTCGCGGAGGGCGTACTCGCCCCGGACCCCGTGCCGGCGCTCTATGTCTACGAGCAGTCGACGGGCGACCTCCTGCAGCGCGGAGTGATCGGCGCACTGGGCCTCTCCCCGGCATCCGAGGGCATCGTGCTGCCGCACGAGGACGTCATGGCCGATGTCGTGGAGGACCGCGCCGACCTGATGCGCACCGCGGCCGCTCACTTCGAGCCTCTGCTGCTCAGCTACGCCGGTGACGGCGGGCCGACCGGTGCGACGGCCGTCATCGAGCGGGTGGTAAAGCGTCTGCCGCTTCTCACCACGACGACCGACGACGGTTTCGGCCATCGCCTCTGGGCCGTCACGGATCCTGCCGAGCAGGCGGAGATCGCGTCCGACCTCGCCCGCCGCCAGGCGCTCATCGCGGACGGCCACCACCGCTGGGCCACCTATCTCAGGCTCCAGCAGGAGCAATCCACGCCAGGCCCCTGGGACTTCGGGCTGGTGCTCCTCGTGGACACGACCCGCTACCCCTTGCAGGTCCGGGGCATCCACCGGCTGCTGCGCCGACTCCCGGTCGCGGACGCGCTCGCCGCGCTCGGCGAGGGATTCCGGGTCCGGACCGTCGAGGGGCCGCTCCCCCGGGCGCTCGACGCGCTCGCGGAGGCCGCTACGGAGGGCAACGCCTTCGTCCTCGCGGGCGACGGCCGCTTCCATCTCGTCGACCGGCCGGACGAGCGGCTGCTGGCCCGCACGATCCGCGCGGACCGGCCGGCGGCCTGGCGCGCACTCGACGCGACCGTTCTGCACTCAACGCTCCTGGACTCCGTCTGGCGGATTCCCGACGCCCCGGAGCACATCGCCTACATCCACGACACGGCTGCGGCGGTCGAGCAGGCGGAGCGGCACGATGCCACGGCGGTCCTGATGCATCCGGTGCGCGAGGACGTCGTCCGGGACCTGGCGAGGCAGGGTGTCACCATGCCCCGCAAGTCGACGTCGTTCGGACCCAAGCCGGCTACGGGCCTGGTCCTGCGCAGCCTCCACACCGACTGACGGACCGAGGGGCTGACGGCCCGTAAACAGGAAGAGGGCGGCACCCGTTGCGGGTGCCGCCCTCTTCCTGTCGGTGCGTCAGTACTTACGCCTTCGCGGATCCGTCCGCATCGTCGCCATCGTCATCTTCGTCGTCGTCATCTTCGTCGTCGTCATCTTCGTCGTCGATGTCGATCTCGGTGGCGTCGGTCGCCGTGTCGTCCTCGTCGTCCTCGTCGTCCGCAGCCTCCTCGGCCGCTTCGGTCACGGGCGCTCCGGCCGGCTGCTCGTCGTCACCGAGGACGTCGACGAACTCGACACCGTCGAGCTCGGCAAGCCGGTCGGACGCGTCGGTCGCGCCGTCCTTGTCTGCCTCCAGGGCCTTGCCGAACCACTCGCGGGCCTCGTCCTCACGCCCTGCTTCCAGGAGCGCGTCCGCGTAGGCGTACCGCAGGCGCGGGGTCCAGGAGTGCACGGCGCTGGAGGCGAGCTCGGGGCTCTGCAGCGTGACGATGGCGGCATCGATCTGCCCCATGTCCCTGCGTGCACCGGCGGCGACCAGTCGCATCTCGACCTGACCGGCCTTGTCCAGCTTCTGCACCTCGGGCTCGCCCGCCATGGCCATGGCCCGCTCGGGACGCCCGAGTCCGCGCTCGCAGTCGGCCATGACGGGCCACAGGTCCACGGAACCGGTCATCCGACGGGACGCCCGGAACTCGGCCAGCGCCTCCGCGTACTTCTGTGTGGCGTACGCGGCGAAGCCGGCGGCCTCACGCACCGCGGCGACCCGCGACGCGAGTCGCAGGGCGATCCGGGAGTACGCGTATGCCTGGTCGGGGTCCTCGTCGATCAGACGGGCCACCATGACGAGGTTCCGCGCGACGTCCTCGGCAAGGGTCTTCGGCAGGCTCATCAGCTCCTGGCGGACGTCCTTGTCGATCTCCTGGCCGGTGACGTCGTCCGGAATCGGAAGCCGCTTGATCGGCTCGCGGTCACGGTCGTCCCGGCCCTGGTAGCCACCGCGGTCGTCGCGACCCTGGTAGCCGCCCCGGTCGTCGCGTCCGCGGAATCCGCCACGGTCGTTGCCCCGGTCGTTGTCGCGACGCGGTGCACGGTCCCGGTCGTCGCGACGGAAGCCGCCGCCGCTGCTGGGGCGGTCGTCGTCGCGGCGGGGGCCGCGGGGGCGGTCGTCGCGGCGTTCGAAGCCACCACCGGTGGGCCGGCCGCCACGGTCGTCGCGCTGCTGACCGCCACGGTATCCACCACGGTCGTCATCACGGCGCGGGGCACGGTCGTCACGGCGGAAGTTGCTCGGCCGGTCGTCGTCCCGGCGTGGCGCCCGGTCGTCGCGGCGGAACCCACCACTCGTGCCGCCACCACGGTTGTCGTCTCGGCGCTCGAAGCCACCGCCGGCGGGCCTGCTGCCACGGTTGTCGTCACGGCGGAAGCCGCCGCTGCTGGGGCGGTCGTCGTCGCGGCGGGGGCCGCGGGGGCGATCGTCGCGGCGCTCGAAGCCACCACCGGTGGGCCGGCCGCCACGGTCGTCACGCTGCTGACCGCCACGGTATCCACCACGGTCGTCATCACGGCGCGGAGCGCGGTCGTCTCGGCGCTCGAAGCCACCGCCGGTGGGCCTGCTGCCACGGTTGTCGTCACGGCGGAAGCCACCACCGGTGCTGCCACCACGGTTGTCGTCGCGGCGCGGAGCGCGGTCGTCTCGGCGGTCGAAACCACCACCGGTGGGCCGGCCGCCACGGTCGTCACGCTGCTGACCGCCACGGTATCCACCACGGTCATCGTCGCGGCGCGGGGCACGGTCGTCTCGGCGCTCGAAGCCACCGCCGGTGGGCCTGCTGCCACGGTTGTCGTCACGGCGGAAGCCACCACCGGTGCTGCCACCACCCCGGCTGTCGTCACGACGGAAACCACCGCCGGAACCCCCACCACGGTTGTCGTCACGCCGGGGGGCGCGGTCGTCTCGGCGGTCGAAGCCACCGCCGGTGGGCCTGCTGCCACGGTTGTCGTCGCGGCGGAAGCCCCCGCCGGTGCTGCCACCACGGTTGTCGTCACGCCGGGGGGCGCGGTCGTCTCGGCGGTCGAAACCACCACCGGTGGGCCGGCCGCCACGGTCGTCACGCTGCTGACCGCCACGGTATCCACCACGGTCATCGTCGCGGCGCGGGGCACGGTCGTCACGGCGGAAGCCACCACCGGTGCTGCCACCACCCCGGCTGTCGTCGCGGCGGAAGCCACCGCCGGTGCTGCCACCACGGTTGTCATCACGGCGCGGAGCCCGGTCGTCACGGCGGAAGCCACCGCCGGTGCTGCCACCGCGGTCGTTGTCACGTCGGGGCGCGGAGGACCGGTCGTCACGAGCGCCTCGGAAGCCGCCCCTGTCACCGCCGTCCCGGCGACGCGGCTCGCGCTCCGGACGGTCGTCGGAAGAGTTGGTGGACATGGGGGTGACTCCTGTCATCGGGTACCACAGACATTCTCGCGCAGCCGACCATCCGACGCGCTTCGGAAAAAACAAAAGGACCCCTGGTCCCAGCATGAACGCTGGGACCAGGGGTCCTTGAAAGATTGTTCGGCGGCGTCCTACTCTCCCACAGGGTCCCCCCTGCAGTACCATCGGCGCTGAAAGGCTTAGCTTCCGGGTTCGGAATGTAACCGGGCGTTTCCCTAACGCAATGACCACCGAAACACTATCGGCCACTCCGCAATGCGGAGTATCGGCACTTAGCGAACAAGCACACTTTTCAGTTTAAGTAGTTGTTCAACCAGCACGACCGTTCGTGGCCTGGGAACAACACAGTGGACGCGAGCAACTGAGGACAAGCCCTCGGCCTATTAGTACCAGTCAGCTCCACCCGTTACCGGGCTTCCACATCTGGCCTATCAACCCAGTCGTCTACTGGGAGCCTTAACCACTCAAGGTGGTGGGAATACTCATCTCGAAGCAGGCTTCCCGCTTAGATGCTTTCAGCGGTTATCCTTTCCGAACGTAGCCAACCAGCCATGCCCTTGGCAGGACAACTGGCACACCAGAGGTTCGTCCGTCCCGGTCCTCTCGTACTAGGGACAGCCCTTCTCAATATTCCTACGCGCACAGCGGATAGGGACCGAACTGTCTCACGACGTTCTAAACCCAGCTCGCGTACCGCTTTAATGGGCGAACAGCCCAACCCTTGGGACCGACTCCAGCCCCAGGATGCGACGAGCCGACATCGAGGTGCCAAACCATCCCGTCGATATGGACTCTTGGGGAAGATCAGCCTGTTATCCCCGGGGTACCTTTTATCCGTTGAGCGACAGCGCTTCCACAAGCCACTGCCGGATCACTAGTCCCGACTTTCGTCCCTGCTCGACCCGTCGGTCTCACAGTCAAGCTCCCTTGTGCACTTACACTCAACACCTGATTGCCAACCAGGCTGAGGGAACCTTTGGGCGCCTCCGTTACTCTTTAGGAGGCAACCGCCCCAGTTAAACTACCCATCAGACACTGTCCCTGATCCGGATCACGGACCCAGGTTAGACATCCAGCACGACCAGAGTGGTATTTCAACGACGACTCCACAACCACTGGCGTGGCCGCTTCAAAGTCTCCCACCTATCCTACACAAGCCGAACCGAACACCAATATCAAACTATAGTAAAGGTCCCGGGGTCTTTCCGTCCTGCTGCGCGAAACGAGCATCTTTACTCGTAGTGCAATTTCACCGGGCCTATGGTTGAGACAGTCGAGAAGTCGTTACGCCATTCGTGCAGGTCGGAACTTACCCGACAAGGAATTTCGCTACCTTAGGATGGTTATAGTTACCACCGCCGTTTACTGGCGCTTAAGTTCTCAGCTTCGCACACCCGAAAGTGCACTAACCGGTCCCCTTAACGTTCCAGCACCGGGCAGGCGTCAGTCCGTATACATCGCCTTACGGCTTCGCACGGACCTGTGTTTTTAGTAAACAGTCGCTTCTCGCTGGTCTCTGCGGCCACCCCCAGCTCATGGAGTAAATCCAATCACCAGTGATGGCCCCCCTTCTCCCGAAGTTACGGGGGCATTTTGCCGAGTTCCTTAACCATAGTTCACCCGAACGCCTCGGTATTCTCTACCTGACTACCTGAGTCGGTTTAGGGTACGGGCCGCCATGAAACTCGCTAGAGGCTTTTCTCGACAGCATAGGATCATCCACTTCACCACAATCGGCTCGGCATCAGGTCTCAGCCTTAACGTGTGACGGATTTACCTACCACACGGCCTACACCCTTACCCCGGGAACTACCACCGCCCGGGCTGGACTACCTTCCTGCGTCACCCCATCGCTTACCTAATACAAGTCTGGTTCATCGGCTCCACCACTACCCTCAACTCCGAAGAGATCGGGCCGGCTTCACGGACTTAGCATCGCCTGATTCAGTATTGGGCGTTTCAAAGCGGGTACCGGAATATCAACCGGTTGTCCATCGACTACGCCTGTCGGCCTCGCCTTAGGTCCCGACTTACCCTGGGCAGATCAGCTTGACCCAGGAACCCTTAGTCAATCGGCGCACACGTTTCTCACGTGTGTATCGCTACTCATGCCTGCATTCTCACTCGTGAACCGTCCACAACTCGCTTCCGCGGCTGCTTCACCCGGCACACGACGCTCCCCTACCCATCCATACTCCCGTTGGGGATATGTGTATGAATGACACGACTTCGGCGGTACGCTTGAGCCCCGCTACATTGTCGGCGCGGAATCACTTGACCAGTGAGCTATTACGCACTCTTTCAAGGGTGGCTGCTTCTAAGCCAACCTCCTGGTTGTCTCTGCGACTCCACATCCTTTCCCACTTAGCGTACGCTTAGGGGCCTTAGTCGATGCTCTGGGCTGTTTCCCTCTCGACCATGGAGCTTATCCCCCACAGTCTCACTGCCGTGCTCTCACTTACCGGCATTCGGAGTTTGGCTAAGGTCAGTAACCCGGTAGGGCCCATCGCCTATCCAGTGCTCTACCTCCGGCAAGAAACACACGACGCTGCACCTAAATGCATTTCGGGGAGAACCAGCTATCACGGAGTTTGATTGGCCTTTCACCCCTAACCACAGGTCATCCCCCAGGTTTTCAACCCTGGTGGGTTCGGTCCTCCACGAAGTCTTACCTCCGCTTCAACCTGCCCATGGCTAGATCACTCCGCTTCGGGTCTAGAGCGTGCAACTCAATCGCCCTATTCGGACTCGCTTTCGCTACGGCTTCCCCACACGGGTTAACCTCGCTACACACCGCTAACTCGCAGGCTCATTCTTCAAAAGGCACGCAGTCACGACTGCATGTGCAAGCACATACAGCGACGCTCCCACGGCTTGTAGGCACACGGTTTCAGGTACTATTTCACTCCGCTCCCGCGGTACTTTTCACCATTCCCTCACGGTACTATCCGCTATCGGTCACCAGGGAATATTTAGGCTTAGCGGGTGGTCCCGCCAGATTCACACGGGATTTCTCGGGCCCCGTGCTACTTGGGTGTCTCTCAAACGAGCCGTTGATGTTTCAGCTACGGGGGTCTTACCCTCTACGCCGGACCTTTCGCATGTCCTTCGCCTACACCAACGGTTTCTGACTCGTCTCACAGCCGGCAGACTATGAAAGAGAGATCCCACAACCCCGTATGCGCAACCCCTGCCGGGTATCACACACATACGGTTTGGCCTCATCCAGTTTCGCTCGCCACTACTCCCGGAATCACGGTTGTTTTCTCTTCCTGCGGGTACTGAGATGTTTCACTTCCCCGCGTTCCCTCCACACTGCCTATGTGTTCAGCAGCGGGTGACAGCCCATGACGACTGCCGGGTTTCCCCATTCGGAAACCCCCGGATCAAAGCTTGGTTGACAGCTCCCCGGGGACTATCGTGGCCTCCCACGTCCTTCATCGGTTCCTGGTGCCAAGGCATCCACCGTGCGCCCTTAAAAACTTGGCCACAGATGCTCGCGTCCACTGTGCAGTTCTCAAACAACGACCAGCCACCCATCACCCCACCCTTACAGGTGAGTGCACTGGGGCCGGCAACCGAAGATCCAGACTAAAAAAGCCCGCACCTTCAGATACCCAACAGCGTGCCCGACCCGACCGATCCCCTTCACTTTCCACGCCGAAGCAGTACTCATGAAAACAACCTGTCGTGCCGAATAGTCAACGTTCCACCCATGAGCAACCACCGTCGAACATTTGCCGACGTAATGGTCTCTGGACTCCTTGCGGAATCTAGATGCTCCTTAGAAAGGAGGTGATCCAGCCGCACCTTCCGGTACGGCTACCTTGTTACGACTTCGTCCCAATCGCCAGTCCCACCTTCGACAGCTCCCTCCCACAAGGGGTTGGGCCACCGGCTTCGGGTGTTACCGACTTTCGTGACGTGACGGGCGGTGTGTACAAGGCCCGGGAACGTATTCACCGCAGCAATGCTGATCTGCGATTACTAGCAACTCCGACTTCATGGGGTCGAGTTGCAGACCCCAATCCGAACTGAGACCGGCTTTTTGAGATTCGCTCCGCCTCGCGGCATCGCAGCTCATTGTACCGGCCATTGTAGCACGTGTGCAGCCCAAGACATAAGGGGCATGATGACTTGACGTCGTCCCCACCTTCCTCCGAGTTGACCCCGGCAGTCTCCTGTGAGTCCCCATCACCCCGAAGGGCATGCTGGCAACACAGAACAAGGGTTGCGCTCGTTGCGGGACTTAACCCAACATCTCACGACACGAGCTGACGACAGCCATGCACCACCTGTATACCGACCACAAGGGGGGCACCATCTCTGATGCTTTCCGGTATATGTCAAGCCTTGGTAAGGTTCTTCGCGTTGCGTCGAATTAAGCCACATGCTCCGCTGCTTGTGCGGGCCCCCGTCAATTCCTTTGAGTTTTAGCCTTGCGGCCGTACTCCCCAGGCGGGGAACTTAATGCGTTAGCTGCGGCACCGACGACGTGGAATGTCGCCAACACCTAGTTCCCAACGTTTACGGCGTGGACTACCAGGGTATCTAATCCTGTTCGCTCCCCACGCTTTCGCTCCTCAGCGTCAGTAATGGCCCAGAGATCCGCCTTCGCCACCGGTGTTCCTCCTGATATCTGCGCATTTCACCGCTACACCAGGAATTCCGATCTCCCCTACCACACTCTAGCTAGCCCGTATCGAATGCAGACTCGGGGTTAAGCCCCGAGCTTTCACATCCGACGTGACAAGCCGCCTACGAGCTCTTTACGCCCAATAATTCCGGACAACGCTTGCGCCCTACGTATTACCGCGGCTGCTGGCACGTAGTTAGCCGGCGCTTCTTCTGCAGGTACCGTCACTTTCGCTTCTTCCCTGCTGAAAGAGGTTTACAACCCGAAGGCCGTCATCCCTCACGCGGCGTCGCTGCATCAGGCTTTCGCCCATTGTGCAATATTCCCCACTGCTGCCTCCCGTAGGAGTCTGGGCCGTGTCTCAGTCCCAGTGTGGCCGGTCGCCCTCTCAGGCCGGCTACCCGTCGTCGCCTTGGTAGGCCATTACCCCACCAACAAGCTGATAGGCCGCGGGCTCATCCTTCACCGCCGGAGCTTTTAACTCCGCCCCATGAGGGACAGAGTGTTATCCGGTATTAGACCCCGTTTCCAGGGCTTGTCCCAGAGTGAAGGGCAGATTGCCCACGTGTTACTCACCCGTTCGCCACTAATCCACCCCGAAAGGCTTCATCGTTCGACTTGCATGTGTTAAGCACGCCGCCAGCGTTCGTCCTGAGCCAGGATCAAACTCTCCGTGAATGTTTTCCCGTAATCGGGATCACAACACGAGAGCGGAACGACCAGGTCGGAATAAGACCGGTCGTTCACAGCGTCCTCGCTGTTGTTGCCTACCAGACCCGAAGGACCGGCAGGACTTTTCAAAGGAACCACCAACCTGCCGAAGCAGGCCGGGGTATCAACATATCTGGCGTTGACTTTTGGCACGCTGTTGAGTTCTCAAGGAACGGACGCTTCCTTCGGTCCCGTTTCACCGGGGCCCTCCGGGCGCTTCCCTTCGTTCTTGCGTTTCCGACTCTATCAGACTCTTTCGTGTCCGATTCCCGGTCGAAGCGGGTTTCGCTTTCCAGTTCTTCGCTTTCGCGTTTCCCTTTCCGGCGAGTCCGACTTTACCAGACTCTTTTCCGTTCCGTTTCCGGTCCGAATTTGAATCCAGCGGCCTGCGGAGCGGCCTTTGCCTTTCGGCGTGTTCACTACGTTAACCGATTCTCTCGGTGACTCATAATCGAGTCGTCAAGACAATTTCGGCATGCCGAAACTCCACCCGTAAGGGCGAATCGTAGGTAGTGGTTGGCCCTCTCACGATGCTCTGGTCCGGTCCGATGGGCCGTACCAACAACAACTGCATCCGTTCAAGCGGCTCGGACTACATTAGGGAAACGGCAGGGGCGAGTCAAGTTGAGCGGCGGCGTGGCGCATGGGCGCGGTACGGGCTGACCGTGGGGTCGCCGTCGATCCAGAAGCGCCACGGCTGGTGGGAGCCGTCACCCCCGACGCCGGTGCGGGGTCCGCTCCGTACCTGTTCGCGGAGTGGTGGGGTGCCTCGGAGTACGGACAGGGGCGCAGACGGGCCGGCGATCACATCGCATCCGTTCAGTGCGCGGTCCACGTCCAGGGCGGTGGCCAGACGGGCCGGCCCTTTGGCCAGTTCTCTGTCATGTCGGGCCGAGAACCGACGTTTGCGGGCCATCTCCGCCCCGATGCTGATCTCACCGGCCCGCAGCAGGACGCCGCTCGCCATGCCCTCCGGACCGCACACCAGGTTGAGGCAGTGCCACATCCCGTACGTGAAGTAGACGTACGAGTGGCCCGGCGGGCCGAACATCACGCTGTTGCGGGGGGTCCGGCCACGGAACGCGTGGGAGCCCGGGTCGATCTCGCCCGCGTAGGCCTCCACCTCCGTCAGCCTCAGCTCGATGGGCCCGCCGTCGGTGGTGCGGACAAGGACGCGGCCCAGCAGGTCGGGTGCCACGTCCAGGACGGGGCGGTCGAAGAAGTCCCGCGTGAGCGGCGTACGGTCCGTGCCCTTGTTCATGGCGACCGAGGGTACTGGGACCGGCGGAACGGGAACCGGCTACGGTCATGGCGCGTATCTAGGGGCAGGACCAAGGAGGAAAATCATGGGCTTCAAGCGACTGCTCGCGAGCATGGGTGCCGGCGGGGCTTCGGTCGAGACCGAGCTGACCGAACTCAACGTCGTCCCCGGCGGGGTCGTCCAGGGCGAGGTGCGGATCCAGGGCGGTTCCGTCGACCAGCAGATCGAGGGACTCTCGGTCGGACTGCAGGCGCGGGTCGAGGTCGAGGGTGGGGACCAGGAGACCAGGCAGGACATCGAGTTCACCAAGCTGCGCCTGGGCGGTGCCTTCGAGGTGAAGGCCGGCGCCGTGCACGTCGTGCCGTTCGGGCTCGAGATTCCGTGGGAGACCCCGGTCACGATGTTCGCCGGGCAGCAGCTGCGCGGCATGAACATCGGCGTCACCACCGAGCTGGAGATCGCCCGCGCCCTGGACTCGGGCGACCTGGACCCGATCAACGTGCACCCGCTGCCCGCCCAGCAGGCCATCCTGGACGCTTTCGGGCAGCTGGGCTTCGGCTTCCGCGCGGCGGACATGGAGCGCGGCCACATCCGCGGCACACGCCAGCGGCTGCCGTTCTACCAGGAGATCGAGTTCTTCCCGCCGCAGCAGTACCGCGGGCTGAACCAGGTCGAGCTGACGTTCGTCGCGGACGACCGCGAGATGGACGTCGTGCTGGAGATGGACAAGAAGCCGGGCCTCTTCAGCGAGGGCAGCGACTCCTACCGCGCGTTCAAGGTCGGCCACAACGACTTCCAGGGCACGGACTGGGCCGCGTACCTCAACCAGTGGCTCTCCCAGGTCGGCGGACAGCGCAACTGGCTCTGACACGGCCTAGGGTCGGTGGGAGGACGCTTCACAGCCGATCAGGAGAGGTGCTACGTGACTGAGCCGAAGAGGGCGCCGCTGCCGCACGACTTCCATCCCGAAGTCCCCTCGTTCACCGTGGTGAGCGAGGACCTCGCGCCGGGAGGCGTTCTCGCGGACGCGCAGGTGTTCTCCGCGGGGAACACCTCGCCGCAGCTGCGGTGGGAGGGCTTCCCCGCGGAGACGAAGAGCTTCGCCGTGACGTGCTTCGACCCGGACGCCCCCACGGGCAGCGGGTTCTGGCACTGGGTGGTGTTCGACATCCCGGCGTCGGTCACGGAACTCCCGGCCGGTGCGGGGAGCGGCACGTTCGAGGGGCTGCCCCGGGGCGCCGTCCAGGCCCGGAACGACTACGGGTCGAAGGACTTCGGCGGTGCCGCGCCGCCGGCCGGTGAGAACCACCGCTATGTGTTCACCGTGTACGCGGTGGACGCCGAGAAGCTCGGGCCGGACAGTGACACGTCACCCGCGGCGGTCGGTTTCAATCTCCGGTTCCACACCCTGGGCCGCGCCCGGCTGATCGGTGAGTACGCGGCTCCCGAAAGCTGATAGTTCGCCTGCTGTTTGCCCTGCCCTGGTCTTGGAGAGATCAGGGCAGGGCATTTTTTTATTGCGTTGTCCATCACGGCTCGCCCGGCCAGAGTTGATCCGGGCCCGCTACCGGGCGGGCGGCACACGGGAGGTGGGCAGGATGCGGGACACACTGGTACTCAACGCGAGCTTCGAGCCGCTGTCGACGGTGACGCTCAACCGTGCGGTGGTGCTGATCCTGCAGGACAAGGCTGTCGTCGAGCAGTCGCACCCCGGTCTCCGTATGCGTGGTGCCGCCGTCGACATCCCGGTGCCCCGGGTCATCAGGCTCTGCCGTTACGTACGGGTGCCGTTCCGAAGACACGCCCCGTGGTCCAGGAAGGGCGTCCTCATACGGGACCAGCACCGGTGCGCGTACTGCGGGCGGCGGGCGAGCACCGTCGACCACGTGGTGCCGCGCGCCCAGGGCGGTCAGGACACCTGGCTGAACACCGTGGCCTCCTGCGCCGAGGACAACCACCGCAAGGCGGCCCGGACTCCGGAGCAGGCGGAAATGCCGCTGCTGCGCCAGCCGTTCGTGCCAACGCCCGCGGACGCGATGCTGCTCGCCCTGGGCGCCGGTGACCGGTCCGCGCTGCCGGAGTGGCTGGCGCGGTCCGCCGCGTAGCCTCCGTGCGGCACGGGAGGCCCGTCCCCCTCCGGGGCGGGCCTGCCGTGCTCAGCGCAGCACCAGTTGGACGATGGCCGCCGTGCCGACGACCACGATGAGGGCACGCAGGAAGCCCGTGCTGAGGCGCCGTCCCACCTTGGCGCCTATCTGTCCGCCGATCGCGGAACCCACGGCGATGAGCAGTACGGCCGTCCAGTCGAAGTCCGCCACGAAGAGGAAGAAGAGCGCGGCGACGCTGTTGACGACGGCGGCGAGGACGTTCTTGACGGCGTTGAGGCGCTGCATCGTGTCGTCGAGCAGCATGCCCATCAGGGAGAGGTAGATGATGCCCTGGGCCGCCGTGAAGTAGCCGCCGTAGACGCTGGCGAGCATCAGTCCGGTGAACAGCAGCGGCCCGCCGTCGGGGCGGGCGGGGACTCCGGTGCGGTCGCGGCGGCGCTGGACTGCCTTGCTGATGCGGGGCTGCAGGATGACCAGGACGAGGGCGAGGGCAACCAGGACGGGGACGATCGTCTCGAACGCCGTGGAGGGCAGGGCCAGCAGGAGTGTGGCGCCGGTGAGACCGCCGATGAGTGCGCCGGCACTCAGCTTGAGGATGCGGCGGCGCTGGCCGGCCAGTTCCTTGCGGTATCCGATGGCTCCGCTGATCGAACCCGGGATCAGACCGAGGGCGTTGGAGACGGTGGCGGTGACCGGTGGCAGGCCGGTGGCGAGCAGGACGGGGAAGGTGATCAACGTGCCGGAGCCGACGATGGTGTTGATCGTTCCTGCGCCGACTCCGGCCGCGAAGACCGCGAGAATTTCCCAGATGGACAAGGCCATCTCCTTCGGTGGTCAGTGATGCCTCCCCGCCATGAAGGTCGAGGGGCCTCACTGATCATGCACGAAGGTGTGTCCCGGTCAGCTGACCGGGGGCTGCTCCCGGCGTTCCTTGTTTCCGGTGTCGAAGCCGGGTGCCCCGCCGCCGAGGTTGCCGAAGGCGCCGCTGAGGCCCTTGAGCGCGTCACCGATCTCGCTGGGCACGATCCAGAGCTTGTTGGCGTCGCCCTCGGCGATCTTCGGGAGCATCTGGAGGTACTGGTACGAGAGGAGCTTCTGGTCCGGGTCTCCGGCGTGGATGGCCTCGAAGACCGTACGGATGGCCTGGGACTCGCCCTCGGCGCGCAGGGCGGATGCCTTGGCCTCGCCCTCGGCGCGCAGGATCGCGGACTGCTTCTCGCCCTCCGCGGTGAGGATCGCGGACTGCCTGATGCCTTCGGCGGTGAGGATCGCGGCGCGCTTGTCACGGTCGGCGCGCATCTGCTTCTCCATCGAGTCCTGGATGGAGGTGGGCGGTTCGATGGCCTTGAGCTCGACACGGTTGACGCGGATGCCCCACTTGCCGGTGGCCTCGTCGAGGACGCCGCGGAGCGCCGCGTTGATCTCCTCGCGGGAGGTCAGCGTCCGTTCGAGGTCCATGCCGCCGATGATGTTGCGGAGGGTGGTGACGGTGAGCTGTTCGATCGCCTGGATGTAGCTGGCGACTTCGTAGGTCGCGGCCCGGGCGTCGGTCACCTGGTAGTAGATGACGGTGTCGATGTTGACTACGAGGTTGTCCTGGGTGATCACCGGCTGGGGCGGGAAGGGGACGACCTGTTCGCGGAGGTCGATCCTGTTGCGGATCGAGTCGATGAACGGGACGACGATGTTCAGCCCGGCGTTGAGGGTGCGGGTGTAGCGGCCGAAGCGCTCCACGATGGCGGCACTGGCCTGCGGGATGACCTGGATCGTCTTGATCAGGGCGATGAAGACGAGCACCACCAGAATGATCAGGACGATGATGATCGGTTGCATCGTGTGCCTCGTGCCCTTCGGTTGCCGACGGATCGCGATGATCGAGGTCGAACGGTCATGAACGGTGCATCTTTTATGACGGTTCCGGTCTCATGATGATCGACTTCGAGTTTGGCAGACTCCGGACTGCCGTGTGACCGCTTCTCACATGACGACGGCCGTCGCCCCGTCGATGTCCACGACATCGACCTGCTGGCCGGGTTCGAAACTCTGATCACTGTCGAGCGTGCGCGCGGACCAGACCTCGCCCGCGAGCTTGATGCGCCCGCCGCTGCCGTCCACCCGTTCCAGGACGACGGCCTGACGGCCTTTCAGCGCGTCGATCCCGCTGGCGTGCCCGGTCTGGCCGGCGCGGTGTCTGGCGGCGATGGGGCGTACGACCGCGATGAGCGCCACCGACACCAGGACGAAGACCAGCACCTGGGCGACGATGCCACCGCCGAGGGCCGCGACGACCGCCGCGGCCACCGCTCCGACGGCGAACATGCCGAATTCGGGCATCGCGGTCAGGACGAGGGGAATACCCAGTCCCACCGCGCCGATCAGCCACCACACCCACGCTTCGATGTCCACGGGTTCATCGTAGGACCGTGGGCACCCTCACCGACAGGGCGCCGTGGAGGTGACTGTGGCGTCAACTACTGGGAGAGCGGCAGTCCGTGGGCCGTGTAGCGGTCGCCGGTGTGCTCGACGACGAGCGGGAGGCCGAAGCAGAGCGAGAGGTTGCGGGAGCTGAGTTCGGTCTCCATGGGACCTGCGGCGAGCACCTTGCCCTGGCGGATCATCAGGACGTGGGTGAAGCCGGGCGCGATCTCCTCGACGTGGTGGGTGACCATGATCATGGAGGGGGCGTACGGGTCGCGGGCCAGGCGGCCCAGCCGACGCACCAGGTCCTCGCGGCCGCCGAGGTCGAGGCCGGCGGCGGGCTCGTCGAGGAGGAGGAGCTCGGGGTCGGTCATCATGGCGCGGGCGATCAGGGTGCGCTTGCGCTCGCCCTCGGAGAGGGTGCCGAATTTACGGTCGAGGAACTCGGTCATGCCGAGCCGGTCGAGGAAGGCGCGGGCGCGCTCCTCGTCGACGGCCTCGTAGTCCTCGTGCCAGGTGGCGGTCATGCCGTACGCGGCGGTGAGCACCGTCTGGAGCACGGTCTGGCGCTTGGGCAGCTTGTCGGCCATCGCCACACCGGCGATGCCGATCCGGGGGCGGAGCTCGAAGACGTCGGTGCCGACCCCGCCGAGCCGCTCGCCGAGGATCTTGGCCGTGCCGGCGCTCGGGAACAGGTAGCTCGACGCGATGTTGAGCAGGGTGGTCTTGCCGGCGCCGTTGGGGCCGAGGATGACCCAGCGCTCCCCCTCCTTGACCGACCAGGAGACGTCGTCCACCAGAGCACGTCCGTCGCGGACCACGGATACGTCCACCAGCTCCAGTACATCGCTCATGGCGCGTTGTCTCCCCATGCAGTGTCGAGATCGTCGCGTGCCTGTGGGCACAGCTCCCAGGGAAAACCTACGCCACCCCAGGAGTGCTCCGACTCCGAGGTCCGTTCCCTAGGCTGTTCCCATGCTTTCGGAACCACGCTCAGGGCGGCTCGCCGCATGGGGAAACGCGCTTTTGGCCGGACTTGTGTCACCGGACGACGCAGCGCTCGCGATTGTCGGTGAGGACGCGGTGCACCGCGTCGAGGGGCTGCCGGGTGAGGCGGGGCCGGTCGGGCTCACGCTTGCGCTCGGCAGACTGAGGGGGCTCGGGGCGACCGGTTTCCGGGTGGCGCTGCCGGTGCCCGGGCATCCGCTGGGGCTCAGCGGGCCGCCGGACTTCAATGCGCGGGCGCTGGAGGCGGAGGAGGCGGTGGTCACGTCCGGGGCGCCTTTCGGGCTGGTGCCGGAGGTGAGCGAGGTGGGGCCCGCCGGGGACGTGCACGCCGAGGTGGTGTGGCGCTGTCTGGCGGTACGGGAGGCGCCGCCGGCCGATGTCCCCTCGCTGGGCGAGGCGGAGCGGGAGCTCGCGGAGGCGCTGCGGGATGCCACGGCGGTGCTGGCCCGGCTGGACGTCGCCGGTTCCGGTCCGGTGGCAGAGGCGGCGGTGGACGCGTACCGGGCGCGGGCGGAGCGGGGGCGCGAAGTGCTGGCCCCGGGGTATCCGCCGAGAGCGGTACGGGTGCTCGAGCTCGCCCAGCGGGTGGGGCTGCTGATCTCGGTGGCCCATGAGAACGGGCACGGCGGAGCAGTGAGCGCATCGGAGATCGCGGCGCGGGGCGAGGCACTGCGGCCGGTGGAGCGGGTGGCCCGGCGGGCACAGGTCGCCGCGTACAACGCGTACGTGGAGGAGCGGGACCGGCGCTGACCTGGGCGCGTGTGGGGCGGGACCGACGCTGACCCGGGCGCGTGTGGGGCGGCACCGGGGTGTGTACGGGCCGGCCCCCGGAGAGCCGACCCGGTACGTACGTACCACGGCCGGGCAGGCCGGCCCGGGTGTGTACGGGCGCCCCTCCGGGGGCGATCCCGGTGCGTACCCGGCCTGACCCGCGTGCCTACGGGGTCGGCGGCATCGACCGCCGGACGGGCCGGGTGCCCGTCCGGCGGTGCGGGGCCAGGTCAGCCGTTCAGGCCGAAGTTGCCGAAGGCGGGGTTGAGCAGGCCCACCACGTTGACGGTGTTGCCGACCACGTTCACCGGGACGTCCACCGGGACCTGGACGAGGTTGCCCGAGGCGACACCCGGGGAGCCCACGGCCGTGCCGTGGGCACCGGCGCCGCCGTGGCCCGTGGCGGAGGCGGCTCCGGCACCGGCGGCGATGATTCCACCGGCGATCAGGGTGACGGCGGCGGCCTTCTTCAGGTTCTTCACTTCAGGATCCTCCTCGCGTCGCCGCGGCCGATCGCCGCAGCGTGCCCTGGAGAACGCCGTGGCGCCGCACAGGATGCGCCGTCCGGGTGACATCCACCCGACAGTATGAATTCCGGGGGGGGGAAACCCTCTGCGTCCTGGCGGGGACGCGGTCCTCTCAGCCCGCCGCCCCGTTCCTGACCGCCCAGAGCGCTGCCTGGGTGCGGTCCGACAGGTCGAGCTTCATCAGAATGTTCGACACGTGTGTCTTGACCGTCTTCTCCGAGAGGACCAGGGCACGGGCGATCTCCCGGTTGGAGCGGCCGTCGGCGATCAGTCCGAGCACCTCCCGTTCCCGTTCGGTCAGGGTGCTCCCCCGGCCCGTGCCGCTGCCGGTGTCCTCCTGGGCGAGCAGGGCGCCGGCGACCTCCGGCTGGAGCAGGACGTGGCCCGCGTGGACCGAGCGGATCGCCCCGGCCAGCGCGTCCGGGTCGACGTCCTTGTACACGTAGCCGGACGCTCCCGCGCGGAGGGCGGGCACGACCGTGCGCTGCTCGGTGAAGCTGGTCACGATCAGCACCTTCGCCGGGTTCTCCAGCTCCCTGAGCCTGCGCAGGGCCTCGATCCCGTCCGTACCCGGCATCTTGATGTCCATCAGGACGACGTCGGGCCTGAGCTCCTCCGTCCTGGCGACGCCCTCGGCCCCGTCGGAGGCCTCCCCGACGACCTCTATGTCGTCCTGGACCTCCAGGAACGTACGCAGTCCGCGCCGGACCACCTGGTGGTCGTCGACCAGCAGCACCCTGATGATCTTGTCAGCCACAGGGGACCTCCATCTGGATCGTGGTGCCCTTGCCGGGCTCCGATGCAACGGTGAGCCTGCCTCCGACGCTGCCGGCCCGGTGGCGCATCGAGACGAGGCCCAGATGGCGGCCGGCGTGCCGGACCGCGTGGGGGTCAAAGCCGCGGCCGTCGTCGGTGATCCGGAGCACCGCGGCGGAGGTGTTCCGGCCGAGGGTGACGGTGACCCGCCCGGCGCCCGAGTGGCGCAGGGCGTTGTGCAGGGCTTCCTGCGCCACCCTGAGCAGCGCCTCCTCCTGGGCGGAGGGCAGGGCGCGCACTCCGGCGCTCTCGAAGGTGACGCGGGCGCTGTGTGCCCGGTCCAGGACCTGGATCTGGGTACGGAGCGTGGCGACCAGGCCGTCCTCGTCCAGTGCCGCGGGGCGCAGCTCGACGACGGCGGCGCGCAGCTCGTCCACGGCCTCCGCGGCCAGGTCGGCGACCTGCTGGAGCTCGCCCTTGGCGCGGGCCGGGTCGCAGTCGACGAGGGCGGCGGCGGCCTGCGCGGTCAGCCGGAGCGAGAAGAGCTTCTGGCTGACCGCGTCGTGCAGCTCGTGGGCGAGCCGGGAGCGCTCCTCGGCGATCGTGAGCTCGCGGCTGCGTTCGTACAGCCGGGCATTGGTGAGGGCGATCGCGGCGTGCTGGGCGAGCATGCCCAGGAGCTCCTCGTCCTCCTCCGTGAAGCCGCAGCCGCCCTCGGGCTTGGGGCACCGCTTGTTGGCGAGGAAGAGCGCGCCGATGATCTCGTCGCCGTCCTGGATGGGCAGACCGAGGAAGTCGGACATGTCGGGGTGGGCGTCGGGCCAGCCCTCGAAGCGGGGGTCCTGGCGGACGTCGGCGAGCCGCTCGGGCTTCGCCTCGTGGAGCATCGCGGCGAGGATGCCGTGCTGCCGGGGCAGCGGGCCGATGGCCTTCCACTGCTCGTCGCTGATCCCGTCTACGACGAACTGGGCGAAGCCGCCGTGGTCGTCGGGGACGCCCAGGGCCGCGTATTCGGCGTCCAGCAGTTCGCGTGCGGAGGCGACGATCGTCTTGAGGACGTCCCGCACGTCGAGGTGCCGGCTCATGGCGAGCAGCGCGGCACTGACCGAGGCGAGGCCCGACGGTGGGCGATGGCTCATGACCTCACCGTACCGGCGGGGGCACGGGGGCCGTATCGGGCTGTGGACGGCTGCCGGACGGACCCGGAGGCCCAGGCCGGTGGGCCCAGGCCGGGTACGGCCGACGCCCGGGGCGCGGCCGGGGACGTAACGGGCCCGGCGCCCCCTGCGCAGGGACGGCCCCTCCGTAGCGGCGGCGTTCCGCCCCTCTCCGAAGGAACCTAACGCTCCGCATTACAGGAGCAACTATTCGTGAGTTCCGAGGGTGCCCCATGTGAGCCCAGGCATAGGACCCACGTCACTTACGAAGTCGGATAGTTGGTGTAAAACGGGCAAGACTCCAATCCGCAAACCGGACAAGGGGGTACGAACGCCTCCCTGATCCACTACCCGGCTTCGTACGTCACACCTTTGCCAGCGCATTTTGCTGGCGCTAAGAATTGCACCTGTTCCCGACGGAGATGCGAACTGCGTCCCGTCCGCGTCCTCTGTGAGGACTCCTGCTATTCGAAGAGGTACGACTGCATGTCCGTGTCCCGCATCTCCAGCCGTAGCCGTCGCCTGAACAAGGCGCAGAAGCTCTCCGTCGCCGGTGTCTCCACCCTGGCCGCAGCCGCACTCGCGTTCTCGCTCGTCCCGGACAACGCCTCGGCCTCGACCGAGCTGCAGGCCGTCTCCGGTGCGCCGGTGGCCTTCGCCGGTACGTCGCAGACGAAGTCCGTCCAGTCCAGTGTCATCGAGCAGCACTCCACCGCCGCACAGCTGGTGAAGGCCGCCGACTCCGCCAAGGCCGCCGAGAAGAAGGCCGCCGCCAAGAGCGAGGCGAAGGCCAAGGCCGTCGCCGAGGCCAAGAAGGAAGCCGCGGCCAAGAAGAAGGCCGCCGCCAAGGCGAAGGCCGACGCGAAGAAGCGTTCCGCCAAGAAGGCGAGCCGTGCGGCCGACCGCAAGCCGGTCTACGCCAACAACCTGGACGGCTGGATCCGCGAGGCTCTCTCGATCATGGACAAGAAGAACATCCCCGGCACGTACGAGGGGCTGCACCGCAACATCATCCGTGAGTCCAGCGGCAACCCGCGCGCGATCAACAACTGGGACATCAACGCGATCAACGGTGTCCCGTCGAAGGGCCTGCTGCAGGTCATCAAGCCGACCTTCGACTTCTACCACGTCAAGGGCACCAAGCACGACCAGTACGACCCGGTCGCCAACATCACCGCCGCGGCCAACTACGCCGCGGACAAGTACGGCTCGATCGACAACGTCGACAGCGCGTACTGAGCCACGCACCGAGCAAGGCCTGGCATAGCCGACCTGCCGGTCCGCAACGTCGCGTGACCGGCCGGCACATGCCGAAGGGCGGCACCCCACGGGGTGCCGCCCTCGGGCGTTTCCGGGTCCGGTACGGCCCGGGGCGCGTTACTTGCGCATCACCTCGGGCTCATGGCGGCGCAGCATCCGCGAGACCGCGACGAAGAGGACGGCGCTCATCACGAGCATCACCGTGATGTTGATGCCCCACTGTCCGGCCGAGTGCTCCCAGAGCGGGTCCAGGTCGGTCGGCTTCTCGGGGTCCCACGGCGGCATGAGGTGGGCGAGGTCGAGCGTCGTACCGGCGGCGGCGACCGCCCAGCGCGACGGCATCAGCCAGGCGAACTGCTCCAGGCCCGGCGATCCGTAGACCTGGAAGAGCACACCGGTGAAGACGACCTGGACGATGGCGAACATGACGAGCAGCGGCATGGTCTTCTCGGCGGTCTTCACCAGCGCGGAGATCATCAGGCCGAACATCATCGAGACGAACCCGAGCACGATGATCGACAGGCAGATCTCGACGGCGGGGGGCATGAGCAGGCCCTCCTCCGGGAGCTGACGGGTGGAGAAGCCGATCCCGCAGATGATCACGCCCTGGAAGGCGGTGATCACGCCGAGGACGATCACCTTGGACAGCAGGTAGGCGGACCGGGAGAGGCCGGTGGCCCGTTCCCGCTCGTAGATCACCCGTTCCTTGATCAGTTCTCGTACGGAGTTGGCGGCGGCGGCGAAACACATGCCGACCGCCAGGATCAGCATGATCGTTCCGGCCTTGCCGTTGAACCGGGAGGGCGGATCGGGCTCCGCCAGGCCGAACTCGGCGGGGATGACCACGCTCACCACGCCGAGTACGGCCGGCAGCAGCACCATCAGGAGCAGGAAGCCCTTGTCGGACGCGATCACCGAGATGTAGCGGCGCATCAGCGTCCACAGCTGAGCCGTCCAGCCCGACGGCTTCGGAGGGCGGATCTGCTGCGGCGGGGGCATGTGTACGGGCTGCGCGGCGACGGCGTCGATGTCCGCCGCGTACATCTGGTAGTGCTGCGAGCCGCGCCAGCGGCCCGCCCAGTCGTAGTCGCGGTAGTTCTCGAACGCGGAGAAGACGTCGGCCCAGCTGCTGTAGCCGAAGAAGTTCAGCGCCTCCTCGGGCGGACCGAAGTAGGCGACGGACCCGCCGGGCGCCATCACCAGGAGCTTGTCGCAGATGGCCAGCTCGGCCACGGAGTGCGTGACCACGAGGACCGTACGGCCGTCGTCGGCGAGGCCGCGCAGCAACTGCATGACATCGCGGTCCATGCCCGGGTCGAGGCCGGAGGTCGGCTCGTCCAGGAAGATCAGCGAAGGCTTGGTCAGCAGCTCCAGGGCCACCGACACGCGCTTGCGCTGGCCGCCGGAGAGCGAGGTGATCCTCTTGTCCTTGTGGATGTCGAGCTTCAGCTCGGCGAGGACCTCGTGGATCCGGGCGGTGCGCTCGGCCTCGGTGGTGTCCGCGGGGAAGCGGAGCTTGGCCGCGTACCGCAGGGCCCTGGTGACCGTGAGTTCCTTGTGCAGGATGTCGTCCTGCGGGACCAGGCCGATGCGCTGCCGGAGCTCGGCGAACTGCTTGTACAGGTTCCGGTTGTCGTAGAGGACGTCACCCTGGTTGGCGGGCCGGTAGCCGGTGAGCGCCTTGAGCAGGGTGGACTTGCCGGAGCCCGACGGGCCGATGACGGCGATCAGGGACTTCTCCGGGACGCCGAACGAGACGTCCTTGAGGATGTCCTTGCCCCCGTCGACCGTCACCGTGAGGTGGCGGGCGGAGAAGGAGACCTCACCGGTGTCGACGAACTCCTCGAGCCGGTCCCCGACCAGCCGGAAGGTCGAGTGACCGACACCGACGATGTCGTTCGGGCCGATGAGCGCGGAGCCGGACTTGTTGAGCGGCTGGCCGTTGACGTACGTGCCGTTGTGGGATCCGAGGTCGCGGATCTCGAAGCGGCCGTCCGGCGTCGCCCGGAATTCGGCGTGCAGCCGGGAGACCTGCAGGTCGGAGACGACCAGCTCGTTCTCCAGCGCACGGCCGATACGCATGACCCGGCCGAGGTCCAGCTGGTGGAAGGTGGTCGGACTCCGGTCCCCGTAGACCGGCGGCGCCCCCGCGGCACCGCCCGCTCCCGGCACCCGGCCCGGGCCCTGCTGGTGCGGGACCGGGGCCTGCTGCTGCCAGGCCTGCTGCTGCGCCGGGGCGGGCCAGCCGGCGGCACCCGGTGCGGGCTGCTGCGGCTGTACGGGCGCCTGCTGCTGCGCCGCAACCGCCTGCCCGCCGGGCACGACCGCGCCGGCGGCGGCGGTGAGACTCAGCCTCGGTCCGTCGGTGGCGTTGCCCAGATTCAGGGCCGCACCGGGACCGATCTCCATCTGCTGGATCCGCCGGCCCTGCGCATAGGTTCCGTTGGTGCTGCCGTGGTCCTCGATGAACCAACTGCGGCCGTTCCAGCTGATCGTGGCATGCCGCCACGACACCCTGGCGTCGTCGATCATCAGGTCACCCTGCGGATCACGTCCGAGGGTGTACGACCTGGACGGATCGAGCGTCCAGGTCCTTCCATTCAATTCCAGTACGAGTTCCGGCACTCCGCGCCCCACTAGTTGTCCCCCGAGTTACCCCCGTTGCAGGGAGTCTAGGGATGCTGAACATCGTGGGGAACTATTCCAGGAGCAGTCCCGTAACGGAAAGCCGGGCGCGTGAAGACGCTGGGGAGGCCTGCACGGTCCTCCCGCGGCGCCGGGGAGGAATCGGTCCGGACCGCAGCATCCGGGACGGCCGCCCGGGGGCGCGCCGCCCGGGCCACGGGCTGTCCGCTACTCGGGACGGGCTGGGGGGCCGCGCGCGGGACCTATACGGTGGGAGCACCATGAGCGCACCTCAGCCCCCCCGGTCCCCTGAGCTCCCTGAGCCCTCTCAGGCCGCGGACGCACCCACCCTTCTCGTCAAGATCTTCGGGAAGGACCGTCCTGGTATCACCGCCGGCCTCTTCGACACCCTGGCCGCCTACTCCGTCGAGGTCGTGGACATCGAGCAGGTCGTGACCCGCGGCCGCATAGTCCTCTGCGCACTGGTGACCTCCCCGGCATCGGACGGTACGACCGAGGGCGACCTCCGGGCCACCGTGCACAGCTGGGCGGAGTCGCTGAAGCTGCAGGCCGAGATCATCTCCGGCACGGGTGACAACCGGCCCCGCGGCGACGGCCGTTCCCATGTGACCGTGCTGGGGCACCCGCTGACCGCGGAGTCCACGGCGGCCATAGCGGCCAGGATCACCTCCACCGGCGGCAACATCGACCGGATCTTCCGGCTGGCGAAGTACCCCGTCACCGCGGTCGAGTTCGCGGTGTCCGGTACCGGGACCGAGGAGCTGCGGACCGCGCTGGCGACGGAGGCCGCCGGGATCGGTGTCGACATCGCCGTCGTCTCGGCCGGTCTGAGCCGGCGGGCGCAGCGGCTCGTGGTGATGGACGTGGACTCCACGCTCATCCAGGACGAGGTCATCGAGCTCTTCGCCGCGCACGCCGGCTGTGAGGACAAGGTCGCCGAGGTGACCGAGCAGGCGATGCGCGGCGAGCTCGACTTCGAGCAGTCGCTGCACGCCCGGGTGGCGCTGCTGGCGGGACTCGACGTGTCGGTCGTGGAGAAGGTGCGGGCCGAGGTCAGGCTGACCCCCGGTGCCCGCACGCTGATCCGCACGCTGAAGCGGCTCGGCTACCAGGTGGGCGTGGTCTCGGGCGGCTTCACCCAGGTCACGGACGACCTCAAGGAGCGTCTCGGGCTCGACTTCGCCTCCGCCAACACGCTGGAGGTCGTCGACGGCAAACTCACCGGCCGGGTCGTGGGTGACATCGTGGACCGGGCGGGCAAGGCCCGGCTGCTGCGCAGCTTCGCCGCGCAGGCGGGGGTCCCGCTGGCGCAGACGGTGGCCATCGGGGACGGCGCGAACGATCTGGACATGCTGAACACGGCCGGTCTGGGCGTCGCCTTCAATGCCAAGCCCGTGGTCCGCGAGGCCGCTCACACGGCGGTGAACGTCCCGTTCCTGGACACCGTGCTGTATCTGCTCGGGATCACGCGCGAGGAGGTCGAGGCCGCCGACGGCCTCGTCGACTGACCGCTCCGGACGGCGGACGTACGCACGAAGGGCCCCGGCGCATCTGCTGCGCCGGGGCCCTTCGTTCGTCCCGCTCAGTCGTTGGGCGTCCAGTACTCGACGAGCTTGCCCGACCCGTGCTCCAGGCCCTTCCAGGAGCCGGAGAACTCGACGACGGCATAGGCGGCGGTCGGGAAGCCGTCCCTGGTCATCCGGGCGAGCGCCTCCCCCTCGGCCTGACCGGAAAGCGCGTCGGCGGCGCCGTGCATGACCGGGTTGTGGCCGATGACCAGCAGATTGCGTACGTCGTCGGGGGTCTCGTTGAACAGCGCGATCAGTTCGCCGAGGGAGGCCTCGTACAGCCGCTCCTCGTAGACGGTCTTGGGGCGCTGGGGGAATTCGTGGACCGCGAGCTTCCAGGTCTCGCGGGTCCTGGTGGCGGTCGAGCACAGAGCCAGATCGAATTCGGTACCGGAATCGGCGAGCCTGCGGCCGGCGACGGGGGCGTCTTTCCTGCCCCGTTCGGCGAGGGGCCGCTCATGGTCGGACTGCTGCGACCATTCCGCCTTTGCGTGCCTGAGAAGGACGATCCTGCGAGGTGTATCGGCGCTCATACACCTCAGCTTCGCACGAATTGCGCCTCCGGGCTCAGGGTGTTGACGTGCTCCCCCGCTGAGGGTGAACGGGTGCCCGGCGGCTCGCGCGCACCCTGTCCGGGGCATGTCAGGGGGTGAGCAGCTCCAGGATCTGCCCGAGCAGTCGGCCGAGTGCCGGGTCGCCGGTCGCGGCCTGTGCCTGGCCGGGTCCCGCGATCAGCAGGAGGAGCGCGGCGAAGGCGAGGGCGGGCAGTGCCACCGCCCACCAGGGCAGCCGGACCTCGACGGCCTCCGGGGCAGGGCGGTGGGTCCGGGTGTGTGTACGGGCCGACATGTCCGCCTCCGTGGGTCCTCGGCTCTGATAATCCAGAACCTACGGGCCGGCGGGCGGCGGTCCCATCCGGTGACCCACCCACTCGACCCTGAACCTGACCCCCTAGGGGATGGTGGGGCTGGCCCTACCGTCCCCGCGCGGGAAGGCGGTCACGGAGAGGCGCCTCTGTCAGGGAGAGGCGATCGTGGCGATGACACTGATGACGGCGCCGATGAGCAGCATCGCCCCGAAGACGAGGAGGAGCTTCTTCTGGCCGTTCGGAGGATTCGGATCGAGTACGGGCATGGGCCCAGTCTCGCATCTCAGCATTCGTCCTCGATCGTCCGGTCCCGTCCGGCGAGTACGCCCGCGATCATCTGCGGCACCATCAGGCCCGCCATGAGGGCGAGCGGCAGGCCCCAGCCGCCGCTGTGCTGGTAGAGCACGCCGACGAGCAGCGGGCCGGGGATCGAGAGCAGGTAGCCGGTGGACTGCGCGAAGGCGGAGAGCCTGACGACTCCGGCGCCGCTGCGGGACCGCATGCCGATCATGGTGAGGGCGAGCGGGAAGGCACAGTTGGCGATGCCCAGCAGCAGGGCCCAGAGCCAGGCGCCGCCCGCGGGGGCGAGGTAGAGGCCCGCGTAGCCGAGGAGGCCGCAGCCGCCGAGGACCAGGACGATCGGTCCCTGGTTCCGCAGCCGGGCGGCGGCGCGGGGGATGACGAAGGCGAGGGGCACCCCCATGGCCATGGTCACGGCGAGCAGCACGCCGGCGGTGCCCGCGGAGATCCCCGCGTCGCGGAAGATCTGCGGCATCCAGCCCATGGTGATGTACGCGGCCGTGGCCTGGAGGCCGAAGAAGCAGGCGAGCGCCCAGGACGTCCGGCTGCGGGTGATCCGGAGGGCGGGGGCCTGCTGCCGACGGCCCGCACCCTGTCCCTGGGCGCCGCCGCGGTCCCGTACGAGCGGGACCCACGGCACGATCGCGACGGCGGCGAGCGCGGCCCAGACGGCGAGCCCGGTCTGCCAACTGCCGCCCAGGAGGTCGGTCATGGGCACGGTGACGGCCGCCGCGAGGGCGGTGCCCATGGCGAGGGCCATCGAGTAGAGGCCGGTCACGCTGCCGACCCGGTCCGGGAACCAGCGCTTCACGATGACGGGCATCAGGACGTTGCTGACGGCGATGCCCATCAGGGCGAGGGCGCTGGCGGCGACGAAGCCGGCGGTGCTGCCCGCGAAGGGGCGGATCAGCAGCCCGGCCGTGATGGCGGCCATGCCCGCGCAGACGACGGCGCCCGGCCCGAAGCGGCGGGCCAGCCGCGGCGCCATGAACCCGAAGAGGGCGAAGCACAGCGGGGGTACGGAGGTGAGGACGCCCGCGACGCTGCCGCTCATGTGCAGCCCGTCCCGCACCTCTTCGAGGAGGGGGCCGAGGCTCGTGATGGCGGGCCGCAGGTTGAGCGCGGCGAGGACGAGACCGATGGTGACCAGGCGCAGCAGCCAGGGTGCGGGGCCGGGGGCGGGTGCCGTCCGGGGAACCAAGGTGGCGCCCGGGGAGGCGTGCAGGGGGGCGGCGGGGCTCAGGGTCCGGGTCTCGTCATCGGGCATGAGGCCCATCATAGAATCATGGGATGATTGGTTGTCCACTCCTGGCCTCCCACCCCTGAGAGAATCCGGAGCACCCGCACACACCCGCTTCTCCGACCGCCCTCCCGGACCACGAGCAAGGAGCACCATGGCGCTGACGTCTCCGCGGCGTTCGGCTCTCGCCGACCAGGTGATTGCCCAGCTGAGGAACCAGATCACTTCGGGCGAGTGGCCCGTGGGTGCGCGGATTCCCACCGAACCCGAGCTGGTCGAGCAGCTGGGCGTCGCCCGCAACACCGTGCGCGAGGCCGTGCGCGCGCTCGCGCACAACGGGCTGCTGGACATCCGGCAGGGCTCCGGTACGTATGTCGTCGCCACGAGCGAGCTGGCCGGCGTGATGCAGCGCCGTTTCGCCGACGCCGACCCCCGGCACGTCGCGGAGCTGCGTTCCACGCTGGAGTCCTCGGCGGCCAGGCTCGCCGCCCTCCGCCGCACCGACCGGGACCTGCGGCAGCTGGACACGCTGATGGCGCGGCGCGAGGAGACCTGGGCCGCGGGGAACGCGGAGGCGTTCGTCGCGGCCGACGCGACGCTGCACCTCGCGGTGGTCGCCGCCTCGCACAACGACGTGCTCACCGAGCTGTACGCCGACCTGAATGATCTGCTGCGGGACTACCTGCGCGACGACGTGGGATCCGAGCTGCGCCCCGAGGAGCACATGGACCACGCGCGACTGGTCGAGGCGATCCGGGCGGGCGACGCCGAGACCGCTGCGGCGGAGGCCGCTAGCCACGCCCTGAACTGCCTGCGGGAGCGGGCCTGACCCCGGCGGATCCCGGCGGATCCCGGCGGATCCCGGCGGATCCCGGCGGGAAGGACTCTAGACGGAGTGGTGGCTGACCCAGGCCGAGCCGACCTCTTTCCAGCACCGGTCCTCGAGCCGTACGGTCCGGCCCGGCTGTACCGCGACCGCCTCGCCGTCCGCGTCGACGTCCCACCAGCGGCTGCACTCGGTGTGGAGCCGGACGAGATCGGTGGTGGAGTGCGGGTTGTGGCAGTAGGCGACGACCCGGGAGCCCTCGACCGAGGTCCGGCACTCGGCGCCCGAGGGCTGCGGGACCGGTGCGAGGGGTACGGCCGCCCCGTTCCCCGCCCGGTTCGCCGCGTTCACGGCGACCGGGGCGAGGAGACCGGCGACGACCGCCGCTGCGGCCATGAAGGCCCAGGTTCGGCGACGTGTGGAGCGCAGCACGGCGATCTCCTCCCCACAGCCTGACCAAAGTCCGCTTCCTCCACATTCTGCGGTGGATCGACCATCTTTTCGACTCGAGACGCACGACGGCCGCGTACCGCCTCCCTCGCAGGGGAAGCGGTACGCGGCCGTGGAGGATCTCCGGGGCTCAGGCGCCCATCATGTGCACGCCACCGTCGACGTGGATGATCTCGCCCGTGGTCTTCGGGAAGAAGTCCGAGAGCAGCGCGACGACACCGCGGCCGGCCGGCTCGGGGTCGCCCATGTTCCACTCCAGCGGGGAGCGGTGGTTCCAGACGTCCGCGAGCTCGGTGAAGCCCGGGATGGACTTGGCGGCCATGGACGCGAGCGGTCCTGCCGAGATCAGGTTGCAGCGGATGCTGTCCTTGCCCAGGTCACGGGCGAGGTAGCGGGAGGTGGCCTCCAGCGCCGCCTTGGCCGGGCCCATCCAGTCGTACTGGGGCCAGGCGAACTGCGCGTCGAAGGTGAGGCCGACGATCGAGCCGCCGTCGTTCATCAGCGGCTTGCAGGCCATGGCGAGCGACTTCAGCGAGAAGGCCGAGACGTGCATGGCCGTGGCGACCGATTCGAACGGCGTGTTCAGGAAGTTGCCGCCGAGCGCGTCCTGCGGGGCGAAACCGATCGAGTGCACGACGCCGTCCAGCGAGCCGAGCTCGTCCTTGACCAGGCCCGCGAGCCGGTCGAGGTGCTCGACGTTGGTCACGTCGAGCTCGATGACCTTGGCCGGCTTCGGCAGCTTCCTGGCGATGCGCTCGGTCAGGGTCGGCCGGGGAAAGGCCGTCAGGATGACCTCGGCGCCCTGCTCCTGGGCCACCTTCGCGGTGTGGAACGCGATGGACGACTCCATCAGCACACCTGTGACGAGGATGCGCTTGCCGTCGAGAATTCCGCTCATGGTGATCAGTGACCCATGCCCAATCCGCCGTCAACGGGGATGACGGCTCCAGTGATGTACGACGCGTCGTCGGACGCGAGGAAGCGCACCGCGGCGGCGATCTCAGCGGGCTCCGCGTAGCGGCCGAGCGGCACCTGGGCCACGATGCCCTTGCGCTGCTCGTCGGTGAGTGCCTGGGTCATGTCGGTGTCGACAAACCCGGGTGCGACGACGTTGAACGTGATGTTCCGCGAGCCGAGCTCACGGGCCAGCGACCGGGCGAAGCCGACGAGGCCCGCCTTGGACGCCGCGTAGTTGGCCTGTCCGGCCGAGCCGAGGAGGCCGACGACCGAGGAGATCAGGACGACGCGGCCCTTCTTGGCGCGCAGCATCGCACGGTTGGCGCGCTTGACGACGCGGAAGGTGCCGGTGAGGTTGGTGTCGAGCACGGACGTGAAGTCGTCCTCCGACATCCGCATCAGCAACTGGTCCTTGGTGATACCGGCGTTGGCGACCAGCACCTCGACGGGACCGTGCTTCTCCTCGATCTCCTTGTAGGCCTGCTCCACCTGCTCGGTGTCGGTGATGTCGCATCGGACCGCCAGGCAGCCCGCGTCGACGAGGGCCTGGGGCGGCTCGCCGGAGCGGTATGTGATCGCGACCTTGTCGCCGTTGTCGGCGAAGGCGCGGGCGATGGCGAGGCCGATGCCCCGGTTTCCTCCGGTGACGAGAACCGAGCGGCTCAACGGATCACCCTTTCCTTGGCGGTCTGGTACATCGAAAACCTATCGGTACCGCACCGCCTACGGAGAATCGTCCTTTGACAGCGCCACCGGGCCACGACTGTCGGATCCCTACAGAACGGGCCGGTCCGGGCCCGTACCACGTAAATCGAGCACACCGGAGCGCCCCGACCCCTCATGATTCACTGCGGAGACAGTTCCAGAGGTGGAGAAGGGGAGGCCCTCGTGGCCCACGAGGTAGATGAGTCGTTCCTGGCCCTGCCGCTGCGTGCCCTCGCCGACGCGGCGCTCGCACGCGCGCGTGCGCTCGGCGCGGTGCACGCGGACTTCCGGCTCGAGCGGGTGCGCGGCGCCTCCTGGCGGCTGAGGGACGCGCGGCCCTCCGGCGGGTCGGACACCACCGACCTCGGGTACGCGGTCCGGGTGGTGCACGGCGGGGCCTGGGGGTTCGCCTCCGGGGTGGACCTGACGATGGACGCGGCGGCGAAGGTGGCCTCGCAGGCCGTCGCCATGGCCAAGCTGTCCGCGAAGGTGATCGCCGCGGCCGGGTCCGACGAGAGGGTCGAGCTGGCGGACGAGCCGGTGCACGGCGAGCGGACCTGGGTGTCCTCGTACGAGACCGACCCGTTCTCCGTACCGGACGAGGAGAAGGCCGGGCTGCTCGCCGAGTGGAGTGCGCGGCTGCTGGCGGCCGACGGGGTCGCGCACGTGGACGCCTCCCTGATGACCGTCCACGAGAACAAGTTCTACGCGGACACGGCCGGTACCGTCACCACGCAGCAGCGGGTGCGGGTGCATCCGCAGTTCACCGCGGTGGCCGTGGACGGCACCACCGGTGAGTTCGACTCGATGCGGACCATCGCGCCGCCGGTGGGCCGGGGCTGGGAGTACCTGACCGGGACCGGCTGGGACTGGGGCGCGGAGCTGGAGCGGATCCCCGGTCTGCTCGCCGAGAAGATGCGGGCCCCGAGCGTCGCGGCGGGAACGTACGACCTGGTCGTCGACCCGTCCAACCTGTGGCTGACCATCCACGAGTCGATCGGCCACGCGACCGAGCTGGACCGGGCGCTGGGTTACGAGGCGGCGTACGCCGGGACCTCGTTCGCCACGTTCGACCAGCTGGGCAGGCTCGCGTACGGCTCCCCCTCGATGCACGTGACGGGCGACCGCACCGCCGAGCACGGGCTCGCGACGATCGGGTACGACGACGAGGGCGTCGAGGCGCAGTCCTGGGACCTGGTCAAGGACGGGACGCTGGTGGGCTACCAGACGGACCGGCGGATCGCGAAGCTGACGGGCCTGGGCCGCTCCAACGGGTGCGCGTACGCGGACTCGCCGGGCCATGTCCCCGTACAGCGCATGGCGAACGTGTCGCTGCAACCGGATCCGGGCGGGCTGTCCACGGAGGACCTGATCGGCGGGGTGGAGCGCGGGATCTACGTGGTCGGCGACCGGTCCTGGTCGATCGACATGCAGCGCTACAACTTCCAGTTCACCGGCCAGCGGTTCTTCCGGATCGAGAACGGCAGGCTCGCGGGCCAGCTGCGGGACGTGGCGTACCAGGCGACGACCACGGACTTCTGGGGCTCGATGGAGAAGGTCGGCGGCCCGCAGACCTACGTCCTGGGCGGCGCGTTCAACTGCGGCAAGGCCCAGCCGAGCCAGGTCGCCGCCGTCTCGCACGGCTGCCCCTCCGCCCTCTTCCGAGGCGTGAACATCCTCAACACGACGCAGGAGGCCGGACGATGAGCGCTCACCACGGAACCGGCCGGGAGTCCGGGGGTCGTCCCCCGGGCCGGCACAGTCTCAACACGACGCAGGAGGCCGGACGATGAGCCGCGTCAGCAAGCCGTACGAGATCGTCGAGCGGGCGCTGGAGCTGTCCACCACGGACGGCTGTGTCGTCATCGCGGACGAGGACTCCTCCGCGAACCTGCGCTGGGCCGGTAACGCGCTCACCACGAACGGGGTCACACGGGGCCGCACCCTGACCGTGATCGCGACCGTGGACGGCGCGCAGGGGACGGCGTCCGGTGTGGTCTCGCGTTCGGCCGTCACCACCGACGACCTGGAACCGCTCGTGCGGGCCGCCGAGGCCGCCGCGCGCGGCGCCGGTCCCGCCGAGGACGCGCAGCCGCTGGTGTCCGGGGTGCCGGTCTCCGCCGCTTTCACGGAGGCACCGGCCGAGACGGGCTCCGACGTCTTCGCCGACTTCGCCCCGGCGCTCGGCGACGCCTTCGCCCGCGCCCGTTCCGGCGGCCGTGAGCTGTACGGCTTCGCCCACCACGAGATGACCTCGACCTACCTGGGTACGTCGACGGGACTGCGGCTGCGCCACGACCAGCCGAACGGGACGCTGGAGCTGAACGCCAAGTCCCCCGACCGGACCCGGTCCGCCTGGGCCGGCCGGTCCACCCGCGACTTCAGGGACGTCGACCCGGGGGCCATGGACGCGGAGCTGGCGCAGCGGCTCGGCTGGGCGGAGCGCCGGATCGAGCTGCCGGCCGGGCGGTACGAGACGCTGCTCCCGCCGACCGCCGTGGCGGACCTGCTGATCTACCAGTACTGGTCGGCCGGCGCCCGGGACGCCGCGGAGGGCCGGACGGTCTTCTCCCGGCCGGGCGGCGGTACGCGGCTCGGCGAGTCGCTCTCCGCTCTGCCGCTGACCCTGCGCAGCGACCCGTACGCGCCGGGGCTGGAGTCCGCACCGTTCGTGATCGCCCACGCGTCCGGCGACGGCGGCTCCGTCTTCGACAACGGGCTGCCGCTCGCGCCGACGACCTGGATCGGGAACGGCAAGCTGGAGCGGCTGACCACGACACGGCACTCCGCCGGGCTGACGGGTCTGCCGGTCGCCCCGTCCATGGACAACCTCGTGCTGGACGGCGGCGGTGAGCGGTCGCTGGAGGAGATGGTGGCGGCGACGACCGGCCGGGCCCTACTGCTGACCTGCCTCTGGTACATCAGGGAGGTCGATCCCGCGACGCTCCTGCTGACCGGGCTGACCCGGGACGGCGTCTATCTGGTGGAGGACGGCGAGGTCCTCGGCGAGGTGAACAACTTCCGGTTCAACGAGTCGCCGGTGGGGCTCCTGTCCCGGGCCTCGGAGGCGGGCCGCACGGAGAAGACGCTGCCGCGTGAGTGGGGCGACTACTTCACCCGTGCCGCGATGCCCGCTCTGCGGATCCCCGACTTCCATATGAGCTCGGTCAGCCGGGGTGTATGACCGCCATAGACTGACCGGACAACCGATCGAACCCTTCCAAGGAGAGAAAAGACCGTGACGGACATCGTCGACGAGCTGAAGTGGCGCGGGCTGTTCGCCCAGTCCACTGACGAGGACGCACTGCGCAAGGCTCTCGCGGACGGCCCGGTCACGTTCTATTGCGGGTTCGACCCGACCGCGGCGAGTCTGCACGTCGGCCACCTGGTGCAGGTGCTCACCATGCGCCGTCTCCAGCTCGCCGGACTGCGTCCGCTCGCTCTGGTCGGCGGGGCCACCGGTCAGATCGGTGACCCGCGGCCGACCGCGGAGCGCACACTGAACGACCCGGAGACCATCGCCGCGTGGGTGGGACGGCTGCGCGGTCAGATCGAGCCCTTCCTCACCTTCGAGGGCCCGAACGCCGCGACGATGGTGAACAACCTGGACTGGACCGCGGGCCTGTCCGCGATCGAGTTCCTCCGGGACATCGGCAAGCACTTCCGGGTCAACAAGATGCTCACCAAGGACTCGGTCGCCCGCCGGCTGGAGTCCCAGGAGGGCATCAGCTACACGGAGTTCAGCTACCAGCTGCTGCAGGGCATGGACTTCCTGGAGCTGTACCGGCGCCACGGCTGCACCCTCCAGCAGGGCGGCAGCGACCAGTGGGGCAACCTCACGGCGGGGATCGACCTGATCCACCGTGTGGAGCCGGATGCGGCGGTGCACGCCCTGGCGACACCGTTGATGGTGAAGGCGGACGGCACCAAGTTCGGCAAGTCCGAGAGCGGCGCCGTCTGGCTCGACCCGGAGATGACGACGCCGTACGCGTTCTACCAGTTCTGGCTGAACGTGGACGACCGGGACATCTCGACGTACATGCGCATCCTCAGCTTCAGGAGCCGCGAGGAGCTCGAGGAGCTGGAGCGGCTCACCGAGGAACGCCCGCAGGCCCGTTCGGCGCAGCGCGCGCTGGCCGAGGAGCTGACGACGCTGGTACACGGTGGCGCACAGTGCGCGGCGGTCATCGCGGCGTCGAAGGCGCTGTTCGGCCAGGGCGATCTCGGCGAGCTGGACGGGGCCACGCTCGGCGCCGCCCTGTCCGAGGTGCCGCACGCCCGGGTCACCGAGCTGGGCCCGCTGGTGGACCTCCTGGTCGAGGTCGGCCTGGCCGCCAGCAAGTCGGCCGCCCGCCGCACGGTCAAGGAGGGCGGGGCGTACGTGAACAACACGAAGGTCGTGGACGGCGAGGCCGCCCCGGCCCGCGAGGAGCTGCTGCACGGGCGCTGGCTGGTGCTGCGCCGGGGCAAGAAGAACCTCGCCGCCGTCGAGGTCACGGCCGGCTGACTCCCGGTACGCCCACCGCACGGCACCGCGGCCGGTCACGCGCCATGCGCGTGACCGGCCGCGGTGCCGTGCGGTACGGGTCAGGTTTTCTGGCCGCTGCCCCGGTTGCCCCTGATCGACTGCCAGACCATGTCGCCGACGCCGACGACGGCCACGGCACCGATCAGCTGCAGGAGGTGGCGGATCCAGTCGATGCCCTTGGTTTCCTCGACGCCGATCCAGGACGCGACGGCGTTTCCCAGGACGCTGCCGAGGATGCCGAACACGGTCGTCAGCCAGAGGGGGATGTTCTGCTTGCCCGGCAGGATGGCCCGGGCGATCAGGCCCAGGACCAGCCCCACGATGATTGCCCACAACCAGCTCATGTCGCCTCCTCGCGCGGCGCGGTATGCGCACGTTCGCCCAGTCTTGGCCCGCCCGGCATACGGCGCATGCCGGACAGGGCCGTACGTGCCACGGCGGTACCGGCCCGGCCGGGCCGGACGCGCCCCGGTCTCGAACCCGGCGCATGCCGGGCGTACCGTAGGAGCGGCCCGGTCCGCGGCGGTCCGGCACAGCGATCCGGTGGTGGAACATGGTGCGGAAGCAGAACGGCGCGGAGGTCTTCCGGATCACGGGCGCCCGGCAGGGACTTGCCGACGACGTGCGCGGCAGGCAGCGGCGCTACATCATCTCGATGTCCGTGCGGACCGTCTCCGTGGTGCTGGCCGCGACCTTGTGGAACGTGGAGCGGCATGTGGCCGTGGTGGCGCTCGCGCTGGGCGTCCTGCTCCCTTATGTCGCGGTGGTCATCGCCAACGCGGGCCGGGAGAACGTCCCTTCGCTCCCTTCGACCTTTGTGACCGCGCCGATGCGGCCCGCTCTCGGCACGGCTTCCGCGACCGGCCCGGCGGAGCCGGCCGAGGAGGCCGGAGAGCCGGCCGGAAGCGCGGATCCACGGGGGAACGACGCCGCCGGGACGGGCCGCGAAGCCCGATAGAAGCTGGGGTCAATCATGAAGTTCCTGTGCGCCGCACCCCGGTCCCCGTGCCATACTTCGTACGCGCTCCGCATCCCCCGTCGGAGCGACGGACCGACGCCGGGCAGCTCCCCCCGTGGCTGCTCGGCGTCGCCCTTTCTCCGGCGGGGATGCGTCGGAAGGCCGGCTCCGGGACTGATCCAGGGTCTTTCGCCGATCGAGAGGCCCTAGGGTTGAGGTCGTGAACTTCCCCGAGACTTCCGCCGAGAGCGCCGCCGGTGCACCGGCCTGTTCCGCCAAGGGCTGCCGCGCCGATGCCGTATGGGTGCTCGCCTGGAACAACCCGAAGCTGCACACCCCGGAGCGCCGCAAGACCTGGCTGGCCTGTGACGAGCACCGGGAGCACCTCTCCTCTTTCCTCGGGGTGCGCGGGTTCCTGAAGGATGTCGTGCCGCTCGCGGAGTGGGAGTCCTCAGCCGCCGATCGCTGACATGGGGCGGTCCGGCTGCAGGAAGGACGGGTCGTCGAGTCCGGAGCCGGCCTTCTTGCCCCACATCGCGAGCCGCCAGATCCTGGCGATCTCCTCGTCCGGAGCCTCCGAGCGCAGGGCTGCGCGCAGGTCGGTCTCCTCGCGGGCGAAGAGGCAGGTGCGGACCTGGCCGTCGGCGGTCAGCCGGGTGCGGTCGCAGGCCTGGCAGAAGGGCCTGGTCACAGAGGCGATGACGCCGACGCGGTGCGGCCCGCCGTCCACGGTCCACCGCTCGGCGGGGGCAGACCCGCGGGTTTCCTCGTCCTCCGCGGTGAGAGTGAAGCGGGTGCGCAGCGAGGCGAGGATGTCACCTGCTGTGATCATCCCGTCGCGCTTCCAGCCGTGCTGGGCGTCGAGCGGCATCTGCTCGATGAAGCGCAGCTCGTAGGCGTTGTCCACGGCCCAGGCGAGCAGCTCGGGGGCCTCGTCGTCGTTGAGTCCGGGCATGAGGACGGAGTTGACCTTGACCGGGGTGAGCCCGGCGTCGCGGGCGGCCCGGAGTCCGTCGAGCACGTCCTGGTGGCGGTCGCGGCGGGTGAGCGTCTTGAAGACGTCGGGCCGCAGGGTGTCCAGGGAGACGTTGACCCGGTCCAGTCCCGCCGACTGCAGGGCCGCGGCGGTGCGCTCGAGTCCGATGCCGTTGGTGGTGAGGGACGTCCTGGGGCGGGGCTCCAGAGCGGCGCACCGCTCGACGATGGAGACCAGGCCGGGACGCAGGAGCGGCTCGCCGCCGGTGAAGCGGACTTCGGTGACGCCGAGATCGGTGACGGCGATGCGGACGAGCCTGACGATCTCGTCGTCGGTGAGCAGGTCGGGCTTGGAGAGCCACTGCAGGCCCTCTTCGGGCATGCAGTAGGTGCAGCGCAGATTGCACTTGTCGGTCAGTGAAACACGCAGGTCGGTGGCGACCCGGCCGTAGGTGTCGATGAGCACTGTGAGCCCCCTCCCCCGGTGATGTACACGGTTGCGGTCTGACGTGTACGAGACTACGCGAGACCGGTGACATCGAGGGATGCCCGTTTGGCACGAGGTGCGACGGGGCCCCGTCGTAGATCTCTACGACGGGGCCCCGTGAGCGGTACCGCGGGTGTGACGGTGGCTCCGGTGTCAGTGGGCTCCGGTGCCGGTGAGGGACTTGACCTCGAGCTCGGCGTACTTCGCGGCGTCGGGCTCCTCCTTGGAGATGGCCGAGCCGATCCAGCCGAGCAGGAAGCCCAGCGGGATGGAGATGAGGCCCGGGTTCTCCAGCGGGAACCAGGCGAAGTCGACGTCCGGGAACATCGAGCTTGCCTTACCGGAGACGACCGGGGAGAACAGCACCAGGAAGACGGACGAGAAGAGTCCGCCGTAGATCGACCACAGGGCGCCCTGGGTGGTGAACTTCTTCCAGAAGAGGCTGTAGAGGATGGTCGGCAGGTTGGCCGACGCGGCGACGGCGAAGGCCAGGGCGACGAGTCCCGCCACGTTGAGGTCGCGGGCCATCGCGCCGAGCGCGATGGAGACGACACCGATGGCGACGGTGGCCCACTTCGCGGCCCGCATCTCCTCCCTCTCGGTGGCCTTCCCCTTGCGGATGACGTTGGCGTAGATGTCGTGGGCGAAGGAGGACGAGGAGGCGAGGGTGAGGCCCGCGACGACGGCGAGGATGGTGGCGAAGGCGACGGCCGAGATGACGGCGAGCATGACGGCGCCGCCCGTGGTTCCCAAGCCGCCGAGGTATTCGGCGAGCTGCGGTGCCGCCGCGTTGCCCGCCGGGTTCTTCGCCTTGATCTCCTCGGGTCCGATCAGGGCCGCGGCGCCGAAGCCGAGGGCGATCGTCATCAGGTAGAAGGCGCCGATGATGCCGATGGCCCAGTTGACGGACTTACGGGCGGCCTTGGCGGTCGGCACGGTGTAGAAGCGGATCAGGATGTGCGGCAGGCCGGCGGTGCCGAGGACGAGCGCGATGCCGAGGGAGATGAAGTCCAGCTTCGAGATGTCGGTGGCGCCGTACTTGAGGCCCGGCTCCAGGAACGCGGCGCCGTGGCCGCTCTTCTCGGCGGCGGTGCCCAGCAGGTCGGAGACGTTGAAGTTGAACTTCCACAGGACCATGAACGTCATCAGCAGTGCGCCCGCGATGAGCAGCACGGCCTTGACCATCTGCACCCAGGTGGTGCCCTTCATCCCGCCGATGGTGACGTAGACGATCATCAGGACGCCGACCAGCGCCACGATGAGGATCTTGCCCGCGTCGCTGGTGATGCCGAGGAGCAGCGAGACGAGGACGCCCGCGCCCGCCATCTGGGCCAGCAGGTAGAAGATCGACACGACGATGGTGGAGACACCCGCGGCGGTACGGACGGGGCGCTGCCGCATCCGGTACGCGAGGACGTCGCCCATGGTGTAGCGGCCGGAGTTGCGGAGCGGTTCCGCGACGAGCAGCAGGGCAACGAGCCAGGCGACGAGGAAGCCGATGGAGTAGAGGAAGCCGTCGTAGCCGAAGAGCGCGATGGCGCCGGCGATGCCGAGGAAGGACGCGGCGGACATGTAGTCGCCGGAGACGGCGAGGCCGTTCTGGAAGGCGGTGAACTGGCGCCCGCCCGCGTAGAAGTCGGAGGCACTCTTGGTCTGCCGGCCCGCCCAGACGGTGATGGCGAGGGTCGCGGCGACGAAGACCGCGAAGAGGCTGATGATCAGCGGCCGGTGCTCCGAGGTGGACGAGGCGGCGAGCTGGATCGCGGAGTGCGAGTGGTACACGGCGCTCATGCGTCGGCCTCCATACGGGACTTGATGGCCTCCGCCTTGGGGTCGAGCTTCGTCGAGGCGTGGCGTGAGTAGAGCCAGGCGATCAGGAACGTGGTGGCGAACTGGGCGAGGCCGAACACGAACGCCACGTTGAAGTTGGCGACCACGACGGTGCCCATGAAGTCGCCGGCGTAGCTCGACAGCAGCACGTACAGCAGGTACCAGGCGATGAAGCCGACGGTCAGAGGGAAGGCGAAGGAGCGGTGGGAGCGGCGCAGTTCGGCGAATTCCGCACTGTTCTGCGTCTCGAGGAATGCCTCGGTCGTGGGCTGGACGGGACTGTCGTCCTCAGGGCCCGGGGGCGGCGGTGCATCGGTAGCCACGGATTCTCCTCGCGACGCGGGTGCGGTGGTCGGGACGGTGGTCTTCACGGGGAGTCCTCTGCTCGTGGTGGCCGGCGTGCGACTCCCTGACAACGGCACGGAGGGCACGGCGAAGCGGTTCACCGCAGATTCGCCGTTCTCGGAAGGACGCCCACGGATGCGCCTCCTGGAGGTCACACCTCGAACTCACTTGCCCGTATTTGTTGATGCACCGGGATGATCAGCGATAGCTTCACTCGTCATGTACCCGACCGGACACGCCGTGTGTCCGGTCGACAGGCACGGATGATGTGGAGAACCCATGGCTCATCTGGCATCCAGACGGACACGCGCACTCACGCTGCCCGTCGGACTGGCGCTCACGGCGTCGCTCGGTTTCCTTCCGGGGACCGCGACGGCCGCTCCGGCGGACGAGCCGACCGCTGCGGTGTCGACCGACGGCCCGAAGCTGTCGTACGTCGTGAACACGCGGGCCGGTCACGGAACCGTCAAGCAGGTGAAGAAGGCGATAGCCAAGGCCGGCGGCACCGTCGTGACGTCGTACGACAAGATCGGCGTCATCGTCGTCCACTCGCAGAACCCGGACTTCGGCCCGGCGATCCGCAAGGCCAAGGGCGTCCAGTCGGCGGGGTCCACACGAACCAGCCCGATCCTCCCGCAGGCCACGAAGGACATCGGGGTCGAGCAGCCCCTCACCGCCGAGCAGGCGCGGTCCGCCGCGGCGGACGTGGTGGCGGACCAGGACCCGCTTGAGCCCCTGCAGTGGGACCTGCCGGCCATCAAGGCGGACAAGGCCCACCAGAAGTCGCTGGGCAGCAGCGAGGTCACCGTCGCCGTCATCGACACCGGTGTCGACGACACGCACCCGGACCTGGCGCCGAACTTCGATCGTGCGGCGTCGGTGAACTGTGTGTCCGGCGCGCCGGACACGACGGACGGCGCCTGGCGGCCGGCCGCCGGTGAGAGCCCCCACGGCACGCACGTCGCGGGCACCATAGCCGCGGCGAAGAACGGCGGGGGAGTCACCGGTGTCGCGCCGGGCGTGAAGGTCTCCGGCATCAAGGTGTCCACGCCGGGCGGCTGGTTCTACACGGAGGCCGTCGTCTGCGGCTTCATGTGGGCCGCCGACCACGGTGTCGACGTGACGAACAACAGCTATTACACCGACCCGTGGATGTTCAACTGCAAGAACGATCCCGACCAGGGTGCCCTGGTCGACGCGATCACCCGCGCGACCCGTTACGCGGAGAGCAAGGGCACCGTCAACGTGGCGGCCTCCGGTAACTCCCGGTTCGACCTGGCGTCCGACGCGATCGAGGACGCGAGCAGCCCGAACGACACGGACCCGGTCACCCGGACCGTCGACCCGAGCCTCTGCCCCGACATCCCGACGCAGCTCCCGGGCGTCGTGACGGTCTCCGCGACCGGTGCGAAGGGCCTCAAGTCCTCGTACTCCAACTACGGTCTCGGTGTCATCGACGTGGCGGCCCCGGGCGGCGACTCGACGGTCTACCAGACGCCCGACGCCCCGGCCACCAGCGGACTGATCCTGTCCACGCTGCCGGGCGGCGGATTCGGCTACATGGCCGGTACGTCGATGGCTTCCCCGCACGTCGCGGGTGTCGCGGCCCTGATCAAGTCGACCCACCCGCACGCCTCGGCGCGCACGGTGAAGGCCCTGCTGACGCACCAGGCGGACGCCACCGCGTGCGGGGCGCCGTACGACATCAACGGTGACGGCACCGTCGACGCGGTATGCGAAGGCGGCACGCAGTACAACGGCTTCTACGGAGCCGGTGTCGTGGACGCGCTGGACGCGGTTCGCAGGTAACACCCGCACCACCCTGTGAGCAGGGGCCGGGGACACTGTCTCCCCGGCCCCTTTCGCGGTCCTGCTCCTGTGGCTTCCCGGCCCTACGGCTTGATGAGGACCTTCAGCGCCGTGCGCTCGTCCATCGCCTTGTAGCCGCCGGGCACCTCGTCCAGGCCGACCGTGAGGTCGAAGACGGGCGACGGGTCGAGGGTGCCGTCCAGCACGCCGGGGAGCAGCTCCGGGATGTACGTGCGCACGGGGGCGACGCCGCCGCGCAGGGTGATGTTCCGGTCGAACATGACGTCGAGGTCGAGCCCGGTGCCGCTGCCGTGCGGGACGCCGACATATCCGATGGAGCCGCCGTCACGGACGATGTCGATGGCCGTGCGCATGGACTGCTCGGTGCCGACGGCCTCGATCACCCCGTGGGCGCCTTCGCCCCGGGTCAGTTCCCGTACGGCGGCGAGGGCGGCCTCACCGCGTTCGGCGACGACGTCGGTGGCGCCGAACGCGAGGGCGATGTCGGTACGGACCTGGTGGCGGCCCAGTGCGATGATCCGCTCCGCGCCGAGCCGCTTGGCAGCCATGACACCGCACAGGCCGACCGCGCCGTCACCGACGACCGCGACGGTACTGCCGCGCCTCACACCCGCGCCGACCGCGGCGTGGTGACCGGTGCCCAGGACGTCGGAGAGTGCCAGGAGCGCGGTGAGCAGCCGATCGTCGGACGCGGCGGCCGGCGGGAGCTTGACGAGGGTTCCGTCGGCGAACGGGACCCGGACGGCTTCGCCCTGGCCGCCGTCGGATCCGACCGAGCCCCAGAAGCCGCCCTGCGGGCAGGAGGTGGTGAGGCCCTCGGCGCAGTACGTGCAGGTGCCGTCGGACCAGACGAACGGGGCGACGACGAGGTCGCCGACGGCGAAGCCGTTGACCCCGGGGCCCGCCTCCTCGACGACGCCGAGGAACTCGTGGCCGATGCGCTGGCCGGGCTTCCGGGCCGATTCGCCGCGGTAGGCCCACAGGTCGCTGCCGCAGATGCAGGCCCGCAGGACCCTCAGCACCACGTCGGTGGGCTGCTGGATCGCCGGGTCGGGCACCTCTTCCACACGTATGTCGTGGGGGGCCCGGATCACGGTGGCGCGCATGCGTGGGGGTCCTCGCTCGTCTCAGATGCTGATACCCGTCGCACGGTACGCCCCAGGGGCGGCGCCGGTGGAATTCCCGTGACGCCCGAGCGCCCCCAGGGTGATCAGGTACTGCGCGCCCAGGTAGGTCAGCATGATCCAGAAGTCGTGCACGGGCAGCTGGGGCCAGTCGGCGATCCCGGTCGCGATGAGCGCGTCGGAGAGCAGGAAGAGCGCGCCGCCGAGTGCCGCGTACCGGCCGAGGACGCCGGCCCGCCAGGCCATCGTGGTAAGGAGCAGGCTGTAGCCGGTCAGCGGGATGCGCAGTTCGCCCGGCAGGCCGGGCCACAGGAGCGCGACGAAGGCCACCAGGAGGGCGGCGTACGCGAGTCCGGCCGGCAGCGAGGCGCGGGTACGGCCGAAGAGCCGCAGGTAGCAGACGTGGCCGACGGCGAAGGAGCCCATCCCGGCGAGGAAGGCCGCGTCCGCGCCGGGCATCAGCAGCACGTCCCCGCCCCAGCCGAACAGCAGCGCGGCGATGAGCAGCCGGGGGCCGCCCCGGGCTGCGGCGTAGGCGGCGAGCAGCGGCATCAGCAGCGGCTTGGTGACCAGGTGGGCGGCGGTGGCGGCGGCCAGGAGCCCGGCCAGGTGGACGGCGGAGACGGTGAGGAAGGCGACGAGGAGCGGACGGACGAGTCCGGCGCGGGGGCTCATCCGGCACACTCGGCGCTCGCGCGCGGCGGTACGGCCGCGGCTTCGCCGGCCCGGCCGGCGGGCTGCCAGCCCGGCCCGCGGAAGATCCGGCCCGCCCGCTCGCTCCAGGTGGTCGCCGCCCGCACGTCACGGGCGATGGCGGCGTACTCGTGGGTCGCGACGCGGAGCGGGTTGTGGGTGGCGATGTTCTTGGTGAGGCCGAAGACGGGCCGCTCGGTCTCCGCGGTGAAGGAACCGAAGAGCCGGTCCCAGACGATCAGGATGCCGCCGAAGTTCCGGTCGAGGTAGCCGCCCTGGGAGGCGTGGTGCACCCGGTGGTGCGAGGGGGTGTTGAGCACGTACTCGAAGCGTTTGGGCAGCTTGTCGATCCGCTCGGTGTGCACCCAGAACTGGTAGACGAGGTTCACCGAGGAGCAGAAGGCGAGCGCGGCCGGGTGGACGCCGCAGGCGATGAGCGGGACGTAGAACGGCCAGACGGTCAGCGAGGTCCAGGGCTGGCGCAGCGCGGTGGTGAGGTTGAACTTCCGGCTGGAGTGGTGGACCACGTGGCAGGCCCAGAGGACCCGGATGACGTGGTGGCCGCGGTGGGACCAGTAGTAGAAGAAGTCCTGGGCGAGCAGCATCAGGAGGACCGTCCACCACAGGACGGGGACGCGCAGCGGGGTCAGCTCGTGGACGGCCACGTAGATCGCGACGACGGGTATCTTCCACAGCAGGTCGAAGGCCAGGCTGCCGAGGCCCATGGTGACGCTGGTGGCCGCGTCCCTGGCGTCGTACCCGGCGGCGTCGTCGTCCGGGTGAAGCCGGTGGACCACCACTTCGAGGACGGTGAGCAGGACGAAGGCCGGGATCGACCACAGCACGACATCGGGCAGGTTCGGCTCCATGCGAGCACCGTAGGGCCGCGGGCGGGCCGGGGCTAGACGTTGTTACCGACAAGTATGCGAGACGTGTTGTCAGTAGTCTTTGGCACCTTCCACCAACGGTGGCCGTCGCGGGATTCCGGCACCCCTGTCCGCGTGGAGAGGAACGCCCTTACCCGGTACGGAAGTTGGCCTCCGCCGACCGTCACCAGGGTCGTCGGCGCGGCGGCGGAGGCACTGCCGGCCCCAGGATGCCGCGTACCCGAGCCGGCACGGCCTCCCCGGCGGCCGCCGTCACACCCCCGCCGCCCCCAGCAGTGCTCCCGCCCCGTACGTCACCGCCATGGCCAACGCTCCCCCGCCCATGTTCCGCAGCACCGCACGCCCCACCGCGGCCTCGCCCAGCCCCGCGCTCCACCAGCCGGTGACCGCGAGGGCCGCGAGCACCGCCACCACCGTGACGGGCAGCCGCAGCGACACCGGCGGCAGCACGATGGCCAACAGCGGCAGCAGCGCGCCCACCGTGAACGCCAGAGAGCTCGCCCCCGCCGCGTGCCACGGGTTCGTCAGCTCGTCGGGGTCGATACCCAGCTCGACCTCGGCGTGGGCGCGCAGCGCGTCGCGCTCGGTGAGCTGGACCGCGGCCTCGCGGGCGACCTCGCCGCTGAGCCCCTTCGCCTCCAGCAGCCACGTGAGTTCGGCGAGTTCGGCCTCCGGGGTCTCCTCCAGCTCGCGCTTCTCCGTCGCCAGCGCGGCCTTCTCCGAATCGCGCTGGGTGGACACCGAGACGTACTCACCGGCCGCCATCGACATGGACCCCGCGAGCAGCCCGGCCAGGCCCGCCGTGAGCAGGGTGCCGCGGTCACCGGTGGCCCCGGCGACGCCGACGACGAGGCCCGCGGTGGAGACGACGCCGTCGTTGGCACCGAGGACCGCGGCCCGCAGCCAGTTGAGCCGGGTGCCGAGACCGCCCTCGTGGGGTTCGTCGTGGGTCTGTGCCTGTGTCTCCGTCACCCCGCGAGCGTCTCACCGTGACCGCCTCCGGCGCACCCCGACCCGCCCTCCCGATCCCTTCGGCCAACTGCTCGGGGACCTCCGCCGGTTCGCCGTTGCGAACCGCCCGAATAGGGAGCTGTCAGTCGCGGCCCGTATTCTCTGTGACCATGCTCGACGACCGTCAGACCGCAACGCCGTGGCCGGCCGCCTACCCCAAGGGGTACGCGGTCGTCGACGTGGAGACCACCGGACTCGCCCGCGACGACCGGATAGTGTCCGCTGCCGTCTACCGCCTGGACGCGCGGGGTGACGTCGAGGACCACTGGTACACGCTGGTCAATCCCGAGCGGGATCCCGGACCCGTCTGGATCCATGGGCTGACCAGCGATGTCCTGGAGGGTGCGCCGCTCTTCCCGGAGGTCGCCGCGCAGCTGTCCGAGCGGCTGGCGGGGCGGGTGCTCGTCGCGCACAACGCCGCGTTCGACTGGTCGATGCTCGCCCGGGAGTACGCGCGGGCGGCGGTCACCGCCCCCGTCGAGCAGCGGCTGTGCACCATCGCGCTCTCCAAGGAGCTCCGGCTCCCGCTGCCCAACCACAAGCTGGCGTCGCTGGCCGCGCACTTCGGCGTGGTGCAGCAGCACGCGCACCACGCGCTGGACGACGCCCGGGTGCTGGCCGAGGCGTTCCGGCCGAGTCTGCACGCGGCGGCCCGGGACGAGCTGCGGCTGCCGCTGCTGGAGTGCCGTCCGCTGACCGAGTGGTACGACTCGCCGGTCACCCCGCGCACCGGCCATCAGCCCTCGCACAACCAGAACAGCTGGCGTCCCTCGCGCAAGCGCCCCGCCTGCCCGTACCCGAACCCGGGACGGTACGAGTCGGACAAACCCCTCATGCAGGGCATGCGGGTGGCGTTCTCCGGAGACACCTCGATCGACCGCGAGCTGCTTGAGGACCGCGCGGTGGAGGCGGGCCTGCACGTGGCGACCGGCGTCTCCCGGCTGACGAGCCTGCTCGTCACCAACGACCCGGACGCGGACACCTCGAAGACGGTGAAGGCGAAGTCGTTCGGCACGCCGATCCTGGAGGAGAGCGCCTTCACCCACCTGCTGAGGGATGTGGCTCCGGCCCGGACGGTCTCCGTGCCGAAGCCCTCACGGTCATCGGAGTGAACCGGACGCGACTCGCCCGGCATCCGCTCGCCCGCCGCCTCCTCGCGTCCCACCCTGTGGCGCATGGCACGTTGTGAGGTTTGCGGAAACGACTACGGGATGTCCTTCGAGGTGCACGCGCAGGGCGCGGTGCACGTCTTCGACTGCTTCTCCTGCGCCATCCACCGCATGGCGCCCATCTGTGAGCACTGCCGGGTCCAGGTCATCGGCCAGGGAGTCGAGGTCGACGGCCACTGGTACTGCGGCGGCCACTGCGCCCGCGCCGAGGGAAGGGCGGGCATCGTGGACAAAGTGTGACGGGCCGAGCCCGACCGCACGGGGACCCCTCCGTGCCGCACCCCATGACCCCGGTTGTACGGTCATGGGGTGTACCGCTTCCTGTTGACCCGGCAGTGGGTGATCCTCACCCTCCTCGTCCTCGCCCTGATTCCCACGATGGTCGAGCTCGGCTTCTGGCAACTGCACCGGCATGAACACCGGGTCGAGCAGAACGCGCTGATCACGAAGAACCTGGACGCCGATCCGGTCCCGGTGACCCGTCTCACCTCGCCGGGCCACACGGTTCCCCGCTCCGACTACTGGCGGGCGGTGACGGCCACCGGCACGTTCGACACCGAGCACGAGGTGGTCGTACGGCGCCGTACCTCGCGGGACGAGAGCATCGGCGTGCTGGTCCTGACCCCGCTGAACCTCAAGGGCGGCGGCACGGTCCTGGTCAACCGCGGCTGGATCCCGGCCGCCGCCGACCAGATGGCCTACCCGGAGGTCCCGGCCCCGCCGAAGGGCGAGACCACCGTCACCGGCCGGCTCAAGGCCGACGAGACGACGGGCGCCAGCGGCATCAAGGACCTGGAAGGTCTGCCGGACCGCCAGGTCATGCTCATCAACAGCTCCCAGCAGTCGCAGCTGCTCGGCCGGCCGGTGCTGGGCGGCTATCTCGAACTGACCGGCCCCGAGCCGGCCGACGGCAGCCCCGAGACGATCGCGGCTCCCGACGACAGCTCCATCGGCTCCCACATGGCGTACGCCGTGCAGTGGTGGCTGTTCGCCGCAGCGGTCCCGGTCGGCTGGGTCATCCTCGCCCGCCGCGACAAGCGGGACCTCGAACAGGCCGCGAAGGACACCGAGAAGGCCGGACAGCCGGAGCACGCGGCCGCCTGACGCGTCACACCGGCGTGTTGTACCGGTTATCGCTGCTTAGCGGGGCCCCGGTTCGGGAAGACGCCAGAGCGTGACCCCACGCATCGAGGACTACGCCCTCATCGGTGACCTGCAGACCGCCGCACTGGTCGGCAGGAACGGTTCTGTCGACTGGCTGTGCCTGCCCCGCTTCGACTCGGGCGCCTGCTTCGCCGCGCTGCTCGGCGACGAGAACAACGGCCACTGGCGTATCGCCCCCCGGGGTACGAACAGCACGGACACCTGCACCCGGCGCGCCTATGTGGACGGCTCCCTGGTCCTGGAGACCTTCTGGGAGACCCGGACCGGGACGGTCAAGGTCATCGACTTCATGCCGCAGCGCGACAAGGCGCCCGACATCATGCGGATCATCGAGGGCGTCAGCGGCAGCGTCGACATGAGCTCCGTCCTGCGGCTGCGCTTCGACTTCGGCTCCGTGGTGCCGTGGATGCGCCGCTCCCACGGCCACCGGGTGGCCGTCGCGGGCCCCGACTCGGTCTGGCTGCGCAGCGAACCGCCGGTCAAGACGTGGGGCCAGCAGTTCAGCACCTGCTCCTCCTTCACGGTCGCCGAGGGCGAGAAGGTCGCGTTCGTCCTGACCTGGCATCCCTCGCACTCCCCGCGCCCGAAGCTGATCGACCCGTACAAGGCGCTCGGACACACGCTGGACGACTGGGCCCAGTGGTCGGCGAAGTGCACGTACACGGGCAGGCACCGGGAAGCGGTGCTCCGTTCCCTGATCACCCTGAAGGCGCTCACGTACGCGCCCACCGGCGGCATCGTCGCGGCCCTGACGACGTCGCTGCCGGAGGAGATCGGGGGCGTACGGAACTGGGACTACCGCTACTGCTGGCTGCGGGACTCCACCCTCACGCTCGGCGCCATGATCTCGGCCGGCTACCTGGAGGAGGCGGCGGCCTGGCGGGACTGGCTGCTGCGGGCCGTCGCGGGCGACCCGGCGGACCTGCAGATCATGTACGGACTCGCGGGCGAGCGCAGACTCCCCGAGACGGAGCTGCCGTGGCTGAGCGGCTACGAGCAGTCCCGGCCGGTCCGCACGGGCAACGCGGCGGTGCGCCAGCGGCAGCTCGACGTGTACGGCGAGGTCATGGACTCGCTCAGGGTGGCCCGCGAGGCGGGTCTCGGCAACAAGCCGCACGCCTGGAATCTGCAGCTCAGCCTGCTCGGCTTCCTGGAGTCCACCTGGCGCGAGCCGGACGAGGGCCTGTGGGAGATCCGCGGGCAGCGCCGCCACTTCGTCCACTCCAAGATCATGGCCTGGGTCGCGGCCGACCGTGCGGTGCGCAGCCTGGAGGAGGACCCTGAGCTGCCCGGCGACGCAGACCGCTGGCGGGCGATGCGCGACGCCGTGCACGCGGAGGTCTGCGAGAAGGGCTACGACCCCGTGCGCAACACCTTCACCCAGTACTACGGGTCCCAGGAACTGGACGCCTCGACGCTGCTCATCGTGCGGACCGGCTTCCTGCCCCCGGACGACCCGAGGGTCGTCGGCACCGTCGACGCGGTACGCAGCGGGCTCGCCCGCGACGGGCTGATCCGCCGCTACAGCACCGAGGGCGCGTCCGTGGACGGTCTGCCCGGCGACGAGGGGGCGTTCATCGCCTGCTCGTTCTGGCTGGTCGACGCACTGCGTCGGACGGGCCGTGAGGAGGAGGCCGAGGAGCTCTTCGAGCGGCTGCTGGAGCTGCGCAACGACGTGGGGCTGCTGGCCGAGGAGTACGACACGGTGACCCGGCGCCAGCTCGGCAACTATCCGCAGGCGTTCAGCCACATCGGGCTGGTGAACAGCGCGGTCGACCTCGCAGGGGAGGACGCGGCAGGATAGGGCCATGGATCTTGGACTGAAGGACCGCGTGTACGTCGTCACCGGAGCGAGCCGTGGCCTGGGCAACGCCACCGCGCGCGCACTGGCAGCGGACGGCGCAAAGGTGATCATTTCCGGCCGGGACGAGAAGGGAGTCACGGCCGCGGCCGCCGAACTGGGCCCGGACGCGGTCGGTCTCGTCGCCGACAACGCGGACCCGGCGGCCGCACAGCGTCTGGTGGACACCGCGAAGGAACGCTTCGGCAGGCTGGACGGCATCCTCATCAGCGTGGGTGGCCCCGCCCCCGGTTTCGTGGCCGACAACACGGACGAGCAGTGGCGGTCCGCCTTCGAGTCGGTCTTCCTCGGCGCCGTGCGTCTGGCCCGTACGGCGGCCGCCGCCCTGGGCGACGGCGGTGTCATCGGCTTCGTGCTGTCCGGTTCGGTGTATGAGCCGATCGCCGGACTCACCGTCTCCAACGGACTGCGCCCCGGCCTCGCCGGCTTCGCCAAGTCCCTCGCCGACGAGCTGGGACCGCGCGGTATCCGGGTGGTCGGCGTCCTGCCGTCCCGCATCGACACGGACCGGGTGCGCGAGCTCGACGCGCTCTCCGGGGACGCGGAGGCGTTCCGTACGGCCAGCGAGGCCCGCATCCCGCTGCGCCGCTACGGCACGCCGGAGGAGTTCGGGAAGACCTCGGCCTTCCTGCTCTCCCCCGCCGCCTCCTATCTGACGGGCATCATGGTGCCGGTCGACGGCGGCGCCCGGCACGGCTTCTGAGCCGGCTCCCGCGCGGGCGGGTCGTCAGCTCACCCGCTCCGCACGGTGCTTGACCGCCCTGAGCCTGACCTCGGCGGGCAGTTCGTCCAGGCCCGCCGAGGTCCGCGCATGGGCCAGCGCCTCGTCGGTGAGACCCCGCAGTGCCTGTTCCGGGGCGGCGTGCGGCTCGATCAGCAGCCGGATCCGGGCCTGCGGAGCGGTACGCCGGCCGGTCAGTCTGACCTTGGCCCCGGACACCCCGTCCAGGTTCGCGGCCTCGCTCCCGAGCACGCTCTCCAGGGCCCTGCCCCGCAGCAGCGCGCCTTCGCCGTCACCACTGTCGATCAGCACCTCGGCGAGGCGCGCGCGGCGCAGCTGGGCGAGGAGCCACCACAGGGCGAGGACGACCAGGACGGCCAGGACCGCGATGACGGTGGGCCACCACCAGCCCTCGTCCCGCCACCGGTACCGGTCGGACCGGCTGAGCAGCACGTCGTCCTTGCCGTCGAACGGCCACCAGGAGGGTACGGAGAGGCCGAGCCCGGTCGCGAGGACGGCACCGCCGACGACGAGGAGGATCAGCCCTGCCAGACCGAGCAGTACCCGGTTGACGGTTCCCATCACGCGGCTCACCCCTTCTTCGCCGGACGGCGGACGTGCACGGACAGGCCGGGCGGCTTCGCCAGTCCCAGCTCTTCGAGACCGGTGCCCAGCACGGTGTCCAGGTCCGCCCGGACGTCGTCGAGTTCACGGAAGTGCGAGACGGCCCGCACGGTCGCCTTGCGGCGGCCCATCCTCACCCGTACGGACTGCACGCCGGACACCTCCACGGCCCGGTCGCGCAGGACCAGGGCGGCGGCGTTCCGGTCGAGTCCGGCCCGGACACCGGCGTGGTCGCGGCGCATCGGCAGCAGCGCCCGCAGTCCGGGGGTGAGGGAAAGGAAGAGGAGCCAGAGGCCGAGGGCCGCCGCCGCGGCGGAGCCCGCGAGCACCCAGACGTCGTCGAGGTGACGGCTCGCCAGGTCGTCGGCCAGTGAGCGCCGCCACCGCATGGCCGGGTGGTCGGCCCGGACGGCCGCGACGTCGTAGAGGAGGAGTCCGGCGCCGCCGAGGACCACCAGGGCCACCAGGGCGGCGGGGATCCGGCGCTGGGACCAGAAGCGGCCCGCCCGGCCGCCGGGGCGGTCGGGCACGGGAACGGGTTCGTAGGACGAGCCCGACGCGGACTGGTCCATCGTGCGTACGCCGCCGGCCGGCACGGACTCGACCGTGGGCAGGCGCCGCGTGCTGTCCGGCTGGTCGTGGGGCTCGCTCATCGGATGCTCCCCTCCGGTGCGGTGCCGGCTCCTGTGGGGTGCAACCGCTCGACCTGAACCGCCACTTCGGGCACCTCCATCCCCGCCAGTGCTTCTACCCGTTCGGCGACACGCCGACGCACCGCCCGGCACTGACGGCCGATGTCGCAGGGGTAGCCGAGCTCCACGCTGACCCTGACCCGGGCGGTGTCCCGGTGCACGGTGACCGTGGCGCGCGGTGCGGCACCCGCCTCGGGCGGCTCGGCGACCGCCTCCTTCGCCGCCTGCGCGGCGATCTTCGCGACGACCCGGTCGGCGATCCGGGTCTCCCCACGCTCCGCGGCGGCGACCCGCCCCGTCACCGCCGTCACCTGCGCCGGTCGCCGCGCTCGCGACTCCGGAAGAAGTCGCCGGGTTCCAGGTCCCCGTCCAGGAAGCGGCCGGCCACGAAGCCGACCGCGCCCAGCGCGGCCACCAGCAGAAAGGCCCCGAAGCCGCCGAAGTATCCGGCGAAACCGAGCGCCATGCCGGCCATCAGGCCGACCACAGCCATGCTCATCGTGTGCTCCTCAACTGCCTCGGGTGGGAGGTCTACTGGAGACGCGGCTCGGGCTCCGACTCGTCGTCGTCCTCGTCGGGCAGCTTGACGTCGCTGACCGCGATGTTGACCTCGACGACTTCGAGGCCGGTCATCCGCTCGACCGCCGCGACAACGTTCTCGCGCACGTCGCGGGCCACGTCGCTGATCGACACGCCGTAGTCGACGACGATCTCCAGGTCGAGGGCGGTCTGCGATTCACCGACCTCCGCCTTGACACCGCGGGTCACGGACTTGCCGCCGCCGGGGACACGATCGCGTACCGCGCCGAAGGTGCGGGCGAAGCCACTGCCCATCGCGTGGACGCCGACGACGTCGCGCGCCGCCATTCCGGCGATCTTCTCGACCACGCCGTCGGCGATGGTGGTGCGGCCGCGGGTGGCGGGGGCTCCCCCGCCACGCTTGGTGAGCGGGCTCTTCCTGCCCTCCTCTGCGCCTGACGCACTGCTCGCATTGTCGGGCCGATTCCGCTCCGGGGTCTCGCTCATCGCCGCTCTTCCCTTCGTGGGCAGGGTTGGACTGCTGGACGGACTGCTGGACTTCCGGTGCCCACAGTAGGTGCGCTTGCCCCGTCCCGCGCCGTGGATGCGGCAGGCTGGGGTGATGACAACGGCTGACAGCCCGGACCGGGCCGACGGATGGACCGCCGCGGTACGCGAGCGGCTCGGCCTCGGCCGATTGCTCCCTTTGGGTGGGGCCGCGGACGGCTCCTGGATCGCTGAACGGGCGGCGGCAGAGGTGCTGCGGAACGCCGCGGTGGGCTCGGGCGCGGTGCTGGGGACGCTCAGGATCGCCCCGGCCGACGCGGACGGCGCCCCGGAACCGGTGGTGCCCGGCCCGCCCAGCGCTCTGCCGCCGGGTCCGCTGCGGATCGAGGCGGGGTTCTCCGCGACGGCCCGGCGGCCCCTGCCCGCCATCGCGGACGCGCTGCGGTCCGCGCTGCTGACGGCGGCGGCCGAGCGCCTCGGACTGGTGGTCGACGAGGTCGATCTCCGGGTGACTGCACTGCTCGACGAGGAGCCCGGGCGTGTCGGACGGTCCCCGGCCGAGGTGCGTGAGGCCCGGCCGGACGGCGTCGCCGGGACGACGGCCGCCGGGGTGCCCGGGGTCGTCTCACTGACGCGGGTCCTGGGCAACTCGGTGCAGTCCGGCGCCGGGCACGTCCGGGTGGAGCTGGCCACGGCCGGGGACCACCGGGCACTCGATGTGGCGCAGGCCGTGCGCGAGGCGGTGACCGGGGCGGTGGACGGCGGCCCGACGGTGGCCGTCCTGGTCACGGCCGTCGTGGACCGGGGCTGACCCTGCCCCCGCGTGAGGGGCAGGGTGTCCCGCCGGTCAGTCCGTGACGCCGGCGAGGTCGCGCAGCCTGCGGCCCTGCGCCGCGCGTTCGGCGGTGCGCTGCTCCTCGTACGTACGGGAGGCGGCGCCGCTGAGCAGCGCCTTGGTCTCGACGACCGCGTCGCGCGGGGCGGCGAGCAGGGCCGCGGCCAGGTCGCGGGCCGCCCCGTCGAGCTGGTCGGCGGGGACGACGAGGTTGGCGAGGCCGGTGCGCTCGGCCTCCTCGGCGTGCACGAAGCGGCCGGTGGCGCAGATCTCCAGCGCACGGGCGTAGCCGACGAGGCTCACCAGGGGGTGGGTGCCCGTGAGGTCGGGGACGAGCCCGAGGCTGGTCTCACGCATGGCGAACTGCACGTCCTCGGCGGCGATCCGCAGATCGCAGGCGAGGGCGAGCTGGAAGCCGGCCCCGATCGCGTGCCCCTGGACGGCTGCGATCGACACGATGTCGTTGCGGCGCCACCAGGTGAACGCCTCCTGGTACTCGGCGATGGTCGCGTCGAGCTCCGGCTCGGGGCCGCGCGCCATGTCGAGGAAGGACGGCTCACCGTCGAACCCCTCGGGGGTGAACGCCTGCCGGTCGAGGCCCGCGGAGAAGGACTTGCCCTCGCCGCGCAGCACGACGACCCGCACGTTGCCGGGCAGTGCCCGTCCGGCCTCCGCCAACGCCCGCCACAGAGCGGGAGACTGAGCGTTGCGCTTGGCCGGGTTGGTGAGTGTCACCGTGGCAACCGCGTCTTCGACGGTGAGCCGTACGCCGTCCTTGTCGAGCACAGAGTCGAGCGAGGTCATGGGACGCCTCCGGATCGGGTGCAGCCAGCACTTACTGGCAAGTAGCTGAACTGAACAGTAACCACCCGGACGACCTCGTGGTCGGCCGGGTGGCCACCCGGTGTTCCGGTGAGCCCCGGGGGCGGACGTACACCCGTCCCGGACCGCTGCCCGCCGTCAGGCCGCAGCGGCCTTCTTGCCTCGAGTCGCTCCGCCGCGTCCCCGCAGCGTGACTCCGGACTCGCTGAGCATCCGGTGGACGAACCCGTAGGAGCGGCCGGTTTCCTCGGCCAGCGCCCGGATGCTCGCACCGGAGTCGTACTTCTTCTTCAGGTCTGCCGCGAGCTTGTCGCGCGCGGCGCCGGTTACCCGGCTGCCCTTCTTCAGAGTCTCGGCCACCCGTGCCTCCTCAAGGAAGTGCGCTCTGGACTCTCATGATCACCCCTACCCGGCTTCCTGGCCACCCATTCGGCAAGGTCCGTACGACCGGTTTCGGCGCCCCGGAGCGGCCCGACGCAACCGGAATATGAAATTCCGTGGGCTCTCGGGGGCATCCGGGACGGCCTCTCGGAAAAACCGCCAGGTCAGGGCCGTACGGGGATGAGGGCCCCGGACGCGTGCGCCCGGCAGCTAGCTGCCGGGCGCCGCGCCGGGGTACGAGACCCGCTCACCCAGATGATGGATCACGGATGGGCCGAATGATCCATACGCGGTGGATCACCGGGCGCCGGGAGGCGCGGGAGGCCCCCGGCGGGGATCAGGCGAGGGAGACCAGGTCCCGGTAGTCGGCACCCCAGAGGTCCTCGACCCCGTCGGGCAGCAGGATGATCCGCTCCGGCTGGAGCGCCTCGACCGCACCCTCGTCGTGGGTGACGAGGACGACTGCACCCTTGTACGTGCGCAGGGCCCCGAGGATCTCCTCGCGGCTGGCCGGGTCCAGGTTGTTCGTCGGCTCGTCCAGCAGGAGCACGTTGGCGGACGACACGACCAGGGTCGCCAGGGCGAGCCTGGTCTTCTCACCGCCGGAGAGCACTCCGGCCGGCTTGTCGACGTCGTCACCGGAGAACAGGAACGAACCGAGCGTCTTGCGGACCGCGACGAGGTCGAGGTCGGGCGCCGCGGAGCGCATGTTCTCCAGGACCGTGCGCTCCGGGTCGAGCGTCTCGTGCTCCTGCGCGTAGTAGCCGAGCTTGAGGCCGTGGCCCTGGATGATCTCGCCGGTGTCGGCCTTCTCGGCACCGCCGAGGAGACGCAGCAGGGTCGTCTTGCCCGCGCCGTTGAGGCCGAGGATGACGACCCGGGAGCCCTTGTCGATGGCCAGGTCCACGTCGGTGAAGATTTCGAGCGAACCGTAGGACTTGGACAGGCCCTCCGCCATGAGCGGGGTCTTGCCGCACGGGGAGGGGTCCGGGAAGCGCAGCTTGGCGACCTTGTCCGAGACCCGGACGGCCTCCAGGCCCGAGAGCAGCCGGTCCGCGCGCTTGGCCATGTTCTGGGCGGCGACGGTCTTGGTCGCCTTGGCGCGCATCTTGTCGGCCTGGGCGTTGAGGGTCGCGGCCTTCTTCTCCGCGTTCTGGCGCTCGCGCTTGCGGCGCTTCTCGTCGGCCTCGCGCTGCTGCTGGTAGAGCTTCCAGCCCATGTTGTAGATGTCGATCTGGGCCCGGTTGGCGTCGAGGTAGAACACCTTGTTGACCACGGTCTCGACGAGCTCGACGTCGTGGGAGATCACGACGAAGCCCCCGCGGTAGCTCTTGAGGTAGTCGCGCAGCCAGACGATGGAGTCGGCGTCCAGGTGGTTGGTGGGCTCGTCGAGGAGCAGGGTGTCGGCGTCCGAGAACAGGATGCGCGCGAGCTCGACACGACGGCGCTGACCACCGGAGAGCGTGTGCAGCGGCTGGCCGAGCACCCGGTCGGGCAGGCTCAGCGCGGCGGCGATGGTGGCGGCCTCGGCCTCGGCGGCGTATCCGCCCTTGGTGAGGAACTCCGTCTCCAGGCGCTCGTAGCGCTTCATGGCCTTCTCGCGGGTGGCTCCCTTGCCGTTCGCCATCCGCTCCTCGTTCTCCCGCATCTTGCGCAGGATCTCGTCGAGGCCGCGGGCGGAGAGGATGCGGTCACGGGCCAGGACGTCGAGGTCACCGGTGCGCGGGTCCTGCGGGAGGTAGCCGACCTCGCCGCTGCGGGTGATGGTGCCTCCGGCCGGGGTCCCCTCACCCGCGAGGCACTTGGTGAGGGTGGTCTTGCCGGCGCCGTTGCGGCCGACGAGACCGATGCGGTCGCCCTTGGCGATACGGAAGGAGGCGGACTCGATGAGGATGCGGGCGCCGGCGCGCAGCTCGATGCCGGAAGCGGTGATCACGGAAAAACTCCAGGGCGGTATGGACGGCGGAGGGACTTACGGGTCACGACTCGACGCCGTCTAATGCACAAGGAGAATTGCCATGGGGCTCATTCTACTGGCGGTGTCCACCTGCTTTTCCGCGTGCTCCGGTCCGTGACCGCGCCACCGCGGCATGTCACATGAAAGGCATACCGCATCGAACTGATCGATATTCGGCGCAGGAGTTGCGGCGGAGGTTGCCGTGCCACGGCCGGAGCAGTGGGTGGTGCGCCCCAGACGGTTCGACGACGCCTGCCTGGACACGTCCGGGGTCCCGGACGTGCGCGGCAGCCGTATCCCCGGCGGCAGGGCGACCATGGGCGCCGGAATCGTCGCACTGGTCCTGGGGCTGTTCCTCGGTGTGGGCCCGGAGCGGCCGGGGCTCTCCGGGGCGATCCGGGGGCCACGCCGACCTCGTCGTCGGCCGCGCAGGTCCAGCAGAGCTGTCTGGCGGGCGAGGACGCGAACACCGAGGACGACTGCCGGACCGTGGCGGTGGTCAACGGCGTGCAGGACTACTGGCGCCAGGAGTCCGAGCGGAGCGGCGAGACGTACGCGGGAGCCCGGACGGTGCTGTTCGGCGACCGGGTCGGCACCGCGTGCGGCTCGGCCACCTCGGCGGCCGGGCCGGGGCCGGAGGCGGCCCGTTCGCCGAGGCGTACGTGGTGGCGCGCGAGTACGGCCACCACGTACAAGAACCAGCTGGGCACCCTGGGCAGGGCGCAGGACGGGCGGCAGGGTGCCGACAGCGGTTCCGTGAAGGTGGAGTTGCAGGCGGACTGCTACGCCGGGGTCCGGGCCGGCCACGCGACGGCCACTCCGGCCGAGTCGGGCCTGCCACTGGTCACCGAGCTCACGGAGGCGGACATCCGGGACGGCCTGGAAGCCGCCGCGGCGGTCGGCGACGGCCGGGTCCGGGAGAAGTTCCGGGGAGCGTGAATCCGGAGTCCCGGACGCACGGCTCGTCCGTGCAGTGCGGGCGGGCTGCCCGGGCCGATGCGACACGTTCCGCTGATCCGGGGCCCGTACGGGCGCGCGTTGCCGGTGCCCGGTGGAACACTGAGACGCAGATCACCACGAATCCACGGACGACACAGGAAGAGGGTGTGCGCGATGGCCGGCGCAGGTGGTGCACCGACGGTCTTTCCGACGCTCCTGTACGACGACGCCAAGGCCGCGATCGGGGTGCTGACCCGGGCTCTGGGGTTCACCGAGGAGGCGGTGTACGAGGGCGACGACGGCAGCGTGCTCCATGCCGAGCTGTCCTGCGGCAGCGGCAGGGTGATGCTGGGTTCCAAGGGGGGCGAGGGCGTGTTCGCCAAGGCGATGGCGGGCGCGGGGCCCTCGGGGGTCTACGTGGTCGTGGACGACGTGGACGCCCACCACGCGCGGGCGGTCGAGCACGGGGTGGAGATCCTGATGCCGCCCACCGACCAGGACTACGGCTCGCGCGACTACATGGCCCGTGACGCGGAGGGCAACGTCTGGAGCTTCGGGGCGTACTCCCCGGGGGACGCGGGCTGACCGCGTCCCCCGGAGTGCCGCGTCCGGCGGCTACACGCCGCCGGTGTGCACCTGGAAGGCCGCGCGGCGCACGGCCTTGGCGAGGGCCGGGTCCGGGTGGGCGGCGGCGAGAGCGACCAGCACCTGCACGGTGCGCGGGTGGCCGATGGCCCTGACCTCGTCGAGCAGCGCGGGGACGGTGCCCTGGACGGCGGAGTCGAGGTGGCGGACCAGCAGCCCCGTCTCACCGTGATCGGCCACGGCCGCCGCGGTGTCGACCCAGAGCCAGGTGGCTTCCTCACGGCTGAGGACGTCCTGGGCGTCGTCCGGGTCGGCACCCTCGTACTCGGCGAGCCAGAGCAGGGCGTACGGGCGCAGCTGCGGCTCGGTGGCGACGGAGCGCACCACGGGTTCGGCGGGGGCGCCGACGACGCGTAGCGCCTCGAAGGCGAGGCCGCGCAGGAGGGCGTCCTCGCCGCGGGCGACGGCGAGCAGTTCGGCCACGGCGCTGCCGACGGTCCTGGCGGCGAGCCATGCGCGGTATTCGGCACGGGCGGGGCCCGGGGTGAGCCGTGCGCAGCCGAGCAGCATGTCGGCCGCGGCCTGTTCGATGTTGCCGGCCGGGCTCTGGGCGGCGACGCAGATCTGCTCCAGCTTGACCCAGACCGCCCAGTTGCCGAGAGGAGTGAGGGTGGCCTGTCCGGCACCGAGGGTGAGGGCACCGACGGCCGCGAGGCCTTCCAGGGCCCAGTCGAGCAGCAGCGCGTTCAGGTCCGCGGGCTGCCCGGCGACCGGCCCGGAGCCGGGCTCGGTCCGCTGCTCCGGCCCGTACGGCACCTCGCAGCGCTCCTCGTGGAGTTCCGCGACGCGCTGGCCGAGGAGGTCGAGGAGGGCGGGCACGGTGACGGGTCCCGCCGAGAGCTGCAGGAGGGACAGCACCTGGGGTACGGCCTCGACGGCTTCGGCGACCGCTGCGGCCTCGATGCCCTCGGGCGCCGCGTGGACGAGCGACCAGGCGTCGAAGAGCGCCACCCAGCCACGGAGCACGGCGGAGTCGTCGCGGTCCCAGGCGCGCAGCCGCCAGCCGGGGCGCGCGGTGTCGCCGTGGAGTTCGATGAGTCCGGCGAGCCTGGCGCGGTCCCAGCCGGCCTGCACCTGGGCCGGGGACGCCTCCAGCGCCGCCGCGGCCCGTTCGAGGGCCTGGGTGGCGAGCGGGGCGGCACCCGGGCTCGCGCCGTCGGCGGCCCAGTGGGCGATCCGTACGGCGTCGGCCAGCACGACCCTGGCCTGGCGGGCCAGTTCCGCCGGGGGCGGTGTGCCCTCGGGTGGGCGGGGGGCCGGCCTGGTGCGCCGGGTGGTCACGGCCTTGCGGGCGGTGGCAAGGGGTCGCGGGCGGACAAGTCGCAGCCTGGAGTCGCGCGGGGTACGGGACGTCACGAGGAGCAGTCTTGCCTCTGACGGCCCGAAAGCCCAAACGGAAGCCGGATCGAGGGGGCCCGTGAGGGTTCCCGGCCCGGTCACCAACCGGGCCGATCCATCCCATCACCTCACATCAGGGGCGTGAGGAAGCGTCTGAGGGCCTCTTCGTAGCCGGCCGGATCGGCATTCCACATCGCCGCATGCGGAGCCTGCGGTACGGAGTGCAGTGTGACCAGGTCGGGGCGGAGCTCGGCGAGTTCCCGGGACGGCTGCCAGGGGGCCAGGGTGTCGTCGGGGCCGTGGAGGATCAGGGTCGGGGTGTGCAGGGCCGTCGGCAGCGAGGTGTCCAGGAGCGGCGCGCCGTGCAGCCCCGTCCGGCCCTGGGCGGCCCGGACGGCGAGGGGCAGCAGCGCGGAGGGGACGCCGTGTGCGGAGGCCAGGGCACGGAGTGTGGCTTCCCAGTCCAGGACCGGGGAGTCGAGGACGAGGCCCCTGATGCGGTCCCGGAGGGCGGAGTTGACGGCGGCGTGCAGGGCCATCGAGGCGCCGGAGGACCAGCCGTGGACGATGACGTTCTCGGCTCCGTAGCGCACGGCGTAACGGATGGCCGCGTCGAGGTCGCGCCATTCGGACTCGCCGAGGTGGCCGAGGCCGTCCGGGGGGCGAGGGGCGCCGGCGTCCCCGCGGTAGGCGAGGTCGAGCACGGGGAGCTGCTGCTCGTGCAGGAAGCCCATGACGTTCAGCGGGTGTTCCCTGCTGGTGCCCAGGCCGTGCACGGTGATCACCCAGGTGTCGCGGGCACCTGGCACGAACCAGGCGGGCAGGAAGCCCAGCTCGCCGGGGATCTCGACCTCCTTGTAGGCCAGGCCGAGGGCGCCGAGCGGGTCGCCGGTGTGGATCTCCGGAGTCATGCGGACCCTGGCGCCCTGTACGAGGCTGCCGCGGTTGACGCGTTCCAGTCTCCGTACGACGGTGTCGGCGGAGCCGTCCGGCGTCTGTACGGTCAGCGGGCCGACGACGGCGTGGACGCCGCGGCCGGTCAGTCCGTACGTGCCGGGGCGCAGGGCGGCGAAGGAACGGGTCAGGGTGATCTGCCCGGCCGCCGTCGCGTGCACGGTGAGTCTGCGGTCTCCGGGGAAGGGGCGGGGCGACGGGGCGCCGAGGGCGGCGTCGCTGGCGTACCGGCCGGCCGCGACCGCTGCCGCTCCGACGCCGAGGATCGTGGTGACGGCTGCTGCCGTCGCTGTTGCCGGGCGCACGGCTTCAGTGTCCCGGCCCGCGGTCCGGACGGCCAGCGGGGCGGGGCCGTCCGGTGCCGGGCCCGCCGTCAGCCGGGCTGGCCGTAGTCCTCCAGGGCGTCCTGGACGTCGCGCAGCTGGGCCCGGGTGAGCAGTGCCGGACTGTGGTCCGGCACGGAGCTCGCGGTGAGCCAGAGCCTGCACATCCATTCGAGCTGGGCGGTGCGGTCGTAGGCCTCTTCGAGGGTGTCCCCGTAGGTGACGGTCCCGTGGTTCCGCAGGAGGCAGCCGGTGCGGTCGCGCAGGGCGGCGAGCATGTGGCTCGCGAGTTCGGGCGTCCCGTAGCGGGCGTAGGGGGCGGTGCGGACCGGTCCTCCGAGCATCGCGGCGGCGTAGTGCACCAGCGGCACCTCGGTGACGAGTGTGGAGACGGCGGTGGCGTGCACGGCGTGGGTGTGGACAACGGCCGCGGCGCGGGTGCTGCCGTAGACGGCCAGGTGGAGGGGGAGTTCGCTGGTCGGGGTCAGCTCGCCGAGCACCTGGCGCCCTTCGAGGTCGACGCCGACGGCGTCGTCGGGTCCCAGCCGGTCGTAGGGCACCCCGGTGGGGGTGACCAGGACGGTCCCGCCGACCCGTGCCGACACGTTGCCCGAGGTGCCGACGACCAGCCCCTCCGCGGCCGTCCTGCGGGCCGTCGCGACGACGCCTGCCCATGCCTGTGCGATCACGTCCCGATCCTGGTCGCTCATGCGGAGATCCTAGGCCGGCCGGGTCGTTCCGCCTGGGCTGTCCCGGCAACGTGACCGAAGTCTCCCCAATGGGGCAAATCCGGCAGCCGGCAGGCACGCCGGGCCGGCCGGGAGGCCGGCACCCGCAGTGCCGCAACGGGTCCGGGCAACTCCTCGCGCACACAAGCGGAATGCCCACACGCGCTTGGGGTCACCACAACGCCCTGCCTAGTTCATCTTCCGTTCACTCAGGTTGCTTACGTTCCTACAGCCACTGACGTCGAACGATTGCCTGGGTAAATGGAACACATCACGCTGCTGCTTGCGATTGTGGTCGTGACAGCTCTCGTGTTCGATTTCACGAACGGTTTCCACGACACCGCCAACGCGATGGCGACCACCATCTCGACCGGCGCTCTCAAGCCCAAGACAGCGGTGGCCATGTCCGCCGTTCTCAACCTCGTCGGCGCGTTCCTGTCGGTGGAGGTCGCCAAGACGATCTCCGGCGGGATCATCAATGAGAACGGCCTCAGAACCGAGGTCATATTCGCGGCGCTCGTCGGCGCCATCCTGTGGAATCTGCTGACCTGGCTGGTGGGCCTGCCCTCCAGCTCGTCCCACGCACTCTTCGGCGGCCTCATCGGCGCCGCGGTGATGTCGGCCGGCTGGTCCTCGATCAACGGCGGCACCGTCGTCACCAAGGTCCTGCTGCCCGCCGTCGCAGCCCCTCTCGTCGCCGGTCTGGCCGCGCTGCTGGCCACGAAACTGACGTACCGCCTCAACCGGAAGATCACCGACGAGGCCCAGCTGAAGTCGACCGCCAAGGGCTACCGGGCCGGCCAGATCGCCTCGGCCGGTCTCGTCTCCCTCGCCCACGGCACCAACGACGCGCAGAAGACGATGGGCATCATCACCCTGGCCCTGGTCACCGGCGGCGTCCTGGCCCCCGGCTCCAACCCGCCGGTCTGGGTCATCGCCTCCGCCGGTATCGCCATCGCGATGGGCACCTACCTCGGCGGCTGGCGCATCATCCGCACCATGGGCAGCGGTCTCACCGACCTCAGGCCGCCGCAGGGCTTCGCCGCCCAGACCAGTGCGGCCACGGTCATCCTGGCCTCCTCGCACCTCGGCTTCTCGCTCTCCACCACCCAGTCCTGCTCCGGCGCCGTGATGGGCGCGGGCCTCGGACGCAAGGGCGGCGTGGTCCGCTGGTCCACCGCCACCCGGATGTTCGTCGCCTGGGGCCTGACCCTGCCGGCCGCCGGTCTGGTCGGCGCGGGCGCGGAGTTCCTCACCAAGCAGGGCCCCTGGGGCGTCGGCGTGGTCGCCGTGCTCCTCGTGGCGGGCTCCGGAGCCATCTGGATGCTGTCGCGCCGCAAGCCGGTCGACCACACCAACGTCAACGCGACCGACGCCGAGCCCGCGGGTGTCGTCACCACCGCCATCGCGGCCGTCAGCCCGCCGCCCGTCGGCTCCGGCGTCCCGGACCTCAAGACCACCATCCCGGCCCCGGCCCCGACGGCCGGAACCCCGGCCGACCCGGCCCGACCGGCCACGGTGTAAGGACAGATCCGAATGAACATCGACTGGGCAGCTCTCGCTTCCGTCTTCGGCGTCAGCCTCGTGGTCACCGTCGCACTGGTCGGCCTCTTCACCCTCGGCATCATCGGTCTCGCCAAGGCGCCGACGGCGCAGGGCGGCTCCTCCGTGATGACGCGCTCCGGCGCGTACGCCTGCTTCGCACTGTGCGTGGCGGCCGTGGCGTACGGGATCCATCTGATCGTCGCCTGACCACCGCACGTGGTCGCACCGGGCCGGACACACACCTGTGTGTCCGGCCCGGTGTGCGTCTGCGCACACTGAAGCCTCGCAGGTCAACGGCAGGTTGACGGGCGTTCGCGGAGCGTGGTGGACTGCCGGAGCCATTTACGGCGACAGGAGAGGAAGCCGGTGCGAATCCGGCGCGGTCCCGCCACTGTCACCGGGGAGCAGCCCTCTCATGGAGGTCACGGTCCGCCACCGCGGACCGGAAGGCCGGGGAAGCTGCGGATCCGGAAGCCAGGAGACTCTCGTCGCCGGTCACGTCGAACCAGGGCGCGGACCCTGAGTGAGGACATCTGCCATGCCTGGCTGCCGTGCGTCGGTCCCTGTGCCACCCGTGACGAAGGCCCTCCGAGGCGCGACGGCCGGCTGAACCGTGCGAGCCGACCGCATCTTCGCGTACGGCGCCGCCGCCGGTCTGCTCGGCGACCTGCTCCTCGGTGATCCGCGGCGGGGTCATCCCGTCGCCGCCTTCGGGCGGGCCGCGGCAGGCGTCGAGAACCGGCTGTGGCGCGACGACCGTGGCCGGGGCGCCCTGCACGCGCTGGTCTGCGCCGGAGGCGCTGCGGGCGCCGCCGCCCTGGCCGCCCGCGCCGTACGGAACCGTCCCGCCGCGGCCGTGGCCCTGACCGCCGCCGCCACCTGGTCCGTCGTCGGCGGGACGTCGCTGGGCCGCGAGGCCCGCACCATCGGCGGCGCTCTCGCCGCCGGTGACATCGAGGTGGCCCGGGAGCGCCTGCCGCATCTGTGCGGCCGTGACCCGTACTCCCTCGACAAGCAGCAGATCGCCCGCGCGGTGGTGGAGTCCGTCGCCGAGAACACCTCCGACGCCGTCGTGGGGGCCCTGGTGTGGGGTGCGCTGGGCGGGGTGCCCGGCCTGGTCGGGTTCCGGGCCGTCAACACCCTGGACGCCATGGTCGGTCACAGGTCGCCCCGCCACCTGCGCTACGGCTGGGCCTCGGCCCGGCTCGACGACCTCGCCGGCTGGCCCGGCGCGCGCCTCACGGCCGTGCTCGCGGTGGCCGCCGGGGGGAACCCGCGCGCGGCCGTACGGGCCTGGCGGGCCGACGCCGGGAAGCATCCGAGCCCCAACGCGGGCCCGGTCGAGGCCTCGTTCGCCGGTGCGCTCGGCGTACGGCTCGGCGGCACCCTCGCGTACGGCGGACGGGTCGAGCACCGGCCCGTGCTCAACGGGGAGGCGGGCCGGGTCGTGCGGGTCGCGGACATCGAACGCGCGGTGCGGCTGTCGCGCCGCGTGAGTGTGCTGGCCCTCGGCGTGTGTGTGGCCGGTCGGCTGGCCGTGGGACGGAGGGGTCGGGCATGAGCGCAGGACCGGGCGGCGGGCTGCTGGTCGCGGGGACCACCTCGGACGCGGGCAAGAGCGTCGTCACGGCGGGGATCTGCCGGTGGCTGGTGCGCCGGGGGGTGAAGGTCGCGCCGTTCAAGGCACAGAACATGTCACTGAACTCCTTCGTCACCCGTGAGGGCGCCGAGATCGGCCGCGCCCAGGCGATGCAGGCGCAGGCCGCCCGGGTGGAGCCGACCGCGCTGATGAATCCGGTGCTGCTCAAGCCCGGCGGCGACCGTTCCAGTCAGGTGGTCCTGATGGGGAAGCCGGTCGGCGAGATGAGTGCGCGCGGCTATCACGGGGGGCGGCAGGAGGCGCTGTTCGGGACGGTCGTGGACTGTCTGGAGCAGCTCCGGGGCACGTATGACGCCGTGATCTGCGAGGGGGCGGGCAGTCCGGCCGAGATCAATCTGCGGCGTACGGACATCGTGAACATGGGCGTCGCGCGGGCCGCGCGCTTTCCGGTGCTGGTCGTCGGGGACATCGACCGGGGCGGGGTGTTCGCCTCGTTCTTCGGTACGACGGCGCTGCTGGCCGCCGAGGACCAGGAGCTGGTCGCGGGGTACCTCGTGAACAAGTTCCGGGGTGACGTCTCGCTGCTGGAGCCCGGTCTGGACATGCTGTACGAGCTCACGGGGCGGCGGACGTACGGGGTGCTGCCGTTCGCCCACGGTCTGGGCATCGACGAGGAGGACGGGCTGCGGGTGTCGATGCGCGGCGCCGTCCGGGAGTCGGTCGTCGCCCCGCCGCACGGGGAGGACGTCCTGCGGGTCGCGGTGTGTGCCGTGCCGCTGATGTCGAACTTCACCGATGTGGACGCGCTGGCGGCCGAGCCGGGTGTGGTGGTGCGGTTCGTGGACCGGGCCGAGGAGCTGGCGGACGCGGATCTGGTGATCGTGCCCGGTACCCGCGGCACGGTGAAGGCGCTCGCGTGGCTGCGTGAGCGGGGGCTGGCCGGCGCGCTGGCGCGGCGGGCCGCCGAGGGGCGTCCGGTGCTGGGCATCTGCGGCGGGTTCCAGGTGCTGGGTGAGTCGATCGAGGACGAGGTTGAGTCGCGGGCGGGGCTCGTCGACGGGCTCGGGCTGCTGCCGGTGCGGGTCCGCTTCGGCCGGGAGAAGGTGCTGGGCCGGCCTGTCGGCTCGGCGCTCGGGGAGCCCGTGGAGGGGTACGAGATCCATCACGGGGTCGCTGAGGTGCGCGGCGGTGAGCCGTTCCTGGACGGGTGCCGGGTGGGCTCGGTGTGGGGGACGCACTGGCACGGGTCGCTGGAGAGCGACGGGTTCCGGCGGCGGTTCCTGGAGGAGGTGGCGCGGGCGGCGGGGCGGCGGTTCGTGGCTGCCCCGGACACAAGTTTCGCGGCGTTGCGGGAGGAGCAGCTGGACCGGCTGGGGGATCTGATCGAGGAGCACGCGGACACGGATGCGTTGTGGCGGTTGATCTCGAAGGGGGCGCCGCGGGGGTTGCCGTTCGTGCCGCCGGGTGCGCCTGCGGCAGGACCGGTGCTGGGGGCTGCGCCTGACCGGGGCTCCGCCCCGGACCCCGGTACTCAATCGCCGGACAGGCTTGAAATGGTGCCCCGGAACGCGGGGCGGACGCCTGGTGTGGCTGGAGATGTTGTGCACGTGACAGAGGAGGCACTGTGAGTACCCCGTATCCCTTCACCGCCATCGTCGGACAGGACGATCTACGGCTGGGGCTGTTGCTCAACGCCGTCAGTCCGGCCGTCGGCGGGGTGCTCGTGCGGGGTGAGAAGGGCACCGCCAAGTCCACCGCCGTGCGGGCCCTCGCCGCGCTGATGCCTGAGGTGTCCGTGGTTTCCGGGTGCCGGTTCTCGTGTGACCCGGTCGTGCCCGATCCGGCGTGTCCCGACGGTCCGCACGAGGCCGGGACCGGCGTGTCACGGGCGGCGCGGACCGTGGAGCTGCCCGTCGGCGCGTCGGAGGACCGGCTGGTGGGCGCGCTCGACATCGAGCGGGCCCTCTCGGAGGGCGTGAAGGCGTTCGAGCCGGGGCTCCTGGCCGACGCGCACCGCGGGATCCTGTACGTGGACGAGGTCAACCTGCTCCATGACCACCTGGTGGACCTGCTGCTGGACGCGGCGGCCATGGGTGCCTCGTACGTCGAGCGCGAGGGCGTCTCCGTACGGCATGCGGCGCGGTTCCTGCTGGTCGGGACGATGAACCCCGAAGAGGGTGAGCTGCGCCCGCAGTTGCTGGACCGCTTCGGGCTGACCGTCGAGGTGGCGGCTTCCCGCGACACCGATCAGCGGGTCGAGGTCGTGCGGCGGCGGCTCGCGTACGACGACGATCCCGCCGGGTTCGCCGGCCGGTGGGCGGCGGAGGAGGCCGCGTTGCGGGACCGGATCGCCGCCGCGCGTGTCCTGCTGCCCCGGGTGGTGCTCGGGGACGGCGTGTTGCGGCAGATCGCGGCTACGTGCGCGGCGTTCGAGGTCGACGGGATGCGTGCCGACATCGTCATGGCCCGGACCGCGACCGCGCTGGCCGCGTGGGCGGGGCGTGACGAGGTCACCGCCGAGGACGTGCGGCAGGCCGCCCTGCTCGCGCTCCCCCACCGGCGTCGCCGCAATCCGTTCGACGCGCCGGGGCTCGACGAGGACAAGCTGGACGACACGCTCAAGGACGCGGCGGGCGACGAGGGTGAGGGCGACGGCGAGCCCGATCCCGACGGGCCCGGCGGCGGTGGCGGGGTGCCTCCGCAGGACTCCGGTCCCGACGCCCCGGACCGGAGCGGTGACTCCGGTCCCGAGCAGGGCGGCGAGGCCCCGGAGCAGGGGCGGCCCTCGCCCTCGCCGTCGCACGGCGGGGAGCAGCAGCCCGTACGCGCCTCGGAGCCGTTCCGTACGAAGATGCTCAGCGTGCCCGGTCTCGGCGAGGGTGCGGCCGGGCGGCGGTCCCGGGCCCGTACGGAGCACGGGCGGACCACCGGGGCCCGGCGGCCGGAGGGCGCCCTGACGAAGCTGCACCTGGCGGCGACCGTGCAGGCCGCGGCGCCGCACCAGCGGGCACGCGGGCGGTCCGGGCGGGGGCTCGTCGTACGGCGTGACGATCTGCGGCAGGCGACGCGGGAGGGGCGCGAGGGGAACCTCGTGCTGTTCGTGGTGGACGCCTCGGGGTCGATGGCGGCCCGGCAGCGGATGAGCGCGGTGAAGGGCGCGGTGATGTCGCTGCTGCTGGATGCCTACCAGCGGCGGGACAAGGTCGGTCTGGTGACGTTCCGCGGCAAGGACGCGGAGGTCGTGCTGCCACCGACGTCGTCGGTGGACGCGGCGGCGGCCCGGCTGGAGTCGTTGCCGACGGGCGGGCGTACACCGCTGGCCGCAGGGCTGTTGAGGGCGCACGACGTGCTGCGCGTGGAGCGGCTGCGTGATCCGTCGCGGCGTCCGCTGCTCGTCGTGGTGACGGACGGCCGGGCGACGGGTGGCCCCGAACCGGTGGCGCTCGCCGCGCGGGCGGGGCGGCTGCACGCCGCCGAGGGCACGGCGTCCGTCGTCGTGGACTGCGAGTCGGGGATCGTGCGCCTCGGGCTCGCCGCACAGCTTGCCCGGGATCTGGGGGGCACCGCGGTCACGCTCGACGAGCTGCGCGCCGATTCGATCGCCGGGCTGGTCAAGGATGTTCAAGCAGCCGGGAGGGCCGCGTAATGCCACAGGGACAGCCTGTATCGGTACCGGACGACGGGCTGACGACACGTCAGCGGCGCAATCGTCCGCTTCTGTTCGTCCACACGGGCATCGGCAAGGGCAAGTCGACGGCCGCCTTCGGGCTCGCACTGCGGGCCTGGAACCAGGGCTGGCCGATCGGGGTGTTCCAGTTCGTGAAGTCGGCGAAGTGGAAGGTCGGCGAGGAGAACGCGCTGAAGGTGCTCGGGGCGAGCGGCGAGGGCGGCACCGTCGACTGGCACAAGATGGGCGAGGGCTGGTCCTGGGTCCAGCGGGGCATCCACGGCGACAACTCCGACAACGAGGAGAAGGCCCGGGAGGGCTGGGAGCAGGTCAAGCGCGACCTGGCGGCGGAGACCTACAAGCTGTACGTGCTCGACGAGTTCGCCTACCCCATGCACTGGGGCTGGATCGACACCGACGAGGTCGTCGAGGTGATGCGCGGCCGTCCGGGCACGCAGCACGTGGTGATCACCGGGCGGAACGCTCCCGCGAAGCTGATCGAGGCCGCCGACCTGGTGACGGACATGTCGAAGGTCAAGCACCCGATGGACGCGGGCCAGAAGGGCCAGAGAGGCATCGAGTGGTGAGCGTTCCCCGTCTGGTCATCGCCGCACCGGCCTCCAACACCGGCAAGACCACGGTCGCCACGGGTCTGATGGCCGCCTTCGCCGGGCGGGGTCTCGCCGTGTCCCCGCACAAGGTGGGACCCGACTACATCGATCCCGGCTACCACGCGCTGGCCACCGGCCGCCCGGGGCGCAATCTGGACGCGTACATGTGCGGTCCGGAGCTGATCGCCCCGCTGTTCGCGCACGGGGCGGCCGGTGCCGGTCTGGCGGTCGTCGAGGGCGTGATGGGACTGTACGACGGCGCCTCGGGACAGGGTGAACTGGCCTCGACCGCTCAGGTGTCGAAGCTGCTCCGGGCCCCTGTCGTGCTGGTCGTCGACGCGTCGTCGCAGTCCCGTTCGGTCGCGGCGCTCGTGCACGGTTTCGCCTCCTGGGATCCGGAGGTGCGGATCGGCGGGGTGATCCTCAACAAGGTGGCGTCCGACCGGCACGAGGCGCTGCTGCGGGAGGCCCTCGACGAGACGGGCCTGCCGGTGCTGGGGGCGCTGCGGCGGGCTCCGCAGGTGGTGACGCCCTCGCGTCACCTGGGTCTGGTGCCGGTGGCGGAGCGGCAGGCCGATGCCGTCGACGCCGTACGGGCGATGGGCGAGCGGGTGGCGGCCGGCTGTGATCTGGACGCGCTGCTGGCGCTGGCCCGTACGGCGCCCGCGCTGCCCGACGCGGCGTGGGAGCCGGAGCCGCAGGCCGTGGAGGGGGCGCGGCCGGTGGTCGCGGTGGCGGGCGGCGCCGCGTTCACGTTCGCGTACGCGGAGCACTCCGAGCTGCTGACGGCGGCCGGCGCGGAGGTGGTGGTCTTCGACCCGCTGCGCGACGAGAAGCTGCCCGCGGGCACGGCGGGGCTGGTCATCGGCGGCGGCTTCCCGGAGGTGTACGCGCCGGAGCTGTCGGCGAACGAGCCGCTGCGCAGGGCGGTCACCGAACTGGCGAGGTCCGGCGCCCCGGTGGCGGCGGAGTGCGCGGGGCTCCTGTATCTGGCGCGTGAGCTGGACGGGCGTCCGATGTGCGGGGTGCTGGACGCGTCGGCCCGGATGTCCGAGCGGCTGACGCTCGGCTACCGGCAGGCGGTGGCGGTGTCCGACAGCGTGCTGGCGGTGGCCGGGACGCGGCTGCGCGGGCACGAGTTCCACCGGACGGTGCTGGAGCCGGGTGCGGGTGCGACGCCCGCCTGGGGCCTGCACCAGCCGGAACGCCGGGTGGAGGGCTTCGTGCAGCAGGGGGTGCACGCGAGCTATCTGCACACCCACTGGGCGGCCGAGCCCGCTGTGGCCCGGCGGTTCGTGGAACGGTGCCGCGCGTGAACGGCGTCGCGGGTTCACTCCGCGACGCCGACCACCAGCCAGATGAAGCCCACTCCTGCGACGGTGCACAGCAGCGTGGAGCGGGCCGGGTGCTCGTGGTGCGCCTCGGGCAGGATCTCGGCGGCGGCGAGGTAGAGGAGCGCCCCGCCGAAGAATCCGAGATAGCAGCCGAGCAGTTCCTCCGGAAGGGTGAACAGCAAGGTCGTCGCCGCGCCCACGATCGGGGCCAGTGCGTCCGCGTACAGCATCAGGAGGGCCTTGCGGCGGGCGTTCCCGTAGAGGCTGGTGATCGTGTACGTGTTGAAACCGTCGGCGAAGTCATGGGTGATGACGGCCAGTGCGACGGCCGCGCCCATGCCGCCGCCGACCTGGAAGGCGGCGCCGAGCGCGACGCCGTCCATCAGGCTGTGGCCGACCATCGCGGCCGCCGCCGTCATCCCGACCTGCGGCACCCGTTCCTCGCTCGCCCCGTGTGCCGCCTGGCGTACGGCCAGCGAACGCTCGACGAGATGGGCCACGAGGAAGCCGCCGACGAACAGCAGCAGTGCGGCGGGGACGCCGAAGACCTCCTGGCCTGCCGCCTCCACCGCCTCGGGCAGCAGGTCGAGGCCGACGACGCCGAGCATCAGCCCTCCGGCGAGGCCGAGCACCAGGTGCCGGCGGTCGGTGACGCGCTGAGCGACCCAGCCACCCGCCAGGGTCATCAGGAACGCGCCGAGCGCGACGAATACCGCCATGGGGCCTTGCTAGCCGATTGCCCCCCGGTCCCGCACCTGAGGCCGCCCTTACCTGTGTTCCCCCGGAAGGATCCGTTCATGACCCGTGCCGCGCTGGTCGTCGGCGTCGGTGCCCGCCGTGGTGTTCCGGCCGGGGAGGTGCTCGCGCTCGTCCGGGAGTCACTGGGTACGGCCGGGCTGTCCGTCGCCGACGTGGTGGAGCTGGCCACGCTCGACACCAGGGCGGACGAGCCGGGCATCGCTGGTGCGGCGGCGGAGCTGGGGGTTCCGGTGCGGTCCTGGACGGCCGCGGCACTGGCGGCCGTTCGCGTACCGAACCCGTCGGGGGCGCCGCTGGCCGCCACGGGGACGCCGTCCGTCGCCGAGGCCGCCGCACTGGCCGGTGCGGACGAACTCCTGGTCGCGAAGCGGAAGTCGGCGTCGGCGACCTGCGCGGTGGCCCGCCGGTCCGCACGGATCGGCACCCCGGCGTCGACGAATCGCGCCCGGCCGTTCACCATGGCTGCCATGCTCCCCCCCACGAAGCACACGAAGCACACCAAGGACACGAAGCATCCCGACAGCGCCGGGCCCGATCTGCGACACCACGGTGACGCGGAAGTACGCGGCCTGGACCTGACCGATCTCGCCGTGAACGTGCGGACCGGTACGCCCCCCGAGTGGCTGCGGGAACGGATAGCCGCGTCGCTGGGCTCGCTGGCCGCCTATCCGGACGGAAGTACGGCACGGGCGGCGGTCGCCGGACGGCACGGGCTTCCGGAGGAACGGGTCCTGCTCACGGCGGGCGCGGCGGAGGCGTTCGTGCTGATCGCGCGCGCGTTGCCGGCCAGACGTCCGGTCGTGGTGCATCCGCAGTTCACCGAACCGGAGGCGGCGCTGCGCGCTGCCGGGCACGAGGTCAAACGCGTGGTGCTGCGGCCGGAGGACGGCTTCCGGCTGGATCCGGCGGCGGTGCCCGAGGACGCGGATCTGGTGGTGATCGGCAATCCGACCAATCCGACGTCGGTGCTGCATCCCGCCGCCGTGCTGGAGCAACTGGCGCGGCCCGGGCGGACGCTGGTGGTCGACGAGGCGTTCATGGACGCCGTTCCGGGCGAACGGGAGGCGCTGTGCGGGCGTGAGGACGTCCCGGGGCTCGTCGTACTGCGGAGCCTGACCAAGACCTGGGGTCTGGCGGGGCTGCGGATCGGCTACGTCCTCGCGGATCCGGCGACGGTCACCCTGCTCCAGGAGGCGCAGCCGCTGTGGCCGGTGTCCTCGCCCGCGCTGGCGGCGGCCGAGGCGTGCATGGAGCCGCGGGCGCTGGTCGAGGCCGCCGACGCGGCGGACCGGGTCACGGTGGACCGGGCGCATCTGCTGGCCGGGCTCGCGGAGTTCGGTGAGGTGCGGGTGGTGGAGCCGGCCGCGGGGCCGTTCGTCCTGCTCCGGCTGGACCGGGCGGACGAGGTACGGGAGCGGCTGCGGTCGCTGGGCTTCGCGGCGCGGCGCGGGGACACGTTCCCCGGGCTGGGCGGCGACTGGCTGCGGCTGGCCGTGCGTGACCGGGTGACGACCAACCGGTTCCTGCAGGCGCTCGACCTGGCGCTGCAGGGACTGCCGCGGCGGGCCGCGGACTGACGGCCCCCGGGCGGGGAGCGGTGCTCACTCGCGCGAGCACCGCTCCCCGCCCGCCCCCTGCTCCCTCGGGCGTGATCAGTTCTGGCCGCGCCTGCGGGCGACGACGGTGGCCCCGGCGCCGACCGCCAGCAGGAGGGCCGCGCCTCCCGCGATGTACGGGGTCGAGGAGCTGGAGCCGGTCTCGGCGAGGTCGCCGCCGGCGGGTGCCGCCGCCTCGGCGCCCGTCTGGGTCTTCACGTCACCGCCGTCGTCCTTGCCGCCGCCGTCGTCCTTGCCGCCCGTGCCGGCCGTGTCGCCGCCGGCCGTGTTCCCGCTGCCGGCCGTGTCACCGGATCCGCCGGTGGATCCGGCCGTGGATCCGCCGGTGCCTGACGTGCCCGCGTCGGTTCCGCCGTCGGTCGAACCGCCGCTGTCCGAGCCGCCGTCGGTCGAGCCGCCGTCAGAACCCCCGCCGGAGGAGCCGCCGTTGTCCGAGCCCCCGTCACCCGAACCGCCGCTGTGGGAACCGCCGCCCTTCGGCGTCTCGCACGTCGCCCCGGCCAGGGTGATCTCGCCCTGGACATCGGCGACGTTGAGGTCGAGCGGATTCACGGACACCCGCAGCCGGAGCGCGGTCGCCGCGGCCGTACGGGTCGTGGTGCGGGTCTTCGACAGGTCGAGGGTCACCTCTCCGACGCCCGGCACCTCGACGTTCGTCGTGCCGCCGGAGGTCAGCCGGATCTTCTTGCCGAGCACCTTCACATGCCCCAGCACGTTCGACTCGGCGACCGGCTTCCTGCCCACCTCGCACAGCGCCCTGGAGGTGACCTTCTCCACCTCGATCAGGGAGAGCAGCGGGAGGCCGGGGACGTGCACCCGGGCCTTGACGAGGTTGGTGTACCCCTCGGCCCTGTGCGCGTCCACCGTGGCGTCCGCCGTGGCGACGTCGGCCTTCAGCAGACGGACCGGCCGTCCCTTCTCGGCCCCGTCGACCTCCACACTGAGCGCGGTCCTCTCCGCGCTCGCAGGTGCCCGCACGTCGTTGAGCGCGGCGTTGAGCGGCACGTGGACCGCCTTGTTCAGGAGCGACACGTCGAGCCCGGCGCGGAGCACGACCGCGGTCGCCTTTCCGTGGCTGCCGGCCGGGGTGGCCGGGGTCGTCGCGGTGGCGGCCTGGGCGGGGACGGCGACCAGCAGGGCGACGGGAGCGGCGGCGACCGCCAGGGCAGCCAGACGGAAGGTGTTGCTGTTCAAAATGGTGGAACCCCCACAAGAGACATGGAGCCACCGGCGCCGTCCAATGGGGGACATCGCGGGCACCGGTGGCCTCGACTCCGTGAATCTTTACGCACAGAGAGTGAACTGACAGATACCTGGCGTCAGTTCACTCCAAAGAGGGGTTTTAGCGTACGTATTCGAATCTTCCGGCACAGGAGTTCCTCGGTGTCACCCGCACGCGCCTCGGAGTCACCCGTATCGCCGAGCGTGGGCGGCGCGTTCGTACGGCCGCCGGATCGCGCACCGAGGTGGTTCAACGAGCGGTGACCTCCGGGGACACCGCTCGTCAACCTGACGCCCACGGGCGGTCAGCCGACCACCCGCCCGTCGAGCACCACCCGCCGCGGGGCCGCCAGCACCCGTACGTCCGCCCGCGGATCCTCGTCGTACACCACCAGGTCCGCCGGGGCGCCCTCCTCCAGCACCGGCCTGCCCAGCCAGCGCCGCGCGCCCCAGGCCGTCGCGGAGAGCGCCTCCAGGGGCGGGATGCCCGCCTTCACCAGCTCGGCGACCTCCGCCGCCACCAGGCCGTGGGCCAGCGAGCCGCCGGCGTCGGTGCCGACGAAGACGGGGATCCCCGCGTCGTACGCCGCGCGCACGGTGTCGTAGCGGCGCTCGTACAGCTGCCGCATGTGGGCGGACCAGCGGGGGAACTTGGCCTCGCCGCCCGCCGCGAGGTCCGGGAACGTGGCGATGTTGACCAGGGTCGGGACGATGGCGACGCCGCGCTCCGCGAAGAGCGGGATGGTGTCCTCGGTCAGCCCCGTCGCGTGCTCGACGCAGTCGATCCCCGCTTCCACCAGGTCGCGCAGGGCGACCTCGGCGAAGCAGTGCGCGGTGACCCGGGCGCCCAGCCGGTGCGCCTCGGCGATGGCCGCCTCGACCTCGCCCCGGGGCCAGCAGGCCGTCAGGTCCCCGGCGTCCCGGTCGATCCAGTCCCCCACCAGCTTCACCCAGCCGTCGCCGCGCCTCGCCTCCCGGGCGACGTACGCCACCAGGTCGCCCGGCTCGATCTCATGGGCGTAGTTCCTGATGTACCGGCGGGTCCTGGCGATGTGCCGGCCCGCCCTGATGATCTTCGGCAGGTCCTCGCGGTCGTCGATCCAGCGGGTGTCGGAGGGTGATCCGGCGTCCCTGATGAGCAGGGTTCCGGCCTCCCGGTCGGTGAGGGCCTGCTTCTCGCTGGTCGCCGCGTCGACGGGCCCGTGGCGGTCGAGGCCGACGTGGCAGTGCGCGTCGACGAGGCCGGGCAGCGCCCAGCCGGTGAGGGTCAGGGCGTCGTCGGCGCCCGGCGGCCGTTCGTAGGTGATCCGCCCGTCGACGGCCCAGAGACCGTCCCGCACGTCGTCGGGGCCGGCGAGCACCCGCCCCTCGATCCGCAACACCCGCGCCACCTCGTGATCACTCATGCACAGCACTGTACGAGGCGGCCCGCCGAGGGCTCCGGGAGGTTCTGGGTACCCTCGGACCCAAGCGCCGACCGCGGACCGACCGACCTGAAGAGAGCACCACCGTGACGCACCCCTTCCTCGACCTCGCCCCGCTCACCGCCGCGCATTTCGCGGCGATCGAGCGGCGGGTGGCCGGCCTCCTCGCCACCGGGCAGGACGTCGTCATCATGCAGGGCGAGGCGCTGCTGCCCCTCGAAGGCTGCATCCGGGGCGGCGCCCGGCCCGGTTCGACCGCGCTGAACATCGTCACGGGGCCGTACGGCCAGACCTTCGGCAACTGGCTGCGGGACTGCGGGGCCGAGGTCGTCGACCTCGCCGTGCCCTTCCACTCGGCGGTCACCGCCGAGCAGGTCGAGCGGGCGCTGGCCGCGCACCCGGAGATCGACTTCGTGTCGCTGGTGCACGCCGAGGCGGCGACCGGCAACACCAACCCGGTCCCGGAGATCGGCGAGGTGGTCCGGGCGCACGGCGCGCTGTTCATGTTGGACGCCGTGGCGTCGGTGGGTGCGGAGCCGCTGCTGCCGGACGTCTGGGGCGTGGACCTGTGCGTCATCGGCGCGCAGAAGGCGATGGGCGGCCCCGCCGGGGTGTCCGCGGTGTCGGTGAGCGAGCGGGCGTGGGAGCGGATGGCCGCCAACCCGCAGGCCCCGCGCCACTCCTACCTGTCCCTCCTCGACTGGAAGGCCCGCTGGATCGACGCGGGCCGCAGGGCGCTGCCGCACGCCCCGGCCCAGCTGGAGATGCTGGCGCTGGAGGCCTGCGTGGAGCGGATCGAGGCGGAGGGCCTGGACACCCTGACGGCGCGGCACTCCTCGGCCGCGGCGGCGACCCGGGCGGGGGCGGTGGCCCTGGGAGCCGGACTGGAGCCGTACGTCCACGACGCCCGTGCCGCGGCGCCGGTCGCCACGACGCTGCGCGTGCCCGCGGGGGCGGACGCCTCGGCGCTCGTCGCGAAGGCCCTCGCGGGCGACCCCTCGCTGCCGCTGATCGCGGGCGGCGGAGCACTGTCCACGGAGATGATCAGGGTCAACCACTACGGCGTGGACGCCACGCGGGGCGCCGTGCACGCCTCGCTGGCCGCCCTGGGGGCCGCGCTCGCCGAGACCGGCCGTGAGGCCGACTTCGAGGCTGCCCGCAACGCCGTCTCGGAAACCTGGCCGACCGACTGAATTACCGGAACGCAATCGGACCGCAATCATCCGGACCATAATCCGGCAGCAATCCGAACCGCAGTCCGGCCGCAATTGGTCCGATAATTCAACGAAAAGGGGAGCTGCTTCATCCCGAGCAGCTCCCCGCATTCTTCTGCCCGCTTTCCTTACCCCTAAACACTCCAGTTCCGACGCGTTCGCCGTACTCAATCCGAACAGGCGTCACAAGAGCTACACGCATGTGACCGACCCCACAGCGAGACCGTTATGCCGGATGAATCCTGGCCAAATAGCAAGAAAACACTGCTCGTTCCGGCTCGGCCCGCGCACGCGTGATAACACAGCCACCCCTCTCACCCAACCCCCTGCGTCGATGCAATTTAGATTTTTGCTGGGTAAATTCAATTCGCATGACCGCCGCACCAGCAGATTTTGCACGTGCCCGAAGTGAATTCCTCAGTATCGACACCCCGCGAGTGGAGGACGGAGCCGCGATCTGGCGCATCGCCCGCGATTCCGAGGTCCTGGACCTCAACTCCTCGTACAGCTACCTGCTGTGGTGCCGTGACTTCGCGGCGACCTCCGTGGTCGCCCGCGACGAGACCGGCGGGCCCATCGCCTTCGTGACGGGCTACATCCGCCCGGACCGCCCCGGGACGCTCGTCGTCTGGCAGGTGGCCGTCGACCGCGCCCACCGCGGGAAGGGCCTGGCCGCCACCCTGCTGGACGCGCTGACCACGCGGGTCACGGCCGACCAGGGCCTGGCGTCGGTCGAGACGACCGTCACCCCGGACAACACCGCGTCCGACCGGCTGTTCACCTCCTTCGCGCAGCGCCACGACGTACCGCTGGAGCGCGAGGTGCTCTTCGACGGCGGGCTGTTCCCCGAGGGAACGCACCTGCCGGAAGTGCTGTACCGCATCGGTCCGTTCCACGCGTAGGGCCCGACCTCGCCCCGCCCGGGGCATGCCTCACCCGCCGCCCGTCACCCCCCTCGAGCAGGAGATCCGCCGTGACCATCACCCCGCCCGCCCTGAGTGTCTTCGAGACCCTGGAGTCCGAGGTACGGAGCTACTGCCGCAGTTGGCCCGCGGTCTTCGACCGGGCCCAGGGTGCCCGGCTGACGGACGAGGACGGACACTCGTACCTCGACTTCTTCGCCGGTGCCGGATCGCTCAACTACGGCCACAACAACCCGGTGCTGAAACGCGCGCTGATCGACTACATCGAGCGTGACGGCATCACCCACGGCCTGGACATGGCCACGACGGCCAAGCGCGCGTTCCTCGAGACGTTCGAGAACGTGATCCTGCGTCCTCGTGACCTGCCGTACAAGGTGATGTTCCCCGGCCCGACCGGCACCAATGCGGTCGAGTCGGCGCTGAAGCTCGCCCGCAAGGTCAAGGGCCGCGAGTCCGTCGTCTCGTTCACCAACGCCTTCCACGGCATGTCGCTCGGCTCGCTCGCCGTGACCGGCAACGCCTTCAAGCGGGCCGGTGCCGGCATCCCGCTGGTGCACGGCACCCCGATGCCGTTCGACAACTACTTCGACGGCACGGTCCCCGACTTCCTCTGGTTCGAGCGGCTCCTGGAGGACCAGGGGTCCGGGCTCAACAAGCCCGCGGCCGTGATCGTGGAGACCGTGCAGGGCGAGGGCGGCATCAACGTCGCGCGTGCCCAGTGGCTCCGCGCCCTCCAGGACCTGTGCCATCGCCAGGACATGCTCCTGATCGTCGACGACATCCAGATGGGCTGCGGCCGTACCGGCGGCTTCTTCTCCTTCGAGGAGGCCGGCATCGTCCCGGACATCGTCACGCTGTCGAAGTCGATCAGCGGCTACGGTCTGCCGATGTCGCTCTGCCTCTTCAAGGGCGAGCTGGACATCTGGGAGCCCGGCGAGCACAACGGGACCTTCCGCGGCAACAACCCGGCCTTCGTCACCGCCGCCGCCGCGCTCGACGCCTACTGGGCGGACGGCCAGATGGAGAAGCAGACCCTGGCCCGCGGCGAGCAGGTCGAGCAGACACTCCTGGCGATCTGCGCCGAGGAGCCGACCGCGCAGTTCCGCGGCCGTGGCCTGGTCTGGGGCATGGAGTTCGCCGACCCGGCGCGCGCCGCCGCCGTCTGCGCGCGCGCCTTCGAGCTGGGCCTGCTGCTGGAGACCTCCGGCCCGCAGAGCGAGGTCGTGAAGCTGCTCCCGCCGCTGACCGTCACCCCCGAAGAGCTGGACGAGGGCCTGCGCACGCTGGCCCGGTCCGTCCGCGAGACCGCCTGACCGGGGTACGCCCCCGGGGCAGGCAGACCTGAGCAGTACAGAAGAGAAAGGCACCATCCCACCGTGATCGTCCGATCGTTCAGTGACATCGAGAACACCGACCGGCATGTGAGGGCAGCCTCCGGGACCTGGGAGAGCAAGCGCATCGTGCTCGCCGGGGAGAAGGTGGGCTTCTCCCTCCACGAGACCGTGCTGTACGCGGGCACGGAGACGTCCATGTGGTACGCGAACCACATCGAGGCCGTGCTGTGCACCGAGGGCGAGGCCGAGCTCACCAACGACGAGACCGGCGAGAAGCACTGGATCTCCCCGGGAACGATGTACCTGCTGAACGGCCACGAGCACCACACGCTGCGGCCGAGGACGGACTTCCGCTGCGTGTGTGTCTTCAACCCTCCCGTCACCGGACGGGAGGACCATGACGAGAACGGTGTCTACCCGCTGCTGACAGAGGAGGGCTGAACCATGACCACCGATGCACGCGCCGACCTGTACCCCTCGCGCGGCGCCGCCGAGATGACCACTCCCCGCCAGGACCCGGTCATCTGGTCCGCGCCGGGCGCGCCGGGACCGGTTTCCGCGAAGGACCTCCAGGGCTTCGACCAGAACGGCTTCCTCACCGTCGACCAGATCGTCACGCCGCAGGAGGCGGCCGGCTACCACGCGGAGCTGGAACGCCTGATCGCCGATCCGGCGGTCCGGGCCGACGAACGCTCGGTCATCGAGCCGAAGTCGCAGAGCGTACGCTCCGTCTTCGAGGTCCACCGGCTGAGCGAGGTCTTCGCTCGGCTCGTGAGCGACGAGCGCGTGGTGGGCCGGGCCCGTCAGATCCTGGGCTCGGACGTGTACGTCCACCAGTCCCGGATCAACGTGAAGCCGGGCTTCGGGGCTTCGGGCTTCTACTGGCACTCGGACTTCGAGACCTGGCACGCCGAGGACGGTCTGCCGAACATGCGCACCGTGTCCGTCTCGATCGCGCTGACCGAGAACCACGACACCAACGGCGGACTGATGATCATGCCCGGTTCGCACAGGTCGTTCCTCGGCTGCGCCGGCGAGACGCCGAAGGACAACTACAAGAAGTCCCTCCAGATGCAGGACGCCGGCACCCCGTCCGACGAGGCACTGACGAAGATGGCCGACCGCCACGGCATCAAACTCTTCACGGGCAGGGCGGGTTCGGCGACCTGGTTCGACTGCAACGCGATGCACGGCTCGGGGGACAACATCACCCCGTATCCGCGCAGCAACGTCTTCATCGTGTTCAACAGCGTGGAGAACACGGCGCAGGAGCCCTTCGCGGCTCCGGTCCGCCGGCCCGAGTTCATCGGGGCGCGTGACTTCACACCGGTGAAGTAGGCCGCGTACGACGGCCGGAAGGGGCGGGACGCGCGACGCGTCCCGCCCCTTCGGTGTTCCGGCTCACGGAAGTGTCGGGGCCGGGCCGCGGGTGCGCATCGTCAGCGCCATGACCAGGGCCACGAACCAGAACAGGCCCGTGAAGGCACCGATCACGCTGACCATGACGACCAGCCCCAGGCGCTCCACTCCCCTGCGGTGGGCGATGAACGACGGCACGCAGAGGATGAGGAGCGTCAACGGCACCAGGACGAACAGTTCCAGGGGGCTGATGTTCGAGATCATCGGGTCACTATATATATGACGATCCGCCCTACCCGTCGGCTCCGGACACCGGAGCCCCGGCCTCAACTCGCTGGACCTCGGCCCGGGTCTGCGGAGACAGTGGCGCCCATGACTTCGCTCGTACAGCACATCACCATCGACTGCTCCGACGCCTATGAACTGGCACTCTTCTGGGCCGAGGCGCTCGGTGCCTCCGTGTCCGACGAGGACGGGCCCGGCGGTCCCGAGGCACTCGTCGAGACTCCGGGGGCGGCGTTGCTGTTCGTCACGGTGCCCGAACCCAAGAGCACGAAGAACCGGATCCACCTCGATCTGCGGCCCGAGGACCGCGGCCGTGACGCGGAGGTCGAGCGGCTGCTCGCCCTCGGCGCCGCGCTGGTCGGCGACCACCGCAGGCCCAACGGGCGTGGCTGGGCGACGATGGCCGATCCCGAGGGCAACGAGTTCTGCGTGGAGTGCGGCGCCGCCGAACGCGCGGCGCTGAGCGGGACCCGGATGCCGGTCACCGCGGACGACGTGGCCTTCGCCGTCCGTCTCGCGGTCGACACCCTCGCGAAGTCCCCGGCGGACGACTGGCGGGTGCCGGCCGGGTCCTTGGCGTGGGACTGCTGGGAGACGCTGGAGCATCTGAGCGACGACCTGTTCGCGTACGCGGTCCAGCTGGGCCCGCGGAGGCCGCCGACCGGTACCGAGGTGGCCTACCGGTATGCGGCGGAGCGCGAGGGCGGGCCGGCGAACTCGATCTTCGCGGACCCGGCGGCGGGGTCCGCCGGGCTGCTGGAGACCCTGGAGGCGAGCGGAGCCCTGCTCACGGCGATGGTGCGGACGACCCCGCCGGACGTCCGCTCGCACCATGTGCACGGGCTCGCCGACCCGGAGGGATTCGCGGCGATGGGTGTCGTGGAGACCCTCGTGCACACCCATGACGTCGCCGAGAGCCTGTCCGTGTCCTGGACGCCGCCCGCAGACCTGTGTGACCGGGTGCTGGCCCGGCTCTTCCCCGACGCGCCGGACGACGCGGACCGGTGGACCGTCCTGCTCTGGTCCACCGGCCGCGCCGATCTGCCGGGCCGTGACCGTGTCACCTCGTGGAAGTGGCACGGCGCGCCCCTCTAGCCGCTACCGGTGGGAGAACCAGCTCGCCGCCGGGAGCAGCTTCCCGTTGTAGTCGAACACCGCCTGGTTCTCCCAGGCGTTGCCGGACGACGGGTCGGCCGGGTCCCAGCCGCTGCCGGTGACGGCGGTCCAGGCCGGCTCCCAGTACACGGCGCCGAGTCCGCGGCCGTTCGGGACGGCCTCGACGACGTTCATGACGTCCCGGAGGTTGGCCGCCTGTCCGGCCGGGGTCGCCGGGTAGCCCGTGACGAGCTGGCCGGCGGTGGCCACGTTGTTCTCCAGGCCGTCGTCGTCCGCGAGCGTGTGGGCGTACGCGGTCTCGGCGACGAGCACCGGCTTCCCGTACCGGGACGCGGCGTCGTCGAGGTTGGTCTGGAGCTCGGACAGCGAGCCGTGCCAGTAGCCGTAGTAGGAGAGGGCGACGACGTCGAAGGGGACGCCCCGCGACACGGCGTTGTCGAACCACCAGCGGGTGCCGGCGTTGTCGCCGCCCTTGGCGAGGTGCAGCGCCACCTTCGTACCGGAGGAGACGGCCTTGGCGGCGTTCGCCCCGGAGGTCAGGAGGCCGGCGAGCTGGGTCCAGTTGTCCGTGGACCCCTCGGGCCACAGCATTCCGGCGTTGGTCTCGTTGCCGATCTGCACCATGTCGGCGGTGGTGCCCTGGGCCTTCAGCGCGTTCAGCACGTCGTACGTGTGGTTGTAGACGTCGGTGCGGAGCTGGCTGTAGCTGTGGCCGGACCAGGCGGCGGGCTTGTTCTGCTTGCCCGGGTCGGCCCAGGCGTCGGAGTAGTGGAAGTCGATGAGCGTCTTCATACCGAGGGCCTTGGCGCGCTTGGCCATGGCCAGGACGCGGGCCTTGTTGTTGTAGCCGTCGGCCGGGTTCACCCAGACCTTGAGACGCACGTAGTTCATCCCGGAGTTCTTGAGGATGGTCATCGCGTCGCCGGCCGTACCGCTCGCGTTGCGGTAGGTCGCGCCGTGCGCCTCGTTCTTCGGGAGGGTGGAGAGGTCACCGCCCTTGACGCTCAGCCCGGTGGTGCCCTGGGTGAACGTGATGTCGTCGAAGTTGGCCCACTCCCCCGCGTGCGCGTCGGAGTTGAGGCTGATCGTGCAGGCCCCTCCGGTCACCTTGACGGAGGTGACGAGCCGGATCCAGGCGCCGTTGGCGGTGGGCGGCAGGTCGGTGCGCTGCTCGGCGGCGCCGCAGTTGCGCAGGGCTATGTAGGCGGAGTTCTGGCCGCCGCCGGACCGCACCCAGGCACTGAGGGTGTACGTGCCGTCGGTGAGGCCGGAGAGGTACTGGTAGGTCTCGACCTTGTACGCCGAGGCGGACCAGTGGCTGAGCCTGGTGCTGCCCGTGTGGCCGCCCGCCTCGGTGAAGGAGGCGGCGTTCTGGCCTCCGGCCGAGTACGTCGACCAGCCGGTGGCCCCGGACTCGAAGCCGGGGTTCGCGGGGGTGGTGGCCGCGTGGGCGGCCTGGGCGGGGAGTGCGGCGAACAGCAGGCCGGACAGTGCGGCCACCGTTCCTGCGGCTCTTCTGCGGGTGTGCGTCGTTCCGTACATCGTCGATGTCCCTTCGACCGTTGTGCGGGGTAACGGGGGTGGTGCGGAATGGTGGTGCGGGCGGTGCGGGCGGTGCGGGCGGTGCGGGCGGTGCGGGGGTGCGCCTCAGCCGTCGAGCCGTACGACGCGCACCGCGCCCGCCGGAACGGCGAGACGGTCCGCGGCGGGCTTGCCGGTGAGGAGTTCGGTGCCGGGGGCGTCGAGCGCCACCTCGGTGTCGGCGTCGCTGTGGTTGATCGCGAAGAGGTACGTGCCGCTCTCCCCGGCGCGCCGCACGACCTCGGTGTCGTGGGCGAGGCCGGTGCGCGGTGCGATGCCGGCGTCGGTGCGGGCGCGGTCCAGGACGGTGTCCAGGTGGGGTCCGGAGAGCCGGGTGGAGACGTACCAGGCGGTGCCCTTGCCGAGCTGGTTGCGGGTGACCGCGGGGCGGCCGGCCGGGATGCCGTCGGCGTACGACCAGACGGTCTCGGCGCCGCGCGGAATGACCACGTCCGTCCAGACGTCGCCGGTCAGGTCCGGCCCTTCGGGCGCACCCTCGGGGGTGGTCAGGCGGACCGTGTCGCCCCGGCCGAGGGGGGAGAACTCCTCGATCGTCAGGCCCAGGACGTCCCGCAGCACGCCGGGGTAGGGGCCGGGGTGCACGGCGTCGTCGGCGTCGACGATTCCGGAGAAGTACGAGACGACGAGAGTGCCGCCGTTCTCGACGTACCGGCGGAGGTTCCGGCCGGTCTCCTCGGTGGCGAGGTAGAGGGCGGGGACGACGACCAGGGGGTACGCGGAGAGGTCCGCCTCCGGGTGGGCGAAGTCGACGGTGAGGTGCTGGTCGTACAGCGCGGCGTAGAACGTGTCGGCGCGCTCGCGGGCGTCGTGGTCCTCGCTGGGGCGCCACTCCAGGGACTGCGCCCACCAGGACTGCCAGTCCCAGAGCATCGCGGCGTCGGCGACGGTACGGGTGCCCCGGATGCCGTCCAGCAGGCCGAGGTCCGCGCCGAGCGCGCTGACCTCGCGCCACACCCGGGAGTCGGTCCCGGCGTGCGGGACCATCGCGGAGTGGAACTTCTCGGCGCCGCGCCGGGACTGCCGCCACTGGAAGAACATCGCGCCCTCGGAGCCGCGGGCCACGTGGGAGAGGCTGTTGCGGGCCATCTCGCCGGGGCGCTTGGCGGGGTTGCGGGGCTGCCAGTTGACGCCGCTGGTGGAGTGCTCCAGGAGCAGCCAGGGCGCGCCGCCCGCGACCGAGCGGGTGAGGTCGGCGGCCATGGCGAGGTTGACGTGGGTCCGGCGGCCGTCGGTGATCAGGTAGTGGTCGTTGGTGACGAGGTCGACCTCGCGGCCCCAGGCCCAGTAGTCGACGGATTCGCACTGGCTGAGGGCGGTCATGAAGTTGGTGGTGACGGGGACGCCGGGGGCCAGCCGGTGCAGGATGTCGCGTTCGGCGGTGAAGTTCTCGCGCATGGTGGCGTCCGCGAAGCGGGCGTAGTCGAGCTGCTGGGCGGGGTTGCCGACGGTGGGCGTGGTGCGCGGCGGGTCGATCTCGTCGAGGGTGCGGTAGCGCTGGCCCCAGAAGGCCGTCCCCCAGGCCTCGTTGACCGCGTCGACGGAGCCGTGCCGGGCGGTGAGCCAGTGGCGGAAGTGGACGGCGCAGTTGTCGCAGTAACACGCGCTGACGGGGACTCCGTACTCGTTGTGGACGTGCCACATCGCGAGGGCCGGGTGGCTCGCGTACCGGCGGGCGAGCTGCTCGGTGATGTTCGCCGCGGCCGCGCGGTAGGGGGCCGAGCTGTGGCAGATCGCGCCGCGTGATCCGAAGGCGTAACGGACTCCGTCGCGGCTGAGCGGGAGTGCTTCGGGGTGGGCGCGGTAGAACCAGGCGGGCGGGGCGACGGTGGGGGTGCCGAGGTCGGCTCGGATGCCGTTGACGTGCAGCAGGTCCAGCAGGCGGTCGAGCCATCCGAAGTCGTAGCGGCCGGGTCCGGGTTCGAGCAGGGCCCAGGAGAAGATCCCGACGCTGACCATGGTGACGCCGGCTTCCCGCATCAGGCGTACGTCCTCGTGCCAGACCTCTTCCGGCCACTGCTCGGGGTTGTAGTCGCCGCCGAACGCCAGCTTGTGCAGGCCGACCGGGGCGGGAGCGGATTCTGAGTGCGGCATGGACAGCTCCTGGCTCTTTTGGACAACTTCTGGGAACGTGCACACACACTCTCGGCGGCGCAGGGCCAACATAACCGCACAGCAACAACCATTGACAAGTGTCGGTTTCGTTTCTCTACTGTGAACGCTCACAGCGTCCTTTCGGCCACGGGGCCGATGCGCTCGCCCGTCTCGTCAGGGGAGAACCATGAAAAACCGCACCGTCGCGGTGACCACCGCCGCCACTCTCGCCGCCGCCGCCCTGCTGACGGGCTGCGGCTCGTCGGACGACGGGGGCGACGAGCAGGCCGCTTCCGGACCCGCCTCGCTGACCTACTGGGCCTGGGCCCCCGGCCTGGACAAGGTCGCGGACATCTGGAACAAGGGCCCGGGCAAGGAGGCCGGCATCACGGTCACGGTGAAGAAGCAGGCGTCGGGCGACGACCTCGTCACCAAGATCATCACGGCGGCGAAGGCGCACAAGGCCCCGGATCTGGTCCAGGCCGAGTACCAGGCGCTCCCCACCCTGGTCTCCAACGACGTCCTCGCCGACATATCCAAGGAGGCGGGCGACGCGAAGAGCGCGTTCGCGGACGGGGTCTGGCAGCAGACGACCCTGGGCTCCGACGCCCTGTACGCCCTGCCGCAGGACTCGGGCCCGCTGATGTTCTACTACCGCCAGGACCTCTTCAAGCAGTACGGCCTGACCGTGCCCACCACCTGGGACGAGTTCGCCGAGACCGCCCGCGCGCTGAAGAAGAAGGCGCCGGACAAGGACCTCACGACCTTCTCCTCCAACGACTCGGGCCTGTTCGCCGGCCTCGCCCAGCAGGCCGGGGCGCAGTGGTGGACCACCGGCGGCGACAAGTGGAAGGTCGCGATCGACGACCCCGCCACGCAGAAGGTCGCCGACTTCTGGGGCGGCCTGGTCAAGGAGGGCGCCATCGACAACCAGCCGATGTACACCCCGGCCTGGAACAAGGCGCTCAACACCGGCAAGCAGGTCGCCTGGGTCAGCGCCGTCTGGGCGCCGGGCACCCTGACCACCGCGGCCCCCGAGACGAAGGGCAAGTGGGCGATGGCCCCGCTCCCCCAGTGGACGGCCGGCGAGAACGCCACCGGCAGCTGGGGCGGCTCCTCCACCGCGGTGACCAACGACTCCAAGCACAAGAAGGCGGCGGCCACCTTCGCGAAGTGGCTGAACACGGACCCGGCGGCGCTCGCCGCACTCGTCAAGGAGAGCGGCATCTACCCCGCCGCGACGGCCGCCCAGACCGGTGGGGCGCTCGCCCAGGCCCCGGACTACTTCTCCAACCAGCCGGACTTCTACACCGAGGCCGCCAAGATCGCCCAGGGCACCGCGCCCGCCGCGTGGGGCCCGAACGTGAACGTGGCGTACACCGCCTTCAAGGACAACTTCGCGCAGGCCGCCAAGAACAAGTCGGACTTCGGTCCCGCGCTGACCGCGATGCAGGACGCCACCGTCGCCGACCTCAAGAAGCAGGGCTTCGGAGTCTCCGAGTGACACGCGCACCCCGCAGGAGGCCGTACGGGGTCAAGAGCGCCCCGTACGCCTTCCTGGTCCCCGCAACCGTCCTCTTCCTGCTCTTCTTCGCCCTGCCCATCGGGTACGCGCTCCACCTCAGCTTCCGCCGGACGGAAGTGAAGGGGCTCGGCCTGGGCAAGGGTGCCCGTGACGAGATATGGGCGGGACTGGCCAACTACACCGACGCGCTCTCCGACTCGGAGCTGTTGCACGGAGCGCTGCGCATCCTCGGGTACGGCGCGATCGTCGTCCCCGTGATGCTCGGGCTGGCCCTGCTGTTCGCCCTGCTGCTGGACACCGAACGGGTCCGGCTGCGCGCCTTCACCCGGCTGGCGATCTTCCTGCCGTACGCGATCCCGGGTGTCATCGCCGCACTGATGTGGGGCTTCCTGTACTTGCCCGACGTCAGCCCCTTCCTCTTCCTGCTCGACAAGGCGGGGCTGGCGCAGCCGGACCTCCTGGACGGCGGCCCGCTGTACTTCTCCCTGGCCAACATCGCGGTGTGGGGCGGCACCGGCTTCAACATGATCGTGATCTACACGTCGTTGCGGGCGATCCCCGTGGAGATCTTCGAGGCCGCGCGCCTCGACGGCTGCTCGCAGTTGCAGATCGCGCTGCGGATCAAGATCCCGATGGTGGCGCCCTCGCTGATCCTGACCTTCTTCTTCTCCATCATCGCGACGCTCCAGGTGTTCAGCGAGCCCACCACCCTGAAGCCGCTGACCAACTCGCTCTCCACCACCTGGAGTCCGCTGATGAAGGTCTACCAGGACGCCTTCGTCAACAACGACATCTACGCGGCGGCGGCGCAGGCGGTCATCATCGCCCTGGCCACCCTGGCCCTGTCCTTCGGCTTCCTCAAGGCGGCCAACTCCCGTACGAAGCAGGGAGACTCCCGATGAGTACGCAGTCCCTTGCCACCGGCCCCCGCCGCTTCCCGCTCGTCCCGACGGCCGCGCTGCTCTTCGGCGCCCTGTACTGCCTGCTGCCCGTCGTCTGGGTCCTGGTCGCCTCGACCAAGTCGGGCAGCGAGCTGTTCTCCACCTTCACCTTCCTGCCCGGCTCCGGGTTCACCGAGAACGTCGCCGACCTCACGGAGTACCGCGACGGGGTGTACTGGAAGTGGATGGCCAACTCGGCCTTCTACGCCGGTGTGGGCGCCCTGCTGTCCACGGCGGTGTCCGCGGTCTCGGGGTACGCGCTGGCCGTGTACCGCTTCCGCGGGAAGGAGACCGTCTTCAACATCCTGCTCGCCGGGGTGCTGATGCCGCCGGTGATCCTCGCCGTACCGCAGTATCTGCTGCTGGCCAAGGCGGACATGACCGACTCCTACCTGTCGGTGCTGCTGCCGGTGATCCTCTCCCCGTACGGCGTCTACCTGGCCCGGATCTACGCCGCGGCGGCCGTGCCGGCCGATGTGATCGAGGCCGGGCGCATGGACGGCGGCGGCGAGTGGCGGATCTTCCGGACCATCGCGCTGCCGATGATGCTGCCGGGACTGGTGACGGTGTTCCTGTTCCAGTTCGTGGCTGTCTGGAACAACTTCCTGCTCCCGTACATCATGCTCGGCGACGACGAGAAGTTCCCGGTGACCCTGGGGCTCTACACCCTGCTCCAGCAGGGTTCGAGCACCCCGGCGCTGTACACGCTGGTCATCACGGGCGCCCTGCTGGCGATCATTCCGCTGATCGCCCTGTTCCTCGTGATCCAGCGGTTCTGGAGCCTCGACCTGCTCTCCGGCGCCGTAAAGTCCTGACAGCTCCTCAACAGGGCTTCCATTGATGAAAGATCAAGCACCATGAGCCGCACAGAACAGAACGGCACGGGGCGCCGCCGGCCGCCGACGATCCATGATGTCGCACGGGAGGCCGGGGTCTCCCGTGGCACGGTCTCCCGGGTGCTCAACGGCGGTCACAACGTCAGCCCGTCCGCGCTCGACGCGGTGCAGTCCGCCATACGCCGGACCGGTTACACCGTGAACCGGCACGCCCGGTCCCTGATCACCGGCCGTTCCGACTCGGTGGCGTTCCTGCTGACCGAGCCGCAGGAGCGGTTCTTCGAGGACCCGAACTTCAACGTGCTGCTGCGCGGCTGCACCACGGCGCTCGCCGCGCACGACGTACCGCTGCTGCTGATGATCGCGGGGACGGAGGCGGAACGGCGCCGGAACATGCGGTACATCGCCGGGCACGTGGACGGGGTGCTGCTGGTCTCCAGCCACTCCGGCGACCCGGTGGCCGCCCAGCTGCACGACGCCGGCGTACCGCTGGTGGCCTGCGGGAAGCCGCTGGGGCAGGGGTCGAAGGTCAGCTATGTGGCGGCGGACGACCTGGGCGGTGCACGGGACATGGTGCGTTTCCTGTACGAGTCGGGGCGCCGCCGGATCGCCACGGTCGCCGGGCCGTTGGACACCCCGGGCGGTGTGGAGCGGCTGGCGGGCTACCGGGCGACGCTCGCCGAGTGCGGGCTCCCCTACGACGAGGCGCTGGTCGTGCCGGGGGACTACAGCCGTGCGGGCGGTGAGGCGGCGGCCTCGCTGCTGCTGGAGCGGGCGCCGGACATCGACGCGGTGTTCGTCGCGTCCGACCTGATGGCGCAGGGGGTGCTGACCGCGCTGGAGAAGGCGGGCCGGCGGGTGCCGCAGGACATCGCGGTCGGCGGCTTCGACGACTCCCCGGCGGCGCTCGCCGCCCGCCCGGAGCTGACGACGGTCCGCCAGCCGTGGGACCGGATCAGCTCCGAGATGGTGCGGGTGCTGCTGGCCCAGATAGGCGGGGAGGACCCGGCCGCGGTCATCCTGCCCACCGAGCTGGTCCGCCGGGACTCGGCGTAGCGCCACCGGGCGGTCCGTGCTCCGGGGCCCGCCCGGCGACGGACCCGCCACGGCGCCCCGCCGTCGCGGGCCGCGAAGGGCGGGTGCGGACGGCCCTCAGGCGCCCAGCGCCGGGTAGTCGGTGTAGCCCTTGGCCTCGCCGCCGAAGAACGTCGACGGGTCCGGAGTGTTGAACGGCCCGCCGGCCTTCAGCCGGGCCGGCAGGTCCGGGTTGGCGAGGAACAGCACGCCGTAGGAGATGAGGTCCGCGATCCCGTCGTCGATCACCGTGTGGTGCTCCGGTCCGGTCGGTCCGTCGGTGAGCACGTTGAGGACCACGGTTCCGGAGAACTGCTTGCGCAGCGCGAGCGTCAGCTCACGGATCTCGACCTGCTCCAGGATGTGCAGGTAGGCGAGCCCGAGCGGTTCGAGCTCCGCGACGAGCGCGGTGTAGACGGCGTCGGGGGCGGGCTCCTCGATGCCGTTGTACGGGTTTCCGGGCGAGATGCGCAGCCCGGTGCGCTCCGCGCCGATCTCTGCGACGACGGCCTTGGTGACCTCGACGGCGAACCGGATGCGGGCCTGCTCGGAACCGCCCCACTCGTCGGTGCGCAGGTTGGTGTTCGGTGCGAGGAACTGGTGGATCAGGTAGCCGTTGGCGCCGTGCAGCTCGACCCCGTCGAACCCTGCGTCGACGGCGTTGCGGGCGGCCGTGGCGAAGTCCCCGATGGTCGCCCGGATCTCGGCATCGGTCAGCTCACGCGGCTCGACGAAGTCCTTCGGGCCCACGTGGGTGTAGACCTGGCCGGGTGCCGCGACCGGGGAGGGGGCGACCGGGGTGAGTCCGTCCGGCAGCAGTACGGGGTGACCGATCCGGCCCGCGTGCATGATCTGGGCGAAGATGCGCCCGCCGGCCTCGTGGACGGAGTCGGTGACCCTGCGCCACGAGGCGACCTGCTCGGCACTGTGCAGTCCGGGGGTGCCGGGGTAGCCCTGGCCCACCACCGACGGCTGGATGCCCTCGGTGATGATCAGTCCGGCCGAGGCCCGCTGGGTGTAGTACTCGACGACGAGATCGGTGGCCGTACCGCCGTCACCGGCCCGGCTGCGGGTCATCGGCGCGAGCGCTATGCGGTTGGCGAGCTGGGTACCGGCAAGGTCGATGGGGTCGAACACGGTGGTCATGAAAGCTCCTCGAAAAATTACATGGTCGGCCAACTAATCCGTTGCGCGCCACTGTAACTCATTAGTTGGCCGACCAAGGTAAAGTTCATGGAGACGTCACGGACCAGCCGGCGTCCGACCCGACAACGGAGACCGGGCGACACCACCGCCCCGAGGAGCCTTGATGAAGGCCGACAGCACGCCCCCCGCGGATGCCGCCTGCCCGGAGTCGCTGCCCAGCGCCGCCCGCGGCGGACCCGTCAGCCATGCCGTCTCGCGGATCGCCAGGCTGCACCGGATCGCGGCGGGCAAGCTGCTCAGGGGGCTCGGCCTCTATCCGGGCCAGGAGCTCCTGATGATGCATCTGTGGGACGGCGGGGCGGTCCGTCAGTCGGATCTCATCAAGGCCGTGGACCTGGATCCGTCCACCGTGACCAAGATGCTTCAGCGCCTCGACCAGGCCGGGCACGTGAGTCGCTGCCCCGACCCGGACGACCGGCGGGCCGTACTGGTCGAGGCCACCGAGGACAGCTGCGGGCTCCACGCCTCCGTGGGCGACGCCTGGTCCGTCCTGGAGGAGCACACCCTCGCGGGCCTGGACCCGGCGGAGCGTACGGAGCTGGCCCGGCTGCTCGCCAAGGTCGAGGCGAATCTCTGCCAGGAGACGGACGGGTGCCCCGGCACCACGTGACCGCCGGGGTCCTTTGCCCGGTTCAGCCGGAGAGCACGTCCAGCGCGCGGTCCACGTCGGCCTCGGTGTTGTACAGGTGGAAGGCCGCCCGCAGATTCCCGGCCCGGTCCGAGACCATGACCCCGGCCCGCGCCAGCTCGGGTTCACGGCTGCCGAGTCCGGGCACGGCGACGACCGCGGACTCCCCCGGGACCGCCTCGTGCCCGATGCCGGCCAGTCCGGCCCGGAAGCGGGCGGCCAGCCCGGTGGCATGGGCGTGCAGCGCGTCGACCCCGATCTCCGCCAGCAGTTCCAGGGACCGTTCCGCCCCGTGGTACGCGAGGAAGGCGGCCGGTTCGTCGAACCGCCGGGCCGTGACCGCCAGCTGCCGGACGGGCCCGTACGTGCTGTTCCAGCGGTCCTCCGCCGACACCCAGCCCGCGTACACCACGGGCAGCCCTTCCTGCGCCTCCTCGGTCACGGTCAGGAACGACGCGCCCCGGGGGCACAGCAGGAATTTGAAGCCGCCGGTGACCGTGTAGTCGTACGCCCCGGCGTCCAGCGGCAGCCAGCCGGCCGACTGGCTGGCGTCGAGCAGGGTCCGGGCGCCGTGCGCTCCGGCCGCCGCCCGGATGGCGTCCAGGTCGGCGATCCTGCCGTCGGCGGACTGGACGGCCGAGAAGGCGACCAGTGCGGTCTCCGGGCGTACGGAAGCGGCCAGCTCCTCCAGCGGGACGTACCGCGTCTTCAGGTCGCCGCGGACCGCGAACGGACTGACGACCGAGCTGAACTCGCCCTCCGGTGCGAGGACTTCGGCACCCGGCTCCAGCGAGGCCGCGACGAGTCCCACATGCGCGGCGACGGAGCCGCCGGTGGCGACCCGGTCGGGGCCGACACCGGCGAGCCGGGCGAAGCCGGCCCGCGCCCCGTCCACCGCCTCGAAGCTGCCCGCACCGGCCCGGCGGCCCGTGGCGTTGTCGTCGGCCAGCGCCTTGACGGCCTCGACGGTCCGGCGGGGCAGCAGACCGCAGCTGGACGTGTTGAGGTACGTGGTCTCCGGTGCGAATTCGGCGGCTGTGACCAGGTGGATCGTAGACGTCTCCATGCGCCCAGCCTGGCTGCCCTCCAACCCTGCGTCAATCACGAAGAGTTAAGGAGTGCGCCCAAGGAGTACTCATGCGTGCCGGTCGGACGCGCCCTGGGGGACCTCGCAGGCACCGTCCGCGTCGCAGGCCGCCGCGTCGCCGCCGAGCGGGGTGAGCGTGCTGACCGGGCGGTCCTTCCACGCCTGTTCCAGTGCCTGGACGAAGACCTCCGACGGCTGGCCGCCGGAGATTCCGTACCGCCGGTCGAACACGAAGAACGGCACCGCGTTCGCGCCCAGTTCGGCCGCCTCGCGCTCGTCGGTCCGCACGTCGTCGGCGTACGCGTCGGGGTCGGCCAGCACCGCACGGACCTCTTCGGCGTCCAGCCCCGCCTCGACGGCGAGTTCGGCGAGCACCGCGTCGTCGAAGACCGAGCGGTCCTCGGCGAAGTTCGCCCGGTAGGCCCGGCTCAGCAGCTCGTCCTGGAGCCCGCGCGCCTTGGCCAGGTGCAGCAGCCGGTGGATGTCGAAGGTGCTGCCGTGGTCACGGCCCTCCGCACGGTAGCCGAGCCCTTCGGCCTGCGCGTTCGCCGCGACGTTGGCCTCCATGCCGCGGGCCTCCTCGGGGGTGCGCCCGTACTTCTGCGCCAGCATGTCGATCACCTGCTCGGTGTCGCCCTTGGCACGCCCGGGGTCGAGCTCGAAGGAGCGGTGCACCACCTCGACCTCGTCGCGGTGGGCGAATTCGGCCAGGCCCTTCTCGAAGCGGGCCTTCCCGATGTAGCACCAGGGGCAGGCGATGTCGCTCCAGATCTCGACGCGCATGACTCTTCTTCTCTCCAGCTCTGCCGTACGGGAGCGGAGCCGTCCTCCGCCGCCCGTGAAACGTTCAACCGGCGCGGCTGATTCCCCGCCTGTTCAACTTGGCCTGATGGCGGCGAGTTGTACGAGCAGGAGGACCAGACGGTACGCCTCGGCGAAATCGGTGGCCGTGAAAGTGACCGTACGGCCCCCGACGCGCGAGACCCCGGGCACCAGCGTCGCCAGGTCGACCGAGGACGGGCTGCCGAGGTCGACCTCGATGTCCACCGGCCCCGTGACGGTCAGCGGCGGGACCTGCGCGCGCCGCGTGATCGCCTCGGCAGCCGCCGTGCGCAGCCGCTCCCGTGCCTCCTGGGGGTGCAGGGTGACGGCGGCTGCCGCACCGATCGCCTCCTTGACCGCGACGGTGGCCGCGGAGGGAACCAGGTCGAGCAGTTCGGCGCAGGCGACGTCGTCGCCGCTGAGCATCACGACCGGCACCCCGAGGTGCCCTGCCATCGCGGCGTTGAGGCCGATCTCGCCCATGGACCGGCCGGACACGCGTACGTCGAGGATGTCGCCGCTCATGGTGTGCGTGATCACGCCGGGCCCCTCACCGGCCCGGGCGTGGTAGCCGATGAGCAGCAGCGCGTCGGTGTCCTCGTCGATCCCGCCGAGCATGCCCAGCGGGCGCGGCTTGCCCCGGACCAGCCGGGCCCGCCGGTCCAGGTCCTCCGGCAGGATGTTCCGGAACGGCCCGTGCGCGTCGGCGACGCGCACCACTGCATGGGGTTCGGAGTCCAGGACACCCGCGATCACGGCGTTCGCCTCGGCCGTCATCAGCGCCCGGCCGCGCTCGTACTCGTAGCGGTCCGGATTCGTCTCGGCGGTGTGCACGATCCCCGAGATGCCCTCCATGTCGACCGAGATCAGTACGTTCATGATCAGTGAGCCTACGCGCCCGCCTCTCGGTCACACCGTCCGTTTCCCGCCGATCTCCGCCCAGACCGTCTTCCCGGAGGGCGGGAACGGCCGCACACCCCACTCCACGGCGAGCGCCTCGACGACGACCAGCCCGTGCCCGTCCCGGGACCGCACGGGGAGGCGTTCCCCTCGCGGGTCGGTGACCTCGACGCGCAGCCCCTCGCCGGGCAGGCCCACGAGCCCCAGCCGGAAGCCCCTCCCCTCCAGCCGCCCGTGCAGCACCGCGTTGGCGGCCAGTTCGGCGACGACGAGTGCGGCGGCGTCGGTACGTTCGCCGTGCCGCGGCCTGCCCCACGCGACGAGCTGCTCCACGGCGAGCAGCCGTGCGAGCCGGGCACCTCGCCGGGTGGCGCTCAGCAGCTGCGTGAACTGCGGGGCCGGGGCCGCCGCTTGTTGCCTACCTGGGTGTACGGATTCGCTCTCCACGCCACTCGGCGTGGCCGCGTGACCGTACGCTGACCAGGAGTGACCGCGGTACGCGACGTGCGTGTACCGGTGCGCGCGACGACCGGTACCGGTTGTCCGCCGCGTGGCGCGTGGGACGGAACGGGACAGCGATGGAGCTGACGGACGCGATCGGGGAGAACGACGACTCGGAGGGCGCGGCGGACCTGTTCCGGGTGGTCGGACGCCAGGTCCGGCTGCTCCGTGAACGGGCGGATCTCACCCAGCGGGAACTCGGCGAACGGCTCGGCTACAGCGAGGACCTGGTCCGCTCGCTGGAACGCGGACGCCGGACCCCGCAGCCGGAGTTCCTGGACGCGGCGGACGAAGCGCTGGGAGCGGGCGGGCTGCTGCGGACCGCAAAGAAGAACGTGACCCGGGCGAAGGCCCGCGCGCGGGTGAAGCATCCGGCGTGGTTCCGGGACTGCGCGCGGCTGGAGGCGGATGCGGTGGAGATCAACTTCTTCAGCACGCCGACCGTTCCGGGCCTTCTTCAGACGGAGGAGTACGCGCGGACGACCTTCATGTCACGACAACCGCTGCTGGACGAAGCCACCATCGAGCAGCGGGTCACGGCACGGCTCGCACGTCAGGAGACGCTCGCCCGTTGGCCTTCCCCCATGGTGAGCGCGGTCATTGACGAGTCCGTGCTGCGCAGATCGGTAGGCGGGGACGAGGTGCGCAACGGTCAGCTCAAGCACTTGCAGCACCTCGCGCGGCTGCGCAGTACGACAGTTCAGGTTCTCCCCATGGCGTGCGAAGACCACTCGGCGCTGGAGGGCCCGTTCATCCTCCTCACTCCCAAGGGACGCGGGCAACTCGCCTACCTTGAGGTACAGAGCACAAACCGACTGATCACCGACGCCGAAGAGGTACGTATTCTTGCCGCACGATACGGAAGTATTCGCGGTCAGGCCCTCAGCCCCCACGAGTCCCTGGCGCTGATCGAGAGGTTGCCGGGAGAGCGATGAGCACTGAACTCAACTGGTTCAAGAGCAGCCACAGCGCAGGCGCCGGCGGCGAATGCGTCGAGGTCGCCTCCAGCGGCCACGCCGTCCTCGTGCGCGACTCGAAGGACGTTACCCGCCCCCACCTGACGGTCTCCCCCGCCCACTGGGCCCGCTTCGTGCGGTTCGCGGCCGACCGCTGAGGGGTGCGCCGCCCGCGTCCGGGCCGCGCACCCCTCACTCACCCGTCGTGGGTCAGATCTTGCCGGCTCCCGCGCCCGCGGTCACCGAGGCCGCGACGGACGAGGCGGGCTCGGCCGTGTAGGAGTACGGCGGCGTGGTGAACGAGCCCGTCCGGGAGATCTCCGTGGCCGCTCCGCCGAGGTCGTTGCCCCGCTGGACCACGTAGCCGTCCTCGTCGCTGCTGCGACTGGTCGTGATCGCGATCTTCGTGTTGCGGAAGACGTTGTTCTCGACCAGCATCTGCGCGCCCATACGGGAGTGCACGGCGGTGTCCGCGCCCTCGACGTAGTTGTCGTAGAAGTGGCCGGTGCCGAAGCGGAGGCTCGGGATGCGGGAGAAGACGTTCTGGAAGTGGTTGTGGTGGTACGTCACGCGCAGATGGCCCTTGTCCTCGCTCTCGTTGCTGTCGCTGTGCCCGACGAGGCTTCCCTTGAAGTGGTTCTTGAAGGTGTTCCAGGACACGGTGACGTTGTCCGAGGCGTGCGTGATGTCCAGCAGGCCGTCGTAGTAGTCCTTGTCGTGGTCACGGTCCGCGGAGAAGGAGTTGTGGTCGATCCAGACCTTCGTGGAGTTCTGGACCGTGATGCCGTCGGAGGGGGCGAGCGGCTTGCTGATGTTCAGGTTGCGGATGACGATGTTCGACTCGCTGTTGAGGCGCAGGCCGCCGCCGGTGAATCCGGAGGACGAACCGACGCCGAGCACGGTGGTGTTGGAACCGATGTCGACCTGGCCGCTGAGCGAGATGAGACCGCTCACCTTGACCGTCTTGACGGTGTCGCCGGTGACGGCCGTCTTGAACGCGGCGAGGCTGCTGACGGTCACCGCGGAGGCGCTGCCGCCGCCGGTGGTGCCCGCGCCGAAGCCCACGGGGCTGGACTCGGCGGCGCCTGCGGAGTTGGGGAGCACCGCGACGGTGAGCGCTGCGACGGTGAAGGCGGCGGCCAGCGCCGTGATACGGCTTCGGCGGCTGCGGAGATGGGTGCGCATGGGGGGCCCTTTCTCGGTACGACTGAGTGCGGGGTGCACTCATGGGTCGCCGCAGGTGCCGCACAGGTTGCCGGGTCGGGCAGATTAATTCACGTACGTGGAGCCGGACTTGGATATGTGACCCAACCCGTGTGGCTTGGATCACGACCCTGGAGCGGGCAAGCCGTCAGCGCACGGACCGGGCATGCTCCGCGGCCATATCTGCCAGGACGCCGTCGAGCGGGGTAGGAGTTACGTCCAAGGCCTTCGCGGTCGACGACGCGTCGAGGATGTTGGGCCGGTCGTACAGATACAACATCTCAGGAAACTCGGCGATGACCGGATCGGTGCGCCCGATGTCCTGGAGCTCCTGGACAGTCATACGGTGCAGCTGCGGCGCCGGCGCGTCAGCCGCCTCGGCGAGGTGCGTGGCCAGTTCGCGCACCGATGCCTCTGACACGGAGGGCACGTGCCAAGCCCGGCCCCACGATTCGTCGTGCCGGGCGGCGGCGATGAGGGTGGCCGCCACGTCCCCGGTGTAGGACCAACTGTGCGGTGCGTCGAGGTCTCCTGGGTACGAGGCAGGCGAGCCGGCCAGCACCTGTGCCCCCACCATCAGTGTGAACGGCGAGTACGCGTCGACGCCGAGGTAGTCGTTGGCTCGGATCTCGGTCACCCGCACCCGGCCTGCGGCATGGGCGGCGCAGGCGTCGTGCCACATCTGTGACCGGACGATTCCCTTGCGGCTGGTGGGCGCCATGGGCAGGTCCTCGGTGAGGGGACCCTCGATCGGCCCGTAGCCATAGGTGTTACCGAGCATGACGTAGTCCGCTCCGGTACGTTCGGCCGCAGCCAGCAGGGCGGCGGCCAGGGGTGGGAATTCGGCAGGCCAGCGGTCGTACGGCGGCATGGCGCAGTTGAACAAGACGTCCGCCCCAGTGGCCAGTTCGACAAGCCGGGCGGTATCGGTGGCGTCGGCGGCGACACGTTCGATCCGCGGATGTACCGGCCCGCTGCCGCGGCGGGTGACGAGGCGGACCTGCTCACCGGAGTCAGCCAGCAGACGGGCCGTGGCCGATCCGGTGGCTCCGGCACCGACGATGAGATGCAAGGACACGCGTTCTCTCCTGGTCATGGAAGTGGAGCGGGCCGACGGGCCAACAGGCCCGCCGCCGCCTTCACCACCCTGCGCGCGGAGTGATCCGTAAGGTAGTGGCCCGAATGCCAAATACCTGGAGTTTCGGGCCATGCATCGAGTCGCCGTCATTGCTGTTCCCCCGGCCACTACATTCGACCTGTCCATTCCCGAGCTGGTGCTGGGCGAAATGTCCGTGGATGGCCGCCCCGGTTACGAAGTGCGCATCTGCACGGCACAGCCTGGACCCGTCGCCACCAGTGGCAGTCTGGAGGTCTCCGTCCCCAGCGGGCTGGAGGCGGTCGCCGACGCCGACACCGTGATCGTCACCGGAACCGGCGCCCGAGAGGATATCGATCCCCGCGTACTGGAAGTGCTGTCACGTGCGTCGGCCGCGGGCAGGCGCGTCGCCTCGATCTGCACCGGGGCGTTCGTCCTCGCCCAGGCAGGGCTGCTGGACGGCCGCAGGGCCACCACCTACTGGGCCAAGTCCGACGAGTTCCGCAGCCGCTTCCCGGAGGTCGACCTTCGCCCCGACGTGCTGTACGTCGAGGACGGCAACGTGCTCACCTCCGCCGGACTGTCCGCCGGCATCGACCTGTGCCTGCACCTGGTACGCACCGACTACGGCGCCGCGGCAGCCAACGCCGTCGCCCGTCTGGTGGTGGCAGCACCCGTGCGCCCCGGAGGACAGGCTCAGTTCATCGAAACACCGCTGCCACCCGAGAACGGCACCTCGCTGGCCGACACTCGCGCATGGGCACTCGAAAGACTGCATGAACCGCTCACGCGTGCCGCCCTCGCCGCCCATGCCCGCACCAGCGTCCGTACGCTGACGCGCAGGTTTCACGCGGAGACCAGCCTCAGCCCCTTGCAGTGGCTTCTCCACCAGCGGGTCAACCGGGCGCAGGAGCTGTTGGAGACCACGGACCTGCCGATGGACCAAGTCGCCCGCTACAGCGGCCTCGCAACCACCGACGCACTGCGCCAGCACCTGTCGAAACGAACCGGAATCACACCCAGCGCCTACCGCGCCGCGTTCACGCGACGCACGGGCCCGAGTGCCCCGCCGAAAGGGACCACCGCAGCGAAACCCTGAGCCGGCCGTCGCCTACGCCCACGAGCGCGACCCGGTCACCGCCCGCGCCTCCCGCGAGGCACTGCTGGAGCGGGCCGCGGCGCACCGCGCCCTGCTGGCCCCCGCCCACCTGACTCCGGCGTTCATCGCACCATTGGGTCCGGGCCACCTCTGGCTCACGCTGTGGAGAACGCGCCCACCCCCCGGCCGGGGCCGGGGGGTGGGCGTGCCGCTGACCGTCAACTGCCGTCGCGCAGGTCGCCGAGGCCGGCGGGCCGGTACTCGATGCGGTCGAACGACACCTCGCACCCCTCCCCCGTGGGCGACTGGACCAGGAAGCCGGCCCGGACCGAGGCCCGCTCCTGCTCCGTACCGAGGGTGAAGACGCGGACGAAGGTCCACTTCTCGCCGTCGGCCGAGGCGTGGAAGGCGAACGCGTCGCCCGTGCGGCTGAGCCGCAGCCAGACGGTGTCGCCCTCCACCTCGGAGGAGTTGGCGTCGTCGGAGTGGCCGCGGGTGACGACCGTACAGATGGTGGGGCGGGCCGGGGACAGCTCGAAGCAGAGCTTCGCCCAGTCCCGCTCACCGACATGCAGGTAGAGGACGCCCGCGTCGAAGGCTGCCGCGAAGCCCACCTTCACCCGGGCGGACAGCTGGAAGTCACCCTCCGGCACGGCGCCCAGCAGGCGCGGGGCGTCGGAGGCGGGCTCCAGGGAGTGGCCGCCCGGCGGGACGAAACGGTCCTGCCGGGCGCCCGCCCGGCCGGTGAGCACACCGGCTCCGTACGTCCAGTCGCCCTCGGGGCCGAACGCCTCCAGGACGAAGGGCAGTTCGGGAAGCCGCTCGGTCATGCGCGCCGCCCGTCGACCCGGCGGGGCAGGCCCTGGGGGTTGTCCTCGCGCAGCTCCGGTGGAAGCAGGGCGTCGGGGGTCGACTGGTAGCTGACCGGGCGCAGCCAGCGCTCGATCGCCGTGGCGCCGACCGATGTGGAGGTGGAGGTGGTGGCCGGGTAGGGGCCTCCGTGGTGCTGGGCCGGGGCGACGGCGACGCCCGTGGGCCAGCCGTTGACCAGGACGCGTCCGGCCAGCGGGGTGAGCGCCGACAGCAGACCGGCGGCGCTGCCGTCGGCCTCCTCGGTGGCGATCTGGAGGGTGGCGGTGAGGTTGCCGGGCAGGCGGGAGAGGACGGTGGTGATCTCGGCCTCGGAGTCGTAGCGCGCGACGACGGTGACGGGGCCGAAGCACTCCTCCAGCAGCGCGTCGTGCGGGCCTTCCTCGGCGAGTCGCCGCGCGGGGACGGTGAGGAAGCCCGCGGCGACGGTGTGCTCGCTGCCCGCGCCGGGGGTGACGGGGGCCTCCACGTCCGGGAGTGCGGCACGCTCGGCCACACCGGCGACGAAGGCGTCCCGCATCCGGTGGTCGAGCATGACCCCGGCGCCGGTGTCGCTGACGGCCTCGGTGAGGGACTTCAGCAGCCGGTCGCCGGCCTCGCCGGACGGGGCGAAGACGAAGCCGGGCTTGGTGCAGAACTGTCCGGCGCCCATGGTCATGGAGCCGCCGAGCCCGGTGCCGATCTGGTCGCCGCGTTCGGCGGCGGCCGCCGCGGTGACGACGACGGGGTTGAGGGAGCCGAGCTCGCCGTGGAAGGGGATCGGGACGGGGCGGGCCGCCGCCGCGTCGAAGAGCGCCCGGCCGCCACGGATCGAACCGGTGAACCCGGCCGCGCTGACAAGGGGGTGCTTGACCAGCTCGACGCCCGCGTCGAAGCCGTGCACGACGGCCACCACGTCCTCGGGCAGGCCGTTCTGCGCGGCGGCCCTGCGCAGGAGCGAGGCGCAGAGCTCGGACGTGGCGGGGTGGTCGGGGTGCGCCTTGACGACGACCGGGCAGCCCGCGGCGAGCGCGCTCGCGGTGTCACCGCCGGGGACGGAGAAGGCGAGGGGGAAGTTGCTCGCCGCGTAGACGGCCACGACACCGAGCGGGATCTTGTAGCGGCGCAGGTCCGGCCACGGCGGGATCCGGCCACCGTCCTCGTGGTCGATGTGGATGTCGAGGAAGGAACCCTCCTCGACGACCTCGGCGAAGGCCCGCAACTGCGCCGCCGTACGGGCGAGTTCGCCGGTCAGACGGGCCGGGCCGAGCGCGGTCTCCGCGTCGGCGGCCTCGATGACGTGCTCGCCCGCCCCGGCGAGCAGATCGGCCGCGGTCCGCAGGAACGCGGCGCGCACCGTGCGGTCGGCCAGCGAGTCGCGTACGGCATGCGCGGCCCGGACCGCGCGGTCGACCTCCTCCGCTGTAGCCTCCACCGCAACCTGCTCACGCGGGTTCCCGGTTCGGGGGTCGACGCTCCAGACTGGTGCTGCTGCCACCGTGTTTCCTTCCGGTCCACTGCCACACATCAGGAGTTGTTCGGTATTCTGAACAGAGTTCCTGATCGTGAATACGCAAGGGACTCTATTTCCGGGCGTTCCGTGTTGGCAAGAAGTCGCAGCGTTGCGCAGGTAGTACAAGAAGGCTGGAAGGGGCACAGGGCGATGTCGGTTGCCGAGTCCGGTGGGACACAGGTCAAGTCTGCGGTACGGACGGTGGAGCTCCTCGAATACTTCGCGGGGCGCCCCGGTATGCACTCGCTGGCCGCCGTGCAGGAGGCCGTCGGCTACCCCAAGTCCAGCCTCTACATGCTGCTCCGCACGCTGGTGGAGCTGGGCTGGGTCGAGACGGACGCGACGGGCACGCGGTACGGGATCGGGGTACGGGCCCTGCTCGTCGGCACCTCGTACATCGACGGGGACGAGGTCGTCGCCGCCGCCCGCCCCACCCTGGACCGGCTCTCCGACGACACCACGGAGACCATCCACCTGGCCCGCCTGGACGGGACGAACGTGGTGTACCTCGCCACCCGGCAGTCCCAGCACTACCTGCGCCCGTTCACCCGCGTCGGCCGCCGGCTGCCCGCCCACTCCACCTCGCTCGGCAAGGCGCTGCTGGCCACCCACAGCGACGAGCAGGTCCGCAAGATGCTGCCCGAGACGCTGCCCGCACTGACGGAGCACACCCTGACCGACCGCGAGAAGCTGATCGAGGAACTGCGTCTCATCCGCGAGCAGGGGTACGCGGTGGACCGCGAGGAGAACACGCTGGGGCTGCGCTGCTTCGGCGTCGCGATCCCGTACCGCACTCCGGCGCGCGACGCGATCAGCTGCTCGGTGCCGGTCGCCCGGCTCACGCCGGCGCACGAACAGATGGTCAAGGACGCCCTGTTCGACGCCCGCGACCGGCTGACCCTCGCGACCCGGAGGCTCTGACCGGTGCACATCTCGCTGCGTGAGGTCCGGGACGCCGACCTGCCGCTGTTCTTCGCGTTCATGAGCGACCCGGAGGCGACCAGGATGGCGGCCTTCACCAGCGCCGACCCGTCGGACCGGGCCATGTTCAACGCCCACTGGCAGCGTATCCGCGCCTCGGACACGGTGATCATGCGCACGGTGCTCGCCGACGGTGCGGTGGTCGGCAGCGCCGGGGTGTACGGGTCACCGGCCGAGCGCGAGGTCACCTACTGGGTGGACAGGGCGCACTGGGGCAAGGGCCTGGCGACCGCCGCGTTGCGGGCGCTCCTCGACGCCGTACCTGAGCGGCCGCTGCACGCGCGGGCGGCGGCCGACAACACGGGCTCGGTGCGGGTGCTGGAGAAGTGCGGGTTCACCGTGACCGGCACGGACCGCGGATACGCCCAGGCGCGCGGCGAGGAGACCGACGAGCTGCTCCTGCGACTGGACGCCTGACCCGGAGGCCTGGCCTCACAGGACCCGCTGCCACCCCAGCGGCCGAGGCGCCCTCCGCCGTGCGGCGGAGGCGGATCGTCGCCGGGCAGGACGTGCGGGCGGGCTCCGCGCGGCAGCGTGGGTGTCATGACACAGACTCCGCTCGCACCCCGCACCCACGACACCCCGCCGCCCGTCCGCACGGGCGGCCGGGCCCGCGTCCTGCTCCGTTTCCTCGCGATCGTCTCCTGCCTGCCCTACCTGTCACTCAAGATCGCCTGGATCGCGGGCAGTCAGGTCGGCATCCCGGACGGCAGCCCCCTGCTCGACAACCCCACCACGATGGCCGTGGCCAACGGCGGCACGGTGCTGATGGACGGCAGCGTGATCGTCCTCGCCCTGCTGCTCACCCAGGCCTGGGGCCTGCGTGTCCGGGCCTGGCTGCTCGTCCTGCCGATGTGGACCGCGAGCGGACTGCTCCTGCCGATCATGGGCGGCTTCCCCCTGCAGCTGCTGGTCGGCGCCCTCGACGGTTCGGGGCCGGGCGCCGACACGCCCTCCTTCCTCGAAGGCTGGGTCTTCGCCCTCGTCTACCCCGGCTTCATCGTCCAGGGCCTCGCGCTCGGCGCCCTGTTCGCCCTGTACACGCGCGACCGCTGGGGCCACCTCTGGCAGGGCGCCCTGCGCGATCTGCCGCCGAGCCCCACCGCGCCCGCGCTGCGCGTCGCCGCCGTCGCCGCCTCGCTGCTCGCCGTCGTACCCGCCACGATGCACCTGCTGTGGGCATCGGGTTCGACCGTGGGACTCAACGGGAGCCGGATCGCGGGCCGCACCGACGACTTCTACGCGCTCCAGGCGCTCGACGCGCTGTTCGTCGCCGCCACCGTCGCGGGGGTCCTGCTGCTCGCCTTCCGCCGCACCGGCGGGCTCTCCCTCAAGGTGCCGCTCGCGCTGGCCTGGGCCGGTTCCGGAGCGGTGGGCTGCTCGGGCGGCTGGCTGAGCATCGCCTCGCTGGCCGGTGTCGAGGAGATGGCCGACCGGGCGACGCCCGGAATGGAACTGACCTACGCTGTGCAGATGCTGGTCGGACTGCTCGTCGTCACCTTGGGCGCGTACTTCTTCGCGGAGCGCGCGGCGGCGGCGAAGACGGCCGGTTCCCGCGCGTGACCCTGCTCCTCGGGCGCCGGGCCCGGCTGCGCTGGCTGCACCTGATCATCGGTGGCGCGCTGCTCATGCCGTACTTCCTGGTCGGCATGGTCATCGTCGGCTCGTACAGCTCCGGGTCAGGAGTGTTCTCCTCCCTCTTCGGCCAGTTCACCGCGTTCGCGTTCGCGCTGCCGATGGCCGCGATCACCGGCCTCTTCCCGCTCGCGCGCCCACTGTCGGTGGCGGCGGCCCGCTCCCTGTGCGGGATCCCGGCGGGGGTGCTCGCCGACGGCCCCGCCAGGACCCGGCAGGCACGGGTCAGGGCCGCGGGCTGGCTCACCCTGCACGTGGCGCTCGGCGGCGTCGTCAGCGGGCTGACGCTCGTTCTGCCCCCGTTCGCGGTAGGCGTGATGACGCTGCCGTTCATCCCGGCGGCGCGCGAGTCACGGACTCTGGGCCTGCCCGGCGTGCTGGACAAGCCGTGGATCCTCGCCCTGGCCCCGTTCGCCGGGCTCGCGATGCTGGTGGCGCTGGCCGGCTGCGCCGCCGCTGCCGGGGCCCTGCTGGCCCGACGGGCGCCGGTGCTGCTCGGGCCGACGCCCGACGACCGGCTGGCCGCCGCGGAGCGCCGGGCGGCCGATCTGGCGGTACGCAACCGGCTCGCCCGGGAGCTGCACGACTCGGTCGGCCACGCACTGAGCGCGGTCACGCTCCAGGCGGGTGCGGCCCGCCGGGTGCTGGACAGCGACCCCGCGTTCGTACGGGAGGCGCTGGAGGCCATCGAGGAGACGACGCGCCGCACGGTCGGCGAACTCGACGCCGTGCTGGGCCTGTTGCGCCGCGGCGAGGACGACGAGGCGCCGGGCGGCCCCGCGCTCGACGACCTGGACGAGCTGCTGGCGCACTGCGGGATCCCCGTGGAGTACACGGCGAAGGGCGCCGCGGAGCTGGTACCGCGGGCCGTGTCCAGGGAGGCGTACCGGATCGTGCAGGAGGGCCTGAGCAACGCGCTGCGGCACGGCGGCAGCGGTACGCGGGTGGAGCTCCGCATCACCGTGGACGAGCACGCGCTGGAGCTCACGCTGGACAATCCGCTGCCCGCTCACCCGGCGACGGTCCGCCCCGGGGGCGGGCGAGGACTGCACGGCATCACCGAACGGGCCGTACTGCTGGGCGGCAGCGCCCGCTCCGGGCCGGACACCGACGGCAGGTGGCGGCTCCGTGCCCGCCTCCCCCTGCACCACCCCGGACAGGAGCACCGATGAACGACGGCACGATCCGCATCGTCCTCGCCGACGACGAACGCATGGTCCGTACGGCGCTGCGCGTGATCCTTGACGCGGAAGCGGGCCTGGAGGTCGTCGGCGAGGCGGCCACGGGCGCCGAGGCGGTGTCCGTGGTGCGAGAGCTGCGGCCCGACGTGGTCCTCATGGACGTACGGATGCCGGAGGTCGACGGGATCCGCGCCACCGAGCGGATCCTCGCCACGACGGACGATCCGCCCCGGATCGTCGTCGTCACCACCTTCGAACACGACTCCTACGTGTACGAGGCCCTGCGGGCCGGGGCGGCGGGCTTCCTGCTGAAGCGGGCGGCGGCCGAGGACCTGGTCCAGGCGGTGCGGCTGGTGGCGCGCAGCGACTCCCTGCTGTTCCCCGCCGCGGTGCGCGGGCTGGCCGCCGAGTACGGGAAGCGGCAGGCCGCGGCGCCGGCCTGGGTGGCGCGGCTGACCGGGCGGGAGGCGGATGTGCTGCGGCTGATGGCGGCGGGTCTGACCAACGCGGAGATCGCCGGGCGGCTGGCAGTGGGACCGGCCACCGTGAAGACGCATGTGGCGGCGGTGCTCGCGAAGACCGGCGCCCGGGACCGTACACAGGCGGTCATCGCGGCGTACGAGTCGGGCTTCATCACTCCCGGCTGATCTCGCGGCCGAGCCCCCGGCCGAGCTCGCGGCCGACCCGTTCCAGAAACTGAGAATCGGGTGAGAAGGGACACGAACGGGAACGCCCCCGTCGCCCCCGTTCGTCCCTCCAGCGGGATGAACAAGACAATCAGGCGCGCTTCGGTCTTCTGCCTGCTCATGGTCCTCGCCCTGCTGGTGCGGGCGACGTGGGTGCAGGGGTACGAGGCCCGGGCGCTCGCAGACGACGAACACAACCGGCGGAACACGATCGCGCAGTACGCGCAGCCGCTCGGCGACATCATCGTGGCCGGATCACCGGTCACCGGCTCGAAGGAGACGGACGGCGGAGATCTCCGCTACAAGCGGACCTACACCCAGGGCGAGATGTACGCGGCGGTCACCGGCTACAGCTCGCAGGCCTACGGCGCCACTCAGCTCGAAGGGATCTACAGCAAGGTGCTCGACGGCACCGACGACCGGCTGAAGAATCCCGCCGCGGTGCTGACCGGCGAGCAGACGGACCCGGGCCAGGTGCTGACGACCATCGACCCGGCCGTCCAGAAGGCGGCCTACGAGGCGCTCGGCGACGACCGGGGCGCGGCCGTCGCGATGGACCCGGAGACCGGGCGGATCCTGGGCATGGTCTCCTCCCCGTCGTACGACCCGTCCGGCATCAGCGGGACGACCGACGGGGACGCCTGGCAGGAACTGCTCGACGACAAGGACAAGCCCCTGGTCAACCGGGCGCTGCGGCAGCCGCTCCCGCCGGGCTCGACGTTCAAGCTCGTGGTGGCGGCGGCGGCGCTGGAGGACGGCCTCTACCCGTCGGTCGACGAGCCCACCGACAGCCCCGACCCGTACACCCTGCCGGGCACGACGACGGTCCTGTCGAACGAGAACCCCTCCGCCCCCTGCGAGAACGCGACGCTGCGCACCGCGCTCCAGTACTCCTGCAACAACGTCTTCGCGAAGGTGGCCGCCGATCTCGGGCAGGACAGGCTGAAGGCGACGGCGGACGCGTTCGGCTTCGGCACCGAGAAGCTGGACGTCCCGGTGCGGGCCTCCGAGAGCGTGTACCCGAAGGGCATGGACGACGCGCAGACCGCGCTGACCGGCATCGGGCAGTTCGAGGTGACCGCGACCCCGATGCAGATGGCGATGGTCTCCGCGGCCCTCGCCAACGGCGGCGAACTGGCCGCTCCGCACATGGTCTCCGCGGTGACGGACGCCGACGGTTCCGCGCTTCAGGAGTTCGAGGACGGTGACACCGGGCGGGTCGTGTCGGAGTCGACGGCCGAGCAGCTGCGCAGCGCGATGGTCACCGTCGTGGAGGAGGGCACGGGCAGCAACGCCCGGATCGACGGCGCCGAGGTGGGCGGCAAGACGGGCACGGCGCAGAACGGCGTCGACAACAGCAACACCCCGTACGCCTGGTTCACCTCGTACGCGAAGGACGACTCCACCGGCAGGCAGGTCGCGGTCGCGGTGGTCGTCGAGGATTCGGGGGCGGCCCGCTCGGAGGTCAGCGGCAACGGCCTGGCGGCGCCGATCGCGCAGAAGATGATGAAGGCGGCGCTGGCGGAGTAGCGCGGCCGGACCTCGTGTTGTTCTGTCACAGGGGTTCAGGTTTTCGCCGCGTTACGCCTTACTGGATACGCACCCGCGTCGAAACGCTTCCGGGGTGCGCGTTGGTACGCTCTCGTCCCCGCGGACGGGAGTGTGAACGTACACAGCCCGTTCGAGTGTGCGGGGATCCACGTGCAGAGAGGAGGTACCCGTGGGCACAGTCGTGGACGATGCCGCCGCCGCCGAGTTCCACGCGTTCTTCGAGGCGCACTACGCCGAACTCGCCAGGCTGGCCCATCTCCTGACGGGCGAGGCCGACGCGGCGGACGATCTGGCCGCCGACGCGCTGATGGCGCTGTGGCACCGTTGGGACCGGGTCAGGGGTGCCGACCACCCGGTGGCGTACGCCCGGGGGGTCGTCGCCAACCTGGCGCGTACGCGCATCCGCAGCGCCGTGCGTGAGCGCCGCAGGATCGCGCTGTTCTGGGCACCGCGCGGGGCCGGGGACGGGTACGCGGTGGACGACCCGGACGTGTCGGCGGTGGTGGACGTCCAGGGGGCCCTGCGCCGGCTGCCGTTCCGCAAGCGGGCCTGCGTGGTGCTGCGCCATGCCTTCGACCTGTCCGAACGCGACACCGCGCTCGTGCTGGGTGTATCAGTCGGTACGGTGAAGAGCCAGACCTCGCGCGGGACGGCGGAACTGCAACGGCTGCTCGGGCCCGAGGCACCGGCCGCACGGGTACAGGTGGCCGTCGCGGCGCAGCGCACCGGAGGAAGACACTGATGGACGAGGACCTGCGTGAGCGGCTGCACACCGCCGCCGCTTCGCACCGCCCCGACCGGGCACGGATGCTGGCCCGGATCGAGCGCGGCATGGCCGGGGAGCCGCCGTCCGGGGTCCCGCACGCCCCGCGCACACCGAAGCCCTGGCTGCGGGTCGCGGGGGCCACGGCGGCGGTGTGCGGGGTGCTGGCGGCCGGTGCGTTCGCGGCGGCCTCGGCGGGGTCCGGGGAGCCGGAGGGCGGCCGGCAGGTGGCCGTCCGGCCCGCCCCGGCCCCGCAGGACCCGGCCCGGGGCGGGGTGCTGCCCGCGGGGAACGGCCCGCTGTGGTCGGACGGTTCCCTGGACCCGCACAGCAACGAGTACTGGGCGCAGAGCAATGTGACGGTCAAGACCACGCAGCCGCTCTCGGAGCTCACCGTGGAGCTCCGGATCGCGCTGAACGGCGGGGTGGACACCACCGGGGCCTGGCGCTCGCTGCCGGAGAAGGACTTCACGGCGTCGGCGCGTGAGGAGGACGGTTTCCTCGTCTACCGGTGGACGTCGAAGCCGGGGCGGAGCGTGCCCGTGGGTACGCACACCTTCGCAGGCCAGTACAACCACGCGGAGGGTACCCGCGACGCCGGGCGGGACGACTACACGGCGCGGGCCCGTGCCGCCGGTGAACCGGCCGCGGTGGGCGGCGACTTCTCCGAGTCCCGCTGAGGGGGTCCCGCTGAGCGCGGGGCCCGGGAAAAGATCCGGAACGGCGGCAACCCTCTCCCGTCGCGGCGGCGACAGGAAGACGAAACACTCCCCCACCCCCTAGGAACGGATCACCGACCATGAGGGAACGAGCCGAACTCCGGCCCACCCACCGGCGTCGCCCCGGACGCCGCCGTATGGCCGCGGCACTGACGGCGGCGCTGGGTCTCACCGGCGCGGCCCTGGCCACCAACGTGATGCTCCAGCCGGCCGGCGCCGCCGCCGCCGCGGTGCCCGCCTGGCCCACGGCCAAGGGCAGCCAGGCCGTCACGTCGACCGTCGAGGTCTCGGGAACGTACGACGGCGGGCTGAAGCGCTTCTACGGGAGCGGCGACCTCGGTGACGGGGGCCAGGACGAGGGCCAGGACCCGATCTTCAAGCTGAAGGACGGGGCGACGCTCAAGAACGTCATCCTGGGCTCGCCCGCCGCGGACGGCATCCACTGCTCCGGCAGCTGCACGCTGCAGAACGTCTGGTGGGAGGACGTCGGCGAGGACGCCGCGTCCTTCAAGGGCACGTCGACGAGCTCCGTGTACACGGTGTACGGCGGCGGCGCCCGGAAGGCCTCCGACAAGGTCTTCCAGTTCAACGGGGCCGGCAAGCTGGTCATCACGAAGTTCCAGGTCGCGGACTTCGGCAAGCTCGTCCGGTCCTGCGGCAACTGCTCCAAGCAGTACAAGCGCGACATCATCGTGAACGACGTCGACATCACGGCGCCGGGCAAGTCCCTGGTCGGTATCAACACCAACTACGGGGACACGGCCGCACTGCGCTCGGTCCGCATCCACGGCGACAGCAGCAAGAAGATCAAGCCCTGTGTCCGCTACACGGGCAACAACACGGGCGCCGAGCCGAAGGAGACCGGCAGCGGCCCGGACGGCACGTACTGCCGCTACACCGCGTCGGACCTCAGCTACGACTAGGGTCTTTCGTTTGATCAGGCCGGACCAGGGAGCGGGGTCCGGTGCGTGCAGCTGCAAGGCGGAGGATTGAGGCATGGCGGAGCCATGGTGATTGACGACAACGCCGCAGATGTGCGTGCCAGGGCACGCGAGCCCGGCATGATCCGGACGAGGGTCCCTAGGCCGCGGCAGTCGAGGCGCCCTCACCGGGCAGGTTTCCGGTGGGGGCGCCGAGCCATGTGTCCAGCCAGGCGTACACCGCGTCCTGCATGTCCGCCGCGAAGACGTGTCCGTGCTCCGGCCACACCGTGGTCGTGAGCCGGTCGCCCGCCCCCCGCTCGTCCCAGACGGCGCGCATCTTCGCGAAGGCGCCCGCCACCCCGGCGGCCGGGAACAGCGGGTCCTGTCCGCCCGCGTGGAACAGGGCGGGCTTGGGGGCGGCGAGGGACGCCACGTCCGGGATGTCGAGGTGCCGGTGGAGTCCCGGGTGGAGGGTGAAGTAGGCGGACTGGCCGCGCAGGGTGTTGTTGCCGGGGACGAGCATGTCCTTGAGGCCCGTCATCCAGCAGACGGCGGCCGCGGCCCGGACGCCGTCGGAGAGGGCGGACAGCTGCCAGGCGCGGTAGGCCCCCATGGAGAACCCCAGTGCCCCGACCCGCCGTTCGTCGACCTCGGGCAGCGAGGCGAGGAAGGCGGCGGCCCGGATGTCCTCGTGGCCGGTGAGTCCGGCCAGCGAGGTGCCCAGCTGGAGGAGGTTGGCCGCCAGGGCCTGCTGGTCGGCGTAGAGGAGCGGTCCTCTGTCGCCCCAGCCGAGGGTGTCCACGGCGAGCACGGCATAGCCGCGGGCGGCCAGTTCGTCGCCCACGAACCGGCCGCCGTAGTAGGCGTCGGCCCAGGCCGTGGCGCGCGGGAGCCGGGCGGGGTCGGCCCAGGGGCGTACGACCTTCTCGCGGCCGATGGAGAATTCGGACCCGTGGTCGTGCAGCAGCAGCACCGCGGGGAAGGGCCCGGTGCCGTGCGGCAGGAGCAGCGAGCCGCGGGCGCGCGCGTACCGGCTGAGGGCGAACTCCACGGTCCGCCCGGTGAACCGGCCGGCCGGGCGCTCGTCGACGGTCACCGGGGCGAAGGGCTCGGGACCGGGTCCGGCCGGCTGCAGCAGTGCCTCCGCGGCCCTGGCGCGCGCCGCGGCGCGCCAGGCCGGGAAGTCCCGCGCCGCGGAGTTCTCCCGGGCGAGCGGGAAGGTCAGCCCGTCCCTGAGCTGCTCGTAGAACCCGGGGAGGACCCGTTCCGTGATGCCGTCGCTCACGCGTAAGGGCGCCAGTCGCCGAGGTACGCGGCCGGGGTGTGCGAGCGGGCCTCCGAGGCGCTCAGCTGGGGGCGTTCGGCGGGGACGGTGACGCGCGCGCCGGGTCCGGTGTTGCGGTACTCGGCGAAGCGCTGGTCCTGCCACGGGAAGCCCGAGGACATGGTGGCGTACGGCGTGACCGCGTCGATGCCCGCGCCGAGCAGGCTGTCGCGGACGGTGAGCATGGGACGTGCGGTGAGGTCCGAGGAGGGCACCCAGGGGCGGGCCAGTTTGTAGTACGCCTCGGGGGCGGTGCTGGTGACGCGGGAGCCCAGGACCAGGTAGCCGTGCGGATTGGCCCCGGCGGTGCTGGGTGCGAAGACGAAGCCGTACGGGGCGGTGGCGAGGTCCGTGCGGGTGAGGGTGCGGAAGTGGCAGCGGTCGTAGACGGCGGTGGCGCGGCCGAAGACGAAGTCGACGTCACCCTCCACGTAGCAGTCGCGGTAGTACTGGCGGGCGAAGGCGGTGAGCGAGAGGGAGTCGGCGTACAGGGTGTCCTGGTGGCCGAGGAAGCGGCAGCCGTAGAACGCCGACCGGTCACCCTGGACCTTGATCGCGACGGCCTGGGTGCCGGTGTACCCGGGGTTGTCGGAGCGCAGCCAGTCGTTGGCGAAGGTCACGTCGTGTGCGGTGAAGCCGGCGGCCTGGACGGTGACGGAGGCCGAGCCGCTGGTGCCGTAGGTGCCGGAGCCGTCGGGCTTGGGGGTTCCCGCCGCGCGGTTGTGGACGACGACGGTGTCACGCGGGTCGCCGCTCGCGCCGATCAGGGTGAGGCCGGTGCGGGCGGCGCCGACGGTGACCGCGCCCCGGTAGGTGCCGGGGGCGAGCACCAGGGTGTGGCCGGTGCCGGTGGCCGCGTCGACGGCCGACTGTACGTCGGTGTGGTCGCCCCGGCCGTACGGGTCGACGTACAGGGTCAGGGGGTCGAGGCGGCGGGCCGGTGAGCCGTAGCGGCCGAAGGGGCGGGGGCGTGCGGGGTTGGCGTGTGCGGCGGGGGCGCCGAGGGCGAGGACGGCGGTCCCGCCCGCGAGCAGGGACAGGGCGTTGCGTCGGCTGAGCACGGCGGTACTCCTTCACGGGGAGGTGCGGGCCTTCACGGGGGTGCGGGAGGGGGCCGGAGCGGCGCTCTCCGGGGTGATGGAGAGTGCGGTGCCGCTCCGGCCGGTTCAGGGGTGCCGGTTCAGGGGCGCGTCGTCAGCGGCCCGACGTCCTGCCCGCTCCGGCCCTGAGGGCGACGAGCACGGGGACGACGAGCGGGTGGTCGACCCTGGTGCGCAGCTCGGGCGTCCAGCCGGCGCCCTCGGTGAGCTGCTCGGTGGGCACGCCCGCGTTGTGCACGGCGATCAGGTCGGTCTTCTGCCCGTTGACGTAGTTGTTCCCCGCGGTGAGGGAGGACTCGGACCACTTCTTGAGGATGGTCGCCTTGTCGAGGCCGGCGGGCACGGTGAAGGCGTTGTGCTCGGCGACGAGCTTCGACTCGGCGCCGATGCCGTACGTGTAGCCGTAGGCGCTGCCCTTGGTGGCGACGAAGTGGTTGTTGTACGAGTCGACCTGGCCGAAGCGGACGCGGGGCGCGCGCTCCTTCACGTCCTTGAAGAGGTTGTGGTGCAGGGTGACGCGGAGCTTGCCGCGGTCGCTCGCCCCGGCGCCGTCGCTGTTGCCGATCAGCATGGTCTTGTCGTGGTCCTTGAGGACGTTCCACGAGACGGTGACGAGGTCGGCGCCGCGCACGATGTCGAAGAGACCGTCGTGCTGCTGGTAGACCTGCCCGAAGTAGTGGGGCTGGTCGGCGTCGGGGCGGTCGCCGTCGCCGAAGGTGTTGTGGTCGACCCAGACGTGGCTGGAGCCGTAGACGACGAGGTTGTCGTACTCGGAGTTCCAGGCGCCCTCGTCCCCGTCGGTGGGGTCCCACTGGGGGAAGCAGTCGTAGGTGTCCTCGAAGGAGATGTTGCGGACGATGACGTTGGAGACGTTCTTCACCTGGAGGCTGGCGCCGACGATCGTGGCGTCCTTGCCTACGCCGACGAGCGTGGTGTTGGACGGGACGTTCACGTTGACGGCAGCCGCCTGCAGCTTCGCGGAGGCCGCGCGGGCGTCCTCCAGAGGGCCCGACGGGACCTCGTCCCGGCCCCAGACCTCGGGGTCGTAGGCGGCGAGGTACTTCTCCAGGGTGTAGCCGCCCTGCTGGTACGCCTCGCAGCCGATCGGGGTGCCGTTGACGTCGGAGTTGCCGTGCACGGTTCCGGCGATCCTGACGATCTTCGGTGCGTCGCCGGCGTCCGCGAAGGCGGCGATGAGCTCGGCCCGGTTGGTCACGGTGTAGACGTGGTCGGGCGTGGCCTGCGAGCCGCCGGTGGTGGACCCGTCGGCGGCGGCCCAGCCGTCACCGGCGGGGAGGACGGCACTCTCGATCCCCTTGCCGGGGCCCGGCTGGGCGGCCTGGGCGGGGACGCTCACGGCGAGGGCCACCGAGGCGCAGCCCAGCACCACGGCGATGGAGCGGACGTGACGCATGCGTGCGGGCATGGCGAATCCTTAACTGTCGTACGGAGGAAGAAGGAAGGTGGTGCGCGTGCGCGTCGCACCGGCGGTACGCGTTCGGACCGTGGTGCCCGTGGTGCGCGTGGTGCCCGTGATGCGCGTCAGACCGGCTGCGGCCAGGTGATCCACTCGGTGGGGACCGGTGTGTCGAGGCGGCGCAGGTCCCGCCGGGCGAGGACACCGCCGTCCAGCAGTGCGCGGGCGGTCGTGCGGGCCACGTCGATCGCGCCCGCCGGCCTGAAGTGGGTGTTGTCCTGCTTGCCGTCGGGGTAGTTGGGCGACTCGCCGGGCTCCAGCCAGTTGAAGTACGCCTCGGTGCCGTCCGGGCCGAGCTCCTGCCAGCGGGCGAGGGAGAGCGCCTGGACGTCGAGCAGGGGTACGCCCTCCTCGGCGGCCAGGGCGGCCATCGCGGCGGGGTACTCCCCGTGGGTGGGCTTCGCGGTGCCGTCGGCGGCGAAGCGCCGCCGCTCGACGGAGGTGATCAGTACGGGCTCCGCCCGCCGGGCACGGGCGCCCTCGACGTACTGGCGGAGGTACTCCTGGTAGGTGGTGTACGGATCGGTGCCGCGGGCAGGGTCCTCGGTCTTCTCGTCGTTGTGCCCGAACTGGACGAGGAGGAGATCACCCGGGCGGACGCCCCGCAGGAGTTCGGTGAGGCGTCCTTCGTCGATGAAGCTCTTGGAACTCCGGCCGTTCACCGCGTGGTTGGCGACGGTGAGGTGGTGGCCGAGGAAGAACGGCAGGGCCATGCCCCAGCCGGTCTCGGGTGCGGCGTCGGAGTACTTCTGGGCGGCCGTGGAGTCGCCCGCGATGTGCAGGGTCCTGGGCCGGGGACCGCCCCCGCCGCCGTGGGCGACCGCGGGGCCGGCCGAGAGCGCGAGGGGCAGCGCCACGAGCGCGGCCGCTGTCTGTCTGCGGGTGAGTGACACAGGAGGACTGCCTCTCTCGAAGGATATGCAGAGCTGAAGGGCGTACAGAAACGGGGGTATGGGGGACCGGCGGCGGGGCGCGACCCTGACCGCCGCCGGCCCCCCGGTCACCGGGGGTTGTGGCCGTACGGGACGGTCGGGTCAGCCGTTGCCGAGCTCCTGCCACTCCTTGTTGGCGGCGTTCAGCTCATCGGCCATCTTGTCCAGGAACGCCTTGGCCGTGACCTTGCCGAGCAGCAGCTTCTGGAACTCGGGCTCGTTGTCGGCCTTGCTGATGTTGTTCCAGTCGGGCAGGTAGTACGGCAGGTCGACGATCTTGGTGGAGCCGTCGGTGAGGGCCTTCGCGGCGAGCGCGGTGGGCTCGGTCTCGTTGATCCACGGGTCCTTGGCCGCCTCGGTGTTGGCCGGGATGGCGCCCGCGGACTCGTTCCACTTGCTGTTGGCCTCGTGCGAGGCCGCGAACTCGATGAACTTCCAGGCCGCGTTCTTGTTCTTGCCCGACCGGAACAGGCCCAGCCCGTCGACGGGGTTGGAGACCTGGACGCGGGTGCCGCCCTCACCGATGGGCGCGGGAATACCGGCGAACTTCTCCTCGCCCAGTGCCTTCAGGTGGTCCTGGTAGGAGCCGAGGTTGTGGCTCAGCATGCCGATGGTTCCGGTGTCCCACTGGGCGACCATCTTGGTGAAGTCGTTGTTGACGTCGGCGGCCGGCGTCGTCTTCTTGAAGAGCGCGGCGTACTTCTCCAGCGCCTCGACGTTCTTCGGGTCGTTGAGCGTCGTCTTGTCGCCGTCCCAGAACGACGTGATCCCGGACTGACCGTAGGCGGCGTCCAGGGCCTGGGCGATGGAGCCCGCCCCGCCGCGGATGGTGTAACCGAACTTGTTGTTCTTCGAGTCGGTGAGCTTGTCGGCGGCCTCGTAGAACTTGGGCCAGGTGGTGGGCGCCTCCAGCTTCGCGGCCTCGAACAGGTCGGTGCGGTACCAGAGCGCACCGTTGTTCGCGGAGGTGGGCATGGAGTACATGTCGTCGCCGCGGCCGGCCGCGGCTCTGACGCTCTCGACCATGCCCTCGACGAGCTGCCCCTTCAGCGGGGACTTCTCCAGCCGCTTGTTGATCGGCTCCAGCGCCTCCTGCGACACCATGTTCGCGAGGTACGCGGTGCTGACACCGCCCACGTCGGGCAGCCCGCCGCCAGCGATGGCGGTGTCGTACTTGGACTGTACGTCGGCGATCGGGATCGGGACGTACTTGACCTTGATGTCCGGGTTCTCCTTCTCGAAGTCCTTGATGATCTCGGTCCAGATGGCGGTGCGTGGACCGCCGTTGTTGTCCCAGAAGGTGATCTCGCCCTTTCCGCTGCCTTCCGTGCCTGAGCCGCTGCCGTCGTCCCCGCACGCGGTGGCCGTCAGGGCGAGTGCCGCTACCAGGGAAACCGCTGCTGCGGCGCGCCCCCGCTGCGTCTTCGAGATAGTCATCGTCGGCTCTTCTCTCTCGGTTCTGTCGGTGAAATCGCTGGTGTCGCAGGTGCTGTTCGGTCCGTGCCGTGGGGGGCGGTGGTTCGGTGGGTGGTGCGGGTGGAGGTCAGCCGCCGGCACGGAAGGCGGTGAACTCGGCCGTTCCGGCGGGGCCCGTCCCGGCCGGTGCGGTGGCGAAGAGGCCGAGCAGGGCGCCCACCCAGCGCCACGGTGCGGCGGCGAAGACCTGGCCGGAGGGCCGGAATCCGTCGCCGGTGTCGGCGGAGAAGCGGCAGCGGGCGCCCGCGGTGACCTCGATGCGGAGCCGTGCCCTCCCGCCGGGGGCGGCGCGGGCGTGCGCGGCGTCCCGCTCGTGTTCGGCGGTGCCCTCGGCGTAGCGGTGCACGAGCCGGGGCGTACCGTCCGCGCCGGCCTCCAGCCCGATCCAGCTGAAGGCGTCGCCCAGCACGGCGAGTCCGGCGTTGGCACCGGGCTCGTCGGTGTTCAGCACGAGGTCCGCCTCGACGGTGAACTCCTCGGCCGGCAGCCGCTGGACCAGGACGTTGGGCAGGGCCCGCAGGTCGTGCGCGTACGCGGTCCGTACGCAGCTGAGCCGCAGCCCGTCCCCCGCGTGCTCGACCGTCCAGCCGGGCCTGGGGGTGGCCGTCCACTGCCACTGCCTGCCGTACCGGCCGCCGGGGAAGTCGTCACCGACGGCCGGAGCCTCCACGGGCTGCTCGGGAGCAGCCGGTTTGGTGTGGACGCGGACGGGTTCGCCGCCGTCGCCGATGACGGGCCAGCCCTCCGCGTCCCAGCGCATCGGCTGGAGGTGCACGACCCGCCCGTAGGCCCCCCGCGCCTGGAAGTGCAGGAACCAGTCCTCGCCGGCGGCGGTCCGCACCCAGCCGCCCTGGTGGGGGCCGTTGACGTCGGTACGGCCCTGGGCCAGCACGACACGTTCCTCGTACGGGCCGGTGAACTCCTTCGACCGGAGGGCGCCCTGCCAGCCCGTCTCCACCCCCCCGGCGGGGGCGAAGATCCAGAAGTGGCCGTCGTGCCGGTAGAGCTTGGGGCCCTCCAGGGTGAACCAGCCGGGGATCGTGTCGGCGTCGACGAGGACCGTGCCCTCGTCGAGCAGCTCGCGTCCGTCGGGGCTCATGCGGTGGCCGGTGAGCCGGTTCTTGATCCCGGAGCGGGACTTCGCCCAGGCGTGCACGAGGTAGGCCTCGCCGGTCTCGTCGTCCCACAGCGGGCAGGCGTCGATGAGTCCCTTGCCGGCCTTGACGAGGTGCGGGGTGCTCCACGGGCCACGGATGTCCTCGGCGTTGATCTGCTGGATGCCGTGGTCGGGGTCGCCCCAGAAGATCCAGAAGCGTCCGGCGTGGTGGCGCAGCGAGGGGGCCCACACCCCGCAGTCGTGGCGGGGCACTGCGAAGTCGGCGGCGGGTTCGAGGCGCTGCAGCGCGTGGCCGATGAGGGTCCAGTTGACCAGGTCGCGCGAGTGCAGCAGGGGCAGTCCGGGCACCCGGCCGAAGCTCGACGCGGTGAGGTAGTGGTCGTCGCCGACGCGCACGACGTCCGGGTCGGACCAGTCGGAGTTCAGGACGGGGTTGCGGTACGTCCCGTCCCCGAGGTCGGCCGTCCAGGGGCCGCTCATGCGGCCGCCACCTTGCGGGCGTGGGCGGCGGCCGTCTCCCGGTCGAGCCGGCCGTCCGCGACGACGGTGACGACACGGCGTACGACGGTGGCTCCGGCGGCGACGGGCAGCCGGCGGTCCGCGGCGAGGGACGATCCGACGCCCGGGTATTCGGTGGTCCGCACGAACCAGGGGTCGCGCCGGGTCTCGTCGGTCGCCCCGGCGAAGACCAGGGTCCAGCCGTCCCCTGCGAGGGCCAGCCAGTCGGCGGTCCGGCCGTGCACCGCTTCCTCGCCGTCGAGCGTTCCGCTGAAGACGGCGGGTGCTTTCGGCTCCTTCGGTGCGCGCCAGAAGAAGCCGCCGTATCCGGCGCCGGGGCGGCCGTTGGTGGCGGGGCTGCCGATGGAGAGGTCCGTGCCGCCGCGGTTGGTGAGGGAGAAGGAGAAGTCCAGCGCCCAGGCGGTGTCGGAGAGTTCGGTGACGGCGACGGTGCGGTGCTCGCGCAGCAGCTCGGTGCCGTCGGCCTCCCAGCTGAGCTCCTCCACGAAGCCGTCCGGGTCGCGGAGTTTCCAGCCGAGGTGGCGCTGCGTCCCGTGGTTGTCGAGCGCGGTGGGGCCCTGGCCGCGGACGTAGGTGCGTCCGCCCCAGAAGTTGTGGCCGGCCACGTCGGGTACGGCGACGGAGGCACCGAGGTGGTGGATGTGGTCGGCGGGGCGCTCCTCGGTGACGGGGATGCCGGCGAGGGTGGTGACGGGGTGGAGGTAGGGGCGGCCGTCCGTGTCCGGCCCGTAGCCGTACCGGCCGACGGGGCGGCCGGCGCAGCTGAGGAGTGCGGTGGTCATGGGGTGCTCACCTCGCTGGGTCGCGCCCAGGAGGCGCCTAGTTCGGAGAAGAGGGTGAGGGTGTCGGCCCCGGCGGCGACCATGGCGTCGATGCCGCTCACGACGCGCCGCACCCCGCCGGCGGGCCCGTCGGGCCGGGTGTGCCAGGCGGTGCCGGGCAGCGCGGTGGGTTCGGGGGCGGTGCGTACGGCTTCGACGACCCGCATGAACGCGCCGGTGCGCTCCGGCGGTACGAGGAGGTCGGTGCCGTGCGTCAGGTGACCGACGAGGTTCTCCAGGAGGTCGGTCCGCCCGTGCACGGTCTCCTCGGGTCCGTGCCCGGCGCGCTGGACCAGGACGCGGTCCTGCTTGTACCAGAAGGTGATCCGGCCCCGGTCGCCGTGGACGATGACGTACGGCTCCCCGGCCTCCTCGGCGCAGAGGGTGACTGCGGCGGTGACGGGCAGACCGCCGGTGGTGGTGACGCGGACGCAGCTGGTGTCGTCCGCCTCGATGTCGTGGGCCCGGAACAGCTCGGTCTCGATGGACACCACGTCCTGGGCCGTTCCGCGGTCGGCGAGTTCGAGCGCGGTGGCCACGGCGTGCGCCAGCGGGTTGGTGAGGACGCCGTCGACGACGTCGGTCCCGCCGATCTTCCGGCGGCCGGCCCAGGGGGCCCGCCGGAAGTAGGCGTCGTCGCGGACCCAGGCCCCGGCGGCGCCGACTCCGCGCACGGTTCCGACGGCTCCGGAGCGTAGGAGCTCCTTGATGGCGGGCACGGCGTGCGAGCCGAAGGACTGGAAGCCGACCTGGCAGGCGATGCCCGCCTCCCGTACGCCGTCGGCCATCCGGGCGTAGTCGGCCCAGGTCGCGGCGGGCGGCTTCTCCAGGAGGAGGTGGACACCGCGGGCCGCCGCGGTCAGGGCCAGCTCGGTGTGGGTCGGGATGGGGGTGCAGATGACGGCGGCGCGGGCGCCGGTGGAGTCAAGGAGTGCCCCGAAGTCGGCGGACTGCTCGGGCATCTCGCCGGCGAAGGCGCCGAGTTCGTCGTCGGTCAGCGGGTTCAGCTCGCAGATCCCGGCCAGTCGGACGAGGCCCTGGTGCTGCAGGCGGCGGAGGTTGGCGAGGTGCCAGCGGCCGTGGCCCCGGGCGCCGGCGAGGACGACGGGGAGCGGTGTCGTGCTCATCGGGTCCTCCGGGTTCCGGTCTCGGGGATGGACTGTGCGGCGGTGCGGTACGGGGTGCGATGCGCGGTGCGCGGGCGGAGGTGTGCGGTCATGTCCGTCAGCCCTTCACGGCGCCGGCGCTGAAGCCGGTGATGAGCCACTTCTGGATGAAGGCGAAGACGATCACCACGGGTACGGCGGCGATGACTCCACCCGCGGCCAGTGCGCCCAGGTCGACGCTGTCGGCGCCGATGAGGGTGTTGAGGCCGACCGGGATCGTCTGCTTGTCCTGCTCGCTGAGGAACATCAGAGCGAACAGGAAGTGGTTCCAGCTGTGCACGAAGGCGAAGGAGCCGACGGCGATCAGTCCGGGGCGCAGCAGCGGCAGGACGACCGCGCAGAAGGCCTTGAAACGCGAGCAGCCGTCGACCCAGGCGGCCTCCTCCAGGGAGACCGGCACGTTCTTGATGAAGCCGCTGATCAGGATGATCGACAGGGGGAGCTGGAAGACGGTCTCCGCGATGACGACACTCCCCAGGGAGTTGATCATCTGGAGGTTCTTGAAGATCTCGAAGAGCGGTACGAGCATCAGGGCGCCCGGAATGAACTGCGAGCAGAGCAGCGCCAGCATGAAGGCGCCCTTGATCTTGAAGTCGAACCGGGCCAGCGCGTAGCCGCCGGCCAGCGCGACGAGCGTCGTGGCGATCAGTGTCGCGACACCGACGATCATGCTGTTCTGGAAGAAGAGGGCGAAGCTGCGCTCGTTCCAGACCTTGGAGAAGTGCTCCCCCGTCATCGGCCACGGCACCAGCGAGGTGGAGCCGGCGGGCCGCACGGCGAACAGGAACATCCAGTAGAACGGGATGAGCGTGAAGAGCAGGTAGAGCCCGAGCGGCAGGTAGATCTGCCAGCGGGGTACGTCGTCGAAGGCACGCTCACGCTTGGTGGGGCGGCGCGAGGCGGGCGGCGGGGCGCTGTGCCCCGCGGACCGCCGCGTGGCTTCCTTCTTCTCTACGAGTGCGGCAGTCACTTGTGGTCGCCTCCGAACTTGCTCAGGCGCAGATAGACGATCGAGCAGAAGAGGAGGATCACGAAGGCGACGGTGGTGAGCGCGGAGGCGTACCCGAAGTCGTGACCCTCGATGCCTGTGTTGGCGACGTACAGCGGCAAGGTCGTGGTCTCGCCGGCCGGTCCGCCCCCGGTGAGGGTGTAGAGCAGGTCGACGTTGTTGAACTCCCAGACGCCGCGCAGCAGCGTGGCGAGGATGATCGCGTCCCGCAGGTGCGGAAGGGTGATGTGGAAGAACTGCCGCATCCGGCCCGCACCGTCCACCGACGCCGCCTCGTACAGCTCCTTGGAGACGGACTGCAGGTCGGCGAGGATGAGGATGGCGAAGAAGGGGACACCGCGCCAGAGTTCGGAGATCGTCGCCGCCCAGAAGACGGTCCCGGTGTCGGAGAGCACCGAGGTGCCGTACTCACCGATCCCGGCGTCCGCGAGGTAGCGGCTGAAGCCGGTCGAGGAGTTGTAGAGCAGGATCCAGATGGTGCTGGTCAGTACGCCGGAGACGGCCCAGGGTGAGAAGACCATGGCCCGGGAGATGCCGCGTCCGACGAAGGTCTGGTTGACGATCAGGGCGAGGGCGAGGCCGAGCGCGAGCTGCAGGGTGACCTGGGTGAAGACCCACTGGGCGCTGAAGCCGAGCGTCGACCAGAACTGGTCGTCCTCGGTGAAGATCCGCTTGAAGTTGTCGAGTCCGGCGAAGCCGTTCCGCCACGGCTTGGTGACGTTGTAGTTCTGCAGGCTGTAGTAGAAGACGCTGATCACCGGGTAGGCGATGAAGCCGACCATCAGCAGGCCCGCGGGCGCGATCAGCAGATACGGCAGTCGGCGGGGGCTCGCCGAGCGGCGCTTGGGCGCCTTGGGCGGCGGTGAGGCCACGGCGGCGGATTGGGCCATGACACGTCTCCGATCTCTGGGAAGTGCTGGGAAGTGCTGGGGGTGCCGTGCGTGGTGCCTGTTGTTCCTGTGGTGCACAAGCGCTTACCGCATGCCGTTCGGCGGGCCGGACAGGCGGTGCGCGGAATTCCTTCGGGCCGTCAGCCCGCGTACGGGTCGGGCACTTCTCCCTGCCGTGCCAGGAACGCGAAGTCGCATCCGGTGTCGGCCTGGGTGATCTGGTCCTGGTAGAGCGCCCCGTAGCCGCGCCCGTACCGTGCGGGCGGCGGGGTCCACCGGGCCCGGCGCAGCTCCAGTTCGTCGTCCGGGACGTCGAGGTGGAGCAGTCGCGCTTCGACGTCCAGGGTGATCAGGTCGCCGGTGCGGACCAGGGCGAGGGGCCCGCCGACGAAGGACTCGGGCGCGATGTGCAGCACGCAGGCCCCGTAACTGGTGCCGCTCATGCGGGCGTCGGAGATCCGCACCATGTCCCGTACGCCCTGCTTGAGCAGGTAGTCGGGGATCGGCAGCATGCCGTACTCGGGCATGCCGGGACCGCCCTTGGGGCCGGCGTTGCGCAGGACCAGCACGTGTTCCGGGGTGAGGGCCAGCGCCGGGTCGTTGATGGTGCGCTGCATCTCCTTGTAGTCGTCGAAGACGACCGCGGGTCCGGTGTGGCGCAGCAGGTGCGGTTCGGCGGCGATGTGCTTGATGACCGCGCCGTCGGGGCAGAGGTTGCCGCGCAGCACCGCCACGCCGCCCTCCTCGGCCAGGGGGTTGTCCCGCTCCCGGATGACGTCGGTGTTGTGCACCAGCGCCCCGTCGAGCTGTTCGCGCAGGGTGGTGTGCGTGACGGTGGGGCGGTCCAGGTGCAGTACGTCGGTGAGCCGGGCCAGGAATCCGGGCAGCCCGCCGGCGAAGTGGAAGTCCTCCATCAGGTACTTGCCGCCGGGGCGGAGGTTGGCGAGGACGGGCACGGTGCGGGCGATGCGGTCGAAGTCGTCCAGGGTGAGCTTCACCCCGGAGCGGCCCGCCATCGCGATCAGGTGGATGACGGCGTTGGTGGAGCCGCCGAGCGCGAGGACGGTGGCGACGGCGTCGTCGTACGCGTCGGCGGTGAGGATCTTCGACAACGTCAGCTGTTGCCACACCAGTTCGACGATGCGGATGCCCGACTCCGCGGCCATCCGGTCGTGACCGGAGTCGACGGCCGGGATGGAGGAGGCGCCCGGCACCGTGACGCCCAGCGCCTCGGCGGCGGCCGTCAGGGTGGACGCGGTGCCCATCGTCATGCAGTGGCCGGGCGATCGGGCGAGCCCGTTCTCCAGTTCGGCCATCTCGCAGTCGCCGATCAGCCCGGCCCGCTTGTCGTCCCAGTACTTCCACATGTCCGTGCCGGAGCCGAGGACCTCGTTGCGCCAGTGACCCGGCAGCATCGGCCCGGCGGGCACGAAGACCGTCGGCAGGTCGACGGAGGCCGCGCCCATGAGGAGCGCGGGCGTCGACTTGTCGCAGCCGCCCAGCAGCACGGCTCCGTCGACGGGGTAGGAGCGCAGCAGCTCCTCCGTCTCCATCGCCAGCATGTTGCGGTAGAGCATCGGGGTCGGCTTCTGGAAGGTCTCCGAGAGCGTCGACACCGGGAATTCGAGAGGGAAGCCGCCCGCCTGCCAGACGCCCCGCTTGACCGCCTGCGCGCGGTCGCGCAGATGGACGTGACAGGGGTTGATGTCGGACCAGGTGTTGAGGATCGCGATGACCGGCTTGCCGAGGTGCTCCTCGGGGAGGTAGCCGAGCTGCCGGGTGCGGGCCCGGTGGCTGAACGAGCGGAGCCCGTCCGTCCCGTACCACTGGTGGCTGCGCAGTTCCTCGGGGGTGATGCGTGCGCCGTCGGTGCCGGTCATATGGACCACCCGGCGACCTGGTTCACGACCTCGGCGCGCTGCGCCTCGGGCAGGATCCGGCTCGGTGCGCGGACCTCGCGCCGGCAGAGGCCGAGCGAGGCGAGGGCCTCCTTGACGACGGTCACGTTGTTGGCGGACTGCCGGTCGGCGCGCAGTTCCTCGAAGCGGCGGATCTGCTCCCAGACCTTCATCGCCGCCGCGTAGTCGCCGGCCCGCAGCGCCTCCAGCATCGTCAGCGAGACACCGGGGGCGACGTTGACGAGGCCGGAGGTGAATCCGGTGGCGCCGGTGGCGAAGTAGGAGGGGGCGTAGAGCTCGGCGAGCCCTGCCACCCAGACGAAGCGCTCCAGGCCGGCGTCCCGGGCGAAGGCACCGAAGCGGGCGGCGTCCGGGACGGCGTACTTCACACCGATGACGTTGGGGCAGTCGTCGGCGAGTTCGGCGAGACGCTCACCGGCGAGCAGCGGGTTGCGGATGTAGGGGACGACCCCGAGCTCCGGGACGGCCTCGGCGATGGACCGGTGGTAGTCGACCCAGCCGTCCTGCGAGACGTAGGGGTGCACCGGCTGGTGCACCATCACCATCTCGGCGCCCGCCTCCCTGGCGTGCTCGGCCGCGGCGACGGCGGTCGGCACGTCGTGGCCGACGCCCACCAGGACGGTGGCACGGCCGCCCGCCTCGTCGATGGTCAGCTCGGTGACGGTGCGCCGCTCGTCGGGGGTCAGTGCGTAGAACTCCCCGGTGTTGCCGTTCGGGGTGACGATGCGGACTCCACCGTCGAGCAGTCTTCGCAGCAGGGCGCGGTGCACGGTGGTGTCGATGCTTCCGTCCTCGGCGAACGGGGTCACCGGGATCGCCACAACGTCTGCGAGGGCCGCCTTCAGCGGGGAGAGGTCCATGCGGACTGGCCTTTCGTCGAGGTGCTGGTGGTTCAGGTCCAGCTGGTGGTTCACGCCGTGTCACCCCCGTCTTCGTCGTCGGGGAACGAGCGGCGTACGAACGATGCGATGTGGTCGTGCAGAGCCCCGGCGGCGGCCTCCGCGTCGTCGGTGAGGGCGAGCCGCAGGATCTCCCGGTGCTCGGCCGCCTCGCGCTCCCAGGACGGGTTGGCCGCCCAGGCCACGGTCGACACGAGGGCGGCCTGGTCACGGATCTCGTCGAGCATCCGGGAGAGCAGCGGGTTGCCGCAGGGGAGGTAGAGGGCCCGGTGGAAGTCCCGGTTGGCCAGCGACCTGTCGGCCTTGTCTATCGCCGTATCGGCCCGCTCCAGGGCTTCCTGGGCCGCCTCCAGCGAGGACTTGCGGGTGATCGAGCGGCGCAGCGCCTCGGGCTCCAGGAGCAGGCGCACGTCGTACACCTCCCGGGCCATGGCGGCGTCCACGAGCCGTACGGTGGCGCCCTTGTACTGGCTCATGACCACGAGCCCGGTGCCGGCGAGGGTCTTCAGCGCTTCGCGTACGGGGGTCTTCGACACCCCGAACTGCGCGGCCAGTTCGGTCTCGACGAGCGCCTGTCCCGGTCTCAGCTGCGCGGTGAGGATGGCGTGCTTGATCGCCTCCAGCACGTACTGGGTCCGGGACGGAATCGGGGCAGGCGCAAAGGTCATGGGTGAAGGGCTCTCGCATCTCGCGTATCGCGTCTCATATATGACGTACGAAGTACGACGCGATGAAGCTAGAGCCGTCCTGAATGTTTCGTCAACGCTTCTGACAAAAGATGTTTGTGTGTAGTTCTCAGGCATCCGCCCGATGCCCCGAGGTGCCCTTAGTCGCCAGCATGAGCCCGTCGGACGCGCTCCGGAGAGGAGTGCGCAGGTCACGACTGTGCGGGGTGGACGGTATCGGTGCGCGAGGTGGTGGGCGACCGCACGGCGCTGCTGTGCCTGACGGGGGTGCTCGTCTCAGGATTCGGTACGTCCGCGATGTGGCTGACCGCCGGGATCTGGGTCAGGTCCGCGACGGGCTCGGACACTCTGGCGGCCTTGACGGTGTTCACGATGTGGGCCCCGCTCCTGGCGGGCCCCGCTCTCGGCGCCCTCGCCGACCGGCTGCCCCGCGGACCGCTGCTGACCTGGGTGAACCTGGGCATGGCGGGGCTGCTCTGCGCACTGCCGCTGATCGGCCCGGAGCACCGCGTCGGGGCCCTGTTCGCCGTCCTGTTCGTCTACGGGGTGAGTGGCGTCGTGCTGGACGCGGCGGAGACGGCCGTGGTCGCGCGGGCGGTGGACGTACGGCTGCTGGGCGACTTCAACGGGCTGCGGACGACGGTGAACGAGGGCATGAAGCTGCTCGCCCCGCTGACCGGCGCGGGGCTGTTCGCCCGGTACGGCGCGGTGCCGGTGGTCCTGCTGGACGCGCTGACGTTCGCGCTGGCCGCCCTCGTGTTCGCGCGGCTGCGGGTACGGGAGCCGGCGGGTGCCCCGCGGGTGTCACGGCGGGGCGGTACGGCGGCGGGGACACGGCTGCTGCTCGGTTCGCCGGTGCTGCGCCCGCTGGTGTGCGCCGGGGCGGCGACGATGCTGGTCGCAGGGCTCAACGGGGCGATGATCTACGCCGTCGTCGACGCCCTGGGCCGCTCCCCGGCGTACGCGGGGCTGCTGTACGCGGCACAGGGCGCGGGTTCCGTGACCGTCGGGCTGCTGGCGGGGCCGCTCCTGCGGCGGCTGTCCGCGCGGGTCTTCGCGGCTGCGGGGACCGCCCTGTTCGCACTGGCCGTGGCGGCGCGGGGCCTGCCCTTCGAGGCGGTGGCCCTGGCGGCGAGCGCGGCGATCGGCCTCGGCCTGCCGTGCGTGCTGGTCGCCGCGATGACGGCGGTGCAGCGGGAGGCCCCGGACGCGGCCCTGGGCCGCACGGCCGCGGCGGCCCACACGCTGACGATGGTGCCGAACGCGCTGGGCCTCGCCCTCGGGGCGGGTCTGGTCGCGGTGGCGGACGTACGGCTGCTGCTGCCGTCGGCGGCCCTGGCGGGGCTGGTCACGGCGGTGTGGCTGGGTGCGGGCCGGAAGGGGCGGCCGACGGGCGCCCCTTCCGGCGGCCGGTCACCGGCCGATGCGTGAGAGCGCGTCGCCGACGGCGTCCAGGTCCGGCCCGGAGGCCAGTCCCGCGTGGTAGAGCCGCAGTTCGGTCGCGCCGAGCGAGCGCGCGTGCGCGGCGTCCCGCTCCAGCGTGCCGGGGCTGCCACCCATGCCCGTGACCACGCCGAAGTTGGCGGCCAGCACGCCGGTGAGCCCGGCGAACGGCCCGAGCACCGCCTCGCGGGCCGCGTCGGCTCCGGTGCAGGGCAGCACCACGCCGTCCGCCGTGGCCAGGATGTGCGCGGGGTCCACCCCGACGTTGGCGCCCACCCGGTACGAGGCGGGATCGGCGTGCAGCAGGACCTGGAAGTCCGGGTCGGCCGCCGTCCTTCGGACCGCTTCGACGGCCGCCTCCTGGAGCCCCCCGGCTACCTGGTCGCGCCATTTCCGGGTGGCTCCGGCGAGGCCCGCGCCGAGCAGCTTCTCGATCCCCGGCCAGCCGGTCTCCGTGGAGCCGGTTCCGGCCCAGACGGGGTCCAGGGCGCCGCGCACCGCGGCACGCAGCTCGTCCGCGTCCAGCCCCTGTCCCGCGTATCCGGCACGGCAGTCGGCGCAGAAGCAGAGCGACATCAGGTACTGCGCCGCGTCCCCGAGGCCGACCCCCGACGTCTTGTCGTGGGCGTGGAGATGGGCGAAGCCGTACCAGCCGCAGGACTCCAGCTCGCTGCCCGCCGTCCCGGGCCGTACGGCGGCCTCCGCGGCCAGGTCCACGAGATACGTGTGGACGGCGGGCTGTGCGATGCACGGCGCCCAGGGGTAGCGGTCGCCGTAGGCGTTGACCACGGAGGTGTCCGGATGCTCGGCGCCCAGGCGGGAGTTGTGCGCGAGGACCACCCAGGAGTGCACCTGGAGACCGGCGCCGGCCAGGGCCTCGGCGGCCTCGGCGTACGGGTCCTCGCCCGGGACCCAGGACTGGGTGTACGGGCGCAGCCCGCGCCCCGCCCAGCGTCCTTGGTCCGGCGGGTAGAGCACCGCGGCGTGCTCGGCGGTGACGATCCTGCGGGAGGGGTGGCGCGGGGTCAGGGCGCGCGTGGAGTGGTAGGCGGAGGCGAGCGTCACCTGCTGGACGCCCAGGTCCGCGAGGCGCGTGGCGGCGTCCGGGTCGCCGACGACGTCCCAGGGGTAGAGGAAGGCGGAGGTCTTCACGCGTGCTCCCCCCGCTCCTGGCCGCGCTTCCCCAGCAGGGCTCGGCCCTCCGCGATGATCCGGGCCAGCTCCTCGATGTGCTCGGCCGGGGGCTCGGTGAGCGGGGTGCGCACCTCGCCGACGTCCAGGCCCTCCAGCCGGACGCCCGCCTTCACGAGCGACACCGCGTATCCGTGGCCCTTGGCGCGCAGTTCGACGAGGGGCCGGTAGAAGTGGTCGAGGAGGGCGTTGACGAGATCGTCGTCGCCGGAGTCCAGCGCCCGGTAGAAGGCCAGGGCGATGTCGGGCGCGAAGGCGAAGACGGCCGAGGAGTAGAGCGTGACGCCGATGCCCCGGTAGGCGAGGCCGGTGAGCTCGGCGGTGGGCAGCCCGTTGAAGTACAGGAAGTCGCCGCCCGGCAGTCCGGCGCGTACGGCGCTGACGATGCGCTGCATCAGGTCGACGTCGCCGTAGCCGTCCTTGAGGCCGATGATCCCGGGGGTCCGCGCCAGGGCGAGGACGGTCTCCGGGGTGAAGACGGCGTTGTCGCGCTGGTAGACGATCGTCTCCAGGCCGGTGGCCGCGGCGAGCGCGGTGTAGTGGCCCAGCAGCCCTTCCTGGCCGGCGACGACGAGGTACGGGGGCATGGCCAGCAGGCCGTCCGCACCCGCTTCCTCGGCGAGCCGCGCGTACTGGACCGCGAGCGCCGTGCCGTAGCCGGCGCCCGCGACGACGGGCACCTGCCCGGCGGTCTCCTCGACGGCCGCGGCGACGACGGCGCCGAACTCCTGCGGTGTCAGCGCGTGGAACTCGCCGGTGCCGCAGCAGGCGAAGACCGCCGCGGCACCGGCGTCGATGCCCTTGCGCACATGCGTGCGGAAGGCGTCGAGGTCGACGGTGCCGTCCGGCCCGTAGGCGGTGACGGGGAAGAAGAGCGGCCCGGCGACATCGGTGAGTCGGGCGGCAAGGGGGGCTGAGGTCACGGGCGCTCCCTGAGCAGATTCAGGCGTGCACAATTCTGATCGGTGTCCATATTTCTGAACGCTGCCACGCTAAGCCAGTCTCGCAGCGCAGGTCAAGACGAGAGCGCCTGCCCCGGCACGATGCGGCTGGCTTCGATGGACACTTGACGTGATCCGTCGGAACTTCTTAGCTTGTCCATGCATGTGAATGTCACTCATGGATTTGACGCATCCTGGTGTGTCATGCTCGCGTGCCACGCGTACCTTGCCGTCCGGACGCGCCGCACAGCACCGCCGTCCGCGTACACCGCGCCGCGTCCTGCCGCCCGCACCGAGGAGATCCCCGAATGCCCGCTCCCCGTACCGTCCTGCTCACCGGCGCCGCAGGCGGCCTCGGCACCCTGATGCGTGGGCTGTTGCCCGCGTACGGCTACGAGCTCCGCCTCTTCGACGTCACCCCCGTCGAGGGCGAACCGGACGCCGTGACGGCCGATCTCTGCGACAAGGAGGCGCTGCGGGAAGCCGTCCGGGGCGTCGATGCGATCATCCACCTCGCGGGCATCTCCCTGGAAGCCTCCTTCGACAAGATTCTGCGCTCCAACATCGAGGGCACGTACAACCTTTACGAGGCCGCGCGCGAGGAGGGCGTCGGGCGCATCGTGTTCGCCTCCTCCAACCACGCCATCGGCTACACCCCGCGCCCGACGGCAGGCGACCCGCTGATCCCGACAGACACCCCTCACCGCCCGGACACCTTCTACGGCCTGTCGAAGTCCTTCGGCGAGGACCTCGCGCAGTTCTACTGGGACAAGCACGGCGTGGAGACCGTCTCCGTGCGCATCGGCTCCTGCTTCGCCGAGCCGACGTCGGTCCGCATGCTCTCCGTCTGGATGAGCCCCGGCGACGGCGCGCGCCTCTTCCACGCGGCCCTGACCGCCCCGGACGTGCGGCACACCGTCGTCTACGGCTCCTCCGCCAACACCCGCCTGTGGTGGGACCTGACGACTGCCAGGTCGCTGGGTTACGCGCCGCAGGACGACTCGGAGCGGTACGCCGACAAGCTCGTCGCCGAGCACGGCGAGCTGGACCCGGAGAACCCCGAGCACGCCCACATCGGCGGCCACTTCGTCACCGACCCGCCGATCTGGCCGTACTGACACCCACCGCGAAATTCGCGCGACGGGAGCCGGGGGCCCGGGCACGATACGGACCATGCCCAGACCTTCCGGATTCGCGTACGAACAGCACGGCGACACGAGCGTCACGATCACCCATCACGGCCGTCCGGCGGGCACCCTGCGCGGCGGACGTGCGGAGCGGTTCCTGGCCGAGGTGGTGTCCGGCGACGCCCAGCTGGTCATGGCCCGCTGGACGGGCGCCTACAAGCACGGGAACGAACGCACTGCCCGTGATCACCCGCGCAACCGGGGCGCGGGCGGGCGCTGAGCCGTACGGAGCAAGTCCCCGAAGGTAAGGGAACGGCAAAGCCGGGTCATTCGTTACCCCGTGCATGACCGCAATGACCCCCGGCTCGAACATCCCTCTCTCCGCCGCCCGCGTGGCGGTGGACGTCGCCGCCCCGGTGCGGCTCGACGTCTCGGGCCTGCTGCTCACCGCCGACGGCAAGGTGCGCTCCGACGACGACTTCATCTTCTACAACCAGCCCTCGGGCCCCGGCGTGACGTACCGCTCGGGCGGCGGCACGGCGCCCGACGCGATCGTGGTGGACACGACGGCGGTCCCGCCCGGCATCGAGAAGATCGTCGTCACCGCGAGCCCCGATGCGGCCGGCCAGACGTTCCAGGGCGTCGAACCCACCGCCACCGTGCGCAACGCGGACGACGGCAGCGCGCTCGCCACCTTCACCCCGCCCCAGCTGGGTTCCGAGACGGCTCTGGTGGTCATCGAGATCTACCTGCGCAACGGCGCCTGGAAGGCCCGCGCGGTCGGCCAGGGCTATGCGGACGGGCTGGCGGGCATCGCCACGGACTTCGGCGTCTCGGTGGAGGAGCCCGCCCAGGTGGCCACCCCCGCACCGGCCACCCCCGCACCCGTCGCGCCGCCGGTGGCCGCGGCCCCCGTGGACCCGCGGATCGCCCCTCCGGCACCGCCGGCCCCGCCCGTCGCGCCGCCCGCCCCCGCCCCTGCCGCCTCCGGCAAGATCAACCTCGACAAGGGCCGGGTCAACCTCCAGAAGAACCAGACCGTGTCCCTGGTCAAGGGCGGCCGGCCGCTGCTCTCGCAGGTCAAGATGGGTCTGGGCTGGGAGCCCGCGTTCCGCGGCAAGGACATCGACCTCGACGCCTCGGTCATCGCCTTCGGTCCCGACCGCAATCACCTGGACAGCTGCTACTTCGGCAAGCTCTCCATCCTGAACGGCGCGGTCAAGCACTCGGGCGACAACCTCACGGGCGAGGGCGCGGGTGACGACGAGGTGATCGTCGTGGACCTGGGCCGGATCCCCGCCGACGCTACGGGCCTGGTCTTCACGGTGAACTCGTTCACCGGTCAGAAGTTCACCGAGGTCGCCAAGGCGTACTGCCGGCTGATCGACGGGACCACGGGCGAGGAGCTGGTCCGCTTCGACCTGACGGGCGCGGAGCCGCAGACCGGCGTGTTCATGGCCAAGCTGATCAAGCAGTTCTCCGGCGAGTGGGAGATGACCGCCATGGGCGAGTTCGTGAAGTCGAGGACCGTCCGCGGCATGGTCAAGCCCGCCGCGAAGGCCCTGTAGCTCCCACGGACGCCCCGGAACGGCTTCCGGGGCACCTGGTGGATTTCTCCTCAGGTGCCCCGGGTCCGGAGAGTATCCGGTCGGACGCTGTACGTGCTCGTCCTCCCTCTCAGAGCTTGGTCAGCTTGGAATACGGGCTCAGGATCCTCCCCTGTCGCCCCGAGAAGTCGATGAGCACTGCGTCGTTGTCGCCCTCGACAGCAAGGACTCGGCCGAGTCCGAACTGGTCGTGCGACACCCTGTCGCCCACATCGAAGCATTCGACCGGTGGGGCCGCCTGGGCCGGGCGGTTGAAGGGACTGGAAGGCAGGTGACGCCGGGATCCGGCTGACTGTTTCATTACGTTGAGTATGCGCCTTACGAGCGTCCAATGCCATGCCCGGCCACTCCCGGAGGGCAGTAGTGCCGGATTCGTAATCAGCCGTTCCAGGGCCAGTCGGCGCTCCTGCCCGCCTCCAGCAGGGGCACCATGCGGAATGCCGCGTCGGAAAGCCCTCCGAAGGTGTGGCGGTTATCGCGTCCCGCCGGCGCGTGCCCGACCCGGTACCCGGCGAGGTTCCAGGTGTAGACGGGCACCGTGTCCGGGATGCCGGCGGTGGCGTTCCCGTACGCGGTGTCCGAGGCCTGCTCGTCGGTGACGATCAGTACCCGGTCGTGCCCCTCGTAGTGCATGCGGACCGCCTCGGAGGTGTTGGTGCCGCCCAGGCTGCCGAAGCGGCCCAGGACCTTCAGCACCGACTCCCCCCGCCGGAACGCGACCGTCGAGCTGCCCGTACCGAACTGCACCAGGTCCGCGTCGGCGGCCCGCAGCGCCGTCGCCGCGCCGAAGACGGCCGCGTCGTCGGCACGGTTCAGCCGCGAGCGGTCCGAGAGCGCGACCACATGGAGCCCGAGCGGTCGACCAGCACCAGGGTGCGGCCGGGCAGCGCGGGCACGTTCCCCAGCGAGTGACCGAGCGCCTGCTCCAACGGGTAGGCCCAGCGCAGCGACGGTGCGTGCCGGTACGCCGCGAGGTAGCGGAAGGGGAACTGCCGGCAGGCCGCGACCTCCTCCGCGCCGGAGATCCGCGCGGCCACCCCCGCCGCGACCTCGTCCGAGACCCCGGCCTCGTCGAAGTTCCGCAGGCTGCGCAGGAGCGCCATCGCGCCCATGGAGGGGATGACCGCCTCCCAGGCGGCGGCGTCCATCGGACCCTGCAGCCAGCCCGCGAGGGCCTCCCAGGTCATCCCGGCGGCGGCCAGCCGGTCGGCGCCACCGGCCCCGGTGACCAGTGCGCGACGCTCCGCGACGGGCACCTCCATCAGTTCCCGGTGGGCGGTCAGGGTGCGGTTCGAGGCGGGCGGCACGGCGTCCTCGGGGTGGTGCCTGCGGTCCAGGGCGTACCGGAACAGATCGCCCTGCCATGCCTTGGCCGGGTCGGGCGCGGCGTGCACCAGGTTGAGGATGTCGCCGAAGCGGTAGCCCTTGGACGCGGTGTCGTACTTCAGCAGCGCCTTGCCGCCGTACAGCCGCCGCACGGCGTCGGCGATCCCGCGCTTGACCGGCTTGGGCACCGCCCGTCCGTACCGCGACGTCCAGTGGCCGAGCAGCTCACCGGGCTCGTCGGCGCGCAGCAGCACGGAGTCCACGGCCTGCCGGTTGGACGGGCCGTCCACGGCACCCGCATCGAGCCGGGCCCTGACGTACTCGGCGGCGCCGACGAGCGACGCCGTGCGCATCCGCCCCTCGCGGCGCAGCCAGCGCAGCAGCCCCGCGGTCCACTCCGGGTCCTCGACGGCGAGCTTCCGCACCAGGGCGGCGAACCGGTCGTCGCGCGCCGCGCCGTCCTCGTGGAAGGTCTGCTGCGACACGAAATTCGCGACGGCGAGGAGGAAGAGCTCGGACCGGCCGTCCCTGAGGTGGCCCGTGGCGCCCTGGTGGTTGCGCGCGGTGCGCCCGGTGGACTTCACGGGCGAGGTGACGCGGGGCCTGATGAATCCTGTGTTGAAACGTGCCATGTGAATTCCCCCGAATTCGTGTTCGTGGGGGACGGCACGGCGAATGGGGTGCCCGAGATCAGGGGTCGGCGACGGGCTCATGTCCGATGCTCTGTCCGATTGAGCTACCGGCCGTGACCGGACGGGATTCGAACCCGCAGCCTTCGGATCCCGGAAGTAGCCGTCACCTGCGCACCGGGCACCCCCGGCGCTCGTGCCTCCCGAGGTCAGGACGGCCGCGGCGTGATTTCTTGGAAAAGGAAGCAGCCGCTGCCTTCGCACCGGGAGGTACGTGGCCCTGACTTCAGGAGAACAACCGTGCGGTAGGCGAAGGGATTTCCTCGCCTACCGCACGGCGGGGCAATTCAGGCCGGGGTGTGTGTCAGTGCCCCTTCGGCTGGCGCTTCCACGGGCCGGTGATGGCGAGCATGATGCCGGGGTTCTGGATGTTGGCGAACAGGGTCCTGCCGTCGGGCGAGAACGTCACTCCGGCGATCTCGCTGTAGGAGGGGTCGTCCTCCGTGCCGGCGTTGAGGTCGTTGCGGGCGATCGGGTAGGTGCGGCCGCTGTCGGTCGCCCCGAAGAGGTGCTGGATGCCCTCGCCGTCCTCGGAGATGACGATGCCGCCGTAGGGCGACACGGTGATGTTGTCCGGGCCGTCGAAGGCACCGTCCGCGGAGGGGTCCGGGTTGACGCCGAGGAGCACCTTCAGGGTCACCGTGCGGCGCTTGGGGTCGTAGAACCAGACCTGGCCGTCGTGCGCGACGGGGCTCTCGCCCCGGGCGTAGGAGGAGACGAAGTAGGCACCGCCGTCGCCCCACCACATGCCCTCCAGCTTGCGGGCGCGGGTGACCTGGGTGTTGTCGAACTGCTTGCGCACCGAGACCGTCTTCGCGTCACGGTCGGGTACGTCGACCCAGTCCACGCCGTAGACCGTGCCGATCTCCGTGGCGCGGGACAGGTCGTCGACGAACGCGCCCTTCTTGTCGAAGCACTTGGTGGCCTGCAGGACACCGGCGTCGTCGGCGAGGGTGCGCAGCTTGCCGCGGCCGTGCTTGAAGCCGTGCGGCGGAACCCAGCGGTAGAGCAGTCCGTTGGGGCCCGAGGCGTCCTCGGTCAGGTAGGCGTGGCCGCGCTTCGGGTCGATGACGACGGCCTCGTGGGCGTACCGGCCGAATGCCTTGATCGGGCGCGGGTCGCGGTTGGCGCGCTTGTCGTAGGGGTCGACCTCGAAGACGTAACCGTGGTCCTTGAGCAGGCCGTTCTTACCGGCCTTGTCCTCGGTCTCCTCGCAGGTGAGCCAGGTACCCCAGGAGGTGCTGCCGCCCGCGCAGTTGGTGGACGTGCCGGCGATGCCGACCCACTCGGCGGTACGGCCGTCGGCGCGGGTCTCCACGACGGTGCAGCCACCGGCCGCGACCGGGTCGTAGACGAGGCCCTCGGTGAGCGGGACCGGGTACGTCCAGCGGGACCGGGTGCCGCTCAGCTCGTGGTTGTTGACGAGGAGGGTGACGCCGCGGGAACCCTCGAAGGCGGCGGTGCCGTCGTGGTTGGAGGGCGTCGGCTCGCCCGTCTCCAGCTTGGTGACACCGCTGTGCGTGAGGATGCGGTACGAGAATCCGGCGGGCAGCGCGAGGATGCCCTTCGGGTCGTCGATCAGCGGCCCGTAGCCCAGCTCCTTGTCGTGACCGTGGTTGTCATCGTGGCCCTTTCCGTGCCTCGCGTCCTCGGCCGCCAGCGCCCCGGGGGCGGTGGCGAGGGTGCCGACGGCGCCGGTGAGCGCGATACCCGCACCGGTGAGCGCGGACTGTTTGGTGAATTCTCTGCGCGTGAACGACATCGCGGACTCCTGGTGCAACGTGGCCGGGGTGGGGTGGGGTGGCGCGATCACGCTCCCTCCCCCGCACCAACACCAGTTGAACGACGCACGTCATCGAGCGGGCCTGCGCGTCAAGCCGTCCGGCCAATGGGGACGAACCAGGGCACGGCACCCCCGCATGGCCGGTCCCTTCCGGCCGGAAGGGCCTCGTCGCACCGGTGCCTTCCGGCCGGAACGGCCCCGTTCACACCGGCGCTTTCCGGCCGGAAGGCACCGGCGGCCGTTGTTCCCGCCCGAGGTCCCGTTCCGGCCGGAACACCCTCGTCGCGGCCGTCAGCCCTTCGTGCGCGACCGGGCCTTGAAGGCGGCCTTGCGGGCGTCCTTCGCCGTCTTCCGGTCGCTGTGCAGCCGCCCCATCGCTTCGAGCACCTCGGCCGTGGCCGGGTGCTCCACCCGCCACGCCTCGTCGAAGAAGCCGCTGTGCTGCCCGGAGAGTCCCTCGACCAGCTCCTGGAGCTCGTCCATGTCACCCTCGGCGTCCAGCTGGGCGGCGATCGTGTCGACGGCGAGCCAGAAGATCATCGGCTCAGGCGGCGCGGGCACGTCGGCCGCGCCCCGTTCGGCGAGCCAGACCCGGGCCAGTCCGCCGAGTTCGGCGTCGTCGAGCACCTCGCGCACCGCGGGCTCGGCCTCGGGACCTGCCAAGGCGAGGGCCTGCTGGCAGTGGAGCCTGCGCAGCGGGGCACCCCGGTCGGCGCCGCGTGCCGCGCCCAGCAGTTCGGCCGCGGCGGCTGCCGCCCCGTCCGTACCGTGCCGCTGGAGCCACAGCCCGATCTCGGCGCGTGCTGCGTCCTCGGGGTAGCGCGCCAGGCCGTCGAGGAGGGTGTCGGCACCCTTGTCGGCGAGGTCGCCGACCGCGGGGGCGTCCACCCCGGCCTCCAGCATCCGCTCGCGGATGCCGTAGAGGCCGAGCGGGGTCAGCCGGACCATGCCGTACCGGGTGACGTCCTCGTCGTCCGCGGGCGGCGTCGCCGCCTCACCCTCCTCGATCAGCAACGACTCGTCCACCGGCCGGTATTCGACGATCCCGATGGGCTCCAGCAGCCGGAACTGGTCGTCAAGCCGCATCATCGCCTCCGACACCTGCTCCAGGGCCTCGTCGGTGGGCTCGCCCATGTCGTCGGGCACGACCACGGAGGCGGCGAGGGCGGGCAGCGGCACGGGGCCGCTGCCGGGACCCGCGTCCGAGAGGGTCAGCAGGTAGAGGTTGCCGAGCACCCCGTCGAGGAAGTCGGCCTCCGCCTCCGGGTCCCAGTCCAGGGCGTCGAAGTCGACGCTGCCGTCCTCGTTGACGAGGTCGGCGAAGTCGTCGAAGGCCGGCGCGGTGGCGTCCGCGTGCACGGCGTCCAGGCCGTCCAGCCAGATCGAGAGGACGTCCTGCGGGGAGCCACCGGTCAGCAGCGCCAGGTTCTCGCCCGCGGTGACGGTGCCCTCCGCGTCGTCGCCCGCCGTGTCGCCCAGTCCGTCCTCGTCGTGCGGGTCCTCGACGTCCACGAGCCCGGTGTCGACGGCGAGGCGCCAGGCCTCACTGGCGTACGCGGCACCGTCCTCGTCGTCGGTGAGACCGAGGTGGGCGGCAGCCGCGGGCAGTTGCGCGTCGACGAGCTCGCCACCGGCGCCCACCCGCGTACCGGGCCCCGCCCAGCGGGCGAGGCGGACGGCGCGGGCGAGCAGCGGAGCGGCCAGCGCGTCCCGGGCCAGCTCGGCCTCGGTGTGCAGCCGCACCGGCGGCAGGGAGGGGCGCTCTGCGGACATCAGTGGGGTCTCCTCGGGCGTGCTCAGGATGTGTGCGGGGCGGGCCCCCGTGCGTACGGGCCCGCGGCGGCCCCTTGTGCAGGAGTGCGGCGCCGCGGTCCCAGCGTAGACGCATTTCGTCCCGAGCCGCCCGGTTCCCCTACAGGCCCGGTGCCAGGCTCAGCGCCGGGAGGTAGCGGTGCACACTGCCACCCGTCATACCCGGAAAGTTCTGGACCCGTTCCCATTGCGGCGACGGGCTTCCGATGCCCTCGCCGTCGGAGGCGAGCGCGTCGGCGTGGGCCTGCGCGGTCGCCCACTCGGCGTAGTTGAGCACCCGGTCCCCTTCCGTGCCGAGGTGGAAGTGCGCGGAGAGACCGCCGGGAGCGGGGACGGGTTCGGACTCCAGTGCCTCGAACACCGCGTCCACCCAGCCCCGTTGGCGGGCCGGGTCCGGTCCGGCGAACTCGACGTCGACGATCACGACGCAGCCCGGTTCGGGGGTGCCGTCCCGGAACCCGGAGCGGTACAGCTCGTAGGAGTGCAGCCCGAGCCGGTCGATGCCGGGGACGGCCGCGTCGATGTCGGCGTTGCGCGCGTCGCGGCCGGGGCGCACGAAGTCCTGGTACGCCTCCTCGCCGGACCACTGCGAGTAGTGGAGCAGCGTCCTCCCGTCCTCCCCGGTGTGCACGGTGTACGAGAGCAGCCCGGGGTGCGGCCAGTCGCGGTCGCCCCACGCCGCCCGGACGGCTTCGACCGTGCGCCGCTGCCGCTCGGGGGAACCGACGTCCCAGGTACTGACCTTGACGACGCCCACACCGGAACGGGTGAGGTCGGGGCGGGAGTTGAACTGTACGGACGGCATGGCGGCGATCCTCTCCGGGCGCGCCCCTGCGGTGCGCCTCCGGCCACCACCCTCGTACGTCAAGTGCTCTTGAGGTCAACCGCGGAGGTCACCCGGGCGGGGCGGTGCGCCACGCGGTCGTGTTCAGCTCGTCCATCAGGCGCAGGTCGTGGCCCTCCAGCGGGAAGACCCGGGCCCCGTGCCGGGAGCGGGGGCGATCTCCAGGGCGTCCCCCTCGACGAGGTCGCCGCCCTCCTTCGTGGAGACCCGGGCCAGGACGGAGGTGACGGTCCCGCCGGGCTTCAGCGTGACCTCCTCGGCGCCCCGGTCCTGCCCGGACACCGAACCGCCCGCGTTCACCGGGACGGGGATCCGCTCGCCGTCCTCGCCCAGGGCCCGGACGGGTGGCCGTGGACCCGGTAGGGCTTCTTACCGCAGTTGGTGAGCGTGAGTGTGACGGCCCGGTGGAACATGGCGGTCTGCACGTGCCCCATGCCGACACGGGCGCCGGAGACCGGGCAGTCCTCCGTGGCCCCGGAACCGGCCGCCGGCGGCGTCGAGGCGGCCGGCGCTCCGCTGGACGGCGGCGAGGTGGCTGTCGGGCCCGACGCCGGGGCCGGCTCACTCTCGCCCGCCGGGACGAGGAAGCCCGCGCACCCCGGGAGGGCCGGCGCGGAAAGGACGGACACAGCCACCGCGAAGGACCTCCGCACCGCCGCGTACCCCGCCCCCGGAACCGGACCGCCGGCGCACCGTCCGGTCATGCCGTGACCGTCCCGCCCTGCCACCACTGTTCAGCACCCCTTCACCTTCACCCGAAGTAGATCTAAGTGGACCTGAAAGGATCGCCGAGCCGACACTACGGACATGACAGTCACCCCGGCCAGGCCCTTCGGCCGCGCCCTCTGCGCCATGATCACACCGTTCACCCACGCCGGTGACCTGGACCTGGACACCGCCCGCGCGCACGCCGCCGGCCTGGTCGCGGACGGCTGCGACGGGCTCGTGCTGAGCGGCACCACGGGCGAGTCCCCGACCACCACCGACGAGGAGAAGACCGCACTGCTGCGGGCGGTCCGCGAGGCGGTCGGCGACGGCGTCCCGCTCCTCGCGGGAGTGGGCAGCGCCGACACCCGGCACACCGTCCGGCTGGCCCAGGAGGCCGAGGCGGCGGGGGCCGACGGGCTGCTGGTGGTGACGCCGTACTACAGCCGGCCCCCGCAGGCGGCCGTGGAGGCACACTTCGTCCGGGTCGCGGACGCCACCGGCATCCCCCTCATGCTGTACGACATCCCGGGCCGCACCGGCACCCGGATCGAGACAGGCACCCTCCTGCGACTGGCGGAGCATCCGCACATCGTGGCGGTCAAGGACTGCTCGTACGACCTGCTCGGGGCGACGAAGGTGCTGGCTCGGACCTCGCTCGCCTTCTACTCGGGCTGCGAGGAGCTGAACCTTCCGCTGTACGCGGTCGGCGGCGCCGGCTACGTCAGCACGGTCGCGAATGTGGTCCCGCGCCGGATGCGGGCCGTCCTGGACGCGTTCGACGCCGGTGACACGGCGGAGGCGGCCCGCCTGAACGGGCTCGTCGTGCACCTGGTCGAGGCGATGATGTCCTCCGGTCTGCCCGGCACGGTCACGGCGAAGGCGCTGCTGGACGCGGGCCCGGTCCGCGAACCGCTGCAGCCCGCCGGCCGCGAGGCGACCGACGGGCTGCGCAGGGCGTACGAGGAACTCCTCGCCGCTACGGACTAGTTGTGGCTGTGCAGTACGTCGTTGAGCCCGCCCCACACCGCATTGTTCGGGCGGGCCTCGACGGCACCGGAGACCGAGTTGCGGCGGAAGAGGATGTTCGAGGCGCCGGACAGCTCCCGGGCCTTGACGACCTGTCCGTCCGGCAGCGTGACGCGCGTGCCGGCCGTGACGTACAGCCCGGCCTCGACGACGCACTCGTCGCCGAGCGCGATCCCGACACCGGCCTCGGCGCCGACCAGGCAGCGCTGCCCGATGACGATGCGCTCCTTGCCGCCGCCGGACAGGGTGCCCATGGTGGACGCGCCGCCGCCGATGTCGGAGCCGTCACCGACGACGACACCCGCGGAGATGCGGCCCTCGACCATGGAGGTGCCGAGCGTGCCCGCGTTGAAGTTGACGAAGCCCTCGTGCATCACGGTCGTACCGGAGGCCAGGTGCGCCCCGAGCCGTACGCGGTCGGCGTCGGCGATCCGTACGCCCTTGGGTGCGACGTAGTCCGTCATCCGGGGGAACTTGTCCACCGAGGTGACCTGAAGGTGCAGACCCTCGGCGCGCGCGTTGAGACGGACCTTCTCCAGGTCGTCGACGGCCACCGGTCCGAGCGAGGTCCAGGCGACGTTGGCGAGGAAGCCGAAGATGCCGTCGAGGTTCTGCCCGTGGGGCTGGACGAGCCGGTGCGAGAGCAGGTGCAGCCGCAGGTAGGTGTCGTGCGCGTCGAGGGGCTTGTCGTCGAGCGAGGAGATGACCGTGGCGACGGCGACGACCTCCACCCCGCGGCGGGCGTCCACGCCGATGGCCCTGGCCGCGCCCTCACCGAGGCGGTTCACCGCCTCGTCGGCGCCGAGGCGCTGCGTCCCGGCCGGTCCGGGGTCGGCGACGAGCTCGGGAGCGGGGAACCAGGTGTCGAGGACGGTGCCGTCACCGGCGATGGTGGCGAGGCCGGCGGCGACGGCGCCGGTGGTGCGGGCGGAGCCCTGGGAAGTCGTGTCGGTCATGCACAGAACCTAACCGTCCGGGCACCGCGCGGGCGAACCGGTCTCGGTGTCCGGGCACCGCGCCTCCGGCCCCGGGCGCCCCGTCTCCCATGGCGGCCCGGCGGGTTCACGCGGCCGCCCGGCCGCCACGGTCTCCGCAGGCCACCGAGCGGGAGCAGCCGCCGGGACGTCCCGGTGGCCGCAGGCCACCGAGCGGGAGCAGCCGCCGGGACGTCCCGGTGGCCGCAGGTCACCGAGGGCTGCCGCCGTCCGCGATGCGGCCCAGCATCTCCCGGGTGTACGCCGCGTCGAAGTCGCCCCCCGTGAGCAGCACCTGGAGGCTGATGCCGTCGAACAGGGCGACGAGGGCCCGCGCGGTCGCCGGGTCGGTGCGGCGGGCGATCAGCTCGCCCAGGAAGTCGGTCCACTCCGCGGCGACGGCCCGCAGGGCGGGGCGCCGGAGCGCGGCCAGATACAGCTCGCACTCCAGCTCGATCGGCCCCCGCGCGCCCGCGAACCAGTCCCCCATCAGCCTGGTCAGCTCGTCGGCGAGACCGGCCGCCGGGTCGGCGAGGTATCCGCCCTCCCGCATGGTCCGCGCGAAGTCGTCGTTGCACCGGCGCAGGGCGGCGACGAGCAGTTCGTCGAGCGAGGCGAAGTGATACGTCGTCGAGCCGAGCGGCACGTCGGCCTCCGCGGCCACCACACGGTGACTGAGTCCGGCGATGCCCCGGTCCCCGGCGACGCGGATGGCCGCCTGGAGGATCCGCTCGCGGCGATCGGGGTCGTACCGGCGCACCATCAGTGGGCTCCGCCGAGATTGAGCACCACGACCCCCGCGATGATCAGCGCGACACCGGCCAGTTTGGCCGGGCCGGCGGACTCCCCCATCCAGATGATCCCGATGGCGGCGACGGCCGCGGTGCCCGCGCCCGCCCAGATGGCATAGGCGGTGCCGACGGAGAGCGTCTTGAGCGTCCGGGCGAGCAGCACGAACGCCAGCACATAGCCCACCACCGTGCCGAGGGACGGCCACAACCGGGTGAAGCCCTCGCTGTACTTCATGGCCGTCGTCCCGGCCACCTCCGCCGCTATGGCCGCGGCAAGCAGTCCGTATCCCATCCGCGGAAGTGTACCCACCGTTGCGTACAACCGTACACAACGCCAGGTGCGCCCGCCCCGGTCCGCCGCCACCAGGGGGCGCTACGGTGTCCCGACCGGTCACACCGGATGATGAACGCACAACAACATGACGGAGTAGCAGTGGCGCAGGACGCAGGGTGGGGCGGCGGCGCGTACGGAGGCGCACCGTACGGCGGAGTTCCGTACGGAGGGCCTCCCGGGCCGCCGGGATGGGGCGGCTGGGTGCCGCCGCCGAAGCCAGGGGTGATACCGCTCGCGCCCCTGAAGCTCGGGGACGTGCTCAACGGCGCCTTCTCGACGATGGGCAAGTACTGGAAGCAGCTGTTCGGCATGGGAGCCGCCCTGTACGGCGGTGCCGCGCTGCTCATGGCCGCGGCGGTCGCCGTCGCCTACTCCGCGGTCGGCGACCACCTGGACCGGGTGATCTCGCTCCGTTACGAGGAGGAGGCCGCCTCGACGGACGTCGTCCCGCTCGTGACCGCGGTGTCCGTCCTCGCACTGCTCGCGATCATCTCGATGACCATCGTCTCCGGGCTGATGTACGCGGCGGTACCCGCGGTGCTGCAGGAGGCGGTGCTGGGCCGGGCCGTCACCTTCTCCACGGTGTGGCGACGGGCCTGGTCCCATGTCGGCCGGGTGATCGGCACGCTGATCCTCACGGCACTGATCGCGGTCGTGCCGATGGTGCTCGTCATGGTCGCCTTCGTCGGGGTGGTCATCGCCGCGATCACCCTGGACAGCAGTGCGGGCGGCGGCGGCGCGGCCATGACGGTCGGCGTCCTGGGCGCCCTGCTGACCGGCCCGGTGGCCGTCTGGCTCTGGGTCAAATTCTGCCTGGCACCCGCGGTCGTGGTCTTCGAGGGCCAGGGACCCGTGGCCGCGCTGCGCCGCTCGTCCCAGCTGGTGCGCGGCGACTGGTGGCGGATCTTCGGCATCACGCTGCTCGTCTACGTGATGGCCGCGTCGGCCGGCTACGTCATCCAGCTGCCGTTCTCCGTCCTCGGCATGTTCCCCACCATGGTCGGCACCTCGTCGCTGGGCAGCGACCCGAGTCCCACGGCGATCGTGGTGGCGATGAGCGGCTACTTCGTCGCGACGATGCTGGGACAGATGGTCAGCCAGATCATCTCGACGACGTTCCCGCAGCTGGCCACCGGCCTGCTGTACGTCGACCGCCGGATACGGACGGAGGACCTGGGCCCGGTCCTGGCCGAGGCCGCCGCCGTACCGCAGCAGGAATGAGGCCCGCCGGAGGGCGGAGCGCACCGGTGACCGCACCCGACGCGGCAGCCGGAGGGGAACGGGAAGCGGGCGGCCGGGAACCGACGGTGAAACGCGTCTTCGACCGCCGGGTCGTCCCCGTGCTGCTGGCTGCGCAGCTCGCCTACGTCGCCCTGTTCGGACTGCTGTTCGCCCTGTCGGGCCCCGACACCGGCGAGATCGACCACACGGCGCCGTCCGCCACGGACGACGCCCTGTTCACGGGAGCGCTCCTCGCGATGCTGCTCCTGGGGGCGGGCGGGGCGGTGCTGCTCGGCTGGGAGAAGGCCCGGACCCGCACACCACCCGCCGCCCGGTCGGTGTGGCTGGGTGTCCTGGCACTCGGCGAGATCGCTGTCGCGGTGGCCTTCCTGGACGCGTCGCTCCAGGAGTCCTTCGGCCCGGACACGGTGGTCGCGGGCCTGGCCGTCGCGGCGAGCGCCGCCGTCACACTGACCTGCGCCACCGAGATCCGGGCCCGGCCACGGCGGACGGCCCGTGGACGTGGCGGACGGGCGGTCCCCTCCGGACCGCCGCGGTAGCGGAGGACGCTCAGTCCACGAGGGACTTCTTCGGGCGCAGCACGCAGAACTCGTTTCCCTCGGGGTCGGCCAGCACCACCCAGGTCACCTCCTCGCCCTGCCCCACGTCCACCCGCCGGGCACCGAGCGCGATGATCCGCTCGACCTCGGCGGCCTGGTCGTCGGGGGTCAGGTCGATGTGCAGCCGGTTCTTGACGGTCTTGCGCTCCGGTACGGGCAGGAAGCACATGCCCGGCATCGCGAACTCGTCGGCGCCGATGACGACCTCGTGCTCGTCCTCGAACAGCACCTGCCAGTCCAGCACGCGGCACCAGAAGCGCGCGAGCAGCGGCAGATCGTGGGCATCGACGGCGAGGTGGTAAAAGCGAACGGCCATGCCCGCCAGTCTGCCTGGCGTGCATGGCCGTTCGTCGTACCGAGACGTAACGACAGCTGGAATCAGACGTTGAAACCCAGCGCGCGAAGCTGCTCGCGGCCGTCGTCGGTGATCTTGTCCGGGCCCCACGGCGGCATCCAGACCCAGTTGATCCGCAGCTCGTTGACGATACCGTCCGTCGCGGACTTCGCCTGGTCCTCGATGACATCGGTCAGCGGACAGGCCGCGGACGTCAGGGTCATGTCGAGCGTGGCGATGTTGGCGTCGTCGACGTGGATGCCGTAGATCAGGCCCAGGTTGACGACGTCGATGCCCAGCTCGGGGTCGACCACGTCGTACAGCGCCTCGCGGACCTCCTCCTCGGAGGCCGGCTTGATGGTGAGAGTCTCGTTGTCGCTCATGCCGTCTTCCCTTCGGACAGCGCCTGCGCCGTCGCGTCCTTCCACGCCATCCAGCTGAGCAGCGCGCACTTGACCCGGGCCGGGTACTTGGAGACGCCGGCGAACGCGACCGCGTCCTCCAGCACCTCCTCCATCGTGTCGTCCGGCTCCAGCTGACCCTTGGACTGCATCAGTTCCAGGAAGGTCTCCTGGATCTTCTGCGCCTCGCCGAGCTGCTTGCCGACCAGCAGCTCGTTGAGCACGGAGGCACTGGCCTGGCTGATGGAGCAGCCCTGGCCCTCGTAACTGACGTCGGCGATGGTCTCGCCGTCGTACTTCACGCGGAGCGTGATCTCGTCGCCGCACGTCGGGTTGACGTGGTGCACCTCGGCGTCGCCGTCCCGCAGGCCACGCCCGTGGGGGTGCTTGTAGTGGTCCAGGATCACTTCCTGGTACATGGAGTCAAGCTTCACCAGTCAACCCTCGCCCTTAACCGAAAAAGTTCCGCACGTGCTCCAGGCCGTCCACCAGGGCGTCGACCTCGGCGGGCGTGGAGTACAGATAGAACGACGCTCGCGTCGTCGCAGGAATTCCGTACCTCAGGCACACCGGGCGTGCGCAGTGGTGTCCGACCCGGACCGCGATGCCCTGCTCGTCGAGTACCTGGCCCACGTCGTGCGGGTGGATGTCGCCGAGCGTGAACGAGATCGTCGCGCCCCGGTCCTCGGCCGTCGCAGGACCGATGATCCTGAGGTCGGGGACCTCCAGGAGCCGCTTCACCGCGTACTCCGTGATCGCCTGCTCATGGCGGTGGATGTTCTCCATGCCGATGGCCGAGAGGTAGTCCACGGCCGCGCCGAGGCCGACGGCCTGCGCGATCGGGGGCGTACCGGCCTCGAACTTGTGCGGCGCGGGGGCGTACGTCGACGAGTGCATCGACACGGTCTCGATCATCTCGCCGCCGCCGAGGAACGGCGGCAGGTCCTCCAGGAGCTCCTGCCGTCCCCAGAGCACGCCGATGCCGGTCGGGCCGACCATCTTGTGGCCGGTGAAGGCCACGAAGTCGGCCTGCAGCGCCTGCACGTCGAGCACCATGTGCGGGGCGGCCTGCGAGGCGTCGATGCAGACCAGCGCGCCGACCTGCTGGGCGCGGCGGATGATCTTCTCGACCGGGTTGATCGTGCCCATGATGTTGGAGACCAGCGTGAAGGAGACGATCTTCGTCTTCTCCGTGATGATCTCGTCGATGTTCGACAGGTCCAGCCGGCCGTCGTCCGTGATGCCGAACCACTTCAGCTTCGCGCCCGTGCGCTGCGAGAGCAGCTGCCACGGCACGATGTTGGAGTGGTGCTCCATCTCCGTGGTGACGATCTCGGTGTCGCTGTCGACCCGGTAGGGCTCGTCGGCCCAGCCGAGCATGTTGGCGACGAGGTTCAGCGACTCCGAGGCGTTCTTGGTGAAGATCACCTCGTTGCGGCTGGGTGCGTTGATGAAGGCCGCGACCTTGTCGCGAGCGCCTTCGTACAGCGCGGTGGCCTCCTCGGCGATCGTGTACACACCGCGGTGGACGTTGGCGTTGTGCCGCTCGTAGTACTGGTTGAGCGCGTCGAGGACCTGGCGCGGCTTCTGCGAGGTCGCCGCGCTGTCCAGGTAAACGATCTTCTTGCCGTCGTGGACCGTGCGGTCCAGGATCGGGAAGTCCTTGCGGATCGCCTCGGTGTCGAGGAGGCCGGAGAGCCCCTGTCGGGCGTCAGTCACGCGGAAGCGCCACCCTTCGTGTAGGCCTCGTAGCCCTCGTTCTCCAGCGTGTCCGCCAGCTCGGCGCCACCGGAGGCGGCGATCCGGCCGTTGGCGAAGACATGCACGTAGTCGGGCTTGATGTACTTGAGGATGCGTGTGTAGTGCGTGATCAGCAGGGTGCCGACCTCGCCGGTCTCGCGCACCCGGTTGACGCCCTCGGAGACGGTCTTCAGCGCGTCGACGTCCAGGCCGGAGTCGGTCTCGTCGAGGATCGCGATCTTCGGCTTGAGGAGCTCCAGCTGGAGGATCTCGTGGCGCTTCTTCTCACCGCCGGAGAAGCCCTCGTTGACGTTGCGCTCGGCGAAGGCGGGGTCCATCTGGAGCCCGGCCATCGTCTCCTTGACCTCCTTCACCCACGTACGCAGCTTGGGCGCCTCGCCGCGGACGGCGGTGGCGGAGGTACGCAGGAAGTTGGAGACCGAGACACCGGGGATCTCGACCGGGTACTGCATGGCGAGGAACAGGCCCGCGCGGGCGCGCTCGTCGACGGACATCTCCAGGACGTCCTCGCCGTCCAGGGTCACCGTGCCACTCGTGATCGTGTACTTGGGGTGACCCGCGAGCGAGTACGCGAGGGTGGACTTGCCGGACCCGTTCGGGCCCATGATGGCGTGGGTCTCGCCCTGCTTCACGGTCAGGTCGACGCCCTTGAGGATCTCCTTCGTGGCGTTGTCGGCCTCGACGGAGACGTGCAGGTCGCGGATTTCAAGCGTTGCCATGGGTGACTCAGGACTCCTGGGTGACGGAGACGAGCACATCGTCCCCTTCGATCTTTACGGGGTAAACGGGGACGGGGCGCGTCGCGGGAAGACCGGACGGCTTGCCGGTGCGGAGGTCGAAGCTCGATCCGTGCAGCCAGCACTCGATCGAGCAGTCCTCCACCTCGCCCTCCGACAGCGAGACGTTCGCGTGCGAGCAGATGTCGTTGATCGCGAACACCTCGCCCTCGGTGCGGACGACGGATACCGGCGTGCCGTCGAGCTCCACCCGCTTCGGGGTGTCGTCCTCCAGCTCGCTCAGCGCACAGGCTTTGACGAAGGCCATCAGACCGACGCCTTCAGCTCGGTCTCGATCTTGTCGAGGAGACGGGCTTCGACGTCCGGCAGTCCGATCTGCTGGACCAGCTCGGCGAAGAAGCCGCGCACGACGAGCCGGCGGGCCTCCTCGGCCGGGATACCGCGGGACTGCAGGTAGAACAGCTGCTCGTCGTCGAAACGGCCGGTCGCCGAGGCGTGGCCTGCGCCGACGATCTCGCCGGTCTCGATCTCCAGGTTCGGTACGGAGTCGACCCGGGCACCGTCGGTGAGAACCAGGTTGCGGTTCATCTCGTAGGTGTCGGTGCCCTCGGCGGCTGCCTGGATCAGGACGTCACCGATCCAGACGGCGTGTGCACCGTCGCCCTGCAGCGCGCCCTTGTAGGCCACGTTGGACTTGCAGTGCGGGGCGTTGTGGTCGACCAGGAGGCGGTGCTCCTGGTGCTGGCCCTTGTCGGTGAAGTACAGACCGAAGAGCTCCGCCTCACCGCCGGTGGCCGCGTAGGCGACCCGCGGGTGGAGACGTACGACGTCGCCGCCGAAGGTGACGACGATGGACTTGAAGGAGGCGTCCCGGCCGATCAGCGCGTTGTGCTGACCGACGTGGACGGCCTTCTCGTCCCAGTCCTGGACGGAGACGACGGTGAGCTTCGCACCGTCACCCAGGACGTAGTCGACGTTGGCGGCGAGCACCGCGTCACCGGTGTGGTCGATGACGACGACTGCCTCGGCGAAGGCACCCAGCTCGATGACCTGGTGGCCGTAGGCCACCCCGCCCTCGCCGTGCACCGCGATCCGGACGGGCTCGGTGAGCACGGCCTCCTTGGCGACCGTGACGACCGAGGCCTGCTCGAAGGACGAGTACGCCTGGGCGGCGACACGGTCCACCGGGGTGCCGGCCCTGCCGAGCCGCGCGTCGTCACGGCCGACGGTCTCGACCGTGACGCCCGCGGGCGCCTCGATCACGACCTTGACCCCGCCGCCGGTCGCGACGGCGGTGCCGTCGTGCAGTCCGCGCAGCCGCTCCAGCGGGGTGAACCGCCACTCCTCCTCGCGGCCGTGCGGGACCGGGAAGTCCGCGACGTCGAAGGACGGGGGCGCGCTCATGCGCGTGGCGACGGTGGACTCGGCCGCCACCGCGATGGACCCGGCGGTGGTGGAGCCCGCCGGAATGTTCTGAGCCTCAGCCATGGCTGTCGTAGTGCTCGCTTTCTCAGTCAAGAACTCTTCGGGACGCGGTCGGCGTACGTGCTAGCCGACCGAGCCCTCCATCTGCAGCTCGATCAGCCGGTTGAGCTCCAGGGCGTACTCCATGGGCAGCTCCTTGGCGATCGGCTCGACGAATCCGCGCACGATCATCGCCATGGCCTCGAACTCGGTCATGCCGCGGCTCATCAGGTAGAAGAGCTGGTCCTCGGAGACCTTCGAGACGGTCGCCTCGTGACCCATCGACACGTCGTCCTCGCGGACGTCGACGTACGGGTAGGTGTCGGAGCGCGAGATGGTGTCGACGAGCAGCGCGTCGCACAGCACGTTCGACTTGGCGCCCGGGGCACCCTCGCCGATCTCGATCAGACCGCGGTAGGAGGTACGGCCGCCGCCCCGTGCCACCGACTTGGAGACGATGTTGGAGGAGGTGTTCGGTGCCATGTGCACCATCTTGGCGCCGGCGTCCTGGTGCTGGCCCTCGCCCGCGAAGGCGATGGACAGGGTCTCGCCCTTGGCGTGCTCGCCCATCAGGTACACGGCGGGGTACTTCATGGTGACCTTGGAGCCGATGTTGCCGTCGACCCACTCCATGGTCGCGCCCTCGTACGCCACGGCGCGCTTGGTGACGAGGTTGTAGACGTTGTTCGACCAGTTCTGGATCGTCGTGTAGCGGCAGCGGCCGCCCTTCTTCACGATGATCTCGACGACGGCGGAGTGCAGGGAGTCCGAGGAGTAGATCGGGGCGGTGCAGCCCTCGACGTAGTGGACGTAGGCGTCCTCGTCGACGATGATCAGCGTCCGCTCGAACTGGCCCATGTTCTCCGTGTTGATACGGAAGTAGGCCTGGAGCGGGATCTCCACGTGCACACCCTTCGGCACGTAGATGAAGGAGCCGCCGGACCACACGGCCGAGTTCAGCGAGGCGAACTTGTTGTCACCGACGGGGATGATGGTGCCGAAGTACTCCTTGAAGAGCTCCGGGTGCTCCTTCAGCGCGGTGTCGGTGTCCATGAAGATGACACCCTGCGCCTCCAGCTCCTCGTTGATCTGGTGGTAGACGACCTCGGACTCGTACTGCGCGGCGACACCGGCGACGAGGCGCTGCTTCTCCGCCTCGGGGATGCCGAGCTTGTCGTACGTGTTCTTGATGTCCTCGGGCAGGTCCTCCCAGGACTCCGCCTGCTTCTCCGTGGACCGCACGAAGTACTTGATGTTGTCGAAGTCGATGCCCGACAGGTCCGAGCCCCAGTTCGGCATGGGCTTCTTGCCGAACAGCTTCAGGCCCTTGAGCCGGAGATTCAGCATCCACTCCGGCTCGTTCTTCTTCTCCGAGATGTCGCGGACGACAGCTTCGGACAGGCCGCGCTTCGCCGCCGCGCCTGCCGCGTCGGAGTCGGCCCAGCCGAATTCGTACGTGCCCAGGCCATCGAGCTCAGGGTGGGCAGTCTCCGTAGGGAGCGTCATGCGGGGTTCCTCCCGGCCGTACTTGCAGATGCTGATGTGGTGGTCTGTGGTGCTGCGGGGCTGCTGCGCGGGACGAACGTCGTGCACACGCCGTCGCCGTGGGCGAGGGTGGCAAGACGCTGCACATGGGTCCCGAGCAGGCTGGAGAAGAACTCCGTCTCCGCCTCGCACAGCTGCGGGAACTGCTCGGCGACATGCGCGACCGGGCAGTGGTGCTGGCACAGCTGCTCGCCCTGCTGAGGGGCCGGCGCGCTGCGCGCCGTAGCAGCGTACCCGTCGGCCGACAAGGCCTTGGCCAAGGCCTCGGCGCGCGCCTCGGGCTCCGCGGCGTCGACCGCGGCCCGGTACGTCTCCCACTGTGCGGCCATCCGGGAGCGGGCGAAGGCGACGAGCGCCTCGTCCCCGCCCGATTCGGCGATCCACTGGAGGGCGTCGGCGGCGAGCTTGTCGTAGGACTGGTCGAAGGCGTCCCTGCCGCAGTCGGTCAGGGCGAACACCTTGGCCGGGCGGCCACGGGTCCGCGCCCCGTACACCCGCTGTTCGCGGGCCTCGACGACGTCGTCGGAGACGAGGGCGTCGAGGTGACGGCGCACGGCGGCCTGGGTGAGGCCGACGCGCTTCGCCAGGTCGGCGGCGGTGGACGGGCCGTGGTCCAGGATGGAGCGCGCGACCCGGTTGCGTGTCGAACGCTCACCGGTCGCGAGTTCCTCCTGCGGAGCCTCGCCAACGTATTTCACAACGCCATTGTTGCGTAATTCATCCGGGCCTGACAACCCACCCCCGGACCGGGCGCGGTGCGCTTCATCACTTAGGCGAACCTAAGTTGACCTGCGGAAATGATGATCTCCAGCAGGGCTTCGCAGGTGGGAGGTCCGGACCACGGGCAGCGGCCGGGCCTGCGAAAACGCGGGACCGGCCCCCGGCGGAAGGAGATCCGCCGGGGGCCGGTCGAGTGACTGCGGGCCTGTCAGCCCGCCGCGAGGTCGGACCGCTCGGTCACTCTGATCGAGTTGACCAGCGTCCTGCCCTCATTGGCCACGAACCGGAGGTTCAGCTGGCCGTCGGTGACCGTGACGGTGAACGCACGGTCGTGCGCGGTGTACCGCCCGGCCTCCAGCGCCAGGTCGAGGTTGGGCACGACCTGCGCCCCCTCGGCCATCACGTCGAAGACCCGGTCGGTCGGATCGTTGGAGGCGAGCTCGGCGAAGCCCAGCTCGATCCGGTACGTGCCCGGGGGCAGCCCGTCGAAGCGGTACTCGTACATGCCCTGCCGCGCCGTCGCGTAGCGTGCCGGGTCGTCGGTCGCCGAGACGGTCCTCGACGTGGTGACCCGCGAGGTGCTCCCGAGATACCCGTAGGCGCCCGCGGTGTAGGCCGGGTCGACCGTCCAGGTGTCACCGAGCGCGTCGACGGCCGAGTTCCTGGCGCCGGTGTCCAGCGCCGTCTGGTACGCCGGGACGACGACGCTCACCGGGATCTCGATCACCGGCGCACGGCCGCTGCCGCTGGTGAGCACCAGGGTCGCGGTGAGGACCGTGCCGGGCGTGGCGCCGGTCGTGTCGAAGGCGAGCGGAACGGACGCCTTCGCACCCTGGGCGAGCGTGCCCTCGGCGGAGGACAGCCCGAGCCAGCCCACCTCCTGCTTCTCGGTCACGGCGTAGGCCGACTCCGTACCTGCGTTCGCCAGGTCCAGCGCCCGGGTACGGGACTGGCCGGCCGGAACGACCAGCTTCACGGCATCGAGCGAGGACTGCACCAGCGGTGTGCCCAGTGCCGTCGTGGTGTACGCGACGTCGCCCGCCTTCGCGTCGACCGGTGCGGAGGCCGACGCGTAGCGGTCGGCGGAGACCTCCACGGTGTACTCCCCCGCAGTCGGCTGAAGCGCGTACGTGCCGTTGGCAGCCGTGGTCACGCTCTCCCCGCCGACGGTGACGGTGGCACCGGCCAGCGGCTCCTTGTCGTTGGCGTCGACGACCTTGCCGGCCACGACACCGCGGGCCTTGGCACCGAAGGACAGGGTGGTTCCGTCCGTGATGACCGGGGCGTTGAAGGAGTAGAGGAGCGCGTCCGTTCCCGTGGCGTTCTCCAGGCCCACCGTCGCGGTGGCGCCGTTGCCCGGCACGGTCTTGTAGTGGTACGAGACCGAGCCGTCCTCACCGATCACGGCGGAGAACGTGGCGCGTGTGCTGCCGGTCACGACCAGGGCGTCCCGCCACTCGACGACGGCCTTGCGGTGCGGCGCGGTGCCGGTGACCGCCCAGTACACGCCTCCCGAAGCGTCGACCGTCATGTTGTCCCAGAGCGGGTAGAGCGCCCCGTTGGGGGTCCCGGCGGTGGGCAGCGTGGCGTTGGTGCTGCTGGTGGACGACGTACCGAACGCCAGCACACCCTCGAGTGTCGCGGTCGCCGTCGTGTAGCCCTTGCCGTACAGCGCGAAGGTGAACGGCAGGCTGAAGGAGGCCGCGCCCGAGGTGGTGGAGGTGTAGGTCAGCTTCTCGGTGCCTGCCGGGAATTCGGCGGCGCTCTCGGTACTGCAGGAGTAGCCGAAGGTGTCGGTCCGGTCGTCCAGGGTGATGTCCTGGGTGAGGTCGGCGGCGATGTCGACCTTGAGTGAGGTCGCGGAGGCGCAGGCGCCCACCGGCGTGACAGCCAGGGTGTACGAGCCCTGCGGGAGCGTGAGGCTGTACGAGCCGTCGGCCCCGGCCGTCGTGGTGACCGGGGTTCCCTGGGCCGCGACGACGGCGCCCGCCTCGGCGCCCGCGGAGCTGGTGACCTTGCCCGACAGTGTGGCCGAGGGTGCCGGGGCCAGCGGGAAGTCCTTGACCGCCGCACCGTTCTCGACGACGGTCACCGCATCCTTCGCCGGGACGTACCCGAACTTGGTGACGGAGACCTCGTAGTCGCCGACCATCAGCTTGGGCAGGGCGTAGGCGCCGTCCGCCGCGGTCGTCGCGGTCGCGCGCATCGGCCCCTCGAAGGTGACGACGGCATCGGCGACAGCGGCTCCGCCGGAGGTGACGCTGCCGCTGACGGCTCCGAGTGCTCCGCGCGGGGTGGCGTTCACGGCCTCGAAGGCGTCGAGCCGGCCCTCGCCGAAGACGTTGTTGCGGGCGGCCGTGCCACCGCACTGGTCGGCGGCGGTGTCGATGGCCGTGGAGTCGAGCAGCGCCTCGGTGGCCGCGACGTCACCGGCGATGGCGGGCGAGGCCGCCCACATCAGGGCGACGGTCGCCGCGGTGTGCGGCGAGGCCATCGACGTACCGGAGATCGTGTTGTACCCGCCGCCCGCCCAGGAGGAGCGGACGTTGACTCCCGGTGCGGCGAGGTCGGGCTTGATCTCGCCGTTCTCGCCGGTTCCGCGGGCGGAGAAGGAGGCGATGGCGTTGTTGATGTCGAACGCGCCCGAGGAGTAGGAGTTGGTGTACGAGCCGGGGCTGCCCGAGGTGGTGCAGCTGGGGCCGTTGTTGCCGTTGGAGAAGGCCGGGAAGATGCCGGCGTCCCTCCAGGACTGGACGGTGTCCCGGTACCAGGCGTCGTAGACGTTGGCGCCCCAGGAGTTGTTCACCACGTCGGGTGCCAGCTCCGGGCGCGGGTTGGCGCCTGCGGAGTCGGTGGGGGCGACGACCCACTGGCCGGAGGCGAGCAGGGTGTCCCGTGCGCAGGAGCTGGTCGCGCAGCCCTTCGCGGCGATCCACTTGGCGCCCGGCGCGACGCCGATGCCGTCGGCGCCCACCATGGTGCCCATGGTGTGCGTGCCGTGGCCGTTGTTGTCGCACGGTGCGGCCGTGGCGCAGACCGAGGCCGGGTCGAACCAGTTGTAGTCGTGGCTGTACGTGCCGTCGGCCTTGGTGCCGCGGTAGGCGGCCTGGAGCGCCGGGTGGTCGAACTGGACGCCGGAGTCGATGTTGGCGACGACGATGCCCTCGCCCTTGACGCCGAAGCCGCTCCACACCTTGGGCGCGTTGATCCGGTCGATGTTCCACTCGACGGCGTCGACCTCGGGCTCGCCGGTGCCGGGCAGCGGGTCGGGAATCGTGACCGGGTCGTCGGCCTCGATGGTGGCCACGTCGGAACGGGCCGCGATCTTCTCGGCGAGTGCCTTGTCGCCGGTGATCTGCACGGTGTTGGCGATCCAGAACGACCTGTACCGCGCTCCGGCGTCCTTGGCCAGTCCGATGACCCCGGCCTGGGACTTCTTGGCGAACGCGGTCTTCGTTTCGAGAACGGCGCGGGCCTTGGCCGTCTTGCCCTTCGCCCTGTGGGCGGACGTGACATCCGCTTCCGCCTTCAGGCCGACCCAGAAGGTCACCTCGTCCTGCACGGCGAACTGCTTGAGCAGTCTGCCCTCGGACTTGGCCTGGTAAGCGGACTGCGGCGCCGGCTCGGCCTCCCTGGCCTGGGCCGGGGATGCGCTGATCAGGAGCGGTATCGCGGTCGCTGCCGCGGTGAGGAGTGCGGCGGCGGACCGCCGTCTGAGACGCATGGAACGTCTGGTCACGAGCTCTCCTTCAGGAACAGGCGGGGAGCGCCCGCCGCGTAGGGGATGAAGGAACAGGCGCGGGTGCCACTCACAACTGCCGCTGCCCGTGTACGCGTGGGGGGCGCAGCAACCGCATGAGCTCAGGAAGGAGCATGAGGGAGTGACGCATGATACGGAAGGGGGCAGCGGGGCACCTGGGGCGTCATTGGCCGAGCTTTGAGGTGTGCCGAGGTATCACCCGGGGCAGTACGCACGGCTCCCGGAGGGGACTCCCGGCCCCGGCCCGGCCCCACATTGGCCGAATCGCGCCCCCACGGGACCCAGGCCCCCGGGTCCTTCGGTCAATGCCTAGACTTACCGGCCATGAGCAGCGAGCCCGTCGTACAGGTCAAGGCCCTGGTAAAGCGCTACGGCACCAAGACCGCGGTGGACGGCCTCGACCTGGAGGTCCGGGCCGGCGCGGTGACCGCCGTCCTCGGCCCCAACGGCGCCGGCAAGACCACCACCGTCGAGATCTGCGAGGGCTACCGCAGGCCGGACGACGGGACCGTGCGGGTCCTCGGCCTCGACCCGGTCGCCGAATCGGCCGAACTCCGTCCCCGCATCGGCGTGATGCTGCAGTCCGGCGGCGTCTACTCCGGTGCGCGCGCCGACGAGATGCTCAAGCACATGGCGAAGCTGCACGCCCACCCGCTGGACGTCGGCATGCTCATCGAACGTCTGGGACTCGGCAGCTGCGGCCGAACCAGCTACCGCCGGCTCTCCGGTGGCCAGCAGCAGCGCCTCGCCCTGGCGATGGCCGTCGTCGGCCGGCCCGAGCTGGTCTTCCTGGACGAACCGACCGCGGGTCTCGACCCGCAGGCCCGCCGCTCCACCTGGGATCTGATCCGGGAGCTGCGCACCGACGGCGTGTCGGTCGTCCTCACCACCCACTTCATGGACGAGGCCGAGGAACTCGCCGATGACATCGCCGTCATCGACGCGGGCCGCGTCATCGCCCAGGGCAGCCCCGAGCAGCTGCGCCGTGGCGGCGCCGAGAACACCCTGCGCTTCACCGGCCGTCCCGGGCTGGACCTCGCCTCGCTCCTCAAGGCGCTGCCCGAGGGCAGCGAGGCGGCCGAGCTCACCACGGGGGCGTACCGCATCACCGGGCGCATCGACCCGGAACTGCTGGCCACCGTCACCTCCTGGTGCGCCCAGCACGGGGTGATGCCGGACGGCATAGCGGTGGAGCGGCACACCCTGGAGGATGTCTTTCTCGAACTGACCGGCAAGGAGCTGCGCGCATGAGCGCCGGTACGTACACCCCGCGCCCCGGCGCCGCCCCGCTGCCCCGCATGATCGCCGCGCAGGCCGCGCTGGAGACCCGGATGCTGCTGCGCAACGGCGAGCAGCTGCTGCTGACGGTCGTCATCCCGACGCTGCTGCTGGTGCTGTTCAGCGCGGTCGACATCATCGACACCGGCACGGGCGAGCCGGTCGACTTCCTGGCGCCGGGCGTCCTCGCCCTCGCGGTGATGTCGACGGCCTTCACCGGCCAGGCCATCGCGACGGGCTTCGAGCGGCGCTACGGGGTGCTCAAGCGGCTGGGAGCCTCGCCGCTGCCGCGCTGGGCGCTGATGGCGGCGAAGACCCTCGCGGTGCTGGTCACCGAGGTGCTGCAGGTCGTCCTGCTCACGGTGATCGCCTTCGCGCTGGGCTGGTCGCCGCAGGGCGACCCGTTCGCGGTGCTGCTGCTCCTGGTGCTGGGCACGGTGGCCTTCTCAGGCCTCGGGCTGCTGATGGCGGGGACCCTGAAGGCCGAGGCGACGCTCGCCGCGGCCAATCTGGTCTTCCTGCTGTTGCTGGTCGGCGGCGGGGTCATCGTGCCGCTGGACAGGTTCCCCGGCGCCGCGCAGTCGGTGCTGGGGCTGCTGCCGATCTCGGCCCTCTCGGACGGGCTGCGGGACGTCCTGCAGCACGGTGCCGGGATGCCGTGGGGGAATCTCGCCATCCTCGCGGTGTGGGCGGTGCTGGGGCTTGGCGCGGCGGCGAAGTTCTTCCGCTGGGAGTGAGCATGCGGTGACATACCGCTGATGTCCGGAGCCATCCGGGAATGACCCCCACCCCTCGTGAAAACGTGCACAAGCCGTTGCCTACGATGGGGCGCGTGGAAACACCCCTCTCCTACATCGCCAAGCGCTGGACGCCGTCCGTGAAGACCGCGAGGCGCGCCGCGCTCTCGGCGGTCGTGATGACCGTGTTCATCATCGTCACGGGCGGGGCCGTCCGGCTGACCGGTTCCGGTCTGGGCTGCGACACCTGGCCCAAGTGCACGGACGAGAGCCTCTTCGCCACCCCCGAGCAGGGCCTCCACGGGGCGATCGAGTTCGGCAACCGGATGCTCACGTACGTCCTGTCGGCCGCGGTCGGCTGGGCGATCATCGCGGCGCGCTCCCTGAAGCCCCGCCGGCGCGGCCTGACCCGGCTCGCCTGGTCCCAGTTCTGGCTCGTGATGGGGAACGCCGTCATCGGCGGGATCACCGTCTGGGCGGGCCTCAACCCGTGGTCTGTGGCGGGACACTTCCTGCTCGCCAACTGCCTGCTCACGGTGGCCGTCATCACGTGGGTGCGGATCGGCGAGGGCGACGGTCCGCGGCGCCCCCGGGCCCCGAAGCCGGTACGCGGCCTGTCCTGGGCGATCGTCGCGGCCTCGGTGGTCCTGATCACCCTCGGCACCACGGTGACGGGTTCCGGCAAGCACGCCGGGGACAGCAGCGACGTGCCGCGCATGCCGTGGGACTGGACGGCGGCCGCCCATGTGCACGCGGTCGCCGCCTGGGTGGTCTGCGCCCTGGCGGTCGCGATGTGGCTGGCCCTGCGGGTCGTGGACGCGCCGGCCGACACCCGCGCCCGTGCACGCGACCTGCTGGTCGTCCTGCTGGCGCAGGGCGTCATCGGGTACGTGCAGTTCTTCAGCGACGTCCCCGAGATCCTCGTCGGCCTCCACATGCTCGGCTCGGGCCTGATGTGGATCGCCGTGCTGCGGTTGCTGCTGTCGCTGCGCGAGCGCCCGGTGGCGGGGGCCACCGTTCCCGCCCCGGCGGCCGGACAGCAGCCGGAGCACGCACCCGCGGTCTGATCCGCACGAAGGCCTGATCCACGCGAACGGCCTCCGCCGTCGTATCCGTCCCGGGTACGACGGCGGAGGCCGTTGCGGTGTGCGGGCTCAGCCGTTCGACGGGCCGCCGACCTGGATGCCGGCCATCCGGGACCACTCGTACGGGCCGGTGCGGACCTTGGCCGCGAACTCCCCGTCGAAGGTCTCGTGCAGGGTGAGGCCGGCCTTCCGCGCGGCGCTCTCGGCGACGGCGTACGAGGGGGCGACCAGGTCGCCCCAGCCGCCGTCCTCACCCACGAGCACGATGCGGGTGCCCATCTCGCCGATGTAGGCGAGCTGCCCCTCGGCTCCGCCGTGCGCCTTGCTGAAGGCGCCGATCTGCTTGGCGAGCTTCGTGGCCCTGCGCTCCGCGCGGGCCGCGTGCCTGCTGTCGTCCGTCTGCTGGGTCTGGGGCTCTGCCGTCTCTGCCATGAAAAGGATGCTACCGACGGGTAGATCAACTGGCGACGGGCGGGGGGCGTGGCATGGGCCACGTCCCCCGCCCGTCGGCGGAGCTCCGGTGCGTGCGGGACTACCTGAGGAAGGGGTCCACCGCGACGGCGACGAAGAGGAGCGAGACATAGGTGATGGACCAGTGGAACAGCCGCATCTCCTTGAGCTTCCCGCCGGTCACGCCCGCCTTCGCCCGGTTCTGCAGGCCGTGGGCCTCCCAGAGCCAGAAGCCACCGGTCACCAGCGCGACCGACGTGTAGAACCAGCCGGTGTAGCCCAGCGGGGTGAGGAGCAGCGAGACGGCGACCATGACCCAGCTGTAGAGAACGATCTGGCGGGCCACCACCCGGTTGGAGGCGACGACCGGCAGCATCGGGACACCGACCCGGGCGTAGTCCTCCTTCACCTTCATCGACAGCGGCCAGTAGTGCGGCGGCGTCCAGAAGAAGATGACGGCGAAAAGAATGACGGCGGCCCAGGACATCGAATTGGTCACGGCGGACCAGCCGATGAGTACGGGCATGCATCCGGCGATTCCGCCCCAGACGATGTTCTGCGAGGTCCGGCGCTTCAGCAGCATCGTGTAGACGACGACATAGAACAGAAGTGCGCCGAGTGAGAGGGCGGCGGAGAGCCAGTTGACCAGCAGTCCGAACCAGACCGTGGAAATCACCGCGAGGGTGATTCCGAAGGCCAGGCACTCGCGCGGGCTCACCATGCCGGTGACCAGCGGCCGCTGCGACGTGCGGTCCATCAACGCGTCGATGTCACGGTCGATATACATGTTGAGCGCATTGGCACCGCCCGCGGAGAGATATCCGCCGATGGTGGTAGTGACTACGAGCCATAGGTCGGGCACGCCCTGAGCAGCCAGGAACATCACCGGAACGGTGGTGATCAGCAGCAGCTCGATGATGCGCGGCTTGGTAAGTGCCACGAATGCCTTGATGCGGACCCCGAACGGGCGATGGCCCACTGGGCTCGGAGTCAAGGCGACCCCTGCGGGTCGGGACTCGACGGCCGTCACGCACACCCCTGACAGAGAAATCCCAGCAAGCTCCGGGCATGAAGGCCCGGTAAAGACTTGCGCGAACCAGACCACTGTAGACGTTGGGCATACGCCCCTCTTCGCGGGGGTGGGGTCGTGTTGGAGTGGCGCAGAAGTGAACGGCGGCGCTCATACGGGAGGCGAACTCCGCAGGTCGCCCGCACTGCGGAATGGGCAGAAGTAGGGCCTTGTTCCGGGGGTAGGCTCGGCATTGCCCGGTGCGGTAACCAGTCACCGGTTTACAACAGTGGAGAGGAGCCCTGACTCAGGGTGAGCACCAAGCCGACCACCACAGACCTCCAGTGGACCGAATTGGACCAGCGGGCCGTGGACACTGTCCGCGTCCTCGCCGCGGACGCCGTACAGAAGGTCGGAAACGGCCACCCGGGTACGGCGATGAGCCTGGCTCCTGCTGCGTACACCCTCTTCCAGAAGGTGATGCGCCATGACCCGGCGGACGCGGACTGGACCGGCCGGGACCGGTTCGTACTCTCTGCCGGCCACTCCAGCCTGACGCTGTACATCCAGCTCTACCTGGCCGGATACGGCCTGGAGCTGGACGACCTCAAGGCGTTCCGCACCTGGGGCTCCAAGACCCCGGGTCACCCGGAGTACGGCCACACCACCGGTGTCGAGACGACGACCGGCCCGCTGGGCCAGGGTGTCGCCAACGCCGTGGGCATGGCGATGGCCGCCCGCTACGAGCGCGGCCTGTTCGACCCGGAGGCGGCCACCGGCACCTCCCCGTTCGACCACACCGTCTGGGTCGTCGCCGGTGACGGCTGCCTCCAGGAGGGCATCTCCGCGGAGGCGTCCTCGCTGGCCGGCCATCAGAAGCTCGGCAACCTGGTCCTGCTGTGGGACGACAACCACATCTCGATCGAGGGCGACACGGAGACCGCGGTCTCCGAGGACACCCTCAAGCGCTACGAGTCCTACGGCTGGCACGTCCAGCGGGTGGAGCAGTCGCCCTCCGGCGACCTGGACCCCGAGGGCCTCTACAACGCGCTGCAGGCCGCCAAGGCCGAGACGGAGCGCCCGTCGTTCATCGCGGCCCGCTCGATCATCGCCTGGCCCGCCCCGAACGCCCAGAACACCGAGGCCGCGCACGGCTCGGCGCTCGGCGACGAGGAGATCGCGGCCACCAAGCGCGTCCTCGGCTTCGATCCGGAGAAGACCTTCGAGGTCTCCGACGAGGTCATCTCGCACACCCGTGAGGCCCTGGACCGCGGCCGTGAGGCCAAGGCCGAGTGGGAGAAGTCCCTCGCCGCGTGGCGCACCGCCAACCCGGAGCGCGCCGCCGAGTTCGACCGCATCTCCGCGGGCGAGCTGCCCGAGGGCTGGGAGGACAAGCTGCCGGTCTTCGAGGCGGGTCACTCCGTGGCCACGCGTGCGGCCTCCGGCAAGGTCCTCCAGGCGCTCGGTGGTGTCATCCCCGAGCTGTGGGGCGGCTCCGCCGACCTCGCGGGCTCGAACAACACCACGATCGACAAGACGTCGTCGTTCCTCCCGGTCGGCAACCCGCTGCCCGAGGCCGACCCGTACGGCCGGACGATCCACTTCGGCATCCGCGAGCACTCCATGGCCGCGGCCATGAACGGCATCGCGCTGCACGGCAACACCCGTATCTACGGCGGCACCTTCCTGGTGTTCTCCGACTACATGCGCAACGCCGTGCGCCTGTCCGCGCTGATGCACCTCCCGGTGACGTACGTGTGGACGCACGACTCGATCGGCCTCGGCGAGGACGGTCCGACCCACCAGCCGGTGGAGCACATCGCCTCGCTGCGCGCCATCCCGGGCCTCAACGTCGTCCGTCCGGCCGACGCCAACGAGACGACCATCGCCTGGCGCGAGATCCTCGGGCGCGGCAAGAAGGACTTCGGCAGGAGCGCCCCGCACGGCCTGGCGCTGACCCGCCAGGGTGTGCCCACCTACCCGGCGAACGAGGACGCGGCCAAGGGCGGCTATGTGCTCTTCGACGCCGAGGGCGGTGAGCCCCAGGTCGTTCTGATCGGTACGGGCTCCGAGGTCCAGCTGGCCGTCGAGGCCCGCGACGAGCTCCAGGCTGCCGGTGTGCCGACCCGTGTGGTGTCGGTGCCGTGTGTCGAGTGGTTCGAGGAGCAGGACCAGGCGTACAAGGACAGCGTGCTGCCGCCGTCCGTGAAGGCCCGGGTCGCCGTCGAGGCGGGCATCGGCCTGACCTGGCACCGGTACGTGGGCGACGCGGGCCGGATCGTCTCGCTGGAGCACTTCGGTGCCTCGGCCGACGCCAAGGTCCTCTTCCGTGAGTTCGGCTTCACCGCCGAGCACGTGGCCGCCGCCGCCCGGGAATCTCTCGCCGCCGCCGCGCGCTGACGCGGACATACGACTAGTAGGAGATGCAATTCTCATGACAGACGCACTCAAGCGCCTCTCCGACGAGGGCGTGGCGATCTGGCTCGACGATCTGTCCCGCACCCGGATCACCTCCGGCAACCTCGCAGAGCTGATCGACCAGAGCCACGTCGTGGGTGTCACGACCAACCCGTCGATCTTCCAGAAGGCGATCTCGCAGGGCCACGGTTACGACCAGCAGCTCACCGACCTCGCCACCCGCAAGGTCACGGTCGACGAGGCCATCCGCATGATCACGACGGCCGACGTCCGTGACGCCGCCGACATCCTGCGTCCGGTCTTCGACGCCACCGGCGGCCAGGACGGCCGGGTCTCGATCGAGGTCGACCCGCGTCTGGCCCACCACACGGCGCCCACCGTCGCCGAGGCCAAGCAGCTGGCCTGGCTGGTGGACCGGCCGAACACGCTCATCAAGATCCCGGCGACGAAGGCCGGTCTGCCGGCGATCACCGAGGTCATCGGCAAGGGCATCAGCGTCAACGTCACGCTGATCTTCTCGCTGGAGCGCTACCGCGAGGTCATGGACGCCTACCTGGCGGGCCTGGAGAAGGCGAAGGCCGCCGGCCTGGACCTCTCCAAGATCCACTCCGTGGCGTCCTTCTTCGTGTCCCGCGTGGACACCGAGATCGACAAGCGCCTGGACGCGATCGGCGGCGACGCGGCGAAGGCCGCGAAGGGCAAGTCCGCCCTCGCCAACGCGCGCCTGGCCTACGAGGCGTACGAGGAGGTCTTCGCGGGTGCCCGCTGGGCCGCCCTCGACAAGGCGCGGGCCAACAAGCAGCGTCCGCTGTGGGCCTCGACCGGTGTCAAGGACCCGGCCCTCAAGGACACCCTGTACGTCGACGAGCTCGTCGCGCCGAACACGGTCAACACGATGCCGGAGGCGACTCTGGACGCCGTGGCCGACCATGGTGAGATCACCGGCAACACCGTCGCCGGTTCCTACGACCAGGCCCGTGCCGACCTCGACGCCGTCAAGGAGCTCGGGGTCGGCTACGACGACGTCGTCCAGCTCCTGGAGGACGAGGGCGTCGAGAAGTTCGAGGCGGCCTGGATCGACCTGCTCAACTCCACCGAGGCAGAGCTCAAGCGCCTCGCTCCTTCGGAGGGCTGACCACCTTGTCTGGTGTTCCCGGAGCCAACCCGCTCCGTGACGCCCAGGACCGACGGCTCCCGCGCATCGCGGGGCCGTCGGGCCTGGTCATCTTTGGCGTCACGGGCGATTTGTCCCGTAAAAAGCTGATGCCCGCCGTCTATGACCTGGCCAATCGCGGCCTGCTGCCGCCGGGCTTCTCGCTCATCGGCTTCGCGCGCCGCGACTGGGAGGACGAGGACTTCACCCAGGTCGTCCACGACGCCGTCAAGCAGCACTCGCGGACGCCGTTCCGCGAGGAGGTCTGGCAGCAGCTCATCCAGGGCATGCGCTTCGTCCAGGGCAACTTCGACGACGACGTGGCCTTCGAGACGCTGAAGTCCACGATCGAGGAGCTCGACAAGGCGCAGGGCACGGGCGGCAACTTCGCCTTCTACCTGTCCGTACCGCCGAAGTTCTTCCCCAAGGTCGTCCAGCAGCTCAAGAAGCACGGGCTGGCGGACCAGAAGGAGGGCTCCTGGCGGCGCGCCGTCATCGAGAAGCCGTTCGGCCACGACCTCACGAGCGCGCAGGAGCTCAACCAGCTCGTGCACGACGTGTTCCCGCCGAACGAGGTCTTCCGTATCGACCACTACCTCGGCAAGGAGACGGTCCAGAACATCCTGGCGCTGCGCTTCGCCAACACGATGTTCGAGCCGATCTGGAACAGGTCGTACGTCGACCACGTCCAGATCACGATGGCCGAGGACATCGGCATCGGCGGCCGGGCCGGCTACTACGACGGCATCGGCGCGGCCCGTGACGTCATCCAGAACCACCTGCTGCAACTGCTCGCGCTGACCGCGATGGAGGAGCCGGGCTCCTTCCACCCGAAGGCCCTGGTCGCCGAGAAGCTCAAGGTGCTCACGGCGGTGGAGCTGCCGGAGGACCTGGGCAAGCACACGGTGCGCGGCCAGTACGCGCACGCGTGGCAGGGCGGCGAGGAAGCGCTCGGCTATCTGGAGGAGGACGGTATCGACCCCAAGTCGAAGACCGACACCTTCGCCGCGATCAAGCTGACGGTCAACAACCGCCGCTGGGCGGGCGTGCCGTTCTACCTCCGTACCGGGAAGCGGCTCGGCCGTCGGGTCACGGAGATCGCGGTCGTCTTCAAGCGCGCCCCGTACCTGCCCTTCGAGTCGGGTGCGACGGAGGAGCTGGGCGGCAACGCCCTGGTCATCCGGGTGCAGCCGGACGAGGGTGTCACGGTGCGCTTCGGCTCCAAGGTGCCCGGTACCTCCATGGAGGTCCGGGACGTCACGATGGACTTCGCGTACGGCGAGTCCTTCACGGAGTCCAGCCCGGAGGCGTACGAGCGGCTCATCCTGGATGTCCTGCTCGGCGACGCCAACCTCTTCCCGCGCCACCAGGAGGTCGAGCTCTCCTGGAACATCCTCGACCCGATCGAGGAGTACTGGGACAAGCACGGCAAGCCCGCCCAGTACGCGGCCGGCACCTGGGGTCCGGCCGAGGCCGACGAGATGCTCGCACGCGACGGACGGAGCTGGCGCCGGCCATGAAGATCGATCTCACGGAAACCACGTCCAGCAAGATCAACCAGGCCCTGGTGTCGGCCCGTCGTTCCATCGGCACCCCGGCCATCGGCATGGTGCTCACCCTCGTCGTCGTCACGGACGAGGAGAACGCCTACGACGCGCTCCGGGCGGCTGCGGACTCCTCGCGCGAGCACCCTTCGCGGATCATCGCGGTGATCAAGAGGATCAGCCGTTCGCCGCGCAGCCGGCGCGACGCGCGGCTCGACGCCGAGATCCGGGTCGGTTCCGACTCGGGCTCCGGCGAGACCGTCGTCCTGCGTCTGCACGGTGAGCTGGCCAACCACGCCCAGTCGGTCGTCCTGCCGCTGCTGCTGCCGGACGCCCCGGTCGTGGCGTGGTGGCCGGAGGACGCCCCGGCGGACCCGGCGAAGGACCCGCTGGGGGCGCTGGCCCAGCGCCGCATCACCGACACGTACTCCGCCGAGCACCCGCTCGACGAGCTCGCGGTGCGTGCGGCGACGTACCACCCGGGTGACACCGACCTGGCCTGGACCCGCATCACGCCGTGGCGCTCGATGCTGGCGGCGGCGCTCGACCAGCAGCCCGCGCAGGTCATCTCGGCGACGGTCGAGGGCGAGTCGGACAACCCGAGCTGCGAACTGCTGGCCATGTGGCTCGCGGACCGGCTCGGCGTCGCGGTGGAGCGCACCCTGTCCGGCGGTCCGGGTCTGACGGCCGTGCGGCTGGAGACCAAGAACGGCGTCATCGTTCTGGACCGGGCCGACGGCTCGCTGGCCACGCTCTCCATGGTGGGGCAGCCGGACCGTGCGGTCGCGCTGAAGCGGCGGGAGACCGCGGAGCTCCTGGCGGAGGAGCTGCGGCGGCTGGACCCGGACAACATCTACGAGGCCACGGTGAAGTTCGGCGTCGAGCGCCTCGGCGGCCCCGCCGAGGCGTCGTCGGTGGGTGCCGGGCACAAGCCGTCGTCCCCGGCCGGTGCGGCCGCTCCGGCGGCGAAGAAGGCCGCGGCCAAGAAGGCGGCCTCGAAGTGAGTGCTCCGCAGCTCGTCGTGCACCGCGACAAAGAGCTGATGGCCCAGGCCGCGGCGGCCCGGCTGATCACGAAGATCGTGGACGCCCAGGCCGCCCGTGGTTCCGCCTCGGTGGTCCTCACCGGCGGGCGCAACGGCAACGGCCTGCTGGCCGCGCTCGCCGGGTCGCCCGCGCGGGACGCGGTCGACTGGTCGCGGCTCGACCTGTGGTGGGGCGACGAGCGGTTCCTGCCCGAGGGCGATCCGGAGCGCAACGTCACGCAGGCCCGTGAGGCCCTGCTGGACGCGGTGCCGCTGGACCCGTCCCGGGTGCACGCGATGCCCGCCTCGGACGGTCCGTCCGGCGGCGACGCGGATGCCGCCGCCGCGGGGTACGCCGCCGAGCTGGCGGCCGCGGCGGGCCCGGAGGACCACGGGCCGGTTCCGACGTTCGACGTGCTGATGCTGGGCGTGGGCCCGGACACGCATGTGGCGTCGCTCTTCCCGGAGCTGCCGGCGGTACGGGAGACCCGGCGCACCGTCGTCGGTGTGCACGGGGCCCCCAAGCCGCCGCCCACCCGGGTCTCGCTCACGCTGCCGGCCATCCGCGCGGCGCGCGAGGTGTGGCTGCTGGCCGCGGGTGAGGACAAGGCCGGGGCGGCGGAGATCGCACTGTCCGGCGCCGGGGAGATCCAGGCCCCGGCGGCGGGTGCGTACGGCCGCAGCCGCACGTTGTGGCTGCTGGACGCGGCGGCGGCCTCGCGGCTGCCGCGGGCGCTGTACCCGCCCGCCTCTGCGTAGAGGCGAACAGCGAGAGGCCGGCCCCGTTCCCTGGAGGAACGGGGCCGGCCTCTCGCGTACGGGGCGGGGCGGATCGGGCGGGTTCAGCGGGACGGCGTCTCGAACACCAGGAGCAGGACCACCACCGACGGTGCCACCGAGGCGATCGAGCACCAGAGGCGCGGCGTCGTCCAGCGGCGCACCCGGGGCAGCGCCCATGCGGTGATCAGGGCCACGACGGTGAGGGCCGTGCCGTAGACGGCCAGGATGTCGATCGCGGACAGGTTCCGTTCCAGCTTCCCCGAACAGGGGAGGGTGCCACAGCTGCCGCGGTTGACGTGGACGAGCGAGCCGAGGAGGAAGGCGACCGGGGCGAGGAACACCAGCGTGAGCGTCGCGACGAGCGGTGCCACCCAGCCGCGAGGATCGCGGTCGCGAGGTCCCTGGCCCTGGGGCGCACCGGGGTGGGCCGCCGGCGGAACGGGCGGCGGGAAGCCGCCGGGACGGGGAGGTGCCGGCTGCCGGCCGAAGGGGTCTGGAGTCGCCATGCGGGCAGTGAACCGTCCGGGTCGGCCTCGGGGCAACGGGGCGGCGTACTCATTCGGGTGGGCGGGTGTACTCACCGCGGCGGGGGCCACCCCGTGTACGGCTGGTGCGGAGGCGGGGACTCACGTGGATGAGCCCCACGGCCGTTCCGGGGTGCCGTCGAGGTGGTGACGCATCCTGCCTGCCGCACGGGCTGGCGCGCTTTCGGGTGACACCGAGCCACCGATATTCACGCAGAGTGATGACTCCGGTACGGTGGGAGGCGTCGTGCGCGGACCGGTCCGGCCGCCCCGTGTTGCGACATGACACGTCAACTCGCGCCCGGACGCTAGGAGATGGCATGCCCGCGACCTCGGTTGTCTTCGGTGCCGGTGGCTTCATCGGCCGGTCCCTGGTGGGGGAACTCCTGCGCCGCGGCCAGGACGTCACCGCCGCCGTGCACGGCAGTGCCGACCGGCTGACGCGGTGGCTCGCGGACCGGCGGACGGACACCGGTCGGCTCACCGTCGTCCATGCCGACATCACCCGGCCCGGGCTCGGCCTGCCGGCGCAGGGCATGGACGAGGTGCGTGACGTGTACGACGCCCGCCCCTGACGGCGGCGGGCCCGAGCAGGCACAGAGGGCGGGCGCAAGCCCCGTCCGGTGTGCGTAGATCACCGCGTGCACCCGGTTGCGCAGGTTCAGCTTGTCCAGCAGGTTCTGCACATGGGACGTGACGGTGCTCTCGCTCACCACGAGTTCGGCGGATATCTCGGCATTGCTGAGGCCCGGGCGAGGAGCCGCAGCACCTCGTGCTCCCGACGCGTCAGCAGTCCGGCGCGTTCGCGGTCCGCGTCCGTCCCCGGGTACCACTACAACGGCCTGCAGCACGCGCTCGAACTGCTCTCCGAGGGCTTCACGCCCGAGGAGGCCGCCCACCTCTGCGCCGACCAGTCATGGGCCGCGCGGCCCGCGTTCCTCGTCGTTCTCGCCGCGCGACTGGAGCGGATGAGCGTGAAGTACCCGACGCCCCGCGCCTACCGCGTCTGTCTCCTCGACGCGGGGCACCTGGGGCAGACGTTCGCACTGACCGCGACGGCCCTCGGGCTCGGCCCCGCCCAGACGGGTGCCTTCAGGGACTCCGCGATCGCCGGCCGTTGCGGCCTGGACAACACCGGCCACACCCCTTCTGTACGTCCTGGCCGCCGGCGACCCCGCTCCGAGACCGCGGGACGCTCCCCCGCCGGCCGGTCTTCCCGCCTTCGCCTCCACCACGCTGCTCGACCCGTGACCTGGACGGGCAGCCCGCGCCGCGCCCCGTCGGCTCAGTCACGCTCCAGGAACGGCTCCAGCAGGCCGGGAACGGCCGCCGCGGCGAAGGTGAGGCCTTCGGAGGCATCGGTGTCGTACGCCGTGTAGGCGCCCCCTCCGGCAGCTGTCGTGGCCGTGACGCTCAGCAGCCCGGCCCGGCGCTGGAAGTGGGACTGCCTCACCGTCCAGCCGATCACCCCGGTCCGCTGCAGGGCCGCCGTGGAGCGCCGCAGGCTGCCGGAGCGGGTGACGAGGTAGTCGCCGCCGACGGTGTGCCCCAGGGACCGGTACGCGTCGAGGGCCAGCAGCACGGCGAGCGGCAGGAACACCACCGCGCAGCCGAGCGCGATCCACAGCAGCACGGGTGTCAGCAGGACACCCAGGAGCGCCAGGACCAGCACGGGGAGCAGGACGGCCGCCAGGGCGCGGCGCAGCCGTCTGCCGCGGGCGGAACGGGGGTGTGCGGTGAGCGGGGCGCCGGTGGGCGCGACCCGTTCGCGCAGCACCTCGGCGGCGATCGAGTCGGCCAGCGGGCGGGGCACGGCCGGGAGCAGCGTGTCGTGGTCGGCGCCCTGCGCCTGTTCGTCCTTGGCCAGGCCCGTGGTGATCGCGTCCACCCGGGCGGCGCCGAACAGCCGTACCCCGAGGGGCTCCACGAGGTCCACCCCGCGCAGCCGTCGTTCCTCGACGGACAGGGAGCGGGAGGTCAGCAGTCCGCGCCGGACGCGCAGGGTGCCGCCCGGTTCGCGCTCCAGGCGGTAGTTCCACCACATCTCGACCCAGAGGCCGAGCGCCCCGACGATCCCGGCGGCCAGGGCCACGACGACGAGGGCCGTGACCGTCCAGGGCAGCGGGGTGTCCCGGAAGCGGTCGGCGACCCAGTCGATCACCTCGCCCTGCGCGCCGGCCCATTCGCTGATCTGCAGGACACCGCCGGCCGCCGCGCCGCCGAGCATGGGCGCGACGAAGGAGACGGGCGCGTAGCGGATCCAGCGGAGGTCGAGGACGGCCAGCTCGCCCTCGCGGTGGGTCCCCGGGGTCTCGGCGGTCACACGGTCGAGGAGTTCACGGCGCAGCCGCTCCCCCTCGGCACGGGTGACGGGGTCGAGCTCCAGGGTGGATTCGCCGCCGGTGTGCTCGCCGGTGCCGATGCGGACCGTGACCAGTCCGAGTATCCGCAGCAGCGGGTGTGCGGTGAGGTCGACGCTGCGGATCCGTTCGCGGGCCAGTGAGCGCCGTTTGACCAGCAGGAGTCCGGTGCGCAGGTCGACGCGTTCGGTGCCGACGCGGTAGCGGGTGCGCCGCCAGCGCACGTGGTCGCCGGCGGCTGCGCAGCCGATCAGGAGGACAGTCCCGGCCAGCGCCCAGGCGACGGCCCGCGGGTAGCCGAGGCGGCCGGACAGCGCGACCACGACCGGTACGGCGGCGCCCGCCGCGACCCCCGCCGTGACGAGCGCGGTGACCAGGACCGTGCGCGGGTGGATCCGCAGCCAGCCGGGACCCTCGCCCGCCGCGGTGCTCATGTGGCGTCCCCGGGGGTGGCCTGCGTGATCCTGGTCAGCCGTTCGACCAGTTCGGCCGCCACCTCGTGCGCGAGCCCCTCGATCCGCACGGCGCCCTTGGCGGACGCGGTGGTGACGGTGACCGTGGCCAGCCCGAAGAACTGCTCCAGCGGGCCGCGCACAGTGTCCACGGTCTGGATCCGGGACATCGGCGCGATCCGCCATTCCTGGAGGAAGAACCCGGTCCGTACGTAGACCGCTTCGTCCGTGACCTCCCAGCGGTGGGTGCGGAACCACCAGAGGGGGAAGAGGACGGCGCACAGCAGGCCCACGGCCGCCAGGGCGGCGGCGGGCACCAGCAGCCAGGTCCGCGCGGGAGCGATGAACGCTCCCAGCACGCCCAGCACGGTCACCGGCGCCGCCGTCAGCAGCAGCCACTGGGTCCGCCACCAGCCGGCGGCCCGCGGATCCAGCCTGTTCCGCGGCGGGCGCAGCCGTACCGTCCCCTCCCCCCTTGTCATCGGCTCAGCGCCCCCGCAGCGTGCGGTAGGTCGCGACGAGCGCGGCGGTGGAGCTGTCCAGCCGCTCGGCGCCGGTGCCGTCGGTCAGGACCGGCTCGATCTCCCTGGCGAGGACCTTGCCGAGCTCGACGCCCCACTGGTCGAAGGAGTCGATGTTCCAGACGGCGCCCTGGACGAAGACCTTGTGCTCGTACAGCGCGATCAGCTGGCCGAGCACCGACGGGGTGAGCCGGTCGGCGAGGATCGTGGTCGTCGGGTGGTTGCCGCGGAACGTCTTGTGCGGCACGAGCTCCTCGGCGACACCCTCCGCGCGGACCTCGTCGGGCGTCTTGCCGAAGGCGAGGGCCTGGGTCTGGGCGAAGAAGTTGGCCATCAGCAGGTCGTGCTGGGCGATCAGCCCGGGCAGCAGGTCGTGGACCGGTGCGGCGAAGCCGATGAAGTCCGCCGGGATGACCTTGGTGCCCTGATGGATCAGCTGGTAGTAGGCGTGCTGCCCGTTGGTGCCGGGGGTGCCCCAGACGACCGGGCCGGTCTGCCACTCGACCGGATCGCCGTCCCGGTCCACGGACTTGCCGTTGGACTCCATGTCCAGCTGCTGGAGGTACGCCGTGAACTTGGACAGGTAGTGGCTGTAGGGCAGCACCGCGTGGGACTGGGCGTCGAAGAACGCGCCGTACCAGACGCCCAGCAGGCCCAGCAGCAGCGGGGCGTTCTCCTCCGCGGGGGCGGTGCGGAAGTGCTCGTCGACGAGGTGGAAGCCGTCGAGCATCTCGCGGAAGCGGTCCGGGCCGACGGCGATCATCAGCGAGAGGCCGATCGCCGAGTCGAAGGAGTACCGGCCGCCGACCCAGTCCCAGAACTCGAACATGTTGGCCGTGTCGATGCCGAAGTCGGCGACCTTCTCCGCATTGGTCGACAGCGCCACGAAGTGCTTGGCCACGGCCTCCTGACCCGCCTTCAGCTCGGTGAGCAGCCAGTCGCGGGCGGAGGTGGCGTTGGTGATGGTCTCGATCGTGGTGAAGGTCTTGGACGCGACGATGAACAGCGTCTCGGCCGGGTCCAGTCCCTGGACGGCCTCGTGGAGGTCCGCGCCGTCGACGTTCGACACGAAGCGGACGGTGAGCGAGCGGTCCGTGAAGGAGCGCAGCACCTCGTACGCCATGGCGGGTCCGAGGTCGGAGCCGCCGATACCGATGTTCACGATGTTCTTGACGGGCCTGCCGGTGTGACCGGTCCACTCCCCCGCCCTGATCCGGTCGGAGAAGGCGGCCATCCGGTCCAGGACGGCGTGCACGGCGGGCACCACGTTCTCACCGTCGACCTCGATCACCGCGTCGCGCGGGGCGCGGAGCGCGGTGTGCAGGACGGCGCGGTCCTCGGTGGTGTTGATCTTCTCGCCGCGGAACATCGCGTCCCTCAGTCCGGCGACGTCCGTGGCGGCGGCGAGCTCGCGCAGCAGGCGGAGCGTCTCGTCGGTGACCAGGTTCTTGGAGTAGTCGATGTGGAGGTCGCCGACCCGGAGGGTGTACGCGGTCCCGCGGTCCGGCGCGTCCGCGAACAGCCCGCGCAGACGGGTGTCGCCGAGCTCCTCACGGTGCTTGCCGAGAGCCGTCCACTCGGGCGTCTGGTTGAGCTTGGTTCGGCTTTGTGCGTTCATCCGGGAAATCGCCCACTTCTTCTCGTACCTGCAACATGCCCCGCTGCCCCTCCAACCTAATTGATCTGGAGGGTGCGACGGACGAGGGCGGGCGGGCAGGGCGGCCTACGGATTCCGGCCGGGCACCCGAGGGGTGACCGGCCGGTGAACAGCATCCAGGAAAGGGGCAGGAAGTCAGATCTCGCCGCGGAGCTTCGCCAGCGCCTCGGCGAGGATCGCCTCGCCGTCGGCGTCGCTGCGCCGCTCGCGCACGTACGCCAGGTGCGTCTTGTACGGCTCGGTGCGGGGCGGGGCGGGCGGGTTGTCCCGGTCCTGTCCGGCCGGGAAACCACAGCGCGGACAGTCCCAGGTCTCCGGAACCTGCGCGTCATGGGCGAAGCTGGGCTGCGTCTCGTGCTCGTTCGAGCACCAGAAGGAGATGCGGAGACGCGGCGCGGACTCGCCGCGCTCGGCCTCCCCCATCGGGCCCGCTCCGACCCGGCTTCCCCGGATCGCGTTGCCACTTGCCACGGTCGTAACTCCCTGCGTGATGGTGCTCGAAGATGCCCCAGTCTACGTAAGGCCCAACGCGCGTCCAGTGGAAGGAGTTACACCCTCACCGGGAATCGCTGACGACGGGTCAGTTGTCCAGCTTGATGAGCAGACCGAGGACGACGATGCACGCGAACCAGACCAGACCGACCACGACGGTAATGCGGTCGAGGTTGCGCTCGGCGACCGAGGAACCGCCCACGGAGGACTGCATTCCGCCACCGAACATGTCGGAGAGGCCGCCGCCCTTTCCCTTGTGCATCAGCACCAGCAGCATCAGCAGCAGGCTGAAGACGATCAGGGCGATCTCGAACGCCAAAATCACGGCTGGTCCCTACTTTCCGGAATTCTCTGAGGACTGCATGTACGAACAGCGGGGGCCGTGGGGTGGTACCCCCTTCGGCCCCCGCTAGGGTACGACGGATCCGCGCTACCGCATACTCACTGGTCGCGGAAGCGGACGATCTTGACGAACTCGTCGGGGTCCAGCGCGGCGCCACCGATCAGGGCACCGTCCACATCGGGCTGCGCCATGATGGCCGCGACGTTGCCGGACTTCACCGAGCCGCCGTACTGGATACGGACGGCGTCGGCCAGCTCCTGGGAGTACAGCTCGGCCAGCCGGCGGCGGATCGCGCCGCAGACCTCCTGGGCGTCCTCGGGGGTGGCGACCTCGCCGGTCCCGATGGCCCAGACCGGCTCGTACGCGATCACGATGGACTCGGCCTGCTCCGCCGGGACGTCCTTCAGGGCGCCGTCGAGCTGCGCGAGGGTGTAGGAGACCTGGTCACCGGCCTTGCGGATGTCCAGGCCCTCGCCGACGCAGAGAATCGGGGTCAGGCCGTGCTTGTACGCGGCCTTCACCTTGGCGTTGCAGATCTCGTCGTTCTCGCCGTGGTACTGGCGGCGCTCGCTGTGGCCGACGGCCACGTACGTGCACTTCAGCTTGGCGAGCATGGGGCCGGAGATCTCACCGGTGTACGCGCCGGAGTCGTGCGCCGAGATGTCCTGGGCGCCGTACTTGATCCTCAGCTTGTCGCCGTCGATCAGGGTCTGTACGGAGCGCAGGTCGGTGAAGGGCGGCAGGACGGCGACCTCTACGGCGTCGTAGTCCTTGTCGGCCAGCGCGAAGGCGAGCTTCTGGGTGTGGGCGATGGCCTCGAGGTGGTTGAGGTTCATCTTCCAGTTGCCCGCCATCAGCGGGGTGCGGGTGCTCATTAAGGGTCAGTCCTCCAGTGCGGCGAGGCCGGGAAGCGTCTTGCCCTCGAGGTATTCGAGGCTGGCGCCGCCACCGGTCGAGATATGGCCGAATGCGTTCTCGTCGAAGCCCAGGATGCGGACGGCGGCTGCGGAGTCCCCGCCGCCGACGACGCTGAAGGCCGGGGAGTCGACGAGGGCCTGGGCGACCGCCTTGGTGCCCTCGGCGTAGTCGGGGTGCTCGAAGACGCCCATGGGGCCGTTCCAGAAGACGGTGGCCGCGTCGGCGAGCTTCGAGGCGTAGAGCTTGTTGGTCTCCGGGCCGTTGTCCAGGCCCATCACGCCGGCCGGGATGGCGTCGGCGGCGACGGTGCTGGGGTGGCCCGGCGTCTTGGCCTTGAGGTCCGGGAAACTCTCCGAGACGACGACGTCGACGGGGAGCACGAACTCCACGCCCTTCTCCTCGGCGCGCTTGAGGTAGCCGAGCACCGCCGGGATCTGGTCCTCCTGGAGGAGGGAGCTGCCGACCTCGTGGCCCTGGGCCTTGAGGAAGGTGTAGGCCATGCCGCCGCCGATGAGGATGCGGTCGGCCTTCTCCAGCAGGTGGTCGATCACGCCGAGCTTGTCGGAGACCTTGGAGCCGCCGAGGACCACGGCGTACGGGCGCGTGACGTCCTCGGTGAGCTTCTTGAGGACGCCGACCTCGGTGGCGATCAGACCTCCGGCCGCGTGCGGCAGGCGGGCCGGAAGGTCGAAGACCGAGGCGTGCTTGCGGTGGACGGCACCGAAGCCGTCGCCCACGTACACGTCGGCGAGCTCGGCGAGCTGATCGGCGAAGGCGCCGCGCTCCGCGTCGTCCTTCGAGGTCTCCCCGGCGTTGAAGCGGAGGTTCTCGATGACGGCGACCTGGCCGTCGGTGAGGGCGGCGACCGTGGCGCGGGCGGACTCGCCGACGGTGTCGGTCGCGAAGGCGACCTCCGTGCCGAGCAGCTCACCGAGGCGCGCGGCGGCGGGGGCCAGCGAGAAGGCCGGGTCCGGGGCGCCCTTCGGGCGGCCGAGGTGCGAGGCGACGACGACCCGCGCACCGGCTGCGGCGAGCTCGGCGATCGTCGGCTGGACGGCGCGGATGCGGCCGTCGTCGGTGATCCTGGTGCCGTCCAGCGGCACGTTGAGGTCGGCGCGGACGAATACCCGCTTGCCCGCGACCCCTTCGGCGAGAAGTTCGTCGATCGTCTTCATCTGTTCCGGTACTCCTTGGAAGGACGCATGAGCACGCAAGGGGCTCGGACGGCGCCACGTTGCGTCGTCCGAGCCCCTTGCTCACATCGAGATGCCTGCCGATCCGAGGATCAGAGCTGGTCGCCGACGAAGACGGTCAGGTCGACGAGGCGGTTGGAGTAGCCCCACTCGTTGTCGTACCAGCCGAGGATCTTCACCGTGCTGCCCTCCTGGACCATGGTCAGGGAGGAGTCGAAGGTGCAGGACGACGGGTCGCCGACGATGTCCGAGGACACGATCGGGTCCTCGGTGTACGTCAGGAAGCCCTTGAGGTCGCCGTCGTCGGACGCCTTCTTGAACGCGGCGTTGACCTCGTCCTTGGTGACCTCGCGCTGCAGGGTCACAACGAGGTCGGTGGCGGAACCGGTCGGGACCGGGACACGCATCGCGATGCCGTCGAGCTTGCCCTTGAGCTGCGGGAGGACCAGAGCGGTCGCCTTGGCGGCGCCGGTCGTGGTGGGGATGATGTTCTCGGCGGCGGCGCGGGCGCGACGCAGGTCCGAGTGCGGGAAGTCCAGGATCCGCTGGTCGTTCGTGTACGCGTGGACCGTCGTCATCAGGCCCTTGACGATGCCGAAGTTCTCGTCGAGAACCTTGGCCATCGGCGCCACACAGTTGGTGGTGCAGGAGGCGTTGGAGATGATGTGGTGGTTGGCCGCGTCGTACTTGTCCTGGTTGACGCCCATCACGATGGTGATGTCCTCGTCCTTGGCCGGAGCCGAGATGAGGACCTTCTTGGCGCCACCCGCGACGTGCTTCGCGGCGTCGGCCTTCTTGGTGAAGATGCCGGTCGACTCGATGACGATGTCGACGCCCAGCTCACCCCAGGGGATGTCGGCCGGGTTGCGCTCGGAGAGCACCTTGATGGTGTGACCGTCGACGGTGATGGTGTCGGCGGTGTGGCTGACCTCTGCCTTGAGACGACCCAGAATGGTGTCGTACTTCAGCAGGTGGGCAGTGGTCGCAGTGTCACCCAGGTCGTTGACAGCCACGATCTCGATGTCCGCACCCTGCTCCAGCAGCGCGCGGAAGTAGTTACGACCGATGCGGCCAAAGCCGTTGATGCCTACGCGGATCGTCACGAACCGATCTCCTCGTTAGGTACGCCGGTTTTCGACGCCGGCGAGTTGTATGGGATGTCCCCGACCGCCTCCGACCCTACCTCTCCGAGGGCCCGGGAGTGACATCGAGCAGGGGCGGCACGGACGCGGAGGCCCGTACTCCCGAGTAGGAATACGGGCCTCCGGTCCTGCGGCGGTGACACGGGCTGGGAGCCTGCCCCGCCCGTGCGACGGCCACGGAGCGTCAACGCCCCAGACTTCGCAGGGCCTTCCCGATCAGCCGCTTCCGACCGTCGGCGTCGGCCACGTGCTCCAGGCCGAACCCGAGCAGCACGGTGTCACGCGTCGTGACGGCGGCCTGCGAATGGAACAGCGGACCGGAACGGGCCCAGTCGGCCGTGTTCCCCGGGCTGCCGGCCGGTGCGCCGGGGGTGTTCCAGGCGCCGAGGGCGGTCTCGAAGCCCTCGGTGTCCCGGACGGTCCCACCGATGACCAGTTCGGTGTCGTCCACGAAGACCCCGATGCCGCCGGAGCCCGGGTCGGTGACGTACGAGACGGAGAGCTCGACCTGCTCACCGGCGTACGCGCCGAGGTCCACGGCGACCTGCTGCCAGCCGTTGGAGCTTCCGGTGAACCGGTTCCAGCCGCCGGTGGTGCCGGTGGCCGTGCAGGCGTCGCCGCCGACGGTCAGGTAGCGCGTGAGGAAGGGGTGCATCTGGGCGTAGTAGCCCTCCGAGCAGTCCGCGGGCACTGCGGTGTCGGTGCCGCCGTTGGCGTCGGGGAGGGTCGTCCAGTCGTCCTTGCCGACCGTGCGGGCCTCGACGACGACGTTGTCGTACCCCTCCTCGGTGTCGTAGCTGAGCTGGAAACGCAGCCCGGGTGTGTCGGCCGCGTCGGTGCCCGTCAGGTCGACCGTGCGGGACAGCCTCTTCCAGGCGGCGTCCTGGTGGGTGGCCGCGGCGAACCAGGAGCCACCCTGCGGCTCGAAGGGGGTGCGCACCCCCGGGTAGTCGCCCGCGGCCGCACTGCGGAACTGCGGGAACTCCTCCGGGTCCAGCGTGTCGGAGGTGACGGTGTACGCGCCGGCTGCGTCCAGGACGCCGCCTGGGGCGTCACCGAGGCCGGCACCCGCCCCGGCCAGCCGACCGGCGCCGGCGAAGGCGGGCGGGGACTTGAGCCCGACCCTGTTGTACGCACCGAGGTAGTACTGCGAGAAGTCGTCGGTGCCGCCGGCGCCTGTGACGGCGCCGCCCGCCTGCTCGCCCGCGTTGATCAGCTTGCCGCCCTCGTTGACGTAGGAGCGGACGGAGAGCATGGTCGCCGCGGCCGGGCGCTCGGCGCCGGTGTACCAGAGGACGGTACGGAAGTGGCTGAGCACGCCGAGGGCGTGCGGGGTGCCCTGGGCGGCGACGTCCCAGAGGGCGGACCGGTGGCCGTTGGCCGCGAGCGCCCCGGTGTACGCGGCGGTGTGCCGGGCCGTGGCGCCCTCCTCGGCGATCACCAGGGTGTCGCCGCGGGGCCGGTCGGCGACCGTGTACGTGAACGGGGTGCTCGCGGTCCGCGCGCCCGCCTTCGTACGGCCGGTGAACCAGACCGTGACGCGGTCGCCCGCGCCGGCGTCCTCGACCTCGGCGCGGTACTCGTCGAAGTGGAGGTTGTCGTCGCCCCCGTACGTCTCGCCGCCCTTCCATGCGGTCAGCCGCTCGGTGTGCGTACGGCCGCCGTCGACGCGGTAGTTGAGGCGCTTGTCGGTCACGGACCTGCGGGCCGTGACCGCAACTTCCTGGTCGCCGCCGCGGGCGTAGGACGTGGTGAAGGCGTCCGGGGTGAAGTCGGGTGTCTCGATGCCGACCGGGGAGACCGGGCGGTCGGGGTGCGCCGCGGACTCGGCCACCGCGAGTGCGAACGGGACGTTCTTGGCGAACTCCTGCTGGATGAGCTTCTCGTCGTCCGGGAAGCGGAAGACCGAGGCGCAGTCTGCCGGTTCCCAGGCGTCGTCCGGATCGGTCCGGGAGGCGGTGGCGCAGGTCGACATCTCCGGCGTGAACATCATCATGTCGTTGACGTTGGCGGCGTGTCCGTCGGCCTCGCCGTTGGTGACGTACAGCTCGGAGGAGACCTGCGGGTGGTATCCCGGGACTGCGGAGTTCCCGGGTGTTCCGGCGAGGGCCCGGTAGACGATGTCGTCGGGGGTGTCCGTGGCGACCTGCCAGCCCACCCCGTACAGCAACAGTTGTGCGGCGGAGTGGTAGTTGATCCCGTACCGGAAGCCGACGCGCTTTTGGAAGGCGTCCAGCGCCTTGGTCTCCGGCTCGGAGGCGGGGGCGGTGCCGCGGAAGGTCTCGTCGCCCGGGTCCGGCGACGAACCCTCGTTGTCGTAGCCCCACTTGTAGGAGAAGTTGCGGTTGAGGTCCACGCCGTCGCCGGCGGTGATCTCGCCGTCGCCGTTGTTGTCGCGGAGGTTCTTGCGCCAGTCCCGCTCGCCGGTGAACGTGTGGTCGTAGCCGTCGGGGTTGGCGGAGAGCACGAACCAGAGTTCGGTGGTGTCCACGATCTTCGTGATCCGCGGGTCCTTGCCGTACCCGTCGAGGTAGTGGTGCATCAGCCGGCGCGTCATCTCCGGGGTGATCCACTCCCGGGCGTGCTGGTTGGACATGTACAGCGTGGCCGGCTTGGAGCCGTCCCTGCTCTTCTTGGCACCCTTGGTGACCTTCAGGGCCAGGATGTCCTGGCCCCGGACGGTCCTTCCGATGCTGACGACCTTGGTGAGGCCGGGATCGGCCTGTGCGGTCGCGAGGATCTCCCGCTTCAGGCCGTTCTCGCCGCCGTACGGGCGGAAGACGCCGTCACCGGCTGCCGCGACCCGCTTCGAGGCCTTGGCGGAGAGGGTGTGCTCGGTGATCTCGACGCCCTTGCCGCGCAGCTCCCCGGCCTGCCGGTCGGTGAGGTACAGCTCCACGGTGGCGGAGCCGCGGTCGGGCACCTGCGCGCTCAGTTCGTGGCCGTCGGTGCCCGCCTCGGCCAGCAGCGGCACCTGGGCCGCGCTGATCTCGGCGTGCCAGACGGACAGTCCGCCGTCGGCCCCGCCGCCCCTCCCCTGGTCGGCCTGCGCAACGGGTACCGCCAGTCCGGCCATCAGCAATGAAGCCGCGGCGAGGATCGCTCGCGCTCTGCGTCCCATGAGCCCCCCATGCAGTTGTCTGCCACTTCCGTCCGCCGGACCGGCGGACAGAGGACAGATTCGTGATGGTCCATGACCATGTCAATAGGGCCGCAAGGCGGCACGAAGACCGTGCATCGGGCATGGAAGCGGCCGTGGAAGCGGGCCGCCGCACGCCCGGGAGATGCCGCCGCCGGCGCCCTCGGGAGGTGCGCCGGCGGCAGGGGTGTGCGGCGGCTCAGCCGACGAGGCCGTCGGCCAGCTCCTCGCTGAGGGTGGATTCGGTGCCCGGGATGCCGAGGTCCTGGGCCCGCTTGTCGGCCATGGCCAGCAGGCGCCGGATCCGGCCCGCGACCGCGTCCTTGGTGAGCGGCGGGTCGGCGAGGGCACCCAGCTCCTCCAGGGAGGCCTGCTTGTGCTCCATGCGCAGCCGTCCGGCCGCCGCGAGGTGCTCCGGGACCTCCTCGCCCAGGATCTCCAGCGCTCGCCCCACACGGGCTCCCGCGGCCACGGCGGCGCGCGCGGAGCGGCGGAGGTTGGCGTCGTCGAAGTTGGCGAGCCGGTTGGCGGTGGCGCGGACCTCGCGCCGCATCCGGCGCTCCTCCCAGGCCAGCACCGACTCGTGGGCGCCGAGCCGGGTGAGGAGCGCGCCGATCGCGTCACCGTCGCGGACGACGACACGGTCCACCCCGCGCACCTCGCGGGCCTTGGCCGCGATGGAGAGCCTGCGGGCCGCTCCGACCAGGGCGAGAGCGGCCTCCGGGCCGGGGCAGGTCACCTCCAGCGAGGAGGAGCGGCCGGGCTCGGTCAGCGAACCGTGGGCCAGGAAGGCTCCGCGCCAGGCGGCCTCGGCGTCGCAGGTGGCTCCCGAGACCACCTGTGGGGGCAGTCCGCGGATCGGCCGGCCACGGCCGTCCACCAGACCGGTCTGGCGCGCCAGCTGATCACCGCCCGCCACCACCCGTACGACGTAACGGGAGCCGCGCCGGAGCCCGCCGGGAGCCATCACGATCAGCTCCGAGCTGTGCCCGAAGATCTCCAGGATGTCCCGCTTCAGCCGGCGCGCCGCCATCGCCGTGTCCAGCTCGGCCTCGATCACGATCCGGCCGCTCACCAGGTGCAGCCCGCCCGCGAAGCGCAGAATCGCCGAGACCTCCGCCTTCCTGCAGCAGGTCCGGGTCACGGGAAGCCGAGAGATTTCGTCCTTCACCGCTGGCGTCATCGCCATGGGCCGATCCTTCCATGCATCCGAAAAATACGGTCGTACGCGGCGGCCAACAGCTCCGGATCATGAATCGGAACGCCGTCGGGTGAGGCCACCGGGGCCAGCTCGACCGCGGCTCCGAGCCGCATGGCGGCGTCGGCGAGGGACTCACGGTCGGGCACGGCAGCCTCGTCGGCCAGCACCACGTCCAAGGCGAGTTTAGGGGCGTGTCGTCCCAAAACCTCCAAATGACGCTGCGGTGAGAAGCCTTCTGTTTCACCGGGTTGCGGTGCGAGGTTCAGCGAGAGGACCTTACGGGCCTTCGTGAGGACCAGCGCGTCGAGCAGTTCGGGTACCAGTAGATGCGGAATCACGGAGGAGAACCAGGACCCGGGGCCCAGCACCACCCAATCGGCGTCCAGAACGGCCGCGACGGCTTCCGGGACGGCCGGCGGATCGGCGGGCACCACGTGGACGGACTGCACCTCACCGGGGGTGAGTGCCACAGTGGCCTGGCCCCGTACGGTCACCACGTCCTCGGGGCGCTCCGGGTCGTGCCCGCGGACGAGCGCCTGGAGCTCCAGCGGCACGGCGGACATGGGAAGCACCCTGCCGTGCGCGCCGAGCAGCTTGCCGACCAGGTCGAGCGCCTGGACGTGGTCGCCCAGCTGCTCCCACAGGGAGACGATCAGCAGGTTGCCCACGGCGTGTCCGTGCAGGTCGCCCTTGGACTCGAAGCGGTGCTGGATGACCTGGGCCCAGGTCTGGCCCCATTCGTCGTCCCCGCAGAGCGCCGCGAGCGCCTTGCGCAGGTCGCCGGGCGGCAGGACGCCGAGCTCCTCGCGCAGCCGGCCGCTGGAGCCGCCGTCGTCGGCGACGGTGACGACGGCCGTGAGATCGCCGGTGATCCGGCGCAGTGCCGTGAGCGACGCCGACAGGCCCATGCCGCCACCGAGGGCGACGACCTTGGGCTGTGCGCCCCGCTTGCGGCCGGAGAGCGCCGAGGTGGCTCTGCTCAGCCTGCGCAGGCGCAGATTGCGACTGGTCACTCGCGCCCCATGTCCCGGTGCACCAGCACGGTCTCGATCCCCTCCGTGGCCAGCCGGGCGGCCAGCTTCTCCGACATGGCGACGGAGCGGTGCTTGCCGCCCGTGCAGCCGACGGCGATGGTCACGTAACGCTTGCCCTCGCGGCGGTAGCCCGCGGCGATCAGCTGGAGCAGCTCCGTGTACTGGTTGAGGAACTCCTTGGCGCCGGGCTGGTCGAAGACGTAGGCGGACACCTCCTCGTTGAGTCCGGTGAAGGGACGCAGCTCGGGGACCCAGTGGGGGTTGGGCAGGAAGCGGCAGTCCACGACCAGGTCGGCGTCGACCGGCAGGCCGTACTTGTAGCCGAACGACATCACCGTGGCCCGCAGCTCCGGCTCCTCGTCGCCGGCGAACTGGGCGTCCATCTTGGCCCGCAGCTCGTGCACGTTGAGGCTGGAGGTGTCGATCACCAGGTCGGCGTCGCCGCGCAGCTCGCGCAGCAGGTCGCGCTCCGCCTCGATGCCGTCGACGATCCGGCCGTCACCCTGGAGGGGGTGCGGACGGCGGACCGACTCGAATCGGCGTACGAGTGCGTCGTCGGAGGACTCCAGGAAGACGATCCGCCGGGTGACGTGCTTGGACTCCAGGTCCGCGAGGGACTCCCGGAGGTTGTCGAAGAAGCGGCGGCCCCGTACGTCGACGACGACGGCGATCCGGGCCACGTTGCCCTGGGAGCGGGCGCCGAGCTCCACCATGGTGGGGATCAGCGCGGGCGGCAGGTTGTCGACGACGAACCAGCCGAGGTCCTCCAGACACTTGGCGGCGGTGCTGCGTCCCGCACCCGACATACCCGAGATGATCACCAGCTCGGGGATGGCGGGCACGGCGGCCTCGGCCTTCTCCTTGGTGCTTCCCGTACTCACGTCTGCTGCTCCGTCTGCTCGGTCGTTCTGGCGTTCATGCGCGTGCTCGGTCATGACGTGCTGCCCCCGTCGTCCTCTTCGATGATCTCTCCTGTGGCCGTGTTCACGGCCGGTGCGGCCGGAGCTGCCGCGGCGAGGGCGACTGCCACCGATTCCGCCGTCCTGCGGCCTATCCCCGGAACCTCACAGATCTCGTCGATTGTCGCCTGCCGCAGCTTCTTCACGGAGCCGAAATGCTTGATCAGCGCCTGCTTCCGGGTCTCGCCGAGGCCGGAGACGTCGTCCAGGGGGCTGCTGCGGATGCGCTTGGCCCGCTTGGCGCGCTGGTAGGTGATGGCGAAGCGGTGGGCCTCGTCGCGGATGCGCTGGAGGAGGTAGAGGCCCTCGCTGGAGCGGGGCAGCACGACCGGGTCGTCGTCGTCGGGCAGCCAGACCTCTTCGAGGCGCTTGGCGAGACCGCAGACGGCGACGTCGTCGATGCCCAGCTCGTCCAGGGCCCGTTTGGCCGCGGCGACCTGCGGCTGCCCGCCGTCGACCACGACGAGCTGCGGCGGGTAGGCGAAGCGCTTGGGCCGGCCGTCGTCCTCACGGGGCTCGGTGGGCGATTCGGCCGGGGTGGCCGCGGAGGTGTCCGTGGCGGTGGCCCTGGACGTGTCCGTGGTTGCTGACGTGGCGGTGGGCGGGGCCGGGGGCGCTCCGGGGGCGGGTACAGGGCCGGTGGCGGCCCGGGTCTCCTCCCACTCCCCCGTCCGCTCCTTCTCCTGGAGGTAGCGCTTGAAGCGGCGGCCGATGACCTCGTGCATGGACCGGACGTCGTCCTGGCCCTCGAAGCCCTTGATCTGGAAGCGGCGGTATTCGCTCTTGCGCGCGAGCCCGTCCTCGAAGACCACCATGGACGCGACCACGTCGTCGCCCTGGAGGTGCGAGATGTCGAAGCACTCGACGCGCAGCGGGGCGGTGTCCAGGCCGAGCGCCTCGGCGATCTCCTCCAGGGCGCGGGAACGGGTCGTGAGGTCGGAGGCACGCTTGGTCTTGTGCAGCCCCAGCGCCTGCTGGGCGTTGCGCTGGACCGTGCCCATCAGGTCCTTCTTGTCCCCCCGCTGTGGAATGCGCAGGCTGACCTGGGAGCCCCGGCGGGCGGCGAGCCACTCGGAGACGGCCTCGGGGTCCTCGGGCAGCGCCGGGACGAGGACCTCCTTGGGGACGGAGTCGCCCGTCTCCTCCCCGTACAGCTGCTGGAGCGCGTGCTCGACGAGTCCGGCCGTGTCGACGGCCTCGACCTTGTCGGTGACCCAGCCGCGCTGGCCGCGCACCCGTCCTCCGCGGACGTGGAAGATCTGGACGGCGGCTTCGAGCTCGTCCTCCGCGACGGCGATCAGGTCCGCGTCGGTGGCGTCGGCCAGGACGACGGCGCTCTTCTCCATGGCCCGCCTGAGCGCCTCGGCGTCGTCGCGCAGCCGGGCCGCCCGCTCGTACTCCATCTCCTCGGCCGCCTGCGTCATGTCCTTCTCCAGGCGGCGGATGTACGTACCCGTCCGGCCTGCCATGAAGTCGCAGAAGTCCTCGGCCAGGTCCCGGTGTTCGTCCGGGGTGACCCGGCCGACGCAGGGTGCGGAGCACTTGCCGATGTAGCCGAGGAGGCAGGGACGGCCGGTCCTCTCGGCGTTCTTGAAGACACCGGCGGAGCATGTGCGCACGGGGAAGACCCGGAGCATCAGGTCGACGGTCTCGCGGATCGCCCAGGCGTGCCCGTACGGACCGAAGTAGCGCACGCCCTTCTTCTTGGCCCCGCGCATGACCTGGACGCGCGGGAACTCCTCGTTGAGCGTGACGGCGAGGTAGGGGTAGCTCTTGTCGTCGCGGTACTTGACGTTGAACCGGGGGTCGAACTCCTTGATCCAGGAGTACTCCAGCTGCAGCGCCTCGACCTCGGTGGAGACCACGGTCCATTCGACGGAGGCTGCCGTGGTGACCATCGTGCGGGTGCGCGGGTGCAGGCCGGCCAGGTCCTGGAAGTAGTTGGCCAGGCGCTGGCGCAGGTTCTTGGCCTTCCCGACGTAGATCACCCTGCGGTGTTCGTCGCGGAATTTGTAGACCCCCGGGGAGTCGGGGATCTGTCCCGGCTTGGGGCGGTAGCTGGAGGGGTCTGCCATGTCTCACACCCTACTTGCGGGCTGTGACAGAGCGGCATTTCCCGCGGGCACCGTACGCGGGACCGGGCCGGCCCGACTCGGCGCCTGCGGGCCCCGTCGGACCCGCGGGCGTTCCGCCCGGCCCCGTGAGGACCGCCTGCGGGTCCGTCCGGCCCCCGTCAGGACCGCCTGCGGATCCGCCCCGGTCAGGCCCCCGGACCCGCGACGAGCTTCCCGCCCTCGACCTTCACCGGGACGGCGGGCAGCGGCACGGTGGCCGGGCCCTGGAGCGCCTTGCCGGTCGTCATGTCGAACCGGCTGCCGTGGCACGGGCAGTTGCCCTCGTTGCCCTCGACCTTGTCCAGGAGGCAGCCCGCGTGGGTGCACTGTGCGCTGAACGCCTTGTACTGCCCCGCGGCCGGGCAGCTCACGACGACCCGCTGCTCCCGGTAGAGCTTCGCCCCGCCGACCGGGACCTCGTCCGCGGCGCCGAGCTCCACGGGTGCGGTGGGCGTGGGCGTCTGGGCGTGGCCGAGCTTCGAATCGGTCGAGCAGGCGGCCGCTCCCAGCCCGGCGGCACCGGCGAGAGCGGCGCCCTTCAGTACGGTACGGCGGGCGGCGGGCAGGCCGGACATGCGGTCTCCACTGGTCGAGGGGACAGAGAGCCGCCGTTTGCGCCTGGGCACCGGATGCCCTCGGACACCGGGCACACACCTGAAGGCATCGGCGACAGACCCGACGATACCGACCGAGAACGCCGCGCCTTCGACCGGCCCCGCCCCGGGAGCCGGACGCCACAAAGGCGGCCCCCGGGGTGCCGGGGGCCGCCTTTGTGGAACCTGTCAGGCCTTCCGCGTGCGGGTGGCCTTCTTCGCCGCGGGCTTCCCGGCCGCCGCCTTCTTCGCGGTCCTGGCCGTGGCCGTGCTGCGCGCCGGAGCTGCCTTCGCGGCGACCGTCTTCTTCGCGGCGGCCCGGCGGGCGGGCTTGCGGGCAGCGGGCACCGAGGCGGCCTCGCCGATCCGGTCCGCGCCCAGGACGGTCTGGAGGAACTTCCCGGTGTGGCTGGCCGGCACCGAGGCGACATACTCCGGGGAGCCCTCGGCGATGACCAGGCCGCCGCCCTTGCCGCCCTCGGGGCCCATGTCGATGACCCAGTCGGCGGTCTTGATGACATCGAGGTTGTGCTCGATGACGATCACCGTGTTGCCCTTGTCGACCAGGCCCGAAAGCACGCTGATGAGCTTGCTGATGTCCTCGAAGTGCAGACCGGTGGTCGGCTCGTCCAGCACGTAGACCGTGCGCCCGGTGGAGCGCTTCTGCAGCTCGCTCGCCAGCTTGACGCGCTGCGCCTCACCGCCGGACAGCGTCGGCGCGGACTGGCCGAGCCTGACGTATCCGAGACCCACCTCGTTGAGGGTGCGCAGGTGGCGGGCGATCGTCGGGACGGCCTCGAAGAACTCCAGACCCTCCTCGATCGGCATGTCCAGGACCTCGGCGATGGACTTGCCCTTGTAGTGGACCTCCAGCGTCTCCCGGTTGTACCGCGCTCCGTGGCAGACCTCGCACGGGACGTACACGTCGGGCAGGAAGTTCATCTCGATCTTGATCGTGCCGTCGCCGGAGCAGTTCTCGCAGCGCCCGCCCTTGACGTTGAAGGAGAAGCGGCCCGGCAGATAGCCGCGCACCTTCGCCTCCATCGTCTCGGCGAACAGCCGGCGAACGTGGTCGAAGACCCCGGTGTACGTGGCCGGGTTGGACCGGGGCGTACGGCCGATCGGCGACTGGTCGACATGAACGACCTTGTCGACGAGGTCGTCGCCGTCGACCCGGGTGTGCCGCCCGGGGACCGACTTGGCGCCGTTGAGCTCGCGCGCCAGGTGGGTGTACAGGATGTCGTTGACCAGGGTCGACTTCCCCGAACCGGAGACACCGGTGACCGCGGTGAGCACACCGAGCGGGAAGGAGACGTCGATGTCCTGGAGGTTGTTCTCACGGGCGCCGTGCACCGTGAGCAGACGCTTCGGGTCCACCGGGCGCCGGATGTCGGGCATCGCGATCGCCCGCTTGCCGGAGAGGTACTGGCCGGTGATCGACTCCTCGTTGGCCAGCAGTTCCTTGAGCGAGCCCGAGTGGACGACCTTGCCGCCGTGCTCACCGGCGCCGGGGCCGATGTCGACGACCCAGTCGGCGACCTTGATGGTGTCCTCGTCGTGCTCGACGACGATGAGCGTGTTGCCCATGTCCCGGAGCCGGACCAGGGTCTCGATCAGCCGGTGGTTGTCACGCTGGTGCAGGCCGATGGACGGCTCGTCCAGCACGTACAGCACGCCGACGAGCCCGGAGCCGATCTGGGTGGCGAGCCTGATGCGCTGGGCCTCGCCACCGGACAGCGTGCCCGCGGCGCGGTTCAGCGAGAGGTAGTCGAGGCCCACGTCGACGAGGAACTTCAGCCGCTCGTTGACCTCCTTGAGCACCCGTTCGGCGATCTTCTTGTCGCGGGCGTTCAGCTTGAGCCTGCCGAGGAATTCGGCGCACTCGCTGATCGACATCGCGGCGACCTCGGCGATGGACTTCTCCATCACCGTCACCGCGAGCACGATCGGCTTGAGCCGGGTGCCCTCACAGGTCGGGCACGGCACCTCGCGCATGTAGCCCTCGAAGCGCTCCCTGCTGGAGTCGCTCTCGGCCTCGGAGTGGCGCCTCTTGACGAACTGCACCGCGCCCTCGAAGGAGGGGGTCGTGTAGGCGCGCTCGCGCCCGTACCTGTTGCGGTAGCGCACCTCGGTCTGGATCTTGTGACCGTGGAGCAGCGCCTTCTTGGCGCGCTGCGGCAGTCCGGCCCAGGGGATGTCCGTACGGAATCCGAGGGCGTCGGCGAGCGCGCGGATCTGGCGCCCGAAGTACTCCTTGGTGTGGCCGTGCGACCAGGGGTGGATCGCGCCCTCGTCGAGGGACTTGTCCTCGTCCGGGACGATCAGCTCCGGGTCGACCTCCATCCGCGTGCCGATGCCCGTGCAGTCGGGGCAGGCGCCGAAGGGGGAGTTGAAGGAGAAGGAGCGGGGCTCCATCTCCTCGAAGGAGAGGTCGTCGTACGGGCAGTAGAGGTGCTCGGAGTACATCCGCTCACGCTCGGGGTCGTTCTCGTCCAGGTCGACGAAGTCGAGCACGACCATGCCGCCGGCGAGGCCCAGCGCGGTCTCCACCGAGTCGGTCAGCCGGCGCTTGGCGCTGTCCTTCACCGTGAGGCGGTCGATGACCACCTCGATGGTGTGCTTCTCCTGCTTCTTGAGCTTGGGCGGCTCGGACAGCTGGATCGTCTCGCCGTCGACCCGGGCCCTGCTGTAGCCCTTGGTCTGCAGATCGGCGAAGAGGTCGACGAACTCGCCCTTACGCTCGCGCACGAGCGGCGAGAGCACCTGGAAGCGGCTGCCCTCGGGCAGGCCGAGCACCTTGTCGACGATGGCCTGCGGCGACTGGCGGGAGATGGGCCTGCCGCACTCGGGGCAGTGCGGCTTGCCGATCCTGGCGAAGAGCAGCCTGAGGTAGTCGTAGACCTCGGTGATCGTGCCGACGGTCGAGCGCGGGTTGCGCGAGGTCGACTTCTGGTCGATGGAGACAGCGGGCGAGAGGCCTTCGATGAAGTCGACGTCCGGCTTGTCCATCTGGCCGAGGAACTGCCTGGCGTACGAGGAGAGCGACTCCACGTAGCGCCGCTGGCCCTCGGCGAAGATCGTGTCGAACGCGAGGGAGGACTTGCCCGACCCGGAGAGCCCGGTGAAGACGATGAGGGAGTCACGGGGGAGGTCGAGCGAGACGTTCTTCAGGTTGTGCTCGCGCGCGCCACGGACGATGAGACGGTCGGCCACGCCGGTCCGCACCTTTCTGGAGAGAATCGGGGGGAACTGAGCCGCTGCCCAGGGTATGGGGGGCGCCACAGCGATGTAGGAAGCTTTCGACTTCGAGCGTATAGCACGCGCATTCGATTTACGGACGGCTGCAGACTCCTTCACCCGAATGAGTGGCCGGGCTACGCTCGGCTCATGATTGATCATGCGCACGACCTGGAAGCCGTACGTGAAGCGACCGGTCGGCTGCTCCGGGCGACGGGCGGACTGGACGACGCCTCGCTCACCGAGCCGTCACGGCTGCCGGGCTGGAGCCGCGGCCATGTTCTCGCCCACCTGTCACGTAACGCCGACGCCCTCGTAAACGTTCTCCGGGGACACCCGATGTACGCGAGCAGCGAAACCCGGGACGCCGACATCGCGCGCGACGCGCCCCGGCCGCTCGCCGAGCAGCTCGCCGACCTGCGGGACAGCGGGGCCGGCTTCCTCGCCGCGGCGGCCGGGCCGGCCGACTGGTCCCGCACGGTCACGATGCGCAACGGCGTCACGGACTCGGCCTCCCGGATCCCGTTCCGCCGCCGGGCCGAGGTCGAGCTGCACCATGTCGACCTGGCGGTGGGTTACGAGCTGGAGGACCTCCCGGAGGAGTTCGTGATCAGGGAGAACGACTTCCTGGCGGAGCGGTTCGCCGGACATCCCCACGTGGTGCCCACGACGGCGGTGACCGAGGACGGCCGGCTCTGGACCACGGGCGGCGGCGGCGACGGCGGATCGGTCGTCGTCCGGGGCACGGTCCACGACATCCTCGGCTGGCTCTGCGGACGTCGTGACGGCTCCGGACTCACGGTGGAAGGCGGCCCTCTTCCCGCTCTGCCCGCGCTATAGGCTGAGACGTATGACGTACAGCGGAACGGTGAAGGTCGGCGGGCCTGCGGACGTGCACGAGCTGACGGATCTGATGATCTCCAAGGTCGCCGTCGGTCCGATGGACAACAACGCCTATCTGCTGCGCTGCCGGGCCACCGGTGAGCAGCTCCTGATCGACGCGGCCGACGAGGCCGGGACCCTGCTGCGGCTGATCGGAGCGGACGGCATCGCGTCCGTCGTCACGACGCACCGGCACGGCGACCACTGGCAGGCGCTCGGCGAGGTCGTCGGCGCCACCGGGGCGCGCACCTACGCAGGGGCGTACGACGCCGAGGGCATCCCGGTCCCGACGGACGTACGCGTCGAGGACGGCGACACGATCCGGGTGGGCCGGGTCTCGCTGACCGCCCGCCGTCTGACCGGGCACACCCCGGGGTCCGTCGCACTGGTCTACGACGACCCGCACGGGGCTCCGCACCTGTTCACCGGGGACTGCCTCTTCCCGGGCGGCCCCGGGCGGACCGCGGGTCCCACGGATTTCACGTCCCTGATGGACGACCTCGAAGGGAAGATCTTCGGGACCCTTCCGGACGAGACATGGGTCTACCCGGGCCACGGGAACGACACCACCCTCGGTGACGAACGCCCGCACCTCGCCGAGTGGCGGGCGCGGGGCTGGTAGAAGCCCCGAGCGGGCCCCCCGGCCGGCCGGAGGCCGCCGAGGAGCGCGACACATGACGGGACGGCGGCGGCCGGGAGCCCTTTCGGGCCCCGGCCGCCGCCGTCCTTCGACCGCCTCCAGGCTGTCGCCTCCGGGCCGCCGTTTCGGCTACTTCTCGGCGCCGACGTTCTCGTTCTCGTCGCCGGCCGTCTTCGCCGACTCGGCCGCCGCCTGCTTCTTGCCGGCGATCAGGCTGGTGATCGTGGTGACCGCCAGGACGAGGACGATGAAGGTGAGGGAGAACGCGATGCCGATCTCCGGGACGTGCACCCCGGACTCGTGCAGTGCGTGCAGCACCAGCTTCACGCCGATGAATCCGAGGATCACCGAGAGCCCGTAGCTGAGGTGGACCAGCTTCTTCAGCAGACCGCCGATGAGGAAGTACAGCTGCCGCAGACCCATCAGGGCGAACGCGTTGGCAGTGAAGACGATGTACGGGTCCTGGGTCAGGCCGAAGATCGCGGGGATGGAGTCCAGCGCGAACAGCACATCGGTGGTGCCGATGGCGAGCATGACCACCATGAGCGGGGTCAGGACGCGCTTGCCGTTGCTCCGGATGAAGAGCTTGGTCCCGTGGTACCTGTCGGCGACGCCGAAACGGTGCTCGATCGACTTCAGGAGGCGGTTCTCCTCGAAGTCGTCCTCCTCCTCGTCGGATCGCGCCTCCTGGATCAGCTTCCAGGCGGTGTAGATCAGGAACGCGCCGAAGATGTAGAAGACCCACGAGAAGTTGGCGATGACCGCGGCACCGGCGACGATGAAGATCGTACGGAGCACCAGGGCGATCAGCACACCCACGAGCAGCACCCGCTGCTGGAGGTGGGAGGGCACCGAGAACTTCGCCATGATCAGGATGAAGACGAAGAGATTGTCGACACTGAGCGACTTCTCGGTGATGTATCCCGCGAAGAATTCGCCCGAGGCCTTGCTGTCACCGAAGATCAGCAGACCGATTCCGAAGAGTACGGCCAGGATGATCCAGACGACCGTCCAGATTCCGGCTTCCTTGGTCGACACGTCATGGGGCTTGCGCCCGATGAAGAAGTCGACAGCGATCAGGGCGAGAAGACCAACGATGGTCAGCACCCAAACATTCAATGAAACGTCCACTGCGCCTCCGGCAGTTCGCTACGGCTATGGATCAGCGTCGTCGCTGCCGGAGGTCTCTTCCACCCAGGACGCGCGGGCTGCGCGCCGGGCCGGCGCCCCGGGACCGGTCACAGTCCGTACTGACGGGAACGCCGCGATCGGGAGTACTCCCCTCCGCCCAAAGAACAGTACAGGAAACACCAAGATTAGGTAAAGTCGCAGGCAAGGGATGATCAAAACACCAGTTCAGAGGCTTTGCCTTGCTCCTCCTCGGCCGGTAGCCGGCACCGCTTCCCGTCAGCGGCAACCGACCCCGTCCTCCCCTCAGCGGTAGCCGGCGCCGCGCGCCGCGGCCACCAGCGCGAGGACCTGCTCCACCACACGGCTCCCCTGCGGCGCCCTCAGCGGCTCGTACGTCCAGGCGTGACCCACCCACGGGTCAGCAAGGTGGTCGTCCGCCACGGGGGTGATCCGCAGCAGCGACCGCCACAGCGGGTCGAGCACCGGTCCGTAGGCGCGGGCGTCCTCACGGTCGGCGACCATCAGCAGGTGTACGCCCACGGCGGGGCCCTCGTCGGCGAGATAGCGCAACTGGGTGACGGCCCGGTCGTCGAAGCCGTGCGGGAAGTCGTTGACGATCAGCAACTGCTCGCCCGTGTCCAGGTCCGGCGGGAGCGAGTCCGCGGCGCCGGCCCTGATCGCCATCTGCACCAGGTCGACGCGCCGGGTCAGGTGGGCGAGCACGGAGGCCACTCCCCCGGCTCCGGCGGCCGGCGGCCCGGCGAGCACACCGGAGCCGGTCAGCGGGGCGAGCGCGGCGGCGGCGGAACCCGCGGGGTCGATGACGTGCACCGAGAACTCGTCCGCCGGGTAGACGGCGAGCAGCCGGGCGGCCAGGGCGACCGCGGTCTCCATGCCCAGCCTGCGCAGCTGGTCGCCGTCCGTCGGCGCTGAGGCCTCGGAGGCCGTACGGCCGCTGTCGATCCAGATCCCGCGCTCCAGCGGCAGCCGTACCAGGAGCGGGATGCGCAGGTCGGCGCGCTCGGGCAGATGCAGGTCGCCGATGCGCAGCGCCATGGGGATCTCCATCGGCACGCGGTAGCCGTGCCAGACGGGGTTGTCCCAGCCCGCGTACGCGGCGGGGAGGGCGGGTTCCACGACGGCGGACTCGGCGGCGAGCTGGGCCAGATCGCGGTCGAGGGCCTCACGGGCCCGGGTGGTGAGTTCGTCGCGCTTGGCCCTGGCCGCCTCCCGGGCCCGGTCGCCCGCGCCGCCGATCCGGCTGCGCGGGTCGGAGAGGGTCCGGTCGAGCTCCTGGTCCATCCGGGACTCGGCGAAGTCGACGGCGCTGCGGTAGGCGGCGACGGCACGGGCCAGGTCCTCGAACATGCCCCAGATCTGGTTGTACAGGCGCTCGTCCATGGACCAGCCGGTGGCGTCACCGGCGACGGGCTGCGCGGGCTGTCCGGGGGCGGCGGGCGGGGCCGACGGAGGGGGCGGGGGCGGGGCGGAGGTCTGTCGGCGCGGGTGCGCGTAGTTGATGGGGCCGCCCGGCGTGGGGTCCGCGGCCGGGGCCGGGGAGGGTTCCCCGAGCGGGTCGGAGCCCGGGGCGGGGTACCGGTCGCCGGTCGCGGGCGGCACGGGCGGCTGCCCGCCGCCCGCCGCCGGTGCGGGGCGGGAGGGGTGACGGACGCGCTCACCGTCCGGGGTGCGGGGCGGCGGGGGTGTCACGGAGCGGGCGAGCCCGGAGGCGACGGCCTCCTGTATCGAGGCGGCGAGCTCCGCGGCGCGGGCCACGCCCTGGTCGGCGAGCATCTCGGCCAGTCCGGCGGCGTATCCCTGGCCGACGGCGCGGACCTTCCAGGCGCCCTGGCGGCGGTAGAGCTCCAGGGCCGTGACGGCGGACTCCGCCTCCAGGCCCGTGAGGGTGAAGGTGGCGATCTCGGTGCCGTCGAGTCCGGTGACGGCGACGAACGGCGCGGCGACCGAGCCGAACGTGACGGGCCGGCCGGTCCCCAGGGGGAGGGCCAGGAGCACGGTGACGCGGTGCACCGCGTCGGGCAGGGCGTCGAGGTCCACCGCGAGCCGGTGGTCGGCCGCGGCCTGCCGGGAGACCTCCAGTCCGGGGAGCTGCGGCGATCCGGGGTGGACGATCCACTCCGCACCGTGGACCGTGCCCCGCTCGTCCCCGAGGGTGGCCCCGGCCACGACGGGGGATCCCGCCGACACCCTGATCTCCAGACGGGTCTGGGGCAACGTGTGGTTCTGCCCCCGGACCAGCTCGGCCGTCATCGCCCTGTCCCCTCGACGTTCGTTGTGGTGCCCTGCCATGGGCGCAGCTCCCGGCGGCGGATGCCTCCGGGAGCTGCGCGGTACAGATGTGGACCGGGTCCGGAGTCGCCCGGCCGCGTCCCGCGAGCCCGGTGGTTCCCGTTCGGACCGGGCCGGGCTCACAGGGTCCGGCCCGAGCCGGACGGAAGGTCCTAGAGGTGCGGCAGGATCGACGGCATCAGGTCCTGGAAGGTCCGGCCGTTGGCCGGGTTACCGAGGGCCGTCATCTGCCAGCCGCTGCCCGCGCGGTGCACCTTCGCCATGATCTGCGCCGTGTACTGCCCGCCGCCGTCGAGCGTGTAGCGGGCGAGCTCCTGGCCGTTGGTCTCGTCGACGATGCGGCAGAAGGCGTTCTGCACTTCCTGGAACGTCTGGCCGGTGAAGGAGTTCACCGTGAAGACGATCTGGTCGATGTGGACCGGGATGCGCTGCAGGTCGACCAGGATCGCCTCGTCGTCGCCGCCCGAGCCGGCGCCGCCGACCAGGTTGTCACCGGTGTGCTTGACCGAGCCGTCGTCGCTGACGAGGTGGCGGAAGAAGACGACGTCCACCGGCTGCTTGTCGGCGAAGAGCACCGCCGAGGCGTCCAGGTCGATCTCCCGCGTGCGCGAGCCGAACAGTCCGCGGCGCGGAGCCGCCTGCCAGCCGAGCCCCATCCGTACCGCGGTCAGGGTCCCCCCGTCGCTCTTCTGCAGGCTGATGGCCTGACCCTTGGTCATATTGACCGTCACGCGCTGTCCCCTCTCCGCTTTGCCCCGCAACCGTCCGTGTGCGGTTTCCCCGAACCCTACGCAGTCCGGCGAGGGCGGCAGGAGGGGAGGGCCGTTTTTGTGTCGCTCTTGCAACACACCTGGTGCGCAGGGGTCAGGCCAGGCCCGCCTCCCTCATCTGCCGCAGTTCCTTCTTCAGTTCCCCCACCTCGTCGCGCAGCCGGGCGGCGACCTCGAACTGCAGGTCGGAGGCGGCGGCGCGCATGCGGTCCGTCATCTCCTCGATGATCCCGGCGAGCTCCGTGGCGGGCCGGTCGGTGACGGCCACGCCGCCCTTCTTCGTCTTACCCCCCGCGGCGGCCCTGCCGCCCAGGGAGGGGACGGGGGCCTTGGTGTCCTTGGCCTGCCGGTAACCGCTGCCGAGCAGCTGTTCGGTGTCGACCTCCTCGCGGGCGATGGACGCGACGATGTCGTTGATCTTCTTGCGGAGCGGCTGCGGGTCGACCCCTCGCTCGGTGTTGTACGCGATCTGCTTCTCACGGCGGCGGTTGGTCTCGTCGATGGCCTGCGCCATCGCGGGAGTGATCTTGTCCGCGTACATATGGACCTGGCCGGAGACGTTACGGGCGGCGCGTCCGATGGTCTGGATCAGCGAGGTGCCCGACCGCAGGAAGCCCTGCTTGTCCGCGTCGAGGATGGCCACGAGCGACACCTCGGGCAGGTCGAGGCCCTCACGCAGCAGGTTGATGCCGACCAGCACGTCGTACTCGCCGGAGCGCAGCTCGCGCAGCAGCTCGATGCGGCGCAGGGTGTCGACGTCGCTGTGCAGGTAGCGGACCTGGATGCCGAGCTCCAGGAAGTAGTCCGTGAGGTCCTCGGACATCTTCTTGGTGAGGGTGGTGACCAGGACCCGCTCGTCCTTCTCGGTCCGCTTGCGGATCTCGTGCACCAGATCGTCGATCTGGCCCTCGGTGGGCTTGACGACGACCTCCGGGTCGACGAGTCCGGTAGGGCGGATGATCTGCTCCACGAAGCCGTCGCCCCGGGAGAGCTCGTACTTCCCCGGGGTGGCGGAGAGGTAGACGGTCTGGTCGATCCGGCCCAGGAACTCCTCCCACTTCAGCGGCCGGTTGTCCAGGGCGGACGGCAGCCGGAAGCCGTGGTCGACGAGGGTCCGCTTGCGGGAGGCGTCACCCTCGTACATCGCGCCGATCTGCGGCACGGTGACGTGCGACTCGTCCAGCACGAGGAGGAAGTCCTCGGGGAAGTAGTCGAGGAGGGTGTTGGGGGCGGTGCCGGGGTCACGGCCGTCGAAGTGCATCGAGTAGTTCTCGACACCGGAGCAGGTGCCGATCTGGCGGAGCATCTCGATGTCGTACGTGGTGCGCATGCGCAGCCGCTGGGCCTCCAGCATCTTGCCCTGCTTCTCCAGCTCGGCGAGGCGCTGCTCCAGCTCCTTCTCGATGCCGCCGACCGCCTTCTCCATGCGCTCGGGACCCGCGACGTAGTGGCTGGCGGGGAAGACGTGCAGCGACTCGTCCTCGCTGATGACCTCGCCGGTGAGCGGGTGGAGGGTGGAGAGGGCCTCGATCTCGTCGCCGAACATCTCGATGCGGACGGCGAGCTCCTCGTAGACCGGGAAGATCTCGACGGTGTCGCCGCGCACCCGGAAGGTGCCCCGGGTGAACGCCAGGTCGTTGCGGGTGTACTGGATCTCGACGAAGCGGCGCAGGAGCTGGTCGCGGTCGATCTCGTCGCCGACCTTGAGCTGGACCATCCGGTCCACGTACTCCTGGGGCGTGCCGAGGCCGTAGATGCAGGAGACGGAGGCCACCACGACGACGTCGCGCCGGGTCAGCAGCGAGTTCGTGGCGGAGTGGCGCAGCCGTTCGACCTCCTCGTTGATCGAGGAGTCCTTCTCGATGTAGGTGTCCGACTGCGGGACGTACGCCTCGGGCTGGTAGTAGTCGTAGTACGAGACGAAGTACTCGACGGCGTTGTTCGGGAGGAGTTCGCGGAACTCGTTGGCCAGCTGGGCGGCCAGCGTCTTGTTCGGTGCCATCACCAGGGTGGGGCGCTGCAGCTTCTCGATCATCCAGGCCGTCGTCGCCGACTTGCCGGTGCCGGTCGCGCCGAGGAGCACGACGTCCTTCTCCCCGGCGCGGACGCGCCGCTCCAGCTCGGCGATGGCCGTGGGCTGGTCACCGCTGGGCTGGTAGGGACTGATGACCTCGAAAGGCGCCATCGAGCGTTCGATCTTCGAAACTGGCCGCATGCATCCACCGTACGACCCACCACTGACAACGGTGCCGGATCAGCTGTTCCGGGGCCGTCGGTACCCCCTGCCGGCGGGGGTACCGGCGGACGTGCGGCGGCGCTGGAGGGGGATGGCGGTGACCTGTCCGGGGCCGCGGGGGGCCTGTCCGGGCCGGCCGGTGGTACCGCGGGGTTCCCCCGTGACCGCGAGGGGGTCGAACAGCACGATCACTCCGGCGAGGAGCAGGAAGCAGCCTGGGCCGATCATCATCGGGATCAGCAGTGCGGTGGGTGAGTCGGCCGCCGCGCCCGGTACGGCGGCGGGGTGCAGGTGCACCTGGAGCGCGGCCATTCCGGTGTAGTGCATCCCGCTCACCGCGACGCCCATGACCACGCTCGCGCCGAGGCTGGGCAGGAAGCCATGGATGGAGACGGCTGCCCACAGCGCGGCGGTCGCGGCCACCACGGCGATCAGGACGGACAGCGAGACCGTGAACGTGTCGTAGGTGAACTCACCCTCGAAGCGCATTCCGGCCATGCCGAGGTAGTGCATGGAGGCGACGCCGAGGCCGGTGATCGTGCCGCCGGTGACCAGCGCCATGCGGGTCGCGCCCCGGTAGCCGACGAGGAAGATCCCGATCCCGACCATGACGACGGCCACCGCGAGGCTGGCGAAGGTGAGCGGCCTGTCGTAGCTCATCGTCGTCCGCTCGACGCTGAAGCCCACCATGGCGATGAAGTGCATCGTCCAGATGCCCGAGCCTATGGAGGTCGCCCCGAGGGCGAGCCAGCCCGCTCTGGTGGCGCCCCGGGTGCGCAGGGAGCGCGTGGTGCAGCGCAGGCCGAGAGCCGCGCCGAGGCATGCCATGAGGAATGCCACGACCGGGGTCACGAGGCCGTAACTGAATCCGTCAACTGTGCCCTGCATGCTGGTACGCCCTTCGCGGAGGCCCGGGTTCGGGGGTGACCCTAAGGGGCAAGGCCCGCCAAGCAAACATAAGAACGGCATTTTATCCGCCTGCGTGGCGGCCGATGCTCCGGTCCCCGACAATGCGTTCACATCATGGTCATCATCGGCCTGCACTCCGTTGGGTACGGGCTGGGAGTCTCTCCCTGTCCACATCCCGACTCGAGGAGTACACGTGTCCGCACGCACAGCAACCACCTCCGCCGCGGTCGCAGCCCTGCTGGGCGGCTGCGTCCTGCTGCCCGCCGCACAGGCGCAGGCCGAGGGCCACCGGCCCGGCCCGGTCGTCTTCGCCCACCGCGGCGCGTCGGCCTACGCCCCGGAGAACACCCTGGCGGCCGTGGACGCGGCCGACGACCTCGGCATCGCCTGGGTGGAGAACGACGTGCAGCTCACCAGGGACGGTGTGCTGGTCGTGGTGCACGACACCGACCTGAGGCGGACCACCGACGCCGAGCAGGTCTACCCCGGCCGCACGTCCTGGGCGGTCAAGGACTTCACCGCGGCGGAGATCGCGAAGCTGGACGCGGGCAGCTGGTTCGGGGAGCGGTTCGCGGGCGCCCGGGTGCCGACGCTCGTGCAGTATCTGCACCGCGTGGAGCGCAACCGCCAGAAGCTGCTCCTGGAGATCAAGTCCCCGGCGACCTACCCGGGGATCGAGCGGGAGACCCTGCGGGTCCTGCGCGCGGAGGGGTGGCTCGACCGCGAACACGTGAAGCACCGGCTGGTCGTCCAGAGCTTCGGTGCAGAGAGTGTGAAATCTGTCCACGCGCAGCGCCCCGACGTCGTGACGGGCTTCCTGGGCACCCCCGCTCCGGCCGATCTGCCGTCGTACGCGGCGTTCACCGACCAGATCAATCCGTCGTACACGACGATCGACGCCGACTACGTCGCCGCGGTGCAGAAGCTGAAGGGCGCCCACGGCAAGCCGCTGCGGGTGAACACCTGGACGGTCAACGACGCGGCGAAGGCTGCCGAGGTGGCGGGCTTCGGGGTCGACGGCATCATCACGAACAACCCTGACGTGGTCCGGGACGCCACCCGCTGAGGGATCCGCGTACGGCCGAAAACGGCGGGACTGTCGGTGGCCGCCCGTAGGGTGGTCCCATGGACAGCAACGAGCAGGGCGTGCAGTGGTCCGTCGTGTCCAGCGACATCGGGCCGCTGCTGCTCGCCGCGACGGACGCGGGTCTGGTGAGCGTCGTCTTCCACGCGCGCCCCGGGGTCCGGGACTCGGTGCTCGCGCGGCTGCGGACGCGGCTGGGCACGGAACCCGTCCAGGCACCCGGCTCCGCCCGCCTCGCCGAGCCCGAGCGTCAGTTCGCCGCGTATTTCGCCGGCGACCTCCGGACGTTCTCGCTGGACCTGGACTGGTCGCTCTCCTCCGGATTCAACCGCCAGGTGCTCCGCGAGCTGGCGTCCGGCGTGCCCTACGGCACGGTCGTCGGCTACGGGGACCTCGCGGGCCGAGTGGGGCAGCCGGGAGCGGCGCAGGCCGTGGGCGCCGCCATGGGCTCCAACCCCCTGCCGGTGGTGGTGCCCTGCCACCGGGTGGTGGAGAGCGGCGGCGGGCTCGGCGGGTTCGGCGGCGGGCTGGAGACCAAGCGGCAGCTGCTCGCCCTTGAGGGGATACTCCCGCAACCGCTGTTCTAGGTATCGGCCCCCGCGCAGGGCCGGACGCCCGATGTCGCATCGGTGCGCGAGCTGGCACACTGCGGCGGTGACGACCGCCCCGATCACCCCCCGGATCACGGCCGCGGACCTCCCTGCCCTGCGGCGCAGGACATCCGCGGTCCTCATCGGCAGCCAGATACTCGGCGGCCTCGGCGTGGCCATCGGTATCGCCCTGGCCCCGGTCCTGGCGGCGGAGGTGAGCGGCTCCGAGGCACTGTCCGGGCTCGCTCCGACCGCTTCCGTGGCGGGCACGGCGCTGCTGTCCCTGCCGCTGGCCGCCCTGATGACCTCGCGTGGCCGGCGCCCCGGCCTCGTTCTCGCCTATCTGATCGGGGCCCTGGGCGCGGCCCTGGTGGTGACCGCCGCGGTGGTCGGCAGTTTCCCGCTGCTGCTCCTCGGCATGGCGGGGTTCGGCGCCGGTTCGTCGGCCAATCTCCAGGCCAGGTTCGCCGCGGCCGATCTCGCCGAGCCGGACCGTCGCGGCCGGGCGATCTCCACGGTCGTCTGGGCCACCACGATCGGTTCGGTGCTCGGCCCGAACATCTCGGCTCCGGCCGGCCGGGTCTTCCGGGGCACTTCCGTGCCGGAGACGGCCGGCCCGTTCGCCTGGGCCGCCGGCATCTTCCTGCTCACCGGCATCATGGTCGCCGTCCTGCTGCGCCCCGATCCGCTGCTCACCGCCCGCGCACTGGCGCCGCAGGACACCGGGGCGGCCACGAAGCGCTCCCTGCGGGCGGGCGTCGCGGCGGTACGGGCCTCCCCGATGGCCCAACTGGCGCTGGTGACCGTCGCCGTGTCGCACACCGCCATGGTCTCGATCATGGTGATGACTCCGGTCCATCTCGGGCACCACGGTGCGGACATCCAGCTGATCGGGCTGGTCATCAGCGGCCACATCGCGGGCATGTACGCGTTCTCCCCGGTGATGGGCTGGCTCTCCGACCGGGTGGGAAGGCTGTCCGTCATCGGGCTGTCCGTCGGGCTGCTGTGCTGCGCCGCCCTGCTGGCCGGTACCTCGGGCGCGGGCCACGGCCGGACCGCCGCGGGTCTGTTCGTCCTGGGTCTCGGCTGGTCGGCGGGTCTGGTCGCCGGTTCGGCGCTGCTCACCGACTCGGTGCCGCAGGCCGCCCGCGCGGCGGTGCAGGGCCTCTCGGACCTCACGATGAACGCGGCGGCGGGCATCGGTGGGGCGGTCGCCGGAGTGATCGTCTCCCGACTGAGCTACGGCTGGCTGAACATGACCGCCGCCTGCCTGCTGCTGCCGATGGCCGCGCTCGCCCTGCGGCGGGCCCTGAACCGGCCGTCCGCGGTGACCGATAAGGCCTGAGGGACCGCCCGGCTCCGCCGTCCGGGTTTGCGGGCACCGCGCCTGCGACAGGGATGGGGCATGCATCGGAACCCATCGGCATCCACGTCGCAGGAAACCGACCGCCACGCCCCCGTGCTCTGCGCCGAGGTGCGGGAGGCCCTCGCCGAAGGGCGCCCCGTCGTCGCCCTGGAGTCGACGATCATCGCGCACGGTCTGCCCCGCCCCCGCAACCTCCGGGTCGCGGAGGAGCTGGAGGAGATCGTACGCAAGGCGGGTGCCGTGCCCGCCACGGTCGCCGTGCTGGACGGCCGGGCCCATGTGGGCCTGACGGCGGACCAGTTGGAACGGGTGGCGGCGGACCCGGCGATGCGGAAGCTGGGCCACCGTGACCTGGCGCCCGCACTGGCCACGGGTGCGAGCGGCGCGACGACCGTGTCCGCGACCGCGTTCCTGGCGGCGCGGGCGGGACTGGGTGTCTTCGCGACCGGGGGACTCGGCGGCGTACACCGGGAGTGGACCGAGACCCAGGACGAGTCGGCGGATCTCCGGCTGCTCGCCCGGACCGGCATCACGGTGGTCTGCGCGGGGGTGAAGTCGATCCTGGACGTTCCGGCCACCCTCCAGCGCCTGGAGACGCTCGGCGTCGGCGTCCTCGGCTACGGCACGGACCACTTCCCGGGCTTCTACCTGAGCAGTTCGGGCGAACCGGTCGACTGGACGGTCCGTACGCCGCAGGAGGTGGCGGACGTGATGCGGGCCCGGGAGGAGCTCGGCGGTCCCGCCGCGGCGCTGATCGTCGCCAACCCCGTACCGGAGGAGGAACAGTTGGACCCCGCGGTGCACGACCGGGTGCTCGCCCGGGCGCTGGACGCCTGCCGGGAGCGCGGCATCGTCGGGCAGGCCGTCACACCGTTCCTGCTGGAGTTCCTGATGCGGGAGACCGACGGCGCGTCCCTGGAGGCCAATCTGGCCGCGGTACGGGGAAATGTGCGGCTCGCCGCGCAGATCGCGACGGCGGCGGCACGGTGACCGGGGGCGCCCTGCTCGTCGTCGGGGACGTGGTGACCGATGTGGTCGTACGGCACGGTTCGGCCCTGGTCCACGGTACGGACACGCCTGCGCGGATCAGCACGCTGCCGGGCGGAGCCGGTGCCAACGTCGCCTGCTGGGCGGCGCGTTCGGGCTGCCGGGACGTACGGCTGCTCGCCCGGGCCGGGGCCGATTCGGCCGCCTGGCACCGGGGCGCGCTGGAACGGGCCGGGGTGCGCCCGCTGCTGGCCGTGGACGAGGAGACGCCGACCGGCACGGTGGTCGCCCTGGTCGACTCCTCGGCCGAGCGCACCTTCCTCACCGACGGCGGAGCGGTCCTGCGCCTCTCCCCCGACGACTGGTCGCCGTCGCTGCTCGACGGCGTCGCCCGGCTCCATGTCTCCGGCTATCTCCTCTTCGCGGCGACGAGCCGGGCGACGGCGCTCCTCGCTCTGCGGGAGGCCGGGCGGCGGGGCGTGCCGGTGAGCGTGGACCCGGCGTCGGCGGGCTTCCTCGCCGTACTGGGCGCGGGGGCGTTCCTGGACCTGGTCGAGGGAGTGGATCTGCTGCTGCCGAACGCGGACGAGGCCCGCGAGCTGACCGGGCTGCCGGAACCGGCCGACGCGGCGGCGAAGCTCAGCCGGCACGCCGGCCGGGTGGTGGTCACCCTCGGGGACCGGGGCGCCCTGCTTGCGGCCGGGGGCACGGTGACCGCTCGCGTCCCCGCCCCGGCCGTCCGGCACCCGGTCGACTCGACGGGTGCGGGGGACGCCTTCACCGGTGGCTTCCTCGCGGCCCTCCTGGCGGGGGCGGACGACGCGACGGCGACCGCGGCCGGCTGCCGGGCGGGGGCCGAGGCGGTCGCGACGGTCGGCGGCCGGCCGGTGTGACGCGCGGGTCCGGGCGGCGGGACCTAACCGCCGAGCCCTGTCCAGGCGGGGTGGTTGGGGTCGTCGGTCCGGACGACCACGTCCGCGCGTTCGGTGGGTGCCGCCTCGTCCTCGTACCGCGCGAAGGCGGGCAGGGTCCAGCGTTCACCGTCCTCGGTGCGCCGCCGCAGCGCTCCCGCCGACAGGCTCAGATGGACGCCGAGGTCGAACGGGAACCAGTGTCCGAGGAGCAGCGGGCCGTACAGGATCAGCACCCCGCCCTCGGGCAGGACCCGGTAGGGGCTGCGGGTGGCCCGGTCCGTCACGGGGTCCCAGAGGTCGGGCAGCACCCGTCCGCTGCCGCCGGGTTCCAGGGGCCGGAACACCTCCCGCCACAGCGCGCCGGTGTCGAACCAGCTGTCGGCGTACGCGTCGGGGTCCTGCTTCCCGTATTCGTAGCGCAGGCTCGCCGGGCGCAGGAATCCTCCGGTCGACACGGTGAGGACCGGGCGCCCGCGGGCCCGCAGCGCCCCGGCGACGCGCTCGGCCTGTTCGCCGGGGCGGGCGGCCGGGGCGCCGTCGATGCCGATCCTGAGCCACGCCCCGCCGTCGGCCGGTTCCGTCCCGTCGGCGTGCTCGGCGAGGGCTTCGGCCAGCCGTTCCCAGGTGATCGGTTCGAATCGCACCCGTCCATCATCGCCCCCGGCCGGCCGGGGCCGCGCGCCCCGGCGTCCCGTGGCCGCGTCCTACGCGACCGGGCAGTCCACCGCGTCGGCGTCGTCGGACAGTTCGCTGCCCTCGGGAAGCAGATAGGTCACCCACAGCACGACGGGTTCCGTGCCGAGGTTGCGCCCGATGTGCCGGTGGCCGGCCCCGGACGGCTCGATGAACGACGTCCCCGCGGGCGTCACCTCGACCGAGCAGTCGTCGAGGGTCCGGGTCAGCGTCCCGGCCTTGACGACGGCGATCAGCTGTCCGCGATGGGTGTGCCAGCCGGTGGAGCCGCCCGGCTCGACCGTGATCTTCCGGAAGGTCACATCCGTGCGGCCCTTGGGGGTCTTCACCTTGAGCTTGCCCTCGGACGTGCCCTCCGCGACGACCGTGCCGCTCACCCCGCTGCCCGGTGTCGCGACCGCCGCCGCCGGCACGAGGCCGAGCGCCGCCACACAGACCCCCACGAGCATGACCTTGCGCAGTGTTACGCGCTTCTTCGTACCGACCGTGCCACCGAACCTCATGACCGACTCCCTCAGCATCCGGGCCCATCGAACATGCCCACGCTACGCGCGAGTTGGCCCGCGAGCACCGGAGACACGGTCACCTGCCGCCGCGGAGTTCGACGGCGAGCGGGCCCTCGCCCAGGACTTCGGCCCGGCCGTCCCGGACCACTTCGGCAAGGGTCAGCTCGCCGCGCCCGAGGGCCAGACAGAGCTCGGCGTCGAGCACGAGGCAGGCGTCCGGGTCCGTGGCGGGACCGTATCCGTACGCGTCCTCCCCCACCGCGCCACCGCCCGTGCGGATGTGGAACTCCCCCTCGTCGACCCTGACCTCGACGACACCCTGACGCGTGAGGCCGTCCAGGGCGCGCAGCAGCGGCAGGGCGAACCAGTGGGCCCGCACCGCGTCCGTCGGGCGGCGTTCGGCGAGCGCGGGGGCGCCCCACCGGGCGAGTGCGGTGAGGACCGGGAGCAGTCCGCGGCCGTGCTCGGTCAGTTCGTACACCGCGGCGGCGGCGGGCGGCGGCAGGCGGCGGCGCACGGCCAGGCCGCCCTGTTCCATGTCCTTGAGCCGGGAGGCCAGTACGTCCGTGCTGACACCGGGCAGGTCGGCGTGCAGATCCGTGTACCGGCGCGGACCGGCCAGCAGTTCACGCACGATCAGCAGCGTCCACCGGTCCCCGACGGAGTCGAGGGCCCGGGCGGTGGCGCAGAACTGGTCGTAACTCCGGCGGCGGACAGGGCGTGCTGCTGGCTGCTGCTGACGTGGCATGCGACGCAGTCTAGACATGTTGTTGGACTTTCCAAGCTCAAGCTTGGTAAAACCAAGTATCGCAATTCAGGGTCGGGGAGGCACCGCATGGAGTTCCGGCAGTCCAGCAAGCTCAACGAGGTCTGTTACGAGATCCGGGGCCCGGTCATCGAACAGGCCAACGCCCTCGAGGAGGCGGGCCACAGCGTGCTCCGCCTCAACACGGGCAATCCGGCACTGTTCGGGTTCGAGGCTCCCGAGGAGATCGTCCAGGACATGATCCGGATGCTCCCGCAGGCACACGGTTACACCGACTCGCGCGGCATCCTCTCCGCGCGCCGGGCCGTGGCGCAGCGCTATCAGGCGATGGGGCTGGCCGATGTCGACGTCGACGACGTCTTCCTCGGCAACGGTGTCTCCGAGCTGATCTCCATGTCCGTCCAGGCACTTCTGGAGGACGGCGACGAGATCCTCATCCCGAGCCCCGACTATCCGCTGTGGACGGCCGTCACCACCCTCGCGGGCGGCAAGGCCGTGCACTACACGTGCGACGAGGCTGCGGACTGGAACCCGGACCTGGCCGACATGGCCTCGAAGATCACCGACCGCACCAGGGCCATGGTGATCATCAATCCGAACAACCCGACGGGCGCCGTCTACCCCCGCGAGATCCTCGAAGGCATGCTCGATCTGGCGCGCAGGCACGGCCTGATGGTGTTCGCCGACGAGATCTACGACCAGATCCTCTACGACGACGCGGAGCACCACTCCGTGGCGGTCCTGGCTCCGGATCTGCTGTGCCTCACCTTCAGCGGGCTGTCCAAGACGTACCGCGTCGCGGGATTCCGCTCCGGCTGGATGGTGGTGTCGGGCCCGCAGCAGCACGCCCGCAGCTATCTGGAAGGGCTGACCATGCTTGCCTCGATGCGGCTGTGCCCCAACGCCCCCGCGCAGTACGCGATCCAGGCGGCGCTCGGCGGACGGCAGTCGATCCGTGAGCTCGTCGCTCCCGGGGGCCGGCTCCATGAGCAGCGCAACCGGGCCTGGGAACGGCTGAACGAGATCCCCGGGGTCTCGTGCGTGAAGCCGAAGGGCGCGCTGTACGCGTTCCCCCGCATCGACCCGAAGGTGCACGACATCGTCGACGACGAGCGGTTCGTCCTGGACCTGCTGCTGCGGGAGAAGATCCAGGTGGTACAGGGCACCGGCTTCAACTGGCCGCGCCCGGACCACTTCCGGATCCTGACCCTTCCGCACGCCGACGACCTCGACGCCGCGATCAGCCGTATCGGGCGCTTCCTGAGCGGATACCGCCAGTGATCTGCGCGGCCTGTCCGGCCCCCGTCCACACGCAGTTCGCGTCGCCCGGCCCGGTGGGGGCGATCGTGGAGGGCGGGCTCGATCCGGCAAAGGACCCGGGCCGGGCGGATTCGGGCGCGGCCTCACCCGAGGAGTACGGGCGCTGGGCAGGTCATCTGTGCGGTATCACCTGCCTGCGCATGGCGCTCGGCACCGGCGCCCCGAGCCTGTTCGCACTGCGCGACGGGCCCTGGAGCACGGCGCGTACACCGAGGACGCCGAGGGGGTGATCCGGGGCCTGGTCCACGCCCCGCTCGCCGCGTACGTGTCCGAGGCGCACGGCCTCGACGCGGTCGTCCACCGGCACCTCTCCCCCGCCGGCATCACCGGCCTGCTGGACGAGGGCAGGAGCGTGATGGCGTCCGCGCATTACGGGATCCGGCATCCGGAGCTGCCGGCTCCGGGGCGGGGCGGGCATCTGGTCCTGCTGACCTCGCGCACCGCCGACGGGACGGGGGTGCACTTCCACAACCGTCGGGGACGACGGCGGCCACGCGTGCGGCCGAGCTGCCGCTGCCTGTGTTCGAACGGTTCTTCGCGGGCCGTGGGGTGTCCCTGCCCGGCGTCACGGGCGCGGCTGGGGGCACGGCCAGGCCTTGACGCCCGCGGTCACACTTCCGTGCCGTATCGTCCCGCCATCGCGTGCGCGCGCACGGGTAACGGGTAACGGGTATACGACAGCCGAGCAGGGGAGACAGTCTCATGGGTGCGGCGATACGCCACTACACCGCCGTCGGACCGGACGACCGGGTCTTCACGGTGAACATCGAACGCGACTTCCGGTACGACCCGTACCGCGACTTCCTCGTGTGCGCGCACTGCGACTGGTCGCCGTCGCTGCTGACCACGAGGAAGCTCGTCGACATGGCCGGGGAGCATCTGGCCACCGTCCACGGTGCCGACCGCGGGCTGTCCCAGCAGGAGAACGAGTCGTTCCGCAAGGCCCGCTGGGTGATGCTGCCCCTGTGCGCGCTCCTGGTGGTCGGACTGCTCACCTACTACGCACAGAGCTGATGGTGCGTCAGCCGCGCAGGGTGGTGAGCGCGCCCACCGGATCGGTGTCCGGGGTGGCCCGGGGCCACCAGTCGTCCGCACCCGGGTCGGACTCGTAGCCGTACCAGCGGCCGTCGTGGCCGAAGCGGAGCTGGAGAGTGCCCCCGGCGTTGGTCAGGTGGTTGCGCCAGGGCTGGAAGCGCGGGAAGTCGGCCGCGGCGAGGGCGGGGCGCGCCCGGTCGAACGGCCCGGCCGGCGGGTCCCACGGGCTTTCCAGGACGGAGAGGCCCTCCGCGCCGCCCTGACGCCAGGCGGCGACGGCGCGGGCCAGGTCGGTGGTGCTGCGGCCGGTGGCGAAGGCCAGCTCGCGGTAGAGGGCCCGGGTGGTGGCCGTGAGGCCGGCGGTGGGCCGGGACGCGGCGATGCGCACCGCGTCCTGCCAGGTGCTGAGCCCGGCGAGCGGGTCGTCCCCGGTGGTCAGGATCGCGTGGGCGCGGGCCGCCGCGTCCGAGGCGAGGTGGTCCAGGGACAGCGGGTCGCGGGCGCCGGGCAGGTCCGGGTAGGAGGGCGGCTGCCCGGGATGCGCGGGCACGGGCAGCGGTGTGGGGAGCGGGGGCAGGTAGCGGTCGGCCAGTGCCTCGCCCGCCGGGACCGAGGGCATGGCGGGGACGGCGGGACGCTCGCGGGCGGAGTGCTCGGCGTTGCGGCGGCCGAGCTCGTCGAGGAGTTCCCGCTCGCCCCGGCCGCGCATCAGCAGGAGGACGAACGGGTCGCTGTCCAGGAGCCGGGCCGTCTGGAAGCAGAGCGCCGCCACGTGCTTGCAGGGCCAGCCGCGGTCCGGGCAGGAGCAGTCGGGGTCGAGGTCTCCGGCGGCGGGAAGCAGCCGGATGCCGGTCTCCCCCGCCGTGTCGACCAGGGAGTGCGGCATCTCCTTGTCGAGCAGGGCGGACAGATGCCCGGGCCGGGCCGCGGCGGCGTCCAGGAAGGTGTCCCAGTCGGAGGCCGAGAACGTACGCAGGCGCAGCTCCGCACGGTACGGGCGGGGGCGGCTGCCGTGGACGTACGCGATGACCCGGCCCGGCGTCACGGTGATCGCGGCGACGTGCCCGCCGTCCGCGTACGTACGACCGCGGGCGAGCCGCCCCTCGTCCATCGACAGGGACTCCAGGGCGTCCACCCAGGCCCGGCCCCACCAGCTGTCCGCGAAGGGGCCGTCGGCGTGTCCGGCGCGGGCGGGCACGGCCTCGAAGGTGCGCCGCAGGTCGTCGGGGCCGGGGCGGGCCGCGGGGCGGGGGCCCGCGCCGGGGCTCATGCCGTCCTCCGGAGCGAGACAAGGTCGGCCAGGTCACGGTCGCTGAGCTCGGTCAGGGCGGCCTCGCCGGAGCCGAGCACCGCGTCGGCGAGGACCCTCTTGGATTCCAGCAGTTCGCTGATCCGGTCCTCGACGGTGCCTTCCGCGATCAGCCGGTGCACCTGCACGGGCTGGGTCTGGCCGATGCGGTACGCGCGGTCGGTGGCCTGTTCCTCGACCGCCGGATTCCACCAGCGGTCGTAGTGGATGACGTGGGCGGCCCGGGTGAGGTTCAGTCCGGTGCCGGCCGCCTTGAGGGAGAGCAGGAAGACCGGGACCTCGGCCGACTGGAAGCGGTCCACCATCCGCTCCCGCTCGGGCACCGGCGTACCGCCGTGCAGCAGTTGGGAGGGGATGGCGCGGGAGGCCAGGTGGGCGGAGAGGAGGCGGGCCATCGAGACGTACTGGGTGAAGATCAGGACGGAGCTGCCCTCGGAGAGAATCGTGTCGAGGAGCTCGTCGAGCAGCGCGAGTTTGCCCGAGCGTCCGGGGAGCCGGGTCGGCTCCTCCTTCAGATACTGCGCGGGGTGGTTGCAGATCTGCTTGAGCGAACCGAGCAGCTTCATGATCAACCCGCGCCGGGCGATGCCTTCCGACTGCTCGATGAAGGCCATCGTCTCGCGGACGGCCGCCTCGTAGAGCGTTGCCTGCTCGCGGGTGAGGAAGACGGGGTGGTCGGTCTCCGTCTTGGGCGGCAGCTCCGGCGCGATGCCCGGGTCGGACTTCTTGCGCCGCAGCAGGAAGGGGCGGACCAGCCGGGAGAGCCGCTCCACCGCTTCCTCGTTGCCCAGTCCCGCCGCGGTGCCGGTGTTCTCGACGATCCGGGCGTGCCGGGAGCGGAACGCCTTGAGCGGGCCGAGCAGCCCGGGAGTGGTCCAGTCGAGCAGGGCCCAGAGCTCCGAAAGGTTGTTCTCGACGGGGGTGCCGGTCAGGGCGACACGGGCCGGGGCCGGGATGGTGCGCAGCGCCTTGGCCGTGGAGGAGTGCGGATTCTTCACGTGCTGCGCCTCGTCGGCGACGACGAGTCCCCAGGTGTGCTCGGCGAGCCGGTCCGCGCTGGACCGCATCGTGCCGTAGGTCGTGAGGACGAAGCCGCCGTCCGGGTCGGTGAGGGTCCGGTCGGTGCCGTGGAAGCGGCGCACGGGGACGCCGGGCGCGAAGCGGTTGATCTCCCGGTGCCAGTTGCCCAGGAGGGAGGCGGGGCAGATCACCAGGGTGGGGGCGGCGTGCGCGCGGTGCAGATGGAGCGCGATGACGGTGATGGTCTTGCCCAGGCCCATGTCGTCGGCGAGGCAGCCGCCCAGGCCGAGCGAGGTCATCCGGTCCAGCCAGGCCAGGCCCCGCAGTTGGTAGTCGCGCAGGGTGGCGTCGAGGCCGGGCGGCGGCGGGAGGGTGGCGTCCTCGTCCAGGATGCGCGTGCGGAGCGCGGCGAGGGCTCCGACCGGTACGGCGTCGACCTGCTCGCCGTCGACCTCGGCGCTGCCCGTCAGGGCGACGGCGAGCGCGTCCACGGGGTCCAGCAGACCGAGCTCCCGCTTGCGCGCCTTCCGTACGAGCGCCGGGTCCACGACCACCCACTGGTCACGCAGCCGCACCACCGGCCGGTGGGCCTCGGCCAGCGTGTCCATCTCCGCCTCGGTGAGCCGCTCGTCGCCCAGGGACAGCTGCCAGTTGAACGCGAAGAGGTGCTCGGCGTCGAAGAAGGAGGTGCCGTCGGTGGCCGAGCCCGGCGCGGTCCGGACGACGGCCGCGGCGGTGAGCGAGCGGGCGAGCTCACGGGGCCAGTGCACGGCGACGCCCGCCGCGGCCAGCCGCACCCCGGCGTCGCCGATCAGCTCGTACAGCTCGTCCTCGGTGAGTGCGAGGACGTCGGGGACGGGCTGGTCGAGCAGCCGCTCCAGCGGGGGCCAGACCCTGGCCGCGCGCCGCAGCGCCAGCACCGCGTCGATCCTGGCCCTCGGTCCGAACGGCTCCCCGGCCCCGCCGCTCCACAGCGTGGCCGCGTCGGTGACGTAGGTGGGGTCGGCGAGGCTGTGCACCTGGGTGACGGCAGCGGCGGCGTGCCGGGCGGCCGGGGTGTCCGTGCCCGCGGTGCCCGCGTTGCCTGCGGTGCCTGCGATGCCTGCGGTGTCGAACAGTTCGTACGCGGACAAGTCGAGGCGCAGGGAGACGCGCACTCCCGCGTCGAGTCCGGCGGCCACCTCGACGGCCCAGGCGCGGGCGTCGGTCAGCTGTTGTGCCTCGCGGGCGGCGAACGGCGCCCCCATCGCGTGGGCCGCCGCGGGTGTCCGGGGCAGGGCGTCGGCGACGGCGTCGAGGAAGGCTCCGAGCAGTGCCTGGGGCTCGGGGACCCGCAGGGGGGTGCCGTCCAGCGGGGCCGCGTGCCCCTCGGGCGGCATGGCGGCGGCGACGGCCCGCAGATGGGCGATGTCCTCGGCGTCACGCGGTCCGGCCCGCCAGGCGTCGTGGTCGTCGGCCGTCAGACCGGGCAGGAGTCTGCCGCGCGCCACCAGGGTGAGTGCGTGGAGTGCCGCGGCGCCCCAGGCGCGGGTGGCGGGGTGGGCGATGGTGCGGTGCCGGGCACGGGCGAGCAGGGGCACCGCCTCGGCGACGGACAGCAGCACGGCGGGCACCGTGCGGCGGCGGGCACCGTCCGCGCCGTGCCGTCCGACGACCGTCAGCTCCGTGACCGTGTACGCAGGCTCCCCCGGACCGGCCGTCCGCTCCTCGGGGAACGGCCCGTCGGCGCCCGTGATGTCAGCGGTCCCCTCGGGGGCCCAGAAGGCGATCCTGCCCTCCCGGGGCAGAGCTGCGGGCAGGAACACCGCAGCGCACCGCAGCAGTCGGTCGACGGCCGTGTCCTGTGTCTGTTGTGCCATGTCCGCCGCCGCCCCCTTCCGCCTGCGCCCGGTCGTGGATCCCTGGTGGTCCTGTCTTCGTGAGTCTAGGCGGGAGGTACGACAAGGCCCGCCCCGGCCAGGTGTTTCCACAGGTCAGGGCAGGCGGAAGGGACGGTCGCGGGACGGGTCAGTGAGGGGTGAGCGGCTTGGCGTGCGCGCCGCTGGACGGCCGCTCGGGCTCGCGGACGGATTGCGGCTGCGGCGCGGTCCGATCGCGTTCGTACGGCATGGGCCGGTACGGGGAGGGGGCGGCACGTGGCGGCTGTTCCTTCGACGGGGGCTTCTCCATCTGCGGGGACTGCCCGGGTGTGCCCTGCGAGGGCCGCATCTCGGCCGGGATCTGTGGCGGCTGGCCCTGCTGGGCGCGTTCCAGGAAGCGGAGGAGCTCGACGGGGAACGGCAGGACCAGGGTGGAGTTCTTCTCGGCCGCGACCGCGACCACAGTCTGCAGCAGTCGCAGCTGCAGTGCCGCCGGCTGGCTGGACATCTCCTGGGCCGCCTGGGCCAGCTTCTTCGACGCCTGCAGTTCCGCGTCGGCGTTGATGACCCTCGCGCGCCGCTCCCGGTCAGCCTCGGCCTGCCGGGCCATGGAGCGCTTCATGGTCTCCGGGAGCGACACGTCCTTGATCTCCACCCGGTCGATCTGCACGCCCCAGCCGACGGCGGGACTGTCGATCATCAGCTCCAGGCCCTGGTTCAGCTTCTCCCTGTTCGAGAGGAGGTCGTCCAGGTCGCTCTTTCCGATGATCGACCGCAGGGAGGTCTGTGCCATCTGCGAGACCGCGAACCGGTAGTCCTCCACCTCGACCACCGCGCTCGCCGCGTCCACGACCTTGAAGTAGATGACGGCGTCCACGCGCACCGTGACGTTGTCCCGCGTGATCCCGTCCTGCGCGGGCACGGGCATCGTCACGATCTGCATGTTCACCTTGCGGAGCCGGTCGACGCCAGGAACGATCATGGTGAAGCCCGGGGTCCGCACCTGGTCGTGAAGCCTTCCGAGGCGGAGCACGACGCCTCGTTCGTACTGTTTGACGACCCGGGCCGCAGCCATCACGTACACCGCACAGCCCGACGCCGCCGCCACCGCTGCGATCACCAGCTCCTCGACCATCACGGCTCCCAGAGTCCGAGAGCGCCCACCATCGCGCCCTATTACCACGATATGCCCGGTATCCGCACCCGTCGAACCTCTGTCCGGGTGCCGGTGGCCCCGACCGGCCGCGCACCGGGTGCCGGGCCTGCGGGGAGCGGGCAGGGTGGCCAGCGCCAGCACGTCCCTGTGACGTACCGATGAGCCGGACGAGCAGACGAGGACCCGCCCATGTCCGTCACCGCGACCGCGACCCCCACCGATCTCCGCCGGCGCCGCCGCGCCGGCATCGCCGCCGGGGCGGCCCTGCTCACCCTCGCCGCCACCGGGTGCTCCGGCCTCGGACGCACCGCTGTCGGGCCGGTCACCTACACCACCGAACGCGACCGGGTCGTCAGTGTGAACAGCCCGTCGGTGAACGGGTGCCACCGCATGGCACCCGCAGGTGCGCACGAGGTCGCCAACCTGACGCTGATCGACATGATCCTTTACCGCACCCGTGACTGCTCCGGCCGAGGGACCACCTACGTGCCGACCACGGTCACCGATGCCAACGCGCCGCGGAGCCTGCCCTGGCGCAGCTACCGCTTCGTTCACTGACCGTCGCGCCGCGCACCTGTCCGGCCGCGGAGCGGCGCGAACAGCTCCGCGGTCCGCTCCCTGCGGTCCCGGGCGATCAGGACGACCACGGCGATGAGCAGGGCGGGCATGACCGCGTTCGGCGGGTCCAGCAGGGTCAGCTGGACGATCGACGCACCGGCCAGCAGCCCGCCGAAGGCCATCGCCGCCACCCCGGCCAGCAGCGGGATCAGCAGGGCCACGGCACCGGCCATCTCCAGGCCACCGATCGCATACATGGCCCCGCTGCTCCAGCCCATCCGGTCGAAGGACTCCACGGCGGACTCGTGGGCGGCGATCTTGGCCACCGCGCTGAATCCGAAGAACAGCGCGAGAACGACACGGGCCGCAGTCAGGGCGACGCGCCGCCCCCGTCGCGGTGCGGCGGCGGGTGCGGTCGCGGTGGGTGCGGTCGCCATGGGTGCTGCGGCAGGTGTGGTCGTGGCGGGAGAGACGGCGGCGGCGGTGATTTCGGGCATGGAGGTCTCCTCGGAGGTCGTATGGGGACGCGCGCCGGTGCGGGCGGGAAGCGGCTCGGCCCGCTTCGCCCCCTCGGCGCTTTCACAGAGGTAGACCGGACCGGGGCCGGGAACTCATCGCGTCCCCGACCACCGATTCGCCTTTTCTCAGGGCTGGTCGGGCCGGGCCTTCGCCCAGACGCCGTCGTCGGTGAGATAGCGCTCGACGCGGAGCCCGGCCGCTTCCAGATGGGCCTCGAACTGCTCCACGGAAAGCTGGCGCGACCGGAACGTCTGGGTCCACCGCGCGTCCTCGAAGACGTACTCGGCGCGCACCTCGTCGACCCCGTCGCCGACGGGCTCCGCCGAGACCATCCGTATGGTGCAGCCTGCCGCCGGGTCCTCACGCTCCCGGGGGAGGTCGGAGTGGTAGTCGGCGCCCTCACGCTGGATGAGCACGACCCCGTCGTCCTTGACGTACGTACGGCAGGTCCGCAACAGCCCTTCCCTGACCCGGTGATCGCTCGTGTGTACCAGGAACGACCCGAGGACGACCGCGTCGAACCGCTCGTCGCCGAGGTCCAGCGACTCGATCGGGCTCAGTACGGTGCGGGCGCCGCGGATGCGGTCCAGCATCTGAGGCGACTCGTCCACTGCGGTGACCGAGAGGCCCCGCGCGACCAGAGGATGCGTCACCCGGCCCGCCCCGCAGCCCAGTTCGAGCAGGCTCGCACCGTGGGGCACGGCTGCTCCGATCACATCCGGTTCGCTTCCCGGGGACAGCCGCGCGTACAGCTCCACCGCGCAGCCGTCGGGCGTGATGGAGCCCGGCCCCGTCCCCTCATGTCCCTGGCGTGTCACTTGTCCGCTCATACCGGCAGAACGTACGGGCGTCCGGCGCCGTTCCCGGAATGTGACGGAACGTGTTCTGTCAGCACTCCGGGTAGCGCCCGTCCGGCCACGCCACCCGCTGCTCGAACTCCAGGCACAGGTCGTCGGCGAGCTCGGCGATCACGGACCTGCCCTCGGTACGGGCCAGCCACGAGGCCGGCAGCCGTACGTCCCCGTGGCGTGCGCCGAGCAGATTGCCGCAGACCGAGCCCGTGGAGTCACTGTCGCCCGAGTGGTTGACCGAGAGCAGCAGGGCCTCGCCCACGTCGTCCGCGCCGGGCAGCACGAGCGCGCAGTAGACGGCGATGGCGAGGGCCTCCTCGGCGACCCAGCCCGCGCCCAGCGACTCCACCCGCTCCGCCGTCGGGCCGCCACGGGCGGCCAGGTCTACGGCGCCACGCAGGGCGGCCGTCGTCTCCTCGTGGCCGTGGTGGCGGGCCAGCAGGTGCATGGCACGCAGGACGGCGCCTTCCGGGGAATCGCCCTCCAGCAGATGCGTGACAATCGCGGCGAGCGCCCCTGCCGCGTACGCCCCCGTGGGGTGGCCGTGGGTGATCTGCGCGCACCGGGCGGCCAGTTCGAAGCCGGTGGCGGCGTCCTCGCCGAGCAGGCCGAAGGGCGCCGACCTCATCACCGTGCCGCAGCCCTTGGACTGCGGGTTGACCGGGCCGGGTACCCCGAACGGTGTGCCGTGGGCGGGTACGTGGCCGACCGCGAGCCCCGTCAGGCAGGCGTTGCCGGGCGCCCGGCGCGCGTACAGCCAGGGCTGCTGCCTGAGCCATCCGGTCCGTACCGGGTCCTCCCCGCCGCGCGCCGGCGGGGCGGGGTGGTTCTGGGTGTCGAGCCAGCGCCGGTAGGCGTTGCGTACGAGCTCGGCCTCGGCGCCGCCGATTCCCTTGGACCGGGCCCTGGCATGGGCCCTGATCAGTCCCTCGGCCGTGAAGAGCGTCATCTGGGTGTCGTCCGTGATCCGCCCGACGACCCCGTCCGCGTCCTTGACCAGCCCCCGTACGCCCCGCTCCCCGTGGGTGCGGCGGATCCCGTCGAGCGAGAGGAACTCCACCGGGTTGCCGAGCGCGTCCCCGATCGCGCCGCCGAGCAGGGCACCGCGCACCCGGGCCCTGCGGGCGACGCTGTCGCCCCATGCCGCGCTCCCCTGACCTGTCACGTCCACAGCCCGCTCCCCGTCGTCCGGTATGGATTTCCGTGCGCCGCGCCGCGGGTTCATGCTGGGAGGAGAGGCGATGCGGATGCGTACCGGGAGTGAACCGTCCACTGCGCGCAGTCCCCTGCGGATGCGACTCTGGCTGAGTCTATGGGGCATGGCCTGGGCCGCGTTCGGCCTGGTGGCCTTCGTGGTGACGCAACGCGCCGGCTGGGCGACGGCCTGTGGGCTGCTGCTCGCGGTCTCGCTGACGGACTTCTGCGTCGTCGTCCACCGCATCCGCCAGGGCCCGCACTTCCAGCCGGGGCGCGATGTCCCACCGTACGAACCCGACCGGGGCGCGCCGGACCCGCCGGGGCACTGACGGAACCGCGGCGGACCGGTTGCGGGACGAGCGGGAGCCGGGAGCGGTCGTCGAAGCGGGCCGGGCGGGGGGTCAGGAGCGGTCGTCGAAGCGGGCCGCCCGCAGGTACTCCGGATTCGGGTCGAGCGCCGCAGCCAGCCGGAAGTGACGGGTGGCCTGTTCGGGGCGGCCGGCGCGCTCGAAGGTGCGGGCCAGCGCGAAGTGGGCGAAGGCGTTGTCCGGCTCGCGCTCCAGGACCAGCTCGAATTCGAGCTCGGCCGGGCGCAGTTGGGCGGCAGCGAAGAAGGCCCGGGCGCGCAGCAGCCGGGCGGCAGTGTTCTCCGGATGGGCGGCTATCACCGAGTCGAGCAGCTTGACAGCACCTCTCGGATCCCGCGCGGCGAGCAACTGCTCCGCCGCACGGAAGTCGATGACGTGCGTCTCCGGGTTCCTGTCGGGCACGGTCACATCCTTCCCATCACGCTCCGCACTTCAACGTCCGGCCGCCATCCGGTATTCCGGGCGCGGCAGCACCTCGGCACGCGGCAGCCACGCGGCGCTCCGGCCGGTGGTGGCCCGTACGTCGCAGGCCGAGCAGAACAGCCGCGGCCCGTACGGTCGCGGCCCGAGCAGAACCGGTCGCGGGCCGGACAGGACGGTCGCAGCTCCTGGGGTCGCGGGCCGGGCAGCACCTCAGCCTGCGGCGGCTGCCCGCGCCGTCAGCTCCGACCAGACCTTGCGGACCTGGGGTTCCAGGTCCTCCAGCGGTCCGTCGTTGCCGACGACCAGGTCGGCGACGGCCAACCGCTGCTCGCGGGTGGCCTGTGCGGCCATCCGGGCGCGGGCGTCGGACTCGGTCATGCCCCGCAGTCGTACGAGCCGGTCGAGCTGTGTCGCCGGGGTCGCGTCCACGACGACGACCAGGTCGTAGAGCGGGGCGAGGCCGTTCTCGGTGAGGAGCGGGACGTCGTGGACGACCACCGCGTCGGGTCCGGCGGCCCGTTCCAGTTCGGCGGACCGGGCGCCGACGAGCGGATGGACCAGGGCGTTGAGGGTGGCCAGGCGTTCGGGGTCGGCGAAGACGATCGCACCCAGCGCCGGCCGGTCCAGCGTGCCGTCGGCCGCCAGGATGCCGGGGCCGAAGGTCTCGACGACGGACGCGAGCCCCGGCGTCCCGGGCTCGACGACCTCGCGCGCGATCCGGTCGGCGTCGACCAGGACGGCCCCGTAGCTCACGAGCAGCCGCGACACTTCGCTCTTGCCGGCGCCGATCCCGCCGGTCAGGCCCACTTTCAGCATGCGCCGAGCCTAGCCTCCGGCCCGGTCGCCGTCCCGCGCCCCCTCAGGAATCACCCTCAGGAATCGCCTTCACGTTCGGCGAGGAAGCGTTCGAATTCGAGGCCGATCTCGTCGGCCGAGGGAAGGTCGACGGGTTCCGCGACGAGATTGCCCCGGGTCTCGGAGCCCGCGACCGCGTCGTACTGGTGCTCCAGCCCTTCGACGAGCGACACGAGCTCCTCGTCGCCCTGCCCGATCTGCCGGTCGATCTCGGTCTGGGTGCGGTGCGCCTCGGTGCGCAGCGTGTGCGCGACGCTCGGCAGCACCAGGCCGGTGGCGGCCGTGATCGCCTCCAGGGCGGTGAGGGCCGCGTCCGGGTACGAGGAGCGGGCCACGTAGTGCGGCACATGGGCCGCGACACCGAGGACGTCATGGCCGGATTCCATCAGCCGGTACTCGACGAGGGCCTCGGCGGAGCCGGGGACCTGCGCCTCGTCGAACGGGCTTCGGTGTCCGGGCATGAGGTCGGTGCGGTTGCCGTGCGGGGTGATGCCGACCGGGCGGGTGTGCGGGACGCCCATCGGGATGCCGTGGAAGTTGACCGCGAGGCGCACACCGAGCCGCTCCACGATCTGCTCGACGGCGGCGGCGAACCTCTCCCATTCCACGTCCGGTTCGGGCCCGGACAGCAGCAGGAAGGGTGCGCCCGTGGCGTCCTGCACCACCCGGACGTCCAGGGTCGGCGCCTCGAACGCCGTCCAGCGGTCGCGCCGGAAGGTCAGCAGCGGGCGCCGGGCGCGGTAGTCGACCAGCCGGTCGTGGTCGAAGCGGGCCACGATCTGGTGCGGCAGCGTCTCGAGCAGGCCGTCGACGATCTGTTCGCCGGTTTCGCCCGCGTCGATGTATCCGTCGAAGTGGTAGAGCATGACCAGGCCGGCCGACTCCTGGGCGAGCGCCATGTCGACGACGGCCAGGCCCTTCGGCTCCCATTCGTACAAACTCTGCGGATCAGGCACGGTTACCGCTCCTCCTCGTGTTCCTGGACAAGAACGCCCCGTTCGGCACCGGCATTCCCGACCACCTCACTTTTCGCGGCCCGGACGAACGGCCGACGTGCCCGCGCGCGTGTTCCGGACCGTCAGACACCCGCGCGGCCTTCCCTGTTCACCCCTCCACCCCGGCAATGGTCCAGACCTTGACATGCCCATCCCTCCCCCCTAGCGTCACCCGGCAAGGCATTCAGAAACTCGCCCCATGTTCATGTACGAGAACGCACGCGAATCCTTGGACTCTTCGACGGGAAGGCACCCCCATGCGCACCCGCACGCCGCTCCCCGCCCTGCTGGCCACCGTGCTCGCCACCGGTGGCCTGGCCCTCGCCACGGCCGGCGGCGCACAGGCCGCGACGGTCATCGACGTGACCACCGCCGCCCAGCTCAAGGCGGCGCTCACCGCCGCCGCCCCCGGCGACACGATCCGGCTCGCGGACGGCACGTACACCGGCAACTTCAAGGCGACGGCCCCCGCCACCGCTGCCGCCCGGATCACCCTCACCGGGTCCGACAAGGCGGTCCTCACCGCGGGCGCCGGCTACGGCCTGCACCTCAACGGTGCTTCCTACTGGACCGTGTACGGGATCACCGTCACCGGCGGGCAGAAAGGGATCATGGCGGACGCCGCGAAAGGCGTGGTCATCGACTCGGTGAGCGTCCACGACCTCGACATGGAAGGCGTCCACTTCCGCAGGTCCAGCACGGACGGGGTCATCAGGAACTCCCGGATCCACGACACCGGCCACGACGGACGCGGCATGGGCGAGGGCGTGTACGTCGGTTCGGCGGGTGACCTCTCCGACCGGAGCGACCGGATCCACATACTGGGCAACACGATCGGTCCGGGCGTGGGCGGCGAGAACATCGACATCAAGGAAGGCACCACCGGGTCACGGATCATCGGCAACACCTTCGACGGCGGCGGGCTGACCGGCGCCAACTACGACGACTCCTGGGTCGATGTGAAGGGCAACGACGTCCTGGTCGAGGACAACAAGGGCTTCCGTACGAGCAACAACGGCTACGAGACGCACACCCAGCAGAGCGGCTGGGGCTGCGGGACCGTCTTCCGCGGCAACACCTCGGACCTGACCGGCGCCACCGGGGACAGACAGCTCGCCGTGAACGTCACCAACCAGAGCACCGGCTGCCGCACCACCGTCCACAGCAGTAACACGGTCACCGGCGGCAGGGGCCTGACGAACATCGCGGTGACGCCCTGAACACCGCGCCCGGGGCGCAGACGTGACGCCTGGGCCGGGGGCCCAACGCCCGGGACACGCCTGACGCCCAGGGGCACTGTCGAGGACGACGGGCCCCGGAAACGCGAGTGAGGCCCGCTCCCCGAAGGGGGCGGGCCTCACTTACAGCTCTACAGCTACTGCAGCCGATGAGCGACTGGGGTCAGAGCGTCAGCTCTGGCCGCCGGCCAGCTTCTCGCGCAGGGCCGCCAGGGCCTCGTCCGACGCCAGGGCGCCGGCGTTGTCCGCCGACTCCGAGGAGTACGAACCGCCGCCGCCACCGCTGCCGCCGGAGGCAGCCGGGGCACTGCCGGCCGGGGCAGCTGCGCCCTCGGCCGCAGCGGCCTCGTCGGCCTCGCGGGACTTGATGACCTGGGCCTGGTGCTGCTCGAAGCGCGTCTGCGCCTCGGCGTACTGGGTCTCCCAGACCTCGCGCTGCGCCTCGAAGCCCTCGAGCCAGTCGTTGGTCTCGGGGTCGAAGCCCTCGGGGTAGATGTAGTTGCCCTGGTCGTCGTACGACGCGGCCATGCCGTACAGGGTCGGGTCGAACTCGACCGAGGCCGGGTCGCCACCGAAGGCCTCGTTGGCCTGCTTCAGCGAGAGGCTGATGCGGCGGCGCTCGAGGTCGATGTCGATGACCTTGACGAAGATCTCGTCGTTGACCTGGACGACCTGCTCCGGGATCTCCACGTGGCGCTCGGCCAGCTCGGAGATGTGGACCAGACCCTCGATGCCCTCGTCGACGCGCACGAACGCACCGAACGGAACGAGCTTGGTGACCTTACCGGGAACAACCTGCCCGATCTGGTGCGTACGGGCGAACTGCTGCCACGGGTCTTCCTGCGTCGCCTTGAGCGACAGGGAGACACGCTCGCGGTCCATGTCCACGTCGAGAACCTCGACGGTGACTTCCTGACCGACCTCGACGACCTCGGAGGGGTGGTCGATGTGCTTCCAGGAGAGCTCGGAGACGTGCACGAGACCGTCGACGCCACCCAGGTCCACGAAGGCACCGAAGTTGACGATCGAGGAGACGACGCCGGAGCGGACCTGACCCTTCTGCAGGGTCGTGAGGAACGTCTGGCGCACCTCGGACTGGGTCTGCTCGAGCCAGGCGCGGCGGGACAGGACCACGTTGTTGCGGTTCTTGTCCAGCTCGATGATCTTGGCCTCGAGCTCCTTGCCCACGTAGGGCTGGAGGTCGCGGACACGACGCATCTCGACGAGGGACGCCGGCAGGAAGCCACGGAGGCCGATGTCGAGGATGAGACCACCCTTGACGACCTCGATGACGGTACCGGTGACGATGCCGTCTTCTTCCTTGATCTTCTCGATGGTGCCCCAGGCACGCTCGTACTGAGCGCGCTTCTTCGAGAGGATCAGGCGGCCTTCCTTGTCCTCCTTCTGGAGGACCAGGGCCTCGATCTCGTCGCCGACCTTGACGACCTCGTTCGGGTCGACGTCGTGCTTGATCGAGAGCTCGCGGCTCGGGATGACGCCTTCGGTCTTGTAACCGATGTCGAGGAGAACCTCGTCCCGGTCAACCTTGACGATGACGCCGTCAACGATGTCGCCGTCGTTGAAGTACTTGATCGTCTCGTCGATCGCCGCGAGGAACGCGTCCGCGTCGCCGATGTCGTTGACCGCAACCTGCGGAGTGGTGGCGGTGGTCTCGGTGCTGCTCGTCATGTGGGAAAGGGCTCCGGTACGGACAGTGAGTCGTAGGTACTGCTACGCCGAAAGCCCGTATCGCCTCTGCAGAAGCCGGACAGCCTGGAGTGCACCCAACCTGACCGGAAAGGCGCCTCGACAACCGAGGGGACATGCAACAGACGCGAGCGCGGCCTGCTAGGTCTGAAGCGCGCAGGCTCGCAGCGCAACTTGTAGCATACGGGGGCAGCCGGACAGGGTCAATGCGCGAAGGCGCACACCCGGGGCACAACGCCCCAATCCCGGCACAACTCACGTTCACCGAGGCCACATCAGCCTCATCGGTGTGTCGCGCGCATTCGGACGTATCCGCCCGTAGGACACGGGGGGACACCGTCTGCGGCGGGTGAAGGCAAACTACAACGACGGGCACGATGAGCCAAGAGACCTACGACTTCGAACCTGAGGCGACGCGCCGGGAGGCCGGTGAAGCGGAGAGCAGCCGGGCAAGTCGCGGCTGGTGGGACCGCAACGCCGACGAGTACCAGAGCGACCACGGGGCCTTCCTCGGGGACGACCGCTTCGTCTGGGGCCCCGAGGGCCTGGACGAGGCCGACGCCGCCCTGCTGGGCCCCGCGTCCGCCCTGAAGGGCCGGGACGTCCTGGAGATCGGCGCCGGCGCCGCCCAGTGCTCGCGCTGGCTGGCCGCGCAGGGCGCCCGCCCGGTGGCCCTGGACCTCTCCCACCGCCAGCTCCAGCACGCGCTGCGGATCGGCGACGACGTCCCCCTGGTGGAGGCGGACGCGGGCCGGCTGCCGTTCCGCGACGCCTCCTTCGACCTGGTCTGCTCCGCCTACGGCGCGGTGCCCTTCGTCGCGGACCCCGTGCAGGTGTTCCGCGAGGTGCGCCGGGTGCTGCGTCCCGGGGGACGCTGGGTCTTCTCGGTGACCCACCCGATCCGCTGGGCGTTCCCCGACGAGCCCGGCCCCGAAGGACTCTCCGTCGCCGCCTCCTACTTCGACCGCGTGCCGTACGTCGAGCAGGACGAGCACGGCGACGCGGTGTACGTCGAGCACCACAGGACGCTCGGCGACCGCGTCCGGGACGTGGTGGCGGGCGGCTTCCGCCTGGTCGACCTGGTGGAACCGGAGTGGCCCGAGTGGAATCGCCAGGAGTGGGGCGGCTGGTCCCCCCTGCGCGGCCACCTCATCCCCGGGACCGCGATCTTCGTCTGCGAACGGGACCGGCAGGGCGTGAGGGAGCGGGACCACCGGTCCGCGTGAGGGAGCGGCGTACGAGACTGGGGGCGTGATCCGCACCGACGCCCTGGACCAGTTGCCCGTACGCACCGCCCTGCCCGCCCTGGAGCGGGCGCTCGACGACCGGGGGGTCGCGGTGCTCTGCGCACCCCCCGGGACCGGCAAGACGACGCTCGTCCCCCTGGTACTCGCCGGGCTGACCGGTGGCGGCCCGGTGCGCCGGGTGCTCGTCGCCGAGCCCCGGCGGATCGCGGCCCGCGCCGCGGCGCGGCGGATGGCGTGGCTGCTCGGGGAACGGACCGGCGAGCGGGTCGGCTTCACGGTGCGCGGGGAGCGCGTGGTGGGGCGCGGCGCGGTGGTCGAGGTCGTGACCACCGGGGTGCTGCTCCAGCGGCTGCAGCGCGACCAGGAGCTGGCAGGCGTCGACGTGGTGATCATCGACGAGTGCCACGAGCGGCATCTGGACGCGGACACGGTCGCCGCCTTCCTCCTCGACGTACGGGAGGCGATCAGGCCCGATCTGCGGCTGGTCGCGGCGTCGGCGACGACGGACGCGGAAGGCTGGGCCAGGCTGCTGGGCGACGCCCCGGTGGTCGAGGCGCAAGGGGTGTCCCATCCCGTCGAGGTGGTGTGGGCGCCGCCGTCCGGGTCGGTGCGCCCGCCGCACGGGATGCGCGTCGATCCCGCGCTGCTGACGCACGTGGCGGCCGTGGTGCGCCGGGCGCTGGCCGAGCGGGACGGCGACGTGCTCTGTTTCCTGCCCGGGGTCGGGGAGATCGGCCGGGTGGCCGGGCAGCTCGCGGGGGTGGACGCGGAGGTGCTCCAGGTGCACGGGCGGGCGCCCGCGGCCGTGCAGGACGCGGTGCTGGCCGGGTCGTCCGAGCGGCGCCGGGTGGTGCTGTCGACGTCCGTGGCGGAGTCCTCCCTCACGGTGCCGGGCGTGCGGGTGGTCGTGGACTCCGGGCTGGCCAGGGAGCCGCGTACCGACCACGCGCGGGGCCTGAGCGCGCTCACGACCGTACGGGCGTCGCAGGCGGCCGGGCGCCAGCGGGCGGGCCGGGCGGGGCGCGAGGCGCCGGGTGCGGTGTACCGCTGCTGGGAGCAGGCGGAGGACGGACGGCTCGCCCGGTTCCCGTCACCGGAGATCAAGGTGGCCGATCTGACGGCGTTCGCGCTGCAGGCGGCGTGCTGGGGCGCTCCGGACGCCACCGGTCTCGCGCTGCTCGATCCGCCGCCCGCCGGGGCCATGGGCGCGGCGCGGGAGGTGCTGACGGCGGTGGGCGCGGTGGACGCGGCGGGGCGGGTGACCGACCGGGGTGTGCGGATGTCCCGGCTCGGCCTGCATCCCAGGCTGGCGCGGGCGCTGCTGGACGGTGCGGACGAGGTGGGCGGACGGCTGGCCGCGGAGGTGGTGGCGCTGCTGAGCGAGGAGCCGCCACGGGAGTACGGCGACGATCTGGCCGCGGCCCTGCGGACGGCCCGGCGGGGCGGGGACGGTTACGCGGCGCGCTGGCGGCAGGAGGTGAGGCGGCTGTCGTCCTCGCTCGGCAAGGCCGGTGGCGGGGGTTCGTCGGACGACACGGCGGCCGGACTGGTGGCGGCGCTGGCGTTCCCGGAGCGGGTGGCGCGGGCCCGGGGCGAGGGCGCGTTCCTGATGGTGTCGGGCACGGGGGCGGAGCTCCGGGACGGTTCCGGGCTGCGCAGCGCGCCGTGGCTGGCCGTCGCGGTCGCCGACCGGCCGGCCCACGCGGCGTCCGCCCGGGTGCGGCTGGCTGCGGTCGTCGACGAGGACACGGCGCGGCTGGCCGCAGGGCACCTGCGGTTCTCGGGCGAGGAGGTCCGCTGGGTGGACGGCGACGTGGTGGCCCGTTCCGTGGAGCGGCTCGGGGCCGTCGAGCTGTCGGTGCGGGGCCTGAAGCGGCCGGCTCCCGATCTGGTGCGCGGGGCGCTGCTGGAGGGTCTGCGGCGTGAGGGGCCGGGGCTGTTGCGGTGGACCCGGGACAGCGAGCAGCTGCGGCTGCGGCTCGCCTTCCTGCACCGGGTGCTGGGGGCGCCGTGGCCCGACGTCTCGGACGGCGCCTTGCTCGCGCGTGCCGGGGAGTGGCTGGAGCCCGAGCTGTCGCGGGCACGGCGGCGCTCGGACCTGGCGCGGATCGACGCCGGGCAGGCGGTGCGCCGGCTGCTGCCGTGGGCGACGGGCGACGCGGCCCGGCTCGACGAGCTGGCCCCGGAGCGGATCGCGGTGCCGAGCGGGTCGAGGATCCGGGTGGAGTACGGGGGTGAGCAGCCCGTACTCGCTGTGAAGCTCCAGGAGCTGTTCGGGCTGCGTGAGACGCCCAGGGTGGCCGGGGTGCCCGTCCTGGTGCACCTGCTCTCCCCCGCCGGGCGGCCCGCGGCGGTGACGGCGGATCTGGCGTCGTTCTGGCGGGAGGGCTACCGGGCGGTGCGGGCCGAGCTGCGCGGCCGGTACCCGAAGCATCCCTGGCCGGAGGACCCGACGACGGTGGAGGCGACCCGCTACACGTCGGCGCGGCTGCGCCGGGACTGACGTCCCGTCCCGGGGCGGGACGGAAGCAGCCCCCGGCCGGTGGCCGGGGACTGCTCCGCGGTGGTGCGGCTGCGGGTCAGGCTGCGGGTGCCGCCTCGACCTTGAGCTCGACGGTGAGCGTGACACCGCTCGCCGTGGTGAGCCGCAGCGTGTAGGTGCCCGCGGTGTCGTCGGCGAAGATCTCCGGGAGCTTCAGGACTCCGTCGGCACCGGTCTTCAGGTCCGTCAGCGTGCGCACGGGGTCACCGGCGGCGTTCTTGAAGTACGGGCCCTTGTCGTTCTCGGCGGGCGTCTCCCCGTCGGTGATCATCGTGGCGGTGAGGGCGGTGCCCGCGAGGCCCGTCCCCTTGTACGTCGCCCTGACCTCGACCGCGTCGGCGAACCCGGTACCGACGACGGCGCTGAGTGCCTTGTCGTCTGTACGGGCGAGGGCGTCCGCCTGCCGGGCGGTGACGTTCGCCATGTAGGTGAGGACGCGCGGCGCGGTGGTGCCGGCGACCGCCGTCACGACGAACTCACCGGTCTTCTCGCCCGCCGTCAGTACGGGCGCCGTGACGGTGCCGTCAGCTCCGGTGGACAGCGTGACCGTGGTCTTCCCGCCGGCGAACCGGGTGTCGGTGTCGCCGGTGATCGCGAAGGTGACGGGGGTCTTGGCGAGCGGGTCGCCGAGGGTGTTCCTCGCCCGCACCTTGACGCGCTCGGCGAACGCCTCGCCCGCCGTGGCGGTGAGGGTGCCGGTGCCCGTCTTCTCGATGCTGCCGAACCTGTCGGCCGGGGCCGGCGGGGTCGTCGGCGGCGTGGTCGGCGGGGTCGTGGGCGGCTTCGTGGGCGGCGGGGTCGGCTTCGGCGGGGTGGGGTCCGGGCTCGGCGTCGTACCGCCGCCGGGGGTGGCCGGCGGGGTGGGGGACGGCGACGGCGTGGACGAACCGCTGCCCGTGCCGGCCGGGAGGACACCGGTGCCGTCCGGGACCTCGTGGGTGCCGCGCTTGTAGTAGTCGAACCAGGAGCGCACCGTACGCAGGTACTCCCGCGAGTGGTTGTAGCTCAGCACCGCCTGGTCGAGGTCCGCCGCCAGGGCCAGGTCGCGGGTGCCCGCGCAGAGGTAGCGCCCGGCGGACAGCGCCGCGTCGTAGATGTTGTTGGGGTCCTTGCGGCCGTCGCCGTTCCCGTCCTGGCCCCAGGTGGCCCAGGTCTGCGGGATGAACTGCATCGGGCCGACCGCACGGTCGTGGGTCGAGTCCCCGTCGTACGCCCCGCCGTCGCTGTCCTTGATCAGGGCGAAGCCCTGCCCGTTGAGGGCCGGGCCGAGGATCGGGGAGAACGTGGTCCCGTTGTCGTCGACCTTGCCGCCGCGCGCCTGGCCGGACTCGACCTTGCCGATCGCGGCGAGGAGCTGCCACGGCAGCCGGCAGGCGGCGTCGGTGCTCGCGAGGTCCTGCTCGGCCTTCTTGTACGCCGCCAGGATCGTGGCCGGTATGCCCGCTTCCGCACTGCCGGTCACCGGAAGATTCACGGACGAACCGGGCTTGTTGGGCGTGGTGAGCGGCGGCAGGTCCGTGTAGTACGGCGAGTTGCCGGTGGCCGCGCTGTCGCCGGGCGGGGTCTCACCGGCTGCCGCCGGGTCACCGCCCGCCGTACTCGCGGCCAGTGGCGCCGCGGGAGCCTGCGATGCGGAGAGGGCGGCCACCGCGGCGGCGGCCACAGCGGTGGTGGTGGCCCCCCTGCGCAGCCGGCGGCCGAATTGCGCTGCCATACGTTCTGGTCCCTCCCCGTCGACGGCTGTTCGCGCTCCCCAGCGCGAGGACTCAGGCGACCCTACGGCAACGGGCGCCGCCCGAACACCGGCCCATGACCGGTTCTTACTGATTCTTCACCTTCCCGTCGGCAACTTGTACGGCAACCCGGACGGGCGGTGACGGGGGCTCACGCATACTTGCCGCCATGCCCTTCACCCTCAGCCACGCCGCGGCCGTACTCCCGGGGATCCGCCGGTCCGGGACGGGCCGGGGCCCGCTGGTCGCCTCCGCCCTCGTCGCGGGTTCGTTCGCCCCCGACATGACGTACTACGCGGACACGGCGATCCCCGGGGCGATGGAGTTCGGCGAGGTGACGCACTCCGTGTGGGGCGTGTTCACCGTGGACGTGTTCATCACCGGTGCGGTCGTGGCGTTGTGGCTGCTGCTGCGCGAACCGCTGGTCGCCCTGCTGCCGGCGTCGTGGCAGGGCCGCGTGCACACCTTCGTACGGGGCCGGCGGCGGGAACCCGGGGCTCCGGTCCTCCCCGCGGCGGCGTGGTTCGCACTGTCCGCGGTCATCGGCTCGGGCACCCATGTCGTGTGGGACGCCTTCACACATCACAGCCGGTGGGGCACCGAACTGGTGCCGGCCCTCAGCCGGAGCGTCGGCGGTTTCCCGGTGTTCCAGCTGGTCCAGTACGGCAGTTCGGCCGTGGCGCTGACGGTCCTGGCCTGGTTCACGTACTCGGGGCTGCGGCGGACCGCGCCCCTGCCGGTGCCGGAGTCCGTGCCGGTGCTCGGCCGGGCGGAGCGCCGCTGGGCGGTCACGCTGCTCACCGTGTGCGTCCTGCTCGGCGTGGTCCACCGGTGCGCCCGCTGGTGGGCCTACTTCGGGCACATCGACACACCGCTCGACATCATCCCGACCGCCTGCTTCGGCGCCGGTGCGGGACTCGCCGTCGGGCTCGTGCTGTACGGGGTGTGGATGCGGCTGCGCAACCGGACCGCCCTCCGCCCGACGGACGGCCCCGGCACGCAGACCGCACCGGGCCGCCTGGCCGGCGAGGACGCCCTCCGTAGGTGACGAGGGGCGCCCTCCCCGCATGAGGAGGACGCCCTCGCCGGCGGGTGACGGGGCCGTCAGTGGGCTGCCGACTCCCAGTCCGTGCCGACCCCGACCGAGACGTCCAGCGGAGCACGGAGCTCGACCGCCGTGGACATCTCCCTGCGGAGGATCTCCTCGACCCGCTCGCGCTCGCCCCCGGCGATCTCCAGGACGATTTCGTCATGGACCTGGAGCAGCATCCGCGAGGTCAGCTTCGCCTCGGTCAGCGCCTTGTCCACCTTGAGCATCGCGACCTTCACGATGTCGGCCGCGGTCCCCTGGATCGGGGCGTTGAGCGCCATCCGCTCGGCCATCTCGCGCCGCTGGCGGTTGTCACTGGTCAGGTCGGGGAGATACCGGCGGCGGCCGAAGACCGTCTCCGTGTACCCGGTGGACCTGGCCTCCTCCACGACACGGTGGAGATAGTCGCGGACACCGCCGAACCGCTCGAAGTAGGTGTCCATCAGCCCGCGCGCCTCGCCGGGCTCGATGTTCAGCTGCTGGGAGAGCCCGAACGCGGAGAGCCCGTACGCCAGTCCGTACGACATCGCCTTGATCTTGCGGCGCATCTCGGCGTCGACGGCCGGCTTCTCGACGCCGAACACCTGCGAGGCGACCGTCGTGTGCAGGTCCTCCCCCGAGGTGAACGCCTCGATCAGACCGGCGTCCTCCGAGAGGTGCGCCATCACACGCAGCTCGATCTGGCTGTAGTCCGCCGTCATCAGCGTCTCGAAGCCCTCGCCGACGACGAAGCCCCTGCGGATCGCCCGCCCCTCGTCCGTACGGACCGGGATGTTCTGCAGATTCGGGTCCGTGGAGGAGAGCCGACCGGTCGCCGCGACCGTCTGGTTGAACGTGGTGTGGATGCGGCCGTCCGCACCGATCGTCTTGACCAGGCCTTCGACCGTGACCCGCAGCTTCGCCTGCTCACGGTGGCGCAGCATGATGACCGGCAGCTCGTGCTCGGTCTGCGCGGCCAGCCAGGCCAGCGCGTCGGCGTCCGTCGTGTAGCCCGTCTTCGTCTTCTTCGTCTTGGGCAGCGCCAGCTCACCGAAGAGGACTTCCTGGAGCTGCTTGGGCGAGCCGAGGTTGAACTCGCGGCCCACCGCGGCGTGCGCCTCCTTCACCGCCTGCTGCACCGCGCCCGCGAACTGCTGCTCCATGCCTTCCAGATGCTCCTGGTCGGCCGCGATGCCGTGCCGCTCCAGACGGGCCAGCAGGATCGACGTGGGCAGCTCCATGTCGTGCAACAGATCCGCTGCACCGACCTCCCGCAGACGCACCGTGAACGCGTCGCCCAGATCCAGGACGGCACGGGCCTGCGACATCAGCGCGTCGGCCTCGGCCCTGTCGTCGGCGCCGAAGGCCAGCTGGCCGTCGGACGCGGCGGCGGGGGCCAGCTCACGGCCCAGGTACTCCACGGACAGCGCGTCCAGGGCGAACGAGCGGCGGCCGGGCTTGACCAGGTAGGCGGCCAGCGCGGTGTCCATCGTGACGCCGTCGATCCGCCAGCCCTGCTCGGGGAAGACCCGCATGGCACTTTTCGCGTTGTGCATGACCTTGGGGCGCTCCGGGTCGGCGACCCACGCGGCGAACGCCCGCTCGTCGGCCTCGTCGAGCCGCGCGGGGTCGAACCAGGCTGCGGCCCCGTCCGCGGCGGCCAGCGCCACCTCGGTCACGCTGCCCGTCCCCAGCGTCCAGGTGTCGACCGTGACGACACCGAGCGGCTGCCCGCCGTGGGCCTCCAGCCAGGGCGCCACCTCGCCCGGACCCAGCACCGAACCGTCCAGCTCGACACCGGACGCGGGCTCGGGAACCTCCTCCTGCCCGGCCGCACCGGGGTCGACGGCCATCAGCCGCTCACGCAGGCTCGGGTTACGGATCTCCAGGACGTCCAGCACACCGGTGACCGCCGTGCGGTCGTACGGAGCGCGCTCCAGCTCCTGCGGGGCCTTCGGCAGTTCCACGTCGCGGACCATCTCGGTCAGCCGGCGGTTCATCCGGACCGCGTCCAGATGGTCGCGGAAATTCTGCCCGGCCTTGCCCTTGACCTCCTCGGCACGCGCCACGAGGTCGTCGAACGAACCGAACTGGTTGATCCACTTCGCGGCGGTCTTCTCACCGACACCCGGGATGCCCGGAAGATTGTCCGACGGGTCGCCACGCAGCGCCGCGAAGTCCGGATACTGCCGCGGGGTGAGCCCGTACTTCTCCTCGACCTTCGCCGGGGTGAAGCGCGTCAGCTCGGAGACACCCTTCGTCGGGTACAGCACCGTCACGTTGTCCGTGATCAGCTGGAAGGAGTCCCGGTCACCCGTGACGATCAGCACCTCGAAACCCGCGGCCTCGGCCTGCGTGGCCAGCGTCGCGATGACGTCGTCCGCCTCGAAGCCGTCGACGGCGAACCGGTCGGCGTGCATCGCGTCGAGCAGCTCGCCGATCAGTTCCACCTGCCCCTTGAACTCGTCGGGGGTCTTGGAACGATTCGCCTTGTACGCGGGGAACTCCTGCGAACGCCACGTCTTGCGGGACACGTCGAACGCCACCGCGAAGTGCGTGGGCGCCTCGTCGCGCAGCGTGTTCGCCAGCATCGACGCGAAGCCGTACACGGCGTTCGTCGGCTGCCCCGTGCCGGTCGTGAAATTCTCCGCGGGGAGCGCAAAGAACGCCCGGTACGCCAGGGAGTGCCCGTCCATCAGGAGCAGGCGCGGTCGGTTGTCTGCCGTCTTCTTCGATGCCGTCTCAGCCACGCCCCCGATCCTGCCACGGACCACTGACAATCCGGACCGGCCGCCGCTCGTCCCCCACTCGCGCACCGGTCGAGCCCGGTGGCACAGCTCCCGCCGGGACCTCCCGGATCCCCGACTTCCCACCAGGCACCCCGGCACAGGTGCATGACACGATCAAAGGAGGAAGAAGCGCTCGAAGGGGAGCAACCATGGCCACCAAGCCCCCGACCGGTGACCCGGTCCAGGACGCCCCGCAGGTCGAAGCGGTCCAGCGCGCAGCCGCAGGGCTGCCCGCCGTCGCCCACAGTCTGCTCATCGCCCAGCAGCAGATGGGGGTAAGGCGCACCGCGCAGACCCTCCTCAAGGTCAACCAGAAGGACGGCTTCGACTGTCCCGGCTGCGCCTGGCCGGAAGGCGACAAGCGGCACACCGCCGAATTCTGCGAGAACGGCGCCAAGGCCGTCGCCGAGGAGGCGACCCTGCGCCGTGTGACCCCCGGCTTCTTCGCCGCGCACCCCGTCGCCGACCTGGCAGGCCGCAGCGGCTACTGGCTCGGCCAGCAGGGCCGCATCACGCAACCTGTGTATCTCCCCGAGGGCGCCGACCGGTACGAGCCCGTGACCTGGGAGCGCGCCTTCAAGATCCTCGCCGAGGAGCTCACGGCGCTCGACTCCCCCGACGAGGCGCTGTTCTACACCTCGGGCCGCACCAGCAACGAGGCCGCGTTCCTGCTCCAGCTCTTCGCCCGGGAGTTCGGCACCAACAACCTTCCGGACTGCTCCAACATGTGCCACGAGTCGTCGGGATCGGCCCTCACCGAGACCATCGGCATCGGCAAGGGGAGCGTCAGCCTGGAGGACCTCCACCAGGCCGACCTGATCATCGTCGCCGGACAGAACCCGGGCACCAACCACCCCCGGATGCTCTCCGCCCTGGAACGGGCCAAGGCCTCCGGAGCGAAGATCATCTCGGTGAACCCGCTGCCCGAGGCCGGTATGGAACGGTTCAAGAACCCGCAGACCGCCCGCGGCATGCTCAAGGGCGCGGCCCTCAACGACCTCTTCCTGCAGATCCGCATCGGCGGCGACCAGGCCCTCTTCCGCCTCCTCAACAAGATGATCCTGGAGACCGAAGGAGCCGTCGACACCGCATTCGTCGCCGAACACACCCACGGGTACGAGGAGTTCGCCGAGGCCGCCCGCACCGCCGACTGGGCCGGGACCCTCGCCGCCACCGGCCTGGAGCGCGAGGCCATCGAGCAGGCCCTCGCCATGGTCCTCGCCTCGAAGCGCACCGTCGTCTGCTGGGCCATGGGCCTCACCCAGCACAAGCACTCCGTACCGACCATCCGCGAAGTGGTCAACTTCCTCCTGCTGCGCGGCAACATCGGCCGGCCCGGCGCCGGGGTGTGCCCCGTACGCGGCCACTCCAACGTCCAGGGCGACCGCACCATGGGCATCTTCGAACGGCCCCCGGCCGCCTTCCTCGACGCCCTGGACCAGGAATTCGGCATCACCTCACCGCGCCACCACGGCTACGACGTCGTCCGGTCCATCCAGGCACTGCGCGACGGCGAAGCCAAGGTCTTCTTCGCCATGGGCGGCAACTTCGTCGCCGCGACACCCGACACCGCCGTCACCGAAGCCGCGATGCGCCGCGCCCGGCTCACCGTCCACGTGTCCACCAAGCTCAACCGTTCCCACGCCGTGACCGGCACCCGCGCCCTGATCCTGCCCACCCTCGGACGCACCGACAAGGACGTCCAGGCGGGAACGAAGCAGTTCGTCACCGTCGAGGACTCCATGGGCCTCGTCCACTCCTCGCGCGGCAACCTCGCCCCCGCGAGCCCCCATCTGCTCTCCGAACCCGCCATCGTCGCCCGCCTGGCCCGCGCCGTCCTCGGCCCCCGGTCCGCCACACCCTGGGAGGACTTCGAGAAGGACTACGGGACGATCCGCGACCGGATCTCCCGCGTCGTGCCCGGCTTCGAGGACTTCAACGCCCGCGTCGCACGACCGGGCGGCTTCGCCCTGCCCCACGCCCCGCGCGACGAACGCCGCTTCCCCACCGCCACCGGCAAGGCCAACTTCACCGCCGCACCGGTCGAGTACCCCGAACTCCCCGAAGGCAGGCTGCTGTTGCAGACCCTGCGCTCCCACGACCAGTACAACACCACGATCTACGGCCTCGACGACCGCTACCGCGGCATCAGGGGCGGCCGCCGCATCGTCATGGTCAACCCCGAGGACGCCCGCGCGCTCGGGCTGGCCGACGGCTCGTACACCGACCTCGTGAGCGAGTGGAAGGACTGCGTCGAGCGCCGGGCACCGGGCTTCCGCGTCGTGCACTACCCGACCGCACGGGGCTGCGCCGCCGCGTACTACCCCGAGACCAACGTGCTCGTCCCGCTCGACGCCACCGCGGACACCAGCAACACCCCGGCCAGCAAGTCGGTCGTCGTCCGCTTCGAGCAGGCAGGGGAGGAGCCGGGCCACTGAGCCCGACCGGGACGAGGACCGCGGACACCGGCCCCTAAGCGTTCGCTCAGCCGTCTGATAGGAACAGGGCACACAGCAACGAACAACCACAGACGATCGGAGCCGGACCCCATGGGCGAGCACACCGCACCCACGTTCCCCCAGGAGATCATCGACGAGTACGCCGCACTCGGCGTCGACCTCCCCGCCCTCTTCTCCGCCGGGCACCTCGGCGAGCGCATGGGCGTCACGATCGTCGAGGCGTCCGCCGAGCGCGTCGTGGGCACCATGCCCGTCGAGGGCAACACCCAGCCCTACGGCCTGCTCCACGGCGGCGCCTCGGCCGTCCTCGCCGAGACCCTCGGATCCATCGGCAGCATGCTCCACGGCGGAGCCGGCAAGATCGCCGTCGGCGTGGACCTGAACTGCACCCACCACCGCGGCGCACGCAGCGGACTCGTGACGGGCGTCGCCACCCCCGTGCACCGCGGCCGCTCCACCGCCACCTACGAAATCGTCATCACCGACGAACTGGACAAGCGGGTCTGTACCGCCCGTCTCACCTGCCTCCTGCGCGAGACGGAACGGCCCGCCGCCGGCTGACGACCCGACCCCGGAACCTGCCGCCCGGTCCGGAATGCACACCGCATTCCGGACCGGGCGGACCCATATCCGAAGCATTTCCCGAATGTTGCCGGACACGCACGGTCAACACCCCCTGACCGGCGCACATGTTCCATGAGGCTCTTCAGCAGCCGCTCAGGCAGCCGCTCAGGCAGCCGCAGCGAATCGAACACATCTCCAGATGTAACACTGCGTAACAAGTGCGCAATACACGAAAACGCCCCCCTCACCCCCCGCCGACCCGTCGGCGCAACCTCGTCACGCCCCTTGCGCCCCGATTCGTGCGACAGCACCAAGATCCACCCAAGCCCCTTAGCAGAGCTGCGCGTTCTCACGATGCGGTCACTTCGCCGTCCAGCAGAAAGCCGTACATGTCCACACAGCCACCTCAAGCCTTGCTCAAGGGCATAACAAGACAGTCACATCCTGCTCCACCCCCGTCCCCGACCCCGCCCCTGCCCATAGAGTCACCGCCAGTCACCGCGCCGCCGGGCGTGTCTGCTCACGGCCCTGTATCGACCAGTACAGCCCGGCGAAGTCACGGCACCTCATGCAGAGGAGGCCGCGCCAGGGAAAGGACCTTTCGTGCGACACCGTTCTTTGATCATCCTCACCACAGTGCTCACCACCGGTGCACTCACTCTCACCGCCTGCGGGTCGCGCGACGACAACAGCAAGGGCAACAGCGACAGCAAGACCACCGTCGTCATCGGTGTCGACGCCCCGCTGACCGGCTCCCTCTCCGCACTCGGCCAGGGCATCAAGAACTCCGTGGACCTCGCGGCCAAGACCGCGAACAAGAACAACGAAGTCCCCGGCATCGAGTTCAAGATCGAAGCCCTCGACGACCAGGCCGTCCCCGCCTCCGGACAGGCCAACGCCACCAAGCTCGTCGGCAACAAGGACGTCCTCGGAGCCGTCGGCCCGCTGAACTCGGGCGTCGCCCAGTCCATGCAGGGCGTCTTCGACAAGGCAGACCTCGCCCAGGTCTCCCCCGCCAACACCAACCCGGCACTCAGCCAGGGCGACAACTGGGCCACCGGCGACCCCAAGCGCACCTTCAAGACCTACTTCCGCACCTGCGCCACCGACGTCGTCCAGGGCAAGTTCGCCGCCCAGTACCTGTACAACGACGCCAAGAAGAAGAAGGTCTACGTCGTCGACGACAAGCAGACCTACGGCGCCGGCCTCGCCGCGATCTTCTCCGCGGAGTTCGAGCGCCTCGGCGGCAAGGTCGTCGGCACCGACCACGTCACGGTGAAGGAGACCGACTTCTCCAGCACCGCCGACAAGGTCAAGAGCTCCGGCGCCGACTCCGTCTACTACGGCGGCCAGTACCCCGAGGGCGGCCTGCTCTCCGACCAGATCAAGAAGACCGGCGCCAAGATCCCCACCATGGGCGGCGACGGCATCTACGACCCCGCCTTCATCAGCGCCTCCGGTGAGGCCAACGACGGCGACCTCGCCACGTCCATCGGCTACCCCGTCGAGGCCCTCCCGACCGCCAAGCAGTTCATCACGGACTACGCGGCCGGCGGCTACAAGGACCCGTACGCGGCCTACGGCGGCTACTCCTACGACGCCGGATGGGCCATCATCCAGGCCGTCAAGGCCGTCGTCGCCGACAACGACGGCAAGCTCCCCGAGGACGCCCGCGCCAAGGTCACCGAGGCCATGTCCAAGGTCTCCTTCGACGGCGTGACCGGCAAGGTCTCCTTCGACGAGTTCGGTGACACCACCAACAAGCAGCTCACCGTCTACGAGGTCCAGAAGGGCGCCTGGAAGGACGTCAAGAGCGCCACGTTCGAAGACTGATCACCCAGCACACCCACAGCACATGCTCCTGACCGCGCGAGGGCGCAAACAGCGCCCTCGCGCGGTGTCATATCCGACAAGCTCATCGGAGGCACTGCGGTGAACGAACTGCCGCAACAGCTGGCCAACGGTCTCGCACTCGGCGCGCTCTATGGCCTCATAGCCATCGGGTACACCATGGTGTACGGCATCGTCCAGCTCATCAACTTCGCCCACGGCGAGATCTTCATGATCGGGGGCTTCGGCGCCCTCACCACCTACCTGGCGCTCCCCAGCGGAACGTCTCTCCTGGTGGCCATACCCCTCATGATCGTCGGCGGCGCAATCGCCTCCGTCGCCGTAGCAACAGCCGCGGAACGCTTCGCCTACCGACCACTGCGCGGAGCCCCCCGACTGGCACCCCTCATCACCGCGATCGGCCTCTCGATCGTCCTCCAGCAGCTTGTCTGGGGCTTCTACCCCGACGCGAAGAAGCCCCTCAGCTTCCCCGAATTCCACGGTGGCTCCTTCCAGCTGTTCGACAACCTCTACATCCAGCGCGCCGACGCCTTCATCCTCGTCCTCGCCCCCCTGTGCATGCTCGCCCTCGGCATGTTCGTCTCCAAGAGCCGCAGCGGCCGCGCCATGCAGGCCACCGCACAGGACCCCGACACGGCGAAGCTCATGGGCATCAACACCGACCGCATCATCGTGATGGCCTTCGCCATCGGTGCCGCGTTCGCAGCCGTCGCAGCCGTCGCCTACGGACTCGACAAGGGCCAGATCGGCTGGGAGATGGGCTTCCTCCTCGGACTCAAGGCCTTCACCGCCGCAGTCCTCGGCGGCATCGGCAACATCTACGGAGCCATGGTCGGCGGAGTCGTCCTCGGCCTCGCCGAAGCCCTCTCGATCGCCTACATCGAAGAGATCCCCGGCATGCAGCAGCTCGGCGGCGGCGCCTGGGCCAACGTCTGGGCATTCGTACTTCTCATCGTCGTCCTCCTCGTCAGGCCACAAGGCCTGCTCGGTGAGCGCGTCGCGGATCGGGCGTGAGAGCCATGACAACCGACACCATCGAAACCGCGGCCGCCACCCCGGCCACCGGCTCCCGGACCACCGGCCTGCGCCGCCTCACCGCCCTCGGCGGCATCGCGACCATCGCCAGTACATTCACGTCCTGGACCTACACCGACGAGTTCCCCGGCGACCTCACCGTCTACGGCTACCCCGGCGGCCTCCAGGTCCTCACCCTCGTCGCAGGCATCCTCGTACTCCTGTACGCACTCGCCGCCCTCGACATCCCCGGCCTCCGCTGGATCGCACCCAGCGGAACCGCCAAAGCACTCCAGTTCCTCGCCCTCGGCGCCTTCGGTACCACCTGGTTCACCGTCATCGCCATCACCGTGGAACTCGGCGGCATCGTCAACCTGGAGCCCGGCGGCTTCGTAGCAGCGGTGGCCTCCGCCATCCCGCTCGTCGCCCTCCTCCTGCCCGACGACACCCGCAAGGCCTCACGCCCCAAGGAGCTCCCCTCCTGGGCCGAGATCCTCATCATCGTCGTCGCCTTCGGAGTCGGCCTCTTCGTCGTCACCTACGGCATCGACACCGAGTACGCCGAACTCTTCACCGGCTACCTGCTCACCGCCGGCTTCGCCGTCGGCGCCCTCTTCAAGTCCGGCATCATGGCCCGGCTCTCGGCACTCACCACCAAATACCGCTCCATCGCCGTGGCCGCCGCATTCGTCGCCGCAGCAGCATTCCCCTTCACCCAGAACACCGACCAGTACACCCTCATCGCGGTCAACATCCTCATCTTCGCGACCGTCGCACTCGGGCTGAACATCGTCGTCGGCCTCGCCGGACTCCTCGACCTCGGATACGTCGCCTTCCTCGGCGTCGGCGCATACACCGCCGCACTCGTCTCAGGCACCACGGCATCCGCCTTCGACGTCCACTTCCCCTTCTGGGCAGCGGTCCTCACCGGAGCCGCCGTCTCCCTGATCTTCGGCGTCGTCATCGGAGCCCCGACCCTCCGCCTCCGCGGCGACTACCTCGCCATCGTCACCCTCGGCTTCGGCGAGATCTTCCGCATCACCGTAGGCAACCTCGACGGCGTATCCGGACCCCGCGTCACCAACGGCCCCAACGGCGTACCGAACATCCCCGACCTCGTCTTCTTCGGATACGACTTCGGCGAATCCCACACCGTCCTGGGCTTCGAACTCGGCGGATACGCCAACTACTACCTGCTCATGCTGCTCGCGATGATCCTCGTGGTCCTCGTCTTCAGCCGAGCCGGCAGCTCCCGCATCGGCCGCGCCTGGGTCGCCATCCGCGAGGACGAGACCGCCGCCACCGCCATGGGCATCAACGGCTTCCGCGTCAAACTCATCGCCTTCGCACTCGGCGCCACCCTCGCCGGACTCGCCGGCACCGTCCAGGCCCACGTACAGAGCACCGTCGTCCCGGAGATGTACGTCTTCGCCGGACCCGTGCCGCCCAACTCCGCCTTCCTCCTCGCCGCGGTCATCCTCGGCGGCATGGGAACGATCAGCGGACCCCTGATCGGCGCCACGCTCCTGTACATGATCCCCGCGAAGCTGCAGTTCCTCCAGGACTACCAGCTCCTCGGCTTCGGCCTCGCACTCATCCTGCTGATGCGCTTCCGCCCCGAAGGCCTCATCGCCAACCGGCGGGCCCAGCTCGAATTCCACGAGACCGGCCAACTCGACACACCCGAGGGCACCCTGCCCGAATCCGGCGTCGGCACCGTGAAGGCGGGGGCGTGAACGACATGACGACCACCACCGAAACCACCACGCCGGTCCTGGACGCGAGCGGCGTCATCATGCGCTTCGGCGGCCTCACCGCCGTACGCGACGTCGACCTCAAGGTCAACGCGGGCGAGATCGTCGGCCTCATCGGCCCCAACGGCGCGGGCAAGACCACCTTCTTCAACTGCCTCACCGGCCTCTACGTCCCCACCGAGGGCAAGGTCCGCTACAAGGGCACCGTCCTGCCGCCCAAGCCCCACCTCGTCACCCAGGCAGGCATCGCCCGCACCTTCCAGAACATCCGGCTCTTCGCCAACATGACCGTCCTGGAGAACGTCCTCGTCGGACGCCACACCAGGACCAAGGAAGGCCTCTGGTCCGCGCTCCTGCGCGGCCCCGGGTTCAAGAGGGCCGAAGCCGCCTCCCACGCACGCGCCATGGAACTCCTCGAGTTCATCGGCCTGCAGGACAAGGCCGACCACCTCGCACGCAACCTCCCCTACGGAGACCAGCGCAAGCTGGAGATCGCGCGCGCCCTCGCCAGCGACCCCGGCCTCCTCCTCCTGGACGAGCCCACCGCCGGCATGAACCCGCAGGAAACCCGCGTCACCGAAGAACTCATCTTCGCCATCCGGGACATGGGCATCGCCGTACTCGTCATCGAGCACGACATGCGCTTCATCTTCAACCTCTGCGACCGCGTCGCCTGCCTCGTCCAGGGCGAGAAACTCGTCGAAGGCACACCCGCCGTCGTCCAGGGCGACGAACGCGTCATCGCCGCCTACCTCGGCACACCCTTCGAAGGGGACACCCCCGAGAAGAAGGACGCCCCCGCACCCGCCGAGGCACCCGAGCCGGAACCGGCCCCCGAAGCCGACACCGCGCCCGAGGCCGAGGCCGCACCGGAGGCCGGCACCGAGGCCGGGAAGACGGAAGCGGCGGCGGAGCCCGGGGCCGCGGACACCGCCGAGGCCGAAACGCCGAAGACGGACGAGGCCAAGCGCACCACCAGCACAGAAGGGGAAGGCCAGTGACCGCACTGCTCGAGGTCGAGGACCTCAGGGTCGCCTACGGCAAGATCGAAGCCGTCAAGGGAATCTCCTTCAGCGTCGAAGCCGGCCAGGTCGTCACCCTCATCGGCACCAACGGTGCGGGCAAGACCACCACCCTGCGCACCCTCTCCGGACTCCTCAAGCCCTCCGGCGGCCGGATCCTCTTCGACGGGAAGCCCCTCAGCGGCATCCCCGCCCACAAGATCGTGGCACTGGGCCTCGCCCACTCCCCCGAGGGACGCCACATCTTCCCCCGCCTCACCATCGCGGAGAACCTCCAGCTCGGCGCCTTCCTCCGCACCGACAAGGCAGGCATCGAGAAGGACATCCAGCGCGCCTACGACCTCTTCCCCATTCTCGGGGAACGCCGGAAGCAGGCCGCGGGAACCCTCTCCGGCGGCGAACAGCAGATGCTCGCCATGGGACGCGCCCTCATGTCCCAGCCCAAGCTGCTCATGCTCGACGAGCCCTCCATGGGCCTCTCCCCGATCATGATGCAGAAGATCATGGAGACCATCGTCCAGCTCAAGGCGGCGGGCACCACGATCCTGCTCGTCGAGCAGAACGCGCAGGCCGCCCTCTCCCTCGCGGACCAGGGCCACGTCATGGAGGTCGGCAAGGTCGTCCTCTCCGGCACCGGCGCGGATCTCCTCCACGACGAGTCGGTCCGCAAGGCCTACCTCGGCGAGGACTGACCCTTCCCGCACATACGCAAGGAGGCCCGCCCCCGGTCGTTCGGGGGCGGGCCTCCTTGCGTATGTCCGTACGGCGCTACTCGGCCGCCTTCTTCTTCTCCTCGGCGTCCTGGATCAGCGCCTCGGCGAGCTGCTGCATCGACAGACGGCGGTCCATCGACGTCTTCTGGATCCAGCGGAACGCGGCAGGCTCGGAGAGCCCGTAGTCCGTCTGCAGAATGCTCTTCGCCCGGTCCACCAGCTTCCGGGTCTCCAGCCGCTGGGACAGGTCGGCGATCTCGTTCTCCAGCGCCTTCAGCTCCGCGAAGCGGGACACGGCCATCTCGATGGCCGGCACCACGTCGCTCTTGCTGAACGGCTTCACGAGATACGCCATCGCCCCGGCGTCCCGGGCCCGCTCGACGAGGTCGCGCTGCGAGAAGGCGGTGAGCATCAGGACGGGGGCGATGGACTCCTCGGCGATCTTCTCGGCCGCGGAGATGCCGTCGAGGACCGGCATCTTCACATCGAGGATGACCAGGTCGGGCCGGTGCTCCCGCGCCAGCTCGACGGCCTGCTGCCCGTCCCCGGCCTCGCCGACGACCGCGTAGCCCTCCTCCTCCAGCATCTCTTTGAGGTCGAGGCGGATGAGCGCCTCGTCCTCGGCGATGACGACGCGGGTCGTCAGCGGCGGGACGTGCGACTTGTCGTCGTCGGCGTCGTCTACGGGCTGGGGCGACTCGGGGGTGGTCACGGGGCTCCTCGTTACGGGGCAGATGCAGCTGCCTTGAGCCTACCTAGCTGCGGTATGGTGTCACTACGCGGGGCACTCGTGGCCCTTCCTTTCTAAGGCCCCAGTACTCCAACTGGTTAGAGAGGCGGCTCTCAAACAGCCGACAGTGTGGGTTCGAATCCCACCTGGGGCACTTTTCCTTCGATTCGAAGGTCGCAAGGAAACGGCACGCATTCACGTGATCGTGTGACTGCAGCACCGTTTCCACCTCTGCACACCACAATCCGACCAGGCTCGGAAGTGTGTACGACCTCGAAACGCGCAAACGCGCGCTGGCCCTCCTCGACCAGGGCTTCAGCCAGAACTCCGTAAGTAAGCAGACCGGCATCTCCCGTGCCGCGATCCGCTCATGGCTTGTCCGGATAGATCCTCTTGACCGCTCCACCCCTTGCCCCAGATGCAGTGATACACCCGTGGCACCCCGAGATCCCGTCGCTTACAGCTACTTACTCGGCCTGTACCTCGGAGATGGCTGCATCAGCGTCAACCGACGGGGTGTGTACTCTCTCCGAATCGCATGCGCCGACGCATGGCCGGGCCTCATCGACGCCTGCGTCGCAGCCGTACTGAAGGTGCGGCCGTCACACAAGGTTTGCCGGGTAGCGAGTCCGGGCTGTCAGTACGTCACGTGCTGGAGCAAGCACTGGCCATGCCTTTTCCCTCAGCACAGCCCCGGAAAGAAGCACAACCGCGAGATCGTCCTGGAATCCTGGCAACGGAACATCGTGGATGCCCACCCGTGGGACTTCATCCGCGGTCTCATCCACTCCGACGGCTGCCGGATCATCAACTGGACCACCCGCCTCGTCCGTGGTGAGCGGAAACGCTACGAGTACCCCCGGTACTTCTTCACCAACCTGTCGGCAGACATCCTGGGCCTCTTCACCAGCACGCTCGACCAGGTTGGGGTCGAATGGAAGCACACCAGCGGGGAAGAACCTCTCCGTAGCCCGACGGGCGTCCGTAGCGCTCATGGACGCTCACGTCGGGCCGAAGTACTGACGACCGTCACTTCGGGCCGTCGTCCTCACCGATGTGGTGCACCCGCACCAGATTCGTGGAGCCGGCCACTCCCGGCGGTGAGCCCGCCGTGATGACCACCACGTCCCCCTTCTTACAGCGGCCGATCCGCAGCAGTTCCTCGTCCACCTGCGCCACCATCGTGTCCGTCGAGTCCCCGTGCGGCCCGAGGAACGTCTCCACGCCCCATGTCAGGTTCAGCTGCGCGCGGGTGGCCGGGTCCGGGGTGAAGGCCAGGAGCGGGATCGGGGAGCGGTAGCGGGAGAGCCGCTTGACCGTGTCGCCGCTCTGGGTGAAGGCCACCAGGAACTTCGCGCCGAGGAAGTCGCCCATCTCGGCTGCCGCGCGGGCGACCGCGCCGCCCTGGGTGCGGGGCTTGTTCCGGTCGGTGAGGGGCGGGAGGCCCTTGGCGAGGATGTCCTCCTCGGCCGCCTCGACGATGCGGGCCATCGTGCGGACCGTCTCGACGGGGTACTTGCCGACGCTGGTCTCGCCGGACAGCATCACCGCGTCCGTGCCGTCGATGACGGCGTTGGCGACGTCGGAGGCCTCGGCACGGGTGGGCCGGGAGTTGTCGATCATCGAATCGAGCATCTGCGTGGCGACGATGACCGGCTTGGCGTTGCGCTTGGCGAGCTTGATGGCGCGCTTCTGGACGATCGGGACCTGTTCCAGGGGCATTTCGACGCCCAGGTCGCCGCGGGCGACCATGATGCCGTCGAAGGCGGCGACGATGTCGTCGATGTTCTCGACGGCCTGGGGCTTCTCGACCTTGGCGATGACGGGGAGCCGGCGGTCCTCTTCGTCCATGATGCGGTGGACGTCGTCGATGTCCCGTCCCGAGCGTACGAAGGACAGGGCGATGACGTCCGCCCCGGTGCGCAGGGCCCAGCGGAGGTCGTCGATGTCCTTCTCGGAGAGTGCGGGGACGGAGACGGCGACGCCGGGGAGGTTGAGTCCCTTGTGGTCGGAGACCATGCCGCCTTCGATGACGGTGGTGTGGACGCGGGGTCCGTCGACGTCGGTGACTTCGAGGGTGACGCGGCCGTCGTCGATGAGGATGCGTTCACCGGCGGTGACGTCGGCGGCGAGGCCGTCGTAGGTGGTGCCGCAGGTGTGGCGGTCGCCTTCCATGGGTTCGACGGTGATGGTGAAGTCGTCGCCGCGTTCAAGGAGTACGGGGCCTTCGGCGAAGCGTCCGAGGCGGATCTTCGGGCCTTGAAGGTCGGCGAGGATTCCTACGCTGCGTCCGGCCTCTTCGGATGCTTTGCGTACACGGTGGTATCGCTCTTCGTGTTCGGCATAGGTGCCGTGGCTGAGGTTGAGGCGGGCAATGTCCATTCCCGCTTCGACCAGTGCCTTGATCTGCTCGTATGTGTCGGTTGCGGGTCCCAGGGTACAAACGATTTTCGCTCGGCGCATGATTCGAGCCTAGACCTTACCTACGGGTAGGTATTTGGCCCTGCATGACTGCCCAACAACCTTTGGGTGAAGGCTTATTGACAAGTGTTGAATTGTGCGGCGGCGCGCTCCGATGAGCATTCCGGGTGTCACTGCCGGGTGGGTCCGGGTGCCGCGACCGGCCCTCCCGGGCGTCCGCCGTCGGGGGTGGCGTGTGCTGGTGGTCATCAGATCGAAACCTGCGTGGGGTGTTGCGGGGTGTGGTGGCTGAGCCAGAATCTACGCGCGTTGTTCGTCTGGACGAGGAGTCAAGAATGCCGTTGAACCGTAGGACGTTTCTGGGCCGGTCGGCCGCCGCCGGTGCGGGTGTGGCGCTGGCGGGCGGGGCTGTCGCCGGGCCTGCCGGGGCCGCGGAGGCGAAGGGGCACGGGCACGGGCGTCCGGCGAAGCGGTACTCGTTCACCGTGATGGGGACGACGGACCTGCACGGCAACGTCTTCAACTGGGACTACTTCACGGACAGGGAGTTCGACGACAAGGCGCACAACGATGTGGGCCTGGCGAAGATCTCGACGCTGGTGGAGCAGATCCGTGAGGAGCGCGGGCGGCAGAACACGCTGCTGATCGACGCGGGTGACACGATTCAGGGCACGCAGTTGTCGTACTACTACGCGAAGATCGATCCGATCACGGCGAAGCGTGGTCCGGTGCATCCGATGGCGCAGGCGATGAACCGGATCGGGTACGACGCCGCGGCGCTCGGCAACCATGAGTTCAATTACGGCATTCCGGTGCTGCGTAAGTTCGAGGAGCAGTGCGATTTCCCGCTGCTGGGTGCGAACGCTCTGGACGCCAAGACGTTGCGGCCGGCGTTCGCCCCGTATGTGATCAAGCGGATGCGTACGCCGCACGGCCGTGATGTGCGGGTGGCTGTGCTGGGGTTGACGAATCCGGGTATCGCGATCTGGGACAAGGCGAACGTGGGCGGGAAGATGGTGTTCCCGGGTCTTGAGGAGCAGGCGGCGAAGTGGGTGCCGAAGCTTCGTTCGATGGGTGCGGATGTGGTCATCGTTTCGGCGCATTCGGGTTCGTCGGGTACGTCTTCGTACGGGGATCAGTTGCCGTACGTGGAGAACGCGGCGGGTCTGGTGGCGGAGCAGGTGCCGGGTATCGATGCGATTCTGGTGGGTCACGCACATTCGGAGATTCCCGAGTACTTCGTGACGAACAAGGAGACGGGTAAGCAGGTCGTTCTTTCGGAGCCGTTGAAGTGGGGGCAGCGGTTGACGTTGTTCGACTTCGATCTGGTGTGGGAGAAGGGTCGCTGGGTCGTGGAGAAGGTCGGCGCGGAGGTGCTGAATTCGAACGCGGTGGAGGAGGATCCGCGGATCACCTCGATGCTCGGGGACGAGCACACGAAGGTGGTGGCGTATGTGAATCAGGTGATCGGTACGTCGGTGGTGGCGATGTCGACGGTGGATGCGCCGTGGAAGGACGAGCCGGTCATCGATCTGATCAACCTGGTGCAGGCGGACACGGTGAAGGAGGCGCTGGCCGGTGGGGAGTACGCGGCGTTGCCGGTGCTGTCGCAGGCGGCGTGTTTCTCGCGTACGGCGGCGATTCCGGCCGGTGAGGTGACGATCAAGGATGCTGCGGGGCTGTATCCGTTCGAGAACACGCTTGAGGCGCGGTTGCTGACGGGTGCGCAGCTGAAGGATTATCTGGAGTATTCGGCACAGTATTATGTGCGGACGGCTTCGGGTGTGCCGGTGGATACGTCGAAGTTGACGAATTCGGATGGTATTCCGGACTACAACTATGACGTGGTGTCGGGTGTGTCGTACGACATCGATATCGCACAGCCGGCGGGTTCGCGGATCGTGGGGTTGTCGTTCGAGGGGAAGCCGGTGGATCCGGCTGCGGAGTTCGTGTTCGCGGTGAACAACTACCGGGCGAGTGGTGGGGGTAACTTCCCGCACGTGCCGGGTGCGAAGCAGTTGTGGGCGAATTCGGACGAGATCCGGAACACGATCATCGGTTGGGTGCGGGCGAAGGGTTCGGTGGATCCGGCGGAGTTCGCTTCGGTGGACTGGCGGCTGACGCGTGAGGGTCTGCCGGTGTTCTGAGTGGTTGGGGTGCTCGGGGTGCTCTGGGTGCTACGGGCGTTCCGAGTGTTGTGCCGGCCGGTGGGGCCGCCCGTGATGTTCCGGGTGGTCCCGCCGTTGCCGTTTGGGGTGGTCCGCGGGTGCGGGCCGCCCCTTCTTTGTCGTGGGTGGGCGGGTTCAGTGGTGGTGGAGGGGGGTGGTGTGTGTGGTGCCTTGGCCGGGGATGCGGGGGGCGGGTTGGGGGGTGAGGCCGAAGGTGGTGAACGCGGTGCGTTGTGGGAGGGGGTAGGGGGTGGTGCCGGTGAGGTCGTTGAGGATGGTGGCGCTGCGCCAGGCGGCGAGGCCGAGGTCGGGGGCGCCGACTCCGTGGGTGTGGCGTTCGGCGTTCTGTACGTAGATGTGGCCGGTGACGGCGGGGTCGAGGTCGAGCCGGAACGCTTCGTCGACGCGGGGGCGGTGGGAGGTGTCCCGGCGGATGTGGGGGGCGATGCCGTCGAGGAGGGTGTCGAGGGGGCGTTCGCGGTAGCCGGTGGCGAGGACGACGGCGTCGGTGGTGAGGCGGGTGCGGGTGGCCTGCTGGGTGTGTTCGAGGTGGAGTTCGATGCGGGTGCCTGAGATGCGGCCTGCGGTGCGGACGGTGACGCCGGGGGTGAGGGTGGCGTCGGGCCAGCCGCCGTGGAGGGTGCGTCGATAGAGCTCGTCGTGGATGGCGGCGATGGTGTCGGTGTCGATGCCTTTGTGGAGTTGCCACTGGCTGGGGACGAGGGTGTCGCGTACGTCTTCGGGGAGTGCGTGGAAGTAGCGGGTGTAGTCGGGGGTGAAGTGTTCGAGGCCGAGTTTGGAGTACTCCATGGGGGCGAAGGCCGGGGTGCGGGCGAGCCAGTGGATCTTCTCGGTGCCGTGGGGGCGGGCGCGGAGGAGGTCGAGGAAGATCTCGGCGCCGGACTGGCCGGATCCGATGACGGTGACGTGTTCGGCGTCCAGGAGTTCCTGGCGGTGGTGGAGGTAGTCGGCGGAGTGGATGACGGGGAGGGTCGCGGCGTCGGTGAGGGGGCGTAGGGGTTCGGGGATGAAGGGTTCGGTGCCTACGCCGAGGGCGATGTGGCGGGTGAAGGCGCGGCCGAGCGCTTCGGCTTCGCCCTGGGGGTCGAGTTGGGTGAAGTCGACTTCGAAGAGTGCGCGGTCGGTGTTCCAGCGGATGGTGTCGACCTGGTGGCCGAAGTGGAGGCCGGGGAGGTGTCGGCTGACCCAGCGGCAGTAGGCGTCGTATTCGGTGCGTTCGATGTGGAAGCGCTCGGCGAAGTAGAAGGGGTAGAGGCGGTCCTGGGTGCGGAGGTGGTTGAGGAAGGTCCAGGGGCTGGTGGGGTCGGCGAGGGTGACGAGGTCGGCGAGGAAGGGGACTTGGAGGGTGGCGCCGTCGATGAGGAGTCCGGGGTGCCAGTGGAAGGCGGGGTTCTGTTCGTAGAAGGTGACGGCGAGGGGGTGGGGGTTGTCGGGGGCGGTGGGGATGCCGTGGGCGAGTGCGGCGAGGGAGAGGTTGAAGGGGCCGATGCCGATGCCGATGAGGTCGTGCGGCCGGTCGGGGGTGGCCGCGGGCTGGTCGGTCATCGGGGGGTGCTGCCTTCTGTGAGGCCGGTGAGGGCGTGGGTGACGAGGGTGGTGAGTCGGCGGAGGTCTTCGGGGGTGGTGTGGGGGTTGAGCAGGGTGGCTTTGAGCCAGAGGCGGTTGTCGGCGTGGGCGCGGCCGAGTACGGCGTGGCCTTGGGTGAGGAGGGTGCGGCGGATGGTGGCGACGGTGGTGTCGTCGGTGTCGGTGGGGCGGAAGAGGACGGTGCTGATGGTGGGGCGGGCGTAGAGGTCGAGGTGGGGGGTTGTGGTGATGATGTCGGCGAGGTGGTGGGCGGCGGCGAGGGTGCGGTCGATGAGGTCGGCCAGTCCGTCGCGGCCGAGTGCTTGGAGGGTGGCGGCGATCTTGAGGGCGTCGGGGCGCCGGGTGGTGCGCAGGGAGCGGCCGAGGAGGTCGGGGAGGCCTGCGTCGGTGTCGTCGCCTGCGTTGAGGTAGGGGGCTTGGTGGTGGAGTGCGTCGAGGTCGTGGTGGTGGGGGACGGCGAGGATGCCGGCGGATGCGGGTTGCCAGCCGAGTTTGTGCAGGTCGAGGGTGACGCTGTGGGCGCGGTGGAGGCCGTGGACGAGGTGGCGGTGGGTGGGGCTGAAGAGGAGTGGGCCGCCGTAGGCGGCGTCGATGTGGAGTTCGGCGCCGTGGGCTTCGGTGAGGTCGGCGATGGCGTGGAGGGGGTCGATGTGGCCGGTGTCGGTGGTGCCGGCGGTGGCTGCGACGAGGAGGGGGCCTTGGTGTCGGGTGAGGGTGGCTTCGAGGGCCGGGAGGTCCATGGTGCCGGTGGGGGCGGGGATGACGAGGGGGGTGGGGAGGCCGAGGAGCCAGGTGGCGCGGGCGATGCTGTGGTGGGCGTTGGCGGCGCAGATGGTCTGGATGGGGCCGTGGCGTTCGCGGGCGAGGAGGAGGGCGAGTTGGTTGGCTTCGGTGCCGCCGGTGGTGACGAGGGCGTCGGGGTGGGTGGTGTGGGGGTAGATCTCGGCGGCGAGTGTGCGGGTGAGGGTGGCTTCGAGGGCGGAGGCGGCGGGGGCCTGGTCCCAGGAGTCCATGGAGGGGTTGAGTGCTGATGCGGCGAGGTCGGCTGCTGCGGCGACGGCGAGGGGTGGGGTGTGGAGGTGGGCGGCGCAGTGGGGGTGTGCGGGGTCTGCGGCGCCTTCGGTGAGTGCGGTGACGAGGGTGCGCAGGGCGTGGTGGGCGCCGGTGCCGTGGTCGGGGATGAGGGGGCCGGTGGTGTGGTCGGTGTGGTGGGTGACGGTGTCGGGGCCGCCTGGGGGGAGGGGGCCGTTGCGGCGGGCGGCGCCGTCGTGGAGTGCGGTGAGGACGGTGTCGAGGAGGGGGCGCAGGTGGGTGGGGCCTGCGGTGCCTCCGGCCAGGGGTGGGGTGGGCATGGGTCTGGTGGTCCTTCGGGTGCGCGGGGGCGGGCGTGCCAGCTTGTCCGGGATTCGGGGGGAGCGGCCGAAGAGCCCAACGATCTGAACCCGAAAGGGGTACTGCTGCCTGGTGTCGGCGGGGTGGCGGGGGTGTGCCTGGTATAGGTGTGCGCTGCTCGCATGGCTGTGCCCGGCCCCTGGGTGTGGGTGGGGCCGGGCACGGTGGGTGGTGCGTGTGCCGAGGTCGTGCGCCGGGTGGGTGTGGCGCAGGTGGACGGCGCGGTGCGGGTCGTGGGTGGGTGTCGCGCCGTCGGGGTGCGGTGTGGGTGGGTCAGTGGGCGTTGCGTACGGCGAGGGCGCGGCGCAGGTCGTCGAGCTGGTCGGTGAGTTTGCGTCGCAGGGCGGGGATGAGTGCCTGGTCGTCGAGGGCGTCGGTGCCGAGGCGGAGGCTGTGGGGGTCGATGGCGTAGGCGGGGAAGGCGTGGCGGCCGGCGGCTTCGGCGATGGCGGGGCCGCGGCGTACGGCGAGGGCGGTGGCTTCGGGGTAGTAGCGGGCGACGTAGTCGTGGAGGAGGTCGTCCTGTTCGGGTTGCCAGAAGCCTTGGGCGGTGGCGGTGAAGAGGTAGTTGGAGAGGGTGTCGTCGGTGAACATGGCGTGCCAGGCGGTGGCCTTCGCTTCGGGGGTGGGGAGGGCGGCGCGGCAGCGGGCGGCGCCTTCCTGTCCGGTGGCGCTGGGGTCCTTGGCGAGTTCGTCGGCGATGGCTGGCTCGTCGGTGGCGCCGAGGACGGCGAGGCGGGTGAGGATGCGCCAGCGGAGTTCGGGGTCGAGTTCGGGTCCGCCGGGGACGGTGCCGTCGTTCAGCCAGTCCTGGATGGCGTCGGGCTGGGTGGCCGCGTCGATGAAGTGGCGTACGGCGGTGAGGCGGAGGCCGGGTGCGGGGTTGCCGGGGCCGGTGCTGCCGGCGCGCTGTTCCCAGTCCTTGGCGGTGAGGCCTTCGGTGCGGCGGAGCAGGTCGCGGCAGAGTGAGGTGAGGGTGGTGAGGGCTGCGGGGCGGTCGTGGGGGGTGAGGTAGCGGTCGGTGATGTGGGTGGCGGCGAAGCCGAGGACGCCGTGGACGAGGGCGAGGTCGGTCTCGTGCGGGAGGTGGGTGCGGGCGGCGGTGAGGTAGGCCGTGGGGTGGAGTTCACCGTCGCGGACCATGTCTCGGGCGGTGTTCCACAGGAGGGCGCGGGTGAGGGCGTCGGGGATGCCGGAGAGGTGGTCGAGGGTGGTGGTCCAGGATGCGGGGTCGAGCCTGATCTTGGCGTAGGTGAGGTCGTTGTCGTTGAGGACGACGAGGGCCGGGCGGCGGCCGGGCAGGGTGGTGGGGGTGTCGTCCTGGGGGATGTCGAGTTCGAAGCGGTCGCGCAGGACGAGTTGGTCGGTGCCGGACTGGGTGTCGAGCATGTGGTCGTAGGTGCCGACGGCGATGCGGTGGGGGCGGTTGCCGGTGTGTTCGACGGCGAGGGTCCAGGTGTGGCCGGTGTCCTCGGTGTGTGCGGTGAGGGTGTCGATTCCGGTGGTGCGCAGCCAGGTGGCGGCCCAGGCGTGGACGTCGCGGTCGGTGGCGGAGGCGAGGTTGTCGATGAAGTCGGCGAGGGTGGCGTTGGCGAATCTGTGCCGGGCGAAGTGGGTGTTGATTCCGGCGAGGAAGTCCTTCTCGCCGAGCCAGGCGACGAGTTGGCGCAGGGCCGAGGCGCCCTTGGCGTAGGAGATGCCGTCGAAGTTGAGCAGGGCGGAGGCGGTGTCGGGGACGGCTTCGGGGTCGGGGGCGACGGGGTGGGTGGAGGGGCGTTGGTCGGCGTCGTAGCCCCAGCCCTTGCGGGCGACGCCGAAGTCGACCCAGGTGTCGGTGAAGCGGGTGGCTTCGGTGAGGGTCTGGTAGCCCATGTATTCGGCGAAGGACTCGTTGAGCCAGATGTCGTCCCACCAGGTGAGGGTGACGAGGTCGCCGAACCACATGTGGGCCATCTCGTGGGCGATGACCATGGCACGGGTCTGGCGTTCGGTGTCGGTGACGGCGGAGCGGTAGACGAATTCGTCGCGGAAGGTGACGAGTCCGGGGTTCTCCATGGCGCCGGCGTTGAATTCGGGGACGAATGCCTGGTCGTAGGAGTCGAAGGGGTAGGGCTCGTCGAACTTTTCGTGGTAGCGGTCGTAGCAGGCGCGGGTGAGGGTGAGGATCTCGTCGGCGTCGATGTCGAGGTGGGGTGCCAGTGAGCGGCGGCAGTGGATGCCGAAGGGGATTCCCGCGTGCTGGGTGGTGACGGAGTGCCAGGGGCCGGCGGCGACGGCGACGAGGTAGGTGGAGATGGGCGGGGTGGGGGCGATGGTCCAGCGGCCGGGGGCGGTGCGGGTGGCGATGCCGTTACCGAGGACGGTCCAGCCTTCGGGTGCGGTGACGGTGATGTCGAAGACGGACTTGAGGTCGGGCTGGTCGAAGGCGGCGAAGACGCGCTGGACGTCGTCCATGAAGAGCTGGGTGTAGACGTATGTCTCGCCGTCGGCGGGGTCGGTGAAGCGGTGCATGCCTTCGCCGGTGCGGGAGTAGCGGAGGGAGGCGTCGACGACGAGTTCGTGGGGGCCCTCGGTGAGGCGGTCGAGGGGGTAACGGTTCCCGTCGAGGAGGCCGGGGTCGAGGGTGTGTCCGTCGAGACTGAGCGAGCGCAGGGTCTCCGGCTTGATCTCGACGAAGGTGTCTCCGGCCGTGCGGGCGGTGAACCTGATGACGGTCCTGGAGTCGAAGGTCTCCTCGCCTGCGGTGAGATCGAGGTCGACCGTGTACCGGTGTACGTCGAGGAGCTGGGCGCGGGTCTGCGCTTCGTTGCGCGTCAGTACGGACATGGCGCCCATGCTGCCGTACGGGTCCGGAGCTGTGCAGTGGGGTTCTCGCAGGGCTGACGGGCGGGGGTGGCCGGGGCGGGTGGTTGTCATGGGTGTTCGTGGTGGCCCGGTGCGGGTGTTCACGGTGGCCCGGTGCGCGTGTTCACGGTGGCCCGATGCGGGTGTTCACGGTGGCCCGATGCGGGTGTTCACGGTGGCGCGATGCCGCAGTCCCTCGTTCGTTTTATCTTGATCTTGAGGCTGGAACCGCCGAAATCTCCCCCAACACCCCCTCAATCGATCACTTTTATACATTTTGCGGCAATTTCCTGGATCGAGATTTGGCCAAATACTAAGGCGACCTTAAAGTCACATCTCACACTCTTCCTTCACACCTTCCACATGTCAGGGAGCGGCCTGCTCATGCAAGGCACGATCGACGGTTTCAACTACGGCGCCGTGACCCCCGTGGTGGCGTACGTGATGGCATGCCTGGGCGGCGCGCTGGGGCTGCGCTGCACCATCCGCTCCCTGCGCAACACCAGCGCCTGGAGGCTCGGCTGGCTCGCGCTCGGCGCGGCCTCGATCGGCTCGGGCATCTGGACGATGCACTTCGTCGCCATGATGGGCTTCGACGTGGCGGAGGCCCCGGTCACCTACGACCTCCGGCAGACGATCCTGAGCCTGGTCGTCGCGGTCGTGGTGGTCGGCGTGGGTGTCTTCATCGTGGGGTACCGGGGTGCGACCCGGCCGGCGCTGATATCGGCGGGCCTGATCACCGGGCTCGGTGTCGCGGCGATGCACTACATCGGTATGGCGGGCATACGGCTCAACGGCCGGATCGAGTACGACACCGTGGCCGTCACGCTCTCCGTCCTGATCGCCGTCGCCGCTGCGACCGCCGCGCTCTGGGCCGCCGTGTCGGTCCACGGTTTCCTGGCGAGCCTCGGTGCCAGCATGGTCATGGGCGTCGCCGTCACCGGCATGCACTACATGGGCATGAGCGGCATCGCCGTGCACCTGCACAACATCGACAACTCCCAGGCGGTCATGGGTGACGCCGCGAACTCGATCATGCTGCCGCTGCTGATCGGGCCCGTGACGTTCCTGATCCTCGCCGGTGTCGTCGTGATGTTCGACCCGCTCCTCATCCTCGGTGAGGGCGAGTGGTCCGCGTCGGACACCCCGGCCGGCGGGCCCCGTTCCGCGGACCGGACCCGGGGAACCCGGCCGGCCCAGTTCCCGGGTCGGCCCGCCGAGCCCGGGTCGGCGTACCCGTCCCAGTCCGGGCCGGCGTACCCGCCGCAGTCCGGCCCTTCCCGGGACACCCCCTCCCGGGACACTCCCGCCTGGTGACGTGCCCACCCGAGGACGTGCCCCGGGTCCTGTCTCAGGCCCCGGGGGACGCGGCCTCCCCCGCCGACTCCTCCGCGATGCGCTCGTGGTGGCGGATGACCTCCGCCACGATGAAGTTCAGCAGCTTCTCGGCGAACGCGGGATCCAGCCTGGCGCTCTCCGCCAGCTGCCGCAGCCGGGCGATCTGACGGCTCTCGCGGGCCGGGTCGGCGGGCGGCAGCTGGTGCGCCGCCTTGAGGTGGCCCACCTGCTGGGTGGCCTTGAAACGCTCGGCGAGCATATGGACGACTGCGGCATCGATGTTGTCGATGCTCTCGCGCAGCCGGTTCAGTTCCGCTCGGACGGACTCGTCGATGTCGCTCGTGGTCATGGTCGACGAGCCTAGCCGCACCTACAGGGGCGGGATCATCGGCGGGTCCTCCGGGTCCGGTACGCGGTCGCTCCAGCCGCCCGGCACGCTGCGCCCCTGCTGCGCGCGGAAGCGGACCGGTGCCGTGCCGACCCGGCGGGCGAACAGCCGTGAGAAGTAGGCCGGGTCGTCGTAGCCGACACGCCGGGCGACCGCCGCGACCGGCAGGTCGGTGGCGGCGAGCAGTTCCTTGGCGCGGCCCAGCCTGATGGACAGCAGGTAGTCCTTGGGGCTGCATCCCGCTCCCCGGCGTACCGCCGTGCGCAGCTCGGCGGGTGTCATGCCATGGCGGGCCGCGTGCTCGGCGACGGAGAACGGCTGGAACGCGTCCCGTGCCAGGGCCTGCAGTACCGGGTCGCCGTCCGGTCCCACGTCGGCGCGTGCCCGGCGCAGCGAGACGAGGAGTTCGTGGACGGCGGCGCCCGCCTCCACCTCCAGCAGTGGGTTCCCGCGGCGTGCGGAGCGCACGATGCGGCCGATGGCGGCGCGCGGCGCGGAGGTGTCGGAGAGCGGGACGAGGGGGCGGTCCGGCTCGATGTAGCCCAGCTCGGTGTAGGTCGTGGTGGCGGGGCCGGTGAAGTCGACGAAGCTCTCGTCCCAGCCGGCCGGGTCGGCGCCGTAGTGGTGCGGGGTGCCGGGGGTGAGCCAGATCAGGCTGGGGCCGGTGACGGGCAGCCTGCGGCCGTCCGGTCCGCCGAACCAGCCGCTGCCCGCGTTGATGACGACGGCCACGTGATGGTCCAGGGTGCGCGGTCCGACGGCGGGCAGGGCGCCGTGCTGCAGGCCGACTCCGAGGCAGGCCAGTCCCAGGCGGTGGTGCAGCGGGCTGGGTGTGAAGAAACGCATCCAGGTGTGGTACATCGGCCCTTCACCTCCAGGTCGGGTGTTGCGTCCAAACACCGGTGATCTTTCTCCATGGACCGGCCGGGCACCGGAAGCGATGCTGATGGCCGGCGAGGATCGCACACAGGAGCGTACGAGCACGATGACTGACTTCACCGTGGGGGACGACCACTTCCGGCTGAACGGGGAGCCCGTACGGCTGCTGTCGGGGGCGCTGCACTACTTCCGGGTGCATGAGGACCAGTGGGGGCACCGGCTGTCGATGCTGCGTGCGATGGGCCTCAACTGTGTGGAGACGTACGTCCCGTGGAATCTCCACGAGCCGCGGCAGGGGCGTTTCCGGGACGTGGGGGCGCTCGGCCGGTTCCTGGACGCGGCGCACCGGGCGGGGCTGATGGCGATCGTGCGTCCCGGGCCGTACATCTGCGCCGAGTGGGAGAACGGCGGGCTGCCGTCCTGGGTGACGGGCCGTTTCGGCCGGCGGGTGCGGACCCGGGACGCGGGGTACACGGCGGCGGTGGAGCGCTGGTTCGGGGAGCTGCTGCCTCAGGTGGTGCAGCGCCAGATCAACCGGGGCGGTCCGGTGATCATGGTGCAGGTGGAGAACGAGTACGGGAGTTACGGCTCGGACCGGGTCCATCTGGAGGAACTGGCGGGGGTGTTGCGCCGGTGCGGGGTGACGGTTCCGCTGTTCACGTCCGACGGGCCCGAGGACCACATGCTGACGGGCGGTTCGATGCCCGGTCTGGCGGCGACGGCGAATTTCGGTTCGGGGGCGCGTGAGGCGTTCGGGGTGCTGCGCAGGCACCGGCCGCGGGGGCCGCTGATGTGCATGGAGTTCTGGTGCGGCTGGTTCGGGCACTGGGGTGCCGAGCCCGTCGTGCGGGATCCGGCGGAGACTGCGGCCGCGCTGCGCGAGATCCTGGAGTGCGGGGCCTCCGTCAACGTGTACATGGCGCACGGGGGGACGAATTTCGCGGGCTGGGCGGGGGCCAACCGTTCCGGTCCGCTGCAGGAGGGCGCGTTGGCGGCGACGGTGACGTCGTACGACTACGACGCGCCGGTCGACGAGTACGGGCGGCCCACGGAGAAGTTCTGGCAGCTGCGGAAGGTGCTGGCCGAGTACGCCGAGGGTCCGCTGCCGCCGCTGCCTCCGGAGCCCGTGGGGCTGGCGCGGCCCGTGCGGGTCGCGTTGACGCAGGGGGCGCCGCTGGCCGGGGTGCTGGAGGCGCTGGGCGATCCGGAGGGGCCGGAGTGCGGTGTTCCGCCGACGTTCGAGGAGCTGGGCGTCGACCGGGGCCTGGTGCGCTACCGGGTGGACGTCCCCGGGCCGCGGCAGCCGTATCCGCTGCGTGCGGCGGGGCTGCGGGACCGGGCGGTGGTGTACGTGGACGGGGTCCGGGCGGGGGTGCTCACGGAGGAGGACGACACCCTGGAGGAGCCGGTCGCGGGTCCCGCGCAGGTGGAGCTGTGGGTGGAGTCGCTGGGCCGGGTCAACTACGGGCCGCGGCTGGGTGAGCCGAAGGGCGTCACGGGCGGGGTGCTGCACGAGCGGCAGTTCCTGCACGGGGTCCGGGCGCGGGCGTTGCGGCTGGATGTCTTCGAGGAGCCCGGGGCGATGGTGCGGGTCCGCTTCGGGGGTACGGCGGAGGCGGGGCGTACGGGCCTGTTCCGGGGGTTCTTCGAGGTGAGCGGTGCGGCGGGGACCGGTCACGCGGGTCTGGAACTGCCGGGCTGGACCCGTGGGTTCGTCTGGGTGAACGGCTTCTGCCTGGGCCGCTACTGGTCGGCGGGGCCGCAGCGCACGCTGTACGTCCCGGGGCCGGTCCTCCGCGAGGGTTCCAACGAGGTGTGGGTGCTGGAGCTGGAGGAGGCCGGGGCCCCGTTGGTGGAGGTGGGCCCGGGGGCGCCCGTCAGGAAGGGCGCCCCCGGGGATGCTCGGGTGTGAGTCGGGTCAGAGGGTCGAGGCCGCTGCCGCGATGGCCGAGGCGAAGGTCGACACCTCGGTGTACACACCGGGGTAGCCTGCGCGTGCGCAGCCCTCGCCCCAGCTGACGATGCCGACCTGGATCCAGGCTCCGGCGTTGTCCTTGCGGAACATGGGGCCGCCGGAGTCACCCTGGCAGGTGTCCACGCCGCCGGTGCTCACATAGCCGGCGCAGAGTTCCTCGGCGGGGACGAGGTCGCTGCCGTAGGCCTGGCCGCAGACGGTGTCGGAGACGTAGGGCACGCTCGCCTTGAGGAGGTAGCGCTGCTGGGCGCCGCCCTCGGTGGCCGCACCCCAGCCGGCGACGGTGAAGGTGCCGGTGTTGTACGCGGTGGTGGTGGCGATCTTCAGGGTGGGCTGGTTGATGGGCTGGGCGAGCTTGATGAGCGCCCAGTCCTTGCCCTTGCCGTTGTAGCCGGGGGCCTGGAGAACCTTGGTGGACTTGACCTTGACGGCACTGGAGGACTGAAGGTCGACGACGCCACCGGTGGCGGTGATCGAGGTGTTGTTGCCGGAGCCGTTCACGCAGTGCGCGGCGGTCAGCACGATGTTCTGGGCGTAGAGCGCGCCGCCGCAGCCCATGGAGAGCCGGACCATGAAGGGGAATTCGCCCTGGGCGGCGCGGGTACCGCCGACGACGGGGGCGGGGGCCGCGGAGGCGCTGGGCTGGAGGCTGAGGCCGGCGAGGACCACCGCGGCGACGACGGAACATCTTTTGAGGGTGCGCAGAAGCTGCTTCAAGGGACTGCCTGCTTTCGGTGGGGGGTTCGGTGGGGGTGCGGGTGCAGGCGTGCGGGCGTGCAGGTCCAGGTCAGGGGCACAGCCGGCCAATTTCTCGGCATGCTCCCGACAAGACCGATCCGATTATCGGGAGACGATCACCGCTGCCACAAGACAGGGATTCCGGCCAAGATCACCAGCCGGTCAACCGGTCCGCTCCCCCACGCGTCCGCCTAGAGTGAGGTCCGTTGAGCACGATCGACGGGGAGTTGGGACGTGACCGACAGCAGGAGCGGCACCGGCGGCGGTCCGGTCGTCCACGGATTCCCGCACCTCGGCACCGTCAGGTCCGCGATCACCGCGCTCTACGGGCGGATCTCCCCCGACGGTGTGCACAGGTACGCCACCAGCCTCGCCCCGGCCGACGCGGCCTTCTCCGACGGGGACGACCTGCACCTCGGCGCCCAGCGGGTGGCGCACGCCCTGGTGCAGCACCTGCACCTGCCGGAGGCCCGGGTCATCGTCGCCTTCCGGCCGATGGAGCACGCCGCGAGTGTCGAACTCACGGCGGGCCCGGAGTACTTCATCGAGCTCAACGACCGGTTCCGCACGCACCGCAGGGACATCGGGGCGGCGCTGGCGCACGAGATCACCCATGTCCTGCTGCACCGGCTGGGGCTGGAGTTCCCCGGCACCCGTGACAACGAGATCCTCACCGACACGGTGACCGCCTATCTCGGCGCGGGCTGGCTCCTGCTGGACGCCTTCCGTGAGGACGCGACCTCCAGCCAGAAGCTCGGCTATCTCACGCCCGAGGAGTTCGGGTACGTCCTCGCCGAGCGCGCGCTCGTCTTCGACGAGGACCCGTCCGTGTGGTTCACCAGCCCGCAGGCCTACACGGCGTACACGAAGGGCCGGGACCGTGCCCGGTACGACCGTCACCGGCCGCCGCTGGCCTCGGCGGGCTGGGCGGGCCGCCGCCGCTACGCCAAGGACCGGCGCCAGGCCGGGGAACGCCAGGCGGCGGGCCAGGACCCCTCCGTGCCCTACGCCTTCGAGAACGGGTCCGCCGGACTCCGGGTCTCCTTCCCCTGTCCCACCTGTCACCAGCGCATCCGTGTCCCGGTCCGGGGCCGGGTCCGCGTCCGGTGCGGGCTGTGCCGCACGGTCCTGGAGTGCGACACCTGATTCGTGGTCACGGGCAGGGGCCGCCGTAGGGTCGGTGCATGATGAACGATCCGGCCGGTGACCCGAGCAGCCTCTTCGAGGCGTTGTACGAGGGTGACGACGTCGTCGTACGGGCGCTCCGCGCGGGTGCGTCCGCCGAGGCGACCGACGAGGACGGCACGACCGCGCTGTACCTGGCGTCGGTGCAGGACCTGCCGGGTGCGGTCCGGCTGCTGCTGGCCGTGGGCGCGGACCCGAACCGGGCGAGCGGCCCGGGGGCCGGTGACCTGCCGCTGTGCGGGGCGGCGTGCGGCGGGCACACCGAGGTCGTCGAGGCGCTGCTGGCGGCCGGGGCGTGGCCGGACCTGCGCGAGGAATTCGGCTTCACCGCACTGCGCTGGGCGGCCGGTCTGGGCCACGCGCGGGTCGCCGAGCTGCTGCTCGGCCACGGCGCGGACCCCGGCCTGCCCGGCCCGCAGGGCGAACCCCCGCTGGTCGTCTCGGCCCGGCGGGGTTCGGCGCTCACCGTACGGGCCCTGCTCCGGCACGGCGCCCCGGACCTGGCCCCGGCGCTGGAGGAGGCCCGGCGCATGCTGGCACTCGACGTGGAACAGGATCTGCGGGACGCCTTGTCCGAGCTGTACGGGGACGACGCGCGTCACGGGACCACGGTGCGCCGTACGGCCGTGGACGGCGGGGTGACCGTCACCGTCGAACTGCTGCGGGACGGCGAGCCGTTCGCGGGGCAGGACCGGCAGACGGGGCACGGCGCGGTCGCGACGATGCTGGAACACGCGCTGGGGCTGCGGGCCTCCTACGAGGAGCTGGCAGCCAGGGCACTGCGGTACGGGGACCCCGAGCTGGACAACTGGCAGGAGTCCGTCGGGGCGTTGTGGCTGCGCGGCGACGAGGAGACGTTCCAGGCGGCGGCCGCCTGGACGGCGAGCGGCGATCCGCTGCGGCAGGCGTTCGGGGCGCAGGTGCTGGCGCGGCTCGGATTCGGTTCCGGTGCGCGGCCGTTCGCGGGGCGTGCGGTGCCCCTGCTGCGGGAGCTGGCGCGCGGGGCCGTGGACGCGGTGGTCGTCGCCTCCGCGGAAGGGGCGCTCGGCCGGTACGAGGAACCGGCCGACCTGCCGGAGGAGCCGTACGGCCTGACCGGCGGCCCTGCGGGCTGAGGAGACGGACCTGGGCGGGGCACGGAGCAGCCCGGCGCCGGGGCACGGGCAGCGTCAGGGCCCGGACATGACAGCGGGTATGCAAACGGGCACGGCGACCGGCCGAAGCCGGTCCCCGTGCCCGGGAGTTCCGCGTTACGCGGCCCGGCGTCCCCGCCCGGCGCCACCGGCCCGGCCGGCTCCGGCGCCACGGGCAGAACCGCCCGCGCCACCGGCACCACCGCGTGCGCCGCCGCCCGCACCACCGCGCGCAGCACCGCCACCCGCACCACCGCGCGCCGCACCGCCACCCGCACCGCCGCCCGCACCACCGCGCGCCGCACCGCCGCCGCCCTGCGCGGCACCCGTGCCCGCGCCCGTACCGCTGCGACGGCCGCGGCCCCGGCTGCCCGAGCGGAAGGCTCCGCCCGCCGCCGAGCCCGAGCCGGTGCCGCGCGTACGCGGCTTGGGCTGCGTCGGCTGCGGAACCTCGATGACGATCGCGACACCGGACGGCTCACGGGCACCCGTGATCCGGCTGAGCTCCTCGTCGCTGGACTTGATCCGGGTGGTGTGCGGCGCGATACCCGCGTCCGACATCAGCCGGGTCATGTCCCGCTTCTCCTCGGGCAGCACCAGCGTGACGACGCTGCCGGACTCCCCGGCGCGCGCCGTGCGCCCGCCGCGGTGGAGGTAGTCCTTGTGGTCGGTGGGCGGGTCCACGTTGACGACCAGGTCCAGGTCGTCGATGTGGATGCCACGGGCCGCCACGTTCGTCGCGACGAGCGCGGTGACCTGCCCGTTCTTGAACTGGTCCAGCGTCCGGTTGCGCTGCGGCTGGGACCGGCCGCCGTGCAGGGCCGCGGCCCGTACACCGCTGGCGAGGAGCCGCTTGGCGAAGCGGTCGGCGGCACGCTTGGTGTCGACGAACATGATGACCCGGCCCTCACGGGCGGCGATCTTCGTGGCGACGGCCTTCTTGTCCGTCTCGTCCAGGACGTGGAGCACGTGGTGCTCCATCGTGGTGACCGCTCCGGCGGACGGGTCGACGGAGTGCACGACCGGGTCGGTGAGGAACATCTTGACCAGCCGGTCGATGTTCTTGTCCAGGGTCGCGGAGAACAGCATCCGCTGTCCGTCCGGCTCGACCTGCTTGAGCAGCGCGACGACCTGCGGCATGAAGCCCATGTCGGCCATCTGGTCGGCCTCGTCGAGGACGGTGATGGCGACCTCGTCGAGGCGGCAGTCGCCGCGCTCGATGAGGTCCTTGAGCCGTCCCGGCGTGGCGACGAGCACCTCGGCGCCGCGGCGCAGCGCGCCGGACTGCCGGCTGATCGACATGCCGCCGACGACCGTGGCCACGCGGAGGTTCACGGACGTCGCGTACGGGGTCAGCGCGTCGGTCACCTGCTGGGCGAGCTCACGGGTCGGGACGAGGACGAGGGCCAGCGGGGCGTGCGGCTCGGAGCGGCGTCCGGCGGTGCGCGCGAGCAGGGCCAGGCCGAAGGCCAGGGTCTTGCCGGAGCCGGTACGGCCGCGGCCGAGGATGTCCCGGCCGGCCAGCGAGTTCGGCAGGGTGGCGCCCTGGATGGGGAACGGGTCGGTCACACCCTGGGCGGTGAGGGTCTTCAGCAGCGCGGCGGGCATGTCCAGCTCGGCGAACGCCTCGACGGCGGGCAGTGCGGGGGTCATGGTCTCCGGCAGGGCGAATTCGCCGCCCTGTGCCGGTGCGGGCCTGCGACGGGCCGGCGCCTTGCCGGCGCCTCGGGTGTTCGCCTGCGGCCTGTCCGCGCCGCGCCCCTTTATCGGGCGGCTGCGGGTGGGTCGGTCCTGGCGTTCGGAGCGGGTCATACGGAATTGCCCTCCTGGGGGATTCCTGGGGTTACTGCCGACTGCTGTGGACTGCTTGATGTGCGCCCCAGGATGCAAGCACAGAGCAGGTGTCCCGGACACGGAGCGGCCCGGGGACGGTATGAGCCGGAAACAGCACAAACCGGGGCCCGCACCTTCACGGTGCGGGCCCCGGCTGCGAGGTACGCGTCCGGCAATTAGGCCGGGACGATGTTCTCCGCCTGCGGGCCCTTCTGGCCCTGCGTGACGTCGAAGGAGACCTTCTGGCCCTCCTGGAGCTCACGGAAGCCCTGGGTGGCGATGTTCGAGTAGTGGGCGAAGACGTCGGCGCCGCCGCCGTCCTGCTCGATGAAGCCGAAGCCCTTTTCCGAGTTGAACCACTTCACGGTTCCAGTAGCCATGTCATTCTCCTAAAAGAGGTGCAGTGCCGGAAATCCGCACTTTACGAATTCCAAGTCGCCGCATTGAGCCCCATCCGGAGAAAGCCGGAAAACAATAAAGCGCCTGAGGAGGGTTCCCGTCAGGCGCACATAAAGTTCATGGGTACCAAAACTGCAACTGGGCAACCGTAGCACGTTCTGTCGCCGAGCGGCAGGTCCCGCCGGCCCGCCACGCGGAAGGGTTCGCTGACCAGGGCGGTCTTCGAGGCCGTTGGCGGAGGGTTCCGGAATCGTTCCCGGATGCTTCCCGCACTGTTCTCCCAAGGGCTGTGAGCCCTCCGGCGGGGAACGGAACCTCCGGGTCCACGGGTCCGGCCGGCCGGAGGGACATTCACCCGAACGCCACGTCCACGCACTCCCGGCGGGCACGCACCGGGCGGACCGACTCACAAGGTTCCCGGTGCGCGTTGCCCCGGTCGGGTACCTTCCCACCGGCGCCTGCGGCCGGAATCATCATGTACGCGACGTAATGCCGTCCTTTATCAGGGACAGGCACCGGCGGGCCGGCTCCTCGGGGTCCTGACCGGCGCCGGGCCGGTACCAGGAGGCGGCGCCCCAGACGGCGTCCCGGAGGAGGCGGGCCGTGATGGGGACGTCCAGATCCGCGCGGAAGGAGCCGTCGGCGACGCCCCGCTCCAGCGCGCGGAGCCAGGGTTCCTCGAAGGCCGCCCGCGCGTCGGCGAGGTACTCGAAGCCGGGCCGGGCGGAGAGGTGCTCGGCCTCCTTCCGGTAGATGGCGGCGGCGGCACGGTTCCGGTCGATCTGCCGGAACGATTCGGTGACCAGCGCCTCGATCGTCTCCCCGGGGCCGGGATCCGGGCCGGTGCCGGGGCCGAGCACCCCGTCGTACGCGGCCCGGAGCCCGGCCAGGAAGGTGGAGAGGATCTCGTCGACCATCGATTCCTTCGAATCGAAGTGGTGGTAGAGGCTGCCGGCGAGCATCCCGGCCTCGTCCGCGATCCTGCGGACGGTGGTGGCGTCGTATCCGTGTGCGGCGAAGACCTCTGCGGCGATGGAGAGCAGTTCGCCGCGGCGCTCCGGTGAGGAGGTCGCCGGGGACTTCTTCTTGTTGGGCACCCGCCCATTGTCCGACCGGCCCGGAGCCGGTCGGACGGAGGCCCCGCACCGGTCAGGTCACGCCGGGGCGGTGGTTCAGGTCATGCCCGGGACGAGAGCCGGCGAATCGGCTCACGTCTCGTGGGGCGGGCTGTCGTCGTTGCCCCTGCGCAGGGTGCGCAGCGGGGCGCCGGCCCGCCAGACCTGGACGACGAGGTCGTCCCCGTCGATCCCGGTGCGGACCACCTCGTGCGGTTCGGCGCGGAAGAGGAGGAAGGGTTCCGGCGGCGTCACCGCCTCGACGAAGCCGGCGAGCACGGCCGGGTCGGTGATCTCCACCGCCCGGCCGGAGATCCGGACGTCGCCGTCGGCCATCTCCGCGTCGGGTCCCGGGTTGGCCTGGACGGCGAAGCGGGGGTCTCGCCGCAGGTCCAGTGCTTTGCGGGAGTTCGGCATCATGCCGAGCCACATCTCGTCCAGCCGGAACTCCACCTCCAGCCCGGTCACCCGGGGCGACCCGTCCTTGCGGAGGGTGGCCAGGACATGGTGCTTGTACTGCTGGAACCGCTTCCGGACGGTGTCGGCGAAGGCCGGCTCGGCCGTCCGGAAGTCCTGCCACGAACTCGATGTCATGGGTCCATCGAATCCTGTGATCCCGACATCCCCTGTCGGGATTCCCGGGACTCTCCGGACGTCACCGGAACGGATGCCGCCCCGGTGCGGTCGTGGTGTGCTGGAAGGGGTGCGTCGTCGCCCGGCGGCGGGGAGGGCCCCCGGTCCACCCGAGGTGAGTGAGATGGCGGTCTTCATGAAGGCCGTACTGCCCGGCACCACGCCCGAGCAGTACGACGCGCTCAACGCGGAACTGCAGGCGCTCCCCGGTGACACGTTCGCCGGATGCCTCTCGCACGTGTGTGTGCCGACCGATGCGGGCCTGGAGATCTACGACCTCTGGGAGTCCGAGGAGGCCATGGAGAAGTTCGGCACGCTGATCATGCCGATCGCCGAGAAGCAGGGTCTGCCCCCGGCCTCCGGGCCTCCGGCCGTCTCCCCCGTGCACCGCTACTGGGTGCCCGGTGCGTGACGGCCCTCCCGTGCGGCCGCCTCACACCCCCGGCAGGGTGACGACCACCGCGTAACCGCACGTCCGCAGCACGCCCGGTGACTCGCCGACGGCCAGCACCGCGTCGTAGCGGGCCAGTTCGACGTCCGTGGCGCCCTCCAGCACCGCACCGTCCTCCAGCGCCACGGCCACGACCGCGCCGCCGTCGGGCGGGATCAGCCGGACGGTGCCGCGTACGACGGCGGTCGACGCCGCTGGACGGTCCCTGCGGTACATCACGTTGAGGTTGACGACCGGGCCGGCGAGGAGCCGGCCGTCGGTCGGCAGGTCGCCGGGGAAGTCGTGCGGCCACAACGGCTCGTCGACGATGTGGTGCTCGCCGCCGACCACGAGGTCCATGCCCTCGCCCTCGACGACGGTCAGGGTGCGGTCCAGGCCGGGGAAGAGCGAGAAGGGGCCGTCGCAGGACACCTCCGCCAGGCTGATCCGCCAGGTGGCGGTGTCGGCAGCCGCGTCCTCGGGGGCAGCCGCGACCTGCCGGGTCACTCCCCCGCCGTTGTGCCAGGGCACGGGCGTGCGATCGGCCGCCCGCAGTACGCGCAGGGTCATCGGACGACCCCCTGGGCACGCGCCTCGGCGAGCCAGTGCGGGAGTTCGGCGACCAGCCGGTCGTACAGCTCGGAGTCCGGGACGGCCCTGGGGTCGGCTCCGGCGTGGAAGAAGCCCGCGTTGTCGAGGGGACGCCGTTCGGGTACGGCCAGTTCGTCGAGCTTGCGCAGGAAGTCGAACTGCGAGCTCCGCTTGTCGCCGAAGCCGACGAACTGCCAGAACAGCGGCAGTTTCGCCGCCTTGCAGAGGTAGCGTTCCGCCGCGTGCCTGCTGATCGGTCCGCCGTCCGTCTGGAAGACGACGAGGGCGGGCGCGGTGGAGCCGCTGTCGAGGTAGTGGTCGATGACGGCGTCCATGGCCAGGTGGTAGCTGGTCTTCCCCATGTGTCCGAGATCCGCCACGATCGCGTCGATCCGGCCGTGGTGGTTGTCCAGCGCTATGTCGGTGACCGCGTCGACGTCCGTGGAGAAGAGCACGACGGGCACCCGGCCGTCGTCGTCGAGGTGGGCGGACAGGCCGAGCACCCGGTCGGCCAGCGCCTGGACGCTGCCGTCCCGGTAGTACTCCCTCATCGAGCCGGAGTAGTCGAGAACAAGGTAGACGGCGGCGCGCAGGCCGCTCGCTCCGTGCTTGTCCAGTGACACCCGTGCGCTCTCGTACGGGCCGGCCAGTGCCGGTGCCCGCTCGCGCACCTTGCTCAGGCTGATGGCCGGCCCCGGGACGATGGACGAGTCGGCCATGTCGGCCTCCGATCAGGGGGTTTCGGCTGCCGCGGCTCCGGCGGCGGGACCTTCGAGACTACGGGCCCGCCGACCCAGGTGTGCCCGTCACCCCCGGCGTTCGCTATCTTGAGCGCCGCCGCCCCAGCGGCCCCTCCGCTCCGCAAACGAATGAAGGAGTCGGCCATGGAGGCCGCCGCCACCACGTGTTACCGCCACCCGTCCTACGAGACGTATGTGCGCTGCACGCGCTGCGACCGGTACATCTGCCCCGACTGCATGCGTGAGGCCGCGGTCGGTCATCACTGCGTGGAGTGCGTGAAGGAGGGGCAGCGTTCGGTCCGCCGGGCCCGCTCGCTGTTCGGCGGTGCGGTGCCGACGGCCGCGACGCCGGTGGTGACGTACACGCTGATGGTGCTGAACATCCTCGCGTACGTCGTCGAGGTGGTCCGCTCCGAGACCGTGGAACGGTTCGGGATGCTCGGCGCGGTGCTGGTCGATCCGGAGGGCGGGCAGTACTACTACGAGGGCGGGTCCGTTCCCGGCTTCGACCTGATCGGGGTGGCCGACGGCGAGTGGTACCGGCTGCTGACGGGGGCCTTCCTGCATCTGCCCCCGGACGCCTCGTTCGGCGTGATGCACCTGGTGTTCAACATGTTCGCGCTCTGGAATCTGGGCCGGGTCGTCGAGGGACAGCTCGGCCGGGCACGGTATCTGGCGCTGTACCTGCTGTCGGCGGTGGGCGGTTCGGTGCTCGTGTACCTGGTCTCGCCGGAGACGACGGCGGTGGGTGCCTCGGGCGCGATCTTCGGTCTGGCGGCTTCGTTCTACGTCATCAACCGCCGCCTGGGCCGGGACATGCGGCCGGTCAACCGCTTCATGGCCGGGTTCCTGCTGTGGATGGTCATCTCCGCCGCGTTCACCTCGTGGGAGGGCCACCTCGGCGGTCTCCTGACCGGTGGCCTGGTGACCTACGGGCTCGCCTACGCCCCGGCGAAGCTACGGACCTCCGGGGCCCAGTTGGCCGGCGGAGTGGTCCTGGTCGCCCTGCTGGCGCTGGTGGTGGCCCTGCGGACGGCTTCGCTGACCGGCGTCGCCTGACGGCCCGTCGCGGTACGGCTCCGCCCCGTCCGGTGGCGGGGCGGTCCGGCGTACGCCGGCGGGAGGAACCGGCCCCGGACGCGCCACAGCGCCCGCCATGGTCCGGTCGGGGACGAGGCGGGCGCCGTGTTCAGTTCCGTACGCCGTTGTACGGGACGTCTGTGTGTGCCGTGATCAGACCGTCAGTGAGCGGTCCGTCGGGCGGATCGGGGCCGGCAGTGCGCTGGTCCCGGTGAGGAAGCGGTCCACGCCTCGTGCCGCGGAGCGGCCCTCGGCGATGGCCCACACGATCAGGGACTGGCCGCGGCCGGCGTCACCGGCGACGTACACGCCGTCGACGTTGGTCGCGTAGTCCTCGTCGCGCGCGATGTTGCCGCGCTCGTCGAGGCCGAGGCCGAACTGCTGGACGAGGCCGTTGGCCTGGTCGGTGCCGGTGAAGCCCATGGCCAGGGTGACGAGCTGGGCGGGGATGACCCGCTCGGTGCCGGCCTTCTGCTCCAGCCTGCCGTCCTTGAACTCCACCTCGATGAGGTGCAGGGACTGGACGTTGCCGTCCTCGTCGCCCTCGAAGTGGGTGGTGGAGACGGAGTAGACCCGCTCGCCGCCCTCCTCGTGCGCGGAGGTGACCTTGTAGAGCATGGGGAAGGTCGGCCAGGGCTGGTTGGCGTTACGGTCCTCGCCCGGCTTAGGCATGATCTCCAGCTGGGTGACGGAGGCCGCGCCCTGCCGGTGGGCGGTGCCGACGCAGTCGGCACCGGTGTCGCCGCCGCCGATGACGACGACGTGCTTGCCCTCGGCGGTGATCGGGGTGACCGTCAGGTCGCCCTCCTGCACCTTGTTGGCGAGCGGGAGGTACTCCATCGCGAAGTGCACGCCGTTCAGCTCACGGCCCGGGACGGGCAGATCGCGGGAGACGGTGGCACCGGCGGCGATGACGATCGAGTCGTAGCGGCGGCGCAGCTTCGCCGCGTCGATGTCCCGGCCGATCTCGATCTCCGTGCGGAACTTGGTTCCCTCCGCGCGCATCTGCTCGATGCGGCGGTTGATGTGCGACTTCTCCATCTTGAACTCGGGGATGCCGTAGCGCAGCAGGCCACCGATGCGGTCGGCGCGCTCGTAGACGACGACCGTGTGGCCGGCCCGGGTGAGCTGCTGGGCGGCGGCCAGACCGGCCGGGCCGGAGCCGATGACGGCGACGGTCTTGCCGGAGAGGCGCTCGGGCGGCTGAGGGGTGACGTCGCCGCTGTCCCAGGCCTTGTCGATGATGGAGACTTCGACGTTCTTGATGGTGACGGCCGGCTGGTTGATGCCGAGCACGCACGCCGACTCGCAGGGAGCGGGGCACAGCCGCCCGGTGAACTCCGGGAAGTTGTTCGTGGCGTGCAGGCGCTCGGACGCCGCCGACCAGTCCTCGCGGTAGGCGAAGTCGTTCCACTCGGGGATGAGGTTTCCGAGGGGACAGCCGTTGTGGCAGAACGGGATGCCGCAGTCCATGCAGCGGCCGGCCTGCTTGCTGATGATCGGGAGCAGCGAGCCCGGAACGTAGACCTCGTTCCAGTCCTTGACGCGCTCGCCGACGGGGCGGGTCTCGGCGACCTCGCGGCCGGTGGTCAGGAAGCCCTTGGGGTCAGCCATTGGTCGCCGCCTCCATCATCTTCTCGGTGGTCTCCTGCTCGGAGAGACCGGCGAGCTCAGCGGCGTCCTTGGCGGCGAGCACTGCCTTGTAGGTGGACGGGATGATCTTGCTGAACCGGGCCACCGCGGTGTCCCAGTCGGCAAGCAGCTTCTCGGCGACCGTGGAACCGGTCTCCTCCTGGTGGCGGCGCACCACGGCGTGCAGCCACTGCTTGTCGGTGTCGTCGAGCGTGCAGACGGCGCCGAGGTTGCCGGTGTTGACGTTGTCGGGGTCCAGGTCGATGACGTACGCGACACCGCCCGACATGCCTGCCGCGAAGTTGCGGCCGGTCTCGCCGAGTACGACGGCGTGGCCGCCGGTCATGTACTCGCAGCCGTGGTCGCCCACGCCTTCGGAGACGACGGTCGCACCGGAGTTGCGGACGCAGAAGCGTTCGCCGGTCCGGCCGCGCAGGAACAGTTCGCCGCCGGTCGCACCGTAGGCGATGGTGTTGCCCGCGATGGTGGAGTACTCGGCGAGGTGGTCGGCGCCGCGGTCCGGGCGGACGACGACGCGGCCGCCGGAGAGGCCCTTGCCGACGTAGTCGTTGGCGTCGCCCTCCAGGCGCAGCGTCACACCGCGCGGGACGAACGCTCCGAAGGACTGGCCTGCGGAGCCCGTGAAGGTGATGTCGATGGTGTCGTCGGGCAGGCCCGCACCGCCGAACTTCTTGGTCACCTCGTGGCCGAGCATGGTGCCGACGGTGCGGTTGATGTTGCGGATCGCGATCTGGGCGCGGACCGGCTGGGCGGCCTCGGCGCTGTCGGCGCCCAGGGCGTCGGCGGCGAGCTTGATCAGCTGGTTGTCGAGTGCCTTGGCCAGGCCGTGGTCCTGCTCGGCGATCTGGTGGCGCACCGCGCCCTCGGGCAGCTCGGGCACGTAGAAGAGGGGCGCCAGGTCGAGGCCCTGTGCCTTCCAGTGCGTGACGGCCCGGTCGGTGTCGAGGAGTTCGGCGTGGCCGACGGCCTCCTCGATCGTGCGGAAGCCCAGCTCGGCGAGGATCTCGCGGACCTCTTCGGCGATGAACTCGAAGAAGTTGACGATGTATTCGGCCTTGCCGGAGAACCGGTCGCGCAGGACCGGGTTCTGGGTGGCGATGCCGACGGGGCAGGTGTCGAGGTGGCAGACGCGCATCATGACGCAGCCGGAGACGACGAGGGGCGCGGTCGCGAAACCGAACTCCTCGGCGCCGAGCAGTGCGGCGATGACGACGTCGCGGCCGGTCTTGAGCTGGCCGTCGGTCTGGACGACGATGCGGTCGCGCAGGCCGTTGAGCAGCAGGGTCTGCTGGGTCTCGGCGAGGCCGAGCTCCCAGGGGCCGCCCGCGTGCTTGAGGGAGGTGAGCGGGGAGGCGCCCGTGCCGCCGTCGTGGCCGGAGATGAGGACGACGTCCGCGTGGGCCTTGGACACACCGGCCGCGACCGTGCCGACGCCGACCTCGGAGACCAGCTTCACGTGGATGCGGGCCGCCGGGTTGGCGTTCTTGAGGTCGTGGATCAGCTGAGCCAGGTCCTCGATGGAGTAGATGTCGTGGTGCGGCGGGGGCGAGATCAGGCCGACACCCGGGGTGGAGTGCCGGGTCTTGGCGACCCACGGGTAGACCTTGTGGCCGGGCAGCTGGCCGCCCTCGCCGGGCTTGGCGCCCTGCGCCATCTTGATCTGGATGTCGTCCGCGTTGACCAGGTATTCGCTGGTCACGCCGAAGCGGCCGGAGGCGACCTGCTTGATGGACGAGCGGCGTGCCGGGTCGTACAGCCGGTCCGCGTCCTCGCCGCCCTCACCGGTGTTGGACTTGCCGCCCAGCTGGTTCATGGCGATGGCGAGGGTCTCGTGCGCCTCCTGCGAGATGGAGCCGTACGACATGGCGCCGGTGGAGAAGCGCTTGACGATGTCGGAGACGGACTCGACCTCGTCGATGGAGACCGGCTCGCGGCCCGACTGGAAGCCGAAGAGGCCGCGGAGCGTCATGAGGCGCTCGGACTGCTCGTTGACCCGGCCGGTGTACTTCTTGAAGATGTCGTACCGGCGGTTGCGGGTGGCGTGCTGGAGGCGGAAGACCGTCTCCGGGTCGAACAGGTGCGGCTCGCCCTCGCGGCGCCACTGGTACTCGCCGCCGATCTCCAGGGCGCGGTGCGACGCGGAGATGCCGGAGGCGGGGTACGCCTTGGCGTGCCGGGCGGCGACCTCCTTGGCGACGATGCCGAGTCCGGCGCCGCCGATCTTGGTGGCGGTGCCGTTGAAGTACTGCGCGACGAAGGCCTCGTCCAGGCCGACGGCCTCGAAGACCTGGGCGCCCCGGTAGGAGGCGACGGTCGAGATGCCCATCTTGGACATGACCTTCAGGACGCCCTTGCCGAGGGCGTAGATCAGGTTGCGGATGGCCTGCTCGGCCTCGATGCCCTCGATGAACGTACCGGCGCGGACGAGGTCCTCGACGGACTCCATCGCGAGGTACGGGTTGACCGCAGCGGCGCCGTAGCCGATCAGCAGGGCGACGTGGTGGACCTCGCGTACGTCACCGGCCTCGACCAGCAGGCCCACCTGGGTGCGCTGCTTGGTACGGATGAGGTGGTGGTGGACGGCCGAGGTGAGCAGCAGCGAGGGGATCGGTGCGTGCTCGGCGTCGGAGTGCCGGTCGGACAGGACGATCAGGCGGGCGCCGTCCTCTATGGCGGCGTCGACCTCGGTGCAGATCTCCTCGATCCGGGCGGCGAGGGCGTCGCCGCCGCCGCTGACCCGGTAGAGACCGGCCAGGGTGGCGGCCTTCATGCCCGGCATGTCGCCGTCGGCGTTGATGTGTATGAGCTTGGCCAGCTCGTCGTTGTCGATCACCGGGAAGGGCAGCGTGACGGCGCGACACGCGGCCGGGCTCGGCTCCAGGATGTTCCCCTGGGGGCCCAGCGTGGAGCGCAGCGAGGTGACGAGCTCCTCGCGGATGGCGTCCAGCGGCGGGTTGGTGACCTGGGCGAACAGCTGGGTGAAGTAGTCGAAGAGCAGCCGGGGGCGCTCGGAGAGCGCGGCGATCGGCGAGTCCGTGCCCATGGAGCCCAGCGGTTCGCCGGCGGTGCGGGCCATCGGGGCGAGGAGGATACGGAGCTCTTCCTCGGTGTAGCCGAAGGTCTGCTGGCGGCGGGTGACCGAGGCGTGGGTGTGGACGACGTGCTCGCGCTCGGGGAGGTCCTCGAGCTCGATCTCGCCGGTTTCCAGCCACTCGGCGTAGGGCTGCTCGGCGGCGAGGGACGCCTTGATCTCGTCGTCCTCGACGATGCGGCGCTCGGCGGTGTCGACGAGGAACATCTTGCCGGGCTGGAGGCGGCCCTTGCGGACGACCTTGGCGGGGTCGATGTCCAGGACACCGACCTCGGAGGAGAGGACGACAAGGCCGTCGTCGGTGACCCAGTAGCGGCCGGGGCGCAGGCCGTTGCGGTCGAGGACCGCGCCGACCTGGGTGCCGTCGGTGAAGGTGACGCAGGCCGGGCCGTCCCAGGGCTCCATCAGCGTGGAGTGGTACTGGTAGAACGCGCGCCGTGCGGGCTCCATGGAGGCGTGGTTCTCCCACGCCTCGGGGACCATCATCAGCACCGAGTGCGGCAGCGAGCGTCCGCCGAGGTGGAGCAGCTCCAGGACCTCGTCGAAGGAGGCCGAGTCGGAGGCGTCCGGGGTGCAGACGGGGAAGATCCGGTCGAGCTGCGCGGCACCGAAGAGGCTGGAGGCGAGCTGTGACTCGCGGGCCTTCATCCAGTTGCGGTTGCCCTTGACCGTGTTGATCTCGCCGTTGTGCGCGACGAAGCGGTACGGGTGGGCGAGCGGCCAGCTCGGGAAGGTGTTGGTGGAGAAGCGCGAGTGGACCAGGGCGACCGTGGTGGCGAAACGGCGGTCGGAGAGGTCCGGGAAGAACGGCTCCAGCTGCCCGGTGGTGAGCATGCCCTTGTAGACGATCGTGCGGGCGGAGAGCGAGGGGAAGTACACCCCGGCCTCACGCTCGGCGCGCTTGCGCAGCACGAAGGCCTTGCGGTCGAGGACGACACCGGTGCTGGTGCCGTCGGCGACGATCAGCTGGCGGAACTCGGGCATCGTGGCGCGGGCGCCGTTGCCGAGGAGGTCCGGGGTGACCGGGACCTCGCGCCAGCCGAGGACGTCGAGGCCCTCTTCGACGGCGATCTTCTCGATCTGCTGGACGGACTCGGCGGAGTCCTCCGCGGGCAGGAACGCGATTCCCACGGCGTAGGAGCCCGCCTCGGGGAGGTCGAAGGTGACCTCTTCACGGAGGAAGGCATCCGGGACCTGAAGCAGGATGCCGGCGCCGTCGCCCGAGTCGGGCTCGGATCCTGTGGCGCCGCGGTGTTCGAGGTTGCGCAGTACGGTCAGCGCCTGCTCGACCAGCTCATGGCTGGCCACACCGGTCAGAGTGGCCACGAACCCGACGCCACAGGCGTCGTGCTCGTTACGGGGGTCGTACATCCCCTGCTGGGCGGGGCGACCGTCCATGGGCGACCAGGCGTCGGAACGCATCGGCTCTCCCGTCGTCGTCGTGGCATGTGCTGTGCCGAGGGACGACGTTGGCCCTCTGCGAAATTTCGTGCAGGTTACATGATGGAACGCTTCTCAAAAAGCGAATAGTCCGTTCCAGCATGCGGACACCACGGAGTCGTGGTGGAGGTGGGTCACGATCGGACGGTTCCTTGTGGAGCACCGCCCGCGGGGACCGGAGAGCACAGGCGTCGTTGCCCGCGGTGTCTACGGCTCTTGCCCTGCGGTCATGGAATCGAAACCGCTGGGTAACGGCTACTTATGTGTAGCGCCGCATAGGATCTCATTTTAGGGCCGCACTGCCCCATCCGCCCAGTGACGTGCGTCAAGACGTATGTCACACCGGTGCAACGTCCGGGACGCCGCTCAGCTTCCCACCGCCACGCCGAACAGGCTGCCCAGACCGTACGTGATCGCGGCGGCGGCCCCGCCGAGCAGGAGCTGGCGCAGTCCGCTGAACCACCAGCTGCGCGCCGTCACCCTGGCCACCACCGCGCCGCAGCCGAACAGGCCGAGCAGGGCCAGCAGCACGGCGGGCCACAGCGCGGTGGCGCCGAGCAGGAACGGGAGCACGGGCAGCAGGGCGCCCAGCGCGAAGGCGCCGAAGGAGGACACGGCCGCGACGAGCGGGGAGGGCAGGTCGCCCGGGTCGATGCCGAGCTCCTCGCGGGCGTGTATCTCCAGCGCCTGTTCCGGGTCCCTGGACAGCTGGCGCGCGACCTCCTGGGCGAGCGTGGGCTCGACGCCCCGGGACTCGTAGAGCGCGGCGAGCTCCCGCATCTCGTCCTTGGGGTGTTTGCGCAGCTCACGGCGCTCCACGTCGAGCTCGGCCTCGACGAGCTCGCGTTGCGAGGCGACGGAGGTGTACTCACCGGCGGCCATCGAGAACGCGCCCGCGGCCAGACCGGCGAGGCCCGTGATGACGAGGGTCTGCTGGGAGACGGCTCCACCGGCGACCCCGGTCATCAGGGCGAGGTTCGAGACGAGGCCGTCCATGGCGCCGAACACCGCGGGCCGCAGCCAGCCGCCGTTCACGTCGCGGTGGGTGTGGTTGTCCCGGTGCGCCTCGTGCAGTACGGCGTCGGTCTCGATGATGGACACAGTTCTCCCCTTCTCCGGAAGCGGGCTCCCCGCTTCCGGCCCCCGCTCGACATGATCGAACGTACGCATGAAAAAGGCCTCCCGCCAGCAAGGAAGGCCGTACTTACCCGCCTCGGGGGCCTCCTTCGCGGCATCATCCGTGTGGCCCTTTTGTTGCCGTGATCCGGCTCGTGGGGGCCTTCGCGTGGCACAGATCGCTCAGCCGGCATCTGCCGGGGTGAGCGAAGGGTCGACGCGATGGAGCTGATGGCGGACAGTCCGGCGGGGCCGCTGCCGGGTGCGGGGCCCGGCAGTACGGGTGACCGGGCCCGGGGGGCACTGCTGGGGCTCGCGGTGGGGGACGCGCTCGGCGCCCCGGCGGAGAACATGCGGCCCTCGGAGATCCGCCGGCGCTGGGGCCGGATCGAGGGCTTCGTCAGCGACGACCCGGCCGGCACGGACGACACCGAGTACGCGATCTTCTCCGGGCTGCTGCTGGCACGGCACGGTTCGGCGCTGACGGTCCCGCACGTCGAGCGGGCGTGGCACCACTGGATCGCCGACCTCGACGAGGGCCCGTTCCGCGGCGCGGGGTTCAGCGAGCGCGGCACGCTGGAGAATCTGCGACGGGGCCTGGCCGCGCCCATCTCGGCGCAGCACCGGCACGCATGGAGCGACGGTCTAGCGATGCGGGCGGCGCCGTTCGGCGTCTTCGCGGCGGGGCGGCCGGCGGAGGCGGCCCGGCTGGTGGCGGTGGACGGCCGGGTCAGCCATGAGGGGGAGGGCATCTACGGCGGCCAGGCGGTCGCGGCGGGGGTGGCCGCGGCGATGGTGGGCGCCGGGCTCGTCTCCGTGATCGCCGCCGCGCTCTCGGTCGTGCCGATGGACTCCTGGACGGCCCGTTCACTGCGGCGCGCGGTCACCGCCGCGCAGCGGCCGTACCCGGACCGGCTGACGAGGGAACGCGCGGTGCGCTCCGCGGTGGTGATCGGCGGGTATCCGTGGACGGACCTGGCCCCGGAGGCGGTGGGGCTGGCTTTCGGCGCGTTCACGGCGGCGCGCGGCGACTTCCGTACGGCGGTGCTGACGGCCGTGAACATGGGCCGGGACGCCGACACGACGGCCGCGGTGGCCGGGGCGCTGGCCGGCGCCCTGCACGGGGAGTCGGCGATCCCGCGGGACTGGGCGTCGGCGATCGGCCCGGTGCGGGGCAGTTGCCTGCCTTCGATGCGGGGCTATCACGTCCTGGACATCGCGGAGCTGCTGACCCCGGACGACGCGGACGACACCCCGGCCGGCCGGGACCGCCCCGCCGAACCCCCGCCGCGGGACGCCCCCGGCTCCCCGTGGGACGGCACGGCGGCCTGCCACGGAGCCGCCCGATGACCGCCGTGCACGGGGGCGGGGCCGCCCCACCCGCCCCGGAGACCCCGTCCCCCGGGCAGGGCACCGCCGCGGCGGACCCCCGCCAGGGTGCCGCCGCACCGGACGCGGTCCCCCGGGTCGCCATCCACATCACCGCCGGCCCGGCCGACCGCCCCCGCACCGGCGGGTCGGCCGCGCGGGCGACCGGCCGGCAGGCCCGGATCGAGGGGCTGCTGCTCGGGCTGGCGGCCGGGGACGCCGCCGGGTGGCCCGCCGCGCGGCACCGGGCGGCGCGGATGCCCGAGTGGACCCGGCGGCTCACCCGGGAGCTGGACACCTTCGCCGAGCAGAACGCGACGACCACGCTGCCGGTGCCCATCGCCCTCAACCAGCCGCCCGAACCGCTCCGGCTCGGCCCCTCCGACGACGCCGAGTGGGCCGCGTTCACCGCCCGGACCGTGCTGGCCGCCGCCGCGGACCACGCGCCCGGCCTCTCCCCCGGCCACCGGATGCGGGACGCGATCGACCGGTCGTGGAACGCCCTGGCCGCGAAGGTGGCCGCGGCCAGCGCGCGGGCGCCGGAGGTCGAGTCCGCCGTCCTCCCGCTCCGGGCCCGGATCTCCGTACGGGCCGGGCTGGGGAATCTCGCCGCCGGGCTGCGCCCGCCCGCCACCGGCCACGACAACCCGCACTACTTCGACGACGCGGCCTGTGTCAGGGCCGCCGTGCTCGCGGTCGTGCACCCCGGTGATCCGGCCGCCGCCGCCGAACTCGCCGAGTTCGACGCCCGGTACACGCAGGACGGCGACGGGGTGCACGGTGCCCGCGCCATCGCCGCCGCGATCGCCGAGGCCCTGGCCGGGGCGGACGTCGACACCGTGGTGAACGCGGCGCTCGACCGGCTCCCCGAGGGCACCGAGATCGCCCGCAACGCCGTCCACGCCGTGCGGCTGGCCCGGGAGTTCGCGGGCGAGGCGGCGGGCGCCTTCGCCCTCGTCCCTGTGCTGGAACACCAGATCGTCGACCATGTGTACAGCTACGGGATCGCCGCGGCCGAGACCGTGCCGGTCGCCCTGGCCCTGGCCACCGCCGCCCGGGGCGAGATCGCCCAGGCCGTGCCCGCCGCGGCCTGCCTGTCCCGGGTCGCGGACTCCGCGCCCGCACTCGCCGGAGCGCTGACCGGTGCGCTGGGCGGGATCGCCACCGTACCCGCGGGCTGGCGCGAGGCCTGCCGCACGCTGGCCGGGTGCGCGCTGCCCCGGCTCGCCGGTACGGATCTCATCGAACTCGCCGGGCTGCTGGCAGCCACGGAACCGGTCACCCCGGGTGGACAATTCCGGCATGACACCCAAAGCATCCGCACCGCTCGCGGCAGGCACGACCCCCACGACGCTCACCCTGGATGAGCGGATCACCGGTGCGCTCGTCGGGGCGGCCGTCGGTGACGCCCTCGGCGGCCCCGTCGAGGGCTGGACCCCGGAGCAGATCGCCGAACGCCACGGCGGCCGCGTGACGGGGATCGTCGGCCCCTGGCACGGCGACGACTGGCGCACCGCACGCCCCATCGCCCCGTACCACAAGGGCGACGGGCACGTCACCGACGACACCCTGATGACCCATGCGCTGATCCGGGTGTACGAGACGGTGCGCGGCCATCTCGACGCGTACGCCGTCGCCGACCACCTCGTACCGGATCTGATGTCCCGTCCGCGCTGGATCCCGGAGCTGGAGGCCGAGGCGCTCCCCCTGCAGCGGATCTTCCTCGCCGAGAAGTGGATCGTCACCCGGCTGCACTACGGCCACGCCGACCCGCGCGAGGCCGGCTCCGGGAACATCGTCAACTGCGGGGCGGCGATGTACATGGCCCCGGTCGGGCTGGTGAACGCGGCCCATCCGGAGGCCGCGTACGCGGAGGCGCTGGACGTGGCGGGTGCCCATCAGTCCTCGTACGGGCGGGAGGCGGCCGGGGTCCTCGCCGCGGCCGTCGCCGCCGCCTGCGTACCGGGCGCCACGCCCGGCTCCGTCGTCTCGGCCGCTCTGGCGCTCGCCAAGGACGGCACCCGGTCGGCGATCGAGGCGGTGTGCGAAGTGGCCTCCCGGTACACCGACTTCGAGTCCGCGCTGGCGCCGATCCGCGCCGCGGTGGCCCCGTTCGACACGGTGGGCCCGCACTACCGCGACCCCTCGCTCGGCGCCCGGCGGCCTTCCCGGCTGCACTCGATCGAGGAACTGCCGGTCGCGCTCGGGATGCTGCTCGTCGGCGGCGGCGACTTCCGGCACACGGTGCTCGGCTCGGTCAACTACGGCCGGGACTGCGACTCGATCGCGACGATGAGCGGCGCGCTCGCGGGTGCGCTCCACGGCGAGCCGGCGATCCCCGACGCCTGGGTGAAGACGGTCGCCGAGGCCAGCCGTCTCGATCTGCACGCCCCGGCACGGGCCCTGACGGAGGTCGCCCGCGAGGTCTTCGTACGGGACACCGCCCGCCGCCGGGCCCACGAGGCGGCGTTCGCGACGCTGGCAGGCCCCCGATGACCGTACGGCTGACGTGGGTCCAGCCCGAGGACCTGGTGGGGCACGAGCTGCGCCAGGCCGCGCAGGACGGCCGGGACGCCGGGGACATCGAGCGGAGCTGGTACGCGGCCGGCGGCTCCCCCGCACCGGAGCGTGCGGGGGCCTCGGAATCCCCCGCACCCCCCGGGCTGCGGGCGCTCGCCGAGCGGCTGCTCGACGAACTCGCCCTGCTGGAGAGCCCGTTGGCCGAGTACGAGCCGACCGGACTGGCCGCCGTCCGGGCCGCCTGTCCGCGCTGGCCCGCTCCCCGGTCCCGCCCCTCGGCCCTCGGTCCCGAACAGCTGCACGCGGCCTGGCTGGGCCGGGCGGCCGGCTGCCTGCTCGGCAAGCCCGTCGAGAAGCTGCCCCTGGCCGGCATCCGCGCCCTGGCCCGCGCCACCGGGAACTGGCCGCTCACCACCTGGTTCACCGCCCGCGGGCTGCCGGCCGAACTGGCCGCGGCCCACCCCTGGAACCGGCGCTCGGCGGCCACCTCCCTCGCCGAGAACATCGACGGCATGCCGGAGGACGACGACCTCAACTTCCCCCTTCTCACCGTGCTGTTGCTCCAGCGGCACGGCCGCGGCTTCACCACGGCCGACCTCGCCCGGCTCTGGCTGGACGAACTCCCGGCGGGCCGCGTCTTCACCGCCGAACGCGTCGCGTACCGCAATCTGCTCGACGGTCTCGAACCACCGGACACCGCCCGTCGGCGCAACCCGTTCCGGGAGTGGATCGGCGCCCAGATCCGGGCCGACGTGCACGGCTGGACCCACCCCGGCGACCCGGGGGCCGCCGCCGAGCAGGCGCACCGGGACGCGGTGCTCACGCATACCTCCAACGGGGTGTACGGGGCGATGTTCGTCGCCGCCACGATCGCCGAGGCGGCCGGCGGCGAGACGGATGTCCACGGCTGCCTGGCGGCCGGGCTGCGCGTGGTGCCGCCCCGTTCCCGCTACGCGCACGCGGTGCGCCTCGGGATCGCGACGGCCCGCGCCGAACCGGACTTCGACACGGTCGTGGACCGGCTGCACACCGCATACGCCGCCACCCACCACTGGGTGCACGTCCTGCCCAACGCCGCGCTGCTGGCCGCGGCCCTCACCCACGCGGACGGCGACTTCGGCCGTTCCGTCTGCCGCGCGGTGTCCGGCGGCTGGGACACCGACTCGAACGGCGCGACAGCCGGTTCGCTCGCGGGCCTGCTGGCCGGGCGGCCCGCCGCACTGCCCGACCGGTGGACGGCCCCGCTCAAGAACCGGCTCGCCACGTCCGTGTCCGGCTTCGGCTCCATCGGCTTCGACACCCTCGCCCGACTGACCTACCAGGAGGTACGCCGCCCATGACAGCGATCGCCGTACTCGGCAGCACCAACATGGATCTGGTCGCCTACACCGCCCGGGCACCCGGGCGTGGGGAGACCGTCACCGGACGGGAGTTCCGGACCGTACCCGGCGGCAAGGGGGCCAACCAGGCCGTCGCCGCGGCCCGCGCGGGCGGGGAGGTGGTGATGATCGGCGCGGTCGGCACCGACGAGTACGGCTCCCGGCTGCGCGCGAACCTGGAACACGCGGGCGTGGACACGGATCTGCTCCACACCGTCGCCGGCCCGAGCGGTACGGCGCACATCGTCGTCGACGACGAGGGCTCCAACGCCATCGTGGTGATCCCCGGCGCCAACGCGACCGTCACCGCGCTCGGCCCGGGCGAGAACGCCGCCATCGCCGCGGCCGGTCTGCTGCTCCTCCAGCTGGAACTCCCGCTCTCCGTCGTGACGGAGGGGGCCCGGACCGCGAAGGCCCGGGGTGTGCGGACGATCCTCACCCCCGCCCCCGTACAGCCGCTGCCCCCCGGGCTCCTCGACGCCGTCGACCTGTTGGTCCCCAACGAGCACGAGGCCGCCGCGCTCTCCGGGTGCGCGGAACCGCGTGCGGCGGCGGAGGTCCTGCTCCGGCGGGTCCCGGAGGTCCTGATCACCCTCGGCGGGAAGGGATGCCTGTACGCGGCCCGGGGCGGCGAGACGATCCGGTTCCCGGCCCCCGAGGTCACCGCGGTCGACACGACCGGTGCCGGTGACACGTTCGTCGGCACCCTCGCCGTGGCGCTCGCCGAGGGCCGGACGGTCCCGGAGGCGCTGGCCTGGGCGTCCTCGGCCGCGGCGCTCTGCGTGCAGAGACCCGGCGCCTCCACGTCGATGCCGTACCGAAGCGAGATCGATGCCGTATGAGCACGACGACCGCTCCCCTCGCCGGCCTGCGGGTCCTGGACATCGCCACGCTGTTCGCCGGGCCGCTCGCGGCCACCATGCTCGGAGATTTCGGCGCCGAGGTCATCAAGGTCGAGCATCCGCGCAGGCCCGATCCCTCGCGCGGGCACGGTCCCGCGAAGGACGGGATCGGCCTGTGGTGGAAGCTGCTCGGCCGCAACAAGCGCACCCTGACCCTCGACCTGTCCAGCCCCGGCGGGCGGGACGTTCTGCTGCGGCTCGCCGCGGACACCGATGTGATCATCGAGAACTTCCGGCCCGGGACGCTGGAGCGCTGGGGCGTGGGCTGGGAGGAACTGCGTGCCGTCAACCCCCGGCTGGTGCTGGCCCGGGTCACGGGCTTCGGCCAGTCCGGCCCGTACGCGCACCGGCCCGGCTTCGGCACGCTCGCCGAGGCGATGAGCGGCTTCGCCGCCGTCACCGGGGAACCGGAGGGGCCGCCGACCCTGCCTCCGTTCGGGCTCGCCGACTCGATCGCGGCGCTCGCCACGGCGTACGCGGTGATGACGGCCCTGGCCGGGCGGGACCTCACCGGGCGGGGGCAGGTGGTCGACCTCGCGATCATCGAGCCGATCCTGACGGTGCTGGGACCGCAGCCGCTCTGGTACGACCAGCTCGGTTACGTCCAGCCACGCACCGGCAACCGCTCCCGCAACAACGCCCCGCGCAACACCTACCGGACCTCCGACGGCCACTGGGTGGCCGTCTCGACCTCGGCCCAGTCGGTCGCCGAGCGCGTCATGCGTCTGGTGGGGCGCCCTGACCTGATCGACGAACCGTGGTTCGCCGCAGGGACCACGCGCGCCGAGCACGCCGACGAACTCGACGACGCCGTGGGGCACTGGATCGCCCGGCGCACCCGGGAGGAGGCGCTCTCGGCGTTCGAGAAGGCGGAGGCGGCCATCGCGCCGATCAACGACGTGCGGGACGTGATGGAGGATCCCCAGTACCGGGCACTGGGCACGATCACCGAGGTCGACGACCCCGAGCTGGGGCCGCTGCGGATGCAGAACGTGCTGTTCCGGCTCTCGGAGACACCGGGGGCGATCCGCTGGGCCGGCCGGCCGCACGGCGCGGACACGGACGAGATCCTGGCCGGACTCGGCCTGTCGGCCCCGAAGATCGCGGCGCTGCGGGAGGAGGGGGCGCTGTGAGTGCCCCGGCGGTGGCGCTGACCTGGCTGTACGTCCCCGGGGACCGGCCCGCGGTGGTCCGTAAGGCGCTCGGCTCCGGGGCGGACGTGGTGATCGTGGACCTGGAGGACTCGGTCGCGCCGGACCGCAAGGAGTACGCACGGGCCGCGACCGTGGAACTCCTCACGGATCCGGTCACGGCCGACCCACTGGCGGTGCCGGTCCATGTCCGGGTCCACGGCGAGGACGACGTGACGGCCCTGAAGGAGTTGCCCGGGCTGTCCGGGATGCGGCTCCCCAAGATCACCCACGCGGCGTCCGTGCACCATGTCGCGGCGCTGGCACCGGGGGTCGCGCTGTATCCGCTGCTGGAGTCGGCGCTGGCGATCGAGCACGCGTACTCGATCGCCGGTGCCCATCACGAGGTCCGGGGCATCGCGCTCGGCGAGGCGGACCTGCGGGCGGATCTGGGCGTACGGGACGACGCCGGGCTCGACTGGTCGCGCTGCCGCGTCGTGGTCGCCGCCCGGGCGGCCGGGCTCGACCCGCCCGTCATGTCGGTGTTCCCCGACGTCAAGGACCTGTCCGGACTGCGCTCGTCGTGCGCGCACGGGCGGGGGCTGGGGCTGCTCGGCCGGGCGGCGATCCATCCCCGGCAGCTGCCGGTGATCGAGCGGGCGTTCCGGCCCACGGCCCAGGAGATCGAGGCGGCGGAACAGATCATGGAGGCGTCACGGACGGAGGCGGGAGCGCTGGCCCTGCCGGACGGAAGATTCGTCGACGCGGCGGTGGTGGCCACGGCCCGCCGCACCCTGACCCTGGCGGGACGCCTGGGGTGAGCGGGCCGGGACACCCGGGGCAAGCGGTCCGGGACACCCGGGGTGAGCGGGCCGGAACACCCGGGGCAAGCCGCGTCGGCCACCTGCCCCGGGGTGAGTGGTGCCAGGACACCCGGGGCGAGCCGCGTCGGCCACCTGCCCCGGGCCAAGCCGCATCGGCGGGACGTCCGGGGCGGCGTCGGCGGTAACGCCCGGGGTGATCCCCGGGGCGGCGACGCCCCGGGGTGAGCCATCCGGCGGCATGCCCCTGCCAGTCCTGCTGGGCGGGTGCGCCGGAGCGGAGCGGGCCCGGGTGTGCGCTCGGTCCTGCTGACGTGCCCCCTGACGGCAACACCCGGGGGTGCCCCGGGTGGGCTCCCGGTCGTGGCACACGCACAGGGGCCGCCGGACCTCGCGGTCCGGCGGCCCCTGTGCGTGCGGGTGCGTCAGCTCTTGTCGGCCTTCTGCGGGGCCTCGTCGCCCTCCGGCGCCTTCGCCTCCGCGTCGGCGGTGTCCTCCGCGTCGGCGTCCTGGGTGGCGGCCGTCTCCTCGGCGTCGTCCTTGCCGGACTCGCCGTCCTCGTCCGCCTCGGTCTTCGTCAGGTCCGCGGCGGCGGGCTCGACGATCTCCTCGCGGCCCGGGCGCACCTTCGCCGAGATCACGATGTACGTCACCGCCAGCACGAAGACGATGATCGCCGTCCACACGTTGAGCCGCAGGCCCAACACGTGGTGCGCCTCGTCGACCCGCATGTACTCGATCCACGCACGGCCCGCGCAGTACGCGGCGACGTACAGCGCGAACGCCCGGCCGTGTCCGAGCTTGAAGCGGCGGTCCGCCCAGATGACCAGGGCCGCGACGCCGAGGCACCACAGCGACTCGTACAGGAACGTCGGGTGGTAGGTGCCCGCCACCCGGTTCGCGCCCTTGCTGATCTCCAGGGCCCACGGCACGTCCGTCGGCTTGCCGTACAGCTCCTGGTTGAACCAGTTGCCCCAGCGGCCGATCGCCTGGGCGATGGCGATGCCGGGTGCCAGGGCGTCGGCCCAGGCGGGCAGCGGGATCCCGCGGCGGCGGCAGCCGATCCAGGCACCGACCGCGCCGAGCGCGATCGCGCCCCAGATGCCGAGGCCGCCTTCCCAGATCTTGAAGGCGTCCACCCAGTTCTCACCGTCGCTGAAGTACAGCTGGTAATCGGTGATCACGTGGTAGAGCCTGCCGCCGACGAGGCCGAAGGGCACGGCCCAGACGGCGATGTCGGCAACGGTGCCGGCTCTGCCGCCCCTGGCGATCCAGCGCTTGTTGCCGAACCAGACGGCGACGAAGACACCGATGATGATGCAGAACGCGTAGCCGCGGAGCGGGATCGGGCCGAGCTCGATCACGCCGGTCGACGGGCTGGGAATGAAGGCAAGGTTCATGACGGGGTCGACGCTACCCTGCCGGACGGGACGTACGGCAAGCCGTCCGGCAACTTCTGGGTAACGAGGCGCCTCATGAGGAGGGTGTCACCCCCGGCGTGGCCGGTTTCTTGCCCTTGTTGGCCTCGGCCACCCACTTCTTGAGGTTCGCGACGGAGATCTCCTCGTCGCCCTTCTTCGGGAAGACCGACTCGCCGTTGAGCAGCGCGGTCGGAGTCCCCTCGAAGCCGCCCTCGCCGAAGGCCGTATTGGACTTCTCGACCCAGCTGTCGTGCGTGCCGTCCTCGACGCAGCTACGGAAGGCGGGCGTGTCCAGGCCGTCCACCGAGCCCGCCAGCTCGATCAGCTTGCTGTTGTCGGCGAAGGCGTCGTCCGACTCGGCGGGCTGATTGCGGTAGAGCACGTCGTGGTACGCGGCGAACTTGCCGGCGTCCTGGGCGCAGGCCGCCGCGTTGGCCGCCCGCAGCGAGCCGCTGCCGCCGAGATTGCCGTCGATGATCGTGGCCAGGTGGTAGTCCACCTTGAGCTGGCCGCTGTCCGCCAGCTCCGCGATCGTGTCCCGGAAGGCGTCCTCGAACTGGGCGCAGACCGGGCAGCGGAAGTCCTCCCAGATCGTGAGCGTGGACGGCGCGTCGTCCGCCCCGGCCTGGAGGGTGAGGCCGTCCTCGCCGGTGGCGCCGGACGGGGTGACCACGGGGCCCGCCTGGCTGTCACCGTCGTCCTTGCCCGCGTTGGCGGCGATCAGGCCGATGACGGCGGCCAGCGCCAGCACCCCCACCACGGCGGTCGCGACGATCAGCGTGCGCCTGCGGCGCTCCCGCGCACGGTCCAGCTCACGCTGCTGTACGAGCCGGTCGCGCGCGGCTCTCTTTCGCTCGTTGTTCTTGTCGCTCACACCGCGCAAACGAACCGGGGAGGCACGTCAGCGCCTCCCCGGTTCCAGGTTCACCCGTACGTGTGCGGACCGAGGTCAGCGCTTTCGAACACCCTCGGCGAGCCCGGCGGCCAGCTCACGGACGGCGACGAGACCGGCGGCCTCGTCCGGCGCGTCCAGCATCCGCTTGACGAAGGCCGAGCCGACGATCACCCCGTCCGCGAAGGCCGCGACCTGCCGGGCGTGCTCGGGGGTGGACACGCCGATGCCGACGCAGACCGGCAGGTCGGTGGTGGCGCGGGTGCGCCGCACCAGGTCCTGGGCCTGCTCGCCGACCGACTCGCGGGTGCCGGTGACGCCCATCAGCGAGGAGGCGTACACGAAGCCGGAGCCGGCTGCCGTGATGTCGGCGAGCCGCGCGTCCTGACTGCTCGGCGCGACGACGAAGACGGTGGCGAGACCGTGCTTCTCGGCGTGCTCGCGCCACAGTCCGGACTCCTGGACCGGCAGGTCGGGCAGGATACACCCGGCGCCGCCCGCCTCGGCGAGCTCGGCGGTGAAGCGTTCCACCCCGTAGCGGTCGATCGGGTTCCAGTACGTCATGACGAGGACGGGGACACCGGTGGCCTCGTACGCCTCGCGGACCGTGCGCATGATGTCGGCGATCCGGACGCCGCCGCGCAGCGCGATGTCGTCGGCGGTCTGGATGACCGGTCCGTCGAGCACCGGGTCGCTGTGCGGGAGGCCCACCTCGACGACGTCGGCGCCGCCCGCGACGACCGCCTTGACCGCCTCGATGCCGCCGTCGACGGTCGGGAAGCCGCCGGGCAGGTAGGCGATGAGCGCGGCCCTGTCCTCGGCTGCCGCCTTCGCCAGCGTCGCCTCAAGAAGCTCTCGGTTGCCGCTCACTTCTCCCCCTCCTGGTCGTACAGGCCGAAGTACCGTGCGGCCGTGTCCATGTCCTTGTCACCACGGCCGGACAGGTTGATCAGGATCAGCCCGTCCTTGCCCAGCTCCTGACCGACCTCCAGGGCCCCGGCCAGCGCGTGCGCGCTCTCGATGGCCGGGATGATCCCCTCGGTGCGGGACAGCAGGCGCAGCGCCTGCATGGCGGCGTCGTCCGTCACCGCGCGGTACTCGCCACGGCCGACGTCCTTGAGGTAGGCGTGCTCCGGGCCGATGCCCGGGTAGTCCAGGCCCGCCGAGATGGAGTACGGCTCGGTGATCTGGCCCTCGTCGTCCTGGAGGACGTACGACCGGGAGCCGTGCAGGATCCCGGGCTCGCCCGCGGTCAGTGTCGCCGCGTGCTCGCCGGTCTCCACGCCGTGTCCGGCGGGCTCGCAGCCGATCAGCCGGACGCCCGCGTCCGGGATGAAGGCGTGGAAGAGGCCGATGGCGTTGGAACCGCCGCCGACACAGGCGATCGCGGCGTCCGGCAGCCGGCCGGTGCGCTCCAGGATCTGGCGGCGGGCCTCGACACCGATCACCCGGTGGAAGTCGCGGACCATCGCCGGGAAAGGGTGCGGTCCGGCGACCGTGCCGAAGAGGTAGTGCGTGCGGTCCACGTTGGCGACCCAGTCGCGGAACGCCTCGTTGATGGCGTCCTTGAGCGTCCTGGAGCCGGACTTCACGGCGATGACCTCGGCCCCGAGCATCCGCATCCGCGCCACGTTCAGCGCCTGCCGCTCGGTGTCGATCTCACCCATGTAGATGGTGCACTCGAGCCCGAAGAGGGCGCATGCGGTCGCCGTGGCGACACCGTGCTGGCCGGCTCCGGTCTCGGCGATGACCCGGGTCTTGCCCATGCGCTTGGTGAGCAGCGCCTGCCCCAGGACGTTGTTGATCTTGTGCGAGCCGGTGTGGTTCAGGTCCTCGCGCTTGAGGAAGACCCGGGCGCCTCCGGCGTGCTCGGCGAAGCGCGGGACCTCGGTCAGGGCGCTGGGCCTGCCCGTGTAGTGGACCATGAGCTCGTTGAGCTCGGCGGCGAACGCCGGGTCGGCCTTGGCCTTGTCGTACTCGACGGCGACCTCGTCCACGGCGGCGACCAGCGCCTCCGGGATGAACTTGCCACCGAACGCACCGAAATACCCCTCGGCGCTGGGGATCAGACCCTCGGGGTCCGGAATGAAGAAGTCGGACGACATGCGGCGTACTCCTCGACCTTGCAACGGGTGGTTTCACCGTATGCGCCGTGAGCGGAGTGCCGTACCGGCCGGTGGGCGGTCGGTGCGGTGGGTCGTGCGGCTCCCCGGGCGCGAGGTGCGCGGAGGGAGGGGCGACGGCCGGGGTTCGCTACGGCGCGGACCCCGTGCGCCATCGCATGCCGTTGACCTGTCCCGGCTCGTCGCCGATCACGTACCGGACGCGCCGGCCGTGCACCCGCCGGGCGGGGGCGCGGCAGCCGCGGTGCCAGAACGGAGGCGCGCAGCGCCTCGGCTGGGGGTGGTCGCGCGGGACGGCCGGGCGGCAGCCGGGCGGCAGCGGCAGGACGTGCGGATCCCGGGCCGTCGCCCCGGCGGGGCGCAGGCCCGGCCGGACGCGGGGCGCGGGACGGTCGTGCACGGGTGCGGTCAGCCCCGTCCGTGCCGGAGCGCCGGGTGGGCGCCGGCGGCGACCAGGTCGGCGACGGCGGACCGCGGGTCGCGGCCGGTGACCAGGGACTCGCCGACCAGCACCGCGTCGGCGCCGGCGTTGGCGTAGGCGATGAGGTCGTGCGGGCCGCGGACACCGGACTCGGCGACCTTGACGATGTGGTCGGGGATCTCGGGGGCGACGCGTTCGAAGGTGGAACGGTCGACCTTGAGGTCCTTCAGGTTACGCGCGTTGACACCGATGATCTTCGCTCCGGCGTCCACGGCACGCTCCGCCTCCTCCTCGTCGTGCGCCTCGACGAGCGGCGTGAGGCCGATCGACTCGGCGCGCTCGATCAGGGAGACCAGGGCCTCCTGGTCGAGGGCGGCGACGATCAGCAGGGCAAGGTCGGCGCCGTAGGCCCGTGCCTCCCACAGCTGGTACGAGGTGACGATGAAGTCCTTGCGCAGGATCGGGATGTCGACCCTGGCGCGGACGGCCTCCAGGTCGGCGAGCGAACCGCCGAAGCGGCGCTGCTCGGTGAGGACCGAGATGACGGACGCGCCGCCGGCCTCGTAGTCCGCGGCGAGTGCGGCAGGGTCGGCGATCGCGGCCAGGGCCCCCTTGGAGGGGCTGGAGCGCTTGACCTCGCAGATGACGGTCACACCCTCGCCGCGCAGGGCGGCGACTCCGTCCTTGGCCTGGGGAGCGCGCGCCGCGCGTTCCTTGAGCTCGTCGAGGCTGACACGCGTCTGCCGCTCCGCGAGGTCGGCGCGAACGCCATCGATGATCTCGTCGAGCACACTCACGCGAGCGGCCCCCTTCCGGAACGGTGATGAGGGAACAGGATCAGCCTTCTCGATGGTATCCGCAGGAGGCCGTAGGGCCCGCATCCGGTGACGCCACGTCCCACTACCTGGGCAGTCACGGCGCCAGTCCTGACCCGAACGGCAGATTCCGGACGACCGAGAAGACCAGCAGCAGGGCGCCCAGGCCCCACAGGCCGACAGGCCCGAGACCGATACGCAGGGGCTGACCCCGGCTCGCGCGGACCATCCAGAGCAGCCACACGGCCGCGAGGACGACGTAGCCGACGACCGCCAGGGCGTTGGCACCCAGCGCCGCGACGAGGTCGCCGTGGGCGAAGGCGTGGGCGCTGCGCAGCCCTCCGCAGCCGGGGCAGAACACCCCGGTGAACCGGAGCAGGGGGCAGACCGGGTAGTGGCCGGGTTCGTTGGGGTCGACGGCGGCCACGTAGCCGAAGGCTCCGACGACGACGGCCATGAGCCCGACGGGCGTGGCGAGCCGCCGCAGCCGGGAGGCCGGTACGGGCGCCGGGGGGAACACGGGGCCGAGACCGGCCGGGTGCGCCGGGGCGGCCCCTTCGGGCTCGGCGGGTACGGGGGCCGCGGGAGATGCTGAAGCGTCCACCCGCCGATTGTCCCCGCTGACGCGGAAAGGCGCAGCCCGGCCCGGGCTGCGCCTCGCGTCGTGTTCCTGGGACGGCACGGTCCTCAGGAGGAGATCTGCGCCTGCCCGGCGCGGGCCCTGGCCGCGGCCAGCTCGGCCGGCTCCTTCGGCATGCCGAGTCCGGCGACCTTCATGGCGAGACCGACGACCCCGCCGAGGAGGATGACGACGATACCGGCCCAGAAGCCGAGCGGGTTCGCCGCGACCATGAAGACGCCTGCGACGCAGAAGCCGATGAACGAGATGATGACACCGGTCCAGGCGGCCGGGGTGTGTCCGTGGCTGCTGCCCGCCATGAGTTGCTCCTCGTTGGTGTTGCGCTGAAGGTATCGCTGTACAGAAAGCTCGGTGCCATTGTCCCGTACGTGCCGTGGGACCCGAGCCTGGGGGGTCATGCCTCGCGCGTCGGGTCCTCGCCGCGGTCCAGGGCCTTCCACAGGTCCTCGGGCCGGTCGGGGTCCGGGGCGGTGCCGGTGGCCTTGCGCGGGCGGGGGGTGCCGTCGCGCTCGTACCGTCCGGACATCGCGGGCCAGCGGCTGCCGTAACGCAGGGCGAGCAGTCCGGCGAGCAGGATCAGCAGTCCGCCGGCGGCCGTGACGTACGGCCACGCGGTGTGGCTGAGGGCCTGGATGGTGGCCGAGGCGTCGCCCGTGGTCTGCGCGGCCTTCTCGTCGAGTGCCTCGCTGTCCGACGCTCCGGCGAAGGCGCTCAGTCCGGCACCGAGGCCGCTGAGGGCCAGCAGTCCGGCGACGAGCATCCGGCCGTTGCTGCGGACGGCGAAGACGGCGACGAGGGCGGCCAGGCCGACGACGGCCAGGGCGGCCGGGAGGCCGGTGACGTCCTGGCCGTCCGCGGTCAGCGGCAGGGTGCCGCCGCCGACGGACGCCCTGCCCTCCGCCCAGGTCTGCCCGGAGGCGAGGAGTACGACGGTGGCGCCGGCGGCCCCGAGGAGCAGGCCGGCGCCCAGGCTGCGGCGGCTTCCCGCGCTGTCGGGCGCGGAGGCGGCACGGGCACGGGGCTGGGGTACGGGGACTGCGCTCACGTACTCCACTATCCCCTACCGCCTCAGTGGGACCGGAGCCGGTTCGCCGTATGGACGGCGCGCAGCACCGCTGCGGCCTTGTTGCGGCACTCGGTGTCCTCGCCCAACGGGTCGGAGTCGGCGACGACGCCCGCTCCGGCCTGGACGTACGCGGTGCCGTCGCGGAGCAGGGCGGTCCGGATGGCGATGGCGGTGTCGGAGTCCCCGGCGAAGTCGAGGTAGCCGACGCAGCCGCCGTACAGCCCCCGGCGGGTGGGTTCGAGTTCCTCGATGATCTGCATGGCGCGCGGCTTGGGCGCGCCGGAGAGGGTGCCCGCGGGGAAGCACGCGGTGAGGACGTCGAAGGCGCTGCGGCCCTCGGCGACGCGTCCGGTGACGGTGGAGACGATGTGCATCACGTGCGAGTACCGCTCGACGGACATGAAGTCGACGACCTCGACGCTGCCGGGTTCGCAGACCCGTCCGAGGTCGTTGCGGCCGAGGTCGACGAGCATGAGGTGCTCGGCGCGTTCCTTCGGGTCGGCGAGGAGCTCGTCGGCCAGCGCCTGGTCCTCCTGCGGGGTGGCGCCGCGGTGCCTGGTCCCGGCGATCGGGTGGACCATGGCCCGGCCGTCCTCGACCTTGACGAGCGCTTCCGGGCTGGAGCCGACGACGTCGAAGCCGTCGAGGCGCAGGAGGTACATGTACGGCGACGGGTTGGTGGCGCGCAGTACCCGGTAGACGTCCAACGCGGTTGCGGTGCACGGTGTTTCGAAGCGTTGGGAGGGCACCACCTGGAAGGCCTCGCCGGCCCTGATGCGCTCCTTGATGTCGTCGACGGCGTCCTGGTAGGCCGGGCCGCCCCACAGGGCGGTGTACGGCGGGAGTTCGGAGGGCGGCAGGACGGCGGGGGCGTTCTCCACGGGCCGGGACAGGTCCCGCTCCATGGCGTCGAGCCGGGCGACCGCGTCCGCGTGGGCCTCGTCGACGCCGGTGTCCAGGTCGTTGTGGTTGATCGCGTTGGCGATCAGCAGGACCGTGCCGTCCCCGTGGTCGAGCACGGCGAGGTCCGAGGTGAGCAGCATCGTCAGTTCGGGCAGCTTCAGGTCGTCGCCGCCGTGCTCGGTGATCTTCTCCAGCCGGCGCACGATGTCGTACCCGAGGTAGCCGACCATGCCTCCGGTGAACGGCGGCAGGCCTTCGCCGCCGACCAGGTCGCGCGGGGTGTGCAGGGTCTCGACGGTGGCGCGCAGGGCCTGCAGCGGGTCCCCGTCGAGGGGGACGCCGACGGGCGGGGTGCCGATCCAGTGGGCCTGTCCGTCGACGGCGGTGAGGGTGGCGGCGCTGCGTACCCCGATGAAGGAGTAGCGGGACCAGGTCCGGCCGTTCTCCGCGGATTCGAGGAGGAAGGTGCCGGTGCGCTCGGCCGCGAGCTTGCGGTAGAGCCCGACCGGGGTGTCACCGTCCGCGAGGAGCCGGCGGCTGACGGGGATGACGCGCCGGTCGACGGCGAGCTTGCGGAAGGTCTCGAGATCCATGGCGGCTGACCTTACTGGGGCGCGGAGAGCGGGAGGACGTCTGCGTCGAAGCAGGTGCGGTCACCGGTGTGGCAGGCGGCACCGGTCTGGTCGACCTTCACCAGGACCGTGTCGGCGTCGCAGTCCAGGGCGACGGACACGACCTTCTGGATGTGGCCTGACGTGTCGCCCTTGGCCCAGTACTCCTGGCGGCTGCGGGACCAGTAGGTGCAGCGGCCCGTGGTGAGGGTGCGGTGCAGCGCCTCGTCGTCCATCCAGCCGAGCATGAGCACCTCGCCGGTGTCGTACTGCTGCGCGATGGCCGGGACCAGTCCGTCGGGGCCGCGCTTGAGGCGGGCGGCGACGGCCGGGTCGAGGTTGCTGGCGGGCGTGGTGCCGGGCGTGCTGGTCATGCGCCCCATTGTGCCGCGCCGCGCGGGGCCGTCCGGGTGTGCGTCCACTGGGCGGACCATGGGCGCCGGTCGTACGCTGGCGGGCATGTCGACCCATGCGAAGCGTGAACGTCTTCTGCTCGCCGACCTGTTGGAGGCGGCGGGTCCTGAGGCCCTGACCCTGTGCAACGGCTGGAAGACCCGTGATCTGGCCGCCCATGTCGTGGTGCGCGAGCGCCGTGCGGACGCCGCGGGCGGGATTGTCCTGGGTGTGCTGAAGAACCGGCTGGAGCGGGTGCAGGCCGAATTCGCCGCGAAGCCGTACGAGGAACTGATCCAGCTCATCCGTACGGGGCCGCCGCGGATGTCACCCTTCGGGCTGAAGCAGCTGGACGAGGCGGCCAACACGGTCGAGTTCTACATCCACGCGGAGGATGTCCGCCGGGCGCAGCCGGACTGGTCCCGGCGGGAGCTGGACCCGGTCTTCGCCGATGTGCTGTGGTCCCGTACCGAGAAGACGGCCCGGATGCTGGGCCGCCGGGCCCCGGTCGGTGTGGTGCTGCGCCGCCCGGACGGCCAGACGGTGGTCGCCCACAAGGGCACCCCGGTGGTGACGGTCACCGGCGAGCCGGGTGAGCTGCTGCTGTTCGCGGCGGGCAGGCAGGACGCCGCGCAGGTGGAGCTGGACGGCGACAAGGACGCGCTGGCCCGGCTGCGTACGGCGGAGCTCGGCCTGTAGGGGCTCGTCCGCGCGGCCGGGGGCGCCTCCGCTGCCGCTTCAGGCGTCGCCGGCCGCCCCCACGGGCGCCCAGCGGGCCCGGTGGCGGGGTCCGTCCCGCGGTGTGTCCCGCCCGGGTCTCGACCCCAGCAGTCCGAGGAGGAACCCGGCGGGGATCGTGACCAGGCCCGGGGTCTGGAGCGGGAACACGGCGAAGTCCCACTCGGGGAAGAGCGCGACCGGGGTGCCGGAGAACGCCGGCGACAGGATCATCAGGACCGCGATCAGCGGCAGCGTTCCGTATACGGTCCACCGCACCCCGCGGGCGTTGAAGCCCGGCCGGAAGAGGGCGTACAGCAGGACGGGCGGCAGGATCGAGGCCGCGGCGGCGAACGAGAGGGAGAGCAGCACCTGGGGGTTCCGGTCGTGGGTGTACGCCGAGAGGAGCACGGCGAGCGCCCCGATCGCCAGGACCGCCCAGCGGGCCCTGCGGATCTCCCTGCCGGAGGCCTTGCCGGCTCCCTGGGCGCCGGACTTCGCCGCGAAGTCGCGGGCCAGGGACGAGGCGGCGGCCAGCGTGATCCCGGCCACCGCGGCGAGGGTGGTGGCGAAGGCGGCGCAGGCCACGAGCGCGAAGAGCGGGCTGTCCCGAGGCCCGGAGGCGCCCGGGTCCAGGGCGCCGGTCACCATCAGCAGCGCGGTGCCGCCGGCCGGGTCCGCGGCGCGCAGCAGGTCCCGTCCGATCAGGGCGGAGGCGCCGAGCCCGACGACGACGATGCCGGTGCACAGGAGGGCGACCGGGGCCACGGCCCAGACCCCGGCCCGGCGTGCGGTCAGGGCGTCGCGTACCGGGTGCAGCCGCATCGTGATGTGCGGCATGCAGGCGGCGCCGAGGAGGAGGGTGAGCTGGAAGCCGACCAGGTCGAGGCCGCCCGCGAGCCCGTGGCCGAACTGCAGCCCGGGCAGCGCGTAGTCGCCGCCCGCCCCGCTGCCCGCCCGGGCGGCGCCGAAGAGGGCGAAGGGTGACCAGTCGAAGCGGGCGAGGACGAGTCCGGCGAGCAGGGTGACGGCGGCCAGCACCACGGCGACCTTGAGGATCTGGATGAAGCCGGTCCCGCGCATGCCGCCGAACGCCGAGTAGCAGACCATCAGCGCGCCGCTGGCGACCGTGCAGCCGGTGAGCGCCCCGTCGGGGAGCCCGAACATGGCCGTCATGACGTGCCCGGCGGTGGTCAGCTGGACGAGCAGCAGCGGGGCGAGGACCACGAGGGTGGCGACGCCGAGAGCGCGGCGTACGGAGCCGTCCCCGAGCCGGTCCGCGAGGAAGTCGCCGAGAGTGAACACGCCCTGGCGGCGCAGCCGTTCGGCGAAGACGCGCATGACCAGGACCAGCGAGGCGACGGTGGCCAGGGCGAACAGGATGCCGTCGAATCCGGCGAGTGCGACGGATCCGGTGGTGGACAGGAGGGTGGCCGCGGACACGTAGTCACCGGCGATGGCGAGCCCGCCGCCGACGGGGCCGAGGGAGGCGCCGCCCGCGTAGAAGTGCTCCGGGTCGTCCTGGTCCGCCGCGGCCAGGCCGCACAGCAGCAGGGACACGGCGACGAAGCCGAGGAAGATGACCACGGCCAGGGACCGTCCGTCGATCGCGCCGCTCACCGGGTTCGCTCCGCCGGTTCGGCCGTACATGGGGCAGCTGATGGCATGCGGGCCAGGGCATCAGGCGGGGCGGGTGCGGTACAGGGGACGGAGCGCGGGCGCGGCGCCCGTACAGCCGTCGCGGCCCGGATGTGTGCGTCCGCACAACGCGGGTCCCTGACCTCCGAGTTGTGCCGTCAGGGCCGGGGCGGCGCCCGCCCCGGCCTCAGCCGCCGAGCAGCTGGCGCGCCGCCAGCGCCAGTGACACCTCGACCGCGTCCGACGGGCGCGTCAGGCAGCGTCCCGTCAGCTGCTCGAACCTCCGCAGCCGGTTCAGCACCGTGTTGCGGTGGCAGTACAGCCGCGCGCCCGCCCGCTGCGCCGATCCGTCGGAGTCGAGCCAGGCGGTGAGTGTCTCGATGATCACGTCGCGGTCCGCCGGGTCGATCCGGTCGAGCGGGCCAAGGACCCGGTCGGCCAGCGCGGTGCCGAGGCCGGGTGAGGACACGACGAGGGCGGCCGGCAGGTGCTCGTCGAGCAGGACGGTGCCGCCGGACGCGGGGCAGGCCCGGAGCGCCGTCTCGGCGAGGCGCCGGGCGTCGCCGACCGAGGCGAGCCCGTCGACGACGGAGCTGATCCCGATGCGGGTGCCCGGCGGCGCGGCCAGTTCCGCCGCCACCGCGGCGAGTTCGTCCTGCCGCGGGGTTCCGGGCGGCGTGCCGGTGGTGTCGGCGTCCGCCTCCCCCTCGCCGGGGGCGGGCTCCTCGGCCGCCACCGGCACCGTGCCCAGCGGCAGGACGGCCAGTTCGACGTCGCCCCCGGTGTGCCAGAGCACGGGGGTGCCCTCGGGCAGGGTCAGCGGTGGCCGGTCCGTGCCGTGCGGGGCGCGGCGCGCGGTGGCGACCGCGAGCACCGCGTACCGCCCCTGCACGGGGAGCCCCAGCACCGCCGCGGCGTCGGGCAGGTCGGCGATCCGGGCGGTGCCGTCCAGCAGGGCCGCCGTCATCAGGCGCTGCTGGTTCTCGCGGCGCCAGGTGAGGCGCCGCTCGGCCTGCCGGTAGGCCTCGGCCACGACCCCGCAGTGCTCGTCGACGAAGTTCCAGACGTCCGCCGCGACATGGACGAGCAGGCGGACGTCCTCGGGGTACCGGCGGGCGGTCTCGTCGACCAGGTCCTGCCAGACCATCGCCCCGCCCATCCGGAAGGCGTGCATGACCGCGTCGAGCGGTACGCCCTGCTCGGCCCGGGTCTCGCCGATCCACCGGGAGGTGCGGTGGGCGGCGTCGCGGAATTCCCGGGGCTGGATCAGGGAGGCGATGTTGTGCCGCAGCGAGTGGTGGACCTCCTGCCAGATCTCGGCGGGCTCGGTCTCGATCGCGGTGCGGTAGGCGGGCTCCTGCTCCCGCAGCGCCTCGACGAGCCGGTCGGTGAGCTCCGGCAGCGATTCGAGCAGCACGTGGGCCGCCCGGTGGAGCACGGCGACGGCCTCGCGGTCGGCCAGCGAGCGGAAGCGGTGCGGCAGCGGTGCGACGGGGGGCGGTACGTGCAGCGCCCTGATCCGTGAACGAACGACCTGTGGCATGGCGGCCTCCACCGGGAATCGGCCGGCTCCGGGTAGGCCGGCCCGGTGCGCGGCCGGCCCCGGCATTGGGCAGGTGCACACCGAATGATCCTGACGACCGCAGAATGGCATACCGCCCGGTCGGTACCTAGGGGTCTGCGTCGTTCTTCTCATCACGGTCCTGCAACCTCGCCGTAACAGCCGGTGCCGTCCGGGGGCCGGGTCAGTGGTCCAGCAGCCGTGCCAGCTCCGTCCGGGACCGGACCCCCAGGGCGGCGAAGACGTTGCGCAGATGGTGGTCGACCGTCCGCGGGCTCACCGAGAGGCGCAGCGCCACCTCGCGGTTGGTGGCGCCCTCCGCCACGCAGCGGGCGATGCGCTGCTGCTGCGGGGTCAGCCCGGCCAGCGGTCCCGTGCCGGTCCGGTCCGGCACGTCCACCGCCTCGCCTGCCGCCCGCAGTTCCCCGCCCGCCCGGTCCGCCCAGGCGCGGGCGGAGCAGCGTTCGAAGGCGACGAGGGCGTCGCGCAGCGGGCCGCGGGCCTCCCGGGTGCGCCGGCGGCGGCGCAGGGACTGGCCGTGGAGCAGCTGGGTGCGGGCGCGCTCGAAGTCGCCGCCCGCGCGCTCGTGGTGGGCGAGCGCCTCCTCGTAGTGGGCGGCGGCCTCCTGAGGGGACGCCAGCAGGGCGCGGCAGCGGGCCAGTTGGGCGGGGGCCTGCGGGTCGGTGGTCCGGGCGGTCCACAGCGCGAACTCACCGACGGCAGCCGCGAGTTCACCGGCCCCCTCGTCCGCGCGGCCGGAGAGGACCACGGCCTCGACGTAGCAGGGTACGGCGAGCAGCCGGGTGGCGAAGTGCCCGGTCCTCGGGCCCGGTCTGACGAGCGGTCCGAGCCGGGCCGCCGCCTCTCCCGGCCGTCCGGCCGCCAGGTCCGCGCGGGCGACCGCCCAGGTGGCGAGCATGGCCGCCTGGGTCAGGCCGTGCGGTCCGGCGCCTGCCAGGGCGGCGTCGGCATGGGCGGCGCAGGCCTCGGCGGGCCCCTCCACGGAGGCGGCGAGCGCGAGTACGGCGTGCAGGTGGGTGGCGGAGTTGGGCTGGCCCGTGCGCCGGGCGGCGTGCAGCCCCTCCAGCGCGTGGGTGCGGGCCCTGGCGTGCTGCCCGGCGCGCAGTTCGGCGTACGCGAGCTGCTCCAGGGCCTGCGGCAGCAGGGAGTCCGGCCCCCGGGTGCGTACGGCGGCGAGGGCGCGGGCCCCGGTCCGGCAGGCCGCGTCCACCTCGCCGAGCACCAGGGCGGACACGCCCGCCCGCAGCAGCTCGCCCGGGTCCTCGGCGCGTTCGGCGGCGTCCAGGCAGCACCGCAGCAGCGCGTGGCCGCGTTCGGTGCGTCCGGCGAGCACGGCGCACATCCCGGCCCGGTACTGCGCCATGGGCCGGTCGGCCGCGGGGACGGGGATGCGGTTCATGGCGTCCAGGTAGGCGATGGCGTCCCCCATGTCCCAGGCGGCCTCCGCGGCGCCGAACAGGGCGTCCAGGGTGCGGCGCGCGTCGTGCGGGGCCAGCAGGACCGCCGCGGTCAGGAGTGCTTCGCGGGCGTCGGCCGCCGGTCCGTCGCGCAGGGCGAGCATGCCGCGTACGTAGGGTGCGGTACCCCCGGCGAGGTCGCTGCCGACGCGGGCCATCAGAGCACGCGCCCGGCCTGCGTCCCCGGCCAGTCTGGCCTGGTCGGCGGCGGCGGTGAACCGGGCGGCGCGCGCGGCGTCGTCGGTGGAGAGCGTGGCGGCGCGGGCCAGCGCGGCCGACCGCTCGGTGTGCGGGTGCGGGGCGGTGGCCGCCGCCTCCAGCTGCCCGGCGAGCGCGGCGTCCGGGCCGGGCAGGGCGCAGGCCCGCTGCACGAGTGCGGGCAGCGGGGGTGCGCCGGGGCCTGCGAGGAGCGTGGCGAGGAGTTCGTGCACGGCCCGGCGGCGGCCGGGCGGCGCCCGGTGCAGGACCGCGCGGCGCAGCAGCGGGTGGCTGAAGTGCACCCGGCTGCCCGCCCGTTGGAGGGCGCCGGCGCTTCCCGCGGGCGCGAACAGCACCCGGTCGAGGTGTGCGGCGGTCAGCCCGGCGCGGGCACCGGCCCGCAGCAGCAGGGCGGCGTCCGCGCCCGCGCCCTCCGGCTCGTGCTCCTCCGCCGCTGCGGCCAGCAGGAGGAGGGTGCGGGTGTCCGGGGAGAGCCCGTCGAGCTGTGCGGCGTGGGCGTCCAGGACGCTCTCGGCGCCGGGCAGCGGACAGGGCAGCGCGGTCCGCCCGGCCAGCTGGTCGGGGGTGAGGCGGCCGACGAGTCCGGCGAGCAGCCGCGGGTTGCCGGCCGCCTCGCGCACGAGTTCGTCGCGTACGACGGGGTCGAGGTCGCCCGCGCCCTCGGTGAGGCGGTCCAGGAGCGCGGCCGACGCGTCGGTGTCGAGGGGGCCCAGGCGGAGCGCGGGCAGCCCGGCGAAGCAGGTCTCGTGGGCGGCGCCGATCACCATGGCGACCCGGCTGCCCGCGCCGAGTCTGCGGGCCACGAAGCCGAGCGCGGCCCGGGAGTCGGGGTCCCAGGCGTGGGCGTCGTCCACGCAGACCAGCAGGGGCTGTTCGGCCCCCAGGCCGCGCAGCAGCGCGAGCAGGCCGCCCGGGGTGATGCCCGAGCGCAGGACCCGGTCGGGCGGGACGGGCAGCGGGCCGGGGGCGGAGCACAGCAGGGCGTGCAGCCCGCTGTAGGGCAGCCGTTCCTCGGCGGGCGCCGCGGCGGCGTACAGCACCGGCCCCGCACGTCCCGCGCGGTAGTCGGCGGCGGTCTGTCCCAGCAGGGCGGTACGGCCGAGGCCGGGCGGCGAGGTCAGCACGAGCGCTCCGCCGTCCCCTGCCCGCAGCTGTCCCAACAGGGAACCCAGAATGGCGATTTCACCGCTGCGGCCGTACAGCCGGAGCGGACTGTGCACGGTCGTCGATGGGGTCACGCTCTCACGTTACTTCCGCGTAAACAGCGTCGGAAGGTTCGCGTCCGCTCCCCGTCCCGGGGTGGCCGGGTGCGGTGCGCGCTCCCAACAGAAGCCGGTACGGGCTGTGCGCGGGCACAGTCGGGCCCGGCCGCCCGCACCGCGCCCGTAACGTCGGTGCATGACTGATGAATTCCGTACACACGACGGTCTGACCCTTCGCTACCGGTCCTGGTCGCGGAACCCGGACGCCGCCCTGCCGCCGGTGGTGCTGCTGCACGGCTTCGCCGTCCACGCCCGGCTGAACTGGGAGGGCCCGGGAATCGTCGAGGCCCTGGTGGCGCGGGGCCGCCGGGTGTACGCCCTGGACGCGCGCGGTCACGGCGACTCGGACAAGCCGCACGACGACACGCTCTACGGGGAGGCGCTGATGGCCCGTGACGTGCGCCTGCTGATCGACCGTGTGGCCGCGGACCGCGTACATCTGGCCGGCTATTCCATGGGCGCCGTGGTGGCGCTGCTCGCGACGGCCGACGACACCAGGATCAGCCGCCTGGTGGTCGGCGGGATCGGCGCGGGCGCGGTGGAGGTGGGCGGCCTGGACACCCGGGCGATGCCGCCGGAGCTGGTGTCGGCGGCGCTGACGGCCGACGACGCGGCGGACGTCCCCGAACGGACGCGCGGTTTCCGGGTGCTGGCCGATGCGTCGGGCGCGGACCGGCTCGCGCTGGCCGCGCAGATCCGTTCGGTGCACCGGGGCGCGCTCCCGCTGGACGGGATCAAGGTCCCCACGCTCGTGCTGGCCGGGGACAGCGACCCCTTGGCGATACGCCCCCGGGTGCTGGCCGACGCGATCGCGGGGGCGGAGCTGACCGTGCTGCCGGGCGACCATCTCACGGTCGTACGCGACCCGGGGTTCGCGGAGTCCCTCACCCGGTTCCTGTCCGAGGACTGAGGTCCGGGGGCTCGGCTGCGAGGTCCGAGGGGGCCGGACCGCGCGAAGGGGCCGGACCGCGGTACGCGCGGCCCGGCCCCCTTTCCGTCCCCCGTGGTTACGAGGTGTGCGGGCAGTTGCCCTGGTACTCCGCGATCGTCAGGCTGGTCGACGGCAGCGGGCAGAGGAACTGCTCGTAGCGGGTGTCGTTGTCGATGAAGCGCTTCAGCCACGAGATGCTGTACTTCGCGATCGTGGTGTTGGAGGAGTTCGGGGTGAAGTGGGTGGCCCCCCGCAGTTCCAGGTACGCCTTGTCCAGCGAGCTGGGCAGGGAGTTGTAGAAGGGCTTCGAGTGCGAGGCGACCGGGGCGACCGTGTCGCCGTCCGAGCCGACGATCAGCGTCGGGGTCTGCACCTCGGGCCAGGTCTTGTCGGTGTTCCAGCCGGTCAGCGGGATCGCCGCCTGCAGCGAGGGGCGGCTCTTCGCGGCTTCGAGGGTGCCGCCGCCGCCCATGGAGTGGCCCATCACGCCGAGCCGGGAGGAGTCGATCCGGCCGCGCACCGAGCTCTGCTGGGTGAGGTAGTCGAGTGCGGACAGCAACTGCCTGCCGCGGCTGTCGGGCTGGTCCACCGTCGTGTTGGTGTCGATGGTGAAGACGACGAAGCCCTGCGAGGCCAGGCGCGGCCCGAGCCAGGCGATGCTGGACTGGTAGGCGGTGAAGCCGGGCGAGATGACGACCGCGCCGAAGGTGCCGTCGGCGGTGGACGTCGGGTAGTAGATCGTGCCGCCGCCGAAGCCGCTGACGCTCAGCGAGGACACGGACGTCTGGGACGTGGCGTACGAGCCGCGGCTCGCCTCGATACTCGAATTGCTCGGCGCCGGACCGCGCTCGTACGGGTTGTCGGCGGCCTGGGCTCCGCCCGGTATCAGCGCCGTAACGAGACCGACGGTGGCGGCTGCGGCGGCGAGGCCGAGCTTGACGGAGCGGCTCTTCGACATCCGGTGGCGGCGCGGGGAGGTGTCGCCGGAGGGGAGGTGCTGCACGAGGGGGGTCCTCTCGGTCGTGGCGGACCACGACGCGGCAGCCGTCGGCCCCGTCGTCCTGGGGCCTTCGGGTGCACCGCGTGGGTACCGCCGTCATTCGTTGGCGGTCGCCACTTTCGCGGTGCACCCCGTGCGCGCACATCGGCGAGATCGCCGGTCTTCGCGACCGGCCCCCTTCCCGGCCCGGGTCAGCGGACCGGGTGTCCGGCCTCCCGGAGGGCACTCTTGACCTCGGAGATCCGCAGGTCACCGAAGTGGAAGACGGACGCGGCCAGGACCGCGTCGGCGCCCGCCCCGACGGCCGGCGGGAAGTCCGCGAGCCGGCCCGCACCGCCGGAGGCGATGACGGGAACGGTGACGTGCGCCCGTACCGCCTTGATCATCTCGGTGTCGTAGCCGTCCTTCGTGCCGTCGGCGTCCATCGAGTTGAGCAGGATCTCGCCCGCGCCGAGCTCTGCGGCCCGGTGGGCCCACTCGACGGCGTCGATGCCGGTGCCCGTGCGGCCGCCGTGCGTCGTCACCTCGAAGGTGCCCTCGGGGGTGCGGCGGGCGTCGACGGAGAGCACGAGCACCTGGCGCCCGAAGCGTTCGGCGATCTCCCGGATCAGCTCGGGGCGGGCGATGGCCGCGGTGTTGACCCCGACCTTGTCGGCCCCGGCCCGCAGCAGCTTGTCCACGTCCTCGGTAGTGCGGACCCCGCCGCCGACGGTGAGCGGGATGAAGACCTGCTCGGCGGTGCGGCGCACCACGTCGTACGTCGTCTCGCGGTCGCCGCTGGAGGCGGTGATGTCCAGGAAGGTCAGCTCGTCGGCGCCCTCGGCGTCGTACAGCTTGGCCATCTCGACGGGGTCGCCCGCGTCGCGCAGGTTCTGGAAGTTGACGCCCTTGACGACGCGTCCGTTGTCGACGTCCAGGCACGGGATGACCCGTACGGCGAGCGTCATCGCTCACCCGCCCGGAAGGCCTCGACCTCGACCTCGACGACCAGGCTGGGGTCGACGAAGCCGGACACGATGAGCATGGAGGCGGCGGGGCGCACGTCGTCGAACAGCTCCTTGTGGGCGCGGCCCACCTCGTCGACGTCCCGGGCGTGCGTGAGGTACATCCGGGTGCGGACGACGTCCTCGCGGCCGAGCCCTGCCTGCTTCAGGGCGTCGAAGGCGACCTGGAAGGAGGTGACGGTCTGCTCGTACGGACCGCCCGCGGAGATCTGGCCGTTGACCACGGAGGTGCAGCCGGAGACCAGCACCAGACCGCCGGGGAGCTCCACCGCGCGGGAGTAGCCGAACTTCTCCTCCCACGGGGCGCCCGAGGAGATGCGGCGTACGGAGTCCGTCATGCGGAGACCGCCTTCAGTGCCTCCTCCAGGGTGAACGCCTTCGCGTACAGCGCCTTGCCGACGATGGCCCCCTCGACGCCTTCCGGGACGAGCAGGGAGATCGCGCGCAGGTCGGCCAGCGAGGAGACGCCGCCGGAGGCGACGACGGGCTTGTCGGTGGCGGCGCAGACGTCACGCAGGAGGGCCAGGTTGGGGCCCTGGAGTGTGCCGTCCTTGGCGATGTCGGTGACGACGTAGCGGGCGCAGCCCTCGGAGTCGAGGCGGGCGAGCGTCTCGTAGAGGTCGCCGCCGTCGCGGGTCCAGCCGCGGCCGCGCAGCGTCGTGCCGCGGACGTCGAGGCCGACCGCGATCTGGTCGCCGTGCTCGGCGATGACCTTGGCGACCCACTCGGGGGTCTCCAGGGCCGCGGTGCCGAGGTTGACGCGGCGGCAGCCGGTGGCGAGGGCGGCGGCGAGCGAGGCGTCGTCGCGGATGCCGCCGGAGAGCTCGACCTTGATGTCCATGGCGCCGGCCACTTCGGCGATCAGCGCGCGGTTGTCGCCGGTGCCGAAGGCGGCGTCCAGGTCGACGAGGTGCAGCCACTCGGCCCCGGAGCTCTGCCAGGCGAGGGCGGCTTCCAGCGGGGAGCCGTAGGAGGTCTCGGAGCCGGACTCGCCGTGGACGAGGCGGACGGCCTGGCCGTCGCGGACGTCGACGGCGGGGAGCAGTTCAAGCTTCGGCATTACAGCGTCTCGATCCAGTTGGTCAGCAGCTGGGCGCCGGCATCGCCGGACTTCTCGGGGTGGAACTGGGTGGCCCACAGCGCGCCGTTCTCCACGGCCGCCACGAACCGCTCTCCGTGTGTCGCCCAAGTGACCTTGGGGGCACGGATCTTGGCGTTGGTCACTTCGAGGGACCAGTCGTGCGCCGCGTAGGAGTGCACGAAGTAGTAGCGGGCCCCGGGGTCGAGTCCGGCGAAGAGCTGGGAGCCCTCGGGGGATTCGACGGTGTTCCAGCCCATGTGCGGGACGATGTCGGCCTTGAGCGGGCCGACGGTTCCGGGCCACTCGTCGAGGCCCTCGGTCTCGACACCGTGCTCGATGCCGCGCTCGAAGAGGATCTGCATGCCGACGCAGATGCCCATGACGGGCCGGCCGCCGGACAGCCTGCGGCCGATGATCCACTCGCCGCGTGCCTGCTTCAGGCCTTCCATGCAGGCCGAGAAGGCTCCGACGCCGGGGACGAGCAGCCCGTCGGCGTTCATCGCCGTGTCGAAGTCGCGGGTGATCTCCACGTCCGCGCCGACGTGGGCGAGGGCCCGCTCGGCGGAACGCACGTTGCCGAAGCCGTAGTCGAAGACGACGACCTTCTTGGTGTTGCTCACAGTCCTGCCCTCAGTCCCAGATTCCCTGGATCCGCATGACGCCTGCGACCAGGCACATCACGGATCCGATCCCGAGAAGCACGACGACGCCCTTGGGCATGCCCTGCTTCCAGAAGGAGTAGACGCCGCCGGCCAGGAAGAGGCCGACGACGATGAGCACGGTGTTGAGGCCGGTCACAGGGCGCCCTTCGTGGACGGAAGGATCCCGGCTGCGCGCGGGTCGTGCTCGCTGGCGTAGCGCAGGGCGCGGGCCAGGGCCTTGAACTGGCACTCCACGATGTGGTGGGCGTTGCGGCCGTACGGGACGTGGACGTGCAGGGCGATCTGCGCCTGGGCGACGAAGGACTCCAGGATGTGCCGGGTCATCGTCGTGTCGTACTCGCCGATCATCGGCGCCATCTTCTCGGGCTCGGTGTGCACCAGGTACGGGCGGCCGGAGAGGTCGACGGTGACCTGGGCGAGCGACTCGTCCAGCGGGACGGTGCAGTTGCCGAAGCGGTAGATGCCGATCTTGTCGCCGAGCGCCTGCTTGAAGGCGGCGCCGAGCGCGAGGGCGGTGTCCTCGATCGTGTGGTGCGAGTCGATGTGCAGGTCGCCCTCGGTCTTGACCGTGAGGTCGAAGAGGCCGTGGCGGCCGAGCTGGTCGAGCATGTGGTCGTAGAAGCCGACCCCGGTCGCGACATCGACCTTGCCGGTCCCGTCGAGGTTGATCTCGACGAGTACGGAGGTCTCCTTGGTGGTCCGTTCCACCCTGCCTACGCGGCTCATGCGTCGTGCTCCTTCTTCAGTTCGCGCACCGCATCGAGGAACGCGTCGTTCTCTGCCGGGGTTCCCGCGGAGACCCGCAGCCATCCCGGTACGCCGTTGTCCCGGACCAGGACGCCCCGGTCGAGGATCTGCTGCCAGGCGGTGCGGCTGTCGGCGAAGCGGCCGAACTGGACGAAGTTGGCGTCCGAGTCGGTCACGGCGAAGCCGAGCTCCCGCAGCCCGTCGACCAGCCGGTCGCGCTCACTCTTGAGCTGCGCGACATACCCCAGCAGCGTATCGGTGTGCTCCAGGGCGGCGAGCGCGGTGGCCTGGGTGACGGAGGACAGGTGGTACGGCAGGCGCACCAGCTGGACCGCGTCGACGACGGCCGGAGCGGCGGCGAGGTAGCCCAGGCGCAGGCCCGCGGCGCCGAACGCCTTGGACATCGTGCGCGACAGCACCAGGTGGGGGCGGCCCTCGATCAGGGGGAGCAGCGAGGGGTGGTGGCTGAACTCGCCGTACGCCTCGTCGACGACGACCATCGAGGGCCGGGCGGCCTGGGCGGCGTCGTACAGGGCGAGGACGGTGTCCGCGTCGACGGCGGTGCCGGTGGGGTTGTTGGGCGAGGTGATGAAGACGACCTCGGGCCGGTGCTCGGCGATGGCCTTCTTCGCCGCCTCCACGTCGATGGTGAAGTCCTCGTTGCGCGGCCCGGAGATCCAGCCGGTGCCGGTGCCGCGGGCGATGAGGGCGTGCATGGAGTACGAGGGCTCGAAGCCGATCGCGGTGCGCCCGGGTCCGCCGAAGGTCTGCAGCAGTTGCTGGAGCACCTCGTTGGAACCGTTGGCCGCCCAGACGTTGGTGTGTCCGACCTCGTGCCCGGCGGTGCGGGTGAGGTAGCGGGCCAGCTCGGTGCGGAGCTCCACGGCGTCGCGGTCGGGGTAGCGGTTGAGGTTCCGCGCGGCCTCCCGGACCCGTTCGGCGATGCGGTCCACGAGCGCGTCGGGCAGCGGATACGGATTCTCGTTGGTGTTCAGCCGGACCGGTACGTCGAGCTGGGGCGCCCCGTACGGGGACTGGCCGCGCAGCTCGTCACGGATCGGGAGCGCGTCCCAGGCGTTGCTGTTGTTCGTCACGCTTGCGGAACCTTCCAGCCGAACCTGGCCTTGAGCGCGGCGCCGTGGGCGGGGAGGTCCTCCGCCTCGGCGAGGGTCACCACGTGGTGGGTGACCTCGGCGAGCGCGTCACGCGAGTAGTCGACGATGTGGATGCCGCGCAGGAAGGACTGCACGGACAGGCCCGAGGAGTGGCAGGCGCAGCCGCCGGTGGGCAGGACGTGGTTGGAGCCGGCGCAGTAGTCGCCGAGGGAGACGGGCGACCAGGGGCCGACGAAGACCGCACCTGCGTTGCGGACCCGGCCGGCGACGGCGGCGGCGTTCTCCGTCTGGATCTCCAGGTGCTCCGCCGCGTACGCGTCGACGACCTTGAGGCCGTCCTCCAGGTCGTTGACCAGGACGATCGCGGACTGGCGGCCGGCGAGTGCGGGCTCGATCCGATCGGTGACGTGCTTGGTCGCGGCGACCTGCGGCTTCAGCTCCGCCTCGGTGGCGGCGGCCAGCTCCTCGGAGTCGGTGACGAGGACGGCGGCTGCCATCGGGTCGTGCTCGGCCTGGCTGATCAGGTCGGCGGCGACGTGCACCGGGTCGGCGCTCGCGTCGGCGAGGATCGCGATCTCGGTGGGTCCGGCCTCGGCGTCGATGCCGATGCGGCCCTTGAGGAGGCGCTTGGCGGCGGCGACGTAGATGTTGCCGGGTCCGGTGACGAGGTTCACGGACAGGCAGTCCTCGGTGCCGTACGCGAACATCGCGATGGCCTGGGAGCCGCCGGCGGCGTACACCTCGTCGACGCCGAGGAGGGCGCAGGCGGCGAGGATCGTGGGGTGCGGCAGCCCGCCGAACTCCTTCTGGGGCGGGGAGGCGACGGCGATGCCCTCGACTCCGGCCTCCTGGGCCGGGACGACGTTCATCACGACGGAGGAGGGGTAGACCGAGCGTCCGCCGGGGACGTACAGCCCGACGCGCTCGACGGGCACCCACTTCTCGGTCACCGTGCCGCCGGGGACGACCTGAGTGGTGTGCGTGGTGCGGCGCTGCTCGCGGTGGACGAGACGGGCGCGGCGGATCGACTCCTCCAGGGCCGCGCGCACGGCGGGGTCGAGCGTTTCCAGCGCAGCGGTGATCGCGTCGGCCGGGACCCGGATCGAGTCGATGCGGACGCCGTCGAATTTCTCCCCCCACTCGATCACTGCCGCGGAGCCACGATGGCGTACGTCCTCGCAGATGGGCCGCACCGTCTCCAGGGCGGCTTCCACGTCGAACTCGGCACGGGGCAGCAGGTCGCGCAGGTCGCCGCCCTCGGGGAGGGCGGTGCCGCGCAGATCGATTCGAGAGATCACATCCCAATTCTCTCAGACCGGTTCCGGCGCCCGGTCGTCCGTATCACTGGCTGATATATGTCCCGGCTGTCACTGCTGACCGTTAGCGTTCACGCCGTCACACAGCGGGAAGAACGGTTGTACGAGCGCGGACGATCCGCGCAGGCGGAGGTGAGGCAGTGACCGAGCCGCACGACGGCGAGATCCCGGACGGGCTCAGCGCCGCGGAACTGGGCATGTGGCAGTCCTTCCGGAACGGCACGACCTACGATCTGCGCTCCCACGACCCGGTGCGCGACGATCCGTTCGCCCCGCACGTCTGGGGTCCGGAGCGGAGCGTCGGGGCGCGGACGGTGGCTCGGCTGCTGCTGAGCGGCCCGCCCGCGAGGCCGGGGCGGGTGGCGGCGCTGAAGCTCCGGGGTGTGCGCGTCACCGGGAAGCTGGACCTGGCGGGCGGCCGGGTGTCTCCGTACGTGGAGCTGACCGGCTGCCGTTTCGAGCAGGAGGTGGTGGTTCCTGAGTGCCATTTCACGACGCTGCGGATGGTGGGCTGCGCGGTGCCGAGGCTGGACGCCGCCCGGCTGCACACGGAGGGCGATCTGCACCTGCCGCGCTGCCGGGTGGAGCGCGGCATCCGGCTGACCGACGCGCAGATCGGCACGGACCTGTTGATCAACCAGCTCAGCGTGGGCCCCGACCGGCGCGGCCGCGCGTTCGTCGGGGACGGGATGTCGGTGGCCCAGGACCTGCAGGCCGAGATGATCGACACGCGCGGCGAGCTGAGCCTGCGCGGGGCGAAGGTCGGCGGTTCGCTGAGCCTGCGCGGCAGCCGGCTGCGCGCGTCGGACGGGCGGCGGGCGCTGAACGCCCCGCAGCTGAGCGTCGAGCGCACGCTGTACATGACCGAGGCCTGGGTGAGCATCGACACGGGCAACCAGGGCACCACTCCCCCGTACGGCATCGCGCGCGGCATCGGTCCGGCCCGCGGGACCCGGGCGCAGGTCTTCGAGTGCCGGGGCGCGGTCCGGCTCGACGACGGGCGGTTCGGCGACGCGGTGGACCTGCACAAGGCCCGGTTCATGCTGACCGGTGACGAGGAGCTGTCGCTGCGCCGGATCGTGACACCCGAGCTGCGGTTCAACGCGGAGCGCCCGGAGGAGGGCCGGGTCGTGCTGAACGGCGCGAAGGTCGTCACGCTGATCGACGTGTCGACCAGCTGGCCGGGTCCCGGCGGGCTGGCGATGGGCGGCTTCGTCTACGAGAACCTCGTCCCGTACGGCCACTTCCCGCTCTCCCGGCGTCTGGACTGGGTGCTGGCCGCGACGCCGGAGTACGTCCCGGAGCCGTACGAGCGCCTCGCGACGGTCCTCCGCAGCTGCGGGGAGGACGCGGACGCCCGTGAGGTGCTGCTCGCCAAGCAGCGGCGCCGCCGCGAGACGCTGCCGCCCGCGGCCAGGCTGTGGGGCTACCTCCAGGACTGGACGGTGGCGTATGGCTACCGGCCGGGGCGGGCCGCGGTGTGGATGGCGGTGCTGTGGGCGGCGGGGGCGGTCGCCTTCTCGCACTACCACCCGGCGCCGATCAAGGGCGAGGAGCATCCGCAGTGGAACGCCCCGCTGTACGCACTGGATCTGCTGGTGCCGGTGATCAATCTCGGGCAGGACGGCTACTGGCGGATGGAGGGCGGCTGGCAGTGGGCCGCGGCGGCCCTCGTCCTGCTGGGGTGGATATTGGCCACGACGGTGGCGGCGGGCGCCTCCCGGCTGCTGCGCCGCGGCTGATCCGGGAGTCCGCCGCTCCGGCCGTATCTCCGGCGTAATCCTGGAGGGGCGGCGGTCGAAAGACCTGTGGAGACCCGTCCCGGCAAGTGGGCCGGGTCCGCCGGAGCACCGGAATCAAGCCGTCGTCCGACGCTTCCTTTACCCTTTCTTGACCCTGTCGAGGGCAACCCTCGTACTCGCTACAGAAGTTTCACAGTGCACCCCTGGCGCCGCCCCCACCAGGGCTTTTCAATGGTCTGCACCATGGCTTTCCTCCGCGCACTGCTGAGTTCCGCGCGCGCGTCCCGGTACGGCCCCGGGCTGTCGGCCGGGCTGCCCGCGGACGATGCGGTGCTGCTCGACGCGCCCGACGAGCGGCTGTCCCCCGCGCTGGTCGCGGCCGCCCTGGGAGAGTTCGAACCCGCCGCCAAGCTCCTGGCCACCACCCGGGACGCCGCCGAGTGGGAGACCCGCGACCGCTGCCTGTCCCGCCTGGTCGTCTTCGCCCGCAACCGCGACGGCTGGCTCACCGAGTGGCTGGCCGCCGCCCCACGCGACCCGGACGCCCTGCTCGTCAAGGCCGAACTGGCCGTACGCCGCGCCTGGGAGTCCCCCGCCCACGCCGAACTGCTGCGTGAGGTGGCCCCGCTCATCACGGCGGCCACCGAGGCCGACCCGCGCGACCCGGTGCCGTGGCGGCTCGCCCTGGACCACGCCCGGGGCACGCACGCCACGCACACGGTCTTCGAGGCGCTGTGGGAGCAGGCCGTACGCCGCTCCGCGCACCACTACGGCTGCCATGTCGCCGCGCTCCGTTACCTCTCGGCCGCCTGGTACGGCTCGCACCGCGAGTGCTTCGACTTCGCCGAGCGGGCGGCCGAGGACGCCGCGGCGGACTCCCTGGTGCAGGCGCTCCCGGTGCGGGCGGCCTTCGCCCTGCTGTGCGACGAGGAGGCCGCCGGGCGGGCCACCTCCGTGCAGGAGGCCCGGATCGACGCCGCTGCGGACCTCGCGATCAGGCTCTCCGCGCGCTTCCCGGCCGGTGATCCCTGGCCCGCGGAGGTCCGTAACCTCCTCGCCCACGTACTGGTCGTACGGGGCCGCGCGGAGGAGGCACTGGAGCAGTTCCGGCTGATCGGGGGCCATGTGACGTCGTTCCCGTGGGCGTACGTCTCCGAGGACGCGCTCGGCGGATTCCTCGACGCGCGGGCGGACGCACGGCTCCGCGCGGCCTCTGCGGCGCCCTCGCGTGGACGGCCAGGACACGACGGGCTCCGCGGCCATTAGGCTTGACCGTTGTGACCACCGCTCGCCTTCCCCTCTTCCCGCTGAACGCGGTGCTGTTTCCCGGCCTCGTGCTGCCTCTCAACGTCTTCGAGGAGCGTTATCGCGCCATGATGCGCGAGCTGCTCGCGATCGACGAGGACGAACCGCGCCGTTTCGTGGTGGTCGCCATCCGCGACGGCCGCGAGACCGCCCCGACGGCCACCGGGATGCCGGACACGATCGCCGCCGCGGCCCCGGTCGGGCGGGGCCCGGCCGACGGCTTCGGGCCCGATCCGATCCAGACCTTCCACCGGGTCGGCTGTGTCGCGGACGCGGCGAAGATCCGTGAGCGCGCGGACGGCAGCTTCGAGGTCCTGGCGACCGGCACCACCCGGGTCCGGCTGCTCTCGGTCGACGCGAGCGGCCCGTTCCTGACGGCCGAGGTCGAGGACCTGCCGGAGAATCCGGAGGACCCGGACGGCGACGACTCGACCGCCGAGGAGGAGGCCGGAGCCCTCGCCGAGGGTGTCCTGCGGGCCTTCCGCAGCTATCAGAAGCGGCTCGCGGGAGCCAGCGAGCGTTCCCTCACGACCGGGGCCGACCTGCCGGACGACCCGTCCGTGGTCTCGTACCTGGTGGCCGCCGCGGCCGTCCTCGACGTCCCGGCGAAGCAACGACTGCTCCAGGCACCGGACACCGCGACCCGGCTGCGCGAGGAACTGGCGCTGCTGCGCAAGGAGACGGCCGTCATCCGGCACCTCCCGTCGCTCCCGGCGATCGACCTGACCCGCGCGCCCACCCACCCCAACTGACCCGAGGACCCTGCCCGGTGGCGAAGAAGGCGAAGAAGCAGCAGTCCGGCGGCACCCCGGCCACGGTGGCGCTGGCCGCGGCCGGCACCGTGTTCACGGTCCACTCCTACGAGCACGACCCGTCGTCCCCGTCCTACGGCGAGGAGGCCGCCGAGGCCCTCGGGGTCCCGCCCGACCGGGTGTTCAAGACGCTGGTCGCGGATGTCGACGGCGAGCTGGTCGTCGCGGTGGTGCCGGTCGCCGGGTCGCTGGACCTGAAGGCGCTGGCATCGGCGGTCGGCGGCAAGCGGGCGGCGCTGGCGGACCCGGCTGCGGCGGAGCGCACGACGGGCTACGTGCGGGGCGGCATCTCCCCGCTGGGCCAGCGCAAACGGCTGCGTACGGTGCTCGACGCGTCGGCGGGGACACACCCCACGATCTGCGTGTCGGCGGGCCGCCGCGGCCTGGAGGTCGAGCTGTCCCCGCAGGACCTGACCGCCCTGACCAACGCCGTGGTGGCCCCCGTCGGCCGCACCTGACCACCCGGCCGCCGCATCCGGCCGGGAGCGGCTACGGGCGCTGCGGCCACTCCCCCGCGGACCTGCCGTCCTCACCGGCGGGCCCGGCCCCGAACGCCGGCTCCGCCCCGGGGGCGGCGGAGCCCTCGGAGTCCGAGGCGTCCGGCCCCGGCGTGGACGAGCCCTGCGTGGCCGAGCCGGGCGCGTACGGCTCCCCGTAGGGAACCCCCCACTCCGGCTCCGGATCCCGCGGCCCGAACAGCGCCGTCAGCCCCAGGTGCACGATCATCGCCGCGATGGGCCAGGCGAGCATCGCCGCACCCACCGCGTGCAGTTCGAGCGGCGCGTCGAAGGTGACGCCCTTGCCGACCTCCTTGGCATGGGCCACCACGTCCGGCGTCGGCCCGAACCAGGTGCCGATCCCCCACGCCAGCAGGGAGCCGAGCAGCCCGCCCAGGGCCAGCCCCACCACCAGCGGGATGCCTCCGCGCCTGCGGAAGAGGAAGACGGCGGCGGCCGACACGAGGCCGAAGCCCAGGGCGAGCAGCACGAAGGTGCCGTCGGCCCCGATCGCCTCCTCGCCCTCACTGTTCTTGAGGAAGACCGCCGTGTCGTCGGAGACCAGCGGCACCCGGGGGGCCAGCCACAGCCACAGCAGCCCGAGCGCGACGCCCGCGGCCGTCAGGATCGCGGCGATCACGGCTGCCTGCAGCAGCTCCGCGCGCGAATCCGCCGTGTCCAGCGGCTCCGGGCCGCCGGGTACGGCATGGGATCCCGAGGCCGGGGCCTGCCACGGATCGTGGGGCTGGGGCTGGTGCGGCGGCGTCAACGGTGCGGTCACGGTGCCATCGTGCCAGGCCGTCCGGCACACCGCCTCACCGGACCGTCAGCGGACCGCCGCCCGGCGGTACGCCCAGGTCGCCACGGCCAGCGACAGCACGCCCACGGCCGCGCACACCGCGAGGTCGAGGGCGACGACCGCCCAGTCCGGGCGGGCGTCGAAGGACCGGGACAACGCTTCGACGCCGTACGTCGAAGGCAGCAGATCACGCGCCCACCCGACCGGCTCGGGCAGCCGGTCGGCCGGCAGGACGCCCAGCAGCAGCGCGGCGGACATGCCCAGTTGCCCGAGCAGCGTCGCCAGCTCCTGACGCGGCGCCAGCAGCCCCAGCGCCGCGCCCAGCCCGGACAGCGCGGCCCCGGACAGCGGGATGACCGCGACGAGCACCCACAGATGTGACATGGGCAGCCCGAACAGCACGCTTCCCGTGACCGCCGTGACGACCGTGCCGGGCACGGTGAACGAGGCGTACGCCCCCGCCGCCCCCAGCACCACCGCGGCGGGCGGCACCGGCAGCGTGGCGTAGTGGTCGAGACCGCCGTCCGCCCGCAGCCGGCCGAAGTACTGGGCCAGCAGGTTCAGTGCCACGAAGGCCACCACCAGCACGCTGGACCCCGCGACCACGGCCCGCGCCTCGGCGCCGCCGTCGACGACCCCGCGCATCAGGACCATGATCCCGATGGACTGGAAGGTCGCCACGAAGAGCAGCGGGATCCGGGCGACCCGCGCCCGCGACAGCTGAGCCCGGTACACGGCGGCCATCGAGGGCAGCAGCCGGGCCCGGGGCGCGAGGGGCGCGGGGGACGTGCGGGCGGGCCTGCCGGATGCGGTCGAGGCCACCGGACCGGACAGCTTCGCCCTGGTCCCGGTGGTCTCCGCGGGAACGATGCTCGTCACCTGGCGCTGCTCCCCTTCGACTTCGTCACGTATCCGTTCACGCCTTCACCAGTCCCTCGGCCGCCCGGGCCGAGTCCCCGCCGAGCGCCAGATAGACGTCCTCCAGGCTGGGCGTGGCCAGCGTGAAGTCGTCCAGCGAGGAGAACGCGGCCCCGCCGGTCACGGCGGCCACCGCCGCCCGTGCCTCGTCCGGTCCGAGCCGCAGCACCCAGCGGCGCCCCGACTCCTGCGCCGAGGCGCGCAGCGCGGCCACCTCCGGGACGTCCAGCGGCGCCCGTTCGCGCCACACGAGCTCGACCCGGACCTCGCCCGCCACCCGTTCCTTGAGGCCGGCCGGGGTGTCGCAGGCGATGACCTTGCCGCGCTCCATGACCGCGACCCGGTCGAGCACCGTCTCGGCCTCGATCACGTTGTGGGTCACGAGCAGGACCGTCGCGCCGTGCTCGGCCCGCCGCCGGTCGACGGCGGACCAGACAGCACGCCGGGCGACGGGGTCCATGCCCGTCGTCGGCTCGTCCAGGACGAGGACGGGACGCTCCCCGACCAGCGTGGCGGCGAAGCAGGCGAGCCGCCGCTGGCCGCCGGACAGCTTGTTCAGGGGGCGCCCGGCGAGCTCGGTGAGCCCCAGCTCCTCCAGGACGGCGTCGCGCTCGGCCCGCGCCTCCCGCACCGGCAGGCCCCTGAGCCGCCCGGTGGTCTCGGCGGCGAGGGACACCGTCAGCTCGTCGAGCGCGGTGGACTCCTGCCCGAGGTAGCCGATCAGCCGGGAGGCCCGCTCGGGGTGGCGGACGAGATCGTGGCCCAGCACCTCGACACTGCCGGAGTCGGGCCTCATCAGCCCGGTCAGCTGGCGCACGAGCGTGGACTTGCCCGCGCCGTTGGGCCCGAGCAGGCCGAAGATCTCACCGCGCCGGACATCGAGGCTGATCCCGTCGGTGGCGCGCACCTCGGGGGTGGCCGCGCTTCCGCGCCGGCCGCGGACGGCGGGATAGGTCCTGACCAGATCACGCACCGCGCAAACGGCCCCGGTCCCGGTCTGCGCCTGTGCTGTGCCCGTACTCACGAGGTACGAGAGTACGGGGTCGGATGCCCCGGATTGCGCCCGGGGCAGGACAGCGCCGCTCCGGAGCCGTCCCGCCTACCCCCCCGCGGGGACGTGCTCGGCGGCGGCCCGTACATCGATCTCCCGCCAGAAGCCCGCCCGGATGGCATAGCGGTCGTGCTCGTCGATCTGGTCGTCCTTGTGCGCGAGCAGCCCGAACCGGGCCGCGTACCTCAGGAGTTCCCCGTCGATGCGGTGCGGGATGCGGGGGTACATGGTGGACAGCTTCTGCAGGTGCACGGTCTCCGGCAGCCGTTCCATCCAGCGCCGGGCGAAGACCTGGCCGACCTCGAAAGGGTCGCCGCCGACGGTGGTGATGTCCTCCTCCCGGTCCGCCCAGCGCTGTTCGGCGCTGGTGAGCTGGGCCAGGGTCGGCAGGGACGCGGTCTCTGCCGGTTCACCGAGGGGGCCGCCGCGCTCCACCCAGCCCCGGTCGGACGACCAGCGCAGCGTCGCGTTGGCGGCGGGCGGCTGGACCGGGTGCGGGGCGGCCTGGGCCCCGGGGGCACGCAGGCTCGCCAGGTCCTTGGGGGTGGGGACGCCCTTGTGGCCGGGGGCGGGCTGCGGATGGGCGGTGGCCTCGTCGGCCGGTGCGCCGGTGCCGTTGCGTGCTGCCGCCGCCTGCGCCTCGGACGCGCGCTCGGCCGAGGCGGCGAGGGCGGCCTCGGGCAGCGGCGCGGAGAGGATCGCGGCGATCTCGGGGCGCGGCACGGGCGGCGGTGCGCACACGCCCCCGGTGTCCTTGGCCCGTACGGCCTTGGTGATCCAGGCCCGGTCCAGCACCCGTCGCTCGTCGGCCTCGGCGACGAGGTCCTCGGACTGGTTGTAGTCGCCGTCGGCGGCCTGGACGGCCCAGAGGTGGACGGCCACCCCGTGTTCCTTGGCGGACATCAGTCCGGGCAGCAGATCGCCGTCACCGGTCACGAGCACCACGTCGGAGCAGGCGCGATTTCTGGCCAGCTCGGTGAGCTCGGCGTGCATCGCGGCGTCGACGCCCTTCTGCGCCCAGCGGCCGTCACTGCGAGTGAGTGCTCCCAGTCGAACGGTGACCCGGGGCATCACGCGCAGCCTGCGGTGCTCGGGCTGGGGTACCCGGTCGGGGGCGCCGTCGAACCAGTAGATCCGGAGCAGGGGCTGTTCCGTGTCCGCCTCGGCGCGCTCGCGCAGGCCCTGGATCAGGGCCGCGTGGTCGACGGTGATGCGGGAACGGGCGGGCTCCCCCGCCAGCAGGCTCGCGGCTGCGCCCAGCAGATAGCCGGCGTCCACCAGGACGACGCAACGGTCCACGCGTTCCACCCTCTTCCAGGAATTCGGGAACGGATCGGCGGACCCGGTCGTGGGGGGTTGGTCCGCCTGCTCGGGGTTCGCCTACTCAGGGTTTCCTTCGAGTCTGCCCGACCACGGGAGGGTTGAGGTCCGGAACTCGATCATCGGCGTGGCGGATCCGGGAAACGGCGCATGATACCGCCCGGACTACACTGGGTAATGATCCAACATGCGGCATATGAGGTGCTATGTGAGTCTGACATCGGTCCTGGCCCCGAGATTCCCCACAGGAGGCATCACCATGGCCAAGAACAAGAACCGTAAGCAGGGCAGCCAGCACGACCGCGCGTCCGCAGCGGAGCGTGGTGCGGAGGAGGCGAAGTCGACGGCGTACGAGTCGCAGACCCAGCCGCAGTCGCAGGCCCAGGGCAGCCCCTCGGATGTTGCCCGTAAGCACCAGCGGCGCTTCGGCCACAACTGACGGTTCCAAGGGCCGACAGGCCGAGAGGGGCGCCCCGCCGGTGGCGGGGCGCCCCTCTCGCTGTTCCCGGAGAGCTTCTCAGCCGGCCAGGCAGGACGGGCCGAGCAGCACCTTCAGGTCGCCGAAGAGCGCCGGGTCGGGCTTGACCCGGTGCCGGTCGAGCCGGAGCACCGTGGTCTTGCGGGGGCCCTGGAGCCTGATGCGGACCTCGGTGTCGCCCCGGTGGTTGCTGAGCACCTCGCCGAGCCGGCTGACCATGGGCGGGGTGATCTTGACCGTGGGGATGGTCAGCACGACCGGCGCGTTGGTCCCGGCCGACGAGACGTCGGGGACCTGCATCTCCATGGCGACCAGGCGCGGCACGTCCTCGCGCTTGTCGAGGCGGCCCTTGACGAAGACGACGGTGTCCTCGACGAGCTGGGTGGAGACCAGCTGGTAGGTCGCGGGGAAGAACATGCATTCGATGGAGCCCGCGAGGTCCTCGACGGTGGCGATGGCCCAGGCGTTGCCCTGCTTGGTCATCTTGCGCTGGAGGGCGGAGATGATGCCGCCGACCGTGACGATCGCGCCGTCGGAGTGCTCACCGCCGGTGAGCTGCGAGATCGAGGCGTCCGACTTGTCGGACAGGACGTGCTCCAGCCCGAAGAGCGGGTGGTCGGAGACGTACAGGCCGAGCATCTCGCGCTCCTGCGCGAGCAGGTAGGACTTCTCCCACTCGATGTCGGAGAACTCGACGTCGAGCCCGAAGCCCGGCTCGTCGCTGTCCTCCTCGCCGCCGCCGAAGAGGTCGAACTGTCCCTCGGCCTCCTTGCGCTTGACCTGCACCACGTTGTCGATCATCGGCTCGTGGTGGGCGACGAGGCCCTTGCGGGTGTGGCCCATCTCGTCGAAGGCGCCCGCCTTGATGAGCGACTCGACGGTGCGCTTGTTGCAGACGACCGCTTCGACCTTGTCCAGGAAGTCCGGGAAGGTGGAGTACTTCCCCTTCGCCTTGCGGCACCGGATGATCGAGTCGACCACGTTCTGGCCGACGTTGCGGATGGCGGTCAGGCCGAAGAGGATCACGTCGTCGCCCTGGGCGGCGAAGTTCGACTCGGACTCGTTGACGTTGGGCGGGAGCACCTTGATGCCCATGCGCCGGCACTCGTTGAGGTAGACCGCCGACTTGTCCTTGTCGTCCTTGACGGAGGTCAGCAGGGCCGCCATGTACTCGGCCGGGTAGTTGGCCTTGAGGTAGGCGGTCCAGTAGGTGACCAGGCCGTACGCGGAGGAGTGCGCCTTGTTGAAGGCGTATCCGGCGAACGGGACCAGGACGTCCCACAGGGCCTTGATCGCCGCGTCGGAGAACCCGTTCTTCTTCGCGCCGGCCTCGAAGAGGACGAAGTTCTTCGCGAGCTCGTCGGCCTTCTTCTTGCCCATCACGCGGCGCAGGATGTCGGCCTCGCCGAGCGAGTAGCCGGCGACGATCTGGGCGGCCTTCTGCACCTGCTCCTGGTAGACGATCAGGCCGTAGGTGAGGCCGAGGACCTCCTTGAGGGGCTCCTCCAGCTCCGGGTGGATCGGGGTGATCTCCTGCCGGGCGTTCTTGCGCTCGGCGTAGTTCGTGTGCGAGTTCATTCCCATCGGGCCCGGCCGGTACAGGGCCGAGACGGCGGAGATGTCCTCGAAGTTGTCGGGCTGCATCTGGCGCAGCAGCGAACGCATCGGCCCGCCGTCGAACTGGAACACCCCGAGCGTGTCGCCGCGGCACAGCAGTTCGTACGTCTTGGGGTCGTCCAGCGGGAGCGCCAGCATCTCCAGGTCGACGCCCTTGTTGGCCTTCACCATCTTGATGGCGTCGTCCATGATCGTCAGGTTGCGCAGGCCCAGGAAGTCCATCTTGAGCAGGCCGAGCGACTCGCACTGGGGGTAGTCCCACTGCGTGATCGTCACACCGTCGGAGTGCCGCACCCAGATCGGCGCGTGGTCGACGATCGGCTCGCTGGACATGATCACGCCGGCCGCGTGCACACCCATCTGCCGGACCAGGCCCTCGACGCCCTTCGCGGTGTCGATGACCTTCTGGACGTCCGGCTCGTTCTCGTACATCCCCCGGATCTCGCCCGCCTCGCTGTAGCGCGGGTGCTTCGGGTCGGTGATGCCGTTGAGGTCGATGCCCTTGCCGAGGACGTCGGCGGGCATGGCCTTGGTCAGGCGGTCACCCATCGCGTACGGGTAGCCGAGGACACGGGCGGAGTCCTTGATGGCGTTCTTGGCCTTGATCTTGCCGTAGGTGCCGATCATGGCGACTTTGTCGGCGCCGTACTTCTCGGTGACGTACCTGATCACCTCGACGCGCCTGCGCTCGTCGAAGTCGATGTCGACGTCGGGCATGGAGACGCGCTCGGGGTTGAGGAACCGTTCGAAGATCAGCCCGTGCGTGATCGGGTCGAGGTCGGTGATGCCCATGGCGTACGCGACGATCGAGCCGGCGGCTGAACCACGGCCGGGGCCGACCGCGATGCCGTTGTTCTTGGCCCACATGATGAAGTCGGCGACGACGAGGAAGTACCCCGGGAACCCCATCTGGATGATGATGTCCATCTCGTACTCGGCCTGCTTCTGCCGGTCGTCCGGGACACCGCCGGGGTAGCGGCGGCCCATGCCGACGCGGACCTCCTCCTGGAACCAGGTGATCTCGGTGAAGCCGTCCGGGATCTCGAACTTCGGCATCAGGTCGCGCTTCTCGAACATGCCCGTGGTGTCGATCTGCTGCGCGACCAGCAGGGTGTTGGCGCAACCCTGCTGCCAGGCGTCCGAGGAGTCGACGGCGTACATCTCGTCCGTCGTCTTCAGGTAGTAGCCGGTGCCGTCGAAGCGGAAACGGTCCGGGTCGGAGAGGTTCTTGCCGGTCTGGATGCAGAGCAGGGCGTCGTGCGCCGTCGCCTCGCTGGCGTAGGTGTAGTGCGAGTCGTTCGTCACGAGCGGCGGGATGTTCAGCTTCTTGCCGATTTCGAGGAGCCCGTCGCGGACCCGGCGCTCGATCTCGATGCCGTGGTCCATCAGCTCCAGGAAGTACCTGCCCTCGCCGAAGATGTCCTTGTAGTCGGACGCCGCCCGGACCGCCTCGTCGAACTGTCCGAGCCGCAGCCGGGTCTGCACCTCGCCGGAGGGGCACCCGGTGGAGGCGATCAGGCCCTCGGACCACTTGGAGATGGTCTCCTTGTCCATCCGCGGCCACTTCTGCAGCCAGCCCTCGGCGTAGGCGTCCGAGGAGAGCTTGAAGAGGTTGTGCAGCCCGGTGCTGTTCGACGCCCAGATCGTCTTGTGCGTGTAGCCACCGGAGCCGGACACGTCGTCGCGCTTCTGGTGCGGCTGGCCCCACTGGATCTTGCGCTTGTGCTTGCGCGACTCGGGGGCGACGTAGGCCTCGATCCCGATGATGGGCGTCACCCCGGCCTTGGTCGCCGAGTGGAAGAAGTCGTACGCCCCGTGGAGGTTGCCGTGGTCGGTCATCGCGATGTGCGACATGCCCATCGTGTTGCACGCCTCGAACATGTCCTTGAGCCGCGCGGCACCGTCCAGCAGCGAGTACTGGGTGTGGACGTGCAGGTGCGTGAAGGGCGGCTTGGCCACGGCTCTGTGCCTCCGGGTCGTTGTCGAGGGCGGCGGGAAGACGCCTCGGCTAGGGGGTGGTGATCGGGCGACGGCCGGCAGATGACGGCTTGGGGGGACAGCGTGGAAGTCTACGTCTCCGAGGTGACAGGTGACGGGCACTCCGGGGTACGGTCGCGCGTTGGAAGGGCGGGGACACCCGCCCGATTTGTCATGAACGCCATGTAGCAGGAGGCACCCAGCGATGTCGGACACGCAGACCCGCGCGGAGCAGCGCGGGGAGCAGATTCTCGCCGTTTTCGACACCGCCTTCGGTGAGCTCCTGGCCGCCGATCCCGCGGCTTTCCGGGTGAAGTTCCGCAAGATGGCCGGTTCCGCCTTCGCCTTCTACCGGGGCTCGGCCGGGCTCTTCTACGCCGATCTGGACCGCGAGCAGAACAGCGGGCCGTATCTCGACGAGCGGACGAGCCGGGTGTGGATCCACGGCGATCTGCACGCCGAGAACTTCGGCACGTACATGGACGCCAACGGCCGGCTGGTCTTCAACGTCAACGACTTCGACGAGGCCTACGTCGGCCCGTTCACCTGGGACCTCAAGCGCTTCGCGGCCTCCGTCGCCCTGATCGGCTACGCGAAGGCGCTGAGCGACGAGCAGATCACCGTGCTGGTCGGGGTCTACGCCGCCGCGTACCGGGAGCGCATCCACGCCCTGGCGACGGGCGCGAAGAATGACGAGGTGCCGCCCTTCACCCTGGACACCGCCGACGGCCCGCTGCTGGGCGCGCTCCGGGTCGCCCGTTCCCTGACCCGGTTCGGGCTGCTGGAGTCGATGACGGAGATCCGGGACTTCGAGCGCAGGTTCGCGGCCGGCGGCGGTGCGATCGACCTGGACGCCGCGACACGCTACAAGGTGCTCGCCGCCTTCGACGGCTATCTGGAGACTCTGCCGGAGTCGAGCCTGACGCGGCCCGACTCGTACCGGGTGAAGGACGTCGTAGGCCGTCGTGGCATCGGCATCGGGTCGGCCGGCCTGCCTTCGTACAACATCCTCCTGGAGGGCAACAGCGACGCCCTGGAGAACGATGTGGTGATCTATCTCAAGCAGGCGCAGACCCCGGCGGTCTCCCGGCACGTCACCGACGCGGCCGTGCGGGACTACTTCCAGCATGAGGGGCACCGCACGGTGATCTCGCAGCGCGCCCTGCAGGCGCACGCCGACCCGTGGCTGGGCTGGACCGAGCTGGACGGGGCGGGCCAGCTGGTCGCCGAGGTCTCGCCGTACGCGGTCGATCTGGACTGGTCCGACATCGACGAGCCGGAGGAGATCGCGGCGGTCGTCGCCGATCTCGGCCGGGCCACGGCGACGATGCACTCGGCGGCGGACGACGAGAGCGGGCACTCGCTGGTGCCGTTCTCCACGGAGCGCGCGATCGACGCGGCCATCGCCGCGGACGAGGAGGGCTTCGCGGAGCTGCTGGTCGACTTCGCGCACAGCTACGGCGCCCGCGCCCGCGCCGATCACCAGATCTTCGTGGACCTCTTCCGCAACGGCCGCATCCCGGGGCTGTAGACCGCGACCTACGGCCTTAGGGCTCGTTTACAGGGACACATGGCACACTCTGCGGCGATGGACGTATCAGGGAAGCAGATCAGAGCGGTACGCGCGGCGCTGTTCACCGCGCTCGTCGTCACGCTCTCCTCCACCTCCCATGTACTGCTCTCCCGGGTCCCGCTGCCGCTCACGGCGGTCGCGCTGCTGGCCGGTGCGGTCTTCGCCGTGGCGTTCGCGCTCGCGGGCCGGGAGCGCCGGTTCGGCGCGATCGCCGGGCTGCTGGTCCCGCTGGAGCTGGTCGCCGACACGGTGTTCACCACCGGACAGCACCTCTGCTACGGGGCGGCCGGCGGCCCGATCGCGGGCCCGCTGCGGTCCGTGGGTGTCGATCTGCTCTGCGGCGGCGAGGCGCCCGTGCCGCTCACCGGTGTCGCCACGGTGGGGACGCCGCTGGCCGGGGTGACCGGCACGGGCGACCGTGCGGCTGCCCTGCTGGCCTCCCCGGGCCCCGCCGTGCCGTGGCTGCTGCTGGCCGCGCACGTGGCGGTGGGCCTGCTGGCCGCGGCCTGGCTGCGGCACGGCGAGGCGGCGCTGGCGGGGCTGCTGCGCGCGGCTGCCGCCGTCGCGTTCCGGCCGCTGCTCACCGCGGCCGCCGTGGCGGGGACCGCCCGGCTCCTCGTGCGCCGCGACGGCCGTTCCGCCGGGCGTCCCGGCCCGCTCTTCCCGGCCCGTCTCCTGGTGCACTCCGTGGGACGGAGGGGTCCGCCGAGCTCGGCTCCCGTCACAGCCTGAGCACATGGCGACACCCCCCGAGACCACCCCACGCACCCCCGGAGAACACTCATGAGCAACCGCAACAGCCAGGCCAACAAGCAGGCCGCCCGCGAGCGGCTGCGCGCCGAGCGCGAGCGCCAGGCCAAGAAGGACAAGGCACGCAAGCAGATCGTCGTCGCCGTCTCGGTCGTCGCCGCGCTGGCGGTCGTGGGCGGCATCGCCTACGGCGTGTCGGAGCTGAACAAGCCCTCCGCCTGGGAGGCCGCCGCCGACGCGAAGAACGTGACGGCGCCGAAGAACACCTCGGGCGACGACGGCACGACCGTCGTGATCGGCGAGTCCTCCGCCAAGAAGACCCTGGAGCTCTACGAGGACTCCCGCTGCCCGATCTGCGCCACGTTCGAGCAGACGGTCGGCGAGACGATCGCCAAGGACGTCGACGCCGGCAAGTACAGGATCAAGTACGTCGGTGCCACCTTCATCGACAACACGGACAACGGCGAGGGCTCCAAGAACGCCCTGAGCGCGCTGGGTGCCGCGCTCGACGTGAGCCCCGAGGCCTTCCTGGACTACAAGGCCGCGCTGTACTCCGCGAAGTACCACCCGCAGGAGAGCGACGACAAGTTCGCCAAGGACGACTTCCTCATCGAGGTGGCCAACTCGGTGGACGCGCTCAAGGGCAACACCGCGTTCGAGAAGGACGTCGAGGACGGCACGTTCGACGCCTGGGCGGTCAAGATGTCCAAGACGTTCGACGAGAGCGGTGTCCAGGGCACCCCCACGCTGAAGATGGACGGCAAGAAGGTCACCGCCGAGGGCAGCGAGAACGCCCCCATGACGGAGGCCGAGTACACCGCGGCGATCGCCAAGGCCCTGAAGGGCTGACCGGACGGGTTCCGGCCTCCGGGGCACCGGGGGCACAACTTCGGGTGTCTGATCACCGACAGGCGGGCGAACTTCCTTGGTTCGCCCGCCTGTTCGCTCTACGCGCCAGTAGGGTGCTGGTCCGTGACCAGTCGACAGTTCCCGCACCCCAGCCGCCGCACGGTTGTCAGAGCGGCCGCCGCAACCGCGGTCGCCGCCCCCGTGCTCGCCACCGCCACGGCCACCGGCGCCCGCGCCGCCACCGGTCCGGCCTTCCTGCACGGCGTCGCCTCCGGCGACCCGCTGCCCGACGGCGTACTCCTGTGGACCCGTGTCACGCCCGGCCCGGAGGCCGTGCCCGGATCAGGCCTCGGCGCGGACACGGCGGTGGCGTGGGAGATCGCCGAGGACAGGGCCTTCTCCCGGATCGCCGCCCGGGGCGGCTCCGTCGCACGGGCCGCCTCCGACCACACCGTGAAGGCCGACGTGCGCGGGCTGCGCCCGGCGACGACGTACTGGTTCCGTTTCTCCGCCGGCGCCGAAGGGGCGGTCCTCTCCCCCGTCGGCCGTACGCGTACGGCGCCCGCAGCCGCTTCGGCCACGCCCGGAATCCGCTTCGGCGTTGTCTCCTGCGCCAACTGGGAGGCCGGCTGGTTCTCCCCGTACCGGCATCTCGCAGCCCGCGCCGACCTGGACGCCGTCCTGCACCTGGGCGACTACATCTACGAGTACGCGTCGGGCAGTTATCCGACCCAGGACACCGTCGTACGCCCGCACGCCCCGGTCCACGAGATCCTCACCCTCGCCGACTACCGCACCCGGCACGGTACGTACAAGACGGACGCGGACCTCCAGTCGCTGCACGCCGCCCACCCGGTGATCGCGATCTGGGACGACCACGAGTTCGCCAACGACGCCTGGTCGGGCGGGGCCGAGAACCACACCCCGGGCACCGAGGGCGCCTGGGCGGCGCGGGTGGCCGCGGCGAAGCAGGCGTACTTCGAGTGGATGCCGGTCCGCGCCTCCACCGAGGGCACCGTCTACCGCAGGCTCCGCTTCGGCAGCCTGGCCGATCTGCACCTGCTCGACCTGCGCAGCTTCCGCTCCGAGCAGGCGTCCATAGGCAACGGCGCGGTCGACGACCCGGAGCGTACGGTCACCGGGCGGGCGCAGCTGGACTGGCTGAAGGCCGGGCTGGCGGGATCGGACGCCACCTGGAAGCTGGTCGGCACCTCGGTGATGATCTCGCCGGTCGCCTTCGGCGCACTGCCCGCCCATCTGCTGGCGCCGCTCGCGGAGCTGCTGGGGCTGCCCGGGGAGGGGCTCGCCGTCAACGTCGACCAGTGGGACGGCTACACGGACGACCGCAAGGAGCTGATCGCCCACCTGCGGGACCGGTCGGTGAGGAACACGGTCTTCCTGACCGGCGACATCCACATGGCGTGGGCCAACGACGTGCCCGTGAAGGCGGCGACGTATCCGCTGTCGGCCTCGGCGGCCACCGAGTTCGTGGTGACGTCGGTGACCTCGGACAATCTGGACGACATCCTGCGGGTCGCGCCCGGAACCGTCTCGGTCGTGGCCACGGCGGCGGTCAAGGCCGCCAACCGCCATGTGAAGTGGATCGACATGGACTCGCACGGCTACGGGGTCCTCGACGTGACCGCCGAGCGCTCGCAGATGGACTACTACGCGGTCTCCGACAAGACGCGGAAGGACGCCACGGCGTCCTGGGTCCGCTCGTACCGCACGCTCAGCGGCACCCAGAAGGTCGTAAGGGCCGACGCCCCGGTGCGCTGATCCGCCCGAGGGGCCCGCGTCCGCCCGCCGGGGCGGCGCGGGGCCCCGCCGGTGCTCACAGCGTGGCGAGGAAGCCGATCGCGACCTTCCAGGTCAGCTCGGCGGCGGCCTGGTCGAAGTCGGGCAGTTCCGGGTCGGTGAACAGGTGCCCGGCCCCGGGGTAGCGGTAGACCTCGACGTCCGCGCCGGTCCGCTGCATCTGGAGGTACCAGCTGTTCAGCCAGTCGTGCGACTCGAACGGATCGGGGTCGGCGACGTGCAGCTGCACCGGCAGCTCCTCCACCGAGGCGCTCTCCGCGATGTCCGACGTGCCGTGGAGCAGCAGCAGCCCGCGCGCCTTCGCGTCCCCGAGCGCGAGGGTCTGCGCCACGGACGCCCCGAGCGAGAAGCCGGCGTAGACCAGGCCCTGGTCGGAGTAGGGCGCGGCGGCCAGCACGGCGCGCTTGAGCAGCTCGTCCTTGCCGACCTCTTCCTGGAAGGCCATCGCCTCCTCGACCGTGTCGAAGGTGTGCCCCTCGAAGAGATCGGGCACGCGCACCTCGTGCCCGGCCGCGCGCAGCCGGTCGGCAGCCGCGTGCACAGCGGGCCTCAGACCGTAGGTCGAGTGGAAAAGCATGATGTTCATGCGTCCCATGGTGCCAGCTGTGCCCTGATCGCTCGGAGGACGACGGGATGGAGAACATAGTGCGACCGCTGCTCGTGGTGGGCGGATCGCTGATGATCACACTGCTGGTGGGCTGGCTGGTCGACCGGCTGCTACGGCGTGCCGACGACCGGCACCAGGAGACGCCGGTCTGGGGTCTGCTGCGGCTCTGCCGTCCGCCCCTGCAGGTGGTGCTCTGCACGGCGCTGCTGAGGGCGAGCTTCGGCCAGTTGCGGCTCGACGTGGTGCGGGACAACCGGGGCGCGATCGGCCAGGTCCTGACGCTGGTGCTGATCGCCGCGTCGGCCTGGCTGGTGATCCGCGTCGCCGCCACCGTCGTCCAGGCCTCGTACGCCCGCTACGCGACGTCCACCCGCGATCCGGCCCGGGTCCGCCGGGTCCGGACCCAGGTCACGCTGATCCAGCGGGTGGTCACCGCCGTGGTGGCGACGGTCGCGGTCGCCGCGATGCTCCTGACGTTCCCGGCGATGCGCACCGTCGGCACCTCGATGCTGGCCTCCGCCGGTGTGCTCGGCATCGTCGCCGGTGTCGCGGCCCAGTCGACCCTCGGCAATCTCTTCGCCGGCTTCCAGATCGCCTTCGGCGACATGGTCCGGATCGGCGACACCGTCGTCGTGGACGGCGAGTGGGGCACGGTGGAGGAGATCACCCTCACCTTCCTCGCGGTGCGGACCTGGGACGAGCGGCGGATCACGATGCCTGTGTCCTACTTCACCAGCAAGCCGTTCGAGAACTGGTCGCGCGGCGGGGTGCAGATGTCCGGCACCGTCTTCTTCCACCTCGACCACTCGGCCCCGGTCCCCGCGATACGGGACAGGCTGCGCGACATCCTCGGCGAGTGCGCCGCGTGGGACGGCCGCGACTGGTCGCTGGCCGTCACGGACACCACCCCCACGACGATCGAGGTACGGGCCGTGATCACGGCGAAGGACGCGGACGACATCTGGACGGCGCGCTGCGCCGTGCGGGAGCAGATGATCGCCTGGCTGCGGGACCACCACCCGTACGCCCTGCCGCGCGTCGCGACGGCGCCCGCCGCCCTGCGGCCGGGCGACCACTGGCGGGAACTGACGGGCGCGGAGAACGGCCGTGCCCCGTCCGACGGCCGGAAGCAGGACCCGGACATGGCTCCCCGCACCGGGCGCGGCTGAGTCGGCGCGGTTCGGGTGCACGGGTGGGCCGGCCGGACGGTCAGCGCAGGCTGCGCACGTCCAGGTGGCGCAGCACCCGGTCGACGATCTCGGGGTCCGACCCCGGCTCGCTGCGGGCGGCGAGCACCTCGTGGCGGGCCGCCGACAGCATCTCGCGCTGGACCCGGCCGACCGCCTTGAACCGCTCGGCGCGCCGCGCGTACGCTTCGCGCCGTTCCTCGTCGACCATGTCGGGGCTGATCCGGGCCCCGATGTCGTACGCCGCGCGCTGCAGCCGCTCCAGCACCTCCTCGGGGAAGTCCTCGGCGTCCTGGATCTCCCCGAGCCGGTGCTTGGCCGCCTTGGCCGCACGGATCGCGAGGTCGCGTTCCAGGGCCCCTTCGGCGTCCGTGTCCGCCCGGACGCCGAGTTTCCGCACCAGCCACGGCAGGGTCAGGCCCTGGAAGACGAGGGTGGCCATGATGACGGCGAACGCGATGAAGACGATCTCGTCGCGGCCGGGGAACGGCTTGCCGTCGTCCGTCTCCAGCGGGATCGCGAGGGCCAGTGCGACGGAGGCCACCCCGCGCATCCCGGCCCACCACATGACGACGGTCTCGCGCCAGCTGGTGGGGATCTCCTCGCTGTAGTCACGGCGGGTGTGCAGCCGCTTGGCGAGCCAGGTGGCGGGCAGCAGCCACATCAGCCGTACGCCGACGACGACCGCGACGACGACCAGGCCCCAGCCCAGCAGCTCAGGCAGGCGGCCGTCGGCGGTGCCGAAGACGTTGTGGAGTTCGAGGCCGATCAGGCCGAAGGCGACGCCGGTGACGAGTGTGTCGACGATCTCCCGGAAGGACCTGCCGGTGAGGCGTCCGAGGACGTCGTCGGCGTCCGCGGTGTGCTCGGCGAGGAAGAGCGCCGTGGTGAGGACGGCGAGCACGCCCGAGCCCATCAGCTCCTCGGCGAGCACGTAGCTCCCGAGCGGCACCGTGACCACCGCTCCGAGCAGCAGCAGGAGCAGGAGTGTCATTTGGTCCACGTTGTGCCTTCCGCGGCGTTCCCGGTCCGGGGCCCGGTTGCTCGGCCGACCGGATCCCGGCGTACCACGCGGGGCCGCTGTCCCGGCGTCGCCGCGACGGCGGCCCGGTCAGGTGATCAGGTCAGAGCGCCCGCCGCATGGCCCGGTGCGGCATCCCGGCGTCCGGGAACTCCGGGCCGTAGGCGACGTAGCCGAGCCGCTCGTAGAAGCCGAGGGCATGCGTCTGGGCGTGCAGGTCGACCGCGGCCAGGCCCAGCGTGCGCGCCTCCGCCTCGATTGCGCGCACCAGCGCGGCACCGACGCCGAGGCCGCGGGCCTCCCGGGTCACGGCGAGCCGGCCCAGTGAGCCGACGGTGAGGTCGCCCCCGGTCCGGTCGGCCGCCGCCGCACCGTGCAGCAGCCGTCCCGTACCGAGTGCGGAGCCGTCCGCGGCGACGGCCAGGACGTGCACCGCGCCGGCGTCGTGGGCGTCGTACTCGATCTCCTCGGGCACCCGCTGCTCACCGACGAAGACGTCCTTGCGGACCTGGAAGCAGGCCGCGAGGTCACTCTCGTCCAGCGCCCTGCGGGTGGTGTACGCGGCGGGTGCGGAACTCATTCGCTCTCTGCCGCGATCGTTTCGAGGGCGTGGCGGAGGTCGTCCGGGTAGGTGCTGGAGAATTCGACCCAGCTGCCGTCCGAGGGGTGCTCGAAGCCGAGCCGGACCGCGTGCAGCCACTGCCGGGTGAGGCCCAGGCGCTTGGCCAGCGTCGGGTCCGCGCCGTAGGTCAGGTCGCCGACGCAGGGGTGGCGGTGGGCGGCCATGTGCACGCGGATCTGGTGCGTGCGCCCGGTCTCCAGCTTGATGTCGAGCAGGCTGGCCGCGCGGTAGGCCTCGATGAGGTCGTAGTGCGTCACGGAGGGCTTGCCCTCGGCGGTGACGGCCCACTTGTAGTCGTGCTGCGGGTGGCGCCCGATGGGGGCGTCGATGGTGCCGCTCATCGGGTCCGGGTGGCCCTGCACCAGCGCGTGGTACTTCTTCTCGACGACCCGGTCCCGGAACTGTGCCTTGAGCAGGGTGTAGGCACGCTCGGACTTGGCCACGACCATCAGGCCGGAGGTGCCGACGTCCAGCCGGTGCACGATGCCCTGGCGCTCGGCGGCACCGGAGGTGGAGATCCGGTAGCCGGCCGCCGCGAGACCACCGATCACGGTGGTGCCGGTCCAGCCGGGGCTGGGGTGGGCGGCGACGCCGACGGGCTTCATGATGACGACGATGTCGTCGTCGTCGTGCACGATCTCCATGCCCTCGACGGGCTCGGCGACGACCTGGACCGGAGCGGGTGCCTGCGGCATCTCCACTTCCAGCCAGGCGCCGCCGTGCACCCGCTCGGACTTCCCGGCCACCGCACCGTCCACCTGGACCTTCCCGGCAGCGGCCAGCTCGGCGGCCTTGGTGCGGGAGAACCCGAACATCCGGGAGATGGCGGCGTCGACACGCTCGCCTTCCAGGCCTTCGGGTACGGGCAGGGTGCGGACCTCGGGATACGTACTCACCTGTCGAGTATGCCTTGCGCCCACTAGTCCTTGTGCACGGTGCCGTCGGGGTCCAGGCCCTTGAAGGAGAGGATCACGATGAGGATGCCGCCGCAGACGATCGCGGAGTCGGCGAGGTTGAAGACGGCGAAGTGCGCGGGGGCGATGAAGTCCACCACCGCGCCCTTGAACACGCCGGGCGCACGGAAGATGCGGTCCGTGAGGTTGCCGAGCGCTCCGCCGAGCAGCAGGCCCAGGGCGATGGCCCAGGGCAGGCTGTAGAGCTTGCGCGCCAGCCGGATGATCACGACGATCACGACGGCCGCGATGGCCGTGAAGATCACGGTGAACGCCTCACCGATCCCGAAGGCCGCGCCCGCGTTACGGATCGCGTCGAACTTCAGCCACTCGCCGAAGATCTCGATGGGCTCCTGGTGCTCCAGCTTCGCGACCACGATCATCTTGCTGATCAGGTCCAGCAGGTAGGCCAGGACGGCCACGCCGAGGAGGACGAGGATCTTCTTCCTGCCCCGGCCGCCGTCCGCCGGGCTCGCGCCCTCGGAGGGCTGCTGGGGCTCCGCCCCTTCAGCCCCCTCGGCATCAGGGATATCCGGCGTACCGATGATGCGCTCCGCCTCTGCCACGTGAGTCCCTCAACCTAGGTGCCTGACTGAGGACGAGGGTACGACACACCGGTGAGGTCAACCGCGCCGCTCCTGCTTCTGCTTGTCCTCCACACAGAGGGTGGCCCGGGGGAACGCCTGCATCCGTGCCTTGCCGATCGGGTTGCCGCAGACCTCGCACAGCCCGTACGTGCCCGCGTCGAGCCTGGCGAGGGCCCGCTCGGTCTGTTCCAGCATCTCCTGGGCGTTCGCGGCCAGGGACAGCTCGTGCTCGCGGGTGATGTTCTTGGTGCCGGTGTCCGCGTCGTCGTCCCCCGCGCCGTCCCCGGAGTCCCGCATCAGACCGGCCAGCGCCGCACCCGACGCCTCCAGCTCGCTGCGCAGCCGCATGACCTCGCTGGTCAGCACCGTCCGCGCCTCGGTGACCTCTTCCGGGGTCCAGGGATCCTCCCCGGGCCTGACCGCGAGCTCCCCCGTGGCCGTCGCGGCGGCCGCACGGGCCTGCGGCACGGCTGTCGCGCCGCCCTTTCCTGCTGCCGTGGTCCGGCCGGCGCTCTTCTTGGCTACCACCGTGTGGGCTCCTGTCTGCTCGGCGGCCTGGGCCGCCCCCGTGGCCTTCTCCGAAGCCTTCCTGGCTGCGCTCTTCTTCGCCGCGCTCTTCTTCGCCGGCCCGTGGTGCGCCGGAGCCCGATCGGCCCGTTCCTGCTCGTCCGGCGGGTGCGCCGGCGTCTTCTTCGCCGCCACCTTCCTTGCGGCCGTCTTCCCGGCCGGCTCCTCCGCCGCGTCCGGGCCGGAGTCCGTGACGGAGTCCGTGACGGCCTCCTCGCTCCCGGCCGGCTCCCCGGCAGCCGCAGCCGTGGACCTCTCGGACGCCGTTCTCGTTACGGCGGTCTTCTTCGCCACCATGGCCGCGGCCCCTTCACATATTGTGATCTTGCACGCGAATCGTGCTGGGACGATAAATCGACCCCGGCCCAGCGGCAACGGGGCACGCCGCCGGTCGGCCCTCCCGTGATCGCGTGGTGGCGTACCTGCAACCGTTGTGCCCAGCTCCCCGCGCGGTAATCCGCCCGCCCGGACACCCGGGGACTCCGTCCGCCCCGTCCGGCCATTCGGGTCGCACCGCGCCCGTGGATAAACCGGTCGGCCGTCGCCCGTACGGGCCCGTACACTGGCCGCAGCGAGAGGCATGGATGGGACGAGTAGCGTCGTACGCAGCCGGCAGCGACCCGGGGACGGTGGGAGCCCGGGGGCGAGCGCGTCGTGAAGATCACCCCGGAGCTGCCGGAAGAAAGCTTTGGACAGTGGGCTCCACCCACGGGTGCAAGGCCAGTAGACCCGGCATCGCGACCCCAATGAGGGGGCCAAGGGCGTATGCCCGGGGCCAAGGAGGGTGGTACCGCGGGAGCCTGCCGGTTCTCGTCCCTCCGACGGAAGTGGAAGACGTCCGCCGGAGGAAGCCCGCACATGACATCGCCGCAGTACCGCCAGGTACCCGCCCAGGTCGACCTGCCCGCCCTCGAGCACGCCGTGCTCGACTTCTGGCGTGACAACAAGGTCTTCGCCAAGAGCCTCGAACAGTCCGAGGGCCGCCCCGAGTGGGTCTTCTACGAGGGCCCGCCCACCGCCAACGGCATGCCGGGCGCCCACCACATCGAGGCCCGCGTCTTCAAGGACGTCTTCCCCCGCTTCCGCACCATGCAGGGCTACCACGTCGGCCGTAAGGCCGGCTGGGACTGTCACGGGCTGCCGGTCGAACTCGCGGTGGAGAAGGAGCTGGGCTTCAACGGCAAGAAGGACATCGAGGCGTACGGCATCGCCGAGTTCAACGCCAGGTGCCGTGAGTCCGTCACCCGCCACACCGACGCGTTCACCGAGCTCACGACCCGCATGGGCTACTGGGTGGACCTGGACGACGCGTACCGCACCATGGACCCGGCGTACGTCGACTCCGTGTGGTGGTCGCTGAAGGAGATCTTCAACAAGGAGCTGCTGGTCCAGGACCACCGCGTCGCCCCCTGGTGCCCCCGCTGCGGCACCGGGCTCTCGGACCACGAGCTCGCCCAGGGCTACGAGACGGTCGTCGACCCCTCGGTCTTCGTCCGCTTCCCGCTCACCTCGGGCCCGCTGGCCGGCGAGGCCGCGCTGCTGGTCTGGACGACGACCCCCTGGACCCTGGTCTCCAACACGGCGGTCGCCGCGCACCCCGACGTCACGTACGTCGTCGCGACGAACGGCGAGGAGAAGCTGGTCGTCGCCGAACCCCTCCTGGAGAAGGCGCTGGGCGAGGGCTGGGAGACCACCGGCCGGTCGTTCACCGGCGCCGAGATGGAGCGCTGGACATACGAGCGCCCGTTCTCCCTGGTCGACTTCCCGGCCGAGGCGCACTACGTCGTCAACGCCGAGTACGTCACGACCGAGGACGGTACGGGTCTGGTCCACCAGTCCCCCGCCTTCGGCGCCGACGACCTCGTCGTCTGCCGCTCCTACGGCCTGCCCGTCGTCAATCCGGTCCGCCCCGACGGAACCTTCGAGGAGGACCTTCCGTTGGTCGGCGGCGTCTTCTTCAAGAAGGCGGACGAGGCGCTCACCGAGGACCTGGCCGCCCGTGGCAAGCTCTTCCGCCACGTCCCGTACGAGCACAGCTACCCGCACTGCTGGCGCTGCCACACCGCGCTGCTGTACTACGCGCAGCCGTCCTGGTACATCCGCACGACGGCGGTCAAGGACCGGCTGCTCCAGGAGAACGAGAAGACCAACTGGTTCCCGGACTCGGTCAAGCACGGCCGCTTCGGTGACTGGCTGAACAACAACGTCGACTGGGCACTGTCCCGCAACCGCTACTGGGGCACCCCGCTGCCCATCTGGCGCTGCGAGGACAACCACCTGACGTGTGTCGGCTCCCGGGCCGAGCTGGGCGAGCTCACCGGCACCGACCAGTCGGAGCTGGACCCGCACCGCCCGTTCATCGACGAGATCACGTTCACCTGCACCCAGGAGAACTGCCGGCTGGAGGCGTACCGCGTCCCGGAGGTCATCGACGCCTGGTACGACTCGGGTTCGATGCCGTTCGCGCAGTGGGGCTATCCGTACAAGAACAAGGAGATCTTCGAGAGCCGCTACCCGGCGCAGTTCATCTCGGAGGCCATCGACCAGACCCGCGGCTGGTTCTACACGCTGATGGCGGTCGGCACGCTCGTCTTCGACAGGTCCAGCTACGAGAACGTGGTCTGCCTCGGCCACATCCTCGCCGAGGACGGCCGCAAGATGTCCAAGCACCTGGGGAACATCCTCCAGCCGATCCCGCTCATGGACCAGCACGGCGCCGACGCCGTGCGCTGGTTCATGGCGGCCGGCGGCTCCCCGTGGGCGGCGCGCCGGGTCGGCCACGGCACCATCCAGGAGGTCGTCCGCAAGACGCTCCTCACCTACTGGAACACGGTCGCCTTCCAGGCCCTGTACGCCCGTACGTCGGCCTGGGCGCCCTCTGCGGCCGACCCCGCGCCGTCGGAGCGCACGGTGCTGGACCGCTGGCTGCTGAGCGAGCTGAACGCCCTCGTGGACCAGATGACCGAGGCCCTGGACAGCTACGACACCCAGCGCGCCGGCAAGCTGCTCTCGGCGTTCGTCGACGACCTGTCCAACTGGTACGTGCGCCGCTCCCGCCGCCGCTTCTGGCAGGGCGACAAGGCGGCGCTGCGCACGCTGCACGAGGTCGTCGAGACGGTCACCCGGCTGATGGCCCCGCTGACCCCGTTCATCACCGAGCGGGTCTGGCAGGACCTGGTCGCCCCGGTCACCCCGGACGCCCCCGAGTCGGTGCACCTCTCGACCTGGCCGAAGGCGGACCCGGCGGCGATCGACCCGGCGCTCTCCTCGCAGATGGCGCTCGTACGCCGCCTGGTCGAGCTCGGCCGCGCCACGCGTGCCGAGTCCGGTGTGAAGACCCGCCAGCCGCTGTCCCGGGCCCTGGTCGCCGCGTCCGGCTTCGAGTCCCTCCCGGCCGATCTCCGCGCCCAGATCACGGAGGAGCTGAACGTCTCCTCCCTGGCCTCGCTCTCGGAGGTCGGCGGTTCGCTGGTCGACACCACCGCGAAGGCGAACTTCCGCGCGCTGGGCAAGCGCTTCGGCAAGGGGGTGCAGGCCGTGGCCAAGGCGGTCGCGAACGCGGACGCGGCGGCACTCTCCCTGGCCCTGCGCGAGGGCACGGCGTCGGTCGAGGTCGACGGCGAGCAGGTCACGCTCTCCCCCGACGAGGTCATCATCACGGAGACCCCGCGCGAGGGCTGGTCGGTGGCGTCCGACTCGGGCGCGACGGTCGCCCTGGACCTGGAGATCACCCCGCAGCTGCGAGCGGCGGGGCTGGCCCGTGACGCGATCCGCCTGATCCAGGAGGCCCGCAAGAACAGCGGTCTGGACGTGGCGGACCGGATCGCGGTCCGCTGGACCTCGACGTCCCCCGCCACGACCGAGGCCCTGACCGAACACGCGCCCCTGATCGCGGACGAGGTCCTGGCCCTGGACTACGCCCAGGGCCAGGCGGACGACACGTACGGCGCCCCGTTCGAGGACGAGGGCCTGGCCCTCACGTTCCGTCTCCGCAAGACACAGCACTGACCCGCACCACAAGAGCGGCCCGCCCATCCGGTTGGATGGGCGGGCCGCTCCCGTTTCCCAGCGACCCCTCCTCTGTGGGAGATGGCCGCTCCCGTTTCCCACCGGCCCGGTGGCCGGCCCCCTCCCAAGGCTCACGCTCACCCACCGGCAGCCCGGCCCCCTCCCAAGGCTCACCCTCACCCACCGGCAGCCCGTCCCCCTCCCCGGCCTCCCCGGCCCTCCCGGCGCGGCTCCCTCCCCCTCGTGCGGCCCTCTCGGTGCAGCCCCCTCCCTCTCCCCCCAGCCCTCCCGGTGCGGCCCCCCACCCAGCCCCTCCGGCGTTTGAGGAGCGGGGGTCCGGGGCGGAGCCCCCGGTTACGGGAAGGGGCGGGTAGGGGACAGGCCCCGCGCAGCGGCCCCACCCCGCCCCGCGAGCAGACGCACGCAAAAGGGCCGGGCCCCAGGGAAATCCCCGGGGCCCGGCCCTTTGCCTGCCGACGGCTACGCGCTCAGCGAGCGCGAACCGCTCAGTTGTCGTCCTCGTCGATCAGGAACCCACGCATAGGCGAAGGCGCCTGCTGCATCGGCTGCGGAGCCTGCGGCCGCACCGGCGCCATCGGCTGCGTCATCGCGGGCGACATCTGCTGCTGGCCGCCGTACGACGGTCCGCCACCCATGGACGGGTTGCCGCCCATCTGCTGGTTGCCGTGCCCACCGTGGTTCGAGCCCATGGTGTGTCCCATCGCACCCGCACCGGCCGGAGCCAGCGAGGGCGACGGCGGCAGCGAAGCGGCGGCCGGGGCACGCGGCGGAGCCAGCGAGTCGTCGGCCTGGGTCTCCAGCTGACGCAGCTGGCTCTCCAGGTAGGACTTCAGACGGGTCCGGTACTCGCGCTCGAAGCCGCGCAGGTCCTCGACCTTGCGCTCCAGCGTCGCGCGGGCCGACTCCAGCGAGCCCATCGCCACGCGGTGCTTCTCCTGCGCGTCCCGCTCCAGCGCGTCCGCCTTGGCACGTGCGTCACGCTCAAGACCCTCGGCACGGCTGCGCGCCTCGCCGACGATCTTGTTGGCCTCGGAGCGGGCCTCCGCGATCGCCTGGTCGGCGGTCTGCTGGGCAAGGGAGAGGACACGGGCGGCACTGTCGCCACCGGGGCCCTGACCGGGCTGCTGCATCTGCGGCTGCTGCATCTGCGGCTGCTGCATCTGCTGCATCTGCTGCTGCGGGGCGTGACCGCCCATGGGGCCGCCCATCGGGCCACCCATGAGACCGCCCTGCATCGGACCGGGGCCCTGCGGACCGGGGCCGTGGCCGCCCTGGGGGCCGTGGCCGCCCTGGGGGCCGTGGCCGCTGGGACCGGCAGGCAGCTGCGGAGCGCCACCGGGCAGCTGGGGGGGACCCATCTGCGGGGGCTGCTGCTGCTGTACCGGCGGACCAGATATGGCGGCGGGCACAGGGGCGCCCGGCCTGTCCTGCTGCTCCGGCGGTTTACGCATACCCTGCTGTTGCTGGTTCTGCGCGGCAGCACGCGTGGCAGCGGCCAGCTTGGCGCGCAGGTCCTCGTTCTCACGAAGCAGGCGGGTCAGCTCCGATTCGACCTCGTCGAGGAAGGCATCGACCTCGTCCTCGTCATAGCCTTCTCGGAGGCGGACGGTCGTGAACTGCTTGTTCCGCACGTCCTCGGGGGTCAGCGGCATCTCTTCTTCACCTCTACGTAGTCGTCGGCAGTCGGCAAGACCGTATCGTTCACACGCTGCTCGCAAGCTTGCCCACGATGTTGAGCAGAATGTAGACGATGATCATCAGAACGAAGAAGGACAGGTCAAGTGCCACGCCCCCGAGACGCAACGGCGGTATGAACCGCCGCAGAAGCTTCAACGGTGGATCGGTGACAGTGTAAGTGCCCTCGAGAACGACCACCATCGCCTTGCCTGGCTGCCATGAACGTGCGAACTGGAAGACGTAGTCCATGACCAGCCGGAAGATCAGCACGATGAGGAAACACATCAGCGCGATATAGACCACATCCAGTGCGACGCCCATGTCTCGCGCTTCCCTCTCCCCTGGCTCTCGTTAGCTCCGGCCTCCCGGCCGGCACCGGCCTCACGGCCGGGTTGTTCGTGGTGTCGTGTTCTCAGCTCTGGTTGAAGAATCCGCCCTCTGCGATGCGGGCCTTGTCCTCCGCCGTGACATCGACGTTAGCAGGCGACAACAGGAACACCTTCTGCGTCACCCGCTCAATGCTGCCATGGAGGCCGAAGACAAGTCCTGCGGCAAAGTCGACAAGTCGCTTCGCATCCGTGTCGTCCATCTCCGTGAGGTTCATGATCACCGGAGTGCCCTCACGGAAGTGTTCCCCGATGGTACGGGCCTCGTTATAGGTCCTGGGGTGCAGCGTGGTGATGCGGTAGGGCTCCCGCTCGGACACGACCTTGGGCATGATCACCGGTGCGTTCTTCTCCATGTTCGGGCGGTCAGGTGTGATGGATGCCACGGGGGCGATTCGGGCGGGTCGTCCGCTTTCCGCCGGGAGCTGAACCGGCTCACGCGGCGCCGGTGGCTGCACCACTCGCACCGGTTCGTCCCTTTCCCGCTCCACCTGATGCGCGGGCTGGTGCCGCCGCCGGTCCCGCTCGGGCTCCGGCTCGGGTTCGAATTCGTCATCGGGGTCGAACCCCGGACCGTCGTACCCATCGTCCTCCACGAGGCCGAGGTAGACCGCCATCTTGCGCATCGCGCCGGCCATGCTCCGAGTCCTCCGCTCTGTGGTGGATCGGCATTCGTGTCACCAAGTGCCCGAGATCCACTCCGGCCTGCCCGCCTGGAGCGGGAATGACCATATTTTCTGCTGTGGTCCGACTTGCTTCGCGACGTTACCCGAGCCTGGGTCGGACTCCGAGTACCGCCGTACCGACGCGTACATGTGTCGCTCCGGCCGCCACCGCGTCCTCGAGATCCGCACTCATCCCCGCAGAGACCATGTTCGCAGCCGGATGGTTCCCGCGCAGGCGGGATGAGAATTCCATCAGGCGGTCGAACGCGGCCCGTTGGCGGCCCGCGTACGGCCCAGCGAGCGGGGCGACGGTCATCAGGCCGCCGAGCCGGAGCCCGGGTGCCGCCTCCACCGCCGCGGCCAACTCCTCGATCGCGTCCGGTGCGACCCCGCCCCGGTCACCGCGCTCGCCGCTCTCCGCGTCCAGGGCGACCTGGATGAGGCAGCCGAGTTCACGTCCGCCCTTCTCCGCCGCCGCCGAGAGAGCAGAAACGAGCCGGATCCGGTCCACGGACTGCACCACATCGGCATAACCGGCCACGGAACGAACCTTGTTCGTCTGCAACTGTCCGACAAAGTGCCATGTGAGCGACAGATCCGCACATGCCGCAGATTTGGGTGCCGCGTCCTGGTCCCGATTCTCCGCGACATGGCGCACACCGAGTTCGTGCAGAATCCGCACATCGCTCGCGGGATACGTCTTGGTGACCACGATGAGGGTCACTTCTTCCCGTTCGCGGCCCGCCGCCGCACAGGCGGACACGATACGTTCCTCCACCTGTGCGAGGTTCGCGGCGAGTTGAGCCCTACGTTCCGTCATGCCCTATCAGTCCAACCAGACATATCCGGCGAGCCGACCCGTGGTGCGGTCGCGGCGGTACGAGAAGTGGTCGCCCGATTCCAGGGTGCAGAACGACGAGCTGTGCCGGTCGCCGACCCCGAGTGCGTCGAGCTGGGCGTGCACTCCGGCGGTGACGTCCACAGCCGGTGTCCCCCAGCTGGTCTGCGACCACGAGGCCGGGACCGCCCGGGAGACCTCGGCACGCATCTGCTCCGGAACCTCGTAGCACCGTCCGCAGACGGCCGGTCCGGTGTGCGCGACGATCCGCGACGGTTCGGCGCCCAGAGCGATCATGGCCTCGACGGCGGCCGGTACGACCCCCGCGACGAGTCCCGGCCGGCCCGCGTGGGCGGCCGCGACGACTCCGGCCGCCGGGTCGGCGAGCAGTACGGGGGTGCAGTCGGCGGTGAGCACCGCGAGCGGGAGTCCGCGCCGGGCCGTCACCACCGCGTCCACGGCGGGGATTTCACCCGCGTCACCCCAGGGCCCGTCGACGACGGCCACCTCGCGCCCGTGGACCTGGTTCATCCAGACGACCCGCGCCGGGTCCAGGCCGAGCCCGGTCGCGGCGTGTTCGCGGTTCGCACGGACGGCGGCGGGGTCGTCGCCGACCGCGCCGCCGAGGTTGAGCTCCTCGTACGGAGCGGCGCTCACTCCGCCCCACCTGTCGGTGAAGGCGAAATGGGCGCCGCCCGCCGAAGACCCCGCGGTCTTCACCGCGTGCTGCGGACCTATCACTTCAAGAAGTCCGGTACGTCCAGCTCTTCGGCCTGGGAGTCCTGGTAGGGACGTGCCGTCGGAACGTGCGGAGGGGAGACCGGCGGCAGCGAGCTCTCGTTCGCCGCCGGCACCGGCTCGGCCGGCGCTTGGGTCTCCTCACGCGAGGGCACGGAGCCCAGCGTGCTGGTCTGGCGCACCGGCTCGGTGGTCCGGGCCGACGGAGCCGGCTCCTCGCGCTTGGCGCCCGCCCCGAGGACGGTCTCCCGACGGGCCGGCGGCTGTCCGCCGTCGAAGCCCGCCGCGATCACGGTGACCCGCACCTCGTCGCCCAGCGCGTCGTCGATGACCGCACCGAAGATGATGTTGGCCTCCGGGTGGGCGGCCTCACTCACCAGCTGCGCGGCCTCGTTGATCTCGAAGAGACCGAGGTCGCTGCCGCCGGAGATGGAGAGCAGCACCCCGCGGGCACCGTCGATGGACGCCTCGAGGAGCGGCGAGGAGATCGCCATCTCCGCGGCGGCCACCGCGCGGTCGTCGCCGCGGGCCGATCCGATGCCCATGAGCGCCGATCCGGCCTCGGACATGACCGACTTGACATCGGCGAAGTCGAGGTTGATCAGACCCGGGGTCGTGATGAGGTCGGTGATGCCCTGGACGCCCGAGAGCAGCACCTGGTCGGCCGACTTGAACGCGTCGAGCACGCTGACCTGGCGGTCCGAGATGGACAGCAGCCGGTCGTTGGGGATGACGATGAGGGTGTCGACCTCTTCGCGGAGCTCGGCGATGCCGTCCTCCGCCTGGTTCGCGCGTCGCCGGCCCTCGAAGGTGAACGGGCGGGTGACCACACCGATCGTCAGGGCGCCGAGCGAGCGGGCGATGTTGGCGACGACGGGTGCGCCGCCGGTGCCGGTGCCGCCGCCTTCTCCGGCGGTGACGAAGACCATGTCGGCCCCCTTGAGGACCTCCTCGATCTCCTCACGGTGGTCCTCGGCCGCCTTGCGGCCGACGGCGGGGTTCGCCCCGGCGCCGAGGCCACGGGTGAGTTCACGGCCGACGTCGAGCTTGACGTCGGCGTCGCTCATCAGCAGTGCCTGCGCATCGGTGTTGATCGCGATGAACTCGACGCCCTTGAGGCCGACCTCGATCATTCGGTTGATGGCATTGACACCACCGCCGCCGACACCGATGACCTTGATGACTGCGAGGTAGTTCTGCGGTGCTGCCACGTCGAAGGCCTCTCGCCTCGAGTTACGTGTCGTCGCTTCGCGGTAGTCCCGCCGCGACGACGGATGCCGATTGGGACGGTCCGAACGCCGACCCAAACCCTAACGTTGAAGTTTAGGGTTACCAGTGTGTCCGCTTCTTGGACTCTCCCGAACAGGACACTAAGTCGACAAGTGGCGCACGTTCAACGAACACGCCGAACCTCCCGTTTTTCTTTTCACCCTATGTGATCACCCGTAGCGCTGACCAACCAGGGTGCTGGCCAGGCCGAATACGCGTCAACTCTTCGATGCCGCCGGGGCGGTGGGTGCGCTCACGTCGAAGTGCCCCGCTTTGGGCGAGGCTTTCATGAGAGCGGTGAGGACCCGCGCCTTCACGGGCCCTTCTTCACCACTGCCCCACATCACGGTCCGTTCCCCGGTCAGTTCCAGGAAGACGGAGTCGTACGAGGTGATCCGTACGGTCTCGGTCTCCCGGGACAGCTTTTCCGGGAGGTCGCCCGCGACGTCGACCGCCTCCTGCAACAGACGGTCACTGCCGAAGCGTCGCAGACTCGCCGACCGGCCGGTGTCCAACTCGAGCAGGGGTACGTGCCCGGGCGCCTTGTCCACCGTGGCGAAGCGCACGCCCTTCGCGTCCACTTCGATGAACTTCGCACCCTTTTCCACCAACAGGACCGGCTGTCGTTCGGTCACTTTAAGGCCGATACCGTGCGGCCAGGACCGTACGACATCCACGGAGTCGATACGGGGCAACTTCTGGCGCAACCTGTCCTCAATGGACTCGATGTCCACGGAGACCAGCGGAGCTCCGACGGGAACGGCCGCGACGGCCTCCACCTCCGCCCGGGTCAGGACGTCGGTGCCGCTGGTCGTCACCTGCTCGACCCGCAGCCAGGAGGATCCGTAGAACACCCAGACCGTCGCCGCGGCGGTCAGGGCCACGGCGACCGCGGCCAGGACCATTCGCACACGGCCGGTCAGCCGGCGCCCCTCGGGGCCGATGTGCGGCGGGCGGGCCGGGGTGTCGGCCTGCTTGGCTGCGCCGCGCTGGGCGGTCGTCGGTCCGGCCACGCTCGCTCCTTCGCCGGACCCGGGGCGCTCGCCCCGGGTCCGCACCGCCTCACGCCTGGCGGCGTGCGGCAATCGCCTCGTACACCATGCCGACGAGCAGGTCGTCGGCGTCCCGTCGCCCGAACTCCGCGGCTGCCCGGGACATCTCGTACAGCCGGTGCGGATCCGCCAGCACCGGAAGGACGTTGCCCTGCACCCACTCGGGGGTGAGCGCCGCGTCGTCCACCAGCAGGCCGCCACCGGCGTTGATCACCGGCTGGGCGTTGAGCCGCTGTTCGCCGTTGCCGATGGGCAGCGGGACGAAGGCGGCGGGCAGCCCGACGGCGGTGAGCTCCGCGACGGTCATCGCACCCGCACGGCAGAGCATCATGTCGGCCGCGGCGTACGCGAGATCCATCCGGTCCACGTACGGTACCGGGATGTAGGGCGGCATCCCGGGCATGTTGTCGATGCGCGGCAATTCGTTCTTCGGGCCGACCACGTGCAGGATCTGGATGCCGGACCGCTGCAGCAGCGGTGCGACCCGCTGGACCACCTCGTTGAGGTGGCGGGCCCCCTGCGAACCGCCGGAGACCAGCAGCGTCGGCAGGTTGGGGTCGAGGCCGAAGGCGGCACGCGCCTCCGGTCGGACCCGGGCCCGGTCGAGGGTGGCGATGGTGCGGCGCAGCGGGATGCCGATGTAGCGGGCACCTCGCAGCTTGCTGTCGGGGGTGGAGACGGCGACCCCGTGGGCGTACCGCGAACCGATCTTGTTGGCCAGGCCCGGCCGGGCGTTGGCCTCGTGGACGACGATCGGGACCCCGGCGCGCTTGGCGGCGAGGTAGCCGGGCAGGGCGACGTAGCCGCCGAAGCCGACCACGCAGTCCGCCTTGGTGCGCTCCAGGATCTGCTCGGCCGCCTTGATCGTGCCGCGCAGCCGGCCCGGGACGGTGATCAGCTCGGGTGTGGGCTTACGGGGCAGCGGTACGGCGGGGATCAGAGCCAGTTCGTACCCCCGCTCGGGTACGAGCCTGGTCTCGAGTCCGCGTTCCGTGCCGAGGGCAGTGATTCCCACGGTCGGGTCCTGCCTGCGCAGGGCGTCTGCGAGGGCAAGCGCGGGCTCGATGTGGCCGGCGGTCCCCCCGCCGGCGAGTACGACATGCACCGAAATTCACCGCTCTCCGGACGGACGCTTCGTGACGCGCCGTCTCATCGTCTTCCATCTGACCCCGGGCCTCCGCATGGCCAGGGCCGCTTTCGCGGCGGGATCCTCTCGCGCGAAGGCGATCATGAGCCCGACCGCGAACATGGTCGGCAGCAGGGCCGATCCTCCGTAGGAGAACAGCGGGAGCGGGACACCGGCGATCGGCAACAGGCCGAGCACCGCACCGATGTTGATCACGGCCTGCGCCGTGATCCAGGTGGTCACGCCTCCCGCTGCGTACCTGACGAAGGGGTCCTCCGTGCGTCCGGCCACGCGGATACCCGCATAGCCTAGAGCCGCGAACAGGGCGAGTACCGACAGCGTCCCCGCCAGACCCAGCTCCTCCCCGGTGATGGCGAAGATGAAGTCGGTGTGGGGTTCAGGTAGTTGCCCCCATTTTTCCACACTCGCGCCCAGCCCGGAACCGAACCATCCGCCGGACGCCAGGGCGTAGATTCCGTGCACGGCCTGCCAGCAGGAGTCGCCCGGGCCCGGTTCGGACGCACCGATGCAGCCGAGCCGCGACATCCGGTTGGGGCTGGTCTTGATGAGCAGGAAGCCGATGAGGCCCGCGAAGGCGAGAACGCCGGCGAAGAGCCTGGTGGGAGCGCCGGCCAGCCAGAGCAGGCCGAACAGGATCGCGGTGAGGATGATCGCCGTTCCCATGTCGCCGCCGAGCATGATCAGCCCGAGCAGCATGAAGGCGACCGGCACGAGCGGCACGAGCATGTGCTTCCACTGCGTCAGCAGCCGTTTGTCCTGTTTCCGGGCGATCAGGTCGGCGCCCCACAGGACGAGGGCGAGCTTGCCGAATTCGCTCGGCTGGAGCTGGAAGGGGCCGCCCAGGTAGAGCCAGTTCTGGTTGCCGTTGACCGACATCCCTATCCCGGGGACCTGGACCAGGACCATCAGGAAGACCGTGCCCATGAGCAGCGGGTAGGCGAGCGCCCGGTGGAGCTTGACCGGCATCCTGGAGGCGAGCAGCATCAGCCCGGCGCCGATCACGGCGGCGAGGAACTGCTTGCGGAAGAAATAGGTGCCGGGCTTGGCGAGCTCCAGGGCCTTGATCATCGAGGCGGAGTAGACCATCACGAGCCCGAGCACGGTGATCAGGAGGCTGGACCCGAGGATCAGGTAGTAGGCGGTCAGAGGCCGGTCCCAGGCCCTGCGTGCCCGCTCGTACATCCGGCGCACCCCGGCGCCGCGGGGCGGCCTGGGTGCGGTGCTCCGGCTGCCGCCGCCGCGGGGCACCGGGGGCCTTCGGGCGCCGGTGGCCGGGCGGCTCCGCAGGACGGGTCCCGGGGACCCGGGGCCTGCCGGGAGCGGGCCGGCGAGCAGGGGCGGGGTGAACGCCCGGCTGATCGCCGCTCCCGCCCGTGAGCGGTCCGCTCCGCGAGCGGCTGGGCTCTCGTCGGCCGGCATTGTCGCTGTCCCCTCCACTGCTCGTGCCCGGGGCTGTCGCCGGGGCCCCTCAGGACCGCGGCGGTGCCGTCGGTGTCCCGGTACTCCGGGACGGTACGGCGCGGAGGCCGGGCCCGTCAGGCGCTCTCGTCGGCGAGTTGACGGACCGCGTCCGCGAACGCCTCGCCCCGCTTGTTGTAGTTGACGAACATGTCCATCGAGGCACAGGCCGGTGCCAGCAGTACGGTGTCGCCCGGCCGGGCGAGCCGTGCCGCCTCCCCGACCGCTGCGGACATCGCCCCAGTGTCGGTCCGGTCGAGGTCGACCACCGGTACCTCGGGGGCGTGTCGCGCCAGGGCTTCGCTGATCAGCGCACGGTCGGCGCCGATCAGCACGACGCCCCTGAGCCGCTTCGCGGCCCCGGTCACCAGCGCGTCGAAGGTGGCGCCCTTGGCGAGGCCGCCGGCGATCCAGACGATCGGGTCGTAGGACGCGAGGGAGGCCTCGGCGGCGTGGGTGTTGGTGGCCTTGGAGTCGTCGATGTACGTGACCCCGGCGACGTCCGCGACGTGTTCGATGCGGTGGGCGTCGGGGCGGAAGGCCCGCAGCCCGTCGCGTACGGCCGTCGGCGGTACGCCGAAGGCGCGGGCGAGCGCCGCCGCGGCCAGGGCGTTGGCGATGTTGTGCGGGGCCGGCGGATTGACGTCGCCGACCTCGGCGAGCTCCTGGGCCTGCTTCTGCCGGTTGGTCACGAAGGCCCGGTCGACGAGGATGCCGTCGACCACGCCGAGCTGCGAGGGCCCCGGCGTACCGAGGGTGAACCCGATCGCCCGGCAGCCCTCCTCGACGTCGGCCCCGCGCACCAGGTCCTCGGTCGCACCGTCCTGCGCGTTGTAGACGCAGGCGACGCTGTTGCCCTCGTAGATCCGGCCCTTGTCGGCCGCGTAACCGGCCATGGAGCCGTGCCAGTCGAGGTGGTCCGGGGCCAGGTTGAGGACGGCCGCGGAGTGGGCGCGCAGCGAGGGCGCCCAGTGCAGCTGGTAGCTGGACAGCTCGACGGCGAGTACGTCGTAGGTCTCGTCGCCGAGCACCGCGTCCAGCAGGGACACCCCGATGTTGCCGACCGCGGCGGTGCGCAGTCCGGCCGCCTCCAGGATCGAGGCGAGCATCCGCACGGTCGTGGTCTTGCCGTTGGTTCCGGTGACCGCGAGCCAGGGTGCTGGTTCCCTGCCGTCCCGCCCCCGCAGCCGCCAGGCGAGTTCGACGTCGCCCCAGACGGGGACGCCCGCCTCGGCGGCCGCCAGGAAGAGCGGCTTGTCGGGCTTCCAGCCGGGAGCCGTGACGACGAGCTCGGTGGACCCGGGCAGGGTTGCCCCGTCGCCGAGGCGCACGGTGATGCCGAGCGCCTCCAGTCCGGCGGCCTGGGCGCGGGAGCGCTCGTCGTCGCCGTCGTTGACGACGGTGACGAGGGCCCCGCGCTCGTGCAGGGCGCGGGCCGCGGGGATACCGCTGACGCCGAGCCCGGCGACCGTGACGTGCTTGCCCTGCCAGTCCACGTTGCTCACTTCCTGGCTGCCCATCCCGCGTAGAAGAGACCGAGTCCGACGATCACGCACATGCCCTGGATGATCCAGAAGCGGACCACGACAAGGACTTCGGACCACCCCTTGAGTTCGAAGTGGTGCTGGAGCGGCGCCATTCGGAAGACCCGCTTGCCGGTCATCTTGAACGAACCGACCTGGATGACCACGGACATGGTGATCATCACGAAGAGGCCGCCGAGGATGGCCATCAGGAACTCGGTGCGGGAGCAGATCGCGAGGCCGGCGAGGGCACCGCCGAGGGCCAGCGAACCGGTGTCGCCCATGAAGATCTTCGCGGGCGAGGTGTTCCACCACAGGAAGCCGAAGCAGGAGCCCATCAGCGCGGAGGCGACGACCGCGAGGTCGAGTGGATCGCGTACCTCGAAACAGGCCTGGGGGTTGGTCAGCGTGGTCGCGTTGGCGCAGGACTCCTGGAACTGCCACAGCCCGATGAAGGTGTACGCGCCGAAGACCATCACGGAGGCGCCGGTGGCCAGGCCGTCCAGACCGTCCGTCAGGTTCACGCCGTTGGACATGGCGAGGATCATGAACAGCGCCCAGACGACGAACAGCACCGGTCCGATGGACCAGCCGAAGTCCTCGACGAAGGAGAGCCGGGTGGACGCCGGGGTGTTGCCCCGGAGGTCGGCGAACTGGAGCGAGAGCACGGCGAACGCGATGCCGACGATCAGCTGCCCGGCCATCTTCGCCTTGGCACGCAGACCGAGCGAGCGCTGCTTGACGATTTTGATGTAGTCGTCGAGGAAGCCGACGAGGCCCATCCCGGCCATCAGGAACAGGACGAGGACGCCGGAGAACCGGATGTCCTCGCCGGTGATCAGGTGCGCGAGCAGGTACGCGATGATCGTCGCCAGGATGAAGGCGATACCACCCATGGTGGGCGTGCCCTGCTTGCTGCCGTGGGTACGCGGGCCGTCGTCCCGGATGAACTGCCCGTAGCCCTTGCGGGCCAGAAGTTTGATCAGCAGCGGAGTGCCGACCAGGGTCAGGAAGAGCCCTATGGCTCCCGCGAAGAGGATCTGCCTCATCGGACGGCGACCTCGCCCTCGGTCGCGTTCTCCAGCAGTGCCAGGGCGACCCTCTCCAGGCCGACCGACCGGGACGCCTTCACCAGCACGACGTCTCCCGGGCGCAGTTCACTGCGCAACAGGTCGACGGCCGCCTGTGCGTCGGACACGTGCACCGACTCCTCACCCCACGAACCCTCGTTATATGCGCCCAGTTGCAGCCAGGAGGCTTCTCTTCCTCCGACAGCGACGAGCTTGCTGACGTTGAGCCGGACGGCGAGCCGTCCGACAGCGTCGTGCTCGGCGAGCGACGCGTCGCCGAGCTCGGCCATCTGACCGAGCACCGCCCACGTACGTCCCCCTCCCGCCCGTGAGGCCTTGCCCATGGCAGCCAGCGCACGGAGTGCGGCTCTCATGGATTCGGGGTTCGCGTTGTAGGCGTCATTGACGACCGTCACACCGTCCGGACGCTCGGTGACCTCCATGCGCCAGCGGGAGAGGGTGCCCGCCCCGGAGAGCGCCTCGGCGATCTCAGTCACGGACATGCCCAACTCATGGGCGACGGCGGCCGCGGCGAGCGCGTTCGACACGTGGTGCTCACCGTACAGGCGCAAGGTCACGTCGCTGCACCCGGTAGGTGTGTGGAGCTCGAAAGCGGGGCGGCCGTCGTCCGTGAGCCGGATGTTCTCTCCCCGTACGTCCGCATCCGGGGCCTCTCCGAAGAGGAGCACCCGGGCTTTCGTGCGGGACGCCATGGCCCGGACGAGCGGATCGTCGGCGTTGAGCACGGCGAGGCCGTCCTCGGGAAGGACCTCCACGAGCTCGCCCTTGGCCTGGGCGATCGCCTCGCGGCTGCCGAACTCACCGAGGTGGGCGCTGCCGACGTTGAGGACCAGGCCGATCCTCGGCGGGGTCAGCTCGGCGAGGTAGTGGATGTGGCCCACCCCGCGCGCGCCCATCTCCAGGACGAGGTGACGGGTCTCGGCGGTGGCGCGCAGCGCGGTGAGCGGCAGGCCGATCTCGTTGTTGAGGGACCCCGGGGTCCAGACGGTGGGCGCCTTGCGCTCCAGCAGCTGGGCGATGAGGTCCTTGGTGGACGTCTTGCCCGCCGAGCCGGTGAGCGCGACGACGGTGGTGCCGAGGCGTTCGACGACGGCGCGGGCGAGGGTGCCGAGCGCCGCCACGACGTCGTCGACGACGATCGCCGGGACACCGACGGGGCGGGCGGCGAGCACGGCGGCCGCTCCCGCCTCGACGGCGCGCTGCGCGTAGTCGTGGCCGTCGACCCGCTCGCCGGCGAACGCGGCGAACAGGGAGCCCTCCCGCACTTCTCGGGAGTCGATGACGACGGGGCCGGTGACGGTGACGGACCGGTCCGGTATGTCGTGCGGCTGCCCGCCGACGATTTCGGCGATCTCGGCGAGGGAAAGGGCGATCACTTGGTCATCCCTGACTGTTGTTCTCGTGGGTGTGTGCGCGGTCCTCGGGGGCGTGCACGGCGCTCGTGCGCCCCAAGGAGCGCTCGATGGCCTCGCGCAGGACCTCGCGGTCGTCGAAGGGGCGTACCACCCCGTGGATGTCCTGTCCCTGCTCATGTCCCTTTCCGGCCACCAGCACGGTGTCGCCGGGCTCGGCGCGGGCGACGGCAGCGGCGACGGCCGCGGCCCGGTCCGCGTCGACGAGCACGTCGCCGCGCTCGTGGACGGGCACCTCGGCGGCGCCCGCGAGCATGGCGGCGAGGATCGCCAGGGGGTCCTCGGAGCGGGGGTTGTCGGAGGTCAGTACGGCGGTGTCGGCGAGCCGGGCCGCAGCGGCGCCCATCGGGCCGCGCTTGGTCGTGTCACGGTCGCCGCCGCAGCCGAGCACGATGTGCACCCGGCCCTCGGTGACCTTCTGCAGGGAGCGCAGGACGGATTCGACGGCGTCGGTCTTGTGCGCGTAGTCGACGACCGCGAGGTACGGCTGTCCGGCGTCGACGCGTTCCAGCCGTCCCGGGACGCCGGGGACGGACGCGACGCCGTCGGCGGCGGTCTGCGGGTCGACCCCGGCAGCAGCCAGGGTGACGATCGCGGCAAGGGTGTTGGCGACGTTGAACGGGCCGGGCAGCGGGGCCGTGGCGGCGATCCGCTCGCCCTTGGGGCCGATCACGGTGAAGCTGCTGTCCCGGGGGCCGACTTCGACGTCCTCGGCCCGCCAGTCGGCGTCCGGGTGGCCCTCGGCGGAGAAGGTGACGACCGGGACGGACGCCTCGTCGACCAGCCTGCGGCCGTACTCGTCGTCGAAGTTGACGACCCCGAGCTTGCTGCGCTGCGGGGTGAACAGCTGCGCCTTCGCCTGGAAGTAGTCCTCCATCCCGGAGTGGAACTCCATGTGTTCCGGGCTGAGGTTGTTGAACACGGCGACGTCGAAGACGCAGCCGTCGACGCGGCCGAGCACCAGGGCGTGGCTGGAGACCTCCATGGCGACCGCCTCGACGCCGCGTTCACGCATGACGGCGAACAGGGCCTGGAGATCGGTCGCTTCCGGTGTGGTGCGCTCCGACTTGATGCGCTCGTCGCCGATCCGCATCTCGACGGTGCCGATCAGCCCGGTGCTGCGTCCGGCGCCGCGCAGGCCGCCCTCGACCAGGTAGGCCGTGGTGGTCTTGCCCGAGGTTCCGGTGATGCCGATCTGCAGGAGGCCGATGCCGGGCCGCCCGTAGATCTCGGCGGCGATGTCGCCCATCCGGCCGCGCGGGTCCTCGGTGACCAGGACCGGGAGGCCGGTGGCGGCGGCGCGTTCGGCGCCCGCCGGGTCGGTGAGGATCGCGGCGGCGCCGAGGCCGGCGGCCTGGGCGGCGAAGTCGGCGCCGTGGAAGCGGGCGCCGGGCAGGGCCGCGTACACGTCTCCGGGGCGCACGGCCCGGGAGTCGTGGGTGATTCCGGTGACCTCACCGGAATCCTGCGGTCCGGCGCCGAGCCTGGCTGCCAGCTCTCCGAGGGAGGTCGGCCGCAGCCGGTCCGGTCGGGGCGCTCCCGGATAGGTCACAAGCGCGTCCTTCTGAGTGGTTTGGAACTGATCAGCGTGGGGCACGGCGGTGAGCGTACCGGGCCGACCCGGCCTCTCGCGAAGCGAGGGGCCGGGGTTGCGGTACTTCTCGTTCCGGTTCCCGGGATCAGGGGTGATGGTCGTCACTGGGTGCTTCCGGGTCACTCGCCGGGCTCGAAGGACACCGGCAGCCGGGCGGGGTCGCTGCCGGAGGGTGCGGTCTGGAGGGTCTTCAGGGCGAACTCCATGACCTTCTTGTAGATCGGGCCGCAGATCTGTCCGCCGAAGTAGCTGCCCTTGGTGGGGTTCTGGATCGCACAGTAGACGGTGACCTGCGGATCGTCGGCCGGAGCGAAGCCCGCGAAGGACGCCGTGTAGCCCTTGTAGATGCCCCGTACGGGATCGACGCGGTTGGCCGTCCCGGTCTTGCCCGCGACCCGGTAGCCCTGGATGTGGGCCTTGGTCCCGGTGCCCTCCCGGTCGTCGACCACGGACTCCAGCATCCTCGCCAGCGTCTTGGCGGTCTTCTCGCTGACCACACGGGTGCGCTCGGGGGCTTCGGACGCCGTGTACCGGCCGTCGGCGCCCTTGGTGCCGCGGACGAGGGTCGGCTCGATCCGGACGCCGCCGTTGGCGATGGTCTGGTAGACCGACGCGGCCTGCATGGCGTTGAGCGAGAGTCCCTGGCCGAACGGGATCGTGTACTGCTGCGAGGTCGACCAGTCCTCGGGCTTGGCGAGGATGCCCGGCGACTCGCCCGGGTAGTCGAGCCCGGTGGTGCTGCCGAGGCCGAACTTGCGGAGGTACGAGTACAGGACCTCGTTGGCCTCCGACTGTGTCTTCCCGAGCTGCCCGGTGGCCAGGATGGTGCCGATGTTGCTCGACTTGGCGAGGACCCCGTTGAGCGTGAGGTACCAGGTGGGGTGGTCGATGTCGTCCCTGAACGCCCGGTCCCCGCGGTGCAGCCGGTTGGGGACGGTGACGTGCGTGCCGGGGGTCGCGACCCCCTCCTCCAGCACCGCGGCCATGGACATGACCTTGCTGGTGGAGCCGGGCTCGTACACGTCCTGGAGCGCCGCGTTGCCCAGGGCCGCCGAATTGACCTGCGAGAAGTCGTTCGGGTCGTAGCCGGGGGCGTTGGCCATGGCCAGCACCTCGCCGGTCTTCGTGTTCTGGACGATCACGTAACCGCGGTCCGCCTTCGACTCCTTCACCTGGTCGGCGATGGCCCGCTGGGCCGCCCACTGGATGTCGCGGTCGATGGTCAGCTCGATGTCGGTGCCCTCGACGGCCGGGATCTCCTTGGATCCGGCGGTCGGTACCGGACGTCCGCCGGCCTGGGCGTACCTGATCTTGCCGTCCTCGCCCTGGAGCTGCCCGTTCAACTGTGCCTCCAGGCCGCCGCCGCCCTTGCCCTCGGCGTTGACGAAGCCCAGTATCCCGGCGGCGAGATCACCGTTCGGATAGACCCGCTTGGTGGTGGTCTCCTGGAGGACACCGGCCAGCACATCGGCGCCCGGGCCGCCGGCGGCCCTGTCCTCGGCGGCCTTCTCGGCGAAGACGGACTTGAGGTCCTTGATCTGCTTCCAGACCTGCGGGGTCTGCCGCCGGGCCAGCACGGTGTAGCGGCTGTCGGGGGTCGAGAGCTTCTTCGTCAGCTCCGCCACGTCCTTGCCGAGGATCGGGGCCAGCAGCGCCGCCGCCTGCTGCGGCGCGTCCGGGGCCTTGCTGTCCTCGGGGGTGAACATCTTCGGGTCGGCCGTGATGTCGTGCGCGTCGACGCTGGTGGCCAGGGCGATCCCGCCCCGGTCGGTGATCTCGCCGCGTTCGGCGGCGATCGTGTACTCGAGGTAGCGGTTCTTCTCGGCCTTCGCCGAGTACGCGCCGGCGTCGACTGCCTGGACCTGGAGGAGGCGGACGACGAAGGCCAGCATGACGAGCGTCAGGCAGAGGCTGATCAGGCGCAGCCGCGGGCGCGGGTTGCCGAGCCGGATGGACTGCGGGGTGCCGCCGCGCGAGGACCCCTTGCGCGGCCGGCCCGGCGAGGACCGGGGCCGCCCGGACTCCCGGCGTGCGGAGGGCCGTGGCCGCCCGGAACCGCTCGCGCCGTTTCGGGGGCGCGCGGGGCCGGGAACACGGCGGCGCGGCGGTTCCTTGGACGGCACTGCGTCACCTGCCGGGGCTCGTCGGGGGCGGAGTGGTGGAGGTCGTGGGGGACGCGGAGGAGGCCGGGTCGGGGGTGGCGCTCGCCGCCGGCTTGGGGGCAGGCGTGGGGGACGGATCGGCCGCGGCCTGCTCGGGCACCCCGCGGACACTGCCGTCCGGGTTCAGGAAGGCGGGGTTGCCGCCGGGCACCATGCCGAGCCGGCGGGCGCGCCGCTCCAGCGCGTCCGGCTGGGAGTAGCTGTCGACGTCGCGCTGCAGGGCCTGCTGCTCGTCGGTGAGTTCGGTGGTCTCCCTCTTCAGCTTGCTCAGCCTGAAGGACCCCTCGTTGAGCGCCGAGTTCAGCAGCAGCAGCGAGATCAGGCCACCGGCGAGGAGCAGCACGACCAGCAGGACGAAGGGGGTGCGGGCGGCGGTGCTCGGCCCCGACGGCATCAGCCGCGCGAGCCGGCCGGCCCGCCCCTTCGTCGGCTCGGCCGTCCTGGTCACCGCTGCTCCCCCGCCCTTCCCGGCCCCCGGCCGGCCCGGCGGGGCGCGCTCACCGCTCCTCCTCGCGGATCCGCTGGGCGCCGCGCAGCCGGGCGGGGGCGGCCCGCCGGTTCTCGGCGACCTCCTCCTCGGTGGGCAGTTCGGCGCCGCGGGTCAGCAGCTTCAGACGGGGCTGGTAGCGCTCGGGGACGACGGGCAGCCCGGGCGGCGCGGTGTTGGCCGCACCGGCCGCGAAGACCTGCTTGACCAGCCGGTCCTCGAGCGAGTGGTACGAGAGGACGGCGATCCGGCCGCCGACGGCGAGGCTCCGCACGGCGGCCGGGACGGCCCGCTCCAGGACGGTGAGTTCGCCGTTGACCTCGATGCGCAGGGCCTGGAAGGTCCGCTTGGCCGGATTGCCGCCGGTGCGCTTGGCCGCCTGCGGCAGGGAGTCGCGGATCAGCTCGACCAGACGGGCGCTGTTGGTGAAGGGCTCCTTCTCGCGTTCGCGTACGACGGCGGAGACGATCCGCTTGGCCTGCTTCTCCTCGCCGTACGCGCGCAGGATCCGTACGAGTTCGCCCGGCGGGTAGGTGTTGAGCACCTCGGCCGCGCCGATGCCGGTCGTCTGGTCCATGCGCATGTCGAGCGGTGCGTCCTGGGCGTACGCGAACCCCCGGTCGGCCTCGTCCAGCTGCATGGAGGAGACACCCAGGTCGAACAGGATTCCCTGGACCTTGGGGACGCCCAGCCGGTCGAGGACCTCGGGCAGTTCGTCGTAGACGGCGTGCACCAGGGTGGCCCGGTCGCCGTACGGGGCGAGGCGTTCGCCGGACAGCCGCAGCGCCTCCTTGTCGCGGTCCAGCGCGATCAGCCGGACGTCGGGGAAGGAGGCGAGCAGGGCCTCGCTGTGGCCGCCGAGTCCGAGGGTGCAGTCCACGACCACCGGTGGCTGCGGTCCTGTCGCCTCCAGAGCCGGGGCCAGCAGGTCCAGGCACCGCTGGAGCATCACCGGGACATGTCGGGTCTGGCTCAATGCGCCCTCTCAGGCTCTGTCCCGCGTGGCTGCACGTGCGGTCTGGTCCCCGCCCGCTCGGAAGGGGAGGTCCGCCGACGCCGGGGAAGGGGCGTCGGCCGACCGACGAGCGGGAGAGGGCCGGGCCGCATGTACGCCGCACATCACGGGGAATTCGAAAACATGCAAACTATGCACAATGTGCAGGCGTGTCGGTAACTTCGCGTCACTTTAGTCCACCCTGCCATTCGATCGATTCCCGATCAACGAACCGGGCAGCGCGTCGCACCACTCGCACGGTCCGGGACGCTCACCCGGCCGGACGCAGGACTGTGAGGCTTGTGGAGTACCTCACAACAAGTCTTGTTGATGTTCTTTGTCCCCCTCCACAGGGCGCCAGGGGCCGCCGCGAGAGCTAACGTCTTAGCCATGTCGACTTCCGCACAGTCCTCCGCCGAGACCACTCCCGTCGCAGGTGCGGCCCGATCCGACGGCACCGTCACCGACCGGCTCGTCGAGGCGAACGCCGCCTACGCGGGCGAGTTCCGCGACCCCGGCATGGACGCGCGCCCTGTGCTCCGCGTCGCCGTGGTCGCCTGCATGGACGCCCGTCTCGACCTCCACGACGCGCTCGGCCTGGAGCTGGGCGACTGCCACACCATCCGCAACGCGGGCGGCGTGGTCACCGACGACGTCATCCGCTCGCTGACCATCAGCCAGCGGGCGCTCGGCACCCGCAGCGTCATACTCATCCACCACACGAACTGCGGCCTCGAAAGCATCACCGAGGAGTTCCGGCAGGAGCTGGAGCACGAGGTCGGACAGCGTCCGGTCTGGGCGGTGGAGGCATACAAGGACGCCGACCAGGACGTACGGCAGTCGATGCAGCGCGTGCGCACCTCGCCGTTCCTCCTGCACACGGACGACATCCGTGGCTTCGTCTTCGACGTGACGACCGGACGCCTGCGCGAGATCCTCCCCGTGTCCTGAATTCCCTTCCCGCAGCTCCGCGCTCTCGGCTTTCGATCGACATACGGCCCACACCCGGCATTTCGCCCTTGGTTATCCACAGGCGAGTGACACGAAGCGGTAACGGCAACAAGAATGTGGGTGTGACGGTCTCCGGGTCCTCCGGAGAACGTCCGTATTTCGGGGCGGGCCGGGCATTTCTGTGCGCCGGCCCGTGCGCAAAAGGGCCGAGGAGGGCCGGGTGACGACCTATGACGATCGAGCGAGCCTCACAGATCTGACCACGACAGCGGAGCGGGTGCGCAGGTCGGTGGAGGGTGTGATCGAGGGCAAGCCTGAGGTCGTACGGCTTTCGCTGACCGTACTGCTCGCCGAGGGGCATCTGCTGATCGAGGATGTGCCCGGGGTCGGCAAGACGATGCTGGCCAAGGCGCTGGCACGGTCCATCGACTGCTCGGTGCGGCGCATCCAGTTCACGCCCGACCTGCTGCCTTCGGACATCACCGGGGTGTCGATCTTCGATCAGCAGCGCCGGGACTTCGAGTTCAAGCCCGGGGCGATCTTCGCCCAGATCGTGATCGGCGACGAGATCAACCGCGCGTCGCCGAAGACCCAGTCGGCGCTGCTGGAGTCGATGGAGGAGCGCCAGGTCACGATCGACGGCGAGACCTACGAGCTGCCCAATCCGTTCATGGTCGTCGCCACGCAGAACCCGGTGGAGATGGAGGGCACGTATCCGTTGCCCGAAGCGCAGCGGGACCGGTTCATGGCCCGTGTGTCGATCGGCTATCCCAGTGCTGAGGCCGAGCTCCAGATGCTTGACGTGCACGGCGGGGTCTCGCCGCTGGACGACCTGCAGCCGGTGGCGCACGCCCACGACATCGTGAAGCTGATCGACGCGGTGCGCATGGTCCATGTGGCCGAATCCGTACGGCGGTACGCGGTGGACCTGGTGGGGGCGACCCGTCATCACCCGGACCTCAGACTCGGTGCCTCGCCGCGTGCGACGCTGCATCTGCTGCGTGCGGCCAGGGCGTCGGCAGCCCTCAGCGGGCGTGACTACGCGCTGCCGGACGACGTCCAGGCACTCGCTGCGGCGGTGCTCGCGCACCGACTGCTGCCCACGGCGCAGGCACAGCTCAACCGCCGTACCGCCGAGCAGGTCGTGCTGGAGATCCTGCAGCGCACGCCCGTGCCCACCACGGGCGACGGGGCCGCCCCCGCGCAGCCGCAGCACCAGCCCGGCCGCCCGGTCTACGGCCAGCAGCCCGGCGCACGGCGGCTGTGATGGCGGCCGGAGCGCCCGGCCCCGTGGACGACGGCGACGACAAGGGCGGCCTGCGGGCCGCACTGAGCGGTCTGACGACACGGGGGCGGTCCTTCCTCGCCGCCGGCGTCGCCGCCGCGGTCTGCGCCTATGTGCTGGGCCAGGGCGACCTGCTGCGGGTCGGGCTGCTCCTGGCGGTGCTGCCCCTCGTCTGTGTGACGGTGCTCTACCGCACCCGCTACCGGGTCGCGGGCAGCCGGCGGCTGTCGCCGTCGCGAGTGCCCGCGGGGTCGGAGGCGCGGGTCCACCTGCGGATGGACAACGTGTCCCGGCTGCCCACGGCTCTGCTGATGCTGCAGGACCGGGTGCCGTACGTGCTGGGTCCGCGGCCCCGGTTCGTGCTGGACCGGGTGGAGGCGGGCGGCCGGCGTGAGGTGTCCTACCGGGTCCGGTCGGACCTGCGCGGGCGCTACCCGCTGGGGCCGTTGCAGCTGAGGCTGAGCGACCCGTTCGGGATGTGTGAGCTGACCCGTTCCTTCAGCGCGTACGACACCCTCGTCGTCATCCCCCGCACCGAGGCCCTTCCGACGCTGCGGCTTGCGGGCGAGGCGTCCGGGTACGGCGACGGCAGGCAGCGTTCGCTGGCCCTGGCCGGCGAGGACGACATCATTCCGCGCGGCTACCGGCACGGGGACGACCTGCGCCGGGTGCACTGGCGTTCCACCGCGCGCTACGGCGAGCTGATGGTGCGCCGGGAGGAGCAGCCACAGCGGGCCAGGTGCACGGTGCTGCTGGACACCCGGCGGGTGGCGTACCAGGGGGCCGGGCCGGATTCCGCGTTCGAGTGGGCGGTGTCGGGTGCGGCTTCCGCGCTGGTGCACATGCTGGAGCGCGGTTTCGCCGTACGGCTGCTGACGGACGACGGGAGTTCCGTGCCGGGCGAGAGCGCCGACGGCTTCGCCGGGTCGACGCAGGAGTCGGCGGAAGCGGCGGGCCTGATGATGGACACCCTGGCGGTCGTCGACCATTCCGCCGGGGGTGGTCTCTCCCGTGCGTACGACGTGCTGCGCGGGAACAACGAGGGGCTGCTGGTGGCGTTCTTCGGTGATCTCGACGAGGAGCAGACGGCGGTGGCGGCCCGGATGCGGCAGCGCAGCGGTGCCGCGGTCGCGTTCGTGCTGGACGGTGCCGACTGGGCGCGTGGCGGGGACGGGGTTCCTCCGGCGCCGGCCGCCGACCGGTTGCGGCTGCTGCGCGAGGCGGGCTGGACGGCCGTGGCGGTTCCGCCGGGGGCCGCCCTCTCCCAGCTGTGGCAGCAGGCGGGCCAGGAGCGCTCCGTGGGACAGCCCGGCGCGGCCGGTGCGACGACAGGTTTCTCCGGGGGATGGTCATGAGCGGGCGTACTCGGCTGGCGCTGTGCGCCTTCGCGGCGACGATGATGTCGGCGGGGGCCCTGCTGCCCCTGGTGGAGCCGTCGAAGTGGATCCTGCAGGCGGCTTTCCTGCTGGCGATCCAGGGCGGTGTGGGGGCTCTCGCCCGCCGGGTTCCGCTGGCCCGGACCCTGACGGTCTCCCTTCAGCTGCTGGTCACACTGCTGCTGCTGACCGTGGCGTTCGCCAGGGAGCACGCACTGTTCGGTGTGCTGCCCGGCCCACAGGCGGTCCAGCGGCTCGCGGAGCTGCTCACCTCGGGCGCCGACGACGTCAACAGGTACGACACTCCGGCACCGGCGACGGACGGCATCCAGCTGATGCTGATCGGCGGGGTGCTGCTGATCGGACTCGCCGTGGACGTCCTCGCGGTGACCTTCCGTACGGCTGCGCCGGCGGGCCTGCCGCTGCTCGCGCTCTACTCGGTCGCGGCCGGGCTCTCCGACGGAGGGGCGGGCTGGCTCTGGTTCCTCCTCGCGGCGTGCGGCTATCTGCTCCTGCTGCTGGCCGAGGGCAGGGACCGGCTGTCGCGGTGGGGGCGGGTCTTCGGCGGTGCCTCGCGTTCTTCGGGTGGTCTGGCGTCCGGCTTCGAAGGACCGTCCGGGCACGCTCTCGCCCCGGTCCGTACCGGGCGGCGTATCGGTGCGGTGGCGCTGGGCATAGCGCTGGTGGTTCCCGCCGCGCTGCCGGCCCTGGAGGGCGGGCTGCTGAGCGGCACGGGCGGCGGCAGCGGCAGGGGTGGCGGCGGGGGCACGATCTCCGCGGTGAACCCGCTGGTGTCGCTCCAGAACAACCTGAATCAGCCGGAGAACCGGGAGGTGATGTCGTTCCGCACCAACGCCACGAACCCGCAGGACATGTACCTGCGGATCCTGGCCCTGGATCAGTTCAACGGGAGCGAGTGGCGGCCGTCGACCCGCCGGCTGAAGGATGTGCCGGACAGGCTGCCGCAGCCGGCCGGCCTGAGTGCGGATGTCTCCGTCACCGAGATCAGGACGAACATCTCCGCGTCACCCTCGTACCAGCAGACGTATCTGCCGCTCCCGTACCCGGCGAGCGAGGTGGACGTCGAGGGCCGCTGGCGGTTCGAGCCCGAGGGGCGCACGCTCGTCGGTGACGACGGCCAGACGACGCGCGGCGCCCGGTACGAGGTCAGCAGTCTGGTGGTGGAGCCGACCTCCGGACAGCTCGCCGACGCGATGGCACCCCGTTCGGATCTGGCACGTGAGTACACGCGGGTTCCGGATTCGCTGCCCGGCGTGGTCCCGGAGACCGCCGAGAAGGTGACGGAGGGGGCCACCAACGACTACGAGCGAGCGGTCAAGCTGCAGGACTGGTTCGCCTCCGAGGGCGGTTTCCGTTACGACACGACGGTGACGTCGGGAACCGGCACGGCGGCGATCGAGCGCTTCCTCCGGGACAAGGAGGGCTTCTGCGTCCACTTCTCGTTCACGATGGCCGCGATGGCCAGGACACTGGGCATACCGGCCCGGGTAGCGGTGGGCTTCACCCCGGGCACGGTCCAGGCGGACGGTTCGCTGTCGGTCGGGCTGCGGGATGCGCACGCCTGGCCCGAGCTGTACTTCGAGGGTGTGGGCTGGACCCGCTTCGAGCCGACCCCGTCCCGGGGCACGACCCCGTCGTACACACGGCCGGAGGCTCCCTCGGAGGGGCCGAGCAGTCCGGCGCAGCCGTCGGAGGGCACCTCCGTGGCGCCCACGGCCGCGCCCTCCGTCTCGGAGTCCTGCCCGGAGCAGATGCGGCGTCAGGGCGAGTGCGGTGCGTCGGCGGCTCCGGTGCCGGTGGACTCCGGCGGGCCGTGGACCACGGTGAGAACGGTGCTCCTGGTCGGGCTCGGTGCCCTGGCGGTGCTCTCGCTCCCGCTGCTGCCGATGTTCTGGCGGCTGCGGGCGCGGTCACGGCGGCTGGGCCACTCGGGGGGCCGGACGCCCGCCGATGCCACGGCCAGGGTCCTGGCGGCGTGGCGGGAGATCACCGATACGGCCTGGGACCACGGCATTCCGCCGGACGAGTCGCAGACCCCGCGGAAGGCGGCTGCGCGTGTCGTCCGGCTGGGGGAGCTCGACGGCGCCGCGGCGGCCGCGGCCCATCGGGTGGCGGGGGCGGTGGAGCAGGTGCTGTACGCTCCCGAGCCCCGCGCTGCCACGGGCCTGTCCGAGGATGCGCTGGCCGTACGGGCGGGGCTGCGCGCCGCCACCGGTCGCACGGGACGGTTGCGTGCGACGATCGCGCCGCGTTCGGCCGTTCGGGTGATCTGGGCGATCTCCGAGCGCCGCGCGGCGCTCACCGCGCGCTGGGCCGGCCGTCCGTTCCGCGACCGCCTGCCCTTCCGCCTGCGCCGCCCGTCCCGCCAGGAGGGCTGACACCACGACTGACCCCGGCCCGTCCCACGCCTGCCGCGCCTGCCGCGCGGGGCGGGGCGGGGGCTTCCTCACCCACCCGTCAGGGGCCGGTTCCGGGGCGGCCGGCGCCGTGGCACAGGGCCCCGGCCGGGCAGCCACCCGTCGCAGCACCGGTTTCGGGCAGCCGCCGCATGCGTGGGGCCGTGCCCGGTGGCGGCCCACTCGGTGGTCCGCCTCGCCAGGGGCCGGTTCCGGGACGGTCGGTTCGTCGGGGGCGCCGGTCCGGGGCGGACCGCACGCGGGCCGAGCCCGGTGGCCCGTTCGTCACGGCGGCGGGCACCCGGACGGGCACCGGGCCGGTCGCCCGGCGCCGGCACGGTGACCGTTCCCGCGGCACGGTGACCGGTGACCGTTCCCGTGGCGCGGTGGCCGGTGACCGTTCCCGTGGCACGGTGGCCGGTTCCCGGTGGTCAGGCTCTCGTGGTGGCCTGCTCCGTCCGGGTGGCCGGCGCCCGCCCCGCTTCGGGACGGGCGCCGGACAGGTGATTCGGGACGGACATGCGTGAGGGGCGGTCGCAATGACTGCGACCGCCCCTCACGCATGAGGTCCAGCGTCAAGTTCTCGGTGGACGCGACCGCATGCCGGGACCGGGCGGGGCTGCCCTGCGCCGACCGGGGAACGGTGCGTTCACTGGCCCTGTTCGTCGCGGCGGCGCTGCCACCGTTGCTCGATCCGGTTCATCATCGAACGGCGTTGCCTGGGATGTCGGCGTTCGCCTCCGCCCCCGCTCCCTGCCGGTTGCTGCTGCTCACCGGGCTTGGGCGCTTTGCGCCACCCGGTGACCGCCAGCACGGCACAGCCCAGCATGACGAGGAATCCCACCACGCTGATCCAGATCTCCTGGGCGACCATTCCGGCCATGAGGAGCGCGATACCCACCAGAAAACCGGCCACCGCCTGGTAGACCCGTCGCCGGGTGTACCTGCGCAGCCCGCTTCCCTCAAGCGCTGTAGCGAACTTGGGATCTTCGGCGTACAGCGCTCGCTCCATCTGCTCGAGCATTCGCTGCTCGTGCTCCGAGAGCGGCACGGAGTCCTCCTCGTCGTCGGCCGCGGGGGGCGACCGGTATGCGGCCCTTCCAGGATAGGCAGGGATTCGCCCCCGTGAAACCCGCCCTCTAGCCATAGCCAGTCCGGACGCCATGTCGGCTCGGCTGCTGAGGCGTAGATTCCCCGACCTCCGATCCGTCATGCCGGATGGTGTCAACCGATCATACGGGGCCCGCGCCCCGATCGGGTGTTCCGGGCGGTACTCCGTCTGCAGCTGCGCTGCTGATCAGCCGTGCTCCGGCCGTCCGCAGCCGTGGCTCAGGCGCGCTTCTCGCCCAGAACGTGCAGCTGGGTCGCCACCGAGTGGAAGGCCGGCAGTTCCGCGACGGCCGCCTCCAGTCGGAGGAGTGCCTCCGTCGCCCCCGGCTCGGTGTCCACCAGAACGCCCGGCACGAGGTCCGCGAAGACCCGTACGCCGTGGACCGCGCCGACCTCGATGCCCGCGGCGGTGACCAGCTCGGTCAGCTGCTCGGCGGTGAACCTGCGGGGCACGGGATCGCCCTCGCCCCAGCGTCCGGCCGGGTCCGTCAGCGCCTGCCGGGCCTCCGTGAAGTGGCCGGCGAGTGCCCGGGCCAGGACCGCGCCGCCGAGCCCGGCACCGAGCAGGCTGAGTGCGCCGGACGGGCGGAGCGCGTCGACCGCGTTCCGTACGCCCTCGGCGGGGTCGTCCACGTACTCCAGGACGCCGTGGCACAGGACCGCGTCGTAGCCGGCCCGGTCCACGACCTCGAACAGGCCCAGGATGTCGCCCTGGACCCCGCGGACCCGGTCGGCGACCTCGGCCTCGGCGGCACGGCGCTCCAGGGCGAACAGGGCGTTGGGGCTGGGGTCGACCACGGTGACCCGGTGGCCGAGCCGGGCGACGGGCACCGCGAAGTTCCCGGTGCCACCACCGGTGTCCAGCACGTCCAGGGTGTCCCTGCCGGTCGCCTTGACCCGACGGTCGAGAGCGTCCTTGAGAACCTCCCAGACCACAGCGGTACGGAGGGAGGCACGGGGGCGCAGCTGGTCCGACACGGCAGTTGACTCCTCGGCACGGTGCCGCCACGGACGGCGGAGCGTGAACAGTGCAGGTGATACGGGGTGGTGATACGGGTGCTCTCCACCCTATTGCCTCGCACCACCGTCCCGGTCCCCCGTGTCGGGCCGCGACACGGGGGCGGGCCGGTCGCCCGGTCCGCTACCGGGGCCGGTCCCTCCGTGGCTGCGGCAGGACCGGCTGGAGCACCAGGAGTCGTTCGACCAGGCGCAGGAACATGGCCGCGTCCCGCAGCAGGTCATCGGCGTCGCGGCCGGTGGCCGCGCCGGGTATGCCCGCCTCCGCACGGGCGCGGCGCGCGGCGCCGGAGGCGAACAGGGCGCTCCATTCGGTGAGTTCGGGCGCTATTTCCGGGAGGACTTCCCACGCGCTGCGGATCCTCTCCCGGCGGCGCCGGTTGATTTCGGGCCGGCCACGGGCGGCGAGCACGGCGGCTGCGGTGCGCAGTGCGGCCAGATGAGCGGTGGCGAACCGCTCGTTGGGCACGTCGAGTACGGCGGCCTCGTCCAGGCCGGTGCGGGCCTGGGCGAGCAGATCGAGAGCGGCGGGCGGCGCCGCGGTGCGGCGCAGTACGGGGTGGACGTCGGTTGCCGGACCGGTCAGTGAGGGGGCAGGGCTGCCTGCGCGGCGCCGCGGGGCGGCGGCTGCGGACGAGCTGGCCATGACGAACCTCCTGTCGTCGTGTGACGGCTTCGTGGCCGTATGCATCCATCGTGACGGACACCACTGACAATCCCTCAGAAATGCCCCCTGACCTGGCGTTCTTCCCGTACAGCCACCCAATCGCGCACCCTCCGGCCCGGACCTGCCCCCTGCCGCACGGTCCGGCGGGAGGGGGCCGGAAGGTCCGGCGTTTTGCATCGGGCGCCAGTTCGGGTAATTTTTTGCACTGACTGGTCAGTTCAAATCAGCGTTCGGACAGAGGGGTGGGGTCGTCGTGGACAGCCCGCACGGGGCGGCGTTGAGCGCCGAGGACTTCGGACTGGAGGGCCCCCGCGGCTGGGCCTTCCGGGGCGTGGACTTCACCGCGGATCCCGGATCGCTGGTGGCGGTCGAGGGGCCGTCCGGCTCGGGCCGCACTTGTCTGCTGCTCGCGCTCACCGGTCGGATGCGTCCCACCCGGGGCCGTGCGGAGGTCGGCGGGCACCGCGTGCCCGGCAAGCTCGCCGCCGTCCGCGGGATCAGCGCACTGGGGCCGGTCCCCGGTGTCAGCGAGCTCGATCCGGCCTTCACGGTCGCGGAGCACCTGCGGGAACGGGCCCTGCTGCAGCGCCGCTTCGACGGTTCCGTGCGCTCCCTGCTGCGCCCCCGCGCCGAACGGGCGGCCACCGCGCGGGCGGTGATCGACACCGCCCTGGACGCTGCGGGGCTGGACCCCGCCACCCTGCCCAAGGCCGAACGCACCTCCGTACGGGACCTGGAGCGCATCGAGTCCCTGCGGCTGTCCGTGGCCCTCGCGCTGATGGGCCGTCCGCGGCTCCTCGCCGTGGACGACACCGACCTCAAGCTCTCCGGCGCGGACCGTGCCGAGGCCTGGAAGCTGCTGCGGGGTCTCGCGGACGGCGGGACGACGGTGCTCGCCGTGTGCAGCGAGGCCCCCGGTGACGCGCTCACCGTACGCACCGGGCCGCCGGCGAAGGACGGGACTGCCGCCACCGCGGCGGACGACGACACGACCGAGGAGGAGACGTCCGATGCGATCGCCGAGACTGGCCGCGCTTGAGCTCAGGCGGTTCGGCAGGGGGCGGATGCCGCGTGCCGCGCTGGTGGCGCTCCTGCTGCTGCCCCTGCTGTACGGCGCCCTGTACCTCTGGTCGTTCTGGGATCCGTACGGGCGGCTCGACAGGATCCCCGCGGCGCTCGTCAACGAGGACAAGGGCGCGAGCTCCGAGGGCGAGCGCCTCGCGGCGGGCGACGACATCACCGGCCGGCTGCTCGACTCCAAGGTCTTCGACTGGCACGAGGTCGGTCCTGCCGAGGCCGAGAAGGGTGTCGAGGACGGGACGTACTACCTCTCGCTGACGATGCCCGCCGATTTCAGTGAACGGATCGCGTCCAGCGCGGGTGACTCCCCCGAGACCGGCGCCCTCCAGGTCCGCACGAACGACGCCAACAACTACATCGTCGGGCAGATCTCCCGGACGGTGTTCGCCGAGGTCCGCAGCGCCGCCTCGACGAAGGCCTCACGCGGCTTCCTCGACCGGATCTTCATCAACTTCTCCGGCCTGCACGACGCGACGGCCGAGGCCGCCGCGGGCGCCGACGGCCTCAGGAGCGGTGTCACCAAGGCGAAGAAGGGGTCCAAGGACCTCGTGGACGGGCTCAAGGACGCCAAGTCGGGCAGCGGCACGCTCTCCAGCGGGATCGTCAGGCTCGACAAGGGTGCGGGCGACCTGGAGACGGGGTCGCGGCAGGTCGCCGAAGGCACCCAGGCACTCGCCGACAAGGCCGGCAGGGCGGCCGCCGACGTACGTCCGTTCCTGAAGGACAACGGCAGGACGATCGGGGACACCGCCCGGCTGGTCTCCGACTCCTCGAAGGCCGTACGGGACAACCTCGACCTGCTGGTCGAGACGGCGCCCACCGCCTCCGCCGCCGCCCACACGGCCTCCGACGACCTGGCGGAGGTCTACCGCGTCCGCTGCGAGGAGCAGCCACTGCCGGACCCCGGGGTCTGCCCCCAGCTGAAGCGCGCCAGGACCGCGGCGGCCGATGTCACGAAGGCCGCCGACGACGTGAACGCACTGGTCACCGAGCAGAACGGTGACCTGACGAAGCTGCGCACACAGCTGACGACCCTGCAGAAGCAGGCCGACGCCCTCGCGAAGCGCTCACCGGACCTGGACACGGACCTGGAGTCCGCCGTCGCGAAGATCAACGCGCTCAACACCGGTGCCCACAAGGTCGCCAAGGGCGCCGACACGCTCCACACCGGGCTGGGCACCGCGAAGACCGGCGCCGGGAACCTGGACACGGGACTCGGGAAGCTCAGGAAGGGCGCCAAGAGCCTCGACAGCGGGCTGTACCGGCTCGGCGACGGCTCCGCGACGCTCGCACAGGGACTGAACGACGGCGTCGGCAGGATCCCCGACTACGACAAGAAGGACCGCGACGACCGGACCGGTGTCATGGCCGACCCCGTGCAACTGGCGTCCTCGTCGCTGCACGCGGCGCCCAACTACGGCACGGGCTTCGCCCCGTACTTCATCCCGCTCTCGCTCTGGGTGGGCGCGATGGTGGCGTACATGCTGATCCAGCCGCTCAACCGGAGGGCCCTGTCGGCCGGGGCACCGGCCTGGCGCATCGCCTTCGCGGGCTGGCTGCCGGTCGCCGCCGTCGGCCTGCTCCAGGTCGTCGCCCTGATGTCCGTGCTGCACTGGCGGCTCGGCCTGGAGATGACGCACGCAGCCGGGACGATCGGTTTCCTCGCCCTGGTGACCTGCTGTTTCGCCGCGATCGTGCAGTGGCTGAACGCCCGCTTCGGCGCGGCTGGACGCATCCTCGTCCTCGCGGTGCTGATGCTCCAGCTGACCTCGGCCGGGGGCACCTACCCGGTGCAGACCAGCCCGGGATTCTTCGGCGCGATCCACCCCTACCTCCCGATGACGTACGTCGTGGACGGGCTGCGCAGGCTGATCACAGGCGGCGGCCTCGGGCCGGTCTGGCAGGCCTGTGCCGTCCTGCTGGCCTTCACCGCGGGCGCCCTGGCGCTGACCGCGCTCTCCGCCCGCCGCAAGCAGGTGTGGACCCTGGACCGGCTGCACCCGGAGCTCAGTCCGTGAGCGCGCCCGGACCTGTGAGAATCGTCGGCATGGACAGCAGTAGCACCACGCGCCGCCAGGCCACCCGGCAGAAGCTCTACGAGGCGGCGGTGACCCTCATCGCCGAGAAGGGCTTCTCCGCGACCACGGTGGACGAGATCGCCGAGCGTGCCGGAGTGGCCAAGGGCACGGTCTACTACAACTTCAAGAGCAAGACCGAACTCTTCGAGGAGTTGCTGCGGCACGGCGTCGGACTGCTCACCGCTTCGCTCCGTTCCGCCGTGGAGGAGACCGACGAGCGCGACGGCACCCAGGTGGAGGCGCTGGACGCGATGATCAGGGCCGGTCTGGGCTTCATCGACCGCTACCCGGCCTTCACCCAGCTGTACGTCGCCGAGCTCTGGCGCACCAACCGCGCGTGGCAGTCGACCCTCCTGGTGCTGCGCCAGGAGGCCGTCGCCGTGGTCGAGGAGGTGCTCCGGGAGGGCGTCGCGAACGGTGAGCTCAGCGAGGAGATCGACATCCAGCTGACGGCCGCCGCGCTCGTCGGGATGGTGCTGGTGGCGGCCCTCGACTGGCAGGCCTTCCAGCCGGAGCGGACCATCGACGACGTGCACTCGGCCCTGTCCCTGCTGCTGCACGGGCGGGTCAGCGGGCGCTGAGGAACACACGAAGACGCCGGGCCGGTGGAATTCGATCCCCCTCGAATTCCACCGGCCCGGCGTCTTCGTGACTCCGCAGAACCCTCCCCCGTGACCCCGTTCCCCCGTCCCCCGTGGTCCTCGGGCCCTCCGTCGTACACCCCCGTTACGTCCGGAGCGCCGCGCCGTTCCGCCGCCCCGTGTCGGCGGTCCTGGCGCTGCGCCCCTTCCGTGGTCCCCACTCTTCCGTCCGGGCAGGTGGCACCCCATCCGTATCCCTACTCATCTCGCCCGATAGGTAGGGATACTCAGAGCTGTGTGCCGGGACCCACCCGGGCCGGACCGCGACTGGTTACGATCGCGTCCGTGTCCGTACTCCCCCTGGTGTTCACGAGTGGCTGGGCCAGCGGTGTCAACGCCTACGCGGTGGTCCTGCTGCTCGGCCTCTTCGGCGCGACCGGTCTGACCGACGAGGTGCCCCAGTCGCTGCAGCGCACCGACGTGCTCGTGATCGCCGGTGTGCTCTTCCTGTGCGAGGCGGTGGCGGACAAGATCCCTTACGTGGACTCGGCGTGGGACAGCGTGCACACCGTGATCCGGCCCGTGGCGGGGGCGGTCGTCGCCGCGCTGCTGGCCGGCGAGAGCGGATCGCTGCCGGAGCTCGCGGCCGGGGCGGTGGGCGGCACCACCGCGCTGCTGAGCCATCTGGTGAAGGCAGGCACCAGGATGGCGGTCAACACCTCGCCCGAGCCGTTCAGCAATGTCGGGGTCAGCGTCGCGGAGGACCTCGGCGTCGCCGGGATCATCACGTTCGCGGTCTTCAACCCGGTGGCCGCGGCCGTGATCGCCGGGACCCTCCTGGTGCTCGGCCTGGTGATACTGGTCTTCCTCGCCTCCCGCATCCGCCGGTTCCTGCGCCGCAGGACGCAGCGGCGCGAGGAGGGACGACTGGCGGGAGCGGGCGTGCACCGGCCTCCCGAATGACCTGTCGGTGGCACCGTCTAGGGTCTGTGACATGGCACGAATTGCGGTGATCGGCGCCGGGACGGGCGCGATGGCGGCGGCCGCACGGCTCGCCGTGGCAGGCCACCGGGTGACGGTGTACGAGCGGTCGCGGACGTACGGCGGCTCGCTCGGCCGCCATGCCCGGGACGGCTTCGTGTTCGACACCGGGCCTTCGCTGCTCCATCTTCCGGCGGTCTACCGCGATCTGTTCGTGAAGACGGGCAAGAAGTCCCTGGAGCAGTGCGTCACGCTGACCCAGGTCGACCCTGCGAGCCGCCATCTCTTCGCGGACGGCACGGCGGTGTCGCTGCCCAACGCCTCACGGGCCGGAGTCGTCGGCGCGCTGGACGCGGCGCTCGGGGAGGGTTCCGGGGCGCGCTGGGGGGAGTTCCTGGACCGGGCGGGCACCGCCTGGGACCGGTCGCGCAGGCCCCTCCTGGAGGAGCCTCTGCGCGACGACCACCAGGTACTGGGCCGGGACCCCTACCCGGCGGTGCGCCGCCGCAGGCTGCTGCGGTCCGCCCGGCAGGCGCGGACGGTGGCGGAGGTCGGCTCCGTGGAGCTGGCGGATCCCCGGCTGGCCGCCCTGCTCGACGGATACGCCCTGTCGTACGGCCTGGATCCCCGTCACGCACCGGCCGCCGCCGCCCTCCTGCCGTACATGGAGGAGACCTTCGGCAGCTGGTACGTCGCCGGGGGGATGCGGGCGCTGGCCGACGCGGTGTACGAGCGGTGCCTGGCCCGTCGGGTGACGTTCGTCTTCGGTGCGGAGGTGGTCCGGGTGACCGAGAAGGACGGCCGGGCCGCGGGCGTCGAGCTGGCGGACGGCGAGAGCGTGGAGGCCGACCATGTCGTCCTCGGGGCGCAGCCGCGGCCTGAGCTGTCGCCCGGTCAGGAGCCTCTGCCCGGCGGGGCGCCCGGGGAGCGGCCGGGCGTGGAGCGCGGCCGGGTGCCGGGCCGCTTCCTGGTCCTGCTGTCGCTGCGCGGCGCGCGGGAGGCCGGTGCCGTGCACCGGACCGTGGTGCATCCGGCGGACGGGGCGGCGGAGCAGGAGGCGGTGTTCGGGGGCCGGGCGGCGGAGCGTCCCACGGTGACGGTCCTGCGCCCGGACGACCCCGCCACCCGCCCGGACGGGGAGCACGAGGCGGTGACCCTGATGGCGACGGTGGCACCGCACGGTCCGGTCGACTGGACGGACGCCGTGCTGTGCGAGCGGTTCGCCGAGTCCATGATCGGCCGGGCCGCCGAGGCGGTCCCCGGCCTGCGCGAGCGGATGATCCGCTCCGAGACGCGTACCCCCGCCGACACCGCGGCCGACACCGGCGCCGAGGGCGGTTCGGTGCCCGCCCCCGCGCTGGCGGGAGCGGACGGCGCCTTTCTGCACTCCGGGAACCGCACCCCGCTGCCCGGCCTGTACCTGGCGGGCGGATGGTCGCATCCGGGCGGTGGAATGGCCCATGCCGGGATGTCGGGGGCCCTGGTGGCCGGACTCGTGGTGGAGGGCGACGGCTTCCGCGGCTCGCGGTGAGCTGCGGAAGCCGTCCATGGGCGGTACCGCGTCAGTAGCGGTACTGCTCGTTCTGGCCGGTGTCGTATCCGTTGCCGTACGGGGCGGGGCCGGTCGGCGCCTCCGGGGGCATCGGGGGGTACTGCTCGCTCTCGCGCTGCTGCGGGACCCAGACGCCGCCCGGCGGGGTGTCGGAGGCGTACTGACCGGCGTAGGCGTCGGTGGGCTGCTGCCCGCCGTAGCCGTTGTCGTAGGCGTTGCCGTAGCTGTCGTACGTGGCGTGCTGCCCGGTGCCCGCGGTGGTGCCCGTCCCGATGTACGGGTCCGAGTAGGCCGCGTAGCCCGCCTGCCCGGTGCCGTAGTCGTACTGCCCGGTGGCGTAGCCGTCCTGGCCCTGGTAGCTCTCCTGGCCCGGGTAGGCGTCCTGGGCCGCCTGGTAGGCGCCCTGGCCGCTGTAGGTGTCCTGGGAGGGCTGCGCATAGCCGGTGTACGGGTCGTAGGCGGTGTACTGCGGCTGCTGTTCGTCCTGCTGCCGGTCCTCGCCGCCCCGGGCGCTGTGGGCGGTGTCGGTGTATATGCCGTACTGGCCGGTGTCGTCGGGCAGCGGCTGCGGCTCGTAGACCTCGGAGGCCGCGTTTCCGTGGGCCTGGGGGGCGGATTCCTCGTACTCCAGGCCGGAGACCTGGAGTACGGGCTCCTGGGTGGCGGACCGCTCGCCGCCACCGCGGCGACGGCGGCTCGCACCGGGGCTGCCGCCTATGGCCCAGCCGGTGGAGAAGCCCTTCCGGAAGGAGAGCGTCACATACGTCTGGCCCGTCGCGAAGGCGATCGCGCCGAGGGCGATCACCAGCACGGAGGGGATCAGCACACCGAGGACCACACCGAGGAAGCCTCCGAAGGCGAGCAGCCGCCAGCGCAGGCGTGCCTTGTACTGCAGCAGCACCTCGCCCAGCAGCCACAACGCCACGATGCCGAATGCGATGTAGAGGACCGTCCAGCCCACGCCCGCCCCCTCCTACGGCCACCGCCCCGGTTGGTGGCGGGTACGGCCGGTCACGACTGCTTGTGCAGTCCGAGATTCTCGTAGATCTCGAGCGTCGCCGTCGAGTTGTTGAGCGTGATGAAGTGCAGCCCCGGGACACCCTCGGAGAGCAACTTCGCGCAGAACTCCGTGGCGAACTCGATGCCAATGGAGCGTACAGCGGCGGGGTCGTCCTTGGCGGCGAGGATGCGGTCTTTCAGTGCCGGAGGCAGGGACGCGTTGCTGAGCTGGGCGAATCTTTCCAGCTGTTTGACGCTGGTGAGCGGCATAACTTCGGGAATCACCGGGGTTTCGCAACCCGCAGCGACCACACGGTCACGCATCTGCAGATAACTCTCCGGATGGAAGAACATCTGGGTGATCGCGTAATCGGCTCCGGCGCGGCACTTGTCCACGAAATTCCGGACGTCGGAGTCCCAGTCGGCCGACCGCGGGTGCATTTCGGGAAACGCCGCGACGCCGACGCAGAAATCGCCGGACTCCTTGATCAGCCGGACGAGGTCGGCGGCGTACCGCACCCCCTGCGGGTGCTCGACCCACTCGCCCATCGGGTCGCCGGGCGGGTCTCCGCGCACCGCGAGGATGTTGCGGATGCCGGCGTCGGCGTACTGCCCGACCATGTTGCGCAGTTCGGCGACGGAATGGTCGACGGCGGTGAGGTGCGCGACCGGGGTGAGCGTCGAGTCGGCGGCGATCTGCTGGGTCGCCCGTACCGTCCCGGCACGGGTCGAACCACCGGCCCCGTACGTCACTGAGACGAAACTCGGCCGCACCGCCTCGACCCGTCGCAGGGCGTTCCAGAGGTTCCGCTCGCCCTTTTCGGTCTTGGGCGCCCAGAACTCGAACGAGTACGACGTCTTGCCGGTCGCGAGCAGTTCACGCACGGTGCGGGCGTGATCCGTCCTGGTGGAAGGTGTGCCAAGGGCCATACCGCGAGGTTAACCAGGGCTCGGCGGTACCCCAACCGGACGGTGCGATTTGACCGGAATCAGATGATTGTTGTCCACCCTTCGGACAGAGGGCCGTACGGTGCGGCCCGCGGCGCGGTTCACGGGGCTGTCCACGGGTCCGGGAAGCCGGCTCCGGCTCAGACGGACCGGGCCCGGACGCGTGCGGCGAGCGCCGCGGCGGCTCCGGCCGGGTCGTCCACCTCCGTGATCGCCCGTACGACGACGACCCGGCGCGCTCCGGCGTCCAGCACCTCGTCCAGGTTGCCCGCGTCGATCCCGCCGATGGCGAACCACGGACGCGGCTGTCCGAGCGAGGCGGCGTAGCGCACGAGGCCGAGGCCCGGGGCGTGCCGGCCGGGCTTGGTCGGGGTGGGCCAGCAGGGGCCCGTGCAGAAGTAGTCGACGCCGGTCTCGGCGACGGCGGCGTCGACCTCGGACTCGGCGTGGGTGGAGCGGCCGACGATCACGTCGCCGCCGAGGACGGCGCGGGCGGCGGGCACCGGCAGATCGCCCTGCCCGAGGTGCAGGACGTCGGAGCCGATGGCGTGGGCGACGTCGGCCCGGTCGTTCACCGCGAGGAGCTTGCCGTGGCGCTTGCAGGCGTCTGCGAACACCGCGAGGTGGTCGAGTTCCTCCGCGGCCTCCATCCCCTTGTCGCGCAGCTGGACGATGTCCACGCCGGAGGTGAGCACGGCGTCGAGGAAGTCGGGCAGGTCGCCCTGCCGCTTCCGGGCGTCCGTGCACAGGTAGAGCCGGGCGTCGGAGAGCTGCGCGCGAGGCGTGGACATGTGGTGTTCCCCCGTCGGTACATCGGTGGTCGGTGGAGCCGTGACAGCGGGGTGCGGGCCGTGTCCTTCACGGCCCGCACCCCGCTCACGGTCGTACGGTCAGACGGCGAGCGCCTGGGCCCGGCGCTTCACCTCCGTACCGCGATTCTCACTCAGGGCCTGCGCGGGTGTTCCGGGCAGGCTGGGGTCGGAGGTGAAGAGCCATTCCAGCATCTCTTCGTCCTTGTAGCCGTCGTCCCTCAGGAGCGTCAGGGTCCCTGCGAGACCCTTGACCACCTTGTCGCCGTCGATGAAGGCGGCAGGCACCTGGAGCGCGCGGTTCTCACCACGTCGTACGGCGATCAGCTGGCCCTCCTTGACCAGCTGGCGTACACGCGTCACCTCGACATCGAGCATTTCCGCGATGTCGGGAAGGTGGAGCCATGCGGGGACGAGAGCATCGATCTTTGCGTCAATCTCGGTCACAGGGACAAGCGTGCCATCCCGGACCGACAGCCGGTAGCCGGGCCGACCGTACGGGGGCACGCCGCGTCCCGGAGCGTCGCCGGTTCCGGCGGCACGGAGCAGGTTCCTAGAGCGTCGCCGACTTCAGCGGCACGGAGGGGTCGGCGGCTCGTTCCGGATCGATCCGCGCCCCGGCCTCGACGAGTCTGCGCCCCTGGGCGAGGTCGCGCGGTCTGCCGACGGCCAGCACCGCGACCAGGACGCCCTCCCGCAGCCAGCAGACCGTCCAGGACGCCTCGGCGGGGTCGCCCCGCCACAGCAGCGTGTCGGCACCCCGGTGGTGGCCGGCGTACTGCACGAAGCGGTCGAACTGCTCGGACCAGAAGTAGGGCACCGGGTCGTACGCCCGCGGCCGGCCGTCGGCCACGGCGGCGGCGACCGTCCGGGGCCCCTGGAGGGCGTTGTCCCAGTGGTGGACGAGCAGCCGCTCGCCGTAGCGGGCGGAGGGGAAGGACGCGCAGTCGCCCACGGCGTACACGTCGGGCAGCGAGGTGCGCAGGTACCCGTCGGCGGTGACCGAGCCGTCCGGGCCCCGTGCGATGCCGGAGCCGGCCAGCCAGCCGGTGGCCGGCCGGGCACCGATGCCCACGACCACCGCACCGGCGGGGAGCACCCGGCCGTCCGTCAGGTGGACGGCGCCCGGTTCGACGCGGGCGACCCGGGCGCCGGTGAGGAGTTCGGCTCCGCTCCCGGCGTACCAGGCGGCCATCGGGGCGGCGACCTCGGCGGGCAGGGTGCCCGCGAGGGGACGCCCGGCGGCTTCGACGACGGTGACCGCGCAGCCGGCCGCGCGGGCCGCGGTGGTGAACTCGGCACCGATCCAGCCGGCTCCGACGACCACGATGTCGTGCTGTCTCTCCAGTACGGGCCGCAGCCGTTCGGCGTCGTCCAGGGTGCGCAGCAGATGGACGCCCGGGACGCCCTCCGAGCCGGGCAGGACGACGGGTTCGGCCCCCGTGGCGAGGACCAGGACGTCGTACGGGACGGGCCCGTCCGGGGTGTCCAGCTCGTGCGCGGCGGCGCGCAGGCCGGTCACGCCGAGGCCCAGGCGCAGCGTGATGTCCAGCGCCTCGAAGTCGACGTCGAAGGCGGAGTCCTCCGCGCTGCCGAGCAGGACGGCCTTGGACAGCGGCGGCCGGTCGTACGGTTGGTGCGGCTCGGCGCCGATCAGGGTGACGGGACCCGTGAAGCCCTGTTCCCGCAGGGCCACGGCCGTCTGTACGCCGGCCATGCCCGCGCCGACGATCACGACACGGCGTGGCCGCTCCCCCGCTGTCCGGTCCCGCGTCTGCTCGCTCACCCGCCCACCCTAATCACCTGACACGCCGTCAGGCCGGGAGCTCCTCCACCACGCTCGTCCCGCTGCCCTCCTGGGACTCCCACTCCCAGCGCTCGTCCAGCCGCACCCTGCCGTCGGGAAGCTCCGTGACGACCGAGACGCAGTGCCCGCCGGAGGTCGTCCCGTCCCGCTTCAGCTGGACGTACCGGAAGTCCAGCGTGTCCGCGTCCCGGGTGCCGACGAGGTGGCCGCGGACGACGTCACCGCCCGCGTACTCGGCCCAGATCCGCCCCTCCCGCTCGTGGTACGTGAAGCGGGTGCGGGTGCCGACCTGGCCGGGGGCCTGGTCGGCGACCGGTGCGAGGACGAGTCCGTCGAGTGAACGGGCCACGGTGGCTGCTCCCTTACTGGCCGTGGGCGGCGGGGTCTAGGCTGGCCACCGTAAGGCACTCGCGGGAGCCCGGACGCACCGGGCTGAGAGGGAGGCTGACCGGCCTCCGACCGTACGAACCTGATCCGGGTCATGCCGGCGAAGGGAGGGGCTGGACGCCCATGCGCATCTGCGGGAACACCTCCGACGTCCTGGTCGTCGGGGGCGGGATCATCGGTCTGGTCACCGCGTGGCGGTCGGCCCAGCATGGTCTGTCCACGGCGGTGGTGGACCCCGAGCCCGGCGGCGGGGCCGCCGGGGTCGCGGCCGGGATGCTGGCCGCCGTCACCGAACTGCACTACGGCGAGCAGATGCTGCTCGGTCTCAACGTCGCCTCCGCCGCGCGCTATCCGGCGTTCGTGGCCGAGCTGGAGGAAGCGGCAGGCCGGGAAACCGGCTTCCGCGCCTGCGGCACGCTGGCGGTCGCCCTGGACTCCGACGACCGCGCCCATCTGCGGGAGCTGCACGCCCTGCAGCAGCGTTCGGGGCTGGAGTCCGAGTGGCTCAGCGGACGCGAGTGCCGCCGCCTGGAACCGATGCTCGCCCCGGGGGTACGCGGCGGGCTGCGGGTCGACGGCGACCACCAGGTGGATCCCCGGCGGCTGGCCTCGGCCCTGGTCACCGCGTGCGAGCGGGCCGGGGTGGTCTTCCACCGGGCCTGGGCACGGCGGCTCTCCGTCACGGGCGGCCGGGCGACGGGCCTCGTCCTGGCCGACGGCTCGGAGGTGTCCGCCGGCCAGGTCGTGCTGGCCGGCGGCAGCCTGAGCGGCCGGCTCGAAGGACTGCCCGAGGCGGTCGCACCACCGGTCCGCCCGGTCAAGGGGCAGGTGCTGCGGCTGACCGTGCCGCCCACGTACGCCCCCTTCCTCAGCCGGACCGTGCGGGCCGTGGTGCGCGGCAGCCATGTCTACCTCGTGCCCCGCGCCGACGGCGAGCTGGTCGTGGGCGCCACCAGTGAGGAAATGGGCTGGGACACCACGGTCACCGCGGGCGGGGTCTACGAACTCCTGCGTGACGCCCACGAGTTGGTGCCAGGCATCACCGAACTGCCGTTGACGGAGACCCGGGCCGGACTGCGCCCCGCGTCGCCGGACAACGCCCCGCTGCTGGGCCCGACCGCGCTGCCCGGCCTGCACCTCGCCACCGGCCACCACCGCAACGGGGTGCTACTGACACCCGTCACCGGCGATGTGATGGCCCAGGTACTGACCACCGGCGAACTGCCCGAGGTGGCCCGCCCCTTCACGCCCGACCGCTTCGGCCCGTCCTGCGAAGCCCTCTCCCCCGCGCCCCAGGAGCAGCCCGCATGACAGAGCCCGTGCCCACCGCGGCACCCGCCACGGCGCCCGAGCCGCTGCCCGTTCCCGTGTCCGTGCCGGATCCCGATTCGGTGTCCGTGCCGGTTTCCGATTCGGTGTCCGTCTCCGTCAACGGGGAGCGCCGCGACGTGCCCGCCGGGACCTCGCTGGACGCCTTGGTCGCGACCCTGACCGCCGCGCACTCGGGGGTCGCGGCGGCGGTCAACGAGGCCGTCGTCCCGCGCGGCCGGTGGTCCGCCACCGTGCTCGCCGACGGCGACCGTGTCGAGGTCCTCACCGCTGTCCAGGGAGGCTGACCGTGTCCGACGACCTCTTCACCCTCGGCTCCACCGTCTTCTCCTCCCGGCTGATCATGGGAACGGGCGGGGCGCCGAGCCTCGACGTGCTGGAGCGCTCCCTGATCGCGTCGGGCACCGAGCTGACCACCGTGGCGATGCGCCGGCTCGACCCGACCGTGCGGGGCTCGGTGCTCTCCGTCCTGGAACGGCTCTCCGTCCGCGTCCTGCCGAACACCGCGGGCTGTTTCACCGCGGGCGAGGCCGTGCTGACCGCCCGGCTCGCCCGGGAGGCGCTGGGCACCGACTGGATCAAGCTGGAGGTCGTGGCCGACGAGCGGACCCTGCTGCCCGACCCGATCGAGCTGCTGGACGCCGCCGAGGTCCTGGTGGACGACGGGTTCACCGTCCTGCCGTACACCAACGACGACCCGGTCCTGGCCCGGAAGCTCCAGGACGTGGGGTGCGCGGCGGTCATGCCGCTCGGCTCTCCCATCGGTTCCGGGCTGGGCATCCGCAACCCGCACAACTTCCAGCTGATCGTCGAGCAGGCCGGGGTTCCGGTGATCCTGGACGCCGGTGCCGGGACGGCCTCGGACGCGGCGCTGGCGATGGAGCTGGGCTGCGACGCCGTGATGCTCGCCTCGGCGGTGACCCGGGCCCAGGAACCGGAGCTGATGGCCGCGGCGATGCGGCACGCGGTGGAAGGCGGGCGCCTGGCGTACCGGGCGGGCCGGATCCCGCGGCGCCACTTCGCCGAGGCGTCCTCGCCGGCGGGGGGCCGGGCGGTGCTGGATCCGGAGCGCCCGGCCTTCTGACCTCCGTGTCCGGGTGACCGCCCCGTCACGACTCACGCATGTCCCTGTCACGGCTCGGCTCCAGAACGGCCCCGGGGCACCCGGGGCCGTCCGCCGTGTCCGTGGCGGCTCGTAGACTCGACCCGTGGATACGACCCTCCAGGACCCCCTCGTCGGGCAGCTGCTCGACGGCCGCTACCGCATCGATGCGCGCATCGCCGTCGGCGGTATGGCCACGGTCTACCGGGCCCTGGACACCCGGCTGGACCGGGTGCTCGCCCTCAAGGTCATGCACCCCGCGCTGGCGACGGACGCGGCGTTCGTCGAGCGCTTCATCCGTGAGGCCAAGTCCGTGGCCCGGCTCGCGCACCCCAACGTGGTGGCGGTCTTCGACCAGGGCGCCCAGGGGGCGTACGTCTACCTGGCGATGGAGTACGTCGCTGGGTGCACGCTGCGCGACGTACTGCGCGAGCGCGGGGCCCTGCAGCCCCGGGCCGCGCTGGACATCCTGGAGCCGGTCCTGGCCGCGCTCGGCGCCGCGCACCGGGCGGGTTTCGTGCACCGCGACATGAAGCCGGAGAACGTCCTGATCGGGGACGACGGCCGGGTGAAGGTCGCCGACTTCGGTCTGGTCCGGGCGGTGGGCACCGTCACGGACACCACGGGTTCGCTGCTGGGGACGGTGTCGTACCTCGCCCCCGAGCAGATCGAGCACGGCACGGCCGACACCCGTTCCGACGTGTACGCCTGCGGTGTCGTGCTGTACGAGATGCTGACGGGTGGCAAGCCGCACACCGGCGGCACCGCCGCCCAGGTCATCTACCAGCACCTCAACGAGGACGTGCCGGCCCCGTCCGGTGCCGTTCCCGGCCTGGCGGCCGGACTGGACGCCCTGGTGGCGGTCGCCACGGCCCGCGGCCCCGAGGTCCGGCCCGAGGACGCGGTGGCCCTGCTGGCCAGGTCGCGCGAGGTGCGGGCGGCCCTCACCGAGGAGCAGCTGGACGCGGTGCCCCCGCAGGCCCGCGCGGAGACGCATGACGCCGCCGAGGACCGTACGAGCGTGATCCCGCGGGTGATCCCTGCCGGTCAGGGCACCGCGCACCACACGAGCCGGCTGGAGATGCCGCCCCTGCCGCCGGAGTCGCGGCGCGGTGGGCCCGGACGCTTCGCGGCGGTTCCCCGGCGCGGGCTGATTGCCGCGCTGGTCGGTCTCCTGCTGGTGCTCGGGGTCGGCGCGGGTGTCTGGTACATCAACGCGGGGCAGTTCACCCACGTCCCGTCCCTCCTGGGCCAGACCCAGAAGGCGGCGGAGGGGCGCCTCTCGGACGCGGGTCTCGACCTCAAGGGCGTCGAGCGCGCCTACAGCGACACGGTGAAGCGCGGCACGGTGATCAGCAGCGCTCCCGGCTCGGGCGAGCGGATCCGGGGCAACGACGCGGTGAAGCTGGTGGTGTCGCGCGGTCCGGAGATCGTGAAGGTGCCCGACATCGAGGGCCTCTCCGTCCCCGACGCCCGGCGTGAGCTGAAGCAGGCGGGCCTGGAGCAGGGCATGGTGACCCGGGAGTTCGACGAGGAGGTCGTGCGGGGGGACGTGATCCGTACGGATCCCGCCGTCGGCGCCGAGCGGCATGCCGGATCCGCGGTCGCGCTGGTCGTCAGCAAGGGCAGCCCGGTCGACGTCCCCGACGTCACGGGGCTCAACGTCGAGGACGCCACGGCCGCGCTGGACGAGGCGGGTCTCAAGGCCGAGGTGCTGCCCGGCCGGGTCAATTCGCCCCAGGTCGCGGGCGATGTCGCCGAGCAGACGCCCGGCAGCGGCCAGGAGGCGGCCGAGGGCGACACCGTCGAGCTCACGGTCTCCAAGGGGCCGAGGATGCTCGACGTCCCCGATGTGACCGGGCAGGACGTCGACGCGGCCCGCGACGCACTGGAGGAGGCGGGCTTCGAGGTCGAGGTTGACCGGCCGTTCCTCTCCTTCAGCGACACGATCGCGAGCCAGTCGGTCGAGGGCGGCCGGAAGGCCGCCGAGGGCTCCACGATCACGATCAGAACCAAGGGTCTCTAGAACACATGCGCAATCCTGTAGGCGGGCACGTCCCGGTGGCCGGCGGACTCGCCAAGGTCGGCCTCGACTACGCGCGGGAGCTCGCGGCGGAGGCCGTGCAGGTCTTCGTCGCCAATCCGCGCGGCTGGGCGACCCCGACCGGCAATCCGGCGCAGGACGACCTGTTCCGCGCGGAGTGCGCGGCTGCGGAGATCCCGGCGTACGTCCACGCCCCGTACCTGATCAATTTCGGCTCGCACACCGAGGCGACCGTGGAGAGGTCCGTCGAGTCGCTGCGGCACTCGCTGCGCCGGGCCAGGGCGATCGGCGCCCTGGGGGTGGTGGTGCACACCGGGTCGGCGACCGGCGGCCGGCCGAGGGCCGAGGCCCTCGCGCAGGTGCGCGCGCACATGAGGCCGCTGCTGGACGAGCTGACCCATGACGACGACCCCTTCCTGCTGCTGGAGTCGACCGCCGGACAGGGCTTCTCGCTCTGTTCGCGGACCTGGGACTTCGGCCCGTACTTCGAGGCCCTGGACTCCCATCCCAAGCTGGGCGTCTGCCTGGACACCTGCCACATCTACGCGGCCGGTCACGACCTGACGGGTCCGGCCGGCATGCGGCAGACCCTGGACCTGCTGGTGGAGACGGTCGGCGAGGGCCGGCTGAAGCTGATCCACGCCAACGACTCCAAGGACGTGGTGGGGGCCCACAAGGACCGGCACGAGAACATCGGCGCCGGTCACATCGGCGCCGAGCCGTTCCGTGAGCTGTTCGCGCATCCCGCGACCGACGGGGTGCCGCTGATCATCGAGACGCCCGGCGGCAAGGAGGGGCACGCGGCGGACGTGGCGCGCCTGAAGGAGCTCCGGGGCGGCGCCGCCCTTCGGTAACCCCGAGGGAATACCCTAGGGGGGTATACGGTTCGTATGGATGTCAGGAACCTCGCGATCCGGCCCTGGGGGTATTCATGCAGCACGACTCGCACCACGGCAGGCACGACCACGCGGGCGGCGCCGCGAGCTGGGCCATGGCCGCCCGGGCCACCCTGCACTGCCTCACCGGCTGTGCGATCGGCGAGGTCCTGGGCATGGTGATCGGCACCGCGCTCGGCTGGGGCAACACACAGACGATGGTGCTCGCGATCGTCCTGGCGTTCTTCTTCGGTTACGCGCTGACGCTGCGCGGAATCCTGGGCTCCGGGGTCGGTCTCCGCACGGCCGTCCGGGTGGCCCTGGCCGCCGACACCCTGTCCATCGCCGTGATGGAACTGATCGACAACGGGGTGATCGCCCTGTGGCCGGGGGCGATGGACGCCCATCTGTCGGACGTGAAGTTCTGGGCGGTGCTGGCCATCGCACTGGTTGCCGCGTTCGTCGTCACGACACCGGTCAACAAGTGGATGATCGGCCGCGGCAAGGGCCACGCCGTGGTGCACGCGTACCACCACTGAGGCGGTCCGGCACTCCGGGATCAGAGCTCGGGGCCGTCCCCGGGCTCTTCCTGGTAGGAGTAGCGCTGCTCACTCCACGGGTCGCCGATGTTGTGGTAGCCGCGCTCCTCCCAGAAGCCACGGCGGTCGGCCGTCATGTACTCGATGCCACGGACCCATTTCGGGCCCTTCCAGGCGTACAGGTGCGGGACGACGAGCCGCAGCGGGAATCCGTGTTCCGCGGTGAGGAGTTCACCGTCCTTGTGTGTGGCGAAGAGCGTCCCGTCCGAGGTGAAGTCGGCCAGTCGCAGATTCGAGCTGAATCCGTATTCGGCCCAGACCATCACATGGGTGACATGGGGCGCGGGCGGTGCCAGTTCCACGATCGCGCGGGCCTGGATTCCGCCCCATTCGGCTCCGAGCATGCTGAATTTCGTCACGCAGTGGAGGTCGGCGACAACGGACGAGAACGGCAGTGCCGAGAATTCCTGATGATTCCAGCAGTGCTTCTCGCCGTCGGCCGTGGCCCCGAAGACCCGGAACTCCCAGCGGTCGGGCTTGAACTTGGGCACCGGCCCGTAATGGGTGACCGGCCAGCCACGCTGCAGTCGCTGCCCCGGCGGTAGCCCGGACTGCTCTGCTGTGCCGCGTTCCCGGCTTTCCGGCTGACCCATGCCTCCATGGTGACAGACAGGCAGGGGTGGTCATGACCAGGGGAGAGCCGATTCGGGCAACTCATACTAAGCGTGCACTTACTGGACGGCCGCCGGGCGCGATGCGAGGATGCGGCGCAAACATGCCCAGTTCACCGGTTGGAAGGAGCCTCTGCGATGCAGGGCGACCCCGAGGTCCTCGAGTTCCTGAACGAACAGCTGACCGCCGAATTGACTGCCATCAACCAGTACTTCCTGCACGCGAAGATGCAGGACAACTTCGGCTGGACGAAGCTCGCCAAGTACACCCGGGCCGAGTCGTTCGACGAGATGAAGCACGCCGAGATCCTCACCGACCGGATTCTCTTCCTGGACGGGCTGCCCAACTACCAGCGGCTCTTCCATGTGCGGGTCGGCCAGACGGTCACCGAGATGTTCCAGGCCGACCGTCAGGTCGAGGTGGAGGCGATCGACCGTCTCAAGCGGGGCATCGAGGTGATGCGCGGCAAGGGCGACATCACGTCGGCGAACATCTTCGAATCCATCCTGGAGGACGAGGAGCACCACATCGACTACCTCGACACCCAGCTGGAGCTGGTGGAGAAGCTCGGGGAGCCGCTCTACATCGCGCAACTGATCGAGCAGCCGGAGAGCTGATCCGGCCGGGGCCGCCGTCCCGGACCGGCGGGTCGCTCAGGCGGCGTCGGAGAGCCGTACGTCCGGCGTGGTACCGAAGAGGGCGGGCGCACCGGACGGGGCGCCCGTCGGCTCCGTACGGCCTTCCAGGAGCTCACGGCGCGGGCAGTCGCCACGGCCGAGGAGCGCCTGGATCCGGCGGACGCAGCCGCCGCAGTCCGTGCCGGCCTTGCACGCGGAGGCGATCTGGCGGGGCGTGCACGCGCCGTCGTCCGCATGCTGCTTGACCTGCTGCTCGGTGATGCCGAAGCAGGAGCAGACGTACATGCGGTTCACCTCCCGGGCGGGGTCGATCGCGGCGCCGTCCCCGACTTCTCGGTGAGGCTAACCTAACCTTACCCGTCACCACCGGCGCGTGAAAGCCCCGGGAACGACTGTGGGGCACGGATCACATGGATCCGTGCCCCACAGGCGTCGTCGCGGGCGGTTCCTACTGGTCGCGGTACATCTCGGCGACCAGGAACGCCAGGTCGAGGGACTGGCTGCGGTTGAGGCGCGGGTCGCAGGCCGTCTCGTAGCGCTGGTGCAGATCGTCCACGAAGATCTCGTGGCCGCCGCCCACGCACTCGGTGACGTCGTCACCGGTGAGCTCGACGTGGATGCCGCCCGGGTGCGTACCGAGGCCCTTGTGCACCTCGAAGAAGCCCTTGACCTCGTCCAGGACGTCGTCGAAACGGCGCGTCTTGTGGCCGGACGCGGCCTCGAAGGTGTTGCCGTGCATCGGGTCGGTCACCCACACCACGGTGGCGCCGGAGGCGGTGACCTTCTCGACCAGCTCGGGAAGCTTGTCGCGGACCTTGTCGGCACCCATGCGCACGATGAAGGTCAGCCGGCCCGGCTCACGCTCGGGGTCGAGACGGTCGACGTAGCCGAGCGCCTCGTCGACGGTGGTCGTCGGGCCGAGCTTGATGCCGACGGGGTTGCGGACCTTCGAGGCGAACTCGATGTGCGCGCCGTCCATCTGCCGGGTGCGCTCACCGACCCAGACCATGTGGGCCGACGTGTCGTACAGCCGCCCGGTGCGCGAGTCGGTGCGGGTGAGCGACGACTCGTAGTCCAGCAGCAGTGCCTCGTGCGAGGCGTAGAACTCGACCGCCTTGAATTCGGCCGGGTCCGTGCCGCACGCCTTCATGAAGTTCAGCGCGTTGTCGATCTCACGGGCCAGTGCCTCGTAACGCTGGCCGGAGGGCGAGGACTTCACGAAGTCCTGGTTCCAGGCGTGCACCTGGCGCAGGTCGGCGTAGCCACCGGTGGTGAAGGCGCGGACCAGGTTCAGCGTGGAGGCGGACGCGTGGTACATCCGCTTCAGCCGCTCGGGGTCCGGGATACGGGCTTCCTCGGTGAAGGCGAAGCCGTTCACCGAGTCGCCGCGGTAGGTCGGCAGGGTCACGCCGTCGCGGGTCTCGGTCGGCTTGGAGCGCGGCTTGGAGTACTGCCCCGCGATCCGGCCGATCTTGACGACGGGCACGGAGGCCGCGTACGTGAGGACGGCACTCATCTGGAGCAGCGTCTTCAGCTTGGCCCGGATGTGCTCGGCCGACACGGCGTCGAAGGCCTCGGCGCAGTCACCGCCCTGCAGCAGGAACGCCTCGCCCTTGGCGACGGCTCCCAGGCGGGCACGCAGCTGGTCGCACTCGCCGGCGAAGACGAGCGGAGGATACGACTCGAGGTCCGCGAGCACATCGCGCAGAGCCTCGGCATCGGGGTACTCGGGCTGCTGCGCCGCGGGAAGGTCTCGCCAGGTGTTGCCACCGGCGACGGAGGTATTGGCGTTCACGGTCACGCCCACAACATTACGGGGTCGGCGACGCCGTTCCGCCGCGCGCTCAACTACTGAGACACACGCTCGTTTGTCCGGTGCATCCGCTAGGGTTCGGGACATGTTCGCGCAGACGACCCAGAACTGGTGGTGGACCGCTCATCCGGCGGCCCGCTGATTCATCGCGCGTACAGACTTCGCGAAGGCCGCCCGAGGGGCGGCCTTCTCTGCGTTTCGGAGCCGGGAGCCGTTCCTCCATCCGGAAGGAACGCCCATGCCCGACCGTGCCGAGCACATCCCTGTCACCGACCTCGTCCAGCGACTGCTCCGGGACGGCTCCCCGCCCTTCGCGCTGCTCCGCAGGCGGACACCCGGCCGGGACCACGACACCGTCGAGGTCCTGATCGGCGGGGTGCGTGAGGTGGACCGCCTCGCCGGGATCCCGGTGGGCGAGCGGCCCACCCTGGCCCTGGTGCCCTTCCGGCAGATCGCCGAGCGCGGTTTCGACGTGCGCGACGACGGGACCCCACTGGCCGTGCTGACCGCCGACGAGGCCTACGAGCTGCCGCTGGACGAGGTCCTCGCGCAGCTGCCCTCCCATGGGGTGCGGGTCGAGAACGGCGCCTTCGACGTCCCGGACGAGGAGTACGCGGACATCGTCCGGCGGGTCGTCGAGGACGAGATCGGACGGGGCGAGGGCGCCAACTTCGTGATCCGGCGGACCTTCGGAGGTGAGATCCCCGGGTTCGGCAGAGCGGACGCACTGGCGCTGTTCCGGCGGTTGCTGGCCGGTGAGCGCGGGGCGTACTGGACGTTCGTCGTCCACACCGGGGACCGGACGCTGGTCGGCGCCAGCCCGGAGGTCCATGTGCGGATGTCCGGCGGGACGGTCGTGATGAATCCGATCAGCGGGACGTACCGCTACCCGGCCGGCGGGCCGACCGCCGAGGGCCTGCTGGCCTTCCTCGGCGACCGCAAGGAGACCGAGGAGCTCTCGATGGTGGTCGACGAGGAACTCAAGATGATGTGCACCGTCGGCGACATGGGCGGCGTGGTGGTCGGCCCCCGCCTCAAGGAGATGGCCCACCTCGCCCACACCGAGTACGAACTGCGCGGGCGTTCCTCGCTGGATGTGCGCGAGGTCCTGAAGGAGACCATGTTCGCGGCGACGGTCACCGGCTCCCCCGTGCAGAACGCCTGCCGGGTGATCGAGCGGTACGAGCCAGGGGGCCGCGGCTACTACGCGGGCGCCCTGGCCCTGCTGCGCCGGGAGCCGGACGGTACGCAGACGCTGGACTCGCCGATCCTGATCCGCACGGCCGACATCGCGGCCGACGGCCGCCTGCGGGTGCCGGTCGGGGCGACACTGGTGCGCCACTCCGACCCGGCGGGCGAGGTCGCCGAGACCCATGCGAAGGCGGCCGGGGTGCTGGCGGCGCTGGGCGTCCGGCCGGGCCGGCCGGAGGCGGAGGCGGACCGTCCGCGGCTGGCCTCCGATCCGCGGGTGCAGGCGGCCCTGGACGACCGGCGGGGCGGACTCGCCCCGTTCTGGCTGCGGATGCAGGAGCGCACGCGGGAGCTGACCGGCCATGCGCTGGTGGTGGACGGCGAGGACACCTTCACAGCCATGCTGGCGCATCTGCTGCGCTCCTCGGGTCTGACCGTGTCGGTGCGCGGGTACGACGATCCGGGGCTGCGCGACGCCGTACGGGCGCACCGGGGGCCCGTCGTGCTGGGTCCCGGGCCGGGTGATCCGGGGGACGTGTCCGATCCGAAGATGCGGCTGCTGCGCGGGCTGACCGCCGAGCTGGTGCGGGACCACCGGCACGGTCTGCTGGGTGTCTGTCTGGGCCATGAGCTGATCGCGGCGGAGCTGGGCCTGGAGATCGTGCGCAAGGCCGTGCCGTACCAGGGGGCACAGACCCGGATCGAGCTGTTCGGCCGCCCGGAGACCGTGGGCTTCTACAACAGCTTCACGGCGCGGTGCGACGAGGCGGCGACGGCCGAGCTGGGTGCCCACGGCATCGAGGTGAGCCGGGACCCGGCCTCCGGGGAGCTGCACGCGTTGCGGGGGCGGGGCTTCGCTTCGGTCCAGTTCCACCCGGAGTCGGTGCTGACGCTGCGGGGCGCCACGATCGTGACCGAGCTGCTGACGGCGCTGCCGGTGCCCGGCTGAGGGGCCGGCCTCGTGGGGCCCCGGAGCGCCGGGGCCCTTACGGGGCGGCCGGGAGCTTGGGGACGAGGACGTTCTCGCTGCGTCGGCCCGCGAGGTAGTCGGCGACGTTACGGACGGTCGCGTCGATGATCTGGCCCACGGCGTCGGTCGTGTAGTACGCCTGGTGCGAGGTCACGATGACGTTCGGGAAGGTGACGAGCCTGGCCAGGGTGTCGTCGTCGATGCCCTCCAGGGACTTGTCGACGTAGAAGAGTCCCGCCTCCGCCTCGTACACGTCGAGTCCGACACCGGTGAAACGTCCGGCCCGCAGCTCGGCGACGAGCGCGGTGGAGTCGATGAGACCGCCGCGGCTGGAGTTGACCAGGATCGCGTCGTCCTTCATCAAGGACAGGGCGTCCTTGCCGATGATGTGGTGGGTGGCGGGCAGCAGCGGCACGTGGAGGCTGACCAGGTCGGCCTCGGCGAAGAGCCGCTCCTTGTCGACGTACGTCATGCCGAGCTCGGTGCAGGCCGGGTTCTCGGCGACGTCCCAGCCCAGCAGGTTCATGCCGAAGCCGTGGGCGATCCGGGTGAACGCCTCGCCGATCTTGCCGGTTCCGACCACTCCGGCCGTGCGGCCGTGCATGTCCCGGCCGAGAAGTCCGTCGAGGCGGAAGTCGAAGTCCCGGGTGCGGCTCACCGCGCGGACGATACGGCGGTTGACGGCCATGGCCAGGGTCCAGGCGAACTCGGCGACCGAGTGGGGCGAGTAGTACGAGACCCGGGCGACCTGGAGGGCGAGCCGTTCGGCGACGTCGAGGTCGATGTTGTTGAAGCCCGTGGAGCGCTGGGCGATCATCTGCGTGCCGCCCGCCGCGAGGGTCTGCAGGACCGGGCTGCCGAGGTCGGCGTTGACGCTGGTCGAGATGATCTCGTAGCCGGCCGCGATCGGGGCGGTGTCCTTCGTGAGGAAGACGTCCAGGCAGCGCACGTCGTGCTGCCCGGCGAAGGCCTTCTCGATCAGCGGCTTCTCGTCCGACTGCACACCGAATGCGAGGATTTCCACGACGTCTCTCCCGGGGTGGGGGTACGGACCCTGGCGAATATACGGCCCGCACCCCCGGAGCGCCGCTCAGCCGGAGAGGACCCCCGGCCTCCGTCCGCCTCGCCGTGCCGTCAGACGTCGTCGAGGCCGGCCTCGATCGCGTACCGGACGAGCTCCACGCGGTTGTGCAGCTGCAGCTTGCCCAGGGTGTTCTGGACGTGGTTCTGCACGGTCCGGTGCGAGATGACCAGGCGCTCGGCGATCTGTTTGTACGAGAGTCCCTTGGCGACCAGCCGCAGCACCTCGGTCTCGCGGTCGGTGAGCTGCGGAACCTTCGGTTCGTTCGAGGCGGCCGGGGCGGGGTCGGAGGCGAGCCTGCGGTACTCGCCGAGGACCAGTCCGGCGAGCCCGGGGGTGAATACCGGGTCGCCGGCCGCGGTGGCGCGTACGGCTTCGGTCAGTTCCTGGGTGCTGGCCGACTTGAGCAGGTAGCCGGTGGCGCCGGACTTCACCGCCTCCAGCACGTCGGCGTGCTCGCCACTGGCGGAGAGCACCAGGACGCGCAGCCCGGGGCGGGACCCCACGAGCTCCTTGCAGACCTGGGCGCCGGGCATGCCGGGCAGGTTGAGGTCGAGCACGAGGACGTCGGGGTTCACAGCCCCGGCCCGGCGCACGGCCTGCGGGCCGTCCCCGGCGGTCGCGACGACGTCGAAGCCGGCCTCGGCCAGATCGCGGGCCACCGCGTCGCGCCACATCGGATGGTCGTCGACGACCATGACCTTGATGGGCCGCGCCTCGGACGCCTGGGTGTTCGGTGTGCTCATCGGACCGATCCTGCCTTCCCCCGTGAAACCTTCGGAACCTTCAGTTCGACCTCGGTGCCCTGGCCGGGTACCGAGATCAGTTCTGCCGTGCCGCCCAGATCGCGCAGCCGTCCGCGGATCGAGAGCGCGACTCCGAGCCGGCCCTCCCCTTCCGCCTGGTCCAGCCGGCCCTCCGGAATGCCGGGCCCGTCGTCCCGGACCGTGACGATCACCTCGTCCGGCTCGTCCTCGACCAGGATCCAGGCCTGCGCGTCCGGTCCGGCGTGGACCCTCACATTGTCCAGGGCCGCGCTCACCGCGGCGGCGAGCTCACGCGCCGCCGCGGGGGCGAGCAGCACCGGGGCGCCCGGCTCGGCGAAGCTGACCCGGGTTCCGGCGTGCGGGGCGAGGAGGGCACGCAGGTCGCAGTCGGACGTCCCGGTCCCTTCCCCGTCCGGGTCCACCTCCACGGCGCGGACCACGGCGCCCTCGGCGCTGTCCTCGGAGACCCGGGTGGTGGGCACCAGGCCGCTGGAGACCAGGGTGCGCAGCGCGACCTCCTGCTCCCCGGCCATCCGGCCCAGCTCGGCGGCCTCGCCGCCCATCGCGGTGCCGCGGCGCTGCACCATGGCGAGGACCTGCAGGACGCTGTCGTGGATGTCGCGGGCGAGCCGTTCGCGTTCGCGGGTGGCGGCCTCGATCTCCAGGGCGCGGGCGAGGGTGCGTTCACTGGCGCGGGCGACCTCGACGACGTACCCGATGGCGATGGACGCGACCCAGACCAGCAGGACGTTGTGGAAGGTGTCCCAGCTGGGCTCGCCGCGCTCGACGATGTTGGCGGCGGCGACGAGGGTGGAGGCGAAGGCCGCCCAGCGCCAGCCGCCCTTGAGCGCGAAGGCGAGGACCGAGCCGGCGGTCCAGATCGACGGCAGGGTCGGGCCGTCGACCCGCTGGGCGCTGAAGTCGGCGAGGGGGGTCAGCAGGATCCCGGTCAGGGCGACGGTGAGGTCGATGCCGAGGAAGCGCTTGGTGCAGCTCGCCGCGTTGGCCACCCTGGGGAGCGTGATCAGCGTCCACACGGCGAGGACCGCGAGGAAGGCGAAGGCCACCCAGGGCCGGTCGTACGTCTTGTCGCGGAAGCCGGCGAGCAGCACCGCGTAGATCAGGGTCAGTACGCGGTACGCGGTCAGCGCCCGCCACAGCGGCTGTTCGACCGACATCCGTACGACCCGCTCACGCCTGGCCATGGTCCCTCCCCCGATTCCCCTGCCGCCCGGGACGGTGCGCGACGCGGTTACGCGCCGGACCGTTCCGTGCCTTTGTTCTTCGCCTCGTCGGCGAGCTGCCTCTTGGCCGCGGTCGCGTAGATGTCCACGTATTCCTGGCCGGAGAGCTTCATGATCTCGTACATGACCTCGTCGGTCACCGAGCGCAGGATGAAGCGGTCGCCGTCCATGCCCTGGTAACGGGTGAAGTCGAGCGGCTTGCCGATCCTGATGCCGGGCCGCATCAGCCGGGGCACCACCTGACCGGGCGGCTGGATCTTCTCCGTGTCGATCATCGCGACGGGGATGACGGGTGCGCCGGTGGCGAGGGCCACCCGGGCGAGACCGCCGGGCTTGCCCCGGTAGAGGCGGCCGTCGGGCGACCGGGTGCCCTCCGGGTAGATACCGAAGAGCCCGCCGCTCTCGATGACCTGGATGCCCGCCTTTATGGCCGCCTCGCCCGCTCCCCGGCCGCCGGAGCGGTCCACCGGGAGCTGGCCGACGCCCTTGAAGAACGCGGCGGTGAGCTTGCCCTTCACGCCGGGTGAGGTGAAGTACTCGGCCTTGGCGATGAAGGTCACCTTGCGGTCGAGGACGGCCGGCAGGAAGAAGGAGTCTGAGAACGACAGATGGTTGCTCGCGAGGATCGCCGGCCCCTGCTCGGGGATGTTCTCCAGGCCCTCCACCCACGGCCGGAAGGCGAGTTTCAGGGACCCGCCGATGGAGAACTTCATTGCGCCGTAGATCACTCGGGTGCCTCCTGTGTGCTGTCGGTCAGACCTTAGCCTGTGGGGCCCCCGGCCTCTTCCGCCCGGGCGTGGGGCTCCGTCCGCCGCGGACGGCCCCCGGGCGGTGGTGCTCGGGTGGTGACGGCCCTGGTCGGTGTCGGTCCGGTCGCGTACGGTGAGGTAATCCTTTTGCACTCCCCCCGCACGCCCCGTCCCGCTCATGAACAGGAGACCCCGGTGCCGGTCCTCCCTGGAGCCGAGCCGTTCCGCCACGAGGGCGGAGAGGTCGGCGTCCTCCTCTGTCACGGTTTCACCGGTTCACCGCAGTCGATGCGTCCCTGGGCCGATTATCTGGCGGAGCGCGGGCTGACCGTGTCCCTCCCGCTGCTGCCGGGACACGGCACACGCTGGCAGGACATGGCGGTCACGGGCTGGCAGGACTGGTACGCGGAGGTGGACCGGGAGCTGCGCGTTCTGCTGGCCCGGTGCGAGCAGGTCTTCGTCTTCGGGCTCTCCATGGGGGGCGCGCTGTCGCTGCGCCTCGCGGCGAAGCACGGCGACGCGATCCGGGGCCTGGTCCTGGTGAACCCGGCGAACAAGGTGCACGGCCTGGCCGCGTACGCCCTGCCGGTCGCCCGGCACCTGGTGCGGACGACGAAGGGGCTGACCAGCGATATCGCGCTGGAGGGTTCCGAAGAGGTCGGTTACGACCGGGTTCCGCTGCACGCCGCGCACTCGGTCCGGAAGTTCTTCCGGCTGGTCGACGCCCAGCTGCCTCAGGTCACGCAGCCGATCGTGCTGCTGCACAGCCCGCAGGACCATGTCGTGCCGCCGGCCGACTCGGCACGGATCCTCAGCCGGGTGTCGTCCAGGGACGTCGAGGAGATCCTGCTGGAACAGAGCTACCACGTGGCGACGTTGGACCACGATGCGGAGCGGATCTTCGATGAGAGTTACCGGTTCATCGGCCGCCTCGCACCCAGCGTCGGCAAGAAGGGGAGCACGTCCGGTGGCTGAGCACGACGCGGAGCGCGCGGGCAGTGACGAGGAGCGCGAACCGCGCCCCACGGAGGGGACGGCTGTCCCCGAGGGCACGGAGGAGGGCGGGCAGCTCGACGAGGCCGCGGCCTGGGAGGCGATCGTCGCCGGATACGGCGAGGAGCCGCCGGACCCGCCGGGCGCCAAGCCGTTCAAGTCGATAGAGGACCTCGCGCTGCTGGAGGACGACCAGCTCAACACCCTGCCGGGGTCGGACCCGGGTGCCGGGGAGGACGCGGACAAGGGTTCCGGCAAGAAGGCGCCCGGCAGGCCGCCGGAGAAGAAGTCGCTGGGCAGCTCGGTCGTCTTCGCGCCCGGGGTCGCCGGTCCGCGCGACTACGAGGTGGCGGAGTCCGCCGAGGGCGACGGCGACGACCCGGACGACAGCGAGGAGGGGCACTTCGTCCCGCCCGAGCCGCCGCCGCTGCCGGAGGCCGACGTCACGGCGAAGTTCGCCTGGCTCGCGGTCGTCGGCGGCCCGGTGCTGATGCTCGTCGCGGTGCTGCTGCAGTGGGAGATGACGTGGTGGCTCACCACGCTCTCCATCGGCGGCTTCCTGGGCGGCTTCGCCACCCTGGTGGCCCGTATGCCCCATGACGACGAGGACGACGACGACATCCCGGGCTCCGGCGCGGTCGTCTGACCGGGCCGCACGGTCCCGGCGGCCGAGTCGGCCCCCGGTCCACACGGGCCGGGGCGTCCGGCGCGCCCCCTCAGTCCCCGGCCGGCACCCTGAGTGCGGCCAGGACGGGCAGGTGGTCCGTGGCCGCCCTCAGATCCGCGTCGGTGATGCCGGGCAGGGCCGCGGGCACACCGCAGCCGAGCACCTCGATCCCGCCGGTCGCGAACACCGCGTCGATGCGCCTGGCCGGGGCGTGGGGCGGGAAGGTGTGCTCGCCGCCCCACGGCCGTACGGCCCAGCAGTCCTGGAACCGCCCGGCCAGCCGCTGGAAGGCCTTCCCCCGCGGTACGTCGTTGAGGTCGCCGGCCACGACGGCGTGCGGGACACCCATCGCTTCGACACGGTCCAGCAGGAGCTCTGCCTGGGCCGGCCGTTCCTCGCGCCGCAGGCTCAGATGACAGCTCACCACGCCGAGCCGGGCCCCGGCGATCCGTACCACCGCCGTGGCCAGCCCCCGCCGGTGCAGCCCGGGGGTGAGCGGCAGCAGGACGTCCTCGGTGCGTTCCACGGTGGCGCGCAGGGAGCAGAGGAGCAGCGGACCGGCCGCGGGGGCGCCGCCGCCGAGGATCACCAGGTCGGTCATGGCGGCGAGCCGGGCGGCGGCCTTGCGCCAGCGGAAGAAGCGCGGGGCCTCCTGGACGCACACCAGATCGGGTGCGCAGGCGCGGATGACGCGGGCCAGGGCCTCGGTGTCGTCGCGCAGCGAGCGGACGTTGTAGCTGAGCACCCGGATGACGGCCGAACCGTCCGGCTCGGTGCGGGAGTCGGGCAGCGGCATCGGCGTCGTGACCATGCGAGGCACGATACGGCGGACGCCCGCCGCTCCCCGGAGGGCGCGACGGGCGTCGGAGTGCTGCGTGGTCCTCTCGTCCGGATCGGGCCGGGCCTGCGGGGGCGCGGCCTGATCCAAGCGTAGGACCCTAGCCCTGGCGGGCCAGGTCGGCGGCGCCCACCAGGCCTGCCTTGCCGCCCAGTTGGGCTGCCAGGACCTGCGCGTGCGGACGCCACTCGCCGCCGATCAGCCAGCGCCGGAACGACTTGCGGATCGGGTCGAGGACCAGTTCGCCCTCGTCCGAGACGCCACCGCCCACGATGAACGCCGACGGGTCGAAGAGCGAGGCCAGGTCGGCGAGTCCGGCGCCGGCCCAGCGGGCCAGCTCACGGAACGAGTCGACGGCCACCGGGCAGCCCTGCCTGGCGGCCTGGCTGATGTGCTTGCCCTCGATGCCGTCCACCGTGCCGTCGCCGAGCGCCAGCAGGATCCCGGCATTCTCCGGGGTGGCGTTGGCGCGCTGCTTCGCGTACCGGACGAGCGCGCGCCCGGAGGCGTACTGCTCCCAGCAGCCCTGGCTGCCGCAGCCGCAGAGCAGTCCGTCCGGGACGACCCGGATGTGACCGAACTCCGCAGCCACGCCGAAGCGTCCACGGCGCAGCTTGTTGCCGATGATGATGCCGCCGCCCAGGCCGGTGCCGAGCGTGATGCAGATGACGTCGTCGTGCCCCTGGCCGGCACCGAAGCGGTATTCGCCCCAGGCAGCCGCGTTGGCGTCGTTCTCGACGACGACCGGCAGGCCGGTGCGCTGTTCGACCTTGTCCTTCAGCGGCTCGTGCCGCCAATTGATGTTCGGGGCGAACAGCACGGTGGCGCGCTTGTCGTCGACGTATCCGGCCGCGCCGATGCCGACGGCTTCGACGTCGTGACCGTCACTGGCTCCGGCCACGGCCGAGCTGATCGCGTCGACGATGCCTTCGGCCGTCGGCGGGGTCGATACCTTGAACGTCGAGAGGATCCGTCCCTCTTCGTCGACCACTCCAGCCGCGATCTTCGTGCCGCCGATATCGACGCCGATGGTGAGTCCCATGAATCCCTCAGTTTCGGTCGAGCCCCGCTACGGCCAACCGTACCCGAGCCCGGGACGGGTATTTCCGGCCCTGGGTCAGTCCAGGTCAATGTGTTCGCTGCCGCCGGAGCCCTCGTCACGCGGGTCGGAGGGGTCGTCGGCGGCCTTCTTCGCCGGACCGGACGTGCCCGGGGCGTCCCCGGCGGTGCCTCCCGCGCCCTCGGTTCCGCGGGTCCAGCGGCTCTCCTGGCCCTCGACGGCGGAGCGGTAGGCGGCAAGGAGTTCGTTGCCCGCGGCGGCGAGATGGCCGAAGAGGTCCGGATTGCGCTCGATGACGGGCTCGACCGCGGACCTGGCCTGCCGGATGACCTGCTGGACGGTGCCCTGGGCGGCCATGCCGAGCAGCGGCGACCGGAACTCGGAGACCTTGTCGGCGACCGCGTCGATCAGTTTGCGCAGCTCCTCCGCGGCGGAGCCGGGCTGCGGTCCGTACTGCGCACGGCGGCGGGCCTTCTCCGCCTCCAGGTCCTCGGCGCAGGCCTCCGCCCACGCGTCGTCGTCGACGGGACGATCGGTGGCTTCACTCATGACGGACTCCTGCGACGCGGTTGCCTGTGCTGGCCGTACGGGCCACGTACTACCGACGTTACCCGAACGGTGATACGGCGTTCAGGGTGTCCGGGGCCAGAGCGCGGGGTCCGGTGTGAACCGGACACGGAGAACACCGTCGGTGAGCGCGGCTCCGGAGACGGTGCAGCGGCGCAGTGCGGACTCCAGGCGGACGACACGGTGGAACGGGCCCGCGGTGAGGAGCAGTTCGTCGCCCCGGCGGACGAGGCGGAGGTCCTCCTTGACGGCGCCGGGCAGCGGCAGGCACCAGACGAGGACGCCGTCGTCCTCGTCGCGGGAGTCCTCCGTCCACCAGGGGTCGTCGGCGCGGCCCGGTGTCCGGTCGTCCGGTGCGGGTATCGCGTCGAGCAGGGCGAGGTCGTCGAGGGTCCGCGGGTCACGCCCGAGGTGGGCCACCTCGCTCAGCGGCGTACCGCTCTCCTGCCAGCTCACCAGGCACTTCTCCTGGCGGGCGGCGAGATCGGCGAACCAGGGGTCGGACGAGTGCCGGGGCAGGACGCGGTTGGCCACGAGGCCGTCGACGCGCAGTCCGTACAGGGCCAGTCCCGTGCGGGCGGCGCGCAGGGCGTCCTCGGCGGCGGGTCCGGGCTCGGCGACCAGCCGTACGGTCGTCGCCGTGTCCCCGATCAGGGCCTCGACGGCGGCCAGCTCGGCGTCCTTGCGGGCGGCGGCCTCGTACAGCCACTGGGCCGGCATGGGGACTCCGGCGAGCTGCGCGAGCATCGGGCGCAGCGCGCGGGCGGCCTGGCGTTCCTGGGGCAGGAGGCGGCGCAGGTAGCGGCGCAGCTGTCCGGGCAGGGCGAGCAGGGCGAGGGCGTCGGCCAGCGGGGGGAGGTCGACGACGAGGACGTCGTAGCCGTCCTCGGACCAGTCGCCCTCGGCCGCCCGGCGCAGGGTGTGCAGGAGGGCGAGCTGGGCGCTGCCGGGCAGTTCGGTGAGTTCCTCGCCGTCCAGCCGGCGGGCACCGAGCAGGTCGAGGACGCCGGAGGCCCGTTCCTGGAGTGCGACGAGTTCGCCGCGGAAGTGCTCGGCCGAGTCGACGCGGGCGTGGTGGAGACCGTCTGCGGCCTCGGTGGGTCCGGTGCCTTCCGGAAGGCCGGGGACGGCGTCGGCGGAGACCAGGAGTGTGCGGCGGCCGGTGCGGGCCGCCGCCAGCGCCGTCGCCGCGGCGACGGTGGTACGGCCTGCGCCGCCGGGGCCGGTGACGAGGACCGTACGCATGCGATCAGGCCTTCGGGACGGATTCGACGCGCTTCTTCAGTCCGGCCAGGGCGCGGTCGATGATGACCTTCTCGGCCTTGCGCTTGATCATGCCGAGGAGCGGGATCTTGACGTCGACGGCGAGCCGGTAGGTGACCTCGGTGCGGTCGCCGTCGCCCAGGGGCGCCAGCGCGTAACTGCCGTCGAGGGCGCGCAGCATCTGGGACTTGACGAGGCTCCAGCTGACCTCGTACGCGCCGTTCCAGGTGTAGGCGAGGACGTGGTCGTCCTTGATCGCTCCGGCGTCCAGCACCAGCCTGACCTGCTCGGCACGGCCCTGGTCGTCGGAGGCCAGGATCTCGGCCTCCTTCACCTCGCCGGTCCATTCGGGATAGCGGGCGAAGTCGGCGATCACTCCCATGACGTCGGCCGGTGCCGCCTCGATCGTGATGCTCGAGCTGGTGTGTTCAGCCATCGCCGTGGCCCTCCAGTGCGGTGTTACCGGTCGCGTTCGGCAGAGGCCTGCCGTGTGCAGGCTATCGCGTGCCCGCCGTCGCCCCGTCCACGCCCCGGCCGGTGGCCGGCGCCGTGGCATTCACCACTCCAGGGCCCAGGGCCGTCCGGTCGAGGCGAAGTGTCCGACGTTGACGCACTCGGTGACGCCGATCCGCATCCGGCGTGCCAGCGGCTGGTGGACATGGCCGAAAATCGCGTATCGGGGGCGGGTGCGGTGGATGGCGTCCAGGAGTGCGCGGCTGCCTCGTTCGAAGCGGCGGGCCACCGTGTCGTACGTCAGCTCGGGCACCTCGGGCGGGATGTGCGAGCACAGGACGTCCACCGGGCCGAGCGCCTCGACCTTGGCGGCGTACTCCTCGTCGCTGATCTCGTACGGGGTGTTCATCGGGGTCTCCAGGCCGCCGCCGACGAAGCCGAACACCCGGCCGCCTATCTCGACGCGCTCGCCGTCCAGCACGGTGGTGCCGGGCCCGGCGTACTCGGGCCAGAGTCCGGGCACGTCGACGTTGCCGTAGGTGGCGTACGTCGGGGTGGACAGGACGGCGAACATCTCGGCGTACTGCTTGCGCACGGCCTCGATGATCGCGGCGTTGCGGTCGCGGCCCGCCCACAGTTCGCGGCCGAAGGCGCGTGCCTCGTCGAAGCGCCGCGCGGTGCGCAGGGCGACGATGCGGTCGGCGTTCGCCACACCGAAGAGGTCGGGGAAGATGCCGCGCGAGTGGTCGGCGTAGTCGAGGAAGAGGACGAGGTCACCCAGGCAGATCAGCGCGTCCGCGCCGTCCCCGGCCCGTGCCAGCGCCTCCGTGTTGCCGTGCACATCACTGACCACGTGCACGCGCGTCCTACGGTTCGGTGTGTCCCCGCCGCTCCCGGTCACGCCCCCGCCGTCCCCGGTCGCGCCCCTGCCGTCCGGTCCGCCGCCTCGCATGCCTCGCATGGAGTTCACCCTAGGTGTCCGCGCCCACGCCGGGTAGTGCCCACCGGACCTGCGGTTACCTGCGGCGTGTGACGTGGGTGGACTAATGTGCGCGGGAGGACCACTTATATGTGTGATGCATAAGACATCTGGCCGGAACCCCCTATCCGGAATCCGGTACCGGTGGGTAACGTCCCGCCAGTCCAGTCGTGCTCACCCCACCGAGCACCTGCCAGTCTTGGACCGCATCCGGTGCGTCACACAGAGCCGTGGAACCGGAGCCCGATGAGGAGCAGCAGTCTTGCGCGAGTTCAGCCTTCCGGCCCTGTACGAGGTCCCTACGGACGGCAACCTGACGGATCTCATCCGCCGCAACGCCGCTCAGCATCCCGATGTCGCGGTCATGAGCCGCAAGGTGGCCGGAGTCTGGACGGACGTCACGGCCACCCGGTTCCTCGCTGAGGTCAGAGCCGCCGCGCGTGGCCTGATCGCGGCGGGCGTCGAGCCCGGCGACCGGGTCGCCCTCATGTCCCGTACCCGCTTCGAGTGGGTGCTGCTGGACTTCGCGATCTGGAGCGCGGGCGCGGTCACCGTGCCGGTCTACGAGACCAGCTCCCCCGAGCAGGTCCAGTGGATACTCGGCGACTCGGGCGCGGTCGCGGTCGTCGTGGAGAGCACCGCCCACGCCGAGACCGTCGCCTCCGTGCGCGACGCGCTCCCCGGGCTGCGGCACGTGTGGCAGATCGACGAGGGCGCGGTCGCCGAGCTGACCGCGAGGGGTGCCGAGGTCTCGGACGAGACCCTGGACCTGCGCATGGTGAGCGCCAAGGCCGACGACCCGGCCACCATCGTCTACACCTCGGGCACCACCGGGCGTCCCAAGGGCTGTGTGCTGACGCACCGCAGCTTCTTCGCCGAGTGCGGCAACGTGGTGGAGCGGCTGAAGCCCCTCTTCCGTACCGGTGAGTGCTCGGTCCTGCTCTTCCTGCCCGCCGCGCACGTCTTCGGCAGGCTGGTCGAGGTCGCTTCGGTGATGGCCCCGATCAGGCTCGGCTGCGTGCCGGACATCAAGAACCTCACGGACGAGCTGGCCTCCTTCCGGCCGACGCTGATCCTGGGTGTGCCGCGGGTCTTCGAGAAGGTCTACAACTCGGCGCGCGCCAAGGCGCAGGCGGACGGCAAGGGCAAGATCTTCGACCGTGCCGCCGACACGGCGATCGCGTACAGCCGGGCGCTGGGTACCCCGCAGGGCCCGTCGGTCGGCCTGCGGATCAAGCACAAGGTCTTCGACAAGCTGGTGTTCTCCAAGCTGCGGGCCGTGCTCGGCGGCCGCGGCGAGTACGCGATCTCCGGCGGCGCGCCCCTGGGCGAGCGGCTCGGCCACTTCTTCCGCGGTATCGGCTTCACGGTGCTGGAGGGCTACGGCCTCACGGAGACCTGCGCGGCCACGGCCTTCAACCCGTGGGACCGGCAGAAGATCGGTACGGTCGGCCAGCCGCTGCCCGGCTCGGTCGTGCGGATCGCCGACGACGGCGAGGTGCTGCTCCACGGCGAGCACCTGTTCGCGGAGTACTGGAAGAACGAGGCCGCGACGGCCGGGGCGCTGGCCGACGGCTGGTTCCACACGGGCGACATCGGCACGCTCGACGAGGACGGCTATCTCGCGATCACCGGCCGTAAGAAGGAGATCATCGTCACGGCGGGCGGGAAGAACGTCGCCCCCGCGGTGATCGAGGACCGGATCCGGGCGCACGCCCTGGTCGCGGAGTGCATGGTGGTCGGCGACGGACGGCCGTTCGTCGGCGCCCTGGTCACCCTCGACGAGGAGTTCCTCTCCCGCTGGGCCGAGGAGAACGGCAAGCCGGCCGGTTCGACGGCGGTGTCGCTGCGCGAGGACGCCGATCTGCTGGCCGAGGTGCAGCGGGCGGTCGACGACGGCAACGCGGCGGTGTCCAAGGCGGAGTCGGTGCGCAAGTTCCGCATCCTGTCGGCGCAGTTCACGGAGGAGGCGGGTCACATCACTCCGTCGCTGAAACTGAAGCGGAACGTCGTGGCGAAGGACTTCGCGGACGAGGTCGAGTCGATCTACCGCGGCTGAACGCACGGGAACGCACATGCCGCAGGGGCCCGCACCATCACGGTGCGGGCCCCTGCGGCATACACCCCTGCGGCTCCCGCCTCAGAGCAGCGTCCGGAGCTCCTCGGCGAGCAGGTCCCAGCGCCACTTCTCCTCGACCCAGGCCCTGCCGCGCTCCCCCATCCGCCGGCGCAGCGCGGGGTCGCCGAGCAGGGTGACGATCCGGTCGGCGGACTCCTCGGCCGACCCGCCGCGCACCACGTACCCGGTCTCGCCGTCGAGCACGGCGTCCGGGGCACCGCCCGAGTCGCCCGCGACGACAGGCAGTCCGGTCGCGGAGGCCTCCAGGTACACGATCCCCAGGCCCTCGACGTCGAGGCCGCCGCGCCGGGTGCGGCAGGGCATGGCGAAGACGTCCCCGGCCCCGTAGTGCGCGGGCAGTTCCTCCCACGGCACCGCTCCGGTGAAGCGCACGGAGTCCTGGACTCCCGTCTCCGCGGCCAGTTTCCCCAGCTGCGCGGCGTACGGTCCGCCGCCGACGACCAGCAGGACGGCGTCCGGCTCGCGGGCCAGGATCGCGGGCATGGCGAGGATGAGGGTGTCCTGGCCCTTGCGCGGGACGAGCCGGGACACGCACACGACGACGGGCCGGTCCGCGAGCCCGAGCCGGGCCCTGATCCGGTCGCCGCCGGAGGCCGGGTGGAAGGTCTTCTCGTCGACCCCGGGGGGCAGCTGGACCATCCGGCCCGCGGCCTCGGTGGTGAGCGCGGCGGCGATCCTGGAGCGGGTGTACTCGCCGAGGTAGGTGATCGTGTCCGTGCCCTCGCCGATGCGCCGCAGCAGCTGCCGGGAGGCGGGCAGCTGGGCCCAGCCCGCCTCGTGGCCGTGCGTGGTGGCCACGATCCGGCGGGCGCCGGCCTTGCGCAGCGCGGGGGCCATCAGCCCGAGGGGGGCCGCCGCGCCGAACCAGACGGAGGAGCAGCCGTGCGCGCGCAGCAGCCCGACCGCCTGCCGGGTCACCCGTGGGGTGGGCAGCAGCATCGTCGTACGGTCGCGTACGACGGTGAAGGGCTGTTCGGCGTCGAAGGCGGCGGTGGCCTCGGCACCCTCGGGGCCGCGCTTCCAGGTGGAGGCGTAGACGACGAGCTGTCCGGGGTCCAGGCGCAGCGCCATGTTGTGCAGGAAGGCCTGGATGCCACCGGGACGGGGCGGGAAGTCGTTCGTCACGATCAGGGTCTTGTCCATCGCCGCCGACAGTACCGGGCGACCGCGCGGCCCTGTCTGACAGCTCCTGTACATCCGATGGCGGCATCATGACGCCCATGCGTCTGTCCCTCGCCGCCTGGACCCTCACCCGAGTGGTTCTGCTGCTCTGCGTCTTCAAGGTGTTCACGGTGCCCGGCCCGGACGTCACGAGCGACGTGGCGGTCATCTACCACGGCTGGTACGAGGTACTCCTCGCCGGTTCGTATCCGCTGGACGACGTCACCTGGCAGTATCCGCCCGGCGCCGCGCTGGCGGTGCTCTCCCCGGCCCTGCTGCCCTTCCTGGAGTACGCGTCCGCCTTCTTCCTCCTCGTACTGCTCTGCGACGCCGTGGTGTTCGGGCTGCTGCTGTACGCGGCGGGGCGGCCCGGCACGCGTGCCGCGGGCGCCTGGGTGTGGGTTCTGGGTGTCCCGCTGCTGGGGCCGACCGTGTACGCCCGGTACGACCTGATGGTGACGGCCGTCGCGGTGGCGGCGCTGCTGGCCGGGGTGCGCCACCCGCGGGTGCTGGGCGCGCTGGCCGCCTTCGGCGCGCTGCTGAAGGTGTGGCCGGTGCTGCTGCTGGTGGGCACCGCCCGGGGGCGGGCGACCCGGCGCGCCTGGTCGGCCGCGGCGGTGACGGCCGGGGTGCTCGCCCTGGTGGCGGCGCTGGCCCTGCCGGGCGCGTTCGCGTTCCTGACGTTCCAGCGGGACCGGGGCCTGGAGATCGAGTCGCTGGGGGCGCTGGCCATCCATGTGGCGCGGTGGTACGGCTGGGAGGGCGGGGTGGAACTGCGGTACGGGTCGATGGAGTTCACCGGCCCGCACGTCGCCCTGGTGAGCACGCTGGCGCTGTGGCTGAGCGTGGTCGCCCTCGGCTGGCTGGTGGTGTGGCGGCTGCGGGCGAGGAGGTTCGCGGTGCACACCCCGGCGGACGCGGCGTTCACCGCGGTGCTGCTGTTCACCACGACCAGCCGGGTCATCAGCCCGCAGTACATGGTGTGGCTGGTCGGGCTCGCCGCGGTGTGCCTGGTGTTCCGCGGCAGCCGGATGGCGCTGCCCGCGTGCCTGGTCCTGGTGGCCACCGGCGTGACCCTGCTGGAGTTCCCGCTGGGTTTCGCGCACGTGGTGGCCGGTGACGGGCAGGGCGTAACGCTCCTGGCCGTGCGCAACGGCCTGCTGGTCGCTGCGACGGTGACCGCCGGGTGGCGGCTGTGGCGCGGGACCGTGCCGGGGGTGCGGGGCGGGGAGGCGGAGCGGGTCAGCCGAGCCGGTCGCGCAGATAGTCCCGCCAGCGCGCCGTGAAGTCCTGCGGTGTCGTGCCGAGCACGTTCTGCATGGCGTGCTCCACCGCCCCGTCCCGCCCGGAGCGGGCCCCGACGGCCTTGTAGAAGGCGATCAGCTCCTCCTCGCCCCAGTCCCGCACGATCAGCTCGCAGGCCAGCCAGCCGCCCTCGTACGCCTTCGCCAGCGTCTCCGCGTCCCCGCCGAAGCCGAAGTCCTCGTCCACCGGCAGTCGCGCGGGCAGGTCACCGCCCCGTACCGCCTCGGCCAGATCGGGGGCGAGCTCCTGGGCGGTACGGCTCTCCTGGCGGTACGCGGTGAGGTCGGCGAAGCCCTCGGAGAGCCAGACGGGGGTGGCGGCGGAGGTGTGGGACCGGGTCGCCACATGGGTGGTCTCGTGGGTGAGGACGACCCGCCGGCCGAACTCGCCGAGCATTCCGTACGCCTGCGGGTTGACGATCACCCGGTCCGCGGGCCGCCGGCCGCTGCCGCCGACCTCGCCCGTCGTGACGGCCGCTATGCCCCGGTAGCTCTCCACGGGTGAGCCGAGGAGCCCCGCCATGTCGTCCACGGACTCGGGTACGAGCACCACGACCCGCCGCGCCCAGGGTTCCGGCCAGGCGCCGGAGACGGCCGGCACGGCCCGGTCCGCGGTGTCCGCGACGCGGCGCAGCTCCTCCGCCGGGCGGCCGACCCCCAGGACCAGGCTGTGCGTGCCCCGTACGACCTCGACGTCGCCCTGCTGCCAGAGCAGCCCGGGAGTGTCCTCGGCCGCCCGGTCGGCGGCGATGTACCAGGGGCCGTCAGCGCCGCGGCGTACCAGCTCGACCGTGCGGGACGAGGACATGGGGGCATTGTCGTAGCCCTTGAACCGGTAGCGCAGCTCGACGTCGGCGCTGACCCGGCCGGTGCCCGCTCCGGAGACGCCGTTCACCTTGTACGCCCAGGACTCCAGCGGCACGTCGGCCAGGTTGCGCAGCTCGGTGCGCTGGGCCGCCCGGAAGGACTCGGCCCGCGGGTCGAGCGCGGCCAGGTAGGCCTTGGTGTCGTGGGCCATGACGGCGGTGGCGCGCCGGTCCAGGGTGACGCCGATCTCCTCGGCCGTGACGCGGTCCGCGGTGTCCCGGGGCGCGGCGCAGGCGGACGCGAACAGCAGTCCGGCGAGCACGGCGCCCGCCGTGCTCCGTCCGCGGGTACGTCCCCGCCGCGTGTCCCGCGTCCCAGCAGCCATCCAGCCGATCGTACGGTCAGACGCGGGTGACCGAGGAGACGGGCATCACCGACGGGGTCGTGGATGACCCGGTCCGCCGCCACCCTGGCGGCCGGAGGTCACGCCGGGGGCGGGCGGCGATACGACGACGCCCCGCCGGTGACCTGTCGGTCTCCGGCGGGGCGGGTGTCGGCGGGGTGTGCGGTGGTTCGCCCGTTCGGGCGTCAGATCCGCACGCCGAACTGGAAGGTGCCCATGTAGTCCATCGACTCGTAACGGACCACGGTGCCCGGCTTCGGGGCGTGCAGGATCTGGTTGTTGCCCGCGTACAGGCCCACGTGCGAGGTGTTGTTGAAGAACACCAGGTCGCCCGGCTTGAGGGCGCCGCGGCCGATCCGCACGCCGTCGTTGATCTGGGTGTACGTGGTGCGGGTGATCTGGGCGCCGGCCTGGGCGTAGGCCCACTGGGTCAGGCCCGAGCAGTCGAACGAGTTGGGGCCGGTGCCGCCGGAGACGTACGGCTTGCCCTGCTGCGTGGAGGCGGCCTGGAGGGCGGCGGCGCCGAGGGCCGAGGCGGGGGCCTCGTTGCCGAGCTGGACCCGCTCGCCGGCGGCGCGGCTGGCGCGCTGCTCCTCCTCGTCCATCTTGGCCCGCTCGGCGGCGGTGAGGGTGTTGAGCAGCTTCTGTGCGTCGGCGAGCTTGCCCTGCTGCTTCTTCTTGTTCTCGTCGAGCGTCTTGCGGACGTCGGCGAGGTCACCGATCTTCGCCTGGGCTTCCTTGCGCTGCTGCGCGAGTGCGCGCTGCTTCGCCTGGATCTTCTGCAGCGACTCGGCCTGCTTGGCCGTCAGCTGGTCGAGCGCGGAGGCCTGGTCGAGGAAGTCGTCCGGGTCCGAGGAGAGCAGCAGCTGCACGGACGGGTCGAGCCCACCGGAGCGGTACTGCGCGGTGGCGAGCGAACCGAGCTCGCCGCGCAGGGTGTTGAGCTCGTCCTGGCCGCGGGCGACCTTGTCCTGGAGCGCGTCGACCTGCTTCTTGAGCTTGCCCTGCGCCTCCTCGGCGCCGTTGGCCTTCTCGGTGGCGGCCTCGGCCTCGTGGTAGAGCTTGTCGACCTTCGCCTTGACCTCGCTCTTGGTCGGCTTGGGGTCGGCGTGGGCGGCCTGGGAGGTCAGGGCCACGGCTGCTGCGGCGGTCGCGGTGAGCACGGTCACGCGGGTGCGGCTCGGCTGCTTGGGACGACGGTGGGACGCCACGAAGGCGAGCTCCTTCTTCCTCGAGCCGCCTACCGGGCTGTGGGGGACGGAAATCCCCGGCTCCGTGCACGTCACGGACTCGGCGGTTCCTTCGCTGTCACCCCGGGTGGGCGATCATCCGTGCGAAGGTTCGAGGCCTGACCCTAGTGACCATCTTGTGATCAGTTCAAATCCTCACGAGAAAAATCTCGTCACACCAGGCACTTCTTTACTTTCATCACACGGCGTGTAGCGGTGAGTTGACGGTACGTTCCAGAAATTCCGGCAAGCCACCCATGCCGCACATACGGAACTAGACGCGCGAAAGCCTCTTCAGGAGCAAGGCGGACGCGACCGGTCTGGCTCCCGCCTTCGCCACCCCGTCGGCCACCTCACGGTCGGTGGAGACCACCACGACGGGCCTGCCCGGCGGTTCGGCGCGGGCCAGCTGTCTGATCAGCTCGTCGGCGGTCACCCCCGCCTTGCTGAACAGCACACGCACCCCGCGCGGCGGCGCGAGCAGCACGGGGGCCGCCAGCTCGGCCCCGTCGAAGACACAGGTCATCTCGGCGCCGGTCTGGGCGGCGAGGACCGAGAGCCCGCCCAGGAGCCGCAACCGCTGCTTCTCCAGCGGCATCTGCGGATAGCCGGTCTTCGTCACGTTGTAGCCGTCGACGATGAGATGCGCCTGCGGCAGCGCGAGCAGCTGGTCGAGCAGCGCCGGGTCGGTCTCCGAAAGGGCTCTGGCCGCGATGTCCTTCGGGGACATCCGGCCGGGCTCCACCGCGTCGACGCCGTCCGCCGGGCGGATCGACGAGGGCGGCAGGGCCAGTTCACGACGGAGCCCCTGAGCGGCGTCCAGGACGGTGTCCAGGAGCAGCCGCAGCCGCATGTCCTCGACCGAACGCCCTTCCCTGGCAGCCCTGCGGCCGGCCTCGACGGCGGTCTCCGCCTCGGCGAGGCGTGCCTTGAGCCGCCGGGACTCACTCTCGGCGGCGGACACCTGGGCCGCGGTCTCGGCACGCACCCCGTCGGTCTCGGCGCCGCTCCTGCGCAGGGCCGCCTCGCCGCGCTTCACCTCGCTGAGGGCGCTGCGCAGCTTGCGCTGCAGGGACTCGGTCTCCTTGCGGGAGGCGTCCAGCTCGGCACGGAGCCTTTCGGTCTCGGCCCTGATCTGGCCGCGCGCGGCGGCCAGCTCCTCGCGGAGCCGCTCCAGCTCGTGCCGGGTCTCCTCGTCGGCCCGCTCGGCGTCCGCCCGCTGGACCTCCTCGCCCGCGGCGGCCACCAGCTTGACCCAGCCGGCCGGCCGCAGCACGTATGCGGCGGCGGCCACGTCGACCGGATCGGCCGCGGCGGGAGGTGCACCGGATTCCAGCGCGGCGGCCAACTCGGGCTGGGTCTGGCCGATCCGCTCACCGATGCGCCGGCGGAACGCCGCGTCGCTCTCCAGCGCGGCCGCCATCGCGTTCCCCGCGAACTTGGCCCGCCGGCTCGGGGTGAACCTGGCGTACTGCCGGAGCTGTGCGGGGAGTTCGCCGACGGTCAGGCCGCCGAACGCGTCCGAGACGAGCGCCACGACCTTGCGGCGCACGCCTTCGGGCAGCGGACGGTCGAGCGACTCCGCGGCACCGTCGGCCTCGTCGGCCGGTTCGGCGCCGCCTGTCGGCTGCTCCACCATCCATCACCCCAATGTGTCTGTCCGCGCGGCCCCGTCAGGAGTCGGCACCCGGCCTGTCGACCAGCTCGATCTGGTCCACCGCGTTGCACCAACGACAGCGGACCGACTCGATGGTCTCACTGACCACCTCGCGCTCCTCGACACTCGACTCCCCGGCCAGGTCGAGATGTACGTACTCCACGACCTTGGAGGAGCGCGTCACGTCGAACCGGGTGAGATTGCCGCAGAGCGTGCAGCGCCAGCGGGTCCCGTCCGTAGGCAGGGGAACCGTCGTCATCGTTGCGTCCTCTTTCGTCGTTCGTCGAGTCTCGTGGTGCCCAGGTCTTCGATCTCGCGGTGCGCCGTCGAACTGCGGATGTCCTCGGGTAACCCTACGGCCTAGCGCATACCCATCGACACGGCGAGGCGGTCCGTCCCGTTGTCACCCGGTACGTCAAGCTCTGTACGTGATCGATTGGCGGGAAGTCGACTGGCGGGCACGGGCCAGGGAACTCGGGGCGGCGACCGCACCGGGCGGCGCACCGGTCACCTACGGGCTCATGGCGCTGTGCTTCGCCGTCTTCCTCCTCAGCCCGCTCTCCGGCCTCGCCCCGGTCCGCGGCTCCGCCGACGCCCTGCTCGCCTCGCAGGCCGGCTACTTCGAGCGGTGGGGCGTGATCCCCAGCGAACTCCTGGACGGCTCCGCCCACGCGGCACTCACCCCGCTCACCGCACTCTTCGTGCACGGCAGCTGGCTGCACCTGCTGGGCAACATGCTCTTCCTGTACGTGTTCGGCGCCATGACCGAGGAACGCATGGGCCGCGCCGAGTTCGCCTTCTTCTACGTCTGCTGCGGCTATTTCGCCCTGGTGGTCTACGCGGTCGTGCACTCGGGTTCCGACCAGACCCTGGTGGGCGCGTCGGGGGCGATCTCGGCGGTGCTCGGCGCCTTCCTCAGCCTCTTCCCCCGCGCCCGGGTCACCAGCCTCTTCCCGTTCCTCTTCTTCCTGCCGCTGCGCTTCCCCGCCTGGATCGTGCTCGTGTTCTGGTTCGTCCTGCAGTGGCTGGCGGCGCAGGGCGCGGGCAGCGGCCCGGGCGTGGCCTACCTCGCCCATGTGGCGGGCTTCGCCACCGGGTTCCTCTACGCCTGGGGGCGCTTCCGGGGTGGGGTTAGGGTGAAGGCTCCAGCCACGGCCACCGAGGGAGAAAGCAAGCCGTGATCACCGCGATCGTGCTCATCAAGACCAGCGTGGACCGGATTCCCGAGATCGCCGAGGCCATTGCCGCGCTGGACAGCGTCAGCGAAGTCTTCTCGGTCACCGGTACGTACGACCTGATCGCCATGGTCCGGGTGGCCAAGCACGACGATCTGGCCGACGTCATCCCCGGCCGCATCAGCAAGATCCCGGGCGTCGAGGGCACCGACACCCACGTCGCCTTCCGTACGTACTCGCAGCACGACCTCGAGGCGGCCTTCGCCATCGGCCTCGACGCGTAGGACATACGGACTCGACGCGTAGGACACCACGGCTTCGGCCGGGGACGGGAGTGCCGCTCCCGTCCCCGGCCGAAGCCGTACCCGAAGCCGTCAGATCTGTGCTGCGCCCCGGTCCGGGACGCAGCGGCCGCCCTCGGTGCGGTAGGTCCACCGCGCACCGGTACGGACCAGTTCCCGGACCGCGCCCAGGAACCGCTCGATGTGCTCGTCCGGCGTACCGGCCCCGAAGCTCACCCGGATGGCGTTGAGCGACCTCTCCCCCGGCTCGGCCTCCGGCGCACCGCACTCGCCCGGGTCCTGCGGCTCGCTGCCGAGCAGCGTACGGACGAGCGGGTGGGCGCAGAACAGTCCGTCGCGCACCCCGATGCCGTACTCCGCGGACAGGGCGGCGGCGAAGTGCGAGCTGTTCCAGCCCTCGACGACGAACGAGATGACGCCGACCCGCGGGGCGTCGTCGCCGAACAGCGAGAGCACCTTGACGGCGGGCACCTCCGCCAGTCCTTCACGGACCCGGGTGACGAGCTGCTGCTCGCGTGCGACCAGCCGGTCGAACCCGGCCTCGGTCAGGGCCTTGCAGGCGGCGGCGATGGAGTAGACGCCGATGACGTTGGGCGATCCCGCCTCGTGCCGGGCCGCCGTGGTGTGCCACTCCACGTCCACGCCCCCGTCGGTACGCCGGGCGACCTTGCGGGACGCGCCGCCGCCGGCGAGGTACGGTTCCGCGTCCAGCAGCCAGTCGGCGCGGCCCGCGAGGACGCCCGAGCCGAACGGCGCGTACAGCTTGTGCCCGGAGAAGGCGACCCAGTCGACGTCCAGCTCCGCGATGTCCACCGGGTGATGGGGCGCCAGCTGCGCCGCGTCGAGCACGATGCGCGCCCCGTGGGCGTGGGCCGCGGCGGCCAGTTCCCTGACCGGCCACAGCTCACCGGTGACGTTGGACGCACCGGTCACGCAGATGAGCGCCGGGCCGTGCGGGTCACGGTCGGCCAGCGCCCGCTCCAGCGTGGCGACGGCCTCGGCGGGGGTGCGCGGGGCGTCGAGGTACGTCACCCGGGCGTCGCGCCAGGGCAGCAGCGAGGCGTGGTGCTCGGTCTCGAAGACGAAGACCTGGCAGTCGGCGGGCAGCACGGAGGCGAGCAGGTTGAGGGAGTCCGTCGTCGAGCGGGTGAAGACCACCTGGTCCCCGGGACGGCAGCCGAGGAAGTCCGCGACCGTCGTGCGGCTGCTCTCGAAGAGGTCGGTGGAGAGCTGCGACAGGTACCCGGCCCCGCGGTGCACGCTGCCGTAGTACGGGGCGTAGGCCGCCACGTCGTCCCACACCCGCTGCAGGGCCGGGGAGCTCGCCGCGTAGTCGAGGGCGGCATAGGTGACGTCGCCACCCGTAACCAACGGAACAGTGACATCCGCCCCCAGAACGGGCAGCGGGGCACAAAGGGACTGGTCGAGGACAGCAGTGGAGACAGACATGGCGAACTCCCGTAACAGGCAGGCGAAATCCTCGCGCCGGCAGTACGCGGCAGCGCGGGGAAAGAAGAAAAGGGTGTGCGGAGAAGGGCGTTGAGCCCTATCGCATTCGCTTGCTCACAAGAGGCTCCCTAGGGACCAGGACCCCGGGGGTTGGCATCCACAGATGCCGAGGGGCCCGCGCTTGCCGCAGACCTCGCTGCCTGCGGCCCGGTCTTCACCCGGGGCACCCCGCCACGGACGGAGGGTTGCCGGACAGCGGGCCGGGGCCGTAGTCGCTGTCACTCATGACCTGCGCAGCATCTTGCCATACCTGCCTGTACACGCAAGGGCGCAGTCCGCGATCCGGACTGCGCCCTGCTTCACCTCACACGCCCGTGGGCCGTCGACACGCGCGACACGGCCGGAACGAGGGGTCCTACGCGTTGCTCGCGGCCACCCAGCGCTCCAGTGCGCGCTTGGCCGCACCCGAGTCGATCGACTCGGCGGCCCGCAGCATCCCCGCGGCGATCTGCTCGTTCAGAGTGCCCTCGCCCGGGTCGAGGGCGACCAGCGCGGCAGCCGAGTTCAGCAGCACCGCGTCGCGTACCGGACCGGTCTCCCCGTCCAGCAGCCGGCGGGCGACGTCCGCGTTGTACGAGGCGTCGGCGCCCCGCAGCGCCTCGACCGGCACCAGCTCCAGGCCGACGTCGCGCGGGTCGAACGCCTCCTCGCGCACGGTGCCGTCCCGGACGATCCAGACCCGGGAGGTCGCCGTGGTGGTCAGCTCGTCGAGACCGTCGTCGCCCCGGAAGACGAGCGCCGAGTTGCCCTTGTCGGCGAGCACGCCCGCGACGATGGGGGCCATCTTCACGTCGGCGACCCCGATGGCCTGGGAACGCACCCGGGCCGGGTTGGTGAGCGGGCCGAGGATGTTGAAGGTGGTCTGCGTGCCGAGCTCCTTGCGGGCCTTGGCCGCGTAGCGCAGGGCGGGGTGGAACTTCACGGCGAAGCAGAAGGTGATGCCCGCCTCCTCGGCGACCTCGGCCACCCGCTGCGGTGTCAGTTCGAGACTGACGCCGAGCTTCTCCAGGACGTCGGAGGCACCGCTCGCCGACGACGAGGCGCGGTTGCCGTGCTTGACGACCTTGGCGCCGGTCCCCGCGACGACGATCGCCGACATGGTGGAGATGTTGACCGTCTTGGCCAGGTCGCCGCCGGTGCCCACGATGTCGACCGTACGACCGGGCACGTGGATGGTCCTGGCGTGCGCGTACATGGCGTTCACGAGGCCGGTGACCTCGTCGACCGTCTCACCCTTGGCCCGCAGCGCGACCGCGAACCCGGCGATCTGCACGTCGGTGGCCTCGCCGCTCATGATGCGGTCCATGGCCCACGCGGTGTCCTCGGCGGTCAGGTTCTCACCGCGCAGGAGAGGGGTGAGCACGCCGGGCCAGGAACGGGCCGCCGCGCTGTCGCCGCCGTCCGGGGTCGCCATGTTCATGGTCCGCTCCTGGGGTCCACAGCCGATATGGGGATCGGTCCCCACCCTATCCAGCCCCGGGAACGGCGAAGAGCCCCGTCCATCGAATGGACGGGGCTCCTGCTGTGGCGATCAGCTGAGGTGATCAGTGGTGGCCGTGGCCGCTGGTGATCTCCTTGTACTCCTCGGCGGTGGGCTTGGCGATCTGGCTCTCGTCGCCGTAGTAGCTCTTGCTGAGCTTGGCCCGCAGCTTCTGGAGGGACGACGGCTTGCGCTCGACGCCGTTCTTGTCGACCGTGGGGCCGATCTCGACCGGCTTGTACTGCTCGTGCGCCGTGAGCGTGTGCAGCTGCTCCGGACCGAGCGGCTCGTGGATCTCGACGAACTCACCGTGCGGCAGGCGCTTGATGGTGCCGGACTCGCGTCCGTGCAGCACCTTCTCCTTGTCGCGGCGCTGGAGGCCGAGGCAGATCCGCTTGGTGACGATGAACGCCAGGACCGGTCCGACGAAGAAGGCGACTCGTACGAACCAGCTGATCGCGTTGAGCGACAGGTGGAAGTGGGTCGCCCAGATGTCGTTGCCGCCGCCGATCAGCATGACGAAGTAGATCGTCACCCAGGCGACGCCCAGCCCGGTACGGGTCGGAGCGTTGCGCGGACGGTCCAGGATGTGGTGTTCGCGCTTGTCCCCGGTGATCCACGACTCGATGAACGGGTACATCGCGAGCGCGCCGAGGACGACGCCGAACAGCACCAGCGGGATCAGCACGCCCAGGACCAGCGTGTGGCCCCAGAGGTTGATCTCCCAGCCGGGCATCACGCGGACGAAGCCTTCCGCGAATCCCATGTACCAGTCCGGCTGGGCGCCCGTGGACACCTGGTCGGGACGGTAGGGGCCGAGCGCCCAGATCGGGTTGATCGTGGCGATCGCGGAGAGGATCGCGATGAAGCCGAAGACCAGGAAGAAGAAGCCTCCGGCCTTGGCCATGTAGACCGGCAACAGCGGCATGCCGACGACGTTCTTGTTCGTCCTGCCCGGTCCGGCGAACTGCGTGTGCTTGTGGAAGAAGACCAGGATGAGGTGGCCGACCACGAGCCCGAGCATGATGCCCGGCAGCAGCAGGATGTGGATCGAGTAGAACCTCGAGATGATGTCCGTACCGGGGAACTCCCCGCCGAACAGGAACATCGAGATGTACGTACCGACGATCGGCATCGACAGGATCGCGCCCTGCGTGAAGCGCACACCCGTACCGGAGAGCAGGTCGTCCGGGAGCGAGTAGCCGGTGAACCCGGTGAACATGCCGAGCACGAAGAGCAGGAAGCCGAACAGCCAGTTGATCTCGCGCGGCTTGCGGTACGCGCCGGTGAAGAACACTCGGAACATGTGTACGAACATGCCGGCGAGGAAGATGATCGCGGCCCAGTGGTGGATCTGCCGGACCAGCAGGCCACCGCGGACGTCGAAGCTGATGTCCAGGGTCGAGGCGTAGGCCGCGGACATCCGGATGCCCTGCATCGGCTCGTACGAGCCGTGGTACACGACCTCGTTCATGCTCGGGTTGAAGAACAGCGTCAGGTACACACCCGTGAGGATGATGATGATGAAGCTGTAGAGGCAGATCTCACCGAGCATGAAGGACCAGTGGTCCGGGAAGATCTTGCGCATGTTGGCCTTGGCCAGGCCGTAGATGCCGAGCCGGCCGTCCGCCCAGTCGGCCACCCGCTCACCGGCGGGCGCCTTGCGCTGTGTTTCCGTCGTAGTACTCATCCGCGCTCCCAGAAGGCAGGACCGACGGGCTCTTCGAAGTCGCCGAGCGCCTCGAGGTTGCCCTCGCTGTTCACGCCGATCCGCAGCTGCGGAAGGGCGTGACCGGCCGGACCGAAGATGACGCGGGCGCCGTCGGAGAGGTCGAAGGTGGACTGGTGGCACGGGCAGAGCACGTGGTGCGTCTGCTGCTCGTACAGGCTGATCGGGCAGCCGACGTGGGTGCAGATCTTGGAGAAGGCCACGATTCCCTCGTGGGCCCACTCGCGCTCGCGCTTGTCCTTGATGTTGTCCGGCTCGATGCGGATGATCATCAGGGCTGCCTTGGCGATCTGCGTCTGGAAGTCGTGCGCGTCCTCCTCCAGGCCCTCGGGCATGGCGAAGGTCAGCGAACCAACGACGATGTCCTCGGGGCGCAGCGGCTCCATGGTGTTCATGTTGACGAGCTGCTTGCCCTTGGCCCACAGGGTCACGCGGAGCTTCTTCTCCGGCAGCGGACCGAGGTCGCGCAGCAGCACCACGCCGGAGAGCGGCACCAGGGCCAGCGCGCCGAACATGGTGTTGCGGATCAGCTTCCGCCGCCCGATCGCGGACTCCCTGGCACCGTCCGCGAAGTCGGCCATGACCTTGGCCTTGACCTCGGGCGTCGCCTCGATGGCGTGCCGGTCGTCGGCGACCTCCACGTCGGACATCAGGGTGCGCGCCCAGTGGACGGCGCCCGCGCCGATGGCGAAGAGCGCGACGCCCAGGGTCAGACCCAGGGAGAAGTTGAGCGCGCTCACGTGCCCGAACGGCCAGATGTAGACGATCTTGTCGACCGGGAAGATGACGTAGCAGGCGATGAAGCCGACCGTCGCCAGCATGGACAGCGTGAACATGAAGGCGACGGCTCGCTCGGAGCGCCTCGCGGCCCGTTCGTCGATGTCCTGGATGCGCGGCTTGTGGGCCGGCAGCCCTGGGTCGGCGAACGGGTCGGCCGCCCCCTCTACCGCGCTGTGCGCGGTGCCCTGCTCTACCGGCAGGTTCTCTTCTGGAATCTGTTGGCTACTCATGACTTCTTGGCCTTAGCGGTGTGGGCCGCGACCCATACGGCGATGGCGATCAGGCCGCCCAGGCCGAAGATCCAGCCGAAGAGACCCTCACTGACGGGGCCGAGGCCACCGAGCGAGAGCCCACCGGGGGTCTCGGACTCACTGCCGTTGACGGTCTTGACGTACGCGATGATGTCTTTCTTCTGCTGCTCCGGCATGGTGCTGTCCGGGAACGACGGCATGCTCTGCGGGCCGGTCTGCATGGCCTCGTAGATGTGCTTCGGGCTCACGCCTTCGAGGTCCGGGGCGTACTTCCCGTCCGTCAGGGCGCCGCCCTGACCGGTGAAGTTGTGGCACTGCGCGCAGTTGTTGCGGAACAGGTCGCCGCCCTTGGCCACGTCGGCGCCCGCGGGGTCGACCTGGCTCTCGGTCGGCGTGATCGGACCGGCACCCAGCGACGAGACGTACGCCGCGAGCTGGTCGATCTCGGCCTGGGTGTAGATGACCGGCTTCTTCGGTACCTGGGCACCCGGCTGCTGGGCCGGCATACGTCCGGTACCGACCTGGAAGTCGACGGCGGCGGAGCCGACGCCCACGAGGGACGGCCCGTCGGTGGTTCCCTGACCGCCGGCTCCGTGGCAGCTGGCGCAGCCTACGGAATAGAGCTTCTTGCCCTCGTCGATCGCGAGGGACTGGGCGGTTTCGTCGGCCTGTGCCTTACCCGCAGGCGCAAACGCGGCGTACAGCCCCCCGGTAGCCGCCAGCGCGAGGAGTAGTACGACGACCGCCGCCAGCGGATGGCGTCGTCGTGCGGAGAGCTTTTTCACGGATTACCCCGGTGTCAGGATCTTCTGCGTCGATGGTGGGTGGGTGCGAGCCCGGTTACTTGATCATGTAGATCGTGGCGAACAGGCCGATCCAGACGACATCGACGAAGTGCCAGTAATAGGACACGACGATGGCCGCGGTGGCCTGCTCGTGGGTGAACCTCGAGGCCGCGTACGTCCTGCCCAGAACGAGCAGGAAGGCGATGAGACCGCCTGTCACATGCAGACCGTGGAAGCCGGTCGTCAGGTAGAACACCGAGCCGTACGGGTCGGAGGACAGGGAGAGACCCGCGTCCTTGACCAGCTCGGTGTACTCGAGGACCTGGCCTCCGATGAAGATCGAACCCATCACGAACGTGATGATGAACCAGGTGCGGAGCTTCTTCACATCGCCCCGCTCCGCGGCGAAGACGCCGAGCTGGCAGGTGAGAGAGGAAAGCACCAGGATCGTCGTGTTCGTCGCCGAGAACGGGAAGTTCAGATGGTCGGCCATCTCCTTCCAGTGGTCGGGTCCCATCACCGATCGCAGGGTGAAGTACATCGCGAAGAGGGCCGCGAAGAACATCAGCTCGGAACTCAACCAGATGATGGTTCCGACGCTGGTGAGGTTCGGTCGATTGACCGACGGGTGCGCGTGCCCGGTTTCTACTGTCGTTGCTGTCGCCACGACCGACATTATGTCGGTCGCTTATCCCGCCCTCACTCCCGGGGGTGCTGTTCGGTGTGTCAGTGGAGTGTGTCCGCACCGAACGGCCCATCGAAACGCTGTCATTACCGGTGCTGACAGGCTGTCCGCCGGAGTACGATCCGCCCATCGGTTCATGCCCCGAGAGCCCCGAAGACACAGATGTCACGGAGGAACAATGCAGCCGACCGCCACGGTCCTGGTCTACAGCGACGACGCCAACACCCGTGAGCAGGTGAAGCTGGCCGCCGGCCGCAGGCCCGCGGCGGACGTGCCCCAGGTGGAGTTCCTGGAGTGCGCCACGCTGCCCGCGGTCCTGAGCGCGCTCGACCGGGGCGGTGTGGACGCCTGCGTGCTGGACGGCGAGACGGCGCCCGCGGGCGGTATGGGCGTCTGCCGGCAGATCAAGGACGAGATCTTCGACTGCCCGCCGGTGCTGCTGCTCATCGGACGCCCGCAGGACGCCTGGCTGGCCACCTGGAGCCGCGCGGACGCGGCGGTGACCCATCCGGTCGACCCGGTCGGCTTCGCGGACGCCCTGGCCTCCCTGCTGCGCCACCGGCTGTCCGTCGGGGCCTGACGGGTCCGGGGACCCCGCGTACGGTCCCTGCCCGGCGCGGCGCACTCCCCGGCCGGATCAGACCTGGGGGCGCAGTCGCGCCGTCTGGACGTCGGTGCCCGCGTCGGGGGTGCCGCTGCGCAGCGCGCTGCCCTTCTGCCAGCTGTCCCAGGCCAGGTTCCAGTCGCCGAAGCCGTTGTCGAACGGTGTCATCGTCTCGCCCTCGCTGCCGACGACCTTGACGATGTCGCCCTCGCGCACCGTGTCGAAGAACCACTCGGCGTCGGCGGTGCTCATGCCGGTGCAGCCGTGGCTGACGTTGGCGTTGCCCTGTGCGCCCGTCGACCAGGGGGCCGCGTGGACGTACTCGCCGCTCCAGGTGACGCGGGTCGCGTAGTAGACGGGGAGGTCGTACGACTCGGACGAGCCGGCGGCGATGCCGATGCTCTCGCCGCGCATGCGTACGTAGTACTCCTTGCCCAGCACGACCTTGACGCCGTTGCGGGTGGAGAAGCCGGGCTTGCCGGTGGTCACCGGAATGGTGTTGATCACTTCTCCGTTGCGCAGGACCGTCATGGAGTGGTCCGAGGCGTCGGTGATGGCCTCGATGCGGTCGCCGGTGGCGAGCTTCAGAGGCTTCGCGGCGGCCCCGTAGAGGGCGTTGGTGACCTTGATGCCCTTGAGGTTGCTGCGGACGTCGATGGTGGCGTCGGCGGGCCAGTACTCCTTGGGCCGGTAGTGCAGGGTCTTGTCGTCGACCCAGTACCAGGAGCCCGTGACCGCGGGGGTCGACCGGACCTGCAGCCCGCGTTCCACGGTGGCCCTGGCCGCCCGGTCGGTGACCGGAGCGCTGAGTTCCGCCGTGACGGGCTGCCCGACGCCGTAGGTGCCCGCCTGCGGACCGAAGGCGACCTTCAGGAACTTCTTCGCGGAGGTCGTTCCGAAGGCGTACGTACGGCTGCCGGGGGCGCCGTCGCCGTCCTCCGTGGAGACCTTGACGGTGTACCGGGTGCCGGCCGCGAGCGAGGCGGTGGAGTGCCAGCGCTTCCCGTCGGCGTCGAGTTCGCCCGCCAGGTGGCGGCCCTCCGTGTCGACGGCAGTCACATCCGTGATGCGGACGTCGTCATCCTTGACGGTGACTTCGAGGGGCTTGTCGGGGTCGGCCTTCTCGTCCTTGGAGGGACCGTTGAAGGTGACCAGGTCGGCCGCGTCGTGCGGCTTCAGGGAGAGTGGATGGCCATCGGGCTCGCCACAGGCGGTCGCACCTGCAACCAGGGTCACGACCAGCAGGGTGCAGCTCACCAGGGTGCGGATGCGCGGCGTGTGGTTCATGAACCCACGCTAAGAAGATTCATCCGATCCAGCGCGTTCAGTGACTGCAAACGGGGGCCCGTACCGCTCTGTGACGAGCGGTACGGGCCCCCGTACAGGTGCCGCCGTCCGTGGACGGCGCGGTGCTACTGGGTGCGGTTCTCGCCTCGGTAGTACTCGAAGACCCAGCCGAAGAGGCCGATCAGGAGCATCGGGGCCGCGAAGTAGGCCAGCCACCAGCCGAAGACGACGCCCAGGAAGAGGAAGGCGCCACCGATGGCCAGCGAGAGCGGCTGCCAGCTGTGCGGGGAGAAGAAGCCCACCTCACCGGCTTCGTCCGCGATGTCGGCTTCCTTGTTGTCCTGGGCCATCTGGTCGACCCTGTTGGCCGTGAAGGCCAGGTAGAAGCCGATCATGACGGTCAGTCCGAAGGACAGGACGAGCACGGTGGTGCCCACCGGCTCCTTCGACCAGACGCCGTACGTGACGGCCATGGCCAGCATGAAGACGCTCAGCCAGAGGAAGAGCTTGCCCTGGATCTTCACTTGCCGTCCTCCTTGCCACCGACGAGGACCTTGTCACCCTCGGAGAGGTGATCGAGCTGCTCGAGCGCCGCGATCTCCGGGTGGTGCAGGTCGAACGCCGGGGATTCGGAACGGATGCGCGGCAGGCTGACGAAGTTGTGCCGCGGGGGCGGGCAGGACGTCGCCCATTCGAGCGAACGGCCGTAGCCCCACGGGTCGTCGACCTCGACCTTCTTGCCGTACTTCGCGGTCTTCCACACGTTGTAGAAGAACGGGAGCATCGACAGGCCGAGCACGAACGAGGACACCGTCGAGATGGTGTTCAGCGCGGTGAAGCCGTCGGCGGCGAGGTAGTCCGCGTAACGGCGCGGCATGCCCTCGGCACCGAGCCAGTGCTGCACCAGGAAGGTGCCGTGGAAGCCGATGAACAGCGTCCAGAACGTCATCTTGCCGAGCCGCTCGTCCAGCATCTTGCCGGTGAACTTCGGCCACCAGAAGTGGAATCCGGCGAACATCGCGAAGACCACGGTGCCGAACACGACGTAGTGGAAGTGCGCGACGACGAAGTACGAGTCGGAGACGTGGAAGTCCAGCGGCGGCGAGGCCAGGATCACGCCGGTCAGACCACCGAAGGCGAAGGTGATCAGGAAGCCGACCGACCAGAGCATCGGTGTCTCGAAGGACAGAGAACCCTTCCACATCGTGCCGATCCAGTTGAAGAACTTCACACCGGTCGGTACCGCGATCAGGAAGGTCATGAACGAGAAGAACGGCAACAGCACACCGCCGGTCACGTACATGTGGTGCGCCCACACCGTGACCGAAAGGCCGGCGATGGAAATCGTCGCCGCGATCAGACCGATGTATCCGAACATCGGCTTCCGGCTGAATACCGGAATGATCTCGGAAACGATTCCGAAGAACGGCAGGGCGATGATGTACACCTCTGGGTGTCCGAAGAACCAGAAGAGGTGTTGCCACAGCAACGCGCCGCCATTTGAGGCGTCGAAGATGTGTGCGCCGAATTTCCGGTCGACTTCCAGCGCGAAGAGTGCCGCGGCCAGGACCGGGAAGGCCAGCAGGACCAGGACACCGGTCAGCAGGACGTTCCAGGTGAAGATCGGCATGCGGAACATCGTCATGCCGGGGGCGCGCATGCAGATGATCGTGGTGATGAAGTTGACCGCACCGAGGATCGTGCCGAAGCCGGAGAAGGCCAGACCCATGATCCACATGTCGGCGCCGACGCCCGGCGAGCGGACCGCGTCCGACAGCGGGGAGTAGGCGAACCATCCGAAGTCGGCGGCGCCCTGCGGGGTGAGGAAGCCGGCCACCGCGATGAGCGAACCGAAGAGGTACAGCCAGAACGCGAACATGTTCAGCCGCGGGAACGCCACGTCGGGCGCGCCGATCTGCAGCGGCATGATCCAGTTCGCGAACCCGGAGAAGAGCGGCGTCGCGAACATCAGCAGCATGATCGTGCCGTGCATCGTGAACGCCTGGTTGAACTGCTCGTTCGACATGATCTGCGTACCCGGGCGGGCCAGCTCGGCGCGCATGAAGAGCGCCAGGAGACCGCCGATGCAGAAGAACACGAACGAGGCGACCAGGTACATCGTGCCGATGGTCTTGTGGTCAGTGGTGGTGAGCCACTTGACGACCGCGCTCCCCGGCTGCTTGCGCCGCACCGGCAGCTCGTCCTCGAAAGAGTCGTCTGCTGCCGCGGCACCCTGAGATTCGTTGAGGATGCTCACAGTTTGTTCGTCTCCGCATTCCTGGCCGGGTCCGTCTGCTCGATGCCTGCCGGCACGTAGCCCGTCTGACCCTTCTCCGCCAGCTCCTTGAGGTGCTGCTGGTAACGCTCGGGGGAGACGATCTTGACGTTGAAGAGCATCCGGGAGTGGTCGACGCCGCAGAGCTCGGCGCACTTGCCCATGTAGGTGCCCTCCTTTTTCGGAGTCACCTCGAACGCGTTGGTGTGGCCCGGAATGACGTCCTGCTTCATGAGGAACGGCACCACCCAGAAGGAGTGGATGACGTCACGCGAAGTCAGCACGAAGCGGACCTTCTCGCCCTTCGGCAGCCACAGGGTCGGACCCGGGTTGCCGTTCTGCGGGTTGCGCGTACCGGGGATGCCCACGTCGTAGACGCCGCCGGCGTCCTTGGGGAAGTCCTTGCTGTACTTGTCGGGGATGGCGTCGAGTTCCTTCGGGACCTCGCCGCCCGTGGAGGGCGAGCCCTCCACGTTCTCGATGTAGTTGAAGCCCCAGCTCCACTGGTAGCCGACCACGTTGATGGTGTGGGTGGGCTTCGGGCTGAGCTCGAGGAGCTTCGACTCGTCGCGCGCGGTGAAGTAGAAGAACACCGAGACGATGATGAGGGGGACCACTGTGTACAACGCCTCGATGGGCATGTTGTACCTGGTCTGCTGAGGTACCTCCACCTTGGTCCTGCTACGCCGGTGGAAGATGACGCTCCACAGGATCAGTCCCCAGACCAGGACACCCGTGGCGAGCGCTGCCGCCCACGAGCCCTGCCAGAGGGAGAGGATCCGAGGGGCCTCTTCCGTTACCGGGGTGGGCATACCGAGGCGGGGGAAATCCTCCCAGTTGTATTCACAACCGGAGGCCGTCGCCAGGACCAGGGCCGCAGTCAGCACCTGCGGCAGCTTCCGCCGCATCGGGCGCCGCGACGAGCGGTCGGAGCCGTTGGGACTCACGTAGCGCCTTCCCGAGAGTCTCGCCCGCACGGTCGGCGCGGCCGTTTCGCTTGGTCGGTCGCCGGCCCTGACGCGGGCAGGGGTTTGGATGTTTATGCGGACCAAACCCTACTGGACGCTATTTGGGGTCGCGCGGGGAGGGTGCCCAACGCGCCGCCCGACACCCCGAAGGGGTGGAATCCGGGCCTCCGGGCGTCATCTGACGCCCCCTCTCCCCCTGTCGGCACCAGGCCCGTCCCGGAGTGAGGCGCCGGTGAGGGCTAGCGTGGCGGCGTGCCCTACTTCGACGCCGCCTCCTCCGCCCCCCTGCACCCCGTCGCCCGCCAGGCGCTGCTTGCCTCGCTGGACGAGGGCTGGGCCGACCCTGCCCGGCTGTACCGCGAGGGGCGACGGGCCGGGCTGCTGCTGGACGCGGCCCGGGAGGCCGCGGCGGAGGCCGTCGGGTGCCGGCCGGACGAGCTCGTCTTCACCTCGTCGGGAACGCGTGCGGTGCACTCCGCGATCGCCGGGGCTCTTTCCGGCCGTCGGCGTGTCGGCCGCCATCTGGTCCTTTCGGCGGTCGAGCACTCGTCCGTGCTGCACGCGGCCGCGGCGCTGGAGGCCGCCGGCGGTTCCTTCACCGAGGTACCGGTGGACCGGTCCGGCGCGGTCGACCCCGCCGCATACGGCGGGGCGCTGCGCGCCGACACCGCGCTGGCCTGCCTGCAGTCCGCGAACCACGAGGTGGGCACCGAGCAGCCGGTGGCCACGACCGCGGAGATCTGCTCTGCGGCGGGCGTGCCGCTGCTGGTGGACGCCGCCCAGTCGCTGGGCTGGGGCCCCGTGCAGGGTGGCTGGTCGCTGCTGACCGCCAGTGCCCACAAGTGGGGCGGGCCGGCCGGGGTCGGGCTGCTCGCCGTGCGTAAGGGCGTCAGGTTCGCACCCCAAGGCCCGGCCGACGAGCGGGAGTCGGGGCGGGCCGCCGGCTTCGAGAACATCCCGGCCGTCGTGGCGGCGGCGGCCTCGCTGCGCGCGGTGCGTGCCGAGGCCGCCGAGGAGTCCGTACGGCTGCGCGCCCTGGTGGACCGCATCCGGGCCGCGGTGGGGGGCGGTCTGGTGCCGGACGTGGAAGTGGTCGGCGACCCGGTGCGGCGACTGCCGCACCTGGTCACCTTCTCCTGTCTCTATGTCGACGGAGAGACGCTGCTCCATGAGCTGGACCGAGCGGAATTCTCCGTTTCATCCGGTTCGTCCTGCACGAGCAGCACCCTGACCCCGAGCCATGTCCTCAAGGCGATGGGGGTGCTCACGGAGGGAAACATCCGCGTGTCGCTGCCGTCCGGGACCACCGGGGCCGAGGTGGACCGCTTCCTGGAGGTGCTGCCGGGCGTGGTGGCCGGGGTGCGGGAGCGGCTCGGGGCGCCGTCGTCGGCGGCCCCCTCCCCCGCCCCGCGTGCGTCGCTCGTCGTCGACGCGCTGGGCAGGCGCTGCCCGATCCCGGTGATCGAACTCGCAAAGGTGATCGGAGAGGTACCCGTGGGCGGCACGGTGACGGTCCTCGCCGACGACGAGGCCGCCCGGCTCGACATTCCCGCCTGGTGCGAGATGCGCGAGCAGGAGTACGTGGGTGAGGAGCCGGCGGACCGCGGCTCGGCCTATGTGGTCCGCCGGCTCGTCTGAGCCCGTCCTAGGAGAGGTGCGCCCGGACCTCGGTGGCGGCCTCGTCGCCGTAGGCCTTGGTGAAGCGGTCCATGAAGTGGGTCCGCCGCAGGGTGTACTCCTGGGTGCCGACCGTCTCGATCACCAGGGTCGCGAGCATGCAGCCGACCTGGGCGGCGCGCTCCAGCCCGACGCCCCAGGCGAGGCCGGAGAGGAATCCGGCCCGGAAGGCGTCGCCGACGCCGGTCGGGTCGGCCTTCCGCTCCTCCTCTGCGCAGCCGACCTCGATCGGGTCCTCGCCGGCGCGCTCGATGCGGACGCCGCGGGCGCCGAGGGTGGTGACGCGGTGGCCGACCTTGGAGAGGATCTCCTCGTCGCTCCAGCCGGTCTTGGTCTCGATGAGCCCCTTCTCGTACTCGTTGGAGAAGAGGTACGTCGCGCCGTCGAGGAGGATCCGGATGTCGTCGCCGTCCATCCGGGCGATCTGCTGGGAGAAGTCCGCGGCGAACGGGATGTTCCGGGAGCGGCACTCCTCCGTGTGGCGGAGCATCGCCTCGGGGTCGTCGGCGCCGATGGAGACGAGGTCGAGGCCGCCGACCCGGTCGGCGACGCTCTTCAGCTCGATGAGCCGGGCCTCGCTCATCGCGCCGGTGTAGAAGGAGCCGATCTGGTTGTGGTCCGAGTCCGTCGTACAGACGAAACGGGCCGTGTGCAGGACCTCGGAGATCCTGACCGATCCGGTGTCGACGCCGTGCCGGTCGAGCCAGGCGCGGTACTCGTCGAAGTCCGCCCCTGCGGCACCGACCAGGATCGGACGGGCGCCGAGCAGACCCATGCCGAAGGCGATGTTGGCGCCGACACCTCCTCGGCGCACGTCGAGGTTGTCGACCAGGAAGGAGAGCGAGACCGTGTGCAGCTGGTCCGCGACGAGCTGGTCGGCGAATCGGCCGGGGAAGGTCATCAGGTGGTCGGTGGCGATGGAGCCGGTGACTGCAATACGCACGGGGTGGCTGCTCCTGCGGAAGGCGAAGGGAACGCGTGAGCGCGCCCTCCGGGACGGCATGACAGTTCACGCTACCCGGTATCACCGTCCGACCCGAAAGGTGAAAACTACCCGATAGTAGGGCTTTCTACCTGAGCTCCACCGTGCGTACGGTGCGGATATGTCGAACAACATCGTTCCGCGTGAGTCCGAGATGAACCTGGCCGAGCTGCGCGGCGACTGCGCGCGCATGGCGCCGCACTGGGTCGTCCCCGCGAAGACTGCCACGAAGCCGGTGGCTCCGTCCCTGATTCACGGGGTCACGGTGCCGCCCTCGTCGGCCCGGCTGATCGACGCCATGTCCGACTACGGGGACTGACCGGCCGGCGGCGGTTCGCCGGGCGCCCGTCGGGGGAACCGCGCGCTCCCCTGCTCCGTCCCACCGTTGTCCCCTACTCGGGGGACAGGCGATGAGCCTGTGGCGGCTATGCAGTCGAAGGAGCGATCCGGTGAGCACCGAGCGACCCGTGAAGGACGTGACCGGTACCCGGCGGCGGCGTTCGCCGCTCGCCGTGGCCTCGGTGGCGGCAGCCGTGCTGCTGGCCGGTGGCGGCGGCGCGTACTGGGCCTCGACGGCCGCGGGCGAGGCGGGCCCCGGGCTCGGCCCCGACCCCGGGGCCGCCTCGCCCCCTCTGCTGTCGCTGGACGTCGCGGCCGACGGCGGCCCGACGGTAGCGCCTGCGCCGGGCATCGCGCCGGGTGAGCCGGATCCTCACGGCGGCGGGACCGTCTACCGCGCCTCGGGAGAGCTTCCGGACGGCCCGGACACGGCCGCCGTGCACCGGACGGCGGGCAAGGTGACCTCGGCGGAGGTGGCACGGCTGGCCAAGGCCCTCGGGGTGCAGGGAACGCCGCGTTCCGACGGCACCGCCTGGAAGGTCGGCAGTGACGGGGACGGGTCGGGGCCGGTGCTGCGGGTGACCGAGCGGGCTCCGGGAACCTGGACCTTCGCCCGCTACGCCCCGGGCGGCCCGGACGCGTGCGAGTCGGCCACGGTCTGCTCGAAGGACGCGGCACCGGGCACCGGCTCGCCCGTGGGCGAGAAGGCCGCCAAGGCGGCGGCGCTCCCGGTGCTGAAGGCCGTGGGGCAGGACGACGCCGCACTCGACGCCGGGCAGCTGATGGGTTCCGTACGCGTGGTGAATGCCGACCCGATGGTCGGCGGGCTGCCCACGTACGGCTGGTCGACCGGCGTCCAGGTGGGTGCCGGGGGCGAGATCGTCGGCGGCAGCGGGCAGCTGAAGGGCCTGGAGAAAGGCGATACGTATCCGGTCATCGGCGCGGACGAGGCGCTGAAGCAGCTGAACGCGGAGAACCGGAGCGCCGCGAAGGGCGGTGTCGGCGGCTGCGCGACCCCCGTACCGCTGGAGGGCGACCCCGCCGCACCGAAGAAGACGGACTGTTCCGGCGGGAGCGGCACCGCTCCGGAGACCACCACCGCGACGGTCGAGAAGGCGGTGCTGGGGCTCGCCGCGCAGAACGCGGACGGGGAGCGGGTGCTCGTGCCCTCGTGGCTGTTCTCCGTACGGTCCGAAGGGGGCGGCCCGGAGAACACGGTCGTGCGCGTGGCGGTGAACCACGAGTACCTGGCGAAGGACAGCACCCGGCCGGCTCCGGAGCCCACGAAGGTCCCGCAGGACCCGGGGACGGGCTCGGACGACACGACGGCCGGACAGCGGCAGATCATCTCGTACAGCGCCGAGGGCCGGACGCTGAAGGTGACGTTCTGGGGCGGCGTGTGCAGCACGTACGCGGCGCGTGCCACGGAGGGCGGCACGACGGTACGGGTGACGGTCACCGAGTCGAAGCCGGAGCCCGGCAAGGCGTGCATCCTGATCGCCGAGGAAGTGACCCGGACGGTGACGCTGGACGCCCCGCTGGGTGACCGGAAGGTCGTCGACGCGGTTTCGGGAGCCTCGGTGCCGCGCGGCTGACGGACCCTTACGCGTACGACGGCGGCGCACCCGGGGATCCGGGTGCGCCGCCGCCGTCGTACGTCTCAGTTCAGCTGAAGGAGTCACCGCAGGCGCAGGAGCCCGTGGCGTTCGGGTTGTCGATCGTGAAGCCCTGCTTCTCGATCGTGTCCACGAAGTCGACGGAGGCTCCGCCCAGGTACGGGGCGCTCATCCGGTCGGTGACGACCTTGACGCCGCCGAAGTCCTTCACGACGTCGCCGTCGAGCGAGCGCTCGTCGAAGAAGAGCTGGTAGCGCAGGCCCGAGCAGCCCCCGGGCTGTACGGCGACGCGCAGCGCGAGGTCGTCACGGCCCTCCTGCTCCAGCAGGGTCCTGACCTTGTCTGCGGCGGCGTCGGACAGGAGGATGCCGTCGCTCACGGTGGTGGTCTCGTCCGATACGGACATCTGCTTCTCTCCCGGGTTGTACGGACTGCTTGCCGACGGTCCAACCATCGGGGCCGCGGATTCATTCCGGGCCAGGCGCGTGTCTGTTCCCTTCATGCTCGCACACCACCCCGTCGAGGGGATGCGTCACATCGACGCTATCGGCATCGTCAATCCGACGTGCGCCGGTTATGATAGATAACGTCAATTAGACGAAAAGGCTTGCTCGCAGAGTTCGCAGAAAAGAAAGGGTGCGTGTCGTGACCACCGCCCAGCCCCTGGATGTCCAGCCGACGCCCCTCGCCCTGCTGCTGCTCGGCCGCGAGGCCGACCCGAGGAGCGAGCGCGGCGTCGAATGCCCCGGCGACCTGCCCTCCCCGTCCGACCCGGACCTGGTGGAGCGCGCCCGTGCCGCCAAGGAGAAGCTCGGCGACAAGGTCTTCGTCCTCGGCCACCACTACCAGCGCGACGAGGTCATCCAGTTCGCGGACGTCACCGGCGACTCGTTCAAGCTGGCCCGGGACGCCGCCGCGCGGCCCGGGGCGGAGTACATCGTCTTCTGCGGTGTGCACTTCATGGCGGAGTCCGCGGACATCCTGACCGGTGACGACCAGAAGGTCGTGCTGCCGGACCTGGCGGCGGGCTGCTCGATGGCAGACATGGCCACCGCGGAGCAGGTCGCCGAGTGCTGGGACGTGCTGACCGAGGCGGGCGTCGCCGAGCAGGTCGTGCCGGTCTCGTACATGAACTCCTCCGCCGACATCAAGGCCTTCACCGGCCGGCACGGCGGCACGATCTGCACCTCCTCGAACGCGAAGCGCGCGCTGGAGTGGGCCTTCGAGCAGGGCGAGAAGGTCCTCTTCCTGCCGGACCAGCACCTGGGCCGGAACACGGCCGTGCGGGACATGGGGATGACCCTGGAGGACTGCGTCCTCTACAACCCGCACAAGCCGAACGGCGGCCTGACCGCCCAGGAGCTGCGCGACGCGAAGATGATCCTGTGGCGCGGGCACTGCTCGGTGCACGGGCGGTTCTCGGTGGAGTCCGTCGAGGACGTGCGCGCGCGCATCCCGGGCGTGAACGTCCTGGTGCACCCGGAGTGCAAGCACGAGGTCGTGGCGGCCGCCGACTACGTGGGCTCGACCGAGTACATCATCAAGGCGCTGGAGGCGGCCCCGGCCGGCTCGAAGTGGGCCATCGGCACGGAGCTGAACCTGGTGAGCAGGCTCGCGAAGCGGTTCGCGGCCGAGGACAAGGAGGTCGTCTTCCTCGACAAGACGGTCTGCTTCTGCTCGACGATGAACCGGATCGACCTGCCTCACCTGGTGTGGACGCTGGAGTCGCTGGCCGAGGGGAATCTCGTCAACCGGATCCAGGTCGACCCGGAGACGGAGAAGTTCGCGAAGCTGGCGCTGGAGCGGATGCTGGCGCTGCCGTAGGGGGTGGGCGGGGGGCGCCTGCGGACCGGGCCCTCCCGTCGTTCCGGCGCTTCGGGGCTCCGCCCCGGACCCCGCTCCTCAATCGCCGGAGGGGCTTGATTTGGCTGTCCGAGGGCTTGATTGACTCCCCGAGGACTTGAGCCTTCGACAACGCCAAGGGCTTGGTCTGGCTGCCTGAGGACTTGGGCCGGCCGGGTCCTGATGGAGAAGGCCCCCGACGCCGTGTGTGGCGTCGGGGGCCTTCTCTGTGCGGCTACCTACAAGGGGCGTCAGGCCTTCGCCGGCTCCGGCTCGTCGGAGGAGGCTTCCTCCGGCGTTCCAGGGGTCACGGTGCCCGACTTCGCCTCGCGCTTCGCCGCCTTCTTCCTGGCGCGGCGCTCCTTGCGGAGCTCGACCATCGCGTAGAGCGTCGGCACCAGGAGCAGGGTCAGCAGCGTGGAGGTGATCAGGCCGCCGATCACCACGACCGCCAGCGGCTGCGAGATGAAGCCGCCTTCGCCCGTGACGCCGAGCGCCATCGGGAGGAGGGCGAAGATCGTCGCCAGTGCCGTCATCAGGATCGGACGGAGACGGTGACGGCCGCCCTCGACGACTGCCTCGACGACACCCATGCCCTGCGCCCTGTACTGGTTGATCAGGTCGATCAGCACGATCGCGTTGGTCACCACGATGCCGATGAGCATCAGCATCCCGATCATCGCCGGGACGCCCAGCGGGGTGCCGGTGATGACGAGGAGGCCGATGGCGCCCGTCGCCGCGAAGGGGATGGAGACCAGCAGGATCAGCGGCTGGATGAGCGACCGGAAGGTGGCCACCAGCAGCATGAAGACGATCGCGATGGCCGCCAGCATGGCCAGGCCCAGCTTCGCGAAGGCGTCGTCCTGGTCCTGGGAGACGCCGCCGATGGTGGCGGTGGCGCCGTCCGGGAGCTCCAGGGCGTCGATCTTCGTCTGGAGCGAGGTGCTCACCGCGCCGGTGTTGTCGCCCGTCGGCTTGGCCGTGATCGTCGCCGCCCGCTGACCGTCGATCCGGGTCATGGTGACCGGACCGGGGACCAGCTTCACGTCGGCGATCTGCCCGAGTTCGACCGGGCCGAGCTTCAGGGCCTTCAGCTCGGCCATCGTGGTGGCGGGGCTGGAGGACTTCACGACGACGTCACGCTCGGTGTCGTCCATGATCGCCTTGCCGGACGGGGTGCCCCGCACCGCTCCGGCCACCGCCGCGCCGAGCGTGGCCTCGCTGAACCCGGCGTCGGCCGCCTTGTCGTTGGCCTTGACCGAGATGCGCGGGACGCTCTGCGCCAGGTCGCTCTGGACGTCGGTGACGTCGTCGAGCTTGGCGACCTCGGTGCGCACCGCTTCGGAGGCCTTCTTCAGGACGTCCGCGTCGGCGGCCTTCACCACGACGCTCAGGTCCTGGCTGCCGAAGCCGTCGCCCGCGGCGATCGTCGTGTCGCCGATGCCGTCGAGCTTGCCGAGGGCCTCGTCGATCCGGTCCTGGGTGGCGTCGAAGTCCGCGGAGTCCTCAAGGGTGATCTGGTAGGAGGCCTGGTTGGCTCCCGTACCGCCGCCGAACGCCGCCATGAAGCCGGACGAGCCGACGGTGACCTGGTAGTCCTTGACGCCGTCGTCGGCCGCGAGGACCTTCTCGACCTTCTGCGCCGCCGCGTCGGCCGCCTCCAGGCTGGTGCCGGGGGTCAGCTCCTGCTTGATGGAGAGGACTTCCTGCTCGCCCTGGTCGAAGAAGTTCGTCTTCAGCAGGGGTGCCATGCCGAAGGTGCCGAACAGCACCACGAAGGCGATGACGATGCTGGTGATACGGCGCCGGGTCGCGAAGCGCAGCACCGGGACGTAGAGCCGCTGGAGCTTGCTCGCGGCTTCCTTCTCCTCCGCCGCGCGGCGTGCCTCGTCCGGGTTCTCCGCGGTGCCCTTGGGGGCGCGCAGGAACCAGTACGACAGGACGGGGACCACGGTGAGCGAGACCAGCAGGGAGGCCAGCAGCGCCGCCGTGACGGTGAGGGAGAACGAGCCGAAGAGCTGGCCGACCATGCCGCCGACCAGACCGATGGGCAGGAAGACCGCGACGGTGGTGAGCGTGGACGAGGTGACCGCGCCGGCCACCTCCTTGACCGCGGTGATGATCGCCGACTGGCGCTCCTCGCCGTAGCCGAGGTGCCGCTTGATGTTCTCCAGGACCACGATCGAGTCGTCGACGACGCGGCCGATCGCGATGGTCAGCGCGCCGAGCGTGAGCATGTTCAGCGACAGGTCGCGGGTCCAGAGCACGATCAGCGCGAGGACCACGGAGAGCGGGATGGAGACCGCGGTGACCAGGGTCGAGCGGATCGAGGCGAGGAAGACCAGGATCACGATGACCGCGAACACCAGGCCGAGCGCGCCCTCGGTGGTCAGGCCGGAGATCGCCTTGGAGACGGCCGGGCCCTGGTCGGACACGATGGTGAGCTCGGCGCCGGCGCCGAGGTCCTTGCGCAGCTCCGGGAGCTTGTCGTGGACGGCGTCGGAGATGGCGACGGCGCTGCCGTCCTTGTCCATCGTCGCCATGACGGCGAGGCTCGGCTTGCCGTTCGTCCGGGTGATGGAGACCGCCGTGGAGGGCTCCTCCTCCACCGTGGCGATGTCACCGACGCGGACCGGCTTCCCGGGCTTGCCGGTCGGGTCCTGCGCGGAGACCCTCAGGTCCTCGATCTGCCGGATCGAGGTGAAGGAGCCACCGACCTGGATGGTGCGGCTCTTGCCCGACTCGGCGAAGGAGCCGGCCGGCACGGTGGCACCGCCGGCCTGGAGCGCCTGGGCCAGCGAGCCGGCGTTCAGTCCGGCCGCCGCCAGCTTCCTGTCGTCGGGGACGACGGAGACCTGGAGATCCTGGACACCGTCGACCGAGACCTGGCCGACGCCTTCGATGTCCTCGATCGCCGGGACGACCGTGCGGTCGAGCTGGTCGGCCAGTGCCTGCTGGTCCTTGTCGGACGTGACGGCGAGGACGACGGTCGGGATGTCGTCCGTCGAACCCGCGATGACCTGCGGGTCGACGTCGTCGGGCAGCTGGATGCGGGCGCGGTTGACGGCCTGCTGGATGTCGGCGACGAGCTGCTTCGTGCCTTCGTCACCGAAGTCGAAGCTCGCCATGATGACGGCGTTGCCCTCGCTGGCGGTCGAGGTGATTCCCTCGACGCCGTCGACGGCCTTGATGGCGTTCTCGAGGGGTTCGACGACCTGCTTCTCGACCACATCGGGGGACGCACCCTGGTAGGGGGCCAGCACCGACACCATCGGGAGTTCGATGGTGGGCAGCAGCTGCTGTTTGAGCTGCGGGATCGCGATCGCTCCGAAAACGAGCGCGACGATCGAGATCAGCCCGATCAGGGCCCTTTGCGCGAGGCTGAATCTGGACAGCCAGGACATGGGTGGGTCTCTCTTCTGTGGCGTACGCGGCAGTTGGACGGCTGGTCAGGAGCCGAGGCCGAAGGCCCGGGTCCGGAGGTCGAACGAAGGGGACACAGCCTGCCCAGTTATACGATCGCCGATCCCGGCGACGTATTCGTCGGCCCCGGGGTTGCTTTCTTATGAAGCCCATACCGCAGCTGGAGTACGCCGGATCTCCACCCGTCACTCGGTCCTGGGTCGCACCAGGCCCGATTCGTACGCGATTACGACCAATTGGGCCCGGTCCCGTGCTCCCAGTTTCGCCATCGCCCGGTTCACATGGGTCTTGACGGTGAGAGGGCTGACCACGAGCCGCTCGGCGATCTGGTCGTTGGAGTGCCCGCCCGCGACCAGGACGAGCACCTCGCGCTCACGTCCGGTGAGCGCGCCGAGCCGCTCGGAGTACTCGGCGGCGTCCGGGCCCTCGCCGGCGCTGCCGCCCTGGGCGAGGAAGGTGGCGATGAGCCCCTTGGTCGCCGCCGGGGAGAGCAGCGCCTCACCGCCCGCGGCGATCCGGATGGCATTGAGCAGTTCCTCCGGCTCGGCACCCTTCCCGAGGAAGCCGGACGCGCCCGCGCGCAGGGACTGCACCACGTACTCGTCCACCTCGAACGTGGTGAGCATGACGATCCGTACGCCCGCGAGATCGGGGTCCGCGCTGATCATCCGCGTGGCGGCGAGCCCGTCGGTGCCGGGCATCCGGATGTCCATCAGCACCACGTCGGCGCGGGTCGTGCGGGCCAGCGCCACGGCCTCGGCACCGTCCGCGGCCTCACCGACGACCTGCATGTCGGGCTCCGAGTCGACCAGCACCCGGAACGCGCTGCGCAGCAGCGCCTGGTCGTCGGCGAGCAGCACCTTGATCGGTGTCACGCGCATCCCCCCGTCCGTTCCGCCGTGGCCGGTCTCTCCGGCTCAGCCGTGCGGGACATGACGGGCAGGATCGCATGGACGCGGAATCCGCCGCCGTAGCGGGGACCCGCGGTGAGGGTGCCGCCGAGCGCGATGCAGCGTTCACGCATGCCGATGAGGCCGTGCCCGCCACCGTCCTCGTGCTCGTCGGCACGGCCCGTCGCGGCGCCCCTTCCGTTGTCGAGCACGGTGATCTCCACCGTCGCCCCGACCCGTACGACGCTCACCTCGGCCTTGGCGTCGGTGCCCGCGTGCTTGCGTACGTTGGTCAGGGCCTCCTGGATGATCCGGTAGGCGGCGAGGTCGACGGCCGCCGGCAGCGGGCTGTCCCGGTCGGTGCATGCCACCTCGACGGGGAGGCCCGCGTTGCGGAAGGTGTCGACCAGCTCGCGGAGGACGCCGAGCCCGGGGGCCGGTTCGGTGGGCGCCTCCGGGTCGCCGGACTGGCGCAGCAGCCCGACGGTGGACCGCAGTTCGTTGAGCGCGGAGCGGCTGGCCTCGCGTACGTGGGCGAGCGCCTCCTTGGCCTGGTCCGGGCGCTTGTCCATGACATGGGCGGCCACCCCGGCCTGGACGTTGACCAGGGCGATGTGGTGGGCGACGACGTCGTGCAGGTCCCTGGCGATCCTCAGCCGTTCCTCGGCGACCCGGCGGCGGGCCTCCTCCTCACGGGTGCGCTCCGCCCGCTCGGCCCGTTCCCTGATCGCGTCGACGAACGCCCGTCTGCTGCGCACGGCGTCGCCGGCGGCACCGGCCAGGCCGGTCCAGGCGAGGACGCCGACGTTCTCCTGGCTGTACCAGGGGGCGGAGCCGAACGCCATCGCGGTCCCGGTCAGCACCACCATGGTCAGCAGGCCGACCCGCCAGGTGGTAGGGCGGTCGGTGCGGGCCGCCACGCTGAAGAGCGCGATGACTGAGCTCATCACCACGGGGGCGGGCGGGTCCGTCAGGAGGAATTCGAGGGCGGACAGCACCCCGGTCACGGCGAGCACCGCCATGGGGTTGCGCCGCCGCAGTACGAGCGCCCCGGCCCCGAGCACCATCAGCAGGACGCTGGGGAGTTCGGGGGTACGGACACCGAAGATGGGCCCGTGCCCCGGGTTCGGCTCGGCGAACGAGGCGCAGAGCATGGCGGCGAGCACCGCCGCGGCGAGTGCCCCGTCGAAGGCGAGGGGGTGGCCGTGCAGCCAGCGTCGCGGACGCACGAGCCCGGTCGGGAGGGTTGTCACGTCGAGCCACGGTACGGCGTGCCGTCCACCGGCAGGTCCGTGCGGTGTCCGGATGCCGTCACGGACACGGGCGGGGCGGCGCCCCGCAGCACCGCGCCCCGCACCGGTGGAACCGGGGCGGGGCGCGGTGCGGAGTGTGGAGCGGGCGCACGGTCAGCCGGGGATCAGCCCGTCGTCGCTGAGCATGGCGCGCACCTCGTCGAGGGTGGCGTCCGGTGACGGCAGGATCAGCTCGGACGGCTCCAGGGAGTCGTCCGGCAGTGGCGAGCCGAGCTCGCGCACCTTGTCCAGGAGCGCGTGGAGCGTGGTGCGGAAACCGGGTCCGTCACCGCTCTCCATCTCCGCGAGCAGTACGTCGTCGAGCTTGTTCAGCTCGGCGACATGACTGTCGGCCAGGACTACCTGGCCCTCCCCCATGATCCGTACGATCATGACGCCGCCCTCACTGCTTGTCGAACTTGTGCGGGGACTGCTGCGACTGCGGTGCCGCGTCCTGCGCACCGCCCTCGATGGCCTGCTGCTGCGCGGAGGAACCGCCGGCCAGCTCGGCCTTCATCCGCTGCAGCTCCAGCTCTACATCCGTACCACCGGAGATCCGGTCCAGCTCGGCGGCGATGTCGTCCTTCGCCGTCCCGGTCGGGTCGTCCAGGGCGCCGGAGGCCAGCAGCTCGTCGATGGCTCCCGCCCGCGCCTGGAGCTGCTGGGTCTTGTCCTCGGCCCGCTGGATCGCGAGGCCGACATCGCCCATCTCCTCGGAGATGCCCGAGAAGGCCTCACCGATCCGGGTCTGCGCCTGGGCCGCCGTGTAGGTGGCCTTGATGGTCTCCTTCTTCGTGCGGAAGGCGTCCACCTTGGCCTGAAGCCGCTGGGCGGCGAGAGTGAGCTTCTCCTCCTCACCCTGCAGCGTCCGGTGCTGCGTCTCCAGGTCCGTGACCTGCTGCTGGAGGGCGGCACGCCGGGACAGCGCCTCGCGGGCCAGGTCCTCGCGGCCGAGCGCGAGTGCCTTGCGGCCCTGGTCCTCCAGCTTGGACGACTGTCCCTGCAGCTGGTTCAGCTGCAGCTCCAGCCTCTTGCGCGAGGTCGCCACATCGGCGACGCCGCGGCGTACCTTCTGAAGCAGCTCCAGCTGCTTCTGGTACGAGTAATCGAGGGTCTCGCGCGGATCCTCGGCCCGGTCAAGGGCCTTGTTTGCCTTCGCGCGGAAGATCATTCCCATACGCTTCATGACACCGCTCATGGGCTTCGCGCGCCCCCTTCTGACGGACTGAGCTCCAGCACTCCAACAGAACCCACAGTACGGGCCCTGTCTCCATTACCGCACTGTTCGGGTACGGATGCGCTCCTACCCAAGGACGACTGCGACCGGTGACCACTCCCGCCCAGGGAGTAGACGAGCATCGGGGAAGTGGTGCCGGAGTCCGTTCTGCCCCTGTCAGGACAGTTATCAGGACGCAGTCCGTTGCCGGATCGTTCCCGCCCGGTCCCGTGTCGCCCTCGCCGACCCCGTACCCTTGGGTTTTGTGTTCCGTAGCCGTTCCAAGGAAGAGAAGGCCCCCACCGGCAAGGTGACGGCGGACCTCTCCAAGCAGCCCCGCGACCCTGAGGCTCCCAAGGGTCGCCCCACCCCCAAGCGCAGCGAGGCCCAGACGCAGCGCAGGCGTGCCTCCAGTGGCACGCCGACCGATCGCAAGGAGGCGGTGAAGCGCCAGCGCGAAGCGCGCCGCGCCGATCTGGCCAGGCAGCGTGAGGCACTCGCGTCGGGCGACGAGCGTTATCTGCCGGTCCGTGACAAGGGGCCCGTGCGGCGCTTCGTCCGTGACTTCGTGGACTCGCGCTTCTGCATCGCGGAGTACTTCCTCCCGCTCGCCGTGATCATCCTGATCCTCAGCGTCATCCAGATCCAGAACATCCAGAACATCTCGCTGCTGCTCTGGCTCGGCGTGATCGTGCTGATCGTGGTCGACTCCATCGGCCTCGCGTTCCGGCTCAAGAAGCAGCTCGCCGAGCGCTTCCCGGACACCCCCAAGCGCGGCGCGGTGGCCTACGGCCTGATGCGTACGCTCCAGATGCGCCGACTGCGACTTCCGAAGCCGCAGGTCAAGCGGGGAGAGCGGCCCTGAGTACGGAGACCTCCGGCTTCACAGGGGTCTCTGCCCAGTGGCTCGACGGGCTCGGCGGCCTGCGCAACACGGTCCGCCAGGAGCTCGTCGCCCGGCAGCTGGACGAGCAGATAGCCGCGCGCTTCCCGGTGGGGCGGCGGCTGCGGGTGCTCGACGTCGGTACGGGTCAGGGCACCCAGGCGCTGCGTCTGGCGCGGGCCGGGCACTCCGTGACGGGCCTGGAGTCCGACGGCGAGATGCTCAGGACCGCCCGGGAGGCGCTCGCGGGCGAACCCGAGGGCATCCGGGAGCGGATGCGGTTCATCGAGGGCGACGGCCGCGACACCGGTGTCCACTTCCTGCCCGGCAGCTTCGACGTCGTGCTGTGCCACGGCGTCCTGATGTACGTCCCCGAGCCTGATCCGATGCTGGCCGGCCTGGCCCGGATGCTGGCGCCCGGCGGGCTGCTGTCCCTGCTCGTGCGGAACGCGGACGCGCTGGCGATGCGGCCCGGGACCGCAGGCGACTTCGCCGGGGCCCTCAAGGCGTTCGACACGGACACGTACACGAACCGGCTCGGCCTCAAGGTGCGGGCGGACCGGCTCGACGCGCTGACGGCGACGCTCGCCGGGATCGCCGCGCCGCTGCACGCCTGGTACGGCGTACGGGTCTTCACGGACAACGTGGGCAACGAGGTGGAGCTGCCGGACGCCGAACAGCTGGCCCGTGTGCTGGACACGGAGGACCGGGCGGGGCGGACCGATCCGTACCGCAGGGTGGCCGCGCTGCTGCACCTGTGCGGGGTACGCGGTTAGGACCTGATCGCGGGCTCGCCTCGTACGTCTGATCGGCCCAACAGTGCGGGCCCCCGCCCGGGGACCCCGGTGATACTCCGGGCATGGACGCATCCCCCGCACCCGCTTCCTCCCGCCGCGTGATCCGCCGCCGTGTGCTGCCCCTGGCCGCCGGTGTCTGCGCGCTCGCCCTGGCCTGTGGCTGCGCCGGGCCGGACTCCGCACCGTCCGGCGCCCCCGCGCGCCAGGCCGTGCCCGCCCGTGCGGCGGGCGACCTGGAGGAGCAGTACCAGGACGTCATCAAGGACGTGCTGCCGTCCGTCGTGCAGATCGCCGCCGGGGACGCTCTCGGTTCCGGCATCGTCTACGACGACAAGGGCCACATCGTCACGAACGCCCATGTGGTGGGCAGCGAGAAGACCTTCGACGTCAGCGTCCCCACCGGCGAGAAGGTGCTCAAGGCGTCCCTGGTCTCCTCCTACCCGGAGCAGGACCTGGCGGTCATCAAGCTGAACGACATCCCCGGCGGGCTGAGGGCCGCGCGGTTCGACGACACCGACGAGGTCGAGGTGGGGCAGATCGTGCTGGCGATGGGCTCGCCGCTGGGCCTGTCCAGCAGCGTCACCCAGGGCATCGTCTCCGCCGTGGGCCGGACCGTGAGCGAGAGCGGCTCGGACGGCGGCACCGGAGCGACGCTGGCCGACATGGTGCAGACCTCGGCGGCGATCAACCCGGGGAACAGCGGCGGCGCCCTGGTGAACCTCGACAGCGAGGTGATCGGCATCCCGACCCTCGCGGCGACGGAGGGCGACAGCGCGGCGCCCGGGATCGGGTTCGCGATCCCGGTCTCGATGGTGCGGACGGTCGCCGAGCAGATCATCAAGTCGGGGAAGGTCACCGACTCGGGCCGGGCCGCGCTCAACATCACGGGCCGTACGGTCGTCGACGACAGCTATCAGCCTGCCGGGGTCGCGATCGTCAGCGTGGAGAAGGGCGGGGCCGGGGCGGACGCGGGGCTGCGTACCGGGGACGTCATCACCCGGATCGACGGCACTCCGGTCACGACGATCACCTCGCTCTCCGAGGCGCTGGCGAACGACAAGCCGGGCGACAAGGTCAAGGTGACCTACCTGCGCGGGGAGGTGGAGAGGTCGGCCGAGGTCACTCTCGGCGAGATGTGACGCGGGCCGCCACGGGTGGCGGCACCGGCTCGCCCCGGCGCGGGGCCGGACGGCAGGGGCCCGCCCGGTTGCCGGGCCGGGGCTCGGTGACGGGCGGGCCGGTGGGGCCTGTCGGGGCCTATTCGGCCTGGAGGCTCATCGGGCCGTAGATCTTCGTCGCGTCCTCGAACAGCGACACCTGGTCGGCACCGCCCTCCAGGAGCTCCTTCCAGAACTCACCGATCCAGGACTCCGCGTCACCCTGGGTCGTGAACTCCTCCGGCTGCAGGGCCGGCTCCGTCTCCGTACCGTCGGACTTCTCGAACCGCCACGTCCACGCCATGTCCGCCTCCTGGGTCACGTTGCTGCCCAAAGCCTAGTGCCTGGCCCGGGCGCGCAGGTGGTGCATGGACACGGGAGGATCAGCAGCGTGGAACTGACTCTGCTCGGCACCGGCGCCCCCGGCGGGCTGCCGCGCCCCGACTGCCCCTGCGCCGTCTGCGCGTCGGCCCGTGGTGCGCGGGCGCGCGCCGCGACCGCGCTGCTCGTCGACGACGCGCTGCTGCTCGACCTCACCCCGGGCGCGGTGTTCGCCGCCGCCCGTGCGGGCCATTCGCTCAGCGGCGTACGACAGGTGCTGCTGACCCATCCGCACGACGGTCCCGCCATGGAGCTGCCCCCTTCGCTGCCGCCCGCGGGGCGGGTCCCGGACGGGCAGGAGCTGACGCTGATCACCGGGCACCGGATCCGGGCGGTGGCGATGGACGCCCCGGGCACCGGCTACGAGGTGACGTCGCCGGAGGGCGAGCGGCTGCTCTACCTGCCGCCGGGGGCCGCCCCCGCCGGGCTGGCCGACCGGGTGGCGGAGCCGTACGACATGGTCGTCTGCGATGTGGTCGCGCGCCCCGACGCCGTGGCCAGGCTGCGGGCCGTGGAGGCGGTCGGGACGGCCACCGAGGTGATCGCCGTCCATCTGGACCATGACGCGCCGCCCGGTGAGGAGCTGGACCGCAGGCTCGCGGCGGGCGGGGCGCGCGCGGTGCCGGACGGGACGACACTGCCGGTGGGCCAGTACCACGCCGTGCCCGATGTGCCCCGGCGCACGCTGGTGACGGGTGGCGCCCGGTCGGGGAAGTCGCTGGAGGCCGAGCAGCGCCTGGAGACGTTCCCCGAGGTGGTGTACGTGGCGACCGGAGGCCGCCGCGAGGGCGACGCGGAATGGGCGGCCCGGGTCGGACTGCACCGGGAGCGCAGGCCCGCCGCGTGGCGCACCGAGGAGACGTGCGAGCTGGTGGGGCTGCTGGAGGCGGACGGTCCGCCGCTCCTGATCGACTGCCTCTCGCTGTGGCTGACGGACGCGATGGACCGGGTGGACGCCTGGGACGACGCCCGTTGGGCGGACGGCGGGCAGGACGCGCTGCGGGCGCGGGTCGCCGATCTGGTGCGCGCGGTGCGCGGGACGCGCCGTACCGTCGTCGCCGTGACCAACGAGACCGGCTCGGGGGTGGTCCCGGCGACGGCCGCGGGGCGGCGCTTCCGGGACGAACTGGGCCGTCTGAACGCCGCGTTCGCCACCGAGTGCGAGCATGTGCTGCTGGTGGTGGCGGGCCGGGCGCTGGTGCTGCGCGGCTGAGCCGCGGGCGGGTGCGCGGGCCGGGACCGCACAAGGGCGCCGGGTACTGTTCCGCACAGGAGCCCTGCGCCGGGTTCCCGCCCACCATGTGACGACCCGCGAGGCAGACCCCCGTGAATCTGGACGACTTCTCCGACCTGATCGAACGCCCCGACGGGGGTGTACGCCGTGATGCCGAGGAACGCCGGGAGCGGCTGATCGTCCCCTCCGGCGCCCTCGGACGGCTCGACGAGCTGGGCGAGTGGCTGTCGGCCGCTCAGCAGGCGGTGCCGGTCAAGCCGGTCGACCGGCCCCGTGTGGTGCTCTTCGCGGGTGACCACGGGGTGGCGGAGCTCGGGGTGTCCGGCCGGGCGGCCGGGACCGCGCACGAGCTGGTCCGGGCCGTGCTGGACGGGGCGAGCCCGGTGGCGGTGCTGTCCCGGCGCTTCTCCGTGCCCGTGCGGATCGTGGACGCGGGCCTGGACTGCGACCCGGAGCTGCTTCCCGACGCGGTCGTGCGGCACCGGGTGCGGCGCGGCAGCGGCCGTATCGACGTCGAGGACGCGCTGACGGCCGAGGAGGCCGAGCAGGCCGTACGTCTCGGGATGCGGATCGCCGACGAGGAGGCCGACTCCGGCACCGATCTGGTGGTGCTCGGTGATCTGAGCGTCGGCGGTACGACGGCGGCCTCGACCCTGATCGCGGCCCTGTGCGGCACGGACGCGTCGGTGGTGACCGGGCGCGGGGGTGCGGGCATCGACGACCTGGCGTGGATGCGCAAGTGCGCCGCGATCCGGGACGCGTTGCGCCGGGCCCGGCCTGTTCTCGGCGATCAGCTGGAGCTGCTGGCAGCGGTGGGCGGCGCTGATCTGGCGGCGATGACCGGCTTCCTGCTGCAGAGCGCGGTGCGCCGGATGCCCGTGGTGCTGGACGGCGTCGTCTCGGCGGCCTGTGCCCTGGTGGCCCAGCGGGCGGCCTTCCGGGCGCCGGACTGGTGGCTGGCCGGGCAGGTGAGCGGTGAGCCGGCGCAGACGAAGGCGCTGGACCGGATGGCGCTGACGCCACTGCTGGACCACGGGGTGACCGTGGGCGAGGGCAGCGGCGCGCTGCTCGCGCTGCCGCTCGTCCAGGCCGCCGCGGCGCTGGCCGCGGAGCTGCCCGAGCGGGCGGAGGAGTCCGAGGAGGAATCCGCGGACGGGACCTCCGTGGAGCCGGAGAGCGCGGACCCCGCGGAGAACGTGGGGAACGTGGGGAGCGCGGAGAGCACCACCGCCTGATCTCAGGTCCCGGGGCCGCCGGGCGGCCCCGGGAGCGGTGTCCGGTCCGGGGCTCCGCCGATCAGGTCCTGGAACCTGCGGCGCGGCCCCGCCCAGCGCACGTCGTGGTGATAGGCCCTCAGCGCCGCTCTGGCGCGGGCCCGGTGCCGGTTGCGGTAGAAGCGCCTGGCCCACGGCGAGACCGGCCTGGCCAGCCGGATCGCGGCGATCAGCGCGATGAACGGGACGAGGGTGCCGATCACCGCCATGCGGACCTTGCCCTTGAACAGGGCGATCAGTACGAAGCCGAAGTTGACGAGGTAGGTCAGCACGACGCCCAGCCTGTTCTGCTGCTGCTCGCCGGTCAGTTCGTCCACACCCAGGGGTGAGAAGCCGGCGAGCACGAGCACGACGAGCGAGGCGGTGAGGACGACGGCCTCCACGCTCTGCCGGCCCTCCTCGCTCCAGTACACGTCGTCGAGGTGCAGGATCAGCGCGAACTCGTCGAGGACCAGGCCGGCTCCCACACCGAAGACGGCGGCGCAGATCCCGGCGGCGACGCCGTGCTGTCCGCAGGCCACCGCGCCGAAGCCGCCGACCACCGAGAGCACGACGCCCGGCACCACGTGGTGGACGTGCACCCCGCCGGGCGAGATGTTGCGGAACGGCCCCTTCCCGGCCCTGATCATCCGGGTGATGACACGGGTGACGGCGAACGTCAGCACGAAGGCGCTCAGGGCGAGCAGCAGCGGGAGCTTGCCCGGTTCGACGATGTTCTGGTGAAGCCAGTGACCCATGCCACCTACTCCCGACAGTCCGGCTTTGCGGTCTTTTGCGTGTTCTGCACAATCTAGCGCCGGGCCGTACCGGCTAGCCTGCGCGCGGTGACCTCCCTGAACAGCCACGGCATACGTTTCGCCTTCGGCACCCTGACCGTGCTCCCCGTCCGCGTCTCCCGCTGGGACCGTGGAGCCGCCCGTGCCGGCATGCTCTGCGCCCCGCTCGCCGGGCTGGTGGTGGGGCTGCTCGCGGCCGGGTCCGGGGTGCTGCTGCTGCTCGCCGGGTCAGGGGCCCTGCCGGCCGCGGTCGCCTCCGCCGCGCTCCCCGCCGTGCTGACCCGGGGCCTGCATCTGGACGGCCTGGCGGACACCGCCGACGGACTCGGCAGCGCCCGGCCGGCCGAGGACGCCCTGCGGATCATGAAGCAGTCCGACATTGGGCCGTTCGGTGTGATCACCCTGCTGTTCGTCCTGCTGGCCCAGGTCGCGGCCCTGTCCGAGCTGTACGGGCGGGGCTGGGCGTACGGGGCGCTGGGGACGGTCACGGCCGCCGTCGTCGCCCGGCTCGCGCTCACGCTGGCCGCGCGCCGAGGCGTCCCGCCGGCCCGGCCGGAGGGCCTCGGCGCGGCGGTGGCGGGCACCGTCGCGCTCCGTACCGCCACGGCCGTCGCCTGCGTGGTCCTCGCGGGCTGCGCGGGGGCCGGTGCGCTGCTCGGCGGTCACGGGGCCGTGCACCACGCCCTCGCGGCCCTGGCCGGCCTGGGGGCGGCGCACCTGATGCTGCGCCACTGCGTGCGGCGCTTCGGCGGGGTGACCGGCGACGTGTTCGGGGCGCTGGAGGAGACGGCCGCCACGGTGACGCTGGTGGCGCTGGTCCTCGGCTGAGACGCGACCCCTCGGCCGGGGGCGTCCGCGGCCGAGGGACCGTCAGCAGGTGCGGCGCCAGACCCCGAGTTCGTACTTCTTGAGCAGCGAGCTCAGCCGCAGCTTCCGGGACTGTGCGCAGAAGTCCGCCACCGGCACCTCGTACTCGGCGTGGAAGACGGCCTTGCCCGCCTCGATGAACGGGGTGAGGGTCTCGCACTCGTCGTACTGCGCGCACTGTTCGTTGACCGCGAAGTCGAAGTCGTCCACCAGTTCCGGGATCTGCGGCAGGTCGTTCTTCAGGCCGACGGCCATCCCGTGGTCGTGGGCGATGCGGGCGATCAGCCGGTTGTAGCGCAGCTGGTCCCCCGCGGTCAGGGGGAAGCCCGTGGTGTTGAGGTAGCCGTCCATGTTGTCCGGCTCGACGGCGTCGAAGCCCTTCTTCGCGCACATGGCGATCCGGGCCTCCATCAGCGGTTCCAGGACGTCGGTGCGGCGGATGTCGAGCCACCACTCACCCTCCCAGCCGTTGCTCTTCCCGCGTACGGAGGCGGGGAACTTCGCCGCGTCGGGCCGGAAGTCCTCCCAGGCGCCGGTGGAGAGGTAGCAGATGACCTTGCGGCCCTCACGGTGCAGCGCGGCCACCGTGCTCGCGTCCTGGTCGAACCCGTCGATGTCGTAGACCGGCACGTCGACGCCCGTGTCCACCCGGCCGGAGAGCTGCCACTGCCATTCCACGCCCGGTTCCGGCTGCCAGCGCTGCGCGGCCTTCGGCTCCGCGGGGGTCTTCGGTTCCGCGGGGGTCCTGGTCTCCGCACCGGGGGCGCAGCCGGCCAGCAGCACCAGCACGGCGCAGGGCACCGGCCACCGCGTCCTCGCGCTCCGCATGTCGTCCCCCACTCGTCCCGCCCAGGTCAACGACCCTATCCCCGAGGTCCGTTCCCTCCGCACGGGGCCGGTCGGAACGGGGGCGTACGGCTGGACGGCCCCGCCCCTGTGAGCGGGGAGCGAAGGCGCGCGTAGGCTCATAACCGGCACATTGCGGCGGCGTCTACGATGCGCCGGGCACGGTCGGCCCACCCCCTCGACCGACACAGAACTCAACGGAAGCGAGATTTCACCACCGTGACTGCTCTCACTCTCAGCACTGCCGGTGCGGCGACGCTGCGCGCCGACGCACTCGTCGTCGGCGTCGCCAAGGGCGCCGGGTCCAAGTCCGGGGACTTGGTCGTCGCACCGGGCGCCGAGGCCGTGGACAAGGCGTTCGACGGAAAGCTCGCCACCGTCCTGGAGACCCTGGGCGCCTCTGGTGCCGAGGGCGAGGTGACCAAGCTCCCCGCGCCGTCCGGACTCAAGGTCCCGGTCGTCCTCGCGGTCGGGCTCGGCCCGGTCCCGAAGAAGGGCGGCACGTACGACGCCGAGGCACTGCGCCGGGCCGCGGGCAGCGCCGCCCGCGCGCTCGCCGGCTCGAAGAAGGCCGGATTCGCCCTGCCGACGGAGTCCGCCGAGGACGCCGAGGCCATCGCGGAGGGCGCCCTGCTGGGCGCGTACGCCTTCACCGCCTACCAGGGCGGCGAGAACAAGGTCGCCCCCAAGGGTGCCAAGCCCGGCGGCCCGAAGCTGCCGCTCGCCGAGGTCGCCCTGCTCGGCACCAAGGCGCGCGACAAGGCGTTCAAGGCCGCCGCCGAGCGCGCCCTCGCGGTCACCGAGGAGATCAACCGGGCCCGCGACCTGATCAACACCCCGCCCAACGACCTGTACCCCGAGTCCTTCGCCGCCGTGGTCACCGCCGCCGGCAAGGAGCACGGCATCAAGGTGCAGGTCCTCGACGAGAAGGCGCTCGTCAAGGGCGGCTTCGGCGGTCTGCTGGGCGTCGGCCAGGGTTCGGCGCACGGCCCGCGCCTCGTCCGGCTCGCCTACACGCACCCCAAGGCGGAGAAGACCCTCGCCCTCGTCGGCAAGGGCATCACCTACGACTCGGGCGGCATCTCGCTCAAGCCGGCCGGCCACAACGAGACGATGAAGTGCGACATGAGCGGCGCCGCCGCCGTGTTCGCGGCTGTCGTCGCGGCGTCCCGTCTCGGCCTGCGGGTCAACGTCACCGGCTGGCTGGCCCTCGCCGAGAACATGCCGTCGGGCAACGCCACCCGCCCGGGTGACGTGCTGCGCATGTACAGCGGCAGGACCGTCGAGGTCCTCAACACCGACGCCGAGGGCCGGCTCGTCCTCGGCGACGCGCTGACCCGCGCCTCCGAGGAGAACCCCGACGCGATCGTCGACGTGGCGACCCTGACGGGCGCGATGGTCGTCGCCCTCGGCAACCGCACCTTCGGCGTGATGGCCAACGACGACGCCTTCCGTACCGCCATCCACGAGATCGCCGAGGAGGTCGGCGAGGCGTCCTGGCCGATGCCGCTCCCCGCCGACCTGCGCAAGGGCATGGACTCCCCGACCGCCGACATCGCCAACATCGGCGAGCGGATGGGCGGCGGCCTGGTGGCCGGCCTCTTCCTCCAGGAGTTCGTGGGCGAGGGCATCGCCTGGGCCCACCTGGACATCGCCGGGCCCGCCTTCCACGAGGGAGCGCCGTACGGCTACACGCCCAAGGGCGGCACCGGATCCGCGGTCCGCACCCTGGTCAAGCTGGCGGAGCGCACGGCCGCCGGCGACCTGGGCTGAGTCCGGGCACCACGTACGCGTGCGGCTTTCGCGCGTGATGTCCGCGTGTGACGTTCGCGCGCAGCGGATACGGCCCCGGGCATACGTCCGGGGCCGTACGTGTTCCACCCAGTGGCTCTGACCGGCTGCTTTTCCGAAACTTTGTACGCATCGGCAACCGTCCGGGCCGGACACCCGTCCGACCCGGAGCGGGGCCCCGCGTCCCGCCCGCCCTCAACAAGTGCGAAGATGGGTTCTCGGCAGGACAGGGCCCCCACCACAGGGCCGAATAACGCAAGCGGCCGAACACCAGCCGACCGGCCGGTCACACCCCAGCGACGGGGCCCGGCGTACGGCGCACATGCATGGAGGACGTGACGTGGCGAACGACGCCAGCACCGTTTTCGACCTAGTGATCCTCGGCGGTGGTAGCGGCGGTTACGCCGCGGCACTGCGCGGAGCGCAGCTGGGCCTGGACGTCGCACTGATCGAGAAGGGCAAGGTCGGCGGCACCTGCCTGCACAACGGCTGCATTCCCACGAAGGCGCTGCTGCACGCCGGCGAGATCGCCGACCAGGCCCGCGAGGCCGGTCAGTTCGGCGTGAAGGCCACCTTCGAGGGCATCGACATCGAGGCCGTCCACGCCTACAAGGACGAGGTGATCTCGGGCCTGTACAAGGGTCTGCAGGGACTCATCGCCTCGCGCAAGGTGCACTACATCGAGGGTGAGGGCCGGCTCTCGTCGCCCACCTCGGTGGATGTCGGCGGCCAGCGCATCCAGGGCCGCCACGTGGTGCTCGCGACCGGCTCCGTGCCGAAGTCGCTGCCCGGCCTGGAGATCGACGGCAACCGCATCATCTCCTCGGACCACGCGCTGAAGCTGGACCGCGTGCCGAAGTCCGCGATCGTCCTGGGCGGCGGCGTCATCGGCGTCGAGTTCGCCTCGGCGTGGAAGTCCTTCGGGACCGACATCACGATCGTCGAGGGCCTGAAGCACCTGGTCCCGGTCGAGGACGAGAACAGCTCGAAGCTCCTTGAGCGCGCGTTCCGCAAGCGCGGCATCAAGTTCAACCTCGGCACCTTCTTCGACAAGGCCGAGTACACCGAGGACGGTGTGCGGGTCACCCTCGCCGACGGCAAGACCTTCGAGGCGGAGGTGCTGCTGGTCGCGATCGGCCGCGGCCCGGTCTCGCAGGGCCTGGGCTACGAGGAGGCCGGCGTCGCGATGGACCGCGGCTACGTCCTCGTCGACGAGTACATGCAGACCAACGTCCCGACGATCTCGGCCGTGGGCGACCTCGCCCCGACCCTCCAGCTCGCCCACGTCGGCTTCGCCGAGGGCATCCTGGTGGCGGAGCGGCTGGCCGGCCTCAAGACCGTGCCGATCGACTACGACGGCGTGCCGAAGGTGACGTACTGCCACCCCGAGGTCGCCTCCGTCGGTATCACCGAGGCCAAGGCCAAGGAGATCTACGGTGCGGACAAGGTCGTCGCCCTCAAGTACAACCTCGCGGGCAACGGCAAGAGCAAGATCCTGAAGACCGCCGGCGAGATCAAGCTCGTCCAGGTCAAGGACGGTGCCGTGGTCGGCGTCCACATGGTCGGTGACCGTATGGGCGAGCAGGTCGGCGAAGCCCAGCTGATCTACAACTGGGAGGCGCTGCCGGCCGAGGTCGCGCAGCTCATCCACGCCCACCCGACGCAGAACGAGGCGATGGGCGAGGCCCACCTGGCCCTGGCCGGCAAGCCTCTTCACTCCCACGACTGATTCCGGTCCCGGGCGCGACGACCGACCACTTCCGCACTTTCGTAAGGAGCAACTGAAACCATGTCGGTTTCCGTAACCCTTCCGGCGCTCGGCGAGAGCGTCACCGAGGGCACCGTCACCCGCTGGCTGAAGGCCGAGGGCGAGCACGTCGAGGCCGACGAGCCGCTGCTCGAGGTCTCGACCGACAAGGTCGACACCGAGATCCCCGCCCCCGCCTCGGGCATCCTCGCGTCCATCAAGGTCGCCGAGGACGAGACCGTCGAGGTCGGCGCCGAGCTGGCCGTCATCGACGACGGCACGGGCGCGCCCGCCGCGGCTCCGGCCGCCGAGCCCGCTGCCGCGCCGGCGCCTGCCGCCGAGGCCCCGGCGCCCGTCGCCGAGACCCCTGCCGCCGCCGCTCCTGCCGAGGCTCCCGCGGCCCCGGCCGGTGGCGCCGCCGGTACCGATGTCACACTCCCGGCGCTCGGTGAGAGCGTCACCGAGGGCACCGTCACCCGCTGGCTGAAGGAGGTCGGCGAGGAGGTCACGGAGGACGAGCCCCTGCTCGAGGTCTCCACGGACAAGGTCGACACCGAGATCCCCGCCCCGGTCTCCGGCGTGCTGCTGGAGATCGTGGTCGCCGAGGACGAGACCGCCGAGGTCGGCGCCAAGCTCGCCGTCATCGGTGCTCCGGGCGCCGCTCCGGCTCCGGCCGCTCCGGCTCCGGCCGCTCCGGCTCCGGCCGCTGCTGCTCCGGCACCGGCTGCCCCGGCTCCCGCGCCGGTGGCACCCGCCGCCCCGGTCGCGGCTCCGGCCGCCCCCGCGCCGGTGGCCGCCGCCCCGGCACCCGTCGCCCCGGCACCGGCCGCTCCGGCCGCGCCTTCCGGTGACGACGGCGCGTACGTCACGCCGCTGGTCCGCAAGCTCGCCGCCGAGAACGGCGTCGACCTGGGCGCGGTCAAGGGCACCGGCGTCGGTGGCCGTATCCGCAAGCAGGACGTCGTCGCCGCCGCGGAGGCCGCCAGGGCCGCCGCTGCCGCTCCGGCTCCGGCCGCCGCTGCCCCGGCAGCCAAGGCCGCGCCGAAGCTGGAGGCGTCCCCGCTGCGCGGTCAGACGGTCAAGATGACCCGCATGCGCAAGGTCATCGGCGACAACATGATGAAGGCGCTGCACTCGCAGGCCCAGCTGACCTCGGTCCTCGAGGTCGACATCACCAAGCTGATGAAGCTGCGCAACCAGGCGAAGGAGTCCTTCGCCGCCCGTGAGGGCGTCAAGCTGTCCCCGATGCCGTTCTTCGTGAAGGCGGCGGCCCAGGCGCTGAAGGCCCACCCGGTCGTCAACGCCCGGATCAACGAGGACGAAGGCACCATCACGTACTTCGACTCGGAGAACATCGGCATCGCCGTGGACGCCGAGAAGGGCCTGATGACCCCGGTCATCAAGGGTGCGGGCGACCTGAACATCGCCGGTATCGCGAAGAAGACGGCCGAGCTGGCCGGCAAGGCCCGCGGTGGTGGCCTCACCCCGGACGACATGTCGGGTGCGACCTTCACCATCAGCAACACCGGTTCGCGCGGTGCGCTGTTCGACACCGTCATCGTGCCGCCGAACCAGGCGGCCATCCTGGGCATCGGTGCCACCGTCAAGCGTCCGGCGGTCATCGAGACCGCCGAGGGCACCGTCATCGGTGTCCGCGACATGACGTACCTCTCGCTCTCCTACGACCACCGTCTGGTGGACGGCGCGGACGCCGCCCGCTACCTGACGACGGTCAAGGCGATCCTCGAGGCCGGCGAGTTCGAGGTCGAGCTCGGGCTCTGAGCCCCGCGGTTGTAACCAGCCTCACCAGCGGCGCCCCCGTCCGGAACACTCCCGGGCGGGGGCGCCGCCGTATTGTCTAGACACCACCGGTCGTCCCCTGGCGGCTGCGTCGGTGCAGGCAGCACCGGTTTGCCCCGAAGGAGCCCGTCATGACCCCGCCCGTCGTCCACTCGCTGCGCGAGCAGATCCGCGAGCACATCGTGGACGGGATCGTCAGCGGGCGCTGGAAGCCGGGCGAGCGGATCGTCGAGCGGCGCATCGCGACCGAGCTGGAGGTCAGCCAGACGCCGGTGCGTGAGGCGCTGCGCGAGCTGGAGACCCTGCGGCTGATCGAGTCGGCGCCCAACAAGGGCGTACGGGTACGGAATCTGACGGCGGCCGATCTGGAGGAGAGCTACCCCGTACGGGCCGGGCTGGAGCAGATCGCCGCGGAGCTGGCGGCCCCGGCACTGGGCGAGGACTGCTCGGCGCTGACCCCGCACGTGGCGGCCCTGTACGAGGCGGACCGGCTGGCCGACGGCGAGGCACAGGTGCGGCACACCGTGGCCTTCCACCGGGAGATGGTGCGGGCGGCGGGGAACGCCGTGCTGCTGCACACCTGGGAGGGGCTGGGCATCGAGGTCTTCACGGCCCTGTCCATCCGCTGGCTGGGCACGGTGCAGAAGTCGTACGCGGAGGAGCACGAGGCGCTGATCAAGGCGTTCCTGCGGCGGGACCCGCAGATCGCCGTGCTGGTGAAGGAGCACGTCCTGGGGTGCGCGCCCCGGGCGTGACTCCGGGGCGCGGCCCCGGGCACGTCCCTCGGCCATAAGCCCGGCGAAGGCGCGAGCCAGCGCGGGAGGGCGTGCGCCGGAGCGGCGGCGGGAGTGCGGGTGACGGCGTGCGCCTCGCGGAGGTACGCACCCATCTGCGGTACCAGGCGCTCGACTGTGCAGCTCAGAGCCCGTTTCACCCCAATAGTCCCGTCACTCCGTGCCCCACTTCGAGGCACCCCATGCCACTTTCTTCATATCGAGAAGTTTTGCCTTTCATCCTTTGATCGATCATCGATCGGCGCCTTACAGTTCACTCGCGGGCCCACCGGCCCGATCGCCCTGTCCTGCCAGCCAGGGCCTTCTCCACCCCCTCCCACTCCGGAAGGCGGCGATCATGACCGACCCCGTAGCAAAGCTTCCGAGCGAGCTCGACCAGCTCCCGGACCGCGACCCCGAGGAGACCGCCGAATGGGCGGCCTCCCTGGACGCCGTCACCAAGGCCGCGGGCCCGCACCGCGCCGCTTATCTGATGCGGCGTTCGCTCCAGCACGCCGAGGGCGCCGGTATCGCGCTGCCCAAGCTGCTGGAGACCGATTACGTCAACACCATCCCCACCTCCGCGGAGCCCGCCTTCGACGGCGACCTGGAGATGGAATCGAAGATCACCGCGTGGAACCGCTGGAACGCGGCCGCGATGGTCACCCGTGGTGCCCGCTTCGGCGTCGGCGGCCACATCGCCACCTTCGCCTCGGCCGCCTGGCTGTACGAGACCGGCTTCAACCACTTCTTCCGCGGCAAGGAGGGGGACGGTTCCGGCGACCAGCTCTACATCCAGGGCCATGCCTCCCCCGGTATCTACGCCCGTGCCTTCCTCGACGGCCGCCTCGGCGAGCAGCAGCTCGACAACTTCCGCCAGGAGTCGGGCGGTGCGGGCCTGCCGTCCTACCCGCACCCGCGGCGGCTGCCCTGGCTGTGGGAGTTCCCCACCGTCTCGATGGGCCTCGGCCCTCTCTCCGCGATCTACCAGGCGCGCTTCAACCGCTACCTGGAGAACCGCAGGATCAAGGACACGTCGAACTCGCACGTCTGGGCCTTCCTGGGCGACGGCGAGATGGACGAGCCCGAGTCGACCGCAGCCCTCGCCCTCGCGGCCCGTGAGCAGCTCGACAACCTGACCTTCGTCATCAACTGCAACCTGCAGCGCCTCGACGGCCCGGTCCGCGCGAACTTCCGCGTGGTCCAGGAGCTGGAGGGCGCGTTCCGCGGAGCCGGCTGGAACGTCATCAAGACGCTCTGGGGCAACGCCTGGGACGAGCTGTTCCAGCTGGACACCACGGGCGCGCTGATCCGCCGCCTCCGCGAGGTGCCGGACGCGCAGTTCCAGACGTACGCGACCCGAGACGTGGCGTACATCCGCGAGCACTTCTTCGGCGCCGAGCCCGCGCTCGCCGAGCTGGCGAAACTGCTGAGCGACGCCAAGATCGCCGAGTGTTTCTACAGCTCCCGCGGCGGCCACGAGGCCCGCAAGGTGTACGCGGCCTACCGCGCCGCGGTGGAGCACAAGGGCGCGCCGACCGTGATCCTGGCCCAGACGGTCAAGGGCTACACGCTCGGCAAGGGCTTCGAGTCCAAGAACGCCAACCACCAGATGAAGAAACTGTCGATCGACGAGTTCAAGAGCATGCGCGAGCTGCTCGGCCTCCCGATCCCGGACAGCGCCTTCGCGGACGGCCTGGTCCCCTACGGCCACCCGGGCGCCGACTCCCCCGAGGTCCGCTACCTCCAGGAGCGCCGTGCCGCCCTCGGCGGTCCGGCCCCCGCCCGCCGGGTGCACGCCGCGGCCCTGCCGCAGCCGGAGGATCGCGCCTTCAAGGCCCTGTACAAGGGGTCCGGCAAGCAGGAGATGGCCACCACCATGGCGTTCGTCCGCCTGGTGAAGGACCTGATGCGGGACAAGGAGACCGGCAGGCGCTGGGTCCCGATCGTCCCGGACGAGGCCCGTACCTTCGGTATGGAGTCGCTGTTCCCGTCGGCCGGCATCTACTCGCCGCTGGGCCAGACGTACGAGCCGGTCGACCGTGACCAGCTGATGTACTACAAGGAGGCCAAGGACGGCCAGATCCTCAACGAGGGGATCACCGAGGCCGGTGCCATGGCCGACTTCATCGCCGCCTCCACGTCGTACGCGACGCACGGCGAGACGATGATCCCGTTCTACATCTTCTACTCGATGTTCGGCTGGCAGCGGACCGGCGACCAGATGTGGCAGCTCGCCGACCAGCTCGGCAAGGGCTTCATCGTCGGTGCCACGGCGGGCCGTACGACGCTGACGGGCGAGGGTCTGCAGCACGCGGACGGCCACTCGCACCTGATCGCGTCCACGAACCCGGCGTCGCTGAACTACGACCCGGCGTTCGCGTACGAGATCGCGGTGATCGTCAAGGACGGTCTGCGCAGGATGTACGGCCCCGAGGCCGAGAACGTCTTCTACTACCTGACGGTCTACAACGAGCCGAAGCAGCAGCCCGCGATGCCGGAAGGCGTCGAGGAGGGCATCGTCAAGGGCCTGTACCGCTTCAAGGAGGGCACGCCCGCCACGGCGGACGCGCCGCGTCTGCAGCTCCTGGGCTCCGGTACGGCGATCCACTGGGCGCTCAGGGCCCAGGAACTCCTGGCCGCCGACTGGGGGGTCACGGCCGATGTCTGGTCCGCGACCTCGTGGGGCGAGCTGCGCCGTGACGCGCTGGAGGCCGACGAGGCGCTGCTCCGCGGCGAGGAGAAGGTGCCGTACGTGACGCAGGCGCTCTCCGGCGCGCCGGGCCCGGTCCTCGCGGTCAGCGACTGGATGCGCGCGGTGCCGGACCAGATCAGCCAGTGGGTGGAGCAGGACTGGTCCTCGCTGGGCACGGACGGCTTCGGCCTCTCCGACACCCGCGAGGCCGCCCGCCGGCACTTCGGGGTCGACCCGGAGTCGGTCGTGGTCGCCTCCCTGGCCCAGTTGGCCCGCCGCGGCGAGATCCCGGCCTCGAAGGTCAAGGAGGCCCGGGAGAAGTACGGGCTGTAGTCGGACCGGCGGGGCGGGTGCCGGGCAGGTCCGGCACCTGCCCCGCCGTCGTCGGCACCCTCACAATGGCTCCATGCGTGCTGCCCGGCTCATCAAGATGGTGCTGCTCCTGCAGTCCCGCCCCGCCATGACCGCCGCCGAGCTGGCGAAGGAGCTGGAGGTGTCGGAGCGCACCGTGACCAGGGACGCCCAGGCGCTCTCCGAGGCGGGGGTGCCCGTGTACGCGGACCGGGGCCGGGCCGGCGGGTACCGGCTCGTCGGGGGTTACCGGACCCGGCTGACCGGGCTGGCCCGCCACGAGGCCGAGGCGCTCTTCCTGTCCGGGCTGCCCTCCGCGCTGCGCGAGATGGGGCTGGACGACGCGGCGTCGGCGGCCCGGCTGAAGGTCTCGGCGGCCCTGCTGCCCTCGCTGCGGGACGCCTCCAGGACCGCCGCCCAGCGCTTCCACCTGGACGCCCCGGGCTGGTTCCACGAGCCGGCCACCCCCGAGCTGCTGCCGGCCGTCGCGGAGGCCGTCTGGGACGACCGGCCGGTCCTGGTCCGCTACCTCCGCGGCGGTACGCGGGAGGTCGAGCGGGAGCTGTCCCCGTACGGGCTCGTGCTGAAGGCCGGCGTCTGGTACCTGTGCGCCCGGGCCGGGGAGGACTTCCGGGTGTACCGGATCGACCGGTTCACCGCGGTCACCGTGTCGGAGGCCCGCTTCACCCGGGACGAGGACTTCGATCTGCCCGGCTTCTGGGAGGAGCGGGCGGCCCAGTTCGCCCGGTCGATCCTGCGTACCGAGGTGACCGTACGGCTGTCCGGGGCCGGTGTGCGGCGGCTGCCGTACGCCGTGGACCGGGCCGCCGCCGAGGAGGCGCTGGCGGTGGCCGCCGGGCCCGACGGGGACGGCCTGCGCACGGTCGTCCTGGCGGTCGAGTCCGAGGAGGTCGCGTACGGCCAGCTGCTCGCCCTCGGACCGGAGTTGGAGGTCCTCGCGCCCGCCACCCTGCGCGAACGTTTCATCGATGCCGCCGAACGCCTGCGCGACCTGTATCGCTGAAGGCTTCAATTCGGTGTCTCCGCGTGCATCGCCTGCCGCCAGGGCAGATGCTGGACCCGTGATGGACGAGACGGAGTTCTGGGAGATCATCGACAGCACCCGCGAGGCCGCCGAGGGCGACCCCGAGGACCACGCCGACCTGCTCGTCGAACGGCTGGTGCGGCTCGACCCCGACTCCGTGCTGGATTTCGCCAGGCACTTCGAGGCCCGCTACAACCGCGCCTACCGCTGGGACCTGTGGGGCGCGGCCGCCGTGCTGCTCGGCGGGGCGAGCGACGACGCGTTCGACTTCTTCCGGTGCTGGCTGATCGCGCAGGGCCGGGAGGTCTTCGAGGGCGCGATGCACGATCCGGACAGCCTCGCCGAGCTGCTGGAGGACTTCGACGACGAGCTCGACGGGGACGGCGAGGAGCTCGGATACGCGGCGGACGAGGCGTACGAGCAGCTCACCGGCGTGGTGGCTCCCGACCTCGGGCTGCCGTCCCAGGCCGCGGAACCGGAGGGCACGCCCTTCGCCTTCGAGGACGACGCGGCGCTGGCGGAACGGTTCCCCGCGCTCTGGGACCGCTTCGGGGCGGCCTGAGCGGCCGGTTCGGGCCCCCGGTCCCGGCGTCTCAGGGCGCCAGCGCACGGCCCATCAGGACGTCGTCGACGTACCGTCCGTGCAGGAAGAACTCGCCGGGCAGCACCCCTTCGACGGCGAAGCCCTCCGACGCGTAGAGCGCCCGCGCGGGGGCGTTGTGCCCGAGCACCCGCAGGGTGAGCCGCCCGGCTCCCTGCCGCCGTGCCTCGGTGTACGAGGCGCGCAGCAGCGCCCGCGCGATGCCGCTGCCCCGCGCCCACTCGGCCACGGCGAGGCCCTGTATCTGGCGTACGTGGGCGTTGCAGGCGAGCGGGGTCGGCCTGGCCAGCCGGAGGTATCCGGCGATGCGCTCCTCCCCCGCACCGGTGACGGCCTCGGCCACCAGGAAGTCCTCGGGCCGGTGCCGCTCGTCGAAGAAGGGCTCGTACGGGGGCTGCGGCCTCGGCTGCACCGCGTGCAGCGTCGACCAGGTGGCGCGGTCGAGCTCCCCGAGCGCGCTCGCGTCCGCCTGCGCGGCGGTTCGGACGGGCAGGAGCGAGAGGATCTGCGGCTCGGACATGCGTGCCACTGTGCCACGCCGTGTTCCACGTGCCGCGGGGCCCATGGGGCAGGATGGGCCCATGCCGCACTCCCGTATCGCCGTCACCGGATCGACCGGACTCATCGGAGCGGCGCTCGTGCGCTCGCTGCGCGCCGACGGGCACGAGGTGGTGCGCCTGGTGCGCCGCCCTGCCGCCACGGGCGACGAGGTGGAGTGGGACCCGAAGCGGCAGTACGTCGACGTGGCGGGGCTGGTCGGCTGCGACGCCGTCGTCCACCTCGCCGGTGCCGGGGTCGGGGACCACCGGTGGACCGAGGCGTACAAGCGGGAGATCCGGGACAGCCGGGTGCTGGGCACGGCGGCGATCGCCGAGGCGGTGGCCTCCCTGGACACCCCGCCGAGGGTGCTGCTGTCCGGATCCGCCATCGGCTACTACGGCGACACCGGGGACCGCGCGGTCGACGAGAGCGCGCCGCCCGGCGAGGGCTTCCTGCCGTCCGTGTGCGTGGAGTGGGAGGAGGCCACGGCCCCCGCCGAGGAGGCTGGCATCCGCACGGTGCACACCCGTACCGGCCTGGTCGTCGCCCGGCGGGGCGGTGCCTGGGGTCGCCTGTTCCCGCTGTTCAGGGCGGGGCTCGGCGGGCGGCTCGGGAACGGCCGGCAGTACTGGAGCTTCATCGCCCTGCACGACCACATCGCGGCCATGCGGCACCTCCTGGACACGGAGTCCCTGTCCGGTCCGGTGAATCTGACCGGCCCCTCCCCCGTCACCAACGGCCAGGTGACAGCCGCGATGGGCCGGGTGCTGCGCCGCCCGACCCTGTTCACCGCCCCGGCGCCCGCACTGCGGATCGCGCTCGGGGACTTCGCCGAGGACGTCCTGGGCAGCCAGCGGGTGCTCCCCGGCCAACTTCTCGACTCGGGCTTCTCGTTCGCCTTCCCCGGGATCGACGAGGCCATCCGCGCCGCACTGCGCTGAGCCCGGCCGCCCTCCGGGGCCGCGGTGCCGCTTCGCGGCGCAGGTCAGCCGTCCCGTCCCGGCCCCCTGGGGCCCTCCTGCCGCCGTTCCGTTCGCCGTCCCCGGGACGGTCCCACCGGGTGTCGTGCGACCCCGTGCACCGATGCCCGGGGTCCGCGCGACTGTGCCTGCATCGGCCATCCACCTACCCTCGACCCGAACTCCGGCATTCCGGGGGCCTGTTGGGGGCAAGAGCTCCCCACCAGTCGAGCCGACGCGGGGAGGGGCACGTGCTCACGGCAGACACGGCACAGCACGCGGACGTGGTCATCATCGGGGCCGGGACAGCCGGCCTTTCAGCGGCCCATCAGCTGATCAGCGCAGGAGTGAGCGTCACCGTCCTGGAGGCCGCCGCGCAGGTCGGCGGCAGGATGGCCACCCATCAGACGGACGGGTTCCGGCTCGACCATCTGGGCCCCTTGCTCAGCTCCGCGTACCCGGAGCTCCGCACGACCCCCGGTCTCGAAGGGCTGGTGCTGCGGGACTTCGCCCCGGGGGTACTGGTGCACAGCGAGGGCCGCCGGTTCCGCGCCGGGGACGTACGGAGCGCGAGGGGCGCGCTCCGGTCCGTGCGCTCCCGGTCGAGCGCCCCCCGGGCGCTCCTGGGCGGGACGATCGAACAGGCCAGGCTGGGCGCGTGGCTGGCCCGCCTCGCCACCACTCCGACGGCCCGGATCATGGCCCGGCCCGACCGGCCGGCGCTCTCGGCCCTGTCGGCACGCGGGATCCCGCCGCGCACGGTCAGCACCTTCCTGCGCCCGCTGCTCTCCGCCCTGTTGAGCGATCCGGACCTCACGACGTCGAGCCGCTGCGCCGACCTCGCACTGCGCAGTTACGCGCGCGGCCGGCTCTGCGTACCTGCCGGGGGTTCCTCGACGCTGCCCGAGCTGCTGGCGGCGGCGCTGCCGCCCGGCACCGTACGGACCGGGGTGCACGTCACGGCCGCCGGCATCACCTCTGTGCGCACCAAGGAACACGGCGAACTGGGCTGCCGTTCCCTGCTGCTGGCCACCGGTGCGGGGGCCGCCGCCGAGCTGCTGCCCGGGCTGCGGACGCCGGTGTTCCACCCGGTGACGGTGCTGCACCACACGGCCCCGGTGGCCCCGTCGACCGGTGCGAGCCTGTTGCTGGACGCGGACCGGTCGGGTCCGGTGGCGCACACCGTCGTGATGAGCGAGGTCGACCCCTCGCGGGCGCCGCACGGCCGGACGCTGGTCACCTCCACGGTGCTCGGCCCCCCGCCGCCGGACCTCGACCGCACGGTCCGCGCCCATCTCGCCACGCTGTACGGCATGCCCACCCACGACTGGGAGCTGCTGGCGGCCCGTCACGACCCGGAGGCCGTGCCCGCGATGCCGCCCCCGCACGATCTGCGCCGGCCGGTCCGGGTGCTCGCCGGCCTGTACGTGTGCGGCGACCACCGGGACACGAGCACGGTCCAGGGCGCCCTGCACTCCGGGCGGCGCGCGGCCTCGGCGATCCTCACGGACCTGGGGGTGCGGAGAGAGCCCGGGGGCGGGACGGCGCTGCCCGCCGCCGCGTAGCGCCCGGGCCGGCCGCCGGTCAGCCCAGCGCGGCGACCCGGTCGCGGTACCCGCGTACGGCGACCGCGTCCCGGTAGGGCTCCAGGCGGCGCTCGAAGTCCCGTACGTACTCCGTCGCGCGCACCGACCGCATCTCCGAAGCCTGCTGGGCCGCCTCGGCGCCCAGCAGGCAGGCCTGGTCCAGCTCACCGAGGCCGAGCCGGGCGGAGGCCAGCACCACCCGGCAGAACAGCCTGCTGCGGGCGTACGCCGGAGCGCGCAGCTGGAGGGACCGCTCGGCGTGCTGGGCGGACACCCGGTACTGCTGCAGATCGCGGTGGCAGTGACCGAATTCGTCGGCCAGCTGCGCCTCGTCGAAGTAGCGGGACCAGTGCGGCACGTCGTCGCCGGCCCGGGCGGCCTGCAGGGAACGTTCGGCCCGTACGAGGGCGGCGACGCAGGCCCTGGTCTCGCCGAGCACGCCGTGCCCGCGCGCCTCGACCGCGTGCAGCATCGCCATGACGACGGACGGCGCGGACGAGCCGATGCCCTGCTGGGCGACCCGGGCCAGCTGGACGGCTTCCCTGCCGTGCCCGAGGTAGACCGCCTGCCGGCTCATCGTGATCAGGACGAACGAGCCGTACGCCCGGTCCCCGGCGGCCTGTGCGAGCCGCAGCGCCTGGACGAAGTACCGCTGGGCGAGGCCGTGCGCCGCGATGTCGTACGAGGTCCAGCCCGCCAGCCGGGTCAGGTCGGCGACCGCCGAGAAGAGCCGCCGGCCGATCGTCTCTCCGTAGCTCCCGCGGAGCATGGGCTCGGCCTCGTGCTCCAGGTACCGCACGAGGGCCTGCCGGGCGTGGCCGCCGCCGTACGCGTTGTCCAGCGTGCGGAAGAGCTCACCGACCGATCGCAGGGCGGCCACGTCGCCGCTGCCGACCCGCTGGCCGGGGCCCCGGTCGGTCTGCCGCTGGCGCGGGACGCCCGGGGGCGGTGCCGCGGGGCCGGGCGGACGGGAGGAACCGGGGCCGCGGGTGCCGGGCCGGCCACCGTGGACGCCCGACCCGTGCGCGGCCGTCCCGTGCGCTCCGGCTCCATGGGCGCCCGCACCGTGTGCACCGGCTCCGTGTGTGCCGCCTCCGTGTGCCCCGGCTCCGTGGGTGCCCGCTCCTGGCGCGCCCGCGGGGCCGTGGGGCTTGCCGGAGTCATTGGCGGTGTGCGGCCCGTTCGCCGTCCGCAGGCCGTTGGCCTCGGCCGGGGTCCGCGGGGCCGGCAGGCCGGGCGCTCCGGTCACCGGCGCGGGTTCGCCGCGGCCGACCCACTCGTCGGCGCGCCCGATCAGCCAGTCCCGGCTGGGAACGACCAGTCCGGCCGGGGTGAACGCGATCTTCCGCAGCTCCGCGTGGCTGCCCGAGTCCTTCCGCCACAGCCCGCTGACGATGTCGACGGCCTCGGTGGGTGTGGCCGCGAACTCCAGACCCGCGTAGACGGGCGCGCACGCGTCCAGGCCCAGGTCCTGCGCCGAGAGCCGCCGCCCCAGCCGCCGGGTGAAGACCTCGGCGATCAGGGCGGGGGTGGTGCCCCGCGGCTGCTGACCGCGCAGCCAGCGGGTCACCGAGGTCTTGTCGTACCGCAGGTCGAGGCCGTGTTCGAGGCCCAGCTGATCCACCCTGCGGGCCAGGCCCGCATGGGAGAATCCGGCTTCCGCGATGAGCGCAGCGAGCCGCCGGTTGGGGGTGCGCTGCGGAGGTCGTTCCGACATCAGCTCTAGGGTCTCCTGCCTTCGGGGCCCGGCGGGCAGCCCTTATGGAACGGCGCGAATTTAGCTGGCCCGGCTGCCGCATCGACGACGTTCGCTCCACATTCATCCGATCGTGTGAGGATTGTGGACATCGCTGACAGGGGAGTGCCGGTCTCGACCTGCCGGACGCCGGCGCACGGAGCGGTCGTACAGTGGCCGAGGGCGCACATCAGTGCATGGTGACGTGGCTCCGGGGACACCCCCCGGCCTCCCGCCACCGCGAGTAGGGAGGCACCCGAAGTGAGTGAGCTGCGGTTCGTCCGTCTGGGATTCGGCGAGGAAGCGGTCGACTACCAGGAGGCCTGGCAGAAGCAGCGCGAGGTGCACGCCGCCCGGTTCGAGGACACGGTCCCCGACACCTGCCTGCTCCTCGAGCACCCGCCCGTCTACACGGCGGGGCGCCGCACGACCGACAGCGAGCGCCCGCTGGACGGCACCCCGGTCGTCGACGTCGACCGCGGCGGGAAGATCACCTGGCACGGTCCGGGCCAGCTCGTCGGCTACCCCATCCAGAAGCTGCCGCGTCCGGTCGACGTCGTCGCCCATGTGCGCCGGCTGGAGGACGCCCTGATCCGCACGGCCGCCGACTTCGGCGTGGAGACCTCCCGGGTCGAGGGCCGCAGCGGTGTCTGGGTCCTCGGCGACCCGGTCGAGGACCGGCCCTCGCTCGGCGGGCTGTCGCTGGACTTCGATCCCCGGCTGCACGACGAGGAGTTCGACCCCCGGATGAACGGCCCCGAGTACGCGCCGTCCAACGCCGGCCAGCGCCGCGAGGACCGCAAGCTGGCCGCGATCGGCATCCGGGTCGCCAAGGGTGTGACCATGCACGGCTTCGCGCTGAACGTGAACCCGGACAACACCTGGTTCGACAGGATCGTGCCGTGCGGCATCCGGGACGCGGGCGTCACCTCGCTCGCGTACGAGCTGGGCCGCGACCTCACGATCGCGGAGGTGCTCCCGGTCGCCGAGAGGCACCTCAGGGACGTCCTGGAGAACGCGGAGCTCGCGCCCCGCGCCGTGGCGGCCCCCGCGACCGCGGCGACCGCCTGAGAACCGCACGGGAATAGGCCCTGTCGGCCACAGGTTGGGCAGACGTAAGACCGTTCTAACCACGGGCGTACCCTGGTGTTCGCCGAAGAATCCAATGCAGCGAAAGCAAAGGGGAGTGCCGGAGTGTCCGCTGTCGCACCCGACGGGCGCAAGATGCTGCGCCTCGAGGTCCGGAACAGCCAGACCCCCATCGAGCGCAAGCCCGAGTGGATCAAGACCCGGGCGAAGATGGGCCCCGAGTACACGAAGATGCAGAAACTCGTGAAGAGCGAGGGTCTGCACACCGTGTGCCAGGAGGCCGGCTGCCCGAACATCTACGAATGCTGGGAGGACCGCGAGGCCACCTTCCTCATCGGCGGTGACCAGTGCACCCGGCGCTGCGACTTCTGCCAGATCGACACGGGCAAGCCCGCGGCCCTCGACCGCGACGAGCCCCGCCGCGTGGGCGAGTCCGTCGTCACGATGGACCTCAACTACGCCACGATCACCGGCGTCGCACGCGACGACCTGGAGGACGGCGGCGCCTGGCTGTACGCGGAGACGGTGCGCCAGATCCACGCGCAGACCGCGGAGCGGGCGACCGGCGCCACCAAGGTGGAGCTGCTGATCCCCGACTTCAACGCGGTCCCGGAGCAGCTCGCCGAGGTCTTCTCCTCGCGCCCCGAGGTGCTCGCGCACAACGTCGAGACGGTCCCGCGGATCTTCAAGCGGATCCGCCCCGGGTTCCGTTACGAGCGCTCCCTGGAAGTCATCACCCGGGCCCGTGAGGCCGGTCTGGTGACCAAGTCCAACCTGATCCTCGGCATGGGCGAGACCCGCGAGGAAGTCAGCGAGGCGCTCCAGGACCTGTACGACGCGGGTTGCGAGCTCATCACGATCACGCAGTACCTGCGGCCCACCCCGCGGCACCACCCGGTCGAGCGCTGGGTGAAGCCGCACGAGTTCGTGGAACTGAAGGACGAGGCCGACGCGATCGGTTACTCCGGCGTCATGTCGGGGCCGCTGGTGCGTTCCTCGTACCGCGCCGGCCGCCTCTTCCAGCAGGCGATGGACCGCCGGGGCGCGGCGGTCGCGGGAGCAACGGCAGCCTCCGCCGTGTGAATCCGAGCACAAGAAGCTACTGAGCGGTAATCGCTGCGACGACGCGGCCCTACGCTCCCCGCAGGTCGGGGGCCCGTATGGGCCGCGTCGGCGTGCGCGGCTCCGAAATCAGGGTTTCATTGGTGTTTGACCGACCGGTCATGCACTGGTAACACCGAGCAGTGACCCTAGGTACATACGCAGCGGCGGTACACGCGGCCGCTGTCGTCACTGCTTCCCGCCACTCAGTGCGCGCCGGGTGCGCGCATCCGCTCCGAGGGGGAACGACCACCATGCATGCCGCGCCGGTACGAGCCAACGCCATCCCGTCCGTCACCACCGCACTCCGCGCCGTCGAGTCGCTGCTGCTGAGCAGCGGCCAGCGCACCGCCCGCCGGAACGCCTGGACGGCGGTCCTGGAGGACCGCCGCAGGGCCAAGGACCGGGTCGAGGCGGAGCACGTACTGAAGGCTGTGGCCGACCACCGTTCCTAGGTCACTCCGGGGCCACGTAAACTTCCTTACATGGCGAGGAAGGCAAGCACCGAGGGCGCGGACAGCGCCGAGAACGCAGGGCGGCTCAAGCAGATCGTCCTGACCTACAAGATGACCAGGCGGTCCGACCCGAAGGTCGGTCTTGTCGTCGCGGGTGTGGGAATCGTCACCTTCGGCGTCCTCCTCACGATCGGCTTCTTGATCGACCACCCGGTCTACGCGGGCATCCTGGGCTTCGTACTGGCCCTCCTCGCAATGGCGATCATCTTCGGACGGCGCGCCGAGCGTGCGGCCTTCGGGCAGATGGAGGGACAGCCCGGCGCCGCGGCGGCCGTGCTGGACCGTGTCGGCCGTGGCTGGACCACGACCCCGGCGGTCGCGATGAACCGCAGCCAGGACGTCGTCCACCGGGCCGTCGGCAAGGCGGGCATCGTGCTGGTCGCCGAGGGCAACCCGAACCGGGTGAAGGGCCTGCTGGCGGCCGAGAAGAAGAAGATGGCCCGCATCGTGGTGGACGTGCCGGTGCACGACATCATCGTCGGTGACGGCGAGGGCCAGGTGCCGCTGAAGAAGGTGCGCACCAAGATGCTGAAGCTTCCGCGGGTCCTGACCGGCCCGCAGGTCACGGCGGCCAACGACCGGCTGCGGGCGATGGGTGACCTGATGAGCAACATGCCGCTGCCGAAGGGCCCGATGCCCAAGGGCATGCGGATGCCGCGCGGCGGGAAGATGCGCTGACGCAGCACGTACGAAGAGGGCGGCCCCGGACGTATTCGTCCGGGGCCGCCCTCTTGTCCTGTTCGCTCCGTGCGTCCGTTTCCCGCTCCGCGTGCCCGTGTCCTCAGATACGCACCTGGACGGCGCGGCCCAGCCGGTCGTGGAGGCCGCGGCTGTCGCGGTCCCAGACCAGGGCCGGGATCACCAGGAGGAGGAGCACGGTCCGGACGATCACCCGTCCCGCGCCGAGCCGTCCGCCGTCCTCGGAGATGACCCGCAGGCCCAGGATCCGCTTGCCCGGCGTGGAACCGATGGTTCCGACCGTGAGCAGGCTCAGCACGAGAAAGACGCCGAGCGCCCAGTTCCCGGCCGCCTGCTGGTCACCGCGAGCGAGCAGCCCGTATGCGATCACCATGCACACGGACCAGTCGATGAAGAGTGCCCCGAAGCGCCGGCCGAGCGGGGCCACCGACCCCGGGCCTTCCTGGGGCAGACCGAGGCGTTCGCCCCGGTAACCGAAGTCGGCGCCCATCTCCTCGGCCGCCGCGCGCGGCCCCGAGAGCCACGATCCGATTGCTTGCCTGTTGTCCACCCGTCCACGGTACTGCGCCCGTGTTTGCGACCGGCCGGGCGGGGCACTGAACACGTCGCTGAGGTGCCGCTACCCCCGGCCCGGTTAACTTGGGCGAAACAAATGGGTCACGCTGGAGAAATCCTGCCTGCCTATGGTCGGGTTCAGCGTGTGCCACCGCACTGGCCGCACAACGAGTTGCAACCCCGCCCTTTCCCGGGTCGGGAGTAGGAGGAGTTGGATGTTCCAGAACGCCGACGAAGTCCAGAAGTACATCGCCGACAACGACGTCAAGTTCATCGACGTCCGGTTCTGCGACCTGCCGGGTGTGATGCAGCACTTCACCATCCCCGCAGGGTCCTTCGACCCGGCCGAGGAACTGGCTTTCGACGGCTCGTCGATCCGCGGCTTCCAGGCCATCCACGAGTCGGACATGGCGCTCCGTGCGGACCTGTCCACGGCCCGTGTCGACCCGTTCCGCCGCGACAAGACGGTGAACGTCAACTTCTTCATCCACGACCCGATCACCGGTGAGCAGTACAGCCGTGACCCGCGGAACGTGGCCAAGAAGGCGGAGGCGTACCTCGCCTCGACCGGTGTCGCCGACACCGCGTACTTCGGTCCCGAGGCCGAGTTCTACGTCTTCGACAACGTCCGCTTCCAGACGTCGGCGAACGAGAGCTTCTACCACATCGACTCCGAGGCCGGCGCCTGGAACACCGGTGCGACCGAGAACAACCGGGGTTACAAGGTCCGCTACAAGGGCGGCTACTTCCCGACCCCGCCGGTCGACCACTTCGCCGACCTGCGTGCCGAGATCTCCCTGGAGCTGGACAAGAACGGCCTCCAGGTCGAGCGCCAGCACCACGAGGTCGGCACCGCCGGCCAGGCGGAGATCAACTACAAGTTCAACACGCTGCTCGCCGCGGCCGACGACCTGATGCTCTTCAAGTACATCGTGAAGAACGTCGCCTGGCGCAACGGCAAGACCGCGACCTTCATGCCGAAGCCGATCTTCGGTGACAACGGCTCGGGCATGCACGTGCACCAGTCGCTGTGGCAGGGCGGCACGCCGCTCTTCTACGACGAGCAGGGTTACGCGGGTCTGTCGGACATGGCCCGCTACTACATCGGCGGCATCCTGAAGCACGCCCCGTCGCTGCTGGCCTTCACCAACCCGACGGTGAACTCCTACCACCGCCTGGTCCCCGGCTTCGAGGCCCCGGTCAACATGGTGTACTCGCAGCGCAACCGCTCCGCCGCGATGCGTATCCCGATCACGGGCTCCAACCCGAAGGCGAAGCGCGTCGAGTTCCGCGCCCCGGACCCGTCCTCGAACCCTTACCTGGCGTTCTCGGCCCTGCTGATGGCCGGCCTGGACGGCGTCAAGAACAAGATCGAGCCCCCGGAGCCGATCGACAAGGACCTCTACGAGCTGGCTCCCGAGGAGCACGCGAGCGTCCAGCAGGTCCCGACCTCGCTCCCGGCGGTCCTCGACGCCCTCGAGGCGGACCACGACTACCTCCAGGCCGGCGGCGTCTTCACGCCCGACCTGATCGAGACGTGGATCGACTACAAGCGCACCCACGAGATCGCCCCGATCCAGCTGCGGCCGCACCCGCACGAGTTCGAGCTGTACTTCGACCTCTAGGCGGCGGGCCCCGTCGCGCACGAAGGTGCGCGGCCCGGCCGGTTCGACGACGTGATGCCCGCGAGGGCCGCCACCCCGACTCCGGGGTGGCGGCCCTCGCTGCTTGCGCGCTCCTGCGACCCATCCGGTTTCGCCACTCAAGGACATCGCTCGTCGTCGGCACCGATGTCCTGGCGCTGCTCGTCAACGCGTGCTCGGCCCGTTGCCTCGACGCGCTCCCCGCTCCGGCGAAGGGCTACGTCCCCGCACCGTGGCGGGCCTGACGTCGTCCAGCCAGCCACCCGCCACCAGTGCTCCGGCAGACCTTCCGGAAGGGGAGAGCATGCCGCCCGCACCAGAACCGGTCAGCAAGCCCGACTGCTTGACCGAGGAGCAGTGGGCCCGCCTGACCCTGGCCGTCCTCGTCGGCGTCGCCGAGGGCACGGACCAGGCCGGGCTGCCGTGGGCGTCGGATCTGGGGGTGACTGCGGTGAGTGCGGTTCGCACACGCATCGACGAATTGTGGGCGGCGGAGGGCGCGTCGGACGGATGAGCCGGCCCGGAGCCACCGGGCGCGGCGAACGGGCGGGCGGCGAGCTGTGCCTGAACGATCGCTCGCCGCCCGTCCGTTGTCAGCCCGCCAGTAGTTCGCGCAGTTCCGCGACGGCCTCGCGGAGGCGGTCCGCGAAGGCGTGCATCTGGTCGGCGACCGGCTGCGGGGTGCTCAGGTAGAGGTTGAAGCGGTCGGGCAGCAGGACGTAGGCGATGCCGATGCACTTGCTGCTCGTGGAACCGAAGCCGAAGTACTGGATGTTCTCCGACGGCGCCGAGCTGGTGCTCAGGTAGTCGTCCCGCATCGTGACCCAGCCCGGTGAGCGGTACAGGGCGGGCTGTTCGGTGATCCCGAGCTCGGCGCCCCGGCGGCGCTGGATGAGTTCCAGCTCCCACAGGTGCTGCTCGGGGGCGTCCCCGGCCTGGCATTCCTTCGCGCGGGTCACATGGGCGGTCGCGGCGGCGCGGAAGGCGGCGCGGCGGGTGTCGCGGTCGGCGGTGGGGTCGTCCATCGCCGCCACGAAGGCCGGCATCTCGGGGGTGACGACACGCATCGCCTCGGTGCGGCCGTGCCGGAACTGGCGGGTCGCGATCGACTCGTACGTGGCGCCGAGGTGCCCCTTGGCGCGCTGGTGGGCCAGCTGGTAGGCGGCCTGGACGAACGCGTCCGGGGACACCCCGAGCGCCTTGGCCGCGGTGCTGCCGAAGTCGTCGAAGGAGACCGTGCTGGTGGCCGTGGCGGCACCGTACGCGGCGAACGACTCGGCGGCGGACCGCACCTGGGCGCGCAGGGGGTCGTCCAGCTCGAACGCGAGGGGGTGCGGGACGGGCTGTCCCTGCGGGCGGGCGCCGGACAGGCGTGCGTGTTCCTCGGGCTCCGTGCTGAGCAGTGCGTCGGTGAAGCTGAGGATGGTGGTCCCGTCCAGCTCGCAGTGCTCGACGTTGATGCCGGCCCGGCCGTTCGCGTAGACGACGAAGGAGACGGCCTTGTCGAACCAGCGGTTGCCCCTGTCCCCGTACAGCAGTTCGTCGCAGGTGGCCTTGGTGTCCTCGGGTGCGAGGTCCTCCAGGCAGACGCAGAAGAGCGCGGTCTCGATGTCGTCCAGCGTCTCGGCGTTGCGGGGGTGCCGGGCGATGAGGGCGTCCCTGGCCGCCGCCCATTCCGCGCGCGCCATCGTGGTGAGGTGACCGGCCCGGTCGGCCTCGTCCGTGTGCACGTCGGCCTTGGTCACGGCGCGCAGTCCGGCCTCGATCTCGTCGAGGCTGTGTGGGACGCCGTCCTCACCGAGTACGTCCAGCCGGAACATGCTCCCCCGGAAGAACACCACGATGTGCCGGGCCGTGGACGGGCCGGGCGCACGGTCGCCGTACGGGGCGCGGACGGTGTCCAGCGGGACGCCGGGGATACGGGTCGTGGAGAACAGGTACTTGTTCTGCACCATCGACTGGGGCACTCCGCGCTGTTCCACCGGCGCGATGAGGCCCTCGTCCAGCTGCCGCTTGTAGTGGAGCGCCCCGGCGACCAGTCCGGCCGCCCGGTCCAGCTGCCCCTGGCCGGTGTCCTGGAAGAGGAAGAAGAAGTTGGCGTTGAGCGCGATCCGGTCGCGGCGGCCGAGGTAGCGGTACGGCCAGAAGGTGTCGAGCCAGCTGTGCACGCCCTCCGTGGCGTCGTACTCCTCCAGCGCCGCGTGCAGGACGCGGCCGGGGCCGTCGGGCCGGAGGAAGGCAGCGGCCTCGGCCTCGGTCGCGGCCCGTTCCTCGGCGTTCAGCAGCGGTGCGCACCAGGCGAGGAACCTCTCGCAGCTGGCTTCGAGCGTGGGCAGCGGCACGCGTGGCAGGCCGCCCTCCCGGGCGAAGGTGGCGCTGACCGCTGCTTCCTGGCTGACGTTCAATTCGGCTCTGCTTTCGGTCGGTGGGTGCGGGTGCTCGGCGGGCGGGGTTCAGCGGGCGGGGTCCTGGTGCGGGCGGGAGACGTACAGCTGGGCGTACATCCAGCCTTCCTCCTCCAGGCCCCGCGCATCCACTCCGGCCGCCGCCATGCTGTCGAGGACGAGTGCCTGTTCCTGCGGGTCGGCGAACTTGCGCTGCTTGAAGACGTCGTCGACCCGCACGGTGCGGTATCCGAGTCCGGCGAGGGCTTCCTCGACGGGGTCGAACGGGAACATCCTCAGCACGAAGTGCGCCATCCAGGGGCGGCGTTCGCCCTGGGCGTGCACGACGCGGGTGAGGGTGCGTTCGGTGACGTAGCCGATGCAGCCCGTCGAGATCACGAGGTCCGTCCCGGTGAGCAGGGCATGCTGCTCCGGTGTGGGGTCGTCCGTCTCCAGGTCGGCGTGGACCGTGTCGTCCAGGAATCCGGCCTCGTGTGCGTAGGCCAGGGCACTCGTGGAGGCGTCCAGGCCGGTGAAGCGGAGGCCGTGCCCGGGTCCGCGCGAGCGGGAGAGGCCGCGGTCGCGGGCCAGCAGTTCGCCGCGGGACATCCCGGCGGCGTCGCCGTAGCGGGCGTACAGCTCGTCCATCGTCGCGTCGTACTTCAGGAGGGCGGCGTTGATCCCGTAGGAGCAGCCGATGTCCAGGATCTTGGGGGCGTCGACCTGTTCGGACTCCCGGTACTCCTTGACGATCTTCTCGAAGTAGGGCTTGGCCTGCTGCGGGACGCAGTAGCCGAGGGGGCGGAGCACCTCGAAGTACGTGCGCGGGTCGGGCGCGGTGTAGATGTGGTCGAGGGAGACTTTTCCGGTCGCGTCGAAACGCAAGGGGCCTACTCCTTGGTGGAAGGCGTGCGGGGCAGGAACTGTCTGCGCGGGCCGCCCGTCAGTCCAGCAGGCGGTCGCTCCGTACGGCCCGGCCTTCGGCGGCCAGGTGTTCGGGCAGGACGCGGCCGAAGAGCTGCCGGGTCCGTGCCACGCTCCCGATCACGCCGGGGCGCTCGCTGTAGGCGAAGATCGCGGAGTGGCGTGCCACGTCGCCCTGTACGGGGCTGACGCGGTGCAGTGAGTAGCGGCCCATGAACAGCTGCAGGTCGCCCGGCCTGAGCGGCAGCCGTTCGCCCCGGGCGGTGCCGTCGAGCACGTCGCGGACGGCGTCGAAGCGCTCGTCCTCGGCGGACCTGATGTTCGGGCAGTACTCGAACTCGCCGCCGGTGCCGGCCCGCTGGGTGAGCATGCTGACCGTGTACTCGTTGGTGTCGAAGTGCCAGGGGTGCTCCATCCCGGGGCGTACGACGTTGAGCACGAGCCCGGAGAGCGGGTCGGCGAGCTCGTGCAGCCGTGGCAGCCCGAAGCAGTCGGCGACGAAGCGCTGGAACATCGTGTGCCCGTAGAGCCGGGCGATGAGGGCGCCCTCGGGGATGCGGTCGCGGGCCACGAAGGCGTTGCCGCGCCGGAGCGTGCGGCGGCCCGGATGGCCGTCGGGGAGGTCCGCGTCCACGGCGATGTTGTAGACGTTGACCGTCTCGACGTCGTAGTACGCCTGGGGGGCGAAGGCGGCGCACTCCTGGCGCAGCACCTCGTGGAGCGACGGACGGACGAAGTCCGGAAGGACGGTGCAGCCGACCGTGGCCAGTTCCTGCCCGGCCCGTGCCACCACGGCCCGGGCCTCGTCGCTTCCGGGGTCCGACAGGGGGTAGCGGTCCGTGTCGACCACCTGGTCGAGCGTGATGGCTTGCAGAGTGCTCAATTCGACCCTCTCCACGCGCGCGTCGGTAACACAACTGAGGAGTAACAGAGTTGAAGTTCCCACAGTGGACGCTGCGTTGTCTGTGACACGTCACACTCGGTGTGCCGGTCAGTCCAGAGCGATGACCGGGCGGACGTTGAAGTCCTCGAACATGTCCTCGCCCTCGGGGCCGTCGAGGAAGTCCGCCATGGACGGGTTGTGGTTGGCGGTGGCCAGCGGCAGCCACTCCAGGAAGGTGCCGTAGCCGCCGCAGACCGCTTCACCGCCGTCGCCGCCGTATACGGAACCCGGGTCGGAGGTCATCTCGGGGGTGTCGTAGACGTCGTAGGCGATGTGCAGTCCGAAGGCGTTCGGGGCGTGGTGCGGACCGGTTCCCTCCGTGCCGTACGGGGCGCCGGGCGGGCAGTGGTTCCCCCAGCGGAACAGCGTCGTGGCGCCGGCGCCGCAGGCGTGCTCCCAGGCGTCCGGGTCCGGCAGCAGCAGGCCGTCCGCGGCCAGCAGGGCGGGGACCAGTGCGGGGAGCTCGGGGAGCTTCAGGGGCTCGACCGCCATCAGCACGGCGGGCAGCGAGACGGTGCGCCGCGGGGTCAGCGTCTGCGCAAGATGGGCCCGCGGGTCCTCGTCGAAGCCGAAGCCGCCGGCGACGCTCTCCTCCCGGTACGAGACGAGCTGGTCGGGCAGCGGCTGCCAGGCGTCGGCGTCGAAGCCGACGGTCACCTCGCCGCCGGGTATCAACGCGTAGTGCGCACCCGCCCGTTCGACGACCGCGTGGTGCGGGGCGCCGGCCTGCCGGACGAGCCGGCCGTCCACCTTGCGGGCGGCCTCCTCCACGTACCGCGCGGCGGTGTCACGGCCGAGGGTGTGCCAGTGGCCGAAGGTCAGGTCTGCGAGTGACATCCGGGCAGTCTGTCACCGCCCTCCGACATCACCGGACGCGCCTGTGCCCCCGGGTTTCCCGGAGGCACAGGCGGCGGGTGTCAGCGGCCGTAGCGGATCAGCGCGCGGACCATGCGGCAGGTGGTGTCGGACGGCGGGTGGATGGCGAGGCGGTCGGCTGTCGCACGGATCCTGTGGTTGTCGGCGCTCGACGGCTGGTAGACGCCCGTGTCGAGCAGGGCGATCGCCAGGCGCATGGCCTTGAGGCGGCGGTTGTGCGAGACGTACCACTCGCGGGGCCGTCCCGCGGGGAGCGGCTTCTTCCGCAGGGGCTGGTGGAGCGGCTCGGTCGTGGCTGTGGCAACGGCCATCGGCAAACCTCCTGGCACAGTGGTGGAACCCTCACGAACTCCCTCCATTTTACTGCCTCCCACTGACAATCGCCCCTGGCCAGAGGCTATTTCGGAGATCCCTCCCGTACCCTTGGCCCCATGGAGATCTGGATCAATCCCGCCTGTTCCAAGTGCCGCAGCGCGGTGGATCTGCTCGACGCCGAGGGCGCCGAGTACACGGTCCGCCGCTACCTGGAGGACGTGCCCTCCCCCGACGAGATCCGTGCCGTGCTCGACCGGCTGGGGCTGGAGCCCTGGGACATCACCCGGACCCAGGAGGCGGACGCGAAGGAGCTGGGGCTCAAGGAGTGGGTGAAGGACGCGGGTTCGCGCGAGCGGTGGATCTCGGCGCTGGCGGAGCACCCGAAGCTGATCCAGCGGCCGATCATCACCGCGGAGGACGGGACGGCCGTGGTGGGCCGGTCGGAGGAAGCCGTACGGGACGCCCTCGGGCGGTGAGCCGGCACGCCCAGGGCCCCGGCGGGATCAGGGCCCCCGCGGCGCGGCGCTCAGCGCTCGTCCGTGCCCGCGCGCTTCGCCGTGGCGAGGGCGATGCGGTTCCAGGTGTTGATCGTGAGGATCAGGGCCAGGAGCTGGGCCAGTTCCCGCTCGTCGAAGTGGGCCGCGGCGCGCTCGTGGACCGCGTCGGGCACTCCGGCGTCCGCGACGCGGGTGACGGCGTCCGTGAGGGCGAGGGCGGCCTGCTCCTTCGGCGTGAAGAAGTGCGCCGCCTCCTGCCACACGGCGGCCATGTGCAGCCGCTCCTCGCTCTCCCCCGCCTTGCGGGCGTCGGTGGTGTGCATGTGGAGGCAGTACGCGCAGTGGTTGAGGTGCGAGGAGCGGATCTGGACCAGTTCCACGAGAGCCGGGTCCAGGCCCTCGCGGGCCGCCGCGTCCAGTCCGATCACGGCGCGGAAGACCTTGGGCGCGGCCTGGGCGAAATTGAGCCGGACGGTGGAGGCGGCGGTGGCCGTGTCGGTGCCGGACTTGATCTCTGTCGTCGTCATGGGTACGAATCTACGAGGTTCGGTGACCGGCGACAGGGTGCATTCCAGTGACGGATTCATGGGTCAATTCCGCGGAGATCCTGGGCAGTGACCTGCCGTTGGAGCTCTCCGGCACGGGCAATCGGCGGGCCGTCCTGATGCGGGCGCTGCGCGACGCGGTCCGGAGCGGACGGCTCGCTCCGGGGACCCGGCTGCCGCCGTACCGTTCGCTCGCCGCCGACCTCGGGCTGGCCCGCAACACGGTGGCCGACGCCTACGCCGAACTCGTCGCCGAGGGCTGGCTGGCCGCCCGCCAGGGTTCGGGCACCCGGGTCGCGGAGCGGGCCGCCCCGCTCGCCCGCGCCCATCGGCGGCGCACCCCGGAACGGGCCACCCGCCCGGTCCACGATCTGGTGCAGGGGAAGCCCGACCCGTCCGCCTTCCCCCGGAGCGCCTGGGTGGCCTCGGCCCGGCGGGCGCTGACCCGGGCCCCGCACGACGCGTTCGGGCCCGGTGATCCACGGGGGCGGCCGGAGCTCCGGGAGGCGCTGGCCGGCTATCTGGCCCGGGTGCGCGGTGTGCGGACCTCGGCCGAGCGGATCGTGCTCTGCTCGGGCGCCGCGCACGCGCTGCGGCTGCTGGCCGAGGTGGTGGGCGGTCCGTGGGCCGTGGAGGCGTACGGACTGCCCTTCCACCGGGAGCTGCTGGGCGGCCGGGGGGTCCGGACGCGGCCGGTCGCCGTCGACGGGGACGGGGCGTTGGTACGGGAGTTGGGGCGGGCCGAGCGTGCGGTGCTGCTCACCCCGGCGCACCAGTTCCCGACGGGTGGCCCGCTGCACCCGGAGCGCCGTGCGGCCGTCGTCGACTGGGCGCGGGCGACGGGTGGCCTGGTCGTGGAGGACGACTACGACGGGGAGTTCCGCTACGACCGGCAGCCGGTGGGCGCCGTGCAGGGGCTCGATCCGGAGCACGTGGTGCTGCTGGGTTCCGTGAGCAAGAGCCTCTCGCCGACGCTGCGGATCGGCTGGATGGTGCTGCCCGAACGGCTGGTGGACGGTGTCCTCGCGGCGAAGGGCGAGCGGGAGCAGTGGTCGAGCGCCACGGAGCAGTTGACCCTCGCGGACTTCGTCGGGTCGGGGGCGTACGACCGTCAGGTGCGCCGGATGCGGCAGCGGCACCGGCGGCGCCGCGATCAGCTCGTGGCGGCGCTGGAGCGGTGCGCCCCGCAGGTCAGGGTGTCCGGGATCGCCGCGGGGCTGCACGCCGTGCTGGAACTGCCGCGTGGCACGGAGCGTTCCGTGGTGCGGGCCGCCGCCTGGCAGGGGCTGGCGGTGGAGGGGCTCGCCGGGTATCTGCATCCGGCCGCCGTCACCGCCGGGGCCGCGCGGGACGGGCTGGTCGTGGGGTACGCGACCCCGGCCGAGCACGCGTACGCGCCGGCCCTGGAGGCGCTGTGCCGGGCGCTGCCTCCGGAGTGACACGCGGACGTCCGTCGGAACGAAGCGGCCCGTCACCCGTACGCGAGGACACGCGCACCGCACTGCCGCAGCGCCTCGCGCGCATCCGGCCGGGACAGGAGGAGCATCGGCCGGAAGGACGGGGGCCGGGTCTCAGGCCCGCACCGGTCCCAGGGCCGCCTCGGCCTGCGCCAGCAGCTCCGTGAGCCGCAGCCCGAACCGTACGTCGCAGGGGTGCGCCACTCCCGTACGCGCCGCGTCGATCAGCGCGTCCAGCGCCACCCGGAACGCGGCGAGGGCGTCGTCGTAGCCCGCGGGCAGGAGGCTCCTCCCCCGCTCGCCCCTGAATTCGACCTCCGTCCCCGTCGCGCCCACCGGTGCGTCCAGCGCGAGCGTCACCGTGCTGGACGCGCCGGAGGTGTGCCTGAGCAGCAGATGCGTGGCGTCGGCCGGGCCGCGGGCCGCCGTCACCTCAGTCACGTCACCCAGCACCGGGATCAGCACGGAGAGCGCGTGCGGGCCGACGTCCCACAGCGCCCCCTTCTCGCGGCGCCAGGGCGAGGCGGCGAACTCGTTGCTCGTGCCCGGGGCGTACAGCGCCCCGATCCACTGCGCGCGGGCCGTGAACCAGCCCCCCGACGCGGCCTGTTCGGCGATCCATCCGGCTGTCCCGGGCGCGAACCGGAGCGTGCAGAAGACCACGGAGGCGACCTGGGCCCGCTCGGCGGCCTCGGCCACCTCGCGCGCGCCCGCCACCGTCGTCGCGACCGGCTTGTCCATCAGGAGGTGGCATCCGGCGGCGGCGGCCCGCGCGGCCAGCGGCGCCTGGATGTCCGGCGGTACGGCGAAGGCCACCGCGTCGCTGACGGCAAGGAGCGCGTCGATGCCCGCGTCGCCCGTGTACGCCCGGGTGCCGTGTGCGGCGGCGAGCGCGTCCGCGGCCTCGGGCCTGCGGCCCCAGACCCCGCTCAGCTCGGCATCGGGGTGGGCCGCGAGAGCGGGGGCGTGGGTCATACGGGCCCAGGGGCCGGCGCCGACGAGGCCGATCCGTATCGGGGTGCGGGAGGCGGCGGGTGTGGTCATGCCGCCAGTGTCCCCCGGCCGGGTTCCGGCGCGGACCGTATCCAGTGCGCCGCAGGGTGAGACGCCCCGGGACTGCGGGGACCTGCCGTCCGACACCCCGGGGAAACCTCGGTAACACGGGGTTCACATTCGGGCAACGGACGGGAAATCGCGTCTTGCCAAGCTGCGCACCATAGACCGCAGCACCCGCAAAGGATGGCGTCCGTGACGTTCAAGGCTGAGTACATCTGGATCGACGGCACCGAGCCGACCGCCAAGCTTCGCTCCAAGACGAAGATAATGACCGATGGCGCGGAGCTGCCCATCTGGGGCTTCGACGGTTCGAGCACCAACCAGGCCGAGGGCCACGCCTCCGACCGGGTTCTGAAGCCGGTCTTCTCGTGTCCGGACCCGATCCGTGGCGGTGACGACGTCCTCGTCCTGTGCGAGGTCTTCAACATCGACATGACGCCGCACGAGTCCAACACCCGCGCCGATCTCCGCCCGGTCGCCGAGCGGTTCGAGGGCCAGGAGCCGATCTTCGGCATCGAGCAGGAGTACACCTTCTTCGACGGCCACCGTCCGCTGGGCTTCCCCGAGGGCGGCTTCCCGGCCGCGCAGGGCGGCTACTACTGCGGTGTGGGCTCGGACGAGATCTTCGGCCGCGACATCGTCGAGAAGCACCTCGACAACTGCCTGAAGGCGGGCCTGGCCATCTCCGGCATCAACGCCGAGGTCATGCCCGGCCAGTGGGAGTTCCAGGTCGGACCGGTCTCCCCGCTGGAGGTCTCCGACCACCTGTGGATCGCGCGCTGGCTGCTGTACCGCACCGCCGAGGACTTCAACGTCTCCGCGACGCTGGACCCGAAGCCGGTCAAGGGCGACTGGAACGGCGCGGGCGCGCACACCAACTTCTCCACGAAGGCGATGCGCGAGGGCTACGAGGCGATCATCACCGCCGCCGAGTCGCTCGGTGAGGGCTCGAAGCCGATGGACCACGTCAAGAACTACGGCGCGGGCATCGACGACCGTCTGACCGGCCTGCACGAGACCGCCCCGTGGAACGAGTACAGCTACGGCGTCTCCAACCGCGGCGCCTCGGTCCGTATCCCGTGGCAGGTCGAGCAGGACCAGAAGGGCTACATCGAGGACCGTCGCCCGAACGCCAACGTCGACCCGTACGTCGTCACGCGGCTGATCGTCGACACCTGCTGCACCGCGCTGGAGAAGGCCGACCAGGTCTGACCCGCGACACCCGGTCCATCAGTGAGGGCGCCCACCGGCCACGGTGGGCGCCCTCACTGTTCGGTGTGGGGTGCCCTGTGGGCCGAGTGGCCACGGGTGAGCAAGTGGCAGGTGAGGAAGGTAACTCGGCGGGACCGTATCGACGGGTGAGAGGACTCTGATGCACAGCCGCAATCTCTGCTTCAATGGGGACATGGCCAGCTTCCAGCACACCTCGTCGGGTCGCAGCGACCTCGAGCCGTTCTGGCCCTCTCGTCAGCATCATGACTTCGACCGGGTGTGTTGCCGCGCGTGGAACGCGCAGGCCCTCTAAAGCCGCCTCACCCCCGGCCTTCGGCCCGCGCGCACGACGTACGTCCCTCGACGACTTCTCGCGCGAAAGAGCTGACCCTCATGGCGAACACTCGCACCTTCTCCACCGCGTCCGCCGCCACCGCGGCGTCCGCGGTGTCCGCTGCGGCCACCACCACCGCCCGCACCACCCTGTCCCCGAACCGCCCCCGGCTGCGCGCCGTCGACCGTGACGAGGTCGCCGACCTGACCGACGTGGTCGGCTTCCTGCCACCGGGTGCCACCTGGCTGCCCGCTCCGCAGCACACGCTGCCGGTGCTGCCGGGCCGGCCGCCGATGGTCGGCTACCTGGTGCTCGTCCCCGCCGACCAGCAGCTGGCTCTCGCCGGGGCCGTGGCCACCGCCCAGGACCGGCAGCTCGTGCCGGAGCCGGCCCCCGAGGCCCCGGCGGGCGGTCCCGTACGGATCGACTCGACCCGGCGCACCGCCGCCGTGGACGGTGTCGTGCTCGACCTCACGTACCTCGAGTTCGAGCTGCTGGCCCACCTGGTGGCGCACCCGCACCGGGTGCACACCCGTGATCAGCTGGTGACGACGGTCTGGGGTTACGGGCACGTGGGCGACGGGCGCACCGTCGACGTCCATGTCGCCCGGCTGCGCCGCAAGTTGGGCGCGGAGCACCGCCGCTCGATCCAGACCGTCCGGCGTGTGGGCTACAAGTACGCCCCCTGATCCTGCGTTGCGGACACGAAGGAGGCCCCGGGTCCCGGGGCCTCCTGCCGTTCCGGGGTGGTTCCGCGTCAGCCGCGTGATCCCGCCGGAACCGGCTCCGTACCGGTCGTGTCCGTCGTGGCGGGCTCGCTGTGCTCCAGGCTCGGCAGCCGGGAGAGCAGGCGCGGCACCCGCCAGTTCCGCTCGCCCAGCATTGCCATGACGGAGGGCAGCAGGACCATCCGTACGACCGTGGCGTCCAGCAGTACCGCGACGGCGAGGCCGACGCCCATCTGCTGCATGTCCTGCATGGACAGGGTCCCGAAGACCGCGAAGACGGCCACCATGATCGCCGCGGCGCCGGTCACCGCTCCGGCGGTGCGCCGGATGCCCGTGTCGATCGCCGCCCGGGTGTCCAGGCCGCTGTCCCGGGCCTCACGGATCCGGGAGACCACGAACACGTGGTAGTCCATCGACAGGCCGAACAGGACGACGAGGACGAACAGGGGCATCCAGGACTCGATCGCGCCGACGCCCTCCGAGCCGATCAGCTCGGCGCCCCAGCCGTGCTGGAAGACTGCGGTCATCACCCCGTACGCGGCGGCGACGGAGAGCAGGTTGAGCAGGATGGACGTCACCGCGATGACGTAGCTGCGGAAGCAGAACAGCATCAGCAGGAAGGTCACGGCGGTGATGAACGCGAAGACGGGGACGATGCCTCGCTTCAGCTGGTCGTTGAAGTCGAAGGACGAGGCGAGCTCACCGGTGACGTAGGCCTCGGCGCCCGTGCCGTCGAAGGCGTCCGGCACCCGGTTCTCGCGCAGTTCGGCCAGGTCGTCCTTGCCGTGGGGCAGCGGGACCTCGATCTCAGCGATGTCCTGTGCCGTGTGGACGGTGACCCGGTCGAAGGTGCCGAGGGCCGTACGGATCTCCGGTGCGCCGATGTCGTCCGCCCGGACCACGACGCGGGCCGGGTCGGGGCCGCCGGGGAAGCTCTCGGAGATGGCGCGGTGGGCGGTCGCGAGCGGCGATTCGGAGCCGAACTGCTTCTCCAGGCCGAGCTGTTCGGTCTTCATCCCGAGTGCGGGCGCGGCCAGGGCGAGCAGCACGACGACGGAGCCGAGGGCGAAGAGCTTCGGTGCGGCCAGGACGGGCCTGAGGACGGTACCGGCCATGCCGCCGCTCGGCTTCGTGCCCCGCTTGCCGCGGCGGTTCAGGAGCGGTACGCGGCCCGCGTCGATGCGGTCGCCGAGCCAGGACAGCAGCGCGGGCAGCACGGTCACGGAGCCCAGCATCGCGATGAACACGACGATGATCGTGGCGAGCGCGAAGCCCTTGAACAGCAGCAGCCCGGACAGGAACATGCCGGCCATCGCCACCATCACGGTGAGCCCGGAGACGAGTACGGCCCGGCCGGAGGTGGCCGCCGCGATGCGCAGCGCGGTCTCGGCGTCGCGTCCCGCCGCCCGCTCGTCGCGTTCGCGCCGCAGGTAGAAGAGGCAGTAGTCGACGCCGACGGCGAAGCCCATCAGGAACATCACGGAGTACGTGGTCTGGAAGAGGTGCAGTTGGTGGCTGGCGAGCGACAGCAGACCGAACGCGGCCATGCAGGCGGTCAGCGCGAGACCGACCGGCAGCAGCGCGGCCACGACGGCGCCGAAGGCGACCAGCAGGATGCCCAGCGCCAGGGGTACGGCGGTGAATTCGGCCTTCCTGAAGTCCTCGGAGAGCAGATCACCGAGCCACTTGCCTGCGCTGGCCTCGCCGAACTGGTGGATCTCGACGTCCGTCCGTGCCTCCCGGACCCCGGAGACCGCGTCCAGGACCGGCTGCACCCGGTCGGCGGCGGTGGCCGCTTCGCCCTTCATCCCGAAGGTGATCAGCGCCTCCTTGCCGTCCTTCGACACGACCGGGTCCGCGAGACCGCGCACCTCTCCGGTCGCGTTCAGTGCGGCGGCGAGCTCACCGGCCGCGGTGCGCCAGCCGTCGGGGCGGGCGGCGGACACCATGACCAGCTCACCTGCGGGGTGGCCCAGTCCGGCGTCGTCGAGGATCTTCTCGGCCCGCGCGGAGTCGCCGGCGCCGTTCTCCGACGTGGACATCTCGACCATGCCGGACGCCCCGCCGATGCCCGTGGCGAGCACGACGAAGAGCAACCAGCCGAGAACGGCCGTCTTTCGGTGGTGTGCGCTCCACACACCGATGCGTGCCGCGAGGTTGCGTCTCATGCGGTTTCGCCCCCTGGGATATGACTCGGAAACGCCTCGGACGAGGCACCTACGAATCTAGGAAGCGGAGGCCGGCCGCCCCAGCCGCCGGGACCCCCTCCCCGGGGAGGCACAGGGCGAGCCCTGGAGGTGGTGCCAGGTGCACCCCGGCCGGGTGGCGGAACGGCTGACGCCCGCCGCACACGGCGGGCGACACTGTTCACCGGACAGGATCCGACGGGGGTCCGGCGAGGGGAGAGACGGTATGACTGCGACGAAGAGCCGGGTACGCGAAGGGCTGCTGGCCGCCGGAAGGTCGTTCGTCCTGTCGTTCGCGAGCATCGTGGGCTCGGTCACCCTGTTCGTGCTGGCGGTGTTCTCCGTCACCTTCGTCCTGCTGGGCGTGGGTCTGGTCACCACCCCGTGGGTGCTGGAGGAGGTGCGCAAGCACGTCAACCGGCGCCGGCTGCTCGCGGTGGCCTGGTCGGACGTCCGCATCCCGATCGCCTACCGGCCCTTCCCGCCGGATCTGCGCACCGGTTTCACCGGGCAGGTGGAGCGCACGGCGCTGCTGCTGAAGGACCCGGCGACCTGGCGGGACCTGAGGTGGCTGCTGGTCGACATGACGGGCGGCTACCTGCTGCTGGCCGTCTCCTTCGCGCTGATGGTCTACCCGGTGGAAGGTCTCGTCCTGGCGGCGGGGCTGTGGCGGGTGTTCGAGGACAGCACGTACTGGTACGGCTTCGTGCCGGTCAGCAGCCAGGCGACGGGGCTGGCCGCCGCGGCGCTCGGCATCGTGCTCTTCCACGTCGGCCTGTGGGCGAGCCGGCCGCTGCTGCGGCTGCACTTCGTGCTCGCCCGGTCGGTGCTGGCACCCACGCAGGAGCAGGAACTGGCGCTGCGGATCGACCGGCTCACCGAGACGCGGCACGAGGCGGTCGACACGGCGGCCTCCGAACTGCGCCGCATCGAGCGGGATCTGCACGACGGGGCGCAGGCCCGGCTGGTCGCCATGGGCATGAATCTCGGCACGATCGAGGCGCTCGTCGAGAAGGACCCGGCGCAGGCGAAGAAGCTGCTGGCCATGGCCCGCGCCTCCTCCGCCGAGGCGCTCACGGAGCTGCGCGACCTCGTACGGGGCATCCATCCGCCGGTCCTCGCGGAGCGTGGGCTGGGCGACGCGGTGCGGGCCCTGGCGCTGCGGCTGCCGGTGGAGTCCGAGGTGGGCGTGGAACTCACGGGCCGGGCCGAGGCATCCGTCGAGTCGGCCGCGTACTTCGCCGTCAGCGAGACACTGACGAACGTGGTGAAGCACGCGGACGCCGACCGCGTCTGGGTGGACATGCACCACGCCGAGGGCATGCTGCGGATCTCCGTCACGGACAACGGCAGGGGCGGTGCGGCGATCGGGGCCGGCTCGGGACTGAGCGGGATCGAACGCCGACTGGGTACATTCGACGGCGTACTGGCCGTCAGCAGCCCTGCGGGCGGTCCCACCATGGTGACCATGGAGATCCCTTGCGCGTTGTCCTAGCCGAAGATCTCTTCCTGCTCCGCGACGGTCTGGTGCGGATGCTCGAGGCCTATGATTTCGAGGTCGCGGCAGCAGTGGAGACCGGGCCCGAACTGACCAGGGCCCTGGCCGAGTTGGAGCCGGACGTCGCCGTGGTCGACGTCCGGCTCCCGCCGTCCCACACGGACGAGGGCCTGCAGTGCGCCCTGGCGGCCCGGCGCAGCCGGCCCGGGCTGCCGGTGCTCGTCCTGTCGCAGCACGTGGAGCAGTTGTACGCACGGGAGTTGCTGGCCGACGGCAACGGCGGGATCGGCTATCTGCTGAAGGACCGGGTGTTCGACGCGGACCAGTTCATCGACGCGGTGCGCCGGGTGGCCGCGGGCGGTACGGCGATGGATCCGCAGGTGATCTCGCAGCTGTTGTCCCGGCGTGCCCAGGACAAACCGATGGGCGGGCTCACGCCCCGGGAGCGCGAGGTCATGGAGCTGGTGGCGCAGGGCCGTTCGAACGTGGCGATCGCCTCGCAGCTGGTGGTCACGGAGCGGGCGGTGGCCAAGCACACGTCGAACATCTTCGGCAAGCTCGGTCTGCCGCCGTCGGACGACGACAACCGCCGGGTGCTGGCCGTGCTGGCCTACCTCGACCGGGGCTGATCCGCCGCGCAGGCGCACGGGCGGGGCGGTGGCCCGGTGCGCGGACCGATCCGTCCCGCCGGTGCGCGGGCGGGACGGTCGGCCGGGCACCGCTCAGCCCGCGAACCACCTCTCCGCGTCCAGCCGGAACGCGTTCGCGGGGGCCATCGTGCGCAGGTCGGCCTCCAGTGCCCGGACCCGCTCGGCACCGAGGGCCCGTACCCACTCGGCATGGAGCCGTTCGAAGCCTTCTGCCGACCTGGCCAGCACCTCGACACCCCGTGCGGTGAGCCTGACGAGCTTGCGCCGGCCGTCCTCGGGGTCGTCGACGCGTTCCACGTAGCCGAAGCCCTCCAGCTTCTCGACGGTCTTGCCCGCGGCCTGTTTGGAGACCCCCAGCCGCCGTCCGATCTCGCTGGCGCTCGCCCCCTCGCGCCCGACGGCCTGGAGTGCGTAGCCGTACGCGGGGCGCATCTCGGGGAACCCGTGCGCGGCCAGGTCGCGGTGCAGGTCGTCGATGATCGAACGGAATCCGGCGAACAGCAGAACAGGCAGCTCGAAGCCCGCCACCGCCCGTCCCTCCTCCGGCTCAGCCATTGCGCATTTCGACAACCTCGTTTACCTTTTCGTCAATCACGTTGTCGAGTTTACCGCGAGAGGCCCACCATGCCCGCATCCGCGTTCCCCGACCACACCCTCCACTCCGCACCTCCGGCCGCCCGGCGCACCATGGAGGCCGTGGCGAAGAAGCAGGGCGGCCACCTGCCGTCCGCGGTCGCCCGTCTCGCCACCTCCCCGGAGCTGCTGGACGGGTTCCTCCGGGCCGGCGCGACTTTCGAGTCGAGCACCCTGGACCCGCTGGCGCGCGAGGTGGTCGTCATGACGATGGCCACCCGCAACGCGTGTCACATCTGCGTGGCCAACCACACGGCGCGACTGACCTCGCTCGACGCCGCTCCGGAGCTCATCGCGGCCCTGCGCGCCGGCGATCCGCAGCCCCTGCCGGACGAACGGCTGGAGGGCGTACGCCGGTTCACGCTCGCGGTCCTCGCGACGGCGGGGGCGGTCGGCGAGGACGAGATGCAGGACTTCCTCTCGCTGGGGCACACGACCCGCAACGCCCTGGAGGTGGTTCTCGGCATCGGCGCGTACACGATGTCGACGCTGGCCAACCGGATGACCGGGGCTCCGGTGGATGACGAACCGGCCGCCTTCGCCTGAGAACCGGGGATTGACCGTTCCGAGCGTTCGGGCCGTTTCGGCCATGGAGATTCCCACGAATTCCCCGGCGTTCTGAACGGGCCGGGCGCCCGGCCCGTATGGGACGTCACGCTTCTCCCTCGAAGCAGAGGAGTTCCATGGGACGCACATCGCGCAAGAAACGTTCGACACTGGCCAATCGGGCGATTGTCGCCTCGGTCGCATTGGTTCTGGGCGGAGGTGGGCTGGTCGCGGTCAATGTCTACGCGAGTGCGGGAGAAGGATCGTCCGGTTCACCACCTGACCGGTCCTTGACCGCGGGTCGGCAGATGTCCACCATCGACTGCCCCGACGCGGGAATCGCCCTTCCTGATGTGCCCGGCCGGGCACGCCCCGAGGTCGACCGCGAACTGGCGGCCATGGATACCCAGATCACGGATGCCTACCGGCAGTTCGCGGACCGGAAGGAGCAGATCGCCCGGGATCCGAATCTTGCGGAGAACGCGGTGCTCGGCCCGCTGAAGAACAAGCGGGCGGCGAGTCTCGACCGGATCGGCACCGCCATCGAGCGCGACGCGGCCGAACGGCCGCGGAACCTGGACGGGCTCGCCCCGTGCAGCCTGCGGGCCGACGACGGTGACGGCGGCGACGCGAGCGGCCAGGGCGGCGACAGCGGCCAGGGCGGCGAGCAGGGCGGCGGCCGGAACCCCGGGGAAGGAGCCGACCAGGGTCAGGACGGCGGACAGGGGCAGGGCGGCAACGGCCCCGAAGCCTCCGACTTCGTCGACATCCAGTCCGTCGAGCCCGATGCCGACCGCCCCCGCAATCGCCGCGGCGCCTCCCGCGGTACGTTCTCCACCGACTGCGGCCGTAATGAGAACGGCAAATTCAATCCGGACAATGTCATCGCCGCACCCGGTGTGAGCAACGGCGCTCACCATATGCACGATTACATCGGGAATCAGGCCACCGACGCATTCTCCAGTGACGACGATCTGGCCGGCGGTGAGACGACCTGCCGGAATCAGGGCGACAGATCCACGTACTACTGGCCGGTACTGCGCCTGCAGAACGGACAGGACGAGAACGACGTGGATGCCGACGGCGGCGGGAAGGACCAGAACGCCGGGGAGATCCAGACCCCGTCGCAGGTCACGCTGAAATTCGTCGGTTCCCCGGCCGGGAAGGTTACGGCCATGCCGCGCTTCCTGCGGATCATCACCGGTGACGCCAAGGCGTTCACCAATGGCGACGCCAACGCCAACGCCTCCTGGAGCTGCACCGGATTCGAGGACAGGCAGCTGAAGGACAAGTATCCGATCTGCCCGGAAGGCAGCCAGGTGGTGCGTTCCTTCGCCTTCCAGAGCTGCTGGGACGGCCGGAACACGGACAGTGCGAACCACCGCACCCATGTGGCCTTCGCCCAGGACGACGGGCGCTGCCCTAACGGCTTCAGGGCCATTCCGCAGCTGGTGCAGCGCATCGTGTACGACGTCCCGCCGGGCCCCGGCTTCGCCGTCGACTCCTTCCCGGAACAGCTGCACAAACCCGGGACCGATCACGGCGACTTCATCAACGTCTTCGACGACCAGGTGATGAAGAGGGTGGTGAGCTGCGTCAACGGCGGGCGCAGGTGCCGCTGACGCGGCCCTGACACCCGTCCCTCCTGCCTGCGCGGTCAGCTCCCGTGGTGACCGGAGTGCCCGTCCTCGCTCCCCCCACCCCCACTGTTTCCCGAGTGGTGCGGCGAGGCGGTCTCCACCGTCCCCCCGAGCCGGCCGCGCAGCGCCGCGACCACCTTCGCGTCACCGACCGCGACCCACTTCCGGCCGACCAGGTACGAGCCGCCGTAGTCGTTGGCCTCGTTGATCCACTCCCGCTGGCCGCGGTCGGTGGCGAAGGTGGCCAGCACATAACGGCCGTCGCCCGTCGTGCAGCTGGCCTGCCGGATCTCCTGGGCGTCGGTCTGCAGATTCGGCTCGCATGCCGCCTTCGACGCCAGCTGTTCCAGGGTTCCGGTCGCGGTCGGCGGCACGGCGGGCCTGTCGTCGCCGTCCGCTCCCCCGCCGCACGCGGTGAGCAGGGCCAGCCCGGCAAGTACGGCTGCGGCGGCCCTGAGGCCGTGTCCTCGTCGCCACTCCAGCTGCTTCACCATGCGGCCATCGTGCCCCGTGGGTCCCGCCCGGCGCGGGGAAACCACGGATTGCCGCGGACGGTTCAGCAGCGTGCGACGGCCAGGCTCACCGCGTAGGACTCCTCGACCACACCGTCCGGGAAGAGCCCGGCGAGCAGCTCGCGTTCCGGGGCGAGGAAGCCGCGGGCCGCGTCCTGTCCGATGACGAGGAAGGCGGAGTGGCTGCCGATGTTGGCCAGGTGCGCGTCGAGCGGCACGTGCCGGCTCCACCACAGCCGCCGGGTGGTGAAGTCGAGTCCGGCGGGCAGTCCGCGCGTGAAGCCCCCCTCGTCGGGCTCCGTTTCCTCGGCCCCGAAGAAGCGCCTCACCCGGGCGTCCTGTGCGGCGATCCACGGGACGTCCGCGTCGGAGTCGTTCCACCAGAGGGCGAGCGCACCGCCCGGCCGCAGCACCCGCCGCACCTCCGGTACGGACCGGTCCGGGTCGGTCCAGTGCCAGGCCTGGGCGTACGTCACCAGGTCGGTGGAACCGGAGCGCAGCGGCAGGTGGTTGCCGTCGCCCCGCACGAGCGGCACACGGGCAGGGCCCTGCGGAACTCCGCGGCCATGCCGTCACCGGGCTCGACGGCCGTCACCCGGGCGCCGCGGGCGTGCAGCAGGGCGGTGCCGAGGCCCGTACCCGCCCCGACGTCCGCGACCCGGGCGCCTTCCAGGCCGAATCCGGCCAGCTCCTCGATCGCGTCCATGAGGGCGGGCGGGTAGGAGGGGCGGTTGGCCGCGTAGACGGCCGCGGCAGCGTCGAAGGACCGGGCGCGCGAGGTGGTCGTCATCCCCCCGTCATCGCTGCCCGGGCGCCGAGGTGAGCCGGTCGTGGCAAGAATCCGGCCCCGGGAGGCGTGCACCCCGGGGCGCGCCAAAGTGACCATCGCACCATTCCCTCGTTCTGCTGAACGTGCCCCCACTGCGAGCAGTACCGTCGTCCGCCGGCCGCCCCCTCGCGGAGCAGGCCGACGCGGAGCGGGCCGAGGCCGCCGTCACCGAGCACTACGCGCGGCTGGTGCGGATCGGGTATCTCGTCCTGCCGTCCTCACTCGGCCGCAACCGCCGTGTGCTGACCGCGCACTGGCTCGCCCAGCGGTCCCTGCCCCGCGGGCACACCACGGAACAGGCGGCCGTGCCCCCGGCTGCCCCGGCGGATCCGGGGTGCGCCTACGCGTACGTACGGCTCCGAGTGGTGCGTTCCGCCCTGGAGGCCGGGCTCCCCCTGTGGCGGTTCGCCCGGCCGCGGCGGGGGCAGCTGCCGCCCCTGCTCCCCCAGGTGTGGGGGCTGCGGCTCTTCCCGCACTCCTGCGGTGCGGACGAACTGGCCCTGGAGCAGGCGCTGTCCGAGGTGTCGGGACCCTGCCGGGCCGCCCATGTGCTGCGGGGTCTCGAAGGCCTCGCGGACGACGAGGTGTGCCGGGTCCTTGCCGCAGCGGGCGTCGCGGACCCGGAGGCGGCGCTGCTGGAGGCCGACGGGATCACCGCGCCGCATGCCCTGCTTGCCTCACCGGAATTCGATCCGTGTTCGCTGCAGGCCCGGCCGGCCGATCTGCCGCGCCGCAGGAGGCGCGGGCGGACCGTTCTCGCCGGGCTCGGCGCCCTCCTGGTGTGCGGGACGCTGCTGCTGATGCCGGGGGACGGCCTGGGCGGGCCCCACGGCGCGGCGGCGCCGCCGTACTCCCGTAACCCCGCCGCCGAACAGGCCCTGGATCCGGGCATGTTGCGCCGGGTACCGGCCGGTTTCTGGCGGAGCGCGGACCGTACCGGCTTCGGTGCCTGGCCCACGCGGGGCGACCGGACCGAGGACACCGGGCTGCTGGGCCGCGCCCTCGCCGTGTGGGCGCGGCCCGGTCCCGGGGTGACCTCGTCGGCGACGCCCGGGACACCGGTCGGCCCGCCGATGGGCCCGCCGCAGCTGTTGTACGCGGGCGAGTCCGGCAGTGCGGTGGTGGTGCTGTTCCACGACGGGCTGCGTGTCGTGCGCTACGCCGAGCCCCGCAATGCCGACCCGGCGGGCGGCGCCGCGCTCGACTTCGCCCGGGTGGACGGTGCGGACGCGGTGGCGGCGAGCGCCCTGGTCGTACAGCGCCGGAAGGGCCGGATCCGCTATCTGACCGCTCCGTGGGCACGCGAGGTCCTGGTGCGGGACCTGCTGGCACCCCATGGCCCGGCACGGCCGCTGCGCCGCGACCATCACGGGGTGACGGACGCGCTGACCGCTCCGGGCGGCGGGGCGGACTGCCGCTCCTGGCAGGCCCTGGAGGTGCGGGACGGCACGGCGGCGCGGCTGCTGACGGACCTCGGCGAGCTCGCTCCGGCGCACCTCACCTCCGGCAGGCCGTCCGCTCCGCACGAGGTGTCGGGCCGGTCCGACCGGGAGAGCTGGGCGCGCACCGCATGCCTCCTCCCGGCGGTGCGCTCCCACGGGGTCCGGTCGGTGAACTCCTGGCCGTACGCGAGGCAGCCGCTGCCCGAGGGCGACGGGGACGCGCTGTGGCTCTGCACCCGGGCGGAGACCTGGCGGGGTACGGGAAGCAGGGTGCTGGCGCAGTTCCAGGCGCCGCCCGGGCTGTCGGGCGGCGCCGGAGCGCCGGGCGCGGTCGCGGCCCGTGCCGAGGGCTCGCCGGACTGCGGGATACGCAGACCGCGGGTGCTGGCGGGTGTGCTGTGGAAGTCGGACGGCGGGCGGTGGTACGTACTCGCGGCGGGCTCCCGGCAGTTCGCGTCCCTGTCGGCGACGGGCGGTGTCGAGGGGCGCGCGGACGGGCGGCTGCTGGCGGTGCGGGCCCGGGCGGGTGACCGGGCCCGGCTCGACGGACTGCTGGCGGACGGCAGCCGGGTGGGGGCGCTGCGCTGACCGGACGGCGGCCGGACGGCCTGCGGCCCGCTCCCGTTAGGCTGGGGGTATGACGACCGGTGTACGGCGCAGGATGGGCGTCGCCGAGCGCAGGCAGCAGCTGATCGGCGTCGCCCTGGAGCTGTTCAGCCACCGTTCGCCCGACGACGTGTCGATCGACGAGATCGCGACCGCGGCCGGTATCTCGCGTCCGCTCGTCTACCACTACTTCCCGGGGAAGCAGAGTCTGTACGAGGCGGCGCTGGGCCGGGCCGCCGATGATCTGGCCGGGCGTTTCCTGGAGGCGCACGAAGGGCCCCTGGGAGCAAGGCTGTTGCGGGTGATGGGGCGGTACTTCGACTTCGTCGAGCAGCACGGTCCCGGTTTCGCGGCGCTGCTGCGGGGCGGCCCGGCAGGTGGCTCGTCCACGGCCAACGCCCTGATCGACGGGGTGCGCCGGACCGCGTACGAGCAGATCGTCGCGCACCTCGGGGTGGCGTCGCCGCCCGCCCGGCTGGAGCTCGTCGTCCGGTCCTGGGTGTCGCTGGCCGAGTCGACGGCCCAGCTCTGGCTGGAGGGGCAGCGCCGTATCCCGCGCGCCGAGCTGGAGCTGCAGCTGGTCCACGACTTCGCCGCGCTGGCCTCGGTGAGTGCCGCGTACGACCAGGAGACGGCCGGAATCATGCTGCGGGTCTTCGTGCAGGAACCGGCGGACGGCCCGTTCGGTGAACTGCTCGCGCGGCTCTCCGCCCTGGCGTCCGCCGCACCGGCCGTCCCGGTGCAGCGGCTGCCGTAGGCCCTACCGCTTGCGTCCGGACGGGTCGAGGTCCCTGGTCTCGGCGTAGGTGTGGACGACGAGGTCGTCGACGGGCTTCAGATGGCCGGCCAGCAGCTCCAGGACGGACTCGGTCAGCCGCTCCTTGACCTGCGGGGTGCGTCCGGGCAGCAGGGCGATCGAGATGTGCACGATCGCGTCGCCCGTCGGGGCGTCCCCGACGACGGACTCGTCGACCCGCCGGAACCTGGTCTTGCAGTTCGGGATCTTCGTGGTGACGGTCTCGGCGACCAGCGGGTGCAGGGCGAGGGCGAAGCCACGGCGGTCGAAGCTGTCGTCGAGCTCGGCGGAGTAGTCGACGGTGATATACGGCATCAAGCGCTCCTGGATGCGGGTGGGTGCGGTGTCCGGCCTCAGCCTTTCCTGATCGGCGCGACGGCACAAGGGAGTACCGGCCGGGACCCGCGTCCGCTCAGCCGCGCGGTCCGGCGCCGAGTGCCGAGGCGAGCCCCGCCTCCGCCGTGTCGGCCTGTCCCCGTTCGAAGGCGCGCCGGCAGGCCGCGTCGCCGGCGAGGGCGCGTGCCCGGCGTTCGCAGGCCTCACGCACCGGGCCCAGTTCGGTGGTGCCGCGCTGGGGGTGGCCGGCCGTGCGCCAGTACGCGTGCCCGGTGCCGTACACCCGGGCGGCCCGGATTCCCTCGCCCTGGGCGGCCGGCTTGGCCGCGAGGACGTCCGGACCGAGGGCGATGCCGAAGCTGTCGCGCAGGAGGTGCCTGCCGGCCGGCATCGACCGGGCGTGCGCGACGGACGTCCGTGCGCGGCCCTGGAGGAGCGCGATCAGGGCCAGTTGGTGGTCGGCGTACGAACGTGTCCAGTGTTCGCCCCGGCTCTCGCAGGGCGCTGCGCAGGACCGCGGCGCCCTGCGCCGCCTCGGTGAGCCTGCCCGGCCCGGTGAGGGCGAAGACGGAGATGAGGTGGCAGCGCAGCCGGTGTGACGGACGCCGCCTCGGTGCGCCGGAGCACCCGCCCGGCCGCCCCCGCTGCCAGGACCGGCCGGCCCCGGCTCCGGTCCCCCATGGGGGTACGGAGCCGTGACCGGCCGGTGTGGACAGGACGTACGCGCACGGCGCCCAGCTGTTTCGGCTCCATCGCCGACGTCTGCGATCACCGTAGCCCGACAGGGGTCAGCGCGGCGAGAACACGGCGACCGTGCGTCCCGGGACGGTGAAGCTGCCCGATTTCCCTTCGTACGAGGCCTTCTTGACCGTAAGGTCCGCGCCCGCCGCCTGGACGGGGTGCAGGGCGTAGTTCTTTCCGGCGAGCCCGGGAACGCTCTGGCTCTCGGTGCCGGGGGTGGCGTTCATGACGACGACGAGCCTGCCCAGCCGCATGGTGATCACCCCGGGTGTCTCCTCCTTGCCGGAGAGCGGGAAGGACAGGGTGTCCTGGACCTGTTCCGTGGTGGCGAGGGCGAAGTCCTTCTCGGTGGTGCGGATGGTGAGGAGGTCCTGGTACGCGGCGGACGCGCCCGTGATCTGCGCACACCCAGGGGTGAGCGCGGGGGCGGTCAGTAGCGGCTTCGCGTAGGACCACTTGTCCTTGTTGTCGGCGGCCGGCGGCAGCCCGCGGCCGAAGCCGTTGCCCTTGCGGCAGTCCCAGTGCAGGGCGTTGAACCAGTCGCCGCTGTCGTAGGAGTTGCGGTCGAGCGACTTGGAGCGGAGCAGGTCGGTGCCGGCCTGGGAGAGCGACGGGCCCTGCGAGAGTACGGAGGTCGCCATCGCCAGGACCTGCATGCGGGCCCGCTCGTCGGCCGTGGTGCCCACCGGAAGCTTGAACGCGAGGGTGTCGTAGAGGGTTTCGTTGTCGTGGGCGTCGGCGTAGGCGAGCGCGTCGCCGGGCACCGCCGCGTAGCCGGCGGGGGCGCCGTTGTAGTCGACGGCCGAGCCCTTGACCTCGCGGCCCTGGGTGTCGGTGAAGGTGTAGTCGGCGAGGTTGCCGGTGAGACCGACCTTGATCAGGTCCTGGTAGTGGAGGAGGCGGGCCTTCTGCTCGGCCTCGGTGCCATTGGCGGGCGAGGTGTTGGGGTCGGTGTAGAGGCCGGAGGCGAAGCCCTGGATCCGGGGGTCCTCGTCGAAGGGGCTGCCGCCGCGCGCCGCGTCGCGGGCCCGGTCGGAGAAGGTCGCGATGCCGGTGCCGGCCATGTTCTTCTGGGTGGCCTGGACGAAGCGGGCGTCGTCGGCGATCTCGCCGAAGTTCCAGCCCTCGCCGTAGAGGATGATCTTCTTGCCGTCGACGCCGTCCTTGGCGACGGTCAGCTCGTCGAGGGCCTCACGGACCGCGAGGATGTTCGCCTTGGGGTGGTGTCCCATCAGGTCGAAGCGGAAGCCGTCGACCTTGTACTCCTTGGCCCAGGTGACGATCGAGTCGACGACGAGCTTGCCCATCATGGTGTTCTCGGGCGCGGTGTTGGCGCAGCAGGTGGAGGTGGCGACGGTGCCGTCCTCCAGGAGCCGCTGGTAGTAGCCGGGCACGATCCTGTCGAGCACGGACTTGTCGTCCTGGCCGGAGGCGACGGTGTGGTTGTAGACGACGTCCATGACGGTCCGCAGCCCGGCGCCGTTGAGGCCCTGCACCATCTGACGGAACTCGACGGTGCGCTTGGTGCCGTCGGGGTCGGAGGCGTACGAGCCCTCGGGCACCGTGTAGTGCAGCGGGTCGTAGCCCCAGTTGAAGCCGTCCTTGGCCGCGGCCTTCGCGACGCAGGCCTGCTGCTCCTCGGAGTCGGGGGCGTGGACGGAGAGGTCGCAGGCGGGTGCCTGCTGACCGGGCTTCTTCTCGGGGATCGTCCCGATGTCGAAGGCGGGCAGCAGGTGGACGTAGCCGGTGCCGGAGCCGGCGAGCTCCTTGAGGTGCTTCATCCCGTCGGAGCGGGTGTCGGTGAAGGCCAGGTACTCACCGGGGTGCCGCGAGGTCTTGTCCGTGATCGAGAAGTCGCGGACGTGGAGTTCCTGGATCTGTGCGTCGCGCAGCGGGGTCGCGGCGGGCTTCTTCAGGCCGGACCAGCCGCGCGGGGCGAGCTTCGGGTCGTCGAGGTCGACGACGAGGCTGCGTGCGGAGTCGGCGGTCAGGGCGGTGGAGTAGGGGTCGGTGACCTTGTTGGTGACGGTCTTCTGGACGGTGGGCGCCCAGACGTCCACGGCGTAGCGATAGGGCTTGCCGTTCCAGCTCTTCTTCCCGGTGACCGACCAGACGCCGGTGCGGTCGTCGCGGCGCATCGGGACGGTCTTCCCGTCGAGTTCGAGCGCGACGTCACGGGCGGTGGGTGCCCAGACGGAGAGCGTGGGGCTGCCCTTGCGGAACACCGGACCGAGATCGGCACCGCTCGCGGCGTTCCCGTACAGGCTGTCCAGGATTCCGGCGGTCTGCACCCCGGTGGCGGCGAGCAGGGCGCCGTTGGCGGCGCGCTGGGTGGCGATCAGCTGGCCGCGCAGCGACTCCTTGACCCTGTCCCGGTCGCGGGTGTCGACGGTGAACGCCGGGTAGTCCTTGAGGTGCGGGTACTTCGCCTTCTGCGCGTCGGTGAGCTCGGTGGTGCCGAGCCGGAGCCACCGGCCCTCGTCGGACAGGGCGCCGTCGACGACGGAGATCCCGCCGTTCCTCGCGTACACGAGCTGCTGGCTGGTGGCGTCGGTGGCCTTCACCTTCCAGACGACGGTGTTCGCGTCGATCCACTGGGCCTCGGCCTTGGTGAGGTCGGGCGTGGGCGCGCCGCCGGTCTGGGGCAGCAGGTAGCCGGACTTCCCGCCGAGCATCCAGACCTCGTGCCCGTACGAGGCGATGTCCAGGGACTGGTCGCTGGGGAGGTCCTTCTCGTCGCCCTTGTGCAGGATGTAGCTGAGCGAGGTGGCGCCGTCGGTGAGCGGCACCTCGAAGGTGGCACCGTAGGCGTCGGTCCTCACGGGCAGCAGGGGCTTCGCCCAGTCCGTGGGCGCTGCGGCCCCGGTCCAGGTGTGCAGGCCCCAGCCGTCGTAGTTCCCGTCGGCGCGGTGGTAGTGCAGGACGGCCTTGGAGGTGTCCTGCGGCGGGGTCTCGGGTGCCTCGGTGGCCTGTCCGTCCTTGCCCTGCTCGACCCAGACCTGGCCGGTCGTCGCGAGGTCGACGGTGCGCTCGGGGCCGTCTGCGGTGCCGTCCTTCTCGACGGTGTAGGGGACGGAGGAGGCGCCTTCGGCGAGGTCGATCCAGGCGAAGGCGCCGTAGGCGTCCCGCCCGACGAAGTCGGCGGTCCTGTCCCCTGACTTCAGCTGCCAGCCCTCGTAGTCGCCGTCCGCGCGCTTGTAGTGGACGACGGCGTGGTCGCGTTCGACGGCGACGGGCCGCGGGGCCGGCGGTGCCTGCCCCGCGGTGGTCGAGGCGAGGGTGCTCGCGGTGCGGCCGGCGCGGTCGACGACCACGGCCTTGTAGCGCAGCGGGGTCCCGGCCTTCACCGAGGCGTCCAGGTGCTGGGTGACCTTGTAGGGGGCGTGGTCGGCGGAGCCGAGGGTGCGCCACTTGCCGTTGCCGGTCTGCGCGGCGAACACGACCCGGTTGAGCCCGCCGCCGTCCACGTCCGCGGTGATCTCGACGGTGCCGGTGGCTCCGGCGGCCGGGGCCTTCAGGGTGACGGAGGGCTTGGTGGCGGGGCTGTCGACCGTCTTGTCGGCGCGGAGCACGACGCTGGAGAGCGCGGGCACCGTGACCTTGACCTTCTTGTCCGAGCCGCTGCGGACGGCGCCCGAACCGCCGTACAGAGTACGGAAGTTCATGTCGGCGGACTCGGTGGCTACCTCGACGGTCTTCGGGCCGGTGCCGTTGTTTGTGGCGACGACGTACTCGTACGGGCGCTTGGTGTCCGTGCGCGAGTAGGCGTGGACGGAGCCTTCCGCGTACCGCTCGGTCTGGGTGCCGTCGAGCAGGGCCGGGTGGTCGCGGGTGAGCTCGGCGAGGTCCGCTATGGACCGGTACAGCGGGTGCTTCGTGTCGTACGCGTCGGAGGCGTGCGTGCGGTCGGTGCCCAGCTGGTCGTCGTCGAGGTAGTCGGGGGTCTTCGAGGCGAAGAGCGTCTGGCGGGCGTCCTTGTCGCCGCCCGCTCCGGTGAAGCCCTGCTCGTCACCCGCGTAGATCACCGGGTTGCCGCGGCCGAGGAACATCAGCTCGTTGGCCAGGCGGGCACGGTCGACGAGTTCGGCGTCGTCGGCCTTCGGGTTGTCCTGCTTCAGGAACGCGCCGAAGCGGCCGATGTCGTGGCTGCCGAGGAACGTCACCTGCTCGTAGGCGTTGGCCTTGTCCGTGGTGTAGCGGTAGTCGTCACCGTAGACCGCGGCGAGCTTCGAGGCGGGAGCACCCTGGGAGGCGTACTGGCGGGCGGCTTCCTGGAAGGGGAAGTCGAGGGTGGCGTCGAGCCGGCCCCGGGTGACGTAGGGCGAGGTGATGGCGGTGTCGGCGGAGAAGACCTCGCCGAACATGAAGAAGTCGTCGCGGCCGCGCTTCGCCGCGTAGTCGTCGAGCGCGGTGGCCCACCGGGTCCAGAAGTCGAGGTCGACGTGCTTGACGGTGTCGATGCGGAAGCCGTCGATGTCGAAGTCGCGGACCCATTTCTCGTAGATCTTCTCCATGCCGTCGACGACCTCGGGACGCTCGGTCCACAGATCGTCGAGACCAGAGAAGTCGCCGTACTCGGTGGACTCGCCCGCGTAGGTCGAATCGCCCCGGTTGTGGTACATCGTGGTGTCGTTGAGCCAGGACGGGACCTTCTTGCCGGCGTTCACCGGGGTGTACGGGAAGGAGTCGGCGTCCACCTCCTCGACGCCCTCGGTGTCGTCGAAGGGCCGGCCGTCCTCGTCGAGGTACGGGAAGGCGCCCTTGGGCTTGTACCCGTACTTCTTCTCGGTGTAGTCGACGGTGTCGGCGGTGTGGTTGGTGATGACGTCGAAGAAGACCTTCATGCCCTTGCCGTGGGCCTTGTCGATCAGCTTCGTCAGGTCGGCGTTGGTACCGAAGTGCGGGTCCACCTGGGTGAAGTCGGTGACCCAGTAGCCGTGGTAGCCGGCCGACGCGTTGTCCCCGGTGCCCTGGACCGGCCGGTTCTTGAAGATCGGGGCGAGCCAGATGGCGGTGGTGCCGAGGCCCTTGATGTAGTCGAGCCTGTCGGTGAGCCCCTTGAGGTCACCGCCCTGGTAGAAGCCCTTGTCCGTGGGGTCGTAGCCCGTCTCCAGCCGTGAGCCGGTCAGCCCGCCGCGGTCGTTGGAGGTGTCGCCGTTGGCGAAGCGGTCGGGCAGCACGAAGTAGAACTGCTCACGGGTCAGGTCGTGCCGGGCCGGCTCCCTGGCGAGCTTGGCGTCCGAGGGCGGCGACGGGGGTCTGGGTGAGGCAGCCGCTGAGGCCGCCGGGACGACGGGCAGCAGCGCCGCGCACAGTGCGGCAACGGCCCCCCGCCGGAGGGTGGTTCGGGACACGGGCGGGTTCTCCTCGACTTTCAGGGGTGGGTCCTGGTGGAGCGGGTGCGGGCCGGGGACGCACCGCCGCGCGTCCCCGGCCCGCCGAACGGTGCGGTCAGCTGCGCCAGACGTCGGCGGTCAGCGTGACCTTGCCGGAGGCCGGCACGGTGGCGGTGCGGTTGGCGCCGCTCTCCCAGGTGACGTTGCCGCTCGCGTCCTTGCGGAGGTACTTGTACTCGAACGCCGTACCTGCGGGCAGGCTGACGTCGAGCTTCCAGACGGGGTACGTCGCCGGGTCGAGCTTCAGCGCGCTTGCCGGGTCCCAGCTGCCGAGGGCGGCCTGGCTGCCGGTGACGTAGATGTTCTGGCCGGGCTGGGTGGTGGCGTTGACGCCGAAGGAGGCACCGGACCGGCCGGTTCCCGGGTCCGGGTCGGAGGTGCCGCCGCCGGCACACGTACGGGCGTTGACGTGCAGCGCGACGGCCGTGTTGGAACCGAGGCTGGCGGTGAACTGCCCCGAGCCGTTGACGGTGACGCCGTTGCCGGACTGGACGTCGCAGTAGTCACCGGCGGGCAGCGACGTCTGGAACGTGCGGGTCAGCGAGGAGCCCTCGTGGTTGATCGCGACGTACGCCTTGGCGCCGCGTCCGAACGCGATCTGGTCGCCGCCGTTGTCCCACCAGTTCGAGACGCCCTGACCGCGGGCGGCGTTGCGGAAGCCGACCATGGAGGAGATCTCGCGCCAGGCGTGCTGGCACTTCCAGCCGTCGCTGTAGCAGGCGTTCACCTGGCCACCGCTGGGCGGGCCCGCGTCCTTGTCGGACCACTCGTATCCGGAGTGGACGTCCGGGGAACCGTAGGGGTAGGCCAGCATGAAGACGCTCGCCAGGGTGTAGTTGGCGCCGTCCTTGTAGTTCAGGGTGTCGCCGCCGCGCTCCGTGTCGTGGTTGTCGACGAAGACCGCCGACTTGCCCGACTCCATGAAGCCCCAGCCCTCACCGAAGTTCTTCAGGTTGGCGAGGTTCTCGTTGTTGAAGACCTGCTTGAGGCCGCGGCCGTAGCGGAACTCCTGGACGTCGCCGCTGCCGAGGTACTCGGAGGGCGATACGGCCTCGCCCGCTCCGTAGATCGCCTCGTGCTTCCAGTAGACGCCCGTGTTGCTCAGCCGGGACTTGATGTTGGAGAGGTCTCCGGCCGGCATGTGCTTGGCGGCGTCGATGCGGAAGCCGTCGACTCCGAGGGAGAGCAGGTCGTTGAGGTACGCCGCGATCCGGCCGCGCACGTAGTCCTCGCCGGTGTCCAGGTCGGCCAGGCCGACCAGTTCGCAGTTCTGGATGTTGCCCCGGTCGCCGTAGTTGCTGATCTGCGACTGGCAGTCGTTCATGTCACTGACCGAATAGGTGCCCGGGTAGTCGTACTTGCTGTACGAGGAGCCGCCCGTGCCGGTGCCGGAACCGGCCGACATGTGGTTGATGACCGAGTCGGCTATGACCTTGACGCCCGCGCCGTGACAGGTGCTGACCATGTTCGCGAAGGCCGTACGGTCGCCGAGCCTGCCGGCGATCCTGTAGCTGACCGGCTGGTAGGAGGTCCACCACTGAGCCCCCTGAATGTGCTCCTGGGGCGGCGAGACCTGGACGAAGCCGTAGCCGGCCGGACCGAGGCTGTCCGTGCAGGCCTTGGCCACGGAGTCGAACTTCCACTCGAACATCACCGCGGTGACGTCCTTCTCGCCGGGCGGGGCGGCTTGGGCGGTACCTGCGGCGCCGAGCCCGGTGGGGATGACGAGAGCGGCGGAGCCCATGACCAGGGCGAGCGTGGCAGACAGGGGTCTGCGTGCCATGACGTTCCTCCTGCGGTGGGGGAAGGTGCGGGGATGGCGGAGCAGCCTCACGTGGCAACGCGCCGTGCCGTCAAGGCTCATGAAGGTTCTTGCAGCAAGGATGCAAAACTTCGTGTGCGGCAGACCGTACGATCCTGACCTGCCCCGGTCAACCCCCTGGACATGACGCGATTACATCCCGCTCACATCCGCGAAATCTTGGAGATTTCTTCCTGCAAAGCCTTTCGCAAGATATTGCGAAGCTGTTAAATTCATCCCGACTCCGGCCCGGCCGGCCGGGGGTCCCGGTACGCCGGGCCCCACGCGCCCGTCCGGCCGGGCCGGTCACGCCGAGGAGAGGCCCCGACGTCGCTTCCCCGCCGGCCCATCCCGGGCCGACGCCGGGGCCTCTCCGGCGGCACCGTCACCGGGAGGCTGCGGACAGCCCGGCCCTCCGAATCGGGCCGTTTTCTGTCCGCAACCTCCCAACGACGCCAGTTGGGGGGCGCTGTACGTCTCGAAGCCGGCGCGCGCCCTGGAGTCCGGCGGCCTGATCGAACGCACCCGCGATCCCCGGGACCCGCGCGCCGTACAACTCGCCCCCACCGAGCAGGGACAGGCCGTCGTGCAGCGGGCCAGCGTGGTGGTCCAGGAACTGCTTCAGCAGTTGCTGGAGCCTCTCGGCGGCCTCGAAGCCCCGCGGACGCGCGCGTTCACCGACGAGTTGACGACCCTGCTCGATGTGCCCATCGCTCCATCCGTACCGAACGACGAGAGCACTCAGGGGACAACACCATGACCACTACGTCCACCACCGGACCCGTCGCCGACGCCCGCGCCCTCGGCCTGGCCCACTACGCCGCCCGCGGCGTCTTGGAGCACGTCCTGGCCCGGCACGGCGCCACGTTCCAGCAGCAGATCGTCCTGCGCGCGGCCATCACCACCGACGCCCCGCAGACGCCGGGCGATCTCGTCGCCCAGGTCCAGGGCTTCCTCAAGGCCGATCCGGCCGACATCCGCGCCACCCTCGACGAGTTGCTCGCCGAGCAACTGCTCGATGCGGACGGCGCGCACCTTCGCCCCACTGACGCAGGGCGCGAGCTGCTCGCCGTCGTCGGCGCGGAGACAGCTCCCATCAGCGCCCGCATCTGGGGCGGGCTGCCCGCCGAGGACCTGGCCGCCGCCGGACGCGTCCTCGCCCTGGTCACCGAGCGCGCCGATGCGGAGCTTGCGGCGCTGACCGTCCGACCTCCCGGTGCCGCTCAGGGGCGCGGCAGTGGCTGACGCCAGTCGCCCAGCGTCGTGAGGAGGACCTGGCGGGCGAGCTGACGCATCTCGCCCCACACCGGATCCGCACACAGGGCGTCGACCCGGCGACCGGTCCGGCAGGCGGCATCGATCTCGCCGAGGCGACGGCCTATGGCCCGGAAAGAGCGCAGGTCCTGGGGCTCGAAGGCTCCGCGCTCCGCGAGCCCTTCCGCGATCTGGCAGATGAGCTCCAACTCGTCGACGACGTCCTTCGTCTCCAGCTCACGCTCGCGCAGCCAGGCGAGCTGGTCCGGGGCGTCGGCAGCGAGGAGTGCCATGAAGCGCAGCGTCCAGGTCCGCAGGTTCGCGTCACCGAGGTGGTTCATCCGCGCACGATCATGACTATCGGAGCGGTCCTTGCTCGTCGATGAACGTGGTGGGCGCGGACAGGAACACATCGGTGCGCACCGGGCCGTAGGCGATGTTGAAGGTGTCCAGCCAGTACGACCAGCCCCGGATCCCCATGGCACTGCTGAAGCGGTAGTTGAGCTGCCAGCGCACCCACTGGCCGGGGACGAGCCGCACCGCCGGGGGCCGTCGGGGCCTGGGCGGCAGGGCGAACAAGGGCTGGACCCGTGGGAGGACCCGCAGTCGCCCGTCGGCCTCCCGTAGCTGCACATCGACTGTGCTGCGGTCCGCCTGGGCGTCGTAGGGCTCGAAGCCATCACGCTCATGCATCCGGATCACGTGTGCGGAGGTGACCGTCTCGGGAGGCGGGAGAGCGAAGCCGACCGGGGCCGCGTTCCTGCGCGAGGCGCCCTCCCCGCCCCGGGACTCCTTCGTCCAGGACGTCCGTATCCACTGGACGGTGATCTCCATGGCGCCCCCGCCGAGTCGTCGAAAGGATCACCATATGCGCCTCGGATCACCGCCTCTGTCCGGAGTCACATCCCCAGGACCGAGTCCCGTTGCTCATCGGCGGACGGCTCCTCGCTGAAGATTTCATCTGCTGTGGCGGCGACGAGTGCGCGCATCAACCAACGGCGCGAGACTTCCGAGTTCCGGGTCACGGCAAGTGGTGATCCTCTCGCGAGTTGCGTCGGTGACATCGATACCGCGTGCGCCGAGGATGATCAGGATGCTCTCTGCGCAACCTTCCGCACGCCCTTGCTCACGCACGGGCAAACGGCATCGGAATGAAGTGTTACCGGTCGGCAGAGAGATCCTCGCGGAAGATCTCGTCACCTGTGGCGGCTACGGCTGCGCGGACCAGCCATTGGCCCAGAAGTTCCGGATCGGTGCATGTCCTGATCTTTTCGCGCGTCCGGTCGCTGATCGCGACGCCGCGTGCACCGAGCAGGAGCAAGACAGACTCGGCTCGGCCCTGGGCTCGACCTTGTGCGCGGCCTTGTGCGCGGCCTTCGTCGCGGATTTCCTCGGAGAGCGGCGAGGTGTAGAAGGAGAGATCCACGGCCACCAGGTTCCTCCACTGTTGCGCGGCAGGGCGGTTGCCCAGCCCTTGTGCGATGAATTCGACGAGTGGTTCAACGATCGATTCCGGTGCGTCGCGCAGAGCGACGGACATCGTCTTCAGTATCGCATCGACGTCCGGATTGTCAGCGTGTGTGATCGCCGAGAGTGTGGCGAGCGCAAGGTCCTTCCGGGCTTCGGCCACGTTCGTGATGACGGGCATGTTGTGCGGCCCCGCCACGAGGGGGCGGGTGGTCACGGTCGGCCATTGCGGTAGGCCGATCGTGAGAGGACGGGCGGCCCATGCGGCGGTCGCGTGGTCCTGGCAGACCACGAGGAGAAGGACCGGAATCCGGTATTTGTTGTTGAGGTAGGTGACGTAGTACGGCCAGCTGGCTGTTTTGCCGGGGTCCTGCTTGCCCTGGGCTTCGACGACGAGCAGGAAAGGGCCGTCGTTCTCCGTCCTGATGCGCAGGAGGGTGTCGACGCGCCGTTCGAGCGGCTCGTTCTCGGTGAGGTCGACGGTCAGGATCTCCGCCGACACGAGTGGCGGCAATGGGAGCCCGAGGACGTCGGACAGCTGGGAGAAGAGGCCCGGGTATTCCTGGAAGATGCGGTGCATCGCTTCGTGCGGTGCGCTGACCATGGGTTTCCGTTCGGGATCAGGCGGCTGTGGGCAGGTCGGTGCGGCAGTCGCGGCAGTGGCCGGGGTGCCGCGAACGAAAGGCGCGGTCGCAGCGGTCGCAGTTCTGGAGCGGGATGACGATCGCGCCGGGGCGTGCGGCCTCCAGCTCGTGCGTGCCGGGCAGCGGCGGCGGGAGCAGGGCGGTGATGCGGTGCCGCAGGAGCTTGGCCGGGTGCTTGAGCGGGACGGGCAGGTCGGCGGTGAGTGCGTTCCGGACGGCGTCGGGGTGGGCCTCGCGTTCGAGCCAAATGACGATGCCCGGCGTGAGCACGCTGATGTCCGCCTCGGACAGCATGAGTTGGGGTGCATGCCGCCACAGATCGGCCAGGAGCGCGACGGCCGTGCGCTGGAGCTCCGGGGTGAGCGCCTGCGGCTGCGGAAGCGGTGCGGGCGAGGCCGCGCGGGCGGTCGGGGGCGGCACGAGCACGGTGGCGGGCTGCGGGGCGGAAGTCGGCGTCGGCGGGGCGGGCTCAACCGTGCTGCGCGCGACCCGGGGCTGAGTGGTCCTGACGGCGGGAGTGTCCGCGCCCGGCTGGTTGTACGAGACCGTACGCGTCACGATGCGGCCGTCGGCGAGGCGTACTCGGCTGCGGTGCAGATAACCGGCCGCCTCCAACTCCCTCAGGGCGGCGGCGATACGGGTCTCGCTCTCCGGGAAGCGTTCGGCGAGCCGCTTGATGCCGATCCCCGCTCCGGCCGGCAGCGACTGGATGTGCACGGCCAGGCCGACCGCGACGAGCGAGAGGCCACGATGCTGGGCGAGGTGGTTGCCGATGACGGTGAAGCCTGCGGTGTGCCGGACGTTGACGTGGCTGACGCCGGATACAGCGGGCTGGGCGCACGGAGGCGCGGTAATCTGCTGGGTACCCATCGGGAAGGTCCTTGCTTCCTCGGTGGTCAGGCCCTCGATCGGGATGTCCGTCCCGTCGGGGGCCGTCGCATGTCGGTGGCGGTCGGGGCGAGCATATGCCCGGCAACACATGCCAAATCCAGCTGAGTTGCCTTATGTCACCCGAGTGAGTGACGAAGCGCGCATTGGGGCGGGTTGGGTGGGGAAGGGTCATTTTCCCGAGTCCTTTCAAAGCCTTTAGCGTCGCGGGCCACCGCGTCCCGGCACACCGCGTCCCGGCCCACCGGGTCACGGGTTCCCGCGACCCGGTGACGGCGGTCACCGCCCGAGGTCGAGTTCGGCCCAGACCGTCTTTCGCGGCGCGGGCCCGACCTCGATGCCCCAGCGGTCCGCGAACGCCCCGACGATCAGCAGGCCGCGCCCCGACTCGGCATCGTCGGCAGGCATTTCGACGGCTCCGGGCACAGGAGAAAGCCGATCACCCAGGGTGTCGGTCACCTCGATACGGAGGAGCGCATCGCGGTGGACCGCGAGGCCCAGCCGGAAGTCCCGGCCCGGTACGCGCCCGTGCACGGCCGCGTTGGCGGCCAGTTCGGCCACGGTGTTCGCCGCCGGCTCCGTGGCCAGCCCCCAGTCGCCCAGCTGTGCCGCGGCCAGCAGGCGGGCGAACCTGGCTCCACGGCGGGTGGGCGAGAGCAGCACGGTGAACTGCCGTGTCGGAGCGGAATGTTCGGTTCGGGTGATTTCTTGGGTCACGTCACTCAGCGTGGCCGTTTTTGCTTACTGTGAGGAGTGGCAGGACGGTTACGTACGGTGATTGTCCAGCCCTTGTCCAGTGCTGTCCCGGCTGTCCGGGGTGACTCGCAGGGGACGACAGAGGTTGGTGCAAGAACGGCAGACGCGTCGGAAGTGGGGCACGGATGAGCGTGGATGAAGCAGTTACGACACGCGGGGACGACGGAGCGGACGAGCCCGGCTGGGAGGTCGATCCCGACGACGAGTCGGGAGTAGCCATGGCCGCCACGGTGGGCCGCCAGATCAAGGCCTGGCGGGAGGCAGCAGGCATGCGCGCCGGTGAGTTCGGGGCCGCGATCGGGTACGGCGAGGACCTGGTCTACAAGGTGGAGGGCGGCCGGCGCATCCCCCGCCCGGAGTTCCTTGACAGGGCGGACGAGGTGCTCGGCGCGGGCGGGAAGCTCGCCATGTTGAAGCGAGAGCTGGCAGAGGTCCGGTATCCGAAGAAGGTGCGGGATCTGGCGAAGCTGGAAGCCAGGACCATCGAGTTGGAGGCGTACCACCACCACAACATCAACGGCTTGTTGCAGACCGAGGAGCATATGAGGGCGCTGTTCGCCTCATGGTTGCCGGCCTATACGCACGACGAGATGGAGCGGGTGGTGGCCGCGCGCCTGGCTCGACGGTCCGTCTTCGATCGGACCCCCGCACCGTCGCTGAGCTTTGTCCAGGAAGAGGTGACGCTACGGCGTCCCGTCGGAGGCACAATGGTTCTACGCGGCCAGCTCGAACGCCTATTGGAGCTGGGGCGGTTGCGGAACGTGGCAATCCAGGTGATGCCTACTCATCGGGAGGAACATCCTGGGACGGGCGGGTTAATCGAGGTGCTGAAATTCCCCGACGGCAGCGCGGTGGGTCGTTCCGAGGGGGCGTTCAGCGGCCGTCCGGTCTCCGACCCGAAGCAGCTCAGAATCCTTGGACTGCGCTATGGCATGATCCGGGCGCAGGCTCTTACGCCACGTGAGTCACTGGCCTTCGTTGAGCAACTGCTGGGAGAGACATGATCCACAAGGCCACTGCAGAGGAAGCCACGGAGTTGGAGTGGCTCAGGAGCAGCTACAGCAGCAGTGGTGACGGCAACGACTGCGTCGAGTTGGCGGCCACACCCGGCACCGTGCACGTCCGCGACTCCAAGAACGCGCCCGGCCCCCGCCTCCGCTTCGCCCCCACCGCCTGGGAAGCCTTCCTGGCGTACGCCGCAGAGAACTGACGATGGGGATGCCCGGCAGCGGAGGCGAAGCCGCCACGTACATACGGTTCCAGTCGCCGCACAGGAACAGGCGTGGCCACTTCACCGGGGTCTTCGGGCTCGTCAACAACCTGGCGCGGGAGGGGCGGCTCTCGGATGCGGAGGAGTCCTTCCGCCGCAGCAACAACAGCTGGTACGACGCCGCATACACCGACCCCTCGACCGTTGACCCCACCGTCTACGACGACGGGATCAACCCCGGCGCGGCGGCATGGTTCAAGCCGTCGGCCGCACATCTCCTCACGCGGGTCCCTGGCTATCTGGAGATCCTGGCCGCCCACGAGGTCGATTACCGGGTGCTGCGTTCCTCGGATCCCGGGCGGATCATCTACGAGGACGATGTGCAGATCGTGGTCGTGCCGTACACCTGAGTGCCATCCCGTAAGTCCCTGGCCACGTATGCGTGCGGCTGGCAAGATGACGCCGTGACCTCAAACCGAAAGGCCGATGCCTCGTAGACGGCCTGGCACCCTGCGTGCCCTGCAACACGGCCCTCGCGTCTGGGCGGATCCGCCGCCGAGTCGCATCTACGGGCTCTCCGTCCGTACGAGCCTGGCGATACATCGAGCAGAGCGCCTTTCTGCGGACTACTACGTCTTCCCCGGTGCCACGGCCCTCGCGCTAAGACGCTATCGAGCGTTTCTGCAGCCGCCGGGGCGGCGGCCCTTGTACCCCCAGGAAGCTTTCTGCTCGTGCCGGGGGTGCGCCTTCGCCGATGTGAGGCATGCCCGTGACGTGCTTGAGGAAGCCCTGCATATGCTTCCCGCCCGGCCTCGCGTCGAGCTGAAGCGCCTCGTGGCCGCCCACGACGCTGACCGGAACCTAGGCTCCCAGCGTGACTGCTGTGCCTCCGTCACTGCGAGGAGACGGACCAAAATGCGGGCGTTATGTCCGATTCTGGTGTCCTCTACTTCCCGATGACGGCCAAAGCACCCCCACCGGGCGCACAGAGCGGGGCCGGGTCCCCCTCCGGACCCGGCCCCGCTTCCCGCTCGTTCAGGCGGCCCGCACCGCCGCGGTGGAACCGCGTACCACGAGCTCCGGCTGGAACACGTATTCCGTGCGCTGCACGGGACTTCCGGCGATCTCCTCCAGCAGTGCCCCCACCGCCGCAGCGGCCATCGCCTGTACCGGCTGGCGCACCGTGGTCAGCGGCGGGTCGGTGAACGCGATCAGCTGCGAGTCGTCGAAGCCGACGACGGAGACGTCACGCGGGACGTCCAGTCCTCTCCCCCGGGCCGTCCTGACGACGCCCAGCGCCATCAGGTCGCTGCCGCAGACGATGCCGGTGCAGCCCGCGTCGAGCAGGGTGCCCGCCGCGACCTGGCCGCCCTCGACGCCGAACAGCGTCGAGCACACCAGGAGTTCGGCCTCGCCCCGGTCCATCCCCAGCACGGAGACGGCCGCGTCGACGAAGCCGTCCCGCTTGCGCCGGGACGGCACGTAGCGCTGCGGCCCGATCGCCAGGCCGACCTTCCGGTGGCCGAGCTCGGCGAGGTGCGACACGGCCATCCGTACGGCGGCCGTGTCGTCGGGCGAGACGAACGGGGCACTGATGCGCTCGTTGTAGCCGTTGATCAGGACGAACGGCACGCCGCGGTCGGTGAGCGCGGCGTACCGTGCCGGGTCCGCCGACGTGTCGGCGTGCAGCCCGGAGAGGAAGACGATCCCGCCGACGCCACGCTCGACGAGTTGTTCGACCAGCTCGTCCTCGGTGGCGCCGCCGGGCAGTTGGGTGCAGAGCACGGGCGTGTAGCCGTGCCCGGCGAGGACCTGCTCCACGGACTGCGCGAACGCGGGAAAGATCGGGTTGGTGAGTTCAGGAGTCACCAGCCCGATCAGCCCGGCGCTGCGCTGCCGCAGCCGTACGGGACGTTCGTAGCCGAGGATGTCGAGCGCCGCGAGCACCCGCTGACGCGTGGTGTCCGCGACGCCCGGCTTACCGTTGAGCACCCGGCTGACGGTGGCCTCGCTGACCGCGGCCTGACCGGCGATGTCGGAGAGCCGCAGCGCCGGTCCGGTCCTGGGTGCGGGGACGGTCACACCGTCCACCACACCGTGGTGTCCGCGGGCAGGTCGAACGTGTCGCCGTCGACGGTGACCGGCGTGCTGGCGAGCAGCACGGTGCCGGGGGCCGTCATCCGCACGGGGGCGCCCGTGGTGTTGACGGTGCAGACGAAGCCGGGGCGGCCGAGGACGATGACGCCCTCGGGGGCGTCCAGCCAGGTGACGTCCGTGCCGGCGCCGAGGCCCGGCTGCTCGCGGCGGGCGGCGATCGCGGCACGGTACAGCTCCAGCGTGGAGCCCTCCGTACCGGTCTGCGCCTCGACGGAGAGCTCGCCCCAGCTGTCGGGCTGCGGCAGCCAGCTGCCGCCGTCACCGAAGCCGTACGAGCTGCCCTCACGGGTCCACGGGATCGGCACCCGGCATCCGTCGCGGAAGCCGTCCTGGCCCTCGGCGCGGAAGAACGACGGGTCCTGGCGGGCCTCGTCGGGCAGGTCGGTGACGTCCGGGAGGCCCAGCTCCTCACCCTGGTAGACGTACGCGGAGCCGGGGAGCGCCAGCATCAGCAGGGTCGCGGCGCGAGCCCTGCGCAGTCCGGCCACCCGGTCGCCGGCGGTACGGATCTGGGTGCCCAGGCCCGCCGGGTTGGCGAAGCGGGTGGAGTGCCGGGTGACGTCGTGGTTGGACAGCACCCACGTGGTGGGGGCGCCCACCGGACGCATCGCGTCGAGCGAGGTATCGATGACCTTGCGGAGTTCGTCGGCGTCCCAGGCGGTGGACAGGTACTGGAAGTTGAAGGCCTGGTGCATCTCGTCGGGGCGCACGTAGTTGGCGGTGCGCTCGACGGTGGGGGTCCATGCCTCGGCGACGGCGATCCGCTCGCCGGGGTACTCGTCGAGGATGACGCGCCAGCTGCGGTAGATCTCGTGCACACCGTCCTGGTCGAAGAACGGCATGACATCGTTGCCCAGCAGTTTCAGCTGGTCGTGCGCGCCGAGGTCCGGCAGTCCCTCGGCCTTGACGAGGCCGTGGGCGACGTCGACGCGGAAGCCGTCGACGCCCATGTCGAGCCAGAAGCGCAGGATCGAGCGGAACTCGTCGGCGACGGCCGGGTGCTCCCAGTTGAAGTCGGGCTGTTCCGGCGCGAAGAGGTGCAGGTACCAGTCGCCGGGGGTGCCGTCCGGGTCGGTGGTGCGGGTCCAGGCCGGGCCGCCGAAGATCGACTCCCAGTCGTTGGGCGGGAGTTCGCCGTCGGTGCCCTTGCCGGGGCGGAAGTGGTAGCGCTCGCGCAGGGCGGAGCCGGGGCCCTCGGCCAGGGCGCGCTTGAACCACTCGTGCTGGTCGGAGGAGTGGTTGGGGACCAGGTCGACGATGATGCGCAGGCCCAGGTCGTGGGCCTCGCGGATCAGGGCGTCGGCGTCCAGAAGGGTGCCGAACATCGGGTCGATGGCCCGGTAGTCGGCGACGTCGTAGCCCGCGTCCGCCTGCGGGGAGGCGTAGAACGGGCTGAGCCAGACGGCGTCGACGCCGAGGTCCCTGAGATAGGGGAGCCGGGCGGTGATGCCCGCGAGATCGCCCATGCCGTCGCCGTTTCCGTCGGCGAAGCTCCGTGGATAGACCTGGTAGATCACCGCATCCTGCCACCAGCCGGCACGGGGGCCCGGGGCGTCGTCGGACGTGCCGGTGGAGGGGGCAGCGAGGTGCTGGGTCATGTCGTCCCTGGGGTGTCTGGGTGGGGAGCGGCGCCGGGACCGGGTCGGGGATCCGGCGCCGCCGTGACGGGGTGCGGTCGTGCGGGTCGAACGCGCGGTCAGCCCTTGACTGCTCCGGCGGACATGCCGGTGACCAGGTGCTTCTGCGCGAAGAGGAACACCAGTGCGGCCGGGATCGCGATGAGCACGGACGCCGCGGTCATCGGGCCCCACTGGGCGCCGTACTGGTTGACGAACTTCTGCAGTCCGCCGGCCAGGGTGAGGTTCTCGTCACCGACCATGAAGGCGGAGGCGTAAGCCACTTCGCCCCAGGCGGTGATGAAGGAGTAGAAGGCGGTGACGGCGAGGCCGGGCTTGGCCAGCGGCAGGATCAGGCGCCAGAACGTGCCGAACGGGGTGAGGCCGTCGACCATTCCCGACTCGTCGATCTCGCGCGGGATCGTGTCGAAGAAGCCCTTCATCATCCAGGCGCAGAACGGCACCGAGATGGTGAGGTAGGTGATGACGAGACCGGCCGGCTGGTTGAGCAGGCCCATGGTCGCCATGATGTTGTAGATCGGCACGATGAGGACGGCGACCGGGAACATCTGGGTGACCAGCAGTGTCCACATCAGTCCGCGCTTGCCGGGGAACCGGAAGCGGCTGACCGCGTAGCCGGTGGTGGCGGAGACGAAGACACCGATGAGCGTGGTGAGTCCCGCGATGACCACCGAGTTGCCGAACCAGGTCAGGAACTCCGTGTCCTTGATCAGGTTCGTGTAGTTCTCGAAGGTCGTGTCCTTGAAGAAGTCCGAAGTCGTGGCGAACTTGGCGGGCTTCAGCGAGGTCAGCAGCACCCACAGCACCGGGAAGACCGCGATCACGGACGCGGCGATCAGCGTGAGGTGCAGGGCCACGGAGGCGGCCGGGGAGCGGTCACCGCGCCCCCGGGGCTTGCGGACGGCGTGCCGTGCGGTGGTTTCGGTGAGGGTGGTCACCAGTTGTCTCCCTGCGTGCGGAGCACTCGCCGGTAGACCACGGCGAAGAGCATCAGGAGTACGAGGATCAGCACGCCCCAGGTGGAGGACTGCGCGAAGTCGCGCGGGCTGATCTCGAAGGAGAATTTGTACGCCTGGGTGACCAGGATCTGGGTGGCCTCACCGGGTCCGCCGCGGGTCAGCAGGAAGATCACCGGGAACATGTTGAAGGTCCAGATGGTGGAGAGCAGGATCACCGTGGTGGACACCGGGCGCAGTCCGGGGAGCGTGACGTGGCGGAACCGCTGCCAGGCGGTCGCGCCGTCCATCTCCGCGGCCTCGTACTGCTCCGAGGGGATCGACTGCAGTCCGCCGAGCAGGGCGACCATGATGAACGGGACGCCGAGCCAGACGTTGACGGCGATGACGGAGACCTTCGCCCAGGTGGGGTCGTCCAGCCAGGCTATGCCCTCGAAACCGCTGCCGGTGAGGATCTTGTTGAGCAGCCCGCGGTCCTCGTTGTAGAGGAAGCGCCAGGCGAAGACCGAGACGAAGCCGGGGATGGCCCAGGGCAGGATCAGGGCCATGCGGTAGGCGGAGCGTCCGGCGATGCGGCGGTTGAGGATGTTGGCGAGGGCCATACCGAGGCAGAAGGTGATGCCCACGCAGGAGACCGTCCACACCAGCGTCCAGCCGAGTGTGCCGAGGAACTGGCCGCCCGTCAGGGCGTCGACGTAGTTGTCCACGCCCACGAACTCGTAGGTGGCGGGGATCTCGTTGACGCCGATCGACCGTGCGACGTTGCGCTCATCGGCGTCGGTCAGCGACAGCCAGATGCCGCGGAACAGCGGATAGCCGATGATCACGCCGATCACGATCACGACCGGGGCGACCATGGTCCAGGCGTACCAGTGGACCGAGAGGGCCCGCCGGAGCCTGCTCGGCGGCGGGGGGGTACCAGTACCGCGGCTCCGGCCGCGGGCGACGTCGTCGCCCGCGGCCTTCGCCACCGACTGGCTGGTGTGGACAGCCATCAGCCGGCCTGCCTTCCTGGGTTACTTCCAGCCCTCGAGGAGCTTGCGGTAGGAGTCGCCGGTCGCCTTGGCGCCCTTCTCGGGCGTGGTCTGGCCGGTGAGGACCTTGGTGTACTCGGTGCCGAGCGGGGCGAAGAGGCTGCCCGCCTCGGGGATCCAGGGACGCTCGACGGCGGTCTCGACGACGGGCTTGAAGAACTGGACGATCTCGCTGTCCACGGCCTCCTGCTTGGCGTACACGGAGGTGCGGGTCGGGAGCAGGTTCAGCTCGCCGGCGGTCTGCGCCTGGCTCTCCACCGAGGTCATGTACTCGACGAAGGCGTAGGAGGCGTCCAGGTTCTTGGAGCCCGCGTAGACGGCGAGGTTGTGGCCGCCCTGCGGGGCGCCCTGCGCGGCCGAGCCGGCCGGCACCGCGGAGATGCCCAGGTTCGCCTTGTCGGTGAACTCCTTGCCGGTCAGCGTGTCGCCGACGGCCCACGGGCCGTTGATCATCATCGCGACGTCGCCGTTCTTGAACGACTGCATCATGTTCTCCCAGCCGTCCGTGGCATCCGTCTTCGCGGTGCCGGAGTCGACCAGGTCCTTGACGACCTTGAACGCCTTGACGCCCTCGGGGCTGTCGACCGTGACGGCCTTGCCCTCGGCGTCGACCAGGTCGCCGCCCTCGCCGTACAGGAAGGAGAGGAAGTAGTACGGGTCGTCGCCGCGCAGGTAGAGACCGGTCTTGCCGGTCTTGTCCTTGATCTTCTTGGAGATCGACTTCAGGTCCGCGATGGTCGCGGGCGGCTCGACGCCGGCCTCCTTGAAGATCTTCTTGTTGTAGAAGATGCCCATGGAGTCGATGACCTGCGGGACGGCGTAGGTCTTGCCGTCGTACTTGGTGGACGCGGCGGCCTGCGGAAGGAAGTCGCTCTCGTCCTTCAGCGCGCTGGTGCCGTCCAGCGGGGCGAGGTAGCCGAGGTTCGCGAAGTCCGGGGTCCAGGCGACCTCGGAGCGGATGACGTCCGGGGCGCCGGAGCCGGCCTGCGCGGCGTTCTTGAACTTGTTCTGCGCGTCGCCGAAGGGGACGCTGACGTACTTGACGTCGACCTTCGGGTGCTTCTTCTCGAAGCCCTCGGCGATCTTCTTGAAGACCTTGTCCTCGCTGCCGACGTTCGAGGTGTCCCACCACGTCACCGTGCCGGAGAGCTCGCCCGAGCTCTTGCTTCCGCCGGTCTCGTCGTCACTGCCGCAGGCGGTCGCCGCGAGCGCCAGGGCCGCGACCAGGGCGGTGGCCGTTATGCCACGTCGCATCTGAACTCCTTCAACTGCCGTACCGCTCCGTCGCGGCGCCGGGTCGACGTGAACGTAACAAGGATGAAAGACGGCCGAAAGACTTTGCGGAAGATTTCTGCAAGCCCCGGCGATCGTTACATTGGCGTGTCCTCAAGGTTGCCGTCAAGCCTCTTGACGGAACCCGCTTGAGCCTGCCCACACCAGGCCAGGCCCCGTTCCATGGCGGTACGACGATCCGATCGCGTCCGACCGGCAGCGCCCGCAAGGCGTTGCAAGATGTTGCCAAAGGAAGGCCGGAGGGAGGCCGAAGGGCCTGGCCCGCCGGGGGGACTGCCCGAATACCGCGCGTGGTGGGCAATACGGGACGCGCCCGGTACAGTCCACTTCCATGACCGCACGGCTTGCCGATATCGCAGCTCAGGCGGGGGTCAGCGAAGCGACGGTCAGCCGCGTACTGAACGGCAAGCCCGGTGTAGCAGCGACCACCCGTGAATCCGTCCTCGCGGCACTCGACGTCCTCGGCTACGAGCGTCCGGTGCGGCTGCGCAGGCGTAGCGCCGGCCTGGTCGGCCTGATCACCCCCGAGCTCGAGAACCCCATCTTCCCGGCACTGGCCCAGGTCATCGGCCAGGCGCTGACCCGGCAGGGCTACACGCCGGTGCTGGCGACCCAGACCCCCGGCGGCTCCACCGAGGACGAGCTCACCGAGATGCTCGTCGACCGTGGCGTCTCGGGCATCATCTTCGTCTCCGGACTGCACGCCGACACCTCCGCCGACATGCAGCGCTACGAGCAACTGCGCGCGCAGGGCGTCCCCTTCGTCCTGGTCAACGGCTTCTCGCCCAAGGTTCAGGCGCCGTTCATCTCGCCCGACGACCGGGCCGCGATGCGGCTCGCGGTGACGCACCTGGTGGCGCTGGGGCATCAGCGCATCGGTCTCGCGGTCGGCCCCAAGCGCTTCGTGCCGGTGCTCCGCAAGATAGAGGGCTTCCACGCCACGATGCGGGACCAGCTGGGTCTGGACCCGGACGCCGTGGAGGAACTGATCCAGCACTCCCTGTACACACTGGAGGGCGGTCAGGCCGCCGCCTCGGCGCTGATGGAGCGCGGCTGCACCGCGGTGGTGTGCGCGAGCGACATGATGGCGCTCGGTGCGATCCGGGCGGCCCGCCGGCTGTCGATGGAGGTTCCGCGCGACCTCTCGGTGGTCGGTTACGACGACTCGCCCCTCATAGCGTTCACCGATCCGCCGCTGACCACCATCCGGCAGCCGGTGACCGCCATGGGCCAGGCCTCGGTGCGCACGCTGCTGGAGGAGATCGGCGGCACGCCCGCTCCGCACAGCGAGTTCGTCTTCATGCCTGAACTGGTCGTTCGTGGTTCAACGGCCTCGGGTCCCGGTCCTTCCGCAGGACCTCGTCCTCGTCTTTAGGGTGGAGAACGTGCGACCCGAACCCGACCGGAGGATGATCGGGCGGAGGGGGACGTATCTGGCAGACTCTGCGCCTATGGGTGAATCGCACGTGACCACACAGGAAGACCGCACCGCGGCCGGCCCGTCATCCGTCACGGACGAACCGACGGCCACCGGTTCCACCAGAACCGTCGGGCACGGCCGACTGCGCTCGCTGCGCTCCCCGCGCCGGCCCCGGCTCTGGTTCGAGATCCTTCTCATCGCGGTCAGTTACTGGCTGTACTCGCTCGTACGCAACGCCGTGCCCGAGCAGAAGGCCGCGGCCCTGCGCAACGCCGACTGGATCTGGTCGCTGGAGCACACGGTGGGGCTCGCGTTCGAGGAGACCTTCAACCAGGCCGTCAACTCGGTGACATGGCTGATCGTGTCGATGAACTACTACTACGCGACGCTGCACTTCGTGGTCACCATCGGTGTGCTGGTGTGGCTGTTCCGCCGTCATCCGGGCCGCTACGCGGCCTCCCGTCTGGTCCTCTTCGCCACGACGGCCGTGGCCCTGCTCGGGTACTACCTGTTCCCGCTGGCCCCGCCCAGGCTGATGAACGGCGGGAGCTTCATAGACACGGTGATGGTGCACCAGACCTGGGGTTCGATGGCCTCGGGCAACTTCAAGCACATGTCGAACCAGTACGCGGCGATGCCGTCGATGCACATCGGCTGGTCGCTTTGGTGCGGTCTGACCATCTTCGCGCTGGCCTCCGCCCCGTGGGCGCGGATCCTGGGCCTGCTGTACCCGGCGGCCACGCTGGTCGTGATCGTGGCGACGGCGAACCACTTCTGGCTGGACGCGGTCGGCGGGATGGTCTGCCTGATGTTCGGCTACGCGGTGTCGTACGCGTGGTACGGGGCGTTGCCGCACCGGTTGCCGAAGCGGGTGCCTTCGGCGGGGGGCGGGGGGTGGCGGTTGCCCGGGCGGGGGCGTGCGTCTGTGCCCGTGCCCGTGGCTTCTTCGGCCCGTGCCGCGACGCGGGCGGAGCCGGCTCCCGCACACTCGGCCCCGCCCGGCTCCCCCTGACCCACCCCGGGGCTCCGCCCCTGACCCCGCTCCTCAATCGCCGGAGGGGCTTGGTTCGGCCCCTTCCCCCGAGGTCGGACGCGACCACCCGGCCGGTCCGGCGATTGAGGGCAGCTGTTCAGCCCGTCCCGGCGTTCGAGGGGCCGCGACCCCAGCCCGCCGGCACACGCGGCACCGCCCACCGCAGGCGCGGCCCCCTCAGCCCGCCGCCCCGTAGAACCGCTCCTCCACCACCGCCCGCGCCCGCCGCGTGATCCGCCGGTAGTCCTCCAGCATGTCCCCCGCGTGCCCGGGCTCATAGCCCAGGTAGCGGCCGACCGCCGTCAGTTCCCGCGGGTTCGAGGGGAACATGTCGCTCGGCCGTCCCCGGACCAGCATCACCGCGTTCCGCACCCGCGCGGCCAGCACCCACGCCTCGTCCAGGGTCTGTGCCTCCTCCGCGGGGATCAGCTCCGCCGCGCAGGCCGCGGCCAGTGCCTCGCGGGTGCGGGTCGTGCGCAGGCCGGGCTCGGCCCAGCCGTGCTGCATCTGCATCAGCTGCACGGTCCACTCGACGTCGCTGAGGCCGCCCCGCCCGAGCTTGGTGTGGAGCGTCGGGTCGGCGCCCCGCGGCATCCGTTCGGACTCCATGCGCGCCTTGAGCCGCCGGATCTCGCGGACCGCGTCCTCCCCCAGCCCTTCGGCCGGGTAGCGGAGCGGGTCGATCAGTTCGACGAAGGCACGTCCCAGTTCCTCGTCCCCCGCCATCGGCTCGGCGCGCAGCAGTGCCTGGCTCTCCCAGACGAGGGCCCAGCGCCGGTAGTAGGCCTCGTAGGACTTCAGGGTGCGTACCAGCGGCCCGCTCTTGCCCTCCGGGCGCAGGTCGGCGTCGATGAGGAGCGGCGGGTCGGCCGTCGGCAGCTGCAGCAGTCTGCGCATCTCCGTGATGACGGTGTTCGCGGCCCGGGCGGCCTCCTCGTCGCTCACGCCCTCGCGGGGCGCGTGCACGAACAGGACGTCCGCGTCGGAGCCGTAGCTCAGCTCATGACCGCCGAAGCGGCCCATGCCTATGACCGCGAACCGGGTCGGCAGGGTATCGCCCCACTGTTCGCGTACGGCCGCGCGCAGGGCGCCGGAGAGCGTGGCGGCGTTCAGGTCGGTGACGGCGGAGCCGACCCGGTCGACGAGCGCGCCCGGGTCCCGTTCGGCGGGGTTGTCCTCGGTGCCGTACGAGCCGGTGAGGTCGGCCGCCGTCGTGCGGAACAGCTCGCGCCGCCGCACGCCGCGTGCGACCGCGACGGCCGCCTCGGCGCCCTGCGCACGGCCCACGGCGGCCAGCACCTCCTGGTCCAGGTTCTCCCGGGTACGCGGCTTCAGCCCTTCCGGGTCGCCGAGGATGGCGACGGCCTCGGGGGCGCGCATGAGCAGGTCGGGGGCGAGCCGGCCGGCTGACAGGACCCGGGCGAGGTTTTCCGCCGCCGCCCCCTCGTCCCGCAGGAGCCGCAGGTACCAGGGGGTCTTGCCGAGCGCGTCGGACACCTGGCGGAAGCCGAGGAGCCCGGCGTCCGGGTCGGCGGAGTCCGCGAACCAGCCGAGCAGCACCGGCAGCAGGGTGCGCTGGATGGCCGCCTTGCGGGAGACCCCCGACGACAGGGCCTCCAGGTGCCGCAGCGCCGCTGCCGGGTCGGCGTATCCGAGGGCCTCCAGCCGGACGACGGCGGCCTTCGCGCTGAGCCGGCTCTCGCCGGGCGCGAGCTGGGCCACGGCGTCGAGCAGCGGCCGGTAGAAGAGCTTCTCGTGCAGCCGGCGCACCACGGAGGCGTGCCGCCGCCACGCCCGGTTGAGCTCGGCGACCGGGTCCGTACGCAGCCCGAGGGAGCGGCCCAGCCGCCGCAGGTCCGCTTCGCCCTCGGGGACGAGGTGGGTGCGGCGCAGCCGGTAGAGCTGGATGCGGTGCTCCATGGAGCGCAGGAAGCGGTAGGCGTCGTCGAGCTGCGCCGCGTCCGCCCGCCCGACGTACCCGCCGTCGGCGAGCGCCCGCAGGGCCGTCAGGGTGGAGCCGGAGCGCAGGGTGCTGTCGCTGCGCCCGTGGACGAGCTGGAGGAGCTGTACGGCGAATTCGACGTCCCGCAGCCCGCCGGGGCCCAGCTTGAGCTCGCGGTCGACGCGGTCGACGGGGATGTTGTCGACGACGCGGCGGCGCATCTGCTGGACGTCGCCGACGAAGTTCTCCCGGTCGGCGGCCTGCCACACCAGGGGCGAGACGGCCTCGACGTACTCCGCGCCGAGCTCGGGGTCCCCGGCCACCGGCCGGGCCTTCAGCAGTGCCTGGAACTCCCAGGTCTTGGCCCAGCGCTGGTAGTAGGCGAGGTGCGAGGACAGGGTCCGCACCAGGGGTCCGTTGCGGCCTTCGGGGCGCAGGTTGGCGTCGACGGGCCAGATGGTGCCTTCGACGGTGGTGTCGGAGCAGATCCGCATCATGTGGGCGGCGAGCCGGGTGGCGGCCTGCATGGCCCGGTTCTCCTCCGCCCCTTCGACGGGCTCGCCCACGAAGATCACGTCGACGTCGGAGACGTAGTTCAGCTCGTGCCCGCCGCATTTGCCCATCGCGATGACCGCGAGCCGGCACTGGGCGGCGTCGGCGGGCGCGTCGGTACGGGCTATGGCGAGGGCGGCCCGCAGCGTGGCCGTCGCCAGGTCCGCCAGTTCGGCGGCGACCTGCGCGAGGTCCGTGGTCCCGCACACGTCGCGGGCCGCTATCGACAGCAGGGACCGGCGGTAGGCGACCCGCAGCGAGTCCGGGTCGACGGCGTCGGCGAGCAGGTGCTCGAATTCCGCGACCCCGGGGTGCAGATCGGTGGCTTCGTACGTGACGAGCGCCTGCCAGTCGCGCGGGTGGCGCGCGAGGTGGTCGCCGAGGGCCTCGGAGGCGCCGAGGACGCCGAGGAGGCGGTCCCGCAGCGGCTTGGCGGCGACGAGCGTGTCCAGCAGGATCTGCCGCTCCTCGGCCTCCTCGGCCTCGACGAGCCGGACGAGGCTGTGCAGGGCGAGGTCGGGGTCGGACGTCGCCCCGAGGGCGTCGAAGAGGACGGGATCGGCCCGTACGGTACCGAGCTCGGGAAGGTCGAGCAGTCGTTCGGCGGCGGACGGATCGGTGAAACCGTGCCGCAGCAGTCGGGTGAAGGTACTGCTTCTGCGTCCCGGCACCGTCGTCATTCCGTGTTCTCCTGACCGCCGACCACACTTGCCCGCTCTACGAGCCTAGTCCCGCGCCGATGAATTGGGCGCGGAGGCAGAGTCCCTGCTTCACGGACACGATGACCGGAACGCCCACGCACGACACTTCCAGGAGGACCGCCATGCCGGACGACCACAAGGGTGAGGACACCGCCGCTCCCGGCACCACCCCCGAAACGGCGCTGGACGCCCGTTACAGCAGTGAGGGCGCCACCGCACGCCCGTGGCAGGAGGCGGTCGCGCTCCTGAGCGGCGCGGAGCTGTACTGGCTCTCCACGGTCCGGCCGGACGGCCGCCCGCACGTCACCCCGCTGATCGGGGTGTGGTCGGACGGCGCCCTGCACTTCTGCACCGGTCCCTCGGAACGCAAGGCGCGGAATCTGGCCGCGAATCCGGAGGTCGTCCTGACCACCGGCGCCAACGCCCTCGAAGAGGGCTTCGACGTCGTGGTCGAGGGCAGGGCGGCCCGGGTGACGGACGAGAAGCGGCTGATCGCGCTGGCCGAGGCGTGGGAGGAGAAGTACGGCGCCGACTGGCACTTCGGTGTCACGGACGGCATGTTCTCCAACGGTGCCGGCGGCCGTGCGGAGGTCTTCGCGGTGGCCCCCCGCACGGCCTTCGGCTTCGCCAAGGGCGACCCGTACGGCCAGACGCGCTGGCTCTTCGCCTGAGCCGGGAGCCCCGGACCCGCGGACAGCGGGCCTGAGCCGGATGCCGGCCCCCCGTCGGACAGCGGGCCTGAGCCGGATGCCGGCCTCCCCGCCGGATACCGGGCCTGAGCCGGATGCCGGCCCCCCGTCGGACAGCGGGCCTGAGCCGGATGCCGGCCTCCCCGCCGGATACCGGGCTTGAGCCGGATGCCGGCCCCCCGTCGGACAGCGGGCCTGAGCCGGATGCCAGCCCCCCCGTCGGATACCGGAGGGCCGGCTGCCCCGCCCTCGTCGCCTACCGGGGCCGGGTCCCGATGACGACGGTGGCGTACAGCTCCTCGGAGACGACGGTGCGCGCGAGGAGTCCACGGCTCCCCACCGTCTCCTCGGCGCGCGCGGCCTGCCGTTCGCTGGTCTCGACCAGCAGGCTGCCGCCCGGGGCCAGCCAGTCGGCCGCCTCGGCGACGACGCGCCGCATCACGTCGAGGCCGTCGCCGCCTCCGTCGAGCGCGACGCGGGGTTCGTGGACGCGCGCCTCCGCGGGCAGCAGGGCGACGTCACCGGTGGGCACGTACGGCACATTGGCGAGCAGGACGTCGACCCGCCCGCGCAGCGAACGGGGCAGGGGTGCGAAGAGGTCGCCCTCGTAGACCGTGCCGAGACCGCCCACATTGCGCCGGGCACAGCGCACGGCGGCGGGTTCGACGTCGGCGGCGTGCAGTTCGACGCCGTCCAGCGACGAGGCCAGCGCCGTACCCAGCGCCCCGGAACCGCAGCAGAGGTCGACCACGACCGCAGGAGCCGGGGTGAGCGCCGCGGCCTGCCGGACGAGGAATTCGGTACGCCGCCGGGGCACGAAGACCCCGGGGGCGACGGAGATCCGCAGTCCCCAGAACTCGGCCCAGCCGAGTACGTGTTCAAGCGGCAGACCGGCTGCCCGGCGTTCCAGCATGGTGGCGAGCGCGGCGGGGTCGGCCGCCGTGGCCAGAAGGAGTTCCGCCTCGTCCTCGGCGAAGACGCAGCCGGCGGCACGGAGCGTGGTGACGAGGGTCGAGAAGGTGAGCGGTGGGGCGAATTCCTGCATGGGGCGGAGCCTTTCGGATGAACCGATGGGCGCTCCGCGATCGCTCAGGCCCGGTCGGCCACACGACGGCGAGGAGTGAGCGCCCAGCCTGCTGAAGCGGTAATGGGTCTCACCTCCTGGGTCGGTCCCGGTCTCGGGACGCGTCACACTACCGGAATGCTCCTGCCCGCCGCACGGGCGGGACGAGCCGGGCCCCGTGCCCCGCCCGGTCCTGGGCGGCGGGGCACGGTGTACCGCCGCGGCGCCCGTGGTGCGGGCTGCCGCCGGTGGATCAGCCGCAGTTCGTCGCGTACCGGATGACGTACCGCTCGGGCGCGGGGCCGATGGCGCCGGACCGGTCGATGCGGGAGCCCTTGCCGCTGATGAACACGGGGCCGGCGTGATCCCGCTCCGCAGGCGCCGTTGCACGCCGCAGGGAGGTACGCGTGAATGCTCCTTCAGCACGTCGACATCCTCGCTGGCCCCCGAGTGCCCGTACCGCGACCGGAGTTCGGCCGGCCGGAGGCTCGGAGGCCGGTGCTGTCGCACGGCTCCGTCGGCGTCAGGACGAACGCGGCGGCGACACCGGCCACCGCGATCCCCCGCGGAGATCAGGAAGATAATGGCGGCATGGAGAGCTCTGTGGGACTGCGGGAGCGCAAGAAGGAAGCCACCCGGCAGGCCGTGCACGAGGCGACACTGCGCCTCACCGTCGAGCACGGCTTCGATCATGTGACGGTGGAGGCGGTCGCCGACGCGGCCGGGATCTCCCGCCGGACGTTCTCCAACTACTTCACGAACAAGGAGGACGCGCTCCTGTACGGCGAGGAACAGCACATCAGGGCGCTGGTCCTCGCGGTCCGCGACCGCCCCGCCGAGGAACACGCCTGGACCGCGCTCCGGGCGGCGGCGGCCGATTTCTCGCGGCGCATCGCTCCGCCGGAGCGCGAGTGGGCCGTGCGGACCCGGCTGGCCATGCGCCACCCCTCGCTGCTCGCCCGCCAGCTCGCCAACCACGCGGCCCTGGAGCGGGACCTGGCCGAGGCCGTGGCCTCCCGCCAGGGTCCGGTCGCGGGGGACGTACGGCCCTTGGTCCTGGCTGCGGCATTCCTGTCGTCGCTGCGGATCGCGATGCGGCTGTGGATCGAGGAGGACCAGGCGCGGGGGCCGGGCGCGGTGATCGACGAGATCCTCGACGAGATGGGGCGCGGCTTCGCCTGAGGGAGGCGGCGGCCCGTCAGCGTGTCTCGACGTAGCAGGTGACCACCGGATCGGCACCGACGCCCCACCGGGCCTCGCCGGGCCAGGTGTACCAGAAGTGGTCCTTCTCGACGCCCTCCCGGGTCCAGGCGGCGGGCGCCGATCCGAACGCGTCCCGGCAGGCCTCACCGGCCATCCGCTTCGCGGCCCTGTTCCCCGGGTACGCGGCGTCGAACCGTGCGTGGGCGTACACGCGGGCCTCGTGGGGCTGCGCGCAGGGGACGGACACCACCATGTCGAGGGTGCGGGTGCCCGTGGTGAGGTCGGCGCATCCGCCCTGCTTCACCTCACCGACCGCGGTGACGGACTCCTCCGCGTCGAGCGTGCGTTCCGACGCCGCGGGCATGACCGGCGCGGACTTCCCGAAACCGCTCACCTTCAGGACGGCGCGCAGCCCGGTCACCTCGTCCAGGGCGCTGTCCTTCCTGTCGAGCAGGCCCGAGAAGTCGGCCTCCGCCCGGGTGACTCGCCCTTCGGCGTCCGTGGACATGCTGAGCGACACGGGCGTCGCCGTACCGTTCGGGTCGATGTCCGCGGTGAGTTCGGCGGCCAGGTCCTTGGGGAACAGCCGCAGCGCGTTGAACGCGGTGAGCTTCCCCAGGTAGGTGCGCCCGCCCTTCGCGGCCGGCGACTCCTTCACCTTCGCGGCCGGCGACTGCTTCACCTTCGTGGCCCCGCTCAGGATCTCCAGGAGTGTCCCGCCGAACGCGGACTCGGCTCCCCGCAGCGAGTCGACCGCGGCGCCGGTGCCGAACGCGTCGGAGGACCCTTCGTAACGCAGCCAGTAGCCTGCCCCGCCCGCCCGCAGCCGGACGGTGTCCGGTTCGACCGCGACCCGGGTGCGCGCGGGGGCACGGCCCGCCCCCAGGCGAACGCCCAGCAGCGCGTCCTTGGCCTCGTCCGGCAGGTCGTCGGCCGGTGCCCAGTCGATCGTTCCGGCGGCCCGTCCGCCCGGGAAGTCGATCCGCCCCGCGGTCTTCTGCACCGTGTCGCCGGACGGCGAGGTGAAGGTCAGGGTCTGGCTGAAGGTCGCGGTGCGCGCGGCCTGCGTCGCCAGCAGTGCCTGACGGGGCTGCTGCTCGACCGGCACGCCGAAGACCGGGTGGGCGGGCTCGTCGTCGGTGCCGCCGGCACAGCCGGTCAGCAGCAGGACGGCCGAGGCGGCGACGGCGCCCAGCGGGAGGACATGGCTTCTGATCACGTCGGTACGACCGCGAAACCGCCCGCCCGGTTGCCCTCCCCCGGGTAACGGAACGGTCCCACCTGTGAGGCGCGGAACGCAGCGCGCCCGTACGTGTCCTGCGGAGGCGTCGGGCCGACCGGCACAGGCCTGCCGGGATCACCGCGCGCGACCTCCGGCCGTGGGGGTCGGCAGCAGGAACACACCCGCCGGCAGGAACCCGCAGCCGAGCAGGGCGCCGACGGTCTTCGCCACGCGGTCTCCCGGGCGGGTCACATCGGTCTCGTCGGTGGTCACCGACGCATTGTGCGGCGGCGGGCCTCCAGAGGTCCACGGAGCACACACGCACCCTTGGCCCACCCCTCGTTGCCGGAACCCTGAACCCGGCCCCTCACCGGCCCACCCGGCGAAACGGCTTCGGGCCGACGGCACGTGACCGTCGGCCCGAAGCCGCGTGCGTGTACGGGAGCCTGCGCCTACAGCACCGGCAGGAGTGCCTTCAGCTCGAAGGCGGTGACCTCGCTGCGGTACTCCTCCCACTCCCGCTTCTTGTTGCGCAGGAAGAAGTCGAAGACGTGCTCGCCCAGCGTCTCCGCCACCAGCTCGCTCTTCTCCATCAGCGCGATCGCCTCGCCGAGGTTCTGCGGCAGCGGCTCGATGCCCATCGCGCGGCGCTCCGCGTCGGAGAGCGCCCAGACGTCGTCGTCCGCGCCGGCCGGGAGTTCGTAGCCCTCCTCGATGCCCTTGAGGCCCGCGGCGAGCAGCACCGCGTACGTCAGGTAGGGGTTGGCGCCGGAGTCGATGGAGCGGACTTCGACACGGGCCGAGCCGGTCTTGCCCGGCTTGTACATCGGGACGCGGATCAGCGCGGAGCGGTTGTTGTGGCCCCAGCAGATGTACGAGGGGGCCTCGCCACCGGCACCGGCGGAGCGGGAGGAGCCGCCCCAGATGCGCTTGTAGGAGTTGACCCACTGGTTGGTCACGGCGGAGATCTCCGCCGCGTGCTTCAGGAGGCCCGCGATGAACGAGCGGCCGACCTTGGAGAGCTGGTACTCGGCGCCGGACTCGTAGAACGCGTTGCGGTCGCCCTCGAAGAGGGAGAGGTGGGTGTGCATGCCCGAGCCCGGGTACTCCGAGAACGGCTTGGGCATGAAGGTCGCCTGGACGCCCTGCTCCAGCGCGACCTGCTTCATGACCAGTCGGAACGTCATGATGTTGTCGGCGGTGGAGAGCGCGTCCGCGTACCGCAGGTCGATCTCCTGCTGGCCGGGCGCACCCTCGTGGTGGCTGAACTCGACCGAGATGCCCATCGATTCGAGCATGGTGATCGCCTGGCGGCGGAAGTCCATGCCGACGTTCTGCGGCGTGTGGTCGAAGTAGCCGGAGCTGTCCGCCGGGGTGGGGCGGGTGCCGTCGACCGGCTTGTTCTTCAGCAGGAAGAACTCGATCTCCGGGTGGGTGTAGAAGGTGAAGCCCAGGTCCGAGGTCTTGGCGAGAATGCGCTTCAGCACGTAGCGCGGGTCGGCGAAGGACGGCGAGCCGTCCGGCATGAGGATGTCGCAGAACATCCGGGCGGTCCCCGGGGCCTCCGCACGCCACGGCAGGATCTGGAACGTGGCCGGGTCCGGCTTGGCGATCATGTCTGATTCGTATACGCGGGCGAAGCCCTCGATGGCCGAGCCGTCGAAGCCGATGCCCTCATCGAAGGCCTGTTCGAGTTCAGCCGGGGCCACGGCGACGGACTTGAGGTAACCGAGAACATCGGTGAACCACAGCCGTACGAAGCGGATGTCGCGCTCCTCAAGCGTCCTGAGGACGAATTCCTGCTGCTTGTCCATAGCCACATCCTTGCAGTTCAGACGGTCCGTGCACCACCGCCCGGGGTAGGGGAGACACCTCAGTATCACGACCCGGGATTTCACCCAGATTACGCACTCGGTGTGAGAGAGAGCACGCGGCCACCCACTACGATCGGCGCCCATGGCGTGCAAGGGGTGCGAGGGCAGTCCCGAGGCCCCGCGCGCACCCGCTTTCCGGCCCGTTCCGTCCCTCCCTACTCCTTGGCAGAAGGACCCGACGACATGAGCTTCGACAGCAGGACCCGCGTGGACCAGACGCACGGCGCCGACGGTGCGCGCACCCGCCGCAACACCGTCGTCGCCATAGGCCTGGGTGCCGTCGTGGTCGCCGGACTGCTCGGTTTCGGCACGTACACGCTGCTGGAGAGGACCGCGTCGAAGGATTCGGGTGCGGCCTCCGGGACGCAGGACGCCAAGCAGGGCGAGCCGACCGAGCAGGAGAAGCAGGAGTTGGCCGCCGGGCCCGTCGAGGGCGAGAAGACGTGGGACGCGAAGAAGCTGACCCGCAACCACGTCGCGACCGACGTGACGTACCCCATGGAGCCGCCGGTCGGCGGGGACCACGCGCAGGCATGGCTGAACTGCGACGGCGTCGTATACGAAAAGGCCGTCCGTGACGTCAACGCCGTGCACGCCCTGGAGCACGGCGCGGTGTGGGTCACGTACAACGACCGGGCGGCCGACGCGGAGGTGCGCAAGCTCGCGTCGCGGGTCGGGACCACCCCGTACACCCTGATGAGCCCGTACCCGGGCCAGGACGGGGCGATCATGCTGACCGCCTGGGGCAAGCAGGTCACGGTGGACAGTGCCGACGACCGGCGGGTGGCCCAGTTCTTCGCGAAGTACGTCCAGGGCGCGCAGACACCCGAGCCGGGTGCGCCCTGCACGGGCGGGATCGACGGGTGAGCACGTCACGCACCCGGCGTACACGGTGGGTGGCGGGCTCCGCGGTGGCGCTCGCCCTGCTGTTCGCGGGGGCGGCGACGATCGCCTCCGCGCGGGGTGACGGGGCGGCCCCCGCGCCCCGTACGCCCTCGACAAAGTCCGCGGACGCGGGATTCGCCCGGGACATGGCCGTCCACCATCAGCAGGCCGTGGAGATGTCCTTCCTGGTGCGGGACCACACGCGGGACGAGGACGTACGGCGGCTGGCGTACGACATCGCCAACACGCAGGCCAACCAGCGGGGCATGCTGCTCGGCTGGCTGGACCTGTGGGAGCTGCCGAAGACGGCGCCCGACGGTCAGGAGCCGATGGCGTGGATGTCCGGCGGCCATGACGGGCACGGCTCGCGCGACATGGGGGGCATGCGGGAAACGGCCGGGGCAGCGGACGGGGGTACGGAGCACGGCGGGGCCGGATTCGAGGCCCACGACGGGGCCCTCATGCCGGGCATGGCCACCAGGACGGAGCTCGCACGTCTCGGCGAGGCCGAGGGGAAGCGGGCCGAGATCCTCTTCCTGCAGCTGATGACCGACCATCACGAGGGCGGCGTCGAGATGGCGCGCGGCTGCGCCGAGCGGTGCACGGTGGGGGTGGAGAAACGGCTCGCCCAGGGCATGGTCGAGGGGCAGCGGTCCGAGCTGGACCTGATGGCGGACATGCTCGCGGCAAGGGGTGCGAAACCCCGCCCCTGAGGGGCCGGCCCGGGTCTCGTACACCCGAATGGGTGATAGCGGTCGCCGCTCCGTACGGTCCCGAGGACCATGGGTTGCGCTCGGGGCCGTACGGCAGTGCCCACCAGCACGCAGGAGGAATCCCCCATGACCACCGCCAAGGACATCATGCACACCGGGGCCCACTGGATCCCGGCCCACGAAACGCTGGACCGTGCCGCGCAGATGATGCGGGACCACAAGGTGGGCGCGCTGCCCGTCTCCGCCAACGGCGGGCAGGACAGAATGGTCGGCATCATCACCGACCGCGACATCGTGATCAAGTGTGTGGCGTCGGGGCACGATCCGTCGACGGCCACGGCGGGCGAGCTCTGTGACGGAACGCCGCGCTGGATCGAGTCGACCGCCGATGTCGAAGCGGTGCTGGAGGAGATGCAGAGCCACCGGATCCGCCGGCTGCCCGTGGTCGAGAACAAGAAGCTCATCGGCATGATCAGCGAGGCCGATCTGGCGCTCCACCTCTCGGACGAGCAGGTCGCGGGGTGGGCGGAAAAGGTCTACGCCCGCTCCTGACAACGCCTCCCGGCCCGGTGCCGCCGCGTGTGCGGGGTGCCGGGCTGCGGGGACCCGGATCGCCGGAGCCCGCACCGCGACCTCCGGGCGTCCGCGCCGACGGGCCACCGCCACGGTCTCCCCGGCGCAGCCGCCCCTCCCCCGCCGTCGCGACGGCCCGTCCGGCCCCGCACACAGCGGCCCCGGACCTGCCCCGCCCCGCCCCCGACCGGAATTCCGCAGGCCCGCCAGGACATCGCGTCAGAAAGACGATTACACTGGCCGCGTGCCTCAACTACGTCTCGCACTGAATCAGATCGACTCGACCGTCGGTGACATCGCCGCCAACTCCGAGTCCGTCGTCCACTGGACCCGGCACGCCGCCGAGCAGGGCGCCCATCTGGTGGCGTTCCCCGAGATGGTGCTGACCGGATACCCCGTCGAGGACCTGGCCCTGCGGTCGTCCTTCGTCGAGGCCTCCCGGGCGGCGCTGCGCGCGCTCGCCGTCCGCCTCGTCGACGAGGGCTTCGGCGAGCTGCCGGTCGTCGTCGGCTACCTCGACCGCTCCGAGCACGCGGCGGCGCGCTACGGGCAGCCCGCCGGTTCCCCGCGCAACGCCGCGGCGGTCCTGCACCGCGGGCAGGTCGCGCTGAACTTCGCCAAGCACCACCTGCCCAACTACGGCGTGTTCGACGAGTTCCGGTACTTCGTGCCGGGCGACTCGATGCCCGTCGTGCGGGTGCACGGCATCGATGTGGCGCTCGCGATCTGTGAGGACCTCTGGCAGGACGGCGGCCGTGTCCCGGCCGCCCGTGCCGCCGGGGCCGGGCTGCTGCTGTCGATCAACGCGTCGCCCTACGAGCGCGACAAGGACGACAGCCGGCTCGAACTGGTCCGCAAGCGCGCGCAGGAGGCCGGTTGCACGATCGCCTACCTGGCGATGATCGGCGGCCAGGACGAGCTGGTCTTCGACGGTGACTCGATCGTCGTCGACAAGGACGGCGAGGTGATCGCCCGTGCCCCGCAGTTCGCCGAGGGCAGCGTGATCCTGGACCTGGATCTGCCGGCCGCCGCGTCCGAGGCCCCGTCCGGCGTCGTGAACGACGGGCTGCGCATCGACCACGTGGTGATCTCCGAGGAGCCCCTCCCGGCGTACGAGCCGGAGCTGGCCGGCGGCTACGCGGAGCGGCTCGACGACGACGAGGAGCTGTACTCGGCGCTGGTCGTGGGCCTGCGCGCGTACGCCGCGAAGAACGGTTTCAGCGGTGTACTGATCGGGCTCTCGGGCGGCATCGACTCGGCACTGGTCGCGGCCATCGCCTGCGACGCCCTGGGGGCCGCGAACGTGTACGGCATCTCGATGCCGTCGAAGTACTCCTCGGACCACTCCAAGGGTGACGCGGCCGAGCTGGCCCGGCGTACCGGGCTGAACTTCCGCACCGTACCGATCGAGCCGATGTTCGACGCGTACATGGGGTCGCTGGGGCTCACGGGTCTCGCCGAGGAGAACCTCCAGTCGCGGCTGCGCGGCACGATGCTGATGGCCGTCTCCAACCAGGAGGGCCAGATCGTCCTCGCGCCGGGCAACAAGTCGGAGCTTGCGGTCGGTTACTCCACTCTGTACGGGGACTCCGTCGGCGCGTACGGGCCGATCAAGGACGTGTACAAGACGTCGGTGTTCCGCCTCGCGAAGTGGCGCAACCGTGCCGCCGAGGAGCGGGGGCAGACCCCGCCGATCCCGGAGGCCTCCATCACCAAGCCGCCGAGCGCCGAACTGCGCCCGGACCAGGTGGACACGGACTCGCTGCCGGACTACGACGTGCTGGACCGGATCCTGGAGATGTACGTCGACCGGGACCAGGGGCTCGACGCGATCGTCGCGGCAGGCTTCGACGCGGAGCTGGTGGCGAGGACGCTGCGGATGGTGGACACGGCGGAGTACAAGCGCCGGCAGTACCCGCCGGGCACGAAGATCTCACCGAAGGGCTTCGGCAAGGACCGCCGCCTGCCGATCACGAACCGGTGGCGCGAGTCGAGCTGACGCGCGGAAGGCGTACGCCGGGACCGTCCGGCGTACGCCTTCTCGGGCCGGGGTGCGCGGTCAGTGCACCCCGGCCTCCTGCTTGCCGTGCACCTCAGCCGCGGTCGCACCCGCCCCCGCCACCACCCGTGAGGTTCCCGGGGTCCGGTCGAGGAAGCCGGCCGTGACCGCCACCGCGAGGCCGGCGACCGCCAGGACCGCGCCGACCAGGGCCGGTGACGTCCAGCCCCAGCCCGCCGCGATGGCCACGCCACCGAGCCAGGCGCCGCCGGCGTTGGCCAGGTTGAAAGCGGAGTGGTTGGAGGCCGAGGCGAGGGTGGGGGCGTCCTTGGCCTTGTTCATCACGAGCATCTGCAGGGGCGTGGTGGTCATGAATCCGATCCCGCCGAGCAGGACCACCATCACGAGTGCCGCCCACTGCACGTGCACGGTGAACGGGAAGACCACGAGGACGACGGCCAGCGCGGCCAGCGACCCGTAGAGCGTGGGGCGCAGCGCGCGGTCCGTCAGCGGTCCGGCCGCCAGGGCGCCCAGGGTCATCCCGATGCCGAACAGTGCCAGGACGAGTGTCACCGAGGACTCACCGAAGCCCATGGCCTCGGTCGTCATGGCGGAAAGGTACGAGTAGACGGCGAAGACACCCGCGAAGCCGAGCACCGCGGTGAGCAGCCCGAGCAGCACCTGCCGGTTGCCGAGCGCCCGCATCTCACGTCGTACGTTCTGGTGCGCCTCGGTCGGCATCTGCGGTACGAGCCGGGCGAGCGCGGCCATGGCGGCGACCCCGATCACCGAGACGACGACGAACGTGGCGCGCCAGCCGAGGTGCTGGCCGAGCAGGGTGGCCGCGGGTACGCCGACGATGTTGGCGACGGTCAGTCCGAGGAACATGGTCGCGACGGCGCGGGCCTGCCGACCGTCCGGGACCAGCCGGGCGGCGACGACCGCGCCGACCCCGAAGAACGCCCCGTGCGGCAGCCCGGCCAGGAAGCGGCCCGCGAGCAGCCAGCCGAAGTCGGGGGCGAACGCCGAGGCGAGGTTGCCGACGGTGAAGAGTGCCATCAGCAGGAGGAGCATCCGCTTGCGCGGCACCCGTGAGCCGAGGGCGGTGAGCAGCGGGGCGCCGAGGACGACGCCGATCGCGTAGGCGGAGACGAGGTAGCCGGCGGTCGGCACGGACGTTCCCAGGTCGTCCGCGACGTTGGGCAGCAGGCCCATCATCACGAACTCGGTGGTGCCGATGCCGAAGGCGCTCACAGCGAGGGCGAGCAGGGCCAGGGGCATGGAGGTGACCTTTCGGGCAGGCGCGCGGCCCGGCCTGTGGAGCCGGGTGGCGGGAGGTGGGGGGAGCGTCGGCTTCGTTGCCGGTCCGGACTATGTATTCGTCCGGAACAAAGTGTCGCAGACGATTTATGCCCGGAGGTGAACACTCCGTTGCGCCCAGATGTGGCCCGCACCTGCTCCGGCGGCGCGAGGATGCCGGGATCGCTGGTCAGAACGGATTCGGTGGTACGCCGGAGCCGGGCAGGAAGGCGGTCACCCGGTCTGCCCGGTGGCGAAGATCACGGGTGGCCGCGACGCGCAGGGCGGCGAGGAGGGCCCGGAAGGCCGGGGCGGGGCAGGGTGGCCGTGGTCGGCGAGGGCCCGCGACCCACCCGGCCACCGGTCACGCCTCCGTACCCGCCGCCTCAACCCCCGTACGCCGCCGCGTACGGCCGGACCGGAGCTCTCGCACCGACAGCACCCAAGTCCCGGCGAGGGCCAGGCACATCAGCAGGGCGCTCGTCCAGACCGGGGCGCGGAAGCCGAGGCCTGTGCCGAGGACCAGGCCGCCGAGCCAAGGGCCCAGCGCGGCGCCCACGTTGAAGGCGGCCGTGGCGAAGGAGCCGGCCAGGGTCGGCGCGTCGGGCGCCAGGTGGAAGACCCGGGTGATCAGGACCGTCCCCGTGCCGAAGGCGAGCGCGCCCTGGACCAGGACCAGGACGAGCGCGGCCACCGGGTTCCCGGCGGTCAGCGCGAGGGCCGCCCAGCCGACGGCCAGCCCGGTCATGCCGACCGCCACGACGGCTCCGGGCCTGGAGTCGGCGATCCGGCCGGCCAGGGTGACGCCCGCGAACGACCCCAGGCCGAAGAGCGCGAGGACGGCGGGCACCCAGCCGGCGCCGAAACCGGTGACCCGGGTGACGAGCGGTTCGAGGTAGGAGAACGTGCAGAAGGTCGCCCCCTGCACGAGGGCCATCACCAGCAGCGTCAGCAGCGGCCGGGGGCGGGCCAGGGCGCGCAGTTCGCCGCGGGCGCTCACCCGCCGCACGCCGTCGGGGCGCCCGCCCGGAATCGTCCGCAGGAGTGCGAGGACCGCCGGTGCGGAGACGAGGGCCACGGCCCAGAACGCCGCGCGCCAGCCCCACAGTTCGCCGAGCGCCGCCCCGGCCGGCACCCCGACCACGCAGGCGACGGTCACCCCGCCGACGACCACGGCGGTGGCCCGCGCCCGCAGGTGCGGTTCGGCCATGGCCATCGCGGTGACCAGTGCCACCGCCCAGAAACCGGCGTTGGCCAGCGCCCCCGCCACCCGGGTCGCGAGCAGCACCCCGTAGCCGGGGGTCAGCGCACCCACCACATGGGCGGCGACGAAGACACCGAGGAAGAACAGCAGCGCCCGGCGCCGGGGCCAGGTGCGGCCCGCGAGGGCGGTGAGCGGCGCGCCGATCACCATCCCGACGGCGAAGGCCGAGGTCAGCAGGCCGGCCGCGGCCAGTGAGACATCGAGGTCGGCGGCGATGCCCGAGAGCAGGCCGGACAGCATGAACTCCGATGTGCCCTGGGCGAAGACGGCCAGCCCGAGCACGTAGACAGCGAATGGCATGGGAAGGAGACCCCTTGTACGGAACCGTCGGAGGAACGAGCGGTGTGCGCGGGGGTATGCGGGCCGCGCCCGTCCGTGCGCGCGGAAGCGCGGGGACGGCGACACGGAGGAATGCCCGGTGTGCTCACGGACTTGACGATCGGCCCACACCGCCGCGTGATCCGGCGGTGGTCGACGACACGACAGGGGAGGGCTCGGTGACCGCCGGGGTCAGAGGCCTTCGGCGCTGCGGGTCGGCCACCGGCGGACCGGTGGCCGAAGTCTGTCGGACTCGGGGCTGGACATGGAGGAGAGCGTACCGCGCGGGAGCGGGCCGCAGGTCTGTTACCCGGCGTACGGGTTGACGAGGGAGTGGGGACGTCGTGCGGTCGCCAGCACGTCCTGCGGGAAGCGGGGACCTGCCACGTAGTGACGGCCCCGGGTCTGGCCCACGGCGGTCAGCAGTCCACTCCTGGTGAGGAACTGCAGATCCCGCGTCGCCTGCTGGGTGTTGAGGGCCTCCGCCTTCTCGTAACGGGTTCGCCGGACACGCCCCACCATCGCGACCTCGTGCAGTGCGGTCACCTGCCGTTCCGTCACACCCTGGCTGTCGGCTGCTTCCAGAAGCTGGATCCAGCAGTTGTTGGACCGGTCGACGCGGTGCTGAACACGCTGGGCCTGCTGATGATGGGCGAGCAGGTTGAAGGCGATCCAGGGTTGCGTGTCGCGCTGCGGCGACCAGACGGGACCGCCCACCTCCCGGAGCACCTTGTAGTACTCCCAGGTGTTGCCAGGCATCCCCAGCCATTCCTCGATCGACGAGAACTCGGGCGCCAGCACCCCACCACGGGCGAGCAGGAGTGTCTGCAGCGAACGGGACATCCGGCCGTTCCCGTCCGACCAGGGGTGGATCTTCACCAGGTTCAGATGGGCCATCGCCGCCCGGACGAGGAAATGGCTGTCGAGGTCGCCCGCGTTGAGCCAGTCGACCAGTTCACCCGTGAGACCGGGGAGAAGCTCCCGATCGGGTCCCTCGTAGTCCGTGGCCAGCTCGTCACCCGGAGCCGTGATGCGAATGGCCGTCCTGCGCCACTGTCCCGCCGTTCTCTGCGGGTGGTGGTGGCCCTGCAGCATCCAGTGGAGGGCGTTGAGGAGTTCCTTGCTGTACCGGAAGTCGGCAACGTCGTACAGGGACTGGATGTACGTCATCGCCTGCTGGTACGCGAGCGTCTCAGCCTTGTCCGCCTCGTCCGCGTCGACCTCCCGCTCACCGTCCATCAGGTCGGCGACGTCCTTGGCATCGACCTGATAGCCCTCGATGGTGTTCGAGGCGGCGATGGCCCCGGCGGTCAGCGCCTTACGAAGGTCCAGCTGCCACTTCAGGGGCACTTGCTGCACCGCGTGGCGAAGCTTCTCGTGCATGGCGTCCACCTGGTCCAGGACGCGCTGGTCGACGGACGGGAGTACGGGCACCTGGTAGAGCGGCATGACTCAATGATACCCACTACCTATCATTGCGCCCCGGTCGTTCGGAGTTGGATGCGGGCCGCGATCGGGAGGTGGTCGCTGTCCGTCGCCGGGAGGGTCCAGGAGGAGAGGGGTTCGACGCCCCGGACCATGATCTGGTCGATCCGCGCCATCGGGAACGACGCCGGCCAGCTGAAGCCGAAGCCGTCGCCCGCCGCGCCCTGGGTGGACCGCATCTGGGCCGTGACCGCCTTCAGGGACCGGTCGTTCATCGTGCCGTTCAGGTCGCCGAGCAGCGCCACCCGGTCGAGCCGCTCGTCGGCGATCGCCTCGCCCAGGGCGTCGGCGCTCTTGTCCCGCTGGTTGGCGGTGAAGCCCGCGTGGAGCTTGACCCGTACGGAGGGGAGGTGGGCGACGTACACCGCGATCGAGCCGTCCGGTGTGGTGACCGTGGCGCGCATCGCACGGGTCCAGCCCAGCTTGATGTCGACGGGGCGGGAGCCGGTCAGCGGGTACTTGCTCCACAGGCCGACGGTGCCCTGCACCGAGTGGTGCGGGTAGCGGGCGGCGAGGGCCTTCTCGTACGTGGCCACCTGACCGTCGGGCAGTTCCTGGAGGGCCACCACGTCCGCGCCGGAGCCCGCGACCTGCTGGGCGGTGCCCGTGGGGTCGGGGTTGCCCGCGTTGACGTTGTGCGTGGCGACGGTGAGGTTGCCGCCGGTGTCCGACTTGTCGGCGAACAGCAGGCCGCCGAAGACGTTCAGCCAGACGATGACCGGCAGGAGCAGGGCGATCAGCGCGGTCGCCGAACGCCGGACGAGGCCGAGGATCAGCAGCGGCGCCACGAGCAGGCCGAACCAGGGCAGGAAGGTCTCGATGAGGCTGCCGGTGTTGCCGATGGCGTTGGGGATCTCCGCGTGGAAGACCATCACCAGGGTGAGCAGGACCGAGCAGATCGCGAGGAGGATGCCGCGCCGCCAGATGCCCCGGTCCGTGGTCAGTCTGTGCCGCAGGGCCTGGAGGCGGGATCCGCGTCCGAGCGGGCCTCGGTCGGCGTTCTCCGTGTCCGCCCTGTACGCCTGCACCATCGCGCTTGTCCTCACTGCCTTGCCGTACACATCGCCGCGCCCCACGACCCTAGGCGATGAACGGCGGTATTCCTGCCGTCGGCGACGGCCGTACTGGCATCAGGACGACGGAAGTGGTGTCACGGGTTCCGGTCGGCGGGACGGTTGTGGGCGCTTGTTACGGAACTCTCATGCGCGGGCGGACGTCGGGGTCTCCGCGGTGACCTGCGGTTTCGGTGCGAGGCCCTGGAGCAGGACCCTGATGACACGGTCCACGAGGTCGTCGGGCAGGGCGGACTCGGGGCGGTGGACGGTACGTACGAGCATCGGGCCGATGAACATGTCGTCCATCAGCTCCACGTCCAGGTCGTCACGGAGCTCGCCCGCGTCCACCGCGCGTCGGACGGCGGCCAGCATCGCCACGCGGCGCGGTGCGATGACGGTGCCCTGGTATTCGGCCCACAGCTTGGGGTGGCTCTTCATCTGCGCGAACACGTTGTGCAGGAGGACGGAGGAACGCTGGGCGAGGCCGCGGGTCCGCATGGACTCCAGCAGGAGGCGCAGGTCGGCGAGGCCGGCGGTGCCGGAGACGGTGGGGTCGCCGGGCTCGATGTCGCGCAGGACGTCGACGAAGAGCTCCTCCTTACCGCTCCAGCGGCGGTAGATGGTGGCCTTGCCGACGCCCGCGGTGCGGGCGATGCGCTCGATGGACAGGCCGGCCAGGGGTTCCCCGGACTCCAGCAGTTCCACGACGGCGTCAAGGATCGCCCGCTCGGCGGCGGCGCTGCGGGGGCGGCCGCGGCGGGGCTCGTGATCGCTCTCGGCCTGGTCCTGGGGCTGGTCCTGTGCCGCCTGCACGTGGGTCCTTTCGCTGTGCGGGTTGCGAGTTGCAGGGCGCTTGCGGTTCACCGTTCGCCGTCCGTTCCGATTCTCGCCGACCTGCGGGGGCGGGGCGACCGCCGGGCGGGGCGGGGGTGGGGCCGGGTCAGTCCGGCGTGACGCCTCGTCCCCGAACGCCGGACGGGCTCGGTTTGCCTGCCCCGGCGCGGGCCCACCCGTCCTGCCCTGACACAGACCCGCCGGGCCCGTCCGGCGTGACGCCTCGTCCCCGAACGCCGGACGGGCCTGGTTTGCCTGCCCCGGCGCGGGCCCACCCGTCCTCGAACGCCGGGCGGGCCTGCATTGCCTGTCCCCGAGCGCCGGACGGGTTCGGGTGGGCCTGCCCTGACACAGGTCACCTGGGCTCGTCCGGCAGGGTTCGGCCGGCTACGGGTGTCCGGTGCCTCCGGTCAGGGTCTTGCCGGGAGCCGGTGCCGGGGTGGTGGGCGGGGGTTCCTCGGCGGGCAGGTGGGTGGACCTGCCCGGGAGGAACAGGCCGACCACCAGGGCGCCGATCAGGGCGACCGCCGCAGAGCCCAGGGCCGTGACGTGCATCGCCGAGATGAACGCGTCGTTCGCCGCGGCGATCAGTGGCCGGCCCGCCGGGCCCATTCCGGCCGCGACACCGAGGGTCGCCTCGATCGACTCGCCCGCGACGTCCCGCGCCGCGGCCGGGACGCCGGCGAGGTGGCCCTCGATGTCACCCCGGTAGACCGTGGACAGCACCGAGCCGAGCACGGCGATGCCGAGCGCCCCGCCGACCTGGCGGAACGTGTTGTTGATGGCCGAACCCGAGCCCGCCCGTTCGCGGGGCAGTGCCTGCATCACGGCGACGGTGACCGGCGGCATGATGTGCGCCATACCGGTGCCCTGGACGAAGAAGACCACGCACATCACCCAGACGGGCGTGTCCGTGCCGAAGAGCGCGAAGGCCGCCAGGCCGCCCGCGACCAGCAGCATGCCGACGGTGCAGACCGCACGCGCGCCGAACCGGTCGACGACCAGCCGGGCGCGCGGCGCGAAGATCATCTGCGCGGCGGCGAGCGGCAGGATGAGCAGCCCGGACTGCAGGGCGCTGTAGCCGCGCACGCTCTGGAGGTAGAAGGCGGAGAAGAAGGTGACGCCCATCAGCGCGAAGAAGACCAGCGCGATGGCGGCGACCGCGGCGGAGAAGGCCGGCTTCCGGAAGTACGAGATGTCGATCGAAGGGTGGCTGCTGCGCTTCTGGTGCAGCACGAAGACCGTCAGCACGAGCAGCCCGCCGAGCAGCGGCGCGAGCACGGTGAGGTCGGTGAAGTCGGCGAGTTCGCCGCCGCGGATGATGCCGTACACCAGCAGGACCAGGCCGACGATGGACAGCACGACGCCCGGCGGGTCGATCCGGCCGGGGTTCGGGTCCCGGGAGTCTGGTACGAGGACGGCCATGGCGATCAGCGCGACGATCACCACGGGGACGTTGACGAGGAAGATCGAGCCCCACCAGAAGTGCTCCAGGAGCAGGCCGCCCGTGATCGGGCCGATGGCGATGCCGAGACCGACACTGCCGGCCCAGATGCCGATGGCCTTGGGCTGCTCGTCACGTTCGAAGACGTTCATCAGGACCGCGAGCGTGGCCGGCATCACGAACGCCGCGCCGAAGCCCATCAGGGCGCGCCAGGTGATGAGTTCGCCGGGCGTGGTGGAGAGCGCGGCGAGGCCGGAGCCGATGCCGAAGACCAGGATCCCGGCCAGGAGGACCTTCTTGCGGCCGATGCGGTCGCCGAGCAGACCGGCAGTGAAGAGCAGTCCGGCGAAGACGAGCGTGTAGGAGTTGATCGCCCACTCGAGCTCGCTCTGGGTGGCGCCGATGCCGGTCGGCGCGGGGCCGGCGATCGTCTTGACCGCGACGTTCAGGATGGAGTTGTCCAGCACGACGATGAGCAGGCTGAACATGAGGACGGTGAGGATGACCCAGCGGCGGCGGTGGACCGCTTCCGGGACACGGGACTCGGCGGCAGGGGCGCCGGACGGTATGGACATGGGGACGACCCTAACCTGATTTCGATACGAGACCGTCTCGTATTGGAAAGTCTTTACCCGCCGGTGGGGCCCACTTCCCGGGAACGGTTCCGGGATGCCACCATGGAAGGGATCCGGGGACGCCGTCAGGGCGCCTCGAGATGACGAAGGAGCAGTACGCCATGTCTGTTCAGGCTGCGCAGAATCAGGCCGCCACGCCCTCCGCAGGTCCCTCCCCCGCCGCCGGCAAGGCGTTGTACGGGGGAAAGAGCACCCGTCGCATCACGGTCAACGACATCGCCGCCGCCACCGAGCGCGGGGAGAAGTGGCCCATGCTCACCGCCTACGACGCGATGACCGCGTCCGTGTTCGACGAGGCCGGCATCCCGGTCATGCTCGTCGGTGACTCGATGGGCAACTGTCACCTCGGCTACGAGACCACCGTGCCCGTCACGATGGACGAGATGGCCATGCTCTCCGCCGCCGTCGTGCGGGGCACCACGCGCGCCCTCATCGTCGCCGACCTGCCGTTCGGCGCGTACCAGGAGAGCCCGGTCCAGGCCCTGCGCAACGCCACCCGGCTGATCAAGGACTCCGGTGTCGGCGCGGTCAAGCTGGAGGGCGGCGAGCGGTCCCACGAGCAGATCCGGCTGCTGGTCGAGGCCGGCATCCCGGTCATGGGACACATCGGCCTGACCCCGCAGTCCGTCAACACCATGGGCTACCGGGTGCAGGGCCGCGGCGAGGAGGCGGCGCAGCAGCTGCTGCGCGACGCGAAGGCGGTGCAGGACGCGGGTGCGTTCGCCGTCGTCCTGGAGCTGGTGCCGGCCGAGCTGGCCGCCGAGGTGACCCGCACCCTGCACATCCCGACCATCGGGATCGGCGCCGGTCCTGACACGGACGCCCAGGTCCTGGTCTGGACGGACATGGCCGGACTGACCGGCGGCAAGGTGCCCCGCTTCACCAAGCAGTACGCGAACCTGCGCCAGGTGCTCGGGGACGCCGCGAAGGAGTTCGCCGACGAGGTCGTCGGCGGATCGTTCCCGCAGGCGGAGCACACCTTCCACTGACGCCCCACTGACCACTGCCGCACCACCGACAGCCCGCCGACTTCCCCCATCGGCGGGCTGTCGCCCTTCGGCCGGGCGACTGTCAGCGACATGTCGGTGACTTGTCGGTGACTTGTCGGTGACTTGTCGGTGGGCGCTGGTGTCATGGTGGACATGACGCGAAACGACAAGAACCCCAGGAGCGGCAAGAACGCCGTCGAGGTACGGGGGCTGGTCAAGCACTACGGCTCGACCAAGGCGCTGGACGGCGTGGACCTCGATGTGCGCGAAGGCACCGTTCTCGGTGTGCTCGGGCCCAACGGCGCCGGCAAGACCACACTCGTACGCTGCCTTTCCACCCTGGTCGTCCCGGACGCCGGCCACGCCGTCGTCGCCGGCTTCGACGTGGTGAAGCAGCCCCGGCAGCTGCGCCGCACCATCGGGCTGACCGGGCAGTACGCCTCGGTCGACGAGAAGCTGTCCGGCTGGGAGAACCTCTACATGATCGGGCGGCTGCTCGATCTGCCGCGGAAGACCGCGCGGGCCCGCGCCGACGAGCTGCTGGAGCGGTTCTCGCTCACCGAGGCGGCCAAGCGGCCCGCGATGGACTACTCCGGCGGTATGCGGCGCCGGCTCGACCTGGCCGCCTCGATGATCGGCAGCCCGTCGGTCCTCTATCTGGACGAGCCGACGACCGGACTCGACCCCCGTACCCGCAACGAGGTCTGGGACGAGGTGCAGCGCATGGTCGCGGAGGGGGCGACCGTGCTGCTCACCACCCAGTACATGGAAGAGGCCGAGCAGCTCGCCAACGAGCTCACCGTCATCGACAAGGGCAGGATCATCGCCAGCGGCGGGGTCGACGAGCTCAAGGCGAAGGTCGGCGGCCGCACCCTGCAGATCCGGCCCTCGGACCCGGCGCAGCTGGCCGCCATGGCACAGGCGCTCAGGGAGGCCGGGCTCGACGGGATCGCCGGTGCGCAGGCCGTCCCGGACGAGGGGCTGCTGTATGTGCCGATCCTCAGCGACGAGCAGCTGACCGCCGTCATCGGGCTCCTCGGCACCCGGGGCTTCTCCCTCGCCCATGTCGCCACCGCCCTGCCCAGCCTGGACGAGGTGTTCCTCGCCGTCACGGGCGAGAAGTCCACCCACCCGACCGACACGATTCCCCAGGAGGTCGCGGCATGAGCACGGCGACACTGACGCCCACGCCCACCGGCCCCGCACCGGTGAAGACGCTCTCCGACGAGGGCCGGATCGGGCTGCGCGCCAATCTGCGGCACATCGGCGCGCTGGCGCGGCGCAATCTGCTCCAGATCAAGAAGGATCCGGAGTCGATGTTCGACGTCCTCCTGATGCCGATCGTCTTCACCCTGCTCTTCGTGTACGTCTTCGGCGGGTCCGTCGGCGGGAGCATGGGCGGCGGCCGGCAGGAGTACCTCGACTACCTGGTCCCCGGCCTGATGGCGATGATGGGGATGAACATCGCGTCGGCGGTCGGCACCGGTGTCAACGACGACTTCCGCAAGGGCGTCATGGACCGGTTCCGTACGATGCCGATCGCCCGCTCCTCCGTCCTCGTCGCGAAGATCGTGGTCGAGCTCGGCCGGATGATGATCGCCACCCTCATCCTGCTCGGCATGGGTTTCGCGCTCGGTATGGAGCTGGGCACCTCGGTGACCGGACTGCTCGCGGCCGTCGCGCTCACGGCGGTGTTCGCCGCCGCGATCATGTGGATCTTCATCCTGCTCGGGCTCGCCATGAAGACGGCCCAGGCGGTTCAGGGAGTGGGGTTCCTGGTGCTGATGCCGCTGCAGTTCGGTTCGTCCATCTTCGCGCCGACCCAGACGATGCCGGGCTGGCTCCAGACGTTCACCGACGTCAACCCGCTGTCCAACCTGGCTGACGCGGTGCGCGGCCTGATGATGGGCGGACCGGTCGCCCACTCGGTGTGGGTGACCCTCGCCTGGGCCGTGGGCATCACCGTGCTGGCGGGCCCGCTCGCGGTCAGCAGGTTCCGCAGGCGGACCTGATCACGGGGCGGTGTCCACCTCCCGCGCGTACGCGTCCGTCAGGGCGGTGGCCTCGTCGAGTGTGAGGCCGCCGCCCTCGGCGTACGCGGCGTCGAAGGCGGCGTCGTCCGGCAGGCCCGCGCGGGCGATCTCCTCCGCGCGGGCCCGGTTCTGCCGCTCCGTCACCGTGGGTACGTGACCGTCCGGGAGCAGTGCCTCGTGCAGACCGAGCAGCCGCGCGGCGTCCCTGCTCCGCCGCTCGCCGCCGAGCCCGCCCAGCGACCAGGCGACGACGACGAGGTGCAGAGAGGGCATGTGGGGCGCCACAAGCTGCGACATCGGTCCCTGGGACCGCTCCAGCGCGCGGAAGGCCCGGTCCAGGCTCTTTGCGTACTGCCCGTCGATGTTGTCCAGCCAGGCCTGCAGACCCAGCACGAACCCCTCGAATATCGCCACGGTCTCCGATCCGAACTCCTCGCGCAGGAATTCGAGCTGCTCACGCGCCTCGGCCGTACGGCCTGTCCGGCCCAGATACATGGCGAGGTAGAGCCGGGCGGCGGGCCTTGCCTCGTGCCCGGCCTGCCGGCCCGCGGCCAGCACCTCGCGCAGGATGGGCTCCCCCTCCTCGCCCCGGCCCGTCTCGCAGAGGGCGGAGGCGTATCTGGCGCGCAGCAGCGCGACCTGGGACTGGGCGCCGAGCTGCTCGGCATAGGTGACCGCGGTACGGAAGTCCTCGGCCGCCGCCGCGCTCCGACCGGTGCGCTCGTTGGCCTCGCCCCGGGAGGAGAGCGCCTCGGCTGCGCCCCAGACGTCGCCGACGCGTACGAAGATGTCCAGGCTCTCGTCCGCGTCCTGTCGTGCCCCGCCCGCCCAGTCGGGGCGGTTGGCCAGGACGTTGGCCCGCATCTGCAGGGCGGCGGCGAGCTCCCACTCGTAGCCGAGTTCCCGGCAGGTGCGGACCGTCTCGTCGACCAGTTCGCGCAGTCGGTCGGGATCCCCGGTGAACAGGACGGCGAACAGCCAGAGCGATCCCGGCATCCGGCAGGTCTGCGGCTGGCCGGCCCGGTAGGTGCGGGCGATCGCCTTCAGCCGCACCACACCCTCCTCGGTGGTCCACTCGTCGGTCGAGTGGTCCATGTTGGCCAGCTGGATCAGCCGCACACCGCGCCGGGCCTCCTGGAGCTGCTCGGGCTCCATCGGCGGCGGCCTGTCGGTGCACCGTTCCAGCAGGGAGGGGGCCGGTTCGACGGGCTCGGCGAACGGGTCGGGGCTGAGCTCCGCCGCCGCGTCGGCCCAGTACCTGGCGTCGGACCGCAGATCGCGCATCTGCCAGTACCAGCCGAGGGAGAGGACGAGGCAGAGGAGCTCGTGCTCGTCCCGGGCGGCCTCGGCCCGGCGCAGGGCGGTGCGCAGGTTCTCGTACTCGCGCTGGAACAGGGCGAGGGCGTCCTGCTGGCCCGCGCCGCGGAGCAGTGGGTCGGTGAGGCGGGCGAGCTCCCGGTGGTGGACGAGGTGGCGCCGCTCGACGGCGGCCCGCTCGCCGGCCTCGTCGAGCCGGTCCGAGGCGTATTCGGCGACGGTCTCCAGGAGCCGGTACCGCATGCCGTCGTCGCTGTCCGGGGCCGCGACGACGAGGGACTTGTCGACCAGGGAGCCGAGGAGCCCCGCGATGTCGCGGGCGTCGACGCCCCCGACGGAGCAGACCTCCTCGGCCGCGGTCAGCGCACACCCGCCGGCGAACACCGACAGCCGCCGGAGCACCGCGCGTTCGGCCGTGTCGAGGAGGTCCCAGGACCAGTCGACGACGGCCCGCAGGGTCTGCTGGCGCGGCAGCACCGTACGGCTCCCGCTGGTGAGCAGGCGGAAACGGTCGTCGAGGCGGTCGGCGATCTGGCGTGGACCGAGCATCCGCAGCCGGGCCGCCGCCAGTTCGATGGCGAGCGGCAGACCGTCCAGGCGGCGGCAGATCTCCGCGCAGGCCGCCGCGGTCTCCTTGTCGGCGTCGACCCGGAACCCGGGCCTGGCTGCGGCGCCGCGGTCGGCGAGCAGGCGCAGGGCCATGGGGTCGGGCAACGGGTCCACGGGGTGCAGCAACTCGCCCGGGACACCGAGGGGTTCACGGCTCGTCGCGAGGACGGAGAGACCGGGGCAGTGGGCGAGGAGGTGGTCGGAGAGTTCCGCCGCCGCCTCGATCACGTGCTCGCAGTTGTCGAGCAGCAGGAGCATGCGGCGCCCGGAGCAGTGTTCGGTGAGCTGGACGACGGCGCTCCGGGCGCGGTCGGAGCCCCGCTCCGCCGCGCGTTCGACGGCGCGGATCTCCTCGGCGCCCGCACCCCGCAGCACGGTCTCCCGGGCACCGATCGCGCTCAGTACGGCTTCGGCGACGGCGCCCGGGTCGTCGACGGGGGCGAGTTCCACGAACCAGACCCCGTCGGGCCAGGAGGCGGCGACCGTCTCGGCGGCCTCCTGGGACAGCCTGGTCTTTCCGGCGCCGCCGGGGCCGAGCAGGGTGACCAGCCGGGCCCGGGTCAGGTCCTCGCGCAGTCCGGCGATGTCCGTCTCCCGCCCGACGAAGCTGGTGAGCCTGGCCCGCAGGTTGCCCTGCCGGACGCGGTCGGGTGCCGGGTCCGGGCGGGGCGGGTCCTGGTGCAGCAGTTCCTCGTAGAGCCTGCGCAGCTCGGGCCCGGGTGCGGTACCGAGGCGGTCGGCGAGTACCGTCCGCGCGTCCTCGTACGCCGCAAGGGCCTGCGCGGGGCGCCCGGCGGCCTGCAGCGCCCTGATCCGGAGGGCCTGCAGGGGTTCGTCGATCGGGTGGTCGGCGCAGAGCGCGGTGAGTTCGGGCAGGGCGTCGTCGGCGCGGCCCAGGGCCAGGGCGGCGGTGATCCGGGTGCGGCGTGCGTCCAGGCGCCGGGCCTCCCAGCGGGCCGCGGCCACCGCGCGGTCGGGCAGATCGACGAGGGCGGGCCCGCGCCACAGGGCGAGTGCCTCGTCGAGAACGGTCAGCGCCCGCGCGGCGTCGCCGTCCTCCAGGGCCTGTGCCCCCTCCCCCGCGAGCCGCTCGAAACGGTGCAGGTCCACGGCGTCCGGGCCGACGGCGAGCCGGTAACCGTTCTCCACGGAGTCGACGGCGTCCCGGCCGAGCGCCCGCCGGAGCCGGCCCACGAGTGCCTGCAGCGCGCCGGACGCGTCGGCGGGCGGATCACCGTCCCAGACCTCGTCCACGAGCACCCCGGCGGGGACGGTACGCCCGGGGCGCAGGGCGAGCACGGTGAGCAGGGCGCGCAGCCGCGCCCCGCCGAGGGCTGCGGCCGTGCCGTCGTCGCGGAGTGCGCGGGTGGTACCGAGGATGCCGTAGTGCACGCGCCCATTGTCCGTGACGGCCGCGCGGTTCGTGGAACTACCACCCGGCCACGAGACGTTCTCGCCGTGTCACCCGTAGTGTTCGGGCTCGCCGTCCGTCGTCCAGCCACCAGGAGTTCCGCCGATGACCACCGCAATCCGCAGGGGCGACCGGCGGGTCAGTCCGATCTTCCTCGGGATCGTCGCCGTCATGGCCGTCTCCGGCTGGGCGGTGTGGACGGACTTCGCGGAGCAGACCGGCTTCGCGGTCTTCCTGTTCGTCACGGCGGCCTGGATCGTCTCGCTCTGCCTCCACGAGTACGCGCACGCGCGCACGGCGCTGCACAGCGGGGACATCTCGATCGGGGCGAAGGGCTATCTCACCCTGAACCCCCTGAAGTACACGCACGCGCTGCTGAGCATCGTGCTGCCCGTGCTGTTCGTGATCATGGGCGGCATCGGCCTGCCGGGCGGTGCGGTCTACATCGAGCGGGGCCGGATCACCGGCCGCTGGAAGCACAGCCTGATCTCGGCGGCCGGCCCCCTGACGAACGTCCTGTTCGCGGTCGTGTGCACGGCGCCGTTCTGGCTGGACGCGCTGGACGGAGTCCCGCTCTCCTTCCGCCTGGCGCTGGCCTTCCTCGCGCTGCTCCAGGTGACGGCCGCGATCCTGAACTTCCTGCCGGTCCCGGGGCTCGACGGCTACGGGGTGATCGAGCCCTGGCTGTCGTACAGGGTCCGGCGCCAGGTGGAGCCGTTCGCGCCGTTCGGGCTGATCGCGGTCTTCGGCCTGCTGTGGATCCCGGAGGTGAACGGGGTCTTCTTCGACGCGGTCGACGCGCTGCTGCGGGGGCTGGGCGTCAGTGAGATCGAGACGTACTGCGGGCTCGACACGTACCGCTTCTGGCAGGAGTGGTTCGGCGACCAGGACCCGGGCTGCGCGGTGCCGCGGGGGGCGTGAGCGGTCAGCTCGCGGCTGCCGCTTGCGCCTTGTGCTTGCGGAAGTAGAACCACGTCATGTTCGAGGAGAGACCGACGATCAGCACCCAGACGATCCCGAGGACGATGCTGCCCTGGACGAAGGAGACCACGGCGGCGGCGACGGCGAGGACGCAGACGGCGAGGGCGTAGAGAGCGAGGCGGGGCATGAGGGCTGGTGCTCCTGTCCGGGGATGGTGCGCGGTCCCCTCCAGTGTCCCTCATGCCCGATTCGGCTCCGGGCACGGGCTCACACGTCGGTGGTGCGCAGCCCCGCGTGTGCCTTGTAGCGGCGGTTGACCGAGATCAGGTTGGCGACGAGCGACTCGACCTGGTGGGCGTTGCGCAGCCGGCCCGCGAAGACGCCCCGCATCCCGGGGACACGGCCCGCGAGTGCCTGCACGATGTCGGTGTCGGCGCGTGCCTCGCCCAGCACCATGACGTCGGTGTCGATCTCGTCGATCGTCCCGTCCTGGAGCAGCACCGCCGAGAGGTGGTGGAAGGCGGCCGTGACCCGGGAGTCCGGGAGCAGTGCGGCGGCCTGCTCCGCGGCGCTGCCCTCCTCGGGCTTCAGCGCGTAGGCGCCCTTCTTGTCGAAGCCGAGCGGGTTGACGCAGTCGACGACGAGCTTCCCGGCGAGTTCCTCGCGCAGGGACTCCAGCGTCTTGGCGTGTCCGTCCCACGGCACCGCGACGATCACGACGTCGCTGCGGCGCGCGCACTCCGCGTTGTCCGCGCCCTCGACGCCGAGGCCCAGCTCGGCGGCGGCGGCCTCGGCCCGGTCGGCGGCGCGGGAGCCGATGACGACCTTCTGCCCGGCGCGGGCGAAGCGGTAGGCGAGACCGCGGCCCTGGGGGCCGGTGCCGCCGAGTACGCCGATGGTCAGCCCGGACACGTCGGGGAGGTCCCAGGGGTCCCGGGCGGGGGGCTTGGCCGCGTTGCCGCTGTCATTCGTAGTCATGGCGCCGACCCTACTGCGAGGTAGGGAGGGGCACCCTGCCCCTGCGCCGCTCTGCGACATCCGTCACGGCGACGAGGGCGATCCCGGCGAGCACCGCCACGGGGCCCGCCAGGATCCTCAGCCGCAACCCGTCGTCGGCGAAGACCCCGGTCAGCAGGAAGGCGGCTGACGTCACTGCGCTCGCCCAGAGGATCAGGCCGCCGGCACCGCGTGCCCTGATCATGCGCGGTGTGGCACGGCGGCGCAGCCATGCGGGGGCCCAGCCGCGCAGGAACGCGCAGGACAGCGGCAGGACGAGCAGGGTCCAGCCGGTCATCCAGGCCCAGGCGAAGGTGTCTGCGGAGGTCATGGCGTCATCGTGACAGTTCCGGCAGGGAGTGGCAGTGCTCGGCCCCGGCAGTTCCCGTCCGGATGGACTGCCGCGTTCCGGCAGTCCCGGAAGGGAAGTTGGGGGCATGATGCGGGGTCATGGATGCTGTGCGTGTCGCGTTGCTGCGTGAGGTGCTGGCCGGGACCGAGTGGCCCGCGGCGGCCCGCCGGTTCGCCCGGACCCTGCGGTCGTCGGTCGTGCCGCAGGGTGGCGGACTGCTCCTGGTGGGGACCGAGGTGTACGAGCCGTGGCACATGGCTGCGCACCTCGTGGACGAGTCCACCTGGTCCGGGCTGCCGCAGCTGCGCCCCACGCTCGTACGCCACCGGGTCGATCCGGCCGATCCCGTGCACCTGGCCGTGGGCCTGGGCCGGATCGAGGCGGCCGGGCGGGGCGAGACGCTGCTTGTGGTGGCGCCGGAGCGGCCGGACGGCGGCCTGCTGGAGCGGGTGCACGACGCGCGCCGGGCGGGCGCGACGGTGCTGACCCTGGACGGGGGCGACGCGGAGGTGCGGGGGCTCGCCCATGAGGCACTGACGGTGGCCGCGGGGGACGAGGTGGACCTGGACACCGTGCAGCACCTGGTCAGCGCGGCGGCGGGGGAGAACGGTACGCCCGCTCCACGCGGGCGCCGCACGTTCCGGGACCGGCTGTCCCGGCTGGCGGACCAGCTGACGGCACCGCCGCCCGCCCGTTGGTGACGGAGCCCGGGCGGGCGGCGAGGCGTGCGTCCCGGGCGCCGGACCTTTCAAGGTGTCGGATCCTTCAGGCGCCTGGCCCTTCAGGCGCCTGGCCCTTCAGGCGCCTGGCCCTTCAGGCGCCTGGCCCTTCAGGCGCCTGGCCCTTCGGGTGTCAGCCCCTTTCGGGCGGCGGCCCCGGCCCTCAGGCCTGGGGCGTCCCGTCCGTGCGGTCGTGCCACTTCGGGTCGTTCTCCCATTCGAGGTTCCGCTCACGCGCCGTGTCCATCGCGTGCTGCGCCTCCTCGCGGGAGGTGTACGGACCGAAGCGGTCCTTCGCCGGGCACTCGGGACCTTCCTCGACCTTCTTGTGCTCCAGGCAGTAGTACCATTCGCCCGGTTTGCCGACCGTGCGCTTCTTGAACAGGGCCATCGTCGGATCCTTTCCTCGCTGCCATGCTGCCCCCAGGCACGCTGGTTAGACTCGCTGGCATGTCTGGCCAGTCGCTTCTCGTACCAGGGGAGATCACTCCCGTCCGTTCCGTTCCGGGAAACATCCGGCGCCCCGAGTACGTGGGCAAGCCCGCCCCCACGCCGTACACCGGGCCGGAGATCCAGGACTCCGACACCGTGGAGCGCATGCGGATCGCCGGCCGAATCGCCGCGCAGGCGATGGAGGAGGCCGCGAAGCACATCGCCCCTGGCGTCACCACCGACGAACTCGACCGGGTAGCCCACGACTTCATGGTCGACCATGGCGCCTACCCGTCGACCCTCGGCTACCGCGGCTTCCCGAAGTCGCTCTGTTCGTCGCTCAACGAGGTCATCTGCCACGGCATCCCGGACTCCACGGTGCTGCGGGACGGCGACATCGTGAACCTCGACGTCACCGCGTACATCAACGGCGTGCACGGGGACAACAACGCCACCTACCTCTGCGGCGACGTCGACGAGGAGTCGCGGCTGCTCGTGGAGCGCACCCGGGAGTCGCTGAACCGTGCGATCAAGGCCGTCCGGCCGGGCCGGCAGATCAACGTGATCGGGCGGGTCATCGAGTCCTACGCGAAGCGGTTCGGGTACGGCGTGGTGCGGGACTTCACCGGCCACGGCATCAATTCCTCGTTCCACTCCGGTCTCATCGTCCCGCACTACGACAGCCCGCACGCGACGACCGTGATGCAGCCCGGCATGACGTTCACCATCGAGCCGATGCTGACGCTCGGCACCCACGAGTACGACCTGTGGGACGACGGCTGGACCGTGGTGACGAAGGACCGCAGGCGGACCGCCCAGTTCGAGCACACACTGGTGGTCACCGAGACCGGGGCGGACATCCTGACCCTCCCCTGACACCGGCCCCGGTCCGGGCACGGACTTTTACCGACAGCCAGTCGGGAACATATTGACTTAGGTAAACCTAAGCAGGAGGATCGGTGCATCGGCGCGCGCCGGCGCACACAGCTGCCGCTGCCGACATTTACGCATCTGTCCGGACTTCCTGTCCCCCTCGGCCCCCGGAGGCCCGCCTTGGACGCCAGCGCCACCGCCACGCCCGCCCCTTTCTCCACCCTCATCCGCACCGCCTCGCACGAGCAGCACACGGAGGCGGAGTCCTCGACCTTCATGAGCGACATGCTCGGCGGGCGGCTCGGGGTGGACGCGTACACGCGGTACACCGAGCAGCTGTGGTTCGTCTACCGGGCGCTGGAGGACGGCGCGGAGGCCCTGCGCGAGGACCCGGTCGCGGGTCCGTTCATCCGGCCGGAGCTGATGCGCAGCACCGAGCTGGAGCGCGATCTGGCGCATCTGCGGGGCGACGGGTGGCAGGACGGTCTGGAGCCGCTGCCGGCCACCGCCGCGTACGCCGAGCGGGTCGCCGAGTGCGCCCGTGACTGGCCGGCGGGTTACATAGCGCACCACTACACCCGTTACCTCGGGGACCTCTCCGGCGGCCAGATCATCCGTGGCACCGCGGAGAAGACCTGGGGCTTCGCCCGCAAGGGCGACGGGGTGCGGTTCTACGTGTTCGAGGAGATCTCCAACCCGGCCGCGTTCAAGCGGGAGTACCGGGAGCTGCTGGACGCGGTGAACGCCGACGACCTGGAGAAGCAGCGCATCATCGACGAGTGCAAGCGCGCCTTCGCGCTGAACACGGCCGTCTTCCGTGAGCTCGGCGAGGTCTTCCCGCTCAGCGCGTGAACCCCGGCGAGGTCTTTCCCTCCGGCGCGTGAACCCCCGTGCGCCGGCCGGTCGTTCAGGTACCGGCCGGCGTACGGTCGTCGCCCGTCAGCCCGTGGCCGCCGCGAGGACCCGGCCCCCGAAGCCCTTGGCTGCCAACAGGACGCGGCCCCCGACCTCCACCGTGCCGTCCGGCGCGGGTGCGGTGAGGATCTGGGAGCCGCGTCCTTGTGTGATGTTGAGGGCGCGGCCGAGCTCGACACTCAGCAGCATGGCCGCCGCGCCCGTCGCCTCGTCCTCGTCGACCCCGTCGTCCCTCCGCGGGAAGGCCCGCGCCCGTACGCGTCCGGCCGCCTCGTCCTCCCAGGCCCAGACGTAGAGCCAGCCCTCGCCGGGCGGCGGCCCCGTCAGCGCCTCGACCTCGGCGGCCGACGCGTACCGCTCCAGTGTCCTGGGCGGCGCCCACTCCGGGCGGGCCGTGATCCAGGTGAACTCGCCGTCCTGGCGGGCGAACACGTCCCCAACGGTCAGTTCCAGGATCTCCAGGTCGAGCAGCCAGGCCGCGCCGACGAGCGGATGCCCGGCGAACGGCAGCCGCAGACCGGGCGTGCGGATGTCGACGGTCCCGCGCTCCGGGTCGTCCACGAACACCGTCTCGCTGAAGCCGAGTTTCCGGGCGAGCGCCTGCCGGGACTCGTTGTCGGGGTACCTGCGCCCGTCGCGTACGACGCCGAGCGCGTTGCCGTGCCGGCCGTCCGGGCCGCAGAACACACGCAGTACGTCGATGCCGTCGGGTACGTCGAAGTCGTTCACGTGGGCATTCAAGCACCGCGCGGGGGGTCCGTGACGCCACAGGGCCGCACCGGCGGCGTGCCGGTGCGGCCCCCTGGCGGACCCGTGCCGTCCGGGTCTGCCATCGCGCCGCCCTCGCCCTGACCGGGCCGGACCGCCGACAGGTCGAGCACCGCGACGGCGACGCCGTCCTGGGTGCCCTGCGGGGTCTTCAGGTCGGCGGTGATCGCGCCGCCCGTGCCGACGGTCGAGACCTTCACGTCGGAGAGGGTGTTCTCCGCACTCTCGGGCGGCGAGCGGGCCCGGGTCGCGCTGGCCCGGGTCGCGCTGGCCCGGGTGCTGGCGCGGGTGCCGGCGCGGCGCGCCCACCTGCTGCTCCTGGACGGGCCGACGGCCGCGCTGGACCTCCGCCACCAGGAACTGGTGCTGCGGATCTGCCGGGAGCGGGCCGGGCGGTGGTGGTGGTCCTGCACGATCTGGGGCTCGCCCCGGCCCATACCGACCGGGCCGCAGCCCTGCACGGCGGCCGGATCGCGGCGGCCGGCCCGCCCGCCGAGGTGTTCACGGGGCACTGCTCGGCGAGGTGTACCGGCAGCCGGTGGAGGTGTTCCCGCACCCGCGGACCGGGGTGCCCCTCGTCATGCCGGCAAAGACCTCTTGACTCGCCTTTGACCATCCCATGGGTTCCCCATGAGAGATCCGTGACCAGGCCGTTTCCCGTGCCCCCGAGTGAGAGCTGAATCACTTCCACAGCGGGCGTGGACCGGGTGAGGCTCCATTAAGTTAGGCCTGCCTAACCAACGTTGTCCGTACATCCTCCCGCCCTTTCGTCCCCTGTGGAGCCCGCATGCGAGCCGTTCGTTCCTCCGTCGTCACCGCTGCCGCGGTCGTGGCCGCACTGACCGTCGTCACGGGCTGCGCGGAGAAGAGTGACAGCAAGGGGGAGGGCGCCGTCCAGGTCGTCGCGAAGGACGACTCCTGCGAGGTGTCCAGGACGAAGATCCCGGCCGGCCATGTGGAACTCGCCGTGGAGAACAAGGGGTCCAAGGTCACCGAGGTGTACGTCCTCTTCCCGGACGACCGCATCGTCACCGAGCGCGAGAACATCGGCCCCGGCACCAAGGCGAGGATCACGGCCGAGATCAAGGCCGGCACGTACGAGATCGCCTGCAAGCCCGGTATGAAGGGCGAGGGCATCCGGCAGACCGTCGAGGTCACCGGTGGCAAGGTGGCCGCGCGCAGCCCGGAGATGGACGCGGCTGTCGCCGGCTACCGCACCTATGTGCAGGCGCAGGCCGACGAGACGCTGCCCAGGGTGAAGGTCTTCACGGACGCCGTGGCCGCGGGTGACATCGAGGCCGCGAAGAAGGCGTACGCCGACTCCCGTATCGGCTGGGAGCGCACCGAGCCGGTCGCCGAGTCCTTCGGCGACATCGACCCGAAGGTCGACGTCCGCGAGGACGGCCTGGAGGACGGCCAGAAGTGGACCGGCTGGCACCGCCTGGAGAAGGCGCTGTGGCAGGACAAGAAGCTGGGGGCCGAGGAGAAGGCGCTCGCGCCCCTCCTCCACAAGGACCTGACGGACTGGCAGAAGCGGGTCGGCAAGGCCGAGATCACCCCGACCTCGATGGCGAACGGCGCCAAGGAGCTCCTGGACGAGGTCGCCACCGGCAAGGTCACCGGTGAGGAGGAGCGCTACAGCCACACCGACCTCGTCGACTTCAAGGCGAACGTCGAGGGCGCGGAGAAGTCCTACGAGCTCCTCAGGCCGATCGCGTCGAAGAACGACGCGGCGCTGACCGCCTCCCTGGACAAGCAGTTCGCGGCGCTGAACACGCTGCTGGACACCTACCGCCCGGACAGCACCTCCTACGACTTCACCTCGTACGACAAGGTCGGCAAGGCGGACCGCAAGAAGCTCTCCGACGCGGTCAACGCGCTCGCCGAGCCGCTGTCCAAGCTGGCCGCGGCGGTGACGAAGTAATGGAGCCCGGCAACGGCGGAACCCCCGAGGGACGGGACCCGGCCCCGTCCCGCCGCGCCCTGCTCGGCTGGGGCGGTGCGGGGCTGGCGCTCGGCGCCGTCGCGGCGGGCGGCGCGGTCGCCGCGGTGCGCCCGGGCGGGGACGCGGAACCGGCCTCGGACAGCGGCGCGGCAGTGCCGTTCCACGGTCCGCACCAGGCGGGCATCGCCACCGCCGTGCAGGACCGGCTGCACTTCGCCTCGTTCGACGTGACGACGAAGGACCGGGCCGAGCTGGTGGCACTGCTCGGGGAGTGGACACGGGCCGCCGAGCGGATGACGGCCGGACGGACCGTGGGCGACGGCGCGTACGGAGGGCTCGCCGAGGCGCCGCCGGACGACACGGGCGAGGCCCTGGGCCTGCGGCCGTCGCGGCTGACCCTCACCATCGGCTTCGGCCCGTCCCTGTTCGCCGCGGGCAGGTTCGGCCTGGAGGACCGGCGCCCGGAGGCGCTGGTGGATCTGCCGAAGTTCCCCGGCGACAATCTCGACCCCACCCGCAGCGGCGGCGACCTGGGTGTCCAGGCGTGCGCGGACGACCCGCAGGTCGCGGTGCACGCGATCCGCAACCTCGCCAGGATCGGCATGGGCCGCGCCTCGGTCCGCTGGTCGCAGCTGGGTTTCGGCAAGACGTCCTCGACGACGCCCGACGCCCAGACGCCGCGCAACATGATGGGCTTCAAGGACGGCACCCGGAACATCGCGGGCACGGACGCCGCCGCCCTGCGGAAGCACGTGTGGGTCGCGGGGGCGGACGACGCCGGGTGGATGACCGGGGGTTCGTACCTGGTGGCCCGGCGCATCCGGATGCACATCGAGACCTGGGACCGGGCTCCTCTCCAGGAGCAGGAGGACATCTTCGGCCGGGACAAGGGCGAGGGCGCTCCGGCCGGCAGGTCGAAGGAGCGCGACGAGCCGTTCCTGAAGGCGATGCTGCCGACCGCGCACGTCCGGCTCGCCCACCCGGACACCAACGGCGGGGCGACGATCCTGCGCCGCGGCTACTCCTTCACCGACGGCACGGACGGCCTGGGCAGGCTCGACGCCGGGCTGTTCTTCCTCGCCTACCAGCGGGACGTCCGCAAGGGCTTCGTCCCGGTGCAGCGCTCCCTCGCGGCGGACGACGCGCTCAACGAGTACATCCAGCACGTGGGTTCGGCGGTCTTCGCCGTTCCGCCGGGCGTCCGCGACAAGGACGACTGGTGGGGCAGGGCGCTGTTCTCGTGATCCGGACCGTTCCCATGACCGACACCGTGGAGGGACCGGCATGTTCGGCAACTATCTGATCGGCCTGCGCGAGGGCCTGGAGGCCAGTCTGGTCGTCTGCATCCTCGTCGCGTACCTGGTCAAGACCGGCCGCCGTGACGCGCTGCGTCCGGTGTGGACCGGCATCGGCATCGCCTGCGGCATCTCGCTGGCCTTCGGCGCCGCGCTCGAATTCGGCTCCCAGGAGCTGACGTTCGAGGCGCAGGAGATGCTCGGCGGTTCGCTGTCGGTCATCGCTGTCGGGCTGGTGACCTGGATGGTGTTCTGGATGCGGCGGACGGCGCGGCACCTGAAGGCCGAACTGCACGGCAAACTGGACGCGGCGCTCGCGATGGGCACCGGCGCACTGGTCGCCACCGCCTTCCTCGCGGTGGGCCGTGAGGGTCTGGAGACCGCGCTGTTCGTGTGGGCCTCGGTGCGGGCGAGCGGTGAGGGCTCCTCGTCGCCGCTGGTGGGCGTACTGCTGGGCATCGCGACCGCGATCGTGCTGGGCTGGCTGTTCTACCGGGGCGCGCTGAGGATCGATCTGTCGAGGTTCTTCACCTGGACGGGCGGGATGCTCGTGGTCGTCGCCGCCGGTGTGCTCGCCTACGGGGTGCACGACCTCCAGGAGGCCCGCTTCCTCGGCGGTCTGCAGGACAAGGCGTTCGACATCACCACCACGATCCCGCCGGACAGCTGGTACGGCACCCTGCTCAAGGGCGTCTTCAACTTCCAGGCCGATCCGACCGTTCTTCAGGTCACGGTGTGGGCGCTGTATCTCATCCCCACGCTCGCGCTGTTCCTCGCCCCGGTAGGGTTCGGACGGTCAGTGCGGACGACGGATCAGAAGGCGCAGAAGGCAACGGATGAGAAGGCTGGGTCGACTGGCGGCGGGGCTCGCGACGGCGACGGTGCTGAGCGTGACGGCGAGCGGTTGCGTGACGGTGCACGGCGAACTGGAAGTCGTACCGGGAGCGACGAAGTCTGAGGCGGCGCAAGCCCTCGACGACTTCACGGTCGCCTACAACAAGGCGGACGAGGCGTACGATCCGGCGCTGGACGCGAACCGGGTGACGGGTTCGCTCGGCGCGATCAACCAGGCCGGCCTGACGGCACGCCAGAAGAACAATCCGGACGGCAACCCGGCGCACAAGCCGCTGGAGCTGTCCGACGCCTCGTACACCATTCCCAAGAAGGCGGGCTGGCCGCGCTGGTTCGTCGCGGACACCGACTCCAACCGCGACCAGGACGGCGGGAAGCTGGACACCCGCTGGCTGCTGGTCTTCGTCCGCGCGGAGGCGGACGCTCCGTGGAAGGCCGCCTATCTGGCGGTCGTCACCCCGTCCCAGGTGCCGAAGTTCCGCAAGGACGCCGACGGCTGGGCGCAGCCCGTGCCCGCGGGGGACACGGACACGGCCCTGGCGACGAGTCCGGCGGAGCTGAGCACCGCGTACACGGACTTCCTCAAGGACGGGACCCCGGACGTCTTCGCTCCGGGTGCGACGACCACGGGCTGGCGGGACGCGCGCAAGAACACCCGGCGGGCGGGCTTCTCGTTCCAGTACGTCGACCAGGCGCTGGACGGCGGGACGTTCGCGCCCCTGGGTCTGACGACGGAGGACGGCGGGGCGCTGGTCTTCTTCAGCAGCAGACACTTCGAGCGGCAGACCGCGGCGAAGGGCCTCCGGCCGGAGGTCACGGCGGACGTACGGGCCCTGCTGACCGGCGAGGTGACGACCACCCTCACCAAGGAGCGGGTCTCCAGCCAGCTGGTGTACGTGCCGAAGCGCGGGGCCGGGGACGCGGCCGGCAAGGTACGCGTCCTGAACAGGCTGCCCGGACTGGTCGCGGCACAGGGCTCCTGACCGCGGCCGGGCACCACCGCCCCCGTCGGGCCACCGCCCGTCGGGGGCACTCCTCAGCGGCTGAGCGGCCAGGCCACCGCGTCATGGTCGAGGTCGCTCTCGTCGGCCGTGTCCGCGTACTGCGCACAGGCGTCGGTGAGCGTCTCCAGGAGGTTCAGCGGGTCGGGCAGCGGGTTCTCCGGGCCCCGGATCCAGTGCACGTCCAGCTCACCGGGGAGCCGGGCGGGCGGCAGCAGGACATAGCTCCCGCGGCAGTGCCAGCGCAGCCCCGGATGCTCGTCCATGGTCTCGGGGTGGCAGTCCAGCTCGCAGGGCCACCACTCGTCCTCGTCCTCGGGGGTGCCGCGGGTGGCGGTGAAGAAGAGGATCCGGTCGCTGCCGGACTGGGCCACGGGGCCGACGTCGACGCCCGCTTCGAGGAGGCGTTCCAGGGCGGCGAGGCCGGCCGGGAGGGGGACGTCGAGGACGTCGTGGATCATGCCCGTCGCGGTGATGAAGTTGGCCAGGGGCTGTCCGGCGGCCCACCGCTCGATCTGGGCGCTGTCGGTCGTGGACTGCGTCTGCCAGGCGAACGAGACGGGGTGCCGGGCGGGGGTGGGACAGCCGACGCGATCACACGAACATCGGTATCCGGACGGGTGCGCGGCGGGTGAGATCGGCATTCCTGCCTCGGCGACGGCCAGGAGCAGCGCCAGCCGGGCCGCGTCGTCGGCTTCCGGCTGTGGTTTCGGCCGCCGGCGCAGCCACTGGGAAATCCTGCTCTCTGTGCCGCGATAGCGGCCGGAATCGGCGCCCATCTATCCCCTCACCTCAGCGGTTACCTGTCCATGGTCCCACCATCCTGCTCCTCGGGTGGCCAGAGTTCCCAAGCGGGGTGCCCGGGTGACCACACGGAGACGAGCACACCCGTACGGAATGTCACGGTGGAGGGCCCCGGTCAGGGCGTGGCCGACAGTCCCCCGAGGGTGTAGTCGACGATCGTGTCCGCGTACGCGTGGGTGAGCGGGAGGGTCCTCAGGAGCCAGCGGTGCGTGAGCGGGGCGATCAGCAGTTCCAGCGCGATGCGCGGATCGATGTCCGCGCGCAGGTCTCCCGCCTCCTGCGCCGCACGCAGACGTGTGACATACAACTGCATCGACGGATCGAGCAGCCTCTCGACGAATTGGGCCCCGAGGACCGGGTCGACGATGCCTTCGGCGGCGAGCGCGCGGGTGGGTGCCTCGGTGACGGGGTCGTTCAGTTCGTCCACGGTGGCCCGCAGGACGCACTTGAGGTCCGCCGCCAGGTCGCCGGTGTCCGGGATCCCGTGCCCGCCGTCGCCGCCCTCCCCCGCGGCGGCGGCCTCCTCGGCCTGCCGGGCCGCCAGGTCGAGGAACGCCTCCATGAGCACGGCGGCCTTCGAGGGCCACCAGCGGTAGATCGTCTGCTTGCCGACGCCGGCGCGGGCGGCGATACCCTCGATCGTCGTCCGCGCGTATCCCGTCTCGCCGACGAGGGCGAGGGCCGCGTCGTAGATCGCGCGGCGGGAGCGGTCGCTGCGGCGGCTGGAGTCCGGGGCCTTGTGGGGTGACATCCACCCAATCTACAACTCGCGGTCCGATACGTATCGTCTTGCAGCCCTTCCGGAGTCCGGCCGGCGTCCCCCGGGCGTCACTCGTGTGAACCACCCGATCGGATCACTGCGCATCGGCCCGGAGCGGCGCACCATGAGTGCACGCACAGACCGTGCGCGTCCCACCGTTCCGCAGCTCCGGCTGCCGTTCGTGAGGAGCCTGCATTGACTCGTGACGCCACCCCTCGTCGCTACCTGATGTGCGCCCCGGCCCACTTCAAGGTCACGTACTCCATCAACCCGTGGATGGACCCTTCGAAACCCGTGGACCTGCCCCTGGCCAACACCCAGTGGGAGGACCTGCGCGACCGCTACCGCTCGCTCGGCCACACCGTCGAGCTGCTCACCCCCCGTCCCGACCTGCCGGACATGGTGTTCGCCGCGAACGGTGCCACCGTGATCGACGGCCGTGTGCTCGGCGCCCTGTTCGCCTACCGGGAGCGGTACGCGGAGGCCGAGGCGCACCGGGAGTGGTTCCGGGCCGACGGCTGGACCGACATCCATGAGCCGGACCACGTCAACGAGGGCGAGGGCGACTTCGCCGTCACCGCCTCGTACCTCCTGGCGGGGCGCGGCTTCCGGTCCAGTCCTCTGTCCCACGGCGAGGCCCAGGAGTTCTTCGGACGGCCGGTGATCGGCCTCGATCTGGTGGACCCGCGCTACTACCACCTGGACACGGCGCTGTGTGTCCTGGACGACGCGGCCGACGAGATCATGTACTACCCGGGGGCGTTCTCGCCGGGCAGCCGGGCCGTGCTGGCCCGCCTCTTCCCGGACGCGCTCGTCGCCGAGGAGGCGGACGCCGTGGCGCTGGGCCTCAACGCGGTCAGCGACGGACGCCACGTGCTGCTCCCGCAGGCCGCCGTGGGGCTGCTGGATCCGCTGCGGGACCGGGGCTTCGAACCGGTTCCGATGGATCTGGGCGAGCTGCTCAAGGGCGGCGGCAGCGTGAAGTGCTGCACCCAGGAGCTGCGGCCCCGGACGGTGCCCTAGAGGTCCTGCTCCGCGTGGGGCGGCCAGGCGTCGCCCCACGCGGTGTCCCTGGCGGCGCGGTACAGCTCGCCGTGCCGCTTGGTGACCGTGGCGCGCCGCAGGCCCTCGTCCCGGGTGCAGAGCTCCAGCAGCACCTGGCCCTTGCGGATCTGGGGCCTGCGGGTGACCCGTTCGTGTACGGGCACGGTGGGGAAGCGGGTCGCCGCGACATAGCTGAACTTCTCGTCCTCGTGGCTCAGCGAGCCGCCCTTGACCTGGCGGTGCAGGGACGAGCGGCTGACTCGTGCCGAGAAGTGGCACCAGTCCTTGCCCGGTTCGATGGGGCAGGCGCCGCTGTGCGGGCAGGGTGCGGCGACGGTCAGCCCGGCGGCGACGAGCCGGTCGCGGGCGTCGATGACACGGGCGTAGCCGTCGGGGGTGCCCGGCTCGACGACGACCACGGCCTGGGCGGCGGCAGCGGCTGCGTCCACCAGAGCGGTCCGGTCCGCGGGCGTGAGCTCCTTGAGTACGTACGAGACGGTCACCAGGTCCGTGGGCGCCAGCTCCAGTGCCGTGCCGATCCGGGCCCGCTGCCAGGTGGCGTCGCGCAGCCCGGGGACGCCGGAGGCAAGGGCCAGCTCGCGGCCGAGCGCGAGGGCGGGCTCGGCCCAGTCCAGGACGGTGGTCCGCGGCCCGTCCCACTCCCCCGCGACGGCCCAGCTCGCCGCGCCCGTACCGCCCCCGACGTCGGTGTGCGTGGCGGGCTCCCACTCCGGTGCGGCGTCGCGCAGGGCGGCGAGGCAGGCACGTACGGCCTCGAAGGTCGCGGGCATCCGGTACGCGGCGTACGCGGCGACGTCCGAGCGGTCCCGCAGGACCGGCGCGTCGGTGGGGGTGGTCCCGCGGTAGCTGGCGATGAGCCGGTCGACGGCCTGCGCGGCCTTGGTGGGCGGCAGCCCGTCGAGCAGAGCGGCCAGGGCTGTGCGCAGGGTTTCCGCGGTGGGGAGGGTGGCGTTCACCGCCGAATTGTAGGCGCAGGGTGCCTGCCCCCCGCAGCCCGGTGACCCCGCCGTCCGCGGCCGGGGGTCCGGCCTTGCGCGGCCCGGCGGCCCGTCCCCCCGCGGCCCGGTGGTCCTGCCCTCCGCCGGCCGGTGGTCCGGCACGGAACCGGCACGGAACGGCTACGGAACCGAACTGCTCTTCACCACGGGCCTGTTGCTATGCTGACCGGCGCCCGACCGGGGACCGGCGGGAGTTGCTCGGGGACATGTTCATCGGGGGGACCATGAGACAGCGGATCGTGCGCCTAACTCTGGTCGGCGGGGTGCTCTTCCTGGCGCTTCTGCTCCTGCTGGCGACCTGCGGAAGCGGGGGCGGCGGCGGGGACGACGGCAAGCAGCGGAAGCCGGCCGCGGCCGCGAAGAACTCGGGCCCGGCGACACGGCTGACCGTTCCCTCCGCGTACACGACGTCCCTCGGCTGGGAGGTCGTCGGGGCCGGACCCGACTACGCGGTCTCGCACCCGGCCGCCCGGCTCGCCTATCTGGTCCGGGAACCCGAGCAGCGCTACCGGCTGCGGACCGTCGATCTGGAGACCGGCCGCGACGGCTGGAGCGGTGAGGCCTGGCGCCCGCCGGACCCGCTGCGCTTCCCGAAGCTGCTCACCATGGCCCGGGAGGACCGGCAGTTCTTCGTGACCTGGGCGTTCGGGAAGATCGGCGACGGTCCCGCGCCCCTCGAGACGTTCGTCTCCCTCGACGTGTACGACGCGGAGAACGGCGAACGTCTCCGGGTCGAGGTGCCGTGGTCCGGTGCGCCGACGATCACGGCGACCGGCCCCGACATCGTGATCAGTGACGGCCGGGCGAACAGCGCGGTGGTGGACCCGGTCACCGGCGAGGTCTCCGAGGTCGCCGCTTCGGGGGTGAAGTATCCGAAGGGCTGCACGACCTGCAAGCGGCTCACCGAGGTGCGCGGGCAGACCGCGCAGGGGCTGCTGCTGAGCGGGTCACGCGAATTCTGGGTGCGGGGCGGCTGGTTCAGCCGGAAGGTGGCGCCCAAGGGCACCGATCCGCGCTCCGGGGTGCCGACGTCCGTGAACCCCGGCCTGGTCCTGGCCAAGTGGCAGCTCGCCAAGGGTGCGAAGCGGGCCGCGACCCACGAGCTGTGGACGGTGCACGACGCGGCGAAGGGCAAAGCCGTCGTCTCGGTGGAGTGCCACCGGCCGGCCATAGCGCCGGGGCGGCCTCCTCAGGCCCTCGTCTCGCCCTCGGGCAGATATCTGGTGGCGGGGAACCTGGCCTTCGACCTGGAGGCGAAGAAGGGGTTCTGCTTCGAGGACAAGGCCGGGGCGTCGCTGTTGACGCTCGCCTCGGTCACGGACGACGGCACGGCGTACGGTGCGCGGAACGCCCGCGACGCGGCCGACGCCCTGGAGGGCGGCGGCACCCCGGTCGTGATGAACTTCACGACCTGGGGCTTCGACCCGCTGTCACCGAACGAGCGGCTGCCGGACGTGGAGTCGTCCGACACCGGCGTGTTCCGCTGGACGGACCGCAAGGACCGTCTGCATCTGCTGGGCTATCCGCGCACCGGCTGATCCGGCGCCCTGGTCTTGTTCTGCCACGGCCTGCACAGCACCAGGAAGCAGGCCACGGCGGACAGGGCGCAGACGACCTGCACGACGGCCATGGGTACGGCCGTGTCCTCCCCCGCGATCCCGACGAGCGGTGAGGCGATGGCGCCGATGAGGAACGACGACGTGCCGAGCAGGGCGGAGGCGGATCCGGCGGCGTGCCTCGTCCGCATCAGGGCCTGGGTGTTGGTGTTCGGCATGGCCAGGCCCATGGCCGACATGAGCACGAACAGTCCGACGGCGACGGGCAGGAGGCCGACCTCGCCGAAGACCCCGGAGGTCATCAGCAACAGGGCGACGGCCGCGAGGGAGATGACCGCGAGGCCGAAGCCGAGTGCCTTGTCCAGGCTGACCCGGCCGACGAGGATCTTGCCGTTGATCTGGCCGACGGCGATCAGGCCGATCGAGTTGATGCCGAAGAGCAGGCTGAAGGTCTGCGGCGAGGCCCCGTAGATCTCCTGCATGACGAACGGTGACGCGGCCACGTAGGCGAAGAGCGCGGCGAAGGCGAGGCTGCCCGCGACCATGTAGCCGGTGAACACCCGGTCGGCCAGCAGTCCACGCATGGTGCGCAGCGCGTCGCCGACCCCGCCGGTGTGCCGGTCCGCCTCGGGCAGTGTCTCGTGCAGCCACTTCCAGACGACGAGGGTGAGCAGGACACCGACGACGGTGAGGACGGCGAAGATGCCGCGCCAGTCGGTGAACCGGAGGACCTGTCCGCCGATCACGGGCGCGATGACGGGGGCGACACCCGAGATGAGCATCAGGGTGGAGAAGAACCTGGCCATCTCGTCGCCGTCGTGGAGGTCACGCACGACGGCCCGGGAGATGACGATGCCGGCCGCGCCGGCCAGGCCCTGCAGGAGGCGGAATCCGATGAGGAGTTCCGCGGAGGGGGCGAAGGCGCAGATCGCGGTGGCGACCACGTAGACGATCATGCCGAGGAGCAGGGGCTTGCGCCGGCCCCAGCGGTCGCTCATGGGCCCCACGACGAGCTGGCCGAGCGCCATGCCGGTGAGGCAGGCGGTCAGGGTGAGCTGGACGGTCGAGGCCGGGGCGTGCAGCGAGTCGGTGACCGCGGGCAGCGCCGGGAGGTACATGTCCATGGACAGCGGCGGCAGGGCGGTGAGTCCGCCGAGGACCAGCGTGACCAGGATCCCGGCACGCCGGGCTGCGGCAACGGCGGCGGTGCCGGGGGGAGTCGGTGGGTGGGTGTGGACTATGTGTTCTTCGTGTCGTTCCTGCTGGGCCCGGCTCACGCCGCTGTCCGGCATCATCGTCTCCGCTTCGTTGAATCCGCATCTATGCTCTCAGGTCAGTCGTAGTGGTCGATACCTTTTTGTGAGGCGGGCGGCATGAGCGGGACTGTGCGTTGGGGTGTTCTGGCGACGGGCGGCATAGCCGCGACGTTCACGGCGGACCTGCTGGCGATGAAGGACTCCGGGGCCGAGGTCGTGGCGGTGGCCTCCCGCACGGAGGCGTCCGCGAAGGTGTTCGCCGACCGGTTCGGGATCGAGCGGGCGTACGGCAGCTGGGCGGAGCTCGTCGCGGACGACGACATCGATGTCGTGTACGTGGCCACGCCGCACTCGGCGCACCGGGAGGCGGCCGGGCTGGCGCTGGAGGCCGGGAAGCACGTGCTGTGCGAGAAGGCGTTCACGCTCAACGCGCGCGAGGCACGGGAGCTGGTGGCCCTGGCCCGGGAGCGCGGGGTGTTCCTGATGGAGGCCATGTGGACGTACTGCAATCCGCTGATCCGCCGGATGACGGAGCTGGTGCGGGACGGTGCGATCGGCGAGATCCGCACGGTGCAGGCCGACTTCGGTTTCCTGGGTACGTTGGGCGCCGGGCACCGGCTGCGGGATCCCGCGCTGGGCGGCGGCGCGCTGCTGGACCTCGGGGTCTATCCGGTGTCGTTCGCGCAGTTGCTGCTGGGCGAGCCGGACCGGGTGCAGGCGGACGCGCTGCTGTCCCCGGAGGGCGTCGACCTCAACACCGGGATGCTGCTGGGCTGGGAGTCGGGGGCCACGGCGCTGCTGAACTGCTCGATCGTCGGGGATCTGCCCACCACCGCTTCGGTCACCGGCACGGCCGGGCGGATGGACTTCCCGCAGGGCTTCTTCCACCCGGAGCGCTTCGTCCTGCACCGGACCGGCCGGGATCCCGAGGAGATCACCACGGGCCCGGGCCCGCAGGGCCTTTCGGGCATGCAGTACGAGGCGGCCGAGGTGATGCGTGCGGTGCGCGCGGGCGAGACGGAGTCCCCGCTGGTGCCGCTGGACGGTTCGCTCGCCGTGATGCGGACGCTCGACGCGGTACGTGACCGTGTCGGCGTCCGCTATCCGGCGGACGGCCTCGTCTGACCGCCCCGGCGGCCGTACGGCGTCACGCGGGGGTGAGCCCCTGGTTCCCCGCCTCGGTGACGAAGGACGCGGCGGTGGTGACGGGCGCACCGGGTGTGGTGACGGCCGGCAGCGTACGGAAGTCGGCGCGCGCCTGCTCCGTACCGAGGGTGACGAGGGCGTAGCCGCGGCGGCCGTTGTAGAACTTCATGTGCGGGTTCGCCCGGGTCTGGTTGGTCCAGTTGGCCGGCTTCTCGGCGCCGTCCTTGCCGCTGGAGATCGAGGTGGCGACGATCTCCGTGCCGACGGTCCGGGAGGCCGGGTCGTCGAAGTCCTTCTTCAGGTCGAAGCCGTAGCCGACGTGCACGTCGCCGGTCAGCACCATCAGGTTGTCGACCCCGGCGGCCTCGGCCCCGGCCAGGATCCGCTGCCGGGAGGCCGGGTAGCCGTCCCACGAGTCCATGGACAGTTTGAAGGCGTCGGTCGGTACGTCACGCCGCCGGGCGAAGGTCACCTGCTGCGGTACGACGTTCCAGCGGGCGCGGGAGTTCTTCCAGCCGTCGAGCAGCCAGCGCTCCTGGGCGGCCCCCGTCATGGTGCGCGACGGGTCCTCGGACTCCGGTCCGGGGACCTTCCAGCCGTCGCCGTACGCCTGGTTGCTGCGGTACTGGCGGGTGTCGAGGATGTCGAACTGGGCGAGCCGGCCGAACTGCAGGCGGCGGTAGAGCCGCATGTCGGGGCCGGTGGGGCGCTGCGGGGTGCGCAGCGGCTGGTTCTCCCAGTACGCGCGGTAGGCGGCGGCCCTGCGCAGCAGGAACTCCTCCGGCGGGACGCTGTTCTCCGGGGTGTCGCCCGCGTAGTTGTTCTCGGTCTCGTGGTCGTCCCAGGTGACGACGAAGGGGTGCGCGGCGTGGGCGGCGCGCAGGTCGGGGTCGGACTTGTAGAGGCCGTACCGCATCCGGTAGTCCTCCAGCGTCGCCGTCTCGCGGTTGTAGTGGTCCGGCAGGACGCGGTCGGTGTAGTTGCGGGCGCCTCCGGTGGCGGTCACCGCGTACTCGTAGAGGTAGTCGCCGAGGTGGAAGACCACGTCGACGTCCTCGGCGGCGAGGTGCCGGTAGGCGGTGAAGTAGCCGTCGTGGTAGGCCTGGCAGGAGACGGCGGCCAGGGTCAGCGAGCTGGTGCGGGCGCCGCGGGCGGGGGCCGTGCGGGTGCGGCCCGCGGGGCTGGTCCAGTTGCCCGCGCGGAAGCGGTAGTAGAACGTCCGGCCGGATTCGAGGCCCTTGACGTCAGCGCGGACGCTGTGGCCGAACTCCGGGTGGGCGGTGACGGATCCGCGCCGGACGACACGTGTGAAGCGCTCGTCGCGGGCGATCTCCCAGCGGACCTGGACCCGGGTGGCGGGCAGTCCCCCGTCGGCCTCGTAGGGGCGGGGGGCGAGTCGCGTCCACAGGAGGACGGAGTCGGGCAGCGGGTCGCCGGAGGCCACGCCGAGGGTGAAGGGGTCCTCGGTGATCTTCCGGGCGTCGAGCTCTGCGGCGCCCGCGACTCCCGCGGTGGGGAGGTTGACCGCGAAGGCCAGCGCGGCGGCGGCCCCGGTGACGGTGAGGAACCTGCGGCGGTCCACGCCCGCTCCGAGCTGCCTGGCGGCGGCCCGCAGCTCGGCGGAATGCCCCTGCCGACCGGACGTACTGCTCATCTGTACGGCTGTCATATGCCCCTCCCGTGCCGGATGTTGTCACAGGCATTGGAGTGCGGGTCGACGACGTTCCGTTGGCGGGTACACAACATCCTTATGGCGGTGCGATGAGATCCGGATGCCGCCCGCCGCCAAACCTGCCGTACGCTGCCGGGCCATGAACGCTGAGCGGAGAATCGCTGTCGTCACGGGTGCGGGATCGGGCATCGGCAGGTCTGTCGCCCTCACCCTCGCGGGTGCGGACTGGACGGTGGTGCTGGCGGGGCGGCGGGCGGCCGCCCTGGAGGAGACCGCCGCCGCGGCGGCGCGGGGCGGGACGGTGTGCGTACCCACCGACGTGAGCGACCCGGGCGGGGTGGCGGCCCTCTTCGCCTCCGTACGGGACCACTTCGGCCGCCTGGACCTGCTCTTCAACAACGCGGGGACGTTCGGGCGCGCGGCGCCGGTCGAGGACATCGTGTACGAGGACTGGCGGGCGGTGGTGGACGTCAATCTGACGGGGGCGTTCCTGTGCGCGCAGGCGGCGTTCCGGCTGATGAAGGAGCAGGACCCGCAGGGCGGCCGGATCATCAACAACGGTTCGGTCTCCGCCCACGCACCGCGCCCGCACTCGATCGCGTACACGGCGACGAAGCACGCCGTCACGGGCCTGACGAAGTCGCTGTCGCTGGACGGGCGCCCGTACCGGATCGCCTGCGGGCAGATCGACGTCGGCAACGCGGCGACCGACATGACGGAGCGGATGCGGACGGGGACCCTCCAGGCCAACGGCGAGGTGGCCGTCGAGCCGGTGATGGCGGCGGCCGACGTGGCCCGGACGGTCCTGCACATGGCGGAACTGCCGCTGGAGGCCAATGTGCAGTTCGCGACGGTGCTGGCGACGACGATGCCGTACGTAGGCCGGGGCTGACGGATTCACTCCGCCCACTGCCCGGAACTGACCTTTGAATGACAGATTTTGCACGCTTTCGTCGATTTCACTTCCGACGGCCGGGCAAGCGCGTGCTGCCCGTATGCTGCTGACCTTCACCTGATGCACACAGGAGGACCACACCGCATGCGCATACGCACCGCCGCGCCCCTCGCCCTGGCCGCCGCCACCGCTCTGGCCGGCTCGCTCCTCGCCTCGGCCCCGGCATCGGCGGCCTCCCACCAGGGCGGGCTGCACCTCGGCAAGATCCAGTACGACAGCCCCGGCAAGGACACCCGGACGAACTCGTCCCTCAACGCCGAGTACGTGGACATCCACAACAACGGCACGTCCAAGCTGCAGCTCAGGGGCTACAAGCTGAAGGACAACACCGGCTACACGTACACCTTCGGCAGCTTCACCGTCGCGGCCGGCAAGACGGTCCGGGTGCACACCGGCAAGGGCACGAACACCGCGTCGCACGTGTACTGGAACCGCGGTTCGTACGTGTGGAACAACACCGGCGACAAGGCGCGGCTCTACAAGGCGACGGGCACGCTCCGGGACTCCTGCTCCTGGACGAAGGGCACCGGCGTCAAGGTCTGCCACTGACCACAGCGAACGGGCCGGCGCGGGCTGGGGGGTCCGCGGATCCGGCCAGGGGGTGGCCCGGGGTGTCAGGACCCCGGGCCACCCCCGGAAGTCTTCCCCGGACCCGCCGGGGAATGCCCGCGGCGGCACCTCGGTTGACGTGCGCATGAGTCGACTGCCCAGCACCGAGGTCCTCCGCTACACCGCCTTCTCCGCCGACCCCGACGGGGGCAACCCGGCCGGGGTCGTCCTGGACGCCACCGGGCTCGACGACGCGGCGATGCTCGCCGTCGCCGCCGGGCTGGGCTACAGCGAGTCGGCCTTCCTCACCGCGTGGGACGGCCGGGGCGGGTACACGATCCGCTACTTCAGCCCCAAGGCCGAGGTCCCGTTCTGCGGCCACGCGACGGTCGCGACGGCCATCGCCCTCGCCGAACGCGACGGCCCCGGCGACCTGGTGTTCAGCACCCGTGCGGGCGAGGTGCCGGTCACCGTCGTCCAGGAGGGCGGCGAGCTCCGCGCGACCCTCACCAGTGTCGAGCCCCATGTCACGGACATCGCCCCGGACGATCTGGCGGAGGCCCTGGCCGCGCTGGACTGGCAGGCCGCCGACCTCGATCCCGCACTGCCGCCCCGCATCGCCTACGCGGGTGCCCGCCATCTGGTGCTGGCCGCCGCGACCCGGGAGCGACTGGCGGACCTGGACTACGACTTCGCCCGCCTGGAGGCGCTGATGCACCTCCTGGACCTGACCACGCTCCAGCTGGTGCGGCGCGAGTCGGAGACCGTCTTCCACGTCCGCGACCCGTTCCCGGTCGGCGGAGTGGTCGAGGATCCCGCCACGGGCGCGGCGGCCGCGGCCTTCGGCGCGTACGCGCGCGAGCGCGGCATCGTCCGGGACGACGCGGTCCTGACCCTGCACCAGGGAGCGGACATGGGCCGCCCCGGCACCCTCACGGTGGAACTGCGCCCGGACGACACCCGGATCAGGGTGAGCGGCACGGGTACCCGTATCGGCTGACCGGCGCGGGGGCAGACATGCGGGTGCGGCGCGGGCTGCGTACAACTGGGCGGTCACCCATGTCACTGCGGTGTGGTGGCAGCGCATGGCCGAGGCCTCGTACGGGGTCCCGGAGGAGGATTTGACGCCGTGGCGTTCGTGGTCGCTGCCGTCGCTGCGGAAGGCGTTCGACGAGGCCGAGCGCACCGATCCGCGTTTCGCCCACTGGTGGGAGGAAAACTCCAAGGAGGCCTACACCGGCCTGGCCAATGCTTCGGCAGCGTTCGACAACTACGCGAAGTCCAAGAGCGGTAAGCGCAAGGGAGCGCGGGTGGGTGTTCCCCGCTTCAAGTCGAAGCGGAAGGCGCGCCCGGCGTGCCGGTTCACGACCGGCACCATCCGTGTCAAGGCGGACGGCAGACACGTCACCCTGCCCAGGATCGGAACGGTCCGCCTCCACGAGCACCGCCCCGACCTGCGCGCACGTATCGACGCGGGCAGCATGCGGATCCTGTCCGCGACAGTACGTCTTGACCGGGGACGCTGGTTCGTCGCCTTCCAGGTCGAAGAGAAACAACCGCTGGTGAAGGCCCCGCGACACCGGCGCCCCCCTCAGCTCACGTACACGCCCGCCCGTGCCGCCGCAGCCGCCGCGTCCGCCGCGCGGTCGGCGGTGGCTTCGTCGAGCGGGTCGCCGCTGGCCAGCAGGCGGTAGTAGAGGGGGGCCGAGACGGCCCTGATCACCTCGCCCGCGTCGGTGCCCGCGGGCAGTTCGCCGCGCTCGACCGCCGCGTCGACACAGCCCGCCCACTCCGCGATGCGCACCGCGTAGAAGCGGTGCAGCGCCTCGGCCGTGCGGGAGTCGCAGGTGGCCGCGGCGATCACCGCGGCGAAGAGAGCACCCTGCCGCGGGTCGGTCAGGGTCCGCACGACCAGCCGGGCGTTGGCCCGCAGGTCCTCGTCAAGGGAACCCGTGTCCGTACGCGGTACGGACTGCTCGGCCATGTCCGTGAGCAGGTCGGCGACCAGACCGGCCGTGCCGGCCCAGCGCCGGTAGACCGTCGTCTTGCCGACCTCGGCGCGGCGTGCCACATCGGCGAGGTCCAGCCCGTCGAATCCATGTTCGACCAGCACGTCACCGGCCGCCCGCAGGACGGATTCGCGTACCCGGGCGGTGCGCCCACCGGGCCGGACCATGCCCGGCTCCGCTCCCTCGACATCCATAACGGGTCTCCAGTTCCATTAATCGGTTCAGCCCTGCTACGGTGACTCCACCCTAACGGAACCACGGACCCGTTAGCGGCTTCGCCTTCAGGAAAGGGCTCACCATGTCCACGTCCCGCACGGCACCTCCGGCCGCTCCCCCGGTCCCAGCCCCTCCCCTCCCGCGCATGACCGGACGCCAGAAGCTCGTCCTCGTACTCCTCCTCGGCGCACAGTTCATGATCGCCGTGGACTTCTCCATCCTGAACGTCGCGTTGCCCGCCGTCGGCGAGGGGCTCGGCTTCTCCCTCTCGCACCTCCAGTGGATCGCCACCTCCTTCGCGCTCGCCGCCGCGGGATTCACGCTGCTGTTCGGCCGCACAGCCGATCTCGTCGGCCGCAAGCGCCTGTTCATCGGCGGCATGGTCGCCCTCGGGCTGTCCTCCGTGCTCGGCGGCCTCGCCACCTCCCCCGAGGTGCTGCTCACCGCGCGGGTGCTGCAGGGCCTGGCCACCGCGGCCGTCACCCCGGCCGGACTGGCGCTGCTCACCACGGCGTTCAGGGAGGGCCCGCTGCGCGAACGCGCCCTCGGCCTCAACGGCGCCCTGATGTCGGCCGGTTTCACCGCCGGGGCGATCCTCGGCGGGCTGCTGACCGATCTGCTCTCCTGGCGCTGGGCCTTCTTCGTCAACGTTCCCGTCGCCGCACTCGTCGTGGCCCTTGCCCCCTCCGTGATCGCCGACTCCCGGCCCGCGACCCGCCCGAAGCTCGACGTGCCCGGCGCCGCGACCGTCACCGGCGGTCTGCTGCTCCTCGTGTACGGGCTGACGCAGGCCGGTGAGTCCGGCTGGCTGGCGCCCACGACCCTGGCCGCGCTGCTCGCGGGCGCGGCCCTCCTCGTCGCCTTCTGGTTCGTCGAGAAGCGGGCGGCGGCACCCCTGGTCCCGGTGCACATCCTGAAACGGCGCAGCGTCATCTGGGGCAACGCCACCGGGCTGATCGCCTTCGTCACCGAGACGTCCCTGGTCTTCCTGCTCACGCTCTACCTCCAGGAGGTCCTGGGCTACTCGCCGCTCGCCACCGGCCTCGCCTTCGGTGTCCTGGGCGTCGGGACCGTCATCGGCGGCATGCTCGGCGGCCGTGCGGTGGGCCGCTTCGGGAACCGGCGCACGATCGTCCTGGGCGGTGTCGTCCAGGCCGCCGCCACCCTCTCGCTGGTGGCGCTCGGCACGTCCGGCGGCTGGATCCAGCTCCTGCTGGCCGCGACCTTCGTCGGCGGTGTCGGCAACATGCTGATGATCGTGGGCTTCATGGTCACCGCCACCTCGGGACTCCCCGACGAGGAACAGGGCCTGGCCACCGGGCTCGCCACGATGACGCAGCAGGTCGGCATCACGATGGGCATCCCGGTGATGAGCGCGGTCGTCACCGCGCGGATGGGCACGGCGACGGGCCCCGACGCGGTGCTGTCCGGCGTCTCGGCCGCGGTGCTCGTCAACTCGGCACTCGTGCTGGCCGGTGCCCTGCTCGCCGGAGCCTTCCTCGGCCGGCCCGGCAGACGGACCTCCGCCGGGTGAGTCGGGCCCGGTTCCGTGGCCCGTCCGCGACAGGATGAGGGCCATGGCACAGCCCCTGATCGTCCCCAGCATGACCGCCGGACCCGATTTCGTCCTGCGCCCCTGGGAGATGAGCGACCTGCCCCTCGTACGCGAGGCGGCGGCGGACGACTACATCCCGCTGATCACCACCATCCCCTCGCCCTACTCGGACGAGGCGGCCGAGGCGTTCGTCCGGCGCCAGTGGGAGAGGGCGGAGACCGGTGCCGGATACCCGTTCGCCATCGTCCGCACCCGGGACCGGCGACCGGTCGGCTCCATCGGACTCTGGCTGAGGGACGCCGCGGAGGGCCGGGCGACGGTCGGTTACTGGATGACCGGTCCGGCCCGGCGGCAGGAGGTATCGGGAGCGGCACTCCGTACGGTCACCACCTGGGCCCTGCACGAGCTGGGCATCCCCCGCGTCCAGTTCCTCGTCGAACCGTGGAACACCGCGTCGGCGCGGACCGCCGAGAGCGCCGGGTACGTGAGCGAGGGGCTGCTGCGCGGCTGGCAGCGGATCGGCAACCGGCGCCGGGACATGGTGATGTACGCACGGCTCGACGAGGACCGCCCGGTGGCCGGGGGCGGCTGAGCACGCGGGCCCCGGCCGCCGGCCTCCAGTCAGCGGTCCGACGTCCACCGGTACAGCACGTCGGGTTCCTTCTCCTCGTTGCGGCTGCCGTCGTCGTACGCGACCGCGACGAATCCGTGCCGCTCGTAGAAGGCGCGGGCGGCGGTGTTGCGGCGGAACGTGTACAGGCTCAGCTCCCCGCGCGAAGCCTCCTTGACCCGGTCCAGCAGCCGCGACCCGATGCCGCGCCGCAGCGCGTCGGGCCGCAGATAGAGCTGGTCGAGCTCGTCACCGTCCAGGGCGGCGAACCCCAGCAGCTCCCCCTCCGCGTCCTCGGCCACCCACACCCTGCTGCCGGGCAGCAGGACATGGGTGATCCAGGCCTGTGTGTCCTCGTCGCCGTGCACACGGGGGAGGTAGGGCAGGACCGCCGCGCGCGAGGCCAGGAAGACCCGGGTGACGGCCTCCGCGTCCCCGGGCGTCGCGGTGCGCAGCCGTATGCCGTCTCCGGCCACGGGTCCTAGCACTTCGTCAGCTTCGGTTCGCCCGGCGCGGGCTGTTTCATGACGGGCTTCAGATGCAGGTCGTACAGACCGGCCCACTGCGAACGGCTTCCGCCGGACGACTTCATGATCTCCCCCAGCGCGCCGCACACCTCCGCGTGCAGGCCGGTCTCGTTCGCGTCCATCGCGACACCGTAGCCCTCCGTGTCACCCTCGATGTTGTCGAGGGCCTTCGTCTTGTCGGAGTACTTGTCGGCGAGACCCGCGACGATGACGTCGTCCGTGGCCACCGCGTACACAGGTGTCCTGGGGTCCAGCAACGCCTTGACACAGTCCTCGAAGCCTGGCCGGAGCACCTGCTGGTCGGCCATGCCCTCGTTCTTGATCCAGGCCTCGTAGACCGACTTCCTGGCGGTGCAGACCTTCGCGCTGGAATCCTTCTGCAGGTCGCTGATGTCGTTGTACGGCCTGTTCTTGCGCACCAGGAGCCCCTTGAGGGCCTGGTAGTAGGGACCGGCGAAGATGACGCCGTCCTTCTTCTCGCGCTCCGCGTTGATGCTGTACGAGGCCAGCACGATGTCCACCCGGTCGGCCTCCTTCAGATAGTCGCTCCGGTTACCGGAGTTGACGCGTACGAAGGTCACCTGGTCGTCGTCGAAGCCCAGGTGCCGGGCGATCTCCATGCCCATGTCGACCTCGAAGCCCTTGAACGTCCCCTTGCTCTCCACGCTCAGTCCGGGCTGGTCGGACTTGACGCCGATCCGCAGCACGGCGTGCGTGTCCCTGAACAGGGGCGGCGCCTCGCTCCCGCCCGTCGTCCCCTTGCCGGACCCCGCGTCGCCCTTCGTGCCGGTCCCGTCCTGCTGCCCCCAGACGAACCATGCCCCGCCCGCGAGCAGTGCCGTACAGAGCACGGCCACCGGCACCGTCCACCTGCCCCGGCGCCCGCGACCGGGCACCTCGGGGCGGCCAGCCGGAGGAGGCGGGTCCTGCCGGGCGGGTTCCGCGGGCCGCTGGGTGGCCGGCGGGTCGAGCGTGAGCATGTCCCGGGTGACGGCCTGGAGCATCCGCTCCGCCTCGACGGCGTCGGGGCGGAGCAGGGGGTCCTTCCGCAGCAGCGCCTCGACCAGCGCGGCGAGCGGCCCGGCGTACTTCATGGGCGGCACGGGCGACTCGCGTACGGCGATGAGCACCTCGTAGCTGGTCGCCCCGTCGAAGGGACGCCTGCCCTCGACCATCTCGTAGAGCGTGACGCCGAGCGCCCACAGGTCGGACGCGGCCGTCGCGGGGTGGGGCTGCGCGGCGCTGCGGCTGAGGAGTTCGGGTGCGAGGTACTGCGGCGTCCCGATGATCTCGTGCGACCGGGTCACCTGCACGGCACCCTCGAAGGTGGCGATCCCGAAGTCCATGAGGAGGGCGCGCCCGTCGGGCCGGAACAGGATGTTGTGGGGCTTCACGTCCCGGTGCAGCACCCCGGCCTCGTGCACGGCGGTCAGCCCGCGCAGCACCTGAAGCCCTATACGTGCCGCGTGCGGCACGGACAACTGCTGCTGTTCGCGCAGGAGGTCGGCCAGGGAGCGCGAGTTGAGCAGCTCCATCACGATCCAGACCTGGTTGCCGTCCTCGATCACGTCGTGCACGGCGACCACGTTCTGATGCCCGATCCTGGCGATGGCCTGGGCCTCACGCCGCGCCCGGTTCACCCACTGCGCCTGGGCATCCGGCGTCACGGCCCCGGGGTACAGCAGCCCCTTCACCGCGACCTTCCGGTCGAGCCGCGTATCGAGGGCCTCCCAGACCACTCCCATCCCGCCACGCCCGAGCTGACTCTGCAGCCTGTAGCGGTCGGCGATCACTGTGTCCGGACCGATGCGCATGCCGTCGCTGTCCATCCGACCCCCTGTTTGTGCTGTTGTGGTGAGCAACAATAGACGCTGCGTCAGGGCGCGAACGAGCAGCCGGGCGGAGGTGTTCGAGCCATCCCCCGGCGCACGCCCGGGGACTGCCGGCCTTCGGAATTCGATGCGTCCGCTGATGCGCTCGGAGGCGTCCGACTCGTAGGACAATCGATCGGTGACGCGCTCCCGGAACCGTGACCGCGCCCTGGAAGAACTTGAACGCACCCGCTGGCCGGCCCCGTCGGCCGACGACACCCGTCTTGTCGCTACCGCACACGCCTTGCGGCTTCGGCCGATCGGCGAGCTGACCGTCGAGGACATGCGCCTGTTGATCGGGCAGGACATAGGTCTGCCCCACCTCCTGCCCCTGGCACTGGCGGTACTGCGGAAGAACCCCATGGCAGAGGGGCACATGTACGAAGGTGATCTGCTGTCCGCGGTCCTCACCGGGAACCCGTCGGTCTGGGCCGAGTTGCCCGGACTCGGCCGAGACCTTCGCATGATCGTCTCGGAGTTGACCGGCTTGCCCCCTGACCTGCGGCAGAAGGCCGACCGCTTCCTGGCTTGATGGAACACCGCACGGTGACGGCGTGGAGATCCCTGAGGTCGAGCTACAAGGAGTGAGGCAGCTTCGCCGCTCAGACCAGGGGAACCTCAGAAGGCCCCTGATCAGGCAAGCACCTGGCCGGGGCGCTTCCCGGCCCCGCCGACACCCCATCTCCGGCCCCACGAGGAATGGCTGCCTTCATGGCTCCGTACGTAGCCGCGTGGTGCCGTTGGAACCGGTGTGGACCGGGGCCCAGCAGTACCCTTCGAGACGCAAATAGAGCCCCTGACCTGTACTTTCGCTGGTCAGCAGCCCTTAGGGGCAGACGAGTCGGGCTGTACGCCGGGTTCTGTCACCCGGTCGCCTCGCGGCGGCCGGGGAGACGGCCATCCATCTAGGACCGGCATTGCTGCCGGTCTCGTGCGGTCTACCCGCGAACTCGGGCGAGCAGCCCTCGGACGTTCGCGCAGGACCGTCTTGCGACGGTCCCTCTTGACCTTGCTCCGGGTGGGGTTTACCTAGCCGCCTGAGTCACCTCAGGCGCTGGTGGTCTCTTACACCACCGTTTCACCCTTACCCGGGACCGAGGTCCCGGGCGGTCTGTTTTCTGTGGCACTGTCCCGCGAGTCACCCCGGGTGGCCGTTGGCCACCACCCTGCCCTGTGGAGCCCGGACGTTCCTCGGGAGGATCCGAGGATCCTCACGCGGCCGTCCGCCCGGCTCGTCTGCCGTGTCGTCCATGCTACCCGGCGCCTTCCCTGTCCCGGACCGCGAAGGCCGCGATGCCCGCCTCCCAGGCTGCCGCGAGGTCGGCGCCCGGAAGGAAGCGGTCGTTCAGTTCCAGGGTCACCATCCCGTGGGCGAAGGCCCAGGCCGCCCGGGCCAGGTTCTCGTCGCCGCCCGCCGCCCGGAACAGCGGGGCCGCCGCGGCGTACACCGCGCCCACGGGCAGGACGGCGCTGCCCATGGTGAGGAGGTAGAGGTGCGGGTGGGCCAGGGCGTGGGTCCGGTAGGCGGTGGCGAGGCCCGCGAAGGAGCCGGGGGCCTCGTACTCCGCAGCCCGAAGCACCTCGGCGGTCTCGCGGAGCATCTCGCCGGCCAGCGCCGTCACCACCGACGACTTGTCCGGGAAGTACTTGTAGAGCGTCGGCGCCTTCACTCCCACCCGGTCGGCCAGCCGTCGCATGGTGAGCGCCTCGGCGCCCTCGTCCTCCAGGAGCGTGCGTGCGGCGGCGACGATCTGCCGGGGCCGGCCTGTCGGCGGGACGGTGGCGAGGTCACTCATGCGTGAGCCTCCTTCGGACGAGGGCGGAACGGAGTCGGGACGGTGCCGGGACGGCGTCGGTACGCGGTCCGTATCCGAAGAGGTGATCGTACGAGAGGGGACAAGCCGGTCACCGGGGGACCTTGACCTTGCCGCAGCGTCAGGGTTTCTACTGGCCTCATGCGTATCGGAGAGATCGCCGCGCTCGCCGGAGTCACCTCCCGGGCGATCCGGCACTACCACCATGTCGGTCTGCTGCCCGAGCCGGGGCGCCGGGCCAACGGCTACCGGGCGTACGGCGTCCGGGACGCGGTCCTGCTGGCCCGGATCCGGCGGCTCACCGAGCTCGGTCTCGGTCTGGACGAGGTGCGGGACGTGGTGGCCGACGACGCCGGGCGCGAACTCGTCGAGGTGCTGGGCGAGCTGGACGCCGATCTGGCCCGCCAGGAGCGGGAGATCGGGGAGCGGCGGCGGCAGCTGGCCCGGCTGATGGACGGGCCGTTGAACGGCCGGGAGCCGGTGTCCCCGGCCCTTGCCGAGCTGCTCGGAGCGGTGCCCGCCACCGACTCCCCCACCGCGGCCAAGGACCTGGAGCACCTGTCGCTGCTGGAGGGCGCGGACGGCGCCGCCGAGGTGTACGCCGCGTTGCGGCCGATGGCCGACGACCCCGCCGTCCTGGTCCTGTACGAGCGGCTGGACGAGCTGGCCACGGCGCCCGTGGACGATCCCCGGATCGCCCCGCTGGTCGCCGACCTGGTCGCGGCCGTGCCCGCCGGTCTCCTGGAGGCGATCCCGTCCGGCGGACCGGTCCGGTCGGGGTTCGGGGAGGCGCTGCTGGCCGACTACGCACCGGCTCAGGCCGAGGTGGTGCGCCGGATGATGGCCGCGATGGCCGCACGACTGGCCGGGGGGACGCGATGAGTGTGCGGATCGCACGCGCGGCGGCGTGGGGGGTTGTGAGCTGTTGCCTTTGAAGTGTGTATGAGTGAGCTGTAGCACCTGTGAGTGAGTCGAGCGGTGCGGTGAGTGAGGGTGGGAATGAATGTTTCGGGGTCGAATGGGTGACCTTGGTGGTGGTGGTTCGTTGTGCCGGGTGACGGGCTGGACCGGTGCTGGGGGCGGAGGTGTGGTGGTGGGTGCTGTGCGGGAGTTGGCGGTGCCGTTCGTGGCCCCGGGCCCCTCGGGGGTGGCGGTCCGGGACCGTCTCAAACACCTCACCCCGCACGACGTACAGGTTCTGCGGGCGGTCGGCGCGCATCAGGGGGCGCTGGCCTCGCGTGATCTGAAGGTCCGGTGCGCAGGTGGTCTGAATCACGGTGCTGAATCCTGGGCCGCGCGGAAGCGGGAACTGACGAAGGAGTCGTCGTCCAGGATCGCCGGGGCGATCACGAAGGCCAGCCATGATCAGTGGGCGCTCGCCCGGCGCTGCCAGGCCGCGCACATCCGCAGCCTCGATGCCGGGATCAGGACGCTGCGGCACCGCCTGTCGCTCCCGGTCGGGGCGAAGGGCACCAAACGTGCCCCGGGTGGCTACCGGTCCAGGCGTGAGTGGCTCCACAAGTCCCGCCGCCTCAAGGCTCTGGAAGCCCGGCACGCTGCCGCGGTGGCGGACTGGCAGGCCGGTCGGGTACGGATCGTGCGGGGCGGGAAACGGCTCCTCAACACCCGCCACCACCTCGCCGAGGCGGGGCTGACCGAGGGTGAGTGGCGGGGGCGGTGGGAGGCTGAGCGGTGGTTCCTGGCGGCAGATGGTGAGTCGGGGAAGCGGTACGGGAACGAGACGATCCGCGTCACGCCGGACGGCCAGGTCAGCATCAAACTGCCCGCACCACTGGCTCATTTGGCCAACGCCAAGCACGGCCGCTACACGCTCACCTCCACCATCGCGTTCACGCATCGGGGTGTGGAATGGGCTGACCGTGTTGAAGGTAACCGGGCGGTCGCCTACCGCATCCACTACGACACCGCCAGGGGCCGCTGGTACCTGACCGCGTCCTGGCAACGCCCCACCGTCCAGACCATCGGGTGGGAGGCCGCCCGGGCCAAGGGGGTGGTCGGTGTCGACACCAACGCCGACCACCTCGCCGCCTACCGCCTTGACCCGCACGGCAACCCGGTCGGCGAACCCCACCGCTTCGGCTACAACCTGACCGGCACCGCACCCCACCGTGACGCGCAACTGCGCCATGCCCTGACCCGCCTCCTGCACTGGGCCAGGCAAACCGGTGTGAGTGTGATCGCGATCGAGGACCTCGACTTCAGTGCGGAGAAGACGCGGGAGAAGCACGGGCGCAGGAAACGGTTCCGGCAGCTGATCTCCGGCATCCCCACCGGCAAGCTCAAGGCCCGGCTCGTCTCCATGGCCGCCGGACACGGTTTGGCGATCATCGCGGTCGATCCGGCCTACACCTCGATGTGGGGCGGTCAGCACTGGCAGAAACCACTGACCACCCCGCACCGGAAGATGTCCCGTCACGATGCCGCCGGTATCGCGATCGGGCGACGCGCCCTCGGACACCCGATCCGGCGTCGGACGGCACCGCCCCCACACGACCGGAGTGATCGTGTCGGGCATCGGACCGTCCAGGCCGATCATGGTGGACGAGGGCGTGAGGGAACCCGCCCACCCGCAACGGACCACGCCCCCGGAGGCGTGTCACCGAGCGGGACGCGAAAGCGGCGACCCAGCGCACCCAAAACCGTTCGGGATGCGCCCAGAACGCACCAGTGGGTCCAGGACTCACTCATGCACACTGGCTAGGAACGGTTCTGCCCGCCGAACTGGCCCTGGCGGTCTGCCTGGTGGCGGGCGTACGGATACCCGTCGCCGTCCTCCTCGGCGCCGAGGCCCTCGTGCTCGCCGTGCTGGTGGTGGAGGCCGTGACGCTGTGGCCCCTGTACGCGGCGGGGAGGCGGGCGGGGGCGGGACGCCGGAACGCGCTGCGGGCGGCACTGCGGACGCTGGTCCCGGTGCCGGTCCGGCGGCTGGTGGCGCACGAGGTGCGGGCCCTGCACAGTCTCGGGCTGTGGCTGCTGCGCCGCCGCCACGGCGTCCCGGAGGGTGCGGTGGCCGTCCCCTACACCGGGCCTCAGACGGCGATGATGTACGGGCTGGTATTCGTCTCCCTCGTGGAGACGGTGATGCTGGCCCTGCTGATCCCCTGGCCGGTCGTGCACCGTGTGCTGCTCGTGGTCGACGTGTACGGGGTGGTCCTCCTCCTCGCCCTGCACGCGGCCTGCGTGACCCGGCCGCACGTGGTGGGCGAGGACGGTTCGCTGCGCCTGCGCCACGGCGGGCTGTTCGATCTGCGGATCCCCGCGTCGGCGGTCGCCGGGGTCCGGGTGGACCGGCGCTACCCGGAGGGCCGGTCGGTCCTGCTGCACCCCGACGGCGTACTCGACCTGTCCGTGGGCAGCCAGACCACGGTGACCGTGGAACTCACGGGTCCGGTCGCGTTCGTACGGCCGTTGGGGAAGCCCGGTGCGGTGCACACCGTCCGCTTCCACGCGGACGACCCGCGTGCCGCCGTCGCCGCGCTCACACGGGTGCGAACCGCACCTTCGCCGAGCCCGGATCGGCCTGGGTGAGCCGCACCCGCAGGCGTTCGCCCAGCGGGAGCGGGGCGTCGGAATCGATCCGGGCGACGATCGCGGGGTCCTCGATGTGGACGGTGCCGACGGCCGGGCGGTCGTCCTCGACGTCGATCACGTAGCCGTCGAAGACCGAGCCCACCCGGTCCTTGAGCAGTGCCGCCTCGACGAGGTCGACGCACTCGCGCTCCACGGTGTTGGCGCGACGGGTGCCCTCCGCCATCTCCTCGGGCAGGCCGGGCAGCGCCTGGAGCACCCACTCGGGCGGTTCCCGGTCCGCGGTCGCCGCGAGGCACAGTTCGGCGGCGTACCGGTCGACGAGGCGGCGCAGCGGCGCGGTGCAGTGCGTGTAGAGCTCGGCGACGGCGGCGTGCACGGCGGGGTCGGGGAGGTCGCCGTGCTCGAAGACGGTGTAGCCGGCGCCGCGCAGGAGGGTGGTGCACTCCTCCAGGAACGCGGCGTGGCCGGCCTTCCGCGGGTCGAGCGAGCGCACGACCTCGGCGTACGGGACGTGGTGCGGCCAGTCGATGCGCAGGGCCTGCGCGGTGCGCCGGAGCCGGGCGACGGCGCCGTCGGGGGCGACCGGCAGCGTACGGAGGATGCCGGTGCCCGAGTCCGCCATCATCCGGGCGGCCGCCATGCCGGTGAGGAGGGAGATCTGGGCGTTCCAGCCGTCTGCGGGCAGGGGCGCGCGGTAGTCGAGGCCGTAGGTGCCGTCGCGCTCGACGATCTCCTGTTCGGGGACGTCGAGCGAGATGCCGCCGCGGACGGTCTCCTGCTCCTCGCGCAGCAGGCCGATGTCCTTGAGCAGGGCGAGCGGCTCCTCTGCGGTGCCCGCGTCGATCTGCCGCTGGACGCCCGCGTAGTCGAGCTTGGCGCGGCTGCGTACGAGCACGCGGCTCACCTCGGTGGAGACGGGGCGGCCTTCGGCGTCGAGGTCGATCCGCCACAGGGCCGCGGGGCGGGTCTCGCCGGGGAGGAGGCCGGCGGCGCCCTCCGAGAGGGTGGCCGGGTGCAGGGGGACCTTGCCGTCGGGGAAGTACAGGGTCGTCACCCGCCGGTGGGCCTCGGCGTCCAGTGCCCCGCCGGGCCGTACGAAGGCGGCGACGTCGGCGATGGCGTAGTGCACCCGGAATCCGTGCGGGCGCCGTTCCAGGTGCATCGCCTGGTCGAGATCCCTGGAGGTGGGCGGGTCGACGGTGAAGAACGGCAGGTCCGTGGCGTTCCGGTGGCCCGACAGGTCCGGGGACCTCGCGGCGTCGGCCGCCTCGGCGAGGACATCGGGCGGGAAGTCCGCCGGCAGGGCGAGCTCGGTGCGCAGGGCGTGCAGGGCCGCCCGCAGGCTGTCGGCGGCGCCGGTCATGTGGAGCTGGCGGCGGGGCATGCCACCGAGCGTAGGCGGGGGCGGTGCGGTCGGCATCCCGGTCCGGGCGGGGGCGGACGGCCGGGGTGGACCGGGCGGGATGTGGCCGCCGTCCCTGCGCGGCCACAAGCGGGCGGGGCGAGTTGTGGTCGCCGTCCCCGGTCCGGGCGGGGTGTCCCCGGCGTGCCCGCCGACGGACCTGCCGGCGTCCGGCCCGGTCCGGACCGCCCCTCGGCCGGACACGGGCAGGCACCGGGCGTGGCGCTTGCGGCCCGTACCCTTGTCGAGGGGTTCCCGCGCCGCCGGGGGACCCTCTGTCACGTACGAAGGAGACACCCGTGCTCGTGCTGTTGCCGCCCTCCGAGGGAAAGGCCGCCTCGGGGCGCGGGGCGCCCCTGAAGCAGGAGTCCTTGTCCCTGCCCGGCCTCGCCGGGGCGCGGGCGGCGATCCTCGACGAGCTGGTCGAGCTGTGCCTGGCGGACGAGGACAAGGCCCGGGTGGTGCTCGGCCTGAGCGAGGGGCTGCGCGGCGAGATCGCGAAGAACGCGGACCTGCGCACGGCCGGGACCAGGCCGGCCGGGGAGATCTACACCGGGGTGCTGTACGACGCCCTCGGTCTGGCCTCGCTGGACACGGCGGCCAGGCGGAGGGCCGGGAAGTCGTTGCTGGTCTTCTCCGGTCTGTGGGGCGCGGTGCGGGTGGGCGACCGGATTCCGTCGTACCGCTGCTCGATGGGCGTGAAGCTGCCGGGACTGGGCGGGCTCGGCGCGTACTGGCGCGCCCCGATGGCGTCCGTCCTGCCGGAGGCGGCCGGGGACGGGCTCGTGCTGGATCTGCGGTCGTCGGCGTACGCCGGGGCGTGGAAGCCGGCGGGCGCGGTGGCGGAGCGCACCGCGAGCGTGCGGGTGCTGCAGTCGCAGATGGTGAACGGGGTGGAGAAGCGGTCGGTGGTCAGCCACTTCAACAAGGCGACCAAGGGCCGGATGGTCCGCGATCTGCTGGTCGCCGGGGCGAAGCCGAAGGGGCCCGCCGAGCTGGTGGGGGTGCTGCGGGACCTCGGTTACACGGTCGAGGCGCAGGCCCCGGAGCGGGCCGGGCGGGCGTGGGCGCTCGATGTGGTGGTCACGGAGATCCATTAGCGATCATTGCAACATGCGCAACGCTCATTGCGTAGGGTGCGGTTCGCGCGGCAGGATGTGCCCATGACCTCCTCCGCGCCCGCCGCCCTGCCCGCGTCCGCCTCCGTCCTGGACCTCGCGCCCGTCGTCCCCGTCGTCGTGCTGGAGGACGCGGCCGACGCGGTGCCCCTGGCCCGGGCGCTCGTGGCGGGCGGACTCCCGGCGATCGAGGTGACGCTGCGGACCGCCGCCGCGCTCGACGCGATCCGGGCGATCGCCGCCGAGGTCCCCGGGGCCGTGGTGGGTGCGGGCACCGTGATCTCCGTACGGCACGTGACCGAGACGGTCTCCGCCGGGGCGCGTTTCCTGGTCAGCCCGGGCTGGACGGACACCTTGCTGGACGCGATGAAGGCGTCGGGTGTGCCGTTCCTGCCGGGGGTCTCCACGACGTCCGAGGTGGTCGCGCTGCTGGAGCGCGGGGTCACCGAGATGAAGTTCTTCCCGGCCGAGGCGGCCGGCGGCACCGCCTATCTCAAGGCCCTGTCCGCTCCCCTGCCCCAGGCCCGGTTCTGCCCGACCGGCGGCATCTCGCTCGCCTCCGCGCCGGCCTATCTGGCGCTGCCGAACGTCGGTTGCGTGGGCGGCAGTTGGATGGTTCCTGGAGACGCGGTGGCGGCGAAGGACTGGACGCGGGTGGAGCGGCTGGCGCGTGAGGCATCTGCCCTGCGGGGCTGAACACCGTCCCGTCGGTACGGGGTCGAGGGCGGGCCCACGCCGCGCGGCCGAACTGCGGTTCCGTGCCCAGGAGTCCGGCGGTGGGTCAGCGCAGCGTCTGGACCGCGTACAACGTGCCGATGCCCAGGGCGAGGATGCCCAGCAGGAGCCGTAGCGCCGTTTCGGGCAGGCGTGGCTGGAGGCGGGCCCCGAGGTAGCCGCCGCAGAGACCGCCGAGGCCGCAGGTCAGGCCGAGTGCCCAGTCGGGCGCGATGTCGCCCGTGGCGGTCAGGGACAGCAGGGCGTACGCACCCGCTCCCGCGAGGGAGGTCACGAACGTGCAGGCGAGGGCGGCGGGCGCGACCTTCGCGACCGGGACCCCGCGCCCCACGAGGATCGGCCCCAGCAGCGAACCCCCGCCGATCCCGTAGATCCCTCCCGCGACGCCGACGGCCAGGGCCAGTGCGGTGGTGGCGCGCGGGGACGGTTCCGGGGCGACGGCACCGCGGTGTGAGGGGCGCAGGGTACGGGCGCACAGCCAGGCGCCCAGCGGGAGCAGCAGGACGGCGATGAACAGCCGGAAGACCGCGGGGCCCGGCACGGCGAAGACCCGGATCACCGCTCCGGCCACCACTCCCGGCACCGCGCCCGCGACGAGCAGCCGGGTGAGCGGGCCGCGCAGCCTGCCGCTGTTGCGGTAGCGCAGGAGGGCTCCGGGGCACGACACCACGTTGTACAGCAGGTTGGTGGGCGTCACCGCGGGGCTCGGCACACCGAGCACGCTGACCTGCACCGGCAGCAGGAACACCGCCCCGGACACGCCCACGGGTGCGGTCGCGGCCGAGATCAGCAGTCCGGCGAGGAAGCCGAGCAGCCCTGTGGACCAGCTCACCCGCCCGCTACCGCAGGTGCGAGGTGTCGTTGAGGACCCTCAACGAGGGATTACCGTCCGCGTAGTACGCCACCGTCGAGACGGAGGCGGGTGAGAGCTCCATGCGGAACAGGGACTCCGGCGGGGCGCCCAGTGCCAGCCTGACCAGGGTCTTGATCGGGGTGACGTGCGTGACCAGGAGTGCCGTGCGGCCCGCGTAGCGGGAGATCAGACGGTCGCGCGCCGCGGACACCCGGTCGGCCACCTCGGCGAAGCTCTCGCCGCCGCCCGTGGGGGCCGCGTCGGCGGACGCCAGCCAGGCGGTCAGGTCCGCGCCGTGACGCTCCCGTACCTCGGCGAAGGTGAGGCCCTCCCAGGCGCCGAAGTCCGTCTCGCGCAGGCCGTCCTCGATGCGGACCTCCAGGCCGAGCCGGTCGGCGACGGCCGCCGCCGTCTGGCGGCAGCGGCGCAGCGGGGAGCTGACGATCTCCTGGACCGTGCCGAAGGCGGCGAACGCCCCGGCGGCGCGGGCGGCCTGGTCTCGGCCGGTGGCGGAGAGCTCGGGGTCGCTGCCGCCGCTGCCGGAGAACCGCTTCTCGGGGGTGAGCGCCGTCTCGCCGTGCCGGAGCAGGACGAAGGTGGCGGGCACCCCCAGGTCGGGGGTGCTCCCCCAGCCCACCTGCGGTACGGCCGGCGCGGGGCGGGCGGCGGCCAGGGCGGCGCGGACCTTCGCCGCACCCGCGACCGCGTCCCCGGGCGGACCGTCCTGGACCGGGGCGGGCGTGCGCGGCGGGGCGTCCAGGGCGGCCGTCGAGGACGACGGCTCCCACTGCCTGCCCCGCTTGCCCGCGTCCATCGCCTCGTTGGCGAGCCGGTCGGCGTGCTTGTTCTCGTTGCGCGGGATCCACTCGTACGTGACGGAGGAGACCGGCAGGATGCTCGCGGCCTGGGCCGCGAGCGGTTTCATGTCGGGGTGCTTGATCTTCCAACGCCCCGACATCTGTTCGACCACCAGCTTGGAGTCCATCCGGACGCGCACCCGCACGTCCGCGTCCGGGAACAGCGCCTTCGCCGCCTTCAGGCCGGCGATCAGGCCCTTGTACTCGGCGACGTTGTTCGTCGCGACGCCGATGTACTCGGCGGCCTCGGCGAGCGTCTCGCCGGTGACCGGGTCGATGACGGCCGCGCCGTATCCGGCGGGCCCCGGGTTGCCCCGGGAGCCTCCGTCGGCCTCGACGACCAGCTGGCGGGGTGCGGGCATTACAGGCCCGACTCCGAGGTGCGGACCAGGATGCGGTGGCAGTTCTCGCAGCGCAGCACGGTGTCGGGGGACGCCGCCTTCACGTCGTTGACCTCGGTGATGTTCAGCTCCAGCCGGCAGCCCTCGCAGCGGCGCTGGTAGAGCCGGGCGGCACCGACACCGCCCTGCTGGACGCGCAGCTTGTCGTACAGCTTCAGCAGGTCGGCGGGGACGGAACCCGCGACGACCTCGCGGTCCTTGGCGACGCCTGCCGCCTCGGTGTCCAGCTCGTGGGTCGCCGCGTCCCGGCGGGCGGTCGCGTCGTCGGCCTTGGCCTGGACGGCGCTGACGCGCGCGGTCAGCTCCGTGACGCGCTCCTGGGCGGACTCGCGGCGCTCCATGATCTCCAGGACGACGTCCTCGAGGTCGCCCTGGCGCTTGGCCAGCGAGGTGATCTCGCGCTGCAGGCTCTCCAGGTCCTTCGGCGAGGAGACCGCACCGGAGTCGAGCCGCTGCTGGTCGCGGGCGGCGCGCTGGCGCACCTGGTCGACGTCCTGCTCCGCCTTGGTCTGCTCGCGGGTGGTGTCGCTCTCCTCGGTCTGCGAGGCGACCAGCAGGTCGCGCAGCTGCGCGAGGTCGCTGTTGAGCGCGTCGATCTCCGCGTGCTCGGGCAGGGACGTCCGCTTGTGGGAGAGCTGCGAGAGACGTACGTCGAGGGCCTGGACTTCGAGGAGTCGGATCTGGTCGGCGGGCGCGGCGTTCAGTTGGGGGCTCCAGAAGATTGGTGGGTGGTCCAGGGGTCGGTGACCTGCTTCGAGACATGGACCCGCAGGTCCCATCCGTGGCGGTCGGAAATCGCGTCGAGCTGCGCGGCGGCCTGCTCGCACCAGGGCCACTCGGTGGCCCAGTGTGCGGCATCGACCAGGCCGAGCGGCGAGTGCTGGACGGCCTCGGAGGCCGGGTGGTGGCGCAGGTCCGCGGTGAGGAAGGCGTCGACGCCCGCCGCCCGCACGGCGTCGAAGAGGCTGTCGCCGGAGCCGCCGCTCACCGCGACCCGTCGCACCACGGCGTCCGGGTCGCCCGCGAGCCTGATGCCCTGCGCGGTCGCGGGCAGCCGGGCCGCGGCTCGGGCGGCGAGGTCGCGGAGGGTCTCGGGGTGGTCGAGCTCGCAGATCCGGCCCAGGCCGCGGCAGCCCTCGGCATCGGTGGGGTCGGGCACGAGGGGTCCGGTGACCCGCAGGTCGAGGGCGGCGGCGAGGGCGTCGGAGACACCCGGGTCGGCGCTGTCGGCGTTGGTGTGCGCGACGTGCAGGGCGATGTCGTGCTTGATGAGCCCGTGCACGACGCGGCCCTTGAAGGTGGACGCCGCGACCGTCGTCGTACCGCGCAGGTAGAGCGGGTGGTGGGTGACGATCAGCTGGGCACCGAGGGTGCGGGCCTCGTCGGCGATCTGCTGGACGGGGTCGACGGCGAAGAGGACCCGGTCGACCTCCGCCCCGGGGTCGCCGCAGACCGTGCCGACCGCGTCCCAACCTTCGGCCCGCCCGGGGGGCCAGAGGGCGTCGAGCTCGGCGATGACTTCAGACAGACGGGGCACGGAGCAAAGGCTACCTGCCCTGCGCGCCCCGTCGGCCCTGGCTGCGGGCACCCGTACGGGCGGACCCGCAGCCGGTCACGAATCGTTACTTCCCGCTACTTCACGAGGTCGGCACGGAGGTCGTCCAGGACCAGGTCGCGGAGGTGACGCCGAGGCCGAGGTACCAGGTCTCGTCCGAGACGTCCTTGGCCTGACCGGCCTTGACCGCCCTGAGGTTCTTCCACAGCGGGTTGGCCCGGGCGGTGTCGCGCCTGGTGGCCTCGGGTCGCCGTAGACGCCGGTGAAGATCCAGTCGGCGTCGGCCTGGTCGATGTTCTCGGGACTGATCTCGGCGGCGAGGTCGTCGATCTGCTGGTTCTCGGGCCGCGGCAGTCCGGCGTCCTGGAGGATCGTGCCGATGAAGGACGCCTTGGCGTACAGGCGGATGCGGTCCGGGAGGTAACGGACCATGGAGACGGTCGGCTTGTCCGGGCCGACGTCCTCGCCGAGCTTCTTCGCCTTCGCCTCCTACGCGTCGAGCGCGGTCTCGGCCTGGCTCGTCCTGTCCAGCGCGGCGGCGTTGAGGAGGTAGTTCTCCTTCCAGGTGAAGCCCGGGCGGACGGAGAACACGGTCGGCGCGATCTTGGAGAGCTCGTCGTACTTGTCGGCGGCGCGCAGCTGGCTGCCGAGGATGAGGTCGGGCTTCAGACCGGCGATCGCCTCCAGGTTGAGGCTGTTGATCGTGCCGACGTTCTTCGGCTCACCGGCGCCCTTCGCCAGGTACGAGGGGATGGCCGCCTCGCCCTCGGACGGGGCGTAGCCGACGGGCTTCACGCCCAGCGGGACGACGTTGTCGAACTCGCCGACGTCCAGGACGACGACGCGCTTGGGCGCGGCCTTGATCCCGGCGCTGCCCATGGCGTGGGTGAGCGTACGGGGGGACTGGCCGGCCTTCGCGTCCGTGCCGTACGCCGCGGTCTTCTTCGCGGCGTCGCCGAAGTCCTTGCCGCCCGTGGCGACGGCAGCCTTCCTGTCGGCGCCGGCGTCGGCCTTGCCGCCCGAGGCGTCGCCGCCGCACGCCGAGAGGGAGAGGGCGGCAGCCACTGCCAGGCCGACTGCGGCGGTACCGCGGCGACGAAGGGACATCTTTTGCTCCAGCTCGGGGCCCGCACAGGAAATTCTTAGGATTGCCTCACCTTAGTCAGGGATATCAGCGGCAGCACAGTCACCGCCCTCCCCACAGGCGAATCCGGACATCACCACCCTTATGTGTGAAGTGTGGTGGCTGGTGTTGTTCGGCAGGAAGTGCGAAAACTAGCTTCGGTTGCCGGAGGTGACCGCACCATGACTGCCTGTGCCATCGAGAACGAGACCGCCGGAGCGGCGGCGGGTGCCACGACGCCGGAACCCGAACCCGAACCCGCGAGACCGGACGGGTCCGGGGAGCCGGAGGGACCGCGCGCGACCGCGGACGGGGAGGGGGCCGCGGGGACCGGCGAGGCGGGCCGCCTCGCGGAGCCTGCGGGGCGTGGCGGAGCCGCCGGGCCCCTGGCCGCCGCGTCCGTGGTCGCCCTGTCCGCAGCCGTCGTGCCCGGGGCCGAGGTCCCCGTGGGGGCGAGGGTGCCGGGTGCCGGTACTCCCGGCGCGGCCACGTCCGCCGGGGTTCTCGGAGCCGGCTGGACCCGCGTGGCCACGACCGGCGCCCCGGTCCGTGGAACCGCCCCGGTCCGCGCGGCCGACGGGTCCAATCCGGCCGGGAGCGCGGCGGAGTCCGGCGGGAACACCCCGCCTGCCCGGAGCGGCGAGCAGCCCCCGGCCGTCGCGCAGCCCGGGGCCGCCGGGGACGAGGAGCCGGTCCCGCACGGAGAGTTCGACCGGACCGGTCGGCACGGAAGGCTCGACAGGTTCACCCCGCACGGGGAAATCGACCCAGCCGGCCTGCACGACGGGTTCGGCCAACCCGCACCGCACCATGAACCCACCCCAACCGGCCTGCACGACGGATTCGACCAACCCGCACCGCACCATGAGCCCACCCCAACCGGCCTGCACGACGGATTCGACCAACCCGCACCGGCCCGCGCCGGCGGCCCCGCCCGCCACCCGGTCCCGTCCGACGCGCCCCAGCGCCTGGCGCCGCGCGTCCTCACCATCGCCGCCGACCACTCGTACGCTGCCCGGCTGACCACCGCCGCCGGAGCCGATCCCGCCTGGTTCCCGGAGCGCTGGACGCTCGACGGCCCCGAGCCGTACGCCGTGCCCCTCCCCCTCGACCAGCCGGAGGAGGCCGACTCCGATGTGCTGCCGCTCTCCGACGGGCGGGTGCTGATCCGGCGGCGGGTGGCCGACCGGCACGCCTTCTCGCTGCTCTATCCGACCGGGCCCGCTACGGGTGAACTGCCCCTGGGCGCCATCGAGTGCACGGACCTGGTCCTCCTCCCGCCGCCCCCGGACGGCATGAGCGCCTACGCCCTGCTCCCCGGCGAACGCTCCACCGCCGTCTGGCTGGTCGCGGGCGGCGCCTTCGGGCCCGAGCACGTCGCGGACGTACCGGGGCAGTGTTCGGGCGGTGTCTGGCTGGACCGTGAGGGGCGACTGCTCGCCCTGGACCGGCAGTTGCCGGGTGGCGGCCCGGTGAAGGCGGTCGCCGTGGACCTGGTGCGGGGCGGCGAGGTGACACCGCTGCTGCAGATCGCGCCGGACAGCGACGACCGGCTGCTGCTGGCCGACGCCGACAGCGGGCTGCTGCTGATCCGCTCCGACGCCCCGGGCCGCGACCGGCTCGGCTGGGGTGTGCTCGGCAGTTCTCTGCCGGTGCGATTCCCGGAGTGCCTGCACCCCGCGGACCTGGCCGTGACGCCGTTCGCCGTGCAGCCGGGCCAGATGCTCATGCCGGAGAGCTGTGCCGTGGCGCTGCGGATCGACGGGGCGGCGGGCAGCTGGGTGGGGCTGTGGCGTCCGGAGGGACGCCGCCTGCACCAGTTCGCGGCGCCTGCGGGCTGGCTGGCCGGGGCAGGTTTCTGGACCCGGGAAGGGGTCCTGCACCTGCCGTACGAACAGGCCGGTGCGCCGTGCTCCGTGGCACTGATGGAAGCCCCGGCGGACGAGGAACACCGACCTGCCACGAACGGAACGGAACCATCCGCGACGGCCCTGTCTCCTGGTGTGTGCAGGCCCGTTCCACTCGGCCAGGCGCCCCTCACCAGCCGCACGGCACCTGGATGAACTCGGACCAGGGCCACGCAGTCGTTCCGCGCGGATACCGACGGTGACCGCGTCGGGTTGCGGTGGCGGGGCTTGCGACACACACGTACGCGATTTCAACGGGGTGACTTCCCACATGTCTGAAGCCCGAACCGACACGACCCAGACACGTCCGCCGGGGGCGGACCGGGACGGAGCCGGCTCCGGAAAGCACCGAGGCGGCGAGTCGGCGGAGAGCACGAACGCGCAGCCGCACGGCCGCCACCGCCGTCCCTCCGAAGGGGGTGGCAGAGCGGCGGCCTGAACCGCGCCGCGCACCGAGGGCCGTCACAGCCGCCAGGCCGTGACGGCCCTCGGCCGTGGTGCCCGCTGCGGAACCCCTCGCTCGGCGGCCTGTCCACCCGGCGGTGCGCCCACCCGGCCGGGGAACGCGTCGACCGGACTCGACAGCCCCCGTCGGCCCCGGCCCTCATGGCGGGACGCTGCCGGAAACCGCTCCGCGAGGCACTGGGGGCACACAGCGGTCCGGTCATGCGCCCGACCGGGCCGGGTGCCGCCCCGCGGGCGCTGAAGGTGGCGGCCCTGATCGCGTTCTGCCTGCGCCCGCCGGAACCCGGGCACTAGCCTGTCCCCGGTCAACGAGGACACCCGCCCGGCAACGGGGCCTCGCGGGGGCGCGGGCCGGGATCATCGGTCGCGGAGGGATGCATGGCCGACGAGATCGGTCGCGGAGGGATGCATGGCCGACGAGAAGCAGCGGGACCACGGCGTGGGAGATGTCGCGGAGCGCCGGGCCTGGGCCGCCGTCGCCGTTCGCCAGGCGCACGAGCTGTGGCCCCACGCGCGGAAGAATCCACAGTCGGTGGCGTTACGCTTCGTGATCGAGCATCTGGCCACCGTCGAGAGGCTGTTACCGGCAGAGGACTCGGCCCGAGCGGCCGTCGTGCCCTGGCTCGGGCTGTTGACGCAGGCACGGCTCATGGGTCAGCCACACCCGGATCCGCAGGAGCGGGCGGCCGCCCTGGGCCATCTGCGGTGGACCGACCGCGTCCGGCCGCTTGACGACCGTCTCGCCATTTTGGCCCGGAACAGCCTGGCCGAGCTGCTCGTCCCACCCGGCATTCCCCGGGAGGTGTGCGACGGCTCGGGCCCGCCGGCTCTGGCCGAATCCTTGCGGGAACAGCTGACCGAGGCCCTGGAGGTCCTCGCCCGCATCATCGCCGGGGACCTGTCGACGCGGGAGAGGGTGCTGGCCGTCATGGAGCGAGCCGCGACACTGCTGTCCTCGCTCCCCGGCACACCCGCGGGGAGTCCGCAGTCTCCGCCCCAGGTGGACGACGACACCGGGGATGCGGCCGGGCCGGCCGGTGCGGTGCCTCGTGGGGAGCCCGTGGAAGCGGCACCGGCCGGCCTCCTCCAGGGCGTGGTGGACTGGGCTCGCCGGGACGCGGCGCATTTCGCGCGTCTGCTGGAGTGGCTGTGCGTCACCATGCACGATCCCCGGGTCTCCGAGGCGGACGCCGTCCGGGAGGTGTCGGATCTGGGGCTGGACCATCCGCGGTTCGCGTCGCTGCGTGAGCTGCTCGCCGTGATCAGATCGGACGGGCAGGACCCCCGGTCGCTCGCCCGACGCGTCCGCAGCGCCGCGCAGGAGGCCAGGGAGGTGATGCTCGCTCTGCCCGCGGACGCGCCCGAACGGATCCGCGTCGCCAAGTTCCACGCGGTCCTGCTGGTGGCGGGCAGCCTCCGGATGCCCGGAATGTTCGACTTCGGTGAGGTGGACGCAGCCGCGATGCGGCCGGACCCCGACCCCGCCGCGCGTTCGGCCTGGCAGCGAGAGCTGAGCCTGGAAATGATCCTGTGCACCATGATCGACAATCTGTGGGTGTCGGACGGCGAGCTCGCACGCCTGGAGCGGAGCGCCGCATGGCTCCGGGAGCAGATCGACGCCCTTCCGGCGGACGGGAGGAGGGCCGCGGCCGCCCGGCGGTACCTGACCGCACTGCTCGCCCATCGCATCTCCACCGCCGCCACGGTCGGAGGCAGCCTCCAGGACGGCGTCGCAGCCCTGTCGATGGCCGAGGGGCTGCGTGCTGCCGATGAACGCGACGAGGTCCAGGCGCTGTTCAGTCTCATGGCCGGGTTCCAACTGGCACGCCGCAGCCGGGACCGGGCCGCACTGGTCCGCGCGACGGAGGACCTGATCCGGACACTGGGCGACCGGTACACGTCCCCCGCGCCCGACGCGGGCACGGGCTTCGTCATCACTGGGACGCTGGGCCTGGCCCACGGCGAACGTGCGGCCCGCACCGGACACCCGGCCGACTTCCGAGCCGCCGCCCGGTATTTGCGGGAGGCGGTGGAGACCGATCCGGACACGGTCCAGCCGCTGTTCGCAGCGTCCTTCCGCACGGTGCGGGCCGAACTGATGGCCGAGCTGGCCGGGGTCGATCCCCGCCGGGAGGTCGTTGACCGCGCCATCGCGGAGATCCACCGGGTGATCGAGGAATCGCAGGCACCGCCCTGGGCGGAAGCCCGGCTGCGGCTCGCCCTCGGCCGGGCCATGCTCCGCGCGACCAACCACCGCAGTGACCTCAGCCTGCTCGACCCGTGCATCGCCGAACTGAGCCGGGTCCGCGCCCTGGCCGCCGAAGGCAACCGCCTGCCGTTGCGCGTCGAGGCTCTGACCGAGCTGTCCACGGCCTACTGGGTGAGCGCGGTGACCGGCGGCGGACGCGCGAGCGAGGACCGGAAGGCCAGTTTGGAGACCCGTCGCGAGGCGCTGGAGTTGATGGCCGCCGATGTCCTCCTCCAACTCGGCACCGAGAACGCCCTGTCGGTGGCCGGGGCCGCGACCGGCCACGGACTGTGGCTGGCCCTGCGGTGCGCGGAGGCCCGCCGGCCCGCCGAGGCCGTGGAGGCGCTGGAGCTGGGACGGGCCCTGGTGCTCCAGACCGCCGCGGCCGCACACGGCGTGCCTCGGTTGCTGGCGGACCGGGGCCACCGGGACCTGGCCGAACGGTGGCGGGCGCAGGCGCTGCGGCATCCGCTCACGCAGGATCCGGGCGAGGGCGACCGGCCCGACGGGCACGCGAGGGAGGAGCATCCCGCCGAGGGCGATCCGCTCCGGCCGAGGGGACCGGCCGTGGTGGCGGCGCCCGGCGCCGAGCTGCCGAGCAGCCTGCGACGCAAGGCGCTCGCCGCGCTGGGGGCAGGAAACGGCACCGGCGCCCGGGAATTGCTCGGCACTCCGGACGTCGCCGCACTGACCGCCGCGCTGGCCGCCTCGGGGGCGGACGCGCTGGTCTACCTGGTCCCCGGCGAGGGCTTCCGCCCTCATGTCCCGGGACGCGCGCTGATCCTGCGTCCCGGCGGCGCCGAGCCCGCCATGCTCTCCCTGCCCCTGTTGCTCTCCCCCGGCAGCCATGAGCTGGAGCACTATCTCGCCGCCGCCGCCGACCGTTCCCGCGAGGCGGCCGACCCGGGTGCGTCGCGCGCGTCGCAAGAGGCCGCCGAGACGCAATGGCGAGCGGCACTGAGCAAATTGTGCGACTGGGCCTGGGCAGCCGCCATGGGGCCGGTCCTCGAAACCCTGGAGCCCCTCGGCCGGCCGCCCCGGATCGTGCTGGTCCCCTGCGGCCCCCTCGGCGTCGTCCCGTGGCATGCGGCGCGCGCACACATCCCGCTGGGGGGCTACCGGTACGCCTGCCAGGACGCGGTGTTCAACTACGCCCCGTCCGGGGCGCAGTTCCTGCGGGCCGCCGCCCGCGACCGGCTGCCCGCAACCGGGCATCGGGTGCTGGTCACCGACCCGCGACTCAGCCTGGTGTGGGCCGAGATCGAGATGGAGGCGCTGCGTTCGGGGTGCTACCCGGACGCCCGGCGCTACGGCGAGTTCATGGCGGCCGAGGGCGTGCCGGATGCGGCGGGGAACTGTGAGGATCTGCTGGCCGTGCTGCCGGGCGGCGATCAGCCGGCGGCGGTCGTGCACGTCTCCTGCCACGGCGTGGCCGGTCCGAGTCCTACACGATCGGCGCTGTCGCTGGCCGACGGCGAGCTGACCGTCGCACGGATCCTGAACCACGCCACGACCGCGACGTCCGGTCCGGACGGACCGCTGGTGGTGCTCAGCGCCTGTGAGACCGACCTGAGCACGGGCGATCACGACGAGGCACTGACCCTCTCCACCGCCCTGGTCGCGCGGGGAGCGGCCGATGTCGTCGGCTCCCGCTGGGCCGTCAGCGACAGCGCGACCGCACTGATGATGACTGTTTTCCACCGCTTCCTCACCGGCCACAGCCTCGCTCCCGCCGACGCGCTGCGCGCCGCTCAGCTGTGGATGCTCGACCCGGACCGCCGGCCACCGCCCGGCCTGGGTGACCCGCTGCACCGTGAGGCCTCCCGCGCCGACCTGCACGAGATCCACCTGTGGGCCGCCTTCACCCACCAGGGCAACCCCGCGGCACGCTGAGCCGCGCCCGTGCAGCCCCGCGACGGCCGGGCACTCAGCCTGGCGGACGACCGGGTTGTTCCTGGAACGACGAAGGCCCCGGTGCCCGCACACCGGTTTCGGTTCCCTGCCGGAACGGCGCGACGACGGCACCGGGTCGGTCATGTGGCGCCGTGGCCGTCGGCGTGACCAGCCGGACCGGGAACGCCGATCCGTGGCCGGCCCGCGCCCCCGGCCCTCCTGGCCCGAGGCGCCCCGCCGCGGCCGGATCCGACGCGCCCCCTACGCTTCTCTCCCCACGGCCGCCTGCGTCGCGGGCTTCACCAGGACGGGCGTACCGGTCGGCTCCTCCGAGCTCCTGCGGGTACGCCCCGGCAGCCAGAGCAGCATCAGCACGGCCGCGCCCAGCAGCACGACGGTGGCGGTGCGGAAGGCCAGCGCGTAGCCGGCGGTGAGCTCCGCCGCCCCGGTGGACCCGCCGGTGCGGGCCGCCGCGACCGTGGAGAGCACCGAGAGGCCCAGCGCACCGCCCATCGTGCGGGAGGTGTTGACCAGTCCGGAGACGAGTCCGGCGTCGCCCGGTGCCGCACCGGACGTCGCGAGCGTGGCCAGCGGGGTGGAGGCGAGTCCGGCCCCGGCCATCATCAGGATCCCGGGCAGGCAGACGGCGGTGAGGTACGAGCCGTGCACCCCCATCGTCGACTGCCAGCCGAAGCCGGCGGCGGCGACCAGGACGCCGAGGACGGCCAGGGTCCTGGCACCGGTCCGCGCCATGATCCGGGGCGCGGTCTTGGAGCCGAGGACGACGGCGGCGGAGGTCGGCATCAGGGCCAGACCTGCCTGCAACGGCGTGTAGCCCAGCACGTTCTGGGCGTAGACGGTCATGAAGTACCACATGCAGAACGTCGCGGACCCCATGAGCAGCATCGACACGTTCGCCGACGAGACGGCCCGCACGCGAAGCACCCGCAGCGGCATCAGCGGGGCCGCCGTCCGCGACTCCACCAGGACGAAGACGCCCAGCAGCGCCAGGCCGGCGAGCAGCGGGACGAGCGTGTCGGAGGCGGCCCAGCCCGAGGCCTCGGTCTGCACGATGCCGTACGCCACCGCGGCGAGACCGGCCGTGACGAGCACCGCGCCCGGCAGGTCGACCCTGCGCCGGTCGCCGGCCCGGCCCTCGGCCAGCCACAGTGCGGCTCCGGCCAGGACGAGCGCGCCGACGGGTACGTTGATGAGCAGGACCCACCGCCAGGAGAGGGCGTCGGTGAGCACCCCGCCGATGAGTCCGCCGGCCGCTCCGCCACCGGCTCCGACCGCCATCCAGGTGCTGATCGCCTTGGTGCGGGCGGGGCCTTCGGGGACGGCCGCGGTGAGGATGGTGAGGGTCGCCGGGGAGAGTACGGCGGCACCGAGCCCCTGGGCGGCGCGGGCGGCGAGCAACTGCCAGCCCTCCTGGGCGAGTCCGCCGGCCAGTGAGGCCACGGTGAAGAGGCCCAGCCCTATCAGGAACATCCTCTTGCGGCCGTATATGTCGGCGGCCCGCCCGCCGAGCAGCAGGAATCCGGCGAAGGCGATGGAGTAGGCGTTGACGACCCATTGCAGTCCGGGGCCGCTCAGAGCGAGGTCGGTGCGCATGGACGGCAGCGCCACATTGACGACGGACACATCGAGGACGACCAGGAACTGGCCGGTACAGGCCGCCGCGACCACGGCCCAGGTGCGGGTCCTCGATCGGGCGGGCAGCCGCTTGGGCGTGGGGGCGTCAACCATGGGTGTCATACTCGCAGGCACCCTGTGCCCCGTACATCGGTTTCGGGTCGCGACCGGGGCTCGGTCCAGGGGCGTAGGACCTCGTTCCGGACCGCCGGACGTTCTTCTCCGTTCGCCGGAACACCTCGCGCGTGTCGCCGGAATACCTCGCGCGTGCGAAAGCGTTCAGTGTGCACACACTTGGCGGTCGGCGCCGCCCTCCCGGCGCGCCCCGCATGCTCCGCCCCGCTCGTTCCCCTTCCTCTCTGCCCCGCCCGGAGGCCCCACGTATGCAACGGACGACGAACGAACAGCAGCCCGGGGAACTCTCCGGTCCGCGCGAGGCGGGCCGGTCCGGTGGTGTCGTCCCCGTGCTCGCGTTCGCGGGAATCACCGTCGCGGTGATGCAGACCCTGCTCGTCCCCGTCATCAAGGACCTGCCGGTCCTCCTGGACACCGGCCCGGCCGACGCGACCTGGGTGATGACCGCCACACTGCTCGCCGGTGCCGTCTCGACCCCGATCATGGGGCGGCTCGGTGATCTGTTCGGCAAGCGGCGGATGCTGCTCGCCAGCCTCGCCGTGATGGTGTTCGGCTCGCTGGCCTGCGCCTCCACCGACGATCTCGTGATCATGATCGTCGGCCGGGCGCTCCAGGGCTTCGCCATGGGCGCGATCCCGCTCGGCATCGGCATCATGCGTGACGTCCTGCCGCGCGAGAAGCTCGGCTCGGCGATGGCCCTGATGAGTTCCTCGATAGGCGTCGGCGGCGGACTCGCCCTGCCCGCCGCCGCGCTCGTCGCCCAGCACGCGGACTGGCACGCGCTCTTCATCGGCTCGGCGGTCCTCGGGGTGCTGGCCATGGCGCTGACGGTCCTCGTCGTTCCGGAGTCGACACTGCGCGCCCCCGGCCGCTTCGACCTCGTCGGCGCGCTGGGCCTGTCGCTCGGGCTCGTCTGCCTGCTGCTCCCCGTCACCAAGGGCGGCGACTGGGGCTGGACCTCGCCCACCACACTCGGGCTGATCGCGGCGTCCGTGGTGATCCTGGTGCTGTGGGGGCTGTTCGAACTGCGCAGCTCGGCACCGCTGGTCGACCTGCGCACCAGCGTCCGCCGCGAGGTGCTGCTCACCAACCTCGTGTCGATCATGGTCGGGGTCGCCTTCTACGCCGTCTCGCTGGTCCTGCCGCAGCTGCTCCAGCTGCCGGCGTCGACCGGATACGGGCTCGGGCGGTCGATGGTGGTGGCCGGACTGTGTGTGGCGCCGCTGGGCCTGACCATGATGTTCGTGGCCCCGCTGTACGCCCGTCTCTCGGCCCGCCGCGGCCCGAAGGCCACCCTGATGCTCGGCATGCTGATCATCGCGATCGGCTACGGGGCGGGGCTGGGCCTCATGAGCGCCGCCTGGCAGACCGTGGTGATCGCGGTGGTGCTCGGGGCCGGGATCGGGCTCGCCTACTCCTCGCTGCCCGCGCTTATCGTCGGGGCCGTCGACCCGTCCGAGACGGGTGCGGCAAACGGCCTGAACACGCTGATGCGGTCGATCGGGACCTCGCTGTCGAGCGCGGTGATCGGCATGGTCCTCGCGAACACCTCGGTACGGATGGGGTCGGTGGACGTACCCACCATGGAGGGCTTCCGGACCTCGTTCGTGATCGCGACGGGTGCGGTGCTCGTCGGCCTGGTACTGGCGGCGTTCCTGCCGACACGACGGCCCCCGCGCCCGGTCCTGCTGGCGAGCAGCGCGGGCGACGCGGCCGACGCGGCCCGGGCCGCGGCCTCCGCCCCCGTACCGGCCGAGGTGCCCGTACCGGCCGAGGTGCCAGTGCCGGCCGAGGCACCAGTGTCGGCCGAGGTGCCCGTACGGCGCTGACGTGCGGGTCCGGGCGGCAGTGCCGTACGCCCCCGCCGGGATCCCCGGCGGGGGCGTACGGCACGATGGGCGCCGATCGACGCCCGTACCCCCTGGAGGAATCCGTGACCGCCGAGCCCGCCGTCGCACCCGAGCCGGAGGTCCTCGCCGCCTTCGAGGCCGCCAAGGGCTTCATGCCGCTGCGCGAGGGGCTCGCCCTGTACGCCGCGGCCGTCGGGGCCGCCGCACTCGGACTTCCGCTGCTGGAGGTCGGCACCTACTGCGGGCGGTCCACGATCCTGCTGGCCGCCGCCGCCCGCGCGGCCGGGGTGACGGCGCTGACCGTCGACCACCACCGGGGCAGCGAGGAGCAGCAGCCCGGCTGGGAGTACCACGACCCGTCCGTGGTGGATCCCGAGGTCGGCCTGATGGACACGCTGCCGGCCTTCCGCCGGACCCTGCACGCGGCGGGACTGGAGGAGCACGTGGTGGCGCTCGTCGGGCGGTCCCCGCAGGTCGCGGCCGTCTGGGGCGGGCGGCTCGGCTTCGTCTTCATCGACGGCGGGCACACCGACGAGCACGCGGGCGGCGACTACGAGGGCTGGGCCCCGAAGGTCGCCGACGGCGGTCTGCTCGTCATCCACGACGTGTTCCCCGACCCGGCGGACGGCGGCCAGGCCCCGTACCGCGTCCACCAACGGGCCCTGGCCTCAGGTGAGTTCACCGAGATCTCCGCGACGGACTCGCTGCGCGTTCTCCGGCGTACGGGACCGGGGACCGGGGACCACGGATAGCATCGCGGCGTGCGTGACGACGAGAGCCCTCCCCCCACTTCGCGCCCGGCGGCGCGCGTTCGGCCCCTGATCACCGCGGCGGCCCTGGCATCCGTGTGCCTGACCGCGGCCGGTTGCGGAGGCGGTGGCGTGACCGGCGGGGCCGAACCGCGTCCCGGCAGCGGCGCGGCCTCTTCGTCCCCTTCGTCCGCCCCGGCCGGGACGACGTCGCCGCCGTCCGCCTCGAAGAGCCCGTCCCCCGCGCCCACTTCCGGAAAGCCGCTGCCCGAGGGGCCGTTGACGGGCCGGACCGTGGTGATCGACCCGGGGCACAACCCGCGCAACCGCGACCACACGCGGGAGATCGACAGCCAGGTGGACATCGGTACCGGGCGCAAGGAGTGCGACACCACGGGAACCGCCACCGGCTCCGGTTACGCGGAGGCCCGGTTCACCCTCGACGTGTCGCGCCGGCTGCGGACGCTGCTGGAGGCCGAGGGCGCGAAGGTCGTCCTCACGCAGGACGACGACCGTCCGTTCGGCCCGTGCGTCGACGAACGGGCCCGGATCGGCAACGAGGCCGGCGCCGACGCCGTCGTCTCGGTCCACGCGGACGGTTCCGCGGTGGGCAACCGCGGCTTCCACGTGATCCTTCCCGCCGCGGTGCGCGGAGGTGCCGCGGACACCGCGGCCATCGTGGCCCCTTCCCGCGATCTCGGCGAACGGATCGCGGGCAATTTCGTACGCGTTACCGGAAGTGCTCCCTCCAATTACATCGGTGGCAATACCGGGTTGGACACCCGCGAGGATCTCGGCGGCCTGAATCTGTCGACCGTGCCCAAAGTGTTCATCGAATGCGGCAATATGCGTGATCCGAAGGACGCCGCCCTGCTCACGAGCGGGAACTGGCGCCAGAAGGCGGCCCTCGGCATCGCCGAGGGCGTCAGCAGCTATCTGAAGAGATAGTTCTGCGGTGATAGTGGCGACATTGGGGGGATGACCCGTCCGAGGTCCGGGCAGGAACACAACCCGCCCGGGCAGACGATAGATTCATCCGTACGATGGGGAGCCGCCCCGAGCTTCGCGCCGTACCCGCCGTACAGGCGGCATCGACGACCGCCCCGACGAGACGACCGACTAAGGACCTTCACGTGAATATCCGCTCCCTCACTCGAGGCGACGGCGTGGTGATCGGAGCAGCGGTCGTGCTGTTCATCGCCTCTTTCCTCGACCTCTCCGGCTTCGACTGCCCCTCGGGCGTCGACTGCTCCGGCTACAGCGCGAACGCCTGGGACTCGCTCTCACTCCTGATGAGCATCTACCTGGCCGGCATCATCGGTGCGGCGCTGCTGATCGTGAGCCGTGCCATGCCGGGCCGCAAGGTCGCTGGTTTCGAACTCGGCCAGTTCGGCGCCGCGTTCGCCGTGTTCGCGCTGTGGACCATGTTCTGGACGATCATCGACGCCAACGACGCCGGTGCCGGTCTGATCCTCGGCCTGCTCGCCACTCTCGTGCTGGCAGGCGGGGCGGTGGCCACCCCGCTGGTTCCCGCGCTCAAGGCCCCGCTCGTCGGCGCCCCGCGTCCCGCGCAGGCGGTGCAGTCCCCGTACGGCCAGCAGCCCGGCCAGGGCTACGGCTACCCCGGCGCCCAGCAGCAGCCCTACGGTGCGCAGCCGGGCCAGCCCCAGCCGTACGGCGCACAGCCCGGTCAGCCGGGCCAGCCCGGTCAGCCCGCCCAGGCCGAGCCCCAGCAGGCCGCTCAGCAGGCCTCGCAGGGCGGCGGAGCACCGGCCGGTGACTTCACGCCGTTCTGGTTCGCCGTGCCGGTCGCGCGCCCGCTCTACGGCGAGGACGGCGCCCCGACCCCGATCGCGGAGCTCGCACCGGGTACGTGGTACCTCGCGGTCGAGCAGCGCGGTCCCGGGCTGATCGCCCAGACGCAGGACGGCCGTCGTGGTGTGCTGCAGGACACCACGGGCATCCAGCGCGGCTGACGCATCCCGCACGTGTGACGGCCCCCGCCCACCAGGGCGGGGGCCGTCGTCGTCGGCGGGTGCTCAGCCGAAAGCGGCGCGCTCCAGCCAGAAGTCCAGCAGGCCCCTGTCCCCCAGCACCTCCAGCCCGCCCTCGTCCGGCTTCTGGCGGCGGTTGAAGGCCAGCATCAGTTCGGTCAGCGGGCCGCGCAGCGCCACCGTCGCCTTCTCGTGCGCGTGGCGCCAGGTGAATGCGTCCTCGCCGAACTCGATCAGCCATTCCGCGCCCGGCACGTCCGTGGCGTGCAGGTGCAAGGACCGTCCCCCGCCGCGCAGTTCGAGCGCCTCCGGGTCACCTTCGCTCTGGGCGAAGGAGACGATCTCCAGCCATTCGGTGATGATGTCGGCGGCCATGTCGGGGGCCACCTCGAAGCCGGTCCCCGCGGCGAGGGTCGCGTCCGCGCGGTGAACGGCGGTCTCGTGTGCCATGCGGCGGGCCCAGAAGGCCGTGCGCTGTTCCCGGGCCCAGGTCCAGAGGGCGGTGTCGGGGCCGGCCTCGCGCAGGGCGGCCGCCGTCGCGGCGGCGCCTTCGGCCAGCCAGGCGTCGAGTGCGGCGGGGTCGTCACCGGAAGGGCCGTCGGCGTCCGGCACGTCCTCGTCCGGCAGTTCCTCGGTGGTCCGGGTGCGGACGATCTCGCTCACCCAGCGGTGTGCGCCGCCGACATGGACGACGAGCTCGCGCAGGCTCCAGTCGGGGCAGCTGGGAACGCGCGCGGCGAGGTCCGCGTCCTTGAGGGTCTCCCTCAGCCTGTCGGTCTGGAACAGGATCTCGTCGCAGTATCGGTCGTGTGCAAGGGCGGTCATCCCCGCACCCTAGTGCGGACCCCCGCACACCCTCATCGGATTATCCGCCCAGCTGGGAGGTGGAGGGGACCTTGTCCTTCACCTCGGCGCCGGCGCTCTTCCCGGCGTCCTTGACGCTGTTGATGACGCTCTCGAACGCACCGACGTCCCCGGCGCCCGCCTCACCCTTGCCGATCTTGGTGGCCAGTCCCCTGAGCGAGGCGATTCCGGCGGTCAGCGGGGCGACTGCCTTCGACAGGAGCGGGTCGCCCTCGGCGTTGTCCGCCGCGGCCGTGAGCCGGTTGTACGCGCCCGCGAGCCCGCCTTGACGACCGCGGACGTGCGCCCGTCCGCACCCTTCTTGAACTTGCCCGCGCGGTACGGCTTCACGATCCACCGGTACGCCGCACCCGCCGCCGGCCCCGCGTCTGCCACGAACCGCGCCTTGGCGAACTTCTGCGCCTCGGCCGACGTCGTGGGGCTCGGCGTCACGGTGCTGCTCGCATCGGTGCCGTCACCGCCGCCGGCCCCGCAGGCGGTTGCTCCCACGAGGACCGCGCAGGACAGCAGCAGCGCCACGAGGAGCCGGCGGAGCGGTACGGAACGGGGCACGGCGGGCCGCCCTGACCGGGCGTTTCACGGTGAGTGGCGCTGCCCGTCACTCACCGCCAGGCTCGCCCGCGCGGGGGCGGGCAGCCACCCGGCACACGCCGTACGGGTTTCACCCACCGTAAAGCGGCAACCCGGAGAACATGTCTCCCAGAACAGGCTCAGGAAGCAGTACCGCCGCACGTGTCATAGCCGTCGTCGCGGACATCATGGCGTTCATCATCATCCTGTGGATCCTGATGTACCTGCTCGACGCCAACCGGGCCAACGACCTGGTGCAGTTCGTCCAGGACTCGGCCCACTGGCTGGCCGGCTGGTCGTACGACCTGTTCACGTTCGACGAAGCGTGGGCGCGGGTCGTCGCCGGCTACGGTCTGGCCGCGGCCGTCTACCTGTTCATCGGTCACGCCGTGGCGGGCCGGGTCCGCCGCTTCTAGCGGACTTCCCTCTCCCGGCAGCAGTCCGGTTCCAGGCCGGCCGGCAGCCGTTCGCCGCCGAAGACCGCGGTGGTCGCCTCGTCCCCCCCGAGCGCGGCCACCGCGAGCAGCAGCGAACCCGCCGTCCAGGTGGTGAGCTCCTCCGGCCAGAAGGCCCGCTTGCCCTCGAAGACGTATCCCGTCCAGTACATGCCGCCCTCGGCGCGCAGGTGCTGGACGGACTGCAGGATCTCCAGGGCCCGGTCGGACTCCCCCGTCACCCAGAGGGCCAGGGCCAGTTCGCAGCTCTCGCCGCCCGTGACCCAGGGGTTGGGCAGCACGCAGCGCACGCCGAGGCCGGGGACGACAAAGCTGTCCCAGCCCTCGTCGATGCGCCTGGTGGCGGCCGGCCCCGTGACCGCGCCGCCGAGGACCGGGTAGTACCAGTCCATCGAGTAGCGGCTCTTGTCCAGGAAGCGTTCGGGGTGGCTGCGGATCGCGTGGCCGAGTGCTCCGGTCGCGAGTTCCCAGTCGGGCTGTGGTTCCTCGCGTTCCTCCGCGAGGGCCAGGGCGCAGCGCAGGGCGTGGTGGACGGAGGAGGAGCCGGTCAGCAGCGCGTCGGTGACGGGGGTTCCGTCGGCCTCGCGCTTCCAGCCGATCTCACCGCCGGGCTGCTGGAGCCGCAGCACGAACTCGATCGCGGCGTAGACGGTCGGCCACATGCGGTCGGCGAACGCGTCGTCGCCGGTGGCGAGGTAGTGGTGCCAGACGCCGACGGCCACGTAGGCGCAGAAGTTGGTCTCGCGGCCGAGGTCGGTGGGCTGCTCGGCGTCGCCGTCGTGGTAGGCGGCGTACCAGGAGCCGTCCTCGTTCTGGTGGCGGGCCAGCCAGGCGTAGGCGCGGGCGGCGGCCTCGTGTTCGCCGGCCGCGTCCAGGGCCATGGCGGCCTCGGTGTGGTCCCACGGGTCGAGGTGGTGGCCGCGGAACCAGGGCAGTGCCCCGTCCTCGCGCTGCACGGCGCGCAGCGCGGCCACGGTCTCGGCGGCCTGCTCGGCGGTGAGGACTCCGGGCAGGACGAGGTGCTCGGTCCGCTCGGGAGTGCTCACGCCTCGGTCCTGGGGAGGTGCGGCTTGGTCGCGTACGCCACGAAGCTCTTGCCGACGACCGGGTTGAGGAGCTGCTCGGCGACCCGGGTGGCCATGGGCTTCTTCATGATGTCCCAGACCAGCAGCTTGTGGTAGGCGCGCACCGGCAGCGCTGCGTCGTTGTCGACGCCGAAGGCGCACTTGAGCCACCAGTAGGGGCTGTGCAGGGCGTGCGCGTGGTGGGTGCCGTAGGGCTTGAGTCCGGCGCCGCGGATCTTGCCGAGGAGTTCGTCGGCCTTGTAGATCCGGATGTGCCCGCCCTCGACCTCGTGGTACGCGTCGGAGAGCGTCCAGCAGACCTTCTCGGGGCCGTAGCGGGGCACGGTGATCGCGATCCGGCCGCCGGGCCTGAGCACACGGACCATCTCGGCGAGCACACCCTTGTCGTCGGGGATGTGCTCCATGACCTCGGAGATGATGACGACGTCGAACGACTCGTCGGGGAACGGCAGGTTGAGCGCGTCGCCCTCCATGGCGGTGGCGGTCGCGCCCTCGGGGGCCTCTCCGGCCTCCTTCATCGCGGCGAACCACTTCGCGACCTCGCGGATCTCCTCGGCGTTCCGGTCGAGTGCCACCACCTGGGCGCCGCGCCGGTAGCACTCGAACGCGTGACGGCCGGCGCCGCAGCCCAGATCGAGCACCCGGTCGCCTGCGGCGAGCGGGAAGCGGGTGAAGTCGACGGTCAGCACGGGGGCCTGCCTTCGAGGTCGGAGGTACGGGTTCGGGAGATGCGGGTTCAGGGAGCGACGGGGGCGGTCACCTGCGGACGCCCCGGGCGGCGATCGCCTGACGGTACAGCTCGACGGTACCGACGGCCGCCCTGGCCCAGGTGAATCGGGCCAGCACGCGGTCGCGGCCGGCCGAGCCGAGGCGGGTGCGCAGGTCCGCGTCGCCGAGCAGCCGGCCGAGCGCGGCGGCCAGGGCGTCGGCGTCGCCGGGCGGGACTGCGAGGCAGGTCTCGCCGTCCGGGCCGGTGACCTCGGGGATCGCGCCGCCGGTGGTGGCGACGAGCGGTGTGCCGGTGGCCATCGCCTCGGCGGCGGGCAGCGAGAAGCCCTCGTAGAGCGAGGGGACGCAGGAGATCTGGGCGCTGCGGACCAGGTCGACGAGTTCGGCGTCGCTGATGCCCTTGACGAACTCGACGGCGTCCTGGAGTCCGTACCGCTCGATGGCCTGGGCGACGGGCCCGTCCTCGGCCCGCTTGCCGACGACGACGAGGTGCGCCCGCGGGTTCTCCGTACGGAGCTTGGCGAGTGCCTCGACGAGGTGGACGAGGCCCTTCAGCGGGACGTCGGCGCTGGAGGTGGTGACGATGCGGCCGGGCACCTCGGCGACGGAGGGGTCGGGCGACCACAGGTCGGTGTCGGCCCCGATGTGCACGACCCGGACACGGTCCGGGCGTACCCCGAGGTGCTCGACGATCTCCTGCTGGGAGGAGGCGGAGACGGTGAGGACGGACGGCAGCCGGCGGGCGACGCGCTTCTGCATGCGGGTGAAGCCGTACCAGCGGCGTACGGAGAGCCGGCGGCGGGCGGACTCCGCTGCGTCCAGGTCCAGTTGCCGGTCGACGGTGATGGGGTGGTGGATCGTGGTGACCAGGGGTGCACCGAGGTCGCCGAGCAGGCCGTAGCCGAGTGTCTGGTTGTCGTGCACGACGTCGAAGTCGCCGTGTCGGGCGAGGAGATGGCGCCGGGCCCGCAGGCTGAAGGTGAGGGGCTCGGGGAAACCGCCGGTCCACATGGTGGCGACCTCGGCGAGGTCGATCCAGTCGCGGTACTCGCCGCGTCCCGGCGTGCGGAACGGGTCGGGCTGCCGGTACAGGTCGAGGCTGGGCAGTTCGGTGAGCGGGACGCCCTCGTCGAGTACGGGGTAGGGCTGGGCGCCTATCACCTCGACGCTGTGTCCCAGCCGGGCCAGCTCGCGGCCGAGGTGGCGCACGTAGACGCCCTGGCCGCCGCAGAAGGGGTTGCCCTTGTAGGTGAGGAGTGCGATGCGCAACGGCCGGTCACCGTCGGTGTCCGACGCGCCGCCGCCCGCGAAGGGGCCTGTCTCTATGGCCTCAGCGGTCACACTCGGCCCCCTTCTCACTGCGTGTTCGCCGGAGCGTAACCGGTCGCGCTAATCTAGAACAAGTTTCAGACTTGTTCGTTCAACAAGCATCGAATCTACCGGCAGGTAGGTCGGTGGTGACGGCCGGATCAGGTGATTCGCGCCACGGCGGCCCCCCTGGCATGCTGTGCGCGCCCGGGAGACGGCACCCGGCCGGACAGGGAACGGGTTCCCCTTCTTCGGCACGGACCGCGACGCGGACGCCGGTGCGGATACCGGTGCGGACGGAAGCCTTGGACGGGGACAGATGACAGCGGAAGCCAGAGCGGCGGCATCCCCCCTGACGGAACGTCAGGAGGCTCGTCGGCGCCGCATCCTGCAGGCCGGTGCCCAGCTGGCCGGCCGGGGCGGTTTCGAGGCCGTGCAGATGCGCGAGGTGGCGGACGCCGCCGGGGTCGCCCTGGGCACGCTGTACCGCTACTTCCCCTCCAAGATCCATCTGCTGGTGGCCGTCATGCAGGACCAGCTCCAGCATCTGCAGCTCACGCTCCGCAGACGTCCGCCCTCCGGGGACGACGCCGCCCGGCGGGTCGCCGAGACACTGCTGCGGGCCTTCCGCGCGCTCCAGCGGGAGCCGCACCTGGCGGACGCGATGGTGCGGGCGCTGACGTTCGCGGACCGCGGGGTGAGCCCCGAGGTGGACGCCGTCTCCCGGCTCACGACGGCGATCATCCTGGACGCGATGGAGCTGGAGGACCCCACCCAGGAGCAGCTGTCCGTGGTCCGCGTCATCGAGCACACCTGGCACTCGGCGCTGATCACCTGGCTGTCGGGGCGGGAGTCGATCGGGCAGGTGGAGCGGGACATCGAGACGGTCTGCGGGCTGATCGGCCCGGCGCACGGGAGCGGGGACGGGGACACGGACGGATCCGTGGACGCGCCGGCGGTCTGAGAGGACATGGGCCCGGGGCCCATGTGCGGTGCTCACACCACACCCCCGTCAGGTGAGGTGCCCTGCACCATGTCGACGGCGCCACGGTGTTCATACGGTTCGGCCCACGTCACCCGAACCATGCCGAGGAGCCGGTCCCATGCGTCGCAGAGCTGTAGGCACCGTCCAGCACAGAACCCTGACAGCGGCCGTGCTCGCCACCGCCGGCATCCTCCTGGCGGGGTGTACCGCCGCCGGGCAGGCCGGCGGCGAATCCGGCTCCGGCGAGGACGAGGCCGTCAAGGTGGGCCTGGTCTACTCCCGCACCGGACTGCTCGCCGCGTACGGCAAGCAGTACCGCGACGGATTCATCGCGGGCCTCGACTACGCCACCCAGGGCACCGGCGAGGTCGACGGCCACCCCATCGTGGTCTCCGAGCACGACGACGCCGGTGACCCGGGCAAGGCGGTCTCCGCCGCGAAGAACCTGATCGGCAAGGGCTACAAGGTGCTGGCGGGCACCACCGACTCCGGCGTCGCCCTCCAGATGGCCCCGCTGGCCGCCCAGAACAAGGTGCTGTACGTCAACGGCCCGGCCGCCACGGACGCCGTGACCGGGATCAACGAGTACACCTTCCGCTCCGGCCGGCAGTCCTACCAGGACATCCTCACGGCGGGCACGATGCTCGGAGACCCCGAGGGCAAGAAGGTCACCGTCCTCGCCCAGGACTCGACGTTCGGCCAGGCCAACGTCGCGGCCGTCGAGGCGGTGCTCGGTGCCGAGGGCGCGAAGGTGGACTCCGTCCTCGCACCGCCCAGCGCCACGGACCTGACCCCGTTCGCCCGGCAGGTCAAGTCGGGCGGGCCCGACCTGGTCTTCGTCGCCTGGGCCGGTGCGACGGCCCCCGCCCTGTGGACCGCGCTGGACCAGCAGGGTGTGCTGACGGCGAGCAGGGTCGTCACCGGGCTGGCCGGGACGGCCTCGTACCCGGTGTTCGGAGCCGCCGGCACCAAGGTCTCGTTCCTCGCGCACTACTTCCCCGGCGCGGGCGGTGGCAACGCCGTGGAGAAGGCCATGATCGACGGCATCACGAAGGCGGGCGGCACACCCGACCTGTTCTCCACGGACGGTTTCACCGCGGCACAGATGATCGTGCGGGCCGTCGAGGAAGGCAGCCCCACCGACACGGCCGCCATGGTGAAGGCCCTGGAGGGCTGGAAGTTCGACGGGGTGAAGGGCGAGACACAGGTCCGGGCCGAGGACCACGCACTGGTGCAGCCGATGTTCGAGGCCAAGCTGAACGGGCAGGGCGCCGCCGCCGAGCCCGAGCTGGTGGGCGCCCGGCCGATGAACGACGTGGCACCGCCCGTCACGCCCTCGGCGGGCTGACCGGTGACCGCACACACCACCACCGCGCACGGCACGGGGGCGTGTACGGACGCCCCCGTGCTCCGGCTGGACGGTCTCGGCTGGAGCATCGGCGGGGCGACCATCCTCCAGGACGTCTCCCTGAGCGTCCGCGAGGGCGAGTTCCTGGCCTTCATCGGCCCCAACGGCGCGGGCAAGACCTCCCTGTTCAACCTCATCAGCGGGATCAGCCTGCCCACCGACGGCACCCTCGCCCTGGACGGCGCGGACCTGACCGACCTGCCCGTGCACATCCGCGCCCGGCGCGGCATCGGCCGGACGTTCCAGACCTCCAGCCTCTGGCCGCAGATGACCGTGGCCGAGCACGTCCGGCTGGCCGCGCAGGCCCGCCACGGCGGCTCGTACCGGCTGTGGCGGCGCGCGTCCCGCTACACCGCCGAGGTGACCGGTGTGCTGGAACGCACCGGCCTCGGCCATCGCGCCGGGGCCACGGCCGCGGAGCTCTCCCACGGCGAGAAGCGCAAGCTGGAACTCGCCGTGCTGCTCGTGGGCGAGCCCCGGCTGATGCTGCTCGACGAACCGATGGCCGGGGTGAGCGCCGAGGAGGTCCCCGCGCTCACCGAACTCATCCGCACCCTGCACCGCGACGAGGGCCGTACCGTCCTCATGGTCGAGCACCACATGGACGTCCTGCTGGGCCTCGCCGACCGGCTCGCCGTGATGCACCACGGCCGGCTGCTCGCCCTGGACACCCCTCAGGCAGTGACCGCCGACCCCGTCGTCCAGCAGGCCTACCTCGGGGAGGGCCTGTGACAGCCGGGCCGAAGACGCTTCTCGCCGTCCGCGGGCTGCGGGTCCTGATCGGCGGCAGGCACATCCTGCACGGTGTGGACCTGGACGTGGCACCCCGCGGGGTGACCGCGCTGCTCGGCCGCAACGGCGCCGGGAAGACCACGACCGTACGCGGCATCCTCGGCCTCGTCCCGCGCACCGGGAGCGTGCGGTTCGACGGCGAGGAGACCGTGACGCTGCCCACCCACACACTGATCCGGCGGGGCATCGGCTACGCCCCCGAGGACCGCGGTGTCTTCGCGGGCCTGACGGTGGCGGAGAACCTGCGCCTGGCCGAACGCCGCGGGGCGGGCGAGCCCGCGTACGCCCTCGTCCACGAGCTCTTCCCCGAACTGAGGCAGCGCGCCCGTCAGCAGGCCGGGACCCTGTCCGGCGGACAGCAGCAGATGGTGGCCATCGGCCGGACCCTGCTCAACGGCAACCGGCTGATCATCGCCGACGAGCCCACCAAGGGCCTGGCACCCAAGGTGGTCACCGAGGTCGCCCAGGTGCTGGAACGGGCGGCCGAGGCGGTCCCCGTGCTCCTCGTCGAGCAGAACCTCGCCGTCGTACGCCGCCTCGCGGCGCACTGTGCGGTGCTCGCCGACGGCCGGACGGCCCATCAGGGCACGGCGGACGGGCTGCTGGGCGACGCGGAGGCGACCCGCCGGCTGCTCGGCGTGGGACCGGGCTCGCTCACCACACATCCCGCGGAGGCGGATTCCTGATGTCCACCATCGTGCTGCTCACCATGACGGGCCTCGGCCTGGGTGCGCTCTACTTCCTCGTCGCGTCCGGACTCTCGCTGATCTTCGGCCTGATGGACGTGCTCAACTTCGCCCACGGGGCGCTGCTCTCCATCGGCGCCTACGGCACCTGGTGGGCGGCCTCCGGGAATCTTCCCGGCGCGGGCCCGGGCGGCTGGGGCTTCGTCCTCGCCGTCCTGTTCGGCACGGCGGTGGGCACCCTCGCCGCCGTGGTGCTGGAACTCGGAGTCGTGCGCCCGCTGTACACCCGGCCGCGCGAGCAGATCCTCGCCACGGTCGGCGTGGCGCTGGCGGTGCCCGCGCTGCTCTCCGGGATCTGGGGATCGGACGCCCGGACCTTCCCCGGGCCCGAGGCGCTCTCCGGCACCTTCGCGCTGCTGGGCGCCGACGTGCCGGTGAACCGGCTGGTCCTGATCGCGGCGGCGGCCGTCGTCCTCGTCGTCCTGCACCTGTTCCTCGGCCGGACCCGGCACGGTCTGGTCGTGCGGGCCGGGGTCGAGGACCGGGCGATGGTGACCGCGCTGGGCATAGACGTCCGCAAGGCGTTCACCCTCGTCTTCGCCATCGGCGGCTCGGTCGCCGCGCTCGGCGGAGCCCTCGGCGGGCTGTACTTCGGCTCCGTCGACCCCCGGCAGGGCACCTCGCTGCTGATCTTCGCGTTCGTCGTGGTGGTCACCGGCGGCATGGGCTCGGTGACCGGGGCCGCGGTGGCCGCCGTCGTCATCGGCCTGGTCCAGCAGTTCGCCAACTACTACACCGCGGCGGGCCTCGGCGACCTGGCCGTCGTCGTCATGCTCGCCGCGCTGCTGCTCGTCAGGCCGCGCGGACTGACCGGGAGGCTCGCGTGAGTACCGCCACGGAGACACACGACCGTACGGAGGGGACGCCCGCGCCCTCCCCCGCACGGGCCCCGGGCAACACGGCCCGGCTGCTGCGCTGGTGGCCCGCCGCCGTACTGGTCCTCCTGATCACCGCACCGTTCAGCGCGCTCCCCCTGCCCGGCTTGCTGGAAGGGCCGCTCGGCAGCCCGGGAAGCCTTCAACTCCTCGCCACCTGCCTGCTGTTCGGCGCCCTGGCGACCGGCTACGACCTGCTGCTGGGCCGTACAGGGCTCCTCTCCTTCGGGCACGCCCTGTACTTCGCGGTGGGCAGCTACGCCACCAACACGTTCCTGCTGGAGGCGGGCCTGCCGTTCGCCGCGGCCGCCGCCCTGGGTCTCTGCTCCGGGATCGCGCTCGCCCTGGTCCTGGGGGCGGTGAGCCTGCGGGTCACCGGCATCGGCTTCACCATGGTGACGCTGGCCTTCGCGCAGGCCGGCTCGATCGTCGTCGCCCGCAACCCCGGTGGCTTCACCGGCGGCGAGGAGGGCCGGGCGGCCCCGGCGGAGCTGCTGCCGTCCTGGGTGGTCGGCATCGGCAACACCGCGAACCTGTACTGGATCACCCTCGCCTACCTCGTCCTGACCCTCGGTGTCGTCCACTGGGCGGTCCGCTCCCCCACCGGCCGGGTCTGGGAGGGCATCAAGGAGAACGAGCGCCGGGTGGAGGTGCTGGGGCTGAAGCCGTACGGCTTCAAGCTGACGGCCTTCGTGCTGGCCGGTGGTCTGGCGGCGGTCGGCGGGCTCGTCCACCTCCTCCTCACCGGCGGCTCCACCCCGCAGACGACGACCTCGGACTTCACCCTGGCCCTTCTCGTGATGGTGGTGCTGGGCGGCTCCGGCACCCGCTGGGGGCCGATGGTCGGCGGCATCCTCTACGCCTGGGCGGACCACCGGCTCGGCGATCTCGCGGGATCGGGGGCGGTGGCCGATCTGCCCGCCGTCCTGAGGGTGCCGCTCTCCCAGCCCCTGTTCCTGCTCGGGGCGCTGTTCGTGGTCGTGGTACACGTACTGCCCGGCGGCCTGGCCCGCCTGCCGTCCCGTCTGCGCGGAACCCGCAAGGAGAACGCATGACCCCGTACGAAGAGATACGCGTCCCCGTGACCGGCGGGGAACTCGCCGCGCTGCGCTGGCCGGCCCGGGACCCCGGCGCTCCGGTGGTCCTGGCCCTGCACGGCATCACCGCCAACGCGCTGTCCTGGGGCCCGGTGGCCCGGCAGCTGGCCGGCCGGGCCACCCTGGTCGCCCCGGACCTGCGCGGCCGGGCGGCCAGCGCCGCGCTGCCCGGGCCGTACGGCATCGCCGCGCACGCGGACGACGCGGCGGCGCTGGCCGACGCGCTCGGGCTGGACCGGGTGGTGCTGGCCGGCCACTCGATGGGTGCCTTCGTGGCGGCGCTGGCCGCCGTACGGCACCCGGGCCGCTTCGGCCCGCTGGTGCTGGTCGACGGCGGGTTCGGCTTCCCGGCGCCCACCCATCTGTCCGCGGACGAGCTGATCACGGCGGTGATCGGCCCGGCCATGGCCCGGCTGTCGATGACGTTCCCCGACCGCGCCGCGTACCGGGACTTCTGGCAGGCCCACCCCTCGTTCTCGGACGACGGGTGGTCGCCGGAGATCGACGCGTACATCCAGCGGGACCTGACGGGTGAGGAACCCGCGATGCGCTCCAGCTGCCGTCTGGAGGCGGTCCGCACGGACGGGACGGACCTGTTCGAACAGGATGTGCTGTCGGCCGTGCACGCGCTCGCCGGGCCGACGACGCTGCTGTGGGCGGAACGCGGCCTGATGAACGAGGAGCAGGGGCTGTACGACGAGGCGAGGCTGGCCAGGGCCGGTCTGCCCGGCACGAAGGTCCGGGCGGTCCGGATCGGCGGCGTCAACCACTACACGGTACTCACGGGTGAACGGGGCTCCGCCCTGGTCGCCGACAGCCTGCTGGAGTACTCCGGCCACCTCTGAGGGGCCCGCGTGCGGCCGGGAGACCCAGGGTCTTCCGGCCTTCCCGGCCCTTCTAGCCCCGATCACCCGACAGCAGTTGGAGCCGCAACGCCAGTTGCAGTTCCAGGGCCCGGTCCGGCTCGTTCCAGTCGCGGCCCAGCAGCACCTGGATCCGGTCCAGGCGCTGCACCACCGTGTTCACATGGACGTGGAGTTCGTCCTTGGCCCGGATCAGGCTGCCGCCCGCCCCGAAGTACGCCCGCAGCGTGCGGACCAGGTGCGTGCCGCGTCGTTCGTCGTAGCGCAGGAGCGGGCCGAGGACCGCGGTGACGAAGCCGTCCACGTCCTTCGCGTTGCCGAGCACCACCCCGAGGAAGCCGAGTTCGTCGACGCAGGCGCCCTCGCCCGTGCGCCCCAGGACCCGCATCGCGCGCAGGCAGCGTGCCGCCTCCCCGTAGGCGGCGGCGAGTTCGCGGGCGCCCCGGGCGGGGCCCGTCCCGGCGACGGTGACGGGTGCCTGGACGAGGTGGCCGAGCTGTGCGGCCGCCGCCCGGGCGGACTCGCCGACGGGCACGGCGCCGTCACCGCAGTCGATCAGCAGCACGACCGTGCCCGCGTGTTCGGCGCTGACCCCGTGGATGTCCCCGCCGAAGAGGTAGCGCATCGCCGCGCCGCCGAGCTTCTCCCGGGCCACCGCCTCCGCCACCAGCAGCAGATGCGGCCGGTCCAGGTCGACGCCCAGGCGCCGGCCCCGCTCGGCGAGTCCGGCCGGGTCGCGTTCCGGGTCGCCGAGCAGGTCGCTGATCAGCTCACCCCGGATCCGGTTCTCGGTCTCGGCGACCGTGCGGCGCAGCAGCAGGAGCAGACCGGTGACGACACCGGCGCGTTCGAAGAGCCGCCGGTCGGAGTCGTCGAGCCGGCCGGCCCGGTGCAGGACCAGGCTGGCGAGGAGTTCCTGGCCCGCGAGCACGGCGCAGATCCACCGGCCGTCGCGGTGTACGGCGCGGGCCACGTGGCGGGACTCCTCGGCGGTTCCGGCGAGCCAGCCGGCGTCCAAGCTGTCGGCGGCGAATCCGGAGCCGTCCGGCCGTACGGCGGCCAGCAGGCGCCCGCCCGGGTCGTGGACGGTCAGAGGGCTGTCGAGCAGCCCGGCGACGGACACGGCGACGTCCTTCATGTCGCCGCCGCGCAGCACCAGGTCGGTGAGCCGGTCGTGGGCCTCCTCGGCCCGCTGCATGGCGGCCGAGTGGGCGCGTACGGCGGCGTTGGCCTCGGCCAGTTCGGCGTTCGCCCCGGCCAGTTCCGCGAGGGCCGACCGGGTGTCGTCCAGGGCCCGCGCGGTGTCGATCGCGATCGCGGCGTGCGCGGCGAGCGAGCAGAGCAGGGCGACTTCGTCGGGGCTGAAGACGCGTGGGGCGCGGTCGGCCGCGAAGAGGACGCCGATGACCTTTCCCGTACCGCCGCGGCTGGAGCCGAGGAGGAGGGGGACGCCGAGGATCGCGACGAGCCCTTCGTCCAGTACACCGGCGTTGATGTTGCGGGTGTGGCGGAAGCGGTCGTCGGTGCGGTAGTCGGGGGTCGCGTACGGGCTCGCGGTCTGTGCCACCAGTCCGCCGAGCCCTTCGCCCAGTTCGAGGCGCAGCCGCTGGAAGAGCACGGACACCGACCCGTCGGTGACCCGCATGTAGGTGTCCCCGGCCTCCTCGTCGGGGAGCGTGAGGTAGGCGGTGTCGGTACCCAGCAGCATCCTGGCCCGGCGCACGATGGCCTTCAGCACGTCGTCCAGGTCCCGGGAGGCCGCCAGGTCGCCCGCGGTGTCGAAGAGGGCGGTGAGCTGGAGCTCGCGGCGCCGGTGCTGGCGCAGGGCGCCCCTGATCCGCAGGGCGGTGGCGGCCGCCCGCTCCACCTCGGCCAGGTCGGCGGCGGGCACCCCGGCGGCCCTGGCCTCCGAGGTGACGGCGCCGAGCGCCTCGGCGGGGGCGTCGTCGGCCAGCAGGTCGAGGAGGCGTGCCAGGAGGAGCGCGGCGGAGGGGGACGGTGCAGACATGGGCGGCCATCGTCTCTCGGGGTGCGGGCGGAGGGTCAGTTGGCGGTCCAGCCGCCGTCCATCGCGAGGGAGGTTCCGGTGATGTGCCCCGTGCCGGGACCGCACAGCCACAGGACGGCCCCGGCCACGTCACCGGGTTCGATGAGCCGCTTGACGGCGCTGCGCTCCAGCATCACCCGACCGACCACCTCCTGTTCCGAGATGCCGTGGCTGCGGGCCTGGTCGGCGATCTGGTTCTCGACCAGGGGGGTGCGGACGTAGCCGGGGCTGACGCAGTTGCTGGTCACCCCGTGCTCCGCCGCTTCGAGTGCGACCACCTTGCTGAGTCCCTCCAGTGCGTGCTTGGCCGACACGTAGGCCGACTTGTAGGGGCTGGCGCGCAGCCCGTGCACGGACGAGATGTTGACGACACGCCCCCAGCCGCGTTCGTACATGCCGGGGAGCGTCCGGCGCAAGATGCGGAACGGGGCTTCCACCATCACCCGGTGGATCAGTGTGAAGCGCTCCGGCGGGAAGTCGTGCACCGGTGCCACATGCTGCAGCCCCGCGTTGTTGACCACGATGTCCGCGTCGGCGGGGAGCGCTTCCACCGCCTCGGCCATGGAGAGGTCGGCCACCCAGGCCGTTCCGCCGATCCGCTCGGCCAGGTCCTTCGCCGCGTCTGCGGCCTTGTCCACCACGTGGACATGGGCGCCCGCGGCGGCGAGCGCCTGGGCGCAGGCCAGTCCGATACCGCTCGCCGCACCGGTGACCAGGGCGGTGCGTCCGGCCAGGAACCGGTCTGCGGGCGGTGTGGGGGGTGCGTGGTCCGGGGTCCGGGAAGTCTGCATGGGCGTCACCGTAAGGACGTCACCGCCCGCATCACACGGGGTCGGTGCACACACCCTCGGGCGGGGCCATGGTGGCGGCGTACATGGTGCGGGGCGGGCGGCGGGCGGGCGGTCCCCGCCGTTCTCCCCGGCCCGCGGCGGGCGCAAGAGGAGCGCCGCACACAGCGGGAATCGGCGGATGTCCGTCTGTCACATGGGCGGGGCGCTCCCCGGCCAATAGTTTCCGGCCGGTAAGTCCGCACGCCCGACCCGACCAGGGAGGCCCCACCGTGCGCCCACCGACCCTCCGACGCCTGCTCCGCCGCATCGCGTCCGCCGCCGTCCTGATCCTGCTCGCCCCGGCCCCCGGTACCGCTCTGGCCGCCCCGCCGGCCACGGCCGCCGCCGGTCTGCGGCAGGTCACGGGCTTCGGCTCGAATCCCGGCAGTCTGCAGATGTACGCCTACACGCCCGACGACGTGCCGGCGGGCGCGCCCCTCGTCGTCGCGCTGCACGGCTGCGCACAGTCCGCCGACGCCTACTACTCCCACTCGGGCTGGCCGCAGTACGCCGACCTGTGGGGCTTCGACGTCGTCTTCCCGCAGACGACGTCGGCGAACAACCCGCTGTCCTGCTTCGGCTGGTTCGACCCGGCCGAGAGCACCCGGGGCCGGGGGGAGGCCGCGTCCGTCGCGCAGATGGTCGAGTACGCGAAGCAGACGTACGGCTCCGACGGCCGCCGGGTGTACGTCACCGGACTGTCGGCGGGCGGCGGGATGGCCGCCGACCTGCTGGCCGCCTACCCGGACGTGTTCGCGGGCGGGTCCGTGGCCTCCGGGCTGCCCGCGCAGTGCGCCACCAGCCAGGCCGCCGCGTCGGGCTGCCAGACGGGCCCGCAGAAGCTGTCGCCCGCCCAGTGGGGCGACAAGGTCCGCGCCTCCTACCCGGGCTGGACCGGCCCCTGGCCCCGGGTCTCGGTCTGGCAGGGCACCTCGGACTACACGGTCCACCCGGCCAACGCCACGGCGCTGCGCGACCAGTGGACCGACGTCTGGGGGATCGGCCAGACCCCGTCCCGCACGGAGAGCCTGCCCGGCGGCACGACCCGGAGCGTGTACGAGGACGCGTCCGGGCAGCCGGCCGTGGAGACGTTCTCGGTCTCCGGCATGGGGCACGGCCTGGCCGTGGACCCGGGGTCGGGCGACGGGCAGTGCGGGTCGACGGCCGCGTACTTCCTGGACACGATCTGCTCGACGTACCGCACGGGCCTGTTCTGGGGCCTGGACCGGGACACCCCGGGCGGCGAGGACGGACTGCCCGCCCCGGCCGGTCTGACGGTCACCGGGGTCACGGACGGCACGGCCTCGCTGGTGTGGGACGCGGTCGCGGGAGCCGCCTCGTACCGGGTGTACCGCGACGGCGCCCAGGTGGCCGCACCGGCCTCGCCCTCGGTCACGGACACCGGGCTGGGCGCCGGGACCGCGTACCGCTGGACGGTGGCGGCGGTCGACTCCTCGGGAACCGTCGGAGCCGTCTCGACGGCGGTGACGGCGACCACCACGGGCGGTACCGTACCCGCCCGGTGCGTCGAGGCGACGAACTACGCGCACGTGACGGCGGGACGGGCCCGCACCTCGGGCGGGTACGTCTACGCGAACGGCTCCGGGCAGAACATGGGCCTGTACAACGTGTTCGTCACGCACACGCTCAGGGAGTCACCGACGGGCCACTTCGTGATCGCCGACTCCGGCTGTCAGGCCGGGTCCTCGTAGTCGCCCCTGATCTCCTCGGGCAGTTCGCAGCCGTCCTCGACCGCGGTGAGCGACACGATCTGCTCCGTGCCGAAGCCCGCCATCGCGTAGTGCCGGGCGTACACCTTCCAGCCCCGCTTGGCGAGGGTGCGGAAGGTGACGTCCTGCTCCGCGTGGCTGGAGACGATCTCCCAGTCCCGCTGGCGCAGTTGCCGCACGGCCGCCTCGAAGGCGTCGGCCGCCCCCGCGGCCGGCGCGTCGCCCATCCAGGGGGCGATGCACTCCTGCCAGTCGCCCGCGGGCAGACCGGCCGTGGAGGTGTCACCGGCGGGAAGTCCCGCGGTCCCGGCGACGGCGGCTATCTCGCCGGTCACCGTCTCCTTGGTGAACGCCACGGTGGGCACGGGCGACGGTTTCGGCGCGGCCCCCTCCTCGCCGACGGGACCGCAGCCCGCGGTCACCGTCATGAATGCGCTCACCGCGGCGGCCGCTGCCGCCGTTCCTCTTGTACGCACTGGTGCTTCCCGCCCCGGTCGTTCCTGTCCACGGGCGCCCGCCCGTTTGATCCCCCGCCGGAGTTTCGCACGGGCTTTGACCTGCTGGGAAGCCCTTTCCCCGGGATCGCGGCCGGTCCCGTCGCCGTGCGCCCGGGGAGGGCGTGGAGCGCCCCGGTAGAGTGAACGGGTCGTCATCATGCCCGTACGGGGGGAAGCCGGTGCGAATCCGGCGCTGGCCCGCAGCCGTCATCCGTCCCCAGGGACGGTCAGCCGGAATGCCCCGTGCGTGAGCGTGACCGGCTCGTGCCACCGGAACCCCGGTGGCCGGCACCGTCGAGGTATACGGGGCCGGAGCCCGGTGCATCCGTGTGCCCGAGCCCGGTCCTCGCAGGAGAGGCCCAGCCCGCCATGACCGTACGCCGCCGCGCGGCAGCGCTCGCGATCACCGCCGTGCTCTGTGCCGCCGCCGCCCCTGCGGCGGTCGCCGCCCCGAGCCCGTCCCCCTCTCCGTCCGCGGCGCTGCCGCCCGGTCTGTACGGGACGAAGGACCCGGCGTACGACGGCGTGTGGCGCCAGTCGGTGGCCTTCCTGGCGCAGAAGATCGAGCTCGTCACGCCTGCCACGCAGTCGGTGGACTGGCTCGTCGGCCAGCAGTGCGCCGACGGGGCCTTCACCTCGTACCGCGACGCCTCCGTGCCCTGTGACGACAAGACGGTGGCGGACACCAACGCGACCGCGGCGGCGGTCCAGGCCGTGGTCGAGCTGGCCGTGCACCGCGAGGTCGTGGACAAGGGCGTCACCTGGCTGAAGTCCGTGCAGAACGAGGACGGCGGCTGGGGCTACAACCCGGGCAGCCCGAGCGACGCCAACTCCACCGCCGTCGTGATCGGCGCACTGGCCCGGGCGGGCGTACCGCTGGCCGCGGTCACGAAGCCGGGCGGCAGCACGCCGTACACGGCGCTGCAGTCGTTCGCCCTGCCGTGCGGGGGGAAGGACGGCGGGGCGTTCGCCTACCAGCCGGACAAGAACGGCAAGCTCACGGCCAACGCGGACGCCACGGCGGCGGCGGTGCTCGGCGCGATGGGCAAGGGCATGGCGGCCGGCACCTCCAACGCGGCGAAGGCGCCCTCCTGCGCCAAGGGCACGGACCTGACCCCGGAGCAGTCCGCGCAGAACGGCGCCTTCTACCTCGCGGGCGCCCTGGCCGGCTCCGGTCATCTGGAGCTGCCGCCGATGCCGGGCGCCGAGGACACCGAGCCGCAGCCGGACTTCGGCAACACCGCCGACGCCGTCGTCGCGCTGGCGGCGTCGGGTCACAAGGACAAGGCGGCCGGAGCGGTCGCCTACCTGGAGAAGAACGCGCTGGGCTGGGCGAAGGAGGGCGGCCCCGCCGCCACCGCGCAGCTGGTGCTCGCCGCGCACGCGACCGGGACCGACGCCCGTGACTTCGGGGGCGTCGACCTCGTCAAGCAGCTCAACGCGACGGGCCCGGCGCCCGCCGCGACCGCCGTGCCCTCGCCTACCACGACCGCGCAGGAGCCGAAGGACACGAGCAGCGACGACGGCGGGCTCGGCGTCTGGTGGCTGGTCGGCATCGGACTCGCCTTCGGCGCGGGCATCGGCTTCCTGCTCAGCGGGCGCCGGAAGAACCAGCAGCTGTGAGGCGCCCGCCGGGCGGCACCGCGGCACTGCTTCTCCTCGTCGGCGCCCTGCTGGTCGTGCCGGCCGCGGGGAGCGCGCAGGCGGCGGGTTACCGCTACTGGTCGTTCTGGGAGGGCGACGGCGGGAAGAACTGGACGTACGCCACGCAGGGCCCGTCCCTGGTGCGGCCCGACGACGGCGCCGTGCAGGGCTTCCGCTTCTCGGTGAGCGAGGACTCCTCGGACTCGGCGCAGCCGCGCCGCGCCCCGGACTTCGGGGCGATCTGCGCGGGCACCCTGGCGAAGGACGGCCTCAAGCGGATCGCGCTGGTCATCGACCCGGGCACGGCGGCGGACGCCCCGGACGGTGAGACACCGCCCGTGCCGCGCACCGCCTGTGCGCGGGTGGCGCCGGAGGCGAGCACCGCGGAGGCGCTCGCCTCGGTGGCGAAGCCGCTGCGGTACGACAGTTCGGCGATGCTCTGCGCGATCTCGGGCTATCCGGCGTCGGGCTGCGGTGAGCAGGTCGGCGGGGACTCCGGTGCCCCGGGGTCCGGCGGCTCGGCCCCGGCGACCGCCGCGGACGCCGGGGATGCCGCCGGCGACCCGGACGGCGGCGGTCCGTCGGCCGGTGTGCTCACCGGGGTCGGTGCGGTGCTCCTGCTGGGTGTCGCCGCGGTGCTGCAGGCCCGTCGCCGCCGATGACCCGCGAAGCCGGCGCGGCCCGGCCGCACCGTGCCCTGCGCGCTCCCGAGGCGACCCGCAGCAACGCGCTGCCGGCCGGGGCCTGGTGGCTGTGGGCGCTCGGTCTGGCCACGGCCGCGTCCCGTACGACCAATCCGCTGCTGCTCGGACTGCTGGTGGGCGTGGCGGGCTATGTGGTGGCGGCGCGCCGTACGGATGCGCCGTGGGCCCGTTCGTACGGGGCGTTCATCAAGCTGGGGCTGTTCGTCGTCGGTGTGCGGCTGGTGTTCTCCGTGTTCCTCGGCTCACCGGTCCCGGGTACGCACACACTGTTCACGCTCCCCGAACTGCCGTTGCCCGACTGGGCGCAGGGCGTCAGGATCGGCGGCCGGGTCACGGCCGAGCAGGTCGTGTTCGCACTGTACGACGGGGCGAAGCTGGCGACCCTGCTGATCTGTATCGGTGCGGCGAACTCGCTCGCCAACCCGGCGCGGCTGCTGAAGTCGCTGCCGGGAGCGCTGTACGAGGTGGGGGTGGCCGTCGTCGTCGCGATGACGTTCGCACCGAATCTGGTCGCCGACGTGGTGCGACTGCGGACCGCCCGCAGGCTGCGCGGCCGGCCGACCGGCGGGATCGGGGCGGTGCTCCAGATCGGGCTGCCGGTGCTGGAGGGCGCCCTGGAGCGTTCGGTGGCGGTGGCGGCGTCGATGGACGCGCGGGGGTACGGGCGCACGGCCGAGGTCCCTGCCTCCGTCCGCCGCACCACGAACGCGCTGACGCTCGGCGGGCTGCTGGGCGTGTGCGCGGGAACGTACGCGCTGCTGTCCGCGCAGGGCGCGGTCTACGGGCTGCCGCTGCTGCCGGCCGGACTGGCCGCCGCCCTGGCGGGGCTCGGGCTGGGCGGCCGGCGCACGGTCCGCACCCGCTACCGGCCGGACCGGTGGGGCGCGCGTGCCTGGCTGGTCGCGGGCTCGGGTGCCGCCGTGGCCGGGGCGATGTTCTGGGCGGCCGCCGCCGATCCGGCGGCGCTGTACCCCGGTGTCGTGCCGCTGACCGCTCCCGTACTGCCGCTGTGGCCCGCCGCCGCGGTGCTGATCGGGCTGCTGCCCGCCGCCGTGGCGCCCGTCCCGCCGTCGGCCTCCCCCAAGAACTCCCAGGAGCAGGCGTGATCCGGTTCGAGCAGGTTTCGGTGCGGTACGAGGGAGCGGACCGTCCCACGCTCTCGGGGGTCGACCTCACGGTTCCCGAGGGTGAGCTGGTGCTGCTCGTCGGCCCGTCCGGGGTCGGCAAGTCGACTTTGCTGGGTGCCGTCTCCGGTCTCGTTCCGCACTTCACCGGCGGTGTGCTGACCGGCCGGGTGACGGTCGACGGCCGGGACACCCGTATCCACAAGCCCCGTGAACTCGCCGATCTGGTGGGCACGGTGGGCCAGGACCCGCTCGCGCACTTCGTCACCGACACCGTCGAGGACGAACTGGCGTACGGCATGGAGTCGCTGGGCCTGGCCCCCGACGTGATGCGGCGGCGGGTCGAGGAGACGCTGGACCTGCTGGGCCTGGCGGAGCTGCGCGACCGGCCGATCGCCACGCTGTCCGGCGGCCAGCGGCAGCGGGTCGCGATCGGGTCGGTCCTCACCCCGCATCCGAAGGTCCTGGTCCTGGACGAGCCGACGTCCGCCCTGGACCCGGCCGCCGCCGAGGACGTCCTGGCGGTACTCCAGCGGCTGGTGCACGACCTGGGCACGACCGTGCTGATGGCCGAGCACCGGCTGGAGCGTGTGGTGCAGTACGCCGACCAGGTCGTCCTGCTGCCGTCACCGGGCGCCGCCCCGGTGACGGGCGCGCCCGCGGACGTCATGGCCGTCTCGCCCGTACGCCCGCCGGTCGTGGACCTGGGCCGGCTCGCCGGGTGGGAGCCGCTCCCGCTGTCGGTGCGCGACGCGCGGAAGCGGGCGGTGGGCCTCCGCGAACGGCTGGTGTCCGTGCCGCTCCCGGCGCCCGAGGGACCGTCCCGGGAGGCCGCCCCGGACCCCCTCCCCGCTCCCGCCGCCGTGCCCCCCGGATTCCTCGACCGGCTGCTCGGCCGCCGTCCGCGCCCCACGCCCGGGCCCGTACCGGGCGACGGCGTCACCCGGATCGAGGGCCTCGGGGTGCGGCGCGGGCGCGTCGAGGCGCTGCGCCGGGTGACGCTGTCCGTCGCGCCCGGGGAGACCGTGGCCCTGATGGGCCGCAACGGCGCGGGCAAGTCGACCCTGCTGACCACACTCGTCGGGATGATCGAACCCACCACGGGCTCGGTCCTCGTCGGGGGTCTGCACCCGTCCCGTACACCGCCGCGCACCATGGCGCGCCGGGTCGGACTCGTGCCCCAGGAGCCGCGCGACCTGCTGTACGCGGACACGGTCGCCGCCGAGTGCGCCGCGGCCGACTCCGACGCGGGCGCGCCCCCGGGCAGTTGCCGGGCCCTGGTCTCCGAGCTGCTGCCCGGTGTGCCGGACGACACCCACCCGCGCGATCTGTCCGAGGGGCAGCGGCTCGCCCTCGCGCTCGCCCTGGTCCTCACCGCCCGCCCCCCGCTGCTCCTCCTGGACGAGCCGACGCGCGGCCTCGACTACGCGGCGAAGGCACGGCTCGTCGGCGTGCTGCGGCGGCTGACCGCGAAGGGGCACGCGATCGTCCTCGCCACGCACGACGTGGAGCTGACGGCGGAACTGGCCCACCGGGTGGTGATCCTGGCCGACGGCGAGGTCGTCGCCGACGGGCCGACCCGGCAGGTCGTCGTCTCCTCCCCGGCCTTCGCCCCGCAGACCGCGAAGATCCTCGCCCCGCAGCAGTGGCTGACCGTGGCACAGGTGCGTACGGCGCTGGAGGCGCACGCTCCCGGGAAGCGCCTCGCATGACCGGCTCCCGCCCGGTGCGCCCGGTCCGGATCGGCCCGCGGGCCGCTGCCGCGCTCGTCCTGGTCAGCACGATCGGGGTGATGGCCTTCGGCTGGCCCCTGCTGGCCGGCGAGGCGTCCGGTGTCACCGCCCACGCCGAGGGCGCGCCGTGGCTGTTCGCCGCGCTGCTCGTCCTGCTCGTCGGTGTGGTCGTGGCCACGGTCGCGGACGGCGGCCTGGACGCGAAGGCCGTCGCGATGCTCGGCGTCCTCGCGGCGGTGGGCGCCGCGCTGCGCCCGCTGGGGGCGGGGACGGCTGGTCTGGAGCCCATGTTCTTCCTGATGGTGCTGAGCGGCCGGGTCCTGGGGCCCGGTTTCGGCTTCGTGCTCGGCTCGGTGACGCTGTTCGCCTCCGCGCTGCTCACCGGCGGGGTGGGGCCGTGGATGCCCTTCCAGATGCTGTCGACGGGCTGGTTCGCGATGGGCGCGGGCCTGCTGCCCGGCCCGGAGCGGCTGCGCGGCCGGGGCGAGGTGCTGATGCTCGCGGCGTACGGCTTCGTGGCGGCGTTCGCGTACGGCACGGTGATGAATCTGCAGGGCTGGACGCTCGTGTCGGGGCTCGGTTCCGGGATCTCCTTCGTCGGGGGCGGCCCCCTGCACGAGAACCTGGTCCGCTTCCTCGCGTACTGCCTGGCGACCTCGCTCGGCTGGGACCTGGGCCGTGCCGTCCTCACCGTGGTCCTGACGCTCACGGTCGGCCCCACCCTGCTGAAGGCCCTGCGCCGGGCCACCCGGCGCGCCGCCTTCGAGGCCCAGGTCACATTCGACGTCCCGAAGGGGTGAGTGTGCCCACAGGACCTCGGTCCTGTACGACCCGGCCCAGGAGGCCGGGACCCCCTGCCCGGCCCCTGTTCCCGGCGGTCCGGAGGGGGCCTTCGGCCTCCGGCTACGAGGCGGGGTCGTAGGGGCGGTCGTTGCGCGGCCCGGACGGTGTGGCTGACGATGGACGACGTCGCCGAGCACCGCGGCGTCCACCCCGGTGGACCGCGGTCGGCGAGTGCCGGTCCCCCGTTCGTGGGCCGGCCGCGACTCCCCCGTCCCCGACGAGAGGTTCCTACGTGTCGTTCGCCCGTCGCATTTCTGCCCGGCCCCGCGTCACCCGCCGCACAGCCGCCGTCACCGGCGCCTCCGTGCTGCTGGGTGCCACCGGAATCGCCCTCGGCGTGACCCCCGCGACGGCGGCCCCCGCCGCGCCGACGTCCGCGTCGAGCGCCAAGGCCACGGCGAAGAAGATGATCGACGACGACGCGCAGTTCACCTGCTTCGACAAGATCGTGGACCACGAGAGCGACTGGGACACGCACGCCTCCAACGCCTCCTCCGGTGCGTACGGCCTGGTCCAGGCGCTGCCCGGCTCGAAGATGGCCTCGGCGGGCTCCGACTGGCAGACCAACGCCAAGACGCAGATCGAGTGGGGCGTGGACTACATGGAGGACCGCTACGGCAGCCCGTGCGGCGCCTGGGACTTCTGGCAGTCCAACGGCTGGTACTGATCCACCGCACCCACGCACACCGCGGGGCCCCGACCGGTTCGCCGGTCGGGGCCCCGCGGGGCGTCCGGACCTGTTCACTCCCGCTGGGCGGCGAGTCTGACGGGGCGTTCCGGGCGCCGTAGCCGTCGTGACCGCCGGTGCGCTCGACGAGTTCGAAGAAGAGGCGGCCGGTCGTCATGGTGCAGCCGTGCCGGAACTCCCCCTTCTCGTCCCGGTCGTAGAGGATGTTGAGCTCGCGGTACGTCTCCAGCTCTCCGGGGGCGAACACGTGGCACGCGGCCAGGTCGTCGTAGTAGTTCGCCGAAACCGGCTTCGCCGTCGCCGGTTTCGCCGTGGCCTTCGCCTCGCAGATCGCCGGCCCCGACGGGGACGACTGGGCCGGGGTCGCGCTGTTCGCTGCCGCGCTCTGCCTGCCGTCCGTCGTCGCGGCGTTCACGGCACGCGAGACCGCGCACGTGGAGACGGAGCGTCTCGGGGACCAGGACGCCGCTCGGGGTCTGATCCCGGCCCGATGATCCCTGGACCGTCCAGACCCCCGCCCGGGCCGCCGTACCCCTCCGGGGATCATGAGGTGCATGAACGCCCTGCTCTCCGGCTTCGCCCCCGTCTGGACGCTGACCGCCATCGGTTACGCGGCCGGGCGGGGGCGGCTGCTCGGAGAACAGGCGGAGGCGGTGCTCGGCCGGTTCGTCTTCCATGTGGCCATGCCCGCGGCCCTGTTCATGATGGTCTCGCGCGCCGACCTGGGCTCCTTCGTGAACGCGTCACTGATCGTGTTCGGCGCCGGATCGGTCCTCGTGTCGGGTCTCGGTCTGCTGGTGGTCCGGCGCTTCTTCGGCCGCAAGACGGCCGACGGGGCGATCGGCGGCATGGCGTCGGGGTACGTCAACTCCGCCAACCTCGGTATACCGGTGACCGTCCAGGTGTTGGGTGACGCGTCGTTCGTCGCCCAGGTCATCCTGTTCCAGGTGCTGTTGATGTCCCCGGTGGTCCTGACGCTGCTGGACACCGGCACCGACCGGGGCCGCACCCACTGGCGGGCCGGTCTGCGCCGCATGGGGACCATGCCGGTCCGCAATCCCGTCATCGTGGCGTCCGTGCTCGGTGTGGCCGTGTCGGCGGCCGGACTGCGGCTGCCCGACGCGCTCGCCCGCAGCGGAGACCTGCTGGGGGCCGCCGCCGTACCCGCCGCCCTGATCACGCTCGGCCTGTCGCTGCACGGCCGGCCGGATCCGGCGGACCCGGTCGCCGCACCGGGCAGCCGGGCGGAGGTGGCGGTGGTGGTGGCCCTCAAGACGGTCGTCCACCCCCTGGTCGCCCTGGTCATCGGCGGTCCGCCGCTCCTGGACCTGCCTGCCGACCAGCTTCTCGCGGTGGTGCTGTGCTCGGCACTGCCGACCGCCCAGAACGCGTTCGTCTACGCCCGTGAGTACGGTCTGGACACCACGCTCGCCCGCGACGCCGTGGTCGCGTCCACGGTCGTGTCGATGGCCACGCTGTCCCTGACCGCCTGGGCGCTGGGACCGTCGCGCGGCTGAGCCGTTCGAGTGGCGGACCGGTGGTTCCGGGCGGATGCCGGTCTGACGCGGCGATCCCGGCCGAAGGGGGTGCCGGAACGGTTTTCCGTTCCGGCACCCCCTTCGCCGTGCGCGCGGGCCCTACCGCTTCCCGGCCGTGGTCCCGGCCACCAGCACCCCGTCGCCCTCGTCCGCCGTACGCCCGGACGCCGGGCGCGTCACGTCGTCGGTGCGGGGCAGCAGCTTCCGGGGTCCGGACAGCACATGGGTCAGCCCGAAGCCCAGGGCGACGACCAGCGCTCCGCCGACCGCGTCCAGCACCCAGTGGTTGCCCGTGGCGACGATGGCGGAGACCGTGAACAGCGGGTGGAGCAGACCGAGGGCCTTCATCCACGTCTTCGGCGCGAGCAGCACGATCACCACCCCGCACCACAGCGACCAGCCGAAGTGCAGCGAAGGCATCGCCGCGTACTGGTTGGTCATCGCGGTCAGCGCCCCGAAGTCGGGGCTCGACAGGTCCTGCACCCCGTGGACCGTGTCGATGAAGCCGAGGCCCGGCATCAGGCGCGGCGGGGCCAGCGGGTAGAGCCAGAAGCCGGCCAGGGCCAGGACCGTGGCGAAGCCGATGGAGCTGCGGGCCCAGCGGTAGTCCGGAGGCCGGCGCACATACAGCACCCCGAGGATGGCGAGCGGCACGATGAAGTGGAACGTCGAGTAGTAGTAGTCGAAGAAGTCCCGCAGCCAGGTGATGTCGACGACCGCGTGGTTGATCCGGTGCTCGATGTCGATGTGCAGCCACTGCTCGATGGAGTGGATCTGCCGGCCGTGCTCCTCGGCGGTGGCGCGGCCGGCGGTCGCCGCCAGCCGGACCTGCGCGTACGCGGAGTAGACGACCCGGATCAGCAGGAGTTCCAGCAGCAGGTTGGGGCGGCCGAGCACCCGTCTCCAGAAGGGCATCAGCGGCACCCGGGCGAAGCGGGACGCGACCGGCCGGGCGTGGTCCGTGGGAACGGGGCGCTGCCAGTACGGCGACGTACGGGACAGGAACGGCGCCACGCAGGCCGCGCCGAGGGCCGCGACGAGCAGCACGTTGTCGCGTACGGGCAGGAGCACCCCGACGTTCGGGAACAGCATCTTCCCCGGCAGGGTGACGACGAGCACCACGACGGCCGGGTACACCAGCCGGTCCGAGGCCCGGGTGCCGACCCGGCCGACGACGGCGAGCAGCACCCAGAGGAGCTGGTGCTGCCAGGCGGTGGGCGAGACGGCGGCGGCCACGCAGCCGGTGACGGCGACCGCCAGGAGGAGCTGCCCGTCCTGCGCGTAGCGGGCCGCGCGCCGCAGCCCGACGAAGGTGACGGCGGCGGCCAGCGCCAGGAACAGCGCGATCTCCAGGGGCCCTTCGAACCCGAGGCGGAGCAGTGCGCCGTGCAGGGACTGGTTGGCCAGGCCGGCCGGGCTGTCGCCGAGTCCGGCGCCCGCGAGGTGGCCCACCCAGTACGTCCACGAGTCGTGCGGCATCGCCGCCCAGGCCAGCGCCGTGCAGACGGCGAAGGCCGTGCCGCCGGCCGCCGCGGCCCGCCGCCGGCCGGTGAGCCAGAACAGGACGGCGAAGAGCAGGACGGTGGGCTGCAGGGCGGCGGCGATGCCGGTCAGCACGCCCGGCAGGCGCTCGCCGCGCGCCACGAAGCAGGCGAGGACGACCAGCAGGACGGGCAGGATGCTGGTCTGGCCCAGGTACAGGGTGTTGCGCACGGGCAGCGACACCATGAGCAGGGTGATCGCCACGGGGGCCGCGAGGAACGCGGTGCGGCGGCCGACGGGGCCGGGCAGGGCGCGGGCCGCGACGAGGCCGAGTGCCACGACGAGCAGCAGGGTGCCGAAGGTCCATGCCACGCCGAGGGCCTGTTCGGCCGAGGTGGTCAGCGGCTTCAGCACCAGCCCCGCGAACGGCGTGCCGGTGAACCTGCCGGGGTCGTACAGGGAGCCCACGGCACGCAGGACCCCGTCACCGCCCGTCCAGGCCGCCAGGTCGGCGAGGCGTTCACCGGGCTGCTCCCGCAGCACCACCGCCATCTGCCGTACCGCCAGCACGGCGACGACCAGCCAGAGGACGATCCGGGCCGCCCCGGCCCTCACTCCCGGGTCCGCCGCCACGTTCCCCCGCATACTGCGCTCCGCATCTGCCACGCCGCGCCGACCCTCCCACCGTTTGTGCACTGTCCCGTCGGCCCGGGTATGTGCGGATGAAGCCTCGCATTGCCCTGTGAGGTAGACCCAATCAACCCTCTCTTCGCCTGACTGTCACCACGCTTTTGCCCGAAAGAATGCTCAGAACATGAATGCCGCTCCCCCGCGCCGGCCGGAACCGGATCGATCCGGCCACTCGTCCGATCACCTGACCGGCCGTAGGTGCGCCGGACTTCCGGGGGAGATGGATCATGCGTCACGGACGGACACCGGGCGGCACGTACCGACGGGTGCTGTCGCTGCTGCTGGTGCTGGCGGCCCTGCAGCTCGGCTCGCTGATCGCCCCGGCGTACGCCTGCGGATGCGGGGCGATGGTCACGGCCGGCGATGCGCGGCTCTCGGTGGGCCGGGAGACCTCCGTCGTCCACTGGGACGGGCGGACCGAGCAGATCGTCATGCGGCTCACGGTCGACGGCGACGCCCCGGAGGCGGCCTGGGTCATGCCCGTACCGCACCGCGCCTCCGTGGAGCTGGGGGATCCGGGCCTGTTCGACGAACTGGCGGAGATCACCGCTCCGGTGTACCGGGACCGGCACTACTTCTGGCCGCGCGAGGGCGACTGGCCGCTGGAGGGGACGGACGGCGCCGGCGCCCCGGCCCCCGGTGCGGCCGGGGCGCCGGATGTCGGCGTGGTGGGCCGGGAGCGGCTGGGTCCGTTCGACGTGGCCCGGCTGACCGCGACGGACCCGGAGGCGCTGCGCGGCTGGCTGGAGTCGAACGGCTTCGAGCTGCCCGACAAGCTGGCGACCGCCCTGCGGCCGTACGTCGCACAGGAGTGGGAGTACGTCGCGGTGCGCCTGGCACCCGAGGAGGACGGGGCCGCCCTCGGCGGTGCGCTCGAACCGCTGCGGCTGAGCTTCGCCAGCGACCGGCTCGTGTACCCGATGCGGCTCTCGCGGCTCGCCCGCGACGGGCAGTCCCTGGGCCTGTACGTGATCGCGGAGCACCGGATGGAGCCGGCCGGAAGCATCGGCGGGCAGGAACCGGAGGTGACGTACGCCGGGCGGCTGGGGCGGACCGCGGACGGCGGCGCGCTCGGTGAACTCGTGGCGGACGGGCCCGCGTTCCTGACCGCGATCACCCAGTCCTTCCCGGAGCCGGAACGGATCGACGGCGACCACGAACTGCGGGCGGCCACCGCCGACACCCCGTACCGGACCGTCCACCACGTCGACAGGCTGCTGACGGTGGGCGGATTCCCGGTCTGGCTGCTGACGGTGCTCGCCCCGGTGCTGCTCCTCGCCGCGGCCGTACCGCTGTTCCTGCGGGCGCGGCGGCGACCGCTGCCGCCGCCGCTCCCCTGATCTCAGTCCTCGTACGCCGGGGCGTCCGCCTGCCATCCCGCGAACAGGGGGACGTCCGAGGTCCCGTCCAGGACGACGACGCCGAAGGGGCGGTCGAAGGCGATGTGCCGCACCACCTGCGGGCGGGGTGCGGCCCGCCCGCGCATGGTCACGACCGTGACCGCCGCGGCCTTGACGCCCTCCTCCGCGATCTTCAGTACGGCTTCCTGCACCACGGCGGAGACATGGAGGCGCCGGGGCGAGAGCCCGGAGAAGTCCGCTTCGAGCCGGCTGGTCGCGAGCCGCACCCCGAGCGCGGCCAGCTGGTCGGTGACCTGGATCTTTGTACGCAGGGTGAAGCGTGGGACCCCGATGGTCACCCGGTCCGCGTCCAGCGGGGCACGCTCCTGCGGAGGCGCCCACGCCGCGGGCAGGACCTGGGCGGGCCCCGTGCCGGGCTCACCCAGGACGAGCCTGATCCGTGCCGGGGCGGCACCGTCCGGCTCCGTGCGGCAGAGCAGCTCCACGACGTCCGCGCCCGCCACCGTCCAGGCGTCCCGCACCGGGACGGCCGCGTGCATGGTCGCCGCCGGCCGGGTCCTGCCCGCCGCGTCGGTGAACGGGACTCCCACGGTGCGGTCCGTGGCGAAGGGGGTCTCCCAGAATGCCTTCAGAGCCAGTGCGTTGACCAGTGCGAGCGCGACGTCCTCGTCCAGCTCCAGCGGCAGCCGTTCGATCAGGCCGCCGGTCCGCTCGCACACCCAGGCGTCGATCCCGTCCGGGTCCATCGGCCCGAAGGGAATGCCGGGCAGAGCCTGTTCGAACTCGGGGAGTACGGGCACCCTGGCCCACACCCGGGTGGCCACGCGCAGCGCCCCGGTCCGCTCCCAGTCCCGCGCCGCCCCGGTGACGACGCCTGCGGCCTCCCGCTCCGCGACCCCGAGCAGGGCGCGGAGTTCGGCGGCCGTCTCCCGGCGGGCGCCGGCCGCGACGGCGGTCAGCGCCAGCCAGAGCCCCGCGGGCGAGCACACGAAACTCCCGTCGCCCGCGCGCGCCAGCTCCCCTGTCCACCGCTCGCCGAGCCGCCGGACCGCTGCGTCCCGGGTCGCCGTGCCGGTCTCCCCCACCATCGCTGCTCCCTACATGTAAATGGTTCGTCATCCGGTCGTACCGGAGCCAGAATGAACCAATGACGTGGACCGTGGCCCCCGAACGATTCGACACCCCCGATGCGGCACTGCTGCGGCGCGACTACTACGACGAGGTGGCGAGCCGCTACTGGGGCCGTCCCGCGACCGCCGGGGAGATCGACGACGGCCTGGCCGGAGACGGTGTCGAGCGTCTCGGCCGACCCACCGGCGAGTTCCTGGTCGGGCGCCACGGGGGCGAGCCGGCGAGCTGCGCGGGGGTGCTGCTGGTCGACGCGGACACCGCCGAGCTGACCCGGGTGTTCGTACGCCCGGCGTTCCGCGCCACGGGGGGCGGGGGGCTGTTGCTCGCGGCCGCCGAGCGGGCGGCACGGTCCTTCGGGGTGCGGCGGATCCGGCTGGACACCCGCAACGACCTGGTGGAGGCGCGCGGCCTCTACACCAAGCACGGATACCGGGAGGTCCCGGCGTTCAACCAGGGGCCGTACGCGGAACACTGGTTCGCCAAGGAGCTGTGAGCTCCGGGGGCTTCCGGTCTCCGCCCGGGGCCCGCGGAGACCCCGCGGAGACCCCGCAGAGGGCCCACAGAGGGCCCGCAGAGGCCCCGCAGAGGGCCCGCAGGGGCGTACGCCGCCGTCAGGCCGAGTGGTCGCGGCGCGGTTCGGGCATGTGCGGGCGCTCCTTGCTCGATCCGCTCACCTCGGCGGTCAGTTCCGTCACGAGGCGGACCAGGTCGGTGGGCCGGTCCGGGCCCCACCAGTCGCCCAGCATCTCGGCCAGGGACTCCTCACGGGCCTGCGAGAGCTTGACCACGGCCTCGGCGCCCCGGTCGGTGAGCACCAGCTGCAGCCCCTCGCGGCGGGCCAGGCCGCGCCCCTCCACCTGCCGGGCCGCCTCGGTGATCACCTTCAGCGGCACGGGGGCGACATCGGCGAGCATGGCCGGTTCGACGGTGCCGTGCCGTTTGATGCGCAGCAGCAGCCAGCTGGCCGCCGGGAGCAGGTCGTACCCGGCCCTGGCGGTGATCTTCTCGTAGATCTCCCGGCGTCCTTCCCGGGTGGCCAGCACGGACAGGGCGCGTGCGCACTCGTCGTACGAGGACCGCTGGACGGGGTTCGATGCCAGGGTCTCGCTGGTGTCGGGGGCGGTCACCGAACCCCGCAGGGGGTCCTCCCTGAGGAACCAGGCGAAGGCGAAGGCGACCACGACGACGGGGGCCGCATAGAGGAAGACGTCGGTGATCGAGGTCGAGTACGCGCTGAGCACCGAGGGCCGCAGATCCGCGGGGAGCCGGCTGATGGCCCGCGGGTCCGCGGCGAGGGCCTCGGCGTCGACCCCGGGCGGCAGGGAGCGGCCGGCGAGTGCCTCGCCGAGTTTGCCGGTGAGCCGGTTGGTGAAGATGGTGCCGAAGACGGCCACGCCGAACGACGCGCCGATGGACCGGAAGAAGGTCGCTCCGGACGTGGCGACCCCCAGGTCCTCGTAGCTGACGGAGTTCTGGGCGACCAGTACGAGCACCTGCATGACCAGGCCGAGCCCCGCGCCGAAGACGAAGAAGTAGATGCTCATCTGCAGGGTGGAGCTGGTCTCCGACAGTTGGTGCAGCAGCATCAGACCGGCCGCGGTGAGGGCGGTGCCCGCGACGGGGAAGATCTTCCAGCGGCCCGTCCGGCTGACGATCTGGCCGGATCCGGTGGAGGTGATCAGCATGCCGAACACCATCGGCAGCATGTGCACGCCGGACATCGTCGGTGTGATGCCGTGGACCACTTGGAGGAAGGTCGGCAGATAGGTCATCGCGCCGAACATCGCGAAGCCGATGATGAAGCTGATGACGGCGACGAGGCTGAACGTCCTGATGTGGAACAGCTTGAGCGGCAGCACGGGTTCCGCCGCCCGGCGCTCGGTGTGGACGAACGCCACGAGGAGCACCACGGCGAGGACCGCGAGGGCGATGATCTGTACGGAGTCCCAGGCCCAGGTGGTGCCTCCCAGGGAGGCGACGAGGACCAGGCAGGTGGCGACCGAGGCGATGAGGAAGGTGCCCAGGTAGTCGATGGTGTGCTTGGTGCGCCGGACCGGGATGTGCAGGACGGCGGCGATGACGAGCAGGGCCACGACGCCGATGGGCAGGTTGATGTAGAAGACCCAGCGCCAGCTGAGGTGCTCGGTGAAGAATCCGCCGAGGAGCGGCCCCAGGACACTGGTCACACCGAAGACGGCGCCGAACAGTCCCTGGTACTTGCCTCGTTCACGTGGGGTGACGATGTCTCCGACGATGGCCATGGACAGGACCATCAGTCCGCCGCCGCCGAGCCCCTGGAGTGCCCGGAAGCCGATCAGCTGCGGCATGTTCTGGGCCACGCCGCAGAGGGCGGATCCGATGAGGAAGATGACGATGGCCGTCTGGAACAGCTTCTTCCGGCCGTACTGGTCACCGAGCTTGCCCCAGAGCGGGGTCGCCGCCGTCGCGGCCAGCATGTAGGCGGTCACGACCCAGGACAGATGGTCCAGGCCGCCGAGTTCGCTGACGATGGTGGGCAGTGCGGTGGAGACGATCGTCTGATCGAGTGCGGCGAGCAGCATGCCGAGGAGCAGTGCGCCGATGGCGACCAGGACTCCGCGCCGGGACCTGCCCTCGCCCGGTGCGAGGGGCTGGGGGCTCAGCTGCTCGGCCATGTACGTCTCCTCGGGTCCGCTTCCACCCCATCCTGGCCGCTGCGCCCCGTTATGGCCTGCCGAGCAGCGGGGTGGGCGTTGGGCGGCCGGGCCGCGCGGCCTGCATAATCGCAGGCAGTTCAAAGGGGAGGGGAACCCACGATGACCGGACATATGTGCCCGGAGTGCGGTGGCGGGCGGGGTGCGGGACCGGTGGCGGGTGCGGATCCCGGGAGTACGGGACCCGTCTGCGCCTGCGGGGGGCGTACGGGCCCGTTGCCCGGCGAGGACCACCGGGCCGCCCGCTCCGCGGAGATGGCCGCGGCGGAGGACTTCGACCCGCTGCGGATCCGGCCGTACGTGACGCTGTCGAGCGACGACGCGCAGGCGCCCGCCGCGGCCACCACGATGCCGCTCTTCCTGGGCGGCGCGGCGGGTGGCGGTACGTCCGGTGGCCCGGCGGACCCGTTGCCGGACGCCGGCCCGGCGGACGAGTCCCGTCGGCGTACGGCCGCGGCCTACGCGGGCGGCGGCCCCGAGCCCGTGCAGCCGCGCCGCCGCCGGCCTTTCGCCGTCCTGGCCGTGGGGGCGGCCGTGGTCGCGGTGGTGGGTACGGCGGCCTTCGCGGGCGGACTGTTCGACAAGGACGACACCCGGGAGGAGGCCCTTCCCGAGATCACGACGAGTGTCCCGGACTCGAGTGACGGACCGGCCGCGTCCGTGTCGGAGTCCCCGTCCGCGTCCGCGTCGTCGGCACCTTCCCGGTCCGCGTCGGCGTCACCGTCCGCGTCTCCTTCCGCCTCCGCCCCGGAGAGCCCGTCGGCCTCCCCTTCGGCCACCACCGCCCCCGGAACTCCGTCGCCCTCGGCGTCGGCCACCGAGACCCCGGGCGAGTCGGCGGCGCCGCCCGCGCAGATCGCCGGGCCGACGCTGCGGCGTGGTGACCAGGGTCCGGAGGTCGCCGAGCTCCAGCGGCGGCTGCAGGAGAAGTGGCTCTATCACGACCGGGACAACGGGAACTTCTCGGACCGGGTGGAGCGGGCCGTGCGGGAGTTCCAGAGCTGGGTGTCCGTCCAGACCGATCCGCCGGGTGTGTACGGGCCGGAGACCCGTCGGGCACTGGAGGCCCAGACGACCGGTGAGGGCCGGGAGGGCTGACGGCCGGGGAGGGCGGGGCGGGTGGCCGGACCTGCGGGATTGGCGTTCCGGTCACGGTTTTTGTATCGTGATGGAACAAAGTGGCCTCCGCCCGTTTTCCCTGACCGGCGGGCGGGGCTGCTTGTTCTTCTGGGCAGCACGTCATGTGCCGCTCGCTGTTCCCCCCGCGCTCTGGAGCCTGCCGATGTCGGCCACCGTCCTCGAAGCACGCGCCCTCCTGCTGGACATGGACGGCACCCTGGTCAACTCCGACGCGGTGGTGGAGCGCTGCTGGCGCCGCTGGGCGCTCGCGCAGGGCCTCGACCCCGAGGCGGCGCTCAAGGTGGTCCACGGACGCCAGGGATACGCCACGATGGCCGCCCTGCTGCCGGACCGCCCCATGGAGCAGAACCACGCGGAGAACCGGATCATGCTCGCCGAGGAGACCGCCGACGTCGACGGCGTGGTGCCCGTAGCGGGTGCCACCGCCTTCATGGCCTCTCTCGCCACCCTCCCGCACGCGCTCGTGACCTCGGCCGACGAGGCGCTCGCCCAGGCCCGGATGACGGCCGCCGCCCTGCCGATGCCGGAGACCCGGGTCACGGCCGAGCTGGTCGGCGCCAGCAAGCCGGACCCCGAGGGCTTCCTCAAGGGCGCGGCGGAGCTGGGCTTCGAACCGGCGGACTGCATCGTCTTCGAGGACTCCGAGGCCGGCATCATGGCCGGCCGGGCGGCCGGCATGCGGATCGTGGGCATCGGCCCGCGCGCGGCGGCGCTCTCCCCCGACGCCCACGTCGACGACCTGACGCAGCTCCGGGTGGAGGCGGTCGGCGACGGCTCGATCCGTCTGCACATCGACGCCCGGTAGCAGCGCCGGCCACCAGGGCCCTCGGGGTCCCCGCGAAGCTCCCTCACCCCGCGACCCCGACGCGCCCGCCACGGTCCCGGTGCATCCACCCCCGGGCCACCAGCTCCAGCGCCAGCGCGACGGCCACCGCCATCAGCGCCACCAGGACGAACAGCCGCACGGCGCCCGCCTCCACGGGTGAGGCGCCGCCCAGCAGCACCCCCGCAAAGGCCCCGGGCAGGGTGACGAGCCCACGGTCCGGGTCTGGTCCAGCCCCGGCAGGAGCGCGTCGGAGGCGGGCGATCTCCAGCCGCGCGTCCCGGTCGGGCCGGCCGAGCGCCGTCCCGGCCCCCACCTCTCCCCACCGGGTCCCGAGCTCGTCCAGCGCCCGCCGCCCGCCGAGCACGGTCGGGCCGAGCGCGCCCCCGACGAGGATGCCCGCGACCGGGATCAGCGCGAGGCCGCGCACCGGGACAAGTCCGGTGAGCAGCGGCAGGCCGACCACGGGGACGACGCCGGCCCCGATCGGTGTCGCGGCCCGCCACCAGGTCCGGTTCCGGCGCCCCGCCGTCCACACCGCCACGGCGCGTCAGCGCGACGAAACCGAGCAGCGGCCCCGGCGAGCGCACCACCCGGCTGACGAGCAGGGACACGACGCCCAGTTGTACGGCGGCCCGCAGGCCGGCGACGAGGATCTCGCGCGAGCGGCCGAGCGAGGCCCCCGCGGCGACGGCGGCGGCGAACACCCAGGAGTACGGCGAGGACGACACCGAGCGGGGGAGTGACCGGAAGCAGCACACGGCCACGACAGGTCCGCCGCTCCGGAGCCCGGGGCGCCCCTGCGCCCGGATACCGGTGCCACCCGCCCGGCACACCGTCACGAACTGTCCGCATACGTCCCGTTGGTCCGCGAATCGCCCACGCCCCGTACCCGAACAGACTTCGGACCGGACGTCAGACCTAGCTCCCTACCCCTTGATGTGACGTGCACATGTCGCCACTCTGTTACCTGGCGACCATCCCACAGAAACCCGGCGCCGCCACGATGGCCTGGCCCACAGGTCGCCCACCCAAGGTCCCCCCACATCAAGGGAGTTCGCATGTCAGGTATCTACGCGCGTCGCATAGCCGTCGTCGCCGCCTCCGCCGCACTCGCCGCCACCACCGGGCTGCTCGCCGCCCCGACCGCCCAGGCCGCGATGCCCACCCCGGTCAGCGCGGCGACCGCCCGTACCTACCTCGGTCAGCTCACCGTCTCGGCCGAGGGCTCGTCCACCGGCTACAGCCGCGAGCAGTTCCCGCACTGGATCACCCAGTCGGGCGCCTGCAACACCCGCGAAGTGGTCCTGAAGCGGGACGGCACCAACGTCGTCCAGGACTCCGCCTGCGCCGCGACCAGCGGCAGTTGGTACTCACCGTACGACGGTGCCACGTGGAGCGCCGCCTCCGACGTGGACATCGACCACATGGTCCCGCTCGCCGAGGCCTGGCGCTCCGGCGCGAGCAGCTGGACCACGGCGCGGCGCCAGTCCTTCGCCAACGACCTGACCCGGCCCCAGCTCATCGCGGTCACGGACAACGTCAACCAGTCCAAGAGCGACCAGGACCCGGGCGAGTGGCTGCCGTCGCGCACGGCCTACCGCTGCACGTACGCCCGCGCCTGGGTGCACGTGAAGTACTACTACGGCATGACGGTGGACTCGACCGAGAAGAGCGCGCTGCAGTCCGTGCTGAACGGCTGCTGACCCACCTCACGTCCGGCCACCGGGACACGACCACCGGCCGGAACCAACCTGCCCTCCTCCGTCGTTCCGTACCGTACGGAGCCATCGGTCACGGCGACGCGAGGAGGGCACACATGGCCGGGCTACGCCTGGGACCACTGCTGCGGTACGTCGACTGGGAGTCGGGTTCCCGGGCGACCGTCTGGGTCGAGACGACCAGACCCTGTACCGCGGAGGTCCGCTGCGCGGACGGCGCCTCGGGCTCCTCCCCCACCTTCGCGGTCGAGGGGCACCACTACGCGCTGGTCGTGGTGACGGGACTGACGCCCGGCTCCACCGCGGCGTACGAGGTGCTGCTCGACGGCCGCCGCGTCTGGCCGCCCGAAGGATCCCGCTTCCCCGCGAGCACGATCACCACCCCCGCCGTGCCCCAGCCGGAGGAGGCCGGCCCCGTCCGGATCGCCTTCGGTTCCTGCCGCTGGGCGGCCCCGCCCGGCCGTGAGCACGACCCGGTCCCCCGCCTGCACCCGGTCGGGGCGGACCCCATCGGCCCGGACGCCCTCGACACCCTGGCCGTCCGGCTCGCCACCGATCCCACGGCCGTACGGCCCGACGTACTGCTCCTGCTCGGCGATCAGGTGTACGCGGACGAGACGTCGGACGCCACCCGGCAGCGGATCGCGGCGCGACGGGATCTGGACGAGCCGCCCGGGGCGGAGGTCGCTGACTACGAGGAGTACACCCACCTCTACGACGAGTCCTGGCGCGACCCCGACGTCCGGTGGCTGCTCTCCACGGTCCCCAGCTGCATGATCTTCGACGACCACGACGTCATCGACGACTGGAACACCAGCGGCGCCTGGCTGGAGGACATGCGGCGCACGCCGTGGTGGCACGAGCGGATCATCAGCGGCCTCATGTCGTACTGGGTCTACCAGCACCTCGGCAACCTCTCCCCCGAAGCCCTGGCCGCCGACCCGGTGTACGCGGCGGTGCGCGCCACCCCGGACGCCACGGAGACGCTGCGCCGGCACGCCGCCGAGTCCGACGCCGATCCGACGCGCACCCGGTGGAGCTACCGGCGTGTTTTCGGCCGAGTACGGCTGCTCATGGTGGACACCCGTGCGGCCCGAGTCCTGGGCGAGCAGGAGCGGGCGATGCTCAGTACCCAGGAGGCGCGATGGATGCGCGACGAGGCCCTCACCGACCGGGCCGCGTACGACCATCTGCTCGTCGGCACCTCCCTGCCGTGGCTGCTGCCGCCGCTCGTCCATGACGCGGAGACATGGAACGCGGCTCTGTGCCGCGGGGAGCGTGGCGGCCCCGACGGGCGCTGGGCGCGTATCGGCGAGAAGGTGCGCCGCGCCTCCGACCTGGAACATTGGGCGGCGTTTCCCGAATCCTTCCGTCAGCTGTCGGAGCTGCTGCGGGAGGCGGGCAGCGGTCCGGACGCCCCGGCGACGGTTTGCGTGCTCTCGGGCGATGTGCACCACGCCTACATCGCCGAACCCCACTGGTCCGGTCCCGCGCCGGACGGCACTCCCGGCGCACGGATCCTGCAGCTGACCTGCTCTCCCGTGCACAACTCCATCCCCGCCACGATAAGAGCCGGATTCCGTTTCGGCTGGAGCCGGGCGGGCCGGTGGCTCGGCCGCGGGCTGGCGCTCCACGCACGGGCGGGGGCCGCGCCGATGCACTGGCACAAGACCGGCGGACCCTGGTTCGGCAATCAGCTGATGACCCTCACCCTGCATGGCCGGAAAGCCGCGCTGACATTGGTTCAGGCCAGAGAAGAGCCGACGGGCGCACAGTTGGAGACCGTTCTGGAGCGCACACTGACGTCGAACGAATGAACGGATTTCAGCCAGCTATCAGAATGTTGAACTTGCAAGTAACGATGAGGCCTCCCTAACCTTTGGGCCCCAATCGGTTCACGTCCCCAGACCGAAGGAGCCCCCCCATGTTCGAACGCCTGGACAGGGCCCAGCCCTACGTACTCGGCCTCTTCCGTGCCGTCATCGGATTCCTCTTCGCCTGCCACGGCGCCGCCTCGCTCTTCGGCGTGCTCGGCGGGGCGATGGGTGGCGGCACCGTTCCCGCCGGCACCTGGCCCGGCTGGTACGCAGCCGTGATCCAGCTCGTCGGCGGCACCCTGGTCGCACTCGGCCTCGGCACCCGCTCCGCCGCGTTCATCGCCTCCGGATCCATGGCGTACGCGTACTTCAAGGTCCACCAGCCCGAATCGCTCTTCCCCCTGCAGAACGGCGGCGAGTCCTCCGCCGTCTTCTGCTGGGCCTTCCTCCTGCTGGTCTTCACGGGCCCCGGCGCCCTGGCCGTGGACAGGCTGTTCTCCTCGCGCACCCGTCCCGCGCACGAGGACGAGCCCAAGCGCGAACAGGGGCAGGCAGTCTCGGTCTGACCGAGGTCCGGGCCGACTGCCGCTTCACCCCCTCACGTACGTACGCCCCGGCCACCGTCGTCACTGGCGGCCGGGGCGTACGTGACCTGCACGACATCACCGGCCGTCCGGCGAACTCCGGGCAAACGGCGGGCGTACTCTGGAATGCTGACCCTGCCGCTCCTGCCGCTCTCCTGCGACGTCGCGGTGTTGACACGGTGATACACGGAACGGGGAATAGGAAAGTGCTCGAGAGTGTGGGTGCGCTGACAGGCAGCCCATGGATCTACGTCGTGGTCGCCCTCTCGGTACTCCTGGACGTCTTCCTGCCCGTCCTGCCCAGCGGGGTGCTGGTGATCGCGGCCGCCACGGCGGCAGCGGGCACTACCACGGTGACAGCGGTGGCCGGACAGGCTGCCCCGCAGGTCCCGTCCCTCCTGGTGCTCACCCTGAGCGCGGCGACCGCCTCCGTGCTCGGCGACCTCGTGGCCTACCGCCTCGCCTGGCGCGGCGGCGACCGCCTGGACCGGGCCATCGCCCGCTCCCGCCGCCTCACCACCGCACAGGAGCGCCTCGGCGCGGCACTGAGCCGCGGCGGCGGCGTGCTCGTCGTCGTCGCCCGTTTCGCCCCTGCCGGCCGCTCGGTCGTCTCCCTGGGCGCGGGCGCCGCCCACCGCCGGGCGAAGGACTTCCTGCCCTGGTCGGCCCTGGCCGGAGTGGCCTGGGCGGGCTACAGCGTGGGCCTCGGCTACTTCGGCGGCCAGTGGCTGGGTGCGACCTGGCTGGGCACGGCCGTCTCGGTGCTCGCCCTGTTCCTGGCGGGCGCCCTGGCGGCGCTCGTCGTCCGGCGGCCCGCACGCCTCCCGGCGGCGGTGGCCACCGGAGCCCCCGCGGGCCTCTGAGCCCCACGGCTCACACCCGGGCGGCGCCCCGTACCTCCAGGCCGTCCAGCAGCCGCTGGGTCGCCTCCGCGATCTCGGCGACCGCACGGTCGAAGACCTCCTGGTTGTGCGCGGCGGGCGCACGGAAGCCGGACACCTTGCGTACGTACTGCAGGGCGGCTGCTCTCATCTCCTCCTCGGTGGCCTCTTCGGGGATGGCGGGCGGGCGAAGGGTCTTGATACTGCGGCACATGTCTCCAGTGTGGACCGCACCACTGACAGCGCGCCCGGACCTCACACGTCCTCGACCCGCTCGACGGCCGGGATGACATAGGTCCCGTCGAGAACGGCCTGGCCGGGCCGGTAGAGGCGCATCACGGCCCCGAATCCCCCGGTGGGCGCCGGCAGCCAGTTGGCCGCCCGGGCGGGGTCCGCCGGCGGCTCCGCGGACAGGTGGACGGTCAGCGATCCGTCGGCCTCGTACACGAGTCCGGGCGTACGGTCCCCGACGGCGTACCGGTCCGCCGGATTCGGGACCAGGTGGTGGCCCAGGGCGTCGTACACGGTCACCGACCAGAGCGCCCGGACCGGCGGCGGCTGCGCGAGGCGCAGCACGTAGCGGTGCGCACCGTCGAGCGGGCGCCCGCGGGAGTCGTGGGCGGTGCGCGCGTACACCGCCTCGTACCCATGGGGCATCCACAGCGCCTGTCGCGCGGCCACCGCCCTGACCAGGTACGACGCCTCCCGGTCCGCGATCTGCCACTCCGGTGAGCCGATCGTGCCGACGCCGTGGTGGTCCAGGTTGTGGTCCGCCAGGTGCGGGCGCGCCTCCCAGGCCCCCGGCTCGCCCTTCCGCGGACGTCCGGCCTCCTCCACCCGCGCCCTGCCCAGCGCGCGCCCCTCGGTCAGCGCGCGGACGAGCCCGGACCCGGCCGACACATAGGGCGAGGGCCCCTCCTCCAGGAGCCCCAGCGGCTGGAAGCGGTCCTGGTAGGCACGATCGGCGGCGGCTGGCGGGAAGTCGGCCATCCACACCCGGAGCTGCTCGAAGAACCGCAGCTCCTCGGGTACGCCGGAGTCGGGCGCGGGTAGCCCCGTCCGGTGCGCCGACGCGCCCAGGTGCGTGAGGGTGAGTTCCTGCTGCAGCGCGCGCACCCGGGGCAGGTCCTGGGGGCCGTCGCAGGCGATGCGGCCGATGAGGGACACGACGGACGTGGGTGCGTCGATGACGCCCGTCACCACGTCGGGCACGGTCCCGGACCAGCCGGGCGGCACGATCAGCCAGTCCCCCTCGCCGGTGCCGGTGGCCCTGCTGCCCAGGTAGGCGAAGGAATTGCTCCACGCGTCCACGAACTGCAGCACGTAGTACGACCCGCCGGTGTCCGGCACGTGCAGCCGGACGGGGCCGCCGGACAGATCGAGCTGGGCGAACGCGTCGACGAGGTCGCTCGTGCCCCACGGGACATGGGCCTCGGGCGTGGCGGGCCCCTCCGCGTGGGCGAAGTCGTTGAACGGGGCGGGCCCCGGCACGCCGAAGCCCTCCTGGAGGCCCGCCTGGACCGCGCAGAGGTCGCGGACCAGTGGCGACCCGTAGACGTACGCGTCGGCGGCGAGGAGGAACGTGCCCTGTCCCACGTCAGAAGGCCGCCTTCGAGCGGCCCGCCGTGCACAGGGCCCAGATCACGAAGGTGTCGATCGCGATCGAGATGATCGCCCGAACCGGCTGGTACGGCAGCCACATGAAGTTGGCGATCAGCGTCAGCCCGGCGAGCCCGGCGCCCACCGCCCGGGCCCGGCCGACGCCCCTCAGGATGCCCGGGCCGACGAGCGCGAGGACGACTCCGAGGATCAGGTGGATCCAGCCCCAGGCCGTCACGTCGAGCTTGAAGGTGTACTCGTCGATACGCGCGTACACGTCGTCCGGGGCGAGCCCGGCGGTCCCCTTGATCACGGCCAGGATTCCGTCGACGAGCAGCAGGACCCCGGCGAACATCGTCCCTCCGGCCGCCCAGGCACTGCCGGAGCCGGACGGCGGCGGACCGGGGGCGAGGGCGAGGGCCGACGGTGCTGTCTGAGCCATGGATTCCTCCACTCGAAGGACGTGCCCCGCAGACCCCGGGGCGGGCAGCTCCGACCCTGCGCGACGGTCTCCCCCACGACGACCCGTACGCACCCGTTCGGGTGCACCGCCGGGCGTCCGTCAGGGCGTCCTCCAGGGCGTCTCTCAGGGTGCGCCGACCGTCACCACCTGCCCCTGGGCGTCGACGGTGAGAGCGATGCGCTCGACCTTGTTCGTCAGTGCCAGGGCCGCCCATGCGACGCCCCACACACAGCACGAGAAGACGGTCAGGAGGGCGTGCAGCACATGGTTGACCGGCTGCCCGCGTACGAGAACGGCCTGGCTCCCCGAACGGGACTCCACCCGCCACCCGGCGGCGATCCGCTGACTGACCACCCAGTCCAGGATCAGGCCGCGCTGCGTGGCATCGGGCACCGCGCCGCCGGCCCCGTAATACCCCGGGGGCGGCTGGAGTGACGCCGCCTCGCCCCGGGGCGCTCCACGAGGCTTCATGGGGCTCACCTCCAGGTGTCGAGGTCGCCGCCTCGCCATTCGATCAACTCCGGCTGATCCAGGTCGATCTCCTCGACCCCGTGGGCGAACCCGGCCTGCCGCAGGAACGAGGCCACGTCCCCACGCCCGTGCGCGAGCCCGACGATCTGCCCACGCACGGTCACCCGCCGCCCACCGGACGGCGAGGGCGGATACACGATCACAGGCGGATGACCGGACATGCCTCCACGGTCCCCCGCCCCCCGGCGGACCGCATCCCGGGGGCGGACGGCACGGTCGTTCGAGCATGTGGTGAACGGTGAGGCCCCGACCGCAGGTCGCGGTCGGGGCCTCACCACCTGTCCGCAGCCGATCAGTGACAGCCGTGATCCGGCACGGACCCGGTACGTCCGGAGATCAAGTCGTCACTCGTCACGAACTGGTGAAGCGGACGGACCAGGCGTACCCGCTCAAACTGTCATGCGGAACGCGCCGGACCTCTCTGACCTGGCAACTGTCGTGGGCGTACTTGAGGGCGAACCGGTCGTGGCGCTGCGTGTCGGTGAGATCCTCCATGGACAGAGGCGCTCCGACAACAAGATCTTCGTGAAGGACTTCGTCCTGGGTGGTGCCGTTCGAACAGGCCGAGCAATGGTGCGTTTTCGGTAGGGCCATACGTTCAGTGTCCTCCCAATCCGAAAGCTGTGACGTTCACGGCGCACACAGGCACGCTCCCCAGCGCCCCGATCGAGGACGGACACCTCCCCCGGGACGGCCGGTGTCCCCTCGATCCTCCGCGCCCCCACGCCGCTCCCAGGAGGATATTCACGGCGGTCCCGGCCGGTGATACATCCCCCCTCCCTGCTGCCGTTGACGTCAATCGCGGATGACGGACGACACGCAAGCCGTGAGGCACCGCGCCCGTTCTGTCCGTTGCAAGCAGGGCCGCCCACTGGGAGGATTCCGCCATGTGGACAGCAGTGTTGGGCTTGCTCCTTGTGCTCGGTCTGGCCTCGGCGATCAACCAGGCGCGCAAGGGACGGTGGTACACCGCTGGTGGAGTTCTCCTCCCGGTCCTGGGCATCGACCTGATGCTGCTCGGCAGCATGGAACAGGATGACCGGTTCTTCTGGTCGGGTGTCGCGCTCTCCCTCATCGGGTTCGGCATGGAGTTCATGGCGTACCGGAGGACTCGCGCCTCCGGAGCAGGCGCCTGAGCCCAAGGTCCGAAGCCCCCGCCGGGCAGGGGGCGCGGAATGCCAGGCGCCTCTTCAGCCCGGCCGTGAGGTGCACGGCGTGAGCCCGTTCATGTGCCCGGGCCAGTTGAACCGGGAGCACCGCGGCAAGTGTGCCGGCACTGCGTCCGAACCGCTCGACTGCCCAAGCCGAGGGCAAAGCCTCTCCCTCACCCGACACAGACATAAAACGTCCCTCCCCGGTCGCCCGCCTACCAACTGTGTGACAGGAACACGAAGTGGGGGCAAGGGAGCGATCCGGCCAGACGGTGCAAAAGTGAGCCTGCACGGGCCGCGGTCGAGTACGCCGCCGACGGCGCAAAGGTCGTTCACAGGCCGTGCCGGAGTCACGCCGGTATAAAGCTCGGCCACCAGGGAGGAACGTTGCCAGGGCACAACGGGTCGGGGTAGGAGTCCGGCATGCCGAGCCATGTAACAAGGAACCAGGTGAACCACAGGGTGAGGACGAGCCCTGCCATCAGGGCTGTCGTGTGATGACGTCTTCCGACAGTGCCCTGCAGGACCACCCATGGAACCGCCGCGGCGATCCAAATGAGCGGCGCAAGAAAGAGCAATGCCGTGCCGTTGGCAGCTGCGTTGCCGCCGACGTCACAAGCAGCCCACACCGATCCAATGGCCACGATGGTCACCACCGCGGCCAGCCCACCGAAGACGGCGCCAAAGCCAGCTCCTCGGACCCAGCGGCTTGGAGGAACCGGCGGCTCTGCTCCCACGTAAATCTCCCCCGCTCACCTAGATTTGGTTGTGCGCCGACGTGATGTCAGCAGTGAATGCTGGATCACGGGTTCGGCATCTGCTCTTCAGCCGCCCTACGCGGTCGTGCCAGGGCCTCCGCCGCACGCCTGTCAGCGGCCTGCTTCTGCTCTATGGAGGCCCGCAGCTCCCAAGGAGTCGGCCATGGCGCGCGCCGGTGGATCATGCGGTGGCAGTTGGCGCATATGAGGGCGAGATCATTGAGCTTGGTCCGGCCTTCGCCCGCCTCATGCAGAGGGACAATGTGGTGACACTCGATGTACCCGCTTCCGCGGTCGCCGTAGACCTGCTCGAAGTCGAAACCGCATGCTTCACAGGTGAGCTGACGGCCCTGGCGCAACACTGCATCGATCTTCTTCTTGCGCAAGCCTTGTTCCGCTCACGGCTCCGGTGGCGGCGTAGCAGCAACTTGCCCTCGGGAGCGTCGTAGTCGTCTTCCTCCTCGGCCTCCGGAAGCAGGTCCTGGAAATCGCCTGAGGTCAGACCCTGCCGAATACGCTGAGCCACCTCCGTCATCTCAGCCGGCCGGGCAAGGAAGTCATTCATGACTTCGACATCAAGCACATTGCCGTTGGTGGGCTTCCCCAGGTAGTCCGGGTGACGCGACGTGATGTCAACTGTCTTGCGGGCTACGCCGCCGGGGTTCCTGAACAGCTCATTCCGCAGTTCTTCCGGATGGATCGGCATGACCTGTAGCAGTGCAGACAGCTCGACCACGCGTGGGTCGTCGTACTCCAGCCGCTTCCAACCGTTAGCCATGGCCAAGTCACAGGCGAGGATGATCTCGTCACGAGTCCAGTCGGGGCTCCGAGACGAGCGGATCACGAACCCGAGTCCGGCAAGCCACCTGGCGGCGTGCGACCTTCCCCCACTCAACTCGTCCGGCCTCAGCACTCGGCCTTGATCGAACTCGTGGGCCACACCAACAATGGCCTTGGAGTCGTATGTCCGTTCCTCGTGCACGAGGAGGTACCCGGTTGCCGGCTTGTATCCGTACTTGGACAGGAACCCTTCGCGTCCCAACTCGTCATACTCGGCTACGGCCTTGAGGACGCCATCCCGGCTGATCGCACCTTTGCGCATGGCGGAAGCGTACGTGCGGCCACTGACAGTCATGAACGGGTTCCGTGGCCAAGATCGACCCGCCGGAGGCATCTCTTGAAGCCGCAGGCTTGGTCTCGGCTCATGCCCTCGGGCCTGCCGGGCGCCCCTCGGCGGCGGCAGCGGCAGCGCCGAGGGGGCCTAACGAGTTGGTGGGGCTCTTCGGGATCACCGCTAAGACCGCCATGCGCTACGTTGCTGCGGCGTACCCGGAGCGGACGGCCCGACTGCCCCGTTGACCACCCGGCAACTGAGGTGATCACCACGGCGGACCGTCAGCTGGTCTCTTGGGACAATCAGCCATCGAAGCGGTTCCAGTCGATAGGGAGGCCGGCCAGCGGGTCCAGGGCGCTTCGGTGGGTGGCGCCGGCCCAGGCATCGAATGCTTCGCCGTCCTCGCTGCTGACATGCACGACGAGGCCGGGGGCCACATAGAAGCGGTTGGGCGCCCAGGGCCAGAAGGGACGCAGGGGCACAGGGTGCAGCGCTTCCGTGAGTCGCTCGACCTGTGGTGCAGTGAGTTTGCGGGCCAGGGCGAGGTATTCGGCGCCCATGGAGGCCTCGAAGAGGGAGAACTGGATCAGGAAGCCGCTGAGCGGTTCCTGTTCGGCGATCGGCTCCTCGTCGAATGCACGGAACCAGACAGTCGGATCGGCTTCAGGTCCCTCAAGCGTCCACAGGAGTGACCAGAAGAAGCCTCCTTGGTTCTCGACGCCGAAGACGAGCATCTCCCCGAGATGGTCGGTGTGCAGGTCTGGCTCGGGCAGGATCCTGTTCTGGATTCCGAGGGCACCCGGCCGCTGCTTCGCGAGCCGGTACAGCTGTCTCAGTCCGCCGGGAAGGCGTGACGCGGAGTCACTGGTAGGCGATTCGGTGGCGTCTGCGGTCGGGTACCAGCCGGTGACGAACTGCTCAAGAGCTGCCGCACGGTCACCGTTCACATTCCCCAGCCACTCCAAGTCCGGCAAGTGCTCAGGTGGAAGTGGTGGGCGCACTCGGTTGAGGAGTTCTCTGCTCAAGGGTGCTTCAAAGCGCAGTTCACAGTCGGTGAGAACGCCATCGGAGGTGCCAGCCTGGCTCACCTGGGCGGTGCCCAGGTACAAAACTTCACCTCTGACGCGGACCGCGATGTGGATCGGCAACGAGCCTTCGTCCACACCCCAGGGCGCCCCCATGAGCCGCTCTGTGACCGGCGCCGGTGCGGGCCCGATCAAGCGGACCTCCTCAGCGTTCCACACACCGCTTTTGGCGGGTGCGTCACTCGCTTCCGCGATGATCACCATTCCGGCCGGGCCTATGACGACACTGGCACCGCCCACCGTGAAGCGCCCGGGTACCACCGAGCCGCCGACGAGCACGGGTACGTACTCCCGATCGAACACCAGCGCTGGAATTACAGCGGGAACCTGATCATTCATTCCCGCATCATCCTCGACCACGACCGGTCACCCCCAATGCCCCGCACCGAACCCGCTTCCGACACCGCCTCCAAGGCTGACAGGCGAGTGGGTTCGTCATCTCTCCGCTCCCGGAATCCGCGAACCCACGCGTTTCCGACCTGAACGACTTCAAAAGCATCAACGACACCCACGGGCACGCCGCCGGGGACGCCGTCCTCACCGCCACCGCCGCCCGGCTGACCGCCTGGTGCGACCAGCACGGCATCGCCGCCCGCCTCGGTGGAGACGAATTCACCGCCATCGTCACCCACCCTGATCGCACCCCCGGCCTCGACGCCCTCAATGAGGCCCTGTGCCGGCCGATTCCCTACCGCGGCTGCCTGCTGTCGGTTTGCGCCTCGGTCGGTAGCTGCAATGTCGCTGACCTGCCCGTGGCGACCCTCACGGACGCCCTCGCCGCCGCAGACGCCGCCATGTACGCGGTCAAAGGCCACGGCCGCCGAACCACTCACCTGTAACCGGCCCTCGGGGCGGCTTCCACCGCCAAGTTTCCGCCGCCCCGAGAGCCCTGCCCCTCCATCCCAAAGGACCGAAGGAGAACCCTCATCATGGCCCAGCCCACCCCTGCCCCGGGACGCATCTGCCCCGCCTGCGACGGCTTCGCCTCCGCCGCCATCACCCTCGGCGGCCACGACCGCAACGGCAACCGGCGCACCATCACCGCCCACTGCCGCACCTGCCACGGCACCGGCACCACCCGGCCCCTGCGCACCCTGCTCGACACCGCGGCCACCGCCGCCTTCACCCACCGCTGACCCGCCGCCGGGACACCGCGCCCTCGGGCCCGGTGTCCCGGCCTTCGCCTTTGAGAGGAGGACTCCACAGTGACCACGACGATCACACCGCCCCCGGTGGGTGAACTCGCGTTCCTCGCCCGGCTGGGCACCATGCCCGGCCTCATGCGCCAACTGCGCGGCCTCGGCGGCTGCACCACCGACCCGCCTCGATGGCCAGCGCACCGACGTGCACGCCGCCACCGGCGAAGTCCTGCACGAACTCACCTCGTCGCATCTGCCCGCCGGGCATCTTCTGGTCCGCTGCAACAACCGCCGCGCCACCCGCTGCCCGGCCTGCGCAGAGACCTACCGGCGCGATACCTACCAGCTCATCACCGCCGGACTCCGCGGCGGCAAAGGCACCCCCGAACGCGTCGCCACCCACCCCCGCGTCTTCGCCACCTTCACCGCACCCGGCTTCGGCCCCGTCCACAACCGTCCCGCAAACGGGCGCTGCCGCTGCGGGACCCAGCACCCCGACGACGCAGCCGAGTTAGGCACCCCGCTCAACCCGGCCACCTACGACTACGAAGCAGCCGTGCTCTGGAACGCGCACGCCTCCAAGATCTGGGCCCGCTTCTCCATCTACCTGCGCCGCGAAGTCGCCAAGCGCGCCGGACTCAGCCAACGCGCCTTCAAGGAGCACGCCCGCGTTTCCTTCGCCAAAGTCGCCGAATACCAACGCCGCGGCGCAGTCCACTTCCACGCTGTGATCCGCCTCGGCGGCCCCAGCAGCAGCGACACCCCTCCCCCGGCCTGGGCCACCCCCGACCTCCTCGCCGACGCCATCCGAGCCGCATCCGCGGACGTACCCGGCCCGGTCATCGACAGCCGCGCCCATTCCTTCGCCTTCGGCCGACAGCTCGACATCCGCCCTATCCGCTCCGCCGACTTCGACGGTGGCACCGAGCTGACCGAACGGGCCGTGGCCGCGTTCATCGCGAAGTACGCCACCAAGGGGGCTGAGACCGCGACCGGCACCCTCGACCGCCCGCTGAAGTTCCTCGCCGAACTCGCGCAGATGACGCTCACCGACCACGCCCGCCAGATGATCCGCACCGCCTGGACCCTCGGCGCACGCAAAGACCTCGCCGAACTCCGCCTCCGCGCCTGGGCCCACATGCTCGGCTTTCGCGGCCACTTCTCCACCAAAACCCGCCGCTACTCCACCACCCTCGGCGCACTCCGCACCGCACAAGCCGAATGGCGACGCCTCCAAGCCGCCATCGCCCACGGTGACCAAACCCCCGTGCCGGCCGATCCGGACAGTGACGACACCACCCTCGTCCTCGCCCACTGGACGTTCGCCGGAACCGGACTCACACGCGGCGAGGAATGGCTCGCCGCCTCCGTTACACCCGCCCAGGAAGGAGACATCGCCGCATGACTGACCGCCTGCTCACGGTGAAAGAGGCCGCTCAACTCCTCGGTACGACCGTCCGCTTCCCTCGGCGCCTGATCGCCGAACGGAGAATCATGTTCGTAAAGGTGGGGCGGCATGTCCGCATCCCTCAGACCGCGTTGGCCGACTTCATCGCGGCTAACACGGTGCAGCCGATCGTCACGAGTCGTCGGCGCTATGGGGCGGTGGCCTGATGGCGAACCAGAAGGGCAAACGTCGCCGTTTCGGCTCGGTCCGCAAGCTGCCGTCCGGCCGCTTTCAAGCGCGCTATCCCGGTCCGGATGGTCTGCTGCGCTCTGCTCCGGAGACGTTCCCCACGTAGACTGATGCTGATCGCTGGCTGGTGCGCAAAGAGGCCGAGATTATCGAGGGGCGTTGGCAGAATCCGGACGAGAAGATCGTGTTCGGTGTCTACGCCGGAGCCTGGTTCAAGGAACGGGACTACGCGGCCACGACCCGGGAGCGCAACGGCAGCGCGCTCCGTTTGCACGTCCTGCCAGCCTTCGAGCGTGCGGTGCTGAGTGAGATCACGACGCCGCAGATACGGCGTTGGCGGGCGGATCTCCTGGACGCGGGCGTGGGTGAGCCGACTGTGGCCAAAGCTTGCCAGATCCTTCGCGCCATCATGAACACGGCGGTGGATGACGGCGTAATCCAGCGCAATCCGTGCCGCATCAAGGGTGCTGGCGCTGCGAAGACTGCCGAACGGCCGTTCCTCGAAGTCACGGAAGTCTTCCAACTCGCCGAAGCGGTGCCAGTACGGTTCCGCGTCTTCATCCTCCTGGCTGCCTTCACCGGCCTGCGCTTTGGTGAGTTGGCCGCTCTCCAGCGGCGTGATGTGGACCTCGAACGGCGCACCGTCTCCGTGCGCCGCGCGCTTGCCGAGACGCGGACCGATGGGCTGCTGATCAAGGCTCCCAAGAGTGCGGCCGGAGTCCGTACCGTCGCGTTCCCGGCGTCGCTCGGGGCCGAGGTGGTCACACATCTCGACCAGCACGCCGAGCCGGGCCGCACGGGTCTGATTTTCACCGGTGCGCGAGGCGGACAGCTTCGCCGGAACAACTTCCGCCGCATCTGGCTGCGGGCTGTCGAGGAGTCCGGGCGCGGGGACGTGCATTTTCACGATCTCCGGCACACGGGCAACACCCTCGCCGCGACGGGTGGTGCGACGACGCGTGAGCTGATGCAGCGCATGGGGCACTCGTCGGTGCGGGCTGCACTGATCTATCAGCACCTGGTCAACGGACGCGACCATGCGATCGCCGCCCACGTCGACGAGCAGATCAAGAAGGTCCGGCCGGCCGATCCCGCTAAGGGGGGTCCGGAGGAGGCATCTGGCACGTGAGTGGCACGGCGCCACTCCTTCGCCGGAATCACGGAGGAACGAAGAAGGCCCAGGCTCTCGGCTTACTGCCGGTGACCTGGGCCTTCGTCGTGTGTCCTGCTGGTGGGCGCGGACGGTTTCGAACCGCCGACATCTGCTTTGTAAGAGCAGCGCTCTACCCCTGAGCTACGCACCCGTGGATGAGGCAACAGGTTACATGGCTTACGGCCCCGGTCGGCAATCCGGTTACGGGCCCGTCCGGGACCGGCAGGTCCAGGGGCCGCGGGCCGGGCATGCGGGGGGATATCCCCACCCGGAGACGGTAGCCGTCCGGATCGTCCCGGGGGCCTGTCCTTACCTACGGTGGGACCACACCGGCAGCGCCAGCAGGGGGACCCGATCGCGATGACCAGCCGTATCCGCACCCACGCATTCGTGGCCACCGGAGCAACCGCCCTTCTCCTCGTGGCCCTCAGCGGCTGCGGCACGGGGGCCGACGACGCGCCCGTCGAGCAGAAGGCGTTCCCGTACAGCGGGAAGAACCTCACCATCGACAGCGGGAACTCGACGGTGGACGTCGTGCCCGCCGATGTGGAGCGGATCGAGGTGACCCGCCGGGTCGACGGGTGGGTCGTGTTCGGCAGCGGGCCGGATCCCGTCTGGAAGCTGGAGGGCGACAAGCTGACGCTCGGGGTGAAGTGCAGCGCCGTGATCAGCAACTGCGACGCTCACCACGAGGTGAAGGTGCCCCGTGGGACCGTCCTGACGGTGGACTCGGACAACGGGACGGTCACCGCCTCCGGGTTCGACACCGCTCTCACGCTGTCTTCCGACAACGGTGAGGTCTTCGTACGCGATTCCAGTGGGCCGCTGGACCTCAGGACCGACAACGGCTCCGTCGTGGCCGAGCGGGTCTCGGCGGCGTCCGTGGTCGCGCGGTCGTCCAACGGGGAGGTCGAGCTCGGGTTCAGCGGGGTTCCGGATCTTGTGGACACCGTCACGGACAACGGGAGCATCACCATCGACCTGCCGAGGAGCGGCGGGGCGTACGCGGTGTCCACCTCGACCGACAACGGTGACGTCCACGTCGGCGTACCACGCAGCGACTCCAGCAAGCACGTGGTGAAGGCGCGCAGCTCGAACGGGGAAGTCACCGTCCGAAGGGCGAACTAACCGACCCGTGTATTCGTCCTTACTGGTGGGAGAATGAACCCGGCAGGGCGATACGGCACGGGAGAGGGATGTGACGGCGACACACACGCGGCCGCAGGCGAAAGCGAGTGGTGGTTCGGCCGTCAAGGACGTCCTGGTGCTGATGCTGCTGCCGGTGCCGTTGTTCGCGGCCTCGCTGTCGGCGGCCTTCGCCGGCGGGGGTACGCGGCGTTGGTTCGGGGGGCGTGGTGAGAGCCAGCGGGCCGACGCGCAGGCGGCGAAGGACGATGCCGCCGCCGCTTTCTACGAGCTGGACACCGCTCAGCGCGATCTGAAGATCTCGATCGAGACGATCACCGCGGTGGACAGCTCGCCCCGGGGCCGCAAGGCGGCGGAGGACTTCGCGGCGCTCGGCCGGCGGATCGACGAGGTCAGCCACGCGTACATCACGGCGGTCGACGCGCACGACCTCGACCGGGACGATCTGGAGCCGTCGGCGGCTGCCGGTGCGCGGACGCAGCTGACCCGGGCGAAGGACGATCTCGTACGGGTGAAGGGTGAGCTCGACCGTTTCGCCCAGGGGCTCGGGCCGCTGCTCGGCAGCGCGGAGACGCAGCTCGCCCGGCTCGCGCCCGCCGTGGAGCGCGCCCGTCAGGCTCTGCTCGGCGCGAGCAACGCCCTGGACACGGTCCGTGCCTCCGGGTTGCGGGCCGACGATCTCGCTGCTCGGCTGGCAGCCCTCGCCCCGGAGCTGACCAAGCTCAACCAGGGCGCCGGGCGGCACGGCGTGGCCGAGACCCTGCAGCGGGCGGACCAGGTGCTGCGCGATGCCGAGGCGGTGCGGGCCGAGGCGGACCGGCTGCCCGAGCGCGCGGCGGAGATCGACCGGCGGCTGGTGTCGCTGCGGACCCGGGCCCAGGCACTGACGACGCGCGCCGGGCAGGTCGAGCCGGTGCTCAGCGAGCTGCGGCGGCGTTTCTCGGCCGCCTGCTGGCAGGACCTGCAGCCGGTTCCCGACCAGGCGGCTGCCAATGTCCGGCAGGCCGAGGAGAAGCTGGTGGAGGCCGCCACGGCACGGGCCGAGCAGCACTGGGCCGACGCGACGGCCCGGCTGAGTACGGTACGGGCCCTGCTCAACGCCACCGACGAGGCGGTATCGGCCGCCGGTGACCGGCTGCAGCGGCTGGACGCCGTGGCCAAGGACCCGCAGACGGAGATCGACCGCACCCGGTTCGCGATCCGGGACGCCCAACGCCTTGCCATGGCCGGGCGCCACACCCCCGATCCGCGCCACGCCCGTCCGCTGGACGACGCCGTGGCCCGGCTGGAGCGGGCGATCGCCGGACTGGAGGGGCGGCATCCCGACTACTGGCACTTCCTGACCGAGACGGAGGCCGTGCGACAGGCGACGACGCGGGTGGTCTCCACGATCCGCGAGGACCTGGGCGGCGGCGCCTGAGCGTCCCGACGCCCGGCCGCGTCCCGACGCCCGGCCGCACATCGGCGCTCTGCCGCCTCGGCCGCACCCCCGGCCGGGCCCCGCCATGATTCCGATCCGATTTGTCCCCCGCTGTCGGTGGGCAGATGCTGGAGGTACGCAGCGGCTCCCGCTGAGGCGTTCCGGGCCGCACGCGGCCGAAGGAGATGGTCATGGCCACACAGGTCCTGCATCCCACGGGTCGGCGCCGCAAGGCCACCCGGCTCGATGAACACCTGCCCGTCGACCACCGGCTCAGCCAGGTCTACCGGGTGGGGGCAGGCCTGATGGGCCTGCTGCTCCTCGTCTTCGGCATCCTGGGGCTGATCGACCGCATCGGCTTCTTCGACACCGGCGGCGACACGGTCGGTGGCCTCAACACCAACGGTGCGCTCAGCGTGCTGTCCATCTGTGCCGGCCTGCTGCTCTTCGCCGGGATGGTGATCGGCGGGAATCTCGCCTCGACGCTGAACATGGTCCTCGGCATCGCCTTCATCCTCAGCGGGTTCGTGAATCTGGCGCTGCTGGACACGGGGCTCAACTTCCTCGCCTTCCAGATGCAGAACGTGCTGTTCAGCTTCGTGGTCGGGTTGCTGCTGATGATGTTCGGCATGTACGGGAGGGTCAGTGGCGGTCTGTCCCACGACAATCCGTACTGGCGGGCCCGCCATCCCGAACAGGCCGCCCACGAGGAACGCCGCAGGCGGCCCCCGATGCCCGAGATCACGCGGGAAAGGCCCTAATCTGGGGCCATGCCTCGTTACGAGTACCGTTGCCGCCCCTGCGGCGAGACGTTCGAACTCAGCCGTCCCATGGCCGAGTCCTCCGCTCCGGCCTCCTGCCCCGCCGGGCACGAGGACACCGTGAAGCTGCTCTCCACCGTGGCCGTCGGCGGCTCCGCCGCGTCGTCCGCTCCGGCCGCCGGGGGCGGAGGCGGAGGCTGCTGCGGTGGCGGCTGCTGCGGCTGAGCAGCCGCGCCGCACCCCGTACGCCCGGAGCCGCTACACCCTGCGGGAGAGCGTGAGGCCGTCCGCCACGGTCAGCAGCACGCTGTCCGTCCGCGGATCGGCGCTCACGTGGTCGTTGAACTCCTTGATCGCGGCCGCGGCGCCGGTCGCCCCGGGGTCGGTGACGCCGCCGTGGAAGAGGACGTTGTCCGCGACGACGAGCCCGCCGGGGCGCATCCGGGGGACCAGCTCCTCCCAGTACGCGATGTAGTTGCTCTTGTCCGCGTCCAGGTAGGCCAGGTCGATGTGCGGCTCCGCGGGCATGGCGCGCAGGGTGTCCAGCGCCGGTGCGATCCGCAGGTCGATCCGGTCGTCGACGCCCGCCTTCCGCCATGCCTCGCGGCCGTAGGCGGTCCACTCCTCCGAGATGTCGCAGGCGATCAGCCGCCCGTCCTTGGGCAGCGCCAGGGCCATCGCGAGCGCCGAGAAGCCGGTGAAGGTTCCCACTTCCACGATGTGCCGGGCACCCGTCAGTCTGACGAGGAAGGCGAGCAGCGGCCCCTGTTCCTCCGCGGACTGCATGCCCGCGTGGTCCGGGAAGCGGGCGTAGGTGCTCTCCACGAGCTCGCGCTGCACGACGTCCAGCGGCGGGTTGTGGGCCAGCATGTACGCGTAGAGCTCGTCGGTGATCGCGGTCTGGTTCCCCTTGGACACAGCGCTGCTCCCTCGATCGCGGCGGCCCGGCACGGTTGCCGGTGACGAGTCCGGGCGCGTCAGCCGCCCGCCCTCCGCTGTGGGTCGGCGGCGAGCAGGAAGCGGCGCAGGATCTCCTCGCCCGCGGCGACGCCCCGGTGCCGGAGCATATCCGTGTGGGGGGCCGTCCAGCCGCTGTCGGCGAGCTCGCCATGTCCCGGCCGCCAGCCGCGGTCGGCGGCGAGGAGCAGGTCGGCGTCCAGGAGCGAGTCGCCGGCGGCGAGCGTCGTCGTGGCGCCGCAGCGGCGGGCCACCTCCGTCATCGCGGCGCTCTTGGTGAGCGGCTTGGGTACGGCGTAGATCTTGCGGCCCTGCAGGGACACGGTCCAGCCGCGGGGGTCGGCCCAGGCGGACAGTTCCTTCACCCAGCCCTCGGGCAGGGCCTGGCGTTCGACCACGAGGTAGACGAAGACGCCCTCGGCGACCCGTTCCTTGAGCAGCCAGGCCGGGTCGGCCGTGGCCAGGAGGTGGGCCCGGACCTCGGCGAGGGAGGCGCATTCGTCGGCGAGCCGGCCGGCCACCTCGGCCTGCCAGTCCGGGTCGGAGACCCCGTCGACGAGGAGGTGCCCGCCGTTGGCGCAGATGGCGTACCGGGGCGCGGGGCCGGGCAGGTGGATGCGCCCGTACTGCTCCCGGGTCCGGGTGGTGGTCGGTACGAAGACCGTGGTGCGGGCCAGTTCGGCGAGCAGCGCCGCGGCCTTCTCCGTCATGTAGGAGAGCGGCTTCCGGTCGTAGACCTCCACGCAGAGCAGCCGCGGGGCCTCCTCGTCCGGCATGGCCAGCTGGAGCGCGGCCGCGGAGTAGATCAGGGTGCGGTCGAGGTCGCTGGCCACCAGCGTCACGGGAGCCCCAGGCCTCTCGGGAACCCCAAGGGCCACAGGAGCCCCAAGTGTCTTGGGGACCCCCAGCGTCACAGGAGCCGCAGACGTCTCAGAGCCCTCGGGCATCACGGGTGTGGTCACTTCGCCGTCACCGCCGTGCCGTCCGCGCCGGTCGCGCCCCGGGTGAACTTCGGATGGATGAGCCCGACACAGGTGTACGGGAGTCCGTCGACCTCCTCGACGGGTACGCCGCGCTGCTCGGCGAGCAGCCGTACGTGGTCGAGGTCCGCGCCCGCACCGCGCTTGGCGAGGATCTTCCAGGGCACGCGGCGCAGCAGCACCCGGGTCGTCTCGCCGACCCCGGGCTTGACGAGGTTCACGTCGTGGATGCCGTACTCCTCGCTGATCCGCTCGACGGCGGCCCAGCCCTCCCAGGTGGGGGCGCGGTCCGCGGCGAGCAGTTCCTTGGCCTCGGCGTCCACGGCGTCGGCGACCTCGTCGAAGCGGGCGGCGACCGTGTCCAGGAAGTAGCCGGAGACGTCGGAGCCGGCGAGCTCGCGGTAGAACTTCCCACCGTGGAAGTCGTGCGGGCCGACCAGGTCGGCGCGCAGGACCGTGCGGGAGATCAGCCCGGAGACCGTGGAGTTGAGGCAGGCGGACGGGATGAGGAAGTCCTCGCGCGTTCCGTACGTACGGACACAGCCGCCCGGGTCGGCCAGTACGGCGATCTCCGGGTTGAAGCCGTCGAACTCTTCGAGGGCGACTGCGAGTTCGCGGGTGATGGCGCCCTTTCCGGTCCAGCCGTCCACGAAGACGACGTCCGCCGGGTCGTGGTGGGCGGCGAGCCAGCGCAGGGCGTTGGCGTCGATGCCGCGGCCCCGGACGATGGAGACGGCGTAGTGCGGCAGGTCGAGTCCGTGCCGGTGCTGCGCCCAGCGGCGCATGAGGACGCCGACGGGGGTGCCGGCCCGGGCGAGGGAGACGAGGACGGGGCGGGGGCCGCGCTCGGCGAGGACCGTCTCGGTGACGGTGCCGACGGCCCGGGCGATACGGGCCGCGGAGGTGGCCAGAGCCGCCTTGAAGAGCTCCTGGTACTGCGGGCTCGGCTGGTACTCGACGGGCAGCGATTCGGCGTAGTGCGCGCCACCGCTCTGTATCGCCTCCTCGCGCTCCTCGGTGGGCGCCTCCAGGACCGTGTCCGAGAGGTCCTGGAGCAGCCAGCCGACGTCGTCCGCCGCGTAGGAGGAGAAGGCGGGGCCCCGGAGGGGTTCGGGCAGCATGGCGGCTTCCTGCCTGTGGGGGGTCGGCGACGGGGCGTACGAGGGGACGACCGCGAGCAGGACCTGGCCGGTGTGCGCGGCGAGCCGGGCCAGCAGTCCGTCGGGGGCGTGCAGTGCGGGGGTGTCGGCGGTGGAGTCGACGACGGCGACGACGGCGTCGAAGCCCGCTCCCGCGACGTTGTAGGCGTAGCGGTCGCCGGGTCCGTCGGCGGGGTCGTCGTGGGCCGGGAAGACCAGGCGGCTGCGTATCGCGTAGCCGGGGTCGTCGACGGCGAGCACGGGCGAGCGGGTGGTGGTGGAGTACCGCACGTCGGCCGTGGTGGCGTCCTCCAGGGCGGTGCCGAGCCGCAGCGGCGCGTACATCAGCTCCTCGAAGCCCAGGACGAGCACCCTGCGGGCGTCGCCCAGCGCGGCGGCGATTCGGGCGGCCAGGTCCGGCAGGGCCGCTTCGAGGGCCGCGCGGTGGGCGGGGGTGAAGCCGTGGCGTCCGCCGTCGGGGACACCGGCCGGCCAGTCCAGCTCGACCCTTACGGGGGCCGGGCGGGGGCCGGGATCCACGAAGGAGGGCGAGGACGGCTTCTCGTGGGAGGCGACGAGGCTGCGGCCCTTCTCCAGGACACCGTCCGGCAGCCGCACGGTGCCCGAGGCGCGGGCCACCAGGTCCACCCGGGCGCCTATCTCCTGGGCGAATTCGGCGAGCCGCCCCTGGTCGGCCCCGGACCGCATGTCCACGAGCGTCACGATGACGTACCGGTCGCGGGGGTAGCGCTCGTGGAGGGCGCGGATGGTGTTGAGGACGGTGTTGCCGGTGGAGAACTCGTCGTCGACCAGCACCAGCGGCGCACCCTGTCCCGCGCTGTTCAGCAGGTCCGGGTCCTCGGGCAGCAGCAGGTGGGACGTGGCGTGCGAGTGCGACTCCTCGAAGCCGCCCGCCGGTGCGACACCGGCGACGGGGCGGCGCGTGGAGTGGAGGTACGGGGCCACCCCGAGCCCGTCCGCGACGGCGTGGCCGAGGCCCGTGGCCGTCTCCGCGTACCCGAGGACCACCGCGCGGCCGGCTTCGGTCTCGCCCAGCAGGTCCCGCACGCGCTCGCCGAGCTCGAAGCCCGCCCCGTACACGACGGACGGCCGCTGGGGCACATGCTTGCCCAGGACGTTCGACACGAGCAGATGGGCCCGCTTCGGGTTGCGGCGCAGGGCGAGGCCCAGCAGCTCCCGGAGTTCCCCGTCGCCGACGAGCTCGACTCCGAGCCGCTCCGCGACCCAGTTACCCGACCACTCCACGTCCACTGCCTCTTCCCTCGATGCCGATACGTGCTCACCCATGATCGTGCTCAGTCCGACAGCCCCGCGGCCAGGAGCTCCACGAAACCGATGTCCTCCCGCGCCACCCCGAAGACCTCGGCCCTCTGCAGGGTGCGCTCGGCCCAGGCGCGGTGCGGTTTCACTTCGTTCATCTTGTTCGTATACGCGGATCGCAGCACTCCGCCGCCGCCCCGCTCTGGCCGGAGGATGTCCTGCGCGTCGCTGTACTCCTCATGGCTGACGACCGAGAGCGCGTGCACGGGCTGCACGTGGGAGGGGTGGATGCACGTCTTGCCGAGCAGGCCGTTGGCCCGGTCGAGGTCGATCTCCCGCAGCAGTCCGTCGAGGTCGTGCTCGATGAGGGCGGTGCGCAGCTCCTCGGCCCGTCCCATGAAGGGGCTGCGGCGCAGCTGGGGCTTGAACATACGCTCCTGGAGCCGGAAGTACTCCCACACGGGACCGGTGATGGTGAACCCGGTGCCGTCCGCGCGGCCCAGCACATTGACGACGTCGCCGATGACGGCGCCGACGATCTGGACGTCGTACGCGGTCATGTCCGGGGCGCGGCGCAGACCGTACGCCGAGCAGAAGTCGGTTACACCGAGTCGCAGCGCGAGTACACGCTGACGGTACTTGTCGACGGTGCGGGCGATTCCCTGGAGGGTTTCGGCCCTGCTCTCCAGATGAAGGAGTTCGGGAGATTCGAGGACGGGCATCGCGAACAGCCGGTGGCCGCTCGCCGCTTCGGCGGCGGTGAGGGCCTCCAGGAACAGCTCGCCCCGTTCCTCCGTGAATTTCGGAAGTACAAATCCAGACAACAACCGGACCGAGCTGCCGAGGCGCGTCACGAGGTCGGAGATCTGCTCGGGTTCGCGGACCCTGATGAAGAGCAGCGGCACCTCGGCGGCCCGCGCCTGAAGGTCCTGGAACTGCCGGACCAGATTCGCCTCGGCGCCGACCACTTCGGCGTCGTCGATCGAATCCTCCAGGCAGAGCACCATGGAGACGACACCGCGCCCGGCCAGTTTGATCACGTCGTCGGCCAGCCGGGGCCGGGTCGCCGGGCTGTAGAGAGTGGCTCCCAGAGCCACCGACAGCATGCGGGCGGACGAGCGCGCGTCGAATTCGCACGGCTCCTTGAAGAACAGCCCTTCACGGGCAACGGGCGAGATGTGCCCGAAATGACGCATGTGATTCCCCCGTACTGCCTGACAGGCCGGACAACGTATGGCCGAATAGTACGTACGGACAGGTGTCGGCGGTTCCCCGTCCGTATGAACTTCGGGTAACTCGGCCCTTTCCCACACCTGTCGCGGCGCGCCTCCGTGCCGCGTTCGAACAGCCCCTGGCCTACTGGTTCGGACCCCCGCGTTGTCCGGGTGGCCCCCCAGCAGGCAGGATGACCGGCATGACGCACGCGATGCTGAAGGGCTCGAACGTCCCTCTCGATGCCACGGCCGTACGGGCCGTGCTGCGCTGGACCCCGGGCGCCGGGGTCCCGGATGTGGACGCCTCCGCCCTGCTGCTCGGCACCTCCGGCCGGGTGCGTTCCGACGAGGACTTCGTCTTCTACAACCAGCCCCGGCATCCCTCGGGCCTGGTGCGCCGGCTGCCCAAGCGAAGCGTCCCCGACGGGCTCACGGACACGATCGAGGCGGACCTCTCCGCGCTCGACCCCTCCGTGGACCAGGTGGTCATCGCCGCGTCCTGCGACGAAGAGGCATTCGAGCGGGTTCGTGACCTGCGCATATCGCTGTACGACGCGGCGTCCGCGGACGGCGATCCGCTCGCGGTCTTCGACGTGAGGGCGGAGACCGGCGAGGAGACCGCCATCATCTGCGGCGAGCTGTACCGGCGCGGCGACGGCTGGAAGTTCCGCGCGGTGGCCCAGGGCTACCCGACGGGCCTGGTCGGGCTGGCCACCGCTTTCGGGATCTCGGTCGACGAGGCGGAGGCGGCTGCCGAGCCGGAATCCTCGGCCGCACCCGTCACTCCCGCACCGGAGCCGTTCGCGCTGCCTGCGCCCTCCGCACCCGAACCCGACTCCCAGGCGACGGTCCAGCACCAGCAGCCCGCGTACGGCTACCCGCAGCCCGCGGCAGCCTCCCAGCCCGCGTACGGCTACCCGCAGCCGTCCCCGGACCCGCAGCAGCCCGCCTACGGCTACCCGCAGCCGTCCCCGGACCCGCAGCAGCCCGCGTACGGCTACCCGCAGCCCGCGGCCGGGGCCGCGCACGCCGCCGACCCGAATTTCGTACTTCCGCCGCAGGGCCCGCAGTTCCTCAGGTCCTGAGCCGCACTCCGGTCCGGGGCCGGCCCACCGGTCGCCCGTCACCGCGGGCACTCAGGCCCGCGTCTTGTAGCCGCGTCCCCACTGCATGCCGAAGCCGTACATCCGGTCCAGCTCCGACTGGAAGCCGTACACGAACTTCACCTCGCGCCGCACGATCAGCTCGCCCTTGACGTTCTCCACCGTGAACACGGCGCAGGAGCGGGCCTGCGGGGCCCGTTCGTCGAGTTCGATCTCGATCCGCGGGCCGTTGCCCGGGTAGAGCGTCACCTTCGCGTGCGTACGGTCGAAGGCCGGGGTCTGGTCGTAGATGTAGACGAAGAACAGCAGCCGCTTGATCTCGTCGCGCTTGTCGAGGTTCACGTAGACCGTCTCGCCCGACGGCGCCCCGAAGCGGTCGTCCCCGCTGAGCCTGATGTACGGCGCCGTGTTCAGGTCGCCGATGAGATTGCCCAGCGGCTGCACCACGCCCTTGGTGCCGTCCGTGAGCTCGTACATGCAGCCCAGGTCCAGGTCGACGTTGACCATGCCCTGGGTGTGGGCCTGGACCACATCGGGCTTGAAGAGCTTCAGCGGGCGCAGCAGCCGGCCGCTCTCCCGCGACCTGCCCCCGATGTCCGACGTACGCATCCGCCAGGAGAGGTTGACGCGCAGGTTGCCCGACAGCGCCCCCTGCTTGTTGAGCGAGACCGTCGCATTGCGCCTGGAGAGCACGATGGAGTTCGTCGCGGAGTTACCCGATTCGAACTGCGCCGCCCCCCGCAGGCCGTCCCAGAAGGCCATCCCAACCCCCACATGTAGTCGCTACCGTCCCGGCCCGCGCACACGCCCCGTACGTCACTGCGGGGCGGCCGTCGGGTCGGGTCCGGGTGTTCCCGGAGAACCGCCGCCGTGGGCCGCCCCGCAGAGAGAGCGTTCCTCATTCCCTACCGGGTCACACCCCGGAGGAGACTTCCGCCGGGGAATCGGGGCTGCCGCCGTCGCCGCCGGCAGCGGCGAGCGCGTTGTTGCGGCGCACCGAGGACCAGAAGGACCAGCCGATCAGCACGACTCCGACGAGACCCGTGATGAGCTCGTTGATCTCGAACCGGATGGTGACGAGAAGGATGACGGACAGCGCGCCGATCGCGTAGTGCGCGCCGTGCTCCAGGTAGACGTAGTCGTCCAGCGTGCCCTGGCGGACCAGGTAGACGGTGAGCGATCGGACGTACATGGCGCCGATACCGAGGCCGAGGGCCATCAGCACGATCTCGTTGGTGATGGCGAATGCGCCGATGACACCGTCGAAGGAGAAGGACGCGTCGAGGACCTCGAGGTAGAGGAACATGAAGAACGCCGCCTTGCCCGCGAGCACGACCGCGGAGACCGGCTTACCGGCCTTCTTGGCCTCTTCCTCGGCCTCGTGTTCGCGCTCCTCCTCCTCCTCGAGCTTGTTCTCGAAGAATCCGGAGAGCCCGCCCACGACGAGGTAGGTGATCAGACCGGCGATGCCGGCGAGCAGGACGGTCTCCGCCTTGTCCGCGTGAGCGCCACCGTGCTGGTGCGCCTTGGGCGCGAACCACATGGCCGAGATCAGCAGGACGATCAGCGCGACACAGACCGACAGCATGTCGACCTTGCCGAGCTTGGCGAGCGGGCGCTCGAGCCAGCCGAGCCACTGGATGTCACGGTCCTCGAAAATGAAGTCGAGGAAGATCATCAACAGGAACATGCCACCGAAGGCGGCGATGGACGGATGCGCGTCCGTCACCAGTTCCTTGTAGCGGTCCGGGTCGTTGAACGAGAGGTCGATGGCCTCTATGGGCCCGAGCTGGGCGCTGATGGCCACGATCACGACGGGGAAGACCAGCCGCATACCGAAGACGGCGATGAGCACACCGATGGTGAGGAAGATCTTCTGCCAGAACTCACTCATCTTCTTGAGGATTCCGGCGTTGATCACCGCGTTGTCGAAGGACAGCGAGATCTCCAGGATCGACAGGATCGCGACGATACCGAAGGCCTGCCACCCCCCGTAGAACACCGCTGCGACCAGGCCGGCCGCGGTAACCGCGAACGACCAGCCGAAGGTTTTCAGAATCACTGGCACCCCATCGTGTGTGTACGGACCTCCCCCGGTGAGTGAGGGGCTCCCCCGCGCCGTGCGCGGCTTTACGAAACGTTGACCCCGAAGTCTAGAGCGATGCCCCGCAGCCCCGACGCGTACCCCTGTCCGACTGCGCGGAATTTCCACTCCCCGCCGTAGCGGTACAGCTCCCCGAAGATCATCGCCGTCTCCGTCGAAGCGTCCTCGCTGAGGTCGTAACGCGCCAGCTCCTGGCCGTCCGCCTGGTTCACCACGCGAATGAAGGCATTGTTGACCTGCCCGAAAGTCTGCCCACGATTATCGGCTTCGTGGATCGAGACAGGGAAAAGGATCTTGTCGCAGTGCGCCGGCACCTCCGCGAGGTTCACGATGACCGACTCGTCGTCGCCATCGCCCTCACCCGTGAGGTTGTCGCCGGTGTGCTCGACGGAGCCGTCGGGGCTGGTGAGGTTGTTGTAGAACACGAACCACTCGTCACCGAGCACCCGGCCCGACTGGCACAGCAGTGCGCTGGCGTCGAGGTCGAAGTCGGCTCCCGTCGTGGATCGTGCGTCCCAGCCGAGCCCGATCAGCACCTGGGTCAGATTGGGTGCGGCCTTGGAGAGGGAGACATTGCCTCCCTTGGCGAGCGTGACGCCCATGGTGTGTCCTCCCCGAGTCGATGGACGGTCCTGCGAGCGCACGGCGCCTGCGGGGCGCGGAACGCTCTGTCCACCACGTCCGGCGCCGCACAACGTGCGGCGCCGGACGTGGTGAGGCTGAGACGGCTCAGACGTTGACGCCGAAGTCCTGCGCGATGCCGCGCAGACCCGACGCATACCCCTGGCCGATGGCGCGGAACTTCCACTCCGCGCCGTTGCGGTAGAGCTCACCGAAGACCATGGCGGTCTCGGTCGAGGCGTCCTCGCTCAGGTCGTAGCGTGCGAGCTCGGTGTTGTCCGCCTGGTTCACCACGCGGATGTACGCGTTGCGCACCTGGCCGAAGCTCTGCTGGCGGCTCTCGGCCTCGTAGATCGAGACCGGGAAGACGATCTTGTCCACGTCGGCCGGGACACCGGCGAGGTTGACCTTGATGACCTCGTCGTCGCCCTCGCCCTCACCGGTGAGGTTGTCGCCGGTGTGCTCGACCGAGCCGTCGGGGCTCTTGAGGTTGTTGAAGAAGACGAAATTCCCGTCACCGCCGACCTTGCCCTCGGTGTTCGTCAGCAGAGCGCTGGCGTCGAGGTCGAAGTCACCACCGGTGGTCGTACGGGCATCCCAGCCCAGACCGACGATGACCGCGGTCAGGTTCGGCGCGGCCTTGGTCAGCGAGACGTTGCCGCCCTTGCTGAGGCTGACTCCCACGAGTCCTCCAAATGTTTTGAGAGGGCCGGCAGACACCAGCGCCCCCGTCGTGCGTTGGCATCGGATCAACGATTGGATCCTAGTGACCGGTTCCCGGCCAAACAGGCTTTTGGCCGGGTGCCGCCAGGAGATCCCGGAATCAGATCGAGTCGAGGGCCTTGATGTAGTCGTTCAGGTCACGCGCGTCCGGCAGGCCGTTGACGACGGTCCAGCGGACCACGCCCGCCTTGTCGATGACGAAGGTGCCCCGCACCGCGCAGCCCTTGTCCTCGTCGAAGACGCCGTACGCCCGCGAGGTCTCGCCGTGCGGCCAGAAGTCCGACAGCAGCGGGTACTCGAGGCCTTCCTGCTCGGCGAAGACGCGCAGGGTGTGGATCGAGTCGTTGGAGACGGCGAGCAGCTGGGTGTCGTCGTTCTCGAACTTGGGCAGCTCGTCACGGAGCGCGCAGAGCTCGCCCGTGCAGACACCGGTGAAGGCGAACGGGTAGAAGAGCAGCACCACGTTCTTCTCACCACGGAAGTCGGACAGCTTCACCGTCCGCCCGTGGTTGTCCTTCAGTTCGAAATCCGGAGCCGGCGTGTCGACCTCGATCGCCATGAAACGTGTCCCTTCGCAGCGTCACCACTTTCCCGGGCTGGTCCGTCCGGGTGACTCCCACCCTACGCAGAGCCCTCCGCCGGGCCCGGGCGGGCCCGCGTGGAGGCCCTCCGGCCCGCTCACGAAAGCCCCGCCCGCCCCTGTCGGAACGTACGAAGGCCCCCGGCGGCGCGGTGCCGTCGGGGGCCTCGGTGATGAAAGGGGTTCAGCGCTTGGCCGGAGCCCCCTTGGGAGTGACCAGACGGCTGCCCGTCCAGTCCTTGCCCGCGCTGATGCTCTTGGTCTGGGCGAGACCAGCTGTCTGGGCAGCCTCGTTGATGTCGCTCGGTTCGACGTATCCGTCGCGGCCGGTCTTGGGCGTCAGCAGCCAGACCGCCCCACCGTCCTCGAGCAGACCAATGGCATCCACCAGCGCGTCCGTAAGGTCGCCGTCCTCGTCGCGGAACCAGAGCAGGACGACGTCAGCGACGTCGTCGTACTCCTCGTCGACGAGTTCCTGGCCGATTGTGGCCTCAATGCCCTCACGGAGCTCCAGCTCGACGTCGTCGTCGTAGCCGATCTCCTGGACCACTTGTCCGGGCTCGAACCCCAGGCGTGCTGCCGGGTTGGTCCGCTCCTCCGCGTGGTCCGCGGTCGCGCTCACGGGTTGCCTCCTGATCATGTTTCGGAAAATGCTTCAGCCACGCGCGTGCGCGGGGCGTTGGCCGTAGTCCACACGGGCTCGGCGAATCGCGCAAGTACCCGGCGTCCGAGACCGCCTAAACGGTGACGTTCCCTGCCACGTCGCCGCAACTTCCGGCATGTCTCCTGCGGGGCCCGGAACGCTGTCCGAACCCTTTACGTCCTTCCTCAGCTTATGCCGTTTCGGTCCGCCATTCGGAGTCGAACAGCCTTTGGGAACGCATGGCCGGGTTGGGCGTATGGTTGCGGTTTGGGCCGGAGCGCCCTCGTTCCGCCGGTACCCACGCCCGGACCCGGTGTTCGGGAACCTTGCGTTACCCCACAGTAGAGATGACGTTCAACCTCTCTCGGTACACGATGGAGTCGGCGTACAGCAGACGCTCCGGGGGTACGTTCCCCCGCAACCAGGCCCCGAAGAGCATCACCGAACAGCGAAGGAACAGCGTGGCTTCCGGATCCGATCGCAACCCGATCATCATTGGCGGCCTTCCGAGCCAGGTCCCGGACTTCGACCCGGAAGAGACCCAGGAATGGCTCGACTCCCTCGACGCCGCCGTCGACGAGCGAGGCCGTGAGCGGGCTCGCTACCTGATGCTCCGCCTCATCGAACGCGCGCGCGAGAAGCGTGTCGCCGTGCCGGAGATGCGCAGCACGGACTACGTGAACACGATCGCCACGAAGGACGAGCCGTTCTTCCCCGGCGACGAGGAGATCGAGCGCAAGGTCCTCAACGCGACCCGGTGGAACGCCGCGGTGATGGTCTCCCGCGCGCAGCGTCCCGGGATCGGGGTCGGCGGCCACATCGCCACCTTCGCGTCCTCCGCCTCGCTGTACGACGTGGGCTTCAACCACTTCTTCCGTGGCAAGGACCATGGTGACGGAGGCGACCAGATCTTCTTCCAGGGGCACGCGTCCCCGGGGATCTACGCCCGTGCCTTCCTGCTCGACCGGCTGAGCGAGGCGCAGCTCGACGCCTTCCGCCAGGAGAAGTCGAAGGCACCGAACGGGCTGTCCAGCTACCCGCACCCGCGGCTGATGCCGGACTTCTGGGAGTTCCCGACCGTCTCGATGGGCCTCGGTCCGCTCGGTGCGATCTACCAGGCGCGGATGAACCGCTACATGGAGGCGCGCGGCATCGCCGACACCTCCAAGTCGCACGTCTGGGCCTACCTGGGTGACGGCGAGATGGACGAGCCGGAGTCGCTCGGCCAGCTCTCCATCGCCGCCCGTGAGGGTCTGGACAACCTCACCTTCGTGGTCAACTGCAACCTGCAGCGCCTGGACGGCCCGGTCCGCGGCAACGGGAAGATCATCCAGGAGCTGGAGTCGCAGTTCCGCGGCGCCGGCTGGAACGTCATCAAGCTGGTCTGGGACCGCACCTGGGACCCGCTGCTCGCGCAGGACCGCACGGGCATCCTGGTCAACAAGCTGAACACCACCCCGGACGGCCAGTTCCAGACGTACGCCACCGAGACGGGCGCGTACATCCGGGACCACTTCTTCGGTGACGACCCGCGGCTGCGCGACATGGTCAAGGACATGTCCGACCACCAGATCCTGCACCTGGGGCGCGGCGGCCACGACCACCGGAAGGTCTACGCGGCGTACTCGGCGGCCAAGGCGCACAAGGGCCAGCCGACGGTGATCCTGGCGCAGACGGTCAAGGGCTGGACCCTCGGACCGAACTTCGAGGGCCGCAACGCGACCCACCAGATGAAGAAGCTCACGGTCGAGGACCTCAAGCGCTTCCGCGACCGGCTGCACATCCCGATCACGGACAAGCAGCTGGACGAGGGCTACCCGCCCTACTACCACCCGGGCCGCGACTCGGAAGAGATCCAGTACATGCACGACCGCCGCCAGGGCCTGGGCGGCTACGTCCCGACCCGTGTGGTGCGCGCCGAGCCGCTCCCACTGCCGGACGACAAGGCCTACGCGACTGCGAAGAAGGGTTCGGGTCAGCAGTCGATCGCCACCACCATGGCGTTCGTCCGCGTCCTGAAGGACCTCATGCGGGACAAGGAGATCGGCAAGCGTTTCGTGCTGATCGCCCCCGACGAGTACCGCACCTTCGGCATGGACGCGTTCTTCCCGAGTGCGAAGATCTACAACCCGCTGGGTCAGCAGTACGAAGCGGTGGACCGCGACCTCCTGCTCGCGTACAAGGAGTCGCCGACCGGCCAGATGCTGCACGACGGCATCTCCGAGGCCGGCTGCACGGCCTCGCTGATCGCCGCGGGCTCGGCGTACGCCACGCACGGCGAGCCGCTGATCCCGGTGTACGTCTTCTACTCGATGTTCGGTTTCCAGCGCACCGGTGACCAGTTCTGGCAGATGGCCGACCAGCTCGCGCGCGGTTTCGTGCTGGGTGCGACCGCCGGACGTACGACGCTGACCGGTGAAGGGCTCCAGCACGCGGACGGCCACTCGCAGCTGCTCGCCTCGACGAACCCGGGCTGTGTCGCGTACGACCCGGCGTTCGGGTACGAGATCGCGCACATCGTCAAGGACGGTCTGCGCAGGATGTACGGCGGGACGCCCGAGGAGAACGAGGACGTCTTCTACTACCTCACCGTCTACAACGAGCCGATCCAGCACCCGGCCGAGCCCGCCGATGTCGATGTCGACGGCATCCTCAAGGGCGTGTACCGCTACAGCAGCGGCGAGAAGGGCCAGATCCCGGCCCAGATCATGGCGTCCGGTGTGGCGGTGCCGTGGGCGGTGGAGGCGCAGCGGATCCTCGCCGACGAGTGGAACGTGAAGGCGGACGTCTGGTCGGCGACCTCCTGGAACGAACTGCGCCGTGAGGCCGTGGACGTGGAGCGGTACAACCTGCTCCACCCGGAGGAGGAGCAGCGCGTCCCGTACGTGACCCGGAAGCTCTCCGGCTCCGAGGGACCGTTCGTGGCGGTCTCGGACTGGATGCGTTCGGTGCCCGACCAGATCGCACGCTGGGTGCCCGGTGCGTACCAGTCGCTGGGTGCGGACGGCTTCGGCTTCGCCGACACGCGCGGGGCGGCCCGCCGCTTCTTCCACATCGACGCGCAGTCGATCGTGCTCGCGGTGCTCACGGAGCTGGCGAAGGAGGGCCGCATCGACCGTTCGGCGCTGAAGACGGCGGTGGACCGGTACGACCTCCTGGACGTGGCCGCGGCCGACCCGGGCCCGGCCGGCGGCGACGCGTAACGGCACGGTCGGCACGGACGTAGGGCGCGGACGCACGGCCAGGGCTTGACGGCACCGGCCGTGCGTGGTGCCCGGGCACGAGGGGCGGCGGGACCCCAGGGTTCCGCCGCCCCTCGGCGTTACCCAGGGTTCCGCCGCCCTTCGGCGTTCCGCGGCCGGTCAGCCGTCCTCGGTCCGCGGGGCACTCACGGTCAGTTCTCCCAGATCTTGAAGGCCCTCACGGTGTACGGCGACCGGGGCACCCAGGTGCCGCCGCCCGGGTACGTCTCGAACTCCCCGGTCTCCCCGCACTCGGCCGACTGGTACGTGGTGACGGGGCGCCCGGTGCGGTTGACGAGGGACTGGGCCCGGCCGCCGGCGGGCAGCGGGACGCAGCTCTCGATGTCGACGCCGGACAGCTCGTGGGTCTGTCCGGCTCCCTCGAAGTCGGGTTTCGTCCAGAGGCAGAGCTGCCCCGCCCCGCAGGGCGCGAGCCCCGCGGGGGAACTGTGCGTGCGCCCCTGTCCGGCGGGCGTGTGGTGTGCGGCGGGCGCGGTGCCGGCCAGTGCCGTGGCCGGGACGAGCGCGGTGGCCGCCAGGGTGGCGGCGAGAACGGTCGTACGCATGGTGGATCAACCCCCGTGGTCGAGTGAATCGATGTCCGCACTCTGACCTGCGCGGGAGCGCATCGGGAAGGGGCCGGGCGATGGACCACCCTGATAGGCGACAGCCCCGCCGGAACCGTCCGGCGGGGCTGTCGTACGCGCTGTGTTGACGTCTCCGCGTCAGGGGTTCGGGGGATCAGATGTGGGCCGCGCCCGCTCCCGCCTCAGCGTTCGCACCGCGTTTGGTGAGTGTGGCGACGAGCGCCGCTACCACGGCGACGATGCCCGCGACCATGAACGCGGAGCTCATACCCGACACGAACGTGTCATGGGCGACACTCGTGATCTTCGCCGCGATCTCCGGCGGGGTGCCGGGCGCGACGGGGGGCATCCCGACCTTGATGGCCGAGGACGCCTGCTCCAGCTCGGTGGCGTTCACCGGCGGGAGGCCGGCGTCCTTCCAGTTGTCCCCGAGCTTCGCGTCGACCTGGGCGGCCATGACTGCGCCGAGGACGGCCGTGCCGAGGCTGCCGCCGACCTGCATCGCGGCCTGCTGGAGTCCGCCGGCGACCCCGGAGAGCTCCATCGGGGCGTTGCCGACGATGACCTCGGTCGCGCCGACCATCACCGGGGCGAGTCCGAGACCGAGCAGACCGAACCAGATGGACATGGTCAGCGTGCCGGTGCCGATGCTCAGCTGCGACATGCCGAACATGGCGATCGCGGTGAACACCATGCCGCCGACCAGCGGGACGCGCGGGCCCAGCTTGGTGATGGCGAAGCCCGCGAGCGGCGATCCGACGATCATCATTCCGGTCAGCGGCAGCAGGTGCAGACCGCTGTCGACCGGGCTCATGCCGTGCACGTTCTGCAGGTAGAAGGTCACGAAGAACAGCCCGCCCATGAAGGCGAAGGCCATCATCACCATCAGCACCACACCCGCCGAGAGGGGCACGGAGCGGAACATGGCCAGCGGGATCAGCGGTTCCCTGACCTTCGTCTGGGTGAACGCGAACGCGGCGAACAGGACGACGGCGCCGACGAGGAAGCCGATCGTCTTCGGGTCGCCCCAGCCCCACTCGGAGCCCTTGATCAGCGACCAGATCAGGCAGAACATCGCCAGCGACAGCAGCACGATGCCGCCGATGTCGAAGGACTTCGGCGCGTTCTCGGCGCGGTGGTCCTTGAGGACCACCAGGCCGAAGGCGAGCGCGAGCACACCGACCGGCACGTTGATGAAGAAGACGGACTGCCAGCTGACGTGCTCCACGAGCACACCGCCGAGGATGGGGCCGCCCGCGGTCGAGGCGCCGATCACCATGCCCCAGATGCCGATCGCCATGTTCAGCTTCTCGGCCGGGAAGGTGGCGCGCAGCAGGCCGAGCGCCGCCGGCATCAGCAGGGCGCCGAAGAGGCCCTGGAGGACCCGGAAGACGATCACCAGGGTCACACCCTGGGAGAAGCCGATCGCCGCCGAGGCGGCGGCGAACCCCGCGATGCCTATCAGGAAGGTCTGGCGGTGGCCGAAGCGGTCACCGAGCTTGCCCGCGGTGATCAGGGAGACCGCGAGCGCGAGCATGTAGCCGTTGGTGATCCACTGGACGTCGGCAAGCGAGGCGCCGAGGTCCTGCTGGATGGCGGGGTTGGCGATCGCGACGATCGTGCCGTCGAGGGCCACCATCATCACGCCGATGGCGACGCCGAAGAGCGTCAGCCAGGGATGGCCGCGCAGCCCCTTCACCGGTGCGGGAACGTGGGTGTCTTCAGGCTCCCGCGGCGCCTTCTCGACAGTGGTCTGACTAGTCATGCGCTGGAGATTAGTGTCAGCGTCTGACAGTTGACAAACCAATTCACAAGACAGTAACTGTCATGTAGCTCACAGGTAGGCCGAGACGCCCAAAGCAGCAGAAAGAGGTCCGGAAAGTGACGCGCACGCAGGCATCCGGGGCGCCCGCGGTGGGAGCTCCGGCCGGATTGCGTGAGCGCAAGAAGCAGCGCACCCGCGAGGCCCTGCTGCACACCGCTCTGGAGCTCTTCACCACCCAGGGCTACGACACGACCACCATCGACGAGATCGTCGACGCCGTCGAGGTGTCCCAGCGCACCTTCTTCCGCTACTTCGCGAACAAGGAAGCGGCGGCCTTCGCCATCCAGGAGAAGGTCGAGCTGAGCTTCCTCTCGGAACTGCGCCGGCGCCCCGCCGGGGAGTCCCCCTTCGAGGCCATGCGCCGGGCCGTGTTGCAGGCCTGGGTCAGTATCGCCGACGCCCCCGGGGGGAACATCACGGTCGCGCTCCAGATGCGGACGTACCGGATGATCGAGTCGACGCCCTCGCTGATCGCCGCCCACATGCGGCGCAGCGTCGATCTGGAGCGCCAGATCACCCTGCTGATCGCGGAGCGTGAAGGACTCGACCCGTGCGCGGATCCCCGGCCGCGGGTGGCCGTCGCCGCGTTCTCCGGGGTGATGCGGCTGACCGGACAGCTGTGGGGGCAGCGCCAGGACGCGAGCGTGGAGGCGCTGCGCCGTCTGACCGAGCTCCACCTGGACCACCTCGGACCTGCGCTCTCCGAAGGATGGCGCGCCGCTTAGGCGGACCCTACGGCTGTGCCGCACCTCTCGTCACCGGACCATGGGCGAACTCACAGCACCTCGGCCTCGCCGTTCATTTCCAGTGCCCAACGGGCCCTCGGCGCATCGCAGTGTGGGCGCGACGCACACGGAGCGTGAGAGTCCCCTGCCCAATTCCCCGCGCTCGGGTGATCTGCGTCACCCCTGTGACGTCGGTCTGTGCACGTCTCCTAGGGTGGGGCCCAGTGACTTCCTTCGACTCCTCTCCCACGCTCACCGCATGGCGCGCCCTGCTCGCCGTCGCGGTCGTGTTCGTGATGCTCGCGACCACCGGGTGGACCGCCGTGCGTCATCAGCACTCCGCCGCACCACGCGAGATCGCGCTGGCCGCCTGGGCGAGGGACCGGACAGCCGGTCACTCCCTCCCGGACACCGACGCGCCGGCGTACCGGCTGGCCCACTTCTTCGCGACGCTCACAGCGGGCCAGCAGGTCGCGCTCGCCGACAAGTACCCGCTCGTGGTGGGGAATCTGAACGGCGCCCCGGTCACCCTGCGGTACCGGGCCAACCGCCACGCCCTGGTGCGGGCGCGGGCCGAGGAGCAGCTGCGGACGCAGGACACCGGACTTTCGCCCGACGGCCGCCGTCAGGCCGCGCTCCGGCTCGAACGCTTCAGGTCGCTGCTCGCCGGTGACCGGCAGATCCTCGCCTTCGACCCGTCGGGCAGGGGCCATGCGGCGGAGGTCTTCGGTGACCTCGACCGGGCGCGGCGGGTCTCGGTCGTCGTCCCCGGGGTCGACACGAATCTGCTGACGCTGGAGCGCACCGGGCGCAAGAAGAACGCGGCGCCCGTCGGCATGGCGCGGTCGCTGTACGCCGCCGAGCGCGCCGCCGTCCCCGGTTCCCGAACCGCGGTGATCGCCTGGGCCGACTACACGGCGCCCGCCGGGATCGGCATGGACGCGGCGCTGGGCAAGCTCGCGGCGGAGGGCGCGGTGCGGCTGAACGCGCTGGTGGGCGCACTGCCCGGCACCTCGTCCGTCTCGCTGTTCTGCCACAGCTACGGCTCCGTGCTGTGCGGTGTCGCGGCCCGCGAGCTGCCTTCGCGGGTGTCCGACATCGCGGTCGCGGGCAGTCCGGGCATGCGGGCGGACAGTGCGGCCGGTCTGCACACCCGGGCGAGGGTGTGGGCGATGCGGGACGGCGACGACTGGATCGAGGACGTGCCGAACATGGCGGTCGGCGGGCTCGGCCACGGTGCCGATCCGGTCGAGCCGGGCTTCGGTGCGCGGATCGTGTCGGCAAGCGGTGCGATCGGGCACAGCGGCTATTTCGAGCCGGGCACGACGAGCCTCAGCAACTTCGCCGCGATCGGGGTGGGCGCCTACGACTCGGTCAGCTGCTCAGCCGCCGACCACGCGTGCCACCGCGGCATTTCCGGCGCGCCCGGTGCCTGACGCGCGTAGAGGACGCGGGCTGCCTTGCCGGTTTCCGACCGTACCGAGGGGGGACGCGCGGACCCGTGCCGCATACGATGAGGCACATGGGTGATGTGCTGGCGGGAATTCAGGCCACCTGGGAGTTCGACACCGACTCCGTGCTCATCCGCTTCGAACGGGGGATCCGCACGCCGAGGCTCTTTCTGAGTCTGCGTGAACGCCGCATTCCGTACGCGGCGTTGTCATCGGTGGCGCTGACCCCGGGCAAGCGGGGCACGGTGGTCCTGCACGCGGTGCCGAGACCGGGTGCGGATCCGCTGCTGGAGGCCGCGGCCGGGCAGCTGAAGGAGGGCTGCGACCCGTACCGCCTGGTGCTGCCGGCGGAGCGCGAGACGCTCGCCGAGTACTACGCGGACGAATTGCGGGCCCTGCTCGGCCCCGACGCCTCGCTGCCCGCCGAACGCTTCCTGGTCACGGCCCCCGAGGCACCGATGCGGTTCAAGGCGTACGACGGACGGGCCGGCTTCGACGGGTCGCGGGTGTCCTTCCGCTGGTCCTGGACTGGTGCGTCCAGCGCCAAGTGGAAGGCCGGCGACCAGGCGTTCCCGGTGGCGGACCTGAGCGGTGTGGAGTGGCGTTCGCCCGAGGCGTTCGAGGGCTATCTACGGCTGGTGCCGCGCGGTGCCTGTGCCGGGGAACCCGACTCGGTTGTTCCGTCCGGCCCGGCACCTGACGCGCGGCATGCGGTCCGGCGGCTCCAGGCCGACCAGGATCCGGCCGCTGTCGTGTTCGGTCTGGGCTACGGGCCGGTTCACGAGTCGCTGCCGTTCGCCGCGGCGGTCCTGGAGTCCGTCCGCCGGACCCAGTCGGTGCCCGTCGCCACGGCTCCCGCCGGGACGGGCGGCGGACGGCGCGACCCGGCGGACATCGCCGAGCGGATCCGGCACCTCGGGGACCTGCACGAGGCCGGCCTGGTGACGGACGAGGAGTTCGGCGCGAAGAAGGCGGAGCTGCTCGCCGAGCTGTAGCCGACGAGACGTCGTCGGCGAGACGTCGTCGGCGAGACGTCGTCGGCGAGCTGCTGGTGGGCGGACGCGAGCCGCCGTGACCTGGTCGGTGATCCGGCCTGTGACCCGGCCTGTGATCCGGGCGACCCCCTACCCCGGTACGGGTTCGGCCCCCCGCGTGACGGCACTCCGGTAGGACGCCGCCGCGCGGCCCGCTGCCTAGGCTGAACGGGTGATGACCACTGCCTCCGGTCCACCCGAATCCGTACCCGCCGACAGCCTGTCGAGCGCAGCTCGCCGCCATCTGCGGGCGTTCGCCCACGCGTTGACCCACCCGTCCCCGTCCTCGGCCCCGCTCCTCGCCGGCTCCCCGAAGCGCTGGCGGCGACAGCTGCCGTACGCGGTCGTCGCTCTGCTCCCCGTCGTGTTCGTGCCCGTCACGCTCAACGTCCTGACCTCGGAGTACGGCCTGGCGGGCGGTCCGGCCGCGGTGCTCGCCGTCGCCCAGGCCGCTCCGCTGCTGATGCTCGCGCACCGGCCGCTGCAGGCCTGGTGGATCATCTTCTGCGCGGATGTGGTCGGCGCCCTGGTGCTGCTGTCGTCCGGGGCCGGGGAGTTCAGCACCGCGCCGTTGCCGTGGACGGCCGGGATGACGGGCATCTGGCCGTGGACCCCACCGGTCATGATCGCCTACCTCTTCGTGCTGTTCGCCCTGGGTCTGCACGAGCCCTGGCGGGCCTCGGCGGCGGTCTGGCTGGTGACGGGTGCGGCGGGGCTGCTGCTGCACCTGGTCGCGCCCGACCGCGGCAACGGCAGCGCCCTGCTGCTGCCCGTCCTCGGCGCGGTGGTCCTGGTCGTCGCGGCGGCGCTACGGGAACGGGGCGAGGCCCGGCGCAGGCTCGTCGAGCAGGAGACGATCAGCGAGGCCGAGCGTGCCGGACGGACGCTCCTGGAGGAACGGACCCGTATCGCCCGCGAGCTCCACGACGTGGTCGCGCACCACATGTCCGTGATCACGGTGCAGGCCGACTCGGCACCGTACCGGATCGGCGGGCTGCCCGAGCAGGCGCGCACCGAGTTCGCGTCGATCGCGGCGAGCGCCCGGGAGTCGCTGACGGAGATGCGGCGGCTGCTCTCGGTGCTGCGCAGCGAGGGCACGGCTGGGGAGCGGGCTCCCCAGCCGGGGCTCGACCGGGTGCAGCAGCTGGTGGAGGCGACGGTGCGGTCGGGACTTCCCGCGGAGCTCTCGATGGGCGCCGGGGTGGCGGCGGCGGTGCGGGACGGGATGGCGCAGGCCGTCGACCTGTCCGCGTACCGCATCGTGCAGGAGGCGTTGGCCAATGTGGTCCGGCACGCGCCAGGGGCCCGCGCCCGGGTGTCGGTCACGGTGGCCGACGGCCATCTGACCGTACTGGTCGTCAACGACCGTGCGCAGCTGCCCGGTTCACCGCTGGAGACGACCGGGACCGGGCACGGGCTGGTCGGGATGCGCGAACGCGTACGGTTGACCGGCGGCACGCTGGACACCGGCCCGCTGCCCGACGGGGGCTTCCGGGTGGCCGCGCGGCTTCCGCTGTCCGCCGGTGCCGGCTGCGCGGTGAGACGGAACGGCTCGCGTCCGGCCCCGTCGAACGCCCCTGCCCCGGAGGACTCTTGAGCATCCGCGTGATCATCGTCGACGACCAGGCCATGGTCCGGGCGGGCTTCGCCGCGCTGCTGGCCGCGCAGAGCGACATCGAGGTGGTGGGAGAGGCGCCGGACGGACGCCGGGGCATCGAGGTCAGCCGTGAACAGCGGCCGGACGTCGTCCTGATGGACGTACGGATGCCGGAGATGGACGGACTGGCGGCGGCCCGCGAACTGCTGTCCCCCGAGGCTGGGACAACGGCGGGGTCGGAGTCGGAACACCGGCCGAAGGTGCTGATGCTGACCACGTTCGACGTGGACGACTACGTGTACGAGGCGCTGCGCGTCGGCGCGTCCGGCTTCCTCCTGAAGGACGCACCACCGGCCGATCTGATCTCGGCGGTACGCGTCGTGGCCGCGGGGGACGCCCTCCTCGCCCCGTCCGTGACCCGCCGGCTGATAGCGGACTTCGCACGGCAGCGGCCCACCGGGGCGTTCCGGAGCGGGCCCGCCCTGCGGTTGCGGGGGCTGACACCGCGCGAGACGGAGGTGCTGGAGCTGGTGGCCCGGGGCCTGTCCAACCAGGAGATCGCGCAACGGCTGGTCCTGGCCGGACAGACGGTGAAGACCCATGTCGGACGCATACTCGCCAAGGCCGACCTGCGGGACCGGGCACAGGCCGTGATCTTCGCGTACGAGTCGGGGCTGGTGGCCCCGGGCGACGCGGAGGCCTGAGTGATGCTGCTCGGGGCGCTACTCGCGAGCCGTCGCGGTGCTGCTCATGTCCGGGTAGCGGTCCCCCGCGACCTGCCCCGCGATCGGCTCCAGCAGCGCGAGCTCCTGCTCCGTCAGGACCAGCCGGGTCGCCGCGACGTTCTCCAGCAGCCGGCCGCGCCGCCGCGTCCCGGGGATCGGCACCACCGTCAGACCGTGCACCCCGGCACGCTGCTGCACCCAGGCGAGGGCCACCTGTGCGGCCGTCGCACCGTGCGCCGCCGCGATCTTGTGGACGGGTTCGAGCAGCGCCGCGTTCGTCCTGGCGTTCTCCCCCGTGAAGCGCGGCTGGCGCGCACGGAAGTCGTCCGCCGTCAGGTCCTTGGACGCGTCGGCGAAGGACCCGGTCAGGAAGCCGCGGCCGAGCGGCGAATACGGCACGAGGGTCACCCCGAGCTCGACGGCCGCGGGCACGGCGCTGCGCTCCACGTCCCGGCTGAACAGCGACCACTCGGACTGCAGGGCCGCGATCGGGTGCACCGCGTGCGCCTCGCGGAGCTCGGCCCCGGTCACCTCGCTCAGACCGAGCTGCTTGACCTTGCCCTCCCGCACCAGCTCGGCCATCGCGCCGACCGACTCGGCGAGCGGGACGAGCGGGTCGCGCCGGTGCATGTAGTACAGGTCGATGACCTCGATGCCCAGCCGGCGCAGGCTGTCCTCGACGGCCTGCCGGATGTACGCGGGATCGTTGCGCACCCCGCGGTACAGCGGGTCGTCGGTCCGCTCTATGCCGAACTTCGTGGCCAGCGTGATCTCTTCGCGGTGCGCGCCCACGAACGGCGCGAGGAACGTCTCGTTGGCGCCGCGCCCGTAGACGTCGGCGGTGTCGAAGAGGGTGACGCCGGCCTCCAGCGCCGCCTCCAGGGTGTCCCGGGCCGCCGCCTCGTCCGTGTCCCCGTAGAACTCGCTGATCCCCATGCAGCCGAGCCCCTGCACGCCGACCGGGGGGCCGTCGCTCCCGAGCCGTACGGTCGCCGTCTTTCCGGTGCTGTCGCTCATGCCGTCAGACCCTTTCCGACGCCGCGCGGGCGCCCGCATAGAAGTCGATCTTGAAGTCGAGTACGGCGAGGGTGTCCTGGAGTTCCACGATCCGCGTCTTCACGTCGCGGCGGGTCGCCTCCAGCAGTTCCTGCCGCTCCTCGAAGGTGTGCTCGCCCTCGCGCAGCAGTTCCGCGTACCTGACCATGTCGGCGACCGGCATCCCGGTCAGCCTGAGCTTGCCGACGAACGCCAGCCAGTCCAGGTCACGGTTGCTGAAACAGCGCTGGCCGGTGTGCGACCGGTCGACGTGCGGCATCAGCCCGATCCGTTCGTACCAGCGCAGGGTGTGCGCGGTGAGACCCGTGAAGGCGACGACCTCGCTGATGGTGTAGCGGTCCTGGCCCTCGGGGCGTGGGTGTGCCTGGGGGGCCGAGGCACAGGTGTCGGTCCGTGCGGAAGTGCTTTCCATCACCGTCATGTCCTCCACGCTAGAACCTTCGAGTGCACTCCAAGCAAGCGCATTCGGGTGACGTCCCGTTCCGGGCTTCGGTTTAGGCTCGTTCCATGCAGAGCCTGGCGATGATCGACAACTGGCCCGTGCCCACCGCGGCGGCGGCCGTCGTACGAGCGGACGGCACCGTCGTCGGTACGTACGGCCCGACCGCACACCGCTTCCCGCTCGCCTCCGTCACCAAACCGCTGGTGGCCTACGCGGCTCTGGTGGCGTACGAGGAGGGCGCGGTCGAGCTGGACGAACCGGCCGGGCCCGAGGGATCCACCGTCCGGCACCTGCTCGCGCACACCAGCGGCCTCGCCTTCGACGAACACCGGGTCACGGCCCCTCCCGGCACCCGCCGGCTGTACTCCAACGCCGGTTTCGAGGTCCTCGGCGACCACCTCGCGAAGGCCACCGAGATCCCGTTCCCGGAGTACGTGCGCCAGGCGGTCCTGGAGCCGCTGGGCATGACGGCGACGACGCTGGAGGGCTCCCCCGCCAAGGACGGCGTCTCGACGGTGGACGACCTGGCGCGTTTCGTCGCGGAGGTGCAGGCGCCCCGGCTCCTCGACCCCCGCACGGTCCTGGAGGCCCAGACCGTCGTCCACCCGGGCCTCAAGGGCGTACTCCCGGGTTACGGCCACCAGAACCCCAACGACTGGGGCCTCGGCTTCGAGATCCGCGACTCCAAGTCCCCGCACTGGACGGGCCTCACGTCCTCCCCCGCGACCTTCGGCCACTTCGGCCAGTCCGGCACGTTCCTGTGGATCGACCCGGCGGCGGGCGCGGCCTGCGTAGCCCTCACGGACCGCGCCTTCGGCCCCTGGGCCACCAAGGCCTGGCCCCCCTTCACGGATGCGCTGCTGACGGAGCTCGGCACCCGGTAGCCCAGGCCTGGTCGTTGCGAGATCACGGACGGCTCAGCCCCCTCCAGAGGCCCTTTTTCCGTCCGCCGGATCCCAACGGCCTACCTCGGGGTCCACCGGGGTGGAGGGCGGGGCGGCGCCCGTCCGCCCGGACGACGGCCAGGTCCTGCTGGTCCCGGTGGTGCTGAACGGCCCCGAGCTGGGGAGCAGGCGTCGTGCCGCTCCTGGAGCAGACGGCGGCGGTGGGCGCGGACCATCCGGGCCTGGTGGTGGAGGAGACTGGATCCCCCGCCATCAGCAAGGGTGTCAACGACCAGCGCGGTGAGGATCTCGCGCTCTCCGGACGCATCACCCTGCTGATCGTGTTCGGCTCGGTGGTCATGGCGGGTGTGCTGTGCCGTCGCTTCTTGCGCTGTCCTCGACAGCCGCCGCGATCGGACTGTCCGTGGTCGCTTCGCACGACCTGCCCGACGCCGGGGTCGGGATGAACCTCATCCTGCTCATCGGGTTGGCGGTCGGCGTCGACTACACGCTCTTCCACCTGAAGCGTGAGCGTGAGGAACGGGCCCGCTCGGGCTGCCGGCTCGGCTCCAAGGCAAGCTCGACGTCGGCGACCGCGGGCGCGGTCAGCTCACACGGTGGCCAGGGCACTCGGACTCGGGCCGCTGAAGCGACGCGTGTGAGGCCGTGCCGGTGGTCCGGGTCCTCCGGCACACGCACACCCGCGCCATCGCACTCACACCGTCCCGAGCTCCCACATCAGCACCTCGGCGGCTGTCAGTGCCTCCAGTTCCAGCCCCTTCGGCTCCGTGATCCGCGCCGAGTCCCCCGCCGCCAACTCCTCACCACCGACCCGCACCCCACCCCGGACGACGTGGACGTACACGCCCGCCGCGTCCGGAACCGCGCTGCGTTCACCCTCGGCCTGCCTGCGGACGTGGAGCATCGCGTGCGACTCCGGGAGGGCGTACGGCGTGGAGTCGGCGACCCCTGCGACATGGGTGTACGAGGGGTCCCCGCCGGGTGCCAGCGGGGCCAGCCACATCTGAATGAACGTCAGCGGGTGTTCGCCGTCGTTCCGTTCGACATGCCGGACCCCGGCGGCCGAGCTGAGGTGCTGGACGTCCCCCGCGCGTACGACGGTGGCGTGACCCGCCGAGTCCCGGTGGGTGAGCTCGCCCTCCACCACCCAGGTGACGATCTCGGTGTGGCTGTGCGGATGCTCGTCGAAACCGGCACCCGGGGCGAGACGCTCCTCGTTGCAGGCCAGGACCGGCCCGAAGCGCAGGTTGTCGGGGTCGTAGAAGCGCCCGAAGGAGAATGCGTGCAGCGTCTCGATGCCCGCGGAGACACCAGGGGCAGGGTCACCACCGCGGAAGCGGTCGCCGGAGCGGCGTACGTCCATCACACGTCCACGGTAGCCCCGCCCGGCAGCCCGCCCGCCCCTCCCCTCCGCGCACCTGCCCCGATAAGGCAGTCTTGTGTCCGTGCCCCGACCCGATCCTGAGCAACCCGCCTCGAACGCCGCCCACCTCCATGCCGCGACGCTGAAGCGGCTGGAGCAGTCCTCCGGCCGTCTGGCCGCCAACGCCATCGCCCGCATGGACGAGACGCTGTCGTGGTACCGGGCGATGCCACCGGAGAACCGGTCCTGGATCGGTCTGGTGGCCCAGGCCGGCATCGCCGCGTTCACCGAGTGGTTCCGGCATCCGGAGACCCCGCAGGCCATCTCCACCGATGTGTTCGGCACGGCTCCGCGCGAGCTGACCCGGGCCATCACCCTGCGGCAGACCGTCGAGATGGTGCGGACGACGATCGAGGTCATGGAATCCGCGATCGAGGAGGTGGCGGCCCCCGGCGACGAGTCGGTGCTGCGTGAGGCGCTGCTCGTCTACGCCCGCGAGATCGCCTTCGCGACCGCCCAGGTGTACGCCCAGGCCGCCGAGGCCCGCGGGGCGTGGGACGCCCGGCTGGAGTCCCTCGTCGTCAACGCGGTGCTGTCCGGCGAGGCGGACGAGGGTGCCGTGTCACGGGCCGCCGCGCTCGGCTGGAATTCCCCCGAGCACGTCTGTGTCGTCCTCGGCACCGCCCCGGACGGCGACAGCGAGCTCACCGTCGAGGCGATCCGCCGGGCGGCCAGGCACGCCAAGCTCCAGGTGCTGACCGGGGTGCTCGGTCACCGGCTCGTCGTCATCGCCGGCGGCAGCGACAATCCGCTGAACGTGGCGAAGTCCCTGATCGGCCCGTACGCCGCCGGGCCCGTCGTCGCCGGGCCCGTGGTGCCCGACCTGCTGGCCGCGACCCGGTCCGCGCAGGCCGCCGCCGCCGGGCTCAAGGCGTGCTCGGCGTGGCAGGACGCCCCGCGCCCCGTACTGTCGGACGATCTCCTTCCGGAGCGTGCGATGGCCGGAGACCCCGCCGCACGCGATCAACTGGTGGAGGAGATCTACAGACCGCTCGAAGAAGCCGGTTCGGCTCTGCTGGAGACGCTGAGTGTCTATCTGGAACAGGCGAGCAGCCTGGAGGGTGCGGCCCGGATGCTGTTCGTGCACCCCAATACGGTGCGCTACCGGCTACGACGTGTGACCGACGTCACCGGCTGGTCACCCTCCGATGTCCGCTCCGCGTTCACCCTGCGGATCGCCCTCATCCTGGGGCGCTTGGCCGCCGGGGACACTCAGTCCTAGACTTTTGTCGGACTTCAACAATTCCCCTGACGGTTCTTCGTCCCTGTCCCCACGGGCGTATGGAGCCGTCCACAAGAGAGAGTGTGAGGGTGCTCGTACTCGTCGCTCCCGGCCAAGGCGCTCAGACGCCCGGCTTCCTGACTCCCTGGCTCGAACTCCCCGGCGCCGCCGACCGCATCGCGGGCTGGTCCGACGCCATCGGGCTCGACCTTGCCCACTACGGCACGAAGGCCGACGCGGACGAGATCCGCGACACGGCGGTGGCCCAGCCGCTGCTGGTCGCCGCGGGTCTCCTGTCGGCCGCCGCCCTGGACGCCTCGCCCGGCGTCGTCGCGGGCCACAGCGTCGGTGAGATCACCGCCGCCGCGCTCGCCGGCGTCATCGACGACGAGGCCGCACTCCGTTTCGTACGCACCCGGGGGCTCGGCATGGCCGAGGCCGCCGCGGTCACCGAGACGGGTATGGCCGCGCTCCTCGGCGGCGACCCGGACGTCACGGTCGCCCACCTGGAGAAGCTGGGGCTCACCCCGGCGAACGTCAACGGCGGCGGCCAGATCGTCGCCGCCGGCACCGCGGCGCAGATCGCCGCGCTGACCGAGGACATGCCCGAGGGCGTGCGCCGGGTCGTGGCACTGAAGGTGGCGGGCGCGTTCCACACGCACCACATGGCCCCGGCCGTGGAGAAGCTGCGTACGGCGGCCGCCGGCCTGACCGTCGCAGACCCGGCCGTGACGTACGTGTCGAACGCCGACGGGAAGACGGTCGCCACCGGCGCCGAGGTCATCTCCCGGCTCGTCGGCCAGGTCGCCAACCCGGTCCGCTGGGACCTGTGCATGGAGACCTTCAAGGAGCTCGGGGTCACGGCGTTCATCGAGGCCGCCCCCGGCGGCACCCTGGTGGGGCTCGCCAAGCGCGCCCTGCCCGGTGTGAAGACCCTCGCGCTCAAGACCCCCGACGACCTCGACGCCGCCCGCGCGCTCATCTCCGAGCACGCCGGCGCCTAAGGAGCCCGAGAGCATGTCGAAGATCAAGCCCAGCAAGGGCGCCCCGTACGCACGGATCATGGGTGTCGGCGGCTACCGCCCGACCCGTGTCGTGCCCAACGAGGTGATCCTCGAGACGATCGACTCGTCCGACGAGTGGATCCGCTCCCGCTCCGGCATCGCCACCCGTCACTGGGCCTCCGACGAGGAGACCGTGTCGGCGATGTCCGTGGAGGCCGCAGGCAAGGCGATCGCCGACGCCGGGATCACTCCCGAGCAGATCGGCGGAGTGATCGTCTCCACCGTCTCGCACTTCCAGCAGACCCCTGCCATCGCGACGGACATCGCCCACAAGATCGGCGCGGGCAAGCCCGCGGCCTTCGACATCTCGGCCGGCTGCGCGGGCTTCGGCTACGGCCTCACGCTCGCCAAGGGCATGATCGTCGAGGGTTCCGCGGAGTACGTCCTCGTCATCGGCGTCGAGCGCCTGAGCGACCTCACCGATCTGTCGGACCGTGCGACGGCCTTCCTGTTCGGCGACGGTGCGGGCGCGGTCGTCGTCGGCCCCGCCAAGGAGCCGGCCATCGGCCCCACGGTGTGGGGATCCGAGGGCGACAAGTCCGGGACGATCAAGCAGACCGTGGCGTGGGACGTCTTCCACGCCGACCGGCCGGAGAAGTTCCCGGCCATCACGCAGGAGGGCCAGGCGGTCTTCCGCTGGGCCGTCTTCGAGATGGCCAAGGTCGCCCAGCAGGCACTGGAAGCGGCCGGGATCTCCCCGGAAGATCTGGATGTCTTCATTCCGCACCAGGCCAACATGCGGATCATCGACTCGATGGTGAAGACGCTCAAGCTGCCGGAGCACGTCACGGTCGCGCGTGACGTGGAAACCACCGGCAACACGTCGGCCGCCTCGATTCCGCTCGCTATGGAGCGGCTTCTGGCGACCGGTCAGGCCAAGAGCGGCGACACGGCGCTCATCATCGGCTTCGGGGCGGGTCTCGTCTACGCCGCGACGGTCGTTACCCTCCCCTAGGCACACCGGACCTTTCGGTCCGTACGCCCGAACCCCGCACAAACACATCGAAGGAGCGCCAACATGGCCGCCACTCAGGAAGAGATCGTCACCGGTCTCGCCGAGATCGTCAACGAGATCGCCGGTATCCCGGTCGAGGACGTCCAGCTGGACAAGTCCTTCACCGACGACCTGGACGTCGACTCGCTGTCCATGGTCGAGGTCGTCGTCGCCGCCGAGGAGCGCTTCGACGTCAAGATCCCCGACGAGGACGTCAAGAACCTCAAGACGGTCGGCGACGCCGCCGACTACATCCTGAAGCACCAGGGCTGATCTCAGCCCGACTCGTGTGTCGCCACCCGGCGGTGGCGCCGCTGATTCACGACCCTCTACACGTGGAGAAGATTTTCCAGTGAGCCCGACCAATCGCACCGTGGTCGTCACCGGTATCGGCGCAACCACTCCGCTGGGTGGCGACTCCGCATCGACCTGGGAAGGTCTGATGGCCGGCCGCTCCGGCGTCAAGCCCCTCGAGGGCGAACGTTTCGCCGAACTGCCTGTCCGGATCGCCGCCCTCGCGGCCGTCGACCCGGGCGACGTCCTGCCCCGCCCGCTCGCCCGCAAGCTGGACCGCTCGGCGCAGTTCGCGCTGATCGCGGCCCGCGAGGCGTGGGCCGACGCGGGTTTCACCGGCAAGGCCGGTGAGGACGAGAAGATCCGGCCCGAGCGCCTGGGATCCGTCATCGCCTCCGGTATCGGCGGCGTGATCACCCTGCTCGACCAGTACGACGTGCTGAAGGAGAAGGGCGTACGCCGCGTCTCCCCGCACACCGTTCCCATGCTCATGCCCAACGGCCCGGCGGCCAACGTCGGCCTGGAGGTCAACGCCCAGGCCGGTGTCCACACCCCGGTCTCCGCCTGCGCGTCCGGTGCCGAGGCCATCGGGTACGCCGTCGAGATGATCCGCACCGGCCGTGCCGACGTGGTCCTCGCCGGTGGCACCGAGGCGGCCATCCACCCGCTGCCGATCGCCGCGTTCGCCAACATGATGGCGATGTCCAAGAGCAACGACGAGCCCGAGAAGGCCTCGCGTCCGTACGACACGGGCCGTGACGGCTTCGTCCTCGGCGAGGGCGCCGGTGTCGTCGTCCTGGAGTCCGCGGAGCACGCCGCCGCGCGTGGCGCCCGGGTCTACTGCGAGGTGCTGGGGCAGGGGCTGTCCGCGGACTCCCACCACATCGCGCAGCCCGAGCCCACCGGGCGCGGGATCGCCGCCGCGATGCAGAATCTGCTGGACTCCACGGATCTGAAGCCGTCGGAGGTCGTGCACCTGAACGCGCACGCCACGTCCACCCCCCAGGGCGACGTGGCCGAGCTCAAGGCACTGCGCAAGATCCTGGGCGACGACCTGGACCACGTCGCGATCTCCGCCACGAAGTCGATGACCGGTCACCTGCTGGGTGGCGCGGGCGGCATCGAGACCGTGGCGACGGTTCTGGCGCTGCACAACCGGCTGGCGCCGCCGACGATCAACATCGACAACCTCGACGAGGCGGTGGAGGCGAACATCGTGCGCGACAAGCCGCAGCCGCTGCCCGAGGGGCCGATCGCCGCGATCAACAACTCGTTCGGTTTCGGCGGCCACAACGTGGTGCTGGCTTTCCGGTCGGTCTGACCCCGGCGCACCCGTGATACGCCCGTGAGGCCCGCTCCCCGTTCCGGGAGGCGGGCCTCACGCGTGGTGCGTGCGGACCTGTGGTGGGCAGGCGGGTCACACGACCTGGTGGAGCCACCGGACGGGCGCGCCCTCGCCGGCGTGCCGGAAGGACTCCAGCTCGTCGTCCCAGGGCTTGCCCAGGAGCTTGGCGACCTCGGCCTCCAGGTCGGTCTCGCCGCGCACGGAGCGCGCCAGCGCGGCCCGCAGCCGGTCCTCGGGGATCAGGATGTCGCCGTGCATGCCGGTGACCGCGTGGAAGATGCCGAGGCCGGGCGTGGAGCTGTAGCGCTCACCCTCCGCCGTCGGGCAAGGCTCGGCGGTCACCTCGAAGCGCAGCAGGTCCCAGCCGCGGAGTGCGGAGGCGAGCTGCGACGCGGTGCCGACGCGGCCCTCCCAGGAGAATTCGGACCGCCAGGTGTTGGGCGCGGCCGGCTGCCTGATCCAGTCCAGCTGGACCCGCACCCCGAGGACGTTCGCCACGGCCCATTCGATGTGCGGGCACAGCGCGCGCGGTGCGGAATGGACGTACAGGACTCCACGTGTCGTCACCGGGACCTCCAGTGTGGGACGAGGTTCGCCTTCCCCAGCGGCCTTGTGCCCGTACGGCCTCTTTCCGGCCGGCTCCCGAGGTTGTCATCAGTAAACAGCATCGGGAGTTAATCTCCTGAAAAGGGACAGTATGTGACGTGAGGTAATTTACCGGAGCCGCCCGTTCGTCGGGTGGGCGGACAACCGTCACTGGTTCGACGGGGAAAAGCTACCGTGCGCCGGGGCCGGGTGTGTGACGTACCGTCGGTCCCGGGCCCATGATTCGCTCAGCATTCACCCGCGAGGGCGCGCGGGCCCGCCACCTGGGCTGTCGGGGTGTGCCAGGGGCACAATCACCTGTGTGACCGGAAGGAACAGGGATGCCTGAGCGTTCGTCGCGCCGTCGTGTCCGCACTGCCGCGGCCACGGTGACGGCGGCCGTGTGCGCCGGCGCCGCCCTGCTGGCGGGCTGCACGGGCGGACCGGACGGGACCACGGGGAGCGCCGCCGCGCCACGGAGCCCCTCCCCCTCGACCCCCGTGTGGGACGCGAGCCCGGCCTCCGTGGCGGCCGTCGGCGACTCCATCACCCGGGGCTTCGACGCCTGCTCGGTGCTGGCGGACTGCCCGGAGGTGTCGTGGGCGACGGGCACCGACGTCGGGGTCCGCAGTCTCGCGGTGCGGCTCCTCGGGGCGTCGAAGGTGGCCTCGCACAGCTGGAACCACGCCGTGTCGGGCGCCCGGATCGCACAGCTGCCCGAGCAGATGGCGCTGGCCGGCAAGGAGAAGCCGGAGCTGGTCACGGTGATGATCGGCGCGAACGACGCCTGCCGTGACTCCGTGGACCTCATGACCCCGGTGGCGGACTTCGAGGCGGCCTTCGAGGCGTCGATGCGGCAGCTGCGCGGCACGGCGCCGAAGGCCCAGGTGTACGTGTCGAGCGTGCCGGACCTGAAGCGGCTCTGGTCGACCGGGCGCGAGAACCCGCTGGGCAGGCAGATCTGGAAGCTGGGGATCTGCGGGTCGATGCTGGGGGACGCGGACGACATGGGCGCGGCGGCCGTGGAGCGGCGGAACACGGTGCGGGAGCGGGTCGTCGCGTACAACGGGGTCCTGCGTGACGTGTGCGCCCGGGACCGACGCTGCCGTTACGACGGCGGGGCGGTGTTCGACTACCCGTTCACCGGTGAGCAGCTCAGCCGGTGGGACTGGTTCCACCCGGGGCTGGACGGCCAGGCACGGCTGGCGGAAATCGCTTACCGCACTGTCACGGCGGCCGGACCGCCCGCGTAAAGTTCTTGATCATGACGACGGGTACAGCGGTACACAGCGAAGACTTCTCCCCGCTCGCGGACGGCACCGCCGTGCGGCGCTGGACCCTGGAGCGCGACGGGACGCGGGTGCGCGTGCTGACGTACGGCGCCGTGGTGCAGTCGGTCGAGGTGCCCGGCCGGGACGGCAGCCGGACCGGTGTGGCCCTCGGGCTGCCGGACACCGCGGGGTACGAGACGTACGCGGGACCGTATTTCGGTGCCCTGGTCGGGCGGTACGCGAACCGGATCGGCGGGAGTTCGTTCGTCCTCGACGGGCGGACGCACCGGGTGACGCCCAACGAGGGCCGCAACCATGTGCACGGCGGGACGCGGGGCTTCGACAAGCGGGTGTGGGACGCCGAGGAGGTGCCGGACGGGGTGCGGCTCTCACTGGTGGCCGAGGACGGCGAGGAGGGGTTCCCGGGGCGGCTGGAGGTCTCGGTGTCGTACACCCTGGACGCGGGCGGGGCGCTGCGGATCGGCTACCGGGCGACGACGGACGCGCCGACGGTGCTGAATCTGACGAATCACACCTACTGGAACCTGGCGGGTGCGGACAGCGGGAGCGCGCTCGGGCACGAACTGCGGCTCGCGGCGGGGCGGATCACGCCGTCGGACGCGGAGGCCATTCCGACGGGTGAGTTCGCGCCGGTGGACGGGACCCGGTTCGACTTCCGGGAGCCGAAGCCCGTGGGCGCCGGCTACGACACCAACTACGTGCTCGACGGGAGCGGTGACGGTCCCGTGGCGGAGCTGTACGACGCGGCCTCCGGGCGGGTGCTGACGGTCACGACGACGGAACCGGGGCTGCAGCTGTACACGGCCGACCACTTCGACGGACGGCCGTTCGCGCCGTGCGGCGGGATCGCGCTGGAGACGCAGCACTTCCCCGACTCGCCGAACCGCCCGGAGTTCCCGAGCACGGTACTGCGGCCGGGCGAGGAGTTCGTGTCCACGACCGTGTACGGGTTCTCGGTGCGCTGACGCCCAACTCCCGCCGCACCGACCGGTGTCAACACAGACGGACCAAGATCACCGGCGGGTGAAACGTGCCCTCCGGGGCGCGTCCGTGAGGGCGTCGGGCGGTGTGGCACAGCAAGGTGATCATCATGACCTCACCAGCTGATGAATCGTCTTCCTCCCTGCCCTCCCGCCGGTCCCTGATCGCGGGCGCCACGGCGGGTGCCGCGGCCCTCGCCGTGGCCGCCGCCCCGTCCGCGGGCGCGGTGCCCCGGGCCGCCGCCGTGGCGCCCGGAGCGGCCCCGGCCGCCGCGCCGGGTTCCGACTGGGATGCCTGCCTCACCGTCGCCCGCGCCATCCTCGTACGCGACGCGAACGACCGGGACCTGGTGCCCGGTTACCGCGAGGTCCTGCTGGGCAAAGGGCTGCCCCGGACCCGTGCCGCGCGCAAGAAGGTGCTGGTCGTGGGCGCGGGGCCGGCCGGGCTCGCCGCGGCGCGGCTGCTCCACGAGGCCGGGCACACCGTCACCGTGATCGAGGCCAACGGCAACAGGGTCGGCGGCCGCATCAAGACCTTCCGGGCCGGTGGCCACGAGAAGTCGGACCCGCCCTTCGCGGACCCGAAGCAGTACGCCGAGGCCGGCGCGATGCGCATCCCGGACAGCCACCCGCTGGTCACCGGGCTGATGGACGGCTACGAGCTGAAGCGCCGCCGCTTCCACCTGGTCGACGTGGACGGCGAGGGGCGCCCCGCCAACCGCACCTGGATCCATGTCAACGGCGTCCGGGTCCGCCGCGCCGACTACGCCGGGAAGCCTCAGGCGGTCAACCGCTCCTTCGGCGTGCCCGCGGCCTACGAGAACACGCCCGCCTCGCAGATCGTCCGGGACGCGTTCGCCCCCGTGCGCAAGGAGATCGAGGGCAAGGAGGGGACCGCGCTGGTCGAGGGCTGGGCGACGGTCCTCCAGCGGTACGGGCACTGGTCGATGTACCGCTACCTGACCGAGGCCGCCAAGCTCGACGAGCGGACCGTCGACCTCATCGGCACCGTCGAGAACATGACCTCGCGGCTCCACCTGGCCTTCCTGCACAGCTTCATCGGGGCCTCGCTGATCAGCCCGGCCACCTCCTTCTTCGAGCTGCCCGACGGCACCGCCACGCTGGTCGACGCGATGTACGCGCAGGTCGAGGACCTGGTGCACCTGGACCGCCGGGCCACCCGGATCAGCCGCACCGAGGACGGGGTCACCGTCGAGACGGTCTCCGAGGGCCGGGGCGGTCCCGTCGTCCGGGAGACGTTCACCGGCGACCGGGCCATCATCACCGTCCCGTTCTCCGGGCTGCGGCACATCCCGGTCACGCCCGCGCTCTCGTACGGCAAGCGCCGTGCGATCACCGAGATCCACTACGACACCGCGACCAAGGTGCTGCTCGAATTCAGCCGCCGTTGGTGGGAGTTCGACGAGGCGGACTGGAAGCGGGAGCTGGAGGCGGTGCGCCCCGGCCTGTACGAGGCCTACCGGGTGGGCAAGGCCCCGGCCGACGGTTCGCTGCTGGGCGCGCACCCCTCGGTGCCGCGCGGCCACATCCCGCCGAACCAGCGGGTGCACTACGCGGCCTGCCGGGCCACCGCCCGTGACCAGCCCGAGGCGGCGCACGTCATCGGCGGCGGCTCGGTGACCGACAACGCCAACCGGTTCGTCTACCAGCCCTCGCACCCGGTCGAGGGCAGCGAGGGCGGGGTCCTCCTCGCCTCGTACAGCTGGGCCGACGACGCCCTGAAGTGGGACTCGCTGGAGGAGGACGAGCGCTACCCGCGCACCCTGGGCGGTGTCCAGGACGTGTACGGGCAGCGGATCGAGGTGTTCTACACGGGGGTGGGCCGCACCCAGTCCTGGATGCGCGACCCGTACGCGTACGGCGAGGCGTCCGTGCTCCTGCCGGGCCAGCACACCGAGCTGTTCCCCGACGTCCGCACCCCGGAGGGGACGCTGCACTTCGCCGGCTGCCACACGTCGGTCAAGCCGGCCTGGATCGAGGGCGCGCTGGAGTCCGCCGTCCGGACCGCGCTGGAGGTGCACGGGGGCTGACGGGCCCGGCGGGCCCGGCTCAGCGGGCGAGGCCCAGGGTGACGCCGAGACCCACCAGGACCGAGCCGATGGCCCGGTTGAGGACCCTCTGCCTGCGCAGCATCGCGGTGCGCAGGTGGGAGTGGGAGAAGAAGAGCGCCACCAGGCCGAACCAGCCGAAGTGGGCCAGGGACATGAACAGTCCGTAGCCCGCCTGCTGCCAGAGGGCCGTGTCCGGCCCGACGACCTGGGTGAAGGTGGACACGACGAAGAGGGTGGTCTTGGGGTTCAGCGCGTTGGTCAGGAAGCCGGTGCGCAGGGCCCCGAGCCTGCTCAGCTCGGGCTTGGAGCCGAGGTCGACGTCGAGGTCGGCGCGGGCGAGGAACGTGCGTACGCCGATGTGGACGAGGTAGCACGCGCCGGCCAGCTTGATGGCGGTGAACAGCGCGGTGGACGAGGCGATCAGCAGACCGACGCCGAGCATGGTGTACGTGACGTGGACGAGGACGCCCGCCGCGACACCGACGGCCGCGACGAGTCCGGTCGTACGGCCGTAGAGGTAGCTGTTGCGGACGATCATCGCGAAGTCGGCGCCCGGGCTGATGACCGCGAGCACGGTGATGAGCGCGACGGCGAGGAGTTCGGTCACGGCAGGCCCCTCCTCAGCCCTTGTTGAGGGTGTACGGCGAGGCGGCCGGATCCGCGGCCGGGGGCGCCGTGAGGTCGCGGACCAGCAGGGTGGCGCCGGCGACGGCTCCCGGCATCAGGAACACGGCGACGAAGGGCACGAGGAAGGAGAGGACGAGCGGGACGCCGAAGCCGAGGACCATCATGCGGCGGCCGCGCAGCAGGACGAGCCGGTCCTTGAGGACCATGCCCCTGCGCTGGAGGGCGACGGCGGTGAGCTCCTCGGCGAGGAAGTATCCGGAGACGCAGAAGCCGATCGCGGGGACGGCCGTCTGCCCGAGGACGGGGACGAATCCGAGGGCGAAGAGCAGCACCCCGTACAGCGCGACGCGCAGCAGGATACGGACGGAGTCGCGGGCGGAGATCCACAGCTCCTGCCAGAGGGGCAGGCCCGACTCGGGGACCTCGCCGCCCTCGGCGCGGTCGACCTCCTCGGAGAGCGACTCGTAGAACGGCTGGCCGACCAGCAGGGTGACCGCGGTGAAGGTGATCACCGAGAGGAACAGCCCGAGGACGAAGACGAGGACGACCAGGGTGTTGCGCAGGAGTCCCACCCAGAGCGAGGACCAGTCGTCGGCGAACGGGGTGGCCCAGGCGACGAAGTCGTCGGCGCCGTAACCGAGTCCGACGAGCGCGCCCGCGTATACGACCAGGGTGATCAGTCCGGGCAGCAGGCCGAAGCCGAACCACCGGCCGTGCCCGAAGGCCCAGCGCTGTCCCTTGATCAAGTAACCGAAACCCGCCCCGAGATCACTCATGGCGTCAGCGTACTTGCGCGAACCATTGACACTGCCCCTGGCCCGTCATTACCGTCACGCCAGAATTTCGAACGAGTGACGAAATGCCGAACACGTCGAGAGGCAACACCCGTGCGCATCACCGGAATCAGCACGCATGTCGTCGGAACGCCGTGGCGCAACCTCACCTATGTACAGGTTCATACCGATGAGGGGCTTACCGGGGTCGGCGAGACCCGGATGCTCGGCCGGACGGACGCGCTGGTCGGCTATCTGCGGGAGGCCGCCGCCAACCACGTCACGGGCTCCGACCCGTTCGCGGTGGAGGATCTCGTGCGGCGCATGAAGTACGGCGACTACGGGCGGGCCGGGGAGATCGTGATGTCCGGCATCGCGGTCGTCGAGATGGCCTGCTGGGACATCAAGGGCAAGGCACTCGGCGTGCCGGTCTGGCAGTTGCTCGGCGGGAAGGTGACCGACCGGGTCAAGGCGTACGCCAACGGCTGGTACACCACCGAGCGCACCCCGGAGGCGTACCACAAGGCGGCACAGGCGGTCGTGGAGCGCGGATACCGGGCGCTGAAGATCGACCCCTTCGGTACGGGGCACTTCGAGCTGGGCCAGGAGGAGACCCGGTACGCGGTGTCCCTCATCGAGGCCGTACGGGACGCCATCGGGCCCGACACCGAGCTGATGCTGGAGATGCACGGGCGGTTCAGCCCGTCGACGGCTGTGCGGATCGCCCGCGAGATGGCGCCCTTCAGGCCCGCGTGGCTGGAGGAGCCGGTGCCGCCGGAGAACCTCAAGGCGCTGAGCAAGGTGGCGGAGAAGGTTGACCTGCCGATCGCGACGGGTGAACGCATTCACGACCGGATCGAGTTCCGTGAGCTCTTCGAGTCGCAGGCCGCCGACATCATCCAGCCGGACGTCGGCCACATCGGCGGCATCCTGGAGGCCCGCAAGCTCGCGGCGACTGCGGAGACCCACTACACACTGATCGCGCCGCACAACGTGGGCGGTTCCGTCCTGACTGCGGCCAGCCTCCAACTCGCAGGCTGCACACCCAACTTCAAGATCCTCGAACACTTCAACGACTTCGCGGACGCCGACATCAAGAAGGTCGTCAAGGGCGCACCGCAGGTCGATCCCGCCACCGGCTGCTTCGAGCTCTCCGACGCCCCGGGGCTCGGCGTGGAGCTGGACGTGGACGCCGCGGCCGAATTCCCGCAGCAACAGGCGCGGTTCGACCTGTGGGCGGACGGCTGGGAGAAGAGGCAGCCCAAGTGAGCTCCCTTTCACGCTCGTTGACCGTCGAGCGGCCGGGCAGCCACCGGCTGACCGAGGGTCCGGTCCCCGAGCCGGGCCCCGGCGAGGTCCGGGTGCGGGTCGCCGCGGCCGGGATCTGCATGAGCGACCGCGAGGTGTACGACGGCCACCGCGACCCGGCCTATGTGCGCTATCCGGTGGTGCCCGGTCATGAGTGGTCGGGGACCGTCGACGCCGTGGGCGAGGGTGTCGGTCCCGAACTGGTCGGCCGACGCACGGTCGCCGAGGGCTTCCGTGCCTGCGGGCGCTGCGAACGGTGCCGGTACGGGGAGACCTCCCTGTGCACGGCGGGGTACGACGAGACGGGCTTCACCCGGCCCGGAGCCTTCGCCGACCATGTGGTGGTGCCGGCCCGGCTGCTGCACCTGCTGCCCGACGACGCCGATCTGCGGGCCGCGGCCCTGCTGGAGCCCGCCGCGGTGATCGCGGCGGCGGTGCGGGCCGGGGCGCCGGAGCCCGGCGAGCGGATCGCCGTGCTGGGAGCGGGGACGCTGGGGCTGCTCGCGGTCCAGCTGCTGGCCGCGGTGTCGCCGGCGGAGCTGACGGTGATCGACCCCCGGGCGGAACGGGCCTCGCTGGCCCTGGACTTCGGCGCGGGCGAGGCCCGCAGCCCGAAGGAGGCCGAGGAGGTGCGCGGCCGGTACGACCTGGTCGTGGAGACCGCAGGAGCACCGTCCACCGCGGCGGACGCGTGCCTGCTGGCGCGGCGCGGCGGACGGGTGGTGCTCACCGGGATGTTCACCCCGGGTGCCCTGGGGATCGATCCGGTGCATCTGTCGCTGAGCCAGCTCACCGTACGGAGCGTCTTCGGGGCTCCGTCGTCCGCGTGGTCGTACGCGGTGCGCGCGTTCGCGGCCGGGCTGCTCGATCCGGCGCCGCTGATCACCCATGAGTTCCCGCTGGAGCGGTTCGCCGAGGCGGTGGCGCTGGTCGGCGCCGGGGGGCCGGAGACCGGGAAGGTGCTGCTGCGCCCGTGACGGGTCCGCCCTGAGAACGCCCGCAACGGCGTGCGTGTCTGCCCGCACCCCTTGATCCGAACTTCGTCCGAAATACCGAACATGAAGGACCAGCCGTGAAAGACACCCCCGTCCACGCCCCCGGTGCCGTCGGTCCCCGTCGCCCCGGCGACGCCGCGCTCACCGCGCTCGGCCTCGGCCCGGCGCCCCTCTCCCCCGCCGACGCCTCTCCGCACTCCTTCCCGGACGGGGGCAGCTGGCGCACCGAGGTGCCGTCCGTGGAGGGTCCGGAGGCCCTCGGTGTCGTACTGAAGGAGTCGGCCAGGCTCGACGTGCCCGTACACCGTGTCAGTCAGGGCAGCGGTGTCTGGATGCTGAGCGACGCGGAGATCACCGAGATGGTGGAGGGCTGCGCCGAACGCGACATCGAGCTCTGCCTGTTCACGGGACCGCGCGGCACCTGGGACACCGGCGCCTCGGTCCGGACGGACTCCGGCGGCGCCGGGCTGCGCTCCCGGGGCCACGACGCCCTGGCCGGCTGCGTCGAGGACGCGCTGCGCGCCACCGGGCTGGGGGTGAAGTGCCTGCTCGTGGCGGACGAGGGGGTGCTGTGGACCCTGCACCGGCTGCGTGAGCAGGGCGTCCTGCCCGCGGACACCACCTTCAAGGTGTCGGCGCTGATCGGGCCGGTGAACCCGGCCTCGTACGCGGTGTTCGAGCAGCTCGGCGCCGACTCCATCAACATCCCGTCCGACCTGACGCTCGCCCAGTTCACCGAGATCCGCAGGGTCTCCCGGGCCCCGATGGACCTCTACATCGAGGCGCCGGACGACCTCGGCGGCTATGTGCGGATGTACGAGGCGGCCGAGCTGGTGCGGCGCGGCGCACCGATCTATCTGAAGTTCGGCCTCTCCAGAGCCCCCGGCATCTACCCCTACGGCCATCAGCTGCGCGACGTCGCGCTGAACTCGGCCCGCGAGCGCGTCCGACGGGGCCGCCTCGCCCTCGATCTGCTGGCCCGGCACGGCGCCGACGGTGACATGTCGCCGCTCGGCTCCCGCCTCCCCGGCCGGCTCAACCGGTTCCCTCTGACCCCAAAGGACTGACATGCGCACCACACGAGCCGCAGCAGCAACGACCGCCGTCGCACTCTCCCTGGTACTCGCCGCCTGCGGGCAGAGCAGCGAGGGCGGCGGCAAGGTGGACAAGAAGGGCGGCAAGGACTCCACCGTCGGCATCGCCATGCCGACCAAGTCCTCCGAGCGGTGGATAGCCGACGGAAGCAACATGGCCGCCGAGTTCAAGAAGCTCGGGTACAAGACCGACCTGCAGTACGGCGAGGACGACGTCGACCAGCAGGTCTCGCAGATCGAGAACATGATCACCAAGGGTGTGGACGTCCTGGTGGTCGCGGCCATCGACGGCCGGGCGCTGGGTGACGTCCTGCGTCAGGCGGGCGAGCAGGGCGTCAAGGTGATCTCCTACGACCGGCTGATCCTGGGCACCGAGGACGTCGCGTACTACGCCTCCTTCGACAACGAGAAGGTCGGCGAGCTGCAGGCCGGTTACATCGTGGAGAAGCTCGGGCTGAAGGACGGCAGCGAGAAGGGTCCGTTCAACGTCGAGCTGTTCGCCGGGTCGCCGGACGACAACAACACCCGGTACTTCTTCCAGGGCGCGTGGAAGACCCTCAAGCCGTACATCGACAAGGGCCAGATCGTGGTCCGCTCCAAGCAGACCGCGCTGGACCAGGTCACCACGCTGCGCTGGGACGGCGGCACCGCCCAGAAGCGCATGGACGACCTGCTCACCAGCGCGTACTCCTCGGCCGGCGTGGACGCGGTGCTCTCCCCGTACGACGGCATCTCGATCGGCATCATCTCGGCGCTCAAGTCCGACGGCTACGGCACGAAGGCGAAGCCGTACCCGATCGTCACCGGGCAGGACGCCGAGGTCGCCTCGGTGAAGTCGATCATCGCGGGCCAGCAGACGCAGACCGTCTACAAGGACACCCGTGCGCTCGCCAAGCAGGCCGTGCAGATGGCGGACGCCGTCCTGAACGACAAGAAGCCCGAGACCAACGACACCACCACCTACGACAACGAGAAGAAGGTCGTCCCGGCCTTCCTGCTGGACCCGGTGAGCGTCGACAGGACCAACTACCAGGCCGAGCTGGTGGACTCGGGCTACATCAAGGAGAGCGACCTCAAGTGACCGGGGCACTCAGGGACACCGGCCCCGTGGACGGCGGCGGACCCGTTCTGGAGATGCGGTCCATCGTCAAGACCTTCCCCGGGGTCAGGGCGCTCTCCGACGTCTCGCTGACGGTCGCCGAGGGCGAGGTGCACGCCATCTGCGGGGAGAACGGGGCCGGCAAGTCGACCCTGATGAAGGTCCTCAGCGGCGTGCACCCGCACGGCAGTTACGAGGGGGACATCCTCTTCCGCGGCGAGCCCTGCGCCTTCAAGGACATCCGGGCCAGCGAGGCGCGCGGCATCGTGATCATCCACCAGGAGCTCGCCCTGGTGCCCTACCTCTCGATCGCCGAGAACCTCTTCCTCGGCAACGAGCACGCCAGACGGGGTGTGATCGACTGGAACGAGACGCTGAAGCACGCCGCGGCGCTGCTGAAGCGTGTCGGTCTCGACGAGCACCCGCAGACGCGGGTCGCCGATCTCGGGGTCGGCAAGCAGCAGCTCGTGGAGATCGCCAAGGCGCTGGCCAAGGAGGTGCGACTGCTGATCCTGGACGAGCCGACCGCGGCGCTCAACGACGCGGACAGCGAACGGCTCATCCAGCTCATCAGGGAGCTGAAGGCCCAGGGCATCACCTCGATCATCATCTCGCACAAGCTGGGTGAGATCGCGGCGGTCGCCGACTCCGTCACGGTCATCCGGGACGGGCACACGGTGGAGACCCTGGACGTGGCGGACGGGTCGACCACCGAGGACCGGATCATCCGGGGCATGGTCGGACGCGATCTCGACCACCGCTTCCCGCCCCGCTCACCGTACGAGGGCGAGCCGGGCGCCCACCCCGCCCTGGAGATACGCGACTGGACCGTGCACCATCCCATCGACCAGCACCGCAAGGTCGTCGACGGGGTCTCCGTCGACGTCCGGCGGGGCGAGATCGTCGGCCTGGCCGGGCTGATGGGCGCGGGCCGCACCGAGCTCGCGATGAGCGTCTTCGGCCGCTCCTACGGCCGGGGCATCAGCGGCACGGTCCTCAGGGACGGCCGGGAGGTACGCACCCGCACGGTCCCCGAGGCCATCGGGCACGGCATCGCGTACGTCACCGAGGACCGCAAGCAGTACGGCCTCAACCTCATCGACACCATCGGCCGCAACATCAGCCTCAGCGCCCTGGGCAAGGTGGGGCGGCGCGGCATCGTCGACGAGCACGAGGAGACCCGGGTCGCCGAGTCGTACCGGACCTCGATGAACATCAAGGCCCCGACCGTCTTCGAGCAGGTGGGCCGGCTCTCCGGCGGCAACCAGCAGAAGGTCGTCCTCAGCAAGTGGATCTTCGCGGGTCCGGACGTGCTGATCCTGGACGAGCCGACCCGGGGCATCGACGTCGGCGCGAAGTTCGAGATCTACACCGTCATCGACAAGCTCGCCGCCGAGGGGCGGGCGGTCGTCCTCATCTCCTCCGAACTGCCGGAGCTGCTCGGCATGTGCGACCGCATCTACACGATGTCCGCCGGCCGGCTCACGGGGGAGGTCCCGCGCGCGGAGGCCACCCAGGAAGTCCTGATGCGCCACATGACCAGCGACAAGAGGTAACGGAACATGTCCACGGCCACCACCGGAACTCCGAAGGCCCCCACCCCGCGCGTGTCGTCCACACGCACGCTGCTCCTGGACGCCGTCCGGCGCAACATGCGCCAGTACGGCATGCTCATCGCCCTCGGTCTGATCGTCGCGCTGTTCGGGATCTGGACCGACGGCGTCCTGCTCAGGCCGAACAACGTCACCAACCTGGTCCTCCAGAACAGCTACATCCTGGTCCTGGCCATCGGCATGATGATCGTCATCATCGCCGGCCACATCGACCTGTCGGTCGGCTCGCTGGCCGCGTTCGTCTCGGCGGCCTGCGCCGTGATGATGGTCGAGCACGACGTGCCCTGGGTGCTCGCGCTCGTGCTGGCCCTGCTCCTGGGGGCGGCCGCGGGCGCCTGGCAGGGCTTCTGGATCGCGTACGTCGGGATCCCGTCGTTCATCGTGACCCTGGCCGGGATGCTCCTCTTCCGGGGCGGCACCCAGATCCTGCTCGGCAGCCGCTCCATCGGGCCCTTCCCCGACGGCTTCCAGAAGATATCCACCGGCTACCTGCCGGAGCTCGGCCCGGACACCAACTACCACAACCTCACCCTGGTGCTCGGGTTCGTCGTGCTGGCCATGGCCCTGCTCCAGGAGGTCCGCGACCGCAACCGGCAGAAGGAGTACGCCCTCGACGTCCTGCCCCGCAGCATCTTCCTGGCCAAGTGCGCGGCCATCGCCGCGGCCGTGCTGGCCTTCACCATGACACTGGCCAGCTACCGCGGTGTCCCGGTCGTCCTGCTGCTCCTGGCCGTGCTGCTCATCGGCTTCGGCTACCTCATGCGCAACGCGATCATCGGCCGCCATGTGTACGCGCTCGGCGGCAACCAGGCGGCGGCGAAGCTGTCGGGCGTCAAGGACAAGCGGGTCACCTTCCTGGTCTTCGTGAACATGGGCGTCCTGGCCGCCCTGGCCGGGATCGTCTACGCGGCCCGGCTGAACGCGGGTGTCCCCCAGGCCGGCACCAACTTCGAACTGGAGGCCATCGCCGCCGCGTTCATCGGCGGGGCCTCGATGAGCGGCGGCGTCGGCACGGTCTTCGGCGCGGTCATCGGCGGCCTGGTCCTCGGCGTACTGAACAACGGCATGTCCCTCGTGGGCATCGGCACCGACTACCAGCAGGTGATCAAGGGCTTCGTCCTGCTGGCCGCGGTCGGCTTCGACGTCTGGAACAAACGCAAGGTCGGCTCGTAACACCCCCTCTTCCAGAAGGAGTTGTTCCATGATCCGCACCAGCAGACGCACCGTCCTGGCGGCCACGGCGGCCGCCGGGCTGGCCGTCGCGGCAGGCGCCCCCGCGCACGCCTCGACGGGCGGACGCACCCCGTCGAAGGAGCTGTTCGGCACACTCGCCGACGGGACGAAGGTGTACCGCTGGACGCTCGCCAACGGCGGGACCCGGCTCAAGGTCCTCTCGTACGGCGGGATCGTCCAGTCGTTGGAGACCCCCGACCGGCGCGGCCGGACGGCGAACGTCTCACTCGGCTTCGCCGGCCTCCCCGACTACGTGGCGAAGTCCCCGTACTTCGGCGGGCTGATCGGGCGGTACGGGAACCGCATCGCGGAGGGCCGCTTCACCCTCGACGGGACCACGTACCGGCTACCGGTCAACGACGGTCCCAACAGCCTGCACGGCGGCGACCGGGGCTTCGACAAGCGGGTCTGGGACGTCGAGCCGTTCACCGCGCGCGGCGAGGTCGGCCTGGTGCTGACCCGGACCTCCCCGGACGGCGAGGCGGGCTACCCGGGGGCCCTCGCCGTCCGTGTCGTCTACACCCTGACGGGGCGCGGCGAGTGGCGGATCGACTACACGGCCACCACCGACCGGGCCACCGTGCTCAACCTCACCAGCCACACCTACTTCAACCTGGCGGGCGAGGGCGTCGGCAGCGTCGACGGGCACCTGCTGGAGCTGGCCGCCTCGCGCTACACCCCCGTCGGCGCGACGCTCATCCCGACCGGCGAGCTCGCGAAGGTGGCGCGCACACCGTTCGACTTCCGGCGGGCGAGGGCGATCGGTGAGGCCGTCCGCACCCCGCACGAGCAGATCGGCCACGGACAGGGCGTCGACCACAACTACGTACTGGACAAGGGGATCACGGCCCGCCCCGAGTACGCGCTGACGGTCACGGACCCCGGGTCGGGCCGGGTGATGAAGATGTACACGACCGAGCCCGGGATGCAGGTCTACACGGGGAACTTCCTCGACGGCACGCTGACCGGGACCTCCGGCCGGGTGTACCGGCAGGGCGACGCGTTCTGCCTGGAGTCCCAGCACTTCCCGGACTCCCCCAACCAGCCGTCGTTCCCCTCGACGGTGCTGCGCCCCGGCGACACGTACCGGTCGACGACGGTGCACGCCTTCTCGACGCGCTGAGCACGCGGCGGCTCCCCCTCCGCACGTGGAGGGGGAGCCGTCCCGGCGTGTCAGACCAGCCGGATCATGTTCCAGGACATCGGCTCCAGGACGGCCTTCAGCGTCCCGCCGGCGAGCACGGTCCCCTCCGCCGGGTGCGGCGCGACCCGCTCGGGGTCGGCGAGGGTGTTGCGCGCCTCGGGGTCGGCGTCGGCGATCACCTGGTGCTCGGCGACCGCGCTCAGGTGCAGCCCGGGCAGGGCGACTTCGAGCGGCAGCGCGGTGTCCTGTCCGCGGTTGACCGCGAAGACGGTGACGGCCCCGGTCTCCGGGTCGCGCACGGCGGTGGCGTGCAGCAGATCCGCCTCGCCGTACTTCGCCGTCCCGTACGTGGGCGAGTCCACCCGTACGTCCAGGACCTGGCCCCGCCCGTGGCGCGCGGCCTGCGCGAAGGGGAAGAAGGTCGTCTGGCGCCAGGCGGGACCGCCCGGCTCGGTCATGATCGGCGCGATCACGTTGACCAGCTGGGCGAGGCAGGCGACGGTGACCCGGTCGGCGTGGCGCAGCAGCGCGATGAGGAGGCTGCCGAAGACGACGGCGTCCGTGACGCTGTAGTTGTCCTCCAGCAGCCGCGGGGCCTCGGGCCAGTCCAGCGGGTTCTCCGCCGCGTCCTGCTGGAAGCGGGCCATGTACCAGACGTTCCACTCGTCGAAGGAGAGGTTGATCTTCTTCGTGGACTTGAGCCGGGCGCCTATGTGGTCGCAGGTGGCGACGACGCTCTCGATGAAGGACTCCATGTCCACGGCCGAGGCCAGGAAGGAGTCGCGGTCCCCGTCGGTCTCCTCGTAGTAGGCGTGCAGGGAGACGTGGTCGACGAGGTCGTAGGTCTCGGCGAGGACCGTCGCCTCCCACGCGGCGAAGGTCGGCATGGCGCGGCTGGAGGAGCCGCAGGCGACGAGTTCGACGGACGGGTCGATCTGGCGCATCGCGCGGGCCGTCTCGGCGGCGAGGCGCCCGTATTCCTCGGCGGTCTTGTGGCCGGTCTGCCAGGGGCCGTCCATCTCGTTGCCCAGGCACCACAGCTTGATCCCGAAGGGGTCCTTGTCGCCGTGCGCGATGCGCCGGTCGGACAGCTCGGTGCCGGACGGGTGGTTGGCGTACTCCTGGAGCTGGATGGCCTCCTGGACGCCTCGGGTGCCGAGGTTGACGGCCAGCATCGGTTCGGCCTGCGGACCGATCTTCCGCAGGAAGCCGATGTATTCGGAGAGGCCGAAGCGGTTCGTCTCGGTGGAGCGCCAGGCGAGGTCGAGCCGGCGGGGGCGCTCGTCGGCGGGGCCGACGCCGTCCTCCCAGCGGAAGCCGGAGACGAAGTTGCCACCGGGGTAGCGGATCGCGGTGACGCCGAGTTCGCGGACGAGGTCCAGTACGTCGGTGCGCAGTCCCGCCTCGTCGGCGGACGGGTGGCCGGGTTCGAAGATGCCGTCGTAGACGCAGCGGCCGAGGTGTTCGACGAAGGATCCGAAGAGCCGGGGGTTCACCTCGCCGACGGTGAAGGCGGGGTCGAGGGTGAAGCGCGCGGTGCGGGTCATGACTTCCTCACGGGTCGGCTGCCTACGGAGTGCGTTCGATACGCCATGCGTTCGACATTTCGAATGATGCTCGTAACCTCGAACGGACCGTAGATTCCCCTCCCTTCGGAGGTCAATGCCCTTGCACGCCCTCCATCGGGTCACGCTTCGCGGCAGGGCACGTCCGAGGGCCGCACCCCGGTGACGGGATGCGGCCCTCGGACGTACGGGGAACGGGATCAGGCGACCGAAAGCACGACCTCGATGTTGCCGCGGGTCGCGTTCGAGTAGGGGCACACCTGGTGCGCCTGCTCGACGAGCGACTGCGCGGTGGCCCGGTCGAGGGTCGGGATGGAGGCGGCGATCGCCACCTCCAGGCCGAATCCCCCGGCCTCGGTCCTGCCGATGGAGACCGACGCGGTCACCGTCGAACCGGTGATGTCGGCCTTCGCCCTGCGGGCGACCACGCCCAGCGCGCCCTGGAAGCAGGCGCTGTAGCCGGCCGCGAAGAGCTGCTCGGGGTTGGTGCCCGCACCGCTGCCGCCCATGGCCTTCGGCGGGTTGACGACGACGTCGAGCTTGCCGTCGTCGGAGGAGACACGGCCGTCACGGCCGTTCGAAGCGGTGGCGACGGCGGTGTAGGCCACGTCTATGTGCCCGATGGTCATACCGGTGATTCCTCCTGCTGATGCGCCGCGACTCGCGCCCACGACCGCGACGGCCTGCGCCGAGCCTAGCGGGCGGCGTCGAGCGAGACGATCATCTTGCCGGTGTTCTCGCCGCGCAGCAGGCCGACGAAGGCGTCGAATCCGTTCTCGATGCCCTCGACCTTGGTCTCGTCGTACTTGAGCTCACCGGAGGCCAGCCATCCGGCCACCTCCTGGACGAACTGCGGCTGCAGCGCCGCGTGGTCGCCCACGAGGATGCCCTGCAGGCGCAGCCGCTTGCCGATGACGAGGGCGAGGTTGCGCGGGCCCGGGGTGGGCTCCGTGGCGTTGTACTGCGCGATCATGCCGCAGATGGTGGCGCGGCCGTGGACGTTGAGCGAGGAGATCGCGGCCTCCAGGTGTTCACCGCCGACGTTGTCGAAGTAGACGTCGATGCCGTCGGGCGCCGCCTTCGCGAGCTGCTCCCTGACGGGGCCGTTCTTGTAGTTGAAGGCCACGTCGAAGCCGTACTCCTCGACGAGGAGCTTGACCTTCTCGTCGGAGCCGGCCGAGCCGATGACCCGGGAGGCACCCTTGAGCTTCGCCATCTGGCCGACCTGGCTGCCGACCGCACCGGCCGCGCCGGACACGAAGACGGCGTCGCCCTCCTTGAAGGAGGCCACCTCGAACAGTCCCGCGTAGGCGGTGAGGCCGGTCATGCCGAGCACGCCGAGGTAGGCGGAGAGCGGGGCGAGCGAGGCGTCGACCTTCACCGCGTGCCTGGCGGGGACGTCGGCGTACTCGCGCCAGCCGAGCCCGTGCAGGACGTGGTCGCCCACGGCGAAGCCCTCGGCGTTCGACGCGATGATCTCGCCGACCGCGCCGCCCTCCATGGGGTGGTCGAGCTTGAAGGGCGGGGTGTACGACTTCACGTCGTTCATCCGGCCCCGCATGTAGGGGTCCACCGAGAAGTGCAGGTTGCGCACGAGGACGCGGCCCTCGCCGGGAGCGGTCACCGGCGCCTCACGCAGCGCGAAGTCCGTGGCCTCGGGCCAGCCGTGCGGGCGGGCGACGAGGTGCCATTCACGGCTGGACGTGGGAAGTGCTGCAGACATGGGCTCGGGTTCTCCTCGGCTCACGGGGGAAGCGGAAAATGCTTCATGATGTGAAACAACCATGCGCCCGAATATTTCACCTTGTCAAGTAATTGGGTAAGCTGAGTGTCATGGCCACCTTGCGCTCGGACCCACTGACCCTCGACGTCATCGAGCTCATCGGCGGCGTCGTGGCGCGCTACCACGAGGAGTACGACCGGGCGGCGGCCGCGCACGCGCTGACCGGCGCCCAGGCGCGGGTGCTCGGACTGCTCTCCCTCGAACCGATGCCGATGCGCAAGGTAGCCCGGAAGCTCAAGTGCGAACCGTCGAACATCACGGGCATAGTCGACCGCCTGGAGCTCCGCGGCCTGGTGGAGCGCCGCCCCGACCCGGCCGACCGGCGGGTGAAGCTGGCCGCCCCGACCGAGGAGGGCGTCCGGACGGCCCGGCAGCTGCGGGACGCGCTGGACTTCGCCCGGGAGCCGCTCGCGGAGCTGACCGAGGCCGAGCGGACGGTGCTGCGCGACCTGCTGCGCCGGATGCTCGGTACGGAGGCGGCGGGCGGTCCCTCCTAGACCCTTCGCGGGGACCTTCCCGCACGCCTTCCCGGGCGCGCCCCGCGGTGCCTCCTCAGGTGCAGAACCAGAGCCACCGGATGCAGGTCTCGGTCGGCGACGGAGTGGGTTCGGGGTCCTCCTCCGGGGGCTCCGGATACGTCGGGCCGTCGGTCGGCTCCGGGCCCGGCGACTCGACGGGCGGCTCGGTGTCGTCCGGAGCCGAGGGCGTGGACCCGGTGGGCGGGTCCACGTCGGGAGCGGCGGAGGCCGACGCGGAGGGCGCGGGCCCACCCGGCCCCGGGGAGCCTGACGGGTTCCCGCCCGACTCCGCGGAGCCGGAATCGGACACGGGGACCGCGGTCGGCGCGTCCACCGATCCGGGGGCGTCGTCGAGCACGGTGCTCGCCGAGGGGTCAGGGGCGGCTTCGGTGGCGGAGGCCGTGGACTCGCTCACGTAGTCCGCGGCGCCGTCGTCGCCCCCCGGCTCGATGGCCAGCTCGGCCAGGCTCAGCGCCCCGACGGCCAGCAGCACCCCGAGCGCCGCCAGCAGCACCCCGCGCCCGCGGCGCCGGTGTGCCCGGCGGCCACGCCCCTGGGCGGCGGCCCGGGCACGACGGCGGTGCCCTCCGGCCCCGGCGGGCTCAGGGGTTTCGCGCGGCGCCTCCGGCTCGTGACCGGAGTACGCCGGGCCGGCGTAGGGGACCAGCGCGTCGGCGGGGGTCCCACAACCGGCACAGGCCAGGGCTCCGTTGAGGTGCCTTTGGCACGGGTGGCAGTAATCCATGGCGCCCGCAGACTAGACGGGCGAAGAAGGACGGAGGAAGCCGCCCAGGTGAGGATCCTGTGTGGAATACCGGATTCCGAAGCGCGCCGTCCGATACGCGTGAGGCGCGGCAGGATGGGCGCCATGACCGCTCCCGCCCCGTTCGGGCCGCTCCACCTCCAGCTCGTCCTGCTGCGCCGGATGGCCGACCACCAACCGGACCTGGTGGAGGACGCCCGGCACGAACTGGGCGCCTCGCTCGCCGAGATGCGGGAGGCGAACCGCCGCTGGCAGGCCATGCTGCACGCCCCGCGCGGCCGGGGCGCACTGCGCCGTTACCGCTCGGTGCTCGGCGAGCCGGAGAGTTCCGTACGCCGCAGGGTCGGCGACCTGGAGTGCGACGCGCTGCTGTGGCCGCTGCCGCTCTGGCCCGGTCTGAGGTTCGAGGTGATGGCCGGCCCCGGCGGTGCCGTGTGGAACGAATGGCTGGTCCGCGCCCCGGGGGTGGCCGGCCCCGCGCTGCACGCCGTCGGTGACCTGCGCCCGTGGTCCTGCACCGTGGACGAGGTGGCCCGGGCCTTCGCGCCGGTACGCCCGATGGAGGGCAGCGCGCCGACCCGCTGGGCGCTCGCCCTCACCGACCCGGCCGACCACCGGCCGTACGTCGCCGAGTTCACCTGGGGCCTGTTCCAGCGGCTGCTTCCCGGCGACTCCTGACATCTGGCGCCCCGTCAGCCGGGTTCCCCCCTACGGCTCACCCAGCGCGCGGCGCCCCCGTCGCGGCGGGACGATGCCAGGAGAGCCGGCTGCCGCCGGTGCCCCCCGTCAGCGCTCTCGGGAGAACCTGCCGTGACCGTCAGTCTCGATCAGTTGCGCCGTTGCCATGTCGCCGTCGACCTCGGGGCCGCGAGGACCCGCGTGTACATCAAGGGAGTGGGGCTCGTCGTCGACGAGCCCAGTGTCGCCGCCGTGAACACCCGTACCGGCTCGCTCATCGCCGTCGGGGCCCTCGCCGAGCAGATGACCGGCCGTACGCCCGCGTACATCCGGGTGGTCCGTCCGGTCTCCGGGGGGACCGTCGTCGACATCGAGATGGCCCAGCGCATGCTGCGCCAGCTGCTGGGCGAGAAGCTCCGCCGCCAGCTGCGCCGCAAGCCCCGGCTGCGCGCCGCCGCCTGCACCCCGCACGACGCCGATCCGCTGGCCCAGCGGGCGACCGTCGAGACCCTCGTGGGGCTCGGCGCGCGCCGGGTGGAGCTGGTCGACACCCTGATCGCGGCGGCCGTCGGCTGCGGGCTGCCCGTCGAGCAGCCGACCGCCACCATGATCATGGTGTGCGGGGCCGCCACCACCCAGATCGCCGTGCTCTCGCTCGGCTCGATCGTGACGGCCGTACGCATCCCGATCGGCGGCGAGGCCATCGACCAGGCAATCATCCAGCATCTGCGCCAGCACCACGAACTGATGCTGCCCAGCCAGTCCGTGCGCCCCCTCCAGCTCGCGCTCCGGGGCAACGGCCTGACGCTCAGCGGCCCGGCGGTGACGGAGATCCACGGCCGCGACGTGGCCACCGGCCTGGCCCGTTCGGTGCAGGTCGACACCGCCGCCGTACGACAGGCGATCCACACCCCGCTCACCGCCGTGCTCGACGGGCTGGGCAAGGTGCTGCGCGACTGCCCGCCCGATCTGGTGGCCGACATCGCGGACTCCGGGATCATGATGGTCGGCGGGAGCGCCCTGCTGCCCGGGCTCGACCAGATGCTGCGCGACGCGACGGGTGTGCCGGTGCACATCGCCGAGCGGCCCGACGTGTGCTCCGTGCTCGGGCTCGGCGCCATGCTGGACGGCAAGGTCCAGCCGCTGGTCCTCAATCCGCTCGTCGGCTGAGAACCGCCGGGACTCCCCCGTGGGCGAGAGCGGTCTCGAACTGCGGACCACCCTCCAGCACCTCGTGGACACCGCCACGGCGCTGACCGGCGCGCGCTACGGAGCCCTGGCCGTCCTCGACCGGGACAGCCACCGTGTCGTCGACCTGTTCACCACCGGGCTGACCGACGCCGAACGCCGGCGCATCGGCCGTCTCCCGGACGGCCGCACGGGGGTACTCGGGGTCCTCGTCGACGACCCGGAGCCGCTGCGCCTGGACGATCTGACCACCGATCCGCGCTCCTGCGGCATGCCTCCCGGGCACCCTCCGATGCGCTCCTTCCTCGGCTCCTCGATCCGGGTGCACACCGAGGTGCTCGGCAGTCTGTGCGTCACCGGGAAGAGCTCGGGACACTTCACCGACACGGACACGGCGCTGCTGCGGCTGCTCGCCTCCCAGGCGGGCGCGGCCATCGGCGGCGTCCATCTGTACGAGGCGGCGCGGCAGCGCGAGCAGTGGATCGAGGGGGCAGCCGCCGTCACCAGGGCGCTGCTGGCCGGCAGCGGTACGACGGACGCCCTGATGACCGTCGCCGAGCGGGCCAGGGTGCTGGCCGGCGCGTCGGCCGGGGTGATCCTCCAGCCGACCGGGGACGGCGGGATGGAGATCGTCGCCGCCTCCACCCACGACGACCCGGCGGGCCTCGTCGGCACCGTCATCGAGCCGGGCTCCCCCGTCCTCGTCCAGCTGCTGGGCGGCGAGGAGGTGTTCATCGAGGACTCGGCGACCGATCCGCGGATGACGACGCACGTGCGGTCGCGGTTCGGCCCCAGCATGATGCTGCCGCTGAAGAGCGGCGGACGGCTCATCGGCACCCTGGCCCTGCCCCGGCGGCGCGGCGGCCCCCCGTACACGGCGGTGGACCGGCTGTTGGCCTCGCAGTTCGCCTCCCAGGCCGCGCTGGCCCTGGTGATGGCGGACGCCCAGCACTACCGGGAGCAGCTCGCGGTCTACGAGGACCGCGACCGGATCGCCCGCGACCTGCACGACCTCGTCGTCCAGCGGCTCTTCGCGACGGAGATGATGCTGGAGTCGACCCGCCGCAAGGACCTGGCGGGCGACACCGAGACCGCCGAGCTGCTCGCGACGGCCGTCGACGAGCTGGACTCCACGATCCAGGAGGTCCGGACCGCGATCTTCGCGCTGCAGCAGCCGCCTGCCGACGCCCCCACGACCTTCCGCGGCAAGGTGCTGCGCGAGACGGGCGGTGCGGCGGCGGTGCTGGGTTTCCAGCCGTCCGTGCACTTCACGGGGGCGGTGGACGCATTGGTGCCGGAGCCGGTGGAAGGGCAGCTGCTCGGTGTGCTGCGCGGGGCGCTCGCCACCGCGCACCGCCGCACGGGGGTGTCGGCCATCGAGGTGGAGGTGGACGCGACGGCGCGGCTGCCCGACGGGCACGCGGCGGTGCGGCTGGTGGTCGCGGACGACGGGCGCACCGAGAGCGGCACCCGGTCGCCGACCGTCATCTGGCAGGCGCCGCTCTGAGCGCGACGCGCGTGTTGGAGTGGGCGACACCGGCGTCGCGTTTCAGCCGGCGCAGCAGGGCGTCCAGGGAGCCGGGGTCGGCGGCCGTGGCCCGTACGAGATAGTCGTGGCCGCCCGTCACGTGCACCACCTCGGTGATGCCGGGCAGGGTGAGCACCGCGCGTTCGAACTCCTCGTTCGTGGTGTCGAGGCGCAGCGACACGTCGATGAAGACGACGAGTCCCGACCGGGTGTCGGCGGCCGGGTCGACGATGACCGTGAAGCCGCGGATCACCCCGTCGCGGCGCATGTGGCGTACACGGTCGCCCGCCGCGTTGGCGCTGAGCCCCACGCGTACGCCCAGATCGCGGTACGAGATCCGGGCGTCCTCCTGGAGGATGCCGAGGATCTCTCTGTCCAGCCGGTCCATACCTGCGATTGTCGCAGCCCGGGCCCGGAAGCGGCGGTTGAGCGGCGGTCTCCCGGGCCCCGGGGCGGCCGTCGCCCTAGGCGCGTCTGCCGGAGGGGGCTTCCCCGGATGGCTCAATCCGACGGGCCGCCGAGGGGCCGCGACCGTTGACTTGGCCCGTGGACACAGCCGCCGAACAGGCCCCTGCCCCGGACCGGAGTCAGTCCTCCACCGCCTACCGGAACCTCATCGTGGCCACGGTCGGCTTCACCCTCACCTTCTGGGCGTGGAACCTGATCGCACCGATGTCCGGGGACTACAAGGAGCGGCTCGGTCTCGACTCGTTCCAGCAGTCGTTCCTCGTCGCGGTGCCGGTGCTCGTCGGTTCGCTGGGCCGCATCCCGGTGGGCGCGCTGACCGACAAGTTCGGTGCGCGGCTGATGTTCCCCGTGGTGTCGGCTCTGACGATCGTCCCCGTGCTGCTGCTGATCCCGGCGAGGGACTCCTACGGGGCGATGCTCGCCGTCGGTTTCCTGCTCGGTCTGGGCGGGACGACGTTCGCGATCGGCATCCCGCTCGTCAACTCGTGGTTCCCGCCCGCGAAGCGGGGACTCGCCCTCGGTGTGTTCGGGATGGGCATGGGCGGTGTCGCGCTTTCCGGTTACTTCACGCCCCGTATCGCGAAGCACGGCGACAACCTGCCGTTCCTGATCGTCGCCGGGGCGCTGGTGGTCTGTTCGCTGCTGGCCGCGGTCCTGATCACGGACCGCCCGGACCGGCAGGTGCCGACGGACTCGCTCGGACACCGGCTGGGGCAGGCGGGCCGGCTGCGGGTCACCTGGGAACTGTCCGCGCTGTACGCGATCGGCTTCGGCGGCATCGTCGCGTTCGGGGTGTACCTGCCGACGTATCTGAAGACCTGGTACGACATGTCGCCGACCGAGGCGGGCACGAAGGCGGCCGGGTTCGCGCTGGTCACGGTGGTCTTCCGGCCGATCGGCGGCTGGCTCTCGGACCGGATCCACCCGGCCCTGGTCACGGCGGCGGCCCTGCTGGCCGCGGCGTTCATGGCGATCGTCCAGGCCTTCGACCCCGGCCTGGATCCGGTCGGCACGATCGCACTGCTCTGCATGGCGGCGGGGCTCGGTACCGCGAGCGGCAGCGTCTTCGCCCTGGTCTCGCAGGTGACACCGCAGGCCAGGGTGGGCAGTGTGACGGGCATCGTCGGCGCGACGGGCGGTCTCGGCGGCTTCGTACCGCCGCTGGTGATGGGCGCGATCTACAGCGCGAAGGACTCGTACTCGATCGGCTTCATGCTGCTGTCCGACCTGGCACTGGCCGGCTGTGTGTACGCGTATGGGCGGATGCGGACCCTGCGGCCGACGGACTGAGCGCACGAGGACGGTGGCGTCTCCAGCCGGATCACCCCGGTGCCGGAGCCGGTCGGCCCAGGGCCTTTCGTTTGGATCAGGCCGGGTCAGGGAGCGGCGTCCGGTGCGTGCAGCCGCAAGGCGGAGGATCGGGACAACGCGATGGGCTCTCCCCTGCTCGCGCGAAGCCGTGAGCCCGGGGAGTTGGTGATCGGCGACAACGCGGAAGGGTGTCCCTCCCTGCTCGCGCGAAGCCGTGAGCCCGGGCGAGTGCGTGCCAGACCCCGCGAGCCCGGCATGATCCGAACGAGAGGCCCTAGGCTCGGGGCGTGATTCCTCTTCTGCCTGCGCTGCACGAGACGTCCGGCCCCACGGCTTCGCGGGAGGCCGTCCGGTTCGGCGGACACGCCCTGACCTACGCACAACTGGCCGGCGCGTCCGGCTTCCTCGCGGACCGGATCGCGGGCGCGGGGCGGGTCGCCGTCTGGGCCACGTCCACCCCGGAGACGGTGGTCGCGGTGACGGCGGCCCTGCGGGCGGGCGTGCCGGCCGTACCGCTCAACCCGAGGACGGGCGGGCGGGAGCTGGCGCACATCCTCGCCGACAGCACGCCCTCCGTGGTGCTGGCCGGGGCCGGTGACGAGCTGCCCGCCCCGCTGCGCGGCCTGGCGCGGATCGACGTCGACACGGCGGCGGTGTCCCCGTCGGCTCCCCCGCCCGAGCCGTCCCCCGAGTCCCCCGCCCTGATCGTGTACACCTCCGGGACGACGGGGCCGCCGAAGGGCGCCGTGCTCCCCCGTCGGGCGATCGCCGCGTCGCTGGACGCGCTGGAGGACGCCTGGGGGTGGACCGGCGACGACGTCCTCGTGCACGCCCTGCCGCTGTTCCATGTGCACGGACTGATCCTGGGTGTCCTCGGCCCGCTGCGCCGGGGCGGTTCGGTGCGCCACCTCGGCCGGTTCACCACCGAGGGGGTGGCCCGGGAGCTGCTCGCCGGGGGCACGATGCTGTTCGGCGTGCCCACGATGTACCACCGGCTGGCCGGGGCGCTGGCCGAGCCGGCCGCCGCCGGGAGCCTCACGAAGGCTCTGGCGGGTGCCCGGCTGCTGGTGTCCGGCTCGGCGGCGCTTCCGGTCCACGACCACGAGCGGATCGCGGCGGCCACCGGCCGCCGGGTCATCGAGCGGTACGGGATGACGGAGACGCTGATGAACACGGGCGTACGCGCCGACGGCGCCCCGCGCGCGGGGACGGTCGGCCCGCCGCTGTCCGGCGTGGAGCTGCGGCTCGTCGAGGAGGACGGCACCGTGCTCGACGACACCGCGTCCATCGGCGAGATCCAGGTGCGCGGCCCGAACCTCTTCACCGGCTATCTGAACCGTCCCGACGCGACGGCCGCCGCCTTCACCGCGGACGGCTGGTTCCGTACGGGCGACATGGCCACGGTCGATCCCGACGGTTACGTACGCATCGTCGGGCGCAAGGCCACCGACCTGATCAAGAGCGGCGGTTACAAGATCGGCGCGGGCGAGATCGAGAACGCGCTGCTGGACCATCCGGGGGTGCGTGAGGCCGCCGTCACGGGCGAGCCGGACGCCGATCTCGGCGAGCGGATCGTCGCCTGGGTGGTGCCGGCCGACCCGGGTTCGCCGCCCGGTGAGCGGGAGCTGGCGGACCATGTGGCGGACCTGCTGGCCCCGCACAAGCGGCCGCGCGTCGTCCGCTACCTCGACGTCCTGCCCCGCAACGAGCTGGGCAAGATCATGAAGAGGTCGCTCGGTGTCTGACGCGCGGGGCGGCCGCGTGTCGGCGCGGGAGGCCGTCGCCACTCTCACCGGGAGCTTCACCGAGCACCGTCCGCCCGAGCGCCCCGGACCGGCGGACGGCCCGCTCGGCTGGAGCGGCTACGCCGACTCCCGGGCCCGTGCCGCCGCCCGGACCGGCGAGGACGAGTCCGTCCTCTACGGGGTCGCCACCGTCGAGGGCCTTCCCTGTGTCCTGGTCTCCTTCGAATTCGGCTTCCTGGGGGGCTCGTTGGGCAGGCGTACCGGGGACCGGCTGGAGGCCGCGTACGCGCTCGCCGGTGAGCGGCGCCTCCCCCTCGTCTCGCTCGTCGCGACCGGGGGCAGCCGGATGCAGGAGGGCATGATCGCGCTGATACAGCTCCAGCGGGTGGCCCGGGCCTCGGCACGGCTGCGTGCGGCGGGGCTGCCGCAGATCGCGGTGCTGCGGGATCCGACGACCGGCGGCGGCTGGGCGACCGTGGGGGCGGGTGCCGATGTGGTGCTGGCGCTGCCGGGTGCCCAGATCGGGTTCGCCGGGTCCCGGGTGCGGCCCGCCGGCGCGGACCCGTTCGCGTACTCGGCCGAGGGGCAGCTGGCGGCGGGTCAGGTCGACGCGGTCGTGCCGGCCGGGGAGCTGTCCGGGACGCTGGGCCGCTGGCTGGCCGTGCTCACGGCCGCCGGACAGGCAGGGGCGGCGCCGGTCCCGGCCGCGCTGTCGGGCACGGCACTGCCGGCGACCGGCTGGGACGCGGTACGCCAGGCCCGCGCCGCGTCGCGGCCACGAGCGAAGGCGTACCTGGACGCGTACTTCGACTTCCGGCTGCCCCTGAACGGCGACCGGTGCGGCGGCAGTGACCCGGGGCTGCTCTGCGGGGCGGGGCTGCACGAGGGACGGCCGGTGGTGTACGTGGCCCAGTGCGGCACCGCGACCCGCCCTGCCGGTTACCGGACGGCGGCCCGGGTGATCCGGCTCGCGGACCGGCTCGGCCTTCCGGTGCTGACGCTGATCGACACCCCGGGCGCGGCCAACGACGCGGAGGCGGAACGGGCGGGTGCGGGCGCGGCGATCGCCGACACCTTCGCGGCGATCGCCGCCGCCCGGGTGCCGGTGACGACCCTGGTGATCGGCGAGGGCGGTTCGGGCGGGGCGCTGGCCCTCGCCTCACCGGACCGTACCCATGTCACCGCGGACAGCTATTTCTCGGTGATCGCACCGGAGTTGGCGGCGGCCATCCTGAAGCGCGGCCCCGAGGAGGTCCGTGCCACCGCCGACCAGCTCCGCATCCGCCCGCAGGATCTGGTGGACCTGGGGGTGGCCCGCTCGGTCGTGGGCCCGGCCCCGCTGCCCTGAGCGTGGCCGGCGCGGGCGCGGCGCTGGCCGCGTGCCGCTACGGCTGCGGGTCCCGGGCGTCGTAGCGGGCGAAGCCGCGCCATCGCAGCCCGAGCAGGCACACCAGCAGGATGCACGCGATGCCGCCGCCGGTCACCGCCACGGTCGGGGAGGACAGGTCGGCGACGGAGCCGGCGGCGAGGTCGCCGAGCCGTGGGCCGCCTGCCACGACGACGATGAACACGCCCTGGAGCCGCCCCCGCATCTCGTCGGGGACCGCCGCCTGCAGCATGGTGTTGCGGAAGACCATCGAGATGGAGTCGGCGCACCCGGCGAGCGCCAGCAGGACCAGGCCGAGCCAGAGCTGCCGGGTCAGTCCGAACACGGCGATCGCACTGCCCCAGCAGACCACCGCGATCAGCACCGCGAGCCCGTGCCGCCGGATCCGCCCCAGCCACCCGGAGAACACGCTGCCGAGCAGCGCCCCCAGGGCCGGGGCTGCGACCAGCAGTCCGGTGGTCCGCGCGTCGCCGCCGAACCAGACCACGGCTATCACCGGGAACAGGGCGCGGGGCTGGGCGAGCACCATGGCGCACAGGTCGCTGAAGAAGGTCATCCGCAGATTCGGCCGGGTCCCCAGGAAGCGCAGCCCGTCGGCGACGGACGCCCGCTCCCCCTTCCCGCCCGCCGCACGGTCGGGGAGCATCGAGGGCAGCCGCCACATCGCGTACAGCGAGGCGGTGAAGGTGACGGCGTCGACGGTGTACGCGGCCCGGTAGCCCCACCAGCCCACGATGAGGCCGCCGGCCATCGGGCCGACCAGGGAGCCCGTCGTGGACGTCATGGCGTTCAGCGCGTTGGCGGCGGGCAGCTGTCCGGCCGGCAGCAGCCGGGCGATCATCGAGCTGCGGGCCGGGGAGTTGAGGGCGAAGCAGGCGGACTGGAGGGCCACGACCACGTACAGCAGCCCCACTTCCTCGACACCGGCGAAGGTCACGGCGGCCAGGCCCACGGAGAGCACGAACGATCCGGTCGCGCTGAACAGGCCCAGTTTGCGCCGGTCGACGGTGTCCGCGACGGCCCCGCTGTACAGCCCGAGCAGCACCAGCGGGACGAACGAGCAGAGACCGATCAGCCCGACGGAGAACGCGGACCCGGTGATGTCGTAGACCTGGAGCGAGACGGCCAGCGCCGTCATGCCCTGCCCGATCCAGGAGACGGTGTTCCCGAACCAGAGCCGCCGGTAGTCGGGCGAGGTCCGCAGGGGCGTCAGGTCGGCGAGTATGCGCGTGCGGGGTACAGGTTGTTCGGCCGTTTCGGTCACAGGGGATGATAGCGACCGCGTACGGTGCGGGGCCCGTCACCCGGGACGGGGCCCGCACCGGTCACGCGCAGGCGGCCGGGTCCGGCGGTCCCGTCCGCACGGCGCCGATGTTCACGGGGACGCTGCTGTCGACGGTCCCGTCCGGGCGGTACACCGTCGAGACTCCGGCGCTGGTGAAGGAGGACCCACTCTGCTTCGCGGCCTGGTCGATGTCGACCCAGCCCGTCACGGCGCCGCCCTCGTCGTGCCACGTCTCGCGTATGCGGTAGTCGAAGGCGTCGGTTCCCGTCCTGCTCCAGCTGCCCTTGCTGGCACCGGCCGGGGACACCAGGCAGACCGTCCGGTCCGGCCGGAACGACAACCGCACCTCGTAGGCCGCGCCCTCGCGCGTCACCTGTGCCTGCCAGTTCCCCACCGGGACGGAGTACCGCGGGGACGCCTCCGCGGTCCCGGCCGCCAACGGGGCGAGCAGACCGACGGCCGCCGCACAGACAGCGGCCCGCCGGGCCGGTCTCGACGTGAGGTTCTTCCACTCCGGCCGCGCGGGCTTCATCCGATTCATGGGCGCAGTCTCGCCGCGCGGCCTCTCACCGCACTCGACCGCCGCTGCAGAGGACGGCCCGGGGACACTCCGCCGGACCGCGCGGTCGCCTTCCGGACGGACCGCTCCGGTTACCGCGGGGCTCCGGACCTTCGGCCACCCCGTGGGTGGCCCGGCAGAGCGGGAAGTCCGGCCAGAACGATTCTGCGCGGACTTCTTGAGTGGGGCGGGTGGGACTCGAACCCCTTAGCGTGACGCCTCTCACCTGCGACGATGCCGAAACGACGGACATAGCCACTCGTTTCCATCCGGCTGCGCCCCCTCGATCCCGTTCGGATGGGGATCGGTTGGGCGTCCGCCACACAGTTTCCTCCCCGTCCCGAACAAGCACCGCTCTCGAGGAGCATGGAAACGATCTCGTACTCAGCTCCATCGGATCACCGCCGCGTTGCAGTGGGCATTCCTGCTCACGGCCAGATTCTGACTGCCGCACGCGGTTGCGTTACGCAGCAGACATCGCGCCGGACGGGCGATCCACACTACGCCTTCTCCGGCTTCGAGGCGCAGGTGCGCTTCGGCATTGAGTAACAGGAAGTTGCCTCCATGCGGGGGATTTTCCGACCCTCGTCCAGCACAACGTCGGCCTTCACGACGCGAATGGACGTGAAGGCCGACGTGACGCTCGCCCGCAGGAACCGCCATCAGGATCCGGATGAGTTTCTGCCTCTGCAGAGTCTGTCGCCCTCGGCAGGGTTCATTCGACTCAGCTGACGGTGACGAGGCGCTGTACGGACAGGCTGCGTGAGGACCGGCCGGCGTGGACGGTGTAGGAGCCGGGGGTGAGCTTCCAGGCGCCAGCAGTCCACACCGACAGGTCGCGGGCAGTGACGCTGAAGGCGATCCGGGTACTTGCACCGGCGGCGAGCGTGACCTTGCGGAAGCCGATCAGTCGCTGTGGCTCGGCCTGGGCGCCGGCAGGCAGGACCGCGTAGAGCTGCACGACTTCGGTACCTTCGCGAGATCCGGAGTTGGTGAGGGTGACTGCGGCAGTCAGCGTCTTGGTCGCTGTGTTGTAGGACGTTTCCAGTGAGCCGAGGTTGAAGGTGGTGTAGGACAAGCCGTGTCCGAAGGGGAACAGCGGGCTCTGGTTCTTCGCGTCGTAGTAGCGGTAGCCGACCAGGTGACCCTCGCTGTGGGAGACCGTGGGGCCGTTGCCCGGGTAGGTGGCCTGTGTGGCCCCGGGTCCCTGGGACGCTGTGACGGGGAAGGTGACCGGAAGACGGCCTGAAGGGTCTGCGTCGCCGTAGAGGACGGCTGCCAATGCGGTGCCGGTGGCGTGTCCGGCGTACCAGAGCTGGACGACCGCTTCGACATCGTTGATCCATGGCATGGCAACGGGGCCGTCGGTGTTCAGAACGACGATGGTGCGGGAGTTGACTGCTGCGACGTCGGCGATGAGCTTGTCCTGGTCGCCCGGCAGGTCGAGGGAACCATGATCCATGTCCTCGCCCGCGACCCGATTGACGATGACGACGGCGGCGTCGCTGGTCCGTGCTGCGGCGACCGCGTCGGGTATGAGGGACTTCGGCTGCCAGCCGAGGGTGAGGCCGCAGGTACCGGTGTCGGCAGTGCTGTTGCTGTACTCGACGCTGATGCCCACCGCCTGCCCAGCTGTGAGATCGATGGTGCCCTGGAGCGGATAGTCGTACGGCCCGAGGAAGAACCGGCGGCTGTGACGGGTGCCGGAGATGACCGTCTTGCCGTTGATGACGAGCTTGGTGGTGCCTGAGGGCAGCAGCGAGAAACGGTGCGGGCCCGTGGTGGTCGGCGTGAGGGTGCCGCTCCAACTGGCCGACCACACGGCGGGCAGACCGGCCACGGGCGCACTGGTGAAGTCGATACCGGCGCTGACCTGTGTGGCGACGGGAGTACCCGACGGGTGGGCCGCGGCGTAGAAGCTGCCGGTCAGCCCCGCCGCGCCGGAGGCTGTGCGCAGCACCGTCGCCGGGACGGCGGTGAGGGGGATGTCTCCGACGGTTCCCTGGCGGTAGGTGACGGTGACCCCGGTACCGGCCCGGTCCTTGATGGCCGCCAGCGGGGTGGTCCAGGTGCCGGGGTTCACGTAGGTGGAGCCGGAGACTCCTGTCAGGGCGGTGTTCTCGGCCGGGCCGATCACCGCGAGCGACTTGATGGTGGAGGTCAGTGGGAGGGTTTGGCTGCGGTTGGTGAGCAGGACCGTGGAGTTGACGGCAAGTTCGTGGGCGAGGTCCTTGTGTGCCTGTGTACTGACGTTCGCGGCAGGCGCCGGTACGGGGTGGTCGAACAGGCCGTTGACATACATGGTGTTGAGGATGCGCAGGGCGGCGTCGTCCAGGCGGGCCGCGGGGACGCTGCCGTCGGTGAGGCCGCCGACAGGTATCTTCACGCCCCCGGGGCCGAGTCCGCCGAGGTCCATGCCTGCCTTGACGGCTCCCACGGGGTCATCGCCGGCCCAGAAGTCGGGGACGGTGTAGCCCTCCAGACCGATGGTCTCCTTGAGGTCGTTGAACAGCGCGGGGCTCTGAGTGGCGAACGTGCCGTTGATCTTGGGGTAGGCCATCATCACCGAGGTGACCGGTACGGCGTCGATGATGCGTTCGAAGGCGGCGTGGTAAATCTCGTGCAGTGCCCGGTCGGAGATCTGCGCGTCGACGAAGAAGCGGTTGACTTCCTGGGTGTAGGCGCTGAAGTGCTTGAGGGTGGCGACGACGTGTTGTTCCTGGATGCGCCGGGTGAGCGCCGCGCCAAGGGTGCCGGCGAGGAACGGGTCCTCCCCCATGCTCTCGGCCTGCCGGCCGAAGTGCCAAGTGCGGGCGGTGTCGGCAGTGGGGCCCAGAAGGTTGTTGTAACCCTTGGCGCGTCCTTCGGCGCCCAGCGCCTGGCCGAGCCGGCCGGCGAGGTCGGCATCGAATGTCGCGGCCTGCGCGAGGGGGACGGGGAAGGCCGTGACGCCGGTTTCCCCGCGCAGGCCGGCTGAGGCGTCCACCATGGTCAGGGCGGGTATGCCGAGGGAGCTCAGGGCTGCGAAGTCGCAGCGGACGAGGGCCTCTTTCTGTGCGGCGGTCATCCTGGCCAGGAGGGCGACGGCCCTGCTGTCCGGGGCGGCACCCGCGGTACGGCGGGGCGCTGCGGCGGCCGGTGCGATGCCGGAGGCCAGAGCGGTGAGAACGGCGGCTGAGAGAAACGTACGACGATTCATGGCGGCTCTTCCATGAGGAATCGGGGCAGGACAAAACAGCGCCTTGGTCGGCGCGAGCAGCGGGACGCCGCACCTTGCGGGGATGAGGGGTTGCTCACTGGCGCGCGCCGCCTGGGCACGGCACCTGCGGCCTATCCCTCCTGGTAGGCCTCATCGAGGGCGGCAAGGACACCATCGATATCAGTGCGCCCGGCGAACAGCTTCTGGATCTGGGTGAAGTGCTCCTGCTGGACCTGGGGGTTGGGCCACAGCTGATCCATGAAGGGCACGGTGGTGCCGGCCTTCTGGTGTGCGACCAGTTCCTTGAGAACGGGGTCGGCCGTGAAGCGGTCGTTGGGGATGGCAGGCAGGGTGCCACTGTCCTGGTTGTAGAGGTTCTGGCCGGTGTCGGACCCGAGGAACTCGGCGAACTTCATGGCCAGCGCCTTGTTGTCGCTGTCGAAGTTGACTCCATAAGCGGCTGACACGGCGCCGGGCATGTGGGTCTGGGCCGCATTGTTGCTCGCGGGCAGGGCGAACATGGCCAGTTGCAGTTCCGGAGCTGTCGCGGTGATGGCCGAGGTGCTGCTGGCGACTTGTACGACGCCCACCGCCCTGCCCTCGGCAACGTCCTGGATGGACGTCTCGTAGCTCGTCCCCAAGGGATCGCTGCTGAAGCAGTCCCGCTCATCGAGCTCGACGTACTTCTCCAACGCTTTTCTCCAGCCGGAGTCGGCGAAGGTGGCCCGGCCGTGACCCATCTCCGTCGCGAACTCGGGTTGGCCGGCGTAGACAGTGGTGGCGGCCAACGCGTAATCGGCGAGCTGGGTCACCCACGGTGTCTCGATGCCCAGTGCGAACAGCACCTTGCCGCCGGCCTTGGCCTTGTCGCACAGCTGCAGCAACTCGTCCCACGTCTCCGGCGCGGTGCCGCCGATGTCACGCATGGCCTTCTTGCTGTAGATCGCGCCGATACCGCTGTAGTTGGCCGGCACGGCATAGGTGGCGTCGCCGACCCGGGTCACCCACTTGGCGTCCTCCGGGACACTGCGCGTGAATGGCAGACCGGACAGATCGGCAAGTCGACCTGCGGACTCCAGCGTCCGCAAAGCGGCAGGATTGCCGTAGCCGGGCCAGACAGTGAAGACGTCAGGCGCCGCACCTGAGGACAGTTGGGCGGGGAGGGTGCTCTGGAGCTGGTCGGTGCCGGCGTAGGTCACCGCGATCTTCACCTGCGGATTCTCCCGCTCGAAGGCCGCCACGACAGTCTTCATGGCTGAGCGATCGGTGATATTGGCAGTGATCTTCAGAATGCCGTCGTCGGTGGCTGCCGAGCCGGACCCACCGCAAGCGCTCAGGCTCATGGCGAGGCTCGTGACCATGACGGTGGCACGGACGCGGCGGGAGGTTCTCATGACAGGCTCCGTGCAGGAGAAGGGGAAGGTGATATGCGGTGCCGAAGTACAGCTGGGACCAGCGGCTCTCCCGGACGAATCGGCAGCCGCTCGACGGGCCACCGTGGGGGGCGGGGCCGACCGAGCAGTCAGGTACTCGGTCGGCCCCGGCTTGAGGAGGGTCTTTTACGAACATCTCTTGCAGGCGAAACGCATTTTCCAACTCTTTCGCCACGAGCGCCGCCGCATCCCAGGAAAGCAATTTCGGTGTCCGGCGACAACCGTTCGTGAAGCGTTTCAGCCAACAAAGGGGAAACTATTGCCTCTCACGGCTTCAGGTCAACCCTCGGGGAGCACACACCTCAAGGAAATCTCACAACCATCAAGGCAGCCCCTTTCGTCGAACGGAGCGATCTGAAATTTCAATTGAAACGCTTTACGAGACTGCCCTTTATCAGCGCAATGGATGGAGACCATCCACAGGACGAATGCCGAAGAGTTCGACGAACCTTGGAATGACAATGACAAAGCCCGGCGCATGCAGGCATGCGCCGGGCTTGCTATAGCTGATGCGCGAGGGGTTTGTTCAGGCAACTTTTATGGCGAGTTTCGCCGTGTCGAGGACATGTTCGCCTGGCCCCAGGGCGACCGGCGTACAACCGGGCAGTTCTGCGATTGCTTCACAGCCCTCCGGTACGACGATGTCGGCTGTCAGCCCCGTGGCGGCCTGCTCCCATGAGATGGCCACCGTTCCGTAGGGGGTCTCGTGCCGGGTGCGGGCCGACGTGATGCCGCCGCCGGGGCGTGGGCGGAAGGTGATCTTCCGGTATCCGGGGGCCGTGGCGGTGATGCCGCCGACCACACGGTGGAGCCAGTCGGCGACGGCTCCGAGAGCGTAGTGATTGAACGACGTCATGCCCCCGGGGTTGAGGGAGCCGTCGGGCCGCAGGCTGTCCCAGCGTTCCCAGATCGTTGTGGCGCCCATGGTCACGGTGTACAGCCAGGATGGGCATTCGGTCTGCAGGAGCAGGCGGTAGGCGATGTCGAGGTGCCCGGTGTCGGTGAGCGCGTCACAGATCAGTGGGGTGCCGACGAAGCCGGTGGCGATGCGGGCGTCGTCCTCGACGACCAGCTCAGCCAGGCGGTCGCCGGCCGGCTGCCTCTGCCGCAGGGTCAGCAGATCGAACGCGAGTGCGACTGCGTAGGCGGTGGGGCTGTCGCTCGTCATACGGCCCGAGGGAAGGACGTACCGGTGGCGGAAGGCTTCAGCCACCTCGTCGGCGAGTGCGCTGTATCGCTCGGCGTCCGCGTCATTCCCCAGCGCGGCTGCCGTCAGGGCGAGGTGGCGGGCGGAGTGGGCGAAGTAGGCGGTGGCGACGAGGTAGCGGTCGGTGCGGCCCGCGGCCGGGTCGTCGGGTGGTGCGGCCGGGTCGAGCCAGTCCCCCAGCTGGAAGCCGGTGTCCCACAGCCGGGTCGGCCCGGCGAGACCTTCCACCAGGTCCACCCACTTCTTGGCCATGGGGTAATGACGGCGTAGCAGGTCGAGGTCTCCGAAGCGCTGGTGGAGTGTCCAGGGGGTGAGCGTGGCGACGTCCCCCCAGGCGGCCCCCGGGTGGATCGGCGTCCACATGGGCTCGCCCGGGATGACGGGCACGTACCAGGGGATCGTGCCGTCGGGCAGCTGCTCGAGACCGACGTCGGTGAGCCAGGAGTCGAGCATGCCCGCGCAGTCGTAGAGGAAGCTTGCGGTGGGTGCGAAGACCTGGATGTCGCCGGTCCAGCCGAGGCGTTCGTCGCGCTGGGGGCAGTCGGTGGGGATGTCGACGAAGTTGCCGCGCATGCTCCATACGACGTTCTCGTGCAGGCGGTTGACCAGCGGGTCGCTGCACTCGAACCAGCCGGTTCGCCGCATGTCCGTGTGGTACACCCGGGCGGTCACCATGTCGGCGGTCAGGTCGGGTGTCCAGCCGCTGACTTCTGCGTAGCGGAAGCCGTGGAGGGTGAAGCGTGGTTCCCAGGTGAGCGGACCCCGGCCGGAGAGGATCAGGGTGTCGGTGGCGTACGCCTCGCGCAGCGGCCGCGTGGCGAGCTCGCCCGCGTCCAGAACCTCGGCGTGCCGGAGGGTGACGGCGGTGCCGGCCGGGCCGTCGAGGGTGACGCGGAGGCGGCCGACGAGATTCTGGCCGAAGTCGAGCAGGTGGCGGTCGTCGCCGGTGCGGGTCACCTCGACCGGCGCGATCTCCTCGGTGCAGCGCACCGGTGGGCCCGTCGGGGCGACGAGGACGCCGAGGTCACGGCTGTGGGTACGCACGGGGGCCCACCCCCCCGCGGCGGCGCCGGTGGGGGTGGCCCAGCCGGGGTCGTACAGCCGGGCGTCGAACGTCTCGCCCTCGTACAGGCCGCTGGTCAGGATCGGTCCGGGGGCGGCGCTCCAGGTGCCGTCCGTGGCGATCGTGACCGTGGTGCCGTTCTCGTACGTCACCTCCAGCTGGGCGATGAGGGACTGGTCGGTGCCGTAGATGTTGCGGGTGCCGCCGTCGAAGCCGTACTTGCCCCGGTACCAGCCGTCACCGAGCCAGGCTCCGATGGTGTTGGCGCCTGTGGTGAGGTGGCCGGTGACGTCGTGGGTGCGGTAGCGCAAGCGATGCGGGTACACCGTCCAGCCCGGGGCGAGGGTCTCGTCGCCGACCCGGCGCCCGTTGATCTCCGCCTCGTACAGGCCGTGAGCCGTGATGTAGAGACGGGCGCGCGTGACGGGCCCGTCGAGACGGAAGTCCTTGCGGACACGCGCCGGGCGACGGTCGGCTTCCGGGTCCTCGTCCCAGTCGGCGCCGACCGGTACGGCGTGCCAGTCGGCCGCGTCGAGCAGGCCCGCCTCGACCACACTTGGCCCACTCCAGCCCGAGGGGGCATCGGAGTTAGTCGTCCAGACGCGGACACGGACGGTTACGCGTTCGTGGGAGGTCAGCGGTGCGCCGGGCCAGACAACGAGCACCTGGTCCCGGCCGGCGACGCGGCCGGTGCGGTCGGTCCGTCCGGCGCGAGTGAGTTCGAGCTCGTATGCCTCCTGGGAACCGCCGCCTTTCGGCAACGTCCACGTCAGGCGCGGGGCGGGGGCCCCGATGCCGAGGCCGTCCGGGAGATGTTCGAAGGTCACCGGTGAGGGCTGCGGGGGGAGCAAGGAAAGCCTTTCGTCACGTGCACGGGAGCAGAGCGAGCGGGGTTTCGGGCGTGGCTCAGCCCTTGACCGCTCCCGAGGTGAGGCCCTTCATGACCTTCTGGTTGAGGAAGAGATAGATCAGGAGGGTGCCGAAGACGTTGATGCAGACGGCGGCGAACAGGGGACCGTACTGGGTGGCGCCGAAGTCACCGGTGAAGTTGAGCAGACCGACCTGGATGGTCCGCAGGTCCTGGTTGTTGGTGAAGGTCAGCGCGATGAGCAGGTCGTTCCAGATGAAGAAGAACTGCACCAGGCCGACCGTCAGCAGTGCGTTGCGGACCAGGGGCACGCTGATGGTCCAGAAGGCGCGCAGGATGCCGGCGCCGTCGATGGTGGCGGCCTCGAAGAGTTCGCGGGGGACGGTGCGGTAGTACGTGGCCATCATGAAGACGGTCAGCGGCAGTCCTGTGCCGGTGTAGGTGAGGATCAGCGGCCACAGGGTGCCGGACAGGCCGGCCTGGAAGTACACCGTGAACAGCGGCAGGAGGATCATCTGCGGGGGCACCATCATGCCCGCCAGGAAGACGAGAAGGGTGAGGCTGCGGCCCTTCCACACCATGATCTGCAGGGCGAATCCCGCGGCTGTGCCCAGGAGCAGCATGAGTGCGAGGGCGGGCAGGACGGCGAGCAGGCTGTTCTGGACGTAGAGACCCAGGTTGCCGGTGGTCCAGGCCTCGGAGTAGTTGCCCCATTCCCAGGTCGTGGGCAGGCTCCAGGTGGAGTTGTTCAGGTAGTCGTCGTTGGACTTCAGGGAGGTCAGGAACATCCAGATCAGCGGGTAGATCTCGACGACCAGTAGCAGGGTGACGACGATCTTCACCCACAGCCGGCGCGGTGCCCTGGGCCTGCGGCTCGGTCCGGCGTTTCCGGACGGTCCTCGGCTCCAGCGGCCTGCGGAGGTCTTCACAGGTGTGTCGATGGCCATGTGTTCAGCCCTCCGTGAGGTCGCGCTGCGAGACGCGGTGGACGACCAGGCTCACCAGCAGGCAGACCACGGTCAGCAGCAGGGCGATGGTGCTGCCGTAGCCGTAGTCGCTGTAGGTGAACGACGTCTGGAACATGTACAGGGTCAGGGGGGTGGTGCCGTTGCCTGGGCCGCCGTTGGTGAGGGCGACGACGGAGTCGAAGACCTTCAGGGTGCCGTTGATGCTGAAGATGAGTGACGACATCAGCACCGGCAGGGACAGCGGCAGCACGATGTGGCGGATCAGCCGCAGTCCCGAGGCGCCGTCCAGGCGGGCCGATTCGAGGACCTCGTCGGGGATGTCCACCAGGCCGGCGAAGAGCAGTACGGCGTAGAAGCCCATGGAGCGCCAGATGTCCATGACGATCAGGACCCAGAACGCGCTTCCCGCGTTGCCGAAGAAATCGATGGATTCGATTCCGACCGCATTGAGCAGCGAATTGACCGGGCCTGTCTGCGGGGCGACCTGGAAGAACTTCTGGAAGAGCAGGCCCACCGCGACCGTGGGCAGTACGACGGGGAAGAAGGCCAGGGTGCGGATGAGCGCGGAGGACTTCTTGAGGAAGAACACGTAGAGCAGTGCCAGCAGATAGCCGGCGATGACCTGTCCCACCGTGACGATGGCGGCGTATTTGAGAGTGAACCAGAGGGCGTCATGGACGGCCGGGTCATCGAACAGGCGGGAGAAGTTGGCGACCCCGTTTCCGGTGAAGCCGTCGATGGTGTTGCCCTTGGTGAAGGAATACCCGAGCGACCACACGATCGGGACCAGCATGACCAATGAATAGACCAGAAGGGCGGGACCGAGGAGGATTGCGATGGCCCTGCGGTCACCGAGTACGCGGTGCATGGATGGTGTCCACTTCGTTTCCGTTGAAGAAACCTGTCGGAACGGAACCGGGGGCGGCCCACGCGTATGGCGCGAGGAGGCCGATGGGCCGCCCCCGGTTGATCACTGGGCGGCCAGAGCATCCTGGACGGTCTGCATGAACTGCTCGGGCTTCATGCTCCCGGCCACCAGGCCGGCGGCGTTGGTCTGGCTCACAGTGGTGGCTTTGGTGCTGAACAGGGCCTCGAACCACAGGACGTTCTGCTTGGACGTGCTGATGGTGTCGCGGACCTGCGTGGTGACCTCGTTGGCGTCCTTCACCTCGGTGTTCACCTTGAAGCCGGAGATTGAGCCGTGGTCCTTGAGCGCGGTGCTGCCGTAGTTCTTGGCGATGCAGGACGCCCATGCGCCGGTCTTCTTGTCGAAGGACTTCGCACCCAGGGTGATGCCGAGGCCGACGTTGGAGGGGTACTGGTCGATGGAACCCTTGCCACCGGCGACAGCGGGGAAGGGCATGAAGCCGACGTTCTCCGCGCCGACCTTGTTCTGCTTCGCGTCGGAGACGTTGGCCAGCGCCCAACTGCCCATGTAGAACATGGCTGCCTTGCCGTTGAGGAACTGGTTCATCGCGGTGTCGTAGTCGATCGAACCGACGCCCTTCCCGAAGTACCCCTTCTTACCGAGAGCGGCGATCTCCTCAGCGGCCTTCACGTACTCCGGGTCAGTGAGCTTCGCCTTGCCGTCGGCCACCTTCTGGAGAGCGTCGGGGCCCAGACTGCGGTACAGGTAGGTGCTCACCAGGCGGGTGATGGGCCACCCCTGCTGACCGGATGCGGAGAAGGGCTGAACCTTCTTGCCGTCCAGCTTCGCCGCGGCAGCCACCAACTCGTCCCAGGTGCCCGGCACAGCTATGCCGTTCTCCTGGAAGAGCTTCTTGTTGTAGAAGATGCCCTCGATGTTGTACTCGTACGGCAGCACCTCGACCTTGCCGCCGTACAACGCCTTGATCGTGGAGACGGCGGCAGGCTCCAACTGGTCCAGGACGCCGAGAGACTTGAGCTCCTTCTCCAGGTCGGCGACCTTGCCCGACTTCGCCAACTGCTGCGTCAACGCCGGCGCGTTGCCCGCAGCGAACTGCACCGGCAGGGCGTCCTGGCCGGCCAGCAGCTGCAGCTTCTGGTCCAAGCTCGCCTGCGGGACGGTCTCCACCTTCAGCGGCAGCTCGTCGTTCGCCGACTTGCACGCACCTTTGGACATGGTGGTCAGGGCGGTCTTGACGGTCGTGTTCTCGGTGACGCTCAGGTAGCTGAACTCCTTGGGCGCGGCAGAGGATCCGGCGCCACCACCGCCGCAGGCGGTGGTGAGCAGTGCCAGTGAGGCGGTGCCGGCCGTGAACAGGCTCAGACGCGCACGACGAACGCGGGGCATGCGAAGAGACACGGAAGACTCCCGAAGGTCTTTGAGAGAGGGCGAGGAACGGCGAGCGGCGCTGAGGAAGGCAGACGGGTCCGACCGCGCAGAAGGCTGCGTGTAACGTTCTCCACCACGAAGTGAGCAACACCCTGCACCGCACCGATGGATCCGTCAAGACACGGAGCTGTAACACCGGAGCACGGGACAGTAGCCTTGTCGTCATTCAGGCGCCATGATGTAGACCGTTACACCGACGCCTATGAAATCCGGAGTGCTGACGATGGGCAGGTCCGCCGCACCGAAGCAGAACAAGCGTGTGACCATCACCGATGTCGCGCGGCACGCGGGCGTGTCCGTCGCCGCGGTGTCCAAGGTGTTGCGCAACGCCTACGGCGTGAGCCCGGGCATGCAGCAGAGGGTGCGCGCGACCATCGCCGAGCTGGACTACCGCCCGCAGGCGGCTGCCCGCGGGATGCGGGGGCGGACGTACACGATCGGCGTGCTGCTGGACAACGTCCGCAACGCCTTCTTCGCGGACATCCTCGACGGCATCCAGGAGGAGCTCCGCACCAGCGAGTACACGGTGCTGATCGGCGCGGCCGGCTTCGACCCGGACGAGCAGGCGAAGACGATCCGTTCGATGGTCGACCGTCAGATGGACGGCTTGATCCTCATCGCGCCGGGGACCTCGCGTGCCGAGGTGCTGGCGACGGCGACGGCTACACCGACCGTGGTCATCGGCCATCACGACGGCACCGACACCCACGACTCGGTGGTCGACGCCGACGACACCGGCGCCGAGCTGGTGGTGGACCATCTCGTGGCGCTCGGCCACCGGGACATCGCCCTGGTCGCCGCCCCCGGCACCAAGGCCAATCAGTGGAAACGCACACCGGAGGTCGTCCTCGCCGACGGCTACCGCGCAGCCATGGAGCGGCACGGTCTCGCCGACCATGTACGCGTCCACCACGCCGCGTACTCCGACGAAGGGGGCTTCAAGGCCGGCATGACTCTGCTGACCGCCGAGCGCCGGCCGACCGCCGTCATGACCGGCGCCGATGTCGCGGCTCTGGGCATCTACCGGGCGGCCCACGAACTCGGGCTGCGCATCCCGGACGACCTTTCGCTCGCCGGTTACAACAACACGGCCCTGGCCGCCCTGGCCCCCGTCCAGCTGACCAGCGTCGACCAGGCCGGGCACACCATGGGCTCCTCCGCCGCCCGCATGCTCATCGAGCGCGTGGAGGGCCGACGCGACAGGGCCATGCAGACCTCCATGACACCGCGACTGGTGGTACGCGGCAGCACCGCCGCCCTGAGTGGCAGTTAGACCGTGGAGGGAAGCGGGCCTGCCGTGCACTCTCCGACGTGTCTTGACCCAAGGCTCATACAGAGGACTCTGATGGACCATGAGAATGCCGCACGCCGCAGAGTGGGCATCAAGGATGTCGCGCGGGAGGCCGACGTATCTCTCGGCACCGTCTCCAACGTGCTCAACCGCCCGGAACTCGTGGCTGGACCCACAAGAGCCCGCGTGCTGGCAGTGATCGACTCGTTGGGCTACGTAAGGACAGAAGGAGCCCGGCAACTTCATGGATGGGCCGCCCGTGTCCTCGCAGTTCTCGTGCCGGATCTGGCTCACCCGTTCTTCACGGCCCTCGCCATAGGCGTGGAACAGGCCGCCCGCGAGGCCGACCTCGGTGTGATGGTCTGCACCGGCACCCGCGACCTCGAAGAGGAGTCGCGCCATCTCTCCCTGATCACCTCGCACCGGATCCGAGGTGCCGTGCTGACCTCCGGAGAGGCCGTCGGGCGCACAGTGGCTGCCTTCCGACGGAATGCTGTTCCATTCGTCGTCGCCGACCAGTACGGCCCTCAGCCCGGCGCGTGCTCCGTCGGCATCGACGACGTGGCGGGTGGGCACGCCGCGGTACGCCACTTGATCGACCAAGGACACCGCTCCATCGCCTATGTCAGCGGTCCGGAGCTCCAGCAGGTGCGGGACCGCCGCAGGGGAGCCGTCAACGCTGTCACTCAGGCCGGGCTCCAGCTCACCGCCCTGAGGGAGCTCGCCTGTGCGGACCTCACCGTGGGCGCGGGCAAGGACGCCGGGCACCGCATCCTCGGGCTCCCCCACCGCCCCTCCGCCGTCTTCTGCGCCAACGACCTGCTTGCCCTGGGCGTACTCCAGGCGCTGTACGAAGCCGGGCTGAAGGTGCCGGAGGACCTTGCGGTGGTCGGCTACGACGACATCGAATTCGCCGCGTCCGCCGTCGTCCCGCTCACCTCGGTGCGACGGCCTGCCGTGGCGATGGGACGGCAGGCCGGCCGTCTGCTCGTCGAGGAGACGACCCGCGGCGCCGACCACGAACACGCCCACGTCGTACTGCAGCCGGAACTGGTCGTGCGCCGGTCGACGCTGGCCGTACCGGCGCGGTGACCCTGATCGGTCAGGGATGTTCAGGAGCATGGTGATGCGGCTCCCGCTGCGTCGTACGCCGCGTGACGGGCAGCAGTGCGGCCGAGACCAGCATGGTGACCAGTCCGAGTAGTCCGACCGCCGATGCCAGGTCGCCCAGGACTTCCTTGCCTCCCAGGAGGACCAGTGGGCAGAGGAACTCACCGAGAAAGAAGGCCGCCGTCCACAGGCCGGTACCGCGCCCTCGGTCGGCGAAGTCGAGCCGGGACATCGCCAGCGTCAGCAGCGAGGGCAGAAGCAGCCCCGTCCCGACGCAGTTCAACACGGCGCCCGCAATCAACAAGGGGAGGCTGTCGGCGGTCCCCATGACAAGGAAGCCGGCGGCACACAACAGGAAGAGTGCCGGCAGTCGGCGTCGCGGCCGGTCGGTGAGCCGGGTGAAGACGATCGAGCCGACCACGGTGGCGGCGCTGGCGATCGCCGTGACTGCTCCGATGACGCCTGTGGAATCCACACCCAAGTCGTCGAGGAGGTAGGACATCTCCACAGGGACGGCGTAGAAGACAACCGCCCCGAACACGGTCAGCAGGCACAGGCCGGCCATTCTGCGCACGGGAAAGGGCCGACGCTCGGCCTCGACGGGCTCCTCTCCTGCCACGCGCCTGGCGCCGGTTGCCGGTGTCGGCAGCACACGGGCCATGACGGGGGCAAGCAGCAGACCCACCGCGTACAGCCAGAAGGGCGCACGCCAGCTGACCGCCCCGAGAGCACCTCCGAACACGAAGAAGACGGTGGCTGATGCCGACGCGCACATCGTCTGCAGGGCGAAATAGCGGTCACGGAGCTTGCCGGTGTAGTAGTCACCGATCAGGGTGGTGCAACCGGTCATGATGGCGGCCTCCGCTACCCCTAGCAGCACGCGGCTGACCACGATGCCGTGCAGGGAGTCCAGCCACAGCGGCACCGTGCCGAACAACGCGTACAAGATCGTCGCCACGACCAACAAGCGTTTGCGGCCGAGCCGATCGACGATGACACCGGCGAACGGGGCAAGGAGAGCCAGTGACAGCGCCGGGACCGTCAGCACCAGGGGGACCAACGCCGCGTTACCCGGTACACCCTCGAAATGGTCCTGCATACGAGGCAGAACCGGAGCAACCAGCACGGCGCCGAGGATGGGCAGACAACTGCCGGCCATCAGCAGAGCAGCTGGCAGCCTGCCCGCCACAGCCGGGTGGTCATCGCGCTCACTGACAGGCGGATCAGCAGAAACCGGCATGGCGGCACTCCAGGATGCGAGGCGGGAAGGTCGCGCCATGTAGCGGGCGAGTCCGGCTGTCGGAGATCGCTGCGCATGCGCGTGATGTGCCATGACTATGCGGTTCGGGCGCTGCACTGCCCACCCCCCACGCGATCCAAGTTTCGGATGACGTCGATCCAAGCCGTGGATGGCGCGATGTTTCCCGGCCAGGTTTCACTGGTGGCCGCGGGGACGCACACTCAGCGGTCTGCGGTCGGCGCCCCGGACACGTCAGCCATGCGCCTGCCCACGCGGGCAGTCGTTTCACGCAGCCAGATGTGGGCCGCGTCGTGCGTGTGCACCGGGTGCCACCACATCGCCTCCCGCAGCGGGACCGCTTCGTAGGGCGGCTGCACCACGTGCACGGCCGCGAGCGGTGCAAGGAGCCGGGCGAGGCGGGCCTGGATCAGGGCGATGCGCCGAGTGCCCGCCACCAGCAGCGGCAACAGCTGGAAGCTGTCGACGGAAACTTCCACGCGCGGCTCGATGCCGAGCATGCCGAGCTGGCGCACGGCGGGGGCGTCGTAGGTCCGCTGGTAGGTGACCCACGGCAGTCGTCCCAGATCGTTGAGGGTGAGCCGGTCCTCGACGCTCGGGTGGTCGTCCGCGACGAGGAAGACCCAGCTGTCCTCGTAGAGGTCGGTGGCGGGGAAGTCACTGATGACGCCGTGCGGCATGAGCAGACCGTCGGTCGTGCTCAGCAGCGTGGCCGTGTCGTCGACCACGGTGGGCGGGGTCTGGACGAAGCGCAGACGGATGCCGGGAGCCTCCTCGTGGACCACCCGGGCGAGATCGGCGCCGAACACGGCGACCGCGTAGTCGGACGCCACGAGTTTGAATTCGCGCTTCTCGCTTCCCGGGTCGAAGTCGGCCTGACTGGCGAAGAGGCGCTCCACCACTTCGTAGGCGGTGGAAGTGCGGTGCAGGAGGACTTGGCCGAGGGCGGTGAGTTCGTAGTGGCCGCCGACACGGGCAAGCAGATCGTCGCCGAAGTGGCGGCGCAACCGGGCCAGGGAAGCACTCATCGCGGGCTGACTGAGTCCGACGCGCTCCCCGGCGCGGGTGACGTTGCGCTCCTCCAGCAGGGCACGCAGAGCGACGATGAGGTTGAGGTCGAGACGGGCCAGATTCACGAGATTTCCCCCTTGCGGTAAGGCGTCGACCAGGAAGGAATAAACACGATGGATGAGGGCCATCCACAGAATTGATTTCCGTGATCCCGGGTGCTGGGTCCAGATTAGTCACACAGCAATCAGGAGGACATGTTCGTGAAATCTGCATCCGCGTTGTTCGCCGGGCCGTTCGCTCTGGCCACGCTCTCGGCACCGGGCGGACCGGCCTTCCCCGCGCTCGTCACGGCGGACGCCCAGGCAGTCGACCTGCGCGCTGCCTTCGGTGACGAGTCCTTGTCCATCCGTAGTCTCCTGGAGGCCTGGGACACGGCTGCGGAGCGGCTTACGTCGCTGGCCGGCGACAGTGCTCTGGAGCGAAGGCCTCTGGCGGACTTTCGGGTGCACGCACCGGTCGAGCCCCGCCAGGTGTTCCAGTCGGGCGCCAATTACCGGCAGCACGTGATCGACCTGCATGTCGCGCACCGGGCGCCGGATGACGATCGTTCCGAGGAGGAGCGGCGCGCGGAGGCGGCGGAGATCATGGACCGGAGGGCAACCGAGGACCTGCCGTACGTCTTCATCGGCCTGCCGAGCGCGATCACCGGCCCGTACGACGATGTCGTCCTCCCCGCATGGGCCGAAAAGCCCGACTGGGAGCTGGAGCTGGCGGTTGTCATCGGCCGTCCGGCCCACCAGGTGTCCGTGGAGAAGGCCCTCAGCCACGTCGCCGGATACACCATCGCCAACGACCTGACCGACCGGGCGACCGTGTTCCGTCGGGACATGCCGCAGATCGGCACCGACTGGCTCCGTAGCAAGAACGCCCCGGGGTTCACCCCGCTCGGCCCGTGGATCGTGCCGGCCGCGACGGTCGGGGACACCGACGACCTCCGCCTCGTGCTGAAACTGAACGGCGAGACCATGCAGGACGAGTCCACCAAGGACATGATCTTCGACGTCGCGCGCATGGTGTCCTACGCCTCGCAGACCGCCCAGCTGCTGCCCGGCGACCTGGTACTCACCGGCTCCCCGGCCGGCAACGGCATGCACTGGGGGCGGCTGCTGCGCGACGGCGATGTCATGGACAGCGCCATCACCGGACTCGGCGCTCAGCGCACCCGCTGTGTCGGGGAGACGTCATGACCCTCGACCGCACCGATCCCGAGGGCTCGATCGCCGAGGCCGCCAAGGCGTACTCCAACTGGGGACGTTGGGGCGCGGACGACGTGCTGGGCACCCTCAACTTCCTGGACGAGGCGAAACGGCGCGAGGCCGCCACGCTCATCCGCCGGGGCGCCAGTTTCTCGCTCGCCCAGAGCTTCGACATGAACGGCCCCCAAAAGGGGTGGCGCCGCCGCACCAATCCGGTGCACACCATGCTCGACACCGGCACCGACGCGGCACTCGGCCTGCAGGGCTTCCCGCACGGCCTCGGCGGTGCCGACGACGTCATCGCTATGCCGCTACAGTGCTCGACCCAGTGGGACGGGCTCGGCCACATATTCGACCACGGCAGGACGTGGAACGGCCGGGACGCGGCGAAGACAGTCACCTCTGAAGGCGACCTGGTCACCGGCATCGAGCACATGGCCCCGCACGTCGCCGGACGCGGTGTGCTCCTGGACGTCGGCCGCAGTATCGGCGAGAACGGCGAGCTGCCCGACGGCTTCGCCATCACCGAGGAACACCTGACAGCGACTGCTGAGGCCCAGGGCCTGCGCGTCGGTCGCGGCGACATCGTCCTGGTGCGTACCGGTCAGCTCACCCGGGTACGCCGCGACGGCTGGGGCGACTACGCAGGCGGCGCGGCCCCCGGCCTGTCCTTCACCACCGCCGGCTGGCTGCACGGCAGTGAGATCGCCGCGATCGCGACCGATACCTGGGGCTTCGAGGTGCGGCCCAACGAGTTCGACGTCGCCTTCCAGCCTCTGCACCAGGTCGCCATCCCCAACATCGGCCTGCTCATCGGGGAGATGTGGGACCTGGAGGCCCTTGCCGAGGACTGTGCCGCCGACGGCGCGTACGCGTTCTGGCTCACCGCCGCGCCCCTTCCCATCACCGGCGCAGTCGGCTCCCCCATCAACCCGATCGCCGTCAAGTAGTACCAGGAACAAGGGAGTTCCCCCATGAATGAAGCTCGTACGGTCCTGGTGATCGGTGGCGGCGCGGCCGGGAACGCCGTGACCCTCCTGCTGCGGCGAGCCGGCCTCGACGTGAACCTCATCGAGGCCAAGGGTGACTGGAACGCCACCGCCGGCTCCGGCATCACCCTCCAGGGCAACGCCCTGCGCGTGCTGCGCGAGCTGGGCGTGTGGGAGCAGGTCGAGGCATCCGGCTTCGGCTTCGGGTCGGTCGGCATCACCGCCCCTGACGGGACCGTCCTGCACGCGCAGGACGACATCCGCAGCGGTGGCGACGACCTCCCCGCCACCGTCGGCATGCAGCGGCCGCAGCTCCAGCGCATCCTGATCGAGGCCGTACGCGCAAGCGGCGCGTCCGTCCGCTTGGGCATCACCGCCGATATCCTGGACCAGGATGCCGACGGCGTCTCCGTCCGCTTCAGTGACGGCTCCGAGGGCCGCTACGACCTGGTGATCGCCGCCGACGGCCTCGGCTCCACGACCCGGGCCGCCATCGGCATCACGGCGAAGCCCGAACCGACCGGCATGGCCATCTGGCGCATCGCCACCCCCCGCCCCACAGGCGTGGAGCGCACCGACCTCGCCTATGGAGGCCCGGCCTTCATCGCCGGCTACTGCCCCACCAGCGACAGCACGCTCTACGCGTACGTCGTCGAGGCCAATCGCGACCGCGCCACCATCCCGGCCGATTCGTACGCCGACGAGATGCGCCGCCTGGCCTCTGCCTACGGCGGCAACTGGCCGGAGATCACCGAGCACATCACCGACCCCACGCAGGTCAACTACACCTGGTTCGACCGCATGCTGGTCGAGGGATCGTGGCACCGGGGCCGGGTGGTCCTCGTCGGCGACGCCGCCCACTGCTGCCCGCCCACCCTCGCGCAGGGCGCCGCCCTGTCCCTGGAGGACGCCTGGGTCCTCGCGCAGCTCCTGACCGGGTCCGACACCTGGGACGACACCCTGTTCCAGCAGTACTACGAACGACGGATCGCAAGGGTCCGGCCGGTGGTGGAAGCGTCTGTACAGATCGGGCAGTGGCAGCTGGACGGCGTGCGTGACGCCGATGTTCCCGGCCTGATGGGCCGCACCATGACGATGCTCCGGGAGATGCCGTGACCGCCCCGACCGTAGACGTACACGCGCACGTCCTGCTTCCCGAGGTCGAGGCACTTGTGGCCGGCCTGCCCGGCCACGATGCGGCGAAAGCTCTGGACGCCCGGCGCAACGGCGCCGAGGCTCTCGCGGTGAGTGGGCGCATGGTGGGTGAGCGCATCCCGAAACTGACTGACGTCGCTGTGCGCCTTGCGGCGATGGACCAGCAGAGCGTCGACATACAGCTGGTCAGCCCGTCCCCCTCGCACTACCACTACTGGGCCGACGAGGAGACTGCCGAGAAGGTGTACCAGCTGGCCAACGAGGCCACCGCAGCGCACTGCGCGGCGGCCCCTAAACGGCTGCGCGGGCTCGGACTCGTACCACTTCAACACCCGGACATGGCCGTCGAAGCGCTTGACGACGCGCTGGGGCACGGGCTTCTGGGCGTGGAGATCTCCAGCCACGCACCGGGCCGCGAGCTGTCCGACCCCGCGTACGAGGCCCTGTGGACCCGGGCGGAGGAAAGCGGCGCGGTGCTCTTCCTGCATCCCTTCGGATGCACGCTCGACGAGCGTCTGGACCGCTGGTACCTGTCCAACACGGTCGGCCAGCCCACCGAGAACGCCGTCGCCCTCTCCCACCTCATCTTCTCCGGCGTGCTCGACCGCCACCCCGGTCTGAAGCTGATCGCCGCCCACGGCGGCGGCTACCTGCCCACCCACATCGGCCGCTCCGACCACGCCTGGACCGCCCGCTCGGACGCCGGTGCCGGCTGCGCCCACCTGCCCAGCAGCTACCTCAAGCGGCTCTACTTCGACTCCCTCGTCCACGACCCGCACGTCCTGCGCGAGCTGATCCGCGCCGCCGGGGCCGACCGCGTACTCCTGGGCTCCGACTTCCCCTTCGACATGGGTGCCGACGACCCCGTCGCCGCTTTGCGGGCAGCCCGGCTGTCCGAGGCCGATCTCGACGCCGTACGCGGCCGGAACGCCTCAGCCCTGCTCAACCTCACCCTCGCCTGAGGAGGAACCCACCATGAGCGCACGCCTGCTCACCCACCTGCGTCATGTCGACCTGGCGGTGCCGGACTACGACAAGCAGCTCGACTTCTACGCCGGCGTCTGGGGCCTCACCAAGGTCACCGAGGACTCCGGGATCTCCTTCCTGGCCGCCGAGGGCTCCCCCGAGCAGTACGTCGTACGGCTGCGCAGGGCCGAGGAGAAGCGGCTCGACCTCGTCTCCTACGGCGCCGCGAGCCCGGCCGATGTGGACACCCTGGCCGAGCGGCTCCTGGCCGGGGGCGTGCAGCTGATCTCGCGGCCCGGTGCCGTGGACACCCCGGGCGGCGGGTACGGCTTCCGTTTCTTCGACGTCGACGGCCGCACGATCGAGGTGTCCGCCGACGTCGAGGTCCGGCAGCACAGGAAGATCGAGGAGAAGGAGGCCATCCCGGTCAAGCTCTCCCACGTCGTCCTCAACTCCCCCGACCTGAACCGCACCCGGGAGTGGTACGAGCGCCACCTCGGCTTCGCCCTCTCCGACACGCTCAGCTCCCCGCACATGGGCGAGGTCATGCACTTCATGCGGATCAGCAACCAGCACCACTCCATGGCCATCGCCCAGGGCCCGCACACCGCGCTGCACCACGTCTCCTTCGAGATGCGCGGCATCGACGAGTACATGCGCGGCTCCGGCCGCGTCATGCGGGCCGGCTTCCGCAAGATCTGGGGGCCAGGACGGCACATGGCGGGCGACAACACCTTCACGTACTTCCTCGACCCGCACGGCAACACCGTCGAATACACCACCGAGCTGGAGAACCTCGACGAGGACACCTGGCACCCCCACGTCTACGACTTCTCCAAGCCCGAGGTCACCGACCAGTGGGGCACCGCCAACACGATGAACGAAATCGTCGCCAAGGAATCCTTCAACGACCCCGACCGAGGCGTGTTCGTCGCCCCGCCGGTCTGAGCCGGACCACTCCTCTCCTGTTCCTGTCGGGGGCCGCTGCGGCCGTGTCACGCACACGGCCGCAGCGGCCCTTCCCCGCCCCCTTCTGGAGCCGCACCATGCGTTTCGCCACTTACGAACATCAGCACCGCCACCGCGTTGCCGTGGTGGAAGAAGACGGCACACTCTTCCCCCTGCCCGGCGTCACCTCACTCACCACGCTGCTCGCAGAGACCGACGGGCTGCCCGGCCTGCTCGCCGCAGGTGCGGCGGCACTCGACGTACCGGCCGGACCTCATGTCTCCCAGGTCCGGCTGCTGGCCCCACTCCAGCCCACGTCCGTACGCGACTTCGTCACCTTCGAGGAGCATGTCGAAGGTGTGCGCCGCGCGGTCGACGGCGTCGCCGGTGTACCCGAGCAGTGGTACGCGGCACCGACCTTCTACTTCACCAACCCCCACGCGATCTACGGCCCTCACGACGGCGTCCCGGTGCCGCCCGGCTCCGCCGTGCTCGACTTCGAACTCGAGGTCGCCGCCGTCATCGGCCGCGAGGGCCGCGACCTCACCCCGGAACGGGCCCGTGACCACATCGTCGGCTACACCGTCTTCAACGACTGGTCCGCCCGCGATCTCCAGTCGGCGGAGATGAAGGTGGGTCTCGGCCCTTGCAAGGGCAAGGACACCGCAACCACCCTCGGCCCCTACCTGGTCACCGCGGACGAGCTGGAGCCCTACCGCGACTCCGAAGGTTTCCTGCGGCTGGCCCTCACCGCCGCGATCAACGGGGAGACCATCGGCGAGGACCTCCTGTCCAACATGAGCTGGACCTTCGAGGAGATGACCGCCTACGCCTCACGCGGCACCCGGGTGGTCCCGGGCGACGTCCTCGGCTCCGGCACGTGCGGCAACGGCGGCTGCCTCGCCGAGCTCTGGGGCCGGCGAGGTGAGCGGACCCCGCCCCCCTTGCAGCCGGGCGACACCGTCAGTCTGACCGTCGAGGGCGTCGGCACGCTCACCAGCACCGTTGTCCCCGGTGCTGAGCCCCTGCCCCTGCCGATCGGCCGGCGTCGAAACCGGGAGCGGCCGTGACCGGCCCGCACCCCATGAGACTGCTCGGCAAGGTGGTCGTCGTCACCGGCGCGGCCCGTGGTCTGGGCGCAGCCGAGGCCACCGCTCTTGCCCACGAAGGCGCCCACGTCATCGCCACGGATGTCGAACCCGGGGACGGCTGCCGCGGCCTGGACGTCACCAGCGAGCAGGACTGGGCCGAACTCGCCGCCGAACTGCGGGAGACATACGGGCAGGTGCACGGCCTGGTCAACAACGCCGGAATCACCTGGCGTGCCCGCGTCGGCGACGTGCGCCCCGAGGACATGGCGCGCGTCCACGCGGTCAACGTCACCGGCCCTCTCCTGGGCATCCAGCACCTCATGCCCCTGATGCCCCTGGGCTCCTCGATCGTGAACGTCGGCTCCTCCGCAGCCCTCACCGCCCATTACCCGGTCGCGTACACGACCAGTAAGTGGGCGCTGCGGGGACTGTCGAAGACGGCGGCGCTGGAGCTCGGCCCGCGCGGTATCCGTGTCAACACGGTCCATCCCGGCTACATCGAGACCGAGATGACCGCCTCAGCCGCCCCGGCTTTCCGCGAGACCAACATCCGCGAAACCCCGCTGGGGCGTACCGGAAGCGTCGACGAAGTGGCGCCGCTGGTGGTCTTCCTGATGTCCGACCAGTCGTCGTTCATCACCGGAGCCGAAATCCCCGTCGACGGCGGCCTCACCGCACACGGCGGCGTCAAGTCCGTCTCCGACGCCCTGCGCCCCCGAGGCCGCTGAGTGAACCGGCTCGAAGGCAAGGTGGCTCTGATCTCCGGCACCGCCCAAAGCCAGGGCCGGGCAGCGGCCTGCGCTTCGCAGCCGGGCGCCGACCTCGTCGTCGACGGCGGCCGGCCCACGGTCCTGCCCGGCGCCATCACACAAAAGGAATCACGCACGTGAACAAAGTCAGCGGCAGTGCTGCCGAGGCGGTCGCCGACATCCCCGACGGCGCCTCACTCGCCGTCGGCGGTTTCGGACTCTCCGGAATTCCTGACGCCCTCATCGACGCCCTGCACAAACAGGAGGCAGCCGGGCTGGAGGTCGTCTCCAACAACTGTGGCGTGGACGGCCGCGGCCTGGGCATCCTGCTCGCTGCGGGGCGCATCGCCCGGGTCACCGGCTCCTACGTGGGCGAGAACAAGGAGTTCGCCCGGCAGTACCTCAGTGGAGAGCTTGAGGTGGAGCTGACCCCGCAGGGCACGCTCGCCGAACGCCTGCGGGCCGGCGGCGCAGGCATTCCCGCCTTCTACACCCCAGCCGGCGTCGGCACCCAGGTGGCGGAGGGTGGCCTTCCCTGGCGCTACGCACCCGACGGCTCGGTCGCCGTCGACTCACCGCCCAAGGAAACCCGGGACTTCTCAGGGCGGCCGTACCTCCTGGAGCACGGCATCACCACCGACTTCGCCCTCGTCCGGGCCTGGCGCGGCGACCGGCACGGCAACCTCGTCTTCCGCCGGGCCGCCGCAAACTTCAACCCGCTCGCCGCCATGGCCGGCCGCGTCACCATCGCAGAAGTCGAGGAACTCGTCGAACCGGGCGAGCTGGCACCCGACGATGTGCACCTGCCCGGCATCTACGTGCAAAGAATCGTAGAACTCACCCCTGAACAAGCCGCTGACAAACCTGTCGAGAAGAGGACGGTGAGCATCTGATGCCCTGGACCCGTGAACAGATGGCCTCCCGCGCAGCCGAAGAACTCGCTGACGGCTCCTACGTCAACCTGGGTATCGGCCTCCCCACCCTCATACCCGGCTACCTCCCGCCCGGAGTCCACGTCGTGCTCCACTCGGAGAACGGCATCCTCGGCACCGGCCCCTACCCCACCGAGGACGAGGTCGACCCGGATCTCATCAACGCGGGGAAGGAGACAGTCACCGTCCTGCCCGGCGCCTCCTTCTTCGACTCCGCACTCTCCTTCGGCATGATCCGGGGCGGGCACATCGACACCGCCGTTCTCGGCGCCATGCAGGTGTCGGCCCATGGCGACCTCGCCAACTGGATGATCCCCGGCAAGATGGTCAAGGGCATGGGCGGCGCCATGGACCTGGTCCACGGCGCCCGCCGTGTCATCGTCGTCATGGAACACACCGCCAAGGACGGCAGCCCCAAGATCGTTGAGGAGTGCGTTCTGCCCCTTACCGGTCGGCAATGCGTGGACCGCATCATCACCGATCTCGGTGTGCTGGATGTAACCGCCCGCGGCCTCGCCCTCGTCGATACGGCCCCGGGCGTCACCTTCGCGGACATCACCGCGTACACCGACGCTCCCGTACACGCGGACAGTCACACGGCCGCATGTTGATCCCACGGACCTGAGCCGCGTCCCCGGCTGACCTATCTCAGCGAAACCGTTGACACCGGGGTAACGCCCTCGCAATATGATCCGTACACCAATGATTAGCGTACTGATCATTCCGGCGGCTCCTCTCGCCGCCTTCCGTCGGTGTCCTCCACTTCCCTGCCAAGGAGGCCATATGTCCGTGACCCGTGTTCCACTCCGCATCGCCGTGGTCGGCGGCGGTATCGGCGGTCTGGCCGCAGCGCTGTCCACCGCCCGCGCCGGTCACTACGTGACCCTGGTGGAACGCGCCGCCCAGTTCGGGGAGATCGGAGCCGGCCTGCAGCTCGCCCCGAACGCTTCTCAGGCCCTCGAAGAACTGGGGGTGCTCAAGGCGGTCCAGCGCAGTGCGGTCGCCCCGCCCCGGCTCGTGATGATGGACGCCCTGAGCGGAGATCAGGTCACCTCTCTCGATCTCCGCAGCCCTGCGTACATCGAGCGCTTCAGTCACCCCTACCTGGTCACGCACCGCACGGACCTGCATGCCGCGCTCCTCACCGCCTGCCAGGAACACCCCGCCATCACGCTGCGCACCGGGCACACCGTTACACACGCCGGACAGGACGACTCCGCGGTACACCTGCATTTCGCCGAGACTGCGACGGAACTGACGGCCGACGCGGTCGTGGCGGCGGACGGTCTGCACTCGCGGCTGCGCCAGGCCTTGGTCGGTGACGGCGAGCCTGTCTGCTCGCGCTACGTGGCGTTCCGTGGAGCCCTTCCCGCGCACAGGATGACCGGCCGGATGTCACAGCACGCCGCCTCGGACGCGGTGATGGTCTGGGCCGGACCGCGCATGCACCTGGTGCAGTACCCGGTACGACGCGGCGAGCTCTACAACCAGGTCGCGGTGTTCGAGAGCGACCACTACACACCGGACTCCGACGCCTGGGGCACCGAGGCCGAGCTCGAGGAACGCTTCGCGGGAACCTGCCAGGCCGTGCGTGACGCCCTGCCCCTGATAGCGCGGGACCGGCGCTGGCCTCTGTTCGACCGTCTCCCCATCGACAACTGGGTGCACGGCCGGATCGCACTGCTCGGCGACGCCGCGCACCCGATGCTGCAGTACCTGGCCCAAGGCGCATGTCAGGCACTGGAGGACGCAGTCGCCCTCGGAGGAGCTCTCGGCCGGTTCACCGACCCTGCCGACGCCTTCGCGGCGTACGCCGATCAGCGCCGCGAGCGCGCGGCCCTCATCCAGACCAACGCCCGCGCCTTCGGCGAGATCTGCCACCTGGAGGGCATGGGGGCCACCCTGCGCAACCAGCTCTTCGCGTCACGTGGGCCCGAGGACTTCGACGACGTCTCCTGGGTGTGGACGCCGTCCCCGGCCACCGTCCCCATCCCGTGATCCAGCAACCGCAGGAGGACACCATGACGACCGACGAACTCGCCTACAAGGCCCTGCCGGGCCTGGGTGCGGCTCCGCTCTGGCGCTTCTACGGAAACCTGTTCCCCGCCCAGCCGAAGAGCCGCGCCGTTCCCTACCGCTGGAGCTGGCAGGAACTGCGGCCCCTCCTCCTGCACTTCTCTCAGACCCTCTCGCTGGAAGAGGCCGAACGCCGGGTCCTCATGCTCGTCAACCCCGGTCTGACCGATCCCCCGGCCACCGTCAACACGCTCTACGCCGGACTGCAGGTCATCCTGCCCGGCGAGACCGCGCAGGCCCACCGGCACACCTCCAACGCCTTCCGCTACATCCTGGAGGGCAGCGGCGCGTGGACGACGGTCAACGGCGAGCGTGTCTTCATGGCTCCGGGTGATCTGCTACTCACCCCGGGATGGCACTGGCACGACCACACCCACGAGGGCGACGCGCCCATGATCTGGCTCGACGCCCTCGACTACCCGCTGGTCAACGCCCTGGAAGCCGGCTTCTACGAGAGGTTCCACCAGCGCCTCCAGCCCGTTACCCGAGCGGACGACGCGGGCAGCAGGCAGTTCCTCCACGGCAGGCTCAATCCCGTCTGGCTCTCGCAGGACGGGCCCAACTCCCCCGTCACTCGTTACACCTGGCAGGAGACCCAGCGGTCACTGGAAGGCATCGCCGACACGGCCGAGGGAAGCGACGTCGACGGCATCGTCCTGGAGTACACCAACCCGTGGACGGGCGGTCCGGTCATGCCCACCATCGGCTGCCGCGTCCAGCGCCTGCGCCCCGGATTCCAGGGGGCAGGCCGTCGGCACACAGCCTCCACCATTTTCAACGTCGTCCGCGGTGAAGGCGCCACGATCGTGGACGGCGCACGACTGGAGTGGGCCGAGCACGACACCTTCGCCGTGCCCGGCTGGGCCTCCTACCGTCATCTGAACGCCTCGGCCTCCGACGACGCGGTCCTGTTTTCGTACAGCGACGAGCCCGTCATGCGCTCCCTCGGCCTCTACCGCAGCGAAGACGCCGACCCCGGCGCCTGATCTCCCCCACCCGACACTTCACAAGGAGGCCACGATGCGTCTGGCCCTGTTCAACAAGGGACGCCTCGGAATCGTCGACGGCGACGACCTCGTCGACGTGACCGAACAACTCACCGGAACCGGCACCCCGAGTGCGGCCGGTGCGCTGCACCAGCACATCGAGACCGTCGCACGCGACGGAGCAGTACAGGTCGACCTCACCGGCTGCGCTCGCGTTCCGCTCGACGAAGCGGCCCTCGAAGCCCCCCTGCCCCGGCCCGGAAAAGTCGTCGGCGCACCGGTCAACTACCTCGACCACAAAGCCGAGATGGCCTACACCACCTCGGTCGCCGATCTCGGGGTCTTCCTCAAGGCCAACTCCTCGGTCATCGGCCCGGGTCAGGACATCGTCCTGCCCTACACCGACAAGCGCACCGACCAGGAAGGAGAGCTCGGCGTCGTCATCGGACGCACCGCCAATCACGTGGACGCAAGGGACGCACTGGATCACGTCTTCGGTTACACCTGCGTTCTGGACATCACCGTGCGCTCCGGCGAGGACCGCTCCACGCGCAAGTCGTTCGACACGTTCACACCGATCGGGCCCTGGATCGTCACCGCAGACGAGATTCCGGACCCCGACTCCCTCGACCTGCGCTGTGATGTCGGTGGAGTCACCCGGCAGCGCACCAACACGGCCGATCTGATCTTCGGGGTCGCGGAGCTGATCGCCTACACCTCGTCCGTCATGACACTCCACCCCGGCGACGTGATCGCGACAGGCACGCCCGCTGGAGTGGGACCGCTCAGCCATGGGGACCGCGTCGTCCTGGAGATCGACCGCGTCGGCCGTCTCGAAGTGGGTGTCGACGGCTCCCGGGCCACCCCGTACGAGCAGCGCCCCGGACGACGGGACCGCTGACGGAAGGTCGCACACAGGGTGGTGCCGCGCACTCCTAGACTCCATCCAGACCGGCTGTCCCTCGGCCGGCACCACCTAGACGACGGACGGAGGGAGCACCGTGGCGCGCGCACTGGAGCTGCCCAACTACATCGGCCATCTGATCCGGCGTGCCGAGCAGGTGCACACGGCTCTCTGGACCCAGCACGTGTCCAGGGAGATCACCTCCCAGAAGTTCGCCATCCTCAACGCGCTGAGCCGGGACCCCGGCGTGGACCAACGGACGCTCGGACGCCTCACCTCGCTGGACCGCTCCACGGTCAACCTGATGATCCGCCGCCTGACCGACCAGGCGCTCGTGAGCCAAGTGCGCGACGAAGAAGACCGCAGGCGAACCCTGCTGAGTCTCACCGACGAGGGGGCCGCGCTGCTCGATTCCCTGATCGCTCCGGCAGAACGGATCAACGAACTACTTCTCAGATCACTTCCCGAGGGTGAACGGGCCATAGCCGTTGACATCCTCAGCAGACTTGCCTCGCTGGATGAGGAGTCGCTCCGCGGCGGAGCATGAGCGTGACAGGGCGTCCTTGGGATGAGGCCCCGCTCAGTGCTCTGTTCCTCACTCTTCGTGTGAGGAACAGAGCCTGTCGGACGACCGCACCACGGGCGAAGAAGGTGTCACACATTGACATACGACCGCCTGGAGGCCGCTGCCCCGCCGAGCCGACGGCCAAACAGAAGCCTGCACCCGCCGCTGGCACAGGCCCCTCATCGGCCGCGCCCCGCAGATCCTCGGCGCCTTCACCGCCGACACCCGTACCTGTCACTGAGCGACTTGGCCCGCCGAGCGAGCAGCGACGCCTGGCGGGGCCGGAGTTTGCAGATCGGGTCAGCCGAGGACGTAGATCTCATCACCGACGTCAGCGACGATCTTCAGCTTGCCGCCCAGCGCGTTGACATAGGCAGCCTGACTTTCTCGCGGAGTACTTCGACGGCGACCCGGCGACCTCGCCGGTGAACCTCGTCCGGACGGATGCACCACCATTCCTCATCGCGCACGGGGACCTGGACGAGCTGGTGGACACCGCGAACCCCAGGGCTCTTGTCGCCGCTCTGCGCTCCGTCTCCACCTCGCCAGTCGTGTACATCGAACTGCCAGGCGCTCACCACGCCTTCGACCTCCTCCACTCCTTTCGGTTCGAGGCGCTCATCGACGGCATCGAAGACTTCGCCGCGTGGGTGACGGTCCGGAAGAAGCCGACCTAAGAACTCGTTGCACGATCTCGTCGAGATGCATGCCCTGGTTGGGCGTTACCAGTGTGACGATTCGGCCGTTCGTGAGGGTGTGAGCACTCGACCGTGAATCGTGGACGACGACTTGTGGGCACTGATCGAGCCGCTGCTACCTCCGTGGCCGCAACACTCAGCGGCACGGCGCCGCTTCTCCTCCGCTTCAACGCGGGCGACCTGTTCGCAGTAGCGGGCCTCGCCATCGGGGCTGTCGAGCGCGTCGCCAGGGCCTGTTCGTCCGCACGCCCCAGGCGCCGCCACACCGTCGGGGTCAGCGGGTGTGGGTGGGCTCATGGGCACCGCCTCCGCTACTGGGTGCGTCGGTGCCGTTCGACGCTACGGAGGCCGCCGCTCGTTCCACAACAGAATTGCGAAAAATTGCGGAGGTTCACTCCAGGGCGTCGAGCGCAGCCCGAATGAGCGCGCGGGCCATGTCCCCGTAGACCGCCATTTCCCCGCTCCTCTACGCCGAGGCGCCCGCTCTTTTCGCACTACCCTGGCCCAGGTCCCAGGGCTAGACGGTGTACTTTCCCGGGGTGTGAGGGGCCGGCGGTTGCAGGGCGGCCGTGGCCTTGCGGACGAAGAGGGTGCCGATGATTGCGAGGCAGCCGATGGCTGCCGCGGTGGCGAAGGCGGCTTGTGACGCCGAGACGGACTGGGCCAAATCCAGTGCTCCCGCATCTTTCGCGTGGGAGCCGATGGTGTAGGCCGAGATCAGGACGGCGCCGCCTGCGCCGCCGGCCAACTGCTGGACGGTGTTGAACGCCGCGGTGCCGTGCGGGTACAACTCGGTGCGCAGGGAGGACAGTGCGGCCGTCGTCATCGGAGCCCACATGAGGGCCTGCGAAGCCGACAGGACGAGGTAGGCGGCCAGGAGCGCGGCGACACCGGTGTTCTCGTCCGCTCGGCTCAGGAACCACAGGGCACCCGTCCAGATGACCGATCCGGGGATGGCCAGGGGCCGCGGCCCGTAGCGGTCGTAGACGCGGCCGCCGAGGGCCGAGACGAGAGCGATCAAGGCTCCGCCGGGGACCAGGAAGAGGCCGATCTGGAACGTCGTCAGGCCGGCGACGTTGGTGAGGACCAGGGGCAGGACCATCGTGGTGCCGAAACCGACCAGCGCGACGACGAGCATGACCAGCAGCGGCACGGTGAACGAGCGGGTGCGGAAGACCCTCATGTCGAGGAACGCATTGTCGTTGCGCTGGAGCACGGTCTGCCGGCGGACGAAGACGGCGAGGGCGAGGAGCCCGATGACGATGGGGATGTAAGGCGGGACTGGTGCGTGGCCGGAGACAGACTCGCCGATCGTGGACAGGCCGTAGACGAGGGCACCGAACCCGACGGCGGACAGGACGAGGGACAGTGCATCCAGCCTGACCTGCTCGGGGCTGGTGATGTTGCGCAGTTTGGCGGCTCCCAGTGCCAGCGCGGCCAGGACGACGGGTAGGACCAGAATGAACAGCCACCGCCAGCTGAGCTGGGAGATCACTACGCCGGACACCGCCGGGCCGACCGCGGGTGCCACCGCCGTCAGACCGGTGACCAGCGCCATCGTCCGGCCTCGGCGAAGCGGGGGAACCAGGCGCATCGTCGTGGTCATCAAAAGGGGCACGAGGGCGGCCGTGCCGACCGCCTGGATGATGCGGCCGGTGAACAACACACCGAATCCCGGGGCGACGGCGGCGATCGCCGTGCCCAGGGTGAACAGGGACAGTGAGCCGATGAAGATCGTGCGGAGGTTGAACCTCCGCAGCAGGAAGCCGGTGGCCGGGATGAGGATCGCCAGGGTCAGCAGATAACCCGTCGTGAGCCACTGTCCCGTGGTGGGAGTGATGCCGAGATCGCTGATCAGGGTGGGGAGCGCGACTCCCAGCAGCATCTCGTTCAGCAGGACGGTGAACGCGGAGACCATCAGGATCCCGATGACGAGAACGTCTCCGGAGGCCAGTTTGCCGTCGTGGCGGGTCGATGGTGGTGCGTCCGTGGCGGCCTGCACCGGAGTCTCGTCGGGGGACATGTGATCTCTTCCGTGTTGCTGTTGCTGTTGCTGTTGCTGTTGCTGGCGAGGGTGTGCGCAGGGCCGCGTGGGTTCGTCCATGCCGTCGGTGCACGCCGGTGGTGTCCGGCTGTACGTTCCGGGGCTGGTCAGGATCGCCGGGGAGCCGTCGCGTCGGGGTCTGCCGCCCTGGGCGGCGGCCGGGTCCCAGTGGCCGTCGATGCGGAAGGCCTGTGTGCCGCGCCGGACTGCCCTGGGAGTTGCGGATGCTTGCCGAGGCCAGCGGTAGCATCGGAACCGATAAGGAGATAGTCTCCGTTTCGTGAGCGACGATACGGAGAGTGTCTCCACATTGTCAACGAGAGGTGCACGGACATGGGTGAGGCAACCACCGGCGAGCGTCGGCAGCGGACGGACAAGCAGCGCAACCGCACGCACATCCTTGAGGTCGCGGAGGAGTTCTTCGCCGAGCAGGGCATCACCGGCTCCATGGACGCCATCGCCAAGCGGGCCGGTGTGGGCCCGGGCACGCTCTACCGGCACTTCCCCAACCGCGAGGCGCTGCTGGCTGCCTTGCTGCAGGCCCGCGACGAAGAGCTGGAGGCCCGTCGCGACGCCATCCAGCGCGAGGTGACCGACTCCCGCGCCGCGCTGGCGCAGTGGCTTCAGGCGCTGGGCGAATGGGTGACCGCCTTCGACGGCCTGCCCGACCCCCTGCGGGCCGCGCTGACCGAAGGCACGTCCCCTCTAGCGATCACCTGTCAGGGCTTCGTCACGACCACCGAGGATTTCCTACACGCGGCCCAGCGCGACGGCGGGGCCCAGCCCTGGGTGCGGGGACGCGACCTGTTCCTCAGCACTCTGGCCACCGCCTGGGCACGCAGCGCCGCCATGGCCGACGAGTCGTCGCCCGACGCGCTCGTTTCCCTCATGCGCACCGGGTGGGAAAAGCCCGCGACGGAAACAACCCCCGAGAGCGGCGAAGGCCCTGCGTAATCGCAGTCAGAGAGCAAGGAGAAGAAACATGAAGATCGGAATTCTGGGCGTAGGAACATCGGGAAGACCCTGACCCATCAGCTGGCCGCGGCAGGACACCAGGTGAAAGTGGCCAACTCGCGCGGCCCGCACTCGATCGAGGCCGATGTGCTGTCCGCGGGCGGCCGGGCCGTCACGGCGGAAGAAGCCGCGGAGGACGTCGACGTCGTGATCCTCTCGATTCCCCTGAACCGTCTTCCGCAGGTCACGCCGCTGATCGCGGATGTGCCGGCAGATACCGTCGTCATCGACACATCGAACTACTACCCGGCGCGTGACAGCCGGATCGAGGCCATCGACGCCGGTCAGGTGGAGAGCCTGTGGGTCGCCGAGCAGCTGGGGCAGCCGATCGCTAAGGCGTGGAACGCGGTCGGTTCCCATTCGTTCGCGGCCAAGGGCAGGCCCGCGGGAAGCCCGGACCGCATCGTCATCCCCGTCGCCGCCGACCGTGACTGGGACCGTCGGGTGGCCATGGCGCTGGTCGAGGACACCGGGTTCGACGCCTTCGACACCGGGACGCTCGCGGACTCCTGGCGCCAGCAACCCGGGGCGCCGTGCTACTGCACGGACCTCACCCATGAGGAGATGCCGGGGGCGCTGGCGGCAGCGGTAGCCGAGCGCCTGCCCAGGCGGCGCGACCTGGCCGTCGCTGCGATCCAGGAAAGGGTCGGGGACGCCACGACCAACCCCGACGCGGAGTACGGCGTCCGCCTGAACCGGGTCCTGTTCATGTGAGCCCCCGGGGCATGCGCCGTACCCGGACTTACGGTCGGTCGTCGAGCGGTACACGCCCCGCCCACCTCCAATGCCTTGGCCCCGGCGTCGACCGACGCCGGAGCCAAGGTCCGCGGGCAGCGCACGGGGTTGCGGCGCTGCCGGGAAGAGTCCTGTCAGAAGGTGCGAGCGGCCACGTTCACCCGCTGGGCCGTCCGCAGCGCGTCGCGCAGCTTGTCGGCGGCCAGCGGAGCCGCGGGGGCCTGGAGCATATGCTCGGCCGGCATGTCGGGATCTGCCAGGTAGATACGGGTGTAAGCGCCGGCCTCGGGCTCGAAGCGCCAGCTTTCGTCCAGGGTTCCGGCATCCACCGTGTCGAAGCCGAGCCGACCGATCAGTTCTGCCGCCCGGGCCTTCGCACCGGGGTCGTTGCCGGCGATGGGCAGGGCACTGCGGTTTGGAGCCCCGGCTGGCCGGGCCAGCTGGGGGATGTGGTGAGCCAGGATGTTGTTGAAAGCCTTGACCAGCAGCGCGCCGGGCAGGAGCTGCTGCTCCAGCTCCGCCGTGGTCACCTCCTCGGTGTCGAGTTCGGTGATCCGGCCGTCGCGGTACGGGTAGTAGTTGCCGGTGTCCAGCACGGTCCTGCCCGTCAGCAGGCCGGCGGGCAGGTCGCGGTACGCGGTCAGGGGAATGCTGAGCAGGGTCGCTTCCCCGGCCCGGGCGGCCTCCTCGATGGTGCCGGCCGTGGCGCGCGGCCCCAGTTCCTCAATGAGGTCGGTGAGGCTCTGGGGACCGCGTGAGTTGGCGATCACCACGTCGATGTCCGCAGCTACCGCCAGCCGTGCGACCGCGGATCCGATGTTGCCGCTTCCGATGATTCCCAGCGTCGGCATCGTTGCTCCTTGCTTCCTTCATGTGTGCCCGGGACCGGGCGGTCCGGGCGGTTTCGGTTCATTGCTTGCAGTGCCACGTGCCGGGTGGAGCAGGACGTGCAGGCCGTCTCGTACTGCGGGCCCGTGATCAAGGCCCGCTTTCGCTTCCTCGATGTGCCGCAGGGTTACCGGATCAATGGTGTGTGGGTGCCGAAGGAGCGCCGGTGATACGTGAGCGGCCGCAAGGATCCCTCGCCCGGCTCAGCGGCCATGACGCGGGCGAGCAGAATGGTGTGGTCCCCGGCGTCGATGCTGTCGGCCACCTCGGCGGCGACCCATGCGGCGGCATCCGGCAGCCGCGGCAGTTCCTCGCTCGGTGACCAGCCGATCCCGTCGAATTTGTCGGGGCCCGAGCGTGCGAACACGGAGGCCAGATCGGCCTGATGCGCGCCGAGGACGTTGAGGCCGAAGCGGCCGCTGCGCCGGATGACCGCCAGCGGATGCGAGCGTTCGTCCAACGACACCAGCACCATGGGCGGCGTCAGGGACAGGGACGCGAAGGCGCTGACCGTGGTGCCGTGCGGGCGGCTGCCGTCCAGTGCCGTGACCACGGCGACCGGAGACGCCGCGGCGGCCATGACCTCGCGGAACGCCTGCTGCGCCGCGGCGCCGGATCGCAGAGAAGCGCTCGTGGACATCACCGGGTCGCCGCTTCCGTGACGCGCGGGTCGAGACCATACTGCTCGCGGGCGAGGATATGGTCGCGCAGCGTGGGGCCTGCGTAGTCGAGGTGAAACAGGCCGCGTTCCTGCAGGAGGGGAACGACCTGGTCGACGAAGGCGTCGACACCGTCGTGGTAGCCGTCGATGGCCAGCGAGAAGCCATCACAGGCCCCGGCCTCGAACCACTGCTGCATGTGGTCGGCCACGTCGGTGGCGGTACCGGCCACGACCGGGTGGTAGTCGATGACGCCGTGGGCGAGCACGTCGCGCAAGGTCCAGCCCTCCCGGGCCACCTCCAGGGCGCGGGTGGAGCGCGGGTCGCGCGGGCTGGGCACGGCGTCGGCCAACTGGTCCGCGGTCAGCGGCTCGTCGATCTGCCCGTAACCGAGCGGCAGGCCGATCCCACCGCCAGAGCCTCGCCCCGGCCGGCCCGCGGCACGGCGCTGGCACCCCCGCGCGCTCACCCCGGAGGAGGGAATACGGGCCCTTGACGGGAAATCAGGTCGACTCGCGCACGACGAGTTCGTTCGGCATGATCACCGGCCGTGTGGGGCCGCCGTCGATCAGACCGAGGAGCAGGTGGACGGCGGCGGTCGCCTGGTCGGCCATCGGGCTGCACACCGAGGTGAGCGCGGGACTGGTGTAGGACGCGGCTTCTATGTCGTCGAAGCCGATGACCGCCACGTCTTCGGGGACACGCCGGCCCGCTTGATGGAGGGTGCGCAGGGCTCCTATCGCCATCAGGTCGTTGGCTGCGAACACCGCATCGAGGTCGGGATCGTCCTCCAGGAGCTGCCGCATGGCTTCGGCGCCGGAGGCTCTGGTGAAGTCGCCCAGTGCCACGATGGAGCGACGGCCGGTGTCACGCAGCGTCTGACGGTAGCCATCGAGGCGCTCCCGCGCCTCGTACAGTTCGAGCGGCCCGGTGATGGTGGCGATCCGGCGCCGGCCGCGCTCCAGGAGATGACTCACGGCCAGCGCCGCTCCACCGGCGTTGTCCAGCGCGACGTACGGGACGTCCTGTGCGGAGGTGCGGTTGAAGGACACGACAGGCAGGCCCTGCCGGGCCAGTGCGGCCGGCAGCGGATCCGTCCCGTGCAGGGCGACCAGGAGCACGCCGTCCACATGCCCGCCGGCGATGTACTGCACGACTCTGGTCCGGCTCCGGTCCGATTCCGCGAGCATGAGCACGAGCCGTTTGCCCGCCGTCTCGAGCTCCCTGCTGACGGCGCGGACCACGGCGGAGAAGAGGGGGTCGTCGGAGACGACTCCTTGAGGCGGGTCGGACACCACCACGGCGAGGGTGTCCGTGCGGCGGGTGACGAGATTGCGTGCCGCGCCGTTGGGCACGTAGCCCAGTTCGTTCACGGCGCGCATGACGACGTCTCGGATCTGCGGGGCGACCGTCGTCTCGCCGTTGATGACCCGGGAGACGCTCGATTTGGACACGCCCGCTCGGGCGGCTACCACATCGAGAGTGGGGCGTTTCATACCTGTCCGTCCCCTGTGCCGCCGCCCGGGTTCGTGCGCGGGGCGGGTTTTCTCATCAGGGCGACCTCCGGCTCTGCGTCATGGCGATGCGAGCAGCGTATCCGCAGGCCGGGGCGACATGAGCGTGCCCGGTAAGGCGTCTCCCTCAGCGCCACCCCTGCGGCTGTCGGCGCGCCGCGTAGGTCATGAGAGACCGCTCCCTGCATGCGTCGTACGTGTTACATCGCTGTTTTTTCGAGGTGAAAGAGACCTTGACAGCCTTTACCAGTCCCTCCATCCTCCCTTTCAGGGAGCGCTCCCTGACCTCCCCCACTTGAGGAGTCGCCCATGCAAGCGCCGCTGCGTCGCTTTAGCTTATTTTTGGCCCTCGCGGCCGCACTGCTCGCTTTCATCGCTCTCCCTCCCCCTTCCGCGCAGGCGGCGGAGGTGCTGCTCTCTCAGGGAAAGCCCGCCACCTCATCGAGTACCGAGGGGCCCTTCAGCGCTCGTAGCGCCGTCGACGGCGACCCCGGGACGCGCTGGTCCAGCGCCTTCGCCGACCCGCAGTGGATTCAGATCGACCTCGGGGCGAGTACCGGGATCAGCCGGGTCGTCCTCAACTGGGAAGCCGCGCACGGCACCGCGTTCAGGATCGAGGTATCGAGCGATGCGGAGAGGTGGACCGTCGTCCACCAGACAACCGCGGGCACGGGCGGCACCCAGAACCTGGCCGTTTCCGGCACCGGCCGCTATGTGCGCATGTACGGGACGCAGCGCGCCACCGCTTACGGATACTCGCTGTGGGAGTTCCAGGTGTACGGCACCGCCGGCGGTCCCGGCGGTGACGCCGCCAGGCTGCTCTCGTACGGCAGGCCGGGCGCGGCTTCCTCTTCCCAGAGTGACCAGAACTGCTGGGAGTGCACGCCGGCCAGGGCCTTCGACCGGGATCCGGCCTCCCGCTGGTCCACAAGCTCCACCACGGGATGGACCGATCCAGGCTGGATCTCCGTCGATCTCGGTGCGCCGGCGCAGATCGACAAGGTCGTCCTGCAGTGGGATCCCGCCTACGCCAAGTCCTTCCAGATCCAGGTCTCGTCGAATGGGGCCGACTGGACACCGATCTATTCGACGACGTCCGGCACGGGCTTCAAGCAGACGCTGGCCGTCTCCGGCACCGGCCGCCATGTGCGCATGTACGGGACGCAGCGCGCCACGCCTTACGGATACTCACTGTGGGAGTTCCAGGTGTATGGCACCGGCGGCGATCCGATACAGGCTCCGCCGCTGCCGAGTGAGCCCGCGAACCCGCCGCGGCTGGTGTGGAGTGACGAGTTCGACGGCGCCGCAGGCGGCAAACCCGACTCCGCGAAGTGGAGGGCCGACCCGGGCACCGGGCCGAACAACGAGCTGGAGAACTACACCGACCACCGCAACGCCGCGCTGGACGGGGCGGGACACCTGGTGATGGAAGCACGCAAGGAGGTCACGGCCGGATCGTCGTGCCCGCGTGACCCGCTGAGCGGCAGCACCACCTGTCAGTACACCTCGGCGCGGATGAACACCGGCGCGACGTTCCAGTTCACCTACGGGCGCGTCGAAGCACGCATCAAGGTGCCCAAGGGCAACGGTCTGTGGCCCGCCTTCTGGATGATGGGCGGCGACTTCCTGACGGGCCGGCCGTGGCCGTACAACGGCGAGATCGACATCATGGAAATCCTCGGCAAGGACGTGAAAACCGCGTACTCGACCGTCCACGCGCCCGCCTACAACGGCGGGGGTGGAATCGGCGCGCCGTACACACTGCCCGGGAACGCCGACTTCTCCGACGACTTCCACACCTGGGTCGCCGACTGGAACAGCAAGGGCATCACCTACAGCCTGGACGGCCGGACCGTTCTGACTCTCGACAAAGAACAGGTGGAGCAGACACGCGGACCGTGGATCTTCGACCACCCTCACTACCTGATCCTCAACCTGGCGGTCGGAGGTGACTGGCCGGGTCCGACAGACGCCGACACCCCCTTCCCCGCCAAGATGCTCGTCGACCACGTGCGGGTCTACCAGTAACTCCTGGCCGCCCGGTGACCGCGAAGGTCCCGGGCGGCTCCGCCCGCCCCCTGTGGGCGACGGTTCGAGACACTCGAATCCCCTTGCGGGCAAACGCCGCTGTCCGCCTCCCGCTCTCCCATCGCTGTACTTCGGCGAGCAGACCTGTCACCCCTGATGCCCGTAAGGAAGTGAAATGCGCAGATATCCCGTTCATCTGTACACACTGTTGGTGAGCACTCTGGCGGTCGTACTGGTAGCCGCCCTGAGCTTGGCCGTGTCGACCCAGCAGGCCCAGGCCGCGACGGTCACCGTCCAGGCCGAGTCCTACGCAGCCCAGTCGGGTGTCGCCTCGGAGGCGACCGGGGACACCGGGGGCGGGCAGAACGCCGCGTTTCTCGCCAACGGCGACTGGATGCGCTTCGACAGCGTCGACCTCGGCGCGGCCGGCCGGCTGACGGTGTCGGCCCGGATCGCGTCTGCCGTCGGCTCGGGCACGGTGGAATTCCGGACCGGTAGCCTGACCGGACCACTGCTCGCCGTCATACCGGTCTCCCCGACCGGTGGTTGGCAGACCTGGGCGACCCAGGCCACCGACGTCACCACCCATCCCACCGGTTCACAGACGGTGTTCGCCGTGCTGCGCAGCACGGCGACCGGTGACTTCGTCAACATCAACTGGTTCTCCTTCGTCGGCGCGGACGACAGCCCGGCGGCCGGATGGGTCCCCATCGACCAGGCCAAGTGGGACGCCCAGTTGGCGCAGTTCCGTGCGATGACGCCCGCCGCGGTGCCCGCCGGTATTGTCCGTGTCCCGGAGTTCAACGCCACCTGCTCCTACAGTCACTCCAAGCCGGACGACCCCATCGTCCTGCCGGGCCTGCCCGGTGCGTCCCACATGCACAGCTTCTTCGGCAACAAGAGCACCGACGCGTTCTCCACGCCCCAGTCGCTGCTGACCAACACACCCACCAGTTGCACCCCTGCCAACGACCTCTCGGCGTACTGGATCCCGACCCTGTACGAAGGCGACAAGGCCGTCGAAGCCGAGGGCATGATCGTGTACTACGGTTCCCGGCTCGTCGACCCCTCGGCGACCGTGCCCTTCCCGCAGGGGTTCCGCATGATCGCGGGCAACGCCAAGACCCAGACGCCCACCCCGGCGGGCTCGCCGGGCCAGTACTGGTGCGCCGGCGAGGGCGGTGAGATCGGCCGCAGCGCCGACGGCAACTGGCCGCGCTGCGCCCCGCAGGCCCATCTCACCCACCAACTCGTCTTCCCCGACTGCTGGGACGGCAAGAACCTCGACAGTCCCGACCACACGTCGCACGTGGCGACCACCTACGACGGCAAGTGCAGCGGCGCCTACCCTGTCGCCATCCCCAACCTCTCCTTCGTCGTCAGCTATCCGACCAGCGGCAGCACCGCGGGCTTCCGGCTGGCATCGGGCATGGCGTCGTCCATCCACGGCGACTTCTTCAACGCCTGGGACAACGCCGGTCTCGGGCACCGCGTGAAGGACTGCATCACCCAGAAGGCCAAGTGCAACTCCGCCGGCACATTCTGACCCTGTGGTCGGCATGCGCCATGGTGGTGGCGCTGCTGGCCGTCGGCTGCACCTCGCAGCCGACGGCCGGCGCGTCGCCGGGACCGGCCTTCAACGCTACCGACACCGCTTGGATCCTGTTGATGATCCCCATGACCGAGCGCGCACAACTCCTGACCGATCTGGCTCCCTCCCGCACGGCGGACCCGAGCCTGGCCAAGCTGGCGGCGAAGACCGGATCGACACTGCGCGGAGACCTCCGCCGACTGCGCGCGGTGCTGCGTCTCTCAGGCGTCCCCGATACCCACCCCCACGAGGGGCACAACATGCCGGGCATGGTGAGCCTCGCCACCCTCGAAAAGGCGGCAGCCACGAACGGTCAGGCGTTCGACCGGATTCTCTCCGACGCGCTGCGCGCCGGCTTCACGCAGTCCCGGTTGCTCTGCGCCGGCGAGCAGACCCATGGCCAGGCCGACGAGGCGAGGGAACTGGCCGCAGCCATCGCGAGGAGCACGGCCGAGCAGAGCTCCCAGCTGGACAAACTGCGAGCAGCGCAGCCTGCGACGTCCGGCGACGAGACCACGCGGGACAACGGAATCACGGCGATCGAGGCCGGACAGGCCGAGAGCGTGTGGGCTGCCAAGCAACTGGGCCGGCCAATCGTCAAGGCGTGGCACTCGATCGCACCGAGTCGTTCGCGCACAGGATCAAGCCGGCGGGAGGTGCGGACCGCATCTCGCTCCCGTCGCGGCCGACAGCACGCGAGAGCCTGACCTGGCAATGGCACTCGTTGAGGACACCGGGTTCGACGCCTTTGCCGCGGGGCCACTCGCGCAATCGTGGCGGCAGCAGCCCGGCACACGCCTACTGCACGGATCTCACCCGTCAGCAGCTGCCGAACGCACTGGCGGTGGCCCCCAGCGCCGGTCAGGGCCGTGCCGACGTTCCTCGTGCCGGCCGACGTGCCGCCGGGGGTACGGGCGTTCGCCGGGGAGCAGCTGGAGGCGGGGCGAGACACGAGGGCCTTCACGGAGCACCACGTCAGCCGCGCCCCTCCTCACGGTTCAGGCGGACAAGGTATTCCCCGTCTGGTTGCACGCCGGCCCTGAAGCGCTCCTGGATCACGGTGAGCCCGAGCGTCTCCCCAACGGCCGTGGGACCGCTACACAACGCCCTTTCAGGCGATCGCCACAAAAAGCCAGGTCAGACGCTCCTGATCACGCTGCCACAATGCGACAGCGGTTCAGTACCGCACGGCGCGCGGCTAATACGGCACGGAAAACAGCCGCGAAAGCCACGTTTCCGCAGGTCAGAACGTTTCCGCAGGATGGAACTGGTGGGGCGGGTGGGACTCGAACCCAAAAGCGTGATGCCTCTCACCTGCGGAAACGCCACAGAGGGGGACATTCGCATCCTGCTGGATCCCGTTGCATCCGGCTCGATCCCTGTCAACGGCACTGCGGTGCGGTACGTACCGCACGGCTACAGGGCACTGCCCGCGCCCGTATGAGAGTAGATCCGCCGGGCGAGTCTGCTGCAAGCCAGCCCATCGCGCGACTCATCCGTAGTGCATGCTGCCGACTCCGACACCGTCTCGCCCCCAGTTCGACGCAGTCACACTCCGTATCGACTGGGCACGAGGAGCCGGGAGCGTATCAGTTTGGCTTCCCGGCGACGCAAGTAGCAGAGGGACTCAGGAGAGCTGCTGGATCTGGTCCGCTGCCAGCCGGAGAGCCGACAGCCGCTATTGCGCTGCGCCAAAACCGGGCAGCCGCCGCCTGGCGGGTCAGTGGACGAATCCGGGTGATGTCGCCGCAGGCGGTGCGTCTGAGGCGTAGGTTCTGCCAAGGGTGAGATATGGGGCGCAATGGCACCGGGGGGTAGTTTGCTTACGACGTTGGGGGAAATTGAGATCGAGCCGTGCTGGCCTGGCGGTCTGGCTGGTGGGTGATCAGCAGGCTGTCGCGCGGACGGGCACGAGTTCGGTGCTCGTGGGGCGGCGAGTAGCTCGTCGGGCGGCACGGTCGGAGACCAGGCCGACGATGGCGAGGTGGGTCTGCTCGTAGCCCTCGCGGCGTCCGGTGTATCGCTGGAGCGGGTGCCACTGCTTGTACTCGGCGTTGGTGTGCTCCACCACGATGCGGGCCGATGACTGCCGCCGCCGTGCCTCGCGCCAGGCACGCTTGTCGCCGTCGGGAGCGTCCTCGGCCGGTTTCTTCGGCGGGGCGCTGACCTGGGACGGAAACTCCTTGGCCAGGCCCTGGTAGCCGGAGTCGACCTCGGCCCGCACGTCCGGGTGCAGACGGAACTGCTCGGCGATGCCCTCGCTCCGCACGGCGGTCTGGTCGTGCATTCGGCCCGGGCGGACCACACCGGAGAACAGAGTGCGGCCCTGGTGGTCGCTGAAGGTGGTGGTCTTGATCGTGTTCTGCTTCTTCTTGCCCGAGATGAACGCCTTACGGCCGGGACGACCCGCGCGAGGGCGTCTGACCTGGACCTCTGTGCCGTCGAGCCGGATGTCGACGCCTTCGGCCTCGGCGTAGGCGAACAGGTCGTCCAGGGTGCGGATGCGCAGGCCGGGGTGGTCGGGGACGGCGAAGCCCCGAGCGGCGAGCAGGGGCCGCACCTCGCGGATCGCGGCGGAGACGGTGGAGCGGTCCACGTCGAACAGTTCGGCCAGCGCGGCGTGCGGCAACCCGAGTCGCCGGTGGACCAGGGTGGCCGCGAGCCGGTCGGTGAACACGAGGCGCTGCTTGCGCCCGGCCCCCTCGGCCCGCTTGCGCACTCCGCCCCGCATCTTGTGCAGAGCCGACTCGCGGGCCGCCGCCCAGCGCGGGGCGAGTTCTTCGAGCAACTCGCCGAAATGTGTGCGGGAGACCCCGGACAGGGCAGGATGGATGCAGGCCGTACGGGCCCAGGTCAGTCTCACAACTCACCCAACCTGTACGGCCCTTCCCATGTCACGGCCCGACCGAACCCGTATTTCCCCCAACGTCGTTAGTGGTTGCGCCCAGCCGATCCGGCTCGAAGGCCAGCGCACCGAGATCGACGCCTTCACTGGCGAGATCCTGCGCGAACTGAAGTCCAAGGAGCTGCCCGCCGGGCACCTCCTGGTCCGCTGCGGCAACCGCCGTACCAGCCGTTGCCCCTCCTGCGCTGAGCTCTACCGCCAGGACACCTACCACCTCATCGCCGCCGGCCTGCGCGGCGGCAAGAACATCCCCGACCAGGTCGCGACCCACCCCCGCGTCTTCGCCACCCTCACCGCGCCCTCGTACGGGCCGGTCCACGGGCGACGCACCAGCGGCTCCGCCCGCTGCCGCTGCGGACGCACCCACACCAAGGGCGACCCGCTCCTCGGTACACCGCTCGACCCCGAGCGGTACGACTACACCGGCGCCGTGCTGTGGAACGCCCACGCCCCGGCCCTGTGGGCGCGCTTCATGCTCCACCTTCGCCGCACCATCGCCGCCGCAGCCGGAATCCCTCAACAATTGCTCCACAAGGTCGCCCGCGTCTCGTACGCCAAGGTCGCCGAGTACCAGCAGCGCGGACTGATCCACTTCCACGCCGTGATCCGCCTCGACGGCCCCGCAGAGCCCTACACCCCACCACCCGCCTGGGCCACACCCGAACTCCTCGCCGACGCCATCCGGCTCGCGGCCACCCGCGCCCACATCGACGGACCGGAGATCAACGCCCGCGCCCGCTCCTTCACCTTCGGCCAGCAGATCGACACCAGGATCATCCGGTCCACAGCCTTCCAGGGCGGGACCACGATCACCGAGGGCAAGGTCGCCGGATACGTCGCCAAGTACGCCACCAAGGGAACCGAAGCCGCGACCGGAACCCTCGACCACAGGCTGAAAAGGATCACCGACCTCTGGTTCGAGTCCGTACCCGAGCACGCCGCCCGCATGATCCGCACCGCCTGGGCCCTCGGCGCCCGCGACGACCTCAAGCACCTGAACCTGCGCAAGTGGGCCCACATGCTCGGCTTCCGCGGCCACTTCTCCACCAAGACCCGCGCCTACGCCACCACCCTCGGCGCCCTCCGAGCCGCCCGCGCCGCCGCCACACCCCTCCGTCCTCACCGACCACTCTCGTCCTCGCCCACTGGGCATACGACGGCACCGGCCTCACCCCCGACCTCGAACGCCTCACCGCACTCATCGGTGGCGGCCCAGTGCGCGAGCAGGAGGTGACGGCCGGTGCGTGACGACGAACTCCTCACCGTCCCCGAGGCAATGGCCCGCCTCAAGATCAGTCGCTCCGCGCTCTACGACCTCCTGCGTACCCGGCGCCTGGCCTCGCTGGCCATCGGTCGCACCCGCCGCATCCCCGCCCACGCCCTCGCTGACTACGTCCAGCGCCACCTGGAAGAGGCCGCCCGATGACCGCCCCCAAGCGCAAGAAGGCCCGTGCCAACGGCGAAGGCACCATCTACCAGCGCAAGGACGGCCGCTGGGAAGCCGCCGGCTACGTCCTCGCCGCCGACAGCACCCGCAAACGCGTCCGCGTCTACGGCACCACCCGGAGAGAAGCCGCCGACAAACTCACCGAGAAGATCAGCGACAGCAACCGCGGTCTCCCCGTCGCTACTGCCGACAGCACCGTGAGCGACTACCTGACCTATTGGCTCGGCAGCGTCGCCGTTCACCGGCTCCGCGAAAACACCCACACCCGCTACACCGCCTGCCTCCGCCTCCACCTCATCCCCGGCCTCGGCCTCGGCCTCGGCACTAAAAAGATCGCCCGCCTCACCGCCAAGGACGTACGCACCTTCCTCGACCGACTCCGCACCACCTGCCAGTGCTGCGCCCGGGGCCTGGACACCGACCGGAAGAAGTGCTGCACCATCGGCCAGTGCTGCCACAAGCGGCTGTCCGCTTTGACCGTGACCTACGTGCACTCGGTGCTGAAGTCGGCACTGGAACACGCCGTCCGCGAAGACGAGCTGCCCCGCAACGTCGCCCGCAACGTCAAGACCACCACGCACCAGCCCAGGCGCTTCCGTCCGCTCACCGCGGCAGAGGCCCGTCAGTTCTTCGACGCGGCCCGCGCCGACCGGCTCCACGCGCTGTACGAACTCGCCCTCCGTACGGGACTCCGGAAAGGCGAACTCCTCGGCCTCCGCTGGGAAGACCTCGACCTCGACTGGGGAACGGCGAGCGTTCGCCGCTCCCTCCAACGCACCCAGAGCGGCGGCCTGATGACCCTGCCCACCAAGACCCGTGCCTCCGAACGCCGCATCGCCCTACCGACCGAGTCCGTCCACTCGCTGAAGAGCCACCGGCAACATCAGAAAGCAGAACGCAAGACGGCCGGTGTCAACTGGAAGGACAGCGGGCTCGTCTTCACCACTCCGACCGGCGGACCGATCGACCCAGCCAACATGACCCGGCGCTTCGGCCGCTTCCTCGACAGCGCCGGGCTCCGGCGCATCCGCTTCCACGACCTCCGCCGCAGACCATTCGCCTCAGGTCAGTTCGACACTAACCCCGCGACGTTCGAAACATTCGAGAATCAAACCAAGTACTTTTTTGTTATCGATATCGGTAGGCAGAGTACCGAGCGAGTTCATTGCAACCGCTGATTCCTGCCACACCAGCCGGAATGGTGCTGCCGGGCCGTGCCCACCAAAGAGGCAGTCATCAAGGGCGGCCAAATTGCATCCATAATATCCACCAGGGCCATTCATAGCTTCACCAATTGCACAGTAGAAGCTTGCGAGATCGTGAATATTCTCACCACAGAGCACATATCTTCCATCTGAATTCTTCGCCCGGCGTGATTTCATCCCATACATTCGAGAGACTTCGACCCAACTCTCCCTCTGCCCCAGTGGGATATCCACCCAACCATTCATGGACGTAGGCGCGTGGCGACCCCAGGATTTCCACAAACTGCCTGCACCCCCCTCGGGAAGGACGTTGACCCAGCAGGAAAGGGTAACTGTCACCGTCTGGTCTGGATTCTGCACCCATTCATCCAGCGATACAGAGCCCACAAAGTATGATCCGATCATTTTTCCGTGCGCACCGTGGATGATGATCCACGCATTTCCGAGATGCCTCTCGCCGGGCGATCCGGAGGCCCAATACTCCCTCAAGGCCTCAGTCGGGGTCAGGTCAACCAGCCGAGGGTTAAGCCAGAATCCGCCACCATCCAACCCGCTTTCTGTTGCACTACCAAATTCGGAGAGCGCATTAGATGAGCCAATGAAGAAATTGTCGAGGTCAACAAAGCTCCCGAGAGGGGTATCTTCGTCGTCATCCGCCTGGAACGAAAATGCGAAACATGCGCTCATAGATCTGGCTCCATTCAACGAAAGGGCCCGAGAGGCCCGCGATATTCGCCAGGCCCCTCGGGTTACTGTTACATAAGTTCGCAGATACGACCGACCTAGTTTCCGTAATCTTTAGGAAATTCCTGAATGGTAGTGTAGTGATTCGCACTCCACCCCACGAGGCCCGTATCTTCGTTCCATAGGATTCTCAGTTCATTCCCCGGGAGATTCGATGGGACGACCCACTCCTTCGCCCCTGCCCACTGCCGCTGGGTCGGTTTGTCGCCACGAAATATCTTCTGCACGCCTTCGTCGTCGAGTTGAGGAATTCCATTCCCCCGCTTAATGGCCGTGTAGTGATACTTCACTTCCTTGGGGATTGGTGGCACCTTCGGCCCGGAAGGGGCCTTCTTGGCGCACTGATTATGTACGAGCACTGGGGTACGACCTGCGAGCACATAGTACGTGTGCAGGGCCTCGACCGTGAGGTTGTACGTGCGGGTGTGCTTACTGTATGCCCGATTCGCTCGAACCTCGGCCGTTGTCCCGTCCACCGTGCGGAGCTTCATGCCGGGCTTCAGGTCACCTGCCGAGACCCACTGACGCTCAGAAGGAACCCAGAATGGATGCTCACTAGTAGCAGTGAGCTTCTTTTCTCCGTCCTTTGTTCTGATCGTCAGCTCGTTGAGGTGCTTATGCCCCTCTGTGACAATCAGGGCAGTAACTTTACGGTTCTCGGTTCTTCCGGTTTCTGGGTCGGTTGCCAAAACCTTGTCGCCGACCTTGACGTCTTCGATATTTTTGGTCGACTCATCGGCCATCAGAACCTGCGTGCCAGCCAGGAAACATTGCGTTGGCTTAGTGCGCGGCCTAGGCCGAGGCCCGGTCCCTTCCCCGTGACTGAACAACGCGGCAACGAAGCTAGGCACTTGGTATGCGTCACTTGAGGTGTCGTAGCCCTGGCTAGCAGCCCATTCGTCGAACGAGGCACCGTAGTCGCACCCAGGTGCCCCTGCGCCGCCGCCGGTCCAGCAGTCACTGTCTACGAGCCAGCCGCCATATGAAGCCGTGTGAGGGATATTCGAGACCAGCCCGTAGAAGATCTCGCCGAATCCGTAGCAGATGTCGGTGAATCCGTTGTCTCCGCAACCATTTCCGCCGCGGTTGGCGTTGCCGTTGCTGCCACTGCCGGTGTTGCCGCTGCTGCTGGTGGGGGCAGTGCCGCTGCCGCTGGGCTTGGGCGGTGGCGCCGGTGCCGGGTTCGTGTTGATCGGATAGCCCGGGTCCGGTATCCCACTGTTATTGCCGGGCTGGCAGTGGCCGTTGCCCGGGTCGAGACAGGTGCCCGTAGGGTCAGAATTCGTGGTGGGTGCCTGACCCGCGTAGCTGTACCCGTTAAGAGTCTGGTGCTTGTCGAGTTCGAGGAGGGGGTCGACGCTGATGAACTGACCGGTGGTTGGGTCGTATTCGCGGGCGCCGATGTGAGTGAGTCCGGTTGCGGTGTCGGCCGGTTTGCCGAGGAAGGCCTTGTCGTCGGGCCAGGTCCCTGTGGAGGTGCCGCGGGGGGCGCCGAAGGGGGTGGTGTAGCGCTTGCTGATTGCCTGGGTGGTGCTGTCCAGGGACAGGCTGGAGGTGCTGTGTTGGTCGGCGGCGAGGAAGGAGAGCTTCTCGGTGCCGGCCTCGTTGGTGCGCACGGCGATGGTGGATCCGGCCACGCTGTAGTAGCGGCTTGCCCAGGTCTTGCCGGCCTTGGTGTGGACTTCGGTGTCGCCGAGGTACAGGACCGTCTCGCCGCTGCTGTCGCGGCGGATGAGCTGGTTGCCGTCGGCGTCGTAGATGTATTCGGTGGCGCTCGTGCCCTTGGTGAGCTTGCTGAGCTTGCCTTCGGGGCTCCAGAGAAGGCTTTGGCTGGTGGTGCTGCCGGCCTTTTCGACGCGTGTGGTGGTGTTGCCGTTGTCGTCGTACTTGTACTGCGGAGCGGTGAGCGTGCAGTCCGGCGCGGTGGTGGTGGCGGACAGCGCGTGGGGGCGGTCGGCTTGGTAGCAGTAGTTGGTGGTGGTCGGGGTGCCGGTGTGCTGGGTTTCGGTTTTGCGCTGACCGGAGTTGGTGAAGGTGTAGCTCGTCCAGAACGGGGCCGGGCCATCCAGGTTGGCTGTGGTGCGGCCATTGGTGGCGCAGTCGGCGCTCTTTGGGGTCCAGGCCTCACTCAGGCGCCGCTGGCCGTCGTAGGTGAAGCACTGGTAGTCGGGTTTGCTGGTGCCGCCGAGGGTGGAGGGGTCCTGGATGGAGGTGACGTTCCCGGCTTCGTCGTAGTTGTAGTTGAGGTCCTGCGGCATCCACGTGTGCGTCTGGTCTGTCACGTGCGAGCGCTGCAGTCGGCCGGTGCCGGGCTCGAAGATATTGGCGATGGTCGCCTTTTTGGCGCTGGGTGAGACACCCAGGGTCAGCTGTTCGGGCTGGCCGAGGGCGGAGTAGGACACGCCGAGTAGGTAGCTGCTGGCTCCGGAGAGGCCGATGGGCATACCGAGGGCGTTGTAGTCGGGTTCGACTGTCTCTGCGGGCAGACCGCCGGCGGCGGGTTGCTTGATGTTGTTGACGGTGCCGTCGATGCGGTAGGCGGTGCCGATGGTGGTGGTCGCCGCTACCGCCCCGGAGGTGACCAGCGCATCGTTGCTGGGCAGGAGCAGGTCGGTGCTGGTGGCCCGGCTCATCGAGTCGTAGGCGGTGACCTTCTTGGTGTACGCCTTGCCGGTCGGCGACAGACCGCCTTCGTAGCGGACAGACGTGTCCGGCAGTCCCTTGAGGATGCTGTCGTAGGTCCAGGCGGCCAGCTTGTTGGGGTCGGTCCGGCTGGTTTGCCACAGGCCGGTCTTGCGGCCGAGCTCGTCGTACTGGTACAGCAGCGTGGTCTTGTTTGCGTCCTGGGTGGTGTCGACCTGGTCGAGGTCGGTGTAGTGGGTGGTCGTGGTGCCCGAGTCCGGGTCGTTGGCCGTGACTGTACGACCGAACAGGTCGTATGTGTAGGACCACTGGGCGTTGTCCGGGCCGGTGACCAGTGAGGGCTTGCCGTCCGGGGTGTATTGGGTGCTAACGCGGGTGTAGGTGGCCCCAAGGGTGGCACCGTAGGCAGGGTCGTCGGGCTGGGTGGAGGCGTAGGTGCGCGTCTCGGTGGTGCGGCCCAGCGCGTCGGTCAGGGTGCGAGTGGCGCTGCCGCCCGTCACCGCGGTGGTGGCAGTGGAGTCGCCGGTGTAGCTGGTGGTCGTGGACCACTTGTGGACGCCGAGAACCAGCAGTTCGGCTGTGGTGGGGCGGCCCGCGCCGTCGAAGACGGTCTGGGTCTGGGTGGGTGCGCCGCCGTATTCGGCTCTGGTGTAGGTGCCGTTCGGGGCGGACTTGTCGTCATACACGTCCGCGTAGGACTCGTAGGCCAGGCCACGGGAGTCGTAGCGGGTGTCGGTCAGGATCCGCCCGCCCTTCGGGGAGGGGGTCTGGGTCTGCAGCGGGCGCAGCAGGGAGTCGGCGATGTCGTAGCTGGTCTGGTAGGTGGTGCCGTCCGCGTTCAGTGTGGACACGGAGGTCCAGGGCTGGCTGGTGCGGGAGAGGTTGTAGTCGTACTTGGCGTTGGGACTGTCATTGCCTGCTTGGCTGCGGTTGGGCAGCCAGGTGGCGGTGAGCCGGCCAAGGGCGTCGTAGGTGTTGTTGGTCTGTTTGAGGTTGGCGTCGAAGGTGCGGATGACCGAGCCGCGGGCGGGGTCGAGGTAGGTGTAGGCCTTGTGTGTCTGCCCGTTGGAGGCGAGCTTCGGTGAGGTGACGATCGTCGCGGTCAGCGGGCCACTGGCCGCCGGGGTGTAGGCGGTGGTGGTGATGTTCTGGTACGCGTCCTTGACGGACAGCGGGCGGCCCAGCTTGCTGGTGGTGGTGTCGTAGGTGGTGGTGCTGATGGTCTGCCAGCCGCCGTTGACTGCAGGGTTGCGGTCAGCGGTGCCGTTGGCGGCGGGGTAGGTCTTGGCGCGGCCGGTCCAAGTGGCCTCGCCGAGCGTCGGGGTCTGGGTGGCGCTCCAGCCCGTGGCGGTCGTGTCGTCGTAGACCACCGCGGTGTCGGAGAGCACGCTGCCGCGGGTGGCGGTGGATGCGGGCAGGGTCAGCTTGTCGTCGGTGATGGCTGCGCCGGCTGCGTCCACGCAGGTGCTGGCGACGGTGCGGGTGCGCGAGACCAGGCTGGTCATGCCCTTGGTGTCGTTACGGGCGTACCAGGTGCGGGTGCAGGTTTCGTCGCCGGTCTTGGCCGAGTCGCCGACGGCGTCGACCAGGCTGGTCATGCCGTAGCTGTCGTATGTGTAGGACGTGTAGGCGCTGCGCCAGGTGTCGCTGGCCGTCAGGTAGGTGTAGGCGTAGGTCCGGGACGGCTTGACGAAGTGCGCCTTGACGTTTGCGTAGGATTTCTGCTGGCTGGCGGTCTGCTTGTTCCAGATGTTGTGAACGGTGACCGAGACGGCGGCGCTTCCGTTGTAGACGATCTGTTCGCGCAGCTGTCCGGCGAAGACGTCGGTGTCGTTGGCGTCGGTGATGTTCAGGCCTGGCAGGTCGATGCCCGCGACCACTGCGGTGCGGGTCGTGCCGTCCTTGAGCTTGTCGCCGTGGAGGCCCTGCATGAACAGCTTGACGGTCTTGGACTGGGTGTCGTCGCTCGCGCCGGTGTAGGTGGTGACCTTCTGATAGCCGCGCCAGACTGACCAGGTGCGCTCGTCATTGGGCGTCATCGGGTCGTCGTTGTAGTGCCAGCCCGGATTCTCGTAGGTGTACGAGTTCTCCACGGTGTCGGTGAAGCCGACCGGGTCGGAGGTAGTGACGGCGAGAACGTTGTACTTGTGGAACCAGTCCAGTGTCGTCTCACCGCCGTTGGGTGCCCAGTAGACCGGGTAGCAGGACAGGCTGTTGTTGTCCTCGGCCGTCGGCATTTTGCTGCCGCGCACGCACTGGGGTGCGGAGAGTGTGACGGTGGTGACTGCGCCGGCCTCGGAGGTGACGGTGTTCAGGCGTGGGCGGTGCAGCGGCAGGATGTCCTCGCCCGGCAGGCCGACCCGGTTAGACAGCATGTGGTAGGTGAAGTCGACCGGCGGCAGCGCCTTGTCCGTGCCGTTCTTCCCGGTGTGGATCAGCGACTTCAGAGTCAGGGTCTGGTCGGAGCTGTTGCCGATGTCTCCGCCGTCGAGGAACTCCTGTGTGAAGGCGTAAGAGTCGACCGGCGCGTACGCGTCGGGCTCGGCTGCCGTCGACCACACGAATGTATTCACGCCGGTCAGACGCTTGCGGGTGAAGAAGGCCGGCGAGGTGGCTGCACAGTCCGTGGCGCTCTGTGTGCAGATCGCATCGAAAGGGACGTCGGGCCAGTTGTCGGCGGTGGCCGCGGTCAGCGATGAACAGTCCGTAGCGGTACAACGCTCGGCATAGGAGAAACTCACCTTGCCCGAAGGGGTTCCGGTGAACAGGGTGTCTTTGCGCTGCCCGTATCGGATCTCGTCCTCGTAGCCGCCCCGATGGTAGGAGGCCAGGGCGCTTTTGTCGCCGTTCTTGGCGTAGTAGTTGCTCTCCGCCTTGTACCAGTGGGTGGAAGCGTTGCCGTGCACGTCCTCGACCAGGTCGAGGTTCCAGCGCCAGGCCTGCACTGCCGCCCGGGACGCGAAGGTGCTGCCCTTGGTGTAGCCGGGTTCACCGGCGTCGTCGCCGTAGACCGGCGCGGTCCACACCGAGTTGGTGCGCTCGGTGCCGGCGCCGGGGAGCTTGTCCAGGCCGAAGGTGTAAGTGGTGCCGTCTGCGGTGACGATCTTCCAGAATTCGCCGTCCTCGTCACCGTTGGTGGCGCCGGTGGACAGGGTGACCTTGGAAGCGTCGTCGTTCTTCAGGTGCCAGACGCCGGTCGTGTCGTCCTTGACCAGTTCGCTGGACTTGCCGTTCAGGACGACCGAGGCGTTCTCGTACTTCCAGCACAGGTCGAACTTGCCGCTCTGTCCGTCCTTGTCGCAACTGCCGTACTTGCGCTCGATGTAGGAGGAGGTGACATCGAAGCCTTCACCCAGCAGGGAGCCCTGATTGTTGGTGTTGGCGGTGCGTCCGTCGATGCTGCCGCTGTCGTAGGACAGGCCCAGCGAAGGGACGGGGCCGGCGACGGCCGGCGGCACGGTCAGCGGGTGCGACCAGGTGAACGATCCCGACGAACCGCCGGCCTCCCAGGTGGAGGACGCGGAGAGCGGGGTGGCCTTGAAGTCGCCAGCCCCTTTGCCCGAGGTGGTAGTGGTGGCCGCGAGCGCCAGGACCGTCAACCCGCTGGCCGGCGTGGTCTGGGCAGCCAGCGTGACCGGGGCGCTCACTGTCTGCGCGGTCTGGTCGTTGCTGGACTTCAGCGGTGTTGCGGTGTGGCAGCCGGCCTTCGTCGGCGTGGTCAGAATGCAGGCGGGGTAGCTGACCAGGCCCAGCCGGGTGGACCAGTTGCCGCCCACCGCGGAGGCGAACGAGCTGTAGTCAACGCTGATGTGTGCACTGCCTGGCTGGGAGGCGGTAGCGGTCAGCAGTACGCCGGTGATCCCGGCCTTGCGCGCCGCTTCCTGGCTCAGAACGTGGACTGTCGCCGTGCCCGTGGCGGTGGGCTTCGCGGTGCGGGAGGACTTGCCCAGCTTTGTGGGGGCCACTCGCGCGACAGCGCCTGCGGCGGCCTTACCTGTGAGGGCTTGCGAGATCTTCGAGGCCTTGGGCCAGGAGACGTCGCGTTCCTGGCGGGCTCGGTCAGACTGTGCCTTATTGGTGGCCTTGGCTTTGTCGACGCGCTCCCGGGCTGCCCTGGCACTGGGTGCGGTCATGGCCTTGACCTTGGCCACCCGGGGGGCCTGCAGACCAGGCCGTCCCAGCGGGTCGGCGGCCACCGCCATCGGGGTCAGTCCGGCGGGCACCGACAGGGCCAGAATCAGGGTGCCGATCAGGGGTATCCGGCGTCGGAGGGTGGAGCCAGGTTGTGGCGTGCCACCCCCTGACCAGCGTCGTTTGACGATACGGAAGTGTCTGGACACGAGGGTCCTCTCCATGAGGGATGGGCGGTTTCGGGCAGGCGGCAGCGCCATGCCGGGAAGAACAGGAAGAAGGCCGGCCGAAGGCTGATCCGCCCCCGGCCGGAACCGATCAGATGCCGACGACGGCAGTGACCTGATCGCTGTTGCTCAGCGCACCCGCCCACACGCGGACGCGGGTGATCCGGCCGGGCAGGTAGTTGCCCCAGACGCTGTTCAAGTAGCCCTTGCCGACTGCGAACTCTCCGCTGCCGATGGCTGCCGTGTAGACAAGGGGAATGCCCTTCTGGTCCGCGTCCAGGTAGAGGCTGATCGTGCCTGTCGTCCCTGCCTGGGCGTCGTAGATGCCGGTCGGGCTTACTTCTTCACCGTCGCCGAGCGTGACGGTGTCACTGACGACCGATGTCCCGGTGCCGTCCGCAGTCAGGCGGCCGAAGTGCCACTGGCCCAAGACCACCGTCTGCAGTTCTCCGGTGTCCTCATCGGGAATCATGTCGGTGCCAGTCAGTTCGAACCAGATGCTCCACGATGAGCCGGTAGTGGTGCGCTGGCCGAGAATCTGGGCCTGGTAGCCGATGGGCTTGTTGACTAGCTTCGCCGTGTCGAGTGCGACGTGGGTGGACACCGTGAACGATCCGGAGTCGTCCACCAGCGGACCAGTGGTCGTTCCGGCACCGGTGGAGCCGTTCAGGACGATCGCCTCACCGTCCAGCGAAGCACCCGAGGACAGCGCCAGGTCGTGGCCGTAGCCTGGGGACTGGTTGGCCAGGGTGGTGCCGGTCGCGCCAGCAGCGTCCCAGTCCGTCACCAACTCGGGATAAGCAAGGCCGGTGTTCACGTCGTACGTGGCAGCTTCCTTTGCCACGTCCGCCTCGGTCTTGGCCTCCTGCCAGACAGCGACCTCGTCGATGATGCCGGGGAAATAGTCGGAGAAGGCCTCCGACCACTGGACCCGGCCGATCTGGAAGGCTCCGGTCGCCGCCCACGCTGTCGTATAGGCGACGCTGCCCTGCGGCTTGCCGTTGACGTACAGGCTGAGCTTCTTGGCAGTCGCGTCATACACCCCGGTCAGATGCGTCCACACTCCGGGCACAGCCGGGTTCTTGGACGCCACCTGCTGATACGACCACGTTCCCGACTTCGGAGCATCGGTGTTCACTGCTTTGAAGGACCACTTGCCCAGCGCTTGCTCGTATCCCAGGAGGAACGGGCTGCGGTTGACACCGTTTTGACCCAGCACTGTGGCGTTATGGGTCGTAGGGTCCATCCGGACCCAGGCAGCCAGGGTGTAGGAAGACCTTGTGTCGATCACCTGGCCGGCTGTGGCGGCATATCCCGTGGCGCCGTCCGTTTTCAGACCCAGATCCGAAGCCCCGGAGACCTCACCGCGACGCCCCATGTCCGTTCGGGTAGCGCCGGTGGCCAGGGTCGCGTTGTCCTGCAGCGCTGGATCGGTCGTCGAGGTGTCCTTGGCATCGCCGGACGCCTCGTTGAAACTCCACCGGCCAACCGGGGCGTCACTCTCCTTGACCAGGAAATCCACGATGTTCGGGGCACCCCAGCGGCCCGTCCCGGCCGCATCCTGCGCCTCGACCCGCAGGTGAATCGTGCCTGAGTCCATCGGCGTCACATCGGTTACGGTCACAGGCGATCCGGCAGGCGGATAGATGTACTGCGGGTTCGCATCCGGGTTAGATCCGGTGGACAGCGCGTACCGGTAGGCCTTGTTGACATCACCCGCATACGGCCCAAAGGTGAAGGATCCCGGCAGCCCGGGCTTGCCGTGCTGGGCACAATCGGTGGTCGTGCACAGGGTGTAAGGGCCGTTGAAACCGATAGTCGGGGCTTTGGGAGCTGTAGCGTCCACCTGGAAGTAGCACGGCGTGGTGTAACCGGTGTTCAGGAAAGACGTCCCGTTGTCCTGATAGGACAACGTCAGCGCTTTCAGTCGGTAGGACACCCCCTCCGACAACGCTGGCAGCGACTGGGTCTGCTTCACCGCATTCCCGACGAACCCTGACGTGGGACTGGTGACGTCTGTGTGCGCCACCTCCCAGGCCGTACCGTTCAGCTTCTCCGTACGCCAGCGGATCCTCAGGCGCGCACCCGTCTCGCCACCGGCCACCACCTTGGGCTTGCCCGTCACCGCAGGGGTCGGATCGCTCACGATGGTGGGCTTGGTCGAATCGGGGGAACACACGGGGCTGGAGCCAACCACCAGGCCAGTGGCCTCAGGCAGCGCCGGCTTGGCGACAAAGACGACACTGAGGACGGCGTCGTCGTCGAAGCGCTTCCAGGAAACAGTGTCCGACTCGTCCTTGGCCATCAGCATCAGGGTGAGTCGAGACATCTTGCCCGCCGCGAAAGCCTTCACCGTCGGTGTCAGATTCTCATCCGGCTCCTCAGCGTTGTCGTGGAATCTGATCGCTGCGCGGGGCTGCGAGGGGCTGCAGGCGGTGCCGCGGCCCGCTGAGATGTCGCGATCGCCCATCTGGTCGAGCTTGGCCGGGCCCGGCCACTTCGTCGAGGCGGAGATGTTGTTGGTGCGCTCCAGATCAACCCAGCGCGAATCGCAGGAGAACGACCACGTCTCCGTCACGTTGAACGTCGCGTCCAGGATCTCCTTGCCCGCAAGTTTGGTGGGGCTGAACTCGAAGTACATACGGTTGACATAGCCGGATCCGCAGTAGTAAGACACGCCGCCGATGACTGCGCTTCCGCACTTGCCGACGCTCATACCGTTGTCGCCGCCGGAGAAGTTGTAGAACACGTCCCCGTCCGAGGACAGCACTGTGCGCTCGTCCTCGTTCAGCTCCACCGTCGGGTCGATGTACAGCGGCAACGATGCCGCATCCGCCTTCGCCAGCAGGCCGGCATCCGGAGTGACCGTCACCGAAGTGGCCGTCAGGTCGATGTCCAACACCGCCGACTCATCCCCGGCGCCGGGCCCGGCCAGCGGGTCACCCTCCTCGCCCGGGGCTACCTGCACCACATCCGCCGGGGCGGCCGAAGCCGCGAGCGCGCGCATCTGCGTGGGCTCGGCAGTATCCCCTGCCGAGTTCCACATCTGGGCTACGGGTGAACGGAAAACGACCTGCCCGTTGGGATCAACCGCCTCCACACCTCCGCCGGGTCCGCCCTTGACCCGTAGCCCGTCGGCCTTCATCGCAAACTTGATCTGCTTGAGGGCCGGGTTCGCCGCCGCCTCTGCGGTGCGGACCTCGAGAACCTGCCGGTAGCCCACCACCGTCGCCGTCATGATCAGATTGACGCCGGGCAGCACATTCGCGTACGTGGCCCTGGGGCCGTCCAGTGTCGGAACCGGCAGCTCGCCGGCCCAGCCCAACGCCACCGAACGCCTGCCCTCGGCGATCTTCACCAGATCCGTGCCGCTTCCACCGGCGGAGAATGTCACCCCGGCCACCGCAGCCTTCGGACCAATCGACCCATCGGCGCGCTGCACCAGCGTGGCATCGGGCTTCACCCACTCGCCACCCGGCTGCTTCACCCGCACCGGAGCGATCGACTTCTCCAGCGTGAAAGTGGCGCCGTCCGGGTTGGCGAACGTTGTCTCTCGCTCAGTGCGCTCACCAACGACCTCCACCCGCTCACCGGAGGTGGCCGCCTCCGCCAGCGCGGAATCCGCCTCCGTTGCAGGATCCGAGGAGGCCACTGCCGCGCCAGACAGAGAACCACTACTCACGGCCCAGGCCGACGGAGCTGTTCCCCCCAACGCGAGGACCAGCAACGCGGTCACCGCCCGCGAAGCTGTCCATCTGGAAAATGACATGCCTGACCCACCCCTCTAGGGCCCCCCGGCCCGATGCACTGCGGACCCTTTGTGGATCTTGTATGCAAGATAGGTGACGTTTGGCAAAATATTGATAACGGCTTTGCAAAGTTGGATCGCCGACACAAAGAGCTGCCCGCCGACAAACGCGCAGGTCAGGGCAATGATGGATATTCCACAAGAGGTTCGCTACGTGCACTGACGGGCCTTTACAGGATGCGGCACTCAGCCTTCCGGTGCCCAGCAGCGCCGCAGACACCCAGGGCGCACCCGACATGCAGGCATCCGCCCTGCACGGAGCGCGGTCCGGCCGGAGTCCAGAGATACCAAGGCCCCTTAGCCTTGATCCACCGATTTGATGTCTGTGGATAACTCCTCTTGAAACGAGGAAGTGCCTTGTGACCTGTGATGATGGGAGTTCTTGAGGCTCCATCAGGCACGATCGGCAAGGCACTTCCGAGATGCAAGTTTCCCATACACCGGCGGCGGTCTCCGCTCTGTCGGGCGCGATGATCCGAATCTGATCGCGCAGGCCGGGCTGGTCCCGGTGCTGCGGCTGGCCGAGCGGTGCGGGTTGTCGCGGCTGGTGACGGAGAAGGTGAAGCTGACCGGGGTGAAGAACGGGGCGGGTGCGGCAGCGGACGCCAAGGTCACCAGCATCGTCGCGGGCATGGCCGCGGGTGCGGACAGCATCGACGACCTGGCGATGTTGCGCCACGGGGCGATGCCAGCGTTGTTCGGCGGGATTCGCGCCCCGTCTACGCTGGGCACGTTCCTGCGCGCGTTCACCCACGGCCATGCTCTCCAACTACACGCCGTGCACCGTAGATTCCTGGCTGCTCTGGCCGCGCACACCCCGCTGCTGCCGGGCGCGGGTGAGGTGGCGTTCGTCGACGTCGACTCCACCCACAAGCGGGTCTACGGCCGGGCGAAACAGGGTGCTGAGTACGGCCGGTTCAGGGGCATCCGCACCCTGCACCCGCTCCTCGCCACGATCTGCACCCCCCACTCCCGGCCGGTGATCGCGACGGTGCGGATGCGACGCGGCAAGGCGGCAGACTCCCGAGGCGCCCCGAAATTCGTGAGCGAGGCCCTGGCCACCGCCGTCGAGGCCGGCTGCACCGGCATGCGCATCCTGAGGGCCGACTCCCAGTTCTACAACGCCGGGGTGATCGCCGCCTGCCGCCGGGCAGGCGCCCACTTCTCGATCACCGCCGGGATGAACCCCTCCATCAAGCGGGCCGTTCACAGCCTTCCTGACAGTGCCTGGCAGCAGATCAGTTACCCGACCGCGGTGCCTGATCCCGAGACCGGTGAACTCATCTCGGACGCCGAAGTCGCCGAGATACCCGAATACACCGCATTCGTCGGCCGGAAGAAAGTCGACCGGGTCACCGCCCGGCTGATCGTGCGGCGGGTCCGTGACCTGGCCAAACCCGCCGTCGTGGGCGAGCAGGGCGAGCTGTTTCCCGTCTGGCGCTACCACCCCTTCCTCACCGACCAGCCGGCCCCGACACTCCAGGCCGAGCGGGAACACCGCCACCACGCCGTGGTCGAGCAGGTCATCGCGGACAGCAAAGCCGGCGCCCTGGCTCATCTGCCGTCCGGACACTTCAACGCCAACGCCGCCTGGCTCACCCTGTAGGCGATGACCTACAACCTGCTGCGGGCCGCCGGTTCCCTGACCTCCGCGTTCCACGCCAAAGCCACCACCTCCTCCCTCCGCACCCACCTGATCCAGGTCCCGGCCCGGATCGCCCGCTCCGCCCGCCGCGTCACCCTGCACCTGCCGCACAACTGGCCCTGGCAGCACGCCTGGACACACCTCTTCGACACCACCCACGGCCCACCCCGCTGACACGAACAGTCCCTGACCACCCCGCCCGCCAAGGCCGACCGGAACCGAACCCGTGGAAAAGCTGGGCAGACCAGCAGATACCACCTGCCCACAGCCAGCCACCAGCCCGAAGCGAACGCAGAAATCGTGACGGTCACGCTCACCTGGGAGTCCAACGACTGGAAACTTGATAGCAGTTCGAGTACGAACGGCCTGGTCGCTCCCATCGACGTGCGGCAGGCGTCCAACGTCCCCGGCGACTTCTCCGGCTACGCTCCGGCAGCTGCAGAAGGCCCCGTCCTGAGCGGTTCGGCCAACCAGGACGGATTCCCGGCGCCGTATGGACGCGATGAGCGCGGTGCCCGTGCCGCTGCCGTGAGCGCCACCATGCTCCACGACGATCCCGGTTCTTCGTCAGCGAGGACTGGCGACACCGGATGCTGGCGGCCACCGCCGCGTCCAACGTGCTGCACTCGGTCACCTCCGACACCGACTCGACAGCTCGCCTGGTCATGGAGAACCGAGGAGTCGGCGCCGATGGCAAGACCGCCGACGAAAGCGAGCTGATTACGCGGACGGCGGCACTCGCCACCCGCTCGATCTCCTACTCGGACCAGGCCGCGAGCATCGAGCTGTGGACTGCTCCGGTGGGCGGCGTTGCCGGGAAGGACGAGACGCAGCGCCCGCAGGTCGCCTTCCTTCGGTGACCGTGGATCTGGTCTGGGAGGACGGCACCTGCAAGACGACGGCCGTAACGCCGTCCGGCCCGCTCGTGCCGTCGCCGCCGGCCATGCAGGAGGCGGACCCGGCCGACAGCTTCGCGGCCGTGGGGGTGCCAGCGTCTGGCGGGACGACGGTACCGACCAGTAGATCCATGAGCTTCTGCGCTGCCAGGTGCGGGAGAGGAACCGGCCGCTAGAGGACCCGCTGTATCCGCCTCGATCCCCGGCAACGGCATTGCGGTGCGGTACGTACCGCACGGCTATGGGGCGGCCTTCGCCTGGCCGCCGACGGTCCCGTCCCGTTGGGCATCGGCGCCCTGTCAGCGGAGCCGAACAAGCCGATGCCCGCGTGGCTCGACTCCGTGTGCCGCTGACTGAACCGGACGTACGCCTGGCAGCCGCAGGACGCCATCCCGCCCTGCTGGGCGAAGCACGAGGGCCTGACGTACGAGATCGCGGCCCTGGAATTCGCTAGGCGGACGCCTATCCGGACGCGGGGTCAGCCGTGCTCTGGCACGAGCAGTACTACCGGTTCCTCACCCGCATGCAGAAGGCCCTGGGCAGGTCCGGCGACGAATGCCGGGCCGGTCGGTACGAGAACCGCCCGTCGCGATTCCAGCTCGCGGCGTGGCCCGAACGGAGCTCTGCCAACGCCGCTATTTGAGCGGCAACAGCGGATCAACGCAAGATTCGGTGCTGCCCACCCTGGAAACTCGCGTGTCAGCGTGCAGACGAGACGATGAGCCAATGCCAGGACTGTCCTCCGTGACGGGTGTCCAACTCGTCGATCGTCTCCCAGTCCTTCATCCAACGACCGCGACTGTGGAACTTCGCCCGGCAGGAACACGTACAGAAGGGTCCAAGCGCGTTCTTGCAGCGGGCGTTGCACCTCTCGCCAGGGTTGTACTGACGTCCCACCATGATCCGGTCGTGACGCCGCAGCATCTGATTGGCCAGGTGAAGGAAGTGCGAACTAGGGACCGTCCAACAACCCCAATTGCCGTCGTGTGTGGCTCCAAGGCTGCCGGAGACCATCGCGTTGATCTTCTCCTGATGGTCCCAATCGGTGTGGCGTGGCAGGTAGATTCCGACGGCTCCGGATGCGCGAAGGGCAACTGAGGGAACATGGGCATGCCCCCACTCAGGAAGCCACGGTGGGGCCTGGACGTAGACACGCTCCGGGAGCTTGTACTCCTGCGCGACAGGGGCGCGCTGACGTCCCTCATCGCGTCTGCCGCCGTTGACGGGCCTGGCGTTCTCGGCGGCGGGGAGACCGGATGCGAAACAGGCGAACGGACTGTGCGCCCTCGTGTGCGCAGCGACTCCGCCGGTGGCGTCGACAGTGATGCGCTGGCCGCATGAAAGGCATAATTGGTTCTCGGCCAACGAGGATCCCCCACTGTCCCGCCCGGACAAGCTAATCAGGGCCAGAGTACGTCCGCCGCTTGCCCAGGGGACCTGAAACTGCGTTGAACTCCCTTCTCCCACAGCGTTGGTACAGCCCCAGCTTCGTACGCGATTTCGTGCTCAGTGCTGTACCGAACTCACACACCCGCGCGCTATTCGAGGCGGTCAACCGGCGAGGCCTCGGATCGAGTCGACGACCCGCCGCTGATCGGTCAGATCCTCCAGCACGAGATCGGCGCCAGCCGCCGCCAGTTCGTCGGCCGACGTCGTCCCGGACACCGATGCGATGACTGAGGCGCCGCCCTCTCGGCCGGTGCGTATGTCTTCGAGCGAGTCTCCGATGATCACCGTCTCGGATCGGCCGAAGCTCTGCCCCGTGAGTGCCTCGGCCCGCTTCTGCGCGATGCCGACCAGGGAGGGGCGGTGCATGTCGTCCGAGGCGTACCCGCCGATGTCCGTATGGACGTGCCGGGACAGGTCGAAGGCGGCGAGCTTCAGCAGTGCGTTGGCCTTGAGGTTCCCGGTGACGATCGTGGGAAGGAACTCCGGCTCGTCATGCACCGCTCGCAGCGCGGCGACTGCCCCCGGCAAGAGGACACCGTCGCGTCGGATGTCGTCGATGTGGCGGCGCTGGACCTGCGGCAGGAGCTCGACCATGGTCGGCAGCAGGGAGGCCGCCTCGTCCTCTGCGATGCCGTTCTCCACCAGCATGCGCAAGATCGCCAGGGGCATCGTCGTGCCGGTGCCCCGCTTGGGGAGGGATCCGGCGGTGCGACCGGTGAGCTCGTGGTACGTCTCCCGGTAGACCTGCCGGTCGATGTCTCCGACGTACAGCAGCGTTCGGTCGATGTCCCACAGCACGAGAACCTGTCCGCTCACGTCTTGTTTCCGTCCTCGCCAGATCCGCCTCCGCGTCCTGAAGGTCCTGAGCGTACGGGGCGGGATCGGCGTCGAGTTCGGCGGCGAGGGTGTGCAGATGCTCGTCGAGGCGGGCGGACTGGAGGTCGCCGGCCATCGCGAGCGCCTGCTGACCCGTCGCCGCCAGCCTCCGCGTCGCCGGTGCGGAAGTGTGCGGTGGACTCGTGGGTGAGGGCGAGGGCTCGGGTGCGCCGTTCGTCGGGGTTGAGTGTGCTCCGGGCCTTCTGGAGGGAGACGAGCGCCCCCGCCGGGTCGTCGAGGTCGAGGCGGCAGCTGCCCGCTTGTCCGTGTATCTCGCCCTCGTTGATCCGGTAGAGCCAGTCCGGGTCGTGCTCGCCACCGGTCTTCCGACCGGCCCACCGCCGGGGAGCGCGGTACCCACGAGTTGCCGTACGCGCGAGCACGAGGAACAACCCAGGATTCTCCGTCCCCGCCCCGGCGGATACCGGAACGGGTCCGACCGTGTCAGCGCGCCCCGCTCGATCGGAGCTCCGCTGCGGAGCGGCACGCGTCGCGCCGATCAGAAAGCCGAAGGGCGTCGGCTTGGCCTGCACGGAACAGACTGGGTACAGCAGAGGGCCAGCGGAAACGCCCTACGGGGTGGCGGTCGTGGACAGAGCGACAAGCCTCCCTCGACGGCCGTGGGACCGTGCCACGACGCTCCCTCAGGCAACCGCCGCGAAAGGCCAGGTCAGACGCATCAAAAGTGGGCCAGCAAGCTGCGACAGCGAGCCAGTACCGCACGGCGCGCGGCTAATACCGCACGGAAATCCGCCGCAAAATCCGCGTTTCCCCAGGTCAGAACGATTCTGCCTGGGGATGCTGGGTGGGGCGGGTGGGACTCGAACCCACGGCCGACGGATTATGAGTCCGCTGCTCTAACCGGCTGAGCTACCGCCCCGTTTCGGCGTGGCGCGTACACGTGTGCGCGCCGTCTGCCGCAGCATAGCCGGTCATACGATCTCTTGCTGCGGTTGGTCGCCTTCGCGTGACCATGAAGACAGCGCAGCGTGCTGCCCGGTTCCGGCCGCCGGGAAATCGCCCCGAAAGCGTCATCCGAGCGTCCGCGACGGCCTTCGCGGGGCACACGAAAAAGGACCCCGAAGGGTCCTCTTCCGTTCCGCTCCCCCGACTGGACTCGAACCAGTAACCCTCCGGTTAACAGCCGAATGCTCTGCCAATTGAGCTACAGGGGATCGCGCTCCCCCGACTGGACTCGAACCAGTAACCTGCCGGTTAACAGCCGGCTGCTCTGCCAATTGAGCTACAGGGGATTGCTGCGTTGCCTCGAATCGTACCTACCTGGCGGCTGCCGAGCGGCGCGCGTTCGCTGCGACACATACATTAGCGCAAGCAGGGGGGTGCTCCGCCAATCGGTATCGCCCGGGGTGATCTCCGGTGCTCGTGGGTAGGCGGGCAGCACACGTCGCACAGAGCGAAGGAAGGGTGGCAGCCATGCGGTACCGGCTCACGTTCATCGCCGGAGTGGCCCTCGGATACGTGCTCGGCACGCGAGCCGGGCGCGAGCGTTACGAGCAGTTGAAGAAGTCCGCGCAGCGGCTCGCCGAGAATCCCGCTGTGCGCAACGCCGCGGAGTCGGCCGCGCAGGGCGGCCGGGAGTTCGCGGGCAAGGCGTACCACTCGGTGAGCGAGAAGGTGGGGGACAAGGTGCCCGTCTCCGTCTCGGACCGGGTGCGTTCGCTGCGGGAGCGCAGTGGCCACAACGGTCACAGCGGCAGCGACGACTGGGGCACCACGAACACCTGAACCGGGCCCGTGCCGGGTGCCGGACGGCACCCGGTGCGGAATGGTCCGCGGGTGCGGCAGAATCTTGGGTATGGGCATAGTCGCCGGCTTGGACAGTTCATCCGCCTTCACACACATCGTCGTCTGCGACACGGACACGGGTGAGGTGCTGCGGCAGGGGTATGCCGCGCATCCCATCGAGGCCAAGTCCTCCGAGGTGGATCCGCAGGCCTGGCTGCTCTCACTCGGTGAGGCGGCCTCCGGCGGAGTGCTCGAAGGTGTGCAGGCCATCGGTGTGTCCGCGCAGCAGCACGGTCTGGTGCCGCTGGACCACCAGGGCAATCTCGTACGTCCCGCGCTGCTCGGCAACGACCGGCGGGCGCAGGTTGCCGCGGCTGATCTGATCGACGGGCTCGGCGGGCGGCAGGCCTGGGCCGAGGCCGTCGGGTCCGTGCCGCAGGCCACGCAGCCGGTGTCGAAGCTGCGCTGGCTGGCCAGGACGGAGCCGGAGAACGCGCAGCGCGTCGCCGCCGTCATGCAGCCGCACGACTGGCTGGTGTGGCAGCTGCTCGGCCGGCCCGCCCGCCGGACCACCGACCGCGGTGCCGCGTCCGGCACCGGCTACTGGTCGGCGGGCTCCGGCTCCTACCGGCCCGACCTCGTGGAGCTCGCGCTCGGCCATCAGGCCGCGCTGCCCGAGGTGCTGGGCCCGGCAGACGCCGCCGGGACGACGCCCGAGGGGCTGCTGATCTCGGCGGGCACCGGCGAGACGATGGCCGCGGCTTTCGGGCTCGGGGTCGCGGTCGGGGACGCCGTGGTGTCGCTGGGCGCCTCGGGTTCGGTGATGGCCGTGCACCACGAGGCGCTGGCCGACCCGAGCGGGATGATCACCTCGTTCGCCGACGCGACGGGGATGCACCTGCCGGTGGTCCACACGTCGAACGCGGTGCGCGCGCTGCGCGGCTCCGCCGAGATGCTGGGCCTGGACGATCTGGACGAGCTGTCCGCGCTGGCGCTGAAGTCGACCCCGGGTGCCTCCGGGCTCGTGCTGCTGCCGTATCTGGAGGGTGAGCGCACCCCTCAGCTGCCTCACACCGCGGGGACGCTGAGCGGGCTGCGGCGCGAGTCGATGAAGCCCGAGCATCTGGCGCGGGCGGCCTTCGAGGGGATGCTGTGCTCGCTGGCCGACGCGCTGGACGTGCTGCGCGGCCGGGGTGTGGAGGTGCGGCGGGTGTTCCTGCTGGGCGCGGCTGCCGAGCTGCCTGCCGTGCAGGCACTGGCGCCCGCGGTGTTCGGTACGCAGGTCGTCGTACCGCAGCCCGCGCAGTACGCGGCGGTGGGCGCGGCCCGGCAGGCGGCCTGGGCGCTCGGGGTGGCGCAGGGGTCGCTCGACCCGCGTACTCCCCCGGCCTGGCAGGGGGCGGCGGCGCAGGTGCTGGATCCGGGCGAGGAGCTGACGGTGGGCCGGGCGGTGCGCCAGCAGTACGGGGCGACCCGGGACCAGATCCATCCCGGGGCGTTCGACGGCTCGGCCTGAGGGGTGCGGGGCACCGGTCCCGGGGATTTCCGGGCCCGGGTCTCGCGGTCCGGTCTTTTCTTGACCCGGGCTTGAGGAAAAGCGTTGGAAGTCCTGGTGCGGCGTACCGGAGGATGGACCGGCCTCTGCCGTTCGCCGACTCCGAGAGAACCGCGTGCTCATAAAACTCCTGCGGACCTATCTCGGTCCGTACAGACGACCGATCCTGCTGCTGGTGCTGCTCCAGCTCCTGCAGACCTGCGCCACGCTGTATCTGCCCAGCCTCAACGCCGACATCATCGACAACGGTGTCGTGAAGGGGGACACGGGCTACATCCTGAGGTTCGGCGGCGTGATGATCGTCGTCAGCCTCGCCCAGGTCCTTTGCAACGTCGGCGCCGTCTACTACGGCGCCCGGACCGCCTCCGCGCTGGGACGTGACGTACGCGCGTCGGTCTTCGACCGGGTGCAGTCGTTCTCCGCACGCGAGTTCGGCCGCTTCGGTGCTCCGTCGCTGATCACCCGTACGACCAATGACGTGCAGCAGGTCCAGATGCTCGTCCTGATGGCGTTCACCCTGATGGTCTCGGCGCCGATCATGTGCGTCGGCGGCATCATCATGGCGCTCGGCCAGGACGTGCCGCTGTCGGCGGTGCTGCTGGCAGTGGTGCCGGTGCTCGGCATCGCGGTGAGCCTCATCGTCAGGAAGATGCGGCCGCTGTTCCGCACGATGCAGGAGCGGCTCGACACGGTGAACCGGGTGCTGCGCGAGCAGATCACCGGCAACCGGGTCATCCGGGCCTTCGTCCGTGACGGCTACGAGGAGGAGCGCTTCCGGGGCGCCAACACCGAGCTGACGGCCGTCGCCCTGTCGACGGGCCGGCTGATGGCGCTCATGTTCCCGACCGTGATGACGGTGGTGAACCTGTCGTCCGTCGCCGTGGTCTGGTTCGGCGCGCACCGCATCGAGAGCGGCGGGATGCAGATCGGTGCGCTGACCGCGTTCCTCGCCTATCTGATGCAGATCGTCATGTCCGTGATGATGGCCACCTTCATGTTCATGATGGTGCCGCGCGCCGAGGTCTGCGCCGAGCGCATCCAGGAGGTCCTGGAGACCGATTCGAGCGTGGTGCCGCCGGCCGCCCCGGTCACCGAGCTGCTCACCCACGGCCATCTGGAGGTACGGGGCGCCGAGTTCCGCTACCCGGGTGCCGAGGAGCCGGTGCTGCGCTCGGTCGATCTGGTGGCGCGGCCCGGCGAGACGACCGCGGTCATCGGGTCGACGGGCAGCGGGAAGTCGACGCTGCTCGGGCTCGTACCGCGGCTGTTCGACGTGACGGACGGCGATGTGCTGGTCGGGGGTACGGACGTGCGGACGGTGGATCCCGTCCTGCTGGCGAGGACCGTGAGCCTGGTGCCGCAGAAGCCGTACCTGTTCTCCGGGACGGTCGCGACGAATCTGCGGTACGGGAACCCCGACGCGACCGACGAGGAGCTGTGGCACGCGCTGGAGGTGGCCCAGGCGAAGGAATTCGTGGAGCTGCTGGAGCACGGTCTGGACGCGCCGATCGCGCAGGGCGGCACCAATGTCTCCGGCGGTCAGCGGCAGCGGCTCGCGATCGCGCGGACGCTGGTGCAGCGGCCGGAGATCTACCTCTTCGACGACTCCTTCTCGGCGCTGGACTACGCGACGGACGCGGCGCTGCGCGGTGCGCTCGCCCGGGAGACGGCGGGAGCGACCGTGGTGATCGTGGCGCAGCGGGTGTCCACCATCCGTGACGCGGACCGGATCGTGGTGCTGGACGAGGGCCGGGTCGTCGGGACGGGCAGTCACCGTGAGCTGATGGACGGCAATGAAACGTACCGGGAGATCGTGCTCTCCCAGCTGACGGAAGCGGAGGCCGCCTGATGGCCGGGCCGGGCGGACGGATGATGGCCGGTGGGCCCACCGAGCGGTCCATGGACTTCAAGGGGTCCGGGAAGCGGCTGGTGAAGAGGTTCAGCAAGGAGAAGTCCTCGCTGTACCTGATGCTGGGCGCCGGGACGCTGAGCGTGGCGTTGTCGGTGGTCGGGCCGAAGATCCTCGGTGCGGCGACGGACCTGATCTTCGCGGGGGTCGTCGGCCGGCAGATGCCGGACGGCCTGTCGAAGGCCGAGGCGGTCGAGGGGCTGCGGGAGGAGGGCAGCGGCGGGCTGGCCGACATGCTGTCCGGGGTGGACTTCGTCCCCGGCGAGGGCATCGACTTCGGTGCGGTGGGGAACGTCCTGCTGGCGGCGCTGGTGGTGTACGTCCTCGCCGGGCTCCTGATGCTCGTGTCGACGCGGCTGTCGATCCGGGTGATCAACCGGGTCGTGTTCCAGCTCCGCGAGGACCTCCAGACGAAGCTGGCGCGGCTGCCGCTGTCCTACTTCGACCGGCAGAAGCGCGGCGAGGTGCTGAGCCGGGCGACGAACGACATCGACAACATCTCGCAGACGATGCAGCAGACGATGGGCCAGCTCATCAACTCCCTGCTGACCATCGTCGGTGTACTGATCATGATGTTCTGGATCTCGCCGCTGCTCGCCCTGGTGGCGCTGGTGACCATTCCGCTGTCGGTGTTCGTCGCGGCGCGGGTGGGCAAGCGGTCGCAGCCGCAGTTCGTGGCGCAGTGGAAGGTGACGGGCAAGCTCAACGCCCACATCGAGGAGATGTACACGGGACACACCCTGGTGAAGGTCTTCGGGCGGCAGAACGAGTCCGCGAGGGACTTCGCCGAGCAGAACGACGCGCTGTACGAGGCGGGGTTCAAGGCCCAGTTCAACAGCGGGATCATGCAGCCGCTGATGATGTTCGTCTCGAACCTGAACTATGTGCTGGTCGCGGTCGTCGGCGGTCTGCGGGTCGCTTCGGGTGCGCTGTCGATCGGTGACGTGCAGGCGTTCGTCCAGTACTCGCGGCAGTTCTCGATGCCGCTGACGCAGGTCGCCTCGATGGCGAACCTGGTCCAGTCGGGCGTCGCCTCGGCCGAGCGGATCTTCGAGCTGCTGGACGCGGAGGAGCAGGCGCCCGATCCGGTGCCGGCCGAGCGGCCCGTGGAGCTGCGCGGCAGCGTGGCGCTGGAGAAGGTGGCCTTCCGGTACGACCCGGAGAAGCCGCTCATCGAGGATCTGTCGCTACGGGTGGAGCCGGGTCACACGGTCGCGATCGTCGGCCCGACCGGCGCCGGCAAGACGACGCTCGTCAATCTGCTGATGCGGTTCTACGAGGTGACGGACGGCCGGATCACTCTCGACGGGGTCGACGTGGCGAAGATGTCGCGGGACGAACTGCGTTCGGGCATAGGCATGGTGCTCCAGGACACCTGGCTGTTCGGCGGCACGATCGCGGAGAACATCGCGTACGGGGCCTCGCGCGAGGTCACCCGGGAGGAGATCGGGGAGGCCGCGAGGGCGGCCCACGCCGACCGGTTCATCCGTACGCTGCCGGACGGCTACGACACGGTGCTCGACGACGAGGGGTCCGGGGTCAGTGCGGGCGAGAAGCAGCTGATCACCATTGCGCGGGCGTTCCTGTCCGACCCGGTGATCCTGGTGCTCGACGAGGCGACCAGCTCGGTGGACACCCGTACGGAGGTGCTGATCCAGAAGGCGATGGCGCGGCTCGCGCACGGCCGGACGAGCTTCGTGATCGCTCACCGGCTCTCGACGATCCGGGATGCCGATGTGATCCTCGTGATGGAGAACGGCTCGATCGTCGAGCAGGGCACGCACGACGAGCTGCTGGCGGTCGAAGGCGCCTACGCCCGGCTGTACGCCGCGCAGTTCGCACAGGCGCCTGCCGAGATCGACTGATCGCCGGTGGGGAAGCCGGCGGAAGGGACGGGGGACGGCTGACGAGGACGGGACGCGACGGCGCGGGCCAGGAAGGCCGCGTCGCGCTCGGCATCGGGATCGGTGCGGGGCTCGGGGCCGCGGTCGGCGCGGTGACCGGTGATCCCGCGATGGGTGTCGGCGTGGGGATGGCCCCAGGGCGTCGCGGTCGGCGCGGCGTCCGGCAGCGCGCGGCACAAGCGGAAGGGTGCCGGGGGCTCCTGAACTCCCTGCGGGTCCGGGGCTCCTGAACCCCCCGGCGGGTCCGCGGCTCCTGAACTCCCCTGCGGGTCCGGGGCCGACGCCCCGGACCCAGGGGTGCGGCTCAGTCCAGGTAGCCGCGGAGCTGGTCGGCGAAGGCGTGGTCGCGGAGTTTGTTCAGGGTCTTGGACTCGATCTGCCGGATGCGCTCGCGGGTCACGCCGAAGATGCGGCCTATCTCCTCAAGGGTGCGGGGCCGTCCGTCGTCCAGTCCGTAGCGCAGCTGGACGACCTTCCGCTCGCGCTCGCCCAGCGTGGAGAGGACCACCTCCAGGTGTTCGCGCAGAAGGAGGAAGGCGGCGGACTCGACGGGTGAGGCGGCGTCGCCGTCCTCGATGAGGTCCCCGAAGGCCACGTCGTCCTCCTCTCCGACGGGGGCGTGCAGCGAGACGGGTTCCTGGGCGAGGCGCAGGACCTCGCCGACCCGCTCGGGTGTCAGGTCGAGCTGGACCGCGACCTCCTCGGAGGTCGGCTCGTAGCCGCGTTCCTGGAGCAGGCGGCGCTGGACGCGTACGACGCGGTTGATCAGCTCGACGACATGGACCGGGACCCTGATGGTCCGGGCCTGGTCGGCGAGGGCCCGGGACATCGCCTGGCGGATCCACCAGGTGGCGTACGTGGAGAACTTGTAGCCCCGGGCGTAGTCGAACTTCTCGACCGCCCTGATCAGTCCCAGGTTCCCCTCCTGGACCAGGTCGAGCATGGTCAGGCCCCGGCCGACGTACCGCTTGGCCACCGAGACGACGAGGCGCAGGTTGGCCTCGATGAGGCGGCGCTTCGCCACCCGTCCCATGACGACGATCCGGTCCAGGTCGAACGCGAGCCGGGAGTCCGGGTCGGGGGTGCCCGCCAGACGTTCCTCGGCGAAGAGCCCCGCCTCGACGCGGCGGGCGAGATCCACCTCCTCCGCCGCGGTGAGCAGCGGGATACGGCCGATCTCCCGCAGGTACTGGCGGAAGAGGTCGGACGACGGGCCACCGGTCTCCGGCCGGCGCCGCTCCGGGGGCTCGGGGGCCTCCACCGGTTCCTCCATCACCGGGTCGGGTGCGTCCGGGGGCGGGGCGGCCGCCTCCGGACGGCGCGTGGCCCGGTTCTGCGCGGGAATCGCCGGGACATGCTCGGTCGTGGTCGTCACGGTCCGGGTCTGCACGGGGGCGACCTCCAGGTGATCGCTGCCGGACCGCGGGGATGGGGGTCCGCCCTGGGTGGACCGTCCGCGCTCCGATGACTCAGGCACCGCTACCCAGTGTGGGGTACGACACATCGCTGCCACGAGGGGCGTGCGGTGACTTTCTGGAACCGGTCCGTGACCGGCCGGTCACCGGGCGGGGCGGGCGGTGTCGCGGATCAGAGCGCGGCCGCGCCGTGGCTCCGGAGCGACTGGGCGTACTGCTGGAGGACCCAGACCTCGTTCTGCGCGGCAGCCAGATGGTCCGGGGCGACGTTGCTCCCGAGGCGGGCGAGGCTGCCCTGGACGTCGTCGATCCGGCGGTCGACGGCGCGCAGCCGGACCTTGACCAGGTGCTGGCCCGCGTACGACTCGTCGATGGACTTGCCGTGGAAGACCTCGACCGCGAGTTCGGTGACGAGCTTGCGCACCGAGTCGTTGGGGGTCGCGTCGAGCACCTGGACCAGGTACTCGCGGGTCTCGGCCAGCCCCTGCTCGGCGCCGCCCGCCTCCGCGATGCACTGGCGCACCGCCGCGTACGGCGGGGCGGTGAACTCGTCGATGCCGTAGGCGTCGAAGGCGGGTGAGACGAGTGCGGGCTTCTGCAGGGCGAGCTTGAGCAGTTCGCGCTCGGTGCGGTGGGCGGGGCTGCGGAGGTTCAGCGCGGGGCCGGACGGAGCGACGGGCTGGTGGCCCTGCTGGTGCTGCGCGCCGGGACCGGCGGGGGCTCGCGCGGGTCCGCGCTTGTCTCCCCGCCCGCGGGCCCACTGGGCGAGCTGGTTGACCCGGTGGACGACGAATTCCTGGTCGAGGATGCCGACAAAGCCCGCGAGCTGGACGGCCACCTCTCGCTGGACGCTGCTCGTCTTGATCTTGGCGACGACGGGCGCGGCCTCGTCGAGCGCCGCGGCGCGGCCTGCCGGGGTCTCCAGGTCGTAGCGGCCGACGATCTGGCGCAGCGCGAACTCGAAGAGCGGGGTGCGGGGTTCGACCAGGTCGCGGACGGCGTCGTCGCCCTTGGCCAGGCGCAGGTCGCACGGGTCCATGTTGTCCGGGGCGATCGCGATGTACGTCTCGGCGGCGAACTTCTGGTCGTCCTCGAAGGCGCGCAGGGCCGCCTTCTGGCCGGCCGCGTCGCCGTCGAAGGTGAAGATCACGCGGGCGCTGCCGTTGTCCATCAGGAGCCGTCGGAGGATCTTGATGTGGTCGTTGCCGAACGCCGTGCCGCAGGTGGCGATGGCGGTGGTGATCCCGGCGAGGTGGCAGGCCATGACGTCGGTGTAGCCCTCGACGACGACGGCCCGGCTGGACTTGGCGATGTCCTTCTTGGCCAGGTCGATGCCGTACAGCACCTGGGACTTCTTGTAGATCGACGTCTCGGGGGTGTTGAGGTACTTCGGGCCGTTGTCGTCGTCGCGGAGCTTGCGGGCGCCGAAGCCGACGATCTCGCCGGAGGTGTCGCTGATGGGCCACATCAGCCGGCCGCGGAAGCGGTCGATGGGGCCGCGGCGGCCGTCCTGGGAGAGGCCGGAGCTGATGAGCTCCTTGTCGCTGAAGCCCTTGCCGCGCAGGAAGCGGGTGAGGTGGTCCCAGCCCGCGGGGCTGTATCCGACGCCGAAGTGGGCCGCCGCGTCCTGGTCGAAGCCGCGCCCTGCGAGGAACTTCCGGCCGATCTCCGCCTCGGGGCCGTCGAGCTGCTCGCGGTAGAAGTCAGCGGCGATCTTGTGGGCCTCGACCAGCCGGATGCGCTCGCCGCGCTGGTGGGAGGGGTTGTAGCCGCCCTCCTCGTACCGCAGGGTGATGCCCGCCTTGGCGGCGAGGCGCTCGACCGTCTCGGAGAAGGTGAGGTGGTCGATCTTCATCACGAAGGCGATCGTGTCGCCGCCCTCCTGGCACCCGAAGCAGTGGAAGAGACCCTTGCTGGGGCTGACCTGGAAGGAGGGGGACTTCTCGTCGTGGAAGGGGCACAGGCCCTTGAGGTTCCCGCCGCCCGCGTTGCGCAGTTGGAGGTACTCGGAGACGACGGCGTCGATCGGGACCGCGTCCCGTACCGCCTTCACGTCGTCGTCGTTGATCCTGCCTGCCACGAGTGAAGTCTACGGGTGGGGCCGGACATCCGGGACCGGCCGGCGGCGGGCACGGGGTGTCCGCCGCCGGCCGGTCCCGGATGCCGGGCGGGTCAGAGCAGGGTCCGCAGCGGCACCGACGGGTCTCCCAGGGCGTCCGGGTCGATCTGCCGGCCGGACCGGATGAACTCCTGGACGGTCTCGGTGACGTCCCACACATTGACGTTCATCCCGGCGAGCACCCTGCGGTCCTTCAGCCAGAACGCGATGAACTCCCGCTTGCCTGCGTCCCCGCGGATGACGACCTGGTCGTACGAGCCCGGCGGGGCCCAGCCCGAGTACTCCAGGCCGAGGTCGTACTGGTCGGAGAAGAAGTACGGGACCCGGTCGTAGGAGACCTCCTGGCCCAGCATGGCCCGGGCGGCGGCCGGTCCGCTGTTCAGGGCGTTGGCCCAGTGCTCCACCCGGAGCCGGGTGCCGAGCAGTGGGTGCTCCACGGCCGCGATGTCCCCAGCGGCGAAGATGTGCGGGTCGGAGGTGCGCAGCGAGGCGTCCACTGCGACGCCGCCGCCGTGTGCCCGGCCGGCCATGTCGAGCCCGGCGGCCTCGGCGAGGGCGGTGCGGGGCGCGGCTCCGATAGCGGCGAGCACGTCGTGGGCGGGGTGCTCCTCGCCGTCGTCGGTGCGGGCGGCGAGGACCAGGCCGTCCTCGCCGGTGATCTCGGTGAGGCGGGCGCCGAAGTGGAAGCGGACGCCGTGCTCGGTGTGCAGGTCGGTGAAGATCTGGCCCAGCTCCGGGCCGATGACGTGGTGCAGTGGGGTCGCGGAGGGTTCGACGATCGTGACTTCGGCGCCGTAGCCGCGGGCGGCGGCGGCGACCTCCAGGCCGATCCAGCCGCCGCCGGCGATCACCAGGTGGCCGTTGTCGCGGCCGAGGGCGGCGAGGACGTTGCGCAGCCGGTCGGCGTGGGCGAGGCGGCGCAGGTGGTGGACGCCGACCAGGTCGGTGCCGGGGATGTCGAGGCGGCGGGGTTCGGCGCCGGTGGCGAGCAGCAGCTTGTCGTAGTGGACGACGGTGTTGTCGCCGAGCTGGACGGACCGGCCCTCCCGGTCGACGGAGGTGACGACCTGGCCGAGGTGGAGCTCGATGTCGGCCCCGGCGTACCAGGCCGTCTCGTGGACGAAGACGCTGTCCCGCTCGTCCTTGCCCGCGAGGTAACCCTTGGACAGGGGAGGCCGTTCGTACGGATGGTCGCGCTCGTCCCCGATCAGGATGACCCGGCCGGTGAAACCCTCCGTCCGGAGTGTCTCGGCCGCCTTCGCTCCTGCCAGTCCTCCGCCGACGATGACGAACGTCCGGTTTGCGTCGACCACTTGAAGCCTCCTCGGTGCTGTGCTGCGCGGCGCCACCACCTGCGAGCGTCCCGCACGCGGCGTGATGGCGAAAGGGGGTGTGCCCCGATCAGGTCACATCCGGGTGTCATGTGGCCCGGTCACGGTCCAGTCTGCCGAACCCCGGTGAGCGTTCCGTGCAGGGAGCGGGCCGAGGCGTCCGTGAGGGCGGCGATCTGGTCGACGAGGACCCGCTTGCGGGCCCGGTCGTCGGGTGCGGTCTCGTACAGGGCGCGGAACTGCGGCTCCAGGCCCCCGGGGGCGCGGGCGGTGAGCGCTGCGGCGAGTTCGGCGATGACGATGCGCTGGCCGGCGCGGATGGTCTCCTGTTCGGCCCGCTGCATGACGTAGCGGTCGGCGACGGCCTTGAGGACGGCGCACTCGTTGCGGACCTCGTCGGGCACGATGAGTTCGGCGCCGTACCTGCCGAGCCGTCCTGGGCCGTACGCGCCGTGGGTGGCGGACTCGGCGGCGAGGCAGAACCGCCCGATGAGCTGGCTCGTCGCGTCCTTCAGCCGGGCCTGGGCCACGGCTGAGCCGTCGTAGCCGTGCGGCCACCACTCCTGGCCGACGAGCCGGTCGAGGGCGTCGGCCAGCTCCTGCGGGTCGGTGCCGGCCGGGACGTACCGGCCGATGGCGACCTCCCAGATCTCCCTGCGTTCCGGTTCGGCGAAGAGGCAGCTGGGGTCGATGTGCCCGGCGTGCAGCCCGTCCTCGAAGTCGTGCACCGAGTACGCGACGTCGTCGGACCAGTCCATGACCTGGGCCTCGAAGCACTTCCGGTCCTGCGGCGCGCCCTTGCGGACCCATTCGAAGACCGGCAGGTCGTCCTCGTACACCCCGAATTTGGGTGAGCCGGGGTCGGTCGGGTGCTCGCCCCGGGGCCAGGGGTACTTGGTGGCGGCGTCCAGGGCGGCCCGGGTCAGGTTGAGTCCGACGCTGACGAGCTCGCCGCTGCGGGGGTCGCGGACGAACCGCTTGGGTTCGAGCCGGGTCAGCAGGCGCAGCGACTGGGCGTTGCCCTCGAAGCCGCCGCAGTCCGAGGCGAAGTCGTTGAGCGCCTGTTCGCCGTTGTGGCCGAAGGGCGGGTGGCCCATGTCGTGGGCGAGGCAGGCCGTTTCGACGAGGTCGGGGTCGCAGCCGAGTGCGGCGCCGAGCTCCCGGCCGACCTGGGCGCATTCCAGGGAGTGCGTGAGCCTGGTCCGGGGGCTGGCGTCCCAGGCCCGGCCGCGGGTGCCGGGGGTGACGACCTGGGTCTTCCCGGCGAGCCTGCGCAGGGCGGCGGAGTGCAGCACGCGGGCCCGGTCGCGCTGGAACGCGGTGCGGCCGGGCCGTTTGTCGGGCTCGGTGTCCCAGCGCTCGGTGTCGGCCGCGCCGTAGGGCGTCGTGCCGTGCTCCTGTGTGTCCCGGGTGTCGTGCGTACCGTCCATGACCTCGACAGTAACGGCCTGCCCGTCGCGCGGAGGGGATCGGCGGGTGGCGTCATGCGGCTCCGGACGCGGTACGGCGCCGGGCCGCACGGTTCAGGCGGACGCCAGCAGGTGCGCGTGTGTCAGGGCGCCGTACGCGGGCACGCCCGTGGCCAGGGCCCGGTCGTAGCGGTGCAGCAGGAGGCGGGCCATCGCCGGGTGCGCGCCGAGCGGTGCTGCGGCGGTCCCGTCGACGGCGTCGGCCGCCGCGGTGGCGAAGCGGCCGGGTGCGGTGAAGTACGAGGCGAGGGCGACGCGGTGCCGCCCGCGGGCGGCGAGGGCGCGCAGGGCGACCGGCACGGTGGGGGTGGCCGCCGAGGCGTACGCCGGGACGACGGGCACCCCGCCGAGGCGGTCACTGAGCATCTGGGCGGTGCGGCGGGCGTCGACGGCCGAGTCGGGGTCACGCGATCCTGCGGCGGCGAGCACGACGGCGGCGCTGCGGCTCGTACCGTCCTCGGCCTGCCAGCCGGCCTCGACGAGCCGTTCGTACAGTGCCTCGACGAGCAGCGGGTGCGGCCCGAGCGGTGCGGCGACCAGGGTCCGCAGGTGCCCGGCCCGCGCGGCGGCCAGGGGCAGGTCGTGCCGGACGTGGTGGCCGCGGCCGAGGAGCAGCGGTACGAGGACGGCGTCGCCCGCCGCGATGCCGTCCAGGGTCTCCGGCAGCAGGGGCGCGTTCAGCTCGATGTGCCCGAGCCGGACGTCGAGTCCGGGGCGCAGCTCCCGGACCCGGTCCAGGAGTTCCAGGACGGTGCGCAGGGCCCGCGGGTCCCGGCTGCCGTGCGCGACGGCGACGAGGGTCGGGGCGGGGTGCCGGGCGTCGTTCCGGGTGCGGTGCACAGGTCTGCGGGCTCCGTTCCGGGAGACGAGGTCGAGCTGGTTTCCGAGCTGTGAGGTGATGCGGGTGAGGAGTTGCGCCGTGCTGTCGAGGGGCAGGGGCTCACGCGGGTGTTCCGGTGCCGTCTCCGTCATGAACAGATGGTGACGGGCGGAGGTTGCCAGGCCGTTTCCCACCGGTGACGGGTGTTTTCCGCCACCTCACGGCGGGGCGGGGCGCACTGTCAGGACGGGGGCCGGGATCACGGAACTCCTGGTCCGGCGAACCTTTCGGCCTTCCCGATCGTCTTGTTCCATGAGGGATCCGGTACGGAACGGGGGGACCGCGCATGCGGCTGGGGGGACTGGGGCGGCCGTCGGTGCCGAAGTGGCTGGGCGCCGGGCGGCCACGGCTGCCGCGCACCCGGCGCGGGCAGCGGTGGCTGGTACAGGGGCTGATGGTCGCCTGTGTGGTGGCCCTGGCGCCGGCGACCTGGCTGCACACGACTGCCGATGCCCGGGTGCGGACGGCGGCGGACGCCCCCGCGCAGCAGGTGGCCGTGGTGTTCGGGGCCGGGCTGTGGCAGGGCAGGCCGTCGGCGTACCTCGCGCACCGGCTGGACGCGGCGGCCGAGCTGTACCGGACCGGCAAGGTGCGGGTGGTGCTGGTCACCGGGGACAACAGCCGGGTGGAGTACGACGAGCCGGACGCCATGCGCACGTACCTCACGGAACGCGGGGTGCCGGACGGACGGATCGTGAGTGATTACGCCGGTTTCGACACCTGGGACTCCTGTGTCCGCGCCAAGAAGATATTCGGGGTCGACCGCGCGGTGCTGGTGAGCCAGGGCTTCCACATCCGGCGGGCGATCGCGCTGTGCCGGTCCGCCGGGATCGACGCGTACGGGGTCGGGGTCGACGCCGTACACGATGCGACCTGGTACTACGGCGGGACGCGGGAGGTGTTCGCGGCGGGCAAGGCGCTCCTGGACACCGTCTTCGAACCGGATCCGCACTTCCTGGGGCCGCGCGAGGCGGGGGTGACCGAGGCGCTCGCCGCGGACCTCACGGCCGGTCGGGACGCGGGCTGAGGTGCGCGTACCGGGGGCGTAACCGGACGCACCGGTGCCCGTAATACCCGGCTCGCACGCTGGGAGCATGGCCCGCACCGAGACGTCCACCCACTGCCCGTACTGCGCGCTGCAGTGCGGGATGAAGCTGCGACCGGTCACCGACGGCACGGTGGTCGAGGTCGTGGAGCGCACCGATTTCCCTGTCAACCGGGGGGCGCTGTGCGGCAAGGGGCGTACGGCTCCCGCCGTGCTGTCCGCCGGTGCCCGGCTGACCGGGCCCCTGGTGCGGAGCGCGGCGAGCGGTGAGCTGGAACCGGCCGGCTGGGACGAGGCGCTGGAGCGGATCGCCGAGGGACTGGGCGGGACCCGGGCCGCGTACGGGGCGGACGCCGTGGGGGTGTTCGGCGGGGGCGGGCTGACCAACGAGAAGGCGTACGCGCTGGGGAAGTTCGCCCGGGTGGTGCTGGGCACCTCGCAGATCGACTACAACGGCCGCTTCTGCATGTCCTCGGCGGCTGCCGCGCACCAGCGGGCGTTCGGGCTGGACCGGGGGCTGCCGTTCCCGCTGGAGGACATCCCCCGTACCGGCTGCGTGATCCTGGTCGGCTCGAACCTCGCGGAGACGATGCCGCCGGCGCTGCGCTATCTGACCGAGCTGCGGGAGAACGGCGGCCGGCTGATCGTCATCGATCCGCGCCGGACCAGGACGGCGGAGCAGGCGGATCTGCATCTGGCGCCCCGGCCGGGCACGGATCTGGCCCTCGCGCTCGGCATGCTGCATCTGGTCGTGGCGGACGGGCGGGTGGACGAGGAGTTCGTGCGTACCCGGACGAGCGGCTGGGACGAGGCCAGGGCCGGGGCGATGGCGCACTGGCCGGAGCTGGTGGAACGCATCTCCGGGGTGTCCGTGCCGCAGCTGCGTGAGGCCGTGGAGATGTTCTGCGGGGCGGAGAGCGGGATGGTGCTCACCGCGCGCGGACCCGAGCAGCAGGCCAAGGGCACGGACACGGTCGGTGCCTGGATCAACTTCTGCCTGGCGACCGGTCGGGCGGGGCGTCCGTTGTCCGGGTACGGCTGCCTGACCGGGCAGGGGAACGGCCAGGGCGGCCGGGAGCACGGCCAGAAGGCCGACCAGTTGCCCGGTTACCGCAAGCTCACCGATCCGGCGGCCCGGCGCCATGTGGCCGGGGTCTGGGGGGTGGACCCGGATTCGCTGCCGGGGCCGGGGCGCAGTGCGTACGAGCTGCTGGACGCGCTGGGGCGGGATGTGCGGTCGCTGCTGGTGATGGCGTCCAACCCGGTCGTGTCCGCGCCGCGTGCGGGGCACATCGAGGAGCGGCTGCGGTCGCTGGACTTCCTGGCGGTCGCGGACGTGGTGCTGTCGGAGACGGCGGCACTGGCGGACGTGGTGCTGCCGGTGACCCAGTGGGCCGAGGAGACCGGGACCATGACCAATCTGGAGGGCCGGGTGCTGCTGCGGCAGCGGGCGGTCACTCCCCCGCCCGGGGTGCGCAGCGACCTGGAGGTGCTGAACGCGCTGGCCGGGCTGCTGGGGCACGGGAAGGGTTTCCCGGCCGATCCGGAGGAGGTCTTCGACGAGCTGCGGCGGGCCTCGGCGGGCGGCCCCGCCGACTACGCGGGCATCACCTACGCCAGGATCGCGGCGGAGGACGGGGTGTTCTGGCCGTGCCCGGACGAGGAGCACGCCGGGACGCCGCGGCTGTTCCTGGAGCGCTTCGCGACGGACGACGGGCTGGCCAGGTTCGTCCCGGTCGTGCACCGCCCGGCCGCGGAGGAGACGGATGCCGCGTACCCGGTGGTGCTGACGACGGGCCGGGTCGTGTCCCAGTACCAGTCGGGGGCGCAGACCCGCCGGGTGGCGGAGCTGAACGCCGCCGCGCCGGGCCCCTTCGTGGAGCTGCATCCGCGGTTGGCCGAGCGGATCGGGGTGGCCGAGGGCGACGCGGTCGCGGTCACCTCGCGGCGGGGGCGGGCGGTGGCGCCCGCCCGGATCACGGTCGCGATCCGGCAGGACACCGTGTTCATGCCGTTCCACTGGCCTGGCGAGGGCCGGGCCAACACCCTGACGAACCCGGCTCTGGACCCGGTGTCGCGGATGCCGGAGTTCAAGGTGTGCGCGGTGCGGGTGGAGGCCGCTTGAGCCAGTCGCCCCCGGGGACGGGCGTGCCGCCGGTGCGCAGGGAGCGGGTGACGGCGGCGGCCGCGAGGTAGACCCAGGCGCGGACGGGCTCCCCGGATCCCGGACCGGTCCCCGGGACGACCCGGCGGACCACCCGCTCGTACAGATTGCGCGGGTGGTCCGGGCCCAGGTACTCCTCCAGGTCGTCCAGGAGGCCCAGCAGTTCCGCGTACGACCCCTGCGCGGCGGTGACGAGTGCGCCGTGGACCGTGCCGTGGCCCCCGACGGCGTACGGGTATCCGGGGCCCTCGTACAGGAGGGCGCCGGGCAGCACGGCCGGACGTTCCCCGCTCGTGCGGCCGCGCAGGAACCGGTCGTGGTTGCGTTGGCCGGGGAGCAGGGTGCCGTAGACGAAGAACGGCGGTCCGGTTCCGGTCACAGGGCCGCCGCCGCTGCCGTCTCCGCCGTCACCCAGCCGAGGTAGCGGGCGCTGCCCCGCACGATCGGCGTGGCGATGATCTCCGGGGTGTCGTAGTCGTGCGCCGTGACGAGGTGGGCCTCCAGTTCCTCGTACCGCTGGGTGGTGGTCTTGAACACCACCTGCCACTCCTCGCTGGTCTCGATGGCGTTGTGCCACCGGTAGACCGAGGTGACGGGCGCGGAGATCTGCGCGCAGGCGGCGAGCCGCGCCTCCACCGCGCCCTGGGCCAGGGTGTGGGCCTTCTCCTCGCTGTCCGTCGTGGTCTGCACGGTCAGCCATGCCGGCTCTGTCATCCCCGGGTCTCCTCGGTTCGTCGTCGGTTCGTCGTCGGTCTCGTGGGTGCGGGCTGCCCCTCGATTGTCGGCCCGGCCCGGGTCAGCCGCCGTACGGACGCAGGATCCTGGCCTCGCGCAGCGCACGCCCCCACCAGACCAGCTGGTCGAGCATCGTCTTCGCCGCGGCGTCGGCGGCCGCCGGGTCCCCGAGCCGCCCGTGGTCGTCGAAGAGGGCGCCCGCGTTGTGGAAGGAGACGGTGTCGCGTACGGAGACTGCGTGCAGTTCGGCGAAGACCTGACGGAGGTGCTCCACGGCCCGCAGGCCGCCGGAGATCCCGCCGTACGAGACGAAGCCGACCGGCTTGGCCTGCCATTCGGTGAAGTGGGCGTCGATGAGGTCCTTCAGCGGGGCGGGGTAGGAGTGGTTGTACTCGGGGGTGAGCACGACGAAGGCGTCGGCCCGCGCGAGCCGTTCCGACGGAGATCCTGCCTCGGCGACGTCGATCAGCTCGATGTCGATGTCCGGGTGGCCGGCGGCCCGGTCGAGGAACCACCGGGCGATGACGGGGCCGAAGCGGCCCTCGCGGTTGCTGCCGAGGACGGCGGCCACCTTCAGCGGGGCGTCGGACGGGGTGGGAACAACTGTGGTGAGGTCCATGCGTCACAGGCTCACGCCTCAAGCGTGGTTGAGGTCAAGCCGGCCGTGCGTGGCGCACCCTACGGTGGGCGCATGACGACTCCCGCGACCGCCCTGTACGTCGAGATCGGCGGCCGTCCGGCCACCGCGGAGGATCTGCGGATCCCGGCCTTCGCCGGGTACGGCCACTTCACGGCGATGCAGGTCAGGGACCGGACGGTGCGCGGCCTCGGGCTGCATCTGGACCGGCTGGACTCCGCGAGCCGGGAGCTGTTCGGCCAGCCCCTGGACGGGGGGTACGTGCGCGGGCTGATCGGGCACGCGCTCGACGGCGCCGGGACACGGGACGCGTCGGTCCGGGTGCACGGATTCCTTCCGCCCGGCGACACGGTGACGACGCCGATGGTGACGGTGCGGGAGCCCGCGCGGATGTCCACCGCGCCCAGGAGCCTGATGTCCGTCCCGTACACACGGACCGTGCCGCACATCAAGCGGCCCGGTGAGTTCGGCCAGACCTACTACGGGCTGCTGGCCGGGCGTTCGGGCTTCGACGAGGCGCTGCTGACCGGGCCCGGTGGTGAGGTGGCCGAGGGCTCGATCACCAATGTGGCTTTCTGGGACGGCACTTCGGTGGTCTGGCCTGACGCCCCCGCGCTGACGGGAATCACCATGGCCCTGCTGGAGAGCGGTCTGGCACGGACGGACCGGCCGTCGGTGCGGCGGGCGGTGACGCTGGACGGGCTGGGGGCGTACCGGGCGGCGTTCGTCACCAACTCGCAGGGCATCGCGCCGGTCCACCGGATCGACGGCACGTCCTTCGAGGTCGACGCGGAGCTGATGAAGCACCTCGACGAGGTGTACGACGCCGCCCCCTCGGGCGCCGTCTGAGTCCGGCGCCGCCCGGGCCGGGAGCCGGGTGCAGCACCATGGGGTCATGCAGATCCACATCGAAGCCTCAGAACTCCCGGGCCTCACCTGCCGGCCCGGCACCGACTTCGCCGGTTTCGACAACATCCACGTCGGCGTGCAGCGCAAGGACCGGCCCGGCGAGCTGCTCGGCCTGCACCCCGGCGACGCCCCCTCGGCCGCCTGGACCCTGGACTGCACCGCCGTGCCGACCGCCGAGGGCGGCATCGAGGTCTCGGGGCCGTACATCCAGAACAGGCTCGGTGGGCGCTTCGTCTATCTGTCCTGGGGGACGGTGGACGGTTCCGGGACCTTCACCATGTTCCGGCGGGCCAAACTCATGATCGCCGACGTCACTCAGGACGTCCTGGAAGCCGCCGTACTGAGCGGGCACCTCACCGCGCGGTTGCGGCTGACCGACGACGGAGGGCTGCCGCGGTGCGCCCGCGTGCGCCCGCCGGACATCGTGTGGGCCGCCACGGACGGGGGGTGACACCGCCCCCACCGGTCCCAGGGGGGATGGGCCGGTGAGGGCGGTTGCCGTGGGGGCGGCCGGGAGGGCTGCCGTCCCGTGGGGGGTGTGAACCGTGTGCCCGGCCCTCACAGGACCATGCGTGTGATGCGCATCACACGTCGCGCGGAAGGCTGTCACCCGATCGGCACCGGGCGGCCCGAGCAGTCGGTGTCACCGCCACGACCTGCGGCGGGCCGGTGGGGCGGGCGCTCCTCGCGGGCCCGTACGGGTGAAAGCTGACCATCCGTCAGCATGCGGCGGGCGGGCCCGGGCCGTTGTCTCGGAGGCAGGACACATCCGTCTGCCCGGAGGATTCCCATGCGCAGCCCTGCCCGCCTCGTGACCGGTACCGCCGCCGCGGCCCTCACCGCCGTCGCGCTCGGCCTCGCGACCACCCCGTCCGCGTACGCCGAAGGCGCGGTCGCGAGGCCGGAGTCATCCTCCTGGCCGGTGCTCCGGACGGATCCGGGGACGGACACCGAGGCCGGTTCCGTGGCGGGGACCGACCCGCAGGCGGAGGCGGAACTCGGGGCGGACCCGGGTGCGGAGCCGGGGCTGGATACGGAGCTGACCGAGACAGAGCTGACGGAGACGGAGCTGACCGGGTCCGAGCTCGCGGAGGCCGAGCTGACCGGGACGGATCCGGCGGAGACCGGGCTCGGGACGGGTGCGCGGCCCGGGACCAGCCCGCGACCGGAGCCCGTCAAGCCGCCGCCCGGGACGAAGCCCGCGCCGGTCAAACCGTCCGCGCCCCCGACCGGGACCTGGCCCGAGCGCCCCTCCGGGCATGTCCGGACCGGTGTCGGCGGCAGTGCGGGACCTGACACCGCCCAGCTCGTCGCGGGCGCAGGAGTCCTCGGCGCGGCGGCCGTCGGCGGCGCCTGGCTCCTGCGCCGGCGCCGTGCGGACGACGCGCAGCACGGCTGACGGCGACCTCGCGAGGACGACGACGTGGACAGGACGACCCTGAGGTCCAGGGCATGGCTGGTGGGCATCGCCGTGCTGTGCGGTGTCTGGCTCGTCCAGAACGGTGCGGCCACCCGGACCGTCGCGCCGCAGCCCTCCACCGCCGAGGCCTTCGCCGCCGGCCCCGAACTGCGGCCCGGCTCACCGGTCGCCGGACCGCTGCGCGCCTCCGAGCCGGTCAGGATCCGCATCCCGGGCATCCGGGTGGACGCCCCCATGACGGGCCTGGGCCTGGGTGCGGGCGGCAGCCTCGACGTACCGCCCGCCGAGGAGCGTAATCTCGCGGGCTGGTTCAGGAACGGCACCCCGCCCGGCGCGAAGGGCACCGCGATCGTCGCCGGCCATGTCGACAACGCCGAGGGGCCGTCCGTCTTCTACGCGCTCGGGTCGCTGGAGAAGGGCGCCCGGGTCGAGATCGACCGCAGGGACGGCCGCACCGCCGTCTTCTCGGTGGACGCGGTCGAGGTGTACGACAACGACGACTTCCCCGACCGACGGGTCTACGGCGCCTCCTCGCACGCCGCCCTGCGACTGATCACCTGCGGCGGCGGCTTCTCGCCGGAGACCGGCTACCGGGGCAACGTGGTGGCGTACGCCCACCTCACCGGAGTGCGGTGAGGCCGGCGGTCCATCCTTGAAGCCGGGGGCCCGGCGGTGATCAGGCGGTCCACTGGTCGAAGCCGAGCTTGGCGACGAGTGAGAACACGACGACCAGCAGGACCCCACGGACGAAGTCGCTGCCCTTCCTGAGTGCCATGCGCGCTCCGAACATGCCGCCCGCCAGATTGAATACGGCCATCAGCGCGGCCAGCTGCCACAGCACCGTGCCCTGGTAGGCGAACATCGCCAGCGCGCCGGCGTTGGTGCAGACATTCACGATCTTCGCGGTGGCGGAGGCCGTCACCAGGTCGAGGTGGAGCACGGCGGTCAGGGCCAGCACCAGGAAGGTGCCCGTGCCCGGCCCGAACAGCCCGTCGTAGAAGCCGATGCCGCCGCCGACCAGCACGATGGCGGTGACGGTCCGGGCCCGGGTGACCTTCCTGCCCGTTCCGTCTCCGGCCGCCGCCGTGCCGAAGGACGGGCGCAGCATGACGAAGGCCGCCACGGCGAGCAGCACCACCATGATCACCGGGCGCAGGACGTCGCTGCTGATCCCCGCGGCGAAGAAGGCGCCCGTCATCGACCCGGCCAGTGCCATCAGCCCGATCCGTACGGCGGTCCCCACCTGGACCGGCGCCTTGCGTGCGTAGGTGACGGCCGCGCCCGAGGTGCCGACGACGGCGACCGCCTTGTTGGTGCCGAGAATGTGGGCGGCCGGGACGTTCGGCAGGCCGAGCAGCAAGGCGGGCAGGAGGAGGAGACCCCCGCCGCCCACCACCGCGTCGATCCAGCCGGCCGCGGCGGCGGCCAGGCAGAGCAGAACGAGGGTGGTCAGCGTCATCTCGGGCATGTCCGCGACCTTAGGCAGACGATAGGTGCCCAGTCCAACCAGTTGCCGGGCCCTCACAGAGGGCGCCCGCGCGCGCTGAGCGCAAGGTTCCTCCCGGGAAACAGGAGAGATGCGGTCGGGTAACACCGTCCGCGCAGTCTCTCTGTCATGAGGACACGGAGCGGGAACACGGCGCGTGTGGTGGTGATCGGCGCCGGGATGGCGGGCGCACGGCTCGCCGCCCGGGTCCCCGGTGTCACCGTCATCGGCGAGGAGGAGCACGCACCGTACAACAGGGTGCTGCTCGCCGAGGTACTCGCCGGACGGTACGAGCCGGACGTCATCACGCTGCCGCCCGCCGAGGTGCGGCGCGGGGTGCGGGTCGTACGGATCGACCGGGCGGACCGGCTGGTGCACTGCGACGACGGCAGCGTCATCGGGTACGAGCGCCTGGTGCTGGCCACCGGCTCCAACCCGGTGCTGCCGCCGCTGCGGGGCCTCGGCCACATGCTGCCGGACGGGGTGCATCCCTTCCGCACCCTCGACGACTGCCTGGCGCTGCGCGCCGCCGTGCGACCCGGGGTGCGCGCCGTCGTCATCGGCGGCGGGCTCCTCGGGGTCTCCGCGGCCCGTGCGCTGGCCGAGTGCGGCGCCCAGGTGGTGCTGGCCCAGCAGGGCGAGCACCTCATGGAGCGGCAGCTGGACGCCGAGGCGGCCGGGCTGCTGCGGCGCCATCTGGAGGCCCTCGGGGTCGAGGTACACACCGAGTGCCGGGTGCGCGGTCTGCGCTGCACCGACGGGGCCACCCCCGCGGTACGCGCCGTGGAGCTCGCCGACGGCTACGAGCTGGAGGCCGAGATCACGGTGCTGGCCTGCGGGGTCCGCCCCAGGACGGGTCTGGCGCAGGCCGCCGGGCTCGACGTCCGCAAGGGCGTCGTCGTCGACGACGAGCTGCGCACCTCGGACCCGTACATCCACGCGGTCGGCGACTGCGCCGAGCACCGCGGCACCGTGTACGGGCTGGCGGGCGCCGCGCTGGAACAGGCGGACGTGCTGACCGGGGTGCTGGCCGGCGGCTCCGACCGCTACGAGGGCACCAGGGCCCTGACCCGGCTCACCCTGCGCTCCCCCGCCGCCGTCCCTGTCTCCGCCGGAGCCGCCGGAGCCACTGGAACCGCTGGAACCGCCGGAGCCACTGGAACCGCCGGAGCTACTGGAGCTGCCGGAGCCCTTGGTTCCGCCGCTGCCCCCGCTGCCCCCGGCGGCCTCGATCTGGCCGCCTTCGGCGACTCCCGTCCGATGCCCGGCGACGACGTGATCCGGCTGGCCGACGCCACCCGGGGCGCGTACCGCACGGTCGTCGTCCGGGGCGACCGGCTGGCCGGCGGGGTGCTGTTCGGCGATCTCGCCGCGGTCGGCACCCTCGCCCGGACCTGGCAGGACGACGAACCTCTCCCCGCCGACATGTCCCTGCTCCACCTGCTCACCAACGACGGAGGCTTCTGATGCCGGTGTCCACTCCCCCGACCGCCCCCACCGCAGGCGTGCCGACGATCGTGGTCGTCGGGCACGGCATGGTCGGCCAGAGGTTCCTGGAAGCGCTCGCCGACCGCGGACTGACGGCCGCCGCGGGCACGGCCCGGGTCGTCGTCCTCTGCGAGGAGCCCCGCCCCGCCTACGACCGGGTGCAGCTGACCTCGTACTTCTCCGGGAAGACCCCGGAGGACCTCTCACTCGTCGAGCCGGACTTCATGGCGCGGCACGGAATAGAGCTGCACGTCGGAGACCCGGCGGAGAGCGTCGACCGTGAGGCGCGCACCGTCACAGCGCGCTCCGGGCAGACCTTCACGTACGACACGCTCGTGCTGGCCACCGGCTCCTACCCCTTCGTGCCGCCGGTGCCCGGCAAGGACACCGAGGGCTGCTTCGTCTACCGCACCATCGAGGACCTCCTCGCGATCGAGGAGTACGCGAAGACCGCGACGACCGGCGCGGTGGTCGGCGGCGGGCTGCTCGGCCTGGAGGCCGCGGGTGCTCTGAAGGGCCTCGGACTCAGCACGCACGTCGTGGAGTTCGCGCCCCGGCTGATGCCGGTCCAGGTCGACGACGGCGGCGGTGCCGCGCTGCTCCGCACCATCGAGGACATGGGCCTCTCCGTCCACACGGGCGTCGGCACCCAGGAGGTCACCGCGGGCGAGGACGGCCGGGTCAACGGCATGTCGCTCTCCGACGGTTCCTCGCTCGCCACCGACCTCGTCGTCTTCTCCGCCGGTGTCCGCCCCCGGGACCAGCTGGCCCGCGACTGCGGCCTGGCGGTCGGCCCGCGCGGCGGCATCATCGTCGACGAGGAGTGCCGCACCTCGGACAGCGCGGTCTTCGCGATCGGCGAGTGCGCGCTGGCCTCGGACGGCCGGGTGTACGGGCTGGTGGCGCCGGGCTACGAGATGGCGCTGGCGGTCGCCGAGGTGATCGCGGGCAACGCGGCCTCCTTCACCGGCGCCGACCTGTCGACGAAGCTGAAGCTCCTCGGCGTGGACGTCGCCTCGTTCGGCGACGCGCACGGCGCGGCCGAGGGCTGCCTCGACGTCGTCTATTCGGACTCCCGCTCGGGGGTGTACAAGAAGCTGGTGATCGGCCGGGACGGCACGCTGCTCGGCGGTGTGCTGGTCGGGGACGCCGACCAGTACGGCACGCTGCGGCCGATGACGGGCACGGTCCTGCCGGTCGCGCCGGAGCAGCTGGTGCTGCCGGCCGGCGCGGGCGGCCCGGTCACGCTCGGCCCGTCCTCGCTGCCCGACGAGGCCGTGATCTGCTCCTGCCACAACGTGACCAAGGGCGCGATCTGCGAGCACACCACGCTGCCCGAGGTGAAGAAGTGCACCAAGGCGGGTACGGGCTGCGGAAGCTGCGTCAAGGTCATCGGACAGCTGCTGCCGCAGCCCGAGGACCAGGGCCTGTGCGGCTGCTTCGCGTACACCCGCAGCGAGCTGTACGAGATCGTCCGCACCCTCGGTGTCACGACGTACGCCGGTCTGCTGGACTCGCACGGCCGCGACGAGGCCAAGGGCGGTGACGGCTGCGAGGTCTGCAAGCCGACGGTCGGTTCGATCATCGCCTCGCTGGCACCGACGGTCGGTGCGAGCGGCTATGTCCTGGACGGCGAGCAGGCGGCCCTCCAGGACACCAACGACCACTTCCTCGCCAACCTCCAGCGCAACGGCTCCTACTCGATCGTGCCGCGTATCCCGGGCGGTGAGATCACCCCGGAGAAGCTGATCGTGATCGGTGAGGTGGCCCGGGACTTCGGCCTCTACACGAAGATCACCGGTGGCCAGCGGATCGACCTGTTCGGCGCACGCGTCGACCAGCTCCCGCTGATCTGGACCCGCCTGGTGGACGCCGGATTCGAGTCGGGGCACGCGTACGGGAAGTCGCTGCGCACGGTGAAGTCCTGTGTGGGGCAGACCTGGTGCCGCTACGGCGTGCAGGACTCGGTGAAGATGGCGATCGACCTGGAGCTGCGCTACCGGGGCCTGCGCTCGCCGCACAAGCTGAAGTCGGCGGTCTCCGGCTGCGCCCGCGAGTGCGCGGAGGCCCGCGGCAAGGACTTCGGGATCATCGCCACGGCCCAGGGCTGGAACCTCTACGTCGGCGGCAACGGCGGCGCCACACCGCGCCACGCGGACCTGCTGGCCCAGGACCTGTCCGACGCCGAGCTGGTCCGTCTCATCGACCGGTTCCTGATGTTCTACATCCGCACGGCGGACCGGCTGGAGCGCACCTCGACCTGGCTGGACCGGATCGAGGGCGGCCTGGACCACGTACGGGACGTCGTCGTCCACGACTCGCTGGGTCTCTGCGACGAGCTGGAGCGGCTGATGGCCGACCACGTCCGCGGCTACCGCGACGAGTGGGCCGAGACCATCAACGACCCGGAGCGGCTGCGCCGCTTCGTGACCTTCGTCAACGCCCCCGACGCACCCGACCCCTCGGTCAGGTTCGTCCCCGAGCGCGATCAGGTCAAGCCCGACCTGGACATCCTCGCGGGCCCCGTGCTCGCCATCCGCACTCTCGAAGGGACTCCCTCCTGATGACGACGCAGACGATGGAAACGGCGCAGGACACCCGGACGATCCAGCTCGCGGACGGGGACGGCTGGCTCACGGTCTGCGACCGCGACCTGCTGACCCCGGGGCGTGGCGTGGCGGCCCTCCTCCCGGACGGCCGGCAGGTCGCCCTGTTCGTGGACCGGGCGGGGCGCGCGTACGCGATCGACAACCGTGACCCGTTCACCGGGGCGTACGTCCTCTCCCGGGGCCTGGTCGGCTCGGCGGCCGGGCGGCCGTTCGTGGCGTCGCCGCTGCTGAAGCAGCGCTTCGACCTGGAGACGGGCGCCTGCCTGGACGACGACGACGTCACCGTGCCGGTCTTCGCGGTCCGCGCGGACTGATCCCGGCCCGTTCACCGCCTGTTGACGCTCCGTCAACTACGTACCTCTACTGTCCTGACGTTCGACCCGCCGGGCCGTCCGGACCGGCGGGCCCTCACGTCACCCGTGGAGTGATCGTGGAACGTCGGACCTTCTTGCGCACAGCGGTGATCGGCGGCTCGGCGGCGGCCTTCGGCGGCACCCTGTGGCGGGGTGCCGCCTTCGCCGACCCCGCCCAGCCGGCCACCGGCCCGTACGGCGCGCTGCAGGCGGCCAACGGCAACGGCATCCTGCTGCCGAGCGGCTTCACCAGCAGAATCGTCGCCCGCTCGGGACAGACCGTCCCCGGCACCTCGTACGCCTGGCACAGCGCGCCCGACGGGGGCGCCACGTACGCCGACGGCAGCGGCTGGATCTACGTCTCCAACGCCGAGGTCTCCTCGGGCAGCGGCGGCGGGGCGAGCGCGGTGCGCTTCGACTCCGCCGGGACCGTCACCTCCGCCTACCGGATCCTGTCCGGCACGAACAACAACTGCGCGGGCGGCAGCACCCCGTGGAAGACCTGGCTGTCCTGCGAGGAGGTCAGCCGCGGTTTCGTCTACGAGACGGACCCCTGGGGTGTGAACGCGGCCGTCCAGCGGCCCGCCCTGGGCCGCTTCAAGCACGAGGCGGCCGCGGCCGACCCCGACCACGGCTACATCTACCTCACCGAGGACGAGACGGACGGCCGCTTCTACCGCTTCCGCCCCACCACCTGGGGCAACCTGTCCTCCGGCACCCTCCAGGTCCTGGTGGCGGGCTCCGGCACCTCGGGCCCGGTGACCTGGGCGACGGTCCCCGACCCGGACGGTTCACCCACCCTGACCCGTCACCAGGTCTCCGGCGCGAAGGTCTTCAACGGCGGTGAGGGCTGCTTCTACGCGGCGGGCACCTGCTGGTTCACCACCAAGGGCGACAACCGGGTGTGGGCGTACGACGCGAACGCGTCCAGCATCTCGCTCGCCTACGACGACTCACTGGTCACGGGCGGCGGAGCTCCGCTGACCGGCGTTGACAACGTCACCCGGTCCGTCTCGGGCGACCTGTACGTCGCCGAGGACGGCGGGAACATGGAGATCTGCCTGATCACCCCGGACGACACCGTCGCGCCGTTCCTGCGGATCAGCGGCCAGTCCGGCTCGGAGATCACCGGCCCGGCCTTCTCCCCGGACGGCACCCGGCTCTACTTCTCCTCGCAGCGCGGGACGAGCGGCAGCTCCTCCGGCGGCATCACGTACGAGGTCACGGGGCCGTTCCGCGGCTGAGCGGGACATCGGCCGCACGGTGCCGGCACCGGAGCCGTGCGGCTGTCCCCGCGGTCATCAGGCCTGGCCGCCGCTTTCGACCGCCGCCGGGTCCATCCACACGACCTCCCAGATGTGGTGGTCGGGGTCCTGGAAGGAACGGCCGTACATGGAGCCCATGTCCATGGCTTCGTTGGCGGGCGAGCCGCCCGCGGCGAGCGCGGCGTCGGCCAGCTCGTCGACCCGGTCCCGGCTGTCCGCGCTCAGGGCGAGGAGGACCTCCGTCGTCTTCGAGGCGTCGGCGATCTCCTTCTTGGTGAAGTCCTTGAAGCGCGGCTCGCTGATGAGCATGGCGAAGATCGTGTCGCTGATGACCAGACAGGCGGTCGTCTCGTCGCTGAACTGCGGGTTGAAGCCGAAGCCGAGCTTCCCGAAGAAGTTCTTCGACGTCTCCAGGTTCTTGACCGGCAGGTTCACGAAGATCATCTGAGGCATGGTTCCCACTTTCTTCCGTCTCGGCACTTCGCGTGCTCCGAGGCACTGTGTTCGAGCGCCTTCGAGAGGTAGACGGCGGGGCGCGGCGAAACTCATCGCTCGGGGGGAATTCCTCTCCGGAGTCCCCGCAAGCCCCGGCGCCCCCGTCCCGGGCGGCCCTGGCATCCCTTGCACCCCGGCGTCCCTTGCTCGCGAGCGCCGCCGGCCGTCAGGACATCGCGAGCGGGGCGCCGCCCCTGAGCAGTGACGCGCCCAGCGGGGTGAGCGTGTGCAGGACCGAGCTGCCGTGCCGCAGGGTGAGGACCAGACCGGCCTCGCGCAGGACGCAGGCGTGCTGACTCGCGGAGGCCAGGGACACTCCGGTCCTGCGGGCCAGCTCGCTGGTCGTGCAGCCCTTCCCTATGGCCTGGAGGATCGCGGAGCGGGTGTGTCCCACCAGTCGTCCCAGCCAGGGGCCGGGCTCGGCGGCGTAGACCGGGGCAGCGGGGTGAGTGACCGGATAGACGAGCACCGGCGGGAGGTCGGGGTTCCGGTAGACGACCGGGGTGCCGCGACAGAAGAACGAGGGCTGCAGGAGCAGGCCCCGCCCGTCCAGGCGCAGCTCGCGGTCGACGGGGTAGTCCGCCTCCAGCACGGGTGCCCGCCAGCGGATCATGGACGGCAGGCTGGCCAGCAGCTCGTCCGCGCCACCGTCCAGCAGCGCGCGGCCCCGCACGGCCCGGTCGGCCTCCACGCTCGCCTGGATGTGCGGCCAGTACGGCTCGACGGCGGCGCGGTGGTAGCTGCGCAGGGCGGTGATGAGACGGCCCAGCGGCTCCGTACGCCCCTCGGCGAGCACGTCCAGCAGTGCGGCGGCCGACCGGCTGACGCCCCGCGCACGCGGCACGGAGGGTCTACTTTCGGCCAACAGGGCCAGTTCGGCGTGGAGACGTTCCGTGGGAGTGTCGCGGAGCGCCTCCATTCCGACGTCGAGACCGAATGGCTCGGCGCCTTCCCGGGAAGGCGTCAGGAAGTCGGGGAAATAGCCGCGGAGCGGAACGACCGCCGACAGCAGACGTGCTTCACCATTCAACCGGGCCCGGGATTCCGTCCGCCATTTCCCGAACACCGTGGAACCCCGCCGGTCCCTCAGTCGGTGAAAACTGAGAATGGTTTCCCACATTGCGTCAGGCCTCGTGGCCATCCGCACTCTGGAAAGGTCCACCCCGGACACATGGATACGCAGCACCGAACCCCCACTGTTGCAACCGCAATCGCCCCCATCAAAGGGTATGCATGCCGTCACAGGAGGTCACCACGGGGTTTCGGCCACAGTTGAAACGTCTCGCCCACAGCCTCGCCAGCCGAAAAGCTGTACGACGTCGGGTGCGAATCCGGCGTCACCGAAAGAGCGGGTGAGGGCCGTGGGGGGCTTTGCCTGCTCGGCGGCGGTGGCGACGGTGCGGCTCCGTACCCGGCGGGGGTAAGCCGGGTGCGGTCCATGGGTGGGGATCCATGGACCGCACCCCGGTCCGTTCGGCCACGGGATTTGCTCACTGAACGAAGAAAAGAAAAAACCCTGGATGGTTCGTAATTCAATTGAAGAAGCGGCAGCACCCCCGCACAGGGTGCTGCCGCTTCCGGGTTTTCCGGGGCCGCCGGCGGATCGGCGAGGGTACGGATGATCCGCCCGCGGTCCCGGAGTCGTGATGGCTCGTGGCCGGCCTGCCGGCCGGGTGGGCTCAGCGGCTGTCGCTGCCCTTCGACCCGGCGGCGGCGCGGCCCGCCTCCAGCCGTGCGACCGGGATGCGGAAGGGCGAGCAGGAGACGTAGTCCAGGCCCACCTCGTGGAAGAAGTGCACCGACTCCGGGTCACCGCCGTGCTCTCCGCAGACACCGAGCTTGAGGTCCGGGCGGGTGGCCAGGCCGGCCTCCACGGCGCTGCGCACGAGCGCGCCGACGCCGTCCTTGTCGATCGTCTCGAACGGCGACACCCCGAAGATGCCCTTCTCCAGGTACGCGGTGAAGAACGAGGCCTCCACGTCGTCGCGGGAGAAGCCCCACACCGTCTGGGTGAGGTCGTTCGTACCGAAGGAGAAGAACTGTGCGGCCTCGGCGATCTGACCGGCGGTCAGCGCGGCGCGGGGCAGCTCGATCATCGTGCCGATGCTGAGCTTCAGCTCCGTACCGGTGGCGGCCTCGACCTCGGCGATGACACCGTCGGCCTCGTCGCGGACGATCTCCAGCTCCTGCACCGTGCCGACGAGCGGGATCATGATCTCGCCGCGCGGGTCGCCCTTGGCGTTCTTGCGCTCCGCCGCCGCCTCCGCGATCGCCCGGACCTGCATCGCGAACAGTCCGGGGATGACCAGGCCGAGGCGTACCCCGCGCAGGCCGAGCATCGGGTTCTGCTCGTGCAGCTTGTGCACGGCCTGCAGGAGGCGCAGGTCGTTCTCGTTGGCGTCCTTGCGGGACTCGGCGAGCGCCACCCGCACGGAGAGCTCCGTGATGTCGGGCAGGAACTCGTGCAGCGGCGGGTCGAGCAGCCGTACGGTGACGGGCAGCCCGTCCATCGACTCGAACAGCTCGATGAAGTCGGCCTTCTGGAGCGGCAGCAGCGCGTCCAGCGCGGTCTCGCGCTCGTCGTCGGTGTCCGCGAGGATCAGCTTCTCGACCATCTCGCGGCGCTCGCCGAGGAACATGTGCTCGGTGCGGCACAGCCCGATGCCCTGGGCGCCGAAGCGGCGGGCCCGCAGGGCGTCCTCGGCGTTGTCCGCGTTGGCGCGCACCCGCAGCCGGCGCACCCGGTCCGCGTACGCCATGATCCGGTGCACGGCGGCGACCAGCTCGTCGGCGTCGTCGGCGCCCGCGTGCATGCGGCCCTCGAAGTACTCGACGACCGGGGACGGTACGACGGGTACCTCGCCGAGGTAGACCTTGCCCGTGGAGCCGTCGACGGAGACGAGGTCGCCCTCCTCCACGACGGTGCTGCCGACCGTCAGCCTGCGGCGCTTGGTGTCGACCTCGATCTCCTCGGCGCCGCAGACACAGGTCTTGCCCATGCCGCGTGCCACGACGGCGGCGTGCGAGGTCTTGCCTCCGCGCGAGGTGAGGATGCCCTCGGCGGCGATCATGCCGTCGAGGTCGTCGGGGTTGGTCTCCCGGCGGATGAGGATGACCTTCTCGCCGGACCGGGACCACTTGACGGCCGTGTACGAGTCGAAGACGGCCTTGCCGACGGCCGCACCCGGGGAGGCGGCGATGCCACGGCCCAGGAGCACGGTGCTGGCCTCGTCGTCGAAGCGCGGGAACATCAGCTGCGCGAGCTGGGCGCCGTTGACGCGCTGGAGCGCCTCCGCCTCGTCGATGAGGCCCTGGTCGACGAGCTGGGTGGCGATCCGGAAGGCGGCACCGGCGGTGCGCTTGCCGACCCGGGTCTGGAGCATCCAGAGCTGGCCGCGCTCGATGGTGAACTCGATGTCGCAGAGATCCCGGTAGTGGGTCTCCAGCGTCTTCATGATCGCGATCAGCTGGTCGTAGGACTTCTTGTCGATCGACTCCAGCTCGGCGAGCGGCACGGTGTTGCGGATACCCGCGACCACGTCCTCGCCCTGCGCGTTCTGCAGGTAGTCGCCGTAGGTGCCCTGGTGGCCGCTGGCCGGGTCACGGGTGAAGGCGACGCCCGTGCCGGAGTCGGGGCCGAGGTTGCCGAAGACCATCGAGCAGATGTTGACGGCCGTACCGAGGTCGCCGGGGATGCGCTCCTGACGGCGGTAGAGCTTGGCACGGTCGGTGTTCCACGAGTCGAAGACCGCCTTTATGGCCAGGTCCATCTGCTCACGCGGGTCCTGCGGGAAGTCACGTCCGGCGTCCCGGGCGACGATCTTCTTGAACTGCGTGACCAGCTTCTTGAGGTCGGCCGCGTCGAGGTCCACGTCGACGGTGACACCCTTGGCCTCCTTCGCGGCCTCCAGCGCCTCCTCGAAGAGCTCGCCGTCGACGCCGAGGACGGTCTTGCCGAACATCTGGATGAGCCGGCGGTAGGAGTCCCAGGCGAAGCGCTCGTCGCCGGCCTGCGCGGCGAGGCCGACGACGGACGCGTCGGAGAGGCCGATGTTGAGGACCGTGTCCATCATGCCGGGCATCGAGAACTTGGCGCCGGAGCGGACGGAGACCAGCAGCGGGTCGTCGGCCTGGCCGAGGTTCTTGCCCATCTGCTTCTCGAGCGCCACGAGGTGCGCACCGACCTCGTCGCGCAGCTCGGCCGGCTCGTCACCGCTGTCGAGGTAGACCTTGCAGGCCTCGGTGGTGATCGTGAAGCCCGGAGGGACCGGCAGCCCGAGATTGGTCATCTCGGCGAGGTTGGCACCCTTGCCGCCCAGCAGGTCCTTCAGATCCTTGTTGCCCTCGGTGAAGTCGTAGACGAACTTCTGAGAATCTTTGTTTTCCGACACGGGTCTCGACTCCTCGAGGACGCGGTGGCTGCCCTGACGGCGAGGAACATACCCAGATCGAAGGTGTCTGGGTACGCCCACTTGCGCGTCACGAGGCCTCAACCACCCGTCCGCCAGCAGATCGAAAGTGACGTCTCGAATCGACCGGACAGGCATCCGCGTTCACTTCTCGAAGTCAAAACTACGGAGAGTGACGTAAATCATGGATCTCATGCACCAGGAGTAGCGAATGCGTCGATCGATCAAAATACAGCCCCCTGGCACCCAGTGCCATCATTTGAGAAATACAGTAAGCGAAAGAGCGCTCATTTGAGCCACTCGCACCTCAGGGGTGGCGAGAATCACGCCCCGGGTCGCGCTCAGATGTCATCATCCGGACGCCCCTAGGCCGACCGTCGGTCATCTGTCGGTCCCAAGAGCGTCGCAGAGCGTGAGCATGAACCCGGAAGACGGAACACGGGCGCCCATCCCGCTCCGAATCGCGCGAGATCTCACGCAAAAGCCCGCTCACATGAGCGGGCTCTTTGATGGGCACCCTGTGCCCTGTACGGCGGCGCGCGCTTCAGCCGCCCGAGGTGTCCAGCTCGGCCTCGGCGCCCACGCCCGCGCAGTCGTAGGGGTCCTTGAGCCAGCCGTCCGGCAGTGCCACGCGGTTGTTGCCGGAGGTGCGCCCGCGGGGGCCGTCGGCGCCGTCCGGCCACGGCTGGTCGAGGTCCAGCTCCTGCAGCTGTCCGCCCAGCTCCTCCAGGGAGGAGGTGACCGCGAGCTTCCTGCGCATCTCCGAGCCGACGGCGAAGCCCTTGAGATACCAGGCCACGTGCTTGCGGAAGTCGATCACGCCCCGGCTCTCGTCGCCGATCCACTCCCCCAGCAGCGTCGCGTGGCGCAGCATGACGTCCGCGACCTCGCGCAGGGCCGGGGCCTGCCGCGTCCCGGTGCCCTCGAAGGCGGCGACCAGGTCGCCGAAGAGCCAGGGCCGCCCCAGGCAGCCGCGGCCCACGACCACACCGTCGCAGCCGGTCTCTCGCATCATCCGCAGCGCGTCGTCCGCGCACCAGATGTCGCCGTTGCCCAGGACGGGGATCTCGGGGACGTGTTCCTTGAGGCGGGCGATGGCGTCCCAGTCGGCGGTGCCGCCGTAGTGCTGGGCGGTGGTCCTGCCGTGCAGGGCGACGGCCGTGATTCCTTCCTCGACGGCGATACGGCCCGCGTCCAGGTAGGTGGTGTGGTCGTCGTCGATGCCCTTGCGCATCTTGATGGTGACCGGGAGGTCACCCGCGCTCGCCACGGCCTCACGGAGGATCGCCCGGAGCAGCGGCCGCTTGTACGGGAGCGCCGAGCCGCCTCCCTTGCGGGTGACCTTGGGGACCGGGCAGCCGAAGTTCAGGTCGATGTGGTCGGCGAGGTCCTCGTCGACGATCATGCGGACCGCCTTGCCGACGGTCGCCGGGTCCACTCCGTACAGCTGGATGGAGCGCGGGGTCTCGCTCGCGTCGAAGTGGATGAGCTGCATGGTCTTCTCGTTGCGCTCGACCAGCGCCCGCGTGGTGATCATCTCGCTGACGAACAGTCCCTTGCCGCCGGAGAACTCACGGCACAGGGTGCGGAACGGGGCGTTGGTGATGCCGGCCATGGGCGCGAGCACCACCGGCGGCCGCACGGTGTGCGGGCCGATCCGGAGCAGCGGGAGGGCGGGGGCGAGCGTGGTCATCCATCCATTGTCGCGTACGCCGGAGGGACCTGGACCCAGGCCGTGGTGCTGTCCCGTGCGGCCGGGTGGAGGCGGTGGCCGGGGAGACGCGGGTGGGCCCGGATCACCGTGGTGATCCGGGCCCGCCTTCGTACAGGTACGTCAGCTCTGTGCCGCCGTGCCGTTCTGCCCGGAGGAGGCGGAGGAGGCGTCCGAAGAGGCGTCCGCCTGCGCGGAGCCTGAGCCCTCGGCGCGCTCGCGCATCTTGCGCACCAGCTCCTGCTTCTTGTCGGCCGCCGTCCTGCGGTCGGCGTCGCGCGCGGGGCCCGCGCCCTGCTGCTCGGCGCGGAACAGCTTCTTGCGCTGTCCGCCCACACCGAGGAGGTTGTTGCGGCTCTTGGCCACGGGGGTTCTCCCATTCGTGGTGAGAAGTGAGATCTGAAGTGATCAGGGATCTCAGGGATCGATTCGATGGGCGACGGGCGGTCGGCCCGTCGCACGCTCACTCGTAGATCTGGAAGAACGAAGACATACCGAAAAAGGTACCCCGGCCCCGACGGACCTCTCACCCGATTTTCCACCCGAGCCGCCGTGCCGGTTCAGGCGGTCGGGTCGACCGTCGCCTGGTGGGCCTCGGCCAGGTGTTCCTCGGCCTTCAGCCAGGGCAGGAACTGTGCCCCCTTGCGCCATCCGCAGGTGTCGCAGGTCAGCTGCCGCTGCATCCCCGACTTCCGTACCTGGACGACGTGTTCGCGGCCGTGCTGGTCCCATCTGCTGACCTTGCTCGTGGTCATGGACGCCATCCGAGCCTCCTGTAGGGGTGTGCCCAGCAGTGTGCACGAAGCCCCCGGCTCCCTGCGCGGGAACCGGGGGCTTCGTTATGAAGCTGCGTACCGTCAGCAGCCCAGCAGGCGGGAGCCGAGGTAGCCCTGGATCTGGTCCAGGGAGACGCGCTCCTGCTTCATGGTGTCGCGCTCGCGCACGGTCACCGCGTTGTCGTCGAGGGTGTCGAAGTCGACCGTGACGCAGAACGGCGTACCGATCTCGTCCTGGCGGCGGTAGCGGCGGCCGATGGCGCCGGCGTCGTCGAACTCGATGTTCCAGTTCTGCCGCAGGTCGGCCGCGAGGCCCTTGGCCTTGGGTGACAGCTGCGGATTGCGGGACAGCGGCAGGACCGCGACCTTGACCGGCGCCAGGCGCGGGTCGAGACGCATCACGGCGCGCTTCTCCATGACGCCCTTCGCGTTGGGCGCCTCGTCCTCGCTGTAGGCGTCGAGGAGGAAGGCCAGCAGCGAACGGCCGACACCGGCCGCGGGCTCGATGACGTACGGCGTCCAGCGCTCGCCGGACTCCTGGTCGAAGTACGACAGGTCCGTGCCCGAGGCCTTGGAGTGGGCCTTGAGGTCGTAGTCCGTGCGGTTGGCGACACCCTCCAGCTCGCCCCACTCACTGCCGCCGAAGCGGAAGCGGTACTCGATGTCAGCGGTGCGCTTGGAGTAGTGGGAGAGCTTCTCCTGCGGGTGCTCGAACCACCGCATGTTCTCCTCGCGCATGCCCAGGCCGGTGTACCAGTTCCAGCGCTGCTCCATCCAGTACTCCTGCCACTGCTCGTCCTCGCCCGGCTTGACGAAGAACTCCATCTCCATCTGCTCGAACTCGCGCGTGCGGAAGATGAAGTTGCCCGGAGTGATCTCGTTCCGGAAGGACTTGCCCATCTGCGCGATGCCGAACGGCGGCTTCTTGCGCGAGGTCTGCTGCACCTGGCCGAAGTTGGTGAAGATGCCCTGGGCGGTCTCGGGGCGCAGGTAGGCGACGGAGCCGGAGTCCTGGGTCGGGCCGAGGTGGGTGGAGAGAAGGCCGGAGAACTGCTTGGGCTCGGTGAACGTGCCCTTGTTACCGCAGTTGGGGCAGTTGAGGTCGGCGAGGCCGTTGACCGGCGGCTTGCCGTGCTTCTCCTCGTACGCCTCCTCCAGGTGGTCGGCGCGGTAGCGCTTGTGACAGGAGGTGCACTCGGTGAGCGGGTCGGAGAAGGTGGCGACGTGGCCGGAGGCGACCCAGACCTCGGGGGCAAGGATGACCGACGAGTCGAGACCGACCACGTCCTCGCGCGAGGTGACCATGTAGCGCCACCACTGGCGCTTGAGGTTCTCCTTCAGCTCGACGCCCAGCGGCCCGTAGTCCCAGGCGGCCTTCTGGCCACCGTAGATCTCACTGCAGGGGTAGACGAAGCCACGGCGCTTGCTCAGGCTGACGATGGTGTCGATCTTGTCGGCGGCCACGGTGCTCTCTTCATTGCGACGGTGAAATTGGACAGGGGGCGGCGCGGAGCGCCTCGCCGGGGGGTGGTGCTCGGGCGACGCTGCGGGCGAATGACTCAGATTACCGGCGGGCGCACCCCCTGGATCAAATCGGCAGGGGGTACGACGGCCCGCACGGTGTGATCCGGGCATCTCATCAGCCTTGTTGACAATCGTTTCCACTTTTGTTGAAAATGACTGTCATGAACGTACGCCGCCTGATACCCACCGCCGCCGTCGCCGGAGCAGTCGCCCTCGGCCTCACCGCGCTGTCCGCCTGCTCCTCCTCCGACGCGGCCGACCGCGGGAGCGGTGACAAGCTGGACGTGGTGGCGTCCTTCTACCCGATGCAGTTCCTGGCCGAGGAGATCGGCGGATCGCACGTGTCGGTGACCACCCTGACGAAGCCGGGTGTGGAGCCGCACGACCTGGAGCTCACCCCGCGCCAGATCGGTGGGCTGGCCGAGGCCGACCTCATCCTGTTCCTCAAGGGCATCCAGCCCGCCGTCGACGACGCCGTCGGCCAGTCCGGCGTCGAGAACACCGTCGACGCGGCGAAGCTCACCACGCTCGAGAACCACGGCACCGAGGTCGACGGCCACGACCACGGGCACGAGGAGGGCGAGCACGAGGGCGAGGAGCACGAGGGCGAGGAGGCCGGCGCCGACCCGCACATCTGGCTGGACCCGGTGAAGTACGCCGAGGTCGCCGAAGGCGTCGGGAAGTCCCTGGAGAAGGCCGACCCCGACCACGCCGCGGACTACCGCAAGAACACGGATATCCTGGTCGGCGAGCTGAACGCGCTGAACACGGCGTTCGAGACCGGGCTGAAGGACACCACGACCAAGACCTTCATCACCACGCACTCCGCCTTCGGGTACCTCGCCGAGCGCTACGGCCTCACGCAGGAGGGCATCGCCGGCATCGACCCCGAGGCCGAGCCCAGTCCCGCCCGTATCAACGAGATCCACGCCGTCGCGGAGAAGAGCAAGGCCACGACCGTGTTCTTCGAGACGCTCGCCAGCGACAAGACCGCCAAGACCCTCGCCAAGGACCTCGGACTGAAGACGGACGTCCTGGACCCGCTGGAGGGAATCACGGACAAGTCCGCCGGCGCTGACTACATCGAGGTCATGGAGTCCAACCTGGCCGCGCTGGAGAAGGCTCTCGGCGCGAAGTGACCCTCGCACCACCCGTACCCGTCGCAGCAGCATCGGAGGCGCTCGTGCCCGAGCCCAGTACGCCCGAACCCGTGATCAGCATGCGCGGGGCCACGGCCACGCTCGGTGCGCGCACCGTGCTGCGCGGCGTCGGCCTCACCGTCGGCCGCGGTGAGGTGGCCGCCCTGCTCGGGGCCAACGGATCCGGCAAGTCCACCGCCGTGCGGTCCGTCATCGGCCAGGTGCCGCTGACCGCCGGCACCGTCGAACTGTTCGGCACCCCGCTGCGCCGCTTCCGTCAGTGGGCCCGCGTCGGTTACGTACCGCAGCGCACCACGGCGGCCGGCGGTGTTCCCGCCACGATCCGCGAGGTCGTCGCCTCCGGGCGGCTGTCCCGTACGAAGCTGCGGCTGCCGGGCAAGGCGGACCGGGCGGCCGTCGACCGGGCGATCGAGCTCGTCGGTCTCTCCGACCGTGCCAAGGACTCGGTGAGCGCCCTGTCCGGCGGTCAGCACCAGCGGGTGCTGATCGCCCGCGCGCTCGCCGCCGAACCCGAGCTGCTGATCATGGACGAGCCGATGGCCGGGGTCGACCTGGCCAGCCAGGAGATCCTCGCCGACACCCTGCGCGAGCAGGTCGCGGCGGGTACGACGGTGCTGCTCGTCCTGCACGAGCTCGGTGCCCTGGAGCCGCTGATCGACCGGGCGGTCGTGCTGCGCGACGGCTGCGTCACGCACGACGGACCGCCCCCGGAGGCCTTGGGCCAGCACGCCCTGCCCGGCCACGACCACGTACACCCCCACGCGGCCTCCGAGCCCGTCCGGACGGGACTGCTGACCTGATCATGGAATTCCTCACACCTCCCTTCATGCAGCGGGCCCTGATCGCGGCCGTCCTGGTCGGCATCACCGCTCCCGCCATCGGCATCTACCTGGTCCAGCGCCGGCAGGCCCTGATGGGCGACGGCATCGGGCACATCGCGATGACCGGGGTCGGCCTCGGCTTCCTGCTGTCCACCAACCCCGTCTGGATGGCCACCCTGGTGGCCGTGGCGGGCTCGGTCGTCATGGAGCTGATCCGCTGGTACGGGCGCACCCGCGGCGACATCGCGCTGGCCATGCTGTTCTACGGCGGCATGGCGGGCGGGGTGATGCTGATCAACCTCTCCGACACCGGCTCCAACGCCAACCTCACGTCGTTCCTCTTCGGCTCGCTGTCGACGGTCTCCGAGGAGGACGTCACCGCGATCGTCGTGCTGGCGGCCTTCGTGGTGCTGGTCACGGTGGCGCTGCGGCGGCAGCTGTTCGCGGTCAGCCTGGACGAGGAGTTCGCCAGGGTCACCGGGCTGCCGGTGCGCGCGCTCAACCTGCTGGTCGCCGTGACGGCGGCGGTCACGGTCACCGTCGCGATGCGGGTGGTCGGTCTGCTGCTGGTCAGCGCCCTGATGGTGGTTCCGGTCGCCGCCGCGCAGCAGATCGCGAAGTCCTTCAAGGTGACGTTCGTGCTGGCCGTCGTGATCGGTACCGCCGTAACCCTGGCCGGCACCGTGACCTCGTACTACCAGGACGTACCACCCGGCGCCACGATCGTGCTGCTGGCCATCGCCGTGTTCGTCGCGCTGACCGCGCTCGCCACGCCGCTGGCGCGCAGGCGGGCACGCGGACGCGTGGCGGACCCCGAGGAGTGCACCCTGGAGGTACCGGCGGCTCGCCCGGCCACGGACGACGTGCGGGTGTGACCGTGCCGCCGGGACGGGCTGGCACAATGGCCCGACATACGTACGGGCGACACGAGGAGGCACCTGTGGCCACGGCGCCGATCAGTGGCACGAACGCGGCCCCGGTACGCGGCCGGTCGACCAGGCAGCGGGCGGCGGTCGCCGCCGCGCTCGACGAGGTCGACGAGTTCCGCAGCGCCCAGGACCTGCACGACGTGCTGAAGCACCGGGGCGATTCCGTCGGGCTGACGACGGTCTACCGCACCCTGCAGTCCCTCGCCGACGCGGGCGAGGTCGACGTGCTGCGCACGACGGACGGTGAGGCGGTCTACCGGCGGTGCTCGACGGGCGACCATCATCACCATCTGGTGTGCCGGGTCTGCGGCAAGGCGGTCGAGGTCGAGGGTCCCGCCGTGGAGCAGTGGGCCGAGACCATCGCCTCGCAGCACGGCTACGTGAACGTGGCCCACACGGTGGAGATCTTCGGGACCTGCGCGGAGTGCGCGGGCACGGAGAGCTGATCCCCCTGCCCACTTACGCCGATGGCCCCTCCCCGCCCGGGGAGGGGCCATCGGCGTAAGTGGCAGGGGTCAGGCCTTCCCTGCGGCCTCCGCGGCCTTCTCGGCCTTCTCCACGGCCTTCTCCTCCGCACCGCCGAAGCGGCGGTCGCGCCGGGCGAACTCCAGGCAGGCGCTCCACAGGTCCCGGCGGTCGAAGTCCGGCCACAGGACGTCCTGGAAGACCATCTCGGCGTACGCGCTCTGCCAGATCAGGTAGTTGGACGTGCGCTGCTCGCCGCTGGGGCGTACGAAGAGGTCCACGTCCGGCATGTCCGGGTAGTAGATGTACTTCGCGAACGTCTTCTCGTTGACCTTCGACGGGTCGAGCTTCCCGGCCGCGACGTCCTGCGCGATGCGCTGGGCCGCGTCGGCGATCTCGGCCCGGCCGCCGTAGTTGACGCAGAAGTACAGCGTCATCCTGTCGTTGTCCTTGGTCTGTTCCTGGGCGACCTGGAGCTCCTGGACGACGGACTTCCACAGCTTCGGCATGCGGCCGACCCAGCGGATCCGGATGCCGAGCTCGTCCATCTCGTCCCGGCGGCGGCGGATGACGTCCCGGTTGAAGTTCATCAGGAACTTCACCTCGTCGGGAGAACGCTTCCAGTTCTCCGTGGAGAAGGCGTACAGCGAGAGGTTCTTGACGCCCATCTCGATGCAGCCCTTGAGCACGTCCATGACGACGCCCTCGCCGACCTTGTGGCCCTCGGTGCGCGGCAGGCCGCGCTCCTTGGCCCAGCGGCCGTTGCCGTCCATCACGACCGCCACGTGCTTGGGCACCAGCTCGCCGGGGATCTTCGGCGGGGTGGCGCCGGAGGGGTGCGGCTCGGGGGTCTTGTACTCACGCCGGTTACGTCCGCCGAGCATCCCGCGTACTGCCATGAGCTTCTCTCGTCTCCCTGTGTCACTTCTCGACGTACCGCAGCGAGCGCAGGCCGCGCTCCAGATGCCAGTGCAGATAGGCGGACACCAGTCCGCTCCCCTCCCTGACATGACGCGCCTCGGACGCGTCCGCCGTCTCCCAGTCCCCGGTGAGCAGTGCGCTCAGCAGTTCGACGGCCTCCGCCGAGGGTACGACGCTGCCGGGCACCCGGCAGTCGCCGCATATGACGCCGCCCGCCGCGACGGAGAAGAACCGGTTCGGTCCGGGCATTCCGCACTTGGCGCAGTCGTCGAAGCTGGGGGCGTATCCGTTGACGGCGAGGGAACGCAGCAGGAACGCGTCGAGGATGAGGTTCGGCGCGTGTTCGGCGCGCGAGAGGGTGCGCAGCCCGCCGACGAGCAGCAGGTACTGCTGGACCGCGGGTTCGCCCTCGTGGTCGGTGAAGCGCTCGGCGGTCTCCAGCATCGCCGTGCCGGCGGTGTAGCGGCCGTAGTCGGCGACGATGCCCCTGCCGTACGGCGCGATCGTCTCGCTCTGGGTGCACAGCGGGAGGCCGCGGCCGATGAGCTCGCTGCCGCGTGCGAAGAACTGCACGTCCACGTGGGAGAAGGGTTCGAGCCGCGCCCCGAATTTGGACTTGGTGCGCCGCACTCCGCGCGCGACGGCGCGCACCCGGCCGTGGCCGCGGGTCAGGATCGTGATGATCCGGTCGGCCTCGCCCAGCTTCTGCGTACGCAGCACGACGCCGTCGTCCCGGAACAAGCTCATGCGCCCATTGTCGCCCACCGGGGCGGGCGCCCGTCGGCGGTCCTCGTTCCTGGTGGCCCACAAACCGCGACAGTGCCACGGAGCGGCTTCCATGTCGCCCCGGGAAGGGGCCCCGCGGCCGGTGTGCCGCCCGGAGCCGCACGCCGCGGGCCTTTCCCCTCGCCCGGCCGCACGGAGGCGTACGGGTCACACAGGGCGTACGCCTGGAGGCCGGGGCCGCGGGGGCGTACGCGCGGGGTGAGGGGCTACGAAGGGGTGCGCGCCGCCGCCGCGAGGAGTGCGGCGGTGTCGGCGGGGCGCAGCTGGAGCGCGCCGCCCACCGTCGTCAGCACCTCGCGTTCGGCCTGGCAGTACGGGCCGTCGGCGAGCGCGATCCTGGCGCCCTGCAGCAGGACCGCCTCGCGGCCGGCCACCGCCAGATGCGGGGCCAGCGGCTTCAGCACCTCGTGCAGCTCGATGGCGAGGGCCGCTCCGCAGGCCTCGGCCGCGGGGTCGTGGCCGTTACCGGCCCCGGTGTCCGCGGCGAGCACCTCCACGATGGTGAACAGCTGCTCCTGCGTGCAGTCGTCGAGCCCGGCGTCGCGGAAGGTGGTCGCGGCGGCCTCCAGGACCGTACGGGAGGTGGTGCCGCCCGCCGCGAGCACGGCGAGCGTGACGGTGTGCACGGCCTCCCGCAGCATCGCGGAGAAGCGGGTGGTGGTGGGGTGGTCGAGGGCGTCGGTCGGGAAGTGCCTCAGGCAGGCGGCGCACTCGACGACGGGGCCCGCGCTGCCGCGCCGCAGCAGCGGCATGCCGATCACGGTGAAGCGGTGGCGGCCGGTGAGGCGGCGGTAGTTCCGGTCGCCGCCGCATCCGGGGCAGAAGAACTCACCGTCACCGACGGTGTCCCAGACGGTGCGGATGCCGTAGATGCCCAGTCTTGTGGCGCGTTGTCCTTTGGCTGACCGCACGTCGCACACCTCCGTAACGCCCCGGCAACATTGCCGTGTCGGACGTGATGTTAGCCACATGCGCGAGGTGGCGTCAGCATCCCGGATGTCACAACCCCCGGAGTTGGCCGAACCCCGCCCACCCATGGCGGGTGGACGGGGCTCTCGGGCCGGACGGCTTCACGGCTTATCGGACGTTTGTCCGCAGGGCCGGGAGGCTGCTGTCAGCGGGGCGCGCGGTTGACCGCGGAGACGACCGCCTTGAGCGAGGCACGCGTGGTGTTGGCGTCGATACCGATGCCCCACAGCACCTTGCCGTCGATCGCGCACTCGATGTAGGAGGCGGCCTGCGCGCTCGCGCCCTCGCTCATCGTGTGCTCGGTGTAGTCCAGCAGACGGGCGTCGATGCCGACGGCCTGCAGCGCTTCGAAGAACGCGGAGATCGGACCGTTGCCCGTACCGGTCAGCAGGGTGTCCGCGCCGTCGACGGTGGCCTCGACCGTGATCGTGTCCCGGCCGTCGGAACCGGTCATGGTCTGGCCGGAGCGGATCTGCACGCGCCCCCAGGCGTTGTCCGGGTTCGGCAGGTACTCGTCCTGGAAGGTCGACCAGATCTGGCCCGGCGTGACCTCGCCGCCCTCGGCGTCGGTCTTGGCCTGAATGATCCGGGAGAATTCGATCTGCATCCGGCGCGGCAGGTCCAGCTTGTGGTCGTTCTTCAGGACGTAGGCGATCCCGCCCTTGCCGGACTGCGAGTTGACCCGGATGACGGCCTCGTAGGAACGGCCGACGTCCTTCGGGTCGATCGGCAGGTACGGCACCGCCCACTCGATCTCGTCGACGGTCCTCCCCTGGGAGGCGGCGTCGGCCTCCATGGCGTCGAAGCCCTTCTTGATGGCGTCCTGATGGGAGCCGGAGAAGGCCGTGTAGACCAGGTCGCCCGCGTAGGGGTGGCGCGGGTGGACCTCCATCTGGTTGCAGTACTCGCTGGTGCGGCGGATCTCGTCGATCTGCGAGAAGTCGATCTGCGGGTCGACGCCCTGCGAGAAGAGGTTCATGCCCAGGGTGACCAGGTCGACGTTGCCGGTGCGCTCGCCCTGGCCGAACAGGCAGCCCTCGATGCGGTCGGCACCGGCCATGACGGCCAGCTCGGCCGCGGCGACCGCGGTGCCGCGGTCGTTGTGCGGGTGCACGGACAGGCAGACGTGCTCGCGGCGGGACAGGTTGCGGGACATCCACTCGAACCGGTCCGCGTGCGTGGACGGCGTCGAACGCTCCACCGTGGCGGGCAGGTTCAGGATGATCTCGCGGCCCTCCTCGGGCTGCCAGACGTCACAGACGGCCTCACAGACCTCCAGGGCGAAGTCCAGCTCGGTGTCGGTGAAGATCTCCGGGCTGTACTGGTAGCCGAAGATCGTGTCGTCACCCAGGATCTTGTCCGCGTACTCCATGACCAGCCGCGTGCCGTCCACGGCGATCTGCTTGACCTGCTCCTTGGAGCCGCGGAAGACCACGCGACGGAAGGTGGGCGCGGTGGCGTTGTACAGGTGCACGGTGGCGCGGCGCGCGCCGACCAGCGACTCGACGGTCCGCTCGATCAGTTCCTCACGGGCCTGCGTCAGGACGGAGATCGTCACGTCCTCGGGGATCGCGCCCTCTTCGATGATGGAGCGTACGAACGCGAAGTCGGTCTCGCCGGAGGACGGGAAGCCGACCTCGATCTCCTTGTAGCCCATGCGTACGAGCAGGTCGAACATCTCGCGCTTGCGGACCGGGGACATCGGGTCGATCAGTGCCTGGTTGCCGTCGCGCAGGTCCGTGGACAGCCAGCGGGGCGCCTGCGTGATGCGGTTGTCCGGCCAGGTGCGGTCGGAGATGTCCACGGCCTCGTACCCGCGGTACTTGTGGACCGGCATCCCGGAAGGCTTCTGCAGCTGCGTCGCGTTGGTGACCGGGGTGGGTCCGCCCACGGGGGCAGCGGCGTTCTCGGCGGGATTTACGGCAGTCATGGCGTACGGCTCCTCTTGGTCCAGCAGGGGCGGCCGACTGTGTCGCTGCAACAGCGAACTCCGCGGGGAGGGAGCCGGCCTACGACTACAGGCCCTCGCCGCGGCAGCTAAGAAGGAGCAGCCCGAAACGCATGATGCGGCAACACTAACCGAGGGGCGCCTGGTGCGTCGGTCCGTATCAGTATGCGGGATCACGCTTCGATGAGGGCAAAACAGTGACTCATCACTCTATTTCGTCAATCGCGATCGCAACCAGTGACAGCACGGTCACGGAGTGCCACAGTCATTTGCATGCAGCCTCGCACCAACGGGTTCCAGCCCGTCTTCTGCACCATCGTGCCGCCCCATCTCCTCGACAAGCTGTCCCAGGCGGACGACCCGCTCCTGGCCGGTCCCGCCCGCCGCACCCTGGAGGCCGACGGGGCACGGCGCCGCCACCGGCAACTGACCGCGATGGCCTGGGCGCCCCACCGCCCGCGCACCGCGGACCCCGTCCCCACCAGGCCCCACCGCACCCTGTACGACTGCCGCCACGGCACGGACCTGCCGGGTCACAAGGTCCGCGACGAGGGCGAGGAGGCCACCCGCGACGCCAGCGTCAACCGCGCGTACGCCGGACTCGGCGCGACCTTCGAGCTGCTGCTCACGGAGTACGGCCGCAGCTCGATCGACGGCAAGGGGCTGCCGCTGATCGGCTCCGTGCACTACGACGAGAAGTACAACAACGCCTTCTTCGACGGCGAGCAGATGGTCTTCGGGGACGGGGACGGGGAGATCTTCCTCGACTTCACGGTCGCCATCGACGTGATCGCCCACGAGCTGGCGCACGGCCTGACCCAGTACACGGCGAACCTCACGTACGAAGGCCAGTCGGGCGCGCTCAACGAGTCGGTGTCGGACGTGTTCGGCTCGCTCGTCAAGCAGTACTCGCTGGGCCAGAGCGCGGAGCAGGCCGACTGGCTGATCGGCGCGGGACTGCTCGCGCCCAGGGTGAGCGGGGTCGCGCTGCGCTCGATGAAGGCCCCGGGCACGGCGTACGACGACGACGTGCTCGGCAAGGACCCGCAGCCCGCGTCGATGGACGACTACATCGAGACGGACGAGGACAACGGCGGGGTGCACCTCAACTCCGGCATCCCCAACCGTGCGTTCTACCTGCTGGCCATGGCGCTCGGCGGCAACGCGTGGGAGCGGGCAGGCGGGATCTGGTTCGACGTCCTGACCGGGGGCGAGCTCACGCAGAACGCGGACTTCGCGGACTTCGCCCGGCTGACGATCGCGGCGGCCCGGAACAGGTTCGGCGAGGGCGACGAGGTGGAAGCCGTACTGAAGGCATGGTCGGAGGTGGGCGTACCGACCGCATGAGCGGGTAGGAGGGTCCGGCGGCTGCCGGGCCCTCCGGGTACGAGCGGGCCGTCCGGGCGGGTTCAGGCAGGAGCCGGTACACATGCGCATTCAGGTGAGCCGGACCGGCGGGTTCGCCGGCCTCGCACGTCATGGCGAGGTCGACACCTCGGGCCGGCCCGACGCCGCGGAGTGGGAGGCCCTGGCCGAGGCGGTGCTCGCCGACGGCCGTGACGGCCCGCCCACGGGGGTGCCGGACGGCTTCCGGTACCGGATCACGGTCGGCGACCGGACCGTCGACTGCGCGGACCCGCGGCTGAGCGATGCGCAGCGGGCACTGATCTCCCGGGTCCTGAAAGAGGGCGCGTAGCCCGGCGTCCGGCCCGCACACGGCACAGCCCGCGCCCGGCGTCCCGATGGGCCGCGGCACGCCGGGACGCGTGCCACGCCCCGGGACTGCCGCTCAGAACCCCAGCTTGCGCAGCTGCTTGGGGTCGCGCTGCCAGTCTTTGGCGACCTTCACATGCAGGTCCAGGAAGACCGGCGTGCCCAGCAGCGCCTCGATGTGCTTGCGGGACTTCGTGCCGACGTCCTTCAGCCGCTGGCCCTTAGGGCCGATGATGATGCCCTTCTGGCTGGGGCGCTCGATGTAGACGTTCGCGTGGATGTCGAGCAGCGGCCTGTCCGCCGGACGGTCCTCGCGGGGCAGCATCTCCTCGACGACGACCGCGATGGAGTGCGGCAGCTCGTCCCGCACGCCTTCGAGCGCGGCCTCGCGGATCAGCTCCGCGACCATGACCATCTCGGGCTCGTCGGTGAGGTCGCCCTCCGGGTAGAGCGGCGGGCTCTCGGGGAGCAGCGGGGCGATCAGATCGGCCAGCAGGCTCACCTGCTGGTCCTTGACCGCGGAGACCGGGACGATCTCCGCCCACTCGAAGCCGAGCTCCTCACCGAGGCGGGAGACGGCCAGCAGCTGCTCGGCGAGCGTCTTGGAGTCGACCAGGTCGGTCTTGGTGATGATCGCGATCTTCGGGGTCTTCCTGATCCCGGCGAGTTCCTTGACGATGAACTTGTCGCCGGGGCCGAGCTTCTGGTCGGCGGGCAGGCAGAAGCCGATGACATCGACCTCGGCCCAGGTGGTCCGTACGACGTCGTTCAGCCGCTCCCCGAGAAGGGTGCGCGGCTTGTGGAGTCCCGGCGTGTCCACCAGGATCAGCTGCGCGTCCGGACGGTGCACGATGCCTCGCACCGTGTGCCGGGTGGTCTGGGGGCGGTTGGAGGTGATCGCCACCTTCTGACCGACCAGAGCGTTCGTGAGGGTGGACTTGCCCGCGTTGGGGCGGCCCACGAAGCAGGCGAAGCCGGCCCGGTGGGGGGCGTTGTTCTCAGCCTGCTGCGCAGCAGCTTCTGTGTTCGGTCGAGCGCTCATGGCGCCCATTCTCCCCGATCCCGGCGGCGCCGTTGCACAGCAGGGCGCCGCCGTCGCGGTTCAGCCCGCGGAGACCGTGCTCCGGAGCGTCCCGTCGGGCCCGGCGAGCAGCACCGGAGTGCCGGGTCCGCCCAGGTCACGGACCGCGGCCCGGTCCTCGGCGGAGGGGACGGCGGCCTCGGAGACGATCGCGGCGGCCTCCAGGGATGTGGCCCCGCCGGCCACCGCCATCGCGACGGCGGTCCGCAGCGCACTGAGCTTCAGCGAGTCCAGGGCCACGGTGCCCGCCGCGTACGTACGTCCCGTCTCGTCCCGTACGGCCGCGCCCTCCGGCACTCCGTTGCGGGCGCGGACGCTGCGGGCCAGCGTGACGATCTTGCGGTCCTCGGGTCCGAGGTCGGTGTCGGTCATGTGCTGAGCATACGAAGCGTGCGGGCACCCGCGCCGCAACGGGGTCCGGTCACGGCACGGGGTACATCGAGCCGCGCCGCCCCTCCGGCGAGGCCAGCCACTGGAGCCGGGCCTCCGTGCCGGTGTCGGGCAGCGGGGTGTGCAGCACGATCACCAGGTCAGGGCGTGCGGGCACCCGCAGCTGGGTGGACTCCACGGCCAGGGTGCCGACGAGCGGGTGCTGGAGCTCCTTGCGGATCTGGCCGCCGGGGGCGACGTCCCGCTGGTCCCAGAGCGCGGCGAATTCGGGGCTGCGCTCCTTCACCTCGGCGACGACGGCCCGGAATCCGTCGTCGTCGGGGTGGTCCGAGCAGGCGGCCCGGAACTGCGCGACGACCAGCGGCGCGATCGCCTCCCACTGCGTCGACCTGGCCCGGTACACCGGGTCGGTGAAGAAGGCGACCATGCAGTTCTGCACGATGCCGGGGCGCATGCCGAGCACCGTCGCCGCCGCGTCGTTGTAGAGCACGGTGTTCCAGTACCGGTCCATGATGTGGGCAGGGAAGGGCATCCAGGCGTCGATGAGCCGGTTCAGGCCCGCGCACATGTCCCGGTAGGCCGGATCGACCTCGGCCGCGGGCGGGTTGAGGCCGGCCAGGACGTAGAGATGGCGGCGTTCCGCGCTGTTGAGCCGCAGTACCCGGGCCACGGCGTCCAGGACCTGGGGCGACACCGTGATGTCGCGGCCCTGTTCCAGCCACTGGTACCAGGAGACGCCGACGCCCGCGAGGACGGCGACCTCCTCGCGGCGCAGCCCGGGGGTACGCCGGCGTGCCCCGCCGTCCGGCAGTCCGGCCTCGGCCGGGCTGACCCTGGCCCTGCGGCTCATCAGGAACTCCCGCAGCTCGGCGAGGCGGTGCGCCTTGTCGTCCGTGATGCCGCGGTCCGTGGTGCTGTTACGGGCCGGTGAGGCCACGTACTCCCCCTGGTGTCCGTGTCCGTGCCGCGCGCCTGCCTGGTGGTGCGGCCAACAGGATAAGTTCCCGCTCCCCACGGATATTCCGCCGGTCGCAGGCTGTCGCCATGGCGATCGAAACCCCCTCCACCTCATCCGTCAGCGCCGCTGACCCCGTGAACCCCCTACCGGCCCGGCTGCCGGGCCGGGCCCGTCTGGTGCTCTTCGTGCTGTGCGCCGCCCAGTTCATGGTGGCGCTCGACTTCTCCGTGCTGAACGTGGCACTGCCCGTCCTCGGCGAGGACCTCGGGCTGAGCCGGTCAGGGCTCCAGTGGGCGGTCACCGCGTTCGCGCTGCCGTCCGGCGGATTCCTGCTCCTCTTCGGGCGGATCGCCGACCTCTACGGCCGGCGCAGGCTGTTCCTCGCCGGTCTCACCGTCTTCGGGGCGTCCTCGCTGCTCGCGACCCTGGCCTGGGACCCGGCGTCGTTCCTCGCGGGGAGGGCGCTCCAGGGGCTGGGGGCGGCCGTGATCGTGCCGACCGGCATGTCCCTGCTGACGACGACGTTCCCGGAGGGGCCGCTACGGGAACGTGCCCTGGGCATCAGCGGCACACTGCTCTCGCTGGGCTTCACCGTCGGCATGGTGGCGGGGGGCGTGCTCACCGACACCCTGGGCTGGCGCTCCACGACGGGGCTGCTGGCGGTCGCCTCGGTGGTCGTGCTCGTCCTGGCACCGAAGGTGCTCACCGAGTCGCGTACGCCTGACCGGCCGCGGCTCGACGTGCCGGGTGCCGTCACCGTCACCGGGGGCCTGCTGGCACTGATCTACGCACTGTCCACGGCGGCCGAGCGCGGCTTCGGCGGGGCGGACGTCCTGGTCTCGCTGGTGGCGGGGGTCCTGCTGCTGGCGGCCTTCGTGGCCGTCGAGTCGCGCGCGACGGCCCCGCTGGTGTCCCTGCCGATGCTGCGGCGCCGCACCGTGGCGTTCGGCAACCTCGGCGGACTGGCCACGTTCTCGATGATGAGCACCGTCGTCTTCGTCCTCACCCTGTACCTCCAGGAGGTGCTGGGCCTCTCCGCCTTCGGGACGGGCCTGGTCTTCGGGGTGCAGGGCGTGATGTCCGTGGCCGCCGGGGTGTACGCGCCCCGGGTCATCGGCCGGATCGGCGCCCGGCGGACGCTGGTCGTGTCGCTTCTCGGCCAAGGCGTCTTCATCGGGGCGCTGCTCGCCCTGGGCGAGGACACCGGTGTCCTGACGGCAACGGTGGCGGTCTCCCTGGCCAGCGCGTTCCACCTGGGCGCGATCATCTCGTACGGGGTGACGGTGACCTCCGGGGTCCCCGACGAGGAGCAGGGGCTGGCGACGGGTCTGGTCACCACGACGCAGCAGGTGGGGCTCACGGTCGGCATCCCGATGCTGGGGGTGCTGGCGACCACCCAGGACTCGCTGTTCGACGGGGTGCGGCTGGTGGCGGCGGTCGCCGCGCTGATCCTCCTCGCGGCGGGCGTCGCGGCGGCGGCCGGCCTGCGCCGGTCCGCCGCCTGAGCACCTGCGGCTACGGCCGGTCCAGCCGGAGGCGCTCCGCCTTCGGCAGACCGGCCACCACCAGGTCGTAACTGTCCTCGACGAGCTCCCGGACCATCTGGTCCGGCAGTCCGCCGACGGTCACCGTGTTCCAGTGCCGCTTGTTCATGTGCCAGCCGGGCGCGATCGCGGGGTGCTCCTCGCGGAGCCGCACCGCGTCGTCCGGATCGCACTTGAGGTTGACCGTCAGCGGACTGCCGTCCAGCGCGCTGAGGGCGAACATCTTCCCCAGTACCTTGAAGACCGAGGTCTCGGGCCCGAAGGGGAACTCCTCGGCGCAGGCACTGAATTCCAGGCAGAACGCGCGCAGTTCCTGGGGCGTCATTCCGGTTGTGCTCCCTCCGGTTCCACCAGCACCGTGACGATCTTGTTCCGGCGGCCGGCCGGGGACTCCGCGGTCAGCCGGAGCCTGCGCCCGTCGGGAAGGTCCACCACCGACGAGGCCCCGGAGATCGGGACCCGTCCGAGGGCCTTCGCGAGCAGGCCGCCGACCGTCTCCACGTCCTCGTCGTCGTACTCGTCGAGGCCGAACAGCTCACCGAGGTCGCCGATGTCGAGCCGTGCGGTCACCCGGTAGCAGCCGTTCTCCAGCTCCTGGACCGGCGGGAGCTCGCGGTCGTACTCGTCGGTGATCTCGCCGACGATCTCCTCGAGGATGTCCTCGATGGTGACGATTCCGGCCGTGCCGCCGTACTCGTCGATGACGACGGCGACGTGGCTGCGGTCCTGCTGCATCTCGCGCAGCAGGTCGCCCGCGTTCTTCGTGTCGGGGACGAACGCGGCGGGGCGCATCGCCGTGGAGACCAGGTCGGATTCCGCTTCCCGGTTGACGTGCGTCTTGCGGACCAGGTCCTTGAGGTAGACGATGCCGACGATGTCGTCCTCGTTCTCCCCGGTGACCGGGATCCGCGAGAAGCCCGACCGCAGGGCGAGGGTCAGCGCCTGGCGGACCGTCTTGTAGCGCTCTATGCAGACCAGGTCGGTGCGGGGCACCATCACCTCGCGTACGAGGGTGTCGCCGAGCTCGAAGACCGAGTGCACCATGCGGCGCTCCTCGTCCTCGATGAGCGATTCCTGCTCGGCGAGGTCGACCATCGCGCGGAGTTCGGCCTCGCTGGCGAAGGGGCCCTTGCGGAAGCCCTTGCCCGGGGTCAGCGCGTTGCCGATGAGGATCAGCAACTGCGGGACCGGGCCCATGATCCTGGCCAGCGGCAGCAGGACGTACGCCGCGGCGGTCGCCGTGTTCAGCGGGTGCTGGCGGCCGATGGTGCGCGGCGAGACCCCGATGGCGACGTAGCTGACAAGGACCATCACACCCATGGCGACGGCCAGCGCCTCCCAGGTCTCCGGGAACTCCTCGAGGCAGGCGTACGTGACGAGCACCCCCGCGGACATCTCGCAGGCGACCCGCACGAGCAGGGCGACGTTGAGATAGCGGGTGGGGTCGGCGGCGACCTGCTCCAGCTTGGCGCTGCCGCGCCGCCCGGCCCGGACGGCCTCCGCCGCCCGGAAGCTGGACGTGCGCGCGATGCCGGCCTCGGCGCAGGCGGCGAGCCAGCCGACGACGACGAGCAGGACGGCACCCGAGATGAGGGGGACGCTCACGAGACGGTGGGTGCGGGGGACGGGCCGGTCAGCCCGTGCTCACCGCGCCAGCCGTCGACGATGGCGGCCTGGAGACCGAACATCTCGGCCTTCTCGTCCGGCTCCTCGTGGTCGTAGCCGAGGAGGTGCAGCACCCCGTGAACGGTGAGGAGCTGCAGTTCCTCGTCCATGGAGTGCTGGGTGTCCGCCTCTTCGCCCTGCTTCTTCGCGACCTCCGGGCAGAGCACGATGTCACCGAGGAGCCCCTGCGGGGGCTCCTCGTCGTCCTTCGCCGGCGGACGGAGCTCGTCCATCGGGAAGGACATGACATCCGTCGGACCGGGAAGGTCCATCCACTGGATGTGGAGCTGCTCCATGGCGGCGGTGTCCACCACGATCACCGAGAGTTCGGACAGCGGGTGGATCCGCATCCGGGCGAGGGCGTAGCGGGCGATGTCGAGGATCGCCCGCTCGTCGACCTCGGTTCCGGACTCGTTGTTGACGTCGATCGACATGGTGCGCTGCGACTACTTCCCGTTGCGGCCGTTGCGGCCCTCTTCGTTGTCGTACTTCTCGTACGCGTCGACGATACGGCCGACCAGCTTGTGCCGGACGACATCCTGGGAGGTGAGCCGGGAGAAGTGCACGTCCTGGACACCTTCCAGGATCTCCTGCACCTGACGCAGACCGCTCTTCGTCCCGCTCGGGAGGTCGACCTGGGTGACGTCACCGGTGACGACGATCTTCGAGTCGAAGCCGAGCCTGGTGAGGAACATCTTCATCTGCTCGGCACTGGTGTTCTGCGCCTCGTCGAGGATGATGAACGCGTCGTTGAGCGTACGGCCACGCATGTACGCCAGGGGCGCCACCTCGATCGTGCCCGCCGCCATCAGCCGCGGGATCGAGTCGGGGTCGAGCATGTCGTGCAGTGCGTCGTAGAGCGGGCGCAGATACGGGTCGATCTTGTCGAAGAGCGTGCCGGGCAGGAAGCCGAGCCGCTCCCCCGCCTCCACGGCGGGCCTGGTCAGGATGATCCGGCTGACCTGCTTGGACTGCAGGGCCTGGACCGCCTTGGCCATGGCGAGATAGGTCTTGCCGGTGCCCGCGGGGCCGATGCCGAAGACGATGGTGTGCTTGTCGATCGCGTCGACGTAGCGCTTCTGGTTGAGCGTCTTGGGGCGGATGGTGCGACCGCGGCTGGAGAGGATGTTCTGGGTGAGCACCTCTGCGGGCGTCTCGGCGCCGTCCCCGGTGCCGTTGCCGCTCGCCCTGAGCATGGCGATCGAGCGTTCCACAGCGTCCTCCGTCATCGGCAGTCCGGTGCGGAGCACCAGCACCATCTCGTCGAAAAGCCGTTGGATCAGGGCGACGTCCGTCGCGCTGCCAGTCGCGCTTATCTCGTTGCCCCGGACATGGATGTCGACGGCCGGGAACGCCGCTTCGATCACGCGCAGCAGGGAGTCACCCGATCCCAGGAGCATCACCATGGGGTGTGCGGCGGGGATCCTGATCTGGGCTCGCGCCTGTGGCTGTGTAGGTGACTGAGTCATGGGCCGGCCCTCGGGCCTGCACATACCTCCCGTTGCAGGGCAGTCGCTGCTCGACGGCCTCTGGAGTACCAGCGTACGACTCCGCACCGACAACACCGAGAGGTTTTACCGGCTGATCATCAGCCCTTCACTGGCGGAAGCCGATGGTCGGGACGGCGCGGCGCAGCGGCCATGCCCGGCTGGTGGCGGGCAGCAGTTCCTCCAGGAACGCGTACCGTTCCAGCGCCGCCGGGTCCTGGTCGGCGCAGGTGCGTACCTGCTGCCACCAGGCGGCGATCTCGGCCCAGCCGGGCGCGGACAGTGATCCGCCGAACTCCTGGACCGAGAGCGCGGCGGTCAGTCCGGCGAAGGCGAGCCGGTCGGCGAGCGGCCAGCCTGCCAGGGTGCCGGTGACGAACCCGGCGACGAAGACGTCGCCCGCCCCGGTGGGGTCCAGGGCCTCGACCGCGATTGCGGGCACTTCGGCGGCGGTCCCGGTCGCCCGCTCCACGGCGTACGCGCCCTCCGCGCCCAGGGTGACGACGACGAGGGGCACGCGTTCGGCCAGGGCGTGGGCGGCGGCGCGCGGGCAGTCGGTGCGGGTGTAGCGCATGGCCTCCTCGGCGTTGGGGAGGAAGGCCGAGCAGTGCCCGAGGTCGGGCAGGGCGTCCAGGTCCCAGCGGCCGGTCTCGTCCCAGGCGACGTCGCCGAAGACCATGGCGCCGTCCCGGGCGGCGCCGGGCACCCATGGCTCGCTGCGGCCGGGGGTCAGTGAGGCGATGGCTGCGCGGGCCCGGGGCGGGCAGTGCGGGAGTGTCCGGCCGGGTGTCGCGGTGGGGACGGGGGTGGGTGCCTCGTGGCCGTGCGAGACCATCGTGCGCTCGCCCTCGTAGGCCATGGAGACGGTGACCGGTGAGTGCCAGCCGGGAACCGTGCGCGACATCGAGAGGTCGATGCCCTCGCCCTGTTCGAGGGCGTCCCAGCAGTACTCGCCGTAGTGGTCGTCGCCGAACGCGGCGGCCAGCGAGGTGCGCAGTCCGAGCCGGGCGAGCGCGGTGGCCATGTTGGCGACGCCGCCGGGGCTGGATCCCATCCCCCGGGCCCAGGACTCGGTGCCGCGTACGGGTGCGCTGTCCAGGCCGGTGAAGATGATGTCCAGGAAGACCGGGCCGGTCAGGAAGACGTCGCAGGGCGGGTCCTGCGGGGCGCGCAGCCCGAGCAGCGGGTCGATGCCTGAGATGTCTGTGCTCACCGTGCGCTCCCGGCCGTGGCGGATCTGGACAGTGCGAGATCCGGCCAGTGTGCCCGATCCGCCCGCGTAACCGGAGGGTCCGCGCCGCCACGCTCACACTCGCTCCGACCTGCATAAACATGCGCTGCTACCCGGTCGGAAGATGCATAAACCCGTAAGTGACCCAGATCACATCGAGGCGGCTTTCCGTCCGCTGTGCGCGCTTGATACAAATTGGCCCGCGAGCACCGTTCGGGACAGTTGGCGACGAGTCTCGCATCTCCCGCTTTTTCTTGCTTCACCCCCCTCTGCGTCACCCTCCCCTCCGCATCACCCCTCCGCATCACCCCTCGCACCGCCCTGCCCGGATCCGCCGGGCCCCCCGCATCACCCCCGCCTTACCCTCCCCTGCCTTTCTCCTGCCTCTTCTGGCATGTCTTCAGGAACGCCCATGTCCTCGCGCCCCCGCGCCGCGTGGCCCCTGGTCGCCGTGTTCACCGCCGGTTACCTCGCCGCCTATCTGCTCCCCACCATCGTCGGCCGCCTCAGCGCCTATCTGGGGCTGAGCTCCGCCCAGGCGGGCCTGGTCGGCAGTGCCCTGCTGCTGAGTTCGGCCTCGGCCGGTTTCGCCCTGGCGGGACGCGTCGAGCGGTACGGATCACGGAGACCTGCGCGCGTCGGACTGATACTGGCCGTGCTGGGCTACGGCTGCGCCGCCCTGACCGCCTCGGTTCCGCTGGTGGTCGCGGGTGTCGTGATCGGCGGGTTCGGCTCCGGCACGGCGACCGCGGTCGCGGCGGCCGGCATCGCCGCGCAGCGTGACCCGCACCGGACCTCGTCCCTGGGGCTGCTCAGTGTCTCGGCGACGGCGGGCCTCCTCTATCTGACGGTCCCCCACCTCGGCGGCGGTCACCGCCTGCCGTTCGCGTCGATCGCCCTGGTCGCACTGCTCGTCTGGCCCGCCACGTCCCGGCTGGGCGGTTCCTCGCCCGTCGGCGCCGCCACGACCGTCCAGGGGCGGCTGCCGCACCGGCGGTCGGGCCTGGTGCTGGCCGGCGGGATGCTCGTCTGGTCCATGGCGCAGAACGCCCTGTGGGGGGTCAGCAGCCGGATCGGTGTCGTCCAGGTGGGACTTTCCGAGGTGACCGTCGGCGCGGTGTTCGCGGCCGCGCTGGGGGCCGGTCTCCTCGGCGTCATGGGGGCCGGAATGCTGGGCGCCCGGCTCGGACGCGCCGTACCGATCGGGCTCGGGACCGTGATCATCGCGATGAGCATCGTTCTCAGTTCCTCGGCCGACGACCTCGGCGCGTTCGCGACCGGCGAGATCACGTGGAACGCCTTCTACCCGGTGGTCCTGTCGTATCTGATCGGCCTGGCGGCCTCACTGGACGTACGCGGCCGCTGGGCGGTCCTGGCGGGCTCGGCGTCGTCGGTCGGCGTGGCCTGCGGCCCCGTCCTCGGCAGTGTGCTGTCCGAGGAGGCCGGTTACGCGGTGATGGGCCTGATCCTGGGCGCCGCCACACTGCTGGTCGCCGCCCCCGTGACCGCCGTCGCGCTGCACACCGGAGGGCGCCCGCTGGTGCCCGGCTCCGTCCGGCGCAGGGGTGGTGCCCCGGCGGCACTGCTCGCCGCGACGACCGGCAGCCTGTCCGGCGCGGTGCCGAAACTGGGAGCACCGGAGCAGGCCGTCACGGAGATCAGCGTTCCCGCGCTGCGCCGCAGGCGGCTCGTCAGGAGCGCGTTCCGGACGGCCGGTCCGGCGGGCGGATCGGGTCAGTCGAACGCGTACGCCTCGACCTCGGAGAGATAGCGCGACCTGCGCTCCTCGTCGTGGTCGAGGAAGGCCGCCTCGAAGGAGTTCCGGGCGAGGGTGCGCAGTTGCTCGTGGTCCAGGGCGAGTGCCTCGTGGACGGCCCGGAAGTTGTCTCCGGCGTACCCGCCGAAGTAGGCGGGGTCGTCGGAGTTCACCGTGCAGAGCAGCCCGGCGGCCATCATGGCGGGCAGCGGGTGGTCCTCCAGGGTGTCGACCGCGCGCAGCCGCACGTTGGACAGCGGGCAGAGCGTCAGCGGTATGCGCTCGGAGACGAGCCGGTCCACCAGGTCCGGGTCCTCCATGCAGCGCAGGCCGTGGTCGACGCGCTCGACGCCCAGGACGTCCAGGGCCTCACGGATGTACTCCGGCGGGCCCTCCTCGCCGGCGTGGGCGACCTTGCGCAGGCCGAGGGCCGTGGCCGCGGCGTACACCTCGCGGAACTTCGCGGGCGGGTGGCCGACCTCCGCGGAGTCCAGGCCGACGGCGCTGATGCGGTGCAGGTACGGTTTCGCGGCCTCCAGGGTCTCCAGCGCGGACTCTGCGGACCTGTCGCGCAGGAAGCACATGATCAGCTGGGTGGAGATGCCGTGCGTCTCCTCGCTGCGCTCCAGCGCCCTGCCGAGTCCCTCGATGACGGTGCCGATCGGGACACCCCGGTCGGTGTGGGCCTGCGGGTCGAAGAAGATCTCCGCGTGGCGGACGCCCTGGGCGGCGGCGCGGGCGAGGTAGGCGTCGGCCAGTTCGGCGAAGTCCTCCTCGGTGCGCAGGACGGCCATGAGGGCGTAGTAGAGGTCGAGGAAGCTCTGCAGGTCGTCGAAGAGGTAGGCGGTGCGCAGCGCCTCGGTGTCCGCGTGGGGCAGGTCCACGCCGTTGCGTGCGGCGAGGGCGAAGGCCAGCTCGGGTTCGAGGGTTCCTTCGATGTGGAGGTGGAGTTCGGCTTTGGGGAGGTGCACGGGGTTCTCGTTACTGGTGGCGGGTGGGTACGGGGACCGTGATCAGGTCCTGGGCGATGGTCAGTTCACCTTCGAAGCCGGCTGCCCTGGCCTGGCGCTCGAAGGCCTCGGGGTCGTTGTAGCGCTGCGAGAAGTGCGTCAGCACGAGGTGCCGTACGCCTGACTCCCTGGCCACGCGGGCCGCCTGGCCCGCGGTGAGGTGACCGTGGTCGGCGGCGAGCCGGCCGTCCTCGTCGAGGAAGGTGGACTCTATGACCAGCATGTCGCAGCCCTCGGCGAGCGTGTACGCGCCGTCGCAGAGCCGGGTGTCCATGACGAAGGCGAACCGCTGCCCGCGCCGGGGCTCGGAGACCGCGTCGAGCGGGATGCCGCGCAGTGCGCCGTCACGCTGGATCCGCCCGATGTCCGGACCACGGATACCGTGCTCGGCGAGCTTCTCGGGGAGCATACGCCGACGGTCGGGTTCGGTGAGGCGGTAGCCGTAGGACTCGACGGGGTGCGAGAGGCGGTGGCTGTCGAGGGTGTACGCGTCCGTGGTGGCGAGGATCCCGTCGGCGGCGACCGGGACCTCGGCCAGGTCGACGGACTGGCGGTAGGCCGTCGCGTACCGCAGCCGGTCGAAGAAGTGCTGTCCGCTCGCCGGGAAGTGGGCGGTGACGGGGTGCGGGACCTGGTCCAGGTTGATCCGCTGGATCACCCCGGCCAGTCCCAGCGAGTGGTCCCCGTGGAAGTGCGTGACGCAGATCCGGTTGATGTCGTGCGCGGCGACGCCTGCGCGCAGCATCTGGCGCTGGGTGCCCTCGCCGGGGTCGAAGAGGATGCCCTCGCCGTCCCAGCGCAGCAGGTAGCCGTTGTGGTTGCGGTGACGGGTCGGGACCTGGCTGGCGGTGCCGAGGACCACGAGTTCGCGTACGGACACGGTGTGCGGACCTGTCTAGCCGGGGGGCCACTGCATCCCGCGTCCGCCCAGGACGTGGGCGTGCGCGTGGAAGACGGTCTGGCCGGCACCGGCACCGGTGTTGAACACGATGCGGTAGCCGCTCCCGGTGATGCCCTCGTCGGCGGCGACCAGGCCGGCCTCGCGCAGCACGTCCGCGGCGATCTGCGGTTCGGCGGCGGCGAGCGAGGCACCGTCCGGGTAGTGCGCCTTCGGGATGACGAGCACGTGCGTGGGGGCCTGCGGGTTTATGTCACGGAAGGCGACGGTCGTGGCGCTCTGCCGGACGATGGTCGCCGGGATGTCGCCCGTGACGATCTTGCAGAACAGGCAGTCGGTCTGCGGCTCTCCCGCCATGGCCCGGCCTCCTCGGTCGTTTGGTGATCGTGATCAGTACACCGGCATGCTATCCGCCCGCGCCCGCAGGACGGCCGGTCCGCGCGCCGGGGTCCGTCCGGGGCGGGGGTGGGGCGCCCCGGGAGGGGCGGTTGACGGGGGACGCGGCGGCCCGGGGGCCGGCCGGGGCGGCATCTCCCGGGACGGGGTGGCCCGGGTGACGGGACGGGCCCGGGTGACGGGACGAGCCCGGGGGACGGGACGGGGCGGCCCGGGACGGCTGACGGGACGGGCCGGGTGACGGGACGGGGCGGCCCGGGTGGCATCTCCCGGGACGGGGGCCCGGGCGTGACGGCCTCCGAGGTGACGGCCTCCGCCTTGGCGGCCTCGGACAGAACCCCGGAAGCGGCGGACCCGGGACGGCCTACCGGGACGACGGCCCCGGGTGACAGCCAGCCCCCGAGCAACCACCCCGGGTGACAGCCCCCGAGCAGCCGTCCCCGGCGCGGCAGGTGGCTAGCTCCAGCGTCCCGTGCGGCCCATCAGGAGCGCCGCCGCGGCCGTCCCCGCGGTCGAGGTCCGCAGCACGCTGGGGCCGAGCCGGTACGGCGGCGCGCCCGCCTCGGCGAAGGCGGCGAGCTCCTGCGGGGAGACTCCGCCCTCGGGGCCCACGACCAGCACGATCGAGCCAGTGGCGGGGAGTTCGGCGGTGGCGAGCGGCGCGCTTCCGGTCTCCCGGTCCTCGTGCAGGACCCCCGCGAAGTCCGCCGAGGCCAGCAGTGCGGCGACCTGCTTCGTCGTCATCGCGTCCGCGACCTCCGGGAACCGCACCCGGCGGGACTGCTTCCCCGCCTCCCGGGCGGTGCTGCGCCACTTCGCCAGGGACTTGAGCCCGCGGTCGCCCTTCCACTGGGTGATGCAGCGTGCCGCCTGCCAGGGCACGATCGCGTCGACGCCCGTCTCGGTCATCGTCTCGACGGCCACCTCCCCGCGGTCGCCCTTGGGCAGCGCCTGCACGACGGTGATCCGGGGCGCGGGCGCCGGTTCCTCGTGGATCGGGGCGAGGCCGGTGACGACGAGCCGGTCCTTGCCGTCGGCCGCCCGTACGACGCCTTCGGCCCAGCGGCCCCGCCCGTCGGTCAGGACGACGTCCTCCCCCGGGTTCAGCCGCTTCACGGACACGGCGTGCCGCCCCTCGGATCCTTCCAGGACGAACTCCGGCCCGCTGGGCATGTGTTCGACGACGAAGACCGGTGCCGTCACTGGGCACTCCTCCCGCTCACTGCCGCACGCGCGGCTTCCGTTTCGGCGGCGAGCAGTTCCACGAGTTCCCCGGCGGGCAGCTCGCGTGCCATCCGGTGCCCCTGGCCCGCCCACAGGGCCATGCCCTGCGCGTCGCCGGCCTTGGCCGCCGCCGTGCGCAGCCCGCTGGTCATCTGGTGGACCTGGGGGTAGGCGGCGGGGGCGTATCTGCCGTGCTCGCGTACGAAGCGGTTGACCAGCCCGCGCGCGGGGCGGCCGGAGAACGCCCGGGTCAGGGCCGTCGTCACGAACAACGGGTCGGTCAGGGCCCGCTTGTGCAGGGGGTGCGCCCCGGACTCGGGGCAGGCCAGGAAGGCGGTGCCGAGCTGCGCCGCGTCCGCGCCCGCAGCCAGCACCGCCGTGATCTGGGAGCCGCGCATCAGCCCGCCGGCCGCGACGACCGGCAGCCGCACGCTCTCGCGGACCTCGGCGACGAGGGTGAGCAGGCCGGTGCCGGTGAGGCCGCCCTGCGGGTCGTCGCGGTGCGTGGACTGGTGGCCGCCCGCCTCCGCGCCCTGGGCGCAGACCGCGTGGGCGCCCGCCCACTGGGCGTTCCGCGCCTCCTGGGGTGTGGTGACCGTGACGACGGTGAAGGTGCCGGCCGCGGCGAACGCGTCGAGGACCTCGCGGGTGGGGCAGCCGAAGGTGAAGGAGACCACGGGGACGGGGTCCTCCAGGAGGATCGCGACCTTGGCCTCGTAGCCGTCGTCGCCGCTGGAGTCGGGGTCGCCCAGCGGGGTCTCGTACCAGGACGTCTCACCGGCGAGCTGGTGCCGGTAGACCTCCACGGCGCTCGGGTCGGCGAGCAGTGGCTGCGGCATGAAGAGGTTGACGCCGAAGGGCCGGCCGGTCAGCCGGCGCAGCTGTTCGATCTCGTGGTACATCCCGTCCGCCGTCTTGTAGCCGGCGGCCAGGAAGCCGAGCCCTCCGGCGTCGGCGACGGCCCCGACCAGCTGCGGGGAGGAGACACCGCCCGCCATCGGGGCCTGCACGATCGGATACCGGCAGAGATCGGTCAGCGCCAAGGACATGACGGCATCGTGCCACGTCCCGTGCGGGGCGCCGAATCAGCCGATCCGGCCGCCGAGGGGCGGGTCGCCACACGCCGCACCGCCCGCCGGTACGGGACCGGCGGGCGGTGCGGCGTGGACGTCGTCGTCGTGCGGGGTTCAGCGGCCGTTGAAGGCGTCCTTCAGCCGGGAGAACAGTCCCTGCTGGCCCGGCTGGAACTGGCCGGTGGGCCGTTCCTCGCCACGCAGCTTCGACAGCTCCCGCAGGAGGCGCTCCTGTTCGGGGTCCATCTTCGTCGGGGTCATGACCTCGACGTGGACGATCAGGTCACCGCGCCCGCCGCCGCGCAGATGCGTGATGCCGCGCCCGTGCAGCGGGACCGACTGGCCGGACTGGGTGCCCGGCCGGATGTCGATCTCCTCCAGCCCGTCCAGTGTCTCCAGCGGCACCTGGGTGCCGAGCGCGCCGGCCGTCATCGGGATGGTGACGGTGCAGTGCAGGTCGTCGCCGCGCCGTTGGAACACCGCGTGCGCCAACTCGTGGATCTCGACGTACAGATCGCCGGCCGGGCCGCCGCCGGGGCCGACCTCTCCCTCGCCCGCGAGCTGGATGCGGGTGCCGTTGTCGACACCTGCGGGGATCTTCACGGTGAGGGTGCGCCGCGAGCGGATGCGGCCGTCGCCGGCGCACTCGGGGCAGGGGGTCGGCACGACGGTGCCGAAGCCCTGGCACTGCGGGCAGGGTCGTGAGGTCATGACCTGGCCGAGGAAGGACCGGGTGACCTGGGAGACCTCGCCGCGGCCGCGGCACATGTCACAGGTCTGCGCGGAGGTGCCGGGTGCGGCGCCCTCGCCACTGCAGGTCGTACAGACGACCGCCGTGTCGACCTGGATGTCCTTGGTCGTGCCGAAGGCCGCCTCGTTGAGGTCGATCTCCAGCCGGATCATGGCGTCCTGGCCGCGCCGGGTCCGCGAACGGGGCCCGCGCTGGGCGGCGTTGCCGAAGAACGCGTCCATGATGTCGCTGAAGTTGCCGAAGCCGCCGGCTCCGAAACCGCCCGCGCCGCCACCGCCGGAGGCGGACAGCGGGTCGCCACCGAGGTCGTAGACCTGCTTCTTCTGCGGGTCCGACAGCACCTCGTAAGCGGCGTTGATCTCCTTGAACCGCTCCTGGGTCTTCGGGTCCGGGTTGACATCCGGGTGCAGCTCGCGGGCGAGCCTGCGGAATGCCTTCTTGATCTCGTCCTGAGATGCGTCGCGGCGCACGCCGAGTACGGCGTAGTAGTCCGTGGCCACTTACGACTCCGCCAGGATCTGTCCGACGTAACGTGCCACTGCGCGTACCGCTCCCATCGTTCCGGGGTAGTCCATGCGGGTCGGTCCGACCACGCCGAGTTTGGCGACTGCCTCGTCGCCCGAACCGTAGCCGACCGCGACGACGGACGTGGAGTTGAGGCCCTCGTGGGCGTTCTCGTGCCCGATCCGTACGGTCATGGCTGAGTCCGTGGCCTCACCGAGCAGCTTCAGCAGGACGACCTGTTCCTCCAGTGCTTCCAGCACCGGCCGGATCATCACAGGGAAGTCGTGCCCGAAGCGGGTGAGGTTGGAGGTGCCGCCGATCATCAGCCGCTCCTCCGTCTCTTCGACCAGAGTTTCGAGAAGGACGGAGAGCACCGTCGAGACGGTTCCCCGGTCCTCGTTCTCGAAGGACTCCGGCAGGTCCTGCACCAGTTGCGGAACGTCCGCGAAGCGGCGTCCGACGACCCGGCTGTTGAGCCGGGCCCGCAGATCGGCGAGAGAGGTCTCGCCGAACGGGGCGGGGCAGTCGATCATACGCTGTTCGACCCGGCCCGTATCCGTGATCAGTACGAGCATCAGACGGGCCGGAGCGAGCGAGAGCAGTTCCACGTGCCGCACCGTGGAACGGGTCAGCGAGGGGTACTGCACGACGGCGACCTGCCGGGTCAGCTGCGCGAGCAGCCGGACCGTGCGGCCCACGACGTCGTCGAGGTCGACCGCGCCGTCGAGGAAATTCTGAATGGCCCGGCGCTCCGGCGACGACAGGGGCTTGACGCCCGCGAGCTTGTCGACGAAGAGCCGGTATCCCTTGTCCGTCGGGATGCGCCCCGCACTGGTGTGCGGCTGGGCGATGAAGCCCTCGTCCTCCAGCACCGCCATGTCGTTGCGGACGGTGGCCGGGGAGACCCCGAGCCTGTGCCGCTCCGTGAGCGCCTTGGAGCCGACGGGCTCCTCGGTGCCGACATAGTCCTGGACGATGGCGCGCAGCACTTCGAGTCTGCGTTCGCTGAGCATCGCGCACACCTCCAGCTGTGGTTCTCCGGTGTCTGCCTGGCACTCTGTGTGTTCGAGTGCCAGCAATCCCCCCGGTCAGTGTACGGGGGCGGGGTGGGGCCGGGGCAAGGGCGACCGGCCATGCCGTGGCGGGAGTGCGCAGGCCGATGCCGATAGCGTCACCGTATGGACGTCTCTTGGGAAGACTTCGGCTGGGAGCGGTTGGGCAACGGTACGGGACGCCGACGCCTTCCCGTCTGGGACGCGACCGCCGCGCTGGTGGCCGGGGCGGACGGCGTGCTGCTCTACGACACCGGTTCGACGCTCCGCGAGGGGGCCGCGCTGAGGACTCAGGCGGAGGCCCTGTTCGGCCGGAGGGTGACGCATGTCGCACTGAGCCACCCCCATTTCGACCATGTGCTGGGCACCGCCGCGTTCGCCGGGGCGGAGGTCTACGGGGCGGTCGGCACGGCCGAGCTGCTGGGGCGGCACGGGGCGGCGGGGCTGCGCGCGGACGCGATGCGGCACGGGATGAGCGAGGAGGAAGCCACGGCGGCGACGGACGTGCTCGTGGCGCCGCACCACCAGGTGAGCGGGGAGTGGACGCTCGACCTGGGCGGCGGCCTCCAGGTGCTGCTGGCCAACGTGGGTCCCGGGCACACCGGCCACGACCTCGCGGTGCTGGTGCCGGGCTCCCCCGTCGTGGTCCTCTGCGGTGATCTGGTCGAGGAGTCCGGCGAGCCGCAGGCCGGCCCGGACGCGGTCCCTTCCCACTGGCCGGCCGCGCTGGACCGGCTGCTGGAGCTGGGCGGCGAGGACGCGTCGTACGTGCCGGGGCACGGGGCGGTGGTGGACGCCGCGTTCGTACGGGCGCAGCGCGACCGGCTGGCGGCCCGCTTCGGCGTGTCCTGAGCGGGTCGCCCTCTATCGTCGTGCCATGCGCAGCTACCAGCCGGACCTGACTCCGCCGTGGAAGAGGTCCGCCCCCGCCCCCGAGGTACCCGCCGAGCCCGATCTGGTCGTGGAGGAGGCGGTCAGCGGCTTCTGCGGTGCGGTGATCCGGTGCGAGAAGACGGCCCAGGGGCCCACGGTCACGCTGGAGGACCGTTTCGGCAAGCACCGGGTGTTCCCGATGGAGCCGCGCGGCTTCCTGCTGGAGGGCCGGGTGGTCACCCTCGTGCGGCCGTCGGCCGGCGGACCCGCGCGCCCTGTCCGTACCGCCTCCGGTTCGGTGGCGGTCCCCGGGGCGCGGGCGCGGGTGGCACGGGCCGGGCGGATCTACGTCGAGGGGCGGCACGACGCCGAGCTGGTCGAGCGGGTCTGGGGGGACGACCTGCGCATCGAGGGCGTGGTCGTGGAGTACCTGGAGGGCATCGACGACCTCCCGGCGATCGTGCGCGCGTTCTCCCCGGGCCCGGACGCCCGGCTCGGCGTCCTGGTCGACCATCTGGTGCCGGGCTCCAAGGAGTCCCGTATCGCCGCCGAGGTCACGGACGCGGACGTGCTGGTCGTCGGGCATCCGTACATCGACGTCTGGGAAGCGGTGAAGCCGTCGTCCGTGGGAATCCCCGGGTGGCCGGTGGTGCCGCGCGGCCAGGACTGGAAGACAGGGGTGTGCCGGGCGCTGGGGTGGCCGGAGAACACGGGCGCGGCCTGGCAGCACATCCTGTCCAGGGTCGGCTCCTACAAGGACCTGGAACCGCAACTCCTGGGCCGCGTAGAGGAATTGATCGATTTCGTCACCCTTCCGGCCTGATGTCCCGGCACGGTTTGGGAGGATCCCGTACCGATCCCTGTGAATCTCTGCGCCGCACACGGACCATCGGTTATTGAGAGGTGAGGGGTTCGGCGGGCCCGGCGTCCTCGATGGCTTCGGCGGGCCCGGCGGGCGCGGACGGGCCCGCGTGTTCCGCGGGCCCAGGGGGAAGCCGGGGGCAGCGGATGGCACGCGAAGTGTGGCGGGACAGTGCGGAGAACGAGGCGGCTTCCGCCGTCTTCCACCTCGTCCAGGAACTGATCGACCAGTACCGGGTCAACCGGCCGGTGATGCCTCTGATCGTGGCGCAGGCCGCGGACGCGGGCGCCGGACCGGACATCGACGACAGGGTGCAGCAGATCGTCCTGCAGGTCCACCGGGCGAACCAGCTGCGCCGTGTCCCGGTGAAGCTGCTCGCCGGTCACGGCGACAGCTCGTACGAGGCGGCGCTGTCCATGGTGCGCACGCTGACCGAGCGCCCCTGGGAGACCCGGAGCACCTCGCAGTACAAGCCCTTCGTCTTCCCCCGCTCCCGTCTCCTGGACGCCATCGAGCAGGCCACCGCGACGGTCGTCTCACAGCCGGACCAGGGCTCGGCGGGTGGGCGTGAGACACGGATTCTGGAGCAGCTGGGCAGCCTGCGGTGGCGGGCGCGGCGGGCGGGGCCCCGCACCTGGTGGGACTCGCTGCGCGCGTCGATACGGCCGGAGACCTTCCTGGGCGCCGTCTTCATCGCCGTACTGAGCGTGCTCCTGGGCGAGATCGGCTGGCTGCTGACCGCCTTGGTCGCCGCCGTGGCCCTGCTGGGCCTGGCGGTCGTGCGGCTGGTGACGACGGCCGCGCCGCCGCTGTTGTGGCTGCGCCGGGCCAGCAGATGGCTCGCGACCACCTCCTCGCTGGCCGCGTCCAGCACCGGGTATCCGTCCGACGGCTGGTCGTGGTTCTCGCCGAGCGGTTCGTGGCGGGTGATCCGGGCCCGGGCCGCCGCCGTGGCGGAGCGGGTGGCGGACGCGGGGGCGGGTGACGAGCACGCGCGCCAGTTCCATCTGGAGCTGCGGGTCCAGGCCCTGCTGGAGGACCTGCTGCACAACTACCGGCCGCACGCCCTGGACTGGCGACGCAGCAAGCGCACCGTGCCGCCGGTGGTGCTCCTGCCGACCGCCACGCATGACAACGGCGGGGTCCTGCTGATCAACGCGATCAACAACGTGCGCTCCCGGCGCAGCGAGGTGGATCCGCTGCTGCTCCTGGCGTCCCTGCCGGCCGCCCAGATCATGCGGCGTACCCCGCCGCTGCCTGTGGAGCCGCTCCCGCACACCGGCGCCAGATCGGGGGCGCGTGCACGCTACGAGGCCTGGGTCGACGACCTGAGCGTGGGGCAGGCGCCCGCGGCGGCCGTGACACTGGCCTGGGTGCTCCGGCTGCCCCTGTCCACCGGCAAGCTGACCCATGAGCACGCCCATGCCCAGCTGGCCACGCATCGGGTCCGGCGGACCTGGGCCTGGTGGGTGATGTCGCGGACGACCATCGCCTTCGTGCTGGTGGGCGCCCTGCTGGGGACGTTCCTGTGGAGCGGGCACTGGAAGGAGACCTACTGCCACGGCCCGCTCGTCGGCCGCAGCACGGATGCGGTCAGGCTGTCCGGCCCGGGGGGTGTCAGGGAGTGCGTCGGGGTGGCGACGGCCCCCGAGGTGCGCTTCGCCGAGGGCAACGGTCTGCAGCTGGGCGGCGTGGGCCAGGGCGTCACCTTCGAGCGGATCGAGCAGGCGGTCCGGGAGCAGAACACGAGCATCGGGCCCGGCACCGACCACGTGACCATCGTCTACGCCGGTCCCCTCACCGGAACGCTCAAGAGCAAGGAGGACACCCGCAAGGGCCTGGAGGAGCTGACCGGCGTCTTTCTCCACCAGCGGTCCGTCAACGCCGACCGTACGGTCAAGCTCCGGGTCCTCATGGCCAACGGCGGTCAGGACATGCTCCGGCAGACGACGGCGGTCGAGAAGATCGTCGAGGTCGCCGAGCGGGACCCCTCCGTGGTCGGTGTGGTCGGTCTGGGCCGCAACACCACCGAGAGCGCGGAGGCCACCGGGAAACTGCAGGCCGCCGGGCTCCCCGTCGTGGACACCACCAACTCCGACAGCGGTCTCGCCCGCGCGTACCCGAACTACTTCGGCCTCGCGGCGACCGACGAGGAGCAGGCGAACGCCCTCGGGCTGATAGCGGGGCAGCTCGCGGACTCGCTGGAGGACCCGCAGGCCGTCGTCCTGTCCAGGAAGGTCGGCAACGAGGACAAGGACCGCTACACCACCGAGCAGCGCAGGGTGGGCGAGCAGATGCTGACGAAGTCCGGCTTCGCGCTGGCGGCGGATCCCGACAGCACCCAGTACTCCCTCTCCAAGGACGGCGGGTCGGCCAACCTCGACGGCCCGCTGCACGACGTCTGCGGAGCGGAACGCGTGCCCGACGCCCTGTACTTCGCCGGCCGGGTCGAGGACGTCAACACCCTGATGTCCGGCCTCGGCCAGATCGCGGGCTGTTCGGAGAAGAGGATCACGGTCTTCACCGGGGACGACATGACCAAGGCGCGCTTCGACGACGCGACGAAGCTCGCGGAGAAGGTCACGCTCTACTACGGCTCGCCGGCTCCCATGAGCCGGGGCGGCGGCCGGACGTTCTACGAAGAGTCGCGCAAGGCCCTGGAGTCGCTGCTCCCGGAGGGCAGACGTCTGGAACCGCTGCCGAAGGGCGTCCCGCCGTACGAGGACAAGCTGTTCTCCAGTGGCCAGAGCGTCATCTCGTACCAGGCGACGGCGGCCCTCTACGCCGCCGCGACCAGGAGCGACAACGCGCAGAGCGCCGCGGAGACCTGGGCGACGCTCTATTCGGTGGCGCTTCATGACATGCCGACCGGGACGGTCACCTTCCGCGGGACGATCCCGTACGCGGACCAGAAGGTGCACGGCCTCAACATCATGAAGGTCACCCGGCCCGGTCCGGACGCGAGGACCGACATCGTGTGCGGCCGGGCGGCGGGCGATCCGGTGGTCCTCACCAGCGGGACCTGCCCGCTGGGGTAGCCGTGGGGGGGCGGGGCCTCGGTCGGCCGGGGCTGCCCGCTCGTCCCGGCCGCGCGGGACCTCAGTCGACCAGGTCGCGCACCACGGCGTCGGCCAGCAGGCGCCCGCGCAGGGTGAGGACCGCGTGGCCACCGGCATACGGTCCGGGCTCCAGCAGCCCGTCCGTGACGGCCCGGCCGGCCGCCGCGAGCCCGGCGGGGGCGAGCAGCGACAGGGGGCATCCCTCGACGAGCCTCAGCTCCAGCAGGATCCGCTCGACGCGCCGGTCCTCCTCGGTCAGGATCTCGCGCCCGGCCCCGGGCGAGCGGCCCTCCGCGAGCGCCTGCGCGTACGCCCCGGGGTGCTTGACGTTCCACCAGCGCACCCCGCCGACGTGGCTGTGCGCTCCGGGACCGGCGCCCCACCAGTCGGCGCCGCGCCAGTACAGCTCGTTGTGCAGGCAGCGGCCCTCGGGCGTGCGGGACCAGTTCGATACCTCGTACCAGGAGAAGCCCGCCGCGGCCATCGCCTCGTCGGCGATCAGATAGCGGTCGGCGTGGGTGTCGTCGTCGGTCATCGGGACCTCGCCGCGGCGGATGCGGCGGGCCAGCCGGGTGCCCTCCTCGACGATGAGCGCGTAGGCCGACACATGGTCGGGGCCCGCGCCGATCGCCGCGTCGAGGGAGGCCCGCCAGTCGTCGTCGGACTCCCCCGGGGTGCCGTAGATCAGGTCGAGGTTGACGTGCTCGAAGCCGGCCGCGCGGGCCTCGGCGACACAGGCCTCGGGCCTGCCGGGGGTGTGGGTGCGGTCCAGGATCTTCAGGACGTGCTGCCTGGCGCTCTGCATCCCGAAGGAGACGCGGTTGAAGCCGCCTTCCCGCAGCGCCGCCAGATAGGCCGGGTCGACGGACTCCGGGTTGGCCTCCGTGGTGATCTCCGCGTCGTCCGCCAGCCCGAACTCCTCGCGGATCGCCCCGAGCATCCTGACGAGGTCGGCGGCGGGCAGCAGGGTGGGCGTACCGCCGCCGACGAAGACCGTGCGGACGGGGCGTGGGTCGTCGCCGAGCACCTTGCGGGCCTGGCGGACCTCCTCGACCAGATGCGCCGCGTAGTTGTCGCGGGAGGCCAGCGCACCACCGGAGCCGCGCAGCTCGGTCGCGGTGTACGTGTTGAAGTCGCAGTAGCCGCAGCGGGTGGCGCAGTAGGGCACGTGCAGGTAGAAACCGAGCGGCCGGCCGGCGGCGCCTTCCAGGGCATGGCGGGGCAGCGCCCCGTCGTCGGGCACGGGCTCACCATCGGGCAGTACGGAAGGCATACCGTCCATTGTCACTCGCCGCCGGAGCTTTCCCTCCCACGCTCCCGCCGCCCTCCGGTTCAGTCGACCTGGAGGACGAGCAGGGCCAGGTCGTCGTCGGGCGGGCGCTCCGCGAAGGCGTGGACTGCGTGCTTGATCCGGTGGGCGATCCGGTCGGCCGACAGCCCGGCGCAACCGGACAGGGCGTGTGCGAGTCCGTCGCCGTCGTCGAACATCAGCCGGCCGGACCGCCGCTCCGTCACCCCGTCGGTGACGCAGAGGAGGCTGTCGCCCGGCGCGAGGTCGAAGCTCTGGCTCTCGTACGCCACGTCCTCGACGACCCCGAGCAGGACCTGCGGCTCGGCGGCCGGGCGTACGGATCCGTCGGGGCGCAGCAGCAGCGGGAGGGGGTGGCCCGCGCTGGCCACGGTGCAGCGGACACCTCCGCCCGGGAGCGGCACGATGTCGCCGTAGAGCAGGGAGAGGAAGCGGGACTCCGTGCCGTCCTGGATCTGCCGGCCGCCCGCCGCGGCGACCATCAGGGCGGCGGCCTCGGCCGCCTCCATGGCGTCGTCGAGGAGGAGCCGGTTGAGCCGGTCGAGCACCTCGCCGACGCGGAAGCCCTCCCGGGACAGCAGCCGGAGCCAGGGGCGGGCGAGGCCGGTGACGACGGCGGCTTCGGGGCCGCTGCCCTGGACGTCGCCGAGGACGAAGCACCAGCGTCCGCCGGGGCACGGGAAGAGGTCGTAGAAGTCGCCGCCGACGACACCGTCGTCACCGGGCTCGTACACCAGGGCGCTGGTGACGCCGGGTATCTCGGCGACCTTGCTGGGCAGCAGGCCGCGCTGCAGGATGCGGCTGATGGTGGCCTGCCGGGTGTAGGCGCGGGCGGCGCCCACGGCGAGGCCGACGCGGCGTACGAAGTCGGCGATGAGCGCGGCCACCTCGCCGGGGAAGAGCGCGACCCCTTCCCGGCCCACGAGCACCGCGCCGAGGGTGCGGCCGCCCGAGGTGATGCGGTGGGCGAGCGCGGCGCCGCCGTCACCGTGCCCCGCGACGGCGTCGGCGGGCCACGGGATGGGTACGGGGCCGCTGCCGACGCTGCCGGGTAAGCGGAGGGGCTCCTTCTCCAGTGCCGGGCGGAGCGTCTCGGTGGCTCCCTTGTCGCTGTGCCAGACGCCGGCGAGGCGTGGGGCGGCCGCGGGGCCGCCGCCCTCGCTCTCCAGCCAGATCGCGCACCAGTCGGCGAGCCTGGGCACCATCAGCTGACCCGCTATGGACGCCACCAGGTCCTCGTCGAGCTGGCCGGCGAGCAGGTCGGACGCCTCGGCGAGGAAGGAGAGCGCCCCGCGCCCGGCCCAGTCCGTGTCATCGCGTTCGGCCGGCCGGACGGTGGGGGCGGGGATCTCGGTGCGCCTGCCCCGCCGGTGGACCGCGTCCTCGGTCGGTTCGGGACCGGGGAGGCCGTCCCAGTCGTCGGCCTGGAGCCGGGCCCAGACGGTCTTGAGCCCGGTGCGGTAGGTGATGCCCCACGATTCGGCGAGGGTGGCGACGAGCTGCAGACCCCGGCCGTGCTCGGCGGGATCGGGCCGCTCGGTCCGGCCGTCACGCACCGAACGGGCGGGGTGGTGGTCGGTGATCTCCAGCACCAGCGCGGCGGGCTCGGCCCCGGCCGTGTCCTCCAGCCTGAGGAGCAGCTCGACCGTGGTGCCGGCGTGCACGACCGCGTTGGTGACCAGTTCGTTGGCCACGGTCACCGCGTCGTCGGTGAGGCGGTCGCCGAAAGCCCCGGCGGACGGCAGGCCGACGGCGGTCCAGTCGACGAGCGCGGCCCGGACGAACCGGCGGGCCGCGGAGGGGGCCAGCGGGATTCCGGGCAGGCTGGTACGGGCGACCGTATGCGCGTCGTTGCCCTGACCTGCGACGACGCCTTCGGGACGGTGAACGATGTCCCGCTGGATTGGGATGGGCCCCACGGTGCGGCTCCTGACGGTTCTCGCGATACACCGCTGACGTTCTACGACAGAGTGACAGACCGGGCGGGTCCATAAGCACCGAGTGACCGAAGTGGGCGGGGCCGGACGGGGCGGGCGGGACGGCGGACGGGGCCGGCCGGTGCCTGCGCACCCACCTGCCCCGCCTGTGACCTGCTCCTCCGCTCCGTACCGGCGGTTGTCACGCCTCGCGGGAGCCCGCGTACATGTCGTCGATGAGGTCCTTGTACTCGCGCTCGACGACCGGCCGCTTCAGCTTGAGGCTGGGGGTCAGCTCGCCGTGCTCGATGTCGAGGTCGCGCGGCAGCAGCCGGAACTTCTTGATGGTCTGCCAGCGCTGCAGGCCTTCGTTGAGCCGCTTCACGTAGCCTTCGATGAGCTCCACGGCCTGCGGGGAGGCCACCACGTCGGCGTACGGCTTGCCACCCAGCCCGTTCTCCTGGGCCCAGGAGAGGATGGTCGGCTCGTCGAGGGAGATGAGGGCGGTGCAGAAGTTACGGTCCGCGCCGTGCACCAGGATGTTGGAGACGAACGGGCAGACCGCCTTGAACTGTCCCTCGACCTCGGCCGGGGCGATGTACTTGCCGCCCGACGTCTTGATCAGGTCCTTCTTGCGGTCGGTGATCCGCAGATAGCCGTCCTCGGACAGCTCGCCGATGTCGCCGGTGTGGAACCAGCCGTCGGACTCCAGGACCTCGGCGGTCTTCTCGGGCAGCCGGTGGTAGCCCTCCATCAGGCCGGGGCCGCGCAGCAGGATCTCGCCGTCGTCCGCGATCCGGACCTCGGTGCCGGGGAGCGGCTTGCCGACGGTTCCGGTGCGGTAGGCCTCGCCCGGGTTGACGAAGGAGGCGGCACTGGACTCGGTGAGGCCGTAGCCCTCCAGGATGTGGATCCCGGCGCCGGCGAAGAAGAAGCCGATGTCGGGGGCGAGCGCGGCGGAGCCGGAGATGCAGGCGCGGAGCCGGCCGCCGAAGGCCTCCCGGATCTTGGCGAAGACGAGGGTGTCGGCGACCTTGTGCTTGGCGCCGAGTGCGAACGGCACGGACGCCTTGCCGGTACGGCGGAAGTTGTCCTGCGACACCTTCGCGTACTCGCGGCCCACGCCCGCCGCCCACTGGAAGATCTTGTACTTCGCACCGCCGCCGGCCCGCGCCTTGGCCGCGACCCCGTTGTAGACCTTCTCGAAGATCCGGGGGACGGCTGCCATGTAGGTCGGCTGGACCACCGGAAGGTTCTCGATGATCTTGTCGACGCGGCCGTCGACCGCCGTGACGTGGCCGACCTCGATCTGGCCGGAGGTGAGGACCTTGCCGAAGACATGGGCGAGCGGCAGCCAGAGGTACTGGACGTCGTCCGCGTTGATCAGGCCGGTCGCCACGGTCGCCTTGGCCATGTACGACCAGTTGTCGTGCGGCAGGCGCACTCCCTTGGGGCGGCCGGTGGTGCCCGAGGTGTAGATCAGGGTCGCCAGCTGGTCGGCGGTGATCGCCGCGACCCGGTCGGTGACCGCGTCCGGGTTCTTCGCCAGGTGTTCGGCACCCCGCGCCTCGAGCTCGGCCAGCGTGAGGATCCAGCCCTCCGGGTCGCCCTCCACGGGCTCGGCACCGGCCGGGTCGATGACGACGACATGGGCGAGGGAGGGCAGCCCGGCCCGGTTCTCCCGTGCCTTCGCCAGCTGTGCGGCGTCCTCGGCGATCAGGACACGACTCTCGGAGTCGGCCAGGATGAAGGCGGACTCCTCGGTGTTCGTGGACGGGTAGATCGTCGTGGTCGCGGCACCCGCGCACATCACGCCGAGGTCGGCGAGGATCCACTCGACACGGGTGGACGAGGCGAGCGCCACCCGCTCCTCAGGCCGGACGCCGAGACCGATCAGGCCGGCCGCGATCGCGTACACCCGGGTCGCCGCCTGCGCCCAGGTCAGCGACTTCCAGTCGTCCGGGCCCTGGCCGGAGGCCGACGGCACGGGATAGCGGTAAGCCTCACCGTCCGGGGTGGCCGCCACGCGGTCGACGAAGAGGGCCGCCACGGAGGGCGGTCGGCTATCGATCAAGGTCTGTGTGTCGCTCACGACGTCCTCCGGGCCTGCGGCATTGCTACGACCGGCTGCTGGGTACTGGTGCGGGATGTTTGGGGGCTGCTGCTGCCTGTGTTCCTGGTTCTCGTGCCCGCTCGACCTGCTTGCTTAACTGGCGAGTAACTAACGGGTGGTGATCAGAGTAGAGCGCACGGGTCCGCGACGTAAGAGGCAACAGGCCGCCGCTTCATAACGAACGGCCCGCACGCCTCATGACGAACGGGCCCCCGCGCCGCACAGATGTCTGCGCGACTCGGGGGCCCGTCTGGCTCCTCCCGGGGACCGGTCCCCGGGAGGAGGAGGGCACGGCTACTTCTTGGCCTTGCCCTCGCCGGCCGACTCGTCGGTCGACAGGACGGAGATGAACGCGTCCTGCGGCACCTCCACGTTGCCGACCATCTTCATCCGCTTCTTGCCTTCCTTCTGCTTCTCCAGCAGCTTCCGCTTACGGGAGATGTCACCGCCGTAGCACTTGGCGAGGACGTCCTTGCGGATGGCCCGAACGGTCTCACGCGCGATGACCCGGGCACCGATGGCCGCCTGGATCGGCACCTCGAAGTTCTGCCGGGGGATGAGCTTCTGCAGCTTGGCGACGAGCCGCACCCCGTACGCGTACGCCTTGTCCTTGTGCGTGACCGCGGAGAACGCGTCGACCTTGTCGCCGTGCAGCAGGATGTCGACCTTGACGAGCTGGGCGGACTGCTCACCGGTGGGCTCGTAGTCGAGCGAGGCGTAACCGCGGGTCTTGGACTTCAGCTGGTCGAAGAAGTCGAAGACGATCTCGGCGAGCGGCAGGGTGTAGCGGATCTCGACGCGGTCCTCGGAGAGGTAGTCCATGCCGAGCAGGGTGCCGCGCCGGTTCTGGCACAGCTCCATGATCGCGCCGATGAACTCGCTCGGGGCCAGGACCGTGGCCCGGACGACCGGCTCGTGCACCTTGTCGATCTTGCCCTCGGGGAACTCGCTCGGGTTGGTGACGATGTGCTCGGTGCCGTCCTCCATCTCGACGCGGTAGACCACGTTCGGGGCGGTGGCGATGAGCTCGAGACCGAACTCGCGCTCCAGACGCTCGCGGACCACGTCGAGGTGGAGCAGGCCGAGGAAGCCGACGCGGAAGCCGAAGCCGAGCGCGGCGGAGGTCTCCGGCTCGTACACGAGGGCGGCGTCGTTGAGCTGGAGCTTGTCCAGGGCCTCGCGCAGGTCCGGGTAGTCCGAGCCGTCCAGCGGGTACAGGCCGGAGAACACCATCGGCTTGGGGTCCTTGTAGCCGCCCAGCGCCTCGGTCGCCCCGTTGTGCAGGGAGGTGATGGTGTCGCCGACCTTGGACTGCCGGACGTCCTTCACACCGGTGATGATGTAGCCGACCTCACCGACGCCGATGCCGTCGGCCGGGGTCATCTCCGGGGAGGAGACACCGATCTCCAGCAGCTCGTGGGTGGCGCCCGTGGACATCATCCGGATGCGCTCGCGCTTGCTGAGCTGACCGTCGATGACCCTGACGTAGGTGACGACGCCGCGGTAGGGGTCGTAGACCGAGTCGAAGATCATCGCGCGGGCGGCTTCGTCCGCCTTGCCGACGGGGGCGGGAACGTCGCGGACCACCCGGTTGAGCAGTGCGTCCACGCCGATACCGGTCTTCGCCGAGACCTTGAGCACGTCCTCGGGCTGGCAGCCGATGAGGTTGGCCAGCTCCTCGGAGAACTTCTCGGGCTGCGCGGCAGGCAGGTCGATCTTGTTGAGCACCGGGATGATGGTGAGGTCGTTCTCCATCGCCAGGTAGAGGTTGGCGAGGGTCTGCGCCTCGATCCCCTGTGCCGCGTCGACGAGCAGGACCGTGCCCTCGCATGCGGCGAGGGAACGGGAGACCTCGTAGGTGAAGTCCACGTGGCCGGGGGTGTCGATCATGTTGAGGATGTGGGTCGCGCCCGTGTCCTCGCCCTCGGTGGGCGCCCACGGCAGACGGACCGCCTGGGACTTGATGGTGATGCCGCGCTCGCGCTCGATGTCCATCCGGTCGAGGTACTGAGCGCGCATCTGCCGCACATCGACCACGCCCGTCAGCTGAAGCATCCGGTCGGCAAGCGTCGACTTGCCGTGGTCGATGTGCGCGATGATGCAGAAGTTGCGGATCAGCGCCGGGTCGGTACGGCTCGGCTCGGGCACGTTGGTAGGAGTCGCGGGCACGCAGGGTCCTGATTCTTGAGACGCCGAACGCCGTGTCTCGGGTCGATGTCGGGTCGGTCGGATCAATACGCAGGCTCCATCGTCCCACGCCTGCGGGGCTGGGACCGGTTTGGGCCGGTCCGAGGGTGACTGGTACCGTGGGCAGCTGTGTCTCCTGGCCCTCAGAAGCCATGTGACGCACATAGAAGATCCAACGAACCTGAAAAGGCTCTTTCGTGGCGAACATCAAGTCCCAGATCAAGCGGAACAAGACGAACGAGAAGGCGCGCCTGCGTAACAAGGCCGTCAAGTCCTCGCTCAAGACCTCGATCCGCAAGGCCCGTGAGGCTGCCGCTTCCGGTGACGTCGAGAAGGCCACTGTGGCCGTCCGTGACGCGTCCCGCCAGCTCGACAAGGCTGTCTCGAAGGGTGTCATCCACAAGAACGCCGCCGCCAACAAGAAGTCGGCGCTGGCGCTCAAGGTTGTCGCCCTCCAGGGCTGAGCTACTGATGTGAAAGCCGGAACGGACTCAGCGGGCCCTCTCTCCCGCTCCTGACCGGCACCCCGTGCCGCACACCGAACCTGCGTTCGCCACGCGGGTGCGGCGCACACAGCGTGAACCGAAGGCCCCGGTCACCGTCCTCCCCAGGACGGCGACCGGGGCCTTTGTGCTGTCGGGGCACGGTGCTGCTCGGGCGGGGTGCCGCCCGGGCTCCGTGCTGCTCGGGCTCGGTGCTGCTCGGGCTCGCGGCGCCCGGGCTCCGTGCTGCCCGGGCTTGTGCCGCCCGGGCTCGCGTACCTCGGGAGGGACCGGGCAGCCGCTAGCGTCCGCCGGACCGTGCGGCTCGCGCGATCGCGACGACGGCCTTCTCCAGGGCGTACTCCGGATCGTCACCGCCGCCCTTGACCCCCGCGTCGGCCGCCGCGACCGCGCGCAGCGCGGCCGAGACCCCGTCGGGCGTCCAGCCGCGCATCTGCTGGCGCACCCGGTCGATCTTCCAGGGTGGCATGCCGAGCTCGCGTGCGAGGTCCGCGGGGCGTCCGCCCCGGGCCGACGACAGCTTGCCGATCGCCCGGACGCCCTGGGCGAGGGCGCTGGTGATCAGGACGGGCGCGACACCGGTCGACAGCGACCACCGCAGCGCCTCCAGCGCCTCCGCCGCCCTTCCCTCGACCGCACGGTCGGCGACCGTGAAGGAGGAGGCCTCGGCGCGGCCGGTGTAGTAGCGGCCGACGACGGCCTCGTCGATGGTGCCCTCGACGTCCGCGGTCAGCTGGGAGACGGCGCTCGCCAGCTCGCGCAGATCGCTGCCGATGGAGTCCACGAGTGCCTGGCACGCCTCGGGGGTCGCGGAGCGCCCGAGGGTCCGGAATTCCGACCTGACGAAGGAGAGCCGCTCGGCCGACTTGGTCGTCTTCGGGCAGGCGACCTCGCGCGCACCCGCCTTCCGGACCGCGTCCAGCAGGCCCTTGCCCTTGGCCCCGCCGGCGTGGAGGAGCACGAGGGTGATCTCCTCGGCGGGCGCGGAGAGGTACGCCTTGACGTCCTTGACCGTGTCGGCCGAGAGATCGTGGGCGTTGCGCACGATCACGACCTTGCGCTCGGCGAAGAGCGACGGGCTGGTCAGCTCGGCGAGCGTGCCCGGCTGCAGCTGGTCGGAGGAGAGGTCGCGGACGTCCGTGTCGGCGTCGGAGGCACGGGCGGCTGCCACGACGTGCTGCACGGCCCGGTCCAGGAGCAGGTCCTCCTGGCCCACGGCGAGCGTCACGGGGGCGAGCGGATTGTCGGTGGAACTGCTTCTGGTGGCCATCGCGGTCCAGCATCCCACGCCCCGGTGACAGGGCGGCGGGGCCGCCTGCCCCGGGCATACCGGAGAATGACCGGGTGAGCGATGTGAGACATGTACTGGTGCTGCCCGACCGCGACACGGCCCAGGACGCGGCCGAGGAACTCGCCGACCGGTTCGGCGTCACGGAGGAGCCCCAGCTCGTACGGGACGCCCTGGCCGGCGAGGACGACGCGGAGGACGCCCAGTGGCTGGTGGTCGTGGAGGATCCGGCCGGGCGCCTGGACTCCGCGGCTCTCGATGCGTTCGCCGCGGAGTACGAGGGGTGGCTGGAGGCGCCGTAGCGGGGGCGGCCGGAACTGGCCGCCCCCGGCGGGTCCGGCCCTTGTTCCCCGGGGTGGGCCCTGGGTTCGGCCCGTTCAGCCCGTTCAGCCCTTGGGGACGATCTGGATGTCCATGTCGATCTCGATGCTGGAGCCGACCGCCGCGATACCGCGGGCCAGCATCGTCTGCCAGGTGAGGGTGAAGTCCTCGCGGTGCAGTTCGGTGGTGGCACGGCAGGCCGCGCGGGTCTCACCCTCCAGGCCGTTGCCCAGACCGAGGTACTGGGTGTCCAGCGTGACGGTGCGGCTCACACCGTGCAGCGTGAGCGCACCACTGACGCCCCAGCGGCTGCCGCCGCGGTGGACGAAGCGCTCGCTGTAGAACTCGAGGGTCGGATAGCGCCCGACGTCCAGGAAGTCGCCGGAGCGCAGGTGGTCGTCGCGCATCTGGACGTTCGTGTCGATCGACGAGGCGTCGATGATGACGTGCATGGCGGAGTCCTCCATGCGGTCGGCGATCCGGACGGCACCGGCGAAGCTGTTGAACCGGCCGTGGATGCGGGCCATCCCGATGTGACGTGCCGTGAAGCCGATCCGCGAGTGCATCGGCTCGATCTCCCAGTCCCCGGGCTCGGGAAGCTGTGGAGGCTGCACCACCTGGAGCACCACGTCGCCGAGGCTCGCGTGACCGCTCTCCGTGACGACGACCGGTCCGTGGAACGGGCTGAAGCCCTCGGCCGTGACACCCAGGCGGTAGTCGCCTGCCGGAATCGTGGCGACGACGCTCCCGAAGGGGTCCGTCTCCCCGCCGACGACCTTGCGGCCCGCACTGTCCGTGACGACGAACTCGGCCTGCCGCACCGGCTCACTGACGGGATCCAGCACCCGGCAGCTGACCAGACCTGCGGTACTCGGTACCGGTAGCCCTGCGACGGCGCTGCTGAGTGCGGTGCCGGACTTCGCCTTGTTGCCTAGCCAACGACCGAACATATGCACGTACTCCCAGGGGCGGTTCTCATCTCGGACCCCTGGCGGCTGGACGTCGTTGTCGGAGCAGCGGTCCGCCGACGAATACATATTCGATCACCGTTGCAATGTTCGAGGCAAACACAGCGGCTCGGAGGGGGTTGTGCCGAGGTGTTACGAGGTATTAGCGAAGGTCCGAATTGACCGTTCCGCTTGTGCGTGCCACGCAGGACACCCATGGCTCACGCCAGGATCTGTCGCACCTCGGGCAGCTCGGAGAGACGCAACCCGAAGTGTTCGTGGTAGGCGGCGAGGACCTCGACGTCGGTGCCCAGCTCCGTCCTGTGCCGCTCACCGCGCACCGTCGTGACCAGGGTGCGGCCACTGAGCGTCGATCGCCCTGCCTCGGTACGCAGCGAGCAGACCAGGGATCGGGTGAAGTGCGAATCCGGCGACGTCCGGTGGTACCAGGAGCCGGCCCGGAAGTCCGCCAGCACCCGTGGCCGCAGGTCCAGACGGAACTCCCGCGAGCCGCCGCGCAGCAGATCGAGGTCCCCTTGCGGGGCCTCCCGGAAGCGGAACACACCGCACGGGTCGTCCTGCCCGGTGCGGTCGTCCAGCGCGAGCGGGTGGAGGGCGTGGTCGCCGAACCCGACATCGGCCAGCCACGGCCCCGTGCCGTCGTCGGTCTCCACGCGCAGCGCCATGTGGTCGTACGGAATACCGAGGCGCCCTCCGTCGCCGAAGACCCGCGCCTGGAGGAGGGCGACGCGGAAGCCGAGCTCTCGCAGCAACGCGGCGAAGGCGCCGTTGAGTTCGTAGCAGAAGCCGCCCCTGCGGTCCGTCACGATCTTGTCGAGGAGCTTCTCCTCCTCCAGGACGATGTCCTCGCCGAAATGGATCGAGAGGTTCTCGAAGGGCACGGTCATCAGGTGTCGGAGCTGGAGTTCGCGCAGGGCGGCCGCATCGGCACGCGTGGGACGGACGGCGCCGATGCGCTCCAGATAGGCGTCCGCCACACCCGCCGCGCTGTTCATTCCGTTCATGCTGTTGATGCGGTTGATGCGGTTCGTCGGCTTCATGGCGGCAGTCTGTCCCGGTGCACCGCACCACGCCATGAGCCCCAGGTCCTGGGTTCGCCGACGGGGGCCCGGAAGACCGCAGACGGCCGGTCTGTCGGCCAGGACGGAAAAGGTGCCGGCACGCGGCCCGGACCAGCGCAAACAGGACGTGACTGCCCACATCGAGGAGAACCACGACGCCTGGGTGGCGACCTCCGCCGCGAACGGTGTGCCGTGTCCGGTGCCGTTGTCGCTCGTGTGGGACGGGGACGAGATCACGGAAGGGGCGGCCCTTCCCGCCGCTTCGGGCACCCGGCCGGTCCGGCGGCCCGCTTCCGCTCCTGAGCCCGCAACCGGCCTCCGTCCCCGCGCTCATGAGCGGCCTGCCGCACGCAGTCCCGTACCGGCCCCGGTCACGGCGACGGCACCGTCGACGTCCGTCCGGAGAACCTTCGCGCCCCCGGCTCTGAGCGCCTCGACCGTACGGGCTGCCGGATGCCCGTACGGGTTGTCCGTACCGCAGCTGATGAGCGCCAGCCTCGGGCGCACGCTGCGCAGGAGAGCGGTGTCCTGGTAGGCGGAGCCGTGGTGCGCCACCTTGAGCACGTCCACCCGGGGCAGCGCCGGGTAGCTGCGCAGCACCCCTCGTTGGGCCGGGGGTTCGAGATCGCCGAGGAGCAGCAGTGTCAACCCGCCCGATCGTACGAAGAGGGTGACGCTGGAGTCGTTCGGCTCCTCCGTCACGAAGGCCGGTACCGCGCCCCGCGCATCGGCCGCCGGCCAGAGAACCCGCCAGTCGAGCGGGCCGAACCGCCGACGCTCCCCCGGAACGGCCGGGACCACCGGGACGTCCGCCGTGGCCGCCGTCCGCTTCACGAAGGCGGCCTGCTCCGCCGGCTCGTCGAGACTCGTCGTCTGGATCGCGGCGACCTCCCTTCCCCGCAGGGCACCCGGCAGGCCGCGCACATGGTCGGCGTGGAAGTGGGTGAGAAGCAGGAGCGGCACACGGGTGATGCCGAGGTCGCGCAGGCACCGGTCGACGAGGCGCGGGTCCGGGCCGGTGTCGACGACCACCCCCGTGCCCTCCCCCGCAGCGAGCACCATGGCATCCCCCTGCCCCACGTCACACATCGCGAACGCCCAGTCGGGCGGCGGCCATCCGGTCATGATCCTGGTGAGCGGCACCGGTCTCAGCACCGCCAGGACCAGGGCGAGCGCGGCGGCGGAACAGACCCAGGGGTGGCGGGAGAGACGGCGTGCGGACAACACCAGCACCAGCGTGAGGACGGCCAGCAGAGCCGCGCCCCTCCAGCCGCCGGGCCAGTCGACCTCGGCTCCGGGAAGGGCCGATCCGGTGCGGGCCACGGACGCGATCCATCCGACCGGCCAGCCGGCGACCAGGGCCAGGGCCTCGGCCGCCGCCATCGACACCGGGGCCACGGCGAGCGCCGCGAATCCGAGGACCGTGGCGGGCGCCACGGCGAATTCGGCCAACAGATTACAGGGGACCGCCACCAGACTGACCCGTGAGGCGAGGACCACGACGACCGGGGCGCACGCCGCCTGCGCGGCGCCCGCCGCAGCCAGCACCTCGGCAACCCTCGGCGGCACCCGGTGCCGTTGCAGGGCGCTGCTCCACCGTGGCGCGAGGGTCAGGAGCGCCCCGGTGGCCAGCACGGACAGCAGGAACCCGTAACTGCGGGCCAGCCACGGGTCGTACAGCACCAGCAGCAGAACGGCCGCGGCCAGTGCGGGAATCAGCGATCTGCGCCGGCCCGTGCCGATGGCGAGAAGCGTGATCAGCCCGCACGCCGCCGCACGTAGGACGCTCGGTTCCGGGCGGCAGACGATCACGAAGGCGAGCGCGATCCCGCCACCGATCAGTGCGGTCATGCGCAGAGAGATCCCCAGCCGGGGTGCCAGGCCGCGGCGTTCGCTGCGCAGGGCCGTTCCGGGCGGGCCGATGAGGAGGAAGAGGAGGATCGACAGGTTGGCACCCGACACGGCGAGCAGGTGGGTGAGATCGGTGGCCTTGAAGGCGTCGTGCAGTTCGGGTGTGACCCTGGAGGTGTCGCCGACCACCAGGCCCGGCAGGAGTGCCCGCGCATCGGCGTCGAGCCCGTCGGTGGCTTCCCGCAGGCCGGAGCGCAGCTGTCCTGCCGTCCGCTGGAGGAGGGTCGGCGCCGAGATGACCGGCGGCGGATCGTCCGCGTCCGTACCGAGCACGGCGGCGATGCGCTCCCCCTCATGGCGTGGTGGTGCCAGGCGACCGCTGATCCGCAGCCCGGTGGAGGGGAGCAGCCGTTGCCACTGTGCGGAGGCGGCACCCGGCGAGACCATGACGAGGACCGGGGTGCGGAGCCTGATGACCGTGCCGTCGGGGCCGGTCAGCCGGTCGGCCTCGGCGTCGAGCAGCAGGGATACCGGGGTGCTGTGGTCGCCCCGGACCCGCGGCCGGGTCTGCCGGGGGTCGGACGTGACGGTCACCTCCGCCTCGACCCGGGTGTAGTCCTCCGCCAGTCCGGGAACGGGACCGCTCCGGCTGTCCGCGCCGTGGAGTCCGGCGGCCGCTGCCCCGGCCGCCGCGCAGAGCAGTACACCGGCGGCGGTGGTGCGCAGCCGTGCGTACGACGGGGCTCCGGTGGTACGCCGGAAAGCCCCTGTGCGCCCCGCACGGACCGCTGCCCTCACTCGGGGCCCTGCCAGGAGCACCAGGGCTGTACCGGCACAGAGGGCGGCTCCCACGGCCGCCCACCGGCCCGGCGCGCCGAGTGCGAGTCCGGCGGCGGCCCACGCCGCGAGGGCAGGCGGGACGAGCCGGAGGTCGACAGGACCTTCCTGGTGCGGGTCGGCGGAGCCCAGTCGCCTGCCCGAGGCCGTGTGAACGTCGGGGCCGCTCATGGCCGGACCAGCGGCCGAAGGTCCGCGAACCGCCGGTCGCCGATGCCGTTGACCTCTCGGAGTTCGTCGACGGACCGGTAACCCCCGTGCTCGGTGCGGTAGTCGATGATGTGCTGGGCGAGCACCGGTCCGACCCCGGGCAGCGTGTCGAGCTGTTCCACCGTGGCCGTGCTGAGACTCACCGGTGCGGCCGGACCGTCCTGGACCTGCCCGGACCCGCCGCCCCCTCCCGCTGTGCCTCCTGCGGCGGCCTGGACGCCGGGCAGGCCCACCAGGACCTGTTCGCCGTCCGTCAGAACGCGCGCCCGGTTGAGCCCGGTGACATCCGCGCCCGTACGCACTCCTCCCGCTGCGCGCAGGGCGTCGGCGACGCGAGAGCCGGACGGCAGGTGCTGGATCCCCGGCCGGCGCACCTTGCCGCTCACGTCGACGACGATCCGGCCACCGGGTGCGGGGGTGGGCGGAGATCCGTCGGACGGCCCGGGAAGGAAGCCCGTGCCGGAAGGACCTGAGGGTGCGGGTGCGGCCGGGCGGGCTGCCGCGGCCTCCTTCACCTTCTCGGGGGCCTGTACGGGCTGAGGACGTCCCGACCAGAAGTGTGTCGCGGCGAGGACCGCGGCCCCGACCAGGACGACAGCGAGCGCTGCGAGCGAGCGCGGCTCCAGACCGCATCTGAGGTGCACCCACAGCGGTAAACGTTCCCGCAGAGCCGGGCCGGCCGTCCGCCACCACGGCAGTCCGGCAGCCGAGCCCGGCGAAACGGTGGGAGTGGTGAGGTCGGTGGGAGTGGTGAGATCGGCGGAAGCAGTGGCGGCCGGAGCAGCGGAAGCCACTGCGGAACTGCCCCGCCCGCAGCTGTCCCGCTCCGAAGCGACCGGCTCCGGGGCCACGGCCCAGGAAGGTGCCGCGCGGGTGGGCCCGGGTCGGCGGGAAGCCGGTGTCACGGTCCCCGTCGCCGGGCGAGGCCCGGCGGCCAGCAGCGCATCGGCCCTGAGCCGTGAAGCCGCAGCGGCCTCGGCGTCGCGGCGCCCACGCTCGGTCCGGCGCCGGCGCCCGTGGCGGGTGCCCGGCCCGGTTCCCGCCGCTCCCGCGGGCCCGACGCCGGGCCCGTGCCGGAAACCCGGCTCGGCGTGGCCGGACGGCCCGCCACGCGTGGCACGCCGAACCGCGCGATGTGACGCGCCTCGGTGTGTGGAGCCGCTGATCGGCCGGACAGTTGCTCGACTGGGTGCACGAAGCGATCGGAGGGTCATGCCTCACGACGCTAGACACTTCCGCGAAAATCCGCCGAGGAGCCCCAATTCCGGTGGATAACTGCCCGGTTGTGGATATCTCCGTCACCCGCCGAGGTGGACTTCAGCGCGGTGAGATCACCGCTCCCAACAGCCCCGGCCCGGTATGGGCACCGATCACCGCACCCACTTCGCTCACATGCAGGTCGACGAGTCCGGGAACCCGCTCACGCAGCCGCTCCGCCAGTCGCTCCGCCCTGTCCGGCGCCGCGAGGTGGTGCACGGCGATGTCCACCGCACCCGATCCGGCCTGCTCGGCGACAATCTCCTCGAGCCGTGCGATCGCCTTCGACGCCGTCCGCACCTTCTCCAGCAGTTCGATGCGTCCACCGTCCAGTTGGAGCAGCGGCTTGACCGCGAGGGCGGAACCGAGCAGAGCCTGAGCCGCGCCTATGCGCCCCCCACGGCGCAGATAGTCCAGCGTGTCGACATAGAAGTACGCCGAGGTTCCTTCGGCCCGCTTCTCCGCCGCGGCGACCGCCTCGTCCAGTCCGCCGCCCGCCTCGACGGCCTCAGCGGCGGCCAGCGCACAGAATCCGAGAGCCATGGCGACCATGCCGGTGTCGACCACGCGCACCGGCACCGGCGCGTCCTTCGCGGCGAGCACCGCGGAGTCGTACGTGCCCGAGAACTCGGCCGAGAGATGCAGGGAGACGATACCGGTGGCCCCGTCCCCGGCAGCCGCGCGGTAGGCGGCGGCGAAGACTTCCGGACCGGGCCGGGACGTGGTCACGGAGCGGCGCTTCTGGAGGGCCACGGCCAGCGACCGGGCCGAGATCTCCGTGCCCTCCTCCAGGGCCTGATCACCCAGGACGACGGTCAGCGGCACCGCGGTGATGCCGTGCCGTTCCATCGTCTGGCGCGGCAGGTAGGCCGTTGAATCGGTGACGATCGCGACATGGCGGGACATGAGCCGGAGGTTACCTTCCGGGGCGGTGACACGGCAGCCCGGGCCTGCCCTACTGATCATTTCCGATCGGTTCGGAACAGGTCCTACCGGTCTCGTACGCAACCGTCTCTTACACAACCGTCTCGCGCTCAGCCGTCTCGCGCTCGGCCGTCTCGTGCTCGGCCGTCTCGTGCTCGGCCAGCCGGTGTCAGTTCGTGCTTTCCGGCCTGGCGGCCTTCTGCCACGGGTAGCCGGTCTGCAGGCGGGGGTCCGGAGGCGTGAGCGCCTGCGGTGTCTCCTCGTCGGCCGGTCCGCTCCAGCTCCGGCCCGTGGTGCCGCCCCGGTCGGCCGGCTCCTCCGTCGTCCAGTGCCGCAGGGCACCCGCCTCGACGTCGATCTGAGCGTTCAGCGCCGCGAGGTCGTCGTCGGCGAACTGCCGCGCCCGGTCACGCGCCGCCCAGCGGAGCGACTCGGCCGAGTGCGTGATGCGTTCCGTGCGCTCCTTCAGAGCCGGCAGCAGTGTGGCCACCGTCGCCCGGTCCGGCTCGCGCTCCAGGCGCTTGAGGTCGTTGTCGAGCTCACGCCCGTGCACGCTCAGCCGCTCGAAGAGCCCCAGGGACTCCGACAGCGACGCGTCCTCCGCCGCCCCGGCGTTCAACGCGTCCTGAGTGGCCCGCATCGATGTCCGCAGGGCCAGCCGCAGCTGCGCGAGCTCTCCCGCCACGCCCGGCTGGCCGTAGCTCTTGGCCCGCAGCGTGGTGTCCTCCACGGAGCGGCGGGCCTGCGTGATCGTGCGGTCCACCCCGCGCTTGGCCGCGCGTACGGCCTTGACACCGACGTACACCCCGAGCGCCATGAACGCGACGAACAGCAGCGTCAGGATCAGGATCACGGATTCCATGAACGCCCCTCGATGGTCGAATCGGCCCCGGTGTGCGGTGCCCCTTCTACGGTAAACGGAACAGGCAGGCCAGGGGTTCCACCGGAACCCCCAACCTGCCCGTAGGGGAAAGCCCTGGCCTCGACCGGCCGGCGGCCCTCAGCCGTTACGCGGGGACGATGTTGACCAGCTTCGGCGCCCGCACGATGACCTTGCGGATACCGGCCCCGCCCAGTGCGGCGACGACGCCCTCGTCGGCCAGGGCCAGCGCCTCCAGTTCCTCGTCCGTGATGGACGGGGAGATCTCCAGGCGTGCCTTGACCTTGCCCTTGATCTGCACGACGCAGGTCACGGTCTCGTCCACGACGTACGCCGGGTCGGCGACCGGGAAGGCCTGGTGGACGACCGATTCGGTGTGACCCAGCCGACGCCACAGCTCCTCCGCCACGTGCGGGGCCAGGGGCGCGACCAGCAGCACCAGCTGCTCGGCGACCGACCGTGGCAGCGGGCCGCCCGCCTTCGTCAGGTGGTTGTTCAACTCGGTGACCTTGGCGATGGCGGTGTTGAAACGCATACCGGCCATGTCCTGACCGACGCCGTCGATGGCCTTGTGCAGCGCCCTCAGCGTGTCCTCGTCGCCCTCCGTGTCGACGACGGTGACCTCACCGGTCTCCTCGTCGACGACGTTGCGCCACAGCCGCTGCAGCAGGCGGTACTGCCCCACCACGGCACGCGTGTCCCACGGTCGCGAGACGTCCAGCGGGCCCATGGCCATCTCGTACAGCCGCAGCGTGTCGGCACCGTACTCGCCGCAGATCTCGTCGGGCGTCACGGCGTTCTTCAGGGACTTGCCCATCTTGCCCAGGACGCGGCTGACCTTCTCGCCCTGGTGGTAGTACCCGCCGTCGCGCTCCTCGACCTCGGTGGCCGGCACCGCGATCCCACGGCTGTCCCGGTACACGAAGGCCTGGATCATGCCCTGGTTGTACAGCTTGTGGAACGGCTCGGCGGACGAGATGTGGCCCAGGTCGTGCAGCACCTTGGACCAGAACCGCGCGTACAGCAGATGCAGCACGGCGTGCTCGGCGCCGCCGACGTACAGGTCGACGCCGCCCGTGGGCATGCCCTCGCGCGGCCCCATCCAGTACTGCTCGATCGCCGGGTCGACCAGTCGCCGGTCGTTGTCCGGGTCCAGGTAGCGCAGCTCGTACCAGCAGGAACCGGCCCAGTTCGGCATGGTGTTGGTCTCGCGGCGGTAACTTCGCAGACCAGCCCCGTCGCCCAGGTCCAGCGTGACGTTGACCCAGTCGGCGTTCCGGGACAGCGGGGTCTCCGGCTTGGTGTCGGCGTCCTCCGGGTCGAAGGTGCGCGGCGAGTAGTCCTCGACCTCGGGCAGCTCCAGCGGCAGCATCGACTCGGGCAGCGGGTGGGCGATGCCCTCCTCGTCGTACACGATCGGGAAGGGCTCGCCCCAGTAGCGCTGGCGGCTGAACAGCCAGTCGCGCAGCCGGAAGTTGACGGTGCCCTCGCCGACACCGTGCGCCTGCAGCCACTCGGTGATCTTCACCTTGGCGTCGACGACACCCAGGCCGTCCAGGGAGATCTCGTCGTTCGCGGAGTTGACCAGCTTCGCGTCGTACGACCCGAAGGCGTCCTCCCAGGTGGATGCATCCGTACCGCGGTCGTCCGACGGCTCAACGACACAGCGCATCGGCAGTTCGAAGGCGCGCGCGAAGGCGAAGTCGCGCGGGTCGTGCGCCGGTACGGCCATGATCGCGCCGGTGCCGTAGCCCATCAGGACGTAGTCGGCGATGAAGACGGGGACCTTGTCGCCGCTGACCGGGTTGGTCGCGTACGCGCCGGTGAAGACACCGGTCTTGTCCTTGGCCTCGGCCTGCCGCTCCACGTCGGACTTGGCCGCGGCCTGCTTGCGGTACGCGGTGACGGCCTCGGCCGGGCTCGCGTGCCCGCCGGTCCACACGGGGTGGGTGCCCTGCGGCCAGGCTGCGGGGATGATCCGCTCGACCAGGTCGTGCTCGGGCGCCAGCACCATGTAGGTGGCACCGAACAGCGTGTCCTGCCGGGTGGTGAAGACGGTGATCGCACCGGCGCCGTCGACCGGGAAGTCGACGCGCGCACCCTCGGAACGGCCGATCCAGTTGCGCTGCTGCAGCTTGATGGCCTCGGGCCAGTCCAGGGCGTCCAGGTCGTTCAGCAGCCGGTCGGCGTACGCGGTGATCCGCATGTTCCACTGGCGCAGCTTGGCCTTGAAGACCGGGAAGTTGCCACGCTCGGAGCGGCCGTCGGCCGTCACCTCTTCGTTGGCCAGCACGGTACCCAGCCCGGGTGACCAGTTGACGGGCGCGTCCGAGGCGTACGCCAGGCGGTACTGCCCCAGGACGTCGGCGCGCTCGGCGGCGTTCAGCGCGCCCCACTCGCGGCCGTCCGGGGTCCGGCGCTCACCGCTCTCGAACCGGGCGACCAGCTCGGTGATCGGGCGGGCCCGGTCGGCCTCGGTGTCGTACCAGGAGTTGAAGATCTGCAGGAAGATCCACTGGGTCCACCTGTAGTAGTCCGCGTCGATCGTCGCGAACGAGCGGCGCTTGTCGTGCCCCAGGCCCAGCCGGCGCAGCTGGACCTTCATGTTCTCCATGTTGGCCTCGGTGGAGACCCGCGGGTGGGTGCCCGTCTGTACGGCGTACTGCTCCGCGGGCAGACCGAAGGCGTCGAAGCCCAGGGTGTGCAGGACGTTGTGTCCGGTCATCCTCTGGTGGCGCGCGTACACGTCGGTGGCGATGTAACCCAGCGGGTGGCCGACATGCAGGCCCGACCCCGAGGGGTAGGGGAACATGTCCATGATGAACTTCTTCGGCTTGGCGGCCAGTTCGGGGCCGTCCGCCAGGTCACCGGTCGGGTTGGGCGCCTCGTACGTCCCCTCGGCGTCCCAGAAGTCCTGCCAGCGTGCCTCGATGTCGGCGGCCATCGCTGCCGTGTAGCGGTGCGGCGCGGCCGCCTCGGCCGCGGTGTTCGTCTCGCTCATGATCCTCAAAGCTCCATCGATCGTCATCTGCCGGGCGCCCACGTCCACGGACACACGTCTACGGACATACGTCTACGGAAACGAAAAATCCCCTCGCACAGGAGGGGACGCCGCGCCGAGTCCGACCAGGCGTTCTCACCGGTCGGGAGTGATCAGCGCGGCTCGCTAAGCAGAAGGCCTACGGCACGCATGGCGTCAGGGTACCGCACGGGCCCGGGGCCCCGTCCGGGATATACCCGCCGGTCCGCCCCGACGGGCCCGCTCACGCACGAGCCCGCGCACCCACGGCATCGTCACCAGCTCTGCGCAGGACCCACACACTCCGGGGGTTACTCCGCGTACTGCCCTCTATCGGGGCAACAACTCAAAGCTCGTACCGGCCGGTATGCGGCGACCTAGCATGCGGCAACGGGACCGCTTTGCCGAGCCATTCGGAGTTGCCCCCATGAAGCCTCATCGCAGGACCCGCTCATCCCCCTCCATGAGCCGCAGTCCAGGAATGAGCCGCCCGGTGCAGGGCGGGCTGACCGTCGCAGTGCTGGTCCTCATACCCCTGCTCGCCGTCGCGGGGAGCGACGACTTGCGCGCGGCGCTGGACTTCACGACCGGCGTCCTCTCATTGGTATCGCTCACCGCGGCGGTCGCCTGGGGCCTGCTGGCCACCGACCGCCTGTTCCTCTCGACCCGCCACCGGCTGATCGCCCAGGGAGTCCACCGGGCAGCCGCTGTCACCTCGCTCGGGTTCCTCCTGCTCCACGGCACCGTGAAGGTCGCGCTCGGGCACGTGGAACTGCTCGGCGCCCTCGTACCGTTCGGCCTGGGCGTGAGCGGCACCTCCGGCCTCATCGGCTTCGGTTCGCTCGCCGGACTGCTGATGATCGTCGCCGCGGCGACCGGCGCCCTTCGCAGCGCGTTCGCCACCCCGGGAAAGACCGCCGGCCGCTGGCGTGCGCTGCACGCCCTGGCCTACCCCGCCTGGTGCTCCGCACTGGTGCACGGCCTGTATGCCGGACGGCAGCCCGCGACCTGGGTCGTCGTGATGTACATGCTCTGCCTGCTGGCCGTGGCCGTGGCGCTGGGGCTCCGCTTGCTGCCACGTCCGGCCAAACGCCTGATCACCGAGCTGGTCACCGCTCTGGTCAGCCCCGACGCACCGCCGGCCGAATCGGCTCCCGTCATCCGCACGTCGCCGCTACCCGGCGCGGAACACATGCCTCCGCAGCCGCGCCAGGGCCTGCCGCGGGACGCGCCCGGCTGGGGGGACGACGACCGTGACCTGCGCGGCACCCCGGTCCGCCCCCGGACGCTCGCCGCCCCCTCGCCGCCTCTTTACGAAGCACCGCCGTCCGGGGCGTCCCTCTACGAGACGCCGTCGTCCGGGTCGCCGCAGTACGAAGCGCCGCGGCACGAGCCCCCGACGTACGGGTCCCCGCTCCATGAACCCCCGCCGCGGAGTTCCGAGCGGCTCGGCCCGGATCCCGCCCCCGCCCCGGGTCTCGGGCAGGGCATCTCCGCGGCCTACCGGGCCGTCTCGCGGTCCCCTGCGACACCGTTCGAGCGGACGGACGACCACTGGCCCACTCCGTCGCCCGCGCCCCCTACGCAGGCGTACAGGCCGGCGTACGACCCGGACCCCCTGTACGACCCCGAGCACGCGTACGCACGCACCCAGGAGCCGACCGCGTACGAGGCACCCGGGAGTGCGTCCTCCCCATACGCACCCCCCGCCCCTCCGGTCGGCCAAACCGGATACGGCGGCGACGCCGAGACCGAACAGATGCCGGGGCCGCTCTACCCGCCCCCCGCCGGAGAACCCTGGCACGCACCCGCAGGAGACCGACCTTGAACGTCCCCCTCCCCGATGTTCCCGAGGTTCGCGTCGTCGGCCTTCCCCAGCTGACCACCGGTTTCGACCTGGTGGAGCGCATCGACCTCGCCATGCACCTGAAGGTGCACGGCCCGCTCGAACCCATGACCGGCGAGCGCCTCGCCGGACTGGCCGAGTCCATCTCCCTGCGGGGACGTGGCGGTGCGGGTTTCCCGTTCGGGAAGAAGCTGCGCGCGGTCGCGAAGGCATCCATACGCCGGGGGGTACGCCCCGTCGTCGTGATCAACGGCAGTGAGGGGGAGCCCGCCTGCCGCAAGGACACCGTGCTGCTCAACCGTGCCCCGCACCTGATCCTCGACGGTGCGCTGCTCGCGGCGGAGGCGCTCGGCGCACGCACCCTGGTCGTCGCCGTCACGCGCAACTCCACGGAGATGTCCGTCCGCGCCGCCCTGGCCGAGCGCGGGCTGTCCGACCGGCGCGGGCAGCACCTGCGCGCCCGGGTGGTACGCACCCCGGAGCGCATGGTCTCCGGGGAGGCCTCGGCGGTCATCCGGGCGGTGAACGGCGGCCCCGCCCTGCCGCCGGGCCGCCGGGAGCGCGCGGCGGAGTCCGGAGTGGCCGGTGCCCCGACGCTGCTGTCGAACGCGGAGACCTATGCCCAGCTCGCCGTCGCCGCGCGGATCGGCTCCCGCCGCTACGGACACACCGGGCTACCCGACGAGCCCGGCACGGTCCTGCTCACCGTCTCCGGGGCAGTGGCACGCCCCATGGTCATCGAAGTGCCCACCGGAGTGCCCCTGCGGTACGTCCTTCAGCTGGCCGGTGCCCCACCGCTTCCCCAGGGCGTGCTGACCGGCGGCTACCACGGCAACTGGATCGACGCGGTCGCCGCGCACGACGCCGTGGTCTCCAGGGCGTCCCTGGCGGCGGCGGGGGGCGCTCTCGGCGCGGGTGCCATCCTGCCGATCGGTCCGGAGACCTGCCCGATCGGGGAGTCGCTGAGGATCGCCAACTGGCTGGCGGCCGAGACCGCGGGCCAGTGCGGTCCCTGCAAGCTGGGGCTGCCCGCCGCGGCGGGCGGCCTCTCCGACGTGCTGAACGGCGGCGGGCCGGCCGCACTCGAGGCGCTGCGCGAGGTCACCCAGGCCGTCAAGGGCCGGGGGGCGTGCAAGCATCCGGACGGCTCGGCGCGCTTCCTGTCGTCGACGCTGTCCGCGTTCACGGACGATCTCGCCGCGCATGTCCTGGACGGCGGCTGCGGACGGGAGACGCTGGGCGTCCTGCCGCTGCCCTCCGCCGGCTACGAGGATCTGGAGGAGTCCATTCCGAGCGGCGAGAAGCTGGCGGTCGACTGGACGCTCTGCCAGGGCCACGGGCTGTGCGCCGACATCGTTCCCGAGCTGATCAGGCTGGGCCCCGACGGCTACCCGGCGCTCGCGGACGCCGCCGTTCCGATGCATCTGCGGGGCCGCGCCCAGCGTGCGGTCCGCAGGTGCCCGGCACTGGCACTGCGTATCGAACAGGCGCCCGCCGAGCGAGCGGCGCTCCCGAGCGCCCGGCGCAAGGCCCTGGGCAGCGGACGTAGTTGATCCGAACCCGCCGGGTACGACGAGAAGCGGGCCATCCGATTCGGATGGCCCGCTTCTTCACTGTGGAGCTAAGGAGAATTGAACTCCTGACCTCCTGCATGCCATGCAGGCGCTCTACCAACTGAGCTATAGCCCCTTGTTGCTCATCGCCCGGTTTCCCTGGCGACATCGAGAACATTACACGGTCCCCCCGGCCCATCAAAAATCGTTTCCACTCCCACCCGGTACGCCCGCCCCGCAAGGCCCTGACCAGTGTGCGGTCCGGCCGTCCCGCCCTTGTCAGGCGGTGGCGAAGGAGTAGAACCGCTTGAGGGTGCAGTGCTCCTCCAGGAGCCTCCCGTAGATGGGTTCCCCCTCCAGCTCACGGTAGGTCTCGATGGGGTCGCCTTTTATGATCAGCGCCCGCGCGCACTCCTCGCACCAGTACTGGAACTCCGCGTTGACCGGGTCCATGTCCCTGACGATGGGCGTACCGCTGCCGCACCAGTCGCACTTCCGCCTGTGTGCACCCATCCGGTCAGCTCCGACTGCGGCCGCAGGCCGTACACGCGCGGGAATCCTCTTGCGGGGTGGCTGGGCCGGCACTCTCGGTGGGGACAAGGAGCAGGTCCGGGACCTGTACGCGGCTCGCAGGCATCGCGCTCCCTCCCGATCGGTCCGTCGCCCCCTCCGGCGCTCCGATTCTGCCATGACCCCGCAAGGGGGTCAGCCCGCCGACGGCCCAGGCCTCCGGCTTTGTCGCAAACGAGCCGCACGGGACCGGTCGCCGCACCGGCGCGGACCGAGCCGACGGACCTCGCGGGCCCTTGTCCCCAACGGGTCAAGGCAGTTGGGCGGAGCCGCGAAGGCCTGGGCGCCCGCCCCGGACAACCGCACGAAAAAAGATCCCGCCCCCTGCTGGGGACGGGATCTTCACTGTGGAGCTAAGGAGAATTGAACTCCTGACCTCCTGCATGCCATGCAGGCGCTCTACCAACTGAGCTATAGCCCCGCTGTTCGCCGTGTTTCCCTGCGTTTCCGCGCTGCGAACAAGAAGAACTTTAGCCTGCGACCGGCCGGAAAGTGAAATCCGGCCCCCGCCGCCCGAAGACGCCCTCCGGGCACCCGCTAGTCGTCGTCCCCGAGGACCGGCTCGGGAAGCGTCCCGGCGTTGTGCTCGAGCAGGCGCCAGCCGCGCGCGCCCTCGCCCAGGACGGACCAGCAGCAGTTGGAAAGCCCGCCGAGCCCCTCCCAGTGCTGCGATTCCAGCCCGAGAAGACGGCCGATGGTCGTCCGGATCGTGCCGCCGTGGCTCACCACGACGAGCGTGCCCGCGTCGGGAAGCTTGCCGGCGTGCTCCAGGACCACCGGGGCAGCCCGGTCGGCGACCTCGGTCTCCAGCTCGCCACCGCCCCTGCGCACGGGCTCGCCACGCTTCCACGAGGCGTACTGCTCGCCGTACTGCTCGACGATCTCCTCGTGGGTGAGCCCTTGCCAGGCACCGGCATACGTCTCACGCAGTGCGGAGTCGTGTGCGACGTCGAGGCCGGTGACCGCGGCGAGCTCACCGGCCGTGGCCGCCGCCCGCCGCAGGTCGGAGGCGACGATCGCGTCCGGCTTCAGCGAAGCGAGCAGCCGGGCGGCCCTGCGGGCCTGCCCGACGCCGGCCTCGGTCAGCTCGATGTCCGTGGAGCCCTGGAATCGGCGTTCCAGATTCCACGCCGTCTGGCCGTGCCGCCAGAGGACGATCCTGCGGCCTCTGCCGCTCCTGCTGCCGTTCAGCTCTGCTCACCTTCCGTGACGCCGTGGAGCTGTGCGTGCTCCTCGGCCTTGCCGCGGGTCTTGAGCGCGTCCTCGGGGAGCGCGATCTCCGGGCAGTCCTTCCACAGGCGCTCGAGCGCGTAGAACACACGCTCCTCGCTGTGCTGGACATGGATCACGATGTCGACGTAGTCGAGGAGGATCCAGCGGGCGTCGCGGTCGCCCTCGCGGCGAACCGGCTTGGCGCCGAGCTCCTTCTGCAGCCGCTCCTCGATCTCGTCGACGATCGACTTGACCTGGCGGTCGTTGGGAGCCGAGGCCAGCAGGAAGGCGTCGGTGATCGACAGCACGTCGCTGACGTCGTAGGCGATGATGTCGTGCGCGAGCCGGTCGGCTGCCGCCTGGGCGGCAGCGTTGATGAGCTCGATGGAGCGGTCCGTGGCGGTCACATGCAGGCTTTCGTCGGCGGTCAGATCAACCTCTAGGGTCTCACGGACCGCCGACAGCCCTTACGACGTCTGTTCCGGCGTCTTCACGACGTCTGTTCCGGCATCTTGTAGTTCTGTCCGAGCAGGACGGACACGTCGGCGTTCGCGGCGGGCTCGCCCTTCTTCGCCGCGTCCTCGGGAAGGCCCAGGGTCTTGGCGACCTCGACCGCCTTCGCCTTGTCCTCAGCGGTTCTGTAGGTCACCTCGGACGTTGCCGCGGGGTCCGCCTTGCCGCTGTCGACGAAGGCATATCCGCCGTTGACCAGCTGGACCCTGGCGAACTCCGAGCCCTTGGTGTCGCCCGTGGCGTTCTTGATCCCGACGCGTACCGCCGCGTCCGGGTCCGGAGCCTTGACCGCGCCGCCCAGGACGTCCTTGACGACACTCTCGGTGGCCTTCTCTGTGAGCGTTCCGTCGTCCTGGACGGGGAGCAGCGCCGTCTTGTAGTCGCCGACCTTGGCGTGCCCGGCGAGTTTCGCCAGCGAGGCCCCCAGGTCCTGCTCGGGCAGCGACGGGTCGAGGATCTGAGCCAGCGTCTCGATGGTGACCGTCGCGGCCTTGGGGTCCTCGGACATCTTGCGCAGCGTGCTGCGCAAGACCTCGCCGAAGCGCATCAGCTGCTTGGCCTGCGGCTCGCCCGGGGCCTGGTAGGTGGCGTACGCGACGGCCATCTGGCCGCTCAGCGTCTGCGCCTCCCCCTTGTTCACGAGCGGCGCCGCACCCTTCTTGGCGTCGGGCACCGCGATGTCGGTGTCGACCTCGATGTTGCCCACGAGCTCGACGAGGTTCTCCAGGTACGGGGTGTCGAGCCGCCAGGTGCCGCTGATCCTGGTGCCGAGCAGGGTGTCGATGGCCTCGCGCGTACCGGTTGAGCCGTCGTCGTCGACGGACTTGCCGAGCGTGGTGGTGGAACCGTCGTCCGTGGCCACGGCGAGCGAGTTGGGCAGCAGGACGGTGGTCCCCTGCTCCGTGGTCACGTTGTCGACGAGCAGCACCGTGGAGGTGCCGTCCTTCTTGGTGTTGTGCAGGTGGACGACGATGACGTCACGCTTCTGCGGGCCGGTCGCCGTGGACTCCTGCCCGTCCTGGCCCGAGACGCCGGGGATCTTGCCGGCGAACCAGAGGTAGCCCGCGCCGCCGACGACGACGAGGGCCACCACGACTATGAGCGCGACCATCCGGTTGCGCCCGCGGCGCCGCGCTTCCTCGCGCCGCTCGCTGCGGCTCTCGGTGAATTTCAGCCAGTCGATGACGTCTTCGGAGTCCTCGTCGGGCTCCTCGATGAAGGAGAACTGTTCCGTGCGGTAGTCCCGGTCGGCGCGGCGCTGTTCGGGGACGACGGCGTCGGGAAGGGGTTCGGGCTCCCGCTGCGGTTCGGGCTCCCGCTCGGGCGGAGCGGCCACCTGGTTCTGAGCGGTGTTCCACTGCTGTGCGGAATCGTCCACGACCGGCTGCGGGCCCGTGTCGTAGCCGTACGTGCCGTAGGCGCCGTCGTATCCGTAGTCCTGCTGTGCGGGCTGAGCCTGCTGGGGGTGCTGTGCCGGCTGCGCCTGCTGCTGGGCGGCGTACGGGTCGTACTGCTGCTGGGTGCCGGTGTAGGGGTCGTAGCCGTATCCCTGGTCCGCGTAGCCCGGCTGCGTCTGCCCGCCCTGCTGGTGCGGCTGCTGGGGCTGTTGCTGCGCATACGGGTCGTACTGCTGCTGTCCCGACTGCTGCCCTTGCTGCTGATAGACCGGCTGCCCGTACTCGTCGTAGCCGATGATCTGCGGCTGCTGCTGGTAGTACGGGTCGTACGGGTTCTGTCGGTCGTTCACCGGTGCCCCTCTACGTGGCTCATTCGGCGCGGTACAGCTGGCGCTTGTCGATGTAGCGGACCACACCGTCCGGCACCAGGTACCAGACCGGCTCCCCCTGTGCGACCCTCGCGCGGCAGTCCGTGGACGAGATCGCCAGCGCGGGCACCTCGACGAGCGAGACGCCGCCCTTGGGCAGCCCGTCGTCAGTCAGTACATGGCCCGGCCGGGTCACACCGATGAAGTGGGAGAGCGAGAAGAGCTCCTCCGCGTCCCGCCAGGTGAGGATCTGGGACAGCGCGTCGGCGCCGGTGATGAAGAAGAGGTCCGCGTCACCGTTGGCCGTCCGCAGATCCCGCAGCGTATCGATGGTGTACGTCGGTCCGCCGCGGTCGATGTCGCTGCGGCTGACCGAGAACTGCGGGTTGGACGCCGTGGCGATGACCGTCATCAGGTAGCGGTCCTCGGCCGGGGACACCTGCTTGTGGCTCTTCTGCCACGGCTGCCCGGTCGGGACGAACACGACCTCGTCGAGGTCGAACTGGGCGGCCACTTCGCTGGCCGCCACCAGGTGTCCGTGGTGGATGGGGTCGAACGTCCCGCCCATCACGCCGAGTCGGCGCTTGCCGCGTCCGGTAGGCACTTCCTGCTCTCCCATGCGTGCAGACCCTACTCGTACGGCTGTTCGCCTGCGTCTCAGCGGTCCCGGTTGAAGCGAGTGGTGATCCACAGCAGGAGCAGCAGCACGACGAACGCGCCGCCACCGGTGAGGTACGGGCTGAGGCTTTCGTGGTTACCACCTTGCTCGCCGCCCTCGGAGGCGAGGGTGACCAGCTGGTGCGCGGTGCTCGTGAGGCTCATCTTCTGCAGGACCTATCGATCGGGAGTCGGAAGGAAGACGTCGCGCACATCGTATGCGGGCGTCACGGACACGCTCACGCCGACTCAGTCGTTGTTCTCGTCGTTGCGGTATCCACGTAGCAGGAACCAGGCGAGCAGGGCAGCTCCGAGGAGCGAAACGACGAGCACGACGCGCAGTGTGCTGCCTGCCCCCTGGTCCTCGGACACGGCGGCGAGCAGTGCGGCGGTGTGCGGCATTTCGGGCGCTCCTCAAAGTTATCCACAGCCCCCCGCACACCGTAGCGCCAGCACATACGCTGGCATGTGTCAGGGGGACGAGCAACGTCTCGTACGAACAGGGGGCCATCCATGACCGACAACAGTCACGAGAGCGTGCCGAGCAGGCAGCGCAAGCGATTCCCGGGCATCTCCTCGCGTGCCTACGAGCATCCGGCGGACCGCTCGGCCCTGGTGGCCCTGCGCAAGCTGACCGGTTTCGACACCGTGTTCAAGGCGCTCAGCGGGCTGCTCCCCGAGCGCAGTCTGCGGCTGCTCTTCCTGTCGGACTCCGTCCGGGTGAGCGACGCCCAGTTCGCGCATCTCAACGACATGCTGCGCGACGCGTGTTACATCCTGGACCTGGAGAAGGTCCCGACGATGTACGTCAAGCAGGACCCCCAGCCCAACGCCATGTGTATCGGCCTGGACGAGCCGATCATCGTGGTGACGACCGGGCTGGTGGAGCTCCTCGACGAGGAGGAGATGCGGGCCGTCGTGGGCCACGAGGTGGGCCACGCGCTCTCCGGTCACTCGGTGTACCGCACGATATTGCTCTTCCTCACCGGCCTCGCGGTCAAGGTGGCGTGGATCCCGCTCGGCAACGTCACGGTCATGGCCATAGTGACGGCGCTGCGCGAGTGGTTCCGCAAGTCGGAGCTGTCCGCCGACCGGGCCGGGCTGCTGGTCGGGCAGGATCAGCAGGCCTCGATGCGCGGACTGATGAAGATCTCGGGCGGCAATCACCTCCACGAGATGAATGTGGACGCCTTCCTCGCCCAGGCGGACGAGTACGAGAAGGCGGGTGACCTCCGCGACTCGGTGCTCAAGATCCTCAATGTGCTGCCGAGGTCGCACCCCTTCACCACCGTGCGGGCCGCCGAGCTGAAGAAGTGGTCCGAGACCCGGGACTTCCAGCGGATCATGGACGGCCACTACCCGAGGCGCGACGGGGACAAGGACGCCTCGGTGACGGATTCCTTCCGGGAATCCGCCTCGCACTACGCGGACACGGTGCGGACCAGCAAGGACCCGCTGATGAAGCTCGTGGGTGACATCGCGGGCGGTGCGGGCGACCTGGGCGGCAAGCTCCGCGACAAGTTCACCGGCGCGACCGGTGCGGCCGGCGGGAGCGGTGGTTCCACCGGCAAGGGCGGCGCCCCGGCGGGCGACGCTACGGGCGGCTCGGAAGGGACCTGGCGGCGTCCGGACCCTGAGGAGGGCCCGGGGACGGGGAGCTGACCTCCAGCGTCCCGCACATGCCCGCCATGGGCAGGCCCGTGGCGTACGGGTCGGTGCCGGCCGGTCCCCGGGGGTCCGCCCGCTCGCCGGCGAGCAGCGGACGCAGGGCACCGGCCGGGTCGGCCGAGCACGACTGCGGACCGGCCTGGACATGGGCGCTGCGTACCTCCAGCCGGTGCAGCCGGAGGTCTTCCCGGTCGAGGAGGAAGTGCAGGATTCGCCGCACGGTGAACAGCGAGGCGTCGTCCGTCCGGTGGGGGCCGGGCGTGGAGGGGCGCAGCGCGTACGTGAAGGTGTGGTCGGACACCACCTCCAGGGTGTCCGCCCCCGCCCCCGCCTCCGCGTAGCTGAGGGTCCCGCGGACCCGGATCTCGGGGTCGGCGAGTTCCACCTCGGCCGGGTCGAAGCGCACCAGCCAGCCCGTGGCGATGTGCTCGCCGTCGTCGGCCGGTGAGTTCACGCTCCGGTCGAACTGGGCCGCCTGTTCCGGGTCGAGCAGCCTTCCGACCGGCCGGACGACACCGCCGGTGAGTACGTCGGGGTCGAGGGAGGACTCCACCAGGTAGTCCTTGACCGTGGTCAGGGCAATGGTCACCTGGCTGTCCGAGAAGTTCTTGGTCCGCCGGACCCCAGGCAGGTTGATTCCGGCCGCACCGGTCGGGAATTCCGCGGCGGGACCCGCGTCCAGGAGTGCCTCAGGGGTTCCGCCGGGGACCGCACCTCGCGGAGCTAGGGGTATCACGGTGGTCCGCAGCGGCTCGGCGTGCCGGCCGACGGGCTGCGGGTAGGGGTTGCGGAAGCCGATGTAGACGGCGGTGGCGAACGCCAGCGCGATCAGCACGACGAGGGCGATGGCGGCCCGGGAGCGCCGACGGGGGCCGCCGCCCGGCAGGGAGCGTACGGCGCGTGCGTGTTCGCCCATCCGTTCCTGCGCCGAGAATTCCTGCAGCCGGGCAGCGCGCACGAACGATTCGTCGAAGACGAGGGAGCGGTACTCGTCCTCGCTGCCCGAGGGGTTCTCGGGCGGACCTTCCGGCGGTTCTCCGCGGCCTGTCATAACTTCTCCCGATCTCCGCGCCACCGTTCAGGGCGGGCGCTGGGATCCGCCTCGGGCGGGGGCTCGGGCGGACCTGTCCGTCACGGGTTCGATCGACACACGAACAGATGAGTGGCCCTCTCCCCGGGGACGGGGACGGGAGGAGGGGCCGGGGTCATACCTTCAGATTAGGTCGATCGTCATCAAGGTAAACGCGCCGCAGGCGGGAGCACAGTCGGGAGTGCGGGGTGGGGGCGTGACCCGGGGCACCGGTGATGGCAGGACCGCGAGCGCGGAGGGGATCGCGGCCTGCTGCGGCGCCTGCCCGGGCCCCCTGCCCGGCGCCGCTCCCCCGGCCTCGTCGCCGGGTCTCACCGGCGTGCGTCGCGTTACGCCATCCCGTGGGCGGCGCGGGGAGGGTGGGCCATACGTGGGTGGGTGCGGGGTGCTCGGGAGGGGCACGAGCCGGAGCCCGAGCGGGGCCGGCCCCTGCCCGCCTGCGCCCGAAGCATGGGTTCGGGGGCCGCTCCAGGGTGACGGCCCGGCCGACGGCCGCCCACGCCCCGAAGCCAGGGCCCGCACCGTTCCGCTGCGCAGCGTCCCACCTCCCCTGCCCACCACCGCAGACCGCACAGCCACCAGGCAGGCACTCAGGGCAGCAGGCACCAGGCGCTCAGGGTGTGCGTGGTACTGCGGATACCGCCGGGCGTGAGTGGTCGGCCGAGGCGGACGGGGTGGCGCCCGGTGCGTCGACGCCGCTCGTAGCCGGGGGCGGGACCTGGTCCTGCCGGTTCCCCGCGGTACCCCGGTAGACGGCACTGAACGCCAGCGCGACCATGCCGATGCCCATCAGCAGGGCGAGCAGCCAGGCGACCGGCCGGTGCCAGCGCGCGGTGCCCCGGTAGGGGCGCAGAGCGCCGCCATGGCGCCCGTACGGACCCTGGTCGTCCTCATCGTCGCTGTAGGCCCCGTCGGGGCCATGGGCGTCCCCGAAGGGCCTCTGGTGGCCGTACACGGCGTCCGGCCCGTAGCCGTAGAGGTCGTCGTCCATGGAGCCGCGGCCGGAGCGTGCCCGGCCGGCCTCTGCCTCGGCGCGGGCCTCCGCGGCGGCGAGCAGCCGCTCCACCGCGGTGGGTTCGTGGATCTCGGCGGACCGTACGAAGTCCTCGTCGAACACCACGGAGGCGAAGTCCTCGTCCGCACCCCCGCGGTCGTCGTCGGGCTCCCAGCCGTCCGGGAACGGCCTGCCCCCCACGTCGTCCGGCACAGCTTCAGCGTAGCCCCGGCGGGGCGTTTTGGGCAGAGAGCCCGCAAACTCCTCGCCAGGGCTCACGCGGGCGCACCGGGCCGCCGTGCTAGCGGATGTGACCGTCGCCCGTGACGATGTACTTCGTCGACGTGAGCTCCGGCAGTCCCATCGGGCCGCGGGCGTGCAGCTTCTGCGTGGAGATGCCGATCTCGGCACCGAATCCGAACTGCCCGCCGTCCGTGAAGCGTGTGGACGCGTTCACGGCCACCGTCGTGGAATCCACCAACTGGGTGAACCGGCGTGCCGCTGCCTGCGAGGTGGTGACGATCGCCTCGGTGTGGCCGGACGACCAGAGGCGGATGTGCGCCACGGCCGCCTCCAGCGACTCCACGACCGCGGCCGCGATGTCGTACGAGAGGTATTCGGTCTCCCAGTCCTCCGCCGTCGCCGCGACGACCGTGGCCTTGGACCCTTCGGCGTACTCCAGCACCTGCTCGTCGCCGTGCACGGTCACCCCGGCCTCGGCCAGTGCCTCCAGCGCCCGCGGCAGGAAGTCCGCGGCGACGTCCTTGTGGACCAGGAGGGTCTCGGCGGCGTTGCAGACACTCGGGCGCTGTGCCTTGGAGTTGATCAGGATGTCGACGGCCATGCCGAGATCGGTCTGCGCGTCCACGTACACATGGCAGTTGCCGGTGCCGGTCTCGATGACCGGGACCGTCGACTCCTCCACGACGGTGCGGATCAGTGAGGCACCGCCGCGCGGGATCAGTACGTCCACCAGGCCGCGGGCGCGCATGAGTTCACGGACCGAGTCGCGGTTCTCGCCCGGGACGAGCTGCACCGCGTCGGCCGGGAGGCCGGAGCCGCCCACCGCGTCGCGGAGAACCCGTACGAGGGCGCTGTTGGAGGCGTACGCCGACGACGATCCGCGCAGCAGCACGGCGTTGCCGGACTTGAGGCAGAGGGCGGCGGCGTCGACCGTCACGTTGGGCCGGGCCTCGTAGATGATGCCGACCACCCCGAGCGGCACGCGCACCTGGCGCAGGTCGATGCCGTTGGGGAGGGTGGAGCCGCGGACGACTTCGCCGACCGGGTCGGGCAGCGCCGCCACATCGCGCACGTCGGCCGCGATCGCGCGGATCCGCTCGGGGGTGAGCGTCAGCCGGTCGACGATCGACTCGCTCGTCCCGGCCTCGCGGGCACGCACCACGTCCTCGGCGTTGGCCTCGACGATCTCGCCGGTGCGCACCTCGAGCGCGTCCGCGATCGCCAGGAGCGCATCGTCCTTCGCCGAGCGCGGGAGTGGCGCGATGTCGGCGGCGGCGGCGCGTGCCCGGTAGGCGGCCTGGACGACCGGGGACATGTTGTCGTACGGCGAGAGCGTGGTCATGCCCGCAGGGTAATGCGCACACTGCGGGCATCCGTCACGTATCCCGTGATGCGAGACGGATGCCCGCCGTCAGAACGGGTGCACGCCGACCGGGGCCGCCGGCGGTGGACCGTAGCCCTCGGCGACGCGCTGGTGGTAGGTCTCACGGTCGATGACCTCCAGGCCGACGATCTCCCAGGGCGGGAGTCCGGCACTGGAACGGTGTTCGCCCCACAGCCGCAGTGCGACGGCAGCGGCGTCGTGGAGGTCCCGCGCCTCTTCCCAGTAGCGGACTTCCGCGTGGTCGTTGGCATACCGGCTGGTCAGCAGGAACGGGTGGTCGTGCGCCAGCTGTTCCAGCCCGCGTCTGACCTCCTTCAGCGGAGTCTCGCCGCCGGAGACGCTGAGGGTGATGTGCCACAGCTTGGACCGGGTCTGTTCCTCGCTCACCACCACCGGTTCCTGCTCAAGGGTCCGGTCGGTGGGCGGACCGCCGAAGTCGGCGCCTGCTCCGACGCTGGTCAGGGCACGGCTGCCCGTTCCGCGGGGCGGCGCCCCCGGGCGCGCTCGTCTCACCGGCGGCCTCCTGTGAATGTGTAGCTGTGCTGACCCGTTGTGTCCCCGTGACAAAGTTGACCAGTCCGGGGCCGGGCTTGGGGCGGTTTTGGTGAAGGTCTCCGCCCGAAGGCTGGACTTTCGGCCGTTTCAGGGGGAGAGGCGGGGCGTGAGGACGACGAGATCGTCCCTGTGTACGACCTCGCGCTCGTAGGCGGGGCCCAGTTCGCGTGCCAGGTCGCGGGTGGAGCGGCCGAGCAGCTGGGGGATCTCCTTGGCGTCGAAGTTGACGAGTCCGCGGGCGACGGCCCGGCCCGCCGGGTCCCGCAGTTCCACCGGGTCGCCCGCGGAGAACTCGCCCTCGACCGCGCTGATCCCGGCCGGCAGCAGCGAGGTGCGGCGTTCGACGACGGCTTTCACGGCTCCGTCGTCGAGGGTGAGCGCGCCCTGCGGGGTCGAGGCGTGGGCCAGCCAGAGCAGCCGGTCGGCCGAACGGCGCCCCGTGCGGTGGAAGTACGTGCCGGTGTCGCGGCCCGCGAGGGCGTCGGCGACCCGGCTCGCCGAGGTGAGGACGACGGGGACTCCGGCGGCGGTGGCGATCCGCGCCGCCTCGACCTTGGTGACCATGCCGCCGGTTCCGACCCCGGCCTTGCCTGCGCTGCCGATCGTGACGCCTTCCAGGTCCGCCGGTCCGCCCACCTCGGCGACGCGGGAGGTGCCGGGCGTGCTGGGGTCGCCGTCGTAGAGGCCGTCGACGTCGGAGAGGAGGACGAGGAGGTCGGCGTGGACGAGGTGGGCGACGAGTGCGGCCAGCCGGTCGTTGTCGCCGAACCGGATCTCGTCGGTGGCCACGGTGTCGTTCTCGTTGACGACCGGGAGCGCGCCCATCTCCAGGAGCTGGTCGAGGGTGCTGTACGCGTTGCGGTAGTGCGCCCGCCGGCTGGTGTCGTCGGCGGTGAGGAGCACCTGGCCGACGCGTACGCCGTAGCGGGCGAACGAGGCGGTGTACCGGGCGACGAGCAGTCCCTGGCCGACGCTGGCCGCGGCCTGCTGGCGGGCCAGGTCCTTGGGTCTGCGGACGAGCCCGAGCGGTGCCAGGCCGGCCGCGATCGCGCCGCTGGAGACGAGGACGATCTCACGCTCCCCGCCGCTCCTGACCTTGGCGAGTACGTCGACGAGGGCATCGACCCGGTCGGCGTCCAGGCCGCCGGCCGCGGTGGTGAGCGAGGAGGATCCGACCTTGACCACGATCCGGCGGGCGTCGGTCACGCCCGGCCTCCGCCCCGCGCCGTCCCCTGAGGGTGTGCGGAGTGCGCCTTCGGAATCCCTTGCCCCTGACACGTACGCCCGTCCCCATCACGTCGTCCTGCTCGGCTCCCCCAATCTACGCGAGGCCGCCGGGGACGTGCCGAACCGTCTCAGCACCCGCACGGACCTGGACAACGCGCGCCGCACCGGCCCGCACCATCCTCCGCGCACCCGGCCCCACCCGAACGGCCGCACCTACCGGATCGGGCCCCTCACGGGTGGCTTCCAGCACACCGCAGAAATGAGCCATTTACGTAATCTCCACCGGTCATTCATCGGGCTAGGCTTTACGCGTGACTGATGAATCGACCCGCAAAAAGCGCATTCTTCTCAGATCGGGCAAGAGCCCCTTCGATGTGGCCTCACTCGAACAATCCCTCCACAGAGATGTCTTCGCGACGAACGCGGGCAACCTGATCTTCAGCGACGCGGCGCACAAGCTCCTGACGACGCCGCGGGCAGAGGTCTTCTCCAACGGCATCCGCACGGTCGCGTCCGAGGCCGCGCGGATCAACGAGGAGTACGACGCGTTCGTCGTCCCCCTGGCGAACGCCTTCCGCCCGACGTTCGAGCGCCCGCTGCAGCGGATGACACAGCTGATCAAGAAGCTGCGCATCCCGGTCGTCGTGCTGGGGGTCGGCGCCCAGGCCGACCTCAAGTACAACGCGTCCCGGCTGAAGCCGATGGAGCCGACGGTCAGGGAATTCGTCACGGAGGTGCTCAACCGCAGCGCGTCCATCGGCGTGCGGGGCGAGTTCACGGAGCAGTACCTCAAGGAGATGGGCTTCCGGGACGTCGAGGTCATCGGCTGCCCCTCCATGTTCATGAACGGTGACACGTTCCGGGTGGAGAAGAAGAGCGAGACGCTCACCGCGGAGTCCCGCGTCTCGGTGAACGGCTCGCACAGCGCCGTCCGTTCGCACGGCCTCGACGCCATCATCCGGCAGGCCCACGAGCGCTATCCGCATCTGCGGTTCGTCGGGCAGAACCTCCTTGAGGCCGAGCTGCTGCACTGGCGGGAGACGGCCAGTCCGATCGGCGCGCTGACCTCGATGCCGACCCACCCGTCCCACCCCATGTACCGCGAGGGCAAGGTCCGGCTCTACGTCGACCCGGCGACCTGGATCAGCGACCTGCGCGAGTTCGACTTCTCCTTCGGTTCGCGCATCCACGGCAACATCGCGGCGCTGCTGGCGGGCGTCCCGAGCACCGTGCTCTGCAGCGACTCCCGGACCCTGGAGCTGTGCCGGTACTTCGGCATCCCGCACCGCAAGATCTCCGAGACCCCCAAGAACATCGACCCCGCCGAGCTGTACGCGGCGGCCGACTTCGGTGATCTCGTGAACGGCCACAAGGAACGTTTCCTCCGCTTCACCGGTTTCATGGAGAAGAACGGCCTGGAGAACACCTTCACCCACGGTGACGGCGGTGCCGCGTTCGACGCGCAGATGAGCAAGCTCACCCTCCCGCCCGGCGTCAGCCCGTGGATCGACAGCGACCCTGCGTCTCTGGCCGGCCGCTTCAGCTGGATGCAGAGCCGGATGGAGGAACTGACCGAGCAGAACACCGAGTTGCGGAGCCAGCTCGCCAAGAAGGCCTCCCCGGTCAGCATCAAGGTGCAGGCCGGTGACGGAGCCGCCGCGTGGCCTTCGGCCTACCGGCGCGCCAGGCGTGTGGTCGGGCGTCCCGTCCGGAGGCTGCTGCGCCCCGAACAGTGAGGACGCGCGTCCACTGCCGCCGTTCCGCGGGGCTCAGACCTTGTGCGTCCTGCGTGGCACGTGCAGGGTGGCCCGGGCCGTCCTGCGCGCCTTGCGCGCCAGGCGCCGCAGGAACACGGCAGTGGACTGACGCCCCGGCACGTCGATCCTCCGGCGGCCGATCCGTTCGGTCACGGTCACCTCGTACGCGGCGTCGGGCAGCACCGCCTCCTCGCCGAAGTGCGGGTAGGTCAGGTAGAGCCGGCCCCGGACGCCCTTGCACACGGCCTTGGGCTCGCGCTTGTCCCGCATGAACTGCAGGACGTCCAGGAGCAGGTCGAGCCGGCCCGCCGACACACAGGCCAGCCGAAGGCGTTCGTGGACCTTGAGCCGACGGCCCAGGCCCGCCGACCAGTAGGCGTCCAGCAGCGGGGCCGCCAGCTGCATCTTCTCCTCCCGTACGGCCTCGGACTGCTTCAGCAGAGCGGGCCCGAACTGCGGGAGCAAGGTGATGACGAAGGGCCGGACCATCAGCGCGTCCCGCTCGGGCCCCGGCGGGACGTGAGTGGCGATGAGCCCCATGAGTGCCCGGGCCGAGTCGAAGCGCAGCAGGTAACTGCCGCTCTTCGTCACGTGTTTGCCGTCGTCCCGGCCCACCAGGTAGTAGCAGGTGTAGTCGGCGACGACGGAGACCCCGTCGCCCCGCAGGTACGCCTCCATGGTGAAGAGGGCGTCCTCGCCCGTCTTCAGGCCCTCGTCGAAGGTCATCCCGAGCCGCGTGAGGAGTTCCCGCCGGAAGAGCTTCTGGGCGCTCAGCGTGAATTTGATGTTGGAGGAATAGAGGTCGGCCCGTTCGACGGTTTCCTTCCACATCGACTTGGCCGCCCCGCGGTTGACCCCGACGACCTTTCCGAGCACCACGTCCGTGCCGGCCCGGTCGCCCATGGAGACCATTCGTTCCAGGGCCTCCTCGCCGAAGTAGTCGTCCGCGTCGAGGAAGAAGACGTACCGGCCGCGGGCGAGGCCGAGGCCGACATTGCGCGGGCCGCTGGGCCCGCCGGAATTCTCCTGGCGGATGACACGCATCGGTATCGCGGTCCGGGCGGCGAATTCCTCGAGGTACTCCCCGGTACCGTCCGTCGAACCGTCATCGACGGCGATGATCTCCATCCGTCCGGCCGGAAGCGTCTGCGCCTCGACCGATTCCAGGCATCGGATCAGATAGGGCATCGCCTCGTAGGCCCCTATGACGACGCTGACATCTGGCTCGCTGGTGGTCATCGCTCCCCGGTTCACACATATCCGCACTAATCAGGAGAAACGATAGTTCGATGCCTCATCGTGCGCTCCGGTCACAGATACGCCGAACGGCCCGTTCGTTCCCCTCCTCAAGAGGAGACGGACGGGCCGTCAGGTAGGTTGCGTCGCGATCGGGACGTCTTTCGAACATCTGGATGACGGCTGGATTACACCAGCCGGTCAGCAAGCCACGGTAGGCCCTGTGCCGACTCCCGCATCGGCATCCGGATCGGCCGCGGCCTCGGCCTGCGCGACCGCCTCCGCAACCCCGTCCCCGGCCCCGCTGGACTCCGCCTCGGGGTCGGGCAGGGGCGCGGCCTGCGCCCCGATCCGCTGGGCGACGCCCGCGTTGCGGGCCTCGGCCTTGGCCGCGAGCGCCCGCACCGCGGCGTTGAACTGTTCCATCGAGGTCGGCTCGTCCGGCCCCAGCAGGTAGCTCTTCAGCTCGTGGCGGGCCTCGGCCAGCGGGTCCGCCGACGCGTCGGCGACGGCGTCCAGCAGCCCGCCGATCTCCTCGGCGCCGTTGGAGAGGATGACGGCGGCCCGTACGGCGGTGTTCTGGCGCTTGAACTCCTCCACGCCGAGCTCGCCCGAGTCCGTGACCGCGTACGGCTTGCCGCTCGCGATGAAGTCGGAGACCACGCTGGAGATGTCCGAGACCATGGCGTCGGACTGGTTGAAGCAGTCGTAGAGCTTCGGCTGCGCGCCGGACACCGTCCGGTGCTCCCACCAGCCGAAGGAGCGCCAGTAGGCGTCGTTCCACTCGGCCCGCAGCGTGGCGATCGCGGCCTGGCGTGCGGGGTCGGCGAGCGCGACGCGCGACTCCTCCGACTCGTCGCCGCCGGACCGGCCGGGCTGTGCCAGCTCGGCCAGCCTCGACTCGATCCTGGCCAGCTCGGTCCTGGCAGCGCCCTGTCCGGCCGCCGCCGAGGATGCCTCCTTCGCCCAGCGCGGGTCGGCTGCGCGCTCCTGCGTGGCCTTGGCGATCCGGGCCTTGATCCGGCCGTGGACGGCCTTGGCCTTGGCGCTGCGGATCCCGGTGAAGGGGTGCGGCTTGTAGATGACGCGGACGGGCTTGTCCGCCTCCAGCAGCCGTCGGACGATGTTCTCACCGGCGAGCAGCAGCGAGGTGTTGCCGGGGTTGTCGTCCCAGCCCTCCCAGGTGGGGGCGTACAGCACCGTCGGGATGGGGTTCCTGGTCGTGCCGGTCCAGCTCTCGATGGGCGCCAGCTGCGGGCGTCCGACCTCGACGATGTCCTCGTCCCGGATGCCGACATCAGCCAGTGCGTACCGGTCGCGGCCCGCACGGCCGGCCGTCCACACCTCGTCGTACACCTTGGAGTACGGGTTGACGCTGGCCAGCTTGTCGCTGTCGCCGTGCCCGATGAAGACGTGCTTCATCGTCGGGACGCGCAGCATGTGGATGTTCTTGCCGACGTTGGCGGGATACAGGCAGACCCGGACGCTGGACAGGTCCAGGTTCATCAGGTGCGTCCCGGCGGGGATGCAGAGCACGGGTACGGCGGTGTCGGCGAGCTGAGCGACCAGGTTGCGCTCGCGCATGACGATCAGCGGGCGTCCTTCGACGGCCGCCATGGTGTCCAGCCACATGTTGCCCTGGTACGCGGACTCGTTCGAGCCGGAGAAGTAGAGCACGACGGTCGGCTGGTACTCACGCAGCCAGGTGTCCAGGGCCTTGAGCACGGCGGGGGCCGACGGCACCCGCCGTGCCCTGCGCAGGTACGGGACGAGCAGGGCGTTGTAGACGACGGCCAGGAGCACGGTGACCCCGGCGCCGATGTACCCGAGGAGGTCCTCGCCCGTGCCCGCGGCGATCAGGATGCCGGCCACCGCGGGAATGTCGAGGTGGAGCATCTTCTCGGCGGAGCGGTGCAGCAGCGAGCGCGGCGGCGCGTCGGGGATGCGGACGGCGTGCAGGTCCACGTTGCGGGTGACGATCGGCATGGTGCGGCGCAGCCGGATGAGGGTCGTCAGCGCGCCGTGCGGGGCCTGCAGGCCGTAGAAGACGAGGAAGCAGGCGACCGCCGCGTAGAACAGCGGTTCCTCGGCGAGGTCCAGCCGGGCCAGCAGCAGGATGATCATCAGCTGGCGGAGCAGGAAGCGGATGGAGAGCCCCGCCCGCACCTTGCCGAGCCTGTTGATCAGATAGCTGCCGCGCTGGTGCAGATACCAGTCCGCGACGTACGTGACAGCCGTGGCCGCCGCGAAGAACCAGATGTCGGGGAGAAGCGCGGCAATCATGACGCAGGGGTAACCCAGCGCCATCAGTATCGCCGCCGCCAGTTCTGACCGACTGCCCACACGGGCCAGGCGAATGGCTGTCGAAATCACGAAGGACCTGCTCCAGGGGGTGCCGGTTGTTTCACGTATGGAGGGAAATGTGAAGATGCGGCTTCACGCACTCGGGCCTCTGTGATCGCATTTCTGCGATCACAGAGGCCCGAAAAAGTCCATTTGTCAAGAATTATTACACATCTTCCTGACGGTCCAACACCGAGGCCAACGCCTGCTCGAATCCGGAGGATTCGGCGGCGTCACGCGTCGGGTCCTGCTGGCGTACGTCGATGACATGGCCGGTCATCGCGGAGAGGAGCACGTCGAGCGAGGTGCGCGCCACGGCCTCGGAGGAGAGCAGGGAGCCGTCCGGCTCCTGGCCGAACGCCTTGGTGCGCATGGGCGTCGCGGTGCGCTCCGGGTTCACACAGTTGACCCGGATGCCCTCGCCGGCCCACTCGTCCGCGAGTGCCTGCGTGAGGTTCACCATGGCGGCCTTGGTGGACGAGTAGAGGCTGTACTCGGCGCGCCCCCGGGTGTAGCTGCTGGAGGTGTAGAGCAGCAACTGGCCCTGCGTCTCCGCCAGGTACTTGTAGGAGGCACGGGCGATCTGGACGGGCGCCAGGTAATTGACGTTCAGCGCTTCCTGGATCGTCGTGTTGTCGGTCTCGGCCAGCTTGCCGATGCGCAGCACGCCCGCGGTGTTGATGACGTAGTCGATGCGGCCGGTGTCCGCGTACGCCTTGGACAGCGCGTCGTCGACGTGCTCCGGGTTCTCGACGTGCGTACCGGTCGTGGAACGGCCCAGCGCGTACACGCTGGCGCCGTACTGCTCGGCGAGCGTGGCGATGTCGGCACCGATGCCGTACGAACCGCCGAAGACGACCAGGGTCTTGCCCGAGAGCAGATCGCGGTAGGCGGCCTCGCCGGCCTGGCGTGGGGCAGCCGTGGAGGCCAGCTGGAAGAGCTTGTCGGTGATGAAGACGTCGACCGGCTGGGTCACCTTCATGTTGTACTCGTCGCCCGCGACCACGTAGATCGGTACGTCGGGGAGGTACCGCAGCACGACCGAACAGTCGTCGGTGGCCTGGAAGTTGGGGTCGCCGCCCGCGATCGCGTACGCCTTGCGGATCGTGGAGAGCTTGAACGCCTGCGGGGTCTGGCCGCGGCGCAGCCGGGACCGGTCCGGGACGTCGGTGATGAATTCGCCGTCCTCGCCGTGGGTGCGGGTCACGATGATCGTGTCCGCGGACGGGATGGCCACGTCCACCGCCTGGTAGCGGTCGAGGGCATCCACGCAGTCCTTGATGACGCGCTGTGACAGGAGCGGACGGACCGCGTCGTGGAAGAGGACGTTGCGGTCCTCGCCCTCAGCGAGGCCTTCGCCGAGGGCCTCGATGGCGCGCTCGGTGGTCTCGTTGCGGGTGCTGCCGCCTTCGATGACCTTGATGACCTTGGTCAGTCCGGCCTTGGCGACGATCTTCTCGACGTCGGGCACGAAGCCGGGCGCCATCAGCACGATTACGTCGTCGATGTCCTCGGCGTTCTCGAAGATGGTCAGCGTGTGCTCGATGACTGCCTTACCGGCGATCTTCAGCAGCTGCTTGGGGATCGACAGTCCCACTCGCTGACCGGTACCACCGGCGAGCACCACCGCTGTGGTCCGGGGCTTGGCTTCATGCGGCACAGACACAGACGACCTACCTTGCGACGACAGGGGGAGACAGTGTGATGGTCGCACTCTCCGTGACCGTCTCGCAAGGCGGACGTATACCGCTGCTCGCCTCCGGGAAACCCGCAGTTCACTGTCTGGCCAGGCAGGTTGGCCCCGTGGGGCCCGCAACTGGAGTGACGGACTCCACAGACGTGTTACCCAATCCGCACATCGTCGGCCCCTGAACTGCCCCCTACCTGGCAGTTCTCTGTGAATCCGGGCGCCCCCCGGCGAGGAGGGGCGCCCGGCACCGCGTCTAGAAGGGGTCGAACTCGTCGTACTCACGCTGCGCGTCGTCGCGCTCGGACTCCCGCTCCCGGCGGCGCTGCGCGGCGGGGCGCGGAGCCTCCAGGCGGTGGTCCTCGCCGCGACGGCCGAGCATCTCCGCACCGGCGGCCATGCTCGGCTCCCAGTCGAAGACGACCGCGTTCTCCTCGGGCCCGATGGCCACGCCGTCGCCGGCCTGTGCGCCGGCCTTGCGCAGTGCGTCCTCGACACCGAGGCGGTTGAGCCGGTCCGCGAGGTAGCCGACGGCCTCGTCGTTGTTGAAGTCGGTCTGGCGGATCCAGCGCTCGGGCTTCTCGCCGCGCACGCGGTAGATGCCCTCGTCGTCCCGCTGGACCGTGAAGCCCGCGTCGTCGACGGCCCTGGGACGGATGACGACCCGGGTCGACTCCTCCTTCGGCTTGGTGGCGCGCGCCTCGGCGATGATCCCGCCGAGGGCGTACGAGAGCTCGTTGAGGCCCTTGTGCGCGATGGCGGAGACCTCGAAGACGCGGTAGCCGCGTGCCTCCAGGTCGGGGCGGATCATGTCGGCGAGGTCCTGGCCGTCCGGGATGTCGACCTTGTTGAGGGCGACGATGCGCGGCCGGTTCTCCAGGCCGCCGTACAGCCGGAGCTCCTCCTCGATCATGTCGAGGTCGGAGACCGGGTCGCGGTCCGACTCCAGCGTCGCGGTGTCCAGGACGTGCACGAGGACGGAGCAGCGCTCGACGTGCCGCAGGAACTCCAGGCCGAGGCCCTTGCCCTGGCTGGCGCCCGGGATGAGCCCGGGGACGTCCGCGATGGTGTAGACGGTCGAGCCCGCGGTGACCACACCCAGGTTGGGCACGAGGGTCGTGAAGGGGTAGTCCGCGATCTTCGGCTTGGCCGCGGAGAGCACCGAGATCAGCGAGGACTTGCCGGCGCTCGGGTAGCCGACGAGCGCGACGTCGGCGACGGTCTTGAGCTCCAGGACGATGTCCCGGCTCTCCCCCGGCTCGCCCAGCAGTGCGAACCCGGGCGCCTTGCGGCGGGCCGAGGCCAGCGCGGCGTTGCCGAGGCCGCCGCGGCCGCCCTGGCCCGCGATGAAGGTGGTCCCCTGGCCGACCAGGTCGGCCAGGACGTTGCCGTCCTTGTCGAGGACGACGGTGCCGTCCGGGACGGGGAGCACGAGGTCCTGGCCGTCCTTGCCGGAGCGGTTGTCACCGGCGCCGGGCTGGCCGTTCGTGGCCTTGCGGTGGGGGTGGTGGTGGTAGTCGAGCAGTGTGGTCACAGCCTGCTCGACGACGAGGATCACATCGCCGCCCCGCCCGCCGTTGCCCCCGTCGGGACCGCCCAGCGGCTTGAACTTCTCACGGTGTACGGAGGCCACGCCGTGGCCTCCGTTACCCGCGGCGGCATGCAGCTCGACGCGGTCCACGAAGGTGGTCATGGTTGGTGCCTCCAGGTACTGCCGATAAATACGGGATTGTCTCTTGACGTAACACGCCGAGGGCGGACCCGCTTCCCCGATTACCGGGAAAGCTGAGATCCGCCCTCGGAAGGTGCTGTGTCGCCTCGCCGTTGCCTGACTCAGGCAGCGACGGGAACGATGTTCACGACCTTGCGGCCACGGTGGGTACCGAACTCCACCGCACCGGCGGTCAGCGCGAACAGCGTGTCGTCGCCGCCACGGCCGACGCCCGTGCCCGGGTGGAAGTGGGTGCCGCGCTGGCGGACCAGGATCTCACCGGCGTTCACGGCCTGACCGCCGAAGCGCTTCACGCCGAGCCGCTGGGAATTGGAATCGCGCCCGTTCCGAGTGGACGATGCGCCCTTCTTATGTGCCATGTCTCCTCAGTCCCTTACTTCGCAGCCGCGGGGATACCGGTGACCTTGATCGCCGTGTACTGCTGGCGGTGGCCCTGGCGACGGCGGTAGCCCGTCTTGTTCTTGTAGCGAAGGATGTCGATCTTCGCGCCCTTGTGGTGGTCCACGATCTCGGCCTGGACCTTGATGCCGCCCAGGACCCAGGGGTCGCTGGTCACGGCGTCGCCGTCGACAACGAGCAGGGTCGAGAGCTCGACCGTGTCGCCAACCTTGGCGGTGGGAATCTTGTCAACCTCAACGATGTCGCCGACAGCAACCTTGTGCTGGCGACCACCGCTGCGCACGATGGCGTACACGCGGATCTCTCTCTCACTCGGAACGGATCCCCTGAAGCCAGCCGTTCGCGCAGGCCGAGGCCCGCGACGGTCCGGAAGGATGAGCGGCCTCCCCCGGGGACGGATCCACCGGGAGGGATGTGCTCAGGGGTAGGCGCATGGAAACACGCCGAGGGTCAAGGCTACGGGGCCGTGTCCGGGGGGTCAAACCGGGCCCCGCCTCCCCTGTCATGACCGGTGTCCGGCCGGCCGCCGGCACCCCCGGGAGCGGGCTCCGCTCCCTCGCGGCACACCGCGGGGGACGGACGCGGCGCGGGATCGTATGCTCGCCGGGCAAGTCCGCTCTCCGGAAGGCGCAACACGTGAACTACAGGGTCCAGCCCACCGCTCAGGTCGACGAGAGCGCCGTGATCGGCGACGGCAGCAGCGTCTGGGAGCTCGCTCAGATCCGTGAGGGGGCACGGCTCGGCGAGGGCTGCGTGGTGGGCCGCGGCGCCTACGTCGGCACCGGCGTGCAGATCGGCAACAACGTCAAGCTGCAGAACTACGCCCTGGTGTACGAACCGGCCGAGCTCGGCGACGGTGTCTTCGTCGGCCCCGCGGTGGTCCTCACCAACGACCACAACCCGCGCTCCGTCGACCCCGAGGGCAAGCAGAAGCGCGGCGGCGACTGGGAGGCCGTGGGTGTGAAGGTCGCCGAGGGTGCCTCTCTCGGCGCACGGTCCGTCTGCGTCGCGCCGGTACGGATCGGGGCCTGGGCCATGGTCGCGGCGGGTGCCGTCGTGACGAAGGACGTGCCGGACTTCGGCCTGGTCGTGGGCGTGCCGGCCCGCCGGATCGGCTGGGTGGGCCGGTCCGGGGTGAAGCTCGTCGAGCGTGCGGGCGAGCCGGGGGTCTGGGAGTGCCCGCAGACGGGCACTCTGCACGACGAGACCGACGGCATCCTCATGGAACGCGCCGCCGGGACACTCTGACCGCCCCGCGGGCCCCGGGAGTACCTGCCACAGCCCCCAGCGCCCCCTGGCGCAGCCAGGAAGGCCCCGCCCGCATCGCGGGCGGGGCCTTCCTGGCTGCGCCGCGGAAGCGGTCAGCCGCCGATGACGACGCGGCGGACGCCCGCCCAGTTGGCCGGGTCCGTCGTACGACGGCCGTCGACCAGGACGCGGACGTCCGGCAGGTCGGCGGCTGCCAGCTCGCGGTACTCGGCGTGGTCGGCCTGCAGGATCGCGGCGGTGACGGCCTGGCCCTCGTGCGGCACGAGGCCGTGCGCGGTCAGCTCGTCGGCCGTGTACATCGGGTCGGAGACGAACGGCACCGCGCCGCGCGCCTTCAGCGCCTCGACCACACCGAACACTCCGGAGAAGGCGGTCTCCTTGACGCCGCCGCGGTAGGCGGCACCCAGCACCAGCACACCGACACCGTCCAGGTCGCCGTAGGCGGCGGCCAGCAGGTCGACGGCGTACTCCGGCATCGCGGCGTTCGCCTCACGGGCCGAGCGCACGACGGTGGCCTCCGGGTCGTTCCACAGGTACATCCGCGGGTAGATCGGGATGCAGTGGCCGCCGACGGCGATGCCGGGCTGGTGGATGTGGCTGTACGGCTGGCTGTTGCAGGCCTCGATGACCTTCTTGACGTCGATGTCGTTCTTGTCGGCGAACCGGGCGAACTGGTTGGCCAGACCGATGTTGACGTCGCGGTAGGTGGTCTCGGCGAGCTTGGCGAGCTCGGAGGCCTCCGCCGTGCCGAGGTCCCAGACGCCGTTCGGACGCGGCAGGTCCTCGCGGTCGTCGAAGTCGAGCACGGCCTCGTAGAACTCCACACCGCGCTGCGAGGACGCCTCGTCGATGCCGCCCACGAGCTTGGGGTAGCGGCGCAGGTCCGCGAAGACACGGCCGGTCAGCACCCGCTCCGGGGAGAAGACGAGGTGGAAGTCCACGCCCGGGGTCAGGCCGGAGCCCTCGGCGAGCATCGGCGCCCAGCGCGTACGGGTGGTGCCGACGGGCAGCGTGGTCTCGTAGCTGACGAGGGTGCCCGGCTTGAGGCCCGCGGCGATCGCCTTCGTCGCGGAGTCCATCCAGCCGAAGTCCGGGGTTCCCTCGGCGTCCACGAACAGCGGGACGACGACCACGACGGCGTCGGACGCGGCAACGGCGGCCGTCGTGTCCGTCGTCGCGGAGAGGAGGCCCGCGCCCACGGTCTCCTTGAGCTTGACGTCCAGGTCGTGCTCGCCGGGGAACGGCTCGGTGGCCGCGTTGACCAGCTCGACGACCTTCTCGTTGACGTCCGCGCCGATGACCTTGTGGCCCTTGGCTGCGAACTGCACGGCGAGCGGAAGGCCGATCTTGCCGAGCGCGACTACACAGATGTTCATCGGATTACTTTCCTCTTCAGCCTGGACAGCATGTGGCGCAGCCGCTTGCCCGCACCGGGTTTGATCTCCCACAGGGGAGCCGTCGTGATCACGAGCCGGCCCTTGGGGTTCTGGTTCGCCGACACCCTGTACGGGACGGCCTGCCGCCAGCGGCGGGCCAGGGGCAGCGGCCTGCCGCCGGTCTTCACCGGGATCTCGTACGTCGAGCCCGCCACGTCCACGTACACGCGGACGCCCAGCTTCGACTTCGTGGCCTGGACCGGGATCCGGCCACGCACCACGGTCGCCCTGCCGTCCTCGGACACGGTACGGGTGAACTCGCCCGCGAGGACGGGGGGTTCCTGCTCCGCCGGCAGCCGGCGTGCGCCGGCCTTGTCCGCGCTCTTGGGCATGGCGCCCTTGGCCAGGCGCACGGTCAGCGATCCGGTGTCGCCGAGGACGCCGGTCCGCGCCGTGAGGATCAGGTGCAGGTCGTCGCCGGCCTGGTCCCACTCCGCGGCGACCAGTGACGTCCCCTGGGCCAGGCGGCCGGGCACGGCCTCGCCGACCAGCTCGTAACAGCGGTCGGGAAGGCCGAGGGCGTCGTCGCGGAAGCCGGGGTACAGCGCGAAGGCCCGGCCGTCCTCGAGGTGGAAGGGCGGGGCTCCCTGCTCGGCCTCCTCGGTGACGGCCCGGATCAGCTCGTCCACGGCACCCGCCCGTGCGAGACAGATCCGCACCCGGCGTTTGACGTCCAGAGAGTCCCTGAGCTCGTCGGTGAGGTACTCGTCGGCGAGCGCCGCGATCCCTTCGCAGACCTCGCGCCGGGTGTCGGCGTCCAGGGCGGGGAAGTCGTCCTGGACGAGCTTCGCCAGTTCCCAGGTGAAGTGCCGCTTGAACAGCGCGTCCCGGTCCGGGCCCGCATCCACGAGGGAGGCGGTGTGCTTCATGATCGCGGCGGTGCAGCGCAGCCGGGACAGATGGTTGGCCCGGTAGGTGATGTTGCTCGCGTCGCCGCGCTTCACCGCGTAGTAGAAGGTGTAGTCCGAGAGCACCGAGATCTTCCGGGCCCTGACACACGCCTCGATGGTGAACGGCTGGTCGCTTCCGACCGGCAGGTCCTCGGGGAACCGCAGCCGGTGCTCCTCGACCAGCGAGCGGCGGAAGAGCTTGGTGTTCGCGAGGGTGAACGGCATGCTCGAACGGAAGAGGCTGACGTCCGGGTCGTTCTCCTTGTACAGCTTCTGGTGCACATAACGGCCGTTGGTACCGACCATCTTGCCGACGACCACGTCGGACCCGTGCTCGTCCGCGTAGGCCACCATCCGCTCCAGGGCTTCCTCGCCCAGGTAGTCGTCGGAACCTATGAAGTACACGAACCGGCCGGTGGCCACGTCCAGGGCCCTGTTGCTGGGCGCCGCGGGGCCGCCCGAGTTGGCCTGGTGGATGACCTTGACCGTGCCGGGGTAACGCTCGGCGAACCGGTCGAGCTCGGCGCTGCTCCCGTCCGTCGATCCGTCGTCGACCGCCACGACCTCCAGGCGGTCGAGGCCGATGCTCTGGCGCACGAGGGAGTTCAGGCACTCCGTCAGGTAGGGCATCGTGTTGTAGACGGCTACGACGACGGTGGCATCGGGTCTTCCGGTCATGCCACCACCTGAGCAACTGGCACGGCGGCCTTGCTGCGGGTGCCGCCGCCGAGTACGCGGGTGTAGACGCCGTCGAGCACCTCCGCCTGCGCCTCCCAGGTCCACTCGTCGAGCAGCCCGTCGGAGTCGTAGACGTCGCGGTACTTCTTCGGGTCGGCGAGCACGGCCGCGACCGCGCGGACGTAGTCCGCGACGTCCTCCGCGGTGAACACCTCGCCCTGGCCGGTCTGCGCGACCATGTCGCCCATCGTCTTGACGTCGCTGACGACGAACGGGAGGCGGGCGTGCGAGTACTCGAAGAACTTCGTGATCAGGGCGATCTCGTGGTTCGGCCAGTGGTGGATCGGGATGACACCCGCGTCCGCCGTGGCCAGGAACGGGACGACCTGGTAGTGCGGCACGTACGGGAGGATGTGCAGCCGGTCCGACACACCGAGCTCCACGGCCCGCTCGGTCAGCTGGTTCATGTAGTCCGACGTGGGCCGCAGGACGACGAACGCGACGTGCGTCCCGGGCAGCTGCGGCAGCGACTCGACCATGATGTCGAGCCCGCGCTGCGGGGCGGCGGCACCGCTGTAGACGGCGAGCGGCACGTCCGGCCCGATCCCGCACAGCTCGCGCAGGTCCGGCACGGGCTCGGCGGCCTGCTCGGGCGAGATCTCCGCGTCGGGCGCGTTCAGCACGACCTCCGGCTTGGCCTCCAGGCCGTGCCGTTCCGCGAGCATCTCGGCGAGGGTTTCGGAGACCGTCGTCACGGCGTCGGCGTACTGCGAGAACTCACGCTCGTAGGCGCACTGCGCGACGTGCCACCGCGGGTGCGAGTTCCACGGCTTGATGCCCGGCAGGAACTCGTGGGCGTCCCAGACGAGCTTGACGGAGCGGCCCCTGGCCTCGGCCCGCAGCTTCGCCCGCGCGCCCACACCGAGCATGCGGAAGTCGTTGGCGTGGATCAGGTCGGGCTGCAGGGAGTCGATGACCTTCCCGTACGCGAGCTCCATGTCCCAGAGTGCCGGGTCGAGCCGGCGCCAGGCCCGGTCGCCCATGGTGCGCAGCCAGAAGGCGGTGGTGAAGCGGTCCAGCGGGGACTGCATGTCCTTGCGGCGCTGCTCCAGGGAGTTCGTCTGCTTGACCCGCAGGCCGACCCACTTGCTCATGACCCGCGACACGAGCCGCGGGGGCATCAGCTTGAGCCTGCCGACGGCGGATCCCTGTCGTCCCGCCTGGATGAGCTGGATGTTCAGCTCGGTCCGCCATGCCTTCATCCGCTGCTTGCGGTACGCGGCCAGCGGGCCCGGCTTGTAGGCGAGCGGCGACCTCAGCACGGCGCGACGGTACTCGTGCCGCCTGCGGTGCATGGGGGTCGGGACGTGCAGCAGCCGCACCTCGGCGTCACCGAGCTGCCAGGACTGCTCCCTCTTCGTCGGGGACTTGCCCAGCAGGACGACGTCCCAGCCGGCCGCGGCCGCGGAACGCGCCTCCTTCTGGACACGCGAGTCACCGTTCACGCCGTTGTCGACCAGCATGACGATCTTGCCACGGGAGCCGCGCTGCGCCCCCGCCACCGAACTCTCAACCGCCATGATGAGCGGGCTCTCCTGTCTCAAGAACAATCGTTCGGCCACTCCGGGCCGATTCCAGAACCGAAGCCGCCACCTCAACGGTACGCAGCCCCTGGCGCAATGTGCAGATATCTGCCGACTCGCCCCGCACAGCGTCCCGGAAGAGCTCGTGCTCGACAAGCAGCGGCTCGCGCTTCGGGATCGCGTAGCGGATCATGTCGCCCTCGGAGACACCGCGGAACGCGCGCAGCGCCTCCCACTCGGTGGCCACCGCCGCGTTCGAGTGGAACGTGAGGTCGGCGGTGAGCGTGTCGGCGATGTAGCAGCCGCGCTCGCCGGTGACCGAGGTGAAGCGCTCCTTGAGCGGGCTCAGCCAGTTGACCAGGTGGTTGACCATGGTGCCGTCGGAGAGCTGGCCCACCGCGGAGACCATGTCCTCGTGCGGGCGGCCGGACTTCGACACGGTGTGGGCCGCGATCGAGGTGTACGTCTGGCCGGTCACCCAGCCCGTCAGGTCGATGTCGTGCGTGGCGAGGTCCTTGACCACGCCGACGTCAGCGATCCGGTGCGGGAACGGGCCCTGGCGGCGGGTGACGACCTGGAAGACGTCACCGAGCTCGCCGGCCTCCAGGCGGCTGCGCAGCGAGCGCAGGGCCGGGTTGCAGCGCTCGATGTGGCCGACGCCGGCCACCAGGTCGCGCGACTCGAAGGCCTCGACGAGGCGGCGGGCGCCCTCGACGGTGTCGGCCAGCGGCTTCTCGATCAGGGCGCAGACACCGGCGTCGGCCAGCTGCAGGCCGACCGTCTCGTGCAGCGCGGTCGGGCAGGCCACGACCGCGTAGTCGACGCCGAGGGCGATGAGCTCCTCGACGGTCGACAGGACGGGGGCGCCCTGCGCCCAGCCGTTCTTGTCGCCCATGGGGTCGACGACGCCGACCAGGGTCACGCCTTCGAGTCCGGCCAGCACACGGGCGTGGTGACGCCCCATGGAACCGAGGCCGATGAGCCCGGCCCGCAGTACGGCGGCGGTCACAGGTTCTCCCCCAGTGCGTTCACGGCGTCGGCGATGCGCGCCAGCTCACCCTCGCTGAGCGACGGGTGGACGGGCAGCGAGACGACCTCGGCGGCGGCCCGCTCGGTCTCGGGCAGGTCCCAGTTGCGGTCGGCCTTCTGGTCCGGCTCCCAGTAGGGCTTGAGCCGGTGGATCGGGGTCGGGTAGTAGACGGCGTTGCCGACGCCCGCCTCGGTGAGCTTCGCCATCGCGGCGTCGCGGTCGCCCCGCACCCGGATCGTGTACTGGTGGTAGACGTGGCGGGCGCCCTCGGCGACCGGCGGCGTCGTCACGCTCGGCGCGGTGATGTGCGCGTCGAGGAACGCGGCGTTGGCGCGGCGCTGCTCGGTCCAGCCGCCGAGCTTGGCCAGCTGTACGCGGCCGACGGCGGCGGACACGTCCGTCATGCGCATGTTGGCGCCGACGATCTCGTTGGCGTACCGCTGCTCCATGCCCTGGTTGCGCAGGAGGCGCAGGGTGCGGGCGAGCTCGGCGTCGGCCGTGGTGACCATGCCGCCCTCGAGGGAGTGCATGTTCTTGGTGGGGTAGAAGCTGAACGTTCCGCCCGCGCCGAACGCGCCGACCGGGGTGCCGTTCAGGGCTGCGGCGTGCGCCTGGCAGGCGTCCTCGACGACAGCGAGTTTGTGCTTCTCGGCGATGGGCATGAGCTTGTCCATGGCCGCCGGGTGACCGTAGAGGTGCACCGGCATGATCGCGGCGGTGCGCGGCGTGACGGCCGCCTCGACGGCGGCCGGGTCCAGGCCGTAGCTGCCGGGCTCGATGTCGGCGAACACCACGTCGGCACCGACGAGGCGGACCGCGTTTGCGGAGGCCGCGAAGGAGAAGGAGGGGACGATCACCTCGTCGCCCGGGCCGATACCGAGGGCGAGAAGCAGCAGGTGCAGCGCGGAGGTACCGGAGTTGACGGCGACGCAGTGGCGGCCGTCGACCAGCTCGGAGAAGCCCTCCTCGAAGGCCGCGACCTCAGGGCCCTGCACCACACGACCGCTGCGCAGCACGCGTACCGCGGCTTCGATCTCTTCTTCACCGATGACCGGGCGGGCAGCAGGAATCGGCTGCTCGTTGATGCTCGTCATGGACGTCCTCCTTGAACACCGCAAGAGCTCTTAACAGGCAGAGGTCCGGGGTGCGGGACGTCTCACGAGGCCGCGCATAACCCCACCGGCGAAATGCCGACGCCCTACCGAGGAATCTGGGCCCGGTCTGTCCTGAACCGGGTCGGTCACCGACCGTAGTTTCCGTCCAGGAACCTCACAGCCAGCGACCGCCGTCACATTATCAGGGATTTCTCAGCTGATTTCGGGGCTGTTAACCAGCGAGTGCATCAGTTCCGAAACAAAGCACGTGTCCCGCTCCGAAGGGTTCGAAGCGGGACACGGATCGATGAACAACCGATGAAGACTCGGGTCAGCCGGCCGACGGTCCCGGCGTGTCGGACGAAGCCGAAGCCGTCACGGAAGGTGACGACTGCTCGGCCGCGACGGTCTTCTTCGCCGCTGCCTTCTTCGTGGTCGTCTTCTTCGCGGTGGTCTTCTTCGCGACCGTCTTCGCGACCGTCTTCGCGGCGGTCTTCTTGGTGGCCGCCTTCTTGGCCGTGGCCTTCTTCGCGGTCTTGCGGGCGGCCGTCTTCCTGACCGGTGCCTCCGCCTCGGGAGCCGCGTCGTCCGCCGCCGGGGCGTCGGGCGTGTCGGCGGAGGTGGCCGGCTCGGTCGCGGGGGTGCCCGTGACCACGACGACCGCTGCCTCGTCCGCTCCGGCCGGCGAACCCGCCGGAGCGGTGACCTTGCGGGTCGCCCGGCGCCGGGCCCGCGGCGCGGCGGCCGGAGCCGGCTCCTCCGCCGGAGCTTCCGGAGCCACCGGGGCCTCGGCCGCCGGAGCCTCAACGACCGGGTCCTCGACCGCGACGGGTTCCGCCGCGGGCTGGGCCGGCTGCACCGGGGCCGCTTCGTCGGCCGCCTTGGGCGAGCCCGCCGGGGCGGTCGCCTTCCGGGTGGCCCGGCGGCGCGTACGTGCCGGGGGTGCGGCCTCGGCCTCGGGGGCCGGAGTGGCCACCGGGGTCTCGACGGCCGCCTCGGACCGCGGCTCCTCGGCCGCGACCGGCTCCGCCTCGGCGACCGGGGCGGGTTCGGCGGCCTGAACCGGAGCGGGTGCAGGGGTGGTGACGGGAGCGGCTGCGGCGGCCTGCGGTGCGCCGGCCGGAGCCGTCGCCTTGCGGGTCGCGCGCCGGCGGCCACGGCCACGGGTCGCCGCCGCCTCGGCCTCGGACGGGCTGCTGTACAGCTCCTCGTCCACGGCGAACTCCGGCTCGGGCAGCGCGACCGGGGCGGCGGCCTCGGCAGCCAACTCGGCCTCGCTCTCGGCCGGGTGCTCGGCGTGCTCGTGGTCCTGGACGTGCTGCTCGTGCTCGTGCTCGTGGTCCTGGCCGGAGCCGCCGCGTCCGCGCTTCTTGGAGCGCTTGCCGCCGCCGCCACCGGTGGTCGTCGGCTGCTCCATGTGGACGATCACGCCGCGCCCGTTGCAGTGGACACAGGTCTCGGAGAAGGACTCCAGCAGGCCCTGGCCCACCCGCTTGCGGGTCATCTGGACCAGGCCCAGCGAGGTGACCTCGGCGACCTGGTGCTTCGTACGGTCCCGCCCCAGGCACTCCAGCAGTCGCCGCAGCACCAGGTCCCGGTTGGACTCCAGCACCATGTCGATGAAGTCGACGACGACGATGCCACCGAGGTCGCGCAGCCGGAGCTGGCGCACGATCTCCTCGGCCGCCTCAAGGTTGTTCTTGGTGACGGTCTCCTCGAGGTTGCCGCCCTGACCGGTGAACTTGCCGGTGTTGACGTCGACGACGACCATCGCCTCGGTCTTGTCGATCACCAGCGAGCCGCCGCTGGGCAGGTAGACCTTCCGGTCCAGTGCCTTCATCAGCTGCTCGTCGATGCGGTACGTCGCGAAGACGTCGACCTCGGAGGTCCAGCGCGAGAGCCGGTCGTTAAGGTCCGGTGCCACGTGCGAGACGTAGCCGTAGATCGTCTCCCAGGCGTCGTCACCGCTGACGATGACCTTCGAGAAGTCCTCGTTGAAGATGTCGCGTACGACCCTGACGGTCATGTCCGGCTCGCCGTAGAGCAGCGTCGGCGCGTTGGAGCTGCCGCTGTTCCTGGACTTCTTCTGGATTTCTTCCCACTGGCCCTGCAGCCGCTCGACGTCGCGGCGCAGCTCGTCCTCGCTCGCGCCCTCGGCGGCGGTGCGCACGATGACGCCCGCGTCCTCGGGGACGATCTTCTTGAGGATGGTCTTCAGCCGGGCGCGCTCGGTGTCGGGGAGCTTGCGGCTGATGCCGGTCATCGAGCCCTCGGGCACGTAGACCAGGTAGCGGCCGGGCAGCGAGACCTGGCTGGTCAGGCGGGCGCCCTTGTGGCCGATCGGGTCCTTCGTCACCTGGACGAGGACCGACTGGCCGGACTTCAGCGCGGTCTCGATACGGCGCGGCCCATGAGCCATGCCGAGTGCCTCGAAGTTCACCTCACCGGCGTACAGGACGGCGTTGCGGCCCTTGCCGATGTCGACGAAGGCGGCCTCCATGGACGGCAGTACGTTCTGCACCTTGCCCAGGTAGACGTTGCCGACGTAGCTGGTGGCCTGCTCCTTGTTGACGTAGTGCTCGACGAGCACGTTGTCCTCGAGGACGCCGATCTGGGTGCGCTCGCCGCTCTGGCGGACGACCATGACGCGCTCGACGGCCTCGCGGCGCGCCAGGAACTCGGCCTCGGTGATGATCGGGACGCGGCGGCGGCCCTGCTCACGGCCTTCGCGGCGGCGCTGCTTCTTGGCCTCCATACGGGTCGAGCCCTTGATGGACTGGACCTCGTCGAAGCCGGTGCCGGGCTCGCGCTCGGCCTCCTTGCGGCGCGGCTCGCGGACCTTGACGACCGTACGCTCCGGGTCGTCGGTGCCCGTGGCTGCTTCCTCGCCCGAGGCGTCCCCGCTGCGACGGCGGCGACGACGACGGCGACGGCTGCTGCTGGACCCGGAGGCGGCGGACTCGTGGTCGTCCTCGTCCTCGTCGTCCTGGGCCTGCTCGCCCTCGGAACGGTCCGCGGCGTCGTAGTGCTGCTCGGCGTCGTCCGCGTCGTTGGTCTCACCGCGACGGCGGCGGCGGCCACCGCGACGGCGACGGCGGGAGGGACGGTCCCCGTACTCGTCCGTGTCGTCGCCCTCGTGCTCGGCGTCCGCCTCGGACTCGGCCTCCGCCTCGTGCTCGTCCTCGACAAGGTGCTCGACGGCGGGGAGTGTGACGGGCGTCGCGGCCGGCTCGGTCTCGACGGCCTCGCCACGACGGCGGCGACGGCGGCGCGAACCGCCCTGCGGTGCCTCGGCGGCCTCCGCGGGTGCGGCCTCGGCATCGGCCTCGGCGGGCTCGGGCTCGGCGGCCTGCCGGCTCACGGCCTTGTGCGGGGCGCGCTCGGGAGCCTTCGGCTCCTCGAACTCGTCGCTCTCCTCGTACTGCGATCCGGCGGCGGCAGCGGCCGCGGCCGCGGTCTCCGGGGTCTGGAACATCGGCTCGGCGAAGACCGGCGCCTGGAAGACGGCCACGGCGGGGCGCGCGGCGCGGCGGCCCTTGCGGACCGGCTCCTCGACCTTGCCGGTGAACTCCGGGCGGCCCGCGGCGGCGGTGGCACGGCGGCGCTGGCGGCCGCGCGGCGCGGCCTCCTCGATCTCTTCGGTCTCCGCGGCCAGTTCCTCGGCGACGACGACGGGGAGGCTCTCGCCGGTCTCGGCGGCCTCCTGCTCGGCGATCTCCTCGACGGGCTGCGGGGCACCGGCCGGGGCGGTCGCCTTGCGGGTGGCGCGACGACGGCCACGGGGGGCGGCCTCGGCGACGGGAACCTCCGCGGCCTGCTCGACGGGCTCGGGACGGGGCGTGGGTTCGGCCACGGCCGGGGCTTCGACGGCCTGTGCGGCCTGCGGCGCACCGGCGGGAGCCGAGGCGCGGCGGCGGGCACGGCCACGCGGGGCGGCGGCTTCCTCGACCCCAGGGGCTTCGGCGGCCACAGAGGTCTCGGCGACCTCAGGGGCTTCGGCGGGCTCGGCGGCAGCGGCGGGCTCGGGGGCCTCCACCGGCTGCGGGGCGCCCGCCGGGGCGGTCGCCTTGCGGGTGGCGCGACGACGGCCACGGGGGGCCTCGGCGACGGGGGTCTCGACGACCTCTTCCGTGGCCACGGGGGGCTCGGCGGTCGCCGTCTCGGCGACGGGCTCGGCCACGACCTCGGCGGGCTGCGGCGCACCGGCCGGAGCCGTCGCCTTACGGACCGCACGACGACGCGCACGGACCGGCGGAGCGGCCTCGACGGCCTCTTCCGTAGCGGCTTGTTCCGTAGCGGCCTCATCCGTGGCCACGGGGATCTCGGCGGTCGCCGCCGCGGCGACCGGCTCGGCCACGACCTCGGCGGCCTGCGGCGCACCGGCCGGAGCCGTCGCCTTACGGACCGCACGACGACGCGCACGGACCGGCGGAGCGGCCTCGACGGCCTCGGCAGGGGCTTCGGCGCTCTCGGCCTGTACGGCCGGCGTGGCCTCGGTGGCCTCGCCCGGCGCGCCGGTCGGCGGGCCTGCGGGGCGGGAAGCGGCGCGGCGCCTGCGGCGCGGCGGCAGCTTGTCCCCAGGGGTGTTGTCTTCGGTGTTTCCGGCGGTGCCGGGTTCGATCTGCTCGGGCATGCGGGCGGTTCTCCCGTCGTGCTCCCGGGCGCCGCGTCTGATTCCGGTCCGGCACGGTTCGCTCGATGTGGGCGATACCGCCGTCCGGGGCGCGGGCGCCACACGGGAACTGATGTCTGGCTCGCCGGTTCCGTACGCGTTGACGTACGGCCTGGCGAAAGTCTTATGGGGCGGTGCGCGGCCCGACCCAGGTGGCTCCCGAGTCCAAGGGCTGCGCTACGACGACCGCCTTACGCGGAGCCTGCACCTTCCGGCGCTGTCGCGACGGCGGGCCTGTCGGCCGTGGGAATTACGGCCGGGGCCGCGTCGCGGTCAGGCGCGAGCGGGTCGGTCACCGTGCCGGACTCCTCGTCGAAGAGCCCCTGCGCCAGCCTGGTCACCGCTGCGGGGACCGGCGGCGCCAGGTCGGCCACAGCTCGGAGACCGGACAGGACGTCGTCGGGTCGCACGGCAGGTGTCACGTGCCGAACAACCAGCCGCAGTATCGCACAGGGCCTGTCCCCGGACCTATCAGGCTGTGGATCAAGGGCCTGGAGATCGACGACGGCGGCACGGCTGTCGAAGCTCCGCATGCCGTTCTTCGCGCGGCGCTGGACCTCGACGGTCTCGGCGCCCAGGAATGCGGCGACGGCCTTCTCGGCGTCCTCGACGGTGACCCCGTCCAGCCGCATCTCCCAGACGGAGGCGGTCAGCCGGTCGGCGAGACCCGAGGTACGGGCCTCCACCGCGTCGATGATGTCGAGGCCGTCCGGCATCGAGGCGTTGAGCAGCTCGCACAGTGTTCCCGGATCCCGCGCCTCGGTGAGGGCGATCTCCAGGAACTCGGCCTCGCTGCCCGTCCCCGTGGGGGCGGCGTTGGCGTACGACACCTTCGGGTGCGGGGTGAAGCCGGCCGAGTAGGCCATGGGCACTTCGGAGCGGCGCAGCGCCCGCTCGAAGGCACGCTGGAAGTCACGGTGACTGGTGAACCGGAGGCGGCCCCGCTTGGTGTAGCGCAGTCGGATGCGCTGCACCGCCGGTGCGGGCGGCGGGCCTTCGGGCTGTCGCTTGCCCAGTGGTTCTTCTCCTCGGTGCGGGGCGGACGCGGTGGCGCACCGCCCACGAAGTACAGGGTGCCCCGGGGTGCCGCTCCGGCTCACCCCCGCTCGCCGGTTTTGTGGGCGAGCAGGGAGATCTCTGGTGCGGGCGCCGCGCTGGGGACAGTCGTTGTCCTACCCAGGGTACGCGCAGCGGACCCTTCGAGTTCCCGCGCCTCCGTGACCTGCGGCGGTCCCACCAAGGCGCGCCATGCGTCCCGGCGCGCCGCGCGCACGGCGGCACGGGCCGCGCCCACCGCGCCGCGGGCGGCGCGCCCCGCCTCCAGGGCGGCCCGCCTGGTGGGCGCCCAGACCGTGTCGCGTACGAAGTGCCCGACGGGCGTGCACACGGCGCGGTAGGCCCAGGTGACCGGCGCGCCGACCATGTGCCACGCCAGCCATGCCAGGGCGCGGCCGACGGCCCGGGAGACGAAGCCGGCGATCCGCCAGGCGACGAGGACGGCCGTCGCGATCTCCCGGCCGACGGGGACGAGGATCCGCCGGTACACCCGGGCGGCGGGCAGGACGAGCAGCGTCATGGCCAGCCACAGGAGGGCTGCCCCCAGCCCCCGCCCGGCTGCGGCGAAGCCGCGCCCCAGCCCGAGGAGCACCCACAGGAAGCCGTGGCCGACCGGGGTGAGCACGCGCCGGTACGTCCAGGCGACGGGGACCACGAGCAGGTAGGTGACGAGCAGGTCGAGGGCGGTCCCGAGCGGCTTGAGGACGTAGCGCCACAGTCCGACGGCCGGCCACACCAGCAGGACGGTGAACAGCCCGGCGACCGCGGCGACACCGGCCCGGCCGATCGGGACGAGGACTCTGCGGTACACCCACCGCAGGCCGTGTCCGGCCGGCGTGAGGACGGCGCCGTACAGCCACACGAGGGGGTCGACGAGGCCGTGGCGCACGACCGGGACGAGGACGTGACGCCACAGTCCGATCCAGGGCCACACGAGGACGGCGTGGGCGAGCAGGGCGAGGGCCCGCCCGGCCGGCGTGAACACGGTGCCGTACAGCCACTCCAGGGCGCGTCCCAGCGGACGCAGCAGGACACGGTCCAGGACCCGCAGCCCCGCGACGGTGAGGTCCCAGAGCATCCGTACGGGCAGGACCAGGACGAGCACGACGATCCGCACCGGGATCCTGATGAGGGTGGTCAGGCAGCCCTCCCCGCCTTCGTACGGCCCGGACGTCCGGCGTGTGTCGTGGTCCATGCCGTACAGGACGCGAAGGCCCGGCCGGGGGTTTCCCCGGCCGGGCCTTCGTCACCGGGCTGTCACCCGGACGGTTCCTCGTCGCTACTTGACCACGGTGAGCGGCAGGAGCTTCTTGCCGGTCGGGCCGATCTGGATGTCCAGGTCGAGCTGCGGGCACACGCCGCAGTCGAAGCAGGGGGTCCAGCGGCAGTCCTCGACCTCGGTCTCGTCGAGCGAGTCCTGCCAGTCGTCCCAGAGCCAGTCCTTGTCGAGGCCGGAGTCCAGGTGGTCCCAGGGGAGGACCTCCTCGTACGTCCGCTCGCGGGTGGTGTACCAGTCGACGTCCACGCCGAACCCCGGCAGCGTCTTCTCGGCGCTCTTCATCCAGAGGTCGTAGCTGAAGTGCTCGCGCCAGCCGTCGAAGCGGCCGCCCGCCTCGTACACCGCGCGGATGACGGAGCCGACCCGGCGGTCACCGCGCGAGAGCAGGCCCTCGACGATGCCGGGCTTGCCGTCGTGGTAGCGGAAGCCGATGGACCGGCCGTACTTCTTGTCGCCGCGGATCTTGTCGCGGAGCTTGGCGAGCCGGGCGTCGGTCTCCTCGACGCCGAGCTGCGGGGCCCACTGGAACGGTGTGTGCGGCTTGGGCACGAAGCCGCCGATGGAGACGGTGCAGCGGATGTCGTTCTGGCCGGACACCTCGCGGCCCTTGGCGATGACGTTGACCGCCATGTCGCCGATCTGGAGGACGTCCTCGTCGGTCTCGGTGGGCAGGCCGCACATGAAGTACAGCTTCACCTGGCGCCAGCCGTTGCCGTACGCGGTGGAGACCGTACGGATCAGGTCCTCCTCCGAGACCATCTTGTTGATGACCTTGCGCATGCGCTCGGAGCCGCCCTCGGGGGCGAAGGTGAGGCCGGACCTGCGGCCGTTGCGGGTCAGCTCGTTGGCCAGGTCGACGTTGAACGCGTCGACGCGGGTGGAGGGCAGCGAGAGGCCGATCTTGTCCTCGGTGTACCGGTCGGCGAGGCCCTTGGCGATCTCACCGATCTCGGTGTGGTCCGCGGAGGAGAGCGAGAGGAGGCCGACCTCCTCGAAGCCGGTGGCCTTGAGGCCCTTCTCGACCATCTCGCCGATGCCGGTGATGCTTCGCTCCCGCACGGGGCGCGTGATCATGCCGGCCTGGCAGAAACGGCAGCCGCGGGTGCAGCCGCGGAAGATCTCGACGGACATCCGCTCGTGGACGGTCTCGGCGAGGGGCACGAGGGGCTGCTTCGGGTACGGCCATTCGTCGAGGTCCATGACGGTGTGCTTGGACACCCGCCACGGCACGCCGGACTTCTTGGGCACGACGCGGCCGATGCGGCCGTCGGGCAGGTACTCGACGTCGTAGAAGCCGGGGACGTAGACGCCACCGGTCTTCGCCAGGCGGAAGAGCACCTCCTCCCGGCCACCGGGCCGGCCCTCGGCCTTCCAGGCGCGGACGATCTCGGTGATCTCCAGGACGGCCTGTTCGCCGTCGCCGATGACCGCGCAGTCGATGAAGTCCGCGATCGGCTCGGGGTTGAAGGCGGCGTGGCCTCCCGCGAGCACGATCGGGTGATCGACGGTGCGGTCCTTGGACTCCAGCGGGATGCCCGCGAGGTCCAGGGCGGTGAGCATGTTGGTGTAGCCCAGTTCGGTGGAGAAGCTCAGCCCGAACACGTCGAACGCGCCGACGGGGCGGTGGCTGTCCACGGTGAACTGCGGCACCTCGTGCTCGCGCATCAGCTCTTCGAGGTCCGGCCAGACGCTGTACGTGCGCTCGGCGAGGACGCCTTCGCGCTCGTTGAGTACCTCGTACAGGATCATGACGCCCTGGTTGGGGAGTCCGACCTCGTAGGCGTCGGGGTACATGAGTGCCCAGCGGACGTCGCATTCGTCCCACGGCTTGACGGTGGAGTTGAGCTCACCGCCGACGTACTGGATGGGCTTCTGCACATGCGGGAGCAGAGCTTCGAGCTGTGGGAAGACCGACTCGGCAGACATCTGGGGACCTATCTGAGCTGGCAGGGGTGACCATCCAGGTTACCCCGGTGCTCAGCCCTTCAGAGCCGTGCGCAGTGCGGGGTCCGCCGCCTCGGCCCACACCTCGGGCAGTTCGCGTTCCCGGTCGGCCGCCGCGGCCTCCTCCTGTCCGTACAGCAGTCCCCAGGTGAAGGCGGACTCCCCCGCCCCGTGGGCCTGGACCGCCAGGGCGCGCAGGGCGTCGCGGGCGACCACGCTGTCCTGGTGGTCGCCGAGGACCGTCTGGACGGCCTTCATGCGCTTGGCGAACCTCTTGGCGGGCTTCCCCAGCGCGGGCCGGGCCGCCTCGCCCGCGTACCTGGCGCGTTTGGCCGCCTTGCGGGCCTCGTGCAGGGCGAGGTCGCGGTCCTCGCCGGGGGGCTGTTCGAGGGCGCGGCCGATACGGGTGGCGAGGCGCTCGTAGTCCTTGGTCACGGCCTTGGGCAGGGCCTGGGCCGGCTCCTGTGCGGCGCCGGGGAGCAGGGGCGGGTCGGCGAGGAGGGCGTCCAGGGTCTCCAGCAGGGCCTGGTAGCGCTTCCCGTCGAGTACGGAGACGATCCGGCGCCGTGATCCGGTGCGCCCGGCGACGGACCAGAGCCGCAGCCGGCCGCGGACGGGGCCGAGGAGCAGCGGGCGGGGCAGTGCGGCGATCCGGGCGCGGATCCGGTCGTCGAGGACTTCCTGGTCCCGGTCGATCCCGAGCTCGGCGGCGAGCCATTTCAGTTCGTCGCCGACCGGGTCGGTGACGGTGCGGTCGAGCACCTTGCGGTAGGTCTTGAAGGCGCTGCGCAGCCGTCGGGTGGCGACCCGCATGCGGTGGACGGAGTCGGGGAGGTCGCGCCGTACGGCGGGGTCGAGGTCGACGACCGCCGTGATCTGGTCGCGTACGTAGGCCAGCACGTGGTCGCCCGCGGTGCGCGGGCCGGTCCCCTCTGCGGCCTTGGTCCTGCGCCGCTTCGGGGCCGTCTCGGCCAGTGCCCTGGCCAGTTTGGACGCCGAGGCCGAGGGGCGTACGCCGGCCTTGCGCAGACGCCGTTCGACGGCGTCGAGTACGGCGGGGTCCTGGTCGTCGGCCAGCTCGACCTCGATCTCGGTCCAGGCCGCCGTCCTGCCCCGGCCGTCCTCGGCGAGGCGTTCGGCGCGGACGGCGTCGACGCTGAGTTCGGCGAGCAGGGCGCCGTCCTCGTCCAGGAGGTGGTGGACGTCGCGGGAGGAGCGCAGCCGGACGACGGGGGCCACCGCGGCATCCCTGACCCGGGAGCGGACGAGCCCGGCGAGGGAGCTCGGCAGGGTGTCGGCGAGAGGGGCGCGGAACTCGTCGCGGATGCCGGTGGCGACCGGGAACTTGAGGTGCCAGCCGGCGTCGTCCCCGCCGGTTCTGCGCCGCAGTGTGAGGGAACCGGCGGCCAGCCGGAGGTCCTCGGTGTCGTAGTAGACGGCGTCGAGTTCCCTCAGGCCGCGGTGGACGACGGCCGAGACCCCGGCCACGCGGGTCAGGTCGGGCAGCCGGGTTTCGGGAGTCGCTTCGTACTTACGCTCGATCTCACGCTTCGAGTCCGCCATAGACCGAATCTAGACGTGTTGTCCGCGGATGGGCAGGGGGCCCGCGGCGGACCGGTGACGCTCAGGCCGTCATCGGCCGTTGCACCCGGATCGACTGGAGCAGTCCGATGGCCACCCACACGGCGAACATCGACGATCCTCCGTACGACACGAACGGCAGTGGCAGGCCCGCCACCGGCATGATGCCGAGTGTCATCCCGATGTTCTCGAAGGACTGGAACGCGAACCAGGCGATGATCCCGGCGGCCACGACCGTCCCGTAGAGCTCCGTCGTCTCGCGGGCGATCCGGCAGGCGCGCCACAGGACGACGCCGAGCAGGACGATGATGAGCCCCGCGCCGAGGAAGCCGAGCTCCTCGCCCGCGACCGTGAAGACGAAGTCGGTCTGCTGCTCGGGCACGAACTGCCCGGTGGTCTGGGAGCCCTCGAAGAGTCCCGTCCCGGTGAGTCCGCCGGAGCCGATCGCGATACGGGCCTGGTTGGTGTTGTAGCCGACTCCCGCCGGGTCCAGCGCCGGGTTGGCGAAGGCGGCGAAGCGGGCGATCTGGTAGTCGTCGAGCAGGCCGAGCTGCCAGATGGCGACGGCGCCCGTCGTCCCCGCGCCGAGCAGTCCGAAGACCCATCGGTTGGACGCGCCGGACGCGAGGAGGACGCCGAGCACGATGACCGCCATGACCATGACCGAGCCGAGGTCGGGCATCAGCATGACGACCGCCATCGGGATGACCGCCAGGCCGAGCGCCTTGGCGACGGTCCGGTGGTCGGGGTACAGCTGGTCACCCGCGTCGACGCGGGCCGCGAGCAGCATCGCCATGCCCAGGATGATCGTGATCTTGGTGAACTCGGAGGGCTGGAGGGAGAAGCCGCCGCCGATGATGATCCAGGCGTGCGCCCCGTTGACGGTGGCGCCGAGGGGTGTGAGCACTGCCAGGACGAGCAGGACCGAGAGGCCGTACAGGACCGGGACCGCGCCCCGGAGGGTGCGGTGCCCTAGCCAGATGGTGCCGATCATCAGTGCGAGGCCGATGCCGGTGTTGAGGGCGTGGCGGAAGAGGAAGTAGTACGGGTCGCCGTGGGTGAGCGAGTCACGGCCACGGGTCGCCGACCAGACCAGGAGCGATCCGATGAAGGACAGCGCGAGCGCCGAGCCGAGCAGCGGCCAGTCCAGCCGCCGTACGACGGAGTCGCGGGCGGTGAGCTTGGCCCACGAGGAGCGCTCGGGGGCGTAGCGCGAGACGGAGAAGCCTGCCATCAGTCCCGCCTCCCCGGGGCTCCGGCGAGGCCTGCCGCGAGTGCCTGGGTGCCGTCCTCGGCCGGGGGCTCGGGGGTGTACGGCTTGATCTTCGGGGACACGATGGAGCCGTCCCGCTGGATCTTCGGCAGGGCCTTCTGGGGTTTGGGCAGCAGGGCCTTCGACAGGTCCTGCTTGCCGGCGGCGTCGAGCCCGTAGAGCGCGTTGTAGATGTTGCGCACGGCGGGGCCGGAGGCGCCGGAGCCCGTACCGCCCTGGGAGATCGTCATGACGATCGAGTAGTCCTCGGTGTACGTGGCGAACCACGAGGTCGTCTGCTTGCCGTAGACCTCGGCCGTGCCCGTCTTGGCGTGCATCGGGATCTTGTCCTGGGGCCATCCGCCGAATCGCCAGGCGGCGCTGCCCCGGGTCGCGACTCCCGCGAGGGCTTCGTCTATCTGGTCGCGGGTGTCTCCCTTGAAGGGCAGCTTGCCGTGCGCCTGGGGCTTGATCTCCTGGACGGTCTGTCCGTCGCCGCTGACGATGGCCTTGCCGACGGTCGGGTCGTAGAGCGTGCCGCCGTTGGAGATCGCGGAGTAGATGGTCGCCATCTGGATCGGGGTGACGAGCGTGTCGCCCTGGCCGATCGAGTAGTTGACGGAGTCACCGGCGCGCATCTTGTAGCCCTCAAGACATCCTTCGTACGCGATCATCTCGACGTAGGTGCCGTCCTTCTTGCCCTGCTTGCACCACGCCGTCTTGTTGGCGTCGTAGAAGTCCTGCTTCCACTGGCGGTCGGGGACGCGGCCGGGGACCTCGTTGGGGAGGTCGATGCCGGTCTCCTTGCCGAGGCCGAACTGGTGGGCGGTCTTGTAGAACCAGTCGTTGGTGTTCTTCTTCGGGACGTTGCCGCCGTCCCGCTGCCACTCCTTGTGCGCCAGGCCGTAGTAGACCGTGTCGCAGGAGACCTCCAGGGCGCGGCCGAGGCTGATGCTGCCGTAGCCCTGGGACTCGAAGTTCTTGAAGGTCTGGCCGCCGATGGAGTACGAGCTGGGGCACGGGTAGTTGCCGTCGAAGTCGTATCCGGCGTTGACCGCCGCGGTCGAGGAGATGACCTTGAAGATCGACCCGGGGGCGGCGGTGCCCTGGATGGCGCGGTTCAGCAGCGGGAAGTTGGACTTCTTGCCGGTGAGCTTCGCGTAGTCCTTGGCGGAGATCCCGCCGATCCAGGCGTTGGGGTCGTACGTCGGCAGGGACGCCATCGAGACGATGCGGCCTGTCTTGGTCTCCATGACGACGACGGCGCCGGAGTCGGCCTTGTACAGCTCGTTGGTGTTGCGGTCCATCTCCTTGCGGGCCGTCTCCATCGCCTTGTTGAGCTCGTACTCGGCGACGGCCTGGACGCGGGCGTCGATGGAGGTGACGACGCTGGCGCCGGGCTCGGCCTCGTCGTTCTTCGCCTCGCCGATGACGCGGCCGAGGTTGTCGACCTCGTAGCGGGTGACGCCCGCCTTCCCGCGCAGTTCCTTGTCGTACGTGCGCTCCAGTCCGGACCGGCCGACCTGGTCGGAGCGCAGGTAGGGCGACTCGGTGTCCTGGGCCTTGGTGACCTCGTCGTCGGTGACCGGCGAGAGGTAGCCGAGCACCTGGGCGGTGTTGGCCTTGCCGGGTGCGGCGTAGCGGCGTACGGCGGTGGGCTCGGCGGTGATGCCGGGGAAGTCCTCGGCGCGCTCACGGATCTGCAGGGCCTGCTGGGTGGTGGCCTCGTCGGTGACGGGAATCGGCTGGTAGGGCGAGCCGTTCCAGCAGGGCTGCGGGGTCTTGGAGTCGCAGAGCCGGACCTTGTCCAGGACGTCCTTGGGCTTCATGTCCAGGACGCCGCCGAGCCGGGTGAGGACACCGACGCCGTCGTCCTTCATCTTCATCAGCTCGGTGCGGCTGGCGGAGACGACGAGCCGGGTCTCGTTGTCGGCGAGGGGTACGCCGCGGGCGTCGAGGATGGCTCCCCGGACGGCGGGCTGCACGACCTGCTGGACGTGGTTGTTCTTGGCCTCGTCGGTGTACTCCTGGCCGTTGCGGATCTGGAGGTACCAGAGCCGGCCGCCGAGCGTCAGGAGGAGGGAGAAGACAAGAACCTGGATGACGACGAGACGGATCTGGACCCGCTGGGTGCGGCCCGTCTCGGGAATGTTGCTCACGGGGCGCCCCCGGTGGTGTTCCGGTGCTGGTCCAGCCTCACAGTCGCTTGACCCCCTTGATCCTTCCTGCGCGCGCGGCACGGTTGCGGGCGGCCTTGACGCGCAGCCCGCCCCGCTGGCTGCCGATCCGCAGCCCGGTTCCCGAGGCCAGCCAGCCCGCGGCGACATCGCCGCCGGAGCTCTCGGCGATCGGATCGTTCTCGGTACGTCTGGCGAGCGCCATGATCAGCGGGACGGTGAACGGCGCGAGGAGCAGGTCGTAGACGACCGCGGTGAACAGCAGGCTGCCCAGGCCCACATGGCGGGCGGCCGTGTCACCGACGAGGGCGCCGACGCCCGCGTACAGCAGGGTCGATCCGATCGCCGCGACGACGACGACCGCCATCGGGGCGAAGGCCGACTTGAGCTGGCCGTTCTCGGGCCTGGCCAGTCCGGCGAGGTAGCCGATGAGGCAGAGCACCAGGGCGTAGCGCCCGGCTGCGTGGTCGGCGGGCGGCGCCAGGTCGGCGAGAAGACCCGCGCCGAAGCCGATGAGCGCGCCGCTGACGTGCCCGTACACGAAGGCGAGTGCGAGGACGACCAGGAGCAGCAGGTCGGGCGTGGCGCCGGGGAGCTGGAGGCGGGCGAGTACGGAGACCTGGACGACGAGGGCGACCACGACCAGGGTGACGGAGAGCAGCGTCCGGTTGAAGCGCATGGGGATCAGCTCTATTCCTGCTCGTTGGCCGCGTCACCGGCGGCGGTGTCGGCGTTCCCGGAGGTGTCCGACCCGGCGTCGGCGTTCCCGGAGGCGTCGGACCCGGGCTTCTCGTTGATGTTGCCGACGACCTTGCCGCTGCCGTCGACGAGGTCGCCGTTGGGCTGGACGGTGACGGTGACGGTCGGGGTGGGCTTGGGCTTCTCCGGCTTCTTGGGCTGCTTCGGCAGCACCATGTCGCGCGGGTCCTCGCGGGGCGCCTGGACGACGATGCCGACGATGTCGAGCTTGGTGAAGCCGACGAACGGGCGGACGTAGACGGTCCGGGTCAGGTCACCGCCGGACGGGTCGACCCGCACCACCTCGCCGACCGGGACCCCGGGGACGAAGGGCTTGTCCCTGCTGGAGCCGAAGGTGACGAGCCGGTCGCCCTTCTTCACGCCGGCCTTGCCGTTGAGGAACTGGACCGACAGCGGCCGGGAGCCCTGCCCGGTGGCGAAGCCGAGCTCGTCGGTCTTCTCCATGCGGGTGCCGACGGTGAAGTCGGGGTCGTTGGCGAGCAGGACGGTCGCGGTGTCGGGACCGACGGTGGTCACCCGCCCGACGAGTCCCTCCCCGTTCAGTACGGTCATGTCGCGCTTGAGGCCGTCGTTCGCTCCCGCGTCGATCGTGATCGTCCAGGAGAACCCCTGGGCCGCTCCTATGGCGATGACCTCGGCGGCCTTGATGCCGTACTGGCCGGCTCCGGCGCTCTTGAGCATGGTGTCGAGCTGACGGACCTTGCTGCTGTTGCGGTCGTCGCTGCCGAGCCTGGTCTTCAGCTCGGCGTTCTCGTGTTCCAGGGCTGCGATCCGGTCGTGCCGGTCGTCGGAGTCCCGTACGGCGCCGATGGCGTTCCCCACCGGGTCCACCGCCGCTGCTACGCCGTTCTCGACCGGTCCGAAGACCGTGGCGGCGGCCTGCCGGGCGCCGTCCACCGGCGACTCCTCGCCACCGCGGATGTCCACCGTGATCAAAGCGAACGCGATGGCGATCAGCAGCACCAGGAGCAGCCGGCTCTCTCGTGTGTCCCTCACGTGCGGCGGCCGTGCCTTCCTCGTCGGAATATTCGTGCCTGTATGTCAACGTTCCGCCGTACGGGGCGGCAGTGCCCGTACGGCGGAACGTCGGGTTCTACCGTCGGGGCTGGGCGTCCAGCACCTGCTGGAGCGCCTCGAACTCCTCGACGCACTTGCCGGATCCGAGGGCCACCGAGTCCAGCGGGTCCTCGGCGATGTGGATGGGCATGCCCGTCTCGTGGCGCAGCCGCTCGTCGAGTCCGCGCAGGAGCGCGCCGCCGCCCGTGAGGACGATGCCGCGGTCCATGACGTCACCCGAGAGCTCCGGCGGGCACTTGTCGAGCGTCGTCTTCACGGCGTCGACGATCGCGTTGACCGGCTCCTCGATGGCCTTGCGGACCTCGGCGGCGGAGATGACCACGGTCTTGGGCAGGCCGGAGACCAGGTCGCGTCCGCGGATCTCGGTGTGCTCGTCCTTCTTGAGGTCGAAGGCCGAGCCGATCGTGATCTTGATCTGTTCGGCGGTGCGCTCACCGAGGAGGAGCGAGTACTCCTTCTTGATGTGCTGGATGATCGCGTTGTCCAGCTCGTCACCGGCGACCCGGATCGACTGGGCAGTGACGATTCCGCCGAGCGAGATCACCGCGACCTCGGTGGTGCCGCCACCGATGTCGACGACCATGTTGCCGGTGGCCTCGTGGACCGGCAGGCCCGAGCCGATGGCCGCGGCCATGGGCTCCTCGATGATGTGCACCTGGCGCGCGCCGGCCTGTGTCGACGCCTCGATGACGGCGCGTCGCTCGACCCCTGTGATGCCGGAGGGCACGCAGACGACGACCCGCGGGCGGGCCAGGTAGCGGCGCTTGTGGATCTTGAGGATGAAGTAGCGGAGCATGCGCTCGGTGATCTCGAAGTCGGCGATCACGCCGTCCTTGAGCGGCCGTACGGCAACGATGTTGCCCGGCGTACGGCCGATCATCTTCTTGGCCTCGGAGCCGACCGCCAGGATGCCGCCGGTGTTGGTGTTGATGGCCACGACGGACGGCTCGTTCAGGACGATGCCGCGCCCCCTGACGTACACCAGCGTGTTGGCAGTCCCGAGGTCGATAGCCATGTCACGGCCGATGAACGACATTGAGTTCCCCTTGTTCCCCATGAGGATGCGTCGGGCCTTCCCAGGAAGCGAAAAATGGCTTGTTCTAGGTAGGCGAGGTTGGCGCTGCGGGCGTGGAAGCTTCCATCGTAGTGCCGTATGCACGGACACAGCGCGAGGGTCCTTCGCCATTGTGCGCGGAACGGCTGCCCGTTCCACCCATGGTGACGTTACGTCGGAAGGATGCGTTCCCGCGATCCCTGACCCTATGCCGAAGGGCGACCGAATTACTTCGGTCGCCCCAGGTCATGAGCGCTGATTGGCCGAGCCGAAGTCAGGAAAGTCCCGGAAAGAACAGCTTGAGTTCCCGCTCCGCGGATTCCTCGGAGTCCGAGGCGTGGATGAGGTTCTCGCGGGTGACCGTACCGAAGTCTCCACGGATCGAGCCGGGCGCGGCGGCGATCGGGTCGGTGGGGCCGGCCAGGGCGCGGACGCCCTCGATGACCCGCTCGCCCTCGGCCACGAGGGCGACGACGGGGCCGGATGCCATGAACTCCACGAGCGGCTCGTAGAACGGGCGGCCCTTGTGCTCGCCGTAGTGCTGCTCCAGGGTCTCCTGGTCGAGCGTGCGCAGCTCCAGCGCGGTGATCGTCCAGCCGGCCTTGCGTTCGATGCGGCCGACGATCTCGCCGATCAGCCCACGCCTGACGGCGTCGGGCTTGAGAAGGACGAGGGTGCGCTGAGTCATGTGCGGCTCCTTGCAGACTTCGGGTGCGGTGAGGGTGAGATTACAGGGGCAGGCGCCCGGCCCATCGGCCGGGTTTACGCTGCGTCATCCTCCGGCCGGAGCCTGTGCGTTCTCCTGTGCCTCGGCCTGTGCCGCCCATCGTGCCTTCGCCTCGTCGATCACCCGGCCGTAGTGGACCGAGGCCCACCACAGCGCGGCGAAGACCACACCGAGGATGAACATCATCGGGACGAAGAAGCCGCTCAGCACCAGCGCGATCTGGAACGCCCAGCCGAGCTGCACACCGCCGGGCCGGGTGATCACACCGCAGAGCAGGACGGACAGCAGCATGCCGATGCCGCACACCGTCCAGACCGTGGTCATGGACAGGTCGTCGGCCTTCATGGCGACGAGTCCGGCGAAGCCGATGACGAAGAACTCGCCGATCAGCGTCGATGCACAGAGCGTACGCACAGGGTCAGTGCCTTCCCAGAAGCAGCCGGGCCTCGCCGACCGTGATCACGGATCCGGTCACCAGGACTCCGGCGCCCGCGTACTCGGCCTCTTCCTCGGCGAGGGTGATGGCCGCCTCCAGCGCGTCGTCGAGGCGCGGCTCGACCTGCACGCGGTCGGTGCCGAAGACCTCGACGGCGACCGCGGCCAGCGCGTCCGCGTCCATGGCGCGTGCGCTGGAGTTCTGGGTGACGACGACCTCGGCGAAGATCGGCTCGAACGCTTCGAGGAGTTCCCGGACGTCCTTGCCGTCGCTGGCGCCGACGACCCCGATGAGCCGGGAGAAGCTGAACGCCTCGGTGATCCCCTCGGAGGCGGCGCGGGCGCCCGCGGGGTTGTGCGCCGCGTCCAGGACGACGGTCGGGCTGGACCGCACGACTTCGAGCCGGCCGGGTGAGAGCACCGCGAGGAAGGCCTTGCGGACGGCGTCGATGTCGAGGCTGCGGGCCTGCTCGGCACCGATGCCGAAGAACGCCTCGACGGCGGCGAGCGCCACCGCGGCGTTGTGCGCCTGATGGGCCCCGTAGAGCGGAAGGAAGATGTTGTCGTACTCGCCGCCGAGGCCGCGCAGCGTCAGCAGCTGGCCGCCGACCGCGACCTCACGGGAGACGATGCCGAATTCCATGCCCTCGCGAGCCACCGTGGCGTCCACCTCGACGGCCTTCTTCAGCATGACCTGTGCGGCGTCGACCGGCTGCTGGGCCAGGATCACCGTCGCGTCCTGCTTGATCACTCCGGCCTTCTCGCCCGCGATCTCCGCAGGGGTGGTGCCCAGGCGGTCGGTGTGGTCCAGCGAGATGGGGGTGACGACGGCGACCGAGGCGTCGATGACGTTGGTCGCGTCCCAGGTGCCGCCCATGCCGACCTCGACGACCGCGACGTCGACCGGCGCGTCGGCGAAGGCCGCGTAGGCCATGCCGGTCAGCACCTCGAAGAACGAGAGCCGGTACTCCTGCTGGCCGTCGACCATCTCGACGTACGGCTTGATGTCGTTGTACGTGTCGATGAAGCGCTCGGCCTCGATCGGCGTGCCGTCCAGGCTGATCCGCTCGGTGATCGACTGGACGTGCGGGGAGGTGTAGCGGCCGGTGCGCAGCTCGAAGGCGTTGAGCAGGGCCTCGATCATGCGGGCCGTGCTTGTCTTGCCGTTCGTCCCCGTGATGTGGATCGAGGGGTAGGCGCGCTGCGGCTCACCGAGGACGTCCATCAGCGCCGCGATGCGGGTCACCGACGGCTCGAGCTTGGTCTCGCCCCAGCGGCCGGCAAGCTCCTGTTCCACGGCGCGGAGCGCCCGGTCGGTCTCGGGGTCGGTGGGGCGTGCGGGGACCGCGTCGCCCTGCGGGGGTCCTGACCGGGTGCGCAGCGTGCGGCTCCCGGCCTCGATCACCGCCAGGTCGGGGTCGCGCTGGGTCGCTTCGTCGACGATCTCCTCGAAGGTGTCGTCGGACTCTGACGCGTCGTGCCGGTCTGAAGGGCGGGGCTCACTCACAGGGCCAGTCTACGGATGGGCACCGGCATCCCGCGCGGCGCCCGGTGCGGCGCCGCGTACGGGTGTCCCGGGCCATGTTCCGTGCGGGCACGGCGGAGCGCGGTCCGCCCGGCCGGCCGGGCACGGCGAAGCCCCCGCACTCCCGGTCGGTCGGGGGTACGGGGGCTTCGCCCTCAGGTCATCAGCTCTGCGGCAGGTTCGCCAGCTGGGCGGTGATCCGCTCGATGTCCGCCTCGGCCTTCGCGAGCCGGGCGCGGATCTTGTCGACCACGTTGTCCGGTGCCTTGCCCAGGAACGCCTCGTTGCCGAGCTTCCCGTTGGCCTGCGCCTTCTCCTTCTCGGCCGCGCCGAGGTCCTTGGTCAGGCGCTTGCGCTCGGCCTCGACGTCGATCGTGCCGGAGAGGTCGAGGGCGACCGTGGCTCCCGCGACCGGCAGCGTCGCCGTGGCGTGGAAGCCGTCACCGGCGGGCTGCAGACGCAGCAGCTGGCGAATGGCCGCTTCGTGCGGGGCGAGCGCCGTACCGGTCACGGAGAGCTCGGCCGGGACCTTCTGGCCGGGCTGCAGGCCCTGGTCGGAGCGGAACCGGCGGACCTCGGTGACGACCTGCTGGACGAGCTCGATCTCCTTCTCGGCCGCGTCGTCGCGGAAGCCGGAGTCCTCGGGCCAGTCGGCGACGACGAGGGACTCGCCGCCGGTGAGAGTCGTCCAGAGCTGCTCCGTGACGAACGGAACGATCGGGTGCAGGACCCGCAGCGTCACGTCGAGGACCTCACCGAGGACCCGGGCGGACACCTTGGCCTGCTCGCCGCCCGCGAAGAACGTCGTCTTGGACAGCTCGACGTACCAGTCGAAGACCTCGTCCCACGCGAAGTGGTAGAGGGCCTCGCTGAGCTTGGCGAACTGGAAGTCGTCGTAGAACGCGTCGACTTCGGCGACGGTCGCGTTGAGGCGCGACAGGATCCAGCGATCGGTCGCCGACATCTGCTCGACGGGAGGCAGCGGACCCTCGACGGTCGCGCCGTTCATCATCGCGAAGCGGGTCGCGTTCCAGATCTTGTTGGCGAAGTTACGGGAGGCCTGGACCCAGTCCTCACCGATCGGGACGTCGGCGCCCGGGTTGGCACCCTTGGCGAGGGTGAACCGGACCGCGTCGGAACCGTAGTTGTCCATCCAGTCGATCGGATCGACCGCGTTGGGATTGGACTTGGACATCTTCTTGCCGAACTCGTCGCGGACGAGGCCGGTCAGCGCAACGGTCTTGAACGGCACTTCGCCATCCATCGCGTACAGACCGAACATCATCATCCGGACGACCCAGAAGAAGATGATGTCGTGCCCGGTGAGCAGGACATCGGTCGAGTAGAACTTCTTGAGGTCCGGGGTCTCCTCGGGCCAGCCGAGCGTGGAGAAGGGCCACAGTCCGGAGGAGAACCACGTGTCGAGGACATCGGGGTCCTGGGTCCAGCCGTCACCGCTCGGCGGCTCCTCGTCGGGTCCGACGCAGACGACCTCGCCCGCCGGCCCGTACCAGACCGGAATGCGGTGCCCCCACCAGAGCTGGCGCGAGATGCACCAGTCGTTGAGGTTGTCGACCCAGTCGAAGTACCGCTTCTCCATCTCCTTCGGGTGGAGCTCGACGCGACCGTCACGGACGGCGTCGCCCGCGGCCCCGGCGAGCGTCTCGACCTTGACCCACCACTGGAGCGACAGGCGTGGTTCGACGGTCGTCTTGCAGCGCGAGCAGTGGCCCACGGAGTGGACGTAAGGGCGCTTCTCGGCGACGACACGGCCCTGCTCGCGCAGGGCGGCGACGATCGCGGAGCGCGCCTCGAAGCGGTCGAGCCCTTCGAACGGTCCGTGGACCGTGATGACTCCGCGCTCGTCCATGATCGTCATGGACTCCAGGCCGTGCCGCTGGCCGATCGCGAAGTCGTTCGGGTCATGAGCGGGCGTGACCTTGACGGCGCCGGTACCGAACTCCGGGTCGACGTGGTGATCGGCGACGACCGGGATCGTACGGTTGGTCAGCGGCAGCTTGATCCGCTTGCCGATGAGATGCGCGTACCGCTCGTCGTCGGGGTGGACGGCGACCGCCGTGTCTCCGAGCATCGTCTCGACACGCGTGGTGGCGACCACGAGCGTCTCGTCGCCCTCGCCGTACTTCAGCGAGACCAGCTCGCCGTCGTCGTCCTGGTAGTCGACCTCGATGTCGGAGATCGCGGTCAGACAGCGCGGGCACCAGTTGATGATGCGCTCGGCACGGTAGATCAGTTCGTCGTCGTACAGCTTCTTGAAGATGGTCTGGACGGCCTTGGACAGGCCCTCGTCCATGGTGAACCGCTCGCGGGACCAGTCGAGACCGGCACCGAGACGGCGCAGCTGGCCGAGGATCCGGCCGCCGAACTCTTCCTTCCACTGCCACACGCGCTCGGTGAACTGCTCACGGCCCAGGTCCTGGCGGGACTTGCCCTCTTCTGCGAGCTGCTGCTCGACCTTGTTCTGGGTGGCGATTCCGGCGTGGTCCATGCCGGGCAGCCACAGGGTCTCGAAGCCCTGCATGCGCTTTCGCCGGGTCAGCGCGTCCATGAGCGTGACCTGGAAGGCGTGTCCCAGGTGGAGCGCCCCGGTGACGTTGGGCGGCGGGATGACGATCGTGTACGGGGGCTTCTCGCTCGCCGGGTCGGCCGTGAAGTAACCGCGCTCCACCCAGCGCTCGTACAGCTTCCCCTCTACCTCGGCCGGCGCGTACTGGGTCGGCAGTTCGGGGGTGCTGGCTGACTGCTGCGAAGGGTTCTCGGTCACGCGCCACAGTTTAGGCCCGTCACAGTCGTGCACTGAAACCGGTTTGTTCAGTAACGGTGTGCTGCCCGGCACCCCATGTCAGGGCCGCTTCCGTCAGGATGTCCGCAACGCATAAGCATTCTGGAGGGGACAGCCCAATGAGCTACAACCAGCCGGGCCCGTACGGCAGCCAGCCGCCGCAGGGCCAGCCCGGTCCGTACGGCCAGCAGCCGGGCCCGTACGGCGGCCCGCCGCCGCAGGGTCCGCCGCAGGGCCAGCCCGGGTACGGCTACCCGCAGCAGGCCCCTCAGGGTGTCCCGCCGCAGCAGCCCCCGCAGCAGCCGGGCTACGGCTACCCGCAGGGGCAGCAGCCGGGTCCCTACGGCCAGCAGCCGCCCACGCCTCCGTACGGCGGCCAGCAGGCCTACGGCGGGCAGCCCCCGGCCGCACCGAAGAAGAAGACCGGCCTGATCATCGGTGCGGCCGTGGTGGCGCTGGCGGTCGTCGCGGGCGGGGTGTACTTCCTCACCTCGGGCGGCAGCAGCAACAGCGACGTGGCCGACTCCACCAAGGGCTACAAGCTGACGCCTGCCGCCTCGGTGGACGACTACAAGCAGGACACCGCCAAGGCGGTGCCCTCGAAGCCCATGACGGGCAAGGACAAGGCCGAGGCGGAGGCCATGGGGGTCAAGAACCCCAACGAGGTGACCGCCACGTACGTGAACGGTGCCGAGGACAACCCGCTCACCATGAAGCAGCTCATGCTCATGGGCATCTGGGGTGAGGTCACCGACCCCGCGAAGGTGATCGACGGCGCTTTCAGGAACGCCGAGCTGGAGATGGCGAAGGGCGAGGACAGCGAGAACGTCTCGCTCGTCGGCAGCCCCGAGGCCGTCAAGCCCGCGGGTTTCGAGGGGGCGCTGATGAAGTGCCAGAGCATCAAGATGGTCAACGAAGAGGCCGACGGGACAGCGGCGAAGGGCCCGGAGGAGATCACCACGCCCGTATGCGTGTGGACCGACTACAGCACGGTCGGCATCGTCGTGGGCATGGACATCGGCGCGATGCTGACCAACAAGGCCATGCCGCAGAAGGACGTGGCGGACCTCGCCGCCAAGATCTACAACACCTCGCGCACCAAGATCTGATCAGCCGCACCACACATGCGTAGGGGCGCCCGGCCACCGGCCGGGCGCCCCTACGGCGTACGTGTCGTCGTCGCTGCCGCTACGCGGACTTCTCGTGGCGGCCGCCGTCGTCGTTCTTGCCGATCGTGCGCGGCTCGCGCGGGACCAGTGTCGGGTTGACGTTGTTGCGGACGACGTCCGGTGTGATGACCACGCGGGCCACGTCCTTGCGGGACGGGACCTCGTACATCACGGACTGGAGGACTTCCTCCATGATCGCGCGCAGACCACGTGCGCCCGTCTGGCGCAGGATCGCCTGGTCGGCGATGGCTTCCAGCGCCTCGCGCTCGAAGTCCAGCTCCACACCGTCGAGTTCGAACAGCCGTTGGTACTGCTTCACCAGGGCGTTACGCGGCTCGACCAGGATCTGGAGCAGCGCCTCGCGGTCCAGGTTGTGGACCGAGGTCAGTACAGGGAGGCGGCCGATGAACTCGGGGATCATCCCGAACTTCACCAGGTCCTCCGGCATGACCTCCTGGAACTGGTCGCTCGCCTGGATCTCCAGCTTCGAACGGATCGTCGCGCCGAAGCCGATGCCCTTGGCGCCGGCCCGCGACTCGATGATCTTCTCCAGGCCGGAGAAGGCACCGCCCACGATGAACAGCACGTTCGTCGTGTCGATCTGGATGAACTCCTGGTGCGGGTGCTTCCGGCCGCCCTGCGGCGGTACGGAGGCGGTGGTGCCCTCCAGGATCTTCAGCAGGGCCTGCTGGACGCCCTCGCCGGAGACATCACGGGTGATCGACGGGTTCTCGCTCTTGCGGGCGACCTTGTCGATCTCGTCGATGTAGATGATCCCGGTCTCGGCCTTCTTGACGTCGTAGTCCGCGGCCTGGATCAGCTTCAGCAGGATGTTCTCGACGTCCTCGCCGACATAGCCGGCCTCCGTCAGCGCCGTCGCGTCGGCGATGGCGAACGGGACGTTGAGCATGCGGGCCAGCGTCTGCGCGAGGAGTGTCTTGCCGGAGCCCGTGGGGCCCAGCAGCAGGATGTTGGACTTGGCGAGCTCGATCGCGTCGTCGCGATTCGCGCCGCCGCCGTTCTCCCCGGCCTGGACCCGCTTGTAGTGGTTGTACACCGCGACCGAGAGGGCCTTCTTCGCGGGCTCCTGCCCGACGACGTACCCCTCGAGGAACTCGTAGATCTCCCGCGGCTTGGGGAGCTCCTCCCACCGCACCTCGGAGGTCTCCGCGAGCTCCTCCTCGATGATCTCGTTGCAGAGATCGATGCACTCGTCGCAGATGTACACACCGGGTCCCGCGATGAGCTTCTTCACCTGCTTCTGGCTCTTTCCGCAGAACGAGCACTTGAGCAGGTCGCCGCCATCACCGATGCGTGCCACGAGGTGCTTCCCCTTCGCCTGGGAGCAGCCTGGTTCAGCGGCTCCTGGTGCCTCTATCCGACGGTACCTTGCCTGGCCCCCCGTTCGGGCCCCCCTTGGCACGGTTCACACGGCCGGGGCCGTGCTACTGGAATGTGCCAAGGGGAAAGACCGATGTCAGACGGACGCGCCGGCTGTGGTCTTGCGGGTGGACACGATCTGGTCCACCAGACCGTACGCCAGTGCGTCGTCGGCGGTAAGGATCTTGTCGCGCTCGATGTCCTCGCTGATCTTCTCCAGCGGGGTGGTCGAGTGCTTGGCCAGCATCTCTTCGAGCTGGGTGCGCATCCGCAGGATCTCGTTGGCCGCGATCTCCAGGTCGGAGAGCTGCTCACGGCCGGTCTGCGAGGACGGCTGGTGGATCAGCACACGGGCGTGCGGGAGCGCCATGCGCTTGCCCGGGGTGCCCGCGGCGAGCAGGACGGCGGCGGCGGAGGCCGCCTGGCCCATGCAGACCGTCTGGATGTCCGGCTTCACGAACTGCATCGTGTCGTAGATCGCGGTGAGCGCGGTGAACGAGCCGCCGGGGCTGTTGATGTAGATCGAGATGTCGCGGTCCGGGTCCATCGACTCCAGGCACAGCAGCTGCGCCATGACGTCGTTGGCCGAGGCGTCGTCGATCTGCACGCCGAGGAAGATCACGCGCTCCTCGAAGAGCTTCGCGTACGGGTCGTACTCACGCACACCCTGCGAGGTGCGCTCCACGAAGCGCGGGACGACGTAGCGGTTGTCCACCTGCGGGCCGGTGTAGAGGCCGCTCGCGGAGGCGCCGGGGAAGTTGTTCATGTGGGTGTTCACCATCCTGGTGGCGTTCATGTGGGCTGGAGGGCTCGGCGTACGGGAGGCGTACGAGAGGGTGCGGCGTGGTGCCGGTCCGGGTGGGCCCGGATCAGGCGCCGGTGCCGCCGCCGCCCGGGATGCCCGACGCGACCGTGATGATCTCGTCGATGAGGCCGTAGTCCTTGGCCTCCTCCGCCGTGTACCAGCGGTCGCGGTCGCCGTCGCGGATGATCGTCTCCACGGTCTGGCCGGAGTGGTGGGCGGTGATCTCGGCCATCCGCGTCTTCGTGCGGAGCAGGTACTGCGCCTGGATCTTGATGTCCGAGGCGGTACCGCCGATGCCGGCCGAACCCTGGTGCATGAGGATGTCGGTGTTCGGGAGCGCGAAGCGCTTGCCCGCCGTGCCACCGGTGAGCAGGAACTGGCCCATCGAGGCCGCCATGCCCATGCCGATGGTGACCACGTCGTTCGGGATGTACTGCATGGTGTCGTAGACCGCCATGCCTGCCGTCACCGAGCCGCCGGGGCTGTTGATGTAGAGGTAGATGTCCTTGTCCGGGTCGGCGGCAAGGAGCAGAAGCTGTGCGGTGATCTTGTTGGCGATGTCATCGTCGACCTGCTGACCGAGGAAGATGATGCGCTCGCCGAGCAGTCGGCTGTAGACCTGGTCACCGAGGCCTCCACCGAGGGACGGCTCTCCGGCGGCGTAGGGCATCAGATTCGTCACGTATCCACCTGCTCGTCTCTGACGGCTCCGGCCGTCTCAGCGTCTTCGTACCGGGTGGGCCGGGACTCCCCGACCCTTCCTCTTCATGGACCCTAACGCGCAGGTGGGACAACGCCATCCCGCTTCCCCAACTGTTCGCTGGGAGCGCAAGGTCAGCAGTCCGCACAAGGGTTCCGGGGCATGGGCCGATACGACGACGGGCTCCGGACGCGATACGTCCGGAGCCCGTCGTGCGAATCGGATCAGCCGATCAGAACGAGGCTCAGGCCTCGGTCTTCTCGTCGTCCTTCTTCTCGTCGGTGGCGGCCTCGGCGGCGGCCTCCGTGGCGCCCTCGACCGCCTCGACGGCGGCCTCGTCCTCGTCGTCCTCGAGCTCGACGACCTCACCGTTGGTGTCGACGACCTTGGCGGCCTCGACGACCACGGCGAGCGCCTTGCCGCGGGCGACCTCGCCGACGAGCATCGGCACCTGGCCGCCTTCGACGACGGCCTGGGCGAACTGGTCGGGGCTCATGCCGGAGGAAGCTGCGCGCCGCATGAGGTGCTCGGTGAGCTCCTCCTGGTTGACGTTGAGCTTCTCCTTGTTGACGAGCTCGTCAAGGATGAACTGGGTCTTGATGCCCTTGACGGCCTGCTCGGAGGTCTCGGCCTCGAACTCCTCGAGCGTCTTGCCCTGGATCTCCAGGTACTTCTCGAGGTCGAGACCCATCTGGCCGAGCTGGTGGTGCTCGAGGTTGTGCTTGCGGGTCTGGACCTCGTCCGCGAGGAGCTTCTCGGGGATCGGGACCTCGGCCAGCTTCAGGAGCTCGTCGAGGACACGCTCCTGGGCCTGCGTGGCCTGGTCGTACTGCTTGGTGTTCTCGAGGCGCTTGCGGCTGTCCTCGCGGAGCTCGGCGAGCGTGTCGAACTCGCTCGCCATCTGCGCGAAGTCGTCGTCCAGCTCGGGCAGTTCACGGGAAGCGACGGCGGTGACCTTGACGGTGACCTCCGCTTCCTTGCCCTCGGCGGAGCCGCCCTTCAGCTCGGAGGCGAAGGTGGCCTCGCCACCGGCCTCCAGGCCGGTCACGGCCTCGTCGATGCCCTCGAGGAGCTCGCCGGAACCGATGGTGTACGAGACACCCGCGGCCACGCCGTCCTCCAGGACCTCTCCGTCGACCTTGGCTTCCAGGTCGATCGTCACGACGTCGCCTTCGACGGCGGCGCGCTCGACCGGGTTGGTGGAGGCGAAGCGCTCGCGCAGCTGCTCCACGGCCTTGTCGACGTCCTCTTCGGTGACCTCGAGTGCGTCCACGGTGACCTCGATGCCGGAGTAGTCCGGAATCTCGATCTCGGGACGGACATCCACCTCGGCGGTGAAGGCCAGCAGTTCGCCGTCCTTGAGTTCGGTGATGTCAACCTCGGGCTGGCCCAGAACGTTGAGCTCACCCTCGTTGACAGCCTCGGTGTAGAACTTCGGAAGGGCGTCGTTGACGGCCTCCTCCAGCACAGCACCACGGCCGAACCGCTGGTCGATGACGCGGTTGGGGATCTTGCCCTTACGGAAGCCCTTCACCGTGACCTGCTGGTTGATCTTCTTGTACGCCGCGTCGAGGCTGTCCTTGAGCTCCTCGAAGGGCACCTCGATGCTGAGCCGAACCCGAGTCGGGTTCAGGGTCTCCACGGCGCTCTTCACGGTTCGGTCTCCTTGGTGGCTGACTTCTTTGGGTTCTGCTGGGCCGCCGAGAGGCGGCTTCGCGGATCGAGCCCGGTACATCAGACACACGGGCACGCAATTTGCATAGTAACGGCAAGCGGGATGACTCCCACAACGCGATCTTGCCTGTGGATCCTGCTGGTGGTCGGGGTGGCCGGATTCGAACCGACGACCTTCCGCTCCCAAAGCGGACGCGCTACCAAGCTGCGCCACACCCCGTCGGTGCGACACGTAGGGTACATGCCGACAAGCGGTGCGTCGGACGCTTTACGGGACGGGCCTCGAAGGAGGTCACGGGAGGCGGTCACTGGAGGCGGTTGTCGGGGGCACGCCGATTCGGGTGTGCGCGCACCGTCCACGACCCGCTACGATGCTGTCCGTGCCGCGGTCCACCGGACCTGTGGCGCGTCGCTTGCGGGCGTAGCTCAATGGTAGAGCCCTAGTCTTCCAAACTAGCTACGCGGGTTCGATTCCCGTCGCCCGCTCCATGCAGGGGCCCGGTTCGACAGTCACTCGTCGGACCGGGCTCTTCGCGTTCACCGGCGACCGCGCGCACGGCCGCCGGACACCCCGGACCTGACGCGCTGGGCCCTGACGCGCGCCGGGGCGGACCAGGGGCCGCCCCCACGGTCAGAAGCTGATCTGGTTGATCGTGTCGGCTATCGAGTTCATGAACCTGTTGATCGACGGCGCCATGCCCGTCGATGCCAGGAAGAAACCGAAGAGCACGGCCACGGCCGCCGGCCCGCCCTTGAGGGACCCGCCGCGGATGAGCACCACCAGGATGATCCCCAGCATCAGCACCACAGACAGTGAAATGGCCACACTGATCACACCCTTGGTCGGTCCGCCTTGCCGGCCCGGCGGTGTGCGGCCGAGCACACCCCCGTTGTGACCATCGTGCCACCAACTCCCCTGTGGGTGCTGCCGGGTGATGAATCGAACTGACCGGATCGCGCCATACTCGCGCCCCCCGCACGCCGGGGCGCCCCCGGGTGCGGGGGGCGCCCCGCAAGGGCGCGACGCCCCTTCCCACAATTCTGTGAACCTGCTGTGTACGAAGCAGTTCGAATATCGGCCACCGTGATCGTTTCCATATCCCCACACTTCATTCACAGCGCTTTACCAGGAGTTCGTGCGACGTAATTCACTCTCTCCAACTGACCACCCATATGCCCTGTTTAAGGTGGATGAATCACCATGAAACGGTCGTTTGCCGACGGTTTCATTTTCGAATCTGCGGGAACACGCGATATCTCCTGAGAGTTTTACGCATACCGATCGACGGGTCTAAGGTGCCGTAGATGTTCAAAGCTCCGAGCGAAATTCAGAGGGCCCCGATCCCCGCGGAGACCCGGGAGTCGGAGCCCAGACACGAGGAAGCCCGGACGGCGGCCGGGGCCTCCTCCCTCCCTGTCGCCACCCGCTCCGCGGCTCCCGGCCGCTCCGAAGCGCCCACCCGCGCCGCCTCCCCCGACGGCTCGGGGGCAGCCGCTCCCCGGATGCGGCGTGACGCCTACTTCGACAATGTGAAGTACCTCGCGATCGTGCTGGTCGCGGTGGCGCACGCCTGGGAACCGGTGATGGACGGCAGCCGCACCACGCGGGCGCTGTACATGGTCGTGTACACGTTCCACATGCCGGCCTTCATCCTCATCTCCGGCTACTTCTCACGGTCGTTCGACATGAGCCGGGCCAAGGTGAAGCGCCTGGTGACCGGGGTCGCCGTGCCCTATGTGCTGTTCGAGACCGCGTATTCGCTGTTCAAGCGGTACGCCGGCGGCGTGGACGGCACACCGGTCACCCTGCTCGACCCGCTGTTCCTCACCTGGTTCCTGATCGCCCTGTTCATCTGGCGGGTCACCACACCGCTGTGGCAGTCGCTGCGCCATCCGCTGGCGGTCGCCCTGGGCATCTCGGTGCTCGCCTCGGTGACTCCGGGCATCGGTGACGACCTGGACCTTCAGCGTGTCCTGCAGTTCCTGCCGTTCTTCGTGCTCGGCCTCCTGCTGAAGCCCGAGCACTTCCGGATGGTGCGGCGGCGCGAGGTGCGGCTGCTGTCCCTGCCGCTGCTCGCGGGAGCCCTGCTGTTCGCCTACTGGGCCGCCCCGCGCATGCAGTTGGGCTGGCTCTACCGCAGCAGCAGCGCGCAGGAGCTGAACGCCCCGTGGTGGTCCGGCGCCGTGATGTCCCTGGCGATGTTCGGGTGCGCACTGGTTCTCACGATCGCCTTCCTGGCCTGGGTGCCGCGCCGCCGCCTGTGGTTCACCGTGCTGGGCGCGGGGACCATCTGCGGCTATCTGCTGCACGGCTTCCTGATCAAGGGCGCCGGGTACTTCGGTCTGTTCGACCGCTACGAGTGGCTCTCGGGACCCGCCGGACTCGTGGTCGTGTCCCTCGTCGCGGCCGCCGCGGTGACCGCGCTCTGCACCCCGCCGGTCCGGCGCGCGCTGCGCTTCGCCACCGAGCCGGACATGAACTGGGCGTTCCGCAGGGACGCCGCCGGGCGCTGACGCTGTCCGGATCGTTACGGTGCCGCCCGGCGCGCGGGCGCACCGGATCAGCCCGATCCGGGGTTGGCTTGATCCCGCCGCTCGGAGGCCACTCCCCCTCCGGGGAGCCCCAACAACCCACGTACCTGCGCATATTTCTCGGTCAGCCGGGTACGGGTTGCCGGTTCCAGGACCGCGAGACGGTCCGGGTCCGCATTGTGTGCAAGGTCCGACTCCTTGATCAGCAGCGCGCCGGGCGTGGCGAGAATCCGCCCGGTGTACGCGACCAGGTCCTCGCCGTCCCGCTTGGTGACGGCGAGGACCATTTCCTTCACCTCCCGCGGCAACGGGGCCTCGTCCAGCCACTGCCGGGAGAGCGCGTCGTCCTCGACCGCGTCATGGAGCCACGCGGCGGCGATCTGGGCCTCGCTGCCGCCACGGTCGCGCACGCCCCCGGCGACCGCGGCCAGGTGCTCGGCGTACGGACGACCCGCCTTGTCCGTCTGGGTGCGATGGGCCTCGCGGGCGATCATCTCGACCTGGGCCAGGGTCAGATACGGGGTCGGCATGCGCCGACTGTACGCCGTGGAGGGCGATTCTTCGAAGGGTCCATAGTTGCAGTGTCAATCATTCGGTAAACTAATTACTGACGATTCCTTGACGCGCTCTTGACCGAACGAAGGATCAGGCTCATCGGACACGCAGACACGCTCATCGCCATGGGCGGCGCCTTCCTGGCGGCCGCCGTCCTCGCCCGCGTCGGCGGCCGCATCGGGCTGCCGACCATCCCCCTCTTCATCCTGGCCGGGATCCTGCTCGGCCCGCACACCCCCGGGGTCGTCCTCGTCGAGGACCCCCACGAGCTGGAGATGCTCTCCGCGCTCGGTCTGGTGCTGCTGCTCTTCTACCTGGGGCTGGAGTTCAGCCTCGACGACCTCAAGGCCGGCGGCCGGAAGATGGCGCTCGCGGGCACCGTCTACCTGATCCTCAATGTCGGCGCCGGTCTGGGCTTCGGCCTCGTCCTGGGCTGGGGCCTCTCCGAAGCACTGGTGCTGGCCGGTGTGCTCGGCATCTCGTCCTCCGCGATCGTCACCAAGATCCTGGTCGACCTGAAACGCCTCGAAAGCCCCGAGACCAAGACGATTCTCGGCATCATCGTCGTGGACGACGTCTTCCTGGCCCTCTACCTGGCCGCTCTGCAGCCGATCCTGTCCAAGTCGGACGGTCTGGGCGCGGCCCTGATGGACGGCGCCAAAGCGTTCGGCTTCCTGCTGCTGCTCGCCCTCGTCGCCCGCTTCGGCACCAAAGTCATCAGCCGGCTGATCAGCACCCGGGACGACGAGCTCCTCGTCATCTCCTTCCTCGGCACCGCGGTCTTCGTCGCCGGCGTCTCCGACCTGTTCGGGGTCGCGGACGCGATCGGCGCCTTCATGGTCGGCCTGATGCTCGGCAGCACGACCTCGGGGGATCGCATCCGCGCGCTGGTCCACCCGCTCCGGGACGCCTTCGGCGCGATCTTCTTCTTCGCGTTCGGACTGTCCATCAACCCTGGGGACCTGCCGAGCGTGATGTGGCCGGTGCTGGCCGCCGTGGTGCTCACCATCGCGATGAACATGCTCTCCGGCATCTTCTCCGCACGGGTGTACGGCTTCAACTCCTTGTACGCGGCGAACATCTCCACGACCCTGACGGCCCGGGGCGAGTTCGCGCTGATCCTCGCCACCATGGCGGCGGGCGCGGGGCTGGACGAACGGCTCTCTCCGTTCATCGCCGGATACGTGCTCGTCCTCGCGGTCCTCGCACCGCTGGCCGCCGGACGGTCGCACTGGCTCGCCCGGATCCTGCCCGGAGCGCGGGCGAAGGAGCAGGAGAAAGTGCCGGTCCCGGCGTGACGACTCCCGGCTCGGGTACGGGGCGGCCGTCCCCGTACCCGACACCGGGGATCTTCACGTTCGAGTGACACAGGGGCTACAGCTTGACGCGTGTACCATTTTGGGCGGCTTCCATACGGTTCAGGTGCGACGGGACAGCAGCAGCAGCGCGCGGTCGTCGTTGACGTCCTTCGCGCAGGCCTCGATGAGGTGCCAGGCCGCGCCCTCGAACCCCGTGGCGACATAGCGGTCGGCCTCGCCGGTGAGCCGGTCGATGCCTTCGGCCATGTCCCGGTCGGACGCCTCCACCAGGCCGTCCGTGAAGAGCATCAGCACGTCGCCGGGCGCCAACGAGCCCTTCACCGCGTCGAACTGGGCCCCGTCGTACACACCGAGCAGCGGCCCCTCGGCGGCCTTCTCCTCCCACTGGCCGCTCCCGGCGTGGAGTTGCAGGGCGGGCGGGTGCCCGGCCGAGAGGAGCTCGTAGTCGCCCGACTCCAGGTCCAGGACCAGGTGGATGGAGGTGGCGAAGCCTTCGTCCCAGTCCTGGCGCAGCAGATAGCCGTTGGCCGCGGGGAGGAAGCCGTGCGGCGGCAGTGAGCCCAGGAGGCCGCCGAAGGCGCCGGAGAGGAGCAGGGCGCGGGAGCCCGCGTCCATGCCCTTGCCGGAGACGTCGGTGAGTACGGCTTCCAGGGTGCGGCCGCCGTTGGTGCGGGCCGCGACGACGAAGTCGCCGGAGAAGGACTGGCCGCCCGCCGGGCGGAGCGCCATCTCGCGGTGCCAGCCCTGGGGCAGGAGGGGCAGGGCGCTCTGGACCCGGATCCGCTCACGCAGGTCGAAGAGCATCGTGCCGCCGCGGCGCCACGGCACCCCGACCCGTGCGCGGAACTGGGCGAGGATCAGCCCGAAGAAGCCGCAGGCGGCGACGACCAGGACGGTGCCCGGGGTGACCCGGGCGGGCCCTTCCGCGTAGGGGCCCAGCGCGATGGACTCCACGATCAGGGCGGCGGCAGCGGTCGCGTAGAGACTGAGCAGGCTGGCCGGCCTCAGCAGCAGGCCGCCCGCGACGATCGGCAGGGCCAGGGCCGTGGGTGAGCACCAGACCGGGTTGAGCAGGGTGGTGCAGGTGATCGCCGGAATGAGGAGCAGCAGACCGGCGAAGGCTATCCAGTCGGACCCGTCACCGCGGAAGTAGTCGACCCCGGACCTGCGCAGCGCGATACGCGCCCGGTGCACCGATCTTCGCCACCGGGCCGGGTACGCGTCTACTCCTGTGCGACGGGCCATTGTCGGGACCCTATCCACCCGGAGGACTCCGGTGCAGGGGGACCCCTGTGACAATGTGTTCGAAATTGGGTCGCCCTTATGATTTACCCCGGGTAGCCATGGCATATGACGACGGAACGGCTCCCGCGCCCGGTCGCCGGACGGGGCAGCTCCAGGACGAGTTCGAGGTCTGTCCCGTGACGTGATCCGGGTGCCGGAACCGCCGATCCGTCCAGGTGGACCCGCCGCCCGGTCAGGCCCGCTGGCAGGCGGGGCACCAGAAGAGGTTGCGGGCCGCGAGGTCGGCCGTGCGGATCCCGGTGCCGCAGACGTGGCAGGCCTGACGGGCCCGGCGGTAGACATAGACCTCGCCGCCGTGGTCGTCGACGCGCGGGGGCCGGCCCATCGCCTCGGGCAGGTGCTCGGGGCGGACCGTGTCGATCCGGTTGTTCCGTACCCCCTCGCGCATCAGGGCGCGGAGGTCGGCCCAGATCGCGTCCCACTCCCTCCGCGTCAGGTCCTTGCCGAGGCGGTACGGGTCGATGCCGTGCCGGAAGAGGACCTCCGCGCGGTAGACGTTGCCGACGCCCGAGACGACCTTCTGGTCCATCAGCAGGGCGGCCACCGTGACGCGGCTGCGGGAGATCCGCTGCCAGGACCGCTCACCGTCGTCGGCGCGCAGCGGATCCGGGCCGAGCCGGTCGTGTATCGCGCGCTTCTCCGGGCCGGTGATCAGCGCGCAGGTGGTGGGCCCGCGCAGATCGGCGTGGTGAGCGTCGTTGACCAGGCGGAGCCGGACCGTGTCGGTGGGCGGCGGTGCCGGCGCCGTACCGAAGCCGAGCTTGCCGAACAGGCCCAGGTGGATGTGGACCCAGGCCGATCCCTCGAAGCCCAGGAAGAGGTGCTTGCCGTGGGCGTCGACACCGGTGAGGGTGCGGCCGTCCAGCAGTGCCGCGCTGTCGGAGAACTTCCCCTGCGGGCTGCTCACCCGCACCGGGCCGCCCTCGAACCGCTCGCGGTGGTCCTCGGCGAGACGGTGGATCGTATGCCCCTCGGGCACGGCGGATCTCCTCGGTGAACCGACCGTGCCGCCGGGCGGGACCCGGCGGCACGGGAAAGCGGGTGGTGCGGGCTGTTCAGCCCTGCTGCGGGTGGTGGGCCGGGATCGGAGGGAGTTCGCCGGTGCTCTCGTACGCCGACAGCATCTCGATGCGGCGGGTGTGCCGCTCCTCGCCCGAGTACGGAGTGTCCAGGAAGATCTCGACGAACCTGGTGCACTCCTCCAGCGTGTGCATCCGGCCGCCGATGGCGACCACGTTGGCGTCGTTGTGCTCGCGGCCGAGCGCGGCCGTCTGCTCGCTCCAGGCGAGTGCGGCACGGACGCCCTTGACCTTGTTCGCGGCGATCTGCTCGCCGTTCCCTGAACCGCCGATGACGATGCCGAGGCTGTCCTTGTCCGCGGCCGTCCGCTCGGCGGCACGGAGGCAGAACGGCGGGTAGTCGTCCTGGGCGTCATAGATGTGGGGACCACAGTCGACTGCCTCGTGGCCGTGGGCCGTGAGCCATGTGACGAGGTGGTTCTTCAGTTCGAAGCCAGCATGATCGGAGCCGAGGTACACGCGCATGGTGCGAAGTGTGGCACGAACGGACCGGGGTAACCGTCAGCGGGGTCGGGACCCACCGGGCGGTCCGGCTGGTCCGGTCCGGGTGCCTGTGTGCAACGCCACGTGGGCAACGATCGGGTCAAGGAAACGGAGGAAGGGGTTCCGTTCTTGCCGTCGGCCGGGCTTGAATGCGTGGCCTTGCCTCCGCACCACCCCCGCGGAGGCAGGACCGACACACATGATCAGAAAACGTAAGGATTCGATCCATGACGTCGCAGACGACGCTGGCCGAGCCGGGCCGACAGCCCGGTGAGCCGGACAAGCCGCACTCCCCGGACGGGCTTCAGGCCGGTCTGAAGAACCGTCACCTTTCGATGATCGCCATCGGCGGGGTGATCGGCGCGGGCCTCTTCGTCGGCTCCGGCGCCGGTATCGCCGCCGCGGGTCCGGCCATTCTCCTGTCGTACGCGCTGGTCGGCCTCATGGTCGTCTTCGTCATGCGGATGCTCGGCGAGATGGCCGTCGCCCGGCCGAGTTCCGGTTCCTTCTCCGCCTACGCGGACCAGGCCCTGGGCCGCTGGGCCGGCTTCTCCATCGGCTGGCTGTACTGGTTCTTCTGGGTCGTGGTGCTCGCCGTCGAGGCCACGGCGGGTGCCAAGATCCTGGAGGGCTGGATCCCGGGCGTACCGCAGTGGGCCTGGGCGCTGATCGTCATGGTGGTGCTGACGGCGGCCAACCTGGTCTCGGTGGGCTCGTACGGTGAGTTCGAGTTCTGGTTCGCCGGGATCAAGGTGGTGGCCATCGGCGCCTTCGTCGTCGTCGGTCTGCTCGCCGTCTTCGGCCTGCTGCCGGGCTCGGACAACCCGGGATCGGGCCTCGCCCACCTCACGGACACCGGGGGGTTCTTCCCCGAAGGGCCGGGGGCCGTCCTCACGGGTGTGCTGATGGTCGTCTTCTCCTTCATGGGCAGCGAGATCGTGACCCTGGCGGCCGGTGAGTCGGAGGACCCGCAGCGCGCCGTGTCCAAGGCGACCAACAGCGTGATCTGGCGTATCGCCATCTTCTACCTGGGCTCGATCTTCATCGTCCTGACGCTGCTGCCGTGGAACGACCCGTCGATCGTCAAGGACGGCTCGTACGTGGCGGCGCTGAACGCCATCGGCATCCCGCACGCCGGCCAGGTCATGGACGTCATCGTCCTGACGGCCGTGCTGTCCTGCCTCAACTCCGGCCTCTACACGGCCTCCCGCATGGCCTTCTCGCTCGGCCGGCGCGGCGACGCCCCGAAGGCCTTCGCCCGGGTGAACAAGCAGGGCGTGCCGCAGGCGGCGATCCTCTCGTCCGTCGTGTTCGGTTTCGTGGCGGTCTTCTTCAACTACCAGTGGCCGGACACGGTGTTCCAGTTCCTGCTGAACTCCTCCGGTGCGGTGGCCCTGTTCGTGTGGCTGGTCATCTGTTTCACCCAGCTGCGGATGCGCGGCATCATCCTGCGCGAGTCGCCCGAGAAGCTGGTCGTACGGATGTGGCTCTTCCCGTACCTGACCTGGGCGACGATCGCGATGATCTCGTTCGTGCTCGTCTACATGCTGACCGACGACACCGGACGCGAGCAGGTGCTGCTCTCGCTGCTGGTCGCGGTACTGGTGGTGGCCGTTTCGCTGGTGCGCGAGTCACGCGGCCGGAAGGCGTCGGCCCCGGTCGAGTGACGGATATCCATACCTGACGGCAGGTGTCAGGTATACCCGGGAGGCTCTCCCTCGCCACGTGGTCCAGCGAGCGAGCGGAGAGCCTTCCCATGTCCGATGCCGAGCCCCATGCCCTGTCCGATGCCGAGCCCGATGCCCTGTCCGGTACCCCCGCGTCCGGCGCCCCCACCGGTTTCCAGACCGGATTCCCCGTCGCCCCGGCCGTCCAGGTGGACGCCGCCGGGGCCGCCGACGTGCGGGCCGCCGTGCGGGCCGCGGCTGCGGGCGGCCTGTCCGTCACCGTCCACGCCACCGGGCACGGGCTGGCCGGCCCGGTCGAGGGCGGGATGCTGATCCGTACCCGGCTGATGGACTCCGTGGAGATCGACCCCGGGCGGCGCACCGCGCGGATCGCGGCGGGTGTCACCTGGGGCCGGGTGATAGCGGCGGCGGCCCCGTACGGACTCGCCCCGCTCAACGGGTCGGCCCCTGGCGTCGGTGCCGTCTCCTACACGCTCGGCGGCGGACTGGGCATCCTGGCCCGGGAGTTCGGCTACGCCGCCGACCACGTCCGCTCCCTCGACGTGGTGACCGCCGACGGCGTCCTGCGCCATGTCACCCCGGCCACCGAGCCCGGTCTCTTCTGGGGGCTGCGGGGCGGCGGGCACCGGCTCGGTGTGGTGACGGAGCTGGAGATCGGCCTGGTTGCCGTGGAGCGGCTGTACGGCGGCTCGGTCACCTTCGACGGGGACACGGCCCCGGAGGTGCTGCGCCGCTATCTGGAATGGACGCGTACCGTGCCGGACGCCTGCACGTCCTCGGTGTCCGCCCTGCGGTTCCCCGCACTGCCCCAGGTGCCCGAGCCGTTCAGGGGCAGGTACGTGGTCTCCGTGCGGGTCGCGTACACGGGCGGCGCGGTGGACGGCGAGGCCCTGGTGGCGCCGCTGCGGGCGATCGGGCCGGCGCTCGCGGACTCGCTGCGGGAGATGCCGTACGCCGAGAGCCACACCATCCACAGCGACCCGCCGTTCCCGCACGCCTACTACGGCGACGGCCTGATGCTCCGCGAGCTGGACGCCCGGTCCGCCGGGCGGCTGCTGGAGCTGACCGGGCCGAAGGCGCCGATGATGACGGTGGTCCAGCTCAACCACCTGGGCGGGGCGCCGGCCGTGCCGCCCGCCGAGGACAGCGCGGTGCCCCACCGGGAGGCGGGCTTCCTGCTGCGGCTGCTGTCACCGCTGGACGGTACGGACGTCTCCGCGGTACGGGCGCTGTACGCGGAGGTGGCCGCGGGGCTGACGCCGTACACCCTGGGCCGTTCGCTGAACTTCTCCTTCGGCGGCGGGGACCGCACCGACGGCTTCCACGGACCCGGGACACGCGAGAGGCTCGCCGGTCTGGTGTCGCGTCACGACCCGGCGAGCCTCTTCGGCGGTGCGTACGGCGTCAGCCGCGACGCCCGATGAGCTTCCAGGAGGCGGGCAGCGCGCCCATGGCCAGCGCGGCCTTGAGCGCGTCGCCGATCAGGAACGGCACCAGGCCGGCCGCGACGGCGGCGCTCATCGACATCCCGGTGGAGAGCGCCAGGTACGGCACGCCGACCGCGTAGATGATGACGGACCCGACGGCCATCGTCCCCGCGGTCCGCAGCACGGAACGGTCGCCGCCGCGCCGGGCGAGGCCGCCGACGACCGTGGCGGCGAGCAGCATGCCCAGGACGTAGCCGAACGAGGCGCCGCCCGCGCCGGAGCTGCCCTCGGAGAACCACGGCATGCCGGCCATGCCGACGAGCGCGTACAGGGCGAGGGAGAGGAAGCCCCGCCGGGCGCCGAGCGCGGTGCCGATGAGCAGCGCGGCGAAGGTCTGGCCGGTGACGGGCACCGGGGAGCCGGGCACGGGCACGGCGATCTGGGCCGCGATGCCGGTGAGGGCGGCGCCGCCGACGACCAGGGCCGTGTCCACGGCGTAGCGGTGCCGGGCGGCGGGCAGCAGGTCGGCGAGGACCGCTCCGGAACGGGTGGGGGCGGCAGCAGTGCTCATCGGGACTCCGCGGGTGAGGGCAGCAGGACGGGTGGGGACGGACTGATGGTGACGTTAGCCGACGGAATATCGCTCGATCACCATCAGCCGCCCACAAAGCGGCGGTTGAGGGGTTAGTGGGGTTCACACAAAGAGCGTCGCGCAATCACTCGTCGGCGTGATGCTTGTCACGGTGGTGGGGATGGTGGCGGCTCCGCGCGCGGGCAGGGGTCGGTAGGCGTGAGACTGTAGGTTCCCCATAAATGATCCGAGAGTGACTCGCAGCTCATGCACGACGCGCCCCCCACGCACCCCGCCGTTCCGTCCGAACTCCTGGCCCACGGCCTGAAGCAGCGGCATCTGACGATGCTCGGGCTGGGCGGGGTGATCGGTGCCGGGCTGTTCGTCGGCTCGGGTGCCGGGATCGCTGTCGCCGGACCCGCCGTCGTCGTCTCGTACCTGATCGCGGGCACGCTCGCGATGCTGGTGATGCGGATGCTCGGCGAGATGTCGGCGGCGATGCCCGCGTCCGGTTCCTTCTCCGTGCACGCGGAGCGTGCCCTGGGCCGCTGGGCCGGATTCAGTGTGGGCTGGCTCTACTGGTTCCTGCTGGTGGTGGTCCTCGCCGTGGAGGCGACGGCCGCCGCGCAGATCGCCCATTCCTGGGTGCCTGCGGTGGATCCGTGGGTCTGGGTGCTGGTGTTCATGGTGGTGTTCACGGCTGCCAACCTGACGGCGGTACGGAATTTCGGCGAGTTCGAGTTCTGGTTCGCCGCGCTCAAGGTGACCGCGATCGTGGTCTTCCTGGTGCTGGGGGCACTGGCCGTCTTCGGCCTCCTGCCGGACACCGGTGCGGTGGGGATGACCAACCTGACCGGGCACGGCGGCTTCCTGCCGAACGGCTGGGCCGGGGTCGTGTCCGGCGTGCTCACGGTGGTGTTCGCGTTCGGCGGGCTGGAGGTCCTGACGATCGCGGCGGCGGAGACCGAGGATCCCGCGCGTGCGGTGGGGCGTGCGGTGCGCGGCGCGGTGGTGCGCATCCTCTTCTTCTACGTCGGCTCGATGCTGGTGATCGTGACCGTGCTTCCGTGGACCGCGCAGCGGGCAGGGCTCAGCCCCTACGTGAAGGTGCTGGACTCGATCGGGGTGCCGTCGGCCGGGCAGATCATGAACATCGTGGTGTTCGTGGCACTGCTCTCGGCGCTCAACGCCAACCTGTACGGGTCGTCCCGGATGATCTTCTCGCTCGCCGAGCGCGGCGAGGCGCCCCGCGGACTGCTCAAGGTTTCGGGAAGCGACGGGGGCGGGGTGCCGCGGCGGGCGGTGCTGGCCTCGGTGGCCTTCGGCTTCGTATCGGTGCTGCTCAACCTGAAGTGGCCCGACACGGTGTTCCTCCACCTGCTCAACTCGGTCGGCGCGGTCCTGCTGTTCGTGTGGGGCCTGATCGCCGCCTCACAGCTGCGGCTGCGGCGCAGGCTGGAGCGCGAGGCACCGGGCGCGCTCGCCCTGCGGATGTGGTGCTTCCCCTGTCTGACCTGGCTGACGCTGGCGGCACTGCCGGCCGTCCTGCTGCTGATGCTCACCGATGAGGCGGCCCGCCCTCAGGTGCTGTGGTCGGCGGGGGCGACCGGACTGGTGCTGCTCGTCGCGGCCGTACGCCAGTGGCGCGCCCGCAGGTCCTGAGGTGCCGTACTTCGGCCGTGGCGGTACCTGGATGTGAACGATGTGCGAGTCCGGTGCGTCCCGACGACGTCTTCCCGTGGCTGCTCAACATGATCGGCGCGGTGATCCTGGTCGTCTGGGTCTTCATCGCCGTCTCCCAGCTGATCCTGCGCAGCCGGCTGGAGCGCGAATCGCCCGAGAAGCTCGTCGTACGGATGTGGCTCTTCCCGGTCCTGACGATCGTGGCGCTGCTCGCCATGGCGGGGATCTTCCTCCTGATGCTGCGTCAACCCGACACTCGCGAACAGCTGTTGGCGACCGGCGCGCTGACCGCGGTGCTGATCGTGACCGGTCTGGTCCGGCAGAAGCGTGCGGGGCGCGGCCCGCGCGCCTGAAATTCCCGTGCCCACCGCACGGGTCTTCTGGGAGAGTGCCGGGATGAGTCCCGTCCCCGCCGATCCCACCGTGCTGCACCCGATGCCCGGCCAGCCCCGGGTGGTGCAGCTGAAGCCCCTGGTCACCTCGGCGCTCATCGAGGTCGGCGAGTACTCGTACTACGACGACCCCGATGACGCGACCGCGTTCGAGACCCGCAACGTGCTGTACCACTACGGTCCGGAGAAGCTCGTCATCGGCAGGTTCTGCGCACTGGGGACCGGGGTGCGGTTCATCATGAACGGCGCCAACCACCGGATGGACGGCCCGTCGACGTTCCCCTTCCCCACCCTGGGTGGCTCCTGGACCGACCACTTCGACATGCTGGCCGACCTGCCGGGCCGGGGCGACACCGTGGTGGGCCACGACGTGTGGTTCGGTTACCGGTCCACGGTGATGCCGGGCGTACGGATCGGGAACGGCGCGATCATCGCGGCGGGCGCGGTGGTCACCGGTGACGTCCCGGACTACGCGATCGTCGGCGGCAATCCGGCGACCCGGATCCGCACCCGGTACGGGGACGCGGACATCGCCCGGCTGCTCGCCGTCGCCTGGTGGCACTGGCCCGCCGAGCACATCACCGAGCACATCCGAACGATCATGTCCGGCAGCGTCGACGAGCTGGAGGCGGCCGCGCCCGGGGGCCCCGCTCAGCCGGGGAGCTGAGCTCCGAGGAGCACCTCGCCCGGCTCCGTACGGAAGTAGAGGACCGACCGCCCCGAACGCCGGCGCCCGGCCAGGCCCGCGTCGAGCAGGACCTTCAGGTGCCGGCCCACCGATCCCAGCCCCTGGCCGGTCAGGGCCACCAGCTCCGTGGTGGTCCTGGGCCGGTCGAGCAGCACGAGGACCCCGGCCCGCGCGGGCCCCAGCAGCCGGCCGAGACTGTCCGGGACATGGGGCCGGTCCGCCTCCGACAGGGTGCCCGAGCAGGCGTACACGACGGCGTACCGCTGCGCCGCGGCGTCCCAGGAGACCCAGCCCTGCCGGGGCGTGACCGGGGCGAACACCAGCTGTACCCCGGCGAGTTCGCGTGGCGGATAGTCACGCGGGTTGATCTGGAGCCGGCTCCCGCCCAGCCAGCGCATGCCCGGATTCATCGCGTCCAGCGCCGCGGCCCAGCCGCCCTGGCTCAGCTGTGCCGCCCGCGCCACGATGTCCGCCCCGATGATCCGCCGGCGGCGCGGCCAGTCGGGGAGCACGATCCGCTCCCACACCCACTCCAGCAGGCCGGCGGCCCGCTCCGGCAGGTCGGTGCGGCGCAGCTGCGCCGGGAGCGGGCCGCCCCTGGACACCTCCAGGTCGGCGCGGGCCTCGGCGGGCGGTGTCTCGCGGACGCGTGTCAGGTTCTGGGCGAACGTGCCCTCGCCGGTGGGGGTGGGGGTGAGGAAGTCCGCGTTCCAGTGGCCTCCGAGAGCGGTCCGTACGAGCTGTGCGGTGACCGGGTCGTCGGCGAGACGCTGCCGGTAGGCGGGCCGGTGCTGGTCGAACCACGCGTGTTCGGCCGGGTGTGTGGCCGTTCCTCGCTCCAGGGCCTGAAGGGTCGCGGTGGTCTCGGTCAGCTCCGACACGACGAACCTGCCCGCCGCCAGGGTGTCCGCGTTGACCTGCCACCAGCCCATCTTTCGCCTCCGCGCGAAACAGTAACGGCCGTGCGGAGGCATCACCAAGACTCCCCGGCATGCTCACCTACCGGGAAGTGTTCCGGGTACCGCAGTTCGGGCCCCTCTTCGCGACCGGCGCCCTCCAGGGTGCCGCCTCGACGACGAGCGGGCTGGCGCTCGGCACCCTCGTCCACGCCGCCACCGGGTCGCCGCTGCTCGCCACCCTGTCCATGTTCGGCTCCTCGCTCGCCCAGCTGTTCGGCGCGACCCTGCTGATGTCGGCGGCCGACCGGCTGCCGCCGCGCGCCGCACTGAGCTGTGCGGCACTCGTCTTCGGGGCCGGGACCGCCCTCCTGGCCGTACCCGGGCTCCCGCTCCCGGCGGTCTTCGCGATCGTGCTGGGTGAGGGGGTCGTCGCGGCGGTGGTCGGCGGGGTGCGGTACGGCCTGCTCACCGAGGTACTGCCCAAGGACGCCTATCTGCTGGGGCGTTCCGTGCTCAACATGTGCTCGGGCACGACGCAGATCTGCGGGTACGCGGCCGGCGGGGTCCTGGTGGCCGTGCTGTCCCCGCGCGGCACGCTGCTCGTCGCCGCCGCCCTGTACGTGGCCGGTGCGGGTGCCGCGCGGTTCGGCCTGGACCGGCGTCCGCCCAGGGTCGCCGGCCGGCCGTCGGCCGGTGAGACGTGGCGGACCAACAGGCTCCTGCTGTCGTCGGCGCCCCGTCGCCGCGTGTATCTCATGCTCTGGCTGCCCAACGGGCTGGTCGTCGGCTGCGAATCGCTCTTCGTCCCCTATATGCCGGACCGCGCGGGGCTCCTCTTCGCCTGCGCGGCCCTCGGGATGCTCGTCGGGGACACGATGGCGGGCCGGTTCGTCCCCCGGCGGTGGCGGGGACGCCTGGCGACTCCCCTGCTCCTGCTGCTCGCGGTGCCCTATCTGCTGTTCGCGCTGCGACCGGCGCTTCCCCTGGCCCTGGTGCTCGTCACCCTCGCCTCGGCCGGCTTCTCGGCGAGCCTGCTGCTCCAGGAGCGCCTGATGGCGCTGACCCCGGACCCGATGGCCGGTCAGGCCCTCGGCCTGCACTCCTCCGGGATGCTCGCCATGCAGGGCGTCGCTGCGGCGCTCGCCGGGAGCCTGGCCGAGCTGACCTCCGGCGCGACGGCGATCACGGTGCTGGCGGCGGCCTCCGTCGCGGTCACCGCGGCCCTGGCACCGGGGCTGCGGCGGGATCGCGGGGCGGTCGACGGCCGCCTGCCCGTGAAGGCGTGACCGCCCGGGGAATCAGCCGAGATCGATGCGGAGCAACGGCAGTTCGCGCCCCGGGATCGAGCCCGACGGCGTCGCGCCGATGCGTACCGCACCCATGGCCACGTAGAACGGCTCGGCGTTCGGGTCGGCGTCGATGGTGAGCTCCGCGAAACCGAGCCGGCGCGCCTGCGCCATGGTGTGCTCGAAGAGCGTCCTGCCCACGCCCCGGCCGATCGTGTCCGGCTCCACGAACATCATGCCGAGGGCGCCCCGGGGAGGGTCCCCGTCCAGGGTGGTGAAGCCCAGGACGCGCCCGTCCTCCTCCGCGACCCGCGTGCGCCGGGGGCTCACATCGGCCGGGCGGACGGTGAGTTCGTCGCGGCAGGCGGCCAGGAAGTCCTCGTCGTACCCCCAGTGCCCCTTCGACCGCAGTGCGAGCCCGGTCAGTGCCGCTGCCTCGTCGGGGCGCCCCTCCCGTACCTTCATCCGCGCCGTCCCCCTCTCCGGGCCGTCGGCCCCCGACGCCCCGCCGTCGACCCTACCCACGCCCGTACACCATGCCGCAAGCCGCCGTCCGCCCTGTCGTAACCCCTCGTGGCTTTCGTGGGTCTCCCACCCGAGCCACGAGGAGACAGCATGTCCCAGCACCCGAGGCGCCGTTCGGTTCTCCTGGCCACGGCCGCCGTTTCGGCGGCCGCCGCCGCCCCGGCCGTCGCGGCCACGTCCGGCGGTACGCGCCGGTCCCACGGTCCGCTCGTCATCGGCCACCGGGGCGCGGCCGGCTGGCGGCCCGAACACACCGCCTCCGCCTACACGTTCGCGGTGCGCGCCGGGGCCGACTGGATAGAGCCCGACCTCGTTCCGACGAAGGACCACATCCTGGTCGTGCGCCACGAGAACGAGATCTCGGGTACGACGGACGTGGCCCTGCACCCGGAGTTCGCCGGCCGCCGCACCACGAAGACGGTGGACGGCCGTTCCGTCACCGGCTGGTTCACCGAGGACTTCACCCTCGCGGAGCTGAAGACGCTGCGCGCCGTGGAGCGGCTGCCCCTGGTCCGTAACCGCAACACGGTCTTCGACGGGCGCGAGCAGATCATGACCTTCCAGGAGGTCGTGGACCTCGCCCGGGCGCTGTCGAAGGAGCACGGCCGCCGGATCGTGGTGTTCCCCGAGACGAAGCACCCGACGTACTTCCGCTCGATCGGCCTGCCGCTCGAACCGGAGCTGGTCCGGGTCGTCCGCCGCAACCGGCTCACCGCCCGCGACTGCGTCGTCCAGTCCTTCGAGCCGTCCAGCCTCCACCGGGTGGCCCGGGCGCGGCTCGGGCTCCCGCTCTGGCAGGCGCTGGGCACGAGCGGCGGTCCGTACGGCCATCCGGTCACCTACAAGGAGATGATGACGCCGGCCGGGCTGCGCGAGATCGCCTCGTACGCGCGGTGGATCGGGCCCGACAAGTCGTCGCTCGTGCCGCCGCTCACCCTGCTGGCCGACGCGCACGCGGCGGGGCTGAAGGTCGGCGCGTACACCTTCCGGGCCGAGAACCAGTACCTCCCGGCCGCGTACCGCAGGGGCACCGCGCCGGCCGAATTCGGTGACGCCTTCGCGGAGTACGCCTTCCACTTCGGCCAGGGGGTGGACGCGGTCGTCACGGACTTCCCGGACCTGGCGGCGACGGCGCGCGACGGTCTGCGGTCCTAGGCCGGGAGGCTGATCACTTTCGGGCCCTCCTCCTGCTAGCCTGCAATTGCGAACAACTTGCAATAACAACAAGTCAGCAGTTGGAGGGTTCGAACCCATGGCCACGTACACGCTTCCGGAACTCCCGTACGACTACGCGGCGCTCGAACCGGCCATCGACCCGCAGATCGTCGAGCTCCACCACGACAAGCACCACGCGGCGTACGTCAAGGGTGCGAACGACACCCTGGAGCAGCTGGAAGAGGCCCGCGAAAAGGAGGTCTGGGGTGCGGTCAACGGTCTCCAGAAGAACCTCGCCTTCCATCTCTCCGGCCACATCCTGCACTCGATCTACTGGCACAACATGACCGGCGACGGCGGCGGCGAGCCCCTCGCGGCGGACGGTGTGGGGGATCTGGCCGACGCGATCACCGAGTCCTTCGGCTCGTACGCCGGCTTCAAGTCGCAGCTGACGAAGGCCGCGGCGACCACGCAGGGTTCCGGCTGGGGCGTCCTGGCGTACGAGCCGGTCAGCGGCCGGCTGATCGTCGAGCAGGTCTACGACCACCAGGGCAACGTCGGCCAGGGCTCGGTCCCGGTGCTGGTCTTCGACGCCTGGGAGCACGCGTTCTACCTGCAGTACAAGAACCAGAAGGTCGACTTCATCGAGGCGATGTGGCGCGTCGTCAACTGGCAGGACGTGGCGAAGCGGTACGCCGCGGCCAAGGAGCGCGCGGACGTGCTCCTGCTCGCCCCCTGACGGCCCACGGGCGTCCTGCCTCGTGATCGTCTTCTCAACGCCTCACCCGGCAGGCGGATCAACGGAGAACCCCCGCGAGGACATGACTCGCGGGGGTTCTCCCATGCCGGGGCGGCGCGGGGTTCTCCATGCCGGGCCGGCGTCCTCAGACGCGGAAGACGGAACCGATGAACTCCGCGAGGAGCCGTTCCTTGAGCGCTTGTGGCAGCGCGTCCAGCAGGACGAGCACGGGGGCCGTCCTGCGGGGCAGTCCGGTGCCCTCACCGAGACCGGCGAAGGCGAGGACAGCGGCGGCCTCGTCCGGTCCGAGGGTCCGCGGGTCCAGCCCGGCGGCCAGTTCGGCGAGTCCCGGGTCCACCGTCACCGGCTCCAGGGCGCGGGCCTTCGCCAGGGCGACCGCGAGGTCGTCGAGCAGGGCGTCGACCTGACCGACCGTGGCCGGGGTGAGCGTGAGGTGGAGGTTGGGCGGCAGGCCGTCGAAGGAGAGCTGCGGCTGGAGGTACCAGCCGAGCTCGCGCATCTCGTCGGCGAGATGGAGGAGCAGGCTGAGGTCGGGGGCGCCGTCGTCGTCCCGGGCGGCCGTGAACGCGACGAGCCCGGCGGCCGGTTCGCCCAGCACCCGCACGCCCTCGACCGCCCGCAGTCCGGCCAGCAGCCGGTCCGAGGCCTCGGCGACCCGGCCCGCCAGGGCCGTGTAGCCCTCCTCCCCCACGTGCTGGAGCACCGCCCAGGCCTGGGCGAGGAGGCCGCCGGACTTGGTGCCCTGCACGGTCGGGTTGACGACGGGGTAGCCGGGCCAGCCCGCGTGCGCGAAGTACTGGTGGCGGCGGAGCTCGGCGTCCCGGTAAAGGACCACGGAGGCGCCCTTGTCGGCGTACGCGTACTTGTGCAGGTCCACGGAGAGCGAGGTGACACCGGGCACGGACAGGTCGAAGGGCCGCACCTCGCGTCCCGCCCGCCGCAGGTACGGCAGGAGCCAGCCGCCGATGCAGGCGTCCACATGGCACAGCACCCCGCGCCCGGCGGCCGCTGCCGCGATCTCCGCGACGGGGTCGATCACCCCGTGGGCGTACGAGGGCGCGGAGGCGACCACCAGCACCGTGCGGTCGGTGAGCGCGGCGGCCACGGCGTCGGCGTCGGCGCGGAAGGTGGCCGGGTCGACGGGCACCACGACCGTCTCCACGCCCAGGTAGGCGGCGGCCTTGTGGAAGGCCGCGTGGGCGGTGGAGGGCAGCACCAGCTGCGGGTCGGTGACGCCCCGGACCGTCCGGGCGTGGTCGCGGGCGGTCTTGACGGCGAGCAGGATGCTCTCGGTGCCGCCGCTGGTGAACGTGCCCTGGGCGCCGGGCGCCCCGAGCAGGGCGGCGACCGCGGCGACCAGGTCGTTCTCCAGCCGGGCGACGCTCGGGAAGACCGTGGGGTCCAGTCCGTTGACCGTCGCGAACGCGGTATAGGCCTCCGCCGCCAGCTCGTCGAGGCCGTCAAGTCCCGCGTCGTAGACATAGGCGAAGGTGCGGCCCCCTCGGGTCGGCGCGTCGCTCTCGCGCAGGGCGCGCAGTTCGGCGAGCACCTCCACGGCGGGGCGTCCGTCGGGCAGGGCGCGGTCGGGAGCGGGGTCAGTCGGCACGGGCGGGCTCCTCGTGGAGGGGGACGGATTCGGTCGGGGGCTCGCGGTAGCGGTGCAGTAGCCAGAGGCTCGCGAGGGCGAGGCCGGCGGGCAGCACGCTCATCCCCGTGATGATCCCGGTCAGCGCGGCGTCCGGCTGGTCCACGTGGTGGGCGGCGTCGGAGGAGCGGAAGCCCGTCACGGCCAGGACCAGGGCGAACACCCCGGCGCCCAGGGCGAAGGCCAGGGTCTCGGCAGCGGTCCACAGCCCGGTGAAGGTCGCCGCCCGCCGCCTTCCGGTGCGGGCGGCGTCGGCGGCCAGGGTGTCCGCGAGCATCGTCAGGGGCAGCAGTTGCAGCCCCGCGTAGGCGATGCCGACGAGGACGACCGCCGCGTAGCCGACGACGGGGCCGCCGGTGCCCGTGAAGGCGAGGGCCACCGCCCCGGCGGTGTAGAGCAGGGAGGCGCACCACTGCGCGTACGTCACGCCCTTGCGGCGGGCCAGCCGGTTCCACAGCGGCATGAACAGGACCAGCGGGCCGATCAGGCAGGCGAACAGCGGTGTGACCGCGCCCGCAGAGCCGAGGGTGTACGTGGCGAAGTACTGGACGCCCGCGAGCATCACGCCGATCGCGAGGGCCTGCAGGGTCCACATCCCGGCGAGGTACAGGAAGGGACGGTGGGAGCGGGCGGTGGCGAGCTGGGCCCGCAGGGAGGGTTCGGCCTCGCTGCGGGCGACCGCCGGGGCCCGCCGGGTGGCGGCCCAGGCCCCGAACATGCCGACGGCCAGCAGCACGGCGACGGCGACGCCCATCAGCCGGTAGCTCTGCGGGGTGTCGCCGTCGGCGTGCGCGACGGCGGGGGCGAGCGCGCCGGACAGCAGGATGGCGACGCCGAGGAATCCCACCCGCCAGCCCAGGACGCGCCCTCGCTCGTGCGGGTCCTCGGTCATCTCGGCGGGCATCGTCACGTACGGCACCTGGAAGACGGCGTACGCGGTGGCGGCGAGCAGGAACAGGACGGCGACGTATCCGGCGGCCGGGGCGCCCCTGAGCGGGGGCGCGGCGAAGATCAGCGCGAAGAGGGGCGGCAGGGTGCAGGCGCCGGTCAGCAGGAACGGGCGTCGCGGTCCGCCGCGCAGCCGGCTGCGGTCGGAGAGCGCGCCGACCAGCGGGTTGATCAGGACGTCCCAGGCCTTCGGCAGGAAGACCGCGGCGCCGGCGACGGCGGCGGGCACGGCGAGGACGTTGGTGAGGTAGTAGAGCAGGATCAGGCCGGGCACGGTGGCGAAGGTGCCGGTGCACAGGGAGCCGAGCCCGTAGCCGATCCGTACGGTACGTGGCAGGTGCGGTGCTGCGTCCGGACGCGCGGCGGCTGGCATGCGCCCGATCATGAACGACAGTTCGAGCGGTCGGCAAGATGTCGCCGGGCCGGAATCCTGGACGCGGCACGCCGCGGGCCCCGGAGTGCCGGGAACCCGCGGCGTGCGGCACGGGGCGGGTCAGTCGAAGACGGGGCCCTGCGTACGGGTCCGCTTGATCTCGTAGAAGCCGGGGATGGACGCCACGAGCAGCGTGCCGTCCCACAGCTTCGCCGCGTCCTCGCCCTTCGGGGCGGGGGTGACGACCGGTCCGAAGAAGGCGATCTGCTCACCGTCGGGGCCCGGTACGGAGATGACCGGGGTGCCGACGTCCTGGCCGACCTTGTCGATGCCCTCCTGGTGGGAGGCGCGCAGCTGGGTGTCGTACGCGTCGGAGTCGGCGTAGTCCGCGAGTTCCACCGGCAGGCCGACGTCCTCCAGCGAGGCCACGACGGCCTCGCGGGTGGGTCCCTCGCCCTTGTTGTGGAAGCGGGTTCCCATGGCCGTGTACAGGGGGCCGACGACCTCGTCGCCGTGCTTCTCGCGGGCGGCGACCACGACCCGGACCGGGCCCCACGCCTTGGTGGCCAGCATGTCCCGGTACTCCTCGGGCAGCTCGTCCAGCCTGTTCTCGTTGAGGACGGCCAGGCTCATCACGTGCCAGCGGACCTCCACGTCACGGACCTTCTCCACCTCCAGCATCCAGCGGGAGGTCATCCAGGCCCAGGGACAGAGCGGGTCGAACCAGAAGTCCGCCGGGGTCCTGCCGTTCGACGTGCTGTTCTCGGGCATGTCTCTCCTCATGAGGTCGTCTCGCACCTGAGTTCCAGAACGCCACGGGGCGCTCCGGCCATTCCCGGGTGCCGGGTTCTTCGGCCGCGTGCGAGGATCAAAGCTGTTCGAATGAGACACAAAGGAGTGTTCCGTGCCCGGTGAGAACCTGTCCCGCGACGAGGCCCGTGAGCGGGCCGAGCTGCTGACCGTCGACGGTTACGAGGTCGCCCTCGACCTGCGTTCCGCTGTCGGTGAGCCCGACGGGAGCGCCGGTCCGCGCACGTTCCGCTCGCTGACCACGATCCGGTTCCGCGCCGCGCGTGCGGGGGCGTCGACCTTCGCCGACCTGGTGGCCCCGGCCGTGACCACGGTGACGCTGAACGGGAAGGCCCTGGACCCGGCGGCCGTCTTCGACGGCAGCCGGATCGCACTGGACGGCCTCGCCGCGGGCGAGAACGTCCTGGTGGTCGACGCGCAGTGCGCGTACAGCCGGACCGGCGAGGGCATGCACCGCTTCGTCGACCCGGAGGACGGCGAGGTCTACCTCTACACGCATTACGAGCCGGCCGACGCCCGGCGCGTCTACGCGAACTTCGAACAGCCCGACCTGAAGGCCCCCTACCGCTTCGAGGTCACGGCGCCCGAGGGGTGGACGGTCCGGTCGAACGGCGCCGAGGAGTTCCACGAGGGCGAGGAGTGGCGGTTCGCGGAGACGAAGCCCATCTCGACGTACATCACGACGGTCGTGGCGGGTCCGTACCACTGCGAGAGCGACCTCTACACCCGTACGTTCGACGACGGTTCGAAGCTGGAGATCCCACTGGGCGCGATGTGCCGCAAGGGGCTCGCGCGGCACTTCGACGCGGACGACATCTTCCTGATCACCAAGCAGGGCCTGGACTTCTTCCACGACCACTTCGACTACCCGTACCCGTTCGGCAAGTACGACCAGGCCTTCGTGCCCGAGTACAACATCGGCGCCATGGAGAACCCGGGCTGTGTCACCTTCCGAGAGGAGTACATCTACCGCGGCAAGGTCACCTCGGCGTCCTACGAGCGCCGCGCCAACACCATCCTGCACGAGATGGCGCACATGTGGTTCGGCGATCTGGTCACCATGCAGTGGTGGGACGACCTGTGGCTGAAGGAGTCCTTCGCCGACTTCATGGGGTCCTTCTCGATGGTGGAGGCCACCCGTTTCACCAACGGCTGGATCACCTTCGCCAACAACCGCAAGGCCTGGGCGTACCGCGCCGACCAGCTGCCGTCCACGCACCCGATCACGGCCGACATCCGTGACCTGGAGGACGCCAAGCTGAACTTCGACGGCATCACGTACGCCAAGGGCGCCTCGGTGCTGAAGCAACTGGTGGCGTACGTGGGGCGGGACGCGTTCCTGGAGGGCGCGCGCCGCTACTTCAAGCAGCACGCGTACGGCAACACCCGGCTGGGCGACCTGCTCTCGGTGCTGGCCGAGACGTCCGGGCGCGACATGACGGCCTGGTCGCGCTCCTGGCTGCAGACCGCGGGCGTCAACGTCCTGGCGCCGGCCGTGGAATACGACGCGGCGGGCCGGATCGCGGAGCTCGCGGTGGTCCAGGAGGCGGCCGCCTCCCACCCGGAGCTGCGCCCGCACCGGGTCGCGGTCGGCCTGTACCGCCTCTCCCCGCAGGGCGAACTGGTGCGGTACGCCCGAGCCGAGGCGGACGTCGCCGGTGAGCGCACCGTCATCGGTGAGCTGACGGGCGCCGAGAGGCCGGATCTGGTCCTGGTCAACGACGACGACCTCACGTACTGCAAGGTCCGCTTCGACGAGGGGTCCCTCGCCACCCTGCGCGAGCACCTGGGCGACATCACCGATCCGCTGGCCCGGGCGCTGTGCTGGTCCGCGCTGTGGAACCTGACCCGGGACGCGCTGCTTCCGGCCCGCGACTTCGTCTCCCTGGTGCTGGCGTTCGCCGGCCGGGAGTCGGACATCGGGGTGCTCCAGATGCTGCACGCCTGGACGGAGTCGGCGCTCACGCACTACGCCGCGCCGGCGTGGCGTGAGGAGGGCGGCCGGGCGCTGGCCGAGGGTGCGCTGCGGGAGCTGCGTCTCGCGGAGCCGGGCAGCCAGCACCAGCTGACCTGGGCGCGGTTCTTCGCGTCGGTCGCCACCTCGGACGCGGACCTCCGGCTGCTGGGCGGTCTGCTCGACGGCTCGGACGTGATCGAGGGCCTGGACGTCGACCAGGAGCTGCGGTGGGCGTTCCTGTCCCCGCTGGCCTCGCACGGGGTGGCCGACGAGTCGGCCGTCGACGCCGAACTGGCCCGTGACGACACGGCGTCCGGCAAGCGCCACCAGGTGCGGTGCCTGGCCTCGCGCCCCTCGGCGGCGGTCAAGGCGCAGGCCTGGGCGGCGGTCGTGGAGTCGGACAAGCTGTCCAACGCGCTCGTCGGGGCGACGATCTCGGGCTTCGTGCAGTCCTCGCAGCGGGAGCTGCTGGCGCCGTACACGGCCTCGTACTTCGAGGCGATCGAGCGGGTGTGGGACGAGCGGTCCATCCAGATCGGCATGGATGTGGTCAAGGGGCTGTTCCCGGGGCTGCAGGACGATCCCGCGACGCTCGCGGCGACGGACGCGTGGCTGACCTCGCATCCGGCCGCGGCACCGGCGCTGCGGCGGTTGGTCCTGGAGGCGCGGGACGATCTGGCCCGGGCCCTGCGGGGCCAGGAGCGCGACGCGGCGGTCTGACCCGGCCGGTGGTCGCCGGACCGTGCGCCCCGCACACCTGTGCGGGGCGCACGGTGCGCAATCCCTGGCGTGACCGCTCATTTCGGCTTTCGCACTGTCGTACTTCAGGACGGCGTTGTCCGCGGGCGTGCAACACGGGTGAGCGGCACGTGCCCCTGCGAGAACCTCCGGGACATGACCCAGAACACGCCGCTGTCCTCCCGCACCCTCCACGAAGCGCGCCCCCGCGTCTGGTTCACGGCGCAGTTGCGTACCTGGGGCGTCCACGGCGCAGTTGCGCGCCCGGGGCGTGACCGCCGCGCACACCGCGGCGCAGTGCTGCCCGGCGGCCGGTGACAGCAGTTGCTCCCCGGTGTGTACCCGCTGGACCGAGCCCGCCGACGGGTCAGGAGCGGTTGCACGGCGCCCTGTTGGACGCCGGACGCCTGCCGGCCTCCGCGCGTCGGACCGTGCCCGTCCGGGCCGGGTTACGGCGAGGCGATGGTGACCGGGCTCGCGGCACTGGCCCTGTACGGCTTCGAGGCCACCCCGCCGGTGATCGCGCCGCACCGGATCGACGTGCTGGTGCCGCGCACACGGCGGCTGCGCTCCACCCGGTTCGTCCAGGTGACGCGGGCCGCCGTGCCGCCCCGCCCGGAGCACCGGCCAGGGGTGCCGCCGGCCCCGGTGGAGCGGTCCCTCGCCGACGCGGTGTCCGCCCTCACGGACGCCCGCACGGACGCCCGCACGGTGCGCCGGATCCTGACGGAGGCGGTGCGGCGGGCGCTGCGAGCCCGCCGCGGTCGTACGGGAGCTCGGCGCGACCGAGCTGCCGGGCCGGGCACACGTGGTCGACGCCGTCGACGCGCTGCTCGTCGAGGGCCGGGCGGTGGCCGAGGGCCGGCTCTCCGCGATGGTGCGCGGCACGGACTGCCGGAGCCGCTGTGGCACGTGGACCTGTGCCTGCCGGGCGGTGCCTTCCCGGGCACCGTGGACGCGTACGGCCCGAGCAGGCCGTCGCGCTGGAGCCCGGCAGCCGCGCGCCCCGCAAGGAGCACGTCACCAACACCTCGGAGGACGTCGCCTTCACCGCGGAGCGGGAGCGTCTGGAGCGGCTCGGGGTCACGGTGTCCGGGTCGCGCCGAGGAAGCTGCGGGAGACGATGGCGCAGCAGGCGGTGGCGCAGCAGGCGGTGGTGGTGCGTACGGCGATGACGGCGGCCGAGGACCGCGAGCCGGCCGCCCATGTGGTGGTCCTGCCGAGATGAGGTGGTGATTCCACCCCGTTCGTCCCGTATGGCGGACCGGAAACGGTGGCGGGTCTACGCCATATCGGTTTCTCGCCCCCGTCAACTCTCCACAAACCCCTGTCATTTACGAAAGGCTGAGCGGTCATCGGGTACCGAATTTCGGACTCTCTCTTTCGTTCACACAACAGGGATGCTGATGACCAAGGAATCCCCCAGCTCCATACCCGGGGCGAGACGCGCGGCGCGCATCGCGGCCGCCGCCGGGCTGGCGGCCGCTCTGGCAGCCTCCGGCGCCGCCCCGGTCCTCGCCGCCGACGACCCGGCGACCGCGCCGGTGAAGCCCGCCGCCACCAGCGACAAGGGCGACAAGCTCGGTGAGGCCGACGCCGATGTGCTGGCGAAGGCCGAGGCCAAGGGCGAGAAGAGCATCACGATGATGGTCGCCACCGCCCCCGGTGCGACCGAGAAGGTCACCGCGCAGCTGGACGCCGTCAAGGGGTCCGTGCTGGGGCAGACGTACGACAAGCTCGGCTACGTCCGTGCGACCGTGCCGACCTCGGCGGCCGAGGCCACCATCAAGGCGGCGCAGAAGCTGTCGTCCGTGTACGGCATCGATCTCAAGCAGGAGATCAAGCTGGACGACCCGACGCCCGCGGGCGACCGGGCCACGGGGGCCAAGCAGGCGAAGGTGACGGGCAGTTACCCGGCGCCCGGGAAGAACACCCCTGCGAAGAACCCGTACAACCCGTCCTTCGAGACGGGCGCGGTCGACTTCGTGAAGCAGCACCCGAAGGCCGACGGCCGCGGCATCACCATCGGTGTCCTGGACTCCGGTGTCGACGTCGCCCACCCGGCGCTGCAGAAGACCACCACCGGCGAGCGCAAGATCGTCGACTGGGTGACGGCCACCGACCCGGTGAACGACGGCGACGGCACCTGGCTGAAGATGGTCGAGGGTGTGGCGGGCCCGACGTTCACGAGCGGCGGCAAGACGTACTCCGCACCGGACGGCACGTACAGGTTCAGCCTGTTCAAGGAGTCCGCCACCCGTGGCGGCGACATGGCGGGCGACCTCAACCGCGACGGTGACACCACCGACGCGTGGGGCGTGCTGTACGACCCGGTCACCGGCACCACGCGGGTCGACCTGAACAGCAACGCCGACTTCGCCGACGACGCCGTGCTGAAGCCCTACAAGGACGAGCACCAGGTCGCCTACTTCGGTACGGACGACCCGCGGACCGACGTCGCCGAGCGCATCCCGTTCGTCGTCGAGAACCGCAAGAACGTCGTCTACGACGCGGCCGGAAACAAGGCCGACTACGTCAGCATCGGTGTCATCGAGGGCGCGCACGGCACGCACGTCGCGGGCATCACCGCGGCCAACGGCCTGTTCGGCGGCCAGATGAACGGCGCGGCGCCCGGCGCCAAGGTCGTCTCCTCGCGTGCCTGCACCTGGTCCGGCGGCTGCACGAACATCGCGCTGACCGAGGGCATGATCGACCTCGTCGTGAACCGCGGTGTCGACGTCGTCAACATGTCGATCGGCGGCCTGCCGCCGCTCAACGACGGCAACAACGCGCGCGCCGAGCTCTACAAGCGGCTCATCGACATCTACGGCGTCCAGCTGGTCATCTCGGCCGGCAACGAGGGCCCGGGTGTCAACACGATCGGTGACCCCGGCCTCGCCGACCACGTCATCTCGGTGGGTGCGTCGATCTCCAAGGAGACCTGGGCCGCCAACTACGGCTCGAACGTCACCACGAAGTACGACATGCTGCCCTTCTCCTCGCGCGGTCCGCGTGAGGACGGCGGCTTCGCGCCGATCCTGACGGCTCCGGGTGCGTCCATCAACACCACCCAGACCTGGGCAGCCGGCGGTCCGGTCAAGGAGGCGGGCTACACGCTGCCCGCCGGCTACTCCATGCTGCAGGGCACCTCGATGTCCTCGCCGCAGGCCGCGGGCGCCACGGCGCTGCTCCTGTCCGCCGCGAAGCAGAAGAACATCGAGCTGCCCCCGGCGGACCTGCGGACCGCGCTGACCAGCACGGCCACCCACATCAAGGGTGTGCCCGCGCACGCCCAGGGTGCCGGTCTGATCGACATCGTCGGTGCCTGGAAGCAGATCGAGAAGAAGGGCGCCGCGGCGCACGAGTACTCGGTGGAGGCACCGGTCGACACCGCGATCGACTTCGCGCTGAAGACCCCGGGCTTCGGCACGGGCCTGTACGACCGTGAGGGCGGCCTGAAGGCCGGCCAGAAGAAGTCGTACGACGTCACCGTCACCCGCACCACGGGTCCGGACCGCGCGGTCGCGCACGAGCTGTCCTGGAAGAACAACGACGGCACCTTCAAGCTGACCGGTTCGAGCACCGTCTCGCTGCCGCTCGGCAAGCCGGTGACCGTGAAGGTCCAGGCGAAGCCCAGCAGCGCCGGTGTGCACAGCGCGATCCTGCAGGTGGACGACAAGAAGACCGTCGGCGTGGACCAGCAGATCCTGTCCACGGTGGTCGTCGCCGAGGACCTGGTGAAGCCGGCGTACGCGTTCTCGACGACGGGCTCGGTGCAGCGCAACGGCACCACGTCCTACTTCCTGAACGTGCCGGAGGGCGCGGAGACCCTTGAGGTCGCGCTGAGCGCCCTGCGCTCGGGCAGCCAGACGCGGTTCATCTCCATCCACCCCTACGGGGTCGCGGTGGAGGACAGCTCCACGATCTACTGCTACCCGAACTACGAGAGCCCGACCAACACCTGCCGCCCGGACACGCGCTCCTACAAGGACCCGCAGCCCGGCGTCTGGGAGATCGAGGTCGAGTCCCGCCGTACGTCGCCGCTGCTGGACAACCCGTACAAGCTGGATGTCTCGCTGCTCGGCGCCTCCTTCGACCCGGCGGTGCAGACGATCGCCGAGGCGAAGATCGGCACCCCGGCCGCGGTGGACTGGACGGTCACCAACAACGCCGGTGACCTGGAGGGCAAGCTCACGGGCGGCTCGCTGGGCTCGGCCGACGTCGAGCGTCCGTCGATCTCGACGGGCGGCGAGTACGTCAAGGAGGTCACCATCGGTGAGGGCGTCGAGAAGCTCGACGTCGCCATCGGCAACACCTCGGACGCCAACGCCGACATCGACCTCTACGTCCTCAAGGACGGGGCCGAGGTCGGCGCCTCGACGACGGCGGGCTCGGAGGAGTCGGTCAGCCTGGTGAACCCGGCGGCCGGCACCTACACGATCATCATCGACGGCTACTCGGTCCCGGCCGGGACCACCGAGTACGACTACCGCGACGTCTACTACTCGTCGTCGCTCGGTGAGATCCAGGTCGACGAGTCGAAGACCGTGAACCTGGCCAACGGCGCGTCCGCCCAGGTCGGCGCCGAGGTCCTGGTCGCCGGAGCGGCTCCCGAGGGCCGGCAGTTCTTCGGCGAGGTCCAGCTGGTGAACTCCCGCGGCACCGCGGCGGGCACCGGCAGCGTCGTGATCGAGAAGGTCGCGCCGTAACGGCACCACGCTGAACATGTGATCCGTACGACAGTGGGGCGGGCGCTCTCAGGAGCTCCCGCCCCACTGCGCTGCCCGGCCCCGGCCGTCCGGCCCGCCCGTTGTCCGTCTGCCGCTGTCCGTCTGCCGGACAATGGATTGGACAAGAAAGCCGTGGACATACGCATCATGGACCGGCAACCGTGCCCGTTCGTACGTTTGAAGGAGTCCCTGTGAAGGTCGGAATCGTCGGCGCCACCGGTCAGGTCGGCACAGTCATGCGCAGGATCCTGGCCGAGCGGAAGTTCCCCGTCGCCGAACTGCGGCTCTTCGCCTCCGCCCGCTCCGCGGGCTCCACGATCACGTACGAGGGCACGGACATCACCGTCGAGGACGCCTCCACGGCGGACTACACCGGGCTGGACATCGTGCTGTTCTCCGCCGGTGGTGCGACGTCGAAGGCGCTGGCCGAGAAGGTCGCCGCCCAGGGCGCCGTCGTGATCGACAACTCCTCCGCCTGGCGCAAGGACCCCGAGGTCCCGCTGGTGGTCTCCGAGGTCAACGCGCACGCGATCAGGAACCGCCCCAAGGGCATCATCGCCAACCCGAACTGCACGACGATGGCCGCCATGCCCGTGCTGCGCCCGCTGCACACGGAGGCCGGCCTGGAGACGCTGACCGTCGCCACCTACCAGGCGGTGTCCGGGTCCGGTGTCGCCGGTGTCGCGGAGCTGCACGGCCAGGTGTCTGAGGTCGTCGCCGACGCGGACAGGCTCACGCACGACGGCGGCGCGGTCGACTTCCCCGAGCCGGGTGTCTACAGGCGTCCGATCGCCTTCAACGTGCTGCCGCTGGCCGGCTCGATCGTCGACGACGGTTCCTTCGAGACGGACGAGGAGCAGAAGCTCCGCAACGAGTCCCGCAAGATCCTGGAGATCCCGGAGCTCAAGGTGTCCGGCACCTGCGTGCGGGTCCCCGTCTTCTCCGGCCACTCCCTGCAGATCAACGCCCGCTTCGCCCGTCCGATCAGCGTCGAGCGCGCCTACGAACTGCTGAAGGACGCCGAGGGCGTCGAGCTCTCCGAGATCCCGACCCCGCTCCAGGCGGCCGGCCAGGACGCCTCGTACGTGGGCCGGATCCGGGTCGACGAGACCGTCGAGCACGGTCTCGCGCTGTTCGTCTCCAACGACAACCTGCGCAAGGGCGCGGCGCTGAACGCGGTGCAGATCGCGGAGCTGGTGGCGGCGGAGCTGAAGGGCTGACCCTCCCACCCGTGAAAGGGCGGCCCCCGATGTCCGGGGACCGCCCTTTCGCATGCCTCAGAGGGCGAGGTGCCGCCGCAGGGCCGCGTCGATGTCCGTCATGCGTTGACGGGGAACGGTGCCGATGCGTTTCAGTACGCGATCCAGGGAGACTGCCCGGATCTGCTCGCACTGGACCTTCGAATCCCTCGGCAGCCCGCTCTCCGCAGACCTGAGAAGTGCCTGGAATGTGAGCACACGTGCGGTGTTCGACGTCAGGGGCACGACAGTGATCACACCGCGGCCGTTCAACTGGACGGACTGGTTGGCGGCGTTGTTGGACACGATCACGGCCGGTCTGACCTTGTTGGCCTCGCCGCCCCTGGCAGGTTCGAGATCGACCAGGTGGATGTCACCCCTACGCATCAGCGATTCCGTCTCCGACCGTACGGTCCCAGAGGACCGCGTCCTCGCTCGCATCCCATTCCTCGAACGCCTCGGTGTACTCCGCTTCGAGCCCGGCCTCACGCAGCAACTCGATAGCGGCGTGTATCACCGCAGACCGGGAATCCGCCTCGGTCTTCGCCGCGTACTCGTCGACGAAGGCGACATCCTCCTGCGGCAAGCTCACACTGATCTTCATGCCTTCATCCTACCAACAGTAGGAACTGCCCAGCTACCCGAAGGCGGAACTCGGGTGCTACCCGCGTCGTACCTCGAAGTGGAAGCACCCGTACTCCACGGCCCGTACGTGCACCAGTGCCACCTGCGGGTCGGCGAAGGCCTCCGTGAGGGCTTCGTCGTAGCCCCGCTCCTCGTCGGCCGGGATCTCCAGCAGCCGGCCGCCGACGATACGGCCGTCCGCGTCGTAGCGGCGGACCGTGCGCAGCGCGCCCGCCCGCGCGAACGGGTAGCCGTCCGGGTCCGCCGCCGGCCCCTCGCACTCCTCGGCGTGGATGAAGACCGGGCCCTGCTCGTCGTACGCCCCTGGGCGGGCCCAGGTCTCCGCCGCCCAGCGCCGCAGCGGCGCGTACGAGACGAGGGCGATCCGCTCCCCCGGTTCGGCTCCGCGCAGGCAGCAGCGCAGGAGATCACCGCCCTCGGTCGCCGTGTACGGGACGCAGGGGCGGCCCGCGTCGTCCGCCTTCCGGAGGTCGTCGAGCGCGGTCGGTGCGATGGGTCGTGCCTCGTAACCGGTCATGTTCCGAGCGTGGCCCGGACCCCTCCACGGGTCCGGCGGAAATCGGACATCGCGCTGCGCGTACCCCACGTGGAAGGATGGCCAAAAAGTCGCATATCAAGGAGATGACCGCGTGCCTGGCACGAATCTGACCCGCGAAGAGGCACAGGAGCGGGCGCGCCTGCTGACCGTGGACGCGTACGAGATCGATCTCGACCTCTCCGGAGCGCAGGAGGGCGGCACCTACCGGTCCGTCACCACCGTGCGCTTCGACTCCGCCGAAGCCGGTGCGGAGACCTTCATCGACCTGGTCGCCCCGGCCGTCCACGACGTCGTGCTGAACGGCAAGGCGCTGGACGTGGCCGCCGTCTTCCGCGACTCGCGGATCGCGCTGAAGCGCCTGCGGGCCGGTACCAACGAGCTGAAGGTCGTCGCCGACTGCTCGTACACGAACACCGGTGAGGGCCTGCACCGGTTCGTCGACCCGGTCGACGAACAGGCCTACCTTTACACCCAGTTCGAGGTGCCGGACGCCCGCCGGGTGTTCGCGAGCTTCGAGCAGCCCGACCTGAAGGCGGCCTTCCGCTTCACCGTGAAGGCGCCGGCCGGCTGGACCGTGATCTCCAACTCGCCGACGCCGGAGCCGAAGGACGACGTCTGGTCCTTCGAGCCGACGCCGCGCATCTCCACGTACATCACGGCCCTGATCGCGGGCCCGTACCACGCGGTGCACAGCAGTTACGAGAAGGACGGCCAGTCGGTGCCGCTCGGCATCTACTGCCGTCCGTCGCTCGCCGAGTACCTCGACGCGGACGAGATCTTCGCGGTCACCCGGCAGGGCTTCGAGTGGTTCCAGGAGAAGTTCGACTACGCGTACCCGTTCGCCAAGTACGACCAGCTCTTCGTCCCGGAGTTCAACGCGGGCGCGATGGAGAACGCGGGCGCGGTCACCATCCGAGACCAGTACGTGTTCCGTTCGAAGGTCACGGACGCCGCGTACGAGACGCGGGCCGAGACCATCCTCCACGAGCTGGCCCACATGTGGTTCGGCGACCTGGTCACCATGGAGTGGTGGAACGACCTCTGGCTGAACGAGTCGTTCGCCACGTACACCTCGATCGCCTGCCAGGCGTACGCCGAGGGGTCGAAGTGGCCGCACTCCTGGACCACGTTCGCCAACTCCATGAAGACGTGGGCCTATCGCCAGGACCAGCTGCCCTCGACGCACCCGATCATGGCGGACATCCGCGACCTGGACGACGTCCTGGTGAACTTCGACGGCATCACGTACGCGAAGGGCGCCTCGGTCCTGAAGCAGCTCGTGGCGTACGTCGGCCAGGACGCGTTCTTCAAGGGTGTGCAGGCGTACTTCAAGGCGCACGCGTTCGGGAACACGCGTCTGTCGGACCTGCTGGGCGCGCTGGAGGAGACCTCCGGCCGTGACCTGAAGACCTGGTCGAAGGCGTGGCTGGAGACGGCCGGCATCAACATCCTGCGCCCGGAGATCGAGACGGACGCGAACGGCCACGTCACCTCGTTCACCGTCCTCCAGGAGGCTCCGGCGCTCCCCGCCGGGGCGAAGGGCGAGCCGACGCTGCGTCCGCACCGGATCGCGATCGGCTGCTACGACCTCGACGCGGCCGGGAAGCTGGTCCGTACGAACCGGATCGAGCTGGACGTGGACGGCGGGCGCACGACCGTCCCCTACCCGGCGGGCACCGCACGCCCGGCGGTCGTCCTGCTCAACGACGACGACCTGTCGTACGCGAAGGTCCGTCTCGACGAGGAGTCGCTGGCCGTCGTCACCGAGCACCTGGGCGACTTCGCCGAGTCCCTCCCGCGCGCGCTGAGCTGGGCGTCGGCCTGGGACATGACGCGTGACGGCGAACTGGCGACGCGCGACTACCTGGCGCTGGTCCTCTCCGGGATCGGCAAGGAGTCGGACATCGGCGTCGTCCAGTCGCTGCACCGCCAGGTGAAGCTGGCCGTGGACCTGTACGCGGCACCGGAGTGGCGCGAGGCGGGTCTGACGCAGTGGACCGACGCGACGCTGGCACACCTGCGCGCGGCGGAGCCGGGCAGCGACCACCAGCTGGCCTGGGCCCGCGCCTTCGCGGCGACGGCACGCACGCCGCTCCAGCTGGACCTGCTGCGGTCGCTGCTGGACGGCACCGAGGAGATCGAGGGCCTCGCCGTCGACACGGAGCTGCGCTGGGCGTTCGTGCAGCGGCTGGCCGCGTCCGGTCTGCTGGACGAGGAGGAGATCGCCGCGGAGTACGAGCGCGACAGGACGGCCGCGGGCGAGCGCCACGCGACGTCCGCGCGGGCGGCGCAGCCCTCCGAGGAGGCGAAGGCCGAGGCGTGGGCCTCGGTCGTCGAGTCGGACAAACTGCCGAACTCCCTCCAGGAGGCGGTCATCGGCGGCTTCGTGCAGACCGACCAGCGTGAGCTGCTGGCTCCCTACACGGAGAAGTTCTTCTCGGCCGTCAAGGACGTGTGGGACTCGCGCAGCCACGAGATGGCCCAGCAGATCGCGGTCGGCCTGTACCCGGCCCTCCAGGTCTCGCAGGCCACGCTGGACGCGACGGACGCCTGGCTGGCGTCGGCGGAGCCGAGCGCGGCACTGCGCCGGCTGGTGTCGGAGTCCCGGTCGGGCGTGGAACGCGCGCTGAAGGCCCGGGCGGCGGACGCGGCGGCGGCGACCGCGTAGCAGCTCCTCCGGCACGGCCGAGGGGGCGCCTCCTTTTTCTGGGGGCGCCCCCTTCGCCGTGCGCGGCCGTCCGCCGGGCGGGAGCCGTGGGTGGCCCGGGGGCGTCAGGCGCCGGACCGCCGGTGGCGGCGGGTCAGTTCGGCGGCACCCGTTTCCGTCAGGGAGCCGTGCAGGCGCATCCGGGCCACGCCACCGTCCGGGAAGGTGTCGAGGCGTACGTGGGTGACCACGGCCTCGGTGTCCAGGACGAAGCGGTGCGGGGTGTCGGGCTGGAGCCTGGTGCGGGGGATGATCTCGGACCACTCGCCGGTGTCCCCGTCACGGCCGTGAAGGCTGATCCAGCCGGCCGCGTTGCCCTTGAGGCAGGCCGTGTCTATCTCGACGGCGCGCACCGCGCCCTGCGCGGGGAGGCGGAAGCGGACCCAGTCGTTCGTGTCGCGGACGCGGCGGCGGCGGTTCTCCCAGCCGTCGTCCATCCTGCGGGAGGTGCCGGGCAGGATGATCTGGGCCGGTGAGGAGTAGAAGCGGTCGGAGGCGTCCTCGTACGTACCGCCGTTGAGGATCGAGATCAGGTCGACCGTGCCCAGCGCGGCGAGCCAGGCCGGGTCGGGGACGACCTCGCCGTGGACGCGGAGGCGGGCGATGCCACCGTCGGGGTGCTGGCGGAGGCGGACGTGGGTGTGGCGGCGGTCCCCGGTGATCTCGAAGGCGTTGGCCGCGTGGCCGCGTACGGGGGCCGGCGGGACGAGTTCCTCCCACTTCACGTCGTCGGCGAGGAGCCGCTCGGGGCTCGGGGCGCCCTCGAAGGCCGTCGCCTGGACCGAGACGCGCTGCGGGTAGTTGCCGCGGAAGTGGGCGGTGTCCACGACGATGCCGCGGATGATCCCGGGGGCGCCGAGGCGGACGATCGCCCAGTCGTGGTCCCCGGGGGCGGGGAAGGGGTGGTCCGCGTCCGCGCCACGGCGGCGGCGGGTCTCCCAGCCGTCCATGATCTTGCCCTTGTGGCCGAAGCGCTCGGGGTCGAAGACGGCGGGTTCGCGAATCAGGAGGTTCTCGCGCTCGGCGAAGAACTCGTCGTTCGCCGCGATCACGCCCGCGCCGAGGCGACGGTCCGCGAGGTCGACGAGGTCGGTGAAGGGAAGTCCGGTGGCGGCGCGGTAGTCGGCGTACGGGTCGCCCCCGCCGTAGGGGGCCGCGTCATTGGCGTGGGGGTCGGTGTCCTGGAATGCGGTCTCGTTCGCGTCGGTGGTCATGGGACGACTGTCGTCCCCACCCACCCATCAGGTCCATCGAAACTTTTCGCACAGTTCTTTCAGTCCTGCTTAACGAAGGCCCTCAAGGAGAGGCTCGACGAATCCCGGCCGGGCCCTGTCCGGCGAAGGTGCCGGCCACCTGCTGCAGCGCCGCCAGCACCCGCGCGACCGCCGGCCGTTCCCCGGCCCCCTGCCGGACCGCCGCCACCACGTGGCGGTGCGGCCGGTCCGCGTCCAGGACCCGCATGGCCACCCCGTCACCGGAACGGTGGGCGGCGGACGCCATCCGGGGCACGAGTGCGACGCCCATCCCCGCCTCCACCATGGCGAGGATCGCGGTCCAGCCGGAGGCACTGTGGGCCTGCTCGGGCACGAAGCCCGCCGCCTCGCACGCGGCTCTCGTGATCTCCGACCAGGGGCCTGAGCCGCCGAAGATCCAGGGTTCGGAGGCGAGGTCGGCCAGCCGCAGACCCCCGGCCCTGGCGAGACGGTGGTCCGCCGGCAGCGCCACGTCCAGGGGGTCGGCCAGGAGCGGCAGCAAGGTGAAGCGGGGGTCCCGGGCCGTCGGGGCGTGCGCCGTCAGGGAGAGCGCGAGGTCCACGTCCCCGGCCGAGAGCAACTCGTACGCCTGGGCCGCCTCCGCCTCCCGCACCCGCACCTGGGGGCCGGGCCGGTCCTCGGCCCCCAGGAGCCGCACGGCGGGCACGACGAGCGCGGGGACGGCCGTCGAGAAGGCGCCGACACGCACCTGGCCCGCCTCGCCGCGCAGATAGCCGGTGAGCTCCGCGTCGGCCCGCTCCAGCTGGGCGAAGACCGCTTCCGCGTGGCGCAGCACGAGATGCGCGGCGTCGGTGAGCCGGACGCGGCGGCCCTGCGCCTCCAGGAGTGGCACGCCGAGCTGCCTGGACAGATTGCCGAGCTGCTGCGAGACGGCCGACGGGGTCATCAGGAGGGCCTCGGCGGTGGCGGTCACGGTACCCCGGTCGCGCAGGGTGCGCAGGATGCGGAGCTTCTTGACGTCCCACTCGGTCATGGCCGCAACCTACCGGTGTCCGGACATGCGGATGCGCCGCGCGGTACGGCGTACCGGCGGCGCATCCGTGAAGAGCTTCTAGGCCTGCTTCTTGGACTTGTCGAGGACCACGACCAGTCCGACGATCACCAGGAAGAGGACGATCGGCAGTGCGACGAAGACCCCGAGGGTCTCCCCCAGTCCGATCCCCTGACCCGGGTCGTCACCGTCGTCGCGGGTGAGAGCGAGCGCGGGGGACGACATGAGCAGCATCATCAGCGTCGTACCGGCCGCGACGGCGCCGGCGCGCATAGCGTTCTTCTTGTCCACGGTGCAAACGTAGCGAACGCCCGGAAGCGGCGCGCGCCCGGGGGTGCCGTACGTGCCCTACGGCCGGTCCGAGCGGGGTCCCAGAACCTCCATCAGCCGGTGCAGCCGGGGCGAGGCGGCGATCTCCTCCAGCGTGACGGGGTGCCCCTCGGCATCGGCGACGGGCAGGCGCCAGTTGGGGTACTGGTCCCAGGTGCCCGGGAGGTTCTGCGGGCGGCGGTCCCCCACGGTGTCGGGGAGCCAGACCCCGGCCATCCGGGCCGGGGTGCGCAGCAGGAAGCGGTGGACTGCGCGGACGGCCGCCTCCTCGTCGCCTTCGCCCTCGGGCAGCAGCCGGAGCCGGGCCAGGTAGGACAGCCACTCGGCGGTGTCGGTGGCGTCCTCGGCCAGCTCCTGCTCCAGGGTGCGGGTGAGCAGGCCGAGGCGGTGGCGGAGCGTCACATGGTCGCCCGTCAGCCGGGCGGCGGTGGACGGCAGGTCGTGGGTGGTCGCCGTGGCCACGCAGCCGCGGCGCCACTTCTCCGGGGCCAGCGGGCGTCCCGTGCCGTCCCAGTCGCGCTCGAACCAGAGGACGGAGGTGCCGAGCACGCCGCGCCGGGCGAGCGCCTCGCGCACGCCGGGCTCTACGGTGCCGAGGTCCTCCCCTATGACGACGGCACCGGCGCGGTGCGCCTCCAGGACGAGGACGGCGAGCATCGCCTCGGCGTCCTGGCTGACGTAGGTGCCCTCGGTGGGCGGTCTGCCCTCGGGCACCCACCAGAGCCGGAAGAGGCCCATGACGTGGTCGATGCGCAGGGCGCCCGCGTGGGCGAGGAGGCCGCGCAGGAGGGTGCGGTAGGGGGCGTAGGCGGACGCGGCGAGCGCGTCGGGGCGCCACGGGGGCAGCCCCCAGTCCTGGCCGTGCGCGTTGAAGGCGTCCGGGGGCGCGCCGACGGACATGCCGTGCGCGAAGGCGTCCTGCTGGGCCCAGGTGTCGGCCCCTTCGGGGTGGACGCCGACTGCGAGGTCGTGGACGATCCCGACGGCCATCCCGGCGTCCCGCGCGGCACGCTGTGCGGCGGCGAGCTGGGTGTCCGTCAGCCAGGCGAGCCGGCAGTGGAAGTCGACCCGTTCGAGGAGGTCGGTGCGGGCGCGGACGCTCTGCGGGGAGCGCGGGTCGCCCAGTCCGGCGGGCCAGCCGCGCCAGTCGGAGCCGTGCACCTCGGCCAGGGCGCACCACAGGGCGTGGTCCTCCAGGGCCTGCCCCTGCTCGGCCAGGAAGTCGCAGTAGGCGGCACGCCGCCCGGGGGTGAGCGGCACCTGGGCGATGATCTCCAGGGCCTGCTTCTTGAGGTCCCAGACGGCGTCCCGGTCGATCAGCGCGCCCTTGTTGAGCACGGCCTCGCTGAGTGCGGCGGCGTCCTGGCGCAGGTCGTCCAGGGCGGCCCGGCCCGGCTCGGTCACGTGCCCGTACTCCGGGACCGACTCGATGTGCAGGTGCACGGGGTCGGGGAAGCGCCGCGAGGAGGGGCGGTACGGGGAGGGGTCGGTGGGCCGGCCGGGGACGGCGGCGTGCAGCGGGTTGACCTGGACGAATCCGGCCCGCTGGGTCCGGCCCGACCAGGCGGCTAGGTCGGCCAGGTCACCGAGGTCGCCCATGCCCCAGGAGCGGGCGGAGAGCAGCGAGTAGAGCTGGACGAGGAATCCGTGCGTGCGGCCGGGCGGCTGGGGTACGCGGTCCGGTGCGGCGACGAGTGTGGCGGTGGCGTAGCGGTGGTCGGTGGTGCGGACGGTCAGCCGGTGGACCCCCGGGGGCGGCGCGGTCCACCAGGACGGCGTGCGCGGCGGATCGCCGTCGGGGAGTGTCGCCCTCGGCGCCGTGACCCGCATCCGCAGCTGTGCGGGACCGTCGCTCCCCGGCTCGCGCTCGGGGTCGACCGTCAGGGTCGTGCCGGTCGGCAGCGCGGCCAGGGCCGGCGGCAGCGGCTCCCCGGACCAGGTCACCACCGTCGGCGGGAGCAGTCGGGAGGCCGCCGCCGATTCGGCCGCGGCGAGTGATCTCCGTACCTCCGCGGGGGTGCTCGCGGCCACGCCCAGCGCGGCGAGCACGGCCGTGACCGTGTCGTCGGGGACGGACACCGTGACATCCGCGGACGGGGAGAAGGAGGTGGCGACGCCGTGCAGTGCGGCGAGCCGGGACAAGCCCATTCAGACTCCTGGGGACTCCATGCCCCCTGCGGTGCCGGGTGCTGTCGGCTCGCTGGTCAGAGGGGCGACGGCGGCGAGCGGAGGCTCGCTCGTGAGAGGTGTGGCGTCGGCGAGCGGGGGCTCGCTGGTCAGCGGAGCGGCATCGGCGAACACGGGTTCACCGCTGAGGTGGCGCACGTCGGCGAGCGGCAGCTCGCTGATCATCGGGGGCGCGTCGGTCGGGGCGGGACCTGTCGGACTCGGTACCTGTTTGGAGAGGGCGGAGAGCAGAAGCTGCGCGGAAGCGGGCACGGTGGCCTCCTGGCCGTGGACAACAGGACACAGCAGGCCTACCCAGTGGGTGCGGGAGCAGGCGTAGGCGTGACATAGGCGTTATGACAACGAGCCCAACGTGCTGTGGGTCACACTACGTTCCCCGATGCGCCAGGTATGGGCTGTTTTCGGTCACTCGGCGGGTCACCCGGTAACACCCGCGAGCCGCGCCAGGTGACACATCAGGGATATCCATCACAACGGCCACGCACGTTGACACCCTCCCGCCCGGGTGGTGGGCTCGGAGCCCACGGGGTGCACCGCGACACGAGCAGCTGCACGGTCCACCTCGACTGGGCCCGCCCGGTCGAGGCCGTCACCACGATGACCCGGCCCGCCGAGGCCCGGGGCGCGGTCCTGGAGGCGCACGTGCCGGGCGAGGGCTGGCGCGGCCTCGGCTCCCTGTCGGCGGCCGGCTGGACCCAGACGCCGACGAAGGGCCTCCGGGCGGACGCGCTCCGGGTCGCGGTCCCCTCCGCCCGCCCGGTCCTCGTCAGCCCGTCGGCTCCCGAGGTCACGGGCGCGCCCCGGCGCGGCCTCCACGGCGGTGCGCGGGCTCGTCCCGTGGTTCGGTGACGAACCGGCGGCCAGGCTCGATCTCGCACGCGGCGAGACGGACGCCGTGATCGGCGGCGGTACGCAGCGGGTCGAGGCGCGGCTGGCCGGAGGGCGGCCCGCCGAGGTGAAGGGCGCGCTCACCGCGAAGGCCCCGAAGGGCATCGAGGTGACGGTGCCGAAGCAGACGACGGTGCCACGGGGGGCGCGTACCGACGTCCCGGTGGACATCACCGTGCCCGCGGACACCCCGGCCGGGGAGTACGAGGTGCCGCTGAACTTCGGCGGCGAGGAGAGCACCCTGACCGTGCGGGCCTTCCCGCGCACCGGGGGCGCCGACCTGGTGCGTACGGCCACGGCGTCCTCGTCGGGCGACGAGACCGCGGACTTCCCGGCCTCCGCCGCCTCGGACGGCGACCCGGACACCCGCTGGTCCTCACCCGTCGAGGACAGTGCCTGGTGGCAGGCCGAGCTGCCCGTGCCCGTCCGGCTGGGCCAGGTCGTGCTGCGGTGGCAGGACGCGCACGCCTCCCGCTACCGCGTCCAGGTCTCCGCGGACGGCCGCACCTGGCGCACGGCGGCGACCGTGCGCCAGGGCCGGGGCGGGCGCGAATCGGTCCGGATGGACACGAAGGACACCCGCTTCATCAGGATCCAGGCCGACAGCCGCGCCACGCGGTACGGCTACTCGCTGTGGTCGGTGGAGGCCTACGCCGTCGCCGAGTAGTGCCGCGGGCCCCCGGCCGGCCCGGGCCCGCGCTCCTCGGCCAGGACCCCGTCGATCCGCGCCATCACGTCGTCCGCGCCGAACGGCTGCAGGTAGGGCAGCCAGCGCGGGTCACGGTGCCCCGTCCCGATGATCCGCCAGGCGAGCCCGCTGGGCGGGGCGGGCTGGTGGCGCAGCCGCCAGCCCAGCTCGGGCAGGTGCCGGTCGGCCTTGACGTGGTTGCAGCGGCGGCAGGCCGCCACCACGTTGTCCCAGGCGTGCTGTCCGCCGCGGCTGCGCGGAATGACGTGGTCGACGCTGGTCGCGGCTGCGCCGCAGTACATGCAGCGACCGCCGTCCCTGGCGAAGAGGGCCCGGCGGGTCAGTGGGACGGGCCCCCGGTAGGGGACCCGCACGAACCGCTTGAGGCGGACGACGCTGGGCGCGGGCACGGCACGGGTGGCACTGTGCAGGAAGGCGCCGGATTCCTCGAGGCAGATGGCCTTGTTCTCGAGGACGAGGACGAGCGCGCGGCGGAGCGGTACGACGCCGAGTGGCTCGTACGACGCGTTGAGAACCAGGACGTGCGGCACGTGGATGCCTCCTTGTACGCCGGCGGCGCGTGGCTCGCGCCGGGACGATCCGCTCTCAGTCTCTCCTCATGCCTGGTCGTAGCGCCACCACGTGCGGGTAACGGGCCGGAGGGATTTTTCTCACCACCCGGCCGGACGCACCCCCCGGACAGACCGGAACAGGCGCTTCACCACGGCCGCCGGCCCGATGTGCAATGGGCCACATCGCCCGCACTCCCGGGTGAGACGTGTCTCTCCTCCCGGTACGGGCAACGATCCACTCCCTCCGCTTCGTTACTGTGGTTGATCTGCTGTCGCCCCATCTGGAGGTCCCCGTCGTGTCCCTGTCCGCCCTCCTGGCCGCGGCACCGTCACCCGAGCCGGCAGGCTCGCTGGACGAAGCCGCCGAGCGGGCCGGCAACGCCGCGGGCTGGGTGCAGGAGAACTGGTCCACCTGGCTGAACACCGGTCTGCGCATCCTGCTGATCCTCACGATCGCCCTCGTGCTGCGGTACGTGATCCGTCGTGCTCTGACCAATCTCATCGACCGGATGAACCGCAGCGCCCAGGCGGTGGAGGGCACCGCCCTCGGCGGCCTGCTGGTCAACGCGGAACGCCGCCGCCAGCGCTCGGAGGCCATCGGTTCCGTACTCCGTTCGGTTACGTCGTTCCTGATCCTGGGCACGGCCGCGCTGATGATCCTGGGGGCGTTCCAGATCAATCTGGCGCCTCTGCTCGCTTCCGCGGGGGTCGCCGGTGTGGCACTGGGCTTCGGTGCCCGCAACCTGGTCACCGACTTCCTCTCCGGCGTCTTCATGATCCTTGAGGACCAGTACGGAGTGGGTGACCAGATCGACGCGGGCGTCGCCTCCGGCGAGGTCATCGAGGTGGGTCTGCGCGTCACCAAGCTGCGTGGCGACAACGGCGAGATCTGGTACGTCCGCAACGGCGAGGTGAAGCGGATCGGCAACCTCAGCCAGGGCTGGTCCACGGCCGGTGTCGACGTCACGGTCCGCCCGACGGAGGACCTGGACCGGGTCCGCCAGGCCATCACGGAGGCCTCCGGGACCATGGCCAAGGAAGAGCCGTGGTCGGAGCGCCTGTGGGGCCCGGTGGAGATCCTCGGCCTGGACGCCGTCCTGCTCGACTCGATGACCGTCCGGGTCACGGCGAAGACGATGCCGGGCAAGGCACTGGGCGTGGAGCGCGAGCTCCGCTGGCGGATCAAGCAGGCCCTCGACTCGGCCGGCATCCGGATGGTCGGCGCCGTGCCCCTCCAGGCGGACGGCGAGATCCCGGCCGACCCGACGGCCGGGATGGCCGCCCCCTCCGCGTACGCGTCGACCACGTCGCCGCAGTCGCTGGCGGCCACCCCGATACCGCCGACGAACATGACGAAGTAGCACCCGCCCGGTCACCGGCGAAGGGGCGTCCCGCGATTGCGCGGGGCGCCCCTTCGTCGTCGGGCCCGCCCGGATAACGCTTTGACAGCCACCGGGGTGGAGACCATTGACGTTCCGGTGATGTGCGCCATACGTTCCTCCCACCGAATAGGAAACTTTCCTAACAGAGGGCAGGTGCATCCGTCATGGCGGGAACCACTCCGGGCACGCCGGGTACACCACGCGTCCTGCGCGCCATGAACGACCGGGCCGCGCTGGACCTCCTCCTGGAGCACGGCCCCCTCTCCCGCACCAGGATCGGGAAGCTGACGGGCCTGTCCAAGCCCACCGCCTCCCAGCTCCTGGCCCGGCTGGAGGCCGCCGGGCTCGTCGTGGCCACCGGTACGAGCGAGGGACGCCCCGGACCCAACGCGCAGCTGTACACGGTGAACGCGGGCGCGGCCCATGTGGCCGGCCTCGACGTGAGCGCGCGGCGGATCGTCGCGGCGGTCGCCGACGTGACCGGCCGGACGGTCGGCGAGTACGAGCTGCGCACCCCCGGGCGGCGCGCCGACAGCGTGGTGCGGCAGGTGACGGACGCCCTGGACGGCGCGGTCAAGGAGGCCGGGCTCGCCCGTGCGGACGTGCACCGCGTCGTCATCGGCACCCCCGGCGCCTTCGACCCCGGCACCGGACGGCTGCGCTACGCCTCGCACCTGCCCGGCTGGCACTCCCCCACCCTGCTGGACGAGCTGGCCGCGGCCCTGCCGATGCCCGTGGAGTACGAGAACGACGTGAACCTGGTCGCTGTGGCCGAGCAGCGGCTCGGCGCGGCCCGGGGACACGAGGACTTCGTCCTGCTGTGGAACGAGGAGGGCCTCGGCGCCGCCCTCGTCATCAACGGCCGGCTGCACCGCGGCTTCACCGGCGGTGCGGGCGAGGTCGGGTTCCTGCCGGTGCCGGGCACCCCCCTCGTACGCCAGGTCGTCAAGGCCAACGCCGGGGGCTTCCAGGAACTGGCCGGCGCCCAGGCGGTCCCCCGGCTCGCCACCTCGCTCGGCATCGAGACCCCGCACCAGCCGTACGCGGAGGTCGCGGCCGGGCTGCTGGCCGGGGCCGCCGCCGCGTACGAACAGGACCCCGCGCTGACCGAGCTGCTGCGCCAGTACGCCCAGCGGCTCGCCACCGGTCTCGCGTCCGTCACCGCCGTGCTCGACCCCGGCCTGATCGTGCTCTCCGGTGAGCTGGTCGCCTCGGGCGGCGAGCTGCTGCGGTCCCTGGTCCAGTCCGAGCTCGCCGAGCTCGCGGCGTCCCGGCCCCGTCTCGTCCTCGGCGAGATCGGCCGCCATCCGGTCCTGCGGGGTGCCCTGGAACGGGCCCTCGCCGACACCCGCGACGAAGTGTTCGACACCTCCCGCTGACCCCCCTCCTGCCTTCTCCCCTTCCCCTGTCCCTGGGAGCTTTGCCATGCGCAGAAGCCGAACGACCACCGCCGCTGTCGCCGTCGCCGCGATCTCGGTCCTCGCCACCGCCTGTACGGGCCAGGCCGGGTCCGGCGCGAACGACGACCCGAACGCGAGAACCACGATCAACTTCTGGCACGGCTGGAGCGCGCCCTCCGAGGTGAAGGCCGTCCAGGACAACGTCGACCGGTTCGAGAAGACCCACCCCAACATCACGGTGAACGTCGTCGGCAACATCAACGACGACAAGCTCAACCAGGCCCTGCGCGCGGGTGGTTCGAACGGCCCGGACGTGGTCTCCTCCTTCACCACCTCCAACGTCGGCAAGTTCTGCTCGTCGGGTGCCTTCGCCGATCTGTTGCCCTTCATCGAGAAGTCGAAGCTGGACCTGGAGAAGACCTTCCCGAAGGTGCTGCTCGACTACACCCGGTTCGAGGGCGAGCGCTGCGCCCTGCCGCTGCTCGCCGACGCCTACGGCCTCTACTACAACAAGGACGCCTTCGAGGAGGCCGGGATCACCGCGCCGCCGAAGACGATGTCCGAGCTGGCCTCGGTCGCGAAGAAGCTGACGGTGACCAGGGGCGACGGTTACGAGCAGCTCGGCTTCATGCCGACCTTCCACGGCTACGAGACGGTCGCCGACCACTACCTGTCCTCGTGGGACCACACGTACTTCGACGCGGACGGCAAGTCGAACATAGCCAAGGACCCGGCGTTCGCCGAGATGTTCACGTACCAGAAGAAGCTGGTCGAGGACCTGGGCGGTTACGCGAAGCTGGAGAAGTACCGCGCCACGTTCGGCGACGAGTGGGGCGGCAAGCACCCGTTCCACACCGGGCAGGTCGCGATGCAGCTGGACGGCGAGTGGCGGCTGGGGATGGCCACCGACGCCGACGTACCGTTCGAGATCGGTGTGGCGCCGATGCCGGTGGCCGACGACGAGGCCGACAGCTACGGCAAGGGCTTCCTGTCCGGCACGATCATGGGGATCGCCCCGGCCAGCAAGAAGCAGAACGCCGCGTGGGAGCTCGTGAGGTTCATGACGAGCGACACGCAGGCCGTGGTCGACTTCGCGAACGGCATCCGCAACGTGCCCTCCACCTTCGCCGCGCTGAAGTCCCCGGACCTGAAGTTCGACCCCCGCTTCAGGACCTTCCTGGACATCGCCCAGCACCCGCGGTCCAGCACCCCCGACGGCGCCGTCAACGGGTCGACGTACCAGCAGACCATCCAGGACTTCGGCTTCCAGTACGAGAAGGGCGCGGTGAAGGACCTGAAGGCGGGTCTGGAGAAGACCGCGGCGCAGATCGACACCGACATCGCCAAGGCGAAGTAGACCCCGATGACCACGCACACACTCCGCTCCAAGCGCCGCAGGTCGGCGCTGCGGACAGCGGCCTTCATGTCGCCGTGGCTGATCGGGTTCACCGTCTTCTTCGCGTACCCGATGGTCTCGACCGTGTACTTCTCGTTCATGAAGTACGACGGCTTCGGGGCCCCGGTCTTCAACGGGCTGACGAACTGGACGTACGTCTTCGGCGACTACCCGATGTTCTGGCCGTCGCTGCGCAACACGCTCTGGCTGGTGCTCGTCATGGTCACCTGCCGGGTGGTGTTCGGCCTCGGCATCGGCATGCTGATCACGAAGATCAGGACGGGCACGGGCCTCTTCCGCACCTTCTTCTACCTGCCCTACCTGGCCCCGCCGGTCGCCGCGACGCTGGCGTTCGTCTTCCTGCTCAACCCGGGTACGGGGCCCGTCAACGCGATCCTGGGCGATCTGGGCCTGCCGACCCCCGGCTGGTTCAACGACGCCTCCTGGTCGAAGCCGGCGCTCACCATGCTCGCGGTGTGGGGCGTCGGCGACCTGATGGTGATCTTCATGGCCGCGCTGCTCGACGTACCGAAGGAGCAGTACGAGGCGGCCGAGCTGGACGGCGCGTCCGGTTGGCAGCGGTTCCGCTTCGTGACGCTGCCGAACATCTCGCCGATCGTGCTGTTCGCCGTGGTCACCGGGGTGATCCAGGCGATGCAGTACTACACGCAGCCGCTGGTCGCGGGGAAGGTCGCCTCGGGTGTGATCGGCGGCTCCGGGCAGCAGTTCGAACCGGGTTACCCGGACAAGTCGACCCTGACGCTGCCCCAGCTCGTCTACAACCTCGGCTTCCAGCGCTTCGACTACGGCTCCGCCTGTGTCGTCGCCCTCGTCCTGTTCGCCCTGGCCATGGCCTTCACCGCACTGCTGATGCGGGGCCGCAACAACCTGATCCAGGCCGGTGACTGAGCCATGACCCAACTCCTCGACCCGCCCCGCCCCGTCGCCGCGCCCGGCGCGCCGACACCCGCCGAGCGCACCGCCCGCCGCAAGGCGCTGCTGCACTGGATCGCCGTCCACTCGCTGGGCGTCGCGGCCGCGCTGTTCTTCGTCCTGCCGTTCGTCTTCGTCTTCCTGACCTCGGTGATGAGCGACCAGCAGGCGCTGACCCGGGACCTCACCCCCGACACCTGGGAGTGGGAGAACTACAGGCGGGTCCTCGACACCCCGGGCTTCCTGACCTGGTGGCGCAACACCCTGCTGTACGCGGGCCTGGGCACGGTCCTGACCGTCGTGTCGTCGGTGCCGGTGGCGTACGCGCTGGCGAAGTTCCGCTTCCGGGGCCGCAAGCTCTCACTGATGCTGGTCATCTCGATGATGATGCTGCCGCCGCAGGTCGTCATCATCCCGATGTACCTGTTCTGGGCGAAGCAGCTGGACCTGTCCGGGACGCTGTGGCCGCTGATCATCCCGATGGCGTTCGGCGACGCGTTCTCCATCTTCCTGCTGCGGCAGTTCCTCCTCACCATCCCGAACGAGTACCTGGACGCGGCGAAGGTCGACGGCTGCGGTGAGTTCCGCACCCTGATCAGGGTCGTCCTGCCGATGGCGAAGCCCGGCATCGCGGCGATCGCCCTGTTCCAGTTCTTCGCCGCCTGGAACGACTACTTCGGACCGCAGATCTACGCCTCGGAGAACCCGGCCGCCTGGACGCTCAGTTACGGCCTGGAATCCTTCAAGGGCGCGCACCACACCGACTGGAACCTGACCATGGCCGCGACCGTTCTGGTCATGGCCCCCGTGATCGCCGTCTTCTTCTTCGCCCAGAAGGCGTTCGTCGAGGGCGTCACACTGACCGGAGTAAAGGGCTGATCATGAAGCTCGCAGTAGTGGGTGGCGGGTCCACCTACACACCTGAACTGATCGACGGATTCGCACGGTTGCGGGACACCCTGCCGGTCGAGGAGCTCGTGCTCGTCGACCCGGCGGCCGACCGGCTGGAGCTCGTCGGCGGCCTGGCCCGGCGGATCTTCGCCAAGCAGGGCCACCCGGGGCGCATCACCACGACCGCCGACCTGGACGCGGGGGTGGAGGGCGCCGACGCGGTCCTGCTCCAGCTGCGCGTCGGCGGACAGGCCGCCCGCAACCAGGACGAGACCTGGCCGCTGGAGTGCGGCTGCGTCGGCCAGGAGACCACCGGGGCCGGCGGCCTCGCCAAGGCCCTGCGCACGGTGCCGGTCGTCCTGGACATAGCCGAACGGGTCCGCCGGACCAATCCCGACGCCTGGATCATCGACTTCACCAACCCCGTCGGCATCGTGACCCGGGCGCTCCTGCAGGCCGGGCACAAGGCCGTCGGCCTGTGCAACGTGGCGATCGGATTCCAGCGGAAGTTCGCCGCGCTGCTCGACGTCACGCCTTCCGAGGTGCACCTCGACCATGTCGGGCTCAACCACCTGTCGTGGGAGCTCGGGGTCCGGCTCGGCGGTCCGGACGGCGAGAACGTCCTGCCCAGGCTCCTCGCGGAGCACGGCGACGCGATCGCCGACGACCTGCGCATGCCCCGGCAGATCGTCGACCGGCTCGGCGTCGTCCCGTCGTACTACCTGCGGTACTTCTACGCGCACGACGAAGTCGTCCGGGAGCTCGGCACGAAGCCGTCGCGGGCCGCCGAGGTCGCCGCGATGGAGAAGGAACTCCTGGCCATGTACGGCGATCCGGCGCTGGACGAGAAGCCGGCGCTGCTCGGCAGGCGCGGCGGCGCCTTCTACTCGGAGGCGGCCGTGGACCTGGCGGCCGCGCTGCTGGGCGGGGGCGGGTCCTCGGTGCAGGTGGTCAACACGTACAACAACGGCACGCTGCCGTTCCTGCCGGACGACGCGGTGATCGAGGTGCAGGCCCGGGTGGACGGCACGGGTGCCGCCCCGCTCACGGCCCCCGCGCTCGACCCGCTCTACGCGGGGCTGATCGCCAACGTGACGGCGTACGAGGACCTGGCGCTGGAGGCCGCGCTCCGGGGCGGCCGGGACCGGGTGTTCAAGGCGCTGCTGTCGCATCCGCTGATCGGCCAGTACGAGTACGCCGAGGCGCTCACCGACCGGCTGATCGCGCACAACCGGGAGCACCTGGCGTGGGCGTGAACGCTTCGGTCCTCGCCGTCGACGCGGGCAACAGCAAGACCGACGTGGCGCTGATCGGCGAGGACGGCTCCGTGCTGGCCACGGCCCGCGGGGGCGGCTTCCAGCCGCCGGTGGTCGGGGTGGAGGCGGCCGTCGACGTGCTGGCCGACGCGCTCGGCCGGGCACTGGCGTCGTCCGGCGTGCGCATGGGGGACGTCGGCCATGTGTCGGCGTGTCTGGCGAACGCCGATCTGCCGGTGGAGGAGGCCGAGTTGACCGAGGCTCTGCTCCGCCGGGAGTGGGGCGGCTCGGTGGAGGTGCGCAACGACACCTTCGCGATCCTGCGGGCCGGGGTCGACGAGCCGCGCGGTGTGGCCGTCGTCTGCGGGGCGGGGATCAACTGTGTCGGCATGGTCCCGGACGGGCGTACCGCACGCTTCCCCGCGATCGGCCGGATCTCCGGTGACTGGGGCGGGGGTTCGGGTCTCGCCGAGGAGGCCCTGTGGTTCGCGGCGCGGGCGGAGGACGGCCGCGGTGAGCCGACGGAGCTGGTGCGTACGCTGCCGGGGCACTTCGGGCTCGGCTCGATGTACGAGCTCATCGAGGCGCTGCACCGGGGCCGGATCACGCACGGGTCCCGGCACGAGCTGACTCCGGTGCTGTTCGCGACGAGCGCGACCGGGGACCCCGTGGCGACGGGTCTCGTCGACCGGCTGGCGGACGAGGTGGTCGCCCTGGCATCGGTCGCGCTCGGCCGGCTCGGGCTGCTGGACGAGGAGGTGCCGGTGGTGCTGGGCGGCAGCGTCCTGGCCGCGCGGCACCCGCGACTGGACGACCGGATCGCGCGTCTGCTGGCGGAGCGCGCTCCGAAGGCGGCGATCCGGGTCGTCACACAGCCCCCCGTGCTGGGGGCGGCGCTGCTGGGCCTGGACCGTACGGGGGCGGCGCCCGAGGTGCACAACAGGCTGCGTGCTCACTACACCTGACACACTGGGGGCAACGGCAGGGGTGTTCGGAACGGCTTCGGCGCCGCGGAACGCCCCTTCCGCACGGGAACCGATCAGATGTCCCGTACGTGTTCATGGTGGGGGGATCGATCCGCTTCGGGGGATGTCTCAGGGCTTGCCCGGGCGATCGTCTTGATCGCCCGGGCAAGCCCTGATCGAATACGGGGATCGATGCGGGATCGAGGCATTCCTGGTGAATGCCGGTTCCTGCGGCCATACTTCTGGCCGGGCACGAGTCCCCCGATCGGCCGGGGGTCCGGGCCGCCGTCAGTGACCGAGGGGGAGGTCAAGTGACATACCAGCCGAACGGGGCCCCGCCGCGGGAGCGCGCGCCGGGTGGGCCGGCCGTGCCCGTGACCGTACCCGCGCAGCGTCGTGACGTCCGGTCGGTTGCCGCCGAGCGGCTGCGTACCGCGGCGACGACCGAGCCGGGCAGGCTGCAGATCATCGGCGCCGTACTGGCGCTGCTGGTCGTGGCGTTCGGCGCGGTCACGGCCCTGGAGATCTCCGGGCGGGCCTCGGCCGCGGACGACGTGCTGTCCCACAGCCAGCCGCTGAGCGCGGACGCGGCGAGCATCTACCGCTCCCTGGCCGACGCGGACACGATGGCGGCGAGCGGCTTCCTGGCGGGCGCGCAGGAGCCCGAGGACGTGCACGAGCAGTACGAGAAGGACATCGGGGAGGCTTCCAGGCTCCTGGTGAAGGCGGCGGCGAACACCGACGCCTCGTCCTCCTCGTGGGACGAGATCACCACGCTGAACCAGCTGCTTCCCGAGTACACGGGCCTGGTCGAGCGGGCCCGCGCCAACAACCGGCAGGGACTGCCCCTCGGCGGTGCCTACCTCCGGTACGCGAACCAGAAGATGACGAACGAACTCCTTCCGGCCGCAGAGCGGTTGTACGCGGCGGAGACCAGCAGACTCGGAACCGACTCGGCCGACGCGCGGCAGTGGCCGTTCCTCTCGCTGGCGGCCGGCCTCGTAGCGCTGGCCGCGCTGGTGTGGATGCAGCGGCGCAACTACCGCCGGACGAACCGCGTCTTCAACCACGGGCTGCTCGCGGCGACCGCCGCGGCCACGGTGGTGCTGCTGTGGCTGGCCGTGGGGCACACGGTGGCCAGGGCCGAGCTGCGTGCGGCGATGGCACAGGGGCAGGAGTCCCTCGATGTCCTCAACAAGGCACGGATCAATTCGCTGAAGGCACGAGCCAACGAGAACCTCACCCTGGTCGCCCGAGGCGCGGTACTGACGGCGGACGGCACGCGCGACAAGTACGAGACGGACTACAGCACGGGCATGAAGTCCCTCGGCACGGAGCTCGAAAGCGCCGGGAAGCTCGCCGAAGGCACCCCGGGGAGCGAGCCGGTGGCGAAGGCCGTCAGCAGTGTGTCCGAGTGGCAGGACCGCCACAAGAAGGCCCGGACGACGGACGACCAGGGCGACTACGAGGGCGCCCTGGAGCAGATCATCGGCAAGGAGGGCTCCACGGGTGAGTCCTTCGAGCAGGTGGACGGCGCACTGCGACAGGCTCTCGCCCACGAACAGGGCGAGTTCACCGCGGCGGCGAAGAACGGGCGCGGGGCGCTGGGCGGGCTGCCGATCGGGGCAGCCGTCCTCGCCGTACTGGGTGCGGTCGCCACGATCGTCGGGGTCAACCGCAGGCTCTCGGAGTACCGGTGAGAGGGGGAGCGATGACCAGGGCGAAGGTCTGGGCCGCGCGCCGCAGGCTGCGCGGGTGGGGCGGTGTGACGGGCATGGCGGTGGCCTGTGCCGTCACGGCCTCGCTCACCCTGCTGCCGTTGGCGCACGGTGACGGCACCTTCGGCGGGCAGGAGGCCGGCCAGGGGGTGACCTCCACGGTGCCCGCCAAGGCGGACGCGTGCACGGATCCGGAGGCGAGCCTGCTTCCGTCCACGGACGACGGCCCGGCGATCGACAGGATCCGGGCGCGCGGCAAGCTGATCGCCGGTGTCGACCAGAACAGCTTCCGGTGGGGGTACCGCGATCCGGAGAGCGACACCCTGGAGGGCTTCGACATCGACCTGGTGCGGGCCATAGCGAAGGACATCCTGGGCGATCCGGACGCGGTGATCTTCCGGGCCATTCCCACGAACCAGCGCATCGCGGCGCTGGAGCACGACAAGGTCGACGTCGTCGTACGGACGATGACGATCAACTGCAGGCGTCTGGAGCAGGTCTCGTTCTCCACGGCCTACTTCCAGGCCGGGCAGCAGGTCCTCGCGCCGAAGGAATCGAGCATCACGGGGTACGACAGGTCCCTGGCCGGCAAGCGGGTCTGCACGGCGGAGGGCTCCACGGCGTTCGAGGCGCTGGAGAAGCAGTCGTACGGCGCGATATTCGAGGACGAGGGCGACGGCACCGAGCGGGACCGGGACCAGCTGACGGTCCCCAACCAGCTGGACTGCCTGGTGCGGCTGCAGCTCGGCGAGGTCGACGCGGTGGTCACGGACAACGCGCTGGCCGCGGGGCAGGCCGCGCAGGATCCGGCGGTGGAGCTCAAGGGCGACAAGCCGTTCACCACGGAGTACTACGGGGTCGCGGCGAAGCTCGGCGCCGACGATCTGGTGGCCAGGGTCAACCAGGTGCTGGTCGACTACCGCCGTGGCGGTGCCGGGAGCCTCTGGATGAAGTCGTACGAGGCGTGGCTGTCGGAGGGCCTGCCCGGGATCAAGGGGCCCCCGGCCCCCAAGTACCGGAGCAACTGAACCTGCCCGGACCCCCGGGTCCGGCGGAACGAGCGGAAAGGTGATCGATGAGCGTGGCGGGATCCTTCCCCGGCTTCGCGGGGAGGCCCCCCGGCCCGGTCATGGGCCGGGACGAGGCGGACCGTACCCTGGCCCGGCTCGGCGCGGAGCACGAGGCCATCGAGACCTCGCTCCTCGCCCTGCAGGACCATGCCGGCCGCCGGCTCCTGGAGGGCGCCGATCTGACCGGTGTCACAAAGGAACGCTGGGCCGCCACCGAGCAGACGATCACGCTGCTCTGGAGGTACTTCGACGCCTACGCCAGGGCGTTGGCCTCGGCCCGTGAGATCCGGTCCAGGCGCCGCTACCCCGGCCGGGGCGACATGGTGGCCCTGACCGATCTGCTGCGCGGCGACGGTGTGACCGTGGCGAACCAGGGCACTGCGGGACCGGGCGCGTCGCTCACCGGTCCGGCCCGGCTCTCCGAGCGGTTCACGCTGGAGGAGCTCGTCGCCCGGATGAACGAGCTGTACGCCCGCTCGCTGGACATGGTCGTCGCGTCGGACTCCGTGTGGTCGGCGCTGCCCGCCCGGATAGACCTGCTGGCGGCCGAACTGCACCGCACCCGCTCGCTGGCGCACTCCGTCGGGGTGCGGCCGGGGGAGCATCCGGCCGGTGACGACCTGGAGTCGATCACCCAGGAGCTGGCCACGCTGCGGGTGCAGGTGATCTCCGATCCGCTGGCGTTCTGGATGCCGGGACCGGGCAGCGCCGCGCCCGGCGCAGGGCGTCCCGACACCACGCGTTACGACCGGGCGGCCCGTGCCCTGGAGGACGTGCGCCGGGAGATCGAGGCGGTGCTCGCGGTCCGGCAGGACGCCGAGCAGCGCCTGCTCCAGGTGCGCGACCTGCTGTCGCGCGCGAACCGTACGCTCACCGAGGCCCGGTCGGCGCGCGGTGAGGTGCTGGCGAAGATCGCCGCGTCGGAGGTGCCCGCGGTCAGCGGACCGCCGACCGCGTTGCAGGAGCGGCTGGCGGTGGCGGCGGAGTACCGCAGGCACGCCCAGTGGAGCCGGCTCTCACCGCTGCTGGAGTCGCTGGAGCGGGAGGCCGAGGAGGAGCTGATGCGCGCCCGGGAGTCGCTGACGTCGGTCACGGCGCCGCTCGCGATCCGTGCGGAGCTGCGTGGCAGGCTCGACGCCTACAGGGCGAAGGTGGCCCGGCACGGTCTGGCGGAGGATCCGCTGCTGATCGAGCGGTACGACGCGGCCCGCCGGATGCTGTGGAGCGCGCCGTGCGATCTGCGCGTCGCCGGACAGGCGGTGCTGCGCTACCAGCAGGCCGCCGTGGATCTGCTGACTCCGCGCGACCGGGGCGGGCACGGCGAACAGGGGGAGACATCATGAGTACGCAGTGCCAGCGCCCCGCGTGCGAGGGCGCTTACGAGGACATGGGCGGCGGTGAGCTGTACTGCGACACGTGCGGTCTCGCGCCGGTCGTGTCCTCGACGGGCATGCTGGGCTCGCCGCCCACAGGTATCGCGGTGGGCGGTGGGACGGGCGGCCGGGGCAGCGCCAGCACGTCGCAGCGGACGGGTTCGCGGGCGTCGTCGAGGGCGTCGTCCCGTTCGTCGACGTCCAGGCGTTCGGTCTCCGGGCGGCTCTCCCGCTCGCTGTCGGGTTCGTCCACCTCCCGTTCGGTGTCGGTGGTCTCCGCGGGCAGTTCGACGGGCTCCTCGTCCGGGCGGGGCCGGCTGGGCGCGGGCCTGGTGCTCGTCCCCGACGTGCCGCGGCCGGATCCGCAGACGGCGGTGATGGAGAACCCCGAGGTCCCCGAACGGAAGCGATTCTGCTCGCGTTCCGACTGCGGCGCCCCGGTGGGCCGGGCGCGCGGCGAACGGCCGGGCCGCACCGAGGGGTTCTGCACCAAGTGCGGCCACCCCTACTCCTTCGTGCCGAAGCTGCGCGGCGGTGACATCGTGCACGGCCAGTACGAGGTGGCGGGCTGCCTGGCGCACGGCGGTCTGGGCTGGGTCTACCTCGCCGTGGACCGGGCGGTCTCCGACCGCTGGGTGGTCCTGAAGGGCCTGCTGGACACCGGGGACCAGGACGCCATGGCGGCTGCCATCTCCGAGCGGCGCTTCCTCGCGGAGATCGAGCACTCCAACATCGTCCGTATCTACAACTTCGTGGAGCACCTGGACCAGCGCACCGGTTCGCTCGACGGCTACATCGTGATGGAGTACGTCGGCGGCAAGGCGCTCAAGGAGATCGCCAACGAGCGTCGTACCCCGGCCGGGAAGCGGGATCCGCTGCCGGTGGAGCAGGCGTGCGCGTACGGGATCGAGGCGCTGGAGGCACTCGGCCACCTGCACAGCCGGAACCTGCTGTACTGCGACTTCAAGGTCGACAACGCGATCCAGACCGAGGACCAGCTCAAGCTGATCGACATGGGCGCGGTGCGCAGGATGGACGACACCGACTCGGCCATCTACGGCACGGTCGGCTACCAGGCGCCCGAGGTGGCCGAGGTCGGTCCGTCCGTCGCCTCCGACCTGTACACGGTCGCGCGGACGCTCGCGGTGCTCACCTTCGACTTCCAGGGGTACACGAACGTCTTCGTGGACTCGCTGCCCGATCCGGACAACATCGACGTCTTCCGCAGGTACGAGTCGTTCTACCGGCTGCTGGTGCGGGCCACGGACCCGGATCCGGAACGGCGGTTCGCTTCGGCCGCGGAGATGGCCGAGCAGCTGACGGGTGTGCTGCGGGAGGTGGTGGCGCTGCAGACGGGACGCCCGCGCCCGGCGCTCTCGACCCTGTTCGGCACGGAACTCCGGGTGACGGACACGGTGTTGTTCGGGGAGCTGACCGGTGAGGTGTCCCGGCTCGGCGCCCGCAGGGCTCCGGCGGGGCGCTTCGGACGCCGGAAGAACGGTGCGGTGCCCGTGGCGCAGGGTCCGGGGGCGGCAGCCCTGCCGCCTTCGGTCCCCGCGCCGTACGCCCCCGCTTCCTCTCCCGTTCCCGTTCCCGCTCACGGCGTGCCGGGCGCGGGTCCGCTGCACGCCCCGGACACCCATGTCGGGGGAGGCTCCGGCGGTGGTACGGCGGGCGGCCCCGGTGGAGTTCCCGGGTACGCGCCGTCCCGGGCGGCTGTTCCGGCCCCGCGTCCGCCGGTTCCCGTCCCGGGGCCGCTGCCCGCCGTGCACAACGGCCGTGCCCCCCGGCTGGTGGACTTCGACGCGCGGGCGACCTCGCTGGCCCTGCCGGTCCCCCGGGTCGACGCCAACGACCCGAACGCCGGATTCCTCGCCGGGGTGATGACGTCGGCACCCGCCGAGCTGGTCTCCGCGCTGCAGACCGTGCCCGCCCCGTCGCTGGAGACCTGGCTGCGCGAGCTGCGCGCCCGGCTGGAGATGGACGAACTCGACGCCGCCGTAAGGGCGCTGACCACGGTGGAGACGCAGCATCCGGAGGACTGGCGGGTCGTCTGGTACCGCGGGGTCACCTCCCTGGTGACCGGGGACAAGGAGAACGCGGCACTGTCCTTCGACGCGGTGTACGACGCCTTCCCCGGGGAGCCGGCGCCGAAGCTGGCGCTGGGCATCTGCGCGGAGGTCCTGGGCCAGCTGGACAACGCCGCCGAGTACTACCGACTGGTGTGGGCGACCGATCCGAGCTTCGTCAGTGCCGCGTTCGGCCTGGCGCGGGTGCAGATCGCCGCCGGGGACCGGTCCGGGGCCGTGCGGACGCTGGAGTCCGTACCGGAGTCGTCGATCCACTACACGGCGGCGCGGGTGGCCGCGGTGCGGGCACGGCTGCGCGAGCGCGCCCCGCACGAGCCGCTGATCGACGATCTGGCCGCCTCGGCGGACCAGGTGACGGCGCTGCGGGACTACGGTCTGGACGCGGTGCGCCGTGAGCGGTTGTCGACCGAGGTGCTGGGTACGGCACTTGACTGGGTACTCTCCGGTAGTCCCACGGATCGGTCGCCGGGTCCGGCCTCCCCCGCAGCCGCGGGGCCGAGGGCGCTGCTCGGCAGTGAGCTGGACGAGCAGGGCCTCAGGTTCGGTCTCGAACGCTCGTACCGGATGCTCGCCCGGCTGACGCAGCGGGGCGACGAGAGGATCGAACTGGTGGAGCGGGCCAACCGTTTCCGCCCCCGGACCTGGGTGTGAAGATGTCACAGATCCATGAGCAGGCCTCCTTGCCGGGGTGCCCCGGCTGCGAGGAACCCCTGGAGTCGGGCGACCTGTTCTGCGGCGCGTGCGGGTACGACCTCTCGGCCGTTCCCGCACCCCCCGGGGACCGTCCCACGGTCGCCATCACAATCCCGGGGCCGAGTCCGGCGGAGCGGGCGCCGGCCGCCGGTGCGGTGGAGTGGCCGCCCGCCTCCGAGGCCGACAGCTCCGACCTCCCATCGCCCACGCACCGCCCGACCGATCTGCCCGGCACGGACTCGGGCGGCAAGCCCCTGCCGACGGCGGCCCCGGTGGCCGCTCAGGCGGCTGTCCCCTCGGCGGCCCCGGCGGCGGTCCGTTTCGACGAGCCGGACGGCCCGGAAGGCGCCTCGGGCGACTTCGAGCTGGCCGCGCCCGATCCGCGTACCGCGGAGCACACCGCGGCCGCCACGGCCCCGGGCGGCAAGATCTGTGTGGCCTGCCGCTCCGGCCGTGTGGACACCGACGGTTACTGCGAGAACTGCGGCCACGCCCAGCCCCGGGAGCGCGACCACATGGAGCAGGAGCTCGGTTCGGTGGCCGCGGTCAGCGACCGGGGTCTGCGCCACCACCGCAACGAGGACGCCTTCGCGGTGTCCTCGACGGCTCTGCCGGACGGCTCACCGGCCGTCGTCGCGATCGTGTGCGACGGCGTCTCGTCGGCGAGCCGTCCCGACGAGGCCTCGGCAGCCGCGGCGACCGCGGCCAACGAGGCGCTGCTGGATTCCCTGCCGCGTGGCACGCATCCGCAGCAGGCGATGCACGAGGCGATCCTCGCCGCCTCCGAGGCCGTCAACTCCCTGGCGCAGGAGCCTGGCCACGCGATGGAGCACGATCCGCACCGCCATCAGAACGCCCCGGCCTGCACCCTGGTCGGCGCGATCACGGCGGGCGAGCTGCTGGTCATCGGCTGGGTGGGCGACAGCCGCGTCTACTGGGTGCCCGAGGACCGCACCGCCGCGCCCGTCCGCCTCACGGAGGACGACTCCTGGGCCGCGCAGATGGTGGCGACGGGTCTGATGAACGAGGCGGAGGCGTACGCGGACGAGCGCGCCCACGCCATCACGGGCTGGCTCGGAGCCGACGCGTACGAACTCGAACCGCACACCGCGTCCTTCAAACCGGACCGGGCGGGGCTGGTCGTGGTGTGCACGGACGGGCTGTGGAACTACGCGGAGGGGGCGGTGGAGATGGCCGCGGCGGTGCCGCCCGACGCGTACGGACGTCCTTTGCACGGCGCCCAGGTGCTGGTCGGTCACGCGCTCGACGGCGGGGGCCACGACAACGTAACAGTGGCTCTGCTGCCGTTCGCCGTGCCGTTCCGAGGGGCAGGATCGGCCTGCGGCACCGTCTGAGCCGCGTCCGGTCCGTCTGTTCGTCCCCCCTTTCGCCTCTCCTTCGTCCCTCCCTCGCCCCGACTTCCTGCTCGAACCTGTCCGCTTACCTGTCTTCACCTGACACACGTGGAGCATCGAGGAGCCGATCAGATGGCCAACTTCTCCAAGTCCGGCGTGCCGCGGTTCGCCGTCGAGGTGTACCAGAACGCCTACCTGCCCGAGGGCGGCCGTGAGGTCAACGCGATCGTCACCGTCACCTCGACGGGTGGGGGTACCACCGGTGGTGTGCCGTTGACCGGAGTACCCCCGACGCCCGCGCGAACGGCGGGGACCGCACCGGACGCGGCAGTGGTGCTCATGGTCGACTGCTCGGGCTCGATGGACTACCCGCCCACGAAGATGCGCAACGCGCGCGACGCCACTGCGGCGGCCATCGACACCCTGCGCGACGGCACGCTGTTCGCGGTGGTGGCGGGGACGCACGTGGCCAAGGACGTGTACCCGGGCAACGGACGCCTCGCGACCGCCGACGCGCAGACGAGGGCCCAGGCGAAGGAGGCCCTGCGCCGGCTGAGCGCGGGCGGTGGTACGGCGGTCGGCACCTGGCTGCGACTCGCGGACCGGCTGCTCGGGGCGGCCGATGTGGAGATCCGGCACGGAATCCTCCTCACCGACGGGCGCAACGAGCACGAGTCCCCGGAGGATCTGCGGGCCGCGCTGGAGTCCTGTGCGGGCCGTTTCACCTGTGACGCCCGTGGTGTCGGCACCGACTGGGAGGTGAAAGAGGTCACAGCCGTCGCCTCAGCCCTGCTCGGCACGGCCGACATCGTCGCCGATCCGGCGGGGCTCGCCGCGGACTTCACGCAGATGATGGAGAACGCGATGGGCAAGGAGGTCGCGGATGTGGGCCTGCGGCTCTGGACGCCGGTCGGTGTGGAGATCGTTTTCGTGAAGCAGGTGGCACCCACGGTCACCGATCTGACCGGCCGCCGCACCGAGGCGGGCCCCCGCGCCGGTGACTACCCGACCGGCTCCTGGGGCGACGAGTCCCGGGACTACCACGTGTGCGTACGGGTTCCGCAGGCCGGGATCGGCCAGGAGATGCTGGCGGCGCGTGTCTCGCTGATCCTGCCCGCCACGTCGGCCGACGCCACCCCGCAGACCCTTTCCCAGGGACTCGTACGGGCGGTGTGGACGGACGACATGGTGGCGTCCACGTCGATCAACCCGCAGGTCGCCCACTACACAGGCCAGGCGGAACTGGCGCAAGTCATCCAACAAGGCCTGGATGCGCGCAAATCAGGAGACTTCGACGGCGCGACCGCGAAACTGGGCCGTGCGGTGCAGCTCGCCTCGGCCTCCGGGAACGCGGATACCGCGAAACTCCTTTCGAAGGTGGTCGACGTCGTCGACGCGGCGACCGGTACTGTGCGACTGAAAGCGAGGGTGGCGGAAGCGGACGAGATGACACTCGAAACGCGCTCGACCAAGACCGTTCGCGTCAAGAAATAGCGGCAAGAACGACAGCTGCGTACACGACAGCGACACAGCCGCACGGGGGCCATCCGGTCCGCCGCGCGGCGCGCCTACGAGCATGACGGCCTGCGGGCCGGACGAGGAGAGGGGGAAGCGCCGACATGCCGACCTGCCCGAACGGACACCAGTCGGGTTCCGAGGACTGGTGCGAGGTCTGCGGACATCGCATGGCCGGGGCGGGTGCGCCCGCGGGCGCGGTCCCGCCGCCGCCTCCTCCGCCACCCGCGCCCGGTTACGGCTTCCCGCAGGGCTCCGGCTCCGGTGGGCCGACCGCCCAGGCCGAGCTCTGCCCGCAGTGCCGCACCCCGCGTGAGGCGATGGCGCCCTTCTGCGAGGAGTGCCGCTGGAACTTCCTCACGAACACGGCGACGTCGTACACCCCGCTGGCCCCGCAGGGCGGCGTCGGTGGCCCGGTGCCCGGCCTGAATCTGCCGCCCGGTTTCCAGGCGCAGCAGGGACCGCCGTCGCCCCCGCAGCAGCGGGACGCCTTCGACTACCAGAGCTCGCGGCCGTCGCAGATGAACCGGCCCGCGGAGCCGCTCTCGCCGGAGCAGGCGGGCCGGCCGGGTCCGCCGCCGTTCCAGCAGGGGCCGCCGCCTCCGCCGGCCTTCCAGCAGCAGTCGCCGTCCCCCTTCGAGCACCAGGGACAGCAGGGCCCGCCGCCCGGCCGGCCTTCGCCGTTCGAGCCGCAGGGGCCGGGGCAGCAAGGTCCGCCTTCACCGTTCGAGCCGCAGGGGCCGGGGCAGCAGGGACCGCCGCCCCCGCCGTCGTTCCAGCAGCAGTCCGCGCCGCCGCAGCCGCAGGCTCCGCGGACCGGTGGGGACGACGACTGGATGCTGCCGCCGCCCTCTCAGCAGCAGCCTCCGCAGTCCTTCCAGCAGGGACCGCAGACGCCCCAGGCGTCACAGCCTCCGCAGGCCCCCCAGCCTCCGCAGCAGCAGTTCCCCGGCCAGGGCCAGGACCGGTCGTCCGGCACCTGGTCGGCCGTCATTGCCCCGGACCGTGCGTACTTCCTGGCGATGATGCAGCGCAGCGGCCCCGAGGCGACCGGGCTGAACCTGCCCGCGTACTCCCCCGAGCAGCATCTGCCGCTCACGGGCAACCAGATCACCATCGGCCGCCGCCGGCACAGCACCGGCGAGTCGCCCGACATAGACCTCGCCGTGCCGCCGGAGGATCCGGGCGTCTCGCACCAGCACGCCGTGCTGGTGCAGCAGCCGGACGGCACCTGGGCGGTCGTCGACCAGAACTCCACCAACGGCACCACGCTCAACGGTGCCGAGGACCCGATCCAGCCCTACGTCCCCGTCCCGCTCCAGGACGGTGACCAGGTGCACGTCGGGGCCTGGACGACGATCACCGTCCGCCGCGACTGATCCCGCACGCCCGCACCGGGTACCGGAGTCCTAGGACCTCGGTACTCGGCCGGTGCGTCTGCGACGATGGACGGGTGACAGAGATTCCGCGCGACACGCTTCAGGAGCAGACCTTCTACGAGCAGGTCGGCGGCGAGGAGACCTTCCGGCGTCTGGTCCACCGCTTCTACCAGGGTGTCGCCGACGACCCGCTGCTGAGGCCGATGTACCCGGAGGCTGATCTGGGTCCGGCCGAGGAGCGCTTCGCGCTGTTCCTCATGCAGTACTGGGGCGGTCCGCGCACCTACAGCGATCACCGGGGGCATCCCCGGCTGCGGATGCGGCACGCCCCGTTCCAGGTGGACCGTGCGGCGCACGACGCCTGGCTCTCCCACATGCGGGTGGCCCTCGACGAGCTCGGCCTGTCCGCCGCGCACGAGCGGCAGTTGTGGGACTACCTCACGTACGCCGCCGCTTCCATGATCAATACCGAGGGCTGACCCTCCCCTCCGCGGGCGTGCGGAATCCGGTGCTCCGCCGCCGGATATCGGTCACGATCCCATCAATAGCGACCGCAAGCGGTTTCCAGGAGCCGGTGCGCTCTGAAAGCATCCTGGGAACGTCGGGGGGCGTGCGGCTGCTGAGGGTTTCGGGGGATCAGGTGACGGGGTTCGTCTTTCTGCGGGTGCGTGCGCACCGGCTGCTTCTCGCGGCCGCCCTCCTGGCCGTACTGCTGACCACCTGCGTACTGGCGGCGCTGACCGCCTTCTCCGGTTCCGTCGGGGACGCCGCCCTGCGGCACACGCTGACCCACCGTTCCGCCGAGTCCGCCGCCCTCTTCGTGTCCGCGGAGGTGGAGCGCGACCGGCGCGCCGAGGCCGACGCCACGGTCCGCCGGGCCGCCGCTGACACCTTCGACGCACTGCCGGTGACCGTACGGAAGCTGGAGACCTCCGGACCGTACGCGCTGCCCCGCGGTCTCCAGGCTCCGGTCGGCCGCCGGGGTGAACCCGATCTCACACACCTCGCCTCGCTCGACCGCAGCCGCGTCCGTCTGACCGAGGGGCGCATGCCCGTCGCCGGGGCGGGTGCCCCGGCCGGGCCGGTGCAGGTCGCACTCCCCCGTGCCGCCGCCGAGGCCCTGAAGGTGAAAACGGGCACGCGGCTCACCCTCGCCGACCGGCTGGGCGGAGCACCGCTCACGATCGAGATCACCGGCCTGTACGAGGCGTCCGACCAGGCCGACCCCTACTGGCAGTTGGACACGCTCGGCGGGCGCGGGGTCCGCAAGGTCGTCTTCACCACGTACGGTCCGCTGCTCGCCGACCCCGCGGTCCTGGCTTCCGACCGGCTGAGTGCCGGTGGGGTGTCCTGGCTGGCCGGTGCCGACTTCCGTACGGTGACCACCGACCGGACCGGGGATCTGCACCGCGCGTCGACGGCCGGGCCGAAGGCGTTGTCGGCGGCCGCGGTGTTCGACGGCAAGGTCACGGTGCGGACCTCGCTGCCCACCGTCGTCGAGCAGATCGACCGGGCGCTGCTGGTGTCCCGCTCGACGATCATGATCGTCGCGGTCCAGCTGGTCCTGCTCGCGGGCTACGCCCTGCTGCTCGTGGCCCGGCTGCTGAGCAGCGAGCGGGCCGGTGAGACGGAACTCCTGCGGGCCCGGGGCGGTTCGCGGGGCCGGCTCGCCTCGCTGGCCGCGACCGAGGCACTGCTGCTCGCGGTGCCCGCCGCTCTCGTCGCCCCGCTGCTCGCCGGACCGCTGACCCGGCTGCTCGCGGACCGGAGCGAGCTCACCCGGATCGGGCTGGAGCTCGGCGGTGGTGTGAACGGCTCGGTGTGGCTGGTGGCCGTCGCCGTCGCGCTGGCGTGTGCGCTCGCCGTGGTGGCGCCCGCCCTGGCCGCGAGCGCGGGCGGGCGGCGGGGCTCCCGCGCCACGGCGCTGCCCGCCCCGGTGCGCGCGGGTGCCGACCTCGGGCTGCTGCTGATCGCCGGGGTGGCCTACTGGCAGCTGGACCGGCAGACCGGGACCTCGGGCAGCGGCGCGCTCAGCGGTGACCGGGAGGGCGAGCTCGGCATCGATCCGCTGCTGGTCGCCGCACCGGCGCTGGCCCTGCTCGCGGGCACGGTGCTGACGCTGCGCCTGCTGCCCCCGGCGGCCCGGCTCGCGGAGCGCCGCGCGGCGGGCGGCCGGGGACTGTCCGCGGCCTTGGCCGGCTGGCAGTTCAGCCGCCGTCCGCTGCGCGGTGCGGGTCCGGTGCTGCTGATCGTGCTGGCCGTGGCGACGGGCATGCTGGCCATCGGCCAGGCCGCTTCCTGGGACCGTTCGCAGAGCGACCAGGCCGACTTCAGGTCCGGCGCCTCGGTACGGGTCGTGGCCGGGCTCGGCAACGACCCGGCGAAGGCGGCGCCGTACTCGGATCTGCCCGGTGTGCGCGAGGCGGCTCCGGCGTTCCGTACGACGGTCGACCTGTCCGGCGGGCGGACGGCCGAGGTGCTGGCGCTGGACACTTCGCATGCAGGCGAGCGGATGCTGATGCGCGAGGACCTCGCGGGCTCGGCACCGCAGGAGCTGTTCGACGCGATCGCCCCGCCGAAGGCCACGCGTACCGGGGTGACGCTGCCGGAGAACAGCACCCGGGCGGTGTTCGATCTGCGGATCACCGACACCGCGGCGCCCGAGGAGAAGAAGCGGGCGGGTGCGGCTCCGCTGGTGAGCGTGCTGCTGGAGGACCGTTACGGCATCGGCTACCGGATCGGTGCCGGGACCGTTCCCGTCGACGGGCGTACGCACACCGTCTCCGTGCCCGTGTCCCCGTCGGGCGGGCTGGCCGTGACCGGCTTCGAGGTGGACGGCGACGTGCCCGCGGACCGCTCCCAGCAGCGGCTGGTCGCGGTGACGGGGCTCAGGGCGCAGACGGCCGAGGACGGCGAGCAGCCGGTCCGGGCCGGGGACGGGGTGCGCTGGCGGGCGGCGACGACCGTGACCGAGGCCGGGGAGGAGCGGCCGGGCGCGACTCCGGAGCCGGTGAGCGCTTCGGGTGCGGAGCCTTCCTTCCGCTACGGCACGGGGGCCGTCCTGACGCCGGAGCCGTTCTTCGGCGGCGGCCCGGTGGGCACGCTCAGGGTCACCGCGGTCCGTGCGGCGGCGCCCGCGCTGAAGGCGGTGGTGACCGACGCGTATCTGACGTACTCGGGAGCGAAGCTCGGCCAGGAGGTCGACCTCACGCTGTCCGGCCGGACGGTCCGGGTGACCCTGGTGAAGTCGGTGCGGCAGCTGCCCACCACCGGCGCCGCCGGCTCCCCGGGCGCCGGTTCCTCGGGCGCCGGTTCCTCGGGCGCCGGTTCCTCGGCCGCCGGTTCCTCGGCCGCCGGAAGCGGGGCGGGGTCGTCGGTGAAGCCCGGCGGGAGCCTGCTCCTGGACCTCAGGGCCGTCTCCGAAGTGCTCGCCCAGCGGTCCGGTGCCGCGTTGGCGCCCACCGAGTGGTGGCTGAGCACGGCCCCCGGCGACGGGCCGGTGGTGGCGGCCGAGCTGCGCAAGCTGCCGGGTACGGACCCGGCCCAGGTGCTGGTGCGCGACGAGACGGCCCAGGCTCTGGCGGACGATCCGCTGGGGGCGGGTCCGCAGTCCGCGCTGCTGGCGGTGGCCGCGGTCGCCGCGGCGCTGGCCGCGGTCGGTTACGCGGTCGGCCTCGTGGGCTCGCAGCGCGAACGGTCCGCCGAATTCGCCGTGTTGCGGGCTCTGGGTACGTCCCGCAGGCGGCTGGCCAGGATGGTCGCCGCGGAGCAGGGGATCCTGATCGCCCTCGCGGTGCTGGTCGGGCTGGCGCTGGGGGCCGTGCTGACCAGGGCCGTCGTGCCGCTCGTGGTGCTGACGGGGCAGGCCGCCCGACCGGTGCCGGACGTCCTGGTGCTGCTGCCCGCCGGGCAGGTCGCCGTGCTGCTGGCCTCCGTCGCAGCGCTGCCGTTGCTGATCGTGGCCGCGATCACGCTGAGGCGGGCCGATCCCGCCGTTTCGCTGCGCCACCAGGGGGACAACTGACATGACCGCCGCCAAGATCTCGGCCGCCTGCGCCCCTTGGGTCCGTACCCGGCTGCGTACCGCCCCCGGGATCACCGCCGCCCTCGCGGTCCTGGTGTTCCTGACGGCCTTCCTCGCCGCCGCGTTCCCGCGTGCCGTGGACGCGTACGGGACGAAGGCGCTGCGCCACGACATCTCGACGGCGTCGCCGGGGCAGAGCGTGCTCGAGGTGACCACGCCCCCGCCGTCGCTCGCGGTGCCGCGTCCGGCGCGTGAGGAGGTGCTGCGGGACAGGCCGCGGGCCGAGGTCGACCGTGCGCTGCTGAAGGACCTTCCCGCACCGGTGCGGGCCGATGTGCCGCGTTCCTCCTACGGGGTCCACACGGCCGAGCCGATCGTCGCGCAGGAGTCCTGGCTGCCCCGGCCCGACGCGCTGCCTCCCCGGCTGCACTACGCCGTCCCGTCGGCGCTCCGCGAGCACAGCGCTCTGGCCGGGGGCCGCTGGCCCGTCGCGCGCGGCGAGGTGACCGCCGCCACCCGTGAGGTGGAGGCGGCCGTCACCGAGGAGACGGCGGCGGAGCTGAAGATGGAGGTGGGCTCCACGATCGCGGTGCCCACCCAGGGCGGGAAGCCACTGACCGTACGCATCACGGGCCTGGTGACCCCGCTGCACCCGAAGAGCGGCTACTGGTCGGTCGACCCCCTGTACCGCGCCCCGTCGCTGGTCCCGGACCCGGGTTCCCCGACGCCGGTCTCCTATTGGACGGCGACACTGCTCCTGGCCCCGGACACCGGGCCCGCGCTGCTGGCCACGACGGGCGAACCGGAGCTGTACTGGCGCATCGCCCCGGACCCCTCCGGACTCACCGCGGCCGACGCACCCGGGCTGCGGGACGCCGTCGCCTCGCTGGAGAACGGCCCGGGGCTGCTGAAGCTGCGCGCCCTGGTGGGGCCCAACACGACGCTCACCACGGACCTGGACGCCCTTCTCGACGCCTATACGGCGATGGGTGCGGCGATCGGCCCCGTCGTCACGGTCGCCGCCGTGGGGATCGGCGCGGTGGCCGCCGTGGTCCTGCTGATGACGGGCGCCCTGATCGGCGCCCGCCGCCACCACGAGCTGGCCCTGCTGCGCTCCCGGGGCGGCTCGCTGCGGGGAATCGGCGGACGGCTGCTGGCCGAGACCGCGGTGGCCGTGCTGCCCGCCGCGGCGCTCGGGCTGCTGCTGGCCGTCCTCGTCATCGGGGAGGCCCGGTGGTGGCCCGCGGTGGTCGGTGCCGCCTCGGTCGCGGCCCTGGTCTGTGTGGCACTGCCGCTCCGCACGACGCTGCACCACCGCAGGCCGCTGCTGCACGGGGCCCGCGAGGACGTCGTGCACGCGAAGCCCTCCCGGCGGCGTACGGTCGCCGAGCTGACCCTGCTCGTCCTGGCGGTCGGCGCGGTCGCCGCGCTGCGCCGGAGGGGTACGACGACGGGCTCGGACGCCGACCTGCTGGTCAGCTCCGCCCCCGTCCTGGTGGGGCTGATCGCGGCTCTCGTCCTCGTGCGGTTCTATCCGCTGCCGCTGCGGCTGGCGGCCCGGCCCGTCGCGCGGCTGCGTGGGGCGGTCGGCTTCCTGTCGCTGGCACGGGCCGGGCGGGCGTCGACGAGCGGCACGCTGCCGCTGCTCGCCCTGCTGATCGCGCTGACCACGGCGGCCTTCGGCGGTTCGGTGCTGGCCGGGGTCGCCGACGCGCGTGACGACGCGGCGCTGCGGGCGGTCGGCGCGGACGCCCGGATCAGCGGCGAGAACGTGGGGCTGACCGCGGTCCCGGACAGCATGACCCGCGCGGTGCGGGCGATGGACGGCGTCGATGACGTGGCGGCCGTGCGCATCGAGTACAGCGTTCCGCTGGCCGCCGCCCTGGACGCCCGGTCGGACACCGAGCGGGCGACCCTGCTGGGCGTGGAGCCGGAGTCGTACGCGCGGCTGGCCCGCGGGACGGGCCTGCCCGCGTTGCCCGCGGGCCTGTTGAAGGCGGGGGGCGGGCAGGACGAGGTGCTGCCCGCGATCGCCTCCCCCGAGGTGGCGAAGGTGCTCGGCGACGGGCCGCGCACCATCGCGTCGGAGGGCGGGGACATCACGGTGCGGGTCGCCGCCGTCCTCTCGCGCACCTCCGCGGTGACGGATTCCGGCTTCCTGGTCGTCGACTCCGCGGGGCTCGTCACGCAGCGGCCCACGACGCTGATGGTCACGGGTCCCGCACCGGACGCCGGGGAGCTGCGGGCCGCCGCGAAGGACGCGGGGCAGTTCACCGTGCGGCTGCGGGCGGAGAAACGCGAGGCGTTCGTCGACACCCCGATGCAGTCGGGGGCCGAGCGGATCTACGGGGCGGCTGTCGCGGCCGGTGCCGGATACGCGCTGCTCGCCGTGCTGCTGTCCCTGCTGCAGACCGCGCCGGAGCGCAGGACACTGCTGGCGCGCCTGCGCACCATGGGGCTCACGACCCGGCAGGGCAGGCGGCTGCTGGCGTTCGAGGCCATGCCGCAGGCGCTGCTGGCCGCGTCCGGCGGGCTGCTCGTCGGCTGGGCGACCATCGCCCTGCTGGCGCCCGGCGTCGACCTGGCGGCGCTCGCGCTGGCGGGCGGGGAGTCCGGATCACCGATCAGCGCTTCACTGCGGGCCGACGCCTGGTCGCTGGCCCTGCCGGCAGTGGGGGTGGTCGTCCTCGCCGCGGCTGTGGCGGGCGTCCAGGCGTGGTGGGCGGGCCGTCGTGGATCGATCAAGGAACTCAGGGCAGGAGACACCCGATGACGTCGTCGACAGAGACCACTCTGGCGGAGCTCGAACAGCGGGCCGTCATGCGCCGCGACCGGCCGTCGTACGGACATGACGCGCTGATCGCCTGCGACCGGCTGGTGCGCGTCTTCTCCGCGGACGGGGTGGAGGTGCAGGCCCTGCAGGGGCTCGATCTGCTCGTCACGGAGGGCGAGTTGATGGCGTTGGTCGGCGCCTCGGGCAGCGGGAAGTCCACCCTGATGAACATCCTGGCCGGCCTCGACGTGCCCACGGCGGGCTCGGCGAAGGTGGCGGGCTGCGATCTGCTGGCGATGGGGCCGAAGGAACGGCTGCGCTACCGCCGCGACGTGGTGGGCTTCGTGTGGCAGCAGACCTCCCGGAACCTGCTGTCGTATCTGACCGCCGTACAGAACGTCACGCTGCCGATGCAGCTGCGCGGCGGCGGCCGTAACCGTGAACGGGCCGCGCGCGCCGATGCGTTGCTGCAGATGCTCGATGTCGCGGACTGCCGTGACCGCCGCCCGGCGCAGATGTCCGGCGGCCAGCAGCAGCGGGTGGCGATCGCGGTGGCCCTGGCCAACAACCCTTCGGTGCTGCTGGCCGACGAGCCGACCGGTGAGCTGGACTCGGCCACCGGCGAGCAGGTGTTCGCCGCGTTCCGCCGGGCCAACGAGGAGCTCGGTACGACGATCGTGATCGTCACCCACGACCAGGCGGTGGCGGGCGAGGTGCGCCGCACGGTGGCGATCCGCGACGGCCGTACGTCCTCCGAGGTGCTGCGGCGCACGGAGGTCGACGCGGCGACGGGGCAGGAGTCCCAGGTGGCGCGGGAGTACGCGATGCTCGACCGGGCGGGCCGGCTGCAGCTGCCCGCCGACTACACCGAGGCGCTGGGCATGGAGCACCGGGTGATGCTGGAACTGGAGCAGGACCACATCGGGGTGTGGCCGGACGAGCCGCCGAAGGCGTAGACGCGGCGCGGGGGCCTCAGACCGTCACGACCGTCACGGCGCTGGGTCCTCAGGCTGTGCGGACCGTCACCGCGACTCGGGGTCTCAGGCAGTTCCGACCGTCACCGCGACTCGGGGTCTCAGGCAGTTCCGACCGTCACCGCGAGCGTGCCGAGGCCGCCGCCCGCGCCCCGCAGGGCGATCGAGCCGAACGGTGTGCGCAGCCGCAGCCACGAACCGGCCGTGAGCAGCGCGACGGGGAAGCCGGGCGACGGGCGCAGGAAGCCCAGGGACTGGGCGGCGTGCACGGCGCGCAGCGGGAGTTCGGTGTCGCCGACCGTGCGGGACCAGATGTCGCGGCCGATCAGGTCGCGTTCCGCCCGGGTGCGCCGGTCCTCGGGCAGGGCCGTGTCGCGGGCCCTGAATTCCGTCACGGCGGCGGTGAGCGCGGTGCGCAGGCTCTCCGGCCCCGGGAGCCCGGGGCGTTCCCGCCAGCCGCCGCGCGGCGGCAGCACTCCGGTCCACGGCGGGCCGGTGACGGGTGCGGGCAGGGCGCCGGGCCCGGCCGTTCCGTCCGGGTCCAGCGATTCGAGGAGCTCACCGGCCGAGACGGTGGTGTCGAAGTCGTGCGTGCCGGACAGCCGTGCCGTACGGATCGCGAGGACCTCGAACGACGGCGGCCGGCCGAACACCGCCAGTGCGCCGCCGCCCGCCTGGAGGCGGACGGCGGCGGCCCGGTCGTAGTGGAGCAGCCGGCCGAGGAAGGCGGCGAGATCCGCCGCCTCCCTCTCGTCGGCGAACTGCGGCGACCGCACGGGCACCGTCATGCGGCAGCCGGCTCCTGGTCCAGGTACTCCTGGAGGAAGTGCTTCTCCTCGGCGGTGATCCGCCGGGGCCGCTCCTCGGCCAGGTCGTAGGGCACGACGATCGTCGACGCCCGTACGTAGACCTGCTCGGGGTCCTTGATCTCATAGGCGATCGTCAGCGACGCGGCGCCTATCTTCGTGACCCAGGACTCGACGGTCACCGGCGCGTGCCGGTGGACCAGCGGGCGCACGTAGTCGATCTCGTGCCGGGCCACGACGGACCCGCCGGCGAAGGACGGCGAGCCGTCCCCCGGCGCCAGCCGGAACATGAAGTCGATGCGCGCCTCCTCCAGGTAGCGGAGGAAGACCACGTTGTTCACGTGGCCGAAGGCATCCATGTCCGACCAGCGCAGCGGGCAGCTGTAGATATGACGAGCCACGATCAGCCTCGCGTGAGCTTCTTGTACGTGGCACGGTGCGGACGGGCCGCGTCCGCGCCGAGACGCTCGACCTTGTTCTTCTCGTACGACTCGAAGTTGCCCTCGAACCAGTACCACTTGGAGTCGCCCTCGTACGCCAGGATGTGCGTGGCGACGCGGTCCAGGAACCAGCGGTCGTGGGAGATGACCACGGCCGCACCGGGGAACTCCAGCAGCGCGTTCTCGAGCGAGGACAGGGTCTCGACGTCGAGGTCGTTGGTGGGCTCGTCGAGGAGCAGCAGGTTGCCGCCCTCCTTGAGCGTCAGCGCCAGGTTGAGGCGGTTGCGCTCACCACCGGACAGGACACCGGCCGGCTTCTGCTGGTCCGGGCCCTTGAAGCCGAACGCGGAGACGTACGCCCGCGAGGGCATCTCGACCTGGCCGACGTTGATGTAGTCCAGCTCGTCCGACACGACGGCCCAGAGGGTCTTCTTCGGGTCGATGTTGGCGCGGGACTGGTCGACGTAGGAGATCTTGACCGTGTCGCCGACCTTGATGGCGCCGGAGTCCGGCGTCTCCAGGCCCTGGATCATCTTGAACAGCGTGGTCTTGCCCGCGCCGTTCGGACCGATGATGCCGACGATGCCGTTGCGCGGCAGCGTGAAGGACAGGTCGTCGATGAGGACCTTGTCGCCGAAGGCCTTCGAGAGGTTCTCGACCTCGACGACGATGGAACCGAGCCGCGGGCCCGGCGGGATCTGGATCTCCTCGAAGTCCAGCTTCCGCATCTTGTCCGCCTCGGCCGCCATCTCCTCGTAACGGGCGAGACGTGCCTTGGACTTGGTCTGGCGGCCCTTGGCGTTGGAGCGGACCCACTCCAGCTCTTCCTTGAGCCGCTTCTGACGCTTCTCGTCCTTGCGGCCCTCGACCTTGAGGCGCGTGGCCTTGCGCTCAAGGTACGTGGAGTAGTTGCCCTCGTAGGGGATCGCGCGGCCGCGGTCGAGCTCGAGGATCCACTCGGCGACGTTGTTCAGGAAGTACCGGTCGTGGGTGACGGCCACGACGGCGCCCGGGTACTTCGAGAGGTGCTGCTCCAGCCAGTTCACCGACTCGGCGTCGAGGTGGTTGGTGGGCTCGTCGAGGAGGAGCAGGTCCGGGGCCTCGATGAGCAGCTTGCAGAGCGCCACACGGCGCTTCTCGCCACCGGAGAGGTTGTTGACGGGCCAGTCGCCGGGCGGGCAGCCCAGGGCGTCCATGGCCTGCTCCAGCTGCGCGTCCAGGTCCCACGCGTTGGCGTGGTCCAGGTCCTCCTGGAGCTTGCCCATCTCGTCCATGAGCGCGTCGGAGTAGTCGGTCGCCATGAGCTCGGCGACCTCGTTGAAGCGCTTGAGCTTGCCCATGATCTCGGCGGCGCCGTCCTGGACGTTCTCCAGGACGGTCTTCGACTCGTCGAGCTTCGGCTCCTGCATGAGGATGCCGACGCTGAAACCGGGCGTGATGTACGCCTCGCCGTTGGACGGCTGCTCCAGGCCCGCCATGATCTTCAGCACCGTGGACTTACCGGCACCGTTGGGCCCCACGACACCGATCTTCGCGCCGGGCAGGAAGTTCAGGGTGACGTCATCGAGAATCACCTTGTCGCCGTGCGCCTTGCGCGTCTTGCGCATGGTGTAGATGAACTCAGCCAAGAGAAACCGTCCGGCAGCAATAGAGGTGTGGGCAGATACACCCATCTTGCCTGACGTCTGCACCCGGACGGAAACCAGTACCGGTCCCCGGTACGTGCCTTCCGGCCCTCCGGAACGCGACGGGGCCCGGTACGGATGTCCGTACCGGGCCCTTCACCGGCGCGTTCTCACGAAGCGCCCGTGGTCACATCAGTCACTCGCATCGGTCATTACTGACCGCTGGTCTGCGGCTTCTTCCGGCGGAGCAGGAAGACCGCGCCGCCGCCGAGGACGACGAGGGCGATGGCGACACCCGCGATGACGGGGGTTGCGCTGGAGCCGCCGGTCGCGGCGAGGTCGCCCTCGGCGCCGGTGGAGCTGGTGCCGGTCTGGGCGGGAACGGGCTCGGAACCACTCTGGGTGTCGGTCTCGTCACCCGGAACCGGGGTGCCCGCGGTCTCGCAGTCCAGGACGCCCTTGAAGTTCTTGCTGAAGCCGCCGGGGCCGGTGATCGTGAAGTCGTACGCCTGGTCCTCGGCGACGGGGATCGTCACGGTCCGGGTCTCACCCGCGGGGATGGTGTGCTTGGTGCCGGCGAGCTCGAAGGTGAACGGCTCGTCGCCCTTGTTTTCCGCGGTGATGTCCACGCCGCCCTTGGCGCAGTTCTTCTCGGCGGTGAGCGCCGGGACGGCGCCCTTCTCGGCCCAGGTGGCGGTCGCCGTCGCGGTGACCGTGGACTCGCTGGAGCCGGCGAGGATCATCGTCTGGCTCTTGGTGATCCCTGCGAAGACCCGGCCGACGGGCACCGAGGTGGTGGCCTGGACGGTCAGCGAGGCGGAGCCGTCGGCGGCGTCCTCGGGGATGTCGAAGTAGAGGCCGGTGCCGTCGGCGGCCACGGTGACGGGCTTGCCGTCCTTGTCGGTGACCGTGACCCCGCTGGCGGCGGCGTCGGCCGGCGGTGCCACGGAGACCTGGCCCGCGTTGGTGTGGACGGTGATCGGGCCGAGCCGCTCACCGGCCTTGCCGGACACCGCGGCCGGGTCCAGGGCCACAGAGGCCTTGGGCTCCGCCACGTTCTCGGCCTTGCCCTCCAGCCAGTCGGCGAGCTTCTCCGCCTGCGCGTCGGAAGCCGTCACGTCGGCGTCGTCCGAGAAGCGCCAGATGGCGACCTGGGTGCCCGCCGCGGCGGTCTTCTCGGTGAGCGGGCCGGTACCGGCCTCCTGGGCGAGCGCCGCGAGGTCGTCGACCTTCGGGTAGGAGTGGTCCAGGATCCAGCGGATCTTGCCGGCGTCGTTGTTGGCGCCGAGCGAGCTCTGGTCCCAGGGGGTCTCCAGGTACTTCGCCCGGTCCTGGGTGGGGTTGTGGATGTCGATGCAGTACGTCTTGAGCGTTCCGCCGCCGTCGACGGTCATCTCGAACAGTCCGGCGGGGAGCTCCTGGGTCCTGGACTCCTTGCCGTCCTTGCCCTCGATGCGGAGCACGGCGCGGTCGTAGGTCTTCAGCCCGTCCAGGACTGCGGTCGCGCCGCCCTGGTGCTGGCCGGTCTCCTCGGCCGCCGCCGCCGTGGCGCCGACGAGGGTCCCGGCCGCGACGAGGCCGGAGGCCAGGATCGCGGCGGCCACCCGGGCGAGGCCGCGGCCCCGCCCGGCACGGCCCGGTTCCTGATCGTGTCGGCGACCCCCGCTCAGGCTCCGTATGGACTGCTCCGTCGTCGCCCTGGACGACGAAGCGGTTGCTGAAGACACAGAAAACACAGAATTCCCCTCCGGGCGAGACCTTCACGCATGGTTCACGTGTGGGAGGTGTCTCGCCAGCAAACTCAAGTGCCGCATGAGTACTGGGGAATCGTAAAGAGCAAGTGAAGGGCAGTCCCCCGTCATACCGTCAGATAAGCATTCCGAATCACAATCGTTATCGACCGCTTCGGCGCGCCTGGGTGTTCAGGACACGGAAGCCATCTCCGTGGCCGGTTTCTGACGATGTGCCGGAGCGGTCAGTGCCGGTTCGGCTCTGACCACCCGCCGGAACGCGGCCGTCCCCCTGGTCAGATCGTGTCCCACCGCCACGGCCTCGATGTCCACGGAGGTCTTCCACGTCCCGTCCCGCTCCTCCTCGCGCACCTTCAAACGACCGTGCACCACAAGGGGTTCTCCGACGGCGACCGATCCGGAGAGGTTCGCCGCCAGGGTCCGCCAGGCCCACACCGTGTAGAAGCTGGTGCGGCCGTCCGCCCAGATCTGCTTCTCGCGGTCCCATCGCCGGGGTGTCACCGCCATACGGAATCGCGCCATGGCTCCCGTCGCCGTCTCCCGGAAGTCCACCGGAGTCGCGGCATTTCCCACCAGCGTCACCCATGTGTCGTTCATTTCCCGCTCCCCGTTTCCGTCCTGCTGCCGGCCTGTTGTCCGGACCCTGTCCGGCGTTTCATCAGGCCTGTTGTCAGGTCTGTAGTCAGGCCTGTTGTCAGGCCCGTTGTCAGTCTTTCTGTCCTGCCCGGCACGGGTCCGCCGGGCAGGCCGCGGAGGAGCGTGGCCGCCTTGCCCGCCACGCCGTCCGCCGCCGCGCCCTCACGGTCCCGTGCGAACCACCGACATCCATGCTGGACGGAATTCGGGAATGCCGCTGAAGCCTGTGGACTACCGGCCGGTTGTGGAAAACTCCGTCACCGTCACGTACCGCTCCCGCACCTCGCGATAGCGCGCAAGCTCCGCGGCGACCGGGTCGAGGACCCTGGCCCGACCGCATCCGGCCGCCGTCTCGCGCAGCCGCCGCTCCGCCTCCTGCCCGTACCGGCGGGCGGGGCCGCGTGCCGCGGCCGCGCACGACCACTCCACGAGCGGTCCGCCGACGACTCCGGCCAGCATGAGCAGCGCGGGGGTGACCAGCCCGGGTTCGATCACACCGACGATCTGGCCGAGCAGCCACAGCCCGCCGAAGATCTGAAGCAGCGTCATCGAGGCCTGTGCCAGCACCGCGGCGGGCCACCACGCGGGCCGCGGCGGCCTGGCGCCACGACCGCCGAGCGCCCCGGCGACGGGAGCGACGGCCCTGTCCGTGGGGCGGCCGGGACCACGCACCGAGGCACCCTTCGTGTCCGGGTCCGCAGCGCCGGAGCCGACGGTCGCCGTGCCGGAGCCCGCGGTCGCCGCCGCGCGCCCCCGGCCACCCGCCGCCGCCTGCGCCTGCGCGTTGCGTGACAGCTCGTCCAGCGCCTCGGGCAGCCCCTTGGCCCCGTTGACCGCCGCCTCGCGCACGGCCTGTGCCCAGGGTGCGGGCAGCCCGTCGACGGCGTCGTCCGCCAGCTTCCGTACGGCCTGCTCCACCCGTTGCCTGGCGGTGAGTTCCTCCTCCGGCGGGGCGAGGGCCTGTGCCATGAGGTCCAGGCCGCCGCCGAGCTGCCGGGTGGACTCGTACCAGTGCCACAGCCTCAGCCACGGCGTCCCGCAGGCCCGCCCCGCGTTCCTGCGCCACTCACGCTCCGCCGCTTCCCCGGCGGCCGAGGCCCCCACCGCCTCGGCCAGCCGGTCGGTGAACTCCTCACGGGCCCGCTCGCCCAGTCCCGGGCGTCCTTCGGCGACGTACACGGGCCGCAGCCGTGCGGCTGCCGCGTCCACGTCGGCGGAGAGGCGGCGGGTCGCCGCCGTACGGTCCTGGACGAACCGGCCGAGCAGCTCGCGCAGGTCACCCACCCCGTGGCCGGTGAGCGCGGACAGGGGCATGACGGTGGCGCCGGGTTCGCCGTGCTCCCCCACCGCCATGCCGTCCTCGTCCAGCAGCCGGCGCAGGTCGTCGAGGACGAGGTCGGCGGCCTCACCGGGCAGCCGGTCGATCTGGTTGAGGACGACGAAGGTGATCTCGGCGTACCCGGCGAGCGGCCGCAGATAGCGTTCGTGCAGGGCCGCGTCGGCGTACTTCTCCGGGTCGACGACCCAGATCACCGCGTCGACGAGCGCCAGCACCCGGTCCACCTGGTCCCGGTGGCCGGTCGCCGCCGAGTCATGGTCGGGCAGGTCCACCAGCACGAGCCCCTGCAGCGCCTCGTCGGTCTCCGTTCCCCCCTGTACCGGCCTGCGCCGCAGCCTGCCGGGAATGGCCAGCCGGTCCAGCAGTCCGGCGGCCCCGTCCGTCCAGCTGCAGGCGATCGGCGCGGACGTCGTCGGCCTGCGCAGTCCGGTGTCGGAGATCTGGACGCCCGCGAGCGCGTTGAAGAGGGTCGACTTCCCGCTGCCGGTGGCACCGGCGATGGCGACGACCGTGTGCCGGGAGGAGAGCCGCTGCCGGGCCGAGGCCTCGTCGAGCACCCGTCCGGCCTCGGCGAGGGTGTCGCCGTCGAGCCTGGCTCTGGACAGCCCGACGAGCTCGCGCAGCGCGTCGAGCCGGGGCCGCAGGGGGCTGCCGGGCAGCCCGTACGCCTCCACCTGGGGGCGTACGTCGTCGCCGGAGGGACGTTCCGGCCGCGCCCCCTCCTGTGCGGCGGCGGCGGCGGCGCGCCGTGCGATGAGCCCGTCGTCCCAGCTCCGCCCCTGGGGCCCTTCGGTGTCCTCGGCCCGGTCGCGGTCGTGGTCGGTGACAGCGGTCATCGCTTCCATCTCTCCTTCTGCAGTACGGACAGGGCGGCGATCAGTTCGGCCTGCGGTTCGGGAGCGACTTCGAGCGCGTCCAGCGGGGTGAGCCGCCGGTCGCGTTCGCCGTGCAGGACCTGCTCCAGGCAGCCGGCGAGGAGTGCCCCGCCCTTGTCGCGCAGCCGCAGCGCGCCCTGGGCGCCGATCCGTTCGGCGAGCTGTTCCCCGGCTCCCCGGGCGCGGCGCCCGCCGAGCAGGACGGCGGCCAGCAGCGCGGCCACCGTCTCGGCGTCGGGTGCGGCGTTGCGTTCCAGCAGCCGCGCCTCCTCCTCGGCCAGTTCCTCCAGGACCCGCCGCCAGCGCCGTACGGCCATCGCGATCCGGCCCTGGATGTCCTCGGCCGGCCCCCAGCCGCCGGCTTCCCGGCCGGCGTCCTCGTACCGGAAGTCCCCCGCGGCGGGTTCGCGCTGCCAGGTGGTGCGGATCTGTTCGTCGGCGGCGGCCACCGCGCACTGGAGCAGTGCGCCCAGGCTCTCCACGAGTGCGTCGAGCAGTTCCTCGGCGGTGCTGTAGAGCGGGTATCCGCGCCACCGGGTACGTGCGGCCCCGGCGAGCACCGCACCGTTCTGGAGCCGCCGCCGGACGCGGGACGACTCCTTGCCGTACGCCTCCTCCACCACCCCCGTCAGCCGGACCGCCGCCGCGTACTGCGCGGCCACGGCCCCGGCCAGCTCGGGCATCCGTACGTTGAGCGAGTCGATGACCCCGGACGCCGTGCGTCCCACGGCCTGCTGACGGGCCGCCGGATCCTGCGCGCGGTGGGTGAGCCAGGCGCGCAGCGGCGCGACTGCGGTGGTGGGCAGCAGGCCGCTGCCGCCGCCCGCGGACTCGGGCAGTTCGGGGATGGTGAAGCGGGGGACCTCGCCGAGCCCGGCCCGGGTGAGGAGGGCCGCGTACTGCCGCGAGACTTCGGCGATGACCTGGTGCGGCACCCTGTCCAGGACGGTGACCAGGGAGGCGTCGTACTCCTTGGCGGTACGCAGCAGGTACCAGGGGACCGCGTCGGCGTACCGGGACGCGGTGGTCACCATGACCCAGACGTCGGCGGCGCAGATGAGCTCGGCGGCCAGGACCCTGTTGCGTACGACGAGCGAGTCGATGTCCGGGGCGTCCAGCAGCGCGAGCCCGCGGGGCAGGGTCGCCGCGGTCTCCACCCGCAGCACGGTGCCGTCCTGGTTCCCGTCCGCCCCCAGGTGGTCGTGCCCGTCCGGATCCGGTGCCTGCCCCGGCGGCAGCCACACCCTGGTCAGTTCGGGCAGTACGCGCACCCCGGCGAACCAGTGGTGGTCGTCGGGGTGGCAGACGAGCACCGGGGTCCGCGTGGTCGGGCGCAGTACTCCCGCCTCACTGACCCGGCACCCCACCAGCGAGTTGACGAGTGTCGACTTCCCCGCGCCGGTGGATCCGCCGATCACCGCGAGCAGCGGTGCCTCGGGGTCCTTGAGCCGCGGGACCAGGTAGTCGTCGAGCTGGGCAAGCAGTTCGGTCCTCGTCTGCCGGGCGCGCGCGGCCCCCGGCAGAGGGAGTGGAAGACGCACGGCAGCGACACGGTCGCGCAGGGCGGAAAGTGCGTCGATGAGCTGGGGCCGTACATCCATGGTTACCACATGTGAAGAATGCCCAATTTTAACGCCTTTTTGAAGCGTATAGGCCCCTCTGCGCGGCGGATCCGTCCCGGGGGACAGAGGGGACGAGTGGGGCGCAGGCATAACGAGTGCACAACACCCGGGACGCGAGGCGCCAAAAGCGGTGCGTGAATCGCACCTACCTGCGATTATCGGTTCGCTTCACTGAACCTCCACATCGTGCCACGCAGGTGAAGCAACCGGGTCAAGGCGATCGGAGCCCTATCCTTGTCCCGGCAAGGTCACGGATGGCTTGATCCAGCGCCCTCCGGGCCACCGAGGCCGACACCGGCCCCCGTAGCTCAGTGGATAGAGCAGGCGCCTTCTAAGCGCTTGGCCGCAGGTTCGAGTCCTGCCGGGGGCGCTCCGCCCGTGCGATGCCGGACCCTCCTTCGGGAGGGTCTCTTTTTTGCGGGCCACCGCACCGTAGCGAGAACGCCGTAGCGAACGCGTAAGCACCGGACCGCTCGCAGGTCACGGTGGGGCTGTCGCCAGGCGTCGCTCCTCGCGATCGAGGGCCGGCGGCCGCCCGCCGGTCCTCCCGCGCCGTTCGCGGTTGCCGACCCGGGCCGGCCGGCTCTGGGATCGTGCGACGGATCCGCCTTCCGGAACACGGCCGAGGCCAAGCGCCTGACCGATCCGCCCTGCCCGGCAGCCGCGGTCGGCTCGGTGCGACCGACGGCACCGCTGTCCGCGCCGGGCCACTCAGTTGAAGGGAACGGCGTCCGTCGGGGAGGTGTGCCAGTTGGTGACGATCGGGTCCTGGACGATGATGGTGCCGACCGGCAGCGAAACGGGGTCGGGGTCCTCGGCACCGACGCCGACGATGATGCTGTCCAGCTCCTTGCCACCGTCTCCGCCGGTGGCCTTCGGGTTCACCCCGGCGTAGGCGGTGGTGTTCCCGCTCAGCGTGATCTGCTGGCCGACGGCCTGCTCCGCGGGACCCGCCTCGGTGCCGTCGGAACCGAACGCCACGGTCGGAAGCGCGGCCGGCAGGATGCAGGTGATGCCCGACTTCGCCTTCGCGGTGACCAGGATGTATCCGCCGGCCTGGGTCTCGGACCTGGTGCTCCAGGAGATGTCGTTGGCGCCGCAGCTCTGCCCGACCGGCACCCGCACACCGTCGCCGGTGTCGGCGCCGGAGCCCGCCCCGTCCTCGGTTCCCTCACCGGTCGCGTCGGAGCCCTTCCCGGCGTCCTTGCCGCTGTCCGGGGTCGCCGAGCCGGACGGGGTGGCCGCACCGTCGGCCGGAGTGGCGGACGAAGAACCCTGCGCTGCACCGGAGTCCGTGGCCGAGTCCTGGCACGCCGTCATCAGCATGGTGCCGCCCACGAGGGCTGCGGTGACGAGGAGGGCCTTGCGACGATTGCCGGACATGAATTGCCCTTGTGGATCAGCGGTTGAGGCCGAAGCTGTTCCGGCTTCTCGTTGCTTGCTTGACCACTACGAGGGGCTGTGGGCCGCGAGGATCCCGCCGCCTTCGTTCCGGGACGGCTCCGTCGCAGACCGGTTACATGATCACGAAGTGGAACGCGCGGGCCGCCTCCGGAACGTATGCGGCGCCTGAAGCCGGCAGTGGCTCAGCCGCGCAGATCCCCGCCCCTGACCGCGGCGACGAACAACGACCAGCCGGCGGCGGGAAACACCAGCGCCGGACCGTGCGGGGCCTTGCTGTCACGGACGGGGACGCCGCCGGGGTAGCCGTCCGCGACCTCGACGCAGGCGCCTTCGCCGTTGTTGCTGTGACTCGACCGTCGCCACGCGTGCAGAGCGGATGCATCAGGAATCGCGTTCATCTTCATACTCTTTCAGGTATTCGCGGATCAGGCCGAGGGACTTCTCCATAGGGAGGGCCAAGGAGCGCGCCACGTCGAACCGTTGGGTCAGATCGAGTGTCCGTTTCGGCAACTCCGCCGTCTCGCCGGAACTGAAGCTCTCGATGAACGCCATCGTCCCGCCGTCCCGCAGCGTGAGCAAGGTCAGGCACCCTCCCATCATCGGGTGCGCCCCCTCGGTGAACGGCAGTACCTGGACTGTGAGTTTCGGCCGCTCGGCAGCCCGCAGCAGGCATCGCAGCTGATCGGCCATCTGCTGGGGGCTGCCCACCGGCCGTTTGAAAGACGCTTCATCCATGATCGCCCAATAAAATGGCGGTTCGGGCCGGTCAAAGATCCGCTGTCGTTTCATGCGGACGACCACCCGGTCGTTCAGCTTACTTTCGGGCTCCCCGGGAAGGGACGTACGAAACAATTCGCGCGCATAGTCCTCTGTCTGCAGCAACCCTGGGATGAGGCTGCTCGTAAAGACCTGGATCCGGTCCGCTTCGAGCTCTTTCCCCACGACCGCCCGGCCATAGTCGGGAACCGAGCTGTCGTGTGCCATCTCCAGCAGATCGGCCAGCACCCCGTCCGAATCGAAGAACTGGTCCAGCGATGTCACCAGCGCCTCCGACGGGAGCTGGTCCCCCAGTTCGACGCGCCCCAGATAGCTGTGCGAATAGCCGCCCACCTGTTCGGACAACTGTCGCAGCGAAAGGCCCCTCCGCTCACGCAGCCGGCGCAGCCGCCGTCCCAGCCTCACACGCGGCGTGACCTTGCCCGATTCCCCGTTCAGCTCCACCTGGGTCGAACCCGCTTTCGCATAACTCGCTGTCCACTCAGGTCTTTTGGTGACAGCTGGGATATGCCACCAGTCTGCCCGAGCGGGCAAGGTGGGACCGCCGGAAGAACAAAAACCCCCGCGACGTTTGCAGACGTCCGGGGGCGCGGCCGAAGCACTTGAAGAGGAGTCCCCGGCAATGCCGAAGTTTATCGCGCGTTTCATCCGACCGCTGCGGAACGTCCTGTTTCCTCCGGGCGGCGAATCCGGCCCGGACGGCGGACCGGACGCCGTTGCGTTCCGCCCCTCGGTCGTATTCGTCCACGCCTGCCACTCAGGCCTGACCAACCGGCACAGCGCCTTGCTTCTGCCCTACCCCCGGGCCGAGTTCGAGCGCTGGGAGCGCGCCCGGCAGCGACTGGTCCTGTGGAACGCCGAGGCGGCGGCCTGATGGGGTCCCGCATCGAGCCGGTGGTCCTGCGCTGGAGCCGGCACCCTCGCTGCGTCGCCCTGGCGCGACTGGAGTTGCGTAAGGCGCTGGCCCGTTGGGGTCTGGGTGCCCTGGAGGACTCGGCGACGCTCGTGCTGTCGGAGCTGCTCACCAACGCGGGGCGCCACGCGCGGGTTTCGCCGGGGAGGGAGATCGAGACCCGTTACGTCCCAGCCCCCGGCGGCCTCCGTATCGAGGTGCACGACGCGTCGTCCGCACCACCCGTGCGGCGCACAACGGCCGATGATGCCCAGGAGGGGCGGGGGCTCACTCTCGTCGACGCGCTCGCCGGCAGCTGGGGCACAGGCGGGCGGGCAGGGCCCGGGAAGGCGGTGTGGGCGGAGCTCACCCTGCCGACACGCTGAACCCGCACCCAGCCAGAAGGCGCCTCTGACCAGTGAGAATGAGGATTGTCTCGGGCCCTGCTCCCGCCCCTCCCGGAGGCACTTTCCAGGCGAAGAAGCATATCGGGCCGTACCCGCGTGTCCGCCCTGCGGGCGGCAGTCGCGGGGCGGTCCGGCAGGCCGGGGCCGGGCTGCTGGTGGAGACGGTCCGAAAGTCCGGCGTGGATCAGGCGATATCGACGGCACTGGCACCCTGGCCGAAGCCCCGCGCGGTGCGCGCCCCCGGCAAGACGGTGCTGGATCCCGCGCTCTCGGGGTCGCCATGCTGCGGGCCGAGCCCGGCGTTTTCGGGCCCTTGGCCTCAGATCCGACGGTCTCCCGCTTCATCGACACCCTCGCCGCCGGTGGAGCCGTGCACTGACCGCGATCAGCCAGGCCCGCGCTCACGTCTGGCTGGAGATCGCCCTCGCCGTCCTCGCATGGATGCCTATGCTCGCTCTGACCGGCGGAACCCGCGGGTGAGAACCCCGCCGACTCCGGCTCCGCCTCTTCTCCACCGCCACCCAGCTCGTCACCACCGCCCGCCGCCGACACCTGAGATTCGCACGCCACTGGCCTGGAGCCACGTGATCACCGACGCCCTGGGACGGCTCGAAACTCTCCCGGACCCCGGCTGACCAACGCGTTCCCCTCCCCGCGAGCAGCACCACCCGACCGGAGCCATGGAATCCGGCGCCCACCCGGCACGAGCGCCGGACCATCAGCCTTGCCGCCACCAGCCCGAACACCCGAAACGGTCCGCCGGATGCACCGACGGACCGTCACGAAAGGCCGAGGCTAGAGTGAATCAGAGGGCCCCGCGTCAAGGGGGGTCTGTCGTTCTTGGAGGCCCCGGGAATCGCACACGCGATTCCCGGGGCCTCAGTCAGGCGTAGACAGGGGGATGCACATGTCGTTCGACGAGGAATGGGCGCGGCAGAAGCAGGCGGTCACGGAACAGCAGTCGGGGCACACGCGGCTGAACCAGCTCCCCGCCGGCAACTCAGGCCAGACGGGTTCCGCGCCTGACCTGGTCACGGCTCCCGCCGCGAAGAAGAAGGCGGCGAACACCATCCAGAACGATCTGGAGCCCGGGACGAGAGGGGCGGCCGACGCGGCCGACGAATCAACCCGGAACGCTATCGGCGAGTTCAGCGGCTGGGACACCGGAGCCGGCCTCAAGAAGGCACACGCGCACTGGGACACTCAGGTGAAGCGGCTGATGGCGCGGCTGGACAGCGAGAAGTCCAGCCTGCGGACCACGTCGATCCGGTTCACCGATCAGGACATCGCCACGGGGCAGGGTTTCATCCCTCTCCATTCCAGGGTGTCCGGAGTCTGAGTGCGTTCACGTCTGTCCGGCGTTTGAGGGGGAAACGATGCCCAGCTATTACGAGATACTGCATGTCAAGCTCTCCAAGCTCACTTCGGCCGCGGACGGCTGGAAGGAAATGGCCACCAGGCTCAAAAAACTTGAGAACCTGTACGAGAAAGACGTGCAGAGCGTCACCAAGGAAGACAGATGGCTCGGGGAAAGCGCATCGATCGCCGCCCCCAATTTCGCGGTGACGCGCGGTCAGTACGACGCGGCGCAGAAGGAAGCCCTCGCCATGGAGTCCCTGCTCCGGGACGCCCACGGGCATTTCACGGATCTCAGGGCGAAGGTGGAGTCCGCTGTCGCGGACGCGGTCAAGGCCGGGATGAAGGTCTCCGACAGCGGCGTGGCCAGTTACGACTACAGCAAGGTGGACACGGCGACGGCGAAAGGTGTGCGCCACGACCCTGAGCTCAGGAACATGGAGATGTCCTACACCAGCAACATCGGTGCCGCGGTGAAGGCGGTCAACGAATTCGACCAGGACGTCAAGACCGCACTCCTGAACGCGTCCGGTGCCGATGGCACGGCGCCTTTCGGGTTCAATGCCAAGCCGGTCGGTGACGTCGAGGCTGTCGAGGCGATCGCCCTGTCGGAGAAGGTCAAGTCCGGCGAGGCCTCGGACAAGGAACTGCGGCACTACAGCGATGTCATGCGCGAGAATGCCAAGGACAAGCACTTCAGCGAGGCGTATCTGCATGCCCTCGGTGCCGAGGACGCGGTGCGGATCGCCGACCGGATGCACCTCGCGTCAAGCGATTCGGGTGTGTCCGCCAGCGACAAGAAGCTCTACAACTCGATCTCCGAAATCCTCGCCAATACCGTCGCCTCCGGCACCAAGGACCCGAACAGTTACGCCTACAAGCCCTTCCTCGACGGGCTGAAGGGCGTGGGCCCGGACCGGATCGACAAGGGCGCGTCAGTCACCTCCGGCTACCAGGCGTTCGTGACACTGATGAAGCACGGCGAGGGATACGGCAAGGAATTCCTCAATGACGTCGGCCACGACATCATCAAGAACGAGGACCCGGACCGGCGCGCGCACGCGTTCGACGCGACCCGTCCCGGGCTGGCCGTCGACCCTCTGGACGACCTGCTCGGCATCATGAGCAAGGACCCCGAGGCGGCGGAGTACTTCCTCGACCCCGAGGCCGAGGGCAACAAGAACGAGCACCTGCAGTACCTGCTGACCGACCGCGAGTGGCCGTACGACGACATCATCGCGCCCGGCGGGGCGATCATGGACGTGCCCGATCCCGAGAAGGCGGCGGGCCTCGGGGCCGCCATCGAGGCCGCCTCGACCGGCCACGAGCCGGGCGGAAAGCCCGGCGAGCCGGGTCCGCACACGGACGGCCAGGCACGCGTGATGCATAACGCCATCCGGTTCCTGGACGAGGACGCGGGCGGGGACGAGTTCCCCAAGGACCTGGAGAACATCCGCCGGCCGATGGCGAGGGCACTCACCGACTACGTGGCGGACACGCACATCATCCTGAACGGCCAGGAGTCGGCGTACGGCGGTATCGGAGGGAAGGACTCCATCAACGGGTCGGGGGACAACTCACATCTCGCCGTGGGGCAGGCGAGCCTTGTCCGTGTCATGCGCGGTATAGCGGAGGACGCGCCGGCCTTCTCCCTGCTGTACGAGACCGAGCGGGCCTATGTCGCCGACGAGCTCGCCAGGACTGAGCCCTACAACGGCGACAAGACGCATGGTGTGAGCGCGGACTGGGACCACTGCGGCAGTCAGATCGGTGGCGCGATGGGCGCGCTCAACGGTATCGGCGCCGACGTGTACGACGACAAGGAGAAGGACAAGGCGGAGTGGGCCGAGGACACCGCCGCGTACTCGGCCGCCGGAGCGAATGGTCTGATCGGTGAGATTCCGGTCCTGGGCACGGTGGGCGGGTCGATCATCGACGCGGTCGCCTACGACTGGACGAAGGATGTCGTCGACGCTGCGGAGGCCCAGGGCAAGGAGGACGCGAGCGACAACTTCGCCGTGGGCATGGACGGCACCAACAAGATCATCGACAAGTGGGGCGAGGACAATGACATCTCGGGATCGGGAGCCTTCGTCTCCGCGAAGGACAGTGCCCGCGACGGCCACGACGCCGGGCGGAACGCTGCCCTCACGCACTTGTGATCCGGGAATCCGTCTGTCGCTGAAGCGTCCGATCGTCGCTTCGGCGTCGACAGGGGCAGCGACCTCTTGCACCAGGGCGGACCAGGATCAGGTGATCAGCGAAATGTGCAGCCACCCCCGAACCTCCACCGTAGGCAAGCTCGTACAGGAATTGCCGGGAACAGAACAATACGAGATCAATATCCGCAATACGGACGAGGGCCTGAAGGAAAAAATGAACGAACACCTGCGGGAGTGGCAGCCTGGGATTTTGGCGTTCAAAATTCAGACGTGCGCAATATCTCCGGAATATTCCAAGACCAGCGGGGGAAACACCCTGAGAACAGACTTCTCCTGGACCTCGCGAGAAAATCCTGATCCCTCCGGTCGCCCCGCGGACACGCACAGCTTTTATAATCTCAACGGCGCATACGGCGAATCGGACGAAACTCTGACAAAGCTCCACATCGAGTGCGACCTGCCCGGCGAATTGGGCCAACTCTCGCAACGCACTCTGCTCGTCGCCCACAGCTCGAACACGGTATACGTCGGCCCCCGCGTCGGCCAGGACGCCAGGGATCGCCAGATCCATTTCTTGCACCTCATGGCACGAAAGGCCACGGACGCCGTCGGCTGCGAGAACGAGCCACTGAAGAAGAACCCCGTCATCAAGGCATACAGGAATGCCGAAAGGGCGGCAGAGGCCAGCAAATGACCACCCACCCAAGAAGGCCCACGTCTCCTTTTCTCAAGCGGTCGGCCGTCGTCGCAGCGCTTGCCCTCGCAGCGACCTCCTGCTCATCGGAAAGCCCTGAGCCACCGATCAGCCACCCCTGCGAGGCCGCCCCGGGCACGCGCGAGGGCAAGCTCGTCCGGCAGTTGCTCGACACGGATTCGTACCGGACCAGGGTCGAGAAGAGCAGCGCCGACCTCGCGGAAGGGCTGAAGGAGGAGTTGCGGGCGCGGGAGGAACCGGGGCGCACGGAGTATCGGACGTCGTTGTGCTCGTTCTCCCTGGAACGCCCGAGGGGCACCGGCAGCGACACCCTGAGCGTGGACTTCCACTGGACGTCCCGGGAGAGCCCCAAAGGCTCGGGGCGCCCGGCGGACACCCTCACCTACTACAACGTCAACGGCCTCTACGGAGAGTCCGACGAGACGCTGTCCACGCTCCGCGTGCGCTGTGAACTGCCCGGCGGCCTGGACAAACTGGCGCGGCAGAACCTTCTGGTCGCGGACGTCGCGAACACGGCGTACGTCGGCACGGCGGTGAAGCAGGACGTACGGGATCGCCAGATCCGCTTCCTGTACCTCATGACACGGCACGCCACCGACGCCCTCGGCTGCGAGAACGAACCCCTCAAGAAGAACCCCGTCATCAAGGGGTACGAGACCCCCGAGGAGGCCGCCCGGTAGCCCCGTCAGGCCGCGAGGCGGGCCTCTCCCTGGCGTGGGGTCCGCCGCGTCGGGCGGAGGGCCGGGGCCGGGGCGGCGAATCAGCTCGCGGTGGGACAGGGCCAGGAGGTCGGCCAAGCCCAGGCCGAGGACGTGGGCGGCTCTGCTGCCAGTACCTCGGACGATGGCTCCTTCAGGCCGCGGATCATCCGGCGTGGTGGTCGGCGCTTCCCGATCGTCATTGAGGAGTCCGTGCTGCGCCCCCAGTCGGCGATCCGGATGTGATGGCGGAGCAGCTCGGGTATCTGCTCCAGGTTGCGGCGTTGCCGACGGTAACGCCGGGGTGATCCCCGCACGCGTGGGGGCAATGTGGCCGCTGGAGACGTGCACCGGCTTCGACACCGAGCAGGTGGCGGTGGAGCTGCCCACTGCTGCGATCACGATCACGGCGCCGTCTGAGGTTGCCCGGTATCGGTGCGCCTCTTCCGCGAACAGGCGCGCCGGAGCGTACGTACAGGAAGCATGGCGCCTTCCTCGCCGAACTCGCCCCGGCTAGGCACGGCCCGGCAGTGGGTCCGGTCCTGCCGTATCCGGTCGGGTCCGGTCGGTCCGGTCGCGGGTCAGTGTCCGAGTCTTTCCACCAGCGCCGGCACGTCCGCGAAGGAGTCGAGGACGTGGTCCGGGGTGCCGTCGGCTGCCGCGTGCGTCTCGGGCAGGTACTTGCCCGTCCTGACCAGTACGCCGGTGATTCCGCTGCGCTGGGCCGCCAGCACGTCCGACTCGATGTCGTCGCCCACCATCAGCGTTCCGGCGGGGGCGGCGCCGAGGTGGGAGAGGGCCGCGGCGAAGAACGCGGGGGCGGGCTTGCCGGTGATCTCCGCCTCCGTCCGGGCCGCCTGCTCCAGACCGCCGAGGAACGCACCCGTGTCGAGGGCGAGCCCGTCGGCGGTACGCCAGTAGAGGTTGCGGTGCATCGCCACGAGCCGGGCGCCCTGCTGGATGTGGCGGAAGGCCCGGTCGAGCGCCGCGTACGTGAACGCGGGGCCGGCTCCGCCGAGGACGACGACGTCCGGTACGGCGCCCTCGCCGTCCTCCTCCTCGACGAGCGTCACGCCCGACAGGTCGTCCCGTACGTCGCCTGTGTTGATCAGCAGGCAGCGGGCCTCCGGGTGGTGCTCGCGCAGGTACGCGGCGGTGGCGACGGGCGCGGTCAGGATGTCGTCCGCCTCTACGGGGAAGCCCGCACCGGCGAGCCGGTCGGCGATCACGGCGCGGGTCCGTGACGTGTTGTTGGTGACGAGCGCCAGTGGAATGCCGGAGGCACGCAGCCGGCGCAGGGCCTCCACCGCGCCGGGCAGCGGCTTCCAGGACACCGTGAGCACACCGTCGATGTCGATCAGGACCGCTCCGATTCGTTCCATGCTCCCGACCGTCCCCGACTTGCCGAACCGGCGCAAATGGGATTGTTTCGAAGGTGGGGGTGTGTGTTCGTTCCGGTCTCCCCTCCTTGGAGGCGAACCACTGTGCAGTTCATCGACCGTACGGACGCCGGGCGACGGCTCGCCGGGGCGCTCGGGCATCTGCGGGCGCGCGATCCCGTCGTCCTGGGGCTTCCCCGTGGCGGAGTCCCGGTGGCCTTCGAGGTGGCGCGGGCACTGGGCGCGCCGCTCGATGTGATCGTGGTCCGCAAGCTGGGCGTCCCGTACCACCCGGAGCTGGGCTTCGGCGCGATCGGCGAGGGCGGGGTGCGGGTCATCAGCGACGAGATCGTGCGCCACGCCGGGGTCCGGGAGAAGGATCTCGTGTCCGTCGAGCGCGCCGAGGAGGCGGAGCTCCTGCGGCGGGCCCGGACGTACCGGGAGGGCCGGCCGCGTCTGCCCCTCACCGGCCGGGCGGTGGTCGTGGTCGACGACGGGATCGCCACCGGGGCGACCGCCAGGGCCGCGTGCCGGGTCGTGCGGGCCCTGGGTGCCGCCCATGTCGTCCTCGCGGTGCCGGTGGCGTCGCCGGATGTCGTCGAACGGCTGCGCGCGGACGTGGACGAGGTCGTGTGCCTCTCCACGCCGAGCCTCTTCTCGGCCGTGGGCGAGTGGTACCGCGACTTCTCGCAGACCTCCGACGAGGAGGTCGTCGCCCTCCTGGCGCGGGCGCCCGGGGGCGGAGCACCCGCGACCGAGGAGGTCGAGGTGGACACGGGCGGTGTCGGGCTCGCCGGCGACCTCGTACTCCCCGGGAACGCCGGGGCGGTCGTGGTGTTCGCCCACGGTTCCGGCAGCAGCCGCCACAGTCCCCGCAACCGCTCCGTGGCGACGGCCCTGAACGGTGCGGGTCTCGGCACCCTGCTCCTCGACCTGCTCACGCCCGGTGAGGAGGTCTACCGGGCCAATGTCTTCGACATCGGGCTGCTCGCCGGAAGGCTGGCGGGCGCCACCACCTGGCTGCGGCACCGTGCGGCCCTCCCGGTCGGCTTCTTCGGCGCGAGCACCGGTGCCGCGGCGGCGCTGCGGGCCGCCGCCGCACCCGATTCGGACATCGGAGCGGTGGTCTCCCGCGGCGGGCGCCCCGATCTGGCCGGGGCGGACCTGTCCGGGGTGCGGGCTCCGACGCTCCTCATCGTGGGCGGCGACGACACGACGGTGATCGACCTCAACCGGCAGGCACAGGCGGCACTCTCCTGCGAGAACCGGCTCGACATCATCCCGGGCGCCACGCACCTGTTCGAGGAGCCGGGTGCCCTGGAACGGGTCGCGGAGCTGGCCCGGGAGTGGTTCACCGGGCATCTGCTGCCGGCCACCCCGTAGGACCTCCCCCGAAGCCCTGCCGTCGGCCTTCCGCCCGGCCCTGGAGCCACCCTCGCCCTATCCTGTCCCGCGGGCACCCACCGGCGGCAGGGGGACGGGGAATGCGGGTCAGGACCGTGGACGGCGTCGGCGTCCGGCCGTACGCCGACGGGATTCAGCGCGTGTATACGGACGTGTTCTCCGCGCCCCCGTGGAACGAGGACCCCGCGACGGCCGGCCTGTACGCCGGCCGGCTCGCCGCCGACGCGGCGCGGCCGGGGTTCACCGCCGCACCGGCCCTCGACGACGCGGGCACCGTGACCGGCTTCGCCACCGCCTGGACCACGCCCGATGTCTTCCCGGCCGACCGCAGCTACGGGCACGTGGCCACCGCCCTCGGGCCCGACCGGGTCGCGGCATGGCTGTGCGGGGCCGTGGAGGTGGACGAACTGGCCGTCGGCCCCGCGGCACGCGGCGGCGGGCTGGGTGCGCGATTGCTGGCTGCGGTCACCGAAACGGCCCCTGACGGCCGGTGCTGACTGCTCACCTCGGTCCACGCCGAGGACGCACTGCGCTTCTACCGGCGGGCCGGCTGGCACCGGGTCCCCGCGCCCGTCCCGGGCCGGGCGGGCCTCACCGTCCTCCTCGGCCCCGGGCACCCGGCCGGAGCCCGCAGCACCCTCTGACGCGTACGGGCCCGCACGGACCGGCCGCGTACGGCCGCGTACAGACCGGCGCCGCGTACGGACCGGCGCCGCGTACGGCCGCGTACGGACACCACCGCTTCCCGGGCACTGGAACGATGCGCCCGACAACGATGCCATCCGGCCGCCTCCGTCCCGGGTGGGGCGAACTCGGAACTCCTGGTGCGCACTCGTAAGAGTAGCGATGCGCGACCGTTATGTGAATCGATTCAAGCGCGGGGAAGATAGTGGGCCGCCCCGAACACTGTCAAGAGTGCCCACCCATTCCCCCCATTCAGGTCACACATCACCCTCCTTGTGTGAACTTCTCGCCATCAACCCATTGACTGAGCCCGCAATCCCCGTTTAGCTTCCGAGCAACCTCATTGAAACCTTTCACGGCGAGTGGAGCGACACGGTCCACCGCTGAGGAGCTCCCATGAACCAGTCCGCCCCGGACCCGGCCCCGGTCCTGGCCCTGAAGGGCGTGAGCAAGTCCTTCGGTGCCGTACGGGCCCTGCAGGACGTGTCCTTGCAGTTGTTTCCCGGCGAGGCCCACGCACTCGCCGGAGAGAACGGCGCAGGCAAGTCCACGCTGATCAAGGCCCTGGCCGGGGTGCACCGTCCGGACAGCGGCGAGGTGCTGCTCGACGGCGAGTCCGTCGTCTTCCACGGTCCGGCCGACGCCCGTGACGCCGGTATCGCGGTCATCTACCAGGAGCCGACGCTCTTCCCCGACCTGTCGATCGCCGAGAACATCTTCATGGGCCGTCAGCCCCGGCGCGCGCTGGGGCGTATCGACCGCAAGGCCGTGTACGCGACCACCGCCGGGCTGATGCGCCGGCTCGGCGTCGACCTGTCCCCCGACCGGCCCGCCCGCGGGCTGTCGATCGCCGACCAGCAGATCGTCGAGATCGCCAAGGCGCTCTCCTTCGACGCCCGCGTCCTGATCATGGACGAGCCGACCGCCGCCCTGACCGGCAGCGAGACGGCCCGGCTCTTCTCCGTCGTCCAGGCCCTGCGCGCCGAGGGTGCGGCCGTGCTGTTCATCTCGCACCGCCTCGACGAGATCTTCGAGCTGTGCCAGCGCGTCACGACCCTGCGCGACGGGCGGTGGATCTCCTCCGAGCCGCTGGAAGGGCTCACCGAGGACGACCTGGTACGCAGGATGGTCGGCCGCGACCTCGACGACCTCTACCCGAAGCAGGACGCCGAGGTCGGCGAAGTCGCCCTCTCCGTACACCGGTTGACCCGGGAGGGGGTCTTCCACGACGTGTCCTTCGATGTCCGCCGCGGCGAGATCGTGGCGCTCGCCGGGCTCGTCGGCGCGGGACGCACCGAGGTCGCCCAGGCGGTCTTCGGTGTGGACCGTGCCGACGCGGGCGAGGTCAAGGTGGCCGGCACGGTGCTGCGGCCCGGTTCGCCGACGGCCGCGATGTCAGCCGGGCTCGCCCTCGTACCCGAGGACCGGCGCCAGCGCGGGCTCGTCATGGATATGTCGATCGAGCGCAACATCGGCCTCACCGGCCTGGACGAGGTCCGCAAGCACGGGCTCGTCAGCCGGGCCCTGGAGCACGACCGGGCCGCCGACTGGGCCGTACGCCTCCAGCTCAAGTACAACCGGCTGGCCGACACCGTGGGTGTGCTGTCCGGCGGCAACCAGCAGAAGGTCGTGCTCGCCAAGTGGCTGGCGACCGGCCCCGAGGTGCTGATCGTGGACGAGCCGACCCGCGGCATCGACGTCGGCACCAAGGCCGAGGTCCACCGGCTGCTGTCCTCGCTCGCGGCGGACGGTCTTGCCGTACTGATGATCTCCTCCGACCTGCCGGAGGTCATCGGCATGGCCGACCGGGTGCTCGTGATGCACGAGGGCCGGCTCGTCGCCGAGATCCCGCGCGAGAGCGCCACCGAGGAATCGGTCATGGCGGCGGCCACCGGACGCAACGAGAGGGCAGCGGCATGACCACCACCATCGAGAGTCCGCCGGACACCACGAAGGCGCCGGAGCGGAGCTCCTCCTCACTCGTGGACACGGTCTTCCGGGCCCGCGAGATATCCATCGCCGGCGCGCTGGTGCTGCTGATCCTCGGCACCTACCTGGCCAACCCGCTCTTCCTGTCCGACCAGGGCGTCAAGGACCTGCTGCTCAACGCGTCGATCCTGGTGCTGCTCGCGGTCGGCCAGTCCGCAGTGGTCATCACCCGCAACATCGACCTGTCGGTCGGCTCGGTCGTCGGCCTCTCCGCGTTCGCCTGCGGCAAGTTCGTCGCGGGGACCGACCACGGGGTGCTGACCGTGATGCTGCTCGGCATCGCCATCGGCGTGGTCTGCGGACTGGTGTCGGGCGCCCTCGTCAGCTTCGGCAAGGTCCCGGCGCTCGTCGTGACCCTGGGGATGCTCTACATCATCCAGGGCATCGACTACTGGTGGGCGCAGGGCGAGCAGATCAGCGCCTCCGACGTGCCGGACGCGGTACTGGGTCTCGGCAGCGGCAGCCTGTTCGGCGTCCCGTACCTGCCGCTCATCGCCGTCGTCCTGCTCGCGGCGACCGCTTACTTCCTGCGCAGCTACCGCTCGGGCCGTGAGCTGTACGCGATCGGATCGAGCCCCGAGGCCGCCCGGCTCGCCGGTATCCCGATCCGCCGCCGGGTACTCGCCGCGTACGCCTTCTCCGGGGCCGTCGCCGGCTTCGCCGGGGCGCTGTGGCTGGCCCGCTTCGGCACCGTCGTCGCGGACAACGCGCACGGCTGGGAGCTGACCGTCGTCAGCGCCGTCGTCGTCGGCGGTGTCGCCATCACCGGCGGCACCGGCACTGTGTGGGGTGCCGCACTCGGCGCCCTGCTGCTCACCACCATCGGCAGCGTCCTGGTCGTCCTGAAGGTGGACTCCTTCTGGCAGGGCGCCATCACCGGTGCGCTCCTCCTGCTGGCCATCAGCGTCGACCGGATCGTGAACCTGCGGATGACCGCCGCACTGAGGAAGAGGAGCGCCCGTCATGACCACGGCGCCTGACACAAAGACGGCTCCCGCGTCGCGGGCCTCTCTCGTACGCGGCCTGGCGCTGCGGTGGGACACCGCGGTCGGTGTCCTCCTGGTGGCGGTCCTCGTCGTCGGCCTCGGCAGCACGGAGGGCTTCGGTTCGAGCGAGAACCTCGCGTTCGCCTTCAACGACATCGCCGAAGTCGCCATCATCGCCCTCCCGATGACCCTCCTGGTCGTCGCCGGGCAGGTCGACCTGTCGGTCGCCTCCATGCTGGGCCTGGGCAGTGCGCTGACCGGTGCGCTGTGGGAGGCGGGCTGGGCCTTCGAGACGATCGTGCCGGTGGTCCTCCTGGTCGGTGTCGCCGGAGGTCTCCTCAACGGCTGGTTGGTCACCAAGGTCGGCCTGCCGTCCCTGGCCGTCACCATCGGCACCCTGGCGCTCTACCGGGGTCTGGCCTCGGTGGCGCTCGGCAGCGACGCGGTGACGGACTTCCCGCAGACGTACGCGGACTGGGCCGTCGACACCACGACCGTGCCGGGCACGTTCCTCACGTACCCGGTCCTGCTGTTCGTCGCCCTCGCTGCCGTCACCGCGGTGGTGCTGCACGCCACCGGGCTGGGCCGCTCGCTCTTCGCGATCGGCGCCCAGGAGGAGGCCGCGTACTTCGCCGGCATCCGGGTCAAGCGGATCAAGCTGCTGCTCTTCGTCGTGACGGGCCTGTTCTCCGCCTTCGCGGGTGTCGTCTTCACCCTCCGGTACGGAAGTGCCCGTGCGGACAACGGACTCGGCTTCGAGATGCTCGTCATCGCGTCGGTCCTGCTCGGCGGCATCGACTTCGACGGCGGGAAGGGCACGCTCTTCGGCGCGGTCGCCGGTGTCCTGCTGATCGGTGTCCTGAAGAACCTGCTCACCCTCAACGACATCGCCAACGAGGTCCAGGTCATCGTGACCGGCCTGCTCCTCGTGGCGTCCGTCCTCACCCCACGGATCATCTCCACCGTCGTCGAACGACGCCACAGGCGGGCCGCGAACACCCCCGCGACCCAGTCGTCATGACGCCCTTCCCCACGCCCCTTCCGCCGTACCTCTCCGAAAGGCACAACGCCGCCATGATGCTCCGCAATGCCGCTGGGCGCCGCGCCGTCGCGACCGCCGCCACCGCCGTCTCCCTCGCCCTCGCCCTGACCGCCTGTTCCGGCACCACGAAGGACAGCAAGGACACCGGCTCCGCCAAGGTCGCCGGCTCCGCGAAGGCCGATCCGGACGCCCCGTTGAAGAAGGGCCTGAAGATCGCCTTCCTGCCCAAGCAGATCAACAACCCGTACGAGAAGATCGTCGACGAGGCGGGCATCGCCGCGGCGAAGGAGTACGGCGGCACGGGCAAGGAGGTCGGCCCGTCCGACGCCAGCGCCTCCTCGCAGGTCAGTTACATCAACACCCTGATCCAGCAGCGCCAGGACGCCATCCTCGTCGCGGCGAACGACCCCAACGCGGTGTGCGGCCCGCTCAAGCAGGCCATGAAGAAGGACATCAAGGTCGTCGCGTACGACTCCGACACGGCGAAGGACTGCCGTCAGCTCTTCATCAACCAGGCCAGCTCCGAGCAGATCGGCCGCAGCCTGGTCCAGCACCTCGGCGAGCAGCTGAACTACAAGGGCAAGGTCGCGATCCTCTCGGCCACGCAGAACGCGACCAACCAGAACACCTGGATCGAGTTCATGAAGGAGGAGCTCAAGCTCCCCAAGTACAAGGGCATGGAGCTCGTCAAGGTCGCGTACGGCGACGACGCGGACCAGAAGTCGTTCCAGCAGACGCAGGGCCTCATGCAGGCCTACCCCGACCTCAAGGGCATCATCTCGCCCACGACGGTCGGCATCGCCGCCGCGGCCCGCTACCTGAGCGACTCCTCGTACAAGGGCAAGGTCGTCCTCAACGGGCTCGGTACGCCGAACCAGATGCGCAAGTACGTCAAGGACGGCACCGTCGAGCAGTTCTCGCTGTGGAACCCGGAGGAGCTCGGCTACCTCGGTTCGTACGCTGCCGCCGCGCTGGCGTCGGGGCAGATCACCGGGGCCGAGGGTGAGAAGTTCAAGGCGGGCAAGCTGGGTGAGTACACGATCGGCAAGGACGGCGAGGTCATCCTCGGCGAGCCGACCGTCTTCGACTCCAAGAACATCGACCAGTTCAACTTCTGAGTGCGGGAGCAGGCTTCACCATGCAGCGTGTCTGCTTTCTGCTGAAGGTCCGCGAGGACCGCAAGGACGAGTACCGCGAGCGGCACGCCTCGGTGTGGCCGGAGATGCTGTCGGCCCTGTCCGGGGCCGGGTGGCGCAACTACTCGCTCTTCCTGCGTGAGGACGGTCTGCTCGTCGGCTATCTGGAGACGGAGGACTTCGACGCGGCCCGCGAGGCGATGGCCGCGACGGACGTCAACGACCGGTGGCAGCGGGAGATGGCGGAGTTCTTCGAACAGCCGGAGGCGCCGGACGAGGCGATGGTCCCGCTGACCGAGGTGTTCCACCTCGCGTAGACGGCACGGCCGAGGGCCGGGTCCCCCGTTCCGGGGAGCCCGGCCCCCGGCGTGTCCGGGCACCCCCGGAACGGGGGACGGCCGGTTACAGGGCGGCGACGATCAGCAGGGTGAAGGCGACGAGCGAGAACGCGGTCCGGGCCTGGTGGAGGCCGTTCCAGCGGGACTCGAACGCGGTGCGGGCCGCGCTGTCGTCGCCGCCCTCCGACCCGGCGAGCGCCTTGTTCAGCGGGATGTTCCCGGCGATCGTGATCAGGTGGCCGACGACGGTGCAGAGGAGCGCGCCGAGGACCGCCGGCCACTCGGACGTCCCCGCGACGAGTACGGCGGCGGGGAGGAGGACCACCCCGGCGAAGAGGACGAGGAAGGCCGGGCCTGGAACCTTCTCGTTGAAGCGGCGCATCGCGGAGGCGAACTGGTCGTCCGGCAGGCCGGCCAGGCCGGGCATGATCGCGATCATGAACGTCAGCATGAAGCCGGCGTAGAGGCCGGTGATGAGCACGGCGGCCAGGAGGAGCGCATAGGACATGGGCTCATGATGGCCCGGCGCCACCCAGCACGCACAGGCCCGCAGGCACGCCCTCGTGCAACGCTTCCGTCACGCCGGGGCCGCCGGGTGCGCTCCGTGCGGGCCCAGAGGGGTGCGGGCCGGGCCCCCGGAACGCTTCCGGCCGACCGGGCCTGGACCCGGGCCGCGCGCCGTGCGGGCCCCGCGCCGCGCGCCGTGCGGGCCCCGCGCCGCGCGCCGTGCGGGCCCCGCGCCGTGCGGGCCCCGCGCCGTGGTCAGCCGACCTCGCCCTCTCCCCCGCCGCCCTGCGGCTCGTCCCCGCCGCCCTTGATCCGGTCGGCCTGCTCGATCGCCGTCGCCAGCTTCTCCACCGAGCTGTCCTCGGTGGAGGCGGCCAGCTTCCGTGCCTGGCGGGCGAGTTCGCCGAGAGCGGGGGTGCCCGGAAGGTCACCGCCGCGCAGGATGTCCGCGAAGTAGGCGGCCACCGCGGTCACCTGGAGCCTGGAGTTCTCGCCGTCCCAGAGCTTTCCGTCGACAGCCCCGGTCTCCACGGACCCGGTCTCCTCGTGCGCCTCGCGGGTCTTCGGGTCCAGCCAGCGCACCGTGGCCGTCGCCACGTGCCCGGACGCGCCGTCGCGGAGGCGTACGGCGTAGAGCGCGGTGACGGTGTGGCCGGGGCCGACCTCGCCGCCGTCGACGCTGTCGTCGCGGAAGTCCTCGTCGGCGACCTTGCGGTTCTCGTAGCCGATGAGCCTGAACTGCTGGACGGTCTTACGGTCGAAGGCCACCTGGGCCTTCGCGTCGCGGGCCCGGAGCTGGACATGGGCGGGCAACTGGTCGACGAAGACCTTCCTGGCCTGGGTCTCGTCGCCGATGTACGTGGTGTTGCCGTCGCCCTTGTTGGTGAGGCGTTCCATCAGCGCGTCGCCGTAGTCGCTGCCGACGCCGACGCCGAACAGTGTGATGCCGTACTCCTTGCGTGCGTCGCCGATCCGTTCCAGGATCGCGTCGGCGTCGGTCTCACCGGTGTTGGCGAGCGCGTCGGAGAGCAGGACGACCCGGTTGTTGGCGCCCTTGCGGTGGCCCTTGACCGCCTCCTCGTAGCCGCGCTCCACACCGGCCGCCACATTGGTGGAGTCCGCGGGTTCCAGCTCGTCGACGGCGTCCCGGATCTCGGTGCGGTTGCCGCCGAGCCGGGTCATCTTGAGCCGGGTCTCCGCCTCCCCGCTGAAGGTGACGAGGGAGACGGAATCGTCGTCGCGCAGTTCGTCGGTGAGGATGCCCAGCGACTTCTTCGCGAGGTCGAGCCGGCCGGGCTCGGCCATCGACCCGGAGATGTCGACGACGAACGTCAGCGCGGCGGGCGGGCGTTCACCGGAGTCGTCGGCGGTCCCGGTGGCCAGACCGACCCGTACGAGCGACCAGTCGCCCGCCCCCGCCGCGGCCTTCGTGCCGTCGACGGTCACCGAGAATCCGTTGTCCTTCGGCCGCTGGTAGCCCTGCCGGAAGCTGTTGACGAACTCCTCGGGCCGCACGGTGTCCGGCGCGGGCAGCCGCCCTTCGCCGAGCATCCGTCGGGCGTAGCCGTAGCTGGCGGTGTCCACGTCCAGGGCGAAGGTCGACAGGTAGTCCGGCGGCGCGACCTCACGGGCGTCGCCGTCCTCCTTCCGCTGTGCGCCGTCCTCCTGCTGCTCCGGTGCGGCGGAAGGCGCGGCGGGCACGGGCTGCCCGCCGCGTGGTCCGCCGCTGCCGGTGGCCTTGTCCGCGGAGGTCTCGCTGGTCGTGCCGCCACCACCGCAGCCGGTCAGCAGCATCCCGCCCGCCAACAGCAGAACCAGCGCACCCCGATGAGTCCTTGTCCGGCGTTCCATCCGTACCCCCCACGTCGTCGGCATCTGTGAATGTGACGTACGGGGTGCCTGTCAGGATCGGACGAACGTGTTGCGGATCTGTCTCGATGCGGCAACAGCGCCCTGGAACGGGACGGAACATCAGGGTCAGGACACGATGTCCTTACGGCTGAACCCCCGGAAGGCGAACGCGAACAGGATCAGGGCATACGTCACCGAGACGGCCGCGCCCTTCACCATCCCGCCCCATTCGAGCTCGGGCTGGAGGGCGTCCGCCCAGGCGAACTGCCAGTGCGCGGGCAGGAACTCGCGCCAGGTGCCGAGGGCCGTGACGGCGTCCAGGACGTTGCCGACGATGGTCAGCCCGACCGCGCCGCCGACCGCGCCCAGCGGTGCGTCGGTCTTGGTCGACAGCCAGAACGCCAGCCCCGCGGTGACGAGTTGGGAGACGAAGATGAACCCGACGACGAGCGCGAGGCGCGGCACCGTGTCGGCGGTGGAGAGCGCGCCGCCGGTGGGCAGCTGGAGCGGCCCCCAGCCGTACGCGGCGGCTCCCGCGGCCAGCGCGACCACCGGCAGCAGCACCATCGCGGCCAGGCTGAAGCCGAGCGCCACGACGAGCTTGCTCCACAGGAGCCGGGAGCGGGGTACGGGCGCCGCCAGCAGGTAGCGCAGTGAGGACCAGCTCGCCTCGGAGGCGACGGTGTCCCCGCAGAACAGGGCGACCGGGACCACCAGCAGGAAGCCGGCGGAGACGAACAGGCAGGTCGCGGCGAAGTTCGCCGCGGACTCCGTGGCGACGTCCATGAGGTTGATCCGCGAGCCGCCCCCACCGCCGCCGCCCCCTTCACCGCCGGGGGTGCCGCCGATGGCGAAGGCGATGATGAGGATGAAGGGCAGGGCGGCCAGCACCCCGCCCATGAGCAGGGTGCGGCGTCTGCGCAGCTGCCGCATCGCCTCGACGCGCAGGGGCAGGGTGCGGCGGGCGTGGTAGCCGGGGGCTTCGGCGGGGCCCCGGACTTCGGTGGCGGAGCTCATGCGGATCCTCCGGAGATGAGGGTGAGGAACGCGTCCTCCAGGCGGCGATGCGGACCGACACCCGTCACCGGCACGTCGAGACGGACCAGGTCGGCGACCAGCTGGGCCGGGGTGGCGCCGTCGAGGCGGACCAGCAGCCCGTGGCCGTCGTCCACGCGGACGGCGGAGCCGATGCCGGGCAGGGCCGCCACCTTGTCCGCGAGGGGTTCAAAGACCTCGGCCGCGGTGGTGACGAGCAGCATGTCGCCCGAGCCGGTGATCTCGGCGACCGGGCCCGCCTGGACGAGCCGGCCACGGTCCATGACGACGAGGTGGGTGCAGGACTGTTCCACCTCGGACAGGAGGTGGCTGGAGACGATGACGGTGCGGCCCCCGGCCGCGTACCGGATCATCACGTCCCGCATCTCGCGGATCTGGGGCGGGTCCAGGCCGTTGGTCGGTTCGTCGAGGATGAGCAGGTCCGGCATGCCGAGCATGGCCTGGGCGATGGCGAGCCGCTGCCGCATGCCCTGCGAGTAGGTCCGTACGGCGCGGGCCAGGGCGTCGCCGAGCCCGGCGATCTCCAGGGCCTCGTCGATGTGCGAGTCCCCGGTGGGCCGTCCGGTGGCCTGCCAGTACAGCTCCAGGTTGGCGCGGCCGGACAGGTGCGGCAGGAAGCCGGCGCCCTCCACGAAGGATCCGACGCGCGACAGGACGGGCGCCCCGGGCCGGATCGCGTGCCCGAAGACCCGGATCTCTCCGGCGTCGGGGGTGATGAGCCCCATCAGCATGCGCAGGGTGGTGGTCTTACCGGCGCCGTTCGGCCCGAGGAGGCCGAGGACCTGGCCCGTTTCGACCCGGAAGCCGAGGTCCCGGACGGCGTACCGGTCGGCGGACCTGGCGTACTTCTTGGACAGGTCCGTGATCTGCAGCGGTACGCCGGCGAGTGCCGGGTCGGGTGCGGGGGTCGTGGTGCGCCGGCGTGCGGTGAGCAGGAGCAGCGCGGCGATGACGACCGCGGCGGCGGGCAGCCCCCAGACCCACCACGGCAGGGTGGCGGCCGCGGTCTTCACGGCGGGTGCTGTGGGCACGTTCAGCGGCCCGTCGAGGGAGACGGTGTACGTCGCGGGTTCGGCGGGGGACGCGTAGCCGAGGTCGGTCGTGGACAGCACGAGGCGGAGGCGGTGGCCGGAGTCCACCTCGTGGTCGATCGCGGGCAGGGCCAGCTCGACGGGCTTGCCCTGCTGGGCCGGTGCGATCCGGTACGGGGTGACGAGCTGGGAGGGCAGGACCTGCTGCTTCCCGTCCGGGGAGACGTCGTAGACCTTGCCGAACAGCACCGCGTCGCCCTGACTCGCCCGCACGTTCACGCGGACGGTGGGTGAGCCGGTGACGCGCAGGGACGTGTCCAGCGGTTCGGAGTCGTAGCGCGCGTACTGCCCGGGGAAGTCGAGGGAGACGCCGACGCCGAGGGAGGACAGCTGGGAGAGCCCGCCGCCGATGCCGGGGACGGCCGAGATGGAGGGAGGGCTGGCTCCGGCGGGGTTGTCGAAGGTCTGGGTGCGGTTGATCAGCCGGACCTCCTCGCTCCCGCCGGTCAGTCCCGGGTACGAGTCGCCGGTCGCGCCGCGCTTGAGGGCGGCGCCGTCGGTGGAGTCGATTCCTCCGGTCCGGGTCACGCGGAAGGCGGGTCCCGTGTCGGCGCCCTTGTCGTCCTTGAGGTAGCGGTCGAACCAGGCGCCGATCCGGCCCTCGACCCGGTCGGCCTCGGTGTCCCCGCCGTCGTGTCCGCCGGCGATCCAGTCGACGGACACGGGCGCGCCGTTGCCGCTGATGGCCTTGGCCATGGCGTCGGCCTGGCCGAGCGGAAAGAGGGAGTCGCTCTGGCCCTGCACGATGAGCGCGGGTACGTCGATGCGGTCGGCCACGGCGACGGGGGACCGTTCCGTCAGCAGCTCACGCGCGGCCGTGTCCGGCTTCCCGCTGACCGCGACCCGCTCGTACATCTCGCACAGCTGCTTCTCGAACTTCGCGCATCCGCCGCCGGAGGAGACGAAGATCCCGGCCCAGAGTTTCTTGAACACCCCGTCCGGGAACAGCGCGTCGGCCAGGTTCCAGTAGCTGATGACCGGGGCGATCGCGTCGACGCGTTCGTCGTACCCGGCGGCGAGCAGCGACACCGCGCCACCGTAGGAGGCGCCGGTGACGCCGACCCGTGGATCGCCCTTCGCGTCGAGCTCCACCTCGGGCCGGCCGGCCAGCCAGTCGATGAGCCCGGAGACGTCCTCGACCTCTGCGTCGGGGGCGTTGAGGGTGATCTCCCCGCTCGACTTCCCGAACCCGCGGGCGGACCAGGTCATGACGGCGTACCCGTCGGCGGCGAGCTTCTCGGCCTGGGCGCGCACGTCGTTCTTGCTGCCGCCGAAGCCGTGCCCGATGAGCACGGCCGGCCTGCGCTGCGAACCGCCGGCCGTGAAGTACGAGGTGTCGACGGACACCCCGTTCATCCGCATGATCCGGTCCTCGCGGCGCACGGACGGCGCGCTGTCGTCCGCCACGGCGGTCCAGGTGCCGGCGGCCGCCAGCACGGCCAGCGCGGCGACGACCGCGACCCAGCGGCCGCGGGTACGGGGCAGCAGCCGGTGCCGCCACCGGGAAGTCGGTTTCTCCATGACTCGACCCTAGACGGAGTGCGCCCTACCCCGGGAAGCCGCAAGGGTGACCTCAGTCGCCTCCCTGAGAGGTACAGCCGGCACGCCCCGTACTCCGTACGCGGTACACCACCGTCACGAAGGACCCGTACATGGACATCCGCACCGCCACCACCACTGCCGAACTCCTCGCGGCCGGGCACCTCTACGACAGTCCGCCGACCCCGAAGTGGGCTTCCCTCTTCCTGGCCGCGGGCGGTCATCTGATGCTGATCGCCCATGTGGACGGGGCCCCGGCGGGATTCGTCTCCGGCATCGAGATGCTGCACCCGGACAAGGGCACGGAGAGGTGTCTGTACGAACTCGCGGTCGACGCGCCGTACCGCCGGCGCGGCATCGGCCGGGCGCTGACCGACGCCCTGGCCGCCGAGGCGCGGAGGCGTGGCTGTTACGGGATGTGGGTGGGCGTGGAGCGCGACAACGAGGCGGCGCTGGCCACCTGTCGCGCGGCCGGGGCGGGGGACGACGGCGTGTTCGCGATGCGGACCTGGGAGTTCGGCGGCCCGTCCTGAGCCGCGGCGGGCGCGGCGGGCCGGGGAGCCCTGCTGTCCGGGCGCTCGGTGTACGGCTGTTCCTTCGGCAGCAGTGCGGCAGCGGCGTCGTCCTGCCCGGCCCGCACCAGCGCGTGGACCTCGCGGGCCAGCGGTGTGACGTCACGGATGGAGACCGTCCACTCGTCGGCGTACCGGCGCGACGTCTCGCCGGACAGGCCCAGCTGGAGGGAGCGGTACGGGAGCGGGTTGAGGTGGAGGTCGCGTTCGGGGTCCCACTGGATGCGGGCGGGGGCGCGGCGCAGGTTCCGCTGCCAGGTGGCGCGGTCGGGGTGAACGCCCCTGACGTAGTGGGAGAGTTCGGCGTTCGCGAGGGCGTGGTCGAAGCCTTCGCGGGTGATCTCGACGGCCAGGACGGTCTCCTGGCCCTCCTTCGTCGCCCAGCCGCAGCGATACATCATCCACAGGAAGCTGGGCTTGATCCAGGTCATGCGGTCGCGCTTCCACACGGCGGGGAAACGCCCGTCCCGGGCCGCCGGGAGACCGATGGCCGGCCGATAGGCCTGGTAGACGGTGACCGTGGTGGCGGTGTGCAGGGCGCGGATCTCGTGGTGCGGTGCGGTCATCCGCCCAGGATGGTCCACGGCCCGTGCCGTCTGCCACCGGCTTTCCGCACGCCGCCGCCGGGCCCCGGGCCCCGTCCTGGGGCCCGGGGGCGGCGGATCGGTGGGTGCGGTGGGCGCGGGTCAGTGGTTGCGGGGGAAGCCGAGGTCCACGCCGGTGGGGGCGTCGGCCGGGTCGGGCCAGCGGGTGGTGACGACCTTGCCGCGGGTGTAGAAGTGCACGCCGTCGTTGCCGTAGATGTGGTGGTCGCCGAAGAGGGAGTCCTTCCAGCCACCGAAGGAGTGGTAGCCCACCGGCACCGGGATCGGGACGTTGACGCCGACCATGCCGGCCTCGATCTCCAGCTGGAAGCGGCGGGCGGCGCCGCCGTCCCGGGTGAAGATCGCGGTGCCGTTGCCGAACGGCGATGCGTTCATGAGCGCGACGCCCTCTTCGTACGTGTCCACGCGCAGCACGCACAGGACCGGGCCGAAGATCTCGTCCCGGTAGGCGTCGGAGTCCGTGGAGACGTGGTCGAGGAGGGACAGGCCGATCCAGTGGCCCTCCTCGAAGCCCTCGACCGTGTGGCCGGTGCCGTCGAGGACGACGTCGGCACCCTGGGCGGCGGCGCCGGTGACGTAGGAGGCGACCTTGTCGCGGTGGGCGGCCGTGATGAGCGGGCCCATCTCGGACGTGGGGTCGGTGCCCGGTCCGATCTTGATCTTCTCGGCGCGGTCCTTGATGCGGGCGACCAGGTCGTCGGCGACGGAACTGACGGCGACGACGGCGGAGATCGCCATGCACCGCTCACCGGCGGAGCCGTACGCGGCGGAGACTGCGGCGTCGGCCGCGGCGTCCAGGTCGGCGTCCGGAAGGACCAGCATGTGGTTCTTCGCGCCGCCCAGGGCCTGGACGCGCTTGCCGTTCGCGGAGGCCGTGGCGTGGATGTGACGGGCGATCGGGGTCGAGCCCACGAAGGAGACGGCGGCGACGTCGGGATGGGCCAGCAGACCGTCGACGGCGACCTTGTCACCGTGCAGGACGTTGAGGACGCCGTCGGGCAGACCCGCCTCGGCGGCCAGCTCGGCCAGCAGGTTGGCGGCCGACGGGTCCTTCTCGCTGGGCTTCAGGACGAACGTGTTGCCGCAGGCGATGGCCAGCGGGAACATCCACATCGGCACCATGGCCGGGAAGTTGAACGGGGTGATGCCCGCGACGACGCCGATCGACTGGCGGATCGAGGAGACGTCGACCCTGCTGGACACCTGGGTCGACAGCTCGCCCTTGAGCTGGGTCGTGATGCCGCAGGCCAGCTCGACGATCTCCAGGCCCCGGGCGACCTCGCCGAGCGCGTCGGAGTGCACCTTGCCGTGTTCGGCGGTGATCAGCGCGGCGATCTCGTCGCGGTGGGCGTCCAGCAGGGCGCGGTAGCGGAAGAGGACGGCGGTGCGCGCGGAGAGCGAGGACGTGCCCCACGTCTCGTACGCGTTCTTCGCGGCGGCGACCGCGGCGTCGACCTCCTCGGCCGAGGCGAGCGCGACCTGGGTGGTCACGGCGCCGGTCGCCGGGTCGGTGACCGGGCCGTAGTTGCCCGATGTGCCCTCGACGGTCTTGCCACCGATCCAGTGGTTGACGGTCTTCATTCCGGGACTCCTTCAGAGACGGTGGCGTCGGGCGGCGGTCTGCCGGTCGTACTCCTCGCGGGCCTCGACCGCCGACGGGCGGGTCGCGGTCTCGGCCACAGGAACATCCCACCACGCCTGTGCCGGAGGGGGCCCCGACACAGTGTCTGGCGTTCGGGTCTCGACGTAGACACAAGTGGGACGGTCCGCACCGCGCGCCTCGGCGAGCGCCCCGCGCAGCTCCCGTACGGACTCCGCGCGCAGCACCCGCATGCCGAGCGAGGCCGCGTTGGCCGCGAGGTCTACGGGGAGCGGCGGGCCGGTGAAGCTCCCGTCGGCGGCCCGGTGCCGGTAGGCCGTGCCGAAGCGTTCGGCGCCGACCGACTCGGAGAGGCCGCCGATGGACGCGTACCCGTGGTTCTGCAGGATGACGAGCTTGATGGGCAGGCCCTCCTGCACGGCGGTGACGATCTCGGTGGGGTTCATCAGGTAGGTGCCGTCGCCGACGAGGGCCCAGACGGGCCGGCCGGGTGCGGCGAGCTGGACTCCGAGGGCGGCCGGGATCTCGTATCCCATGCAGGAGTAGCCGTATTCGACGTGGTACTGGCGCGGAGAGCGGGCCCGCCACAGTTTGTGCAGGTCCCCGGGGAGCGAGCCCGCCGCGTTGATCAGGATGTCGTCCTCGGTGACGAGGGCGTCGAGCAGCCCGAGGACCTGGGCCTGGGTGGGGCGGGCGTCCGGGTCGGGGGCGGCGAAGGCCGCGTCGACGCGCCGCTCCCAGCGGTCCTTGGCGTCGGTGTACGCGGTCTCGTAGGCGGCGTCGACGTGGTACCCGCGTGCGGCGAGGGCGGCGGCGAGCGCTTCGAGGGAGGTGCGGGCGTCCGCGACGAGCGGGAGGGCGGCGAGCTTGTGGGCGTCGAAGCCGGCGATGTTGAGGTTGAGGAAGCGGACCGCCGGGTCGGCGAAGAGGGTGCCGGACGCGGTCGTGAAGTCCGTGTAGCGGGTGCCGATCCCGATCACCAGGTCCGCCTCGCGGGCCAGGTCGTCGGCGGTCGCGGTGCCGGTGTGGCCGATGCCGCCCACGTCGGCGGGGTGGTCGTGGCGCAGCGAGCCCTTGCCGGCCTGGGTGGAGGCGACGGGGATCCGGGTGGCGGCGGCGAAGGCGGCGAGGGTCTCCTCGGCTGCACTGTGGTGGACGCCGCCGCCCGCGACGATCAGGGGGCGGCGTGCGGTGCGGACCGCCCGGACCGCCTGTTCGAGTTCGTACGGGTCGGGGGCGGGCCTGCGTACGTGCCAGACGCGCGCGGCGAAGAACTCCGCAGGCCAGTCGTACGCCTCGGCCTGCACGTCCTGCGGCAGCGCGAGCGTGACGGCACCGGTCGTCTCCGGGTCGGCGAGGGTCCGCATGGCCTGCAGGGCGGCCGGGATCAGCGCCTCGGGGCGGGTGATCCGGTCGAAGTACCGGGAGACGGGGCGCAGGCAGTCGTTGACCGACACGTCTCCGGCGTACGGCACTTCGAGCTGCTGGAGCACGGGGTCTGCGGGCCGGGCCGCGAAGGTGTCTCCGGGCAGGAGCAGCACCGGGAGGTGGTTGACGGTGGCGAGGGCGGCACCGGTGACGAGGTTGGTGGCGCCGGGACCGATGGAGGTGGTGACGGCCTGCGCGGAGAGCCGGCCGGACTGGCGGGCGTATCCGACGGCGGCGTGCACCATGGCCTGTTCGCTGCGGCCCTGGAGGTAGGGCATCGCGGAGCCCGACTCGACGAGTGCCTGGCCGATGCCCGCGACGTTGCCGTGGCCGAAGATGCCCCAGGTGGCGTCGATCAGGCGCTGGCGGCGGCCGTCGCGTTCGGTGTACTGACGGGCCAGGAAGGCGATCAGGGCCTGGGCGGTGGTGAGCCTGCGGGTGGGGCGTTCGGAGGCTGGGGGCCCGGGGGCTGGGTGTCCGGAAATCGGGGGCCCGGGGGTCGGCTGTCCGGGGGTGGTGTGCGGGGTGGTCAACGGCTTCCCTCCGGGCCGGGGGTGCGGGGCGTGGTCACTGGCCGTTGCGTGCTCACGGGCCGGTCCGCGGGCCGTGGAGCGGGAGGCGGGGGTCGACGGGCTGGGCCGGCCAGGTGTCGCGGATCCAGCGGTGGCCGGGGTGGTCGCGGATCAGCCACTCGCGCTTCTCCCCCGGGCCCGCCATCACGTTGAGGTAGTACAGGGTGCGGCCGGGCGGGGCGATGGACGGACCGTGCCAGCCGTCGGGGACGAGGACGGCGTCCCCGGTGGCGACTTCGGCGAGGACGTCCGTACCGCCCTCGCGGGACGGTGAGACGCGGTGGTAGCCGAGACCGTCGCCCTCGACCTCGAAGTAGTAGATCTCCTCCAGCTCGGACTCGACGCCTGGCAGGTGCTCGTCGTGCTTGTGCGGCGGGTACGAGGACCAGTTGCCGCCCGGTGTGAGGACCTCGACGGCGATGAGGCGGTCGCACGGGAACGTGTCGGCGGCCGCGAAGTTGTTCACCTGCCGGGAGCAGTTGCCCGCGCCGCGGAGCTCGACCGGTACCTCCGGCGCGGGGCCGTAGCGAGCGGGGAGTGGTCGCTCGCACTTCGCTCCTGCCAGGGCGAAGCGGCCTCCTGCGCCGGAGGCGATCTGTGCGCGGGCGTCGCGTGGCAGATAGGCGAAATCCGTCACTGCGCCGAACACGCTTTCCCGGCCCAGTAGTTCAAAGATCTCACCTGCTGACTGCACCGTACAGGCACCGGCCAACGGGAGGACGATCCATTCACTCTCTCCGGTTACCAAGGTATGAACACCACCGGGCTCGAGCTCCAGTACACGCAGGCTCGACCGGTCCCATCCGGCTCGCTCCGGGTCGATGTCGAGGCTGTAGGGGCCGCTCGCGGCACGGTCGGACCGGAGGTGGTACCGCTGCTGCTCGTCGCGCTTCGTCATGTCCGCATCCCTACCCTTTCTCTCCCGCCCGCAGGTACTCACAACAGTCCGACGGCCGTGTCGACCGCCGCCGCCACGTCCCCGTCCCGCGGGTAGAGCAGGGACCGCCCGACGACCAGTCCCCGGACGGTCGGCAGGCTCAGGGCCCGGCGCCACTTCTCGTACGCGCCGTCCAGGTCCCCTTTGACCTCGCCCCCGAGCAGGACGGCGGGGAGGGTCGAGGTCCGCATGACCTGGGCCATGTCGTCGGGGTCCTCGGTGACGGGGACCTTGAGCCAGGTGTAGGCGGAGGTGCCGCCCAGGCCCGAGGCCACGGCGATGGAGGTGGTGACGGCCGCGGCCCGCAGGTCGGTGCGGAGCCTGCCTTCGGTGCGGTGGCAGAGGAACGGCTCGATGAAGACGGGCAGCCGGTGGGCGGCCATCGCGTTGACGGTGCGGGCGGCGGTGTGGAGGGTGTCCAGGGAACCGGGGTCGTCGTAGTCGATCCTCAGCAACAGCTTTCCCGCGTCGAAGCCCTGCTGGGACAGGTCGATCGGGCGGTGGCCGGTGAAGCGGTCGTCGAGTTCGTAGGCGGCTCCCGCGAGTCCGCCGCGGTTCATGGAGCCGATGACGACCTTGTCCTCCAGGGCACCGAGGAGCAGGAGGTCCTCCAGGACGTCGGCGCCGGCGAGGACTCCGTCGACGCCGGGGCGGGAGAGGGCGATACAGAGCCGCTCCAGGAGGCCGAAGCGGTCGGCCATGGCGAACCCGTCGTCTCCGACGGCCAGGGAGCCGCGGGCCGGATGGTCCGCGGCGATGATCATCAGGCGGCCGGTGGGGCCGACGAGGGGACGTCTGCGGCGGACCGCGGCGGCCTCGGCAATGGCCTCGGGGCGGTGCGCCCGGAGACGGACGAGATCGGCGACGGAGGCTGCGGCGGGCGAGGTCATGGGGTGGCTCCGGGGAGTCCGGGGGTTCCGTCCGGGGCGGCGGCTCCGGGAGGCCCGGAGGCCGGTGCGGGGGTTCCAGGGCTTGCTGCCGGTCCGGGGGTTCCTGGGGCTGCCGGCGGTACGGGGGCCGCCGTCGCCTTGACCGCACCGTCGGCGAGGGCTTGTTCGACCTCGTACGGGAACGGCATCGCGGACGAGCAGGCGAGGCGGGAGGCGACGACGGCCCCGGCGGCGTTGGCGTACCGCATGATGCGTGTGGTGTCCCAGCCGGCGAGCAGCCCGTGGCAGAGGGCGCCGCCGAAAGCGTCTCCGGCGCCCAGTCCGTTGACGACCTCCACGGGAAGGGGCGGGATCTCCGTGGTGGTGCCGTCGCGGTGGACGGCGAGGACACCCGCGGGGCCCTGTTTGACGACGGCGAGCTCGACCCCGGAGGCGAGCAGCGCGCGGGCGGCGGCGTACGGTTCGCGTTCGCCGGTGGCGATCTCGCACTCGTCCAGATTGCCGACGGCGACCGTGGCATGGGCGAGTGCCTCGCGGTACCGATCCGCGGGCGACTGCCCTCCGGTCCCACGGTCCGCGTCCTCCCTGTTCCTGTCCCCTCCGCCCCCATCCCCTGTGTCCCAGAACATGGGGCGCCAGTCGAGGTCGAAGACCGTGGCGCGCGGGCCCTCCGCCTCCCCCTTACCTGCCCCGCGTGCCGCACTTCGGGCGCGGAGTGCGGTGAGGGTCGCGCCGCGGCTGGGTTCCGCGCAGAGCCCGGTGCCGGTCATCCAGAAGACCCGGGCCGCCCGCACCGCGTCCAGGTCGAGCTCCTCGGCACGGATCTCCAGGTCGGGCGCCTTGGGCTGCCGGTAGAAGTAGAGGGGGAAGTCGTCCGGCGGGAAGATCTCGCAGAAGGTGACCGGGGTCGGGTACTCCTGGACAGCCGTCACCCACCGGTCGTCCACCCCGAACGTGCCGAGCTCCTGGTGGAGATAGTCGCCGAAGGCGTCCCGGCCGGTCCGAGTGATCACCGCGGTCCGGCGTCCGAGCCGGGCGGCGGCCACCGCCACGTTGGACGGCGAGCCGCCGAGGAACTTCCCGAAGGTCTCGACCCGGGCCAGCGGTACGCCGGTCTGCAGCGGGTAGATGTCCACCCCGATCCGCCCCATGGTGATCACGTCGTACGGCTCAGGCATACGTATCCCTTCGGCTGCCCCCAGGTCTAGCCCTCCTCCGGAACCCTGTCAACACTTTGTCCGGACATTCGGACGAACTCTTGACACCCTTCTCCGAGGACTGGAGGGTGGGCGATATGACCTCCTCCGTACCCTCTCCGGCCCGCATCCGCATCGGCTCGGCCCCCGACTCGTGGGGGGTCTGGTTCCCCGACGATCCACTGCAGGTGCCCTGGGACCGATTCCTCGACGAGGTCTGCGAGGCGGGCTACGAATGGATCGAGCTCGGCCCGTACGGCTATCTGCCGACGGACTCCGCCCGGCTCGCGGACGAAACCACCCGCCGCGGCCTCACCGTCTCCGCGGGCACCGTCTTCACGGGATTGCACCACGGGCCGGACGTCTGGGACCGGACCTGGGCGCATGTCGCCGGCATCGCGGCACTCACCCGGGCGATGGGCGCGGAACACCTGGTGGTCATCCCGTCGTTCTGGCGGGACGACAAGACCGGCGAGGTGCTGGAGGACCGCACGCTCACGGCGGCGCAGTGGCGCGACCTCACCACCCAGACGGAGCGACTGGGCCGCGAGGTGCGGGACCGCCACGGGCTGCGGATCGTGGTGCACCCGCACGCCGATACGCACATCGACACCGAGGAGAACGTCAACCGTTTCCTCGACGCCACCGATCCGGACCTGGTCTCGCTCTGCCTCGACACCGGCCATTACGCGTACTGCGGCGGGGACAGTGTGAAGCTCATCGAGACCTACGCCGAGCGCATCGGCTATCTGCACCTCAAGCAGGTCGACCCCGGGATCCTCGCGGATGTGGTGGCGAACGAGGTGCCGTTCGGCCCGGCGGTGGCGCGCGGGGTGATGTGCGAGCCGCCCGGCGGGGTCCCCGCGCTGGAGCCCGTGCTGGACGCCGCGCGCGCCCTGGGCCGGGACCTGTTCGCCATCGTCGAGCAGGACATGTATCCCTGCCCGCCCGACAAGCCGCTGCCCATCGCCCGCCGCACCCGCGAGTTCCTCCGCACCTGCGGCCCGGCCCGGCCCTCCGCCTGATCCCCTCCCTGCTCCACGGCCCCACCCGTCACAGCAGTCACCTCTCCGTCACATATGTACGCGTCCCGTAGGACTTGTGTCACAGCCTCGCGACGCCCCCTGCCCGGCCCGCGACCCCGTCGTTCAACGGGGCAGAGAACGCGGCGCGCAGAGTACGGGGGCAGAGAGAGGTGTCATTCATGACGGACAGAAGGCTCTGGTCGTACAAGGACATTGCCTCGCACATCCGGGTCCAGCCGGGCACCGTCCGCTCGTATCGCAAGCACGGGCTCCTTCCCCCTCCTGACGATGTCCAGCACGGGAAGCCCTACTGGTACGTGGACACCGTCCTCGCCTGGATCGCGTCCCGTCCCAGCAACCGGGGCCGCTGAACGATCAGGTCCGCTTCGCCGGTTCGATGATCGTCACGCCCGCCCCAGGTGCCCCGCCCATGGCGGCAAGTGCCGCCGGGGCGGCGTCCAGGGCGATGGTGGAGGTCACCAGCAGATCGGGCCGCAGGGTGCCGGCCCGCACCATGTCCATCATCGGCGGGTAGTCGTGCGCGGCCATGCCGTGGCTGCCGAGAATCTCCAGCTCCAGGCCGATCACCCGCGCCATGGGCACGACGGGGTCACCGGCCGCCGAAGGCAGCAGCCCTACCTGGATGTGGCGGCCCTGCCTGCGCAGGCTCCGCACGGACGCGGCACAGGTGACCGGGGAGCCCAGCGCGTCGAGCGACAGGTGCGCACCGCCACCGGTCAGTTCGCGTACGGCCGCGTCCGCGCCGGCGGGGTGCGCGGAGGCGTCCACGCACTCTGCGGCACCGAACGCCCGGGCCAGCTCCAGGGCGTGCGGTGAGACGTCGACCGCGACGACCCGGGCTCCGCACGCGACCGCGATCATCACGGCCGACAGCCCGACCCCACCGCAGCCGTGTACGGCGACCCACTCCCCCGGTGCGACGCGCCCCTGGCCGACCACGGCCCGGAACGCCGTGGCGAACCGGCATCCGAGCCCGGCCGCCGTACCGAAGGACAGCCCGTCGGGGACGGCGACGAGATTGACGTCGGCCTCCTCCAGTGCCACGTACTCGGCGAACGATCCCCAGTGGGTGAAGCCGGGCTGGGTCTGCCGCTCGCAGACCTGCTGGGCACCCGCGGCGCAGGCGGCGCACCGGCCGCAGGCGCAGACGAAGGGCACGGTGACCCGGTCTCCCGGGCGCCAGTTGTGCACTCCGGAGCCCACCGCCTCGACCACTCCCGCCAGTTCGTGGCCGGGGACGTGCGGGAGAACGATGTCCGGGTCGTGGCCCATCCACCCGTGCCAGTCGCTCCGGCACAGCCCGGTCGCCCCGACCCGGACCACGACTCCCCCTGCGGAGGGTGCGGGATCCGGGAGGTCCTGGACATGGGCCTCCCGCCCGAACTCCTCGAACACCACTGCCCGCATCGGCCCCGCCTCCCGTGGATCGGCTCCCGTGCATCGACTGCCGTGGATCCGCCGTCGTGAACCGACTGCCGTGGATCAGCTGCCGTCGGATCGGCCGCCGTGGATCGGCTGCCGGATCCGGCGAATCTACGCCCCGGCCATGATCTTGTCCCGCTCCTGGCCCTCGGGCCCGGATATCTCCTCGGCGGAAGGGTCCTCGGAGGGCGTCCGGGCCGGCTCCCCCTCACTCAGCCCGAACCGCTGATGGAAGGCGCGCAGCGGTGCCGGCGCCCACCAGGTGAACCGGCCCGTCAGCTTCATCACGGCCGGAACCAGCAGGCTGCGCACCACCATGGCGTCCATGAGCACGGCGAGCGCGATCCCGAGCCCGAGCATCTTGGTGTTGGTGACCCGTGAGGTGCCGATGGCCACCATGACCACCGCCAGGATCACGGCGGCGGCGGTGATCAGGCCGCCGGTGTGCCGCAGCCCGAACGTCACCGAGTGCTCGTGGTCGCCCGTGCGGTCGTACTCCTCCTTGATCCGGGAGAGCAGAAAGACGCCGTAGTCCATGGAGAGGCCGAAGGCGACGCAGAACATCAGCACGGGCAGGGTCGTCTCTATGTCACCGGTGCTGGTGAAGGCGAGCAGCCCGGACAGGTGTCCGTCCTGGAAGACCCAGACGACCGCTCCGAACATCGCGGTCAGGCTGAGGGCGTTGAGCACGACGGCCTGGAGGGGGATGAGCACACTGCCGGTCAGCAGGAAGACCAGCAGCAGGGTCACGACGACGATGATCCCCAACGCCCACGGCAGCCGGTCGGCTATGGCGTCCTTGGAGTCGACCAGGACGGCGGCCGCGCCGGTCACCGACGTGTCGAACGGGGCGGTCTCGACCCGGAGCTCCCTGACCAGCTGCTGGGCCTCCTGCCCGACGGACTCCCCCTCGGGCAGCACGTTGAAGTACGCGGACCCGTCACCGGTGACCGGGCCGTCGACCCGCTGCACTCCGGGGAGCGCGGCGATCCTGGAGCGGAAGTCGGCGTACTGGGCGGGCGTCGCCGCCCCTTCGGCGAGCACTTCCAGGCCGCCGCCCGGGCTGCCGGGAAAGGCGTCCCGTATGTGCTCCTGGACGACGCGGGACTCCGCGCTCGCGGGCAGCTGCCGGTCGTCCGCCGTACCGAACTTCACCCCGAGGAAGGGCAGCCCCAGCAGGACGAGCCCGACCGTCGTGACGCCGGCGAAGAGCGGCGCCCTGCGCATCACCAGTACCGCGAACCTGGACCATCCCCTGCCCGCGCCCTCGGCAGGCTCCGCCGCGGGGGACGTCCCGCCCTTGCGGCGGCGCAGCAGTTTGCGCAGGTCCAGGGAGTTGACCCGCGGTCCGAGCAGCATCAGCGCGGCCGGCAGCAGGGTCAGGGCGGCCGCTGCCGCCAGGAGCACCACGGCGATGCCCGCGTAGGCGAACGAGCGCAGGAAGTACTGCGGGAAGACCATCAGCGCCGCCAACGACACCGCCACCGTCAGCGCGGAGAAGAGCACCGTGCGTCCCGCCGTGCGCAGGGTGGTGCCGATCGCCGCCCGGGTGTCCGCACCGGCTGCGAGCTCCTCGCGGAACCGGCGCACGATGAACAGCGCGTAGTCGATGGCGAGCCCGAGGCCGAGGGCGGTGGTGAGGTTCTGGGCGAACACCGAGACATCGGTGAACTCGGTGATGCCACGCAGCACCGCGTTGGCCCCCAGTATCGCGACGATGCCGACACCGAGGGGCAGCAGCGCGGCGATCGCGCTCCCGAAGACCATGACCAGCAGCACCAGCGTCACCGGCAGGGCGATGAGCTCCGCCCTGAGCAGGTCCTCCTGGATGATGGTCTGCATCTCGTGCCGCACGGCGACGGGCCCGCCGACGGAGACCTCCACCGGGCCGGACGCGCCCCGGTAGGCGGGGGCTATCCGGTCGAGGATCTCCCCGGCGGCCTTCTCGTCCCCCTCGATCCGGGCGGCGACGATCGCCTGGTGCCCGTCCTCGGAACGCAGGGCCGGGGACGTCGTCTGCCAGTACGAACCGACGCCCGTGATCCCCTTCTCACCGGCCAGGCGCTCCGTGAGTCGGGCGGCCTCCGCGGCCACGGCGGGGTCGTCGACGGAGGCGCTGCCGCTGTCGATCAGCAACAGCAGATTGGGCTGGGAAGCGGGGAATTCACGCTCCAGCACCTGGGTCGTGTACATCGACTCGGCGTCGGGGGCCTCCCATCCGCCGCTGCCCATCCGGTCCGCCACCCCGCTCCCCGCGAACACCGCGAGCGCCGTGATCACCAGGGCTGTCAGCAGGGAGAGCCGTGGTCGCGCGGTGACGAGGCGGGTCCAGCCCCCGACACGCTCCGGGCTGTTGACTTCGGACATGGTGCGGTGTCCCCTTCACCCAGACCCGGGCAGCACAAGGCAGCACGGGTCAGTCGTTGCCACTTACACTGGCAAACACGAGACCTCGCTCGCGTTTCTTCAGAATGCGAGTGGCCTCTCGCATTTGTCAACCGCGTCTTGAAAGCTGGGGATCGACCGTGCCGGAGGCCGGAACAGGGAAGGCCGCTGCGCCCACACGGAGCAGCGAGCAGGACGAAGGGGGCGCGCAGGCCCGCGGAGCCGAGGCGGGCGGCGCGGCCAAGGACACCCCGGACGCCAAGGACACCCCGGACACCGGAGCCGCCAAGCCGCGCCGGCGCCAGGCGCGCGGCGAGGCCCGCATCGCCCAGCTGCTCAAGGCCGCCGCCAGCGTCTTCTGCGTCAGCGGTTACAACGGGGCCAGCACCAACGCCATCGCCCGCGAGGCGGGCGTCTCGCCGGGCACGCTCTACCAGTTCTTCCCCAACAAGGAAGCCATCGCCATCGAGCTCGGCGACCAGCTGCTGCACCGCTGGCAGGAGACGTACGGCACCGCCTTCTCCCCCGGTGACCTCGAGCTCCCGCTCGACCGGATCCTGGACACGGTCCTCGACCCGCTGATCGCCTTCAACTGTGAGAACCCGGCGTTCACCGTCCTCGCCCACGGCTCCGAGATCCCGGGCGTCATCACCCAGGAGCACGACGCCCTGCACGCCACGATGCTCACCAGGACCGAGCAGCTGCTCGGCGCCTACCTTCCGGAGCTCCCCGCCGACCGGGCCCACCGCATCGCGAGCATGTCCTTCACCCTCTTCCAGGCCGGCCTCGACCTGATCATGGCGCACGAGGGGGCCGAACGGGAGGCGTACATCAGGGAGTTGAAGACGGTGATGTACCGCTACCTGGAACCACTGGTCTGCGACCCGCACCTCGGACCGGCACCACAGGAAATCGATACCCCCTAGGGGTATAGTCTGTCATGTGGGTGGGCACACCGCGCCTTCCGGTGCCCCCTCATGCCACGTCCATGTGTGCCTGCGAAGAGGAGAACGACATGACCGCCGAAACCGATACCCCCCGGACCACCGGTTCCTGCTGCTCGTCCACCGGTTCCTGCCAGGACGGGGCGGCCGAGGTCCGGATCGGCGGCGTCACCGCCGTGTACGAGGTGAAGGGCATGACCTGCGGCCACTGCGAAGGGGCCGTCTCGGAGGAGATCTCCGGTATCGAGGGGGTCACCTCGGTGAAGGCCGAGGCCGCCGACGGCCGGGTGACCGTGGTGTCCGCCGCCCCGCTCCCCGAGGACGCCGTGCGCGCCGCCGTCGACGAGGCGGGCTACGAGCTCGTGGGCCTGGCCTGAGCCGTCCCGCCCCACCCTGCGGAACAGGTCCGGTGACCGGACCTGTCCCCCTCACCTTCCGTCGGGCCGGTCCGTCACCAGGACAAGCGGATACTGGTGGGGAACGGCCCGACCTGCTTCACCCAGGAGTCCGGACATGGTCAGCACCACGGCAGCCGAGGTCCCGGCGGCGGAGACCTCCCAGGCCGAGCTCACGATCGGCGGGATGACCTGCGCCTCGTGCGCGGCCCGCGTGGAGAAGAAGCTCAACCGCATGGACGGGGTCACCGCAACCGTCAACTACGCGACCGGGAAGGCCCGCGTCTCCTTCACACCGGGAACCACGCTCGACGACCTGGTCGCCACCGTCGAGAAGACCGGCTACACCGCACAGCCCGTCCTCCGCGCGGCCCCGGCGCCGCGTCCGAGCGACCCCTCGCCCCGTACCGGGGAAGCCGGGGCGACCGCCCCGGCCGACGAACCCGCCGGGCCGGCCGGAAGCACCGACACCACCAGCACCCTCGATTCCGCCGACACCACCGGTACCCATGGACCGGACCGTACGGGCGCCGCCGAGGAGAGCCCGGCCGAGCGTTCGGCCGCCGAAGCCCTCGCCGTACTGCGTCAGCGCCTGCTCGTCTCGGTGACGCTCTCCGTGCCGGTCGTCCTGATGGCCATGATCCCCGCCCTGCAGTTCGACAACTGGCAGTGGCTCTCCCTCACGCTCGCGGCCCCCGTCGTCGTCTGGGGCGGCCTGCCCTTCCACCGCGCCACCTGGACCAATCTGCGGCACGGTGGCGCGACGATGGACACGCTGGTGTCGGTGGGCACCCTCGCCGCGTTCGGCTGGTCCGTGTGGGCACTGTTCCTGGGTGACGCGGGCATGCCGGGGATGCGGCACGGGTTCGACGTCACCGTCACCCGCTCCGAGCCTGCTTCCACGATCTACCTGGAGGTGGCGGCCGGAGTCGTCAGCTTCATCCTGCTGGGCCGCTACCTGGAGGCGCGGTCCAAGCGGAAGGCCGGCTCCGCCCTGCGCGCGCTGATGCACCTGGGCGCCAAGGACGTGAGCGTCCTGCACGGCGGCGCGGAGGTACGCGTCCCGGTCGGCCGGCTCGCCGTCGGCGACCGCTTCGTCGTCCGCCCCGGCGAGAAGATCGCCACGGACGGCACCGTCGTCGAGGGCTCCTCGGCCGTCGACGCCTCGATGCTCACCGGCGAGTCCGTGCCGGTGGACACCGCCGCGGGCGACTCCGTCGCCGGGGCGACGCTCAACGTGTCCGGGCGGCTCGTCGTCGAGGCCACCCGTGTCGGGGCCGACACCCAGCTGGCCCGGATGGCCCGGCTCGTCGAGGACGCCCAGAACGGCAAGGCCGCCGCCCAGCGCCTCGCGGACCGGATCTCCGCGGTGTTCGTGCCCGTGGTGCTGCTGATCGCCCTGGCCACCCTGGTCGCCTGGCTGCTCGCCACCGACGACATCACGGCCTCGTTCACCGCCGCCGTGGCCGTCCTGATCATCGCCTGCCCCTGCGCCCTCGGGCTCGCGACGCCCACTGCTCTCATGGTCGGCACCGGGCGCGGCGCGCAGCTCGGCATCCTCATCAAGGGCCCCGAAGTCCTGGAGACCACCCGTCGCGTGGACACGATCGTCCTCGACAAGACGGGGACCGTGACCACCGGCCGCATGACCCTGGGTGCCGTCCACACGGCCACCGGGACGACCGAGGCCGACGTGCTCCGGCTCGCGGGCGCCCTGGAGCACGCCTCCGAGCACCCCCTGGCGCAGGCCGTCGCCACCGGGGCCGCCGAACGCACCGCCGCGGGCCTGCCCGCTGTCGAGTCCTTCGGCAACGTCCCCGGTCTCGGGGTACGCGGCACCGTCGAGGGGCACCAGGTCCTGGCCGGCCGGCCCCGGCTGCTCGCCGATGCGGGCATCACGCTCCCGCCGCCCCTGGCCGACGCCCTGGCGGGCGCCGCGGAGCAGGGCCGTACGGCCGTCGTCGTCGCCTGGGACGGGGAGGCGCGGGGGGTGCTGGAGGTCGCCGACGCGGTGAAGGACAGCAGCCCGGCGGCCGTCGCGGAACTGCGGGCGCTGGGCCTCAGGCCCATTCTCCTGACCGGGGACAACCGGGCCGTGGCGGACGCGGTGGCCCGCGCGGTCGGTATCGACGAGGTCCACGCGGAGGTCATGCCCGAGGACAAGGTGGCCGTCGTCAGGAGCCTTCAGGCCGAAGGCCGGTCCGTGGCGATGGTGGGTGACGGGGTCAACGACGCGGCGGCGCTCGCCGTGGCCGATCTGGGCCTGTCGATGGGTACCGGGACGGACGCGGCGATCGAAGCGAGCGATCTCACGCTGGTTCGTGGAGATCTTAAGGTGACCGCTGACGCCATCCGGCTGTCACGGCGTACGCTGTCCACCATCAGAAGCAACCTCTTCTGGGCCTTCGGCTACAACGTGGCCGCACTGCCTTTGGCTGCGTTCGGGCTGCTCAGCCCCATGATCGCAGGTGCGGCTATGGCGTTTTCGTCGGTATTCGTCGTGACAAACAGTCTACGGTTGCGCTCCTTCACGTAATTTCCACAAAGAGACTTAGATCACACCGATTCGAGGGTAACCATCTGATGGGTTGGTGAGTCTAAGAGTGCGATGCCAAGGATGTCTTGGGGGACGTCCGATGGAGTGTCTTGGGGGACGCTCCTGGCAAGCGTTGGCCGGGGCACGTGCACCGGGGAGCTTTGAGCGGCCCTCCCGTGCGTACGTACCCCGGCAGATCGCACTGCAGTACCGAACTGAATAGGCACCACCGGAAAAACAACGGGGGCTTCGGCTCCCTGCAGACGCCCGGCCGGATCCCGTGGGGGGAATCCGCTCCGGGATATGGGAAGCGCCCTGACCGTCGACCCGTGGGGGGATCGGCGGCGGGGCGTTTCTCGCTTCAGCGGCCAGGGGCCGGGCGCGCCTCGCACCGGCGCAGGGCCGGCCGGGAGGCCCCGGAACGTGAAAGAACCCCGGAACGCCGAATCGCCCCGGACACCACGCTCCGGTCAGCGAGCGTGGTACGCGGGGCGAAGGCAGTCGGCCGAAGAGGCCGGGTCGCGCGAGAGGTACTTCAGGTGGTGCGGCAGCTCCGGGGAAGCCTGGTTCAGCGGCCCTCGACCGGGACGAAGTCGCGCAGGACCTCACCGGTGTAGATCTGACGCGGGCGGCCGATGCGGGATCCCGGCTCCTTGATCATCTCGTGCCACTGGGCGATCCAGCCGGGGAGACGGCCGATCGCGAAGAGCACGGTGAACATCTCGCTCGGGAAGCCCATGGCCCGGTAGATCAGGCCCGTGTAGAAGTCCACGTTGGGGTAGAGGTTGCGCGAGACGAAGTACTCGTCGTTGAGCGCGTGCTCCTCCAGCTTGAGCGCGATGTCGAGCAGCTCGTCCGACTTGCCGAGCGACGACAGCACGTCGTGGGCCGCAGCCTTGATGATCTTGGCGCGCGGGTCGAAGGACTTGTACACCCGGTGGCCGAAGCCCATCAGGCGGACGCCGTCCTCCTTGTTCTTCACCTTCTGGATGAAGGAGTCGACGTCGCCACCGTTGGCCTGGATGCCCTCGAGCATCTCCAGCACCGACTGGTTGGCGCCACCGTGCAGCGGGCCCCACAGCGCCGAGATACCGGCGGAGATCGAGGCGAACATGTTCGCCTGCGAGGAGCCGACCAGACGCACGGTGGAGGTCGAACAGTTCTGCTCGTGGTCCGCGTGCAGGATGAGCAGCTTCTCCAGCGCCGAGACGACGACCGGGTCCGGCACGTACTCCTGGGCCGGCACCGAGAAGGTCATGCGCAGGAAGTTCTCGACGTAGCCGAGGTCGTTGCGCGGGTAGACGAACGGGTGACCGATCGACTTCTTGTACGCGTACGCCGCGATCGTCGGGAGCTTGGCCAGCAGCCGGATCGTGGAGAGGTGGCGCTGCTCCTCGTCGAACGGGTTGTGGCTGTCCTGGTAGAACGTGGACAGCGCGCTGACGACCGAGGACAGCATGGCCATCGGGTGGGCGTCGCGCGGGAAGCCGTCGAAGAACCGCTTGACGTCCTCGTGCAGCAGCGTGTGCTGGGTGATCTCGTTCTTGAAGTCCGACAGCTCGTCGGCCTTGGGAAGCTCACCGTTGATCAGCGTGTAGGCGACCTCGAGGAACGTCGAGCTCTCCGCGAGCTGCTCGATCGGGTAACCGCGGTACCGCAGGATGCCCTGCTCGCCGTCGAGATAGGTGATGGCGGATTTATATGCGGCCGTGTTGCCGTATCCGCTGTCCAGCGTGACCAGGCCCGTATTGGCCCGGAGCTTCCCGATGTCGAAGCCCTTGTCGCCGACGGTGCTGTCGATCACCGGGTAGGTGTACTCGTCATCGCCGTACCGCAGTACTACAGCGTTGTTGGTGTGCTCGCTCACGTCATCCCTCACCGACGTAGTGCCTCTTCTTCGAGGTGCCCTGACTGTTCTCCACCCTCCCCCATTTGGCTCAGGAGAGTGCACTCGGGGTCGTCCATTGGACCTACCGACGGCACTGAGTGCCGCCAACTTACTCATCCTGCCCCCTGAAATCCGGTTCCGGAAGGTCTCAGTGATGTTTCCCACCGTTTTGATCGATCATTTTTCCGCGAAGTCTTCGCCCGGCCCGCCACGAAGCCGGAAATCCAGTGCCGTACAGCGTCTGCCTGCGGAAACCGTGCGTACCGCCTGACCGATGGCCTTGCGTGAACCCACCAGTACAACAAGCTTCTTGGCCCTGGTCACAGCCGTGTACAGCAGGTTCCGCTGCAGCATCATCCACGCGCTCGTGGTGACGGGGATGACGACGGCCGGGTATTCGCTGCCCTGGGAGCGGTGGATCGTCATCGCGTAGGCGTGGGCGAGCTCGTCGAGCTCGTCGAAGTCGTACACGATCTCCTCGTCCTCGTCCGTGAGGACGGTGAGCTTCTGCTCGTCCGTGTCGAGGGCGGTGACGACTCCGACCGTGCCGTTGAAGACGCCGTTCTCCCCCTTGTCGTAGTTGTTGCGGATCTGGGTGACCTTGTCGCCGACCCGGAAGACCCGGCCGCCGAAACGCTTCTCGGGCAGGTCGGGGCGGCCGGGGGTGATGGCCTGCTGGAGGAGGCCGTTGAGATGACCGGCGCCTGCCGGACCGCGGTGCATGGGGGCGAGAACCTGCACGTCACGGCGGGGGTTCAGGCCGAATTTGGCGGGGATGCGACGGGCCGCGACGTCCACGGCGAGCACCCCGGCGTCCTCCGTCTCGTCCTCCACGAAGAGGAAGAAGTCGCTCAGCCCCTGGGTGAGCGGCGGGACCCCCGAGTTGATCCGGTGGGCGTTGGTGACGACTCCGGACTGCTGGGCCTGGCGGAAGATCGTGGTCAGCCGGACCGCCGGCACCGGGCCGCCGTCGGCGAGCAGGTCCCGCAGCACCTCCCCCGCGCCGACCGAGGGAAGCTGGTCGACGTCGCCCACGAGCAGGAGGTGGGCACCGGGTGCCACCGCCTTGACGAGTTTGTTGGCGAGCAGCAGGTCGAGCATCGACGCCTCGTCGACGACGACCAGGTCGGCGTCCAGCGGCCGTTCCCGGTCGTAGGCCGCGTCCCCGCCCGGCTTCAGCTCCAGCAGCCGGTGCACGGTGGACGCCTCGGCGCCGGTCAGCTCCGAGAGCCGCTTCGCCGCCCGCCCGGTGGGTGCGGCCAGCACCACCTTCGCGTTCTTGGCACGGGCCAGCTCGACGACGGACCGGACCGTGAACGACTTGCCGCAGCCGGGACCGCCCGTGAGGACGGCGACCTTCCGGCTGAGCGCGAGCCGGACGGCCGCCTCCTGCTCGGGGGCGAGGGTGGCTCCCGTACGCCGCGCGAGCCAGGCCAGCACCTTGTCCCATGCGACGTCCTGGAAGGCCGGCATGCGGTCCTCCGGCGTACGCAGCAGGCGCTGCACCTGGGCGGCGAGGGAGATCTCGGCGCGATGGAACGGCACCAGGTACACGGCGGTGACGGGCTGCCCGTCCTCGGGCCCCGGCACCTTCTCCCGTACGACGCCCTCGGGGTCCTCGGCGAGTTCGGCCAGGCAGTCGATGACGAGGCCGGTGTCCACCTGGAGGAGCTTCACCGCGTCCGCGATCAGCCGCTCCTCGGGCAGGAAGCAGTGCCCCTGGTCGGTGGACTGGGACAGCGCGTACTGCAGCCCGGCCTTGACCCGCTCCGGGCTGTCGTGCGGAATGCCGACGGCCTGGGCGATGCGGTCGGCGGTGAGGAAGCCGATGCCCCAGACGTCGGCGGCCAGCCGGTAGGGCTGGTTCTTCACGACGGAGATCGAGGCGTCCTCGTACTTCTTGTAGATGCGGACGGCGATGGACGTGGAGACGCCCACGGTCTGGAGGAAGACCATGACCTCCTTGATCGCCTTCTGCTCCTCCCAGGCCGCGGCGATCATCTTCGTCCGCTTCGGGCCCAGGCCGGGCACCTCGACGAGCCTCTTGGGCTGCTGCTCGATGATGTCCAGGGTGTCGACGCCGAAGTACGTGGTGATGCGGTCGGCCATGACGGGACCGATGCCCTTGATCAGGCCCGATCCGAGGTAGCGGCGGATGCCCTGGATCGTGGCGGGGAGGATCGTCGTGTAGTTCTCGACGGTGAACTGCTTCCCGAACTGTGGATGGGAGCCCCAACGCCCCTCCATCCGCAGGGACTCGCCCGGCTGCGCACCGAGCAGCGAACCGACGACGGTGAGCAGGTCGTTCATCCCGCGCCCGGTGTCGACGCGGGCCACGGTGTAGCCGTTCTCCTCGTTGGCGTAGGTGATCCGCTCCAGGACGCCTTCGAGTACGGCCATGTTGGGCACGGTGGACATGAAGTGACGGTACCGGTCGGCACCGACATCACGCGGGCGAGGGCGTCGGCCGCTCGGCGGCGACGGGCGGAGCCGGCCGCACGGCCGTGGCGGAGGCGGCCCACTCCGCATACCTTCGGCCGCATGGCTGACGAATGCTTCGCGCACCCCCGGCTCGCCGCGGTCTACGACCCGCTCGACCCCGATCGCGGTGACCTCGACGCCTACCTGCTGATGGCCGAGGAGTTCGGGGCGCGCCGGGTGCTGGACATCGGGTGCGGGACCGGGGTGTTCGCCCTCCTGCTGGCCGAGCGCGGTGTGGAGGCCGTCGGCGTCGATCCCGCCCGCGCGTCGCTGCGCCGGATGCGGGACGAGCCAGCCGACTCCCCCCGCTTCGGCAAGCACTTCCTCTGGTCCGCCCTGTTCCAGAACCCGCTCCCCGGAGCCGTTTGAGAGTCGCTGCGGAGTTACGGACGGGAAACGGCACCATATGTCCGATACGGGCGTCCGTAACTCCCCAACGACCTTCCCAGCAGCCCTCAGTCGATGACCGCGGTGGCTTCGATCTCGACCAGGTGCTCGGGGACGTCCAGTGCCGCGACGCCCAGCAGCGTGGCGGGCGGTACGGGGGTGATGCCCAGCTTCGCGGACGCCCGGGAGATCCCCTCCAGGAGCAGGGGCATCTTGTCGGACGTCCAGTCGACGACGTGGACGGTCAGTTTCGCCACGTCCTCGAAGGTGCCGCCGATTCCGGCGAGGGCGGTGCCGATGTTGAGGTAGCACCGCTCGACCTGGGCGGCCAGGTCGCCTTCCCCGACGGTGGTTCCGTCGGCGTCCCAGGCGACCTGCCCGGCGATGAAGACCAGCTTCGTCCCGGTCGCGACCGACACCTGTCGGTAGACGTCGATCTCCGGCAGCCCCGTGGGGTTCGTCAGGGTGATGGCCATGCCGTCCGCCTCCTTGTCACGCGGGCCCCAGCGGCCTGCGCGTGCTCTCTTGTGGTTACTCAGGAACCGTAGGAGAGTGTGGGCTGACGTGGAAGAACGCACTTTTCAGTGACTGGGGAACCTGATGGTTACCAAGCAGTTCAAGGGCTCGCCCGAGGCCCAGGCAGATTTGAGGCGCGCGGACTCCCTGGCGCGGGAGATCTTCTCGGACGTCGCCGACAAGTGGGCGCTCCTGATCATCGAGGCACTGGGCGACCGCACCCTGCGCTTCGGTGAGGTGCGGGGCGAGGTCGAGGGCATCAGCCACAAGATGCTCACCCAGAACCTGCGCATGCTGGAGCGCAACGGCCTGGTCGAGCGGACCGTGTACCCCACGGTCCCGCCGAAGGTCGAGTACACGCTGACCGAGCCGGGTCAGGGGCTGCGGAAGACGGTCGACGTGATGTGCGACTGGACCCACCGGCACATCGGCCACATCGAGGCGGCTCGGAGCGAATTCGACGGCTGACGGGTGGTGCGCACAGACCGGGAAAGCGGTCGCGGCCCCGGGCGGTGCGGCATGGGCCTGGACCGGGCGGGCGCCGCGGGGCTGATCCGCCCCCGCCACGCCGCGCACTTGCGTGTCGTACGAGTCCGGGTGTCCTGAAATCCGTTCGTTCGCCGGGCCGTTGCTCGTCGAGAATGCGCCCATGACACTCGCCGGAACACTTGCGCGCGTCGACGCGGACCTGGCCGTCGGACGGATACCCGTGGCACGGCAGCGGCTGCGTGGGCTGGTCTCGTCCTTCCCCCGCGAGCAGGCGCCGCGTCGGCGCCTGGCGGAGGTCTACCGGCTGTACGGCGAGGATGCCGAGGCCGGGCGCTGGATGTACCTGGAGGAGGACCGCACTCCGCAGGAGACGGCCGCCTTCGAGGAGCGGTACGCCGATCCGGTGCGCAGGATGAGGGCGCTGGCCTGGCGCGGCCCGGAGACCGCGGCCGATTCCGCCTTCGCCGCGCAGCAGTTGGCATCCCTGCGCATCGCTGCGAGCGCCGCCCTCGGCCGGTCCGTCGACTGGGACACGCACCTGGACCCTTCCGGCGGCGAGCCGGGGAAGAGCTCGTTCACCGAGTCCGTCGCGAAGGTGGGATGCCTGGTCCTCGTGCTCGCGTTCTGCTCGATCTGGGTGAACGGTCTCGTCGACCTGTTCGACTGAGGCGTGGTGGTCAGGTGAGGCGTGGTGGTCAGGTGAGGCGGGTGGTCAGGGGTTGCCGATCTCCGTGTTCGGCTGCCCCAGGAAGCGGAATGGGGCCCGGCCACCAGGCCGGACCCCCCTCGCTTTCCCCCTCCGTCGGGCTTCCCGATCCCCCCGGACCCCTCCCCGGAAGTCCCGACGCCGAGTACGACAGGGCATGGTGCGAAATGGTTGTACGCCTTGACGCTCTCTTTACCCGTGCCTGTCGGCAGGACTCTCAGCAGGCATGTTCCAGGTAGCGGGACGCGACTTCGGCCAGTACGTCGGTGCCGTCACGGGCCCACAGGTCCTCGTTGAAGATCTCGACCTCGATCGGTCCGTCGAAGCCGGCCGCCTCGACCTGGCGGCGCATCGTACGGAAGTCCACGCTGCCGTCGCCCAGTTGACCCCGGCCCACCAGAACTCCCGCCGGGAGCGGGGTGATCCAGTCGGCGAGCTGGAAGGAGTGGATCCGGCCGCCCGCGCCCGCCCGGGCGATCTGTGCGGGCGCCTGGTCGTCCCACCAGATGTGGTAGGCGTCGACGACCACGCCGACCTGCTCCGCGGGGAAGCGTTCCGCGAGGTCGAGGGCCTGGGCCAGGGTGGAGACGACGCAGCGGTCCGAGGCGAACATCGGGTGCAGCGGCTCGATCGCGAGACGGATGCCGCGCTCCGCGGCGTACGGTGCCAGTTCCGCCAGTGCGTCGGCGATGCGCTCCCGGGCGGCGTGCAGGTCCTTCTCGCCGGGCGGGAGGCCGCCGGAGACCAGGACGAGGGTGTCGGTGTTCACGCCCGCCGCCTCGTCGACCGCCGCACGGTTGTCGTCCAGTGCCCGGGCGCGTTCCGCGGGGTCGGTCGCGGTGAGGAAGCCGCCGCGGCAGAGGCTGGTGACGGTGAGGCCGGCGTCCTTCATCAGCTGCCCCGCGCGCTCGATGCCGTACTCCTGCACCGGGGCGCGCCACAGGCCGACGTTGCCGATGCCCTCCTTGGCGCAGCCCTCGACGAGCTCCGGCAGGGACAGCTGCCGGACCGTCTCCTGGTTGATGGACAGACGGGACAGGTCGGTGCTCATCGGCTTCCTCCGTGGACGGTCAGCAGGGCGCGCATCCGGGACTCGGCCAGCTGGGGGTCCGGGAACAGGCCCAGCCGGTCCGCCAGTTCGTACGCCTTCGCCAGGTGCGGCAGCGAGCGAGCGGACTGCAGGCCGCCGACCATCGTGAAGTGCTCCTGGTGGCCCGCCAGCCAGGCGAGGAGGACCACGCCCGTCTTGTAGTAGCGCGTCGGCGCCTGGAAGAGGTGACGGGACAGCTCGACGGTGGGGTCGAGGAGGGCGCGGAAGCCGTCCACGTCACCGGTGTCCAGTACCCGGACCGCGTGGGCGGCCAGCGGGCCCAGCGGGTCGAAGATGCCGAGCAGGGCGTGGCTGAAGCCCCGGTCGTCGCCCGCGATCAGCTCGGGGTAGTTGAAGTCGTCGCCGGTGTAGCAGCGCACCCCGCCGGGCAGCCTGCGGCGTACGTCGATCTCGCGTTCGGCGTCCAGGAGCGACATCTTGATGCCGTCGACCTTGTCCGGGTGCTCCGCGATGACCTTCAGGAAGGTGTCGGTGGCGGCGTCGAGGTCCGGGGAACCCCAGTAGCCCTCCAGCGCGGGGTCGAACATCGGTCCGAGCCAGTGCAGGACGACCGGTTCGGTGGCCTGGCGCAGGAGATGGGCGTACGTCTCCAGGTAGTCCTCGGGGCCCTTCGCCGCGGCGGCCAGCGCGCGGGAAGCCATCAGGATGGCCTGGGCGCCGCTCTCCTCGACGAGGGCCAGTTGCTCCTCGTACGCCGCACGCACCTCTGCGAGCGTCGCGGGGCCGGTGAGCTGGTCGGTGCCGACACCGCAGGCGATCCTGCCGCCGACGGACTTCGCCTCGGCGGACGACCGGCGGATCAGCTCCGCGGCGCCCGCCCAGTCGAGGCCCATGCCGCGCTGCGCGGTGTCCATGGCCTCCGCGACGCCCAGGCCGTGCGACCAGAGGTGGCGGCGGAAGGCGAGGGTGGCGTCCCAGTCGACGACGGCGGGAGCGTCGGGGCTCACGTCGGCGTACGGGTCGGCGACGACGTGGGCTGCGGAGAAGACCGTACGGGAGGCGAGCGCGGCGCTGCCCGGTGCGAGGTCGAGCGGGGTGGTGCGGGGCTCGTAGGGCCCCTGCGGGAGGTGGATGGTCACAGGCTCAGCTCCGGTACGTCGAAGCGGCGGCCCTCGGCGGAGGACTTGAGGCCGAGCTCGGCGAGCTGGACACCGCGCGCGCCGGCCATCAGGTCCCAGCTGTAGGGCTCGTCGAGGACGATGTGGCGCAGGAAGAGCTCCCACTGGGCCTTGAAGCCGTTGTCGAAGACGGCGTTGTCGGGGACTTCCTGCCACTGGTCGCGGAACGGCTCGGTGACCGGCAGGTCGGGGTTCCAGACGGGCTTGGGTGTGGCCGAGCGGTGCTGGACGCGGCAGTTGCGCAGTCCGGCGACGGCGGAGCCGTGGGTGCCGTCGACCTGGAACTCGACGAGCTCGTCGCGGTTGACGCGGACCGCCCAGGAGGAGTTGATCTGGGCGACGGCGCCGCCCGCCAGCTGGAAGGTGCCGTACGCGGCGTCGTCGGCGGTGGCGGCGTAGGGCTTGCCCTGCTCGTCCCAGCGCTGCGGGATGTGTGTCTGCACGTGCGCGGACACGCTCGTGACCTGGCCGAACAGCTCGTGCAGGACGTACTCCCAGTGCGGGAACATGTCGACGACGATGCCGCCGCCGTCCTCCGCGCGGTAGTTCCAGGACGGCCGCTGGGCGTCCTGCCAGTCGCCCTCGAAGACCCAGTAGCCGAACTCCCCGCGCACGGAGAGGATCTCGCCGAAGAAGCCGCCGTCGATGAGGCGCTTCAGCTTCAGCAGGCCCGGCAGGAAGATCTTGTCCTGGACGACGCCGTGCTTGATTCCGGCGTCGCGGGCGAGGCGGGCGAGTTCGAGCGCGCCCTCGACGTCCGTGGCGGTGGGCTTCTCGGTGTAGATGTGCTTGCCCGCCGCGATCGCCTTCTTGATCGCGTCGACGCGGGCGGAGGTGACCTGGGCGTCGAAGTAGATGTCGATCGACTCGTCGGCGAGCACCGCGTCGAGGTCGGTCGACCACTCGGTCAGACCGTGCTGTGCGGCGAGCGCCTCCAGCGCGTGGGCGCGGCGGCCGACGAGGACGGGCTCGGGCCACAGCACCTCGCCGTCGCCGAGGTCGAGGCCGCCCTGCTCGCGGATCGCGAGGATCGAGCGCACCAGGTGCTGCCGGTATCCCATGCGTCCCGTGACGCCGTTCATGGCGATGCGCACTGTCCTGCGTGTCACGAAAGTTCCCTCCATACAGCCGTAGCAAGCGCTTTCTATTCGGTATGACGCTAGCCTGCCGACAGCGGCCCGGACAAGAGGGGCCGCTCCACAACTCCTCGGAGGACAGCGATGACAGTCACCCTGGCGGACGTGGCGGCCCGCGCCCGGGTGTCCCCGGCCACCGTGTCCCGTGTGCTGAACGGCAACTATCCGGTCGCCGCGTCCACCCGGGACCGGGTCCTGCGCGCGGTGGACGATCTGGACTACGTGCTGAACGGCCCGGCCAGCTCCCTCGCCGCCGCCACGTCCGACCTCGTCGGGATCCTCGTCAACGACATCGCCGACCCGTTCTTCGGAATCATGGCGGGCGCCGCGCAGAGCGAGATCGGCGGTCCCGGGGACGGCTCCGGCCGTGGGGGCGGCGAGAAGCTCGCCGTCGTGTGCAACACCGGGGGCTCCCCCGAGCGTGAGCTCACCTATCTCACGCTGCTCCAGCGCCAGCGTGCCGCGGCCGTCGTCCTCACCGGTGGCGCGCTGGAGGATCCCGCCCATCAGGCCGCCATGGCCGCGAAGTTGGCGAAGCTCGCGGACGCGGGCACCCGGATCGTCTTCTGCGGGCGTCCGCCGCTGCCGGACACGGACGCGGTCGTGGCCGCGCTGGCCTTCGACAACCGGGGCGGCGGCCGGTGCCTCACCGAACACCTGCTGGAGCTCGGCCACCGGCGGATCGGTTACGTCGCGGGCCCGCTGGAACGCACCACGACCCGGCACCGCCTGGAGGGCCACCGTGAGGCGATGAAGGCGGCGGGGCTGTACGCGGACGAGGAGAACCTCACCGTGCACGGCCCGTACGACCGGCGCTCCGGCTACGACGCGACGCTCGAACTCCTGCGCCGCGCACCGGAGGTGACGGCGGTCGTCGCCGCGAACGACACCGTGGCGCTGGGTGCCGGTGCGGCGATCCGGGACCGCGGGCTGCGCATCCCGGAGGACGTGTCGGTGGCCGGTTTCGACGACCTGCCGTTCTCCGTGGACGCGGTGCCGGCCCTGACGACCGTACGGCTGCCGCTGTTCGAGGCGGGCGCGCGGGCGGGGCGGCTGGCCATGGGCAAGGAGACACCGCCGCCGGGGGGCATCGCGACGATCGAGGCGGAACTGATGGTGCGGGGGTCCACGGCTCCGCCCCGGGGGTGAACCATCCGTCGCTGCGATGGATGTGACGGTACGTCCGCTCAGGGAGCACCTGCGTCTCCGTCGCCCACGCACCCTAAAGATGGGGGCGACTCCCCCATGCGCCGGGCCCGCTCCCGCCCCCAGGATGGGGTGCGGGAGGACCGGTAGGCCTCCCCGGGCCAGGGGGGTGTGTGCGGTGGCGCAGAAGGATCCGAACGGCAGAGCGAACCCGATCGCCTCTCTTCCTGATGTGCCGGCCGGGCGCGCGAGTGCCGTCGGCGCGGAACAGCACGCGCCGGACGCCTCCGGCCTTCTCGGTCCCCGGGGGCACGGCGGCGATCCGTGGTGGTTGTCCGGTGTCGTCGGGCAGCGGCCCGCCGAGGAGCCCGACTGGGCGGTGTTCGTCCGGGACGTGGTGGCGGACGCACCGCGCGACGTGGTGGTCCCGGACCGGGAGTACCCGGGGCTGACCGGCTTCGAGCTGGTCGTGGCACCGTTCGCGGCACGGGCGGCCCACCGGGTGGCGGGACAGGTGGCCGGGCAGACCTGGGGCGGGAGCGCGGGCGGGCCGGTCACGCCCGAAGTCGACGCGTCCGGGCCCGTGATGTGCTCCGCCGCCGTGCTGGACGACTTCCGGTGCCATCTGGCCCCTCGCCTGGCCCGGCTCGCGGCCCGGACGCTGGTGCTGGAGCTGCACGAGGCACGGCGGGACGGCCGGCTCGGCGGGGACGGGACGCGGGAGCGGTTCCGGGACTTCCTCCGGCTGACGGCACGCCGGTCCGGTCTCGCCTCGCTCGTCACCCGGTATCCCGTGCTGGCCCGGATCATGGCGCGGGCGAGCATGAACGCGGCCGAGGCGTTCGCGGAGATGCTGGGGAGGCTCGCGGCCGACCGGGAGCTGCTGCGGGCCTCCGGGGTGCTGGGCGACCGGGGCGCCGGGGCCCTCGGTGACCGGGAGCCCGGGGGGCCGACCGGGGTCGAGGCCGGAGCGGGTGACAGTCACCGCGGGGGCAGGTCGGTGATGCTGCTGCGGTTCGGCGACGGCTCCCGGCTGGTGTACAAGCCGCGCCCGCTCGCCGCCCACCAGCACTTCAACACCCTGGTCGAATGGTTCAACTCACTGCCCGCGACGCCCGGTCTGCGGACCCCGAGGGTGCTGGACCGGGGTGCGTACGGCTGGGTCGAGTTCGTCGAGGAGCGGCCCTGCGAGTCGACGGAGGAGACCACCCGCTTCTACCGGCGTCAGGGCGCCCTGCTGGCGCTCCTGCACATGCTGGACGGCACCGACCTGCACCACGAGAACCTGATCGCCTGCGGCCCGCACCCCGTCCTGGTCGATGTGGAGACCCTGTTCCATCCGCCGCTGGTCCCGGCCCGGTCCTCCGATCCGGCCGCTCGGGCGCTGCACGCCTCGGTGCACCGCGTCGGGCTGCTGCCCCAGTTACTCGTCGGGGACACGACCGCGCTCGACATGTCCGCGATCGGCGGCGGCCGGGCGGGCCACTCCCCCATCGAGACGGCGGGCTGGGCGGCGGCGGGGACGGACGGGATGCGGCTGGTCCGGAAGGCCGGCCGGTTCACCGAGTCGGCCAACCGGCCCCGGCTCGGCGGGATTCCGGCCGACCCCTCCTCGTTCACCGAGGCCCTGTGCGACGGATTCCGGGCGGGTTACACGGCCGTCAGTGAAGCCCGGAGTGAACTCCTGGGCGAGAAGGGGTTGTTGCGCCTCTTCGCCGGGGACGAGATACGTGTCGTGCCCCGGCCGACCTGGACGTACACCACCCTGCTGGACGAGTCCACCCACCCCGATCTGATGCGGGACGCCGCCGAACGGCACCGGATCTTCGCGCTGCTGCGGACCCCGTCCCTGGGCAGCACCGCGCTGCCGGGGCTGGAGGACGAGGAGATCGCGGAGCTGTGGCACGGGGACGTACCGGTGTTCGCCGCCAGGCCGGACTCCACGGACCTGTGGAGCGGTACCGGACGCCGGGTCCCGGGTCCCGAGGCCGCCACCGGGCTGGCGCGGGTCGAGGCGAAGGTGCGCGCCCTGGACACCGTGGACCGGCAGGACCAGGAGCGCGTCATCCGCGCCGCCATGGTCAGCACCTCCCCCGAGCCCGCGCACCGGGCAGGTACCGGCCTCCGGCCGCTGACCGTGGCCACCGCGCCGGAACCGGAGCGCCTGCTCTCCGCCGCGCGGTCGGTGGGGGACCAGCTCGTCTCGCTGGCCTACCACCACGGGGGCCGCACCAACTGGATCGGCCTGGAACTGCTCGGCGAACGCTACTGGCGGCTCACCCCGATGGCGGCGGACCTCGCGGGCGGCTACACGGGACCGGCGCTCTTCCTGGCCCAACTGGCGTCCCTGACCGGGGTGTCGCGGTATGCCGAAGCGGCCCGCGAGGCGCTGGCCCCCGTCCCCGGGCTGCTGGACGCCCTCCATGAGCGGGTGGACGACCTCGGGCTGCTCGGTTCGGGTGCCTTCGCCGGACTCGGTGGTATCGCGTACGCGCTGACCGAGGTGGGAGTCCTGCTGGACGACCGCCAGGTGCTGGACTGGGCGGGACCGGCCACCCGGCTGTGCTGCGCGGCGGGTCCGGCGGAGGCCGGGTACGGGGTGCGCGGCGGTGCGGCGGGCGGGCTGGTGTCGCTGCTCGCGGTGCACCGGGCCACCGGCCGGGCCGAGGCCTGGCGGGGCGCCGAGCGGTGCGCGGAGCGGATCGCGGCGGCGCCGCTCCCGGAAGCCGGGGGCTTCGCCGAAGGAGCCGCGGGCATCGGCTGGGCACTGCTGCGCTTCGCCGGAGCGGAAGCCGAGGCCGAAGCGGAGGGGCAGGCGGAGGCCGCAGCCCGAGCCGGGTCCGGGGCAAGGAACGAACGCGACCCCGCACCCGCCCCCGGAGCGTCCCGTCACCGCGCCGCCGGCCTGCACGCCCTGCGTCGCGCGGTCTCCGGCGCGGGCGGCGGGCAGGCCTGGTGCGACGGTGCGGCCGGGATCGCGCTCGCGGTCGCCGACAGCCCCGACGCGCTGGCCGATCCGGAGCTGTCCGGCTGGCTCGCCGCCCGGGCCGGCGAGCTGGCGGAGGCACCACCGCCGGCCAACGACAGCCTCTGCCACGGCGAGCTGGGTGTGCTGGAGCTCCTCGGCCACGGCGCCCTGCCGGGCGTCCGCGCCCACTGGGTGCGCCGGACCGGAACACTCCTGGCCGCCGCCGACCGGGCGGGACCGCACTGCGGGACGCCCGGGCACGTACCTCATCCCGGGCTGCTCACCGGCCTTGCGGGAATAGGACACGGGCTGCTGCGGGCGGGATTCCCCGACCGGATCGGCCCGGCACTGCTCATGCGCCCCTCCACCGGGGCCACCACGGGGACGACGTCCCCTTCCACCCTCCGTTGTCGACCAGTCAGATGAGGCAGAGATGATGACGCAGATCAGCGAAACGGCCATGCAGGCAGCCGTCACGGCGCACGAGGGTGCCCCCGAGCACCCCGCGGGACAGATATCCCTCGGACACGGCGGAGCGCTGGGCCTGCGCAGCAGGCTCCTGAGCGTTTCGGAGGGCGACATCGGCTACTCCCACGACCTGCCGTGGACGACCATGACGAACCCGTTGTGACCACATCGCCCGATATCGCACCGTAATCCACCGAATGTGGTCTCTGCCGCACGCTCTGCCGCTCCAGTAGCCTGCGGCCATGCGAGCCACTTCGCCGGTCACCGTCGGACGAGACGATGAGATCGGCCTGCTGAGCAGCGCCCTGGACGCCGCACAACGGCGTTCGGGGCGCGCGCTGTTCCTCCTGGGTGAAGCGGGCATCGGCAAGTCCCGGCTGGTGGGCGAATGCGCCTACCGCGCCTACGGGTCGGGCATGCCGGTGCTGCGCGGGCGGGCCAGCTCGACCGGTCTCGTCGTACCGTACCGCCCGCTGGTGGAGGCGCTCTCGTCCCACTTCCGGGCGGCCGGGACACCCACCGATCCGGAACTGGCGCCGTACCACCCGGCGTTGGCGAGGCTGGTGCCGGAGTGGCGGCGCGATTCGTCCCCGGGCTATCCGGAGACGGTGGTCGAGCTCGCGGAGGCGCTGCTGCGGCTGCTGTCCGTGCTGGGCAGGGACAGGGGCTGCGTGATCCTGCTGGAGGACCTGCACGACTCCGACACGGAGACCGTCGCGGTCGTCGAGTACGTCATCGACAATCTGGCCGACCTGCCGATCCTGCTGCTGGGCACCCTGCGGCCGGAGGCGGGGGCCGCGCTGGACCTCGTACGCTCCGCCGAGCAGCGTCACACGGCGGTGGTGCGGGAGTTGCGGGCGCTCGGCGACGAACAGGTGCGGCTGCTGACCGGGGCCTGCTTGGAGACCCCGCCGGAGCGGATACCGCCCGTGGTCCAGCGGCGGCTGGCCGAACGCGCCGCGGGCAACCCGTACCTGGTGGAGCTGCTGCTCGCCGATCTGCTCGACACCGGCCAGTTACGCGCGGCCGACGACGGCTGGGAAGCCGTGGACCAGCCGGACGGCGCCCTGCCGTCCGGGATCCTGCGGAGCTGGGCCCGCAGGCTCGACCGGCTGGAAGAGCCGGTGCGGGACCTGCTGCTGACGGCGGCGACCCTGGGCAGCCAGTTCTCGGTGACCGTGCTGCAGACCGTCACCGGTTTCGAGGACCGGGCCCTGTTCACCCACCTGAGATCCGCCGTCGAGGCAGGCGTGATCGCCCCCGACGGTGCGGCCCCCGACCGCTACACCTTCCGGCACGCGCTCACCGCCGAGGCGCTGGTCTCCTCGCTGGCCCCCGCCGAACGTGCCGCCCTCGCCCGCCGTGCCGCCGCGGCCGTCGAACACTCGGGTCAGCCTCTGGACGAGGACAGACAGCAGCTCGTCGCGTCCCTGGAACTGGCGGCGGGCAACCGTACGGGAGCGGCCCTCCAGTTCGCGGAGGCCGGAAGACGGATGCTCGCTTCGGGGTCCCACGGTTCGGCCGTGGTGCTGCTGGAGCGGGCGCACTCCCTGGCCGCCGAGTCCGACCGGGCCGCCATCGCCGAGGGTCTTGCCGTGGCCCGTGCGGAGAGCGGGGATCTGGACGGCGCCCTGGCGCTGACGGACGGGCTGCCGCCGGTGCCGGCGCGTTCCGAGGCCGCCGCCCGGCGGGGCGACGCACACATCAAGATCGCCTGGGTGGCGGTGATGGCGGAGCGGGCCGCCGACGCGGCCCGCCAGATCGGCGCGGCGCACGCTCTGCTCGGCCCGGAGCCTTCCCCGGCCCGGCGCGCGGCGCTCGTCGTCGTCGACGGCCATCTGTCGCTGCTCCCCGGTGAGGACCGCGGGGATCCCGGGGAGGCCGAGCGGGCGGCCCTCTCCGCCGCGGAGACCGCCGAGGCCGAGGGCCTTCCCGTAGTCGCCTGTCAGGCCTGGCAGTTGCTGGCGCTGCTGTCCCGGGAGAAGGGTTTCGACGCGGCCGACGCGTGTCTGGAACGGATGCTCACCCTGTCCACCGAGCACTCCCTGCCCCTGTGGCGGGTGGAGGCGCTGGTGCGGCTGGGTGCGAACAGCTTCATGCGGACCGGTGACGCGGCCCGGCTGCACTCCGCGCGGGCGGCGGCCACGGAGCTGGGCGCGCTGCTGCTGACCCGGACGGTCGACGGACTCCTCGCGATGAACGCGGTGATGTGCGCCCGGTGGGGCGAGGCGCAGGAGATCATCGACCGCTCGGCGGAGGCCAGCGCCCGGGTCGGCAACCTGTCGGCGCACCGCTATCTGCTGCTGGCCGGGGCGACGATGGCCGCGCATCGCGGCCGCCGGCGCGAGATGGACCGGGCTCTCACCGCGTTCCGCCGGGCGGGCGGGGAGCAGTCCCTGCTGGTGCCCCTGCGCCTGGGGCTCTGCCGTGCGATCGGCGCGCTGCTGGACGAGGACCGGGGCCGCGCCCTGTCGGACCTGGACGCCGCGCTGACGTGGGAGAGCGACCACCCCAGCTACTTCTACCTGAGCGGCCGTTACGGGCTGCGCCCGCTGCTGCGGGTGCTGGCGGGCGAGGCGGACCGGCGGGAGTACGACGCCGTGACGGCCTCGCCGGGTGCCTGCCTGGCCTGGAACAGGCAGTTCCTGGATCTGGCGGAGGCCGTGCTGCTGGGCCGGGACGGCGACCGTGCCGGTGCGGCCCGGCTGGTGGCCGCCTTCGACGCACGGTCGGCGGAGTTCCCGGTGGCCCGCCACCTCGGCCTGCGGCTGGTCGCTGACGCCGCCCGTGCCGACGGCTGGGGGGAGCCGGTGGCCTGGCTGCGTACCGCCGAGGAGTTCTTCTACGGGGCCGGGGTGCAGCCGGTGGCGGCCGCGTGCCGGGCCGCCCTGCGGCAGGCGGGGGCGAGCGTCACCCAGCACCGCGGTGGCCGGGACCGGATCCCCTCGTCGCTGCGCACCAACGGGGTGACGCCACGCGAGTACGAGGTGTTCGTGCTGCTGGCCGACCGGCCGGGCAACCAGCAGATAGCGCGCCGGCTGTCCATCTCGCCCCGCACGGTGGAGAAGCACATGGCCAGTCTGCTCAGCAAGACCGGGCGGGCGAACCGGGCCGCCCTGTGCGAGTACGCCGCCGAGTACGCGGTCGAGCCCGCCTGAAGTCCCCCGGGCCGGGGTCTGCTGCCCGGGGGATGGGGGGAGGCCACGGCAACATGGGGGCACGGGCCGTTTTGGGTCGGGTGCGCCCCCGGAAGATGCGGGTGGATCACCGATGTGCGCCGGTCGGCGGGGCGGAAGGATCGGCGGGGTACGGCAGCCTGCCGCCCGTCCCCACCCCAGGAGGCCCGCTGATGATCCGTCCTCCCGTCCTTCCCGCTCCCACCGGTGCGGTGTACTTCTCCCTCCTCGGTCCGCTCACCGCCGTGGCGGACGGCAGGCCGCTGCCGCTCGGCCCGCGCAAGCAACGGCTGGTCCTGGCAACCCTGTTGTCCCGCCCCAACACTCCGGTGCCGGTCGACGTGCTGACCGACGTGGTGTGGCCGGACGCGCCGCCCCGCACGGCGCGCAAGAACCTTCAGGTCTACATCAGCGCGGCCCGCACCCTCTTCGGATCCGTGGGTGACGGTGACCGTGACCGGGTGGTGCACGGCTACGGCGGCTACCGGCTGCGGATCGGCGAGGGCGAGCTGGACACCCTGCGCTTCGGGGCGCTGGCGCGCGCGGGCCGGGCGGCCGGCGAGCGGGGCGACCTGCGCACGGCCGCACGGCTGCTGCGGGAGGCGCTCGACCTGTGGGGTGAGCGGCAGCCGCTGCACGACCTGCGGGACTCCGCCGGGGTGGCGGAGGAAGCCGGGCGTCTGGAGTCCCGGTGTCTGACGGTCTACGAGGACTGGGCGGAGGCGGAGATCGAGACGGGCCGGGCGGCCGTCGCGGTGGACGGTCTGCGGGACCTGGTGGAGCGCCACCCGCTGCGGGAGCGGCTCCGGGCGGCCTGGATGAACTCCCTGCACCAGTCCGGACGGCAGGCGGAGGCGCTGGCGGTGTACGACGACTACCGGCAGCTGCTCGCGCGGGAGTTGGGCCTGGAACCCAGTCCGGCGATGGCTGCCCTCTACGCGGACATGCTCGGCCGGGGCCGCGCGGCCCGGCCCGCCGCCGCCCGGGACACCCCGGTGTCGCTGCCCGCCGCCGTCCGGGACTTCACCGGACGCAACGACGAACTGCGCGAGGTGCTGGACGAATCGGGCCGCGCGGAGGGAGGGGTGCTGATCGTCTCCGGCCCTGCCGGGGCCGGGAAGTCGGCGCTGGCCGTACGGGCGGCCCACCTCCTCGCGGACGGGTTCCCCGACGGGCGGGTCCACGTCCGGGTGCGGCGGGAGGACGGCGTCGCCCGCACCCGGGCCGACGTGCTGGGCGAGCTGGGGCGGCTGTGCGGGGTGCGCGTCCCGCCGGACGGGACGGAGGCCGAGGAGGCCTGGCAGGGCTGGCTGTCACAGCACCGGGCCCTGGTCGTCCTGGACGACGTACCCGACGAGGCCTCGGTGCGCGGGCTGCTGCCGCGGTCCGGGCGGTGTTCGGTGATCCTCACCGCACGCGGTCAGCTGGCCGGACTGGCCCCGGCGCACCGGGTCGCGCTGGCCGCGCTCGCCGACGGGGAGGCGCTGGACCTGCTGGGCAGGCTGATCGGGACGGGGCGGCTGCGGACGGACCCGGCCTCGGCGCTGCGCATCGTACGGGCCTGCGGGGCGCTGCCGCTGGCCGTGTCCGTGAGCGGTATGCGCCTCGCGGTGCTGCGGCATCTGCCGCTCGCGGAGTACGCGGCCCGGCTCGACGACCCGTCGGCGGCGCTGGACGAGCTGGTCGCCGGGGACGTGTCCGTACGGTCGCGGATCGCTTCGGGCTGGCAGGACCTGACCGGGGAGAACCGGAGGGCGCTGGCCCGGCTCGCCGGACTCGCGCAGGACGGCGGCTTCACCCTGGACAGCGCGATGGACGTGCTGGAATGCGGGGAACGGGTGGCGATCCGCACCGTCGAGTCGCTCATCGACTCCGGTGCCGTGACCTCCCCGGCCGGGGAGGTCACGGCGCACGCCGCGCTGTACGAGGTACCGCGCCTGCTCTGTCTGTACGCCCGCGAGCGGACCGGACCGGTGCTGCCGCTCATCCGAGGGTGAGCAGCTCCAGCAGGCCGGGGGGCGCCGCCCGTTCACCGGGTCGCGCCCCTTCGCCGCCGGACAGGAAGTGCAGGGCCAGCAGCAGACCCGCCGCGCCCGTGGCGAGGTCGGCGGAGCAGCGCCGCAACCGCGCCCCGGGGACCAGCAGCCGGTCCTCGTCGGCGATCAGGTGCCAGGACAGATTGCGAACGGAGGCGAGCACCTCGGCACCCGTGCGGTCGTCCCCGCCCAGCTGGCCGGCGGTGGCGACGAGTCCGGCGCGGCCGGTGAACAGGCCTGGTTCGCGGACGAATTCGAGGGCGCAGCCCTTGCGGACCCCGGGGAGCAGGGCAGCCAGGCCGGGCGCCTCGCGCCGGGCCAGGTACGCCTGCGCCACCAGGGCGAAGCCGCCGCTGCCCTGGTCGAGGTAGAGCAGATGGCGCCGCCCGTCCTTCACCTGGACGGTGCCGTCGGGCATCGTGACGCAGTGCCCGGCCTCCCGGTCCAGGACGGTGCGGGCCGCGTCCAGGAGCCAGCCCTCACCGGTCAGGGCGTGGAGTTCCAGGTGCAGCAGGGCGATGCCGCTCAGCCCGCGCAGCAGTCCGGCCGATGCGGGGACCTGCGGACCGTCGGCGTCGCCCCGGACGAGGCAGTCGAGGCTCCAGGCGGTGCGTACGGCCGATTCGAGGAGCTCGGGGTCGGGTGCCGAGCCGCCCGTGCGGGCCATGCGCAGCGCTGCGAGCGCGATGCCGGCGCGGCCGGTGAGCAGGTCGGCCGAGGCGGCCGGGGGTGCGGCGGCCGAGGCCCGTTCGAGGATCTCCCTGCCCTCCGCCCGGCGGCCCAGCCCGGCCAGCACCACGGCTGTGCCCGGCAGTCCGTCGAAGAGGCCGCCCGCCGCTGCGGGGTCGCGGCGTCGGGCGGCGGCGGCGAGCCAGTCCGTCCAGGCGTCCGGGACGGGGGCGCCGATCCGGTGCAGGGCGTAGAGCACCCCGGCCGCACCGTGCGCGAGGTCCGTCCCGCCGGTGGCGAACGCCTTGGGGTCCCCGGGGAAGAGGCGGTCGGGGCGGTCGGGGGTCGCTGCCGCGTGGATGCCGGCCAGCAGGCGGGCGCGGAGCTCCTGCCAGTCGGGGGCGGGGCCGCCGAGGAGGGCCGCGATCTCGCCCTCCCGGCTGTGCGGTCCGGACACGGCCCGCAGGGCGGCCGGGCGTTGGGGTCCGGCGCCGGGCGCCAGGCCGTAGCGCGTGCGGGCCCACCGTTCGAGTGTGACGGCCTTGGCCCGGTCGTGTCCGGCCATTTCCATGAGGGGCATGAGCATGGTGAGCCAGGTCGCCCACAGCGCGTAGGCGTCGGCCTCGGCACCGGGTGTGCCGCTCGGCGCCTGGAGGCCCGGTGCGCCGGCCAGCGGGGTGTCCTGGTCGTCGAGGGCGGTGGCGTACTCGAAGTCGATGAGGGCCACGCGGCCGTCGGGCCTGACGATGATGTTGGAGGGGTGCAGGTCGCCGAAGCGCAGACCGCGTTCGTGAACTGCCGCCAGCGCGCGCGTGAGTCCGTCGGTCACGGAGTCCACCCAGGCGGTGTAGGCGGCGAGTTCGGCGGGCGATCCGGCCCCGCGCACCAGGGCGAAGCGGGCGACGATCTCGTTGAAGAGGGTGGTTCCCTCGATGTGTTCCTCGATCAGGAAGTGGTGCTCCCACACGGTCCGCACCCCGTACACCTCGGGCACGCAGTCCAGCCCGGCCAGCGCGGTCAGCGCCCGGTGCTCGCGGTGCAGCCGCAGCACCGCGTCGTCGCCCGCCGCGTCGAGGCCGCAGTGCGGGCGGGCCTCGCGCAGCACCACCTGCCGGCCGGTGTCCCGGTGCCGGGCCAGGTAGATCCCGCCGGCGTTGGAGAACTGGAGGGCTTCGGTGACGGTGTAGGGGAAGGTGGTGTCGCCGGCGGCGGCACGGGCGGCGAGGTGCGGGCGGAGCGCCTCGGGGACGGTGACCCATGCGGGCATCCGGAACACCACACCGCGTGTGTCGGGCACGAGTTCGCCCGACGGGTGCCGCAGGGCGGGCACACGTGCGCCTTCCGCGTCGCGGCACCAGCGTGCGACGAACGCCCCGTAGCGGACGTAGACCGGGGCGTCGCCGATGCGCAGGTCGCTGAGGATGTACGGGCCCCGGCGCCCGTGCAGGGCCCGGGACAGCTCGTCGACCAGCGTCAGGAAGACGGTCTCGTCCGGCGGGTAGAGCGTGAGGAACTTCCCGGCGCCGCTGCGGGCCATGTACTTGCCGGACATGAGCAGGAGTGCCTGCTCACTGCGCAGGAACTTGAACGGCACACCGTGGCGGAGGCAGATCCGGGCGGTGTCGCGCAGGGTCGCGGCGGCCTCGTCGGGCACGGTGGAGACGTGGATCTTCCAGCCCTGCTCGGCCGGTTCGCGGTCCTCGGGCAGCAGCGAGGTCCACAGGCCCGCGGCGGCGCGCCGCCATCCGGCCGGTGGCGGTGCGGCGTCAAGCGGGTAGCGGGTCGCCTCGTCCGGCAGCCGTGCCGGGGTCTCGTAGTACGTACGGTCGGCGAGGCAATAGAGCTGGGTCTCCTGGATGCCGGGCACGGCTTTCCTCCTCGGGGCGCGCCGGGACCGGCGGCGTCGTGGGGTCGGTCGGGCTGGCCGCGCGACCGTTCTTCGTCAGTCCCCCGGGCGTGCGAGGGCCGCTCCCGCCGGTTCGGGGCCTGTGCCGTCGGAGGCCTTCGCGTCCTTGGTGTCCTCACCTGCCCCGCCGGCCGCCGGGGCCGCCCCGGCACGGACCGAGGGGGCGAGCGTCACCACGGCCGCCGACACGGCCAGCACGCAGCCGATCGTGCCGAAGGCGGCGCGGCTGCCCAGGGCGGTCAGCAGGGCGCCGCCCGCGAGCGGCCCGAACGGCTGGACGACCGAGGACAGGAAGGTCGCCGCGCTCTGCACCCTGCCGACACGGTCCTCCGGGGTGACGGTCAGCAGGGTGGACAGGAATCCGATGCTGGCGACCGTTGCCAGGCACATGCAGACCGCGCACAGCACGCCGGCCACCAGCGGGCTGCGGAGCCAGGCCAGTGCGGCGGCCGTCAGCACGCAGGTCCAGCAGGTGGCGACGATGAGGGCCCGGCCGTACCGGTCGGGGCCGATCCGGGGCGCGAGCAGCGCGCCGAGGAGTGCGCCCGCGGACACGCAGGTGATGACGAATCCGCCGCCGAGACCGGACTTCCCGTGTTGGGAGAAGACGCTGAGCGCCGTGAACGTGAGCGCACCGAACGCGAAGTTCATGCCCAGGCCGAAGACGAGCAGCACCGTACGGAGATAGGGCAGCTGCCACAGGAAGGTGAGCCCGGCGGTGAGTTCCCGGCGGCTGAACACCGAACCGGCCTTGGTCCTGGCCTTGGAGCGGGTGCGTACGAGGGCGACGCAGACGGTCGACAGAAGCAGGCCGAGGGCCTGGGCCGTGAAGGGCAGGGCGGGGTGGACACCGAACAGCGCACCGCCGGCGAGAGGGCCGACCAGCCGGACCGTGGAGGTGCGCGCCTGGAGCCGCGCGGTGGCCGTGCCCATCTGGTCGGGCGGCACGACCGCGCGCATCAGGCCGAAGGCGGCGGGGGCGTAGACACTGTTGAGCACGGCTCCGGCGGTCGCGACCAGCAGGACGAGCGCCAGGGGGGCGTGCCCGTACCAGACGGCGAGGCTGAGGGCGGTGACCGCCGCGAGGCTCCCCGCGTCGCACAGCCGCATCAGGCGGCGGCGTTCGACCCGGTCGGCCATGACTCCGCCCGGCAGCATCGTGATCAGCACGGCACCGACGGACACCGTACCCACGGCGCCGGCCTGCACCGCGGATCCCGTCTCCTTGAGGACCAGCAGGGGCAGGGCCAGGGCACCCGTCTGGGCGCCCAGAACGGCGAAGAGGCCGCTCATCCAGAGCAGCCGGAAATCCCGGTTGGAGCGGAGCGGCGTGGCCATCGGGAGCTCCCTGTGCGTCGGGGCGGCTGGAGCGGAGGAGCGGCCCGAGAGGGGAACCGGGCCGGGCAGCGGGGCGGGGCGGCCTCCGTGAACCACGGAGGCCGCCCCGTCTCCGGCCGGCCGGGCGCCACGGCGCCGAGGTGTCGGCCTCGGACGGACGTGGCACGTGGCCGGCAGCCGGTCAGCCCTCGACGACGCTCAGCAGGCTGATGCAGCTGCCGGGCGGCTGCTCGCCGTCGATCGTCGCCGACTCCTGGAGGTCCAGGACGGAGTGCGCCTCGACCTCGGGGGTCTCGTTGTCGTCGGCGGGCTTGGTGTTCTCGGACATGGTGGTCTCCGTCCACTCGTCGCTGTGCCGGCCCGGATCCTTCGGCTGTCCGCCGCGGCCCGGTGCCTGCCGTTGCCGAGAAAGTTAGGAGGGGTGGCCTGGCGAACGCTTCGGCGCCGGTATGGCACCGGTATGGGACCAGTTCGCCGCGGCCGGACGGCCGGTTCCCGGGCGGCACGACGGGCTTCGACCCCCCGGCGACCTGCGCACATACCGCTCCTGAAGCGGTTGTGGACCGTCGCCGAACCGCCGCGGCGCAACCTGGGTACGCGCCCGACGTGCCTCAGCCCTCTGAAGGAGGCGGCCCCGCATGGAACTCGGCGAACTCGTCGGACATCGGCCCTTCCCCGCCGCCGGTCTGCTGCTCGGCCTCACCCGGCGCTGCCCTCTGCGGTGCTCCCACTGTTCCACCGGATCGGCCATGACCGTGCGGGAGGAGCCGGACGCAGGCCAACTGCTGCGCTTCGTGGGCTCCTTCACCGAGCAGAACCGTCCCGAGGTCGTGATGCTGACCGGCGGGGAGCCACTGCTGCTGCCCGAGCTCGCCGGGCAGCTGAGCACCCTCGCCCGCCGGGCCGGCTCGCGTACCGCGCTGCTCAGCGGCATGTTCTTCGCCCGTTCCCGGGAGATTCCGCCGGCGGTCCTGCGCGCGATCGGCCGGGTCGACCACTTCTCCGCCAGCCTGGACGTCCACCACGAGCGGGAGGTCCCGCGGGCCGACGTGTTCCGTGCCGTGCACCGGATCCGGGAGACGGGTGTGGCCGTGAGCTTCCATCTCACCGGGACGGGTGCGGCCGATCCCTATCTCGCGGACATCACCCGGGCCGTCGACGAGGAGTTCGACGGCCGGGTGCCCTGCCTCGTCAACGAGGTGCGCCCGTTCGGCCGGGCCGCGTCCTGGGCGCGGCCCGCCCGTACCGCGCCGGACGCGGGCGCGGCGTCGCCGTGCGCGATGGCCGCCTGGCCCGTGGTCGCCTTCGACGGCAGGGTGCTGGCCTGCTGCAACCAGGACACCGTCGACCGGCGGCCCGTCCCCGCGCACCTGGACCTCGGGCACATCGCGGTCGACGACTGGGCGGCCGTACGCCGGCGCGCCCAGGAGTCCCCGGTGCTGCGCATGATCCGTACGGTCGGTCCCACGCATCTGTCCGCCCGGTCCTCCGTGTCCCGGCCCGGTTCGTACTGCGAGGGCTGCCGGGCACTGGGCGCCGACGAGGAGGCGGTGGCCGGGGCACTGGCGTCCGGGGCGGCGGGGGCGCTGCTGGACCTGGCGGCGGCCCACCGGGGCGCGGCGGACGGGCCGCAGGGAGTCGTCCGGCGGCACGGCTGCGCGGCGTACGCACCACTCGTCGTCGCGGGCGGGCCGGCCACCGGCTCCGTCACCGGCGCTGCCCGGCGGAGCGCCCGGTGAGCGCCACCGGACCGAGCCCGTCGGCGCGGCTGCGGATCACCCTGGGGCTGGGGGACAGCGGGCTGCGGGCCGCGCTGGACCACATGTGGCGTGCCGAGGACCTGTTGCCCCGCTACCGGAGGTATCTGTGCGCCATGCACGCCGTGGTGCGGGCCTCCGTCCCGCTGATGCTCAGGGCCCGGGAGCGCGCCCGGCTGCTGGACACCTGTGGCGACCCGCTGGGCGCTCCGCTGGCCGGCTATCTGGCGGAGCACGTCCAGGAGGAGGACGGGCACGACACCTGGCTGCTGGAGGACCTCCGCTCGGCGGGCTGGGTCCCCGCGGACGCCCTCGGCCCGATGCCCTCGCCGGTCGTCGCCGGACTCGCCGGCGCCCAGTACTACTGGATCGAGCACCACCACCCGGTGACGCTGCTCGGCTACATCGCGGTGCTGGAGGGCTACGCCCCCTCCCCTGGTCTGACCCCCCGCGTCGCCCGGCTGACGGGACTGCCCGACGCCGCACTGCGGACCGTACGGGAACACGCCGCGCTCGACACGGGCCATCTGGACGAGCTGTACGCACTGCTGGACCGGCTGCCGCTGACCCGGGACCAGGAGGCTGCCGTGACGGTCAGCGCACTGCACTCCCTCGACGCGCTCACCCAGTTGTTCGTCCGGCTCGGGCGCTCCGCGGCGACGCCGTCGCCACGGGGGGCCGGACCTTCCTCACCGATGGGAGTCACACCATGACCGGACCGCCAGGGAGCGGCGGAGCCCCCCGCCCGGCCGACGGCGGCGGGGGCCCGCCCGTCCTGCCCGCCGCGTTGTACGAGGCCGGGCTGCCCGTGGACCTGCTCACCGACGAGCAGCGTCTCGTGCTCAGCGAGCTGACCCCGGAGGAACTCGCCGTGCTCCTCGACATCAAGAGCAGGCTCGACGCCGTGGAACCCGAGGTCCAGGCACACGGCGAGATAGCCGGCGGGGCCCTGTTCTAGGGGCCCCGGAGTCGGGGCCGGTGCGGCCGGTACGTCACGGCCGTGCCGGCCGACGCCCGCCGGGCAGTGCCGCCCGTTCCCGGAGAGAAGGACTCTCATGACCTGCCCCTCGTGCCGTCAGGACCTGCCGCCGGACGCCCGGTTCTGCTCCTCCTGCGGAACGCCGTGCGCCGTCACCGTCGCGCCGGCCGACGACGAACGCAAGCCGGTGACGGTGCTGTTCTGCGATCTCGTCGGCTCCACGGCGCTGTCCGGCGTGCTGGACCCGGAGACCCTGCGCACGGTGACGCTGCGGTACTTCGAGGCGATGAGCGCGGAGATCGTGGCGCGGGGCGGCACCCCGGAGAAGTTCATCGGGGACGCCGTGATGGCGGTGTTCGGGGTGCCGGTGGTCCGTGAGGACGACGCACGCCGCGCGCTGGCCGCCGCCCTGGGGATGCGGAACGCGCTGGCGCGTCTCAACGAGGAGCTGCACACCACGCTCGGCATCCGCCTCGCCACCCGGATCGGCGTCAACACCGGCCAGGTGGTGGCCGGCGGCGACGCGACGGCCCGCCAGGCCCTGGTGTCCGGGGAGACGGTCAACATCGCCGCCCGCCTGGAACAGAACGCGGGCCCCGGCGAGATCCTCATCGGCCCGGACACCCTGCGCGCCGCCGGGCCGACGGTGTCCGCCGAAGCCACCGGACCACTCCGGCTGAAGGGCAAGCAGGACAGCGTGGACGCCTACCGGCTGCTCGCACTGGGCACGGACGACCCGGAGCAGCTGCGCCGCTTCGACGTCCCGTTCGTCGGACGCCATGCCGAACAGAGCGCCCTGGACGCGACGTTGCAGGACACCGTGCGCAGCGGCGGCCCGGGCCTGTTGCGGCTCACGGGCGAGGCGGGCGTCGGCAAGACCCGGCTGGTACGGGAGTGGGTGGTGCGGCGCGCGGCCGAGGGCGTCCTCGCGTACGGCGCGGGCCGGTGCCGCAGTTACGGGGACCACGGCACGCTCACCCCCCTCGCCGACGCCCTGCGCGCCCTGCCGGCGACCGCCCCGGCGCACCCGGACGAGGACGGCGCGGACGACGACGCGCGGGCGCTGCTCTCCGGGGGCCTGCTCCACGACGGCACCCCGAACGCGCCCTTCGAGGACATGTGCGCCGCGCTGACCACGGTGCTGGACCGGGCCGCCCGGACCCGCCCGGTCCTCCTCGTGCTCGACGACTGGCACGCGGCGGCGCCCCTCCTGGTGCGCACGGTGGAGCGGCTGACGGACCGTGCGGGACCCGCAGGGGTGCTGGTGGTCTGCGTGGGCCGGCCGGACGCGGCGGACAACGGCCCCGTAGGGCCGGGCCGCAACGCCGGCCATCTGCAGCTCACCGGGCTGCCACCGCGGGAGGCCGCGCTGCTCGCCGCCGGACTCGCCGGGATCGACGGCCGGAGAGGCCCCGTGGACGAACGTCTGCTGGCCCGTTCCGAAGGCAATCCGCTCTATCTGGAACAGCTGCTGGTCGGTGCGCCGGACGGAGCGGACGGGGCGGACGGAGCCATGGGGGCGGACGCGGAGCTGCCCCCCACGCTCCAGGCGCTGCTCGGTGCCCGGATCGGGGCACTGGCCAGGGCGGAGCGCAACGTGGTCGACCTGGCGGCCGTGATCGGCCGGGAGTTCACCGCCGCGGAGCTGGTGCTGCTGGAGCTGTCCGCGCGGGCGGCCGAGGAGCACGCCTCCGGGCCGGTGACCGTCGGGCACCGGGCGCAGGACCTGCGGCGCGTCGAGGAGGCGCTGACGGTGCTGGGCCGGCGGCGCCTGGTGGAGTCGGCCCCGCCGGCGACGGACCTGACCGCGTACCGGTTCAGCAGCGGGCTGGTGCACGAGGTGACGTACGCCTCGCTGTCCAAGCGCGCCAAGGCGGACCGGCACGCCTGGGCGGCCGAGCTGCCCAGTGTGCTGCGTGCCGGGGACGGTGCCGTCGGCGGCCATCTGGAGCGGGCCCACCGCTACCGCGCCGACCTGGGGCTGCTCGACGACCGCACCCGGCGGCTGCGGGACCGTGCCGCCACGGCGCTGGGCCGGGCCGGGGCGCAGGCCGCCGCCCGGTCCGACCTGCCCTGGGCGCACAGCCTGCTGGAGCGGGCGGTGGACCTGGACCCCGGGGGTGCGGGATCCGTGCGCCGGCTCGGCGAGGTACGGGTGGCGCTCGGGCAGACCGAGGCCGGGGCCGAACTGCTGCGCCGGGTAAGGGATCTGACGTCCGCCCCGGTGGAGGCCGCGCACGCCCGGCTGGCCCTCGCGGTCCTGGATCCCCGTGGCCCCGGGCCCGGCCCCGCGGCCACGGCCCGGGCGGTGCTGCCGGTCTTCGAGGCGGCCGGGGACTCCGTCGGCCGGGCCCGGGCGCACCTCAGGCTCGCCCAGCAGCTCCAGCGCTCCGGCCGGCACGAGGAGGCGGAACGCGACCAGGCACGGGCCCTGGAGCACGCGGTGCTCGCCGGGGCGGAACCGGAACGGGCCGGAGCCCTCGGGGCCATCGGGATCTCCCTGTGGCGCGGCCCGGTCCCGGCCCCTGTGGCGGTGACCCGCTGCCGCGCCCTGCTGGCGGCGCACGGGGCGGGCAGGCCCACGGTCCGGCTCACGCTCAACTGCCCGCTGGCGGTGCTGTACGCGCTCCAGGACAGGCCCCACGAGGCGCACGGCGCGCTGGCCGAGGCAGAGGCGCTGGCCCTGAAGCTGGGGTTCGCCGAGGCGGACGTCTTCCTGCCGGTGTTCCGGGCGGCGGTCGAGTCGCTGCTCGGGCACGGCTCCGCCGCGCTCGCGCTGCTGGCGCGGGCGGACGAGGCGGCCCGGCGTACCGGGGCGGACGGCATGCGGACGGCCGTCGCGCTCGACGCGGCCCGTCTCGAACTCGACGACGGCCGGACGCAGCGGGCGGCGGCCTGGGCCGCCTCCGTGGGCGGGGCGTCGGACCTGAGTCATGCCGACGCCGTCGACCTGGAGGGCCTGCGGGGCAGGCTCGCGGCGGCCCGTGAGCGTCCGGCCGAGGCGGTCGTCCACGCGGACCGGGCGGTACGGGCCTCCCTGCTCACCGATTCCCCGCTGGTCCAGGCGACGGCGGAGCTGGACCGGGCCCGCACGCTGGCCGCGCTGGGCCGGCGGGCCGAGGCCCTGGCGTCGGCACGGGCCGCACGGAACCACTTCGCAAGCAAGGGGCACCTGCCGGGGGTCCGCCGGGCCGCCGGTCTCACCCGGGCCGGGGACGGGCCCGTGGTCACGACGACGGAGAGGAGCTGACCGATGGGAACCACGGGAACGGCACCGGGGCAGGGACTGACCTGGAGCCTGCGGGGGCGCAGCCCCGAGGATGTGCCCGTACTGGCGGATCCGGGACCGCCGGGCGGGCTGCCCGAGGAACCCGCCACGGGGCGGGGCGTGCGGGTGTGCGTGGTGGATTCGGGGGTGGAGCGCGACCATCCGCAGGTCGGCCCGCTCGCCGGGTCCTGGGTGGTGGTCAAGGACGGGGAGAGTGGCGACATCACGGTGGAGCCGACAACCACCGGGGACACCTGCGGGCACGGGACGGCGTGCGCGGGCATCATCCGCCGGACCGCTCCCGACTGCGAGATCCACAGCGTCCGGGTGCTCGGCGAACGGTTCTCCGGGACGGGCGACGTCCTGATGGCCGGGCTGCGCTGGGCGGTGGAGCAGCGCTTCGACGTGGTGAACCTGAGCCTGTCGACCACTCGTACCCGCTTCGCCCAGGAGCTGCACAGCCTGGCCGACAACGCCTATTTCGCCCGTACGGTCATCGTCGCCTCGGCCCACAACACCCCGGTGGAGAGCTTCCCCTGGCGGTTCGCCTCGGTGATCTCCGTCGGCAGCCACCAGGAGGACGATCCCGGGCTCCACCTGTACAACCCGGAGCCCCCGGTGGAGTTCTTCGGGCCGGGCCAGAACGTGTCCGTGCCGTGGCTGGGCGGCAGGACGATCCGCACCACCGGCAACAGCTTCGCCACCCCGTACGTCGCCGGGCTGTGCGCCCGCATCCTCTCCGCGCACCCCACGGTGACGGTCTTCCAGCTCAAGAACGCCCTCTATCTGTCCGCGGCCAACGTGCACCAGGGCCCGCGTCCTTCCACAGCGGCAGGAGACACCCGTGACGACTCCGAGAACTGATTCCCCCCTCGCGTCCCCGGCCGCCCCGTCCGACGGCCCCCGGCGCGAACTGCTCCAGTCCGTCGTCGACGTGGCACGCGCGATCTTCGGCGCCGCGGCCAGCTCGGTCTTCCTGCTCGACGAGGAGGCGGACGAGCTGGTCTTCCAGGCCGTCTCCGGGGAGGGCGAGGAATTCCTCGTGGGCCGCAGGTTCCCGGCCGGGCGCGGCATCGCGGGCTGGGTGGCGACCTCGGGCGAGCCGATGGTGGTGGACGACCTGACCGCCGACTCGTCCTTCGACCGCTCGCTGGCCGAGTCCACCGCCTATGTGCCGAACGCGCTGATGGCGGCCCCGCTGATCAGCGACTCCCGGATCCTCGGGGTGCTGGAGGTGCTGGACCCGTCGCCCCAGGCCCGGTCCGGTCTGCGCGAGCTGGACCTGCTGGCGATGTTCGCCCGGCAGGCCGCCGCGGCCCTGCGGGTGGTCACCCCGGAACGTGACGCGGACGGCCCGGTGGCCGCCGCCCGTGCCCTGGGCGGAGCGCAGCGCGAGGACGCGCTGAGGCTGCTCGGTAGTCTGGAGCAGGTGCTGCGGGGCACCGGCTGACGGCGGCCCCGGGCGCCCGCGCACAGGAGTGCCGGCCGGTCCGGCGGGCAGGAGCCGGTGAGGGCGCCGGACCGGGCTCCCTCAACTGACCAGGGGAAGGACACCTACGTGAAGCTCGCTTTCTCGACCCTCGGAGTGCCGGGGATGCCCGTGGCCGAGGTGGTAGGGCTCGCCGCCGGGCACGGGTACCAGGGGGTGGAGCTGCGCACCCATCCCGAGGAGCCCGTGCACCCTGGGCTCACCCCGCTCGAACGGGCCGCCGTGGTCGAGGAGTTCAAGCGGGGCGGGGTCGAGATCCTGACCCTCGCCGGGTACGTGCGGGTCGCCGCCGAAGGTGACGACGCGCCCGTGCTGGCCGAGCTCGCCGAGCTGGTGGAGCTGGCCCGCGACCTGGGGGCGGCGCACGTCCGGGTGTTCCCGGGCGGCGGCGGCCAGGACCCGGCCGAGGCCGACGCGACGGCCGCACGACGGCTGGGCGCGGCGGCTCCGCACGCCGCCGACCTGGGCGTACGGATCCTCCTGGAGACCCATGACTCGCACCGCGCAGGGGCCGACGTGGCCCGGGTGGTGGGGACCGTCGGGCACGGGTGGATCGGCGCGCTCTGGGACGTCATGCACACCTGGCTGGCGGGCGAGGAGCCGGTGGTCAGTCATGCGGTGCTGGCCCCGCACCTGGGATACCTCCAGGTGAAGGACATCGCGTCGGCCGAGGACACCGCGCCGCTGGCCCTCGGGGACGGGGTGCTGCCGCTGAAGGCCGCCCTGGACGTGCTGGGCGCCGACAGCTGGGTGTGCTGGGAGTACGAGAAGCGCTGGCACCCCGGCGCGCCGGAGCTGCCGGGGCTGCTGGCCGCGGGGCGGGAGCACCTGCTGCGGCTGGGCGCGCCGAAGCAGTAGGCCTCAGACCCGCGCCGCCGGCTCCCCGGCGGGCGAGGGCGTCCGCGGCACGGTGGCGCGGGCGCCGGGCAGCGAGGTCAGCGCCACCCCGCCGACCAGCAATGCGGCTGCGCACCATCGCAGCGGGCTGATGTCCTCGCCGAGGAACAGCGCCGCCGAGGACATCCCGAAGACCGGCACGAGCAGGGTGAACGGGGCGACGGACGAGGCGGGGTGGTGGCGGAGGAGGTAGCCCCATGCCCCGAAGCCGAAGACCGTGGTGATCCAGGCGACGTAGACGATGATGCCGACGCCGCTCGGGTCGAGCGCCGCGAGGGCCTCGGCATCGCGTTCCGGGCCTTCGACGAGCAGGGACAGGCCGAGCAGCGGCAGGACGGGGACGGTCGACACCCAGACCATGAAGTTGAGGGAGTCGGGCGGGGCCGCCTTGCGGGTGAGGACGTTGGACACGCCCCAGCAGGCCGCCGCGGCGACGACCAGGACGAAGGCGAGGACGGGGCCGCCCGCCCCCTCGTCGACGGCGGCGACCCCGATGCCCGCGAGCGCCACTCCCATCCCCAGTACCCGTACCCTGCCGGGCCGTTCACCGAGCGCCAGGGCCGCGAAGAGGGCGGTGAAGACCGCCTGGACCTGGAGGACGAGGGAGGAGAGCCCGGCAGGCATCCCCCGGTCCATGCCGACGAAGAGCAGTCCGAATTTGGCCACCCCGAGGACCAGGCCCACACCGATGATCCACTTCCAGGCGACGGTGGGCCGGCCGACGAGGAACACGGCGGGCAGCGCGGCCACGAGGAAGCGCAGGGCGGAGAAGAGCAGGGGCGGGAAGTGGGCGAGGCCGATCTCGATGACGACGAAGTTCACACCCCAGACGGCGGCGACCAGCGCGGCCAGGGCGATGTGGAGGGGACGCATGCACCGAGGATCGGACGCGCGGACCGTGTAGCACCAGCGCGGATTTCTTCATGGTTGGATTAAGCGTTCCTCATGCTTTCTGTCCGGAGGTCACGGTGCTCGATCTGTCCCGGCTGCGCGCCCTGCACGCCGTCTCCGTCCACGGCTCCGTCGCCGGTGCGGCGAGCGCACTCGGCTACACCGCGTCGGCGGTCTCCCAGCAGATCACCAAGCTGGAGCGGGAGACCCGGACGACCCTGCTCGAACGACGGGGACGCGGGGTCGCGCTGACCGAGGAGGCCCTCCGTCTCGCGGACACGGCACAGCAACTGCTGGCGATCGTGGAGCGGGCGGAGACCGGCCTGGAGGAGCGCAGGGGGCTGCCGGCCGGACGGCTGTCGGTCGGCGCGTTCGCCTCAGCGGCACGCGGGCTGCTGCCGGGCGTGCTGGCGGAGCTGGCACGCGACCATCCGGACCTGGACGCGCGGCTCACCGAGGTCGATCCGCACCTCTCGGTCGATCTGGTGGCCAAGGGCGTGATCGATCTCGCGGTCGCGCACGACTGGGACATCGCGCCGCTGCCCGCGCCGGAGGGGGTGGCGCAGGCGGTGATCGGCGACGACCGGTGCGACCTGCTGGTGCCCGAGGGGCACCCGCTGACCGGGCGCAGGGCCGTGCGGCGCGAGGAGCTGGCGAAGGAGCGGTGGGTGTGCCAGCCACCGGGCACGGTGTGCCACGACTGGCTCGTACGGACCTTGCGGGCGGCGGGGTACGAGCCGGACATCCGGCACCGGGCGGAGGAGAACCACACCCAGCTGGCCCTGGTCGCCGCCGGGCTCGGTGTGGCGATGATCCCGCGGCTCGGCAGGGGGCCGCTGCCGCCGGGTGTGGTGGCGGTGCGACTGGACCCCGTCCCCGTGCGCAGGCTGTACGCGCTGTGGCGCTCCGGGGCGGCGCGACGGCCGGCGATCACGGCGGCGGTGACGGCGCTCCAGGAGCACGGCGCGGGGGTGCTGAGCGCTTGACGGTGGTGCTGAGCGCTCAGCGGGGGTGCGCCGGGGGGTGCCCGAGCGCTTGAGGGAGGCGCCGACCACCTGGCCGGGGCCTCCGGGCGAGTGGCAGCGGTGCGCCGGGGCCGCCGTGCGGCACGACTGCGGGCCATGTCCGGGCATGTCCACCCACCCTCCCGCGTGTCACTCCCTTTCTCGGACGGCCCTCTTGACTGGCAGTTACTTTCCATATATCCGTACCTTCTTGGAAGTTTCTTTCAGCACCGGAAGGGGCTCACGTGCACCACCGCACCTCCAGACGCACCCTCCTCACCGTCACCGCAGCCACCGCAGCCGCGGCGGCGACCGGCGTCGTCACCGTTCCCGGCACCGCCCAGGCCTCGTCCGGCACCTCCACGGACAGCCGCCTCAAGCGGCTCATCGCCCGGATGAGCCTGGAGGAGAAGGTCGGCCAGCTCTTCGTGATGCGGGTGTACGGGCACTCCGCCACCGCGCCCGACCAGGCGGACATCGACGCCAACCTCACCGAGATCGGGGTCCGCACCGCCGCCGAGCTGATCTCCACGTACCACGTCGGCGGGATCATCTACTTCACCTGGGCGCACAACACCCGTGACCCGCACCAGATCGCGGATCTCTCCAACGGCATCCAGCGGGCCGGGCTCGCCGGGCCGACGCCCCTGCCGCTCCTCGTCTCCACGGACCAGGAGCACGGCATCGTCTGCCGCGTCGGCGAGCCGGCCACGCTGGTCCCGGGCGCGATGGCCCTGGGCGCGGGCGGCTCGCGCTCCGACGCGCGGGCGGCGGGCCGTCTCGCGGGGGCCGAGCTGGCCGCCGTCGGCATCAACCAGAACTACGCCCCGGTCGCCGACGTCAACGTCAACCCGGCCAACCCGGTCATCGGCGTACGCTCCTTCGGCTCCGACCCCGAATCGGTGGCGGGCATGGTCGCCGCCCAGGTGAAGGGCTACCAGGGCGCCGGGATCGCCGCCACGGCCAAGCACTTCCCCGGCCACGGCGACACGAACACGGACAGCCACACCGGTCTGCCCTACATCCACCACACCCGCGAGCAGTGGACCGAGCTGGACGCCCCGCCGTTCCGGGCAGCCGTCGCCGCGGGCATCGACTCGATCATGACGGCGCACATCGTGGTCCCCGCCCTGGACCCCTCGGAGGACCCGGCCACGCTGTCCCGGCCGATCCTCACCGGCATCCTGCGCGAGGAGCTCGGCTACGACGGTGTCGTGGTCACCGACTCCCTCGGCATGGAGGGCGTCCGCACGAAGTACGGCGACGAGCGCGTCCCCGTACTCGCGCTGCAGGCCGGCGTCGACCAGCTGCTCAACCCGCCGAATCTGTCCGTGGCCTGGAACGCCGTCCTGCAGGCGGTGAAGAGCGGCGAGATCAGCGTGGCCCGCATCGAGGAATCGGTCCTGCGCATCCTGCGGCTGAAGGCGAAGCTGGGGCTCTTCCGCGACCCCTACGTCACGTCCCGGCGCGTGGACCGCACCGTCGGCGTCCGCGCACACCTGGCCGCCGCCGACCGGATCGCCGAGCACACGACCACGCTGCTCGCCAACACCGGCTCGCTGCTGCCGCTGTCCCGCAGGTCCCACCGGAATCTGCTCGTGGTCGGCGCGGACCCGGCCTCCCCGTCCGGCACGACCGGCCCGCCGACCACCACGCTCGCCGGGGCCTTCGACGAGCTGGGCTTCACGGCGACCGCCCTGTCCACCGGAACGGCACCCTCCCAGGCGAAGATCGCCGAGGCGGTGGCCGCCGCGCAGGGCAAGGACGCCGTGATCGTGGGCACGTACAACGTCTCGGCGACCAGCTCCCAGCGCACCCTGGTCAGCGCCCTCGCGGCGACCGGGGTCCCGGTGGTCACGGTGGCGATCCGCAACCCGTACGACATCGCCCAGCTGGCCGGCACCGGGTACACCGCGAGCCTCGCCGCGTACTCCTGGACGGACGTCGAACTACGGGCGGCCGCCCGGGTGATCGCCGGCCGGGCCGACCCGGAGGGCAAGCTGCCCGTGCCGGTGCAGCGCGCGGACACACCCACGCAGACGCTGTACCCGGTCGGCTACGGACTGTCGTACTAGACGTACGCCGAGCGCGTAGGCGAACCGGCACCAAGAGGCGCAAAGCACCCGCACACCTGGCGTGTACCCGCTCCGGCGGGTCACGCTGGGTATACGTCTTCCACAGACGTATCGGGGGTCATCCATGGACGAACGCCACGCGGTGGCGGTGTGGCGCTCGCTGCTGCCCGTGGTGGCGGCGCTGTCCCTGACCGCCTGTCACGGCCTTGGGAGGTGAGCATGTCGTCGTCGATGGCCTTCGGCCGTCCGCCGTGGTTGCCCTTGGACGCGGCGATGACCTGGCCTTCGAGAGTCTTCTCCCGGATGTGGTTCCGCTCGATCTGCCCGGCGACCGCGAGCACCGCGAAGAACATCGCGCCCATGCCGTCGGGGTCGTAGATCCCGGTGAGCGGCCCGGTGAGGAGTTCGAGCTGGATGCCTTGCGAGTGGCGACCTGCGGAAACGTGATCACTCTGGAGGCTCTCGCAGAACCCTCACAGATGGTCATTGGTGAGAAGTCGGCGACGGGCCTGAGAGGGAGGCAGTCTGCGCGGGCACACTCTCCAGCCGCACCGTGCTACTCACATCGTCGCGATCGCCCTGTTCTCACCGGATTCTTGGCGGGGTGCGGTGTCGATGTCGTGTCCAAAGCAGGACGATCCGCGGCTCCGCTCGAGTGCTGCGGGTCAGGGACGGTCGCCCACGAGAGCAGTTGCGCGCGTCTCGGGAACTCCCAGCATCAGCAGGCTCGTGATCGTCGCCGCTCGGGCGCCGGGGGTCCCGTTCGACAGGTCGCTGTCCGCGATGCTGAACACGACGCCGTAGGCAACCTGGCTCAGAATGCCCGCCGGCAGGTGCTGTGCGAACACGTCGCTGTCCTGGCCCCGTTTCACGAGGTCGGCGAGGAGCTCGTCGACTGGCCCGAGCAGGGCGTGGATCGCCTCGCCGTACTCGCCACGGCGCAGCGCCAGCAGCACTCGGTACCGGTGCGCCACCGGCCAGAGGCGGGCGATGAACTCGGCCCACGCCGCGTCCGCTCCCGCGTCGGAGGCGTTGACTTCGGTGAGCACGGCTGCCATCTCGGTGACGGCCCGTTCCGTGAGTGTCCGAACCAGGTCGAGGCGCGAGGGGAAATGGCCATAGACGGTACGACGGACGACGCCGGCAGCGGAGGCGATGTCGCCCATGCCGGCGTCGGGGTTCTCTCCCAGCAGGTCGAGGGCGACGTCGAGGATGCGATCGCGTGTCTCGTTCATCGAGCGCACGCGGGAGGACTCGGTAGGCACGACATCATTCTTGCACACCACTGTGCAATGAAGTACGTTGCACACCAGTGTGCAACGGAGCGTTGCGCTGTGCTTCGAAGCCCAGGAGAAGAAGGCAGTCGCCCCGGAGGGGGACTGGGCGGACCGCGGGCCAACATTGGCCACGAGCCCTCGGTCGCCACCATTACCGACGACAACACACCTCGCTAGTCAATGGAAAATCACATCCGTGCGACCAGACTCACCACACATTGGTCACACAACTGGCAGGTCCGCGAAGGAATCCAGAACCGTCTGGCCTTCTCAGGGAAGCAGGTAAGTCAATGGAAAATCACAGCAGGCGAAAAGCCCTGTCCCTCGGCGTCGCACTCGGCCTCGTGGGCGTGGCGCACCCCGCCCAGGCGCGGGCGTCGACGGGCTCGGTGCCTGGAGCCGACGCGGGGACGGCCCTCGTCCGCCCGTTCACCGTCTCGATCCCGAATTCGGAGATCAACGAACTGAAGCAGCGACTGGCCAGGACTCGATGGCCGGATCCGGAAACGGTGGGCGACTGGTCGCAAGGGGTTCGCGTAGAGAACGCCAGAGCTCTGGTCGACTACTGGAAGCGCGGCTACAAGTGGCGGCGCTTCGAGTCCGAGCTCAATCGCTTCCCCCAATTCCTGACCGAGATTGATGGGCTGGACATCCACTTCATCCATGTCAGGTCCAAGAACCCCAACGCGATGCCGCTGGTACTCACGCACGGATGGCCGGGCTCGATCGTCGAGTTCCTGAAGCTGATCGGCCCGCTGACCGATCCGGTTTCGTTCGGAGGAGACGCCGCCGATTCATTCGACGTCGTCGTCCCGTCGCTCCCCGGGTTCGGGTTCTCCCAGAAGCCCACGGAGACCGGGTGGACCGTATCGCGCATCGCAAGCGCGTGGGTGGAGCTGATGAAGCGTCTCGGCTACACGAGATGGGCCGCGCAAGGCGGCGATTGGGGTGCCGTCGTCACCACCGCCCTCGGGGCCATGCAACCTGAGGGACTTCTCGGAATTCATCTGAACACCCAGTACGCCTTTCCCGCACAGATACCCGACACCTTGTCGCCCGAAGAGCGCTACGCCGTGGAGACCCTCGCCCTCTACACCGACGATCTAGGTGGGTCGAACCACCTTCAGCGCACGAAGCCGGAGACTGTCGGATTCGCCCTGGCGGACTCTCCCGCCGGTCAGGCAGCCTGGATCTACGAGAAGTTCCAGTCCAAGACCGACAACCACGGGCTCGCCGAGGACGCCCTCAGCATGGACGACATGCTCGACGCGATATCCCTCTACTGGTTCACCAACAGCGCAGCGTCGTCCGGTCGCATCTACTGGGAGAACAAATCGGGCACTCTCGCCGGCCCGAAGCTGACGCTTCCGGTCGCGGTGACCGTCTTCCCGAAGGACATCCCACTCCTGCCACGAAGCTGGATCGAAGACACCTACAGCAATCTGATCCACTACGGCGAGGCCGACAAGGGCGGGCACTTCGCGGCCTTGGAACAGCCCGAGATCCTGGTCAGCGAAATCCGCACCGGCCTGCGCACCCTTCGTTCCTGACACCAACGCGCGAGCTCAGGAGCGCACGCGTATCACTCGGGCTTCACTGAATCGACCAAAGGCGCTGGGGTGCAGCACGCCTTACCAAAGGCATGAGGTCCATCACGTTTCCGGGGTCCGAGTTCTGGTGGAATCTCGCGACGAGGGGCTCCTCGAAACGTACGAGACGCTCGACGCAGGTCGTAGTCCAGGAACAGCCCGACATAGCGGACTGGACAGAGCTGCACCGCGAAACCGGGACGGCTGTGATCACCACGCCTCTTCGCGATCAGCTTCCGGTCCTCGTCATCGAGGAAGAGGAACCGTTCCAGCTCAGGTCTCCGTCGGGTCATCCGCGAACGATCCGAACGCGGTGGCCTGCTCATCAGTCAAAAATTCCACGGGCATATCGCGGACGTAACCAGCCGCCGCACGTGGTCGTGGATCTTCCGCTGAACACCCCCGGCGAGCCGATCATGTGTGCCAAACGACCAAGATCAAGTGCGTAACGCCAACGCTGTACCGATGGCCCCAAGGCCGTGTCAGCAGCCCGCGGGCGGTACGCCGGGTACGGCCGCCGGTACGCCGCCGCCGGGCCACGGGGCGGTGTTCCTGGGACCGGCGGACTGCGGTTCGCGCGGGGACGTGGTGCGCGAGGTGTCGTGCGGCAGCGAGAAGGCGGCGGCCCGCGTGCTGGAGCGGCACACGGGCGCGAGGTCGGACGGCCCGGCCTGTCCGCCCACGACGGACTTCGTGCTGCACATCTCGGGGGGCGGGCCTTCCCGGAAGGCGGCCGTGCCCCGCGGATACGCGTGCATGCGCAATCTGGAACCCCCGCATCCGGGCGATCCCGGGCAGGGCGGCCGCCGACGGTCGTCGGGGACTGCCTCTACGGCTCCCGCGAGGGCGAGGTCAGGGAGATTGCCTGCGACGGATCGGGCGAGCGGCCACCGGAGTTCGGGATCCGCTCGGCGGTGGCGCGGCGCGCGCTGTGCCCGGACACGACCGATCTCTTCGTCCAGCTGGGCGGCGAGCGGCCGGTGGGCTGCGTGCACCGGGTGTGAGACCACCCGGTGCACGCGGCCTGACGGCCGGACAGGGCCGGACAGGGCCAGGCCGTCAGGCCGTCAGGCCGTCAGGCCCTCAGGCCGTCAGGCCCTCAGGCCGGACCCGCCGATCGGCCTTACGGCCTCAGCGTGCCCTCGTTGCGCTCCAGCTCCGCGTCCCGCTTGTCGAGGCGCGCGTCGAACTTCGCGAGCGGCTTCGCCTTGGCGGGGTCGGCCTCGACGGCCGCCGGGGCCACGCCGGCCCAGCGCAGGATGGCCGCGGTGGCCTTCGCCTTCTCGTCGGCGACGAGACCGGCGACCTTGGAGCCGTGGTTGCCGCCAGGCACCGTGTAGACGTAGCTGTCACGGGCGCCCTTGCCGAGGCGGAAGGGCTCGGCACCCCACGGGTCGTTCTGCCCGTAGACGTACATCATCCGCCGGGCGTTGTTCCTGACCCAGCTGTCCACGTCCCGCATCGCCGACGGCTGGAACTTCATCGGGATGGAGCGCGGCACGAAGGAGCGCGGCGGCTGGTAGCCGTAGCGACTCAGGTCGCCCAGCCAGGGCTGGGCGATGTCGGGCGAGCCGAGCTGGGTACCCGCCTGGTAGTAGTACGGCGTGTACGCCTCCAGGCCCTGGTCCGCGTAGGCGGAGAAGCCGGAGATCCCGTCGACCGAGTCCCAGATCTCCTCGTCGGTCGCGTTGGGCGCGTCGGCGGGCAGGGCCTCGCAGTCGGCGACCATGCTGTACTGCCAGAACGCCCAGACGTAGTCCATGACGACGGCTTCGTACGCCTTGTCGAGCGAGCCGACGGTCTCGAAGGTGTAGCCGCTCTCGGCGGCGTACGCCTCGTACTTCTTCTCCAGCGGCTCACGGCGGATGAGTGCCTCGCGCTGGACGCCGGTCAGCCGGTCGCGGCACTCCTTGGTGCCGACCTCGGCGAAGAACCGGTCGTACGCCGAGTCCTCCTTGTTGACCACGTCGTTGGGCGCGACATACGCGACGACGCCGTCCATGTCCTTCGGGTAGAAGCGCTCGAAGTAGGTGGCGGTCATACCGCCCTTGGAGCCGCCGGTGGTCAGCCAGTTCTCGGAGTAGATCTTCTTCAGCGCCTTGAACACCCGGTGCTGGTCGCTGGCGGCCTGCCAGATGTCGAGCTTCGACCAGTCGGCGGGCTCCGGACGGGACGGCGTGAAGAAGCGGTACTCCAGGGAGACCTGGTTGCCGTCGATGATCTGCGTCGGCTCGCTGCGGCTGGGATTGGTCGAGACGTGGTAGCCGCTGGTGAAGAAGACCGTCGGGCGGGTCGTGTCCTTGTGCAGCAGCGTGATCCGCTGCTGGAAGGTGCCCCTGGACGGCTGCTTGTGGTCGATCGGCTGGGTGTACTCGAGGACGAAGAAGCGGTAGCCGGGGTACGGCTTCTCCTGGATCAGACTCATTCCCGGGATGGCCAGGATGCGGTCCTTGATGTCCTCGCTGCTGCTCTCGCTGCTGCTGGTGAAGCCGCTGCTCTGCTTCGCGGTCGGTTCCGCGGCGGTGGCCGCACCGGCCGAGGCTCCCGTCGCACTCACCGTGCCTATGAGCACCGCGAGCGACAGAACCCCTCTGAGCGCCTTGCGCATGCACCCTCCCCTTGATTCACGACATTCGCCGTGAACCTAGCGGGGGTAACACCGCTCACGCCAGACCCGGTTGGATCTCAGCACAGGATCCACCCGGTGGACGCCGACACCCCGGCGACGGAACCGGACGCGCGGACGCAGCGGTTCAGCGCGTGGACCGTGACCGGCCCGGCCAGCTTGGTGTAGTTGCCGCTGTCGACGACCGCCCGGCCGCCGCGCGGCTGCAGCGACACCCGCATCGTGCGGCGCTTGCCCGGCTTCTTGGCGACGGTGACGGCGCACGCGTAGGCGCGGCTCTCGTACACGCGCAGCGAACCGGTGGAGAACGTCACCTTCTTGACCAGCCGTCCGGAACAGGCCGACGCGGCGTGCGCCGGAGCCGCCCCGGACGTGGCCTGGACCAGGCCGACCGCCGCGAGCAGCGGGAGGACGAGCAGTCCGGCCCCCAGCCGTCTGGCGACGGGCCCTCTCCTGGGCCTCGACGACCTCAGCGGTCTCACCATCCCGGCCACCCCACCCATTCCCTCGAACCTTCGGCCTTCGTACACACATGCGTATGCATGTGCGTACGACGCACGGAGCGGGCGGAAGGGTTCCCTCCGGCCGGACCTCCCACCGAACCCGCCCGCCGACCTCTCCGGCGCCGCGGCGCGTGTCAGACGCCCGCCGGGGCGTCCTCGCCTATGCCCTCTCCTATGAAGGTGCGCCACAGCCGGGCGTACGGGCCTTCCCTGGCGACGAGTTCGTCATGCGTGCCGTCCTCGGCGACCCTGCCGTCGGCCATGACCACGACCCGGTCCGCACGGGCGGCCGTCGTCAGCCGGTGGGCGACGACCAGCGTGGTGCGGCGGCCGGTGAGCCGGTCCGTCGCCTGGTTGACCAGGGCCTCGCTGGCGAGGTCCAGGGATGCGGTCGCCTCGTCGAGCAGCAGGATGTCGGGGTCGACGAGCTCGGCGCGGGCGAGGGCGACCAGCTGGCGCTGGCCGGCCGAGAGGTTGCGGCCGCGCTCGGCGACCTCGTGCAGATAGCCGTCCTCCAGGGTGGCGATCATGTCGTGCGCCCCGACCGCGCGGGCCGCCGCCTCCACCTGCGCGTCGGTTGCCTCCGGCCGCCCGTAGGCGATGGCGTCGCGGACCGTGCCGGCGAAGAGGTAGGACTCCTGGGGCACGACGCCGAGCCGGTGCCGGTACGCGGTCATGTCGAGGGTGCGCAGATCGGCGCCGTCCACCGTGACCCGCCCGCCCGTCGGGTCGTAGAACCGGGCGACGAGCTTGACCAGGGTCGACTTGCCCGCACCCGTCTCACCGACGAACGCGACCGTCTGACCGGCCGGGATCCGCAGGTCGATGCCGGTGAGGGCCTCCTCCTTCACCGTCGCGTCGTCGAGCGATCCGTACGCGAACGACACGTCCTCGAACGCGATGTCACCCCGCAGCGACCTCACGTCCTTCGGCCGGTCGTGGTCGGCGGTGGACGTCGGCTCCCGCAGGAGTTCCTGGATCCGGCCGAGCGAGACGGTGGCCTGCTGGTAGCCGTCGAAGACCTGCGACAGCTGCTGCACGGGCGCGAAGAACAGGTCGATGTAGAGCAGGTAGGCGACCAGCGCACCCGTCGTCAGCGTGCCGTTGTCGACCCGGCCGGCGCCGACGATCAGCACGGCGGCCGCCGCGACCGAGGCCAGCAGCTGCACGAACGGGAAGTAGACGGAGATCAGCCACTGCCCGCGCACCCGGGCCTGGCGGTAGTGGTCGCTGCGCGCCGCGAACCGCTCGGCGCCGTCGTGCTCGCGCCGGAACGCCTGCACGATCCGCAGCCCGGCGACGGACTCCTGGAGGTCGGCGTTGACGACGCTGATGCGTTCACGGGCGAGCTCGTACGCCTCGACACTCTTGCGGCGGAAGAAGAACGTGCCGACGACCAGCACCGGAAGGGTCGCGAAGACGACCAGGGCCAGCTGGACGTCGAGGACGAGGAGCACGACCGTGATGCCGAAGAAGGTGACGACCGAGACGAAGGCGGTGACCAGGCCCGTCTGCAGGAACGTGGACAGCGCGTCGACGTCCGTCGTCATCCGGGTCATGATCCGGCCGGTCAGCTCACGCTCGTAGTAGTCGAGGCCGAGCCGCTGGAGCTGCGCGAAGATCTTGAGGCGCAGGGAGTAGAGGACGCGTTCGCCTGTGCGGCCCGTCATCCGGGTCTCCCCGATCTGCGCCGCCCACTGGACGAGGACGGCCAGCAGACCGAGTCCCGCCGCCGCCCAGACGGCGCCGAGCGCCATCTGCGTGACGCCGTCGTCGATGCCGTGCCGGATCAGTACGGGCAGGAGCAGGCCCATGCCCGCGTCCACGGCGACCAGGCCGAGGCTCGCCAGCAGCGGCAGCCCGAAGCCGCGCAGCAGCCTGCGAAGCCCGTAGGACTCCTCCGGCCGGACGGCGCTCGCCTCGTCGATGTCGGGGGTGTCGGTGGCGGGCGGCAGCGCGTCGACCTGGGCGAGCAGCTCGGGGGTGGCGGGCATCCCGGCCGCCGCCGCGTCGCGCGGCTCCTCCTTGCGGATCCACAGCTCGGGGGTGATGCCCCGCTCGGCGTCGAACTCGGCGTCCAGCTCCTCCTGGAGCGCACGGTCGTCGTCCTCGGGCACCGCGGCCTCGACCGGCCGGTGGCCGGGTGAGGTGCCGCCCAGCTCGTCCGGGTCGGTGAGCAGCCGCCGGTAGAGCGCGGAGCGCTCCTCCAGCTCCGCGTGCGTGCCGATGTCCGCGAGGCGTCCCCGGTCGAGGACGGCGATGCGGTCGGCGAGGCCGAGGGTGGAGCGGCGGTGCGCTATCAGCAGGGTGGTGCGGCCGGCCATGACCTGGGCCAGGGCCTCGTGGATCTCGTGTTCCACCCGGGCGTCGACGGCGGAGGTGGCGTCGTCGAGGAGGAGCAGCCGGGGGTCGGTGAGGATGGCGCGGGCCAGCGCGATGCGCTGGCGCTGGCCGCCGGACAGGGTGAGGCCGTGCTCGCCGACCTTGGTGTCGTAGCCGTCGGGCAGCTCGGAGATGAATCCGTGGGCCTGGGCGATGCGTGCGGCCCGCTCGATCTGTTCCCGGGTGGCGTCGGGGACCCCGTACGCGATGTTGGCGCCGACCGACTCGGAGAAGAGGAAGCTGTCCTCCGGTACGAGTCCGACGGCGGCGCGGAGCGAGTCCTGGGTCAGCTCGCGGACGTCGTGGCCGCCGACCAGGACGGCGCCGTGCGTCACGTCGTAGAAGCGGGGCAGCAGGAGCGAGACGGTGGACTTGCCGCTGCCGGAGGCGCCGACGACGGCGACGGTCTCGCCGGGCTCGATCGTGAGGGAGAACCCGTCGAGCACGGGGCGGTCGGCGGCTCCGCTTCCAGGGTCCTCGTCACGAGCGGAGGCGGAGCGCAGCGCGGCGTATCCGAAGCGGACGTCGTCGAACTCGACGCTCGCCGGGGCGTCGGCGGGGAGCACCTTCGTGCCGTCCCGCATGGACGGCTCGGTGTCGATCAGTTCCAGGACGCGCTCCACCCCGGCGCGGGCCTGCTGGCCGACGGTGAGGACCAGGGCGAGCATCCGGACGGGGCCGACGAGCTGGGCGAGATAGGTGGAGAACGCGACGAACGTACCGAGGGTGATCTCGCCGCGGGTGGCGAGCCAGCCGCCCAGTGCCAGCATCGCGACCTGGCCGAGGGCCGGTACGGACTGCAGGGCGGGGGTGTAGCGGGAGTTCAGCCGGATGGTGCGCAGCCGGCCCGCGAAGAGCTTGCGGCCGACTTCCCGGAGCTTGCCGGTCTCCTGCTCCTCCTGCCCGAACCCCTTGACGACGCGCACCCCGGAGACGGCCCCGTCGACCACTCCGGCGACGGCGGCGGCCTGGCTCTGGGCGTACCAGGTGGCGGGGAAGAGACGGGTGCGGGAGCGGCGGGCGATGAACCAGAGGGCGGGGGCGACGGCGAGGGCGACGAGGGTCAGGGGCAGCGACAGCCACGCCATGATCACCAGGGAGATGAGGAAGAGCAGGACGTTCCCGATGGTCATCGGGAGCATGAAGAGGAGCCCCTGGATCAGCTGCAGGTCGCTGGTGGCACGCCCGACGACCTGCCCGGTGGACAGCTCGTCCTGCCGCTTCCCGTCCAGTTCGGTGAGGGTCGTGTAGATGTCGGTCCGCAGGTCGTGCTGGACGTCGAGGGCGAGCCGGCCGCCGTAGTAGCGGCGGATGTACGTGGCGATGTAGACGAGGACGGCCGCGCCGATGAGCAGGCCGGTCCAGAGGCCGAGGGAGCGGGTGTGGTCGACGACGACGTCGTCGATGATCACCTTGGTGATGAGGGGTACGAGGGCCATCACGCCCATGCCGGCGAGGGACGAGCCCAGGGCCAGCAGGACGTTGCGCCGGTAGCGCCAGGCGTACCCGGTCAGCCGCCGCCCCCAGCCCTGCGGCAGCACGGCCTGCTGCTCCGTGTCCAGGTGCTCCGTGCCCTGTTTCGCGTCCTGCTCCTTCGCGACCGCCACCCCGTGCCTCCCGTTCGCCCCACCGCATCCGCCTGACCTACCGCACGTGACCAACGCGCCCAGCTGCGGATTTCATCCCGCTGCAACAATTTTCGGCCCATGGTCGGAGGCGGGGCTCGGGTGGTCCTGGGACCACGGCGTCAACCGACGGGGCTCCCGTCACTCGTTGGGTCGTCTTTCCGCTCGCGGCCGTTCACTGCCCGGGAGGCCGCGGACACGGTTCGTTCCTCCGTGGGGCCCGAACCGGAGACCGTGGGCGAGGCGCGAGCGGCGGCCGGGGGCTGACCCGGCCGCCACCGGGACCGGCTAGAGGTGCGTCGGCTCGAACATCTTCAGCAGCGCGGGAAGCACCACCACCGACGGCCCCGGAGCCGCCAGGGCCTTGCCCAGGTCGGCGGCCAGGGATTCCGGTGTCGTGCGGACCCCGGGGACGCCGAAGGACTCGGCCAGGGCCACGAAGTCCGGGCGGGAGAGCTCCGTCGCCGTGGTCTCGCCGAAGGCGCCCGTCATGTACTCGCGCAGGATGCCGTAGCCGCCGTCGTCGACGATCAGCCAGGTGACGGGCAGGTCGTACTGCCGGGCGGTGGCGAGCTCGGCGATCGAGTACATCGCTCCGCCGTCCCCGGAGACCGCGAGGACGGGCTTCGTGGCGTCGGCGACAGCGGCGCCGAGCGCGGCCGGGAAGGCGTAGCCGAGGCCGCCCGCGCCCTGGGCCGAGTGCATCGTGTTGGGGTGGCGGGCGTCGAAGGCGGACCAGGCCCAGTAGGCGAGGATCGTCATGTCCCAGAAGCTGGGCGCGGTGTCGGGCAGCGCCTCGCGGACGGACGCGATCACCTGCTGTTCCAGGGTGAGGTCCTGGGCGGCGATCCGGTCGTGGACGGCGTGCAGCACCGTCCGGACGCGCTCGGCGGCGGTGCCGTCCGGGCGGGGCTCCACCGTGTCCAGGAGGTCGGAGAGAGCCTCGCGGGCGTCGGAGTGGATGCCGAGCGCGGGGTGGTTGGACTCCAGCTTCCCGGCGTCGGCCTCGATCTGGACGACCCGGCCGCGCGGGGCGAACGTGTGGTAGTTGGAGGAGAGTTCACCGAGCCCGGAGCCGACGACCAGCAGGATGTCCGCGTCCTCCAGGAAGTCCGTGGTGTGCCGGTCCTCCAGCCAGGAGCGGAGCGAGAGCGGGTGCTCCCAGGGGAAGGCTCCCTTCCCGCCGAAGGTGGTGACGACCGGGGCGTTGATCTTCTCGGCGAGGGCGCGCAGCTTGCCGGTCGCGTCGGACCGTACGACGCCGCCGCCCGCGATGATCGCGGGCCGTTCGGCGTGCGACAGCAGGTGGGCCGCGACGAGCGTGAGCTCCGGGCGCGGGTAGACCTCGCGCGGGGTGGCGTCGAGGGCGCTGACGACCGGCAGGACCGTCTCGGCGAGCAGCACGTCCTGCGGGATCTCCACCCAGACAGGACCGTGCGGGGCGGTGAGCGCGGACTCCCAGGCGGCGGCGATCGCGGAGGGGATCTGCGAGGGCGTGCGCACGGTGTGCACGGACTTCACGATGTCGCGGAACGAGGCCTGCTGGTCGCGGAGCTCGTGCAGGTAGCCGTGGCGCCCGCCGCCGAGTCCGGCGGTCGGGATCTGACTGGAGACCGCCAGTACGGGCGCGGACGCCGCCGCAGCCTCCTGGAGCGCGGCCAGCGAGGTCAGTGCGCCGGGTCCGGTGGAGAGGAGCAGCGGGGCGACCTCGCCGGTGATCCGGCCGTAGGCGTCGGCGGCGAAGCCCGCGTTGTTCTCGACGCGCAGGCCGACGTAGGTGAGGGAGGAGCGGCGCAGCGCGTCGAACATGCCGAGCGCGTGCTGGCCCGGCAGCCCGAAGACGGTGGTGGCGCCGAGGCCCTGGAGGGTCTCGATCACGAGGTCGCCGCCGTTGCGTCCGGGCGGGGGGTTCAGCGCCGCCTCGGCCTGTGCGGGGGTGAGCTGCGGCCGGTCGTCGTGGTCGTGGCTCACTTGCCCCGCGCTCCCTTGGCCGCCGCGATCTGGCGGGCCATGATCGTCGTCAGCTCGTACGCCGTGTGGGAGGCGGCGACGGAGGTGATCTCCGCGTGGTCGTACGCGGGGGCCACCTCGACCAGGTCGGCGGAGACCAGGTGGCAGGAGGACAGGCCGCGCAGGATCTCCAGGAGCTCGCGCGAGGTGAGGCCGCCGGCCTCGGGGGTGCCGGTGCCGGGGGCGTGCGCCGGGTCCAGGACGTCGATGTCGATGGAGATGTAGAGCGGCCGGTCGCCGATGCGCCGGCGCAGCTGGTCGGCGATCTCGTCGACGCCGCGCCGCATGACGTCGGCGGAGGTGACGATGCCGAAGCCCATCTTGGCGTCGTCGGTGAGGTCCTGCTTGCCGTACAGCGGGCCGCGCGTGCCGACGTGGGAGAGCGCCTCGGTGTCGAGGATGCCTTCCTCGACGGCCCGGCGGAACGGGGTGCCGTGGGTGTACTCGGCGCCGAAGTAGGTGTCCCAGGTGTCCAGGTGTGCGTCGAAGTGGAGCAGGGCGACGGGGCCGTGCTTCTTGGCGACGGAACGCAGCAGGGGCAGCGCGATGGTGTGGTCGCCGCCGAGCGTCATCAGCCGGGCGCCGGTGGAGAGCAGGTCGTCGGCGGCGGCCTCGACCGTTTCGACGGCCTCGTTGATGTCGAACGGGTTCGCGGCGATGTCACCGGCGTCGGCGACCTGGGCGAGGGCGAAGGGGGAGGCGTCCTGCGCCGGGTTGTAGGGGCGCAGGAGCCGGGAGGCCTCACGGATGGCGTTGCCGCCGAAGCGGGCGCCGGGGCGGTAGGAGACGCCGCTGTCGAAGGGCACTCCGACGACGGCGACATCGGCCGAGCCGACCTCGTCGAGCCGGGGCAGCCGGGCGAACGTCGCGGGACCGGCGTACCGCGGGACGCGGGAGGAGTCGACGGGGCCGCGCGGCGATTCGTTGCTGCTCATGGGGCGGAGTGCCTTTCCTTCGGTTTTCGTACGGTATCCAGTGTGCGGGGTGCGGCGGGGCGCGGGGCCCACCGCGACGGGTCCTGCCAGGGGGTCAGGTGGTGGCCGGCTCCGGGACGGCCGCGGGCCCGGTCTCCGGACCCCGCCCCGCCGGCCGTTCGCGCCAGGCGGTCGGCACCGCGGTGTCCGTCGGCCTCGTCGCCGGCGGGACGATCACGTACACCGCGAGCGAGGACAGCAGCCCGTAGGAGACCGGCTCGTCGGTGAGGATCCCGTAGGCAGCCATCAGCCCGATCACCGCGACGCCGCCCACACGGACGGCGGCCGGCGCGCCCGCCGCCGTGCCCCGGCGCCGGAGCAGACCCCCGGGGATCGGCACCAGCAGTCCGCCGACCAGCAGGTTGTACGCCACGTCAGGGCTTCGACGACGTTGCTGAGTGCGATGGCGATGCCGATGGCGGCCGGCCCGATGACGAGGATGCCGGCCGGACGGACGACAATCACCGCGTAGTCGACAGCCATGGGCCATGGGTCTCCTCCGTCCCGTCCCGTCGCACAGGTCGTGCGTGGTGAAGACGGTAGGTGGCCGGAAGCCGATGCTGAAGTGTACGTTTCATCCATTCTCGGCCAACTGAACGGATGGAACCTCCATGCCGGACTCCCCCGCCGGACACCGGACGCCCGCGGCTCCTCCGACCCCTCCGATCCCGCTGGCCGAGCTGCTGGCCCGGAAGGAGCTGGGGCTGCGCAGGATCGCCGGGCCGGACCGGGCGGAGCTGCTGTGGGTGCACACCTCCGAGATGGCCGACCCGTATCCGTATCTGCTCGGCGGTGAGCTGCTGCTGAGCGCCGGGGTGCTGCTCACGGACGCGGACACGTATGTGGCGCGGCTGGTGGAGGCGGGGGCGGCGGCGCTCGGCTTCGGGGTGGCCCCGGTGCACGACACGGTGCCCGCGGAACTGGTGGAGGCGTGCGACCGGCACGGGCTGCCGTTGCTGGAAGTGCCCCCCGAGACCCCTTTCACGGCGATCGCGCGCGCGGTGTGGCGGCTGATGGCGGAGGCCCGCCACCGCGAGCTGCGCCGGGTGACCCGCGCCCAGCAGGCCCTCGCGGCCGCGGCTGCCCGCCCCGACCCGGTGCCGGCGGTGCTGCACCAGCTGGCCGTACAGCTGGAGGGCCGGGCGGTGCTGCTCACGGCACGGGGCGAGGAGCTGCACGCGGCGGGCGGCTCCCCTCCGGACGAGCGGGCCGCCCTGGCCCAGCTGTCCCGGGTGGTCTCCCCCGGCCGCCGGACGTCCGCCCCCGCCTCCGCGACCGACACCCTGGACGGCACGCAGCTGTCCGCCTACGCACTCGGCGGCGGCCAGGGGCTGACCCTGGCCCTGGCGACCCGCGGCCGCGGTCCCGGCGACCACACCGTCGCCGGGATCGCCGCCGTCCTGCTCGCCCTGCTGACCGCCCCGCACCAGGGTGCGGACGCGGCGGGCCGCTCGGCGGCGCTCGTACGGATGCTGCTGGGGGCCTCCCCGCAGGAGGTGGCCCCGCTCCTGGCCGACGACGGGGCTCCCTGGACGGTGGTCCATGCCCGCCGTACGGACGGCAGGACCCCGGACCCGCTCACCGCCGGAGCCCTCGGCGCCTCGCTGGGCTCCCCCCTGGTCGACGCGGGCCGCGAAACGGTACGGGTCCTGCTCGCCGCCCCCCGCGAGGCGACGGCGCAGACGGGCTGGATCCTCGGCACCTCCGCCCCGTGCCCCGTCACGGCCCTGCCCGCCGCCGACACCGAGGCGGCCCGCGCCCTGGGCCGCGCGGAGGCGACCCGCGTCCCGCTGGCCACGCACCGCACGGGCGCCGGCGGCCTGGCCGCGCTGATCCCCGCCGACCTGGCCGAGGCCCACGCCCGCACCCTGCTGGCCCCGCTCACGGAGCCCCTGGCCGAGACCCTGCGCTGCTGGCTGAGCCTGCACGGCAGCTGGGACCGGACCGCGGTGGCCCTGAAGATCCACCGCAACACGGTCCGTCAGCGCGTCGCCCGGTGCGCGTCGTTGCTGGACGCGGACCTGGACGACATGGACGTACGCACGGAGTTGTGGGTCGCGCTGCGCTGACGAGGGTCCGGACCGCGCGTGACGGGGTCTCAGGTGTCCGGGGCGCCACACACCCTGAGGTGTGCTGCCCCGAACCGGTGCCTTATGTTGCAGAGGCAAAGCAACGGGGGTGGAAGCGGAATGGCACGGGATTACGACAGCCAACTGCTGGAATCGGTGGGAGTACGCCGTCGGCGGATGCGCGACGCGCTCCTGTTCGGCGCGCAGCGGGCCCGGCGTACGGCGGACGAACGGCTCGGGAAGGCATTCGCGGGGATCGCCGTCGCGGCCGTCCTGTGCGCGGGGTGTGTGGGGTGGTCCTTTCTCCAGCACACGCTGGAGAAACAGCAGGCGGAGCAGGACAAGCAGCAGCGTCAGGCCCAGGACTACGGGCAGCCCGCACCGAAACCGACGAAACAACCCTGACCGAGGAAGATTCCGCATTCGGGCCGGAAATGGGCACCTTGCTTTCCGTGCCCGTGGCGAGCCCTCTCCCGGAATGACCGAAGGCCGACCGTACGACTATGCGTAGTTGGCCCGAAATCTCCCGACATCGCGATGATAGGTTGCCGTAAGTGGCGAGCACAGCAATGACATCCCGGACGGAACTGAGCCGGGTGACCCTGGTCGGCGAGCGGCGTCGGGCCGACATGGTCCTGCCCTCCGATACACCGATCGGGCAATTGCTCCCGGATATTCTCCAGTTGCTCGACGATCGGGTCGCATCGCGCCCGTTGACCCGGCAGTTGCTGACGTCCGACGGTTCGGCACTGCCGCACGACAGCACCCTGGCGTCGGCCGGGATATCCGACGGCGCCGTGCTCCGGCTCGTCAGGTCCCACTCCGCGCCGCCCGCCCCCGTGGTGCACGACGTCACGGACCAGGTGGCCGACGACCTCGATCTGCGGGCCTGGCGCTGGCGTCCTGTCGCGCGCCGGGCCAGTGCGGGCGTGGCCACCACCGTCTTCGCGGTGGTCGCCGCAGTGCTCGCCCGCCGGGAATTCTCGCTCGGCGCCCTCGCGGGCACCCTCGCCCTGGTCACGTTCGTCCTCCTGGCGTCCGGTGCGCTCGCCGCCAGGGCCAAGCAGGGCAACCGTGGGCTCGCGACCGCACTGCTGTCCGTCTCCGGCGGTCTCGGCGTGCTCACCGCATGGACCGCGGCCGACGCGTACGACTGGGCGGGAACCGTGCGTCTGGCCGCCGTCGCGGGCGCGCTGGTGCTGACCCTGGTGCTGCTCGGATACTTCTCGCCGCTCGGCCGCGGCGGGCTGATCGGCGCCGCGGCGACCGCCTCGGGCACCGTGGTGTGGGAGTGTGTCGCCGCCGTCCAGCAGGACCCGGCCCGGCTCGGAGCCGCCATGGCGGTCTTCTCGGTGGTGCTGCTCGGTGTGCTGCCGAGGATCGCCCTGATGGCGTCCGGCCTCACCGCGCTCGACGACCGCCGCTCCGGAGGCGTCTCCGTCAGCCGCCACGAGGTGGGCAACGCTCTCGCGGCCACGCACCGGGGACTGGCCCTCGCGACCCTGGTCGCGGCGGTCTCGGCTGCTGCGGCGGGCTGGCTGCTCGCCTCGTCCGGGCGGCCGACGGTGTGGACGGTGGTGCTGGCCTCCGTCGTCGCCGTGGTGCTCCTGTCGAGGGCACGCGCGTTCCCGCTGGTGGTGGAGGTGGTGGCGCTCGTGGCCGCCGCCGGGGTCCTCCTGGTGCGCCTGATGATGCTGTGGATGCAGCATGCCGGGGGCGCGGGCGCGATCGCCGTGCTGGGTGCGGCAGCGCTGCTGCCGCTGCTGGTGCTGGCGGTGGAGCCGCCGGAGCATGTGCGGGTCCGGCTGCGCCGCACGGCGGATCTGGTCGAATCCATCGGCATGGTGGCGCTCTTCCCGCTCGCCGTAGGTGTGTTCGGCGTGTTCGGACGGCTGCTCAACAAGTTCTGAGTCCCGGACGGCTGCTCAACAAGTTCTGGGTCAACGCGCGGGCGCTCCGCCGGGGGCGGCGCGGTGGAGGGGAAAGACAGACATGCCGAACACGGACAACTGGCAGGGCGATGTGCTGCGCGACCTGAGGGGCGCCGCCGCACCCGCCGGGCGGGGCGGAACCGGCCCGGCACAGGGCACCGGCGCCCCCGCGCCGGGGCCCGGCCTGCCACCGCCCGGTGCCCCGCTGCCGGACGCCGCCCGTACGGTCCCCGGACCCGCACCCGCGGTTCAGCAGGGCCGGGAGCAGACGCCCGCCGCGTCGTACACCCCCGGCAGCAGGCCGCCGCGTGCCGCCCCCGACTCCCGGCCCGTGGTGGACGACGGCCTGGCCGGAACGGTACGCAAGCCGCGGCACGGCGAGCCCTTCGCGTCCCGGGCGGTGCGCGGTTTGCGACGAATCGTTTCCTCGTCGGCGGCACGTGAGGTGGCCGAGATCACCCGCACCGCCGAGCGCCTTCAGCAGCCCGTCACGACCGGCCGGCAGATCGCCGTCACGTCGATCAGGGGCGGCGCCGGCAAGTCGACCGTCGCCGCGCTGCTCGGCACCACGTACGCGCACTACAGGCAGGACCCGGTCCTGCTCGTCGAGGCGGACCCGGCCCTCGGATCGCTGCCTCTGCGGCTCGGTGCGCAGTCGCTGCGCTGGACCACCGGTGACATGGCGGACATCGTCGAACCCCAGATGTCCCTGCTCGATGTCACCGGCTATCTCGTCCAGCTCCCCGGCAACGCCTGGCTGCTGCCCGGCAGTCAGGGCCGGATCGGCGCGATGCTGGACACCAGGGCGTACGAGCAGGTGATGGTCTCCCTGCGCCGCTACTTCGGCGTGACGGTCGTCGACTGCGAGACCCTGCCCGCCGAGGTCGCCCGGGTCGCGCTCTCCGCGTCCCAGGCCCGTGTACTGACCGCACCGGCCACGCTGGAAGGCGTCACGAGCACCCACAACGTGCTGGAGTGGATCCAGGCGCTGCCGCGCCAGGTGATCGAGGGCACGGTCGTCGTACTCACCGAACAGACGCCACATGTGGGGATCGATCTCGACAAGGCCGCGCAGCGGCTCGCGTCCACCGGAGCGAGCGTCCAGGTCCTCCCGTTCGACCGCCACCTGGCCGCAGGCGGAGCCATCCGTACGGAACTGCTCGCTCACGCGACCCGGCAGGCCGTCACCCGGCTCGCCGCGGACGTCTTCCAACTGTCGCAGAAGCGCCGCTGACCCCATGCCGAGCCCGAGCGTGAGTGACGGACGTCCATGAGCACCCGACTGATACACCGCCCGGCCAGGACCATCCGACCCCCGGCCGCCACACCGGCACGCACCATCGAGGCCCCGCCCAACCTCCCCGAGGGGATGACGGGCACCATCGCGATGTCGCTGCTCCCCGTCGCCGGGGTCATGACGTCCGTCGTGATGATGACCGTTCTACGCGACAACCAGTTCGCCGCACTGGGGGCGATGGTCCTCGTCGCCACTGTCATCGGCTCCGTCGCGCTCCTCCTCTCCCCGTACGGCAGGGCCCAGCGCACCCGCCGTACCCGGCGGAAGGCCTACCTCGCCTATGTCGAGGACCTGCGTGAGGAGTTCGCCTCGGAGGAGCGTGTGCGCCGGGAGCGTGCCGATGTGCTCGATCCGCCGCCGTACGCCCTGTACGACATCGTGCGCGACCCTGCGCGCCTGTGGGAACGCCGCCGGAGCGATGCGGACTTCCTGCGTGTGCGGGTCGGCATCGGGGAGGTGACCGTGTGCGATCTGCGGATCGCCGACGGGAGCTCGTCCGTCCTCACTCCGCCGGACCTCTTCATGCTCAACGAGGCGTCGGCGCTGGTGAACCGCTTCCGTACGGGAATCGACCTGCCTCTCACGGCTCCGCTGAACCAGGTCGGCAACATCAGCTTGATCGGCCCCCGCGAGGACTGCCTGCAAGTGGTCCGCGCCCTGCTCGTCCAGACCGCCGCGACACATGCCCCCGACGACGTGGCCATGGCACTCGCCGTGCCCGGCGACCGGATCGCCGACTGGGGCTGGGCGATGTGGCTCCCGCACCTCCTTGACGCGGAGCAGTTCGACGGCCCGGTCGCCGCCCGCCGCATCGCCCCGTCGCCCCCTCAGCTCGCGCGGCAGCTCGGCCCCGACCTGCGCCGCCGCGCGTCCTACGCGGCCGAGGCGCGCCGGGGCCTGGCCGGAACGGCCGGACAGGACGCCCTGTCCGTGGCTCCTCCGCTCCTCGTCGTCATCGACGGGCACGGCGAGGACGCCGTCGATCTGCCCCGTCCCGACAACACGGTCGGCCTGTCCGACATGGGCGTCACCGTCCTGCACCTGCTCGAACAGCGTGTTCAGGAACCGGGACACGTCGGCATCCGGATCACTGTCGAAGGTTCCGAGCTGCTCGTCGAGGACCTGCGCGAAGCCGAACCCGTCAGTGCCCACGGCACCGTCGACGAGGTCAGCACCCTTTTCGCCGAGAGCCTGGCCCGGATGCTGGCGCCGTTGCGGCTGTCCGCCGAAGCGCTGCTGGACGCCCCGCTGTCGGGCCCCGTCGGCCTCGGCGGCCTGCTCGGGATCGGCGACGTGGCACACCTCGACCTGTCACGGCTGTGGGCCCCACGTGACGAACGCGATTTCCTGCGCGTGCCCATCGGCACCAGCGACACGCACGAACCGGTGCTGCTCGACCTGAAGGACTCCTCGGAGCTCGGCATGGGCCCGCACGGGCTGTGTGTCGGCGCCACCGGTTCGGGGAGGGCGGAGTTGCTGCGTTCCCTCGTCCTCGCCCTGGTGACGACGCACCCGCCCGAGGACCTCGCCCTGATCCTCGTCGACCACCAGGGCGGTTCGACCTTCGCGCCGTTCGCGATGCTTCCCCACGTCGCAGGTGCCCTCGCCGACCTGGAGAACGAGGCGGGCCTCGTCGAGCGCCTCCACGCCTCCCTCGCCGGTGAGGTGGAGCGCCGCCGGCAGGTCCTCGAAGATGCGGGCGACATCGCCGGCATCGGTGAATACTCCGCGCTGCGCTCCGGGGAACGGCCCGAGCTGGATCCCTTGCCGCACCTGTTCGTCGTCGTCGAGGAGTTCGCCGAACTCCTCGACGCCAAGCCCGACTTCGTGGACCTGTTCCGTATCGTCGGCCGTATCGGCCATTCCGTCGGTGTGCATCTGCTGCTGTCCGGCGAGCGTATCGAGGACGGCAGCCTTGAGGGTCTGGACACCCACCTCTCGTATCGGATCGGTCTGCGCACCTTCTCCGCCGACGAGTCGCTCACGGTCCTGGACACCACGGACGCCTTCCACCTGCCGCCGCTGCCGGGCTTCGGCTACCTCAAGACCGATACCGGTCACTACGAGCGCTTCAGGGCCGGCCATGTCTCCGGCGACTACCGGGGACCGACACCGCAGGCCAACGAGGTGGAGAGCCTGCCTCTCGCCCTGGAGTACAAGGCGTTCGACACCCTGCCCGCACCGGACGACTCGGGCCGGAGGGAACCGGTGTCCGGGCACCGGGAGGCCGTGCCGACCGAGCTGGACGTCGTGGTAGAGCAGTTGGAGGACGCAGCACCTGCGGTAGGCGGCATCTGGCTGCCACCGCTTCCGGTCGCGCTCGCCCTCGACAAGGCCGCCGGTCCGCTGGAAGCCGGCCCGCGCGGAATGCAGCTCGCCGGCCGGCAGGGCCCGCTGCAGGTTCCGCTCGGTCTGCTCGACGACCCGACCGGACAGAGTCAGGGCCCGTGGTATCTGGACCTCGCAGCGGCTGACGGCCACGTCGCCGTCATCGGTGGCCCGCAGTCCGGCAGGACGACCCTCCTGCGCACACTGGTCCTGTCCCTCGCACTCACCCACACCCCGCAGGAGGTCGGCGTCTACGGCCTCGACCTGGCCGACGACGGCCTCCAGGTCCTCTCCGGGCTGCCGCACGTCGGCGGCATCGCGGGCCGTGCGGAACCCGAGCGCGCGGTGCGTACGGTCGAGATGGTTCACAGCATGCTCGATGCGCGCGAGGACCTCTTCCGCGAGCACGCCATCGCGTCCGTCGAACAGCTGCGCACCCTGCACACCGCGGGACGGCTGCCCGAGCTGGCGTCCGCCGAGATCGTGCTCGTCATCGACGGCTTCGACGAACTGCGCGACGACTTCGACGAGCTGTACGACACGGTCGCCGACCTCCTGGAGCGGGGCGGCGACTACGGCATCCACGTCGTCGCCGGGTCGCTCAGCCGGAGCGACGGGTCCGGCACCACCCAGGCGCCGTTCGGCACCCGGGTCGAGCTGTGCCTGAGCGACCCCGGCGAGTCCGGCATCGATCGGACACTCGCCGGGACGCTGTCACCCCACGAACCGGGCCGTGTCCTGACCGACGGCGGACTCTTCGCCCAGACCGCGCTCCCGCGAACGGACGGACTCGTGGACACGATCGATCTGGAGGCGGTCCTCGGCCGCACGGTTCGTACGGTCCGCGCCGCCTGGACCGGTGAGGTCGCCCAGCCCGTCCTGGTGCTGCCCCTCGTCCTGGAGCCGCATCTGCTCCCCGGCCCGGCCGCCGAGCCCCGGCAGGTGCCGATCGGCCTGGACCAGGATGCGCTCGCTCCTGTTCTGCTCGATCTCTTCCACCACGACCAGCACCTGATCGTGTTGGGCGACAGCGGGTGCGGCAGGACGAATCTCCTCAGAACCGTTGCCCGCGGCCTCATCGACCGCTACGGCGAGGACGAGTTGATCTTCGCCGTCATCGACCCGCGGCAGGGTCTGCGCGGTGCGGTCCCCGAGGAGTTCGACGGCGGCTACGCCCACAACGCCAAGCTGTGCGAGGGGCTCGCCGCCGGAGTCGCCACCGAACTGGAGAAGCGGCTGCCCGACGACAGCACTCCTCCCGAGGACCCCGAGGACGGGGAGCCCGGTCGCCGGGGCACCGGCCCCCGGATCGTGGTGCTCGTCGACGACTACGACGTACTGATGGAGGACGGCTATTCGCCGCTCGCCCCGTTCCTGCCGTACATCCACTCGGCGGTGGACATCGGCCTCCACTTCGTCCTGTCACGCCAGGTGACGGGCGCGTCGTGGGGCATGTACGAGCCGCTGGTCCACGGTCTGCGTGAGTCGGGAGCGGCCGCCGTCCTCATGTCCGGTGACCGCAGCGAGGGCCAGCTGTTCCCCGGGGTGTACGCGAGCCGGCAGCCGGCGGGCCGAGGGGTGCTCATCCGCAAGGGCCGGTCGAACCGCCTGATCCAGACGGTCCACACGCCCGAATGACACCCGGTGGAGCGGGGAACGGCGAAGGACCGGACGACCCCATGGCGAAGGACGTCATCGCACCCCCACCACCCGTATCCCCGAACCGTGGAGTGCGCTCGTGGGGCTCGGCGGGCGGAATGTATCCGCTGTGTATGCCCGCCTCCTTGAATCGCCGTGTCACCCGACGACAAGGGGAGAACCATGCACAGGAATGTTCGCCGGTCGCTGATCACCATGGCCGCGTTCGCGGCAGTCACGCTCACCGCTCCGGTCGCTGTGGCGGCGCCGGTCGTGGACTCGTCGGAAGCCGCCGTGGCCGCACGGCCCGCCTTCAAGATGCCCTTCGAGTGCGGCCAGACGTGGCTCGGCAGCAACTGGTCCGGGCACAGTCCCGCGCACTCGATCGACTGGAACCACTACGACGCGAACGGCAACCCTGACGACCTGGGACGCCGGGTGTTCGCCAGCGCCGGTGGCACGGTCCTCGAGTCGTACTACTCGACGGGCGCCGGGTACGGCAACACGATAGTCATCGGTCACGGGGATGGCTGGCAGACGCGGTACGCCCATCTGAACACGCGTTCGGTGAGCGCGGGCGACACGGTGGGGGTGGGCCAGAAGATCGGCGAGGTCGGCAACACGTCCGCCCTCTACGACATCACCCCGCATCTGCACTACGAGCAGAAGCTCAACGGAGCCGTCGTCGTCGCGGTCGTCCAGGGTGTCACCTGGAACGACTACCTCAAGCGCAACCAGACCAGCACCAACAGATGCTGACACACCGCCGGGTGCCGGGTGCCGGAGCGACCGTGGTCGCACCGGCACCCGGCCCCGGCACCCGGCACCCGGCTCCTTCTCCGCCGCTCAGCGCATCGAGCGGAGCTTGGCGTCCATCCGTCCGGCCTCGTCGGGCAGGCCCAGGCGGCGCCACGTCGCGAGGGAGCGGTGGAAGTAGTGCCGCGCGGTCTGCTTGCGGCCGGTCGCGTCGTGCAACTCACCGAGCAGGCCGGCCACCCGGGCCTCGGCACGGCGGTCCCCGAGCTGCTGCTGGACGGCGAGTGCCCCGATCAACAGCGCCGACGCCTCACCGGCGTCGCCCTGCCGCAGGCACAGTTCCGCGATGCTCTGCTGCACGTATGCGGCGCAGTGCAGATCGGCCAGCTCGTCGAAGATGCCGAGGGCGCGCTCCAGCTCGCCACGCGCCGACTGCGATTCGCCACGCAGTTCGTGCAGTACGGCGACCCGGCGGCGCACCTGGGCCTCGCGGTGCCGGTCCCCGTCGGCACGGGACAGCTCCAGGGCCCCGCTCAGCCAGCCGGCCGCGGTCTCCGGGTCCTTGCGTTCCAGCCAGACGGAGGCGATCGCGTTGCGTGCCACCGCCTCCCCGTGCCGGTCGCCGGTCGCGGCGAAGTCCTGGAGCGCGGCGGTGAACGTCTCCAGCGCGGTACCGAGTTCACCCATGACCCGGTGGACCGAGCCGGACCCCACCGCGGCGACCGCCTCCCCCGTCCGGTGGCCGAGCTCGGCGAAGAGCGCCCTGGCCCGGTCGAAGGAGACGAGCGCGTCCGCGTACCGGTCCTGGTAGAGATGGAGCTGGCCGAGGTTGCGCAGCAGAGCCGCCGCCCTGATGTCGTCGTGACGGGGCATGGCGTCGAGCACGAGCCGGTGGGTCCGCAGCCAGTCCCCGTAGTAGCCGCGCATGTCGAAGAAGCCCGCCAGTTCGATCGCGAGGTCGGCGGCCCGGTCGGTCCGCCCGAGCCGGACGGCCGCGTCGACGGCGGCGACGAGGTTGCGGTGCTCACTCTCGAACCAGTCCACGGGACGGGCGCGCACCGTGGGGGCGACAGCGTGCGCCGGTCCGTCGGGCAGGCCCCGCTCGTCGGGCTCGCCCAGCACACCGAGGAAGCGGGTGGGCATGGCGGCGTTGGCGGTGCGGGCGAGGGCGATGAGCGCGTCTATGACGTGGAGACGGCGCCGTAACCGTATGTCCTGGTCGCCCGTCAAGGTCAGGCCCCGGGCGTAGGACCGCAGCAGATCGTGCATGCGGTAGCGGTTCAGCCCGAGATGGTCCCTGCCCACGACTTCGACGAGGTGTTCGTCCAACAGGGTCTCCAGACCTCCCGCGGTCTCGCTGTCGCACCCCGTCGCAACGGCGACGAGCCAGCCGGGGACCGCGTCGTCGGGCAGGTCGCCAAAGGTGCGGAAGGTGTGGGCGGCGGGCTCGGGCAGATGGCGGTAGCTGAGTTCGACACCGGCCCGCACCTCCAGCTCACCGGGGCGGACCGCCCCGAGGCGACCACGCTCGTCGCGCAGCGAGTCGGCCAGCGTGCCGACGCTCCAGCCGGGCCGGTTCACGAGCCGCGCGGCCGCGATCCGTACCGCCAGCGGCAGTGATCCGCACTCGGCGAGGACACGGTCGGCGTCGGCCCCCTCCCGGCGCAGCCGGTCCGCGCCGACAATGGCCCCGAAAAGGGCGCGGGCGTCGTCGTGCCGCATCAGCCCGAGCGCGCAGGCATACGCCGGCAGGCCGGGCATCCGGCGCCGCGAGCTGACCAGCACCGCCGAGCCGCCGGTGCCGGGGAGCAGCGGACTCACCTGTGCGCCGTCCACGGCGTCGTCGAGCACGATGAGGAATCGCCGCTGGGCGAGACGGGCACGGAACATCGCGGCGCGTTCGCCCGGTTCGCCGGGTATCGCACTGTCGATGACGCCCAGGCCACGCAGCATCTCGGCCAGGACGTCCACCGGCTCTCGGGGGCACTCGCTCGTTCCGGCCAGGTCGACGTAGAGCTGCCCGTCGGGGAACGCGTCACGCACCCGGTGGGCGACGTGCACGGCCAGCGTGGACTTGCCGGCACCAGGCGGCCCCGACACCGCCGCGACCACCGGCTGCCGCCCGGCGGTGGACAGCAGCTGCTCCAGGTCGGCGACCTCGACAGCGCGGCCGGTGAAGTCAGGTATGTCCATGGGCAGTTGGCAGACGGGAACGGCCATCGCCGCACGGCGGCGGCCGGCGTAACCGTTGACCTCGGCGCCGATGGCCCGCAGCGATTCGCTCGGCTCGATCCCGAGCTCGGCGGCGATCACCCGCTCCGCCTCGGCGTACGCGGACCGCGCCTCGGCGCTGCGGCCCGCGCCGTCGAGCGCGTGCACCAGCATCCGCCACAGGTCCTCCCGCAGGGGACTCTCGGTCAGCCGGGACCTCAGGCCGGAGACCAGATGGGCGTAGTCCCCCAGCCGGAGCCGCAACTCCAGACACTCGTCGGCCGCGACCGACCGCAGCCCCTCCATGCGCGTGATGGCCGGATCCCACACCACGCTGGAGGGCACGTCCTGGAGCACCCCGCCGCGCCACAGCCCCAGGGCCGATTCGTAGGCACGCAGTGCGGCGGCGTCCTCTCCGCGGGCGCGGGCGGCACGGGCCGCCGCGAGCTGCTGCTCGAAGAGCAGCATGTCCACTTCCCCGGGTACGGCGTCCAGAGAGTAACCGGAGGGCTCGGTACGCAGTCCCGCGACGGCGGCAGGGGGAAGCCGCTGCCGCAGCGTCCTTACGTAGGTGCGCACATTGGCGACCGCGGACCGAGGTGCGCCGCCGGGCCACAGGACCTCCGTCAGCAGATCCAGCGAGACGAAGCCGTTCGGCTGGAGCAGCAGGGTCGCCAGTACGGCGCGGGGCTTGGCCCCGCCGATCCGTACCGGAACACCCTGCGCCTTCACCTGGAGCGGCCCCAGGACCCCGAATGTCGGCTCCGCCACTGCAGGCCTCCGCGTTGTCGACAACTGCGGTGCAGCGTAACGATGTTCAAATCCTCTCGACATGAAATCCGGGTGACGACTCCCACCCGATTCGTGTCGCACTCGCCGCATCCAGACGGTGTACACGCCCGAATGACACTCGGGCCAGAGCTGGGGACGACGAAGGGCCGGACGGCCCCGTGACGAAGGACTCCGTCTCCTGCCTGTGAGCGGTGCCCGTCACCGATAGCCCGTCGCGTCCGACGGCTTGCCCGCGTCGACGACCTCGACCAGGTAGCGCCAGCAGTCAGGCCGCGACCCGTCGAGGTCGGTGAAGCCGTACTCCTGCGCCAGCTGCCCGCTGGACAGCGACTGACCGTTCCGGCTCGCGACACCGGCATCGCCGGCCAACGCCGCGACCGCGCGTCCGACGTACGACGGACTCTCGGAAACGCAGAAGTGCGGTACCTCGGTCAACGCGTCGCGCCAGTTGTCCTCGGTGACGCCGAACGCGTCGAGCATCATCTCCGAACGCATCCAGCCCGGAGTGAGCGCCACCGCCGTCCCGCCGTGCGGCTTCAGCTCGTGTGCCAGCACGAACGCCATGCGCAGCACGCTGTTCTTGACCAGGTCGTAGAAGTACGAGTTGCGGTAGCGCGTGCCGTTGTACGCGGACGTCCCGTCCGTCATCTCGACCACGAGTCCGCCCGGCCGACGCACCAGCAGTGGCAGCACGAAGTGGCTGGTGATCGCGTGGGTCTCCACACCCAGTCGGAGCAGACGTAGCCCGTTGTCGAGGTCGTGCTCCCACACCGGCTTGTCGAACGCGAACAACTGCTCTCCGCCCCAGACGTCGTTCACCAGCACGTCGAGCCGCCCCTGCTCGGCATCGATGCGCCCGGCCAGCGCACGGACCTGCTCGGGCACCAAGTGGTCGGTCGGCACCGCGATGCCGGTTCCGCCTGCGGCGGTGACAAGCTCCGCGGTCTCCTCGATCGTCTCGGAGCGGTCGTACTCCGAGCGCCGTTCCCGAGTCGTGCGGCCGGTGACGTAGACCGTCGCACCAGCCGCCCCGAGCTGGACGGCGATGCCCCGCCCGGCACCCCGTGTCGCACCCGCGACCAGCGCGATCTTCCCGTCTAGGTCCGGTGCCGATGTGTCGGGCGTGAATCCCATTGCGTTCCTCATCTGTTCGCACGGCCTGGTCCACGTCCGTCATCGACGCGGACCGGTGACACCATGCTCGGCCCGAAACCAGACACCTTGTGTCGTATTTTTCGCGGTTCTCACGGGAACATCCCTGCGGACCAGCCTTCGGGCTCCGCCCGACCCGCTACTCCCGTCCTGACACAGCGCCCAGGCGCGCGCCCCGGCTCTCCGCGATCCGGTGCACGTCGCGCAGAGCCTCGGCCATGCGCGCCACGACGTAGCGGAGTTGCGCGGAGGTGACCTGGCGGTCGTCCAGCATGTCGGCTGCGTGGGCGAGAAGATCGCCAGCCATCCCGAGCTGGACCCGCTCCACGTTGTCCGCGACCCGGGAGACGTCACCCGTCCCGTCACCGAGGACATAGCAGGGCTTTCCCTCCGGGCCGGCCCACGGCAGAAGCCGTGCCGCGCCGGACACCCGCCCGGTCATGCCGTCACCGTCGCACCGCAGGTCGGGCAGGGCCTGATGTCGATGCCGTACATCGCGAGCCACAGCCCTCGCTCCAGGACGGGTTCGGAGGTCACCCGTGCGGGAGGGGGAGGGAACCGGTACGTCGGCGGGGCAGGTCGCAGGAGGCGCAGCAGTGTCTCAAGGATCCGGATGATGCGGTGCAGCACGTCGTCAACTCCCTTGTGGTGAGGGGTGATGCCCATGGCTGTGCCCATGGGCCAGACCTGGGCGTCTGTCGCTGGGTAGCGATCCACTCACAGAGTGGGACGAGCCGGGCTAGGCTCGCCAGGGGGTCGTTGGTGACAAATGCTTCGTCACATGGGAGTTGACGTTGAGTAACAGCTATGGGGACTGGTTCAAGGAACAGCGCCTCGCCGCAGGGCTGACCCAACAGGAGCTGGCCGACGCGTCGGTCATGACCCGTTCGCACATCGCGCACATCGAAGCGGGCCGCCGCATCCCCTCGAAGGAGGACGCGCGACGGCTCGACAAGGCCCTGAACACGGGAAATGTACTGAGCAGCTTCCTGCCGGAAGACGACGCGGCTGTCGCCGACTACTTCGAGTCAGCTCGGCAGCTCGAACAGCAAGCGACAATGATCCGCGAGTTCGCGTACGCCTTTGTTCCAGGGATCCTCCAGACGGAAAGGTACGCGCGTGCGGTTCTGAGCGCGGCGTTCCCTCCTGTGAGTGAAGCGGAATGTGACAGGCTCGTTGTCACACGCCTCGACCGGGCAACCGTCCTCGACGATCCGGTGGCACCCGTCGTCTGGGCCCTGCTGGATGAGGGCGTACTGCATCGCACCGTCGGGTCCGCTGCGGTCATGGCCGAGCAGATCAGGCACATCGTCCGCCTGGCCGAGCAGCGACGGCTTCGTATCCATGTGGTGCCGTACGGCGTCGGGGCTTACCAGCTCCTGCAGAGCATGCTGACTCTGATGTGGTTCGAGGACCAGCCTCCTGTGGCGTACTCCGAGGGGCTCCACATGGGCAAGCTGCACGACTCCCCGGCCGTGGTCACGCGCCTCCAGAGCATCTACGATCTCGCAATGAGCGACGCACTGCCGTTGAAGGAGTCGCTCGACCTGCTGCGCGCGACAGCGAAGGGCTACGAATCCCATGACCAGGCACACCATTGAGGACGGTTCCGCACTGACCGGCTGGCGCGCGTCCTCCTACAGCAACACCGAAGGCGGCAGCTGCCTCGAAGTCGTGGACGGCCACCCCTCCGGCGTCCCCGTCCGCGACTCCAAGTCGCCCCAAGGCCCCGCCCTGGTGATCCCGGCCGCCGAGTGGTCGTCGTTCGTGTCCGCCGTCAAGGCCGGGCGCCTCTAACCCCCGTACACCGCCTGCGACTCCGCCAGTACGTCCGCGAAGTCCCGGGCGAGGACAGTCGATTCGTCCGGGGTGAGGGTCGCCGTGGTGACCCTCACCGCGGGCGGGGACGCGATGCGGAAGCGGGTGCCCGCCGCCGTCCACCAACCGCGTGTACGAAGCCCGTTGACGACGGCGGACTCGTCACGGACGGGCACCCACACGTTGATGCCGCTCGCGCCGTGGGAGGGGATGCCGTGCTGAGCGAGCGCGGCGCCCAGGGCCTCACGGCGGGTGGTGTACGTGTCGGCGGCCCCTGCCACCAGTCGGGTCACCGCCGGGTCGGTCAACAGGTCCGCCACCGTCGTCTGGAGGATGTGGCTGACCCATCCCGAGGTCAGCAGCAGCCGGCCGTCGTGGCGCGCGAGCGTGGCAGGGTCGCAGGCGAGGGCGGCCCAGCGCAGGTCGATGCCCAGGTGCTTGGACACGGTACGGACCTGGGCCCAGCGGCGCGGTCCGCCGGAGCTGAGGCTCACCGGGGGCGCGCCGGCGATGTCCGCGTTGTGGTCGTCCTCGATGACCAGTACGTCGGGGAAGTCGCCCAGCACTGACAGGAGTTCGTCCCTACGGCCGGGGGTGAAGCGCGCTCCGAGCGGGCTCTGGCCCCGGGGGCTGCACACGAGCGCGCGGGCTCCTGCCCGCAGGGCCGCGCGGAGCGCCTCGGGGCGGATGCCCTCGTCGTCGACCGTCACCGGCAGCATGCGCAGTGCCAGCGCGGGGATCAGGTCGAGGAGGTGGTGGAAGCCGGGGTCCTCGACGGCAACGGCGTCACCGGGCTTGAGCTCGGTGGACAGCAGCCTCCCGATGCAGTCCAGCGCCCCGTGGGCGAACGTCACCGATCCGGTGGGCACGCCGTCGCGGGCGAACCAGGCGCGGGCCGCCTCTTCCAGTGCGGGCAGCCGCGGGGAGGCCCGGTGGGATCCGGGCACGGGCTCCACCCGGGCGGGCGGGGTCAGCACCGGGAGGCAGGCCGGATCGGGGTGCCCGCCCGCCAGGTCGCGCAGCCCGGACGGCACCCGGGGAGGGCGCCGCGAGGTGACGGCGGGGGCGGACGCCACCACCGTGCCGCCGCGCCCCAGGGTCATCACGACCCCGCGCCCGCGCAGCTCCTTGTACGCGGCGGCCACCGTCCCCGCGCTCACACCCAGCGCCTCGGCGAGCCGGCGCACCGGGGGCAGCGAGGAGCCCGGCCCCAGCGTGCCGTCGGCCACGCGGCTTTCGACCGAAGCGGAAATCTCTCTGGCTGTACCGCCCGTGATCCCATATTGTTCTGCCACAGCACAGAGTTTGTACCGATACAAAAAGCTTGTCAAGGGGGATCCTGATGCTGCCCACACCGAGCCGCGTCCCGTCCGTCCGGCGGTTCTCCGTCCCGGGCGGCCGGGACGGGCGCCTGATGCTGGTGGTCGCGATCATCGACAAGGTCGGTACCGGCCTGTGGATGGGTGTGGCGACGCTCTACTTCGTCTACGTCACCCATCTGTCGGTCGCTCAGATCGGCATGCTGCTGGGCGTGTCCGGCGTCCTGGGCATCGCCGGGCCCCCGCTCGCCGGGCGGCTGGCCGACCGCTTTCCCGTCACCCGTCTCCTGGTCGCCGCCCAACTGGTGCGGGGCGCGGCCCTGGTGGCGCTGCTGACCACGCACGACTTCGCGCTGCTGGTCCTGTACTCGGCACTGGGAGCGCTGCCCGACCGTGCGTCGAGTGTGCTGACCAAGCTGTTCGCCGCGCGGGTGGCCGGCCCGCAGCGCGTGCGCTACCAGGCGATCCAGCGCACCGCGGTGAACATCGGATGGGCTGTCGGAGGTACGGGAGCCGCCGCCGTACTCACGGTGGGCACCGTCGCCGCGTATCAGGTGCTGCTGCTCGCCAACGCCGCGTCCTACCTGGTCATGGCTGTCCTGACGCTGCGGTGCACGGAGCCGCCGGCCCCCGGCCGGGTCGTCATGGGGAAGGGCGGTACGACCGACAGGGCCCTTCCGGTCGCGCGGACCGAGGTGCCGACGCCTTGGCGTGACCGCCGCTATCTCTCGTTCACGGTTACGGAGATCTGGCTGTTCCTGGACGACAGCGTGCTCCAGGTCGGATTCCCGCTGTGGATCGTCCACGCCACCGACGCCCCGGTCGGGCTGGCACCGATCGTCCTCGTACTCAACAGCGTTCTGGTGATCGCCCTCCAGGTTCCCCTGTCGCGCTTCGGGGAGACCCGGGCCGCCGCCCGCCGGCTGCTCGTCCCGATCGGCGCCGCCTTCCTCACCGGAGGGGCGGCGCTCGCCGTCTCGGCCACCGGCGGGCCCTGGTTCGCCACCGCCGCCGTACTCGTCGCGGCCGTCGCCTTCACCCTGGCGGAGATCCTGCACTCCCTCTCCTCCTGGGAACTCTCCGTCGCCCTCGCTCCCGGTGAGGCACAGGGCGCCTACCTCGGTGTGCACGGCCTGGCCCAGTCGGCGCAGCGCAGTCTGGGGCCGGTCGTCGTCGGAGTCGCCGTGAGCGTGGGGCCGTCGGCCTGGCCGGTGCTCGGCGCCACGCTCGCGCTGGCCTGCCTGGCCCAGCACCGGCTGGTCCGCCCGTCCACCGCACGGGCGGCATCGGGCGCGCCCACGGTACGGACACCGCCGGACACCGCGCGGCCGGCCGGAGCGGTGCGGCCCGATGGATCCTGAACGCCCCGGCCCACGAGGGGTCCCGGGCTCGTTGATGCTCCTACTGCTGTCAGTGCCGCCTGGCAAGATCGAAAGCATGACCAGCAGCACCGGAACTCCCGTCCCGCTCCCGGCCGATCACCGCGTCTCGGAGACGTACGCCGACCGGGCGCGCGCTCAGGTTCCGGCTGTCGAAGCCGCCGACGGGGTGGGGCCCGATCTCACCGGCCTGCTGTGAGCCGGCCGCTCACCCGTGGGGACGTGCCGGGATGCCACCGGTCGGCGCAGGCCTCAGAGCCATCCTCACGAGCGTGCCCCCCTCGTTGATCAGCAGGTCCGGCACGTGGTCCTCGTAGAACCGGATCTGCCCGATGACGCCCTCGGTGCCGGAGTGGAGTGCCAGCCGCTCCAGCAGCGGGTCCAGATCGGGCAGGAGCTGGGCATGGATCTCCTGCCTCGCGGTCAGGGACCAGCCGTCGCCCGTGCGGGCGATCTCTCCCACCAGGAGCCCACCGATGCGCCCCGCAGGCCCCCGCTCGGCGAGCAGGGGTTCGACGTCGTGCGACTCGTCCTGCCCGCCCGGATGCGCCCCGAGGTGCCGGCGAAGGTCGTCCAGCACGGCGCCCGGCACGGAAGCCCGGAGGTCGAGCGCGAGATCCACTGCGTACACATCACCCATTCCCTCAGCTTAGAGGCCCGGCGCGGGCCTGCCGAAAAGGCGAGGCGCAGACGGAGAACTCTTGTGAGGATGAAGGCACTTCCACCCAGGAGGACCTGTACGCCATGCCCCGTACCGTTACCCTGATCCGCTCCGCCCACCTGTCCGACGTCGCCGAGTACGCCTACGCGGCCACGGCACCCGCCGACGCACGGCTGGTCTTCCTCGCCGGGGCGTGCCCGCTGGACGAGGACGGCTCGACGGCGGCGGTCGGGGACTACGCGGGCCAGGCGGCGAAGGCCTTCGAGAACATGCGGACCGCTCTCGCCGCCGCGGACGCGTCCCTGGAGGACGTCGTCAGTACGAGGGTGCTCGTCGCGTCCGCGCGGCGCGAGGACCTGGTGACCGCCTGGGACGTGGTCCGGGCGGCGTTCGGTGACCATGACGCCCCGAGTACGTTGCTGGGCGTCACCGTGCTCGGCTACCCCGACCAGCTCGTGGAGATCGAAGCCGTCGCCGCGGTGCTCGACGAGGTGACGCCGTGCCCCGCGGCCTGATGCCGCTCCCGCGTCCCGTCACCATTCCCTGGTGGCGATCAGCTCCTCCACGTCCGCGTCCGCGAACCCGTACGCCGTCGCGATGACCCAGAAGTCCTCGGCTATCTCCTCGCGGGCGACCGTCTCGATCTCGCTCCCGGCAGCCTCGAACTCCGCCTCCAGGAGGTTGAACTCGTCGGTCGCCGCCGTCGTCAGCACGTACAACGCCGCCAGATCGGCGGGGGGTTCGGCCTCGATCCGCTCGCAGAGCCGGACCAGGACGGCCTTGCCCTTGTCGACGACGTGGTCGGGGAAGTAGCCGTCCGTGTACAGCCCCCGCAGGAACGCGTACTCCGTCATGTGCTGGTTCGTGATCGCCACGGCGATCCCCCTCCGCTCGGTGCTCCGTCAGCCCGATGCTGCACCACACCACTGACAACACCCTGCGAACGCACCGCCGAACACCCCGCGCACGCCACTTCCACGCCGGGGTACGCAGGCGCGCCCAGGCCTGTTCCGTAGACCTCGCGCGCCCTCCTTCTGGTCCTGTCTGCGCAGGTCACAGCCGTGCCACGCTGCTGGCGACCAGGCACGACACCCGGTCACCGAACAGCGAAAGGGCTCCATCGTGAACCGCATCACCGCACTCGCCGCCACCGCGATCGTCCTGGCCTTCGGGCTGGGCACCGGGCCCGTGTCGGCCACCGACGCCGGCAGGCCCACCGTCTCGGCGGCGGCCGCGCCGAGCGCCGCGTTCACCCGGTGCACGCACGGGTACTTCTGCGCCTTCGACGGATGGAACGGCGAGGGGACCCGCTGTCAGTGGACGGCCGCCGAGATGCGGAACACCGCCGACAACTGCTCGTTCGTCCGGGAGGGAAGGAACGTCCTGTCCGTGTGGAACAAGACCGAGCACCGCGTGCAGTACTACACGCAGACCAACTTCAACTCACGGGTCGGTTCCACGCCGGCCGGACAGGGCGGCAACCTCCAGGGGAACTACCAGATCCGCTCGTTCAAGCCCCAGTAGGCGCGGTTCCCGGGCCCCCGTCCCGTTCCCCGGGGGCCCGGCCCTCACGCACACGCCGCACGCCCCCATGACACACGCCCCGCACAGGCCTGCACACGCCCCGCCCGGTGCACGCCGGTGCGGGGCCCTGCGCACCGGGCTCGGCTCACTGCACGCGCGTGGGCGCCGCCGAGCCGTCGTCATCGTCGTCGTCCTCGCCCGGGACGTGGACGTCGAAGAAGTTGATGTTGATCTCGACGACCTCCAGACCGGTCATCGTCTCCACCGCGTCCGTGACGCGGCCCCTGATCCGGTCGGCGAGTTCATGGATCGGTACGCCGTAGTCGACCTTGATGTCGACATCGATCGCCGTCTGCTTCTTGCCCACTTCCACCTTGACGGAGCGCTCACCGCCGGAGGACCCGGGTATCCGCCCCGCGACAGCGCCCAGCGCCTTGGACGCGCCCCGGCCCACCGAATACACGCCGTCCGTCTCACGGATGGCGATTCCGGCGATGGTGGCCACCACGTTGTCGGCGATCGTGGTCCTGCCGCGCACGGCGCCTCCCCCGCTCCTGCCTGTCGTTGAACTCCCGCCCAGGGACTCGACATCAACCATGGCTGCCTCACAGAGGGTTGTTGCGGCAAGGCGGCTCTCCTCCTCGCCGGCTCCTCATCTCACTGTGCGCCCGCCCTCCGCCCACCGCCATCGGGGTATACGCAGCGCTCACCCCCGGAAACCCTCCGCCACGGAAGCGAGGCGGTGGGGCGAACCGGCGGAGCGCCGCAGCAGCGGGCGTGCTGCGTATCACCCTGGACAGCCACCGTGACTCCCGGGTAACTTTTGACCAGGACTGAGCAAGCGCTTAGCCAGACCCCGCCCGATGCTGAAGCCCACTGAGGAGGCACTCCGTGCGCCGTACGGTTTACAACGAGGACCACGAGGCGTTCCGGGAGACCATCCGCGCCTTCATCGAGGCCGAGGTCGTCCCCGTCTACGACGAGTGGTTCGCGGCGGGTCAGGCACCTCGCGACTTCTACTACAAGCTCGCCGAGCTGGGCATCTTCGGCATCGAGGTGCCGGAGGAGTACGGCGGCGCGGGCGAGGAGTCCTTCAAGTTCGAAGCGGTCCTCTACGAGGAGACCGCGCGCGCGGGCATCTCCTTCGGCGGCTCCGGGGTCCACGTCCTGCTCTGCCTGCCGTACCTCAAGGCGTACGCCACCGAGGAGCAGAAGAAGCGCTGGCTGCCCGACTTCGTCAGCGGCAAGAGCATGTACGCGATAGCCATGACCGAGCCGGGCACCGGTTCGGACCTGGCCGGCATGAAGACGACGGCCAAGCTCTCCGAGGACGGCACGCACTACGTCCTGAACGGCGCGAAGACGTTCATCACCGGTGGTGTCCACGCCGACAAGGTCATCGTCTGCGCCCGTACGGACGCCCCCAAGGCCGACGACCGCCGCCACGGCATCTCGCTCCTGGTCGTCGACACCAAGTCCGAGGGCTACTCGGTCGGCCGCAAGCTCGACAAGCTGGGCCTGAAGGTCTCCGACACCGCCGAGCTGGCCTTCGTCGACGTCAAGGTGCCCGTCGACGACCTGCTGGGCGAGGAGAACAAGGGCTTCTCCTACCTCGGTCAGAACCTCCCGCAGGAGCGCCTGGGCATCGCCGTCGGCGCGTACGCGCAGGCCGCCGCCGCCGTGCGGTTCGCCCAGCAGTACACGCAGGACCGCACGGTCTTCGGCAAGACCGTCGCATCCTTCCAGAACACCAAGTTCGAGCTGGCCGCCTGCAAGGCCGAGGTCGACGCGGCCGAGGCCGTCTGCGACCGCGCGATCGAGGCCCTGGACGCCGGCGAGCTCACCCCCGCCGAGGCCGCCTCGGCGAAGCTGTTCTGCACCGAGGTCGCGCACCGCGTGATCGACCGCTGCCTCCAGCTGCACGGCGGCTACGGCTTCATGAACGAGTACCCGATCGCCCGTCTCTACACGGACAACCGGGTCAACCGCATCTACGGCGGCACCAGCGAGGTCATGAAGTCGATCATCGCCAAGTCCATGGGCCTGTAAGAGCGGCTACGTTCTCCTCCATGAGCGCAGCACTTGAATCCCTGCTCGATCTGCTCGACCTGGAGCGGATCGAGCAGGACATCTTCCGGGGCATGAGCCGCAGCGCGGTCGTGCCCCGGGTCTTCGGCGGCCAGGTCGCGGCACAGGCCCTGGTCGCCGCGGGCCGCACGGTCCCGTCCGCAGCCCCCGGCACGTCGGGAGGCCCCGGTGCGTCCGGGGCCGGACAGACGCCGTCGGCCCACTCCCTGCACGCGTACTTCCTGCGCCCCGGGGATCCGGGCGCGCCGATCGTCTACACCGTGGACCGTATCCGGGACGGGCGGTCCTTCACCACCCGGCGGGTCGTCGCGGTCCAGCACGGCAAGCCGATCTTCCACCTCTCGGCGTCCTTCCAGGTGCACGAGGAGGGCATGGACCACCAGGCGCCCATGCCGTACGCCCCTGATCCGGAGACGCTGCCCACGGCCGCGGAGATGCTGCCCAGGTACGCGGACCGCTTCGCCGATCCGCGCATGGTGGACCGGCTGCTGGAGGCGCGGGCCGCCGTCGATCTGCGGTACGTGGACGCCCCGCCGTTCGCCACCGCCGGTGAACCGCGCGAGCCGCGCTCCCAGGTCTGGTTCCGGACGCACGGCAAGCTGGCGGACGACCCGCTGCTGCACGTGTGCATGGCGACGTACGTCTCCGACATGACCCTGCTCGACTCCGTGCTGCTCGCCCACGGGCGCGGCGGCTGGGCCGTAGGTGACGTGGTGGGGGCCAGCCTGGACCACGCGATGTGGTTCCACCGGCCCTTCCGGGCGGACGAATGGCTGCTGTACGACCAGGAGTCACCCTCGGCGTCGGGCGGGCGCGGTCTCGGCCAGGCCAGGATCTACACGGCGGACGGACAGCTGGCCATCACGGTCATCCAGGAAGGTGTGGTCCGCGTCCCCCGGGACTGAAGCCCCGTATGCGGACATACTCCCCACCATGAGTGACGAGAAGAGCACGGGCGGGGAGTCCAGGTTCACCGTTGCCGTCGCGGCCGCCGCCAACCTCGGCATCGCCGCGGCGAAGCTGGTGGCGGGCCTGATCAGCGGTTCGAGCGCGATGCTCTCGGAGGCCGCGCACTCGGTCGCCGACACCGTCACCGAGGTCATGCTGCTGACCGCGCTCAGACGCGGCGGGAAACCCGCCGACGAGGAACACCCCCTCGGGTACGGCGCCGAACGGTACATCTGGGCGATGCTCGCCTCCGTCGCGACCTTCGTCGGCGGCGCGGTCTTCTCGCTGTACGACGGCATCCACACACTGACGCAGGGGGAGGAACTCGGCGACCCGCTCGTCTCGTACCTCGTGCTCGGTGTCGCGTTCCTGCTGGAGGGCTACTCGCTGCGCACGGGGGTCCGGCAGGTGCGGCGCGCGGCGGCCGGGCTGGGCGTGGGGGCGCCGCACTATCTGCGCCGCACCTCCGACACCGCCGTCAAGGCCGTGGTGATGGAGGACTCGGCCGCCCTCGTCGGGCTGCTGCTGGCCGCCGGCGGGCTGCTCGGCGGCCAGCTGTCCGGTTCCGGGGTGTGGGACGGCATCGCGTCCGTCCTCATCGGGATCCTGCTGGTGTACGTGGCCTGGGTGCTCGGCCGGTCCAACGCCCAGCTCCTGATCGGGCGCCCGCTGCCGGAGGCGGTGCGGGCCGGGGTGCGGGAGGAACTGCTCTCCGTCCCGCACATCATCGACGTACTGGAGCTGACGACGCTCATCCAGGGTCCGGACGAGACCCTGATCGCGGCGAAGATCGACTTCCGGGACGTGGCGAGCGCGGAGCAGGTCGAGTGGGCGTGCGAGGAGGCCGAGCAGCAGCTGCGGGAGCGCTACCCCGCGATCCGCCGGGTCTACCTCGACCCGACACCGGGCCTCGGCCGACGGCGCCGGGCCGCAGGTGGCTAGCCGGCCCCGGCGACGTACCGCGGGATGTCAGCCCAGGCCTGCGAAGAACTCCCGTACGTCGCCGATCAGAAGCTCCGGCTGCTCCAGGGAGAGGAAGTTGCCGCCGCGCTCGAACTCGGTCCAGCGCACCACGTGGTGGTCGCGCTCGGCGAATCGGCGGATCGCCACGTCGGAGGGCAGGGCGACGGCGACCGCGGTGGGTACGGTGCCGCGCTCCTTGGGCGCCCAGGCGCTCGGGTCGTGGGCCGTCTCGTAGTACAGGTGGGCCGAGGAACCCGCCGTACCGGTGAACCAGTACACGCTGATGCTGGTCAGCAGGGTGTCGCGGTCCACCGCGTCCTCGGGGAGTTCGCTCGCGGTGTCCGTCCACTCCTTGAACTTCTCGACGATCCAGGCGAGCTGGCCGACGGGTGAGTCGTTCAGCCCGTACGCCACGGTGTCGGGCCGGGTGGACTGGATGGCGTTGAAGCCCATCTTGTCGTCGCGGAACCGCTGCAGCCGCTCCAGCCGGGTCTGCTCACCCTCCGTGAGCCCGGAGAAGTCGGCGGGGTCCTCGGACGGGAAGGTGACCAGGCCGTTGACGTGGATGCCCACCACGTCCGCGGGGGCGATCCGGCCCATCTCGCCCGCGATCCAGGCGCCGCCGCCGTTGCCCTGGACTCCGTAACGGTCGTAGCCGAGGCGGGCCATGAGGGTGGTGAACGCCCCGGCGATCCGGCCGGTGTTCCAGCCGGCCGAGGAGAGCGGTCCGGAGAAGGCGACCCCGGGCGTGGAGGTGACCACGACGTGGAAGTCGCGCGACAGCGGCTCGATGACGTCGACGAACTGGACGAACGACCCCGGCCAGTCGTGGATCAGCAGCAGCGGCGTCGCGTCGGCGTTGTCCGAGCGGACATGTACGAAGTGGATGTCCTGGCCGTCGATCCCGGTGACGTACTGCGGGAATTGGTTCAGCCGTGTCTCTGCCTTCCGCCAGTCGAAGCCGTCGGCCCAGTACGCGGCGAGCTCCTTCAGATAGCCGGCCGGCACACCGCGCGACCAGTCGTCCAGGCCCCGCACACCGGTGTTCCAGCGGGTGCGGGAGAGACGGTGCCGGAGGTCGTCGACGTCGGCCTGCGGGATCTCGACCCGGAAGGGGCGGACGGACGTGTCTGCGGTGTTGCTGCTGTTCTCCATGAATGGAATCCTAGGATCGATATAGGCACGGTTCATTCCTAGAGGGGCGGCAGGCTGCGGACCATGCTGGAAACCTCCGCACGGCTGCTGCGGCTCCTGTCCCTTCTGCAGTCACCCCGCTCATGGCCGGGGACGGAACTCGCCGAGCGGCTCGGCGTGAGCGGCCGGACCGTGCGCAACGACATCGAGCGGCTGCGCACGCTCGGCTACCCGGTGGACGCCACCCGCGGATCGACGGGCGGCTACCGGCTGGCCGCCGGAAGCGCCATGCCCCCGCTGCTCCTCGACGACGACGAGGCGGTCGCGGTCACGGTCGCCGTGCGCAATGTGGCACAGAGCGCCATGGCCGGAATGGAGGAGACCTCGCTCCAGGCTCTGGCCAAGCTGGAGCAGGTGCTGCCGGCCCGGCTGCGCCGACGCGTGCGGACGCTCCAGAGGTACGCCGTGCCGGTGCCCGCCGACCGGCCCACCCCCGCCGTGGACACCGACCTGCTGATGACGCTGACGGCGGCCTGCCGCGATCACGAGCGGCTGCGTCTCGACTACAGCGACCACGCGGGGGCGGTCACCCGGCGGCTCGTGGAGCCCCAGCGCGTCGTCAACTGGGGCCGCCGCTGGTACCTGGTGGCCTGGGACGTCGACCGGGACGACTGGCGGACCTTCCGCACGGACCGGATGACCCCGCGCACCCCGGCGGGCCCGCGCTTCGCCCCGCGCGCGGACCCGCAGGGCGACGCGGCCGCGTACGTCGCGGGCAAGGCGTCGGCCGCGGCCTGGCGCCACCGGGCCCGGGTGACGGTGCACGCGCCCGCGGACGCGGTGCTGGAGCGCGTCAGCCCCGCGGTGGGTTCGGTGGAGGTCGTCGACGGGACGACGTGCGTCCTGGACACCGGGGCAGACTCGCTGGACAGCCTCGCCGTGCACCTGGGCATGCTCGGCTTCGACTTCACCGTGACGGAGCCGCCCGAGCTCGTCGCGCACCTGCGGGAGCTGGCGGCCCGCTACGCCCGGTCCACGGATCAGAGCGGTCCGGCAGCGCCCAGCGGGCAGGACGGATCAGAGCGGTCGGCCGCGTCCGGCGGGTCGACGGATCAGAGCAGTCCGGCCGCATCGGCGAACGGAACGGATCAGAGCAGTCCGGCCGCTTCGGCGAACGGAACGGATCAGAGCAGTCCGGCCGCTTCGGCGAACGGAACGGATCAGAGCAGTCCGGCCGCATCGGCGAACGGAACGGATCAGAGCAGTCCGGCCGCGTCCAGCAGGTAGTCCGTCATCGGGTCGTAGAACCGCGGGTCGGTGACGTGGTCGTCCAGCGGCACGGTGACCTGGAGGGTGCCCTCCGCCTCGCCCAGGAACAGCGCGGGGTCGTTGCAGTCCGCGTAACCGACGGAGTCGAGCCCGCGCTGCCCGGCGCACCCGGCCCACCCGTGGTCGGCCACGACCAGGTCCGGCTGCGGCCGGCCCTCACGCTCCAGACCGTCCAGGATCGCGGCCATCGGCACCGGGGAGTGCGTGTGCCACAAGGTCGCGCCCCGCTCCAGCACGGCCACGTCCGCGAACTGGAAGACCATTCCCTCGTCCGCCATGAGACCCCCGGGGATCCGGACGATCTCGCAGCCGGCCCTCCGCAGCGCGTCGGCCGTCTGCCGGTGCACATCGAGCAGCCCGCCCGGGTGCCCGGTCGCGAACAGCACCCGCTCACCGTCCGCCGCGGCCTTCCGCAGCCGGGCCGCCATCCGGTCCAGGGCGTCGACCGTCAGCTCCGGGTCGATGGTGTCCTGCCCCTGCCGGTGCTCCGGGTCGTCGCTGACCCCGCACCGCTCGGCCATCACGGCGAGCACGTCCTGCTCGTCGCGCCAGCGGTCACCGAGCTCCAGCCCCAGCCAGTAGTGGCGGTCGCCGTTGGCGAGCTTGCGGTAGTGGGAGAGGTTGTTGTCGCGGGGAGTGGCGACATCGCCCGCGATACGTGTGCGGACGAGGTGCTCGACGAGTGCGGCACGGCTGGGTATCGGCATGAACCCATTGTGCCGTGAGGAACGCGCAGTGTGCCGGTGGTATTGACCGTCGGACACCACCCGGGCCCGCCGGACGCCTTCCGGCCGCCGAGCGCCCGCGGCCGGTGAACCTCCAGCGCGCGTAAGGGCGGTCGCTGGGAGGTGAAGGACGCGAAAAGCGGGCATATCGCCCGCTTTGCGGTCTGTAGTCTCCCAGCGACGGGCAGCCCACCGGTCAGCTGGGGCCGGCCGCCGCGTCGAAGGCGCCGCCGGCGAGGCGGTGGAGCAGGGCGGCCGTGGCCTCGCGGCCGGGGAGGGCTTCGGGGCGGGCGAGGTGCGGGGTGGAGTTGAGCAGGCCGAAGACGGCGTGCACGGTGACCCGGGCCTCGTCCTCCGCGAGGGCCGGGTAGCGGGCGCGGACGACCTCGACCCAGACCTCGACGTACTCCCGCTGGAGCCGGCGGACCCGCTTGCGGTCGGTGTCGCGCAGGCGGTCCAGCTCACGGTCGTGGAGGGTGATCAGGGGGCGGTCGTCCAGGGCGAAGTCGATGTGGCCCTGGATGAGGGCGTCCAGAAGGGCCTGGGGGGAACCGCCCGGTGAGTCGGCGTCCTCGGTGACGCGGAGCCGGCCGCCCTCGAGCAGCCGCTCACTGATTCCGACGAGCAGTTCGGCGAGCATCGCGTCCTTGCCGGGGAAGTGGCGATACAGGCCGGGGCCGCTGATGCCGACCGCCGCCCCTATCTCGTCGACCCCGACCCCGTGGAAGCCGCGCTCGGCGAAGAGGCGGGCGGCCTCCTGGAGGATCTGCTCACGGCGGGTGGGAGCCGCGGCACGGGAGACGGCACGGGCGGCGCTGCGGTCGGCGGCATTGGTGCTCATGGAGATTCATTCTAGACAGGCGGGTTAGCGCTCGTTAACCTGTTCGCAATGTGTTAACGCTCATTAACGGTGTCCCCCGCGACGATGCCACAAGCGGAGGAGCGGGACATCCGAACCCGCGCTCCGTCGCGGAGGACACCGTGACTCATGCGGTACGGGCAAGGGGGCTCGACAGGATGCAGCAGGCACCGGTCCTGGTGAGCGCGGCCGATCCCGCCTCGGAGGCCTGGCAGGCCAATGAGGCGGCGCATCACGCGCTCGCCGAGGAGCTGCGCACGCGGCTCGCCACGGCACGGCTCGGCGGGGGTGAGAAGGCCCGCGCCCGGCATGTGGCGCGCGGCAAGCTGCTGCCCCGGGAGCGGGTGGACACACTGCTGGACCCGGGTTCGCCCTTCCTGGAGCTCGCCCCGCTGGCGGCCGAAGGGCTGTACGGGGGCGCCGCCCCGGCTGCCGGGGTGATCGCCGGAATCGGGCGGGTCAGCGGGCGCGAGTGCGTGATCGTCGCCAACGACGCGACCGTCAAGGGCGGCACGTACTACCCGATGACGGTGAAGAAGCACCTGCGCGCCCAGGAGGTGGCCCTGGAGAACCGGCTGCCCTGCCTGTACCTGGTGGACTCCGGGGGTGCGTTCCTCCCGATGCAGGACGAGGTGTTCCCCGACCGGGACCATTTCGGGCGCATCTTCTACAACCAGGCGCGGATGTCCGGGGCCGGTGTCCCGCAGATCGCGGCGGTGCTGGGTTCCTGCACGGCCGGTGGGGCGTACGTCCCGGCGATGAGCGACGAGGCGGTCATCGTCCGCAACCAGGGGACGATCTTCCTGGGCGGCCCGCCGCTGGTGAAGGCCGCCACCGGTGAGGTCGTCACGGCGGAGGAGCTCGGCGGCGGCGAGGTCCACTCGCGTACCTCCGGGGTCACCGACCACCTCGCCGAGGACGACGCCCACGCGCTGCGGATCGTCCGGAACATCGTCGCGACGCTCCCGGACCGCGGGGCGCTCCCCTGGTCCGTGGAGCCGGTGGACGAGCCGAAGGTCGGTCCCGCCGGGCTGTACGGGGCGGTGCCCGTCGACTCGCGGACGCCGTACGACGTACGGGAGGTGATCGCCCGGGTGGTGGACGGCTCCCGGTTCGCCGAGTTCAAGGCGGAGTACGGCCAGACGCTGATCACGGGCTTCGCCCGGATCCACGGGCATCCGGTCGGCATCGTCGCCAACAACGGGATCCTGTTCTCCGAGTCCGCCCAGAAGGGCGCTCACTTCATCGAGCTGTGCGACCAGCGCGGCATCCCCCTGGTCTTCCTGCAGAACATCTCCGGCTTCATGGTCGGCCGGGACTACGAGGCGGGTGGCATCGCCAAGCACGGCGCCAAGATGGTGACGGCCGTGGCGTGCACCCGGGTACCGAAGCTGACCGTCGTCGTCGGCGGTTCGTACGGCGCGGGCAACTACTCCATGTGCGGCCGGGCCTATTCGCCGCGCTTCCTGTGGATGTGGCCCAACGCCAAGATCTCCGTCATGGGCGGCGAGCAGGCGGCCTCGGTGCTGGCCACGGTGAAGCGGGACCAGATCGAGGGGCGCGGCGAGCAGTGGCCCGCCGAGGACGAGGAGGCGTTCAAGGATCCGGTCCGCGCGCAGTACGAGCAGCAGGGCAACGCCTACTACGCCACCGCCCGGCTCTGGGACGACGGTGTGATCGACCCGATGGAGACCCGGCAGGTGCTGGGGCTCGCCCTGACGGCCTGTGCCAACGCCCCGCTGCCCCAGAAGGATCCGGGCGGCCCGGGCTTCGGCGTCTTCCGGATGTGAGGTGAGGACTTTCATGTTCAGCACTGTTCTGGTCGCCAACCGTGGCGAGATCGCGGTCCGGGTCATCCGGACCCTGCGCGAGCTCGGCGTACGGTCGGTCGCCGTCTTCAGCGACGCGGACGCGGACGCCCGGCATGTCCGGGAGGCCGACACGGCGGTACGCATCGGGCCCGCGCCCGCCTCGATGAGTTATCTCTCCGTGGAACGGCTCCTGGACGCGGCCCGCCGCACCGGGGCCGAGGCCGTCCATCCGGGATACGGCTTCCTCGCGGAGAACGCCCACTTCGCGCAGGCCTGCGCGGATGCCGGGCTCGTCTTCATCGGCCCGCCCGCCTCGGCGATCTCGCTGATGGGCGACAAGATCCGCGCCAAGGAGACGGTTGCGGCGGCCGGGGTCCCGGTGGTTCCCGGGTCGTCCGGCAGCGGGCTCACGGACGGGCAACTGGCCGAGGCCGCCCGGGAGATCGGGATGCCCGTCCTGCTGAAACCGTCGGCGGGCGGTGGCGGCAAGGGCATGCGGCTGGTGCGCGAGGCGGCGCTGCTCGCGGACGAGATCGCGGCGGCCCGGCGCGAGGCGCGCGCCTCGTTCGGTGACGACACGCTCCTGGTGGAGCGGTGGATCGACCGGCCGCGTCACATCGAGATCCAGGTCCTGGCCGACGGGCACGGCAACGTGGTGCATCTCGGCGAGCGCGAGTGCTCGCTGCAGCGCCGCCACCAGAAGATCATCGAGGAGGCGCCCTCGGTCCTGCTCGACGGGCGGACCCGGGCGGCGATGGGTGAGGCGGCGGTCCAGGCGGCCCGGTCCTGCGGGTACGTGGGCGCGGGCACCGTGGAGTTCATCGTCCCGGGCAGCGACCCCGCCTCGTACTACTTCATGGAGATGAACACCCGCCTCCAGGTCGAGCACCCGGTCACCGAGCTGATCACCGGTCTCGACCTGGTGGAGTGGCAGCTGCGGGTCGCCTCGGGTGAGCGGCTCGCGCACACCCAGGACGGCATCACACTGACCGGGCACGCGATCGAGGCCCGGATCTGTGCGGAGGACCCGGCGCGCGGCTTCCTGCCGTCCGGTGGGACGGTGCTCGCCCTGGACGAGCCGCAGGGTGGCGGGGTCCGCACGGACTCGGGGCTCAGCGAGGGCGTCCCGGTCGGCAGCACGTACGACCCGATGCTGTCGAAGGTCATCGCGTACGGCCCCGACCGCGCCACGGCACTGCGCCGGCTGCGGGCGGCGCTGGCGGGCACCGTGGTGCTGGGCGTCCCGACGAACGCGGGCTTCCTGCGGCGGCTGCTGGCCCATCCGGCGGTGGTCGCGGGTGATCTGGACACCGGGCTGGTGGAGCGCGAGGCGGACGGCCTGGTGCCGGACGGAGTGCCGGAGGAGGTGTACGCGGCGGCGGCGCTGCTGCGGCAGCCGATGCCCGGGAGCACCTCCGGCTGGGTCGATCCGTTCTCCGTGGCCGACGGCTGGCGCCTCGGCGGCACGCCCGCCGCGACCTTCCACCACTTCCGCGTACCGGGCCATGATCCGGTGCGGGTGAGCCTGCGCACGGCTGCGGGGGGCACGGCCGAGCTGGCGTTCGGCCACGCCGGGGACCGGGACGAGCGGACCGACGCGTGCGGGCCGGTGCCCTCACTGCCCGGTGCGCAGGCGTCCCGGGTCGTCGGGGCGACCGCGCAGCGCGTCACCGTCGAACTCGACGGCCTCACCCATACGTTCAGCCGCGCGGCCTCTCCGGAGGGGGTCTGGCTCGGCCGGGACGGAGACACCTGGCACGTCCAGGACCACGATCCGGTGGAGGCCTCGCTCAGCGGCGCCGCCCGGTCCGGGGCCGACACGCTCGCTGCGCCCATGCCGGGGACGGTCACGGTGGTGAAGGTCGCGGTCGGGGACGAGGTCGCGGCCGGGCAGAGCCTGCTGGTCGTGGAGGCGATGAAGATGGAGCACGTCATCTCCGCCCCGCACGCCGGCACGGTCACCGAACTGGACGTGACCGCCGGTGCCACGGTCGCCATGGACCAGATCCTGGCCGTGGTGGCCCCGAGGGAGGAATCGTGACCGACACCCCACTGCCCATGACCGTGCCCGCTGCGGGGCTGCCCACCCGGGTCCGTATCCATGAGGTCGGGGCCCGCGACGGGCTGCAGAACGAGAAGACCGTCGTGCCGACCGAGGTGAAGGCGGAGTTCATCCGCCGGCTGGCCGTCGCCGGGCTCTCCACGATCGAGGCGACCAGCTTCGTGCACCCGAAGTGGGTGCCCCAGCTCGCCGACGCGGAGCGGCTGTTCCCGCTGCTGGGGGAGATCGCGGACGTCGGGGACGTGGCGCTGCCCGTCCTCGTGCCGAACGAACGCGGCCTGGACCGGGCGCTGGCGCTCGGCGCCCGGTCGGTGGCGGTGTTCGGGTCGGCGACGGAGACGTTCGCCGCCCGTAATCTCAACCGCACCGTGGACGAGTCGCTCGCCATGTTCGAGCCGGTCGTGGCCCGGGCGAAGGCGGACAAGGTCCATGTGCGGGGCTATCTGTCGATGTGCTTCGGGGACCCGTGGGAGGGTGCCGTGCCGCTCGCCCAGGTGGTCCGGGTCGCGCGGGCCCTGCGGGACCTCGGCTGCGACGAGCTCTCCCTCGGGGACACGATCGGCGTCGCCACTCCGGGTCATGTGGTGGCCCTGCTCGCCGAGCTGAACGGGGCGGGAGTGCCCATGGACATGATCGGGGTGCACTTCCACGACACGTACGGCCAGGCGCTCTCCAACACCCTGGCCGCGCTCCAGCAGGGGGTGACGACGGTGGACGCCTCCGCGGGCGGCCTCGGCGGCTGCCCGTACGCGAAGAGCGCGACCGGAAATCTCGCCACCGAGGATCTCGTGTGGATGCTCGACGGCCTCGGTGTCGAAACCGGGGTCGATCTCGGCGCACTCACCGCCACGAGCGTGTGGATGGCCGAACAGCTGGGACGGCCCAGCCCGTCCCGAACCGTCAAAGCGCTCTCGGCGTCACAAGCGCCGTCCCACAAGGAGTGACGTCCCATGTCCCTGGACCACCGGCTGACCGCCGAGCACGAGGAACTGCGCCGTACCGTCGAGGAGTTCGCCAACGACGTCATCGCGCCGAAGATCGGCGACTTCTACGAGCGCCATGAGTTCCCGTACGAGATCGTGCGGGAGATGGGACGGATGGGCCTGTTCGGCCTGCCGTTCCCGGAGGAGTACGGCGGGATGGGCGGGGACTACCTCGCCCTCGGGATCGCCCTGGAGGAGCTGGCCCGGGTCGACTCCTCGGTGGCGATCACCCTGGAGGCCGGGGTCTCGCTGGGCGCGATGCCGGTCTTCCGCTTCGGCACGGAGGAGCAGAAGCGGCGGTGGCTGCCGAAGCTCTGCGCGGGCGAGGCGCTGGGCGCGTTCGGGCTGACGGAGCCGGACTGCGGGTCGGACGCGGGCGGCACCCGGACGACGGCGGTGCTGGACGAAGCCACGGACGAGTGGGTGATCAACGGCTCCAAGTGCTTCATCACCAACTCCGGTACGGACATCACCGAGCTGGTCACGGTCACGGCGGTGACCGGCCGCAAGGAGAACGGCGCCCCGCTCATCTCCTCGATCATCGTCCCGTCGGGCACCCCGGGCTTCACGGTCGCCGCCCCGTACTCCAAGGTCGGCTGGAACGCCTCGGACACCCGTGAGCTGTCCTTCTCCGACGTGCGCGTCCCGGCGGCGAACCTGCTGGGCGAGAAGGGCCGTGGGTACGCGCAGTTCCTGCGGATCCTGGACGAGGGCAGGATCGCGATCTCGGCGCTGTCGACGGGCCTGGCGCAGGGCTGTGTGGACGAGTCGGTGAAGTACGCGCGGGAGCGGCACGCCTTCGGGAAGCCGATCGGCGCCAACCAGGCCATTCAGTTCAAGATCGCCGACATGGAGATGCGGGCGCACATGGCACGGATCGGCTGGCGGGACGCGGCCTCGCGGCTGCTGGCGGGCGAGCCGTTCAAGAAGGAGGCGGCGATCGCGAAGCTGTACTCGTCGACGGTGGCGGTGGACAACGCGCGGGAGGCGACGCAGATCCACGGCGGCTACGGCTTCATGAACGAGTACCCGGTGGCCCGGATGTGGCGCGACTCCAAGATCCTGGAGATCGGCGAGGGCACGAGCGAGGTCCAGCGGATGCTGATCGCGCGGGAGTTGGGGATGCAGGCCTGACGGTCCGCGGCTGTCCGCCGCACCGTCACGCGTCGTCCCCGACCCGGCTGCCCGGCTGTCCGCCGCACCGTCACGCGTCGTCCCCGACCCGGCTGTCCGGCTGTCCGGCTGTCCGGCTGTCCGGCTGTCCGGCTGTCCGGCTGTCCGGCTGTCCGGCTGTCCGGCTGTCCGGCTGTCCGGCTGTCCGGCGAACAGGCCGCTCTCATTCCGGTAACGGGAGGGGGCGGCCTTTCCCACCCCCAAAACCCTGCTGTCTGAGGTTAGGCTAACCTACCTTTCGAATCGTCGGTGGCCAGCCATGACCCCGCAGGAAAGCAGACAGCCCATGCCCAACGTCCGGACCCTCTCCCTTTCCCGCCGCGGCCTGCTGGCCGCGGGCGGAGCCGTCGGCCTCAGCGCGGTGCTCGCCGCCTGCGGTGACGGCGACAGCGACTCCGCGAAGGAGTCGTCCGGCGCCGCCGACTCCGGTCCCTGGACCTTCAAGGACGACCGCGGTCTGACCGCGAAGACGGACTCCACCCCGAAGAACATCGTCGCCTTCATCGGTGTCGCCGCCGCCCTCCACGACTACGGCATCGAGTGCAAGGGGGTCTTCGGCCCGACGAAGACCGCCGACGGGAAGGCCGATGTGCAGGCCGGCAACCTCGACATCAGCAAGGTCGAGGTGCTGGGCAACGTCTGGGGCGAGTTCAACGTCGAGAAGTACACCGGACTCGCGCCGGAGCTGCTCGTCACCGCCATGTGGGAGAAGGACGCCCTCTGGTACGTGCCGGACGAGTCGAAGGACAAGATCCTCAAGCTGGCCCCGAGCGTGGCCCTGTGGGCCGCGCAGACCACCGTCCCGAAGGCGATCCAGCGCCACGAGGACCTCGCGGCCTCCCTCGGCGCGGACGTCAGGGCCACGAAGATATCCGAGGCCAAGACCCGCTTCGAGACGGCTGCCGCCCGGCTCCGCGCCGCAGCCAGGTCCCAGCCGGACATCAAGGTCATGATCGGCTCGGCCAGTCAGGACCTCTTCTACGTCTCGCTCGCCAAGACCTCCGCGGACACCCTGTACTTCCAGGAGCTCGGCGTGCAGTTCGTCGAGCCCAAGGTCAACGCGGCTGGCTTCTTCGAGGAGCTGAGCTGGGAGAACGTGGACAAGTACGAGGCCGACATCATCATGATGGACAACCGGTCCTCGGCCCTGCAGCCCGACGCCCTGACGTCCAAGCCGACGTGGGCCCAGCTGCCCGCCGTCAAGGCCGGGCAGGTCATCCCGCGTACGACGGAGCCCATCTACTCGTACGACAAGTGCGCGCCGATCCTGGAGGACCTCGCCGAGGCCATCGAGAAGGCCAAGAAGGTCAGCTGACGAATCGGCCCGGCACGGAGCGACTCCGGGCCGGGCCGCGGCCGTTGTTCCCTGCTCCGGGGAGGAGCCCCGCCGTACGCCTGGATCGGCTCCGGGGAGGAGCCCCGCCGTACGCCTGGATCGCGGGCGAGTCGTCCGAGGTACGGGCGCTGCGCCGCCATCTCGTCCGGGAGCGGCGGACGGACCGCAAGCAGGTCACGTTCGTCGGCTGCTGGCGACGCGGGCTCAGCGAGGAGCAGCTGAGGGAGCAGGCTTCCCGGACCGCGGCGTAGGAGGATCGGGCGCCGCTGGGCCACGGCCCGGCGTCGGATTCAACCGGACCGTTCGGTCGGTTACCCCACGACGGGGCCGACGACGGGGCGGGAGCGGATCTCGTCGCCGCTGGCCGGAACCGCCTGCGGGACGACCAGGAAACCGACCACCGCGACCGAACCTGTCGCGGCCGGATTCGGGTCCGTCGGTACGGGTTCGGCCGAGGGGCACCCGTACTTCGTCGCCAACAACGGACGGCCGGGTTTCGGCGTGGACGAACACCGTGTACGCCCGGGTCGCGGCCGGGATCCGGCTGGTCCGGCCGACCGGCCGGCGTGATCGAGCCACTTCCACAGCGGGCACCGGCCCGGACACGGGCGGGGTCCGCCGGTGGCGCGGCTGGCAGAATCCGCCGCAAAGCGGACATCATCATGCGGGACGGGTCGTGGAACTTCGACGGGGACGCAGTACGCGTCGCGCCGGGGCAGCAAGGTCCACCCCGTACGGCAGGACCTGGGTGAGTTCGCCGTCCCGCTGCGGGCGCTGGCCGGGATCTCGTTCGAGCCGGACCGCAAGGGCGGCCGACTGCGGCTGCGCACCGGGGCGTGCCGGGTGCTGCGCGCGGCGGACGGCAGGCCCAAGGAAGCCTCCGACCCGTATCAGCTCGTCATGGAGAAGGACCGCACGGGCGTGGCCGAGTACCTCGTCGACGAGGTGCGCAGCGCCCTGCTGATCGAGCAGGTGCCCGACGGGCCGGTGGACCGCTTCCTGCTGCCGGGGCCCGCCCTGCCGGTCTCCGGGGCGGCGGGGACGGTACGGCGTCGTTCGACGGGGAGACCGTGCGGCTCACCTGGAACGGGAAGGCCGCGGAGTCGAAGCTGTCCGGCGGCGCGGTCGCCTTCCCGGTGTCGCGGGTGACGGGCGTGCGCCGGCTGCCGGCCCTCGGCCTTGAGAACGGCCGGCTGCGATTCGAGAACGGCCGCGGCCCCACATCGGGACCTGCCAGGTTCGGCCCGTACGCGCTGGAGCTGTGGGGGCTGTCGAAGAAGGAGTACGCGGCCGTGCTCGTCGCCGCGGCCGTCCTGGCGCGGCTGCCGGAGACCGGGGCCTCGGTGGAGGCGGCGCCCGTCGGGGCCGCCGTGCCGCCCGCCGACGATCACGACGTGCTGCTGCGCAGCCTGCGTGAGCTCGGCGAGCCGCATCGGGCGGGGGCCCTCACCGACGACGGGTTCAGCACCGCGAAGCAGGCTGTCCTCAAGCGCCTCTGAGCGGATCGGGCGGATCGGCAGCGCATTTCTGTGACCCCTGCCCGATATCGGGCAGATTTCTTGCGCTACGCGCCCGCACCACGCAATATCGACGAGTGCTCGAACGCCGCCCGTCGCACGACGACCTCATCGACCACCTCGTACGCTCCACCGCGCTCCAGCGCGGCGAGGCCGCCAGGGTGATCCTCGATGTCCTGGCGTACTTCGACGAGACGACCGAGGACTTCGTCCGCCGCCGCCACCGCGAACTGCAGTCCGGCGGCCTGGTGAACACGGAGATCTTCGAGCGGATCACGGCCGAGCTGCCGTACCGCGCTGTGGCGCCGCAGGAGCTCTCGCTCCGGCAGCTTCGCCGCATCGTCTACGGCTGAGCCGGGCCCGGGCGGGCCGAGCACTCATTGTGTACGTCGATGGAGGGGCAGAGACTCTATGTGCGGAATCGTCGGTTACATCGGGAAGCGTGACGTGGCTCCACTGCTGCTGGAAGGCCTGCAGCGGCTGGAGTACCGGGGGTACGACTCGGCGGGCATCGTCATCACGGGCAAGGCCGCCGCAGGCAGGCCGGGCACCCTGAAGACGGTCAAGGCCAAGGGCCGGGTCCGTGAGCTGGAGGCCCGCGTACCCAAGCGGTTCGCCGGCACCACCGGGATCGCCCACACCCGCTGGGCCACCCACGGCGCCCCGAGCGACGAGAACGCGCACCCGCACCTGGACGCGGAGAACAAGGTCGCCGTCGTCCACAACGGCATCATCGACAACGCCTCCGAGCTCCGCGCGAAGCTGGTCGCCGACGGCATCGTCTTCCTCTCCGAGACCGACACCGAGGTGCTGGTCCACCTGATCGCCCGCTCGCAGGCCGTCACCCTGGAGGAGAAGGTCCGCGAGGCGCTGAAGTCCGTCGAGGGCACGTACGGCATCGCCGTCCTGCACGCCGACTTCAACGACCGCATCGTCGTCGCGCGCAACGGCTCCCCGGTCGTGCTCGGTATCGGCGAGAAGGAGATGTTCGTCGCCTCCGACGTCGCGGCCCTCGTCACACACACCCGTCAGATCGTCACGCTGGACGACGGCGAGATGGCCACCCTCAAGGCCGACGACTTCCGTACGTACACCACCGAGGGCTCGACCACGACGGCCACGCCCACGACCGTGGAGTGGGAGGCCGAGTCGTACGACATGGGCGGCCACGACACGTACATGCACAAGGAGATCTCCGAGCAGGCCGACGCCGTGGACCGCGTGCTGCGCGGCCGCATCGACGACCGCTTCTCCACCGTGCACCTGGGCGGCCTGAACCTGGACGCCCGTGAGGCGCGCGGGGTCCGCCGGATCAAGATCCTGGGCTGCGGCACCTCGTACCACGCGGGCATGATCGGCGCCGGCCTCATCGAGGAGCTGGCCCGCATCCCCGCGGACGCCGAGCCCGCCTCCGAGTTCCGCTACCGCAACCCGGTCGTGGACCCCGACACCCTGTACGTCGCCGTCTCCCAGTCCGGTGAGACCTACGACGTGCTGGCCGCCGTCCAGGAGCTGAAGCGCAAGGGCGCCCGCGTCCTCGGCGTCGTGAACGTCGTCGGCTCGGCGATCGCCCGTGAGGCCGACGGCGGGATGTACGTCCACGCGGGCCCCGAGGTCTGCGTCGTCTCCACCAAGTGCTTCACCAACACCGTGGTCGCCTTCGCGCTGCTCGCCCTGCACCTGGGCCGCATCCGCGACCTGTCGGTCGCCGACGGCAAGCGGATCATCGAGGGGCTGCGCCGGCTGCCGGAGCAGATCGGTCAGATCCTGGAGTCGGAGGACGAGATCAAGAAGCTGGCCGAGGAGTACGCGGGCGCGCAGTCGATGATGTTCATCGGCCGCGTCCGGGGTTACCCCGTCGCACTGGAGGCCTCCCTGAAGCTCAAGGAGATCTCGTACATCCACGCCGAGGCCTACCCCGCCTCGGAGCTCAAGCACGGTCCGCTCGCGCTCATCGAGCCGGCGCTTCCCACGGTCGCGATCGTCCCGGACGACGACCTGCTGGAGAAGAACCGTGCGGCACTGGAGGAGATCAAGGCCCGTAGCGGCCGCATCCTGGCCGTGGCGCACCGCGAGCAGGAGAAGGCCGACCACACGATCCTCGTCCCGAAGAACGAGAACGAGCTGGACCCGATCCTGATGGGCATCCCGCTGCAGCTGTTCGCCTACCACACGGCGCTCGCCATGGGCCGTGACATCGACAAGCCGCGCAACCTGGCGAAGTCGGTCACCGTCGAGTAGACCCGCGGTCCGCACCGGGCAGCGGCCCTCGCATCACGCCATCGCGGATGCGGGGGCCGTTCTCCGTCCGGCGGGCCGCTCGACTCACCGGCTTACAGGGCCGCTTGACGGCCCCTCAGGAGCCCTACGGCGACCGAGGGGACCCGCCGGGCAGCCCGCACGGGCCGGGCACCCGCCCAGGGGCACCGGCCGCAGGCTCAGGGCTCAGGGCTCAGGGCTCAGGGGATGACGATGACGGGGCGCTGGGCGCGACGGGCGAGCCGGCCGGCCACCGAGCCGAAGATCCGGCCCACGATGCCGTGCGTGGAGCCCACCACGATCGCGTCGGCCGAATACTCCCGGCCGACCTCCTCCAGCTCGTGACAGATGTCCCCGCCGCGCTCGACGAGCACCCACGGCACCTCCGCCAGATAGTCCGCGCAGGCCAGCTCCAGGCCGAGGACCTCGGTGCGGTGATCGGGCACGTCGACGAAGACGGGAGGCTCGCAGCCCGCCCAGACGGTGGTCGGCAGCCGGTTGGCCACATGGACGATGATCAGCCCCGAGCCCAGCCTGCTCGCCATACCGATGGCGTACGCGAGGGCTCGCTCGCTGGACATGGATCCGTCGAAACCGACCACGACCCCATGCCGGAAGGCGGGATCGCATGAAGGGCGCGACTCTTCGACCGTCCGAGGGTCCGACCGTGGGTCGGCTACCTGCTTGCGGTCTGCGGGTTCAGGGATTTCGTGACCGGCCATCGATGTCTCGGCGAAGAGAGTCCTCGTGAGGAGAGAGCGGTGTGGAGGTGTGCCTGCGAGCGATGAAGCTGTGTCCGGGAAGCATCTTCCCAACCCCCTACCCCCAAGGGTACGGCGCCACTCCTTCACCGCCCAGCCCTCGCAAAGCGCTTGCGGTAATGGAGGGAGCATGCCGGACACCGCCCCGTATGGCAATGCCGGCTGTGTCGTACATCCAGCTCGTGGAACGCCGGCGCTCACCGCACTCGGCCCTTCCGGCACCCACGACCGGATCCGGGCCGGGCGGCCGAAAGCATCACAAGCCCCACCGACCCCGGCGTCACACCGCGCCATCGGACGACTCCTCTTCGCACCCGTCCCGGGGCAGGATGGTCCACAGAGACCGAAGGGGCGCATGGAAGCTGTCCGTCATTGAGGTGGTGCGCCGGTGGCATGACTGGAATACGCGCACACAACCGCTGGTTTTCAGCCAACTTCCCCCAGGACCCTGATTCCTGGCGTTCCGGCCGACCAACCCACGTGCCAGCAGGCAGGAATAGACCGCGCGGTACGCTTTGAACCAACGCGGACGGGCCATGATCGTCAGGCGCACTTCCCTGTGGGGCTCGCGAGTGGAACGCTTCGTGATCGAATGCTTCGCGCCAAGTTGCCTTGTCGACATAGTGCCGGTGGGGGAACGTGTCACGTCGGCACCACGGAACACAGTAGATTCGATCATGAGTGTCGAAGACTGGGGACGCGTGCGAGACCGAGGGGAAACGTGCAGGAGCGACAGGCCCGTAGGGACCAGGGAGACGCGAACACCGAGGGGGGCTTAGCGTCATGAGCCAGGACTCCGCCACCGCAACGGAGGCCGCACGGAAACTGACCGGGCGGCGACGCCGGGAAGTCGTAGCCGTACTGCTGTTCAGTGGCGGCCCTATCTTCGAGAGCTCCATCCCGCTCTCCGTTTTCGGAATCGACCGGCAGGACGCGGGAGTTCCGCGCTACCGCCTGCTGGTCTGCGGCGGCGAGGATGGGCCGCTGCGCACCACCGGCGGGCTCGAACTCAGCGCGCCGTACGGCCTGGAGGCCATCAGCAGGGCCGGCACGGTGGTGGTACCCGCCTGGCGGTCCATCACCTCGCCGCCGCCCGCCGAGGCACTGGACGCGCTGCGGCGTGCCCATGAGGAGGGCGCGCGCATCGTCGGACTGTGCACGGGAGCCTTCGTGCTCGCGGCGGCCGGTCTGCTGGACGGCCGCCCGGCCACCACACACTGGATGTACGCACCGACGCTGGCCAAGCGCTACCCGTCGGTGCACGTCGATCCGCGTGAGCTGTTCGTCGACGACGGCGATGTGCTCACCTCGGCCGGGACCGCGGCCGGAATCGATCTGTGCCTCCACATAGTCCGTACCGACCACGGCACGGAGGCGGCCGGCGCACTGGCTCGCCGGCTCGTCGTACCGCCGCGGCGCAGTGGCGGTCAGGAGCGCTACCTGGACAGGTCTCTGCCTGAAGAGATCGGCTCCGACCCGCTCGCCGAGGTCGTGGCCTGGGCGCTGGAGCATCTCCACGAGCAGTTCGACGTGGAGACACTGGCCGCGCGCGCCTACATGAGCAGGCGGACCTTCGACCGCAGGTTCCGTTCGCTCACAGGCAGCGCACCGCTCCAGTGGCTCATCACCCAGCGCGTGCTGCAGGCGCAGCGTCTGCTCGAGACCTCCGACTATTCCGTCGACGAGGTCGCGGGCCGCTGCGGCTTCCGCTCGCCGGTCGCGCTGCGCGGGCACTTCCGCCGCCAGCTGGGCTCCTCCCCCGCCGCGTACCGGGCCGCCTATCGGGCCCGTCGTCCGCAGGGCGGAGGGCTGGAGGGTGCCACCACGATGATCGAGGCGTCCGTGCCCGTCCAGGACACGGCATCGAGCCGGCGGGCCGCTGCGGCGGCCTCCCCCGGCCCGTCCCCGGCCGTCGCGACAGGGGCCTCCGGCGGCGCGGCGGAGCACCTCAGGACGGGTGCCGAGGCGTACGTTCCCGGGCGCCCGACCCTGCCGGGGCAGCGGAGTGCCCCGTAGGGTGGGGGCCATGAACGACCGCATGGTGTGGATCGACTGCGAGATGACCGGGCTCTCGCTGACGGACGACGCACTCATCGAGGTGGCCGCACTGGTCACCGACTCGGAACTGAACGTGCTCGGCGAAGGGGTGGACATCGTGATCCGCCCGCCGGACGCGGCCCTGGAGACCATGCCCGAGGTGGTGCGGCAGATGCACACCGCCTCGGGCCTCCTCGACGAGCTGGCCGGGGGCACGACCCTGGCCGACGCGGAGGAGCGGGTCCTGGCCTACGTACGCGAACACGTGAAGGAGCCGGGCAAGGCCCCGCTGTGCGGGAATTCGGTCGGCACCGACCGCGGCTTCCTGTCGCGGGACATGCCGTCACTGGAGGGCTACCTCCACTACCGGATCGTCGATGTGTCCTCCGTCAAGGAGCTGGCGCGCCGCTGGTACCCCAGGGCGTACTTCAACAGTCCGGACAAGAACGGGAACCACCGGGCGCTCGCGGACATCCGTGACTCCATCACGGAGCTGCGCTACTACCGGGAGGCGGTCTTCGTACCGCAGCCCGGCCCGGACTCGGCACGCGCCAAGGAGATCGCGGCGCGCCACACCGGCCCCGCCGGGCAGTAGCGGCGACGCCCCTGGTCACAGCCCCTTGCGGGGGCTCCCGGGGGCGCCGGGCCGGCCCGGGGAAAAGGGGTGCGCGAGCACCCTCCCGGACCCTGTACACTTTTTCTCGGCCGGTCGGAAACGACCGGACGACATGGTGGGTATAGCTCAGCTGGCAGAGCACCTGGTTGTGGTCCAGGATGTCGCGGGTTCAAGTCCCGTTACTCACCCTCATCGATGAAGGCCCGGTCTGCGAAAGCAGGCCGGGCCTTCATCGTGTCCGGAGGCACCTGCCGCGGGCCTGTCCGGGGGTATCAGCTGCGTATCAGCGTGGTGACAGAGCGCTCTGCCATAGTTGTTCTCAGAACAGCAAGGCGCACCACCAAGGAGAGGTTCCCGTAGCGGCCCAACGGGATCCCGGCGCAAGCCGGGAGAAGCCTCACAGCTTGCGCAGGTTCGAATCCTGCCCTCTCCGCGAGTACCACCCGCACAGCACCACGCACCACCAAGGAGAGGTTCCCGTAGCGGCCCAACGGGATCCCGGCGCAAGCCGGGAGAAGCCTCACAGCTTGCGCAGGTTCGAATCCTGCCCTCTCCGCCAGCACCACCCGCACAGCACCACGCACCACCAAGGAGAGGTTCCCGTAGCGGCCCAACGGGATCCCGGCGCAAGCCGGGAGAAGCCTCACAGCTTGCGCAGGTTCGAATCCTGCCCTCTCCGCCAGCACCACCCGCACAGCACCACGCACCACCAAGGAGAGGTTCCCGTAGCGGCCCAACGGGATCCCGGCGCAAGCCGGGAGAAGCCTCACAGCTTGCGCAGGTTCGAATCCTGCCCTCTCCGCCAGCTCGCTCACCGTGCCACCTGGGCCCACCCGGCTCAGGTGGCCGCCAGCGTCTCGCGGATGACCTGGAGTCCCTGGTCCATCGTCGCGGCGAACGACGGGGCGATCTCGTCCGGCAGCACGTCGCGGATCCACACCAGGCGGCTGCGGTGCTCCCCCTCGGCAAGGACCTGGAACGACGCGTTGTCGTGAACGGGACACGTCGTGTCGCCGATGACGGCCCAGGCGATGCGGTGCGCCTCGTCGTCCCGGGAGATCAGCCGTTCACGGGCCACCACACCGTTCGCGAAGGTCACGACTCGTACGTCGGCGGACGCCAGTTCCGTCCTGACCACGAAATCGGGTGCCATGCGAGGCGGCCCCTCGGCGAAGTCCCCGATGACCTCCCAGACGTCGTCGGCACTGGCCTCGATGGTGATCTCTCTGATGACGGAGGCCACGGTCACGCCGCCCGGAGGGCAGGCCGGCAGGATACGAAGGGGCTCACAAGGACTCCGGGCTCAGGTGGTCGATCGGGGGGCGCGTCACGCCCGCGCCGGACCGCTCGATCGTAGGATCGGCGGCGGACCCCTGCGTCCGCCGCCACCCGTTCGGAGCCGCATGATCACCCGTACGAGGACCCCCGTCGCCCCGTGACGCGGCGGGGGGCGGCAGCACCCGCTCCCGGCGAGCCGGGAGCGAACCGGCCGCTCACCGTCAGGTGCGCAGGCTCAGCGAGCGCAGCGAGGCCGTCCGCGCCAGTAGGGCCTCGTCGTGCTCCAGGATGGCGCTCTCGTAGGAGTGCAGCATCGGTGAGGGTTCCACGCCCAGCTCCTCGTTGAGCCGGTGGCGGAACTGCCGGTAGGTCTGGAGGGCGTCGATCTGGCGGCCCGACCGGTACAGGGCGATCATCAGCAGCCCGCAGAACTGCTCCTGCATCGGGTTCTGCGAGAGGGTCTCCGTGAGCTCCGGCACGATCCTCGCGTACTCGCCGGACCTCAGTTCGATCTCATAGAGGAGCTCCAGGGCGGACAGCCTGGCCTCCTCGTACTTGGAGGCCGCGGTACGGCAGAGAGGCCCCCCGGCCACCCCGCCGAACACCGGTCCGCGCCAGAGCCTGATGGCCCGCCGCAATTCCGCCGCGCTGCGACAGGGGTCCGCTTCGGAACTCGCACGGATGGATCCGACCGAATCCAGGAACACCTGGGCGTCGAGTTCACCGGGGTGGATGTTGAATTGATATCCCGATACCGTCGTAATGATTCGGTCGGCCGCTCCGCCGTCCACGCGGACCAAAGTACGCCGGAGTCTGCTTATCTGAGCCTGCAAAGCATTGTTCATCTTGTTCGGCGGTGTCGTTCCCCATAATTCATCCGCCAGGGTTTCCACCGTTACCAGCCTGCCGGCCACCGCCATGAAAGAAGCGAACAACAATTGTTGCATCGCGCCCTTCGGCTGGGCGACATGGTCACCGGATTTTATTTCCGAGGGCCCGAGAATGAAGAAGTGCATAACCCCTCCGCGAAATGGCACGTTCGGTCATTTGAGAAGACGTCAGGGTGGATGACCATCGTGCCCGATCAGGGCGCCTGCCGGGACGGCACACACAGGGCTCACCGCTCCCCGGGTACACGGACCGTGACGCCGGCAGCCGTCCGTGCGGTCAACACGGGCGGCGCTCCCCCACGTCACGTTTCCCTTCGCGACCTGCTCATCTCCCCGTTGCTACGTACACACGCCGGGTACTCCGAGAACGCCTACGGGTCGGTCGTGGGCACCCCCGGTCCCGCACCTCGGTCCGTGCCCTCGGTTTCCTCCCGGGCGGCGTCGATCGGCACGGACGAAGGCCCGGAACGCCCCCCTACGAGCGGGTAGACGGATTCCCTGCCTCCGCTTGGCAGCGGAGCAGATGTTCGGAGCATGCTTCCATCACCCTTTCCAACGGAGGACGATCAGCTCTGAGAGGTCGACTCGCGGCCGACTCCGGTCCGACTTCAAAGGAAACCATTCAATCGGTTTCTTGTATAGGACTCCTCGAAGATTCGTTCCCCTCCGTCCTGCAATACTCCCGCAATACTCCACCGACGCTGTTGCGTGCACCTATTGCATGGTGCACAGGGGTCACGGCGAGGCAGCACGGGCCACTCATTCGACGACCGCCATTGACCGGGTGAGGAGGTTCATCGGACCGGTAGGAATGACCGAAAGCGATTGCACAGCCGGGCCGCGGCCCGCGCGCGTTCGAGATTCCGAAGGGCGCTCCCGGTGCGACCGGCCGGTCCTGGACCGCAGCCGACGGGCACCCTGTCACCGTTCCGCTTCCGTCGGCGCCGCGCATCGATCAGGGCAGCTGGCCGAGATGCATCGCCCCCCGCGCCACTCGCGCACCGGCGCTACCGGCATCCGGGCGCGAACCGGGCGCGAACGGGCCGCGAACCGGGCGCGAACGGGCCGCGAACCGGGCGCGAACGGGCCGCGATCCGGGCGCGCGCCGGCCGCGCACCGCGGGCTCCGGGGCGCGGTTCCGGGGCACGGGCGCTCCCCCGGACCGCGGGCTCAGGGGCGCGGGCGCTCCCCCGGACCGCGCGCCCCGGGCCGGCGTCAGACGGCCAGCCGGTCGCCCGCCTGTGGGCCCTCGGCGACGAGTGCGGGCTTGGCGGCCTCCGAGGCCAGGCGCGGGAGGATCAGGTACCAGAACCGGGTGATCGTGTCCCGCGAGCACCACTGCGTGTCGGTGTCGCCGTCGATCCGGCCCAGCATCTCCAGACCCGCCACGGTCGCCGTGATCGCGCACACAGCGTCACTCAGCTCGATGTCGGACGCCAGGTTCCCCTGTTCCCCCGCGTCGATCAGGATCGTCTGCACCCAGGAGCGCCACTCCCGCCAGAGCTCGACACGGCCCTTCCAGGTGGCGTCGCTGCTGAGGCGCATCCCGGCCCGGAGAATCACGTCGTCGGCGACCCGCTGCGCCAGGAGGTGCGATGCGTCGATGACGATCTGCAAAGGGCTCGGGCCGTCGACGGAAGTGCTCTTCATTATTTCGTGCAGCATATGCAGCGCGGCGGACTCCACCGCCTCACCCAATACTTGCTTGTTCTTGAAGTGAAAGTGCAGCGCGCCTCCACTGACACCCGCCCGTGAACTGATTTCTGCGAGCGAGGAAGAGGCGAATCCGTCGTGTGTGAATATTTCCGCGGCCGAGACGATCAATAACTGTTTCGTCCGGACGGCTCGCTCCTGCATGGCCATCGGATCCTCCGGTGGAGAAAGGCGGATTGGTTCGCATAAAATAGCGGCAATTCAGAGCCGAAGGAACCTGACCAGACCATCTGTGACCTTCTACGTGCATATATGGCCGAAACTCATGTATCTATTTTCGAATAGCGGTCACCCGGGCCCCGGCCCGTGTGGCACGGGGGCGGGTACGCCACTGGCCCATCACCGGCGTACCGGTGATGGGCCAGACAGATGAGGCGTGCGCGAATTGCCCGCTCAGGGGCGATTTCTGCGCGGGTAACGGGTCACAGACCACTCCCCGAAACCGTGGAGACCAGCTCGTTCCCCGGGGGCCGCAGCATGGCGGAGCCGCCGTAGAACGAGGAGACCCCGCCGTCGATGACGACGGCCGCGCCGGTCATGAAGCGCGAGGCGTCACTGGCCAGGTAGACGGCCAGGCCGACCATGTCCTGCGGGGTGCCGAACCTGCCCATGGGCACCACGTCCAGAAGGCGCCCCGACAACTCCTCGTCGGTGACGAGCACATCGGTGAGATCCGTGTGCAGCCAGCCCGCCGTAATCGCGTTGACCCGCACGCCCGAGTTCGCCCATTCGGCGGCGAGTGAATGGGTGAGCGCGGTGACGGCGGCTTTCGCGACGGCGTAGGGGGAGAAATTCGGAAGCCCTGATTCACCGGCGATCGAGGACATGTTGATGATGGATCCCCGACCTCTCCCGGTCATCGCGCCGCCCACGATCCGGCACACCTGGAGAACCGAATCGAAATTGAGCCGCATTTCGCGCTGCCACTGCTCCTGGGAGGATTCCAGGAAGGGGCCGGCGCTGGTGATACCGCCCGCGTTGTTCACCACGATGTCCAGCGGACCGAGCTCCTCGGCTGCCCGCCGTACGCTGTCCTCGACCTGGTCGGGTTCGTGGACGTCGCAGGCGAGCACGAGAGCCCGCCGGCCCCGCTGCCGTACTTCCTCGGCGACCGCCTCCAGGTTGTCGACGCCGCGCGCGAGGAGGGCGACATCGGCTCCGGCCTCGGCGTACGCCAGGGCGATCGCGCGGCCGATGCCGCGCGAGGCCCCCGTCACCAGAGCCGTCTTGCCACCCAGGCCGAACAGTTGGTCCACATCCTGCGTCATCGCAGGAACTCCTCGATCCTGGCGACGGTTTCCTTGAACCGTTCCGCCTGGGGCAGGTGTCCGCTCTCGTCGATGATCGCGACCTCGCTGGTCGCTATGAGTCCGGCGAAGTCGTCCGCGTAGGAGGCGTCCGCGAGACGGTCCTCCCGGCCCCAGACGATCAGCGTCCGGGCCGCCACCCGGTGCAGGCGCGCCCTGAGGCCCCGGTCCGGGATCGGCCAGAGGTACTTGCCGGTGCTGCCGAGCGACCAGACCATGCCGGCGGCCGCCTCGACGGCGGCCTCCGGGTCGGCCGGGAAGGACAGGGCCGCCTGGGCGACCTCGCCGGCCGGGTCGTGGAAGAGCAGACCGGGCACCTCCGTTTGCGCCGCCGCGGCCAGGGAGGCGACGGGGGCGTCGTCCCGCCACAGGCCGAGCGGCGCGATCAGCACCAGGCGGTCTGCCAACAGCGGGAAGTGGGAGGCGAGTTCGGCGGCGATCATGCCACCGAAGTCGTGTCCGACGACGATCAGCGGGCCGTCGGCGATCAGCGTCCGCACCAGCTCCTCATGGGCGAGGACGATGTCGGAGAGCTGGTCGATGGTGTGCACGGCGTCGACGTCCGCCGGGCTGGTGCCGGGGAACTCCGGGGCGTACACGGTGTGGTTCTCGGCGAGCCGGGACAGGAACGGGTCCCAGACCAGGCCCATCGACCCGTGCAGGTACAGGAGTGCGGGACCCGTGCCCGCGACCTTGACCCGGAGGGTGAGCTTCCCGCCCCAGACCTCGGCCGTCTCCTCACGGAAGGGCAACTGCGCGGTTTCCGTCGTCACGATGCCTGTACCTCGACCTTCTGCGTCGTGGATCGGGGCGAGCCGCCCAGCCTCTTGGGCCACCAGTGGTGGGTGAATCCGTCGTCCTGCCAGATCTTGCGCAGGTGGGGCAGCACCTCGGTGGCGAACAGGGTCACGTTCTTCTCCACCAGCTCCTTCGGCATCGAGCCGAATCCGAGCATCGCGTGGAGGTTTCCGATGCCGTAGGTCTTGCAGTATTCGACGAGCTGGTCGCGTACGGTTTCCGGGCTGCCGGCGATGACCGTTCCCGCCTCGGCGAGTTCCGCATAGCTCGACGTACGCATCTTGCTGTACATACCGAAGTCGGCGGGGTCCTTGATAAGGGCCTTGACACCGTGGATGTTAATTCCGCCGGGCAGGCTCAGCTTCTCCATGGGAATGGCGCCCAGGCCCTTGCGGTACGTGTATTCGACGTGCTTTCCGTAGTCCTTCTCGGCCTGCGCGTCCGTCTCGCTCACCGCGATGGTCTGGAGGAATCCCACGCGATACGGGTTGCGTTCCAGACCGAGTTCGTCCGCGATTTCCCAGAAGCGGTCGAAGATGCGCTTCCCGGTGAGCTTCGCCCCGGCGAAACCGAAGTAGTTGAAGCCGAAGTCGCGTTCCAGGGTGAGCCGCATCGTGCGCGGGTTGCCGATGCCGGTGACCCAGACCGGCGGGCGGTCCTGGAGGGGCCGCGGCCATATGTTGACCTGCGGGTACTGGTGGTAGCGCCCGTTCCAGGGGAACGGCTCGCGGTCGCTCCACGCGCGCAGGACCAGTTCGAGGTTCTCCTCGAACCGGCCCCTGACCTCCACCGGAGGCACCCCGTTGTTGATGCTGGCGTCGTAGCTCAGGCCGACCGGGAAGCCCGAGATGAGCCGGCCGCCGCTGATGACGTCGAGCATGGCCTGTTCCTCGGCCACCCGCACCGGTTCCCGCGACTTCCCCAGCGAGCGCCCCATCGGGAAGATCGCCACGTCGAGCCCTTCGGCCTCGGTGGCGTAGGCGAGGGCGGCGGCCACGAGGTCCGGGTTCGGCATGAGGTCGTACGAGCTCTGGCCGTGCTCGGTCAGGGCGACGCCGTCGAGTCCGGCCCGTGCGCCGATCATGAGTTCGTCGATGTGGTCCCGCATCGACGTGTAGACGCCCTCCGGGGTCGTCAGCCCGTACGGCGTCGAACACACCGAATCGTGATGCTGCTCGAAGTCCGGTGACAGGAACCTGTAAGGCGCCTGCTCGAACATGGTGACCTTCATCTACCCTCCAACGACTTCACACACGTGCACGACGGGCCGGACCTCACAGCTGGGCGACGAGGACGATCGATTCGCCGACGCTCCGGGTGGAGTGGCCCTTGCCCGTGGTGTCCTCGACCAGGACGCTGCCGCCGGGGAGGAACTGCCGCTTCTCGCCGTCGCTGACTCCGACCTCCAGCTCGCCCTGGACGAGCGTCATGATCTGGCGCCGGGGGGCGGGGTGCAGGTCGCCGAAGTAGCCGTCGGGCAGCAGCAGGTAGACGCTCGCCTTTGCCTCCGCCGGGTTGGACATGAACATCGCGGGGGCCGGCGGCGCGAAGTTCTTCTCCGTCACCTCGACCTTCTCCTCGGCGAAGTGGGTCTCCCCCGCCTCGTCCGTGAACATCCGCGTGACAACGATCGTGCGGGTCGCCTCGGCCGACATCTGTTTCTCCTTCTGAGAGCCACCATTGACACCACAATGCGCTGGTGGGCCGAGAATTCGGCCCACCAGCGTTGCGGAGAGGGCAGGATTCGAACCTGCGAGGGCAGAGCCCTTCCGCTTCGAGAAGCAGATCCGTTAGGCCGCTACGGCTACCTCTCCCGACGGAACCGGCCTGCCGCCGTGTTCCGTTGGTGCTGCGAAAACTATGGCACGCACCACTGACGCCGCACTGATGCGCTTCTGATGCCGACTCCCGGGCGCCGGCGACTCTTTCGTCAGTGCCTTATCAGCCGTATGTCACCGTGCTCTGCTTCAATCTGAATCCGTACCGGCACCTCTCGCCAGCGACCCGTATCAGAAATGGGTAGAGGCTGATGACAGATTCATTCTCGGCTCCGCCGAATATTAGAGAGCTACCTAGATCCGAGCGGCCCGAGGCCCTTGAGGAAATCGTCGTCCAGGAGTTCAAGGACACACTTCTCATGACCGCCGACGAAGAGTTCCCCATGTCCGAGAGCTTCTTCGACATGGGCTTCACCTCGCTGCGGGTCACCGAGGCCAAGGAACGCCTGGAGCAGCGCCTGGGGTGCTCGATCAGTTCGACCGTCCTGTTCAACAACCCGACGGCCGAGCAGCTCGTGGAGTACCTGATGAGCGATCTGCTCGCCGATCTCTTCGCGGAGAGTCCCGATGCGGGTGCCTGATTCGCCGGGTACGGACCGGGACGGCGGCGCGATCGCCGTCGTCGGTATGGGCCTGCGCTTTCCCGGGGGCAATGACACGCCCGACGCGTTCGACGCCTTCCTGCGCGCCGGGTCCAGCGGGATATCGCCGCTGCCGCGCGACCGGTGGGACGTGGACGCGTTCACCTCCGACGATCCGGAGGCGCGGGGTGCGATCCGTACGGCGGGGGGTGGATTCCTCGACCGGATCGACGAGTTCGACCCGCGGTTCTTCAACATCGCGCCCAAGCAGGCGCCGTACATCGACCCTCAGCAGCGGCTGCTCCTGCAGACGGCCTGGGAGGCACTGGAGGACGCGGGCATCGATCCGACCCTGGTGTCCGACGGCGGCGTCTACGTCGGGGCCACCCCCTTCGACCAGGCGCTGGAGCTGGACTCGGTGCCGTACGACAAGCTGGACGGGACGCTGGCCACCGGGATGGGGGCCTACCCCATGTCCGGCCGGCTGTCGTACTTCCTGCGCTGGCACGGGCCGAGCCTCACCACGGACACCGCGTGCGCGTCCACGCTGACGGCCCTGCACATGGCGGTCGCGGGGCTGCGCGGCGGTGAGTGCTCGGTGGCCCTGTGCGGCGGGGTCAACGCGCTGCACCACCCGAAGATCTTCGCGATCCTCTCGCAGGGGCAGATGCTGGCGGCCGACGGGCACTGCAAGACCTTCGACGAGACCGCCGACGGCTACGCGCGCGCCGAGGGCTGCGGGGTGATCGTCCTGAAGCGGCTGTCGGACGCCAGGCGGGACGGCGACCGGGTGCTGGCTCTGGTGCGCTCCACCGCGATCGGCCACAACGGCGAGAGCGCCGGGCTGACCGCCCCCAACGGGAAGTCCCAGGAAGTCGTGATGCGCCGGGCACTGGCGGCGGCCGGGCTGGAGCCGGGCGACATCCAGTACGTCGAGGCGCACGGCACCGGCACCCCGCTGGGCGACCCGATCGAGATGGGTTCGATCAACGGGGTGTTCGGCGCCGCCCACCGGGACGGCGAGCCGCTGACGGTCGGCTCGGTGAAGTCGAACCTCGGGCACATGGAGCCGGTCGCCGGGCTCGGCGGGATCATCAAGGTGATCCTCCAGATGCGTGCGGGCGTGATCTATCCGCATCTGTACGCGACGCCGTCCGGGCGGATCCCCTGGGACACCTATCCGGTGGTCGTGCCGACGGAGTGCGTGGAGTGGAAGGCACCGGTCCGCCGAGCGGTGGTCAACAGCTTCGGTGTGGCGGGCGCCATCGGTGTGGCCGTCCTGGAGGAGGCCCCCGCGCACGCCGGTACGCCCTCCGCCACGGACCCGGCCGCCGCGGGGCCCCAGGTGCTGACGCTGTCGGCGAAGAGCCGCCCGGCGCTGGCCCGCCAGGTCGAGCGGATGCGGGACTTCCTGGCCGGGCACCCCGAACTGCCGGCGGCCGACCTGTGCCGTACGCGCAACACGGGCCGTGCCCACTTCCCGCACCGCGTCGCCGGTGTCGTGCGCGACAGCGGGGAGGCCGGGGCGCTGCTGGAGCGCGCGGCACGCAAGCTGGCCGAGGACGCGCACCCGGCGAGTGATCTGCGCAAGGCGGCGTTCCTGTTCACCGGGTCGGGCTCGCAGTACGTCGGTATGGGCGCGCCGCTCTACCGGCGGTTCCCGGAGTTCCGTGAGCGGGTCGACGCCTGCGACGAGCTCTTCGTCCGGCATTTGGGCCGGTCAGTGCGGGACGTGATGCTGGGCACCGCACCGGACGCCGAGGAGCGGCTCACCGAGACGGTCTACGTCCACGCCTCGCTGTTCCTGCTGGAGTACGCGCTGGCCGGGCTGTGGCGGTCCTGGGGCGTCCGGCCGCACGTGGTCGCGGGCCACAGTGTCGGCGAGGTCGTCGCCGCCACGGTCGCGGGTCTGTTCACCCCGGCCGACGGGGTGGCGTTCCTGGTGGCCCGGGCACGGCTGATCCAGTCGGTGTCGGCACCGGGTGGCATGGCGGCCGTGGCCGCGCCCGTGGACGAGGTCCTGCCCGTGCTGGCCCAGGTGCCCGATCTGAGTGTCTGCGCGGTCAACTCGCCTCAGCAGTGTGTGATCTCGGGTGGCGCGCGGTCGCTGGCCGAGGTCGGTGAGACCCTGCGCGCGCGGGGCGTGCGGGTGACGCCTCTGCGGGTGTCCTCCGCCTTCCACTCGCCGTTGATGGACGAGATCCTCGGCCCGCTGCGCGAGGTGCTCGCCGGGGTTGAGTTCCGCGAGCCGTCCCTGCCGCTGGTCTCGTGTCTGACGGGCGCGGTCGCGACCCGCGGGGAGCTGTCGGACCCGGAGTACTGGGTGCGTCATGTCCGCGAGACGGTCGACTTCGCCGGTGCCATGGGCACGCTGGCGGGCCGGGGGCGCCATGTGTTCCTGGAGATCGGCCCGTCGGCGGCGCTCGGACCGCTGGGCCGGCGGTGCGTGGCGCCGGACCGGCACCGCTGGCTGACCAGCCTGCGCCCGTCGGACGACGAGGGTGCCACGATCCACCAGGCACTGGCCGACGCGTACGGCGCCGGGCTGACTGTCGACTGGGCCGCCGTGTACGCCTCCGGGGCGGGCCGGCGGGTCGCGCTGCCGACGTACGCCTTCGAGCGCACCCGCTACTGGCTGCCCGACCAGGTGGGCCGGCACGGGCTCGGCGGGGGTTCGGCGACGCATCCGCTGCTGGGTACGGAGGTCCCCCGGGAGGACGGCGTACGGGAGTTCGTCACCCGGGTCGGTGCGCGGACGCCCGCGTACTTCGCCGACCACACCTCGCGCGGGCGGCCGTTCGTGGCCGCCGGTGCCTATGTGGAGACGGTGCTCGCCCTGATGGACGCGGTGCACGGCAGCACCGCGCGGCCGGTGAAGGATCTGCGCTTCCACGAGGCGCTCTTCCTCGGGGACCGGCCGGTCGAGCTGCGTACCCGGCTGACCGGCGACGGTGCGGTGGAGATCGTCGGCCGGGCGGCCGACGGCGGTCCGGAGCGGCTGCACGCCACCGCCGTGATCGGAGCTCCCGTCCAGGACGGGCCGGCCGACGACCTCGTCCGGCGGCTGGGCGCGGAGGCGGAGCGTGGCGGGGAACCGGTGCGGCGTCTGGAGGCCGACGAGGTCCGTGCGGCGTACGCGGCGGCCGGGCTGGACTACGGCCCGCAGTTCTCCCGGGTGCGGTGGGTCGAGCGCTTCGGTGAGGACATCGCGATCAGTGAGGTGGACGGGCGGGACGTCCCGGCGGCCGAGCATCTGCCGCCGCCGCTGCTGGACGCGGCGACCCAGGGCCTGGCGGCCCTGGCGGACGACGGATCGGCGTACATGGCCGTCGGCATGGGACGCGTACGGGTGTTCAAGAAGCCCCGCGCGGCGCGGCTGCGGGCGGTGCTGCGGCGGCGTCCGGGCGATGACGCCGGTACGGCGTTCCTGGTCGACGCCCTGCTGCTGGAGGGCGGGGAGCCGGTGCTGACGATCACGGGCATGGCCTTCCGCCGGCTGGCTCCCGTCCCGGCGGACCGGGGCGGGGAACGGCCCGCGGCGGGGCGCCCGAACGGTGCCGGGCGGGGTGCGGCAGGACAGGGCACCACGGCCGCGCTGGTCCGCACGGAGGTCGCCAGGCTGCTGAGGCTGGAGGACCCGGGGGACATCGGCCCGGACACCGCCTTCCTGGATCTCGGCATGGACTCGTTGACGGCGGCCGATCTGCGCGGCGTGCTGGAGGCCGGTCTCGGGCTGCGGCTGCCCGCCTCGGTCGTCTTCGACCATCCCTCCATCGAGCAGCTCGTGGAGTTTCTGGAAGAGCGAAAGGTCAAGGAGGGGACATGAGCGATCCCATGGAACAGACGGTCACCGCGAGGTCGGCCCTGCACGCGCGGCTCCGCCCCGACGTCGTGGCCCTGGTCGCCGACGACCGCGAGGTGACGTACGCCGAGCTGCACCGGGAGAGCAACCGCACCGCGCACGCCCTGCTGGGCGCCGGTCTGGCCCCCGGCGCCCGGGTGGCCTACCTGGGCAAGGAGTCCGAGCACTACTACGAGCTGGCGATCGCCTGCGCGAAGAGCAGGACCGTGCTCGTACCGGTGAACTGGCGGCTGATCAAGGCCGAGGTGGACCACATCCTGCGGGACTCGCGCGCCGAGATCATCTTCGTCGAGGAGGAGTTCCTCAAGGTCCTGGAGCGGATGCGGCCGCAGCTGCCGCTGCTGCGGACCGTGGTCGAGATGGATTCCACGGACGGGCGGGCCGCCGGATTCCTCGCCTGGAAGGCGGGGATGCCGGAGACCGACCCGGGCCTGCCGACGGACTCCGAGGACCCGATCGCCCAGATGTACACGAGCGGTACCACCGGCCTGCCCAAGGGGGTGGTGCTGCCGCACCGGTCGTTCTTCACCTTCATCGAGAACATGCAGAAGCACGGGGCGGACTGGATCGACTGGCTGCCCGAGGACCGCAGTCTCACCTGCTTCCCCGGGCTGCACGCCGGCGGTTACGCGTGGTTCCTGCACTGCTTCAACGTCGGGGCGACCAGTGTCGTCATGCGGATGTTCGTGGCCGAGGACGCGGTGAGGCTGATCCGTGAGCAGAAGGTGACGACCGTCTGGGCGGCGCCGGCGATGCTGCGGATGATCCTGGACGAGCCCGCGGCGAGCCCCGAGGCCTTCACCTCCCTCCGCAAGATCGTCTACGGCGGTTCGCCCATCGACTACGAGCTCCTGGTGCGCTGCATCAAGGAGTTCGGCGGCTGCGAGCTGGCGCAGGCGTACGCGGCGGCCGAGACCGGCAGCTTCGTGACCTGTCTGACGGCGGCCGAGCACATCCCCGGCAACCCGGTGCTCACCTCCGCGGGCCGGGTCTGTCCCGGCAACGAGGTGAAGATCATCGACGACGAGGGCAACACGCTGCCGCCCGGCGCGACCGGCCGGATCTGCCTGCGCAGCCCCGCCCGGTTCGCCGGCTACTGGCAGCAGCCGGACGCCACCGAGAAGATGATGGTCGGCGACTGGCTGCACATGGGCGACGCGGGCTATCTCGACGACAACGGCTATCTGTATCTGCGCGACCGGATCAACGACACGATCATCGTCGCCGGCCAGAACATCTACCCCGTGGAGATCGAGAACGCGATCCGGGAGCACCCCGACGTCATGGACGTCGCCGTCTTCGGGGTGTCCGACCCGCGCTGGGGCGAGGCCGTACGCGCCGCCGTGGTGCGCCGGCCGGGCCAGGAGACGCCCACCGAGCGGGAGTTGATGGTGTTCCTGCGCGGCCGGATCGCCGACTACAAGATCCCGAACGGCTATGTGTTCCTGGACACCCTGCCGCGCAACCCCACGGGCAAGGTGCTGCGCAGGGTACTCAAGGAGCGGTACGCCCCGTCGGCCGCGCAGCGGTGACCGCGCGCACCCCGGCTCCGTCGGAACCGGCGGGCTGGCTCCGCCCGGCGGAGCCGTCGCCCGACGCCGGGGCGACCGTCTTCCTCTTCCACTACAGCGGGGGCGGCGTCTCGATGTACAGCCGGTGGCCGGCCCTGCTGCCGCCGAGCGTGGACTGCCGGCGTGTTCAGCTGCCGGGCCGTCAGGACCGGGTTTCCGAACCGCTGTTCACCGAGCTCGCCCCGCTCGTCGAGGCGTTGTGCGAGGTGCTGGCCAAGGAGCAGGACGGCCGGCCGTACGCCCTGTTCGGGCACTCGATGGGGGCGATGCTCGCCTACCGGGTTGCCGTCGCGATGGCCCGGCGGGGGTACGAACGTCCGGCGCTGCTCGGGGTGTCGGGGTGGGCGCCGCAGGGCTTCCGGACGATCAGTGCGAAGGCCGCCCACGAGACGGACGAGGCGGTCGTCCAGCTGCTGCGTGAGCTCGGCTCCGTACCGGCCGAGGCGTTCGAAGGCAACCGGCTCTCCCCGCTGATGCTCGCCCCGATGCGTGCTGATCTCGCCGTGTGCGCGGACTTCCGGGACGACGGGGCGTCCGTCGACTGCCCGCTGGTCGCCTACACCGGGCGCGAGGACCCGTATCTGGCGCCCGGCGCGATGCAGTCCTGGCGTGCGCGCAGCGCCGACTTCCTCGGCATCCGGGAGTTCCCCGGCGGCCACTTCTTCATCCATGACCAGGGTCCCGGCATCGCCACCGATCTGGCGCAGACACTGCTCCGGCTCCGTGCGAGCTGACCGACCCGACCGTTCCGGTAGTAACCACCAGGAGGAAACGATGTCCGAGCGCACCCCCAACCAGCTCGCGGAGCAGTACATCGCGCTGTGGAACGAGACCGACACGGACCGGCGGCGGGAAGGCGTCGAGAAGCTGTACGCCCCGGACGCCACCTACATCATGTACCGCCGCGACCCGTTCGAGGGCGTCGACGTGATCACCGAGCAGATCATCTACACCCAGGGGATCTACTTCCCCCTCGGCTACCACTTCAAGTCGTCGTACAACGCCGTGGGCCACCACAACCTCGTGCGGTTCAACTGGGTCATGGTCTCCAACGAGACCAAGGAGATACAGATGGCGGGCCAGAACACCGTCGTGCTCACCGAGGACGGCCTGATCCAGGCCGACTACCAGTTCCACGAGAAGATCCCCACGGCCTTCGTCTACAACGACGGCTTCGACGAGACGGGCCGGGTGACGCGTCCCGCGAAGCCCACCCTGGTCGGTAACTGAGCCGGTCCCGGCGGCCGGGAGTATCCCGGCCCGGCCCCCGGGACCCCCAGACAGCAGCCGGCGCCCGGAGACGATCCGTCTCCGGGCGCCGGCTGCTGTGCGGTACGGGTCAGGCCGCCAGGGCGGGCTCGGCGGGCAGCAGGACGAGGGGTTCGGCGGAGCCGATGATGCGCAGTTCCTGGCTCCACAGCTCGTGCACCAGCAGCGCCCACACGGCGCTCGCGCCCTCGGGGGTGGAAGCGCGCACCTGGTCGGCCAGGAGCCGCCGCACCGCCGCCGGATCCAGCCGGCCGTCGTACGGCTGCTCGGAGGAGAGGGTGTCGTAGGCCAGTTGCAGCAGCGGGGTGCCGGGGGCGAGCAGCATCTGCGCGGGCGTGAGCCCGTCCGGCCGCGGCTCCGACCGCGGTCCGGCGGGTGCCGGGGCCTCCCCGGTGCGGATCTGCCGGGCGTACGCCAGCACCCCGGAGCGCAGGTACGGCATACGGGCCTGCACGGCCCAGGCGGCGCTGAGGTGGTCGACCGGGCGCAGCCGGTGGGCGGGCAGCCGGTAGCGGGTCTCGAAGTCGGCGAGCGTCTCGCGGCGCCCGCCGTCGGCGGCGAGCAGGGACGCGGCGACCCGGTCGGACTCGGAGCCCTGGGTGCGCAGATGGGCCCGGTAGTCCTCCGCGTACAGGCTCTCGCGCAGCCACTGCGGTACGGCCGCGACGGCGTCGACGTACGGGGCGATCCAGCCGTTGCCGCGCGGGTCCTGCTCGGCGCGGACGACGCGCGGGTGGCCGGCGAGGATCTCGCTGCCGCCCTCGCCGGACAGGGCGACGGTGAACCCGGCGCCGCGCACCTCCCGGAACAGCGCGTACATGCTGAGGGCGGCCGGGTCGGCGTTGGGCTGGCCCAGGTGCCAGACGGTGCGGGGCAGCAGGTCGGCCAACTCGGTGCCGCCGAGGGCGATCTCGTGGTGTGTGGTGCCGCTGCGGCGGGCCGCGGCGCGGGCCGATCCCTGCCGGCCGCCCGGCCTGCGGCCCCGGTAGGAGACGTGGAAGGTGTGCAACGGCGGCTCCCCCGCCTCCCTCAGCTGCCGGGCCGCCAGCGCGGTGACGAGCTGGGAGTCGGTGCCCTCGGTCATGACGGCGCAGACCCGGGCGTCCGTCCCGGTCAGCCGCAGGACCTCCCGCTGGAGCGGGGTGTCGCCGTCCGGCCCGTCGGGATCCGGTGCGGCCTCGGGGGTGCGCTCGGCGCGGCGGCGTACGACGAGTCCCTGGCGGCCGGTGGCCGACGCGGTGGTGGCGGGCGGCAGGACCCGGATGCCTTCGAGGAGCGTCCGGTTGCCGAGGCAGGCCCCGTTGGTCAGGTACTCGTCGAGGCCAGTGTCGCGCCGCACGGCCGGGACCTGGGAGAAGGCGAGCAGCGCGGACAGCTCGGAGGCGAAGCGGACGGCCCCCGACGGTGCCGTGTGGCAGTACAGGGTCTTGATGCCGTACTCGTCCGTGGCGAGGACGAGTGAGGGCTCGGTCCGCTGGTCGATCACGGCGATCGCGAACATGCCGTCCAGGTGCCGGGCGAAGCCCAGTCCGTACTCGGCGTAGAGGGCCGGCAGCAGGGAGCCGTCGGAGCGGTCGGGGAAGACGTATCCGCGGGCCCTCAGGCGGCGGCGGAGTTCGCGGTGGTTGTACAGCTCGCCGTCGAGAGCGGCGACGACGCCCGGGACCTGCGGCGACCGGTAGGGCTGGCCCGCGTGGGCGGCCTCCGTCACGGCGAGCCGGTTGCACCCGAGGGACCAGCCGGGCCCCCGCAGCACCCCCCGCCCGTCGCGCCCTCCGTGGGCCTGGCGGCTGGCGGCGGCGGCCAGTTCCGCGCTGGTCACCTCTCCGGCGAGAGAACCGAACAGTCGGGACACGTACAACACCCCCAGAACCGTCCGCCGCCGAGGAGGCGTGCCGCACCGTGCCCGGCCGGGTGACGGTGGTACGCGTGTGCCGGGGCGGCGGTCATTTCCCGCCCTCCGTGCCGCCCGCGGCCGCGAGGGCGCCGGCCAGTGCCGTGCGGATCTCCGCCACGGACAGGTCCACGTCCTTGGCGGTGGTCCGCCAGGAGGTGACGGAGATCCGCATCGCGGCCCTGCCGCCCCAGGTCGTCCCGCCGAACCAGCAGGTGCCGCAGTCCTGGAGGCGGGCGATCACGTCCCGGGTGACGGCGTCGTCGTCGCCGAACCGGACGAGCACCTGGTTCAGCACGGCCTCGTTGAGGACTTCGACGCCCTCGCTGGCGCCGAGCAGTTCGGTGAAGCGGCGGGCCTGGGCGCAGCAGCCGTCGATCATGCCGGCGACGCCGGACCGGCCGAGGCTTCGCAGCGCCGCCCAGACCGGCAGGCTGCGTGCCCGGCGGGACAGCTCGGGCACCCACTCGATGGCGTCGCGCTCACCGGGGGTACCGGCGGGCAGGTAGTCGGTGCGGGTCCGTAGCATCGCGGAGCTGTGGGCCTCGGGGCGTGAGACGAAGACGAGGCCGCAGTCGTAGGGCACGTTCAGCCATTTGTGGGCGTCGGTGGCCCAGGAGTCGGCCTTCTCCACCCCGGCGATCAGGTGGCGCAGTGTGGGGCTGGCCGCGGCCCAGAGTCCGAAGGCGCCGTCCACATGGACCCAGGCGGAGCGGCGGTGGGCGAGGTCGCAGATCTCGGAGACCGGGTCGACGGCACCGGAGTTGACGTCCCCGATCTGTGCGCAGACGATCGTGGGTCCCTCGCACGCGTCGAGCACCTCAGCCAGTGCCTCGACCCGCATCCGGCCCTCGCCGTCGGCGGGTACGACGCGGAGCTGGTCGGAGCCGAACCCGAGGTAGCGCAGGGCCAGGTCGATGGTGAGGTGGCGTTGTTCGCCGACCACCACCTGGACCGTGGGCGCGCCCTGGAGCCCCTGCCGCTCGACGTCCCAGCCGGCCTCGGCGAGGACGTGGTGGCGGGCGGCTGCCAGTGCGGTCAGGTGGGCCATGGCGCAGCCGGTCGGGAAGCCGACCGAGGTACCCGCCGGCAGTCCGAACAGGTCCAGGAGCCAGCCGGCGGCGATGTGTTCCGCGGTGGCGACCGCGGGCCCGAGGTCGAAGATGCCGCTGTTCTGGTCCCAGGCGGTGGCGATCCAGTCGGTGGCGACCGCCACGGGCAGGGTGCCCCCGACGACGTATCCGAAGTAACGGGGGCCGGAGCTGGCGACGACTCCGCCCTCGGCGGCGGCCCGGCCGAGCAGGTCGATCGTCTCGGTGGGCTCGGTGGGCCCGGCGGGCATCGGGCCGCCGAGCAGCTTCATCAGTTCGTCGGCTCCGGCGGTGGCCCCGGCCGGGCGCTCACAGACCCCGGCGACATAGTCGGCGGCCTGGCCGGCCGCGTGCGCGAGAAATTCCCTTTCCGCAAGATTCATTTCACCGAAGGTAAGGCACGTTGCTGACTCCACGCTGACATCCATAACCGTCGGGCACGGGTGATTCGAGGGTCAGTTGAGTGTCAGCAGGACGTCAGTCGAGTGCTGACATACTCGTTTTTCGTCGGCGACAGCCTCACATCCATGGCTACACCGTTCTAGGAGGTACAGCGATGCGATTCCTGGCTTCTGCACGCGCCGCGTCCGAGAAGTTCCATCCGGGTCTGATCGCGGCTCTCGAAGCCATTCCACTGACCGAACGCGAATCGGCTGACAGCCAGGTCGTGGAGATCTTCCGCGCCCATGCGGGCGCCGGTCTGCTCGTCCCGGAGGAATTCGGCGGCCACGGCTCGGGACCCCTCGACGCCGTGCGCGTGCAGCGTGCCCTGGGTGCGCTGTCCCCCTCTCTGGGCGTGGCGACGGTCATGCACCACTTCACGGTCGCGATGCTCTTCAGCCTCGCGACCTCCGCCGACCGGCTCACCTCGGCACAGTCGAAGCTGCTCTCCTCGGTCGCGACCGACGGGCTGCTGCTCTCGTCGGCCTGGGCGGAGGGCAGGACGGACCAGAACATCCTGCTGCCGGCGGTCGTCGCGGAGCGCGACGGCGACGGCTACCTGGTCAACGGCGAGAAGAAGCCGTGCAGTCTGTCCCGCTCGATGGACCTGCTGACCGCGAGTGTCACGGTCACCGACGACGCGGGCCGTCCGAGTCTCGCGCTGCTGCTCATCCCGGCGGACTCGCCCGGGATCAGCGTCGAGCCGTTCTGGTCCACGCCCGTGCTCGCCGCCGCGCAGAGCGATCTGGTGCGGCTGGAGAACGTGCGCGTGCCCCAGGAGCTGGTCATCAGCAGTACACCGGAGGACCAGCAGCGTCTGGACGACCTCCAGACCTCCGGTTTCACCTGGTTCGAGCTGCTGGTCACGTCCGCCTACACGGGCGTCGCCGCGCAGCTGGTCGGCCAGGTGCTGGAGCGCAAGCGCGGCAGTGTGAGCGACCGGGCTGCGCTGTCGGTGCGGCTCCAGGCCGCCGTGGACCTCCAGGAGGGCGCGGCGCGCGCCATCGCGGACGGCGTCGAGGGCGACGAGGCGGTGGCCCTGGTGCTGGTGGCCCGGTACGCGACCCAGGACCTGCTCGCCGCCGCGGTGGACGCGGCGACGGAGATGCTCGGCGGAATGGCGTTCGTCGGCTCGCCGGACGTGGCCTATCTGGCGTCGGCGGTCCGTGCGCTGGCCTTTCACCCACCGTCGCGCGGAAGTCTCGCAACGGAATTGGTCGACTATTTCGAGGGAGGTCCGCTCCACCTGTCCTGACCCCAGCTGTGCACGGGCCGCACGACCCATTCTGCGGAGGAAATCGTGGACCAGAAGAACCCGTTCGAGACGCCCAACACATTCAAGCTGCACCGGGCCGAATATCTCGTGGGCTTCGTACTCTCGATCGTACTGATCATCATCCACCTCGGTGAGATCCGGTGGATCCCGTTCATCGCGCTGTTCGCCTACATCGACCTGATCGGCTACATACCCGGGGCGATCGCCTTCCGTCGGAGCTCCGACGGGCGCATCCCCAAGGTGTTCTACGTGCTCTACAACAGCATGCACAGCCTGATCACCCAGGCCGCCGTCGTCGGACTGTGGCTCTGGCTGATCGGCCCCGAGTGGGCGCTGCTCGCCATCCCGTTCCATGTCCTCGGTGACCGCGGGGTGTTCGGGAACTTCCTCAAGCCCTTCGGGCTGCCCTTCGAGCCGGTCTCCGAGCCGCTCTACCAGCGTCTGGTGGACCAGGTGCGGACCCGGGCGGGGGCGGCCGGGCTGTCCGAGCGCGTGCCCGTGGTCTCGGTGCCCGACGACGCGTCGGACATCACGCAGGGAGCCGGGCTTTGACCTCCCTCTCCTCAGGTACGACGGCGGCGGCCTCTCAGGAGGAGCTGGACTCCGAGAGCGGCCGCCGCGCCCTGCGGCGGGTGGCCGCAGGCGTCACCGTGCTGACCGTCAACAACGACGGCCTGCGGCACGGCACCACGGTGAGCGCCGTGGTGGCGCTCTCCCGCACGCCTCTGGTGGTCGGGGTGTGCCTGCGGGCCTCGTCCACGTTTACCGCGATGGTGCGCAAGGCAGGCGTGTTTTCGGTCAACGTGCTCAACGACCAACAGGGTCACCTGGCACGTCAGTTCGCCGCTCCGGGCCGGAGTCACGGCGACGCCCAGTTCGAGGGCGTCGAGTGGACGGCCGACGCCCTGACCGGGGCGCCGCTGATCGGCGGCAGCCTCGCCCACCTGGCCTGCGCGCTCTCCGACTGCCGGCAGATCGGCGACCACGACCTGCTGACGGCGGACGTGCTCGACGGGGAGCCGGGAAGCGGAAGCCCTCTGCTCACCTTCGCCGGGCGGCTGCACCCCGAGGGCGTACCCGACCTCGGCGCGAGTACCCGGGCCGGCCAGTCCGCCCGGACCACCAACTAGACATGGAGTGATCCGAGATGGCCGTTGACATACCGATCGAGGCCGACTGGGAGAACGCGCCGGGCCTGCTGGACGGAGCCGGCTCGCTGTCCCTGACGGTCGACCAGTGCGACCTGGCGTACTGGTTCTCGGCGGTGGCCCAGGGCACCCTGCGGGGACGTCCGCTGGGGTACGCCCCCGAGGTGACCACGCCCGCCCACATGCGCGAGCCCGGCCCGCTGCGGGAGGCGCTGAGCCTGGAGCTGGCCTACCGGGCGCTGGACGAGGAGGCTGCCACCCGCGTGCTGGCCGACTACGTCGCCACCGCGCCCGGCATCCCCGAGCTGGAGTTCTTCTCCACCCAGCTGCTGGACGAGGCCCGCCATCACATGATCTTCCGCAACCACATCCTCGACCTGGAGGTGGTGTCCGCCGACCGGCTGATGCCGTGGGTCCGGGAGGTCGGCGGGGAGTACGAGAAGACGGTCCTCACCCCGATCAAGGAGTTCGCGCAGACGGTGACGCGCGAGGAGGGCGACTTCATCGGCGGGGTCGTGGCGTTCGCCGTCATCATCGAGGGCGTGCTCGCCGCCTCCACCGAGCTCAGCGAGCGCAAGTGGGGGGTCCTGGACCCGGTCGCCGGCGAGATCGCCCGGGGCGCGGCGATCGACGAGATCCGCCACCTCGCGGTCGGCAGCTCGATCGTCAGGGAACACCTGATCAGCCACCCCGAGGACCGTGCGCACGTGCTGCACATCCTGAGCCGTGGACGCGAGCTGTGGGGCGAGATCAACGACCGTGAATTCGTCATGCACCGCGAGGAACTGTTCCAGGAGGGCATGCTCCAGCACCGGGATCTGCTCACCGATTTCGAACTGTTCCCCGGCTGTCGAATGCTCGACACCACTCCGCAATCCCGATGGGATCTCGCGGCCCGCTGGAACGACGAACTGGCCGAATCTCGCCTGAAGTACATGGGCATCCCGGAGGCCATCGATCTTCTGCGTGCACGGGCACCCCGAATCCTGTAGAACTGTCCGTCGGGTTACGCGCCGCCAGAAATAGCGGCGTTCGCACATTCCGTACCAGGAGGAATACATGGCCGTCTCCATCGGCAACGTATGCATCGACACGAACGACCTGAAGAAGGCGTCGAAATTCTGGCAGGAGGTGACCGGATACACGGTCTCGTCCGCCGACGAGAGCACCATGTACTTCGAGGCTCCGCAGAAGGACGCTGTCGGCTTCTCGCTGCAGCTCGTCCCGGAGAAGCTGGAAGGCAAGAACCGCCTGCACCTGGACCTCTTCACGGGTGATCTGGAGGGCGAGACCAAGCGGGCCAAGAGCCTCGGCGCCACCGAGGTCGCTTCCTACGACGGCTGGGTCGTCCTGAAGGACCTGGACGGCAACGAGTTCTGTATCTGCGCGTCCTGATTCCGGGCGCCTGAACGAGAGCGGGGGCGGGTCGGCACTCATGCCGGCCCGCCCCCGCCGCCCGTTGCGGGGCATGAGGCAGACGTGAGAGAGAACGGTGGACGGATGAACCCTGGATTCGCGTTGTTCGACTCGGCCGTGGGCCGGTGCGGGATCGCGTGGAGCGACCGCGGCGTCACCTGCGTGCAGTTGCCCGAGCCGGACGAGGAGGGCACCCGGGCCCGCCTGGCACTTGCGGCGCCCGACGGGGTGGAGGGGAAACCGCCGCCCGCCGTGCGGGTCGCCGTCGACGCGCTCGTACGGCACTTCGGCGGCGCGTCGGCGGACCTCGGCTCGATCGTGCTGGACCTGTCCGCGGTGCCGCCCTTCCGCCGGCGGGTGTACGAGGAGGCGCGGCGGATCCCCGCAGGTACGACCCTCACCTACGGGCTGCTGGCGGAACGGGTCGGGCAGCCCGGCGGCGCCCGGGCCGTGGGGCAGGCACTCGCGCGCAATCCGTTCGCGCTGGTGGTGCCCTGTCACCGGGTGGTCGCGGCGGGCGGGAGGCCGGGCGGTTTCTCGGCGAACGGCGGGGTGACCACCAAGCTGGGGCTGCTGGCCGTCGAGCGCGCGGCCGGGACCGGCGGGGCACGGCCCGTGGACGGCCATGTCTTCCCGTTCGATCCGGACACGGCCCTCGCCTATCTGCGCGGGTCCGACCCGGGTCTCGGTGTCCTCATCGACGAGGTCGGCCCGTTCGCCATGCGGGTGAACGAGGCGGCCACCGTCTTCGGGGCGCTCGCGGAGGCGGTCGTCTACCAGCAGCTGTCCAACAAGGCCGCGGCCACCATCTTCGGCCGGCTGCGCGCCCTGTTCCCCGAGACGAGCGAGGGGCTGCTCCCGGAGCAGATCCTGAGCGCCTCCGAGGAACGGCTGCGCTCGGCGGGCCTCTCCCGCGCGAAGGCGGCCTCGCTGCACGACCTGGCCGCCCGGGTGGAGTCGGGCCGGCTGCCGGAGCTGGACGCCATCACGGGCATGGCCGACGAGGACGTCGTGGACTGCCTCGCCGCCGTACGGGGCATCGGGCGCTGGACCGCGCAGATGTTCCTCATGTTCCGGCTGGGCCGCCCCGACGTGCTGCCCCTGGACGACTACGGCATCCGCAACGGCTTCTCGCTGGCCTTCGGTCTGCGGGAGCTGGCCGGGCGCGCCGAGATCGAGGAGCGAGGCGTCCTGTGGCGCCCGTACCGCACGGTGGCCTGCTGGTATCTGTGGGAGGCGGTGGAACGCGCGAAGCAGGGGCCGTCGGCCTGAGCTGAGCCCGGACCGACGGCCCCTGCCGGATGACGTGTCCGGTGGGGGTGTCCCTCACCGGTCCCCGGCCGGGCCGCCCGCCTCGACCAGCAGCGCTTCGAGTGCGGCCAGCGAGGCGTCGGCCTCCTGGCCCGCCGCCACGTCGTCCGGGGCGCCGGCGACGGCGCCGAACATCTCGAAGACCCGCTGCCCCGCCGCGTCGATCTGTTCCGACATCTGCGTTCCTCCTGATTTCTGTCCGGGTGGACGTCCAGGCCTCGTCCGGATCGCCCGATCCGGACGAAGGTCCTAGACGGCGTTGCAGGCGCGGAAGATGTGGACCAGTCCCGGGATGCTCGCCCCGTCCTGGAAGGCCAGGTACTCGGGCGTGACGAGGTCGGGGGCCCACTTCTCCTTGTACGCCAGCTGCGTCTGGGCCGGGTAGACGCCCTCGCCGTGCTTCCACAGGTGGCCCATGAACCAGTGGAACGCGCGGTTGTGCCCCGGCAGCGGCGGCCTGGCCTCCAGCGCGGTGAACGGCGTGAAGCCGAAGTGGAGCCAGTGCACGCCCTCCGCCTTGAAGGTGTCGATGGCGGCCTTGTTGATCGCCTCCATCACCCCGGGCGGGGAGTCGGGGTGGCGCCGGGTCAGGTCGTGGAGCCAGCCGGCCTGCTGCCCGTAGACCGGGGAGTACGTGATGTAGCCGGTGAGCCGGCCGTCCAGGACGCCGACGAACAGCCGCCGCAGGTGCTGGTAGCGGCCGCCGTACTGGCCTATGAGGAACTCCAGCTGCTTGACCTCCTCACCCTTGGTGCCCAGCCAGAGCTTGTCCAGCGCGCGCATCTCCTCGTACCAGGAGTCGAGCGGGACCTCCTTGATCTCCAGGCCGCTGCGCAGCGACCGGGAGATCTTGTTGCGCAGCTGCATGAACGCGGTGCCGCGCAGGGTGAAGTCGTCGAGGCCGACCGCGAACGAGGACCCCATCTGGTTGATCGTGAATCCCTGCTCGACGTACGGGGCGGTGTCGCCGGCCTGGACCTGCACCGCGACGATCTTCCGGTCCTGTGCGCGGGCGAACCCGGTGAACTCCCGCAGCAGCCGCGAGCGGGTCTCCTCCGGGGCGAAAGGCCCGGCGAACTGCACCAGATACCGGCCGGTGGTGCGATAGACGATCACACCCGGGGAGTTCTCGGATGTGAAATAGCTGTTGCCGCTGTTCAGTGCGAGAAATGCGCTGGGATTATCCGCGACCGTATACCGCTGGATCGCATCCAGCACGCTGTCGGTTTCTTCCATGACGTCAGTCATGTTCACTTCCGTTCACGCCGGATCAACACCTTCAGTTTTCCATCAGTTATCGCACAGCCGCGGATACGCTCGCAAGGCTTTCCGGTCCCGAACATGGTCAGGTATGCGTCAGCGGCTTGTCAGGCCGCGACGCCTATTGTTGGTGTCTGCCGACCGGATCGAAATCAGGTGTGAATATCACCCGGACCGGCCGGTTTCACGTACGAAAAAGACCTGCGAAATGCACGGCATCCCGCAGAAGGCAGGAGTACATGAGCCCGGACGCATTCGATCCCACCTCTGCACACCCCGCGGACCTCGACCCGGTGCTGCTGGCGGCCGAGGCCCGGCGGATCGCGGGGGTGGACGAGGACACCCCGCTGCGCTTCCTGACAGACCTGGCGGAGCTCACCGCCGGTATCGACGCGGAGGCCCGGCTGCACGAGGCGGGCCGGATCCGTACCCGGGCGGCGCTCAGATCGGCCCTGGTGACCCAGCTCCGGGTCGGCCGGATGACCGCCGCCGACCCCGCCGTACGCGAGGTCCCGGTGCGGCCGGTCTTCATCACCGGTCTGCTGCGCACCGGGACGACGTTCCTCCAGCACCTGCTGGCCCAGCACCCGGGTCTGCGTGCGCCCCGGCTGTGGGAGACCATGGCGCCGGCCTCGGCCGCCGCGCCCGAGCAGCTGGTCCGGGAGTGCGAGGCGTATATCGAGGAGTACTACCGGGCGGCCCCCGACTTCCGGTCGATCCATCTGCTGAAGGCCGAACTGCCCGAGGAATGCCACCGGTTGACGGCGAACTCCTTCCGGCACTCGATCTACGCGCTGCGCTACCGGATACCGGGCTACGCCCGCCGGCTCGACGGGCTCTCGATGCGGGAGTCCTACGCCTTCCACCGGGAGCAGCTGCAGTGCGTGCTGCGCCGCGACCCGGGCGCCCCCGTGCTGCTGAAGTGCCCCTCGCACCTGTGGCACGCCGAGGACCTGGCCGCGGTGTATCCGGACGCCAAGGTCGTCCGGCTGCACCGCTCTCCGACGGTGGCGGTGCCCAGCGTGTGCAGCCTGACCGCCGCCGTCCGCTCCGCCCGGTCCGACCGGGTGGACCGGGAGGAGATCGGCCGGTACTGGCTGGACCACGCCTCCCGGGCGCTCAACGGGCTGCGGCCCGGCGCCGGTCCGATGTCCACGCCCCCGCTCGACCTCGGCTTCCGCGAGGTCGTCAAGGATCCGCTCGGTGCCGCGGAGAAGGTGTGCGACTACATCGGTGTGCCCCTGACCGCCGAGGCCCGTGCGCGCATGACCGCGTTCATGGCAGCCGAGAACGACGCGACGACCGGCCACCACGCGTACACGCCGGAGAGCTTCGGCCTGACCGAACGTCTCATCGAGGAGCGTTTCGCCCCCTATCTCGCCACGTTCGAACTCTGAATGCGCCATCTACCAGGAGGAGCTGCGATGACCACCGCCCCGACCACCTTCGAAGAGCGCGCCCGGGCCGGCGTCGACGAGGTCAACAAACTGGCCGGTGAGAACCCCGTCCGCATCGGCATCGTCACCCCGCTGAACGAGCCCGGCGACCCCACGGCCGGTGAGCTGGTGACCCGGGGCGCCTGCCTGGGTGCCGAGTACGTCCGTGAGCGTGGCGGGATCCGTGGCGGCCGGCAGGTCGAGTTCGTGCTCTACGACGACCAGGCGACGGCGAAGCAGGAGGGCATGGCCCGGTCCTCGGCCGCCCAGATGGTCAAGCTGGCCCTCGTGGACGACGTGGTCGCGGCGATCGGCCAGTGGCACCTGCGCACCACCCCGTCGGTGGTGGACGTCGCGACCCGGTACGGCGTACCGATCTTCGTGGAGAACGGGCACAGCCTGATCACGGCGGAGAAGCGGCGCAACGTCTTCCGCTCCTACTTCTCGATCGCCGACCGGGTGCCGGTGATGCTCGACTTCGCCGAGTCCGCCGGGATGCGCCGCATCGGGCTGATCGCCGCCGACACCGTCTTCGGCCAGCAGATGGCCGACACCCTCGTCGAGTACGGCACCCAGCGGTACGGCATGGAGTTCCTGCGCTTCGACTTCCCGCAGGACGACACCACCGACTTCCGCAAACAGCTCAGCGCCATCAGGGACTTCGAGCCGGACCTGTTCATCAACGGCGCCGTCATCAAGACCAACTACATGATCGTCGAGCAGGCGGCGGAGGTCGGGCTGCGGCCGCACACGCCGATGATGGTCACCTTCGGGTTCCCGCTGCGCTCCGACGACTTCTGGCGGCTGTCGGGCAAGGACGGCGTCGGCACGATGTGGCCGGGCATGCGCTACCGGCCGTCGTGGGAGGGCCTGACCGACACCGGCCGGTGGTTCATCGACCGCTACGTGGAGCGCTACGGCACCTTCCCGCCGGACACCGCGCTGACCCACTTCACCGATGTCACCATCATCGCCGCCGCCCTGGACGCGGCCCGCTCGGACAGCCGGGAGGACCTGCTGGACGCGCTGGAGGCCATGGAGTTCGACACCTGGTGCGGTCCGCTGCGCTTCGGCCGCGGCCCGGCCCACTGGCACCACAACACGCCGGAGCTGGCACTCCTCCAGTACCAGGAGTACCAGCAGAGCTTCGACGACTCGGCGATCATCCACCCGCCGCAGACCGCCACCGCCGCCTACCTGCCGCCGTCGTCCGCCTCCGCGGGCTGACCGGCCCGACCCTCTGCTGCCGAGGAGACTCAGCGTGTCGACAGTGACCACAGGCCCCCTGGGCCGGCCCCCGACGGTGGCGCACACCGTGGTGGCGAGCCTGCGCGGCCATGGCGTGGACCGGGTGTTCTGCGTGGCCGGGGAGAGCTATCTGCCCGCGCTCGACGCCTTGTACGACACCCCGTCGATCGATGTGGTGACCTGCCGGCACGAAGGCTCGGCCGCCTTCATGGCCCTGGCCGACGCGAAGCTGACCGGGCGGGCGGGCATCTGCCTGGTCAGCCGCGGTCCGGGCGCGGCGAACGCCGCCGTGGGCGTGCACGCGGCGGCCGAGGACGGCTCGCCGCTCGTCCTGGTCGTCGGCCAGGTGCCGGTGGACGAGACGGACCGGGAGCCGTTCCAGGGCATGGACCTGGGGCGGCAGTTCGGCGGCACGGCCAAGGCGGTCTGGACGCTCCAGGACCCGTCGTCCGCCGCCGAGTTCGTCGCCCGTGCGATACGGGTCGCCGAGTCCGGCACCCCGGGCCCGGTCGTCCTCGGGGTGCCGGAGGACGTGTGGGCGGCGGCCGACCCGGTGGGCGTGCCCTCACGGGCACGGACCGTCGGTCCGGCCGTGCCGGACGCGGAGGGCCTCGGCCGGATCCGCGAGCTGCTGGCGGCGGCCCGCCGCCCGCTGCTGCTGGCCGGGACGGGGCTGGAGGGCGCCGAAGGGCGTGCGTTGCTGCGGGCGGTGGCGGAGCGGCACCACCTGCCGGTCGTCACGAGCAACAAGAACCAGCACCTGCTGTCCAACCGGCATCCCTCGTACGCCGGCCATCTGCACAACTCCACCCAGGGTGCCCAGCTCGCGGCCCTGGACCGGGCGGATCTCGTCCTGGCGGTCGGCACCCGGCTGGACACCAGCACCACGAAGGGGCGGCGATTCCCGGCGCCCGGCCCGGCGCACCGGCAGCCGCTGGTGCACATCCACCCGGACCCGGGCCGGATCGGCCTCTTCCACCGGCCCGAGGCCGGCTTCGCCGCCGACCCGGTGGCCTTCCTGCGGGAGCTGGCCACCTGGTCCGACTCCGGCGCGGACCGGACGGCCTGGCGGGACGAGCTGCACTCCATCGAGGTGCGCAAGGCCGTCTGGGAGCCGGTCGAGGCCGAGGACGGCGTGGTGTTCGGCGCCGTGCCCGCGGCCCTGGACGAGCTGACGGACGGCGACGTCACCGTGGTCGTCGACTCCGGGACCTTCACCAGCTGGGTCTACCGCTATCTGCGCTTCGGGGAGCGCGGCCGGCTGCTGGGCATCAGCTCCAGCTCGATGGGCTTCTCCGTGGGGGGTGCGGTGAGCGCCGCCCTGCGGGCCGAGGGCACCCCGGTGGTGGCCGTGGTCGGCGACGGCGGCTTCCTGATGAACGGCGGTGAGCTGATGACCGCGTGCAGCCTGGACCTGCCGGTCGTCTACATCGTCTCGAACAACGGCAGTTACGGGACCATCCGGGCCCACCAGAACCGGGCCTTCCCGGACCGGACGATCGCCACCGATCTCGCGAACCCGGACTTCGCCCGGCTGGCCGAGTCGTTCGGCGCCCTGGGGCTGACCGCCCGCACCCCGGCGGACGTACGCCCTGTACTGGCCAAGGCGTTGGCCCATGGAGGACCGGCGGTGGTGGAGGTGCGCACGAGTCTGCGGCACCTCAGCCCGTACCGCCGCCCGACGGAGAGCGAGGACCGAGCGTGACTGCGGCGACGGACGGCACCAGGGACTCCGGCAGCCCCGGAGGCCCTGAAGGCCCTGGACGGTGGCACGAATCCGTCATCGACCTGATCGGTGACACCCCGATGGTGCGGCTGGGGCGGGTGGCCGAAGGCCTGGCCCCGGCCGTCGTGGCGAAGCTGGAGTACTTCAACCCGGGCGGCTCGTCCAAGGACCGCATCGCCCTGCGCATGATCCTCGACGCCGAGGAGGCGGGGCTGCTGCGCCCCGGCGGCACCGTGGTGGAGCCCACCTCGGGCAACACCGGCGTCGGGCTCGCCCTGGTGGCCCAGCAGCGTGGCTACCGCTGCCTGTTCACCTGCCCGGACAAGGTGTCGACGGACAAGATCGCGGTCCTGCGGGCGTACGGCGCGGAGGTGCGGATCTGTCCCGCCTCGGTCCCCATGGACCACCCGGACTCCTACCGCAGCACGGCCGCCCGGCTGGCCGCCGAGATCCCCGGCGCCTTCTCGCCGAACCAGTACGCCAACGCGGCCAACCCCGAGTCCCACTACCGCACCACCGGTCCGGAGATCTGGTCCCGGAGCCGGGGCGGCGTCACCCACTTCGTGGCGGGCGTCGGCACCGGCGGCACCATCTCGGGCACCGGGCGCTATCTCAAGGAGGTGTCCGGCGGCCGGGTGCAGGTGATCGGTGCCGACCCGGACGGCTCGGTCTACTCCGGCGGCACCGGGCGCCCCTACGTCGTGGAGGGCGTCGGGCAGCCGTCGCTGCCGGGCTCCTACGACCCGGCGGTACCGGACCGGATCATCAAGGTCTCGGACGCCGACTCCATCACCATGACCCGCCGGCTGGCCCGGGAGGAGGGCATCCTCACGGGGGGTTCGGGCGGCATGGCGGTGGCGGCGGCCCTGGAGGCGGCCCGTGACGCGGGCCCCGACGACGTCGTGGTCGTACTCGTCCCGGACTCCGGGCGCGGCTACCTCTCGAAGATCTTCGACGAGGCCTGGACGGAGCGCTTCGGCTTCGCCGACCAGCCCGGCGAAGGCCCCCGGGTGAGCGATCTGCTGGAGCGTCAGACCCCGCGCCGCGAGCTGGTGTTCGTGGATCCGCACGAGTCCGTGGCGGCCGCGGTGAAGCTGATGCGCGAGCGGGACCTGACCCATCTGCTGGTCGCCTCGGCCCCGCCCCCGGTGCGGCTCCCCGAGATCCAGGGCGTGCTGACGCCCGCCGCCCTCGCCAGGAGCCTGGCCCGGGGCGCGATCGGCCCGGACGACGAGGTGGCCGACCACATGGATCCGCCGCCGCCGCCCGCGGGCACCGGCCGGCTGGCGGCGGGCGTGCTGGCCACGCTCGCCGGGGCCGGGGCCACCGCCGCCGTCGCGGTGGCCGGAGGCCTGCCCGAGGGCCTGGTCACCGAGGCGGACGTGCTGGCCCTCCTCGGGTGACGGCGACCGATCGACAGCTTCCTGACGCGACGAAGGCGAGAAGAGGCAGACATGGCACAGATCCTCTCCTACGAGGACCCCGCCGGCCGGGTGCGGGGCTGGCTGGCGTACGACGGTGACACCGCCCCGCTGGCAGCCGGCGGCTGCCGGATGCGGCCGGGCCTGGGGGCGGCCGAACTGGCCGGACTGGCCGGGAGGATGACGCTCAAGCAGCGGGTGCTGGGCCTCAACGTCGACGGCGCCAAGTGCGGCGTCGACCACGACCCGAGGGCCGCCGACGCCGAGGAGGCGATGAGCGGCTTCCTGGCCTTCCTGCACGACGAACTGCACCAACGGTTCAGCATGGGCTCGGACATGGGGACCCGGTGGGACGACCTCCAGCGGCTCGCCGCCGGCCAGGGGATCCCCTCGGTCAAGTACGCGGTGAAGACCGCCCAACGCCTCAGTGACCACGACTTCTTCGCCCGCATGGCGAGCCTGGACGAACAGGCCGGGCTGCTCACACTGAGCGGCCGGCGGGCGGGCCACGTCCTGGCGCACGCGGCGATCGGCGCCGCCCGGGCGGCCGGCGGCTCCGGGAACCTCTCGGTCGCCCTCCAGGGCTTCGGCACCCTGGGCAGGGCAGCCGCCTGCACCTTCCTGGAGGAGGGCGTACGGGTCACGGCGGTCTCCGACGAGTACGGCTGTGCGGCGGACCCGGCCGGCCTCGACCTGGAGCGGCTGCTGCGCAGCGCCCCGGGCACGCCCGTCCCGGAGCTGGCCCCCGGGCGCACCCTGCCGGGGAACGCGTCACTGTTCGGGGTGTCCGCCGACGTCCTGGTGCTGGCCGCCGGTGCCGACGCCGTCGACGCGGAGCAGGCCGGGAAGCTCGGCTGCCCGGCTGTCGCGGTCGGCGCCAACCACGGGCTGACCGACGCGACGGAGGACGCCCTGCACGCCCGGGGGGTCCTCGTCGTACCGGACTTCATCGGCGGGATCGGCGGTTCGGCGTCCATGGAGGCGCTGTTCGGTGCCCGTACGGTGCCGAGCGCCGCCCAGGTGCTGTCCCGGTCCGCACATCTGACCCGCCAACTGGTGGACGAGCTGTTCACGGTGGCCCGCCGGCACGCCGAGAGCCCGCGCTCGGCCGCACTGCGCCTGGCGGAGCGCACCCGGATCGACGCCTCGGCCCCGCCGTACGGCACCTGCCCGTATCTCAAGCCGAGCGACCTCTGAACCACCCCGTTCCAGCCTCTGACGCCCGTCCTGAGGGGATGCCATGACCACCCACACCCACCTGGATTCCGCGACCGAGCCGTGTCGGCACGAACGCGGCCACATCACCGACTCCCGCTTCTACGGAAACCGCTACGCCTCGCCGGACAGCCGCCGCATCTTCTGCGACGTCTGCCGCAAGCAGCGGTGGCTCGACATCGAGGCCGCGCTCGCGCTGGCGCAGGCCGAGATCGGCATGATCCCGCAGGACATGGCGGACACCATCGCGGCCACCGCCCGCCTGGAGCACATCGACCTCGACGACGTGCAGCGGGAGATCGAGCGCTCGGGCCACTCGCTGGTCGGGCTGCTGCGCGTCTTCGAGGAGGCCTGCGGCCCGGACGCCGGGCAGTACATCCACTACGGGGCCACCACCCAGGACATCCAGGACACCGGGCAGAGCCTGGAGATCCGCGATGTGCTGGACGTGCTCCAGGCCCGGCTGACCTCGCTCGTCGCGACCTTCGCCACGCTGGCGGAGCGGCACGCCGAGACCCTGGCCCTGGGCCGCACCCACGCGCAGCCCGCCCTCCCGATGAGCTTCGGCCTGAAGGTGGCCGGCTGGACGGACGAGCTGTTGCGCCACTACGAGCGCGTCGAGCAGCTGCGCGAACGCGCGCTGGTGGCGCAGCTGTTCGGCGGCGCGGGCACCATGGCGGGCTTCGGCGACCAGGGCCCCGACCTGCTGGAGCGGTTCGCCCGCCGCCTCGGCCTGGACACCCCGACGATCGGCTGGCACGCGGCCCGTGACCGGCCCACCGAGTTCGTCAGCACCCTGGCGATGGTCACCGGCACGCTCGGCCGGATCGCGGACGAGGTGCGCACGCTGGTGCGCCCCGAGTTCGGGGAGCTGTCCGAGGCGTGGCGGCCCGGCAAGGTCGGCAGCAGCACCATGCCGCACAAGCGCAACCCCGAGCGCCTCGAACAGGTCGTCGTGATGGCCCGGCTGACGGGCGCGCAGGCGAGCGCCTCCTTCGCCGCGCTGATCGGCGACCACGAGCGGGACGCCCGCGCCCTGCGGATCGAGTGGTCCTGCGTACCCGATGTGTCGCACTACTGCCTGGCCGCCTGCGACATGATGCTGGAGAGTGCCACCGGCCTCCAGGTGCACGTGGACCGGCTGCGGGACAACACCGAGGTCGCCGCCGACCGGGTCATGTCGGAGCGGCTCATGCTGTCGCTGGGCCGCCAGATGGGCAAGCAGCGGGCGCACGAGCTGGTCTACGACATCACGCAGCAGGCGCAGACGCAGTGCCGGCCGGTCCGGGAGGTCCTGGAGGAGCACACGCGTGCGGCCGGGATGCTGACCTCCGCGGAGCTGGACGAGATCTTCGACGCATCCGGCTACATGGGGTCCTCCGCGGTGCTGACCCTGCGCGCGGTGGCCGACGCCCGTAAACGACTGGCCGTCATGGACACCGTGTGAGCCGGGCGGAGCCGCGGGCCCGCCGGGCGCGCGGCTCCGTCGTGTCAGCCGCGCCCGGCCATGGCGGCGCCGTTGATCTGGACGATCTGCCCGGTGAGGTATCCGGCGTCCGGTCCGGCCAGGTGGGCCACGGTCGCGGCGACCTCGTCGACGGTGCCGCCCCGGCCCATCGGGGCCTGCGCGGCACGTCCGGCGTGGAAGTCCGGGGACATCCGGTCGCCGTAGAACTCGGTGTCCTGGATGTAGCCGGGCGCCACGATGTTCGAGGTGATTCCCTCCGGCGCCAGGCGCAGGGCCAACTCCCAGGACCACGGGTGCAGGGCCGCCTTGGCCGCGCCGTAGGAGCCCGAGCCCCGCAGCGCGGCGATCGACCCGACGGTGACGATCCGGCCGCCGGGCCGCCGCAGCGCGGGCAGCAGCGCCTGGGTCAGCAGCACCACCGGGAGCACGTTGCCGGTGAAGTTGGCCGTCCAGTCCCGGCGTACGCCGTCCAGGTCGGCGGCCGGGGCCGCGGCGAGGTTCCCGCCCGCGTTGTTGACCAGCACGTCCACGGGCCGTCCCGGCGCGGTGATCTCGCGGGCGGCCCGCTCCACGTCCTCGGGCACGCTCAGGTCGGCCACCACGACCTGGGTCCGCCCACGTCCGAAGGACTTGTCCAGCGCGTCCGCGGCCTCCCGCAGCCGGTCGGCGCGCCGGCCGATCAGCACCAGGTCCGCTCCCGCCGCTCCGAGGCGCTCCGCCACCGCCCGCCCGATACCGGTGGCGCCACCGGAGACAACCGCGAGTGTGCCCACGTCGAACCTCCCCCGCCCGCTCCGGAGCGGGCCTCGTGCGGTCGTGGCCGACTCCGCGACCGCGCACAGCTGTTCTCGCAATCTACGGCCAACTCCCTGAGAGGCGCTCGAGTATGAAGAGATATTTCAGTGTGTACGCGCTCGCGGTGATCGTGCCCGGTGCGGTCGCCGCCTGGCTGCTGGTCCGGCTCACGGACGGCTCGGGCGGCACCGCTCCACAGGCCGGTTCGTCGGCCGAGGCCGCCTACCGGCTGCTGCTGGCCGCCGCGGCCGTCGTCGCGGTGGCGGCGCTGGGCGGCTGGCTGGCGCGCCGGGTCGGGCAGCCGGCGGTGGTCGGTGAGCTGGCGGCCGGTATCGCGCTCGGCCCGTCGGTGCTGGGCGCGCTGGCCCGGGGGCCGCAGGAGTGGCTCTTCCCGGACACGGTCCTGCCGCACCTGGACACCCTGGCGCAGTTCGGCGTCGTCTTCTTCATGTTCCTGGTCGGGGCGGAGCTGCCTTCGGGATCGCTGCGCACCAGCGGACGTGTCGGGATCCTCATCGGGCACGCGTCCATCGCGGTGCCCTTCGCGATGGGCACGGCCATGGGGCTGTGGCTGATCGACCGGTATCCGCCGGTGCACTCCAGCCGGACGGCGTACGTGCTGTTCATCGGGCTGGCCGTGTCGATCACCGCGTTCCCCGTGCTGGCCCGGATCCTGGCCGAACAGGGACTCCTCGGCACCCGGCTGGGGGCGACGGGCATGACGTCCGCCGGGATCAGCGACGTGACCGCCTGGGTGCTGCTGGCCGCGGTGATCTCGACGGTGCGCGGCACCTCGCTGACGGCGGCGGCGCTCTCCATCGTCTACGTCACCCTCTTCGCCGTCCTCATGCTGGGGGTGGTGCAGCCCTTGGTGGCCAAGGCGGTGGCCCGGGCCGACGCCGGTGAGCTGTCCAGGGACGCGCTCTGCGCCGGGCTGGTCTTCCTCGTGCTGATGAGCGCGTTCGCCACCGACCGGATGGGACTGCACGCGATCTTCGGGCCGTTCATGGCGGGGGCGATCATGCCGCGCGGCTCCCGGGTGATCGAGGACCTGACCCACCGGATCCAGGGCGTCACCGTGTGGTTCCTGCTGCCGCTGTTCTTCGTCACGGTGGGGCTCCGCACCGACCTGGGGAGCCTGAGCGGGGCCGGCACCTGGCTGGTGTGCCTGCTGATCATCGCCGTGGCCGTTCTCGGGAAGGTCGCGAGTGCGACCGTGGCGGCCGCCGCCACGGGTGAGTTCACGAGACGGGAGTCGCTCGCGATCGGCGCGATGATGAATTGCCGGGGACTGACCGAACTTATCGTGCTGAGCGTGGGTGTCCAACTGGGTGTGCTGAACGGCGAGCTGTTCTCCATGTTCGTCTTCATGGCCCTGGTCACCACCGCCATGACCGGGCCGCTGCTGCGCAGGCTGCTGCCCCAGGCGCCCGTCCCGGACGCCCCGCCTACGGCACCCGCGGTGCCCACCGGGGTGCACCCCAAGGCGACTTGACGGTTCGTCAGCCCGCTGTCAGCGCGGTGGCAGCGGGCTCTGTCATAGTTGTCTTCGGGAGCAGGAAGAAAGCGGAAATTGCTTCCGGGAGAGGTTCTCGTAGCGGCCCAACGAGTTCCGTATTTCATATGGAAAGGCTTCACGGCCTCCGCAGGTTCGAATCCTGCCCTCTCCGCCGTGGCGGTGCCGAATTTGTGAGGTGTCACTCATGCACGACGCGAACGCGTTGATCGGCACGGCCGAGGAATCCGTGCGCCGGCTCGGGCGCCGGGGGTACGCACTCGACGTACCCCTGCTGGAGAAGCTGGTCCAGGAACGGGTGCGCGGCATCACCCGCGCCGACGAGCTGCGGGCCCGGATGAACCGGCTGACCCGGTCCATCCAGGACGCCCCCGCGGCGGACCGCCCGCGCCTCGCCCAGGAGGCACGCGCGGGCAAGGCGGAGGTGCGCGAGGCGGACCGGGCGCGGCTGGAGCACGAGACGGCCCTGCACACGCATCTGCTCACCGTCCCGAACCTCCCGCTCGACCGGGTGCCGGACGGCGGCCCGCAGGACGAACCCCATGAGGTACGGCGCTGGGGCAGCGTCCCCGAATTCTCCTTCACCCCCCGCGACCACGTCGAACTCGCCCGTTCCCAGGGCCTCTTCGACCCGGACCGGGCCGGCAAGCTCTCCGGGGCGCGCTTCGCGGTGCTGCGCGGGGCGGGGGCCGCGCTGGAACGCGCGCTGGCCGCGTTCCTCCTGGACCTGCACACCCGCGAGCACGGCTACCGCGAGTACAGCCTGCCGCACCTGGTGACCCGGGAGACGATGACGGGCACCGGGCAGCTCCCCAAGTTCGAGGAGGACCTCTTCCGGACGTCGGTCGGTGAGCGCGAGCTCTTCCTGATCCCGACCGCCGAGGTGCCGCTGGTCAACCTGTTCCGCGAGGAGACCCTGCCGTCGGCCGAGCTGCCGATGGGCCTGACCGCGCACACCACGTGCTACCGCTCGGAGGCCGGTTCCTACGGCAGGGACACCCGGGGCCTGATCCGGCTGCACCAGTTCTCCAAGGTCGAACTGGTCCGGCTCTGCCACCCGGACGACGCCGAGACCCAGCTGGACCTGATCCTCGGCCATGCCGAGGAGTGCCTGCGCCGCCTGGGACTGCACTACCGCGTGGTGGAGCTGCGCGCGGGCGACCTGGGCTTCTCGGCCCGCCGCACCTTCGACCTGGAGGTGTGGCTGCCGGGCCAGCAGGCGTACCGGGAGATCTCCTCCGTCTCCGACTGCGGCACGTTCCAGGCGCGCCGGTCCCGGATCTCGGTCCGCACGGGCGCGGCCAAGGAACCGCTGGTCACCCTCAACGGCTCGGGCCTCCCGCTGGGCCGCACCCTGGTCGCCCTGCTGGAGCAGCACCAGGGCGAGGACGGCTCGCTCACCGTGCCGCCCGCACTGGTCCCGTACACCGGCTTCACCGCGATCGCACCCGACGGCACTCCGGTCCCCGCCTGACCGGTCCCCGGAGCGGGCCGCCGGATCGCCCGTCCTCAGGACGACTCGCGCACCACCAGCTCGGTGGGCAGCACGATCCTCGGGCGTTTCACCGCCCGGTCCTCCGAGCGGTTCGCGATCTCCTGGAGCAGGACCCGGGCCATCGTGCGGCCCATCTCCTCGATCGGCTGGCGGACGCTCGTCAGCGGGGGGTCCATGTGACGGGCCACCGCGGAGTCGTCGAAGCCGATCAGGGCCACGTCGTCCGGGATCCGGCGGCCGGACTCGCGCAGGACCTGGCGGGCGCCGGCGGCCATCACGTCGGATGCGGCGAAGACCGCGTCCACGTCGGGGCGGCGGACCAGGAGCTCGCGCATGGCGCGGGCACCGCCCTCCTCGCTGAAGTCGGCGGGGGCGATGAGCCGTTCGTCCGGGTCGAGCCCGGCGGCGGCGATGGCTTTGCGGTAGCCGTCGAGGCGGCGCTGCGCGCCGTACACGTCGAGGCGTCCGGTGATCGTGGCGATGGAGCGGCGGCCCCGCGATATGAAGTGGTCGACCGCGGCGCGGGCGCCCTCGAAGTTGTCGGAGTCGACCGAGGGCAGTGTCTCCGTCGCGTGCCTGCGGCCGCTGATCACCGAGGGCATGCCGAGCTGCTCCAGCAGGTCGGGCAGCGGGTCGTCCGCGTGCACGGAGACGAGCAGGACACCGTCGACGCGGTGCGCGGTCAGGTACTGGGCCAGCCGGCGGCGCTCGCGGTCGTTGCCCGCGAGGGTGAGCAGCAGCTGCATCTCGGTGTCCGCGAGGGCGGCCCCGACCCCGCGCACGATGTCGGAGAAGTACGGCTCGGCGAAGAACCGTGTCTCGGACTCGGGGACGACGAGCGCGATGGCGTCCGTCCGGTTCCCGGCGAGCGCGCGGGCCGCCCGGTTGGGTACGTATCCCAGCTCCGCGACGGCCGCCTCGACGGCCTCCCGGGTCTGTGCGCTGACCCGCGGCGAGCCGTTGATGACGCGTGAGGCCGTGCCACGTCCCACTCCGGCCCGTGCCGCCACTTCTTCGAGCGTGGGCCGCCCGCCACTCCGTACTCGCGCTGCCGCCATGGCTGCCTCCCGTTCGCGGTCAATTTCTCACAGCGGGACGAGGCAAACCAAGTCCCTCCGTACGATCCCTGACACTTGTCAGGACCGACCGGTCCCTTCGTAGCGCCATCTCTTGGGAGCGCTCCCAAGCCTACGGGGTCACTGTGACGAACAGGTAAGGCGGGCACAGGGAAGCGGGGCCCGGCCGACGGCCGGACCCCGCGATCCGTCCAGGTCAGACGGTGCCGTCGCCCTGGGGCAGGGCGTGGCGGCGGATCACGTCGGAGTACCAGTGGGCGCTCGCCTTGGGGATGCGGCGCTGGGACGCGTAGTCGACGTACACGGCGCCGAATCGCTTCGAGTAGCCGTACGCCCACTCGAAGTTGTCCATCAGGGACCACAGGAAGTAGCCGCGGACGTCCGCGCCGTCGGCGATCGCGCGCTGTACGGCGTCGAGGTGCCCGTGCAGGTAGGAGATCCGCTCGGGGTCCTCGACCTTGCCCTCGGGCGAGACGTAGTCGTCGAAGGCCGCGCCGTTCTCGGTGACCATCAGCGGGAGACCGGGGTGGTCCCGGTGGGTGTCCATGAGGAGGGCGTAGAGCCCTTCGGGGTCGATCGACCAGTCCATCGCGGTGCGCTCCTTCCCCTCGGCGAGGTGGAAGGCGACGTGCTCCGAACCGGGCCACGGGGAGTGGTCGCTGGCGCCGTGGGCGTCGCTGCGCGCGTAGCCCTCCCCCTCCACCGGTGTGGAGACCAGCGTCGGGGTGTAGTAGTTGACGCCGAGGGCGTCGAACGGGCGCGAGATGGTGGTGAGGTCGCCGTCCTTGACCAGCTTGGACCAGTCCACCAGGTGCGAGGTGTCGGCGATCAGGTCCTCGGGGTACTCGCCGCGCAGCATCGGACCGGTGAAGACACGGTTGCCGACGGCGTCGATCCGGCGGGCGGCGTCCACGTCGCCCGCGCTGTCGGTCAACGGGCGGACCTGGTGGAGATTGAGGGTGACCGAGGTCTGCGCAGCAGCGGGGAGTTGGGCGCGCAGAACCTCGATCGCCCGTCCATGGGCGAGGTTGAGGTGATGGGCCGCCTGCAGCGCCGCTGCGGGCTCGGTGCGGCCGGGGGCGTGCACACCGGATCCGTAACCGAGGAAGGCCGAGCACCACGGCTCGTTGAGGGTGGTCCACATGCCGACGCGGTCACCGAGGGCGCCGGAGACGATGGCGGCGTAGTCGGCGAAGCGCTCGGCGGTCGCGCGCTCGGGCCAGCCGCCCGCGTCCTCGAGCTCCTGGGGCAGGTCCCAGTGGTAGAGGGTGGCGACGGGCATGATGCCGGCGTCGAGGAGCTCGTCGACGAGCTTGCGGTAGAAGTCCAGGCCGCGCTCGACGGCGGGGCCGCGTCCGGTGGGCTGGACCCGGGACCAGGAGACGGAGAAGCGGTAGGCCTTGAGGCCGAGCTGCTTCATCATCGCGACGTCGTCGCGGTAGCGGTGGTAGTGGTCGGCGGCGATGTCACCGGTGTCGCCGTTGCGGACCTTGCCGGGGGTGCGGCTGAAGGTGTCCCAGATGGACGGCGTGCGGCCGTCCTCGGCGGCGGCGCCCTCCACCTGGTAGGAGGCGGTGGCCGCGCCCCAGAGGAAGCCCGTGGGGAAGTTCGTTGCCTCGGGCGCCTGCTTCGGGGTGATGTCGGGTCGTACTGCAGTCATGCGGGAGCGCTCCCAAGAATGGACGAACAAGGACAGGGAAGTGCGGGGACCCCGGGACCCGTACGGCCTGTGGTCAGGTACAGGCCGTACGGGACGGACGGGGTCGGACCGGGGGTGGAACGGCGGACGGAACGGGGGCCCGGCTCAGCCCTTGACCGCACCGGACATGATGCCGCCGACGATCTGCTTACCGAAGATCACGAAGACGACGAGCAGCGGCAGTGTGCTGATCAGCGCACCCGCCATGACGATGCTCTGGTCGGGCACGTAGGAGGCGCTCAGCTGGCCGAGGGCCACCTGGAGCGTGGGGTTCTGCTGGTTCAGCGCGAGGTACGGCCAGAAGAAGTCGTTCCAGGACTGCACGAAGGTGAGCATGCCGAGCACCATCATGGCCGGGCGGGCCACCGGGAGCACGATGCTCCACACGATGCGCAGGTTGTTCGCCCCGTCCACCCGGCCCGCTTCGATGAGCTCGTACGGCAGTGCCTCGATCAGGTACTGGCGCATGAAGAACACGCCGAACGCGCTCACCAGGGTCGGGAAGATCACCGACTCCAGCTGACCGCTCCAGCCGATGTCCGACATCATCATGAACAGCGGGACGACGCTGAGCTGCGGCGGGATCGTCAGCGTGGCGATGACCATGGTCATCAGCGCGCCGCGGCCCTTGAAGCGCATCTTGGCGAAGGCGTACCCGGCCAGGGTGCAGAAGAACAGGGTCGCCAGGGTGATGCTGGAGGACACGATCACCGTGTTGACGATGGCCTTGCCCAGGTTGGCCTGCTCCCAGGCCGCCTCGAGGTTGTTGAACAGGTTCCCGCCGGGGATGAGCGGCGGAGTGGTGTCCAGCACCTCGTCCTGGGTACGGGACGCGGCGACGAGCGTCCAGTACAGCGGGAACAGCGAGCCGAGGCCGACGACTGTGAGTGCGAAGTAGGCGAAGGGACCCGCGTGGTGCTGGCGGCCGGCTCCGGGCTTGAAGCGGAGGCGGCGCGGAGACTCGTTACGGCCCGGGGCCTTGGAGACGCGGCGGCGGTCCGGAGCGGTGACGGTACTGGTGGTGGTCATGGATATAGCTCCCCGTCAGGCCGCGGTCTTGCGCATGAAGCGCCCGATGAGCCAGTTGATCGCGGCAATGAGCAGCAGCAGGACGAGCATGGCCCAGGCGACCGCGGCGGCCGGACCGAGGTGTCCGAGGTTCCAGCCGTAGTTGTAGAGGTAGATGCTGAGGGTCTCGTACTGGTGCTCGGTGCCGCCCTGGGCTCCGATCTGACCACCCTCCAGCAGCAGGGGCTCACCGAACAGCTGCATGGATCCGATGGTCGAGATGACGATCGTGAAGAGGATCGTCGGCCGCAGCGCGGGAATCGTCACGTTGCGGAACTGCTGCCAGCGCGAGGCTCCGTCGAGCGAGGCGGCCTCGTAGAGATCGGACGGGACCGCCTGCATCGCGGCCAGGTAGATCAGGGTGTTGTAGCCCGTCCAGCGCCAGATCACGATGACGGCGATGGCGATGTTGGACGTCCAGTGCCCGTTGGCCCAGTTCGTCTCACCCACGCCGAAGAAGCCGAGGACCCAGTTCAGCAGACCGCCGTCGGCCCGGAACACCAGGGCGAAGACGAGGGCCGCGGAGGCCACCGAGGTGGCGTAGGGCGTGAGGATCACGGTGCGCCAGAAGGTGCTGGCCCGCAGTTTGTAGTTCAGCAGGTGGGCGAGGCCCAGCGCGATCATCAGCTGCGGGACGGTCGAGATGACACCGATGACGAAGGTGTTGGTGACCGCGGTCCAGAACTCGGAGTCCTGGAGGATGTTGCTGAAGTTCTCCCAGCCGACCCATTCCATCTGGTCGAGGCCGGTCATCTCCACGCGGTGGAGCGCGATCCAGCCTGTGTAGATGAGCGGGTAGAGCCCGAAGGCTCCGAAGACGAGGAAGAAGGGCGCGATGTAGGCGTACGGGGACGCCTTGTCGTCGAATCGCCACAGCCGGCTGCGCCAGGCCTGGCGTCCGGGAGTCATGGGCTTCGGAGCGCGACGGCCGGGCCGCGATCCGTGTGCGGCCCGGGTGGGGGTCGAGGTTGCCACAGGCGGGAGTCCTTCCCTGGGGTGTGCCGACACCGCAGGGGCAGGCCGGACCTCTGGTCAGGTCCGGCGGAGGTGTCGGAGAAGGTGCGCGGTGCCGGTAGGGGAACCGGCACCGGTGCGGGCGGGCCGGGACTGGAAGTCGTCCCGGCCGCCCGCACCGGCGAGGGTCAGCCGATCACCTTGTCGATGGCCTCGGTGGCGGCCTTCCAGGCGTCGTCCGGCTTGGTGCCGCGCTGCTCCATGTTGTTGATCTGGGTGGAGATGGTGTCCTTGATGACGCCGTCCTTCGGGCCGAGCACGGCCGCGGGGATGAGCTGTGCCTCCTCGGCGTAGAGCTCACCGATCGGGGCGTTGTTGAAGTACTCCAGCTTGGCGGTCTTCACGTCGGCGAGCTCGTAGGCTCCCTTGTTCGACGGGAAGAGACCGGCGGTCTTGAAGACGGCGGCCTGCTGCTCGGGCGCGGTCAGCCACTTGACGAGCTCACCGGCCTCCTTGACGTGCTTGCCCTTCGCGGGCACGGAGAGGAACGAACCGCCCCAGTTCGCCGCGGTCTTGCCCGGGGTGAGGGCGATGTCCCACTTGCCCTTGAACTCGTCACCGGCGTACGTGGAGATCTGCGCGGCCATCCATGCGGGGCAGGCGACCGTGGCGATGCTGCCCTTGCGCAGGGCCGCCTGCCACGGCGGGCTGAACTGGGCCAGGCCCTGGGTCAGCTTCTTGTCGACCGCCTCGGCGGCGAGCTTCCAGCCCGCCTGCACACCGGCGCTCTCCTTGTAGATCGGCTCGCCGTCCTTGGAGTAGTACTGCTCCGAGTCGGAGCTGACCACGCCGTTGTACATGGCGCTGGCGGAGTCCATGAAGAAGGTGTCCTTGGGCGCCTTCTTCTTGTACTCCTCACCGAGCGCGAGGTAGTCCTCCCAGCCGCCGGAGAGCTTCGCGGCGACCTCGGTGCGGTCGGCCGGCAGACCGGCCTGCTCGAACAGGTCACGGCGGTAACAGATCGACATCGGGCCGATGTCGGTGCCCGCGCCGATGACCTTGCCCTCGTCGGTGCTCGCCTGCAGCGCCTTCCAGTTCACCCACGCGTTGGTGTCGATCACCTTGGAGAGGTCGGCGAACGCGTCCGCCTTGGTGTCGACGAGCTCCTTGACGCGGCCGACCTCGATGCCCTGTACGTCGGCCAGCCCGCTGCCCGTGTTGAGCTGCTGGAGGAACTTGGGGTAGTAGACCTTCTCGTCGGCCGTGACGTTTTCCTTGACCGTGATGTTCGGGTGGAGCTCGTGGTACTTCTCGAAGAGCCCCGCCTCCTTGTAGCCGAACTGTCCGAAGTCGGCGACGGTCAGGGTGATGTTCCCGTTCGCGTCGGCCTCGTCGGACTCCGAACCGGAATCGCTGCAGCCGGTCAGCAGCAGGGCGGCGGCCGTGAGGCCCGTGGTGGCCATGACGGCGGTTCTGCGGCTTCGACCTGCGACGGTGCGGGTGATGCGCATTCCACTACTCCTTGTTCCAGGGTGGGACTGGCGTTCAATCTGCTCGGCATACGCGCTGGTGGTGCGGTGCCAGTGGTACGGAGAGGACATGGGCTGTGTCGTCCCCGTACGAGCGAAAAACCTCGTTCGATATGGGAGCGCTCCCATGCGCTGATGCCGGAACATTGCTGCCTCAAGGGGGTGGGTGTCAAGAGTTGAAGACGCTTCCGTTGCCTGAGTGTGTCCTGCAAGTCACGCGAACGTGTCCGACCGAGGGCTTGCGTTAACCCCGGTGCCCTGCATGCGGGAATCGCCGACCCTGGAATTCCCCCTGGTCACAGGGGTGTTGAGCGCGGGGTCCGCCTTCCGCGCGCGATTCGGGCCGACTGCGGGGGGAATTTCGGCGAGGGGTTCGGACGGGCGCCCGACGCCGCCGCCACCCGGAAAGCGCCCGCCGGAAAATGAACGGGGCACGGAGCCGTGGGGGTGCTCAGGGGGGTCCGGGGGCGGTTCCGCGTTCTTTCCCCGAACTCCGGTTCACGGTGGGGAGGTTCCGCTTGGGCGGGTTTGCGTGCCGGAGCGGGGCGGGGGCGGAAGCGAAGCGCCTGCAGGAGAAAAGGGGGCGCACCCCGGCCGGGTGTGGGGGGTGTGGGGCCGGCCGGGATGCGCGCGGGGGGTGGCGGTCCGAGAGGTGCGGGGGGGGTGGTCCGAGAGGTGCGGCTGTGGCGGTCGGAGAGGTGCGGGTGGCCGAGAGGTGCGGCTGTGGCGGTCCGAGAGGTGCGGGGGGGGTTCCGAGAGGTGCAGGGGGGTCCGAGAGGTGCGGGGAGAGTGCCGCAGGTCAGGTGGTCCGAGTCGTACGGGGGGCGGGGGTGGCCGGTCCGGGGTGGGTGCGGGGCTACTTGAAGGCGCCGAACGCCTTGGTGAAGGCCAGCGGCTCCTGGAGGATCGAGCTGCAGGTCGCGTCGGCGGCCGGCTTCGTGCCGCCCGCGCACTCCTTGTCTCGCGTGCCGGACCACATCGCGAGCCGGCCGATACCCTTCTCTTGAGCGAACTTCACCAGCTGCGTGGCGTCCTCGACCGTGAAGATCTCGGTGACGACATCGTTCACGCCGATCATCGGGGTGACCGCCACCGCTTCCCAGGCCGCCGCATCGGAGAGCCCCAGCACGCCCTTGATCTGGGCCTGCGTGGCGGTGGCCGCCCGGGTCGCATAGTCACCCATGTCGCCGCTGTACGAGGCCCCGTAGTCCATGGCCATGATGTTGACCGCGTCGACCGTGACACCGTTCTTCTTCGCGTCTGCTATCAGGTCGACGCCCGGCTGGGTCAGCCCCTCGGGCATCACCGGCAGGGTGAAGGAGACGTCCAGGCCGGAGTGGGACTTCTGGAGCTGGGCGATGGCCTGCGAGCGGCGTGAGTTGGCCGCCGTGTCGGGCAGTGCGCCGCCCTCGATGTCGAAGTCGACCTTGGTGAGCCCGTACGTGTCGATGACCTTGCCGTACGCCGTGGCGAGCTCCGCGGGGGTGGAGCAGTGCAGGGCCAGCTCCGCGCCCGCCGCACCGCCGAAGGAGACCCGGACGTCGCCGCCCCGGGCCCGCAGCGCGCCGATCTGGGCGGCCACCTTGTCGTCGCCGAGTCCGGTCACCCCGCCCCACAGCGGGGTGCAGCTGCCGCCCGAGGTGATGAACGCGAGGTTGAACTCCTTGACGCCCGTCGCACCGGCGGTGTCCAGCAGGTCGTACGCAGGGTAGAGGGAGGTGTCGATGTACGGGGCGAATCCGGCACCGGTGGCCGTGCCGCCGCCGTCACCGCCGCCGGACGTCTCCGAGGGCTCCGGCGTCGGTTCGGCCGTCTCGGACTCCGTGGGGGTGGGTTCCGCCGTGGCCGTCGGGCTCCCCGTGGGCCGCCCGCTGGGCTCCGGGGTCGCCCCTGTGCCGGCGGAGCACGTCGCGTCGTCGATGAGGCAGCCCGCCGGGTCACCGGCGGTGCCGGACGAGGCGGTGACGAAGCCGACCGTCACGGACGCCCCGGGGGCCAGGTCCTTGTTCCAGCTCGCGGGCTTCACGGTGACGTGGTCACCACTGACGGTGTGCTCACCGTTCCAGAGCGAGTCGATCTTCGTACCGGCGGGGAGGTCGAATTCGAGCGTCCAGCCCGACCGGACCTTGTCCGTCTCGTTGGTGACGACGTACTGCCCGGTGTAGCCGCCGGTCCAGCCACTGGTCCTGGTGTACGTGGCACCGACCGCCGCCGCCTGCGCCGTGCCGGTGAGTGCGAAGACCGTGCCGCCGATGACCGCTGCGGCGACGACGGCGCCGACCGCCTTGGTGCGGGTGCTCGCCGTGCGGCGGTGCGTGCTGGTGCCCATCGCGTTCCTGCCTCTGTCGTACGGGGGGTGGTGGTTGCGTCTGCACGCTAGCCGCCCCGAACCGGGCAAAAGGCGCTCTTGGGACCTGGGCCGGTGTTCTTAGGGCTGGCTTAAGGAGTGCATCGGTGCCGGTTAAAGGTTCGGGCCGGCACCGGGGGTTCCCTGGACCCTGTGTTCCGGACCGTCACTCCGCGTCGCCGCTCCCCTGGCGACGCGACGGCCGAACCGCTTCCCGCCCCGCTTCCCCACCCGGTGCCCCCGGCGCGCCCGCTCGGACGGGCCGCCGTCGAGCCCGATCCAGATGCGTACCTCCGTACCGCCGAGGACCGAGCGTCCGATCCGCAGGTCGCCGCCGGTGGATTCGGCGACGCGGCGGACGATGTCCAGGCCGAGTCCGGTCGAGCCCACGGTGCCGCCGGCGCTCCGTCCGCTGGCCCCCCGTGCCAGGGCGGCCTTCGGGTCGGGGATGCCGGGTCCGGCGTCCGAGACCAGGACGAGCACCGCGTCACCGCTGTGGTGCACGTCGACGGAGAAGGCGGTGCCTTCCGGGGTGTGCCGGAAGACGTTGCCGAGCAACGCGTCGAGCGCGGCGGCCAGTTCAGGTCTGGCGACCGGGATCCGTACCGTACGGTCCACTCCCGCGAGCCGGACCGTACGCCCCTCGTCCTCGGCCAGGGCGGACCAGAAGCCCATGCGTTCGCGGATCACCTCGGAGGCGTCGCAGCCGGCGCCCGCGCCCGTCTGCAGGCCCTGGGTCTGGGGCCGCTGCTCACGGGCGGTGCGGATGATCGTGTCGACCTCGCGCTCCAGCTGCTCGACCGCCGCCCGGGTCTGATCGGCGGCGGGACCCTCGCCCAGGGAGGCGGCGTTGAGGCGGAGCACGGTCAGCGGGGTGCGCAGCCGGTGCGAGAGGTCGGCGGCCAGTTCGCGCTCGTTGGCGAGCAGTTGGACGACCTGGTCGGCCATGGAGTTGAACGCGACGGCCGCGGACCGGAGTTCGGTCGGCCCCTCCTCCGGGACCCTGGTCCCCAGCCGCCCCTCCCCCAGGTCCTGGGCGGCGCCGGCGAGGCGTTGGGCGGGCTCCACCATCCGTACGCCGAGCCGGTCGGCGACCGCCACCGAGCCCACGATCAGCGCGATGCCGACACCCGCCAGCACCAGCCAGGCGGTGTCGACGCCGTTGGAGACCTCGGCCTCCGGCACGAACACCTCGACGACGGCGATGTCCCCGGAGCCCAGGGCGGTCGGCTGGAGCAGCGCGTGACCGCCCTCGACCTCGGCGATGGAGGCGCGCCCCGACTCCCGTACGGTCTCCAGGTCCTGGCGGGTGGCGCGCCGGGTGCCGATCTCCAGGCGCCGGCTGTCCGGCTCGCCCGCGGCGGGGACGTGCACGGCGAGCCGTCCCCTGCCGCCCGGGTCGGTGGAGAGGACCGCGCGGGTCAGCTCCTCGCGGTCGGTGGTGATGGTGAGGGTCGGGCCGATGGTGGCGGCCTGCCGCTCGGCGTCGGAGAAGGCGCGGTCGCGGGCCATTTCCTTGATGACGAGCCCGAGGGGCACGGCGAACGCGATCACGACCATGGCGGTGACGGCCAGGCAGACCTTGACCAGGGCCCATCTCATGCGGGCGGCTCCGGCGCCGCCCGGGGGGCGGGCTCCGGGGGTTCGAGCTTCACGCCGACGCCGCGCAGGGTGTGCAGGTAGCGCGGCCGGGCCGCGGTCTCGCCCAGTTTGCGGCGCAGCCAGGAGAGGTGGACGTCGATGGTCTGGTCGTCGCCGTAGGACTGCTGCCAGACCTCGGCCAGCAGTTCCCGGCGCGCGACGACGACTCCGGGGCGTCCGGCGAGGAAGGCGAGGAGGTCGAATTCCCGTCGGGTCAGGTCCAGTGCCGTGCCGTCGAGTTCGGCCTGGCGGCGCAGCGGGTCGATGGAGAGCCCGCCGACCTGGATGACGCGCGGGGGCGGTGCCTGGGCGCCGGCGCCCGTGCGGCGCAGGACGGCGGCCATGCGGGCGGAGAGGTGCTCCACCGAGAAGGGCTTGGTCAGGTAGTCGTCGGCGCCGTCGTTGAGCAGCCTGACTATCTCGGCCTCGTCGTCGCGCGCGGTCGCGATGATCACGGGTACGTCGGTGATGGACCGCAGCATCTTCAGGGCCTCTGCACCGTCGAGGTCGGGCAGCCCGAGGTCGAGTATGACGACGTCGAAGCGGAAGTGCGCCACTTCGCGCAGCGCTTCGAGCGCGGTACCTACACTCCGCACCGTGTGGGAGGCCTCGGTCAGGTGCCGGATGAGGGCGGAACGTACGAACTGGTCGTCCTCGACCACGAGCACACTTGGCATGGGCGGCACCGTAGCCCATACGGAGGAGCCCGGTCCCCTCCGGGACGGCAACGGGGCGGGTGGGGCAGGATGTCCCCGATGCAACGAGGATTCGTACACGCGATCGCGTGGTCGCTCGCCACCGGTGCAGCGGTCACCCTGTCGTGGTGGGGTGTGCACACGGTGATGTCCGGGACGGTGTACGAGCCTCCGCGCGCCCTGCCGATCTCCGTGGGCGCACTGGACGGCGGGACCACGGACGCGCCGGTGTCCTCGTCGACGCACCGCGCCCTGCCGTCGCCCTCGGCCGGTGCGACCGCCTCACGCACCACGTCGCCGCCCTCGCCGCGGCCGTCGAAGAAGCCTTCCGCCCGTCCCTCGTCGAGCAGTCAGGCCCCGCCCGGGTCCTCGGCGCCCGCGGCGGCTTCGGGTGATGTGCGGAGCTATCCGACGCGCGGCGGCCGGGTGGTGCTGGAGCTGGCGAGCGACGCGGCGAAGCTGGTCTCGGCCACGCCGGAACAGAACTGGTCGATGCAGGTGTGGACGATGGCGGAGTGGATCCGGGTGGACTTCAGCGACGGGGCCGGGGCGACGGTCTCCGTCTTCTGCACGTGGAACGGCCATCCGCCGACGGTGCAGATCGTCGACCAGTAGGCCGTCGGCGGCCTCGTCCGCCGCCCGTCGTGGACCGGGCCGTGCACCGGGTTGCGCACCGGTCCGTGCACCGGGTCGTTACGAGAAGGCGCCGGGCGGCGGGACGGGTGAAGGCCGGGCCCCCTCGTCGGTGACGACGGCGGCGCCGCCGGTGAAGTCGGCGAGGGCCCGGCCGTGTTCGACCCGGCCGGGATGCGGGTCGCTCGCGACCCGCCGGGTCAGCTCGGCGACGGCGATCGGCAGGTCGGAGGCGACCAGGACCGCGTTGCCGAAGCGGCGGCCCCGCCAGACGGTCGGGTCTGCGGCCAGGGCCAGTTCGGGGAAGAGCGAGGCGGCCGTGGCGACCTGGCCGCGGAGGTGGGCGAGCGGCGGCCCGTCGGCGAGGTTGGCGGCGTACTGGCCGCCCGGCCTCAGCACCCGGCGTACCTCCGTGAGGAATTCCGCGGAGGTGAGGTGGGCGGGGGTGCGGGCGCCGCTGAAGACGTCCGCGACGACGAGGTCCGCCCAGCCGTCCTGGATCCTGCCGAGCCCTGCGCGGGCGTCCACGGAGCGCACCCGTATCCGGGCCTGCGGGTCCAACGGCAGTTCGCGGCGGACCAGTTGGACGAGTGCCGCGTCGATCTCGACGATCTGCTGGGTGGACCGGGGCCGGGTCGCCGCGATGTACCGGGCGAGGGTGAAGGCCCCACCGCCCAGGTGCAGGACCTGGAGGGGCTGGCTCGGGGGCGCGGCGAGGTCGATGACATGACCGAGTCTGCGCTGGTATTCGAACGAGAGGTACGAGGGTTCGTCCAGGTCCACGTGCGACTGCGGGGCGCCGTCCAGCAGCAGGGTCCAGGCGTGCGGGCGTTCACGGTCGGGGACGAGCTCGGCGAGACCGCCGTCCACCGTCTCGGCGACGGGCTCCTGATGGCGCTCGGACCGCTTCCGGGCGCTCGCACCCTTGGCCGGCGCTCCTCGACGTGCCACGCGCCCTCGTCCTCGCTCGCCTGTACGGGGCCGGACCCTGGGGTGGACCGGCGACGGCGGGAGATCCGCCTACCAGGCCATTATGGCCTCAGCGGCAGTTGTCGGCCGCCTCGATGAGCCGGGCCGCCTGGTCGAGGGCGGCGCGGAGCACGGCCGGGTCGGTGACCTGGGAGTCCTCGGCGGGCGGCAGGAGCCAGCCACCGCCGGTGACGGGCGGCTCGGCGGGGAGGCGGAGTCCGCGGCCGTCCGTCCGCGTACAGGCGCTGCCGGGTACGTCCCAGGCGTCGGCCGTACCGGGCGGCACCAGGAAGCCGAGGGTGGCGCAGGCCCCGTCGTGCAGGACGGGGCCGACGGCGTCGTGGTCGGCGCCCCGGCGCAGGATGTCCACGGCCTCCAGGCCCTGACGTGCCGGGACGGTCACCAGGTCGCACGGTGCGGTTTCCGGGCCGATGTGCAGCAAGGGAACCCCTCCTCTCGTCGCCGAACGGAGCTACGCCCCGTTTCCTCATGGACCAACGCGCCGACGGCGTCAAGGGCTACGGCGCCATGCCGCCGCAAAGGGTGGCAGTTCATGGCGGATCACGGACGAGATGTCTGCTTTGTAGCGAAACACCGCATGCGTGTCTCGTCACAGCGGGTACGTTCTTGCTCCGCCGGGACACCGGAAGCAGGCGCCCGGCTGCACCAGAGAGGGCCCCGCCATGGTGACACGGGCAGTTCCCAACCTCGTCTTCCGTCGGCTGCGCGGACAGCGCTCCGCCGGTGAGTTCGCGGCGGCCGTCCGCAGGGCCGCCCGTGAGATCGGTGAACAGGTCTCGTGCGACGCCCGGTACGTCGGACGCGTGGAGTCCGGCGAGATCCGCTGCCCCAACTACGCGTACGAACGGGTGTTCCTGCACATGTTCCCCGGGGCGACCCTGGCGGATCTGGGCTTCTCGGCCCGCGAGAGCGTGCGCGGCCGGGGAGCACACCGGACACCCCGTCCAGCCCCTGACCCCCTTTCCCCCATGCTCGACAGTGACATCGACGAGGAGTGCGACGTGCTGCGTCGCGTGTTCATGACGAGCGGCACCGCCACGGTGGCGGCCGCGTCCCTGGGCCTGGGCGGCGGAGCGTCCGCCGCCGGCCCGATCACCGTTCCCCCGCAGCGCCGGGTCGGCGAGGCCGAGGTGAGTGCCGTCGAGGAGGCGGTGCGGCAGATCCGGCTGCTCGACGACCGGCACGGTGCGGACGGGCTCTACCGGCGGGCCGCCGAGCCACTACGGGCCGCGTACGCCCTGCTCGACGCGGGGACCGCGGCCCGCCGCAGCACCGCGGACCGGCTGCACGCGGGCGCCGGGGAGCTGGCCATCTCCGTGGGCTGGCTGGCGCACGACTCGGGCCGCTTCGAGGACGCGCGCTCGCACTACGCGGAGGCGCTCGCCACGGCACGGCTGGCCGGGGACCCCGCTCTGGAGGCGCACGCCTTCTGCAACGCGTCGTTCCTGGCCAGGGACACGGGGAAGGCCCGGGAGGCGGTCCGCGCCGCGGAGGCCGGTGGCCGTGCCGCCCGCCCGCTCGGCTCCCCACGGCTGCTGGCGCTGCTGGCGCTGCGGGAGGCGGGCGGCCGGGCCTGGCTCGGGGACCGTACGGGGTGCGAGCAGGCGATCGGGCGGGCGCGCAGGGCGTTCGAGCGGGGCTCGTGCCCGGCCGACCCGGAGTGGATGAGCTTCTTCCGCGAGGCGGAGCTGGAGATGCTGGAGGCGCAGTGCTGGTCGGCGCTGGGCGACTGGCCGAGGGCGGCCCGGCACGCCCGCCGGGCCACCCGGCTGCAGGACCCGCACTTCACCCGGAACCTCGCGCTGTACCGGGCGCAGCTGGCCGGTGACCTGGCGCGGGCGGGGACGGCCGACGAGGCGTCCGCGGCGGGCCACCAGGTGCTCGACCTCCTGGACCGGGTCCAGTCCTCCCGTATCCGGGGGATGCTGGCGAGCGCGGTACGGGTGCTCAGGCCGCGGGGCGGCCCGGAGGTCGCGGCGCTCCTGGACCGCTACGAGGAGCTGCCGCCCGGCGTGTGAGCACGCGGCCGGACGGCCGGGTCAGCGCTCCAGGTGTCCCGTGTCGTTCCAGCGTTCCAGGGCCGGCATCCCGTACGCCCATCCCAGCACCGACAGCGACGTCGGTTCCAGCCGGATCCGGGCGGCGAAGGAGATGTCCTCGCCGAGCCACCGCGCCCCCAGCGTCCGCAGGATGTGGCCGTGGGCGAAGACCAGGACGTCCCGGTCCGAGGAGCGCACCCATTCCACGACCTCGTCCGCGCGGGCCGAGACCTCGGCCAGGGTCTCGCCCCCGGGGACGCCGTCCCGCCAGATCAGCCAGTCAGGCCGGTCCGCCTTGATCTGTGCCGGGGTCAGGCCTTCGTAGTCCCCGTAGTCCCACTCCATGAGCGCGTCCCACGGCTCGGCCCGCTCACCGAATCCGGCGATCGCGCACGTCTCGGCCGCCCGGACGAGCGGGCTGGTCCGCACCTCGGCTCCGGGCAGCCCGCCCCAGGGCTCCCGGTGCAGGCGCTCGCCGAGCAGTTCGGCGCCCTCGCGGCCGGTGTCGAGAAGGGGAATGTCGGTCCTGCCGGTGTGATTGCCCTGGACGGACCACTGTGTCTGGCCGTGCCGGGCGAGCAGGATTCGCGGTGCCATGACGGCTCTCCCTGAAAATGCCGAGATCCGATGATCCGGGGACCCTAGGATCTGATGGGTCCGGGACAGCGGTGTCCGGGACAGCGACGGGCGGCAACGTCGGCACGCCGGGGGACGGTGCGGACGAAGCCCCGCTCCATCATCTCTCACGCCCCCCGAAGGCAACCTGCGGGGCACTGTCGGCGTCCCTCCCACCGCACGACCGGGAGCGCCCGCGGGGAAACACCCCGGGGGAAATCCAGGGCGGAAGACCGCCGTACGGTTGAACGCCCGCCGTCGACCGCATGAACATGGGGAGAGCCATCGGATGCCGCACGCCACCGCCGGGACACCCGCCCTCGGCCACCGGCCCCGCTGGTGGACGGAGCTGCCGCTGATAGCGGTGGTGTACGGGCTGTACTCGGCGGGCCGGCTGCTCGTCCGGGAGGACATACCGGCGGCCGTGGAGCACGGGCTCGCCATACTGCGCCTGGAGAAGGCGCTGTTCCTCAACGCCGAGCACCCGCTCAACCGGCTGCTGACCGCACACCCCTACCTGGGGATACCCGCCGACTTCGCGTACGCCTCCCTGCACTACCTGGTCACCCCGGCCGTCCTCATCTGGATGTTCCGGCGCCGGGCCGCCGCCTACCGGGCGGCCCGCACCTGGCTGATGACCTCCACGCTCATCGGGCTGATCGGCTTCACGCTGGTGCCGACCTGCCCGCCCCGGCTCCTGGACGCCCACCACGGATTCGTCGACACGATGGCCCAGTACAGCGCGTTCGGCTGGTGGGGCGCGGGGGCGAGCGCCCCGCGCGGGCTCAGCGGGATGACGAACCAGTACGCCGCGATGCCGAGCCTCCATGTCGGCTGGGCGGTGTGGTGCGGGGTCCTGCTGTGGCGCCACGGACGCCACCCGCTGCTGCGGGCGGCGGGCATCGCGTACCCGCTGATCACCGTGCTCGTGGTGATGGGCACGGCGAACCACTACTTCCTCGACGCGGTCGCGGGCGCCGCAGTGATGGGTGTCGGAGCGCTGCTGACCAGGCCCGTCATGCGGATCGCGGACCGCGTCAAGGACCGTGTGCGGGTTGTGTCCGCCCCGGCTCCGGCCCCGGTCCCGCCCGCGAGGTCCACGATTGTCAGTGACGGATGCAAGACTTCCGCGGGTGAGCGAATCCCCGGTCAGCGGACCCCCTCCGCAGATTCCAGCGACGCGGCCACCGGCACCGCTGCCGAAGCCGCCAGCGACGACGCTCCGGCAGCGGCTCGCTGAACTGCGCGGCCCGTCCGTCGCGCCGCATCCGCTCGACGCGCGTGCGCTGGCCGCCCTCGCCGCGAACCCCGGCTGCAAGCGGCGCGCCCTGCTCGACGGTGCGGGGGTCGACAAGGGCGTGCTGGCCGGCTCGCTGGGCTCCCCCGCCGCGTTCGGCCAGTCGCAGTTCGCCTTCGTCCGGGGCAACGCCTTCGAGAAGAAGGTCAAGGCCGACGGCGGTACGGAGCTGCTGCGCCTGCTGTTCGAGCGGCTCGGCAGCGGGGCGGACGCACCGGGCGAGGCCGCCGTGCCCGATCTGTCGGCCGCCGGGCCGGAGGGCCGGGCCGCGCGCACGGCCCTGGCGCTGCGCGAGGCCACGGCGGCGGGCGGCTGGGCGCTGCTCGACCATCCGATGCTGGCCCTGGAGGTGGCGGGCTCCCCCGCCTATCTGGAGCCGGACGCCGTGGTGGTGCACCCCGACGGCACCTGGACGGTCGTCGAGATCAAGTCCTTCCCCATGATCGACAGTTCGGCGGACGCCGCGAAGGTCGGGGCGGCGGCCCGCCAGTCCGCGGTCTACGTCCTGGCGCTGGAGCGGATCGCCGACGTCACCGAGGGCGCCGAGGTCGGACACCGGATCCTGCTGGTCTGCCCGAAGGACTTCTCCAACCTGCCGACCGCGTCGGTCGTGGACGTCCGCAAGCAGCGCGCCGTCACCCGCCGCCAGCTGACCAGGCTGACCCGGATCGAGGACATCGCGGCGACCCTGCCCGAGGGCATGACGTTCGACCCGGGGTGCACCCCCCAGGAGCTGGGCAGCGCGGTCGACGCGGTCCCGGCGGCGTACGCCCCCGAGTGCCTGGCGGCGTGCGAGCTGGCCTTCCACTGCCGGGCGAAGGCCCGCGCGGAGGGCGCCGTGGAGACCCTCGGCCGGAGTGTGCGGGGCGAGCTCGGCGGCCTGACGACGGTTGCCGGGGTGCTGGCCGCAGCGGCCGGCAAGGAGGGCGACCCGGCGGACCCGACGGTGGCCGCGCTGCGGCGGGCCGCGGCGTTGCGTGCCGAGGCGCTGGAGACACGGAGCGGCGGAGCGGCATGTCACTGATCACCACCCTGGCCCGGCTGGAGGCGGTGGACAGCGGGCGGGCCCAGCCGCTGACCACGGTGCGCCACCGGCATCTGACCGCCCGGCCGCTCGTGCTGGTGCCGCTGACCACCGCGGGCGAGGCGGGTGCCCCGCTCGGCGCGCTCGTCGGCACCGACCGCGAGGAGCCGAAGCTGCTCACGGTGGCCCAGCCCCGCGACCGCGACCTGCGGTTCGCCTTCCTGGCCGAGCTGGCGGAGGCGGTGCTGCCGCACATCGAGTCGTACGCGGACGCCGTCGAGCCCGCCGAGCGCAATGAAGCCGATCCGGCGACCGGGAAGAGGACCAAGGTCGAGGTCGAGCTCTGCACGGACGCGGCCCAGCTGATCGTGCCGAGCCGGGCGGGCGTCGACTTCGTACGGCTGCTGGGGCGGTCCATGCGGTTCCGGCGCACCGTCGAGGACGATCCGGACACCCCGTATCCGGCGCCCGCCCGCGTCCCGCTGCTCGGCCGCTGGCTGACGCACTACGGGGAGCGGGCCAGGGTGCCGGGCTCCGCCCTGCTGCTCTCCGCGACGGATCTGCTGAACCGGCACTGGGCGACGGGCCAGAGCAGCCTGGAGGACCAGCACCTCGGTGCGCTGCTCGCCTGGATCGACCCGCCCGGGGGCGAGTCGGGGGCCGCCGCCGCGCTCCGTGCGGAGACGGGGCGGGACCGTGCCGGACAGTTGCTCTGCCCGCCGGCCGGACCGGCGACGGACCCGGCGTTCGACAACCGGCTGCTGGCGCCCGCGATCGAGCGGTACGACCGGGCGCGCACGGCGCTGGCAGCCGCGGAGGACGGTCTGGCCGCCGATGCCGGGCTCGTCGAGCTGAGCGGGGCCGAGCGGGAGATCAGGTCCCGGCTCGCCGGGGTGCTGCGGCCCACGTGGGACGCCGTGTGGCGGGGGCTCGACCTGCTGGCGGAGCTGCCGGAGGGGCCGAGGGCGCAGGACCGCTGGACCAGGGACCGCTGGTCGTTCACCGCGCACCGGGACCGGGTGGGGGCGGGCGAGCCGCCGCAGCCGCGCCGGGACGACGCGGTGACGGCGGCGCAGAAGCTGGCCTCGCGGGAGACCGCGCAGGCCCAGCTGGAGGCGCAGGAGGCGCTGGACGATCCGCTGGTGCTGGCCGGCCGGCGGCTGGCGGGCGAGGCGTTCGTCGGGGTGGTGACGGAGGTGGAGATGGCGTACAGCGAGTCGAAGCGCCCCTCCCCCCGCCCCCTGGTCACGATGCGGACGGACGAGCGCCCGCATCTCGGCGAGCGGACGAAGGTGTACCGCTCGCTGGACGGCAAGCCGCAGACTGCGGAGTTCGTGGCGCGCCTCTCCGAGGACGGCGGGGACATGGGCGGGGACCCGGACGGGGAGATCCTTCTCGTCCTGCGGATCACGGACCGGATGGGGCGCGGCAAGGAGCCCGCGCCCGGTTCGGTGCCGGAGCCCGGGGACCGGATCGCCTGGACGCTGTTCGAGCACGACCAGCGGGGCGGTCCGAAGCTGCCGGACCCTGAGGACACCCCGTGGACCCATGGCGGCCCGCCGGGTGCGGCGGCCGACGGACCCGCCGAGAAGCCCGATCCCGTGACGCCGGAGGACCTCCTGTGACAGCCGTTCTCGACCCGGGTGCCGCGGCGGCGCGGGCGACCGACGCGATCCTCGGCGACACCCTGCGCGGTACGGCGCGCGGCATCGTCGTGGACTCGCCGCCGGGCGCGGGCAAGTCGACGCTGGTGGTGCGTGCCGCGCTCGAACTGGCCGCCGCGGGCAGCCCGCTGATGGTGGTCGCGCAGACCAACGCCCAGGTGGACGACCTGGTGGTGCGGCTGGCCGAGAAGGCTCCCGGGCTGCCGGTCGGCCGGCTGCACAGCAGCGACTCCGATCCGTACGACAAGGTCCTGGACGGCCTGGACCACGTACGGAAGTCGGCGAAGGCCTCGGATCTGGCAGGCCTGGACATCGTCATCTCCACGGCCGCCAAGTGGGCGCACGTGAAGAACGTGGAGCCGTGGGGCCACGCGATCGTCGACGAGGCGTACCAGATGCGGTCGGACGCGCTGCTGGCCGTGGCCGGACTGTTCGAGCGGGCCCTGTTCGTCGGGGATCCGGGGCAGCTGGACCCGTTCTCGATCGTGGGCGCTGACCAGTGGGCGGGGCTGTCGTACGACCCGTCGGCGAGCGCGGTCTCCACCCTGCTCGCGCACAATCCGGAGCTGCCCCAGCACCGGCTGCCGGTGTCCTGGCGGCTGCCGGCGTCGGCGGCGCCGCTCGTCTCGGACGCGTTCTACCCGTTCACGCCGTTCCGCAGCGGCACGGACCACGGCGACCGGCGGATGTCGTTCGGCGTCCCCTCGGACGGCTCGGGTCCGGACCGGGTGCTGGACGAGGCGGCGGAGTCCGGCTGGGGGCTGCTGGAGCTCCCGGCCCGCCACACCCCGCGCACCGATCCGGAGGCGGTGCGGGCGGTGGCCCTGGTGGTCCGCAGGCTGCTCGACCGGGGCGGCGCCGCGACGAGCGAGCGGTCCCCGGATCAGGTCCCGGTGACGGCGGACCGGGTCGCGGTCGGTACGGCCCACCGCGACCAGGCCGCGGCGGTACGGGCGGCGCTCGCGGAGCTGGGGGTGACGGGTGTGGCGGTGGACACGGCGAACAGGCTCCAGGGCCGTGAGTTCGACGTGACGGTGGTCCTGCACCCGCTGTCGGGCCGCCCGGACGCCACGGCCTTCCACCTGGAGACGGGACGCCTGTGCGTGCTGGCCTCACGGCACCGGCACGCCTGCGTCGTGGTGTGCCGGGCGGGGGTGGCGGACCTGCTGGACGAGCACCCGTCGACGGAGCCCGTGCAGCTGGGCGTCACGGTGAAGTTCCCCGACGGGTGGGAGGCGAACCACGCGGTCCTGGCCCACCTCCGGGAGCACCGGGTGCCCTGGAATCCGTGAATCCGGGGCGCGCCGCACGCATCGCGTGGCCCGTTCGCGGGAAGCGCTCTTGCGCCGGGTCGGACAATGGAAGGTGGCCGTCCGGCCGTACGAGGAAGGAACACCACATGGCACACCCCGAGCGGAACGAGCGGCAGAGGCTGCGCCCCGCACCGCTGCTCTTCGAGCCGTCGGAGGCGGCGGCGGATCCGGAGCACTTCTTCGACCTGGAGTCGATGGACGACCCGAAGGAGCTGCTGGCCCGCGCGACGGAGCTGACGCTCGCCTTCCGGGCCGCGACCGACCGGGCCCTGGAGTTCCAGGCCGTGGCCGCCGCGCAGCTCGCCGATCCGCGCCGGTTCGACCGGCTCACGGCCGCAGACATAGCGGAGCGCGCGGAGTGGACCGAGGACTATGCCAAGAAGATGATCGAGTTCGGGCGGTCCCTGCTCAACGATCCCAAGCCCTGACGGCCTGCCCGGACAACCTGCCCCGAGGACGACCTGGCCCGACGACCTGCCCTGACGGCCCCGGTCCTGGCCTCCCTGCCCGGAAGCCCGCCCGCCCCGCCACGGGCAGCGGTCGCGTCGCCGCCGCCTCACCGCCGTGGGCTTCGTCACTCCGGGTACAGCCTCTGGCATATGCCGTCGGGCAAGATACCCCTTCGAGGCCCGCCGCGTCCGGCTTTCGGCAACTCTCGGAAACAGTAGCGTCACTGCGGGTAGACCTGACGTCATGAGCGCATGGCTGAAAGACGAAACGACCCTGCACACCGGTGCCGCACCGCACCATGGCGTCGACATCTTCGCCCTGCTGCGGGACCGCACCGAGAACCGCACGACCGACGACCGGGCCGCCCAGGTCACCGCGTCGGGAGCCGCCTGGCTGGCCGGAGCCACGCCCTACCCCCGCAGCACGCTCTCGCAGTGGGAGTCCCGCCCCGGCTCTCCGGGCGTCCTGCCGTGCGGTTCCTCGTTCGATGTGGTGAATGTGCCCGCCCTGTTCGGCCGGCGCATGCTGGAGCGGCTCTGGGCCGAGGGCCCCGGGTCCGGCCCGGTCGCCACGCACCGGGGGCGGATGCTGCTGTTCGCCTCGCCCGGCACCGCCCAGCGACTGCCCTCCCTGCTGGCCTGGGAGGAGTGGGGCACGGGTTCCGCGGGCCGCCCCCGCGCCCACCAGGCCTCCATGCCCCCGCTGCTGTGTCACGGCGCCGGGGACGCGGTCACCGTCCCGCCGCTGAGGGCCGGATCGAACACCGGCGGGCCCCGCTGGGTGGTCGCCCCCGACACCGGAAACCCCTGGCTGCCGGGCCCCGACGTGCTGCTCTGGGCCTGTGTACGGGTGGGCAGGTCGGCGGCCCCCTCGACCACCGGGATTTCGATTTTTCCTCCGGCCGATCCGGGTGCTAATGTCTACGACGTCACCAGGCGCCGTTAGCTCAGTTGGTTAGAGCAGCTGACTCTTAATCAGCGGGTCCGGGGTTCGAGTCCCTGACGGCGCACAGACGGAAGAAACCCCCTCGCGGAAGCGAGGGGGTTTCTTCGTGTGCCCGCGGGTCAGGTGCCGGTGGTGATCCGTACGGTCCAGGCGCCCGACCGGGTCCGGTCGGCGACATCGATCCGGATGCGCTCCCCGGGCACGGTGTAGCGCTCACCCTCGCGCAGCGGGGCGTCCGCGAGGGGCGGGTAGACCGACCGGTCCCAGCAGGCGTCGGAGCCGGGGTGGGTGTCCAGCACCTCGACGGGGCCACCGCCGGACGGTGTCGCGTTGCGGATGCGGTAGATCAGGACGCCTTCGGTGCAGGTCGTCCGGTCGTTGCCGGTGGCGCTGCGGGCCTCGATGGCCAGCGCGCTGTCCGGACCGGTCCGGACGACCGCGAGCCGGGTGCCGAGGGACGCGCCGCGCACCGGCACCTCGGCCAGGGGTTCCAGGGTGAGGTCGGCGCCGCCCTGCACGCAGACGACCTGGCCCCGGCCCAGCCAGCCGAGCTTCCACTTGTGCCAGCCGAACAGTTCAGGTGCGAGTCCGAACTGGCTGCCCATCACGTCCCAGTCCCCGACGAAGGTGTCCCAGTCGCCCTTGCCGTCCGCCGGCCGGTGGTAGAGGTCCGCCAGGTCGAAGACGTGCCCGGTCTCGTGTGCGAGGACGTTCCGGTCCGGCGGGTGCTCCTCGAAGAGGGTGACCACCCGCTTGATGTCCGCACCGTCGGCCCGCAGCGGCCGGTCGAAGTTGACGACCTTCGTGGCGTCGGAGTCGACTCCCGGCGCGTCCGGGTCGGCGACGAGGTAGACGATGTCGTACGCGGAGAAGTCGGTCTGCCCGTCGGCGGCCTCGATCGCGTCGCGGAGGTAGTCGCTGCGCCGCTCGGCACCCCAGTCACGCTGTATCCCGTACCAGGTGGAGGGGTGCGGCATCCGGGTCCACTGCCGCTGCGGGTGGGCGCGCAGGGTGAATTTCCCGTACGAGGCCCGCTGGAAGAAGCGAGTGGTCGAGGGGAAGTAGTCGGTGGCGAGCACCTCGGGGGACACGACGGGTTCGGAGTCCGGGAACGAGAGGAAGACCATGACGGCGTCGAGGCCGCGGTCGGGGCGCGGATAGGCCTCGTTCCAGCTGTCCAGGCCGAGCGAGTGGTGGGCCCCGGTCCTGGGCAGGGCGCACGGGCCCGCGTCCCGCGAGGCTCCCACGGCGGGCCCGGCTACGAGTCCGGTGGCGGCGAGCGCCAGGAGGGAGGTGAGAGCGGCCGCCGCACTGCGCAGAGTCGGCCTCTCCACTCCCCCGGGTCCGTGCTGACGCGGCACATCTACCTCCGGGTGGCGAATGCGGGACATCCCCCTCACCCTGTGCCGGTTCGGTGCCGTACGCCCTGTTGTGCTGCCCCACACGGGTCAGCGAGTCGCGGCCCCTCTCACATCTCACTCACAGAAAGTCACAATCAATCACCCAAGCAACACAAAAGAACAGATCAATACAGAAGCAAACATTCTTGGCCATAGAGGATGGCGCCCTCCGCCGTGGGCCATGCGCCTGCAGTGGGCCGGAATCGGCGGGCGCGCTGGAGCGGCCGACGCGCCACCCTCTATGCTTCACCTCGCTTTCCTGGGTGGTTTCCGCCTCTGGCACGGCACTCCACCCGACGACCCCTGCCCGACCGGCCTGTTCATGACGATCTGCACAGCGGGAGCGAGCGGTGAGCGGAACCTCCGAAGGGCAGATGCCCCCGGCGGACACTGCCCCGGGCGCCGGGCGACCGGCTGTCACGGAAAGTGACCATCAAGGCTCCGGCCTCTCCGAGCTGCGCGACTACCGGGCGGCGTTCCGGGTGGCCGCCCTCCCGATGGCCGTCGTCGACCACCGGGGCGAGGTCGTCCGGGCGAACGAGGCGCTGGGCGGGCTGCTCGGCGCCGACCCCGGGGCGCTGGTCCGCCGGCCCGCGGCCGACCTCGTCGACCTGGCGTCGGACCACCGCACCTGGCACGCGTACGGCGAGGTCCTGCTCGGCACGCGGTCCCGGCTGCGCTGCACCCGCCGCCTCAAGCACTCCGACGGCCGGTCCATGTGGGTCGAGGTCACGGTCGTGCCGATGCGGGACGACGCCCCGGCCGGCCAGAAGCCCTCAGCCGGTGAAGGACCCTCCACAGGTACGGGGATCACCGCCGGGCAGGAGCCCTCCACCGGCGTCGGGAGCGTGCTCCTGACCGTGGCGGACATCAGCGACCGGCGCGAGCTGCGGCAGCGGCTGCGCCATCTCCGGATGCATGATCCGGTGACCCGGCTGGCCAACCGGACGCTGTTCTTCGAGCGGCTCTCCCTCGCTCTGGAGGCCCCGCCGTTCCAGGACGACTCGCCGCCCCGGCACGACCGGATCGGCCTCTGTTATCTGGATCTCGACGGTTTCAGGGCGGTCAACGACACCCTGGGACACGGCACCGGCGACCGGCTGCTCGCCGCCGTCGCCGGCCGGCTCACCGACTGCGCGGAGGCCGACGGCCATCACCGGGCCGGCGGGCATCTCGTGGCGCGCCTGGGCGGTGACGAGTTCGCGATCCTGGTCGAGGACTCGGCGGGCACGCACCAGCTCACCGAGCTCGCGCGCTCGGTGCTGACCGCGCTCCAGAGGCCCTTCGACCTGGGCGGGCAGCGGCTCTCGGTCTCCGCCTCGATCGGGGTGGTGGAGCGGGCCTCCGCCGGCACCTCGCCCACCTGGCTGATGCAGGCGGCGGACACCACGCTGTACTGGGCGAAGGCCGACGGCCGGGCCCGCTGGACGCTCTTCGACCCCGAGCGCAACGCGCACCGGATGACCCGGCAGGCACTGTCGGCCACGCTCAGGCCCGCCGTGGAGCGAGGCGAGTTCACGCTGGAGTACCAGCCACTGGTCGGCATGGCCGACGAGGTCGTACGGGGTGTGGAGGCCCTGGTCCGGTGGAATCACCCGCAGTTCGGGATGCTGGCGCCGAACCGGTTCGTCCCGATCGCCGAGGAGGACGGCACGATCGTGCGGCTCGGCCGGTGGGTGCTGCGTACCGCCTGCCGTCAGGCCCGCCGCTGGCAGCTCGAACACCCGGACGAGCCACCGCTGTTCATCAGCGTCAACGTCGCGGTCCGCCAGGTCCGGGACTCCGACCTGGTCGCCGACGTGGCGGAGGTCCTGGCCGAGACCGGTCTCGAACCGGGCCTGCTGCAGCTGGAGTTGACCGAATCCGCCGTGATGGGTTCGTCGGGCCGGCCGCTGCGGGTGCTCCGGTCGCTCAGCGACATGGGCGTCCGCATCGCGATCGACGACTTCGGCACCGGCTACTCCAACCTCGCCTATCTGAGCCGGCTGCCCGTCTCCGTGCTGAAGCTGGACGGCTCCTTCGTACGCGGCTTCCGCTACGAGGACGGCGCGCACCCCAGCCCGGCCGACGAGACGATCGTCGAGGCCATGGTGCAGCTGGCGCACCGCCTGGGCCTGACGGTCACCGCGGAGTGCGTGGAGACCTCGGGCCAGGCGGAGCGGCTGAGGCGGATCGGCTGCGACACCGGGCAGGGCTGGCTGTATTCCCGCGCGGTGGCCCCGGAGCGCATCGCGGAAATGATCGGCACCAGGCCACCGGAGAGCTGAGCCGGCCGGACCACCGGGGTCCGGCCGTGCCGGGCCCTCGGAGTCAGGCCGCCCGCGGCAGCCCGTACGCGTCCGCAATCAGCTCGTACGAGCGCAGCCGGGCCTCGCCGCCGTGCGCGTTGGCCGTGATCATCAGCTCGTCCGCGCCGGTGCGCTTGGCCAGGTCGTCCAGGCCGCTGCGGACCTCGTCCGCCGTGCCGTGGACGATGTTGGTCAGCCAGCCGTCGACGAATTCGCGCTCCATGGGGCTGAAGTCGTGCGCCTCCGCCTCTTCGGGGCTCGGCACGAGTCCCGGGCGGCCCGTGCGGAGCCGGACCATCGACAGGGCGCCGGTCAGCACCTGGCGGCGGGCCTCGCGCTCCTCGTCGGCGGCCAGCGCCGCGACGCCGATCAGGGCGTACGGGGCATCGAGCACGGCGGACGGCTTGAAGGACTCGCGGTAGAGGTCGAGCGCCGGCACGGTGTTCTGGGCAGAGAAGTGGTGGGCGAAGGCGAAGGGCAGCCCGAGGACGCCGGCCAGCCGGGCGCTGAAGCCGGAGGAGCCCAGCAGCCAGATGGGCGGCCGGCCCGCCGACTGGACGCCGCCGGGCGAGGTGGCCTGCACCGGGCCGGGAACGGCGTGGATACGGCCGTAGGGGTGCCCGTCCGGGAAGTCGTCGTCCAGGAAACGGGTCAGCTCGGCGAGCTGCTGCGGGAAGTCGTCCCCGAGCTCTCGGCTCCGCTCGAGCAGGGGAGACCCCACTGCGCCTTCGTTGAGCCGGTCGGTGCGGCGCAGGGCCGCCGCCGTCGCACCGTCCGTGCCGGGGGCGCGGCCGAGGCCGAGGTCGACCCGGCCGGGGGCCATCGCCTCCAGGGTGCCGAACTGCTCGGCGATCACCAGCGGGGCGTGGTTGGGCAGCATCACGCCGCCGGAGCCGAGCCTGATGCGCTCGGTGTGGGCGGCCAGGTGGGCCAGGATCACGGCCGGGGACGACGAGGCGACGCCGGGCATCGAGTGGTGCTCGGCGACCCAGAAGCGGTGGAAGCCACGGTTCTCGGCGAGCTTCGCGATGTCCACGCTGGTACGCAGTGCCTGGGTCGCGGTGCGGCCCTGGCCCACGGTCACCAGATCGAGCACGGACAGGGGCACGGATGCCGTCCCGCTCGCGGTGCCGCGAATCTCGTCGCCTCGGTTCTCGTCCACGTGTCCGGCCCTCTCCCATGCTGCGGCTGCGTATGTTCGGAGAGTACGAACAGGAGGACGGCTCCGCTTATTCCCGGCCGCCGTACGGTACCGCGGGTCCCGTACCCCCGCCGCCCGTCACTCCCGCACCTCGATCCCCCGGTGTTCGGCGGTGCCGAGCGGGGGCTCGCGGGTGGCGAAGAGCGTGCCGAGCGTGGGTGCCCAGATCCGCCGGTCGGTGAGCCGGAGCCCTTCCCAGACCGCCACCTGGTTCGCCGTGAGCACGGGCTTGCCGAGGAGTTCCTCCAGCTCGGGGATGAACGCCGCGGTGTGCAGGGCGTTGTCCGGGAGCAGCACGACCTCGGCGTCGGGGTGGTCGCCGGCCACGGCCAGTTCCTTCACCCGCTCCGGTCCGCAGTCGGCGGCCTCGGCGGCGGTGATCATGCCGCTGCCCCGCGTGGCGGTCACCTCGACGTCTCCGGCCTCCAGGAATCCGGCGAAGAGCGCCGCGATGTCCTCGGGGTAGGTGGCGGCGACCGCGACCCTGGTGGCGCCCAGCTCGCGTACCGCGTGCGTGAAGGCGAAGGACGTGCTGGACGCGGGCAGTCCCGCGGTCCGGGCCAGGGCCGCGTTCTGCTCCTGGGCCCCTTCCCAGCCGTGGGCGAAACTGCCACCGGTGCAGGCCCAGACCAGCGACTCGGCGCCCGCCATCCGCAGCTCCTCGACACCGGCGGCCAGGCGTTCGGGGGTGGCCGCCGCGCGCAGTGCCTCGACGCTGCGGGAGTCCTCGTCGATGTCGGTGTGGAACAGCGGCAGTCTGATGTCGCTGTCGAGAATGACCTCCATCCGCGGGAAGTCGTCCTCCGCGGCGTGGCCCGGGTAGAGAAGTCCTACGGTCGTCATGTCCATCCTTCCTGCGCGTCCGGATGTCCCGCATGTTCCGCCTGTCGCTTCCCGTGCGACGTGTCACCGCTGCCCCTGCCTGGGACAAGTATTCCTCCGATGGCCGCATGCCGCCGCCCGCAACCGGTGTGACCTGGGGTTTCCCATGGCCGTGTTGACGGCCGCACGGCCGGGTGCGAGCGTGGGGAATCCTCATGGCCGAACCCGTCGAACCCGTGATCCTCGTCCTGGACGCCGCCCCGTCACCGCGCCTGGGCCGGCTGACCGGGCGGGCCCGCGTCCGGTACGCCGACGGGCGGAATCTGGCCGAGCTGCTGCCCGCCGCGGATGTGCTGCTGGTCTGGGACTTCACCTCCGACGCGGTCCGCGCCGCCTGGCCGGGCGACGGCCCGCGGCCCCGCTGGGTGCACACGGCGAGCGCGGGGGTGGACCGGCTGCTGTGCCCCGAGCTGGCGGCCTCCGGCACCGTGGTCACCAACGCCCGGGGCGTCTTCGAGCTGCCGGTCGCCGAATACGTGGCGGGCCTGGTCCTCGCCTTCGCGAAGGACCTCCCGCGCACGCTGGAACTGCAGCGGCAGCGGCGCTGGCGCCACCGGGAGACCCGGCAGCTCTCCGGCAGCCGTGCGGTCGTCGTCGGCGCGGGGCCGATCGGCCGGGAGATCATGCGGCTGCTGCACGGCCTGGGTGTCCGGGTGGCGCTCGTGGGGCGGACCGCGCGGCGCTCGATCCACGGCCCCGAGGACCTGGACCGGCTGGCGGCGGGTGCCGACTGGGTGATCTGCGCGGCCCCGCTGACGGAGTCGACGCGCGGGATGTTCGACGCGCGGTTCTTCGGTCTGCTCCAGCCGTACGCCCGGTTCATCAATGTGGGACGCGGGCCGGTGGTGGTCGAGGACGACCTGGCGGAGGCCCTGCGCAGGCGGTGGATCGCGGGTGCCGCCCTCGACGTGTTCCAGGAGGAACCGCTGGGCCAGGACAGCCCGCTGTGGGACGCGCCCGGCCTGGTGGTCTCCCCGCACATGAGCGGGGACACGGCCGGCTGGCGGGACCGGCTGGGCGAGCAGTTCGTTTCGATGTACGAGCGCTGGGCAGCCGGGGAGGCGCTGCCCAACGTGGTGGACATACAGCGTGGTTACGTACCGTCGACGGACATTCCTGCCTGACGGGCAGTCAAGAGCCAGGCACCCTGGCGGAGTACGCCCCGCACATCCTCGGTCGCGCTCCGCCCGCGACGAGACACGGGAAGGTCACCCTCCGGCCACCGTTCGGTTACATGGCAGCGCTTCCTGCATAGACGTACGGGATCGGGCAGGCGCTCACCTTGTCCGGACTGTCCGACGCCTCCAGGAGATTGCGAACCATGGCTGACTTCCCGAACCTGTCCCGCCGGGGTTTCCTCAACCGATCGGCAGCCGTGGGCGGACTGCTCGTCGTTCCCGGTCTGCTCTCCGCCTGCAGCAGGACCGACGCCGGTGCCGCGGACGGCGAGGGAGCCCTCGACAAGCTCCGCAAGCAGGGCTTCGTCAGGGTCGCGTACGCCAATGAGGCCCCGTACGGCTACCTGGAGGGCAAGGAGCTGAAGGGCGAGGCGCCCACCCTGCACCGGGAGATCTTCAAGGCGCTCGGCGTCGACGAGCTGAAGCCCACCCTCTCCGAGTGGGACGGCCTGATCCCCGGTCTGCAGGCCGGGAAGTACGACGTGGTCAGCGCGGGCATGGCCATCACGCCCGAGCGCTGCGCCAACGCCATCTTCTCCGAGCCGGAGTTCATCTCCCCCACCGCGCTGATGGTGAGGAAGGGCAACCCGGAGAAGCTCACCGACCTGGCGTCCGCGAAGGCCGCCGGAGTCACCGTCGGCGTGATGTCCGGTGCCGTCGAGGGCTCGTACGCCGAGGGTGCGGGCATCGCCGAAGGGAAGATCAGGACGCTGCAGAAGCCGCAGGACGGCGCCGACGCCGTCAAGGGCGGCCGGATCGACGCGTTCCTGCTCACCGGCATCTCGCTGCGCTGGCTCGCGAAGACCAACCCGGACACCGAGGTCACCGAGGCCTTCGTCCCGGAGCTGGACGGGAAGCAGCAGTTCTCCCCGGGCGGCGCGGTCTTCCGCACGGGCAACGAGGACCTGCGGGACTCCTTCAACCGCGAGCTCAGGAAGATCGTCTCGGACAGGTCCCGCTACGTGGGTCTCCTGGAGGAGTACGGCTTCGGCGCGACGGAGATCCCGCCGGCCACCCTGAAGACCGCCGATCTGTGCAAGGGCTGACGGGGACGGAGCACACCGTATGAGTGACTTCTTCTCCACACTCGTCGACGAGTTCCCCCAGGTGAGGGCGGGATTGTGGGTGACGCTCCAGGCCACCGTCCTGGGCTCCCTGCTCGCCCTGCTGCTGTCCTTCACCCTCGGGCTGATGGCGGGCAGCAAGCTGCTCCTGGTGCGCGGGGTCTCCCGGGCGGTCGTGGAGTTCTTCCGCGGCACCTCGCTCTACATCCAGCTGTTCTGGCTCTACTACGCGATGCCGCAGCTCACCGGGTACGAACTGACGCCGGTGCTCTGCGGGATCGTCGCCTTCGGCCTGAACTACGGCGCGTACGGCTCGGAGATCGTGCGCGGTGCGATCAACTCCGTGCCCCATGCACAGTACGAGGCGGCCGTGGCGCTGAACATGAGCCCCTTCCACCGGATGCGGAAGGTCATCCTTCCGCAGGCCTGGGTGCAGATGATCCCCTCCTTCACCAACCTGCTGATCCAGCTGCTGAAGTGCACCCCCCTGCTGTGGCTGATCTCCGCGGCCGACCTGATGACCGTGATCCAGCAGATCCGTGACCGCACGGGTGAGACCCTCACCGCCTACCTCACGCTGCTGGCCGCCTACTTCGTCCTCGCCTACGCCCTGACCCTGCTGATGAACCTGCTGGAGCGGAGCGCCAAGCGGCGGCTCGGACTGCACACCGGCGCGGGAAGCCTGCTCAGGACGCGCAGCGCGCAGCCCGCCACGACCGGAGGTGCCCGGTGAACACGTTCGACCGGAATGCCGTCGGGGAAGCCCTTCCCCTGCTGCTCGAAGGGTTCCGGGTCACCCTCCTCGCGACCGTGCTCGGCACGCTCGTCGCGGCGGTCCTCGGGCTCGCCATCGCGGTGGCCGGGCGGGCGCCGTCCCGCTTCGTCACGGTGCCCGTGAAGGCGGTGATGGAGTTCGTCCGTTCCACCCCGCTGCTGGTCCAGCTCGTCGGCGCGGCGGCCCTCTTCACGTCCGTGGAGCCGCTGACCACCGGCATCGTGGTGCTGGGCATCCACTACGCCACGTACACGTCCGAGGTGTACCGGGCCGGGATCGACGGTGTGCCCAAGGGGCAGTGGGAGGCCTGCCGGGCGCTCTCGCTGTCGCCCCGGCGGACCTGGCAGGCCGTGATCCTGCCGCAGGCGGTGCGCAACGTGCTGCCGGCCCTCGGGAACTACGCGATCTCGATGTTCAAGGAGACCCCCTTCCTCGCCGTGATCACGGTGCAGGAAATGGTCTTCGAGGCCCGGAAGTACGGGGCCGACCACTTCGCGTACACCGAGGCGTTCACGCTCGCGGGAGTTGTCTTCCTGGTCGCGAGCTACCCCACCTCGCTGCTGATGAGAAAGCTGGAGAAGCGCCTTGGCCACTGACTCTGCACCCCTGAAGGAACCCGCGGACGCGACGCCCGCCACCGCGTCGACCGGCGTCGAGCCGCTGGTCCGCTTCGACAGGGTCGTCAAGCGGTACGGCGACCATGTGGTCCTGGACGAGCTGGACTTCACCGTGCGGCGCGGCGAGCACGTCACGCTGATCGGGCCGAGCGGCTCCGGCAAGACCACCATCCTGCGGCTGCTGATGACGCTGGAGAAGGTCAGCGACGGTGTGATCTGGGTGGACGGCTCGCCGCTGTCGCACGTACGGACTCCGGGCGGTTCGCTGAAGCCGGCGGGCGAGAAGCAGCTGCGGGAGTCCCGGAAGAAGATCGGAATGGTCTTCCAGCAGTTCAATCTCTTCCCGAACATGAAGGTGCTCCGGAACATCACCGAGGCACCGGTGAACGTGCTGGGCATGGACCGCGAGGAGGCCGAGGCGCGTGCCGTCGACCTGCTGGACCTGGTCGGGCTCTCCGGGAAGGTCGACGCGCATCCCTCCCAGCTCTCCGGAGGCCAGCAGCAGCGGGTCGCCATCGCCCGCGCGCTGGCGATGCGGCCGGAGATCCTGCTGCTCGACGAGGTGACGTCCGCGCTGGACCCTGAGCTGGTGGCGGGCGTGCTGGACCTGCTCTGCGACATCGCCCGGAGCACCGACATCACGATGCTCTGTGTGACCCACGAGATGAACTTCGCCCGGGACGTATCGGAGAAGGTACTGATGTTCGACGCGGGCCGGGTCGTGGAGTCCGGTTCGCCGGAGAAGATCTTCTCCGATCCGGAGCACGAACGTACGCGCGAGTTCCTCAACGCGGTGCTGTGACCTCGGCCTTGCCGCAGGGACCACGGCTCTGGCATATGCCAGGCGGACGCGCCCCGGCCGACAGGGCCGGGGCGCATCCATGAACTCGTCAACAGCCTCTTCTCATGGGCCTCTTGGCGGCTATCGTGGGTCAAAAGCTTGCGGTCACAACCTTGTAGGGGGAAACCGTGGCGTTGAAGCCCGAGCCGAAGGCGTCGTTCCACTCGGTGCAGTACGCCCTGCGTGTCCTCGAGTCGGTGTCCACGCACAGTGACGGCGTGACCGAGGCGCAGCTGTCCCGAGAGACGGCCCTGCCGCTCGGGCACCTCTCCTCCCTGCTGCTGACACTGCGCCGCGAGGGGTACGTCGAGCAGGTCGCCGACGGCACGTATGTCGTCGGGGTGTCGCTCCTGGACCTCGGCTCCGGCGCGGCCCGCAGGCAGGCCCTGGAGACGAGGCTCCAGCAGACACTGGTGCAGCTGCGCGACTCGGTCGGCGCGGCGGTCTACGTCAGCCGGTACGTCGACGGGGAGATCCGGGTCACACAGGTGGCCGACGGTCCCCGTACGCCCGCGGTCAACGAGTGGGTGGACTTCCGGTCGGCGGCGCACGCCAGCGCGATCGGCAAGTGCCTGCTGACGCAGCTCGACCACAACGGCAGGCGGGACCACCTCTCCCGGCACCGGACCGCACGGCTCACCTCGCGGACGATCACGAACGAGAAGGTGCTGTTCTCCAAGCTGGACAGCCAGCCGGCGACGGTGCCGATGCTCGACCTGCAGGAGTACGCCGTGGGCACGGTGTGCGCCGCGGTCCCCCTGACGGCGGGCTCGTCCGCGGGCTGCCTGGCCCTGTCCCTGCCGATCGAGGACGCGCACCGCCTGCGCGCGGCGGCGGCGACGCTGAACCGGCGGGCGGCGCCCGTGCTCCTGTCGCTGGCGCTCTGAGTTCCGGTCCCGTGCGGGTCCAGGGGGCGCCCCGGGATCGCTCGTGTCCTCAATCGCCGGACGGGCTTGAAGTGTGCCGCCCGTCCGGTGATTGAGGACGGAACCCCGCACTGGAGAGCCGGCCGCACCGCCGTGTCCGGGAGCGGGGCGCCGGCGAGCAGGACTTCCGCGCCCGGGGGCAGGCCACCGGCTCCGCCAGACGTTCAGCAGGCAGCGGAATCCGTCCGGGGAGGAGTCGGCGTAGATCCGGAGGTACGCGACGAGGGCACGGAGCGGCAGGGGACGGTGGCACGGGAGGTGCTGCGGGCACGTGTCATCGGCACCCCTGGGGACCAGGTATTATTTTCGAGTCAGCAGGCGCCGTTAGCTCAGTTGGTTAGAGCAGCTGACTCTTAATCAGCGGGTCCGGGGTTCGAGTCCCTGACGGCGCACGACAACGCGGTGGGCGGTTTCCGGAAACGGAGACCGCCCACCGCGCTTTGTGCTGCCGGTCGCCCGGCTACGCCTCAGAACTGGACATCGGAGCACGCGTAGAACGCGTTGGTCGTGTCCGCGACGTTCCAGACGGCCAGGATGATGTGCTTCCCGGTCTTCTGGGTGGGGATGGTGCCCTGGTGGGTCAGCGTGGCCGGGGGCTGCTGGTTCCCGTACGGCACCGTCATGAAGGGCTGCGACTCAAGCGCGGCCCTGGTGAGCGGCTGGCTGGAGTTCCAGCCGTCCTTGGTGATGTAGTAGCGGAAGTCGGACGTGGAGTGACGTGCGGTGAACTGCCAGCGGAAGCTGTAGCCCTGCCCGCCGGTGACCTTGGTGGCGGGCCAGCCGCCGCCACGGGGGTCGTCGAGCTGGGCGAACTGGCTGTTCCCTCCGGAACAGATCTTGCCGTCCGCAGGTCCTGCCGCCGGGAAGCCCTTGGGGCCCTCGACGCTCTGCGGCTCCCACTGGATGTTGCCGCAGCCGGTGACGGTGCCGTTGGCGCAGAGCTTCTGCCGGCTGATGGGGGAATCCGTGTAGCCGTGGCTACTGGCACTGCCGGTCGCGAACATGGAGACGCCCGCTATCGCAAGGCCGATGACGGCCGCGCTTGCCCTTTTCCGCATACTGTGTCGCTCCTAGAGAACGTGGGGGATGTTCGTTCCGGGCTCTGCTGCGCGCAGGTTGTGCGGTCTAGACCAAGTCCCAGATTATTGACGCGACATAGACATGTCCAGACCAATGTGGGAACCGTTTCGTGCCGTCGCCGCCCGGCCCCCGAGGACCTTCAGGCCCCTTCCCCGCCGCTGCGACCGGTGTAGAAGGCCACGGTCAGGTCCCTCACCAGGGCCTTGTGCTCGTAGTCGTCGAGCTCGACGATGCCGCGCGCGGTCAGCCGGCCGACCGTGTCGTCGACCGCGTCGACCACGGAGGTCAGTACCCCGTCCCGGTGCTTGGCGTCGATGGCCGCCACCCGCAGCCGCTGCATCGCCGCCGCGACCTCGGGGGCGTACTCGATCCCGGTCGGCTGCGCGGAGTAGACCTCGACCCCCACCGGCGCGCAGTCCGCCTTCAGCATCCGGGTCAGCGCGTCGCCGACGGTCTCGGCGTCGCGCAGGGTGCGGGTGTCCTCGTGGAAGGCGTCGGCGGGCAGCTGCGAGAGCACCCGCGCCAGTGCCGCCTCCACCTGGTCGCGCAGATACTGCTCGTGGTCCGCGACGCCGAGCGTGGCCCGCGCCGTGTCCCTGACCCGCCAGACGACGAGGACGACGACGCGCAGGGCGGTGCCGCTCGCGTCCACGGCGGGCAGCGGCTCGCTGCGCCAGTGCCGCAGCCGTACGTCCACGTGCCGGCGCAGCAGGAGCGGGGAGACCCAGAGCAGGCCGGTGCGCCGGACACTGCCCCGGTAGTCGCCGAAGAGCGTGAGGACCGAGGCGTACCCGACCCGTCCGCGTCCGATGCCGCCGAGCGCGAGGAGCACCACGACCGCGAGCAGCGCGAGTGGTGCCCAGGCCTCGACGCCGAGGCCGCCGTACGGGCGCGGGCCGAGCCCGAGCCGCCCGGTCACGGAGGCGGGCAGGGCGCCGTGCCATCCCAGCACCGCGAGCCCCGCGGCCGTGGCGGCCGCCGCGGTGAGCAGCGCGGCCCAGCCGGGCAGGACGGGTCCGGGCCGCTCGGTGAGCCGGGGGTCGGCGAGGGGCGCGGGCCGGGTGGGCGTCCGCTGCGCCCGGGGCATGGGCGGCCGCCGGACGGCGGGCCGCCGTTCCGGGCCGCCGGGACCGGTGGCCCCGTCGCCGTGCCCGTGAGGGCGGTCGTGGTTGTCGTCGTCGCGGAAGAGCAGGTGTACGGGGATGGGGGCGGTGGTCTCGTTGGCGATGACGGGCTGCCGGCGCCCGGTCTCCCACCACGCGACCGGGTCGCCGACGGAGACGGTGACCGCGGCGTGCGCCCCGGCGTCCGGCTGCCCGCCGTCCGGCTGCCCGGCGTCCGGGTCCGGGTCCGGGTCCGGCGGGAACACCGGGGCAGCGGTTGCCCGGCCGACCGCGGCCACGGCGTCCACCACGTCGAGGTCCAGGTCCAGGCGCAGGTCCACCGGGTCGTCCGCGCCGACGTTCACGGACCGCCGCACCAGGCCGTGCGCGCCCTCGTCGGAGTCCGCCGTCACCTCCTCGGCCGCGCGCGGGTCCGTCCCGGTTTCCGCGTCCGGGGCCCGCGCCTTCCCGAGGTCGACGCCACCTCCCCCGGACCAGGCGTCCGGCTCCGGCCCCGACTCCCACTGCAGCGAGAGGGAGGGCAGGAGCGGGGTCGGGGGAGGCGGCGTCTCGCCGGACTCCTCCGACGGCACCGCGTCGACCGGGACCGGGACCGGCGCATCGACCGCACCGCCCGGCCCGGCACCCCACTCGTCCCGCCTGTCCGGGCCGTCCTGCTCGCCCCGTACGCCCCACCCGTCCGGCCCGTCCCACTCGTCCCGCTGGTTCTCCGTGGATCGCATTCCCGCCTCCGTCATGTCCGTTCCGTCACCACAGCCGTCACGCGAAGAGCCGGCGCCATGTCTCCGGCCCCGGGTATCCGTCCGCCGCACCTCCGCGCCAGCCCTGGGCCCGCTGGAAGGCTTCGACATTGCGGCGGTCCGCCTCCGTCCACCGCGGGCCGGGACCCGTCACGTAGTGCTTGCCGTATCCCTTCTTCACCAACTGGGCGCCGAGCCTTTGGACATGGCTGTTGGACTGGCCCGGCTTGAAGACGCCCTTCCCCGGGTACGCCGGGCTCTCGGCTCCGCCCGCCCCGCCGGCCGGGATATTCCGTCCGGTGCCCTTGACCAGCAGGCTCCAGGTGTCGGGGCCGGGGATGCCGTCCGCCTCCTTGCCCCGCCACCCCTGAGCCAGCTGGAACGCCTGTGTCGCACGCTTGTCCGCGGCGGTCCAGCGCGGCCCCGCGCCCGTCGTGTAGAAGCGTTTGCCGCCCCGCGCGATGAGCAGCTTCCCGAGCCGGGTCACGTGCGCGTTGTTCGCGCCGAAACCGAATTTCCCCGCTCCCGGGAACGCCGTGGCCGACCCGCTGCCGCCCGTGCCGCTGACGAGGCCGTTGTAGCGGTACGCCACGTACTTGGAGGAGTTGCTCCAGTAGGCCATGGGTGTCGTCGCCGCGCGCGTGTTCGGGCGGGTCTGCTCGTAGGCGAGGTAGTGACTGTGCGTGTGGTCGGTCCAGCCGCCGAAGATCGTGACGTGCGACCCCACCGCCGGGTCCGCCAGGTTGTGGAAGAGCAGCATGTCGCCGGGCTGCAGATCCGCCCGTGCGATCTTCGTCCCGTACGCGGCGAGACTGCCGGTCCACTCGTTGCTGCCGAGGTTCCACGCCATCGACACATAGCCGGAGCAGTCCTGCCGGTATCCGTCCGACCAGTACGTCGACATGCTGTAGGGCACCTTCGCGGACACCCATTTCTTGGCGCGGTTGATGATGTCGGCCCGGGTCGTCGTGCGCGGTGCCGCGCCCGGGGCGGCGGGCGGCCCGGAGGCTCCGCCGCTGCCCAGGGGCCCGACGGCACCCTGCGGATGGGCCGGCTGCGGGTCGGCGGCGGTGTCCGCCCGGGCGCCCCGGCCGGCCGCGACGGCGGCGGCCTCGGCCGCCCCGCAGGACAGGACCACCCCCGCCGCGGTGACCAGCACCAGTGCCCGCCGCGCACCGTGGGCGGCCGGATGCCCTCCGTACCGGACGGGCAGCGCGGCGGCCGTGCGCCGCAGTCGGCGGCGGGCTCGTACTCCTCGAAGACCGGCACGGTCATGCGACTCCTCTTCCCCTCGGCAGTCGTCAAGAACTTTCGTATCTCAACTTTCCCGACATATCCCATGGTGGCGGACCAAAGGTAAAAAACGACCATCCGACAGGCCGGGCCCGGAGGGAATTGGTTGGGAGCACCCCTGACCATCGGGTAAAGTTCTCCAGGTCAGCAGGCGCCGTTAGCTCAGTTGGTTAGAGCAGCTGACTCTTAATCAGCGGGTCCGGGGTTCGAGTCCCTGACGGCGCACGCAACAGCAAGGCCCCCTCACCGAGCGTGAGGGGGCCTTGCTCGTGTACGTACCGGCACGCACGCCACCCCGGAAACGCGCACACCCCGGCACCGAGGCACCTCCGGGGCACCTCCGATCACTCCCGTACGCCCCTTCACGGGAGTCTCCCAAATCGTGCGTATGACTGGTTAACAGCCCGCTTCACCCGTGCGATCACCCCACAGATCGGAAAATCTGACCTGGTGCTCCACTCCAGGAGGTCCACGGATCCCTGAGTCCGCGGGGTGGGGCCCCGCACACGAGCCGCTACGCAGAGGCCCCGCAGACATCCTGACTGCGGGGGGATGACCATGACGTCGACGCCGTCCGGCGACCGGCGGCACGACGTACCTGACCGGACCGTGCGGCTGCGGTTACCGCCGCGGCCGCGCACGGGGAATCGCGGCGGGGTGCGGCCAAGGCGCTGCCGGGTGACGACTACGAGCACTACAGCCGGCTCGCGGGACCGCCGACCCGGCCCGATCCGGACCGTCCGTACCGGGTCGGCCACCGCTCGCCCCTCTCGGACCCCGTCCGAGGGCACCTGGGTGGAGATCCCGTAGTAGCCCCGTTGCGGGCCCCGTTGCGGGCCCCGTTGCCGAGTCCGGCGAGGGGTCCGGGGAGGGGCCTGGGGAGGAGTCCGGCGAGGGGGCCGGGGAGGGGGCCGGGGAGGGCCGTTACTTCGTGGCGCGGGCCAGGTCGAGCGCGTACTCCGGATACCAGTCCCCGGCCTTCGGCCCGCCCTTGCATTCGCCGTCGGACTCCCCCGGCCGCTTGATCCACAGGTAGGCGTCGACCAGTTCGTCGCCGGTGTCCGTCGTCGGTTCCTCGCCCAGTGCCCGCCCCGGCGGGTTGCACCAGTTCTCCGCGGGGTCGCCCCCGGCGTAGGGCCCGTTGCCGTTGCGGCTCGTGTCGATCACGAAGGGCTTGCCGCCCGTCTTCGCCGACAGTCGCCAGCCGAAGTCCGTACTGGCCGCCGTCGTCTCGAAGTTGGACACGTTGACCGCGAAGCCGTCCGCCTCACCGATGCCCGCCCGCCGCAACGGTTCGAACAGTGCGTCGGGCGTCTGCCATCCCGCGTTGCCCGCGTCCATGTACACCGTGGCGTTCGGCAGCCGCTTCAGCCGCTGGACCGCGTCCTTCAGCAGGTCGTACCGCTCCTCGTGGAACTCCTGGGGCGTGCATCCGTCCACCAGGTGCAGCAGCGCGTCCGGTTCGAGGATCACCGTGGCGCGACGGTCGCCGATGCCCTGGGCGACGTTCTCCAGCCAGGTCCGGTACGCGTCGCCGTCCGCCGCCCCGCCCTTGGAGAACTGGCCGCAGTCCCGGTGCGGGATGTTGTAGAGGACCAGCAGCGCGTCCCGGCCGACGGCCTCCGCCGCCTCGGTGAAGCCCTGTGCGGCGCCCTGCGGATCGTCCGGTCCGATCCACTCGCCGACCGGCTGCTCGGCGATCTTCCGGATCAGGTCGGCGTCGGCCTTCTCGCCGTCGCGCGTGTAGGCGGCGACCTGCCTCGCGGCGTTCCCGTCGGGGTTGACCCAGTACGGGTCGCCGCGCCCGGGCTGCTGGCCGACCGCCGGCGCGTCCTTCTCCCCGCCTCCGTCACCGTCGAAGGAGCATCCGGCGAGGAGCAGGGCGGCCCCGATCCCGGCCGCCGCGCGCGTCATCGACCCGGTATGACTGCCGTACATCCATTCCCCCTCGTACCGACGCACCACCGGTCGAAATCCATCCTGGCACAGCGGTCCGGGCGGGGACCGTTCCGCCCGGATCCGGACATCTTGCCAAGAACTCTCTGGGCCGCACCGTCGGTCCGCCCTAGAGTGTGCCTTCGTGTCAGGGCGACCACTCGACCTCCCGTGCCGTGCCGGGCTACTCCCGCAGCCCGTACATCGCGGTCGAGGACCGGCCCGGCCGGCGGCTCCGAGGGGGAGCGGACTTCCGGCCGGGCCAGGTGTCAGACGGAGTTCTTCCCGCCGCTCTTCTCGCCCGTCAGATAGGCGGAGACGACGACGTTCGCCGTGTACGCCCGGGACTTGTGGTCGTACGTACCGCCGCAGGTGATGAGCCGGAGTTCGGCCCGCCCGTCCTTCCGGGGGCCGTACGCCTTCTGCGCGTCGAAGCGTTCCCGGGTGAATACCTGGACGTCGTCGATGGTGAACTCGGCGATCGTGCCGTCGGACCGGCTCACCCGGACCTTCTCGCCGGGCTGTGCCGCACTGAGCCCGTAGAACACGGCCGGTTTCGTCTCCGTGTCGACGTGGCCGACGAAGAGCGCGGCGCCCTCCGTGCCGGGTTCGGTGCCGCTGCCGTACCAGCCGACGGTTCCCGGCTTCGCGTACGGCGGCGGCTCGATGGCCCCCTCGGAGTCCAGACCGCGCGGGACGACGGGCGCCTCGATCCCGATCGAGGGGATCTCGACGCGCTCCGGCGCGGCCCCGTCGAGCGGGTCGTGCGCCGGGGGCAGCGGTACGCCCAGGGGGCGTCCGACCGCCGCGACGTCGCCGGTCGTCGGGGCCGAGTTGCCGCCGGTGGCCTCGCGGCCCCACAGCCACAGTCCCAGCAGGAGGACGGCCCAGGCGACTCCGGTCAGCAGCCGCCCGGTTCCGGCGGGGCGGTCCGGGGCCGGCATGTCAGTCCAGTGCCGAGCGGCGGCGGCGCGCGCTGCGGAGCGCGACGGCGACGGCCGCGACGGCACCCAGGGCCAGTCCGATCACCGCGTGCTCGGTGCCGGGGCCGGTCCGCTCCGCGGAGGCGGTGGTGGCGGCCCGGTCCGCGGCGAGGGTGGCGGTGCCTCCGCCACCGGCCCGGACGGGGGCGACGGGCGAGGGGCGGCTGTGGTGGACGACGGTGACCGTGCCGGTGGCCCGGCCGTGGCCGTCCTTGCAGGTCACCCAGATCTCGTAGTCGTCGGGGGCCGCGTCGGAGCGGATCCGGGCCTCGGCGTAGAGGCCTTTGCCGTCGGCGGGGGCGAAGCGCGCTTCGGAGACGAAGGCTTCGGAATTCCCCCTGGCCGACTTGCCCTTGCCGCAGACATCGACCCGGAGTTCCACCTCCCCGCCGGGCGAGACGCGGGAAGGGCTGACCGAGACCGATCCCGAACCCTTCCTGTCGGATTCGGAATCGGCCAGTGCGGCGGACGCGGGAAGGGCTATGGTCGCGGCCGCCACTGCGGCACAGAACGTGAGGGGCAGTGAACGCATCGTAAACCTCCTGAAAGGAAGGTTCACGCGCCCGGGGAGCCACCGCACGTGCTGACGGCTGTTCGGGTGAGGGCCGGGAGCACTACTCCACGGGCAGGTCCACGAGGTCGACCAGGTCGGCGATCGAGTCGACGACCGTGGACGGCCGGAAGGGATAGCGGTCCATGTCGGCGGTCGTGGTGAGGCCCGTGAGGACGAGGAACGTCTGCATTCCGGCCTCCAGTCCGGCGAGCACGTCCGTGTCCATCCTGTCGCCGATCATGGCGGAGGTCTCGGAGTGGGCCCCGATGGCGTTCAGCCCGGTCCGCATCATCAGCGGGTTGGGCTTGCCGGCGAAGTACGGGGACTTGCCGGTGGCCTTGGTGATCAGCGCGGCGACGGAGCCGGTGGCGGGCAGCGGTCCCTCGGCGGACGGGCCGGTCTCGTCCGGGTTGGTGCAGATGAAGCGGGCGCCGCCGTTGATCAGCCGGATGGCCTTGGTGAGCGCCTCGAAGCTGTACGTACGCGTCTCGCCGAGGACGACGTAGTCGGGCTCGTGGTCGGTGAGGACGTAGCCGATGTCGTGCAGGGCGGTGGTGAGCCCGGCCTCGCCGATGACGTAGGCCGTGCCGCGCGGCCGCTGGTCGTCCAGGAACTGGGCGGTGGCCAGGGCGGAGGTCCAGATGTTCTCCACGGGCACGTCCAGGCCCATGCGCTTCAGGCGCGCGTGCAGGTCCCGGGCCGTGTAGATGGAGTTGTTGGTGAGGACCAGGAACGGCAGACCGGAGTCCCGCAGCCGCTTGATGAAGGCGTCGGCCCCGGGGATCGGGGTGCCTTCGTGGATGAGGACCCCGTCCATGTCGGTCAGCCAGGATTCGATCGGCTTGCGCTCTGCCATGTTGACGGGCTCCTGCCGTACGCACTGTGCACTCGGGGTGCCGGACGCCGGCGGCACCGCGTTGTGCAGCGCCGACGCCCTGATTTTAGGCTGCCCGCCCATCCGGACGGAACCGCCCGGTCACCGGCGGCCGATCTTCACCGGCCCGTCGGCACTACACGCTTCGGGCATCGGCACGACGGTGCTTCGGGCAGGTCAGTCGCGTACCCGGCGGATCCTCCGCGCCCCGGCCAGTGCGGCCACCCCGCCGAGGAGGAGTGCACCGGCCGTGAGCCCGGCCCCGGCCGTCCTGTCCTGGCCGGTGCGGGCCAGCTCGGGGAGGGGGTTGCCCGCCGCGTCACGGCGGGGGGCGTCCGTCCCCGTGCCGGTGTCCCCGGCCTCCTCGGTCCGGGGCTCCACGTCGGTGCCGCCGTCGGCGTTCCCCTCGACGACGGCGAAGGTGTAGTCGGCCGACTCCCCCACCCAGTCCCCGTCGCCGCCGCGCTTCGCCTCCCCGGACAGCCGCTGGACGACGGCCGCGTTGGCCGTGACCGGGCCCGGTTCGGTGTCCGAGGTGAAGGCCATCCGGACCTGGACGGTGACCGTGTCCCCCGCCTGGACGGTGAAGCCGGGGAAGTCGTCGTCCTCGCCGCTGCCGAACACCCCGATCTGCTCGTGCCGTTCGGTGGTCTCCCAGGTCGCGCGGTGCCGGGTGTCCGGGTCGGAGCCCTCGGAGAACTCCAGCTGGATCTGGGAGGGGGTGAGCGTGCGCTCCCGGTCGGTGAGCACCAGTACGGGGTGGATGGCGCGGCACGTCTCGGCCGTGGTGTTGGTCAGGTCGAGGTACCAGGTGCCGTATCCGCCGCCGGGGGCGTAGGTGTCGGGGCCGCCGTGGATCCGGGTCTCGATCGGGAAGTCCGCGGCGTCCGGTTCGCCGCAGGCGGGCTGCCGGACGCCGACGGCGGAGGCGGGGGCATCCGGTGCGGCACTCGCCTGGGTGCCGCCGAGGAGGACCGCGGGTACGGCGAATCCGGCCGCGAGGCCGAACGTCCCGAGGGTGGAGAAGACACGGCCGTCGCGCAGTCGTGCCGAGGGCTTGGGGGGCATGGGGGGACACCTCTTCGCTGCTCGCGAACGACCGGCACGGGGGGTGCCGGATGCCGCGGACGACGCTGCCACGCGGGCAGGGGGGATGCCACCACCCGGCGGGGAACTCCGCCCGTTCGGGCGGAGAAGTCCGCCCGAACAGCCGCGTCCGGGCCGTCGACCGAGCCGTCCCTCGCCCGTCCGGTCCGCTCGGAGCGGAGGCCGGGCCCGCCACCGCCCTCCCCGGTCCGCGTCCGGGCCGTCGACCGTGCCCCGCTCGGTCCGCGTCCGGGCCGTCGACCGAGCCCGGCCAAGCCCCGCCCTGCCCGTGTCGGAGCCGAGGCCAAGCCCGCCCTGCCCCGTTCGGTCCGTGTCGGAACCCGGCCGATCCCGGCCACCGCCCCGCCCCGCCCTGCCCGGTCCGCGTCCGGGCCGTCGACCGAGCCCGGCCCTGACGCGGCTGTTCGGGTCCGGGCGGCCGAGGGCGAACCCGACCTGCCCCGTTCGGTCCGTGTCGGAGCCGAGCCCGCCCTCGCCCCGCTCAGTCCTGTTCGCCGCCCTCGCCCGCCCGGCCGAAGACCGGTGCCAGGACCAACTGGGCAGCGCCCTCGGCGACCGGGCGGTCGCCGCCGCCCGCGACGGTGACCGGCACGGGGGCGCCGGTGCCGTCCCGGCGGGCGCGCTCCTCGATCACGGCGCGCACACCGCCGACGTACGCGTCCTCGTCGGCGGCGACCGTACGGCCGCCGAGGACCAGCCGGTCGATGTCCAGCAGCCCGACGAGGTTGGCGGCGCCCGTCCCGAGGACCCTGGCCGCCTCCGCGATGTCGCCGCGGGCGGCGGCGGCCAGGCAGAGCGCCTCGATGCAGCCGCGCCCTCCGCAGCCGCACGGCGGGCCGTCCAGCTGGAGGGTCTGGTGGCCGAACTCTCCGGCGCCGGTACGGGCTCCGCGGTGCAGGGTGCCGCCGAGGACGAGCCCGGCGCCGAGGCCGGTGCCCAGGTGGAGGTACGCGAAGTCGGCCTCGCCGCACTCCCGCAGGGCGAGGCCGAGGGTCGCCGCGTTGGTGTCCTTGTCGACGACGACGGGCAGCCCGGTGGCCTCGGCGAGGGCGTCCCGCAGCGGGTAGCCGTCCCACTGCGGGAAGCCGGTGACCCGGTGGAGCACCCCGCTGCGGTGGTCCAGCGGTCCGGGCAGTGCGACGCCCACGCCGAGGACCCGGTGGTCCTCGGTCCGGGGGGCGGCGGCCCGTACCGTCTGCACCGCGTGGGCCGCCGTCGCGACGACCTCGGCGGCCGGGGCGCCGAGGTCGAGCGGGGCTGCCCGGGTCACGACGGGGGTGCCGGCGAGGTCGGCCAGGACGGCGGTCAGCTCGTCGCGGTCCAGGTGGAGCCCGACCGCGTATCCGGCGTCCGGGACGAGGCGCAGCACGGTGCGGGGCTTGCCTCCCGTGGAGGCGAGCCGGCCGGCCTCGGCGGCGAGGCCCTCGGCCCGCAGCCGGGTGGTGATCTTGCTGACGGCCTGCGGGGTGAGTCCGGTGCGCTCGGCGAGCTCCAGCCGGCTGATCCCCCGCTCGCCGGCCGCCCGGAGCAGGTCGAGCACGAGCGAGGCGTTGTGGTGGCGCAGGGCAGGCAGGTTCGCCCCGCCGCCGCTCCAGCTGTTGCTCCTGTTCACCACACCATTGTCTCCATCGCTTGCACTTTGGCAACAGCGTTGCTTAAGTGGTTGGCATGACTGCCAACTCTCCTCTTCGCGTCGGGCTCGTCGGCTACGGCCTGGCGGGCTCCGTATTCCACGCCCCGCTGATCTCGGCGACCGAGGGCCTCGTCCTCGACACGGTCGTCACGTCGAACGAGGAGCGGCGGGCGCAGGCCCGCGCCGAGTTCCCCGACGTGCGCTTCGCGGACTCGCCCGACGAACTCCTCGCGCGCGCGGACGAGCTGGACCTGGTCGTGATCGCCTCACCGAACAGGACCCATGTCCCGATCGCGAAGGCCGCGCTGCGGGCCGGACTGCCGGTGGTCGTGGACAAGCCGCTGGCCGGTACGGCCGCCGGGGCGCGCGAGCTGGCCGCGCTGGCGGACGAGCGGGGGCTGCTGCTGTCGGTCTTCCAGAACCGCCGGTGGGACAACGACTTCCTGACGCTGGCCCGTCTCGTCGAGGACGGCGAGCTCGGCGACGTACTGCGCTTCGAGTCCCGTTTCGAGCGGTGGCGGCCGGAGCTCAAGGGCGGCTGGCGCGAGTCGGGCGACCCGGAGGAGATCGGCGGCCTGCTGTACGACCTGGGCAGCCATGTCGTCGACCAGGCGCTCACCCTGTTCGGCCCCGCGGTCCAGGTGTACGCGGAGTCCGACGTACGCCGTCCCGGTGCGGCTGCCGACGACGACACCTTCATCGCGATCACGCACACGAACGGGGTCCGTTCGCATCTGTACGCCAGTGCCACCACGGCCCAGCTCGGCCCGCGCTTCCGGGTGCTCGGCTCGAAGGCGGGCTATGTGAAGTACGGCCTGGACCCGCAGGAGGCCGTCCTGCGCGAGGGCGGACGGCCGGCGGCCGGCACGCCCTGGGGCGAGGAGCCGAAGGAGCTGTGGGGGCGCCTCGGCGCCGGTGAGTCGCCGCTGACCGGTGGCGGCGACCCGGTCCGCACGCTGCCGGGCGACTACCCGGCGTACTACGCGGCCGTGGCCGCCGCCCTGCGCGGCACGGGCGGGAACCCGGTGACGGCCCTGCAGGCCGCCGCAGCGCTGGACGTCCTGGAGGCCGCGCGCCGCTCGGCCCGCGAAGGTGTGTCCGTCACCCTTCTTCCGCACCACGACGAGGAGGAGCGGGCATGAGCCCCATCGCTCCGACCATCTCCGAGCTGATCGCGCAGGAGCGGCGCCTGACGCTGCCTCACTTCAGCTACGACGACGCATACGCGCTGGGCGGTCTGCTGGTCGCGCTGGCCCGTGACCGGCACGCCCCGGTCGCGATCGACATCCGGCGTGGCGCGCAGCAGCTGTTCCATGCCGCGCTGCCCGGTTCGAGCGCGGACAACGACGCCTGGATCGACCGCAAGCGCAAGGTCGTGGAGCGGTACGGCGAGAGTTCCTACCTGGTCGGCACGCGCTTCCGGGCGAAGGGCACCACCTTCGAGGAGTCCTCCCGTCTGGACCCGGACGCGTATGCGGCGCACGGCGGTTCGTTCCCGATCGCGGTGGAGGGGGCGGGAGTGATCGGCACGGTCACCGTGTCGGGCCTTCCCCAGGCGGAGGACCACGCGCTGGTGGTCGAGGCCCTGGAGCAGTTCGCGACGCGCCGCCCGTCCTGACCGGGCACCGTCACGTACGGCGGCCGCGGTCTGCCGTGCGGCGTGATTCCCCGCGCCGTACGGCGGTCGGGGACACGGCCGGACAGGGTCCGGCGGGTGCTTTCCCTTACGCGTCCTTGAGCTCCTGGCGCTGCCGCCCCAGCCCTTCGATCTCCAGCTCGACGACGTCACCGGCCCGCAGGTACGGCTTCGGTTCGGGGTGGCCCATGGCCACCCCGGCCGGCGTACCCGTGTTGATCACGTCGCCGGGGTAGAGCGTCATGAAGTGGCTGAGGTAGCGCACGACCTCTCCCACCGGGAAGATCTGGTCGGCCGTCGTGCCGTCCTGCTTCAGTTCGCCGTTGACCCACAGCTTCAGCGGCAGCGCCTGCGGGTCCAGCACCTCGTCCGCCGTCACAAGCCACGGGCCCAGCGGGTTGAACGTCTCGCAGTTCTTGCCCTTGTCCCAGGTGCCGCCCCGCTCCAGCTGGAACTCCCGCTCGGAGACGTCGTGCGCCGTCGCGTATCCGGCGACGTGTCCGAGCGCCTCCTCGGCGGATTCCAGGTAGCGGGCGGTGCGGCCGATGACGACCGCGAGCTCGACCTCCCAGTCGGTCTTACGGCTGCCGCGCGGCACCAGCACGGTGTCCTCGGGGCCCACGACCGTGTCGGGGGCCTTGAAGAACAGGATCGGCTCCTGGGGGATCGCCGCCCCGGTCTCGGCCGCGTGGTCGTGGTAGTTCAGTCCGATGCACACGATCTTGCCGATCCGGGCGACCGGCGGCCCGATCCGCAGCCCGTCCGCGTCGATCGGCGGCAGCACGTCGGGTGTCTGCGCCGCCTCCCGCACGCGGGCCAGTGCCGACGCGTCGGCGAGCAGGTCACCGTCGATATCGGTGACGAGGCCCGAGAGGTCACGCAAGGTCTCGTTACGGTCAAGCAGCGCAGGGCGCTCCGCGCCCGCCGTACCGACTCGAAGCAGCTTCAACGGTCCATCTCCCCTTGGTCGAGATCGAGCCCGTCGGTGGGTTGCGGCCAGCGAAAGGCTTGGTCGATCGTCCAAGACATCGGATCACTCCGCAAGACCTTGTTCACCTACTGGACCAGCTCGCCATGTGGCCGGCCGAGGGGTGACGCCATGCCCGCAGGGCCGTCCGGGTGAGGAGGAACGGTTTCTCCTGCGGCCGTTGGAGTGGTGGTGCGCATCGCACCACCACGAGTCGGGGCAGCGTGGGACCGAACCCGCCCCCTTCCTCCAGAGGACTGTTCCATGCGCCTTCGCCACACCGTCGTCGCCGCTCTCGGCGCCCTCGCCCTCGTAGGCACCCTTCCGACCGCGGCCTCCGCCGCCTCGGGCCAGTTCAGGTACACGTACGGGACCGACGAGGGCTACGAGGCGGTCGGCTTCCTCAGCGACCCGCCGAGCGGCGTGTGCGTCAACCTCCCCGGCGCCGGCTCCGACGAACTGCCGCCCGCGTACGCCCCGAAGAACCTGACGGACGCGTCGGCCACGGTCTTCCTCTCCGCCGACTGCGAGGGCGACATCTACTACACGCTGCGTCCCGGCGGCGGCGCCTCGGACCGCCTGAAGGTCCGCTCCGTGGTCTTCAGCTGACCGCGCCCGCCCCGGTACGGGCCGGCGCGGCCGGCAACCGGGGCGGGGCCGGGCCCTCCCATGCGCCACACCTTCAGAGTGCGGGCGCCAGGGCGGCGTCCGTGGCCGGGGTGTCCCGGTAGAGGTAGGCCCGCTCGATCGCGGTCCAGGTGGTGCTGGTGACGATGTACAGCGCCGCGGCCAGCGGCACGAAGGCCACGGAGAAGAGCGTGAGGAAGGACATCAGCGGCATGACCTTCGTCATCGCCCCCATGCCGGGCACCGGCTGTCCGTCCGGGCCGGTGGCCGGGGTCACCGGGTTCGCCGCCATCTGACGCTTCGTGCGGCCGTAGTTGAACGTGGCGACGGCGGCGACGATCACGAAGAGCCCCAGGTAGACCAGGCCCTGCGCGCCGAACGGCCCGCCGTCGGCCAGCGCGTCGTGCCAGCGCTCGCCGAGCGGGGCCGAGAACAGCTCGTGGCCGAGCAGCGAGTTGGGTTCGCCGCCGATCCTCTGGCTGGAGAACAGGTGGTAGAGCAGGAAGAAGGCCGGCATCTGGAGCAGGCTGGGCAGGCACCCGGAGAGCGGCGAGACCTTCTCCTTCGCGTGCAGCTCCATGAGCGCCTTCTGCATCCGCTCGGGGTTCTTGCCGTGCTTCCTGCGCAGCTCGGCGATCTGCGGCTGGAGCTTGGTGCGGGCCTTCTGCCCGCGTGCCGCAGCCCGCGACAGGGGGTGCACGGCGAGCCGTACGAGGGCGGTGAACAGGACGATCGCGGCGGCCGTGGACGCGGTCTGGAAGAACGGCTGGAGCAGATCGGCCAGCGAGCCGACCAGGCTCGCGAAGGCGGACATGAAAGCGGACATGGGTGAGCCCTCCGGGGGTCTCGTCGTGCCGGGATGAGTGGAACTCGGCAGGACGACCCGCGCGGGGAGTACGAAGAGGTGCTGGTCCCTACGCGGCCGTCAGGAGGACGGATCCGGGCGCTCGGGGCCTGGTGCGGCCCTTGGCGTCGGGGTCGCGCTGGGGCAGGAACGCGGTGCGCTTCTCGCGGTCGCGCATGGCGGTCCGCACCCTGGTGCGGGGCACGGGGGCCGCGCAGCGGGCGCTGATGACGGAGCAGACGAGGAGCGCCGATCCGGCGGCCGCGGTGGCGGCGAGGGCTACGGCGGCGGAGAGGCTGCCGCCCTCGGCGAGCAGGACCTCGGTGAGGAACAGGACGAGGAACGCGGCGGGGCGGAGCACGGGCCGGAGCAGCTGGGAGACTCCGCGGCGTACACGGTCCGTGCCGCTCATCGGTGCCCCCCTTCGTGGTGTGCGGCGCGTACGCGCCTGCGATATGTCCTTCAGCCGTTATACACGATCGGTCTCCAGCGGCTGGAGGAGTCGATGGGGGGCGAGCAGCGCCCGGGCGACCGGATCGGCCGGGTCGGGGTCCAGTCCGGGGCCGGGCCGCACCTCCACGTCCTCGGGCGGTACGCCGATCCCGCAGGCCGGGCACTCGCCGTAGGCGCCCAGTTCGGTACCGCACGGGGCGTGGATGAAGATCCGCACGGGCAGGGCGCCGGGAACGCGTTCGCGGCCCCAGAGGCCGAGCGAGCGCAGGGTGGGCCAGAGGGCCTTGCCGCTGTCGGTGAGGACGTACTCGTCGCGCGGGGGCGCGTCCTGGTAGCGGCGCCTGGCCAGCACCCCGGCCTCGGTGAGGGCCTGCAGCCGGGCGGCCAGCACGGCGCGCGGGATGCCGAGGTGGCCGAGGAAGTCGTTGTACCGGCGCACCCCGAAGAAGGCGTCGCGCACCACCAGCAGGGTCCAGCGCTCGCCGATCACCTCAAGTGCGCGGGCGATCGAACACTGCTGGTTCGCGTAGTCCTTGCCGAGAGCCATGCGACCACTTTACCCGACTAGGTTCATTGAATGAACTGACCATGCTAGCGTTGCCGCGTCCAGTGAGTTCATTCACCGAACCCGCCGTGCGGAGCCCGAGGCCGGACCCGGGTCCGGAACCCGGACCGGGTCGAGCCCCGGAGTGACGTCATGACCCAGCAGTCCGCACGGACCGGAGCCGCGCCTTCCCTGCGCACACCACCCGGCCCGACCGGCCGCGCGCACCGCCCCGGCGCGACCCTCGCCGTGACCAGCGCCGCCACGACCGTCGCGCTGATGAACTACACCGCGCCGATGACGACGCTCCCCGACATCTCCGCCTCGCTCGGCACCCCGGCCGCTGCCCAGGCCTGGCTGCTCAACGGCACCCCGCTGGGCCTCGCCGTCCTCCTTCTGGTGGCGGGCAGCCTCGCCGACGACTTCGGCCGCCGCAGGCTCTTCCTCATAGGCACCCTGGGCCTCGGCGTCACCACCACACTCGGCGCGCTCGCCACCTCCACGCTCGGCTTCACCCTCGCCCGGGTCGGCCAGGGCACGGCGAGTGCGGCGATCCTGGCCACCAGCCTCGGCCTGCTGGTCGGCGCGTACCCGGCCGGTCACGCGCGGGTCAGGGCGATGGGCGTGTGGGGGGCGTTCGTGAGTGCCGGGATCGCGCTCGGCCCGCTGCTCGCGAGCTCGCTCGGCACCGTCGACTGGCGGCTGACGTACGTCGCCCTGGGGCTCGGCGCCCTCGTCACGGCCGGCTTCGCCTTCCGGGTGCTCACCGAGTCCCGGGCACCCCGGGCCGGGCGCCCGGACCTGGCGGGCGCCGCCGTGCTCGGCCTGGCGATGACCGCGCTGCTGACCGCCCTGACGCTGGGCCGCGAGGGCTTGCTGCGCGCACCCGTGGGCCTGTTGCTGCTGGCGGCGCTCGCCCTGTCCGCGGTGTTCGCCGCGGTGGAGCGCCGGGCGGCGGCGCCGCTGATCGACCTTGCGCTGTTCCGCAGCCGCGCGTTCCTCGTGTCGGCGGCGGGCGGGCTGTTCACGGGGCTCGCGGTCATCGGCCTGTTCAGCTATCTGCCGACGCTGCTCCAGCACGCGCTCTCCTTCTCCGCGCTCGACTCGGCGTGGCTGTTCCTGCTCTGGTCCGGTACGTCGTTCGTCACGGCCCTCCAGTCGCGCCGGCTGGCGGGCCGGGTTGCGGCCCGCCACCAGCTGGCGGCCGGATTCCTGCTGCACGGGCTGGCGGTGCTCCCGCTGCTGGGCACGCTCACCGGCGACTCCGGGGGCGCGAGCGTGTCGGTGTGGCTGCGCCTGGTGCCGGCACTGATCGTCGCCGGTATCGGCAGCGGCCTGCTCAACGCGGCGCTGCCGCGCCTCGCGGTCGAGTCCGTACCCCCGGAGCGCGCCGCCATGGGTTCGGGCGCGAACAACACGGCCCGCTACCTCGGCTCCTCGGCCGGTGTCGCCGTCACCATCGCGGTGGCGACGACGCCGTCGGGCGCGGACGCGGCGGTGCTGGTGTCGGTGGGGCTGGCCCTGGCGGCCACGGTGGGCGTCCTGTTCCTGCGGGAGCGCTGACCGGGAGCCCGCCGCACTGTCCCCACGGAGCTCCGGCCTCCCCCGTGCGGAGCTCCGGCCCCACCCGCCCCGTGCGGGTGCGGGCCGTTCTCCCGACGGTCCTGTGGCCTCCACCACCGCTCCACCCCGCGCTCTCTCACCTCGCCCCCGTGCCGCAGTACGGTGTGTTTCATGCGCCCCGACACGCCTGCCGACCACACCACCGAAGCCGAGCGCCTGCTGCGCACCGCGGCGCAGTATCCCGAGGACCATGAACCGCTGTTCCTCCAGGCCGCGGCCCATCTGGAGCTCGCCGGAGACCGCGCCCGCGCCACCACGCTCTACGACGAACTGCTCGGATCCCCCGAAAAGACCGTCGAGAACCCGCACCTGGTCAAAGCGCTCAAAGCGGCCAATCTCTGGGAGTACGGCCACGAGGCGGAGGCCCGTGCGATCATCGACGGCCTCCGCGCCGCGGCCCCGCTCGACGCAGCCCCGTGGGAGATCGCCGCGGAGACCCTGGAAGGCCATGACGAGCTGGAGTCGGCCCACGACTTCTTCTCGACGGCTCTGACACTCCTCCTGACACCGGGCGAGGAAGTCCCGTACGCCACCCAGTCGTTGCTGATCGGACGGCACCGGGTGCGCAGGCTTCTCGGCGTCGGCCACGACGCGTGGGACGAGCTCGCCGACACCCTGCACACGGCCGCCGTCCCCCTCGACGAGCTGCACGACCCGAAGCGTCTGTGGTCGCTGGGCTCGTCGGATCCGGGCGAGTTGCAGGCGGAGATCACGCGCCTGCGCGCCGAACTGGGCACGTACCGTACGGCGTTGTCCCGCCCGTTCCCGGTGGCGGTGCTGCACTGGCCCGAGGGTGAGCTGCGCGAACTCCTCACCGCGTACCCGGAGTTGAATCAGGAGTACACCGGCCACGCGGACCATCTGGCGCGCCTGGAGGCGGCGTTGCGGGACCTGCACGCCACGGGCACCCCGAATCTGGGCATCGTCACGGGCACGGTCCCCTCCTACGAGGCGTTCGCCGCGTCGGAGGCCGCGTCCCCCTCGGACCCGGACCTGCTCCCCCAGTACGCCACCACCCTGGCGGCCCGCGGCCGTGCCGTCCCGTGGCCGCCGGCGCGCAGTGCGGCGTGCTGGTGCGGCTCGGGGCGCGCGTACCGGGAGTGCCACGGGGGCGCGTAGGGGGCTGCCCGGAGCCCCGGCCCGCACCAGCCTGTCCGCCCCGCCCGATCCGCCCCGTCTGACCGGAGAATCCGGCGGGGGCGGATCGGACGCGCATCGCCGTTCACTTTCGGGAGCGCCCGCAGTCATAAGCGCAACAGGGCTCGACCTGACCTGACAGCCGTCCGGTGATGACGAACGACAACAGACAGGACGCGACGACATGGCCGAACCGGTAAAGGGCCCCGCGAGCTACTTCCCGTCGATCGAGAAGAAGCACGGCCGCCCGATCGCGGAGTGGAAGGACCTCATCCGCGCCTCGCCCCTGACCAAGCACATGGAGCTGGTCTCCTGGCTCAAGACGGAACACGGCCTGGGGCACGGCCACGCCAACGCCCTGGTCGCGCACACGCTCGCCGAGTAGGGCGTCGGGGTCAAGGACGACCGCCTGTCTCGTGTCCGTCACGATTCCGGCACCGGCCGGGGCGCGGGAGTGATCCACGCCAAGGTGGACCCGTGGAGATCGCGGAGCTGGTGCTGAAGTACGTCGAGGCCCTCGTCTGGCCGCTGGTCACCGTGGCGCTGGCCTGGGGCCTTCGCGCGCACATCAAGGAAGCCATCGGGCGCCTGACACGGCTCGAAACACCGGCGGGAAGCCTGGAGTTCGCCCAGCAGGCCCGCGAACTCCTGGACGAGGCACAGCGGCTGACGGACCCTCGGTCGCGTCGGCCGGACGGGGCGGGTCTCGCCCCGCCTGATCCCGCACCGCTGCCGGAACCGGTCCCGGCCTCGCTCCCCGAACCCGTCCACGTACCACTGCCGGAGCCGGACCCCGCACCGGTGACGGACACGGACGTACCCCCGCCGCCGGAGTTCCCGCCGGGCGGGGAGCCGGGCTCCGGGCAGCCGCAGCCCGACCCCGGGCCGCCGACGCCCCGCTGGGTGTACGGGGACGGGCCCCCGTCCGCAACCCGGGGGGCTCCGAGTCCGTGGGCGGTCGCGGGCGACGAGCGTCGTGGGTCGATGCGCATGCTGCCCCGCGGCCGCGAGGAACACGTCCTGCCGGAGGAACTGTTCACGGATGCCACGGCCATGGCATCCGCCTCCCCCGTCGGAGCCGTGATCACCGCGTGGACCACGCTCGGACACCTCGGTGCGGGCATCCTGAGGCAATACGGCGTCCCGGTGGACCGGAGCAGATTCGGCGCCCACGACATCCCGCGGTTGCTGGACGGCCTCACCGTGGTGGGCATGCCGAGGCGCATCGACGAGGTGCTGTCCGGACTCCGCCGGCTGCGTGACATCGCTGTGCACCGGCCGGAGTCGGTCACGCCCGAGGCGGCCCGGGACTTCGTGGACAGCTGCCGGCAGGTCGCCGCGGAGCTGCGGCTGTACGTACCGGCCTTCCCCCACGGCCCGTCGAGCCGTAGGAGCCGGACCCCGTCGCCCGGCGATGTCGGTGGCCGCGCCTAGTCTGCGCACATGACCGAGACGACCGGCACCGACGACGACCGCCGCTTCCCGCCCGCGCTGACCGAGGTGGCCCGGACGGAGTTCCCCTACGAGGACGACCACAGCATCGACTTCGAGCCGTACGAGGCCTTCGCCTCCGCCGGGACGACCACCGACTGGTTCCGCCACTGGACCGGTAACCACGAGCTCGACGGCTCCGCCTACCGCGTCTTCGGCCAGGACGGCACGGGCGGCCTCGCCGCCCTGTGGCTCGCCCGCCCCGGACTGCCGCTCGTCGACCAGCCGGTGGTGTTCATGGGCTCGGAGGGGCAGAACGGCGTGGTGGCGGGCAGCCTCTCCGACTTCCTGTGGGTCCTGGCCGACGGCCTCGGCCCGTGCGAGGTCGTCGTGCTGGAGGACGACACGTCATACCCCGACACCGCCCTGCCCGCCCTGGCCGAAATCGCCGCCCGCCACGCGACGACCCCGCGCCGGCCGGCCCGGGAGATCATCGCGGAGGCGCAGGCGGAGTTCCCGACGTTCGACGAGGACCTCGAGAAGCTGTGCCGGTGAGTCCGCGGGCCTACGCCGGATCAGCGTGCTGATGCCGGTGAGTCCGCGGGCGGGCACGCCGGCTCAGCGTGCTGATGCCGTCGGACGGCTGGGGTCCGGGGCCGCCGGTGCGGCGGGGGTCCGCCCGGCCGCACCTCGCAGGAAGCCGACGGAGAGGAGACCGGCTCCGGCCATGACCACGGCCGCGCCGACCGCCGCGATGCCCAGCCCGTGGGTGAAGGCGTCACGCGCGGCCGAGAGCACGGTGTCCGCCGTCGCGGCCGGCAGTCCGACCGCGACCGCTGCCGCGCCGCCCAGGGTTTCGCGTACCGCGTCGGCCTGCGGCAATCCGGCAGGCAGGGCGTCGGCCATGTCCCGGCTGTAGACCGCGGCGCCGATCGAGCCGAGGATCGCCATGCCCAGGGCTCCGCCCAGCTCCTGGCCCGACTCCAGCACGGCCGCCGCCGATCCGGCACGCTCCGGCGGGGCGGCGCCCAGGGCGAGTTCGTTGGCGAGGGTCATGGCGGCGACCAGTCCGCCCGCGTAGACGGCTCCGCCGAGGAGGACGAACCACAGGGGCGAGTCGGTGCGCAGCTGCGAAAGCCAGAGGAATCCGCAGGCGGCGACGAGGAATCCGCCGCCCATCACGTACGCCCGGTCGATCCGCTGGGCGAGCGCGGCCCCGGTCGGCGCCATGAGGGCGACACCGGCGGCCGGTACGAGGCTCCACAGCGCCGCGGTGAGCGGGCTCTGGCCGAGCACGGACTGCAGGTACTGGGTGAAGAAGACGGCCATGCCGACGGTGGCGAACATCGCGAGCAGATTGGCGAGCACCGGCCCGCCGAAGGCCCGCCGTCCGAGCAGGCCGAGGTCGATCAGCGGGTGGTCGACGCGCCTCTGGCGGCGTACGAAGACGAGGCCGAGCACCAGCCCGGCGGCGATGCAGAGCGCCGGCAAAGGTTCGTAGCCGTGCCGGGCCCACTCCTTGATGCCGTGGACGACCGCGAGGAGGGCGCCGAGCGAGAGCACGGCGCCGATCAGGTCGAAGCGGCCACGGACCGTGTGCGCGGTCTCGGGCACCAGGACGGGCACCAGCACGAGGAGCAGCACCATGGCGGGCAGGTTGATGAGGAACACCGAGCCCCACCAGAAGTGTTCGAGCAGCAGTCCGCTGACGACGGGCCCCAGCGAGATCCCCGTGGTCATGACGCCCGTCCAGAGGGTCACCGCCTTCCCGCGCTGCTTGGCGTCGTGGAAGAGACTGCGGATCAGGGCGAGGGTCGAGGGCATCAGCGCGGCCCCGCCGAGTCCCAGCAACGCACGTACGCCGATGAGCAGTTCGGCGGAGTGCGCGTACGCCGCCGCCACCGAGGCCGCACCGAAGACGGCGGCTCCCGCCAGGACCAGCGTGCGCCGCCCGATCCGGTCGCCGAGGGCGCCCATGACGATGAGCAGGCCGGCGAGCACGAAGCCGTACATGTCCAGGATCCACAACTGCTGTGTGGCGCTGGGCTCCAGATCCTCGCTGATGTACGGGATCGCGAAGTAGAGGACGGACACGTCCATCGAGACGAGGAGCAGCGGCAGCATCAGGACGCCGAGGGCGGTCCATTCCTTGCGGCCCGCGCGGGGACCGGGTGTGTTCTCCATGACCGGTACGGAACCGGGCCGCCACGTACACCGCAAACAGCTGCCTAGTGCACCCGCCGAAATCACTTGCTGAAGCGGGTTCTGGCGGCGCAGGTGCACTAGTACGGTGATGCCATGACCGCCGAACCGCCCTACCTCCGCATCGCCGGGGAGATCCGCCGCCGTATCGCCTCGCGCGAGCTCGCGCCGGGCGATCCGGTCCCCTCCACCCGCCGGATCACGCAGGAGTGGGGCGTCGCGATGGCCACCGCGACGAAGGCCCTCGGCGTACTGAACCAGGAAGGGCTGGTGCGGGCGGTGCCCGGCGTCGGCACCGTGGTCGCGGAGAGCGGCCGGGAGCGCGCCACGACGCACGGCCCGCAGCTCAGCCGCGAACGCGTCATCCGTACGGCGATCGCGCTCGTGGACGCGGAGGGCCTGGCCGCACTCTCGATGCGGCGGATCGCGACGGAGTTCGGCACCTCCACCATGGCGCTCTACCGCCATGTCCCGAACAAGGGTGAGCTCGTCCGGCTGATGTCGGAAGCGGTGTTCGGCAGCGGCCCGCGCGGCCCGCGGCCGACGGGCTGGCGCCCGCTGCTGGAGCGGGAGGCACGCTGGCTGTGGAAGCAGTACGAGCGACACCCCTGGCTGGCCCGGGCCATGGCGGGCCTCACCCGCCCGATGGCCTCCCCGAACGCGATGCGGTACACCGAGCGGGTCCTGAGCGCCCTGACCGGCCTCGGCCTCACCCCGGAGCAGATGCTGCACATCCACCTCACGGTGCTCGGTTACGCCCAGGGCATCGCGATGGCCGTGGAGCTGGAGACCCAGGCACGGCAGGACAGCGGCATGACGGCGGACGAGTGGATGACGGCGATCGAGCCCCGCATGGACGCGATCCAGACGCCCACGGCCTACCCGGTGCTGTCCACGCTCTTCGACGAGGACGGCTTCGAACTGGAGCTGGGCACCCTCTTCGAGTTCGGACTGGCCCGGGTGCTGGACGGGGTGGCGGTGCTGGTGGCGGGGGTGGGGGTACGGGCGGAGGGGGGCTGACGCGGCGGGGCGGGGCGGGTGACCGGGGGCCGGTGGCGTAGCTCGGCGCCATCGTCATTGGGAGACCAAGGCCGCATCCTCGGCACGGTCACCGCCGGCCAGGCGGACCGCGTTCCCAACGATGCGATAGACGCCATGGCTCGTCCTGTCAGCCCCTCTTGATACAACTGCATACGTAGTTCGTGACGAGATGAGGGGACTCGGCCATGCCCAGCGACTTTTCAGATGCGGCGCCAGTTGTAGGGCTGTACGAAACGCTCATCACACGTCGACTCGAAGAGCGAATGAAGCAGTTCGACGCCACGGGCTGGCGCTCCGTTGATGCCCTTGTTGGCTCGGAATCTGCGCCACATGTGCTCTCGCGCCACATCGGAAACACTGTGCGGAAGGTACTTCAAGGGTTGTCGCCCGCGGAGCAAGTGCTCGCCGCCAACCACATCCTGGAGTCCCTCAACACCATTGAAGGCGCGACACAGTGGGTCGATCTCGTCACTGAGGGCCCACGACAACTCCTCGCCGTTGCTGAACAGGAAGCTCCGGGCGTGTACGCCATCCGTCCGGCGACCCCGCTCTCCGACACGGCACTGATCACCAACTCGCCCGAGGACCCCAGTCTCGGCTTCGAGCTCCGAGCCGAGCTAGCCACTGCCGATCGTGTTGACCTTCTCTGCGCATTCGTGAAGTGGCATGGGCTCCGCGTTCTCGAGCAGGCACTAACCTCCGCGCGCACTCGTGGCGTACCCATCAGGGTGCTGACAACGACGTACATCGGTGCCACAGAACGTCGCGCCTTGGACCGGCTCGTCCGCGACTTTGGGGCAGAGGTGAAGGTCAACTATGAACTCCGCTCCACCCGGCTCCACGCCAAGGCATGGCTCTTCAGGCGAGACAGTGGATTCGACACGGCGTACGTAGGCAGCTCGAACCTGTCCAAAGCTGCACTCCTTGACGGGTTGGAATGGAATGTACGGCTGTCATCCGTTGCGACGCCGTCCGTCCTACGCAAGTTCGAGGCTACGTTCGACGCGTACTGGAGTGACCAGGCCTTCGAGTCATACAACCCCGACGTCGACGCCCACCGACTAGACGAGGCGCTGTCACACGCGGGCGGCACGAACCAGCTAGCCCGCACAAGCATCACCCTCTCCGGCCTGGAGGTCCGTCCGTATCCACATCAGCGGGACATGCTTGAGCGTCTCGAAGTCGAACGCACCGTGCACGACCGACATCGCAACCTGCTGGTCGCCGCGACAGGAACCGGCAAGACCGTCATGGCCGCTCTGGACTTCAAGCGCCTTCGTCAGAGCCTCGGCCGTGATCCACGTCTTCTCTTTGTCGCTCACCGCAAGGAGATCCTTGAACAGTCCCTCCGCGTCTACCAGAACGTCCTCGTCGACGCGAATTTTGGCGAGCTCTTCTTCTCTGGCGAGATTCCCGAAAACTGGACCCATGTCTTCGCTAGCGTCCAGTCACTCAACGGACGTTCACTAGAACGGTTCACTCCCGATCACTTCGACGTCATCGTGATCGATGAGTTTCACCATGGCACATCGCCTACTTACCGAAAGATCCTCGATCACTTCAAGCCACAGGAACTCCTCGGCCTCACCGCTACTCCCGAGCGTATGGATGGTCAGAACATCCAGGACGAGTTCTTCGACGGTCGGATCGCTGCTGAGATGAGACTCTGGGAGGCCCTAGAAAACGACCTCCTCAGCCCATTCCACTACTTCGGCATCACTGACAACACCGATATGACTGCGGTCGTTTGGAAACGTGGAGCCTACGACTCGACGGCTCTCAGCAATCTATTCACCGGGAACGACGCGCGCGCCAGGCTTGTGATTCAGGCAGTGAAGGAAAAGATTACGGACCCAGGTTCCATGCGAGCGTTGGGTTTCTGCGTCTCCGTGGCCCATGCCCATTTCATGGCAGATTTCTTCCGCCGCGCCGGCCTCAACGCGCTGGCTCTCTCTGGAGAGACACCACGTCACGAGCGCAAGGCCGCCCTCGATGAGCTGCGAGCAGGCACGCTGCAAGTGATCTTCTCCGTAGATCTGTTCAACGAAGGCCTGGACATCCCAGACGTCGACACGTTGTTCCTTCTGCGTCCTACTTCCAGCGCCACCGTTTTTCTACAGCAATTGGGACGCGGGCTCCGCCGCACTGAGGAAAAAGCGGTGCTCACAGTTCTCGACTTCATCGGACAGCACCGCAAGGAGTTCCGTTTCGAGGAGCAATTCCGCGCTCTTACCAACCAGACGCGTAATCGTCTACTGGCGAGCATCGAGCAAGGATTTCCGCAGTTGCCATCTGGCTGCCAGATCATCCTCGAAGCCAAGGCCAAGACCTTGATCATGGACAACATTCGCAACCAAATCGGGGTCAACGTCACGCAGCTAGCCCGCGAGGTAGCTTCCTACGCCGAACCTCTCCTTGCCGACTACCTCAGGGAGAGTGCTCGGGAGCTCAGGGAGCTGTACCGAGGCAACGGAAACTCCTGGACGGGGCTACTCCGTCGCGCCAAGCTCCTCGGTGCAACGGGACCAGACGGTGAGGCGGCGCTCCTCAAGCGCGTCTCGGCATTCCTCCACGTCGATGACCCGCTACGCCTCGCCGTGTACAGCCAACTCCTGGCCGATGACGCTCCTTCCTACGGCGAACTCTCCGAGAAGGACCAGGCTTTTGCCCGCATGTTCTTCTTCTCGCTCTGGCCACTGGGCGGAGGGTTTGCCAGCTATCAGGATGGCTTCGACACCCTTCGCACCCAGCGAGTCTTCCGTGACGAACTCCGCCAAGTTCTCGCCCATGTCCTCAATCAAGCGGACCATGTCCCTATCCCCCTCCTCGGTGCGCATGCCAGCCTTCCTCTGTCAGTCCACGCCTCGTACAGCCGCTCCGAGATCCTTCCAGCACTCGGCCTGTCGACAGTTGGAGGCTTCATGCCTGGGCACTTCCAGGAAGGCGTGCGCTGGTGCCCTGGCATCGAGACCGACGCACTCTTCGTCACGCTAGAGAAAGACGAGCGGGACTTCTCCCCGGAGACCCGATACAAGGACTACGCTCTCAACGACTCCCTATTTCATTGGGAATCCCAAAACTCAACCTCAGAAGCTTCGGCAACTGGCATCCGCTACCAGACACACATCGAAAAGGGAACCAAGGTACTGCTGTTCGTTCGACGATACAAGAAGACAGACATCGGCGGACCTCAACCATGGGTGCTGCTTGGCCCAGCCAACTATGTCAGCCACAAGGGAAGCAAGCCGATGGGCATCACTTGGAAACTCGAGCATCAAATGCCGGCTGACGTTTGGACATATTCAACCGTAGCCAGCGCCTAGCCCTTACACTTACGCATAAATGATAGGAGAAAGCTCGTGGGATACCCTTCACAGAATGACGATGTAAACAATTATGGTGACCTTGACGGAGAGGAAAGCGACTCTTCGGATGAAGTCTCGTCGAGCGACGTACAACGCGCCGTCGTAACAGACACCGATTGGACAACAGAAACTATTCTCAGCCAGCTGCGACGTGGAAACATTCAACTGAACCCACGATTCCAGCGTCGCGACGCTTGGGATAAGGCACGTAAAAGTCAGTTCATCGAATCACTCATCCTAGGCCTCCCCATCCCCCAGATCGTTCTGGCCGAGGACAAAAAGCGCCGCGGGAAGTTCATTGTCCTTGACGGGAAACAACGACTCCTCGCCCTTCGTCAATTCGCCACGGGATCCAGCTTGGCCGCTCCAGAGGAATCCGAATCTTTCGAGGGCTTTCCCCTCACAACACTAAATGTCAGAAAGGATCTAAGGCTCAAGACTCTCGCGAAGATGGAGAATGACAGCGAACTCGACGATGATCTCAACGCATTCCTGAACGAAACAATCCGCACGGTAGTTGTTCGACGCTGGCCCAATGAAGAGTTCTTGAATCTAGTATTCCTGCGCCTCAACACAGGGAGCGTGAAACTTTCGCCGCAGGAACTTCGCCAAGCACTGCATCCCGGCAACTTTACTGACTACTTGGACGACGCCGCATCAGCCAGCGAATGGCTCAGGCAGGCGCTGCGAATCAAAAAGCCAGATTTCCGAATGCGTGACGTGGAGATAATGCTGCGATTCTTTGCATTCCAATATCGACTGAATGAGTACAGCGGAAACCTCAAGGCTTTCCTTGATGGCACAGTCAATCACCTGAACGACGCATGGGAGAATCAGGAAGAGGACATCAAGGAGGTTGCAAAACGCTGCGAAAAGGCGATCGCAACAACATTTGAAATTTTCGGAGAAAACGCCTTCTACCGCTGGTCAAAGGACGGATACGAGGGCAGGTTCAACCGTGCGGTTTTCGACATCATGACCTATTATTTCTCCGACGAGAATGTGGCAGAATTTGCGATTTCAAGGAAAGAAGCAGTAGAGGGCGCTTTCAAGAATCTGTGCGAGAGCGACACTGAATTCGTTGAATCAATTCAAACCACCACGAAAACTCCCACGGCAACACACCGGCGCCTTGCTCGCTGGGGCGGCCGCCTTGCGGCAGAAATCGACGCTCCGGTTCAGATTCCCAGCTTCAGCGACAATCGACTCTTCGCGTAGAGAGGCGTAGCGTGCCGTCTGTCCGCTTCAAGGTTCTCTCGCGCCGAGTATCCGAGCTCCGCGAGAATCTACTGCCCCGCGAATTTTCCGCGATCGGGTTGTACTCGAACAGAGTCTATGAACGTGCACGTGGATTCAGGGTGCTCGCTCATGCTGAATTTGAATCCTACGTAGAAGATCGAGCTATCGAAGTAGTAAACGACGCACACGTCATTTGGGGCAAGAGTGGAGATATACGCCCTTGCCTATTGGCGTTAATGGCTCACCGCGAAGCAAAAATGAACATCCCAGATGCCATTTCCGACCTCACAGACAGAGTTCAGAAATTTCCAACGCTTCATGCGCGAATCGAGTTCGAAAAGCGCCAGTACACTCACTACGTAAAGAAACAGAATCATGGAATAAAGGAAAGGAATCTCCTCCGCCTACTCCTCCCGCTCGGCGTGACGAAGGACGAGTTCGACTCAACGTGGCTGACTGCAACTGAGAGCTGGGCGTCATCGAGGGGAGAGATCGCACACACCTCCGCAAAAGTGCAAGTGCAGATAAATCCGCGATCCGAGCTAGACACGGTTCGCGAAATACTCAAGGGTTTCAAACGAATAGACGGGATCCTAAATAGCAAATAGATATCTCAGGCTGAGATCAAGGGCGTCCGCAAAATGAGCTCCGACTGCCGAGTGAGGCCCCACTCGGCAGTCAGCTCGCCGGGATCGAATCTTCCGCGTACGCCACAGAACTCTCAATCATGGGCTAGATTTTCAGCTCAGCCACCTGCCGGGCCCGCTCAGCAAGTTCCCGCACCGCCCGCACCCTGCGGTACGGAACGAGCCGCTTCCGCATGGTGTCGAAGTGGTCGTCGCCTCGGGCCGTCGACAACCCCGCGTAGTCGTCGAGGAAGGTGTCCCAGGTGGCACACGCTTCCTCGATGTGGCCCAGTTCGTATTGTCGGTGGGCCATCACCGCGTTGGCATGCAGGCGTCCTTGTCGTTCCTGCTTGGGTTGCGTCCTGATCGAGGTCTTCAGAGCGGCGATCGACCCCGGTAGGTCCTTCGTCTCGTAGAGGACATGGCCGACGTGGAACTGGTACGCCGTCTCGTCGTACCCACCGATGGCCTCCCGCCGTGAGTCAGCCCGGGAGAGTGCCGCCTCGGCCTCACGCAGTCGCGTGAAGGCCTGCTTCCGGTCGCCGACCAGCGCTGCCGCGTGTGCCTGCTGCCCGCGCAGGAAGGCGACCAGCCGGGGACCCGCCTTCGGTGCGGCCTCGGCCGCGGAATCCGCGAGTTTCAAGGCCGTCGCACCATGGCGCAGACTCGACGCCTGGAGGCTCATGCCGCGCAGCGTGCGGCAGTACGTCACATGGTCACCGGCTTCCGTGGCGAGCTTCAACGCCTTGACGTAGTAGCGCTGCCCGAGGCCGTGCTCCCGCTCGTACATCGCCATCCAACCGGTCAGGTAGGTCAGGTCCGACGCAGCGGAGAGCATGTCGCTTCTCACCTGTGCGGTGGCCGATGCCCGGAGGTACGGCGCGACGGTGTTGACGAGAAATGCCGCGGCCATCGGCCGCGCATGGCCGCCACCCAGCTCGTCGAGGATGTCCGCGATGCGGTCGGTCATCGTCCGCACGGTTGCCACTTCTTCCGGCCCGATGCGCCCGGTGGGTTTCGTTGCGCGCTCCCGCTCCTCCGCCTGTGCCTCACCGGCGAAGAGGGGAACGGCAAGGGCTGCCGAATACATCCCCACGGCCAGGACACCGCGTCGCGAGGGGTCCATGTCGGACCTTCCCAGATCCAGAAGCGACTCGACGGTATCGCCGTCGTGAGGGGCCTCACCCCGACTCGGCTGTCGCAGACCGGCCTCGGCGTACGTCAACGGCCGGCCGATCCTGCGTTCGAGAACTTCAAGGATGATCCGCCTGACACGTTCCCTCGGCTGTGTCCCGCTCAGCCAATGGGAGACCGCCGAGTGGTCGTACTTGAGGGTCATCCCAAGCTGATCACCGAGTCGGTTCACAGCGTTGGCGAGCTGCGTACGTGACCATTGTGCCTGCTCAAGCAGGGTTTCGAGTCCCGTATTGCGGTCGCCCTGGGGTTTCTTGGCCATTGCCAACTCCCGGATGATTCACGGCTTTCACGGTCACGGCTCCCACTCACGGTACCCGGACATGCACGTCCCGCAGTTAGCTCTTCACACACCGCAATCGAAACCGGACAAGAGAGGAGCACATGATGACTGCCGTGGCAGGGGGCCAGGCTTCCGACCCTGATGTCGTCGGGTGCGAGGCGCTACCAGTCGATCTGGAGGGCATCACCGACTCGGTGGACAGGGCACTGGCCATCACGTTGTGCATGCCGGATCGGCAGGAGATCGACTCCATGGCGAACCGGTTGCGCGGGGCGCTGAACCTGTTCCTCGCCGAGGATCTCGGATTCTCCGCGAACCAGGAGGCGCGGCAGATGAGCAGCTCCGCCCATCGCCTTCTGGAGTTGACGTCTCGCCCTGACGCCGAGACTCCTCAATTCACGGCCTTCGAGTACATGCGTGAGCTCGCGCGAGTGACGAGATACTTCGTCGGCCTCTGGCAGGAGCGTCATCCCTCAGGTGGCCACGATGGATGACCACGGACCGGTGAAAGTTCCACTACCTGTTCGGGTGCCCGGCGCGGCATTGCGAGCATTGCTGCGAATCGAAGCCGTCGACTCACAACCCCTACATGCCCAGGGTGCGGACGAGGGCTTATCGACACCGAACTCCGTGAACCCAACTACCCACATGCTGCCCTCCCCCGAGACCCTGACGTGGGACCAATCCGCCGGACGCGCCTGCGTCTGGTGCAAGCGCCTGCTCACCACGGGCGCCGTCTTCGTCGGCGTCATCCCGGATCGCCTCGAAGCACACGTACTCGACACGAAGGTGTGGGCCGGGCCTTGCTGCTCGGCGCGATCCACCTGACTTCTCTCTGACCCGTTCTTCAGAAGTCGCTGATAGACAACGGAATGGGGGTCGGGAGCGTCTGGAGGAATATCGGGTTCAGTTGGGGCCCGGCCGCGTGACGGGCTCTGGGGGCGGGGTATGGAGAAACACAGAGGTACGGGGCGGGAGGCGAACGCGTACGAGCGGGTCCTCGCGGAGGATCGTCGGGTCGTGCGCGGGACCTTCCGTGTGAGTGTCGGCGGTGCCCATGCCGGGCTCGCCGTAACGGTCCTCGTCGTCTCCCTGTTCGCCGTCGTCGGTGGTGCCCTGTGGGCTCTGGTCGTCAGCGGAGTGGTGGCGTTCGCGTGCGTTGCCGCCCTCTTCCTTGTTGTTCATCGCGGGCGCCGTGGGTCGGCTGCAGTGACGCGCGCTTACCTCCTGACCTTCGGCTGGGCCCGTTGGCTGTGATCACGCCGGGGGTTTTCGGCATGGGCAGCCCACATGTCGATACCCCCTGTGCACCCCTGGAGTGGCAGTGTCACAGGGCTATCGGTTGATAGGCGAGGGCTTGGGTCCATCGCTTCATCGGGCGACAGGTCACGCTCCGACGGCCAGAGAATCAACTCGCCGACATGGCCGGAAGGGCAGGCCAGGGCCCGGTCGAGTCCACCCAGGAGGAACACCGCATGACCCCAGCGCCCATAGAACTGCGCACGTTCACCGGACTCGACACGATCCGCGGCGATCTGCTCGATGTGTACGCCGATGTGCGCGCCCCGCTTCTCCACCTGCCGAACTACGCGGTCACTGCGTTCGGTGAGCGCATAGACCGGCACAGTGCCGAGCCAGGTTTCATGGCCGTCCTCGCGTACGTGGAAGACCAGCCGGTCGGCTACGCGTACGGCAACACCATCGCGCACGGTGACCGGTACTGGCAGCGCATCCGCCCAGCGCCGGCAGAGAAGTACACCGCGCGTCCGGCTGTCGCTCTGAAGGAGATCGGCGTCCGGGCGGCTCGGCGGAAGACCGGCGCCGCCCGCCGTATCCATGACGCCCTCCTCGCCGCACGCGACGAGCCGTTCGTCACCCTCATGGTCAACCCGGCAGCCGGAGACGGAAGGGTCCACGCGCTCTACGAATCGTGGGGTTACGAGGACATCGGACGCAGTCAGCCGTCACCGGCCTCGCCGGTGCTCACCGTGATGATCCGCGTCAATCGCTGACCGGGCCCAACTCAGCAGGTCCCTGTGGAACGGTCAGGAAGGGCGGGCAGTCGCGGGCGGTCGTGCTCGGCGCCCGGGGCTCGGGTTCCGGGACCCGAGCTCCGGACAGGCCGTTCACTCCTTCGTGGGGTGTAGAACGGGGGTCGGGCCCGGCGCTTGAGCTTCGGGGTTCGGGGGGCTGGATTCGGGGGTCGGGATTCGAGTGGTGTCTGTCCCCGGTAGGGGAAAGAAGGGGTTCAGGAAAACCTTCCCGCCCTCCCTGACCCGTCACGGCCAGCAAGTATGACTAATCGTGACCAGCTTGCGGCGTGGAGTCGCGACTGCTTACGGTGCCCACAACTGAACGACCCCGACGCGGTGTTGGAAGCACCAGGCCGGGGTCTCACCCCAAGATCGTTAGGACCCGATCTCGTGGCTACCGAGCACCCTAGCTCCGCCCTGCGCGCACCCGCATCCTCACGCCCGTACCGGAAAGCCCCGCACGGTTACGGCAAGCGGTCCGCTCCCGGACAACGCCCGGCCGGTGCTGCGGACTTCGCCTTCCTTCCGGTGCGCGAGCGGTACATCGCCGGATACGTCGACCGCCTTCCCGACGGTGCCGCCATGGACATCAAGTCCCTCGCCAAGGACCTTCCGCTGTACGGGCAGATGGCGATCGGCAGCGCTCTGCGAGCCCTGGGCGTGGCCGGGCATCTCCGTCACGTACGGTGCCGCGTCGAGCATCTCGGTCAGAGCCGCTGGGTCACCCTCACCTACTGGTCCCGCGCCGCCCACGACAACGAGTGGTGGACCACCCACCTCTCAGGTGAGGACGGCAGCAAGGCCACGAGCGTCGAGGCCACTCCCCCGCCGACCGAAGCGGCCACCGAAGCACCGTCACCTACCGCAGCACCGGCACCGACACGCGCACCGGAACCCGCCCCGGCACCGGCCGCCCGGCCCGCCACCGCCTCGCCCGCCTACCTCGTCCTCGCCCGGCTCGGGCAGCGCGAACCCCGGCTCGGTCTCTCCGCCGCCGACTGCCGGGTCCTGGAGGACATGGCCGCGCAGTGGTTCGCACGTGGCGTGACCGCCGACCACCTCGTCCACGCCCTCACCTCCGGCCTCCCCGAAACGGTCAGCTCCCCCGTCGGGTTCGTACGCCGCCGCCTCCTCGACAAGCTCCCGCCGGACCTCCCCGCCGCCCCGGAACCCTCCGTCGCCCTCACCCGCCGCCTGCTGGTCGAATGCACCGACTGCGGAGCCCCCGGGGCCCCCGAAGCGATCCTCGACGGGCTCTGCCGCACCTGCCGACCGAGCCCTCGGAACGACGCCCCCCAAGCCTCCGAGGCCCTCGAAGCCCCGGCAGCCTCTGCGGCAGCCGCCGAGCGCGATGTCCACGCGCTGGTCGGCAACCTCCGCGACATGCTCCGCGCCCCGTAGCCGACCCGCGTCGGGCCCGGCCGGAAACAGGTCCCGGGGCGGCGCTAGCCTGGCGGCCAGGGGGTGGGGTTGTGGACGACCTGGAGATCTTCGCGTCGGCACTGCGCGGCGACGACGTACGGCTGAGGGAGCTGGCCGGAGAGCACGGCCTCGTGTGTACGGCCGCCGAGCCGGCCAGCGTGTTCCTGATCAGGCCCGCCGACGACGGTGGGCAGCGGGGGACGCTCGCCGTCGTCGGTGCGAGTGGCGGCGGCAGCGTCGGCAAGGTGCGGCTGCCCCGGTCCTTCCCGGTGCGCCGGATCGGGTACGACGGCGGCTGCTTCGTCCTGACCGCCGGTGACGGCCGCGAAGTGCGCGGCACGCCGGGTCAGTTCGGCGTCTGGCCCAAGATCGTCACAGCTGAGCACAATCCGGCGTACGAGCAGCACCTGGAGGAAGCCTTCCTGGCGACCCACCTCCTTCCCGACGGGCCTCGCGAGCCCTCCGCCGTCGGCCTCCCGTCCCCAGGGGCGGCGTGGGGTGAGCTTCCGGCCGACGAGATCGTCCGACGGCAGTACGTCGTCGTGCCGGCCGCCGGGCAGGAACTGTCGGTGAGCTTCGACTGTGCCGGGCCGGAGAAGGTGGCGGAGCTGCTGCCCCACACCCGTGAGGTCGTCGCGGATTTCGGCCAAGTCCGCCGTACGGGTGCGGAGTTCCTCTGGGACTGGGGTGCGAACGGCGACGAGTCCGAGGAGGACCGCGTCGGCTTCCTGGACGCTGTGGCGCCCACCGACCTGGTCGTCTTCCGCTCCGGTGACTTCGAGGTCCACTTCGACGACGCGAGCGGGCGGTACTTCCCCGACGGCTACTGGGGTGCCGTCCAGTACCGGCGCGACATGACCCCCGAGTCCGGGACGATGGAGGCCTGACCGGCACACCGGCGTGACCGGCGCCCACCCATGACCGGCACCCACCCGTGAAAGCCATCCACCCGTGACCGCCGCCCCCACGCGTGACCGCCGCTGCGGACGGCCTGCCCGTGAACGCGCGTACCCGTGCGTACCACCCGGGAACCACCGCGCTCCCTCCTGCCGTCCTCACGCGCGAACCTCCGTACGAGTCACCCCGAGTGCCGTGCGGGCCACGTCACGTACCCGAGGAGAAGCATGATCGCCCACGGCAGCACACGACCACGGACCAGCGGCACGGGAAGCACGGGCGACCCGTCGCGGCGTGGCGCCCGTACCGTTCTGTCGGCCGGCTCGCGGGCGGCGGTGCTCGTCGCGGTCGTCCTGGCGGCCACGACCGCCTGCAACCCGTTCCCCTCGTCCTCCTCCTCGTCCGGCGGCAGCCAGAAGGCCAAGGACTGGGCGGTCGGCGACTGCGCCGGGCCGGACACGAGCAAGTCCAAGGACGGTTTCCAGGCCCTCGACTGCGACGACCCCAAGGCGACGCTCAAGGCGCTGGAGGTCCAGGACGGTGCGATATTCGCCCAGTCCGTCCAGTGCCCGGCCGGCACGGACGAGATCATCTCGGTGAAGGTCTCCTTCGGCGGCGGCGACGCCTCGACCAGCGGCATCCCCACCAAGACCGTCTGCGGGCGCAACCTGTCCGGCGAGCATCCCGGTGACGCCGGCGCGGGCGGCGGCCAGTTGGTGGTCGGCGACTGCGTGGACGACGAGGCGAAGGAGATCGCCTGCGCCGGTGCGAGCGGCGCGGTGAACAAGGTCCTCGCCCTGACCAAGACCGCCGAGGAATGCCCGGCGGCGGCGAACAGCCCCATCGACCTGTTCCCGAGCCCGGGCCGTCCGTACGACACGATCTGCGCCTCGGCCGCCTGACGACCCGGGGCCAATGCCTCGGCGCGAGGACAGACGAGGCCCACCGCCCGGGGGCGGGGACGACATGCCGTCCCCGCCCCCGGGCGCGGCGCGGCCCGCCGCCCCGCGCATCACCCAACTCACGTGACCCACCCCCTCACCCGCCGCGCCCGCTCCACGAAGTGCCGCGCGACATCTTGACCTGTCCCTGACGAGATGGCTTTATGGGAGCGCTCCCATTCCCCCCACCCTTTCCGATGCTCAGGTCCCTTGGCGCTCACTCATCTGGAGTCGCAGTGAGAACAGCAAGAGGTACGGCACGCAGTAACCCCGTCATCGCCCTGTTGGCCGCCCTGGCCACCCTCCTCGGGCTGGTGGCCCTCGGCGCCCTCGGCCCCGCGACCGCCCAGGCCCAGGAACGGGCCGGTGAACAGGCCGAGCCGGCCGAGGCCGCGGCCGCCACCGGTCTCCACATCAGCGACGGCCGCCTGCTCGAAGGCAACGGCAACGACTTCGTCATGCGCGGCGTCAACCACGCCCACACCTGGTACCCGGGTGAGACGCAGTCGCTGGCCGACATCAAGGCGACGGGCGCCAACACCGTCCGCGTCGTCCTGTCCGACGGCCACCGCTGGACCGAGAACGGTCCCGCGGAGGTGGCCGGGATCGTGGACCAGTGCAAGGCCAACCGGCTGATCTGCGTCCTGGAGGTGCACGACACCACCGGCTACGGGGAGGACGCCGCGGCCGGAACGCTCGACCACGCCGCCGACTACTGGATCAGCCTTCAGGACGTCCTCACCGGCGAAGAGAACTACGTCATCATCAACATCGGCAACGAGCCCTGGGGCAACACCGACCCCGCGGGCTGGACCGCACCCACCACCGCCGCCGTCCAGAAGCTGCGGACCGCCGGCTTCGAGCACACGATCATGGTGGACGCGCCGAACTGGGGCCAGGACTGGCAGGGCGTCATGCGCGCCAACGCCCAGGCCGTCTACGACGCCGACACCACCGGCAATCTGATCTTCTCGATCCACATGTACAGCGTCTACAACACCGCCGAGAAGGTCACCGAATACCTGAACGGCTTCGTGGACGCCGGACTGCCCCTCCTCATCGGTGAGTTCGGCGGCCCCGCCGACCAGTGGGGCGACCCGGACGAGGACACCATGATGGCCGTCGCCGAGCAGCTCGACCTCGGCTACCTCGCCTGGTCCTGGAGCGGCAACACCGACCCGATCCTCGACCTGGTGATCGACTTCGACCCGAGCCGGCTCAGCTCCTGGGGTGAGCGCATCTTCCACGGCGTCAACGGCATCGCCCAGACCTCCAGGGAGGCCACGGTCTTCGGCGGCGGCAACCCGGGCGACACCGAGGCCCCGACCGCTCCCGGCACGCCGACCGCCTCCGCGGTGACGGCGACGTCCGCCGCCCTCACCTGGGCAGCGGCCACCGACAACGTTGCCGTCGCCGGTTACGACGTGGTCCGCGTCAGCGGCGGATCCGACACCACGGTCGCCGCCTCCGCGACGAACAGCGCCACCGTGAGCGGCCTGACCGCCGACACCACGTACACCTTCGCCGTCTACGCCAGGGACGCGGCCGGGAACCGCTCCACCCGCTCGGCCACGGTGAGCGTCACCACCGACGAGGACGGCGGCACACCGGGCGTGGGCTGCACCGTCGGATACCGCGTGGTCGGCGACTGGTCGGCGGGGTTCCAGGGCGAAATCGTCATCCGTAACACGGGCACCTCCACCATCGACGGCTGGACGCTCGGCTTCGCCTTCGCCGACGGCCAGACCATCAGCAACATGTGGGGCGGAACCCCCGCCCAGAGCGGCGGCACGGTGAGCGTCACCCCCGCCTCGTACACCGCGTCCATCGCGGCCGGCGCGTCGGTCACCGTCGGCTTCACCGCTGCGCGCGGAGCCGCGAACACCGCTCCGACCGCGTTCACCCTCAGCGGCGCCACCTGCGCCACCGCCTGACCCGGACCGGACGCCGGCCGGCCTCGGGGCGTACGCATCCGAGTCGGCCGGCACGGCGGCCCCGGCCGCTGCCCCGTTCACCCCTTCGGTGAGCGGGGCAGTCCCAGCTCACCGGCCCGCAGCCCGGCCTGGAAGCGGGAGCCGGCCTCCAGCTCGGCCATCAGCTGGGCCACGCGCCTCCGGTACGTACGCAGCGAGACGCCGAGCCGTCTGGCCGCCGACTCGTCGGTGAGTCCCGAGCCGAGGGCCTCCAGGATCATGCGGCCGTCGGCGTCGAGGTGCGGGGCGTCGCCGCGCAGATAGGTGTCGAGGTCCGCGGAGTTGTCCCAGATCGCGCGGATCAGCGAGTGGACGCCGTCGACCAGGTTCGGTGACGTCGTCACCGTGTACTCACGGCCGGTGGGCGTCTCCCGGCCTGCCAGGATCATCACCCGCCGGTCGATGATGATCGTCTCGTGCGGCAGCGGCGAGCCGCTGATCCGGACGATCGCCCCGCTGCCCTGCACCAACCGCAGATGCGCGCGGTACTCCTCGTCGGCGAGCGCCACCGGGCTGAGCAGCTTGTGCGAGGAGAACCCCGGGGAGTCCGTCGCACGCATCCGGCTCCGGACCGACGCCCTGGCCTCCGGCTGCGACCATGTCCTGAGGTCCCGGGCCGCGCACAGGAACTCCGTGAACGCCGACTCGAAGAGATGACCGGCACGCGCGACGAGCTCCGCGTCCCCCTGGACCGAGAACACCTGTTCATTGCGCACCCCACCAGTCTGGCAGCAAGCTGCCACGAGCTCGCCGGGATTCTTGGTCGCCGACAGCATGAAGCCATGACGATCAAGACTTTCCCCCTCGGCGGAGACCTGACCATCAACCGGCTCGGCTTCGGCGCGATGCGCCTGGCGACGGGCACCTTCCACGGTCCGACGCGAGACCCCGGGACCGGTATCGCGGTGCTCCGGCGCGCCGTGGAGCTGGGCGTGAACCACATCGACACGGCCGCTTTCTACGTCAGCGGCGCCGTACGGGCCAACGAGCTGATCCGTACGGCGCTCACCCCCTACCGTGACGACCTGGTGATCGCGACGAAGGTCGGGCCGCTGCCCGGACCGGACGGCATTCCGAGCGGACAGGCGACGCCCGACCAGCTGCGCGGCCTGGTCGAGACGGATCTGCGGGACCTCGGCCTGGACCGGTTCGACCTCGTCTACCTGCGGGTGGGCGCGATGAACGGACCCGGCGGCGAGTCGATCGCGGAACGCTTCGCCGTGCTGGCCGAGCTCCGCGCGGAGGGGCTGATCCGGCACCTGGGCGTCAGCAATGTCGACGCCGCCCAGTTCGCCGAGGCCCGGGCGATCGCGCCCGTCACGGCGGTGCAGAACCAGCACTCCGACGACCTGGGGCTGCTCACGGAATGCGAGGCGGCGGGCATCGCGTACGTCCCGTACTTCCCGCTCGGCGGTGGCGGCAACCCGCTCGGCACCGAACGGCTCGGCAAGGTCGCGGCCCGCCTGGGCGCGACCACCGCGCAGGTGCAGATCGCCTCGCTCCTGGCATCGTCCCCCTCGGTGCTGGCGATTCCGGGCACCGGATCCCTCGCCCACCTGGAGGAGAACCTCGCGGCGGGCGACCTCGCCCTCGACGACGAGGACCTGGCCGCCCTGCGAGACTGACCCGAACTCCCTTATCTGTACGACGGCTTCACCGGCCGGCCCCGGGGACCTCCGGGGCCGGCCGGTCGTCCACCCGGGCGTCCGGAATCGAGTCGAGCAGCTTCTCCCACTCCGGGTAGGCGGCGAGCTTCCGCCGGTGCAGCGCGAACATCTTGGAGCGGATCTCCGGATCGTCGTCGTCGGAGAAGCGGACCGCGTGCAGCCTCGCCAGGGCCGGGATGATCACCAGGTCCCCGGCCAGATGGACCGGGTCGTGCATATAGCGCTCCAGGGCCGCCAGATCCGCGATCCCCGTGCAGTACCCGTGGGTGAACCCCTCCGCCGGGTCGCCGAGATCGGGGCCGACGGTGGAGAAGGACACCGACTCCACCGTTGCCGTACGCCGCATGGCGGCCAGCACCGCGGCCTGCCGCTCCGGTCCGACATCGTCCTTGAAGCTGAACCTCAGAGTGTTGACGATCACGTCGGTTCCTTTCCATGAGGGTAGCGAATTCTGAACCAGCGGGTTCAAACTAGGGGCACTCCCAGGAAGTGGTCAACGCGTTCTGGAAAACTGAACCAACTGGTTCAATCAAGTAGGCTCGAACCGCGCTACGATGGGACCGTGACAGCACGCGAGGCGGCACGAGAGGCGGCACCGAGGTCCACGCGCGGACGGATCGACACACGGCGCGCGATCCTGGACGCCGCCTTCGCCGTCTTCACCCGTCGCGGTTACGCCCAGGCGTGCATGCAGGAGATCGCGGACGAGGCACGGGTGGCCAAGCCGACGCTCTACAACCACCTGCGGGACAAGGAAGCCGTCTTCCGGCACGCGATGGAGAGCGCGGCGGAGTCCGTCGCCGCCGAGAACATCAAGGCCGTGGACCGGCTGCGGGACCCGGGGCCGGATCTGCCGGCCGCCCTTGAGGACGTCTCCCGCCGGATGCTCAAGGTCTGCTGCTCCGAACGCTCACAGGCCCTGCGCCGCCTCGCCTTTGCCACGGCCGCCGACTTCCCCGACCTGCTCGAAACCGTGCACACGCGCACCTCGCTCGGCCTCACCGAGGCACTGGCCGACCGTCTGGCACGGCTCGCACTGACCGGCCGACTGCGCCCCTGCGACCCCGAGGTGGCGGCCGGGCAACTGCTCGCGCTGCTCACCGGCCCGATGGAGGCCACGTCCGGCCTGGGCACCCGCAAGGTCCCCGCCGCCCGGACGAACGCGATTGCGGCAGCCGCCGTCGACACCTTCGTCCGGGCGTACGGGCCCGCCGCGTAACAACTACGCTCGCGAAGGCCGGTGTTCACGGGCAGTGGGTGCGGGTGCCGACGGTACGGAGGAGGGGAGCTGACCTTCGACCCGCTCACGGGCAGACGGTTCACGGTCGGCTTCCCCTTACCCCGGAACGCTTCCGGGGCAAGGAAGGGGAGCTGTTCCATGGCTCGCACCGCCCACCATCCGCCCGTCAACGACCTGTTCCGTAGCGCCCGCAGACCGAAACGGGTCACGACGTTCCGCTACTCGTCCGCCGAACGCGCCTCGGCGGAGAAGGAGGGCCGCAGACCCGTCCCACGGATGAAGGTCTTCCACACCCGTTCGATCGAGTCCGCGACGGCCCGCCACTACGGAGGGAAGAACGTCGGGCTTGAGGCGTCGTACACCGAGACCCGCACGCGGACAGCGGTGCGCGACCGCCTGACGAGGATCCGCCACCTCATTCGCGCAGGCTCCGACTACGGCCACGTGGAGGTCCCGGTCCAGCAGACCAGGCATGCCGCACTCCGGGATGCCTGGTAGCGGAACACCCCCCGTACGCCGCCCGATTCACGGATTCACGCGGGCCGCCGCAAGGTTGCCGAGGATGGCTTCGACCGTCCGGGCCGGGGTCTGTTCCGAGTTGTCCAGCCAGAGTCCGATGCGTGGCGTCTCCCGCTGGAGCACCTCGTCCAGGGCCTCGATCGTCCAGGCGCCGTAACCGGCCTTCGGGCGTTGCGACTCCCTGGCCCGCACAGCGGCGCGCGACGGGGCGAGGACGACGACGTACAGCGGGCGGGTGCGGACCGTCGTGACGTAGTCGGCGAGATCCGGCCCCAGGACGATGTCCTGCACGACCGCGGTCCACCCGTTGCGCGCGTACTCGTCGGCGACCATCGCGGAAAGCCCGTAACGGAGCGCCAGCTGGGCCGAAGCCTCGGCGGTCGCCTGCGGCAGGAGTTCCTCCCGGCCGGAGACCAGCATCCGCCGGAAGACGTCACCGCGCACATGGGCTGCCCGGGGTAGCCGTCCGGCCAGGAGTTCCGCCACCGTCGACTTCCCCGAGGCCATCACACCGGTGATCAGGACGACGGCGGAATCCAGCTCGGTACCCATAGCGGCTCTCTTCCACAGGAGCGGCGCCGGGAGGCCGGCGGCAGCGGCTCGGACGTCGGCTCATATTGGCACGCAGCCAGGTATGTGATCCTGGTTCCATGGCTGATCAGCGTGAGGTTGTCATCACCCGGTGGCCCGGTCCGGGGCCGGTCACCGAGGACGGGCTGACCGGCCTGCTCGCCGCCTACCACCTGGCCACGGAGGCCGAGAAGGGCACGCCCGTCGGCGCTGCGGCCGGGCTGCCGGAGCGCTACCGTGCCGAAGTCCTGGACCCGCGGGCCGCGTTCGCCGGCGATGTCGTGCTGGTCGCGTCGAGCGGGGACACCGCCGTGGGCTGCGTGGTCGTGACCGCGGCCGACGGAGAACGGTCGGAGATCAAGCGGCTCTGGACCGACCCCGCGTTCCGCGGCCGACGCGTGGCCTCCGGCCTGATCGAGGCCGCGCTCGCCCACTGCGCCGAGAGCGGTGTCGGCGGGGTCCGGCTGTCGGTGTGGGACTGGCGGGCGGGCGCCATCGCCCTGTACGAGCGGCTCGGCTTCAGTGTCACCGAACCGTGGGACGAGCGGGACCGGCTCGTCTGCATGGAGCGCACCGTCTGACCTGTCGACGGCCACGCGCGCGGTGTGACCGACCGACGTCCACGCGCACCGCGTGGCCGCCCACCGCCCGGTGGCCGAGCCGGCCTCCGTGCACGAGGACGCCGGTGCCGGGCGACTGCTCGGCAAGACGGTCGTGCTCGCTCCCTGATCACGCCCTGACCGCACCGACCGGGCCGCCCGCCGTTCGCTCTCCCACCGGTGGGCGGCCCGGAGGTTCGACAGCGTCCGCACCCGCGACCGTCGGCATCGGCGAGGCCGTGCGGCAGGCCGGCCGGGTCGCCCCGGACCTGTTGTGCGAACGGGGCGTTGTCAGACCCGTCCGGCATGCTGCGGAGCATGACCGAAGACGACTTCTGGCAGCTCATCGAGGACTGCCGGCCCGCCGCCCCCGACCCGGAGGCGGAGCTGCTCGCCCCCGCGCTGACCGAGCGCCTCGCCGCCGGTCCCGTATCGGCCGTGACCGGCTTCGCAGAGCAGTTGTCCTGGGCCCTGTACCGGCTGGACCGCCGGGAGTTCGGCGGTGAGCTGTCGGGGGACCAGTTCCTCTACACACGCGCCGCCGTGGTCGCCGCCGGGCGCCGGGAGTTCGAGCGCGTCCTGGCCACGCCCGGCCTGTTCCGGCCGTACGCCGCCGAGTTCGTCTGGGCCGAGCCGCTGCTGTACGTGCCGGACGAGGCGTACCTGATCCTCACGGGCGAGGAGTGGGACGGCGCCACCCGCTACAGCTACGAGTCGTACTCCAACGCCGAGGGGTGGGCCGGGACCGGCCGGTGAGTGCGGTCCCCGCCCCTACTTCACGCCCAGGAGTTCCAGGATCCTGTTGACCGCTTCCAGGACCGGTTCCCCGACCGTGCCGACCGTCGCGGCGATGCCCGCGACCGCGAGGAGCGCCCTGTGCCGTTCCTCGGGCGGGGTGCCCGTGTCGCCGTCGATGGCCGTCACGGAGTCGTCGATCGTCCGCGCGTTCAGGGGAGAGACCTGGTCTCGCAACTCCTGTACCAGCAACAGGAGTTCCCGTAGGGCTGCTTCGAGGGCGGGGGGCGCCGACGGGGTGGTGCCGGGTGTCGTCCGGCCCTTCACGATGCCGTAGTTGCCCGTCCCGCCGTGCATGTTGACGATGTCGCCGAAGTTGTAGTTGTTGCCGTCGGCGCTCATGCGTTGGTGATCCCCACGTTGCCCGATCCCCCGTACATGTTGACGTTGTCACCGAAGTGGTAGTTCTGCGGGCTGCTGATCATGAGCCGCTCCACCCGGACGTGGAACTCCGTCTCGGGGTTCTCGATCGCGTTGGCGATGTAGCCGACGAGCTGCCTGAGGTGCTCCGCGTTCCGGCCGGTCACCATCGCGGTGGACGGTCCCGCCGTCTCGATCGCCACGACGTGGTGCGAGGCCGCTGTCAGCACGGTGAGCAGGTCGGTGACGTACACGACGAACGCCACGAGGCCGACGAACCAGGCGAACTTCACGAAGCCATCGCTCTCGCCCCTGCCGAGGAAGGCGATCTGGCCGATCATCGTGAGGATCAACAGCACCGCCAGCGTGATACCGACCCGCTTCAGGAAGCGCATGGTGGCTTCCTGGCGCTTCGGCGTCAGGATGAAGGTGTACACCCGCGCGATGTTGTGCAGCGGGTAGGCGGCGCCCCCGACCCAGAGCAGCCGCTTGCTGATTCGAAGCTCCACCGTCTGCGCCGACACTCTCACCGGCTCCGGCCGGTTGTGCCACGGCCGTTCCTCCGCACCCGGTTCCTGCATACCGACCCCCCGATGGTGTGCATCAACTCCTTGCTGTCGAAGGTATCTGAAGTGTTGTCAGATGCGGAGAGGGCTTTCTCGGCGACCGACCTGATTCAGACAAACGTCCCCGCACCCCGTGCGGAGGCCGGCTACGGGGACGCGGGGCGGGCGTCAGGAAGTGGGCCAGTCCCGGTAGCGGGTGGGGCGATACGGGCGTCGTCGCCGTCCTTGGGGATGATCGCGTCGCCCTTCACCGCGGGGAACATTCCGGCCCGGTCGTCCGTCGTGACGGTGCGCTCGCCCCCGCGGGCCGCGAGCGTGATCCGGCCGGGCTCGTCGAGCGGGAAGACGTCGGCACCGGCCACGTTGCCCGTGCCACCCCCGTCCCGGCCGGGAACCGGTCTACAAGGACGCCGACGGCGGGGCCGCCGCCACGCCCAGCGGCAGGAGCTCCGGGCGCTTCGCCGTACGGCCGTCGCCGGAGGACCTGCCGCGCAGTCGGCGGCCGAGCCACGGGCCGAGGAACCCGGCCGCCCAGCGCACCTCGGCGCCGGCCGCCCGCAGACCCGTCGGGTGTTCATGGGCCGGCAGGGGCAGCGCCCACGACTCGTCGCTGCCCGGCAGCCGGAGGGCGTACGCGGCGGCTGCGGCGATCCGGGTGTGGCCCAGAGGGCTGGCGTGGAGGCGGTCCTCGCTCCACAGGCGCGGGTCGGTGGCGACGGGCAGCGGGGCGAAGTCGGCGACCGTGACGCCGTGCCGGGCAGCGGCTGCCCGGATGCGGGCGTTGATGTCGAACACGCGGGAGCGGACCGGCCGGGCGATCGGCGCGATCTTCGCGACGTCGGGGAAGGTCAGCGTGACCACATGGGCGCCTGCCGCCGTGAGCGCGGCAAACATCTCCTCCAGGTGTCCGGCCACCTCCTCCGCGTCGAACTTCGGCCGGAGCAGGTCGTTGACCCCGGCGACGACGGAGGCCAGATCGGGGCGCATGGCCAGTGCGGGCGCGAGCTGCTCCGCGTGGACCTGGGCGGCGACCCGTCCCCGTACCGCCAGATTGGCGTACCGGACACCGGGGTTGACCGCGCCCAGGTGCTCGGCGAACCGGTCGGCCCAGCCACGCAGGCCGACCGTGTCGTCCCCGTCACCGACGCCCTCGGTCTGACTGTCGCCCAGGGCGACGTAGCGCAGGTACTCACCGCTCGGCATGACTGGCCTGCCTCTCTCCCAGTACGGCCGCGATCCGCAGGCACCACGCCCGGTGTTCCCGCTCGAAGGACAGGCCGCGCAGGCAGGTCAGATACGGGCCGATGCGCTCGCCGCTCCGCAGGAACTCGTCCTCGTCCATGTCACCACGCAGCCGGAGCAGCAGCTTGTCGAGCATCTCGATCTTGGCGTCGGCCGCGGCGGCCCGCTCCTCCAGCTGCCCGATCACCGGTGCCGTGCCGATGCGGTCGGCGGCCTGCACCTTGACCAGCAGGTCGTCACGGATGAACGAGGGCTTCGACACGTCGGCGGCGAACCGTTCCAGCTCGGCCTGACCGGCGTCGGTGACCCTGAAGAGGCGTTTGTTGGGCCGGGATTCCTGGATCACCTGCCGGCCGACGACCAGCCCTTCCTTCTCCAGCTTGGCCAGCTCGGTGTAGAGCTGCTGAGGCACGGCGTGCCAGAAGTTCGCCACGCCGATGTCGAACGCCTTCGCCAACTGGTACCCGCTGTACTCGCCGTCCAGCAGTGCCGCCAGCACCGCATGCCGCAGGGCCATCGCCGTACCCCTTTCGCTCTCCGAGTCCGTCAGCCGGTCTCATGGTACTCAAGCATATGTCTAGTCATAAGCTTGAGTACCGAGAAAGGGTGACCGCGGCGATGATGACGGCATGAGAAACCGCTCGATTCCCGTAGAGGCACTGATCGTCGTGGACGTCCAGGAGGCATCCGTCACCGGCGACGGTGCACTGCCCGAGGCCGCCCGGCTGGTGGACCGGACAGCGGACCTGATCGCCCGCGCGCGTACGGGCGGGGCGGTCGTCGTCCACATCCAGAACGACGGGCCCGCCGGTGCGGGCGACGCGCCGCACACGCCCGGCTGGGAGCTCCACCACCCCGTCCGGACCGGCCCCACGGAGGCCGTGATCCGCAAGACGCACGACGACAGTTTCGAAGGGACCTCGCTGGGCGGCCTGTTGACCGGCGCGGGCGTGCGCTCGCTCGCGGTCTGCGGCCTGATGTCGGAGATGTGCGTCCAGGCCACGGCCCGTACGGCGCTGGCCCTCGGATACCGCGTCGTCCTGCCGTACGACGCCCACGCGACGCACGACATACCGGCCGAGCCCGGCATCAGCGAGGCGGTCCCGGCCGCCGTGGTGTCCCGGGTCGCCGCATGGCCGCTCAGCAGGGACGCCGACGTCACCACCCGGGCCGCCGACGTCACGTTCACGGCCCCGGCCGCCGCCCAGGGGTGAGGGCCGGGCTGTGGGGCGCCGGAGTCCACACGGAGGGAGCCTCTTCCCAGGGGCCCGACCGGACACCTGTCAAGGAGTACTGCCCTGGGTTCCCGCCCCCGCCGCGTCACCGGTCTCGCAGTACTCCACCTCCGGAGGCGGCTGGTCCGGCTGTCCCTGCCTCCAGTGCAGGGAGAGCTTGACGTTGAAAGCGCGTTCGGCTGCGGGGTTCGCGGGAAACGGCAGTCTCAGATTCTTGTAGAGATCGAATCGATGCGTATCGAACGCGGCGTTGACCGCGATGCCATAACCGACTGCCGAAGACACCGCTCCCCGATACGCGACACGCACAAGCGTAAACAGAGCAAACACGATCAACAACCAATAACCCCCTGCCCGCAGGAGAAGACCAGCCGCGACTACCGCGGTGACCGCCACAGTGGCAGCCAGTCGGCACCCCGTGTCCACGGCATCACGGTGATCATCCACGACGGCCTTGCTCTCCGGCCTCAAGAGTGGATACAGACGGGGCCATACGACCACCGAGTCCAAGCAGTACGCGGACCCGGCAACGTACTCCATGGCGACGATAACGTTGCCCAGGGCCGTCGGCTGGGCAGCGATTCCGGTCGGCGGGAACCTGAGGCGCAGGTCCGTCTGTGCCTCACCCATCCGGTTCCGCACATCCTGCGAGATCCCGGAACCGGGGCCTGCGACCACTGCCTGGCGACGCAGTCGGGCCCGGAGCCGCTCCTGCCGCCGACTGGAGAACCGCGCAAGAGGTCCAAGCCACCGCGGCCACTGCCCCTGAAGTACCCGGACGAGCCCGAGCTGCAACGGGTGACTGACCACCGCCACCAGAGTGATCCCGAGCCACAGCAACACCAACTCCCCCACCCCCAACTCCGCCGCCGTTGTCCAGACTCGGTTGGGATCCAAGTCGGCGGAGGGAGCGCCCGCCCACACGAGCATCAGCAACAGCAACGCACAGAAGAGAGTGGGCAGATAGGACACCACCAGGAACCGCGGGCCGAGTGGGCCACCCGCCGGAGTCAGTACTTTGCCGAGCGTCATCCGGTGACCGTCTCGCAGTTCGGGCACGTCGGTGGCGAATCCGGCACTGTGGTGTGAACGGCATTATGGCATTCCGGACACATAAAGGTGAAGACATTGAATCTTCGTGATATTCCGGTCAATGCGGAATGGTCGCCTTCGCCACTCCGGCTGGTATCCAGAACGCCTTCGTCGCCCAACTCCGGTTCGTGCGGAGCCGTCGGATAGCCCTCGGACGTGGCCACCCCGACCGGTTCGCCCTCGACGTACACCGAGAGTCTGGGAAGTTCCGGGAACAGATCGAAGACCGCCTGCACCTGAGCTGCGGCTTCCACGACCCGATCGTGGGGGGAAGCAGCCAGGTCCTCAAACACCATGAGCGAGGCTGGTGAAGCATCCTTGCCCACCACTTCCGCGACGATGTGCCGGTACATCCACTTCCGGTCGGTCATGACATCTATCGTCGACCAGTCAGCCGTGTTTGGGTAGCCGATCGCAGATTCTCGTTGTGCTTCACCACACGGGTCTCCACAGGATCAGTCAGTCACGTGAGGAGCCGACATGACGCAAGGCCGACCCGATCAGGAACCACGCCCCAGCCGGCCCGGATCAGATACCTCCGCAGAAGTCGCCGACCATGCCGACGTGTGGCCGCTCCAGGACTCCATGGATGCGCTGGAAGAGCAGCTGAACTCAATGCAGGGCCAAGGTGAGCACCAAGCCGCCGCCCTCATGACAGCATGCTGGTTCCATGCCTTCCACACGTCGGTGACAGAAGAGTCGGTCCTTGTCAGCAGCGTCTTGGACGGAAGCGCTCTGCTCGACCAGCTCCCGACGGAGCGCGGTTCCGCGCCGCCCGACCCGATGCCTGCGATGCCTGCGCGGATCACGGAGGCATTACAGGTCTTCGCCCTGTCGAACACGCCCAGGATCGAATCCTTCGCATCAGCGCTGTCGGCTCTTACCACGATCGCCAACGAGACGTCGAGCCCGTGGATCCACCGGGATGCACTCTCAGCCGTCGGCGTCCTGCAGTTCTACTTCTTCCAGCTGAGCGGCAGCACCGATGCCCTGAAGCAATGCATCGACGTGCTCAGTCAAGCAACTGCCACTCACCAACTCGCACCCGGCGACCCCGGCCCGTCGATTCGCGATCTCGACAGTCTCGGAACGGCGCAGTTCAATTTGTGGCGAATCACCATGGATGCAAGGCCGCTTGAGGAGTCGGTGCGCAGCCACGGGCAGGCCGCTGAACTTTCGGCGGGTGCACGGCGTGCCGTTCCACTCGACAACCTCGGCGCTGCGCTCCACCAATTCGCGCGCATCCACCAGGACCCCGAGGCCCTCCGGCATTGCTTCACCGCATTCCGGGAAGCACTGTCATGGGCCGTTCCCGGCGAGGATCGGTGGTGGGAGCTGGCAGACAAGCTCGCCACCGCTTCTCTTCTGGTACCCGAGATCTGTGGACCGGGGTCGGACCTGGACACCGCAATCGGAGATCAACGCCGTCTGCTCGACCTCTGCGGGGATGAGCCCCGGTGGCCACTGATTCGCATCGCGGCCGTTCTCGTGGGCTCCCGCTTCATGATGGGTAACGACCTCGGCGACCTGAACGAACAGATCGAGCTGCTTCAGCGAGCGTGCAACTGCTGCCCGCCCGGCACCGACAGGGCATTGCTCACCGCGGACCTCGGCGCAGCCCTGGCCACCCGGTTCCAGTACACGGGCGACGTCATCGTCCTGAGCGAAGCCATTCGGCATATGCACACGGCCGAAGCGGAGGCGCCGGAGTCGATACGGCCGACGATCCAGCAGAACCTGCGGCAAGCACAGGGGCAACTGGCCTCGCTCACTGCGGCAAAGGGGCCTTCGACGCCCGCGCCTGAGGGCTGGGAGCAGGTGATGCCCGTGATGGAAGCGGTGGCCGGGCTCGCCAATCTGTACTCGACGTACGGTAATCCGGCCCTTCTCGAAGAGGCGATCCGCATTGCGGGCAGTGCCGTGGAGACGGCCGGCAGCGAGGTGCTCGCCACCCCGTTGATCTCCATGCTGGGAAGCCTGTACGAGCACCGTAATCGGCTCACCGGAAACAGCGAAGCCCTCGACTCCGCAATCACGCTCGCGCGCAGAGCAGCGGCTATCGACGCTCCTGACATTCCCTCCGCACACTCCTTGGCGGTACGCAGGTCGTCTCTGGCCAACATGTTGCGGAGCCGGTTCGAGCAGCGTGGCGACTTGAACGACCTGGACGAGGCGATCAGGCTCCTCCAGTTCGCCTTGCACGAAGGCGGCGACGGGGAGGCGGAAGCCACGAACCGCAACAGACTCGGTCTGTCCCTGCTGCGACGCTACGAGCACAATCACGACCTTCCCGACCTGCGCATCGCTGTCCAGGTTCTCGTCGAGGCCGATGAGACAGCCCGCGAATCTCCCCCACTCCGTGCCTCGATTCTCAACAATCTCGGTTCCGCGTACGGCGAGTTGTACGCTCGATCCAACTGCCCCGAGGACCTGAACGACTCCATTCGGCACCACCGAACCGCGGTGGAGATCAGCCCTCTTCAGGCAATCCACCTCCCCACCAGGCTCGCCAACCTGGCAATGGCCCTGCACAGGCGGTACGGGACACGCAAGGATCCCGCCGACCTTCAGGAGGCACTGGGCGCCGCCGAGGACGCGGTGCGGGCGACACCCCTGCGGGACATCGAGCGGAGCCGACGTCTCTCCGCCCGCGCAACTCTGCTGCGCAGCCGCTACAAGGCGTACCAAGACCCTTCCGACCTGGGTCTGATCCTCGATCTGGGAGAGTCCGCGCTCAGGGCTTCCTCTGCGGAACACGCCCACCGGGCCGAGCTGTTCAATTCCTGCGCGCAGAACATGGTCTTCGTGGCCGAGGCATGGGCCGCGAGCACCCCTCCGCCCGATGCCGAGCAAGCGGCCCCGGCAACAAGGTCCATCGAGCTGATCCAGCATGCACTGGACCTATACGACCATGCACGAAGCCAGACCACCGCACGGATCCACGATCGCGCCGAGGCGGCCCGCAGTTGGGCTGCACTCACCGCAGTCCTGGATCCGGCCTCGGCAATCGAAGGGGCCCGAACGGCCTTCGAACTCTTTTCCACAGTCGACTGGCACGGTATGCGCATCGCCGACCGAGTGTCCATCCTGGGAAATTGGGCGGGATTTCCCTCCCGAGCGGCCAGTTGGGCACTGAATCTGAGACAGTATGCCGAAGCGGTACAGCTGCTCGAACAGGGCCGCGGTCAGTTGTGGGCGCAGATCACCGACAGCCACACACCACTCAGCAGTGAGGCACCCGGCAGCCTGGAGTTGGCGGAGCGACTGAACGCGATCAATGCCTCACTGAATGAGCTGACCCGCGCCGCTGCCCGGCCAGCCGGGCAGGCGGCCGCATCCGGTAAGGGCATACGGGGTGAACAGCTCGGCCGCCTCAACGCGGAACGGCGAAGTGTCCTGACCCGGCTGAGCGCCCTGGAGGGACGGTCGCCGACGCCCGCCGTTCCAGAAGTGAAGGCAATCGCCGGTGGCTCGGCCGTACTCGTCAACATCTCTTCCCAACGATGCGACGCGCTGGTGCTGCATACCTCCGACGACGGCACCGGTACGGACATCGAGCCCGTTCACCTGACCGCTGTAACCATGGAGGAGACGGAAGACAAGGTCAGGGCCTTCGCCAGAGCCATCGCCACGGCTCGTACGGCCCACCGGCGCCTTCTGGCGGACCGGTGTGCGGAGCGGCCCAGCAGCCGGACGACCCGGGCCGCCTTCCATAGCTCGGTGGACGAGCTCGGGGACCTGCTGGCATGGGGATGGGAATCGATCACCGGACCGGTTCTGGAAGCGATCGAACGTGTCCGTCCCGCGGACGGCACCACCCAGGTGCGGCGGATCTGGTGGGGGGCGACCGGGCCACTCACTCCGTTCCCGCTGCACGCGACGGGCTACCACGACGGTTCCGGCAGAGCAGTCATGGACCGGTTCGCGTCCTCGGAGATGGTCACCCTGCGTGCCCTGTCCCAGGCTGGCGGACGCCCGGCCCCAGCTGGCCCGGCACGGCTGCTCTCCGTCGGCGTGCCGAGGCCCCGCGGCCTGAACAGGACACTCGCCGCGGTCTCCGACGAGGTGGCCGCCGTAGTGGAACAGTCACCGATTCCCGCAACTCCGTTGAACGACGAATCTGCAACTCGTGACCGCATACTCGCCGAGTTGCCGGGGCACACGTGGTTCCACTATGCCGGCCACGGCACCACAGGGATCAGCGACCCCAGCGACGCGGCACTGTCCGCCTTCGATGCCCCGGTCACCCTTGCGGACCTTGCCACCGCCATGCGCACCGACGCCGAACTTGCCTTCCTGTCCAGCTGTCATGGCGCCACACCAAGCCCTGACCAACCTGACGAAGCACTGCACCTGGCGGCAGCATTCCACTCCGCCGGCTTCCGCCATATCATCGCGGCCCGTCATGCTGTCGACGACCTCACGGCCGAACGCATCGCCACCGGCTTCTACCAGGAACTGCGGCACATCCGGGATCCCGGACTCGCCCTTCATCGAACACTGTTCACGCTGCGAGCCCGTTTGGCGCAGGAGAAGCTGCAGGACGATCTCGTATATCCGTTCGCCTGGATCAGCCACACCCATCTAGGTCCGGCGGGGCCCGTACTTCCGCCGGCATGTTGAGTGCACAGCGATCCTGGACGCAGCGGCGTGGGGCCCGTCAGCGAGTACGCCGACACTACCGAGAAACTCCCGCGCTCGGCATTCCGGACGTCGGGCCGGGCGGCATCCTGGCCGTCCACTCCGCCCACCACACCCCACCGGAACAACTCGTCCGGGTCTTCGTAGAGTTCCACCGCGCCCTCGCGCCCGGCGGCCACCTGATGCCCGGAGGCCACATCGGCGACGAGGACCTGAGCCCGGCCCGGCCGTTTGGCCACCCGGTGTCCTACCGCTCCTGCTTCCCGCCGCTGACCGCCTCGTCGAACTCCTGGACCACGCCGGTATGGCCCTCTCGGCACGGCTGGAACAGAAGTCCGACGGACGGGTCAACCTTCAAGCGCCGCTCCGCCTACCCTTCCGGCCCGCAAACCCGTTCCCCGCGAGGAACGGCACGGGCCGCCGGATCAGGCGTAGTAGTTCACGCTGACCGGCCTGGTCCCGGTGTACGGCGTCCAGCCCTGGATGGTGGCGGGCAGGCCCACGCGGCTGTTGCAGTCGATCACCTGGAAGTGCAGGTGCGGGGCCGTGGAGGCGCCCGTGCTGCCCGAGTAACCGACGATCCGGCCCTGCGGGACCCAGTCACCCGGTTCGTAGAACGACTGGTTCAGGTGGGCGTAGTGGGTGCACTGGCCGTTCGAGTGCCTGATGATCACCTCGATGCCGTTCTGCCAGTACGGCGACCAGTTCGAGATGACGATGGTGCCCGCCTGCGCGGCGGACACCTCGTAGTTGGCGGGAAGCCCGAAGTCCCAGGCGTACTCGTTGTACGGCCCCGTGTGCGAGTACGTGCCCTCCGGCCCCTGGGTGACCGTGTAGGCCTCCCCCGCCGGGTACGGCAGCTCGTAGTAGTAGTCCACGGCGGCGGCCGGGGTCGCCCCCGTCATCGTGATGCCCACCGCCGTCAGCAGCGCACTCGCCCCAACGGCCATGCGGCGCAGGACCGTTCTCACTCCGCTCATGTACGTCTCCGTTCGTCTTCCACGAGAACCGGACTCCGCGTCCCTGCCGGGGGCGGAGAGGAGGCAAGGATTGGCCCGGCCGACCCGTCGCACAAGGCCCGGGGAAAGAACCGGCAAGAACCTGTAAGAACCCGCAAGTGCCCCTGATCGGCCTCGACCACTGACCCGCCCCACGCGCCGCCCGCCCGCATTGGTGCAGGCCAACAGCACCGTGACCGGAATCGGAAAGCAAAAGTCCAGGTGGGTGGCGCCCGCCGTCGGCCGGCCGCGTACGGCGTCCGGCCCGGGCGCCGGAAAGTGCGCGCGGGAGGTGTGTTCGCCCCTGCTCACCCTCGCCGGGAAGGGGGTCCGGGCAAGAGCGGCACGAGAGGACCGGGAGAGCCCGGAGAGCGGGTCACCCCTCGCGGGGCCCCTGCTCCGACTCGGTCAACCTCCGTCGCGCGTAGGCGCGTTCGGGTTCCGTGCCCGCCAGCCGCAGCGCCTCACGATACGCCTCCGCGGCCTCCGCCCGGCGGCCGAGGCGGTGCAGCAGGTCGGCCCGGGCCGTCGCGTACGGATGGTAGGCCCGCAGCCGGGGCTCGTCGGCGAGCCCGTCGAGGAGGGCCAGACCGGCCTCCGGTCCGTCCCGCATCGCGACGGCCACCGCCCGGTTGAGGGCGACGACCGGCGACGGGTCCAGCGCCCGCAACACGTCGTACAGCGCGACGATCTGCGGCCAGTCGGTGGTGGCGACCGAATCGGCCTCGTCGTGCAGGGCGGCGATCGCGGCCTGCACCCCGTACGGGCCGGGCGGGCCGCCCGTCAGTGCGGTGACCACCAGCCCGGAGCCCTCCTCGATCATCGCGCGGTCCCAGCGGTCCCGGTCCTGGTCGTCGAGCAGCACGATCGCACCGCCTGGCCCCGTCCTGGCCTCGCGCCGGGCGTGGACCAGCAGCATCAGGGCGAGCAGCCCGGCCGTCTCCCGCTCCGCGGGCAGCAGTGCCCGCAGGATCCGGGCCAGCCGGATGGCCTCCTCCGCCGGTCCGGTCCGCCGCAGGTCGGGGCCCGAGCTGGCCGCGTACCCCTCGGTGAAGATCGAGTAGAGGACCTGGAGGACCCCCGGCAGGCGGTCCGGCAGTTCGTCGGCACCGGGGACACGGAACGGGATACGGGCTTCACGGATCTTCCTCTTGGCCCGCACGATCCGCTGCGCCATCGTCGCGGGCGGGACGAGGAAGGCCCGCGCGACCTCGGGGGTCGTCAGACCGGCGAGGCAGCGCAGGGTGAGCGCGCCACGGTCCTCGGGGCCGAGCGCCGGATGGGCACAGGTGAAGAAGAGCTGCAGCCGCTCGTCGGGCAGGTCGCCGTCCGCGTCGGCGGGCGGGGCCGGGCCGGCCCGTTCCGCCTCGATCTGGAGGACGGCCAGCCGGGCGGCGTACGCCTGGTCGCGGCGCAGCCGGTCGACGGCCTTGCGCCGGGCCGTCGTCAGCAGCCAGGCGCCCGGCCTGGCCGGTACGCCGTCGACCGGCCAGTGCACCAGGGCCGCCTCGATGGCCTCGGAGGTGACCTCCTCGGCCAGGTCCAGATCGCCGTAACGGCGGACGAGGGAGGCCAGCAGCCGGCCGCGCTCCTCCCGGAAGACCGCGGCGACGGACGACGCGGCCGACATCTGCCCGCCGGCCCCGGCGGTTCCCTCGTCCATCGCCGTCAGGCCCCGAAGTCGGCGACCGGGCGCACCACGACCGACCCGCTGCCCCGTGCACCCGGACACCGGGCCGCCCAGTCGAGGGCGGCGTCGAGGTCCGGCACGTCGATGACGAGGAAGCCGCCCAGGACCTCACGGGTCTCGGCGAACGGCCCGTCCGTGACGGTCCTGTCCCCCGTGGGCCCGACCCGGACCGTCGTGGCGGTGACCAGGTCGGCGAGCGACTCCCCGGAGACCAGGATCCCGGCGTCCTTGACCTCCTTGTCGTAGCTCATCCAGTCCTCGACCGTGCACTCGGCGGCACCACCGTTCTCGTCGGTCGCACCACTGTGGATCAACAGCATGTACTTCATGGTCCGGCTCCTGTCTGCTTCTGACGTCTCCCGTACACGTTTCCCGCGTACACCATGACGACGTACGGGCCACGCCCGGATCGACACGCCCTTCGAAGATTCCTCGTCCCGGCTTCTGCGCACGGTCGGCTGAGAGGCTTCCGCCATGGCCACTCTGCCCCGGATCGCCCCGATGCTCGCGACTCCCGGTCCCCTGCCGCCCGCGGCCACCGACGACCGCTGGGCCTTCGAGGTGAAGCAGGACGGCCAGCGGGCCATGGCCTACCTGCCGGGCGACGGCTCGGTGGAACTGCGGGCCCGGTCGGGGACGGACATCACGGCGGCCTACCCGGATCTCGCGGGGCTCGGGGCCGCACTCGGCGGCGTACCGGCCGTGCTGGACGGCGAGATCGTCGCGCTGGACAGTCAGGGGCGCAGCGACTTCGAGCGGCTGCAGTCCCGGATGGGCCTGTCCGGATCCCCGGCGAAGGCCGCGCGCATGGCGGAGCGGGTCCCCGCCCATCTCGTCCTGTTCGACGCCGTGTTCCTGCGCGGCAGGGATCTCGTGCCCCTGCCGTACGCGGAGCGGCGTGCCGCGCTGGAGGCGCTCGGGCTGGCCGCGTCCCACTGGTCGACGCCCGCGGCCGTCGTCGGGCACGGCGCGCAGGCCCTGGACATGACCCGGGAGGCCGGGCTGGAGGGCGTGATCGCGAAGCGCCTGACCTCCGTGTACGAACCGGGGGTCCGCTCCCGCACCTGGATCAAGATCCGCCATGTCCGCACCATGGACGTGATCGTCGGCGGCTGGGTGCCCGGCCGCGGCCGGCTGGGCGGTCTGCCGGGGGCGCTGCTGCTCGGGGAGCGGCACGAGGGCGGCCTCCGGTACGCGGGCAGTGTCGGAACGGGGTGGAGCGACGCGGAACGGACCAGGCTCGCCCGGCTGCTCTCCGTCGCCGAGATCGACACGTGCCCCTTCGACGAGGTGCCCCGGGTCGCGGGCGCGCGGTGGGTGCTGCCGAGGCTGGTGGGCGAGGTGCGGTACGCGACCCGGACCAGGGCGGGACGGCTGCGCCAGCCATCCTGGCACCGCCTCCGCCCCGACCTCGCACCGGACGACCTGCCGTGACGGGGGGGCGGCAGAGCGGTTCCGCGTCCCGACCCGGCGTCAGGAGGCCGTCCGCTTCCTCGTGGCCGTCTTCTTCGCCGCTTTCCCACCGGCACTCGTCTTCGCCGTCCTCCCGGCGCTCGTCCTCCCGGCGCTCGTCTTCCTGGCGGCCGTCTTCCCGGCGCCCGTCTTCCCGGCGCTCGTCTTCCTGGCGGCCGTCTTCTTCGCGGTCCTCTTGCGCGTGCCGGGCCTCATCTCGTGCACCGTCGCGTGCTCTTCCTCCGCCTGCTCGCCCCGCGTCTCGCGCGCCGCCTTCACCGAGGCGTTGAGCGCGGCCATCAGGTCCATGACCCTGCCCGTCTCCTCCTCCCCGCCCTCGCGCGGCTCCGGCAGCTCCTTGCCCTCCGACTTCGCCGCGATCAGCTCCTCCAGGGCCTCCTGATAACGGTCCCGGAAGCCGGAGATGCCGTCGAGGGCCATGGTGTCGGTGAGCTGGACGGCCCGCTCGATCTCGTCCTCGTCCAGCTCCACGTCCCCGGGGGCCAGGGATTCCGGGCTGCGGATCTCGTCCGGCCACCGCATGGCGTGCAGCACGATCGCGTCGTCCCGCACCCGCAGCAGACCGAGCCGTTCCCGGTTGTGCCAGGCGAACTTCGCGACGGCGACCTTGTCGCTGCGCTCCAGCGCCTTGCGCAGCAGCGTGTACGGCTTCGCCGCGACCTGGCCGTCGACCGCGAGGTAGTAGCTGTCGCTGATCCGGACGGGATCGACCGTGTCCGCGCCGACGAACGCGACGATCTCGATGGCCTTGGCCGTCGGCAGCGGCATCCGGTCGAGCTCCTCGTCCGTGACGGGCACGGTCCGGTCCTTGCCGATCTCGTACCCCTTGCCGATCTCGTCCTGCGAGAGCACCTCGCCGTCGAGCTCGCAGACCTTGCGGGTACGGATCCGGCCCATGTCCTCCAGGTGGTACTGGTGGAAGGAGATCGAGTGGTTCTCGGTGGCGGACACCACCTTGATCGGGATGGTGACCAGCCCGAAGCTGATCGCTCCGGTCCACAGGGGCCGCGGCATCCAGTACCTCCAGACCCCCCTGGTGGCTGGGCCGGGAGGTGGACCGGAGCGCCCGGAAGGGAGAACCGACCCGAGAGGGTCAAGGCGCGCCCGGGCCACCACCCGTAATTCCGATCCTCACGCCGGGAACCCGGTACCGCATGTGGATCACGGACCGGAACCTCCCACGCGTCCCCGTCAGACCCGCGGCAGGTCCGGTTCCCCCACCACCTGGTCCCCGCTCATCTCCCCCGTCCTGCGGAAACCGAGCCGCGGGCAGAAGTCCTCGGGCCCGTGCTCCCCCGGCAGCCAGGTCACCGTCGCGCGCCGGCCGCCGCGCCGGAGGATCTCCTCGCACACGCCGTCCACCGCGAAGCGCCCGTGCCCCCGGCCCTGCTCACCGGCGGCGACGGCCGGCCGCCAGAGTCCGGAGCGCGGCCGGTCGTCCGGGCTCGCCGGGTAGAACCGCACGTCGAAGAAGGCCATCACGAAGCCCACCGGCCGGTCGCCGTCGAAGACCGGCCGCGGCCAGGCGGTCCCGGGCTGGACGTACGCCTCGGCCAGCGACCGCGCGACGGGAGGGACGAACCGCTCCTGCTCGGGGGCGACCGCCCGGCGGCACGCGGCCAGCACGTTGTCGGGGGTGACCTTCCCCGGACGGAGCGAAGCCGTTGCTGATGTCATCCGGGCACCGCAGGGCGCCCGGCGGGACCGGGCCACCGAATACGTCCGGCGGCGCGGCCCCAGCCCCGCCACGACGAGCTGCTATTTTCAAAGCTGATTGGAACAGGCTATAACTGAGCAATTTCGAGCACCACCCGTCAGGATTCATGCACCTGTGAAGGAAGCCATGCCGCTCATATCCACCGGGGACATCGCACACGCCGCCCGTACGCGATCGACGGGCCTCGGGGCCTTCAACGTCGTGCAGATCGAACACGCACAGGCCATCGTCAGCGGGGCGGAGGCGGCCGGGCTGCCGGTGATCCTGCAGATCAGCGAGAACACCGCCCGCTACCACGGCTCCCTCGAACCGATCGGGCTCGCCTCGCTCGCCCTCGCACGCAAGGCCGGCGTCCCGGTGGCCGTCCATCTCGACCACGCCGGGTCGGCCGACCTGGTGCACGAGGCCGTCGGGCTCGGCTTCACGTCCGTCATGTTCGACGCGTCCACGCTCCCGTACGACGACAACGTCTCCGCGACCCGCGCCGTCACGGAGTACTGCCACCGCCGGGACGTCTGGGTGGAGGCGGAACTGGGCGAGGTCGGCGGCAAGGACGGGGCGCACGCGCCCGGCGTGCGGACCGATCCCGAGGAGGCCCGCGCGTTCGTCGGCGCCACCGCCGTCGACGCCCTCGCCGTCGCCGTCGGCAGCTCGCACGCGATGCTCACCCGGGACGCCGTCCTCGACTTCGCCCTCATCTCCCGGCTGCGCGACGCGGTGGGCGTGCCGCTGGTCCTGCACGGTTCGTCCGGTGTCGGGGACTCCGGCCTGGCCAGGGCCATCGGCGCGGGCATGACGAAGGTGAACATCTCCACGCACCTGAACAAGCTGTTCACCCGGACCGTCCGCACCTACCTGGACGCCCACGCGGAGACGGCCGACCCCCGCAAGTACCTCGGCCCGGCCCGCGACGCCGTCGCCGCGGAGGTGACACGCCTGCTGGGAGTGCTGTCCCGGCCCTCGCGATAAGGTTCGGCGGCGAACGAGGAGGCAGGGCGAACGAGGAGGAAAAGGTGGCGGCACACACGCGATGGACCCGGTTGCTGGAGATCCTCGGCGACCAAGGGCACCTCGACGTGCTCGACGCCGCCGAACAACTGGGCTGCTCCGCCGCCACCGTCCGGCGTGACCTGGACGAGCTCGCCCGGCAGAACCTCCTGACCCGCACCCGGGGCGGCGCCGTCGTGAGCACCGTCGCCTACGACCTGCCGCTGCGCTACAAGGCGGCCCGCAAGGCCGACGAGAAGCAGCGCATCGCCAAGGCCGCGGCCGAACTGATCCCCTCGGGCTCCACCGTGGGCATCAACGGGGGTACGACGACCTCCGAGGTGGCCAGGGAACTGGCCGTACGGCCGGAACCGTCGGGCGCCGGCGGAGGCGTCGCGCTGACCGTCGTGACCAACGCGATCAACATCGCCAACGAGCTCGCCGTCCGCCCCCAGGTGAAGATCGTCGTCACCGGCGGAGTGGCCCGGCCGAACTCGTACGAGCTCGTCGGCCCCCTCGTCGACACCGTCCTGCGGACCCTCGCGCTGGACTACACGATCCTCGGCGTGGACGCCGTGCACCCCCGCTTCGGCGCCGCCACCCACGACGAGTCGGAGGCCGGTGCCAACCGGGCGCTCGCCGAGTGTGCCGGCACGGTGATCGTGGTGGCCGACTCGTCCAAGCTGGGCCGCCGGGCCTTCGCCCAGGTGTGCGAGACGGCCGCCGTGTCGATCCTGGTCACGGACAAGGACGCCCCCGAGGACATCGTCGAGGAGTTCACCGCTCTCGGGATCGACGTACTACGCGTCTGACGACGCCCCGGCAGCCGTGACGCCGCGTCAGCGGTAGTCCTCCGGGTGGCCCTGCATCCAGGTGTTGACGCGGTCCCGGGTGCCGATCAGCTCGGTGCGGTGCTTCTCCAGATTCGGGGTGGAGACGTCGCCGTCCAGCGTCGAACGCAGCGTGCCCACCCAGGCGATGGGCTCCTCGAAGTGGCCCGGCCCCTTCTTGTCCGCCTTCATCGCCTTGTCCAGACGGCTGAGTTCGTCGTTGACCCGGCCCAGGAAGTAGGCACAGTTCCCGCCCCCAGGGGTGCAGCCGTCCTGGTAGGTCGCCTGGAGCCCGGCGAAGGCGTCACGTACCAGCTCCGGCGCGTTCGGATCCGCCTGGATGATGAGCGTGGGCGTCGGCGACGGCTCCGGCATCCGAGGCGCCTTGTCGGCGGCCGCGGCTGCCACGGACGGGTCCACGTACGGGACGTCACCGCCGAGCGCCTCGCCGGTGTCCGCCTGGGTACAGCCCACCAGGAACGCCGCCAGAAGCACGGCCGGAATCGCGGCACGCAGGCCGGTACGGATCAACATGAGGCCCCCCTCGTCGTTTTGGCCCAGACCCTATCGCTACCGGCCGGTCAGCCCGACACCAGAACCTGCAGCGCGGGACCGTACAGATCCACAAGGTGCTCCGGCGTGGCGCGGGAGCCCGCACCGTCGCGGTGGAGGCCGAGGGCCGCACCAAGGCCGATCAGCCGGCCGGCGATCAGCTCGGCGCGCAGGGCCCGTTCCCGGCCGGGAAGGCGGACCGTCAGCTTCCCGGAGACCTGTTCACGGAAACGCTCACGGAGCAGGGAGCGTTCGTCCTGGTTGCCGAGGGAGAAGACGACCCGCAGCAGGGGATCGGTCCGGTGCTCCCCGCGGCGGCGTACGAGCGTCAGCACCAGGTGGCGGCCGAGCCCGTCGAGCGGGGCGTCGAAGAGCTCCTCGGCCCCGGGCCGAAGTCGGCGACCGATCGGCGCCCGTTAGCCTCGGACTCCTCGGCCTGTACGACGGAGACGAAGGAAACGAAGGTGGCTGCGATGGCGAAGGTTCCGACAGCGGCAGTGGCGGCGAGCGGGCTCGTCGGCGGATACGGAATCGCCCGGTGGACGGGGAAGCGCCCGCTGGGCGGGGTCGCGCTGGCCGCCGCCGGATCGGTGGCCGCCTACGGGTGGAACCGGCAGGCGGGGACCGGTGCGGCCGTCGGGCTGACCGTCGCGTACGTCGCCGCGTTCGCCGGATCGCACCCGCTCGCCAAGAAGGTCGGCGCCTGGCCCGCGGTGTTCGCCGTGGCCGGCGGTGTGGCGGCGGCCTCCTGGGCGGTCACGCGTCGCGGCGCCTGACACCGCACCGGCAGAAAAAATTGGTGCCCGGGGATTGAACACGGGCGCCGTGGGGTGCGTACTGAACAACAACTCCCCCGCGTGACCCGGGGACGTGTCCGTACGACAGGACGGACACGTCCCCGGAGCCTTTCCCGGGGACGGGGCGCGGACGGGGCGGACGACGCCCACGCACCCCCAGGGCGGACGACCGCCACGCATCCCGGGCGGGACGACCCGCCTCACGCCCCAGCGGCCCTCCCGGAACGCGATACCGGGACGCACCCCCGCACATCCGCCGGAGCCACGCCTGGGGGCGACCGGAACGGACCCCGCCGCACGCCCACCGGAGCACGCCGGGACGGGGCCGTCGCGTACGCCGCTGCACGTCCCCCCGGGGCGCGACCGCGCCCCGCCGCACCGCAGGCCCCTGCGCGCCGTTACGCGCCCAGTGCCCGCGAGACCGTATAGATCACCAGACCGGCGAGCGCACCCACCACCGTGCCGTTGATCCGGATGAACTGCAGGTCCCGGCCGATGTTCGCCTCGATCTTCTTCGACGTCTGGTCCGCGTCCCAGCCGGCGACCGTGTCGCTGATCAGCGACGTGATCTCCGTGCGGTACGTCGTGACGACGTACACCGCCGCGTCCTCCAGCCAGCCCTCCAGCTTGGCCTGCAGCCGCTCGTCCGTCGCCAGCCTGGCGCCCAGCGACATGAGCGAGGCCCGGGCCCGCAGCCGCAGTTCGCTCCGCTCGTCCTCGGCCGCCGCGATGATCATCGTACGGACGGAGGACCATGCCGAGGCGATGACGTCCTGCACCTCACCGCGCCCCAGGATCTCCGACTTCAGCCGCTCCACCCGGGCCCGGGTGTCCGTGTCCGTCTGGAGGTCGGCGGCGAAGTCCGTCAGGAACGTGTCGATCGCGCCGCGCGCCGGGTGACCCGGCATGTCGCGCATCTCCGTGACGAAGCGCAGCAGTTCCTTGTAGACCCGCTCCCCCACCCGCTTGTCGACGAACCGCGGCGTCCAGCCCGGCGCCCCGCCCTGCACCGCGTCCATCACCGATTCGCCGTGCTCGACCAGCCAGTCGTGCGCCCGTACGCAGACGAGGTCGACGACCCTGCGGTGACCGCCGTCCGAGACGATCTTCTCCAGCATCTTCCCTATGCCCGGACCGACCTCCGCCGCGTCCGCCCGCCGGGTGATCGCCTCGCCGACCACCGCCTGGACGTCGGAGTCCCGCAGCACCGTCAGCGCACCGCGCAACGCGGTGGCCAGCTCGGCGGTGACCCGGTCGGCGTGCTCGGGCTCGGCCAGCCAGGCGCCGAGCCGCGCACCGACGCCCAGCGCGTGAATTCGGTCACGAACAACGTCCCCGGAGAGAAAGTTCTCCCCCACGAAGGAACCGAGCGACTCCCCGAGCTGGTCCTTCTTGGTGGGGATGATGGCGGTGTGGGGGATGGGCAGGCCCAGCGGGCGCCGGAAGAGCGCCGTAACGGCGAACCAGTCCGCCAGCGCACCGACCATCCCCGCCTCGGCAGCCGCTGCGACGTAGCCCGGCCAGCCGCCCACTCCGGAGTTCTTCGCCCAGGTCGCGAGGACGTACACGAGCGCGACGAACAGGAGCAGACCCGTGGCGGTGGTCTTCATACGGCGCACACCGCGCTGCTTCTCCTCGTCGGCGGCGGTGTACGCGAACACGGCGAGCGGCGTCGCAACCCGCCGCCCGGTGCCGCCGCCGGTGCCGCCCACGGTCGTGGTCCCGCCCGCGGTGCCCGCACCGTCGGCCGCCCCGGTGCCGTCCGTCCCCGGTGTGTCCGGGCGTCCGGACGTCAGGGGCCGTGCCCCCGGTTCGTCACCGCCCCCGCCCTCCGGTGCCGGTCCGGGCCTGCCGCCCCCCGCTCCGGGCTCCGTCCCTTGCCCCGCGTCCTGTTCCATCCGCTCCACCCGTCCGCGTACGCAACACCCCGTGCCGTACGCATTGTCCCTACCTCACCTACTCCCGGGCCGCACGTCGAGTTCCCCGGGGCCTGTCGCATCATGAGACCAGTCCGAACACCACAAGGAGAAAAACCGCACATGCCCAGGCGCCAGGGGTACGCCCTGCTCATCGCCCTCGTCGCAGGCACCGCCGTACTCGCCGCCGCCGTCGCGTTCGGCACCGCGCGGCTGACCACGGAACGGCAGCCGACGACCTCCGGGTCCGGGACACAGGCCGCGGCGCGCAACCCCGCCGCGCCGGCCAACTCCACCGGCACCTGGGTGGTCACCTGGACCGGAGCACCCGTCACCGGCGAGCCGGACACCCGGAACGGCTTCCCCGGCCGCACCATCCGCAACATCGTGCACACCAGCGTCGGCGGTGACGCCGCCCGCATCACCCTGTCCAACCTCTTCGGCACGACCCCGCTCGTCGTAGAACAGGCCACCGTCAACACCCGCCCCGTGACCTTCCGCGGCCTGCCCACCGTCACCGTCGCCGCGGGCCGGCAGATCGTCAGCGACCCGGTGACCGTCCCCGTCGCACCCGACGCCGAACTCGTCGTCGCCCTGCGCACCCCGCAGGCCGGCGGACCCGTCACCCACCACCCCAACACCCACCGGACGTCCTACCTCGACGACACCGACGGCACCTGGCGGACCACCACGTGGCGCTACCTGACCGCCGTCGACGTCCGCAACGACGTCCCGCCCGGCGCCGTCGTCGTGATCGGCGACTCCCTCACCGCGGGCAGCGGCTCCACCACCGACGCCGACAGCCGCTGGCCGGACGTCCTGTCCGACCGCCTGGACCACCGCTACGGAATCGCCAACCAGGGCATCGCGGGCAACCGCCTCCTGCGCGACAGCCCCAGCCACGTCAGCGGCCGGGGCGGCCAGGCCGGCGTCCACCGCTTCGAACGCGACGTGCTCTCCGTCGCCGGCGCGAAGACCGTGATCATCGCCCTCGGCATCAACGACGTGCAGCAGCCCCCCAGGAGCCGGACCCGCAACGCATCGTCGACGGACTCCGCTCCCTCACGGAACGCGCCCACGCACGCGGACTGCGCGTCATCGGGACGACCCTGACACCGTTCCAGGGCTTCCCCACCTGGACACCCGAACGCAACGCTGTACGCCTCGCGGTCAACGAGCGGATCCGGGCCGGCGGGATCTTCGACGACTTCGTCGACTTCGACCGGGCCGTACGCGACCCCTACGCGCCCAACCGGATCCTGCCCGCCTACGACTCCGGCGACCGGCTCCACTTCAACGACACCGGTTACCGGACCCTGGGCCGCCTCGTCGACCTCGACGCGGTCGCCGGAACACCGAAGTCCGACGCGTTCTGACCGCTCCGTCCCGGGAACCCTCCCCGGGGACCCCTCTCAGAAACGGTCGGGCTTCTCCAGCCGCCGCCGCTCCACCTCCTTGAGACGCTGCCGCTGCGCCTTGTTCCACTTCCGGTCCACACCGACCCCGCCCATCAGCGCGAATCCGGTCACCCGCACCCGCGGCGCGTCCGGAGCCGGCTCGCCGTAGCCGGCGTCCTTCGTCTGCTCGTCGAACCCGCCCATGATCCCGATGCCGTTGACCTGGAGGTGCACGTTCGGCGGGACCTTCACCTGCAGCCCGCCCATGATCGCGAAGCACCGGATGACGACGTCGCGGTCCTCGAAGTCCGCCTCACGCAGATCGATCTCGCCGCCGCCCCACATCGCGAAGGCGGTGAACACCCGGCCCACCGTCCAGCGCCCCCTGCGGCCGAACCCGCCCCAGAAGGCGACCCCCCACGTCGACGTGGCGGGCCCCCCGATCCGGCGCGACCAGTCCACGTCCGTGGACGAACCACCGGACACCACCGCCGCCGGACCCACCGGGGCAACCGCCGTACCCGGCACCGGGAGATCACTCACCAGCGGCACCAACTCCCCGTGCGTACGGGCCTTGTACGTCGCGTCGAGCCGCTGCTCGAACTCGTCCATCTCCAGCCGGCCCTCGGCCACGGCCTCCCGCAGGGTCTCGGCGACCCGCTCACGTTCCGCATCGGAGGCACGCATGTCCGGACGTTCACTTGTCATATCGCGCAGCTTATAGAGCAACCCGGAGACCGGCCCGGAGCGAGACACCTAGAGGCGCGAATCCGTCGCGTACATCTTCGCGATCACCGCCTCGATGTCCGGCTCCCGCACCGAGAGGTCCACCAGCGGATAGTCCGCCGCGACCCGCGCCACCAGCGGAGCCGCGGACGCAGACGCGGGAAACGCCAGCCACTGCCGGGGCCCCTCCACCTTCACCACCCGCACCGAAGGCTCCCCCAGCTCGATCGGCGGCAGTACCCGCTCCAGGTCCACCACGAGCGTCCGCTCGCTCTCTCCCACCTCGTGCAGCCCCGCCAGTGCACCGTCGTACACCAGACGACCGTGGTCGATCACCATCACCCGTTTGCACAACTGCTCGATATCGGTCAGGTCATGGGTGGTCAGCAGCACCGTCGTGGACCGCTCCGCGTTCAAGTCCCGCAGGAACTCACGCACCTTGGCCTTCGACACCACGTCCAGACCGATCGTCGGCTCGTCCAGGTACAGCACCTCCGGATCGTGCAGCAGCGCCGCCGCGACATCACCCCGCATCCGCTGCCCCAACGACAACTGCCGCACCGGCACGTCCAGCAACTCGCCCAGGTCGAGGAGCTCCACACACCGGTCCAGGTTCTCCCGGTAACGCCGGTCAGGAATCCGGTACATCCGGTGCATCAACCGGTACGAGTCACGCAACGGCAGGTCCCACCACAGCGTCGTACGCTGCCCGAACACCACACCGATCCGGTGCGCCAGCTTCGTACGCTCCCGCGACGGATCGATGCCCGCGACCCGCAGCCGGCCGCCGCTCGGGGTGAGGATCCCCGTCAGCATCTTGATCGTCGTCGACTTGCCCGCCCCGTTCGGACCGATGTACCCGACCATCTCACCGCGCGGCACCCGGAAGCTGATGCCGTCCACCGCACGCACCTCGTGCCGCTCCCGGCGCAGGAAACCCGCCTTGCGGCGTACGTCGAAGACCTTCTCGACCCCGTCGAGTTCGATGAAGTCCATGTCCATGCCCACTCCTCAGCTTCCCGTGCTGCGATACGCCCGCAGCCCCGCCCGCCAGGCCAGCCCCGCAAGCCCCCAGCACAGCCCCGCCACCAACGGCGGCAGGAACGCCACCCACCGAGGCAGCCCCAACGGATAGTCCCGGTCCAGCACATACAGCGCGGGCAGCCAGCTCACGAACGCCAGCGGCACCACGAACGTCACCCCCCGCACCAGATCCCGCGCGAAGACCGACGGCGGGTACTGGAGCAGCGTCGTCCCCCCGTACGTGAACGCGTTCTGCACCTCAGAGGCGTCCTGCGCGAAGAACTGGAACGCCGCACCCCCCACGAACACCGCCCCGAAGATCGCCGCACCGCTGAGCACCATCACCGGCAGCATCAGCACCTTCAGCGGGGTCCACGCGATGTCCAGCGTCGCCAGGGCATAGCCCAGCACCAGCAGCGCCTGCGTGATCCGGCCCAGCCTGCGCAACGCGAACCGGTCCGCCGCCACCTGCGCCAGCACCGGCACCGGCCGCACCAGCAGCGTGTCGAGCGTCCCGTCCCGCACCCGTTGCCCCAACCGGTCCACCGACCCCAGCAGCAGATCGCACAACCCGAACGCGGTCGCCGACACCCCGTACAGGAAGGCGACCTCCGGCAGCGTGTAGCCGCCCAGCGCGTCCACGTGCGAGAACATCAGCATGATCGTGACGAAGTCGGCCCCGGTCATCACGAAGTTGCCGATGGTCGTCATCACGAACGACGCCCGGTATGCCAGCGTCGAACGCAGCCACATCGCCACGATCAGCCCGTACGCCCGCACCCCCTCGACCAGCCGCGACCGGTCGGCGAACGCGATCTCCGGCCGCTCCGGCTCCCGCGCGGCCACCCTCTCCGTCCGGACCTCAGCCACCCTGCACCACCACCCTCCTGGTCGCCACGGACTGCAGCAGACGCCCCGCCAGCAACAGCGCCACCGCCCATCCCGCCTGGAAGGAGTACGCCTTCACCAGGCCCCACCCCGTGCGCTTGCCCAGGAACACATCCGCCGGGACCTGCAACAACGACGACCACGGCAACGCCCGCGCCACCTCGCCGAGCACCCCCGGGAACAACGTCAGCGGCAGCAGCATCCCGGAGAAGAACAGCCCCGCCAGCATCGCCATCTGCAGCGCGCCCGCCCCGTCCATCAGCCAGAACGCCGACAAAGCGATCAGGAAACGCAGCGCGAAACTCACGACGACCCCCAGCAGCACCGACACCAGGAACGCCGGCCATGTCCACAGCGACCCCGGCAGCGCCAGATCGAAGGCCAGCGCCCCCAGCACCATCGGCACGATCCCGCGTGCCAGCAGGTGGAACGCCGCCCGGCCCAGATCGCCCGCCAGCCACCACATCTGAAGATCGGCCGGCCGGTACAGATCGACCGCGATGTCACCCGTACGGATACGCTCCGTCAGATCGCTCTCGAAACCGCCGCCCATCATGGCGCAGGTCATCAGCAACGCCTGCCCCAGCCACACGTACGTCAGCGCCTCGGACTGGTCGTAACCGCCCAGCTGCGGACGCTCGTCCCACAGGGCGATGTAGGTGTAGGCCAGGATGAAGCCGAAGACGGTGTTCGTGAACACCCCCGCCGCCGTCGCCGCCCGGTACGTCGCATGCCGCCGGAAACCCCCGGCCGCCACCACCGCGTAGAGCCGCACCGCGCCCCCTCCCCCGCTCGTCGGGCCAAAGCGCACGACCTTAGTCGACCGCGATCAGCCGCCGCGACCCTTTTTTACGGGGAGCGATGCGGCGGTTATTCGACCGAAAAGTGCACTATGGGATAACTGTCCGCAGTCGAGGAGCCTCCACAGCCATGAGCCAAGAGCCACCGCAGAACAGCGGAGACACTGGTCAGCAGGGCCCCGCGGGCTGGCCACCGCGTGACCCCACGGCCGCGGCAGCCACCCCGGGTCCACAGCCCCCGGACGGCGCGCACAACCGCAAAGGGCGCACAAAACGCGTCAAGCGGCCCCGACGCACCGGCTGGCGCCGGGCCGTCCCCACCTGGCGCACGGCCCTCGGCGGCGCCCTCCTCCTCTGTCTCCTCCTCGTCGGCGGATTCCTCGTCGGATACCAGCTCGTCGGCATCCCCGCCGCCAACGCCAGCGCCACCGCCCAGTCCAACGTCTACCTCTACTCCGACGGCACCGTCATCGCACGCGACGGCGAGGTCAACCGGGAGAACATCCCCCTCCACCGCATCCCCCGCACCGTCCAGCACGCCGTACTCGCCGCCGAGGACCGGGACTTCTACTCCGAACCCGCCATCGACGTCAAAGCCATAACCCGCGCCGGCTGGAACACCCTCACCGGCAAAGGCCGCCAGGGCGGCTCCACCATCACCCAGCAGTACGTCAAGAACTACTACCTCGGCCAGGAACAGACCGTCGTCCGCAAGGCCAAGGAATTCTTCATCTCGATCAAACTCGGCCGCGAACAGAGCAAGGACGAGATCCTCGAGGGCTACCTGAACACCAGCTACTTCGGCCGCAACTCCTACGGCATCCAGGCCGCCTCCCACGCCTACTACGGCAAGAACGCCGAAGACCTCGACACCGGCGAAGGCGCCTACCTCGCCTCACTCCTCAACGCCCCCAGCGCCTACGACGTCGTCGCCCACCCCGAGAACAAGCAGGCGGCCCTCGCCCGCTGGAACTACGTACTCGACGGCATGGTCAAGGAGGACTGGCTCGGCACCACCGAACGCGGCGCCATGACCTTTCCCGTCCCCGGCCCCGCCAAGCCCGCCACCGCGCTCTCCGGCCAGCGCGGCTACCTCGTACAGGCCGTCGAGGACTACCTCACCGGCAACGGGATCGTCGACGAGAAGACCCTCGCCACCGGCGGCTACCGCATCACCACCACCCTCCAGAAGAAGAAGCAGAACGCCCTCGTCGAAGCCGTCGAGGAAAACGTCCTCGCCCACACCAGCAAGGACCGCAAGGCCGACCGCAACGTCCGCGTCGGCGGCGCCTCCATCGACCCCGCCACCGGACACGTCGTCGCCATGTACGGCGGCATCGACTACACCAAGCAGTACGTCAACAACGCGACCCGCCGCGACTACCAAGTCGGCTCCACCTTCAAGCCGTTCGTCCTCGCCGCCGCCGTCGCCAACGGATCCACCACCCAGGACGACCGGGCCATCACCCCCAACACCCGCTACGACGGCACCAACGAACGCACCGTCCAGAGCGCCGCCGGATCCACCGGCTACGCACCCGCAAACGAGGACGACGTCGACTACGGCTCCCTCACCGTCCGCGAAGCCACCGACAAGTCCGTCAACGCCGTCTACGCGCAGATGGCCCAGGACGTCGGCCCCGCCGAGGTCAGGGACACCGCGATCGCCCTCGGCATCCCCCGCACCACCCCCGACCTCACCCCGTCCCCCTCCATCGCCCTCGGCCCCGCCACCGCCAGCGTCGTCGACATGACCGCCGCCTACGCCACCCTCGCCGACCACGGCAGACAACGCGCGTACACCCTCGTCGCCAAGGTCAGCAAGAACGGCACCGCCCTCGGCCTGCCCTCCCGCAACACCCGGCAGGCCGTCGGCCGCGAAGCGGCCGACACCACCACCTCCGTACTGCGGAGCGTCGTCGAAGGCGGCACCGGCACCGCCGCCCGCGCCGCGAACCGCCCCGCCGCAGGCAAGACGGGCACCGCCGAGGAGGACAAGGCCGCCTGGTTCGCCGGCTACACCCCCGACCTCGCCACCGTCATCGCCGTCATGGGCCAGGACCCCGACACCGGCGTACAGAAACCCCTGTACGGAGCCCTCGGCCTCGCCCGTATGAACGGCGGGGGCCCACCCGCCCGGACCTGGGCCGCGTACACCGCCGCCGCACTCGAATCCGGCGAAGCACAGGAATTCGAACTGGAAGCCGAGGAAGGGCCCGAAGAACCCGATCCCGACGAGGACGCCGGGGAAACCGGACAGCCCGACGAGGACGAGGCCGAAGAAGCCGGCAACTCCGCCTCCCGCGCATCCGACGGCCCCCGCCGCCGCACCGACCCCACAGCCACCCCGGAAACCCCCGCCACCACCCCGGCACGCACGCTCCCGAGCGCCCCCGCAAGCACGGAACCCACACCCCCCGCCCCGGACACACCCGAACGCGACCGCTTCGAGGACGACGGCTTCGTCGAAGGCGCACGAGGCCCAGGCCGCTGACCCGTCATCGGCCTGGGCCTCGTCTGTGCCCGGACGTCAGCGCCCGGACGTCAGTGCCCGGACGTCGCCTTCAGTCCCACCACCGCGACCAGCAACAGACAGACGAAGAAGATTCGGGCAGCCGTCACCGGCTCGTTCAGGACCACCATGCCCAGCACCGCGGCACCCGCCGCACCGATCCCGACCCACACCCCGTACGCCGTACCGATCGGCAGCGTCTTCGCCGCATGCGACAGCAACACCATGCTGGCCACGATCCCCAGCCCTGTGAACACACTCGGCCACAGCCGCGTGAACCCCTCGGTGTACTTCATCCCGATCGACCAGCCCACTTCCAGCAGACCGGCCACGATCAACAGAACCCACGCCACGACAGACCTCCACGACGAAACACGCGAACAACACGGATGCGTCGTCTTTGCGGAAACCCGGTACGGCGCGTCTCGTCGGGGGTCCACCCACCGTAGCAAAACGAAGCGGACAGCCAAAAGGCCTGGTGACAGCAGTCACCAGGCCACCCACACCGACAGATCCGGACTACAGATACAGCCCGGTCGAATCCACCGACCCCTCGAACCGGTCCGCGGCCACCGCGTGCAGATCCCGCTCCCGCATCAGCACGTACGCCACGCCCCGCACCTCGACCTCCGCACGGTCCTCCGGGTCGTACAGCACCCGGTCACCGGGCTCCACGGTCCGCACGTTCTGACCGACCGCGACCACCCCGGCCCACGCGAGACGCCGGCCGACCGCCGCCGTAGCCGGAATCAGGATCCCGCCGCCCGAACGCCGCTCACCCTCGGGCGAATCGGACCGGACCAGCACACGGTCGTGCAGCATCCGGATGGGCAGCTTGTCGTCGGTGTCGTTGCTCACGACCCGAAACCTACCTGCCCCACACCGCCCCGCACGTCCCCGGGCACCCCGGAATCCGCCCTCAGCGCCTCTTCCGCCCCGGCGCCACCGTCAGCAACGCCACCGCGCCGACCACCAGCAGCACCGCCGGAACCACCCGCCCCAACCGCGGCGAGCCGTCCTCCGACACGAACTGCGCCCTCACGTCCGACACCGACCGGTTCACCGCGACGTACGCACGCCCCGCCGTCCGGTCGACCGTCGACGCCACCTTGGCCTTCGCGTCACCGATGATCGTCTTCGGGTGCACCCGCACCCCGATCTCGTCCAGCACCACCGCAAGCCGCTCACGCCTGCTGATGATGTCCGCCTCGATCTGCGCAGGGGTCCTGGTATCCGACACTGCGCCGCCTCCGTGGTCGTCGTCGGGTAAACCTTCGTCGACAGTCTGTCAGCTCGACCGCCCGCACACCCGGCGGCACCCCTATTACGCTCGGTCCCACACACCCCGCGTGCCACTTGAGGAGAAACATGAGCGAGCGACTCCAGACCGGCGACACCGCTCCCGCCTTCACCCTTCCGGACGCCGACGGCAACGAGATCTCGCTCGCGGACCACAAGGGCCGCAAGGTCATCGTCTACTTCTACCCCGCCGCGCTCACCCCGGGCTGTACCAAGCAGGCCTGCGACTTCACCGACAACCTGGACCTCCTCGCCGGAGCCGGGTACGACGTCATCGGCGTGTCCCCCGACAAGCCGGAGAAGCTCGCCACGTTCCGCGAGAAGGAAGACCTCAAGGTCACACTGGTCGGCGACCCCTCCAAGGAGACCCTGGAGGCGTACGGCGCCTACGGCGAGAAGAAGCTCTACGGCAAAGTGGTGACGGGCGTCATCAGGTCGACGATCGTCGTCGACGAGGAGGGCAAGGTGGAGCGCGCCCTCTACAACGTCAAGGCGACCGGCCACGTGGCGAAGATCATCAAGGATCTCGGCATCTGACGTGAACAACCTGTGAGCGACGTCGCAATCGCGCACGGATTCGGTTTGCAACCGCCATGACCGCGCAGAAGCCTTTCCTGGAACACCCTTCGAGGAAAGGAACCGGCCATGGCGGCCTCCGACCCCCACAAGGCGGCCGACCCGGAAGCGGTCAAACGTCACCCCGCGCTCTTCCGCGCCATCAGGAAGCGCCGCAACCCCCGGCTCCGTCGGACCGACATCACCGTCACCGACGACCAGGCGGTCAAGCGCGCGGTCAAGGCGGCATCGCTCGGTAACGCCATGGAGTGGTTCGACTTCGGCATCTACTCCTACCTCGCCGTCACCATCGGGCACGTCTTCTTCCCGTCGGGGAACGACACGACCCAGCTCCTCTCCTCCTTCGCGACCTTCGCCGTGGCCTTCCTCGTACGCCCACTCGGGGGGATGTTCTTCGGCCCCATGGGCGACAAGATCGGCCGCAAGAAGGTCCTCGCCCTCACCATGATCCTCATGGCGATCGGCACCTTCGCGATCGGCCTCATCCCCTCCCACGGCACGATCGGCCTCTGGGCCCCCGCCCTGCTGATCCTCTTCCGCATGCTCCAGGGCTTCTCCACCGGCGGTGAGTACGGCGGCGCCTCCACCTTCATCGCCGAATACGCCCCCGACAAGCGCCGCGGCTTCTTCGGCAGCTTCCTCGAATTCGGCACCCTGGCCGGCTACGTCGGCGCCGCGGGCCTGGTCACCGCCCTGTACGCCCTCCTCGACACCGGCCAGATGGAGTCCTGGGGCTGGCGCATCCCGTTCCTCGTCGCCGGCCCCCTCGGCCTGGTCGGCCTCTACCTGCGACTGCGCCTCGACGAGACCCCCGCGTTCCAGAAACTGGAGGGCGGCACGGCCCACGCGAGCGAGGCCGCGGACGGCGTCGAGTCCACCGCCAAGGGCGACCTCGCCAAGATCTTCCGGGAGTACTGGCCGACGCTGATCCTCTGCATCGCCCTGGTCGGCGCGTACAACATCACCGACTACATGCTGCTGTCGTACATGCCGACGCACCTCTCCGACGAACTCGGCTACAGCGAGACACACGGTCTGCTCATCCTGCTCGCCGTCATGGTCTTCCTGATGCTGATCATCAGCCAGGTCGGCAAGCTCTCCGACCGCTTCGGCCGCAAGCCCCTGCTGATGACGGGCATGCTCGGTTTCCTCTTCCTCTCCCTGCCGTCCTTCCTCCTGATCCGCCAGGACGGCATCCCCGCGATCACGATCGGCATGCTGCTGCTGGGGCTGTCCCTGGTCTGCATGCTCGGCACGATGTCCGCGGCCCTCCCCGCCCTGTTCCCCACCAACGTCCGCTACGGCTCCCTGTCGGTCGGCTACAACCTCTCGGCGTCGCTCTTCGGCGGTACGACCCCACTGGTGATCACCGCCCTGATCAGCTGGACCGGCTCGAACCTGATGCCCGCGTACTACGCGATGGCGGCGGCGCTGGTGGGCGTGATCGCGGTGGCCTGCATGAAGGAAACCGCCAACCAGCCCCTGGCCGGCTCTCCGCCCTCGGTGGAAACGGCGGAGGAAGCGGCAGAACTGGTCCAAGCCCAGAGCCCGGACCCCAAGTTCTGACCCGCCGGCCACGTCAACGGCGACCGGCGCGATGACCGCGCCGAGAACCTTCGGCCCTGTGCCCGAACTGCCACGCCGTCACCGACCCGTGGTGCCGAGGGGGGGGCCGGCGTCGCAACCCCCGATGAAACACGCGCCCACCCAAGCCACTGGAACGCTACGATGGCAGACGGCTAGCGGCCGTTGCTGAATTGGTATAAGCGCGACACTTAGGATGTCGTGGGAGAAATCCCATGTGGGTTCGAGTCCCATCGGCCGCACACCTCTGGATCGAAGGCCCGGTTCGCACACGCTGCGACCGGGCCTTCGGTGTGCCTCGGGCGTCAGCCCACCAGCTCCCGCACCACCGGCGCCAGCGCCCGGAACGCCTTCCCCCGGTGGCTGATCGCGTTCTTCTCCGTCGGGGTCAGTTCCGCGCAGGTCCGGGTCTCGCCGTCGGGGACGAGGATCGGGTCGTAGCCGAAGCCGTAGGTTCCGGCCGGGACCCGGCGCAGGGTGCCCGTCAAACGGCCTTCGACCACGCGTTCCGTGCCGTCGGGTAGGGCGAGGGCCGCGGCGCAGGCGAAGTGGGCGCCGCGGTGCGGGGGTTCGATGTCGCCGAGCTGGGCCAGGAGCAGGTCCAGGTTGGCGCGGTCGTCGCCGTGGGTGCCGGCCCAGCGGGCCGAGAAGATCCCGGGGGCGCCGCCGAGCACGTCGACACAGAGGCCGGAGTCGTCGGCGATGGCCGGGTGGCCGGTGGCGCGGGCCAGGGCGCGGGCCTTGAGGAGGGCGTTCTCGGCGAAGGTGACGCCGGTTTCCTTGACGTCGGGGATGTCGGGGTACGCGTCCGCGCCGACGAGGTCGTGGGTGAGACCCGCGTCGGCGAGGATCGCGTGGAGTTCGGTGATTTTCCCGGCGTTGCGGGTGGCGAGGATCAGGCGCGTCATGCCCTGATTATGGCCGGGTGCTACGGGGTGCAGACGTTGCCGATCTCGGTGGCGGCGTCCGTGACCGGGGTGATGTCGGGGGTGGCGTCGCCCTTCTCGATGGACTCGCGGACGTTGGTGACTCCCGCCTGGAGATCGTCGACGGCCTTGCCGAGGTCGGCGTTGTCCGTGGTGTCGCCGAGGTCCTTGAGCTCCTTGTCGATCTGGTCGAGGGCTTCGGTGGCCTGGGTCGGGTCGTCGGAGGCGGTGGAGACGGCCTTCTGGAGGTTGTCGACGCTGGTGGCGATGGCGTCAGCGGTGCGGACGCAGTCCAGGGCCTTGTCGACGGCTCCGCAGCCGGCCGCTGCGGTGAGCGTGAGCAGTGTGGCCGTGACGGCGAGTGCGGTGCGGTGGTGGCGGCGCGAGGCCATGGAGCGGTCCCTCCCCGGGGGTCGATACGTGGACGGGCGCACGGTTCGACCCGTGCGCCCGTACTCGTATCGACGTTTCGTGGTGGGTATTTGGTTCCTTCTTTACTCGCCGAGGGTGCGGGCGAGTGCCTCTTCCTGGAGCTTGGCGAGGTCGGTGCAGCCGGCGGTGGCGAGGTCGAGGAGGGCGTTGAGCTCGTCGCGGTCGAAGGGCTCGGCCTCGGCGGTGCCCTGGACCTCGACGAAGCGGCCGTCCCCGGTGCAGACGACGTTCATGTCGGTCTCGGCGCGGACGTCCTCCTCGTAGCAGAGGTCGAGGAGGGGCATGCCGTCGACGATGCCGACGCTGATCGCGGCGACGGTGCCGGTGAGGGGCTTGCGGCCGTGCTTGATGATCTTCTTGCCCTGGGCCCAGGCGATGGCGTCGGCGAGGGCGACGTAGGCGCCGGTGATGGCCGCGGTGCGGGTGCCGCCGTCGGCCTGGAGGACGTCGCAGTCCAGGACGATGGTGTTCTCGCCGAGGGCCTTGTAGTCGATCACGGCGCGGAGCGAGCGGCCGATGAGGCGGCTGATCTCGTGGGTGCGCCCGCCGATCTTCCCGCGTACGGATTCGCGGTCGCCGCGGGTGTTCGTGGAGCGGGGCAGCATGGAGTACTCGGCGGTGACCCAGCCCTCGCCGCTGCCCTTGCGCCAGCGGGGGACGCCTTCGGTGACGGAGGCGGTGCAGAAGACTTTGGTGTCGCCGAAGGAGATGAGTACGGAGCCTTCGGCGTGCTTGCTCCATCCGCGTTCGATGGTGACGGGGCGGAGCTGTTCGGGGGTGCGGCCGTCGATGCGAGACATCTGCCGAGCCTATCGGCTGGCGGGTGCGGCTCCGTCGGGTGCACCGCAGGCCCCGCTCCTCGGCCGGGGACGGGCGGGCGAGGGGCCTGCGGAGTGTGGCGCGGACCTGGGTGGGTCGGCCGGGGTCAGCCGGTCACATCATGTCTTCGATGTCGGCGGCGATGGGGTCGGCATCGGTGCCGATGACGACCTGGATCGCGGTGCCCATCTTGACGACGCCGTGGGCGCCGGCGGCCTTGAGTGCGGCTTCGTCGACCTTGCTGGGGTCGTGAACTTCGGTGCGGAGGCGGGTGATGCAGCCTTCGATCTCGTCGATGTTCTCGATACCGCCGAGCCCGGCGACGATCTTCTCAGCCTTGCTGGCCATGTCCTACTCCCTGGTCTGTGCGTGCGGGGGCAGCCCACCGTGGGTCCCGTTTTGTCACGGTAACGCACGGTTGGCCCAACTTCACGGGCGGGTATCCGCACTGTCCCCAATGATGACGATCACCGGCGCCCTGCCTTCCGGCCAGGCTCCGCACCGTACCGCAACTGGTCTACACCAGTGTGCAACGACCGCCGGCCCAGGCGTGTTCCAGGAGGATGCCGATGAGCTCCAGCAGCGCAGCAGGCGCGGCAGTGCCGCGGAAGAAGTGGTGGAACAGCGCCTTCCAGGGGCTGCAGAAGATGGGTCGCAGCCTCCAGCTGCCGATCGCCGTACTTCCCGCGGCGGGCATTCTCAACAGGCTCGGCCAGCCGGACGTCTTCGGCGACGACGGCCTCGGCTGGACGAACATCGCCAAGGTCTTCGCGGCGGCGGGCGGCGCCCTGCTCGACTCCGGGCTCGGCCTGCCGCTGCTCTTCTGCGTCGGTGTCGCGATCGGCATGGCGAAGAAGTCGGACGGCTCGACAGCGCTCGCGGCCGTCACGGGGTTCCTCGTCTACTACGCGGTCCTGCACGCGTTCCCGGTCGACTGTACGGAGGGTTCGGACTTCGCCGGGGCAGGCACGTGGGGCGGCGTCTGTGTCGCCGACGACACCACCGTGACGGCAGCCGCCTACCAGAATCCCGGGGTGTTCGGCGGCATCGTACTGGGGCTGTTGTCGGCCTGGTTCTGGCAGCGGTACCACCGGGTCAAGCTGGTCGACTGGCTGGGCTTCTTCAACGGCCGCCGGCTCGTCCCGATCATCATGGCGTTCGTCGGCCTGCTCTTCGCGAGCCTGTGCGCCTGGCTGTGGCAGCCGGTCGGCGACGGCCTGACCAGCTTCTCCGAGTGGCTGGTGGACCTGGACTGGCTGGGCTCCGGCATCTTCGGTGTCGCGAACCGCGCCCTGCTCGTCTTCGGTCTGCACCAGTTCCTGAACACGTTCGTCTGGTTCCAGTTCGGCGACTACACCAAGCCCGACGGCACGGTCGTGCACGGTGACATCAACCGGTTCCTGGCGGGCGACCCGACGGCCGGCCAGTTCACCACCGGCTTCTTCCCGATCATGATGTTCGCGCTGCCGGCGGCGGCTCTGGCGATCACCCATTGCGCGAAGCCGCATCGGCGCAAGGCGGTCGGCGGACTGATGGTCTCGGTCGGCCTGACGTCCTTCGTCACCGGGATCACCGAGCCGATCGAGTACTCGTTCCTCTTCGTCGCACCTCTGCTGTACGTGATCCACGCGGTCCTCACCGGCGTCTCGATGTCGGTGACCTGGGCACTGGGGACGAAGGACGGCTTCAGCTTCTCGGCGGGTCTGATCGACTACGTCATCAACTGGAGCCTGGCGACCAAGCCATGGCTGATCATTCCGATCGGGCTGGCCTTCGCGGTCGTGTACTACACGATCTTCCGGTTCGCAATCACGAAGTTCAATCTCCAGACGCCCGGGCGGGAGCCGGACGAGGTGGAGGAGGAGATCGAGAAGGATCTCACCAAGTAGGCCTTCCCGGCCTTCGGGCGCGGCTCGGCACGGCCCTCGGACCTGGTGGTCCGGGGGCTTCGTCGTGTCACCGAGGGTGGTGGGCGAACTACACCGGAAATTGAAGGTTCCTTATCTAACCCTCACCGTGCTAAAACTGGTCTACACCACTCAGTGGTCCAGACCACGCGGTTGTTTTCCCCCGCCGCGTTCCTCGAGTAGCCGCCTCCCCTCATCACTGACCTGGGCGGCTCCGTGCCCCATGGAGGAAGTTGATGAGTACGGATACCGCTCCGGCGGCACCCGCGAAGAAGCGGGGCGCAGGCGTGATGGCTGTCATGCAGCGCATCGGCCGCAGCCTCATGCTGCCGGTGGCAGTGCTGCCGGCGGCGGCGCTGCTGGTCAGGCTCGGCAATGCCGACATGCTCGGCCGCGAGTCCTTCCCGACCGTCATCACGAAGCTGGCCGGTTACATGGCCGCCGGTGGTGGCGCCATCCTCGACAACATGGCGCTGCTGTTCGCGGTCGGCATCGCCATCGGCTTCGCAAAGAAGTCCGACGGCTCGACGGCCCTCGCCGCCGTCACCGGCTACCTGGTCTTCCAGAAGGTGCTCGCCACCTTCACGGACAGCAACCTGCCGCAGGTCGCGAGCGTCGTGGACGGCAAGATCGTCATGAACGACGCACCGGTCAACGCCGGTGTGCTCGGCGGTGTCGTGATGGGCATAGTCGTGGCCCTGCTGTACCAGAAGTTCTACCGGACGAAGCTGCCCGACTGGGCGGGCTTCTTCAGCGGCCGTCGTCTGGTCCCGATCCTCTCCGCGTTCGCGGGTCTGGTCATCGGTATCGTCTTCGGGCTCATCTGGCCGGTGCTCGGCGCGGGTCTGCACAACTTGGGTGAGTGGCTGGTCGGTTCCGGCGCGGTCGGCGCGGGCATCTTCGGTGTCGCCAACCGTGCGCTGATCCCGGTCGGCATGCACCACCTGCTGAACTCGTTCCCGTGGCTCCAGGCCGGCGAGTACAACGGCGCCCACGGCGACATCGCCCGCTTCCTGGCCGGTGACCCGCAGGCAGGCCAGTTCATGACCGGCTTCTTCCCGATCATGATGTTCGCCCTTCCGGCGGCCTGCCTCGCGATCGTCCACTGTGCCCGTCCGGAGCGCCGCAAGGTCGTCGGCGGCATGATGTTCTCCCTCGCCGCCACCTCGTTCGTCACCGGTGTGACCGAGCCGATCGAGTTCACGTTCATGTTCATCGCCCCGGTGCTGTACGCGATCCACGCGGTTCTGACCGGTGTGTCCATGGCTCTGACCTGGGCACTCGGTATGAAGGACGGCTTCGGCTTCTCCGCCGGTCTCATCGACTTCGGTCTGAACCTGGGTATCGCCACGAAGCCCTGGCTGTTGGTGCTCGTCGGTCTCTGCTTCGCGGTCGTCTACTACGTGGTCTTCCGCTTCGCGATCACGAAGTTCAACCTGCCGACGCCCGGCCGCGAGTCCGACGAGGAGCTGGCCGAGCTCCAGAAGGCCGAGGCCAAGTAGGCCCCGCCCGTACACGGCAGACCGAAGGCCCCGCTCCCCTCTCTCCGAGGGGGCGGGGCCTTCGTCGTCACCCCGGGCCGGGTGAGGGGCCCTAGATCTCGTACACCGCTCCGGGGACGGCCAGCTCGACCGGGCCGTCGTAGGCCTCGCGGGCGTCGCCGAGGTTGCGTTCGGCATCCGTCCACGGCGGGATGTGGGTGAGGACGAGGCGTGCGGCTCCGGCGCGTGCGGCGTACTCGCCGGCTTCGCGGCCGTTGAGGTGGAGGTCCGGGATGTCTTCCTTGCCGTCGACGAACGACGCTTCGCAGAGGAACAGGTCCGCGCCCTCGGCGAGTTCGGTGAGGGCGTCGCAGGTGCCCGTGTCACCGGAGTACACGAGGGTGCGGCCGTTGTGCTCGATGCGGATGCCGAAGGAGTCGACTGGGTGGAAGAGCTTCTCCGTGCGGACCGAGAAGGGGCCGATGTCGAAGGATCCCGACTTGAGTGTGTGGAAGTCGAAGACCTCGCCCATCGCGTGCTCGGACGGGGTGTCGGCGTGTGCGGTGGTCAGCCGCTGCTCGGTGCCTTCGGGGCCGTACACGGGAATGGCTTCGGGGCGTCCGCCGTCGAAGCGGTAGTACCGGACGACGAAGTACGCGCACATGTCGATGCAGTGGTCGGCATGGAGGTGGCTGAGGAAGATGGCGTCGAGGTCGTAGAGACCGACATGGCGCTGCAGCTCGCCGAGGGCGCCGTTGCCCATGTCGAGGAGCAGCCGGAAGCCGTCGGCCTCTACGAGGTAGCTCGAGCATGCGGAACCCGCGGACGGGAACGAGCCGGAGCAGCCGACGACGGTGAGCTTCATGGAGCGTGAACCTCCGAGGCGTGGGAACGGGGAGGGTCGTGCGGTGCGTCGAGCGTAAGGCGCGAAACCGCTGGTCGCTCCTCCAGGGCCTGCCGTTGTGGGGGAACTCACCTGTGCTGTCACCGGTTCGATGGAAGGCCGGGTGCCGTCCGGCGCCGGTACGGTCGGGATATGAACACGTGGTGGTGGGTGGCGCTGGTCGTCGTGGTCCTGCTGGCTCTCGTCGCGACGGTGACCGATGCGCGGGGGCGGGGCGGTCGGGGGCCGCGGCGTCCCGGTGGTCGGACCCGGCCGCCGGGACGGGCGCCGGAGCGGAAGCGGCCGGGGCCGCACGGGGTTCCTCGGCCGGGGGAGATCTGGTGGGCGGAGGTGCCGTACGAGGACGGGCCGGGGTCGAAGGACCGGCCGTGTCTGGTGCTGTCGGTGCGGGGTGGCACGGCGGTCGTCGCCAAGATCACCAGTAGGCATCACGAGGAGCGGCCCGGGGTGATCGCGTTGCCGCCGGGGGCGGTGGGGGACGCGCGGGGGCGGCGGAGTTTCCTGGAGACGGACGAGCTGCGGGACGTGCTCGTTTCGGGGTTCCGCCGGAAGGCGGGCGAGCTGGATCCGGGGATGTGGGCGCGGGTCCGTAAGCGAGGGTGACGCGGAATGCCGAAGAGCGCCGGACGGGCTGGGTTTCCCAGTCGGTCCGGCGCTCTTGGGTGTGGTGCGTCCGGTGCGTGAGGGCCGGGCACCGGCCCGGCCGTCAGGCCCAGAGCTGGCCTTGCAGGGTTTCGATGGCGGCCTCCGTGGTGGGGGCGGTGTAGACACCTGTGGACAGGTATTTCCAGCCGCCGTCCGCGACGACGAAGACGATGTCCGCCGGCTCCCCCGCCTTGACGGCCTTGCGGCCGACACCGATGGCCGCGTGGAGTGCGGCACCGGTGGAGACACCCGCGAAGATGCCCTCCTGCTGGAGGAGTTCGCGGGTACGGGTGACCGCGTCGGCGGAGCCCACGGAGAAGCGTGTGGTGAGTACCGAAGCGTCGTAGAGCTCGGGGACGAAGCCCTCGTCGAGGTTGCGCAGGCCGTACACGAGGTCGTCGTAGCGCGGCTCGGCGGCGACGATCGTGATGTCCGGCTTGTGCTCGCGCAGGTAGCGGCCGACTCCCATGAGGGTGCCGGTGGTGCCGAGGCCCGCGACGAAGTGGGTGATGGACGGGAGGTCGCTGAGGATCTCGGGGCCGGTGGTGGCGTAGTGGGCGCCGGCGTTGTCCGGGTTGCCGTACTGGTAGAGCATCACCCAGTCGGGGTGCTCGGCGGAGAGTTCCTTGGCGACGCGTACGGCCGTGTTGGAGCCGCCCGCGGCGGGCGAGGAGATGATCTCGGCTCCCCACATGGTGAGCAGGTCGCGCCGTTCCTGCGAGGTGTTCTCCGGCATGACGCACACGATGCGGTAGCCCTTGAGCCTGGCCGCCATGGCGAGCGAGATGCCGGTGTTGCCGCTGGTGGGCTCCAGGATCGTGCAGCCGGGTGTCAGGCGGCCGTCCTTCTCCGCCTGCTCGACCATGTGGAGCGCGGGGCGGTCCTTGACCGAGCCGGTGGGGTTGCGGTCCTCCAGCTTGGCCCAGATGCGGACGTCCTCGGACGGGGACAGTCGCGGGAGGCGGACGAGGGGGGTGTTGCCCACGGCCGCCAGCGGGGAGTCGTACCGCATCAGCGCATGCCGCCGGCGACGGCCGGGAGGATGGTGATGCTGTCGCCGTCGGCGAGCTTGGTGGAGATTCCGTCGAGGAAGCGGACGTCCTCGTCGTTGAGGTAGACGTTCACGAAGCGGCGGAGCTGGTCGCCGTCGACGATGCGCTCACGGATGCCGTTGTGGCGGCTTTCCAGGTCGACGAAGAGGTCGGCGAGGGTGTCACCGCTGCCTTCGACCGCCTTGGCGCCGTCGGTGTAGGTGCGGAGGATGGTCGGGATGCGGACCTCGATGGCCATGGCGTGGGCTCCTGTCGAAAGCGGGGAGGTGGCGTGGGGCGCGCGTTTGTGCCCCCCGCGCAGGGGGTGGTGCGTACGTGGTGGCGCTCGGACCGCGGCTCAGGCCGTGCGGCTCACGGGCATGCCGCGGCGGGACACATCGCGCTGGACAGCCGGCACAGGTCGACGTGCAGCCGCGCGACGAGCAGCATGCCCGGCGTCTTGTCGCTCACGTCATGGGGAACCATGGGCTCATCGTATCGATTCCCGCCCCGGAACCCGGAGTGTGATCCCACATCGTGGATGGTGAGCGTTCGCCATTTGGACAAAAGGTGGGGGCGGAGCGCGCGGCGCACCGCCCCCGGGGGGGTCAGGCCGCCGACGGGTACGCCTCGACGACCTCGACGTCCTCCTCCGTGATCTCGCCGTCCACGATGCGGTACGAGCGGAACTGGAAGGGGCCTGCGGCGTCGGCGTCCGCGGTGGAGACCAGGACGTAGTGGGCGCCGGGCTCGTTGGCGTAGGTGACGTCGGTGCGCGAGGGGTAGGCCTCGGTCGCCGTGTGCGAGTGGTAGATGATCACCGGCTCCTCGTCACGGTCGTCGAGGTCGCGGTAGAGCTTCAGCAGGTCCGTCGAGTCGAACTCGTAGAACGTGGGCGAGCGCGCGGCGTTGAGCATCGGGATGAAGCGTTCCGGGCGGCCCGTTCCGGCCGGACCCGCGACCATGCCGCACGCCTCGTCGGGGTGGTCGGCGCGGGAGTGCGCCACGATCTGGTCGAACAGCGCCTGGGTGATGGTCAGCATGGCGCCCAGGATAAGCAGACGGGCCCTCCCGTACCGAGGAGTGGTGCGGGAGGGCCCGGATGCCGGACACGGGCCGTTGGGGCGGCCGGTGTGCCTCGGGGTACGCCGTGGCGCGGGTCAGCGCTTGGCGAAGGACGTGTTCCGGGGGTTTCGGGACTTGAGCGTCAGGTAGGAGACGCCGAGGATGAGACCCCAGAGGGGCGCGCAGTACAGCGAGATCCGGGCGTCCTCGTCGACGGCCATCATGACGATGACCAGGCCGATGAACCCGAGTGCGAACCAGCTGCTGAACGGTGCGCCGGGTGCCTTGAAGGTGGACTGGGGCAGTTCGCCGCGGTCGGCCCTGGCGCGGTAGCGGATCTGGCAGACGAGGATCATGATCCAGGCCCACATGCCGGAGATGGTGGCGAAGGAGACGACGTAGGTGAACGCGTCGCCCGGCCACTGGTAGTTGATCCACACGCCGACGAGCATGAGGGCGGCGGAGAAGGTGGTACCGACCAGCGGGAGGCCGTTCTTCGTCAGCCTGGTGAACGCCTTCGGCCCCTGCCCGTTGAGTGCGAGGTCACGCAGCATGCGGCCGGTGGAGTACATGCCGGAGTTGCAGGAGGAGAGCGCGGCCGTGAGCACGACGAAGTTGACGATCGCGGCGCCGACGCCGAGGCCCATCTCCTCGAACGCGGCGACGAACGGCGAGACACCGGGCTTGAAAGTGCTCCACGGAACGACGGAGAGGATCATGATCAGCGCGCCGACGTAGAAGACGGCGATGCGCCACGGCACGGTGTTGATGGCCTTGGGCAGGACGGTCTTGGGGTCCTTGGACTCGCCCGCGGTGACGCCGACGAGTTCGACGGCGAGGAAGGCGAACATCACGATCTGCAGGGTCATCAGCGTGCCGCCGATGCCCTGGGGGAAGAAGCCGCCGTCGTTCCACAGGTTGGCGACGGTCGCGGTGTCACCGGCGTCGGAGAAGCCGATCGTGAGCACACCGGCGCAGATGAGGATCATGCCGATGATCGCGGTGACCTTGACCATCGAGAACCAGAACTCGAGCTCGCCGAAGAGCTTGACCGAGATCAGGTTGGCGCCGTAGAGGATGACGGTGAACACCAGCGCGGACAGCCATTGCGGGATATCCCACCAGTACGTCATATAGGTGGCCGCGGCGGTGACTTCGGTGATTCCGGTGACGACCCAGAAGAGCCAGTAGGTCCATCCGGTGACGAATCCGAAGAAGGGGCCGAGGAATTCGCGCGCGTACTCCGAGAAGGAGCCGGACACCGGGCGGTACATGAGGAGTTCACCCAGGGCCCGCATGATGAAGAAGATGACCAGACCCGCGATGGCGTACGCCAGGATGAGGCTGGGCCCGGCCCGGTCGATGGCTTTTCCGGCACCGAGGAAGAGTCCCGTGCCGATGGCGCCGCCGATGGCGATCATCTGGATCTGACGGGCTCCCAGTCCTCGCTGGTATCCCTCGCCGGTGCCGGTGTCCACGGCCTCGGGGCCGTCCGCCTGTCCCTTGTCGACCTGCGCCGATGTCATGGTGGTGCGCCTTTCTCCACGCCGATCCGCGCCCTCGTAGGCGTCGGATCAGGTCCTGATCCCCCCGGATATGGATGGAGTGCCGCCGGCGTTCGGCCGGCTCGTAGCGCCCCCGGGGACAGGGGTGGCGTCCCCGGGCGGTCGTGAAGATCTATCACGGTCGCCCGGTTCGACCATCGGACATTATGTGGCGCACGCCACAGGAAAAAGCGGACAAGGGTTTCCAGCCGCTGCAAAGAAGGCCATTCAGGTGACGGGATCGTTATTCGGATTTGAGGCTCCGTTGAGCGGGATCCGGACCCGGAGCCCGGCCCGCACCTCTGCCGCGTACTACTTCGGCATCATCGTTTCGACGAGTGTTTCCTGGAGTGCGCCGAGCCAGAGATAGGCCATCACCATCGGCTTGCGCGGATCATCGTCGGGGAGGCGATAGAGGGAACCGTCCTGGCCCTCGTCCTCGTCGGACACCTCCAGGCGGGTGCCGATGGTGAGCCTGAGGTCGTTCAGGGATCCCAGCCAGCTGCGGCACTCGTCGGCGCCGAGCCTGAGCACCGCCCCGCCGTCCCCGCCGGGGCTGAGGCCGTCCAGTGTGCGTACGACGGTGAGCGCGTCCTCGCGCTTGCGGTTGCGCAGGTCGTTCTCCGTGAAGCGGCGGAATTCGGCGGACGCCTCGCGGAGCTCCTTGTCCTCGTCCCCGTAAGCCTCGGGGAAGAGCCTGGCCAGTGCCGGGTCGGAGGGCGGCTCGCTCGGCCCTTCGGCGAAGAGGGCGGCGAGCGGGTCCTCGCCCTCGACGGGTTCGTCGCCGGGACCGATCAGCTCCAGCAGCTGGACGGCGAGGGAGCGCAGGATGGCGATCTCGACCTCGTCGAGCGCGACGGCCGCGCCGCCGCCGGGGGTGGCCTCGAAGTGGCCGGCCATGAATTCTCCGATGGTGGGTCGGACGGAGGGGCAGCGGTTGGTTCAGTTGCGGTCCTGGGTCAGCGTCGCCCAGAGGCCGTAGCCGTGCATGGCCTGGACGTCGCGTTCCATCTCCTCGCGGCTGCCGCTGGAGACGACCGCGCGCCCCTTCTGGTGGACGTCGAGCATGAGCTTGTGCGCCTTGTCCTTGGAGTAGCCGAAGTACGCCTGGAAGACATAGGTCACATAGCTCATGAGGTTGACCGGGTCGTTGTGCACCAGCGTCACCCAGGGGACATCGGGCTCAGGGACGGCGAAGGTCTCCTCGGCCGATTCGGGACGTTCGATCTCTACGGGGGCAGCAACGCTCACCTACCCCATGCTGCCACCAGGAAGGGTCCCGCGCATAAACGGAGGCCACATCTCGTCACTTTGACGAATAGGGGGTAGCATCCCCGGCATGAACTCAGCGGACCTTGGGCGACGGGTCGGTGTTCCGTCGACCGCGCTCTTCACCGACCAGTACGAACTCACGATGGTGCAGGCCGCACTGAAGGCGGGCACCGCGGACCGGCGCTCCGTCTTCGAGGCCTTCACCCGGCGGCTGCCCGAGGGGCGGCGCTACGGGGTCGTCGCGGGCATCGGGCGGGTGCTGGACGCCGTGGAGAACTTCCACTTCGACGACGAGATGCTCGCCTTCCTGCGCGACCAGCGGATCGTGGACGCCCCCACGGTCGACTGGCTGGCGGACTACCGCTTCGGCGGCGACATCTGGGGCTACCCGGAGGGCGAGGTGTACTTCCCCGGCTCGCCGCTGCTGCGGGTCGAGGGCTCCTTCGCCGAGTGCGTGCTGCTGGAGACCGTGATCCTGTCGATCCTGAACCACGACTCGGCGATCGCCGCCGCGGCGTCCCGGATGTCGGCCGCGGCGAGTGGCCGCAGGCTGATCGAGATGGGCGCGCGGCGCACCCACGAGCTGTCGGCGGTGGCCTCGGCCCGCGCCGCCTACATCGGTGGTTTCCACACCACCTCCGACCTGGCGGCCGGCTTCCGGTACAACATCCCGACCGTCGGGACGAGCGCGCACGCCTTCACACTGCTGCACGACAGCGAGCGCGACGCGTTCCGGGCTCAGGTGGACTCGCTGGGCCGGGGCACGTCGCTGCTGGTCGACACGTACGACGTGACCGAGGCGGTCCGTACGGCGGTGGAGATCGCGGGGCCGGAGCTCGGCGCCGTACGGATCGACTCGGGCGACCTGCTGCTGGTCGCGCACCGGGTGCGGCAGCAGCTGGACGAGCTGGGCGCCACGGAGACGAAGATCGTGGTGACGTCGGACCTCGACGAGTACGCGATCGCGTCGCTGGCCGCAGCGCCCGTCGACGCGTACGGGGTGGGCACGCAGCTGGTCACCGGGAGCGGGCACCCGACGTGCTCGATGGTCTACAAGCTGGTGGCGCGCGCGGCGTCCGCCGACCCGGCCGATCCGCTGCTGCCGGTCGTGAAGAAGTCGCTGGGCGCGAAGTCGTCGCGGGGCGGGCGCAAGTGGGCGGCCCGCAGGCTGGACGAGCACGGCGTGGCCGAGGCCGAGGTGATCGGCACGGGCCCGGTCCCGGCGGAGCTGGCGGACCGGCAGCTCCAGGTGGAGCTGGTCCGGGGCGGCGAGGTGGTCGCCCGGGAGCCGCTGGAGACCGCGCGCGACCGGCACGTCACGGCACGTTCGGGCCTGCCCATGTCGGCGATCCAGCTGTCGCGGGGCGAGCCGGTGATCCCCACGGAGTACGTGTGACGACCCGCCCGGACGGTACGGCGCACCGGTGTCTTCCGGAGGGCGCGGCCGTCCACCGGGCCCCGGCCGGGCCCGGGGTGCGGGCCCCCGCACGGCGGGCGCGACGGCCCCGCGGGCCCGTGAGGCCCGCGGCGCGGGGGCGCAGACCCGGAAGGTGTGACCCCTCCCGCGGGGCCTGCCGAGTCTCTAGGCTCGACGGCATCCCCACCCGCTCCCACGACCGCCGTCCCCTCTCCACCGTCGAAACCCCCACCGAAGGACACCCGTCATGCATCGCGCCTTGATCGTCGTCGACGTTCAGAACGACTTCTGCGAGGGCGGCAGCCTCGCGGTGGCGGGCGGCGCCGATGTCGCCGCCGCCATCACCGACCTGATCGGCGAGGCCCAGCCCGGCTACCGCCATGTGGTGGCCACCCGCGACCATCACATCGACCCGGGTGACCACTTCTCGGCGGAGCCGGACTTCGAGCACTCCTGGCCGGCGCACTGCGTCGCCGGAACGGAGGGCGTGGGCTTCCACCCGAACTTCGCCCCGGCCGTCGCCTCCGGCGCGATCGACACCGTCTTCGACAAGGGGGCGTACGCCGCGGCGTACAGCGGTTTCGAGGGCCTCGACGAGAACGGGACCGGGCTCGCCCAGTGGCTGCGGGACCGTTCCGTCACGGACGTGGACGTCGTCGGCATCGCCACCGACCACTGTGTGCGGGCGACGGCGCTGGACGCGGTCCGTGAGGGCTTCACCACGCACGTACTGCTGGACCTGACCGCCGGTGTCGCCGAGGGGACCACGGAGCGGGCCCTGGAGGAGCTCCGTGCCGCGGGCGTAACGCTGTCCGGCAAGCCGGTCGTCTGACCGCTCCCGGGCACTCAGGCCGCGGGGCGGACCGGTCCCGCGTAGCCGGTGGGTCCCAGCAGGGCCCGGATCGGGTGCCAGAGCTCCTGGCCGGTCTGTGGCGCGGTCCGCCACAGGAGCCCGTCCGGATGGTGCAGCACCGCGGTGATCTCGTCCGGGGTGGGCGGCTGGGCGTTGCCCCGGAGGTAGACGGAGCGCAGCCCCAGGTTGCGCAGCCTGGTCAGGGCGCGCGCCCGGTTGGCCGCGTGGACCAGCACCCGGACCGGAGCGCCGGGCCCGGCTCCGTCCGCCGGACGGTTCAGGGCCAGTGCGACCACCACCGTGCCGTTGGGCAACCTGCAGAAACCTCCGCCTGCCATGCTTTGCGCTCCCCCGTGAGACATCGCGTCAATAAGGATCGAACAAGACGCACCTAAACACGATCGGCCGCCGCCCGCTAGAGGGCGACGGCCGATCATGCTCTGACCTGCGGTGTTGCTGACTACTTGCCCGAGGGGCCGACCTTCACGGTGATCGTCGAGCCGCTGAGGGGCTCGTTGACGATCGCGATCCGGGTGTTCGTGTCAGTCACCTTGACACTTCCGGTCGGGTTCTCCGCGTACCAGTAGGTGCCCTTGCGGTCGTCGAAGGCGGGGACGCCCAGCGACGGCTTGATCTTCAGCGGCACGTCCGCGCTGTGCAGCGTGAAGCCCTTGTTCGGGTACCAGCTGAACGGCGCGTCGAACGGCTGGATCTTGTTCCGGAGGAGCGTGCCGTTGGACCACGTGAGCGGCTTGGCGTGCGAGTCGACCGGCAGGATCAGGCCCTGGCCGTGGTGCTGCGAGGTGTTGTTGTCCTTCTGGGAGGTGTCCCAGAGCCACACCATCAGGCCGTTCTGGTACGAGTAGTGCTCGACCCAGTCCGGACGGGTGGTGGAGAAGCCGAAGTTGTACGGGCCGACCTCGAGGGTCTTGTCGTACGACACGTACTGGCGGTTCTCGGCGATGTAGTACTGCGGGTAGTCGTTGGTGAACGACTCACCGATCCGCGAGAAGCCCTTGGCGGTCCAGCCGTTGTCGTCGCCCTCGGCGTTGTCCGTGAAGAGCACGGCGCCGTCGGCGGTGACCGTGATGGCGTCGGCCGTGAAGCCCTTGCCGCCCGCGCCGCCGTCCGTCTGGTAGCGGAAGCGGAGGTCGACCTTCTTGCCCGCGTAGGCGTCCAGCGGGTACGAGAGCTTCCTGACCGCGCCGGAGACGTCGGTCAGGGCCGGCTTGTCGCTGGCGTCGCGCGGGATGGCCTTGCCGTCGGCGGTGCCGTCGAGCGCGGTCCAGGAGGAGCCGCCGTTGTCCGAGACCTCGGTGTAGAGGTAGTCGTAGTCGGCCTCGATGTCGTACCAGCCGGACAGGTCCAGCGAGGCGGACGTCTTGCCGGTCAGGTCGACCGAGCGGGTCAGGGTGTTCGACAGGTCGTCACCCATGTCGCTCCACCACTGCTTCGAGCCCTCGGCGGGCTTCGCGACAGTCGTGGTGACGGCCTTCTCGGGCAGCTCGACGACGAGCGCCTGCTTGTCCTCGGTGTTGTACTCCGCGACACCCAGCTTGTGCGTCGACTTCGTGGCGGCCTTGGCCGTGTCGTAGTCGAGCCAGCCGAGCTGCAGCTTGTCCCAGGCGGTCATGTCCCCGGGCAGGTTGCCGATCTCACCCTGGCCGGTGCCGAGCCAGGAGCCCGCCGACATGAGGGACCAGAAGCCGACCGAGTTCTCGCCGCCACCGGAGGTGTCGTACAGGTCCGGCAGGCCGAGGTCGTGGGCGTACTCGTGGGCGAAGACGCCCAGGCCGCCGTTCTCGGGCTGCGCGGTGTAGTCGCCGACCCAGATGCCCGTGTCGCCGATCTCCGCGCCGCCGGCCTTGTTGCCCGCCGGGCCGGTCGCGCCCGCGTTGGTGCCGTACGCGTACCAGCGGTGCGCCCAGAGGGCGTCGGTGCCCTGCGCGCCGCCGCCCGCGGACTCGTCCTCGCCGGCGTGGACCAGCTGGAAGTGGTCGATGTAGCCGTCGGGCTCGTTGAAGTTGCCGTCGCCGTCGAAGTCGTAACGGTCCCACTCGTCGTACTGGGCGAGGTCCGTCTTGATCTGGTCGAGTGTGCGGCCCTTGGCCTTCTGGTCGGTGACCCACGCGTTGACGCCGTCGCGGACCGTGTCCCAGACGTTGGCGCAGTTGGTGGAACCGCAGTAGTTGGAGCCGTAACGGGCCTCGTTGTACGGGACCTTGACCCAGTCGGAGACTTCGCCGTCGACCGAGTAGCGCCCGGAGGACGTCTTCTCGTAGTACGTCTTGAGCGAGTCCTTGTCCGTGCCCTCACCGAAGTAGAGGTCCTGGAAGTGGGCCTGGTTGTAGTCGGCCTGCCAGGCGGTGCTGTTGTCCTTCGCCGGGTCCGGCTCGGCTATCGCGTTGTGCAGGGGGCCGGGCGTGCCGCCGTACTTCTTGACGGGCGGCTCGGGGCCGTCACCGTCGGGGTCGAACATCGTGGTGTCGTCGACCTGGTCGCCGAACTCCACGAGAATGGTGAAGATCTTGTCGGTCTTCTCCCGGCCCAGCTCGACGTACTTGCTCTTGCCGAGCTTGACGACCTTGGAACCGCCGCGGGTCGACACCGTCTTGTCGCCCGCGAGCACCTGCTCCAGCGCGGCCTGACGCTGAGCGTCCTGCTCCTTGCTGAAGGGGCCTTCCAGGTCGTGCTCTCCCGCCTTGACCGGCGCGGGATCGCGGCGGTCGACGATGGAGGCTCCGGACCCTGACGTCCTGTCATCCGCCTGGGCGGTGGCGAAGGCCGAAGCCGTCGCGGCGGTGGCGGCCAGCGCCACGGCTACCGCGGTGGCGCGTAGCGCCCGTCTCTGAGTGGTCACTTGATGCAGTTCCTCCCCAGCGTTCGCGTCCGCGGCCAGGGGGGTGGTAAGGGCCGCGCGCGTTAACGCGTCACAAGTGACGACATTCGATCGGAGTTATGAGAGAAAAGACAGATCTTGACTTGCACATACCAAGTGCACTATGTGGGAGTCGCTTCCCGGTATCCGGACGTTCACCTGAGTCCGCCGCCGGAGGGTGACCGGCGCGCCGAAGCGTCCGTTTGCTGGCCGCGTGACTCGATGCGCCCCCCGTGCACCGGTACCGTGGGTTAGGTCACGCTTACTACCTGTTCCTCACGGGCATCCACCGTCATAGGGTCGATCGACAGTGCGAACGTGTTGAGAGACTGCCCCCATCCGACGCCCCGAGGACGGATACCGCCATGCCGCGTCCGACTGCCGCACAGTTCTCCTACGGTTCGGTCACCGTCATCGTCTCGACCCTCGCCATGCTGCTCCTGTCCCGCACGGAGTCGGGCCTCGGTGTGGCCGTCGTCTGCGCCGCGGCGCTGGCCCTCGGTCTGCTGGTGGCTCTGACCGTGCCCCTGCCCAAGCGCGCGAGGACGGCTCCGCGGACCACCGCGTCGGCCACCGCGCGTACACGGCGTCCGGTCGAGGACGTCGAGATCGCCGACGCGCAGAAGGAGCGGGTGGGCGGGCATTCCCTGCGCCGCTGAACGACCACCGGGCCGCCGCGGCCCCGGCGGACGCGGCGTCAGGGGACGGTGACCACCACTGTCTTGGCCGCCTTGTCCTGCAGGCACTGGCGGTAGGGCTTGTCGGTGAACATCAGCACGATGTTGATGAGCCACCACAGGCACGGGCAGCACAGCAGCGCGGGCAGCCAGAGCACGACGGCCCGCATCAGCGCGGATCCGGTGTCGGGCACCGTGCCGTCGTTGAGCATCGCGACGCGCATCTTCAGCAGCCGCTTGCCGAGCGTCCGGCCGTCCTTGTGGGTCAGATACGTGTCGTAGGCGACGTAGACGACCAGGCCGATCAGCGACCAGATGAGCTGATGGCCGCTGTAGGAGTTGCTGATGGCGTCACCGAAGTCGTCGTCGCCGTTGTCCGAGGTGACGTCGACCGCCCCGCCGAACGGCAGCGAGATCAGGTACAGCGGGATCGAGATGATGAGGAGGTCGATCAGCCGCGCCAGGATCCGCTTGCCGGGCTCGGCGAGCGGCGGCATACCGGCCAGCGGATCGGCCCCGCCGTACGGACCGCCGCCGCCGTACGGACCGGGGTCGTACGGCGGCGGGGGCGGCTCGCTGCCGTAGGGCGAACCGCCCGGCGGGGGGCCCTGCGGCGGCTTCTTGGAGAAGGGGTCGTCCTCGGGCGGCTGACCGGGCGGCGGCGGAGGCGGTTCGTTGCTCATGGGGGCAGTGCACCCCGGCCCGCAAAGGCCCGCAACGGCTGAGGTGCTTTCGGGGGACGGAGCGTCAGCACACGGGCGTACGGGGCCGCTCCACGGCGTACGGACCGGCCCCGGCGCCCCCCGGCCGCGCCTCAGCCGGCTACGAAGGTGCGGGCCGCCTTGTCGTGCCAGCACTGGCGCCAGGGGCGGTCGACCAGACACCACAGCACGTTGACCACGCCGACGAGGAGCAGGCCCAGCACCCCGTACACGAGCCAGCGGCGCAGCGCCGCTCCGAAAGTGGGCGGCCCGTGGGACTCGATGTCCCACACCTCGAGGCCGCAGAGCTTCTTGCCCAGTGTGCGGCCCCACTTGGCGGTGGGCAGTGCCTCCAGGACGAGGCCGAACACCAGGAAGATGCCGAGCACCGCACCGAACAGCCCGGCCGTGGTGGTGTCCAGGAGCCAGACGGTGACCGTCTCGCCGGACTGCTTCGCCGCCTCGATCTTCCCGTCGATGTGGTCCGTCGCCCGCGTGACCAGTGGGAAGCCGATCGCGCCGACGAGCGCGCCGAGCACGACCGTGTCGATCAGACGGGCGGCCAGCCGCTTGCCGAGCCCGGCGGGCCTGGCGGACGCCTGGGCCCGGGCCAGCTGCTGGAAGTGGTCGTCGACCGGCGGCTTCCAGGGCACGACGGGCTGCTGCTGCTCGGGCCGGCCGCCCTGTTGCTGCGCGGGCATCGGGTGCGGCTGCTGCGGTTGCGGCTGTTGAGGGGCCGTCCGCTCCGGCCGGGCGAGCTGGTGCGCCTGCTGCACCCAGGACGCGGACCCGCCGCCGGGGCCGGAGGTCATGGGGTTCTGCGGGCCCGGCGGGCCCTGGGGGCTCTGCGGGCTCTGCGAGTTCTGTGCGTTCTGTGGGCTCTGCGAGTTCGTCCACGCCGGGGCGTGCGCCTGGGGCGGTGCGGGGGACGGCTCGGGCGCCTGCGGGGCCGTGGTGCGCGGGGTGGCGCCGGGGGGCACGGCGCGGATCGCCATCGTGCCGTCGGCCGGGTTCTCCTCGCGCGGCCGTGGGGGTCGGGCGGTGCCCGCCGGTCCCACGGCGCGCATGGTGACCGTCCCGTCGGCGGGCGGACGGCCCGTGTCACCGCCGGTGCCCCGGTCGCCGGACGGGGGGCGTATGGCGACGGCGCCGACCTCCCCGGTACCGGGGCCCGTGCCGCTGCCGTCCCGCATGCCGGGCAGCGCTCCGCGCGTCGGGTCCTGGGCCGACCGACGCGGATCGGCGGGGCCGTTGTCCGCCGGAGCGGGCGCCGGAGCGGGGGCCGGTCCGTCCGCCGTACGCGGATCGGGGCCGCCCCACGAGACCCGGTGGTCGCGTTCGCCGCCGAAGCCGGTCTGCCGGGAGGTGTCGGCCTGCCAGGCGGACGACGGTTCGGGGCGGCTGCCGGCCGTGCCCGCTTCGCCGCGTCCACCGGACACGGCGGATCCCTCGACGTCGTCGAGGTACATCGGCCCGGTCTCGTCGACCGGCGCAGGCCGCTGCGCGGTGTGCCGAGGGGCGGCGTCCGCCGCCGGGGCGGGCTCCGCCGCAGGGGTCGCTCCGCCCTGCTGGGGCGCGGGCCGGCTCGTGCCGGGAACCCATGACGCGCCGTTCCAGTACCGGACGTATCCGGGAATGGACGGGTCGGGGTAGTACCCCTCGCGGGGGCTTTCGTCACCGGGTGCCGGGGTTGGGGCGCTCATCACCGTGGTCCCGTATCTCTTAGGCCTCAATACAAGGGTCCACATCTATCAGACCACCGCGTATCCCCGGGCACGTCCTGCCGTTTGGACCACTTTCCGGGACCGGGGAAGTTTTTCTGGAAAGTCGCGTCATGGATCGCCGGGAGGGCGCTCTCTCCTTGTGCGGACCGGTCATGGGACCGGCCCCTACGAGCATCGGAAGGTCGTGCACCCTCATGCAGCACATCGTGGAACGCGAGCTGGAACTCAAGCTGGTCCTGTCGCCCGAGCGGTCCGTCCCCGTGCCCGCCCGGCTGTCCTACCTGACGGACGACCCGTACGCCGTGCACATCACCTTCCACATCGGCTCCGAGACGCCCGTGCACTGGACGTTCGCCCGTGAGCTGCTGGTGGAAGGGGTGTTCAGGCCCTGCGGACACGGGGACGTGCGGATCTGGCCGACGAAGGTCGACGACCGCAGTGTCATCTGCGTCGCGCTCACCTCGCCCGACGGGAACGCCCTCCTGGAGGTGCCGTCGGCCGCCGTGGCCGCCTGGGTGGAGCGCACCCTGCGGGTGGTGCCGCCGGGGTCCGAGAGCTCGCTGCTCGGCCTGGACGACGCGCTCGCGGAGCTGCTCACCCCGCTGCCGGCCGACGACCTGTGGCTGAGCGACCCCTGGTCCTCGGACGAGCCGCAGGACGGGGACGTCTGAGTGGGACGGGGAGGTCCGAGCGGGACGGGGAGCGCCCGGGAGGGACGGGGAGCGCCCGGGAGGGACGGGGAGCGCCCGGGAGGGACGGGGAGCGCCCGGGAGGGCGGGTCAGAACAGCTTGCCGGGGTTGAGCAGCCCCAGCGGGTCGAAGGCCGCCTTGATACCGCGCTGCAGCTCGACCCCCACCTCGCCGAGTTCGCGGGCGAGCCACTCCTTCTTCAGGACTCCGACGCCGTGTTCGCCGGTGATGGTGCCGCCGAGTTCGAGGCCCAGCGCCATGATCTCGTCGAAGGATTCACGCGCCCTGCGGGACTCGTCGGCGTCGGTGTGGTCGAAGCAGACGACGGGGTGCGTGTTGCCGTCGCCCGCGTGGGCGACGACGCCGATGGTCAGGCCGAACTTGTCGGCGATGGCGGCGGTCCCCTCGATCATCGCGCCGAGCCTGGAGCGCGGTACGCACACGTCGTCGATCATCGTGGCGGGCTTGAGGGTCTCCATCGCGGGCAGCGAGAGCCGGCGTGCCTGCAGGAGGAGTTCGGACTCGGCGGCGTCGTCCGCGGGCACGACCTCGGTGGCGCCCGCCTCGCGGCACAGCTCGCCGACGGCGGCGAGATCGGCGGTCGGGTCGGGCGTGTCGAAGGCGCAGAGCAGCAGCGCCTCGGTGGATTCGGGGAGGCCCATGGAGGCCATCGCGTTGACGGCACGCACGGTCGTACGGTCCATCAGTTCGAGGAGTGACGGCGTGTGTCCGCGCTCCATGATCCGGCACACCGCGTCGCACGCGGCGGTCGCCGAGGGGAACTCGGCGGCGAGCACGAGCTGCTGCGGCGGCTGGGGCCGCAGCGCGAGGACAGCCTTGACCACGATACCGAGGCTGCCCTCCGAACCGACGAAGAGCCGGGTCAGGTCGTATCCGGCGACGCCCTTGGCCGTGCGCCGGCCCGTGTTCAGCAGACGTCCGTCGGCCAGGACCACCTCCAGACCCAGGACGTACTCGGCGGTGACGCCGTACTTCACGCAGCACAGGCCCCCGGACGCCGTGCCGATGTTGCCGCCGATGGTGCACATCTCCCAGCTGGACGGGTCCGGCGGGTAGCACAGGCCGTGTTCGTTGACGGCGCGGGACAGCGTGGCGTTGATGACGCCCGGCTCGACGACCGCGATCCGGTCGACCGGACTGATCTCCAGGATCCGGTCCATCTTCACCAGGGAGAGCACGATGCAGCCGTCGGTGGCGTTGGCCGCGCCCGACAGGCCCGTCCTCGCCCCCTGGGGCACCACGGGGACACGCAGCGCCGTGGCGGTCCGCATGACGTGCTGGACCTCCTCGACCGTGCGCGGGAGCACGACGACGGCGGGGGCACCCGCGTCGCAGAAGCTCGCCATGTCGTGGGCGTACGAGGCGGTGACCTCCCCGTCCGTGATCAGTGCCTCGGCCGGAAGGCCCGCGCGCAGTTGTTCGAGGAGAGCGTCCATGATCCAAGGGTGACACCCGGGGCCAATGGTGTGAACCCGTCTGCGCCAGGGTTCACGCAACCCGATGCGATCTTCGTACTGACGCAGAGTGATGGCCATGGATGCCATGCCGCAGCAGAACCCGGAGCCACCCCCCTCCACCCTGCCGCCGGAGGGTGCGACGGCCGTTCCCCCGCCCCCCGCGCCGATGCGCACCACGCTGCGCAGGGCGGCGTTCGGTGCGGTGGCCGGTGCCGTACTCGTGGCCGGTGCGGTGGTCGCCGTACCGGACGACGCGAACGATGCCTCACCCCCCGTGCCGGGGCCGGTCGCGCGGGCCGAGGCCGCTGCGGCCGCGGGCTCCCCGGCGTCGCTGTCCGACCTCACGGCGCTGATCGGCGACCGGCAGCAGTGGGTGGAGACGCACCCGTCCGACGCCCCGTCCTGGGCGGTGCTCGGTACGGCGTACGTGGAGTGGGGCCGGCGCTCCGCGGACGCGGCCTACTACACCCGGGCGGAGCAGGCGCTGCAGCGCTCGCTGGCCGCACAGCCCGGTGAGCGCGGGAACACGGAGGCCTGGGTGGGGCTGGGGGCCCTCGCCAACGCCCGGCACGACCACCTCGCGGCGAAGAAGTGGGGCGAGACGGTACGCGCGCGGCAGCCGAAGAACTGGGCGGCGTACCCGGTCCTGATCGACGCGTACAACGGTCTCGGCGAGTACGAGGCCGCGGTCAGGGCGACGGAGAAGTTCGGGTCGCTGCGCAAGGGCGTCCCCGCGCTGGGCAGGACCGCGGAGATGTACCGGAACCAGGGCTGGCGCGAGGACGCCCTTGCCACCGCGCAGGAGGCGGCGGACCGCGCCACCGCCCCCGCGGAGAAGGCGGCGGCGCTGCACCGGCTGGGCGACCTGGCGTGGGAGCGCGGCGAGCCCGCGGAGGCCGTCGCCCAGTACGGCGCGGCCCTGCGCACCGACAGGGGGCACCTCGCCTCCCTGGCCGGCCGGGCCCGCGCGCTGGTGGCCCTGGACCGCACGGACGAGGCGCTGGCCGACTACCGCACGGTGACGACGAAGCTGCCGCGCCCGGAGTACGTGCTCGAACTGGGCGAGCTGTACGAGTCGCTGAATCTGGACGGAGACGCCCGCACCCAGTACACGAGGCTCCGCGAACTGCTCGCGCAGGGCAGGACCGACGGGGTCGACGAGTCCGTGACGGAGGCCCTGTTCGAGGCGGACCACGGCGACCCCGAAGCGGCCGTGGAGCTGATGCGCACCGAGTGGTCCGCGCTGCGCCGCAGCTCGGCCGTGTCGGACGCCCTGGGCTGGGCGCTGCACCGGGCGGGCCGGTCGGAGGAGGGCCTGCAGTACGCGGAGCGGGCGGTGGAGACGGGAGTGCGGAACGCCTCGTACGCGTACCACCTGGGCATGATCGAGAGCGCGCTCGGCCAGGGCGGTCCGGCCCGCGGTGATCTGGAGGAGTCCCTCCGTACGAATCCGGAGTTCTCCCCGCTGGCCGCGCCCCTGGCCCAGGAGGCCCTGGACGCGCTGGGCGCACCGGCCTCCGGTGGCCCGGCTGACATGGAGCCGTCGGCCCCTGAGCCCGCTCCGGAGCCGGAACCGAGCCCCGGGGCGCCGGAGAGGAGCGGGACGGACGGGGCGGACGAAAAGGACGCCGGGCCTGGGAAGGCGGAGAGCCGGGAGAAGGCGGCGAAGGACGAGCCGGGGCCGAAGCGGTCCGCGCAGGAGGCCGCTCCGTCCCCGAAGGCGAAGCCGGGCGCGGAGGCGGTGGCTCAGTAGCCCTTCCCCGGGACGTGCGGGGCGCGCGCGTCCCGGGGCATGGCCGGCTACAGGTTGCCGCGCTTCTCCTGCTCGCGCTCGATCGCCTCGAACAGGGCCTTGAAGTTGCCCTTGCCGAAGCCCATCGAGCCGTGGCGCTCGATCATTTCGAAGAAGACCGTCGGCCGGTCCTGGACCGGCTTGGTGAAGATCTGCAGGAGGTAGCCGTCCTCGTCACGGTCGACCAGGATCTTCAGCTCGCGCAGTGTCTCCACGGGTACGCGGGTCTCGCCCGCCCACTCGCCGAGGGTGTCGTAGTAGGAGTCCGGGGTGTCCAGGAACTGGACGCCGGCCGCCCGCATCGCCTTGACGGACGCGACGATGTCGTTGGTGGCGAGCGCGATGTGCTGGACGCCGGCGCCGCCGTAGAACTCCAGGTACTCGTCGATCTGCGACTTCTTCTTCGCGATCGCCGGCTCGTTGATCGGGAACTTCACCTTCAGCGTGCCGTCGGCGACGACCTTCGACATCAGGGCGGAGTACTCGGTGGCGATGTCGTCGCCCACGAACTCCTTCATGTTGGTGAAGCCCATGACCTTGTTGTAGAACGCCACCCACTCGTTCATCCGGCCGAGCTCGACGTTGCCGACGCAGTGGTCGATGGCCTGGAAGGTCCGCTTGGCGGGCGCCTCGACGATCGGGGCGGCGGTGGCGAAGCCCGGAAGGTAGGGGCCGTCGTAGCCGGAGCGCTCGACGAGGGTGTGGCGGGTCCTGCCGTACGTGGCGATGGCGGCGAGGACGACCGTGCCGTGCTCGTCCTTGAGCTCGTACGGCTCCGTGATGCCCTTGGCGCCGTGCTCGACCGCGTACGCGTACGCCGCGCGGGCGTCCGGGACCTCGATGGCGAGGTCGACCACACCGTCACCGTGGGCGTTCACGTGGTCGGCCAGGAAGGTGCCCCACTCGGTGGAGGCCTTGATGACGGAGGTGAGGACGAAGCGGGCGGAACCGTTCGTCAGGACGTAACTCGCCGTCTCGCGACTGCCGTTCTCCGGTCCGGAGTAGGCGACGAGCTTCATTCCGAAGGCGGTCGAGTAGTAGTGCGCCGCCTGCTTGGCGTTGCCCACGGCGAAGACCACCGCGTCCATTCCCTTGACCGGGAAGGGGTCGGCCTGCCGGGCGGTGTCGGGGGTGGTGTGCAGAGTCTCAGTCATGTCCGAAGGTTCCCGCCGCTTCGCAAGGTGCGCAACAGTTCGCGTGAACGCTGGTCAATCTGCCCAGCGGATGGGCAGGATGGGGTTGCTATCTGTACAGGGTGACCATCGGGAGACGGATCATGGCGATCGATCATCTGGACGGCCGGCTCATCGCGCTGCTGGCCCGTGAGCCCCGTATCGGTGTACTGGAGGCCTCCCGGCGGCTCGGGGTGGCGCGCGGGACGGTCCAGGCGCGGCTCGACCGCCTTCAGTCGAACGGCGTCATCCGCGGTTTCGGTCCGGACGTCGACCCGGCGGCACTCGGCTACCCCGTCACCGCGTTCGCCACGCTGGAGATCAGGCAGGGCCAAGGTGCCGATGTACGGGCCCATTTGGGTGGGGTGCCCGAGGTGCTCGAACTGCACACCACCACCGGGCACGGCGACATGCTCTGCCGGCTCGTCGCCCGCTCCAACGCCGATCTCCAGCGGGTGATCGACCGGGTCGTCGGTTTGGATGGGATTGTCCGGGCCTCCACCGCGATCGTCATGGAAAACCCGGTCCCCCTGCGTATTCTCCCGCTCGTCGAGCAGGCTGCACAGGACATCGGCTGACCCGAGGAGCGGCATGTGAACTTCTGGGAGTACGTGACCACCCGCCACCAGCAGCTGCTCACCGACGCGTTCCAGCACGTCAGCGCCGTCTTCCAGTGCATGGTCATCGCCACCCTGCTCGGCGTCCTGATCGGTGTGGTCAGCTACCGGAGCAGCTGGGGCGGGCCGTTGGCCATCACGTCCACGGCCATGATCCTCACCATCCCGTCGCTCGCCGCGATCGGCCTGCTGATCCCGCTGGTCGGCCTCGGGGTCCCGCCCACCGTGATCATCCTGACCCTGTACGGGCTGCTGCCCATCGTCCGTAACTGCATCGTCGGACTGCGCGGCGTCGACCCGTCCCTGGTCGACGCGGCGAAGGGCATCGGGATGTCACGTACGGCGCGGCTGTGCCGGGTGGAGCTGCCGCTCGCCTGGCCGCCCATCCTCACCGGGATCCGGGTCTCCACGCAGATGCTGATGGGTATCGCCGCCATCGCCGCGTACGCCTCGGGGCCCGGTCTCGGGAACGAGATCTTCCGGGGTCTCGCCTCGCTGGGCAGTGCCAACGCGATCAACCAGGTCCTCGCGGGCACGCTCGGCATCGTCATCCTCGCCCTGCTCTTCGACGCCGCCTACGTCCTGCTCGGACGGCTCACCATCCCCAGGGGGATCCGTGTCTGAAACCGTCACCGGGCCGAAGGAGACTCCCCCGTCCCCCGCCGCGACCTCGGGGGCCACCATCCAGCTGGAGAACCTCACGAAGTCCTACCCCGGCAGCCCCGCCCCGGCCGTCGACAACGTCTCCATGGACATCAGGGCCGGCGAGACCGTGATCCTCGTGGGGCCCTCCGGCTGCGGTAAGTCCACCACGCTGAAGATGATCAACAGACTGATCGAGCCGACGTCCGGGCGGATCAGGATCAACGACGAGGACGTCACCGACATGGACCCGGTGAAGCTGCGGCGCAAGATCGGCTACGCGATCCAGTCCTCCGGGCTCTTCCCGCACATGACCGTCGCGGAGAACATCGCCCTCGTGCCGAAGATGACCGGCTGGTCGAAGTCGGGGGTGAAGGACCGGGTCGAGGAGATGCTCGACCTGGTCGGTCTCGATCCGCGGGAGTTCCACGGGCGGTACCCGCGCCAGCTCTCCGGCGGCCAGCAGCAGCGGGTCGGCGTGGCACGGGCGCTGGCCGCGGATCCGCCGGTGCTGCTGATGGACGAACCGTTCGGCGCGGTCGACCCCATCACCCGCGACCACCTCCAGGACGAGCTGATCCGGCTCCAGCACGAGCTGCACAAGACGATCGTCTTCGTCACGCACGACTTCGACGAGGCGATCAAGCTGGGCGACCGGATCGCGGTGCTGCGGGAGCGTTCGCACATCGCGCAGTTCGACACCCCGGAGGCCATCCTCACCAACCCCACGGACGACTTCGTCTCCGGGTTCGTGGGTGCGGGCGCGGCCCTGAAGCGGCTCAACCTCACCCGCGTACGGGATGTGGGCATCGCCGACTTCCCCACGGTGACCGTCGAGGACCCGCTCCAGTCGATCTTCGACAAGCTCCGGGACGGCCGGCACAACGAGCTGCTGATGCTGGACCGCAGGAACCGTCCGTACAAGTGGCTGCGGCGCGGCGACCTGATGCGGGCCAAGGGTTCGCTCGCCAGGGCCGGGCAGCTGGTGCACGACACGGTGACCCGGGACGCGACGCTGCACGACGCGCTGGAGGCGGTGCTGACCGACAGCGGAGGGCGGGTGGCCGTGACGGGGCGGCGCGGGGAGTTCATCGGCGTCGTCGACATGCACACCCTGATGAACTCCGTGCAGGAACTGCTGGAGGCCGACCGGCTCACCGCGATGGAGCACCAGCACGATCTGGAGCACCTGCGGGTCCATCAGACCGAGCAGGAGCTGGAGGGGGGTGGCGGCGGGCTATGACCCCCAGCCATCGGGCACCCTCCACGCGACCGCCAGGGGAACACGACGTGCGGGGCCACGCCTTCCGCGACGAGGAGGCGGAGCCCTCCCCGGCGCCGCCCGGTCCGGCCCGCCGGATCACCTGGCAGAAGCTCGTGGTCGTCCCGGCCGTCCTCGCGGTCGTCCTGGTCGCCACCTACTTCTGGATCTCCAACGTGGACCTCGACTCGATCGCCGAGAACTCGCTGGCCGGCGACACCGTCGAGGTCCGCTGGTGGCAGCACGTCAGGCTGACCGCGATCTCCACCTTCTGGGTGCTGATCATCGCCATCCCGCTCGGCATCGCGCTGACCCGGCGCGGCCTGAAGAGGGCCGCCCCCGGGGTCACTGTCCTCGCCAACATCGGCCAGGCGACCCCCGCGATCGGGCTGCTGGCCCTGCTGGTGATCTGGCTGGGCATCGGCCCCTCGACGGCGATCATCGGAATGGTGATCTACGCGGTGCTGCCGGTGCTCTCCAACACCGTGGCGGGCCTGAACTCGATCGAGCCGACGCTCGTGGAGGCCGCCCGGGGCATCGGCATGTCCGCGATGGGCACGCTCACCAAGGTCGAACTGCCGCTCGCCGTCCCGCTGATCCTGGCGGGCGTCCGCACGGCCCTGGTGCTCAACGTGGGCACGGCGACCCTCGCCACCTTCGGGGGCGGCGGCGGACTCGGCGACCTGATCACCTCGGGGATCCAGACGCAGCGCATGCCGGTGCTGGTGCTCGGTTCCGTACTGACGGTGGTGCTGGCACTGCTCGTGGACTGGCTGGCCTCGCTGGTCGAACTGTGGCTGACGCCGCGCGGGCTGGAGGAAGCGTGAGGGTACGTACGTGCCTGGCATCGGCGGCCACGCTCGCCCTCGTGCTCTCGGGGTGCGGGCTGAAGAGCGGGTCGCCGCTGGTGGACGACGTGGTCCCTGGGTCGGTGGGGCAGGGGCAGCCGCTCCAGGGTGCCTCGCTGACGGTGACCTCGAAGAACTTCAGCGAGAACATCATCCTCGGCAACGTGATCGGGCTGGTCTTCAAGGCGGCCGGCGCCGAGGTCCTGGACCGCACGAACCTGCCGGGGTCCATCAGCGCGCGTGAGGCGGTCATCCAGGGGGAGGCCGACGCGATGTACGACTACACGGGTACGGGGTGGATCACCTATCTGGGCCACGCCGAGCCGATCACCGACCCGCAGAAGCAGTGGAAGGCGGTCCGCGACGAGGACCTGGGCAACGGGGTGACCTGGCTGCCGCCGGCCACCCTCGACAACACGTACGCCCTGGCCATCAGCAAGGAGAACAACGCCGAGCACCACCTGAAGACCCTCTCGGACGTGGCCGCGCTCGCGAAGAAGGACCCCGGGGCCGTGACGGTCTGCGTGGAGAACGAGTTCGCGTCGCGCGACGACGGGCTGCCGGGCATGCAGGAGAAGTACGGGCTGGAGCTTCCGTCCGCGAACATCAAGAAGATGGACGCCGGGATCATCTACACCCAGGTGTCGAAGTCCGACTCCTGCCTGCTGGGCGAGGTGTACACCACGGACGGCCGGATCAAGGCGATGAACCTGGACGTGATGGAGGACGACAGGCAGTTCTTCCCCAACTACAACGCCGCCCCCGCCATCCACACGGCGACCCTCGACAAGTACCCGGAGATCGCCACGATGCTGGCTCCGGTGACCGAGAAGCTGACGACCGAGCTCGCGCAGGAGCTCAACTCCAAGGTGGACGTGGACGGGCAGGACCCGCACGAGGTGGCGAAGGACTGGCTGCTGGAGGAGGGGTTCATCGAGGAGGGCTGAGCGGGAGCGGGCGGGCTGAGCAGGCCGGGCGGGAGCGGGTTCGGGCGGGACCGAGAGCTTCCAAAGAAGTCGTTGCAAAAAACATGTTGCAAAGCAGTCTTTGCAACTTTATGGTCGTGTCATGCCACCGAACGAGCCCGAAGACCGGCCCGCCCCGCCCTCGTACGCCGACGACCCGAAGATCCACCACGTCGACACCCGCACCCTGCGCGGCCTCGCGCACCCGCTGCGTATCCGGCTGCTGAACGCCCTCCGGGAGTTCGGTCCCGCCACCGCCTCCGGTCTGGCCGACCGGCTCGGCGAGTCCAGCGGTGCCACCAGCTACCACCTGCGCCAGCTCGCCGCGTACGGCTTCGTCGAGGACGACCCGGAGCGCGGCAAAGGGCGCGAGCGGTGGTGGAAGGCCGTCCACACGGGCACCGTCTTCGGGCGCACGGAGAACTTCCTGCAGCACCCGGATCCCGAGGTGCGCGGAGCCATCGGAGTCGTGCTCCACGAGGTGGCGACCACGCACGCCCAGGAGCTGAACACCTGGCTCGGGACGATGCACGAATGGCCCGAGGAGTGGCGTCAGGCGTTCGACATGAGCGACTTCAAGCTGCGCCTCACCCCTGAACTCTCCCTGGAACTCACGGAGAAGATGCAGGAGCTGGTGAACAGCTACCGGGGCCGCGTCCCCGAGGGCACCGAGGGGTCGGCCGTCGTCCGCACCCACCTGCACGTGTTCCCGCGTCCCACCGACTGAGGGGATCACCGTCATGCACAGCGATGTCCACCTTCTGCTCCACACCTGCCGCGCCGCCGAACTCCACCGCGACGCGGCCGGGTTCACCCCGGTACGCCCCGGACTGCGTCACCGGATGGGCTGGACGATGGTCGAGCTGGGCCTCCGGCTGGCCCGGAGCGCGCCGCCCCCGGCATGTGCCGCGCGAGCGGCCTGACGTGGACGGGGGGAAGCCGGCGCGGGACCGTATCCCGCTCGCCGCCGTTCTCGCGGCCAACTCGATATCCACAGCGGGCACTTCGCTCACGCTCATCGGCGTGCCGTGGTTCGTCCTCGACACCACGATGGGCGGGGTGTACTTCCTGGCGACGCTGAGCCCGCTGGTGTTCCCCGCGTGGCGCGGTATGGAGGGTCCCGGGCCGCAGGTCAGCAGCTCGGAACCTTGTCCCCCTGATCCAGGGCCCGCAGCGAGGACACCGCGCTCTTCAGTGTCGTGACGGGGATCAGCCGCAGACCCTCGGGGCGCTCCGCCTCCGCCTCCCTGCACTCGGCCTTCGGCACCAGGAAGACGGTCGCGCCGTCACGCCGCGCGGCCTGCGTCTTCAGGGAGACCCCGCCGACGGCTCCGACCGTGCCGTCGGCCTCGATCGTTCCCGTACCGGCGACCGTACGGCCACCGGTCAGACTGCCGCCGGAGCCGTCACCGGCGAGTTTGTCGATGATGCCGAGCGAGAAGAACAGCCCGGCGCTGGGACCTCCGACATCGGCGAGGTGCAGGGTGACGTCCACCGAACCGGGGTCCTTGTCCAGGTAGTCCAAGGCCGCTTCGACGGCGACGTTCTGCGACTTCTTCATGTCCTGGAGATTGTGCTGCTCGATCTCCTTCTCGGAGCCCCCGGTGGGGTAGACGGAGTCGCGCGGCATGACCGCTCGGTCCGTCCTGAACCAGCTGTCGACCACGTCCCCGGCCGTGACGTCGGCCGTGGGCCCGGTCGCGATGATCGTCGTCATCAGCAGCTTGCCGTCCGTGGGGAGGGTCGGCGCACCCTTGATCGTGATGACCGGCTTCCCCTGGTCGTCGCCCAGCACGTTCGCGGTCGTGCCGGGCTGCGCCAGGGTGAACGGCAGCGGCGCGAAGGCCGCCGTACCGAAGAGCGCGAGGACGGGCAGCGCACAGAGGGCGAGGGCGCGGGGGCGCGTGAGACGAGTGAGCACCCGCCCAATCTATCCGCCGCCGCACGCCCCGGACGACTCCCCCGGCCCCGGGCGCAGGGCGGCGCAGCGCGTCCGCGGCGGGCTCAGCGCAGCGCGTCCGCGACCTCCCGGGCCGCGTCGAGCACGCGAGGGCCGACCCGTTCGGGCACGGCGTCCGCGAGCATCACGACGCCCACGCTGCCCTCGACCCCGGACACCCCGACCAGCGGTGCCGCGGCACCGCAGGCGCCGGCTTCGAGCTCGCCCTGGGTGAGGGTGTAGCCGGGATGGTCGGCGAGCGACTTCTGCCGGGCGGTGAGGATCGCCCGGCCTGCGGCGCCCCTGTCCAGTGCGTGCCGGAAGCCCGCCCGGTAGGCCACGTGGTAGTCGGTCCAGGTGGGTTCGACGACGGCGACGGCAAGTGCGTCCGCGCCGTCGACCAGGGTGAGGTGGGCGGTGGCCCCGATGTCCTCGGCCAGCGAGCGCAGTGCGGGCAGCGCCGCCTCCCTGACGAGCGGATGCACCTGGCGGCCCAGGCGCAGCACGCCCAGGCCGACTCTGGCCCGGCCGCCGAGATCACGCCGGACGAGAGCGTGCTGTTCGAGAGTGGCGAGGAGTCGGTAGACCACCGTGCGGTTGACGCCGAGCTTGTTCGACAGCTCGGTGACGGTCAGGCCGTGATCGGTATCGGCGAGCAGCTTGAGGACACGCAGTCCTCTGTCGAGCGTCTGGGAAGTCTCCGCGGTCACGACGCCCTCTCCCTCTTTGGTGAGCGGGGCGGATCTCTCTTCGGAGTGCCGACGCCGGACCCGACGGCGACGTACCGAGAGGCCGCCGACTGGCCATGGCACCGGCTGCGCACCGCGGCGACACTGCCACAGTGCGTTCATGTTTCGGGGACATTAGCGAGCGGGTCCGCTCAGCGGAAGACCTCGTCCAGAATCCGGTCTCCCTCCGGAACGCGATGACATAACCGCCGGTCAGCGCGGAACCGTCCGGAACGCGAACATCTACGCGCGTTCTAGTCGCGTGACTCCGCCGCGACGCTCCGTGCACCGGACGTGAACGGGTGTTAACCCACCGTAAATTAATGTGACGAAGTTTTCCGCGCAACGGGTTCGCGCACGCCCTCACGAGCGCCGCACGCTCCGGGGCGGGGCGCCTCGCCGGGCCTCGGGCGGTGGGCACCGGGCACCGGGCACGGCGACGGGCCCGGTGCGAGGGATGGTCTCCCCCGCACCGGGCCCGTCGCCCGGGGTCACCTCACCGCATCCGGGTGGCCCACTCCTGCACCTTCTTGATCCGGTCCTGGATCTGTCCGGCCGTCGCCTCGGCGCTCGGCGGGCCGCCGCACACCCGCCGCAGCTCGGTGTGGATCACGCCGTGCGGTTTGCCGCTCTGGTGCGTGTACGCCGACACCATCGTGTTGAGCTGCTTGCGCAACTCCAGCAGCTTCTTGTGCGTGACCACGGGCCGGTCCTCGGCCGCCTTCTCCAGGAGGTCGGCCTCCGCGGCCGGCTTCTGGCGGCTGTGCGCGATCTGCCGGGTCTGCCGCTTCTGGAGGAGCAGCTGCACCTGGTCGGGTTCGAGCAGCCCCGGGATTCCCAGGTAGTCCTGCTCCTCCTCGCTCCCCGGGTGCGCCTGCATGCCGAATTCGGCGCCGTCGTACAGCACCCGGTCGAAGACCGCGTCGGACTCCAGCGCCTCGAAGGGCAGCTGCTCCTCGGTCTCCTCGTCCTCGAGCTTCTCCGCGTCCGCGAGGAGCTGGTCCTCCTCGGCGAAGGGGTTCTCCTCGTCGCTGCCCTTCTTCGGCTTGTCGAGCACGTGGTCGCGCTCGACCTCCATCTCGTTCGCGAAGTCGAGCAGCATCGGGATCGTCGGCAGGAACACGGACGCGGTCTCGCCGCGCCGCCTCGACCGCACGAAACGGCCGACGGCCTGGGCGAAGAAGAGCGGTGTCGAGATGGTCGTGGCGTACACCCCGACCGCGAGGCGCGGCACGTCGACACCCTCCGACACCATGCGGACCGCGACCATCCAGCGCGATCCGTCCTGGCTGAACTGGTCGATCTTCTTCGACGCGGCCTTCTCGTCGGAGAGCACGACGGCAGGGCGGTCGCCGGTGATCTTCTTCAGGATCTTGGCGTACTCGCGCGCCGACTCCTGGTCCGTCGCGATGACCAGACCGCCCGCGTCAGGAATGCCCTTGCGCACCTCGGTCAGCCGCTTGTCGGCGGCGGCCAGCACATTGGGGATCCAGTCACCGGTGGGCGAGAGCGCGGTGCGCCAGGCCTGCCCGATGGCGTCCCTGGTCATCGGCTCGCCGAGCCGGGCGGCGATCTCGTCGCCGGCCTTGGTGCGCCAGCGCATGTTGCCGCTGTAGCTGAGGAAGATCACGGGGCGGACGACGCCGTCCGCGAGCGCGTTGCCGTAGCCGTACGTGTAGTCGGCCGAGGAACGCCGGATGCCGTCGTTGCCCTCCTCGTACGCCACGAACGGGATCGGGTTCGTGTCGGACCGGAACGGCGTACCGGTGAGCGCGAGGCGCCGGGTCGCCGGGTCGAACGCCTCCTGGCAGGCCTCGCCCCACGACTTCGAGTCACCGGCGTGGTGGATCTCGTCGAGGATCACGAGGGTCTTGCGCTGCTCGCAGCGGTTGCGGTGCAGCATCGGGCGCACGCCGACACCGGCGTACGTGATCGCGACCCCGTGGTAGTCCTTGCTCACGGGACCGGCGCTGTACTCGGGGTCGAGCCTGATGCCTATGCGGGCCGCGGCCTCCGCCCACTGCTTCTTGAGGTGCTCGGTGGGCGCGACCACGGTGATCTGCTGCACCACGTGGTGGTGCAGCAGCCATGAGGCGAGGGTCAGCGCGAAGGTGGTCTTCCCTGCGCCGGGCGTCGCGACGGCGAGGAAGTCGCGCGGCTGCTCCTGGACGTACTTCTCCATGGCGCCCTGCTGCCAGGCTCGCAGCTTCCCGGCCGTACCCCAGGGGGCGCGGCCGGGAAAGGCGGGTGAGAGGTGGTGGGAGGCGGTAGTAGTCACGGTCTCCGGTTCGGGGCACTCGGGTACGTGGGGTGCTGCCCGTACGGGCCGGGACGGACTCGTACGCGATACGACAACCGGGCCACCCTACCGGCGGGCGGGCCGGAACCCCGTACGAACCAGCCGTGACCCGGCGCCGCTGAGACCCGCTTCACAGGGGACGGCTACCTGGCGAACCCGGGCAGCTGTTCCGCGATCTTGGGCATGTCCAAGGCCCCTTGGCATACGTCCAGTACGAACCGCTCGGCCTCGTCCACGTCGAAGCCGGGGTCGAGCGGGTGCCCGTTCATGTGCAGGAAAACCCAGGTCGCGTACCAAGCAATGCGCTTGTTGCCGTCCACGAGCGCGTGGTTTCGGGCCAGTGACTCCATCAGCGCCGCGGCCTTCTGCCACACGTCCGGATAGGCGTCCTGGCCGAATACGCTCGCCTGCGGGCGCGCCAGCGCCGAATCGAGCAGCCCGTAGTCACGCACCTCGGCCGCACGGAGGCGCTCCGCCAGGTTGAGCAGCTCGGGCAGTGTCAGGTACTGCATCAGGCAAGCCTCCGGTTGAGCTCCTCACTCGCCTTCAGCACATGATCCGCCGCCTCGTCGAAGAGACGCGAGTGTTCGTTTATGGCGGTGATCACCGCGTCGTGGGCGAAGGCCTGCATACTGCGGCCCTCCGCCTCGGCGCGCGCACGCAACGCGTCCAGCTCTTCTTCGGTGAACCGCAGATTCAGACCAGCCATGAAAAAATGGTACCGCGCGGTACCAGGCGGCACTATGAGCTTTCCTTCACCCGCGTAGCCACCCACACCCCCACCAGGGCCACCGCCGCCATCGGCAGGAACACCGCCGTGAACGCCCCCGGGTGCGATCCGGCGGCGCCGCTGCCCACCGCCCCGTGGGCCGCCGCGCCCACCGCACCGCCGCCCAGCGCGGCGAACGCCGCTCCGCCGCCGGCGAGCAGCAGCACGTTGGACAGCCCGTCCGAGATCTGCAGCGCCGCGGAATTGCCGCCCGCCTCCTCCGGCGCCGACAGCTTCAGCAGCAGCACGCTCGTCGAAGCGATCACCATGCCCATGCCGAAGCACCCGACGCCCCAGGCGGCGGCCAGCGTCCACACCGGCACCGACTCGATCAGCACGGCCGGCGCGGCCGCTATCGCCAGGGCCACCAGCACCATTCCGGCCACCATCAGCGACTCCCGGTGCTTCTCCAGGCGGGGCCGGGCCAGTACGTACGAGCCGAGGGCCCAGGTGAGGCCGCCCAGCGCGAGCGACAGGCCGGCCATCGTCGGGGACAGTCCACGCTGGGTCACCAGCATCAGCGGTACGAAGGACTCGGCGGCGATGAACGAGCCGGCCGATATCCCGCGCAGCAGGATCACCGCGGGCAGCCCCCGGGCCGCCCGTGCGGTCCCCCGGGGCAGCAGCCCGCGCACGGCGGGCACGAGCAGCGCGGCACCGACGGCGGCCGGAAGCAGCGAGACCCACCGCAGCTCCTGTCCGGCGAACTGCAGGAGCCCGGCGCCCAGCGAGATGCCCAGGGCCAGCCGGATGCGCCGCCTGTCGAAGGGCTTCGCGGCCGACTCCGCGTCGGCCGGGCCTCCCGCCATCCGCCGGATCGCGGGCAGGGCCAGAGCGAGCGGCAGGAGGATGAGCACCGGGATGCCGACGAAGACCCAGCGCCACCCGAGGTGTTCGGTCACGGTCCCGGAGGCGAGCGGCCCGACGACGGACGGGACGACCCAGGCCGCCGAGAACGCGGCCATGATCGCGGGCCTGATCCGCTCCGGGTAGGCCCGCCCGATGACGACGTACAGCGCCACGATCACGAGCCCGCCGCCGATGCCCTGGACGGCCCGCCCCAGGATGAACATCCACATGCTGCCCGCCGTCCCGGACAGCAGCAGCCCGGCCCCGAAGGAGCCGATCCCGGTGGCGAGCGGGGCGAGCGGCCCGCGCCGGTCGGCCCACTGCCCGGAGAGCACCATGGCGAAGAGGCTGGTGGTGAAGTACGCGGAGAACGCGAACGCGTACAGCGGGATGCCGTGCAGCTCACGGGCGGCGACCGGCATCGCGGTACCGACGGCGGTCGCCTCGAAGGCGATCAGTAGCACGACGGAGACGATGCCGATGCTGAGCGCCCGGTGGGTCCGCCCCAGCACACCCTCCGCGGGGGTGTCGACGGCTATGTCTTCGAAAGGGGCCGTGACCTCGGCGTCACGCGGTTCCAGGGCACTCATGGACCCAAGAGTAAGGGCCGTAATGCCGGATGAACCCTGTCGGTGGTGGGAGCCGGCATCGGTCCTTGGTCGTAGGCCCGGCCGCCCGAAACGTGAACGCGGTGTGGCAGTCGCGTTGCAGGGCCCCCGGCGCCCTTGAGGGGCGTCGCGCCGGCCCGTACGGTCGACCACAGAACGACAACACCTGACCGTGTGCCCGAGAGGCTCAGGGGCTCGACTGCAACTCGAGTTACACCGGTTCGATTCCGGTCACGGTCTCCAGCAGAAGACAACGGCCGCCCCCACGTCGCTTGCGTGGGGGCGGCCGTTTCTGCGTACGTCAGCGGCTACGCGGGGTCCAGCGAGGGCTGCGCTTCACGCTCCGGCCTGCTGGGTGCAATTACATGCATTTCAGCTCACGCTGCGCGAAGCAGCGAAATTCTTGAGCAGAGCCGGTCGGGGAGTTCCGGAACCGCCTCGGTCTCTCCGGAGCATCCAGCCAGGAGCGAGGCCACCACCGCCGCCCCCACCCTCAAGGTTTTGGCCGCGTCTTCTGCCGGGCTCGCTCCTCGGACTCCTGCATCTCGAGGATCCGGAAGACATGGGAACTCGCCCGCTTGCGTGCGCTCCCGCTCGTGAACAGCGCCGCACCCGCGACGGCGGGGGGTACGGCAAGAAATCCGATTCCGAGGAGTTCCGGCCAGTCTCGCTCGACGCTGCACAGCTTTCCCGCGCCTTGGCTGTATGAGGTGCGCTCACTGTCGTAGAACACCGGGGCCTCGCAAGCGATTTCATCACGGTAGTCCTGCACACTGAACGGGATCAGTAGCAAGTACCCCAACCAGAGGAACAGGGCTGCGGACACCGCCATCAGGCCGGCCCCCCAGCTCTGCTGCCGTCCGGCCCAGCGGTCGAATTCCTGTCGGGCTGGCCATTGCATGAGAAGTCTCCCGTTGGTTGTGCAACTCGCTTGTCCGGGCACGCAATCCTGCGACTGACGGGAGCAGCCGGCGGGCTGCGACGGGCTGCGGGTCGGTCAGCCCGGGACCGCACCCGCCACGAATGCGGTCCAGGCGGCGGGGCTGACGGTGAAGGTGGGGCCGTCGGTGACCTTGGAGTCGCGGACGTGGACGGTGTGGGGACAGGTGGCCACCTCTACGCAGGCCTCGCCCTCGTTGTTGCTGTAGCTGGACTTGTGCCAGTCGTAGGCGACTTCCAGGCACTCGCCACCCTCGTTGCCGCTGTAGCTGGACTTGAACCAGGAAAGTCCGGGCCCGTCGCTCACAGTTGCCTCACCTTCGTCTCGATGACCTCCGCGGACTTCCAGGGGTTGAGCGCCTGCGCCCGCAGGATGCCGAAGAGGTCGAACATGTCGCCCACCTGCTCCGGCTTCGAAAGCAACCTACCTCCGCCCTGCCCCTCCGCGAACAGCAATGTGCGGCCCTCCACCGTGGACATCAGCTGCATCGGCCCGTTCAACCCCGCATGCGTGTGCTGAGCCGACGGCATCACCTGCACCGTCAAGTGGTTGAACCGCTTCACGCAGTCGAGCACGTGCCGCAGTTGCTCCTTCAGCACCTCCGGTCCGCCTAGGGTCCGGTCCAGGACCGACTCCTCGATGACGTACCCGATGCGCGGCGGCGGTGTGCGCGACAGCACCGTCTGCCGTTCCAGCCGCGCCCCGACGTGCCGGGCGATCTCGTCCTCCGTGTATGCCGGTACCCGCGACCGGTACAGCGCGTGCACGTATGCCTCCGTCTGGAGCAGGCCCGGGATCAGCATCGTCTCGTACGCGCTGATCACCCGCGCGTTCCGCTCCAGCTTCGCCCAGTCCAGGAACTTCGGCGGGTACTTCTCCTCGTCCACCAGCTCGCAGCACGCCTTCAGCGCCCCGCCCGCACCGAACACCGGGTCCGCGTCGATCAGCAGGTCGCGCGAAGGAATGCGCTCCGCCCGCTCCACCGCGCCCATCAGCGACTCCGAAATCAGCAGCTGTTCCGCCGCCTCCTTCTGTGTGAGACCCGCCCGCACCCGGTGGATGCGGATCAGCTCCCCCACCAGCCGTCGCCCGCGCGTCGTCTCGCCACCCGTCCCCACAGCCATCACCGCCCTTCCCACATCGCGTGGATGTGGATCGCGTCCTGCTGGTCACGCTACGCAGTCACCGCGATGCTCATAGCCATGACGAGCAAGAAGCTCCCCGAATGGGTACCCGCATCGGGGCTCCAACTCCGCCTCATCGGCATCCACTTCGACGCCATCCGGCTGCGCGGCGTCCGGGGGGAGGCGGTGCTGCACCACCTCGCGACCCTCACGGACGGCGATCCGGGGCCCGTCGTGCGGGAGATCGCGGGGGCGCGGTGGACGTACTTCCTGCTGGAACCCGGCGCGAGCCAGGACTTCGACTGGCCGCCCGGCGCGAAGTGCTTCGGCCCGGCGGCCCGCGACCAATACGTGGGGATTCCGGCCGCCCACGGCAACACATATCCGTTGAGCTGGCGGTGCGGGCCTCCGCAGGACGGGGACTTCGTGGACGCGGAGCTGCTGTACGGGCTGGTGATGGCGCAACTCGCCCCGGAGGATCCCCCACACGTCGCCGACGCGTGACCGCTCAGGGCGTGCGCATCAGGTTGCGGAGGCTCGCGACGAGGGCAGGGACGTCGCGTTCGACCTCGGCCGGGGCTGCGGCCCCTGACGAATCAGCCGGCTGGTGCCTGGTCCCGCAGGGGCGGCAGAGGCCGTCCGGGAGCGCTTCGGCCGGGCCGGGGCGGCCGCAGTCGGTGCACTCGACCAGGACGCTGCGGACGGGTAGGCCCAGGGTCGGTGCGGGTGCTGTGGGCAGGTGGGGTGGCATCTTGTCGGTGAGGCGGCGGCGCACCAGGCCGACGGGCGAGCCGATGCGCTCGGGCAGCCCGGCGGTGAGCGCCGAGGTCAGGTACTCGACGCTGACACCTCGCGCGAACCAAGCGGCGGCGAGCGGTTCCAGCGCGGCACAGTCGGCTGCGGAGAGCGCCAGGCGGGGTTCACTGCGGCCGAGTTGGGCGAGGGTGAGGTAGGCGGGGGAAGGGGCCTGGGCCTCTGTGTTCGACTCCTCCTGTGCCGGAGGCATGGGCGGGTTCGGGTTGGGTCGCTCCGCTGTGCGCTGTTGGGGTACGGCCGCCGGTTCGGCGGCGGGTGCGGGTGCCCGTTCGGCGAAGGGTGCGGGTCCCTGCTCCGGAGCGGTGGCCGCCTCGCCTGCGAGCCTGGCAGTCCACCACTCGTTGTCGTGGGCGGTGCGTGACCAGTAGGTGAGCGTCACCCACCGGCACTGACCGGCCCCTTCCACCCGGCAGCGGACACGGCGCAGATGTCCGGCCACGGCGAGGGCGCGCAGCGCGGTGCCGATGGCCATCTGGCCGTACAGCGGCAGGTCCTTGGCCAGCGACTTGATGTCCATGGCAGCACCGTCGGGCAGGTGGTCGACATACCCGGCGACATAGCGCTCCCGCTCAGGCAGGAGGGCGAAGGCGCCTGCACCGAAGACACCTGCACCGGAGGGGCTTTGGGCCGGGACGGTCTGCTTGCCGTAGCCGGTGTGCGCCTTGCGGTACGGGCGCGAGGCTGCGGGGGCGGGCGGGGCGGAGCTAAGCTGCTGGATAGCCACGAGATCGTCTTTCTTGGGTAATCGATCTTGGGTCAGACCCCGGCCGGTGCGCCAAACACCGCGTCGGGGTCGTCTCGTTGTGGGCACCGTAAGCAGCGGCGACTCTCCGCCGCAACTCGGTCACGATTAGTCATACTTGCTGGCCGTGGCGGGGGTGGGGAGGGAGGGGGGTTTCCCAAAAAGCCCTTACCTACCCCCCGGATGAACAACACGTCTCGAACCCCGATCCTCGCGTCTCAGGTCTCGAAGCCCGAAGCTCAAGCGCCGGCCCGCAGGCATCCCCGGGTCCCCCGAACGAATGACAGGGCCGCACCCGGCGCTCGGGCCCCGAGACTCGGGGCCCGAGCGCCGGAGCCGCCATCCGACCCCGCGGGGCACACTCCCGCCGAGCATCTACTTCGGCGCGAGATCGGGAGTCTCGGGCAGCCCCGCGTTCTTCTCGCAGCCCAGCTCCTTCACCACGGAGAGGGCCCCGGTGTGAAGGATCTCCAGATTGGCGTCACGGGTCTCAGGCGTGTCCGGGGCGTCGCTCTCCCCCACCGTGAAGCTCCCGTAGATGCGCAGGGGTTCGGTATCCGAGCCCTTGAGTCGCGGACTCACGCACTCGAGGTAGAGCGAGGCTCCGGTGGCCCTCGCCTCGGACCTCTTGCCCATCGTGTAGGACACCGTGCCGGGGTCGGTCCTCAGGTCCTTCACGTCCTGCGGGGCGTACATGGAGAACTTGACCGCCGCTCCATCGCCGGCCCCGCCGCCCTTGGGGCTGAGTTCGCACAGGTCCGCCCCCGTGGCCCAGCTACGCCCGGACTCGTATCCGTCCGTCAGCGCCTCGACGACCTTGTCCCGGCCGCCGGGGCCATTGGCGAAGAACTCAGAATCCGCCGTGACCGCCTCGACCTTCTTCGCCAAGGACGCGCCGAACAGACCGCCGCAGACCTTGTCGGCCCCCACGAAGGTCTCCTCGGCGCTCTTGCCCTCCGCGTCCGAGCCGCAGGCCGCCAGGCCTGCCCCCGCGGCCACGACCAGGCCGACAGCGGCTGCCAGGCGCCCTGCCCGTGCCAGTCCCACGATCCTCATCCCTCCACCGGTACCCATGTTCCCGTCAGCCCGTTTCCGGATCCTGGCCCTGCTGGTTCTCCCGGTCGTTACCGGTCGAATAGCCGAGCCTCATGGACTCCTTCATGTCCTGACGGAAAACCTTGTCCGCGTCCGTGTCCCCGGTGTTACGAGCGAGGAACTCCTCCATCGGCGCTTCGGCCATGGACTCGCCGGCACGATAGATCTTGTTCCATTCCTCCCTCGTCAGCTCCTCGGCCTTCTCCTTGTTCGCGTCGACCGAGTTGTCCGACATATCACCGATGAACTGCCCTATGAGCTGCTCCGCCCCACCGCTGGCCGTGTCGGTGGCCAGCGGGATGAGCACGGCGGCCGTCCCGACCGCCGCGGTGGCCGGCAGGAAGGCGACGCCCGCGGCGATGCCAGCCGCCGCGCCGAACTCCACCCATCCGGAGCGCTTGGCGACGGCCTTCTCGTAGTCCTCGTGGCTCTTCATGTTGTCGGCCTGGACCTGGTCGGCCCGGGACTGGTCCAGCATGCCCTGGACCTCCGCGCCGACGTGCACGGCCGACCGGGCGCTACCCTTGTCGATCACCCCGTTGGCGTCGACCTGGTTCTCCAGCACACTCCGCGTGTACACCTCTTCCGCGGCCGAGACCGTCGCGTAGGCGTCCGGGTGCTGACCGAGGGCGCTGAGGAAGCCGCGGGCGACACTCCGGCCCTCTGTGTCGTCCTCGAAGTCGATGTGCCCGTCCGAGTTCTTGGGGGCGAAGACACTGTCCGTCCCGCCCTTGTCCAGGGCCCAGTTGATGTCGTCGATGTAGCCGGCGCCCATGGTGCCCAGGCTGTCGGACATCGCCTCCTGCTCCTTGAGCAGGCCGGCGTCCGCCCCGTACTTCTCCATGACCTGCTGCATGACCGCCGCGTTGTCCGCGTCCCGCACCACGCCCGCGTCGGGGTGACCGGCCGGATAGCCGAGCGTGGCCGCCTCCAGGGCGTGCCCCAAGGCGTCCGGCATCTGGTTGAGGGAGTTCTTGAGCTCGTCCTCGTCGAGGGAGTTGACGTCGGGGAAGGACTCCCACTTCTCGTTGCCGAAGAAGTCGAGGTAGTTGCCGATCGGCGTGTCGCCGTTCTTGCCCAGATCGGCCGTGGCGCCCTTGTTGACCGTTCCGTCCTCGTTGTACGCGGTCGGCGGGTCGTTGAAGAAGTGCTTCGCCGCGTCCGGGCTGTTGCCGAGCGCCTCCAGCATGGCGGTGGCCGGGTCGTATCCCGCGCCGTTGACGCCGGACGGGTTGAACGGGTTCTTGAACGGACTGTTCACCACCTTGTTCTCGGCGAACATGTACGGGTCCTTCTGGTGCAGCTGCGCCACGTGCTCGGCGATCGGGTTGAGGAACTTCGCGTCGTAGTTCCCGTACCGCATGATGCCGCCGAGCAGCTGGTAGCCGAACGGCCCGCCGTAGTCGTGCTTCGCCAGCGGGATGCGCTCCGTACCGAGCTTGCGCAGCTCCGGGCCCCACTCGGCGCTGAACGCCTTGTCCTGGGAGGCGGTGGCCAGGTTGAGACCCAGGTTCTTCTGGAGCTCCTGGACGTCCTTGAGGCGCTCCTTGTCGGCCTTGCCGTACTGGTACGTGTCCGTCGAGAGCTGGCCGAAGAACGCGAGCGACTTCTCCGGGCCGAGCTTCTCGTAGAAGTTCTTGGAGAACTCGGGCGACTTGCTGTTGTCGTGGAGCAGTTCGTTGAGCGCCTGCAGTTCGGTGTGCGTGATGTCGCGGCCCTTGGCGGCCAGGGCGGCGGCCCGCGCGGCCTCCTCCTGGTCCATCTTCGTGTACTTCGGGGCGCTGAAGTCCTTGCCCTCGGTGACGTTGGCCTCGAGGGAGTTCTTGAAGGACACGTCGGTGTCGTTGCAGTTGTCGACGATGAGGTCGATCTTCTTCTGCCAGGCCTGGATGTTCTCCTTCTGCTGACGCACGAGATCGGGGTAGTCGGGGTCGTTGCGGCGCTGCTGCGGAGGAATGTCCTCCACGGGGTGCCTCGCCGTGACCTTGCCCTTGGCATCCACATGGATCCCCGCGGCGGGTCCTTCGTCGTCCCGGATGCCGATGAGGTCGTCCTTGGCCTTCTTGATGGCCGTGTGGGCTTCCTCGAGGATCTGCTTGACCCCCTTGGCCTCGGCGGAGGCGTCCTTGAACTCCTTGGCCGTCTTGCCTATGAACGCCTTGGTGACGCCCGCGTTGACGCCCTCCCACTCGGCCTTGTCCGCCTTGACCTTCATGCCGTCGTTGGCGTCGTCGGCCAGCCGGTCCAGCTTCGTGACCATGTCCGCCCAGTCGTCGGCCGCGGTCTTCAGCTTCGCCACCGGGGCGTCGACAATGTCCTCGTACTCCAGCATTTCCGAATCCCCCGCGATTACTTCAGATAGTCGTTGAGCTTGGAGACGGAGATCAGATCGCCGCCGATCTGCACGTCGTCCTTCGCGTGGGCCGACTTGGTGTAGTCGAGGTGGTTCGAAATCTGCGCGCAGGCGTCGAGAAGCGTCTTCATGTGTGTGCTCCAGCGGTCATGAACCTTCAGCAGCGCGGAACCGCTGGAGAAGTTGCCGTTGGTCAGCGCGATCGCCGCGTCGAAGGTCGTGGGCCGGGCGTGGTCGCCGTCCTTGGACAGGCGGGTGCGCAGACCGTACGCGTCGTGCCCGATGGCTCCCAGGTTGTCCTGGTTGACTGCCAGATCGGGACTGCTGGGCGCACCATGACCGCCATTGCCGTCATCGACAGCGTTGAGCCGCATATCGACCCGTTGCGTCGACTCCGCCCGAAGCGCCGCCCACTCTGCGTCGAACGTCACGAATTCCCCCGTACTCGATCCCGGATACCGCCGAAGACATCGACTTCGCCCTCAGTGACGCTCACGCTAGCGCTTCGGTTTCCGCTGATACAGGCCGGGAGGAAACACGCTGCGGCCGCATCCGGATATAGCAGGATCAAGAGGTGGCAGCGCTGCCCCGGACGCGTACACGGGGGCCCGCTCTTCACAGGACGGGTATCCGGGATGCCCTCGCAGCGCGCCGCACCCGGCTTAAGTAGGCTGCCCTGGCTGCGACATCGCTCGGGGGTAGACAACTGTTCCCATTTTCTTCAGTGGTTGTGTGGCATGTCCGTGAATATGCTGATGTGGTGAAGCTCTGTAGTCGTTGTCGCCGCCCTGATGGGGTGGGTGCGTGAAGAAGTTCAGGCCGCGGCCGGGCTTCACCGTGTCCGCGTACAGGCTGGCCCTGGATCCGAATGCGACGGTCGTGGGCCGTCTGCATTCGCATGCGGGTGCTGCGCGGGCTGCGTACAACTGGGCTGTCGGGCATGTCACGGCGGTGTGGTGGCAGCGCGGGGCCGAGGCCTCGTACGGTGTCCCGGAGGAGGAGCTGACTGCGTGGCGGTCGTGGTCGCTGCCGTCGTTGCGGAAGGCGTTCAACGAGGGCAAGCGGTCCGATCCGCGTTTCGTCGGCTGGTGGGAGGAGAACTCCAAGGAGGCCTACAACACCGGTCTCGCGAACGCTTCGGCCGCGTTCGACAACTACGCGAAGTCGAAGGGCGGCGGGCGCAGGGGTGCGCGGGTGGGTGTTCCCCGTTTCAAGTCGAAGCGGAAGGCGCGCCTGACGTGCCGGTTCACGACCGGTGCGATCCGTGTGGAGCCGGACGGTAGGCATGTGACCTTGCCCAGGATCGGAACGGTCCGTCTCCACGAGCACCACCCTGGCCTGCGGGCCCGTATCGACGCCGGGAGCATGCGGATCCTGTCCGCGACGGTACGTCTTGACCGGGGACGCTGGTTCGTCTCCTTCCAGGTCGAGGAACAGCAACCTCTGGTGAAGGTCGCCCGCCCCGATGCCGCGGTCGGGATCGACCTCGGCATCAAAACCCTGGCCGTCCTCGCCGACAGCGACGGCACGGTCACCGCAGAACCCAACCCACGCCACCTCGACCGCGCGCAGAAGCAACTGCGCCGGGCCGGTCGTGCCGTGTCCCGGCGGCAGGGCCCCGACCGGCGCACGGGGCAGAAGCCCTCCCGCCGGTGGGAGAAGGCCAACCGGGTCCGGAACAAGGTGCATCACCGGGTGGCGAACCTGCGTGAGGACACCCTCCACAAGCTGACCACCCGCCTCACCCGCGAGTACAGCACGATCGTGGTCGAGGACCTCAACGTGGCGGGGATGGGCCGCAACCGGCGGCTGTCGCGCCGGATCGCGGATGCGGCGTTCGGCGAGATCCGCCGCCAGCTGACGTACAAGACCCGTCGGCACGGGACACGGCTTGTGGTGGCCGACCGGTGGTTTCCCTCGTCGAAGACGTGCTCACGCTGTGGTGCGGTGAAAGCCAAACTGCCCCTGAGCGTCCGCTTCTTCGAGTGCGACACCTGCGGACTCGTCCTGGACCGGGACGAGAACGCCGGACACAACCTGGTCGCCCTCGCGACCCGCAACACCCGCACGACCTGCCTCACAGGTACCGGAGTGGCCGGAGACCTGGACCCCACCGTGGTGGGGTCGAAGCCCCGTGGAGCCGACCGCAAGACCCGCACCACCCGCCCGAGCCGGACAACGGCACAGGCGGGGCGGGCAGGTGGCACAATCCCCAGCCCCAGAGCCGGGACAGAAACGGGAGACCGTCAACAGGACACCAGAACACAACTCGCACTCTGGTGACACCGCTACGGACCATTCCGGCAGAAACGCCGGGATTGCTGAGATCTACTGATACTCAAAGCAACGGGATCTTCATCCATGCAACAGCCGCGCCGCACCTCCGTCCGGCAGATCGGCCCGTACTTCGTCGTCACCCGGATCGACCCGAGCGGTCCCGGCGCCCTGCCGGTCCCGGAGCGGCGCTACATCGCACGGGGTGCGGACGCAGGGCTCCGGCACCCAAGACCATCACCAGGCCGGCAGCCGTCAGCCATCGCCTCATCCGCGCACACCTACTTCACTCATCCGGCAACCCTTCTCGTCATCAGCCGATCCGCCGGCCGACCAACGTGCACGACTCCCACACAACGCGGCCTGACATCGCCGGTTCACAGCCGCCCGTCACCACGAGGGCCACGGATACCCACTCCGGAGAGTCCGTGCCGGACATGACCTCTCTACTTCGGAGTGAGGACCGGGGTCTTCGGCAGACCGCCGTTGTTCTCGCAGCCGAACTCCTTCACCAACTTGAGCGAAACGGCATGCAAAATGGTCATGTTCAGGTTGCGGTACTCGCGCGTGTCCGGCGCGTCGCTCTTACCGCGCCCGAAACCGCCGTGGATGCGCAGTGGCGTTTTGTCCGAACCCTTCAACTGGGGGGTGACACACTCGAAAAAGATGGTCGCGTTGCCTCGCCCGACAGTGGACTGCACACCCATGGTGTACAACTCCTGACCGGTCGGAAGCCCTTCGTCCTCCACGTCCTGCGGGGCATACATGGAGAACTTCGCTCCCCCCTCGTCCGTCTGCTTCGCACCTTTCGGGTGCAACGGGCAGAGCGTGTCCCCCGCAGCCCACGGACGCCCGGACTCGTACCCTTCCTTGAGCGCCGCGACCACCCTCTCCATGCCCTTCGGGCTCTCCGCGAAGAAGAGTTCGTCACCCGTCGCCTTCTCGACCATCTCCGCCAAAGGACCGGCGAACACATCGCCGCACACCTCATCAGCGCCGACGAACGTCTTCTCCTCCTCTTTCTTCTCCGAAGCGCATGCCACGCTCCCGGCACCCAAGACCATCACCAGGCCGGCAGCCGTCAGCCATCGCCTCATCCGTGCACACCCACTTCACTCATCCGGCAACTCTTCTCGTCATCAGCCGATCCGTCGGCCGACCAACGTGCACGGCTCTTACACAACGCGGCCTGACATCGCCGGTTCACGGCCGCCCGTCACCACGAGGGCCACGGATACCCACTCCGGAGAGTCCGTGCCGGACATGACCTCTCTACTTTGGAGTGAGGACCGGGGTCTTCGGCAGGCCACCGTTGTTCTCGCAGTCGAACTCCTTCACCAACTTGAGCGAAACGGCATGCAAAATCCTCAGGTTGGTGTCGCGGTATGCGCGCGTATCCGGCGCGTTGCTCTCCCCTCTCCCGAAATGGCCCAGGATCCGCAACGGGCGCTCTCGGGAGCCCCTCAACTGCGGAGTGACGCACTCGAAATAGAGGGACGCCCCACTTCGCCCTACCTCGGACTGCTTGCCCATGGTGTAAAGCTCCGAGCCCACCGGAAGGTTGAAATCACCCACGTCATGGGGGGCGTACATCGAAAACTTCGCTCCGCCCAACGAATCCGTTGGCATTGCCCCCTTCGGATGCAAACGGCAAAGGTCGGCCCCTCCGGCCCAGGTGCGCCCTGACGCATACCCCTCCTTGAGCGCCTTCACCACTTTCTCCATGCCCTTCACATTTCTCCAGGAAAACAGCTTCTGGCCCGTCACGTCTTCGACCATCTTCGCCAGCGGACCGGCGAACAAGCCGTCACACACCTCTCCCGCCCCGACATACTCCTCGTGCACCTCCTCCGCCTCCTCCCCCGAAGCGCACGCCACACCTCCAGCACCCAAGACCACCACCAGGCCGGCAGCCGTCAGCCATCGCCTCATCCGCGCACACCCCACGACGGGCATCCCGCACCCCTCCCCATCTACATCAACCGGTCTCAGGGGCACTGCCCTGCTGGTTCTCACGACCATTACCTTGCAGGTATCCGAGCGCCAAGGACTCGATCATTTCTTGACGAAATTCGCCGTACTCTTTGCCGGATGCATGTCTATCGTGAAAACTGTCCATCGGAGCTTCGGCCATGAACTCACCAGACCGGTAGATATTATTCCATTCCGTTACGGTGAGATCCTCGGCCTTCTCCTTGCTCTTTTCCACCGAGCTTTCCGAGAAATTGCCGACGGCCTGGCTGATGACCTGCTCCGCCGCCCCGGTGACTGTGTCGGTCGCCAGGGTAACGAGCACCGCCGCCGTGCCCACCGCAGCGGTCACGGGCAGGAACGCCACACCAGCCGCCACACCGACCGTGGCCCCAAATTCCACCCAGCCCGCTCGTTTGGCCACGGCCTTTTCGTAGTCCTCATGGGTCTTCATGTGGTCGGCCTCGACCTGGTCGGCCCTGGACTGGTCGAGCATTCCATGCACCTCAGCGCCACGGAATACCACTGATCTGGCGCCCCCGGGATCAGGTTTCCCGTCCGGGCCTACCTGGGCCTCCAGCGCACTTGCCGTATACACCTGCTCAGCTGTGGACAGCGTGGCGTACGCGTCCGGATGCTGCCCCAGGACGCTGAGGAACTTCCGTGCGATATCGCGGCCGTCCCGCTCAGACCCGTCGGAGAAGTCAATGTGGTTTTCCGGGTTCCTCCCAGGGGCAAAAACGCTGTCTCCCCTGCTCTTATCTAGCGACCAGTTGATGTCTCCGATATACCCGGCCCCCATCGTGCCGAGGCTGTCCGCCATCGCCTCCTGCTTCTTGAGGAGCCCCGCGTCCGCGCCGTACTTCTCCATCACCTGCTTCATGACCTCAGCGTTCTCGGCGTCCCGCACCACGCTCACGTCCGGGTGACCGGCAGGATAGCCAAGCGTCGCCGCCTCCAGTGCATGGCCCAGGGCATCCGGCATGTAGCCGAGCGATTCTTCCCGCTTGGCCTCGTCCGATTGATCGATATCCCCGAGGGACTCCCACTTCTCGTTACCGAAGAAGTCGAGGTAGTTCTCGATCTTCTCCCCGTCCTTGTCCTTGCCGAGTTCAGCCTTGGCGCCCTGATTGACCGTTCCGTCCTCGTTGTACGCGGTCGGCGCATCGGTGAAGAAGCGCTTGGCCGCGTCCGGACTGTTTCCGAGCGCTTCCAGCATGGAGACGGTCGGGTCGTATCCGGATCCGTTCACGCCCGAAGGGTTGAACGGGTTCTTGAGCGAGTTGTTAGCCACCTTGTTGTCGGCAAACATGGCCGGGCTCTTCTGGTGCAGTTGTGCGACGTGCTCGGCAATCGGGTTCAGGAACTTCGCGTCGTAGTTCCCGTACCGCATGATGCCGCCCAACAGTTGGTAACCGAAGGGGCCCGTATAGTCATACTTGGCCAGTGGGATGCGCTCCGTGCCGAGTTTGCGCAGCTCCGGTCCCCACTCGGCGGTGAACGCCTTGTCCCGGGAAGCCGTGGCAAGGTTCAGTCCCAGGTTTTTCTGCAGCGCCTGAACATCCTTGAGCCGCTCCTTGTCGACCTTGGGGTAGACGTACGTACTCGTCGAGAGCTGCCCGAAGAACGCGAGCGACTTCTCCGGACCGAGCTTCTCGTAGAAGCTCTTGGAGAACTCGGGCGACCTGCTGTTGTCATGCAGCAGCTCGTTGAGCGCCTGGAGTTCGGTATGCGTGATGTCGCGGCCCTTGGCTGCCAGGGCAGCGGCGCGCGCGGCCTCCTCCCGGTCCATCTTCGTGTACTTCGGGGCGCTGAAGTCCTTGCCCTCGGTGACGTTGGCCTCGAGGGAGTTCTTCAAGGACACATCGGTGTCGTTGCAGTTGTCGACGATGAGATCGATCTTCTTCTGCCAGGCCTGGATGTTCGCCTTCTGCTGGCGCAGGAGTTCGGGGTAGTTGATGTCGGGGTCGTTGCGGCGCTGCTGCAGCGGGATGTCCTCCACGGGATCCCTCGCCGTGACCTTGCCTTTGGCATCCACGTGGATGCCAGCCGCGGGCCCCTCGTCGTCCCTGATGCCGACGAGGTCGTCCTTGGCCTTCTTGATGGCCGTGTGGGCTTCCTCGAGGATCTGCTTGACCCCCTTGGCCTCGGCGGCGGGTCCTTGAACTCCTTGGCCGTCTTGCCTATGAACGCCTTGGTGACGCCCGCGTTGACGCCCTCCCACTCGGCCTTGTCCGCCTTGACCTTCATGCCGTCGTTGGCGTCGTCGGCCAACCGGTCCAACTTCGTGACCATGTCCGCCCAGTCGTCGGCCGCGGCCTTCAGCTTCGCCACGGGCGCGTCGACGATGTCCGCGTACTCCACTATTCCTGACCCCCCGATTACTTGAGATAGTCGTTGAGCTTGGAGACGGAGATCAGATCGCCACCGATCTGCACATCATCCTTCGCGTGCGCCGACTTGGTGTAATCGAGGTGATCCGAAATCTGCGCACATGCATCGAGGAGCGTCTTCACGTGCGTGTTCCAGCGGTCATGGACATTCAACAGCGCCGACCCACTGGAGTTGCCGTTGGTCAGCGCGATCGCCGCGTCGAAGGTCGCGGGCCGGGCGTGGTCGCCGTCCTTGGACAGACGGGTGCGCAGACCGTACGCGTCGTGCCCGATAGCCCCCAGGTCGTCCTGGTTGACCGCCAGATCGGGACTGCTGGGCGCACCATGACCACCGTTGCCGTCATCGACACCGTTGAGCCGCATATCGACCCGTTGCGTCGACTCCGCCCGAAGCGCCGCCACTCTGCGTCAAACGTCACGAATTCCCCCGTACTCAATCCCGGATACCGCCGAAGCCATCGACTTCGCCTTCAGTAACGCTCACGCTAGCGCTTCGGATTCCGCTGATACAGGCCGGGAGAAAACGCGCTACGGCCGCATCCGAATGTGGCCGGATCACGAGGCGTCCGCGCTGTCCCGCACGCATACACGGGCCTCCGGGCAGTTGCCCTGCCAACTCGGGGGCTTCGCGCACTCCGGTATCGAGCAGGGCGACGGCCACACCTTCACCGGTGCTGGTCCGCCACATCTCTTCTACTCTTCTGCGCCCATCGCTTCGAGATGCCACTGCTGCGACAGGATCGTATCCGCAGCCGCCGCGGTGGCGCGGTGGCCGATGCGCCGACCGTCAACAGCGCCGGCCCAGCGGCGAAGGCGGACACACCTCTCCCGGGCACCGGAAGGAACACGTTCACGTAGTGGGGCCAGGGCCACCCTGGTGCGGGGGGCCGCCGTACGGGGCTTGGGGTCCGGGAGCGCCCGACGGGGGCGAGTAGGGCGGGTACGGGGGCTGGGACTGCTGATACACGTACGGCGACTGATAGGACGGCGCCGCCGGGACGGCCGCGTTGCGACGGCGGGAGCGGATCACTACGACAGCCACCGCGACGCCGACGAGCGCCGCTGCGCCGATACCGATGCCGACCCAGAGAGCGGTGTTGCCGCTGCCGTCCGAGGCCGCTGCCGCGGTCTCCGGCTCGTCGCTCTTCTCGGCGCCGCCGGTCGCCTTGGACGGCTCCGACGACGGCTTCTGGGACGCTGCGGCGGCGAGGTCCGGCAGCGGGTATTCGTCGGCCGGGCCGGGGTCACCCGGAGTCTTCAGGGCGATGCGAGGGCGGACGATCCCGTAGCCGATGTAATCCGTACGCTCATCACCACTGATGGGGCCGCCGGCCGTGTTGAGCATGACGCGCAGGACCTGGTTGTTCGTCCAGTCAGGGTACTTGGACCAAATGAGGGCTGCGGACGCGGAGGCGATGGCGGTGGCATCACTGGTGCCGCTGCTCTTGCACAACTGGGTCCCACCGCTACACGCGTGAACCATGTCCACACCGGGGGCGGAGAGATCGACCTGCGGCCCGTATTGAGAGGACTTAGCCCGCTTCAGGTCCTTTCCTACCGACCCCACACCGACTACTCCAGGGGTTCCGGCCGGGTATTCGACCGCATTTTCCTCATCGGCACTGTTTCCTGCGGCCGCAAATACGAGAGCCCCCTTATCCAGAGCGTATTTCACCGAATCCGTAAGCTGTTGCGATCCAGTATTATTACCAAGGGAAATATTAATAACCTTGGCGCCGTTATCGACCGCGAAGCGAATGCCTACAGAGACATCTTCGTTGAAGTTCTTATCCCCCGTAGCTCCATTGACTTTGCCGAAGTTATCCCGTACGCGAACAGGTAGAATTTTAGCCGAGGGTGCGAGACCGAAAGCTCCATCACCACTCGCATCTCCCGTCCCCGCAATAAGTCCAGCAATCCCCGTTCCGTGATTCCTGTAATCCACATGCTCACCCCCTGGGGAACCTTCCGCCAGGTCTTTCCCTTCGAGCACACGCCCCTGAAGATCAGGGTTGGCCGAATCGACACCTGAGTCGATAACAGCAATCGTTACGTCTTCGCCGGTGCTCGATTCCCACATCTGGTCAGCCCGCATTACATCCAAGTGCCACTGGCTCGACCGCACCGAGTCCGCGTACACGGGACTGGCACCTACCAGCAGCAGGGCCGCTGCAATGGAAGTGACGGTTCCACGACGGGTGACCGCTGCACTGCTGGTACGCATCCGATTCCCTTTATTTATGTCTTGCAGCTCAGTCGATCACTGGCGGGACGACGCGTCGGCCGCCCTGTTGCCACGTTTCCTCGTCCTCGACGAGGTAGTCCGGCCGCTCCCCCTCATCACGGCGCGGGTCGCGGGCTCGCTGGGGAGAGCCCGCTGCTCCTCGCCCGGCCTGGCCGGCCACACGACTGCCGTCGCCCGTTGCCGCACCCCGCACCAGTCCTGTGCCACCGGGCGTGAACGGCCGACCGGTCGTGCGTCCTGGCTGTTGTGGACGGCCGCCCACCATGCCGCCGGTCTCACCCGCGAGTCGGCGTCCACCGGTGATTCCGCCCTGGCCGCCTCCCCCGGTTCCGCCCATGCCACCGCCGTGCCCCATCGCTCCGCGACCGGCATGGGTGCCGTCACCACCGATCACGGTGCCGCGAGGGAGACCTCCCACAGGACGCCCCTGACTCTGGGCAACAGGGCGGCCACCGACGATTCCGCCGTCGCGGGTCGGTCGGCCGATCGGATTCGTTCCCAGGTTTCCAGCACCGGTGGACATCGGTGGCCGAGTAGTACCCGTTCGACCACCAGTGTTTGTCGACGGCTGCACCGGTCCGCCGCCGATACCGGGCGGCAGAACCACAGGCGTCGTCGGAAGGCCGGCGTCGGGCCTACCTGGTCCTGGCGCTACGGGAGGAACGACCGAAGGAATCGTCGAAGGCGCCGGCAACGTGTCGACTCCGGCGATCTCCATGTCTACCGGGCGCTGCACCACGCTACCGACCGGCATTGTCACGCTTGGAGGTCCAGAGATCACTGCCGCGGTGTCAGACGACTCGAAACGGCTTCCAGACGCCGAAACGGCGCTTGGCGCGCCGCTGTCGACTCCCGTCGGCGAGCCCGTGCGTGAGAAGGAGCCGCTGGTGCCGCCCCGCTCGACCAGCTCATCGTCCGGCGCGATCACCTTCGGCGGCGGCGGAAACTCAGGCCTGTCCAGCCGACCGAAACCCGCCACCGATTGCTGGTACGTCTGAGAGAGCTTCGTCATCTCCGCAGCCGCAGCAAGCGCCTCCTTGTCCAGAGACGCACTCAGCTTCTGTGCCAACATCGACGCGTCCGGGTCGTTCGGGGCCGAGAGAGCAGCCTCAAGGTTGGCCTGATCACCCGCGTTGGGACGAGGCACTGCCGCTTTGGCCAGAGCGATCGCGTCCGCGGCATGACCAAGCTCCTCCGCCGCCCCCTTGCTGTAATCACTCAGGCGCTGGGTCTCGTTGGCCAGGTCCGCACTCCAGAAACGGAACGAGAACGCCCCCTCGCCCTCCCAGTTCACCCACTGCGGACGGATCTTCAGTTCGGCAGCGATCTTCCCGATCTCCGCCCCAGCGTGCGCCAGGCGGTCTGCTACAGCCTGCACAGCCGTACTGTTCGCCTGGTCGAGCCACGCGATCATCTGCTTGTGTGACATCCCTTCAAAGGATGTCAAGGATGCCCCGGATGTCTCGGGTGCCTCAGCCATGTCGCTCCCCCGTCAGTACCAACGATCCCCACGTGAACCCCGTCACCATCACGCGCCCCCGATCTCCTCCGTCGACGAAGGCTCCGGAGTCTCAACCGGCTTCTCACTGCTCCCGTTGCCGCCCTCCGGCTGCGGGTCGTACTCGCCCTCGTAGTGCTCCTGCGCGCCCTCTCGGATCGCCAGCATGCGCTCACGGATGTCGTCGTCCAGGTTCTCGTAACCCTTGTGCGACGCGAGGACCGCGATGCTCATGCCCTCCATCGAGTCCGACAGCAGCTTCGAGAAGGTTTCGAGCTCCGTGACGACCTTCTTGTACGAGGAGAACAGCCCCGTGGCCTCAGCCCATCCAGGGTCCCCGAACTGGGACTCTCCGATGGAGACTTCGTTCAGCTTCTTCGCATCGGCCGGGGACGCCTTGAGGTCCGCCAGCAGTTCGTCGATGTGGTTGCGGAACTTCGTGAACGACTCGAGTTCCGTGACCAGATCGCCCACGGCGTCCTGCGCCATGGCGATGATTCCACCGAACGGCCATCCCGGAGCCGGCCCCGATCCTGACCCTGCGTCGCTCGCCACAGCAACCTCCCCGTATGCAGCTGGCTATAGCTAAGGGCATCACTGTAGCCAGCACCGGTGACACCCCGCATCCCCGGGTTGCACGTGCAACGTGGATCACACCGGGGGCCGGGCCCTCAGGACTTGGGGGTGGCCACCGCCGCCTGCGGGCGGATCGGGAGGCGGTTGACCGGGCGGCCCGTGGCCGCGCGGACTGCCGAGGCCACCGCCGCGGGGGACGTCACCACCGGGGCCGCGGAGGCGGGTTTGGCGCCGAAGGGGGCCACCACGTCGCGTTCCTCGATCAGTTTGACGATGCGGATGTCCGGAGCGTCCAGAGACGTCGGAAGTGCGTAACCGGTGAGGTCGGGATGCCGGATCAGGCCCCGGGCCGTGCGGAGGTTCTCCGTGAGGGCCGCGCCGATGCCCTGCGTGACGCCCGCCTCGATGCGGGTCGCCAGCTGGGCGGGGTTGAGGATGCGGCCGACGTCCTGGGCGACCGCCATCTCGACCACGCGGATCGAGCCGAGCTCGATGTCGACGTCGACCACCGCGCGGACCGCGCAGAAGGCCAGGCCGACGAACGCGTCTCCCTGGCCGGACTCGTCCAGGGGTTCGGTCGGGTGGGGGCGGCACTGGGCCGTGGCCCAGAGTTCCTTGCCGTCCATGGCCTCCATGACCGTCGTGGACAGCACACCGTCGTACGAGGTGATCTTGCCGTCGGCGATCTGGAGGAGCTCCGTGGACATGCCGAACTTGTGGGCCAGCGGCTGGAGGAGCTGGGTGCGGACCATCTTGGCCGCGCGTTCCACCGCGCCGCCGGAGACCCAGGTGTGACGGCCGTGCGTCGCCGGGCCCGCGGGGGGCTGGTCGGTGTCCACCGCCGCCACGTGGACCTCTTCGACGCCCAGGGTCTCCTGGACGATCTGCCGGGCGAGGGTGGTGAAGCCCTGGCCGGTCTCCACGGCCGCGCAGATGACCGTGGCGACACCGTCGTGGACCCGGACCGTGGCGGTGGAGACCTCGTCCGTGCCCTCGGCCCCGAGCATGTGGACCATGCCCAGTGCGTAGCCGACACCCCGGCGTACGGCTCCGGGCTCACCGGCGCCCTCCGGGCCGCCCGGCAGCAGCCAGTCGTCCTCGGGGGCGTCCTTGGGAAGCGTGGGGAGCGGGTGGTCGCGGACCGCGCGGAGCAGTTCCGCCACCGGGGCCGGGCACGTCACGGTCTGGCTGGTGGGGAGTATGTCGCCGGTGGAGAGGACGTTGCGGAGGCGGATCTCGGCCGCGTCGATGCCCAGCTTCGCCGCCAGCTTGTCCATCTGGCCCTCGTAGGCCGCGCACACCTGCATCGCGCCCTCGCCGCGCACATGGCCGGAGGGCGGGTTGTTCGTACGCACCGCCCAGCCCTCGATGAAGGCGTGCGGGACGACGTACGGGCCACAGGCGAAGGCCACCGCGGCGGCCAGCGATTCGGACGAGGAGTCGGCGTACGCGCCCGCGTCCAGGAGGATCTGGGCCTCGACCTTGACCAGTCTGCCCTCGGCGTCCGCGTGGTGGCGGTAGCGCAGCAGGGTGGGGTGGCGGTGGGCGTGGCCGAGGAAGGACTCTTCGCGCGTAGCGGCCAGTTTGACCGGGCAGCCGGTGCGCAGGGCGAGGAGGCCGAGCGGGATCTGGAAGCCGGGGTCCTCACGGTCGCCGGTCGCTCCCGGGACGCCCGTCACGACGACCTTGACCCGGTCGGGGTCCAGGCCGAAGCAGGCGGCGGCGAGATCGCGGTCGGTGTGCGGGTCCGTGGACGCCGTGTAGAGCTCGACGCCGCCGTCGGGGCGGGGTACGGCGAGGCCGGCCTCGGCTCCGATCGGGGCGGGGTCCTGGCGGCCGATGCGGTACAGGCCCTCGACGATGACCTCGCCGACCGTGTCCGGGTCGCCGAAGCGCAGCGGGATGTGGCGGATGAGGTTGCCGTCGGGGTGGAGCGGTTCGGCCGCGAAGGCCTTCTCCGGGTCGGTCACCGGTTCGAGCACCTCGTACTCGACGGCGACCGCGGCGGCGGCCAGGCGTGCGGTGTCGGGGTGGTCCGCGGCGACGGCCGCGATGGCCTCGCCGTGGTGCCGGACCAGGTCGGAGGCGAAGACGGGGCGGTCGACGACGCTCCGGCCGTACGAACTGTCCCCGGGGATGTCCTCGTGCGTGACGACCGCGCGCACGCCCGGCATCTCCAGGGCGGCGGACGTGTCGATCGACAGGATGCGCGCGTGCGGGTGCGGGGAACGCAGCATCGCGGCCCACAGCAGGCCCTCGGCCCAGAGGTCGGCCGCGTACGGGAACGTGCCCTCGGTCTTCGCGCGGGCGTCGGCCGGCGGGAGCGAGGCCCCCAGGCCGAGCGCGGGCAGCTCCTGGACCGGGCTTGTGCCCTCGGGCTGCGGTGCGGTCCGGGTGGTGCTGGTCGCGGTGGCTGCGTCGTTGGTCACGCCGCCTCCTTGTCGTTCGCCCCGCTGCGGAAGCAGCTGTTGGTGGTGTGGATGACCGGTGCTGCGGGAGACGCGGTGTTCACCGGGGGTCTCCCTCGTGCGCGTGCGGTTGGACGCTGCCCGCGCCGGGCGCGGCCTCGTGCGGGATCCGTGGTTCCTCGTCGTCCGTGTCGGCCGCTTCCCGGCCGGCGACGACCTCGCGTACGGCGTCGAGCACGCCCCGGTAGCCGGAACAGCGGCAGAGGTTGCCGCACAGGGCCTGGCGCGTCTCCAGCTCGCTGGGGGCGTGGTTGCCCTCCAGGAGGTCGTGGACGGTCATGGCCATCCCGGGGATGCAGAAGCCGCACTGGACGGCACCGCAACGGGCCAGGGCCCGCTGGACGTCGGACGGTTCGCCGTCCACCGCGAGGCCCTCGACCGTACGGACCTCGCTGCCCGCCGTGGTGGCCGCGGGAACCAGGCAGGAGGCCACGAGGCGGCCGTCGACCTGGACGTTGCAGGCACCGCACTCGCCCTGCGAGCAGCCGTCCTTGGCACCGGCGAGGCCGAGGCGCTCCCGGAGCACGTACAGCAGCGATTCGCCGATCCAGGCGTCGGTGACGGGACGGTCCGCACCGTTCACGTGCAGGACGTACGAGGCGGCGGGGTGCTCGCTGGGCCTGTCCGGCACACCCACGGGGGCGAGGTCCGCGGGAGCGAGGTCCACGGGGGCGGGGTCCGGACCGGGGGGTGTGGCGTGTGCCAGGGCGTCGTCGGGTGTCTCGGATACCTCGGCAGCCTTGGCGGCCTCGGGCACCCCCTCGTCGGGACCGGCCGGGGTGCCGGGCGCGTCCTGTCCGTCCACCGGCGGCTCGGGCGCCGACGGGGTCTCGGCGGACGCCTCCTCCCCGGCAGCCTCCGCCGGCGCGTCGGGCTCGGACGGGACCTCCGACGAGGGCTCGGGCAGCGGCTCCGGCGCGGGCGGCTCCGGGAGTGGCTGCTCCTGGGTGGCCCACGGTGCCGCCGCGCCCCCCGGGAGGGTGGCAGGGGGCGTGTCCGCGTACCACTGGGACGCCAGGGCCGAGGCCGCGAACTCCCCGGACTCGTCCGGGAGGTCGCCGTTCGCCACCGGGATCGTCCACTGGCCGGTGTGCCCCATGGGCTCGGCGGAAGCGGCGGCGGAAGCCGACGGCGCAGCCGGTACGTGTCCGGGCGCGTGCGGGTGCGCCGGGCCGTCGGGCTCTGCGGCGGGCACCGGCTCGGTGAAGTTCCACTGGGCCGTCGTCGACGAGGTCTGCTCGTACTGCGACGTCGAGGGGTAGGTCTGCGGGTACTGCTGCCCGTAGGGCTCCTGCTGGTTCGGGTCCGGCCAGTGCACCGCGTCGGGCGCGGTCTCCGCGCGGGCGGCCCGCTCCTGCTGGCTCTGCGTCTGCACGACCCAGCTGCCCGTCGTCGCGGGGTCGAGCCCCGCCGCCGGGGTCAGCGGAAGGATCATCGGCGGTACGTAGCCCTGGCCGGGGGCGGCCAGCGGGTCGTTGCCGAGGTTGGCGAGGTCCTCCGGGGGCAGGTGGACGAAGGCGGTCGCCTCCGCGTCGTACTCACCGCTCTGCGGAGTGGGCTGCCAGCCGCCGTACGGGTCGGGCTGCCCGTGCCGCCGGTCGGGATTCTCTTCATTGCTCACGACAGTGCCCTCCCCAGCGCGCGTCGGGCGAGCGCGGCGACCGTGCGCCGCAGGTGGAGTACGGCGGGGGGCAGCGGTGGTGCCTCTCCCCCGTCGTCGGGTGCCTGGTCCGGGATGCAGGCCGCGGCGACGTACTCGCCGAAGGCGGCCAGCGCGTCGGGGGCCAGGCCCCGTTCGCCGTCCCAGTCGATCAGGGAGGCGATCCAGCGTTCCGCCTCCAGGGGCCTCAGCGGCATCGGGGCGATCGCGCCCACCGCGCAGCGCACCCCGCGCCGCGCCGGGTCCAGGACGATCGCGACGGAGGCGGTGGCGCGGCCCGGGCCGGTGCGGCCGGTCGCCTTGAGGAACACCTGGGGCGCGTGCAGCAGGGGTACGCGCACGAAGCCGATCAGCTCGGCGGGCCCCAGCATCTCGCGGCCCGCGAGGAGGTGCGAGACCGGGATCTCGCGGCGTGAGCCGCCCGGACCCGCGACGACCAGCTCGGCCTCCAGGGCCGCCAGAACCGGCAGGGCGTCGCCGGTCGGGGCCGCGGTGGCGATGTTGCCGCCGAGTGTTCCGGCGTTGCGGATCTGGGGCGGTCCGGCGGCGCGCGCGGAGGCGGCCAGCGCGGGGATGAGGGCGGCGAAGTCGGGCCGCCCCATGCGTGCGTGGGTGAGGCCGGCCCCGAGCAGGGCGTGGCCGTCCTGGTAGTGCCAGCCGCGCAGCTCGCTGATCCGGCTCAGCCCGACCAGCCCCGAGGGGCGCAACAGGCCCTTGTTGACGGCTGCCATGAGGTCCGTGCCCCCGGCCACAGGAACGGCGGCAGGCATGGCTCCTAGAGCCGCCACGGCCTCGTCGAGCGAGGCCGGCAGCGTTACCGACTGCGTCGCCTGCGGTGCGTGCGTGGTCAACCCAGCTGCCCCTTCCCGGTGTCCCGGCAGTCCCGCCCGTCCGCCGTACGGTACGTGCTCACGGCCGGGACGTGGCAACTCTGGCACATCTTCCGGGCGGACCGGCGCGAGGGTCCACGAAGGACACATCCGTCCCCGATCAGGGGATAAGTCGCATTCCACCCGACTTCCGCCCGGCGCACGCATTGCCACTCTTCAGCGAGTTCGTACGACATATTCGGTTCGCGCGCGCCACGGTCCGGGGTCCGGGCCGGACACCCGGTCCGGGCGGAAGCACACGGCCCGCACAGGCGGAAGCACCTGGCCCGCACGGGCGGAAGCACCTGGCCGGCCCCGGACTCACACCCGCGGGGGCGGTCCCTCGATCGGGCGACCCAGGACCCCGGGCCGGCGTTGCCACGGCAGCGGGCCGCCGGCCGGACGGTAGGCGACCCCCAGGGCGTCGAGCCGGTCGTAGTGCGTGCCCATGCGGCGTTCGAAGTCGGCGAAGTCCCGCTCGCCGGGGGCCGGCAGCGCGGACCAGGCGACCTCGGCGAACGCCGCGAGCCGGGGGAAGACCTGGTAGTCGACGCGGGCCCGGTTCTGCATGACCTCGGTCCAGACGTTGGCCTGGGTGCCGATGATGTGGCCGGCCGCGTCCTCGGACAGGCCCGGGGGTACGGGTTCGAAGTGGTAGACGTCCTCCAGCGTCCGGACGAATCCGATGGGCATCGGCTCGTCGGGGCCGCCGTCCTGACGGTGGTCCAGGTACACCTGCTGCTCGGGGCACATCACGACGTCGTGCCCGGCCTCGGCGGCGGCGACGCCGCCCGCGTAACCCCGCCACGAGGACACCGCGGCGCCCTCGGGGAGGCCGCCTTCGAGGATCTCGTCCCAGCCGATGAGGCGGCGTCCCCGGGCGGTGAGCCAGCGGTCGAAGTGCCGGATGAACCAGGACTGGAGCGCGTCCTCGTCGGGCAGGCCGAGTTCGGCCATCCGGGCCTGCGCCGCCGGGGACTCCTTCCACTGGTCCTTGAGGCATTCGTCGCCACCGATGTGGACGAACGGCGAAGTGGCCGCGGGAAAGAGGTCGAGCACCTCCTCGAAGACGCCTTCGAAGAAGCGCAGGGTGGTGTCGGTGGGGGCGAGTACGTTCGGGTTGATGCCCCAGGTGTCCCACACGGAAAGCGCGGAGGTGTCGATGACGTCGGTGTTGCCCAGTTCCGGATATGCGCTGATGGCTGCCTGCGAGTGCCCCGGGATGTCGATTTCGGGGACGACCCGGATATGCCGCTCGGCCGCGTACGCGACGATTTCGCGGATGTCGTCCTGCGTGTAGAAACCGCCGTGCGGGGTCTCGTCCCACAGTTCGGAGGCGCGGTGGCCGTATTTGGTCCGGGCGCGCCAGGCACCGGTCTCCGTGAGCCGGGGGTGGCGCTTGATCTCGATGCGCCAGCCCTGGTCGTCGGTGAGGTGGAAGTGAAAGACGTTCAGCTTGTGTGCGGCGAGGAGGTCGAGGTAGCGCAGGACGTCGTCCTTGGGCATGAAATGCCGTGCCACGTCGAGCATCAGGCCGCGCCAGGGGAAGCGGGGCCGGTCCTCGATCTCCGTGGCAGGGACGCCCTTGCCTGTACCGGCGCCGACGGGTGCGCGGCGGAACGCCTCGGGTCCCAGGAGCTGACGGAGGGTCTGCGCCCCCCAGAACACACCGGCGGCGCTCCCGCCGGTGATGCGTACACCGGAGCCTGGCGCCACGGACAGCCGGTAGCCCTCGGGTTCCAGGGTGGCGTCGACGCGCAGCTCGACGGTGTTCCCCGCCCCGTCCGCCGGGGTGCCCGGGGCGAGGGGCAGGCCGAAGGCGGCGCCGAGGGTGGTGCGCAGCCAGCGCTCCGTGCCCTCGGTGCCGGCCTGTGCCGTGAGGGTGGTGGACGGGTCCAGGAGGAATCCGCGCCCCCCTTCGCCCTCGGTGCGTAGGGGGGCCGGAATCAGGTTGTCCACGTCAGTCCTTCACCGCTCCACCCAGCCCGGAGACCAGACGGCGCTGTACGAGTACGAAGAAGACCAGGACGGGAATGGTCATCACCGTCGAGGCCGCCATGATCCCTCCCCAGTCGTTCTCGTCGGGTTTGAAGAAGACCAGAAGCGCCATGGGAAGCGTCGACTGGGAGGTGTCGCTGATGATGAACGACTTCGCGAACAGGAAGTCGTTCCAGGTGGAGATGAACGAGAAGACGCTGGTCGCCACAAGCCCCGGGAAGACGAGCGGGAAGAGGATCTGCCACAGGAAGCGGGTGCGGCTCGCCCCGTCGATGTAGGCGGCCTCCTCCAGCGCGTCGGGAACGGCCTTGACGAAACCGCGCAGCATCCAGATCGCGAACGGCAGCGAGAAGGCGAGATGCGGGAGGATCAGCGAGCCCAGGGTGTTCAGCTGTCCGAAGTCCCGCATGAGGAAGAACAGCGGAATGGTCAGCGCCTCGACGGGCACCATCTGCGCGACCAGGAACATGATCAGCAGGGTCGTGCGGAATTTGAAGCGGAATCTCGTCACCGCCGTCGCGGCGAGGAAGGCGATCAGCGCGGAGACGATGACGACCGTGCCCGCGACGAGCAGGCTGTTGAGGAAGTAGTGGCCGAAATCCTGCTGTTCGAAGACCCGGCGGAACGAGTCGAGGGACGGGGACAGCGTCCAGGGCCGTGCTTCGGTGGACTGGATCTCGCCCGCCGGCTTGAGCGCGGAGAGGACCATCCAGTACAGCGGGAAGGCGACCAGCACGGCGATGACGAGGGCGGCCGCCTCCGCCGCCAGCCTGCCTGGACGCCGGATGCGAAGACGGGTCATCGGCGTGCTCACAGTTCCTCTCCCTGGCGTCGCACCAGGCGCAGATAGACCAGCGTCACGGCCAGCAGGATCACCAGCATCACGACGCCTATCGCCGATCCGAGGCTGTACTGCGAGGACGCGAACGCCTTCTGGTACGCGTACACGTTGAGCACCAGGTTCTGGCCGGCGATGCCACCGCCGTTGGTCATGACATAGATCTGGGTGAAGACCTTGAAGTCCCAGATGATCGACTGGATCGTGACGACGATCAGGATCGGCCGCAGCATCGGCGCCATGACCGACCGCCAGATCCGCCACTGCGAGGCACCGTCCAGGGACGCCGCCTCCAGCACCTCGGTGGGGATCGCGCGGATGCCCGCGTACACGGTCACCATCACGAACGGGAACGAGCACCAGAGCACTTCGAGGAGCACCAGGGCGAAGGCGCTGTAGCGCCCGTACGTCCAGGAGAAGTCGCCGAGCCCGAGCACCCTGTTGACCGGTCCGAAGTCCGGGTCGAAGAGGAACACCCAGACGGTGGAGCCGGTGATCGCCGGGGTCGCCCAGGCGCCCAGCGCGGCCATCATGAGCACGAGCCGGGGCAGGGCCCGGATGCGGGTCAGCAGGACGGCCAGGGCGCAGCCGACGAACAGGGTGGCGAGCACGCAGGCCGTGGCGAAGAGCACGGTCGCGAGGAGGACCTGCCAGAACTGGCTGTCGCCGAAGAGTGTCGCGTAGTTGCCGAAGCCCACGAACGTGGTCGGTTCGCCGCCGCTGACCTGGGCCTGGGTGTACTCCAGGAAGGAGATCAGGCCCAGCTGGTAGATCGGGTAGACGAGGAGTCCGCCGAGCAGGACGAGCGCGGGCAGCAGGTACAGCCAGGGGGTCCAGCTGGAGCTCAGCGCCGGGGATGCCGGGCGGCGCCGGGGCGGGCGGGCCGGCGGGCCGCCCGCCCCGGACTTCTCGGGGGCCTTGTACGCCGTCGTGTCCACGGTCATCGTCAGCTCGCGTCGGCGAACGCCGCGTCCATCTTCTTCGCCGCGTCGTCCGAGGCGGCAGCCACGTCCTTACGGCCGCTGACGATCTCCTGGAACATCGTCGGCAGGACCAGCGAGGCATCGATCTGGCCCCAGGCCGGGGAGGCGGGGACGAACTTGGCGCCCGCGCCGAGCGTGTCGACGAACGGCCCGACGAACGGCTCCTTCTCCGCGACGGTGGCCCGCACGTCCGTATAGGTCGGCAGGAAGCCCATCGCGTCGAACATCTTCGCCTGCGCCTTCTTGCCGGTCAGCGACTTCATCAGGTCGACGGCCAGGGTGCGGTGCGAACTGCTCCTGAGTACGCCGATGTTGTTGCCGCCCGCGAACGCGGGCGCGATGGAGCCCTTCTCGACGCCGGGCAGCGGGACGACCGCGTACTTGCCCTTCACGCTGCCCGCCTCGACGGCCGCGTGGCTGAAGTCGCCGCCGATCGCCATGGCCGCCTTGCCGGACGCGAAGGCGGTGACGGTCGCGTTGCCGCCCATGGCCGCACACTTGGCGGCGGGGCAGTTGTCGTCGCCGAAGAGCGAGGTGTAGGCCTCGATGCCCTTGCGGGCCTTCTCGCTGTTGATGGCCGACTCGTAGCTCACGCCGGTCTCGTCGGCCAGTTCGCCGCCGTTCGCCCAGATGAAGGGCATCGCGCCGTAGGTGTAGGCACCGCCGACCACGAGGCCGTACAGCTCGGGCTTCTCCCCGTGGACCTTCTTGGCGGTGGAGATCAGCTCGGCCTGGGACTTGGGGGGTTCGATGCCGAGGTCGTCGAAGACGTCGGTGCGGTAGTACAGCGCCCGTACGCCGACGAAGAGCGGCGCCCCGTACACCTGGCCGCCGACGGTCACGGACTGTTTGGCGGTCGGGTCGGTGTCCTTGGCCTCGTCCCAGGCCGCGAACTCCTTGCTCACATCGGCGAGTCCGCCGTCCTTCACGTAGCCGGCCGTGTCGGTGTTGCCGTACTCGATGAGGTCGGGGGCGCTCTTCGGGTCGTTGAACGCCGCCTTGATGCGCTGGGCGCGGGTGTCGACGGGTATGTACTCGACCTCGACCTCCGCTCCCTCGTGGGACTTCTCGAAGTCGGCGACGGCCGCGTCGACGACCTTCTCCTTGGGCTTGTTGCCGACTTCCTGGAAGAGCCACACGCGGAGCGTGCCGCTCTTCTCGTCCCCCTCGGCGCCGGTGTCGGAGGTCTGCGGTGCACAGGCGGTGGCCGTGAGGCCCGCCAGCACCAGCGCGGCGGCCGGGGCGGCAATTCGGGCAGAAAGCTTCATCCGGGACCCATTTCGGTCAGTCGTTGCATTCTCTGCAACGTGCGTTTCGTTCTGCACAACTGGCAGGAGAGTAAGGGCGCACCACCACCCGGACAAGTGGTCTCAACCAATTCGTGACCACCGGACGCACCCGGTGCAACGCACCGCCCGCCCGCCGCCCACCCGGCACCGGGGGCACGGAAGGCCGCCGGGCATACGAAAAGGCCCCCGGGGCACGCATCGCTGCGCGCCCCGGGGGCCGAGGCCCCGAAGGGCCTGAGGAAGATGGGCCGGGACTACTTCTTGCCGCTGTCCTTGCCGCCCTTGCCCTTGTCCTTGTCGCCGCCGGCGCCCATGGACTCGTAGATCTCCTTGCACATCGGACAGACCGGGTACTTCTTGGGGTCGCGCCCCGGGACCCAGACCTTGCCGCACAGTGCCACCACGGGAGTGCCCTCCAGGGCGCTCGCCATGATCTTGTCCTTCTGGACGTAATGGGCGTAGCGCTCGTGGTCGCCGTCGCCGTTCGACACCTGCGGCGCCGGCTCTACGAGGGTCCCCGTACCTGCCCCGCGTTCGGGCTCAAGAGTGCTCATAACTGCCAAGCGTACTGAAAGCTCCGAGCATCAGTTCAGCGAAGGGTCGTCCGGATACGTCGCGATCATCGCCAGTTCGCTGCGCTGGCGCCGCAGGACGGCCCGCCAGAGGCTCTCCGGGCGTGGCGACGAAACATCGCCGGGCTCCGATTCCACCACGTACCAGGCACCGTCGGTCAGCTCCGTCTCCAGCTGGCCGGGCCCCCAGCCCGCGTATCCCGCGAAGATCCGCAGCGAACCGAGCGCCGCCGCCAGCAGCTCCGGCGGCGCCTCCAGGTCCACCAGGCCGATCGCCCCGTGCACCCGGCGCCAGCCCAGGGGGCCCTCGTCGCCGGGGATCACCGCGACGCCCAGCGCGGAGTCGAGCGAGACCGGACCGCCCTGGAAGACCACGTCCGGTTCGCCGGTCAGGCCGGCCCAGGACGCGAGGATGTCACCGACGCCGACGGGGGTCGGGCGGTTCAGGACAACGCCGAGCGAGCCCTCCTCGTCGTGGTCGAGGAGCAGCACGACCGCGCGGTCGAAGTTGGGGTCCGCCAGGGCGGGTGTGGCCACGAGCAGTCGCCCTGTGAGCGAGGACACCTCGGTCATGGCAGAAATGATCCCGCATCTTCGCCCTCCGCGGGACCCAACCGGTCCGCCCGGTCCCGGCCGATGCCCGTGCGCAGCTCAGGGCGCACAGGAGCCGCACAGGCGCGCGGAGAGCGCACGGGTGCGGGCGCGTCGAACAGCCCTTGCGGACGGTAACCCTCCGCAAGGGATGCCGAGCGGAACGTGTTGTGGCGGATTCATGACGTTCGTACACCCCCCCGTGACTTACGGAAGGGGGGTGGGGGGCCATTACCCTTTTCGATGGCCCCCTGCCCGACCACTCCGGAACGCGAGATACATGACCGGCACAGACGATGTCCTGCTTGTCCACGGCGGCACCCCGCTGGAGGGCGAGATCCGCGTCCGAGGCGCCAAGAACCTGGTGCCGAAGGCAATGGTCGCCGCGCTGCTCGGCAGCGGGCCCAGCCGGCTCCGCAACGTGCCCGACATCCGCGATGTGCGGGTGGTCCGGGGACTGCTGCAGCTGCACGGCGTGACCGTCCGCCCCGGTGACGAGCCGGGCGAACTCATCCTCGACCCGTCGCACGTCGAGAGCGCGAACGTCGCCGACATCGATGCCCACGCGGGCTCGTCGCGCATCCCGATCCTCTTCTGCGGCCCGCTGCTGCACCGCCTGGGCCACGCGTTCATCCCGGGGCTCGGCGGCTGCGACATCGGCGGCCGGCCGATCGACTTCCACTTCGAGGTGCTGCGCCAGTTCGGCGCGACCATCGAGAAACGGGCGGACGGCCAGTACCTGGAGGCCCCGCAGCGGCTGCGCGGCACCAAGATCCGGCTGCCGTACCCGTCGGTGGGCTCCACCGAGCAGGTGCTGCTGACCGCCGTCCTCGCCGAGGGCGTCACCGAGCTGTCCAACGCGGCCGTCGAACCGGAGATCGAGGACCTCATCTGCGTACTGCAGAAGATGGGCGCGATCATCTCCATGGACACCGACCGGACGATCCGGATCACGGGTGTCGACCGGCTCGACGGTTACACCCACCGGGCGATCCCGGACCGCCTGGAGGCGGCCTCCTGGGCGTCGGCGGCGCTGGCGACCGAGGGCAACATCTACGTGCGCGGTGCCCAGCAGCGTTCGATGATGACGTTCCTCAACACCTTCCGCCGGGTCGGCGGTGCCTTCGAGATCGACGACGAGGGCATCCGCTTCTGGCACCCGGGCGGCGCGCTGAACGCCATCGCGCTGGAGACGGACGTCCACCCCGGATTCCAGACCGACTGGCAGCAGCCGCTCGTGGTGGCCCTGACGCAGGCCGCGGGCCTGTCGATCGTCCACGAGACGGTGTACGAGTCCCGGCTCGGCTTCACGTCGGCGCTCAACCAGATGGGTGCGCACATCCAGCTCTACCGCGAGTGCCTCGGGGGCTCCGACTGCCGCTTCGGGCAACGGAACTTCCTGCACTCGGCGGTCGTCTCCGGGCCCACCAGGCTCCAGGGCGCGGACCTGGTGATCCCGGACCTGCGCGGCGGGTTCTCGTACCTGATCGCCGCGTTGGCGGCCCAGGGCACGTCCCGGGTGCACGGCATCGACCTGATCAACCGCGGCTACGAGAACTTCATGGACAAGCTCGAGAAGCTCGGCGCGAAGGTCGAACTGCCGGGCGGCTCACTCGTCTGACGGCGCGCCGGATGCGCGCTCCGGCGCGCGCACAGTGCTGCCGCACACAGCATTGCGCACCCCCGCACCCCCGCACCACAGCCCGCCGCCCCGGTCCCGCACGAGGACCGGGGCGGCGGGCTTCTTCATGACCCGTACGAGGGGCCCGCCCGCGAAGGCGAACCGCGCCAGAGCGACGAGCGGGTCCGCACCCCGGCCGGCCCCACAAACCCCGCAGTGCGCCCGTACGGCCCCGTACGGACACAAGCCGGACCCGGGGGCCTCCCGGGCGTCGCGGCGCCTCACAGCGCCCGCGCCGCCTGCGTGCGCAAGGGTCCGGGGTACGCCGAAGGGCGGCCGCCCCGGTGGGGACGGCCGCCCTTCCTGATGCCTTGAGGGCCTTACTTGCCCTTGGCGGCTTCCTTGAGCTTCGAGCCCGCGGAGACCTTCACGCTGTAGCCGGCCGGGATGTTGATCGGGTCGCCGGTCTGCGGGTTACGAGCGGTGCGAGCGGCACGGTGGGTGCGCTCGAAGGTCAGGAAGCCGGGGATGGTGACCTTCTCGTCGCCCTTGGCGACGATCTCGCCGACGGTCTCGGCGAGGGCGGCCAGAACGGCGTCGGCGTCCTTGCGGGTCACCTCGGCACGGTCGGCCAGGGCGGCCACCAGCTCACTGCGGTTCATGTTGTTACTCCCGTGTTCTTCTTGCCTGTGAGGCGTGAGATCGAAGCCGATGCTGCCAGGGCCCTCTGACAGTCCCCGGACCCGGGTCTGATGTCAGACCCTCGCGCCCGAATACGCATCCTGCCCCCACCTGCGGCGCTAACGCCAATCCGGATCCCCTGGACGTCACACGAAAATCACCACCATTCCGCCCGTGGTGACGTTCCGTCGACTTGTTGCAGCGGTCCGCAGCGGATGCCGGGCCTGTGGGGCTCGCTGCCCGCCCACCCTAAAGGGGCGTTTGGGACGCCACGACCCGCGACGCGCCGTACGGGGCGCCCGGACGTGAGGTAGGGCACCGTCCGCGGGAGCCGTGGCCGACCCCCGCGGGCGGCGTGTGTTACGCGGGGCCCGCCGTGGCCCCGGAGGTCCCGGCCGCCTTCGCGGCCTCGCGGACCGCCCCCGCGACGGCTCCGGCGACCTTGTCGTTGAAGACCGACGGAATGATGTAGTTCGCGTTCACCTCGTCCTCGGCGACGACGTCGGCGAGAGCACGGGCCGCGGCGAGCATCATGTCCGTGTCGACCGCGCGGGACTGGGCGTCCAGCAGGCCGCGGAAGACACCCGGGAAGACCAGTACGTTGTTGATCTGGTTCGGGAAGTCGGAACGCCCGGTGGCGACAACTGCCGCCGTCTCGCGGGCGATCGTCGGGTCGACCTCGGGGTCCGGGTTCGCGAGCGCGAACACGATCGCACCGTCGGCCATCGCGGCGACGTCGTCGCCGTTCAGGACGTTGGGGGCGGAGACGCCGATGAAGACGTCGGCGCCGACGACAGCCTCCTTGAGGGTGCCGGTGACGCCCTCGGGGTTGGTGTTGTCGGCGATCCAGCGCAGCGGCGAGTCGGGGTCGGCGGAGACCAGGTCCTCACGGCCCGCGTGCACCACACCGTGGATGTCGGCGACGACCGCGTGCTTGACGCCCGCGTCGATGAGCAGCTTCAGGATGGCCGTACCGGCCGCACCCGCGCCGGACATGACGACCCGTACGTCACCGATGCCCTTGCCCACCACGCGCAGCGCGTTGGTGAGCGCGGCCAGGACGACGATCGCCGTGCCGTGCTGGTCGTCGTGGAAGACGGGGATGTCCAGCGCCTCGCGCAGGCGCGCCTCGATCTCGAAGCAGCGGGGGGCGGAGATGTCCTCCAGGTTGATGCCCGCGAAGCCGGGGGCGATCGCACGGACGATCGCGACGATCTCATCAGTGTTCTGCGTGTCCAGGCAGATCGGCCACGCGTCGATACCGGCGAAGCGCTTGAACAGGGCCGCCTTGCCCTCCATCACGGGGAGCGCCGCCATCGGGCCGATGTTGCCGAGGCCGAGCACCGCGGAGCCGTCGGTCACGACCGCGACGGAGTTGCGCTTGATGGTGAGTCGGCGGGCGTCCTCGGGGTTCTCGGCGATCGCCATGCAGACCCGGGCCACACCCGGGGTGTAGATCATCGAGAGGTCGTCACGGTTGCGGATGGGGTGCTTGGACGCCATCTCGATCTTGCCGCCGAGGTGCATCAGGAACGTACGGTCGGAGACCTTGCCGAGGACGACACCCTCGATGTCGCGCAGGCCTTCGACGATCTCGTCCGCGTGCGACGTCGAGGACGCCGCGATCGTGACGTCGATCCGCAGCTTCTCGTGGCCGGAAGCGGTCACGTCGAGGCCGGTGACCGAACCGCCGGAGGACTCCACGGCCGTGGTGAGCTGGGAGACCGCTGTGCCGCTCGCGGGCACCTCCAGCCTGACCGTCATCGAGTACGAGACGCTGGGCGCCGTTGCCATGGCCGAGTCCTTCGCTTTCCTTAGCTTCATTGCTGTGCGCGCGGCGGGGCATCACCCCGTACGTGCGTTCCGATCGTCGCACCTACCGACGGGTAGCCGGTAATGACTGCCACCTTTCGGAAATGTTTTTCCACCATACGAGAAGCATCCGTCCGAAGGAACCCTTTCCGGCCACGCGACGGAACCGCTCCGGCCGACGGACACCGCCGTGAACACAAACAGACCCGCGCCACCGGAAGGTGACGCGGGTCTGTCTTCTTCGCTTAGGTGGCACCGGCCCGCCATGCTCGCCTCGCGGCAAGTGGTCGCTCGAAGCGACGAAGGTTGGGCCCGGGGGCTTGGATCGAGCCGATGCCGACTCCAGGCTAACAAACACCCCGGAGAAGTGATTCCTGTGCGACGGGTTGACTCGAAAAAAGGGGCCGCCCGACTGCCGCGGCCCCTCCCTCTCAGTCCCTCAGCAGGTCCGGCACGCCGTCCTCGTCCGGCATGTCACGCTCGCCCGACACCACGGTCAGCTGCTGCGTCGCACGGGTGAGCGCCACGTACAGCACCCGCAGCCCCGCCGGTGACTCGTCCGCGATCTCCGCGGGCGAGACGACCACCGTGGCGTCGTACTCCAGCCCCTTCGCCTCCAGGCTGCCCAGCGCCACCACGCGCTCGCCGAGCTCCGCCAGCCAGCCGCGGGCCTCGGAGCGGCGGTTCATCGCGACGACCACGCCCACGGTGCCGTCCACCTCGGCGAGCAGCCTGCGGGCCTCCTCCCGGACCACCCCTGCGAGATCCCCGTCCCGTACGGCCTCGAAGCGCGGCTTCACACCTGTCGAGCGGACCGCCACCGGGGATTCCATCCCCGGCATGGCGAGCGTCAGCACCTTCGCCGCGAGCTCGGCGATCTCCGCCGGGTTGCGGTAGTTCACCGTGAGGGTGAACCGGCGCCGCGGCCGGTTGCCGAGCGCCTCGTCACGGGCGACGGCGGCCTCGTCCGGGTCCGACCAGGAGGACTGCGCCGCGTCGCCGACGATCGTCCAGGTGGCGTGCCGGCCGCGGCGGCCGACCATGCGCCACTGCATGGGCGTGAGGTCCTGCGCCTCGTCGACGATCACGTGGGCGTACTCGGTGCGCTCCGCCGCCAGCCGTTCGGCCCGCTCCCACTGGGTCTCCTCGCGCTGCGGCATCAGCTCGTCCAGGCCCGTGAGCTGGTCCAGCGGGTCGAGCTCACGCTTCCTCTTCGGGCGGTTGGGAGTGCCCAGGAGCGTCTGCAGCTCGTCCAGGAGCGCCACGTCGTGGACGGAGAGCGGGCCCTTGCCGTCCTCGTCGAGCCGCTTCAGCGCACGGGCCAGGCGGCGCACCTCGCCCTGGTTGAGGATCCGGCGCGCCCACCTGCCCAGGCGCCGCTCGTCGCCCATCGCGGCCAGCACCTTACGAGGGGTGAGTTCCGGCCACCAGGCGTTCAGGAAGGTGAGGAACGGGGTCTCGGTGGAGACGTCCTCGTCGAACGAGGAACGGAGCTCCGCGGCCAGTTCGGGGTCCGTGTAGCGGCCCCGGCCCGAGGATTTGCTCCACAGGGCGTCCAGGAGCAGTTTGCGGGCGCGCGGACGCAGCAGGTTGACGGGCGCGGTGCCGCCGAGGACGTTGTGCCGGATGCGCCGGAGCTCGTCCGCGTTCAGCTCGACGCGGGCGCCGAAGGCGACCACCCTCAGCCGGGTGGGAGCGCCCTGCTCCTCCGCGGCCTCCGCCTCGCCGAACGCCAGCTGACCCTCCTGGGCGGCGGGCCGGGGCGGCGCGGACTGCTCCAGCGCCCCGCGGGCCGCCTTGCGCAGCACGTGCAGCATCCGGGAGGAGCCCTTGATCCGGGCCACGGCGGGCTCGTCGTAGGTGGTCGCCCCCTCGACCCCCGCCGCCTCGTCGGACAGCGAGCCGACGGCCCTGATCGCGACCTGGCCCTCCTCGCCGAGCGAGGGCAGCACCCCTTCGGTGTACGCGACCAGGAGCGGGGTCGGCGAGACGACGAGGATGCCGCCCGCGTACCGGCGCCGGTCCTGGTAGAGCAGGTACGCGGCCCGGTGCAGCGCCACCGCAGTCTTACCGGTGCCGGGTCCGCCCGAGACCTCCGTGACGGAGGCGGCGGGGGCCCGGATCACCATGTCCTGCTCGGCCTGGATGGACGAGACGATGTCCCGCATCGTGTGGCTGCGGGCCTGGCCCAGCGCCGCCATCAGGGCGCCGTCGCCGATCACGGGCAGCTTGTCGCCGCCCAGGTGCGCGGTCAGCTCCGGGCGCATCAGGTCGTCCTCCACCCCGAGGACCCGGCGGCCCTTGGAGCGGATGACGCGCCGGCGCACGACCCTGCCCGGGTCCTTGGGCGTCGACCGGTAGAACGGCGCGGCGGCCGGAGCACGCCAGTCGATCACCAGGGGCGCGTAGTCCGAGTCGAGTACTCCTATGCGGCCGATGTGGAGCGTCTCCGCGATGTCCGCGGTGTTCTCCTCCCGTACGGCGTCGTCGGCCGGCTCGACGGAGGTGAAGGCGCCGTCCGGGCCGCGTTCACCGTCCTTGCCGAGCAGGAGGTCGATCCGGCCGAAGAGGAAGTCCTCGAACTCGCTGTTCAGCCGGTTGAGGTGGACACCGGCGCGGAAGACCTGGGCGTCGCGCTCGGCGAGCGCCCCCGGCGTACCGACCTGGCCCCGTTTACTGGCGTCGTGCATGAGAAATTCCGCCTCGTGGATCTTCTCTTCGAGGCGGTGGTAGACCCGGTCCAGATGTTCTTGCTCGACACCGATTTCCCGGTCCCGCAACGAATCGACAGCGGCATCCTGCGCGGCCACCGAGGCCCCCTTCTGACGTGCACTGGGCAGCCGTCAACCGTACGCGAAAGGGGGCCCCACGCGCACCTGCCGCTCCGATTGCGTTTAGGCGTCGATCTCCACCAGCCGCTCGCCGTCGAAAGTGCGGACCTCGAAGTGGTCGATGTCCTCGCGGGCCATCGCCGCGCCGCCGTGCACGTACAGCGGGGCCTTCGCACTCGCGTGCGTGGAACCGTCGATCCCGTAACCCCGGACGGGCACGGACCAGGAAGTGACGATCTCCTCCTCGCCGGTCCGGGAGACGGCGATCAGGCTGCACTTCTGCGGGCCCTTGACGTTCTTCAGCTCCAGGACCGTGTGCGTGCCCCAGGCCTTGGGCTCCAGGCCGACCGTGGCACCGACCCGGGTGGTGGGGTCGGTGGCCCGCACCTTCTCCTTCATGTGGTTGAAGAAGGCGTCCTCGGCGGGGCTCGTCGAATGGGGCGCGACCAGGGCCTGCCTGTCCGGCTTCTCCTCCGCCGTGGCCACGACCGCGATCACGGGGCCGCCGATCACGAGGACCGCCGCCGCCGCGAGAAGGTACCTGCCGCGCCGACGCCGCTGTGCCCGCTTGCGGGCGACCTCGTCGACCAGGCCGGCGAGCAGCCGGGGCGCCGGACGCTCCGGGACGTGCGGGACGGGCCGGGCACCCGGGTCGGCCGCGGGGGCCTCCGCGAGCATCGCCAGCACGGGTTCCATCCCGGCGAACTCGTCGAGGTGGGCGGTGCACAGCGCGCATCCCGCCAGGTGCGCCTCGAAGGCGCTCGCCTCCGCGTCGTCGAGGATGCCCAGGACGTACGCACCGGCGGCGTCGTGCTCCGGGCCTTCCCTCGGGAACTCGAAGGGACCCGGGGCGGGGCCGGGGGGTCCCGACGGCCCCGAGGGGCCGCGGGGACCGGTCGGCCGGGGCCCGAACGGCTGCCACTCGTGGTCGCTCATGCCGTGATCCCCCTCTCTTCGAGTGCGAGCTTCATGGAACGGAGTGCGTAGAACACCCGGGACCGCACGGTCCCGCTGGGGATGCCGAGCACCTCGGCGGCCTCGTTGACCGTACGGCCCTTGAAGTAGGTCTCGACCAAGGCTTCCCGGTGAGCCGGGGTCAAATCGTCGAGCGCGTCCGAGAGCGTCATCAGCCACAACGCCTTGTCAATCTCGTCCTCCGCGGGAATGACCTCCAGCGGCGACGGATCGACCTCGCGCGGCCGGGCCTGCCGGCTGCGGTGGCCGTCGATGACGATGCGCCGGGCGACCGTCACCAGCCAGGGGCGGACGGAGCCGGTGGCCCGGTTGAGCGAACCGGCGTTCTTCCAGGCACGGATGAGCGTTTCCTGCACCACGTCCTCGGCCCGCTGCCGGTCACCGGCGACGAGTCGGAGCACATAGGCCAGCAAAGGACCGGCATGTTCGCGGTAGAGCGCCCGCATCAGCTCCTCGTCGGGGACGTCGGAGGCGGAGCGGGGCGGTTCACTGCGATGTCGGGCCCTGTGCGGACGGTCATCGGCCACGGCCGCATCCTTGCGCACCCGAACCTCCCGGTCGAGACCCTGTCGAGCTCTGTGACCATCGATACGGGAGCGGGCGCCGGATCATTCAACGGGTCCGGAACTTTCTTTCACGGCCCGGGGGTTGGGGGACGGCTCACATGGTCAGGTCACGGCCTTCACACGGAGGTCGGGGGACGGCTCACGTCGTCAGGTCACGGCCTTCACACGGAGGTCGGGGGACGGCTCACGTCGTCAGGTCACGGCCTTCACACGGAGGTCGGGGGACGGCTCAGATGGTCAGGTCACGGCCTTCACACGGCGGCGGTGCCGGGCCACGCGCTCCCGGTTGCCGCAGACCTCGCTGGAGCACCAGCGGCGCCGGCGCCCCCGCGACGTGTCCAGGTAGAGCCGCCGGCAGGCGTCGCCCTCGCAGCGCCGCAGCCCCGCCCGGGCAACCGGGTCCGTCAGCAGTTCCACGGCGTCCCGGGCCACCGCGGCCAGCAGCGTCCCGCACGCGGGGTCCGCGCTCAGCACCCGTACGAGCACGCCGCCCTTTCCCCGGACGGCCCGCAGGCCCGGAGTCGCCCCGGCCGCGAGGGCGTTGACGCGGTCCAGCGGGCCGTCGGCGCTGCCGCCGGCCAGCTCCGCCGTCATCAGCCGGTCGACGCACGCGCGCAACTGCCAGAAGCGCGCCACCCAGGTGTCGTCCACGGACGTCAGCGGCGTCCCCCTCGGAACCAGCCGCGACGCCACCAGCCACTCGGCGAGCCGTGCGGGGCCGTCCAGTTGCTCACACGCACCGGAGGTCCCCGCCGCCGTCGCCACCAGGTCCAGGCAGATCCGACCGGAGTCGAACCGCCGGCCGTACGAGCCTGTGCCCGCCGCCATGAGCCTGTCACCGCCTCGGGGTCACCGGTGGGAAGTCACCACTTCCAGAGTGCCCGTCCCCGGACCGCCCCGGAACCCCTCCTGCCGCCCGGGACGCCGCCGTAACGTATCCGCGTGGACAACGAAACAGTCACCCTGACCGCCGGACCACTGCTGCTGCGCCCCTGGCGCCAGGACGACATCCCCGCGCTCCTCGCGGCGTACGACGACCCGTCGATGCGGCACTGGCTGCGCACCCAGGTGTCCGGCGCCGCGGACGCGGAGCGGTGGATCGAGGCCCAGCGGGAGGGCTGGGTGTCCGGCAGCCGGCTCAGCTTCGCCGTGACGGACACGGCGCGTGGCGGCGAACTCGTCGGCAACCTCGCCCTGAAGCGCCCCGTGCCCGGTGCAGAGAGCGCCGAGGCGGGCTACTGGACCTCGGCGGCGGCCCGAGGCCGGGGCGTCGCGTCGCGGGCGCTCGGGGCGCTCACCGACTGGGCGTTCGGCACGTTCGCCGGGGAGGGCCTGCGGCGGCTGGAGCTGCTGCACCAGGTGGACAACGCGGCGTCCTGCCGGGTCGCGGAGAAGTCCGGCTACGCGCTCGCCGAGGTCGTGCCCGCGCTGCCCCCGGAGTACCCGCTGGACGGCCACCGGCACGTCCGGCACGCACCCCGCGCACCGCGGGAGGCGCTCATGCCTGCGGCAGGCCGTCGTGCAGGATCCGCTGGAACAGCCGGTGGTCCTGCCACGCTCCGTTGATGTGGAGGTAGCGCGGCGCCGTACCGATGTGCTCGAACCCGGCCTTCGCGAGGACCCGTTGCGAGGCCGTGTTGTCCACGACCGTGCCGGCCTCGACGCGGTGCAGCCCGAGCTCGTCCCGCGCCGTCTCGCAGACCCGGCCGACGGCGGCGGTCGCCAGGCCCTGGCCCGCCCGGTCGACGTCGACCCAGTAGCCGAGCCGGGCGTTGCGGAACGGCCCGCGCTCGATCGACGCGAGCGTCATCGCGCCCACCACCCGGTCCTCCTCGTCGGCCAGCACCCAGGGCATGGCACGCCCGGCGTCCCGGTCCGCCAGCAGCCCGGTCAGGCGCTGGGCCTGGCCCTGCACGGTGAAGTAGGCCTCGGGCCGCACGGGCTCCCAGCGGCGCATGTACGCCCGGCTGCGGGTCAGGGTCTCGGCGAAGGACTCGGCGTCGCCGAGCGTCGCGGGCCTCAGCCGGACGCCCGCGGTCAGCGGGTGAATGTCGTTGATCATCCCCGCACGGTACCGACCGGTCAGGAATCCGCGTACTTGGTGTCCGCCGACGGGTCCAGCGCCAGCCGGTAACCGCGTTTGACGACCGTCTGGATCAGCCTCGGCACACCCAGGGCCGTACGGAGCCGGGCCATCGCCGTCTCCACCGCGTGCTCGTCCGTTCCGCTGCCCGGCAGGGCCCGCAGCAGGTCTGCGCGCGACACCACCCAGCCCGGCCGGCGGGCCAGTGTGTGCAGCAGGGCCATCCCGGCGGGCGGTACGGGGCGCAGGGTGCCGTCGACCAGCACGGCGTGACCCCGGATCTCGACCAGGTGCCCGGCGACCGGGAGGGTACGGGCACGGGCCGGCAGCTGGACGCAGAGCAGCTGGACGAGCGGGCCGAGCCGGAAGCGCTCCGGCTGGACGGTGTCGATGCCCATGGCCTGCAGGGGCAGGGCGGTGACAGGTCCGACGCAGGCCGTGACCACGTCGTGGCGCAGGGCGGACAGCACCTCCGGGAGGAGTCCGCGGGCATCGGCACGGTTCAGGTACGAGGCGGCGGCGGGGGCGCTGGTGAAGGTGACGGCGTCCAGGCCGCGGGCGACGGTGACGTCCAGCATCCGGTCGAGGGGGGCGATGTCCTCGGGCGGCATCCACCGGTAGACGGGGACGCCGACGACCTGGGCACCCGCCTCCCGGAGCGACTCGACGAATCCGGGCAGCGGTTCGCCGTGCAGCTGGAGGGCGATCCGCCGGCCCTCGACCCCTTCGCCCAGCAGCCGGTCAAGGACCTCGGCCATCGATTCGGAACCGGGCGACCAGGCCTCGGTGAGCCCGGCGGCCCGGATGGAGCCCTTGACCTTGGGTCCGCGGGCGAGGAGCTCGACGCCGCGCAGCAGGTTCAGGAGCTGGTCCCCGATGCCCCAGCCGTCGGCGGCCTCCACCCAGCCCCGGAAGCCGATGGCGGTGGTGGCGATCACGACATCGGGTGTGTCGTCGATCAGTTCCTTGGTGGCGGCCAGGAGTTCGCTGTCGTCCGCGAGCGGAACGATCCGCAGTGCGGGTGCGTGCAGTACAGCGGCGCCCCTGCGCCGGAGGAGCGTCCCGAGCTCCTCCGCGCGACGGGCCGCGGTCACCCCGACCGTGAAGCCCGCGAGGGGCCCGTGCTGTGCGTCGTCGTGCATGGCGTGATACCCGGCTCTCGTCCCGCTGCTGCTCGATGGTGCGGAGGACCGAGACTGCCAACCCTGCGTGACAGACTCGGTTCACCCACATTTCCCACCCGTTACGTCGTACGACGCCCGATGGTCATCCTCACACCTCGGCGTAGCTGAGCTGGGGCTTCGCCGGCACGGCCACCGTCCGGCGAAGGTATACCGCCCACGTGAGGGTGAAACAGACGGCGTAGAAGGCCAGGAAGGACCAGAAGGCGGCCGTCCCGGCACCCGAGGTCGCGAAGGACTGGCGGAAGGCGAGGTTGATCGCGAGGCCGCCGAGGGCCCCGACCGCCCCGATGAGGCCCATGGCCGCCCCGGACAGCCGTCGTCCGTACGCGAGAGCGTCCTCACCGTCCAGGCCCTTGCTGACACCCTTGGCGTGGAAGATGCCCGGGATCATCTTGAACGTCGAGCCGTTGCCGAGTCCCGTCAGCACGAACAGCGCGATGAATCCGACGAGGAAGACGCCGAGGGACTCGATGCCGGAGGCGTATACGACGACACCGGTCGCGGCGGCCATCGCGGCGAAGTTCCACAGCGTGATCCGGGCGCCGCCGTACTTGTCGGCGAGCCAGCCGCCCGCGGGCCTGATCAGGGAGCCGAGCAGCGGGCCGATGAAGGTGAGCGAAGCGGCCTGCAGCGGGGTGCGGCCGAACTGCGTCTGCAGGACGAGTCCGAAGGCGAAGCTGTAGCCGATGAACGAGCCGAAGGTGCCGATGTAGAGCACCGACATGATCCAGGTGTGCGGGTCGCGTACGGCCTGGAGAGCGGCCCCGGTGTCGTTCTGGACGGGCCGGAGGTTGTCCATGCGGAAGGCGGCGAAGAGCGCGGCGACGATGATCAGCGGGATGTAGGCGCCGAGCACGATCCGCGGGTACGCGGCGCCGGCCGTGCCGATCACCAGCAGGCCGACGAGCTGGACGACCGGCACCCCGATGTTGCCGCCGCCCGCGTTGAGCCCGAGCGCCCAGCCCTTCTTCCGCAGCGGGAAGAAGGCGTTGATGTTCGTCATCGAGGAGGCGAAGTTGCCGCCGCCGATTCCGGTGAGCGCGGCGACGACGATGAAGGTGGTGTACGAGGTCCCGGGCTCCATCACCACGAAGGCGGCGACGGTCGGTACCAGCAGCGTCAGCGCGCTGACCACGGTCCAGTTGCGCCCGCCGAACAGCGCGACCGCGAAGGTGTACGGCACCCGGACGACGGCACCGACCAGGGTGGCCGTGGAGATCAGGAAGAACTTCCCGGCGGGGTCGATCCCGTACTCCGGCCCCATGAAGAGGACCATCACGGACCACAGGGACCAGATCGAAAATCCGATGTGCTCCGAGAGCACGGAGAACCACAGGTTCCGCCGGGCGACGCGCTCGCCCGACTCACGCCAGAAGGTCTCGTCCTCCGGCTCCCACTGCTCGATCCAACGACCGGCCATCACGCGCCTCCACAGGGGTCGGGGTGTTGTGCCGCCGACGCTAGGGAACGCTCGTTTCGGTGCGGTGCCGCGAGGTGACCGGTGCGCAACCTTGCTCTCACTCGGCCGCCGGGGGTGCGGTGAGCCCGGGCCCGCCGCACCCCCGGAAGGGTTCAGGCCCGGCTGCCGCGCCGGTCCGTCCCGTTGGGCCACAGGCGCGGCCGTCGCTTGGCCGCGACGTCCTCGACCCAGCCGAACGCCAGGATCGCCAGTCCGATCAGCGGCCAGATCAGGATCAGGACGATCCCGTCGTACGACTTCTCGATGTACGTGCCGAACGCGTCGCCGAACCACGGGATCGCCCACAGCTCGTCGACGAGCTGGGCGGCGGCCATCAGCAGCAGGTTGTGCCAGAGGTAGATCGTCACGGCCCGGTTGTTGGCCAGCGTGACCAGGCCGTCCCAGCCGGCGAGCCTGCCGGGGAGCTGCTTCCAGGACGGGGCGTAGATCAGCAGGATCGCGCAGAAGCCGAGGGACCAGGTGGCCTGGGCGAGCGGGATCTCGTCCAGGTTCCAGCCCTCCTCGGTGAGGTGGCCGGACGCCCACCACAGGCCGAAGCCCATGACGATCGCGGCGGACGACACCGCCAGGTAGCGCGGGATCTCCTTGAGCAGCCCGTCGTTGTGTGCGAAGCCCAGGATCCAGCAGGACCCGAACACCGCGAAGTCGACGAGCCCGTCGCCGAGCATCCCGGGCACGGTCACCAGGCCCGTGCCGATCACGGCGGTGAGGCCGATCGGCGCGAGGAGCGTCACCCACGGCAGCCTGCGGAACGCCTTGAGCAGCAGGGGCGAGGCGAGCACGAACCAGAGGTAGGCCCGGATGTACCAGAGCGGCCCCACCGCCTGGTCCGCCCAGGACACCTCCAGCCATCCGCCGGCGGAGCCGTTCTCCTCGGGATACGGAGGGGAGCCGACGGGAAGGAGGTAGCAGCCGATCTTGACGAACCACCACAGCCCCTCCTCCCGGACGGGCTTCCAGCTCAGCGCGAACATCACGGGCACCATGAGGAGCGAGAACGCCCACATGGGAGGGAGCAGCCTGCGCAGCCTCCCGCGGATGACACCGCCCGCGGGGCGGGCCAGCGAGCGGGCCATCAGCGAACCGGCCAGGGCGAACATGACGCCCATGGACGGGAAGAGGACGGTCAGCCAGGCCCAGCCGAAGAGGTGGAAGAAGACGACGCGGACGAGCGCGACGGCCCGGAGGAGGTCGAGATAGCGGTCCCGTCCCGGGCGGGCGGGTGGTACGGGTGCTTCGGCGGCCTCCGGGTCCGGTCGGAGCGGGGCAGCCGCTGCCCGGCGGGTGGCGGGGTCCGGGGCGGTACGGGTCTGCCCGCTCTGCCCCGGGAAGGCCCCGGCGTGCGCCGCGTGGGCGCCGTCCCACGCCGGGTACGCACTGCCCTGCCCCGGGAACGCACCGCCCTCCGCCGGGTACGCACTGCCCTGCCCCGGGAACGCGCCGTCCCACGCCGGGTACGCACTGCCCTGCCCCGGGAACGCACCGCCCTCCGGCGGCCGGGAGCCGTCGTGGCCGTCCTGTCGGGGCTGGTTCGGGTGGGTCATGCGACCGGCCTCCGGTCCTTCTCCGCGTCCTTGCGGCGGTTCGGTGTCCCGCCAGGTGCCTCCACCACTCCCGTACGGCGCAGCTTCTGCCAGCGCAGCCGGCCGCCGGTGAGAGCGGTGATCCAGGACTGGAGCAGCACGACGTACATCAACTGCCGGTAGAGGATCTGCTGGAGCGGCAGGGAGATCAGATGGGTCATGCGTTCCCGGTCGAGCCGGAAGGCGTACGCGGCGCAGACCGCCTGCACCAGCAGGACGCCGAACCAGGCGGCGACCGTCTTCCCCGTCGGGCCGAAGACCAGTCCGTACAGCAGGAAGACGTCGATCAGGGGGGCCAGCAGCGGGGCGACCACCATGAACAGGGAGACGAACGGCAGTCCGACGCGTCCGAAGCGGCCCGAGGGCCCGCGCTCGACGACCGCACGGCGGTGCTTCCAGATGGCCTGCATCGTGCCGTACGACCAGCGGTAGCGCTGCGACCACAGCTGCTGCACGGACTCCGGGGCCTCGGTCCAGGCCCGGGCGTTCTCCGCGTAGACGACGCGCCAGCCGTCGCGGTGCAGCCCCATGGTGACGTCGGTGTCCTCGGCGAGGGTGTCCTCGCTCATGCCGCCGATCCGGTCCAGTGCCTCCCGGCGGAAGGCACCGACCGCACCGGGGATGGTGGGCATGCAGCCCAGGAGGTCGTACATCCTGCGGTCGAGGTTGAAGCCCATCACGTACTCGATGTGCTGCCAGGCGCCGATCAGCGAGTCACGGTTGCCGACCTTGGCGTTGCCCGCGACCGCCCCGACCCGGGGGTCCGCGAAGGGCTGTACGAGCTCACGCACGGTGGAGGGTTCGAACACCGTGTCGCCGTCCATCATCACGACGATGTCGTGGCGGGCGTTCACGATGCCGTTGTTCAGCGCCGCGGGCTTGCCCCCGTTCTGCTGGCGGACGACCCGGACGTTCGGGATCCACATCGCGTCGACGAAGTCGGCCGTTCCGTCCGTCGAGCCGTCGTCGATGACGATGACCTCGATCGGATAGTCGCTGGCCACCAGCGACCGCACGGTGGCCGCGATGCACTCGCGTTCGTTGTACGCGGGGACGAGGACCGTCACCGGGCGGGTGAACGGCTCGCCCCAGCTGAAGTCCTTGCGGCGGACCTTCCTCGCGTGCAGGAAGGAGAGCAGCAGCATCAGCCCGAAACGGACGAGCACCAGACCGCCGATGACCGCGAGGCCGACCACCAGCACACCGGTGATCCGCTCGGAGATGTCCACGGCGAAGACGAACGCCTTGCCCTTCCAGAGAGCGAACCCGGTGACCGGGGTGTGCGCGCTGGGGGCCCCGAGGGCGGCCGTGAGGTGGGTGAACTCGTAGCCCCGCTCCTGCATCCGCGGGAGGAACTCCCCCAGGGCTGCCACGGTCTGGGACCGGTCGCCGCCTGAATCGTGCATCAGGATGACGGCGCCCTTGCCGCCCTTGGGCGTGGCCCGCTCGATGATGGCGCGGACACCCGGGCGCTTCCAGTCCTCGCTGTCGGTGTTGTTCACGACGGTGAGGTAGCCGCGGCTGCCGATGTACTGCGTGACCGGCCAGGACTTGTTGTCCATGGCGTCGGAGAACGAGGAGTACGGCGGGCGGAAGAGGGACGTGCGGATGCCGGCCGCACCCGCCAGCACCAACTGGTTCTGGGAGAGCTCCCAGTCGATGCGGCTGGCGGACTGGAAGGACAGATCGGGGTGGTTGAAGGTGTGGAGCCCGATCTCGTGCCCCTCGTCGACCATGCGCTGTACGAGGTCCGGGTAGCGCGAGGCCATGGTGCCGGTGACGAAGAAGACGCCGTGCGCGTCGTACTTCTTGAGCTCGTCCAGGACCCGCGGGGTCCAGACGGGGTCCGGGCCGTCGTCGAAGGTCAGGACGATCCTGTGGTCGGGTATCCGGAGGGTCTTGGCGGCCCCACCGGGCGTACGGGCGTCTATGACCGGCCCGCCGTCGAGGACGTCGGCGGGGACCTGTGTGGTGGGAGCCGGGGCCTGGACGCGGTGGTCGGCGAGGATTTCACTGTGCACGTATCCGCGCAGCATCAGCATGGCGAGCAGGGCGACGAGAAGGAGTGACGGGAGCAGATAGCGCATCGGGAGCCTGCGCCGGACGGTCCGCTTCTTCCTATGGTTGTGCCTGCCCCGCGGGACGGGGGTTGTCATCTACTGGGTGCCTTCTTCTTCCACCGGCGGAACCGAGGGGTCCTCGGACGGGGGCGGACTCACCACGACGGGAGGTTCGGTGTCGGACGGCGAGGGGCTGCCGGCCGGTGACGCGGACACCGAGGTCCCGGGATCGGGCTTCGCACCGTCGCCCCTGGGGGGTGTCACGAAGGCGGACGCGGAGGCCGCCGTGCCGGGCGGTCCCGCCACGGACGCGGAGGCGGACGGGCTCGCGGCGCCGTCCGCGACCGGGGCGGATACGGAGGCGGTGGGTGTGGCCCCGGGGCTCGCGGACACCTCGTCGGCGTCGGTCGGTGCGGGCCCCACCTCGATGTCGCCGGCCTGCTTCTCCTCCTGCCCGGAGAGGGGCAGCCGGGGGGCGGTGGAGTTCCCGCCGAGCACGGCCACCACCAGCGTCACCGCGTAGACGGCGCAGATCGCGGCGAGCACCCATCCCAGGCGCCGGTACGTCTTGCCGCGGCGACCGCTCTCGTCGACGAAGACCGGGCCCTCGGAGGGGTCCGGAGGGCTGGGTTCCACAGGCAGTTCGGCCAGCTGCCGACCGAGTCCGTCCAGCCGGACGGTGACGTCGTTCGGCTCGTGCGTGTGCCCGGTACGGGTACCTTCACGCCAATTTTCCACAGGTGTTCGCACATCCCCCACTCAATGAAGCAGGTGCGCGGGAATGACTGGATTCTTACTGTCGGACAGGGCCGCCACCCCGTCGGCACAGCACATGTCCCCGTGCGCCCGGAACCCCGAATGTAGCGCACGACGGCGACCGACCGGCCCTCCCGGTACGTCTTGCTCAGGAACAGCGAAGCATGAGTGACGCATCGATTTCCGGCAGCCAAGATCCAGATGGCCGTTGCATCCATCCTTTTGTTGCAGCTAGTTCGACCGCCGCGGCGCGGAGCGCGGTCAGACCGGGATGGTCCGGCCCGGTCCGCCGCACCATCACCAGCGGGGACAACGGCACCGGTCGCACCAAGGGACGGACCACCGTGCCGGGAAGCGGAACGAAGTCCACGACGACCAGTACCGGGTTCCCGGACTTCGCCATCACCCGCTGGAATTCGGCCATGCCGACCGCCAGCGGAGCGGGTGGGGCCAGCACGATGCCCCACTCGCCGAACAACCGTGCGGCAAGATCTGTCCACTCCCGCGTGCGCGCATTGCCTGCCCCCGCGTAGACGGTTTCCCCGGACAGGTCGGCCAGGGCGACGACCTCACGCCCGGCGAGTGGATGACCGTGCGGCAGCAGGACGGCCATCGGCTCGTACCGCACAGGCTGTACCGAGAGCCGGGCGAGCACTCCCGGGTCGAGTCCGGCGGCCCGGCCGAAGGAGACGTCGAGGCGCCCGGCGAGCACCTCGTCGGCCGCCCAGGTCAGTCCGCTCTCGAATCGCGCCATCAGCTCGCACTCGGGTGCGAGCTCGCGCGCCCTGGCCAGCACCCGGGCCGCGGTCCCGCCGTCGGTGTTGACGTCGACGAGCAGCGGACGGGCGGCGGGGTCGGTGAAGGCCGCGGACAGCTCGGCATGCGCGGCGAGCACCTGCCGGGCGTACGGGAGGAGGCGTTCCCCGTCCGGGGTGAGCGACACCTGGCGGGTGGTGCGGACGAAGAGCTCCCTGCCGAGCTCGCGCTCCAGCCGGCGGATGTCCCGGCTCAGCGCCTGCTGCGCGACAAAGAGCCGGGCTGCGGCGCGGGTGAAGTGCAGCTCCTCGGCCACGGCCGTGAAGGCGCGCAGGAGCCGGGGATCGGTGGCGGAGGAGGAAGGCACGCGCCGAATTTACAACAAGGGTGCGTGAATCGGTGCGAAGCAGGTGTTGGACGGTACGGATCCCTCCCCCCGAGGCTGGACGCGTGCCTCATGAAGCCGCCCTCGTCCCCGCCACCACCACCGCGGGACCGTCCGCGGGCAACCCGTACCGCAGGCTGCTCGCCACTCCCGGCGCGCGCGCCTTCACCGCGGGCAATCTTCTCGCCCGGCTGCCCATGGGGATGTTCAGCGTCAGCGCCGTCATCATGATCGCCGGAGCGCACGGTTCGTACGCCCTCGCCGGTGCCGTCACCGCGACCGGCCTGGCCGCGACCGCCGTCGTCGCCCCCTGGACGGCCCGGCTCGTCGACCGGTACGGCCAGGCCCGGATCGCCGTGCCCGCCACCGCGATCGCCGTGCTCGGCTCGCTCGCCCTGCTGCTCTGCGTGCACTACGAGGCGCCGGTCTGGACGCTCTTCGCCGCTCACGCCGCCACGGCCACCACCCCGAACACCGGCGGGATGTCCCGGGCCCGCTGGGCGCATCTGCACCGCGGCGATCCGGCGGCCCTGCACACCGCGAACTCCTTCGAGCAGGCCGTCGACGAGCTCTGCTTCATGCTCGGCCCCGTGATCGCCGCCACCCTGTGCGGCACTCTGTTCCCCGAGGCCGGCACCCTCACCGGCGCGATCTTCCTGATGACCGGCGTCCTGGTCTTCGCCGCGCAACGGGCGACCGAGCCCCCGGTGTCCCCCCGCACCCGCGCGGCCTCCCCGCTGCGGACCCCCGGCATGCCCGCCCTGCTCGCCGCGTTCCTCGCGACGGGCGCGGTGTTCGGCGCCATGGAGGTCGTCTCGATCGCCCACGCCGGGGGTGCGGTCCTCGCCCTCCAGGCGGGCGGATCCTGCGTGGCCGGACTGCTCTACGGCTCGCTGCGCCCGTCCTCGGACGTCCGGCGCAGGCTGCTGTTCTGCCTGTCGGGGATGACCGCACTGATGTCCCTCCCGCTGATCGCCGCGGCCACGACCGATTCCCTGCTCGTCCTGGCGGGCTGCCTGCTGCTGGCGGGTGCGGCCACCGCGCCCACCATGGTCACCGGCATGACACTGGTGCAGCGCCTCACCCCTCAGGCGCAGCTCAACGAGGGCATGACGCTCGCGGTCACCGCGCTGCTGGGCGGAATAGCCGCAGGTTCGGCGGCCGGCGGCCGGCTGGTGGAAACCTCCGGAACGGTGACCGGCTATGCGGCACCGATGTGCGCGGCGGCTCTGGCCCTGGTCGTGGCGACGGTGGGTACACGCAGGGGCTGAACCCGGATCGCGTCCGGAAACAGAAAACAGAAAACAGAAAAAACGAGGACCCCGCTGCCAGGGGCAACGGGGTCCTCGTTCACATGGGAATTGTGGAGATGGCGGGAATCGAACCCGCGTCCAACGGTGCGGAACCAGGGCTTCTCCGAGTGCAGTTCGCTACGCTTTTCTCGGCCCCGGAGGTCACGCGAACAAGCCTCCGACAGGCCCAGTCACTGTTTGATTTCCTTCCAAGCCCCGTGACCGGGCTTAGAAGTTTAGATCCCTTAGTGATGCCAGGATCCGGGTCGGGATCACCCCCGGGCTGACACTCCGCAGAGTCTTCGCTTAGCTGCTAATTAGGCAGCGAGGGCGAAGGCGGAGGAATCGCGCTTGGAATTGGCGATTATTGTTTGCGACATATGGTTAACGAGATCATTGTCGCTTCCTCGACTCGCTTCCCCTGCCTCGACATCCGCTGTCGAAACCGATCATCCCCATGTTGTTTTTTCAAATGCGCGCACCTTCTGTGAGGTGCACGGCCCATCGTACGTGACCGACGCGCGCCGGGGCCACCCTATTACGGCAGCTCCGGGGCGGGACCCCGTACTACGCGCTCCGCTGGCGCCGGCGGGCCGCGGAGATCGCGCGGTTCGTCTCCCGCGTGTCCTGCTTCTCCCGCAGCGTCTGGCGCTTGTCGTACTCCTTCTTGCCCTTGGCGAGCGCGATCTCGACCTTGACCCGGCCGTCCTTGAAGTACAGCGCGAGGGGCACGATGGTGTGGCCCGTCTCCTGCGTCTTCGACGCGAGCTTGTCGATCTCGGCCCGGTGCAGCAGCAGCTTGCGCTTCCGCTTGGCGGCGTGGTTGGTCCAGGTTCCCTGCACGTACTCCGGGACATGGATGTTGTGCAGCCACGCCTCGTTGCCGTCGATCTGGACGAAACCGTCCACCAGGGAGGCCCGGCCCATCCGCAGCGACTTGACCTCGGTACCCATGAGCACGAGGCCGCACTCGTAGGTGTCGATGATGAGGTAGTCGTGCCGCGCCTTCTTGTTCTGCGCGATCATCTTGCGCCCTGTGTCTTTTTCCTTGGCCATAGTGCGGTCATTTTCGCACTACGACCCACCCCCGAGGCCAATCAATACTGTCTCGGCCCGCTGCTGCGCCTCCGGACCCGCCCTGACGTCCGGTGTGATGCCCTGCCCCTCGACGCTGCGGCCCGCCGGAGTGCGGTAGTGCCCGACGGTCAGCTCGGCCACCGAGCCGCCGGGGAGCTTGCTGGGCATCTGCACGGAGCCCTTGCCGAAGGTGCGCGATCCGACGGTGACGGCCCGCCCCCGGTCCTGCAGCGCACCGGTCAGCAGCTCGGCGGCGCTCATCGTCCCGCCGTCCACCAGGACGACCACGGGCCGGCCGGTGTCGCCGCCGGGATCGGCGTAGAGGGCCCGCTGGTCGCCGTGCACGTCGTAGGTGGCGACCAGGCCGCCGTCCAGGAAGGCGGAGGAGGCGGTGACGGCCTCGGTGACGAGGCCGCCCGCGTTGGCCCGGAGGTCCAGGAGGATCCCGGCGTCCCGGGGAGCGGCGTCCACGGCGTCACGGACGGCGGTGCCCGTGCCCTTGGTGAAGGCGGCGACCTTGATCAGTACGGCGGCGGAGGGATCGTCGCCCAGCCGTCGTACGGTGACCGCCTCGGTGCTGAGCCGGGCCCGCCGCAGGGTCACGGTCCATGCCCGGTCGCCGCGCCGGAGCCCGAGGACGACCGGGGTGCCCTCGGCCGCTCCCGTACGGTCGCCGCGCAGCAGCGCGACCACCTCGGCCACGGGGCGCTCGCCGACCGGGCGGCCGTCGACCGAGCGCAGCCGGTCGCCCTCACGCACACCCGCCAGGTCCGCGGGGCCGCCGGTCTGGACACCGGTCACGGTGATCACTCCGCGGGCGGAGCGGCGCGCGGAGATGCCCACCCCGGTGTACGAGCCGTCGAGGGCCTGCTCGAAGTCCTTGTACTCCCGCTCGTCGTAGACCGCGCCCCAGCGGTCCCCGCTGCGGCTGACGACCTCCTCGGCGGCGGCCGTGCCGGACTTCCCGTCGGCCTCCGCGTCCGCCGCGGCGTCCGCGATCTCCTCACCGTCCACGGAGCCGACGGTGGCGGAGACGGAACGGGTCTTTATCGCCGCGCTCGTGTCGTCCTCGCGGGGCAGGGAACCGGTGGCCGCGGCGGTGGCCAGCACGCTCGCGAAAACCAATGTCAGGGCCGCCCCGCGGTAGACACCGCGGGGCCCCCGAAGGTGCGTGAGGCCCGGCATGGCGACGAGTCTAGGACAACGCCCCGACGGCACACGGCTCGTTGGCCGCATGCCGCACGGGGCGCTCGTCACACCTTCAGGTACTTGCGCAACGCGAACAGAGCGGCAACTGCGGGCATCAGCAACCCGATCGCGAGGACCAGCGGAAGCTTGGTGATCACCGCTTCCCAGCCGATGAAGTCGATCAGATTCAGCTTCTCCTGGAGCTCGAGACCGCCGTCGATCAGGAAGTACCGGCCGGCCAGCAGAATCACGCAGGCGAGCAGTCCGCCGATCAGACCGGCGAAGGCGGCCTCCATGATGAACGGCATCTGGATGTAGAAGCCGGACGCGCCCACCAGCCGCATGATGCCCGTCTCCCGTCTCCGGCTGAACGCCGAGACGCGGACGGTGTTCACGATGAGCATCAGCGCGATGACCAGCATCAGCGCCATCAGGAAGATCGCGGCCACGTTCATGCCGTTCATCAGCTCGAAGAGGTTGTCCAGGATGCTCCGCTGGTCCTGGACGGACTGCACCCCGTCACGGCCCGCGAAGGCCGTCGCGACGACCTTGTACTTCTGTGGGTCGTGGAGTTTGACGCGGAACGACTCCTGCATCTGGTCCGGCGTGATGTTGCCGGCCATCGGCGAGTCGCCGAACTGCTCCTGGTAGTGCTTGTACGCCTCGTCGACCGTCTCGAAGGCGACGGTGTCGACGGCGTCCATCTTCTTGAGATCGCCCTCGATCTCCTTCTTCTGCTGCTCGGTGACGGCACCCTTGGCGCACTTGGGCACGTCCTTGGCGTCGTTCTTGTTGCAGAGGAAGATCGAGACGTTGACCTTGTCGTACCAGTAGGTCTTCATCGAGCTGACCTGCTCGCGCATCAACAGCGCACCGCCGAACAGGGCGAGCGAGAGGGCGACGGAGACCACGACCGCGAAGGTCATCGTGAGGTTGCGACGAAGACCGACGCCGATCTCCGACAGGACGAACTGGGCGCGCATGGCGTCCTTTCAGTACTCGATGCTCGTGCAGGTGCCCAAAGGGCCGGCAACCGCCGGCCCCTCTCAGTGCTGGTAGCCGTAGACGCCGCGCGCCTGGTCACGTACGAGACGGCCCTGCTCGAGCTCGATGACGCGCTTGCGCATCTGGTCGACGATGTTCTGGTCGTGGGTCGCCATGATCACGGTGGTGCCGGTCCGGTTGATCCGGTCCAGCAGCTTCATGATGCCCACGGAGGTCTGCGGGTCGAGGTTGCCGGTCGGCTCGTCCGCGATCAGCAGCATGGGGCGGTTGACGAACGCGCGGGCGATCGCGACGCGTTGCTGCTCACCGCCGGAGAGCTCGCCGGGCATGCGGTCCTCCTTGCCCCCGAGACCGACGAGGTCGAGCACCTGCGGAACGGCCTTGCGGATCTCACCGCGCGGCTTGCCGATGACCTCCTGCGCGAAGGCCACGTTCTCGGCGACGGTCTTGTTGGGCAGCAGGCGGAAGTCCTGGAAGACCGTGCCCAGCTGGCGGCGCATCTGCGGCACCTTCCAGTTGGACAGCCGCGCAAGGTCCTTGCCGAGCACATGGACCATGCCCTGACTGGCGCGCTCCTCACGGAGGATGAGCCGCATGAAGGTGGACTTGCCGGAGCCGGAGGAGCCCACCAGGAAGACGAACTCGCCCTTCTCGATGTCGAGTGAGACGTCCCGGAGAGCTGGACGGCTCTGCTTCGGGTAGGTCTTGGAGACGTTGTCGAATCGGATCACGGATGCACCACGGTCGGCCGGGAGTAGGTGTGCGTGACCATACGCGAACCGGGCTGACGCGTGCAGTCGGCGTCCTTCGATGAGGGATTTGTGACGGAACGCGACAGGGAACGAAACGGGGCGTGCCGGACCTTGTACGGCGGGCCGCGCCGAAATCCGCCCGAGCTGGCACAGTGGTAGGGGGAACGGTCACGTTTCCCTGAGCGTTGTGCGGAGAGAGTGTGTGATGCGGCTCCGCCGCGCGGGAGGAGGAAAGCGCATGACCTATGACCGACTGGTGTGCGCGAACTGCGCGGCGCCCGTGAGTGAGGGACGCTGCCGGGTGTGCCGGGCGAGCCGGGAGCGGATGCAGGACCAGGGACCGTTCGCGGGGCTGAATCCGGCGATGCTGATAGCTCTGATGGTGATCCTGGTGGCCGCTCTGGCGTTGCTGGCGCACCAGGCCGTCTGACCGGGCCGGTGCGCGCCGCCCGATGCGGCTGAGACGTGCGTGTACGGGCCGCTGGAGCGGTTCCGGTACGCGGAAGGGCCCGGGAGGCCGTGACGGCCTCCCGGGCCCTTCTCCGTGCGCGTACGGCCTTTAGGCGACCGTACGACCGCCGCCGACCAGACGCGGCAGCATGCGGAAGCCGATGCCACCGGCGATCATCGTCGCGGCGCCGACCAGCAGGAACGTGGTCTCGGCCGCACCGGTCTCGGCGAGCTCGTCCTTGCCCTGGCCCTGCTCGACCGGCTGGTTGCCGACGCTGTCGGTGTCGGTGTTGTCGGCGCACGCGGCACCGTCGAGGTCGACGGTGCAGGTACCGGCACCATCGGTGTCACCGGTCGCGGAACCGGTCGACCCGGTGTCACCACCGGTCGACCCACCATTGCCGGTCGACCCACCGTTGCCGGTCGACCCACCGTTGCCGGTCGACCCACCGTTGCCGGTGGTCCCGCCGTTGCCGGTGGTCCCGCCGTCCGTGCCACCGTCCGTACCGCCGTCAGCGCCACCATCGGCACCGCCGTCCACGCCACCGTCGGCACCGCCGTCGACGCCACCATCGGCACCGCCGTCCACGCCACCGTCAGCACCACCATCGGCACCACCATCGGCACCGCCGTCAGCACCGCCGTCAGCACCACCATCGGCACCGCCATCAGCGCCACCATCGGCGGAACCGCCGTCTGCACCACCATCGGCACCGCCGTCAGCACCGCCGTCTGCGCCACCATCGGCACCGCCGTCAGCGCCACCATCGGCACCGCCGTCAGCGCCACCATCGGCGGAACCGCCGTCTGCGCCCGCGTCGACTCCGCCGAGGAGGCCGCCATCGGCCTCCCCGCCGGTCTTCACCTGGGCGCTGAGCCCGGTCTCGTCGGCGTCCACACCGATGCCGATACCGAGGCCGGCGGCCTGCGCGGCGCCCGCGACGGTGAGCGAGGCACCCGCGGCGATAACCGCACCAGCGGCTATCCGCGCGACGCGGATTCGCGTCTTCTTCGTCATCTGTTGCTACCCCCAGTAGCTGATCTCGTCAAAGGAGCAGCCATATGCGGTCCACGGCCCTGCGGGGTCACTCTCTGCAGGGCCACGCCGTACCGTGGTCATCCCGCCCGCCCCCGATCACACCTGTCCCAGACATACACATGCTGCTCCAGCACCCTGTCCAGAGTTAAGGATTACGTCAAGGCCGTTGCGGGGCATACGCGTCGCTATGGGTGTTCTTGACGGCTATTCGGAACCACGACTGTGACGCATTCACCACACGGTCGCCCCAACTGCCCTGTGCGCGGCGGGACAAGAGAAGGGCCCGGGCAGAATTCCCTGCCCGGGCCCGACTGCCGTACGGGGACGGCTACTTCTCGCTCTGCTTGCGCCAGCGGATACCGGCCTCGACGAAACCGTCGATCTCGCCGTTGAACACCGCCTCCGGGTTGCCCATCTCGAAGTCCGTACGGAGGTCCTTGACCATCTGGTACGGGTGCAGGACGTACGAACGCATCTGGTTGCCCCAGGAGTTGCCGCCGTCGCCCTTGAGCGCGTTCATCTTCGCCTGCTCCTCCTGGCGGCGGCGCTCAAGGAGCTTCGCCTGGAGGACGTTCATCGCGGACGCCTTGTTCTGGATCTGCGAGCGCTCGTTCTGGCAGGAGACGACGATGCCGGTGGGCAGGTGGGTCAGGCGCACCGCGGAGTCCGTGGTGTTGACGCCCTGGCCGCCGGGGCCCGAGGAGCGGTACACGTCGACGCGGAGCTCGGACTCGTCGATCTCGACGTGGTCCGTCTGCTCGACCACGGGCAGCACCTCGACACCCGCGAAGGACGTCTGGCGGCGGCCCTGGTTGTCGAAGGGCGAGATCCGGACGAGCCGGTGGGTGCCCTGCTCGACGGAGAGAGTGCCGTAGGCGTACGGGACCTCGACGGCGAAGGTGGTCGACTTGATGCCGGCCTCTTCGGCGTACGCCGTCTCGTAGACCTCGGTCTTGTAGTTGTGCCGCTCGGCCCAGCGGAGGTACATGCGCTGGAGCTTCTCGGCGAAGTCCGCGGCGTCGACGCCACCGGCCTCGGCGCGGATGGTGACCAGGGCCTCGCGCGCGTCGTACTCGCCGGAGAGGAGCGTGCGGACCTCCATCTCGTCCAGCGCCTTGCGGACCGACTCCAGCTCGGACTCGGCCTCGGCCAGCGCGTCGGCGTCACCCTCGTCCTCGGCGAGCTCGAAGAGGATGGAGAGGTCGTCGATACGGCCGCGCAGGGCCTCGGCCTTGCGGACCTCGGCCTGGAGGTGCGAAAGCTTGCTGGTGATCTTCTGGGCCGCCTCCGGGTCGTCCCAGAGGGACGGCGCCGCCGCCTGCTCCTCGAGCGCGGCGACATCGGCCCTCAGCGCATCCAGGTCCAGGACGGCCTCGATCGACCCCATGGTCGAGGAGAGGGACTTCAGCTCTTCGGAAATATCGACGACTGCCACGGGTCCAGCGTAACGGCTGGACGGGTGAACCTGCCCCTCCCCCGGATCCGGGCGGCGTCCGGGCGGTCCTCAGGGCGCCGACGGCGCCGAATTCTTCGTGTCCTGGGGGGTGGCGCCCGCATCGTCGCCGCTCGTCGCGAGCCAGCCGCCCACACCTATGGCCGCGCAGAGGACGACCGCCGCCGCACCGAGCGTGATCCGGCGCTTGCGGACGGCCGCGGACTTGTTGCGGGCGGAGCCGGGTCGCGGACGTCCGGGAGCCCGTGGGGCACGTGCGGTGCCCAGGGGGCCACCGGCCAGCTCGTCGGGGGCCGGGACGCGCATGCTCGTATGGGTGTCCCGGTTGGAGTCCGGGGAGGAAGAGGGGACCAGCGGGACCGCGCCGCGCCGGCGGGGCTCCTCGGGGGCCGGGGTGTACTGCTGCTCGTCGTACGCCTGCGGATCGGCCTCGGTATCCGGCTCGTCGACGTCGAGCGGGGGTATCCCGGACAGGAGCGGCAGCAGCTCGCGCAGGCGGGTGGCCAGCTCCGAGGCGCGGAGCCGGGAGGCCGGCGCCTTGGCCAGGCACTGGACCAGGAGCTGCCAGAGCTCCTCGGGAATGCCCGGGAGGGGGACGACCGTCTCGGTGACGTGGCGGCGCAGCACCGCACCGGGGTGGCCGCCGCCGAAGGGCGTGAAACCCGCGAGGAGCTCGTACAGCACCGTCGCGAGGGCGTAGATGTCCACGGCGGCGCGCGGCGGGAGGCCCTCGACTATCTCGGGGGCCAGGTAGTCCGGGGTACCGATGATCTTGGTGGCCTTGGTGCGGCGCGGGGTGTCGATCAGCTTGGCGACGCCGAAGTCCGTGAGCAGGGCCGGGTGCGAGCCGCCGGGCCCCAGGGGGCCCTCCATGTCGAGCAGGATGTTCTCCGGCTTGACGTCGCGGTGGACCACACCGGCACGGTGCGCGGCGGCGAGGCCGTCGGCGACGTCGGCGATGATCGCCGCGGCGGCCTCGGGCGCCAGGCGGCGTTCCCGGTCGAGCCGGGTGCGCAGGTCGGTGCCCCGCACGAGGTCCATGACGAGCGCCAGGTCGGTGCCGTCCACCACGAGGTCGCGGACGGCGACGACATGCGGATGGTCGAGCCCGAGCAGGGCGGTGCGCTCCTGCACGAAGCGGCCCACGAGCTCCTGGTCGGACGCGAGGTCCTCGCGGAGCAGCTTGATGGCGACGGGACCCTCGGGCCCCTCGCCGAGCCACACCGTGCCGGCGCTGCCGCGCCCCAGGATCTGGTGGGCGGTGTACCGGCTGCCGATATTCCGTGCCAAGACTGCTCCCTCAGCGGCTGGCGTTGACCCCCGGCGACAAAGTTACGCGGCGATCGGGGTGTTGCGTGCCCCGGACGGCGCCAACCTTCACTTCTGCGGGCGAATTGGCCCGCAGAAGTCGACAAAGGCACAGAGTGGCCGGCTTACTGCCCGGTCAGGTCGCCGGACCGCTGCCGCCGAGGTCCTCGAACCACTGCGTGACCGAGGAGATCCCGTCCCCTATGGCCTCCCAGTAGCCCTTGCCCTGGGCGACCCAGTCCTGGAGAGGTGTCAGCTCCCAGATCAGCCAGCTGGCGACGACCAGCAGCAGCACCGTGAACAGACATCCCTTGAGGCAGCCGAGGCCGGGGATGTGCATCGGGTTGGAGCTGCGCTGCCGGGGCTGGCGCGGGGCCGGCTGCTGGGGTGCCGGCTGCTGCGGAGGCGCGTACTGCTGCCGCTGAGGCTGGTGTTGCGGCTGGTGTTGCTGCGGCTGGTAGCGCTGGGGCTGCTGCTGCGGGTACTGCTGGGCGCGCTGGGGCTGCGGCTGTTGGGGCTGCGGGCGCTGCTGCCGCTGCGGAGGCTGCCGGTCCTGCTGCGGGGGCTGCTGCTGGCGCTGCGGGCGCCGGCGCAGCGGGTCCTGGCTCGGGTCGAGGTACTGGACCTGCGTCTGCTCGTTGCGGTCGCGGGCCGCCTGGAGCTGGGACTGCCAGGGGTGCGGCTCGTCGGGGCGCGGCGGGCCGTCGGGGCGGGGCGGCACGGGCGGCATGACCGAGGTCGGGTCCGCGTGGCCGCCCGGGGTCTGCCGCATCACGCTGGTCGCGGCCGACGGGTCGTAGGAGCCGGCGTTGCTCGGCAGCACCTGGGTCGGGTCGGCCGCGCCGGGGGTCTCCGGTACGGCGGCGGGCGCCGGGTCCGGTGCGAGCAGGGCGCCCACGCCCTCGGCGGCGGCGATCTGCGCCGAGTTCGCGTGCACCCCGATGCCCGCGCCGACGGTACGCAGCGCACGGGCCAGGTTCACGGCGCTGGGCCGCTGGTCCGGGTCCTTGCGCAGGCAGCGCTCTATGACCGTCCACAGCGGTTCGGGGACGGTGGTGGGGCGCCGGGGCTCCTCGCTGAGGTGCCGGTGCAGGACTTCCAGGGCGGTGCCCCCGGCGAACGGCGGGCGGCCCGTGACCAGCTCGTACAGCAGGATGCCCGCGCCGTAGATGTCCACGGCGGAGGTCTGCGGACGGCCCTCGGCCGACTCGGGCGCCACGTAGGCGGGCGTGCCGACGAACTCATGGGTCCGGGTCAGCCCCGGGGAGTCCGCGAGGCGCGCGATGCCGAAGTCGGTGAGCATCGGGTGCATCTCGCCGTTGCGCTCGTCGAGCAGCACGTTGGCGGGCTTCAGGTCGCGGTGGACGACGCCGTCGGCATGGCTGGCCGCGAGCGCGTCCGCGATCTGGGCGGTCAGCAACGAGGCGGCGACCGGAGTGAGCGCGCCGTTCTCTCGGAGGTAGCGGTGCAGGTCGGGACCGTCGACGAGGTCCATCACGAGGGCGAGGAGATCCCCCTCGACGACGAGGTCCCGGGTGCGCACGATGTTCGCGTGGGTGAGCCGCAGGAGCACGGAGCGCTCGCGCAGGAACCGCATCACGACATCCGCGTCGTTGGCGAGCTCCTCCTTGAGCACCTTGATCGCGACGGTCTCGCCGGGCTGCCCGGCGACGGCCGCCTCGGCGCCCGCGGTCTCCCGCTGGCGGGCACGCCAGACGGTGCCCGTGGCGCCGCGTCCGAGCGGCTCCTCGAGCAGGTACTTGCTGCCTACGGGCCGCACGTCATGCGCTCCCTGCTGATCGTTGTGCACGCGGTCCCCCCGGCCCGCCCGGATGTTCCGGCCCACTCTAGTGCCGCCGTACGGGGCACCGGCCGGTCGTTCTCAGGTCGTGTTGCCACTGCGCGCCGCCGCCCTGTCCGAGGGAGGACGCTCACGCCGAAGGGTTGGTTGCGGAACGAGTGTGCAGCACTCCCCGTTCAGGACCAAGCAGGAACTTTTGCACTCACAGTCGGCCATTCAAGATCACTAAGCGGTCACCCCCGGGCGTGTTGTCAGTGGCAGGTGCGAGGATGCCTCCAGCACGGAACTACGAGGTCGGCAACCTCGTGCTCCGTGACGACCTGTACCGGACGACGCGTCCGTGCCGGGTGGGGGGAATCACAGGGCATTTCCCCTGCCGGGCGCCGGGCGCCCCGCGCAGAAGGGACCGCTGACGGCGATGCAGATCCGGCTGACCGTCCTCGCGCCGCGCAGCGGCCAGACCCCGGCGCGCACCTGCGACGTGCTCGTCACCGCTCCGGCGGGAACCGCCCTCTCGGCCGTCTCCTCGCATCTGGCCGCGGCGGTGACCGGCCCCGAAGGCTCCCTCGGCGGCGGCGCCGTCGTGCTGTACGCCGGGCGCGACCGCCTCGACCCGCAGCGCTGCTCCCTCGGTGAGCCGCCCCTGGTGGACGGCGCGGTGCTCTCTCTCCAGCTGCCCGGTGAGGACGAGGCGGCGGACGACGCCGTCCCTGCGCGGCTTCACGTGATCGCGGGTCCCGACGCCGGCGGCGTCCATCTGCTGCACGGCGGGCAGATCCGCATCGGCCGCTCCGCCGAGGCGGACGTCCCGCTCGACGACCCGGACGTGTCCCGGCTGCACTGCGCGGTCACGGTCTCCGAGGACGGCCGGGTGTCGGTCGCCGACCTGGGCTCCACCAACGGCACCTCGCTGGACGGTACGGAGATCGGCGACCGCCCGGTCCGGCTGACCCCTGGCGCCCTGCTGCGCCTGGGCGAGTCGACGCTCCGGCTGACGACGGGCACCCGTACGCCCTCGCTCCCGACGGCACCCGACGGCGAGGGCCATCTGCGGGTCGCCCGGGCGGACGTCACGGACACCCCCGGGACGGATCCGGACGAAGGCGCGCGGGAGTACGGCGACGACCGGGCCGGCGGGCGGCACAGCCATGCCTACAGCCGGGCGGCCACCGGCCACGATCCGTACGACGACGGGCCCGCCGGACACGGCGAGCACCGCGGCGGGCCCGACGGACCACGGCCGCAGGTCACCCACGTACGCGGCACCGGCCCCACCGACGGCGAGACGCCGCGGCGCGGCGGCATAGGCGCCTGGGCACGGCGCCTGGCTGGCGGCAAGGGGGAGCCGGAGCCCGCGGGAGAGGCCGAAACCGACACCTCGCCCTCCTTCACCGCCCCCTCCCTCCCGGCTCCTTCGCCCTCCGCCCCCGCCGGGACCTGGCCGGATCCCGCCACCGTGCTCCTCACGGCGCTCGGCCCCGGCCCCCGGCTGTGGGAGCGCGACACCACGCACCCGGAGGCCCTCGTCGTACGGCTGGGCACGACGGAGCGGGCCGCCCTGTCCGCCGTTCCGGTCACCGTGGGGCTGCGGGAGGCCGGTTCGCTCGGTCTCGCCGGGCCCCGGGCACGGCTGTCCGGACTGGCCCGCTCGACGGTGGCGCAGCTCGCCGCGCTGCACTCCCCGTTCGACCTGGAGATCGTGCTGATCAGCACGGACCGGGCCCGCAGCACCGAGGAGCGGCGGCGCGAGTGGTCCTGGCTCGGGTGGCTGCCGCATCTGCGGCCCATGCACGGCCAGGACTGCAGGCTGCTCCTGGCGTACGACCGCGAGCAGGCGGACGCCCGCGCGGCGGAGCTGGTGCGGCGCCTGGAGGAGGGGCCGCTGGGCTCCGGCTGGGCGAGCGCCGACCGGGCCTCGGTGACCGAGGCCGCCCACCGGCACGCGGGTCCCCACACGGTGGTGATCCTGGACGGCGACCCCGGTTCCGCGGCCCTGCGCGAGACCACGGCGGCCCTGGCCGGCGCGGGAGCGGCGGCCGGTATCCACCTCATCTGCCTGGCCGAGACCCCGGCCGCCTCGCCCACGTCCCCGGTCGCCGCGACCTACGACAGCGCGTGCCGGGCCTCGATCGCCTTCCGTGAGTGCGGGGCGGTCGCGATGCTGAGCGGCGATGTGGCGACCGCCCTGCGGCTGCTGCGCACGGCGGGCGGCCGGACCGCCGGGCACGGCACCGTCGCCGCGGTGGACGCGGTGTCGGCGGCATGGGCCGAGCGGTTCGCGCGCGCCCTGGCCCCGTTGCGGGAGGAGGGCTCCGCGGCCCTGTCCGGCAGACCCATGGCCGCGGCCCTGCCCCCGTCCGCCCGGCTGCTGGACGAGCTGGGCCTGGCCAGAGCCACCCCGGCCTCCCTGATGGCCCGTTGGGCGTCCACGGCGGAGGACCAGCCGGGTGCCACGGTGCGCACGGCGGCCCCGGCCGGCGCGGACCTCGACACGGCGAATTCCGGCCGCACCCTGAGCACCGGCCCCCGGGTGGGCCAGCAGCGCGAGGCCCCCGAACCGGGGCGTACGCCGTTCCGGAGCGGCGGACCCACCAGCTGGGGTTCGGGCCGCTCCCCCTACGCCCCGGCGGGCACGGTGCCCGCCCAGCGGCGCGATGCGCCGGCCGCCGCACCCGCTGCCTCCGGCTACGCGGGACGCCCGGTGCTCGTGCTCGGCGCCGGCCCTCATGGCCCCCTGTCCGTCGATCTGGCCGACGAGGGACCGCACCTGCTGATCGAGGGACCGGCGGGCAGCGGCCGTACGGAGCTGCTGCGGGCGGTAGCCGCCTCGCTGGCCGCCGCCGCCCGGCCCGACCGGCTCGGCATCCTGCTGATCGACGGTGCCGGTGGTGAGCGCGGGGAACGCGGCGAGGGGCTGCGCCCCTGCACGGAACTGCCGCACGTCTTCACACATCTGGTCGCCTCCGACCCCGTACGGATGCGGGAGTTCGCCCAGGCGCTCGGCGGTGAGCTGAAGCGCCGCGCGGAGCTGCTCGGACAGCTGGACTTCACCGAATGGCACACGCGGTACGAGGAATCGCGGACGCTCACCGGAAGGCGCCCCTCCGGCGCCGCCGAACAGCGCGGCGACATCGAGTCCCCCGCCAGCGGCACCCTGCGGCTGCGCCCCGCGGCGGCCCGGTCCATGGACCCCGGCCCCTCCCCGCTGCCCCGGCTCGTCGTCCTGGCCGACGACTTCGACGCCCTGGTCGCCCCGGCTCTCGGCAGCCCGGGCCGCCCGTCCGCCGGGTCCGTCGTGCGCGTGCTGGAGGCCGTGGCCAGGGACGGCGGACGGCTCGGCGTCCATCTGGTCGCCACCTCCGCGCGCCCGGACCGCACCGAGGACACGGAGCTGGCGCGCGGGGCCCGGCTGCGCATCGTGCTCGACCCGCCCGTCGTACCGCCGTCACCGGACGAGGCCGCCCCGGGCCGCGGACGGCTGGGGCATCCGGACGGCCGGGTGACGCCGTTCCAGGGCGGCCGGGTCACCGGCCGCATCCCGCGCACGGCGACGCTGCGCCCCGTCGTCGTCCCGCTGGAGTGGGAGCGGATGGGCGATCCGCCGGCCCGCCGGCAGGTCCGTGAGCTGGGCAACGGACCCACCGACCTCGCTCTTCTGGCCAGCGCCCTGGAGCGGGCGGCGCGCTCGGTGAACGCCGAGCGGCTCCCCCCGTTGCCCCCTTCCCACTCGTGAACTTCGTCCCGTCTCCACAGTTTTGACACGACGTCACGAGCCGATCACGATCTCTACGCTGAAGGCCGTACCGGTATTGCGGCACCCGTGGACCCGGCGTAGGACTGTGCGCACGGACGACGAGTTGAACCGCACCATGCGAGTCGCGACCGGCACCCCGAGAGACGCACCGTGGGTCCCGGTCCACGCATGTGCACACAGAAGAGACGGGGCAGGGATGCGCACAACCCTTCGCATGCGTAGGGCCGCACTGGTGTTCACCGCGATCGGAGCGCTGGCACTCAGCGGCTGCGGTGGCGGCGAGGACGGCAAGGACACGAAGAGCGAGAAGTCCGGCTCGGGCAAGGACAGTCCGTCGAGCGTCACGCTGCCGAAACTGGACGGCGAGAAGATATCGGTCGCCGCGGTCTGGACAGGCCCCGAGCAGGCCAACTTCACCAAGGTGCTCGACGAGTTCGAGAAGCGCACGGGGGCCACGGTCACCTTCGTCCCGGCGCAGGACCCGATCGTCAACTTCCTCGGTACGAAGATAGCGGGGGGCCAGCCGCCGGACGTCGCGATGATCCCGCAGGTGGGCGCGATCCAGCAGGCCGTGGCCAAGAAGTGGGCCAAGCCGGTCGGCGCGGAGGCCAAGGCACAGCTCGGCCAGAACTACGCTCAGGTCTGGCAGGACCTCGGCGCGGTGGACGGCACCCAGTACGGCGTCTACTTCAAGGCCGCCAACAAGTCCCTGGTCTGGTACAACTCCCAGGCGTTCGAGAACGCGGGCGCGAGCGAGCCGAAGACCTGGAAGGACTTCATCGCCACGGCCGAGACGGTCTCCGCCTCCGGTGTCACCCCGGTGTCGGTCGCCGGCGCGGACGGCTGGACGCTCACCGACTGGTTCGAGAACATCTACCTCTCCCAGGCGGGCCCGGAGAAGTACGACCAGCTGGCCAAGCACGAGATCAAGTGGACGGACCCGTCCGTGAAGGACGCCCTCACCACCCTCGCCGAGCTCTTCGGCAAGCCGGAGCTCATCGCGGGCGGCGCGGACGGCGCCCTGCAGACCGAGTTCCCGACGTCCGTCACGCAGACGTTCACCGGGGGTGACCAGCCCAAGGGCGCCATGGTGTTCGAGGGTGACTTCGTCTCGATCAACATCGCGCAGACCAAGGCGAAGATCGGTACGGACGCCAAGGTGTTCCCGTTCCCGGCGGTCGGCGCGGACTCCCCCGTGGTGACGGGCGGCGACGCGGCCGTGGCGCTCAAGGACAGCAAGGGCGCCCAGGCGCTGCTGACCTGGCTCGCCTCGACCGACGCGGCGAAGATCTGGGCCGAGGAGGGCGGGTTCATCTCGCCCAACAAGTCGCTGGACGCGGCCGCGTACCCGAACGATGTGCAGCGCACCATGGCCGAGGCGCTGATCGCGGCCGGTGACGACGTCCGGTTCGACATGTCCGACCAGGCCCCGCAGTCGTTCGGCGGAACGCCCGGGAAGGGCGAGTGGAAGATCCTCCAGGACTTCCTGAAGAACCCGAAGGACATCGCGGGGGCCCAGACGAAGCTGGAGTCCGACGCGGCCGCGGCGTACAAGAGCTGACGGGATGAGCACAGTGAAAGCGGGGGGCTCCGACCCGGTGCCCCCCGCCGGCCGACGTCTCTACGGACCCTCGCGCGTCCGCACACCCAAGAGTGTGACCGGCACCCGAAGGGTCATCGCGGCGGCGTTCCTGCTGCCGGCCCTGGTGCTGCTCGGCGCACTCGTCGTCTATCCGATCGTGTACTCCGTCTACCGGTCCTTCCTCGACCAGGCGGGTACCGGCTTCGCGGGCCTCGACAACTACAGGGCGCTGTTCACGGACGACACCATCCGTACGGCGGTCAGGAACAACGCCGTCTGGGTCGTGTTCGCGCCGACGGTCGCCACCGTTCTCGGGCTGATCTTCGCGGTGCTGACCGAGCGCATCCGGTGGGGTACGGCGTTCAAGCTGATCGTCTTCATGCCGATGGCGATCTCGATGCTGGCCGCGGGCATCATCTTCCGGCTGGTGTACGACCAGGCCCCGGAGCGCGGGGTCGCCAACGCCGTGGCGGTGGGTGTGCACGACACCTTCTCCGCGTCCTCGGGCTTCCCGAAGGCGCATCCGCTCCCGGTGCACCCGCTGAAGGCGGGCGGTGGCGGTTCCTTCGTCACGAAGGAGCCCGTGCGGGCCGGCGAAGCGGTGCGGTTGCCGCTGGTGGGGGTGGCGCCCGCGAAGATGCCGGGCGACGCCCGGCCGGCGAAGGACGCGACCGCCGCGGCCGACGGGAAGATCACCGGCACCGCGTGGCTGGACTTCACCAAGGGCGGGGGCGGCAAGCCCAACGTCGTCGACCCCAAGGAGCTCGGCCTCAAGGGCATCACGGTCGAGGCGGTCAGGGACGGCAAGGTCGTCGCCTCGGCCACGGCGGGCGCGGACGGCGTGTTCACCCTGCCCGCCTCGGCCGACGGCGCACAGATCCGGCTCCCGGCGGACAACTTCCGGGAGCCGTACAACGGCGTCGACTGGCTCGGGCCGTCCCTGGTGACGCCCGGGATCATCGGCAGTTACGTGTGGATGTGGGCGGGCTTCGCCATGGTGCTGATCGCCGCGGGTCTGGCCGGCCTGCCGCGCGAGCTCCTGGAGGCGGCCCGGGTGGACGGTGCGAACGAGTGGCAGGTGTTCCGCCGGATCACGGTCCCGATGCTCGCACCGGTCCTGGCGGTGGTGCTGGTCACCCTGATGATCAACGTACTGAAGATCTTCGACCTGGTCTTCATCATCGCGCCGGGATCCTCCCAGGACGACGCGAACGTCCTGGCACTCCAGCTGTACCGGTCCTCGTTCGGCACGGACGCGGACCTGGGCATCGGCAGCGCCATCGCGGTACTCCTGCTGCTGCTGGTGATCCCGGTGATGTTGTTCAACATCCGCAGGATGCGGAAGGAGGGACGCCGATGACGACGACCGAGCCGGTGATGTCGGACCGGGCCACGGATGCCGTGCCCGAGCCGGTGAAGGTCCGGCCGCCTCTCGGCGCGCGGATCGCGGCCCGTGCGGGCGGCGGGGTCATGCGGGTCTTCCTCGTCCTGGTCGGCCTGTTCTGGCTGATGCCGACCATCGGACTGCTGCTGTCCTCGCTGCGCGGGGCGGAGGACATCGCGGCGACCGGCTGGTGGAAGATCTTCACCGCCCCGTCCGAGCTCACCTTCGACAACTACCAGCGGCTGCTGGACAATTCGACGATCACCGATTCACTCCTCAGCACGGTCCTGATCACCGTGCCGGCCACGTTCCTGGTGGTGGTGATCGGCTCGCTCGCCGGATACGCCTTCGCCTGGATGGAGTTCCCCGGCCGCGACTGGTGGTTCCTGGTGGTCGTCGGGCTGCTGGTGGTCCCCGTGCAGGTCGCCCTGATCCCGGTCTCCGAGCTCTTCGGCACGATCGGGATCTTCGAGACGACCTTCGGCGTGATCATGTTCCACACGGCGTTCGGCCTGCCGTTCGCCATCTTCCTGCTGCGGAACTTCTTCGCCGAGATCCCGCGCGAGCTCCTGGAGGCCGCACGGCTGGACGGGGCGGGCGAGATCCGGGTGTTCACCCGGGTCGTGATGCCGCTCGGCGGCCCCGCGATCGCCTCGCTCGGGATCTTCCAGTTCCTGTGGGTGTGGAACGACATGCTGGTCGCACTGATCTTCGCGGATTCCGATTCCCCGCCGATCACCGTGGCGCTGCAGCAGCAGGTCCGGCAGTTCGGCAACAACATCGACGTGCTGGCGCCCGGCGCCTTCGTGTCGATGGTGATTCCGCTGGTGGTGTTCTTCGCCTTCCAGCGGCAGTTCGTGTCCGGTGTGATGGCGGGCGCCGTCAAGTAACGCCATTCGGCGCAGCACATTCGTTCGTCAACACCAGGGCGGCCCGTTCACTCGTGACCGGGCCGCCCTACCTCGCTGTTCCCCCGAATGCCATATCCGGCGTAACCATGTCACTCCATCGGCCGTTTGCGGGCCACCTGCCCGCCCGCGAGCGACCCCTGGATGTGTTGTGCCCCGGTTCAGTGTCATCGTGCCCGCGTACCGGGTCCAGGCGTATCTGCACGCGTGTCTCGACTCCGTGCTGAACCAGTCCTTCAAGGACTACGAGATCATCGTGGTCGACGACTGTTCACCGGACGCCTGCGGCCCGATCGCCGACGAGTACGCCGCCCGTGACCCCCGGGTCAGCGCCGTGCACCTCCCGCACAACTCCGGCCTCGGCCCCGCCCGGAACGCCGGTGTGGCCCGGGCGGCCGGGGACTACCTGCTCTTCCTGGACGGCGACGACACGTTCACCCCCGAAGCGCTGCAGACCATCGCCGACCGTCTGGAGGCCACCGGTGGGCCCGACGTCCTGGTCTACGACTACGCCCGTACGTACTGGTCGGGCGAGAGCGAACGCAACACCTTCGCCCATCACCTCGCGGAGACCGGCTCCGCCTCCTTCCGGCTCGCGGAACGGCCCGAGCTCCTCAAGGTCCTGATGGTCGTCTGGAACAAGGCGTACCGCCGCGAGTTCGTCGAGGCCGAGGGCTTCGCCTTCCCGCCCGGCTACTACGAGGACACCCCCTGGACCTATCCGGTGCTGATGGCCGCCGGATCGATCGCCGTCCTGGACGCGGTCTGCGTCGGCTACCGCCAGCGGCGCCGGGGGAACATCCTCTCCACCACCACGCGCAGGCACTTCGACGTGTTCGACCAGTACGACCGGGTCTTCGCCTTCATCGACGCCCGCCCCGAACTCGCCCTCTGGCGGCCGGTGATGTTCCGCCGGATGCTCGACCACTTCTCGACGCTGTACACCTCCCACGCCCGGCTTCCGCGCGGCAGCCGGGCCCCGTTCTTCCGCCGGGCCCGCGCCCACTGCCGCCGCTACCGCACCCCGGGCGCCCCCGTCCCGGGCCGGACCCGGCTGCGGCACGCGCTGTTCCGGCTGGGCGCCCACCGCACGTACCGCGCCCTGTGGGCCGCGCAGCAGCTGCGCGGCCGGCTGCGCCGGAGCACCACGACGCTGCGCCGTGCGGTGCGGGGCGCGGTCCTCCAGCTGCACTACCGCCTCCAGCTGCGGCTGCCCGTACGGCCCCGGGAGGCGGTGTTCGCGGCCTACTGGAACCGGGGCTACACCTGCAGCCCGGCGGCGCTGGAGGCCACGGCCCGCGCGCTCGTCCCCGGGCTGCGCACCTCCTGGATCTGCCGTCCCGAGGACATGCACACCGTCCCGGCGGCCACCCGGGTGCTGCACCCGGGGACGTTCGCCTACTGGACGGCCCTGGCCCGCTCCAAGTACCTCGTGAACAACGTCAACTTCGATCGCCGGCTGGTGAAGAGACGGAGCCAGGTACTGCTGCAGACCCATCACGGGACGCCCCTGAAGACCATGGGGACCGATCTCGTACACCGTCCGGCGGCGGCCGGTTCCATGGACTTCGAGCAGCTGCTCCGCAACGCCGACAAGTGGGATTTCTCGCTGTCCGCCAACCAGCACTCCACGCTGGTGTGGGAACGCACCTACCCGTCCGGCTACACCACGCTGGAGTACGGCAGTCCGCGCAACGACGTGTTCCACCGCGCGGGCCCCGCCCAGATCACGCGGCTGCGCGAGCGCCTGGCCGTCCCGCCCGGCAGCATCGCCCTGCTGTACGCACCGACCCACCGGGACTACCGGCGTGCCCAGCACCACTCCCTGGACCTGGGCCGGCTCGTCCGGGTCCTGGGCCCGCACTTCGTCGTCCTGGCCCGCTCGCACTACCTGGACGAGGCTGCCAGGACCACGGCCGGGCGCACCCCGCATCCGCAGATCATCGACGTCAGCGCCCACCCGTCCGTCGAGGAACTCTGCCTCGCCTCGGACGCGTTGATCACGGACTACTCGTCGCTGATGTTCGACTACGTCAACCTGGACCGGCCGGTCGTCCTCCATCTGGAGGACAGGCAGGCGTACGAGGCGGCTCGCGGCACGTACTTCGATCTGGAGGCGTTCCCTCCCGGGGCGGTGGCGCGCAACCAGGAGGAGCTGCACGAGATCTTCGCCACGGACGACTGGCGCGGCCCCCGGTCCGCGCAGCGGCGGGCGGCGTTCCGGTCCCGGTTCTGTCCGTACGACGACGGGCACGCGGCGGAGCGGGTGGTGCGCCGGGTCTTCCTGGACGACACCGCCGGGCTGCCGCTGCCCGTACCGCTGACGAGCCGGGGCCCGACCGGGGTGCCCCGGCAGGTGCCGGTGCGGGAGTACACGAACGGGTGAGGCCCCCGGGGTGCGGGAGCAGGCCCGCACCCCGGGCCCACCCCGGCCTCTGACTCAGCGTTCCAGGAACGCGAACAGCTCCTCCCAGCGGCGGACGGTCGCCGCCTCCGAGAACCGCTGGACGTTGGTCCTGGCCCGGTCCCCCATCGCGTCCCGCAGCCGGGGGTTGCCGGTGAGCCTGAGCAGCCGGTCGGCGAGCGCGCCGATGTCCCCGGCGGGTGCGAGCAGTCCGTCCTCGCCGTCGCGCACGATCTCGCGCACCCCGGGCGCGCAGTCGAAGGCCGCGCACGGCACACCGCTCGCCATGGCCTCCAGCAGCGCGAGCGGGAAGCCCTCGCCGCGTGAGGACTGGACGAAGACGGAGGAGGCGGCGAGCGCGCCCGGGACGTCGTCCGTGGGCCCCCGCCAGCCGACCGACCCGTCCAGCCCCAGGCCGGCACACTGCTCCCTGAGGCTCACTCCGTCCTCACCGGCCCCGTACACGTCCAGGCGCCAGTCGGGGCGCCGCGGGGCCACCAGTGCCCAGGCGTCCAGGAGCATGTCGATGCCCTTCTGGTCCGTGAGCCTGCCGATGCTCGCCACCGACTTCTCGCGCCGGGGGGAGGGCACGTCGGGCAGTGCGGCGAGCGCGTTCGGCATGAAGCCGACGTTGTTCATCCCGTCGCCGGCCCAGCTGTCGGCGTCCTCCTCGGTGAGGACGAGCCAACGGTCGAGGCCCGCGTAGTGCCTCTTGATCCAGCGGTAGCGGTGGCTCGCCCGGGAGTAGTCGTAGGACTCGTGGCTCATCCCGATGACCCGCAGGCCGGTGGTGTCCGCCTCCGTGACCCACTCCATCGCCCAGACCTGGCTGACGATCACCACGCCCCCGGGTGCCGCGGTACGGAAGATCTCCGAGAGCCGGCCGACGGCCCGCCGCTTGTCCGCTGCGCGGGCGGCCTCGTTCCGCCGGGCCGTGATCCGGAAGCGGTCCCGCACCCCCTTGGGCGCCCAGGGGGTCGGCGGATGAGCCGGGTACAGGGCGGTGACGGGGTATTCCGGCGGGTCGGGCAGGGCCATCCGGAGCTCGGCGGCGTGGATGCCGACGGTGTGCACCCGGTGGCCCCGCTGCTGGAACAGCTGGGCGGTCCGGTGCATCCAGCCGGTCACCCCGCCGAGTTCGTCCGTGCTGTTGGAGACGATGAAGACATCACGGCCGCTCATCGGCGGACCTCCCGATACCGGTGTTCGTGGCTCCGGACAGATACCGGGCGAAGACGGTGTCGACGACCGCCCGTGCCGCGTCCCCCCGGTCGTAGGCGCCGAACTCCCGGGCGAAGCCGGCACGGCGTTCCTGGAAGCCGGTGTCCGCGGCCTTCAGCCGGGCCAGTACGTCGAAGAGTTCGTCCTCGGTGGCGGCCACCGGCCCGGGTGCCTTCTCCCGCAGGTCGAAGTAGCTGCCGCGGTCGGCGGCGTACGCGTCGAGGTCGGGCGCGAACAGGACGATCGGCCGGTCCAGGAGCGCGTAGTCGAACATGATGGACGAGTAGTCGGTGACCAGGACGTCGGCGAGCGCGAGGAGTTCACTCACGTCGTGGTGGTCCGAGACGTCCACGACCGTCCCCGGCGGGCACACGGGCAGGCTCGCCGCCCCCAGGTAGTGCGCCCGCACCAGCAGCGTGTACTCGTCACCGAAACGCTCGGCGAAGCGTGCCGCGTCCAGCAGGAGCCGCCGCCGCTTCTGCTTCCCGGGCCCGCCCCGGAAGGTCGGCGCGTACAGGACGATCTTGCGGTGGTCGGGCAGCCCCAGCCGCGCCGCGAGCGCAGGACGCGGGAGCCGCCCCTCGGCCTCGTCCCTGGCCCGGGCAGCGAGGAGGGTGTCGTTGCGCGGGTACCCGGTGCGCAGCAGGGTCCGCTCGGGAAGCCGGTAGGCGCGGGCGAGGGTGCGCACGTCGTGCTCGGAGCGGACGAGGAAGTGGTCGAAGCGGTGCACGGCCTGCTGGAGCCGCTCACGCTGCGGGGCGTTCAGCAGGCGCACCCGGGTCTCGTCGAAACCCATGCGCTTGTACGCCGAACCGTGCCAGGTCTGCAGGTAGGTGGTCCCGGACGGTTTCGCGAGGTGCTGCGGGAAGCCCTGGTTGTCGACCCAGTACTCGGCCCGGGCCAGCGCCCACAGATAGCGCCAGGACCACCGGCGTACGAGCCGTGCGCCGTCGGCCGGGAAGCCCTCCGGGGAGTTGTCGTACGACCAGACGCAGTGCAGTGGCAGGCCCCTCGCGCGCACCTCCTCGTGGACGGCCCGGGGGCTGTCGCCGTAACAGGTGCCCATGTGGCTCTCGAAGACCACGGACCCCTTGCGTACGGGCAGCCGGAGGAGCCAGGAGTGGTAGACGGAGACCTTGAACCCCCGGGCGTACAGCCGGTCGCGGCGCCTGCGCAGGCTCCGCAGCAGGAGCCTGACCCGGCGCGCGGGGCGGAAGTGGGTGGCGTAGTGGACCAGGCGCCCGGCCGTGCGGGCGGGGCGGCGGTGCGCTTCGAGGCGCAGCGCGAGGTGGTCCTTGAGCGTGACGTAGGGCTGCCAGGTGTCCCCGGCCGCCGGGCCGAGCCTGGGCAGGGCACGGAACCGGTCCGCCGGGCCGACGAGGTCGTGGGCGGCGAAGAGGTCGCTGACCGCACGGGTCCGGCCGTCCTCCACCACCATCCGGGCGTCCCACACGGTGTCGCGGACCCCGAGGGGGCGCAGGGCGCGGGTGAGGTCGGCGCGGGTGCGCCAGTGGATTCCGGTGGCGTCGCGCCGCAGCTCGTCCACGGGCACGCGGAAGGAGCGGGAGCCGTCCCGTACGCGGAATTCGAGATGGGCCTTCGGTGACGGTCCGGGGCCGGTGTGCGCGGGCAGCACGAGATGGCCCTCCAGCAGGACCCGGCGGCCGTCGGTCTCACAGCGGGTGAGCCGGTTCATCAGCCGCAGCTCGCCGAACGTGCGGTGCTGGTGCCCCAGTCCGGTGACGTCGAGCGCCGGGTCCGCCTCCCCGCCCGGCCAGTACACGCGCCCGTCGTCCGCCACGGTGAGCGGCGCGGCCACGGTGCCCCGCCGGCGCAGCGCGTACGCCGCCGCGAGCACCCCGTCCGCGTCACCGCGCTCCAGCAGCCGGACGGCCGCGCGTTCGGCGGGCGGCAGGGTGAGCAGGACCCTCTCCAGGACGCTGTCGGGGAGCACCCGGGAGGCCGTCGCGGCGATCCGGTCCCGCTCGGCGGCGGGCAGCAGCGGGAAGGTGCGCACCAGCGGTACGAGGCGGTCGTGCAGGAACGCCTCGTCACGCTCCTCGCACAGCCCGGCCCGGCCCCGCGCCCTCAGGAGGTGACCGACCCTGCGGTGTGCCTCGACGAGTCCGGTGAGGTCCCGGCCGTCGTCGGGGACGGCACGCCCGGAGACGATCCGGCGGCGGACGAGCGCGATCCGGCCCACCGCCTCGGCGGCCTGGGGGCCGAACAGGATCTCGCTGCGGGTGAGGTCCTCGCCGTAGCGCAGGGCGTGCCGTTCCCGCGCCTCGCGGCGGAGGCAGAAGCCGGTGACCAGGGCGTCGTGCACGGCGAGTCCGGGGGCGTCGGCGAACCCGCCGACGGCGCGGGAACGCTCGAACAGCGGCTGCTGCCAGGGCGGTTCCTGCTCCTTGTCCCCGTCCCCGGTGAGCCGGCTCCAGCGCCCGGCGACCAGGTCGGCGCCGGTGCGCGCGCCGGCGTCCCAGAGGTTGCGGCAGGCGTGCTCCTGGAGGCGTTCGCCGTCGCCGAGCACGAGGACGTAGGTGCCCCGGGCCGCGTCCAGACCCGTGTTGCGGAGGGCCGCGACGCGGTCCGCGCAGGCGTCGGCGTCGAGGAGACGCACACGGTCCGGGGAACGCCCGGCGAGTGGCGCGGCCGCCGCGCGGAGGGCCGGGCCGCCGTCCGCGGGCAGGACGACGAGGGCCTCGACGGCACGCAGCGTCTGGTCGAGCACGGACTCCACGGAGGCCCGCAGGGCCGCTTCCCCGCCCGGGGCCGCGATGACGACACAGCTGAAGTCGGGGCCGCTCACGCCTGGTCCCCCTTCAGCATGCGGTCCACGACCCGGGCCGCCGCCGTCCCGTCGTCGAAGTCGCAGAACGACTCGCGGAAGCGGTCGTACGCCTCCTTGTGGGCGACGGCCGTGGCCTCCGGGTCGCGCAGGGCCTCGACGACCCCGGCCGTGGTGGGGGTCAGCGGGCCGGGGGCACGGTTCTCGAAGTCGAAGCAGAAGCCGCGCAGGGTGTCGCGGTAGTGCTCCAGGTCGTGGGTGTGGAAGACCATCGGCCGGCCGGTCTGCGCGAAGTCGAACATCAGGGACGAGTAGTCCGTGACCAGCGCGTCGCTGATCAGCATCAGCTCGGCGACGTCGGGGTGACGCGACACGTCACGGACGAAGTCGCTCTCCGGGACGCTCCCCCCGACCAGGTAGTGGCGGCGCACCAGCAGGACGTGGTCGTCGCCGAGCGCCTTCCGCATCTGTTCCAGGTCCAGTCGGAGATCGAGCCCGTACCGGCCGCTCCGCCTGGGACCGTCGTCGCGCCAGGTGGGGGCGTACAGGACGACGCGGCGGCCGTCGGGCACGCCGAGGGCCTGCCGTACGGCGGCGGCGACCTTCGCCCGGTCCGGGGCGTACAGCAGGTCGTTGCGCGGGTAGCCGCACTCCAGGACCTCGCCGGTGTGCCCGAAGGCGCGGCGCAGGACGGGTGTGGAGAAGCTGTTCGGCGAGACGAGCACGCTCCACTGGGCGGCGCGCCGCGGCATGGACGCCATGTAGGCGGTGTCCGCGTGGGGGCTGCCCTCCAGGTCGCGGCCGATGCGCTTGAGCGGGGTGCCGTGCCAGGTCTGGACGACGAACTGGCCGTCGGCCCGCTCGAACCACTCGGGCAGCTGGGTGTTGGTGACGATCCAGCGGCTGCGGGCCAGCGCCTCGTGCCACTCGGCGCTGTGCAGGGCCACGGCGCGGACCCCGGCAGGCACGGCGGCCTGCTGGTCCCGCACCACCCAGAGGTGCTCGACGCCGGTGGCGCGGCGGGCCAGTTCCTCGTGGACGGCGCGGGGCGAGTCCGAGTACTGGCGTCCGTCGAAGCTGGAGTACAGCACGGCCTCACGCAGCTCACCGCCGCGCGCGCCGGCGTACCCGGCGCGCAACCGGAGCTGCCCGTACGCTCCCCGGTCCCGCACCGGCAGGGTGCTGCCGGACTCCAGGCAGAGCCGGTCGTGGAAGCGCCGCTCCAGTGTGAAGCGGCGCCCGCCGGACTCCTGGCCCAGCGGCAGCCCCGCGTGGAGCTGGTGCACCACGCGCAGCGGGAGGTAGCGCTCCGGGTCCCGCTCGCCCGGTGCCCGGAGGAACGGGTACCAGCGGCCCTCGGCGAGCGGGAGGGTACCGCCGATGCCGTCGACCGCCCCGGGCACGAGCTCCGTACGGAACGACTCTCCCGTGCGCTCCACGGCGAAGGCGGTCTCCTCCTGGTGGCCGCTGTGCCGCAGGACCATTTCGAGCGGCTGCCCGGGGGCGGCCGGGCAACTTCCTTCGAGGACGAGGCCGCCGCCGTCCGGCCACGACACACGTCCGACGACGGGCTGCGCGGTCCGGTCGGTGAGGACCAGGTCGCCGGAGGGGTTGGCCGCGGCGTACACCTCCCGGTCTCCGGCCAGCGGATAGCGTCCGGCGTCGGTCTCCGGGCGGGCCGCCACCGTCAGCCGGCCCGCTCCGCCGACCAGTTGGACACCCCAGTCGCCGTCGGAGCGCCGGAACGCGTCGAGCGGCACCTCGGCGGCGACGGTGCACCCGTCCGTCTCGCCGCTGACCACCAACGGGAACTCCCGGGTCTCCTTCGTGCGCCACTCCTGGATCCGCAGGGCCGTGGGCTCGCTCCCGTCCAGGACCCGCACCGCGATCCGTACCCCGCTCCCGGCCTCCGTCGGCCGGTGCCCGGCGAGCACGGCGTCGATCCGCTCCACGCGCAGCTCCAGCTTGTTGCCGGAGAGCACGGGGACGATCCGGGTGCGCTCGTCGACGTACCGCACGGCGGGTGCGGCCGGATGACCGAGCAGCCGCATGGGGCCCCGGCGCGGGCGCCCCGCGCCGATGACGACGGACTCCAGCTTCCACACCCTGCGGGCGCCGCGCCCCGTTCCCTTCGCGGCGATCCGGGCCGGGTCGATGACGGTCTCGAAACCGGAGCGCCCGTAGTCGTGCAGCGAGCGGCCCGATCCGGCCGTCGCCTCGTCCGTCGCCGTCGTGCGCGTCCGGAGGGGCATCAGCCGCCTGCCCGACCGCAGCCAGCCGGTCCCGGCCGAGCGGCCCGGGGCGTTGCGGACGTACGCGTAGCCCTTGAGGTGCAGCTTTCCGTCCCGCCACACCGCCTCGGTGAGGTGCGCGTGCACGGGTAGGTCCGCGGCGGACAGGGTGGCGACCCGGCGCGGGAGGGGGCCTTCGACACCCGGGTGCTCGGCCCGGGGGCGGAGCAGGCCCCGGACGTGGAAGGTGTCACGGTCGGTGGACTCGTGGGCGAGGAGGGCCAGCAGCTCGGACATCCTGCGTTCCCGGATGAGCTGCCACTTGACGCGCAGATGCAGCGGCAGCGCGTCGAGGACGGCCGGGTCGACGGTGTCGGCGAAGGCGTTGGCATGGGTGAGGAAGGCCTCGTGGAATTCCGCGTCGCCGTCCGGGAGCGCCTCCATGAACAGCCACAGGTCGCCGGAGAGCACATGCGCGTCGTAGTGCCCCCGGGCCTCGGTCATGCCCCGTTCCGCGAGGAACCGGCTGACGGTGGTGACCGCCGTGACCCGGTCGCGGATGCCCCGGGGCACCGCGCGCCGGGTGGTGATCGAGCCGTCCCGGTCCCGCCAGTGGTAGACGGGCTCCTCGACGACGTCGACGCCGCCGGCCAGGAAGTGCGCGGGGAGGACGACGGCGATGTCCTCGTACAGGACGCCGGTCGGGAAGGCGAAGGCGTGCTGGTCCCAGAAGGCCCTGCGGAACACCTTGTTGCACGCGATGCGGTCGCCGAGCAGGATCCGGTCCCGGGTGACGTGGGTGGCCCGGCGGGCCTTCTCCATCGGCCGGCGGAACATCGGGGACTGTTCGAGAGCGCCGTTCGCCCGGAGCCTGAGCACGTTGCCGGTCACGAAGTCCGAGCCGGAGGCGTCGAGTTCGCCGAGCATCCGGGCGTACGCGCCGGGCGGGACGACGTCGTCGCTGTCGACGAACGCCAGGAACTCCCCTTCCGGGTGCGCCTGCGCGGCCCCGGCGTTGCGTGCGGCGCCGAGCCCCGCGTTGTCCTGCCGGATCAGCCGGAAGCGCGGGTCCCTCCGGGAGAACTCCATGGCCACGTCCGCGCTGCGGTCCTTCGAACCGTCGTCGACCATGACGACTTCGAGGTCGGCCATGGTCTGCTCGGCGAGCGAGTCCAGGCAGGCTCCGAGGTACTCCTCGACGTTGTAGAGCGGGACGACGACGGTGAGGCGGGGTGCCATGCGCTGCGCACGATCCTTCCGGGCGGACGACATCGGTCAACTGGTCTGCTGCTTGGGGGGTCCGGCAATCGGGGAGCCCTCGATCGCCGGACCCTCTTGACGAACGAGCCCCGTGCCGGGAGGCAACGGGGCTCGCAACGACCGCTGTCCGGCGACGGCTTCAGGGTTTGACCGCGATACGGCCCTCGTCCATCCGCAGGAGCAGCAGCTGCTCGCCGGTCTCCTCCAGGAATTCGTCCACGGCCTGGCGGGATCCCTGCCAGTAACCGTAGTCGTCGATCAGGAGCACACCCCCGCTGACCAGGCGCGAGTAGAGGTGTCGCAGTTCGTGCCGCGTCGAGGCGTACCAGTCGGTGTCGAGCCGCAGGATGGAGATCCGCTCCGGGGCCTGCTCCGGCACGGTGTCCTCGACCTTGCCCCGCACGTAGTGGATGCGGTCCTTCGGGTACGGCACGTTCTCGAATCCGGCCTGTACGTCCTCCAGCGATGCCACGGCCCAGATCGGCCGGTCCTTGCCCTGGGCGTCCAGCAGTTCCCGGGCCGGCCTGCCGTCGCGGCGCAGGTCCTCGGCGGTGGGCGGGGTCATGCCCTCGTACGTGTCGAAGAGGTACAGGTCGCGCCCGGTCTCGTCGAGCGACAGCAGCGTCTTCGCGCAGGCCTGCATGGAACCGCCGCGCCAGACGCCGCACTCCACGATGTCGCCCGGGATGCCGTGCCTGACGATGTGCCGGGTGGCGAGGACGAAGGCGTTGAGCCGCTCCGGGGAGGTCATCGTGTACGGCTTGACCGCACGGATGATGTCCTTCGCCTCGTCGTCGTAGTCGGCCGGGAACTGTGGTCCGGCCTTCGGCGCCGGCTTCTTCGCGGCGGCCGGCTTTCCGGGCGCGGTCCGCGCCGCCGCGTCCGCCGGATCCGTCGCGACGGGTTCCGGGGCGGTGCGGGGAGCGGGCACGATCGTGCGCCTGAGCTGGTACCCGGTGAGTTGCTGAAGGACGCCGTTGACGGCGTTGCGCCAAGCCATGGGGCCGGAGAGTACGCGCGCTTTGCGACTCATGTCACTTTTCGTCAACCTGTCGTTGATGCGCTCGCCGGGCTCTCCGCCCGTCCGCACCGATCCCGGCCGTCCAGCGGGCGCGGCAGCGGCACCCGGTCCACCCCGCCGACCCGGTTGGCCCACCAGACCGCCGTCTCCCGCACGGCGAACGCGGCCAGCCGGCCCTTCAGCCGGGCCACCGGCCGGGAAGGGTGCTCGGGCCTGCGGAAGACACCGACGGAGTCGCCCCAGTAGGCGGCCTTGGCGTCGATGGAGCGGTAGTCGTGCCAGATCCCCTTGGTGGGCGGGAAGTCCGTGTACGCCTCGCGGAGTTCGAGGCGGGAGTGGGCGGCCATCGCGCGGAAGCCGTCGGGGTAGTAGCGCCAGCAGTCCTGCGCGTCGTGGGCGTGACCGCGTGAGGGGGCGGTGATGAAGGCGTGCCCGCCGGGCTTCAGCACCCGGGCGATCTCCAGCATCGACACCCAGAAGAAGGGAATGTGCTCGAACGCCTGCCCGGAGAGGACGACATCGGCGCTGCCCGACCGGGCGGGGATCCGGTAGGGCCGGGTCATCACGGCGTCGACGTTGGGACCGTCGAGCACGTCGACCCCGAAGTAGTCGATGTCGTGGCCCGCCAGCAGGGCCCGGTGCGTACGGGTCTGCTTGCCGGAGATCCGGGAGCCGAGGTCCACGACGCGGTGCCTGCGGGACGTGGGCAGGTACTCCCGGATGCAGAGTTCCATCTGCTCGTAGGCGGATCGGTGCATGGGCCCTCCCGACGTTGCGATGTGTGCGCGCCCTGTTGAACACAACGAGGACGGGGTGCGGAAGGGTCGCCCCGTACGGGTGACGCGGGCTTCGTTCACGCCCCGGGCGCGGGGCTTCACCCCGGGGGCGCGGGGCTTCACCCCGGGGGCACGGAGCTTCACCCCGGGGGCACGGAGCTTCACCCGGGCCGGACGGGGAAGACCCGCCGCACCACGCGTTCCGCCGCGTGCCCGTCGTCGTACGGACAGAACCGGTCGCGGAACGCGGCGCGCAGCAGGGCCGTCTCCGGCGAACGCCACGCCCCGGTCCGCAGCAGCGCCCGCAGTTCGTCCTCCGTGGTGGCGACGGCTCCCGGGGTGTCCCCGGGGCGCCCGGACAGCAGGTCGACGTAGGTGCCGCGTGAGGCCCGGTAGGCGGCCCAGTCCGGCGCGTAGGTGATGATCGGGCGGTCCAGGCAGGCGTAGTCGAACATCAGGGACGAGTAGTCGGTGATCAACGCGTCGGAGGCCAGGCAGAGTTCCTCGACGCACGGGTGCCCGGTGACGTCGACGACCCGGTCCCCCGCCACCTCCCCGGCCGAGCGCCCGTAGAAGTAGTGGGCCCGCACGAGCACGACGTGGTCCTCGCCGAGCTCACGGGCGAGGCGCTCCAGGTCGAGACGGGGGACGAAGCCCCGGTGGTAGTCGCGGTGGGTCGGCGCGTACAGCAGGACGGTCCGGCCGGGGGCGATGCCGAGCTCCGCCCGGATCTTCGCGGTCCGCTCCGAGGTGCCGTCGAAGAAGACGTCGTTGCGCGGGTACCCGACGGGCAGGTGTTCGTACGAGGAGGGGTAGGTCCGGTCCCAGATCTCGGTGGTGTGCGGGTTGGCGGAGAGGCTGAAGTCCCACTGGTCGGTGTGGGCGACGATCCGCTCGAAGCTGACGCCGTTGGTGAGGGCGGGGTACGGACGCTGGTCGAGGCCCATGGTCTTCAGCGGCGTGCCGTGGTGGGTCTGCAGGTAGATCTGGCCGGGGCGCTTGGTGAAGCCCCCGGGGAAGCTGGAGTTGTTGACCAGGTACGTGGCCGTCGCCATGGTCCGCCAGTAGGCGCGGGAGCCCTCGATCACGTACGGCACCCCGGGCGGCATCCGGTCACGGTGCCGCGAGGAGACGACCCAGACACCGCGGATGTGCGGGACGAGTTCGCGGGCCTTGGCGTAGACGGCGGCCGGATTGCAGGCGACGCCACGGTTCCAGTACGCCCCGTAGACGGCGAGGCGGGGATCCAGCGGACGGTGCAGGTCGGCGCGGTAGAGGGCCCGCATCACGTGGGCGCGCAGGGACTTCCGGCCCGCGCGCACGGCGCTCCGCGCCCGGGTGCGCCCGGAGCGCACGGCTTCCCTGACGCGGTGCGCGGCGTAGCGGCCGGGGAGCCCGCCGGCCCGGAAGAAGGCCGCGCGATCGCCGGGGGCGATCCGGCCCGGGTCGTCGAGCACGGCCCGCAGGTGCGCGGAGCGCGCGGCCAGGACGCGCGGGTCGCCGCCGGTACCGGCGATCAGGCGTGCGTAGGCGTCGATGACGGCGAAGTGGGCGCGGCCGGGTGTCGTGGCGAAGGTGCCGGTGCGGCGCAGCCGGTGGCGTACGCAGACCCGGTCGAGGGCGGCGAGGGTGCCGGCGTCGGCGGCGAGGAGGGCCGCGCGCAGGACGGGCACGACGTCGTCGTACGGGCCGTCGGTGAAGCGAAGTCCGTGGGCGGCCCAGAAGGCGCGGCGGAAGAGCTGGTTCCGGGCCGCGGGCAGGGCGTCCCCCGGTTGTGTGCCGTCCCACCAGTCGACGCGGTCGTGGCCGAGGCGCAGCACGTCCGGGGGGTCGTCCGCCACCCGGGCGGCGATCTCCGCGAGCACACCGGGCAGCAGCAGGTCGTCCCCGTCGAGGAAGAGCAGGTAGGTCCCGCGCGCCTCGGCGGCCCCGGCGTTGCGGGCCGCGCCCAGGTGTTCGGAGCCCGCCGCCCCCTCGGAACCCCGCGCGGGGCGCAGCACCCGTACCCGGGGATCACGCCCGGCGAATTCCCGGGCGATGTCCGCGCCGCCGTCCGGCGGGCCGGTGTCGACGGCGATCAGTTCCCAGTCCCGTACCGACTGGTCGATCAGCGATTCCAGCGCCGCCCTCAGGTACCCCTGAACGCGGTGGACGGGCATGACGACACTGAGGAGCATGGCAGCCGAGCGTAGTGCGGACCACGCGCCGCACCCCTCCCGTACTCACCCGTTCGGGTCAGCGACGGTGACCCGGGGCGCTCACCCGGGTTGAGCCGTACATGAAGCCACTCCTCAGCGTCGTCGTCCCCGTGCACAACGTCGAGGAGTATCTGGAGGAGTGCCTCGGCTCACTGGCCGGCCAGTCGCTGGAGGCCGTCGAGGTGATCCTCGTCGACGACGGCTCGACGGACGGCAGCCGGGCGATCGCGGAGGACTTCGCCGCCCGGGACGACCGCTTCCGCTGTGTCCATCAGCCCAACGCGGGCCTGAGCGCGGCACGCAACACGGGCGTCGCCCACAGCACTCCCGGTGTTCCGTACCTCGCGTTCGCGGACAGCGACGACGTCGTCGTCCACGACGCGTACGAACGGATGGTGGCGTCCCTGGAGTCGACCGGTTCGGACCTGGTGACGGGCAATGTGTGGCGGCTGACCGCGCAGGGGCGGCAGCAGGCGTGGCAGTACCGCTGGCTGACCGCCGACCGCCCCCGCACCCACATCACCCGCGACGCCCGGTTGCTGGCCGACCGGGTCGCCTGGAACAAGGTGTTCCGGCGTTCGTTCTGGGACCGGCACGGGTTCGTCTTCCCGGTGGGCAAGCTCTACGAGGACACGCCCGTGATGATCCCGGCACACCACCTCGCCGGATCGGTGGACGTGCTGAGCGAGCACGTCTACTGCTGGCGGGTGCGCGAGGGTTCGATCACCCGGCGGCGTACGGACGTGCGGGGCGTACGGGACCGGATCGCGGCCTGCGAGCAGGTCAGCGCGTTCCTGGCGGACCGTGATCCGGAACAGCGGCGGCGGTACGACACGTCCTGTCTGCGCGACGACTTCGTGTACTTCCTGGAGGGGCTGCCCATGGGCGGGCCCGCCTACCGGTCGGCGTTCATGGCGGGCGCGGGTGCCTTCCTCGACCGGGCGGGCGGCGCGGTGCTGGACGGGCTGCCCGTCGAGGCGCGCATCAGGTGGCGGCTGGTGCGGGAGCGCAGGCTGGACGAGCTGCTGGCCGTCCTCGCGTTCGAACGGGCCAACGGGACGGGCACGTTCGCGGTCGAGGGGCTGCCCGGGCGGCGGCGGGCGGTGCACCCGGGGGTCGCGGGAGCCGGTGCGCGGCTCGGCCGGGGCGATCTGCCGGCCGTGGCACGGCTGACGGAGGCGTCGTGGGGCGAGGACGGGAAGCTGCGTCTGCGCGGATACGCGTACGTCCGCAACCTCCCCGCCGGTTCGGCCCGCCACGCGCTGAAGGCGGGGCTGGTGCGGGAGGCGGGCGGCAGACGGCTGAGGCCCGTGCCCGTGCGCACGGTCCGGATGCCGGAGGCGACCGCCGACTCCGGTCAGGAGCTGCACTGTTACGACCACGCGGGCTTCGAGATGGTCCTCGACCCGGGGCGCACCGGTCCGGGCACCTGGCTGGTCGGCGTGGTGGTGGCCGGACACGGCGTCGTACGACGGGCGGCCCTGCGCGCGGTGGAGGCGGCTGCCGCCCAGCCGCTCGTCCACGACCTGGGCGGGGGACGGCGCGCGGTGCTCGGCTACCGGGACGGCCGGCTCCGGCTGACCGTGGCCCAACTGCCCGCCCTGGCCCTCACGCACGACGGCGGGCCCGAAAGCCTGGAGCTGTCGGGCCGGCTCTACGGGCCCGCCGCCCGGCCGACGGCCCTGTCGCTGACCCGCGACGGGGCGACGGAGCGCGCTTTCCCCGTGCGGTACGGGGAAGGGGGGCGCTTCACGGTGCGCATCCCCGTCGCGGAACTCCCGGGACTTGCGGGCCTTGAGGGACCCGACGGACCCGACGGACCCGACGGACCCGACCAGGGGGTGAGATGGCGGGCCGCCCTCGTAACCGACGGCGTCCGCGTCCCGCTGGCCGCCGCCCCGGACCTGCCGCCACCGGCCCTGGCGGACGCGGAGGGCAATCTCGTGCTGGAGCCGACCGGTCACCCGTTCGTGGACCGTGTCAGGCAGGCACCGGACGGCGGGCTGCGCGTCGAGGGGGCGCCGTACGTCGCCGGCGCGCTCGTCCTGCGGCACAGCACCCTGGGCGAGACCCTGACCGTCCCCGTGGAGCCGGTGGCGGACGGCTCCGTCGACCACCGGGGAGGCCGGTTCGCCGCGCGGCTCCCCCGCCCGCCGCGCGAAGGCGACTGGGAGGTGTGCCTGGACGGCCGGCCCGTGCGGGTGACGGCGGCCCTCGCCGCCCGGCTGCCCGTGCGCTCCGCCGCCGGGTTCCGGGCCGACCGCCGTCACGGCGACCGGCTGACCGTGCACGCCGAGCCGGCGCTCGGCGAGGCCGAACGGGGCGCGTACCGCCAGGGCCTCCTGCGTACGGCGCACCACCCGGCGCAGCGTCGGCTCCCGCTGCGTGACGTCGTCCTCTACGCGGGCGGGCACACAGGTGGCGACTCCCCGCGCGCCGTGCACGCCGAGCTCGTGCGCCGGAGCACGGACGTCGAGCACCTGTGGGTCACCGACGGGTCCGCGGGCGCCGCCGCGCAGGTCCCGAACACCGCTGTTCCCGTCCTGGCGGGCAGCACCGCCTGGTACGAGGCGCTGGCGCGGGCCCGCCGCATCGTGACGGCGGGGCAGCTGCCCGTGTGGTTCGAGCGGCGCCCGGACCAGACGGTCGTGCAGACCTGGCACGGCGCCCCGCTCGGCCGGTTCGGCCTGGACCTCACCGGCACCCTGTACGCCGACCACCAGGACCTCGCCTCGTTGCCGCACCGCTCCGCCCAGTGGTCGGTCCTGGTCTCCCCGGGCGCCCGCGCCACCCCGCACCTGCGCCGTGCGCTGGCCTACGGGGGCGAGGTCCTGGAGGCGGGCTCACCCGCGGGCGACCTGCTGTGCGCGCCCGGCGGGGACAAGACCGCCGAGCGGGTACGCCGCCGGCTGGGCATCCCGGACGGCCACCGGGTGGTGCTCTACGCGCCGACCTACCGCGACCAGCTCGCGCACCCGCCGGGCAGCGTGCCCGGTGGCCGGTCCCGGCTGTACCGCTGGGAGCCCGCCCTGGACCTGCCCGCGCTGGTGCGGTCGCTCGACGACCGCACCACGGTGCTCGTCCGCAGGCATCCGCGGGTCACGGGCGGTGTGCCGGACGGCCCCGCGCTGCGGGACGTCTCCGCGCACCCGGTCACCGCCGAGCTGCTGCTGATCGCGGACGTGCTGGTCACCGACTACACGGGCCTGGTGTTCGACTTCGCGCACACCGGCCGCCCGGTGCTGTTCCACACGCCCGACCTGGAGCACTACCGGGACACGGTGCGCGGCTTCTGTCTGGACTTCGAGGCCCTCGCACCGGGCCCCCTGCTCACCGACACGGACGAGGTGGCCGGGGCCCTGCGGGCCCTCCCGGAGTCGGCGGCCGCGCACACGGAGGCGTACGCGGCCTTCCGGCGGGATCACTGCGGCCCCGGTGACGGCGGTGCCGCGGGGCGGGTCGCGGACCGGCTGCTCAGCGACCGCTCCTGAGGGCCGCGACGGCCGAGTGCGCGAGGTCGTCCAGATACCCCTTGGGCAGGTCGCCCCGGACCACGACGAGGCGCCAGTAGAGCGGGCCGACGATCAGGTCCAGCGCCCGGTCCGGGTCGCTGCCCTCGGGGAGTTCACCGCGGGCCACCGCCGCCCGTACGACCACGGCGGCCACGCCCTGCTGCTGGTCGAGCAGGGCGGCCTTGATGGCGTCGGAGATCTCCGGACTGCGTGCCGCCTCGACCAGCAGGTCCGGGATGACCTGGGAGGCGACGGGGTGGCGCAGGGCGTACGCGGCCAGTTCGAGCACGGCGCGCACGTCCCCGTACAGCGAACCGGTCGCCGGGGCCGGCATGCCCTGGGCGGCGACGGCCGCGACCAGGTCCAGGACGAGGTGGAGCTTGGACTTCCAGCGGCGGTAGACGGCGGTCTTGCCCACCCCCGCCCGCCGGGCGATGCCCTCGATCGACATCCGCGCGAACCCCACCGCGGCCAGCTCCTCGAAGACGGCGCCGCGGATCGCGTCGGTCACGTCCTCGCGCAGCACCGCGGCACCTGCCGGGGTACGGCGCCCGGTTCGCCGTTGGGTGGTCATGGCCCGAATGATAGACCGTAACGACGAAACGGTTGCGTTGCGACGCACATACGTCCTACTGTCAGCGTTGCGACGATACGGTGCCGTCCCATCGGTCCGATTCCGTACGCCCCGTTCCTTCTGCCCCCGTCGAAAGCGATCGTGGTGAGCCAGACAGCAGCACCGCCGGCCCCGGTGGACCCCGCCTCTCCCGCCCTCCTCCCCGTGTACGAACCGGGCGAGCTGGCCGCTCTCGCCGCCCGGCACGGGCTGACCGTCAGCGGGGCCCGGCCCACGCTCGGGGAGTACGTCCGGCAGCTCTGGGGGCGCAGGCACTTCATCACGGCGTTCGCCACCGCCAAGCTGACCGCGCAGTACAGCCAGGCGAAGCTGGGCCAGATCTGGCAGATCATGACCCCGCTGCTGAACGCGACGGTCTACTACTTCATCTTCGGCGTCCTGATGAACACCAAGCACGGAGTCCCCGACTACGTGCCCTTCCTCGTCACCGGTGTCTTCATCTGGACCTTCACCGCCAGCTCGATCAACGCCGGGACCCGGGCGATCAGCGGCAACACCGGGCTCGTGCGCGCCCTGCACTTCCCGCGCGCGTCGCTGCCGATCGCGCTTGCCCTCCAGCAGCTCCAGCAGCTGATGTTCTCGCTGGGCGCGCTCTTCATGATCCTGCTCGTCTTCGGCCAGTACCCGCGGCCGTCCTGGCTGCTCGCGATCCCGGCTCTCGCCCTGCAGGCCCTGTTCAACACCGGGGTCTCCATGGTCATGGCCCGGCTGGCCTCGAAGACCCCCGACATCGCCCAGCTCATGCCGTTCGTGCTGCGGACGTGGATGTACGCCTCGGGTGTGATGTGGAGCCTCGACACACTGCTCACGGGCGACCGGGTCCCGCAGTGGGTCCTGCTGGCGCTGGAGTGCAATCCGGCCGCCGTCTACATCGACCTGATGCGGTACGCGCTGATCGACAGCTTCACCGGGGCGCAGCTGCCCCCGCACGTATGGGCCGTCGCGACGGGCTGGGCGCTCGTCTGCGGGATCGGCGGCTTCGTGTACTTCTGGAAGGCCGAGGAGCGGTACGGACGTGGCTGACACCCCCGACATGCGTGTGCCCACCGTCGTCGTCGACGACGTGCACATCACCTACACCGTCAACGGCGCCCGAACCGGGAAGGGCAGCGCCACCTCCGCCCTGAACCGGATCGTGTCGCGCGGGCAGCCGCGCGGCGCACGCCAGGTGCACGCCGTGAAGGGCGTCAGCTTCGCCGCGTACAAGGGCGAGGCCATCGGCCTGATCGGCTCCAACGGATCCGGGAAGTCGACGCTCCTCAAGGCGATCGCGGGCCTGCTGCCCCCCTCGCGGGGCCGGGTGCACACCCAGGGCCAGCCGTCGCTCCTCGGCGTGAACGCCGCCCTGATGAGCGACCTGACCGGGGAGCGCAACGTCGTACTCGGCGGTCTGGCCATGGGCATGACCCGGGAACAGATCCGTGAGCGCTACCAGGACATCGTCGACTTCTCCGGCATCAACGAGAAGGGCGACTTCATCACCCTGCCGATGCGCACGTACTCCTCCGGCATGGGGGCCAGGCTCCGCTTCTCCATCGCGGCGGCCAAGAGCCACGACGTCCTGCTGATCGACGAGGCGCTGTCCACGGGCGACGCGAAGTTCCAGCGGCGCAGCAAGGAGCGGATCAGGGAGCTCCGTAAGGAGGCCGGGACGGTGTTCCTGGTCAGCCACAGCAACCGGTCGATCACCGAGACCTGTGACCGGGCGCTGTGGCTGGAGGCGGGCACCCTGCGGATGGACGGCCCGGCCGAGGACGTCGTGGCCGCGTACGAGAAGTTCACGACGCCCGCGAAGTCCCGCAAGAAGTGACACGCGCCGGGACCGCAGGGCTTGGCGGGCCCGGGAAATGACACGGCCGCCGGACGGGCCTGCGGGGCCCGTCCGGCGGCCGGAGCCGTCGCGGCTGCGTCAGCCGCTCCCGGTCACGCGTGCGTACGCAGCAGCGTCCGCATGGTCCGCATGGCCACCGACAGGTTCGCCAGGTCGAAGGCCTCCGAGCTCTGGATCTCCTCCAGGGTGGAGCGCGACCGCGTCAGGATCGCCGCGTTCTTCTCCTCCCAGGCCTTGAACCGCTGCTCGGGGGTGGACGTCCCGTTGCCGACGGCCAGCACGTCCGCCGTCAGCGCGGAGTGCGCCGCGTACAGGTCCTCGCGGATGGATGCGCGGGCCATGGACTGCCAGCGGTCGGCCCGCGGCAGCTCGATGATCCGGTCCATCAGCTGGGTGATGCCCAGCCGGTTGCCGAGGTCGTAGTAGACCTCCGCGACGGACAGGGCGTCCTTGCCCGTACGGTCCGCGATCGCGACGATGTCCAGCGCCGGGAAGGCCGAGGAGAATCCGGCCACCCGCACCGCAAGCTCCTCGGGCACGCCCACCGCGGTGAGCTCGTCGAGGATCCCCCCGTACCACTCCAGGTCGGCGCCCATGAGCAGCTTGGGCAGCTCGTTGCACACCCGCTCGACACCGTCGCGGAAGAACTCGACGGTCTGCGCGATCTGGACGGGCTGCGGCCGGTTGCCGAGCAGCCAGCGCGAACCACGCTCGACGAGCCGGCGTGAGTGCAGTCGGATCCGGGTCTGCACATCGGCGGCCACCTGGTTGTCGAGCGCCTCCACGGCGTCCCACACCCCGGAGAGGCCGAAGATCTCACGGGCGGCGAACTGCGCCCGCACGATCTCCTCCAGCGAGGCCCCCGTCTCTTCCCGCAGCCGGTGCAGGAAGGTCGAACCACCCGTGTTCACCGTGTCGTTGACCAGCACCGTCGTGATGATCTCGCGGCGCAGGGCGTGCCCGTCGACCGCCTCGGGGAAGCGCTCGCGGAGCTGCTTCGGGAAGTAGGCGTGCACCAGCTTCTGCAGATGCGCGTCGTCCGGCAGGCTCGTGGAGATCAGCTCGTCGGCCGCCGTGATCTTGGTGTACGCGATCAGCACGGCCAGCTCGGGCTGGCTCAGCCCCTTGCCGTGGTTCAGCAGTTCGCGGATCTGCCGGTCGTTCGGCAGGAACTCCAGCGCCCGGTCCAGATGCCCGTCGCGGCCGAGCCTGCGCATGAACCGCTGGTGGGCGTGGAGCAGCGACGGAGCCTGGGCGCAGGCGTTGGACAGTGCGACGTTCTGCGCGTAGTTGTTGCGCAGCACGAGCTGTCCGACCTCGTCGGTCATCTCGGCGAGCACCTTGTTGCGCTGCTTGACGGTCATGTCACCGTCCCGGACGAGTCCGTTGAGCAGGATCTTGATGTTCACCTCGTGGTCGGAGGTGTCCACACCGGCGCTGTTGTCGATCGCATCGGTGTTGATCCGGCCGCCGGACCGGGCGAACTCGATGCGGCCGAGCTGGGTGGCCCCGAGGTTGCCGCCCTCGCCTACGACCCTGGCCCGCAGGTCCTCGCCGTTGACCCGGATCGAGTCGTTGGCCTTGTCCCCGACATCGGCGTTCGACTCGGCGGACGACTTGATGTACGTGCCGATGCCCCCGTTCCACACGAGGTCGACCGACGCCTTGAGGATGTTCTGCATCAGCTCGGCGGGCGTCATCTTGGTGACCTTGGAATCGATGCCGAGCGCCTCGCGGATGTGCGCGTTGATCGGGATCGACTTGGCGGTACGCGGGTGGATCCCGCCGCCCGCCGAGAGCAGGTTCTTGTCGTAGTCGGCCCAGGAACTGCGCGGCAGGTCGAACAGCCGGCGCCGCTCCGCGTACGAGGTGGCGGCGTCCGGGGTCGGGTCGATGATGATGTGCCGGTGGTCGAAGGCCGCGACGAGCCGGATGTGCTCGGAGAGCAGCATGCCGTTCCCGAACACGTCACCGGACATGTCGCCGACGCCGACGACGGTGAAGTCCTCGGTCTGCGTGTCGTGGCCCAGCTCGCGGAAGTGCCGCTTGACGGACTCCCAGGCACCGCGGGCGGTGATGCCCATGCCCTTGTGGTCGTAACCGGCGGAACCGCCGGAGGCGAAGGCGTCCCCCAGCCAGAAGCCGTACGCGACGGCGACGTCGTTGGCGATGTCGGAGAACTTCGCGGTGCCCTTGTCGGCGGCGACGACGAGGTAGGTGTCGTCCTCGTCGTGACGCACAACGTCGGCGGGCGCCACGACCTCGCCCATCACCATGTTGTCGGTGATGTCGAGCAGCGCCGAGATGAACGTCCGGTAGGAGGCGATGCCCTCCGCCATCCAGGCGTCACGGTCGACGGCCGGATCCGGGAGCTGCTTGGCGACGAAGCCGCCCTTGGCGCCGACCGGCACGATCACGGTGTTCTTGACCATCTGCGCCTTGACCAGGCCGAGAATCTCCGTACGGAAGTCCTCCCGCCGGTCCGACCAGCGCAGACCGCCACGGGCGACCTTGCCGAAGCGCAGGTGGACACCCTCGACACGCGGCGAGTACACCCAGATCTCGAACGCCGGGCGGGGCGCGGGGAGATCCGGGATGGCCTGCGGGTCGAACTTCATCGACACGTAGCCGTGCGGCTCGCCGTCGTCGGCCAACTGGAAGAAGTTGGTCCGCAGCGTGGCCTTGATGACGGTGAGGAAGGACCGCAGGATCCTGTCCTCGTCGAGCGAGGCGACCTGGTCCAGGGCCCCGTCCAGCTCCTCCAGCAGCCCGTCGGTCAGCTCCGTGCCGGCCTTCTGCCGGCTCGGCGACATCCGGGCCTCGAAGAGGGAGATCAGCAGCCGGGTGGTGTGGACGTTGTTGCGGAGGGTGTCCTCCATGTAGTCCTGGCTGAAGGTCGAACCCGCCTGGCGCAGGTACTTCGCGTAGGCGCGCAGCACCACCGCCTGGCGCCAGTCGAGACCGGCGCCCAGCACCAGGGCGTTGAAGCCGTCGTTCTCCGCCTGGCCGGTCCAGACGGCGGCGAACGCCTCCTGGAACCGCTCACGGGCACCGTCGGCGAGGTGGTCGCCGTTGCCCGCGGCCTTCGGCATGCGCAGCCCGAAGTCGTAGATCCAGGCGTGCGTACGGTCGGCGCAGCGCAGCTCGTACGGACGTTCGTCGACGACCTCGACGCCGAGCCGCTGGAGGGCGGGCAGGACGGCGGAGAGGGAGACCTGCTCACCGGTCCGGTAGATCTTGAAGCGGCGCTCGCCGGGGCCCGCCCCGACAGGCTCGTACAGGCTGAGGGCGAAGTCCTTCTTCTCGCTCTTGAGCGCTTCCAGGTGGACCAGGTCGGCCACGGCGGCGCGCGGCGAGTGGTCGGCCTTGTAGCCCTCCGGGAAGGAGTGCCCGTAGCGGCGCATCAGCTCGGCGGCGCGCTCCTCGCCCAGCTCCGCGTTGAGCGCCTCCTGGAAGCCGTCGGACCAGGACCGGGCGGCCTCGACCAGACGGGCCTCGATGCGGTCCGCGTCCGCGTCGGTGAGGTGCGGCAGCTCGGTGCCCTGCGGGACCCGGACGACGAAGTGCAGCCGGGAGAGGATCGACTCCGTGTTCCAGGCGGTGAAGTCGACGCTGGTGCCGCCCAGTTCCTCCTTGAGGATGTCGATCAGCCGGAGCCGCACACCGGTGGTGTAGCGGTCACGCGGCAGGTAGACGAGGGCGGAGTAGTAGCGCCCGTACTCGTCCTGGCGCAGATACAGCCGCAGCCGGCGGCGCTCCTGGAGGTACAGCACGGAGGTGACGATGGAGCGCAGCTGGTCGACGGGCGTCTGGAAGAGCTCGTCGCGCGGGTACGTCTCCAGGATCTGCAGCAGGTCGCGGCCGTCGTGGCTGTGGGGCGTGAAGCCCGCGCCCTCCAGGACCTCGGCGACCTTGCGGCGCACGACGGGCACCCGGCGTACGGACTCGGTGTACGCGGCGGAGGAGAACAGGCCGAGGAAGCGCCGCTCACCGATGACGTTGCCGTCGGCGTCGAACTTCTTCACCCCGACGTAGTCGAGGTAGCTGGGGCGGTGCACCGTCGCCCGGCTGTTCGCCTTCGTCAGGACGAGCAGCTTGTGCTCACGCGCCTTGGCGCGGGCGTCGGCGGGCAGCCGGTCGAAGGAGGGGCTCACCGGGTGGGCCTCGTCCTCGCTGTGCTGCGGGTCGGAGCGCAGGATGCCGAGACCGGTGCCGGGGACGGCCGTCAGCGCGTCGGTCTCCCGGAGCTCGTACTCGCGGTAGCCGAGGAAGGTGAAGTGGTCGGCGGCGAGCCAGCGCAGCAGCTCACGGGCCTCCTCGACCTCGTCGTCGCCGAGGTCGTCGAGGGGCTCGGCGGGCAGGTCGTCGGCGATCCGCAGGGCGGCGTCGCGCATCTTGTCCCAGTCCTCGACGGTCTCCCGTACGTCGGACAGGACGCGGAGCAGATCGGCGGTGATCTGCTTCAGGTCCGCGCGGTCGGTCTCCCGGTCGATCTCGACGTGGATCCACGACTCGACCAGGGCGTCGTGCGGCAGCTCGGCCCGGACCTCCTTGCGGCCCTTGCCGCGCTTCGGCCCGTTGACCCTGCCCGTGTCGGCGAGGACCTCGATCAGCTTGCCGGTGACGTCGCGGCGGACGATGACCTGCGGGTGGATCACGAGGTGGATGCCACGGCCCTGCCGGGACAGCTCGTTGGTCACCGAGTCGACGAGGAACGGCATGTCGTCGGTGACGACCTCGACGACGGAGTGGCTGCTCGTCCAGCCGTTCTCCTCGACGGTCGGGGTGTGCACCCGGACGTTCGCGGTGCCCTGCGGGCGGTTCTCGGCGAGCCGGTAGTGGGAGGAAGCCGCGCCGAAGATGTCGACCGGGTCCCGGTCGGTGACGTCCTCCGGAGCGGTGTGCAGGTAGTAGCGCTGGAGGTAGGCGAGCAGCGTGTCCCGGCCGGAACGCGCGCCCTGGTCGGCCCCGGTGCCGGCCTCGTCACCGGCTTCGGCACCGGCTTCGGCGAGGCGCACCCGGGGGGTACCTCCCGGGCCACCGACACCACCGCCCGGACTGTTGTCAGCTACCCGGGCCGCCCGTGCGAGCAGCTCGGCCTTGGCTTCGTCCAGCTTGGTCTGCATGTCCTCTGGCTCCTGTCGCGCGCCGTTGCGTGACGTAGGTGTAAAAGACGACGCACCGCCACGACGCGGGGTTTCCGGTCTCGGTCGACGCTATGCCGCCATGGGAGATACCCGGGACCATATTGGCCATTTTCGGCGGACGGCCCGGGAGGTGGAGATCGCGGATCGCCCGGGTGCTGTGGCACTCCGGGCGCAGGCCGGGGGCTTCGCTGCCCCCGAGGCGTATCGCGCTGATCACGGGACCAGGCTATCCCTCTCGCACCCACAACCGTCATGAGCCGCATATGTACAAAAGAAGACCCTGATCTTTGACACTTTGGACATCGCGCGCGACCGCTTCGGCGCGTACGGGCCGACCGCTTCGACACGTACCGGCCACTCGCTCCGGCCCGGCGCCTCCGGTCGGCGTCGCCCTGCCGGACCGGACCTGCGCCCTTGTCCGGCACCGGCCCGCCGCCCGCCTGTCCGCCCGCACGTGTGTCCGCCGGGTCCGGTCGGCCGGTCAGCCGGTCAGCCGCTCAGCCAGGGCGACGGCCTCCGCCAGGGTGTCGACCACGGGCACCCCTGCCGCCTCCAGGCTGCCGCGGCTGTGCGAACCGCCGGTGTAGAGCACCGCGCGCGCCCCGACATGCGCGGCGGCGACGGCGTCGTCCACGGCATCCCCGATGACCACGGCGCGTTCCGGGGCTATCCCCTCCACCCCCTCCAGCGCGCGGAAGTGCCGCTCCATGTGCTGGGCCTTGCTGCCACCGCTCGGGCCGGTGCGCCCGTCCACCCGTACGAAATGACGCTCGATGCCGTAGCCGCGCACCACGGGAACCAGGTGCTCGTGTCCGTACATGCTGAGCAGCGACTGGCTGTGGCCCGCCAGTCCCCACTGCGCCAGCAACTCCTCGACGCCCTGCGTCAGTCCGCAGGCGGCCCGCTGCTCGGTGTAGTGACGGTGGAAGATGCCGTCCATCCGCTCCCACTCGGCTTCGGTGGGCAGCCTGCCGAGGAGGCGCTCGTAGAACTTGGGGATCGGGACGCAGTACATCTCGCGGTACTGCTCCATGCTGATCGGCGCCAGATCGACCTCCGCGAACGCGGCGTTCGTCGCCCCGACGACCGCGTGGATGTCGTCGAGCAGTGTGCCGTTCCAGTCCCAGACCAGATGAGTGCGGTGCTTCCCCGGTGTCGCCATACGTAGAAAATACTCGCCGGGTACGACACCCGGCCCGGCTCGGCCGACCGGACTCAGCCGATCAGACCGGGGATCTCCTGGACCCCGAACCACAGGAGCTCGTGGTCCTCCGCGCCGTCCACGGTGAACTGCGCGTCGTCGTCCCCGAGATCAGCCGCCCCCAGCGCCGCGGCAGCAGCGGTGACATCCTTCTCGGCGTCGTCGGCGTCGACGTGCACGGCGGCGGCCTTCGACAGCGGCACGGCGTCCGCGATCCGCACCTCACCGAGCGACGAGGCGTCCAGGACGTGGTCCGGATCGGCGACGGCGGCCCCGTCCGGTACGTCGAGGGCGACGACGACCCGGCGCCGGGGCTCGTCCGGCTTCCCGGCGATCATCCGCAGCGAGGCGGAGGCGGACCGGTTGAGGGCCGCGTACTCCAGCTCCTCGATGTCGTCGGAGACGTACCACTCGCGCAGTCCGGGTGTCACCGCGTAGGCGGTCAGCGGCCCGGGGCCCAGTTCGCCCGCCCGGTGCGCCGCGGCAAGACCGGAGAGGGTCAGGGGGACGTACACACGCATGGCTGACCGCTTTCGTAGTCGATGACGTCATCAGGATACGTGGGACGTCCCCCATCGGGGCTCACGAGTCACCCCCAGCCGTCCACCGCGCGACGCCCGTCACCCCCGCCGGTCCCCTTACGGCACATGGCCCGCCACCCGGATAGGTGAACTCTTGCGGCGCCCGCCCGGGCCCGTCCGCCGCTTGCGGGGCCACCGGCCGTCCCCGTAGAAGATCCTCAGCAAGAAGTTACCGCCCGGTACTCGCCCGGGCTCCGCACAGCAGCCACGGGGGCTATGAACATGAGCACGGACAGGACGAGGCCGGCCGGACGACGCGACCGGAGCAGGCCGGGCACCGTACCGCCGCAGCGGACGCCGCAACGGCCCCGACGGCCGCTGCGCCCGCACCAGTGGTTCGCGGAACGCCTGCTCGCGGTCCTCAGCGGCCAGCGCCCGGTGCACTGGATGCTCGGCCACACCATCGGCGAGGCCTACGACCAGCTGGCCGAGCTCGCCCCGGACGCCCCGCTCGGAGCGGGCTGCAGGCGCCCGGTCGTACGCGCCTGCCACGGCACCCAGCCGGCTACCGGGGTGGTCGAGGCCTTCGCCAGCATCGCGACGGGTGAGCAGGTCAGGGCGATGGCCTTCCGCCTGGAACAGGGCCCCGACCTCCGCTGGCGCTGCGCCGCGGTGGACCTGGGCGGCGAACGCCTCCCAGCCGTGAGATAGCGGCCCCACCGCCCCGGAGGCGCCCCGCCCGGGGCTCGTCACGCTGCCGCGCGCTGATGGGGCACGGCAGGCCGCCAGACCATCCGGGACATCGCGGCGGCCTGTAGGGGTCTGCCCCTCCGGAGGGGCAGACCCCGACACGGCCCTGGCAGGCCACCACAGGCCGCCCGGAGGCCGGCAGCGGCCAGTCCGGCCGAAGGGACCCTGCCGTGCTCCAGAGGGGCGCAGCGGCGACACGGCGGGCCCGGGAGGGCACCCGCAGGGGGTGCGGCGGCGGCCTCTCGCCTCTCCGGGCCGGGGGACGACGCCGCTGCGCCCCTCCAGGGGGAGGCCCGGCCGGCCGGGGCAGCAGCGGCCTCTCGCTTCCCCGAACAGAGGGCTGCCGCTTCCCTCCGGAGAGGCAGGCCAGGCACGGCAGCCCGACAAGCCACGGCATCAGCCCGCATGCGCTCGCAGGCTGCCCGGGGCACAGCGGCGGCCTCTCCTGGCGGCGGACGCGGCCACACCGGAGGAGCAGCCGCGTCACAGCAAACCCGGCAGGGCACCGCAGGCCGCCCGGGGTGCAGCAGCGGCCTCTCCTCGCGGGGGAGGTTGCTGCGGCTCCGGAGGGTCACAGCGGTGCATGGCGCGACACGGCAACCTGGCACGGCACCCGCAGCCCTCCGCCCAAGGCCCAGCCGCGTCCACTCCAGGCTGAAGGCTCCTGCTGCTCCGGAGGGTCACAGCAGGGGGCACGCGTGGCGGCCCTGCTGCGCCTCCGGCGGCACCCGCAGGCCGCCGGAGGCGCAGCAGGCCCCGTCAGTCGCCTCGACCGCCTGACGACACACAAAGGCACCTCGTAGGCGCCCGGAGGGCCTCAGAGGGCCGCAGAAGACTCCCTGGGCCCCCGCCAGGCACCCGCCGGACCCCCGCGGGCCGCATGGACACGGCCCGGGCCGGAACACCGTGCGGTGTTCCGGCCCGGGCCGTCGGCGTCGCGACTCGCGTCACTTCTTGCGGCGACGCCCGCCGCCACCGCTCTTCTGCGCCTTGCGGCGCTCCGCACGCGTCATACCGTCGCCCTCGGAGCGCCCGGCGTCACCCTCACCGTTGGCGAAGTCGCCCTCGACGATGCCGCCCTCCCCGTCCACCGTGGGAGCGGAGAAGTGCAGCCGGTCCGGACGCTGCGGCGCGTCCAGGCCCTTGGCCCGGATCTCCGGACGCCCGGTGGCCGCAGCGACGGGGGCGTCCTGCTTCGAGAGCGAGGCCCGCTCCTCGGAGTCCTTCACCGGAACCTCCTCGACCTGCTGCTCGACCTGGACCTCCAGGTTGAACAGGTAGCCGACGGACTCCTCCTTGATGCCCTCCATCATGGCGTTGAACATGTCGAAGCCCTCACGCTGGTACTCGACCAGCGGGTCCTTCTGCGCCATGGCACGGAGGCCGATGCCCTCCTGGAGGTAGTCCATCTCGTAGAGGTGCTCACGCCACTTGCGGTCCAGGACGGACAGCACCACACGCCGCTCCAGCTCGCGCATGATGTCCGAGCCGAGCGAATTCTCGCGCTCCTCGTACTGCTCGTGGATGTCGTCCTTGATCGACTCGGCGATGAAGTCGGCGGTGACCCCGGCCAGATCTCCCGCGGCCTCCTCGAGCTCCTCGACCGTGACCTTCACCGGGTAGAGCTGCTTGAACGCGCCCCACAGCCGGTCCAGGTCCCACTCCTCGGCGAAGCCCTCCGCCGTCTCCTGGCGGATGTAGTCGTCGATCGTGTCGTCCGTGAAGTGCCGGATCTGGTCCTGCAGGTCCTCGCCCTCCAGGACACGGCGGCGCTCGCCGTAGATGACCTCGCGCTGCCGGTTGAGCACCTCGTCGTACTTCAGGACGTTCTTACGCGTCTCGAAGTTCTGCTGCTCCACCTGCGACTGCGCGGACGCGATCGCCCGGGTCACCATCTTGTTCTCGATCGGTACGTCGTCGGGAACGTTCGCCATCGACATGACGCGCTCGACCATCTGCGCCTTGAACAGCCGCATCAGGTCGTCGCCCAGCGACAGGTAGAACCGGGACTCGCCCGGGTCACCCTGTCGGCCGGAACGACCACGCAGCTGGTTGTCGATGCGCCGCGACTCGTGCCGCTCCGTGCCCAGCACGTAGAGCCCGCCGAGCTCCTTGACCTCTTCGAACTCCGCCTTGACGGCCTGCTCGGCCTTCTCCAGCGCGGCGGGCAGGGCTGCCGCCCACTCCTCGACGTGCTCCACCGGGTCCAGGCCGCGCTGGCGCAGCTCCGCCTCGGCGAGGTCGTCAGGGTTGCCGCCGAGCTTGATGTCCGTGCCTCGTCCGGCCATGTTCGTGGCGACCGTGACCGCGCCCTTGCGGCCGGCCTGGGCGACGATCGTCGCCTCACGGTCGTGCTGCTTGGCGTTGAGGACCTCGTGCTGGACGCCGCGCTTGGACAGTTGCTGCGAGAGGTACTCGGACTTCTCGACCGAGGTGGTGCCGACCAGGATCGGCTGCCCCTTCTCGTGCTTCTCCGCGATGTCGTCGACGACCGCGGCGAACTTCGCGACCTCGGTGCGGTAGATCAGGTCGGACTGGTCGGCGCGGACCATCGGCCGGTTCGTCGGGATCGGGACGACACCCAGCTTGTAGATCTGGTGGAACTCCGCGGCCTCGGTCATCGCCGTACCGGTCATGCCGGAGAGCTTGTCGTACAGGCGGAAGAAGTTCTGCAGGGTGATCGTGGCGAGCGTCTGGTTCTCGTCCTTGATGTCCACCCCTTCCTTCGCCTCGATGGCCTGGTGCATGCCCTCGTTGTAACGGCGGCCGGCGAGGATACGGCCGGTGTGCTCGTCGACGATCATGACTTCGCCGTCGATGACGACGTAGTCCTTGTCCTTCTTGAAGAGTTCCTTGGCCTTGATCGCGTTGTTGAGGTAACCGACGAGTGGCGTGTTCACCGACTCGTAGAGGTTGTCGATCCCGAGCCAGTCCTCGACCTTCGAGACACCGGGCTCGTGGATGGCCACGGTCCGCTTCTTCTCGTCGACCTCGTAGTCGCCGGTCTCCTCGATACCCTTCAGCGGGTTGCCCGCCTCACCCCTGGTGAGACGCGTGACCAGCTTGGCGAAGTCGGCGTACCACTTGGTGGCCTGGTCCGCCGGACCGGAGATGATCAGCGGCGTACGGGCCTCGTCGACGAGGATCGAGTCGACCTCGTCGACGATGGCGAAGTTGTGGCCGCGCTGGACGAGCTCGTCCTGCGACCACGCCATGTTGTCGCGGAGGTAGTCGAACCCGAACTCGTTGTTCGTGCCGTACGTGATGTCGCACGCGTACATCTCACGGCGCTGCGCCGGCGTCATGTTGGCGAGGATGCAGCCGACCTCGAGACCGAGGAACTTGTGCACCCGGCCCATCATCTCGGAGTCACGCTCGGCCAGGTAGTCGTTCACCGTGATCAGGTGCACGCCCTTGCCGGAGAGCGCATTGAGGTACGCCGGCAGGGTGCCGACGAGGGTCTTGCCCTCGCCGGTCTTCATCTCGGCGACGTAGCCGAGGTGGAGGGCGGCGCCGCCCATCATCTGAACGTCGTAGTGGCGCTGTCCGAGGACGCGCTTGGCGGCCTCACGGACGGTCGCGAATGCTTCGGGAAGCAGGTCGTCCAGGCTCTCGCCGTCCGCGTACCGTTCCTTGTACTCGTCGGTGAGCGCCCGCAGCTCGGCGTCGGAGAGGTTGACGAAGTCCTCTTCGATGGAGCTGACCTGGTCCGCGATGCGGTGCAGTTTGCGCAGGATCTTGCCTTCGCCTGCACGCATGAGCTTGTTGAAGACGGACACTGAGGCTGGTCTCCTTGCCGGTCGGGCCTGGCACTGGGTCGTGTTATGGACTCTGGCGCGGGCACGGCAGGTGGGCCCCACCGCAACGGCCATCGTAAGCGAGGACCCCGCCGCGCCGGGAGGGCTGCTGCCGCGTTGCCCTCGCCGCACCCTTCCAGGACAACGGCCGGAGGGTACGGAAGGTGCCGGGAAGCCCCAAAAGTGCTCGCATCCCGCGCACCGGATCACCAGAATCCCTGCATGGAGCCGATCACCCTCACCACCGAACGCCTGCTCCTGCGCCCTTTCTGGCCGCAGGACGCCGAGGAGGCGTATCTCGCCTGCCAGGATCCGGACATTCAGCGCTGGACTGTCATTCCCTCCCCGTACACCCGTGCCGACGCGGAGCTCTGGACGGAGAAGCTGTCCCCCGCCGGCTGGCAGGAGGACACGATGTACAACTTCGCGGTGGTGCTCCGGGAGGGCGGGACGCTCGTCGGGGCGCTCGGTGTGAACCCACGCAGCCTGCCCGGGACGTACGAGGTGGGCTTCTGGACGGCGAAGGAGTACCGCGGCCGCGGTTTCACGACGGAGGCGGTGCGCGAAGCGGCCCGCTGGGCGTTCACCGCCCTCACCGCGGACCGCCTGGAGTGGCGGGCCGAGATCGGCAACGCACCGTCCCGTGCGGTCGCCCTGCGTGCCGGCTTCCGTATGGAGGGCGAACAGCGGTCCTCCCTGCTCAACAAGGGGATACGGCGCGACACCTGGACCGGGGCACTGATTCCGGCCGATCTGGGCCTGCCCGGTACGCACCCGTATCTTCCCGCCCCCGATGTCAGTGGCACCCTCTAGGGTTCGCTGCATGACGTCTGTGCCGCCGCCCGTCCTGGAAATCTCCGCCGACCAAGCACGCCGGATCGCCCTGCGCGCACAGGGTTTCCTGGGCGTTCCGGACCGGCGGGGCGGGGTGCCCGGGGTGCTGCGGCACCTGGGGGCCGTACAGCTCGACACGATCTCGGTCCTGGCCAGGTCGCACGAGCTCGTTCCGTACGCACGCCTGGGTGCCGTGGGCCGCCGCACGGTCGACGAGGCGTACTGGTCGGGTGGCCGTTCGTTCGAGTACTGGTCGCACGCCGCGTGCATCCTGCCGGTCGAGGAGTGGCCGCACTTCGCGTTCCGCCGCCGCGCCTACCGTGCCCGTCCGCAGTGGAACCACGATCTGCCCGACGGGGCTTACGACACGGTGATCAAGCAGCTGCGTACGGAGGGTCCGCTGACGGCGACGGAGCTCGGCGGCGCGAAGAACGGCGGCGAGTGGTGGGACTGGTCGGCGTCGAAGGTCGCCGTCGAGCGGGCCCTGATGTACGGCGAGGTGGTGTGCACCGAGCGCCGCAGCTGGAAGCGCGTCTACGACCTGGCAGAGCGTGCGATCCCGGACGCCGTGCTCCACGACGACCTGGACGACAGGGAGTGCCAACGGCGGCTGGTGGCCCTGGCGGGCAGGTCACTGGGGGTCGGGACCCGGGCGGACATCGCCGACTACCACCGGCTCAAGGGCGAGCAGTTCGACGCCGTGGTGGCGGACTCCGGGCTGGTTCCGGTGTCGGTGGAGGGCTGGGCCAAGCCGGCCTGGGTGGACCCGGATGCACTGGCCTCGGAGCCGCGCGGACGGCACCGCACGACGCTGCTGTCACCGTTCGACTCCCTGATCTGGGAGCGGGCGCGCACGGAGCGGATCTTCGGCTTCGTCCACCGCCTGGAGGCGTACGTGCCCCGGCCCAAGCGGATCCACGGCTACTTCGCCATGCCCCTGCTGGCGGGCGGCCGACTGCAGGGCCGGGTGGACCCGGCCAGGGAAGGCACCACGCTGGTGGCCCGCCAGGTCTCCCTGCAGAACCGGAAGTCCGTGACACCGATGGCCGAGGCGCTGGTGGAAGCGGCGTCCTGGGTCGGCTGCACCCAGGTCCGGCTGGAGCGCGTCGACGCCCCGGAGCTGCGCGAGCCGCTCCTCGCGGAGATCGCCCGCGTCCTCGCGTAGGCGCCGCGCGTCGCGGAACGGTCACCGCGGCGCGCCCTGGGTCACCCCGTCCGTCCGGTCCCGCCCAGGCGTCATCTGATCTCGAGGATCTTCTCCCGCATCGCGTAGACCACCGCTTCCATCCGGGAGTGCAGCTGCAGCTTCTCCAGGATGTTGCGGACGTGGTTCTTCACCGTGTTCTCGGAAATGAACAATTCCTTGGCGATATCACGGTTGTTCATGCCCGTGGCGACGAGCTTGAGGACTTCGAGCTCCCGCTCGGTGAGCCTCGGCGCGGGAACGAGCCGGCGTTCGTCGGTGCGCTGGATCATCGACTTGAACTCGGTGAGCAGTTTCGACGCCATCGACGGGCTGATCTGGGACTGGCCGTCCGCCACCGCGCGAATGGCCGTGGCCACCTCGTCGGTGGAGATCTCCTTGAGGAGGTAACCGGTGGCACCCGCCTTGATCGCCTCGTAGAGGTCGGCCTCCTCGTCGCTGATCGTCAGCATGATGATCTTCGCGCTGGGTGCCACCTCCTTGATGGAGGTGCAGGCCTCGATGCCGCCGCGCTTGGGCATCCGCACGTCCATCAGCACGATGTCGGGCAGCAGGTCCGCGGCCTTGTCGACCGCCTCCGCCCCGTCTCCCGCCTCACCGACGACCTGGATGTCCTCCTCCTGCGCGAGGACGATCTCCAGGCCTCTGCGGAAGAGCGCGTGGTCGTCGACCACAAGGACCCGGATGGGCTCCTTGCGGGAACTGTCGTCGTCCGCACCGGAGTCCGTACCGGCCGCATCGTCGGCAGTGTTCGTCCTGCGCACGGGCCCGAAGGTGTCCGCCATCGTTCCTCCCCCTGAAGGCCGCGGCCTGAGGTCTCAGGCCGTCCGCCAACGGCAGTTCACAGAGCACCGATTGGCTTGGCCCGCCATGATTTCATGCCCGGGCGCCGAAGCGGTGATCCTACGGCCGCGCGCGGGTGCCCCTGGGGGCGCACAAGCGCTTCCAGGGGCACCCGATTCGGACTGGTGGCTGGATGTCAGCCGCCGAGCGCACCGCCCGCGCCGCCCGCCTCGTCGGAGGCCAGCGGGTCGGTCCTCAGGTGGATGACACCGTAGTCGTAGGCGTGCCGCCGGTAGACGACACTGGGCTCCTTGGTCTCGGAGTCGACGAACAGGTAGAAGTCGTGCCCGACCAGCTCCATCTCGTAGAGCGCCTGGTCGAGCGTCATCGGTGCCGCGACATGTGTCTTCTCGCGCACCACGAGGGGTCCCTCGCCCTGTACTTCGAGCGAACCGATCCTGGTGGTGGGCACAGCCGACGGCGTCTCCTCGGGGACGAGCTCGCCGTCCCCGTTGAACGAAGCGGCGCCCGGCACCACCTCGACCACCTCGGCAGCGGACAGACGGCCGTTGCCACGGCGGCTGTAGCGCTTGTCGTGTTCCTTGCGCAGTCGCGCGTCCAGCTTGTCCGTGGCCAGGTCCAGCGCTGCGTACGGGTCGCCTGCCGCCGCTTCCGCCCGGATGACCGGCCCACGCGAGCGGAGCGTGATCTCCACCCGTGCGGCACGGTCGGCCTGACGGGGATTCAGCTCCTTGGACACCTCGACGTCGAGGCTGATCACCTTGCCGTCGAACTTCTGGATCTTGTCCAGCTTCAGCTTCTCGGCCACGTGCTTGCGGAACCGCTCGGGCACCTCGGTCTTGCGGCCCTTGACGACGATGTCCACGCAGAACTCCGTTCCCGGATCGCTCCGCACCAGCGGCGGAGCATCTCCCTTTTGCACCAGGCTCCGGTGATCGCCGGAGCCGCGGACTCGGTGACTTCCACCTCCTCCTCCCCCACCGGCAGGGTCTCCACCCCACCGACTTCCATGCTTCTGGCCCATCGGTGAGTTACCTGCCCGAAACCTGGTGGTGCATTCGTCGAGGTCCGGCATTCACCGTTCCTCACAACCGAACATAGCCTGCCCACCACCGTGTCGGCACCCGCTACTCGCGCGTACCTCCGATCAGGGCCCTTTACCCACTCACCACCTGCAACGATGAAAGTTTTCTGTCAGTTCCGGTTTATTTCGAAAGCAGTCGGAGATGCTGCGACTACCGCGGCCCGGAGGCCCCCTGCGGCACCGGTTCCGGCGCGCCCCGCCGCGCCCACGGCTCTGGCCGCCTCGGCCAGCGAAGCCCCGGTCGTCAGCAGATCGTCCACGAGCACCACCCCGCCCCCGTCGAGCAACCTCAGGCCACCGGCCGCCACCGTCAGCGCACCCGCCAGGTTCGCCTGTCGCTCCCGTGCTCCCAGCCCGGCCTGGTCGGCCACGGCGCGACGTTGCCGCAGCACCGCGAGCACCCTGGCCGGCGTACCCCCGCGCCGCAGCTCCGCGGCGGCGGCGAGCGCGATCCTGCGGGCGGGATCATGGCCCCGCGCGGCCGTGGCACGCCGCGCGGACGGCACGGGCACCAGCAGCAGCGGCCCCGCACGGCCCCCTTGCCCCGCCCCGGCCCGTACAGCGCCCGCCAGCGCCCCTCCGAGGGCACCGGCGAGCCCGAGTGCCCCTCGCTCCTTGTGGGCCAGCAGCATCGCGCGTACCGCGTTCTCGTACGGGGCCGCCGCGTGCACCACCGGCAGTCCGGCCGGCTCGGGTGCGGGCCGGACGCGCTGCGGCACTTCGGCCAGCGCGGCGGCACACCCCCCGCACAGCTCTGTACGCGGTCTGCCGCAGCCACCGCAGGCCACCGGCAGCACCAGCCCGCTGATCTCCCGCCACCATCCCCGCACAGCCCCACTGTGCCCGGGGCTCGGACACCGGGCCACCCCTGTGGACAACCTCCGCGGACGGCCCCGGAACGGACCGCCGGGGCTGTCCCTCGGCCTGTCCCGCCGAGCCTTGCCCTCGGGCCCGGGCTCAGCCGGGGTAGACCAGCGACGAGCCTTCCTTGAGGACCGTCTGCCAGTTGTCGCCCGGCGACAGCTTCACGATCCCGTCGCTCTCGGTGTCCGCCATCAGCGGGAGCTGCTCGTCGTCCGCCGCAGCGACCGCCGTCACCTGGTTGACACCGGGCAGAACGCCTGAGGACGAGGTGAACCCGTCCGCCTGGACGTAGCGCACCTGCTGCACACCGCCCTCCTCCTTGCCGACCACGACGAGGCGGCTGCGGCCGGACCAGGAAACAGCGGTCACGTCGGCCAGCTGGGGTGCGGCCTGGCGCAGGTCCTCCACGGAGACCTTCTCGGTCTCGCCGGAGCCGTGGCGCTCCACCCTGCCGATCTTCAGCGTCGTGTGCCCGTCCTTCGACACCCGCAGGGCGATCCGCACCCCGTCGGCCGACATCCGCAGCGCCTCGATCCGGCCGCCGTCCAGGTCCGGCACAGCGACCTCCTGCGGTTCGCCGGCACCGTCCACCAGGCGCAGCAGCCGGGGGGCGGAAGGATTCCGGTCGGCGACCCAGAGATCGCCCCGGCCGTCCCAGCTGGGTGCCGAGAGCCGGTCCTCGGCCTTCGTGGCACCACTGGTCACGACGGGGGCACCCAGCTCGCCCTCCGAAGCCAGGGAGGACACGTAGAGGTGCTGCTGGTTCGCCGAGACCGCCGCGGCCTGGAGTTCGTCCCGCGCGACACCGACGGCGCTCATGGCCACCGCCCCGGTACCGAGCGGGCCGGTCACCGGTTCCGGGTCGGCGCTGTCCTTGCCGACGCCGGGGAGCCGCTGCACATGGCCCTTGTCGTCGACGAAGTACTGGCTGTCCGGGGCGTCCGAGCCGCTGTCCGCGGCGAACTCGTCGGCCTCGTCCGCCCTGAGCGAGCACAGCGGGCCCTGCCCGCCCATCAGCTCGACCTGTCCCACCCGGGCCGAGGTCAGGTCCCGCAGGGTGAAGAGCACCTGGGCCGCCATCATCCGGCAGACACCCGGCGTGACCTTGTCGGCCTTCTTGTTGAGCGGCACCTTCAGGACGTTCTGGTCGTCCGGAGGCAACGACGTCACACCGCTCTTGAGGGCCGTACCGGCGGGGAAGCCGGATTCGACGACCGGCCTCAACCAGTTCGACGGCCCCTCCAGGAGCGTCCTGACCGTCTGCGTCGACGTGTCCATCCGGGTGACGGGATCCGTGCGGTTCCGCACGTAGACCGGGTCCGCGACCAGTGCGGGCTCGCCGTCCGGCCGCCCGGCGGCGAAGTAGTACTTGTTCACGGACCGGTAGAGGCGCTTGAAGTCGGACTGCCCGAGCACCAGGCCGTCCGGCACGATGTCGATGCGCCACTCCTGCTTGCCGTCCGCCCCCTTGACCCTCACCAGATGCAGTGACTGGGAGTAATTCGTCGGCGCGAGCGGCCGGTAGGAACTCTCGGCGTCGACCGTCGCGACCTGGTCGCCCGTCAGCGTGTACGTGGTCTCCGTCGTCCCTCGCTCCTTGTCGTGGAACGTGGGTCCGTTGCGGTTGGGCGCCTTCGCGAGCACCGTGGTGCCCCTGCTCGGCTTCCAGGTGCGGGCCGCTTCCACGGTCAGGTACTTCCGGGTCGTCGCGAAGTCGGGGTCGTCGCTCGTCATCGACTCCAGGAAACCGTCGACGACCTCGAGGGGCGCGGCGCCCTCCCTCGGCGGCACGGCGTACACCTGAACCTGGGAATCGCCCGGCTGCGAGGCGTCGACCGCCTTGACGTCCCCGGTGACCGGCATCGCCCCGCACCCCGCGAGAACCACGACGGCGCACCCGAGCAGCGCGGTCACCCGCACCGCCCGTCCTCGGCCCCGACGGTCAGTGTCCACGTGTCGTGTCCCCCTGCTCGGAATCCTGCGTCTCCGGTCCGGTGTCCCCACCGAACCGCTCCCCGGCCGGACGCGACACCACCCGTGCGCCGTTGCCCGGCAGCGCCGCCGGGTGGACGGACACCGGAGCCGTGCGCGGTGCCGCCGGTCCGCCCGCCTGCACGGGCATCTGCGACCGTGCCGTGGACCCTGCCTGGCTCGGTACGGACATCAGCCGGTGGTCCGCGGACGCCGGAACCGCCTCGGCCCGCTCACGGTTCTCCCGGTTGCGTCGCGAGTCCTCCGGCTCCAGAGGTATCGGCGAGCCACGCAACGGCTCGTCCGCCGTACGTGGAAGGGTCAGCCGGAACTGCGAACCGCCACCGGGTTCACCCCACGCCTGTAGCCAGCCTCCGTGCAGCCGGGCGTCCTCGACGGCGATCGACAGTCCGAGTCCGGTGCCGCCGGTGGTGCGGGCCCGTGCCGGGTCGGCCCGCCAGAAGCGGTTGAAGACCCTGGTCGCCTCGCCGGGCTTCAGCCCGACGCCGTAGTCCCGGACCGCCACCGCAACCGCACCCTGGGCGACGCCCATCCGCACAACGACGTCGCGGCCCTCGCCGTGCTCGACGGCGTTGACGACCAGATTGCGCAGGACCCGTTCGACACGGCGCGCATCGGCTTCCGCTATCACCGGCTGTTCGTCACCGACGACCCGGATCCGGCTGCCCTTGTGCTTCGCCAGCGGCTCCGCGCCGCCGATCACCCGCCGCACGACCGTGCGCAGGTCTATCGGCTCGGCCTCCAGCGCCGCGGCGCCCGCGTCGAACCTGCTGATCTCCAGCAGGTCGGACAGGAGCGACTCGAAGCGGTCGAGCTGGTCGCCCAGAAGCTCGGCGGAGCGCGCGGTCACGGGGTCGAAGTCGACGCGCGCCTCGTGGATGACGTCGGCGGCCATCCGCACGGTCGTCAGCGGGGTACGCAGCTCGTGGCTCACGTCCGAGACGAAGCGGCGCTGCATCCGGGAGAGCTCCTCCAGCTGCTGGATCTTCAGCTGCAGGTTCTGGGCCATCTTGTTGAAGGCCTCACCCAGACGGGCGATGTCGTCCTCACCGGTGACCTTCATCCGCTCCTGGAGGCGGCCCGCGGACAGCCGCTCGGCGATCCCCGCCGCCATGCGTACCGGGGTGACGACCTGGCGTACCACGAACCAGGCGATGGCCCCGAGCAGCACGACCACGAACAGACCGGCCGTGGCCAGCGTCGTCGTGACCAGGGTCAGCGACTTCTCCTCCTGGGAGAGCGGGAAGAGATAGTAGAGCTCGTACGGATTGTGGTCGACGTCGTAGAGCCGCTTGCCCACGACGAGCCCGGGCTCCGATTCCTTCCCGTACGAGTACCGGATCAGGGAGTACGTCTGGAAGGCCCCCGGCCCCTTGTCCACCGCATCCCGCAGGCTCTGCGGGATGCTGGACGCCTCGACCCGGCCGGAACCACGTGGTGCCCGGCTGGTGGCACCCTGCTCGACGGAGTCGGCGCTGAGCGCCACCACGTTGAAGGCGTTCGTGCCGCCACTGGCGAGCTGGTCGACGAGTTCGGTGCGCCAGGACGTGTTGGCCGTCGTGCCGTCGACGCCCTCCTCGCCCTGGTCACCCGGGGTGAGCGGCGCGTTCGCGTTCACCTGGGCAGCCGCGAAACCGCCGGCCGCCTGCGTCTGCGCAGCCTTGCCCTTCGCGTCGAGCAGGCCGTTGCGGACCTGCCCGATCACGACGAAGCCCAACAGCAGCACCACTGCGATCGACATGAGCAGCGTGCCCGCGACGACGCGCAACTGCAGATTGCGCCGCCACAACCGCACGGCGGGCAGCAGCGGACGCCTGAACCAGCGCATCAGCAATCGCAGGACGGGACCACCGGGCGTCCGGTCATGGAACAACCGGCCGCCCTTCGGGACCCGGCCGAACCGGGAGGACCTCCGTGCCGGACCGGCAGCCCGCTCCGTACGGACTCCCGGCCCCCCGGGTTTCGGAGCAGCGCTGCCCAGGGTCATGTCAGCTCGGTCCGGCCTTGTAGCCGACACCCCGGACGGTGACGACGATCTCCGGCCGCTCCGGGTCCTTCTCGACCTTGGAGCGAAGCCGCTGGACATGCACGTTCACCAGACGGGTGTCGGCGGCGTGGCGATAACCCCACACCTGCTCAAGCAACACCTCACGGGTGAAGACCTGCCACGGCTTGCGGGCAAGAGCGACCAGCAGGTCGAACTCCAGCGGGGTCAGGGCGATGGACTGCCCCTCCCGCTTCACCGAGTGACCGGCCACGTCGATGACCAGGTCCCCGATCGCCAGCTGCTCCGGCGCCGGCTCCTCGGACCTCCGCAAACGTGCCCTGATCCGGGCAACCAACTCCTTCGGTTTGAACGGCTTGACGATGTAGTCGTCGGCCCCGGATTCCAGGCCCACCACCACATCGACCGTGTCGCTCTTGGCAGTGAGCATGACGATCGGCACACCCGACTCGGCCCTGATGAGCCTGCAGACCTCGATGCCGTCCCGTCCGGGCAGCATGAGATCCAGCAGCACCAGGTCCGGCTTGGCCTCACGAAATGCAGCCAGTGCCTTGTCGCCGTCCGCTACGAACGACGGCTCGAAACCTTCTCCACGCAGCACAATGCCGAGCATCTCGGCCAGTGCGGTGTCGTCGTCGACGACAAGGACGCGTCCCTTCATAAACGACATCATCCCATTAGCTAATCGTTATCTGCGATGACCTGGCGCACAGCTCTGCCAGTCCGACCCCCGTGACCGGGGAAATGACGCCCTCCTCCGTGACGATCGCCGTGACCAGTTCGGGCGGCGTGATGTCGAATGCGGGGTTGTACGCCTGGGCTCCCGAGGGAACCGCGGCCGGCCGAGGCCCGTCGCCGCCGGCCGAAATGATCTGCGGCGATATGATATCCGTCACTTCTCGTGCGGAGCGCTGCTCGACAACGATGGATGTGCCGTCCGCAGTCTCCAGGTCGATCGTCGTGGTCGGTGCCACGACGACGAACGGAACATGGTGGTACTTCGCGAGCACCGCCAACGGATAACTCCCCACCTTGTTGGCCACCGAGCCGTCCGCGGCTATGCGGTCCGCCCCGATGAGTACGGCATCCACCTCCCCTGCGGCAAACAGCGAACCCGCCGCGTTGTCCGTGAGCAAGCTGTACGGCATCCCGTGCCGTGCCGCTTCGTACGCCGTCAGCCGGGCTCCCTGGAGCAGCGGACGGGTCTCGTCCACCCACAGCCGCCCCAGCCTGCCCTCCCGGTGCGCCCCCAGAGCGACCGCGAAAGCGGTGCCCTCACCACCGGATACGAGCGCCCCGGTGTTGCAGTGGGTCAGCAGCCGGTACGCACCCCCGGGCAGCAGCTCCGCAAGGAGCTCCAGACCGTACTGCGCCATGCGCCCACTGGCTTCCGCGTCCTCCCGGTGCAGGTTCCGGGCTTCGGCCAGCGCTGCCCTGGAGGCCGCCTCGGGACCGGCCCCCTTCCCGACAGCCGCCCCGTAGAACCGCGCCACACGCCGCGCCCCGTACCCGAGATTCACCGCGGTGGGCCGCGCCTGCTCCAGCAGCTCCGCTGCCCGCGCCACGTCGTCGCCGCGGGCAGCCGCCAGAGCCACCCCGTACCCCCCGGCGATGCCCAGCAGGGGCGCACCACGAACCGCCAGCGACCGGATCGCCCGGACCAGGGCGGGCACGTCGGCGCACACCAGCTCGACCTCTTCCGAAGGCAGCCGCGTCTGGTCGAGAAGCACCACCGCGGGACCTTCCGGTGTCTCGTCCCAGCGGAGTACGGAGAGTGCCGGAGGCTCGAAGCCCACCGGCGATTGTGCGTCCTGATCAGCCATCTGCCCAGTCTGCCCGCTGAGCCGCCCGCACATGAAGGCGAGAAGGAGATACGACGCCAGGCCCGCACCGGAGCGTCGCGTGGCACGATGGCTGGCAACCTGCCGCCCCGATGAGCGGACAGGACCGTGAAGGAGCGACAATGAACGACTCTCCGGGCTGGGCTACGCCCGGATCTGCCCCCTCCGACGGGCAGGAGACAGGCATCCCCAGGCCCTCCCAGCCCGTCGACGGAAACGGCCCCGCCGGGCAGTGGTCCCCTGCACAGCCACCTCCGGGGCAGTGGTCCCCGCCGAGCGCTCAGGGGAACGGCCCCGGCGCGCCCCCGCCCGCCCCGGGCTGGGGCGGCATGCCCCAAGGCCCCGGATGGGGCCGGCCGCCCATGGCGGCGAAGCCCGGAGTCATCCCGCTCCGCCCACTGGGCGTCGGCGAGATCCTTGACGGAGCCGTGTCCACGATGCGCGCCCACTGGCGCCCGGTGCTCGGCATCAGCCTCACCGTCTCCGTGGTCACCGAGATCCTGGTCATCCTCCTGCAGCGCTACCTCCTTCCGAACGCGACATCGGTCGATCCGAACGCCGTCGGCACCGAGGCCCTCCGCCAGGCCACCGACTCGGCGCAGTCGGAACTGATCGCCACCGCCCCGGCCACGCTCCTCGCGATGATCGCGACGCTCTTCACCACCTCGGTCCTCACCGTGGTGATCAGCCGTTCCGTGCTGGGCCGCACCGTGACGCTCTCCGAAGCGTGGGCCGAGGCCCGCCCCCGGCTCCTCCCGCTCCTCGGGCTGACACTCCTGCTGAGCCTGATGAGCGTGGCGATCATGGCAGTGGGTCTGCTGCCAGGACTGCTCCTGGGCGGAGGCCCTGGACTGGCACTCGTCTTCCTCGGCTTCATCGGCGCCTGCGTCGTCGTCCTGTGGCTGATGATCCGCTTCACGCTCGCCGCACCGGCTCTGATGCTGGAACGCCAGTCCGTACTCACCTCGCTCCGCCGGTCCGCGAAACTGGTCAAGGGCAACTGGTGGCGGACGTTCGGCATTCTGGCGCTCACCTACCTGCTGGTCCTCGTCGTCACCTTGATCATCGCCATCCCGTTCGGCATCATCGCCATCACGGCCGACAGCGACGGCCTCGGCGAGTTCCTCAACAGCAGCTCGACCGACTTCGGCTGGCCGTTCCTGATCATCATGGGCATCGGCGAAGTGATCGTCTCGACACTCACCTACCCCTTCACCGCGGGAGTGATGGCCCTGCTCTACGTCGACCAGCGCATCCGCCGCGAGGCGCTCGACCTCGACCTCGCCAAGGCCGCCGGCGTGCCCGGCTACGACACCCCCAGGGGCTGATGCGGTGACGGGGGCGGGGGGCACCACAGCAGCACGACGACTCATCCGGGCGGGCGACGACATACCCGTGGACGTCTCACGCGTCCCCGCCCGTGAAGCGGCAGAGAACGAACTGTCCGATCCGAAGTACCACGAAAACGATCCGAACCTTCTCCAGCGCGGCCTCGACCGCTTCTGGGGATGGGTCGGCGACCTCTTCGACGGCGCCGCCGGGTCCGCCCCCGGCGGCCCGCTCGGACTGCTCGTACTCGCCCTGGTCGTCCTCGGCCTGGGTGCCGCCCTCTGGTGGCGGCTCGGCACCCCGCAGCGCACCGTGCGTGCGGCGGAGACCCTCTTCGGGGCCACCGTCCGCAGCGCCGACGCGCATCGTGCCGCAGCCGAGACCCATGCCGACGCCCACCGCTGGACCGAAGCCGTCCAGGAACGCATGCGCGCCGTCGTACGCTCCCTCGAGGACCGCGCCGTGCTCGACCCACGTCCCGGACGCACCGCGGACGAGGCAGCCGCCGAAGCCGGCCGGCTCCTGCCCGCGCACGCCACCCGTCTACGCACCGCCGCCCGGACGTTCGACGACGTCACATACGGTGGCCGCACCGCCGACGAGGCCACGTATCTGAGCCTGTGCACACTCGACCTGGACCTCGATGCCGCCAAACCCCTGCTGACGACAGGCCAGATCCGAGGGGCCTCCGGATGACCGGGACCACGACCGCTCCCACCGGCACTTCGACCTCGCGCACCCCGCGCCAGGTCTGGCAGCGCGCCCAGGGGCTGCTGCTCGCCGTCCTCGTCCTCGTCATCGCCGGTATCACCATGGCCGCCGTCAACTCCGGCGGACAGCACGGCCGCCTCGACCCCCGCTCCGCCGACCCGTACGGCAGCCGAGCCGTCGCCGAGCTCCTCAAGGACCGCAGCGTCTCCGTGGATGTCGTGACCACGCTCGACGCGGCCGCCGACGCGACAGGACCCGACACCACCCTTCTCGTCGCGGGACCCAACGTCCTCACCGCCTACCAGCGGCTGCACCTCCGCGCGGCCACCGACAGCTCCGCCGGCCGCACCGTTCTGCTCGCCCCCGATGCGGCGGCCGTGGACCTGCTGGCCCCGGGCGCGAACGCCGAACCGTCCGTCCCCGTGGCCGCACGCCCCGCGCGCTGCGAGCTTCCCGCCGCGCGCACCGCGGGTACGGCCGACACCGGTGGCATCCGTTACTCCACGGACGTACGCGGAGCGACCGCCTGCTACCCCCATGACGGGCTCCCCTCCCTCCTGGTCCTCCCTGGACCCGCAACAGGCGACACCATCCTGCTCGGCTCCCCCGACATCCTGTACAACGACCGTCTCGACCAGCAGGGCAACGCCTCCCTCGCCCTGCAACTCCTCGGCTCCCGCCCGCATCTCGTCTGGTACCTCCCCTCGCTCACCGATCCCTCGGCCACCGAAGGCAACCCGGCCGGGGAGAGCGGCGACGACGCCAGCGAGGAAGACACCGAGGGAGAGAGCGGGTTCATCGACCTCATTCCCTCCGGCTGGCTCTGGGGCGCCCTCCAACTCACGCTCGCCGCTGCCCTCGCCGCCATCTGGCGCGCACGCCGACTGGGACCGCTGGTCACCGAACGGCTCCCCGTGGCCATCCGCGCCTCCGAATCCACCGAAGGCCGAGCCCGCCTCTACCGCAAGGCCAACGCCCGCGACCGCGCCGCCACCACGCTGCGCTCCGCCACACGCGTCCGCATCGCACCCCTTCTCGGGGTGTCCCCCCGCGATGCGCAGTCCTCCGAGGTCCTCCTCCCCGCTGTCTCCGCGCGCCTCACCGCCCCGGACGGCGATCTCCCCACCCTGCTCTTCGGCCCGGCTCCGGCCGATGACGCCGCACTCGTTCTTCTGACCGCCCAACTCGACGCCCTCGAAAGAGAGGTACGCACTTCATGAGCGCCCCGACCCCGGAGCCCGCCGTGCCTGCAGCGACCGCAGGGACCCCGACCGCCCCCGTGCTTGCCGACAGCTCCCGTGCATCCCTGGAAGCTCTGCGTTCCGAGATCGCCAAGGCAGTCGTCGGTCAGGACCCTGCTGTCACCGGACTCGTCGTCGCGCTGCTCTGCCGGGGCCATGTCCTGCTAGAAGGCGTCCCCGGAGTCGCCAAGACCCTCCTGGTCCGCGCCCTTGCAGCCTCACTCGAACTGGGCACCAAGCGCGTCCAGTTCACCCCCGACCTGATGCCGAGCGACGTCACCGGCTCACTCGTCTACGACGCCCGAACCGCTGAGTTCTCCTTCCAGCCCGGCCCGGTGTTCACCAACCTCCTGATCGCGGACGAGATCAACCGCACCCCTCCCAAGACTCAGTCCTCCCTGCTGGAAGCCATGGAGGAACGCCAGGTCACCGTTGACGGAACCCCCCGCGCGCTCCCGGATCCCTTCCTGGTCGCAGCCACCCAGAACCCCGTCGAGTACGAGGGCACCTACCCTCTGCCCGAAGCCCAGTTGGACCGCTTCCTCCTCAAACTGACGGTCCCTCTGCCCACGCGCGAGGACGAGATCAATGTCCTCACACGCCACGCGGATGGGTTCAACCCGCGTGACCTCAAGGCGGCGGGCATACGCCCCGTCGCCGGTCCCGCGGACCTGGAAGCCGCCCGCGCCGCCGTCGCCAAGACCTCGGTCTCACCCGATATCGCCGCCTATGTCGTCGATATCTGCCGTGCCACGCGTGAATCCCCCTCGCTCACTCTCGGCGCCTCCCCCCGAGGAGCCACCGCACTGCTCTCCACCGCACGTGCGTGGGCCTGGCTGACCGGCCGGGACTACGTCACACCGGACGATGTGAAGGCCCTCGCGCTCCCCACACTCCGTCACCGTATCCAGCTGCGGCCAGAAGCCGAGATGGAAGGAGTCACCGCCGACTCCGTCATCACCGCCGTCCTCGCCCACGTACCCGTCCCCCGATGAGGCGGTGACCAGACCATGGCCCTCACCGGACGAACGGCACTGCTGGCCGCCCTGGGGTCACTCCCCGTAGGCATCCTGGCCCCGAGCTGGACAGGCATGCTCGCGGTCAACGTCCCCCTCTCACTGGCAATTCTGTGCGACTACGCCCTGGCAGCGCCAGTGCGTACGCTGCAGTTCACCCGATCCGGTGATACATCCGTTCGACTCGGTGACTCTGCAGAAGTGCAACTCACCGTGACCAATCCTTCGCGCCGCCGTCTCCGCGCGCACCTGCGTGATGCCTGGCCCCCCAGCAGTTGGACGACGGAAGCCGAACGCACAGCGTCCCGGCATGCGTTCACCGTGCCTGCCGGCGAACGCCGCCGCCTCACCACATTTCTCCGTCCGGCCCGGCGGGGTGACCGCTGGGCCGAGCGCATCACCGTCCGTTCCTTCGGACCGCTGGGTCTCGCGGCCCGCCAGGGGAACCACCATGTGCCCTGGACGGTCCGGGTGCTGCCTCCCTTCACGAGCCGCAAGCATCTGCCCTCGCGGCTGGCCAGGCTCCGCGAACTCGACGGCCGCACCAGCGTGCTCACCCGTGGCGAAGGCACCGAGTTCGACAGTCTGCGGGCCTACGTGCCGGGCGACGACACCCGCTCCATCGACTGGCGCGCCACCGCTCGTCAGTCCGCCGTCGCCGTCCGCACGTGGCGCCCCGAGCGGGACCGCCACATCCTCATCGTCCTGGACACTGGCCGTACGTCGGCCGGGCGAGTCGGCGACGTGCCGCGTCTCGACGCGGCGATGGACGCGACCCTGCTCCTCACCGCTCTCGCCACGCGTGCGGGCGACCGTGTGAACCTCCTCGCCTACGACCGGAGGGTCCGGGCCCAGGTACAGGGCAGGGCTGCCGCAGGCGATGTCCTGTCGACGATCGTCGGAGCCCTGGCCCCGCTGGAACCCGAGCTCGTGGAGACCGACGCACGCGGTCTCAGCACGGCAATGCTGGCGAGTGCTCCCCGCCGTTCCCTGATCGTCCTGTTCACAGGACTGGACGCCGCTCCCATCGAGGAGGGGCTGCTCCCTGTGCTTCCGCAACTCACCCAGCGCCACACGGTGCTCGTGGCCGCGGTCGCGGACCCTCATGTCGAGGCGATGACGCGTACGCGGGGCACCGCGGACGCGGTGTACGAGGCCGCGGCGGGCACGCAGACCAAGGATCAGCGTCGCCGTACCGCGGATCAGCTCCGCCGCCACGATGTCGTGGTCGTCGATGCAGCTCCTCACGACCTCGCTCCGGCCGTGGCTGACGCATATCTTGCGTTGAAGGCGGCCGGCCGGCTCTAGGTCTGTCTCCGATCCGGGTTCGTCGCGGCTGCTCGTTCCGGGCTGATCCACATGAATGACACCTGATCAGCCCGGACCTGCCCGACCAACCAACCAGCGATATGTTCTGTTCGATGTCGACAGCGCGTTGATCGACGCCCTCGCCAATCAGTGACAGGTCTGACGGACGTGGGCGGAGGGGTTCGGGCTGGACCCTGATGAGGTCTGCGCGCGTCGGCATGGCGGACAAGGCCGCTGGAGGCCTTCCCGCATGTGGCCCTGGACCAGGACCCGCAGTAGTGCCTGGCTGCGCTACACGAAATGGAGGACGAGGCCGTCCGGCCCGGTGACCTATGGCGGCCTTTGGCGGCACCTCGGAGCTATTGAGGGCGAGCACCGGGTGCTCGCGCAGTTCGCACGGACCGGTCTGCCGGTTCCCGGATTCCTCGTGGATTCGGCTGATGAGGTCAAGCCGGCTTCCACTGAATGAACGGGCCGAGTGCGGCCGCCCCAGAGTTGGCGATCGGAACGGGTTGTGAACGCAGAAAAGCCCCGTGCCACAAGGGCACGGGGCTTTCCCGGAATAATTGTTCGGCGGCGTCCTACTCTCCCACAGGGTCCCCCCTGCAGTACCATCGGCGCTGAAAGGCTTAGCTTCCGGGTTCGGAATGTAACCGGGCGTTTCCCTAACGCAATGACCACCGAAACACTATGAAATTAACCAACACCGGACATAAACACAGCCGTTCGTTATTTCAGAACTAACACAGTGGACGCGAGCAACTGAGGACAAGCCCTCGGCCTATTAGTACCAGTCAGCTCCACCCGTTACCGGGCTTCCACATCTGGCCTATCAACCCAGTCGTCTACTGGGAGCCTTAACCACTCAAGGTGGTGGGAATACTCATCTCGAAGCAGGCTTCCCGCTTAGATGCTTTCAGCGGTTATCCTTTCCGAACGTAGCCAACCAGCCATGCCCTTGGCAGGACAACTGGCACACCAGAGGTTCGTCCGTCCCGGTCCTCTCGTACTAGGGACAGCCCTTCTCAATATTCCTACGCGCACAGCGGATAGGGACCGAACTGTCTCACGACGTTCTAAACCCAGCTCGCGTACCGCTTTAATGGGCGAACAGCCCAACCCTTGGGACCGACTCCAGCCCCAGGATGCGACGAGCCGACATCGAGGTGCCAAACCATCCCGTCGATATGGACTCTTGGGGAAGATCAGCCTGTTATCCCCGGGGTACCTTTTATCCGTTGAGCGACAGCGCTTCCACAAGCCACTGCCGGATCACTAGTCCCGACTTTCGTCCCTGCTCGACCCGTCGGTCTCACAGTCAAGCTCCCTTGTGCACTTACACTCAACACCTGATTGCCAACCAGGCTGAGGGAACCTTTGGGCGCCTCCGTTACTCTTTAGGAGGCAACCGCCCCAGTTAAACTACCCATCAGACACTGTCCCTGATCCGGATCACGGACCCAGGTTAGACATCCAGCACGACCAGAGTGGTATTTCAACGACGACTCCACAACCACTGGCGTGGCCGCTTCAAAGTCTCCCACCTATCCTACACAAGCCGAACCGAACACCAATATCAAACTATAGTAAAGGTCCCGGGGTCTTTCCGTCCTGCTGCGCGAAACGAGCATCTTTACTCGTAGTGCAATTTCACCGGGCCTATGGTTGAGACAGTCGAGAAGTCGTTACGCCATTCGTGCAGGTCGGAACTTACCCGACAAGGAATTTCGCTACCTTAGGATGGTTATAGTTACCACCGCCGTTTACTGGCGCTTAAGTTCTCAGCTTCGCACACCCGAAAGTGCACTAACCGGTCCCCTTAACGTTCCAGCACCGGGCAGGCGTCAGTCCGTATACATCGCCTTACGGCTTCGCACGGACCTGTGTTTTTAGTAAACAGTCGCTTCTCGCTGGTCTCTGCGGCCACCCCCAGCTCATGGAGTAAATCCAATCACCAGTGATGGCCCCCCTTCTCCCGAAGTTACGGGGGCATTTTGCCGAGTTCCTTAACCATAGTTCACCCGAACGCCTCGGTATTCTCTACCTGACTACCTGAGTCGGTTTAGGGTACGGGCCGCCATGAAACTCGCTAGAGGCTTTTCTCGACAGCATAGGATCATCCACTTCACCACAATCGGCTCGGCATCAGGTCTCAGCCTTAACGTGTGACGGATTTACCTACCACACGGCCTACACCCTTACCCCGGGAACTACCACCGCCCGGGCTGGACTACCTTCCTGCGTCACCCCATCGCTTACCTAATACAAGTCTGGTTCATCGGCTCCACCACTACCCTCAACTCCGAAGAGATCAGGCCGGCTTCACGGACTTAGCATCGCCTGATTCAGTATTGGGCGTTTCAAAGCGGGTACCGGAATATCAACCGGTTGTCCATCGACTACGCCTGTCGGCCTCGCCTTAGGTCCCGACTTACCCTGGGCAGATCAGCTTGACCCAGGAACCCTTAGTCAATCGGCGCACACGTTTCTCACGTGTGTATCGCTACTCATGCCTGCATTCTCACTCGTGAACCGTCCACAACTCGCTTCCGCGGCTGCTTCACCCGGCACACGACGCTCCCCTACCCATCCATACTCCCGTTGGGGATATGTGTACGAATGACACGACTTCGGCGGTACGCTTGAGCCCCGCTACATTGTCGGCGCGGAATCACTTGACCAGTGAGCTATTACGCACTCTTTCAAGGGTGGCTGCTTCTAAGCCAACCTCCTGGTTGTCTCTGCGACTCCACATCCTTTCCCACTTAGCGTACGCTTAGGGGCCTTAGTCGATGCTCTGGGCTGTTTCCCTCTCGACCATGGAGCTTATCCCCCACAGTCTCACTGCCGTGCTCTCACTTACCGGCATTCGGAGTTTGGCTAAGGTCAGTAACCCGGTAGGGCCCATCGCCTATCCAGTGCTCTACCTCCGGCAAGAAACACACGACGCTGCACCTAAATGCATTTCGGGGAGAACCAGCTATCACGGAGTTTGATTGGCCTTTCACCCCTAACCACAGGTCATCCCCCAGGTTTTCAACCCTGGTGGGTTCGGTCCTCCACGAAGTCTTACCTCCGCTTCAACCTGCCCATGGCTAGATCACTCCGCTTCGGGTCTAGAGCGTGCAACTCAATCGCCCTATTCGGACTCGCTTTCGCTACGGCTTCCCCACACGGGTTAACCTCGCTACACACCGCTAACTCGCAGGCTCATTCTTCAAAAGGCACGCAGTCACGACTGCATATGCAAGCACATACAGCGACGCTCCCACGGCTTGTAGGCACACGGTTTCAGGTACTATTTCACTCCGCTCCCGCGGTACTTTTCACCATTCCCTCACGGTACTATCCGCTATCGGTCACCAGGGAATATTTAGGCTTAGCGGGTGGTCCCGCCAGATTCACACGGGATTTCTCGGGCCCCGTGCTACTTGGGTGTCTCTCAAACGAGCCGTTGATGTTTCAGCTACGGGGGTCTTACCCTCTACGCCGGACCTTTCGCATGTCCTTCGCCTACACCAACGGTTTCTGACTCGTCTCACAGCCGGCAGACTATGAAAGAGAGATCCCACAACCCCGTATGCGCAACCCCTGCCGGGTATCACACACATACGGTTTGGCCTCATCCAGTTTCGCTCGCCACTACTCCCGGAATCACGGTTGTTTTCTCTTCCTGCGGGTACTGAGATGTTTCACTTCCCCGCGTTCCCTCCACACTGCCTATGTGTTCAGCAGCGGGTGACAGCCCATGACGACTGCCGGGTTTCCCCATTCGGAAACCCCCGGATCAAAGCTTGGTTGACAGCTCCCCGGGGACTATCGTGGCCTCCCACGTCCTTCATCGGTTCCTGGTGCCAAGGCATCCACCGTGCGCCCTTAAAAACTTGGCCACAGATGCTCGCGTCCACTGTGCAGTTCTCAAACAACGACCAGCCACCCATCACCCCACCCTTACAGGTGAGTGCACTGGGGCCGGCAACCGAAGATCCAGACTAAAAAAGCCCGCACCTTCAGATACCCAACAGCGTGCCCGACCCGACCGATCCCCTTCACTTTCCACGCCGAAGCAGTACTCACGAAAACAACCTGTCGTGCCGAATAGTCAACGTTCCACCCATGAGCAACCACCGTCGAACATTTGCCGACGTAATGGTCTCTGGACTCCTTGCGGAATCTAGATGCTCCTTAGAAAGGAGGTGATCCAGCCGCACCTTCCGGTACGGCTACCTTGTTACGACTTCGTCCCAATCGCCAGTCCCACCTTCGACAGCTCCCTCCCACAAGGGGTTGGGCCACCGGCTTCGGGTGTTACCGACTTTCGTGACGTGACGGGCGGTGTGTACAAGGCCCGGGAACGTATTCACCGCAGCAATGCTGATCTGCGATTACTAGCAACTCCGACTTCATGGGGTCGAGTTGCAGACCCCAATCCGAACTGAGACCGGCTTTTTGAGATTCGCTCCGCCTCGCGGCATCGCAGCTCATTGTACCGGCCATTGTAGCACGTGTGCAGCCCAAGACATAAGGGGCATGATGACTTGACGTCGTCCCCACCTTCCTCCGAGTTGACCCCGGCAGTCTCCTGTGAGTCCCCATCACCCCGAAGGGCATGCTGGCAACACAGAACAAGGGTTGCGCTCGTTGCGGGACTTAACCCAACATCTCACGACACGAGCTGACGACAGCCATGCACCACCTGTATACCGACCACAAGGGGGGCACCATCTCTGATGCTTTCCGGTATATGTCAAGCCTTGGTAAGGTTCTTCGCGTTGCGTCGAATTAAGCCACATGCTCCGCTGCTTGTGCGGGCCCCCGTCAATTCCTTTGAGTTTTAGCCTTGCGGCCGTACTCCCCAGGCGGGGAACTTAATGCGTTAGCTGCGGCACCGACGACGTGGAATGTCGCCAACACCTAGTTCCCAACGTTTACGGCGTGGACTACCAGGGTATCTAATCCTGTTCGCTCCCCACGCTTTCGCTCCTCAGCGTCAGTAATGGCCCAGAGATCCGCCTTCGCCACCGGTGTTCCTCCTGATATCTGCGCATTTCACCGCTACACCAGGAATTCCGATCTCCCCTACCACACTCTAGCTAGCCCGTATCGAATGCAGACTCGGGGTTAAGCCCCGAGCTTTCACATCCGACGCGACAAGCCGCCTACGAGCTCTTTACGCCCAATAATTCCGGACAACGCTTGCGCCCTACGTATTACCGCGGCTGCTGGCACGTAGTTAGCCGGCGCTTCTTCTGCAGGTACCGTCACTTTCGCTTCTTCCCTGCTGAAAGAGGTTTACAACCCGAAGGCCGTCATCCCTCACGCGGCGTCGCTGCATCAGGCTTTCGCCCATTGTGCAATATTCCCCACTGCTGCCTCCCGTAGGAGTCTGGGCCGTGTCTCAGTCCCAGTGTGGCCGGTCGCCCTCTCAGGCCGGCTACCCGTCGTCGCCTTGGTAGGCCATTACCCCACCAACAAGCTGATAGGCCGCGGGCTCATCCTTCACCGCCGGAGCTTTTAACTCCACCCCATGAGGGACAGAGTGTTATCCGGTATTAGACCCCGTTTCCAGGGCTTGTCCCAGAGTGAAGGGCAGATTGCCCACGTGTTACTCACCCGTTCGCCACTAATCCACCCCGAAAGGCTTCATCGTTCGACTTGCATGTGTTAAGCACGCCGCCAGCGTTCGTCCTGAGCCAGGATCAAACTCTCCGTGAATGTTTTCCCGTAATCGGGATCACAACACGAGAGCGGAACGACCAGATCGGAATAAGACCGGTCGTTCACAGCGTCCTCGCTATTGTTGCCTACCAGACCCGAAGGACCAGCAGGACTTTTCAAAGGAACCACCAACCTGCCGAAGCAGGCCGGGGTATCAACATATCTGGCGTTGACTTTTGGCACGCTGTTGAGTTCTCAAGGAACGGACGCTTCCTTCGGTCCCGTTTCACCGGGGCCCTCCGGGCGCTTCCCTTCGTTCTTGCGTTTCCGACTCTATCAGACTCTTTCGTGTCCGATTCCCGGTCGAAGCGGGTTTCGCTTTCCAGTTCTTCGCTTTCGCGTTTCCCTTTCCGGCGAGTCCGACTCTACCAGACTCTTTTCCGTTCCATTTCCGGTCCGAATTTGAATCCAGCGGCCTGCGGAGCGGCCTTTACCTTTCGGCTGACTCGACTTTATCAGAAGCATTTCGACCGAAGCTAATCGGCGTGTCTGCTCATTCAAAGAGAAGAATCGATCGGCTCTGCGAGGATCCCGTCCCCAGCAAGAGCGAAATAAACTCTAACTTTCGCACCCGAACCTGTCCAGTTCGCTGCAACCGTTAAAATATACCTCCCCACGCCGACTGTGTCAACAATTTTTGTGGGCGAGGGAGACACTAGCAGGTCAGCGGCCGTGGACGCACATCGGCCGTCACGCGGCGGAGGGGAGTTCCGCACTGCGCTCCGCGACATCGAGATCGCCTGTGTCGCCGGCCTTGGCGGCCCGCCCGCCGAGAACGTAGACGTAGGCGAGAAAGGCCAGCTCAGCCACGATGCCGATGGTGATCCGAGCCCAGGTGGGAAGGCCCGACGGGGTCACGAAGCCCTCAATGACACCGGAGACGAACAGGACCAGGGCCAGACCGATGGCCATGCCGAGAGCTGCTCGCCCTTGCTCGGCCAGGGCGGAGCGCCTGGTGCGCGGCCCCGGGTCGATGACCGTCCAGCCGAGGCGGAGTCCGGTGCCTGCTGCGACGAAGACGGCGGTGAGCTCCAGCAGACCGTGCGGAAGGACAAGGCCCAGGAACGTGTCCAGACGGCCGGCCGATGACATCAGGCCGATGCCGACACCGAGGTTGAACACGTTGAGGAGAAGGATCCAGATCACCGGCAGGCAGAGGAACGCGCCCAGCACCAGGCACATCGCTGCGGCTTGGGCGTTGTTCGTCCAGACCTGGGCGGCGAACGACGCGGCCGGGTGGCTGGAGTAGTAGGTCTCGTACTCCCCGCCGGGCCGGGTCAGGCTGCGCAGGTCCTCCGGGGCGGCGATCGCCGCCTGGACTTCCGGATGCGTGCCGATCCACCAGCCGATGACTGCCGCAAGCAGCGTGGAGAGCACCGCCGTGGGTATCCACCAGTGCCTCGATCGGTAGACGGCCGCGGGAAAGCCGGCGGTCAGGAAGCGTGCGGCATCGCGCCACGAAGCCCGGCGGGTCCCGGTCACGGTGGAACGGGCGCGGGCCACGAGCTGGGTGAGGCGCGCGGTCAGCAGAGGATCCGGTGCGCTGGACTGGATCAGGGACAGGTGCGTGGCCGTTCGCTGGTAGAGAGCGACGAGCTCATCCGCTTCCGCGCCGGTCAGACTCCGCCCTCGGTGCAGAAGGTGGTCCAGGCGGTCCCACTCGGTGCGGTGGGTGGTCACGAAGACATCGAGATCCATGGTCGGCTGCTGCTCCAGGCATGGGTGCGTACGGGTCCGTACTACGGCGGCGCGCTGCGGGCCAGCTTGGCAGACTGTGGGCCCGAGGGGCAGGGAAGGGCGGCGAAGGGTGGGCGACGATGAATGAGCTCGTGACCGGTGATGCGGTCGTACTGGGGTTGCAGCCGGCGAGGCTACCGAGCCGGGCGTTGGCGATCGCCATCGATCTTGCGGTGGTTTTGACAGTTTTTGTTCTGATATCGATCGGTCTGGCTGTGGCGACCGCGAGCCTCGACGAGGCGGCGAGTGCGGCGATCGCCGTCGCCACCTTCCTTCTTGTGCTGGTGGGCGGGCCCATCGCCGTCGAGACGCTCAGCCACGGCCGTTCGCTTGGGAAGCTGGCCTGTGGACTTCGCGTGGTGCGGGACGACGGCGGGCCGATCCGGTTCCGGCACGCGCTGGTGCGGGGATCGATGGGCGTGGTCGAGATCCTGGGGACGTTCGGCGTCGTCGCCTGTATCGCTTCCCTGGTATCGGCCAGGGGCCGACGACTCGGTGACGTGTTCGCGGGAACCCTCGTCGTACGGGAGCGGGTACCGACCGGGCGTGCCGTTGCCGTGCCGCTGCCTCCTCCCTGGCTGGTGGGACGATTCGCGCAGCTGGACCTGTCGGCGGTGCCGGACGATCTCTGGCTGGCGATACGCCAGTACCTGACCCGGATGCACCAGCTCGACGGCGCCGTGGGCTGGTCGATCGCCGAACGGCTGTCCGGAGACCTTGCCGCCCGTACGGGAGTTCCCGTACCGCAGGGCGTGCCCGCCGCCGCGTACCTGGCGGCTGTGGTGAACGAGCGGCAGGCGAGGGATGTGCGGCGGGTGACCGCTGCCGTCGGCCGGAACCACGCCGTGCAGACGCCGGCGTCCACGGGTCTCCAGGGAGGAACGTGGCCGGGCGCGGTTGGCCCCGGAGGGATGGTGGTGCCGGGCGGACCGTCCGGAACTGTGCCCGGAGGGATGCCCGCAGGCTCGCCCTGGGCGGTCCGGCCGGCCACGGACGTCGCGTCGAAGCCGTCGGCCGTCGCCCCCACGGCACCGGTGACCGCGCCGGTGTCCGATCCTCACCGGGCCGGTACGTCGCCGACGGGCCGGCCCGTGGGGCCGGGTGCCACCGGGTTCGCTCCGCCCGCCTAGTGCGCCGGGGGTGAGGGCGGTGATTCCAGGTGCTCCAGCTCGATGCCGGGAGCTGCCAGGACCACGTCCCCGGCCAGGTGGACCGCGTGCTGTTCCCCGGTGTCCAGCGCGTTGACCTGGTACTCGTCCACGATCAGGGGGCCGTTGTCAGTGGCGTGCGCTTCACTGTTCACCAGGGCCCAGGACTGGTCGACGGTTCGGGGCGCGAGAACCGGGTCCGTGAAGGTGACCAGACGGACGCGGGTCGCGGGGGAATCGGGGGTGAGGCGCAGGAGCCGGGCGGTGGCGACGAGGAAGGCGGGGGACGTGCCGGAGAAGGTGTGGGCGCGGACATTGCCCTCGGTGGCGTGAGCACCGGTCGGATCGGTCCGTACCCAGGTGACTCCGTCGAGGGCGGCGCCACGGATCTGCCAGCTCGAGGCGTGCAGTTCGAGGCGGATGGGGCGGCCGAGCTCGTCCAGGGCCAGGTCGACGGAGCCCAGGTGCGCGCCGGAGGGGGCCGTCGTCTGGGAGACGTAGCGCCAGCCGGAGGGGCCTGGGGCGCAGTGGAAGTGTTCTTCGCCGAGGGGGGTGTGGTCGTGGAGGTCGTGGAGCGAATAACGGCCGCGGGGCATGGGGTCCTTCGGGTTCCTCGGGCTGTGCGGTTGCGGTACGAGCGCAGGCCCCCGGCACGGGGGTGCGGGGGCCTGCGCTCGTACGTGCTGCTGCTGAGTCAGCGCCGGCCGGATGGCCGGCGGGCGGCTCAGTAGCGGTAGAGGTCGGACTTGTACGGGCCCTCGACCGGGACACCGATGTAGTCGGCCTGCTCCTGGCGCAGCGTCGTGAGCCTCACACCCAGCGCGTCGAGGTGGAGTCGGGCGACCTTCTCGTCCAGGTGCTTGGGCAGCACGTAGACATCGGTCGGGTACGCCTCGGGCTTCGTGAACAGCTCGATCTGGGCCAGGGTCTGGTCCGCGAACGAGTTGGACATGACGAACGAGGGGTGGCCGGTGGCGTTGCCCAGGTTCAGCAGACGGCCCTCCGACAGCACGATCAGGACCTTGCCGTCGGTGAACGTCCAGGTGTGGACCTGCGGCTTGACCTCGTCCTTGACGATGCCGTCGATCTTCGCCAGGCCGGCCATGTCGATCTCGTTGTCGAAGTGGCCGATGTTCCCGACGATGGCCTGGTGCTTCATCCGGGCCATGTCGCCGGCCATGATGATGTCCTTGTTGCCCGTCGTGGTGACGAAGATGTCGGCGGTCTCCACGACGTCGTCGAGCGTGGCGACCTGGTAGCCGTCCATCGCCGCCTGCAGCGCGCAGATCGGGTCGATCTCGGTGATGATCACTCGGGCACCCTGGCCGCGGAGGGACTCCGCACAACCCTTGCCCACGTCGCCGTAGCCGCAGACGACGGCGGTCTTGCCGCCGATCAGGACGTCGGTGGCGCGGTTGATGCCGTCGATCAGCGAGTGGCGGCAGCCGTACTTGTTGTCGAACTTCGACTTGGTGACAGCGTCGTTGACGTTGATCGCCGGGAACAGGAGGGTGCCGTCGCGGTGCATCTCGTACAGCCGGTGCACACCGGTCGTGGTCTCCTCGGTGACACCGCGGATCTCGGACGCGAGCTGCGTCCACTTCTGCGGGGACTCACCGAGGGTGCGGTTCAGCAGGGTGAGGATGTACGCGTACTCCTCGCTGTCCGCGGTCGACGGGTCCGGTGCGGCGCCCGCCTTCTCGAACTCGACGCCCTTGTGGACGAGGAGGGTCGCGTCACCACCGTCGTCGAGGATCATGTTCGGGCCACCGGTGGGGGTGTTGGGCCAGGTCAGAGCCTGCTCCGTGCACCACCAGTACTCCTCCAGGCTCTCGCCCTTCCAGGCGAAGACCGGGACGCCGGCGGGGGCGTCCGGGGTGCCGTTCGGGCCGACCGCGATGGCGGCGGCCGCGTGGTCCTGGGTGGAGAAGATGTTGCAGGAGGCCCAGCGAACCTCGGCGCCCAGGGCGACGAGGGTCTCGATGAGCACCGCGGTCTGCACCGTCATGTGCAGCGAGCCGGTGACACGCGCACCGGCCAGCGGCTGAGTGGCGGCGTACTCCTTGCGGATCGACATCAGGCCGGGCATCTCGTGCTCGGCGAGGGTGATCTCCTTGCGCCCGAAGGGGGCGAGGGAGAGGTCGGCGACCTTGAAGTCCTGGCGATTGGCGGCCGTCGTCATAACGGGCTGCTCCTCGTGATGGGTCGAGGGTGGGCTGGCTGGCTCTGCGGCGGCGCGGACACAGGAATGCCCGGGTCATCGCAGTGCAGTCCGTCGGAGGCCCTCTCTCCCTCGGCCGGCCCGCGCCTGCGAGCCGATCGACCGCCATCAGCAGCGACGTCTGGTACTGCGACGAATCTACACCGAACGGCCCAGTGGGCCCCAGCCCGTCCGGGCATCGGGGTCGCTCACAGGGCCGTTCGGGGCCGAAGCTCAGCGGGTCGGTGGCCGGATCCGGCCGGTGGGTCGGGCGAGGCCTGAGAGGTCGGCGAAGCCGGGTCCGAGGCGTCCCAGGAGCCGTGAAAGGCCCGCAGATTCGATCCAGGGAGTCCGTGGAACCCGAGGCACCCGCGACGCCCGTGGCATCCGTGGAACCCGAGGCGCCCGCGCTGCCGGCCCGCGGAACACGAGGCGCCCCTGACGCCCGTGCCCCCCGTAGGGCCCTAGGCGCCCGATGCCTCCGCGGACCCCGCAGACTCCGCAGACTCCGCGGACCCCGCGGACCCCGCGGACCCCGCGGACCCCGCAGACTCCGGGGACTCCGAAGCGCCGCCCGGGGTTCTGCCCGGGTTGGTGCCGGCCGCGGCCGCTTCCTCGTCGTAGATGTCGGGCTCCAGGTAGATGACCCGGGCGATCGGGACGGCCGTACGGATCCGGTCCTCCGCCGCGTTGATGGCGGCGGCGACCTCGGCGGCCGACTCGTCGCTCCGGACCGCGATCTTGGCGGCGACCAGCAGCTCCTCCGGGCCGAGGTGGAGCGTACGCATGTGGATGATGCGGGTGACGGTGTCCCCGTCGACCACCGCGCCCTTGATCTTCTCGACGTCGTCGACCCCGGCCGCCTCACCGAGCAGCAGCGACTTCGTCTCCGCGGCGAGGACGATCGCGATGACGATAAGCAGGATGCCGATGCAGAGGGTGCCGATGCCGTCCCACACGCCGTTGCCGGTGCCCAGGGCCAGGCTGACGCCTGCGAGAGCCAGGATCAGGCCGACGAGCGCACCGAGGTCCTCAAGCAGGACGACGGGCAGCTCGGGGGCCTTGGCGCGGCGGACGAACTGCGTCCAGGAGAGCTTGCCGCGGGTCAGGTTGGACTCCACGATCGCCGTACGGAAGGAGAAGCTCTCGGCGATGATCGCGAAGACCAGCACGCCGACCGGCCAGTACCAGGCCTCGATCTCGTGCGGGTGCTTGATCTTCTCGTAGCCCTCGTAGATCGCGAACATGCCACCGACCGAGAACAGCACGATGGAGACGAGGAACGCGTAGATGTAGCGCTCGCGTCCGTAGCCGAAGGGGTGCTGGGGGGTCGCCTCGCGCTGGGCCTTCTTGCCGCCGAGCAGCAGCAGGCCCTGGTTGCCGGAGTCCGCGAGCGAGTGGACGCTCTCCGCGAGCATCGACGACGAGCCACTGAAGAGGAACGCCACGAATTTGGCCACTGCGATGGCGAGGTTGGCGGCGAGTGCCGCCACGATCGCCTTGGTTCCGCCTGACGCGCTCATGGGTGCCTGGTGTCCCTTCGTCGGTGCTGCGGCACGGCGCCGCGGTACGGCCGGACATTGTTGCAGCCGTTGATGCGGACGGTACGTCAGACCACCACGGTGGAGCGGAAGAGTGTGCCCGTACCGGTCACTTCGACCGATTCGTCCGCCGGGACGAACACGGATTCGCCTGGTGCGAGGGTGATGTCCCCGGCCTGGGGAGCACCGGCCGTGCAGAGCAGGATCTGCGGGGTGGCCGCCGTCAGGTCGACGGGTGATCCGCCGGACGCCAGGACGTAGCGCGACAGCCGGAATTCGTCGACCGGCGTCTCGTACACCTCTTCGCCGGTGGGTGAGGCCTCGGGCCGCAGGATGCCGGGCTCGGTGGCCTCGAAGCGGACGATGCGCAGCAGCTCGGGTACGTCGACGTGCTTGGGGGTCAGCCCGCAGCGCAGCACGTTGTCGGAGTTGGCCATGATCTCGACGCCGAGACCCCCGAGGTAGGCGTGCGGGACGCCGGACCCGAGGAACATGGCCTCGCCGGGCTGCAGTTGTACGTAGTTCAGCAGCATGGCCGCGATGACGCCAGGGTCGCCGGGGTAGTGGTGGGCGATCCGCGCGTACGGGGCGTGGGCGCCGCCGAGACGTTCGGCGGCCTCGGCCGCCTCGTCGACCGTGTGGGCCGTCTCGGCCGGGTCGGCGGAGAGGATCGCCGTGAGGACCTCGCGCAGCGCAGCCTCTTCGGGGCGGGCGCGGAGCAGGTCCACGTACGGCTTCAGGGAGTCGACGCCGAGGGCGGCTATCGCGTCGGCCGCCTCGGCGGGCCTGCGGAAGCCGCACAGGCCGTCGAAGGGGGTGAGGGCGCAGATCAGCTCGGGTTTGTGGTTGGCGTCCTTGTACGTGCGCCGGGGCGCGTCGATCGGGACGCCCCTGCGCTCCTCGTCCGTGTACCCCTGCTGTGCCTGGGCGAGGTCGGGGTGGACCTGGAGGGAGAGCGGGGCGCCTGCCGCGAGGAGCTTGAGCAGGAAGGGAAGGCGGGGGCCGAAGGTGCGTACGGCCGCCGGGCCCAGCTCGCGTTCGGGGTCCGCCGCGATGACGTCGGTGAGGGACCGCTCGGCGGCGGCCTCGGTACCCGCCCGCCCCGCGACAGCCTCCGTACCGGCCTGCCCCGCGGCGGCCCCGGTGCCTCCGGTGGCCGGCGCTGTGGGGCGGGTGAGGCGGGAAGGGGCTCCCGGGTGGGCTCCCATCCACATCTCGGCCTGCGGTTCGCCCGTGGGGGCGACGCCGAGCAGTTCGGGGATGGCCGTGGTGGAGCCCCAGGCGTAGGGGCGCACGGTGTTGGAGAGCCGGTCCATGGAAGTTCGTCCTCGTGGGATGCGCGGGGCGGTGTGCCGGACAGGGAAACAGGCTGAGGGAACGGGGAGGGAAACGGCGCGGAAAGCCCCGTCGTCACGCCCGGTTGTCGGCGGCCAGGGAGAGGTAGACGGCGGCGAAGTCGGTGACCGCGAGGAGCTCGGCGAGTGCTTCGAGTTCGCTGCCCTCCTCGGGTTCGAGTTCGCTGATGGCCGTGTCGTGGCTGAGGGCCAGTTCGCGGGCGGCCGGCCCCGCGGTGAGGCCGCCGGTGGGCCGGTCGCGGAGCAGGACGACGCGGGCCCGCATCGCTTCGGGCTCGTCCACCCGGTCGCGGAAGAAGGCGTCGGGGTCGGCCGCCGCGGCGAACGCCCCGGCGAGCAGCGTCCCGTGGGAGGGCAGCGCCTCGGGGAGCTCCTTGACGAGGGCGGGACGGCCGGCGAGCTCCGCCAGTACGGCGGCGAACCGGCGTCCGACCGGACCGGCCACGTCGCCCTCCGTCCAGACGAGGGGCAGGCTGTCGGCGAGTTCCGCGGCGAGGGTCTTGGCCGGGTTGCTGTAGGTGGCGATGACCGGACCGCAGCGTTCGGCGGTGCGGTCGAGCCGGTCGGCGACCTTCGCCAACGCCTCGGGGGGCGCGTCGACCATGCCCATCCGGTCCAGCAGGGCCAGCAGCGGGGTGAGCAGCGCCCAGAGCGTGCCGGGGCCCGCGGCCGAGGTCTCGGCGTCGTACTCCCCGTGCGGGGCGGCGGCCATCGGTACGACGAGTCCGTGGACGCCGTCGACGGCCTCGCGCAGCGGCGACCTGACGGGGGCGACGGCGACGACCGTGCAGCCGCGGCGGTAGGCCTGCCCGGCGAGCAGGGCCAGGCCGGGCTCCGACCCGTCGGCCGTGGCGATGAGCAGCAGGTCGACGGATCCGGCCCATCCGGGCAGCATCCAGCGGAGGGCTCCGGCGGCTGCCGCGACTCCGGTGGGGCGGATCGGGACGACGGGCGAGGCGGCGCCCGCGAGGGCGCCGATCAGGTCGGCGACGCCGGACGCGGCGGTACCGGGCCCCGCGACCAGCACGGCACGGGGCCGGCCCTCGGGGGTCAGGCCGCCGATGCCCGCCTCGGCGGCGTGCCGGGCGGCGGTACGTACGCGGGCCCCGGCCTCGGCGGCGCCGCGGAGCAGACCGCGCCGGTCGGCTCGGGCCAGGGCTTCCGGGGCGTCGAGCAACGACTCGTCGAGCATGGCGGTGGGCCTCCGATCACCGTGCTGATCAGGTGCGGGATGCGGGGTGCGTGCGTCCCGAGGTCATGCGGGGCGGCGGGCCTCGTCGACGAGCAGCACCGGGATGCCGTCCCGTACCGGGTAGGCCAGACCGCAGTCCGTGCCGGTGCAGACCAGCTCGGGGCTTTCGGCCGCGGACCGGTCGTCGAGCCCTGCGTGGCAGGCCGGGCAGGCGAGGATCTCCAGGAGGCCGGCTTCGAGCGGCATGGGGTGGGTCCCTTCGAGCATGCGGTCAGGATCGGTGCGGGCCGGTTCGGGTCCGCGGAGCTGGGGCGTCGTCAGCCTACCGCCGGGCCGACAGGGGCGCGGCCCGGCAGGCCCCGCCCGGCCGTGCATGTGCCGGTCCCCCTGGTGCGCGGCGGGTACGGGCCGCGCGGTACGCGGTGGGGACAGGCGGTGTGTGCCAGGGGTGCCCCAGTACCCCCAGGCGCAGGGGGTGCCACCAGTACCTAGGCGCGGACCACGGCCAGGACCTCGTCCCGTACCGCCTCCATCGTCTTCTCGTCGCGGGCCTCGACGTTCAGGCGCAGCAACGGCTCGGTGTTGGAGGGGCGGAGGTTGAACCACCAGTCCTCGCCGGTCGCCGTGAGTCCGTCGAGCTCGTCGAGGGTGATGTCGTCGCGGCTCCCGTAGGCCGCCCTGATCGCCGCGAGCCGGTCCGCCTGGTCGGCGACGGTGGAATTGATCTCCCCGGAGCCCGCGTAGCGGTCGTAGCGGTCGACGAGTCCGGAGAGCGGGCCCTCCTGCCCGCCGAGCGCCGCCAGGACGTGCAGGGCGGCGAGCATGCCGGTGTCGGCGTTCCAGAAGTCCCGGAAGTAGTAGTGCGCGGAGTGCTCGCCGCCGAAGATCGCGCCGTGCTCGGCCATCTCCGCCTTGATGAAGGAGTGGCCGACCCGGGTGCGGACGGGGCTTCCGCCGTTCTCCCGGACGACCTCGGGGACCGACCAGGAAGTGATCAGGTTGTGGATGACGGTGCCCTTGCCGCCGTTGCGGGCGAGCTCGCGGGCGGCGACCAGGGCCGTGATCGCGGACGGTGACACGCCCGCGCCCCGCTCGTCCACGACGAAGCAACGGTCCGCGTCGCCGTCGAAGGCGAGGCCGAGGTCGGCCCCCTCGGCGATGACGCGGGCCTGGAGATCGACGATGTTCTTCGGGTCGAGGGGGTTGGCCTCGTGGTTCGGGAAGGTGCCGTCCAGCTCGAAGTACAGGGGTACGAGGTCGAGCGGGAGGCCGGCGAAGACGGTGGGGACGGTGTGGCCGCCCATGCCGTTGCCCGCGTCCACGACGACCTTGAGGGGGCGGATCCCGGAGAGGTCGACGAGGCCCAGCAGGTGCGCGGCGTAGTCGGTGAGGGTGTCCCGTTCGCTGACCGTGCCGGGTGTGGTGGCGGTCGTGGCCGGTGCGCCGTGCTCGGACCACTGCTCGGCCAGGGTGCGGATCTCGGAGAGTCCGGTGTCCTGGCCGACGGGCGCCGCTCCGGCGCGGCACATCTTGATGCCGTTGTACCGGGCCGGGTTGTGCGACGCCGTGAACATCGCCCCGGGCAGGTCCAGCGCCCCGGAGGCGTAGTACAGCTGGTCCGTCGAGCAGAGCCCGATCAGCGTCACGTCGGCACCGCGGGCCGTCGCACCCCGGGCGAAGGCCCTGGACAGGCCGGGCGAGGAGGGCCGCATGTCGTGGCCGACGACGATCGCGTCCGCGTCGGTGACCTGGACGAAGGCGGCGCCGAACAGTTCGGCGAGCGGCTCGTCCCACTGGTCGGGCACGACTCCACGCACGTCGTACGCCTTTACGAGCTGCGACAGGTCAGCAACCACGGCCGGTCCTCCTGGGATCTCTGCGGACCGCCCAAACTACCGGGCGTGCGCACACCGCCCGTCGGTGGAGCGTTCACCCCAGGGGGCGCCGGTCAGGAGGGCAGCGGTCAGGGAGGCGCCGGTCAGGAGTCCGGGGAGCGCAGCACCCGCAGGTGGACGCGGCGTGCGACCTCCACCGGGTCCGCGGCGCGCGGTCCCCGGCCAGGGGTGCCGGGTCCCCGGTCGTGCGGCCGGGCCGCTTCGCGCACGGCGTTGGCGAGCGCTTCGAGGTCGTCACCGCTGGGACGTGTGGGAGCCGAGGGGTCGGAGAGCCGGACGACCTCCCAGCCTCGTGGCGCGGTGAGGCGCTCACCGTGCTCGGCGCAGAGGTCGTAGCAGTGGGGCTCGGCATAGGTGGCGAGCGGGCCGAGGACCGCGGTCGAGTCGGCATAGACGTACGTCAGTGTCGCGACGGCGGGACGGCCGCACGCGGTTCGCGAACAGCGACGTACAGGGCTCACGATGTTGGACGGTACCGCACTCTTGAGCGGGCTGCGACGACCCTCCCTCAGGTCACCCCCTCGTGTCGCCCCGTGGCCCCTGGCCGAAGGGGTTCTCCCGCAGTTGTCCTGACCTGCGCGGCAGCCGTGCCGCGCTCCTTGGTCGGGCCTCCGTACCGGTCTCCCGGGGGACCACACACAGTCGTCCGACGGAGCATCAACGGTCGGAGCGGGGCCTGAACCGGACTCGTCCATGGCCGGAATGTTCACGTGCGGACATCAGGCCGACCTGCGGAGGAGCCGTGATCGGGGCGGCCGGAGGAGCGTTACGCTGCGTCGGTGATGGACAGTCCCGTACCGCCGCCCCACCCGTCCGAGCCGCAGCCCCGCCGTCGCGACCGCCACGGCCGCGGCATGCGCGGGCCGGTCGCCCCGCCCCAGGTGCCGCTGTCGGTCAGCAGGGCGGAGAACTTCCGCGATCTGGTCCAGGACTCGGTGGAGCGACTGGAACGGCGCTGGCCGCAGCTGGCGGAGGTCGACTTCCTGGTCCTCGACGTGCCGAGGTCCCCGGAGGAGACCGTGCCGCTGGGCAGTGCGGTGTCCGCCGTGAAGGGACAGCCCGCGCAGATCGTCGTCTACCGGCGCCCCGTCGAGATCCGCACCAAGAGCCGCGACGAGCGCGCCCTGCTGGTGCACGAGGTCGTGGTGGAGCAGGTCGCGGAACTGCTGGGCCTGTCACCCGAGTCGGTCGACCCGCGCTACGGCCAGGACTGAGCGGCGCACGCCGCGGGCGGACCGGACGGCCCGGCCGCCCACGGCGCGGCGGGCCTCAGTCGTCCAGGACGGAGAGGTCCTGCTCCGCCACGGGCACCTCGACCGTGCCGCCGTCGTCGGGCAGCGTCTGGACGGTGAACATCTCGATGCCGCCCTCGGTGACCGTGAGTGTGCGGGCCGCGTGGACGGGGCCGCCCGACTGCGTCTTCACCGTCAGCGCGTAACCGCCCTTGAGCCCGGACGGGACCTCGGGGGTGACCTCCAGCGTCGTACCGCCCTTGACGGTGTACGTCTTGACGGTCTTCTCACCGCCCTCGCTGCCCGCGGACGCGGTCACCTCGACCTTGGCCGTGCTGCCCGGCGCGGTCAGGGAGAGGACCGAGCCCTTCGCCCGGTTGTCGGCCACGCTCGCCCGGTCGCCCACCGGCGCGGTCGCGGGGATGTACGCGATCTCCTGCTTGTCGCCCTTGCCGCGCACCACGCGCAGCGCGGCGACGACCGGCGTGCCCTCGCCCTCGACCGGGGACAGCCGGATCGAGCCGGGCTCCCCGCGGGTGACGTTCTTGAGGTCGACGCTCGCGGTCATCTGCGACTTGATGTGCAGGGTGTCGTTGCCGGCCGGTGAGAACGTCGCGTTCTTCCCCATGAGCTGGACCTTCACGTCGGCGTCGTCCTCACCGGGTGCGAAGGCCACCAGCTGTACGGACGTGGCGTCGGCCGGGATGCCGGGCAGGACCAGGGTCTGCGCCGGGTCGGCGGACACGGTCAGCCAGTCGCTGCCCGCGTCGTTCTCGGCGACCCGGACGACCGCCCCGACGCGTCCCGTCCGGGTGGTGACGTGGACGGTCACGTCGTCGACTGCCTCGGTGGTCAGGGTCGAGATCAGCAGCGCGACGCTCGACCTGGCCGGCACCGTGATCCCCTCGCCGGTGTCCGACGCGAGGGCACCCTCGGGACCGAACAGCTCGATGTCCGCGACCGCCGCCGTGTCGTCGGGGTTGGTGAGATGGACGTAGTCCTGCCGCGTCGCCGCCGTGCCGGCGCCCGGGAACCAGAAGTCCGTGTCCGGGGCCGTGCAGCTGACACCGAGGAGGCCGCGGGCCTCGCCCGCCGCGGTCGTGGTGGTCTGCTGGGCCGTCCAGCCCGGGGCCAGCCGGCCGGTGGCGGTACCGATGAGTGCCGGGGCGTCGGACTTGGAGGTGTCGGCCGTGGCCGGCTTCCCGGCGTCCTTGAGCGTGATGACGGGCTTGTCGGCCGCCGGCTTCTTCTCCTCCTCCTTCTCGTCGTCCTTGTCCTTGTCGGCCGCCGCGTCGTCCTCGTCCGACGGGAGCGGCACGGACGGCTTCAGCTCGGCGGTACCGGCGTCACCGCCGCTCTCCCCCGCCGGGGTGAAGGACGTGTACGTCGTGTCCGCCAGGTCGGAGCTGCTGGGCGCCGGGCAGAGCAGGCTGGTGCGCTCGACGGGGAGCCGGGCCGCGGCCTTCGCCTCCGGTGCCTCCCCGTCGCCGGGCGCGGTGAGCGCGGCGAATCCGGTGACGGCGGCGAGGGCGACTGCGCCCGCGATGAGGGACAGGGGGGTGGACTTCACTCGGACTCGCCTCGCGATGCGTTGCCGGTCGGCCACGGGCCCTGGCCCGGGGCTGTGTTCTCTTCGTGCCCGTCGTACGGGGCGGCTTCGCCCGTCCCGGGGGCGTAGGGCTGCTGCTGGGGGTAGCCGTACGGGTCGTAGGCGCCCTGCTGCTGGTAGGGGTCGTGCTGGTACGGGTCGGCCTGGTGGTACTGGCCGTCCTGGTATTGCCCGGCGTCCTGGCCGTCCTGGTACTGCCCGGCGTCCTGGCCGCCCTGGTACTGCCCGTAGCCGGCGCCCTGGTACTGCTGCGCGTCCCACTCCCCGTAGTTCTGCTGCGGGACCGCCGCGTAGGTGCCGGTGCCTTCCTGGTCGTCCGGGGCCGCCGCGTACGGTTCGCTGTCCTGCTGGGCCGGGATGTACCCGCCCGGCACAGCCGCCGGTTCGGGGACGTCCGGGGTGGGAGGAGTGCCGTCCTGGCCACCGGAGGGGGGCGCGTACCCGGCCTCCTGGCCGTCCTCCCCCGCCGTCACCGCCTCCGCCTGGGCCGCCGCGCGCAGCCTGCGCGCACGGCGTCCCTCGCCGGCCACCGGCTCGGCCGGAACCGTCTCGGGCTCCTCGGGCAGGTCGTCGTCGATCTCCCGGCGGCGGCCCGGCAGGGCCATGACCACCAGGACGACTCCGAGGGCCATCTGCGTCCAGATCCACGCGGTGTGCGTGACCGGGGTGTCGTACGTGAGGTCCAGCGTGCCGCCCTCGGCGGGGAGCGTGAAGCCCTGCGCCCAGCCGTCCACGGTCTTCGGCGTCAGCGCCTTGCCGTTCAGCGTGGCCTGCCAGCGCGGGTCCGCGCCGTCGGCGATCCGCAGCACCCGGCCCGATCCGCCCTCCGGGATCTTCGTGTGCGCCTCGACGGGCAGCGAGCCGACGGGCACGGGCTCGGCGCTCTCGCCGGACGGCACGATCATGAGGCGCGAGACCTGCCGGTCGACGCGCCACAGGGCGCTGCCGTCCAGCTGGCTGAGCCGGCTGAGACCGGGCGTCGAGTCGAGCACCCTGCTCATCTGCCGCGGTGCCCCGTCCCGTACGAGGACGTAGCGGATCGCGAAACCGCTCAGCTGGCTTCCCTGGTCGGCGCCGGAGCCGGCGACCAGGTTGCCGACGACCTTGTCGAGGTGGGCGTTGCTGCCGCCCGCCTCGGTGAGCTCGGCGTCGCCGAGGCGGGCACCCGAGCCGCGGACCAGGCTGTACGAGACGGCGGCCGGTGAGGAACCGCCGAGTACCAGGGTGCGCGGCTGGTCCCGGGTGACGCTCTCCTCCGCGACGAAGGCGGGTACCTGCACCGCGTCGCGGCGCTCCAGCGGTCCGGCCGCGCCGCCGATCATCCAGCCGGCGGCGGCCAGCGCGGGCGCGGCAGCGGCGGCCAGGGCGATCAGTGCGGCGACCGGCTGGCGCCAGCCGAAGCTGAGCGCGGTGACCCGCACCCGGGCGCCGTCGGCGCCGAGCACGGCGGCGCCGATCAGCGCGATGCCGTAGACGAGGGTGGCGGGGCCCGCCCAGGTGGAGCCGTTGGAGAGACCCGCGAAGAACAGGCCGACGAGCGCGGCGGCCCAGGCCGCACGGATCGCGAACTGCCGCTCCCCGCGCAGCAGTGCTGCCAGCGCCGCCAGCACGATGCCCAGCAGCAGGACGCCACCCGCCGCCTTGGGACCGCCGGGGCTGATGCCGAGCAGGTCGAGCGCGGTCGCCGTACCCGTACCGGTGTCCAGGCCGGCCTCCTTCAGGAAGCCGGACGGGTTGGTCAGCAGGGACAGCGACCAGGGTGCGAGGACCAGCATCGGGGTGCCCACGGTGGCCAGGAAGCGCAGTCCGTACGCGACGATGTCGCCCCGGCGCAGCACCAGCACTCCGATGCCGAGGACCACGGCGAGCGGCCAGACGATCGGGGTGAACGCCGTCGTGAAGGTGAGCAGCAGGGTGTACGCCCAGGTCGCGCGCCAGGTGCCGCGCGCGCCGTCGCTGCCACCGCGCATCCCGTGCGCGGCGACGGCCGCGCGGGCGATCGGCGGGAGCAGGACGGCCAGCACGGCGGTGCCGAGGCGGCCGGTGGCCAGCGCTCCGGTCGCGGCGGGCAGGAAGGCGTACGCGACGCTCGCCCAGGCCCGCAGGAGCCGCGACTCGATGAGGGGCCGGGAGGCGAAGTAGGCGGTGAGCCCGGCGAGCGGGACCGAGCAGACCAGCAGCACGGTGAGGGCCAGGCCCGTGGAGCCGAGGAACAGCGCCGACAGCGCGGCGATCACGCCGAGGTAGGGCGGCGCGGTCTGGGTGCCACCGGTACCGACCGGATGCCAGCCGTCCGCGTAGCGTCCCCAGAGGTCGGAGACGTCGGCGGGCGCGGGCAGCAGCGCGCCGCCCGCGAGTGCGCCGCCGCCGAGGAGGCTGCGGCAGGCGACCAGGGAGACGAGGAGCAGGAGCGCGAAGAGGACCGGGCCGGGCTTGCGGCCGATCCGCTTGAGCCGTGCGAACTGTTCGATCTCCAGGAAGTCGGCGTCGTCACCGCCGGGTCCGGACTCGACGACTCCATGGCGGGAGCCGCCGGAGTCGGAGTCGGTGCGGTTGCCGAAGTTGCCCGCGATCTGTTCGACGGTCGCGCGGACGGTGGCGCCCGGCGGCGGGAAGAGGGAGCGCAGCTCGGCGGCGTCCACGGCTCCCTTGCCCCGTGCGCGGCGCCCGGCGATGATCCTGCCCGGGCGCAGCAGGGTGCCGAGGAGCCCGGCGACCTCGTCGAGCGCCTGCCCGGGGACCTTGCCGACGAGATAGGCGAGGGTGCGGAGCAGGGTGCCGAGGACGAGACGGACCAGGGCCCAGGGCAGCTGCTTGCCGCGGGCGTTGACGAGCATCGTGTAGACGGCGCCCGCCTTGTCGACGCGGTGCGGGCTGGAGACTGAGCGTCCTGCGCAGTCGATGGGACGGCGTTCCCTGGCGGAGGCCTCGGCATGCCGCAGGACCGCGTCGGGCGCGACGAGGACCCGGTGGCCGGCCATGTGGGCGCGCCAGCAGAGGTCGACGTCGTCACGCATCAGCGGGAGTCTGCGGTCGAAGCCGCCGAGCTCCTCCCAGATGTCGCGGCGGATGAGCATGCCCGCGGAGGAGACGGAGAGCACCGTACGGACCTGGTCGTGCTGGCCCTGGTCCTGTTCGCGCCGGTCGAGACCGGTCCAGCGGCGTCCGCTGTTCGCGATGGAGACGCCGACCTCGAGTAGCTGCTTGCGGTCGTACCAGCCGCGCAGTTTCGGTCCCACGATCGCGGCGTGCTTGTCGTTGTCGACGACGCGCAGCATCTCGGCGAGCGCGTCCGGCTCGGGTGCGCTGTCGTCGTGCAGCAGCCAGAGCCACTGGACGGGTTCGCCGTGCGGGAGTTCCGGCAGGTCGTACGCGTCGTCACGCCAGGTCCGGGTGGCCGGGTCCCAGCCGCTCGGGCGCTTCAGGTACGGCAGGTCGTCGGGGCCGAGGACGCCGGCTGTGCGGATCGCCTCGTCGACGGCGCTGCCGAAGTTCGTACGGCGCGCGAGGTGCAGCACGCGCTCGCCGCCGAGCGCCTCGGTGACCAGGCGCGCGGAGTCGTCGGCGCTGCCCGTGTCGGCGGCGACGACGTTCTGTACGGGGCGTTCCTGCCCGAGCAGACCGGCGAGCACATCGGGCAGCCAGCGTGCGCCGTCGTGGGAGACGAGCACGGCGGTGACGACGTGCCGGGGGAACTCAGGGGCGGCGGCGGCCGCGTTCGGCGCCGCCGAGTGGCTGTGCACGGACATCGAGGTACGGGCCCTCCGGCCGGGTCCGGAGGGGGCGTCCCCCCGGGGGCTGCATCGGTGTACACGCGCGCCCCGGCGGGGCGTTGGCGCGTCTCTCGGACGGGGCCCCACACTAACGGTACGGATGTGCGCCCCGCGCCGAGCGGTTGAACGGCGGGAGGCGAAGGCATCCGGACATGCCGATGGCCCGTGGTCCGGACCCCGTGCAGGGGGTCCGGACCACGGGCCATCGGCGCTCCCGGGGGTCCGGGCACGTGGTGGGTCAGATGGCGGCCTTCTTGAGACGGCGCCGCTCACGCTCGGAGAGGCCGCCCCAGATACCGAACCGTTCGTCGTTGGCGAGGGCGTACTCAAGGCATTCGGAACGGACTTCACAGGCGAGGCAGACCTTCTTCGCCTCGCGGGTGGAGCCGCCCTTCTCCGGGAAGAAGGACTCGGGGTCTGTCTGGGCGCACAGTGCGCGCTCCTGCCAGCCGAGTTCCTCGTCCGCGTCCTCGACCAGCAGTTGCTGGAACAGCTCGGTCATGTGCGCCCCTCGTCTGTCTCTTGCGTCCCCGTGATGCGGCCGTTACTGATGCACCGAACAACACGAGTGAAATTACAAGTGTGTAGCTCTGGGCCAGTCAAGCGAAGATCTGCTATTGGCCTCGGTATTCACTCTGCGGAACCAAGCGTATGCGGAAAGTGCTCAAATCACCAAAAACCTGACATATACCTTCGACCTCGCCACGTGCCGCATCCCACCGGGTGAGACGGCCGGGGCCGCCCCCATGTTTCGATTCGATCACCGAAGCGACCAAGATCACAGTCGGGTCACAGACTTCCCGGCGCGTTTACGGACACGGCTGTTGCGCCACTTTGCCTCGCCCGTAACCGCCAAAACCTTTCTCCAACGTGGACAACCGGATGGAGTGAAAGATTGCCGCCAAATCGGGCATTGGGTTGACAGGAGGCAGGCCGAGCCGGTCTCCTTGACTGCATGCAAGCGACCGCAGCGATGTACGCCACCCCCATGCGTGGGTTCCGTACGGCTGTCCAGGCCCGCTGTTGCTGTTCCAGCTGTCACAGCTGTTGAAGCCCGTAGCGCTCCAGCTCTGATCCAGCCTTCTCCACCGCATTCCGGCTCTCCGCGACACCCCCCGCACGCGCATCCCCATGCCGAGGAACCACCGCACCCATGAACAGCGACAGCGACCTCCAGATCGCCGGCGACATCCTCGAGGTACAGCACCTCCTCCAGCCGGCCCGCCCCCATCCCTCCACCGTGGCCGAGTTCGTCGGACTCGCCCGCACCATCACGGACGACCGCGCCCACTGGGCCCCGCTCGTCCGGTACGACACCACCACCCGCTGGTACCACCGGCTGCAGGAGGGCCCGGGCTACGAGGTGTGGCTGCTCAGCTGGGTCCCCGGCCAGGGCAGCGGACGCCATGACCACGGCCTGTCCTGCGGTGTACTCACCGTGCTGGACGGCGAGTTGACGGAACGCACCGAGCGCGGGACACGCACCCTGGACACCGGCGCGCAGCGCGTCTTCGCCCCCGGATACGTCCACGAGGTCGTCAACGACTCCCTCGAACCGGCCGTCAGCCTGCACATCTACTACCCCGGCCTGACCGACATGCCTATGCACGCGGCACAGTGCGCCCCGTCCGCCCTGGACGTCGTACCCTCCTGACAGCCCACCACCGCCCCACAACCGACAGGCTTCGCCTGACAGTCCCACCCGTCGCCCACCACCGCCCCACAACCGACAGGCTTCGCCTGACAGACTGGTTGCATGCGCATTGTGGTTCTGGCCGGCGGTATCGGTGGTGCTCGTTTCCTGCGTGGCCTCAAACAGGCCGCCCCCGAAGCGGACATCACGGTGATCGGCAACACCGGTGACGACATCCATCTGTTCGGGCTGAAGGTCTGCCCCGACCTGGACACCGTGATGTACACCCTCGGCGGTGGCATCAACGAGGAGCAGGGCTGGGGGCGTACGGACGAGAGCTTCCAGGTCAAGGAGGAGCTCGCGGCGTACGGCGTGGGGCCCGAATGGTTCGGGCTCGGCGACCGCGACTTCGCGACCCACATCGTCCGTACGCAGATGCTCGGCGCGGGCTATCCGCTGAGTGCGGTCACCGAGGCGCTCTGCGCCCGCTGGAAGCCCGGGGTCCGGCTCATCCCGATGTCCGACGACCGCGTCGAGACGCATGTGGCGATCGACGTCGACGGCGAGAGCAGGGCCATCCACTTCCAGGAGTACTGGGTGAAGATGCGGGCCTCCGTCGCGGCGCAGGCCATCGTGCCGGTCGGGGCGGAGCAGGCCAAGCCCGCACCGGGCGTCCTGGAGGCCATCGCCGGGGCCGACGTCATCGTCTTCCCCCCGTCGAACCCCGTCGTGTCGGTGGGCACCATCCTCGCGGTGCCCGGTATCCGCGAGGCGATCGCCGAGGCCGGGGTGCCGGTCGTGGGGCTCTCCCCCATCGTGGGTGACGCGCCCGTGCGGGGCATGGCCGACAAGGTGCTGGCCGCCGTGGGCGTCGAGTCGACGGCCTCGGCCGTCGCGCGGCACTACGGCTCGGGCCTGCTTGACGGCTGGCTCGTCGACACCGTGGACGCCGGGACCGTGGCCGAGGTGGAGGCCGCGGGGATCCGCTGCCGTGCCGTCCCGCTGATGATGACGGACGTGGACACGACCGCCGAGATGGCGCGACAGGCACTGGCGCTGGCCGAGGAGGTCCGGGCATGAGCGGGCCGGCCGCCGAGGCACCCTCGTACCGGGTGTGGGCGCTGCCCGGGATGCCCGAGGTGCGGGCCGGGGACGACCTCGCGAAGCTGATCGCCGCCACCGAGCCGGGTCTGGTGGATGGTGATGTCCTGCTGGTCACCTCGAAGATCGTCTCCAAGGCGGAGGGCCGGATCGTGGAGGCCGCCGACCGGGAAGCGGCCATCGACGCCGAGACAGTCCGGGTGGTCGCCCGCCGCGGGACGCTCAGGATCGTGGAGAACCGGCAGGGACTCGTCATGGCCGCGGCCGGTGTCGACGCCTCCAACACCCCCGCCGGCACGGTCCTGCTGCTGCCCGAGGACCCGGACGCCTCCGCCCGGACGATCCGGGAAGGGCTGCGGGACACCCTCGGGGTCGAGGTCGGCGTCGTCGTCACGGACACCTTCGGGCGCCCCTGGCGCAACGGGCTGACCGATGTCGCCATCGGCGCGGCGGGCGTCCGGGTGCTCGACGACCTCCGCGGCGGTACGGACACGTACGGCAACCCGCTCAGCGCGACCGTGGTGGCCACCGCCGACGAACTGGCCTCGGCCGGTGACCTGGTGAAGGGCAAGGCGTCCGGCCTGCCGGTCGCGGTGGTCCGGGGTCTGCCCCATGTGGTGGCGGCCCCCGGGGACTCCGCGGACGGCGCGCGGGCGATGGTGCGGACCGCGGCCGACGACATGTTCCGGCTGGGGACGTCCGAGGCGGTACGGGAAGCGCTCCACCTGCGGCGGACGGTGCGGGAGTTCACCGACGAGCCGGTGGACCCGGGTGCCGTACGGCGCGCCGTGGCTGCCGCCGTGACGGCGCCGGCCCCGCACCACACGACGCCGTGGCGCTTCGTCCTGCTGGAGTCGGCGGACGCGCGGACCCGGCTGCTCGACGCGATGCGGGACGCGTGGATCTCGGACCTGCGCCGGGACGGCCGGAGCGAGGAGTCGGTCGCCAAGCGGGTGCGGCGGGGCGACGTCCTGCGCGACGCGCCGTATCTGGCGGTGCCGTGCCTGGTGATGAACGGGTCGCACACCTACGGGGACGCGCGACGGGACACCGCCGAGCGCGAGATGTTCGTGGTCGCGGCCGGCGCGGGCGTGCAGAACTTCCTGGTGGCACTCGCCGGTGAACGGCTCGGCTCGGCATGGGTGTCCTCGACGATGTTCTGCCGGGACGTGGTGCGTGAGGTGCTGGACCTGCCGGACAGCTGGGACCCGCTGGGCGCGGTGGCCGTGGGACACGCGGCGCGGGCGCCGAAGGAGCGGGGCGCACGGGACGCGGGGGCGTTCATCGCGGTGCGGTGACGCCGCGGGGGCTCCGGCCCGCCCGCCGCCTAGAACCGGGCGATGTCGCGGGGCGTCATGCGCGGGGCACGGCGCGGCGGTGTGTGACCCGAGAGCATGATCAGGCGCGTCGCCCGGTGACGCTGGCCCTCGTACGGTGCCAGGAGGGCCAGCATCTCCTCGTCACCGGCGCTCCGGTCGCCCGCCAGGGCGTACCCGACGATGCCGGGAAGGTGGAGGTCGCCGACCGTGACCGCGTCGGCCGCGCCGTTCGAGCGCTGCAGCGTCTCGGCCGCCGTCCACGGACCGATGCCGGGAATCAGCTCCAGCCGCGCCGTCGCCTCGGGCAGTTCCATCGACGCCGCCTCCTCCATGCGGCGGGCCACCCGGACCGCGCGCAGGATCGTCGCCGAGCGTTTGGCGTCCACGCCCGCCCGGTGCCATTCCCAGGAGGGGATCCGCGACCAGGTCCTGGCGTCCGGCATGACGTACAGGCCGTACGTGCCGAACAGTCCGTCCGTCGGGCCGGGCGCCGGGGTTCCGTAGGTGCGGACCAGCAGCCGCCATGCGCGGTAGGCCTCGTCGGTGGTGACCTTCTGTTCCAGGACCGACGGGATCAGGGACTCCATGACCAGCCCGGTGCGCAGCAGGCGCAGCCCCGGCCTGCGCCGGAGGGTGGCGGCGACCAGGCGGTGGCGCGGGCGGAAGGCGTCCGGGTCGTCGCCGGCGCCGAGCAGCCCGGGAAGCCCGTCCAGGAGCCACTGCGCGCCGGGGCCCCAGGCCGCCGCGGAGATCCGTCCGTCCCCGGCCGCCGCGACGCGCAGGGTGCCGGGCCCGGCCGGGGTGCGAGTGGCCCGCCAGAACGAACCGTCGGGCAGCGCCCGGTACGTGGGGTCCGCCGGGCCGCGTCGCAGAGGGCTCAGGACCAGCCGCAGGTCGAGCGGTCCGGGCGGGGTCCAGGTCCGTTCCAGCGGCGGGGCGGACGGGTCCGGGACCGCCGGCTGCTGGTGCGGCACGGCGGTGGTGCGGGGTACGAAGCGTCCTGCCACGGGTGAGGTCCTCGGTCGTCGGGGGTGCCTATCGAGGGTACGGCCGAAGGGGACCGTTCACCGGCCGGATCACCGGCCGGATCACTGGTCGGACGAGAAGCGGACCGAGGCGTCCGGGAGGACCGCACCGCACCAGACGCGGACCCCGTCGCGGAGCTCGTTGTCGGCGCCGACCTGCGCGCCGTCACCGATCACCACGCCCGCGAGGACCGTACGACTGCCGATCCGGGCACCTGCCCCGACCAGCGAGTCGCTGATCACCGCACCCGGCTCGACGACGGCGCCCGCGAGCACGGTGGAACCCGTGATCCTGGCGCCCTCGCCGATCAGGGCGCCCTCACCGATGACCGTACCGCCGGTGAGCTTGGCGTCGGGGGCCACGGACGCGGTGGGCATGACCAGCCGGTCGCCGCAGCGGCCCGGGACGGCCGGGGACGGTGCGCGGCCCAGGACCAGGTCGGCCGAACCGCGCACGAACGCCTGCGGGGTGCCGAGGTCCAGCCAGTAGGTGGAGTCGACCATGCCCTGGAGATGGGCACCGGAGGCGAGGAGGCCGGGGAACGTCTCGCGTTCCACGGAGACGGGCCGGCCGGCCGGGATGGTGTCGATGACCGAGCGGCGGAAGATGTACGCCCCCGCGTTGATCTGGTCGGTGACTATCTCCTCGGGTGTCTGCGGCTTCTCCAGGAAGGCCGTCACCCTGCCCGTGGCGTCCGTCGGTACGAGGCCGAAGGCGCGCGGGTCCTCCACCCTGGTGAGGTGCAGGGAGACGTCCGCCCCCGACGTGGCGTGCGACGCGACCAGGGCCCGGATGTCGAGCCCGGTGAGGATGTCCCCGTTGAAGATGAGGACGGGCTCGTCCGGGCCCGAGGTCAGTCGCGACGCCACGTTGCGGATGGCTCCGCCGGTACCGAGCGGCTCGCTTTCGGTGACGTACTCGATGGAGAGGCCGAGTGACGAACCGTCACCGAAGTACGGCTCGAAGACCTCCGCCAGGTAGGACGTCGCGAGCACGATGTGCTCCACCCCGGCCGCCCGGGCACGCGCCAGCTGGTGCGTGAGGAACGGGACGCCCGCCGCCGGAACCATCGGCTTCGGGGTGTGCACCGTGAGTGGCCGCAGCCGGGTGCCCTTGCCACCGACCAGCAGAATCGCTTCTCTTGCCTCTGTCACAGCGCCGTCTCTGCTTCCTGATGGGGCCGGGCCTCGTATCGGCTGGCCAGTGTATGCAGTCCTTGGCAGGCCCTCCGGTCAGCGGCCCTGCAACTGGGCCGAGCTGGTCCGGGCGGTGCCCAGCTTCTTGTAGAGACGGCTTCCGGGGCATTCGGTTGCGAACCCGTCGCGATGGCCGGAGATGACGTTGAGCTTCACACTGGCGCCCTTCTTGTACTTTCCGCTGCCGCCCGAGACGAGCGTGACCTTTCCCTTCGGGTTGCGGCCGAACAGGCCGAGCTTCCAGGCCGTGAGCTTGGCGATCGCGGTCACCGCGGCGGCCGGCGGGTTCTTCGAGGTGTAGGTGCCGAGTACGGCGATGCCCATGCTTTTGGTGTTGAACCCGAGCGTGTGGGCCCCGAGGACCGCCTTCGTCACGCCGCCCGCGCGTCCTTCGTAGATGTTTCCGCACTTGTCGACGGCGAAGTTGTAGCCGAAGTCGCGCCAGCCGCTGCTCTTGACGTGGTAGCGGTAGATGCTGCGGAGGACCGAGGGTGCCTGGGAGCAGGTGTAGTTGTTCCCGGTGGCGCTGTGGTGGATGAAGGCCGCCTTGACGGTCGTGGTGTACGCGAAGGCGCGCTCCCGGATGCTCTCGTCGGCACCCCAGCCCTTGCGCGTGACGATGCGGGGGCGCGGGCCGACGAACGGCTTGGCGCCCGCCGCGACGACCGCCTGCTCCTCCGACTCGGCCTTGCTCAGGGCGGGGATCTCGGTGGCTCCGAGCGGCGCGAGGTCGGCGTTGACCGCGGAGCTCTCGGCGGCGGCCAGGCCGAGCCCCACGGCCTCGGGGAGTGCGCCCGGCTGGGGGGAGGTCACGGGGGTGACCGCGGTGGGAGTGCCCGTGGCGGGGGTGCCGGTGGCCGGGGTGATCGTGGTCGGCGGCTGCTGCGGATCGTCACCCGGGTCGACGAGCTCCACCCGCAGTCCCTCGGGCAGGGGCGCGCTGCCTCCGGCGCGGCTCCGCGGTGCGGAGTCCTCGGACCGTACGCGCACTTCGACACCGTCCGAGTCGCCGACCCAGAGCGGGGCCGTGGAGCCGCGGACCCTGCCCGACGTGCGTTCGGCGCTGCCGGTGTCCGCGGCGTGGTCGGTGTTGTGCGTCTCGAGGTCCTGCCAGCCGGACCAGCGTGCGGTGCCGGTCGCGCGGGCCCGGACCTGGACGGTGCCGTGCAGTTCGGCGTCGGCATCGTCCCAGACCACGCCGACGAGTGAGAAGCGGTGCGCGTCGCGCTGCCGCAGGCCCTGTGCGGCAGGGGAAAGGGACTCGGTGGCCCGGGGGGCCGCGTCGGTGAGCGGCCGCAGGGGCAGGGACTGCGTGGAACCCGACGGTTCGGCAGCGGGGGCCGCGGGCGCGTGGGCGACCGGGGCAGGTGCGGGGGCGGCGGGTGCGGGCGCGGCGAGCGGGAGGGTGAGTGCCGCCGCGCAGGTGACGCCGATGGAGGTTGCAAGAAGTGCATGCATACAGGAAATCCTGGGCGGATTCCGGCATTTCCGGCTACTGGAGGAACGTTGCTCCCACTTGACGCCCCGTCTGCCGACCGGTGTACCCGACACCGTTCGCGCCCCGCCGCGTCCGCGCCCGGCGCGTACCCTTGCGCGGATGAACGTCAGTGATCGCACCCCCGCCGACCTGCTGCGATCCGCGCTCGCCGCGGACCCGGCCCGTCCACTCGTCACCTTCTACGACGACGCAACCGGAGAGCGCGTCGAACTGTCGGTGGCCACCTTCGCCAATTGGGTGGCCAAGACGGCCAATCTGCTGCAGGGCGACCTGGCCGCGGAGCCGGGCGACCGGCTCGCCCTGCTGCTGCCCGCGCACTGGCAGTCCGCGGTCTGGCTGCTGGCCTGCTCCTCGGTCGGTGTCGTCGCCGATGTGCAGGGCGACCCCGCGGCCGCCGATCTGGTGGTGACCGGGCCGGACTCCCTGGACCGGGCACGTGCCTGCCGCGGTGAGCGGACGGCCCTGGCGCTGCGCCCGCTGGGCGGCCGTTTCCCGCAGCCGCCCGAGGGGTTCGCGGACTACTCGGTGGAGGTGCCTGGACAGGGCGACCGCTTCGCACCGTACGCGCCGGTGGACCCGTCGGCCCCGGCGCTCGCCGTGGGCGGGGTCGAGCTGACGTCGGACCGGCTGGTCGCGCGGGCCCGTGAGGACGCGGCGGCGCTTGGCCTCACCCCGAGGTCGAGGCTGCTGACGGGACGTACGTACGACACCTGGGACGGGCTCTCCGCCGGGCTCTTCGCTCCGCTGGCCGCCGGCGGGTCCGTGGTGCTGTGCCGCCACCTGGACCGGCTGGACGCGGACGGGCTGGCCAAGCGCGTCGAGAGCGAACGGGTCACCAACACCGCGGTATGACAAGCGCCCTGAGGTCCACCCGTCCGGCCCACGGCGGGCCGAGCCCCCGGGACTGAGCCTCCGCGGCGGTACATGATCGGGCGGTACGGACCACTCTGCCTGAATGCACAACCAAGCGTGAGGTTCAGCCGTCTACTCCTGCGACCGGCGGCCCATCGCGCCGCCGAAAACGAAGGATGGACGCAGACGTGAGCGACAGCGCCGGCCCCCCGGACCGCCCCGACCACTCGGCAGGGGACGGACCGACGGACGGGTCGCGGGACGATTCCGGGGCCACCCCGCCGGAGGAGTCCGATCCCGCTCCACAGGACGACTCCCCCGCCACCGGGGCCGCGGGCGACGGCGGCGAGGGCGAGAGCCACGACGAGGGCGGGGACGGCAAGGACGGGCAGGACGGGCAGGACGGCGGCGGATTCGACACCTGGGCCGACCGGCCCGGGGCCGGCGTCCCCGGACGCAAGCGCCACTGGCTCCGCTGGACCGCCCTCGCCGCCTCGTTCCTGGTGCTGGTCGCCGCGGGGGTCGGCTGGTGGCTGTACAAGAAGCTCGACGGCAACATCACGACGGACACCGGTGCGGCGGCCGAACTCAAGGCGTACGAGCAGGAGCGTCCGACCCCGATCGCCCAGGACGCGCAGAACATCCTGCTCATCGGTTCCGACACCCGGTCCGGCGACAACAGCAAGTACGGCCGTGACGACGGCGGCAGCCAGCGCTCGGACACCACGATCCTGCTGCACCTCGCGGCCGACCGTAAGAGCGCGACCGCGGTGTCGATCCCGCGTGACCTGATGGCCGAGATCCCCAGCTGCCACACGGCGGGCGGGAAGGCCACGAGGAAGCAGTTCGCCCAGTTCAACTGGGCCTTCGAGCTCGGCGGCACGGCCTGCACGATCCGCACCGTGGAGAAGATGACGGGCATTCGCGTCGACCACCACATGGTCATCGACTTCAACGGTTTCAAGGACATGGTCGACGCCGTGGACGGCGTCGAGGTCTGCCTCAAGGAGCCGGTCGACGACACCGACGCCCATCTCAAGCTCCCCGCGGGCCGCCAGAAGCTCGACGGCGAGCAGGCCCTGGGCTACGTACGGGCCCGCAAGTCGATCGGCGACGGCAGCGACACCGAGCGCATGGACCGCCAGCAGAAGTTCCTGGGTGCCCTCGTCAACAAGATGCAGAGCAACGGCGTCCTGCTGAACCCGACGCGGCTCTACCCGGTGCTGGACGCGGCGACCAAGTCGCTCACCACGGACCCGGGCCTGGACTCCCTCAGGGATCTGTACGACCTGGTGCGCGGGATGCGGAACGTACCGACGGAGCAGGTCCAGTTCCTGACCGTGCCCCGGCAGCCCTACCGCGCGAACCCGAACCGGGACGAGCTGGTCCAGCCGGACGCGGACCAGTTGTTCGAGCGTCTGCGTAAGGACGAACCCGTCGCCGTGGCCCCCGCCGACGAAATCAATGGCGAGCATTCACAGGCGGATCACAGCTCCGACAAGGATTCTTCCGGTCAGGAGCCCGACGGTACGAGCGAGAGCCCCACCCCGGCTCCGACCTATTCGGGATCGAATGCGGCGGACGACCTGTGCGATTCGTAAAGCAATTCCCGGGTGACCGGCGCCAATCGGAGCGGAATATACAGAATGCCCGGTTGTAAGGAGCGTGGAATATGTCACGCCCGCCACCCATGGCCGATTCGGCCGGATAGTGTGACGCGATCCGGTGCGCGCGGACCTCGGGCCGCGCACTGCTGGAGCGAAGGACCGAGCGCCGTGCCGGGGGAGGCGCCTCGCGTGGCACCGACGGAGGATTCAGGCAACCGTGGACGCGCATAGCCGTGGGCGGGCGGACGAAATCGACCCCGCAGACCAGTGGGTACTCAATCCGCAGACCGGCAATTACGAATTGCGACTGAACAACTCCGGAAGAGAGTCGTCCGGGGCCTCCCGTACGGCAAACCGCCATAACTCAGGCAGCGGACGCGAATCCCGTTCCGGCGCCCCCCGTGAAGGGTCGGGACGCCGGGGTACGGGCAATCGCGCGGAGCCCGGCACCGGTGGCCCCCGCCGCGAGGTGCCGGGGCAGCGCGGGGGCCGTCCGGCCCAGAACGCCCAGGAGCACCCGGCCGCCGCCCGCCGCAAGCGCAGGTCCCCGAAGCAGCGGCGGAAGAAGGCCCTGCTGTGGACCGGCGGGGTCATGGCCTTCGTGATCGTAGCCGGGTCGGCGGGGGCCTACGCGCTCTACCAGAAGTTCAACGGCAACCTGGACACCATCGACGTCGGTGACGCGGGCAGCAAGAGCGTCGCCGCCGACGGCCCGCTGAACATCCTGATCATCGGTACGGACAAGCGCACCGGCGAGGGCAACGAGGGCTACGGCGACAAGGGCAGCGCCGGCCACGCCGACACGAACATCCTCTTCCACGTCTCCGAGGACCGCACCAACGCCACGGCGATGAGCATCCCCAGGGACCTGATGACGGAGATCCCCGACTGCACCACGAAGCAGCCGGACGGTTCGGACAAGGTCATACCCGGCTCGCAGAACGTCCGCTTCAACGTCAGCCTCGGTCAGGAGGGACGCGACCCCGGCTGCACGATGCGTACGGTCAAGGAGATCACCGGCCTGTCGGTCGACCACTTCATGATGGTCGACTTCAACGCGGTCAAGACCCTCTCCACCGCCGTCGGCGGAGTGAAGGTCTGCCTGGCCAAACCGGTGAACGACCCCGACTCGCACCTCGAACTGCCCGCGGGCGAGTCCACGATCCAGGGCGAGGACGCGCTGGCGTTCGTCCGCACCCGGCACAGCTTCGGGAACCAGAGCGACCTGGACCGGATCAAGGTGCAGCAGCAGTTCATCGGCTCGATGATCCGGCAGATGAAGTCCGACGACACGCTGACCGACCCGACCAAACTCTTCAAGCTGGCGGACGCGGCGACGAAGGCGCTCACCGTCGACTCGGGCATCGGGTCGATCAAGAAGCTGACCTCGCTCGCCCAGGAGCTCGGCAGGATCGACACGAAGAACATCAGCTTCGTCACGATGCCCGTGGTCGACAACCCGGCCGAGCCGAAGCCCATCACCGTGGTCGTGGACCCGGTGAAGTCGAAGCAGCTCTTCGCGACGATGCGCGCCGACACCTCGCTGACCGAGGTGAAGAAGCAGGAGAAGGCCGCCAAGAGCAAGCAGGCGGCGGCACTCAAGGGCGACAGGGCGGCCCCGGAGGACGTACGCGTCGACGTGCTCAACGGCGGGGACATCGCCGGAGCCGCGGGCGCGACCGTCACCTGGCTGCAGACCGAGCAGGGCGTGCCGAAGTCCACGAACAAGGCGAACGCCCCGGCGAAGATCGACAGAACCACCTTGGCGTACGCGCCGAACCAGGCGGATCAGGCCCGCGCGCTCGCGGACATGATGGGGCTGCCCGCCACGGCGCTGAAGCAGGGGACCACCGACGCCGAAGGCCTTCAGGCGATGGTGCTGACCCTGGGAGCCGATTTCGATGGTGCCGGTGTGCCCATCACCGGTCCGGCAACGGCGCCGGACATCCCGAAGGCAAGCGCCGACAAGGCGGAATGCGCGAAGTGACTACGGGTCGTCGCGCTCCAGCGAGTTTCTGAGCAGCAGGGGGGTCCCGGTGGGACGGAGCAGCATGCGTGGGGAGGGGACGCGGTCGCGCGTCCGGCACGAAGGCCTGGACGACGGCGTCCACGACGGCGGACGCGACGCCTCGGGCGGCCGGTCCGCGCGGAACGGCCACGGACCGCGCGAGCGGTCCGAACCGCCGGAGGGCGGACATCGTCACGGCGGTCCGAACCGCCGCAGCCGGCGCGCCGCCAAAGGGGGCAAGCGGCGGGTACTGCGCTGGGTCGCGTCCGTACTCGCCCTGCTGATACTCGGCACCGGCGGCGCCGGTTACCTCTACTACAAGCACCTCAACGACAACATCAGGAAAGAGGATCTGACCCTCGGCGACAAGCCGATGGCCGATCACAAGGCCAACTCCGCCGGTCAGACCCCGCTGAACATCCTGATCATCGGCTCCGACGCCCGTGACTCCGAGGCCAACCAGAAGCTCGGCGGTTCGAAGGAGAACTTCGGGGGCACGCCGCTCGCCGATGTGCAGATGCTGCTGCACCTCTCCGCGGACCGCAGCAACATCTCGGTCGTGAGCATGCCGCGCGACACCATGCTGAAGATGCCGAAGTGCACCGACCCGGACACCGACAAGGTGTACCCGGCCAGCACGGTGCCCGTGCAGACGAACGAGAGCCTCGGCCGCGGCGGACCGGGGTGCACGGTGGCCGCCTGGTACGAGCTCACCGGCATCACCATCGACCACTTCATGATGATCGACTTCGCGGGCGTGGTCTCCATGGCCGACGCGGTCGGAGGCGTTCCGGTCTGCGTGGACGCCAACGTCTACTCGCACACCGGTGACGGCAAGGGCTCCGGGCTGAAGCTGAAGGAGGGCACCACCGCCGTCAAGGGCGAGCAGGCCCTCCAGTGGCTCCGCACCCGCTACGGCTTCGAGGACAACACCGACCTCGGCCGCGCGAAGGCCCAGCACCAGTACCTGAACTCGATGGTGCGCGAGCTCCGCAAGGGCACCAAGCTCACCGATCCCGGAAAGCTGATGAATCTCGCCGAGGCGGCCACCAGCGCGCTGACGGTCGACAAGGGCCTGGACACGGTCAAGAAGCTGTACGACCTGGCGGAGGAGCTGAAGAAGGCCCCGACCGACCGCATCACCATGACGACGATGCCCAACGTCTACGGGACGGGCAATCTCAGCGGCCGGGTGTTCCCCAAGCCCGACGAGGCCGAGCAGGTCTTCCGGATGATCCGTGAGGACATCCCGCTGGACGGCAAGGCCTCCAAGCGCAAGACAACCGTCACGAAGGACGTCGCCGCGCCGGCCGCCGAGATCCCGGTCAGTGTGCGTAACGCGACCGGCACGGACGGTCTCGGTCCGGCTCAGGGCCGCGCGACGACGGTCAAGAACCTGCTGACGGACGCGGGGTTCGCCAAGACGTCGGTCGACTCCCAGAACGTCGAGGCGGCCGACCGGACCGGCATCCTCTACCCGAGCGCGGATATGGAGGGCGACGCGCAGGCGGTCGCCAAGGCGCTCGGTGTCCCGGTGTCCCAGGTGCGGAAGTCGACCTCGGTGTCGGGCATCGTGCTGGCCGTGGGTGCGGACTGGCGCGAGGACGGGGCGTACCCGGCCAAGGCCGTCGAGGAGAAGACACCGGAGTCGGCAGGCGCGCTCAACGGTGCGGACGAGAAGGCGTGCATGAAGGTCAATCCGAACTTCACCTTCTGACGCCCGGCACGGAAGAAGGGGCCCCGCCGGAAACGGCGGGGCCCCTTCTCACGTACTTCCCCTGTGACGGTCAGACCGTCTGTTCCCGGACCGCGGGGCGGCGGCTCGCGATGACCCTCTTCGCCAGCGAGCGGGGGCTGGTCAGGAAGCCGTAGCCCCACGACATGTGCATGGTGGCCAGCGCCACCGGGATCTGCGCGCGGGCCTTGAGCGGCAGGCCCTTGCCCGCGGGCAGCGACCCGGCCACGATGGCCGCGACGTACCCGGCCGGCACGACGAATGCCCACGGGGTGACGGCCGCGCCGACGACGACGCCCGCCGCGATCGCGCAGACGGCGGCCGGCGGGGCCAGGTAGCGCAGGTTGATCGAGCCGGCGTGGTAACGGGCCACGACGTGGCGCCAGCGCCCGTACTCCTTGTACTGCTTGGCGAGCGCGCGGATGCTGGGGCGGGGGCGGTACTGCACCTTCAGCTCCGGCGAGAACCAGACCAGGCCGCCGGACTCGCGGATGCGGAAGTTCAGCTCCCAGTCCTGGGCGCGGATGAACTCCACGTTGTAGCCGTCCGCCCGCTCCAGTGCCTCGCGGCGGAAGACGCCCAGATACACGGTCTCGGCCGGGCCCGCCTGGCCGCCGGTGTGGAAGGCGGCGTTGCCGACGCCGATCTTCGACGTCATCGCGGCGGCGACGGCGTCCTCCCAGGCGTTCTCGCCCTCGGCGTGCATGATGCCGCCGACGTTCTGCGCGCCGGTCTCCTCCATGAGGCGGACCGCGGTCGCAATGTAGTTCGGGGAGAGCATTCCGTGGCCGTCGACCCGTACCACGATCGGGTGATGCGAGGCCTTGATCGCGGCGTTCAGCGCGGCGGGCGTACGGCCGGTCGGATTGGGGACCGTGTGGACCCTGGAGTCCTCCCGTACCAGCTCAGCGGCGATCTCGTCCGTACGGTCAGTCGACGGACCGAGGGCGATCACCACCTCCATCTCACCGGCGTACTCCTGCTCCAGGATGTGCCGGACCGAGTTCCTGAGATGACGTTCCTCATTGAGCACCGGCATGATCACGGAGACGGCGGGGTACTGCGCGGCAGACATGTGGTCCTCAGGGGGTCCTCGGGGGTGCCAGGGGTTCCGGGGGTTTTCGCACCCCAGGAGGCGGCGGATTCGGCCGCCACGTTACCGCGAATGGGGGACACGGGCGCGCGCCGCCAGGTCTCCTCCCGGTCCGCAGATCGTATGGGCCTACCGTGCGAAAGTCCTACTCGCACCGCGGAGGTGTCCCTCGTGCCCACGCCGCACCGATCGCCCCGTCCACCGCACCCCCGCACCGCTCCCCCACAGCGCAGATCCCCACGCCGGTCCGGGGCCGCAGGCAGCGGCAGAGGCCGGTCCGGCGGCCGGAAGACGCCACCCCGGTGGGGCATGCGGGTGGCCACCGGGCTCTCCGTGCTTGTGCTCGGCGCCGGTGGGATCGGCCACGCGGTGGTGAGCAGCCTGGAGACGGGGATCGACCGGGTCGACCCGTTCAAGGACATGAAGAACCGTCCCCAGGGCGGCCACGGCATGAATCTCCTGCTCGTCGGCACCGACGGCCGCGACAGGATCACCAAGGCGGAGAGGAAGAAGTACCGGCTGGGCGGCGCACCCTGCCACTGCACCGACACCCTCATGCTGGTCCACCTCTCGGCCGACAAACAGCGGGCGAGCGTCGTCAGCCTGCCGCGTGACAGCTACGCCGAGATCCCGGCGCACACCGACCGGACGACGGGCAAGGAGCACTCCCCCCACCCGGTGAAGCTCAACGCCGCCTACGCCGAGGGCGGCCCGCATCTGACCGTGCGGACCGTCGAGCAGATGACCGGCATCAAGATCGACCACTATCTGGAGGTCGACTTCACCAGCTTCATGAAGACGGTCGACACGCTGGGCGGGGTGGAGATCTGCACCGCGAAGCCGCTCAAGGACTCGTACACGGGCCTGAACCTCACACCGGGCACCCACAGGCTGGACGGCGGCCAGGCCCTGCAGTACGTGCGCTCCCGGCACATCGACGGGGCGGCAGACCTGGGCCGGATGCAGCGCCAGCAGAAGTTCATGGCTGCCCTCATCAAGCAGACGACCAGCAGCGGTGTGCTGATGAACCCGATGAAGTTCCAGCAGGTCACCTCGTCGATGCTGGACTCCGTGCGCGCCGACAAGGGGTTCGGTACGGAGCAGATGCTGGAGCTCGGCAAGGCCATGCGCGGCTTCACCCCGGCCTCGTCCGAATTCGCCTCCGTACCGATCGAGGACGGTGGCTTCCAGGTCAAGGGCATCGGTTCCACGGTGAAGTGGGACACGAAGAGGTCGAAGAAGCTGTTCCGGGCCCTGCGCGAGGACGAGCCGCTCGCCCCGCAGCTGCCGAAGCAGCCCAGGGCGACGGTCGTGGGCGTCGCCCCGGAGCAGATCCGGGTGCAGGTCTACAACGGGACGCCGAAGGACGGGCTCGGCCAGACCGTGGACGCGGCGCTGCGCGGCACCGGCTTCAACACCACCCGCGCCCCACTGAACGGCGGCCCGGGCGACCGGGAGCGGACGCTGGTCACCTACGACCCGCGATGGGACCGCTCGGCGAAGTCCCTGGCCACCGCGCTGCCCGGCTGCGAGCTGAAGGCCGTGAAGGGGCAGGGCGGGACGATGAAGGTGACGGCGGGCTCGGACTTCACGAAGGTGCGGCGCGTCAAGGCCGAGGACCCACAGCGGGGCGAGTTCGGCACGGTGACAGGCGACCAGGTGGTCTGCCCGTAACGGGTTCAGCGGGTCGTTGTGAGCGCAGGGACGGCGGACGGTCCGTTTCGTACCGATCCGCCGGTCCGTCGCCTCACAACGACCGGCAACGACCGGCGGGTCAGTCGTCGATGCCCTCGGCTGCGCGTTGTTCGCGGAGGTCCTTGATCGCCCGGCGGCGGGCCAGGCGGTGGGTGCGGCGGATCTGGGCTTCCTGGTAGCGGCGCTTGTCGCGCTCCGTCTCCGGGACCACGTCCGGCACCCGGCGCGGCTTGCCGTCCTCGTCGACCGCCGCGAACACCAGGTACGCGCTGCCGACCTGCTGGGCGGGCGTCGACTCGTTCCACCGCTCGGCCATGACGCGGACGCCGACCTCCATCGATGAGCGGCCGGTCCAGTTCACCTGGGCGCGGACGTGCACGAGGTCACCGACGCGCACCGGCTCCAGGAAGACCATCTCGTCCATCGAGGCCGTCACGGCCGGACCACCGGAATGCCGGCCGGCGACGGCACCCGCCGCGTCGTCGACCAGTTTCATGATCACGCCGCCGTGCACCGTACCCAGGAGGTTGGTGTCGCTGCCGGTCATGATGTGGCTGAGGGTGGTCCGGGAGGCCGAGGTCGGCTTGGCCGGAATCTCGCCTTCCGGCAACTGGGCCTGATCTGTCATGCCCTCCACCTTATGCGGGGGCTTGCACCCGGTTGCATTGCATCAGCTTCGCAACAGCCCCGGTCCGAATTCCGGTACACCCTGTAAGAGTCATGGCCCGGGACGGCACACTGTTCCACATGAGCGATTGGCCCGATGGGCGGAACGGCGGACCCGGTGAGCGCTACGGGCAGGGCAGTGGCAGCTCCCGGCCCGAGAGTGCCCGCGCCATGCCGCACGTCAGGCGGCACCCCGCGCCTCCGCAGTCCCCGCCCCGGATCCCGCCGCAGCAGGGGCAGGGCTACGACGAGTCCCCCGGCTACGACAGCGGCTACAACACGGGCCAGGTCTACGGCGGCGGGGGCAACAGCGGCAGCCAGGGCGGCCACGGCGGGGGCAACGGCCGCGGTGGCGGCGACGGCGGTTACGTACAGGGCCGTCCCGCGCCCGACTGGGGCCGACGGATCAAGGTCGGCGCGCTGACCCTCGTGGTCGTGCTGCTCGCCGTCTCCATCGGCACGTACTTCTGGGCCGACGGCAAGCTCAAGCGCGAGGTCGACCTCTCCAAGGTCATCGAGCGTCCCTCCGAGGGCGACGGCACGAACTACCTGATCGTCGGCTCCGACAGCCGCGAGGGCATGACGGCCGAGGACAAGAAGAAGCTGCACACCGGTTCCGCCGAGGGCAAGCGGACCGACTCGATGATGATCCTGCACGACGGCTCCAACGGCCCGACGCTGATCTCCCTGCCCCGCGACTCGAACGTCGAGATCCCCTCGTTCGTCGGCTCCGAGTCCGGCAAGAAGTTCGCGGGGACGGGCCGCACGACGAAGCTGAACGCCGCGTACGCGGAGGACGGCCCGGAGCTGCTGGTCCGCACGGTCGAGTTCAACACCGGGCTGCGGATCGACCACTATGTCGAGATCGGCTTCGGCGGCTTCGCCAAGATCGTGGACGCGATCGGCGGCGTCGAGCTGGACATCCCCAAGGCCTTCAAGGACAAGAAGTCCGGCGCCGACTTCCAGGCCGGCAAGCAGACCCTGGACGGCGAACAGTCCCTCGCCTTCGTCCGTACCCGGTACGCGTTCGCCGGGAGCGACCTGGACCGTACGAAGAACCAGCAGAAGTTCCTCGCGGCGCTGGCCTCCCAGACGGCGACGCCGTCCACGATCCTCAACCCGTTCAAGCTGTACCCGACGATGGGCGCGGGCCTGGACACCCTGGTCGTCGACAAGGACATGTCACTCTGGTCGCTGGGCCAGATGTTCTTCGCGATGAAGGGCGTCACGGGCGGCGAGGGCACGTCGATGAACATCCCGCTCTCCGGCCAGAGCGTGAACGGCAACCTCGTCTGGGACAAGGCCAAGGTCAAGCAGCTCGTGGAGCAGCTGAAGAACGACGAGAAGGTCACGGTCAAGGGCAGCTGACCGCGCGGGCTCCCAGGAAGGTCCGGACGGCTGTCTGCCGTCCGGACCTTTCGTTTCCCCGGAGCACCTCAGGGTGCCGGCCGCTACTTCCCGAAGCGGCGTTGCCGGCCGGCGTACGAGCGGATCGCGCGCAGGAAGTCCACACGGCGGAACGCCGGCCAGTAGCAGTCCACCCAGTGCATCTCGGCGTACGCGGACTGCCAGAGCAGGAAGCCCGACAGCCGCTGCTCGCCGGAGGTCCGGATGATGAAGTCGGTGTGGTCGGCCGTCGGCGAGTACAGGTGCCGGGAGATGTCGTCGATGTCGAACCGCTCGGCCAGTTCGGCGGGGTCGCCGCCCGCCGCGATGTGCGCGGCGAACGCGCTCTTGACCGCGTCGACGATCTCGCGCCGGCCGCCGTAGCCGACCGCGATGTCCACCTTGAGCCCGCCACGCCCGGCCGTCGTGGCGGTGGCCTGCTTGAGGACCTCGGCGGTGGCTCCGGGCAGCAGGTCCAGCGAACCGATCACCTGGACCTCCCAGGGACGGCCCGCGGCCGTGATGTCCTGGACGGTCTCCTTGATGATCTCGATCAGCGGGCCGAGTTCGTCGGCGGGGCGCCCGAGGTTGTCGTCGGAGAGCATGAACAGGGTCACGCGCTCGATTCCCGCGGCCGTGCACCAGTCCAGGAACTCGGTCGCCTTGGCGCCGCCCGCCCGGTACCCCTCCCGGAGGTCCTTGTGGCCCGCCTGGCGGGCCCAGCGCCGGTTGCCGTCGAGCATGATCCCGACGTGTTGCGGGCGGGGCAGCCCCACCAGGGTGGCGGCCAGCCGGCGCTCGTACACCGCCTCTATCGGCCGTCGGAGGAACAGCGGGAGCAGCTTCACGAACCAACTCCATCATGTTGCGGTTTAGCCTCCGCGGACCCTATCAGCGGTGTCCGGTGGCCCTCCGCGGACGTCCTCGACCGCGGTGCCGCGCACGCCAGTCGGCTCGCCGCCGGGCCCACGGGCACGGCCCCCGGCAGGTGCGCCGGGGGCCGTGACACGAGCTGCGGGTACGCCGTTACGGCAGGTTGCGGGCCATGACGATCCGCTGGACCTGGTTCGTGCCCTCGTAGATCTGGGTGATCTTGGCGTCGCGCATCATGCGCTCCACCGGGTAGTCCCGGGTGTAGCCGTAGCCGCCGAGGAGCTGGACGGCGTCCGTCGTGACCTCCATGGCGACGTCGGAGGCGAAGCACTTGGCCGCCGCGCCGAAGAAGGTCAGGTCGCTGTCGAGGCGCTGGGACTTGGCCGCCGCCGCGTAGGTGAGCTGGCGGGCCGCCTCCAGCTTCATCGCCATGTCGGCGAGCATGAACTGGATGCCCTGGAAGTCACCGATCGGCTTGCCGAACTGCTTGCGCTCCTGGACGTAGCCCTTGGCGTAGTCCAGGGCGCCCTGGGCGATGCCGAGGGCCTGGGCCGCGATCGTGATGCGGGTGTGGTCCAGGGTCTTCATCGCGGTGGCGAAGCCGGTGCCCTCCTCGCCGATCATGCGGTCGGCGGGGATACGGACGTTGTCGAGGTAGACCTCGCGCGTCGGGGAGCCCTTGATGCCGAGCTTCTTCTCCGGGGCGCCGAAGGAGACGCCCTCGTCGGACTTCTCGACGACGAACGCCGAGATGCCCTTGGAGCGCTTCGTCGGGTCGGTGACGGCCATGACCGTGTAGTACTCGGAGACGCCAGCGTTGGTGATCCAGCGCTTCACGCCGTTGAGGACCCAGAAGTCCCCGTCACGGACGGCCTTGGTCTTCATGCCCGCCGCGTCCGAACCCGCGTCCGGTTCGGACAGGGCGTACGAGAACATCGCGTCGCCCTTGGCGAGCGGGCCCAGGTACTTCCTCTTCAGCTCCTCGGAGCCGGAGAGGATCACCGGGAGCGAGCCCAGCTTGTTCACGGCGGGGATCAGCGAGGAGGACGCGCAGACACGGGCCACCTCCTCGATCACGATGACCGTGGCGAGCGCGTCGGCACCCGCGCCGCCGTACTCCTCCGGGACGTGGACCGCGTGCAGGTCCGAGGCCACCAGGGCGTCCAGGGCCTCCTGCGGGAAGCGGCCCTCCTCGTCCACCTCCGCGGCGAACGGACCGATCTTGGCCTCGGCGAGCGAACGGATCGTCTCGCGGAGCATGTCGTGCTCCTCGGCCGGACGGTAGAGGTCGAAGTCGGTCGAACCCGCCAAGACGTTCACTCCCCAAGGATGCTAACTACTGTTAAGTAACCCAATTTTAGTGGCCGGGGTCCGGCCCGGCATACCGGCCGGGTACGTGAGCTTGCCGACAGCCGCAAAACAGGGGTTCCACAGGCCCGGATATGCTCGGCTCCGCACGTCTGTCCGCATCGTTCAGGAGCACCCATGGCCCTCAGGATCACTGTGATCGGCACCGGCTACCTCGGCGCCACCCATGCCGCGGCCATGGCGGAGCTGGGCTTCGAAGTCCTCGGGCTCGATGTCGTGCCCGAGAAGATCGAGATGCTCTCGGCGGGCCGGGTGCCGATGTACGAGCCGGGGCTGGAGGAGATCCTGCAGAAGCACGTCGCGGGTATCGAAGGCTCCAGCGGGCGGCTGCGCTTCACCACGTCGTGGGAGGAGATCGGCGCCTTCGGCGACGTGCACTTCGTCTGCGTGAACACGCCCCAGAAGCACGGTGAGTACGCCTGTGACATGAGCTACGTGGACAGTGCCTTCGAGTCGCTGGCCCCGCAGCTGACGCGGCCCGCCCTGGTCGTCGGCAAGTCCACCGTGCCGGTGGGTTCCGCCGCGCGGCTCGCGGCACGGCTGGCCGAGCTCGCACCTGCCGGCACGGACGCCGAGCTGGCCTGGAACCCGGAGTTCCTGCGCGAGGGCTTCGCCGTCAACGACACGCTGCACCCGGACCGGATCGTCGTCGGGGTGGAGAGCGAGCGGGCCGAGAAGCTGCTGCGCGAGGTGTACGCGGGACCTGTCGGCGAGGGGTCGCCGTTCGTGGTGACGGACTTCCCGACGGCCGAGCTGGTGAAGACCTCGGCGAACTCGTTCCTGGCGACCAAGATCTCGTTCATCAACGCGATGGCGGAGGTCTGCGAGGCCGCCGACGGTGACGTCGTGAAGCTGGCCGAGGCGATCGGTCACGACGAGCGGATCGGCAAGAAGTTCCTGCGGGCCGGGATCGGCTTCGGCGGGGGCTGCCTGCCCAAGGACATCCGGGCCTTCATGGCGCGCGCCGGTGAGCTGGGCGCGGACCAGGCGCTGACGTTCCTGCGCGAGGTGGACTCCATCAACATGCGCCGTCGCGGGCACATGGTGGAGCTCGCCCGCGAAGCGGTGGGCGGGGACTCGTTCCTCGGGCAGCGGGTGGCGGTGCTGGGCGCGACGTTCAAGCCGGACTCGGACGACGTACGGGATTCGCCTGCGCTGAACGTGGCGGGGCAGATCCATCTGCAGGGCGGCCAGGTGACGGTCTTCGACCCGAAGGGCATGGACAACGCCCGGCGGCTCTTCCCGACGCTCGGTTACGCGGACACGGCGCTGGACGCGGTGCGCGGGGCGGACGTGGTGCTGCACCTGACGGAGTGGCGCGAATTCCGTGAGCTGGACGCGGCGGCCCTGGGCGAGGTCGTGGGGCGGCGGATCATCCTGGACGGCCGCAACGCGCTGGACCCGGCGGCGTGGCGCGACGCGGGGTGGACGTACCGGGCCATGGGCCGGCCGAAGGCGTAGCGCCCGGCGGGGCGGGGGCGGGATGACCGGTTCCGCCCGGTGGTCGTTTTGTCCTCGATCGCCGGACGGGCTTGATTCGGCCCTGCCGCCGGGCGGGATGGTTCGCCCCGCCCGGCGGTTCTGTGCGGCTACGCCGCCGGGCCGTCCAGGTCGTCGATCGTCGCGTGCGAGGGGCCGTACTGCGCGCTGAGGTCGCGGGACACCGCTTCCGCGTCGCGCAGGACCCGTACCGCGTTCCGCCAGGTCAGCTTGGCGAGGTCGGTCTCCGACCAGCCTCGGGTGAGCAGCTCGGCGATCAGGCGCGGGTAGCCGGAGACGTCCTCCAGGCCCTCGGGGAGGAACGCCGTGCCGTCGTAGTCGCCGCCGATGCCGATGTGGTCGATTCCGGCGATCTCGCGCATGTGGTCGAGGTGGTCGGCGATCGTCGCCACCGTGGCCAGGGGGCGCGGGTTGGCGGCCTCGAAGTCCGCGTGGATGCGCATCGCGGCCGGGGTGGTGTCGAGGTGGTGCAGGCCGTGCTCGCGCATGTTGCGGTCGGCGGCCAGCGTCCACTCGACGGCCGCCGGGAGGACGAACTTCGGTACGAAGGTCGCCATCGCCACACCACCGTTGGCGGCGAGCATGCGCAGCACGTCGTCGGGGATGTTGCGCGGGTGGTCGCAGACCGCGCGGGCGGAGGAGTGCGAGAAGATCACCGGCGCGACGGAGGTGGCGAGGGCGTCACGCATCGTGCTGGCCGCCACGTGGGAGAGATCGACCAGCATGCCGATGCGGTTCATCTCCCGCACGACCTGGCGGCCGAACTCCGACAGGCCGCCGGCCCGCGCGGTGTCGGTCGCCGAGTCCGCCCAGTCGGTGTTGTCGTTGTGCGTCAGCGTCATGTAGCGGACGCCGAGGGTGTGCAGCGCGCGCAGGGTGCCCAGCGAGTTGTTGATGGAGTGACCGCCCTCGGCACCCATCAGGGACGCGATGCGTCCTTCGGCGCGGGCCTTCTCCATGTCGTCGGCGGTCAGCGCGCGCCGCAGGTCCACCGGGTGGCGCGCCAGGAGCTCGCCGACCACGTCGATCTGCTCCAGCGTGGCGCTGACCGCGTCGTCGCCGGTCAGCCGGGTGGAGACGTAGACGGACCAGAACTGCGCACCGACGCCGCCGGCCCGCAGACGCGGGATGTCGGTGTGCAGCACGCCGGTCTGGTCGGTGGCGATGTCGCGGGCTTCCAGGTCGTAGCCGACCTGCTCGCGCAGGGCCCAGGGGAGGTCGTTGTGGCCGTCGACGACGGGGTGGTCGGCGAGGAGCAGCCGGGCGCGGTCCAGGTGGTCCATGGGGCGCCTACTTCCCGAAGCCGAAGGAGTCCGCGCCCTCGACCTTGGCGCGCAGTCGTTTGCCCTTCTCGGTGGCCTGGTCGTTCAGCTCCTGCAGGAACTCCTGCATCCGCTCCTGGAGGGCGGGGTCGGACACGGCGAGGATCCGTGCGGCCAGCAGGCCCGCGTTGCGCGCGCCGCCTACGGAGACGGTGGCGACGGGGACCCCGGCCGGCATCTGGACGATGGAGAGCAGGCTGTCCATGCCGTCCAGGTACTTCAGCGGTACGGGCACGCCGATGACGGGGAGCGGGGTCACGGAGGCGAGCATGCCGGGCAGGTGGGCCGCTCCCCCGGCGCCCGCGATGATCGCCTTGAGGCCGCGGTCCGCCGCCTGCTCGCCGTACGCGATCATCTCGCGCGGCATGCGGTGGGCGGAGACGACGTCGACCTCGTAGCGGATCTCGAACTCGTCGAGTGCCTTCGCGGCGGCTTCCATGACGGGCCAGTCGGAGTCCGAGCCCATGACGATGCCGATGACGGGGGCGGTACCGGAAGAAGTCATTCGGTGATTGTTCCTCGCAGGTAGTCGGCCGCGTGCCGGGCGCGCTCCCGCACGTCCGCCAGGTCGTCGCCGTAGGTGTTGACGTGGCCGACCTTGCGGCCGGGCTTCACGTCCTTGCCGTACATGTGGATCTTGAGCTGCGGGTCGCGGGCCATGCAGTGCAGGTACGCCTGGTACATGTCCGGGTAGTCGCCGCCCAGGACGTTGCACATGACCGTCCAGGTGGCGCGCGGGCGCGGGTCGCCGAGCGGGAGGTCGAGGACGGCCCGCACGTGGTTGGCGAACTGCGAGGTGATCGCGCCGTCCTGGGTCCAGTGCCCGGAGTTGTGCGGGCGCATCGCCAGCTCGTTCACCAGGATCCCGGGGGTCCCGTCGGCGTGACGGATCTCGAACAGCTCGACCGCGAGATGACCGACCACACCGAGTTCGGCGGCGATCCGCAGGGCGAGCTGCTGGGCCTCGCCGGCCAGCCGTTCGTCCAGGCCGGGGGCCGGGGCGATGACGGTGTCGCAGACGCCGTCGACCTGGATGGACTCGACGACCGGGTAGGCGACGGCCTGGCCGTGCGGCGAGCGGACGATGTCGGCCGCCAGCTCCCGTACGAAGTCGACCTTCTCCTCGGCGAGCACGGGGACGCCGGCGCGGAAGGGCTCCGCGGCGTCGGCCGCGGAGCGGACCACCCACACGCCCTTGCCGTCGTAGCCGCCGCGGACCGTCTTGAGGATGACGGGGAAGCCGTCCCCCTCCTCGGCGAAGGCGGCGACGTCGGCCGCGTCCGTCACGATGCGGTGGCGGGGGCAGGGGGCGCCGATCTCCATGAGCTTCGCGCGCATCACCCCCTTGTCCTGGGCGTGCACCAGGGCGTCAGGACCGGGGCGGACGGGGATGCCGTCCGCCTCCAGGGCCCGCAGGTGCTCGGTCGGCACGTGCTCGTGATCGAAGGTGATCACGTCGCAGCCGCGTGCGAAGGCGCGCAGCGTCTCCAGGTCGCGGTAGTCGCCGATGACGACTTCGCCGACGACCTGGGCGGCCGAGTCCTGAGGGGTGTCACTGAGGAGCTTGAACTTGAGGCCGAGGGGGATACCCGCCTCGTGGGTCATACGGGCGAGCTGACCGCCGCCGACCATGCCGACTACAGGGAACGTCACGCCTCCAGGGTATCGGGCGCGCGGAAGCTCCCCTCACCCTCTCCTACCTCCCTCCCATGAAGGGGTGGACGTCACGCCGCCCAGTCTGCCCACAGGCATCACACGGGAGGGCTGGTTAGCATGGCCGGGTTGACGGAACCGGACGGACGGGACGAGCGATCACCATGAGCGAACGGGGCGCACTGCGGGCCCGGCTTGATCTGCTGGCCCGGGAGGTCGCCAAGTTCGGCGCGGTCGGCGCATTCGGCCTGGTCGTGAACATCGCCGTCTCCAACCTGATCTGGCGGACGACGGACATTCCGGTGGTGCGGGCCGGGCTGATGGGGACGGTCGTCGCCATCCTCTTCAACTACGTCGGCTTCCGCTACTGGACCTACCGTGACCGCGACAAGAGCGGTCGGACGCGTGAACTGACGCTGTTCCTGCTGTTCAGCGCCGTCGGGGCGCTGATCGAGACGGGCGTGCTGTACGTGGCGACGTACGGCTTCGGGTGGAACAGCCCGGTCCAGAGCAATGTCTTCAAGATCCTGGGGATCGGGATCGCCACGCTGTTCCGCTTCTGGTCGTACCGCAGCTGGGTCTTCAAGGCGCTGCCCGCCAAGGAGGCCGTGCTGAACGCGGAACGATTTCTGGAGCAGCGACGACCCGCCGACGAGGTAGTCCCCGGCCCCGTGGGCCACTGACGCACCACACCGGCTGCCGGGTGTTCATCGGACCGGGCGTTCCGGTTCCTTGCGGTTGGGGGGAATCCTGCTGAGGAAGAGGGCGAAGACCGGGGGCTGCTGCTGGAGCAGTTCGAGCCGGCCACCGTCGGCCTCCGCGAGATCCCGGGCGACGGCGAGGCCGATGCCCGTGGAGTTGCGGCCGCTGATGGTCCGCTCGAAGATCCGGGCCCCGAGGTCGGCGGGCACTCCGGGTCCCTCGTCGGTCACCTCGACGACGACCTGGTTGCCGGTGACGCGGGTGCGCAGCGCGACGGTGCCGCCGCCGTGCATCAGTGAGTTCTCGATCAGCGCGGCGAGCACCTGGGCGACCGCGCCGGGGGTGCCGACGGCCTGCAGTTCGTGCTTCCCGGAGCAGACGACGGCGCGGCCGGCGCTGCGGTAGGCCGGGCGCCACTCCTCCAGCTGCTGCTTGACGACCTCGTCGAGGTCGAAGACGACGGCGGAGCCGGTGCGCGCGTCACGGGCGTTGGTCAGCAGCCGCTCCACCACGTCGGTGAGCCGCTCGACCTGGGTGAGCGCGATGCTCGCCTCCTCCTTCACCGTGTCCGGGTCGTCGGTGGAGTAGATCTCCTCGATCCGCATCGAGAGCGCGGTCAGCGGGGTGCGGAGCTGGTGCGAGGCGTCCGCGGCGAGGCGTCGTTCGGCGGTCAGCATCCGGGCGATCCGCTCGGCGGAGGCGTCCAGGACATCGGCGACCCTGTCCAGTTCGGTGACCCCGTACCGCTTGCGCCGGGGGCGCGGGTCGCCGGAGCCGAGGCGTTCGGCGGTCTCGGCGAGGTCGGTGAGCGGCGAGGTCAGCCGGTTGGCCTGGCGTACGGCGAGGAGTACGGCGGAGACGATCGCGAGGAGCGCCACCGCCCCGATGATCAGCAGGGTCCGGCCGACCTCGCGGGTGACGGCGGAGCGGGACTCCTCGACGGTGACCTTCTCGCCCTGCTCTCCCGTCTCCGAACTGCTGATGATGCTGCCCGTGGGGCGTTCGCCGACCTCGATGGGGGCCCGCCCCGGAATCTCGACGCGTGCGTACCGGTCGGGGCCGACCTGTTCGGAGAGGACGGCGGGAGTGATCCGCTCCGCGCCGAGCAGGCGGCTCTCGACGACGCTGATCAGCCGCAGCGCCTCGGAGTCGACACTCTCCTGGGCGCTGTTGCTGATGGTGCGGGTCTCGACGATGACGAGGGAGACGCCGAAGACGGCGATCACCACGAGCACCACGGCGAGAGTGGAATTGATCAGTCGGCGGCGCATGACTGTTTCTGTACGTCAGCTCTTCTCGAACCGGAAGCCGACGCCCCGCACGGTGGCGATGTAACGGGGATTGGCCGCGTCGTCGCCGAGCTTCTTGCGGAGCCAGGAGATGTGCATGTCGAGGGTCTTCGTGGAGGACCACCATGTGGTGTCCCAGACCTCGCGCATCAGCTGGTCGCGGGTGACGACCCGGCCGGCGTCCCGGACGAGGACCCTGAGCAGGTCGAACTCCTTCGCGGTGAGCTGGAGTTCCTCCTCGCCCATCCAGGCACGGTGCGACTCGACGTCGATCCGTACGCCGTGGGTGGCGGGCTGCGGGGCGGGCTCGGCCGCGCCGCGCCGCAGCAGGGCGCGGACCCGGGCGAGGAGCTCGGCGAGACGGAAGGGCTTGGTGACGTAGTCGTCGGCGCCGGCGTCCAGGCCGACCACCGTGTCGACCTCGTCGGCGCGGGCGGTCAGGACGAGGATCGGTACGGCGTGCCCGTCGGCGCGCAGTCGCCGGGCGACTTCGAGGCCGTCCATCCCGGGCAGTCCCAGGTCGAGCACGACCAGGTCGATGCCTCCCTGGAGTCCGGCGTCGAGTGCGGTCGGACCGTCCTCGCGGACCTCGACCTCGTAACCCTCACGACGCAGGGCGCGGGCCAGTGGCTCCGAGATGGATGCGTCGTCCTCGGCGAGCAGTACACGGGTCATGCAGTGATGGTAGTCCGCGTGGAGCGCCCGGGGTGAGGCGCTCGACAAGCCCTGCGGGACAGGGTCATGAATCGGTCATCCACCTTGGAACATGAGACCGTGGACCCCTTATCACCTGTGATCCATCTCTCAAGTCCTTTCATATCCCCGTGTGTCGTGTCGTATGGTTGCTCGACGCCTGTTGCACCACTGAAGGACCTTTGGGCATCTTTTAGCGCCAAGGGTCTCTTTTGTGTGCGGGCCGGGTTCCCACCGGCCGTGACCAGTGAATGACCTATGGGCCGGGCCCGGAGCGTGAGGACACGCACCGGGCGTGGATCCCGGTGCGGTCGGTCCCCGAGTCCGCCCCCGCTCCCCCACGGAGCCGGTGACCGGATCGAACTCCCCGAGGCGTCGGGGGTGGGGCGCAGCCGTGCCGGTGCCGGCTACCCCCCACCGGGCGCGTACCACCCCTGCGGTGACGCGTCCCGACCAGCAAGGATCGATCATGGCGTCCAGCCTGACGAAGGACTCGGCCAGTACCGCTGGTTCGGAGAAGACCTTCTTCGGCCACCCCCGCGGCCTGGCCACTCTCTTCATGACCGAGATGTGGGAGCGCTTCAGCTATTACGGCATGCGCGCACTTCTCCCGCTCTACCTGATCGCTCCCAACGGGCTCGACATGAACCCGGGCACGGCCACGGCGATCTATTCGGTCTACCTGTCGCTGGTGTACCTGCTCGCCATGCCCGGCGGCTGGTTCGGCGACCGGGTATGGGGCCCGCGCAAGACCGTCGCGATCGCCGGCGGCACGATCATGCTCGGCCACCTGGTGCTGGCACTGCCCTCCGAGGGCACGTTCTTCGCCGGTCTCGGCCTGGTGGCGATCGGCTCCGGTCTGCTGAAGTCCAACATCTCGACGATGGTCGGCCACCTGTACGACGGCCCGGACGACCCGCGCCGCGACGGTGGCTTCACGATCTTCTACATGGGCATCAACCTGGGTGCCTTCGCCGCGCCCCTCGTCATCGGCACGATCGGCGAGAACGTCGACTGGCACCTGGGCTTCGCCCTCGCCGCCCTCGGCATGGGGCTGGGTGTCGCCCAGTTCCTGCTCGGCACGCGCCACCTGAACGAGCGCAGCCTGATCGTCCCGAAGCCGCTGAGCGCCGACGAGCGTGCCTCGACCCTGCGCAAGGCCATGATCTGGATGGGTGTCGCGGCCGTCTTCTACATCGGTACGGTCGTCACCGGCGTCTACACGCTGAACTGGCTGCTGGTCCCGATCACGATCGCGGGCCTCGTCATCCCGGTGCTGGTCCTGACGCGCATCAAGCGCGACAAGGAGCTCAGCGACACCGAGCAGAAGAAGATGTCCGGCTACATCTGGTTCTTCGTGGCCGCCGCCATCTTCTGGATGATCTACGACCAGGGTGGTTCGACCCTGGCGATCTTCGCCGACTCCTCGGCCGAGAACTCGGTCCTCGGCTGGGACTTCCCGGTCTCCTGGTACCAGTCGGTCAACCCGGTCCTGATCATGGCGCTGGCCCCGGTCTTCGCCGCCTTCTGGATGGCGCTGAACCGGCGGGGCAAGGAGCCCAGCACGATCGTGAAGTTCAGCTCCGGTCTGGTGCTGGTCGGTGCGTCGTTCTTCCTGTTCCTGCTGCCGCTGACGATCGCGGGCGACGGTCACAAGGCCGCCGCGATGTGGCTGGTCGCGATCTACTTCGTGCAGACCGTCGCCGAGCTGACACTCTCCCCGGTCGGCCTCTCGGTCACCACGAAGATGGCTCCGGCCAAGTACGCCAGCCAGATGATGGGTGTCTGGTTCCTGGCGGTCACCGCCGGCGACTGCACCACGGGGCTGCTGTCCATCGCGGGCGTCGAGCTCAACGGCACCGGGGTGGTGGCGCTCCAGGCCACCCTCGCGGTGGCCGCCGGTGTCGCGATCTTCATGTACCGCGGCAAGGTCAAGACGCTCATGGGCGACGTCCGCTGACACGGACGCCCGCCCGTACGCGGGGGCCGTCGCACCGACCAGGTGCGGCGGCCCTCGCGGCGTTTCCGGCTGCCGCAGCGTTCCCGGCTGCCGAGGCCGGCGTTTCCGGCTGGGGTGCGGGAGCCGCTTCCTGGCGGGTACGGAGGTCGGCTTCCGGGCGCGTGCGGGAGCCGCTTCCTGGCAGATACGGCAGAAGAGCGCGCCGGGGAACGGCGCGCTCTTCGGGCAATGCGGGTGGCGGCGGGGCTACGCGGGCGCGGCGAGCTCCGCCCAGACGGTCTTGCCCGGCTCGTCCGGCGTACGCGCGACGCCCCAGTCCAGACAGAGCCGCTGCACGATGAACATGCCGTGCCCACCGGGCCGGCCCGCGCGGTGCGGGTTGCGCGGGGCGGGCTGACCCGCTCCGCGGTCGACGACCTCGACCCGCAGCACCTTGGGTGAGCAGGCGATACGGAGCTCCTCGGGACCGTCCGCGTGCAGGCAGGCGTTCGTCACGAGCTCGGAGACGACCAGCAGGACGTCCTCGGCGGCGGCCCGCCGGTCCGCGCCGGTCGCCGGGAGCCAGCCCCAGTCGTGCAGGGCCTGCCGGGCGAAATCACGGGCCGTCGGCACGATGCCGCTGGCCTGCCGCAGCGAGAGCGTGCGCCACTGCCGGTCCGCAGGTACGGCAGGGGCGGGGCCCGTACCGTCCGGCTCGCGGCCGAGGCCGCCCGGCGGATGCTGCCGGGTGGTGCTCATCAGCGCTTCACCTCACCGATTCACCGTGTTGCCATCGAACAGATACTGGTCAGATACAGAGTGTGCGCGATCCATGACCCCGCCGGGGTGTCTCCTGCCCTGCCGGATCGTGACAACACCCACTTCGGCTACGCCACAAGCGTGACGCGAGCGATACGCGGGGCGTCCGGTGACCGGACACGCACAGAGGAAGCGCTGTCAGGTGCGCAGGGCCTCTTCGAGCGAGGCATGGACGGTGAAGACCGCTTCCGCCCCCGTGATCTCGAAGACACGGGCCACCACGGGCAGCATTCCGGCCAGATGAACCCCTCCCCCGGCCGCCTCGGCCTTCAGACGGGCACCGAGCAGCACGTTGAGCCCGGTGGAATCGCAGAACTCCAGCCGCGAGCAGTCGACCACCAGACGCGCACGCCCTTGCTCGACCGCACTCTCCAGCGGCTCCCGCAGCAGATCGGCGGTGTGGTGATCGAGCTCGCCCACAGGCGTCACGACCTCGCTGAGCCCCTCGGTCCGGGCCTCGACCTGTAGCCGACCCCGGTTCGCACTGCCGACCGTCCCGCGGTCCATGCCCGATTCCTCTTCGCCGTCCGTCACTGTCCGCGCACTGTCTGCGCGGCCGTCTTCGTGGCTTCCGCCGACGTGCGTAAAACATTACGCGTTTCCCTCGCCACACGGTAGTCAGAGAACTCAACAAAGCGGACATACAAGCCCATTTGGAGCTTGTCACTCGTGGCGTGAACCGGGTATGGGTAGAAGGGACATCACCACCCGGACATTCGATCGGCTTCGGAGGCGCCGCTTCACCGCAGGAACGTATGGGCATCGGCAGCCATATGCCGAGAACGATGGAGGAGAACCATGTCACCCCGGCTCGACGTATCGCGTACCCGCCTCGCGACGTCGGCATGTCCTCAGGGACCGACCGATTCCGACTCCCCCGCCACCGGCGCCGTACCCGGCCCGCGCGGCGAGAACACCGAAGACCTTCCGAGCGAGGGCCTGGAGGGACTCCCCGAGATCCCGCCCTACGCCGAAGTCGGCGCACTGGACGCCAGGGCGCTGTCGAAGACCCTGTTCGCGCGGCTCGAAGCCCTTGAGGAGGGCACCCACGAGTACGCGTACGTACGCAACACCCTCGTCGAACTCAACCTGGCACTGGTCAAGTTCGCCGCCTCCCGGTTCCGCTCACGCAGTGAGCCCATGGAGGACATCGTCCAGGTCGGCACGATCGGGCTGATCAAGGCGATCGACCGCTTCGAGCTCAGCCGGGGCGTCGAGTTCCCGACGTTCGCGATGCCGACCATCATCGGCGAGATCAAGCGCTTCTTCCGCGACACCAGCTGGTCCGTGCGCGTCCCGCGCCGTCTCCAGGAGCTGCGGCTCGACCTCGCCAGGGCGGGCGACGAGCTGGCCCAGCAGCTGGACCGCGCACCCACCGTGGCCGAGCTGGCCGAACGACTCGGCATCGCCGCCGACGAGGTCGTCGAAGGCATGGCCGCGAGCAACGCGTACACCGCTAGCTCGCTGGACGCCAAGCCCGAGGACGACGACAGCGAGGGCGCGCTCGCGGACCGCATGGGCTACGAGGACCACGGGCTCGAAGGCATCGAGTACGTCGAGTCCCTGAAGCCGATGATCGCCTCGCTGCCGACGCGCGACCGCACGATCCTCTCCCTGCGGTTCGTCGCCAACATGACGCAGTCGGAGATCGGCGACGAGCTCGGCATGTCGCAGATGCATGTGTCACGACTGCTCTCCCGGACGCTGGTCAAGCTCAGGAAGGGCCTGACCGTGGAGGAGTGATCCGGCGTCCCGGGCATCCCGGCACGTCGTTGCGGAAGGACCTGTCCCGGCAACGGACGGGTCCTTCCGCATTGTTGACGAAGTGCCACGGAATGGGGCCACATTGGACATGGTTCTGGGGGGGAACACATGGCTCATGGGGAGAGCGGTCGCGGTCCCGCGCCGGAGACGGCGATACCCGGCCGACGGCCAGGGTGAATTCCGGTTCCATGAACGGATGGGCCGGAGCGCCGGACTTCGCCCGGAGCTCCCGCCAGGTCTCGATGTCCCCCGCGCCCAGATCTCCGGTCCTGACCACACGGGTGCGCCGACTGCTCACCGGACCCCCCGGCCCACCCCCTGAGCCACGCTGCCGAGAACGGTCCGGGCACGGTCACTCCGCGGTGGACAGCCACGACATATGGTGACCGGCGGTGATACCCGGGTCCCGTCCTCCGCTTTCGGGACCCTTCGTCACCTGGGTGTCACGCGACCCGTTCGCCGCGCTGCCACACGGCGTAGGCCAGCGGGACCCCCGGCCGGTAGGCGAGGTGGACATGGCTCGGTGCGTCGAGGAGCAGGAGGTCGGCGCGCGCGCCCGGTGCGATGCGGCCGATGTCGGTGCGGCGCAGTGCGGCGGCGCCGCCGGCGGTGGCGGACCAGACCGCTTCGTCGGGGGTCATCCCCATGTCCCGTACGGCGAGGGCGATGCAGAACGGCATGGAGGAGGTGAACGAGGAGCCCGGGTTGCAGTCCGTGGACAGCGCGACCGTGGCGCCCGCGTCGAGGAGGCGGCGGGCGTCGGGCCAGAGCGCGCGGGTGGAGAACTCGGCGCCGGGGAGCAGCGTGGCGACGGTGTCGCCCTGCCCGAGTGCGTCGAGGTCGGCGTCGGTGAGATGGGTGCAGTGGTCGGCGGACGCGGCGTCGAGCTCGACGGCGAGCTGGACCCCGGGGCCGTGGCCGAGCTGGTTGGCGTGGACGCGGGGGTGGAGGCCCTTGGCCAGGCCGGCGGTGAGGATGGCGCGGGCCTGGTCCCCGTCGAAGGCGCCCTTCTCGCAGAACACGTCGATCCAGCGGGCGTGCGGGGCGCAGGCGTCCAGCATCGGTCCGGTGACCAGGTCCACGTAACCGGCGGGGTCGTCGGCGTAGTCGGGCGACACGATGTGGGCACCGAGGTAGGTGACCTCGTCGGTGTGGCGGGCGGCGATGCGCAGGGATCGGGCCTCGTCCTCGACGGTGAGGCCGTATCCGGACTTCGTCTCACAGGTGGTGGTGCCCTGCCGGAGGGCCTCGGCGAGGTAGCGGGCGACGTTGGCGGACAGCGCGTCGTCGGAGGCCGCCCGGGTGGCGGCGACCGTCGTGCGGATGCCGCCCGCGGAGTAGGGGCGCCCGGTCATGCGGGCGTTGAACTCCTGGGTGCGGTCGCCCGCGAACACCAGGTGGGAGTGGGAGTCCACGAAGCCGGGGATCATGGCCCGGCCGCCCGCGTCGAAGGCGTTGTCGGTGGCGGGTGCTTTGCTTGATTCACCGGTCCAGACGATGCGGTCGCCGTCGATGACGACGGCCGCGTCCCGGATCAGGCCCAGGGGGGTCCCGTTTCCGAGGGAGGGGTCGTTCGTGACCAGACAGGCGATGTCGGTGATGGCGGTGGTCGTCATCCGGGGGCAGCTTTCGTCGATGTCGTCGGGGGTCAGCCGTGCAGTGCGGCGATGGCCTCGGCGAGTGCTCTCGGCACGTCCTCGACCAGTGTGTGACGGCCGTCGCGGACGATGTGCCGGCCCGCCACGACGGTGTGCCGCACATCCGCCGCGGAGGCGGCGAATACGGCTGTTTCGGCTGCCAGCCGGGTCGCCGGTCCCGCGGTCCTGACGGAGTCCAGTGCGATGGTGGTGAGGTCGGCGGGCGCACCCGGTTCGAGCGTGCCCGCGTCGGGGCGGCCGAGGGCGGCGTGGCCGTCGGCGGAAGCGGCCCGGAGCAGGGCTGCCGCGGTCCAGTGGCCGCGCACATGGGTGCGCAGCCGCTCGTTGAGCTCCATCGCCCTGGCCTCTTCGAAGAGGTCGATCACGGCGTGGCTGTCGCTGCCGAGCGAGAGCGGGGATCCGGCCCGCTGGAGGGCCGCCGCGGGGCCGATGCCGTCGGCGAGATCGCGTTCGGTGGTGGGGCACATGCAGGTGCCGGTGGCGGAGTTCCCCAGCAGCGCGATGTCCTCGGCGGTGAGATGCGTGTTGTGGATGCCGGTGGTGCGCGGGCCGAGGACGCCGTGGTCGGCGAGGAGCCGGGTGGGGGTGCGGCCGTGGGCGGCGAGGCAGGCGTCGTTCTCGGCGGTCTGCTCGGAGAGGTGGACGTGGAGCGGCGCCCCCCGCTCCTCGGCCCACCGCACGACGGTGGTCAGCTGACCGGCCGGGACGGCGCGTACGGAGTGGATGGCGGCGCCGATCAGCGCGTGGTCGGCGCCTTTGAGGAGGGAGGCGCGCTCGGCCCAGGCGTCGGCGGTGGTGTCGGAGAAGCGGAGCTGGTGCCGGTTGGGCTTCTCGCCGAATCCGGCGGCGAGATAGGCGGTGTCCAGCAGGGTGATGTGGATGCCCGCCTCACCCGCCGCCGCGACGAGTGCCTCGCCCATCGCGTTCGGGTTGTCGTAGGGCGTGCCGCCGGGCGCGTGGTGCAGATAGTGGAATTCGCCGACGGAGGTGATGCCGGCCAGGGCCATTTCGGCGTACGTGGCACGGGCCAGGTCGAAGTAGGTGTCGGGGGTGAGCCGGGAGGCCGTCCGGTACATCAGCTCGCGCCAGGTCCAGAAGGTGCCCGAACCCACCTGGACGGTGGAGCGCAGGGCCCGGTGGAAGGCGTGCGAGTGGGTGTTGGCCAGCCCGGGGAGGGTCAGTCCGCGCAGGGCGACGGCACCGGGAGGGGGTGCGTCGATGCCCGTACGGACACCGGCGACGCGTCCCCCGGCCACGTCCAGGGTGACGCCCGGCTCGACGTGCGTGCCGAGCCAGGCGTGCGACATCCAGTAGGTGGCGGTGACCGGTGTGCCCGTGGGTTGCGCCGTCAGCTGCACGCGAGACCTTCCAGTACGTCGGCGAGTGCGATCACCCCGGCCACGCAGTCGTCCTCGGCGGCGTGTTCGGCCGGCGAGTGCGAGATCCCGGTGGGGTTCCGTACGAACAGCATGGCGGTCGGCGCGGAAGCGGACAAAATACCTGCATCGTGGCCGGCTCCGGTGCCGAGCACGGGCACGGTGCGTCCCGTGTCGTCCGGACCGTGCTTGCTCAGCACCCGGCAGATCTCGTCGCGCAGGGCGTGCTGGAACTCCACGACGGGCGTGAACGACTCCCGTACGACGTCGAGACCGGTCCCGGCGCGCTCGGTGTACTCGCGGGCGGCCCGCTCGACGCCGTCGACGACGGCGTCGAGGGTGGCCTGGTCGGCGGCCCGCGCGTCGAGCCAGCCGCGCACGAGGGAGGGGATCGCGTTGACACCGTTCGGTTCGACGGCGACCTTGCCGAAGGTCGCGAGGCCACCGGCGAGCCGTGCCTCCCGCCGGGCCGCCAGGACGGTCTCGGCGTACGTGAGCATCGGGTCGCGCCGGTCGGCGAGCCGCGTGGTGCCTGCGTGGTTGGCCTCGCCCCGGAAGTCGAACCTCCAGCGGCCGTGCGGCCAGATGGCGGAGGCGACCCCGACCGGGTCCCCGCTCAGGTCGAGGGCGCGCCCCTGCTCGACGTGGAGCTCGACGAACGCGCCGATACGGGCGAGCCGTTCGGGGTCGGGTCCGATGGTCTCGGGGTCGTGTCCGGCGGCCTCCATGGCCCGCGGCAGGGTGATTCCGTCGGCGTCACGCAGCAGACGCGCCTTCTCGGCGGTCAGCTGTCCGGCGGCCAGCCGGGACCCGACACAGGCGAGCCCGAAGCGGGCTCCTTCCTCGTCACCGAAGTTGGTGACGGCGAAGGGCCTGGTGAACTCCGCTCCCCTGCGCCGGAGTTCGTCAAGGGCCGCGAAGGAGGACACCACGCCGAGGGGCCCGTCGAAGGCGCCCCCGTCCGGCACGGAGTCGAGGTGCGACCCGGTGACGACGGCGTCGCCGGCGAGCGGATCACCGAGCCAGGCCCACTGGTTCCCGTTCCGGTCGACCTCGTGGACCAGCCCGCGCGCCTCGGCCTGCCCCCGGAACCACTCCCGGCACTCGGTGTCGGCCCCGGTCCAGGCGTACCTCCGGTAGCCGCCGCTGCCCGCGTGCCGCCCGAGGGGTGCGAGGTCCCGCCACATCTCCTGGAAGGAGGGCGGGCGTACGTCGGCGACTGCTGCGGAACCAGGACCGGGCCCGTCCGTCGGGGGCGTCACCGTTCGCCCTCCGCCATGGGAACCCGCACGCCCTGGTCGGAGGCGACGGACTCCGCGATGCCGTACCCGGCGTCGACGTGCCGGATGACCCCCATGCCCGGGTCGTTCGTGAGCACCCGGCGGATCTTCTCCCCCGCCAGCTTCGTGCCGTCGGCGACGGTGACCTGACCCGCGTGGATGGAGCGCCCCATCCCCACGCCGCCCCCGTGGTGCAGGGACACCCAGGACGCCCCCGAGGCCACGTTGACCATGGCGTTCAGCAGCGGCCAGTCCGCGATCGCGTCGGATCCGTCGAGCATGGCCTCGGTCTCGCGGTACGGCGAGGCGACCGAACCGCAGTCCAGGTGGTCGCGTCCGATGGCCAGTGGCGCGGCCAGCTCCCCGCTCGCGACCATGTCGTTGAACCGCTCCCCGGCCTTGTCACGCTCGCCGTATCCCAGCCAGCAGATCCGGGCGGGCAGCCCCTGGAACTGGACGCGCTCGCCGGCCATCCGGATCCAGCGGTGCAACGACTCGTTCTCCGGGAAGAGTTCGAGCATCGCCTTGTCCGTCCTGTGGATGTCGGACGCCTCGCCCGACAGCGCCGCCCACCGGAACGGCCCCTTGCCCTCGCAGAAGAGCGGCCGGATGTACGCGGGCACGAAGCCCGGGAAGTCGAACGCCCGGCTGTACCCGGCGAGCTGGGCCTCGCCCCGGATCGAGTTGCCGTAGTCGAAGACCTCGGCCCCCGCGTCCATGAAGCCGACCATCGCCTCGACGTGCGCGGCCATCGACTCACGGGCGCGCCGGGTGAAGTCGGCCGGCTTCTCGGCCGCGTACGTGGCCATGTCGTCGAATTCCACGCCGACCGGCAGGTAGGCGAGCGGGTCGTGCGCGCTGGTCTGGTCGGTGACGATGTCCACGGGGGCGCCCTCGGCGAGCATGCGGGGCAGCAGCTCCGCCGCGTTGCCCAGCAGTCCGACGGAGAGCGGGCGCCGCGCGTCGCGCGCCTCGACGGCCAGCTGCAGCGCGTGCTGCAACGAGTCGGCCCGGACGTCCAGGAAGCCGTGCTCGATCCGGCGCTCGATGGCGCGCGGGTCGCAGTCGATACAGAGGGCCACGCCGTCGTTCATGGTCACGGCCAGCGGCTGGGCGCCGCCCATGCCGCCGAGCCCGGCCGTCAGCGTGATCGTGCCCGCCAGCGTGCCGCCGAACCTCTTCGCGGCCACGGCGGCGAACGTCTCGTACGTGCCCTGGAGGATGCCCTGCGTTCCGATGTAGATCCAGGAACCGGCGGTCATCTGGCCGTACATGGTGAGCCCGAGGGCCTCCAGCCGACGGAACTCCTCCCAGTTGGCCCAGTCGCCGACCAGGTTGGAGTTGGCGATGAGGACGCGCGGCGCCCACTCGTGGGTCTGCATGACGCCGACGGGCCGCCCGGACTGGACGAGCATCGTCTCGTCCTGCTTCAGGGTCCGCAGCGTGCGGACCATGGCGTCGAAGGACCGCCAGTCGCGGGCCGCCTTGCCCGTGCCGCCGTAGACGACGAGCTTGTCGGGGTGCTCGGCGACCTCGGGGTCGAGGTTGTTCTGCAGCATGCGGAGGGCGGCTTCCTGCTGCCATCCCAGGGCGCTCAGTTCCGTACCGCGCGGTGCCCGTACGGGGCGGGGTCCTGACATGGGGAATGCCTCCTCGCGACCGCTGCTGCGACCGTTGCGACAACTTTTCCTTATCCATTCACATCCTGATGCCATGAATACTTCTAGTCAACAGGGCGCGGGCCAGGCAGCTGCCGACCGGCCATCGGCCGCCCTTTACACGGTGCTGCGCATGTACCGCTGGAAAATGCCAGAACTACCACCAGGTGCATGCACGTTGCGTAGCCTCTTCATTACAGCCGTACACCACGTCGGGAGGGGAGTCCGCGTTGCCCGGAATCGACGAGTGCCTGTTCGAAGTCATGAGGCTGCCCGGCGCCCGGGGCGCCGCGGTGGTCGACTGGACGAGCGGTCTCGCCCTCGGCACGATCGGTGAGTCGCCCAACGGCGACCACGAGGCGACGGCCGCCGAGACGGCCGAGGTGGCGAGGATGGCGGCGGAGCAGCCGGTCTTCGCGCAACCGGCCCACGCCGCCGGACGGGACCCGTCCGCGTTACGCCCGCCGGCCCGGCCGGACCAGGACCCGAAGGCTCCTCCCGGCCCCGCGGTGGAAGACGTCATCGTCACGACCGCAGCCGGCTACCACATCCTCCGCTTCGTCGAAACGGCCTTCGACAGCAGCGTGTTCCTCCACCTCTGGCTGGACCGCACGGAAGGCAATCTCGCCCTCGCCCGCATACGGATCGGCGAGATCGCCGAGCGGCTGGTCCTGGCATGAGACCGGCCGTCGGCGCCCCGCCCGGTATTTCCGAACAGGCCGTGCTCTCCCCCATGCTGCAGCGGCTCGCGGCGGAGCGCGCCACCGGCGCACTGATGCGCGACCGCGGCACCCTCTACCTCGCGGACGGCCAGGTCGTCCACGCCGAGAGCCCCGCCACCCCCGGCATCGACGTCCTGCTCACCACGGGCGGCGCGCTGCGCAGCGAGGGCTGGTGGGACGCGGTCGCCCAGGCGGGTGCCGGGCAGCGGGTGGGTCGCTACCTCGTGGACAGCGGTCGCGTCCCGGGCGGCGCCCTGGAGCTGTGCCACCTGGGTGCCCTGTACGACGCGGCCTTCTTCGCCCTGGCCCCGACGCACACCCCTGCCCGCTTCCGTTACGGGGTGTCGCACTGGATCGGTCCCGTCCGTCCCGTACCCGTGGACTCCGTGCAGCGCGAGACGCTCCGGCGCCGGGAGCTGCTGGACCGGATCTGGCCCGACGCGCTCACCGACAGCGCCCCGCTCACCCCCACGACGCACCCGGTCGACGCCCCGGTCCCCCCGCGCCAGCGCCGCGTCCTGGACCTGGTGAACGGCGTGCGCACGGCGACGGACATCGCCCAGGAGCTGGGCCGCTCGGCCTTCCACATCCTGGTCGACCTGCGCCGGCTCGCGGCCGCCGGACTGGTCGAACCGGTCCGCCCGACCGCGGCCGGGTCCGCCTCCGCACCCGGCCGGATCGAGCTGCCCGACGTCACGGCCGACCCCGACGTCGCCCTGCTGCGCCGGCTCAGAGACGCATTGGAGGCCCTGTGATACGCGCGCTCAGACAGCGTGCCGGGAGGAGACAGCTGATGGTGCCCGAGGCGGAGATGAAGGAAGTCCTCGACGAGCTCCAGCGGTTACGGGCCCGGGTTCCGCTCCTGACCGGTGCGCTGGCCGCCAGCACCGACGGCCTGGTGGTGGCCCAGGACACCCCGGGCGTCGAGGCCGAGGGCGTCGCCGCTCTGACCGCCGCCGCACTCGGCGTATCGGTCCGGATGACCGACGCCACCGGTCGCGGCGGCTTCCGCGAGCTCCTGATCCGTGGCGCGGACGGCTATGTCGCCACGTACGCGGCGGGCTCCTCCGCCGTCCTCACCCTGCTGGCCGAGGACCGGATCAACGTGGGCCGGCTCCATCTGGAGGGCCGCCGGGCCGGTGCCCGTATCGGCGAGGTGGTCGACGCCTCGCTGGACCGCGCCGACCGCACGGCACCTCCCCCACGCCCCCCGCAGTCCGGTGACCTGCCCCGCCGCGGCGCACCGGACCACACATGACGAAGGCATCAACCGGAAACGGACCGGCCACCCGGCCGGCCAGGGAAAGGAAACGAGCACTCATGGCCAACACCGAAACGTCACTGAAGGACGCGATGACGTCGATCGAGGGCACCCTCGGTGTCGCACTCGTCGACTACACCAGCGGCATGGCCCTGGGCACCCTCGGCGGTGGCAAGGACTTCAACCTGGAGGTCGCCGCAGCGGGCAACACCGATGTCGTACGCGCGAAGCTCCGCACCATGGAGCACCTGGGGATCAAGGACGAGATCGAGGACATCCTGATCACGCTGGGCGCCCAGTACCACTTGCTCCGGCTGCTGAAGACGCGTGGCAACAACGGTCTGTTCCTCTACCTCGTGCTGGACGCCGGCCGGGCCAACCTCGCGATGGCCCGCCACCAGCTGAAGAAGATCGAGGCCGGGCTGGAGGTCTGACCCTCCGTCTCACCCGCGGCGGCGCCGTGCCCCACCGGGCGCGGCGTCCCCCGCCACAGGCCCGGTCGTCCGGTAGCCCTTCACCTGCTTGCCCGCAGGGCGTCCGCGCCCCGCCCAGTCGGTGCGGACCCAGTACAGGGTGTCGTCCCGCCGTTCCCGCTGCCCGATCCGTACGGCCTTCACCCAGAGCCCCGCCCCTGCACCGGCGAGGACGAGCCCACCGGCCCCCGGTAGCACGAAGGCGCTGCCCACCGCCGCCACGAACGCCCCGAGCAGCCACCACCGGTGCCCGCGCCGCCAGTTCCGTACGGTCACGTCACGGTCCTGGAGGAAGTCTCCGCGCCCCGCCCGCGTGGCCCCCTCGGCCAGCTTCGCGTACCGCCCCGTCCGGGTGAACGCCACCGCGGCGGCCGTCACCAGGAACAGCACGGCCCCGGCGAGCAGGCCGATCCGGCGCCCGGTCAGCCCCGGCACGAACGCGCCGACGGCCGTGGCCAGCAGCCCCGGCCACCACAACGGCGCGGCCCCGGCCCGTACGATCACGGCCACCCTCGCCAACGACTGCGCTCCGCGCCTCACGTCCGTACCCCTCTCCGCACCTGCCCGTGAACCTTCTGGGCGCGGAGATTAGTAGGCACAGATGAGCGGCGTCTGAGAAATCCGCCGAAGTGGTCCGCCTATTCGACGAACAGCCCCCGGGCCGCGGCGCGGGCGTCGAAATCCTCCAGCCGGGCCTGTGCCTCGGGCAGTCCGTCGCACATCGCTTCCAGCAGCACCCGCCCCAGCAGCATCGGCGCGCAGGCGGTGTCGAAGGCGAGCCCGGTCCCGACGGCCGCCGGGATCAGCAGATCGCTGTGCTCGGCGACCGGGGCGAACGCCGAGTCGGCCACGGTCACCACCGTCAGCCCCCGCTCCCGGGCGTACGCGAGCGCGTCCACGACCTCCCGCGGATGCCGGGGCAGCGCGAAGCACATCAGCGCGCTCGCCCCCGCCCGCGTGGCGGCGTCGATCCGGTCGCGCAGCATGCTGCCGCCCTCGTCGAGCACCCGTACGTCCGGGTGGACCTTGGCGGCGAAGTACCCGAACCCCCGGGCCTGCGAGGACGCCGCCCGCAGACCGAGCACGAGCAGCGGCTTCGACCCGGCCAGCAGCCGTCCCGCCCTCTCCACCGGCTGCGGGTCGGCGAGGAGTTCGGCCAGGTGCCGCAGGTTCTCGATCTCGGCCCGCACGGCCTGCTGGTACTCGTTGAAGATCTCGCCGACGCCGACGCCGCCCGTCGCGTCGGCCGGGGCGACCTCCCGGAGGTGCTTCCGCAGGGCCGGATAGCCGTCGAACCCGAGCGCCACGGCGAACCGGGTGACGGACGGCTGGCTGACCCCGGCCAGCTCGGCCAGCTCCACACTCGACAGGAACGGGGCGTCGGCGGCCCGCCGCACCATGGAGTGCGCGATCCGCCGCTGGGTGGGTGTGAGCCGCTGCCCCTCGAAAAGCCGCTGCAACCGTGCAGCCGGGCTGCTCCCACTCATGCTGTCCCCTTCGGACGTCCGCCGGTGCCGGACCCGCGCCGACGGATCCATTCAGCCAGCAAGCGGCCTGCATGTCCATATACAGCCTGCTCGCCCGGATCCGTCACCCCGGCCCCGGCGGACACCCGCCGGTGTGCGCTCAGCGCTTCCGTGGTCGACCGGGTAGTCGTCCTTGCCGCCCAGCCGGTAGTTCCACATCCGGGCCGTGTGCGGCTGGGAGTTGTTGATCCTCTCCGGCTGCGGGAACTCGTCGGAGGATCAACTCGTCGGCCACCGGCCTCCTCATGAAGTCAAGCGTGAACCGTCAACGCTGAGCTTGAGCAGGCGAGTTGCCGGTTCCTCCGCGCCGGTGCCCGCGGGCCGGCCACGGTCCCACGCGCCCAGGAGGACCGGCGCGGGTCAGAACAGCACGCGCGCCGCCGTCAGCGCCGCCCGCTCCTCGGGATCGCCGACCAGTTCCAGGTGACCGCGCGGCGGCCGCCCCGACACGTGCCGGGCGAAGACGACGGCGTCGGCGCGGAGCGTGGCGGCGGGGGTGCCGATGCCCAGGAGATGACGCCCGCCCGCCGGGCCGTCGAGGTCGATCTCCACCGCGGGGGCCGTCCAGGCGAGGGACAGGTCCAGCACCACCTGGTCGACGATCTCCCTGTCGTGCGCGTCGAGGACCAGCTCGGCCCCGGTCGCGTCGCTGATGTCCACCCGGTGCATCCAGGTGTCGCGGACCACGAGGACGCTGTTCAGGTAGTCCATCGAGTTGTCCGGCAGCGCCTTCGCCTCCGGGTAGAGCAGGCTGAGTCGGACCTTCCGGCGGGCGGCGGCGGGCATGCGGCGCAGTGCGCGCAGCCCCTGGGGTGCGAAGTGGGCGAGCGCCCCGATCAGTTCCTGGCCCGGGACGGCGCTCCGGTCCTCGATCTGGCTCTCGTTGTGGCCGTCGAGCGGCCCCAGGTGCGGATGGTTCCGCCCGGCACGCCGGATACGCCGGAGCGCGACCCAGGGGCGGGGCAGTTCCTCGTACTGGCCGACGGTGTGGGCGAGGATGTCCCGGACCGTCCAGCCGTCGCACGCCGTGGGACGGCGCCAGTCCTCGTCGGACAGCTCACGGCACAGGGTCAGCACGGCGCGGAGCTCGGCCTCGTTGACCTCGCGGGCCCGCGCCTCGGACGTACGGGGAATGGTGCGGGCGTAGAACGTCGTGGCCATGACGCGGCCTCCCGTCTCCCCCGGTCCACGCTACGCCGGGGCGAGGCCGCCCGCCCGGGTGGGCGACGGGCCGAAACAGGGGGGTTACCCCCACTGACGGCGGCCCTCCTGATTCGTACCGTAGGACGCATGGAAGCCCGTGACCCGGAGCTCAGGCGAGAGCTCGATGCCACCCTGCAGGCCCGCGGCGAGCTGGGCCCGGAGTACGAGTCCGCGCTCGTCGACTCGTTCCTGGAGAAGGTCGAGCAACGGCTCGACGGCACGCTCGACCGGCGGGTGCGACGGCATTTCGCCGAGCAGCAGATGGTGGTCGCCCGGGGCGGCACGGCGCCCGCCCCGGTCACCGGGACCTTCGGGGAACGCTTCGGCTTCGGGGTCGTCTCGCTGGTCCTGGCCGTCCCGCTGTCCGCGATCGGCGTCGCGAACGCGGGCATCGACGGACTCGTCGTGGCCTGGCTCGGGATCTTCGGGGTGAACGCGGTGCATGCCGCCCGTACGTGGCCGTGGCGCAGGAAGCGGAGCGCGTCCGACTGGGACGACTGAGGGCGCCGAGCCGAAGGGCAGGGGGCGCGAGGCGGCCGGAACGCGCAGGAGTATGTCGCGGGGACCGCCGCACCCCCGGTTGCCCGGGGGGCGGGACGACGGCGGTCCCCGCGAAGGACGCGGTCCCCCGGGTCAGGGCCGGGTGTCGCGTCCGGGCGACGGTGGAGGTCCGGGAGCCGCTCCGTAGTCCGTGTCGCCGTATCGGGTGCCGGCGGGTTTCCCTGCCGACACCCATTACTCTGCACGAGCCGTGTTAAGCGGGTGCTGCGCATACGTGTCGCGCTCGTACCGTTTTCGCGAAGCCCGTAAACCGGCCCCTACGGCTTGGGGGTCGCGTCCTTGGCGAGGAAGGCCAGCAGGTCCTGCCTGCTCACGACGCCCTTCGGCTTGCCCTCGACGAGAACGATCGCCGCGTCGGCACCGTCCGCACCGCTGAGCGCGGCCATCAGGTCCTCGACGGGTTCGCCGGAGCCGACCTGCGGCAGCGGGGACGACATGTGCTTCTCCAGCGGGTCGGAGAGCGAGGCCCGCTGGGTGAAGAGGGCGTCCAGGAGCTGACGCTCGACGACGGAGCCGATGACCTCGGCGGCCATCACGTCCGGGTGGCCGGCGCCCGGCTTCACGATCGGCATCTGGGAGACGCCGTACTCGCGGAGCACCTCGATGGCCTCGCCGACCGTCTCCTCCGGGTGCATGTGGACGAGCGAGGGGAGCGGGCCCTCCTTGAAGTCGAGGACGGCGCCGACCTGCGCGGACGTGCCGGTGGCCTCCAGGAAGCCGTAGTCCGCCATCCACTCGTCGTTGAAGATCTTGCTCATGTAGCCGCGACCGCTGTCCGGCAGCAGGACGACGACCACGTCCTCGGGCCCGAGACGCGCCGCCACCTCCAGCGCCGCGACGACCGCCATGCCGCACGAGCCGCCGACGAGCAGGCCCTCCTCCTTGGCGAGGCGGCGGGTCATCCGGAAGGAGTCCTTGTCCGAGACGGCCACGATCTCGTCCGTGACCGTGCGGTCGTAGGCGCTCGGCCAGAAGTCCTCGCCGACCCCCTCGACCAGGTACGGGCGTCCGGAACCGCCGGAGTACACGGAACCCTCCGGGTCGGCGCCGATGACCTGGACCCGGTTCTCGCTGATCTCCTTGAGATAGCGGCCCGTGCCGGTGATCGTCCCGCCGGTGCCGACACCCGCGACGAAGTGCGTGATCCGCCCCTCCGTCTGGTCCCAGAGCTCGGGACCGGTGGTCTCGTAGTGCGAGCGCGGGTTGTTCGGGTTGGAGTACTGGTCGGGCTTCCAGGCTCCGGGCGTCTCACGGACCAGCCGGTCGGAGACGTTGTAGTACGAGTCCGGGTGCTCGGGGTCGACTGCCGTCGGGCAGACGACGACCTCCGCGCCGTACGCCCGCATGACGTTGATCTTGTCCGCGGACACCTTGTCCGGGCAGACGAAGATGCACTTGTAGCCCTTCTGCTGGGCGACGATGGCCAGGCCGACACCCGTGTTGCCACTGGTGGGCTCGACGATCGTGCCGCCGGGCAGGAGCTCTCCGCTCTGCTCCGCCGCCTCGATCATGCGCAGCGCGATGCGGTCCTTGACCGACCCTCCTGGGTTGAAGTACTCGACCTTGGCCAGGACCGTCGCCTGAATGCCTGCCGACACATTGCGCAGCCTCACCAGCGGGGTGTTGCCGACAAGACTGATCATCGAATCGTGGAATTGCACCGTGTACTCCGGGGTCTCCGAGATGGTCAGGCAAGAGTATGCGTACGAGCACGGGATCGGACGAAGCGATTGGACAACACCCCCCGCGGGGCAGGTAGTGCTGTGTACGGCTGTACGGCAAGGAGGAGGTGGACCGGACTGTGTCGAGAGCGAGGGTGGCACGGCGGATCGCGGCGGGCGCGGCCTACGGCGGCGGGAGCGTCGGGCTGATCGGTGCGGCGACGGTGGGTCTGGTACTGGCCGAGGTACAGCTGGCGAAACGGCAGGTGGGCGGGGGTACGGCACCGGTCCCGCCGAGCGCGGACGGGCGGTACGGGGTGGCCTTCGCCGGCCCTTCGGACCCGTTGCGGTTCGTGATGCTGGGCGACTCGACGGCGGCGGGCCAGGGGGTGCGCAGGGCCGGTCAGACACCGGGGGCCCTGCTGGCGTCAGGGTTGGCGGCGGTTGCCGAACGGCCGGTGGATCTGCGGAACGTGGCGTTGCCGGGAGCACGTTCGGACGACCTGGAGCGGCAGGTGTCCCAGGTGCTGGCGGATCCGTCGGGGCCGCCGGACGTCTGCGCGATCATGATCGGGGCGAACGACGTGACGCACCGGATGCCCGCGACCCGGTCGGTGCGCTGTCTGAGCACAGCCGTACGGAGGCTGCGTACGGCGGGCGCGGAGGTCGTCGTGGGGACGTGCCCGGACCTGGGCACGATCGAGCCGGTCTACCAGCCGCTGCGATGGCTGGCCCGCCGGGTGAGCCGGCAACTGGCGGCGGCGCAGACGATCGGCGCGGTGGAACAGGGCGGCCGGACGGTGTCGCTGGGCGATCTGCTGGGCCCGGAGTTCGAGGCGAATCCGCGCGAGCTGTTCGGTCCGGACAACTACCACCCGTCGGCGGAGGGGTACGCGACCGCGGCGATGGCGATGCTGCCGACGCTCTGCGCGGCACTGGGCCTGTGGCCGGAGTCCGACCGTCTGGACGGGTCGCGCCGCGAGGACATGCTGCCGGTCGCCAAGGCCGCCTCCCAGGCCGCACGGGAGGCCGGTACGGAGGTCACGGGGGCGCGGGCGCCCTGGGCCCTGCTCAAGCACCGGCGGCGGCGGAGGCTTCCGGCGCACACCGAGCCGACGCGGCAGGAGGACATCCCCCCGCTGCCGCCCGGCTCGGGCTCCGGGGCGACCTGGCGGCCCGCCTGAGCGGTGGGCCACGCCTTCCCGTCCAGGGGCACGGTGCCCCGGGACGGGAACAATCGGGGCGACTGAGCGGTTGCTTAGAAAAGAGGTCCGCATCACATCACTTGTTGGGTGACCTCAGCTATACGTCCGGGTAACTTCCAAGTCAGCCCAGCCTTCCAGCCTTCCAGCCCTCATGGAGCCGCGTGATGCCCGAAGCCGTGATCGTCTCTGCCGCCCGTTCGCCGATCGGCCGGGCCTTCAAGGGGTCCCTCAAGGACCTGCGCGCGGACGACCTGACCGCGACCATCATCCAGACCGCGCTGGCCAAGGTCCCCGAGCTGGACCCGAGGGACATCGACGACCTGATGCTGGGCTGCGGCCTGCCCGGCGGTGAGCAGGGCAACAACCTGGGCCGCGTCATCGCCGTACAGATGGGGATGGACCACCTCCCCGGCTGTACGGTCACGCGCTACTGCTCCTCCTCGCTGCAGACCAGCCGCATGGCGCTGCACGCCATCAAGGCGGGCGAGGGCGACGTCTTCATCTCCGCCGGCGTCGAGATGGTGTCCCGCTTCACCAAGGGCAACTCCGACAGCCTGCCGGACACGCGCAACCCGCTCTTCGCCGAGGCCGAGGCCCGCACCGCGGCCCGCGCCGAGGAGTCGGGGGCGAGCTGGACCGACCCGCGCGAGGAGGGCCTCGTCCCGGACGCGTACATCTCGATGGGGCAGACCGCCGAGAACCTGGCCCGGCTCAAGGGCGTCACCCGCCGGGACATGGACGAATTCGGCGTGCGGTCGCAGAACCTCGCCGAGGAAGCCCTCAAGAACGGCTTCTGGGAGCGCGAGATCACGCCCGTGACGACCCCGGACGGCACCGTGGTCTCCAAGGACGACGGCCCGCGCGCGGGCGTCACCCTGGAGGGCGTGGAGGGCCTGAAGCCGGTGTTCCGCCCCGACGGACTCGTCACCGCGGCCAACTGCTGCCCGCTCAACGACGGCGCCGCCGCGCTCGTGATCATGTCCGACACCAAGGCGCGCGAGCTCGGCCTGACCCCGCTGGCCCGGATCGTCTCGACCGGCGTCTCCGGCCTGTCCCCCGAGATCATGGGGTACGGACCGGTCGAGGCCAGCAAGCAGGCGCTCAAGCGCGCCGGGCTGACCGTCGACGACATCGACCTCGCCGAGATCAACGAGGCGTTCGCCGCCCAGGTCATCCCGTCCTACCGGGACCTGGGCCTGCCGCTGGACAAGGTCAACGTCAACGGCGGCGCCATCGCCGTCGGCCACCCCTTCGGTATGACCGGCGCCCGGATCACCGGCACGCTGATCAACAGCCTGCAGTTCCACGACAAGCAGTTCGGCCTGGAGACCATGTGCGTGGGCGGCGGCCAGGGCATGGCCATGGTCATCGAGCGCCTCAGCTAGGACCTTTCACCCCAGGGGCCCCCGGGGCTCCCGGGGCGGCCTCGGGCCGGTTCCCCCCTCCCTCGCGAGGGCTCGTTCGAACCCGGCCGAGCCCCGAACGTGACCGAATCTCCCCCAGGATGTGATCTGCGTCCCGGGGGAGAGTCGTTTCCCCAGGTCACACCCGTCGCAGGGCTAAACATCAGGCCCAAAGACCTGTCCAATTCGTGACGTAATGCACTGACAGCAGGCACGAGTACAGGACAAGCTGAGGTAGGAAGTCGGGGGTGTCGATTGAAACCGGGAGTATGTCAGTGAGCGCCATGTCATTTGCCCTGTTGCTGACCACCGCCGCTGCCACGGCCGTCGGCACCGCCGCTCTGCACGCTGCTCACGGGCTGCGTAAGCAGGTCACGGCCCTGCGGACGGAGCTGGCGGAGGGGCGGAGCCTCAGCGCCTCCGTGCCCGAACAGCAGAACCGGAGCACCGCCACGTCCGCCGAGGAGATACGCGTGGCGGTCGCCGAGGCGCTGGCCGAGGAGCGCGAGCGCGAGCTGGCCGAGGCCCGTGCCTTCTGGGCCGCCCAGGAGGCGCGTGACGCCGCCGACGCCCCGTCCCTGCTTGGCGGGATCGCCGGTCTCGGCGAGGACGTCCCGTTCTTCATGCCCCGCCAGGCCGACTTCGCCGGCCTTGAGGCCATGGACCTCGAAGCCACCGAGGCGATGGACGAACTGATGGAGCTGACCGACCTGCCGGAGGTCTCCGAATTCGCGGAGTTCGCCGACGACTCCCCGGAGCTGGCCGCGGCCCGTCGCCGCCACCCCTCGCACCCGGACTTCGTCCCCGTGCAGACACCGGTTGTCACCGATCATGAGCGTACCGTGAAACGCCTGGAGCGGCTCGCCGACACCGGTACGGAGCTCACCGACGTCCGCCCCGGCCCGCTCGGCACGCTCGACGTGTACGTCTTCGCCGACGGCACCACGCTCTGCATGACCCCGGGCCACCGCGAGACCGCCGAGCGGCTCGCCGCGTCACTGCGGGCCGGTGAGCAGCCGGTCCTGCTGGGAGGATCCGGGGTCTCCGGCGCCTACGCGCTGACCTTCTCGTGCGGCGAGGAGAACGTCTACATCCTCGCCGACCGCGTCATCGCCTCCTTCTGAGGAACCGCTCCCGGCGGCTCACGGGCCGAAGGCCCGCGCCGCCGCCCCCTCGACACAGCGCACGGCCTCGTCCAACTCCTGGGACGAGGCCGTTTCCAGCGCCACAGCCAGGTCGCGGCCCGCGACGGCCAACTGGTCGCCCACGGCGAATATCCCGGCGTCCGGCATCAGGCGGGGCTCCCGGTCCGGCGCCTCGGCACGCTGGGCCCGCACCGCGAGCTCCCTGGCCATGGCCAGCGCCTCGGCGGCGGCGCCGCGCTGCAGCCGGCTCTGCGGGGCGCTGCGGAGCCGGTCGGCGAATCGGTCCACAGCCGTGATGAGGGGGGTCGTATCGAGCACGCCGCGACCCTACGCGCCCCCGCGGGACGGTTGCCAACGAGCCTGCGCCCGGGGGCGGAAACGGAACGGCCCGCAGGCGCGGTGCCTGCGGGCCGGTCCGTCATCGGGTCCCTACGGGTCAGTCGTCCCCGTTGAGGATGGAGAGCAGGCGCAGCATCTCCAGGTAGATCCACACCAGGGTCAGGGTGAGGCCGAAGGCCGCCAGCCAGGACTCCTCGCGCGGTGCGCCGTAGTTGATGCCGTCCTCGACCTGCTTGAAGTCCAGGGCGAGGAAGCACGCACCGAGGATGATGCCGATGACACCGAAGAGGATGCCGAGGCCGCCGCTGCGGAAGCCCAGGCCGTCACCGCCACCGAACACGGAGAACAGCAGGTTGACCATCATCAGGAGCACGAAGCCCATGGCCGCGGCCATCACGAAGCCGTAGAAACGGCGTGTGACGCGGATCCAGCGCATCTTGTACGCGATGAGGACACCGGCGAAGACACACATGGTGCCCATCACCGCCTGCATCACCGTGCCGGGGCCGATGTAGGTGCTGACCGCGCTGGAGATCACTCCGAGGAAGACACCCTCGAAGGCCGCGTACGCGAGGATGATCGCCGGCGAGGCCTTGCGCTTGAACGACTGGATCATCGCGAAGACGAACGCGACCAGGGCGGCGCCGATCGCGATGCCGTAGGACTTGCCGAGATTGGCCTCGTCGACCGGCAGCAGGGCCCAGGAGAGCGCGGCGGTGAGCACCACGGTGCCCAGCGTCATCGCCGTGCGCGTGACGACGTCGTCGATCGTCATCGCGCCCGAGCGTGCAGGCGCCTGCGGGGCGCCGTACCGGGGGTCCTGCTGGGCGTAGGGGTTCGTGGCGTACGGGTTGGCGGCGGTGCCCTGTGCGTACGGGTTGGCACCCGCTGCGGGGGCCCCGGCCTGCGGCGCCGCGTTGAAGCCCGCGTAGCCGTTGTCGCGGCTGAACCCCCGTCGCGAGAAGACCGGGTTGCTGCTCCTCATTTCACTCCTCCTTGGCCACCCAGCGTGGCCTTGTCACAAGAGTAATGGGTAGGCAAAACAATCACGCTAGTGCCAGAGGAGGATCTTTGAGAGAAGTTGACTGCTGAAGTACTGTGCGGACATCCGGTGCCCACCGACGCTGCGGTGGTGCCCGGAGCCGGACTCGAACCGGCACGCCCCCGAGGAGGCAGCGAGGTTTAAGCTCGCCGTGTCTGCATTCCACCACCCGGGCGTGGGCGCGCGGCTCCGCGTGGCACAAGACCCTATCCGGGGGCGTCCCCCGATCAGCGGAACACCTTCACGATGTTGTCTTATTTTATTGACCATTTGAGGGTCCGTCAGACACCGCGCACCGCATCAGTACATGCCCGGACGCGCCTATGGGTACGAACCCGGCAAACGGGAATGACGGAAACTCGCCGCACCTACAGGGCGCTTTCGCCATGGCCACGCCACCATTCGCCAGGGTTGCGCCACCTCAGTGTCCGACGGTGTCGTTGACGCACCGCAGGACGGGCCGGGTTCCCAGCGCCCCGGGGTCCTTCAGCACCGCCCCCGTGACGTGGAAAACGGCGCTCTCACCGGGCAGCAGGGTGACGAGCATGTCGTCGACCTCGGCCCCCTGATCGAGCCGGTCCGGGAAGAGCGCGAGGTCCCGCAGCAGCGTCCGGGCGGTCACCGTGACCCGGTAGCCGACCCCCGCCTCGTCACCCTGTGTGACCACTGCGTCGTACCGCGCCGGTGGCAGCGCGAGGCGGGTGTCCTCCTCGTAGAACTCCACCGCCCGCAGCTCGCCCAGTTCGGCCACCAGCACCTCACGGGTGCCGTCCCCCGGACGGGCGACGGACGGCGGCAGGGGCACACGGCCGACACCCCGTGCGGCTGTGGACACCTCGGTCTCCTCCTCGGCCAGCAGCGCCCCGTCCAGGCCGCGCCGGGTCAGCCGCAGGGTTCCGTCCCAGGGGAGGGCCGAGTCGTTGACCAGATACAGGGCGCCGTCCCGTACGGCCATCAGGCGGTCCGCGTACACCTTCCGCAGCGCGTACCAGAGCGGCTTGCGGCGGCCGTCGCCGTCGACGGCCGCCCAGGACACCACGGGCCAGCAGTCGTTGAGCTGCCACACGATCGAGCCCATGCAGTACGGCGTGTGCGAGCGGAAGTGGCGGATGCCGAAGGCGACGGCCCGGGCCTGGTTCAGCTGGGTGAGCCAGTGCCAGTCGTCGAAGTCGGACGGCTGCGGGAGGTGCTCCCCCAGGCCGCGCAGCAGCTTGGCGTCGCCGTCCTGGGCCTTCTGGTGATGGGCGATCAGCGGGGCGCCCAGGCCGAGCGGGCCGCTGACGGCCCGTCGCAGGGTGGCGTACGCCGGCGGGCCCTGGAAGCCGAATTCGGCGACGAAGCGGTGGGCGGTGTCGGCGTAGTGCCGGTAGTCGACGCGGTTCCAGACCTCCCAGAGGTGGACCGTGCCCAGGGCCGGGTCGTTCGGGGGGAGCTCCGGGGAGCCGGAGTAGGGCGAGCCCGGCCAGTAGGGGCGCGTGGGGTCGGTCTCGGCGCACAGGGCGGGCAGCAGCTCGTGGTAGTAGCCGTGACCCCAGGTCCGGCCCTGGAGCTCGTCCTGCCAGCCCCAGTCGGCGTGGCCCTCCAGGTTCTCGTTGTTGCCGCACCACAGGACCAGGGAGGGGTGCGGGGCGAGCCGTACGAGGTTCTCGCGGACCTCGGCGGCCACCTCGTCGTACAGCGGCTGCTCCTCGGGGTAGGCGGCGCAGGCGAACGGGAAGTCCTGCCAGACCAGCAGCCCCTTCTCGTCGGCCAGTTCGTAGAAGTCGTCGCTCTCGTAGAGGCCGCCTCCCCAGACCCGGACGAGGTTGACGCCCGCGGCGATCGCCTGGTCGAAGCGGTCGGAGATCCGCTGCCGGGTGACGCGGGCGGGGAAACAGTCGTCGGGGATCCAGTTCACCCCGCGTACGAAGACGGGCTCGTCGTTGACGGAGAGGCGGAACGCCTCGCGCTCCAGGGTCACGCCCCGGAAGCCGGTCCTGCCGGTCCAGGCATGGTCGCCGAGGCGGACGGTGACGTCGTACAGCGGCTGCTCGCCGTGGCTGTGCGGCCACCAGCGCGCGGCGCCGGGAACGGGCAGGGTCACGGACACGCGGTGCTCCCCCGGCGCGACGGTGAGCACGGCCCGTTCGTCGGCCACCTCCACCGACGCGTCCAGCGGCCCGTCCCCGGCCCGGTCGACGTCGAGGGTGAGCGCGAGGCGCGGCACCCCGTCGCCGTCCAGGTCGGCGAGCACCTTCACGCCGGCGATGCGCGGGCCCGTCCAGGACTCCAGCGCGACCGGGCGCCAGATGCCGGAGGTGACCAGGGTCGGCCCCCAGTCCCAGCCGAAGTTGCAGGCCATCTTGCGGATGAAGGCGTACGGCTCCGTGTACGCGCCCGGCCGGTCGCCGAGCTTGTCGCGCAGAGCCTCGGCGTACGTGTACGGGGCGGTGAAGCGTACGTCGAGCGTGTTGGCGCCCTCGCGCAGCAGCGGCCGGACGGGGAAGCGGTAGCCGCGGTGCTGGTTGGCGGTGCTGCCGACCTCGGCACCGTTGACCACAACGGTGGCGACGGTGTCGAGGCCGTCGAAGCACAGATCGGTGAACGTGTGCTCGTCGGCGGACCAGTCGAAGGTGGTGCGGTACGTCCAGTCGGTGCGGCCGATCCAGCCCAGCCGGGTCTCGTTGTCGTCCAGATAGGGGTCGTCGATCAGTCCGGCGGCCAGCAGGTCGGTGTGGACGCAGCCGGGGACGGCCGCCGGAACGCCTCCTGCGGGGAGCCCCACGGGCACGGGGCCGTCGGCATGAAGCGTCCAGCCTTCGTGCAGGGGCAGGTGGCGCAGGGTCACGTGAGGGTCCTTCCGCAGTCGGGGAGCCCGGCGCAGGCGACGAAGTGGCCCGGTTCGGTCTCGTACAGGTCGTCACCGGACGCCGGGCCCTCGTGGTAGGCGCAGGTCTCCACGGGGACGGCGGCCGTCCAGGGCTCGTTGAGACGGGGCACGGCGGCCAGCAGCGTGCGGGTGTAGGGGTGCAGGGGGTTGCCGAAGACCTTCTGGGTGTCGCCGCGTTCGACGACACGGCCGTTGCGGAGCACCACGGTCTTCTCGGCGAGGTAGGTGCCGAGCGAGAGGTCGTGGGTGATGTAAAGGACGCCCAGGCCGCGTTCCTTGAGTCCGGCGAGGAGGTTGAGCACGTCGATGCGGGTGGAGGCGTCGAGCATGCTGGTGATCTCGTCGGCGACCAGGAAGCGCAGGTCCAGCAGGAGAGCGCGGGCGATGAGGAGGCGCTGCAGCTGGCCGCCGCTGAGCTGGTGCGGGTAGCGGCCGAGGACCTGTCCCGGGTCCAGGCGTACGTCGCGTACGGCGCTCTCGACCCGGTCGGCCCACTCCTTGTCCGAGAGGCCCGGGTGGTAGGAGCGGCGGACGAGTTCGAAGACGCGGTCGGCCTTGAAGACCGGGTTGTAGCAGCTGAAGGGGTCCTGGAAGACGCCCTGGACCCGGCGGTAGAAGTCCTTGCCCGGCTTGACCTGTTCGCCGTCCAGGGTGAGGCTGCCGCCGCTGACCTCGGTCAGGCCGAGGACCATGCGGCCGATGGTGGACTTGCCGCTGCCGCTCTCGCCGATGAGCGAGACGAGCTCGCCGGGTGCCGCTTCGAAGGACACCCGGTCGACGGCGGTGACGGACCCGCCGCCGAAGGCGCCGGCCCGGAAGGTCTTGGTGACACGGTCGAGGGTCAGCATCAGGCCGCCTTCCAGCATGCGACGGAGTGGCGGGGGGCGATCTCGACGACGGGCGGTTCCTCGGCGCACCGGGCGTCGGCGAGGGGGCATCGGTCGCGGAATCGGCAGCCGGGCGGCGGGTTCAGCAGGGAGGGCGGGGATCCCTCGATGCCGCTGAGCGGCTTGTCCTTGTACCGGGCGCCGAGCTGGGGCAGCGAGCCGATCAGCATCTTGGTGTACGGGTGGCGGGGTGCGGTCGTCAGCACCTTCGTGGGGGCCTTCTCGGCGAGCTTGCCCGCGTACATCACCATGATCGAGTCGGCGATGTGCGAGGTCAGTCCGAGGTCGTGGGTCACGAAGATCATGCTGGTGACCAGGCCCTTGTCGCGGAGCCCGGTGAGGGCGCCGACGACGGCCTGCTGGTTGGAGACGTCCAGGGCGGAGGTGACCTCGTCGGCGATCAGGACGGACGGGTCGAGCAGTGTGGAGATCACCATGACGGCGCGTTGTTTCATGCCGCCGGACAGCTCGATCGGATAGCGGTCCAGCACATCGGGCTCCAGGCCCACGAGCGCCAGCCGGCGGTGCAGTTCGCCGGTGTCGACGTCGACACCGCGCGAGGCGAGGAGCTCACGGATCATGCGGCCGATGCGGCGGGTCGGGTTCAGCGCGCTCATCGAGTACTGCGGGACGAGCGAGATCTTGTGGAAGCGGTAGGCGTTCATCGCCCGGTCGTCGGACAGCGGCAGTTCGTCGCCGTCCAGGGTGACGGTGCCGCCCGCGTGCCGCATCCGGCCGTCGAGCCGGATCAGGGACTTGCCGAGGGTGGTCTTGCCGCAGCCCGACTCGCCCGCCAGGCCCAGGATCTCGCCGTCCGCCAGGTCGAAGCTGACACCGTCCAGGGCCCGGACCTCGCCACGCAGCGTGCGGTAGTGGACCCGCAGGTCGTTGACGGTCAGGGTCATGTGCTCACGACTCCCTCAGCTTCGGGTTGAAGACCTCGTCGAGGCCGACGTTGGCGACGTAGAGCGCGCCGACGATCGCGGTGATCCCGGCGCCCGGCGGAATGAACCACCACCACATGCCGAGTTGGAGCGCGCTCCACTGCTGGGCGCTCTGCAGCATCAGGCCGAGCGAGACGCCCTCGGTCGGGCCGAGTCCGATGAAGTCCAGCGAGGAGGCGATGAGGACGGACCCGCCGAAGAGCAGGATGAACGTCATGAAGAGGTACGAGCTCATGTTGGGCGCGATCTCGCGGAAGACGATCCGCCAGGTGCCGCTCCCGCTGAGCCGGGCGAGGTCCACGAACTCCCGGGTGCGCAGCGAGAACGTCTGCGCCCGGATCGCCCGCGCCGCCCAGGGCCACGAGGTGAGCCCGATGAACAGGCCCTGTACGGCGACGCTGCGCACCCCCATGTACGCGTTGATGATCAGGAGGACGGCGAGGGCAGGGATGACCAGGACGACGTTGGTGAGCATGTTCAGGATCTCGTCGGTGAGGCCGCCCCGGTAGCCGGCGAGGAAGCCGACCAGCATGGCGATGACGGCGGCGATCGCACCGCCGACGACCCCCACCAGGAAGGTGGAGCGGAGCCCGTGCACGAACTGCGCGTACACGTCCTGGCCGAAGGTGGTGGTGCCCATCCAGTACGTGCCGTCGGGTGCGGAGGCCTGCGGTCCGACGTACTCGTTGGGGTTGCCGTTGTCGAGCAGCATCGGGCCGACGAGGCCCACGGCGAGCAGGACCGCGACGAGGACGGCGCCGATGATCAGCTTCGGGTTGCGCACCGCGTAGTGCAGCCACTCGCTGCCGGGCCTGGCCGCGGGCGGCTCCGCCGTCACGGCGGTCTCGGGTACCGGTTCGGGCAGCGTGCTCATGAGGTGCCTCCTGCCATGCCCGTACGGGTGCGGGGGTCGACGACGACGTACACGACGTCGATGAGGAAGTTGGCTATGAGTACGCCGATGACGATGAACAGGAACGCCCCCTGGAGCAGGAAGAAGTCCTGGTTCTGGATCGCCGCGAGGATCAGTGAGCCGAGTCCCGGATAGGCGAAGACGATCTCGGTGACGAGTGCTCCGGCGACCAGCACGCCCAGTTGGAGGGCGAGGCCGGTGACCTGGGGCAGCACCGCGTTGCGGAAGGCGTAGCGGCGGATGAGGCGCTGCGGTGCGCCGAGGGCCGCCAGATAGGAGGAGTAGTCGGACTCCAGCTCGTAGATGATCATGTTGCGCATGCCGATGGCCCAGCCGCCGAGCGCGACCAGGAAGAGCGAGAGGAACGGCAGCACCCAGTGGTGCAGCGCGTCCAGGACGAAGTCGGCGTTCCAGCCGGGCTGGATGTCCAGGCTGTAGCCGCCCGACAGGGGGAACCAGCCGGCCTTCGCGCCGAGCGCCCAGGCGAGGATGACGGCGATCCACATGTACGGCATCGCGGTCAGCAGATAGCCGGCCGGCAGCACGGTGTTGTCGAGGACCTTACGGCGGGCGGAGAGCGCGCCGATCCAGTTGCCGACGAACCAGCTGAGCAGCACCGACGGGATCATCAGGGCGAGGGTGTACGGGAGCGCGTCGAGCAGGACGTCGCCGACGGGCGTGGGGAAGACCCAGATCGAGATGCCGAAGTCGCCCTGGAGCAGGGCTCCCCAGAAGTGCAGGTACTGCTGCCACAGCGGCTCGTCGAAGCCGAACAGGTTGTTGTAGTACGTGCGCATCGCCTCGGCGGCCTCGGGCTGCGAGACCCGGGCGCGGGCCACCATGGCCGCCACCGGGTCACCGGGCATGAAGCGCGGGATCATCCAGTTGACGGTGACGGCGACGACGAAGGTCAGTGCGTAGACAAGAAGTTTGCGTGCGAAGTAGCGGCGCAAGGGTGCTCCCCTGGTGGAGAGCCCCGCCGTGCGCTCACCTGTCAGGTGGGCGTGCGCACGGCGGGGCGGTCATCGAGTCAGAACTGCCGTGTCACTTGGCGGGCTTCAGCTGGGTGAGCGTCTCGAAGCCGCCCATCTCCAGCCAGTTGCGCCACAGGGCCGGTGCGGTCTTGGGGGCTCCGGCGGCGTCCGACGGCCAGTTCTTCCAGGTTCCGCCGGTGGACTGCGACCAGAGGCCGTTGTACCAGAGCGGGATGATGGGCATCTCGGTGAGCTGGATGTCCTGGATCTCGGAGATGGCGGCCTTCATGCCCGCGACGTCGTCGGTCCTGACCCCGCCGAGCTCCTGCACCAGTTTCCAGGCCTCCGCGTTCTCGTACCGCCCGAAGTTCACCGTGTTCTGCTGCTTCTGGACGGGCATCTGGAAGATGTAGTCGTAGTACGTCCAGGGGGTGTTGGACAGCTGACGCTCGTTGTTGATGACGAGGTCGAAGTCGCCCTTGCCGCGCTGCTCGCCGAGCGCGTTCTGGTCGGGGAACTCGGTGCTGACCTTGATGCCCGCCTCCTTGGCGCCGGCGGCGATGACCTTGGCAGCCTCCATCCAGTCGGTCCACCCGGAGGGCACGGCCAGCTTCAGGCTGAGGGCGGAGCCGTCCTTGTTCTCGACGAGGCCGTCACCGTTCCTGTCCTTGTAGCCGGCGTCGGCGAGTTCCTTCTTCGCCGCGGCGACGTCGTGCGTGAAGCCCTTCTCGGCGATGAGGGCCTTGTCCTCGAACTGCTCCCACTGCGGCAGGAGACCGGTCGGGCTGGCGGGCTTGACCAGGTCTCCGTACACCCCCTTGACGATCTTCCCGGTGTCGACGGACGCGGCGAGTGCCCTGCGGAAGGCGGCGTCGTCCATCGGCTTCTTGGTGGTGTTGGGCACCAGCCAGGCGGTGTTGGCCGAGAGCATGTACGGCGCCTTGTCGTAGTACGACACGACCTTCTTGCTCTTGATCAGCGAGGAGGCGCCGGGCAGGAAGTTGTTGCTCAGGTCGAGCTGGCCCTGGCCCAGCTGGCCGATGACCACTTCGTTGCTCGGGTTGGAGACGTCGACGATGTAGCGGGGTGCGGGCGTCATGCTCAGCGCCTTCGTGCCCCACCAGTCCTCGCGCCGCTCCCACACGACGCGGTCCTGGGACTTGCTCTTGAGCTTGTACGCGCCCGTGCCGACCGGCTTGTCGTTGACGCCGTTGAGGACGTCCTCGTCGGTGCGCGAGCTCCAGACGTGCTCGGGGACGATCGGCTGGCCGTAGAGGGTGAAGTCCCACTCCTGGTAGCGGGCCTCCTTGAAGGTGAAGCGGACGGTCGTCGCGTCCACCGCCTTCGCGTCGGAGAGCCAGCTCCACAGCGAGTGGAAGGCGGAGGCCTCGATCTTGCCGAGGCCGTAGGAGTACGCCACGTCCTTGGCGGTCAGCGGCTTGCCGTCGGCCCAGGTGATGCCCGGGCGCAGCTTCACGTCGTACGTCTTGTCACCGGTCCAGCTGCCCGACTCCGCGAGCCAGGGCGTCAACTTGCCCTCGTTGGGGTCGAAGTGGAACAGCGTCTCGTAGACCAGGCCCTTGGTGCCGGTCGCGTGGTCCCAGTTGCGCAGCGGGTTGTAGTTGGCCGGAGGCCCCCACTGGGTGCCGGTCGTGTAGAGCGTCTCGTTGCGCGGCAGCGAGCCGCCCTTGCCGACCGGGCCGCCGGTGCCGCCCGCCCCCGAGCCGCCTCCCGTGCATCCGGTCGCCGCGAGCGTGAACACGGCGAGTGCGGTGATGACCCGCAGCCGGGTACGCGTACCCATAGCCCCTCCTTTTCCCCCGCGCCGTCCCTGCCGAGCGGAGTCACTGAACCGGGTAAGTGCCGTGAAGGTATGAGGGCTCCGAAGTGGTGTCAAGAGAGCGGGAGCGCTCCCATTCGAGTTTTTCCGGGCCCTTATGGAGAGCTCTGGACCGCACCGGGGAAGACGGAGGTCAGCGACCTGCGGCTAGGATGCGCCCTTACAGCGAACCGGTTAAGCGAGGTCGTATGTCCAAGCACCGCCCCACGATCGCCGACATCGCGCGCCGGGCCGGGGTCTCCAAGGTCGCGGTGTCGTACGCGCTGAACGACCGGCCCGGCGTCTCCCCCGCGACCCGTGCCTCCATCAAGGCCATCGCCCAGGAGATCGGCTGGCGGCCCAACAGCGCGGCCCGCGCCCTGACCCGCGCCCGCGCCGACACCGTGGGCCTCGCGCTGTCCCGGCCGGCCCGGATGCTCGGGGTGGAGCCGTTCTTCATGGAGCTGATCAGCGGCATCGAGACCGAGCTGTCCGCGCGCGGCTGTGCTCTGCTCCTCCAGGTCGTCACCGACCCCGCGCAGGAGCTGGAGATCTACCGCCGGTGGTGGGGCGAGGGCCGGGTGGACGGGGTCTTCGTCGCCGATGTGCGCTCCCCGGACCCGCGCATCGAGGGCGTCGCCGAGCTGGAGATGCCGGCCGTGGTGATCGGCCACCCCTCGGCGGCCGGCACCCTCACCCCGGTGTGGTCGGACGACTCCGCGGCCCTGCGGGACACCCTGACGTATCTGGCCGCGCTCGGACACCGTTCCGTGGCCCGGGTCGCCGGGCTGCCCGAGCTGACGCACACGCGGCTGCGGGACCGAGCCCAGCGTGAGATCAGCGCGGAACTGGGCCTGGACGAACCCGTGGTGGTGCACACGGACTACTCCGGGGACGAGGGCGCGCACGCGACGCGACGGCTGATCAGCTCGGCGGCACGGCCCACCGCCGTCATCTACGACAACGACATCATGGCCGTCGCCGGGCTCTCGGTCGCCCAGGAGATGGGCCTGGACGTGCCCGCCGACCTGTCGCTCGTGGCCTGGGACGACTCCCAGCTGTCCCGGGTCGTCCGCCCGCCGCTGACCGCGCTGAGCCGCGACATCCCGGCGTACGGAACCCACGCGGCCCGCACCCTGCTGGCGATGGTGGCCGACGGCTCGGCCCCGGGATTCGAGGACGCCGCGGCCCGTCTGGTCCCCCGCGGATCCACCGCGCCGCCCCGCTGAGGAAGGACACCCTCAGGGTCGGTGTCATACCCGAGGAGTACGCGGCTGCCCGGCCGGTGCGACTCAAGAGTGCCCCGGAACGGTCACGGGGGCTGACGCCTCCGTGGGAAACGGCCGAGACGATGGGGAGGTTCCCGAACGGAGCCCGAACCGTCCGCACCGCCTTCCGAACCAGGAGTCCCCCTGTGACCACCACCGTTCACCGCACCACCGCGGTCGCCGCCCGCGCCACGGAGCTGTCGAAGGTCTACGGCCAGGGTGAGACCCAGGTCGTCGCCCTGGACCGGGTGACCGTGGACTTCCCCCAGGGCGAGTTCACCGCGATCATGGGGCCGTCGGGCTCCGGGAAGTCCACCCTGATGCACTGCGTGGCCGGCCTCGACAGCTTCAGCAGCGGTTCCGTGCGCATCGGTGACACGGAGCTCGGGACGCTGAAGGACAAGCAGCTCACACAGCTGCGCCGGGACAAGATCGGCTTCATCTTCCAGGCCTTCAACCTGCTGCCGACCCTGACGGCGCTGGAGAACATCACCCTGCCGATGGACATCGCCGGCCGTAAGCCGGACGCCGCGTGGCTGCAGAAGGTCATCGGCATGGTGGGCCTCTCGGACCGGCTGAAGCACCGCCCGACGGAGCTCTCCGGTGGCCAGCAGCAGCGCGTCGCGGTGGCCCGCGCCCTGGCGTCCCAGCCGGAGATCATCTTCGGCGACGAGCCGACCGGGAACCTCGACTCCCGCTCCGGCACGGAGGTCCTCGGCTTCCTGCGCAACTCGGTGCGTGAGCTCGGCCAGACCGTGGTGATGGTGACCCACGACCCGATGGCCGCCTCCTATGCGGACCGCGTGATCTTCCTCGCCGACGGCGCGGTCGTCGACCAGATGATGCACCCCACCGCGGACGGGGTCCTCGACCGGATGAAGGCGTTCGAGGCGAAGGGCCGCACCAGCTGACACACCGGCTGCCGCCCTCCTCCCGCCCTCCGAACTCCCCAGGAATTGACGACATGTTCCGTACCGCCGTGCGCAACATCCTTGCGCACAAGGCCAGACTGCTGATGACCGTACTCGCCGTGATGCTCGGCGTCGCCTTCGTCTCCGGCACCCTGGTCTTCACCGACACCCTCGGCAACGCCTTCCGCAACCAGTCCGCCAAGAGCTACGACAAGATCGCCGTCGCCGTCACCACCTACGCCGAGCGCGGGGACGACGAGACGGCCGCCGTCGACGCCGCCACCCTGAAGAAGATCCAGGGCCTGGACGGCGTGGCGGAGGCGACCGGGCGGGTCTCCGGCTTCGCCGGTGTGGCCGACCCGGACGGCAAGCTCATCGGTAACGGCTGGTCCAACACCGGTGCCAGCTTCTCCCCCGGCACGAACGGCAAGGACGAGCAGTACACGTTCACCGACGGTGCCGGACCGGCCGAGGCCGGCCAGGTCGCCCTCGACAAGGAGACCGCGAGCAAGGGCAGGTACCGCGTGGGCGACCCGGTGCGGGTCGCCACGAACGGACCGGTGAAGGAGTACACCCTCTCCGGTGTCTTCACCACCGAGGACGGCGCGGTGAACGCGGGCGGCAGCCTGGTCCTCTTCGACACCGAGGTCGCCCAGCAGCTCTACCTGCGGCCCGGCGAGTTCAAGGACGTCACAGTGACCGCCGCGGCCGGCACCTCCGACCGACAGCTGCTGGACGCCGTGAAGCCCCTGTTGCCGGAGAACGCCGAGGCACAGACCGGTGCCGTACTCGCGGACGAGGAGGCCGAGCAGACCGAGGCCGGCCTGAAGAACATCAACCAGCTGCTGCTCAGCTTCGCCGGCATCGCCCTCTTCGTGGGCATCTTCCTGATCGCCAACACGTTCACGATGCTCGTCGCCCAGCGGACCAGGGAACTGGCCCTGATGCGTGCCGTCGGCGCCTCACGCCGCCAGGTCAAGCGGGCCGTGCTGCTCGAAGCGGGTGTGGTCGGTGCCATCGCCTCGTTGATCGGCTTCGTGCTCGGACTCGGCCTGGCCGTCGGCCTGCGCTCCGCGGTCGGCATGTTCGGCGGGAAGATCCCGGCAGGCCCGATGATCATCACCCCGACCGCGGTCGCCGCCGCGTTCGGCGTCGGTGTGCTGGTCACCGTGCTGGCCGCCTGGCTGCCTGCCCGACGGGCCGCGAAGATTCCGCCGGTGGCGGCCATGAGCAGTGTCCACGCGGTGGCCACGACCAGGTCCCTGGTGGTGCGCAATTCGATCGGCGGGGTCATCACCCTGCTCGGGTCCGGGGCGATCATCGCGGGAGCGGTGGCCGGTTCGGGCAACAGGACGCTCATCGCGGCCGGTGCCTTCCTGGCACTGATCGGCGTCATCGTGCTCATCCCCCTGCTGTCGCGCCCCGTGATCGCACTCGTCCGCCCGCTGCTGGCCAAGCTGTTCGGCGTATCCGGCAAGCTGGCCGCGCAGAACGCCGTACGCAACCCGCGCCGCACCGGGGCGACCGCCTCCGCACTGGCGATCGGGCTCACCCTGGTCACGGGCATCTCGGTGCTCGGTGTCACCCTCGGCCAGTCGGTCGACCGGATGACGACCGACCACATCAAGGCCGACTACATGGTGACCATGGCGAGCGGTGAACCGCTCGACGCGTCGGCGCTCACGGCCCTGGAGAAGGCCTACGGCGTCGCGGCTGTCTCGCCCCAGCAGTACGCCTGGCTCCAGGTCGGGGACGCGGACCTCTCGGCCTCCGGAGTCACCCCGGGCGACATCGAGAAGGTCTTCGCGCTGAAGACGGTCTCCGGCTCGCTGGGCTCGCTGGCCGACGGCGAGATCGCCGTCGACGTGAAGACCGCGAAGTCGAACGGCTGGAAGACCGGCGACAGTCTGCCGGTGACGTTCGAGGACGAGAAGAAGGAGACCCTGAAGGTCGGCGCGCTCTACGAGGGCAACGAGTTCGTCCAGCCGGTCCTGATCGCGACCGACGTCGTCGACCCGCACGTGGGTCTCGCGAACATCAACGAGGTCTGGCTGACCATGGAAGGCGGCCAGACTGCGGCCAACGAGCAGGCCGTGGTGGACGCGCTGGGTGACAACCCCGCGGTGAGCGTCATGGACCGCCAGGGCATCCGCGACATGTTCGGCGGCACGGTCAACCTGGCCATGAACCTCATGTACGGACTGCTCGCGATGGCTCTGATCATCGCCGTGCTCGGGGTCGTCAACACCCTGGCCATGTCGGTCTTCGAGCGCCAGCAGGAGATCGGCATGCTGCGGGCGATCGGGCTGGACCGGGCGAAGGTGAAGCGCATGATCCGTCTGGAGGCCGTGGTCATCTCGCTCTTCGGAGCGGTGGTCGGCATCGGCCTGGGGATGTTCCTGGGCTGGGCGATCGGCCAGAGCCTCGCCTCCTCGATCCCGCAGTACGCCCTGGTCATCCCGTGGGACCGGCTCGCACTCTTCCTGGTGCTCGCGGGGCTCGTGGGTGTGCTGGCCGCGCTCTGGCCGGCCCGCAGCGGCGCGAAGCTGAACATGCTGACAGCCATCAAGACCGAATAGCGGCGGCAGTTGCCGAAGGGTCCGGTGTCCGCGACGCGGACACCGGACCCTTCGCGTGGGTCAGCCCGATTCCGTCCACGCCCGGGAGCGCAGCGGCAGCCCGGCGGGGCCGCCCTCCCGCGGACGTACCGCCATGATCTGGTTGACCCCGATCCTGTTGTGCTCGAAGGAGAGCGCCGACGCGGCCATGTAGAGCCGCCAGACCCTGGCGCGTCCGGGCGAGGTGGCCCGGACCGCCTGCGTCCAGTGCTTCTCCAGATTGGCCACCCACCGACGCAGGGTCAGGGCGTAGTGCTCCCGGATCGCCTCGACGTCGCGGGCCTCGAAGCCGGCCTCCTCCAGGGTGGCGACGGTGCGGCCCACCGGGGCGAGTTCGCCGTCGGGGAAGACGTACGCGTCGATGAACTCGTCGATGCGGTAGGCCGACTCGTCCTTCTCGGGACGGCGGGCGATCTGGTGGTTGAGCAGTCGGCCGCCGGGCCTGAGGAGTGCGTAGAGGTCGTCGGCGTACTCGCGGAAGCGGACCGAGCCGACGTGCTCGGCCATGCCGATCGAGGAAATGGCGTCGTACGGGCCGTCACGGACGTCCCGGTAGTCCTGGACCCGGATCTCGATCCGGTCGGTGAGGCCCTCCTCGGCGATGCGCTTGCGGGCGAAAGCCGCCTGTTCGGTGGAGAGGGTCACCCCGGTGACGCGGGCGCCGTACTCACGGGCGGCGTGGATGGCCATGGAGCCCCAGCCGCAGCCGACGTCGAGCAGCCGGTCCCCCTCCTTGAGGGCGAGCTTGCGGCAGACGAGGTCCAGCTTGTCCCGCTGGGCGTCCTCCAGGGTCCCGCCGTCCTGCCAGTAGGCGCAGGAGTAGACCATGGACGGGCCGAGGACCAGTTCGTAGAAGTCGTTGCCCACGTCGTAGTGATGGCTGATGGCCTCCTTGTCGCTGCGCTTGGTGTGCAGCGCGCCGGAGCGGCGGCGGACCTCCTCGGCGGGCGGGGGCGGCGGGGGCCAGGGGCCCGCCAGCTGGACGAGGCCGCGGGCGAAGGCGCGTACCTTCGGGTCGCGGACCGGGTGCACGGAGTCCTTCGCGTCGGCGCCGCGCTCCCAGAGCAGGGCGGCCAGGTGGTTCAGGGCGTCGTAGAGGTCGCCGTCGACGTCGATCTCACCGGCCACCCAGGCGCGGGCCAGGCCCAGTTCGCCCGGCTTCCACAGCAGGCGGCGCAGGGCGCGGCGGTGACGCAGGACGAGGACGGGGGCACCCGGGGGCCCGGATTCGCTGCCGTCCCAGGCCCGGATCCGGACCGGTAGGGGTTCTCCCAGCAACTCTTCGGCGAGAGCGGTCAGCCGCGATGCGGCGTCTGCCATGGCGCACACCTCCGTGGTGGTGTTTCCCAAACATGCCCAAATTCGCATACACATGCTCAAACCGGGCCGCGACACCTCGGGGTCGCGGCGAGGTACACCTGCGTCAACGCCGCCCGGCCCGCGGGCCATCCCGCTCGCTCGCAACGGAACGGCAAAATACCTGCACTGCCCACGCACTTCATGGCCCGCGCCGCCCTCCGTGCCGGAGCACGCCGAAGAGGCCGTCCGCACCACGGATGGCGGACGACCCCTTCGGTGACGTACGGGTGGAGCTAGGAGGCCTTGGCCTTCTCACCCTCGGACTTGGCCGCGACCGGAGCCGGGTTCGGCTTGGCGGCCTCGTAGAACTCCTCGCGCGGAGTCTCCATGGCGCCGAGCGAGACGACCTCGCGCTTGAGGAACATCGCCAGCGTCCAGTCGGCGAAGATCCGGATCTTGCGGTTCCAGGTCGGCATCGCCATGCCGTGGTAGCCACGGTGCATGTACCAGGCGAGACGGCCCTTGAGCTTGATCTTCACCTTGCCCAGGACGATCATCGCGACGCCCTTGTGCAGCCCCAGCCCGGCGACCGCACCCTTGTTGGCGTGGCTGTACTCCTTCTGCGGGAAGCCCCGCATGCCGGAGATGACGTTGTCGCCGAGGACCTTGGCCTGACGCAGCGCGTGCTGGGCGTTCGGCGGGCACCAGGCGTTCGGGTTGCCGGCCTTGCGGCCGACCAGGTCCGGGACCTGGGCGTTGTCGCCCGCGGCCCAGATGTAGTCGGTGCCCTGCACCTGGAGCTTCTCGGACGTGTCGACGTGACCACGCGGGCCGAGCGGCAGACCGAAGCGGGCCAGGGCCGGGTTCGGCTTCACGCCGGCCGTCCACACGATCGTGCTGGAGTCGACCTCGAGGCCGTTCTTCAGCACGACGTGACCGTCGACGCAGGAGTCCATCGAGGTGGAGAGGTAGATCTCCACACCGCGGCTCTCCAGGTGCTCCTTGCCGTACGCGCCCAGCTTCGGGCCGACCTCGGGAAGGATCTTGTCGGCGGCGTCGACCAGGATGAAACGCATGTCCTCGCGCTTCACGCTGGTGTAGTACTTGGCCGCGTCGCGCGCCATGTCCTCGACCTCGCCGATGGTCTCCGCGCCGGCGAAGCCGCCGCCCACGAAGACGAACGTCAGCGCCTTGCGGCGGACGTCCTCATCGGTCGTCGAGTCGGCCTTGTCCAGCTGCTCGAGGACGTGGTTGCGCAGGCCGATGGACTCCTCGATGCCCTTCATGCCGATGCCCTGCTCGGCGAGGCCGGGGATCGGGAAGGTACGGGAGACCGCGCCCATCGCGATGACCAGGTAGTCGAAGGGCAGCTCGTAGGCCTCGCCGACGAGCGGCGCGACCGTGGCGACCTTGCGGTCCTGATCGATGGTCGTGACACGGCCGGTGAGAACCTCAGCCTTGGGCAGCACGCGTCGCAGCGGGACGACGACATGCCGAGGCGAGATGCTGCCGGCAGCAGCTTCGGGAAGGAAGGGCTGGTACGTCATGTACGAGCGTGGGTCGACGACCGTGACGGTCGCCTCCCCGTACCGCATCTTCTTCAGAATGCGACGAGCTGCGTACAGGCCTACGTACCCACCGCCTACAACGAGGATCCTGGGACGCTCCGTGGTGCTCATGCCATCGAGTATCCACCCCCCTCGGGGGGCATGCTCGTGAGCCCCTTCACAAGGTATGCGCCCCCCTCTGCTACACTTCGCCGCCCGCGTGACCGAGGTCATGACGCCGGAGGGGAACCACGGCATACCGGCGAACGTTGTTCACCGCTTGTGAGCTGGCCCTTGTGCCGCCGGAGCGGGCGAACCACCGGTCCGCGACACCTCGCAGCCACGCTCCCGAAACGCCCCCGCACCCCCGCCGCACGGCCCACCCGGCGGGCCCCGGGGCCCCTCGGGGGCGGAACTTCACCCAGCGGGACCGAATTCCTTGTGAAGAAGTTCACGAAGTTCGTCGCAGGTGGTCGCGAAAGCCCCCTCCACGGAGGCCCCCGACGGTCATGAACGGCTCAAAAGTGCAGGCCGGAGTGCGTTTGAGCGTGATCTCACGACCACTTCGACCGCGCTGTGATCAGGCTGCCGACCAGGCGATCCCGTCGAGGATGTCGTGCTCGCTGACGACGACCTCCGCGGCCCCGGTCCGTTCCATCACCGCGAGCAGGACGAGCGCCCCGGAGGTGATCACATCGACCCGGCCCGGGTGCATCGCCGGGATCCTCGCGCGCTGCTCGTGCGTCGAGGCGAGCAGCCGCCCGGTGATCTCCCGGACCTGCTCCAGGGAGACCCGGGAGTGGTGGATCGCCTCGGAGTCGTACTCCTCCAGCCCGAGCGCCATCGCGGCGACCGTGGTCACCGTGCCCGCCAGCCCGACGAGCGTGGCCGCTTCGGCGATCGGCACGGTCTCCTCCGCCAGGTCCAGCGCGGCGCCGATGTCCGCACGGATCGCGGCGATCCTCCCGGGCGTCGGCGGGTCCACGACGACCCCGTCCCGGACGAGATGACGCTCGGTCATCCGGACGCATCCGATGTCCACGGACCGGGCCGCGCGGACCTCGTCGTCGCCGACGACGAACTCGGTGGAGCCGCCCCCGATGTCCACGACCAGGTAGGGCTTGTCCAGGTGGTCGCTGCCGACCAGCTCCTTGGTCGCCCCGTCGAAGGAGAGCTGCGCCTCCTGGTCGCCGCTGACGACCTCGGGCTCGACGCCCACGATGTCCAGGACGCCCCGGACGAACGTGTCGCTGTTCTCGGCGTCACGGGAGGCGGAGGTGGCGACGAACCGCACCTTCTCCGCACCGAGCTCCTTGATCGCGGCCGCGTACTCCCGGCAGGCGTCGAAGGTGCGCTCCAGCGCCTCGGGGGCCAGCCGTCCGGTGCGGTCGACGCCCTGGCCGAGCCGGACGATCCGCATCCGGCGGTCCAGCTCGGCGAAGTGCCCGGTGGCGGGGTCCACTTCGGCGACGAGCAGACGGATGGAGTTGGTACCGCAGTCGATGGCGGCAACGCGGGTCATGATGCTCCTGTGTTCGTGGTTACCGGGCGGCGGCGGGAGGTCAGGCCTCTTCGGCGCCGCACGGCGAGACGCAGGGCCCCTTCGCCCACCACTCGGGCAGCATCGCGATCGCCTCGTCCCCCAGCGGGTTCACCCCGGGACCGGCGGCCAGCGAGTGGCCGACCAGGACGTGCAGGCACTTCACCCGGTCCGGCATGCCGCCCGCGCTCGGGAAGCCCTCCAGGACCTCGATGGCGTCACGGCGCGCGAGGTAGTCCTCGTGGGCCGCGCGGTAGGCGGCGGCCAGCTCCGGGTCCGTCGTGAGGCGCTCGGTCATCTCCTTCATGACCCCGTTGGCCTCCAGCGTGCCGATCGCGGACGCGGCACGCGGGCACGTCAGGTAGTACGTCGTCGGGAACGGCGTACCGTCCTCCAGGCGGGGCTGCGTCTCGACCACGTCCGGATTGCCGCAGGGGCAGCGGTGCGCGATGGCACGCAGTCCGCGCGGCGGCCGGCCGAGCTGCTGCTCGAACGCGGCGATGTCCGCTGCGGTGGGCGTGGTGGATTCGGTCTGCGGAGGGGGCGTGTCCATGCCTGCCTTGAATGTCATCGGTCGGTCTGTATGTATCGGTGCGCGTACGGGGGCGGCGCCGGAGTCATTCCCGGTCCGCACTGTCGACGCCGTCCCAGAGGTTCGAGTGCCAGGGCCTGCCGGTCGCACCCGGTTCCCCGCGGCGGACCTCCGCCGCGTCCGGGTCGATCACCGTGTAACCGGTCTCCCCGGGCATGACGTAGTGCAGGTGCTGACGGGCGAGCCGCCGGATGTACGCGTCGTCCTGGAGCCGCGCCTTCTCGTCGCGCAGCTCCTCCGTCCGCTCGTGCGCCTCCCGCGAGAGCCTCTCCTGATCCGCGATCTGGTCGCGCTGGGAGATGTACTGCCGCATCGGGTACGCGAGGGCGACCACCAGGGAGCAGACGATCAGCGCCAGGAACGCGGCCCGGCCGGTGAGCCGGGAGCGCCGGGCCTGACGGCGGTTCTGGGACCGGTAGACGCGGGCCGCCGTCTGCTCACCGAGCAGCCGCAGCCTGGTCGTGGTGGAGAACCGGTCACGATCCTTCCCGGCCATCTCTCACGCCTCCCCGTTACGCACGTCCGTCCCCGCACACGGTACGGGACCGAGTGCGGGGACGGACGGAGGCTGGTGCCCGAAGAGGGGCTCAGCTCCTGCTGCCGGGCCGTCAGCCCTCGAAGCGGAACCGCGGGAACGCCGAACGGCCCGCGTACACCGCGGCGTCGTCGAGGATCTCCTCGATGCGCAGCAGCTGGTTGTACTTGGCGACACGGTCCGAGCGGGCCGGGGCGCCGGTCTTGATCTGACCGCAGTTCACGGCGACGGCGAGGTCGGCGATGGTGACGTCCTCGGTCTCACCGGAACGGTGGGACATCATGCACTTGAAGCCGTTGCGCTGGGCGAGCTCGACGGCGTCGAGGGTCTCGGTCAGCGAACCGATCTGGTTGACCTTGACGAGCAGGGCGTTGGCCGAGCCCTCCTCGATGCCGCGGGCGAGGCGCTCGGGGTTGGTGACGAAGAGGTCGTCGCCGACGATCTGCACCTTGGCGCCGAGCTTGTCGGTGATGACCTTCCAGCCGGCCCAGTCGTCCTCGTACAGCGGGTCCTCGATGGAGACCAGCGGGTACGCGGAGACGAGCTCCTCGTAGTACTCGGTCATCTCGGCGGCCGAGCGGGACTTGCCCTCGAACTCGTAGACGCCGTCCTTGTAGAACTCGGACGCGGCGACGTCGAGCGCGAGACCGATGTCACGGCCCGGGACGTAACCGGCCTCCTTGATGGCCTCGATGATGAGGTCCAGGGCGGCGCGGTTGGACTCGAGGTTCGGGGCGAAGCCGCCCTCGTCGCCGAGACCGGTGGACAGGCCCTTGGTCTTCAGGACCTTCTTCAGCGTGTGGTAGATCTCCGCACCCCAGCGCAGGGCCTCGGAGAAGGACTCGGCGCCGATCGGCGCGATCATGAACTCCTGGATGTCCACGTTGGAGTCGGCGTGCGAGCCGCCGTTCAGGATGTTCATCATCGGAACGGGCAGCAGGTGCGCGTTCGGGCCGCCGAGGTAGCGGAAGAGCGGGAGGTCCGAGGCCTCGGACGCGGCGTGGGCCACGGCCAGCGAGACACCGAGGATGGCGTTGGCGCCGAGCGAGCCCTTGTTCTCGGTCGCGTCGAGGTCGAACATCGCCTGGTCGATGAGGCGCTGCTCGGTGGCGTCGTAACCGACGAGCTCCGGGCCGATCTGCTCGATCACGGCGAGGACGGCCTTCTCGACGCCCTTGCCCTGGTAGCGGTTGGGGTCACCGTCGCGAAGCTCGATGGCCTCGAACGCACCGGTGGAGGCACCGGACGGAACAGCAGCACGTCCCGTGCTGCCGTCGTCGAGGCCAACCTCGACCTCGACCGTGGGGTTGCCCCGGGAGTCGAGGATTTCCCTGGCTACGACGACGTCGATGGACGGCACGAGGCATCTCCTTCTGGGATATGACACTGGTTGTGCAGGGTCACTGTGGCCTTGCGACACGAGCCTAACCGGCCCGGCCCGCCGCGTCGGCCGACCGCCCGTCCCCTGGGACGAAAAAGGACCCAAGGGCCCGCATTACGGGCAAAGGTCCAGAAATTTACTGGCCGGTAACTACAACAGTTGAACGGTCACCTTCACGGGCACCCCCGGAAACGCCCCGGCCCGGCGCGCACGGGGGTGAGCGCGCCGGGCCGGGGAGCACCGCCGGGAGGAGGGATCCGGCTGCTACTTCAGGTGGAGCTGCTGACCCGGGAAGATCAGGTCGGCGTCCTCGACGATGTCGTCGTTCAGCTTGAACAGCTTCTGCCAGCCGCCCTTGACGTCCTTCGCCTCGGCGATCGTGCCGAGGGTGTCGCCGGCCTTCACCTTGTACTCGCCGTCACCCTTCTTGACCTTGTCGCCGGTCGGGGTGGTGACGGTCTTCCCGGCCTTGGGGGCCGTGCGCGTCTCACTGCGGGTGGTGGGCTGCTCGGCCTTGCGCTCCGGCTGGGCCGCCGCCTTCGGCTCGGCCTCGGTCTGCGCGGAGCCGGTGTCGACGCCCGGGTCCACGCCGTCGTTCGTCAGGCCGCCGGCACCGGCGCAGGCCCAGGCACCCGGGCCCTGCAGGTCGAGGAGCTTCTCGGCGGTGGCTATCTGCTGGCCCTTGGTGGCCAGGTCGGCGCGGGAGGCGTACTGGGTGCCGCCGGCGGCCGCCCAGCTGGACTGCGAGAACTGCAGGCCGCCGTAGTAGCCGTTGCCGGTGTTGATGGACCAGTTGCCACCGGACTCGCACTGCGCGACGGCGTCCCACGTGGCGACGGAGGCGGCGGAGGCGCCGGTGGCACCCATCAGCGGAACGGCCACGGCCGCGCCGGTGACGCCGGCCAGGGTGGCGATACGGACGGCCTTGGACGGGCGACGGTGCTTGCCCTTGCTCGAAAGCAGCATGGTTCTCCTCACCGACGCCTACGAGGTGAGCTGTCGGGTTCGGGCCTGTGAGTTGCCCGGTCGCCCGTACTGGAAGGCGACTTCACCCCGAGCCGGCCCTCGCCCGTCTTCCGACGGCCGGGTCCGGCACTTACCTGGGTCCCCCGCTCCTGCCTACGGCGCTTTACGCGTCTGTCCCCTTCGGCCGACGGCAGGATTCGGCGTGACGGTCGAAGGTGCCCGCGGTGCGAGCGGTTCAGACCGTAAACACACGCAACGCCTACATTCAAAGATGGACATAACTGGCAATCAGCGTTTATCGCCTCGTAGAGTGAGGCCGTTTCCGCAGGTCGGAGGCAACGCGGGCCGAGCGGACGGGCCATGTGCGCCAGTTCAAGCAAAGAGACCCATGTCTCACTTACGCATAAGTGGACATAGGCCTCTGAACTACCCCTGATTTTGGGGTGTTTTCCCGTTTTTGATCAGTTGCCGACCGTGACCTCGGCGCCGGTCGGCGCGTCCGTCCCGGCATCCTCCGCGTCCGCTTGGAGGCCCAGGTCGAGACTCTGGCCGGGCAGGATCAGATCCGGGTCGGAGCCCAGCTCGGCCTTGTTGGCCGCGTAGAGCGCGGGCCATCCGCCGGGCAGCTCCTGCGCGTCGGCGATCGCCCAGAGGTTGTCGCCCTCACGGACGGTGTACGTCCCGTCCGCACCCGCCTCCGCGCCCTCCCGGGCCTCGGAGTCACCGCGCGAGGCATGCCGGCCGGACTCGCGCCCGTCCTCCAGGTCCGTCCCGGCGCCCGCCTCGGGGGCCGGCGTACCGCGGTGCTTCCCGCCCGTCTCACCACTGCCCTTCGAGCCGGTGGACGCCTCGGAGGACTCGGCGGACGGGGCGGCGGAAGGCGACGACGGCTCGGATGCGTCGGACTTGCCTTCTTCGTCAGCCTTGTCCGTCTTGTCGCTCTTGTTCTTGCTGTCCGTCCCGTCCGGCGTTCCGGCCGAGGACCTGTCCGACGGGGTGGCCGATTCCGTGGGTTCGGCGGACGGCTCACCGCCCGGGTCGACGCCCGGCAGCGTGCCGTCCAGCGCGAGTCCGGAGATCACCGCGCAGCTGGGCCACGCCTGCGGACCCTTGTCGTCCAGCACCTTCTCCGCGACCAATATCTGCTGCGAACGGCTCGCGAGGTCAGCGCGGGTCGCGTACGCCGTGCCGCCGTAGGCCGACCAGTCGTCCTGCGAGAACTGCAGGCCGCCGTAGTAGCCGTTACCGAGGTCGGCGCTCCACATGCCACCGCTCTCGCACTCGGCGACCCGGTCCCAGGTCGAGGCGTCGGCGGCGTGCGCGCCGGTCGCGCCGAGCAGCGGGATGGCGATGGCCGATCCCGTCACGCCTGCGGCGACGACGATGGCGGGTGCCTGACGAGGGCGGCGGTGTCTGCCGTTCGCGGAGCCCATGGGATTGCCTTCCGTGTGACTGACGTGTGACGGGTGAGTCGAACGGTGAACCTAGCCGTACTCGAACGTGTGTCACAAGTCGATGCAGCGGAGATCACGTGAAAGTCACAGAGTTGACAGAGTGTCACTTCATTCGACCGGATGTCCGGGTTCGAACTCCACGGGAAGTGTGCGCAGTCCGCGCATGATGAGCCCGCCCCGCCAGCGCAAATCGGTAGGTTCCGCAGCGAGCCGCAGGTCGGGGAGCCGGCGCAGCAGTGTGGCCAACGCCGCCTGCCCCTCCAGCCGGGCCAGCGGTGCCCCCAGGCAGTAATGGATGCCGTGTCCGTATCCGAGGTGCTGATTGTCACTCCGCGCGAGGTCCAGTGTGTCCGCATCGCGGAACCGTTCCGGATCGCGGTCGGCGGCGGCCAGCACCACGAGGACGGGGTCCCCGGCCGCGATGCGCTGTCCGCCCAGCGTGACGGGTTCGGTGGCGTAGCGCCAGGTCGCCAGCTCCACCGGGCCGTCGTAGCGCAGCAGTTCCTCGATGCCCGTGGCCAGCAGGCCCGTCTCGCCCGCCGCCAGTGAGCGCTCCAGCCGCATCCGCTGTTCCGGGTTGCGCAGCAGGGCGTAGGTTCCGTTGCCGATGAGGTTGACCGTGGTCTCGAAGCCGGCGAAGAGAAGGATGAACGCCATCGCGGCGGCCTCGTTCTCGGTGAGGTGTTCGCCGTGGTCGCTCGCCCGGATGAGACCCGAGATCAGGTCGTCGCCGGGATTCTCCCTCTTGCGGTGGATGAGTTCGGCGAGGTAGCCGCGCATCTTCTTGACCGACCTGGCCACGCCGCCGCGCGGCCCGCCGCCGTGCCGGATCATCATCCCGGCCCAGTCCCGGAAGTCGTCCTGGTCCTCCGGGGGCACCCCCAGCAGGTCGCAGATCGCGTAGATGGGGAGCGGGAAGGCGAAGTCGTGGATGAGGTCCGCCTTCCCCTCCTCGATGAAGGTGTCGATGAGGCGGTCCGTCAGCTCCTGCACGCGGGGCGCGAACTCCGCGACCCGGCGCGGGGTGAACGCCTTGGACACGAGCCGGCGCAGCCTGGTGTGGTCCGGCGGGTCGATGTTCAGCAGATGCGTCATCAGCTCCGCCTTGCGCTCCCCCGGGATGCCCGTCTTGCCCTTGGCGTTCGCCGACCCGGCGTGGTGTGCCGGGTTCTTGGAGAGCCGGGTGTCGGCGAGGGCCTGCCTGGCGTCCGCGTACCTGGTCACGAGCCAGGCCTCGACGCCGCTGGGCAGCGCGGTGCGGTGGACCGGGCTGTGCTCGCGGAGCCAGGCGTACGCGGGATACGGGTCGGTGGCGAACTCCCAGGTGAAGAGTTCCGGCCCGGGGGTGCCGGACGCCGGGGTGCCGGGGGCGCCGGGCGTGGGCGCGTCGGGCCCCGGCGTGTCCGGCGTGGGCGGGGGTGAGTCGGGCGCGGGGGTTCCGGCGGGGGTGTCGGCGGGGCTGTCGTTCACCCCTCGACGTTATCCGCAGCGGGAGGGTGGCCCTCCGCCGCCCGGATCGCGTCCCGGTAGGTGCGGGCGGCGGCCCGCAGGGCGGCCTCCGGGTCCGTGCCGTCCTGGTCGGCACGTACGGCCAGGGCGAGCAGCCGGTATCCGATGGAGTCGCCCGCGGGAAGCGGGACGTCGAGTCCGGCGTGACGGGCCCGGCTGCCGAGCTTCGCCGCGAGGGCGAGACCGGGCTGGCCCAGCGGCACCCCGTCGGTGACCGAATCGCGCTGCTTCTCGATCGCCTTCGTACGGAGCCAGTGCGCGTGGACGTCCTCCGGGGTCTCGGCTGTCTCGTCGCCGAACACGTGCGGGTGGCGGTGGATCAGCTTCTCCACGATCGTGGCCGCGACGTCGTCGACGGAGAACGGCTCGTCCGGGTCCTCCTGCGCGATCCGGGCGTGGAAGACGACCTGGAGCAGGACGTCCCCGAGCTCCTCGCGCAGTTCCTCGCGTTCGCCGTCCTCAATCGCCTCCACCAGCTCGTACGCCTCCTCGATGGCGTACTTCGCGAGGCCCTCGTGCGTCTTCTGCGAGGTCCACGGGCATTCCAGCCTGAGGCGGTCCATGACCTGGACCAGGTCCAGCAGCCGGGCGCCCGGCAGGTCGTAGGAACCGGGCAGCAGTTCAAGGTCCGGCATCTGCACCCGGCCCGAACCACCGAGCCTGGCCAGTCCGTCGGTGAGCGGCTGGTTGCCCTCGCCGCCCACCAGGACCACGACGGTCCGGCCGCCCGCGCAGTCGTCCACGAGCTGCTCCGCCGAGGGCACGGTGTGCTCCACGGTGACGTCCGCCTCGCGCAGGTACGGCAGTTGCGGGTGGTCCGGCTCCGCGCACACCACCCGGTCGGCGGCGCGCAGCGTCTGCCAGGCGGGCCAGGACAGCAGGCCGGGCGCGACCCGGTGGCTGGCGGTGAGCAGGACGATACGGCCGGGGGCTTCAGCGTTCACGCCCCGAACCTACCGCGACCGGATCCCGGTGTGCCCGGCCCCGGTCAGGCGCCCGCTTCGGGCTCCTGCGCCGGGAAGGTGGTGACCTGTGTGATCCACGGGGCCTTGAAGGTGCTGAGCTGGACCTTCTGGTCGTCCCAGGTGCCGTAGCGCGGGTTGACGTCGATGTTCAGCGCCTTCGAGGCCTTGGTGAGCGCCTCGCCGACGGCCTGCTGGCCGGCCGGGGTCTGCAGGTCGGCGCCGAGCGCCTGTGCCAGCTTCGGGAGCTGGACCTCCTTGCGCAGGTCGTCCTCGATCTGGCCGGGGGCGACCCAGCGCTGCTCCAGCATCACGGTCCGCAGGCCCTTGTCGCCGCCGGACTGTGCCGCGGCGGCACTGCGGACCTGCTGGACCTCCTTGCGGCTGACGCCGACTCCGGCGTCCTTCGCGGCGCGGTCCAGGACCCGTCCGAAGATCAGGCTGTGCAGCTTGGCCCGGTTGAGCTGCCCGGACTTCTTCACGAGCTGTGCGGACTGCTCCGAGGCCCGCTGCGCGCTGCGGACGTCCGCCGCCTGATCCTGGACCGTGGCGACCTCGATCCGGTCCCCGCCGACCACGGCCGCCGCACCGGGGTGGGCGTCGCCGCCGCAGGCGGTCAGGAGCGGTGCCGCGACGAGCGTTGCGACGGATACGGCGAGCGCGGTGCGACGTCGGCGGTGCAAAGGAGCCTCCCGGGGAGAGTTTGTGCATCAGCGCACAAAGCCTTGCGGTGATCGATGTTAGGCAGTGGAGAGGGTTGGGGCCACTGATTCGACCAACGATTCGGAAGGAGTTGGGGATGCGGTGCGGCGGCGGGGCCGATTTCAGCCGCCGCGTACGTCCTGCTGGTGGATGAGCTGCCTGCGCAGCTCCAGGGGGAGCGGGTGGTGCGGCCCGTACGCCCGCTCCGCGTCGTACAGCAGGGCCTGCAGCTGTCCGCGTCCGGCCGCGTGGTCGCCGACGGCGAGCAGCAGGTGGCCGATGCGGTGCCGGATGTCGAAGGCACGGCCACGGTCCTGGGGCGGTGTCCCGTACGTGTTCTCGTAGTAGGGGAGGACCGCGCGGTACTCGGCGAGCGCGGCGGCCGCCTCGCCCAGCTGCTCCAGGCACTGCGCCGCGTCGTAACGGAACTGCAGGGTCTGGGTGTCGGCCGGGCCGGCCTCCGCCGCGCGGTCGTCGGCGAGCCGGCGCAACTCGGGCAGGGCGCGGCGGAACTGCCCGTCGTCCATCAGCGTGGCCGCGTACTGCTTGCGCAGGATCCGGACGACCGGGGAGTGTTCCCCGTGCTCGGCGGCGGCGGCCGGGAGGATGCCCCCGAGGATGTCGACGGCCTGGGTGATGCGGCCCTCGCTCAGCAGCTGTTTCACCTCGTCGACCGCCTTCGCGACGTCCGGACGGGGCGCGGGCGTGCCCGTCGCGTGGGTCTGCTGCACGGGGAAGGGGACAGCCGCCGGGGCCGGCACGGAGGCCGGGGTCGCGGCGCGGTCGGGCCACGGGGCGTGCGGCCGGAGGAAGGGGCGGGTCGGGTCGAGGGGCCCGGCGGGGGTGCCGCCGACGGGCAGCAGCGGGCGCAGCGACTCGTACACCTCCTGGGCCGAGTCCGGGCGGTGCTGGGGGTCCTTGGCGAGCAGCCTCAGGACGAGTGCTTCGAGTGCCTCGGGGACTTCCGGCCGGAGGTGGCGGACCGGGAGCGGCGGCTCGTAGAGGTGGCGGTGGAGCACGCCGAGGGCGGTGGAGCCGGCGAACGGCACGTCCCCGCTGAGCAGTTCGTGGAGGAGGACGCCGAGGGCGTACAGGTCGGTGTACGGGCCGACGGCGCCGCCCATGGCCTGCTCGGGTGCCATGTAGGCCGGGGAGCCGATGGGTGAGCCGGTGTGCGTCAGCCGGGTGGTGTCGGTGTCCAGGACCGAGGCCACGCCCAGGTCGAGCACGACGACGGTGCCGTCGGGCCTGACCATCGCGTTGCGCGGTTTGAGGTCGCGGTGCACGATCGGCACGGCGTGGACGGCGGAGAGCACGGCGCAGAGCTGGGCGGCGATCGCGACGGCCCAGGGCCACGGGTAGGGGTCGTGCTCGGCGAGGTGGTCGGCGAGGTCGGCGCCCTCGACGTACTGCATGACGAGGTAGAGGTCGTCGTCGTCACTCCCCGCGTCGTGCACGGTGACCAGGCCCGGGTGGTCGACCTGCGCGGTGACCCTGCACTCGCGGACGAAGCGGCGGCGCAGCTCTTCGGCGGCGCCGCTCCCGGAGGGGCCTGCGACGCGGTCCGGGCGCAGGAGCTTCACCGCGACGCGGCGGTCCAGGCGCTGGTCGTACGCCGTCCAGACCTGGCCCATGCCGCCCTGGCCGAGGATCGCGGCCAGTTCGTACCGCCCGGCGATGACTCGGCCGGTCACCGGCTGCCGCCCTCCTTGCGGAGGTAGTCGCTCAGCTCGTCGAGCTCGGCACGCACCTGGTCGAGGCGCTGGGGCGGCGGCGTCGGGCCGGGCGGGGGCGTCGGCCGGACCGGGGGTGCCGGGGCGGGCGCAGGTGTCGGGGTGGGCGTGCTCGGGGGAGCGGCGGGGACGGACGGGTAGCCGTAGCCGGGGGTGGGCGTCGCGGGGGTGACCGCGGGAGCCTGCGGCGGCACGGGGCCCCCGTACGGCGACGGGCCGGAATAGGCGTACTGCGGGCCGCCGTAGTGCCGGATCTCCGCGTACAGGTAGTAGGTGATCGTGCCTACCACCGTGCAGATCAGCCAGCCCAGGAAGACGAGCGCCTGCGCGTCCGTCAGTTCCTCCTGGTCCTCCGGCGTGGACATGATGAAGGCGAACATGCCGGCGTTGAGTGCGATCACCACCACCATCAGGGTCCAGTCCAGACCCTTGCGGGTGACGGTGGCCAGCCGCAGCAAGGAGGCCCAGGACAGGAACCCGCAGCTCATCAGCGTCAGCGCCACGAAGAGCACGCGCAGCGCGGTCAGCGTCGCCGAGGACGGTCGCGGCTTCGGTCGCTGCTGCGGCGGATAGCCGTAGCCGTGCATGTGCTGCTCCAGGGAAGGACGGTGTGGGACGTTGCTGTGAGCGTATACACCGACGACGACAACGGGTCCCGGGATACGCACAACCGTTGTGCTTCACGTCACTTCGGAGCGACGCTGCCGTCCGTGAGTCCGTCGTACATCCCCTGGACCAGCTGTCCGCCGAGCCGGCCCGCCGTGCGCAGCGCGTCCTCGAAGGCGGCGAGTGCCCGGAACTGCGCACCGTACTGCCGCTGTTCGGCGAGGGGCAGTCTGGGCAGCTGGAGGCGCCGGGCGTCGAGCCGGGCCGCGGTGGAGGCGTAGCTGCTGGCCTGCCGGTTGTTGGCGGTGCCGCGCAGGAACCCGGCGAGGAACCAGGGGTCGAGGGCGGCCGGATCGGGGCGCAGGAGCTGGAGGTTGCGGCCGAGCGCGGCACCCGCCGTGGCCTCGTCCACGACCCGGGTGACGGATCCGCCGCCCAGTACGGGGACGATGACGTCGCCCTCCTCCAGGAGGAGGGGTTCTTCGTCCTGGGCCGGTGCCCCGGCGGTGGGCGCACCGCCGGACGGCGTACCGCTGGGTGCTGTTCCCGCGAGGACGTCGTGCTCGGTGAGGACGGGTGCCGTGCCGCCGCCGGAGCCGGTGCGCAGTTGCAGTGCGCCGGCGCGGGCCAGTTCTCCGACGGTGGTGAGGGTGCGCCGGGACGATTCGGCGGGTGCGGCGGGTGGCGGGGTGAGGCGGGCAGTCAGCTTCAGGGTGTCGTCCAGCCGGTCCCGTACGCGGGCGAGCTCGGCCGCGCCGCCGCCGGCCGGGGGCGGCAGGTGGCGGGCGGGGGCCAGGTCCACGTCGTCGTCGAGGAGTTCGATGACGGGGACGGCGCGGCTGGTCCCGGGCCGGTCGACACGGTCCGTACGGTCCTTCCCGTCCTCGTCGGCGAAGGCGTGCCAGGCGTCGAGTGCGGTCTTCCGGACGGCGGTCCAGTCGATGCGGTCACGGCCGCCGGACGCCGCGGGGCCCGTACCCGGGTCCGTGGGGTCCGCGGTGTCGACGAGCAGCAGTTCGGGTGCGGCGGGGTGGCCCGCCCCGGGCTTGCGCAGCACCCACAGGTGGAGCGGGATGCCGTACGGGGGCGCGGCCCCGGCGGGGAGCGCGACGACTGCGCGCAGCGCGCCGCGGCGCAGCAGATCGGCGCGGATCCGGCGGCCCGAGCGGCGGGAGGCGGCGGCCGGTGGCATCAGGAGGACGGCGGTGCCGCCCTCCTGGAGGTGGGCGAGGGCGTGCTGGACCCAGGCGAGTTCGGATTCGGTGCGGGCGGGGAAGCCGTATTCCCAGCGGGGGTCGTAGGCGAGTTCGTCGTGACCCCAGTTGCGCTCGTTGAAGGGCGGGTGGCAGAGCACGGCGTCCACCGTGACCTGGGGGAAGGCGTCGGTGCGCAGGGTGTCGCCGGAGCGGACGACGAGCGCGCCCCCGTCCGAGCCGGCGGCGTTCTCGGAGTGGAGTGCGAGCCGGAGTGCGGTGAGCGCGGCGAGGTCGGGGTCGGCCTCCTGTGCGTACAGCGTCGCGGACCCGTCGACCGCCAGCAGAAGGGCGCCCGTTCCGGCGGCGGGGTCGAGGACGGCACGGGCGGGCCGCTTCCCGGCCCGGCGGCCGGCCGCCCCGTTCTGCTCGGCCAGGGCCGTCATCAGCTCGGCCAGATCGGGCGGTGTGAGGGTGTACTGGCGGGGATTGGCGTCGAGCTGACGGACGAAGAGGAATTCGAACGCCTTCCGGGCACCGGCCTCGGCGGCCAGTTCGGCCACGGCGCGCAGGAGTGGCACGGAGGGCAGCAGGTCGGCGTCGGAAGGCGTGTGGACCACGCGCTCGGGTCCGAAGCGGGTGGTCAGCACCTCGTCCAGCGCGACCGGCAGGACACCGGCCATCCGCGCGTCCGAGACAGCGGTGATCTCCAGCCAGGCGGTGGGCCTGTCCCGGACGAGCAGCAGGGCGCAGCCCGCGTGGATCAGCGCGGTGACGGTGCCGGCCGGGTGGCCGGACAGCTGCTGCCAGACCCGCTCCCGGAGCGGGACCTCGGCGAGTTTGCCCTGGTCGCGCAGCCATCGTTCGATCTCGGGCAGCGAGAAGGACGGGCTGGTGTCGGTGCCGCCGACCGGCCGGGGGAAGTCGGCATGGCGACGGCGCCAGTTACTGACGGCCGCGCGTCCCACACCTGCGAGCCGTGCGATCCCTGCGGCGGTCACCTCTGTCGAGTTCTCCGGCACTGACTGTCCCCCCGATAGATCGTCGTGTCGGCGAGCATACCGACCCGGCGGACGGACATCGGTTCACATCACCGTCAGACTCCGGACGCATGAACCGTGTTGACTCAATTCACAGGCTCTGGTCTCATTAACTCGTCGCCACAACATGTGGTGCACGGAACCGCTCACACATCCCCGTTCTTCGCCGGAGGGCACACCCATGTCCCAGTTCACGTCGCCGCCGCAGCCCCAGCAGCCCCACGCCCCCGGTCAGGTCCCCGGCCTGCGCCCCGCCCGCAACGGCCTCGGCATCTCCGCCCTCGTCCTCGGCATCATCGGGACCGTCTCCGGGCTGATCCCGCTCCTCTTCTGGCTGGCGGGCATCCTCGGTGTCATCGCCCTGATCCTGGGCCTGGCGGGCCGGGGCCGTGCCAAGCGCGGCGAGGCGAGCAACAAGGGCGTGGCCACGTTCGGCGCCGTGCTCGGTCTGGTGTCGCTGATCCTGTCGGTGGTCGGCGCGGTCCTCACCTTCAAGGCCGTGGACGACGTGGTGAACGACATCTCCAAGGAGACGCAGGGCAGTTCGGCGTCGGCGAAGCCGGGCAGCACCGAGGACGACAAGAAGGGCGACGCGGCGAAGGACGCCCCCGCGAGCGAGGACGAGCCGGCCGCCGAGACCCTGGAGGGCCGTGACACCGCCGTGTACGACGACGGCCTGGAGGTCACGGTCAGCGCCGCCGCCGCGTACACACCCGACGCGTACGCCGCCGGGCACACCAAGGGCAATGACGCCTACAAGGTCTCCGTCGTCATCGAGAACAAGACGAAGGAGAAGTTCGACTCCGCACTCGTCAGCGTCGACGCCCGTGCGGGTGAGGACGGTGTCGACGCCGAGCAGGTCTTCGACGGCAAGGTCGGCACCGGCTTCACCGGCACGGTCCTGCCGGGCAAGAAGATCACGGTGCAGTTCGCCTTCGACGCCCCTGCGGACGCCAAGAAGCTGACCGTCGAGGTCAGCCCCGGCTTCGACTGGGACGCCAGCCAGTGGGACCTGAAGCTCTGACGGTGCCGTCCGCCCCTGCCCGCCCCTGACACCCCCGGAGTCCCGGTACCGTGCGACGCCCTTCAGCCCGCATCACAGCAGCCGCTCTCTGCACCGCACTGGTCTTCGGCCTCGCCGCCTGCGACGCGTTCGCCGGCGCCCCGCAGGCACGGGCGCCCTTCGCCGGTCTGAGCGCTCCGGAGATCACCGACAAGGCGGTCGCCACCACCCGGGCGGCCACGACCGTGCGTCTGGCCGTCACCACGGAGTCGGCGGACGGTCCCGTCCAGGCGTTCGTCGCGGCGGGGGCCAGGGGTGCGTGCACCGGCACGTTCTCCCTGGGGGCGGCGGGGACGATGGAGCTGGTCCGGGCCGACGGCAGGGTCTACACGAAGTCCGACGAGGCGATGCTCCGCGCCGCCGCGGCGGACCGGCCGGCAGAGAGCGGCGGGAACAGCGGCGACGGCAGCGACGGCGAGCGCGACGGGGACGGCATCGGGAGGCTCACCGGCCGCTGGGTGACAGCGCGCGCCGACGACCGGCGTACGGCCGAGAGCCTGCGCTACTGCGACCCGCGCGGTCTCCTCGACCGGATCGCGGCGACGAGCCCGACGGCCCGCGAGGGCGGGCCGTCGGAGGTCGCCGGTACGCCCTGCCTCACCCTCACCGGCGGGACGGGCGAGGAGAGATGGACGGCGAACGTCGCCACGAAGGGCCCCTCACACCTCCTGAGGATGCGTGTCACCGACGGCACGGGAAAGGCCCTCACGGTGGAGTTCTCCGGGTTCGGCGCACCGCTCACCGTGAAGAAGCCGGCCGCCGGCTGACCCGTACGGCCCGTCCACGTACACGGAGACGGGCCGTACGCCCGCTCATACCCGGTGCCTGACCCATACGTTGGGCTCGACGTACGCCGCGTACCCGTGCGTGGTCGAGCAGTGCACGGGCACCAGGGCACCGGGCACCTCCACCGGGCCCTCGACGTCGAACGGCAGCCCGGTCCAGGCCCGCCAGCGCTCCAGGGACGCGCTCACCGTCATCGACGCCGGCGCCACCGCCTCGATCACCCCGCCGGCCCGCACGTGAACCCGCAGCCACGGGTCGACGGGCAGCCCGTCCTCCGGCCTGGTCCGCCGGGCGTACTCCTCCATCGGCGCCGTCGCGTCCGTGTGCTTGGCGCTCGGCCGGACCGGGGCGACCACCTCACCGAAGCCCAGCCGCACCGCGTTCTCGCGCATCGCCGCCAGCATCCGGCCGGAGACCCCCTGCCCGAGCCGCCCCACGGCGACGGTGATCTCGATCGCGCTCACCGTGTCCGGCCTGCGCCCGTGCCGCAGGTCGGAGAACGCCCACAGCAGGACCTGGTCCCAGCCGCCCTCGGGCAGCCGTCCCCGTCCCGCGACTTCCAGGGCGAAGGGGACGGAGTACGCCCGTGCGACGACGACACCGTCCGCATCCGTGGCGACGAGCACGTACTCGGGGAACTCCACCGTGATCCGGGAGAAGTTCGCCCAGCCGACCAGGTCCTCCAGTATGAACTCGGGCCAGGTGTCGGGCATCTCGTCCATCGCCCGGGCGAGCTCGGGTCGCGCGGCGAGAGTGGTGATCATGAGGTCCATGCGGCCCACGCTAGATATCCGGCCGCAGGCCGCCAACTCATTTGCCGTCCCGGCAGGTCCTCACAGCACGAACACGAGGACGAACGTCGGCACCAGGGCCGTCAGGGCACCCGCCGGCCAGTACACCCGCGGATCCAGCCCCGTCCTGCGCCGCACCGGGCGGTCGGCCACCGGACGAGGAGGAGGACCACGTTCACCGGCACGACGATCAGGAGCCACAGCAGCATCCCGTCGTTCTCCGTCGGCTCACGCCGGGTCCGTCCCAGGTCCGCGAGCGGCCCGTTCGACACGTAGTACCGGAGCAGACACGCGGGAACGACACCGGGAACGCCCAGCAGTACGTTCACGCCCACGGCCGCCGACAACCATTTCCGCATGCGCCCGGTATTCACACCCCCGGACGCGCCCCCGGCCGGTTTCCGGCAGGCGGCCTGGACAGCCGTCCGGAACCGAGGGTGCGGGCCCCCTGCCTCGCCCACGGCACCGCCGCCTACGCTGATGCGTCGTGACCTCCTTCCGCTCCTCGCCCCGCGCCCGCCGCCTGCTTCCGATCGCCGTCCTGACACTGGCGGGTGCGCTCGCCCTGCCCGGCTGCGAGATCACGGACGAGCCGACGGACACGGCGCCAGGCCCCGTCTCCGCGGGTTCGGCGCTGAAGGCCGCCGACGGCCTGACGGTGAAGGGCCGGGCACCCAGGACGGGTTACGAGCGCGACGCCTTCGGATCCGGCTGGCTCGACACCGACCACAACGGCTGCGGGACCCGTGACGACATACTCGCCGCGCAGCTCGACGACGTCTCCCGGGACTCCGACGGGTGCAAGGTGCTGGGCGGGGTCCTCGACCCCGACCCCTACACGGGAGGCCGCGTCACCTTCGTACGCGGGCGCAGCAAGGTCGACATAGACCATCTCGTCGCCCTGTCCGACGCCTGGCAGAAGGGCGCGCAGAAGTGGAGCGACGAGAAGCGGCGGGCCTTCGCGAACGATCCGCTCAACCTCGTGGCGGCCGACTCCTCCGCCAACCGCCGCAAGGGCGACGGGGACACCGCGACCTGGCTGCCGCCCAACAAGGCGTACCGCTGCACCTATGTGGCGGGGCAGGTCGCCGTCAAGAGGAAGTACGAACTGTGGGTGACCCAGGCCGAGAAGGACGCGATGACGAAGGTGCTGAAGTCCTGCCCGGACCGGAAGCTGCCCGGCGGCGGCAACCCCACGGAGGCCGGAACCCGTTGACCGGGGCCGGGTCGGGGGCGGAGCCCGAGCCCCGCCCGCACGGCCCGTCCGGCGTCCCGGCCCCGGGAGTCAGGACCCCAGAATCGTCGTGAGGAACTCTCCGGTCCACGAGAGGAGTTCGCGGCCCACCACCGGCTTGCCGCCGATCCGGCCCGCCGTCGGGCGGGGCACCAGGATCTGGTGGGCTGCCGGCTTGATGACCGTCTTCGGGTACAGCCGCTTCAGCCGCAGCTCCTGCGACTCCCGCAGCTCCACCGGCGCGAACCGGATGTTCGGGCCCTGCAGCACGATCTCGCCGACCCCGCAGGCCCGGGCCAGCATGCGCAGACCGGCGACCAGCAGGAGGTTCTCCACCGGCTCGGGCAGCTTGCCGTAGCGGTCGGTGAGCTCCTCGCGGACGGACCTGATGTCGTCCTCCGTGTTCGCGGAGGCGATGGACCGGTACGCCTGGAGGCGCAGCCGCTCCCCCGGGGCGTAGTCGTGCGGGACGTGCGCGTCGACGGGGAGCTCGATCCTGACCTCCAGCGGCGGCTCCTCCTCGACCCCGCCGTCCACCGCGGCCCGGTAGTCGGCCACCGCCTCGCCCACCATCCGGATGTACAGGTCGAAGCCGACACCGGCGATGTGGCCGGACTGTTCCCCGCCGAGCATGTTTCCGGCGCCTCGGATCTCCAGGTCCTTCATCGCCACGTACATGCCCGCACCCATCTCGGTGTGCTGGGCGATCGTCGCCAGGCGCTCGTGCGCGGTCTCGGTGAGGGGCTTCTCCGGCGGGTACAGGAAGTAGGAGTAGCCCCGGTCCCGGCCACGGCCGACCCGGCCGCGCAGCTGGTGCAGCTGGGAGAGGCCGAAGTTGTCGCCGCGCTCCACGATCAGCGTGTTGGCGTTGGAGATGTCGATGCCGGACTCGACGATCGTCGTGGAGACGAGCACGTCGAACTTCTTCTCCCAGAAGTCGACGACGACCTGCTCCAGCACGCTCTCGCCCATCTGCCCGTGCGCCGTGGCGATCCGCGCCTCGGGCACGATCTCGCGCAGCCGTGCCGCGGCCCGGTCGATGGACTCGACCCGGTTGTGGATGTAGAACACCTGACCCTCACGCAGGAGTTCACGCCGGACGGCCGCACCGATCTGCTTCTCCTCGTACGGCCCGACGAAGGTGAGGACGGGGTGCCGCTCCTCCGGGGGCGTCGTGATCGTCGACATCTCACGGATGCCGGTGACGGCCATTTCGAGCGTACGGGGGATGGGCGTCGCGGACATGGTGAGCACGTCGACGTTGGCGCGGAGCTTCTTCAGCTGCTCCTTGTGCTCGACGCCGAAGCGCTGCTCCTCGTCGACGATGACCAGGCCCAGGTCCTTGAACTTCGTCTCCGACGAGAACAGCCGGTGCGTGCCGATGACCAGGTCCACGGACCCGTCCTTCAGCCCCTCCAGTGTCGCCTTCGACTCGGTGTCCGACTGGAAGCGGCTCAGCGCCCGTACGTTGACGGGGAACTGGGCGTACCGCTCGGTGAACGTGCCGAAGTGCTGCTGGACCAGGAGCGTCGTCGGGACGAGGACGGCGACCTGCTTGCCGTCCTGGACCGCCTTGAAGGCCGCGCGGACCGCGATCTCCGTCTTGCCGTAACCGACGTCGCCGCAGATCAGCCGGTCCATCGGGACGGACTTCTCCATGTCCTCCTTGACCTCGGCGATCGTGGACAGCTGGTCGGGCGTCTCCGCGTACGGGAAGGCGTCCTCCAGTTCGCGCTGCCACGGGGTGTCCGGGGCGAAGGCGTGGCCGGGGGCCGCCATCCGCGCGGAGTACAGCTTGATCAGGTCGGCGGCGATCTCCTTGACCGCCTTCTTCGCCCGCTGCTTGGTCTTGGTCCAGTCGGCGCCGCCGAGCCGGTGCAGGGTGGGTGCCTCGCCGCCGACGTACTTGGTGACCTGCTCCAGCTGGTCGGTGGGGATGTAGAGACGGTCGCCGGGCTGGCCGCGCTTGGCGGGGGCGTACTCGACGAGGAGGTACTCGCGGGTCGCGCCCTGCACGGTGCGCTGCACCATCTCGATGTAGCGGCCGACACCGTGCTGCTCGTGGACGATGTAGTCGCCGGACTGGAGGGTCAGCGGGTCGACGGACTTGCGGCGGCGGGCCGGCATCCGGCCCAGGTCCTTGCTCGCGGTGCGCTGGCCGGTCAGGTCCGTCTCGGTCAGCACGGCCAGCCGCAGGCCGTGGTCGACGAAGCCGTGGTCGAGGGCGCCGCACGCGACGTGCACGAGGGACGGGGCGATCTCGGCGAGGTCCTGGTCGATGCGGGCGGCGATGCCCTCGCCGCCGAGGACCCCGGCGATGCGGGAGGCCGTCCCGTGCCCCTCGGTGACGTACACCGTGCGCCAGCCGTCGGCCAGCCAGCCCTTGGTGTCGGCGAGCGCCCGGGCGGTGTCGCCGCGGTACGTCTCCGGGGCGCGCATCCCCAGCTTCAGGGTGTCGTCGTCCAGCTCGTCGTCCGCGGCGAACGGGGACGTGGACCACCACATCATGCCCAGCTCGCGGGCGTGGTCACGGACGTCGGCGATGCCCCGCAGGGAGGCCGCGCCGACATCGATCGGGGCCTCGCCGCCGCCCGCGGTGGCCGCCCACGACGCCTGGAGGAACTCCTGGCTGGTGGCGACGAGGTCGGCCGCCCGGGTCCGTACCCGTTCCGGGTCGCAGACCAGTGCCATGGAGCCCTTCGGCAGCACGTCGAGCAGCAGTTCCATCTCGTCGACCAGGACCGGCGCGAGGGACTCCATGCCCTCGACGGCGATCCCCTCGGCGATCTTGTTCAGCAGCTCGCCCAGCTCCGGGTGGGCCTCGGCGAGCGCCGCGGCCCTCTCGCGCACGTCCGCGGTGAGCAGCAGCTCCCGGCAGGGCGGCGCCCACAGCCCGTGCTCGGCGACCTCCAGGGAACGCTGGTCGGCGATCTTGAAGTATCGGATCTCCTCGACGTCGTCGCCCCAGAACTCCACCCGGAGGGGGTGCTCCTCGGTCGGCGGGAAGACGTCCAGGATGCCGCCGCGTACGGCGAACTCGCCGCGCTTCTCGACGAGCTCGACCCGGGCGTACGCGGCGGCGGCGAGCGCGTCCACGACCTCGCCCAGATCGGCGGTCTGCCCGCTGCTCAACGCCACCGGCTCCAGGTCGCCGAGCCCCTTGACCTGCGGCTGGAGTACGGAGCGGATCGGTGCGACGACCACGCTGACGGGGCCGGTCTCCGGGTCGTCCTGCCGGGGGTGCGCGAGACGGCGGAGGACGGCGAGGCGGCGGCCCACGGTGTCGGAGCGCGGCGAGAGACGCTCGTGGGGCAGGGTCTCCCAGGACGGGAACTCCGCGACGGTGTCCGGCGGCAGCAGCGTCCGCAGCGCGGCCGCCAGGTCCTCGGCCTCCCGGCCGGTCGCGGTGACGGCGAGCACGGTCCGCCCGGCCTCGCGGGCCAGGGCGGCCACGGCGAAGGGACGGGCGGCGGGCGGGCCGACCAGGTCGACATGGGTCCGGTGGCCGTCGGCGGCGGCCTTCACCGCTTCGGAGAGCGCCGGGTCGGTGACGACGACGTCCAGCAGACCGTGCAGGCTCATGAAGGCATTCCGTCCGGTGGGGCGAGGTGGGCAACGCGAAGGGCCCGACACGTAGGACGGGCCGGGGGTTTCCAGCGTACGACTCCGGGGTGGGTGCCGCTCCCGCAACGGGAGTCCCGGACGCACCTCACACGCAGGAATCCGGCCCCGGGGCGTTTGGAGGAACGCACCGGGGCCGGATCAGGGTCATCCTACGTCCGCCGGATTCACCCGTCGGTGGCGATCGCGTTCAGGACGTTCATCCGGCCGGCCCGGAAGGCCGGGACCAGCGCGGCGAACAGTCCGACGAAGGCCGAGGCGACGAACACCGTGAGGATCGTCGGCCACGGGATCTCCAGGACGCCGAGGCCCTCCAGGGCCAGCAGTTTCTGGGCCGAGGTGCCCCAGCCCATGCCCAGTCCGAGGCCGAGCAGGGCGCCGAACAGGGCGATGACCACGGACTCCAGCCGGATCATGCGCCGCAGCTGGCGGCGGGAGAGGCCGATCGCCCGCATCAGGCCGATCTCCCGGGTCCGCTCGACCACCGACAGGGCCAGGGTGTTCACCACACCGAGCACCGCGACGATGATCGCCAGGGCGAGCAGGCCGTACACGATGTTCAGCAGCTGGCCGATCTGGTCCTTCAGGTCCTGCTTGAAGTCGGCCTGGTTCTGCACCTTGTACTGCGGGTACTCGGCGAGGGCACTCTTGAGGGCCGTGTACGCCTCCTTCTCCTTGCCGTCCTTCGCCTTGGCGAACATGATCATGTTCTCGGGCATCCGGTCGGCGGGAAGGTACTGCTCGACGGTCGTGATGTTCGTGTACATCGCGCCCTTGTCCACGTTCGTCTCGTCCGAGGTGATCGCGGCGACCTTCAGCTTCGCCGTCTCGCCGGCCCTGAACGCGACCGTGATCTCGTCCCCGATCTCGATCCCGTGCCGGACGGCGTAGTCGTCGCCGACCGACATCGCGTTCTTGCCGTACGCGTCGCCGAGGTCACCGGCGACCGTCGTGCGCCGCAGGTCCTCCTGGTACGTCGGGTCGGCGGCGACGACACCCTCGTCCTCCGTCTTCCCGTCGGGGGAGGTGAGCTTCGCGCCGACGGACCTGTAGTCGGTGACGTGCTCGATGGCGGGCACCTTCTTGATGGCCTGTGCCGCCTGCGGCACGATCAGCTGGCCGGTGCTCGACTGGACGATGAAGTCCGTGCCGACCGACTTGTCCAGCTCCTCGGTGGCCGAGGCGACCATGGAGGAGCCCACGACCGAGAGGCAGGCCACCAGGGCCAGGCCGATCATCAGTGCCGCACCGGTCGCTCCCGTGCGCCGCGGGTTGCGCAGTGCGTTGCGCTCCGCCAGCCGGCCGACCGGGCCGAAGAGCCGCAGTACGACGACGCTGAGCGCCCGCACCACCACGCCGGCCAGCAGCGGGCCGATCACGATGAAGCCGATGAGGGTGAGGACCACGCCCAGGCCGAGGAAGAGCGAGCCCTCGCCCGCCTTGTCCGCCTGCGTCGTCGCCCACAGGGCCGCCGCACCCGCACCGGTGAGGACCAGGCCGATTCCGGCCCTGATCCAGCCGGACTTCGCGTCCGCCGGGGTCCCCGCGTCACGCAGGGCGGCCATCGGGGAGACCTTGCCGGCCCGGCGGGCCGGGATGTAGGCGGCGAGGACGGTCACGACAACGCCGAGCGCGAGGCCGATGGCCGGAGTGGTCCAGGCGATGGTGAGGTCCTTGGTGGACAGTTCCATGCCTATGGCGCCCATGAGCTTCATCAGCCCGACGGCCAGGCCGACCCCTGCGCCCACGCCGAGGACCGAGCCGACGATGCCGAGGAGTACCGCTTCCACCAGCACGGACCGGTTGACCTGCTTGCGGCTGGAACCGATGGCCCGCATCAGGCCGATCTCGCGGGTGCGCTGGGCGACCAGCATCGAGAAGGTGTTGACGATCAGGAAGATGCCGACGAGGAAGGCGATCCCGGCGAAGCCGAGCATCGCGTACTTCATGACGTCCAGGAAGGAACCCATGGAGTCCTTGTTGGCGGCGGCGGACTCGTCCTGGGTCTGCAGCTTGTACATACCCGCGCCCAGGGCGGAGGCCACGTTCTTCTTCAGCTGCTTGTCGTCGACACCGGGTTCGGCCTGGACGGAGATGTGGGTGAAGACACCGGGCCTGCCGAGCAGCTTCTGCTGGGCGGTGGCCGTGTCGAAGTGGACGACGGCCGCACCCGGGTTGGTCACGGTGAAGGCGGTGATGCCGCTGATCCTCGCCTCGATGTCACCGGTGACGGCGACGGTCCGCAGCTCGTCACCGATCTTAAGGCCGTGCTTCTCGGCGGTGTCGGCGTCGACCATGACCTCGGTCGGGCCGCGCGGTGCGTGACCGGAGGTGATCTCCATGGAACGCAGGTCGTTGCGCGTCCAGTTGCCGGCGATCGTCGGGGCGCCGGTCTCGGAGCCCATGTTCTTGTTGTGGCTGTCGACGACCGTGACGGACATGCTCATGACTCCGCCTTCGGCCGCCTTCACCCCGTCGGCCTTCCCGACCTGGGCGAGGACGGAGGCGGGCAGCGCTTCGGGCCGGCCGTTCTCCGGCAGATCGTCCGCGCCCTCGGCAGCCTTGGGCGTGACGGTGACATCGGCCGACGACGCGGCGAAGAGCTTGTCGAACGTGGTGTTCATGGTGTCGGTGAGGACGAGCGTGCCGCACACGAACGCCACCGACAGCAGGACGGCCACGGCGGAGAGAGCCATCCGGCCCTTGTGCGCGAGGAAGTTGCGCATCGAGGTCTTCCAGACGGTCATGACGTCCGCCCGCGCGCGTCGAAGTCCTTCATCCGGTCCAGGACCTGATCGGCCGTCGGGTTCCGCATCTCGTCGACGATGACCCCGTCCGCGAGGTACAGCACCCGGTCCGCGTAGGAGGCGGCCACCGGGTCGTGGGTCACCATGACGATGGTCTGGCCGAGCTCGTCGACCGACCTGCGCAGGAAGGACAGCACCTCGGCGCCCGCCCGCGAGTCCAGGTTCCCGGTCGGCTCGTCACCGAAGATGATCTCCGGCCGGGCGGCCAGGGCGCGGGCCACCGCGACACGCTGCTGCTGGCCGCCGGAGAGCTCCGTCGGACGGTGCTTCAGCCGCTCGGCGAGACCGACGGTCTCGACGACCTGCCGCAGCCAGGCCGTGTCGGGCTTGCGGCCCGCGATGTCCATCGGCAGCGTGATGTTCTCCAGCGCGTTGAGCGTCGGAAGCAGGTTGAACGCCTGGAAGATGAAGCCGATGCGGTCCCGGCGCAGCTGGGTGAGCTTCTTGTCCTTGAGCTTGGTGATCTCGGTGTCCGCGAGGTGGATCTCGCCCGAGGTCACGGTGTCCAGACCGGCCAGGCAGTGCATGAGCGTCGACTTGCCGGAGCCGGACGGGCCCATGATCGCGGTGAACTGCCCGCGCTCGATGTCCACATCGACATGGTCGAGCGCGACGACCCGGGTCTCCCCCACGCCGTATGCCTTGACGACCTGTCGCGCTCGCGCGGCGACGGCCGTACGCCCTCCAGTGCCCCCGTGCCTGGGAATGGTTACAGCCGTTGTCACGGTTTTTCTCCTATGTCGGTCGATGCCCGGACGCCTCTGTGTACGTTCCGAGTCTCGGGTGCGAGGGGGGTCCGGCGCGCTGGTGCCCAGCGCAGTCTTCGGGTGGGGTTTTCCCCACCCCGCCCTCTGCGGTCAGCCGCAATGCGCGGTGTAGCGCGGCGTAGGAACACCGTAAGGAGCGGGGCCTTCCCGGCACGTCCTCCGGCGGGAGGAACGGCCCCTGGGCGGAAGTACGGAGCTCCCCCTAGGGGTCACGGCCTCCGGGAGGAGACCGGGGTAGGGGATCGCGCGGGAGTCTCACCCTTCGACCGCCCGCTGTCGTCCCGTCGTCGGCGGTGGGACAGTGACCCCGAGAAATTACGTGTACAGGGAAGGAAACCCCGTGGGCGGTACCGGCGGCACGAGCGGCGTGGGCGGTACCGGCGGCGTGGGCGGCACGAGCAGCGTGGGCGGCACGAGCGGCGTGGGCGGGACCGGCGGCACGAGCGGCACGAGCGGCGTGGGCGGGACCGGCAGCGTGGGCGGGACCGGCAGCGTGGGCGGGACGAGCAGCGTGGGCGGGACCGGCGGCGGTCCGGCGCAGGCCGTCGGCCCGGTGGAGTCAACCGGCCCTGGGACAGGGGCCGGAGGGACCCGAGAAGCGGAAGGGGCGGTAGAGGCCGAGGGGGCGGGAAGGGGCAGAGGGGCCGCAGAGGCCGCCACCGCCCGCAGTCGCCGTCCCGTGGCCGTCGCGCTCATGCTCGGGACGGGCCTCGTCGCCATCGACAGCACCATCGTCGCGACCGCCGTCCCGCAGATCGTCGGCGACCTCGGCGGCTTCGCCCTCTTCTCCTGGCTCTTCTCCGGCTATCTGCTCGCCGTGACGGTCACGCTGCCGGTGTACGGAAAGCTCTCCGACACCTTCGGCCGCAAGCCGGTCCTCGTCGGCGGCGTCATCCTCTTCCTGGTCGGCTCCCTGCTCTGTGCGACCGCCTGGAACATGGCCGCGCTCATCGCCTTCCGCGTAGTCCAGGGCCTGGGCGGCGGCGCGCTCCAGGGGACCGTGCAGACCATCGCCGCCGACCTCTACCCCCTCAAGGAACGTCCGAAGATCCAGGCCAAGTTGTCGACAGTCTGGGCCACCTCCGCCGTCGCCGGCCCGGCGGTCGGCGGGCTGCTCGCCGCGTACGCCGACTGGCGCTGGATCTTCCTGATCAACCTGCCGATCGGCGGGGTCGCCCTCTGGCTGGTGGTCCGTCACCTCCACGAGCCCGCCCGGCCGCGCCCCGCCATCCGTCCCCGGATCGACTGGGCGGGCGCCCTCGCCGTCTTCGCCACCGGCGCCCTCCTGCTGACGGCTCTCGTCCGGGGCGGGGTCGCCTGGCCCTGGCTGTCCGCCCCCTCCCTCGGACTGCTGGGTGCCACCGCGCTACTCGCCTGCCTGACCGTCGTGATCGAACGGCGCGCCGCCGAACCGGTCATCCCCGGCTGGGTCTGGCGGCGCCGCACCATCGCCTCGGTCAATCTGGCCCTCGGCGCGATGGGTCTGCTGATGGTCGCGCCGACCGTCTTCGTTCCGACGTACGCCCAGTCGGTCCTCGGACTGAGCCCGACAGCCGCCGGCTTCGTCCTCTCCGTCATGACGCTGAGCTGGCCGTTGTCCGCGGCACTCGCCGACCGGGTCTACAACCGCATCGGCTTCCGGCGCACCGCGATCACGGGCATGACCGGTGCCCTGCTGGCCCTGGCCGCCTTCCCGCTGATCCCCTTCCCCGGGGCCGCCTGGCAGCCCGCCCTGCTCATGCTGCTGCTCGGCGGGGCCCTCGGGCTCTTCCAGCTGCCGCTGATCGTCGGGGTCCAGTCCACCGTCGGCTGGTCGGAGCGGGGTACGACGACGGCGTCCGTCCTGTTCAGCCGTCAGGTCGGCCAGAGCGTCGGTGCCGCGCTCTTCGGGGCGGTGGCCAACTCCGCACTCGCCTCACGGCTGGCGGACGCCCCCGTCGAGGGACTCCCCGGCGACCTGGACGGCGTCTCACGCGCCCTGGCGGATCCGGACGCCCCGACCGCGGCCGTGACCGACTACCTGCGCCGTGCCGTCGACACCGCCACGGACCACGTCTTCACCGGTGCGGCCATGGCAGCCGGACTGGCCCTGCTGGTCCTGGTGTTCGTCACCCCGCGCCGCTTCCCGCTCCTGGCCGAGCACGAGGACAGCACCCCGGCCCCCAGGGACTGAGCGGCGGGAACCGTCCCGGACGGCCCGGACCGGGACCGGCTACGAGTATTCCGACAGCCTGGCCCAGAAGTGGTCGACGATCTCCTCGACGTAGCGCCGCCCGTCCTCGCCCGACGCGGTGCTGCCGCTGGCCCGGCTGAGCGTGGCCGCCATGAGTGCCTGGTACTCCTGGTACATGGAGTCCAGCGGCTCGCTCAGCTGCTTGCGGTCGATGGAGATGAGCTTGGCGATGGCTCGAACATGCGCCTGCCACCGGGTGCTGACAGCTTCGGTGAGCAGGCGGGCCAGCTCGTCCTCAAGCCCGGTGATGGCGATGTAGTCGCGTGGCGGCAGGCGGAGCAGGGTGCCGAGTTTCGCGGACTGTCTCTTGTCACCGGTCCACCGGCCCTCCTCCTCCATACGGAGGTATTCGGCCAGGGGCAGACCCGTTCCGCGGGCGACGTCCTCGGCCGGTATCCCGCAGGCGGTGCGGTGCTCGCGCAACGTCCGTGGGTGCCCCATGATTTCGCGCGGATGACACCACAACGCCCCTGCCAGCGCTGCGAGTTCATTCGCATCGGGCAGAGCGGTGCCGCGTTCCCACGCCGCGATGTGATCGGGCGTGACATGAGCCGTCCCGAAGGAGGCCCTCATTCCGTAAGCAACGTGACCGTGGGCCATCCCGAGCTTCTCACGCAGGGCTCGGGCAGCGCGCGCATTGAAAGGGAGCGGAGGGTGCACGCACAGGACGTAAGCGCATCATCACGGGAAAATCCATGCCTGCTGTCTCCTGAATCACGGTTTGACTCATTAGATCACCGGCGATTTCGTAGGAAACTACAGGGGATTTCGGGCCATCTAATACAACCTCCTGCAAGGGCCTTGCCGGTGAGGGCATGGCACGTATGATCCGCTCGCAAGGCGCCGCATGTGTGTTCGCACAACTGCCTGTCACCATGCCGGGCAGCAGCGGTTTCCCCTTCCCCTTGTCCGTTGCAGGCCCAGGAGACCCTCCCATGCACCCCAGCAAGACCAGCCCGGCCGAGATACCGCCGACCAGATCCGAGGGCGGCGCCATCGACCGGTTCTTCCGCATCACCGAACGTGGATCGACCTACGCCCGGGAAGTTCGCGGTGGTTTCGCCACCTTCTTCACCATGGCGTACATCCTCGTGCTCAACCCGATCATCCTCGGCAGCGCGAAGGACAAGTTCGGCGAGCAACTGGACACCGTTCAGTTGGTGACCGCCACCGCCCTCGTGGCCGCGGTGATGACCCTGATCATGGGCGTGGGCGGCAACCTGCCGCTCGCCCTGGCCGCGGGCCTGGGCATCAACGCCGTCGTCGCGTACCAGGTCGCCCCCCTCATGGCCTGGGACGACGCGATGGGCCTCATCGTGCTCGAGGGCCTGCTGATCTGCGCACTCGTCGCGACGGGCCTGCGTGAAGCGATCATGCACGCCATCCCACAGGCTCTCAAACAAGCCATCAGCGTCGGCATCGGTCTGTTCATCGCCTTCATCGGCTTCGTCGACGCCGGGTTCGTCACCCGCATCCCGGACGCCGCGAACTCGACCGTTCCCGTCCAGCTCGGCACCGGCACCCTCACCGGCTGGCCCATGTTCATCTTCTGCCTCGGCGTGATCATGACGGTCGTGCTCCTCGCCCGCAAGGTCAAGGGCGCCATCCTCATCAGCATCGTCGTGATGACCGTCCTCTCCATCGTCATCAACTCGCTGGCCGACGTGAAGTCCTGGGGTCTGACCGTCCCCGCCATGCCCGACAAGCCTGTCGCCGCACCCGACTTCGGGCTGCTCGGCCAGTTCGACCTGCTCGGCTCGTTCGGCCAGATCAGCGTCCTGACGGTCGTCCTGCTCATCTTCACCCTCATCCTGTCGGACTTCTTCGACACGATGGGCACCGTCGTCGGCGTCACCGCCGAGGCCGGACTCCTCGACGAACGCGGCCAGGTCCCCGGCCTGGGCCGGGTCCTGCTGATCGACGGCGCGGCCGCGGTCGCCGGTGGTGCCGCGTCCTCCTCGTCGGCCACCACCTACGTCGAGTCCGCCGCGGGTGTCGGGGAAGGCGCGCGCACAGGCTTCGCCAACCTCATCACGGGCGGCATGTTCGCCCTGGCGCTCTTCTTCGCCCCCCTGCTGACCATCGTGCCCATGCAGGCCGCCTCGCCCGCACTCGTCGCGGTCGGGTTCCTGATGATGACCCAGGTCAAGCACATCGACTGGGACCGCTACGAACTCGCCGTCCCGGCGTTCCTCACCATCGCCGTCATGCCGTTCACGTACTCCATCACCAACGGCATCGGCGCGGGCTTCGTCTCCTACGTCATCATCAAGGCGTGCCTGGGCAAGGCCCGTGAGGTCCACTGGCTGCTCTGGGGCACCGCGACGCTCTTCCTCGTCTACTTCGCGATCGACCCGCTGGAGCAGATCCTCGGTATCAAGTAGCACGCCGAGCACCGCCGAGGCGGGCTCCCGGGGCACGGACACACCATCCGGGACGCCGCCCCGGCGGCCGTCGGCCCGAGTCCGTACGCAGAACTGCCCGGCTCCGGAACCCTCGTGGGGTTCGGAGCCGGGCAGTTCTGCGTACGGGAACGCGTGCCGGGTCAGTTCTTGACCGCGGCGACCTCCGGCGAGGCGGGCGCGTCGGTCTTCTCGCCGGTGGTGGTGGCGGACCCGCGGACGGCCGGGATGAACGCCGCGATCGCCACGGCGACCAGGGCGACACCGCAGCCGAACATCAGGCCGGTGCGGAACCCGTCCTCGGAGGTGAGGGTGAAGCCACCCGCCTCCATGGTCATCTGCGAGAGGACCGCGCCGATGACCGCGGCACCGATCGAGGTGCCGAGGGCGCGCATGAGGGTGTTGAACCCGTTCGCGGCGGCCGTCTCGGAAGCCGGGACCGCGCTCATGATGAGAGCGGGCATCGCGCCGTAGGCGAGGCCGACGCCGCTGCTGCTGACCATGAGGAACAGCATCAGGCCCCAGGCGGAGCCCATCAGGAGGATGCCCAGCCCGTAGGCGGCGGCGATGACCGCGACACCGGAGATCAGCGTGAACTTCGGCCCGCGGGCGTCGGTGAGCTTCCCGCCGAGCGGGGAGACCAGCATCATCATGAGGCCGCCGGGGGCCATCCACAGGCCCGCCTGGAGCATCGACTGACCCAGGCCGTAGCCGGTGGCCTCGGGGAACTGCAGCAGCTGCGGCGCGATCAGCATGCCGGCGTACATGCCGAAGCCGACGAAGAGCGACGCGATGTTGGTGATGAGCACGCGGGGGCGGGCCGTGGTCCGCAGGTCGACCAGCGGGTCCCTGGTCCGCATCTCCCAGAATCCCCAGGCGAGGAGCACCACGACGGAGGCCACGAACAGGCCGAGGGTCGTCACGGAACCCCAGCCCCACTCGGCGCCCTTGGACACGGCGAGGAGCAGGCAGACCAGTCCGACGGCCAGGCCGATGGCGCCCGGTGCGTCGAAACGCTGCCCCTTGGCGCCGGCCGGGACGTCCGGGATCAGGAACCAGATCAGGACGAAGATGATGAGGGCCAGCACGGCGGAGCCCCAGAAGAGCACCCGCCAGTTCGCGTACTGGGCGACCGCCGAGGCGATCGGCAGGCCGAGGGCACCGCCGATGCCCATGGAGGCGCTGACCAGGGCGATGGAGGAGCTCAGCTTCTCCTTCGGCACCACGTCACGCAGCAGGGCGATGCCGAGCGGCACCATGCCCATGCCCATGCCCTGCAGGCCGCGTCCGACGATCATGGGTACGACGGAGGACGCGAGCGCGCACACCACCGAACCGATGATCAGCGGTACGGCGCACGCGAGCAGCATCCGGCGCTTGCCCAGCAGGTCGCCCAGCCGTCCGGAGACCGGCACACAGACGGCCGAGACCAGCAGGGTGGCGGTGATCACCCAGGCGGCGTTGGAGGAGGACGTGTCGAGGAGCTGCGGCAGTTCCGCGATCAGCGGGGTGACCAGGGTCTGCATGATCGCCGCCACGATGCCGGCGAAGGCGAGCGTGGCGATCACACCGCCTGACCTGGCTGTCGGCTGGGGGGCATCCATAAAGGGGGAACTCCTTGACGCTTGTCTGCTCATAGGCCACCGGATGCGGCGATGTGCATCGTACACGTCTAGTGTGTCATGCATGTTATGTGTTCCATGCATGTCCTGTGGGATCATGGGGCGGGCCACGGAATCAACCCGCGCGAACGGCCCCGGAGCAGGAGGCGAGAGGACATGGCAAGGCCCACCTACGAGGTCGAGTACGAGCAGATGCTGCTCGGGCGCCACGAGCTCGCCCACAAGGGCGGACGCCACAGAACCGCGCTCCTGGACCGGAGCGCCTACATCCTCCTGAGCCGCATCCGCGTCCAGGGGCCGATGTCCATAGGCGAGCTGAGCGACGCGTTCGGCCTCGACGCGTCCACCCTCAACCGGCAGACCGCCGCCGCGATGCACGCCGGCCTCATCGAGCGCATCGCGGACCCGGCGGGCGGGATGGCCCGCAAGTTCCGGATGACCGACGAGGGCCTGCGCCTGCTCACGGCGGAACGCGAGCGCGTGGTCAGCGCCCTGGACCGGGTCATGAACGACTGGCCGGACGAGGACATCGCCGCCTTCGCCGGCTACCTCAAGCGCTTCAACAACGGCATCGAGGACCTCTCCCGACGCCCCTGGCCGCGCCCCTGACGGACCGCCGCGCTGCCGTCAGGGGACCCGGGACGGCAGCCTCCCGCCCTCCCGGACGCGACACCTTTCGGCCCTCGCCCTGCCCCCGTCAGTCCTCGGCCGGGGACATACGCCCCGTGAGCGCCGCCAGCGAGCTGCGTACGTGCGCCATGTGCGCCCGTGCCTCCTCGCGGCCCTCCTCGTGCTCCCGCAGCACCCTCTCGGTCTCCCGGACCACCCGCTCCTCGGCGACCCGCGCCCCGGAGAGCAGCTCCGCGGCCCGCGCCTCGGCGTCCTCCTGACCGTGCCGGGCGGCCTCCTCGGTCTCCGAGAGCTCCCGCCGCGCCCGCTCCAGCAGTACCTCGGCCCGCGCCGTCAGCTCCGCCTCACGCGCCGCCGCGTCGGCCTCCGCCGCGGCGAGCTCCGCCTCCGCGGCCTTGCCCCGCCCGGCATGCTCCTGCTCCTGATGGGCCAGCACCCCGGCCGTACGGCGACGGGTCTCCACCATTTCGGCCTCGGCGCTCCCGCGCGTCCCGTCGGCCTCCGCACGCGCCTCCTCGACGAGAGCCCCGGCCGTGCCCCGCGCCGCGGCCAGCACCTCCTCCGCACGGGCGTCGGCGGCCGACCGCACACCCCCGGCGTCCTCCCGCGCCGCCTCACGGAGGGTGCGGCCCACCGCGTCCGCCGCGTCCCGCACCTCCTGCGCCGCTTGCAGAGCCGCCCCGCGGGACGCCTCCGACTCGGCCTCCGCGAGGGCGAGGATCTCCTGGACCCGCTCCCCCAGCGAGACGTACGTCTGCGGCGCGAGGGAGGCGACCTCCTCACCGAGCCGCGCCGACTCGGCCGTCAGCTCCTCGGCCAGGGCCGTCAGCCGGGAGAGCCGGTCCAGGGCCCCGTCCCGCTCGGCCGACAGCACGGCCACGGTGCGGTCCACCTGCTCCGGACGGTAACCACGCCCCCGTACGCCGACGAAGTCGTACGCGGACACCGGTCCACCACTCATCCCTGAAGCCCTCTTTCCCGCTCTCCGAATCCCCGACCACCAAGCAATACGTCAAGGATGCGGCAATTGGTGCCGGAAGTCGGAATCGATCAGTCCCTTTCAAGACGGAAGGGACAGGCATCACAGCCCCCCGCACGCACAGGACGCCCGGTCCCCCGAGAGGGCCGGGCGTCCTGCACACAACGGGTCAGGTCAGAGCAGGCCGTCCCACATCTGCTCCAGCAGAACCGACCACCAGCTCTCCGGCGACGCCAGCGCCGCCGGGTCAAGGGCCACCAACTGCGCCTGGAAATCGACCGTCCAGCGGCCCGCCTGCTCGGGATTCAGCCCGAACCGCAGCCGCCACATGCGGCCCAGCAGCGCCATCGACCGCACGAACTCCGGCAGTCCCGTGTTCACGAACTGCGGCGGCACGGGCTGCCCGCCGGGACCCGCCTCGACCGGCACGGCCACGATGTTCGCCGTGCCGTACTGCACACAGATCGCCCGGCCGAAGTCGGACCCCATCACCAGGTACGAACCCGCGTCCGAGGCCGGCTGCAGCTGGCGCTGCGCCGCCAGCTCCGCCAGCGTCGGCACCACGGGATGCCCCGGCTGCGCCCAGAAGAACGGACCGAAGTCGGCGGGCAGACCCGCCCACACCAAGGTCTGCGCCACGACCTCGGGCACACCCTGACGGGACACCGCCCGCTGGTCGAAGCGGAGCACACCCTGCGGACCGAAGGCCCCGAGCAGTTCCTCGGCCAGCGCCTCCGGCGGTACGGCCATGGCGGGCGGCATCTGCGGCAGCGGCGCCCGCACGGGAGCCGGCCGCGCCGGACCGTCGGCGACCTGGTGCAGCTCACCCTGATGCGTCAGCAGATGCTGCATGCCCTGCTGGCGGCTCGCGTGATCCGTGCCGTACGGGGCGACGCTCGTGATCCTGACCTGCGGCCAGGTCTCCCGGATCATCCGCGCGCAGTAACCACCGGGCAGCTCGCAGGACGCCAGCTCCGTGTGCAGCTCGATGACCTGCTGCGGCGGCACGTTCATCCCGCGCAGCTCGTGCAGCATCTGCCACTCGGGGTGCGGCGTCCCCGGCGCCGAGCGCCGGATCAGCTGCTGCTCGCTGCCGTCGGGCGCGCGGAAGCGCAGCACCGCCTGGTAGCCCGGACCGACCGTGGGCTGACCGGAGGGCTGCTGCGGGTAGCCGTAGGCCGGGGGCGGCGGGGTGTGCGGGCCCGGCGCGCCGGGAGGAGGCCCGGGCGGACCGGGCGGCTGCGGAGCACCGGGGCCGCCCGGCCCCGGACCCGCGAACATGGTCTCGGCGTTATGCGCCCCGCCACCCGGGGGCGGTGTCGCCCCAGGTGGGCCGGGCGGAGCGGGAGGTGCGGGCGGCTGCGGAGCACCCAGGGCACCGGGCGGACCGGGAGGCTGTGGAGCACCCGGGGCTCCGGGAGGACCCGGGGGCGGCGGCATGTTGGGGCCGCCGATGCTCGCGTCGGCGAACATCGTCGCGGCGTGGTGCACACCGCCACCGGGGGGCGGCGTCGCACCGGGCGGACCGGGAGGACCGGGAGGCTGCGGAGCAGCCGGGGCTCCGGGAGGCCCCGGGGGCCGCGGAGCACCCGGCGCACCGGGAGGGCCGAGCTGCGAGACGAGCTGCGTCGGGACGTACCCGCCGGCCGTACCGGGTCCCGACGGCGGCGGGGTCGCACCGGGCCGTGCACCCGGGGTACCGGGCGCGCCCGGCGGCGGCGGAGGCGTCGAGCCGGTGCCGCGCGCGCCGCGCGGCGGCACGACGGCCTTGCTCGTCGCCGCGTCCGCGATGTCGCCCGCGTCGGCCCCCGGAGAGGCGGATCGCGCGGGAGGGCCCGCCTGGGGGCTCAGCCCTGGGACCACCGCGGTCCGGGGCAGCCGGCTGCCTCCCGACATCAGGGCCGTGGGCGCCTCGGCCGACACGACCGGCGGCGGGGTCCCGTCGTCGTCCGAACCGGAGAGCGGCGGCGCGAACACCGTCGCCGGCAGCCCCACCGCGCCGTCCTCCGAATCCGCGTTGGTGTCCGTCCCCGCCCACGGGGTCGCACCGGCGGGCACGCCGTCGGACGCGGTGGGCTCGTAGTCACGCTGCCCGCCCGCGGCCGGCCACGGGGTCGCCCCCGCGTCGGCCGGCCCGGCAGGAGAAGGAGAAGGGATAGGGGCGGGAGCCGGGACGGGTGCGGGAGGAGGCGTGTCCGGCTCCGTCCGCCGGTCCGGGATGCCCAGCTTGTCCGCCGCCTCCTGGAGCCACTCCGGCGGGCTCAGCAGGAACGACGTCTGATTCAGATCGATGCGCTGCGGCGGCTCCGGAGTCGCCGGTGCCACGTCGGGCGCCCCGTACTCCTCCTCGTACCGCCGGATCACCTCGCCGACCGGCAGCCCGGGCCACAGGGTGGCCTCACCGCTGTCGCGGGCGATCACCAGCCGCTGACGGCCGCCGTCCGAGATCGGGCCCTCCGCCCGGTCCTCGGCCCACACCACGAAGCCGAGCTCGAATTCGCGGACCCGCACCTCACGGTGCTGGTAGGCGGGCACGTCACCGTTGACCCACTCGTCCGCCCGCTCCTGTGCCTGCGCGAAGGTCACCACCGCGCTCACCCCTCCACCGGGACGGCCTGCGCGAAGCCGCCGTCCACCATCAGGTTCGCCACGGTCTCCAGTTCCGGGGGGTTGCCCGCGAGGCGCTGGAGGAAGGCGTCGAAGTCCGTGCCACAGGGCAGCAGGAGCCGGTCCACGCGCTCCTGCACGCTCCAGCCGTCCTGGTCCCTGGCGTCGTCGTACGCGCAGAACCACACCGAGCCCACGTCACCACCCCGCACCTTCACGGCGATGATGCCGCCCTGGACGAAGGCGACGCCCAGGTAGTCCTTGGTGAAGTGGTCCCGCAGGCACTTGTTGACGTACACCAGGTCGTTCACGGCAGCCTCCTCGCGCACCGTGAAGAACGGCTGGTCGACCAGCAGGCCGAGCTCCGCGTCCAGCGCCGCGCCGACCGGGGCCGAACCGCCGGCCGCCTTCAGGAACGAGCGGTACGCGCCGGGGAGCCGGTAGCCGAGGTCCTCCTCGACACCCAGGACCTGCTGCTCGCTCACCGCCACCGCGCCCTTCGGCAGCCGGAAGTGGGCGGGCCTGGTCTCCTGCAGCGGCCGGGTGCCCCGCCGGTCCTGGTCCACCGAGGTGGTCGCCAGGCCGCCGTGGTGACGCAGCAGCGCCTTCACCTCGACCGGGACGAGCTCCATCCGCCGGCCGCCCGCCACGTGGTGCCACGTCCAGCCGTGCGGAGTGGCCACCGCCGGAATCGTGTCCCACAGCTCGTGCCCGCTCGCCGCCATGGCCGCGTTCGCCGACACGTAGTCCGTGAGCCGCAGCTCGTCGATACCGAATCCCGGCGGCGGATCAGCGATCTCCGCGGCGGCACGGGCGTACGGCGAAAGCACCGGGTGGCCGTTCTCGTCCACGCGCACACCCCTGGGATGGCGGGACGCCCGGACCGGGTCCGGGAAGTGCACGACCTGCCCGGCGTAGGCCGCGTTCGGTGGCGCGGTTTGCTGACCGAGCCGACCTGTCGTCATGGCGGTTGCCCCCTGCTGCGTCTGGTGTTCCGCACAGCCTATGCGGTGGCGCAACAAGGGCCCCCGCCTCCTCCGCATCCCTTCACCGAACGTCACCACCGCGTGACGGTGGTGCGACGATCGGGCCACCGAGCCGCGACACGCAGACACGTTTCAGTGCCCCAGCTTCCCCACCACCCTGCACATTTGGCAGGCTGTCCCCCGCAAGTCGGGGGATTGCGGGAGGGATGTCCAGACCATGCACTCTGCACAAACAGTCACATCCGGAGATCCGCGACTCAGCTGGAGCAGCACCGAACCCAGCCGCGCGCCACAACTCCACCACCGCCGCGACGGCATCCTGCCGGCCGTGGCCGCAGCGCTTTCCGTACGCGGCGAAACGCTGACCTGCACCGCCGGCAAGGGGGACCAGCCGCCGGTGCTCCACCCACTCGTCCAGGACTTCCTCGACACCCTCACCAGCAATCAGCGCGAGCGCTTCACGGGGCGCTGCCCCGAGGCGATACTGCTCTCCCGTCAGCTCACCGCGGCCGACGGCGGCCGCTCCAAGCGCGCCCAGCGCAAGCCCCTCACGAACGGGGAGGCCCGCCGGGCGCTCAAGCACGCCCGGCTCACGGCCCGGCACATCCGCGAGGACGGCGACCCGCTGCACGGCAGCTACGCGCGCCCCTGCCGCTCCTGTACGGAGATGCTCGCCCACTTCGGCGTACGCCCCGTCGACCTCACCACCGCCGGGGCGGCGACCACCGCCGAGAAGGGCTGAGCACACAGATGCGCGACCGAACCGACGTACCCGCCCAGCTGGACCGCGTCTCGTCCACCCGCTTCCCCGTCGCCGTGGACGCCGCCCTGCGGCAGGCCGGCTGGGAGCCGGGACGCTGGGACATCCGGCAGGCCGAGGAGTGGGCCGACGCCCTGCGCTCCCACGCCTCGCCCGCCGGGCACCAGCACGCGGTCTTCCCGGCGGCGGTCGAGGCGTGGGCCGAGTTCGGCGGGCTGCGCATCACCGCGTCCGCGCCGGGCCGGCAGATCGCACCGGCCGCGGTGCGCATCGACCCGCTGAGCGGGCTGCACCTCGCCCGGACGCTCGGTGACCTGGGGCGCGCGCTGGAGACCGAGGTGGCACCCCTGGGCGAGGAAGGCGACGGCCAGGCGGTGCTCGCGATGGACAGCGAGGGCCGGGTCTACTCCATCGACCACACCGGCGACTGGTACCTCGGATCAGACATCGACCGAGCCCTCGCCACCCTGATCACCGGCACCCAACCCGACCGCCTCACCTCCCCCTGAAGGGTCGGTGGGGGGTTACGGACGGACAGTTGCCCCGTATGCACCACTACGGGCGTCCGCAACCTCCCGCCGACCGCGCCTAGGCGGTGGGGAGGACGGCGGAGACCCGGTAGCCGCCTGCGTCCGTCGGGCCTGATACGAAGACGCCGCCCAGGGCCAGTACCCGTTCGCGCATGCCCACCAGGCCGTTGCCGCCGCTCGGCAGCCCGGCGTCCGCCGTGGCCCCGTCCGTCGGGCCGTTCTCCACCTGCATCGCGACCTCGGAACCCCGGTGCGCCAGCCGCACCCACGTCTTCGCACCCGCCGCGTGCTTGTGCACGTTCGTCAGGGCTTCCTGCACCACCCGGTACGCCGTCTGCTCGACCTCCGGGGCGTACGGGCGCAGCTCGCCGTCCACCGAGAGCTCGACCGTCATCCCCGCATCCCGGGACTGCGCGACGAGCGCCTCCACCTCGCGCAGCCGCGGCCCGTCCTCCGTGGCCGCCGCCGCGGCGGCAGCCGCCGCCCGGCCCACCGAGGCCAGCGGGACCCGGCCGGCCGGCGGGGCGACGAGCGCGTCCCCGCTGCGCAGGACGCCGAGCATCTCCCGCAGCTCCGTCAGCGCCTGCCGGCCCATGTCGCCGACCAGCGCCGCGTTGCGCACCGCCTTCGCCGGGTCCTTGGGCGCCACCGCCTGGAGCGCCGCCGCGTGCACCACCATCAGGCTGACCCGGTGGGCGACCACGTCGTGCATCTCGCGGGCGATCCTGCCCCGCTCCTCCGTACGCGCCCACTCGGCCCGCTCCTCGGCCCGGTCCGCCAGGAGCGACAGCTCCCGCTCCAGCGAGTCGGCCCGCTCCCGCAGGCTCTCCATGAGCCGTCGCCGCGCCCCGATGTACAGGCCGAGGAGCACGGACGGCGCCGTCAGCCCCAGTGCCATGAAGAGCGACATCAGCGGTACGTACCAGTCGCCCGGCCCGAAGTCGGCCTGGGCGGTGACACTCTGCCGCAGCCGTACGTAGGTGACGATGAACGTGCCGACGAGTGTCATCCCCGTCAGCACGACGGTGATCCTGCGCGGCACGTCAGAGGCGGCCAGCGTGTACAGGCCGACGAGGGCCATCAGGAAGCCCATCTCGGCGGGCGTCATCGCGATCGACACCAGCACCACGGCGATCGGCCAGCGCCGGCGCACCACCAGCACCGATCCGGCCAGCAGCCCGAAGATCACCGCCACCGGCACCGGCAGCCCGGTGTCCCCGGCGAACTGCACCCCCTCCAGCGCACACTCCAGCGCCGAAACCAGCGCCAGTCCCACGTCCAGGGCGACACCGCGCCGCCGCTCCCACCACCAGTAGCCGCGGGTGGTCGGTCCCGCCGCTTCCCGGTCTGCCCCCGTTGCGGTCATGGCATCCAGACTACGGGCGGGCGCATCCCAATTTCCGGAGACTCCGTCAGCGCGGGAGGCGACCGGGCGTGCCAGGGAGACGGGGCCCCGGGTTCCGCGTCCGGGCGGACGCCGGGTAAGCGCGTTCCGGCATCCGTGCGGGAGAACACCGGTGGAGGCCAACGGGATTGTCCGGGCGGCCGTGCGGCCGGGGCACCCGGTTTCACCGTCGCGCGGAGGGCGCTCGGTACGGCATAGTGTTGGGTGCCGATCGAGCGGACTGAAGAATCTTCCGCTTAGTTCCCCCATGGTGTAATTGGCAGCACAGTAGCTTTTGGTGCTATTTGTCCGGGTTCGAGTCCTGGTGGGGGAGCTTTGTACGCGGGCCCCGACCTCACCAATCGGGGCCCGCGCTCGTTTCGTGCGGAAACACCCCCGGTATCCTGCGGATGTCCACCACCCGAAGCCGAAGGGCACATCCGTGAGCGCCAACCCCCCGGCAGCCGTCGTCGTCCTCGCAGCGGGCGAGGGCACCCGCATGAAGTCGAAGACCCCCAAGGTCCTGCACGAGATCTCCGGGCGCTCGCTCGTCGGACATGTCGTCGCCGCCTCCCGTGAGCTCGGCCCCCAGCACCTCGTCGTGGTCGTCGGCCATGCGAGCGAGCAGGTCACCGCACATCTCACCGCCGGGGACACCCCCGTACGCACCGCCTACCAGGCCGAGCAGAACGGCACCGGGCACGCCGTACGCATGGGGCTCGAAGAGCTCGGCGGCACCGTCGCGGGCACCGTGATCGTCGTCTGCGGCGACACCCCGCTGCTCTCCGGCGAGACCCTGTCCGCACTCGCCGCCACCCACTCCGCCGACGCGAACGCCGTCACCGTGCTGACCGCCGAGGTCCCGGACTCCACCGGCTACGGCCGGATCGTCCGCGACGCGGCCACCGGCGCGGTCACCGCGATCGTCGAGCACAAGGACGCCACCGACGCGCAGCGGGCGATCCGGGAGATCAACTCCGGCGTCTTCGCCTTCGACGGCCGGCTGCTCGGCGACGCGCTCGGCAAGGTGCGTACGGACAACAGCCAGGGCGAGGAGTACCTCACCGACGTGCTGTCGATCCTGCGCGAGGCGGGCCACCGGGTGGGCGCGTCGGTCGCGCCCGACCACCGGGAGATCCTGGGCATCAACAACCGGCTGCAGCTGGCCGAGGCCCGGCGGCTGCTCAACGAGCGCCTGCTGGAGCGCGCCATGCTGGCCGGCGTGACGGTCGTGGACCCGGCGTCGACGCTGATCGACGCGACGGTGACGTACGAGCGGGACGCGGTGGTGCACCCGGGTACACAGCTGCTGGGCACGACGCACCTCGCCGAGGACGCCGAGGTCGGCCCCAACTCCCGGCTGACGGACACCGTCGTGCACCCGGGCGCGCGGGTGGACAACACGGTCGCGATCGGCGCCGAGGTGGGCCCCGGTGCGACGGTCGGCCCGTTCGCCTATCTGCGGCCGGGCACGAGGATGGGCGCGAAGTCCAAGGCCGGGGCATACGTGGAGCTGAAGAACACCACGATCGGCGAGGGCACCAAGGTGCCGCACCTGAGTTACGTCGGTGACGCGACGATCGGCGACCACACGAACATCGGTGCGGCGAGCGTCTTCGTGAACTACGACGGTGTGGCCAAGCACCACTCGACGATCGGGTCCCACTGCCGGACCGGTGCGGACAATATGTTTGTGGCGCCTGTCACGGTGGGGGACGGGGTTTACACGGCGGCGGGTTCGGTCATCACCAAGGATGTGCCGTCCGGTTCGCTGGCCGTCGCACGGGGCCAGCAGCGGAATATCGAGGGCTGGGTGGCCCGGAAGCGTCCCGGCAGCGCGGCCGCGCAGGCGGCCCAGGCCGCGGCCGGGGAGGCCGACGCCGAAAGCTGACCGGAAACAGGTGCGCCGAAGGCGGCGTACCGTGATAGATGCTCACCCATTTCGGCTGGCTCGTCGCACATCGGGACACATGCGTGCGGTGCCAGATACACGTCTGAGGAGACTGTGCTGTGACCGGGATCAAGACGACCGGCGAGAAGAAACTGATGCTCTTCTCCGGCCGCGCCCACCCCGAGCTGGCCGAGGAGGTCGCACATCAACTGGGTGTCGGCCTCGTGCCGACGAAGGCCTTCGATTTCGCCAACGGTGAGATCTACGTACGTTTCCAGGAGTCCGCCCGCGGCGCCGACTGCTTCCTGATCCAGAGCCACACGGCTCCGATCAACAAGTGGATCATGGAGCAGCTCATCATGCTGGACGCGCTGAAGCGCGCGTCCGCCCGGTCCATCACGGTGATCGTGCCGTTCTACGGCTACGCCCGCCAGGACAAGAAGCACCGAGGTCGCGAGCCGATCTCGGCGCGTCTGATCGCGGACCTGATGAAGACGGCGGGTGCGGACCGCATCCTCACCGTCGACCTGCACACCGACCAGATCCAGGGCTTCTTCGACGGTCCGGTCGACCACCTGTTCGCGCTGCCGATCCTGGCGGACTACGTGGGCGCCAAGGTCGACCGTTCGAAGCTGACGATCGTCTCCCCGGACGCCGGCCGCGTGCGTGTGGCCGACCGCTGGTGCGACCGGCTGGACGCGCCGCTGGCGATCGTCCACAAGCGCCGCGACAAGGACGTGCCGAACCAGGTCAGCGTCCACGAGGTCGTCGGCAACGTCCAGGGCCGGGTCTGTGTCCTGGTCGACGACATGATCGACACGGGCGGCACGATCTGCGCCGCCGCCGACGCCCTGTTCGCGCACGGCGCCGAGGACGTCATAGTGACGGCCACCCACGGGGTGCTGTCCGGGCCGGCCGCGGACCGTCTGAAGAACTCGAAGGTCAGCGAGTTCGTCTTCACGGACTCCCTGCCGACCCCGGGCGAGCTGGAGATCGACAAGATCACGGTGCTCTCGATCGCGCCGACGATCGCGCGCGCGGTGCGCGAGGTCTTCGAGGACGGTTCGGTCACGAGCCTCTTCGAGGAGCAGGCGTAACACAGCGGATGATCACCCACGGGTGATCCACTTTGGGTGCGGCCTCCCCGCCGGGTAGACTCAGCGAGTTGCTCGGCGAGGGAGGCCGTTCTCATGAGTTCTCATGGGGACCGGCGGTCCGTTATCGACGCGCTCTTCGTAGCAGGCCTGTCGTGGGCCGGGTGACCACCGCAGTTTCGTCACCTTACGAGGAGTGCATCATGGCCGAGATCAAGCTCGCCGCAGAGGTCCGTACCGAGTTCGGCAAGGGCGCCGCCCGCCGTACGCGTCGTGCCAACCTGGTCCCCGCGGTCGTCTACGGCCACGGTGCCGAGCCCGTCCACATCAACCTGCCGGGCCACCAGCTGCAGCTGGCGCTCCGCACCGCCAACGTCCTCATCGGTCTCGAGATCGACGGCAAGGACGCCCTGGTCATCCCGAAGGCCGTCCAGCGCAACGCCATCAAGGGCAACATCGAGCACGTCGACCTCCTCACCGTGAAGCGCGGCGAGAAGGTCGAGGTCGAGATCGCGGTGCACGTCGAGGGCGAGCTGGCCCCGGGCGGCAACCTGCTCGAGTACGTGCAGAACACCCTGCGCGTCGAGGCCGAGGCCACCCACATCCCCGAGTCCGTCACGGTCTCCATCGCGGGCCTGGACGCCGGTGACTCGATCCTGGCCAAGGACATCCCGCTGCCCACCGGTTCGGTGCTGGCCGAGGAGCCGGAGAACGTCGTGCTCTCCGTCGTCGCCGCGCAGGTCGAGGAGGCCCCCGCCGAGGAGGCTCCCGCCGAGGCCTGATCCTCGCCCCACCTGCTTCACTGACGGGGTGGCGGTTCCCTTCCGGGGATCCGCTGCCCCGTTTCCCTGTCATCACTGGTCCGTACGCGAGGAGACCGAGCGCAGATGTCCGACGTCACCGACCCCTGGCTGATCGTGGGCCTCGGCAACCCCGGCCCCGAGTACGCGGCGAACCGGCACAACGTCGGATTCATGGTCGCCGACCTCCTGGCCGAGCGGATCGGCGGGAAGTTCAAGCGGGCGCAGAAGGCGCAGGCGCAGGTGCTGGAGGGCCGGATCGGTCCGCCCGGACCCGCGAGCCGGCGGGTGGTGCTGGCCAAACCGATGTCGTACATGAATCTGTCCGGCGGGCCCGTCACGGCGTTGCGTGACTTCTACAAGGTGCCCACGGACCACATCGTGGCGGTCCATGACGAGCTGGACATCGACTTCGGCATGCTGCGGCTGAAGCTGGGCGGCGGCGACAACGGGCACAACGGGCTGAAGTCGATGACGAAGGCGATGGGTCCGGACTACCACCGGGTGCGGTTCGGGATCGGCCGTCCGCCGGGGCGGATGCAGGTCGCCGACTTCGTGCTGAAGGACTTCTCGGGTACGGAGCGCAAGGAGCTGGCCTACCTGGTCGACCGGGCGGCGGACTCGGTGGAGTGCCTGCTGGCGGACGGGCTGGATCGGACCCAGACGACGTACAACTCCTGACATTCCTGCTGCTTCTTGGGCCATTTTCGGCCACAGGTTGACCGAACGCGCGGCTCTGCCCAAAGATCGGCCCCCATGAAGCGGAGTACCTCCCCCCGGCTGCTGGCCCACGGCCGTACGTTCCTCGCGGGCTGCATCGTCCTGCTGCTGCTCGTCGCTGGGGCGTGGTCGTCGTGGAACACCGCGCACCACATCGTCCTGGCCAAGGGCCGTGAGCACGGCACCATGGCGGTCACGGGGTGCGGCGAGGACGTGTGCACGGGGTCGTTCGCACCCGACGCGGAGTCACGGGACCGGGCCGCCGTGACGGTCCCGCGGTCCGTCGCGGCGAAGAAGGGTGACCGCTTCCCCGTCGTCGTGAAGCCCGGCACCGGTGACGTCGTACGCACCGGGACGCCGGGCTTCCTGCATGCCTGGGTGCCGCTGGGCGGTGCGCTGGTGCTGGCCGCCCTGGTGATCGGCGGCGGTCTGCGGCTGACGCGGACCGCCTGGGGTACGGGCATCGCGGGCGCGGCCCTGCTGACGGCGACGTTCATCGCCCTCTGACAGGGCCGCACCCGCTCGGTTCCGTACGGTCAGCCGGTGTTGCGCAGGCCCGCGGCGACACCGTTCACGGTGAGCAGCAGGGCCCGGGCGAGCAGCGGGTCGGCCTCCTCGCCCCGCTCGGCCGCCTGGCGCTGGCGGGCCAGCAGCGACACCTGGAGGTAGGAGATCGGGTCCAGGTAGGCGTCGCGGATGGCGAAGGTCTGCTGGAGCACCGGGCTGGTGCCGAGCAGTTCGGTGTTGCCGGTGACCTTGAGGACTTCCTGGACGGTCAGCGCGTGCTCGGCCTCGATGTCGTCGAAGACGTGCTTGAGCTCGTCGGGGACGAGGGTGTCGACGTAGTGCCGGGCGATGCGCAGATCAGTCTTGGCGAGGGTCATCTCGACGTTGGAGAGGAAGTTCTGGAAGAAGTGCCAGTGTTCGTGCATCTCTTCCAGGACGGTGTCCAGACCGGCCTCGCGCAGTGCCTTGAGGCCGGAGCCGACGCCGTACCAGCCGGGCACGATCTGCCGTGACTGGGTCCAGCCGAAGACCCAGGGGATGGCGCGCAGGCCGTCGAGCGAGACGCCCGAGCCGGGGCGGCGGGAGGGCCGCGAGCCCAGGTGCAGGTCGGCGAGCTGGTCCACCGGGGTGGAGGCGAGGAAGTACGTCGGCAGGTCGGGGTCCTCGACCAGCTTGCGGTACGCGGCGTGGGCGGCGTCCGAGACGGTGTCCATCGCCGCGTCCCAGCGGGCCAGGGCCTCGTCGGACTGACGCGGCGCGGTGTGCAGCGCGGAGGCCTGGAGGGTGGCCGCGACGGTCAGCTCCAGGTTCTCCCGGGCGAGTGCCGGGATGAGGTACTTGTCGGAGATGACCTCGCCCTGCTCGGTCACCTTGATCTCGCCCTCCAGCGTGCCCCAGGGCTGCGCGAGGATCGCGTCGTGCGAGGGGCCGCCGCCGCGGCCCACGGTGCCGCCGCGGCCGTGGAAGAGCCGCAGCCGGACGCCGTAGCGGTGGGCGACGTCGCGGAGCCGGCGCTGGGCGCGGTGGATCTCCCACTGGGAGGTGGTGATGCCGCCGAACTTGGATGAGTCGGAGTAGCCGAGCATGACCTCCTGGACGTCGCCGCGGAGCGAGACGAGGCGGCGGTAGGAGGGGTCGGCGAGCATCTCGTCGAGGATGACGTCGGCGGCCTTGAGCTCGTCGGTGGTCTCCAGGAGCGGCACGATGCCGATCTTGGCCCAGCCTCCGTGCAGGTCGACGAGTCCGGCCTCGCGGGCGAGGACGGCCGCGGCGAACACGTCGTCGGCGCCCTGGCACATCGAGATGATGTAGGACTCGATGACTTCGGGGCCGAAGCGCTCGAAGGCTTCCTTGATGGTGTGGAAGACACCGAGGGTCTTCTCGCCCGCGGCGTCCAGCGGGGCCGGGGTCGGGGCGAGCGGGCGGCGGGAGCGGAGCTCCTTGGCGAGGAGCTTCTGCCGGTAGTCGCGCGGCATGTCGGCGTAGCGCCAGGATTCCTCGCCGAGGCGGTCGAAGAGCTGGCCGAGCGCGTGGTGGTGGGCGTCGGCGTGCTCGCGTACGTCCATGGTGGCGAGCTGGAGGCCGAACGCGGAGAGCGTGCGGATGGTGCGGTCCATCCGGCCGTCGGCGACGATGCCGCCCTTGTGCTCGCGCAGCGAGGTCTGGATGAGGGCCAGGTCGGCGATGAGCTCGGCGGTGCCGAGGTAGTCGCAGCCGGGGCGGTGCGGGGTGCCGGAGGCGAGGCGCTCGCGGGTGTTGACGAGCTTCTGCCGGATGCAGGTGGCCTTGAGCCGGTAGGGCTCCTCGGCGTTCAGCCGCTTGTAGCGGGGACTGATCTCGGGGAGCGCCTCCAGGTCGGCCTGGAGGGAGGCGAGGAGCTCGTCGGTGGCTCCGGTGTAGCGGATGGAGTTGGAGAGCAGTCCGCGCAGCTGGTCGACGAGTTCGAGGGCGTCGGTGATGCCGTGCTCGTGCTGGAGGATCAGCACCTCCCAGGTGACGGCGGGCGTCACATTGGGGTTGCCGTCGCGGTCTCCGCCGATCCAGGTGCCGAAGGTCAGCGGGCGGGTGCCGGCGGGCAGTTCGACGCCGACGCGCTCCAGCTCGGCGGCCAGGTCCTCCAGGACGTCGCCCACGGCGTTGGCGTGGAGCTCGTCGAGGTAGTAGATGGCGTTGCGGGCCTCGTCGGCGGGCTCCGGGCGGACCACGCGCAGCTCGTCGGTCTGCCAGATGAGGTCGATGTTCTCGGCGAGCCGGATGTCCTGGCGGCGACGGTCGGCCTCGATGACCGGGGTCTCCAGGAGTGCGGCGATGCGGCGCAGCTTGTTCAGTACGGAGCGGCGCGCGGCCTCCGTCGGGTGCGCGGTGAAGACCGGCCGGACGTTGAGGTTCTTGACGGTCTCGCGCAGGTGCTCGGGGTCCGCGTCCTTGAGCCGGTCGGCGGTCCGGGCGAGGAGACCGCCCTCGGCGGCCCGGCGGTCGCGCATCTCGTGGGCGCGGTGGACCTGCTCGGTGACGTTGGCGAGGTGGAAGTACGTGGAGAAGGCGCGCACGAGCTGCGCGGCGGTCTCCAGGTCCGTGTCGCCGAGAAGCTCGGCTGCTGCCTCGCCGTCGGTACGGGTCAGGGCGCGGACACGCTCGACGAGATCGAGGAGGTCCTGGCCCTCCTGGCGTACGAGGGTCTCGCCCAGCAGGTCACCGAGGCGGCGGATGTCGGCCCGCAGTTCGGCTCCGGCGGCAGGGGTCTGGTCGGCACTGCTCACAGTGTGCGGCTCCTTGCAGTGGTTGAGCACTTCTGTCACAGGGGGTCCGGGGCTGTCGCGGTGCTGACGTCACCCCCGGGAAAGCAGAGTGCGGACCGCGCTGTCCGACCCACCCAGGATAGGTGTCCACGGGACCGGCGTGCTCGTTGCCCTTGGGGGCGGTTCGCCCCGACGGCACGGTCCCGGCGCCGCAAGGGTTGTGACGGCCGCGCTCTCGTACTGCGGGCCTCTTCGCTGGCATACTTACGTTGCCGTAGGTTACGGATGCGTAGCCCGCTCATTCCGTCACATTTCCTCACCCCACGGGGGACTCCCCAATGCCCACCAGCCCCGATGTGATCGACGACGGCCTGCCCACGGCGGCAGGCGACCCCCCACCCCCCGCCGGAACGCTCGGCGGCGACAAGAAGCGTTCGATCGAGCAGATCGCGCTGCTGCTCTTCATCGTGGTGCCGTTCGCGGCCCTGGTCGCGGCGGTGCCGCTGGCCTGGGGCCGTGGTGTCAGCTGGCTCGATCTGGGTCTGCTGGTCGGCATGTACTACCTCGGATGCCACGGCGTGACGATCGGCTTCCACCGCTACTTCACCCACGGTTCGTTCAAGGCGAAGCGTCCGCTCCGCATCGCCCTGGCCGTCGCGGGTTCCATGGCGGTGGAGGGTCCGCTGGTGCGCTGGGTGGCCGACCACCGCAAGCACCACCGGTTCTCCGACGCCGAGGGCGACCCGCACTCGCCGTGGCGGTTCGGCGAGAACCTGCCGGCGCTGCTGAAGGGCCTGTGGTGGGCCCACATCGCCTGGATGTTCAACGAGGAGCAGACGCCTCAGCAGAAGTACGCGCCCGACCTGGTCAGGGACCCCGCGCTCCGCGCGATCTCGCGTCACTTCCTCACCTTCACGATCATCTCGCTGGCGATCCCGCCGCTGGTCGGGGGCCTGGTCACGATGTCGTGGTGGGGGGCGTTCACGGCGTTCCTCTGGGGTTCGCTGGTCCGGGTCGCGCTCCTGCACCATGTGACCTGGTCGATCAACTCGATCTGCCACGCGGTCGGCAAGCGGCCCTTCAAGTCCCGTGACCGGTCCGGGAACGTGTGGTGGCTGGCGGTCCTGTCGTGCGGCGAGTCCTGGCACAACCTGCACCACGCGGAACCGACGAGCGCACGGCACGGGGTGATGAGGGGCCAGATCGATTCGAGCGCCCGGCTGATCCGCTGGTTCGAGCAACTGGGCTGGGCGCACGACGTGCGCTGGCCCGACGAGTCCCGTATCGACTCCCGGCGCAAGTCCGTGGCTGCCGACCCGGCATGATTGACGACGTGGCGACCGACGGAAGCACCAGCGGCGAGACGAGCAGACCTGCCCCCACCCGCCGGACCCGGCGGGTCCGGATGACCGGCAAGGAGCGCCGCGAACAGCTGCTCGACATCGGCCGCACCCTTTTCGCCGACAAGGGGTTCGAGGGCACATCGGTGGAGGAGATCGCGGCACGCGCCGGGGTCTCCAAGCCGGTGGTCTACGAGCACTTCGGGGGCAAGGAGGGCCTGTACGCCGTCGTGGTCGACCGTGAGATGCGCCAGTTGCTGGATCTGGTGACCGGCGCGCTCACGGCGGGTCACCCGCGGGAGCTGCTGGAGCAGGCGGCGTTCGCGCTGCTCGACTACATCGAGACGTACACGGACGGCTTCCGGATCCTGGTCCGCGACTCCCCGGTCGCGCAGTCCACGGGTACGTTCGCCTCGCTGATCAGCGATATCGCGACGCAGGTCGAGGACATCCTGGGCATGGAGTTCAAGGCCCGGGGCTTCGACCCGAAGCTGGCCCCGCTGTACGCGCAGGCCCTGGTCGGCATGGTGGCGCTGACCGGCCAGTGGTGGCTGGACGTCCGCAAGCCGAAGAAGGCGGAGGTCGCGGCGCATCTGGTGAATCTGGCCTGGCACGGGCTGGAGAACCTGGAGTCGAAGCCGCGGCTGATCGGCCATCGTAAGAGCTGACCGCCGCCGTCGCGTGATCACCCGTTGTGATGACGCGACGTCGAAGCGGCCCTTACTGTGGTCGTGCAGGACCGGAATCCCGTCCATGGGAGGAATCATGACCGCCGAGCCGATCGCCGGGCACAGCAGCCGCTGGCCGGTGCCGCCGCAGGACGGATACACGGTGGACGATCTGTTCACCTTGCCCGATCTCCCGCCGCACACGGAACTGCTCGACGGGAGCCTGGTTTTTGTGAGTCCGCAGCGAGATTTCCACAGCACGATGATCGACCTGCTGATGAGCGGGCTTCGTCACTGCGCGCCGCCGGAGCTGAAAGCACGCCGCGAGATGACCGTGGTCCTCGACCGGCGCAATGCTCCCGAACCGGATGTCTGCGTGATCCGGGCGGAAGCGGTCACCGGACGGGAGCTGACCCGTTTCCAGGCCGCGGACGTATTCCTCGCCGTCGAGGTGGTCTCGCCCGACTCCGAGGCCCGGGACCGTGACACCAAGCCGCAGAAGTACGCGGCGGCCGGCATTCCGAACTTCTGGCTGGTCGAGATGACCGGCACCGACCAGCACCCCGTCGTGCGGGTCTACGAGCTGGATCCGGTGACGAAGGCGTACGCGCTGACCGGGATCCATCACGACCGGCTGAAGACGGGTGTTCCCTTCCCCGTGGACATCGACATCTCCGCGGAGGCCCTGGCCGCGCTGTGACGGCCGGCCGGGGCGCTCATCCTGCGGTACGGGCCACGGCGAAGATCCGGCGGAACGGGAAGACCGTGCCGTGCGGGCCCGCCGGATAGGCGTCGCGCAGCAGGGTGCGGTAGTCGGCCAGGAAGACGTCGCGCGCTTCCGGGTCGTCTGCCAGGGCGGTGAGGACGGGGCGCAGACCGGTGCCCTTGACCCAGTCCAGGACGGGGTCCTCGCCAGGCAGCAGGTGCAGGTAGGTGGTCTCCCAGACGTCCACGGTGCGGCCCGGTGCTGTCAGGCGTTCCAGATACCGCTCGGGGTCGAGCACCGCGTCCCCGTGCCGCAGCAGGCCGCCGAGGCGGTCGCGCCAGGCCGGGGAGCCGGCCAGTTCGCGCATGAGGGTGTGGCTGGGGGCGTCGAAGTTGCCGGGGACCTGGAAGGCGAGGGTGCCGCCGGGGGTGAGGGCGTCCAGCCAGCGGGGGAAGCGGCTCGCGTGGTCGGGGACCCACTGGAGCAGGGCGTTGGAGACGATCAGGTCGCACGTCTCACCGGGTGTCCAGGTCGCGGCGTCGGCCTCGGCGAAGTCCAGCCGGGGTCCGGCGTGGGCGCGGGCCCGCTCCAGCATCTCCGGGGAGTTGTCGTAGCCGGTGATGCGGGCCTGCGGCCAACGCGCGGCCAGCAGGGTGGTGACGTTGCCGGCGCCGCAGCCGAGGTCGGCGATGCGGGGGGTGCGGTCGTGGCGAAGCGGGCCGATCCGGGCCAGGAGGTCGTGGAAGGGCCGGGTGCGGTGGTCCGCGTGACGCAGGTACTGCTGCGGATCCCAGGTGGGTGCGGTCATGGGTCCAGGATCATCCCGGAAATATCTTGATGTCAAGACACTCGAATTCAAGAGACTTCATGTCGAGGGACCCTCTACACTGATCGACATGGAGGACGAGGTCGACCGGCTGGTCGCTGCATGGCGCCGAGAGCGCCCCGACCTCGACGTGGAACCACTCGAGGTGCTGAGCCGCGTCTCCCGCCTGGCCCGCCACCTCGACCGGGCCCGCAGGATCGCCTTCGCCGAGCATCATCTGGAGCCCTGGGAATTCGACGTCCTGACGTCACTGCGCCGCGCCGGCGCCCCGTACCAGCTGTCCCCCGGCCAGCTCCTCACCCAGACCCTGGTCACCTCGGGCACGATGACCAACCGCATCGACCGGCTGACCAAGAAGAACCTCGTCGAGCGGCTGCCCGACCCGAACGACCGCCGCGGCGTACTCGTACGGCTGACCGCGGAGGGCCGCGACAAGGCCGACCAGTCGCTGGCCGGACTGCTGGACCAGGAGCGGGCCATCCTGGGCGAGCTCTCCCACCACCAGCGATCCGAACTGGCCGGACTGCTACGCCAGTTGACCGCCCCGTTCGACAACGTCCCCGGTTAGCGCGGCCGGACCCACCCCGGCCCTCCGGGCCAGCGCCACCGCGGCCAGCGTCGAGTGCACACCCAGCTTGCCCAGCACGTTCTGCATGTGTGTACGCACCGTGTGCGGGGACAGGAACAGCCGCTCCGCCACCGCCTTGCGGCCCAGACCCGCCACCATGCAGCGCAGCACCTCGCGCTCGCGCGGTGTCAGCGACTCCACGAGCTGCTCGCTCTCGGTGCGGTGCTTGCGCGCCGCGGTCAGCTCCCGCAGGACACCGGTCAGCAGCGCGGCCGGCAGGTGCGTCTCGTCCCGCAGCACGCCCCGTACGACCGTCAACAGCCGTTGCAGCGAGCAGTCCTTGGCGACCCATCCCGACGCCCCCGCCTGCAGTGCCAGCGCGGCCCTGCGCGGGTCGTCCTTCTCGGCGAGCACCACCGTACGGATCGACGGCTGCCCCGAACGCACCCCGGCCACCAGCGAGATGCCGTCCACCTGGCCTTTCCCGTCCGGTACGGCGACGGGCACCGCGCGGGCGCCCGTGGGCAGGATGCCCAGCTCGGCGTCGACCAGCATCACGTCGTAGCGGCGCCCCTCGGACGCCGCGCGCTCCAGACACCGCAGGGCGGCGGGACCGCTGCCCGCCGCCGACACGTCGATGTCCGGCTCGGCCGCGAGGGCCGCCGCGAGGGACTCGGCAAAGATGCGGTGGTCGTCGACCACGAGAACCCGGATACGAGCCACAGACACCCCCCATGCTGCGTGCTTTCCCGGGGCGCCCCTGATCGGCCTGCCCCGACAGGACGGATCACTGCGGATACGACGCCCGCGACATCTGTGGTGAACCGCCGTCCACGGCCGCCGCCGTGTCCGACCGCCACCCGTCCCGGGCGTCGTATCCGACTGTCTCGTCCCCTGAATCAGCACCGGCCCCCACCGGTGCTGTGCATCAGCGTACGGCGGGCGGTGAACTGCGGAAGGCAATTCACGGAACTGATTGCCGAAGGTGTTTAGGGTGTGCTCCATGTTCCGTCTTGAGACAGAAGTGGACAAGGAACGTCGAATTCTGCTGGGCCGCCGGCTGCACGAGGACAACTGGAACGGATCACCCGGCCTGCGCGCCCTGCGGTCCACCTCCGCCGAGCACGAAGTCCCCCTGGAGGTATGGCTCCTGGACGGGCAGGGAGGCCTCGCCGGCGGGCTGTCCGGGCGGACCTGGGCCTACTGGCTCCATGTGGACCTGCTCTGGGTGGACGCCCGCCACCGTGGCCTGGGCCTCGGCGCACGGCTGCTCGCCGAGGCGGAACGCCTCGCCCACGACGACCGGTCCTGCACCCGATCCCGGCTGGAGACCTGGGACTTCCAGGCCCCCGGTTTCTACCGGAAGCAGGGGTACGAGGTGGTCGGCGAGATCGAGGACTATCCGCCCGGCGTCGCCGAATTCATCCTGGTCAAGCGGCTGACACCCGTCGGGCCCCCGCCGAGGGAACCGCGGGGAAGACTCCTGGGGCGGCGTAACCGGCCGAAGTGAACGCCTCGCTCACGGACTTGGCGACCGTGTCGGCCGCCGCCTCCTCCACCAGGACGATCGCCGAACCGCCGAAGCCGCCGCCGGTCATCCTGGCCCCGAGTGCCCCGGCCGCGCTCGCCGAGGAGACCACCAGGTCCAGCTCCGGGCAGGAGACCCGCAGATCGTCGCGGAGCGAGACGTGTCCCGCGTTGAGCACCGGGCCCGCCGCGCGTACCTCGCCCGCGTCGAGCAGCGCGATGACCTGCTCCACCCGGTGGTTGTCACTCACCACATGGCGGACGTAGCGCACGACGGACTCGTCCTCGCCCGCCGCCGCCAGGGTGCCGAGCGCCGCGTCCAGGCCCTCGTACGGAAGGTCCCGCAGGGTGCCGATGCCCAGGGCCCGGGCCCCCGCCTCGCAGCCCGCGCGGCGTTCCGCGTAGGCGCCGTCACCGAGGGCGTGCTTGACGCGGGTGTCGACGACCAGCAGTTGCAGCCCCTGCGCGGCCAGGTCGAAGGGGACCTGGCGCTGGGTGAGGTCACGGGTGTCGAGGTACAGGGCGTGTCCCTCGGTGCAGCAGGCCGAGGCCATCTGGTCCATGACGCCGCAGGGCACCCCGACGAACGCGTTCTCGGCGCGCTGGCCGAGCACCGCGAGCTCCGGGGCGCTCAGACCGAGCGCGAAGAGGTCGTTCAGCGCGAGGCCGGTGACGACCTCCAGGGCGGCGGACGAGGAGAGCCCCGCACCCACCGGGACGGTGGAGGTGAGCTGGATGTCCGCGCCGGTGACGGGGTGGCCGGCCTCCAGCAGGGCCCAGACGACACCGGCCGGGTAGGCCGCCCAGCCGTGGCCGGAGTGCGGGGTCAGCTCGTCGACGCGCAGGGACACGACGCCGCCGGGTACGTCGGTGGAGTGCAGCCGCAGCACGCCGTCCGTGCGGCGGGCGACGGCCGCGCGGGCGGTGTGCGGGAGGGCGAGCGGCATGACGAAGCCGTCGTTGAAGTCGGTGTACTCACCGATCAGGTTCACTCGTCCGGGTGCCGCCCAGATCCCCTCGGGCGCGGTCCCGTAGAGCTCGGTGAAGGTGGCGGTCAGCTCAGCGTTCTCGGTCATGGCGTGGTGGGTTCCTCTCGGCGGGCGAACGTCCAGGCGTCGGCGACGATTCCGGCCAGGTCGGCACGGGACGGCTGCCAGCCGAGCCGTTCCCTGGCGGTGGCGGCGGAGGCGACGAGGACGGCCGGGTCGCCTCCCCGTCGCGGGGCGGCGATCTCGGGTACGGGGTGGCCGGTGACCTGCCGGACGGTCTCGATGACCTCCCGCACGGAGAAGCCGTTGCCGTTGCCGAGGTTGCAGATCAGGTGTTCGCCCGCGGTGGCCGCTTCCAGGGCCAGCAGATGGGCGTCGGCGAGGTCGGCGACGTGGATGTAGTCGCGTACGCAGGTGCCGTCCGGGGTCGGGTAGTCGTCCCCGTACACGGAGATCGCCTCACGCTGTCCGAGTGCGACCTGGAGGACCAGCGGGATCAGGTGCGACTCGGGGCTGTGGCGCTCGCCGCAGCTGCCGTAGGCCCCCGCGACGTTGAAGTAGCGCAGCGAGACGGCGGCCAGGCCGTGTGCGGTGGCCTCACCGGTGATCATGTGGTCGACGGCCAGCTTGGAGGCGCCGTACGGGCTGGTGGGGGCGGTCGGGTCGGACTCCGTGATGGGGCTGGAGACCGGCTCGCCGTAGGTGGCGGCGGTGGAGGAGAAGACCAGGGTCCGCACCCCGGCGTCGCGCATGGCGGCGAGCAGGGCGGTGGTGCCGCCGACGTTGTTCACCCAGTACTTCTCGGGGTTGACGACGGACTCCCCGACCTGGGAGTACGCGGCGAAGTGCAGCACCCCGTCGTACGAGGAGTCCAGCCACTTGACGGCGTCCTGGATGCGGCCCTCGATGAATTCGGCCCCGTCGGGGACTCCCTCGCGGAAGCCGGTCGACAGGTCGTCGAGGACGGTCACGGTGTGACCGGCCTCCAGCAGATGCGCGGCGACGACACTGCCGACGTATCCCGCGCCGCCTGTCACCAGGTACTTCTTACCGGGGTTGCTCACTCGCTCGCTACCTCTCGCAGTCGCTGGGCCGCGGCCTCCGGCGGCACGTCGTTGATGAACACGCTCATGCCGGACTCGGAGCCCGCGAGGAACTTCAGCTTGCCGGAGGTGCGCCGGATGGTGAAAAGCTCCAGGTGCAGCCCGAACCCCTCCCGCCCGGGGACCCCGAACGGCGCCTGGTGCCAGGCGGAGATGTACGGGGTCGGCGGCTCTCCGGGGCCGAAGATCCGGTCGAATCGCCTCAAGAGTTCCAGATATATCTGTGGGAACTCCGTGCGGGCGGCGTCGTCGAGCTCCCGCAGGTCGGGGACGCGGTGGCGCGGGTGGAGGTGGACCTCGTAGGGCCAGTGCGCCGCGTACGGCACGAAGGCGACCCAGTGCTCGCCCTCCAGGACGACACGGTCGCCGTCGGCCAGCTCCCGGGCGACGACGTCGTCGAAGAGGTTGCGGCCGGTCTCCGCCCGGTGGTTCGCCGCCGAGCGCATCATCAGCTCGGTGCGTGGGGTGACGAAGGGGTAACCGTAGATCTGCCCGTGCGGGTGGCCGAGGGTGACACCGATCTCGGCGCCCCGGTTCTCGAAGCAGAACACCTGGGCGACCTGCGGGAGTTCGGCGAGCTCGGCCGTACGGTCGGTCCAGGCCTCCAGGACCAGGGCGGCCTGGTCCTCGGTGAGTCCGGCGAAGGACACGTCGTGGTCGGAGGTGAAGCAGACGACCTCGCAGCGGCCCGAGTCACCGGCCAGCGACGGGAAGCGGTTCTCGAAGACGGCGACGTCGTAGTGGCTGTCGGGGATCTCGCTCAGCCTGCCCTCCCGCGAGGGACAGAGCGGGCACTCGTCGGCGGGCGGGTGGTACGTGCGTCCCTGCCGGTGCGAGGCGATGGCGACCGCGTCGCCGAGCAGCGGATCGCGGCGGATCTCCGAGGACGTCGAGACGGCGTCCAGCGGCCGCCGGTCGACGGCATCGCGGACGACGTCGTCCGCGGAGTCGTAGTAGATCAGCTCCCGGCCGTCGGCGAGGGTCGTGACCGTCTTCTTCACCAGGCTCCTCCATGCAACCCCGTCAAACATAACCGCACACAACAAACCACAAGCAAACACGCACGTCAATGCCGCCGAGGCCGTCCCACCTGCGTGGGCGACCCGGCGTGATCAGGATCAAACAGAGACAGGCACGACTGTCGTGCGGATTCCGAACGTGAAGGCATGGCCCTCGACACGCCAGGGGCACCCCGGCGGACGGCGGTGCGGGCACGGGCGCCACGACGACCGGCAGCTCCACGGTTCACATGCGGGGCACCCTCGGCACACAGGCCCGCCGCACCCGGGGCGCCGGACCGTCACCCGTTCACGCGAGGCCGTCGGGCCCCTGTCGCGTTCCCGTCGCCCGGTCCAGAAGTCCCGTACGGGCCGCGAGGGCCGCGGCCTCCAGCCGGGAGCCGACGCCCAGCTTCATCAGGACGCGCTGCACATGCGTACGCGCGGTGCTCGGCGCGATGCCCATCCCGGCCGCGATCAGCCGGGTGTCCTCGCCCTCGGCCACCCGCACCAGCACCTCGACCTCGCGCGGGGTGAGCATCCGCAGCAGCCGCTGCCCCTCGTCGTCCGGCTGGACCGCCGGATGCAGCAGTTCGGTGAACGCGCCCCGCAGCAGCTGCGGGGCGACCGCGGCCTCTCCCGCGCGGGCCTTGGCCATGGCGCGTTCGACGCCCTCTATGCGCTCGTCGTGACGGACGTATCCGGCCGCCCCCGCGGCGAAGGCCGCGGCGATCCCGCGCGGGCTCGGCACCGGGCCGAGCACCACGACGGCCACCTGCGGGCGCTCCCGCCCGATCCGCACGATCGGGTCGAACGCACCCGGTTCGGCGGGCGCCGCCGTGCCGAACAGGCAGACCTCCGGCGCCCTGCTGATCACCAGCTCGGCGGCACCGGACGTCGGCGCGGCTGCCGCGAGCACCCGGTGGCCGCGCAGTTTCAATGCCGAGGCGAGCGCCTCGGCGAGCAGACGGTGGTCATCGACCACCATGAGCCGCACGCCCATCGAGCAACCCCCCATGTACTGCTGTGCAACTCCGGAAACAGGCCCCCCGGCCTATGCCCCGGCAAGTTACACGCTTGTTCGAGATGGCGCGCCCTCTACCGGGCAGGAGCCCCCCGGAATGCCGAATCCTGAGTCATTCAGGGCTACTTGACGGACAGAAAACGATCGGCCCTGCCGGTCGATTGATCAACCGGCAGGGCCGTCACCGCACACCCGCGGACGGGTCAGCTGGTGGTGAAGGAGACGACGAGGTACTCCTTGTCGTCGAACGCGCTCTTGCGGGGCTCGCTGACCATCGTCTCGGAGATGAACAGCCGGCCCTTCTCGTAGATGAACTCGGCGTAGTCGAAGGAGAAGCTGGTCTCCGCGTCCCTGACCGCCTCGTCGTCCGGATTCTGCATCAGCACGGTCTCCTTGAAGGTGGAGCCGTCGATGGAGACGATCTGGCCGCCCTTGTCGTACGGGGGCTCCTTGTACGCGATGACGTTGGTGCCGTCCATGCGCAGCGGGGTCAGCGTGTAGCGGTCGCCCGCGTCCGCCTTGCCGCCGACGAGCTTCCCGGTGGTCAGGTCGAAGGCGACGATCTCGTTGGTGTCGCCGTACTCCCCGCCGCCCTCGTGCTCCTCGGTCGGTACGTAGATCCGGTTGTTGCCGACGGTCACCGAGCCGCAGGTCTCGACCTCGGTGGAGCCGCAGCGTGCCGCGTACTGGTCGGCGTCGGCGGAGATCCGGACGATCAGCTTGCCGGTCGCCGCGTCGATGGAGAAGAAGTCCGAGATGCCGCTGCCGTCACCGGCGGTGTCGCCGACGTCGGCCGCTACGACGAGCGGCTTCGTGGAGACGATGGCCGCGTACTCGACGCCGGCCGGCATCTCGTACGAGGACAGCGGGGCGCCCGTGGCCGGGTCCAGCGCCTGGATGGTGAGCTGCGGTTCGTCGTAGGAGCCGCACTTGCGGACCGCGGCGAGGGCCTCGCCGCCGCCGTAGCCCTTGTCGTAGCAGTTGTCCGTGTCGGCCTTCGGCTTCCACAGCTCGGCGCCGGTGGTGAGGTTGAAGGCGGCGCCCCCGCTGGTTCCGCCCGCGGCGACCGTGGTGCCGCTGAGCGTCACCTCGTTGAACCTGACGGCCTGGTCACCGCTCGACGCGGACGTGACCGACTTGTTCCAGAGGAGCTTGCCGGTGGCCAGGTCGAGCGCGCCGACCTGGGTGCAGGAGGGGTACTTGTTCTCCTTGGTCGGCTTGCCGTCCTCGAAGACGATCGCGGTCTTGTAGTCCTTGCTCATGTGCCGGGAGGCGGCGCAGAGCTGGCCCTCCAGCGGGATCGACCAGAGCTTGGTGCCCTTGGCGATGTCGTAGCCGACGATCTCGTAGACGCCGGTCTTCACGTACGCCTTGTCGGTGAGCCAGGAACCGCTGACCGTGGTGGTGTCGGTGACCTTCGGGTGGGGCAGCTGGAAGCCGACGGAGGACTTGGGGTCGGCCGGGGCCTCCTCGGTGCCGCCGCCCAGTCCGCTGCCCGAGCCGCCCTTGCCCTCGCCGGTCGTGCCGGCCGAGGACGCCTCGGTCTTCTTGCCGCCCTCGTCCTCACCGCCGCTGGAGGCGTAGATGACTCCGCCGCCGACGATCAGCACCACGGCGACGACCGCGGCGACGATGATCTGCATCTGGGTGGTGAACTTCTTGCCGCCGTTGTCCGGCTGCGGTGCCCCGTACTGCTGCTGCATCGGAGCGGTCGGATAGCCGTACCCCTGCTGCGGGGGCACGCCGGGCGGCACCTGCTGCGGGAATCCGTAGCCGGGCTGCCCCTGCGGGTAGCCGTACGACGGGTTCTGCGGCTGGCCGGGCACAGGCGTCTGCGGGTAGCCGTACGACGGGTTCTGCGGCTGGCCGGGCACAGGCGTCTGCGGGGCTCCGAATCCGCCGGGCGGGGGCGGCGGGCTGCCGTAGCCACCCGCGGGCTGGGTCGGCGGTTCGGCGGACGGCTGCTTGCCGAACGGGTCGGCGGGCGGCGGGGTGGGCGCGCCGAATCCGCCCGGCGGCGGGTCCTGCGGGGCTCCGAATCCGCCCTGGGGCGGATCGTTGGGCGACTGGGGCGGCTGAGTCATGGCGTGCGTACCTCTGAGGAGTCTGAGAAGAGGGGGCTGCGGGTACCGTCGTGATCCGTCACTTGCCGAAGGCCATCATGGTCTTCTGCGACTTCTCTTCCTTGTCGTTCGAGGCGCTGACGCGCCCGCTCACGATGAAGGAACGGCCGCCCGCGTAAGCGATCTTCGACGTGAAGAAGGAGCTCTCGATCCGGGTCGTGGAGGCAGGGTGCTGCAGCACCACGGCGGGCGCGCCGCCGGTCGGCGCGAGCGTCGCGATCGCCCCGCCCTTGTCGTACGTGGCCTCCACGTAGAGCAGCACGTTGCCGCCCTCCATGCGCAGCGGCTTCACGACGCGTCCGGCGGGGGCCTTGGACTTCCACTTCGGCTTGCCGGTGTTCAGGTCGAACGCGACGACCTTGTTGGTACGGCTGGAGCCGCTGGTGTCGTCCTCGGTCGCCATGTAGAAGCTGTTGGCGTCCGCGGCGATGCCGGTGCAGCCTTCGAGGTTCTCGCCGAAGATCGAGAAGTCGTTGCCGCAGTCCACGGCGAACTTGTCCTCCTTGTCACCCACCAGCTGGGAACGGAGCGTGCCGTTCTCCTTGATGGCGAGGATGGTCCACTTCTTCTCCTCGCGCTGGGTCAGCGAGACGACGAGGGGGCTCACCGAGTAGACCTTGTCGATCTCCCAGCCGCGCTGGGGCTTGTACGTCCACTTGGGCTTCCCGGTGGCCGGGTCGATCTCCTGGACCTGGTGCTGGGGGTTGTTCACGTCGTCGGTGCGGCAGCTGGTCGCGGCGATCAGCTTGGGGCCGCCGGCGAAGGCGAACGGCTGGCAGGTGCCCGCGGGCTTGCCGAACAGCTCCTTGCCGTCGCTGACCCGGTAGGCGTTGGAGTTGCCGGTACGGCCGACGGTCACGGTGTCGCCGCTGATCGCCAGGCCGATGTCGGACATCAGGTCCCAGGTGCCGTTCTTCGTGATCGACTTCTTCCAGCCGGCCTTGCCGGTGTTGAGGTCGACCATCTGCAGATCGGAGCAGTCGGCCTTGTCCGTGGTGCCGTTCTCCACGCCGATGACGATCTTGCCGTCGGTCGTGGGGTTGCCGGGCGCCGCGCAGAGGTCGGCGGGCAGCGCGAGGGTCCACTTCTGCTTGCCGTCGGCCACCGAATAGCCCGTGAGCGAGCGGTACATGCCCTTGACGATCGTGTCCCCGACGATCCAGGGGCCGTGCACGTCCGCACCGTTGCGCGGGAGGTCGATGTCGTTCGTCGTGAGCCAGAGGACCTTGGCCTCGCCCGCCTTGCGCCCTGCGTTGAGGTCGTCGTCCACCTCACGGCCGTCGCCGTTGCCGTCGCCCTCGTCGACGGTGGGCGAGGCGCTCGGATCCGCCGGCCCGGTGCTGGGCTTGGCGACGGGCTTCTCCTCGTCGTCGCCGCTCGTGGCGAAGAAGATGCCACCGCCGACGACCAGCAGCGCGGCGAGCGCCGCACCGATGACGACCGCGGGCTTGCCCTTGAAGGGGCCGCCCGTGCCGGAGCCACCGGGGACGGGCGCGCCGGGGTACTGCTGCTGCGGGTAGCCGTAACCGCCGGGCTGCGTGGGCTGACCGTAGGCACCGGGCTGCGTGTAGGGGCCGGGCTGTATGTAAGGGCCGGGCTGGGCCGGCTGTCCGTAGGGGCCGGGCTGGGCGCCGTACGGGCCGGGCTGCTGGCTGTACGGGCCGGGGGCCTGCGGATAGCCGTAGCCGGGCTGTTCGCCCGGGGCCTGCGGGTAGCCGTAGCCGGGCTGGGCCTGCGGCGGGCCGGGAGGCGGCGGCTGCGGTGCGCCCTGCGGGGCCGGAGGCGGCGGCTGCGGTGCGCCCTGCGGGGCCTGGGGCGGCGGCTGAGGAGTTCCCTGCGGCGGCTCCTGCGGAGACCCGAAGCCTCCCTGCGGCGGTTGCTGGCTGGGCGGCTGGGTCATCAGCACGTCCCCCTTCGTGCGGTGCGGTCCGGTGTCCTGTTCGTTCTCCCCCGCGATTCCGGTAGGACTGAATTCCCCCGGAAAGGAGCGATTGGGACATGGAGTCCGCGGTGTTACGACAGTCGAGCGGGGCTTCTTTGTACCACCCGCCCGACGCCGGACACCGGATCGGTCCACCCCCTGTTCCCAAGGGAGAACCGGCCCGTGATGCCGTCGTTACGCATGCACGGGGCCCGGCCCGGAGCCCTGCGGCCGACGCCCCGTCAACTTGCCCCGGCGTAGGCGTCTTTCGCGAAATGCCGCAGGCACTTCGTGACGTATCACCCGCTTTTGTACCGTAATCGGCGGATCGCACGGAACCCTCACCTGCCGAAGACCATCAGGGCCGTGGCCGCCATCTCCTCCGCGTCGTCGTCCGCGCTGATGCGGCTGGCCAGGATGAAGGAACGCCCGTCGACATAGGCGGCCTTCGCCTGGAAGAGCGTCGCCTCCGTCGGGGCGGCCGCCGCCGGATGCTGGAGCAGCGTCTTGAGCGCGCCCCCGGACGGGGCGAGCGTGGCGAACGATCCGGCCTCGCGGTACGAGGGCTCCACGCGCACCAGTACGTCGTCGCCCTCCATGCGCAGCGGCAGGAGGAGGTGGTCCTCCGGCCCGGTCACGTCCCATACGGACCGGCCGGTCGCCAGGTCGAAGGCCACGACCTTGTTGATGCTGGACTTCTTGGTCACCTTGGGCAGGGTCGCCAGGTACAGCTTGTCCGCGTCGGCCGTGACCCCGGCGCAGCCGTCCAGATTGCTGCCGCTCTCCACGGAGTCCTCGCCGCACCTCACCGCGTAGTCCTCGGTGCCGCCGACCAGTTGGGAGCGGTAGGTGCCGTCGTCGTTCAGGATGACGACGGCCCACTCCTCGTCCTTCTTGAGCGAGATGACCACCGGCCGTGCCGAGTACACGTGCGCGACCTTCCAGCCGTCCTTCGCCCGGTAGGTCCAGAGCGGCTTGCCGGTGACCGGGTCGACCTCCTGGACCTGCTGCCGGACGGGGTCGGCCGGCTCGACCTGGCAGCTGACGGCGGCGATCGTCCGGGGGCCGCTGGTGAAGGCGAACGGCTGGCAGACGTCCTTCCGCTTGCCGAACAGCTTCGTCCCGTCACTGATCCGGAAGGCGTCGGTGTTGCCGGTGCGCCCGAAGGTCACCGTGTCCCCGCTCACCGACATCGCGACATGCGACAGCCCGTCCTGGATGTCCGTGCGGTCGACCGTCTTCTTCCAGCCCGCCTTGCCGGTGCGCAGATCGATCATCTGCAGGACCGAGCAGTCCGCCTCCTGCTCCGAGACGTTGTCCTCGATGCCGACGACGATCTTTCCGTCGTCGGTGGGCAGTGTGGGCGCCGCGCAGAGGTCGGTGGGCAGGGCGAGCGTCCACTTCTGCGCGCCGTCGGACTGCGCATAGCCGGAGACCGTGCGGTACATGGCCTTGACGACGGTGTCCCCGGCGAACCAGGGGCCGTACGCCTCCTCCCCGTACTGCGGCAGGTCGACGCCGTTCTCCCGCAGCCAGAGCACTTTCGCCTCACCGGGCTTGCGGGCGGCGTTGAGCTCGGCGGCGGTCGGCCCGGCGATCTTCTCGTCCTTGCCGTCGTCCTTGCCGGAGCCCGAGCCGCTCGGGTCCGCGCTGCCCTTTCCGGCGACGGGCTTCGCATCGCTCCCGTCGCCGCTCATGGCGAGCCGGACGCCGCCCACGGCGACGAGCAGCACGGCGAGGACGGCACCGATGACCAGCCCGGATCTGCCCCTGAACTGCCCGCGCCCGGCCCCGGACCCGGACCCGCCGGGCGCCGGCGGCGGGGAGCCTGCCCCGTACGGCGCCTGCTGCGGATAGCCCTGCGGCCCCGGCTGCTGGGCGTACGGTCCCGGCTGCTGCTGCCCGTAAGGACCCGGCTGCTGGGCGTAGGGTCCGGGCTGCTGCTGCCCGTAGGGACCTGGCTGCGGGGTGTACGGCCCCTGCGGTGCGCCCTGTGCCGGCGGGTAGCCGTACGACGGGGACGCCGGAGGGTAACCGTAGGCCGGGCCTGCGGGCGGTGGGCCCTGCGGGGGGTCGTACGGTGCCCCGAAGCCTCCCTGCGGCGGTTGCTGGCCGGGTGGCTGGGTCATCTGCGCGTCCCCCTTCGAGCGGCACGGCCACCGCAAGGTCACCGCGATTCGGGCAGCCTACTTTCTACCACCCGCCCCGCCCGGCCCTGCGGCCCCACCTGCACCGGACCGCTCGTCATGCGCCGACGATCAGGCGTCCTCGGCCAGTTCGAGCCAGCGCATCTCCAACACGTCCCGCTCCGCGACCAGTTCCCGCAGTTCCGCGTCGAGCTCGGCCACCTTGCCGAAGTCCGTGGCGTTGTCGGCGATCTGCGCGTGCAGGGCCGTCTCCCTGGTGGACATCTTGTCGAGCTGCCGCTCGACCTTCTGCAGTTCCTTCTTCGCGGCACGCGCCGCCTGCGGCGACACGGCCTCCGCCGGTGCCGTCCGCGGAGCCGAAGCCGCCGCGGCGGAGGCGGGCGTGGCCGTCTCCTCCATCCGCTGCCTGCGCTCCAGGTACTCGTCGATCCCGCGCGGCAGCATCCGCAGTGCCCTGTCGCCGAGGAGGGCCATCACCTTGTCGGTGGTCCGCTCGATGAAGAACCGGTCGTGGGAGATCACGATCATCGACCCGGGCCAGCTGTCGAGGAGGTCCTCCAGCTGGGTCAGGGTCTCGATGTCCAGGTCGTTGGTGGGCTCGTCGAGGAAGAGGACGTTGGGCTCGTCCATCAGGAGCCGCAGGATCTGCAGCCGCCGCCGCTCACCACCGGACAGGTCGCCGACCGGGGTCCACTGCTTCTCCTTGGTGAAGCCGAACTGCTCACAGAGCTGACCTGCGGTCATCTCGCGGCCCTTGCCGAGGTCGACCCGGTCGCGTACCTGCTGGACGGCTTCGAGCACGCGCAGGTTCGGGTTGAGCTCCGCGACCTCCTGCGAGAGGTAGGCCAGCTTGACCGTCTTGCCGACGACGACCTTGCCGGCCGCGGGCTGGACGTCGCCCTGGGTACGGCAGGCCTCGGCGAGCGCCCGCAGCAGCGAGGTCTTGCCCGCGCCGTTCACACCGACCAGGCCGATGCGGTCACCGGGGCCGAGCTGCCAGGTGAGGTGGGTGAGCAGGGTCTTGGGGCCGGCCTGGACGGTCACGTCCTCCAGGTCGAAGACGGTCTTGCCGAGCCGCGCGTTGGCGAACTTCATCAGCTCACTGGTGTCGCGCGGAGGCGGCACGTCGGCGATCAGCTCGTTGGCCGCCTCGATGCGGTAGCGCGGCTTGGACGTACGGGCGGGGGCTCCGCGCCGCAGCCAGGCCAGCTCCTTGCGCATCAGGTTCTGTCGCTTGGACTCCTCGGTCGCGGCGATCCGCTCCCGCTCGGCCCGGGCGAACACGTAGTCGCTGTAGCCGCCCTCGTACTCGTGGACGGAGCCGCGCTGGACGTCCCACATGCGGGTGCAGACCTGGTCGAGGAACCACCGGTCGTGGGTGACGCAGACGAGTGCGGAGCGGCGGGTGCGCAGGTGCCCGGCGAGCCAGGAGATGCCTTCGACGTCGAGGTGGTTGGTGGGCTCGTCGAGGACGATCAGGTCCGGTTCGCCGATGAGCAGCTTGGCCAGCGCGATGCGGCGCCGCTCACCACCGGAGAGCGGGGCGATGACGGTGTCCAGGCCGTGCTCGAAGCCCGGCAGGGCGAGCCCGCCGAACAGTCCCGTCAGCACGTCACGGATCTTCGCGCTGCCCGCCCACTCGTGGTCGGCGAGATCGCCGATGACCTCGTGCCGGATGGTGGCCTTCGGGTCGAGCGAGTCGTGCTGGGTGAGGACGCCCAGGCGCAGCCCGCCGTTGTGGGTGACCCGGCCGGTGTCCGCGTCCTCCAGTTTGGCGAGCATCCGGATGAGCGTCGTCTTGCCGTCGCCGTTGCGGCCGACGACGCCGATCCGGTCGCCCTCGGACACCCCGAGGGATACACCGTCGAGCAGGGCACGGGTGCCGTACACCTTGCTGACCTGCTCGACATTGACCAGATTGACGGCCATTTCACTCCTGCGTCGGGGATCCCTGCGGTGGGGACCACTCGACGTCCCAGAGTAGTCGCCGCGGGAGGTGCGATAGCGTGCGGCGATCGATCATGGGGAGTAACCCCAGGTCGGAGCGGTACGGAACATCTCTGGGGTGGGGACTTCATGATGCGTGTCACGATGCGGACCTTGATACCGGTGGTCCTGGCGGCCACGGCGCTGGCGGGCTGCTCCGCCGGCGGTACGGACGCGGCCCCGGGGAAGAACGGGGACGGCGACCCCTCGAAGGCGGCGGGGACCGCGAAGAGCGCGGAGGCCGTGGCGAAGGGCGGCACGCTCGGCGGCGCGGGCTCGGCCTGCGAGCTGCCGGTGACCTTCGACCTGGCGGCGGACTGGAAGCCGCAGGCCGTCGACGTGGACCCCGGCTCCGAACTCGCGGTGGCACTGGGGCAGCAGGGCTCGGCCACGATGGTCTGCGAGATCGACGCCAAGCCGGCCGGCAACATCGGCTATCTCCGGGTCTGGCAGGGCAAGGGTTCCGGCACCGCGCCGCGAGCGGCGCTGGAGGACTTCGTGGCCGGCGATCCGGAGGCCTCCGAGGCGTCGTACGAGGCGACCGAGGCGGGGTCGGTGGAAGCCGCGGAGGTCACCTACACGGTGAAGGTGCTGGACGAGCGGAGGACGGAGAGCGCCTTCGCGGTCGCGACACCGGACGGTCCGGTCGTGGTGCACCTGGGCGGGCTGGACTCCGAGGAGCACCGGGAGATGCTCCCCGCGTACGAGCTGGCGAAGCAGTCCCTGAAGCTCGGCTGACGGGTCGTGCCCGGCGGCCCCGCGCGCGGGGCTCGCCGTCCCGTGAGCGCGGGGCTCACCGCCCCGCGCGCTCCACGAGCAGCCAGCCGCCGAGTGCCATCGCCACGGCCGCCGGGGCGCTGACCCGTACGGCGATCAGCAGTGCCGTGTGACCTTCCAGCAGCCCCCCGTAGCCGACCATGGACAGGCCGAGCACCCCCAGCAGGGTGAGCGTCACGCCGAGGGCCGAGAGGGGTCCCGAGCGGGTGCCCCGGCCGGGGACGGCGGAGACCGGCCGTTCGAAGGTGCGGAAGACGGCGACCAGGGCCGCGGTGACCCCGGCGGCCACCGCGATCCGCAGCGGCACCTGCGCCCACCAGGCGCCGGTGGCCGGCTCGGGCAGCGGGATGTCGAGGGCGAGCATCGCCCCGTACACGCCGAGCATCGCGGTGAGGTGCCAGAGGAACGCGGTCATGGCGACGCCGTTGGCGGCCACGACCGTGCGCCAGACCCGGGGCCGGGCCACCAGCCGGGCCCCGGGGGCACGCAGCAGCTCCACCGCGCCGACGAGCCAGAGGCCGTGGCAGAGCAGTGCGAGGGTGGGCGGTGCCATGTTGCTGATCTTCTCGCCGGGCATGCCGACCATGGACAGCGGATACGGGCCGAGGGCCACCAGTGCGGCGGCCGCGCCCAGTCCGGACCCGGCGAGGAGCGCGGGGCGGCGGATCCGGCCGTCGGCGCGCAGGAAGCCGAGCTGGTGCACGGCGAGCCAGACGAACGCGAAGTTGAGGAATTCGAGGTACGGCACCCCGGCGGCGAACCTCAGTACGTCCACCGTGGCGGCGGCCCCCGCGAGCGCGGCGAACGCGCCCCAGCCGTAGCGGTCGTGGAGCTTCAGCAGCGGCGGGGTGAACGCCACCATCGCCAGGTAGATCCCGATGAACCAGAGCGGCTGGGTCACCAGCCGGAGTGTGACACCGGTCAGTCCGCCGCCCCCGCCGAGCAGTTGGACGATCAGTGCGGCGGCGCCCCACACGAGGACGAAGACCATGGTGGGCCGTAGCAGCCGCTGGAGCCGGGCCCGCAGGAACGCCGAGTACACGGAGTCCGTGGAGCCCTCGGGGCGCTTGCGGAGCAGTGAACGGTAGGACAGGGCATGGGAGAAGCCGCCGACGAAGAAGAACACCGGCATGATCTGGAGCACCCAGGTCAGCAGTTGCAGTCCGGGAACGACGGCGAGGAGGTTGCCTACCCCGTCGGTGGTGACGGCGGCCATCAGCCAGTGGCCGAGGACGACCGTCCCGAGCGAGGCGACCCGCAGCAGATCGATGTAGCGGTCCCGGGTGACGGGCATCGCCCCGGCCAGTTCACGAACACTTGATCCCATAGGGATACGGTCGCGCCGCACGCCCGGGGGCGGCAGCGCGACCGTACTCAATTCCCGTCTGAGTACCGGCGGTCAGACGACCGTGGCGCCCGGCGCCGGGGACACGGCCACCCGGGCGGTGCGGCACGTCCCCGAGGTGAGCAGCGCGTCGGCCACCTTCCGCGCCGACTCCGCGTCGGCCACCAGGAACGCCGTGGTCGGCCCGGAACCCGAGACCAGCGCGGCCAGGGCGCCCGCGGCGGTGCCCGCCGCGAGGGTGTCGGCCAGCGCGGGGCGCAGCGAGAGCGCCGCGGGCTGCAGGTCGTTGCTCAGGGCGCCCGCGAGCGCCGTGGTGTCCCCGGAGCGCAACGCGGCCAGGAGCGCGGCGGACGCGGCGGGTTCGGGCACGTCCGTACCGGCGGTGAGCCGGTCGAACTCGCCGTAGACCGCCGGGGTGGAGAGTCCGCCGTCGGCGACCGCGAAGACCCAGTGGAAGGTGCCGCCGACGTCGGCCGTGGTCAGTTGCTCGCCGCGGCCGACGCCGAGGGCGGCCCCGCCGACCAGGCTGAACGGCACGTCGCTGCCCAGCTCGGCGCAGATGGCGAGCAGTTCGTCGCGGGTGGCGCCGGTGGACCACAGGGTGTCGCAGGCCAGCAGTGCGGCGGCGCCGTCGGCGCTGCCGCCCGCCATGCCGCCCGCGACGGGGATGTCCTTGGAGATGTGGATGTGCACGTCGGGTGCGATGCCGTGCCGCCCGGCCAGCGCGATCGCGGCGCGGGCCGCGAGGTTGGTGGCGTCCTGCGGGACCTGGGCGGCGTCCGGGCCGGAGCAGGTGACGCGGAGCTCGTCGGCGGGGGTGACGGTGACCTCGTCGTACAGCCCGACGGCGAGGAAGACGTTGGCCAGGTCGTGGAAGCCGTCGGGGCGCGGGGCGCCGACCGCGAGCTGCGCGTTGACCTTGGCGGGCACGCGGACGGTGACGCTGCGGGTCATGCGGAGGGCTCCGGCTTGTTCTCGGCGACGGCGGCGAACTCCTCGACGGTCAGCATCTCGCCGCGCGCCTGCGGCGAGATGCCCGCCGCGACCAGGGCCGCCTCGGCCGCCGGCGCGGAGCCCGCCCAGCCGGCCAGGGCGGCGCGCAGCGTCTTGCGGCGCTGGGCGAAGGCGGCGTCGACGACGGCGAAGACCTCGGTCCGGCTCGCGGTGGTCCGGATCGGCTCGGTACGCCGCACCAGGGACACCAGCCCCGAGTCGACGTTCGGCGCGGGCCAGAACACCGTGCGGCCGATGGACCCGGCGCGCTTGACGTCGGCGTACCAGTTGGCCTTGACCGACGGCACCCCGTAGACCTTGTTGCCCGGCTTGGCGGCCAGCCGGTCGGCGACCTCGGCCTGCACCATCACGAGGGTCCGCTCGATGGTGGGGAAGCGCTCCAGCATGGTGAGCAGGACCGGCACGGCGACGTTGTACGGGAGGTTGGCGACCAGTGCGGTGGGCGCCGGGCCGGGCAGCTCCGTGACCAGCATCGCGTCCGAGTGGACCAGGGCGAAGCGGTCGGCGCGTCCGGGCAGCCGGGCGGCGACCGTGGCCGGCAGGGCGCCCGCGAGCACGTCGTCGATCTCGACGGCGACGACCCGGCCGGCCGCCTCCAGCAGGGCCAGGGTCAGCGAGCCCAGACCGGGCCCGACCTCGACCACCACGTCGTCGGGCCGCACCTCGGCGGTCCGTACGATCCGGCGGACCGTGTTGGCGTCGATGACGAAGTTCTGACCGCGCTGCTTCGTGGGGCGTACGCCCAGCGCTGCGGCCAGCTCGCGGATGTCTGCGGGGCCCAGGAGGGCGTCGGGCTCAGTGGTGCTCACCCGTTAAGCCTACGGCCGCCGCGGGGTCCGAGACCCGCCGCCCGCCCCGCCCCGGGCCTCCCAGGGCTCCGCCGCTTCCCGGTCGCCCCCCGCCTCCCGGTCCTGCCGCACGGCCCGGCCGCCGCGTACCTCCCGGCGGACGACGACCTCGTCGCCGTCGTCGAGCCGGCACCGGGGGCCGGGGCGACGGTGTCACGGCTCCCGACGGTGACACCCTCGGCGTCGAGGAGTTCCCCGACGTCGTCGGCGAAGGTGTGCAGGGTGGCCGACGTCCCGTCGACACTGACCCGGACGGCCTGGTCGTGCGCCAGGAACGCGGTGGTGCCGCCGGCCAGGACCGCGACGACCAGCGCCTGCGGGACGAGCCGCCACAGACGTTCCGGGGCGCCCCGGTGCCGTCGGGCACCGGCCCGGCGGGGCGTGGCCCGGTACCCGGCCGGGGCGGCCCGTACAGCCGCCTGCCGGGGCACCGGCGGGACGTCGAGCACGGTCGGGTCGTGCACCGGCAGGGCGCCCGGCCACTCCCCGGCGACGATCGTGGCCTCCTCGTGGAGGGAGCGCGGCGCCGGGGGAGCCGGCACCCCGCCGGCCCGTCGGCTGCCGCGCGCTGCCCGGTGACTGCCCTGCGAATGGCCCACGACGCTCCAGAAGATCCGGCCTGCCGACCCCATTGCGCGGGCATGACAGCCGAGCCCTCGTCACCCTCCCGAGCCGAGTGACTACCCAGCGTGGCGTAACCGGGGTCAGAAATCGAACGCGCGCGCGGTGTTGTCGTAGACGGCGGAGGCCAGGCTGTCCTCGTCCGTCCCCCGCACTGCGGCCATCGCACGAAGCGTCACCGGAATGAGGTAGGGCGCGTTGGGCCGTCCGCGGTACGGGGCGGGGGTGAGGAAGGGCGCGTCCGTCTCGACGAGCACGAGCTCGGCCGGCGCCACGGCCAGTGCGTCGCGCAGTGGCTGGGCGTTCTTGAAGGTGACGTTGCCGGCGAACGACATGAAGTACCCGGCCGCCGCGCAGATCCGGGCCATGTCGGCGTCACCGGAGTAGCAGTGGAAGACCGTCCGCTCGGGCGCGCCCGCGTCGGCCAGGATGCGCAGCACGTCCGCGTGCGCGTCGCGGTCGTGGATGACCAGCGCCTTGCCGTGCCGCTTGGCGATCTCGATGTGCGCCCGGAAGGACTCCTCCTGGGCGGCGATGCCCTCGGGGCCCGTACGGAAGTGGTCGAGCCCGGTCTCCCCGACACCGCGTACGTGGTCGAGGGCGGCCAGCGCGTCGATCTCGGCGAGCGCCTCGTCCAGCGCCGCCTTCCCGCCCGGCTCGCGGACCCCCTGCCGCGCCGAGCCCTCCGGGTCGCCGTGCACGATGCGCGGCGCCTCGTTGGGGTGGAGGGCGACGGACGCGTGGACGGAGGGGTGCGCCGCCGCGGTCGCGGCGGCCCAGCGCGAGCCGGCCACGTCGCAGCCCACCTGGACGACGGCGGTCACGTTGACCGCCGCCGCCCGGGCCAGGCCCTCTTCGACGGTTCCGTCCTGCATGTCCAGATGGGTGTGCGAATCGGCGACCGGGACCCGGAGGGGTTCGGGCAGCGGCGGCGCGTCGGTACGGCTCATGCCCCGACTCTACGAGGGCACGGGCCCCGCCTCACCGCGGGTGGGAAGGGGGCTCCCGTCCGCGGTGGCCGTCACCGCCGGTGGAAGGGATGCAGCAGGTCGGAGAGCTGCCAGTGGTGGGGGGCGGCTCCCGATGCCAGGACGGCGGCGGGTACGGCCGCTTCGTCCACGGCCTCCTCGTGACGGTCGGCCTGCTTCTGCCGGAGCAGCTGCTGAACGGTGGAGACCCGGCCGGACCGCATGATCCGGACCACGTGCCCGTCACAGTTCACGCAGGTCGGGGTGGACAGGGGCGAGGGCACACGCTCACCGTCCGCCGTGTACACCACGAACGCGTGGCCCGCGCCGTCCACGTGGTGTTCTATCTCGTAGGCCTGTTCCCAGCCGTATCCGCACCGCATACAGGCGAACGCGTACGCCTCGTGCACGGTGCTTGCTGCGATCTCACTCATGCCTGCTCCTCTTGTCCGCCGGACAAGCACTCCGGACAAGCACTCCCGGTGGTGCGTTCCACCTTCCAGTGGACGCCTTTCCAGGCGGCGACGCACCAGGCCTGCCGAGTGTTGGAACGCTCTTGGCCCATCCATGGCCAAAGGGGCCGGGTACGCGGCTCGCGCTTTACCGTCAGGCTAGTCCTTTGCCCTCCGCAGGACCCGTCCTGGCAGCGTTCTTTGCCGCGACCACCGCATCGAACACCTCGCGCTTGGGCAGTCCGGCCTCGGCGGCGACCGCGGCGATGGCCTCCTTGCGCCGCTCCCCCGCCTCCTCGCGGACCTGCACCCTGCGCACCAGCTCGTCGGCGTCCAGCCCCTCGTTCCCGGAAGCCGTGGCGCCCTCGACGACGACGGTGATCTCGCCGCGCACGCCCTCGGCCGCCCAGCTGGCCAGCTCGCCGAGCGGGCCGCGCCTGACCTCCTCGTACGTCTTGGTCAGCTCCCGGCACACGGCGGCCCTGCGGTCCGTGCCGAACACCTCGGCCATCGCGGCCAGGGTGTCGTCCAGCCGGTGGGGTGCCTCGAAGAAGACCATCGTGCGGCGCTCGTCCGCGACCTCGCGCAGTTTCCCGAGCCGCTCGCCCGCCTTGCGCGGCAGGAAGCCCTCGAAGCAGAACCGGTCCACCGGCAGCCCGGACAGGGCGAGCGCCGTCAGCACGGCCGACGGGCCCGGGACGGCGGTGACCTTGATGTCCTTCTCGACGGCCGCGGCCACGAGCCGGTAGCCGGGGTCGGAGACGGACGGCATCCCGGCGTCGGTGACCAGCAGGACGCGCGCCCCGTTGACCAGCGCCTCGACGAGTTCCGGCGTACGTGCGGACTCGTTGCCCTCGAAGTAGGAGACGACACGCCCCGTCGTGTGGATGCCGAGCGCCTGGGTGAGCCGGCGCAGCCGCCGGGTGTCCTCGGCGGCCACCACGTCGGCCGTCTCCAGTTCGGCGGCGAGCCGTGGCGGGGCGTCCGCCACGTCGCCGATGGGGGTCCCTGCGAGCACGAGCGTTCCAGTCGTTCCAGTCACATCGGCCATCCTCCCAGCACGGGCGGCACCACTCGCACAGATGCGTTCCCTACGATGGCGCGGTGACGAGTACTGCGCCCGAAGCCCAGCAGGGCCACGACGCCGGGGATCACACCGGCGACCAGCCGCCTTCCTGGCAGCAGCGGCTGCGCCGCTTCGGCCATTCCCCACGGCCGGAAACCGGGCTGCGTGAGCGCCTGGTGCCCCCGTACACCCGCCCGGGACGGCAGTTCTGGGAGGTGCTCGCCGTGCCTCCGACCCTGGCGAACCACCTGGTCCGCTGGTCGGCCTGGGGCGGTCCGCTCCTGGTCGCCCTGGTGGCCGGGGTGCTGCGGTTCTGGAACCTGGGCAGCCCGAAGGCGGTGATATTCGACGAGACGTACTACGCCAAGGACGCCTGGGCCCTGATCAACCAGGGGTACGAGGGTTCCTGGCCCAAGGACGTCGACAAGCTGATCCTCAAGGACCCGTCCTCCGTGGACATCCCGGTGGATCCCGGCTACGTCGTGCATCCGCCGGTCGGCAAGTGGGTCATCGGCATCGGCGAGCAGATCTTCGGCTTCACCCCGTTCGGCTGGCGCTTCATGGTGGCGCTGCTCGGCACCGTCTCGGTGCTGATGCTGTGCCGCATCGGCCGCCGGCTCTTCCGCTCCACGTTCCTGGGCTGCCTCGCGGGCACGCTGCTGGCCGTGGACGGGCTGCACTTCGTGATGAGCCGCACCGCGCTGCTCGACCTGGTGCTGATGTTCTTCGTCCTCGCCTCCTTCGGCTGCCTGCTCCTCGACCGTGACTGGTCCCGCCGCAGACTGGCCGCCGCGCTGCCGGTCGACGAGGAGGGGGTGCTGCGCCCGGACGTCCATGTCGCCGAGACCCTCCGCCTCGGCCTGCGCCCCTGGCGGATCGCCGCCGGTGTGATGCTGGGACTGGCCTTCGCCACGAAGTGGAACGGGCTCTACATCCTGGCCGCGTTCGGTGTGATGGCGGTGCTCTGGGACGTGGGCGCGCGACGCACCGCCGGTGCGCAGCAGCCGTACCGCGCCGTCGTGCTGCGGGACCTGCTGCCCGCGTTCGTCTCGACGGTGCCGGTCGCGATCGGCACGTACCTCGTGTCATGGACCGGCTGGATCGTCACGGACAAGGGCTACTACCGCAACTGGGCGGCGACCGAGGGCAAGGGCGGCAGCTGGACCTGGCTGCCGGACTGGCTGCGCAGCCTGTGGCACTACGAGCACCAGGTGTACGAGTTCCACGTCGGCCTGACCTCGGGCCACACGTACGAGTCCAACCCGTGGAGCTGGATCGTGCTGGGCCGCCCGGTCTCGTACTTCTACGAGGAGAAGGCGGGCTGCACCGCGTCGGAGACCGGCAAGTGCGCCCGCGAGGTGCTGGCGATCGGCACCCCGCTGCTGTGGTGGGCGGGCTGCGTGGCGCTGCTGTACGTGTTGTGGCGCTGGTTCTTCCGCCGCGACTGGCGGGCGGGCGCGATCGCGTGCGGTGTGGCGGCGGGCTGGGTGCCCTGGTTCTTCTACCAGGAGCGGACGATCTTCCTGTTCTACGCGGTCGTGTTCGTACCGTTCCTCTGTCTCGCGGTGACGATGATGATCGGCGCCCTGCTGGGCCCGGCGCCCGGGACGGGGCCCGGGCAGGAGGTGGGTCCGGGCACCGGCGATCCGACGGGCGAGCGGAGACGGACCCTGGGTGCGATCGCGGCGGGTGTCCTGGTGCTGCTGATCGTCTGGAACTTCGTGTACTTCTGGCCCCTCTACACGGGCACGTCCCTGCCGGAGAACTCCTGGCGGGACCGGATGTGGCTGGACAGCTGGGTGTGACCGGACGGCCGGGCCCGAACGGCGCGACCCTTCGGGAGAGCGCTCTCGTCCGACGCGTCGCGGTCCGACAACAACCCCTCACCCGCCGCTCCTGTCCCGTACAGTGCCGAGGAAATCCCCCTGAACACGTTCAAGGGGGACTCCTGGGGAGGGGACTGCAGACATGCGCAGTGGAGTGAAGGTAGCCGTGGTCGGCGGTGTGTTCGTGCTCGTGGCGGGCGGGATCGGCTACGGCGCGTACAGCGTGGTCGGGGGCGGTGGTCACGGCGGTACGGAGGCCGCTTCCGCGGAGGTGAGGACGGGGCCACCGAGCGAGTCCGAGATAGCTGAGACGTCGAAGGACTTCCTCAGGGCGTGGGCGTCCGGCGACGCGGCGGCCGCCTCGCTGCTCACCAACAACGAAGACGTCGCCCAGCCGCTGCTGGCCGGCTTCGCCGCGGACGCCCACGTCACGAAGGCGGTGATCACGCCGGGTGCCGCCGTCGGCGCGAAGGTGCCGTACACGGTCAAGGCGACGGTGTCGTACGAGGGGAGGACCAAGCCCTGGTCGTACGCCTCGGAACTGACCGTGGTGCGGGGCCTCACCACCGGCAAGGCCCTCGTCGACTGGCAGCCGACGGTGATCCACCCGGAGCTGACCGAGGGCGCGACGCTGCGGACCGGCGAGTCGTCGACGGCGGCGATCGAGGCCGTCGACCGCAACGGCAAGGTCCTCGACAAGGAGACCTACCCGTCGCTCGGGCCGATCCTGGACACCCTGCGGAAGAGGTACGGCGCCGAGGCGGGCGGATCGCCCGGCATCGAGACCTGGATCGAGCCCGCGGACGAGGTGCTTCCCGACACCACCCTGCTGACGCTCGTCAAGGGCAGGCCCGGCAGGCTGCAGACCACGCTCGACGCGGGCGTCCAGGCTGCGGCGGAGGCCGCCGTCAAGCAGTACGGCGGGGCGTCGGTGGTCGCGGTGAAGCCGTCCACGGGCGCGATCCGCGCGGTGGCCAACAACCCTGCGACCGGCTTCAACGCGGCGATGGAGGGCAAGCAGGCGCCCGGCTCCACGCTCAAGATCGTGACGGCCGCGCTGCTGCTCGAGACGGGGAACGCCTCGGCGAACAGCCCGATCGAGTGCCCGAAGGACGTGATGTACGAGGGCCGTTCCTTCCACAACCTCAAGTACTTCGAGCTGCCCGCCACCGACACGTTCACCACCAGCTTCGCGCGCTCCTGCAACACCGCCTTCATCAAGAGGATCGACGACGTGGACGACGACTCCGCGCTCGCCAAGGAGGCCCGCGACGTCTTCGGGATCGGCCTCGTCTGGAAGACCGGCATCGTCTCCTTCGACGGCAGCGTGCCCGAGGAGGTCGGCGGTGAGGCGGCCGCCCAGTACATCGGACAGGGCACGGTCCAGATGAACGCGCTCAACGTCGCGTCCATCACGGCGACCGCCCGCACCGGCACCTTCCGCCAGCCCGTCATCGTGCCGCGCGAGCTGGGCGACCGTCAGATCGCCGTGGCGTCGCGCTCGCTGTCCCAGAACGTCACCCGGCAGCTGAACGACATGATGCGGGCCACCGCCTCCTGGGGCACCGGCAAGACGGCCATGGCCTCGGTCGGCGGCGACAAGGGTGCCAAGACGGGCTCGGCCGAGGTCGACGGACAGGGCACGTCCAACAGCTGGTTCACCGGCTTCAGCGGCGACCTCGCGGCCGCGGCGGTCGTCCAGTCCGGCGGCCACGGCGGCGACGCGGCCGGACCGGTCGTGGCGTCCGTGCTCCGGGCCGGTTCCTGAACCCGCCGCGCACCCGGGGGCGGAACACCCGCCCCCGGGGCCGGGCCGGCCGCCGCCACGGGCGGGCCACCTGGTGCGGCCACGGCCCGGTTCACTAGCGTGCGGGGATGAGCACATCCGACATCACCCCCGTCACCACATCCTCCGACGCCCACCCCCGGTTCGCCGAGGCCCTGCGTGAGCTGGGCCTCGACGTCGAGGTACGCCGCTTCCCCGACGCGACCCGCACCGCGGCGGAGGCCGCCGCCGCGGTGCGGGAGTCCTCCGTCATCGTCGGCGCGGGGATCGGGGCACTGTTCTTCAAGGAGCGGTTCGGCGGTCCGAGGATCGCCGCCGCCGGACTGATGGTGCTGGGCATCGGACTGATGCTGCACACCGGCTGAGCCGGCCGGACCGGTCAGAACTTCCCCGACTGCTCCTCGGTCCGGTGCCCCAGCTGCCTGCGGAAGTCCGCGAGGAAGCGGGTGCCGAGCGGCGGCCAGCCCCAGAAGTCGAAGGCGAGCGCGCCGAGGTCGAACCCGGCCCCGAACTCCCAGTCGGTGACCGGGGAGGAGACTCCGCAGGCGGAGCAGGGCGCCGTGCCGGTGCCCGTCTCCTTCCAGGCCCCGATGCCGTCCAGGAACGGCTGCCAGACCTCCGGGTCCGCTTCGAACGACTCCGGGTAGTCGATGATCACGGTCGTCGTCGCACACCGTGGGCAGGTCGCGGAGTCCGCCTCGCTCTCGCCCTGGCCACCGATGTGGTAATCGCGGCCGACAACGACCGCGACGGGACCGGGGATCCACGAAGGATCGGAGGAATCGGCCACCGCCCGTGCCCAGTCGGGGCCGGGTACGTACCCGACGTCGACGGACAGGCTGTACATGGCGTCCTTGGTCGTCTCGCGCGTGATCAGCCCTTCGGCGACCATCCAGTCGACCATCCGCCGGGCGAGCGGCCCGGCCTCCTCGCCGGTCACGTCCAGATCGACGATCCGCTCGAAGAAGTCACCCATCGGCGTCTCCCGTGTCCTTGTCGGCTCCGCATGTCCTGGTCCCGTCACTTCACTGTGTCACAGCGGTACGACAGCGGACGCCGCCAGTTCCACGACCACCTCGTCGTCCTCGGCGTCGCCCGTCGGGCGGAAGCCGAGGGAGGTGTAGAGCCGCCCGGCGGCGGTGTTGCCGGGTGCGTACGACAGCCGGACCACCTCGCAGCCCTCCCGCTCCGCCAGCCACGCGGTCAGCGTGCGCATGACGGCGCGTCCGACGCCCCGGCCCTGCTCGGCGCCGTCGATCAGCATGCCGCCGATCCAGTACGAACCGTCCTCGTCCCGGGCCCACATGACGTGCCCGATGACGTCGTCGCCCGCGCACACGGCCAGCGAGTGCCAGGTGTCCTCGCGCGTCGTCAGAAGCAGGTAGCGCGCGGCCAGCGCGGGAACGTGGTCACGCTGGTCGTCGAGCGGGGCGACGTCCGCGACCGCGCGCCAGTTGTCGGCGTCGATGTCGCGCAGGGCCACCCGTCGGCCGGTGCGGTCGGAAACTCCATGATCAATCATCGGGCGAGGGTACTGAGCGGGGCCACGCCCCAGGTACCGGTTTTCCGCGTACGCCGTCTCCCGGCGGACGCGGCGCCACCGGCCCGGCGGCGTCCCGGAACTTCCGCCTGGTTGGCCAATATCCTCTCTGGCAGAGGACTTGGGGTGCCGGCCTTGAGCGACCGGGAGTGAACGCACCTGGGGAGTCAGCGACGGGGTGCCCTCGGTCAGCTTCCGTGCGGATGGAAGGGTGCTCGCGGCGGCCTCCACCGGAGGACATCTGCTCCTCCGTGATGTCGGGGAGTCGGACTCCTCGCCTGTACGGACTCGGGAATCAGAATCGACTGCCCGCGGCCGAGCCCGTCCAGGCCGTGGCTCACAGCCCGGACGGAACGCTCGTCGCCGCCGGCGATGTGGCCCCCGGACTACTCGTCGCCCGACATCGCTCTGCGGAAGCCCGTGTTGACCCCCAGGAGGCCCCCGTCCACCCGCAGCGTCGTCCCCGTGATCCAGGACGCGTCCCGCGAGGCGAGGAAGGCGACGGCGGACGCGATGTCGTCCGGGGCGCCGAGCCGGCCCAGCGGGTACAGGGCGCTCGCCCGTGCCAGGTCGGCGTCACGGCCCGCCCAGGCGTCGGTGCGGATCGTGCCGGGGGCGATCAGGTTGACCCGGACACCGCGCGGGCCCGCGTGGCCGGCCAGTGTGCGGGTGAGGCTCGCCAGGCCCGCCTTCGCGGCGCTGTAGGCATGCCCGCCGAAGTCCTGTTCGCCGTTGACCGAGCCGATGTTGACGATCGCGCCCCGGCCGGAGGCCACCAGGTGCGGCAGCGCGGCGCGGGAGCAGCGGTAGGGGCCGGTGAGGGTGATGTCGAGGGTGTGGTCCCAGGATTCGTCCGCCTCGTCCTCGAAGAGGGGCGCGTCCTCGTGGTTGGCGTAGGCGTTGTTGACCAGGACGTCGAGCCGGCCGAAGGACGCCACCGCGTGGGCGACGGCCGCCTCGACGGCCGCCCGGTCGCCCACGTCGCAGGGCAGCGACTCGGCCGTGCCGCCTCTCTCGCGTATCTCCGCCGCCGTCTTCCGGGCCCGAGCGGCGTCCAGGTCCGTGACGAGGACGGCAGCGCCCTCGGCGGCCAGCCTGCGGGCCGTGGCTGCGCCGATGCCCTGGCCCGCGCCGGTGAGGAGTGCGGAGTGTCCGTCGAAGCGTGCTGCGGAGGAAGGAGTCACAGGACCGAACGTAGTGCCCTGACCAATGCCTGGGCACGGGGGTCGGCGGTGACGCCCTTCTGCAGACCGTTCGTCACATAGCCGAGCGCGGTGCCCGATTCGGGGTCGGCGAAGCCCAGCGATCCGCCGCGGCCCGGGTGGCCGAAGGAGCCGGGGGCCAGCAGCGGGGCGGCCGGGCCGTGCAGCATGTAGCCGAGGCCGAAACGGGTGTTGACGATCAGGACCCGGTCCGGGCCCGCGGACTCCTCGGTGCGTGCCAGGGTCAGCGTGGCGGGTGCGAACAGCCGGTGGCCGTCGACCTCGCCGATCATCGCGGCGTAACAGCGGGCGAGGCCGCGCGCGGTGGCGACGCCGTTGGAGCCGGGGAGTTCGGCCGCCCGGTAGGCGGGGTCGTTCTCGTCGGGGAACGGGTCGATCGCGCCGAACGCGCGGCGGGTGAGCGAGGCGGGGTCACGGTAGGCCTCGGTGACGGAGCGCTTGGGACGTATGCGCAGGGCGCCGCCGTTGCCTTCGGTCACCGGGGGTTCGACGGGCCCGATCCGCCCGATCCGGTGCGCCTCGTCCGCCGGGAGCCCGAACCAGAAGTCCAGGCCGAGCGGGCGGGCGATCTCCTCGGCGATCCAGCGGCCGATGGTGCGTCCGGTGGTCCTGCGGACCAGTTCGGCGACGAGCCAGCTGTAGGTCTGGGCGTGGTAGCCGTGGTCGGTGCCGGGCTCCCACAGCGGTCGTTGGGCGGCGACCGCCCGCGGTCCGGACGTCCCGTCGACCGCCTCCTCAGGCGTCAGCGTCCCGTCGAGGGCCGCCAGGCCGGCGCGGTGGGCCAGGAGGTGGCGTACGAGGACGCGTTCCTTGCCGTTCGCCTTGAACTCCGGCCAGTACGTGCCGACGGGGGCGTCCAGGTCCACCTGCCCGCGCTGGTGCAGCAGCAGCGGTACGGCGGCGGCGATGCCCTTGCCCGCCGACCGGACGATCTGGACGGTGTCGACGGCCCACGGCTCGGTGCCGTCGACATCCCTCGTACCGGCCCACAGGTCGACGACCTTGCGGCCGTGGCGGTAGACCGTCACGGCCGCCCCCCGCTCGCCCCGCTGTTCGAAATTCCGGACGAAGGCGTCCCGTACCGCCTCGAACCCCGGTGTCACCGTGCCCCGTACGTCCACGCCTGCTCCCGCGCTCCCGCTCATCCCCCCATGGTGCATCGGACCGCAGGTCGGACGGAGGGCGGGTCGGGTCTGTTCACGTGAGCGGCACGACGACGGAACGCGGGTCGAAGCCGAAGGGCAGCTCCAGCCGGTGTTCGCGCATCAGTTCGCCGTTGCAGAGGAGGTCCTGGGTACGGTCGTCGGCGGCGATCACCCCGTCGCTGAGGATGACGGCGCGCGGGCAGAGTTCGAGGGCGTACGGCAGGTCGTGGGTGACCATCAGCACGGTGACGTCCAGGGAGCGCAGGATGTCGGCCAGTTCGCGGCGGGACGCGGGGTCCAGGTTGGAGGAGGGCTCGTCCAGCACGAGGATCTCCGGCTCCATGGCGAGGACGGTCGCGACGGCGACCCGGCGGCGCTGGCCGAAGGAGAGGTGGTGCGGGGGCCGTGTCGCGTACGCCTCCATACCGACCTGCTTGAGCGCGGTCATGACCCGTTCCTCCAGCTCGGGGCCGCGCAGACCGGCCGCGGCGGGCCCGAAGGCGACGTCCTCGCGGACGGTCGGCATGAAGAGCTGGTCGTCGGGGTCCTGGAAGACGATGCCGACCCGGCGCCGGATCTCGGCCAGGTGGCGCCTCTCCACCGGCAGCCCGGCTACCCGGACGGTGCCGGCGCCCGCGTCGAGGATGCCGTTGAGGTGCAGGACGAGGGTGGTCTTGCCCGCCCCGTTGGGGCCGAGGACGGCGACCCGTTCGCCGCGGGCCACGGTCAGGTCGACGCCGAACAGGGCCTGGTGGCCGTCCGGATAGGCGTAGGCGAGGCCGCTGACCTCTAGGGACGGCGCGGGGGCGGTGGGCATGCTCATACGGTCCATCCCAGCAGACATACGACGAGGGCGAGCACGGGGAGCACGGACGCGTACGCCCACTGGGTGCGGGAGGCGGTCACCTCGTCGATCACCGGCATGGTGCCGGTGTAGCCGCGGCTGACCATCGCGAGGTGGACGCGTTCGCCGCGCTCGTAGGAGCGGATGAACAGGGCGCCCATCGTCTTCGCGAGGACGCCCCAGTGCCGTATACCGCGCGCCTCGAATCCGCGGGAGCGGCGGGCGATCGACATCCGCCGCAGCTCGTCGGTGATCACGTCGCCGTAGCGGATCATGAACGAGGCGATCTGCACGAGGAGCGGCGGGAGCCCGATCCGCTGGAGGCCGAGCAGCAGGGAACGCAGCTCGGTGGTGGAGGCCAGGACGACCGAGGCTGCCACGCCGAGGGTGCCCTTGGCGAGGACGTTCCAGGCGCCCCAGAGGCCGGGGACGCTGACGGAGACACCGAGGATCTCGGTCTGTTCACCGGGCACGACGAACGGCATGAGCACCGCGAACGCCACGAACGGCACCTCGATGACCAGCCGCTTCAGCAGGAATCCGGCGGGGATCCGGGCGGCGGCGGCGGCTGCGGCGAGCAGGGCCGCGTACAGCGCGAAGGCCCAGACGGCCTCGCGCGGTGTGGAGACGACGACCACGACGAAGCAGAGGACCGCGACGAGCTTGCAGTGCGGCGGCAGGTCGTGGACCGGGGAGTGACCGTGCCGGTAGAGCTTGTGCGCATGGCCGGCGCCCATGTCAGTGGGACCTGGTTCCGGTGGTGACGGGCTCCTCAGGCGTACGGCGCCTGCGCACGGCCCAGAAGACGCCGCTGCCGACGGCCACGGTGACGCCGACACCGGTCACTCCGGCGAGACCGCCGGAGATCCGGGCGTTCTCGACGTCCTTGACGCCGTAGTCGGCGAGCGGGGAGTCGGCCGCGCCGTGCTCTTCGACCTTCTCGTCGATGCCCTTGTCGGCGGCGACCTTCTCCAGGCCGTCGGGGTTCGCGGACGCGTAGAAGGAGACGAAGCCCGCCAGGACGAGTGCGGCGACCAGCCCGGTCGCCCAGACCTTGCGCGTGGAACGCGGGGCGGCGGGGGCGGGAGCGGCGGCCGGGGCGTCGACGAGCTCGCCGTCGACGCGCAGCTTGAGCGGGGCGGCGAGCCCACGGGCACCGTGGACGAGGTCGGGGCGCACCGCGATGACGGCGCCGACGGTCAGCGCGGTGATCGCCGCCTCGCCGATGCCGATCAGGACGTGGACGCCGACCATCGCGGTGAGGACCTTGCCGGTGGGTACGTCGGTGGTCCCGCCGACGGCGTAGAGCAGGGTGAAGGCGACGGCGGCGGCCGGTACGGAGACCAGCGCGGCCACGAAGGCCGCCGCGGTCGTCGAGCGGCGGCCGCGGGGCAGCACACGGACGAGCCCGCGGAAGAGGGTGTACGCGACGACGACGGTCACGACGCCCATGACGGAGATGTTCACGCCGAGCGCGGTGAGACCGCCGTCGGCGAAGAGGATCCCCTGCATCAGCAGGACGACGGCTATGCAGAGCACCCCCGTGCAGGGCCCGACCAGGATCGCCGCCAACGCACCGCCCAGGAGGTGGCCGCTGGTGCCGGCGGCGACCGGGAAGTTCAGCATCTGCACGGCGAAGACGAACGCGGCGACGAGACCTGCGAGCGGCGCCGTGCGCTCGTCCAGCTCCCGCCGGGCGCCCCGGAGGGAGACGGCGACCGCGCCCGCGGCGACGACTCCGGCGACGGCGGAGACGGGTGCGTTGATGAATCCGTCGGGTACATGCATGGAGTGGCTCCGCTTCGGGGCGTTTCTGCGGGCGGGGTCGGCAACCGCTCAATGATAGTGCCTTGTTGCGAAGCCTTCGCAAGAGCGTAGCCAACCCAACTACTTCCCTCTCTCAACGCGCTCAAATGGGAACATATGCGACATTGGATGCAGAGAGAAGTTCACACAGGAGGAGCCGGCCCATGTCCCTCGTGATCCAAGAACACGCCCGAGCCCGGCTCATCACGGACGGACCCGACCCGCGACTGATCCCCGTGGAGCTGCGCCACGACCCCGGCGAACCGCAGACCGTCCACCTCGGACTGCCCGGCGGTGCCGACTGGGCCTTCGGCCGTGACCTTCTGGAGAAGGGACTGCGCTCCCCCGTCAGCCGCGGCGACATACGGGTCTGGCCCTGCGGCCGGGCCCAGCTGGTCGTGGAGCTGCACTCACCGGACGGGGTGGCCGTGTTCCAGTTCGACATCGCGCCGCTGATCCGTTTCCTGCGCCGCGTGCAGGAGGAGACCCGGACCGCGGCCAGGGCGGAGCCCGCCCCGGCCGCGTCCGCCACCCGCGCATGACGAGAGCCCCCGTGCCGCGTGCACGGGGGCTCTCTGCCGCTCCGGCCCCCCGTCCCCACAGGTAACCGGCGCTGGAGTGTCGGGGAGACGGTGGTGCGTCGGGGAGAGGCGGTGCGAAAACGGGGACGTCAGACGCCGAGGGCGGGGAACACCACGGCTTCCACGTAGTCGATGAGGAACGCCTGGTCGACCGGTCGGTCCTCGACCAGCTCCCGAGCGGCGAGGGCGCCGATCATCATGTGCGGTACATAGGGGAGCGCCGGATTGTCCGGGCGCACCTCACCCCGGTCCACGGCCCGCTGGAGCAACGCCCCGAGACCGGTCGTCTCCGGCTCGATCAGCAGCTCGCGCAGCGCCTGGAACAGATCGGGGTTGTCGTGGGCGGCATGGCTCAGACCCCGCGACAGCGCGGAGTTCTTCTCCATCTGGCAGTCGTCGGTACGCGTGAGCACGGCCCGGACGTCGCCGCGCAGCGAACCGGTGTCGATCTCGGCAAGGTGGACCGGCTTGTTGTTCCGGAGTGCCTTGACGACCAGCTCGGGCTTGCTCCCCCACTGGCGGTAGAGGGTGGCCTTGCTGGAACGGGTGCGGGCGGCAACGGCGTCCATGGTCAGGGCTTCGTAGCCGACCTCGCCGAGCAGGTCGAGCACAGCGGCGTACAGCTCGTTCTCACGTTCTGGCGTGAGCCGGCTGCGTGCCATGTGTCGACCTCCTGTTCCCTTGCGCCTGCTGGATCGTACGTCAGTGATCGGCCGGCCCGACGGGCGAGCCGATGATCCACCAAGCGAACGAAACCGTTTCGTACACTTCGAAGTCACCCCCCTCCCTCAGCGAAACGAAACTGTTTCGCTTGTGTCGTGCGACACAAGTTGCCGGAGGCCCTTCGCGCGGAAAGCATTGGAGGGTGAGTGACGACGTCGCGTATCTCCGTTTCCCGCACCTCCACAAGGACTTGCTCTGCTTCGCCGCCGAGGACGACCTCTGGGTCGCTCCTCTCGCCGCGGCGGGGCAGCGGCCCGGCCGTGCCTGGCGGGTGACTGTCGACCGGACCCGGGTCAGTCATCCGCGCTTCTCGCCCGACGGCAGCCGTATCGCCTACACGACCTGGCGCACGCTCGATCCAGAGATCCATCTGGCCCCCGTGGACGGGGGCCCCGCCCGCAGACTCACGTACTGGGGCTCGACCGACACCAGGGTCTGCGGGTGGAGCCCCGACCCCGGCGACAGCTCCCAGATCCTCGCCGTGTCCTCGCACAACCAGCCGTTCTCGTACTTCTCGTGGGCCTACAGCGTCCCCACCGACGGCAGCCCCGGCGGCAAGCTGCCCTGGGGGCCGGTCTCCGACATCGCTGTCGCGGACATCGACGGGGAGCGGCGCACCCTGCTGCTCACGGGCACGCCGCCGCACGAGCCGTCGGCGTGGAAGCGCTACCGGGGCGGGGCGACCGGGCGGCTGTGGCTGCACGGCGAGCGGCTGCTCCCGGACATCGGCGGGCATCTGAACGCGCCGATGTTCGTCGGCCGGCGCATCGCCTTCCTCTCCGACCACCAGGGCGTCGGCAACCTGTACTCGTGCCTGATGGACGGCAGCGATCTGCGCCGCCACACCGACCACGACGCGTTCTACGCCCGGAACGCGTCCAGCGACGGCAGCAGGGTCGTCTACCAGTGCGCGGGCGATCTGTGGCTGGTCGACGACCTGGAGTCGCCGGACGCGGTGCCACGGAAGCTGGAGGTACGGCTCGGCGGACCGCGCACGGGCCGGCGCACCTACCAGGTACCGGCGTCGAGCCATGTCGACTCGCTGTCCGTGGACGAGACGGGCCGGGCGAGCGCCGTCTCCGTACGCGGCAGCCTGTACTGGCTCACGCACCGCGACGGGCCCGCCCGCACGATCACCGACACCCCGGGGGTGCGGGTCCGGCTGCCGGAGATGCTCGGCAGCAGCGGCCAGGTCGCGTACGTCACGGACGCGGACGGCGACGACGCGATCGAGATCGCCTACCTCCCCCGGGCCAGCGGCGACCGCGAGCCGCGCAGGCTGGCCTCCGGCCGGCTGGGCAGGGTCCAGGAGATCACCTCGGACCCGGAGGGCGAACGGCTGGCCGTCGCGTCGAACGACGGCCGCCTGCTCCTGCTGGACACCACGCGGGGGCAGGCCCCGGACCTGGCCGGCCTCCCGGATCCGGCGGACGCCTCCGACACCTCCGACACCTCCGACACCTCAGACCCGACGCAGGCCCCGCCCGCACCACCGGCCGCCCCAGCCCCCGCCCCTGCGTCCGCCTCCGAGCCGGACGACGTGTCCGCCTCCGAGCCGGACGACGTGGTCACCGAGCTGATCCGCTCACTCAACGGCCCGGTCCGCGATCTGGCGTTCTCGCCGGACGGCGCCTGGCTGACCTGGTCGCATCCGGGCATCGGCCGGTCGCTGCGGCAGATCAAGCTGGCCAGGATCACCGGCCCCGGCGCCCCGGTGATAGTGGATGTCACCAACGGCCGCTTCGAGGACGAGAACCCCGTCTTCACCGGGGACGGCCGCTATCTCGCCTTCCTGTCCTGGCGCGGCTTCGACCCGGTGTACGACGTCCACACCGGCGACCTCTCCTTCCCCCTGGGCTGCCGCCCGTACCTGGTCCCGCTCTCCTCGGCCACCCCTTCACCGTTCGCCCTGCTCCCCGACGGCCGGCCCGCGGCGGGCGGGCTGGACCCGGTGGACATCCCCGAAGGCACCGTCGAGGGACCGACGGTCACGGTGGAGTTCGAGGGCCTGGAGAGCCGGGTGACGCCGTTCCCCGTCTCCGCGTCGAAGTACTCGGCGCTGCAGCCCGTCAGCGGCGGCGGTCTCGTCTGGCTGCGCTGGCCGATCTCCGGTGCGCTGGGCGAGACGTTCGCGAACCCGGCGGACATGTCGGGCCGGCCCACGCTGGAGCACTTCAACATCGCCAAGGCCCGGAAGACCGAGCTGGTCGACCACCTGGACTGGTTCGCGGTCAGCGGGGACAGGACCCGGCTGGTCGTCATGGACGACGGCGAACTGCGCGCCGTGCCGTCCAACGAGGCCGGTGACAACGACTCGACGGTCTATCTCGACCTGCGCCGCATCCTGCACGACGTGGACCCGGCGGCCGAATGGCGCCAGGCCTACGGGGAGGCGGGGCGCATCATCCGGTCCTACTTCTGGGAGCCGGACATGTGCGGCATCGACTGGGACGGCGTGCTCGCCCAGTACCGGCCCCTGGTCGAACGGGTCGCCTCACCCGACGAGTTCGCGGATCTGCTGCGCGAGGTGGTGGGCGAGCTGGGCACCTCCCACGCGTACGTCTCGCCCGCCCGCCGCAACGAGGGACCGCCGCACTACCAGCGGGCGATCGGGCTGCTGGGCGCGAACCTGGTGTGCCGGGACGGCGACTGGACGGTGCTGCGGATCCTGCCCGGCGACTCCTCGGACTCCAAGGCCCGTTCGCCGCTCGCCGGTACGGGTATCCGGGAGGGCGCGGTCCTCACGCATGTCGACGGCCGGCCGGTCGACCCGGTGGCGGGGCCGTACCCGCTGCTGACGGCGGCGGGCGGCACGACGGTCGAGCTGACGTTCCGCCCGGCCGGGGGCGAGGGCGGCGGCCGGTCCCGCCGCATCGCGATCGTCCCCCTGGTCGACGAAAGGCCGCTGCGCTACCAGGACTGGGTGGCCAAGCGCCGCGAGGTCGTACGGGACCTGAGCGGCGGCAAGTGCGGGTATCTGCACATCCCGGACATGGGCGGCTCGGGCTGGGCCCAGTTCAACCGCGACCTGCGGCTGGAGGTGTCGCGTCCGGCCCTGATCGTGGACGTACGGGGCAACGCGGGCGGCCACATCAGCGAGCTGGTCGTCGAGAAGCTCACCCGCACGATCCTCGGCTGGGACCTGACCCGCAACGCGCAAGCTGTCAGTTACGCCTCCAACGCCCCCCGGGGCCCGGTGGTCGCCCTGGCGGACGAGGCCACGTCCTCCGACGGCGACATGATCACGGCCGCCTTCCGGCTGCTGAAACTGGGGCCGGTGGTGGGCCAGCGCACCTGGGGCGGCGTGGTCGGCATGACCGGACGCCACAGGCTCGGCGACGGGACGGTGATCACGGTGCCGATGAACGCGGCCTGGTTCGACACGTACGGCTGGTCCGTCGAGAACCACGGCGTCGAGCCCGACGTCGAGGCGCTGCGCACCCCCCTGGACTGGGCGGAGGGCCGCCACGCGGTCCTGGACGACGCGGTCCGGGTGGCCCTGGACCTCCTGAGGGACCACCCGGCGGCCACACCCCCCACCTACTCCACAGCCCCGATCCTCCGCCGCCCCCCACTACCTCCGAGGTAACCCCGGGGCGTGCCCCTCCCCCACCCGGCACGCCCCGGCCCGCCCGGCGATTGAGGGCACCCTGAGGCTCGGGCCACACCCAACCGGCCAACCATCGCCCGAAGTCCCAAGCCCAGCCCGCCCCCTCAAGGTTCGGACCACATCCAACTGGCCAACCGTCGTTCCACAAGCCCGCCCGGCGCGTTGAGGGCACCCTGCAGCACGGTCCGCACCCACCCAGCCACCCGTCACCTCAAGCCAACCCCCAGCCGCACCCCCTCAGGCCCGCCCGGCGCTTGAGGAGGTGCGCTCCTCACGACCCAGCCGCAACCCACCCGGCCCGCCCGGCGTTTGAGGGCAGTCCTCAGCCCGTCCGGCGCTTGAGGACAGGCCCGGCGGAACCCGGACCCACGCAAAGAAGGGGCGCACCCGGTCCCCCGGATGCGCCCCTCACAACGCGGACGCGTCAGCGATCGAACCGCTCACGCGCACGGTTCGCCGCGTCCTGCGCCCGTTCCCGCACCCCGGACTGCTCCGAGCGCTGCGGACGCTCCGAGCCGCGGCGCTCCGAACGCTCGTCCGAGGCGCTGGACGAACGCTCCTGCGCCTCGTCTCGCCTGTCACCCGGCTTCTTCTGCTTGGCCTGGTCGGCGAGCTCCTGCGCCTTGTCCTTGAACTGGTCTGCGATTCCCATGCTGTTCACTCCTGTGTGGGTGCGTGGGGGGGCGGCCCGTAAGGGCCTCGCTCAGACTTACACACCCGGACATTCACCGCATTTCGATCATTCGTGCCGCGTCCGCTCCTCCTGGTCCGCCGCACCACCGGCCCCCACGAGCCCCTTGCTCACACCTTCGAGCCGCGGCCCGAACCGCTCCATCTCGCGCTGCCCGACGGCCCCGATCAGCATCGGCAGGCAGCCCCGGACCGACTGCATGCCACGCAGCCACCACTGGGCGTACACATGCGCGGACCGCCGCTCGATCCCGGCCACGATCCGGTCCACCGCCGGACCCAGCGGATACGTACGGTTCGTCGGCCACGGCAGCCGCTGCCGCAACTCCCGCATGACGGCGTCCTCGTCGGCGCCGCGCACCATGTCGGTGTCGGTCCAGGACAGATAGCCGACCCCGACCTTCACCCCCCGGTAGCCGACCTCCGCGCGCAGGCTGTGCGCGAAGGCCTCCACACCCGACTTCGACGCGCAGTACGCGCTCATCATCGGCGCCGGGGTGATCGCGGCCAGCGACGCTATCTGGAGGAAGTATCCGCGGCTCTCCATGAGCACCGGCAGGAACGCCCGCCCCGTCACCGCGCCACCGATCAGGTTCACCTCGATGACCCGCCGCCAGGCGACGGGATCGGAGTCCACGAACGGCCCGCCGGAGGCGACCCCGGCGTTGGCGACGACGATGTCGACCTTCCCGAAACGTTCCTTGACCTCACGGGCGACCCGGGCCATGGCCTCGTGGTCGGTGACGTCCGCGTGCCAGTGGTGGCTCTCCGCGTGGAGCCGCTCCGAGACCTTCTTCAGCTCGTCGGGTTCCAGACCGACCAGTGCGAGCTTGGCCCCGCGCGCCGACAGCTTGCGGGCCAGCAGCTCACCCACACCGCGTGCCGCGCCCGTGACGACGACGACCTGTCCTTCGAGACTCCGCCTGGCGCTCATGCGACCTCCTCCTCCTCGCTCACGGCCTGCGCCGCACTGTCCACAGTGACGTACGCGGCCACCAGTTCCCGGAGTTTCGCGGTGACCACCTCGGGCGCCTCGACCGGCGTCATGTGACCCATTCCGGTCAGTTCCGTGAGTCCGAGGCTCTGGGGCAGCGCCGCCTCGATGGCCCGTGCGTGCACGGACGGCGTCAGCCGGTCCTCCGTGCCCGCGATGACGGCGGTCGGCAGCCGCAGCTCCCGCAGCCGCGCCTCCAGGTCCAGCTCCGCGAGCACATGACCCCAGGCGACGCGTGCCTTGCGGGGACACGCGTGCACGATCCTGGCACAGGCGTCCACCCGCTCCGGGGAAGAACCGCGTCCCATCGTCGCGTACTTGAGTATCGCCTTCGATATCCCGTTGACCGGCCCGAGCGGTGCCGGAGCGCCGAGGATCTTCCCGGTCAGCCGTGTACGGAGGGCGCCGGCCCGCATGGGCAGCACCCGCGATTCGGCGGTCAGCCGCGAACTGCCCGTGCTGCACAGCAGGACGGCCGCCCCGTGCTCGCGCACGGCTGCCCGGCCGGCCGCGGCCATCAGCGTCATCCCGCCCATGGAGTGCCCGCCGAGCACCGCCTTCTGCCCCGGCGCGAGGGTGGCCCTCAGCACCGCTTCGAGGTCGTCGGCCAGAGCCCGCGTGCTGTATCCGTCCGGTCCCGCTGCCGCCGGGGAGAGGCCGTGTCCCCGCTGGTCGTAGACGACGACCCGGTGGTCGACCGCCAGGTCGCGTATCTGGGCGGCCCAGAAGTGGGTGTTGCAGGTCCAGCCGTGCGCCAGGACCACGGCGGGGGCGCCGTCCGGCCCGTGCAGCTCGACATGGACGGACGCACCGTCGGCGGACAGGGCGGTCAGTTCACGTACGGGCACGGGCGGGGTGTCCGCGCGGTGCGGCAGTCGGCTCATCGGGCGATCTCCTCGGTGACGGACTTCTCCTGTGTGCTGACGGCGGGCGCCCGGACGACCTCGTACTCCCCGAGGTCGACGGTGCGCGTGGCCCGCCGGAATTCGCCCGTGGTCCCCGGCCAGACCGTGGTGTTGCGGCCCTCGGCGTCCAGGTACCAGCTGGTGCAGCCGCCGGTGTTCCACACGGTCCGCTTCATCCGCTCCTGGACGCGCCGGTTCCACGCGCCGACGGCGGAGGGCCGGGCACCGAGTGCCGCGCGTCCGCCCAGGACGTTCAGCCGGCGCATGAAGTCGGCCATGTAGTTCAGCTGCGACTCGATCATCAGGATCATGGAGGAGTTGCCGAGCCCCGTGTTGGGGCCGATGATCGTCATCCAGTTGGGGAAGCCCGCCGCCGTCGCGCCGCGCAGCGCCTGCATGCCGTCCTTCCATGACTCCGCGAGCGTGATGCCCTCCGCGCCGACGACCCGGTTCGCGATCGGCATGTCCGTGACGTGGAAGCCGGTGCCGAGGATGATCACGTCGGCCTCGGTCTCCGTACCGTCCGAGGCGACCAGGGTCGAGCCCCTCACCTCCGCCAGGCCGGAGGCGACGACGTCCACATTCGGCCGGGCCAGCGTCGGGTAGTACGTGTTGGAGAGCAGGATGCGCTTGCACCCGATGCGGTACGAGGGAGTCAGCTTGGCCCGCAGCTGCGGGTCCTTGACCGCCCGGGCCATGTTGGCCTTGGCTATCCGCTCGACGAGGCCGAGCTGGTCGGGGTGCTTGGTGAAGGCCCCGACCTGCAGCTCCCGGATGCCCCAGAGCAGTCCGCGGCGTGCGGTGCCGGTGAAGGGGAACGCGCGGTGCAGCCACTTCTCGGCGCCGCTGATGGCACGGTCCATGCGTGGCATCACCCAGGGCGGTGTCCGCTGGAACAGCGTGAGCGCGGCCACCCGGGGCTGGATCTCCGGCACGATCTGGATGGCGGAGGCACCGGTCCCGATCACGGCGACGCGCTTGCCCGTCAGATCGTGGTCCCGGTCCCACTGCGCCGAGTGGAAGACCTTGCCGGGGAAGTCGGCGAGCCCGGGTATGTCCGGCAGCTTCGGGTCGGAGAGGGGTCCGGTCGCGGAGACGACGACGTCGGCCGTGATCGTGGTGCCGTTCGCCGACTCGATCACCCAGTACAGCCGGTCATTGTCCCAGCTCATGAGCGTGACCTCATGGCCGAGCCGGAGGTGCGGGCGCAGCCCGAAGGTGTCGGCCACGTGTTCCAGGTAGGCGCGGATGTGCTCCTGCCCGGAGAAGGTGCGGGGCCAGTCGGGATTGGGCGCGAACGAGAAGGAGTAGAGGTGGGACGGTACGTCGCAGGCACAGCCCGGATAGCTGTTGTCGCGCCAGGTGCCACCGACGGATCCGGCCCGTTCGAGGATCAGGAAGTCGGTGATGCCTTCGCGGCGCAACCGGACCGCGGCCCCGAGGCCCCCGAATCCGGATCCGATCACCGCCACTCGTACGTGCTCGTGCTGGGCCATGCTGCCGCCTCCCCGCGGTACGTACGCGACTCTGCCAGCAATCACTGGCGTTGTTGGGAGGGTAGAGCAGCTCCGTACTGATGGGTAGGGGCCGGGGCAAGGAAAGTTACCGACGGTACAACATAGGGTGCGGGTGTGGCCGAAGGACGCGAGCACCGCGAATACCGCATGGAGGAGCTGGCCGGGGAGGCCGGCATCACCGTGCGCACCCTGCGCTTCTACCGGGAGCGCGGGCTGATCCAGCCACCGCGCCGCGAGGGCCGCATCGCCTGGTACAACGACCACCATCTGGCGCGGCTGCGCACCATCACGGGCCTGCTGGACCGCGGCCACACGCTCAACGGCATCGCCGACCTCGCCGCCACCTTCGACAGCGGCCGCGATGTCGCCGAGGTGCTGGGCCTGGGCGAGCCGACCGAGGAGACCCCGGTCCGGCTCTCCCCCGAGCAGCTCGCCGACTACTTCGGGGACCAGGCCACGGCGGAGAATCTCGCCGCTGCCCTGGAACTGGGCTATCTCGCCGTCGACGGTGACGAGATCGTGCACATCAGCCGCCGCCTGCTGGACGTGTCGGCGGAGCTGGTGCGGGAAGGGGTGCCGCTCTCCGCGGTGCTCTCCTCCGGCCGCCTGGTCCGCGAGCACGCCGACGCCCTCGCCGGGCTCTTCGTACGTGTCCTGCGCGCCCATGCCACGGACACCGATCCGGACCAACTGCGCACGCTGGCCCACGCGGTGGTGGACGCGGAGCTGTCCATGGCCATGGACCGGGAGCTACGCGCCGAGGACACACCCCGCCCCGCACCGTAGCCCTGGACACGCACGCCCAGGGCACGGGCCCCGCCCCGCGCCCCACCGCGCAGGGAAGGACCCCGCCCCGCCTGTCTCAGCGCTCGTACGTGACCGTCACGGGCGCGTGGTCGCTCCACCGCTCGCCGTGCGTGGCAGCGCGCTCCACCCACGCCTTCACGGCCCGGCCGGCCAGTCCGGGCGTCGCGATCTGGTAGTCGATGCGCCAGCCCGCGTCGTTGTCGAAGGCCCGCCCACGGTAGGACCACCAGGAGTACGGCCCCTCCTCGTCCGGGTGCTGCGCGCGGACGACGTCCACGTAAGCCGCCTCGTCGAACACCCGGGTCAGCCACTCCCGCTCCTCGGGAAGGAAGCCGGAGCTCTTCCTGTTGGCCTTCCAGTTCTTGATGTCGGCCTCCCGGTGAGCGATGTTCCAGTCGCCGCAGACGACGACCTCGCGCCCCTCGGCGGCTGCCCGCTTCTTCAGCCCCTGGAGATAGGGGAGGAAGGCCGCCATGAAGCGTTCCTTCTCCTCCTGCTTCTCGGTGCCGACCTCGCCGGAGGGCAGATACAGGCTGGCGACCGTCACGCCCGGCAGGTCCACCTCGACGTAGCGGCCGGAGGTGTCGAATTCCTCACTCCCCGGAACCTCGAATCCGCCGAACCCGACCTGGACGCGCTCCGGCGCGTGCCGTGTGTAGACGGCGACCCCCGCGCGCCCCTTGGCCGCGGCCGGGGCGTACGTGGTGTGCCATCCGTCGAGCTCGCGCAGCTCTTCGGGGAGCTGCTGCGCTTCGGCACGGACTTCCTGGAGGCAGACCGCGTCGGCCTCGGTCTGCCCCAGCCACTCGACGAAACCCTTCTTCGCGGCGGCACGGAGCCCGTTCACATTTACTGTGGTAACAGTCAGCATCCCCGTACAGTACCGAGACACGCTAGTGCATAGCTGTACCATGACTCGCATGAATATCCAGCCTCGGCCTTTCGACCACCCCGATGCCGTCAAACTCAACGACCTGGTGCAGCTCGTATACGCCGAGCGCTACGGCGAGGGGGGCGACATGACGCCGCTCGACCCCGCCATGTTCGATCCGCCGCGCGGACTGTACCTGCTCGCCTACGACGACCGGAACCAGCCCGTGGCCACCGGCGGCTGGCGCACCCAGGACCGGAACGCCGAGGGCTATTCCGACGGCGACGCCGAGATCAAGCGGATGTTCGTGATACCCGCGGGCCGCGGCCTGGGCCTGGCACGCCGCATCCTCGCCGCCCTGGAGGCCGACGCCCGGGCCGCGGGCCGCACCCGCATGGTCCTGGAGACCGGCAACAAGCAGCCCGAGGCGATCGCGCTGTACACCTCCAGCGGCTACACGCCCTGCACGAAGTTCGGCCACTACCGGCTGTACGAGAGCAGCATCTGCATGGCCAAGCCGCTGGGGCAGCCCTCGCAGGTCCCCGCCTAGGGAACCCGCGCCACACCCACGTAGAACCCGCTCCGCTCGTACACGGGCGCGGGCTCGTCCTGATGCCACTCGGTCGCCGACACCAGCCCGGGTGCGACGAGTTCCAGCCCCTCGAAGAACGGCTCGACCTCGCCGCGCGTACGCATCCGGAGCGCTATGGCTCCCTTCCTGTACGCGGACTCGGTCTCCTGCCGGAGCTCCGGGTGCTGGTCCGCCGTCCCGTGCGAGAAGACCAGGAAACTGCCCGACGGCAGCGCCCCGACCAGCCGGCGGGTGATGCCGTACGGGTCCTGGTCGTCGGGCAGGAAGTGCATCAGCGCGATGAGCGACAGCGCCACCGGCCGGCCGAGGTCCAGGAACTCCGCGGCACGTCCGAGGATCGCCTCCGGCTGCCGTACATCCGCGTGGATGTAGTCGGTCGCACCCTCGGGGCTGCTGATCAGCAACGCTTCCGCGTGACGCAGGACGACGGGGTCGTTGTCCGCGTAGACGACCCGGGCGCGGGGCGTGACGGCCTGGACGATCTGATGGAGATTCGGCGCGGTGGGGATCCCGGTGCCGATGTCCAGGAACTGGTCGACCCCCTCCCGCGCCAGCCAGGCCGACGCCCGGTGCATGAAGGCCCGGTTCCGGGCCGCGTTGGCCCGCGCCTCGGCAGGCAGCTTCTCCCCGACCTCCTGATCGACCGGGTAGTTGTCCTTGCCTCCCAGGAGCCAGTCGTAGACGCGCGCCGGATGGGGCTTGCTGGTGTCGATGCGGGAGCTGGGTACACCGGCCGTCACAGGACACTCCTCCAGACGGAACCACGGGCAGAAAGCGCTCCTCCCACCCACGCGCGGCCCCAACAGCGGCCACCCGAAGGCCAGGTGAGCGGCACCAGCCTAGCCTCGCCGCCCCGTTCCGTGTGCTGGGCAACGATCAGGGGACGGCCGGAGCACACCTCGAACGGCCGGCCGGGCAGCAGCCGGGAAACGCGAAGATCCCGCCCGATCTTTCGATCGGACGGGATCTCACTGTGCGGTGGGGCGTTCACGAGTAGGCCTGACCTGCGGCGATGCCAGGTCTGCACACTCTCTTTCCCGCGAACCGAATGACCACTTCCCGAATCGCCATGTCCACAACAAACACATCACCCGCACGCCGCACCAAATTGGCTATTTGATTAGCCACAAGGAAGCCTTCGAACATGGGATGCCTACCAGCTCCACGATTGCGCCGCATCGCGAAGGTCATCGCGATCGACCTCACTCACCGCATCGCCCTGCTGCCCCCAGAGGCCGGTCACCCGAAGTGGACTCTCCCTCAGCGCCCGGCCCTGCTGGGCGACAACTACACAGACACCGCATCCCGACTCTGTCGCGACCTCTTCCCCGTGCGTCCGATGAGAATCGGCACAGTCACTGGCCACCGCTGGGCTTCCGCCCCCGAACGCGCCACCTTGCGGAGGGAGGAGCGCTTTCACATCGTCCGAGTTGCTGCGGGGTCAGCTGATGAAATCTTGGGCAGGAACATCTTCTGGACTCCCCGAGCCGCCCTCGGCCTCTGGCTGGACCAGCCCGAGGTCGAGACCGTGAAGGTCCTCACCGACGGCTACCTTGACGGCTGGCTTCCAGACGGACCGATCACTTTGGACTAACATGTCATCGGGTCTGCTGCACCTTCAGGTGAAAGTAACTTGCCCCGCATGTGTTCGGCCATCGACCAGCCGACCACGCGCCTTGAATGCATATCGATGACCGTGGACAGGCACAACCAGTCGTTCCCGGCCGGCAAGTACGTGATGTCTCCGAACCAGCGGACATCCGTCCTCGGCGCGGTGAAGTCCCGGCCCACCAGGTCCGGGGCCTTCAGCGCCCGTGCGTACTGGACGGTGGTGCGCTTGCCTTTCCGCAGGTGGCGGCCGGTGATCCCGGCGGCCCGCATCAGCCTCGCCAACCGCTTGTGGTTCACCACCAGACTGGATTCCCACAGCTCACGCGTAATCCGACGAACGCCGTAGGCGCCCTTGGTCTCGGTGTAAATACTGCGGATCTGCTCGGTCCGCGCCGCCTCCGCCGCCGCACCGAGCGCACAAGCCAGGTCCCGCCCGTGGCACCCTAGGTACGCGAAACCGATCACCGCCACCTACCGACAGTCACCTGTCAGCCTGCGACATAGTCGTCATCCTGAAGCCGCACCGCGCCCTTCATCCGCTCCGCGCACTCATCCGGCGCCTCCGCCACGACTCGGCCGCGGCACGCCACGAAGCGGCGATCTCACGCCTCGCCCCCAGAGGTGGAGATCGTCTACTTGCGTGGTCGCCGCGCTTCCCGTCGGTGGCTCATCCGCCTCACAGGCACCCCCAACCCCGTGGTAGAGAAGCCAAGCTCAGCTACTCGCGACCCTCACCGCCCATCTTGTTCATCCAGATGATGCGGTTCTCGAAACCACCACGCTCGGCGGCCTTGCTCGCGCGAAGGCGTTCCAGATCGTCCAGAGTCATGCCTAGATTGCGCGCAAGCGCTTGAACTACTTCAAGTACATCGGCGAGCTCTTCCTTGGCAACCTCGCCGTCTGCCTGAAGGAACTCGTCAGTCTCCTCGCTCAGCTTGTCACGCAGCCGTTGCCGATACTCCGACGCATCCGCGACGTACGAAACCGGCTCTTCGCCGTTCCTGCGGATGATCTCCGGGATCCGGTCCCGCACAAGCTTCCCGCCCGCCCTCATCAGGAACACCCTTTCAAGATCATCGAATCTCCCGCCCCTGCATCAGCTCCCAGGGCCCAGTCTGGACGATCCTGACCTCGTCGAAGTACTTGAGCCACTCAGCAATGTTCTCAGCCGCGCGCTGCGCGACCTCCTCCTCGCAGCCATCCGCCTCCATGATCGACCGCTGAAGGTCCACCTGGTTGAGGCTCCCCGTCCTCGCGAGCGCGGCGACTTCGGCGAGCTCGTAGAGACGGGTCCGTACAGCCGAGGAAAAGGCTGTCTCGTCCAGGCCTGGCGAGATGTCCAGATAAGCCAGGTCCCGTACAACGCCAGCAAGAATCTCATGCGGGAAATCGCACTTCAGCCCGCGATAGACCCGGGAGAGGCGAGCCGGCATGCGCGTTTCCGGACGCCACCGTGTGGGGGGCGAATCCACCTCGTCCACGACGATCACAAGATCCGGCCGGTCCTCATCGTTAGCGAGGAGGTTCGCCTGCTCTCGAAGGCGCCGCCCCATCTCTGCATCTGCCGGCACGGCTGTCCGCTGAACCTGGTCAAGGACCAACCTCACCTCCGGATGATCGGCGGGTACCTCGACGAGCACTTCGAGGTTCTTCGGAATCCTCCGCCCGGTCGCCCGCCCCGTCAGGTTGGCCGACCCCACGAGGCAGCGATCATCCGCCACGTACACCTTCGCGTGGAGGTCATGGCAGAGCACGATGGAGACACGAGAGTCCCGCTCTGCGATCTCCGCGATTTCCGGATCGGAGACACCGGCCGCAATCTCCATGACTGCCCAGCGGGTCACACAGAGCAGCTCGACATCTCGATTACCGAGGGCAGCGACTGCCGCAGCGAACACTTCCTTCTTGATGAAGGGCGCCACCAGCACGACACGTTCGCTCGCCGAGCTCAACAGCTCGTGAAGCTGCCCCCAGACGTGATCCGGTCTCACTCATCGTCCTCTTCATCGACCGTGAAGAACTCCCTGGCCATACGACCCCAGTCCTGCCGGAAGCCCTTGATGCGGTCCTTCGTGCGCGGCTGCGTTGTCTCGTCCTCAAAGCGCGCCCAGGAGAAAAGCAGCAGTTTGAAGGCACTCGACGCGCGGTCCAGCCGCTCCTTGAGCTCGCTTGGACTGGCGTCTTGATTCTCGTCGTCCAGGACTGCCACTAGGTCGTCGTAGACCGGGTGATCCATGTTCAACGAGACTTGGAGCACACCACCGTAATACTTGATGTTGAAGAACGCTGGCGAGTCGGGGGAACGGCTGGTGATCAGACGAACATGCCGATTCTGAGCCATGGTCTCGGCGACCATGCGCTCTGCGTCACGCGGCGTGTACTCATGCTCTTTGACCAAGTCGGCGATCTGCTCCTGCCGGCTCTCCTCAGCCGTCTTCTGCGTCTCCAGCAAGTCCGTCTCGCTGGGGCTCGCCTCCTCGCGTCGACGCCTCACCGCCTGCTCTGCCTGCTGCTCAGCCAGCTCATGTCGACTGCGGGCCTTGCGCGTGCCGCGAGTCTGCTGCTTCAGCTCATCCCGCAGGAGCTTCAGGAGCTTGTCTCGTACGTGGGAGACAATCTCCATCAGCGGTGCACGCCCGTCACCCTCCTCCTTCATCAGCTCCTTAAACTCCAGCTGAGTTAGCCCTTCAGCTTCTTCCTTCCAGTCGAAGTGTGCAAGGGCCGTGAACTTCGTGGCTGACTGCTTATTGTTCGTCACACCGAAGACCTCATCGAGCTGAGGCGGGAAGTCGATCTCGATCCCCCAGAACCGCTCGATCGGGTCGTACATGCTGGTCCAGCCGAGATCTAGGTCCAGTTCGCGATCCGCCCGCATGAGCGAGATCCCGAGATTGCCCTTCGCGTGCTTACCCCAAGGAGTCCTGCCGGGATCCAGAGTCGGAGTAACGTCGTTCGGCCAGGGCTCGCCCTCAACGTCCGAGCGTCGTGCGGCATCTACGGCGACTGACGCGCGGACCTGGACCGGATACATCTTCCCGTCCATTCCTCGAACCATGAACTCTTCGACACCGATCTCCCCCGTCGAACCCGCTCCGATGGGCCTGAACATCGGCTTCGTATCGAACGGTGCAGGGGTAGACGATTTTGGCGTCAGGTACAGCGGATCGTTAGGAAGAGCGTCGGCGGCCCCGGAGAGCTCCTCCCAGCCGTGGACCGGAACGAGGCGAATCCTGCATCGCCCATCCGCGATGTACCTGCGATAGATACGGCCGATGATCCACTCAGTGTGCTTAAGGGTGGTGGCAGTGCTGATCCACTGCACACGATCGAGATCAGTCCACAGAACCAAGGTTCCGGACGTTCCGAGCCCTTGACTCAGGTTCTGCCACTCCTGCGGGACCGCCTTCAACTCCGGCTCCGGAACCTGCGCGTCAGTGCCGTCGATCCGGTTCAGATCGAGGTACGTGTGGAGGGCGTTTTCGGGGCCGTTCTGCCACGACCAAACGTCCACACGGGTGCACTGGGACATGCTGGAGTTGGGCAGGCCGACCCCAAAGCGCCCTATGCCCTTACGATCCTGGCGGCTCCCCACCCCGAACCGGAGGGACTTGCGGAGCGTCTCCCGGTCCATCCCGGTGCCGTTATCCATCACCGCGATCTTGACGATCGGGTAACGCGACCGCTCGGTGCGCCTCTCCGTCGCCTCGACGGCGAAGAGCTCAACGACGTCCGCCTGCGCCTCGATGCCGTTGTCGATGAGCTCGGCGATGGCGTGCGCGGTGGACTTGTACCCACTGTCACGCATCGCCTTGACCGTCATGTCCGCGCTGACAATCGGGTAGCTATCGACATCGCTCATCTGCTGCTCCACACGTCCTCCCAGTTGGTAAACGCATCTGCCACATCACCAAACCCCGGAAGCTCGGGGTCAATTACGGTCACAACTTCGCACGTCGAGGTGCCGCCAGCCTTCGGCCCGCGGATCACCCTCCCCACCATCTGGCTATACAACACCAGGGAGGTTGTAGGCCGTGCGATTACGGCGGCACTGGCTGCCGGAGCATCAAATCCGGTCGTCAGTACACCAAAGTTCGATAGCACCATGGGGCGGTTCGACTTCCCCTTGAAACGAGCGATTACCTTCGCCCTGTGCTGCTTTGAGGAATCGGCGGTCACTTGCTCCGCATCGACGCCGAGCGCAGACAGTGTGGACACCAGTAGCCGACTGTGCTCCACCGAGGCCGCGAAGAGCAAGATCCTCGAGTGCTCCTTCGACAGTTCGAGCACCGTGCGCACCACTTGCAGGTTCCACTGCGCGCTCGTCGACAGCTGAGCCATCAACTTTTCAGGGATGTCGAACGCATCCACTAGCGCGTGCCAGTCACTCCTGCTCAGCTTCATGCCAGAGTCGGCAGCGACAGTCCGGAAGATTGGGCGGGCAAGGTAGCCGTCCTCAATCAAGGCGCTGACCGGGTTGTCGTACCCTTCGACCTCCAGCATGACCTTGTGTTGAGCAAAGAACTCCGACAGTCGCTTGTCCTCCTCGATGTTCGCCCAGGTCCGCCCAGGAGTCGCGGTCAGACCCAGTAGGCTTGAGTCCCGGCGAAGCGTCAGAGCATCCGTCACCCTGCTGTACGTTGGCGCGATGGCTTGATGCGCCTCATCGAAGACCGTCAAGGTCGTCTTCAGCGCCAAGCGGTCGAGGAAGTCTCTATCCCTCTTGATTGCCGCGACTGCCTTGTCGAGCCCCAGGACCACGATGCCGTCGGTGACCCCCGTCAGATCGGCTGCCGCGTTCCCCCACATCCGGGCCACGTCCACATCCCTGTTCCCGAGGGTTGCCCACGCTCGCTCGAATTCCGAAGCGGCTTGCTCTAGAAGCTCGTTCCCGCGCGCCAGCCACACAACGAGTGTCGGTTCGTGTGATCGCAAATGATCACTGATCATGTTCATCGCCGTCCGGGTCTTCCCTACCCCAGTCGGTAGGTGAAGGACGACCCGTCGCTCATCCGCGTACAATCGCTCGCTAGCTCGTGCCGCCGCGCGACGCTGATGCGAGAAGAGCGCGTAGCCCGCCTCTGCCGTACCCCGCACTGCAGGAGGGCCCTTCGGCGCTCGTTCGACAATCAAGCCCAGAAAACCCAAAAGGGTTCTCCGCTGTTCCGCCGTCCAATCACACTTCCGCAGGAATGTCGCAGCTCGATCAGACTTCTTCCACCCCAGCCTTTCTGCAAGCTCATCCGTTTTGCCACCCGGCAAAATTTCCAGAAATTCTTGTCGCTTATCGACATCGGACAAAATTCGCTCAGGGGGTACAGCAGCCGCCGCTACAGACCGAAGCATGGCTTCGTCGGCATCCCCCCCGCTCAGGAGGTCAAGGAGCGTGCACGCCTCTTCCCCGAGGAGGCCGCGTACGTAATCAAGGGAGGCCGCATCTAGGACGCGCGCGAATGCGATGCCGGGTGAACTCATCCCGCTTCAGCCCCCTCGCGCCTCAACCGAGGCACTTCCACGCCTCTCGCGTCCCCACCTTGCACTTGCCGACTCTCCACCACGCCGTGCTGTCCGATCCTTGTTGCCGCCGTGACTCGGGTCACGACGTGCGATCCACAGTAGAGGCCACCACTGACAACGGGCCGAAGATCGCCGGTTCAGGCTTCATCGGGCGCACATCCGCCCTGATCAGAAGCTCACGAACAAAAGAGAACACTCTTCGATGCGAGGTACTCACGCAGCGCTAGCGCCTGCACTACCTGCGGCGTGCCGGTCCCACTAGCCCCGAAGGTTCGTTAGGATCGCAGAACGCTCCTGGTGGAACCTGAGCTACCGGTCGAGAACGCCCACCAGGACGAGCGACATAAGGAGCGAATCACGACGAGTGGGGGCATTTCATGGAACTTGATGCGATCGAGTCGCAGTCGGCGTATCTCGACTACAACGCCACAGCCCCCATGCGCCCGGCAGCACTCACAGCGATGCATGAAGCGCTCAGCGCCGTAGGCAATGCCTCTAGCGTCCACCACCACGGCCGCAGTGCCGCAGGCAGGGTCGACCGAGCACGCCGAAGCCTCGCAGAGCTACTGGGTTGCTCCCCTGGCGAGATCATCTTCACCTCTGGCGCCACCGAGGCCAACAACCTTGCCTTGCACGCCGCTTACGCCGGGCAGCAGCTAATCGTCACCTCCGCCGTCGAACACCCGGCCGTACTGGAGACCGCACGAGCTCTCACTTGCGGCACCCCGGACTCCCTCACCATCTTGCCTGTAGATCGGTATGGCCAACCCGACACAGAGGCGCTCAAAGCCTCTTTCCTGGGGCGAGACGTATCCCTAGTCTCACTGATGCTCGCGAACAACGAGACCGGCGTGATCACCGACCTCAACCCGATGATCGAGGCCGCCCACTCGGCTGGAGCCCTGGTTCACACGGACGCGACACAGTACGTCGGCAAGCTCCCCCTCGACCTGGGGGAACTCGACGTCGACCTGATGTCGCTCTCCGCACACAAATTCGGGGGCCCGCAAGGCGTCGGCGCACTGTTCATCCGGCGTGGTATCCGGTTGCCACAGCGCCCTCTGACCTTCGGCGGCGGACACGAGCGTGGCTGGCGTGCCGGCACTCTCAACGTTCCCGGCATCGCCGGCCTGGGGGCTGCCGCCGAGGCCGCCAACCGAAATCTCCTTGAGGATGCCTCCCGCAGCACCAAGCTGCGGGACCTCCTGGAAGGCGAACTACTTGCCCGGCTTCCTGGTAGCTACGTCAACGGCGCCGGAGCGCCCCGGCTACCCGGCGTAACAAGCATCACTTTCCCCGGCGCTCCTGCCGACGCGGTACTTTCTTCCATGCCGGATGTGGCCGCCTCTGACGGGAGCGCCTGCGCTGCGGGCGCTCCAAGCCCAAGTCACGTTCTTATCGCCATGGGCCTCAGCCGCGAAGACGCCGATGCCACGATCCGCTTTTCGCTGGGCTATTCCACAACGGAACAAGAGGTCCGTCGGGCCGTTGCCTCCACAGTGCAGGCCGTCACACATGTCCAAGCGCTCATGAGGGCCACCGTCGGCCCTTGACCGGACTTTCCAAATCTTCTTATCCACATTTTGCAATGAAGGGCTCGACTGTAATGCCAGAAGGTCGCCTCTCCGACGTCGTCGGACTCAAATTCAACCGCCACGAGAGCTTCCCCCCGCGCTTCGGCTGGCTGCACAAGGCATACCTTCAGGTCAAGCAGGACGAGATGCTCTTCCATGCTCCAGATGCTCTTGTGCGTCTCGGCGTGGGTAAGAACATGGTCTATTCGATGCGTTACTGGTCACAGGCTTTCAAGCTGACCCATGAATACCGCAGTGCCGAGAATCAGTCACGTTCCCTCGCAGCCGCACCAACCTGGCGTGCCCGGTGGCTTCTGGACGAGGACGGGGCCGATCCCTACCTCGAGGACACCGGCAGCCTGTGGCTGCTGCACTGGTGGCTCGTCTCGGGCAGCAAGGAAGCTCCCTGCCTCGTCCCGAGCTGGTACACGATGTTCCACCTCGCTCCGCTTGCCCGCGTCACGATCGACGAGATGACCGCGCTCATTACGCGCGAGGTGCACAACAGCTTCGAGCGCGAGCAGTGGCCGGCGGCTGAGTCCGTCACCCGCGACGCCGAGTGCTTCATCAAGATGTACGCGCCCGACCCTGACGCGAACCCCCTGTCCCCGGGCAGCTTCGAGGACTCGCTCCTCTGCCCCTTCCGCGAGCTCGGCTTGCTGGAGTACCAAGGAGGACGCGGCAAGGAGCGCACCTACCGCTTCACCAGCGGCATCCGCCCCAGCCTCCCGCCTCGCGTCCTCTTGTACGCCTGCCTTGACTATGCCGCGCGCTTCTCGCGCAGGCCAGCTTCCATCTCGCTGGCCCGGCTCGCCAACGAGCCTGGAGCACCCGGGCTCGCCTTCCGAATGCGTGAACCGGAGCTCGTGCGGTCGATCGAAGCGCTCGTCGAGAAGCATCCGCAGCTGGAGATCGTCGAATCTCTCGGCCAGCGGAGTCTGCGTTTTGCGGACAACCCCGAGACTCTCGCCTGGGACATTCTCGACGAGCAGTACGGCCGCGTACGTGACCGCGACGGCTTCCCAACCCCGGAGGAGTGGATGCGGGAGAAGCCGGGACTGAAGAAGGTCACGGATGACGCTGAGACCGCGCAGGAGCTGTTCCCCCTGCAGGCTGACACGAACGAGGAGCTCGCGTGACCACGGCCACCCAGCCTTCCGCTCGCACTAGGGCGAAGCACATTGGTGCCCAGATCCCCGCCGGGATCAGCTTCGTTGGCACGGAGTTCCGCTCCACCAACCTCGAACGCGACGTACACGACGCGGACCTGCATTCCCCGTACGTCGGTGTACGCGCGTTCGACGTTCTCGACCGTGTGGGAAACGCTCTGGGCGACCTCAAACGCTCCCGCGCCTGGTCCTTCACCGGGCCGTATGGGTCCGGCAAGTCGACGCTCTCCAACTTGATCGACGCTCTGCTCGGTCACGACACGAAGCGCAGAGCCGCTGCTCACGAGGCCGTTTCGGCAACGCACCCGGCGCTCGCGCAGGAGATCGCCGAGAACCGGGATACCCACCCTGGCGACGGCTTCCTGGGCGCAGTCACCACGGCTCGTCGTGAGCCGCTGGCGGCTACCGTCCACCGGGCACTCCAGACTGCGGTAGAACGTAAGTGGAAGAAGCGTGTTCCGAAGGACATCGCGTCCGTCATGGCTGTCTGCGCTGAGACGGACGTCCCGACGACGGACAGCCTGCTGGATGCCGTCACCGCACTGTGCGGCAAGGCACCGCTGCTGCTGATCATCGATGAGTTCGGCAAGACGCTTGAGCACCTGGTGTCCGCCGAAGAGAACAGGAACGCCGGCAGCGACGTATTCCTGCTCCAGCTCCTCGCGGAGAAGGGTGCCGGAGCCAAGGGCCTCCCCCTCTACATCTTCACCCTGCAGCACCTAGCGTTTAGCGACTACACCTCTCGGTCGAACTCGGTCCAGACCCAGGAATGGGCCAAGATCCAAGGCCGTTTCGAGGACGTCACCTTCGCCCCGAACCTCGGTGACGCGGTCTACCTTCTTCAGCGGAAGTTGGACCACTCCGACCTGCCGCAGCAGAGCCACAAGTTGATCGAGGCCCAGGCTCAGGCCGCCCACGGAATCTGGCGTCAGCAGTCGCTGCACTCGGTGGTCGACGTCTCCGTAGGGTCATTCGCCAACCTGTACCCGCTGCACCCGCTCACTGCAGTTGCCGCGCCGCTCATGGCATCTCAGATCGGCCAGAACGACCGCAGCCTCAGCGGTTTCCTCGTCAACGACGAACCGTTCACCGTGCGGCGCAGCTTGGACACCTTTGCGGCCAGCTCTCCGGAACGAGCCTCAACGCTGCGCATTCCGCAGCTGTACGACTTCTTCTTCTCTGCCGGGCGGACCACGATTCTCGCCTCCTCCAAGGCGAGCCGCTGGCTGGAGATCAACACCCGACTCGAAGAGGCTCACGGCCTCCCGGAAGAAGACCAGGCGCTCCTCAAGGCCATCGGCGTCCTGAACCTCATCGACGCGGACGGCATGCTCCGCGCGACGCCGGCGATGATTCAGTTCGCGCTGAACGACCCTATCGACGCTACCGACGTCAACCGTTTCGAGCAGCTGAAGAAGCGGCTGGACAAGCTGGTGAAGGACGGGCTTGTCGTCCACCGCGAGTACAGCAACGAGTACCGGATCTGGCAGGGCACCGACGTCGATATCGACGCTCGGGTCAACGAGATCGCCTCACAGCTCCAGCCTGATGACGTCATCCGCTATTTCAACAAGCACCTCGGCACCAACGTTCTCCCGAACGCGGTCGCTGCCGGCGCCCACAGCCAGCTCACCGGCATGCAGCGCCACTTCGTCACCGCTGTCAGCCACAAGACCGAGAAGCTGCGCGGCCCGAAGATCGTGCAGGACGCGGCAGACGGCATGCTGGTCTTCCACCTCGGTGAACTGAAGAACAGCCCGCGGGTGGACTCTCCCCTTCCCGTCGTGGTCGGGCTCACCCGGAACCCGCAGGCAGTGCTGGCCGCGGGCACCACTCTCGTAGCTCTTCAGGACCTCATGGGCGACGAGAAACTCGACCATGTCGCCCGGCGAGAGATCAGCGAACGAGCCGGGGAGTTCTCCCAGAAGATCACGGCGTTGCTCGCGGAGGCGTTCCGCCCTGGCAGCGAAGAGTCGAGCTGGTACCTCTGGGCCAGCGGCGAGGACACCGACGGGGATCCCGCCCAGGAGCTCAGCGCCCGCAGTTACGCAGGGCTCGTCTCCGAGGCGTGCAACGTGGTCTACCACCAGACCCCGCAGGTCAGGAACGAAATGGTGGGCCGCCACCAGCTCACCAGCAATGCGGCTCGCACTCGCCGTGAGGTCCTCACGGCGATGATCGAGAAGACCGGCCTGGCACGGCTCGGCTGGCCCGAGGACAAGTTCCCCGCGGAACGCGCCCTTTACGACGGCGTCGTCGAGCACCTCGGTCTACACCGCGCCACCGGCGAGGTCAGCGGCGGCGCGAGCTCTGGCGGCACCCTCCACACCCATGGCATGGCTCGCCCCAACGCTGAAAAGAACGCCAGCATCATGCCCGTCTGGGAAGCCCTCGAGGAGGCCCTGAGCGAGGCCACCGAGCCGACCCCCATCGTTGACATCTACGAGCGCCTCATGGCCGCGCCGTACGGCGTGAAGGCCGGTGTGGTCCCGATCCTGGTAGTCGCGGGACTCATCCTGCGGGGCAACGATGTAGCGCTGTTCGAGGAGGGCAACTACTGCCCGCGCCTCACCGCAGCCATTGTGGAGCGCCTCAACGTTCCCTACCCGGAACGCTTCACCGTGAAGTCGACCCCTGTGGACCGGGGACAGCGCAGGCTCGTGCTCGATGGCCTGGTGAAGTCGCTCGATGTCGACATTCCTCGCAGCCGCGCAAACCGCAACCCGGCGCTGCTGGCTGTCACCCGCGGGATGCTGGACCGCATCCTGGTCCTGGATCAGTACTCCCGCAAGACTCAGCGGCTCAGTGAGGACACCCTCACAGTTCGCGCCGTGCTGTCCAGGGCCACCGACCCGGACAATCTCGTCTTCGAGGAACTGCCGGAAGCTCTTGGCTTCGAGGAGATCACTCCTGGAGCCACGAAGGACCCGGAAGCGGCCGAGTCGTTCATCGAGCGGGTCACCTCCGCGCTCAACGAACTCACAGGCGCTAGTGAGAGCCTCCAACGGTACGTTGTGGACACCCTGGCCAGGGAGTTCAGGCTTCGTGCCGCCAACATCACGGAACTCCGTGCAGGTCTCGCTGAGCGGCTCCAGGGCTTCGCGGACGCTTCTCTTGAGGTCAGCCTTCACGGCTTCGTGTCCCGCGTGACAAACGAGATGCTCCCCGATGACGACTGGCTCGGCACGGTCGTGGTCCAGCTGGTCAATCAGGCCCTCGGGGACTGGACCGACCGCGATATGGATCGTTTCCCTCGTGTCGTACAGGACAGGGCCCGCGCCCTCGACCGGGTCAGCCACCTCTACAGTGTCACGGAGGCCGAGGAAGTCGAGGACCTAGAGGAGGCCGAGGCCAAGGATTCCCCTGTCACGGTTCGCTCCGCAGCCACAAAGCGGGCCAAGCCGAAGCCGCGGCAGATCGACACTCACCTCCTGACACTCACCACCCCCCAGGGTGCTGAAGAGCGCACGCTCATCCACGTACCCAAGAAGTCGCGGAATGCCGCGGACAAGCTCGTTGTCAGTGTCATCAGGCAAGCTGAGGAAGCACTGGGCCCGGACGGCGCACGCATCCTCCTCGCCGCGCTGGCCGAGCGCCTGTCTCAGCAGGACAGCGCCACATCCGAAAGGAAGGAGCAGCCGTGACAGACGCCGACGGCACGAGCAGCAAGAAGCGCCACGTACTCGGGATCTCAGGGGGTAAGGACTCCTCATCCCTCGCGATCTACATGCGCGACCGGGTGCCGGAGATGGAGTACTTCTTCTGCGACACCGGGGCCGAGCTGCCCGAGACCTACGAGTACCTGAATCGCCTCGAAGGCGCGCTCGGCAAGCCCATTGAGCGGCTCAATTCCTCCCGCGACTTCGATCACTGGCTGGAGGTCTACCAGGGGACGCTGCCCAGCCCTCAGATGCGCTGGTGCACGAAGAACCTGAAGATCCGGCCGCTCGAAGAGTGGATCGGCGACGACGAAGCCATCTCATACGTCGCAATCCGTGCCGACGAGAATCGGCTGGGCTACGTCAGCACCAAGCCAAACATCACGGCGGTCTTCCCCTTCCGTGAAGACGGGATCGACCGCGCGGGCGTCGACCGCATCCTCGAAGAGGCCGGCATTGGCCTGCCTGGCTACTACGAGTGGCGTACCCGCTCCGGCTGCTACTTCTGCTTCTTCCAGCGGAAGCACGAGTGGGTGGGCCTCAAGGACCGACACCCAGAGCTATACGAGAAGGCCGTCGCCTACGAAGACAAGCTCAAGCACCAGGACACGGCCATGCAGGGTCGCAAGTACACCTGGTCTCAAGGCGAGTCCTTGGGTGAACTGATAGAACGCCGCGACGAGATCGAGGCCAAGCACGAGGCTGCCCTTGAGCGCGCAGCCAAGCGTGTGAAGCCGAACCGGCCGCTGTTGGAGATCCTCTCCGATGCGCTCGACGAGGATGACGACTCGGCGGCTTGCGCGGTCTGCCACCTCTGATCCGACTCCCACCCGGACCCGCCTGCCCTGTGCTCACAAGCACAGGGCAGGCGGGTCTTCGCGTCTTCCGTACGGAGCGTCGGCCCTAGATGCCAGACTGTAACCCATCACTTACGCACCACAGATCCCCCTCTCTGAAACGCTCATTGACGGTCGGTCGATTGAGACCTGTACATCATGAAGCTCGTAGGTCATGGGCCTGGTGTGGGGCGGGCAGGATACTGGGTTGTTTCCAACCTTCGGGCGTAGCTGGCAGGTTGGGGCCTGCTGCGTGAGGTGAATGACGAAGCTCCTAGTGCCGGATCAGGCAACGTTTGCCCTGTCCACGACGGCGCGTAGGCGCCGGTCGTCGGCGTGGCGGTTTCGCCAGATGATGTAGCGGCGGATCATGCTGCCCTGTTCTTTGTGGTCGGCGTGGTCCGTGCCGTCGAGCGTGAAGTAGCGCAGGGCCGTGAACTGGGCCTCGATGCGGTTGAGCCAGGAACTGTTGGTCGGGGTGTAGGCCATTTCGACGTTGTTCGCTGCCGCCCATGTGCCGACCCGCTGGCATCTCTTCGTGGTCAGGTGCGGGGAGAAGTTGTCACTGACGATCGCGATCCGCACCGTCGGAGGGTAGAGCGTGCGCAGGTAGCGGCAGAACTCCAGGAACTGCGTCCGCCGCTTGATCGGCTTGATGTGGCCGTAGAGCTTGTCCTTGGCCAGGTCCAGGGCGGCGAACAGATGCCGCACTCCGCCGTAGCGGTTGTAGGTCGCCCGGCGCCGTCGGCGGGGCTCACGGTCGGGATCCGTGTGCTTGCCTCCGCGTTCGGCCCACTGCCGGCCCGGGTGCGGCATCAGATTGAGGGGTCCGAACTCATCCATGCAGAAGATGACTTCGGGTTCGCCGTCCTCGGGTATGACATCGCCGTCGGCGATCGCGTAGAGGTGCTCGACGCGGGCCTTCTTGGCCGCGTAGTCCGGATCGCGGGAGGTCTTCCAGGTCTTCAGGCGTTGAAAGGAGACGCCTTCCTCGCGGAGCAGGATGCGCAGGCCCTCGTGGCTGATGTCGTCGACCACCCCCTCGGCGACCAGGAAGTCGGCCAGCTTGGCCAGGCTCCAGGTCGAGAACGGCAGGTCATGCTCGGTCGGCTTGGACTTGGCGATCTTCTTGACCTCGCGGCGTTCCGGCAGCGTGAACGTCTTCGGCCGGCCGCCCTTGTACTTCGGATACAGCGAGTCGAAGCCGTCCGTGTTGAAGTTGTGGATCACGTCTCTGACGCGGTCGTCGCTGGTGAACGACACCTCGGCGATCCGCGCCACCGGCATGCCCTGCGCGGACAGCAGCACCATCTGGGCCCGCCGCCAGGTCACCACCGACCCGGTGCCCCGACGGATGATCCGCAGCAGCCGCCGACCCTCGTCATCATCAATCTCACGAACCCGCACCCGCTCCGCCATAGGACAACACTCTGGCGGCACCGTGCGTACAACAAAAGGACCTTCGCGGCGGATTACCCGGCGCGGCGCAGCCGCAGCTCCTCCAGCCACCCCCGTACCTGCTCGTCATCGTGCAGGTACGGCTCCTCGGGCCCCGGCCGCAGATCGATCCCGTGAAGGAGCCGCAACGCCCACCAGGACAGTTCGTCCCATTCAAGGGTGTCGTCGATGACCCAGCGTGCGGCCCACCGATCTGCCGCGTCCCGGCTCACTCGCCCTTCGACCACAGCAGCAAAGCACGACTCAATCTCGTCCAGGTCCGGCTGATCACCACCGCTCATGGACTCACCGTATCCAGAACGGGGCGAACGTTGCTTGATGCGGCACTAGCAGGGTTCACGACCAAGGTCACCCATGTCGCGGGGGAGCTCCGCGTGCTTGTTTACCCATCGGCGATCGATCTGTCCAGCGCGCGCCTTCGTCACCTCTCCCGGTGCCTGGCCGCTCATCGCCGCATGATCGGCACCCGCGCCGCATCACGCCTAACAGGCAGGCGCTTGTGGTCCTGGCTCACCTGCGCCGCGGCGACACCTACGCTCAGCCAGCCGCCGCGTTCGGCATCGGGATCGGGATCGGGATCGGGACCGTCTACCGTTACGTCAGCGAAGCGATAAAGGTCCTGGCCACACTCGCTCCAAGCCTGGCCTAGGCGATCCGGACCGCACGTCAGCTGGCCTTCGTCATCCTCGACCGAATCGCCGCTGAGACCCCGTCCCACTCCCGGCAAGCACAAGCGCACGGCATGAACGTCCAAGTCCTCACCGACCTATGTGGACGGCTGCTGTGGGCTTCACCCGCGCTCCCCGGCTCCACTCGCGACCTGACCGCCGCCCGTACCCACGACATCGTCGCCGCACTCGCCGAGGCCGGACTGAAGTGCTGGGCCGGCAAGGCCTATCAGGGCGCCAGCGGTTCCATCCGGGTGCCCTCCTGAGGCCGTCGCCTCAAGCGGTGGCCGCGCAGGCACAACAGCACCCACGCCCAGATCTCCTGCCTCGGCGAGCAGGCCATGGCCACCTTCAAAGGGTGGCGACTCCTGCAGAAGCTCCACTGCAGCACCGAGCGCATCACCGACCTGGTGAAGGCAGTCCTCGCCCTTCACCACGCATCAGCGTGAGGTTGGAGAAGGCTCCTCGCTGGTGAGCATGGTGTTGCGATCGCCGAAGCGCACGTTCACGGCCCGCTCCACGAGGCGGGGCACAACTTCGCCCTCGATGTAGGGGGCGGGCCTTCGGCGACGGCGACTGTGTGGGAAAGCTTCAGCCCGAACTGCTCTGCCCGCTCCACCAGACGTCCCAAGTCGCCACGTCCGTACAGCAGGTCGTCGGTGAACTCGCTGCGTCGTGATTCTTCCTGCCGGAAAGCGATTGCTGAGCGCTCGCGCAGCGCCTCGACGGGCGTCTGCAACGTAGCCAGCACGCAGTCCGCGCCAGCAGTCCCGGTGGGTCATGCCGCATCGATGACTTCAAGCAGCGCCCTCTACGCCAACTGGCCACATACGGACAGAGCCTGATGATGCGCTTGCTGCAACGAAGTAGGTTCAGCTGTCTTGGTCTGCAAGCCGCACGAGAGCACGCCCCCGCCAACGGACCCTCGTTACCCACAAGATTGAAAGACCACATTACGCTCTGCTTGTCAGACCCGTAGGGTGTGCCTGTAGGCATCGTCAGACACGGGAGGCCACATGGCGCACGGAGCGAGTAGGCGCTCCGACCTGCTCCTTGACGCACTGGCTCTGATCCGCCAGGACCGGGACGAACGGCGTGCTGACTGTGCGGCACTGCGCGACGAGCTCTCCCAGGCCCTCAGCCGCGTCAGCGAACTTCAGGACCGGCTCGCGGGCGAGGAACAAGGCTTGGAGCAGGCGGAGACGATGTACCAGTTCGTCGAGGACCGCATTCCTGCGCCCGGGGCGGACGCGCCGGAGAGCTCAGAGGAAGAGCCGCCCATGCCGCCGCAGAGTTCTGCCACGGCTTCTCTGGACGAGCTCCAGGACGACGAGTCCAACAGCCTGCAGGACTTCGTCATGACGATTCTCGCCACCTCCGATCGCGCCATGCATGTCGATGAGGTGGTCGAAGCCATCGTCATTCTGCGGGCCAGGGGGCGCACGGAGAAGCTCGGGAACTCCAAACGCCCCAGCGAAGACGTGCGCACCGCGCTCAACCGGCTGGTCGGCAAGGGGCGTGTGGAGAAGGTCGCCGCCGCCACCTACGCCGTGGCCCGGGACCTACCGACAGCGCAGAAAGCTGAGGCTGCCTGACCTAGATATGCGCCTCTGATCAGTTGTGTGAGAGGGGTGGTGCCGCCGGAGGGCAATCCGGCGGCACCGATACGTGCCCCTGATCATGGTTCACGTGCATCCCAGCCTAGTCGACGGCACGTCCGCTGGGAGGCGCGTGGCCTAGTTCTGTATGCCATTCCGCTCATCGATGGCATGGAAAGTAGGCTTTCGTGCCGGTTTATCCACCGGACTCATCCGCATTTCTCCGAGGCAGGGCTCGCAGCCCCCGGCCACAATGCGACGTCGAGACCGTCCTCCAGCAGGCTCACGGTGACCACGTCGGGCCAGCTGATCCCGTTGAGCAGATTGACGATCGCCTGCCGGTTAACCCCGGTAAGGGTGGCGGCCTGCCGCAGGCTCAGCCCTCGCTCCTTCAGCCTCTCCCCGAGGGCGCGCGCGAGCGCCTGGACGACCTGGGCTTGAGGGTGACTGGTCATGATCGCGTGGGGCCACGCGTCCGGGTCCTCGGCAAGGTCCCTCGGCGTCGTACTGCGCTGGGTGCCACCGGGCATCGAGATGCGCTCCTCCAGGTTGATGTGCACTATGTCGAGCAATGCGGCTATTTGTTCAGCCGGTATTCGTGGTGCGTAGCCCTGGAGACCGAGATGAGTCAGGCAATTCTTCGGTACCGGCCCAAGGAGGCTCCTCCCGAGTGGGAGGTGGTTGCCGACGCTGTGCGCATGGTGGTGGCCACCGTCGCCGACCATGTCCCCTACCGGCTCACCACCGTGCTGGGAGTGATGGCGACACTCGCCATCAGGGCCGAGCGCGCCGGGCTGGCACGCGATCCGGCTGTCTGGCTGGAGCAGGGCACCATCACCCGCTCGCTGCTGCTGAACACCGACATCGCTCCGAACAGCACGCAGACCTACGCCTCGATCCTGGCCCGCGTGCGGGAGACCCTCGTATGGGTCGAGCGCGGTGAAGCGCCCCGCCCTCACCTCAGTGGGGATCGCTCCCGTGCCACGCCCTACAGCACCAGCGACCTGACCCGACTGGATGCCTGGTCCGACAGCCTGCCGCCGGTCCCGACCGGCTCGAGCAACGCCAAGGCACTCCTCGCCCTCGGCGCCGGATGCGGCCTGCAGCCCAAGGAGATCCTCACCGTGCGCGGCACGGACATTCACGTCCTGCCCAGCGACGCCGTCGTCGTGCACGTCCCGGACACTGACCGACTCATCGTGTGCCGCTCGCTGTGGGAGGAAACGCTCGCCGCACTCGCCCGGGCCGCCGGGGAGAACTACCTGTACGCACCCGACCGCCATGTCCCCTACCCGAAGAACGCCATCAGCAACTGGGTCAGACGCACCAGACCCGGTGACCCGAAAGTCCCGCCTCTGGACACTCGGCGTCTGCGCGCCACCTGGATCGTTTCCCTGCTGCGCGACCATGTGCCAGCTGACCTCGTGGCCCGCGCAGCAGGAATGAAGACCACTGCCGCGCTCGCCCCCTACATGGCCTGGGTACCGGCAATCTCGCGAGACGCTGCCGTGCGCATGCTGCGGGGCTGGGCATGAAGCGCCGCGGCGGGCAGCACCGCCCCGCGCCCTCACCGCACCCCTCCCTGTTGAACGACCGCCTGGTGCGGCAGGTCATCGATCTCGTCCGGGCCAGCGGAGTCCTGGACGAACTCGCGGTCCTGGAGGCCCGTCGCCCCGGACCTCGCGGCCTGCCGTCGGAAACAGTGCTTGTCGGCATGGTGCTGGCGGCCCGGGAACTGCGCAGCACCAACGTGGACGACGCCTGGGAGTGCGTGCAATTCCGCGTACGCACACCGTGGCTCAAATACTTCGGACTTCCGGCAGTCGACCGTACGGACATCGAAGCGACGCGTGCGTCGGCGAAGCGCTTCTACGATGCCTGGTCGCGCATCACCACACTTCTCGACCCGGCCCGCCACGACCGGCGTACCCGCATGCCGCGCAACCAGGCCGTCACCTACCGGCGTGCCTGGCTTCAACACACCCGCCATGACTCGACGCCGGTCCTGTCGCGGATCGCCAACAAGCTGGTACTCGCTCCCGTGCGGACCGCCGTTGCCCGCGGCCTGATGGACGAGTGGGCCGGTGACCTGTCTGTGGACGCCACGGCCATTCCCACCTGGGCCAGGCACAGCACCCGACGCCGCGCCTCGCTCGAAGTGAGCGCAGGTATCCACGTCTCCGGGGGCGGCCACAAGACCTTCGGCTACAGCGCCACACTCCTGGTCGCGGGCCACGCCGAGCCGTCCATCGCCGGCCGCTACCCGCAACTGTGCATGGGCATGTCGCTGCACACGCCCGGCAAGCAGATCGGCCCCCAGGCGGTGCGCCTGCTCCAGATCGTCAAGCGCATGTGGCCCGTCCAGGGCTACCTGGCGGGCGACCTCGCCTACGCCGATGCCAAGGTCGAGAACTTCCACGACCCCGTTCGGGCGGTCGGCTACAAACCGGTCCTCGACTACAAGACCACCATGGTCCGCAAGAACAAGAACGCCGTCGAAGGCACCATCGCCATCGCGGGCGACCTGCTGTGCCCCCACACCCCTCAGCGGATCATCGACACCTACCACCGCATGGCCGCCGCCAAGCAGAGCAGAACCCGCGAAGAGCTCCTGCCCGACATGCTGGAAGCGGACCCCTACGTCCTCCCACTGAAACAGTCCGCCGACCACCGCGGCCTGGAACGCCGCCAGTGCCCCGCCGCCGGCACCAGCCCCCGCGTCACCTGCCCCTGGGCCCAGGAACGCGACGCATCCGGCGCTCACCGGCGCCGCAACCACACCCCGCGCCGCCCCGTCCGCGCTCAGCCCCACACCGTCGACCTGACCAACCGCCGGGCCCGGCAGGCTCATCCAGACGCCAGACCGACCGTACGACCGCCACAACGGCCGGCCCATCAGCGGCCGGCCATCTGCCAGCAGTCCACGATCACCGTGCCCGTCGACATCATGCCGAAGCTCCGCCAGGACCTGCCGTGGGGCCGGGAAGCCTGGCAGCGTGCCTACCGAAGCCTGCGCAGCCACGTCGAAGGGCTCAACGGCCGCGCCAAGAACGTCGACACATTCCTGCACTCCCGCGAGAAACGCCAGAGCCGAGGCCGAGTCGCCCAAACGCTGCTCAGTGCCATCCAGCTCATGGTCGAGAACCTGCGAAGTATCGAGTCCTTCCTGCGCGACCAGCGCCTCTGGAAGGAAGAGAAATATACCCTCGGCCACATTGCCGAGACTCCCGACCCGTACGAGAGCCCTGACGAGGAGACAGGGGCGACCGATGCCGCCCCGCCTCCCGAACCGTAGGAACGGCATCGGCGAAGCAGGCACAACCGCACAGCCACCAGCGCGCCGTAGGACCATCAGGGTCCTGCGGCCGCTTCGCCATGCCCGCAAAGCCAAAGCCAGCTCCACTCAGCGTTCCCACGGACCCGAACCGGGCCTCCCGGAACGACATCCGCGCCGTACCAAGCCTCAGATGCACGAAATCCCGCCCAGCCGGGTGGGCTGAACGGGATTTCGTGAACCGTTCACGAGCTAACTCGTGAACGGCCCGCGGTGGACCTGTGGGGATTTGAACCCCAGACCCCCTCGATGCGAACGAGGTGCGCTACCAGACTGCGCCACAGGCCCTTGCAACGAGTGAAACTTTAGCACCCTCGACGGGGTGCTCGGAAATCCGTATCCCGCAGGTCAGGCGAGTCGGCCCCCCGCAGGTCTCCCACGGGTCTCACTCGTTGGCCGCGCGGGGCCGGTCCTCGTCGTCGTACTGGTCGAAGAGCGGGGTCCGGCCGCGGTCGCGGGTGCGCCGGGACTGGTTGCCGCGGCGGCGTGGCGCGGGGTCCGCCTCGGGTACGACGGGGTGCGAGGTGCCCGTGGGCTCGGCCGTGCTGGAGCGGGCCGCGCTCCAGGTCTCCGGGTCGCCGACCTCCACCCCGCCCGTGGCACGCGGGGCGACGGGGGCGGTGACATAGGTCGGCAGCGGGACCGGGACCGGCTCCCAGCTGTCGCCCTGGGCCGGACCGCGCTCGCGCTGCTGGTCGACCCACTCCGCGTGGTCCGTCTGCTCGACGAGAGCGCGGCGTCCGGCCTCCTGCGGGGAGACCGTCGGGGTGGGTGCGGGGTGACGCGCTTCGGGCTCCTCGTCGGGCTCGGCGGGAGCCGTCGCCGCGGGCTGGTGCCGTCGGGGCCGGTTCTCGCGGAGCCGCTGCGCGGCGACCTCGGCCCTGCGCCGGTCCATGGTGAAGACGAACCTGCGGCGCTCCTGGGCACGAAGATGCACGATGTACGAGCTCAGCAGCACGGCCGGGACAGCGGGCGCCCAGAGGAAGCGGAGCCCGCCGACGGCCGCGACGATCGCGCCGAGCGTGAACGCCATGAACAGGACCGTGGTCGTGCGCCGGCGGCGCGTCAGAACCTTGGTGCGCCGGGCCCGCCGCTCGCGCTCGCTCTCCCCGCCGGGGGTGCGCGGGCGCCGGACGGGTGCCGGGCGCGCCTGCTCCGCGCGCGGGCGCTCCGCGGCCGGACGACCGGAGGCCGGACGCTCGGGAGCGTCCTGCGCCGGGTCGTTCAACCGGGCTTCGGTGTGTGCCGGGGGCGCGGAAAAGGCCCGGACGTCGACGGAATCCAATCGGTCCGTGACGGCATCCGGGTCCACGTCGCCAGGCGCCTCCCCGGCATCGCGCTCCTGCAGCTCCTTGGCGTACCGGCGCTCCATGGCCGCCCGTCCGGACAGCAGCCGGATGGCGGTGCTGAAGCGTTCCGTCGGTCGGGCTTCATTGAGCTCGTCCTGCCTGCGGAGCCACATCGGCACCAGGTAGGCGGCCCAGGCACCGACGATGACTGCGTAGATGAGGCCGCTACTGCTCACGCTCACACCGTAGAGGGGTTTGCACGGCAGCATCCGCCAATTGGCCCGGTGTGTCGCACGATCAGGCTGATATCACGGACTTTTTTTGCGATTCTTCGGATCAGCACCCGATGCGAGTGGGTTCGTTAGCGGTCGCAGATCGATCAATTTCGAACACCTATTTCATTTCCCCCGGCGTGTGCGGCGCACCCGGCCGCACCCTGCGCCAACGCCGGAGCAATCCGTCGGGCACTTCCTCCGCGGTCAGAGCGAAGATCAGGTGATCCCGCCACGCGCCGTCGATGTGGAGATAGCGTGGACGCAATCCCTCCTCGCGGAATCCGAGTTTCTCCACGACCCTGCGGCTGGGGCCGTTCTCGGGCCGAATGCACACCTCGATCCGGTGCAGCCCGACGGTGCGGAAACAGTGGTCGACGGCGAGCGCCACGGCTGTGGGCATGACGCCGCGGCCGGCCACACCCTGGTCGACCCAGTAGCCGACATGACCCGAGCACATCGAGCCCCAGGTGATCCCGGCCACCGTCAACTGCCCGACGAGACGGCCCTCGTACTCGATGGCGAAGGGCAGCATGCGGCCCGCGTTCGCCTCGGCGCGCAGGTGACGGATCATCTGGCGGTAGGTCGGACGCTGGGCCACGGGGCCGCCGGGGGCGGGCGGCGGGACGGTCGCCTCCCAGGGCCGTAGCCAGTCACGGTTGCGGCGGTTGACCTCGCGCCACATGCGCTGGTCACGCAGCTTTATCGGGCGGAGGGTGATCGCTCCGTCGGTCAGGATCACCGGCCAGGTCGGGACGTTCAGCTCGGGCTCCCCGGTCGGGGGTGGTCGCCGCCGCGCAGTTGGTCGACGGCGTGCACCAGAAGCCTGCCCAGGACCGCGAGCCCGTCGCGTACGCCGCCGGTGGAGCCTGGCAGGTTCACGATGAGGGTGCCGCCCGCGATGCCCGCGAGGCCGCGGGAGAGTGCGGCCGTGGGCACCTTGTCCCGGCCCTCGGCCCGGATCGCCTCGGCGATGCCGGGGATCTCGCGGTCGATGACACGGAGGGTGGCCTCGGGGGTCCGGTCGGTGGGTGAGACGCCCGTACCTCCGGTGGTGACGATCACGTCGTAGCCGGCCGCCGCACCGGCCCGCAGGGCCGCCTCCACGGGGTCGCCGTCGGGAACGACCTGCGGGCCGTCGACGGTGAATCCGAGAGCGGCGAGCCCTTCGGCGACCAGCGGTCCGCCCCGGTCGGGGTAGACACCGGCCGAGGCGCGGTTGGAAGCGGTCACGACGAGGGCCGCGTACGGTGCGGTCAGGGCCACGCCGGGTACCGCCTCGCTGTCGGGCACGGTCATGCCTCCGCCCCCTCCGGTGCGGGGCGCCGGTGGTCGCCTTCCGGTACGGGGCGCCGGTAGTCGCCGGACTTGCCGCCCGACTTCGCCTCGACCCGGACGTCCGTGATCACGGCGCTCTTGTCGACCGCCTTGATCATGTCGATCACCGTGAGGGCGGCGACCGAGACGGCCGTCAGGGCCTCCATCTCGACCCCGGTGCGGTCCGTCGTCTTCACCGTGGCCAGGATCTCCACCGCGTCGTCGGCGACGCTCAGGTCGACCTTCACGCCGGAGACGGCCAGCGGATGGCACAGCGGGATGAGGTCCGGGGTGCGCTTGGCGCCCATGATCCCGGCGATGCGCGCCGTGGCGAGAGCGTCTCCCTTGGGAACCCCTTCGCCTCTGAGGAGTTCGACGACGCGCGGGGACACGAGGACCCGGCCGCTCGCCCGGGCGACGCGTGCCGTGACGTCCTTCTCCGACACATCGACCATGCGGGCCGCGCCCGCCTCGTCGATGTGCGTCAGCCTGTTCTGCGTACTCAACTCACTCCGCCTAGCGGTAGGGCGCCGGTTGCCCGCCCGGCCGCACCGGAGTACGGGCCGGGCGCCCGAGGGGCTTCCCCCGGTAAGGCACAGCGCCAGATACCGTACCGCCACCGCGCCGAAGTCAGCGGAGGAGGATCACCTGGGTCTCCGCGCCGGGCTCGGCGGAGGTGACGTCCTCGGGCAGCACGATCAGCGCGTCCGCCTGGGCGAGGGCGGCGATCAGGTGCGATCCGGGTCCGCCGACAGGGGTGACGGTGCCCGCCTCCGCGTCGTACGTCCCCCGTAGGAACTGCCGCTTGCCGACCGGCGAGGTGAGCGCCTTGTCGACGTCCAGCGTGGCCGTGGCCGTCGGGCGGTGGACGTCGTCGAGACCCATAAGGGCCCGGATGGCCGGACGGACGAACAGCTCGAAGGAGACGTACGAGGACACCGGATTGCCGGGCAGTGCCAGCAGCGGCGTGTGGTCGGGGCCGATCGTGCCGAAGCCCTGCGGCTTGCCCGGCTGCATGGCTAGCTTCCGGAAGTCGATGCCGCTGCCGGGCTCGTCCTCGTCACCCACGGAGGTCAGCGCCTCCTTGACCACGTCGTACGCGCCGACGCTCACGCCGCCGGTGGTGACGACGATGTCGGCGCGGATCAGCTGGTCCTCGATCGTGGCGCGCAGTGTCTCCGCGTCGTCGGCGACCGCGGGGACGCGGTATGCGATGGCTCCGGCGTCCCGGGCGGCGGCCGTCAGGGCGAAGCTGTTGGAGTCGTAGATCCGGCCGCCGGTCAGCTCCTCGCCCGGCTGCACGAGCTCGCTGCCGGTGGAGAGCACGACGACACGTGGACGGGGCCGGACCTTCACCGTCGAGCGGCCGATCGCGGCCAGCAGCCCGATCTGCGGCGGCCCGACGACCGAGCCGGCGCGCAGCGCCAGGTCCCCGGGCTGGACATCGCTCCCCCGGGCCCGGACATGGGCGCCGGCCTCGGCGGGGCGGTGGACCCGGACCTCGCCGCTCGCCCCCTCCGGGGCTTCGCTGTGGGCACGCATGGCGTCGGCCGGGCCCTGGCCCGTGCCGCCGTCGGTCCACTCGACCGGGACGACCGCCTCGGCGCCCGCGGGCAGCGGAGCCCCGGTCATGATGCGGGCGGCCTCACCGGGGCCGACCGACCGGCCGTCGGCCAGCCCGCCGTCGCCCGCCGCGACATCGCCGATGACGGTGAGGACGGCGGGGAACTCCTCGCTGGCGCCCTCGATGTCGGAGATCCGGACGGCGTATCCGTCCATCGAGCTGTTGTCGAAGGGCGGCAGGGCGACCTCGACCATGACGTCCTCGACCAGGACACAGCCCTGGGCGTCGGGCAGCTGCAGCTCGATGGGTTCGAGCGGCCTCACGGCGGCGAGGATGTCGTCCAGGTGCTCGTCCACCGACCAGATCGTGCTGCTCAAGCTGTTACAACTCCTCGGTGACGTAACTGCGCAGCCAGGTCCGGAAGTCCGGGCCCAGGTCCTCACGTTCGCACGCGAGTCTGACAATGGCACGCAGATAGTCGCCGCGGTCACCGGTGTCGTAGCGGCGGCCCTTGAAGACGACGCCGTGCACCGGGCCGCCGATCTTCTCGTCCTCGGCCAGCAGCTGGAGTGCGTCGGTGAGCTGGATCTCGCCGCCGCGGCCCGGCTCGGTGTGGCGCAGTATGTCGAAGATCGCCGGGTCCAGCACATAGCGGCCGATGACGGCGAGGTTGCTGGGGGCGTCGGCCCGGTCGGGCTTCTCCACCAGGCCGGTGACCCGTACGACGTCACCGTCGCCGGTGGGCTCGGTCGCCGCGCAGCCGTACATGTGGATCTGCGCCGGATCGACCTCCATGAGGGCGATGACACTGCCGCCCTCGCGCTCCTGGATCTCGACCATGCGGGCGAGCAGCGGGTCGCGCGGGTCGATGAGGTCGTCGCCGAGGAGGACGGCGAAGGGCTGGTCACCGACGTGCGGTGCGGCACACAGGACGGCGTGACCGAGGCCGCGCGGGTCGCCCTGGCGGACGTAGTGCATGGTGGCCAGGTCACTGGACTCCTGGACCTTGGAGAGCCGTTCGGCGTCTCCCTTGCGGGTCAGCGCGGACTCCAGCTCGTAGTTCCGGTCGAAGTGGTCCTCCAGGGGACGCTTGTTGCGACCGGTGATCATCAGTACGTCGGAGAGGCCTGCGGTGACCGCCTCCTCGACGACATACTGGATGGCGGGCTTGTCGACGACAGGCAGCATCTCCTTGGGAGTGGCCTTGGTGGCCGGCAGGAACCGGGTGCCGAGACCTGCAGCTGGAATGACAGCTTTGCTGATCCTGGGGCGCGACTGAGTCATGCGCAGAACTGTAACCGGTGCGTATGGGCGGAAGATGAGCGTCCGGTTAACTTCGTACTCATACAACCCCATAAACGAGGTATGCGAGCACCCGTTGAACGATGACATGTCCCGAAAGGCACTACTGCGGCGCGAACTCCTCGCTTCGCGAAGGCTCCTGTCCATTGAGGACGTCGAGAACGCCGCCGAGGTTCTCGCCGCGGCGGCATCGGCCCTCCCGGAGGTGGCCGGAGCCCGGACCGTGGCGGCCTATGTGTCCGTGGGGCGCGAGCCCGGTACACACGCGCTCCTGGACACGCTGCGTGCGCGGGGCGTACGGGTCTTGCTGCCGGTGCTCATGCCGGACAACGACCTGGACTGGGCCGCGTACGAGGGTGCGGAACATCTCGTCCCCACCGGACGGGGGCTGCTGGAGCCGGACGGCGTACGCCTGGGGCCCGGAGCGGTCCTCGGGGCCGACGTGGTCCTGCTGCCCGGACTCGCCGTGGACCGGCGCGGGATGCGGCTGGGGCGCGGCGGGGGCAGCTACGACCGGGTGCTGGCCCGGCTGTCGGCGGCCGGGGCGAACCCCGCACTCGTCGTCCTGCTGTACGACGACGAGGTGGTCGCGCGGGTTCCGGAGGAACCGCACGACCACCCCGTGGACGCCGTCGTCACGCCTGCCGGGGCGCGGCACTTCACACCCCGGGACCCTGCCTAGGGTTTCTTGAGCGTCAGGGTGTCGACCGTGGACTGCTGGACCGCGTCGGGTTCGAAGGACCAGTCGAGCAGGTCACCGTCGACCCACTTGTCGGTCTGGTCGGTGTAGTGCGCGCTGAACGCGTGCCCGGAGGCGCCGGTGAGGTTGATCCAGCGGGACTTGTCCCACTCCCCCACATTGACGACCATCCGCATCGAGGGAACCCAGATCACGTCGTAGCCGCCCGCCGCGTTCCAGCCGGTGGCGTTGACAGCGGCTTCGCCGCCGCCGAGGTGCCACGGACCGCGGTTGAGCGCCCGCTGCAGGAGGTCGGGGCCCTCGGTGCCGAGCGTCTGGTTGCGCAGGGTCAGCTGGTGCAGCCGGCCCCAGCTCCAGGTGCTGATGTCCTTGCCGAGCTCGGCGGTCAGCTCCCAGCGGGCGTCCTTCATGGCGCGGGCGAAGAGCTGGTCGCGGTTCTCGATCGCCTCTTCGCGCCCCTGGGCGGGCACCTTCCACCACTCGTTGTCCGTGTCGTCGAGGATGGACTCGACGACCTCGTACCAGCGGTCGCCGCCGTCCGGCTGCGCCGAGTCGGGGTCACGCTGGCCGCACTCCCGTACGCGCTTGGTCTGTTCGTCCACCGGTCCGGTGCTGGTGGCGGGCAGCACGCTGAGGCAGTCACCCTGGGCGCGGAGCTCCTTGGGGAGCTTGTTGCCGAAGGCCAGCTTGAGGATGTTGCGCCAGACACCGTTGAAGTACGCGGCGGCGGCCGAGTCGGGTTCCTGGGTGTAGTTCCAGCCCTCCAGCAGCTTCTGGGCCTCACGGACGCTCTTGTCGGAGATGCCGATCTTCAGCAGCTTCGGGACCAGTTCCGCGGCGATCGCGCTCTGGTTGTCCATCTGCATCGTCTGCATGTCGTCGGTGGAGATCTTCTCGCCACGCTTGATCTTGTCCCCGATAAGGCTGTTGATCCGCTGGCTGCGTGCGCCGTAGCCCCAGTCCTTGGTGAGGAGGTGTTTGTACGAATCATCGATGACGGCCTGGTTGGCGGTGACGATGTAGCCGCGATCCGGGTTGTACTCGTAGGGCAGTTCGTCGAACGGGACCGGCTCGTCCTCCCAGCCGTACTCCGACGTCCAGCCGGGGCTCGGCGTCGTGCCGTCACCCTTGACGCGGACCGGGATCTTGCCCGGGGCCTGGTAGCCGATGTTGCCCTCGGTGTCCGCGTAGATGAGGTTCTGCGAGGGCACCTCGAAGTGCTCGGCCGCCGCCTGGAAGGACTTGAAGTCCTTGGCCCGGTTGAGCTCGAAGACCGCGTCCATCGACTTGCCGGCATCCAGCGCGGTCCACTTCAGCGCGACCGCGTAGCCGTCACCCCGGTCCGGGGCGGAGTTGGTGACCGGCGCCTTCTTGCCGACCTTCACCAACTCGCCGCTGCGGTCGGAGACCAGCGGTCCGTTGTTCGTCTCCCGGACGGTGATCTTCCGGCTCTTGCCGCCCGCGACCTTGATGGTCTCCTCACGGGTGACGAAGGGCTCGGTCCTGCCGTCGTACTGGTACCCGTCGGCCGAGACCTTCTCCAGGAAGAGGTCGGTGACGTCCGCGCCGAGGTTGGTGAAGCCCCAGGCGATGTCCTGGTTGTGGCCGATGATCACCCCGGGCATCCCGGAAAAGGTGTAACCGGCGGTGTCGTACCGGCAGGTCTCCGAGACCTCACGGCAGTGCAGCCCCATCTGGTACCAGAGCGAGGGCAGCATGGGCGCCAGGTGCGGGTCGTTGGCCAGCAGCGGGTTGCCGGTGGCCGTGTGCTCCCCGGAGACGACCCAGGAGTTCGATCCGATGCCGTTGCCGTTGGGGCCGAGCAGGGCCGGGATCTCGTCCAGGGTGTCGGAGAGCGCGGAGAGCTGGGTGTTCAGGCCCTCGGCAGCACCCTCGGGGGTCTGCGCACCGATGTCGTCCGACGGCTCGGCGTCCGGCTCGAACTTGCCCGTGGCCGGGGAGACCGCGCCCTGCCCGACGATCGGGTCGTTCGTGCCGAACGGGTAGGCCGGGTAGAGGTCCTTGATCTGCTCCTTGCTGAGCCTGCTGGTCAACAGCGAGCGGTCGATCTCGTCCTGCATGTTCCCGCGCAGGTCCCAGGCCATCGCCTTCAGCCACGCGACCGAGTCGACCGGGGTCCACTCGGTGGGCTTGTAGTCGTTGGTCAGGCCGAGGGCCGCGTACTCGACGGAGATGTCCTTGCCGTCCTTGCCCTCCAGATACGCGTTCACCCCCTCCGCGTACGACTGGAGGTTCTTCTTGGTGTCCTCGTCGAGCTTTGTGTCGTACTCCTCCTGCGCGACCTTGCGCCAGCCCAGCGTGCGCAGGAAGGAGTCGGTCTCGACCTGGCCGGACCCGAACATCTCGGAGAGCCGGCCCGACGTCATGTGGCGACGGACGTCCATCTCCCAGAAGCGGTCCTGGGCCTGGACGAAGCCCTGGGCACGGAAGAGGTCGCTGTCGGAGTCCGCGTAGATCTGCGGGATCCCGTAACTGTCGCGTTTGACGTCGACGTCGCCGGTAAGACCCTTGAGCTCGATCGAACCGGTGGTCTGCGGGTACGAGGCCCGGACCGTGGATACGGACCAGAACGCGCCGTAACCGACACCCGCGACAAGCGCCAGCACCAGGACGATCACGAACAGGCGGGCGCGTCGCCCCTTCTTCCTGCCGGGCTTCTTCGCATCGGAAGAACCGGAAGGGGCGGTTGTGTTGGCGGGCATCGCTGTCCTTCGAGGGGCAGGGTGGTCCTGGGAGTGCAGGAGCAACCATAGGCGCCCCGCCGAAGCCACTCGGACGCGGTATGGGGATGCATCCATTTGCGCAGTCCTCGCACGAACACTCGAGCACGTCAAGGAGACGTTAAAGATTAGGTAAGGTAACGAAGTACTGGCCGCCGGAGGTCGATCCGGAAGGCGTACGCAGGGAAGGAACGGACCCTGACTGTCCACGCGCTCAACGAACTTCTGCTCGTCTGCTCGCTCGTCCTGCTGGTCGCCGTCGCGGCCGTACGCATCTCGTCCCGCAGCGGGCTCCCCAGCCTGCTCCTGTACCTCGGCATCGGTATCGCCATGGGGCAGGACGGCATCTTCGACGTCAAGTTCGACAACGCCGAGCTGACCCAGGTGATCGGCTACGCCGCCCTGGTGGTCATCCTGGCCGAGGGCGGACTGGGCACGAAGTGGAAGGAAGTCAAACCCGCACTGCCGGCGGCGGCCATGCTGTCGACCGTCGGCGTGGGCATCAGCGTGGGTGTCACCGCGGGCGCGGCGCACTATCTCGTCGGCCTCGAATGGCGACAGGCCCTGATCATCGGCGCCGTCGTCTCCTCCACCGACGCGGCAGCCGTCTTCTCGGTGCTGCGCAAGGTCCCGCTCCCCTCCCGGATCACCGGCGTCCTGGAGGCGGAGTCCGGCTTCAACGACGCCCCCGTGGTCATCCTGGTGGTGGCCTTCTCCGCCGTCGGCCCCGTGGAGCACTGGTACGTACTGGTCGGTGAGATAGCCCTGGAGCTCGCCATCGGCGCGGCCATCGGCCTCGCGGTGGGCTGGCTCGGATCCCTCGGGCTGCGCCACGTGGCACTGCCCGCGTCCGGCCTCTACCCGATCGCCGTGATGGCCATCGCCGTGTCCGCGTACGCGGCGGGCGCCATGGCCCACGGCAGCGGGTTCCTGGCCGTCTACCTGGCCGCGATGGTCCTCGGCAACTCCAAGCTGCCGCACTGGCCGGCCACCCGCGGCTTCGCGGACGGGCTCGGCTGGCTGGCGCAGATCGGCATGTTCGTCCTGCTCGGCCTGCTGGTCACCCCGCACGACCTCATCGACGACTTCTGGCCCGCCGTGATCGTGGGGCTGGTGCTGACCGCGGTCGCACGGCCGCTGTCGGTCTTCATCAGCCTGGCGCCGTTCGGACTGCCACGGCGCGAGAAGGCCCTCATGTCCTGGGCGGGCCTGCGCGGCGCGGTCCCCATCATCCTGGCGACGATTCCCATGGTGTCCGGGATCGAGGGCAGCACCCGGGTCTTCAACATCGTCTTCGTGCTCGTCATCGTCTACACGCTGATCCAGGGGCCCACCCTGCCCTGGCTCGCGAGGGCCCTGAAGATCTCGGAGGACCCGTCCGAGACGGCGGACCTGGGCATCGAGTCGGCACCACTGGAGCGGCTGCGCGGGCATCTGCTGTCCGTCGCCATCCCCGGGAAGTCGAAGATGCACGGGGTGGAGGTCGCCGAGCTGCGGCTGCCCGCAGGAGCGGCTGTCACCCTCGTCGTCCGGGACGGGAAGAGCTTCGTGCCCGCCCCGTCCACCGTGCTCAGGCGCCGGGACGAGCTCCTGGTGGTCGCGACCGACCCGGTGCGCGACGCGGCGGAGGCGCGGCTGCGGGCGGTCGGCGAGGGCGGCAAGCTGGCCGGCTGGCTGGGGACGGGCGGCGGCCTTCAGGAGAACGGCCCAGCGGACGTGCCGCGGGTGATGAAGCTGGCCAAGAAGCTGGGCAGAGGCGGCGAGGGGAGGCCGGGCGGTACGTCCGGGGGCCCCTCGGGCGGCGCTTCGGGCGGCGCTTCGGGCGGCATGAAGGCGCACCACTGATCAGAGGTGGTGACGGGAGTCTCTGGTGCAATCAGAGGCACATCAGACCCGGGGCCTGTAAGATAAAGGACTGCTACCCATGATCCACATGTATTGATCTTTATCGACCAACTCTGCCTGACGCAGAGCTGGCGCGACCGTATGGCGGTCGTGGCGTCCTTTCGCCTCTGGAGCGAGCGCCCGGCATCTACCGCAGTTCCGCGCGAAGAGGACAGCTCTCGGCAGCTCCCGCCCGAGCCCGCACCCCTGTGCGGCGCCCCGCGCGGGAGCGCGGCCACCAGGCGGCAGAAAGGCAAGGACCGTGGAGTCCACGGTCTCCGACCGCCCCGGTTACGGGCAGTTGCTGCGCACCCCTGGTGCGTGGACCTTCCTCCTTCCGGGCTTCGCGGCCCGGCAGCCCTTCGCGATGCTGACCATCGGCATCGTGCTCCTGGTTCAGCACACCACCGGCTCGTACGGCAGCGCGGGCGCCGTGGCGGCCGTGTCCGGTGTCTCGATGGCCCTGTTCGCGCCCCAGAGCGGCAAGCTCGCCGACCGCTTCGGCCAGCGTTCCGTCCTCGTGCCCGGCGTCCTGGTGCACGCCGCCTCCGTCGGTGTGCTCACGGCGCTCGCCCTGGCGGACGCGCCCCTGTGGGCCCTGTTCCTGGCGGCGGTGCCGACCGGTGCTTCCATTCCGCAGATCGGGCCGATGGTCCGGGCCCGCTGGGCGGCCACGCTCGGCGCCGCCCCGGGGCGTCCGGCCTCCCCCCTGATGTCCACGGCCGCCGCCTTCGAGTCCGTCACGGACGAATTCACCTTCGTCGTCGGACCCGTGCTCGCGACGGCGCTGTGCACCGGCGTGCACCCGGCGGCCGGGCTGATCGCCGAGGCCGCGCTGACGCTCGCCGGCGGCCTCCTGTTCGCCGCCCAGCGCGGCACCCAGCCCGCCGTCCGGAACGCCGCGACCGCCGCCGAGCCGCACCGCTCGGCACTCTCCGTACCGGGCGTCCGCGTGCTCGCGATCACCTTCCTGGGCATCGGCGCCGTCTTCGGCGGCATGCAGGTCTCCCTGACCGCGTTCTCCGAGGAGATCGGCCGCCCCGGCGTGAACGGCCTGCTGTACGGGGTCTTCGCGGCCGGCAACATGCTGGCCGGTATCGCCTGCGGGGCCATCGCCTGGAAGAGCAGCCCGCGCCGCCGCCTGATCGTCGGGTACGTGGCCCTGACCCTGACCGCGTCCGGTCTCTGGGCGGTGCACTCCGTGCCGCTGCTGGCCGGTTCGGGCCTGCTGGTCGGGCTCTGCATCGCCCCTGCTCTGATCAGCGGCTACACGCTGGTCGAGGCCCTGGTGCCGGCGTCCGCGCGGACCGAGGCCTTCACCTGGCTGACGGGCGCGGTGGCCCTGGGCCAGGCGGCCGCCGTCACGGTGGCCGGACAGCTCGCGGACGCCCACGGTGCGAGCACCGGTTTCGTCGTGCCGCTGATCGGCACGGCGCTGGCCCTGGTGACCCTGCTGGCCCTGCGCTCGCGGCTGACACCGGTGTCCCGGGGGCGGACGGTGGCGCGTGGGATCGGTCACCGCGAGCCGGTCACGGTGGACTGATCGCTCGGAATACGTCAGTATGGACCGTCGTTAGCACTCATTGAGTGAGAGTGCCAGGAGGATCAAGTGCCGACCTATCAGTACCAGTGCACCGAGTGTGGCGAGGGCCTCGAGGCGGTGCAGAAGTTCACCGATGATGCCCTGACCGTGTGCCCGAACTGCGAAGGACGCCTCAAGAAGGTGTTCTCGGCGGTCGGCATCGTCTTCAAGGGTTCCGGTTTCTACCGGAACGACAGCCGCGGCTCCTCGTCGAGCAGCACGTCGGCCACGTCGTCCGCGAAGACGTCCGGTTCCGCTTCCAGCACGTCGTCCTCGTCGGGATCGGACTCGAAGCCGGCCGCTTCGACGTCGTCCCCGTCCTCGGCGTCCTCTGCTTCGTCGAGTTCCTCGTCGAGCGGTACGTCGGCCGCCTGAGGCCGCACGCACACCTTCATACGCTTCACCGGGACCCCGCTGATCCACTCGGCGGGGTCCCGGTTGTGCCTGCCCGGTTAGTGTGACCGCATGGTGAACGCAGAAACGGGTACAGCGGATATCGGCGTGATCGGCGGATCGGGTCTCTACTCCTTCCTGGAGGACGTGACCGAGGTCCAGGTGGACACCCCGTACGGGGCGCCGAGCGACTCCCTCTTCCTGGGGGAGATCGCGGGCCGCCGGGTGGCCTTCCTCCCGCGCCACGGCCGCGGCCACCACCTTCCGCCGCACCGCATCAACTACCGCGCCAACCTGTGGGCCCTGCGCTCCGTCGGCGCACGTCAGGTGCTCGGCCCGTGCGCCGTCGGCGGCCTGCGCCCGGAGTACGGGCCGGGCACCCTGCTCGTACCGGACCAGCTGGTGGACCGCACCAAGGCCCGTACGCAGACCTACTACGACGGTGAGACCCGGGCCGACGGCACCGAGCCGAACGTGGTGCACCTCGGCTTCGCCGACCCCTACTGCCCGGAGGGGCGCAAGGCGGCCCTCGCCGCGGCCCGCGGGCGCGACTGGGATCCGGTGGACGGCGGAACGCTGGTCGTGATCGAGGGGCCCCGCTTCTCGACCCGTGCGGAATCGCGCTGGCACGCGGCGATGGGCTGGTCGGTGGTCGGGATGACGGGGCACCCCGAAGCGGTCCTGGCCCGCGAACTGGGGCTCTGCTACACGACGCTGACACTGGTGACGGACCTCGACGCGGGTGCCGAGGCCGGCGAGGGCGTCAACCACAGCGATGTGCTGAAGGTGTTCTCGGCCAATGTGGACCGGCTGCGGTCGGTGCTGTTCGACGCGGTGGGCGCACTGCCGGCGAACGCGGACCGTGACTGCATCTGCGTGCACGCCCTGGACGGGATCCACACGGGGGTGGAACTGCCTTAGCGGGCACACACGACCTCGGTGTCGCGCCAGCTCGGCATGTCGGTGTCTCGGCACCGTGGCGTCTTGGCGTCTCGACGTCTTGTACCGGCCCTGCTTCTCGTACGGGTGGCCGAGTTGTCCACAACACGTGGCCTGTCCACAGGGCTGTGCGGGATTCGCGCGGAGAGTGGATCGTGAGGGGGGTTCGGCGGGGAGATCCCGCGGGACTCCCCTCACGCGATTCGTCACGTGTTTCTCGTGGACTTCCCTCACGACAGGTGGTGTTGGCCATGTTCCCGTCGGTGCCCGATACACGTCCCGCGCCTCCCCCGCCTTGCGGGGTCCCGCTCTTCGGTCCCCTGCGCGTGCGCGGCGGTGGTGGACGACGACTGCGGCGGGCGTTGCGCGGGCAGCGCCGCGCCATGGCTGCGGGCTTCGCCCTGGCCTCCGCGGTGCTCGCCGCTTCGGGCCTGGCCGATGCCGGCTGGGGCACACCTGGGCCTGGCGACGGGAAGGGGACCACCGTCACGGGCGTCGGCGCGCCGCCGGGGCCGGAGCAGCGGCCGGTGCGGCTGGTGTCCGCGCCGGTTCGGATCGCGGACGCGGCGACGGTCCGGCTGTTGCGGCCGGGGGACCGGGTCGACGTGATCGCCGCACGCGAAGGGGAGGCCGGTGCCCGGGTGGTGGCGAAGGACGTACGGGTGACGGAGGTGCCGCGTGACGCGACGCGCGCGGATGGGGTCTTCCCGCAGCCGGACGGCGGTGCCGGGCCGGAAGCGGGAGCCCTGGTGGTGCTGTCCGTGGAGCGGGAGACCGCTGCCGCCCTGGCCGGAGCCGGCGTCTCGGGACGGCTCGCGGTGGCGGTGTCCCATGCCGACTAGAACTGGTACTCCGTCAACTCACTCGTTGGAATTACCTGATTGGACGGTGTGCCCTTCTGCCGCCTCATGTGGCGGAGCTGTTCATTCCCCTTACGGCCCGTACAGAGGAAGACTCCTGTGCGAGCGAGAAGAAGGTCAGTCTGTGGGAGGGCTTCGAAGCCTTCCTGATGCGTAGCAACGTGATCGGTCTCGCGGTCGCGGTCGTCATCGGTGCCGCCTTCCCCAATGTGGTGAACGCGGTCGTCAGGGAAATCATCAATCCGCTGGTCGGTGCTTTCGGCACCCAGGACCTGGAGAAGTACAGCTCCTGTCTTCAGGGCCCCTGCGTGGTGGATCCGGAGACCGGGAAGCTGGACGGCATCGAGATCCTGTGGGGCTCGGTGCTCAGCGCAGCCCTCAGCTCCCTGATCACGGCTGCCGTCGTCTACTTCCTGATGGTGATGCCGATGGCGAAGTACCTCGCCAGGCGAGCAGCCGCGCAGGCCGCGAAGGAAGGTGTGCAGGAGACCCTGGAGGTGAGCGAGCTGGAGGTGCTCAAGGAGATCCGCGACGCGCTGGCCTCCCGGCGCGGCCAGGCGCAGGGCATGGCGCGGGGCGGCCGGGCTCAGCCGTGGTGGGGCGGCTTCTCGTCGAGGAAGCGCGCCAGGTCGGCCGCGCTGCCGCCGGCCGGAGCCCGCTCGCCCCACCCCTGGTCCGTATCGTCCGCGGACTGCCGGTCCAGCGGATCGTCGAAGATCAGAGCCGGCTTGGGCCTGGGCTCCTGCTGCGGCGGCTCCTGCCGCTGCGACGGCTTCGAATCTCGCGGTCCGGAGGTGGGGGCGGTACTCATGCCTCCAGGGTACGGCGGTGCTCACCGGTCCTTCGGATCGATCCGCCACAGCCCGAGGACCACGACGAACGACAGGCAGAGGAATCCGGCCCCCCACCAGGCCGTTCCGGTGTTGCCTTCCATCCATTCGTCGATGAGCACCGTCAGCCCCCAGAGCTGCCCGACGACCACGGTCATGGCCAGCGCCAGCCGGGCCGTCAGCTTCGAGGAGCGCTCGGGCTCCTGGTCCGTACCCGCTCCCGGACCGGGCCCGGTGTGCCGGACCCGGGGGTCGCCGTAACCACTGGTGGCACGGATCTGGGGGTAGCGATCGCGAACGGGACGGTTCAGCTCAGGGCTGGCGCTGCCCGGGTGACAGGCGGGGTACGAATCTCCCGCGGGCTGGGCGGTCGGTGACGCGTCCAGGGTTCTCGACGACGTGTCCTGTGGCGGGTCCGGGGGCTGGGAGGACTCCGGAGGGCTCGGGTGCTCGTCGGGCTGCTCGGGTTCGGTCATGACCGTCCGCCTCCGGCCCCGGAACCCCCGGACTCCCCGGCCGTGCTCCCGGGTGCATCGACGCCCGGGGGGCCGACTGTCGGTGAGGCCGCGCGGGGCGGTGCCTCCGCGCCGCCGCGGGTACCGGGGCAGCCGATCCTGGCGGCGAGGTCCGGGCGGTCTTCGCCGATCTGACGGCACAGTCCCTGCTCGATGCTCTCGCCGGAGCGGGTGGTGCCCACGGCCCAGATGCTGCCGTCGGTCTGCTCGGTGAGCACCACCTTGGGCAGCCCACGCGGTGGCGGGCCGGCCGTGACCTCTCCGGTACGGGCGTCGAAGACACCTTCGTGGCACGGACAGTAGAGCTCGCCCTCCGGGCCCCGGTCCTTGCGCCAGATCACGGCGCAGGCGAGGTGGGTGCATACGGCGGAGTAGCCGACGAGGGTGCCGTCGTCCAGCCGGACGGCGACTGCCCGGTCCTCGTCGCCGGGGTAGCGGAAGGCGAGGGACTCACCGGGCAGCAGCTGCGCGGCGATCCGCTTCGGTGAGGGCGGCTTCCCGTCCTCCTCGTCGCCGTGCCGGTGCAGGATCCCGCCCGCCACGCCCAGACCACCGAGCGCGAGGCCGCCGGAGACGGTGGTCACGATCCGGAGGTAGTCGCGCCGGGTGGTGAGCGAGTCCGCGGCGATCCTGTCGTGGAGTGCCTCCCGCGGGTCGCCGCCGGAACCCCGGTCGCTGCCGGACTGCTGTTCGGTGACGCTCATCGGCGGACGTCCTTACCGTTGATCTCGACGACGGGAAGGCCGCCCGGTACCGGCCACCGGACCCGTTCCGCGGGCACGACCATCGCCACGCCGGTGCGGACCTCGCTCTCGCCGAAGACGAAGGTGTCTGCGACCTGGACGCCGGGACGCTCCGCCTGGAGTTCCTCGACGGTTCCGTAGAAGAGCGCTCCGGTCGGGCAGACCGTGGCGCACATCGGGGCGAGTCCGTAGGCGGTGCGGTCGTAGCAGAGGTTGCACTTCATCTGCAGCTTCGCCTGGAGGTCGATCTTCGGTACGCCGAAGGGGCAGGCGTTGACGCAGTTCGCGCAGCCGATGCAGCGCGTGGTGTCGGCCTGCTGCACCACACCGTCGGCGGTGACCAGGATCGCGTCGGCCGGGCAGACCTCGGCGCAGGGGGCGACCGGGTCCTCGCAGTGCATGCAGACCGTGGGAAGGGAGGCGACGGAGTGGCCCTCGTCGGTGTAGTCGAGGTGGATCATCGACTTGCCCCGGTGCGAATCGCATTCCCGGCAGGCGGAGACACAGGCCTGGCAGCCGATGCAGCGCCCCGGGTCGATGAACATCGTTCTGCCCATCATCCGGGCCTCAGCTCCTCTCCGAGGTGCCACGGCCCTGCGGGGCCGTGGGGGGCAGCGGGTCGGTACGCGAGACCTGGGTCTCGGGGTAGGCCGCATGACCGGGGGTGACGGGAGGTGCGGGCACCTCGTCGATCTTCTCGGCGTGCTCGATGCGGCAGGCGCACACCTTGTACTCGGGGATCTTGGAGCGGGGGTCGAGGGCGTCGATGGTGAGGGCGTTGGCCGCGGTGGGGACCGGCCAGTGGTACGGGACGAACACGGTGTCGGGGCGGATCGCCTCGGTGACCAGGGCGGGGAAGACCTCGCTGCCCCGCCGGGTGACGACGCGTACGGGTTCGCCGTTGCGGAAGCCGTGGGAGGGGTGGACCTCGGCCCAGGGCCGGGGTGTCTGTTCGACGAGGGCGCCGAGCCGGCGGGTCTGGTTGCCGGAGAGGAAGTGCGCGACCGTACGTCCGGTGGTGAGTGACATGGGGTGCTCGTCGTCGTACGGGTCCATCGGCGGGTGCCACTCGACGACCTGCATATGGATCTTGCCGTCCGGGTGGTACGTCTTCCCGTCCTCGAAGAGACGCGGGGTGCCCGGGTGATCGGTGGAGGGGCAGGGCCACGCGATGCCGCCGGTCTCCTCCAGTCGTTCGTAGGTGATGCCGTAGTAGTCGTTGACGGTCCCGGCGGAGGCGGTCCGCAGTTCGTCGAAGACCGCGCGGGAGTCGGCGTACTCGAATTTGTCGCCCGCTCCGAGACGACGGGCGAGTTCACAGATCACCCAGGTGTCTGTGCGTACGCCGGGGGGCGGGTCCTGCGCCTTGTTGTGCTTGACCACGCGGGCTTCGGCGTTGGCCATCACGCCCTCGTCCTCGGCCCAGACGGTGACGGGGAAGACGACGTGCGCGTTGGCGGCGGTCTCGGAGAGGAAGAAGTCGAACTGGGCGTGGAATTCGGCGGTGTCGTACCCGTCCTTGACCACGGCGTAGTTGGGGAGCGAGACGAAGGGGTTGTTGCAGATGCCGATCAGACCGCGGATCTCACGGCGCTGCATCTGCCAGACCATTTCCATCATCGACGTGCCGGCGGTCGGGAGTTCGGACTCCTCGATGCCCCAGATCTCGCAGATCTGGCGCCGGTGTTCCTCGTTCAGGATCGAGCGGCCGCCGGGGAGGAGATCGGACTTCTGGCCGTGTTCGCGGCCGCCTTGGCCGTTCCCCTGGCCGGTGATGGTGCCGTATCCGGCACCGGGTTTGCCGATGTGGCCGGTGGCGGTGCAGAGGTTGATCACCGAGAGACAGTTCTCGACGCCCTGGGAGTGGTGCTCGATGCCCCGGGCGTGCCAGGCCATGGCCTTGGGCGCGCGTGCGAAGGTGCGGGCGACCTGGACGATCTGCTCGGCCGGGACACCGCAGATACCGGCGGCGCGGGACGGCGGGTATTCGGCCGCCTTGGCCCGGACCTCGTCCCAGCCGGTGGCATGGGCGGCGAGGTAGGCCTCGTCGGTGAGGCCTTCGGCGATGACCACGTTGAGCACGGAGTTGAAGAAGGCGGAGTCGGTGCCCGGCCTGAGTGCGACATGGATGTCGGCCGTGCGGGCGATCGCCGTCTCGCGCGGGTCGATCACGATCAGGCTGGCGCCTCGGTCCCGGGCTCCCCAGACGTACTGGGTCATCACGGGGAAGCACTCGCCGACGTTGGAGCCCGCGATCAGCAGACAGTCGGTGAGCAGGATGTCGGAGAAGGGGTTGCCCGCCCGGTCGATGCCGAAGGCGAGCTTGTTGGCACCGGCGGCGCTGACCATGCAGAGACGGCCGTTGTAGTCGACGTGCCGGGTCTTGAGGGCGACCCGGGCGAATTTGCCGACGAGGTAGGTCTTCTCGGAGAACAGACTGGCGCCGCCGAGGAGCCCGAAGGCGTCGTTCCCGTGTTCCTCCTGGATGCGCCTGATCTCGGAGACGGTGAAGTCGAGCGCCTCGTCCCAGGAGACCTCACGCAGTTCCTCGTCGCGGGAGCGGCGCATGAGCGGCGCGGTGAGCCGGTCGGGGTGGTTGACCTGCTGGTAGGCGTTGATGCCCTTGGGACAGAGCCGCATGCGGTTGATGTCGTGGTTGCGGGGCTCCACCCCGAAGACCTTGCCGCCCTTGTCGACGCGCAGGTACATCCCGCACTGGACACCGCAGAAGCAGCAGTGGGTGGGGACGAGCGTTTCGCCGTTCTGGTCCGCGTGCCACCGGTCCGCCGGGATCCCTCCCGCGTCCAGGAAGCCACGGGTTCCCGGCGGTGCGAGGGCGGGGTCGAGGGGAACAACCGCCCGTCGGTCGGCTGCGCGTGGATCCGCGGTCACTTGAAGCCCTTCTTGACCTGGGAGAGATAGGCGCTGCCGCGCAGCACCCGCTTGCAGCGCGGGCAGTATTCGGCCCATGCGTCGAAGCCGAGGCCGAGGTCACGCATGGTGCCGCGCAGGTTCTCGACGTACGGCCCGGTGTCGATGGGTTCCTCGCAGCGGCGGCACGCGAAGACCTCGTCGTCCTGGCGCCCGGTGTACTTGAAGAGCTGCATGCCGACCGCCGCCGGGCGCTGCACGATGTGGAAGAACTTCCCGAACGGGATGTAGATGAGGGTGAAGACCACCGACACCATGTGGAGGATGGCCAGGAACTCGTAGCCGCCGCCGCGCAGGAAGAGCGAGGAGAAGGTCAGCAGCAGGCCCGTCACGGAGATGACGATCAGTGCGAGCAGCGGCACCATGTCGTAGGCGAAGCGCTGGCCGGTGATGGCGCCGCGGTCCTTCATCCGGCGCCAGAGGAAGTACGAGGCGCCGGGGATGACGAGCACGGCAGCGATGTCCAGGCCGTGGAACATCAGCCAGCCGATGATGTTCAGCGAGTCGAAGCCGAGGATCTTGAAGCCCCAGATGCGCATTTCGTAGCCGGGGCCGGAGCCGCTGTCCGAGGTGAAGGTGAACCAGCCCCAGGTCAGCGGGAACGTGATCAGGGACGCGAGGATGCAGCCCCAGAAGATCAGTTGGTGGGCGGCCCAGCGGGCGTGCGACCGGGCACCGAGGAACTTCTGGAAGCCCAGGTAGGTCGCGATCATCTTCGGCAGGGCTGTGGGTGCCTTGCGGAAGTTCTCGGCCGAGAACAGGCTGCGCCGGCCTTGCGTGAAGAGGCGTCGGGCACCGGGGGCGGAGATCCAGACCGTGTAGCGGTAGGCGACGCCGAAGGCGAGGAACACGGTGGCCACGGCGTACGGGAGGAGAGCCGAGTCGAAGTTGCGCAGCAGGCGGCTGCCGGACACGATCGCCAGGATCAGCAGGGCGGAGACGAGGACACCGGCCAGCGTCGCCCGTCCGGTGACGGAGCGCGGGACGGCAGCGGCGGCCCGCGCCGCGAAGGCGGATCCCGGACCTCGTTTCCGGCCGTCGGCCTCGCCGGGAGGGCCGGCGGGGGCGCCGGGATCGGGCTGCTCGGCGGTCGGCGCTTCCGGTGGCTCGGTCACCGGGCCACCGTAGGTCCGTTCGGTGCGTCTGGTCCCGTTATGGGCACCGGAGGGGTGAGCGCGTCCCTCAGGTGGCCCGCAGCCCGAAGGCCCGGCGGCGGTACGTTCGCGGGGCACGGCATCGCCACACACGCCAGAAGGAGTTCGCCATGGCCGAGGACATGCCCGCTCCGGGGCCGCTGGACGCGCTGACCGATGTGGCGGGGATCCGGGTCGGGCACGCCCGGGTGCCCGGCGAGGGCGCACTGAGCGGGACCACCGTCGTCCTCGCGCCGATGGGCGGCGCCGTCGCCGCCGTCGACGTCCGCGGCGGTGGACCCGGCACGAGGGAGACGGACGCGCTCGACCCGCGCAATCTGGTGCAGCGGGTCGACGCCGTGGTCCTCACCGGCGGCAGCGCGTACGGCTTGGACGCCGCGTCCGGTGTGATGGCGTGGCTGGAGGAGCAGGGGCGTGGGGTCCGGGTAGGCCCCGATCCCTCCCAGGTGGTGCCGGTCGTTCCGGCCGCCTGCCTGTTCGACCTGGGCCGGGGCGGCGACTGGCGGGCCCGCCCCGACGCCTCGACCGGCCGGTCCGCCGTGGAGGCCGCCGCCGCGGCGGCGGAGGGGGCGCCCGTCGCCGAGGGCACGGTGGGGGCGGGCACGGGTGCGGTGGCCGGACAGGTCAAGGGCGGGGTCGGCACGGCGAGCGTGCGACTGCCCTCCGGGACCACGGTCGCGGCGCTGGCCGTGGTGAACGCTGCGGGTTCCGTGATCGATCCGCGCACCGGAGTGCTGTACGGGGAGTACGGCGCCGGGGAGCCGCCCGTGCACCCCGCCCCCGAGATCCATGAGGCCGCCGGCCGCCGGCTGGCCGAGATCCGGGAGACCAAGGGGGGCAGGCCCTTCAACACCACGATCGCCGTCGTCGCCACGGACACCGTCCTCACCCGCGCCCAGGCGCAGAAGCTCGCGGGCACGGCGCACGACGGACTGGCGCGCGCCGTGCGGCCGGTCCATCTGCTGTCCGACGGGGACACCGTGTTCACCCTGGCGACCGGTCGACGGCCGTTGCCCGCGGAGCCCGTCGCCGAGCTGAACGAGATCCTGTCCGCAGGTGCGGACGCGCTGGCCCGCGCCATCGTGAAGGCCGTCCGGGCCGCACGGGGGGTCGACGGCCCCGGGGGTGCGTTCCCCTCGTACGGCGATCTCTACGGCGCGCCCTGACCGACCCGGGAACTTTCTGCGTGCGTCGTACGTTTTTTGCTAACCCCGGTCACGATGTCAGACCCAGGGACTACGTTATGCACGCATCTAGTAACACGCGGCGACGGCCTGGAGACAGCACCTTGAGCGATCCGTACGAGACAACCGAGCAGCACCTCGAGCGACTCCTGCGATGCGCCCTCAACTCCTTCGATCTGCCCGACACCACGGTCGACCGTCTCGGGACGGCCCTGGCGCACAGCAGTGCCCTGCATTCGTCCCATCACAGTGCCGTTCTGCACCGTGAGACCTACCGGCACACCTATCTGCTCGCCGACGGCACCGCACTCACCCTGTGGGAGCTGGTGCACGGCGGTGGCCGGGACATCCCGGTCCCCCGCCGGCACGAGCTGTACGACGACGAGGGGGAGGCCCAGATCGCCGCCGCACGGCTTGCGGGCACCTTCTGGGACACCCCGGCCTTCGGCGACGACAACCTGCGGGGGGACCTGGACGTCCTCACGCTCCTGATGTCCGTCCCTCCGGCGCCCCTCCCCCGCGTCTACGCCCCGGACAATTCGGCGGACCATGCCCGCCGGGTCCTGCGGCGCGCGGAGAACAGCGACCGGCCGGGCGCCGACACGGCGGGACTGCTCCGGGCCGCCTTCGCCCACCACATCACGCAGATCTTCGGCCGCCAGTGCCGCGTCGAAGGCCGCGACGCCGGATTCACGCTCTACGAGCACGCCTTCCTGCTGCTGGACGGCAGCGAGACGAGCCTGTGGGAGGTCGAGCACACGGCGACGCCCGACGGCCGTCATATGTGCGAGGTGTACGGGGACGAGGAGAGCGCACGCCGCGCCATGGAGAACCGCACCAGGATCTGCTGACCCGTACGGGCGCCGGGCGCGGAACGCGATCGCCCGTCCACCCCGGGAACGGGACGGACGGGCGAGGGCCGGTGGACCGCGGGGGTCGCGGCCCGCCGTGACCGCGGGTACGGGATCAGTGCGACAGGGCGGGCTCCTTGGCGACCTCGGCATCCGGCACCGGGGCCGTGTCGTCGCCGCCCTCCAGGTGCAGTTGCGGCTTGGCCGGCAGGGCGAACATCACGAAAAAGATCACCGTGAGCACCCCGGCCACCCACCACAGCGACTGCTGGAACGCGTTCACGAAGGCCGGTCCCATCTCCCGCGGTGCCAGGTCCTCGCCGATGGATCCGAAGAAGACGACGGACACGAGACCGAGCCCCAGCGCCGTACCCATCTGCTGCACGGTGTTGATCAGTCCGGACGCCGATCCCGAGTGCTCCTTCGGCACCCCGGAGAGCACCGCGTCGGTCAGCGGGGCCACGATCAGGCCCATGCCCGCACCCATGATCACCAGGGGCACGATCATCTGCCAGGGAGTGATGGCCAGGCCGTACCGCTCGGCCTCGGCGATGTAGACCAGCAGCCCGGCGATCATCAGCAGTGCGCCCGACTGGAGAACCTTGCGGCCGAAGCGGGGCACCAGCTTCTGTACGGAGATACCGGCGGCCACCGAGACGGAGATCGAGAACGGGATCCCGGTGGTGCCCGCCCGCAGCGCGCTCCAGCCGAGCCCCATCTGCATGTAGAGCGTCCAGACCAGGAAGTAGATGCCGAGGCCGAGACCGAAGGTCAGCTGTACGGCGATGCCCGCGGCGAAACTCTTCACCCGGAACAGTGACAGCTCGATGAGCGGGGAGCCGTCCCTGCTCGCCTTCTGCCGTTCGTACGCGATCAGCGCCGCGAACACCAGGAGGCTGGAGGCCATCGACACATATCCCCACACCGGCCAGCCCAGCTCGCGTCCCCGGGTCAGCGGGTAGAGCAGCATGAGCAGCCCCAGCGTCACCATGAACACACCGGCCAGGTCGAGACGCAGCGCCTTCGGCGCCTTGGACTCGCTGATGAACTTCCGTCCCAGGATCAGGCCGGCGATACCGACCGGCAGGTTGATCAGGAAGATCGGCCGCCACTCCAGGCCGAAGAGGTTCCACTCGGTGAGCAGTGCGCCGAGCAGCGGTCCGGAGACCGCGCCGAGCCCGACGATCGCACCGAAGAGGCCGAAGACCTTGCCGCGCTCGTGTGCCGGGAAGGTGGCGTGCACGATCGACAGGACCTGGGGCACCATCAGCGCGGCCATGCCGCCCTGCAGGATGCGTGAGGCGACCAGCATCTCCGGGTTCCCGGCGAAGCCGCAGAGGGCGGAGGCGATCGTGAAGCCGCCGATCCCGATGAGGAAGATCCGCTTGCGGCCGTGGATGTCACCGAGCCGTCCGCCCGTGATCAGGCCGGCCGCGAAGGCCAGGGCGTACCCGGCGGTGATCCACTGGATCTCGGAGAACGAGGCACCGGTGTCCAGGGTGATGCTCGGGATGGCGATATTGACGATCGTGACATCGACCAGGTCCATGAAGGCCGCGGTCATCACGATCGCGAGCGCGAACCAGCGGCGCCGGTCCGCCCGGTCCTGCGGGGCGTCCGGCCCCGTGGGCGCCGTGCGGGCGACTGCCGTGGACGGCAGAGATTCGGAAGAAGTCATAGGAAGAAGTTAGAAGTCCATTAGGTCAGATCGTGTCCTGATGGACCGGCATCCTGGATCCCATGACGGACACTCCGGCACGACTGCTGAATCTGCTGTCGCTCCTCCAGACCCCGCGCGAGTGGCCGGGCAGCGAGCTGGCCGAGCGGCTCGACGTCAGCCCGCGCACCATCCGCCGCGACATCGACCGGCTCCGCGACCTCGGGTATCCGGTCGAGGCGTCCCGTGGTTCCATCGGCGGCTACCGCCTGGTGGCGGGCAGTGCCATGCCGCCCCTGCTGCTGGACGACGAGGAGGCGGTGGCCATCGCGGTGGGACTGAGGGCCGGGGCCGGGCACGCCATCGAGGGGGTCGACGAGGCTTCGGTGCGGGCGCTGGCCAAGCTGGAACAGGTGCTTCCGTCACGGCTGCGGCAGCGGGTCTCCTCGTTGCAGAAGGCGACGGTGCCGCTCACCCGCGGCGACGGCTCGACCATCGACCCCCGGACCCTCACGGTGATCGCCTCGGCGGCCACCGGGCGGGAGCGGCTGCGCTTCGGCTACCGCGCGGGGGACGGCACCGCGTCGAGGCGCCAGGTCGAGCCGTACCGGCTGGTTAGCACGGGCAGCCGCTGGTATCTCGTCGCGTACGACATGGACCGCGAGGACTGGCGCACCTTCCGGGTGGACCGGGTGAACGAGCCGTTCCCTACCGGGGCCCGCTTCACCCCGCGCGAGCTGCCCACCGAGAGCGGGGACGCGGCGGAGTTCATCGCCCGGTCGATGACCAGGATGCAGCCGGAGCTCCGGATCGATGTGAGCTTCCGGGCACCGGCGGACTTCGTGACGGCACGACTGCCCGCGATCCTCGGCCCGGTGGAGCCGACCGGTGCCGGCAGTTGCCGGCTGCGCACGGTCTCCTCGGACTCGCTGGAGTGGGTGGCGCTGCGGCTGGCTCTGGTGGACTGCGAGTTCGAGGCGCACGGGCCGCCGCGGCTGGTGGAGTACCTGAGCGGACTGGGTGCCCGTCTGACCCGCGCCTCGTCGGCCGGGTCCGGGGGGAGCGGAAATGAATGAGCCCCGGCGCCGGGGGGGGTGGGCGCCGGGACTCAGCTCAGGGGACCGGTACGGGACCGGTCGTCGGGCCGGTGCGAACCGGCTTGATGGGGAGATTACGGGTTATTGGCTCACGCCGCAGCGTCAAAGCCCGTGTCGTGAGCCATTCGCTTCAATTCGAGCAATGCGTGCTTCTCGATCTGGCGGATCCGCTCCCGTGTCAGACCGTGCTGCTTGCCGACCTCGGTGAGGGTCCGCTCGCGGCCGTCCTCGATCCCGTACCGCATGCGGATGATGGAGGCGGTCCTGTTGTCGAGCTTGCCGATCAGGTCTTCGAGCTCCTCGCTGCGCAGCAGCGTCATCACGGACTGCTCGGGGGACACCGCGGAGGTGTCCTCCAGCAGATCGCCGAACTGGGTGTCCCCGTCGTCGTCGACGGACATGTTGAGGCTGACCGGGTCACGGGCCCAGTCCAGGACGTTGCCGACCCGCTCGGCGTTGGAGTCCAGCTCGGACGCGATCTCCGCGTGCTCCGGGTCGCGCCCGTGCTCACGGTTGAACTCACGCTGGACCCGTCGGATCCGGCCGAGCTCCTCCACGAGGTGGACGGGGAGCCGGATGGTGCGGGACTGATCGGCTATCGAGCGGGTGATGGCCTGGCGGATCCACCACGTGGCGTACGTGGAGAACTTGAAGCCCTTGGCGTAGTCGAACTTCTCGACCGCACGCACCAGGCCGGCGTTGCCCTCCTGGATCAGGTCGAGCAGCGGCAGGCCGGCCCTCGGGTAGCGCCGGGCCACGGCGACGACGAGCCGGAGGTTGGAACGGATGAATACGTCCTTGGCGCGCTCGCCGTCGGCAACCAGCGCCTCCAGCTCCTTGCGCTTCGCTCCGCCGGCCTCGCTCTCCACCTGGCCGTCGAGGATCTGCTGGGCGAAGACGCCCGCCTCGATCGTCTGTGAGAGCTCGACCTCCTTGGCGGCGTCGAGCAGTGGTGTGCGAGCGATCTCGTCCAGGTACATGCCGACCAGGTCGCGATCGGCGATCTCCCCGCCCACGGCGCGAACACTGCTTGCCCGGTCGGTCCCGCCAGAACTGGCGGACGAACGACGAGCGACGGCACGGGTTGCCATGCGAGCTCCCTTGCTGAGTAGGTCGCGACACCCTTCCGGGTGCCCTGCATCCGATGGAAACAACGACTGGAATCCGGACAGAATTCCCACGGCGACCATTCACTTTCGAGATCATGCAGTACCCTGTCCGCCCCGACAGGAGGACAGATGGCCCAGATACCCACAGAAGTGCAGGTCAGACCCGGCACGGAAGCTGATCTTGAGGCCCTGACGGCCATCTACAACCACTACGTCTGTGAGACCGCACTCACATTCGACACAGCGGCCTTCACACCGGCCGAACGTCTGCCGTGGTTGCGCTCACACCCTGAGGACGGTCCGTACCGGCTGCTGGTTGCCTCGGACGTCAGTACGTCGGACAACGCGCCCGCGGTCCTCGGCTATGCCACCAGCAGCCCGTACCGGCCGAAGGCGGCGTACAGCACCTCGGTCGAGGTGAGCGCCTACTGCGCACCGGGAACCACGGGCCGCGGCATCGGCACCCTGCTCTACAAAGCCCTCTTCGAGGCCCTTTCGGGCGAGGACGTCCACCGCGCGTACGCGGCGATCGCCCAGCCCAACGAACCGTCCGTCCGGCTGCACGACTCCTTCGGCTTCCGCCACGTCGGGACGTACACCGAGGTGGGCCGCAAGTTCGGCCGGTACTGGGACGTGTCCTGGTACGAGAAGCCGATGCTCAGCCGAACTGGACCGAGCGCTTCGCCAGACCCATCCAGAACCCGTCGATGACACTGCGTCCCTGATCGAGTTCGCTCTCCGAAGCACCCAGCGTCACGAACAGCGGGGCGAAGTGCTCGGTGCGGGGGTGGGCCAGCTTGCCCGCGGGCGACTTGCGTTCGAAGTCCAGCAGCGCGTCGATGTCCTGAGCCTGCAGCGCCCGGTGTCCCCAGTCGTCGAACTCCGCCGACCAGCCGGGGGTGCCGGGCTGCCGCAGCGCCGCCAGGTTGTGCGTGAAGAAGCCGCTGCCGACGATCAGCACACCCTCGTCGCGCAGCGGAGCGAGCTTGCGCCCGATATCCATCAGCTTCCGCGGGTCCAGCGTCGGCAGCGAGATCTGGAGTACGGGGATGTCCACGTCCGGGAACATCTCGACGAGCGGCACGTACGCCCCGTGGTCGAGGCCGCGGTCGGGGATGTCCTGGACCGGCGTACCTGCGGCGCGCAGGAGCTTGCGTACATCCTCCGCGAGCTTCGGGGCACCCGGGGCCGCGTAACGCACCTGGTAGTAGTGCTCCGGGAAACCCCAGAAGTCGTAGACGAGCGGCATGGTCTCGATGGCACCGAGGGCGAGCGGGGCCTCCTCCCAGTGGGCGGAGACCATCAGGATCGCCTTGGGGCGCGGGAGTCCGGCGGACCAGGCGGCAAGCTCACCGGGCCAGACCGGGTCGTCGGCGAGCGGCGGCGCGCCGTGGGAGAGATAGAGGGCCGGCATCCGCTCCGTAGTGACAGTCATGACACTCCCATTCCTCCGCCGATCAAGGTATGTGTTCTCTACAGGCACCTGGAAACAGGCGCCTGAGCCGAGCACCGGGGATTCGACAGATCATCTCTTTGAATCTTCAAGTTCCTACTACCGGAGACCTTAGCTCTATCTAGTTCAACTTTCAAGAAAAGGTCGTACAGTGAAGTACATGACCACGACATCCACCGGCGGGCCTCGTTGGCTCACCGACGAAGAGCAGAGCGTGTGGCGCACCTATCTCCATGCCACCACGCTCATGGAGGACCATCTCGACCGCCAGTTGCAGCGCGACGCCGGCATGCCGCACGTCTACTACGGGCTGCTCGTCCAGCTCTCCCAGGCGCCGCGGCGCCGGATGCGGATGACCGAGCTGGCCATGGCCGCCAAGATCACCCGCTCCCGCCTCTCGCACGCCATCGCCCGGCTGGAGAAGAACGGCTGGGTCCGCCGCGAGGAGTGCCCCTCCGACAAGCGCGGCCAGAACGCGGTCCTCACGGACGAGGGTCTCGAGATGCTCGCCCGGTCCGCTCCGGGGCACGTGAACGCGGTGCGCCACGCGATGTTCGCCCGGCTCACCCCAGAACAGGTGGTGAGCCTCGGCGAGATCATGCAGGTCATCGCCGCCGGACTGCAGCCGGAGGGCACGGACGCGGATCTGCCCTGGCTCCGCTGAGCGGAGCCAGGGCAGATCCTGGGGCACGCAAGGCGTGTCAGGCGATGTCAGGCGGCGCCTGGTGCCGTACCACCTGCCACACCCCTCACGGCCGTCGTACCGTTACGGCCGTCACGGTTCAGTGCGCGATGACCGGGATCTTGAACTCGTCCTCGACGCCGTCCGCACGCTCTCCGGAACCGTCAGCCGAAATGGCCGTTCCGGCGCCCGGACGCCCGGTGTTGATCAGCACCGTCGCGATGGCCGAAGCGGCGACGAGAATGCCCACCGCCCACCAGATCGCGCTGGCGAAACCAGTGACCATGGCCTGCATCTGCAGCAGCTTCGGGTCGGCGGCACCCGCGGCGTGGTCCGCGATGTACGCGGTGGTGGCACCGGCGGCGATCGTGTTGAGCAGCGCCGTACCGATGGCTCCGCCGACCTGCTGCGAGGTGTTCACCATCGCCGAGGCCACACCCGCGTCACGCGGCTCGATGCCGTGCGTGGCCAGCGACATGGCCGGCATGAACGCCGTGCCCATGCCCAGGCCGAGCAGCAGCTGGCCCGGCAGGATGACGCCCGCGTACGAGGTGCCGAGATCCAGCTGGGTCAGCAGCAGCATGCCGATCGCGGCCACGAGGAATCCGGGGCCCATCAGCAGGCGCGGCGGAACCCGGGTCATGAGCCGGGTTCCGATCTGCGTGGAGCCGATGATCATGCCCGCGATCATCGGGAGGAACGCGAACCCGGTCTTGACCGGGGAGTATCCCTTCGCGACCTGCAGGTAGTACGTCAGGAAGAGGAAGAGCCCGAACATCGCGATGATGGCGAGGCCCAGGGAGAGGTACACCCCGCCGCGATTGCGCTCGGTCAGGACACGCAGCGGCAGCAGCGGCGACTTGACGCGCGACTCGGTGACGACGAAGGCCAGGAGCAGCACGGCGGCCGCGATGAACATGCCGACGGTCAGCGAGTCGGACCAGCCGGCCGACTCGGCGCGGGTGAAGCCGTACACCAGCGCGACCAGGCCGAGTGTGGACAGGACGACGCCGGGGATGTCGAGCGGCGAGCGGTTACGGCCACCGGCCGGCTCACGGATGACGAAGTAGGCACCGGCGGCGGCGACGATCGCGAACGGGATGTTCACGAAGAACGTCCAGCGCCAGTTCAGGTACTCGGTGAGGAAGCCGCCCAGGATCAGGCCGACCGCGCCACCGCCACCGGCGATGGCTCCGTAGATACCGAAGGCCTTGGCGCGCTCCTTGGCGTCGGTGAACATCACGGCGAGCAGCGACAGGGCCGCGGGCGCGAGCAGTGCGCCGAAGGCACCCTGCAGGGCGCGGGAGCCGAACATCATCGCCTCACCCTGGGCGGCGCCACCGATCGCGGAGGCCGCGGCGAAGCCGATCAGGCCGACCACGAACGTGCGCTTACGCCCCCAGAGGTCCGCGATGCGTCCGCCGAAGAGCAGGAGTCCGCCGAACGCGAGCGCGTACGCGGTGATGACCCACTGCTTGTTGCCCTCCGAAATGCCCAGGTCGGTCTGGGCGGAGGGCAGCGCGATGTTCACGATGGTCGCGTCGAGCACGACCATCAGCTGGGCGAGGGCGATGAAGGCCAGTGCTTTCCAGCGACTGGGATCAGGAAGCCGGACGTCGGCTGTTCTTGACATGGGAGTAGCCACCTAAGGACGCGCGTGGACGCGAAGAGTCGTGGGACCGGGGAGGCAGCCCGCGGACGGATCGGCGGGCACCACCGGAAGAGGGTGTGCCGGACTGGCGGTCGGACCTGCTGGTCAGGCCCCGACCTGCTTCATGTGGGTTCTGTCGGCCGCTCGGGCCCGTGGTCTATTGGGTCTCTGGTGCTGCGCGGGCGTCAGTCCCCGCGGCGCAGGTCCTCCATGGTCGCCGCCGATCCGGGCAGTTCGGAGCGGGCCGGTGCTTCCAGGCCGTCCAGGAAGAGCTGCAGATGGCGGTGAGTGAACCGGTCGATGCTCGGGCAGGCGATGCCGGGCAGTGGCCGGGTGAGCTGGGAGAGGGCGACGAGTACGTCACCGACCGCGATGTCGGTACGCAGCCGCCCCGCGGACATGGCGCGCTCCACGAGCCCTTCGACGACCTCTTCGAGGCGACGACGCTCGGCGAGCAGTTCGGGATGGCTCTTGTCGAAGCCGCCGGACAGCATCGGGCACAGGGCGCCGATCCGTTCGTCGGCCGCCGCGTGCACGAAGCGGCTGAGCGCGGCGAACGGGTCGGACTCCGCCGCCACGGCTTCCTGCGCGCGCTCCGTGGTGCGCGAGGTGACCGAGAGGACGACTTCGTGGACGAGCGCGGCACGGTCGGGGAAGTTCCGGTAGAGCGTGGCGTTGCCGACTCCGGCACGGCGTGCGACCTCGTCGAGAGGCACGTCCGGCCCGAACTCGACGAACATCTCACGAGCGGCCGTCACGATCCGCTCCCGGTTGCGCAGGGCGTCGGCCCGCGGACGGGGCGTACGGCGCTGCGCGGCGCAGGAGGCGGTTTCGGCGACGGTCTCCACGGCTGCGGCCCTTCCTTCGACGTGTGGACGATCCCTGGAACAACCGGGGACCGCTTCCCCGTTTCGCGGGGACACATGGTCAAACGGGGAAAGTGTCCCCGGATATTTCCCGCCACTATGTGACCTGAGTCACATCACCTGAAGGGGCAGAACCCTCCATCGGCTCACCCAGCGAGCGGACCCCCACGGCCCGGCACAGGCTGATCGCCAGAGCGCAGTCAGGGCCGGCCGGCTGCCGCGGACCCGAAGGCGACGCCCTATGCAGCAGCCCCGCCAACGAATACGCGGATACCGTCGCCCCCTCGCCCTCGCCGGGGCTACGGCCCTGGTCATCGCGACCATGGCCTCGGCCAGCTCCACCCTCCCCGTCGCCAGCCGCGCCTCCGCCGGACCGGTGGCCGCACCCCGGGGAACCGGCCTCGGCCCGTGCCGGATCCCCGCGACCATGGGCGTACAGATGTCGGAGGGCATGCCGACACCGCCGGGGTACGCGCGTTCCACCGGGCAGATCAAGGCCCTCAATCTGATGATCGACTTCCCGGACGCACAGGCGACGGAACCGGCGGCGGACCGGCTCGCGGAATTCTTCCCGCAGACCTCCGACTGGTTCCGCACCAGCTCCTACGGCCGGCTCACCTACGTACCGGATGCGCCCGTGAACGACTGGCTGCGGATGCCGCTGCCTTTCGCGGAGTACGGCATAGAGCGCGGCTCACCCTACGAACCGGGCTACCGCAAGCTCGTCAAGGACCTCGTGGCCGTCGCCGATCCGAAGGTCGACTTCGCTGCGTACGACCTGGTCAACGTCCTGGTCACCCCGAACGCGGGCCCTTCCGCACTGGACACCGTCCTGTCGGTGACCTTCTCCGGCAACGACGACGCCCCCTTCGCCGACGGGGTACCGCTCGCCAACACGTCCTTCGTCTACAGCCGTCAGGACGACGGCTCGGGATCGTACGCGGAGACCGGCTACCGGGTCCTGCCCCACGAGAACGGCCATGTCTTCGGACTGCCCGACCTCTACACGACGGAGGGCGGCGGCTCCGTGGGGCACTGGGACATCATGTCCGAGGACTGGGGGGCCAACAACGACCTCCTGGCCTGGCACAAGTGGAAGCTCGGCTGGCTCGACAACAGCCAGGTCCGCTGCGCCGCCATGCCCGGCACCACCGAACACGTCCTCGAACCACTGGCCACGGAGGGCGGCACGAAGCTGGCCTTCGTGCCGCTCAGCGCCCAGTCCGGCTACGCCGTGGAGGTACGGACCCCTGCGGGCAACGACGAAGCGGTCTGCAGGCCCGGCGTCCTCATCTACAAGGTGAGCTCCGACGTGGACACCGGCCAGGGCCCGGTGTCCGTCACGGACAGCACCGAGGACAGCGGCGGCTGCACCCGGCGGCCCAACGTCCACGCCGAACTCTCCGACGCCCCCTTCGAGCCCGGCGAGACCTTCACCGACCGGCCGCACGGGATACGCGTATCCGTGCTCTCGGAGGGGGCCGACGGAAACTACCGGGTGCGCATCACCCGGCCCTGACGGCTGGACGCGTCACCCGGCCCTGACGGCGCGCTCAGCCCTCACGCCTCCGCGCCCGCTCCTGGACCGGCCCGCGCAGCTCCCGCTTGAGGATCTTCCCCGTCGCGTTCCGGGGCAGCGGCTCGTGGGTCACCAGCACATGGGCCGGCACCTTGAACGCGGCGAGAGTCCGCCCCACCTGCGCCCGCAGTTCCTCGACGGAGACGACGGCACCGGCACGCAGCCGGACCACCGCTGCGACCTCCTCACCGAGCACCGGGTGGGGAACCCCGAGCACTGCCACGTCCTCCACGTCGGGGTGGTCGTGCAACGCGGCCTCGACCTCCACGCAGTACACGTTCTCGCCTCCCCGGATCACCATGTCCTTGATCCGGTCGACGACGGTGACCCGCCCGTCCCGTACGACGGCGAGATCGCCCGTCCGGAACCAGCCCTCGCTGAACGCCTCCTCCGTCGCCGCCTCGTCGCGCCAGTAGCCTCGAATCAGCGACTGGCCGCGGAGCCACAGCTCACCGACCTCACCTTCGGGAAGCTCCTCCCCCGCCGCATCGGCGATCCGCACCTCGGTGACGGGCGTCGGGGTGCCGACGCTCTCCGGGTGCGCCCGGTAGGCGGCACCGAAGTTGGCCAGCACCCCGCCGCTGGTCTCGGTCAGGCCGTAGCCGTTGCGCGGCTCGATGCGCTCGCCGTGCCGGGCGGTGAGCCGGGCGACCAGATCCGGCGGAGCCGCAGCGCCGCCGGTGTTCAGCATCCGCAGACTCTCCAGACCGTCGCCCGCACGGTCCGCCGCGGCAAGCAGTTGGAGCGCGGTGGCCGGAACACCGGCGTAGTGCGTGACCCGGTGCCCACGGATCAGCCGCAACGCCTCGTCGGTATCCCACTTCCGCATCAGAACGAGGGTCCCGCCCGCCGCCATCGCCGCGTAGAGACTGGTGAACGCCGCGACATGGAAGAAGGGGAACGTCATCAGGGTGACCGGCGTCGGCCCCTGCCCGGGGATGACCCCGCGGCCCAGTGCGGACGCCGCCGCCTGGTAGCGCGGGTTGAGGGCCGCACCCGCCTGGGCGAGGTGTGTGGCGACGGCCCCCTTGGGGCGCCCGGTGGTGCCGGAGGTGTAGAGGATCGTGGCGTCGTCCTCGGGCCGGATCTCCACGTCGGGCGGCGCGGCCAGCGGGTCGGGCTCGGGCAGGTCCGCGTATCGCTCGGCCCTGCCCGGGAGCCCGGCCCCTCCGGGTCCGGTCCCTTCGACTCCGACCCCCTCGTCGTGGAAGACGACGAACCGTGCCCCGGCCTTCTCCCCCCAGTCCGCCACCTTCAGCAGCTGTTCCCCGTCGACCAGCAGCACCGACGGCTCGCAGTCGTCGAGGGCGTGGTGGAACTCCCCCTCGGTCCACCATGTGTTCAGCGGGACGGCGACGAGTCCGGCCATCTGCACCGCCCAGAAGGCGATCTGCCACTCCGGGTGATTGCGCATCGCGATCACCGCCCGATCACCGGAGCGGAGCCCGTACGGCCCGGCGAGCCGCCGCGCCAACGCGGACGCCGCGGCGAAGAACTCCGCGTAGGTGCAGGTTCTTTCACCGGCGATCAGGAACGGCTGGTCCCCGAAGGCCCAAGTGGTCTCCACGAACTCGTGAAGCGTACGAGGCCCGTTGACGTAGACGAACGGACCGTGCTCGGCGCGCACGACGGCGAACGGAGCACCCCGGGCGGTCAGCGTCGCCTCGCTACGGGCACGGGTGGCGGCCGCCTTGTCGTCGGGACCGGGGGGCGGGGCGGGTGTGGGGTCGGTGTGCGGCACGAACGACCTCTCCAGGCGCTGTCTCGGCAACCCGGCGACGCTATGCCCGCACCCCGACTCCGTCAAGAATCCTCAGCCCGGCCCGATCAGGCCTTGCTCCTGGCCCCCGGAACCTCCTTCATCGCGTCGACTATCGCTCGCTCCGTGATGGCCGTGTGCCCGATCACCGTGCCGGCCTTGATCCCCTCCGCGTCACGCATCTGTACCGTGCGCTCGCCCAGATAACTGAAGGTCTCCGCGTCGAAGATCCACTCGGTGCGGTCGCCGGAGGTCTCGTCGGTCCGGGCGATGGCGATGCCGTGCCGGCCCACCGCGTCGGTCGTGTCGTCCACGACCACGACGCCCGGAATCTTCGCAGCGGCCCGATACAGCGCCGAAGCCAGCTCCGCCGGCATCACCTGCTCCATCACCAGGTCGCCGATCGTGGTGAAGGCCTGCTGGTCGGGGCCGTTGCCCTGCCCCTCCGTCTCCTTGTAGATCTTCTTCAACAGCTCGTCCGGATCGGTGGTCATCGTCTTGAGGTAGTCGTAAGTGGGCGCGCCTATGCTCGGCCTCGCCGGATCATCGCGGTCGTCGTCGAGAGTCAGTCCGTCCTCGGACGTGTTGTCGTTGCCCGGCTCGATCAGCCAGCCCTTGCGGCCGTCCGGCGACATCCACACCTGGCGGGGGTGCAGCTTCTGCACATAGGTCCTGCTCTCCCCCGTGTCGACGTTCTGCGACATCTCCAGCCAGGAGACCTGGCTCTTGATGTAGAGGAACTGGCCCGGCCGCGGCTCGGGCAGCTTCTCCCGCTCCGCCGCTCCGGAGATCCGGTCGACCGTGCTGCTCAGCCCGTCCGTCGTCCCCTGGGCCACCTGCACGATCGACGCGGGAACGGCTCCTTCCGGTGGGCCGGCGGCTTCACCGGCCCCCCGCCCCGTGAACTGCACGGCCCCGGCCACTCCGGCCAGCACGGCGACGGCGACGGCCGCACCGACCAGCGCGAGCCGACGTCCGCCACGGCGCGGCCTCTCGGGAGGCGGGGCCGGGAACATGATCACGGGCTGCGGCTGCGCTTCCGCCGCCTTCTGGGACCGTGTCTGCTGGATCTCGTTCATCAGGTGCTCCTCGAGCGTGGTCAGGCGGTCGTGGGGCAGCACCGGATCGCCCGGCGGAGGCAGCAGCCCCGCCAGCTCCGCATGGTCGAGCGGCTCTCGGCGCCGCCGCCAAGGGGTGCGATTCATCGGCTTCTCTCCTCGTTCGACCGGACCGCATCGATGCGGCCACCCTGTACTTGTCCGCCCGTCCTGACCGGTTCCGTCTTTTCCCGTCGGCGCCGCAACTCCCCGTCCGTCAGCTTGCGCAGCCGTACCCTGGCCCGCGAGAGCCTGGACCGCACGGTGCCGACCGGAACCCCGAGCGCCTCGGCCGCCTCCGCATAGCCGAGACCGGACCACACGCACAGCGCGAACACCTCTCGCTCGCCCTTGCGCAACTGCGCCAACGCGGTCTTCGCCGCAGCCAGTTCCTCGGAGTCGGTGATCCGGCCGACCAGCTCGTCCGCGAAGTCGGGCAGCACGTCCCTTAACGGCAGCCTGGCCAATGCCCGCTCATGCCGCCGGACCGCCCGACCGGTGTTGCGCAGTACGTTGACCGCGATCCCCATCAGCCACGGCCGTGGGCTGTCCCCTTCGTCCCGCAGCTTTTCGCGCAGCCGCCAGGCCTCCAGGAAGGTCAGCGACACGATGTCTTCCGCCGCGGCCCAGTCCCCCGTCGTCCGCACCGCGTGCCGGAAGACGAGCTGGGCGTGGTCGCGGAACAACTCCCGGAAGGCCTCCGGGTCCCCTGCGCGGATGCGGGCATGCATCGAGTAGTTCACTTCCTGACTTGTCCGCCCACGCCGAACAGTTCCTGTGATCCGCATCACAATTCAAGCGGCCCCGTGCGCCCGCCCACGATCCACCCCGAGCCGCACCCTAATCTCCCAGGCCCTCGGCCACACCGATCCGGTACCCTGTCGTGTGCACTGGCCTTCGTAGCTCAGGGGATAGAGCACCGCTCTCCTAAAGCGGGTGTCGCAGGTTCGAATCCTGCCGGGGGCACCAGGGAAAAGGCCCGGACCGATCATGGTCCGGGCCTTTTTGACGGCACCATTTGACGGCAGTCGCGCCTCAGGCGCCCGGCAGACGGCGCTTGAGCAGGCGGTCCATGTGGATGATCGCCTCACGCTGGGTGTCGTGGACGACGTGGGTGTAAACGTCCATCGTGATGCTGATCTGACTGTGGCCGAGGATCTCCATGATGACCCTCGGCGCGACGTCGGCCGCCGTCAGCAGCGTGGCGCAGCCGTGCCGGGCATCGTGCAGCCGGACCACCCGCAGACCGGCACCTGCAGCGACCCGCGTGAACGAGCGGTAGACGTTCCGGGGCTCCACCGGCCGGCCGTTCCTCGTGGCGAAGATGTAGCCGCCCTCGGACCATGCGACGCCCGTATCGGCGAACGTCTCCCGCTGCTTCAGCCGGTGCCAGCGCAGCGGCGCGACGCACAGGGCTGGCATCGGCACGACCCTGCGGCGCCTGCTCTTGGGGTCGTCGTCGTACAGCGTGCCCCTGCGGCGCTGGGTCTGGTGCCGGACGTGCAGCACCCGGTTGTCCAGGTTCCACGTCCGTCCAGCGCAGGCCCACCAGTTCACCGCGCCGCAGTCCCATGCAGATGGCCAGCATGAACGCGGCATACAGCGGGTCGCGGCGCGCGGCCTCCAGGAAGGACAGGGTCTCTTTCAGTGACCACGGGCTGATCTCCCGCTGCTTCACGCGGGGCGGCTCCACCAGGGAGGCGACGTTGCGCGTGATCAGTTCCTCTCGGACCGCCGCGGTGAGCGCCGTACGCAGCACCCGATGGGCTTCCTTCGCCGTGGCCGCTGTCTGGGCGGCCTGCACCCGGGCGATGAACCGGCGCACGTCGGCGACGCTCAGCGTCTCCAGCCGCTTGGTGCCGAGCATGGGAATCAGGTAGAGGCAAACGTGGGCCTCGTACTTGTCCAGAGTGCTGAGCTTGCGACGCGACTGGACGTAGTGCTCCAGCCAGTAGGGCAGCCACTCGGAGAGCTTGGCCGACCTGGTGGGCGTCGGGATGCCCTGCCGGTCGCGCAGGACCAACTCCTGCCGCTTGGTGTCGCATTCCTCCCAGGTGGCCCCGTAGACGGTCTTGCGCTTGCGCGTGCCGTCGGGCTGGGGGACGTAGACGCGCGCTTCGTACCGCCCGTCCTTGCGCTGCCAGATGCTGCCAGCGCCGTTGGGGTTCCTCTTCTTCGGGGCCATCAGGCGGCTTCCTCCAGCTTGGCTTCCATGAAGGTGCGGAGAGATTCGGCGGGGATGCGGCGGGACCGTCCGATGGTGATGCTCGCCAGCTCCCGCGAGCGGATGAGGTCGTAGACCTTGAAGCGACTGAGACGCAGGGCCTCCATGACTTCGGGAACGGTGAGTGCTCTGTGGGTGGTGGGCAGCACTGAACTCACTACGGCCTCCAAGAGGACGGCGAATGCCGGGGCCTTCTTCGCTCTGGGGAATCCGCAACATCCGCCACGCCGCAACATTGCAGGTCAGCGGCCTGAATCTGTGGCGGATGCTGTTTCTGTTGCGGATAGGTGCCGCCGCACGCGGGCGCGGCGGCACCTATGGCGGGTGGCGTCAGACCACGCTGCGGAGGGTGGGTGTGGCGGATTCCGCAAACATGTGGCGGGTCCCGGAAGAGCCTTCCGCCACAGATTCACCCCCGTTGACCTGCGGTGTTGCGGATGTTGCGGATGCCTGGGGGTTGGGGCGGCAGTAGCGGTTCCACGCGTCGGTGAGGTCTTCGGCGTAGTAGCCCTTGGGGGTGGTGCTGCCTACCCGGATGCCCTTGGGCTTGATCGGGGTGTTGTCGGGCCGCACGTACTGGCTCAGGAGCTTGGACAGCCGTCGGGCGGTGAGCGGCTTGATGGCCTGCCCGTCCTCACTCAGGTCATCCCAGGGAGCGTCGTCGATGGAGAGAAGGACTTCGAGGATGGCCGCGGTGGGCATCTTGTCGACGCCGCAGAACACCTTGTCGCGCAAGTCGGTCAACAGCCGCACACCGAGGGAAGCTTCGTCGTTGCTGGCCGCAGACTTGATGAGCTCAATGCACGCCACTCGGGCCCGGCCAGTGCCCGCCAGCCGCGTCCGCGACCGCGAGCAACGGTTCCCACACGTCCGCCGGCCGGTCCGTGACGCCCTCAGGCATCTCGGGCCACGCGTCGGAAACCTGGTCGTGCAGCGTGGCAGTCCAGTCTGCGAGCCGGTCCCGGAGGAGGTGGCCTTGCTTCTCGTGGACGCGGCGCCGGTAGGGCTCGCACTTCTCGTTGGGGGCCTTCTTGCGCATGCGGATGATGACCGACCTGGTCAGGATCGTGTCGGGCAGGGAGCCGAGTCCGGCCATGGCGACCGCGCAGAACGAGGGGAAGAAGGCTGCTTTCTGTTCGGATCCGTCTCCGACGCAGCGCAGGGACTTGGCGCCCCGCCGATAGCCGGAGTTGAGGAAGCCGCGGACTTCCTCGTTCCCGCCCGCCTTGGGGCCGAAAACGGTGTCGATCTCGTCGAAGAGAAGGGTGGGTGTTCCCTCGTCTGCGGAGACGAGCCGGAACAGAGCGTTCGCGGAGGCATTGACGGTAGTCGCCGCGCGGGGGGTGAGGGTTTCGATGATCTCCAGGGCTCGTGACTTCCCGGAGCCGGGTTCAGGGCTGAGAAAGGCGATGCGGGCGGTGCCGTCGAGAGCGTCCATCAGGTGGGCGTGTGCGTCCCACAGGGCTACGGCGACATAAGCGTGTTCGGTGGGAACGTTGAACCGGCGGTGGAAGGCTTCCACCTCGTCGAGGCACCGGGACCCCGCAGGGCGGGATCCTGTCGCCGCTGCTGGCCAACATCGCACTCTCGGTCCTGGACGAGCACATCGCCCAGGGCCCCGGAGGACCAGATGGCACCTCCGAGGATCGGCGCAGGAGACGGCGCCGAGGATTGCCCAACTACCGGCTGGTCCGGTATGCGGACGACTTCCTCGTACTCGTCTTCGGGCGCCGGGAACATGCCGAGGAACTACGCGACGAGGCCGCAGAGGCATTGAAGCCAATGGGCCTTCGCCTGTCGGTGGAGAAGACAAGTATCACGCACATTGACGAGGGCCTTGATTTTCTCGGATGGCGCATCCAGCGTCACCGGAAAGTTGGCACTGATCGGCAGTACATCTACACCTATCCGGCGCGGAAATCAGTGCGTTCCGTAACGGGCAAGGTGAAGGAACTGACCGGACGACAGAACGTCGGCTTGTCGCTGGAGTCCTTGCTCCACCGACTGAACTCGGTGCTGCGGGGATGGTGCGCGTATTTCCGTCCCGGAGTGTCGAACGTCGCTTTCTGTTACCTCAGCCACTACGCGTGGATGAGGGTGACACGATGGATCCGACGCAAGCACCCCGGGATCACTTGGAAACAGCTCCGCCGACGCTATTACGGCGGCGGCTGGTGGCCCGTCACAGAGGAAGCGGAACTGTTCAACCCGGCCAAGGTAAGCACGACCAGATACCGATACCGGGGAAAACTCATTCCGGCTCCGTGGCCCACTACGGCATGAGGAACTGAACACCCCGGAACGGGATTTGTGGAGAGCCCGGTGCCTGGAGACGGACACGCCGGGTTCGGGAGGCGGCTCGGGGAAACCCACTGGTGGAAACACCAGCAGGGCGCCCCGAGTCGACCTCACTCAGACCGCCGCGGGAGCGTCCGAGGGCATGGTCGGCCGGCTCGCCGACCGGGGCCGGGGTGGAGGGTGTGCGGCGGATTGTGACGTCACCGTTGAGGTGCCTACCGCCGCTGAGCGCTTGGATTTTCGCCGTGTCATGATCGGCGAACTTCGGCCCCCTGGGGGTCACGCACTCAGGGGTGGGCAGATGCTCTGGATTGATGGGCTGCTTGCGGTGATGTCGGTACTCGTGGCGGTCGCGGGAATGGCTGCGGTCGGAACCGGGTGGGTGTTGCCGTGGCTACGCAAGAAGGTGTTCCGTCGCCGCCTGTGGGGGTGCGGGTCGTTGCTGCTGGCTGCGTGCTGTGCGTACGCGCTGTTTGACGGTCCGAGGATGATGCACATTCCGTTCGGCAACCCTGCGTCAGCAGGCTCGCTGATCAGCCTGGCAATGATGTGGGCTGCGCAGCGGCCGACCAGGGCAGTGACCCCACCGTCCATCAGGCCGGAGGCCGATCCACAGCCGCGGTAGGCCGGGGGTGCACGGCCGTGTCTTCGTCAGTCTCGGAGGGATTTGAGGTGACGGGCCTCGGCTGCCTGTTCACGAACGTAGGGGTCGACGTCCCCCGCCAGCCGGTCGAGCACAGCCGCGGTCGCAAGGTCTTCGGGCTCCGGGGCGGGAAGGGCGGAGAGTCGCACCTGCAGGGAGGAACCGTCCAGCAGGGTCAACAGCAGGTCGATGGCTGCCGGGTCTGCCCCGCGACTGCCGATCCGAAAGAAACGGCCTAGATGTCTAGAGGATCTTACGAGTTGGTGCGTGATAGCGGGTGAGGCGTGCTGGTCCGTTGGAGGACCGCTGTTCAGGTTTGAGCGGTTCGGTCGGAGACGAGGCCGGCGATGGCGCGGTAGGTGTCGGGCAGGCGGTCGCGGCGATGGGTCCAGCGCGTCAGTTGCTTCCAGCGTTTGTGATCGGCGAGGGCGTGTTCGACGGTGATGCGGTCGGAGGAGTGCCCGTGGCGGTCGCGTTCCCACTGTTCGACTCTGCCGGGCAATGCTCCAGGGCGGGGTTTTCTGGGCGGTGTGATCGCTTGCCCGCGGTGGTCACGGCTCAGGCCGAGGTAGCCGTCGTCCAAGAGGACCTCGACGTCGGGGAAGTGCTGGAAACAGGCGGCGATGCCCTCGTTGCGGGCGGCTGTGGCGTCGTGCATACGTCCGGGACGCAGGGCGTCGGTCCATAGCGTGCGGCCCTGCCAGTCGGCTATCACGGTGGCTTTCATCGTGTTCTGCTTCTTCTTGCCCGAGACGAACGCACGGCGTCCGCCGCGGTTGGCCGGCGGCCTGCGGACCTGGATCTCGGTGGCGTCCAGTCGCAGCTCGACGCCTTCGGCCTGGGCATAGGCGAACACATCCGTCAGCGTCCGAAGACGCAGACCGGGACGGTCGGGGACCGCGCACCCCCGCTCGGCCAGGAGTGTGCGTATCTCTGCGATCGCGCGGGTGATGGTGGAGCGGTCGACGCCGAACAGCAGGCCCAGCACCGAATGCGGCAGGTCGTGCCGCAGATGGATCAGCGTAGCCACCAGCCGGTCGATGAACACCAGCTTATGGCGGGCGCCGGCACCTGCGGCCCGCTTCCGGACTCCTCCTCGTGCAGCATGGCGTCGACTCTCGAGTTCGGCCCCCCACGGAGCAGCCAACTCCTCGACAAGACACGCGAGATGCTCGCGAGAGATCCCAGTGAACAGCTGATGCGCCAGCACTGTCCGATTGACCATGATCACCACACCCGGATCATGCCACCTGCCTGGCGCGACGCCTCACCCGCTATCACGCACCAACTCGTAAAGCGGGTGTCGCAGGTTCGAATCCTGCCGGGGGCACAGCAGAGCAGCAGGCCGGAGGCCCTGCCGTCCTAGCGGACGGCAGGGCCTTCGTACTCCGCACACATAGGGCAGACATGGGCACCGCGCAAAGGGCAGGGAGCTGCCGCAAAGTGCGCTGCCGCAAGGTGCCTGCGATGGCCAGTCGGCCCGGCGCCCGTACCAGAAGGCGGTCGATCGTCTGAGAGCCGGGCGGCTCGCGGCACGAGCGAGGTCCTGGCGCTCCCGGGCACCTCGGTGGACGTGCGAACAACCGAACCGGAGTCCTCGCTTCACTCGGCGGAGTGGAGTCGGACGCCCTCGGGGGGACTTCGGCCTCGCCATGCCCCGGTCTCGTTGTGGCGTGCCAAACGATGAGCACATGTCACTGAACAGTCTGCGTTCGCTGGCCCGCCGCGTGGTTCCCACGTTGCTGGTCGCCCAAGCTGCCTTCCTCCCCCTTCAGCCTGCCTCTGCTGCCGAGCACATGGCACACCCGTGTCGGTCGTTCGCCGGTTGCGGCTCGGTCGTCGTCGCCCCTGTCTCCCAGGCAGCCCCGGACCACGGTGACTGCACCAGCCCGGAACCGGTCGTGTGCCTGATCCGGAGCGAGACCCCGGAGGAGCGCGAGGTCGCCCGCGATCAGCGGTTGCGCTATCACGACCTCCTTGAGGACATGGAGCGCAAGGAGTGCGCCATGCGCGCCGAAGGGCGCTCGGAGGAGGACATCGCCCGCACTCTGGTCCAGATGCGCAACGACGCCAAGGACGTCGTCCGCGCCGGCATGACCCGAGAACAGGTTGCGGAACTGGAGGCACGCAACCAGAAGAAGTACGGCAACCCGCTCGGCCCGACAGCGGACCAGCTCTACATGAAGTACGGCTCCTGGGAGAAGGTCGCCGAAGCCGCCACGCGTTCGAGCGCGGCCGTGGATCACGAACTCGGTCTGGAATTCCGCCACTGCTCCTGCGATGTGCTCCAGGCGGCGTGATTCGGTCCCACCCACGCTCGACGCGTGCGCGGCCACAGCTCTGTCCACGAGCGTAGCGGGATCGAGTACGAAGCCGCGTGCAACCGCCCGGGCAGGACAACACGGCGTGCAGGCTCGGCGCTGCGCCGCCCGGCTCGAACCGGCCCGTCCACGTAACCCCGTACCCCGTGCGCCGGGGCGTGGACGGGCCCGTTCACCGGTCCCGGGAGGGCTCCGTCAGGGGTGTCCCGTCGGTCGCGGACGGGCCGCGGCCGACGGGGTGGCGCAGGGCGCAGAGGCAGCCGAGGCGAGTGCGACGGCCATGCCGTAGAACACCCACTGGTCTGCCTCGGCGAAATCCATGCGGATCGCGGACATCGCGTCCGGCATGGCCGTCGCGGCGGGGCGTCGCCGGTGGGGGTGCGGGCGTCCGCGTTGCCCGTGATCGCCTCCGTCACCTCCCGGGCCACGGAGTGCTCCACGTCGGACGACAACTGGCGTGCCTGGAGCGTGTCCACGACCTTGTCGGTCATGGTGTGCGTCAGCAGGGTGCCGAAGACGGCCAGGCCGGCACTCGCCGCGTAGTTGCGGACGGTCTGGGTGATGCAGGTGACCTCGCCGTAGGAGGCGTCGATCGCGCGGTTGACGGCGTCGTCGAGGCCGGGGCGAGGATGAAGCCGATGCCCGCGCCGGCGAGGGCGGCGCAGAACCACTGGTCGTGCATGGACAGGTCGGTCAGCTTGCCGGCCCACAGCGCGAAGCCGACGGCTCCGACGACACAGCCGATCCTCATCACCGGGCGGGCACCCCGCTTGTCGAGGATGCGGCCGCCCCACTGGGAGACGATCGCGAACCCCACGAAGAAGTACAGGAGGTACGGGGCGGACTGGTTGGGCGAGGCGCTGAGGGAGACCTGGGCGTAGACGGAGGCGAAGAAGAACAGCGGGACGAACGCCGGCATGGCGAAGAAGAGCACCAGCGCGTCCACGGTGAAGGCGCGTTCGCGGAAGACCGCGAGGTTGACCAGCGGGTGACGGGTGCGCAGTTCGTAGCGGCAGAAGACATGCAGGATCGCGAGGCCGCCGACGATGCAGGCCCAGGTCGCCGCGCTGCTCCAGCCCCAGGCCGACGCCTGCTGGAAGCCGAGCACGCTCAGGCCCATGCCGGCGGTGATCAGAAGCGCTCCCGTGACGTCCAGCGACTCGTCCTTCCGGCGGTCGGAGATACGGGCGAGCGCGGTGAGGATCAGTGCCACGATCGCCACCGGGACGTTGATCCGGAAGATCGAGCGCCAGGTCCACGCCGTCAGCCAGCCGCCGAGCAGCGGGTCCAGGCGGTGAGTGCGCCGGTGTGGCCGAAGAACAGGGCGAGGGCGCGTCCCGCCGCTCGATCGGGAACACCGCGACGACGTCGTGACGGGGAACGGCCCCGGGCGTCGTCACAGAGAAAGGCGCCGGGCGTCGTCACAGAGAAAGGCGCCGGGCGTCGTCACAGAGAAAGGCGCCGGGCGTCGTGACAGAGAAAGGCGCCGGCTGGGCACGGTCGGATCACGGCACGCCTCACGCCGTATCCGCAAGCCCCGAGGATCCACGTCCGCGGAGGAATTACGTCGAACGGATCCGGACGGTCCGGAAACCGCCGGAGCGTCGCTTGAGAACACACGTCGCAGCCTGTTGTGCTGGGTCCGACAAGCGATCAAGTGAGATTCGAGGGCGGCGAGGGATGCTCGCCCGGTAGCTACTTTCGACCAGGAGGTCCCATGACCACCGCAGAGATTCCCGCGAAGGCCAAGGAAGTACGGCTGGCCGCCCGTCCGGACGGTGCACTCACCCTCGCCGCCTTCGAGGTCGTCGAGGCGGAGGTGCGCGAGCCCGCCGACGGCGAGGTCGTCGTACGTACCGACTACCTCCAGCTCACCGCAGTGATGCAGGACCTCATGAAGCCCGAGCCCAATCTGCCGATGCCCGGCTATCAGGTCGGCGAGACCCTCTGGGGCGGCGGGGTCGGCACCGTGGTCGCCTCCAAGAGCCCGGACCTGGCGGTCGGCGACGTCGTCCAGAACATGGGCGGCTTCCGCGCATACTCCGTCGGCCCGGCGGGTGAGAACTGGAAGCTCGACCCCAAGGCTTTCCCGAGCCCGCTCCACCACCTGACGCAGGGCGTCACCGCCTACCACGGCATCGTGGACATCGCCGAGGTCAAGGACGGCGACACCGTCTTCGTCTCCGGCGCTGCGGGCGGGGTCGGTTCGCTGGCCGGCCAGATCGCCAAGCTCCAGGGCGCCAAGCGCGTCATCGGTGCCGCGGGCAGCAAGGCGAAGGTCGACTACCTCGTCAACACCCTTGGCTACGACGCCGCCTTCGACTATCACGACGGCCCGGTCGTGGACCGGCTCCGCGAGCTGGCCCCGGACGGGATCGACGTCTTCTTCGACACCGTGGGCGGCGAGCAGTTCGAGGCTGCCGTCCAGGCTGCCGCGTCGAACGCCCGCTTCGCGCTCTGCGGTGCGCTCGCCGGCCAGGTGGGCGAGTCGATCGGCGCGTTCCCGCGGCTCGACGTGATGACGTCGATCGTCAAGCAGATCTCGATCCGCCCCTTCTCGACCTACCACACGCCGGAGCAGATCTGGGCGTGGAACTCGGCGTTCGCCGCGTGGACGGCCGAGGGTCGCTTCGTGCTCCCGCAGACGGTCGTCGAGGGTGGTCACGACGCCGCTCCGCAGACTCTCATCGACCTGCTCGGTGGGAAGTTCACCGGGAACGTCATCGTGAAGGTCTGACCTTCGGACGTGTCGGTGTTCCGACGTGCTGAAGGCTCCATGGCCTTGATGTGCCGACGTTCTGCCACACTGCCAACTGCCGTACGAGCAACAGGCCGACGGCCGCCGCGCGGGTCCACCGCACGACGGCCGTCGCGCCTTTTCGGGGTCCGGGACGGCCGGTCGGCCGGCCCGGACCGTCAGCAGAACCTGGTCCGTAGGAGGACGCCCGACCATGACCGACAGCATCACCCGGCAGGACGTGACCGCCCGACGGCTGGCCCGGCACAGGCTGGACCGGCCGGCACCGCCCGGCGAGCTCCCCGGTGTGGTGGGCGCCATGTGCGGGGCGCACGCGCAGGTGATGTCCGCGGCCGAACTGTCCGTCGGGCTGCGGACCCTGGGGACGACCCGTACGGATGTGCGCGACGCGCTCTGGGAGGAGCGCACGCTGGTCAAGGCGTTCGGTCCACGCGGCACGGTCCATCTGCTGCCGTCCGCCGAGCTGCCCTTGTGGACCGGGGCGCTGGCGGCCGTACCGACTCCCTCGTCGAGCATGCCCCAGCGCGCCCGGATGGACGCGGCGCAGACCGAGGCCGTGGTGGCCGCGGTGGCCGACGCGGTACGGGACGTGGAGCCGCCCACCATCGACGAGTTGAGCGAGGCGGTCATCGCGCGCCTCGGTGACTGGGCCGCCGATCTCGTGGTGCCCGGCTTCACCGGGATGTGGCCGCGCTGGCGACAGGCGCTGCACACCGCCGGGCACCGGGGGGCGATGTGCTTCGGGCCGAACCGGGGCCGGAAGGTGACGTACACCAGTCCCGACCGCTGGCTCCCCGGCTTCGCGCCCGCACCGGCCGAGGAGGCGCTCGCCGAGGTCGTACGGCACTACCTGCACACGTACGGCCCCGCGACCTCGCAGCAGTTCGCGCAGTGGCTGAACGCACCCCGCCGGTGGGCGGCAGAGCTGTTCACATCGCTCGGGGACGAGCTCCGTCCGGTCGATGTCGAGGGCAGCCCGGCCTGGCAGCTCGCCGCCGACGCAGGGACGGAACAGCCTTTCGTGGAGCATGAGTTGCGACTGCTCCCGTACTTCGACGCCTATGTCGTCGGCAGCCATCCCCGGGAACAGGTGTTCCCCGGACCGGCCGGGGAGCGGGCCCTCTCCAGCGGCCAGGCGGGGACGGTGCAGGTGATGACGATCGGCGGTGCGGCGGCCGGGGTGTGGCATCAGAAGCGTTCGGGGCGCAAGGTCGAGCTGCGGGTCGAGGCGTTCACCGAGCTGACCAAGCGCCGGCTGGACGAGCTGGACGCCCAGGTGGAGCGGATCGGCGAGATCCTGGAGGCGAAGCCGGTGCTGACGCTCGGGGCGGTGGACACCGGCAAGCACCTCTGAGGCGGCCTGCGGTCACGGTGGCCCGGCGGGGTGGCGGCGGAGCCGAGAACCCGTCAGGACCGCGTGGAAGGCCGGTCCCGGCGGGGTGGCGGCGGAGCCGAGAACCGGTCGGGACCGCGTGGAAGGCCGGTCGAGGCCCGGTCGGTTACGCGATCCGCAACCGGTCGGGGCAGGGTGGAGGCGAGTCGGGGGCGGGACGAGGGCGGATCGGGGGCAGGTCGCGGCCCGCTCCGGCGACGCTCGGGAATCAGGCCGGGCTCCACCTCCGCTCCTGGCCACCCCACCATCGTGGGGCCATGACCTGTGAGACAGAGATTGTGGATTCCCCGGTGGCCGCCCCGCTGCCTCCGGCACCGGACCTCCTGGCGCAGCGGCCCGCGTGGACCGCGGTGGAGAGCGCCGACGTCCCCGGCGGACGGCTGGAGCACGCCACCATCGAGGCCCCCCTCGACTACGCGCGCCCCGACGGACCGCGCATCACGCTCGCCCTGAGCCGGATCCGGGCCACCGACCCCGCACGTCGCAGGGGCATTCTGCTCTCCCTGAACGGCGGCCCCGGCGGCGACAACGGCACCGGCCGCGGGCTCCCCGCCCGGCTGACCGCGGCGACCCCGCTGGGCGAGGTGTACGACCTGATCGGCTTCGACCCGCGCGGCACGGGTGAGTCCACGCGGCTGGAGGGCGAGGACAGCCCGATGACGGTGGCCTTCGACTCCCGGCCGCCGGACTCCGTCTTCGAGGCGCTCGCACACGACATGCGCGAGCGTGAGCAGGGCTGCCTGCGGGCCGGTGGCGACCTCCGCCCACATGTGTCCACCCGGAACAACGCCCGCGACATGGACCTCATCCGCGCGGTGCTCGGCGAGGAGAAGCTGACCTTCGTCGGCTGGGCGTACGGGACCCTGCTGGGCGCCGTGTACGGCACGATGTTCGGCGACCGGCTGGACCGCAGTGTCCTGGACTCCTCGGTGCACCCCGACTGGGACTGGCGCGCCCAGTTCAGGTCCCAGGCGGAGGCGAGCCGCGAGAACGTGGACGCCTGGGCCCGGTGGGCCGGTGAGCGGCCGTCCGCCTTCGGTCTGGGGACCGGTGCGGACGCGGTGATCGACTCCGTGGAGCGGGCCGCCGCCGCGCTGGTCGCACTGCCCGGGGGCATCACGCTGCGAACCTCCTTCGACACCCTGGTGGGGACGCTCGCCGCCGACCGTGCGCGCTGGGACCGGCTCGGCCACCTGGTTGCGGAGCTGACGGACACGGCCGGGTCCGGCGACGCGGCCAAGGCCGGCGAGCTGCTGTCCGGGCAGTCCGTGTGGCGTCCGGGCCGTCCCGCGGGTACGCGCCGCGAGGCGGTGCTGGAGGCCGTCACCTGCGAGACCGACTGGCCGGCCGACCCGGCGGAGTACCACGCCGGAATGCGGGACTTCCGGGACCGCTGCCCGTACGGCCTCGGCGTGATGCGGGCGCAGCCATGGGTGGGGACCTTCCGTACGTTCACGCCGCCGGAGCCCGCCACCCGCATCCGGCACACCGGATATCCGACCGGCCTCGTCGTGCAGGCGGACGGTGACCCGCTGGACCACCACGAGGGCGGCCGGGTCATGGCGCAGCGCCTCGGCCACCGCCTGATCCGGGTGATCGACTCGGGCTCCCACGAGGTGTACGCCCTGGGGGGCAACAGCGCCGTCGACGAGCACGTCAACCGCTACCTGCTCGACGGAACCCTGCCGCCCGGCACCGAGACCCAGGTGCCCGGCGTGGCCCGTCCGGCTGTTCCCGCGGGCTGATCCGGACGGCCGGATGCCTGACAGTCCTGACCGGCGGGTGCGTACGAGTACGGGGCAGGGCCTGAACGACGGGGCGCCCGGGACGGAAGTCGTCCCGGGCGCCCCGTCGTTCAGGCGAGCGTTCCGGCTGTTCGGGACTGTCGTCCCCGTCGGCCACGGGCGCCTGGGCCGGCCGCCGCGGTGTCGGTCCGGTCCCGGCGCATCGGCCTGGAGCCCTGCCGGTCACGGCATTGCGCCCCCGGACGGGCCGGAATCCTGGGCCTGTCCGGGGGCTGCGCCGCGCTTCAGGCACGGCGGTCACGGATCGGGTCAGCAGGATCCGGGGGTGGTGTCGACCCGCTTGACGTTGACGGTCGCGTTGGCGGACAGGAGGTAGGTGCCCTGCGCGTCGTAGATCTTGGAGACGCCCGAGCTGCTGACGGTCGCGACGTTCTGCGTGGCCTTCTGGTTGACGTCGACGAATCCGGTCACCGGACCCTCCGCCTCGCGCAGGATCTCCAGCACGCGGTAGGAGAAGGTGTCGGTGCCGGTCGGCCACCACACGCCCATGCCCTGGCCGCCGCCGGTCGAGCCGTCACCCGAGCCCAGGCAGACCATGCCGCTGGTGTGGAAGGACAGGGTGATGTTGCCGGATCCGTTGGCGTGCTCCACCGTTCCCTGCCACCGGCCGACGGGCGTGGAGGCCGACGTGGCGGAAGCGGCGGAGGCCGGTGCGGTGGCGGCGGGCCGGGCACCGGCTACGGCGGGAACAGCCAGGGCTACGGACGCGGCCAGGGCGGTGGCACAGAAGACACGGCCCACCCGGCGGGTGATGCGCTTGTCCGCTCGCCTGTCTATTCGCGTGATCATGGGAGGTTCCTCTCATCGGTGTAGATGCCATGGGGACCGGCGTGCGGTGCGGTCCGGTGCGCGGCTTCGGTCCCGCGCGCGGTTGAATCGAGGCAGTGCGCGCGGTGACCGGGCGCAGTGCGGTGGTTGATGGGCGCGGTGGGTGCGGTGGGTGCGTGGACCGACCGGGCGCGGTACGCGTATCGACCGGGACCGGTACGTGTATCGATCCCTGCGGTGCGTGTGTCGATCCCTGCGGTGCACGTGTCGATCCCTGCGGTGCGCGGTGCCGGTCAGCCCAGTGCGCGGTTGAACAGCCTGAGTTCGCGGGCCAGCACCTCGGGCCGCTCCAGCGCCGGGAAGTGCCCGCCGTCCGGAAGGTCCTGCCAGTAGCGCAGGTCGGTGAAGCGTTCGCGGGCCCAGGCCCGCGGCATCCAGGCGTCCTTGGGGAAGACCGAGCAGCCGGTCGGTACGTCCGTGGCCCGCATCGGCTCGTCCGTGAAGCTCTCCCAGAACAGTCGGCCCGACGAGGCCCCGGTGTTGGTGAACCAGTACATGGAGACGATGTCCAGCAGCCGGTCGCGGCCGATGGCCTTGTCGAGGTCACCCTCGTGGTCGACCCACTCCCAGAACCGGTCGAGGATCCAGGCGAGCTGACCGGCCGGTGAGTCGGCGAGCCCGTAGCCGAGCGCCTGTGGGCGGGTGGACTGGATGGCGGCGTATCCCGAGCGGTTCTTGCCGAAGCTCTGCATGCGCGCCATGGCGGCCCGGTCCCGCTCGTCCAGCTCGACGGAGTGCTCCGGCGGCCGGGCCAGCGGCATCGTCAGGTGGATGCCACGCAGGTGCGCGGCATCGGTGCTGCCGAGCGCCGCGGAGACCCAGGAACCCCAGTCGCCGCCGTGGGCCACGTACTGGTCGTAGCCGAGCCGTGCCATGAGCGCGGCCCAGGCCTCGGCGGTCCGCTGCACGGTCCAGCCGGTTCCGGTCGGCCGGTCGCCGAAGCCGTGGCCGGGCAGGGACGGGCAGATGACGTGGAAGGCGTCGGCCGGGTCCGGCGGGTCGGTGAGCAGCTGGATCAGGTCGAGGTACTCCACGATCGAGCTGGGCCAGCCGTGGGTGAGCAGCAGCGGTACGGCGCCCGGGTGGGGCGAGCGCACGTGCACGAAGTGGATCCGCAGCCCGTCGATCTCGGTGGTGAACTGCGGGAAGGTGTTCAGCCGGGCCTCGGTCGACCGCCAGTCGTATCCGTCGGCCCAGTACCGGCACAGGTCCTGGACGGTCTCCAGTCTCGACCCCTGGGACCAGTCGTCCACGGTCTCCCGGTCCGGCCAGCGTGTGCTGTGCAGCCGGGCGCGTAGATCGTCGAGATCCGCCTGCGCGACTTCTGCCCGATAGGGCTCAATGACTGAACTCACCCCGTGTCCTCCCTACTGGCTCGTTTCATTCGCTCCGACGCTAGGGACGGCCGCTACAGAACTGGTCGAGTGCCGGACAGCTCCGGGAATCCGGCCGGTTCTCGCCCTGTGGTGTCGCCGGGACGGTGCGGCGGGAACCGGTCGGACCGGTGACGCCGCGCGGTGCGCTGTTCGACCGTTACTCCAGTACGGACTGCGACCGTGCACGGGCTTCACCCCGGCATATCCGCCATTCGGAAGGAATCGCTGTGATCACGTTCATCAACCGATTCGAAGTCACCGGGCCGATCGAGGAGTTCGAGGCCGCGTTCGAGGAGACCTCGGCGTTCTTCGCCGCCCAGCCCGGCTTCGTCGGGCACCGCATGCTGAAGCACCTGAACGCACCGGGCCGGTATGTGAACGTGGCCGACTGGACGGACGAGGAGTCCTTCCGCCGCGCGCTCGGCCGGCCGGAGTTCGCCGTCCACCGCACGGCCCTGCAGAAGCTCGGCAGCAGCGAGCCGAACATCTACACGCCGCTGCTCGAACGCGTCGCGCACTGAGCCCACCGCTGCGGCCTCGGCGGCCAGACCCGCACGGCGACAAGCCCTGCGGTCGTGGCCGCCGACAGTGCGTCCTGCCCCGCCCGGATGCCCCGGGTCACCCCTTGCCGCGCCCACCGTGCCGGACGGCCGCGATCGAGACCTCGACGGTGCGCAGCGGGCTTCCGTCGCTTCCGGTCACGGTGGAGCGGCCCTCGCTGGTGAAGCCGTCCCCCTGCTGGACGGCACGCTGGTCGATGGCCACCCAGGCGACGCAGTCGCCGTGTTCGTCGTAGACGGGCTCGGAGAGCCTGAAGGCGAAGGCGCCGGGGCCGGTGGCCGTCCAGGTGCCGGCACCACCGGTGGCCATGAAGACCTGGCCGTCCGCGGTGAAGTGGAAGGTCTGCGTGAGGGTCCCCTGCGGCCTGGTGATCTGCGCCGACCATGCGCCCGCGGGTCCGCTCCGGTGCGTTGTCACTGACATGGCCGGACCATGCACGGTCCGCCTCGCGTCCGGGTCGAACCGGCGGCGGGAAGCACGCTCAGCCCACGCCCTCGTCCGCGAGGATCTCGCCGGTCACCTGCCGGGCGTTCGACGCCGTCGCCCGGTTCGCCGCCCGGTGGTACGAAAGCCCCTGGAACGCGATCGGCAGCGGCCGGCCGCGCCCCCGTACGGAAGTCACGCCGTGCCCCGGCCGACAGCAGGTACCACCCCGGCGATCAGGTCGCCCGCCGGGCCGGCCACGTCCATGCGGCCGATGTCGATGACCGCGCCCGGTCCGCCTCCCGACCGGCTCGACCGCCAGACCCGCGACTAGGGCAACTGCACGGCCGGCAGCGTCGTACGGGAGCGGCGTCGGCCTTCACCTCCTCGGCATGCATCCGGCCGGTGCAATCCGAGGAGGGCGCGGGCCGTCGGACGAAATCCGGTGGGCCGAACGTCCTCGCCGCGGGAGGATCGGTGCCCATGGCCCTCGTACTCCCGCCCCGCCTCACCGCTTCCGCACGCACCCTCCGCGACACCGCCCGACGGCGCGGCCTGCGAACCGTGCAACTGACGGACTTCCAGGTGCCCGAGACACTGCGCGACGGGGATGCGTACCTGCACGCCGGCCCGGCCTTCGCCGACGCCGTGGCTCCCGCGCTGGACATCGCGCTGCTGGAGGCGCCCGCCGACTGGCCGGCCCGGCTGCCCGCCGCGTTCGTCCGGCGCGAGATCCGTGCCGTGCCCATCCGTGAGGCGTACCGGCTGCGCCGCCCCGTCTTCGTCAAGTCGCCGAACGACAAGGGCATTCCGGCACTGGTGTACGCGGACGGATCCCGGCTGCCGGGGCCGGACGCGGTCGATCCGGAGACGGTGGTGCTGGTGAGCGATGTCATCACCTTCGAGGCGGAGTACCGGCTGTACCTGCTCGACGGACAGGTGCACACGGGCAGCCGCTACGCCGCATCGGGGCGCCTCCACCTGGGCCCGCTGTCCGCGGCGGCGCACGCGTTCGGTACGGAGCTGCTCGCTGCCGCCGGACACACCCTGCCGTCCGCGATCGTCGTCGACGCCGGACTCACCGACGCGGGGCAGTGGGCGGTCGTCGAGGCCAACGCCGCTTGGGCCAGTGGGAGTTATGCCTCGGATCCGGACCGCGCGCTGGATGTGGTGCTCCGGGCCGCCGGCCCTGCCGCACAACTGGCCGAGCGGGACCGCCCGTTCGTCCGTTGACCTCCCCTCCCCTGTTGCCCGTGGGGGTGCGTCCGGTATCTTGCATTACATGGTTCCTGGCAAGGCAAGGCATATGGACGGCGGGAGGGCCGCCGGCCGGCTCCGTGAGGGGGTCCGGGAATCGCACAGCGGACCACCGCGTCCCTCCTGCGCGTCGACCGGCACCGGCAGGGCGGCACCGGGCGAATTCAGCGCCCACCTGCCGCAGTTCCGCAACGCCGTCGATCACTTTCCCGCCGCAGACGCCCCTGGAGGCTCCGCATGAAGACCCGCGAAAACGCCCTCGTACGCGCCTACCTGGACACCGTCGAGCGAGAGGCGGCCACCCTTTCGCCCACGCGCAGGCAGGAGCTCCTCACCGATCTCACCGAGCACATCGCCGTCGCCCTGGCCGAATCCGGCACGGCCGACGACGCGGGGGTGCGGCGCGTGCTCGATCAGCTCGGGGATCCGCGAACGGTGGCCGAGTCGGCCCTGGCCGAAGAGGGGGCGGTCGCACCCGCACCGGCGGCCCCCGCACGGCGCGACCGGTCCGGGCTGATCATCCTGCTCCTGCTGCTCACCGCCCCGCTCATGGCGGCGAACTACTACCTCGGCCTCTTTGCCGCGATCGCCGGCATCTCCATGCTGTGGACCTCGCACCACTGGGAGGGCAGGCAGCGGGTGATCGGCACCCTGATTCCGGTCTCCACCCCGGTCACCGTGCTCCTCGGCGAGATCGTCGCGGGTCTCCTGCTGGAGGACCGGGGCACGCTCCTGGGCCTGGGCGTGGTCGTCGTCGTGGCGCTCGTACTGCCCGTCGTCGGGGCCGTCCACCTGGCGCGCACCGCCCGCCGCTGACTCCTCCGGAGCAAGGGCGCGTCAGCGGCAGGACGCCTTCAGCTGGGCTGCCGCATGGTGCGCGCCCACCAGCGCCGCGTCGCCCCAGTCCCTCCCCCGGTCGATCAGCTGCACGGCGAAGGTGTCGCCCTTGACCGGGTAGCTCCGCACGTCGACCGGAGCGCCCCGGTGCTCCGGCTGACGCACCGCGAAGCCCGTATAGGCGGAGTCCGCGTCATTCGGGTCGGAGAGCACCCGGTACACGGTGGGGCTGCCCGCCACGTCGCTCGCGCGGACGCTGCTCGGCACGAAGACGGTCAGCGCGCACTCGCTGAACCCGTCACCGAGGTGCCAGGTCCAGACGGCACTGCTGCCCCGGTCCTCGTCCGGGCTCCCGGACATCGGGACCGCGCTGAATCGTCCGTCGCACGAACTGTCCCTGAATCCACCCGACTCGACGGTGTACCAACCCGCGTCGCCGTTCTCGAAGCGGCCGTGCTCGACGTAGTCGCCCGTCGTGCAGCCGGGTCCCGCCCAGACCGCGTAACGGTAACCGCCGGTCCGTCCGGGCGGCTTCGCCGTCGCCTCCACCGGATCGTCCGGGCTCTCCGGGTCCCCGCCCCCGATCCGCGTCGGGGCTCCGCCGCCGATCGGCGCAGGCACGGCCCCGGCACGGCCGGCCGCCTCCGGACGCCCGCCCCCGTCGCCCGCGGCGAGCAGCGACACGACGGTCGCCAGACTGCCCACGGCCACGACGACTCCGGCCGCCAGCAGGGCCTTTCGCCTCCGGGGCAGGGTGGAGACCCGGCCCATCAGCGTCTCCTGCGCGATCCAGGAACCGCTCCCGCCGGCCGATCGCGCCACGGAACCGCACCGGGGACAGACCATGCCCGGCAGCTGACCCACGTGTTCGCCGTCGCAATGTTGGCACCTCATGGCAGCACACCCTGCCAGTGCCCGGCGCCCATCGGGAGAGTTCCCGCACTATTTGCCCGACGGACCGCCGGTCAGGATCCCGTCGGCGCATTCCGTCAACGCAGCCTGTCAGCACAGTCCGTCAGCGCAGTTCCTCCGGGCACGGTGTGCCCGGCTGCAGTTGGTAGGGCGCGGCCAGCCGGTAGACACCCGGCCGCGGTGCGAGCAGCTCGGTCCACTCGTCACCGTCCGGGTCCTCCTCCACCTTGATCAGGCAGCCGTGCGCGTTGGTGAAGTCCTTGGGGGCGTCCCCGTCCTCCTCCGAGCGCTTCTTGGAGGCCTCCGTCTCCTGCGGCCGCTCCACACTCTCGCCCTTGTCGTCCACGACGGCGAGCCAGCGCGAGTACGGAATCCGGATCAGCACCCGGCCCGCCGACCGCACCCGGATCGTCAGCTCGTCGTCACCGGCCCGCTCGACCGTCGCCGGCGGATCGGCGAGCGGCACCGGGTCCAGGACCCGGAACAGCTTCCAGTTGGCGTCGCTCCAGACCGGCCTCAGATACGGCTGGCCCTTCTCGACGAGCTCCGCCTCCCGAACCGCCCCGCTGGAGTCCGGCTTGCCCTTCGGCAGCACCACGTAGTGCACGGCCCAGCGGTCGAGCCACTCCCGGTAGTTCACGGGGTTCAGGGTGTCGTCGTAGAAGAGCGGGTTGCGCTTCATGTCGGCCTGCCGGTTCCAGCCGCGCGCCAGGTTGACGTACCCGGCGAGCGCCGAGGCCTCCCGGTGACTGCTGGCGGGTACCACCTCGACCCGGCCCCGTTCCGCCCCGGCCTTCTGCAGCTGGTTGACGAGGGGGGCCAGCTCACGGTTCCAGGATGCGGTGGGCGCGGTACGGACGATGTCGTCGACGCCCTTGAAGCCGATCCAGAAGTTCAGCCCGGCGAAGGCGATGACCAGCGCGTACCAGCGGCGGGTGCTCGGCGTCGTGTACGGGAGCGCGGCGAGCAGCACGACCCCGGCGAACAGCATCGCCATGCGCGACACGTTCGAGCCGATCTGCGAGTCGATCACGTACGTCAGCAGCGTCCCGACGCCGTACACCGCGGCGGCCGTGCGCACGGTGTACCAGTCCCGGGGTACGAGGACGAACACCAGGACGGAGAAGACGAACGGCAGGGACAGCGTCCCGAGCGACATCGGCTGCGTACCCGAGAAGGGGAACAGCCACGCGGACAGCACCACGACCACGACGGGGGGCAGGCCGATCGCGTACGCCCCGGGGCGCCGTTTGTTCAGGAAGAGCGCCGCGGCGACCACGCCGAGGAAGAGCCCGGCGACCGGGCTGCCCGCCGTCGCCAGTGCGGCGAGCGGCGCGGCGACGACGGCCTTCGCCCACCGCCTGTACCGCCACCGGTACGGCCAGCAGAAGACGGCCGCGACCGCCCCCAGCGCGAACATCATGCCGAGCCCGAACGTCACCCGCCCGGACAGGGCGTTGCACAGGTACGCGAAGGCCCCGGCGAGCGAGCACGCCAGAGGGTTACGGACGGTGGGCACCCGGACCAGGATCAGCGCGGTGAGCGCCGACGACACCGTACCGACGATCATCATCGTCGTACGGACGCCGAGCAGGGACATCAGATAGGGCGACACCACGCTGTACGAGACGGGGTGCATGCCCCCGTACCAGGCGAGGTTGTACGCGGTACCGGGGTGCCGGCCGACGAACTCGGCCCAGGCGTCCTGGGCGGCGATGTCGCCGCCGCTGTTCGCGAGGAAGAAGAACCAGAACAGGTGCACGGCCGCGGCGACCGCGGTCGTCAGCACCACCGGATGGCGCCACAGCCGGCGCCTCGGGGGCCGGCCCGTCCCGTCCCTGCCGCCGTCGGCCTGGGCCGGGATGCGGACGGGCACACTCGTGGACGTCACGCTGTCGTTCGCCCGTGTCGGCTCAGCGGTGGTCACTGCGACTCTCCCCGTCCTTGCCCGCGCCTGCCGAACCGTCGATGTACCGCACAGGCCTCATCCGTATGCGGGAGGACGCGCCCCGACGGCCTTCCGTTGCTTTCGGACGCTAGCACGCACGTTTTTCTCCGCGCTGCCCCCCGGCGGACGGTTCCGCGCCCACGGTGCGGGGGCGCGGAACCGTACCGGCCGACCGGACGCGGCAGGGCCCGGTCGGAGGTGCGGGTCAGGTGATGCGGGTCAGCCTGTCGCCGAAGGCCGGTTCCGTCATCTCACTCTGCAGGGCGACGGGAGCGGACACCTTTCCGGTGCCGGTGCCGACCGTCACCTCGCCCACGACCGTGCCGGCCTTCGCCGCGTGCTGGAGCGGCTCCCCGCCGTCGCCGAGGTCGAGCTCGACCTCGAGCCCGCCCCAGCCGACCGCCTTCAGGTCCTTGGTGGAGACCACCGGGGTGCGGCCGCCGAGCCCGTTGTCGACGTACCCGACGACCTGGCCCTTCTTGACGACGGTGGCGGATTCGACGCCCTTCTGGGCGGCCTGGATCAGCTTGAGGCTGTTCTGTATGGCCCGCTGCAGCTTGGCGTCGAGGGTTCCGTCCAGGTCGGCGCCCATCACCGCCCCGATGATCCGACGGCTCTTTCCGTCGATGACGGTGTCGGCCGTCCAGACCAGGTTGCCGCCGGCCGGGGTGGAGGAGCCGGTCTTGATTCCGCTCACCCCGGGCTCCAGGAGGATCACGTTGTTGTTGTAGATCGTCTTGCCGATGCCGGGGATGTCCGCCTGGGGCATGTTCACGATCTCGCGGAAGACATCGTTCTGCATGACCGCCTTGGCCAGCTTCAGCTGGTCCGCGGGCGTGGACCGGGTGGAGGACTCGAGACCGCTCGGGTCCGTGTACACGGACTTCGTCATCCCGAGGTCCTTGGCCGCCGCGTTCATCTTCCCGACGAAGGCGTCCACGGTCGTGGCGTCCCAACGGGCCAGCAGCCGGGCCACGTTGTTCCCCGAAGGGATCATCAGGAGCTGGAGCATCTGACGCTGCGTGTACTTCTGCCCCTCCTCGATCGGGGCCGTCGACTCGTCGGGACGGTCGGCCTCCTCGCCCGCCGTCTCGTCGACCACGATCTCCTCACCGTCCTGCCTGCCGGTGATCGGGTGGCCCTGGAGGATCACGTACGCGGTCATGATCTTCGCGACGCTCGCGATCGGCGCGGACTTCTCCGTGCCGTACGTGCCGATGGTGCCGACGCCCTCGACCTCGACGGCGCCCTGGCCCTCCGCGGGCCACGGCATGTCGAGCTTCTCGCCGTCGAAGGTGTACGTGGAGGCGACAGAGAGCGCCAGCGTGGGCTCGGGAAGCGGACGCATCGCCTGTGCGATCGCAAAGACGACCACCAGGAGGAGCACCAGAGGCGTCCAGATCTTGATCCGCCTGAACACCGTGCGGACCGGGGTCTGCGGGGGCGGCGGGGTGTTCGTCAGCTCGGCGAGCAGGTCGAGCGGCGGCTTGGGCGGCATGGGCTGCTGCCGGGTCCGCTCGGCCTCGACGAGTCCGGCCACGGGGTACGCGGGCATCGGGGACGCCTTGGGGGTGTCCGGCTTCGCCGTGACGTCCGGGGTGACCGTCGGACCGACCGGAGGCCCGCCGACCGCACCGGGCCGTATGTCGTCCGCCCGCAACGGTACGAACTTGCTGGTCCGCTCGGCGGGGGTCTCGGGGGTGGGCTTCGGTTCGGACTTGGCGTCGAGGTCGGACCGCGGGGGGAGCTTCAGCGCGGTGGTCGGGTGGTCGACCTGCTTCGGCCGCAGCGCCTTGAAGGCGGTGGTCGGCTGATCGACTCCTCGCTCGTCCCCTGCGGGCTTCGAGTCCTCGGGAGCGGGCTCGGGGGCGGCCCCGGTGGTGGGAGTCTCCGTACGGGACTTCGGCACCCGGGGCGCTTCGGAGGAGTCGGCGGAAGCGGGCTCGCTGTCCGCGGGCTCGTCGGCGGCCTTCGCGTCGGCGGTCTCGGCGGCATCGGATGCCTTGCCTGCCGGGGCTGCCTGGTCGGCCTGCTCATCGGCCTCGGGGTGCTCGTCGGCGTCCTCGGCAGGCTCGGGGTGCTCGTCGGCGTCCTCGGCAGGCTCGGCCTGGTCACGGGACTCGGACGGCGTGCCGGTCCCGGCGTCACCGTCCGTCCGCGGCTCGTCGCCGGGCTCGTCCTGTGCGCCGTCCTCGGCCTGCGTACCGGCTGCGGCGTCCGGGGCCGTACCGGCCTCAGGAGCGTCGTCGGGCTCGTCCTCGGCGGCGGAACCGGAAGCGGTCACGTCGACGGGTTCGGTGCCGGAGCCCTCTTCGGACTCGGCGTCAGCCCCGGAGCCCGAGGCGTCGCCCGACCCTGTGGTGGTCCCCGAAGCCGTCCCGGTGTCCGGCCGCGCCCGGGATCCGGAGTCAGAGTCGGGCTCGGGCTCGGGCTCGACGGCAGACTCGGCGGTGGACGGTACGTCCGGCGCGGGCGTCACGGCCTCGCTCCTCGTCGCCTCGTCCGCCTCGGTGGCCCCAGCGGGTCCCTCGGCCGCCCCACGGCCCGCGGAGCCCTCCTGAGGGGCCTCTGAGCCCTCCGTAGAGGCTTCGGGGCCCTCCGGCTCGCTGCCCGACGCGGCGGCGGCCTCGGCCCGGTCCGTGCCCGTTTCGCTTCCGGTGTCCTCGGACCCGCCCTCGGGAGCGTCCGACGACACCTCGTCCGGGCCGTCGGCCGTGTCCGCGGAGTACGGCGAACGGAAGACCGCCGTCGCGGTGTCCGTCACGGTGTCCGTCGTCCTGCCCGTCGTGCTTCCGGTGCCCGCCGCGGCGACCGGTTCGCGGAACACGGCGAAACGCGGATCGCGTTCCTCAGCCGTCCCCGACGACTTCCGCTGCTCCGACTTGTCGGGGGACTCGCCCGCCACCGATGCCTCCTTCATGCGCCGCGGGGACATGCCCGCACTGTCCGAACCATCTACCAGTGTCCTGTGTGAACCCTTGGCCGGGCTGCTAGACGAGAACGACATACCTAACGGTTCCCTCACAAAGCACCCAGGCACCCTCGACAGACCAATGTGAGAGGGGTCACCCTGTCATTCATCCACGCGGGGAGGCATGGATGGGCAGGAGCCGCAGAACAATTCCGGAGGAGCTTCTGTTGCTCGCTCTGGACCCGACCACGGGTACCACAGCGCAGCCGCAGTCGCTCGACCTCGGCCTGGCCGGGGCACAGCTAGTGGAGCTGGCTCTGGCAGGACGGATAGCCCCTGACGGGGATCGTATCGCCGTGGTGATGCCACGGCCGACAGGAGATCCGACTCTGGACTCCGCACTGGAACTGCTGCGCCGTCGCGGCAGCCCGGTTCGGGCCGTCCACTGGATTGGCGGGCCCCGATTGGGACTTCGCCAGATCTACCTCGCTCATCTGGAGCGGTGCGGCATGGTGCATGCCGTGGCGGGCCAGATGTGCGGAGTGCTGCCGACGACTCGCTACCAGGCGACGGACACGGCAATCAGCCGGGACATCAGAGCCCGGCTGGACAGTGCGATCCGCACCGGCGTACCGCCGGACCCGCGGACCGCGGCGCTCGCCGCACTGGCCCACGCGGTCGGACTCGGCAAGCACCTGTACCCCGGGAACGAGGGGCGCTCATCGCGCTCCCGGCTCCGGGACCTGATCAGACACGACCCGATGGGCGGTCTCGTGGCGCATGCCGTCATGGACGTCCAGAACGGCGTGGCCGTCCAGCCACGCCGTAATCAGCAGACGGCAGGCGTGCCGTTGCAGCCGCAAGCCCAAGCGCGTAGCGGCAGCATGGCGCACACCTCCGTCCACTGACCGCACGACCGCGCGGACAGTTGCGCGGAGCACCGAACACCGCCGCACCGTCGTCCCCATGACCCGGTTCGGGAGCCGCACCAGGCGCGGGGCAGCCGGATCCACCGGCTGCCCCGCGCTCTTGCGTGCCGTCGATTGCGTGTGGCCATTTCCCAGCGCGGCCGGGGCCCCGGGTGGCAATCTGCTGAGCAAGCAGATACGCACAGCTACAACAGCTGCATAGCCGGAGGTGCCGTTCCCGTGCCGACCAACGTCAATCCCACTGTCAGGCGACGCCGGCTGGGCCAGGAACTGCGCCGCCTCCGCGAGATCAAGGGCATGACGGCCGAGGAGGTGGCGGAGCGACTGCTGGTCTCGCAGTCGAAGATCAGCCGTCTGGAGAACGGCCGCCGCTCCATCAGCCAGCGCGACGTGCGCGACCTCTGCGGGGTCTACGACGTCGAGGACCACCGGATCGTCGACTCGCTGATGCAGATGGCCAAGGACTCCCGCCAGCAGGGCTGGTGGCACGCCTTCGGCGACATCCCGTACAGCGTCTACATCGGCCTGGAGACGGATGCCGCCTCGCTCCGCGTCTATGAGTCGCTGATCGTTCCCGGGTTGCTGCAGACACGCGAGTACGCGCAGGCGGTCATCGAGGGAATGTGGCCCGAGGCCACACCCAGCGAGATCGACAAGCGCATCCAGATCCGCCTGAAGCGCCAGGACCGCCTTACCGATCCCGTCAATCCGCTGCGCTTCTGGGCGGTGATCGACGAAGCGCTGCTGCGCCGTATCGTCGGCGACCCGCAGACGATGAATGCCCAATTGCTCCACCTGGCCGAGCTGAGCGAACTGCCGCACGTGACACTTCAGGTGCTGCCGTACGACGTGGGCGCACATCCCGGCATGTACGGAAAGTTCGCCATCCTCGAGTTCCAGGAGACGATGGACGCCAGCGTCGTCTACCTTGAGGGCGTCACGAGCGACCTGTACCTGGAAAAGGCCAACGACGTCCAGAGTTACGCCGTGATGTACGAACACCTCCGGGCCAAGGCCCTGAGCGCGGAGCAGTCACGCGAGTTCATCCTCGCGGCAGCCGACAACTGCCGCCCCTAATCAATTACCCCGGCTCAACCCGCCAAGAAGGGCGGCAATATACGCCTACACGACCCCATCCAGGAAGCCCCCAAAGGAATATTTCATCCAAAGGAGTGAAGGTCACTCACCTTCGATGATGTCGCAGCGTAGCGTCGACCATGAAGTCGCCGACTCGCAGCGACTGGGCACGCAACGCCCGACGACTGCCCCGATCATCGGAGTCACCATGCTGTTCAAGCACGACAAGCTGTCTGAATGGACCAAGTCCTCATATTCCGCCGTCAATGGGGATTGCGTCGAGGTCAAGACGGCCGGACACAATGCCGTGGCGGTGCGCGATTCGAAGGATCCGCACACCGGAATCCTCGGCTTCGCGGCCGACTCCTGGTCGGTATTCCTTTCGGACGTCAGCCGGACCTCGCAGCGCTGAAGCCGATCGAAAGGCCGGCCGACCCACACGAGCCGCCCAGCCACACCCTCTCGACTGGTCCGCCGTCCTGGCCGAGAGGGTTGCCGCTCACTCAGGGAGCAGCCGACAGGCTGCGGGTCTTCGCCGTGACAGGGTCGTCCGAACCCAGCACGCGCTCACACAGCGGCAGGTTCAGGCGCGCGAGCGCCTGAGCTTCGGCCACGTGGCCGGCGGCCGCCAGCGAAGCGGCCAGCCCCGCCCGGTTCGTGAGCAGGTAGGGATGCTCAGGCCCAAGAGCCCGTTCCTGCCCGTCCACCGCAAGCCTTGCGAGCGAGATCGATTCCTCCAGCGCACCGCGCTCGGCCAGGATCCAGCTCAGGAGGATCGTGGCCGAGAGTGCCAGCGCATGCTCGGCGCCATGTACGCGCCGCCGGTCCGACAGTGCCCTTCGCGCGACGGGTTCCGCCTGTTCGTACCTGCCGAAGCGATAGAGGCCGAAGGCGAAGTTATGGCGACTCGTGACGGTGGCCAAGGAGTCATTCCCGAGGAACTCCTCACAGAGGGAAACGATTTCCGGGCCGACACGGTCGAATTCTTCGACTTCACCGGCAACCGCCAAGTATTCGATGAGCAGGGCCCGGGCATGGAGAGTGTCCGGATGATTCTCACCGAGAACCCGGCCTCGAACTTCCTGAGCCTTCCTCAGAGACGCGACGCATTCTTCGACACGCCCCAGTTGACCAAGTGGCTCGTGAAAGGAAAGGAAGCTCTGCAGCGTTTCCGGGTGTTCTTCGCCGAAGACCCTCTCCCGGCCGTCCAGGACCTTCCGGTGCATTGCCTCGGACTCCTCGAACCGCCCCAGCCTGAAGAGAGCCAGGGCCGCGTCGTGGCCGGCGCCGAGGGTGAGCGGATGATCCGTCCCCAGATGCGTCTCCGCCACCGTCGCGGCGGCCTGAGCCATATGCAGGGAAGCCTGATAGTCCCCGCTGGCAAAAACGTGCTGGGCCAGCAGATTCGCGACCCGGACCACGCTGATTCCGGTGTCGCGATCCGCCACCAGTCGAAGCAGGTTCATCACGTGCGGAACCAGTCTCCGGACTCGGCCTTCCGCCAGCCCCCCGCCCACCTCGGCGGGGATCTCCACCGCGAGCAGGCGTGCCGCTCCCTCGACCAGGAGCGGCTTCTGATCGTTCGGCACCGAGGTCGCGACACTGTCGAGCAGGACCCCGTGCGTCTTGACGCATCGCACGACTTCGCCGCTCTCCTCGGAGTCGACGAGCGAGATCATGGAGTGATCCAGCAGGCCTCGGAGAGCAGTCTCGACCCGGCCGCCGGGCAGCGGGGGCTCCACGGCACCGAGGTCGACCGCACCCACGGACAGGGGGCGCAACAGCGACAGCGGAACCGGGTCGGAGCTCCAGCAGGAGAGCAGGCGGAGCAGTGACTCGCACTCGGGAATGCCGTTCTCAACCAAGGCCCTGAGAGAGATCTCCCATGTGCGGCCGACGAGTTGCCTGGCATTCCCCGCCGAACTTCCCGGTGCCGCACCCCGGTCGATCAGTTCGGTGGGATTCTCGTCGAGGTGTCGCCGGTAGTCGCTCATGGACCAGCTCTCCAGAAGTTGACGGGACAGGAACGATCCGGCCAAAGTCAGCGCGAGTGGAAGGCATTCGAGCCTTCTGGCCACGATTTCCGCCTCATGCGGAGTACCCGCGTCGGGAGCGAGGTCATGCAGCACCAATGCGGCGTCTTCCAGCGGAAGTACACCCACCTGGTGCAGTTCCGCCCCACTCCACACACGTGAGCCGGCTGCGCGGGTGGTCACGACGACAGTTCCTTGAGGGCTGGACCTGAGCCACGCGCCCTCTTCAAGAGCCGCCGGATCATCCGCGTTGTCCAGAACCAGGAACCAGGGCTGTGCCGAACAGTTCAGGTAATGCCACACGAGATCGGCTGCCGCACGGCGCCCGCCGTACGCAGCGGCGAGCTCGGAAGTCTCCGCACCACGATCGGCGGCCACGGCAAGCATTCCCGCGCGTAGTGTGGCCCGCTCGGAGGCGTTGACCCACAGCCCTATGCGCCCACCTTGACCGGCGACCTCGTTGAAGAGCGTCTGAGCCACAGCGGTCTTGCCGCAGCCGCCCATTCCGTAGAGAACATGGATTCCCCCGCCCCGGTGATGGACAGCTTCCGTCAGCCTGCTCATCAGGGCGGTGCGGTCCCTGAGAATCCGCGGAGTACGGCCTACGAGTGGTGTGCGTACGGAATCCGGTGCGGGCCAGTCAAACGAATGACCGGGTTGCGCCTGCACCACCGTGCGCTGCACGGACGGCCCGAAGAGGGATGAACTCGGGTCAGGCGCGTGGTGGTAGTGGTTCTCGGTGACGTACTGGTCGCCGGACGTCTGGTAGACGCGGCCCTGCCCCGATGCCCTGCCCTGCACCAGGTGCTCCGCGCCCGGCTCGGTCCCGCTCACCGCTCGTTGATGTGCTGGTCACGCCCGGCCTGGTAGACACGGCCACTACCGGATGCCTCCGCGCGCATCTGTACGGTCGGCGGCGCGTCGTTCACTTCGGGGTCGAGCTCCACCAGGATCCGGCGCAGGTCCGACGCGACGTCCGGCCTTTCGGTGAGCAGACGTCGCACGCGGCCTGTCCACGCGTCGCGAAGTTCCTGCTCGGTCAACTCGTCGCCGGTCTCCCTGGCGGTGAGGAGATCGTCGCGAGCCGCTTCCAACTCGTCCTGGACACCTTCGGCGCGCGAGGGGCTGGCCCGTTGCCACAGCGAGACCATGCCGTCCCGGGTCCTCTCCCACGCGTCGGTGGCCATGAGCGTGACCACGGTGGCTCCTGCGGCCCGAGCCAACTCGATCAACTGTGCGTCCATCCACGCCCCCCACTACGTCGGCGCCCGTTCGGCACCTGGACAGGACGACCAGCCTATGTGCGACGGATTACCGCTGTCAGGTGGAACGCGCGTCGACCGGCCCGTTCGATTCGCCCAGCTCCCCTCCTTCTTCCGGCCGCACGGGACCCGCATCCCGTGCGGCCGTTCTGCGTGCTCGGGCGTTCCTGATGTCGGTGTTGCTTCGATCTCCGCACAGCCTGACGAAGTGCCCGCTCATCGTGTGGCCGTGGTCACGTTCACGACAACGCCCCGCTAGGTCAAGAACAGGCAAAATCGTTCGCCTTACTGATCTGCGTTCATATCCTTGACCGTGGATGTCTTGACCGAGGGGCCGAACAGGCGGTTCAATCCCCCAAGTCCCCCGTTCCCGCACGGGGGAACCGCTGAACGGCCGTACTGACGAAGTGCTTCCCGTTCACAAGGCGGACCCCTGGAGGGGGCACATGAACAGTCTCGACTGGGCCGTGCTCATCGGCTACTTCGGTGTGATGGTCGCGATCGGACTCTGGTCGCACAAACGCGTGGACAACGTCAGCGACTTCTTCACGGCCGGCGGCAAGATGCCGTGGTGGCTGTCGGGCATCTCGCACCACATGTCCGGCTACAGCGCGGTGATGTTCACCGGCTACGCCGGTATCGCGTACCAGTACGGCGTCACGTCCTTCGTGACCTGGTCGCTGCCGATCGCCATCGGCATCGGCATCGGCGCGAAGCTCTTCGCCCCCCGGCTCAACCGGCTGCGCTCGCGCCTGCACGTCGCCTCGCCGCTCGAGTACCTGAAGAACCGCTACAACATCCAGACCCAGCAGGCCCTGGCCTGGTCCGGGCTGCTGCTGAAGATCGTGGACGTGGGCGCCAAGTGGGCGGCCATCGCCACGCTGCTCTCCGTCTTCACGGGCATCTCCCTCACCCAGGGCATCTTCGTCACCGGCGCCATCACGGCCGTCTACTGCACCGTCGGCGGGCTGTGGGCCGATGCGCTCACCGAGCTCGGACAGTTCATCATCCAGCTGTTCGCCGGTCTGGCCATGCTGGTGATCGTCATGAGCAAGCTGGGCGGCTTCAGTTCGCTGTGGACGGTCTGGGACAAGCTGCCCGAGGGTCACACGGACCCGACGGCGGGCCCGTACACGGTGACCTTCCTGCTGGCGTACCTCTTCATCAAGACCTTCGAGTACAACGGCGGCATGTGGAACCAGGCCCAGCGCTACATGGCCACGGACTCCGCGCGCTCCGCGACGCGCTCGGCCCGGCTGTCCGCCGTTCTGTGGCTGGTCTGGCCGGTCGTGCTCTTCTTCCCGATGTGGGTGGCTCCGCTGCTCGTGGAGGCCAAGAAGCCCGACGCGTCGGACAGTTACGCCCTGATGACCGAGCAGCTGCTGCCGCACGGACTGCTGGGTCTGGTCGTCGTCGGGTTCTTCTCGCACACGATGGCCATGTGCTCCTCCGACGCCAACGCCATCTCGGCGGTCTTCACCCGGGACATCGCGCCGGTCTTCTCCAAGGCGGCCCGCACCTGGAGCAACCGCAGCGGGCTCATGGCCGCCCGCCTGTCCACGCTCGCGTTCCTCGGTCTGTCCATGGCACTGGCGACCCAGATCAACTCGCCGACGTTCAAGGACATCATCTCGGTGGTCATCAAGTGGGTGGCCGGGCTCATGGGTCCGATCGCGATCCCGTTCATGCTGGGTCTGCTGCGCAGGTTCCGCAGGTCGGGGCCGACGGCGGCGCTCACCAGCTGGGCGGCGGGTCTGCTCGCGTTCTACCTCACCAACTACAACTTCGACGGATCGGTGAAGACGGACGTCGCACTGCAGTACCAGGTGGCGTTGCCGCTGGCGATCTCACTGGTGCTCTACATCGTGATCGGGTTCATCAAGCCGGAGGACACCCCGGAGCGGGACGCGCTCATCGACTTGATCAATTCGGATGACGGGGGCCCGGCGGGCGGGACGACCGCGGCGGCCGTCCCGGCGCAGCAGACGGGCCCGGACGGCACGGTGGTGCCCGAGGGGGTGAAGGACTGACCCGCGCGTGCGGAGGGACCGGCCGTGGTGGGCGGGCGCGGCGGCGCCCGCCCACCTCTGTGTTCCGGCTCAGCCCCGGGGGTAGCGGGCCAGCCAGCCGGGGGCGACGGCGGTGGGGCTGTGCAGGGCCGGTCCCTGGGTCATCTCCATGGCGAAGTCGTCGGAGAGCTCGAGGACGGTCGAGCGGCCCTCCAGCTCGGCCAGCCAGGCCGGAGGCAGGGCCGTCTCGCCGTGCAGGGCCCCGAGGAGGGCCCCGCAGACGGCTCCGGTGGCCGCGGACGGCCCCGAGTGGTTCACCGCGAGGCGCAGCCCGTGCCGTACGTCCTCGCCGACCAGCGCGCAGTACAGGGCCACGGCGAGGACCTCCTCCGCGGAGTCGGTGTCGCCGAGCGCCTCGATGAGGGCGGGGCCGGGGATGCCCTGGCGTACGGAGCCGAGGGCCTGGCGGAGCGCTTCGGTGACCTGCTCGTTGCCCGGGCGTTCGGCGAGCAGGGCGAGCGCGTGCTGTACGGCGCCGTCGAGGGTCTCACCGCGGGCCAGCCCGTGCACCATGACGGCAAGGGCTCCGGCAGCCAGTTGGGCGGTGGCATGGCCGTGGGTGTGGGCGGCGCACTCGACGGCCAGCTGGAGGACGAGCGCCGGCTCCCAGCCGACGAGCAGCCCGAACGGCGCGGAGCGGGTGAGCGCGGCCGAGTCCCGCGCCGCGGGGTTCCTGGGCCCGGCGAGGGTGCCCATCGTGGTGTCGCCGAAGCCCACGAGGCATTCCCTGGTGGGGGCGCGGCGGGTGTACAGCCACTCCTCCCCGGCCAGCCAGCCGTTGTCCTTGCGGCGTTCGTCGGGCCCCCAGGCGCTCTGGGTGGCCGCCCAGCGCAGATGGGCGCGGTACACGTCGGTGGGCGGGTGCCAGGCGCCGGTGTCGCGGCGGACCTGCGCCCGTATCAGCCCGTCGACGGTGAAGAGGGTGAGCTGCGTGACGGCGGTGACGGTGCCGCGCCTGCCGTTGACGGGTACGAAGTCGACGACGCCGTCCCCCCCGTGGGCGGCGCGGATCGCCTCCAGGGTGAATCCGGCGACCCCCGCCCCGAGCGCGTCACCGATGGCGCCGCCGAGCAGGGAGCCCCGCACCCGGCTACGGAAGTCCTGTTGCGCGGCACGGCCCCAGACAGCCGTGGTCCCTGTGCTCACCGTGCCCCTTCCGTTCGTTCACCGGCTTGCGACTGCGCAAGCACTGTAATCGAACGGGAAGAGCCGATTCAGGGGTGGAACGTTATGTACGGAGTCGCACTTGGGAGCACTTTTGAACGGCATTCCTCACGGTTTTCCTGGATGGGGTTTCCCGGCCGGATTCCGGTGCGGGATTCCGAAGATCGTTTCGGAGTTCGTTCCGCAGATCGTTTCGGAGGAGGTTTCGGGAAGGATTCGGGGGGTGTTTGCGCGGGCGGGATTACCGAAGGTGATTCCGGTCCGGATCGCGCGGTCAGTGGCCGGCGCAGCAGGGGGTGGGGTCCGGCTCCTCGAATGGGACCAGTACACCTCCCGCGGCCGGCATGGCGGTGAGGACCAGTTCGCCCGCCTGCCGGACCGGCCGGACGTGATCGCGCGTCATGAGCCGCTGGTCGGGGGCGGGTTCACCGGACGATCCGAGCACCGTGACCCGGTCGATCGCGGAGGTCCGGAGGAGTTCCCCGACGGTCAGCGTGCCGGTGAGGGAGGACGCACCGGGGAAGAGGACGGCCCGGCCCGCCTCGTCCGGTGTTCCGGCCGTCACCTCGTACCCGTCCGCCGCGAGCCGGCGGGCCGGCTCCGCCGAGGCCACCGTGAACGAGAGCACGACCCGTGGCCGGTCGCCGCGTACGAGGTGGGTGCAGCCGAACGCGTCCTCGGTGAGGCCGAGGCCGGCCGCCAGTGACGTCAGGAGCCGGTCCGCGTCGCTCAGGGTCGCCGTACCGGTGTCGATCCAGAAGGTGTTCACGAAGGCAGGACCCACACGGGGTTGGAGTAGAACCACAGGTCGTTCCACGGGTCCGCGTCGCCGACGACGTCGACGGCCGGGCCCGCGGGGTCTACCGCGGCTCCCCGCAGTCCCGTCGCGGACCGGTTTCCGTCGGTGCCACGCAGGCGGACGTACAGCGGGCGGTCGACGCGGCCGAGTTCGTACGTGAGCCGGACCCGTCCGGTGGACTTCCCGACCTCGTACGACTTCACCACCTTCGCCGTCGGTGCGGTGAAGGTGTCCTTGTCGGAGACCGTGCCCGTGACATCGCCCTGGATGACGTCGACCCGGGCCAGCTCGGGGACGAAGCCGGCCCAGTTCGTGGCTCCGGCAAGAGCGATGTCGACGGTGAGCGTCACCTTCGTGCCCTTCTTGACGTGCAGCGCGCCGCCGAGCGTGGCCCATCGGCTGCCGCCCGAGACCCGGACGTCGAGCCCGCCGACGAGCCGGCCGTGGTCGACCCAGACACGGCCGGCGCGGATGCCGTCCATGACGGCGGCGTAGTTGAATCCGTCGGCTCCGACGTGGGTGCGGCTGTACTGGCCGGGCCAGTAGTCGCCCTCGGTGAGGTCGATCCCGCCGCGGTAGACGGGATCGGTGTGCTTGCCGTTGGTGAGGTAGTCGCTGTCAGGGCCGCCGCGCTTCGCGGTGTCGGCGTACACGTTGTGGGAGTCGGAGTTGGCGGTGATCCACCAGGGCTTGCCCTCGGCGAGGAGGCTGTCCCACAGGCCTCCGACGGTGGCGGTCATCCAGTCGAAGCCGCCCCAGGTGCGGTAGCTCTCCAGGGGGTATCCGGCGAAGGAGTTGGCGCCGGGGCTGCCGTCGTAGAGGCCACGGGCGCGGCCCATGCCGGTGGACTGCTCGATACCGGCGGCCTGGTGGCCCGGTGCGCCCTCCATGCCCACGGCGATCTGGTGGCGGGCGGAGGTGGCGTCGCGCCAGGCGCGGATCTCGTGCGGCGAGTCGATGCCCTTGCGGGCGGGGTGGTTCGCCAGCATCAGGATGTCCTTGACCTTGCGGCGCTGGACCTGCTCGGCGAGGAAGTTGAGGCCCGCGACGGCGAGTGCCTCGTTCGCGGGCGTCGAGTCCGTCGCCTTCCGCACGCCGCCGTCGTAGGACAGCTCGAACTGCTTGAGGACGGAGACCTCGTTCTTGCCCGGGTGGACGAAGACGGTGCCGTGCTCGGCGGCCGGGATGTTCCACTCCAGGCCCTGGAAGACGAGCGTGTCCGCGTACGCCTCCCGGGCCTCCTTGATGTCCGGGTTGACCTTCTCCACGCCGATCTTGGCGTGCGTCTCGTTGCCGTGGTCGGTGATGACCATCCAGTCGAGGCCGTGCCGGGCACCCTGGCGGACCTGGTCGGTGACCCGGTACTTGCCGTCGTTGCTGTACTGGGTGTGGACGTGGTGGTCACCGGCCAGCCACAGGAAGCCGCTGCTCTTCCGGCGCCCCTCGGCGGCGTACGCGGGGGTCGTGCCGCCCTGGGTGAGGATGCCGCCGGCGGCCAGGCCCGCACCCAGCAGGCCCGCGCGCCGCAGCAGGGTGCGGCGGGACTGCTGCTCGGGGGTCAGTGCCTCGTCGGGCACGGAGGTGTCGAACGCGGCGGGCAGTTCCGGACCTGCCTCGTGGCTGTGGTCGTGATGGTGGTGGTGCCCGTGTCCGTGCCCGTGTCCGTGCCCGTGTCCCATGCCGGTCTCCTCGGTCCTGCGGCGCCACTGCGACCGCGTGAGGAGAATCGACTCAAAAGGTGAACGTTGAACAACCATAGGCTGATCACGGGGTATCACGGACATGACGACTCGGACCGGCACTTTTCGCCATCGCAACTGCCGTTACCGTACGCCCAGTTGAGGTGGCACCGAGCAGTATCCGTGGCGTCCCTCGTGCGCTCGGGCCGGCGGGCCGTGTCCTCTTGGGGCACGGCCCGCCGGCCCGAGCGTCTGCCGCGGAGCCTCAGCTCGGCAGCACCGGCAGCAGTTCCGGCAGGTGGCCGTCCGACGCCGCGGCTGCCGTGACGCGCTCCTCGGGCACCTCGCCGTACAGCGTCGTACGCGGTTTCGCCGGCCGGCCCGCGAGCTCGGCGATGGCCACCAGGTCCTGGACGGACCGGTACGAGCCGTAGCCGGAGCCCGCCATCCGGGAGATGGTCTCCTCCATCAGCGTCCCGCCGAGGTCGTTGGCCCCCGAGCGCAGCATCTCGGCCGCGCCCTCCGTACCGAGCTTCACCCAGCTGGTCTGGATGTTGGTGATGTGCGGGTGGAGGAGCAGCCGGGCCATCGCCGTGACTGCCCGGTTGTCACGGTCGGTGGGACCGGGGCGGGCGATCCCGGCCAGGTAGACCGGGGCGTTGGTGTGGATGAAGGGCAGCGTCACGAATTCGGTCAGGCCGCCGGTCTCCTGCTGGAGGCGGGCCAGCGTCCTGAGGTGGCCGAGCCAGTGCCGGGGCTGGTCGACGTGCCCGTACATCATGGTCGACGAGGACCGCAGCCCGACCTCATGGGCGGTCCTGATGACCTCCAGCCAGGTGGCGGTCGGCAGCTTGCCCTTGGTGAGGACCCAGCGGACCTCGTCGTCGAGGATCTCGGCGGCGGTGCCGGGGATCGAGTCGAGACCGGCCTCCTTGGCGGCGGTCAGCCAGTCGCGGACGGACATCCCCGTGCGGGTCGCGCCGTTGACGACCTCCATCGGCGAGAACGCGTGGACGTGCATACCGGGGACGCGTTCCTTCACCGCGCGCGCGATGTCGAAGTACGCGGTGCCGGGCAGGTCCGGGTGGATGCCGCCCTGCATGCAGACCTCGACGGCGCCGACGTCCCAGGCCTGCGCGGCACGGTCGGCGACCTGGTCCAGGGACAGGGTGTACGCGTCGGCGTCCGTGCGCCGCTGGGCGAAGGCGCAGAAGCGGCAGCCGGTGTAGCAGACGTTGGTGAAGTTGATGTTCCTGGTGACGATGTAGGTGACGTCGTCACCGACCACGTCCCGGCGCAGGGCGTCCGCGATCCGGCACAGCTCGTCCAGCGCCGGCCCGTCCGCGTGGAGCAGCGCGAGGGCCTGGCCGTCGGTGAGCTTCGTCGGGTCGTCGGCGGCCTGACTCAGCGCCTGACGTACGTCGGCGTCGATGCGGGACGGGACCATGCCGGGGGCGGCGGCCTCGCGGAGCGCCTCCCAGTCCCCGTACACCTCGTCGAAGTCGTCGCGCCGGTCGCCGGTACGGCCCTCGGTGTCGATGGTGCGGTGCAGGTCGGTGCGGCCGGAGGCGTTGAACCCCTCGTCGGGCTCCTGCCAGGGCAGGCCGACGGGAATCGCGTCCTCCTTCGCGAGGCCGGTCTCCGGGTCGGCGAGCGCCCGCACGTGCGGGAGGAGCCGGGGGTCGAGCCAGGGCTCGCCGCGCCGGATGAACTCCGGGTAGATGGTGAGGCGTTCACGCAACTGGAATCCGGACTCGGCCGTACGGGCGGCGAGTTCGTCGATGTGCGGCCAGGGGCGCTCGGGGTTCACATGGTCGGGCGTGAGCGGTGACACGCCGCCCCAGTCGTCGATGCCCGCGCCGATCAGCAGCGCGTACTCGGCGTCGACGAGGTTCGGCGGGGCCTGGATACGGGCGGAGGGGCCCAGGATGTGGCGGGCCACGGCGATCGCGGCTGCCAGCTCCTCCAGTTCCGCGTCCGGCATCCCGCGCATCGCCGTGTCCGGCTTGGCGCGGAAGTTCTGGACGATGACCTCCTGGACGCCGTGATAGGCGCGGGCGGTCTTGCGCATCTCGAACAGGGAGTCGGCGCGCTCCTCGTACGTCTCGCCGATGCCGATCAGGATGCCGGTGGTGAACGGGACGTTGGACCGTCCGGCGTCCTCCAGCACCCGCAGCCGGACGGCGGGCTCCTTGTCGGGGGACCCGTGGTGCGGGCCGCCCTTCTCGGACCAGAGCCGGGTCGCCGTCGTCTCCAGCATCATGCCCATGGACGGCGCTACGGGCTTGAGCCGCTGCAGATCGGTCCAGGTCAGCACCCCGGGGTTGAGGTGGGGCAGCAGCCCGGTCTCCTCCAGCACCCGGATCGCCATGGCGCGTACGTACGCCAGGGTGTCGTCGTACCCCTCGGCCTCCAGCCACTCCCGCGCCTCGGGCCAGCGGTCCTCCGGCCGGTCGCCGAGCGTGAACAGGGCTTCCTTGCAGCCCAGTTCCGCACCCTTGCGGGCGATGTCGAGGACCTCGTCCGGCGACAGGAACATCCCGTGGCCCGCCCGCCTGAGCTTCCCGGGCACGGTGACGAAGGTGCAGTAGTGGCAGGTGTCGCGGCAGAGCCGGGTCAGCGGGATGAAGACCTTGCGGGAGTACGTGATCACTCCCGGACGGCCCGCCGCGTCGAGCCCGGCGTCGCGCACCCGGGCGGCGGACGCGGCCAGATCCGTCAGATCGTCCCCCCGCGCCTGGAGCAGTACGGCGGCCTCGGCCACATCGAGGGCGACGCCGTCGCGGGCCCGTCGGAGGGCGCGCCGCATGGCGTTGGTCGTGGGACGTCCGCGCTGAGGATCGGTCATGAACCGAGCATACGAGCGGGACACCCTGCCCGGACCAGGGCCTCTGTCCGGCGTAACCGCCCCGGCCCCCCTGGCGCCTTGGCCGTTATGTCCCTCATGCCCCGTAGGCTCGGAGAGGTGATGGAAACGATCGTCTTCGACATCGGCGAAACCCTCGTCCGCGACGACCGCCACTGGGCCTCCTGGGCCGACTGGCTCGGAGTCCCGCCGCACACCGTCAGCGCCCTCGTCGGCGCCGCGGTCGTCCAGGGCCGCGACGCCGCGGACGCGCTGCGCATCCTGCGCCCCGACATGGACGTCGACGAGGCGTACCACGCCCGTGCGGCGGCCGGGCGCGGCGAGCACCTGGACGAGCGGGACCTCTACCCCGACGTCCGCCCCGCCCTGGCGGAGCTGCGCGCACTCGGCCTGCGAGTCGTGGTCGCGGGGAACCGGACGGTGCGGGCCGGGGAGCTCCTGCGGGCCCTGGACCTGCCGGCGGACCTGGTCGTCACGTCGGAGGAGTGGGGTGTGGCGAAGCCGCACCCGGAGTTCTTCCGGCGGGTACTGGAGGTCTCGGAAGCGGCCCCGCACGCCACCCTGTACGTGGGCGACCATCCGGCCGAGGACCTGTTCCCGGCGAAGTCCTCCGGGCTGCAGGCGGCCCACCTCCGCCGGGGGGCGTACGGGCACTGGTGGGCGGACCACCCGGACGTGACGGACACGGCGGACTGGCGCATCGACGCGCTGACGGATCTGCCGGCCCTGCTGATCAAGGCGGACCGGCCCCGCCCCACCATCCGGTCGGTCCCTTCCAGGGCGTGAGGGCGGGCCGCCGATACGGGCCCCGCCGGTCATCACGCGAATGCTCAAGATCAAGGAGATCAGGCGCTGATCCGGTCCTGATACCGGTCCCACCGCCCGGTTCTCCTGCGAGAACGGGCCGGGCTCTCCATCAGGGGTGGAGAGCCCGGCCCGTGCGCGTGTCCGTCCGCGGCGTTACTTGCCCAGCACCGCCTGCATCACGCTCTTGGCGATCGGAGCACCCAGGCCACCGCCGGAGATGTCCGAGCGGGAGATGTCCATCGCCGTCGGGTCGATGAACACAGCGACCGCCACGGCCTGACCGTCGGCCTTCTTGCCGTACGAGACGAACCAGCCGTACGGCACCTCCTTGGTCACGTCGTCGCCGCGCTGCGCCGTACCCGTCTTGCCGCCCACCGTGATGCCGTCGATCAGCGCCTTCTGCGCGCTGCCCTCCTTGGCGGTGAACTCCATCATTTCCTGGACCTTCTTCGCCGTCTCCTCGGAGACGGCCTGGTTCTTCAGCTTCGGCTGGTGCTCCTCCAGGGTGGACAGGTCCGGTCCCTGGAGCTTGTCGACGATGTAGGGCTGCATCATCCTGCCGCCGTTGGCGAGGGCTGCCGTCACCATCGCCATCTGCATCGGGGTGCTCGTGAGGCTGCCCTGGCCCATGCCCGTCAGGGCGGTGCCGGGCTTGTCGAGCTCCTCCGGGTAGAGGCTCTTCGTGGCGAGCATGTCGCCGAAGTCCTCGGAGTAGATGTCCGCGTTGAAACCGAACTTCTCGGCCGTCTCACGCATCTTGTCGTCGCCGAGCTTGGACGCCGCGTCGAGGAAGACGTTGTTGCAGGAGTACTGCATGGCCGTCTTGAGCGAGGCCTTGTTGCAGACCCCGTCGCCCGCCTCGCTGCCGATCTTCTTCGTGGAGAGCGGCAGCGGGTACGGGGAGACCGCGTCGGTCGGCGCGTTGACGTCCGTGATGACGCCGTGCTCCAGGGCCGCCGCCGCGGTGAGGATCTTGAAGGTGGAGCCGGGCGGGAAGGTCTCACGCAGCGGGCGGTTGGCCAGCGGCTTGCTCTTCTCGTCGATCAGCGCCTGGAACTTGTCGCCCTCCTTGAAGGAGTTGCCGGCGAAGACCGAGGGGTCGTACGACGGTGTCGACACCAGCGCGAGTACCTTGCCCGTCGCCGGGTCGAGCGCGACGACCGCACCCCGCGCGTCGAGGTCGGTCAGGCCCTTGTAGGCCGCCTCCTGCGCCTTCGGGTCGATGGTCGTGATCACATCGCCGCCGCGCCGCGGCTCACCCGTGAGGATGTCCTTGGCGTGCCGGAAGGCGAATTGCTCGTCCTGGCCGCTGAGGATGCTGTCGTACGTCTTCTCCAGGAGCGACATGCCCTGCGCCTGGGAGGCGTAGCCGGTGACCGGCGCGTACATCGGGCCCTGCTTGAAGGTGCGCTGGTACTTGAAGTCGGTCCCCTCGACCGCCTTCGACCCGGTGATCGCCTTGCCGCCCACGATGATGTCACCGCGCGGGGTCGCGAACTGGGTGATCTTGACCCTGCGGTTGTGCTCGTGGCTGGAAAGCTCCTCGCTCTGGGCGAACTGGAGCCAGTTGGTCCGTATCAGCAGAGCCAGCATCAGCAGCCCGCAGAAAATGGCTATGTGCCGCAACGGCCTGTTCATCGCGCTCCTGCTCCCCGGCAGCCGAGCACACACGCACACGGGCCGCACCATCGATGTCCGGAGGTGAAGGATGCAATTTTAGCCTTGATGGTTGCACCCGAGACCGCCGCCGGTCGGTCTCGGCCACCGCACGGCGCCAAACGGGCCGCCCCGGTCACAGATACGCCGCGTACGCGTCCAGGGCCCGCAGCACCTCCGCCTCCCCCGCCGGGGGCAGCTGCAGGACGGCTTCCTCGATGCCCAGGTCCGCGTAGTGCGCCAGCTTGCCCGGGCTGGGGATGACGGCGTACGGCACCACCTGGAGGTGTTCCGGGTCACGCCCGGCCTTGTCCCAGGCGGCACGCAGCGCCGGTACGGACTCCGTCAGACCACGCCCGCCGATCGGCAGCCAGCCGTCCGCGGTCTCGGCGATCTGCGTGAACAGCTTCGGCCCCGCGGCCCCGCCGACCAGGGTGCGCGGCCCGATCACCGGCCCGCGCGGCTCCCGCACCGGCTTGGGGTAGGCGTGACTCGCCCGCACCGAGCCGAACTCGCCCTCGTACGCCGTCGGTCCGTCCGCCCACAGGGCGCGCATCAGCGCCATCCGGTCGCGGACCAGTGCCCGCCGGGTCGGCCAGTGGACCCCGTGGTCCGCGGCCTCCTCCACGTTCCAGCCGAAGCCGACGCCGAGCGTGAAGCGGCCGCCGGAGAGGTGGTCGAGCGTGGCGGCCTGCTTCGCCAGGTCGACGGGGTCGTGCTGGGCGACCAGCGTGATGCCGGTGCCGAGCGCCAGCCGCTCGGTGACCGCCGAGGCCTGCCCCAGGGCGACGAAGGGGTCGAGGGTCCGGCCGTACTCGGGCGGCAGCTCGCCGCCCGCCGGGTAGGGGGTGTCCCTGCTCACCGGGATGTGGGTGTGCTCGGGCAGGTACAGCCCGGCGAATCCCCGCTGCTCCAGCTCGCGGGCCAGTCGTACCGGCGTGATCGTCTCATCGGTGAGGAAGATCGTTGTGGCGATCCGCATGCGAGGACACCTCCGTCGTCGTCCGTGACGACCCCAACGTATGCCGTGCGGTGCCCGCTGCGGGGCGTTCGGCCCGTCCGGGGGTGCACGTGGCTCCGTTTCGGCCGTAACTCCCGCGGTGTTTCCCGGCAGTTCACCGCCGGACACCAGAGTGCGCGTACGTCGCCCTCGTCACTCACGACACCCTGGGGAGCCACTCGTATGACCGGATCGATCGCCAGACGCGGCCTTCTTCTCACCACCGCCGCCACCGCACTGACGCTGGGACCGGTGAGCTTCGCCGGCGCCGCTCCCCGGGAGGGGGACGGGGCCGGGGAGTACACGGAGCGGACGGTGCGCGGCACGCTGCCCGCCGGTTCGCCCGACTTCGTCTACCTGCCCGTCGAGGTCCCGCGCGGTGTGCGGGAGATCACCGTCTCCTACACGTACGAGCGGACTCCCGTACCGGCCGGCACCCAGGGCAACGCCCTCGACATCGGCATCTTCGACGAGCGCGGCACGGAACTCGGCGGGCGGGGCTTCCGCGGCTGGTCCGGCGGGGCACGGAGCACCTTCTTCATCCGGGCGGACGAGGCGACTCCCGGCTATCTCCCCGGCCCCGTACGCCCCGGGACCTGGCACATCGCGCTCGGACCGTACACCGTGGCGCCCGACGGGCTGCCGTACGAGGTGACGGTGGCCCTGCGCTTCGGCGCGTCCGCGGCCACACCGGAGCCCGTGTATCCGCCGGAGCGCGCCAAGGGGCGCGGCCGGGCCTGGTACCGGGGCGACTGCCATCTGCACTCCGTCCACTCCGACGGCAGGCGCACCCCGGCGGAGATCGCCGCCGCCGCGCGCGCCGCCGGGCTCGACTTCATCAACAGCAGCGAGCACAACACCCACTCCGCGCACAGCGCCTGGCAGGGACTGTGGGGTGACGACCTGCTGATCCTGACGGGTGAGGAGGTCACCACCCGCAACGGACACGTCGTCGCGGTCGCCACCGACCCCGGCACCTTCGTCGACTGGCGCTACCGGGCCCGAGACAACCGCTTCGGGCACTTCGCGAAGGCCGTGCGGCGGGCCGGCGGGCTGGTCGTGCCCGCGCACCCGCACGCCACCTGCATCGGCTGCCACTGGAAGTTCGGCTACGGCGAGGCGGACGCGGTGGAGGTGTGGAACGGCCCGTACACGCCGGAGGACGAGATCGCCCTCGCCGAGTGGGACAACTCCCTCGTCGCGGCCACCCGTTCGTCGAAGCCGTGGATCCCGGCCGTGGGAAGCAGCGACGCGCACCGGGAGCCGGACAAGGTGGGGCTCCCGCAGACCGTCGTCCTGGCCCGTGAGCTGTCCCGCGAGGCGATCACCGACGGCATCCGGGCGGGCCGCTCGTATCTCGCCGAGTCGTCCGCCGTCACGCTCGCCTTCGGTGCCACGGGCGGACGCGGTCTGCACGCCGGGATCGGGGAACGGCTCCCGGCCGGCCCGGACACACCCGTCACCGTGCGGCTGGAGGTCGGCGGGGCCCCCGGGTGCACCGCGCACTTCGTCACCGACCAGGGCACGCTGCACACGGCCGCGCTCCCCGCGTCCGGGGAGGGCACGGTGGAGTGGCGGACCACCCCGGCGTACGCCGCCTATGTGCGGGCCGAGGTCCGGCACCCGGCGTCGGTCCCGGGGCTGCCGGGCGCCCTGGCGGCCCTCACCAACCCGCTGTTCCTCGGGAGTGGGAGCGCTGCCTCGGGATGACGGGCCGACCACCCCCACCACCATGAGATTTAGGTTAGCCTAACCTCAATAATTTCCGGGGTCGGGGGGAACAGTCATGGGTCACGGCTGGGAGGGCGTCGTCCTCAAGCTCATGCGGGGACGGGACTTCACCTTCACCGTCACCGGCGTCGAGCAGGTCACCGAGAACTTCCGGCGGGTGAGTGTGACCGACGGCGGACTCCTCGCCGCGACCGGCGGCGCGCATCCGACGATGTGGGTCAGGATCTGGTTCGAGCAGGGCGGCAGGCCGCACCAGCGCGCCTACACCCTGGTCGACCCGGACCCGGCCGCCGGGACGTTCAGTCTGGAATTCGCCCTCCACGACGGGGCGGCGAGCGCCTGGGCCCGTACGGCACAGGTCGGCGACACGATCGACGCGACGCTCCAGGGCACCGGCTTCACGCTGCCCGAGCCCGCGCCGGCACGGCTCTTCGTGATCGGCGACACGGCCTCGCTGCCCGCGATCAACTCCCTGCTGGACGCGGTCCCGGGGACCCCGGCGACGATCTGGTTCGAGACGACGCACACCTCGGACGAGGAGCTTCCCTTCCGTCTGCACCCGGCGCACCACACCCTGCGCACGGTCCCGCGCCGCGACGCGGGCGCGCACCTGGTCGCCGAGGTGAAGGCCGCCCTGCCCGACCTGCTCGGCGCCGACACCTCGGACGTGTACGTCTGGATCGCCTGCGACACGTCGACGACCCGGACCCTGGGAGCGTTCGCCCGCAAGGAGCTGGCCGTCCCCAAGGACCGGGTCGACGCGCTGGGCTACTGGCGCGCGAGCTGACGGTCCGCACGACCGGCACCGCAGTGCCGGTCGTGCGGGGCCGGTCGTGCGCTCAGCAGTTCGGGATGACCGCGCCGTTGTTGTCGCGGGCCTCGTCGTTGCCCCAGCGGGAGAGGTAGTACGCGGACACGTACGCCCCGCGTCCGTTCTTGCCCGCGTAGACGGTGTCCAGGTCCGTCCTCAGCCACCAGTGGTTGTAGCTGCTGCCGGAGCCGACCTGGGCGCCCCACACCTTGCAGTACACGTAGTTGGTGCCGGCGTTCAGCACGCCCTGCGCGTCGGCGGTGTTCGCCGCCGCGTAGCCCGTCGCGGCGGCGAAGGTGTCGACCCAGTACTTCGAGGTACCGCCGCCGCAACCGTTGTCGCTGGTCAGGTACTTGCCGTAGTACGAGCCCGGGTACGGGGCGAGTGACTGACCGTTGATCGCGATGCTCTGGCCGACGCCGTTGTAGAGCTGCTCGTAGTGGATGTGGGCGCCGGAGCTGTTGCCCGTGGAGCCGGTCACGCCGATCTGCTGGCCCTGGGACACCTGGGCGCCGTTGGCCACGGAGTAGGAGGCCAGGTGGAAGTAGTAGGTCTGCCAGCCGCCCCCGTGGTCGACGGCGATGTAGTTGCCCGCGCCGCTCGGCTGCGAGTAGCGGTAGGCGGTGCCGCCCGAGGAGGCGAGGACGGGGGATCCCGCGGTGGATCCGCCGTCGGTACGGACGAAGTCGAGGGCCTGTCTGACCTCGGCCGAGTGGTGGCTGTACGTCCACTGCTGGCCGCAGGGGTAAGGGGCCTTGAAGTTCGGTGCCGCTGCCGCCGGGGTCGCGGTGAGCAGGCCCGCCACCAGGGCGATCAGCCCCAGCAGCGCGATACGTATCGAGCGCATGGTTCCTCCGGGAGTGGGGTGCGGGGGTGCGGGATACGGGCATCGATCCGTGCTGAACGGACCCCAGAGTGCCGGAATTCACGCCTCACCAGTAGACCCACGGAACAGGAGGGCTGGCCCGGCCGGGCCAGCCCTCACGCCCGTCGCCGCCACTACTTGCGGTAGATCTCCTCGATCTGCGCGTCGAAGTCCCGCGCGATGGCGTCCCGCTTCAGCTTCAGCGAGGGGGTCAGATGCCCGCTCTGCTCGGTGAACTCCACCGGCAGGACCGTGAACCTGCGGATGGACTCCGCGCGCGAGACCAGCCGGTTGGCCTCGTCGACCGCCCGCTGCAGCGCCGTACGCAGCTCCTCGTCCTCGACGAGTTCACGCAGCGGGACGCCCTCCTTCTTCCGCATCCGGCGCCAGTGCGCGAGACCGTCCGGCTCCAGGGTGATCAGGGCGCTGACGAACGACCGGTTGTCGCCGACCACCATGCACTGCCCGACCAGCGGATGGGCGCGCAGCCAGTCCTCCAGCGGGGCCGGGGTGACGTTCTTGCCGCCGGACGTGATGATGATGTCCTTCTTGCGGCCGGTGATCGTGAGGTAGCCGTCCTCGTCCAGCGCGCCCAGGTCTCCGGTGGGGAACCAGTTGTCCTCCAGGTACGGAACCGCCCTGCCCTGCTCGGTGTCCCAGTAGCCCTGGAACACCTGTCCGCCGCCGAGCAGGACCTCCCCGTCGTCCGCGATCCGTACAAAGGTGCCGGGCAGGGGCCAGCCCACCGTGCCCAGCCGGGGCTTGAGGGGCGGGGTGACCGTGGCGGCGGCGGTGGTCTCCGTCAGGCCGTAGCCCTCGAAGATCTGGATGCCCGCGCCCGCGTAGAAGGCGGCGAGCCGGTGCCCCAGCGGGGAGCCGCCGCAGATCGCGTACCGGACGTGACCGCCCAGCGCGGCCCGGATGCGCCGGTAGACCAGGGGGTCGTAGAGGGCGCGCGCCGCGCGCAGCCCGAGGCCCGGACCGGGTCCGGTACCGTGCTGCTGCGCCTCGACCGCCTCGCCGTAGCGCTGCGCGATCCGGGCAGCCCGGTCGAAGGACGAGGCGCGGCCCATGTTCTCGGCGGTGGCCCGGCCGGTGTTGTAGACCTTCTCCAGGACGTACGGGATGGCCAGCAGGAACGACGGCTTGAACCCCGCCAGGTCCGCGAGCAGGTCCTCCGTCCGGATGGACGGCGCGTGCCCGAGCCGGACCCGGGCGCGCATGCAGCCGATCGCGACCATCCGGCCGAAGACGTGCGAGAGGGGCAGGAACAGCAGGGTGGACGCGGGGTACTTGGAGACCGACTTGAAGACCGGGTGGAGCAGCTCGATGGCGTTGTCGACCTCGGCGAAGAAGTTCCCGTGGCTCAGGACACAGCCCTTGGGGCGGCCTGTGGTGCCCGAGGTGTAGATGAGGGTGGCGGGGCTGTGCGGCTCCAGCGTGGCGCGGCGGGCGGCGACGACCGCGTCCGGGATCTCCCTGCCGAGCTTCTTCAGCCGGCCCACGGCGCCCGTGTCGAACTGCCAGAGATGGGCGAGGTCGCCGAGCTGCTGGCGCTCCTGGCTGATCAGCCGGCCCTGCTCCTTCGTCTCGACGGCGCAGGCGACGGCCCCCGAGTCCTGGAGGATCCAGCGGGCCTGGAAGGCGGACGAGGTGGGGTAGATCGGCACGGTGACCAGCCCGGCCGCCCAGGACGCGAAGTCGAGCAGCGTCCACTCGTAGGTCGTACGGGCCATGATCGCGAGCCGGTCGCCGGCCTGGAGGCCTTCCGCGATCAGGCCCTTGGCGACGGCCTGGACCTCGGCGGCGAAGTCGGCCGCGGTCACGTCCTGCCAGCTGTCGTCGGCCTGCTTGCGGCTGAGGACGGGCTCGTCCGGCGCCTCGGCGGCGTTGTCGAAGGGGATCTCGGCGAGCGATCCGCGCCGGACCGTGGGCGCGAACAGCGGTACGGAGACCTCCCGTACCGTGCCGTCGGCCGCCCTGACCTTGGTCGGCTCGACCAGGACAGGCACGGCGGGCACGGCGGGCGTGGCGGGCGTGGCGGCGGATGGGGGCGTGGACACGAGCGGCTCCTCGACATGGGGGCCGGCGCCGGGCCCGTCCCTGGGTTCCGGCGCCGTACGGGCTACTGGGTGCGGCGGGGTCGTACACGTGCGAGCTGTGGGGGCTCGGGGTCAGGGGCGCTCCAGGATCGCCGTCACCCCCTGGCCGCCCGCGGCGCAGACCGAGATGAGGCCCCGGCCGGGTGCGTCCCGTTCCGCGAGGAGCTTGGCCAGGGTCGCCACGATCCGGGCTCCGGTCGCGGCGAACGGATGGCCCGTGGCGAGGGACGATCCGACCACATTCAGCTTGTCCCTGGCGACGGGTGCCAGGCCCCGTCTCTCCCAGGAGGCCAGCGTGGCGAGGACCTGGGAGGCGAAGGCCTCGTGGATCTCGAAGAGGTCGAAGTCCTCGATGGTGAGCCCGGCGCGCTCCAGCATGCGCGGGACGGCGTACGCGGGCGCCATCAGCAGCCCGTCCTCGCCGTCCACGTGGTCCACGGCCGCCGTCTCGTACAGCGACAGGTAGGCCAGCGGCTCCAGGCCATGGGCCTCGGCCCACTCCTCGCTCGCCAGCAGCACGGTGGCCGCACCGTCCGTGAGGGGGGTCGAATTGCCCGCCGTCATCGTCGCGTCGGGGTGATCGGCACCGAACACCGGCTTCAGCGTGGCGAGTTTCTCCACGGTGGAGCCGGGCCGCAGATTCTGGTCGCGGTCCAGGCCGAGGTACGGGACGACGAGGTCGTCCAGGAAGCCCCGCTCGTAGGCCGCGGCGAGCCGCTGGTGGCTGGTGGCCGCCAGCAGGTCCTGGTCCGCGCGGGGGACGCCCCACTTCCGGGCGGTGACCGCGGCATGCTCGCCCATCGAGAGGCCGGTGCGGGGTTCGGCGTTGCGCGGGATGTCCGGGACGAGGTGGCGGGGGCGTACGCCCGCCAGGGCCTTGAGCCGGCCGCCCGTGGACTTCGCGCGGCGCGCGTCCAGCAGGATCCTGCGCAGCTGGTCGTTGACGCCGAGGGGGGCGTCGCTCGTGGTGTCCGCACCGCCCGCGATCGCGGAGTCGACGGCGCCGAGCGCGATCTTGTTGGCAGCCGCGACGACGGCCTGCAGTCCGGTCCCGCACGCCTGCTGGATGTCGTACGCCGGGGTGCGGGGGTCGAGGGCGGAGCCGAGGACGGTCTCGCGGGCCAGATTGAAGTCCCGGCTGTGCTTGAGGACCGCGCCCGCGACGAACTCGCCCACCTGCCGTCCGCCCAGGCCGAACCGCTCGACGAGCCCGTCCAGCGCGGCGCTGAGCATCTCCTGGTTGGAGGCACGCGCGTACGGGCCGTCGGAGCGTGCGAACGGGATGCGGCTGCCGCCGAGAACGGCGACGCGGCGGGGCTGCGGAAGTCCGAGGGGAATCAACTCGACCAGCTCATCTCGACCAGCTCCTGACTCTTGAGTAACATTACTCAGGAGTAAATCTACGATGAGCAGGGAGTCTGGACAATGGCCGACCGCTATCTGCACCTCACCGGCACAGCACCCGGCCGCTTTCTGACCCGCAGGCTCGGGCTCCCGCAGCCCGAGCGACTGCGCCGCTGGACAGTGGGCACACCGGCCCTCGACGGGCCGTTGCTGCACCTCACAGCGGGCGGGTCGGCCCTGAAGGGCACGCTCGAACCGGTCCTCGCGGCCACCGGCCTGAAGGTCACCGAGCACGCCGGACGCCCGGCGGGCATCGTCGTTGACGCGACCGGAATCACCACGGCCGCCGGGCTCGGGGACCTGCACGCCGCACTCCACCCCGTCGTACGGTCCCTGGCGACCGGCGGCCGTGTCGTCGTCCTCGGCACACCACCGTCCCCCGACGACCACCACCAGGCGGCCGCCCAGCAGGCCCTCGAAGGATTCGTCCGCTCGCTCGGCAAGGAGATCGGCAGGGGTGCCACCGCGCAGCTGCTGCGCATCGCCCCGGGGGCCGCCGCCTCCGCCGAGTCCACGCTCCGCTTCCTGCTGTCCCCCCGGTCCGCGTACGTCAGCGGCCAGGTCATCGAGCTCACCGCGGCCGCCCCCGGCCCGGTGGCCGACTGGCTGGCACCGCTGGCCGGGCGCACCGCGCTGGTCACCGGCGCGGCCCGTGGCATCGGCGCGTCGGTCGCCTCCGTGCTGGCGCGCGACGGCGCCCGGGTGATCTGCCTGGACGTCCCGCAGGCCGAGGAGGAGCTGATCCGCACCGCGGACCGGCTCGGCGCCACCGCCCTGCCGCTGGACATCACCGCGCCCGACGCCGCCGCCCGGATCGCCGAGTCGGTCCCCGACGGCCTCGACGTCCTCGTCCACAACGCGGGCATCACCCGGGACCGGCGGCTCGCCAACATGCCCGCCGACCGCTGGGCCTCGGTCATCGAGGTCAACCTGGACAGCGTCCTGCGCACCACGGACGCCCTCCTCGACGCGGGCTCGGTCAACCGGGGTGGCCGAATCGTCGCCACCGCGTCCATCGCGGGGATCGCCGGCAACAACGGCCAGACCAACTACGCGGCGAGCAAGGCGGGCATCATCGGACTGGTCCGCTCCCTCGCCCCGCGCGCCGCCGCCGACCACGACGTCACCGTCAACGCGGTCGCGCCCGGCTTCATCGAGACGAAGATGACGGCCGCCGTGCCGCTCTTCATCCGGGAGGCCGGCCGCCGGATGAACTCGCTGTCCCAGGGCGGGCTCCCGATCGACGTCGCCGAGACCACCGCCTGGTTCGCCCAGCCCGCGTCGAGTGCCGTCAACGGCCAGGTCGTGCGGGTCTGCGGCCAGAGCCTGCTGGGGGCCTGATCCCATGGCCGGCCTGAGCGTGTCCCTCGTACGCGGGGCCGTCACCTCCCCGTTCAAGCGACCGGGGCGCCCCGGCGCCACACTGCCCACCGGCCGCACGGCGCTGCCGCCCGGCCGCGTCGCCCCCGGCCCCCTCGCCGCCTACCGCAGGATCTGCGGCTTCACCGAGCCGGACGCGCTGCCGCTCACCTACCCGCACGTCCTGGGCTTCCCCCTGGCCATGCGCGTCATGACGGGGCGGGCCTTCCCGCTACCGGTGCTGGGGCTGGTCCACACCTGGATCGAGATCACCGCCCACCGCACCCCGCGCCCGACGGACGCGCTCGAACTGAGCGTGTACGCCGAAGAGCTGACGCCCCATCGGCGGGGCACGGAGGTCACGATGGTGACCGAGGCACGGCTGGCGGGGGACCTGGTCTGGGAGTCCCGCAGCGGCTACCTGTCCCGGCACACGACCACCTCCGCCGCCTCTCCGCACGCGGCGGCTCCGACGGACCTCCCCGCCGTGGCGGAGTGGCGGCTGCCCGGCGACCTCGGGCGGCGGTACGGGGCCGCGTCGGGCGACCGGAACCCCATCCACCTGCACCCGCTGACGGCACGGCTGTTCGGCTTCCCCCGGCACATCGCCCACGGCATGTGGACCGTCGCCCGCTGCCTCGCGGAAGCGGAAGCGGAAGCCGAAGCGGCAGCGAAAGCCGGTGCGGGGGGAGCTGAGGGGACCGACGGCCGGATCCGTTCCCTACGGGCCGACTTCAGGGCTCCCGTCCTGCTGCCGGCCACCGTGACGTACGCCGCGGCGGGTTCCGCCTTCGAGGTCCGCGGCACCGACCGCGTCCACCTCACCGGCAGCATCACCCGGGAGGCCGGCTGACAGCCCGCCGGGTCACTCCCCCCGGGACTGCCAGCCGCGGCCGTGCATGAGGTTCTCCAGGCCCGCCCAGGAGAAGTTCATCAGGGTGCCCGCGGCCTCCTTGGCCGAGACGCCCGGAGTGACGTTCGCCCATCCGGCGAGCGCCTCCGCGGCACCCACCAGCGCCTGCGCGAGCCCGGCCACATCACGGTCGGGCAGCGCGGGATCATGGTGCGCCTCACGCGCCGCGGCCCCGATCAGACCCGTCACGAACGCAATGATCTCCTCCCGCAGCACCGCGACCTCGCTGACGAACGGCTCCCCCTGTGAGGGCGCCTGCTGGTGCAGCACGGCCCAGCCGTCCGGGTTCTCCGCGGTGTGCGTGAAGAACGCCCGTAGCCCGGACCACAGTTGCCGGTCCGCGGGCAGCCCCGGCTCCACTCCGGCCTGCACCGCCTCCACCAGCGACTTCGCCTCACGGCGGATGCACGCGGTGAAGAGTTCCTCCTTGGAATTCAGATACAGGTAGACCAACGGCTTGGAGACTCCGGCCGACTCGGCGATCTCGTCCATCGAGGCGGCGCGGTATCCGCGCTGCCCGAAGGTCCGCACCGCCGCGTCCATCATCTGCTGCTCGCGCACCGCGCGTGGCATCCGTTTGCTCTTCACTGCACTCATGTCCAACTCCCCTCCCCGCCCCCACTGCCCTACCTCTCGGTAAGAGTACGGCGCGGCTCCCGCCCCCGTCGTACGGAAGGGGCGCGGCCCGGCCACGATGACCGGTAGTCGTCCACCCTCCCCCGACGGGGTGCCCCGTACGCCCCAGGTACCCCGCGGAATCACACCTTGGTCCGATGCTTTCGTCCGATACCTCCGCCTAGTGTCCCTGGCATGACGATCAGACTCCGCAGAAGAACGGCCGTCGTCGCCCTCACCGCGCTGGCCCTGCTGACCACGCCCGCCGTCACCGCCCACGCCCTGTCCGGCCCCGCACCCACCCCTGCCACATCCGCCGCCACGCTCGAACTGCCCCGCCCGACCGGCCCGTACGCCGTCGGCACCGAGGTCCTGCACCTCACCGACCACAGCCGCACCGACCCCTGGGTGCCCGAAGCCGGGGACCGCGAGCTGATGGTGTCCCTGTACTACCCCGCCCGCCCCGGACGGCCGGGCGCCACCGCCCCGTACATGACCACCGGCGAAGCCCGGCTGGTGCTGGCGAACATCGGTCTGGAAGTCCCCGTGCGGCCGACGGCGCTCAGCGAGCTCGGCACCCACGCCCGCACCGGCGCCCGGACGGCACCCCGGCGGTTCCCTCTGGTGCTGCTCTCCCCCGGATTCGGCAATCCCCGGGCGACGGTCACCTCACTCGCGGAGGACCTGGCAAGCCGCGGTTACGTGGTGGCGAGCGTCGACCATGCCTACGAGTCCGTCGGGACCGAGCTGCCCGACGGCCGGCTCCTGACCTGCGTGGCCTGCGAGAAGATAGCGTCCGCGCCTTCCGAGGAGGCCCAGGAGGAACTGGGCAGGCTCCTCTCCACCGGACGGGCCGCCGACCTCTCCTTCGTACTCGACCGGCTGACGGGCCACCGTCCCGCCTGGAAGCACTCCCGCATGATCGACGGGGCCCGGGTCGCCGTGGCCGGCCACTCCATCGGGGGCAGTGCGGCCGCCTCCGCGATGCTCGCCGACCCGCGCTTCGACGCGGGGGTCAACATGGACGGCACGTTCAAGGAACGCGTTCCCGCTTCCGGTCTCGGCGAGCGCCCCTTCATGATGCTGGGCACCACGTCCTTCCACTCCCCCGGCGGCGAGGACGAGTCCTGGGACCAGGGCTGGGAGCGGCTGGACGGCTGGAGGCGCTGGATCGGTGTCGAGGGCTCCGGCCATTCCAGCTTCACGGACGTACCCGTCCTGGAGGACCGGATGGAGGTGACGCTGGACCCCTCGGTCACGATCTCCACCGAACGACAGGTCCGGATCACCCGTGACTACGTCGCCGCCTTCCTCGACCAGCACCTGTACGGCCGGCACCAGCCACTCCTGGACGGCCCGACACCGGGCAACCCCGAGGTCGTCTTCCAGCAGCCCTGACCCCGGCGACACAGGAGCGCCCCGGCTCCCTAAGGGGCCGGGGAGCGCCGGGACGCACCCTGGATCCTGTGGATGGGCGCGTACCGCAGGAGCAGTCTCTTCTGCCCGGTCCCGTCGAAGTCGACGGTCGCCTTGGCCGACGTCCCGTCACCCGACACCGAGATCACCGTTCCTCTTCCGAAACCCTCGTGGCTGACTTCGTCTCCGACCGAAAGCTTCACCAGGCGCATGAGGCAATCGTCCCCTGCCGCGAACCGGACGTGCCCTGCACCCCCCGTCCGGGGGTGCAGGGCACGTCCTTTTCACGAACCGGGTGACATCACGCGGGGACGGGCACGCCCGGCGGCTTCGCGTCCTGGACCTCGACCTCGATCTCGTCGACCGGGGAGGCCGACGCCGAGTTGTACGCGTCGTGGTCGAGGATCTTCTCGCGGGCCGCGACGATCACCGGCACGAGCGCCTGGCCGGCCACGTTCGTGGCGGTGCGCATCATGTCCAGGATCGGGTCGATGGCCATCAGCAGGCCGACACCCTCCAGCGGGAGGCCCAGCGTCGACAGGGTGAGGGTCAGCATGACCGTCGCACCGGTGAGACCGGCGGTGGCCGCCGAGCCGATGACCGAGACGAACGCGATCAGCAGGTAGTCGCCGATGCCCAGCTGCACGTCGAAGATCTGCGCGATGAAGATCGCCGCCAGCGCCGGGTAGATCGCGGCGCAGCCGTCCATCTTCGTGGTGGCGCCGAACGGGACGGCGAAGGACGCGTATTCCTTCGGGACGCCGAGACGCTCGGTGACCTTCTGGGTGACGGGCATCGTGCCGACCGAGGAACGGGAGACGAAGGCGAGCTGGATCGCGGGCCAGGCGCCCTTGAAGAACTGGAGCGGGCTGACCTTGGCGACGGTGGCGAGCAGCAGCGGGTAGACGCCGAACATCACCAGGGCGCAGCCGATGTAGACGTCGGCGGTGAACGTGGCGTACTTGCCGATCAGGTCCCAGCCGTAGTCCGCGATCGCGTAGCCGATGAGGCCGACGGTGCCGATCGGGGCGAGGCGGATGACCCACCACAGGGCCTTCTGGAGGAGCTCCAGGATCGACTCGCTGAGCGTGAGGATGGGCTTGGCCTTCTCACCGAGCTGGAGCGCGGCGACACCGGCGACGGCGGCCATGAAGACGATCTGCAGGACGTTCAGCTCGGTGAACGGCGTGATCACGTTGTCCGGGATGATGCCGGTCAGGAAGTCGAGCCAGGAGCCCTTGCCCTCGGGGAGCTTGCCGTCCTTCGGGGTGAGACCGGTACCGGCGCCCGGGTTGGTCACCAGGCCGATCGCGAGACCGATCGCGACCGCGACCAGCGACGTGATCATGAACCAGAGCAGGGTGCGGGTGGCCAGCCTGGCCGCGTTGTTGACCTTGCGCAGGTTGGTGATCGACACCAGGATCGCGAAGAAGACGAGGGGCGCGACGGCCAGCTTCAGCAGCTGGACGAAGATGTGGCCGACCTGGTCGAGCGTGGTGTAGAGCCAGTCGACGTCCTGGCTGCGGGCGAGCCAGCCGAGCAGGACACCGAGGACCAGACCGGCGACGATCTGGGCCCAGAACGGGACGCGGGGTATGCGGAAGCCGGAGCCGGAAGGCTTTCCGGCGTCGGTCGTGGTGGGGGGCGCGGAATTCGCGGACACGGGCACTCCAGACGGGACGCATCGGAACGTACGAGGACAGGCGTACGGTCGTGCGGTCGAGCGGGGGACGGGGGTGCGGCGCCCGCGTCAAGGGCGGCGCCGCTGCATGATGCCGGTTCAGACGTCGCGGCAACAGACCGCGGACATACAGCGGCAGAGATCGACGTGCAGGCGCACCACGAGCGGGGCGCTCATGGCGTGGCGGGGGCGCGCTGCTGCGTTCATGACGAACACGTTAACACTTGAACTTTGAGGACCTCAAAGCTCCGCTTTGATCAACAGGCGGCCTGCGAGGGGCGCCGGACGGCCGGCCGGCACCCCTCAGAACGCCGAAACCCCGGCACTGGAGCGCGTCGCTCCGGTCCGGGGTCTTCGTGCGTACGGGGTGCTGGGTGTGAGGAACCTTACGCGGCCCTTATCGGGTGACGCTGTCCTCGCGCGTGCGGTTCGCCTCGAGCCTGGCCTTGGTCCGGTCGACCGTGGAGATGAGCTGCTCGGACATCTCGTCGCGCTGCTTGCGCAGCAGGATGAAGCTGAGCGGCGCGGAGAGCAGCAGGCCGAGCAGGACGACCCAGACGGCGTTGGAGCCGCCGACCCCCGCGGGCAGGACACCGAAGTGGACCGCCACGCCGGAGACGAAGAAGCAGCCGACGAAAATCAGCAGGCGCATCGCGGTGTACCGGATTGTTGCGCTCGGCTTGGCAGCGGACACGGCTGGCCTTCTCTCTACGTCCGACGTTCCTGCGGTTGTTCGGTGTGCGGTCGTTCAGTCTGTGGTTCCGCCCGACCAGTGAAGCATGCCCCGAAATCCGATCACTTCTCAGGGTTCCCCCGGAGCGTCGCGCCCACCTCCGGGGCCTCCTGCGGGAAGAGCGGGAGCAGCATGATGATGTCGTCGCGGTAGTCGTCGTCGGCGACCCGGATGGCGTTCGGGACCCGGCCCACCTCCTTGTATCCGCAGGAGGCGTAGAAGCGGTCGGCCCCGGTGCCGCCCCGGCAGGTGAGCCGGATGGCGTCGATGCCGTGGATGCCGCAGGCCGCGTCCGCGGCGGCGGCCATCAGTTCACGCCCGTAGCCCTTGCCCTGGTGGCGCGGGTGGACCATCACCGTGTAGAGCCGGAGCCAGTGGCGCATCAGCCGGTGGGTGTTGAGGGTGAGGAAGGCGGTGGCGGCCACCGCGCCGTCCTCGTCGCGGCCGACGACCAGCCGGGTCCGGCCGTCGACCATCCCGGAGAGGTGCGTGACCAGCTCCGGCCGGACGTCCCCGGCGGTGACCGGCGGCACGAGGCCGACGGCTCCGCCGGCGTTGGTGACGTCGACCCAGAGGGCGGTGATGTCGTCCCGCAGTGCGCGGTCGAACGAGGGATCCACCTCGAATGTAAGTGCCATACGCGCAGATTAACTATTACGATCCGCGCCCTCAAACCATGTCCAGAACGCGAGAAGGCCCCGGCCGTGGACGGCTGGCCGGGGCTGTCGCGCGGCGTCGGTCGGGGGTGACTCAGACGCGCATCGGCTGCGGCGACTCACGCCGCTCCGCGTCCGGTCCCGGGTATTCGCGCAGGATCTCGTACCGGGTGTTGCGTTCCACGGGCCGGAAGCCCGCGTCCCGGATCAGGTCCAGCAGATCCTCACGGCCGAGCTTGTTCGGCGTGCCGTAGTCGTCCGCGTCGTGCGTGATCTTGTACTCGACGACCGAGCCGTCCATGTCGTCCGCACCGTGCTGGAGCGCGAGCTGGGCGGTCTGCACGCCGTGCATCACCCAGAACACCTTGACGTGCGGGACGTTGTCGAAGAGCAGCCGCGAGACGGCGAAGGTCTTGAGCGCCTCCGCGCCGGTCGCCATCGACGTCCGGGCCTGGAGCGTGTTGCGGACCTTGCCGTCCTTCATGTCCACGAAGTCGTGCTGGTAGCGCAGCGGGATGAAGACCTGGAAGCCGCCGGTCTCGTCCTGCATCTCACGCAGGCGCAGCACGTGGTCGACGCGGTGACGGGGCTCCTCGATGTGCCCGTACAGCATCGTCGCCGGGGTCTTGAGCCCCTTCTCGTGCGCCAGACGGTGGATGCGCGACCAGTCCTCCCAGTGGGTGTTGTGGTCGACGATGTGCTGGCGGACCTCCCAGTCGAAGATCTCCGCGCCGCCGCCGGTCAGGGACTCCAGACCGGCGTCGATCAGCTCGTCGAGGATCTCGGAGGCCGAGAGCCCGGAGATCGTCTCGAAGTGGTGGATCTCCGTCGCCGTGAACGCCTTGAGCGCCACCTCGGGCAGCGCCTCCTTGAGCGCGCTGAGCGAGCGGGGGTAGTAGCGCCACGGGAGGGTCGGGTGCAGCCCGTTGACGATGTGCAGCTCGGTGAGGCTCTCGCCCTGCATCGCCTTGGCGAGACGGACGGCCTCCTCGATGCGCATCGTGTACGCGTCCTTCTCGCCCGGCTTGCGCTGGAACGAGCAGTAGGCGCAGGACGCCGTGCACACGTTGGTCATGTTGAGGTGACGGTTGACGTTGAAGTGGACGACGTCGCCGTTCTTCCTCGTACGCACCTCGTGGGCCAGCCCACCGAGCCAGGCCAGGTCGTCGGACTCGTAGAGCGCGATCCCGTCCTCGCGGGTCAGCCGCTCACCGGCCCGGACCTTCTCCTCCAGCTCGCGCTTGAGTCCCGCGTCCACCAGTGCCCCTCTCATATCTCTACGTAACAGACTCCGGCAGCCAACCGTACGCCTATGCCTCGTCCGGAAGTTCCCCGACCCGGTTCTCCCACTTGGTCGAGAGCACGACCGTGGTGCGGGTCCGGGAGACCCCCTTCGTGCCGCTGAGCCTGCGGATCGTCCTCTCCAGACCGTCCACGTCACCGACCCGGACCTTGAGCATGAACGAGTCGTCACCGGCGATGAACCAGCAGTCCTCGATCTCCGCCAGGTCCTTCAGCCGGTGCGCCACGTCCTCGTGGTCGGCGGCGTCGGAGAGCGAGATACCGATCAGCGCGGTGACGCCGAGCCCCAGGGACGCGGCGTCGACGGTCGCGCGGTAGCCGGTGATGACACCGGCGGTTTCCAGCCGGTTGATGCGGTCGGTGACGCTGGGCCCGGAGAGCCCGACGAGCCGTCCGAGCTCGGCGTACGAGGCCCTGCCGTTCTCTCTGAGGGCCTGGATGAGCTGCCTGTCCACCGCGTCCATATGACTGAAACCTTCCATTGTTCAGCAGTACCGCGAGTTTACGTGTAGAATCTAAGGCATAACAGGGTTCACGCCCTGCGAATCTTTCAGATCATCCAAGAAAAGCTTTCGAATCTTCAGGAGTGAACTTCACCGTGTACACGATCGAGATGGCCTACGCCCGGATGCGCGAGCTGCAGGACCTGGCCAACCGCTCGCGTGCCCACCAGCCGGCCGCGGCCCACCGCGTCGACAAGGCCCGCGCCCCGCGCGCGGCCAAGAAGCGCTGACCGGCCGGACCACCCCTCATACACGGGAGCCGCCACCGAGCTCCCCTTCCCACCGGCGGTACAGCTGGTGCGGCACACCTGCCGCGTCCAGCACCCGCCCGGCGACGAAGTCCACCAGATCCTGGATGTGCGTCGCCCCCGCGTAGAACGCCGGAGAGGCGGGCAGCACCACGGCGCCCGCCTCGTCGAGCGCCACCATCTGCTTCAGCGTCTGGCCGCCGAGCGGCGTCTCGCGCACGGCGACGACCAGCTTCCGCCGCTCCTTGAGCGTCACGCTCGCGGCCCGTTGCAGCAGGTCCTTCGAGAGTCCGAGCGCCACCCCGGCCACACAGGCCGTCGACGCCGGGACGATCAGCATCCCCTTCGCCGGGTACGAACCCGAGGACGGCCCCGCCGCCAGGTCGCCGGCCGCCCAGTGCCGCACCCGGCCGAGCCCGTCGTCGCCCACCGCGAAGGTGTCCGGCTTGCCGTCCGCCCCCCGGGCCAGCCACGTGCGCAGGTCCTCGCGCCAGTGCGCGTCACGGAAGGCGATCCCCGTCTCGTCCAGCAGCGTCAGCCGCGAGGCGCGGCTCACCACCAGGTCGACGCTCTCCCCCGCGGCCAGCAGCCCCCGAAGGACCGAGGCCGCGAACGGGGTACCCGATGCGCCCGACACCCCGACAATCCAAGGCCTGCGCTGCTGCTGACTCACTGAACTCCCGGATTCCACACCACCGAGCCTATCCGGCACCGGTCTTCAGGAACCGAGCCAGGTGCTCCGTACGTTGCGACAGACGAGGGAACAGCCATGGACAGGGGGCACCCGTGCGCACACACACCACCACGACCGCCACCGCACGAGCCGTCACGGCCGGTGCGGTCATGTCGGCCTGGATCGCGCTGCTGTGGCTGCTGGAAGGCATCGACACGATGACCGGCCACTCCCTGGACACCTACGGCATCAGCCCCCGCGAGCCCTCCGAGCTCCTCGACGTGGTGCCCGCCGCGTTCCTGCACAGCGGCTGGGAGCACGTGGCCTCCAACAGCGTCCCGCTGCTGGTCCTCGGATTCATCGCCGCGCTCGCCGGGATACGCAGGTTCGCCGCCGTGGTCCTCGTGGTGATCGTCACGGGCGGCCTCGGCGTCTGGCTCACCGCGCCGCCGGACACGGTCACGCTCGGCGCGTCCGGAGTGGTCTTCGGCCTCTTCGGCTATCTGCTGGTCCGCGGGTTCGTGGACGGGCGTCCGCTCGACATCGTGGTCGGCGTGGTCATCGCCGCCGTCTACGGCTCACTGCTCTGGGGCGTCCTGCCGACCGACTCCGGCATCAGCTGGCAGGGCCACCTCTTCGGCCTCATAGGCGGGGTGGCGGCGGCCTTCGTCCTCCGCCGCCCCCGCCGGCCGGCCGGTGCCGTCACGGTGTGAGGGCCAGGCCTGAAGGTCACGGCGTGAGGATCACGGCGTGAGGATCACGGCGTGAGGATCACGGCGTGAGGATCACGGCGTAAGGATCACGGCGTAAGGATCACGGCGTAAGGATCACGGCGTAAGGATCACGGCGTAAGGATCACGGCGTAAGGCCGCGCACCAGCAGGTCGAGCAGCGCACAGGCGAACAGCGCGATCCCGATGAAGCCGTTGACGGAGAAGAACGCCCGGTTCAGCCGGGACAGGTCGTGCGGTCGCACGACCCGGTGCTCGTAGACGAAGGCCACGGCGACGATCACCATGCCGATCCAGTAGAAAAGACCCGCGTCCGTCGCCAGGCCGAACCACACGAGCAGTCCGGTCGTCACCGCGTGGCAGACCCGCGCGCCCCACAGCGCCGCGGGGATACCGAAGCGCGCCGGGAAGGAGAGCACCCCGTGGGCCCGGTCGGCCTGCACGTCCTGGCAGGCGAAGATCAGGTCGAAGCCGCCGATCCAGATCCCGACGGCGAGCCCCAGGACGACCGCGTCCCAGGACCAGCTGCCGGTCACCGCCAGCCAGGCGCCGATCGGCCCGATGGCCTGGGCGAGGCCCAGGATCGCGTGCGGGAAGTTCGTGAACCGCTTGCCGTACGGGTAGACGACCATCGGTACGACGGCGACCGGAGCCAGGATCAGACAGAGCGGGTTCAGCAGGGCGGCGGCCCCGAGGAACACCACGACGGCGATGATCGCGCCCGTCCAGGCCGACCTGACCGACACCGCCCCGGTGACCAGCTCGCGACCCGCCGTACGCGGGTTACGGGCGTCGACCTCCCGGTCGATGATCCGGTTGGCGGCCATCGCGAACGTACGCAGCCCGACCATGGCGACGGTCACGAGCAGCAGCGTGCCCCAGTGGATGTCCTTGTCCAGCTGGAACATCGCGGTCAGCGCGGCGATGTACGCGAAGGGCAGCGCGAAGACCGAGTGCTCGATCATCACCAGCCGCAGGAACGCGCGGGGCTTGCTGCGCGGCTGCGGTACGGCGGCGGCGGAGGCTGAGGCGCTCACAGGCCGTACTCCTTCCAGCGGCGGTCGACCTTCGCCGCCGTGTCCGGGTCGGACTCGACCATCTCGGGCCAGCCCCCGTCCCGGGTGTAGCCCTCCTCGGGCAGCTTCCGCGTCGCGTCGATGCCCGCCTTGCCGCCCCAGAACTGCTGGTACGAGGCGTGGTCGAGATGGTCGACCGGCCCTTCGGTGAGCAGCAGGTCGCGGGCGTAGTCGGTGTTGCCGAGCGCCCGCCAGGCGACCTCGTGCAGGTCGTGGACGTCGCAGTCGCCGTCCACGACCACGATCAGCTTGGTCAGCGACATCATGTGCGCGCCCCAGACGGCACTCATCACCTTCTGGGCGTGCTTCGGGTACTTCTTGTCGATCGAGATGATCGCGCAGTTGTGGAAGCCGCCCGCCTCGGGCAGGTGGTAGTCGACGATGTCCGGGATGATGATCTTGAGCAGCGGCAGGAAGAACCGCTCGGTGGCCCGCCCCAGCGGGCCGTCCTCGGTCGGCGGCCGGCCCACCACGATGGACTGCAGCAGCGGGCGCTTGCGCATGGTCACGCAGTCGATCGTCAGCGCGGGGAACGGTTCCTGCGGTGTGTAGAAACCGGTGTGGTCGCCGAACGGGCCCTCGGGCAGCATCTCGCCCGGCTCCAGCCAGCCCTCGATGACGACCTCGGCCTGCGCCGGGACCTGCAGCGGGACGGTCTTGCAGTCGACCATCTCGATCCGCTTGCCCTGGATGAAGCCGGCGAAGAGGTACTCGTCGATGTCCCCGGGCAGCGGCGCCGTGGAGGCGTACGTCACCGCGGGCGGCGCGCCGAACGCGATGGCGACGGGCAGCCGCTCGCCGCGCCGGGCCGCGACCTGGTAGTGGTTCCGGCTGTCCTTGTGGATCTGCCAGTGCATCCCGATGGTGCGCTTGTCGTGGCGCTGGAGGCGGTAGAGCCCCAGATTGCGGATGCCGGTCTCGGGGTCCTTGGTGTGCGTGAGGCCCAGGTTGAAGAAGGAGCCGCCGTCCTCGGGCCAGGTGAAGAGCGCGGGCAGCTGCTCCAGGTCCACGTCGTCGCCGGTCAGGACGACCTCCTGGACGGGGGCGCTCTCGCTCTTCACCTTCTTCGGCGGCAGGTGCGTCACCGCGCCGAGCTTCCCGAACGCCTCACGGATCCCGACGAAGCCCTGCGGAAGCTCCGGCTTGAGGAGCCCGCCGATCTTGTCGCTGATCTCGGCGTAGGACTTCAGCCCGAGCGCCTTGAGCAGCCGTCTGTCCGTCCCGAAGACATTCATGGCCAGGGGCATGGACGCCCCCTTGACGTTCTCGAAGAGCAGGGCGGGCCCACCCGCCTTGTTCACCCGGTCGACGATCTCGCCGACCTCCAGATACGGGTCGACCTCGGCCTTGATGCGCTTGAGATCGCCCTCGCGCTCCAGAGCCCGGAGCAGGGAGCGAAGATCGTCGTAAGCCATGCCGTCCAGTTTGGCATCCTCCCTGGCAAAGCCTGCCAGGGCTCCCCCACCTCAGCCATCGGCTGCTGCGGTTGCACTCCGGGAACCCGGTGGCCTGGTTGACGCTTCGCTGCCCCGGCCGACACCTGGAGGGCTCCACGTCCCGTAACCGCCATGCCCGGCGGCCAGTGTGGTCTTCGCCCCGACGACGTCTGCGTCCGCCTGGTCCTTGCTCAAGGCAACCGAACAGCACACCGGCGAGTCACTCGTCGACTCGCGCATGTTCGCTTCCGCGCCGGCTGCCGCCCCGATCTGCTCGCCGCCAGCTCCCACCTGCTCGCGGTGGGCCGTAACCGACAACAGCTACCCTGGGCCCGTCACCGGGGCGGGACAGTGCGCCCCCTCACCTCTTCTCGGGGGGACCTTCCACGATGCTCAGGGCCTTGATCTACCTTCTGCCGCTGGCGCTGACGATCTACGCGTTCATCGACTGCCTGAACACCCCGGAGGACGAGGTCAAGCACCTGCCGAAGGTGGCCTGGGTCTTCATCATCCTGCTGTTCTGGATCGTCGGCCCGATCGTCTGGCTCGCCGCGGGCAAGACCCGGGCCAACCGGGGCGGGGGCGGTACGCCCTCCGAGTGGCACCGCAACCGCCGCACCACGTGGGTGGCGCCGGACGACAATCCGGACTTCCTCAAGTCGCTGAAGGACGAGAAGGCCGACGAGAAGACCGAGAAGGCCGAAGCCGCCGAGGGCGAGAAGGACGAGGCGGAACTCAAGGACTGGGAGGCGGACCTGCGCCGCCGCGAGGAGGAGATCAAGCGCCGCGAGGGCGGGGCGGGATCCGGGGACGCCTCCTCGTGAGGGACCCGGCGTGCGCTCCTCACGGTTGCGGACCCGGCGTGCGCTCCTCACAGTGACGGACCCGCGTGCGCTCCTTCTCGTGAAGTACCCCCGTGCGCTCCTTCTCGTGAAGGAGCCCGCAGGCTCATGACGAAAGCAGCTGCCCCAGCCGGTTGAGCAGGGGCAGCAGCGCCGTGCGCTCCTGCGGGGTGAGCGCCTCCAGAGCGCCGTGCACGACGCGCATCTCGGCACGGATGCGGCGAGCCAGCTCGGTGCCGTCAGCCGTCCGGGCGGCGACCTTGGAGCGGCGGTCCTCGGCGGACGGGGTGCGGGTGACCAGGCCCCGGGCCTCCATACGGCCGATGAGGCCGGTGGCGTTGGACGCGTCGCACACCAGGTGATGGGCCAGCGCACTCATGGGCATGGGCTCGTTGAGGGCGATCAGCGCCCTCGCCTGCGAGGTGCTGAGGCCGTGGCGGGCGGCGACGGCCGTGAGGTCGTCGTGGTGGCCGCGGACGACGACCGCGAGGGGTTCCAGGAGTTCGTCCGGAGTAGGGACGGCGCGGGGTGCCGGTTCCGTCGTCATGGTTCGGTCATCCTTCGATCGGTACGCGTGGCCCGGAGGCCCGGAACAGTATCCGCCACACACCGCATTAATTTGACATGCTCAACTTTTGGCAGTTACATGAACAATATTGCTTGATTATATCAAGCTTCGCTCACCGCCAGCATCTCGCGTCTCGTAGGGAGCCCCCCATGCCCTCCGTACTCTTCGTCCTCACCGGTGCCGACCACTGGACCCTCAACGACGGCACCACCCACCCCACCGGCTTCTGGGCCGAGGAGCTCGCCGCTCCGCACCGCGTCTTCACCCTGGCCGGATTCGACATCACCGTCGCCACCCCGGGCGGCGTGGCCCCCACCGTGGACGCCGCCAGCCTCGCAGCAGAGGCCAACGGGGGCCAGGAGCAGGCCGACGCCGTCGCCTCCTACCTCGCGTCGATCGACGAGACGCTCCGCATCCCCGCCCGGCTCGATGACGTCGTCCCCACCTCGTACGACGTGGTCTTCTACCCCGGCGGCCACGGCCCCATGGAGGACCTGGCCGTCAGCGAGGTGTCCGGCCGGCTCCTCACCGCGGCCCTGGACTCCGGCGCGCACCTGGGCATTCTGTGCCACGCCCCCGCCGCGCTGCTGGCCGCCCGCCGCGAGGACGGCAGCTGGCCCTTCGCCGGCTACCGCCTGACCGGATTCAGCAACACGGAGGAGACCCAGGCCGGTCTGGCCGCCAAGGCCCCCTGGCTGCTGGAGAACCGGCTCGTGGAGCTCGGCGCCGACTACTCCGCCGGGGACCCCTGGGGGCCCCACACCGTGCACGACCGCAATCTGCACACCGGTCAGAACCCCGCCTCCTCCGAGCGGCTGGCCCGCGAGATCCTGGCGGCCCTGTGATGAGCGCCGCCATGACCGCGGAAACCGTGGCCAGGACCGTGAAAACCGCCGGGAGGACCGTGGAGACCGCCGGGACGGCGGAGACTGCGGCCGAGGTCGTCGCCCGCCTCCGGGCCACCTTCCGCACCGGACGCACCAAGGGCCTCGACTGGCGCACCGCCCAGCTGACGCGGCTGCGCGCCCTGCTGACCGAGGCCGGTGACGAGCTGGCCGAAGCCCTCCGGGCCGACCTCGGCAAGAGCCGCAAGGAGGCCTACCGGACGGAGATCGACTTCACCGTCCGCGAGATCGACCACACCCTGGAGCGGCTGGAGGACTGGCTGCGCCCCGAGCCCGCCCCCGTACCGGCGGCTCTCGCCGGGGCGTCCGCGCACACCGTGCAGGACCCGCTCGGCGTCGTCCTCGTCATCGCGCCGTGGAACTACCCGGTGCAACTGCTGCTCGCACCCGTCGTCGGTGCGCTGGCCGCGGGCAACGCCGTGGTCGCCAAGCCCAGCGAGCTGGCGCCCGCGACCTCGGCCGCCGTGGCCCGGCTGCTGCCGCGCTACCTGGACACGGACGCGGTCGCCGTGGTGCAGGGCGCGATCCCGGAGACCACCGCGCTGCTCGCCGAGCGCTTCGACCACATCTTCTACACCGGCAACGGCACGGTCGGCCGGATCGTCATGACCGCCGCCGCCCGCCACCTCACTCCGGTCACCCTCGAACTGGGCGGCAAGTCACCGGTGTTCGTCGACCGTGACACGGATCTGCCGACGGTGGCCGCCCGGCTCGCCGCGGGAAAGTTCCTCAACGCGGGCCAGACGTGCGTCGCCCCGGACTACGTCCTGACCGACCCGGAGACCGCGCCCGCCCTCGCCGACGCGCTCGCGACGGCGGTCGAGGGGCTGTACGGGCAGGACGCCTCGGCGCACCCGGAGTACGGGCGGATCGTGAACGGGCGCCACTTCGACCGGCTGGTGGGGCTCCTGGACTCCGGCCGTACGGTCACGGGCGGCGGCCATGACCGGTCCGCCAGGTACATCGCGCCGACCGTGCTGGCCGATGTGGCGCCGGACGCCCCCGTGATGCGCGAGGAGATCTTCGGCCCCGTGCTGCCGATCGTGACGGTCGACGGTCTGGACGAGGCCATCGGCTTCATCAACGACCGGGACAAGCCGCTGGCGCTGTACGCCTTCACGCAGTCCCCCGCCGTACGGGAGCGGCTGCTGGCCGAGACCTCGTCGGGCGGGGTGGGTGTGGGCCTGCCGCTGGCCCATCTGACCGTGTCCGACCTGCCGTTCGGCGGGGTCGGCGAGAGCGGCATGGGCAACTACCACGGCCGGTACTCGCTGGAGACGTTCAGCCACCGCAAGGCGGTCCTGGACACCCCGCTGACCCGGTGACCCCGCCGTACGCCACGTGGCTCGCGGTCGCGCTCGCCGAAGCCAGGGAGGGCTTCGGCGAGGGCGGCGTCCCGGTCGGCGCCGCCCTGTACGGGGCGGACGGCACCCTGCTCGGCCGGGGCCGCAACCGCCGTGTCCAGGACGGTGATCCGTCCCTGCACGCGGAGACGGCGGCGTTCAGGGCGGCGGGCCGGCAACGCTCGTACCGGGGCACGACGATGGTGACCACGCTCTCGCCCTGCTGGTACTGCAGCGGGCTGGTCCGGCAGTTCGGGATCTCCCGGGTGGTGATCGGTGAGGCGGAGACCTTCCACGGCGGCCACGACTGGCTGGCCGGGCACGGGGTGGAGATCGTGCTGCTCGACGACCCGCGGTGCACCGCGCTGATGCGCGCCTTCGTCCGCGACCGCCCGGACCTGTGGAACGAGGACATCGGCGCGGATTCCGGCGGTTCCGGCGGCTCGGGCGCCTCCACCGGGGAATGACGAAGGGCGCGGTCCGCGTCCACGGACCGCGCCCCTCTCCTCGTGCTGTGCTCAGACCCCGGCGTAGGAGTGCTTGCCGGTGACGAAGATGTTCACGCCGTAGTAGTTGAAGAGCCAGCAGCCGAAGGCGATCAGCGCCAGGTAGGCGGCCTTGCGGCCCTTCCAGCCGGCCGTGGCGCGGGCGTGCAGGTAGCACGCGTACGCGACCCAGGTGATGAAGGACCAGACCTCCTTGGGGTCCCAGCCCCAGTAGCGGCCCCAGGCGTCGCCCGCCCAGATCGCGCCCGCGATGATCGTGAACGTCCACAGCGGGAAGACGGCCGCGTTGATGCGGTACGAGAACTTGTCGAGGGTCGACGCGGCGGGCAGCCGCTCCAGGACCGACCGGGCGAAGGCGCCCGGGTTCCCGCCGTTGGCCAGCTTGTTCTCGTAGCGGTCACGGAACAGGTAGAGCAGGGTCCCGACCGCGCCGAGGTAGAAGACGGCACCGCAGAAGATGGCGGTGGAGACGTGGATCCACAGCCAGTACGAGTGCAGCGCGGGCACCAGCTGGGCGCTGTCGGTGTAGAGCCAGGTGGTGGCGATGCCCAGGTCCAGCAGGACCGTGGTGACCAGCATCAGGCCGATCCAGCGGACGTTCTTCTTCAGCGCCAGGAGGACGAGGTAGGCACCGACGGCCACCGTGGAGAAGGTGATCGAGAACTCGTACATGTTGCCCCAGGGGGCACGCTGCACCGACAGGGCGCGGGCGACGACGCCGCCGGCCTCGACGGCGAAGGCCACGACGGTCAGGGAGACCGCGATCCGCCCCCACAGGTCGCCCTTGACGGTGCCGCCCGCCGCGCCGGGGCCGTCCGGGACGTCCCGGGTCCCGGTCGCGGCACGGGTAACGACCTTCGGGCGGTCCAGGACCGCGGTGCCGCCGCTTCGCTGCGTGGTGTTCACCGCGGAACCGGCGGCGGCCGATCCGGTCAGCGCGGCCGCGGTCCGGCCGACCTTGCTGCGGCTGCCGAACACCCACTCCGCGATGTGCGCGAAGAAGGCCAGCATGTAGACGGCCATCGACGAGTAGATCAGCGTGTTGCTGATGTTCGCGAGACTCTCGTTGGTTGCGGCGGCGAGATTCACTTCTCAGCCCCTTCGGCAGGTTCTTCGGAAGGTTGTCCGGGCGCGGATCCGGTGGAGGACGCGGTGGGCGTCACGGTGTGGAGCGCGCCCGCGAGATCGGCCAGCTCCTCGGGGAGCTTCGTGGACTCGCTGCGGCCGAGGCCGGCCATCTCGACGACGGTGACGCCGTCCGCGCCCCGTACGGCCCGCACCCACACCCGGCGGCGCTGGATGAAGAGCGATCCGGCGAGGCCGATGACGGCGGCGACGGAGCCGGTGAGGGCCCAGCCGCTGGCGGGCTGGCGCGAGATCTGGAAGCTGGCCCACTCCTCGACGCCCTCGAAGGTGACCGAGCCCGCACCGTCCGGGAGCTTCATGGTCTCGCCGGGGCGCATGCGCTGCTTGAGCTTGTCCCCGTTGGCGTCCTTGAATTCCTTCATCTTGGACGTGTCCAGCTGGTACACGTTCTGCGGCAGGCCGGAGTCGACGCCCAGGCTGCCGTAGTAGCCGTTGAGCGCGAGCACCGGATAGTCGGCGCCGGGGAACTGCGAGAACATCGTGCCCTTGCCGTCACCGGCGAACGTCGGGACGAAGAACGCCTGGAAGCCGAGCTGGGTCTTCTTGCCGTCGGCCCCCTTGTAGCCGTCCATCACCTTGATCGCACCGGTGGAGGTGACGTTGTTGTCGATGGGCAGCAGGGGTACGGCGGTCCGGTAGATCTCCTTGCCCTTGCCGTCCTTGACGGAGATGACGGGGGCGTAGCCGTGCGCGTTGAGGTAGACCTTCGTGCCGTCGACGACGAGCGGCTCGTTGACCTTGATGATCCGCTTCTCCGGTGCGCCGTCCGCGCCCGCGGAGTACGTCACCCGGGCCTCGTAGGTCCGGGGCGTGCCGCGCTGGGGGCCGCTGCGCTCGTACGTGCCGATGAAGTCGTCCAGGGTGAAGCTGAACGGGGCGAGGTCGCCGGTGTCGAAGAGCGAGCCGGACTTGAAGTCGTCGTACTGGGTGAGGGTGTTGGAGAAGCCGTCGCCCTCGACGACCAGCTTGCCGCCCTCGGACTTGAAGAGCTGCCCGCCGGCGAAGGACACCAGCATGACGATCAGCGCGATGTGGAACATCAGGTTCCCGGCCTCGCGCAGATAGCCCTTCTCGGCGGCCACCGCGTCGTCCACCTCGTGCGAGCGGAAACGCCGCTCGCGCAGGACGGCGAGCGCGGCCTCACGGACCTGCTCGGGTTCGGCGTCGGTGCGCCAGGTGGTGTACGCGGGCAGCCGGTCCAGCTTCTTCGGGGCGCCGGGCGGCCGGCCGCGCAGCTGCCCGACGAACTGGCCGGTGCGCGGGACGATGCAGCCGATCAGGGACACGAACAGCAGGATGTAGATCGCGGAGAACCACACCGAGCTGTAGACGTCGAAGAGCTGCAGCTTCTCGTAGATCGGGGTGACGGTGGTGTGGGCCTCCTTGAAGGTCTGCACCTTCAGTTCGTCCACGCTGTTCTGCGGGATCAGCGAGCCGGGGATGGCGCCGAGCGACAGCAGGAAGAGCAGGATCAGCGCGACCCGCATCGAGGTGAGCTGCCGCCAGAACCAGCGGGTCCATCCGACGACGCCCATCGCGGGTGCGGGTACGGAGGACGAGAACGTGGGCTCCTCACGCGGGGCGGTGGAGAGCTGGGCTCCGGCCTCGCCGAGGTCACGCTCGTCCGTGGTGTTCGTGTTGCTCATGGACTCAGATCCCCACAGTGAAGCCGTTGGACCAGACCTGCATCTCCTGGATGAGCATGTCCCAGATGCCCGTCAGCAGGAGTATCCCGGTCGCGATCATCATGCCGCCGCCGATGCGCATGACCCATGCGTAGTGGCGCTTGACCCAGCCGAACGCGCCGAGCGCCCGGCGGAAGGCGAGCGCAGCCAGGACGAAGGGGACGCCGAGCCCGAGGCAGTACGCCACGGACAGGACCGCCCCGCGCCCCGCGGTCGCCTGCTCGAACGCGAGCGCGTTGACGGAGGCGAGCGTCGGGCCGAGGCACGGCGTCCAGCCGATCCCGAAGAGCGCACCGAGCAGCGGTGCGCCCGCCAGCCCGGTCACCGGCCTCTTGTGGATGCGGAATTCGCGTTGCGTCATCCAGGGCATCAGGCCCATGAAGAAGATCCCCATGAGGATCATCAGCACGCCGAGGACCTTGGAGAGCATCCCGCTGTAGCCCTGGAGGGTCTGGCCGAAGTAGCCGAAGAGCGCGCCGCCGGAGACGAACACGACGGTGAAGCCGAGCACGAAGAGCGAGGCTCCGGCGACGGTCCTGCCCCGCCGGGCCTCGGCCAGATCGGCGCCGCTGACACCGGTGACGTAGCTGAGGTAGCCGGGCACCAGCGGCAGGACGCACGGCGAGAAGAAGGAGACGAGTCCGCCGAGCAGTGCGATGGGCAGCGCCACGAGCAGGGCGCCGCCCATCACGGTGTCGTTGTATCCGGATACCGCGGCCAGCTGGAGCACTGGATCACTTCTCCGCGATCAGCGGGTCGATCATCTCGCGGAGCGTCGTCGCGTCGAGGGCGGCCAGCGAGCGGGCGGCGAGCTTCCCGTCCCGGTCGACGACGACGGTCGACGGGATGGCCTTCGGGTTCAGCGTGCCCTTCGGGAAGCGCAGGAGCAGCTTCCCGGTCGGGTCGTAGAGGCTCGGATAGGTGACCCCGAAGTCCTCCTCGAAGTTGGTCGCGAGGGTCTTCCGGGGGTCCCGGGTGTTGACACCGACGAACTGGACGCCCTGGTCCGCGGTCTCCTGCGACACCTTCTGGAAGTGCTTGGCCTCGGCGCGGCAGGGGCCGCACCACGATCCCCAGAAGTTCAGGACGACGACCTTGCCCTTGTAGTCGGTGACGTCGAGCGCCTTGCCGTCCAGGGTCGTGCCGTCGAGCTTCGGCGCATCCGTGCGGTCCGCCTTGGCCACGGTGGAGATCCCGCCGCCGCCGGTGACGAAGTTCGTGTTGCCGCCGCCGCCGGCCTTGCTGCCGTCACCGCTGCACGCGGACAGGGTCAGGGCACCTGCCACCGCTGTGGCGGCGAGCAGGGTGAAGCGGCGTCGGGGTGCGCGGCCAGAGCTCATGTGAAAAGTTTCGCATGGCAGTTCCAGGGATCTCCCGCACCCCCCTCGATGCCCGTAAAGCCCCTTGTCAAGCCTGTTTGAAGAAGGTGTTCCAGCCGCCGTCCGGCGACTGCCCGACCTCCAGGGTCCGAAGCTTCGCGAGCACCGCCGGATCCTGCACGTCGAGCCAGTCGACGAACTGCCGGAAGGAGACGAGCCGCACATCCGGCTTGCCCGCGATCTTTTTGATCACTTCCTCGACGGCGTCCATATAGATACCGCCGTTCCACTCCTCGAAGTGGTTGCCGATGTAGAAAGGCGCGCGATTCGTCTCGTAGGCGCGCTCGAAACCGGCGACATAGGCACCGGTGGCCTGGGTGCGCCAGCCGGGATAGCGCGAGGGCATGCCGTTGGTCGAATTCTTCGACTGGTTGGCGAGGATGTTGTAGTCCATGGAGAGGACTTCGAAGGTGTGACCGGGGAACGGCACACCCTGCAGCGGGAGATCCCAGATTCCCTGGCGCTTCTCCGGCCACATCTGCCGGCCGCCGGGTGAGCTCGCGTCGTAGCGCCAGCCCAGCTGTTTCGCCGTCGGCAGGAGATTGTCCTGGCCGAGCAGACAGGGCGTACGGGCGCCGACGAGTTCCTTGCGGTAGTCGAACGGCAGTGGATCGAGGCCGTTCCAGCCGGTGTTCGTCCGCCATTCGGTGACAAAGGAGATCGCCTGGTCGATTTCGCTCTGCCATTGCGCGGGTGACCAGTTGCCGACGGATCCCGAACCGCCGCAGAAATGCCCGTTGAAGTGTGTGCCGATCTCGTGCCCGTCGAGCCAGGCCTCACCGACGTACTTCAGGGTCTGCTTGACGTGGTCGTCGGTCAGGTAGCCGATGTCGGAGGCACCCCTGGGGTTGCCCGGCGGGCGGTACAGGGACTTCTTCGACTCGGGCAGCACGTACAGCCCGGAGAGGAAGAAGGTCATCGCCGCGTCGTGTTCCCGGGCGAGTTCGAGGAAACGCGGGAAGAGACCGTTGCCGACCTCGCCTGCCCCGTCCCAGGAAAAGATCACGAACTGCGGCGGCGTCTGGCCGGGTTCGAGCGGAACGGGGGCAGCGGGCTGATTCGGCTGCTTTCCGGTGTCCGCCGTGGAACCGTCACCGATGAGCCTGACGTTCTTCTTGGGAGATCCCCCGGCGTTCCCGTGCGTTCCCTTGTCGCCCTTGTCGCCCTTGGAACTCCTGTCGGCGCCGGAATGCCCGCCGCCCGAAGAGCCGAAAGGGCCACAGCCGGTCATCGTGAGTGCGGCTGCGGCCCCGAGTCCCGCTCCGAGCAGTCCCCTTCGTTCGATATCAGGCATAGCATCCCCATCTGCGGTCGTTTTACCTCTTTGCCATACAAACTGGCGATGGCTTAGATGAGGAAAGCAACACGATGGTTCCGCCGATAATCACAAAAATTGTTACGTGACCAGACCCTTACAGGCGCTGCACACGGAGCGCCCGTACGGGGTGCCGAGGGCGGCGTACGGACGGCGGACGGCTACGCGCCGAACGCCTTGGACTTCCCCTTGACCGGCTTCGCCCCCGCGAGCAGATGCGCGGGCACGAGGTCCCTGGCCGGCTCGCTGTACCCGACGGACACGATCTTGTCGCCCTCGTACGTGAAGCTGGTCAGCGAGGCCAGCGTGCACTGCCGCTTGCGCGGGTCGTGCCACAGCCGGCGCCGCTCCACGAAGCTCCGCACGATCCAGATCGGCAGCTGATGACTGACGCAGACCGCCTCGTGCCCGCGGGCCGCGTCGCGTGCCGCGTCCAGGGCGCTCATCATCCGCACGACCTGCTCGACGTACGGCTCGCCCCAGGACGGCTTGAACGGATTGGTGAGGTGCTTCCAGTTGTCCGGCTTGCGCAGCGCACCGTCACCGACCCCGAAGGTCTTGCCCTCGAAGACGTTGGCGGCCTCGATGAGGCGCGCGTCGGTGGCCAGGTCCAGGCCGTGCGACGTGGCGACCGGGGCGGCCGTCTCCTGGGCGCGCTCCAGCGGGGAGGCCACCACATAGGTGATGTCGCGCTTCTCCAGGTGCTCGGCGACCTTGTCGGCCATCCGCCGGCCGAGGTCGGAGAGGCTGTAGCCGGGGCGGCGCCCGTAGAGCACGCCCTCCGGGTTGTGGACCTCGCCGTGGCGCACCAGGTGGACCACGGTGATGTCCTTGCCGCCGCCCCCGTTCGTCCCGCTCATGCGGTGGCCTCCGATGCCGCGCGTGCCGCGGCGGGCAGCGCCGCGGCGATCCGCTCGACCGCACGCTCGTCGTGGGCCGTCGAGACGAACCAGGACTCGAAGGCGGACGGCGGCAGGTAGACGCCCTGCTCCAGCATCGAGTGGAAGAACGCGGTGAAGCGGAAGGCTTCCTGCTTCTTCGCGTCCTCGTAGTTCCGGACGGGCCCGTCGGTGAAGAAGACGGAGAACATGTTGCTCGCCGCCGACACCGTGTGTGCGACGCCCTCCTTGGTGAACGCCTCGCCCACGAGGGTCCGCAGCTCCGCGGAGACCGCGTCGACCTTCGCGTACGCCGCGTCGTCGAGCAGCCGCAGCTGGGCGAGTCCGGCGGCGGTGGCGACCGGGTTACCGGAGAGGGTGCCCGCCTGGTAGACGGGACCGGCGGGGGCCAGGTGTGCCATCACATCGGCACGGCCGCCGAAGGCCGCGGCCGGGAAGCCGCCGCCCATCACCTTGCCGAACGTCATCAGGTCGGGGCGCACCCCGTCGATGCCGTACCAGCCGGCCTTGGACGTACGGAAGCCGGTCATCACCTCGTCGGAGATGTACAGCGCGCCCTCGGCCGCGCAGATCTCCTTCAGTCCGGCGTTGAAGCCGTCCAGCGGCGGGACGACGCCCATGTTGCCCGGCGACGCCTCGGTGATCACACACGCGATCTCGCCCGGCTGCGCGGCGAACGCGGCGCGCACGGCCTCCAGGTCGTTGTACGGCAGCACGATCGTGTCGCCGGCCTGGGCGCCGGTGACGCCGGGCGTGTCGGGGAGGCCGAAGGTGGCGACACCGGAGCCGGCGGCTGCCAGCAGCGCGTCGACGTGCCCGTGGTAGCACCCGGCGAACTTCACGACCTTGGCACGCCCCGTGAAGCCACGGGCGAGCCGGATCGCGGACATGGTCGCCTCGGTGCCGGACGACACCAGCCGCACCTGCTCCACAGGCGCGATGCGGGCCACGATCTCCTCGGCGAGCGCGACCTCGCCCTCACCCGGCGTACCGAAGGAGGTCCCCCGGGCCACCGCGTCCTGAACGGCCGAGATGACCTCGGGGTGCGCGTGGCCGAGGATCATCGGCCCCCACGAACACACGAGGTCGACATACTCACGGCCGTCGGCGTCGGTGAGGTACGGACCCGTACCGGACACCATGAACCGGGGCGTACCGCCCACGGCCCGGAAGGCACGCACGGGGGAGTTCACGCCGCCGGGCGTCACGAGGGACGCACGGTCGAAAAGCGTCTGCGAAACTGGGGCTTCGTATGAATACGCCACTTTGGTCCTGATCTGCGATTCGGGGGATTCGGGGGCCTGGCCGAAATTCTCGGCCACCGGTGAGCAGGGAGCGCACGCTGCCCGTATGAGGCTCGTACAACGAAAGGGCGTCAGTCCCCTCGCGTCTGCGAAACTGGGGCGTCATAGGGAAAGCTCACACATGCCATGGTGTCAGAGGCGCCGACGGTCTTGCGGACAGGTGTTTCACCGCACGCTCGTGGGGGAGGTCACTGACACGATGATCGGGTTGCGCGGCGGGGCTGTGTCTCCTAAGAAGTAGTCGGGTGGATGAGATATGCATCGCGGTGGCGGAGTGGGCGAAGGGACCGACGACCTGGGGCCCGAGCCTGCCCGGCGAGGTCGGCACCGGCGCGAGGCCGAGCGCGTACGGAAGGCCCAGGCGGGTAGCGCCGAAGGTCACGGGAGCAGGAGCAGTGGACGGGTGGGGGTGACCTACAAGTACTTCGGTGCCCCCGACGGGGCCACTGCCGCACGTGTGCCCATTTCCATGCGTCCCGAGGAGCTGGGCGGCGACGAGCTGGGCATGGGCGGCATGTTCAGCAAGATCAAGCCGGAGACCGTGGCGGCCATGGTCCTCACCGGCATACAGGGCATACCCCTGAACAAGGTCCCCCCGCTGGAGCTGGTCGTGCTCCACCCCGACTACGCGGTGGTCAAGCTTCCGATGACGGTCGTCGACCCGCTGCGGGACGTCGGCGAGGAGTCGGTCGGCGCGGCGGCCTTCATCTGGTCCACGGTCCCGGACCGCGGCGGCCCACGCGACGCGTTCAACGTCTACCAGCTGCTCCACGAGTGGCAGGACTTCTCCTACCGGCTGCACGACGCCGGACACCAGGCGTACTGCCTGGTATGGCCCTGACCTGCGGTTCAATCGGCGAAAACAGCAGGGACGACCCTCCGGAAGGACTGCCCGGCACGGGCGCGCGTCCCGGGCGCGCCGTGCGTCCGCCCGGCGTACGCCTGCCGGGCCCGCCCGCCGCTCCTCCGACGCGTGCCCGCCCTTGATCCGCACCGTTCCGCGGCGGGATGACCACGCCTGTCGCACCCGACCGGACCGGGCACAGGATGTCGGGTGCCGCGGGGCCGTGCCTTCCTAGCGTGGGGCCCGAAAGGGAAGGAGGCCCGGATGCTGGAGCGGCTGAATCAGGCCATGGAACACATCGAGCGGCACCTCGACCGGCCGGTCGAGGTGTCCGACCTGGCGCGCATCGGGATGACCTCGGAGTACCACTTCCGCCGGCTGTTCTCCGCACTCGCGGGGATGCCGCTGTCGGAGTACGTCCGGCGCAGGCGGCTGACGGTCGCGGGTGCCGAGGTGCTGGCCGGGGAGCGGACGCTGCTGGAGATCGCGGTGCGGTGCGGCTACGGCTCGGGCGAGGCTTTCGCGCGTGCGTTCCGCGCCATGCACGGGGTCGGGCCCGGTGAGGCCAGGCGGTCAGGTGCGTCTCTGCGGTCCCAGCCCCGGATGTCCTTCCGCCTCGTCGTCGAAGGGAGCAGCAGCATGCGGTACAGGGTCGTGGAGAAGGACGCGTTCCGGATCGTCGGCAGGAAGGCACGTGTCCCGCTCGTGCACGAGGGGATGAATCCGGCCATCGTCGCCTTCATCCGGGGACTCGGCCAGGAGACCCGGCAGCGTATCGAGGATCTGTCCGACCAGGAGCCGGAGGGGATCGTCTCGGTCAGTGACGATCTGGACGAAAGCCGCGCCGAGGGTACCGGACTCGACTACTACTACGGTGTGGTGACCGGCGCCGCGGTGCCCGCGGACATGGACGCGCTCAACGTCCCGGCCGGCACATGGGCGGTGTTCGAGAGCTCGGGGCCGTTCCCGCAGACGCTCCAGTACCTGTGGCGGGACGTCTTCACTCAGTGGTTCCCGTCCAATCCCTACCGGAGCCGGCCGGGCCCCGAGATCCTGCGGACCCGACCGTCGCAGGACGGGGCACACGCGGACGCGGAACTGTGGATCCCGGTGGAGCGCACCACCGTCTGAGCGCGCGCGGGGCGGGACACCGGCCGTGACGACGGCGGGTCCCGCCCTGACCGGCCGGCGGCCCTTGGGCACGCGGTCCCGCCCGGACCGCGTGCCCACGGTGCCGTCGGGTGGCTGCCGTTCGGTGGCCGTAGTTCAGCGATCGCCGTTCGGTGGCCGCAGTTCAGCGGCCGTAGTTCAATGGCTGCCGTTCAGTGGCTGCCGGTGAGTTCGCCGCTGAGCGAGCCGTGGATACGGGCGCTCTGCTCGTTCAGCCCGACGATCTCCACCTGTTTCCCGCGCTGCTCGTACCGGGTCGTGATCGCGTCCAGCGTCGCGACCGAGGAGGCGTCCCAGATGTGCGCGGCGGACAGGTCGACGACGACCCGGTCGGGGTCGGTCGCGTAGGCGAACCGGCCGACGAGGTCGTTGGACGAGGCGAAGAACAGCTCGCCGGTGACGGAGTAGACGACCCGGCTGCCGTCGGGATCGGTGACCGCGGTGACGTCCGCGAAGTGGGCGACCCGCTTGGCGAAGATGACCATCGCGGTGATCGAGCCGACGACCACACCGACGGCGAGGTTCTCGGTGGCGACCACGCAGACGACGGTGACGACCATGACCGTGATCTCGCCCGCGGGCATCCGCCGGAGGGTCCTGGGCGCGATGGAGTGCCAGTCGAAGGTCGCGAAGCACACCATGATCATGACCGCGACGAGGGCCGCCATCGGGATGTCGGAGACGACCGGCCCGAAGACGATGCACAGCACCATCAGAAACGTCCCGGCGAGGAAGGTGGACAGCCGGGTACGGGCGCCGGAGACCCGTACGTTGATCATCGTCTGGCCGATCATCGCGCAGCCGCCCATGCCGCCGAAGAACCCGGTCACGATGTTGGCGATGCCCTGGCCGATGGACTCGCGGGTCTTGCTGGAGTGGGTGTCGGTGATCTCGTCGACCAGCTTGGCCGTCATCAGCGACTCCATCAGCCCGACCAGCGCCATCGCGAGCGCGTAGGGCGCGATGGTCGTCAGCGTGTCCAGGGTGAAGGGCACGTCCGGCAGTCCGGGCACGGGGAGGGACGAGGGCAGCTCGCCCTTGTCGCCGACCGTCGGTACGGCGATGCCGGCGGCGACGGTGATCATGGTGAGGATGACGATGGAGACCAGCGGGGCCGGGACCGCCCTGGTGACCCTCGGGAAGAACACCATCAGCGCCAGCCCACCGACGACCAGCGGATACACGGCCCAGGGCACGTCGCTGATCTCGGAGACCTGGCCCAGGAAGACCAGGATCGCCAGCGAGTTGACGAAACCGACCATCACGCTGCGGGGCACGAACCGCATCAGCCTGGCGACGCCGAGCGCCCCGAGGACGATCTGGAAGATCCCTCCGAGGATGACGCCCGCGACCAGATATCCGAAGCCGTGCTCCCGGTTGAGCGGGGCGATGACCAGGGCCACCGCACCGGTGGCCGCGGAGATCATCGCGGGCCTGCCGCCGACGAAGGAGATGACGACGGCCATGGTGAACGACGCGAACAGGCCGACCGCCGGATCGACCCCGGCGATGATCGAGAACGAGATCGCCTCGGGAATCAGCGCCAGGCCCACGACGAGTCCGGCCAGGGCCTCGGTCCGGAAGACCTTCGGGGACAGCCAGGACGGACGCCGGCCGGGGAACCGGCCGACCGGGGACAGTACGGAAGAGGACAAGGGGAGCAGGACCTGTCGGACTCGGGCACACCCGGCGGCACAGTGGGGCGTGCGGGGACCGCGGGAGCCGGGGCGGCGTCCCGCGGATCGTCCGCGACGGCGGACGGAAGCTTCGGGGGCAGGCAGCGCGGGTGGCTGCCGCCGGGGCGGCGTACCGCCACGGCCGGGCGTCGCCGTCACGCACACCCACCGGGATCGGGAGGGCGCCGGAGGCGTCGTCGGTCCGGCCATGGTGCACGGGCACCGAGCAACTCTACCCTAACGTTAGGGTAGAGATGGAATCGCCGTCCGTTCGTGGCCACGGCGAGAGGCGGGAAGGGCACCCTGTGAGCAGCGGGCACATGCAGATCGGCGAGGTCGCCACACGGACCGAGCTGTCGCTGCGCACGATCCGGCACTACGAGGAGTCGGGTCTCGTGGTCCCCTCGGCCAGGTCCCGGGGCGGGTTCCGCCTCTACACCGAGGCCGATGTCGACCGGCTGATGGTCATCCGCCGGATGAAGCCGCTCGGCTTCACCCTGGAGGAGATGCGGGACCTGCTGGAAGCGATCGACCACCTCGACCACGGCGGGGAAGCCGCGCCGGAGGAGCGCGACGCGCTCCTGGAGCGGGTGCGCGCCTACGAACGGGCCGCGTCCGAGCAGGTGCTCAAGTTGCGGACCCAGCTGGCGCGGGCCGAGGAGTTCGCCGGGACGCTCCGCACCCGCCTGGAGCGGAAGGGCCCGTCCGGGGGGTGACCGGCGGGCCTGGACCCCGGTCCCGCAGGGCGAGCGTGCGACGACGCCCGGTGGCCTCGTAGGCACGGACCGGGAGCCGGCGCGGGTCACCTGCCCGCACCGGCAGGCGGTCCGGGCCCGTCCGGGGGGTGACCGGCGGGCCTGGACCCCGGTCCCGCAGGGCGAGCGTGCGACGACGCCCGGCGGCCTCGTAGGCACGGACCGGGAGCCGGCGCGGGTCACCTGCCCGCACCGGCAGGCGGTCGACGCACCCACTACGGCGGCGCTTCTGCGCGTACGCGGGTCCGGCTCACCCTCCGGCACCCTCCCGGAGCCCCGCCGGCCGCCGACCCCGGAGCGACCGGACGCACCCGGCCGGGGGCTCCACCGCCGCACCGGACGCCCCTGACAGCGTTCGCGCCCCGCTGAACGCGCCGCCACCTCCCGGAACCCTCTCGCTGCCGCACCCCGCGCAATGGCATCCTGACCAGGTGAACGGACCTGAGATCACCCTCGAAGTAGCTCCGGAACTCCGGCTCTTCGTCGCCCACGAGCGCCGCCTGGGGCGGACCGCCGTCGTCACCGACGGCTCGTCGACCCTGGGACACGTCGTGGAGTCCCTCGGCGTCCCGCTCACCGAGGCCGGACAGCTGCTCGTCGACGGCACGCCCGTGCCCGTGTCGCACATCCCCGGCGCGGGCGAGCTGGTCGAGGTGCGGGCCGTGCGGCGCCCCCAGCAGGTTCCCGGCGCGCCACTGCGCTTCCTCCTCGACGTCCATCTGGGCACGCTCGCCCGCCGGTTGCGGCTGCTGGGCGTGGACGCGGCGTACGAGAGCGAGGACATCGGGGACCCGGCGCTGGCGGCCCTGTCCGCGGCGCAGCGGCGGGTGCTGCTCTCCCGGGACCGGGGGCTGCTCAGGCGCCGGGAGATCTGGGCGGGGGCGTACGTCTACAGCGACCGCCCCGAGGAGCAGCTCCGTGACGTCCTGGGCCGGTTCGCCCCGGTGCTCGCACCGTGGACCCGGTGCACCGCGTGCAACGGGGAGCTCGCGGAGGCCGACAAGGAGTCCGTGAGCGCCCGGCTGGAGAAGGGCACCCAGCAGTCGTACGACGTGTTCGCGCGGTGCACGGCCTGCGAGCGGGTGTACTGGCGGGGCGCCCACCACGCGGGCCTGGAGGCCGTCGTCGCGGACGCGGTGCGCGAGTTCGGCGGGGCGGGCAGCGGCGCCCCGACCACCTGACACACCGGACGGCGGCCCCTCAGAACACGTACGGGTCGCCGGTGGAGAGGGTCAGCACCTCGTGCGTGTCGTTGTGCCGGTCGCGGTCGCTCGCGCCGCCGTTCCACACCGTGTCCACCCGCACGACCACCTCGGCGGGCCGGCCCGTCAGCCGTACGCCGACCGCGGTGCGCCGCACCTCACCGTCCACACGCAGCGGTCCGGTCCCGCACAGCACCGTCCGGCCACCGCTGCGCAGGCAGCCCTGGGGCAGCTGCTGCCGGGCCGCGAGCGGGACGGAGAAGCGCAGCCGTACGGTCATGTCCGTGAGCGGCGACGGCCCGCGGTTCCCGCGGTTCAGCAGGACTCCGAGCCGCCCGTCCTGGAGCGAGACGTGTCCGTGGTGGGTCACGTCGGCCTCCGGTGCGAGACCCCGGGGCGCCGGTTCGGCCACGGCGGACAGCCACGGCCCCAGCACCACAGCCGCCGCCATCGCCGTCGCCGCGGACATGCTCCGCACTGTTCTACGCGTCAGTCGCATGCGCCGAACATACCCATAAGGGCCAATCGTCCCTGTTTAAGGACCGGTTCGCCGCCCGTCCCCCACCCGCACGGCCCACGCACCGGCGCACGGGCGTCATCGCCCCGGGCGCGTACGGCTTCGTGGCCACGCTCCAGCCGGACGGCGGCTTCGGCCGGATCCTCGCCGCGTACGGCGGGGTGCTCGTCGCCGGGTCGATCGCCTGGGGCACGGTCCGGGTCCCCCACGCCCTGGAGGCAGCGGGGGAGGCCACCGCCCGGACCGCTGGGACGTGACGGGGCGCTGATCTGCCTGGCGGCACGCCGTGATCATGTACGCACCCCGCGGCCACCGAGATCCGCGCACGGACGGCCTGCCTATCCTTGGCCCGTACCCGACCAGTTGTCCGAGGAGTTCACCATGGCCGCCACCCCCATCGCCGTCATCACCGGTGCGAGCAGCGGCATCGGTGCCGCGACCGCCCGGCAGCTGGCCGCCGCCGGGCACCGCGTGGTGCTCACCGCCCGCCGAAAGGACCGCATCGAGGCCCTCGCCGCCGAGCTCACCGAGGCGGGCCACCAGGCGACGGCCTACGCCCTGGACGTCACCGACCGGGCGGCCGTGGACGAGTTCGCCACCGCGTTCAGCTCCCTGGCCGTCCTCGTCAACAACGCGGGCGGGGCGCTGGGCGCCGACCCCGTCGCGACGGGCGACCCGGCCGACTGGCGCCAGATGTACGAGACGAACGTCATCGGCACCCTCAACGTCACCCAGGCCCTGCTGCCCGCCCTCACCGCGAGCGGCGACGGCACGATCGTGATCCTGTCCTCGACCGCGGCGCTCTCCTCGTACGAGGGGGGCGGCGGTTATGTCGCGGCCAAGCACGGCGAGCACGTCCTGGCCGAGACCCTCCGCCTGGAGATCGTCGGCACGCCGGTCCGGGTCATCGAGGTCGCGCCCGGCATGGTCAAGACCGAGGAGTTCGCCACGACCCGCTTCCGGGGCGACACCGAGAAGGCCGCGAAGGTCTACGCGGGCGTCGACGCCCCGCTCACGGCGGACGACGTGGCCGACACGATCACCTGGGCCGTCACCCGTCCCAGCCACGTCAACATCGACCTCCTGGTGGTCCGCCCCCGCGCCCAGGCCTCCAACTCCAAGGTGCACCGCACGCTGTGACCGGCAGCAGAGGAGAAGCCCCGGACCGCGGCCGGTCCGGGGCTTCTCCTCACGCGGGGTGCCGGGCCTCAGCCCTTCACGCACACGACCTGCTTGAGCTTCGCGACGACCTCGACCAGGTCCCGCTGCTGCTCGATGACCTGCTCGATCGGCTTGTACGCGGCCGGGATCTCGTCCACGACACCGGAGTCCTTACGGCACTCCACGCCCCGCGTCTGGTCCTCCAGGTCCCGCGTCGAGAACTTCCGCTTCGCGGCGTTCCGGCTCATCCGCCGCCCCGCCCCGTGCGAGGCCGAGTTGAACGACTTCTCGTTCCCCAGGCCCTTCACGATGTACGAACCGGTGCCCATCGACCCGGGGATGATTCCGAACTCCCCGGAACCGGCCCGGATCGCGCCCTTCCGGGTGACCAGCAGGTCCATGCCCTCGTACCGCTCCTCCGCCACGTAGTTGTGGTGGCAGGAGATGACCGGCTCGAAGGTGACCCTGGCCTTCTTGAATTCCTTCCGGACCACGTCCTGGAAGAGACCCATCATGATCGAGCGGTTGTACTTCGCGTACTCCTGCGCCCAGAACAGGTCGTTGCGGTACGCGGCCATCTGCGGGGTGTCCGCGACGAAGACCGCGAGGTCACGGTCGACGAGTCCCTGGTTGTGCGGGAGCTTCTGGGCCTGCCCGATGTGGAAGTCCGCGAGTTCCTTGCCGATGTTCCGGGAACCGGAGTGCAGCATCAGCCACACCGCGCCCACTTCGTCGAGACAGAACTCGATGAAGTGATTGCCCGATCCGAGCGTTCCCATCTGCTTCGTGGCACGCTCCTGCCGGAATTTGACCGCATCGGCGATCCCGTCGAACCGCGTCCAGAAGTCGTCCCAGCCCGAGGTCGGGAATCCGTGCAGCTTTCCCGGGTCCACGATGCTGTCGTGCATGCCGCGGCCCACCGGAATGGCCTGCTCGATCTTCGACCGGAGACGCGACAGATCGCCCGGAAGGTCGTTGGCCGTCAGCGACGTCTTCACCGCCGACATCCCGCAGCCGATGTCCACGCCCACCGCGGCCGGGCACACCGCCCCGTGCATGGCGATCACCGAACCGACGGTCGCGCCCTTGCCGAAATGGACGTCCGGCATGACGGCCAGACCCTTGATCCAGGGCAGCGTCGACACGTTCCGCAGCTGCTGCATCGCGACGTCCTCGACCGAAGCCGGGTCCGCCCACATCCGGATCGGAACCTGCGCGCCCGGCACCTCTACATACGACATAACCCCTCTATCCCCCGAAAAGACTGAAAGCGCAAAACCGGTGCCGAGGCCGGCATATAGGTCTGCCGACCGGCATTCACAGCGGCGCGTGCGATACACATTGTGTCCATCGGCCGCCATCGAGCGGCAACCTGTTTTCGTACCGAAGGGAGTCTGGGACCGTGCGACACATGGCGTACGTACCCGGCGTCGCGCTCCTCGCAGCGCTCGTCGCCGGCTGCAGCGCCGGCTCCGACGCCGACGACCCCGCCGCCGACAGCAAGCCCGGCAGCCCGACGGTCTCGGCCGCACCGCCCGGCAAGTACCGGACGCTGCCCGAATCCTGCCGCGCCGTGCCGGGTTCGACGCTCAAGGACCTGCTGCCCGGCGCCGCCGAGCTGCCCGAGAAGCAGCAGGAGAAGGTGTACGAGGGCACGGCCACCGTCACCTACGACACCGACCGCAAGGTCGGCTGCCGCTGGAGCTCGACCGCCCCGGACGCGTCCCGGAACCTCTCCATCGACTTCGAGCGCGTCGTGTCGTACGACCCCTCGGTGAGCGACGACGACCGCGCCGACGAGGTGTACGCCAAGAAGGAGGACGCCGCCGGCCTGGCCCCCGGGGCGACCGGCGCGACGCCCAGCAGCACCGTCGCCGGCTCCCCCGGCCCGACGCCCAGCGGCTCCCCCTCCGGGTCCCCGGGCAAAACCGCGTCCGGCTCCCCCTCGGCGAGCCCGTCCGCAAGCACCTCCGAGGAGCTCCGGCCCCGGCTGCTGGAGGGCCTGGGGGACGCCGCGTTCCTGGACGACGCCCTCACCCGGGCGGGATCCACCGCCCAGCACCGCACCGTGAGCGTGGTATTCCGCACATCGAACGTCATCGTGACCGTCCAGTACACCGAGCAGCCCGCCCGCGTCACCGAGGTGCCCGACAGCCAGGAACTGCAGGAGAAGGCGCAGGCCCTGGCCCGGAAGCTGGCCGAGACCCTCAGCGAGTAGCCCCCGCCGGCGGGCCTCCGCCGAGGGGCCGCCCCGCACCCCGGGGCCCGCGACCGAGGCGGCGTCCGGCCGCCGTCCGTCGTACCGTGGCCCTCCGAAGCGCCGGGCCTGCCCGGCGGACCGGCCGATCCGGCCGCCCGCCGCACAGCCCGACCGACGTACAGCACCGCCGCCCGACCGACGTACAGCACCGCCCGCCGCACAGCGGTCCGCCCGCACGACCGAGACCGCCGTGCCGTCCGAGTGAAGGAACCATGCACCGATCAGCCCCGCGACTGTCCCGCATACTCGCCTGCGCCGCCGTTCCGGTGATGCTCGTCGTCGCCGGCTGCTCGTCGGACTCCGGCGACAAGAAGGGCTCGGACTCGTCCGCCGCGCCCAGCGAGAAGAAGACGGAGCCGACCGTCGAGCCCGCGAAGTTCGACGCGCTGCCCGCCGACACCTGCAAGTCGATCGCGAAGAAGACGATCGAGTCCCTGGTCCCCGAGAGCAAGGTCAAGTCCGGCACCGCGGGCAAGTCCAGCAACACGGAGACCCGCAGCAGTTGCTCCTGGAACGGCCTGGACGACAACGGCGTCAAGGGTTCCCAGTACCGCTGGCTCGACGTCGGCTTCCTCCGCTTCGACTCCGACCAGGCCCTGGGCAGCGGAGCCGAGCGGGCCACGGACGAGTACACCAAGCAGGTCGCCAAGGCGCAGGCGACCGAGGGTGCCAAGAAGGCCGCGGCCGCACCGGCCGACGGAATCGGTGAGCAGGCCACCACCGTCACCTACGACCTCACCAAGACGAGCGAGGACTTCAAGTACGCGACGGTCGTCGCCCGTACGGGCAACGTCGTCGTCACGCTCACCTACAACGGCGCCGGCTACGCGGGAGCCAAGACCCCCTCCGCGGCCGACATCCTCAAGGGCGCCGAGAAGGCCGCCAAGGAAGCCGTCGCCTCGGTCGACGGCGACAACGCCACCGCGGAGAAGCCCTCGGCCAAGCCGTCGGCCAAGGCATCCGCCACACCGTCCGCGAAGGCCTCCGGCAAGACGTCCCCCAAGACGACCGCCAAGGCTTCCCGCAAGTCGTAGCGACACCCCACGGCGCGAAGGAGCGCACCCGCCGGGCGAATCGGGCCGGCGGGTGCGCTCCTTCGCACCGGCACCGGCAAGGGTGCCGGGGATCCGGGAAACGGCCCGCGAACAGTGCGGGAATGCTCCATCGGCGGAACGGAAGTCGCCGTGCCACGGCGGGCGTCGGACGGCCTCTGCCCGTACCGGCCCGCACCCGCTCGTACACATGTGCCAGGCTGTCGCTCGCAACAGACCGAGCAGGGAGGGGAACGCGGGTGGCCGCAATGCAGCTGACACGCACGCACCGAATACTCATCGGGGTCGTCGTCGCCGGTGCGGTGCTCATCGCCGCGATCGGCTTCGCGGGGTCGTACGCAGCCGTCCGCGAACTCGCGGAGGAGAAGGGATTCGGCCGGTTCTCCCTGGTCTTCCCGATCGGCATCGACGCGGGGATCTGCGTCCTGCTCGCGCTGGACCTGCTGCTGACCTGGATGCGGATCCCGTTCCCGCTGCTGCGTCAGACGGCCTGGCTGCTGACCGCGGCCACCATCGCCTTCAACGGCGCCGCCGCCTGGCCCGACCCGCTGGGCACCGGCATGCACGCGGTGATCCCGATCCTGTTCGTCGTCTCCGTCGAGGCCGCCCGGCACGCCGTCGGCCGGATCGCGGACATCACGGCCGACAAGCACATGGAGGGCGTCCGCCTCACCCGCTGGCTGCTCTCCCCCGTCCCCACGTTCAAGCTGTGGCGCCGCATGAAGCTGTGGGAGCTGCGCAGTTACGAACAGGTCATCAAGCTCGAACAGGACCGGCTGATCTACCAGGCCCGCCTGCAGGCCCGGTTCGGCCGCAGCTGGCGCCGCAAGGCACCCATCGAGTCCCTGATGCCGCTGCGCCTGGCGAAGTACGGCGTACCACTCGCCGAGACCGCCCCGGCCGGCCTCGCCGCCGCGGGCATCGAACCGGCACTGCTGCCGCCCGCCCCCTCGGCCGTCGAGGGCGAGCCCCAGCACCCCCAACTCCCGTACGCCCCGCAGCAGGGCCGGCAGAACCCCGCAGGGCCCCCGTACCAGGGGCCGCAGGCACAGCAGCGACACGGGCACCAGCAGCACCCGTCGGCGGACCCGGACGACTGGCCGCAGGAAGGCCCCGGCTCCCACGACAGCCCCTGGTTCGCGGCACCGCAGGTTCCTGAGGACGCGTACGAGAGCGCGTACAACCCCACGTACGTCGAGGGCCTGGAACCCACTCCGGTGATGATCCCGTCCGGTCCCGGCGGCCGGACCCGCCCGCTCGGCAACGTGGGCACGATCGGCGCGTTCCCGCACCCCCGTAACGGCGAACCGCAGCCCGCCCCGCACCCGGAGCGGCAGGACCCGCTGCGCAAGCAGGAGCAGCAGCCGCAGGCCCCGCAGCAGCAACAGCCGGACGTGCGGGCTCCGCAGGAGCAGACCCAGCAGGCCCCGCAGGACCAGGGCCAGGACCCGCAGCCGCCTCGTGACGCGCAGAAAGAGGCCGAGTGGGCCGAGGCCGAGGCCGAGTTCGGTGAGATCGCCTACAAGGTGTTCGCCGAGTACACGCAGGAGCACCAGAACTACCCCAGCGTCGCGGTGCTCGACATCCACCTCGCCGACGGCCACGACGTCCGCCACCCCCGCAGCGGTCCGCTCCTGCGGCGACTGCTGCCGGGGTTCAGGCAGCGCTTCGACAACGAGATGTCCGCCGAACACATCGCGTGACCCCCACGCACACGACCGGGCGGGCCGCTCAGCGGCCCGCCCGGTCGTTTCGCTGTCGGGACTACGCGCCGAGGAGCCTGCGCACCCGGTCCACGCCCACGGCGAGCAGCAGCGTGGGCAGCCGCGGCCCGGTGTCCCGGCTGACCAGCAGCCGGTAGAGCAGCGCGAAGAAGGACCGCTGGGACGCCTTCAGCTCCGGCGTCGGCTTGGCGTCCGGCTCCAGCCCCTCCATCACCTTCGGCACGCCGTAGACGAGCGTGGTCAGCCCGTCCAGCGACCAGTGCGAGTCGAGCCCTTCCAGCAGCAGCCGCAGCGACTCGCGGCCCTTCTCGTCCAGGGAGCCGAGGAGCTCCTTGTCCGGCTCGTCGCGGACGATGGTGCGGGCCTCGGCCGGGACCTGGCTGGTGATCCAGTTCTCGGCACGGTCGAGCCGGGGCCGTGCCTCGTCGAGCGAGGTCAGAGGGCTCGAAGGGTCGAGCTCGGTCAGGATGCGCAGCGTCTGGTCCTCGGCGCCCGCCGTGATGTCGGCGACCGAGGCGAGCGTGCGGTACGGGAGCGGGCGCGGGGTGCTGGGCAGCTCCCCCGCGGCCGTGCCGACGGCCCGCGCGTAGGCGGCGGCGTCGGCGGGCAGCACCGAACCGTCGGCGACCTTGCGGGCCAGCGAGTCCCACTCGTCGTACAGCCGCTGGATCTCCTGGTCGAAGGCGATCTTGAAGGACTGGTTGGGCCTGCGGCGCGCGTACAGCCAGCGCAGCAGCGGCGCCTCCATGATCTTCAGCGCGTCGGCCGGGGTCGGCACACCGCCCTTGCTGGAGGACATCTTCGCCATGCCGGAGATCCCGACGAACGCGTACATCGGTCCGATCGGCTGGACGCCGTCGAAGACCTCGCGCACGATCTGGCCGCCGACGACGAAGGAGGAGCCGGGCGAGGAGTGGTCCACACCGCTGGGCTCGAAGATCACGCCCTCGTAGGCCCAGCGCATCGGCCAGTCGACCTTCCAGACGAGCTTGCCGCGGTTGAACTCACCGAGGCGGACCGTTTCGGCGAACCCGCAGGCCGAACAGGTGTAGTTCAGCTCGGTCGAGTCGTCGTCGTAGGACGTGACGACGGTGAGGTCCTTCTCGCAGTTGCCGCAGTAGGGCTTGTACGGGAAGTAGCCGGCGGTGCTGCCGCTGCCGTCGTCCTCGTCCGCCGCGCCGGAGCCCTCGGCGGCCTCCAGCTCGGCCTCGTCGACCTTCTTCTGCTGCGGCTTCCTACCGCCCTTGGCGCCCGCGACGCCGTCCTTCTTGGTGCGGTAGCGGTCCAGGACGGCGTCGATGTCGGCGCGGTGCCGCATCGCGTGCAGGATCTGCTCGCGGTACGTCCCCGCCAGGTACTGCTCGGTCTGGCTGATCCCGTCGTACTCCACGCCGAGCTCGTCCAGCGCCTGGGTCATCGCGGCCTTGAAGTGTTCCGCCCAGTTCGGGTACGCGGACCCGGCCGGGGCGGGCACCGAGGTCAGCGGCTTGCCGATGTGCTCGGCCCACGACCCGTCGACGCCCGCGACGCCGTTCGGGACCTTGCGGTAGCGGTCGTAGTCGTCCCAGGAGATCAGGTGGCGCACGGTGTACCCGCGGCGGCGGATCTCGTCGGCGACGAGGTGCGGGGTCATGACCTCGCGGAGGTTGCCCAGGTGGATCGGGCCCGACGGGGAAAGGCCGGACGCGACGACGACCGGTTTGCCAGGCGCACGTCGCTCCGATTCGGCGATGACATCGTCCGCGAAGCGGGAGACCCAGTCGGTCTCGGTGCTGCTCTGACTCGAAGCCACGGTCGGCACGTCCTTCTCTCGTGTAGGACTCATAGGGGCGGGATCCATTCTCCCAGGTACCGACCGCAGCGCGAAAACGGCTTTGCGGCCCGTGGGATACTTGGGCGATCCCTTGTCTCCTACGGAAACGGCAGCCGGCTCATGGCTTCGGTCCCTTCCCTCGCTTCCACGCTCCAGCAGCAGCTGGCGGACGCCCTGACGGCAGCTCTGCCGGATGCCGGCACCGCGGACCCGCTGCTGCGCCGAAGTGACCGGGCCGACTTCCAGGCCAACGGCATCCTCGCGCTCGCCAAGAAGCTCAAGGGCAACCCGCGCGAGCTGGCGGCCCAGGTCACGGCCGCCCTTCCGACGGGTGACCTGATCAAGGACATCGAGGTCTCCGGCCCCGGCTTCCTGAACGTGACGCTCACCGACCGGGCGATCGTCGAGACCCTCGCCGCGCGCGCCGCGGACGGCGACCGGCTCGGCGTCCCGGTGAACGCCGCCGCGGGCACGACGGTCATCGACTACGCCCAGCCGAACGTGGCGAAGGAGATGCACGTCGGCCACCTGCGGTCGGCGGTCATCGGCGACGCCATGGTGCAGATCCTGGAATTCACCGGCGAGAACGTGATCCGGCGCCACCACATCGGCGACTGGGGCACGCAGTTCGGCATGCTCATCCAGTACCTGATCGAGCACCCGGGCGCCCTGGGCCACCAGGAGGGCGGGGCGGCCGACGGCGAGGCCGCGATGTCGTCCCTGAACCGCGTCTACAAGGCCTCGCGGGTCCTCTTCGACGCCGACGAGGAGTTCAAGGCCCGCGCCCGGGACCGGGTGGTGGCCCTCCAGGCCGGTGACCCGGAGACGCTGGCGCTCTGGCAGGGCTTCGTCGACGAGTCGAAGGTCTACTTCTACTCGGTCTTCGACAAGCTCGACGTGGAGGTCCGCGACGCCGACATCGTCGGCGAGTCGGGCTACAACGACATGCTGGAGGAGACCTGCCGGATCCTGGAGGAGACGGGTGTGGCCGTCCGCTCCGAGGGTGCGCTGTGCGTGTTCTTCGACGACGTGAAGGGCCCGGACGGCAACCCGGTCCCGCTGATCGTCAAGAAGACGAACGGCGGCTACGGCTACGCGGCGACGGACCTCTCCGCGATCCGCGACCGGGTCCAGGACCTCAAGGCCGACTCCCTGGTCTACGTGGTCGACGTCCGGCAGTCCCTGCACTTCAAGATGGTCTTCGAGACGGCCCGCCGGGCGGGCTGGCTCAACGAGGACGTCAAGGCCCACCAGCTGGCGTTCGGCACGATCCTGGGCAAGGACGGCAAGCCGTTCAAGACCCGTGAGGGTGTGACGGTCCGGCTGGAGGACCTGCTGGACGAGGCCGTCGAGCGGGCCACCGCGGTCGTCCGGGAGAAGGCCGCGAAGGTGGGCCTGTCCGAGGACGAGATCGTCGAGAACGGCCGGTACGTCGGCGTCGGCGCCGTGAAGTACGCGGACCTGTCGACCTCGGCGGTCCGGGACTACAAGTTCGACCTGGACCAGATGGTGTCGCTGCACGGCGACACGTCGGTGTACCTCCAGTACGCGTACGCCCGTATCCGTTCCATCCTGCGCAAGGCCGGGGACGCGAAGCCGGCCGCGCACCCGGAGCTGGAGCTGGCTGCGGCCGAGCGTGCGCTGGGTCTGCACCTGGACCAGTTCGGCGAGGTCCTGGCCGAGGTGGCGTCGGCGTACGAGCCGCACAAGCTGGCCGCGTACCTCTACCAGCTCGCCTCGCACCTCACCACGTTCTACGACCAGTGCCAGGTGCTCAGCGACGAGAACCCGGCGGAGGTCGTCGAGAACCGGCTGTTCCTCGTCGAGCTCACCGCCCGCACCCTGCACCAGGGCATGGCGCTCCTCGGCATCAGGACGCCCGAGCGCCTCTGACCGCGTCGCGGCGGACCAAAGGCCCGGCACCCCTTCACGGAGTGCCGGGCCTCCGCGTTCCTGCACACCGCCCCGTCTCGTTGCGGCCGTCCCGGCGCCCATCCCGACACGTCGGCCAGCCGGCCCCGCCACAGCGGCAGATGCAGGGCGCCCGCACCGCCGAGGACGAGTGTGACGTCCCTGAGATGGATCCAGCGCGGCAGCTGCCCCGCGCCCTCACCCGCGACCAGTTCCCGGATCCCCTGGTCCACCGTCTCGGGGAACTCCGCGATCAGGTTGGCGCCCTCGCCCTCGACCTGGCGCAGACTCCTCGCCCAGTCGGCCTTCCACGCCTCGTGACCGATCACGTCTCCGTGCAGCACACCGCCGGTGAGGGTGAGGGTGATCGGCAGGCTCGACCGCAGCTCTCTGTCCAGCAGCTGGATCAGCAACTGCAGATCGGGCACGGCTCCGTGACCACCGCGGGCGCTTCCGGTGATGCCTGGACTGCCTCGCTCATGGCGTGCTCCCTTCACCCGACGGACCGCAGGTGAAGGCCCGTACGCCCCCGGCCGGGCCGGCCACACCCGGAACAGGGCCCGCACGTCCTTCCGGCCGAAGCCGGCCGGACCGCGCGCCACCGGCACGATCGCGCCTCCCGCCCGGTCAGTACTCGGCTTCCACCCACTCCGCCCTGTCCCTCCAGTAGAGGTACTGCGGCCTCCCCGAGATGCTGCTCGTACGGAACGGCTCGCCGTCGTCGTCGACGCGCAGGGTCCCGCTCCGGTCGCCGCTGCTCCACTCCAGCTCCAGGTACCAGGTCACGTCGTGTCCCTCCACGTGCGCGTCGAGGTTGAACACCTCCACGTCGGTGGAACTCACCCGGTACGGGAAGTCCTTGGCCGGGACGACGGCACCGCCGCCCTGCCCCGCGACCGGCTGCGTGTGGGGCTGGCCGTCGTCCAGGTCGATGTCGAAGGACTGCGGGGTGATACCGCTCCCGCAGCCCTCCCCCATCGAGTACGCGGCCCAGGCGAGCGCCGGTTCACGCGACACGACCCGCACGTGCAGCCCCTTGAGCACGACCGCTTCCCGCGACGCCCCCTGGAGGGTGAGTTCGAGCATCATGTCGCCCCCGTCCACACCGCCGAGCGCCTTCGCCCAACCGCGGCTTTCCTGAGGATCGGTCGGCGGCGGCGGCACGGTGCCGGGCTCGCCGTCGAGCAGGTAGTACTGCCCGCACGGTGCCTCCCAGTTGTACGAGCTGATGACGGCACTCACGGGGGTGCCCCGGTCGTCCGCCCCGCCGCCCTGCCGTGCCGGTGCGCCCGCGGTGGCGGAGGGCTCGGCGGTGGCGCTGCCGCCGGCCGACGGGGAGGCCGACCGGCTCGGCTTCGCGGATGGGCTGCCGCTGCTCGGGCGAGGACTCGGGCTCACGCTCGACGCGGCCGTTCCGGTGGCCGCGTCGGCACGTCCGCCGCCGGACCCGTCGTCGTCCGTGAGGCCACGGACGGCCAGGGCGCCGGGCACGGTGAGCGCGACGACGGCCGCCGCGGCGAGCAGGACGCGCAACCGCCGGGAGGGCCGCCGCGGGGCAGCGAGCCCACCGGCGGTAGGACCGGCCACCTCAAGCGGCGTAACGTCCGCGCCTCCCGGCTCCGGCTCCGGAGTCGTCCGGGGCTCCGGCTGGGGTTCCGGGGCCCCGTCCCCCGCCGGAACCGATCGCCCGGGATCCGCCGCGACGGTCACCTCAGGCTTCCGCGCCCCCCGCCGCTTCGCCTCGTCGGCGAGGATCCACTTCCGGTGCAGCCCGACCAACTCGTCCGCCGACGCCCCGCACACCCGGGCGAAGCGCTCGACGGGCGCGTAGTCGTGCGGAACCGCGTCGCCGTTGCAGTACCGGTGGACGGTCGACGTACTCATGTGCAGCTTCCGGGCAAGCACTCCGTAACTCAGCCCGGAACGCTCCTTGAGCCCACTGAGCTCTGCCGCGAAGTCCTGGATCTCCGTACCCACCCCGACCGTTCCTCCCTTTGATCCATCCCGGGAAAGCGTTCCAGGGAGGGCATGTTTCCCCAGGTCAGGGGGCATTCAACCGTTCCGGCGTCCCGTGTCACCCGGCAGCCGTTGCCACCGGAATCCGCCGCCGCACAAGATGTGGACACACCGCTGAACGCAGCCTTCGTCCACCTCGGGAGACGCAGTGCGTACCCGCTTCGAACTGAGCCTCACGGACGCCGTCGCCACAGGAGTGCTGATCGCTTCCACGGCGACCTTCATCACCCTCCTGTGTCACCTCTGACCACTCGTCATTGTCCAGTACACCGAGCACCACCCGGCGCGCCAACGCGGCGCCCCGAGCACGACTGATCTTCCGAAGACCTTCTGAACGCCTTTCCGAACGGGGAGAACCACCTCATGCGTAACCGTCACTTCCGCCGCGTCGCCCGCACTTCCGTCCTCGGCACCGCCGCCCTCCTGACCGCGCTCACCCTGACCGCCTGCCAGGAGGACGGCTCGGCGGCTGCGGGCGCCTCCACCCCGGCACCCGCCGCCCCGTCCGAGCAGCCGGCGGACAGCACGAAGGCACCCACGGACGGCCAGGGGAAGGACCCCAAGGGCTCCGCTCCGGGCTCGGGTTCGACCGCCGAGCCCGCCGCGCAGAAGCCGAAGGACACCGGCACCGACAACGGCCCCGTCACCCTCGCGTGCGACGGCGGGAACACCAAGGTGACGCTCACGGCCGTGCCCCGGCCCGTCAACCACATGCTGCTCACCGTGACCAACTCCGGCTCCAGGGCGTGCAACGCCTACTCCTACCCGTTCCTCAAGTTCGGCGAGGCGCAGTCGGCCCCCCAGGTCTTCGAGGAGAGCAAGCCGCAGGCCGTCGTCACCCTCAACCCCGGCCAGTCCGCCTACGCCGCCGTCATGACCTCCTCCGCCGACGGCAGCGGCACGAACGGCTACTCCACCAAGGACCTGACCGTCAGCTTCCAGGGCCGCGAAGGCTCCGGCTCCAGCGGCCCGTCGACGACCGTCCCGCTCACCAAGCCCGTCTACGTGGACAGCACCCTCACGGTCACCTACTGGCAGACGGACATGACCGACGCCCTCACGTACTGACACCCACCGTTCAATGTGAGGCAAGGGACAGGGAATTCGGGCATATCGCCCGCATTCCCGTCCCTTGCCTCACACTCACGATCAGGGGGGTGTGTGTCAGTGGGGGGTTCTAGAGTCGGGGGCATGGTTGCGCTTCCTAATCCCCTGCCGCTGTTGGACCTTCCGCCGGGCACGTTGGTGGACACCACTAACGATGAGCCGTGGCACGAGCCTCTGCTCTGGTACGCCGACGAGCCGGCGCAGCCGGGAGACTGGGCCCGGCTGCGGGCGACCGGGCGGCCGCTCGGCCTGCTCCCGGTGCTGGTGGACGGCGGGCGGCGTGACCAGTGGCCCGAGGAGTGGGACCTCAACCCGGGCGAGACCTCGTATCCGGGTGACCACGACGCGGAGGACGTCCTCGCCGAGTACTGGGGGGACTACGCCCCCGACGAGCTGGAGGACGCGGCCGAGTGGCCCGGCCTGGCGCCCACCCCGTCCGCGAGCTCGTCCGAGACCCCGGACGAGCTCGCCGCGGAGATAGCCGACCAGCTCACGGAGGGCGCGCGGACGGCGCTCGTGCCCGCCCGGCGCAGCGCGGACATCCCGGCGGCGATCGGCTGGTCGGGCCCGCTCAACTACGAGAACGACGTGGCCCGGCTCTGTACGGTGCTGCGCTCCTGGGAGGACCGCTTCGACATCCGGGTCGTGGCGCTCGGCTTCGACACCCTGACTGTGTCCGTGGGACGGCCTCCCACCACCCTGGCGGAGGCGCGGGCCCTGGCCGCCGAGCACTTCGCGTTCTGCCCGGACAACATCCACGCGGCCCCCGGGGACGGCCTGGACGTCTATGCGGAGAAGCACCTCCTGGGTCAGGAGACGTGGTCGTTCTGGTGGGACTGAGCAGGAGCGCTCATGTGCCCGGCCGGCCACCCCGGTTGACTCGTACACATGCCCGACGACTTGCCCTGCTCGATTCCCGTAGCCCGCACGCCTGGATCGCACCGCTGCTCTCGACGCTCGTCACCCTTCCCGGCAGCGGGCGCGGCCCTGTTCTTCGGTGCGCTCTCCCCCATGGCCTGCGACTCCTGCAACGGTGCCGCCGCCGACCGCTCCACCGACTCGTTCGAAGCGGGCTGGGGCGTCCTCTGCGTCGGCCTGCTGCTGTCACTGGTCGTGCTGGTGGCGAGCTGGGTGCTGCCGTGGCGTCAACGGCGGGACCCGGCCCGTCTGTTGCTCGCGTGGGCCGCGCCCGGTTTCGTGCTGTGCGCGTCCGTCGCGTTCATGGGCCTCGTCGACCGGCCCTGAGCGGGGCGGGTCAGGGCGCTTCGACCGCCCGGCCCCTCAGAGGAAACGCGAACTCGCCACCGGCCCCGGGGAACGCAGCCGGGCCCGGTCGCCCCGGAGCCAGGTGCCGCGTACCGCCGAGGCGAAGTCCGTGAGCACGTCGAGGGGGTCGGCGGGCGACTGCCCGTCCCCCTCGTCCGGTACCGGGTCGGCGCCCATGATGTCCGCGGCGATCTCCGCCTCCGGCCGCTCGTCGGCCGCCCCGCGCTCCATGCCGCCGTCGGCGCCCTGCCGGAGGATCTCGCCCCACGGGGGCACGACCGACTGGTGGAGCAGCGTGACGCTGTCGGCGGCGACGACCGGCGGGTCGGTCCAGCAGCTCGCGTGCTCGTGCAGCACCTGGCCCGGCACCCGGCGCAGGAGCTGCCCGAGCAGTTCGGGACCCTGAGCGGTGCGCGCGGTGTCGTCCAGGTCGTAGGCGATCACGACGGTGTCCTCGCGGTCGGCGTCGAAGGGCACCGAGGGGAGGCCCAGCACCTCTGCGGCGGCCAGGCCCAGGATCCGGCTCCCCCGGTCCGGCAGGAGGGACACCGAACGCGGGTGCGCCCCGGTGGCCTCCAGCACCGCCCGGAGCCGCGACAGTCCCTGCAGGCACTGGTCGTGGGAGTCCTGGAACCAGGCGTACCGGCCGGTCATCCCGGCGTCGAAGCCGTGCGGGGAGAGCGTACCCAGCAGGGTGCCGCCCATGACGTACTGCCAGCCCCGCAGATCGAGGTGGTCCAGTGGGCTCACCCGCCCGGCGCTCGACGCCCGTTCCAGGACCCGGTTCTGCCGGTCCCGTGCCCCCAGCCATGTGGGGTCGGGGGCGGTCAGGCCGGTGTGATGACGGCGGGCCAGTTCCAGGTCTCCCGCCAGGACGGCGTTGTGGACGAGGAGGTAGCGGTCGGGCCAGTCGGCGAGACCGTCCTCGTGTCCCAGCAGGGCATCGGCGGCCTCCCGGTGGCGCCCCTCGCCCTCGTACGCGGAAACCAGCTCGCGCAGCACCCCCGCGGAACCCGGCTGCAGGCGCACCGCCTCACGCAGGGCGGGTATCGCCAGGTAGGACACCCCTCGCTCCACACAGGCGTAGCCGTAGTCGTAGAGCGGCCGCACCCGGTCGGGGTGTGCGGCCAACGCCTCGGCGGCCTTCCTCAGGTCGTCGAACCCCGCCGCCTCCGCGGCCCGGGCGACGACGGCCGCGACCTGTGCGCGCGGAGCCTCCGGAACCGCCCGCAGCTCCCGCAGCGCGCCCGGGACGTCACCTTCGCCGAGACGGTCCCAGGCCGCGGACAGTTCGGGGGACGGGGAACGGCGATTCCTGCGTGAGAACATGCGGACGATCTTCGCCGCAAGCGGGGCCGCGTTCAATCGAATTGATCACCGGTGGCCGGCCGCGGGACAGGAGGGGTGCCCGTCCGACGCGGCCGGTACGGTCGTCAGGGCCTCAGCGCCCCAGCCGCCGCGCGACCTCCGTCGCCCAGTACGTCAGGATGATCTGCGCTCCGGCCCGCCGGATGCCCGTCAGACTCTCCAGGATCGCCGCGTCCCGGTCGATCCAGCCCTTCTCCGCGGCGGCCTCGATCATCGCGTACTCACCGCTGATCTGGTACGCCGCGACCGGCACGTCCACCGACGCGGCGACCTTGGCCAGGATGTCCAGGTACGGTCCGGCGGGCTTGACCATGACCATGTCGGCGCCCTCCTCCAGGTCGAGCGCCAGTTCACGCATCGACTCGCGGATGTTCGCCGGGTCCTGCTGGTACGTCTTGCGGTCGCCCCTGAGCGAGGAGCCCACCGCCTCACGGAACGGACCGTAGAACGCGGAGGAGTACTTCGCGGTGTACGCGAGGATCGACACGTCCTCGTGCCCGGCCTGGTCCAGCGCGTCGCGGATCACCCCGACCTGGCCGTCCATCATGCCGCTGGGGCCCACCGCATGGGCGCCCGCGTCGGCCTGCACCTGGGCCATCTCGGCGTACCGCTCCAGCGTGGCGTCGTTGTCGACGCGGCCGTCCTCGGTCAGCACCCCGCAGTGGCCGTGGTCGGTGTACTCGTCCAGGCACAGGTCGGACATGATCACGAGGTCGTCGCCCACCTCCTCCCGTACCGCCCGCAGCGCGACCTGGAGGATGCCGTCCGGGTCGGTGCCCGCCGTGCCCCGGGCGTCCTTCTTCTCGTCCGACGGGACACCGAAGAGCATGATCCCGGAGACCCCGGCCGCGACCGCGTCGACCGCGGCCTTCCGCAGGGTGTCCAGGGTGTGCTGCTGCACACCGGGCATCGCCGAGATGGCGACCGGGGCGTCGATGCCCTCACGCACGAACGCGGGCAGGACCAGATTCGCGGGGTCGAGCCGCGTCTCGGCGACCATGCGCCGCATGACGGGCGTCGTCCGCAGCCGCCGGGGCCGCGAGCCGGGGAAGTTTCCGTACACAGTCATCCTTCGAGACTAGACCCGCACACATCACCGATTTACCGACACCCGGGCCGGAAAAAGGAAGCGGGGCCCGGCCGCTTCACGAAGAAGCGGCCGGGCCCCACACATCCGTACCGACCGTCAGGTCGTCGACCGGCGCCGTCTCGCACCCGGACGCCGCTCGCTCGGCCGGGTCACCGGGTCACCGGCCTCCTTCGCCGCGTCCCGGCGCTGCGCGCCGAAGTCCGCCAGCGCCTGGGCCAGCTTGTGGACCGACGGCTCGGGGGACAGGACGTCGACCCGCAGGCCGTGCTCCTCGGCGGTCTTCGCCGTGGCGGGACCGATACACGCGATCACCGTGACGTTGTGCGGCTTGCCCGCGATACCGACCAGGTTGCGGACGGTCGAGGACGAGGTGAAGAGCACCGCGTCGAAACCGCCGCCCTTGATCGCCTCACGGGTGTCGGCGGGCGGCGGCGAGGCGCGGACCGTGCGGTACGCGGTGACGTCGTCGACCTCCCAGCCGAGCTCGATGAGCCCGGCCACCAGGGTCTCCGTGGCGATGTCCGCACGCGGCAGGAACACCCGGTCGATCGGGTCGAAGACCGGGTCGTACGGCGGCCAGTCCTCCAGCAGACCGGCGGCGGACTGCTCACCGGACGGCACGAGATCCGGCTTCACACCGAAGTCGATCAGCGCGGCGGCCGTCTGCTCACCGACGGCCGCGACCTTGATCCCGGCGAAGGCACGGGCGTCGAGCCCGTACTCCTCGAACTTCTCCCGCACGGCCTTGACCGCGTTCACCGAGGTGAAGGCGATCCACTCGTACCGGCCCGTGACCAGGCCCTTGACCGCCCGCTCCATCTGCTGGGGCGTCCGCGGCGGCTCGACGGCGATCGTCGGGACCTCGTGCGGCACCGCACCGTAGGAACGCAGCTGGTCGGAGAGCGACGCCGCCTGCTCCTTCGTACGCGGCACGAGCACCTTCCAGCCGAACAGCGGCTTGGACTCGAACCACGACAGCTGGTCACGCTGGGCGGCAGAGCTGCGCTCCCCGACCACGGCTATGACGGACCGGTGCCCGTCCGGCGACGGGAGGACCTTGGCCTGCTTCAGGACCTGGGCGATCGTCCCGAGGGTCGCCGTCCAGGTGCGCTGGCGCGTCGTCGTACCCGCGATCGTCACCGTCAGCGGGGTGTCGGGCTTGCGGCCCGCCGAGACCAGCTCCCCGGCGGCCGCGGCCACCGAGTCGAGCGACGTGGACACGACGGCCGTCGCGTCGCTCGCGCCGACCTCCGCCCAGCAGCGGTCCGAGGCGGTACGCGCGTCGACGAAGCGCACATCGGCGCCCTGCGCGTCACGCAGCGGCACACCGGCGTACGCCGGTACACCGACGGCGTTCGCGATGCCGGGGACTACTTCGAAGGGCACACCGGCGGCGGCGCAGGCGAGCATCTCCGCGCCCGTGTCGCCGTCCAGACCGGGGTCCCCCGTGACGGCACGGACCACCCGCCTGCCACCCTTCGCTGCCTCCATGACAAGATTGGCGGCGTCCCTGAGAACGGGTACTCCGGCGGCTGTTGACGACACGTCAACAACCGTCATCTCAGGCGTGCTTACCCCTGCCCGCGCATGGCAGCGGACGACGTCGAGAACGTCGGGCTCGGCCACAAGAACGTCCGCGCTCGCGAGCGCCTCGACAGCGCGCAGAGTCAGCAGTCCCGGGTCGCCGGGACCGGCGCCGAGGAAGGTGACGTGCCCTGAGGACAGGACAGGGAAGTCGGATACGACGGGGCCGGTGGGGCTCAAAGTGCTCGCTCCCCCATAAGACCGGCCGCACCCTTGGCGAGCATCTCGGACGCGAGCTCGCGTCCGAGGGCCACCGCGTCGTCGTGCGACGTGGGAACGGGACCGGTGATGGACAGCTGCACCAGGGAAGTGCCGTCGGTGGAACCGACGACACCGCGCAGGCGCAGTTCGTTGACAGTCTGACCGTCGGCCAGGAGGTCGGCCAGCGCACCCACAGGTGCGGAGCAGCCGGCCTCCAGAGCGGCGAGCAGGGCGCGCTCGGCGGTCACGGCGACCCGGGTGTACGGGTCGTCGAGCTCGGCGAGAGCTGCGGCGAGGTCGGCGCTGGTCGCAGCGCACTCGATCGCCAGTGCTCCCTGGCCGGGAGCAGGCAGGACGGTGTCGACCGACAGGAAATCGGTCACTTCACCGGTCCGGCCAAGACGGCTGAGCCCGGCGGCGGCGAGTACCACCGCGTCCAGCTCGCCGCTCCGTACGAAACCGATACGGGTATCGACGTTGCCCCGGATCGGCACGGTCTCCATGTCGAGTCCGTGCGACCGGGCGTACGAGTTGAGCTGCGCCATGCGGCGCGCCGAACCGGTGCCTATACGGGCGCCGGACGGAAGCTGTTCGAAGGTCAGCCCGTCCCGGGCCACCAGTACGTCGCGCGGGTCCTCGCGCTCCGGTACGGCGGCCAGGACGAGGCCCTCCGGCTGTGCGGTCGGAAGGTCCTTGAGCGAGTGGACCGCGAAGTCCACCTCGCCGCTCAGCAGCGCCTCGCGCAGCGCGGCGACGAACACGCCGGTCCCGCCGATCTGTGAGAGCTGCTCCCGGGAGACGTCCCCGTACGTGGTGATCTCGACGAGCTCGACGGCGCGCCCGGTCACCTCACGGACCGCGTCGGCGACCATGCCGGACTGCGCCATGGCCAGCTTGCTGCGCCGGGTGCCGAGCCTGAGCGGCTTCGTGGTCTCCCCGCCCAGGGGTGAGTTGTCGGTCATGACCGCCCTCTATTCGGGTCGTTCAGGTCTGCCCGGGAGACGGCGGCCACCGTCTGCGGGTCGAGGTCGAAGAGTTCCCGCAGCGCGTCCGCGTACCCGGCGCCGCCGGGCTCGCTGGCGAGCTGCTTGACCCGCACGGTGGGCGCGTGCAGGAGCTTGTCGACGACGCGGCGCACGGTCTGCGTGATCTCGGCGCGCTGTTTCTCGTCCAGGTCGGGGAGGCGTCCGTCGAGCCGCGCGATCTCGCCGGCCACCACATCGGCGGCCATGGTGCGCAGGGCGACGACGGTCGGCGTGATGTGGGCGGCACGCTGGGCGGCGCCGAAGGCGGCGACCTCGTCCGCGACGAGGGTGCGCACCTGGTCCACATCGGCGGCCATCGGGGCGTCCGCGGACGCCTCGGCCAGCGACTCGATGTCGACGAGGCGCACACCGTCGATGCGGTGGGCCGCTCCGTCGATGTCGCGGGGCATGGCGAGGTCGAGCAGGTGGAGCCGGGCGGGGCCACGGGAGCGGGCCTGCGCGGGCACGCGCACCGCTGCCTGCGAGGCCGCGGTGGCGGAACCGTTCTCCACCCACGCGGCGTGCTGGTCCAGCGGGTCGGACGCGGCGGCGGGAGCCGTGGACGGCTTCTCCGCGATGTCGAAGTCGACGCCGAGCGCCTCGGCGACGGCCTCCGCGGTAAGGACGAGCCCGGTGGCGCCGGTACAGGAGACGACGACGTCTGCACGTGTCAGTTCGTCCGCCACGGCGGCCATGTCCACCGCGCGGGCCGTGACCTGGCCGCCCTGGCCGAGGATCTCGGCGAGCCGGTCGGCACGGGCCCGGGTCCGGTTGGCGACGACGATCTCGGCGACCCCGGCACGGGCCAGCGTGGCGGCGGCGAGCGAGGACATCGAGCCCGCGCCGATCACCAGGGCACGCTTGCCCGCGGCCCACCCGGTGACCTCGGTGCCGTCGGCGAGCTGCTCGAGGCCGAAGGTGACGAGCGACTGCCCGGCCCGGTCGATCCCGGTCTCGCTGTGGGCGCGCTTGCCGACCCGCAGGGACTGCTGGAAGAGGTCGTTCAGCAGGCGTCCGGCGGTATGCAGGTCCTGCCCCAGCGCGAGCGCGTCCTTGATCTGGCCGAGGATCTGGCCCTCGCCCACGACCATCGAGTCCAGTCCACAGGCCACCGAGAAGAGGTGGTGGACGGCGCGGTCCTCGTAGTGCACGTAGAGATAGGGGGTGAGCTCGTCCAGGCCGACCCCGCTGTGCTGCGCGAGCAGCGTGGAGAGCTCGGCGACACCCGCGTGGAACTTGTCCACGTCCGCGTACAGCTCGATGCGGTTGCAGGTGGCCAGCACGGCGCCCTCGGTCGCGGGTTCCGCGGCGAGGGTGTCCTGCAGCAGCTTCGTCTGGGTCTCGGGCGCCAGCGACGCCCGCTCCAGCACGGAGACGGGGGCGCTGCGGTGGCTCAGTCCTACGACCAGGAGGCTCATGCCGGCATCACGGCGGGCATGTCCCCGTCGGGTCCCTTCCGGTTCACGGGGGTGGCGCGCATGGGCGGCGCCTGGTCCTCGTCGGGGTCCTCGACCGCGGTGCCGTCGGCTGCGGCTTCCTCGCCGGCCTTGCGCTGCTCGTGGAAGGCGAGGATCTGGAGCTCGATGGAGAGGTCGACCTTGCGCACGTCCACACCGTCGGGCACGGAGAGCACCGTCGGGGCGAAGTTCAGGATGGAGGTCACACCGGCGGCCACGAGCCGGTCGCAGACCTGCTGGGCCGCTCCGGGCGGGGTGGTGATGACGCCGATGGACACACCGTTGTCGCTGATGATCCGGTCCAGGTCGTCGGTGTGCTGGACGGCGATCCCGGCGACGGGCGTACCCGCCATGGCGGGGTCCGCGTCGATCAGGGCGGCGACCCGGAAACCACGGGAGGCGAAGCCGCCGTAGTTGGCGAGCGCGGCGCCGAGGTTACCGATGCCGACGATGGCGACCGGCCAGTCCTGGGTGAGGCCGAGTTCGCGGGAGATCTGGTAGACGAGATATTCGACGTCGTACCCGACACCACGCGTGCCGTAGGAACCCAGGTAGCTGAAGTCCTTGCGCAGCTTCGCGGAGTTGACCCCCGCCGCGGCGGCGAGTTCCTCGGAGGAGACCGTGGGAACCGAACGCTCGGAGAGCGCCGTCAGTGCGCGTAGATACAGCGGAAGCCGGGCGACGGTGGCCTCGGGAATTCCTCGGCTACGGGTCGCCGGTCGGTGAGTTCGGCCAGTTGCCACGGTGCTCCTGCGGGATGAGCGGGGCTGCAGGCGGCCGTATGTCCAAGGACCGCCCCGTCGACAGCAGGCTATGTCTTTGTGAACGCGTGCACAAAGATAGTGTCCGTTTTGTCTGGTCAAAGTGACCGGGGTCACGCATATTCCATGCGGGATCCCGGAACCCGGGACCGCATAGGCCCGTTGCAGGCCCGAAAGGGGCACAGCGGCACACTCTCCTCATGTCCACGCCCCCGAGACCACTCAAAACGCCCACGATGTTAACCGGGTTTCACCAAGTAAGCCCCCTCACGTACCCAGAGCCGTACGCAGCCTCGCCGGGTCCACCCGCCAGAACGTGTGCTGTTCGTCATCGATCAGGACCACCGGGATCTGCTCCCAGTACTCCTTGTACAGCTCCTCGTCCCGCGTGATGTCCTTCTCCACCCAGGACGCGCCGGCCTCCTCGCAGACCGCGCGCACCACCTGCCTGGCGTCGTCGCACAGGTGGCAGCCGGGCTTCCCCACGAGGGTCACCACCCGGTCGGCGGGCTTCTTCTTCGCACGACGCAGCAAGGCACTCATACCCTCATTCTGCGCCTCTCGCGGAGTCACCCGATTAACACGCCGGTCCCGGAGAGTTCACACCGACGCATCCCGCCCGGTCGGGAACGGCCGAACAGAATCGCTATGGTTACGGCATGGCCGCTCCTGGATGGCTCACACCCCGTAGGCGCCCCGCGACAGCACGGAGCGTGCTGGCAGGCGAGGCCGCCGCCGAGGCCGCGCGGAAGTCGGCGCTTCCCGCCGACGAGTCCTCTCTTCCCGCCGACGCCGCGGAGCTGCTGACCGCGGCCGAGGAGGCCGGGGAGCCCGCGTTCCCCGTGGCGGGGGACGACCGGGCCGCCGCCTTCTTCGACCTCGACAACACCGTGATGCAGGGCGCCGCGATCTTCCACTTCGGCCGGGGCCTGTACAAGCGGAAGTTCTTCCAGCGCCGCGAGCTGACCCGGTTCGCCTGGCAGCAGGCGTGGTTCCGGCTGGCCGGTGTCGAGGATCCCGAACACATGCAGGACGCCCGCGACAGCGCTCTGTCCATCGTCAAGGGCCACCGTGTCTCCGAGCTGATGTCCATCGGCGAGGAGATCTACGACGAGTACATGGCCGACCGCATCTGGCCCGGCACCCGCGCCCTGGCGCAGGCCCACCTCGACGCGGGCCAGAAGGTCTGGCTGGTCACCGCCGCACCGGTGGAGACCGCCACGATCATCGCCCGACGCCTGGGCCTGACCGGCGCGCTGGGCACGGTCGCCGAGTCGGTCGACGGCGTCTACACCGGCCGCCTGGTCGGCGAACCCCTGCACGGCCCGGCGAAGGCCGAGGCGGTACGCGCGCTGGCGGCGGCGGAGGGCCTCGACCTGGAGCGCTGCGCGGCGTACAGCGACTCGCACAACGACATCCCGATGCTGTCCCTGGTCGGCCACCCGTACGCGATCAACCCGGACACCAAGCTGCGCAAGCACGCCCGCGCCCTGGACTGGCGGCTGCGCGACTACCGCACCGGCCGCAAGGCGGCCAAGGTCGGCATCCCGGCCGCGGCCGGAGTCGGGGCTCTGGCCGGCGGCACCGCCGCGGCGGTCGCCCTCCACCGCCGCCGCCGCTGACCCCGCGGCGACCCCGCACGGGCCTCCCCGGCGCGTCGGGCAGCCGTGTGCCGTGCCGCCCGACGCGCGCGTCCACCACCCGCTCCGGCCCGTACGCCCCCAGCCCGGAGGGGCCGGACACCTCCCGGGCCACGCCCGAGGACGTACCGCCGATCGGGACGGCCCGGCCGCCGCGGCCACCCATCGCTCCGGCCAGTCGCGTTGCGTACCGGCGAGCACAACCCGTCGCCCCTGCAGGCAGATCACGAAGTAATTCGATCAATAAACGATCACGATATGCCACCCGAACCGTCACTTAGAGGTTATGGAAGCGACGTAATCGGTGATTTGAGCAACTGGGTGTAGCACCGCCTGTACGAAGCGTTATTCTCCTCAGACGCATCAGGAACCCGTTACCCGCTACCACGAGTGACGGTCTTCGAACTGCACGTGATGGAAGCTCTGCCTCTGGGAGTCCCGTGTACCCACACGTCGGGGTTGACACCTCGGGCCTGGCTACGCTGCGCGCAACGGTCCTCGACCACTTGCGCGGCTTCGTCCCCACCGCGTACGCCGTACCCGCATTTGCCACCCCTGTACCTGCCGGCCCTTGCTATGCGCTGGCCGAACGCGGCGCGGCGGTCGGAAGACGCAGCAGCCGCAGCGCCACGACCACGTCAGCCGTTCGCCGGCCGACAGCCGACAGCGACAGCGCGCGCATGATGGATCTCGTCGAGCGCGCACAAGCCGGTGAGGCCGAGGCCTTCGGCCGCCTGTACGACCAGTACAGCGACACCGTGTACCGGTACATCTACTACCGCGTGGGAGGGAAGGCGACAGCGGAGGACCTCACCAGCGAGACCTTCCTCCGTGCGCTCCGCCGCATCTCCACCTTCACCTGGCAGGGCCGCGACTTCGGCGCCTGGCTGGTCACCATCGCCCGGAATCTGGTCGCCGACCACTTCAAGTCCAGTCGCTTCCGACTGGAAGTGACCACCGGCGAGATGCTCGACGCCAACGAGGTCGCGCGCAGTCCCGAGGACTCCGTCCTGGAGTCCCTCTCCAACGCCGCGCTCCTCCAGGCCGTGCGCCGGCTCAATCCACAACAGCAGGAGTGCGTCACCCTGAGATTCCTGCAGGGCCTCTCGGTCGCCGAGACCGCCCGCGTCATGGGCAAGAACGAGGGCGCGATCAAGACCTTGCAGTACCGCGCCGTCCGGACGCTCGCCCGGCTCCTGCCCGACGACGCCCGCTGACGCCCCCACCGCCCACCGATGTCACCGTTCGTGACGTGTTCGTGACACACTGTCGGATCATCGGTCGTCCGTAACCCAACTGCCGCGCCACTCGTTGTGCCGGATGCAGGCCCCCTGTCGCCCCACCTGACCGCATTCACACTCGCTCGATCGTGTGGAAACGCGTCCGGTGGGCAACCTTCCGGACCCTCAGGGGAGTCGACCGTCATGACGAGAGGAGGTGCCGCCAGTGATCGCAAACGTTTCGGCACACCGGCGGGCGAACGCCTTCGCCCAGGCCCTGGAGGAGCAGTCGCCCCAGGGTGCGGCGGCCGTACAGCCCGAGGAACCGGCCGAACAGGCCGACCACGGAACGCTGTTGGCCCTGGCGAACGGCCTCGGTGAGCTACCGAGGCCGCAATTGGATCCCGAGGTCAAAGTGGTGCAACGAGCGCAGCTCGTCGCGGCCATGGAGACCCTGTTCGCCGAAGGCGGTGTGTCCACGGGCCCTACGGTGCCCGAACAACGGAGCAAGGGGGCCCACCGGGCCTCCCCGCTCCGGAAATTGCGCCCACGCTCCCGCTGGGCGAAGGGCCTCACCGCGGGCGGACTCACGGTCGGTGTGGCCGCGGGAGCCTTCGGCGGAGTGGCCGCTGCCAGTTCCGACGCCCTGCCGGGTGATTCCCTGTACGGGCTCAAGCGCGGCATGGAGGACATCAACCTCGGCATGGCCGACGGCGATGCCGACCGGGGCGAGGTCTACCTCGACCAGGCGTCGACCCGGCTCAGCGAGGCCCGTCGCCTGATGGAGCGGGACCGCGCCGGCGAGCTCGACCACGAGTCGCTCGGCGAGGTCAGGCGCGCACTCAACGGCATGACGCACGACGCCACCGAGGGCCACCGCCTGCTCCACGCCGCCTATCAGCGGGACGGCTCCCTGGGGCCGATCCGGACTCTGGACTCCTTCTCGCGCTCGCACCGCGCGAGCTGGAGCAGCCTGCGGGACCGGCTGCCCGTCCAGCTGACCGACATCGGTGACAAGGTCAGTTCCGTCTTCGACGCCATGGACCAGGAGGTCGCCCCGCTGCAGTCCCTGTTCCCCCGCACCCCGGGCACCGGCGGGGACGCGAAGCGGTCCCGCTCCGCCCACGAGGACAACGGCCCTTCCGGTACGGACGAGGCGGCGCCCTCGGCGTCGCAGGCTCCGGGCTCCGGCCCGGACGACAGCACCTCGCCGGAGCCGTCATCGTCCAGCAGCACGGCCGACGGCCTCCTCGGCGGCGGTACGGACGGCCTGCTGGACGGCCTCCCGACGAACGGCACCACGCCGTCCGCCCCGGGCGGCGGCACCCCGGGCGTGTCCCCGGCGCCGGACGTGACCCTGCCTCCGCTGCTTCCCGGGCTGCTTCCCGGCCTCGGCATCGACAGCGAGGACGTGGAGCCGTAGCCGAAGCACGTGAAGAGGGGGCCGTCGTGTTCGGACGGCCCCCTCTTCACGTGCCTGATCGGGGCTCAGAGGGTCAGAAGAAGACCGACCGGCGCTGCACCAGCAGCTTGTACAGCGTGTGCTGGATCTGCTCCCGCACCTGGTCCGTCAGGTTGAACATCAGCATCGGGTCCTCCGCCGCCTCCGGCGGGTACCCGTCCGTCGGGATCGGCTCCCCGAACTGGATGGTCCACTTCGTCGGGAGCGGCACCGCGCCCAGCGGGCCCAGCCACGGGAACGTCGGCGTGATCGGGAAGTACGGGATGCCCAGGACCCGCGCCAGTGTCTTCGAGTTGCCGATCATCGGGTAGATCTCCTCGGCGCCCACGATCGAGCACGGCACGATCGGCACCCCGGCCCGCAGCGCCGTCGACACGAACCCGCCCCGCCCGAAGCGCTGCAGTTTGTACCGCTCGCCGAACGGCTTGCCGATGCCCTTGAAGCCCTCCGGCATCACGCCGACGACCTCGCCGCGCTGCAACAGCCGCTCGGCGTCCTCGGCGCACGCCAGTGTGTGTCCGGCCTTCCTGGCCAGCTCGTTGACCACCGGGAGCATGAAGACCAGATCGGCCGCGAGCAGCCGCAGATGGCGCTCGGCCGGGTGGTTGTCGTGCACCGCGACCTGGAGCATCAGCCCGTCGAGCGGGAGGGTCCCGGAGTGGTTGGCGACGATGAGCGCCCCGCCGTCGGACGGGATGTTCTCGATGCCCTTCACCTCGACCCGGAAGTACTTGTCCGCGAGCGGGCGCAGCAGCGACATGAGGACCTGGTCGGTCAGCTCCTTGTCGTAGCCGAACTCGTCGACGTCGTAGTCGCCCGTGACCCGGCGCCGCAGGAACGCGAGCCCGCCCGCGATCCTCCGGTCCCAGCCACCGCCCCCGGAATCCTCCTGCGGCTCCTGGGGCGGCGTGGCCTCCTGGGCCGCCTCCAGGGGCACCTGCCCGCCCGGGAGGGCGCTCACGGGCGCCTTGCCGGCCGCTGCGGGCACCTGGCCCCGGCCGCCGCCCGGCAGCACGCCTCTGCGCCGCGCCGCGCCGGAGCGCGGACGGTCGTCGTCGAACGGGATCACCTTGGCGTCCGCCATCGTCGGTCGCGCTCCTCTACCTGGCGCCGTCAGTCGTATGTGTCGTACCGGTCCGGCCACGGCCGGGGCCCCCGGCGAGCGGCAGTTCCGCCACCCGGCCGATCGCCCGGCTCACGGTCTCCGGCGGCAGCAGCCCCGGCCCTCTCGCCTTCACGAACTCCTCGAAGGTCTCGGCCGTGGTGAACTGCGGCCGGAATCCCAGTGTCTCGCGCATCTGCACGGTCGAGACGACCCTGCCGTGGGTGAGCAGCCGGATCTGTTCCGGCGAGAAGTCGGTCATGCCGATCGTACGGAGGGCCGAGCCCACCCAGGTGACGGCGGGCAGCAGCACCGGGACGGTCGGCCGGCCCAGCCTCCGCGAGCACTGCGAGAGCAGCAGGACGCCGTCTCCCGCGATGTTGAAGGTGCCGCTGTTCAGCGTGCCTCGCCGCGGTTCCCTGGCGGCGATCTCCAGGACGTCGACGACGTCGTCCTCGTGGACGAACTGCAGTCTGGGGTCGTAGCCGAAGACCGTCGGCAGGACCGGCAGGGACAGGTAGTCGGCGAGCGGCGAATCGGGCTCCGGGCCCAGGATGTTCGCGAACCGCAGCACGCACACGGCCACGTCCGGCCTGCGGCGCGCGAAGCCGCGTACGTACCCCTCGACCTCCACCGCGTCCTTGGCGAAGCCGCCGCTGGGCAGGGACTTGGGCGGGGTCGTCTCGGTGAAGACCGCGGGGTCGCGGGGCGCGGAGCCGTACACGCTCGTACTGGACTTGATCACGAGCCGCTGGACGGTCGGGGACTTCTGGCAGGCGCCGAGCAGTTGCATCGTGCCGATGACGTTGGTCTCCTTGACCGTCGTCCGGCCGCCGGCGCCGAGCGCCTTGCCGGAGACGTCCAGGTGGACGACCGTGTCGACGGAGTGCTCGGCGAGGACCCTGGCGATCGCGGGCTGCCTGATGTCCGCCGGCACGAAGACGGCGTCCCCCAGCTGGTGGGCGGGCGCGACCGCGTCGACGGCGATCACCCGGTCGACACCGGGATCGCGCTGGACGCGGCGCACGAAGCGACCGCCGAGCTGCCGGGCCGCGCCTGTGACGAGCACGATCTTTCCCAAGATCAGCGCCTTCCGTCGTTCGTCGAGCGGGGTCTTCCCCTGGCCGTCACCGTAGTCCCTGGATGTTGCCCTGTGATGACCCCATGGCGTGCTTTACCGAACCGATGGCCGGAAAGGGCGAAGCCGGACACACCGAAGCCCTCCCGCCGGGTCTGGCGGGAGGGCTTCGGATGCACGAACTGCGTTCGCCTACTTCTTGTTGCGACGCTGAACGCGCGTGCGCTTGAGCAGCTTGCGGTGCTTCTTCTTGGCCATCCGCTTGCGCCGCTTCTTAATGACAGAGCCCACGACTACCCTCGCTCACTTCTTCTTCACTGGTGCGGGGCGTCTGGGCCCACACGACCTACGTCGGCCTAGCCTACCCGCCACTGGGTGAGGGGCGTAATCCGAGGGCAAACGTCAGGCCGACTCCACCCCCACGAAGGACTCGCGGAGATACTCGTGAACCGCTTGCTCCGGGACCCGGAAGGACCTTCCCACCCTGATCGCCGGCAGATGACCACTGTGCACCAAGCGGTACACGGTCATCTTCGACACCCTCATGACCGAGGCGACTTCCGCCACGGTCAGAAATTTGACCTCGTTGAGAGGCCTCTCGCTGCCAGCAGCCATGACCCACCTGTACCTTCCGCACGAGACGCGCACCGGCTTCCCCTCCGGTGACTCTTCGTCGTTGTGCGCTCACTCCCCAGATTAGGGGCGGGTGATGCGAGTGGGGAAGAGGTGAGACGATCGGCCGCCTACTGTGACAGACACGCCCGATTGAGTACATACCGAGTAAGCGGCCGGTAGTGATCGGACCGCACCGCGTCATCAAGCGGAACGGCGACGGACACCAGCCCCTCGGCCTCGCCCACGAACAGCGCGGGATCGTCCGTGTCGGCCAGGCCGATGGCCTCGATGCCCAGCTGACCTGCCCCGCAGACCCATCCGTGGTCCCCGATCACCAGCTCCGGCAGCACCCCTCCGGCCTCTGCGGCCCCCTCCAGAACAGCCCGAACCGGCAGCGGCGAGTGGGTGTGCGCGCCGGGCTCACTCCCGGGAGCCCGCACGCCCGGTTCGCGCACCAGCGCGACCCGTCGTACGTAGTCGAGATGGTACGTACGTACGCCGAACCGGGTCGTTATGTCGACACATCGGCCCTGCGCGGGGGTGAGCACCGCGCACCCGGCCGCCGACATGGCGTCTGCCAGCCCGGCGTAGAACCCGAGCAGCCGATGCGGATGACCGGTCCCGAACAGAACCGGAGCCCTTCTTTCGGCGGCACCCGCGAGGCGTTCCGCGAACGCGCACAGACCTGCCAGGGTTCGCTCCGGATCGATCACATCCGGACCTGACACATGACCAGGATCGTCCGACACCCCGCATTTGTCAGCCATCAGGCGCAGCAGATCACGCTCCCCCCAGGGCTGTTCGGGGTCGAGGCCCAGCAGCACGCGCGGATCTCTCGCGGCGAAGAGCCGGTAACTCCGCAGGCTGGTCTCCCGCGGTGTGGCCACGGGTCCGGCCAGCCGGGCCGCCAGCAGATGAGCGCGCAGCGCTCCGGTGCTCAACACCCTCCCGATGCTCCCGCACCGGGACCGTCCTGGGACCGGAACCCGGATTTCGCCCACCGTTGGCGTAACCCTCGCTCAGGCCAGCAGCCCCCGCAGCGGGAACGCCGCCCGCCTGGCCGCCAGCACCGCCTGGTCCAGCCGGTCCGCCGGGTCGTACCCGCCCTCCCACGACTTCCACGACGGCGTACGTCCGTCCGTCATCCGTGCCGGGCCCAACTGCCGTGTCCGGGCGTAGACCTCGTCCCGCCACGACGACGGGACCACCGACTCCGGGGCCACCGGTGCGTGGGCCGCGATCCCCACCAGATGAGTCCAGGAGCGCGGCACCACGTCGACCACCGCGTAACCGCCGCCGCCCAGCGCCACCCACCGACCGCCCTCCACGTACTCGTGGGCGAGCTCGTGGCACGACGCCATGACCGCCCGCTGCGCGTCCAGCGACACAGCGAGATGGGCCAGCGGGTCCTCGAAGTGGGTATCGGCCCCGTGCTGCGTGACCAGCACCTGCGGCCGGAAGTCGGCCAGGAGCTCCGGGACCACGGCGTGGAACGCCCGCAGCCACCCCGCGTCCCCCGTACCGGCCGGCAGCGCCACGTTCACCGCACTGCCCTCGCCGGCACCGGCACCGGTCTCCTCGGGCCATCCGGTCTGCGGGAACAGGGTGCGCGGATGCTCGTGCAGCGACACGGTCAGCACCCGTGGGTCCTCCCAGAACGCCGCCTGCACCCCGTCCCCGTGGTGCACGTCCACATCGACGTACGCGACGCGCTCGGCCCCCAGCTCCAGGAGCCGGGCGATGGCGAGCGCCGGGTCGTTGTAGACGCAGAAGCCGGCGGCGCCTCCGGGCATCGCGTGGTGCAGCCCGCCGGTGAAGTTCACGGCGTGCGCGGCCTCCCCGCGCCACACGGCCTCGGCGGCCCCCACGGACAGCCCCGCGATGAGCGCGGACGCCTCGTGCATGCCGGCGAACGCGGGATCGTCGACGGTCCCGATGCCGTACGCCTGGTCGGCGGCCCGGGGGTCCGCGGACGCGGCCCTTACGGCCGCCACGTAGTCCTCCCGGTGCACCAGCCGCAGCGTGGACTGCCCGGCGGCCTTCGCCGACCGTACGTCCACCGCCCCGTCGAGCCCGAAGGCCCGCACCAGCCCCATCGTCAGGGCAAGCCTGACCGGGTCCATGGGATGACTGGCTCCGAAGTCGTATCCCGTTACTGCGTCATCCCACATCAGCCGCGCGCGCCCGCTCATGCCCGACACCGTATCGGGCGGGCTCCGGGCCGAACGACCGGGCGCACACCAGCGTCGCAAGAACAAGCACCATCGGGACGAGCATCGCGCCCCGGTAGCTCCAGGCGTCCCCGAGCGCCCCCACGAGCGGCGACCCGACGAGGAACCCCACGTAGTTGAAGACGTTCAGCCGGGCCACGGCCACATCGCTCGCCCCGGGGAACATCCGGCCGGCGGCGGCGAACGTCTGCGGCACGATCACACAGAGCCCCAGCCCCAGCAGGGTGAACCCGAGCATCCCCCACCAGGCCCCCGGCGCCGCGGCCACCACCCCGAAGCCAGCCGCGGCCAGCACACTCCCGCCCCGCACGACGGCCACCGCCCCGAACCTCCGCACCCCGAGGTCCCCGACGGCCCGCCCCAGCAGGGTGGTCACCATGTAGACGTTGTACGGAACGGTCGCCAGCTGCTCCGACCCGCCCAGCACGTCCTGCAGATACTTCGCGCTCCAGTTCGAGACCGTCGAGTCCCCTATATAGGCGAACGCCATCACCAGGCAGAGCGGCATCAGCAGCTTGAACGGCACGGACGCACCGGTGCCGGGCGCCGTGCCTTCCCCGCCGGCCTTCGCCGTCGCACCGGCCCCGGTCCTCCCGTCCGCGTACCACCGGCTCCCGACGAGGGCCACGGGCAGCAGGACGGCCACGACCGGCAGATAGGACACGAACAGCGACAGGTCCCAGTGCGCTCCCGCCCAGGCCAGCGACGCCCCGGCGATACCGCCCAGGCTGAACGCGGCGTGGAACCCGAGCATGATGCTGCGGCCGTAGGCCCGCTGCAGGCTGACGCCCATCATGTTCATGGAGGCGTCCAGCGCACCGACGCCCAGGCCGAAGGCACCGAGCGCGAGAGCGACCTGCCACACCTCGCTGCCCGCGCCGACACCGAGCAGCGCCAGCAGCACTACGGGCTGCGCCCACCGGAGCACCGTCCCGGGCCGCACCCGCGCGACCACCTTCTCGGTGGCCACACTGGCGACCCCCGCCAGGACAGGCACAGCGGCCAGGAAGGCGGGCAGCAGCCCGTCGGATATCCCGTACCGGTCCTGAATGGCGGGGATGCGCGTCACGAGCAGGGCGAAGGTCACCCCTTGCACCAGGAAGCTGAGGGCCAGTGAGGCTCTGCCGTACCGCAACCGCGCATCCGTCATGGCCGCGAGCGTAGAGCCAGGAGCTACCCCTGGGTAGATCGATCAGGCCAGCAGTTTGGGGAGCTGCGACATGTCGGAGAAGTGCCCGGTGACGCCGGTGAGCCGGTCCGCCGGCATCATCGAGGTGAATCCGTACACGTCCATCCCGGCGGCGCGGGCCGCTTCGACGCCGAGCGGGCTGTCCTCGATGACGACACACCGTTCGGGGGCGACGCCCATCCGTTCGGCGGCGTGGAGGAACAGGTCCGGGGCCGGCTTTCCCCGCCCGACGTCCTCGGAGCTGAAGATCCATTCCTCCTCGAACCACTGGTCGAGCCCGGTGTTCCGGTGCCCGGCCGCGATCTTCTGGTGGCTTCCGGACGAGGCCACGCAGTACGCGATCCCGTCGGCGACGAGCTCGCCCAGCAGCTCGTCCACCCCTTCCACCGCGGCCAGTTGCTCCTGCTGGAACGCTGTGAGGGTCCGCCGGTGGAGCTCCTCGTCGAAGTCCGCGGGGAGTTTCTGGCCGGTCCGCTCCTCCACGAGGTCGTGGATGCGGTGGACGGCTGCCCCCATGTAGTCGCGGAGGGACTCCTCGTACGAGGTGGGGTGGCCGAGCTCGGTGAGGTAGCCGGCGAGGACGGTGTTGGAGATCGGCTCACTGTCGACGAGCACACCATCGTTGTCGAAGATGACCAGTTCGTAGCGCATGGTCCGACCCTAGACGCTCAGAACGCAGAAAAGCCCCGTGCCACAAGGGCACGGGGCTTTCCCGGAATAATTGTTCGGCGGCGTCCTACTCTCCCACAGGGTCCCCCCTGCAGTACCATCGGCGCTGAAAGGCTTAGCTTCCGGGTTCGGAATGTAACCGGGCGTTTCCCTAACGCAATGACCACCGAAACACTATGAAATTAACCAACACCGGACATAAACACAGCCGTTCGTTATTTCAGAACTAACACAGTGGACGCGAGCAACTGAGGACAAGCCCTCGGCCTATTAGTACCAGTCAGCTCCACCCGTTACCGGGCTTCCACATCTGGCCTATCAACCCAGTCGTCTACTGGGAGCCTTAACCACTCAAGGTGGTGGGAATACTCATCTCGAAGCAGGCTTCCCGCTTAGATGCTTTCAGCGGTTATCCTTTCCGAACGTAGCCAACCAGCCATGCCCTTGGCAGGACAACTGGCACACCAGAGGTTCGTCCGTCCCGGTCCTCTCGTACTAGGGACAGCCCTTCTCAATATTCCTACGCGCACAGCGGATAGGGACCGAACTGTCTCACGACGTTCTAAACCCAGCTCGCGTACCGCTTTAATGGGCGAACAGCCCAACCCTTGGGACCGACTCCAGCCCCAGGATGCGACGAGCCGACATCGAGGTGCCAAACCATCCCGTCGATATGGACTCTTGGGGAAGATCAGCCTGTTATCCCCGGGGTACCTTTTATCCGTTGAGCGACAGCGCTTCCACAAGCCACTGCCGGATCACTAGTCCCGACTTTCGTCCCTGCTCGACCCGTCGGTCTCACAGTCAAGCTCCCTTGTGCACTTACACTCAACACCTGATTGCCAACCAGGCTGAGGGAACCTTTGGGCGCCTCCGTTACTCTTTAGGAGGCAACCGCCCCAGTTAAACTACCCATCAGACACTGTCCCTGATCCGGATCACGGACCCAGGTTAGACATCCAGCACGACCAGAGTGGTATTTCAACGACGACTCCACAACCACTGGCGTGGCCGCTTCAAAGTCTCCCACCTATCCTACACAAGCCGAACCGAACACCAATATCAAACTATAGTAAAGGTCCCGGGGTCTTTCCGTCCTGCTGCGCGAAACGAGCATCTTTACTCGTAGTGCAATTTCACCGGGCCTATGGTTGAGACAGTCGAGAAGTCGTTACGCCATTCGTGCAGGTCGGAACTTACCCGACAAGGAATTTCGCTACCTTAGGATGGTTATAGTTACCACCGCCGTTTACTGGCGCTTAAGTTCTCAGCTTCGCACACCCGAAAGTGCACTAACCGGTCCCCTTAACGTTCCAGCACCGGGCAGGCGTCAGTCCGTATACATCGCCTTACGGCTTCGCACGGACCTGTGTTTTTAGTAAACAGTCGCTTCTCGCTGGTCTCTGCGGCCACCCCCAGCTCATGGAGTAAATCCAATCACCAGTGATGGCCCCCCTTCTCCCGAAGTTACGGGGGCATTTTGCCGAGTTCCTTAACCATAGTTCACCCGAACGCCTCGGTATTCTCTACCTGACTACCTGAGTCGGTTTAGGGTACGGGCCGCCATGAAACTCGCTAGAGGCTTTTCTCGACAGCATAGGATCATCCACTTCACCACAATCGGCTCGGCATCAGGTCTCAGCCTTAACGTGTGACGGATTTACCTACCACACGGCCTACACCCTTACCCCGGGAACTACCACCGCCCGGGCTGGACTACCTTCCTGCGTCACCCCATCGCTTACCTAATACAAGTCTGGTTCATCGGCTCCACCACTACCCTCAACTCCGAAGAGATCGGGCCGGCTTCACGGACTTAGCATCGCCTGATTCAGTATTGGGCGTTTCAAAGCGGGTACCGGAATATCAACCGGTTGTCCATCGACTACGCCTGTCGGCCTCGCCTTAGGTCCCGACTTACCCTGGGCAGATCAGCTTGACCCAGGAACCCTTAGTCAATCGGCGCACACGTTTCTCACGTGTGTATCGCTACTCATGCCTGCATTCTCACTCGTGAACCGTCCACAACTCGCTTCCGCGGCTGCTTCACCCGGCACACGACGCTCCCCTACCCATCCATACTCCCGTTGGGGATATGTGTATGAATGACACGACTTCGGCGGTACGCTTGAGCCCCGCTACATTGTCGGCGCGGAATCACTTGACCAGTGAGCTATTACGCACTCTTTCAAGGGTGGCTGCTTCTAAGCCAACCTCCTGGTTGTCTCTGCGACTCCACATCCTTTCCCACTTAGCGTACGCTTAGGGGCCTTAGTCGATGCTCTGGGCTGTTTCCCTCTCGACCATGGAGCTTATCCCCCACAGTCTCACTGCCGTGCTCTCACTTACCGGCATTCGGAGTTTGGCTAAGGTCAGTAACCCGGTAGGGCCCATCGCCTATCCAGTGCTCTACCTCCGGCAAGAAACACACGACGCTGCACCTAAATGCATTTCGGGGAGAACCAGCTATCACGGAGTTTGATTGGCCTTTCACCCCTAACCACAGGTCATCCCCCAGGTTTTCAACCCTGGTGGGTTCGGTCCTCCACGAAGTCTTACCTCCGCTTCAACCTGCCCATGGCTAGATCACTCCGCTTCGGGTCTAGAGCGTGCAACTCAATCGCCCTATTCGGACTCGCTTTCGCTACGGCTTCCCCACACGGGTTAACCTCGCTACACACCGCTAACTCGCAGGCTCATTCTTCAAAAGGCACGCAGTCACGACTGCATATGCAAGCACATACAGCGACGCTCCCACGGCTTGTAGGCACACGGTTTCAGGTACTATTTCACTCCGCTCCCGCGGTACTTTTCACCATTCCCTCACGGTACTATCCGCTATCGGTCACCAGGGAATATTTAGGCTTAGCGGGTGGTCCCGCCAGATTCACACGGGATTTCTCGGGCCCCGTGCTACTTGGGTGTCTCTCAAACGAGCCGTTGATGTTTCAGCTACGGGGGTCTTACCCTCTACGCCGGACCTTTCGCATGTCCTTCGCCTACACCAACGGTTTCTGACTCGTCTCACAGCCGGCAGACTATGAAAGAGAGATCCCACAACCCCGTATGCGCAACCCCTGCCGGGTATCACACACATACGGTTTGGCCTCATCCAGTTTCGCTCGCCACTACTCCCGGAATCACGGTTGTTTTCTCTTCCTGCGGGTACTGAGATGTTTCACTTCCCCGCGTTCCCTCCACACTGCCTATGTGTTCAGCAGCGGGTGACAGCCCATGACGACTGCCGGGTTTCCCCATTCGGAAACCCCCGGATCAAAGCTTGGTTGACAGCTCCCCGGGGACTATCGTGGCCTCCCACGTCCTTCATCGGTTCCTGGTGCCAAGGCATCCACCGTGCGCCCTTAAAAACTTGGCCACAGATGCTCGCGTCCACTGTGCAGTTCTCAAACAACGACCAGCCACCCATCACCCCACCCTTACAGGTGAGTGCACTGGGGCCGGCAACCGAAGATCCAGACTAAAAAAGCCCGCACCTTCAGATACCCAACAGCGTGCCCGACCCGACCGATCCCCTTCACTTTCCACGCCGAAGCAGTACTCACGAAAACAACCTGTCGTGCCGAATAGTCAACGTTCCACCCATGAGCAACCACCGTCGAACATTTGCCGACGTAATGGTCTCTGGACTCCTTGCGGAATCTAGATGCTCCTTAGAAAGGAGGTGATCCAGCCGCACCTTCCGGTACGGCTACCTTGTTACGACTTCGTCCCAATCGCCAGTCCCACCTTCGACAGCTCCCTCCCACAAGGGGTTGGGCCACCGGCTTCGGGTGTTACCGACTTTCGTGACGTGACGGGCGGTGTGTACAAGGCCCGGGAACGTATTCACCGCAGCAATGCTGATCTGCGATTACTAGCAACTCCGACTTCATGGGGTCGAGTTGCAGACCCCAATCCGAACTGAGACCGGCTTTTTGAGATTCGCTCCGCCTCGCGGCATCGCAGCTCATTGTACCGGCCATTGTAGCACGTGTGCAGCCCAAGACATAAGGGGCATGATGACTTGACGTCGTCCCCACCTTCCTCCGAGTTGACCCCGGCAGTCTCCTGTGAGTCCCCATCACCCCGAAGGGCATGCTGGCAACACAGAACAAGGGTTGCGCTCGTTGCGGGACTTAACCCAACATCTCACGACACGAGCTGACGACAGCCATGCACCACCTGTATACCGACCACAAGGGGGGCACCATCTCTGATGCTTTCCGGTATATGTCAAGCCTTGGTAAGGTTCTTCGCGTTGCGTCGAATTAAGCCACATGCTCCGCTGCTTGTGCGGGCCCCCGTCAATTCCTTTGAGTTTTAGCCTTGCGGCCGTACTCCCCAGGCGGGGAACTTAATGCGTTAGCTGCGGCACCGACGACGTGGAATGTCGCCAACACCTAGTTCCCAACGTTTACGGCGTGGACTACCAGGGTATCTAATCCTGTTCGCTCCCCACGCTTTCGCTCCTCAGCGTCAGTAATGGCCCAGAGATCCGCCTTCGCCACCGGTGTTCCTCCTGATATCTGCGCATTTCACCGCTACACCAGGAATTCCGATCTCCCCTACCACACTCTAGCTAGCCCGTATCGAATGCAGACTCGGGGTTAAGCCCCGAGCTTTCACATCCGACGCGACAAGCCGCCTACGAGCTCTTTACGCCCAATAATTCCGGACAACGCTTGCGCCCTACGTATTACCGCGGCTGCTGGCACGTAGTTAGCCGGCGCTTCTTCTGCAGGTACCGTCACTTTCGCTTCTTCCCTGCTGAAAGAGGTTTACAACCCGAAGGCCGTCATCCCTCACGCGGCGTCGCTGCATCAGGCTTTCGCCCATTGTGCAATATTCCCCACTGCTGCCTCCCGTAGGAGTCTGGGCCGTGTCTCAGTCCCAGTGTGGCCGGTCGCCCTCTCAGGCCGGCTACCCGTCGTCGCCTTGGTAGGCCATTACCCCACCAACAAGCTGATAGGCCGCGGGCTCATCCTTCACCGCCGGAGCTTTTAACTCCACCCCATGAGGGACAGAGTGTTATCCGGTATTAGACCCCGTTTCCAGGGCTTGTCCCAGAGTGAAGGGCAGATTGCCCACGTGTTACTCACCCGTTCGCCACTAATCCACCCCGAAAGGCTTCATCGTTCGACTTGCATGTGTTAAGCACGCCGCCAGCGTTCGTCCTGAGCCAGGATCAAACTCTCCGTGAATGTTTTCCCGTAATCGGGATCACAACACGAGAGCGGAACGACCAGGTCGGAATAAGACCGGTCGTTCACAGCGTCCTCACTGTTGTTGCCTACCAGACCCGAAGGACCGGCAGGACTTTTCAAAGGAACCACCAACCTGCCGAAGCAGGCCGGGGTATCAACATATCTGGCGTTGACTTTTGGCACGCTGTTGAGTTCTCAAGGAACGGACGCTTCCTTCGGTCCCGTTTCACCGGGGCCCTCCGGGCGCTTCCCTTCGTTCTTGCGTTTCCGACTCTATCAGACTCTTTCCTGTCCGATTCCCGGTCGAAGCGGGTTTCGCTTTCCAGTTCTTCGCTTTCACGTTTCCCTTTCCGGCGAGTCCGACTCTATCAGATCCTTTCGGGCCTGATTCCCAGTCAGCGGGGGTTCGTCTTCCCGGTTGTTGGGCCGTTCCGACGAGTGAGACTTTAGCGGAATCCCCAGCCCCGACGCTAATCGGGGTCCTTCGAACGCTGATTCCTCATTTCGCACATGCGCACAGAAAAACATGCGACCGATGTCGCGCGTTTCGAGTGGTTACTGCGGAATGGCTGTCCGGGGACCGACCGAGATCGGCACTCACGTCGGACAACTCGGAGCACACTACGGACGCGTGCGGGCGCTGTCAACCTCCGGCCTGCCCGCCTGCGTCGTGGAACGCCAGCCGGTAGTCGCGCGGGCTGGTAGCGAGGTGTGCGGCGAAGTGCTGGCGCATGGTGATCTCGCTGCCGAAGCCCGTGCGCCGGGCTACCTCCGGGAGGGGCAGGTCGGTCCGCTCCAGGAGCTTCTGGGCTGCGGCGATGCGCCGGGCGATCAGCCAGCGCAGTGGCGTCGTCCCCGTGGTGGCCTGGAAATGGCGTGCGAAGGTCCGCGCCGACATGCCCGCGCGGGCGGCGAGGCCGGCCACCGTGTGCGGTTCCGCCAGATGGGCCAGCGCGTGGGCGCGTACCGCCGCGAGGGTGTCCGCATCCCGGTCGGACTGCGGGGTGGGGTGCTCGATGAACTGGGCCTGGGTCCCGGTACGGAACGGAGCCGTCACCATCGAGCGGGCGATCGTCGCCGCCGTCTCCGCGCCGTGCGCCGTACGCACGAGGTGGAGGCAGAGATCGATGCCGGCCGCCGTACCCGCCGAGGTCCAGATGTTGTCGTCCTGGAGGAAGAGGGCGTCGGGCACCACGGTCACCCGGGGATGGTGGGTGCTGAGGAGCTCGGTGAGATTCCAGTGGGTGACGGCGCGGCGGCCGTCCAGGAGTCCCGCCTGGGCCAGGGTGAAGGCGCCCCCGCAGAGCGCGGCGAGCGGAGTACCGCGGCGGTGGGCGCGGCGTAGGGCTTCGAGTACCGGTTCCGGGGCGGGCGTCAGATGGTCGTCGAGGCCCGGGACCACGATGAGGTCGGCGCGTGACAGCCAGGCGAGTGTGCGGTCCGGGGTGAGTGACAGTCCGCCGCGAAGCGGAATGGGTGCGGGATCGGCGGCGGTGCGCCGCAGGTCGAAGGCGGGGACGTCCCGGTCGGTGCGATCCACTCCCCAGACCTCCGTGATGACCGAGACGTCGAACGCGCGGACCCCGGGGAACGCGACCAGGGCTATGCGGGACGGGCTGCTGTGCGGCGACACGGTCATGGTGGCAGTAAAGCATCGGTCGATGACTTTCCGGCCTATGGGACACAGCCGTCCCGGGAGGGAGGCTGAGGGGCATGGAGATCGCGGAGAACGCAGCACTGGTCGTCGTGGACGTACAGCAGGGATTCGAGGAGGACGCCTACTGGGGGCCGCGGAACAACGCGGACGCCGATCGGAACATCGCCGGGCTCATCGACGCCTGGCAGGCGGGCGGCCGGCCCGTCGTATTCGTCCGGCACGACTCGCTCAAGCCGGATTCACCCCTGCGTGCGGGATATTCGGGGAACGGCTTCAAGGAGTACGTCGAGGAGCGGCGCGGAAAGGGCCGCGGCCCGGAGCTGTTCCTGACGAAGTCGGTGAACTCCGCCTTCTACGGAACGCCCGATCTGGACGCCTGGCTCAAGGAGGCCGGTGTACGGCAGATCGTGGTGGCCGGGATCCAGACCAATATGTGCGCGGAGACGACGGCGCGCATGGGCGGGAATCTCGGGTACGAGGTGTTCTTCGCGTTCGACGCGACGTACACCTTCGACCAGGAGGGCCCGTGGGGCTGGCGGCTGAGCGCGGACGAAGTGGCGCGGGCCACCGCCGTGACGTTGCACGGCGGTGGGTTCGCGAGCGTGGTGCGCAGTGCGGAGCTGGTCGCCGCGGTGGAGCGGCGGTGAGACGGCGGGACGGTCAGCCGTTGCCGGAGGCCAGCTCGCGGCTGCGGTCGCGGGCCGCTTCGAGGGCGGCGATGAGCGCGGCGCGTACGCCGTGGTTCTCCAGCTCGCGGATGGCGCTGATGGTCGTGCCGGCCGGGCTGGTGACGGCCTCGCGGAGCTTGACGGGGTGTTCGCCGCTGTCCCGGAGCATGATCGCCGCGCCGATGGCGGCCTGGACGATCAGGTCGTGGGCCTGGGCGCGGGGCAGGCCGAGCAGGATGCCCGCGTCCGTCATGGCCTCGACGAGGAAGTAGAAGTACGCGGGCCCGGAGCCGGAGAGCGCGGTGGCCGCGTCCTGCTGCGACTCCGGGACGCGGAGGGTCTTGCCGACGCCGCCGAAGATCGTCTCGGCGTGACCGAGGTGTTCGGGGGTGGCGTGGCTGCCCGCGGAGATGACGGACATTCCCTCGTCCACGACGACGGGCGTGTTCGGCATGACGCGGACGACGGGGGTGCCCTCGGCGAGGCGCTCCTCGATGAACGCGGTCGGGATGCCGGCGGCGGCGCTGATGACGAGCCGGTCGGCGGTGACGTGCGGAGCGAGTTCGTCGAGGAGCTTGCCCATGTCCTGGGGCTTGACCGCGAGGATGAGGATGTCCGCGCTCCTGGCCGCCTCGGCGTTGGTGACGGACTCGACGCCGTAGCGGGTGCGGAGCTCCTCGGCGCGTTCGGAACGGCGGGTCGTCACGAGCAGGTCCTGGGCGCGCCAGCCGGCCCGGATCATGCCGCTGAGCAGGGCCTCGCCGATCTTTCCTGTACCGAGGACTGCGACTGTCTGGGTCATGCGGTTCACCCTCCGGGTGGCGGTACGCGTCGTTGGCGCCATCCTCGCACCGCGCCGTCAGGTGGTGCGGCGGCGGAGGGTGGCGGCGCCGAGGCAGAGGACGAGCAGGGCGCAGCCCGCGACGATCAGGATGTCGCGGTAGAAGTCGGCGGTGATGTCCGTGTGGGTGAGGACCTGGTTCATCCCGTCGACGGCGTACGACATCGGCATGACGTTGGAGACGGCTTCGAGGACGGGGTGCATCTGGTCGCGCGGGGTGAACAGTCCGCACAGCAGCAGTTGCGGGAAGATCACGGCCGGCATGAACTGCACCGCCTGGAATTCGGAGGCGGCGAAGGCCGAGACGAACAGTCCGAGTGCCGTGCCGAGCAGAGCGTCGAGCAGGGCGACCAGGAGCAGCAGCCAGGGTGATCCGACGACGTCCAGGCCGAGCACCCATACGGAGAGTGCGGTGGCCAGGACGGACTGGGCGACCGCGACGGTGCCGAAGGCGAGCGCGTACCCGGCGATCAGGTCGCCCTTGCCGAGAGGCATGGCGAGCAGGCGTTCGAGGGTGCCCGAGGTGCGTTCGCGGAGAGTGGCGATCGAGGTCACCAGGAACATCGTGATCAGCGGGAAGATGCCGAGCAGTGAGGCGCCGATGGCGTCGAAGGTCCGTGGGTCGGCGTCGAACACGTAGCGCAGGAGCGTGATCATCAGGACCGGGACGACCAGCAGCAGCGCGATGGTGCGGGGGTCGTGGCGGAGCTGGCGCAGGACACGGGCAGCGGTGCCCATGGTGCGGGCGGGGCTCAAGGGGCGTGGGGCCGGCGTGGTGGCTGCGGTGTTCATCGGGTCGCCTCCCGGCGGCTGGTGGCGGCTGCCTCGTCGACGAGGTGGAGGAAGGCCTCCTCGACGGTGGCCGATCCGGTGCGGGTGCGCAGGGCATCGGGGGTGTCGGCCGCGAGGACGACTCCTTCGCGCATGAGCAGCAACTGGTGGCAGCGCTCGGCCTCGTCCATGACGTGGGAGGAGACGAGGATCGTGGTGCCTCGCTCGGCGGCGAGAGTGTGGAAGAGGTTCCACAGGTCACGGCGCAGGACGGGGTCGAGACCGACGGTCGGCTCGTCGAGTACGAGGAGTTCCGGTGTGCCGAGCAGGGCGACGGCGAGCGAGACGCGGCTGAGCTGGCCGCCGGAGAGGTTTCCGGCGAGGGCGTCGGCGCGGCCCGCGAGGTCGACGTCCTGGATGGCGCGGGTGACGGTGTCCCCCCGCTCCTCGCGGTGGGCGCGGCCTGGCCGGAGCACGGCCGCGAAGTAGTCGAGGTTCTGGCGGACGGTGAGGTCGGAGTAGACCGACGGGGCCTGGGTGACGTAGCCGACGCGGGGGCGCAGGGCCGGGTGGCCCGCGGGGAGGCCGAGGACGTCGAGGGTTCCGCCGACCTTGGCCTGGGTGCCGACGACGGCCCGCATGAGCGTGGACTTGCCGCAGCCGGAGGGGCCGAGCAGGCCGGTGATCCTGCCCGTCCCGACGGTGAGGTCGAGGCCGTGCAGGACGGTGCGGTCGCCGCGTACGACGGTGAGGGCGCGGGCCTCGACGGCCCTTGCCGGTGGAGCGCCTTGGGAATTCATCATGTGATGAATATTGATCCTGCCGGAGGTCCCTCGTCAAGGGATCGGTGATTCCGCGCCCGGCCCGGGGCGTGAGCGGAATGGACAACGGGGGCCAGGACCAAGGCGGCGGGCCCGTCCCGCACGGGGTACGGCTGCTGTCGGTCGCCACCCTGCCGACGAAGCGCGGAGTGATTCCGGTGGCGGCGCCGACGGGCGTGCTCGTGCACGCCGGGGTACGGGCTCACTCCCGTTCGGACATCGCCGTGCGGCCGTGGTGCTGGGAGTGGAGGTGGCGGAGGCCAGTGGGTACGGGTGGCGGGCAACGCCACGGTCCTGCGCCTGCCAGAGCCGCTGGACGCCCTGGGCGTCCCGCCGTACGACCGGTGGGTGGGCCTGGAGCCGGCCGGGCTGCGGCACACCGACCACGCGTACGCCGCACCGGGCGGCCGAGGCACAGGAGGCGCGGTCGGCGCGGGTCGGCACGGCAGGCACGGTCGGCACGGCAGGCACGGTCGGCACGGCAGGCACGGTCGGCACGGCAGGCACGGTCGGCACGGCAGGCACGGTCGGCACGGCAGGCACGGTCGGCACGGCAGGCACGGTCGGCACGGCAGGCACGGTCGGCACGGCAGGCACGGTCGGCACGGCAGGCACGGTCGGCACGGCAGGCTCAGGGAGCCGGTACCGTGCCGACCTGCGGCGGTGCTATCTGCGCCCGGGGCGCTTCCCCTTGCCGCCCTTGCGGGCCGCCGGGTTGCCGGTGCGGGTCGAGCGGCGCTTCACGTACCGGGCGAGGGCGGCCTCGTACTCCGTGCGCCGCAGCTTCTCGCCCGGCGCCTCGATCAGGGAGCGGAAGAAGTAGGCGAGGAGCGAACCGATGAAGCCGATCGACTTCAGGCCCCGCAGGCTGTCCTCGCGGGACGGATCCGAGGGCCGGCGGCGAAACCCCTCCCATGTCCTGCGGAACGCGATGGCGCTGCAGATCGCGAACATCAGCACGACGAGCATGCCGACGAGGCTGCCGACCTCGGCGATCTCCAGGCCCTGGTAGGCGAAGCGGAACACCAGGCACGCGGCCACGGCCGCCGCGAGCGAGCCGACGCTGACCCCGGCGCGCCGCAGCCCGTAGCCCCCGTCGTGGTCGACCCAGGTCGTACCGAAGAAACGGAGGGGTTCGGGCTGCGGCCCCGGCGCGGTGCCGCCGGGCGATGTGCTGCCGAGGGACGTGCCGGATGATTCGCTGTTCTCGCTCACGAATCGATTATCCCCGGGCGGGCACCGTACGGGTCAGTCGCAGCGCGGGGCGATGTACCCGTCACTGCCCGTGTGGACATAGGCGTCGGACACGAACTCACCGCTGGCGATGTTGTCCCAGAGGTTCGACGTGCCGTAAGGACCGGCGATCCACTCCCCCGGCTTCTGGCAGTAGACCGGGACGCTCATCCCGTACGGCAGCGTCCGGACGATCCCGTACTTCGTGCCCGGTCCCTTGCGGACGTTGACGCGGTATCCGGGAGCGATCGGATACAGGGCGACGTCCGCCGCGAGTGCCGTCACCCCCTGGTCCTCCGCCGCCGTGCCGTCCGTCGTGGCGGTGTTCTCTCCAACGCCCATGTGGGCCTCCCCCGTTGAAAGCGATGCGTACGACGCGCAGGCTAACAAGCCCCACGCTCCTCGCACGCACCATCGACTAGGCTCCGTGCGTCGCGCTTGCGCACGAACACACGGGGGTGGGCGATGCCGCCGCTGCGAGGGACCGGATCACATCCGGAAGCGGAGCATCCTGAGTACGCAGGGCAGTACCGGCTGGAGGCATGTCTCGGAGCGGGCGGCATGGGTGTGGTGCACCTGGCCCGGTCGCCCTCCGGGCTGCAGCTCGCGGTCAAGGTGGTGCACCGTCAGCATGCGGCGGACCCTGAGTTCAGGGCGCGTTTCCGGCAGGAGGTGGCGGCTGCCCGGCGGGTCAGCGGCGCGTTCACCGCACCGGTCGTGGACGCCGATCCGACCGCAGCGCTGCCTTGGATGGCCACCCTGTACGTGCCCGGTCCGACGCTGTCCGCGCAGGTGAAGCGGAACGGGCCGATGAGCCCCGCCGAGCTGCGCAGGCTGACGGCCGGCCTCGCAGAGGCGCTGCGGGACATCCACCGGGCCGGTGTCATCCACCGGGATCTCAAGCCGAGCAACGTGCTGCTTCCCGACTCCGGGCCCAAGGTCATCGACTTCGGGATATCCCGGCCGTACGACAGCGATCTGCGCACCGAGACGGGCAAGCTGATCGGCTCGCCGCCCTACATGGCACCGGAGCAGTTCCAGCGGCCCCGGGAGGTCGGGCCCGCCGCGGACGTCTTCGCGCTGGGCGCGGTGCTGGTCCACGCGGCGACCGGCCGGGGGCCCTTCGACTCGGACAGCCCGTACATCGTGGCCTACCAGGTGGTGCACGACGAGGCCGATCTGACCGGGGTGCCCGAGGGGCTCGCGCCGCTGGTCGCGCGCTGCCTGGCGAAGGACCCGGCGGCACGTCCCACCCCGGACGAGATCATGGCGGCGCTGCACCCACCGTCGTACGAGGCGACCGCGTTCATCCCGGCGCAGCGGCGGCCGGTCGCGTCGGCTGTCGTCGAGCCCTCGGTGGCCGGCGACGCGGCGGACGGGACGACGCACGTGCGGGTGGCGGACGGGCTGCCGTCCGGGACCGGGGGCGGCCGGCGGCGTACGGTGCGCCGGCTCGCGGTCGCCGCGGCGGTCCTCGCGCTGGTCGCCGGATGTGTGTGGGCGGCCGGGGCCTTCGCCGGCTCCGGGGCACCGGATCCGGGCCCCGTCGGCAAGAAGGAGCCGCGGGCGGCCTTCGGCCCCTGGCAGACGGCACTGCGGTCGCCGAATGGTTCGACGCCGTCGTGCGCCCCGGGAGGTACGGCGCTGTACTGCGTGGCGGCCGGGTTCGGCACGGCACGGCTGGATCCGTCGGACGGCCGGGTGGTCTGGTCGCACCCGGACACCTCGCCGGAGGCCCCCGAGTTGGGGGCGACGCCCGACGGCAGGGTGCACACCGCCGAGCCGGGCGGCACGCTCCGGGCGTACGCCCCGGGCCGGGCCGCACCGCTGTGGAAGAGAAGCCTCACCGCGTATCTGGACGTCCCCTTCCCCGCAGGTGAAACGCTGCTGATGGTCGGGCGGGACGGCACCGCGCAGGGGCTCGACGCGGAGACCGGTACGTCGCGCTGGCGGCACGCCGTCCCCGGTCACCGGCAGCCCGGCTACGCGCTGTACGACGGCGGGACGGGGCTCGCCTACGCCTTCGAGCACTCCGCGAACGGGACCACCACCCTCGTCACGGCGGTCGCGGCCCGGACCGGCGGCACGGCATGGCAGCGCCGGCTGGACGGGATACTCACCCCGGCCGGAACCGCCGGCGGGGCGCTCCTGCTGACCTCGATGGACGCGAACGCCCAGACCACCGGGCTGGTCCGCTACGACCCGGTGCTGCGGAGCGCGACGCCCCTACGGCTGCCCTTCCGGATGAACGGGCCGGAGGTCGTGGTGGCCTCGGGCACCGCCTACCTGCTGGAACGCGGTGGTGCGCTGCTGGCCGTCGATGTCCGTCCGGGCGCCGCGAAGGCCGAACGCTGGCGGCTGGAGACGGCCGTGGGCCTGACCTCCGCGCCGGTCCTCGGGGCGGGGAACCGCCTGTACTTCTCGGCGGCCGACGGGCGGCTGCTGGCCGTCGACACGGAGAACGGGACGCTGCTCGGCCAGACGCGTCCGCGGCTGAAGGCGGGGAAGCTCAGCCACGCCTCCGCCCTGCCCGCTCCCGTGGTCCTCGGCCGGAGCGTCGTCGGAACGGCCCCGGACGGGTCCGTCTTCGCCGTGGACGCGGACGACCCCGCCCGCTGGTGAGTGACCAGGGACGGGGCCGGACGGGACCGTCGGGGTGTCAGCCGAGCTTGGAGACGTCGCGGACCGCGCCGCGGTCCGCGCTCGTCGCCATCGCGGCGTAGGCGCGCAGGGCCGCCGAGACCTTGCGGTCGCGGTTCTTCGGCGCGTACACGCCGTTCAGCGCCTCGCGGCGGGCGGCGAGCTCGGCGTCGGGGACGAGGAGCTCGATCGAACGGTTCGGGATGTCGATCCGGATCCGGTCACCGTCCTCGACCAGCGCGATCGTGCCGCCGGACGCCGCTTCCGGAGACGCGTGGCCGATCGACAGGCCCGACGTACCGCCGGAGAAACGGCCGTCGGTGACGAGGGCACAGCTCTTGCCGAGGCCGCGGCCCTTCAGGAACGACGTCGGGTAGAGCATCTCCTGCATGCCGGGGCCGCCGCGCGGGCCCTCGTAGCGGATCACGACGACGTCGCCGTGCGTGATCTCCTTACGGAGGATCTTGTCCACCGCGTCGTCCTGCGACTCGCAGACCACGGCCGGGCCCTCGAAGGTCCAGATCGATTCGTCCACACCGGCCGTCTTGACGACGCAGCCGTCGACCGCGAGGTTGCCCTTGAGGACCGCGAGGCCGCCGTCCTTGGAGTACGCGTGCTCCACCGAGCGGATGCAGCCGCCCTCGGCGTCGAGGTCGAGGGTGTCCCAGCGCTCGGACTGCGAGAAGGCGGTCGCGGAGCGGACGCAGCCGGGGGCCGCGTGCCACAGCTCGATCGCGTCGGGGGACGGGGAGCCGCCCCGCACGTCCCAGGACTTCAGCCAGTCCGCGAGGGAGTCGGAGTGGACGGAGTGGACGTCCTCGTTGAGGAGGCCGCCACGGTAGAGCTCACCGAGGATGGCGGGGATGCCGCCGGCCCGGTGGATGTCCTCCATGTAGTACGTGCCGCCGGGCGCGACGTTCGGCGCGACCTTCGAGAGGCAGGGGACGCGGCGTGAGATCGCGTCCATCTCCGGGAGGCCGAAGTCGAGCTCGGCCTCCTGGGCGGCGGCCAGCAGGTGCAGGATCGTGTTGGTGGAGCCGCCCATGGCGATGTCCAGGGCCATGGCGTTCTCGAAGGCGGCCCGCGAGGCGATGTTCCGGGGGAGGACCGTCTCGTCGTCCTGCTCGTAGTAGCGCTCGGTGATCTCGACGATCGTGCGGCCGGCGTCCTCGTACAGCGCCTTGCGGGCGGTGTGCGTGGCGAGGACCGAGCCGTTGCCGGGCAGGGCCAGGCCGATCGCCTCGGCGAGACAGTTCATCGAGTTGGCGGTGAACATGCCGGAGCAACTGCCACAGGTCGGACAGGCGTTCTCCTCGATACGGAGGATGTCCTCGTCCGAGATCTTGTCGTTCACCGCGTCGGAGATCGCGTCGACCAGGTCGAGGCTGCGGACCGTGCCGTCGACGAGAGTGGCCTTGCCGGCCTCCATCGGGCCGCCGGAGACGAAGATCGTGGGGATGTTGAGGCGGAGTGCCGCCATCAGCATGCCGGGGGTGATCTTGTCGCAGTTGGAGATGCAGATCAGGGCGTCGGCGCAGTGGGCCTCGACCATGTACTCGACGCTGTCCGCGATGAGGTCGCGGGAGGGCAGGCTGTAGAGCATGCCGCCGTGGCCCATCGCGATGCCGTCGTCCACCGCGATCGTGTTGAACTCGCGGGGCACCGCGCCCGCCGCCTTGATCGCCTCGGAGACGATCCGGCCGACCGGGGCGAGGTGGGTGTGGCCCGGGACGAACTCGGTGAAGGAGTTGGCTACCGCGATGATCGGCTTACCGATGTCCTCACTGGCTACGCCGGACGCGCGCATAAGGGCGCGGGCGCCCGCCATGTTGCGGCCGTGGGTGACAGTGCGGGACCTCAGCTGGGGCATCGTCGCTCGCTCCTTCGACAGAAAAGACTGTCTCCGAGCGTACGCCTCGCTCCAGGATCTGGACAATGTGTCCGGATTTCGGGACACGATGCCCAGTGTCCCGGGCCCCGGCCTCGGAGCGGCCGGGCCACGGCGGGCTCGGGCCTCGGAGCGGCCGGGCCTCAGAGCGGCCGGGCCTCCGGGACGTCCTTCTCCGTGAGGTACCGCTGGAGCGTCGGGGCCACCATGGCGATGATCTTCTCCGGGTCCGCCGACGCCAGGGGCTCCGCCTGGATCACGTACCGGAGGATCGCGATCCCGATCATGTGCGAGGCCGCCAGCTCGGCGCGGAACGTCGGGTCGGGCACGTCCAGGTCCGCCGCGATCCGCTCCAGCAGCCGCCGCAGCACGAAACCGCGCAGCACCTTCGCCGCCGCCTCGTGGGTGAGAGCGGAGCGCAGGATCGCGACCAGGGGCGCCCGGGTGGCCGGGTTCTCCCACACGCCGATGAAGTAGCGGGCCAGCCGCTCCCCCATGTCCTCGGCGGGGCCGCCGAGGATCTCCGGGATGACGAGCGCGGGCTCGAAGGAGACCTCGACGGCCGCCGCGAACATCTCGTCCTTCGTACCGAAGTAGTGATGGACCAGGGCCGCGTCGACGCCGGCCTCCTTGGCGATGCCGCGGATCGACGTCTTGTCGTAGCCGCGCCCGGCGAATTCCGCACGGGCCGCCGCGAGGATCCGGGTCCTGGCGTCGGGGCCGGTGCTCTTCTCCGCGCGGGAGGGGCGCCCCCGGCGCCGCGGGGCCCGGCCCTCCGGGCCGTCGGACGTCATGAGCGGGGGGCCTGTGCCGAGGACGCCAGGTGGAGCCGGGTGAAGGCGAGTGCCTCCGCGAGGTCGGCCTCGCGTTCGGCCGATGACATGGCGCGGCGCGTGTTGACCTCGATGACCACATGGCCGTCGAACGCCGTACGGGCCAGCCGCTCCAGCAGCTCCGCGCAGGGCTGGTCGCCCCGGCCCGGCACCAGGTGCTCGTCCTTGTTGGAGCCCTTGCCGTCGGCGAGGTGGACGTGGGCGAGCCGGTCGCCCATCCGGTCCACCATCGCCATGCTGTCGGTGCGCGCGGTCGCGGTGTGCGAGAGGTCCACGGTGAAGTGCCGGTAGTCGTGCCGGGTGACGTCCCAGTCGGGGGCGTACGCGAGCATCTCGCGGTCCCGGTAGCGCCAGGGGTACATGTTCTCGACGGCGAAGCGCACGTCGGTCTCGTCCGCCATGCGCCAGATTCCGGTGACGAAGTCACGCGCGTAGTTGCGCTGCCAACGGAACGGCGGGTGGACGACCACGGTCGACGCGCCGAGTTTCTCCGCCGCCGCCCTGGCCCGCTGGAGCTTCACCCACGGGTCGGTGGACCAGACCCGCTGCGTGATCAGCAGACACGGTGCGTGCACGGCGAGGATCGGCACCCCGTGATAGTCCGAAAGCCGCTTCAGCGCCTCGATGTCCTGACTGACGGGGTCGGTCCAGACCATGACCTCGACGCCGTCGTAACCCAGGCGTGCGGCGATCTCGAAGGCCGTCGCCGTCGACTCCGGATAGACGGAGGCCGTCGACAGGGCGACCTTCGCATCCGGGATGCGCACCACTGGATCTGCCACGTGGACAGGGTACGGGCAGTGGTACGCGTCGCCGAGGGACCCCGGCTGAAAGTGAGAAGGGCCATGGCGGGCGGCACGGCGGTCAGGTGAGGGCCGGCCGTCCCGCCGGAAGCCGTCGGGTGGTGAGCCCGCCGTCCCGCCGGGAGCGGTCAGGTGAGGGCGGACTGCTGCGCCGGGAGATGGTCCAGGCGGCGCAGGATGACTCCCTCGCGCAGTGCCCAGGGGCAGATCTCCAGCTCCTCGACCCCGAACAGGTCCATCGCCGCCTCGGCGACCAGCGCCCCCGCGAGGAGCTGCGCGGCGCGCCCCTCGGTGACCCCCGGCAGGTCCCCCCGCTGCCCGACGGTCATCACCGACAGCTTCGGCACCCACTCCTCCAGGGCCTTACGGGTGAGGACACGCTGCACGTACAGGCCTTCGGCGGAGCGCGGGGCGCCCGCGATCCTGGCGAGCTGCTTGAAGGTCTTGGAGGTCCCGACGACGTGGTCGGGCGGCCCGAGCCGGGTGAAGTCGCCGACGGTCCGGGCGATGCAGGCGCGGACGTGGCGGCGCAGCGCCCGTACGGCCGTGGGGTCCGCCGTGTCACCGGGCAGCCAGCTCGCGGTGAGGCGCCCGGCACCGAGCGGCAGCGACACGGCGGCGTCCGGTTCCTCGTCCAGCCCGTATCCGACCTCCAGCGACCCGCCGCCGATGTCCAGGACCAGCAGCTTCCCCGCCGACCAGCCGAACCAGCGGCGGGCGGCCAGGAAGGTGAGCCGGGCCTCCTCCTCGCCGCTGAGGACGGCGAGGGCGACGCCCGTCTCGTCCCGTACACGGGACAGCACCTCGTCCGCGTTGGTCGCCTCGCGCACGGCGGAGGTGGCGAAGGCCAGCACGTCCTCGCAGCCCTTGTCCTCGGCGGCCCGGAGCGCGTCGGTGATCGTCGACACGAGGCGGTCGACCCCCGCGGGGCCGATCGCCCCTTCCGGGTCGAGGAGTTCGGCCAGCCGAAGCTCCGCCTTGTGCGAGTGCGCGGGCAGCGGACAGGCGCCGGGATGCGCGTCGACCACCAGCAGATGAACCGTGTTCGACCCCACGTCGAGGACTCCGAGTCTCATACCCGGAACGCTACTGCCGCTGCGGACTTACTCTTGGCGCGTGCCAAAGACGAAAAAGGCGAAGCCGGACAAAGTCACGAAGAAGCAGAAAACGAAGCAGGAGATGCAGCAGCCGGAATCAAAGGGGCCCGAGCGGCCCGACGAGAAGGGGCTCGACTTCGCGCGGGCCTGGGTCGAATTCCCCGACCCCGCCGACGACGAGCAGGTCTTCCGCTGCGATCTGACGTGGCTCACGTCCAGGTGGACCTGCATCTTCGGCAGCGGCTGCCAGGGCATCCAGGCGGGCCGTGCGGACGACGGGTGCTGCACCCTGGGTGCGCACTTCTCCGACAAGGACGACGAGAAGCGGGTGGCGGGGCACGTCGCACGCCTCACCCCGGACCTGTGGCAGTTCCACGACGTCGGCACGAAGACGGGCTGGGTCGGCGTCGACGAGGACGGCGAACGCCAGACGCGGCGCTGGGAGGGCTCCTGCATCTTCCAGAACCGTCCCGGCTTCGAGGGCGGCGCCGGCTGCTCGCTGCACATCCTGGCCCTGCGGGAGGGCAAGGAGCCGCTGGAGACGAAGCCCGACGTGTGCTGGCAGCTGCCGGTCCGGCGTACGTACGACTGGATCGACCGCCCCGACGACACGCGCGTGCTCCAGGTCTCGATCGGGGAGTACGACCGCCGGGGCTGGGGTCCGGGCGGTCACGACCTGCACTGGTGGTGTACGTCGGCGACTTCCGCGCACGGGGCCGGGGACCCGGTCTACGTGACCTACCGCCCCGAGCTCACCGAGCTGATGGGCAAGGAGGCGTACGACCGGCTGGTCGAGCTGTGCGAGCAGCGGCTGGCGTCGCTGCTGCCGATGGCACCGCACCCGGCCGATCCGACGTCCTGATCCCGGCCGGTCACGACAGCGGCGTGGAGTGACAGCCGCGAGGAGTGACGGCGGCCTGCTGCGAAGGCGGCCGGTGTGACTGCGGCCCCCCGTGTCGGCGGCCCGGCGCGTGGTGGACAAACGTTCCGCCGTGCGCCGGGCCGCCGTTTCACCGTGCGTCAGCCGAGGACTCCGGCGACGGTTCGCCCGGCCCCTCCGTCGGATCGGACGGCGCGGGCGTCGGGGACCCCTCGGTCGGCGACGGCGTGGGATCGGGCGAGCCCGACGGGTCCGTCGGGGAGGGCGTCGGGTCCGGCGTGGAGGGCGTCGGGTCCGGCGTGGGATCCGGGGTCGGGTCGGGCGACGGGGGCGGGGAGGACGGCGAAGGGCCGGGGGAGCCCGACGACGGCTCCGGCACGGGATCCGGGCCTGCGGACGGCGGGGCCGCGGCGCCGTACCCGGTGATCGCGACCGCCGAGCCCGACGGGGCGAACAGGACCCGCGCGCTCCAGGGGCCGTCCGGTTCGGCCGCCTCGTTCACGAGCACCTGGACGGTGACGCTCCGTCCGGCGGCGAGCGTGCCGGACGAACGGCTGAGATGCAGCCAGGGCGCGTTCACCCGGGCCGACCAGGCGGCGGCTTCGCCACGCGCCGTCAGCGTGATCGTCGTACGGCCGCCGGACGAGCGGGCCACGATCCGGATCGCGTCGGAGGCGTGCGGGCCGCCCCCGGCACTGACGACCTCGGCCGAGACGTCCGGTCTCCGCGCGGCGTCCGTGAAGCGGCCGTCCCGGTCGGGGCGGGCGTTGCCCGCGTTCTCGTAGGGGCCGTTCGGGTCTCCGGCGAGCCCGGACTCCTCCTCCACCTCCGTCGCCGTGACGGAGGAGCCGTCCCGGCCCTCACCGGTCAGCGGCGCGCCCCGGTAGGCGGCCCACAGGGCGATCACGGGGGCGGCGACGACGGTGGCCACGACCGTCGTCGTCACCACCCGTGCGCGCAGCCGGTCCCGGCGCGCGGCATGGTCCTTCGGGTCCAGCGGGAAGCCGGTCCGGCCGAAGCGCGGGGCGCCCGCCCGGGACCGTCTGGCATGGGCCAGGGCGACGTGCACCGAGGGGCGCGGCGCCTCGACCACCGGCAGTACGGCGACCGGGGTGACGCCCGCGCCGGGCCACGGCCCGGTGGCCCCGGCCCGCTCCGCGGCACGGCGGCAGCGGGGGCAGTCGTCGACGTGGCGCACGAGCTCCCGGCGCAGGGCCACGGAGATCAGCACCTGGTGGGTGCCGGTGAGCCGGGCGACGGTGGGACAGTTGCCCGACTCGACGACGGCGAGGGCGGCGCGGGTGCGCTCCACCTCGCAGGCCGCCGCGGCCAGGAGTTCCCGGGCGGTGCCCGGTTCGAGGCCGAGGACGGCGGCGACGGCGCGCGGGGTGAGCCGGTGGCGTACGGAGAGCTCCAGCGCTTCCCGCTGCTCGGGGGTGGTGCCCGCGGCCTCCGGCCAGGCCAGCTGCGCGAGTTCGCGCCGGCGCGCCTCGGCCGCCGGGGACTCGGCGGGATCCGGGACGAGTGCCTCCTCCGGGGTGCCGCGGGAACCGGAGACGGGGGCCGGCGCGGAAGGGGGCGGCGGGACGGTCGTCCGGCGGTGCGCCTGGCGGCCCCGCCGCTGTTCCGTGAGTGCGCGCAGACAGGCCCACCTGGCCAGGGCGTACAGCCAGGATTTACGTTCCTCCTCGGCCGTGGGGCACCGGCCGTCCTGCCGTTCCGCGATCGCGAGGACCGAGCCGAGCGCCTCGGCGGCCGCCTCGTGGTCGCACAGGACGGAGAGGCAGTAGGTGAACAGGCCGTCGAGGTACGGCTCGTAACGTGCCGCCGGTCGCTGCGCCGACGGACGGGGCGCTCGGCGGTGCGCCCGGTGTGCGCCGGTGGTGTGTAGGGGAGTCTCCAGCCTGCTGCTCGTCACGTGGCGACCGTAGGCAGACGAACACACACCCCTGGTGACCCTTTCCCACATTTAATCCTTACGGGTGAAGGTATCCCCCGAAAGAGGACAAGGAACCTGTAATTCCATCGTTCTCACGCATCGGACACCTGTTCGCCTTCCGCGCCCGTGGTCGGCGGTGTCGGACCGCACCTATACGGTGACGCCATGGCTGCCCGTACGAAATCCGCGAAGGACCGACCGTCCTACCGCTGCACCGAATGCGGCTGGACGACCGCCAAGTGGCTCGGCCGCTGCCCGGAGTGCCAGGCCTGGGGGACGGTCGAGGAGTTCGGCGGCGCCCCCGCGATCCGCACCACCGCGGCAGGCCGCGTCTCCACGGCGGCCGTGCCGATCGGCCAGGTCGACAGCCGGCAGGCCACGGCACGCTCGACCGGGGTCGGCGAGCTGGACCGTGTGCTCGGCGGAGGGCTCGTGCCCGGTGCCGTCGTGCTGCTCGCGGGTGAGCCGGGCGTCGGCAAGTCGACGCTCCTGCTGGACGTGGCCGCCAAGGCGGCGAGCGACGACCACCGCACGCTCTACGTCACGGCCGAGGAGTCCGCCAGCCAGGTGCGGATGCGGGCCGACCGGATCAAGGCGATCAACGACCACCTGTATCTGGCGGCGGAGACCGACCTGTCCGCGGTTCTCGGCCACCTGGACGCGGTCAAGCCGTCCCTGCTGGTCCTCGACTCCGTACAGACCGTCGCGTCGCCGGAGATCGAGGGCGCACCCGGGGGCATGGCGCAGGTCCGCGAGGTCGCGGGCGCCCTCATCCGGGCCTCGAAGGAGCGCGGCATGTCGACGCTCCTGGTCGGCCATGTCACCAAGGACGGCGCGATCGCGGGGCCCCGGCTGCTGGAACACCTGGTCGACGTGGTGCTGTCCTTCGAGGGCGACCGGCACGCGCGCCTCCGTCTCGTACGGGGTGTCAAGAACAGGTACGGCGCCACGGACGAGGTCGGCTGCTTCGAGCTGCACGACGAGGGCATCACGGGCCTCGCCGACCCCTCCGGGCTCTTCCTCACCCGACGTGACGAGCCGGTCCCCGGCACCTGCCTGACGGTCACTCTGGAGGGCAAGCGCCCCCTGGTCGCCGAGGTGCAGGCGCTGACGGTCGATTCACAGATCCCCTCGCCCCGGCGCACCACCTCCGGGCTGGAGACCTCCCGGGTGTCGATGATGCTGGCCGTCCTGGAGCAGCGGGGCCGGATCAGCGCGCTCGGCAAGCGGGACATCTACAGTGCGACGGTGGGCGGCGTGAAGCTCACCGAACCTGCCGCGGACCTCGCGATCGCCCTGGCCCTGGCCAGCGCCGCCAGCGACACACCGCTCCCGAAGAACCTGGTCGCGATCGGTGAGGTGGGCCTCGCCGGCGAGGTCAGAAGGGTCACCGGGGTCCAGCGCAGGCTGGCGGAGGCGTACCGTCTCGGGTTCAAGCACGCCCTGGTCCCGAGGGACCCGGGGCAGGTCCCCGCCGGTATGAAGGTCACAGAAGTCGCCGACATGGGCGATGCTCTGAGAGTCCTCCCCCGCCGGTCTCGTCCGGACGGACCACAGGAGGACGGCGCACGCCGGTAGACTTTGCCCTGGTCTCGCCCGCCCGTACGAACGGTATGAGGGACTCAGGGCACCGCAAACCTGTGACCGGAGGAGTGCAGTGGCAGCCAACGACCGGGCAGCATCGCCCGGAAAGTCCGGCCAAGGCACGGGTAACGAGTGGCTGATGCGCGCCTCGTTGAGCGCGGTCGCGCCCGGAATGGCCCTCCGTGACGGCCTGGAGCGCATCCTCCGCGGCAACACCGGCGGCCTGATCGTTCTCGGTATGGACAAAACCGTCGAATCCATGTGCACCGGTGGGTTCGTGCTGGACGTGGAATTCACCGCGACGCGGCTGCGTGAGCTGTGCAAGCTGGACGGCGCACTGATCCTCGACAAGGACATGACCAAGATCCTGCGGGCCGGTGTGCAGCTGGTCCCGGACGCCTCGATCCCCACCGAGGAGACGGGCACCCGTCACCGCACGGCGGACCGGGTCTCCAAGGCGTGCGGCTTCCCGGTCGTCTCGGTCTCCCAGTCGATGCACCTGATCGCGCTGTACGTGGACGGGGAACGACGGGTCCTGGAGGAATCCTCCGCCATCCTGTCCCGCGCCAATCAGGCGCTCGCCACGCTGGAGCGGTACAAGCTCCGGCTGGACGAGGTCGCCGGGACGCTCTCCGCACTGGAGATCGAGGACCTGGTGACCGTCCGCGACGTCACGGCGGTCGCGCAGCGGCTGGAGATGGTGCGCAGGATCGCGACCGAGATCGCCGAGTACGTGGTGGAGCTGGGCACCGACGGCCGGCTTCTGGCGCTGCAGCTCGACGAGTTGATCGCGGGCGTGGAGCCGGAGCGGGAGCTGGTCGTGCGCGACTACGTACCGGAGCCGACCGCGAAGCGGTCCCGGACGGTCGCGGAGGCACTCACCGAGCTGGACGCGCTCACCCACACCGAGCTGCTCGAACTTCCGGTGGTGGCACGGGCGCTGGGCTACAGCGGCTCGCCGGAGACGCTGGACTCGGCGGTGTCCCCCCGTGGCTTCCGGCTGCTGGCGAAGGTGCCGAGGCTGCCGGGGGCGATCATAGAGCGGCTGGTGGAGCACTTCGGTGGTCTGCAGAAGCTGCTCGCCGCCAGCGTGGACGACCTGCAGACGGTGGACGGCGTCGGCGAGGCGCGTGCGCGGAGCGTGCGCGAGGGCCTCTCGCGCCTGGCCGAGTCGTCGATCCTCGAGCGGTACGTCTAGCCGGAACCGGGAGGGGTGGGCGCACCGGGCCGCCTCTCCCGTAAACCGGGCCCGCCCCTTCCGACCGTTCCTGGAACGGCCCGGAGCGCCGGGGTCAGTCCTTGGCCAGGACGAACGAGGCCCGCTGGACGGGCTCGCCCGGCGCCTTCGCCTCCAGCAGATACGTGCCGGGGGCCGCCGCACCCGCAGGAGGTGTCGCGCACCCGGGCGCGCTCTGCTTGCGGTCCCACTTCACGGTGTGGACGACCGTCGCGCCCGCCGGAACCTTCAGGAAGAAGGCGCCCGCCTTCGGGCAGTCCTCGGACGACCACAGCTGTTCGTCGTCGCCGCCGGCCTCGGTGATCGTGAGCACCGCACTCTTCGGGCCGAGATCGGCCTTGCAGTCGGTGGCCGAGGTGTTTCTGGCGACCAGCCGGAACACCGGCTTGTCGTCGGGGCCGTAGCTGTTCTCCGTCTTCAGGCTCAACTGCAGTGTCGAGGGTGCACAGTTGGGGAGCGAGGAGCCTGCGGGCACCTGTTCGCCCGCCGTTCCGCCGCCGCTCGTGCCCGTCCCCGCGGATCCGGTCCCGGAGGACGCCGAGCCACTCGGTCCCGAGCCGCCCGTTCCGGTGCCGCCGCCCGTTCCGGTGTCCCCGGCGCTTCCGCCCGAGGCCTCGTCACCGCTTCCGGTCTCCCCCGACTCGTCGCGTCCGCCCGGCGGTTGGCCGACGTCCGGGCCGGAGCTCGTGGGTCCTGGCGTGATGGAGGGAACGGGAGCGGCGTCGCCGGACTTCCCGTCGTCCTTCTTCTCCCCGCCGCCGCCCGAGGTGACGGCCCACGCGATCAGCGCCGCGAGCAGCGCGATCACCATCGCCGCTACGGCCCTCCGACGCCAGTAGATGCTGGAGGGAAGCGGCCCGACCGGATTGCGCATAGAACCCACGTCCCGAACTCTACGAGAGTTCCGGACCAACTCCGGCCCCCACCCGCCGCTCTGATCGACAAGTTTTCCGGATCATCATCACGGAGCGGCCGTTCCCGGCCGCTTCCGGCCACTTTGTGCCACCCGGCCTTCACCCGCCCCGGCCCGAAGGGACAGAACGGGTGGCGATATCACCCCGTGAGCCCTCGACGGGGCCGACACCCCCGTAGCCGTGCCCCATGTCCCGTCTTCCGTGCCAGGATCGTGGGTGCGATGACTGCCACGACTTCGACACAGACGCCCCCCGCCTCCCTCCACACCCCCGTCATCGGGTGGTTCGAGCAGCACGCCCGCGATCTGCCCTGGCGCCGCCCCGAGGCGGGCGCCTGGGGTGTGATGGTGAGCGAGTTCATGCTGCAGCAGACCCCGGTGAGCCGGGTCCTCCCGGTGTACGAGCAGTGGCTGGCCCGCTGGCCGCGCCCCGCCGACCTGGCCGCCGACGCGCCCGGTGAAGCGGTCCGCGCCTGGGGCCGGCTCGGCTACCCGCGGCGCGCCCTGCGGCTGCACGGGGCGGCCCAGGCGATAACGGAACGGCACGGCGGGGACGTGCCGAGCGAGCACGGCCAGCTGCTCGCGCTGCCCGGGATCGGCGAGTACACGGCGGCGGCCGTGGCCTCGTTCGCGTACGGCCAGCGTCATGCCGTACTCGACACGAACGTCCGCCGGGTGTTCGCCCGGGCGGCGTCCGGCATCCAGTACCCGCCGAACGCGACCACCGCGGCCGAGCGCAAGCTCGCCCGTGCCCTGCTCCCCGAGGAGGACGAACGCGCGGCCCGCTGGGCGGCGGCCACGATGGAGCTCGGCGCACTCGTGTGCACCGCGAAGAACGAGGACTGCACGCGCTGCCCGATCGCCGGACAGTGCGCCTGGCGGCTGGCCGGGAAGCCCGCCCACCAGGGTCCGCCGCGCCGCGGCCAGACCTATGCTGGTACGGACCGGCAGGTGCGTGGCCGGCTGCTCGCCGTCCTGCGGGAGTCGGTCGCGCCGGTGCCGCAGTCCGCGCTGGACTCCGTGTGGGAGGAGCCCGTGCAGCGGGCACGCGCCCTGGACGGTCTGGTCGCCGACGGCCTGGTGGAACCCCTGTCGAACGGCCGGTACCGGCTCCCCCTGACCTGACGACGCACCGGCGGACCGGGCTGTCCAGCGGCTGTTACACAACCGATGGACAGCCGTGCGTCCGCGTACGGCTGCTCCGCACACCCTCGTGACAACCCCTCCGTAGCGTCATCGGCGTCGGCAACGGGACCACCTGCCGACGGCGACATCACGGGGATGCACGGGGACGGAGGCGGTTGTTATGGCGCAGGGCGAGGTGCTCGAATTCGAGGAGTACGTACGCACCCGGCAGGACGCGCTGCTGCGCAGTGCCCGCCGGCTGGTCCCCGACCCCGTGGACGCGCAGGACCTGCTGCAGACCGCCCTGGTCCGCACCTACGGCCGCTGGGACGGCATCGCCGACAAGTCCCTGGCCGACGCCTATCTGCGCCGCGTCATGATCAACACGCGTACGGAGTGGTGGCGGGCCCGCAGGCTCGAAGAGGTCCCCACCGAGCAGCTCCCCGACGCGAGCGTGGACGACGGCACGGAGCAGCGCGCCGACCGTGCCCTGCTCATGGACGTCCTGGGTGTCCTGGCTCCGAAGCAGCGCAGCGTAGTCGTGCTGCGACACTGGGAGCAGATGAGCACGGAGGAGACGGCCGCGGCACTCGGCATGTCGGCCGGTACGGTGAAGAGCACGCTCCACCGCGCCCTGGCACGACTGCGCCAGGAGCTGGAGGACCGGGCCGCCCGGAGCCGTGAGGCCGAGGGCGCACCGGCGCGGATACCGGCGCAGCCGGCCAGGCGTCATGACGAGCGGGGGCGGGAGCGGTGCGCGGCCTGACAGGCAGCGGTGACGGCACGGACAGGACGACGGCCGGCCGGGGCAGCGCGCTCCGGGCCGGCCTGGCGGCGGGGAGTACGGCCATGGCCGGGCTCGCCGCTTTCGGGCTGCTCTGCGCCGGCTGTTCCACCGGTGGTACGGGCACCCGTGACGAGGGACCGGCGGGCACCCAGCCGGTCGCCCAGGTCACGCCCTCGACCACCGTGCCCACCGGGACGGCGAAGCCCGCCGCGCGGGTCAACGCCGTACTGCTCATCAAGGCCGACCCGGAGGTGGGCGGGCAGATCAGGAACGAGCTGAAGCCCTGCGCGGGCGACGAGTACCCGGTGGACACCTCGTACGGCTCGCTGACCGACGGCCCGGCCGCCGACGTCGTGGTCAACGTGATGACCTGCGGCGACTCGGTGGGGGTCGGCACCTATGTCTACCGGCGGGGTGCGGACGGTACGTACGAGAACGTCTTCACGGCCGAGATACCCGCGGTCTACGGCACCATCGACCGCGGTGACCTGGTGGTGACGACCCAGGTGTACGGGTCGAAGGACGCGGTCGCCTACCCCTCCGGCGAGGACGTCATCACCTATCGCTGGGCGACCGACCGGTTCACCGAGACCGACCGGGTGCACAACGACTTCAACCGGGCTCTCGGCGAGGGTGACCTTCCCGCACCGCCGACGACGCAGAACTGAGGACTTGCCCGCATGGCCGAGACCCATGTCCTCTTCGTCGAGGACGACGACGTCATCCGTGAGGCCACCCAGCTCGCGCTGGAGCGCGTCGGTTTCACGGTGACCGCGATGCCCGACGGGCTGCGGGGCCTGGAGGCCTTCCGGGCCGACCGTCCGGACATCGCGCTGCTCGATGTGATGGTGCCGGGGCTGGACGGGGTCAGTCTGTGCCGCCGTATCAGGGACGAGTCGACCGTACCCGTGATCATGCTGTCGGCGCGGGCCGACTCGATCGACGTGGTGCTGGGCCTGGAGGCAGGGGCCGACGACTACGTCACGAAACCGTTCGACGGGGCGGTGCTGGTCGCCCGGATCCGTGCCGTGCTGCGCCGTTTCGGTCACGCCTCGGGTCCGGGCGGGCAGCCGGGGACCGCGGGCGGCCAGGCGCCCGGGGAGACGGACGGGGTCCTGGTCTTCGGCGACGTGGAGATCGACACGGAGGGCATGGAGGTGCGCCGGGCGGGTGCCCAGGTGGGTCTGACGCCGACCGAGATGCGCCTGCTGCTGGAGTTCTCCTCGGCACCCGGCACGGTGCTCTCCCGGGACAGGCTCCTGGAGCGGGTCTGGGACTACGGCTGGGGCGGTGACACCCGGGTCGTGGACGTCCATGTGCAGCGGCTGCGCACCAAGATCGGGCAGGACCGGATCGAGACGGTCCGCGGCTTCGGTTACAAGCTCCGCGCATGAAGCGGCTCGCACTGCGGACCGGTGTCCGCTGGAAGATCAGCATCGCGATCGCCGCGGTCGGCGCGCTCATCGCCCTGGCCCTGAGCCTCGTCGTCCACAACGCCGCGCGCGTCTCGATGCTGGAGAACGCCCGAGAGGTCCAGCTGGAGCGTCTCCTCTTCGCCCAGCGGCTGTACGAGGCCTCGAACACGCAGAAGCCGTCGCCCAAGTTCGGCGCCAAGCTCAACGACCCCAGGCTGCCGGCCGGCCTGCGCAACCGGATCCGGGACAACCGGCGTGCCACCCATGTCGACGAGTACGCCGACGGGGTGCCCGACGTCTGGGCGGCCGTGCCCCTGGCCAACGGGGACGTGCTGTCGCTGCACACCCGGTTCGCCGACCGCAGCGCCACGATCATGGGTGACCTCGACCGGGCGCTGATCATCGGCTCGGTCTCGGTCGTCTTCGGGGGCTGCGCGCTGGGGGTCCTGATCGGCGGCCAGCTGTCCCGCAGGCTCCGCAAGGCGGCGGCAGCGGCCGGGAAGGTCGCCCAGGGCAACACGGACGTGCGGGTACGGGAGGCCGTCGGTGGTGTCGTACGGGACGAGACCGATGAGCTGGCACGTGCGGTGGACGCGCTCACGGACGCGCTGAACGAACGGATCGAGGCGGAGCGCCGGGTCACCGCGGACATCGCCCACGAGCTGCGCACACCGGTGACCGGGCTGCTCACGGCGGCCGAGCTGCTGCCGCCGGGCAGGCCCACCGAGCTCGTACGGGACCGGGCCCAGGCGATGCGGACCCTGGTCGAGGACGTGCTCGAAGTGGCCCGGCTCGACAGTGCGTCGGAACGGGCCGAGCTGCAGGAGCTGCCGCTGGGCGAGTTCGTCAGCCGGCGGGTCGGTCTGCTGAGGCCGGAGATCACGGTGCAGGTGGTGCACGAGTCGTGGGTGTCCACGGATCCGCGGCGCCTGGAACGCATCCTGGGCAATCTCCTGGGGAACGCCGCCAAGCACGGATCCGGGCCGGTGGAGGTGACGGTCGAGGGCCGGGTGGTGCGGGTCCGCGACCACGGGCCCGGTTTCCCCGAGGCGCTGCTGCGGGACGGACCGAGCCGGTTCCGTACCGGCAGCACGGACCGCGCCGGACACGGTCACGGCCTGGGGCTGACGATCGCCGCCGGTCAGGCGCGGGTCCTGGGTGCCCGTCTGACCTTCCGCAACGCCGCACCCGCCGGTGCGGCGGACGGCACGGGCGGCGCGGTCGCCGTGCTGTGGCTGCCGGAGCACGCGCCGACGAACACCGGCAGCTTCCCCGTCCTGCGGCAGGCGGACTGACCCCGAGGGCCCCGCGGACGCCGAAGGGTCCCGGGGACACCGAAGGGCCCCGGAGGCGATTCGTCTCCGGGGCCCTTCCGTGCCGCCGGTCAGACGGTCTGCGACTCCCTGGCCTGCTGCGACGGCGCACTGCCGTCGTCGCCCGTGGGGGTCTCCGGCTTCGCGGCGCCCCGCAGCGGGACCTCCTTGACGAACAGGGCCGCGAGCAGGGCCACGACCGCGACCGAGCCGCCCACCAGGAAGGCGAGGTGCGTGCCCGACGCCACCGCGGCCTCGTACGCCTCACGCACCGTGTCCGGCAGCTTGGCCAGGCTCGCCGCCCCCAGCTGGGCGGACTCGTCGGTGGCACCCCCGCCGCCGCGTGCCGCCATCTCGTCCTGGACCCGCCCGGTGAACAGGGCGCCCATGATCGCGACGCCGAAGGAGCTGCCGAGCGTACGGAAGAGGGTGGTCGCGGAGGAGGCGACGCCCATGTCCTTGAGCTCGACGCTGTTCTGCGCGACGAGCATCGTGATCTGCATCAGGAAGCCCATGCCCGCGCCGAGCACCGCCATGTAGACGCCCGACGTGAACCGCGTGGTGCCGGTGTCCATGGTGGCGAGCAGGAGCAGGCCGGTGACCATCAGGGTGCTTCCCACGATCGGGAACACCTTGTACTTGCCGGTGCTGGTGGTGACCCGGCCGGCGATCAGCGAGACGATCATCATCGAGACCAGCATCGGCAGGAGCAGCAGTCCGGAGTTGGTCGCGGAGGCGCCCTGCACCGACTGCTGGAACAGCGGCAGGAAGAGCACGGCTCCGAACATCACGAAGCCGGCCATGAACCCGATCACCGACATGAGGGTGAAGTTGCGGTTGCGGAAGATGTGCAGCGGGATGACCGGTTCGGCGGCCTTCGCCTCGACGAAGACGAAGCCGACGAGGGAGGCCACGCCGACGGCGATGAGCTCCATGATCACGGCCGAGTCCCAGGTGTACTCCGTGCCGCCCCAGGTGGTGACCAGCACGATCGCGGTGATGCCTACGGTGAGGAGCGCGGCGCCCAGGTAGTCGATGCTGGCTTTCGTCCGCTCCTTCTTGGGCAGGTGCAGCACCGCGGTGACCATGGCCAGCGCGACGACGCCCAGCGGCAGGTTGATGTAGAAGCTCCAGCGCCAGCCCAGGTGGTCGGTGATGGTGCCGCCGACCAGTGGGCCGCCGATCATGGCGATCGCCATCACGCCGGCCATCATCCCCTGGTACCTGCCGCGCTCCCGGGGCGGCACCAGGTCGCCGATGATCGCCATGACGCCGACCATCAGACCGCCCGCGCCGAGGCCCTGCACCGCCCGGAACCCGATGAGCTGGCCCATGTCCTGGGCCATTCCGCTCAGCACCGAGCCGACCAGGAAGATCACGATGGACGTGAGGAAGATGCCCTTGCGTCCGTACAGGTCACCGAGTTTGCCCCAGATCGGGGTGGAGGCCGCCGTGGCCAGGGTGTAGGCGGTGACCACCCAGGACAGGTGCTCCATACCGCCCAGGTCACCGACGATCGTCGGCATCGCGGTGCCGACGATCAGGTTGTCGAGCATGGCCAGCAGCATCGTGATCATCAGGGCGAGAACCACCACCCGGACGCTGCGTGCCTGTGGTTCCGGATCCCCGGCCGCCGTCGATTTCTTCAGCTCCGCCATGTCGTGCGCTCCCCTGGTCCCCTGCATGTCCGGTCTGCCACCGGACTCACACTTACTTGCCGCCCGGCTAGTTGGCTACACTGAGGAAAGTAGACCCGTAACTAGCCGGTCGTCAAGTAAGTTCTTGGGAGAGTCGCATGGGCAGCACGCCGCAGCCGCGCCGGGGCAACACCCGCCAGCGCATTCAGGACGTTGCCCTCGACCTGTTCGCCGAGCAGGGGTACGAGAAGACCTCTCTCCGCGAGATCGCCGAGCAGCTAGGGGTCACGAAGGCGGCGCTTTATTACCACTTCAAGACCAAGGAAGACATCCTCAACAGCATCTTCGAGGACCTGAACCGGCCCGTCGAGGAGCTCATCGCCTGGGGCAAGGAGCAGCCGCGCACCCTGGAGACGAAGAGGGAGATCCTGGTCCGCTACAGCAAGGCGCTCAGCGTCGCCGCACCGCTCTTCCGCTTCATGCAGGAGAACCAGGCGACCGTGCGCGACCTGAGCATCGGCCACACCATCAAGCACCGGGTCATCGCCCTGGTGGACCTGATCAAGGAACCGGACGCCCCGCTCACCGACCAGGTGCGCTGCTTCACCGCACTCTTCGCGATGCACGCGGGGATGCTGGCCCTCAGGGACGTCGAAGGCGACCCCGAGGAGAAGCGCAAGGCTGCTCTCGAGGTCGCCGTCGAACTGGTGACCAGGGCCCATGACCCGGGCCCTGCCGCTTAGCCGCTACCGGCATCGCGGGCACTCCATCAGATGTGGACGTGCTCGGCCTTCAGGTAGGAGACCGGGTTGATCGCCGAGCCGTAGTTCGGGGAGGTCCGGATCTCGAAGTGGAGGTGCGGGCCGCTGGAGTTTCCGGTGTTGCCGGACAGGGCGATCTTCTCGCCCGTCTTCACGCGGTCGCCGACATTCACTTCGATCTTCGACAGGTGCGCGTACTGCGAGTACTTGCCGTTGGCGTGCTTGATCACGACGGCGTTGCCGTACGCGGGACCGTCGCCGCCGCCGTTCGGGCCGGCCTTGACGACCCGGCCCGAGTGCGCGGCCTCGACCTTGGTGCCGATCGGCACCGCGAAGTCCTGGCCGGAGTGCTTGCTGGCCCAGCGGTCGCCGCCGGTGCCGTAGGTCGCGCTCAGCACGTAGTGGTTGACCGGGGCCTCCCACGACTTGGCCTTCTTCTTCGCGGCCGCGGCCTTCTTCTTCGCTGCGGCCTTCTTCTCGGCCTTCTTGTCGGCGGCGGACTTCTTGGCCGCGTCGGCGGCCTTGCCCTGGGCGGTCGCCTGCTGGGCGACGGAGTCGGCGGTGGCCGCGCCGGCGAGGGCCGCGGTGCCCGCGGTGCCCGTCGTGCCGGACGCGAACGCCGCGCCCGCACCGAACACCATCGACGCACCCAGGCCGGCGGCCACGACGGCGCCACTGACGCGGGACATGGACGGGCGGCGGGAGTGCTGGAACGTAACGCGCTTCGACATGCGGGGTGAACCTCCGGGGTGACTGGACCCAGTGCTCGGACCGGGCTTGCTCCACCTTGGTAACCCGCACCCCGGGCAACACTCAAACCCCCCATCTACTATGAAAAGCCGTAGTTACCCCCTGGGGAATTCACCGCCGCACCCCGCACCCGACACCCCTGGAAACCTGTCTCGATCAGTCTCCCGGATCAGGTTTAACCCCAGAACGAAAGCCCCTTTAGCGGACACAGAGCGGCGATCCGGGCGTATCACCCCTCCGTGCCGAAGGTCCCGCCACGCTGCGGGGCCAAGGCCCCTTGAGCGATCAAGGACTTTGCTCCTACCGCGCGTAGTAGGCCTCCGAAGGGCTGTGCGCCTTGTCACCGCCGGTGGGACCAAAGACCTTCCGATTCGGGACCTCCCGCGCAGGGCGGACTGCGGCTCCCCGGGTGCGGGACGCGGCCCGGAATCTCCCCGGATCACGTGGTGCGGGGCCGGATCGGGCCGGTTCACGCCCGGCCGGCACCGGGGCAGACCCCGCAGCGCACCATGTGCGCGTACGCGGCTGCCGGAGCCCGGGCAGGGGCGGGGCAACCCAGGCCAGGGCAGGGGCGGCGCGCCGCAGCACACCGAAGGCACACTTCGCCCGCTGCGCGCGGAGAGCCCGGCCGACCCGGCCCGCACCCGGGGCGGGCGCACCGCCTGCACCCCGGTGGGGACACCTCTCCCACGGGTCAGGGCAAGCCGCCGGCACCGGAGGGGCGCAGCGCGCCGCCTGCGCTCGGAGTGTCGGAGTGTCGGAGTGTCGGAGTGGAGGTACCCCTTGGGGTGGGCAGGCGCGCCATCCATCCCGTCCGGGCAGGCACCCGCACCACGAAGGGCAGCCTCCGTACCGGGCCGATACGCCCGCGACACCGCGCGGAAGGCAGCCCGGCGATCCCGACGGGCCCGCCACGAGCGCCCGGCGGGCCGCCGCACCCTTGACGGCACAGCACCGGCTCGCGGGCGGCGCTACCCGCGCAGACCCCGCACGCTGCTCACACGGCAGTACCGCCCCCAGCGCACCCCTCACGCCCCCTGGCTCCCCCGCACCGCACGGGAAGCCCGCCCAGCCCGACCCCGCACCCCTCATGTAACCCAGCGCCCCGCCCTGACAGGCGCCCCGACCCGCCGTACCCGCCGGCAGGCGCACCGCTCACCCAGGAGCAGGCAGGCGCCTCACCGCACAGAGAGCCGCCCGGAGCCGAGCATCAAGCCCCTCCGTGCGAAGAGCCGGGGCCGCCCGCCCCCGGGCAGGCACCGGCGCCACGCATCAAGGGCCGCCGCCTGCCCGAACAGGCGTGCGGACGAAGAACCTGGCCCGGCCCACAGGCCCCGCACCGCACCACGCCCAATGGCGCCCCCGGACGCGAAAATGGGGCTGCCCCGGACCGTGAACCGGTCCGGGGCAGCCCCACACGCTCAGGCGCTACGCGCCCTACGCTTCCTTCGTCAGGTTCGGGCCGGCGCCGCCTGCCGCCTGCTCGATCGGCGGGACGTCGGGCAGCGCCGACTTCTCCTCGCCGCGGAACGAGAACTTCTTCTCGTCCCCCTCACCCTCGGTGTCCACGACCACGATGTGACCGGGGCGCAGCTCACCGAAGAGGATCTTCTCGGAGAGGATGTCCTCGATCTCGCGCTGGATCGTCCGGCGCAGCGGCCGGGCGCCCATCACGGGGTCGTAGCCCTTCTTCGCCAGGAGCGACTTGGCGTCGGGGCTGAGCTCCAGACCCATGTCGCGGTCCTTGAGGCGCTCATCCACCTTGTCGACCATCAGGTCGACGATCTGGATGATGTCTTCCTCGGTGAGCTGGTGGAAGACGACCGTGTCGTCGACACGGTTGAGGAACTCGGGCCGGAAGTGCTGCTTGAGCTCTTCGTTGACCTTGACCTTCATCCGCTCGTAGTTCGTCTTCACATCACCCTGGGCGGCGAAGCCCAGGTTGAAGCCCTTGGAGATGTCCCGGGTCCCGAGGTTGGTCGTCATGATGATGACCGTGTTCTTGAAGTCCACGACCCGGCCCTGGGAGTCGGTCAGGCGACCGTCTTCCAGAATCTGGAGCAGGGAATTGAAGATATCGGGGTGGGCCTTCTCGACCTCGTCGAAGAGAACGACGGAGAACGGCTTGCGGCGCACCTTCTCGGTGAGCTGCCCACCCTCCTCGTAACCCACGTAGCCGGGGGGCGAACCGAAGAGACGCGAAACGGTGTGCTTCTCGCTGAACTCCGACATGTCGAGGGAGATCAGCGCGTCCTCGTCGCCGAAGAGGAATTCGGCGAGCGTCTTGGAGAGCTCGGTCTTACCGACACCGGACGGACCGGCGAAGATGAACGAGCCACCGGGACGCTTCGGGTCCTTCAGGCCGGCTCGCGTACGGCGGATCGCCTGCGAGAGGGCCTTGATGGCGTCCTTCTGGCCGATGACGCGCTTGTGGAGCTCGTCCTCCATGCGCAGCAGACGGGAGGACTCCTCCTCCGTCAGCTTGAAGACCGGAATACCCGTGGCCGTGGCCAGGACTTCGGCGATGAGCTCGCCGTCGACCTCCGCCACGACGTCCATGTCGCCGGCCTTCCACTCCTTCTCCCGCTTGGCCTTCGCCGCCAGCAGCTGCTTCTCCTTGTCGCGGAGGGAAGCCGCCTTCTCGAAGTCCTGGGAGTCGATCGCCGACTCCTTGTCGCGGCGGACACCCGCGATCTTCTCGTCGAACTCGCGGAGGTCCGGCGGCGCGGTCATCCGGCGGATGCGCATCCGGGAGCCGGCCTCGTCGATCAGGTCGATCGCCTTGTCCGGCAGGAAGCGGTCCGAGATGTAGCGGTCGGCCAGGGTGGCGGCCTGGACCAGCGCCTCGTCCGTGATGGAGACCCGGTGGTGGGCCTCGTAACGGTCGCGCAGACCCTTGAGGATCTCGATGGTGTGCGGCAGCGACGGCTCCGCGACCTGGATGGGCTGGAAGCGGCGCTCGAGCGCGGCGTCCTTCTCCAGGTGCTTGCGGTACTCGTCGAGCGTCGTGGCACCGATGGTCTGGAGCTCGCCTCGCGCCAGCATGGGCTTGAGGATGCTCGCCGCGTCGATCGCGCCCTCGGCGGCACCCGCACCGACCAGGGTGTGGAGCTCGTCGATGAACAGGATGATGTCGCCGCGGGTGCGGATCTCCTTGAGGACCTTCTTCAGGCGCTCCTCGAAGTCACCGCGGTAGCGGGAACCGGCGACCAGCGCACCGAGGTCGAGGGTGTAGAGGTGCTTGTCCTTGAGGGTCTCGGGCACCTCGCCCTTGACGATGGCCTGCGCCAGGCCCTCGACGACCGCCGTCTTGCCGACGCCGGGCTCGCCGATGAGAACCGGGTTGTTCTTGGTACGGCGGGACAGCACCTGCATGACCCGCTCGATCTCCTTCTCGCGCCCGATGACCGGGTCGAGCTTGGATTCCCGAGCGGCCTGGGTGAGATTCCGGCCGAACTGGTCGAGCACCAGGGACGTGGAGGGCGTGCCCTCCGCGGGGCCGCCCGCTGTGGCCGCCTCCTTGCCTCCCGAGTACCCGGAGAGCAGCTGGATGACCTGCTGCCGCACCCGGTTCAGGTCGGCGCCCAGCTTCACGAGGACCTGGGCTGCGACGCCCTCGCCCTCGCGGATCAGGCCGAGCAGGATGTGCTCGGTGCCGATGTAGTTGTGGCCGAGCTGAAGTGCCTCGCGGAGCGACAGCTCCAGGACCTTCTTGGCCCGGGGAGTGAAGGGGATGTGTCCGGACGGGGCCTGCTGGCCCTGACCGATGATCTCCTCCACCTGCTGGCGGACCGCCTCGAGCGAAATCCCGAGGCTCTCCAGGGCCTTAGCGGCGACACCCTCACCCTCGTGGATCAGGCCCAGGAGGATGTGCTCGGTGCCGATGTAGTTGTGGTTGAGCATCCGGGCTTCTTCCTGAGCCAGGACGACAACCCGCCGCGCGCGGTCGGTGAACCTCTCGAACATCGTTAATCGCTCCTCAGAGCGGTCAGGCAGTAAGGGGTCGGTCCCCTCCCTGTCCTTCCGCAGCTTAGTCCCGCAAGCGGGGACCGCTCATTTCAACTGCCGACACCCGCGATGGCCTCCTGCCCCGAACGCCGACAACTGCTCCAACCCGATGGTGCGAGACGATGTTCCCGCAGGCCAGGCAGATAGCCCTTTCGCCAGTACGCCGATGGCGAACGTGAGACGTTTTTGCCCGCGTGTCGCCCCTTCCCACTAGGGATGTCTTACCCGCACTCACTGACAGTCCATGCGGCGCACCCCCGTTCCCTCCGCTACGGGCGAACAACTTCGTGCTGCCGAATGCTCCCGTACGCCCCCATCGCGGACACGGTGAGCGATCGATCTCGAACGGTGCGTAACTCCGGGGCCGGTTCGACGGTTCATCGGACATGGTTGCCCTCGTCCCGACCTCCCGCTCGTCGCCGGAATCCGACGACCGGTCGCAGTGGTACGCACACGAGCTCGGCTGGCCCACGGACGGAACCTCGCCCGTACGCCTGCTCACTGGGCTTCGCTTCGACGTTCTGGAGCTGCCCGCGGCGGCGGGTCACGCCGCGCTGCGCCGGGTCGGCCGCACCGGCCCCGTGGCACTGGCGGGACGGCGGATGCGGCTGCTGGTGGCCGCGGGAAGCGCCGACGAGCTGCCCGGGCTGCTCGACTGGCTGGAGTGGGGCGGAATCGCTCTCGACCTGGCCTGCATCGGCACGGGCGGGCACATCACGGCCCCGGTACCGCCCGGTGGGGCGGAAGGCTCGCCGGGGGCCGCGTTCTGGCTGCGGCCCCCCGAACCGCACCAGGAGGTGGAGCTGTCGCTCCCGGCCCTGGCCGGCCTCGGGAGCAGGGGTGGGGATACTCCCGATCTCGTACGACTCGTGGACGCGGCGGCGACGGAATGCCACCGGGCCCGACTGGCGCATGCCCGGACGCACCTGCTGGCCGATCGGCCGACAGGTCAGCCGTTGGCCTTCTCGTAAGCCTCACGGATCTCGGCCGGAACGCGGCCGCGGTCATTCACATTGTGGCCGTTCTCGCGCGCCCACTTACGGATCTCCGCAGTGTCCTTGTTGCCACCGGCAACGGCGCGGCCCTTGCCACGGCCGGTCGCGGCGCGACCACCGGTGCGACGGCCACTCTTGGCGTACGGCTCAAGAAGAGTACGCAGCTTGTCCGCGTTGGTCGTCGTGAGGTCGATCTCGTACGTCTTGCCATCCAGAGCGAACGTCACAGTCTCGTCCGCCTCGCCACCGTCGAGGTCGTCAACAAGAAGGACCTGAACCTTCTGTGCCACCGGATTTCCTTTCATCGAAAATGCAGTACGCGGAAAGGAAACCGCTTTTCCCCGGAAAACACAAACCCCTGGGAGAGGTCGAGGAGTGCAAGAACACGGGAAACATGCGCGATTCGGACATAGGGTTCGGGGTTCTTCCGCCGCTCACAGGTGCAGAAGCATCCGGCTGTTGCCCAAGGTGTTCGGCTTCACTCGTTCGAGACCGAGGAACTCGGCAACACCCTCGTCATAGGAACGCAGCAGCTCGCTGTAGACATCTCCGTCGACGGGCGTCTCTCCGATCTCCGTGAACCCGTGCTTCGCGAAGAAGTCCACTTCGAAGGTGAGACAGAAAACCCGGCGGACGCCGAGCCAGCGCGCGGTCTGCAAGAGCTTGTCCAGAACTTGGTGTCCTACTCCCGCGCCCTTGATGTTGTGATCGACGGCGAGAGTACGCACTTCGGCGAGGTCTTCCCACATCACATGCAGTGCGCCGCAGCCGATGACCCGGGCGTCCTCGTCCCGTTCGGCGACCCAGAACTCCTGGATGTCCTCGTAAAGCGTCACCGTCGCTTTGTCGAGCAGGATGCCTTCGGAGACGTACCCGTCAAGGAGAGCGCGGACGGACGCCACATCACTCGTCCTGGCCCGGCGGACTGTGATGGCCTGCCTTTTTACCGACGGGTCGGTATGAAAATCCGTATGCGGCTCGGTTTGCGGCTCGGTTTGCGGCAGCTCTGAGGACATGGCCCTGACGCTATCGCCCGGTCTCCGGCGGCGCTTCACCGGCCGGGGCCCGGTCGCCGGACGACTCGGGGAAGGTGGGGGCGACGATGCGCACCGCGTCCTGCAGCGCCTCGCGCTGCTCGGCGGACATCATGCCGAAGAAGGCGACCAGGGCCGCTGCGGGGTTGTCGCTGCGCGACCAGGCCTCGTTCATCAGTGCGGCCGAGTAGGCGGCCCGGGTGGAGACCGCCGTATATCGATAGGCGCGCCCGTCCACTTCTCGGCGCACCCAGCCCTTCTGATGGAGATTGTCCATAACCGTCATGACGGTCGTGTATGCGATGGACCGCTCCTGCTGAAGATCCTCGAGAACTTCCCGCACGGTGACCGGACGGTTCCATTGCCAGACCCGTGTCATCACGGCGTCTTCCAGCTCTCCCAATTGGCGAGGCACAGCGTCACCTTAGTGCTAGATGTCTGGAATGAGGCATTTATGGGGTGCGAAAAGGGCGCACAGCTCCTGGGGAGCCGTGCGCCCTTCGCGCTCGGGTCGGGTCAGACGCCCTCGGGCCGTGGGGCCTGCTGTCCCGTTTCGGCGCGGGCGATCGCCGCGTCCACGGCGGCGTCCTCCTTCGCCTTGTTCGGTCCGCCCTGACTCTTGATGATCGTCACGACAAGACCGATGAAGAAGGCGGCCATCACCACGGGGGGCACGAGCGCGGATACGTAGTCCATGCCGCCCAGGGTATCGAGCCCGGCATTCCGGCCCCTCCCGGGCACCCCCCGGCGCGGCGCGCCCTTCCGGGGCGCCGCGCGCCCCCTCAGGACGCGGCGCGCTCCTCGGGAGTCGGTGCCGGCGCGGGCCGACGGCGGGGCGGGAAGACCTCGGAGGGCTTGGGCATCGGCCGTTCGCCCGGGGCCGCCGGGCGGGCCGGCGGTGCGGGCCGGGCAGGGACTGCCGGACGCTCGGGCTCCTTGGCGGCGACCAGGCCGCCCGGCAGGGCCAGCAGACGGACCCGTGGCGCCGGCGCCGTGACGGACACCGCGCGTCCGGCGAGGCGGGCCCGCACCGAACGCTCGGCGAGCACCTGGCAGCGCTCCAGAAGGGCCGCGGCGACCGGTCCGGCACGCAGGGCGCGCAGGGCCGCGAGGTCGTCGGGACGGGGGTCGTAACCGGCGGCGAGGGCGTCCTGGAGAAGCTCCAGATAGCCGCTGAGCGAGCCGGGGAGCGCTTCGCGGTAGCGGGCGAGATCGGCGAGGAGGAACGCGCGAAGCCGGCCGGCCTCGCTCGCCGCCTCGTCCACCGCACCCGCGAGCCGCAGGCAGTCCTGGACGTCATCTTCCGGCAGGGGCGTGGGGTGGAGGGCGTTGGCGAGGGCACGTCGGAGCACCCGCAGCTCGTCCGCACCGAACGCCATGCCGCCGCGTGATCCGTAGGGCGTGGGCATGACGCGACAATACGTGCTAAATGGACAAAATCCGCTTAACTGGCCGCTCGGCGGCGCGGCGTACTCCGCCGCGCCGCCGAGCCGTTCCCGCAGGTGACCGCAGGTGCCCGCAGCTGACCGCAGGTGCCCGTCGGCGCGTTCTACATCCGGGCGATGTTGCGCTCGTAGACGAGACGCAGGCCGATGAGTGTCAGCCAGGGCTCGTGCTCGTCAATGACGGAGGACTCGCCCAACACCATCGGAGCAAGGCCGCCGGTCGCGATCACGGTGACCTCGTCGGGGTCGGTCGCCAGTTCCTTCTTCATGCGCTCGACCACGCCGTCGATCTGGCCCGCGAAGCCGTACACGATGCCGGACTGCATGGCTTCGACGGTGTTCTTGCCGATCACGCTGCGCGGCCTGGCCAGCTCGATCTTGCGGAGCTGGGCACCCTTCACTCCGAGGGCCTCCACCGAGATCTCGATGCCGGGCGCGATCACCCCGCCCGTGTACTCGCCGCGGGAGGAGACCGCGTCGAAGGTGGTGGCCGTGCCGAGGTCGACGACGATCGCCGGGCCGCCGTAGAGCTCGACGGCGGCGACCGCGTTGATGATGCGGTCCGCGCCGACCTCCTTCGGGTTGTCCGTCAGGACCGGGACACCCGTCTTGACGCCCGGCTCCACGAGGATCGCCGGAACATCGCCGTAGTAGCGGCGGGTGACCTCGCGGAGCTCGTGCAGCACGGCGGGGACGGTCGAGCAGATCGCGATGCCCTCGATGCCGTCGCCGAGCTCGACCCCGAGCAGCGGGTGCATGCCCATGAGGCCCTGCAGCAGCACGGCGAGCTCGTCGGCGGTGCGGCGGGCGTCGGTGGAGATACGCCAGTGCTCGACGATCTCCTCACCGTCGAACAGGCCGAGGACCGTGTGCGAGTTGCCGACGTCGATGGTGAGCAGCATCAGGCGCCGGTCCCGTCGGCGTCGCGGAAGTCCAGGCCGATGTCGAGGATCGGCGAGGAGTGCGTGAGCGCGCCCACGGCCAGGTAGTCGACGCCGGCCTCGGCGTAGGCGCGTGCCGAGTCGAGGGTCAGCCGGCCGGAGGACTCCAGCACCGCACGGCCGCCCACGAGGGCGACCGCCTCCTCGGTCTCGGAGAGGGTGAAGTTGTCCAGCAGGATCAGGTCGGCGCCCGCGTCGAGCACCTCGCCGACCTGCTCCAGGGTGTCGACCTCGACCTCGATCGGGAGCTCCGGGAACGCCTCCCTGACCCGCCTGAACGCCTCTCCCACGCCGCCCGCCGCGATCACGTGGTTGTCCTTGACCAGCGCCGCGTCCACGAGCGACATGCGGTGGTTGACGCCGCCGCCGCAGCGCACCGCGTACTTCTCCAGGGCGCGCAGCCCGGGAGTCGTCTTGCGGGTGTCACGGACCTCGGCCTTGGTGCCGTCGAGCACGTCCGCCCAGGCACGCGTCGCGGTCGCGATCCCGGAGAGCCGGCAGAGCAGGTTGAGCGCGCTGCGCTCGCCGGTGAGCAGGTCACGGGTGCGGGTGGTGACGGTGAGCAGTCTCTGGCCGGGCACGACGAGGTCGCCGTCCTCGACATGGCGCTCGACCTCGAACTCGTCCGTGCAGACGATGGACAGGACGGCCTCGGCCACGCGCAGACCAGCGACGACGCCGGCCTCGCGGGCGGTGAAGTCACCGGTCGCGACGTCCTCCTCCGGGACGGTCGCCACGGTCGTGACGTCCACCCCGCCGTCGAGGTCCTCCTCGATCGCGACATGGGCGATGTCCTCGACCTGGACGGGGTCCAGACCTGCGTCGGCCAGCAGCTGGGCCAGCGCGGGGTCCAGGCCGCACTCCAGGCCGTCCGGGTCGTAGCCGTCGCCGCAGCCGCAGTCGTCGCCGCACCCGCCCCCGGACGCGGCGGGCACGCCGATCTGGATCAGCGGTACGTCCACGGGTGTGGGACGCGGGTTCTCTTCGGGCGTGCTCACGGTTACGGCTCCTCGGGGGCGTCGGCGGGGTGGTTCGGGAGGCTGGTGGGTACGGCGAAGTCTGCTGAATCCCCAGGGCGTACGGGCGGGAACGCCGAATCGTCCGTCCGGTGGACCACGGGGCTGCGGTCCGGGGCCAGGCGGACGACGAGGTGCCGGCGCCAGTCGGCGTCGTCACGGTCGGGCCGGTCCTCGCGCCAGTGGCAGCCGCGGGTCTCCTCGCGCTGCCGGGCCGCGGCGACCAGCACCCGCGAGACGAGGAGCAGGTTGGTGGCCTCCCACGCCTCCACGCCGGGCACGGCGTCCTTGGGACCGTCCACCTCGGCGTCCGCGGCGTCGGCGGCCTGCTGCTGCAGGGCCTCCAGCTCCTGTGCGGCGGCGGCGAGGCTGGCGGCGGAGCGGATGACTCCGGCGCCCCGGGTCATGATCCGCTGGATCTCGGTCCGGGACTCGGCGGTGAGCAGCGGGACGGGCGCCCGGCCGGTGGCCGTCACCGCCTCGGCCCGCGGCGGCCTGCCGGACCGGGCCCCGTCCGCCACGACGTCCGCCGCGATGCGCTCGGCGAAGACCAGCCCCTCCAGGAGGGAGTTGGACGCCAGCCGGTTCGCGCCGTGCACGCCCGTGCAGGCGACCTCGCCGCAGGCGTACAGGCCGGGGACCGTCGTACGGCCCCGGAGGTCCGTCCGGACGCCGCCCGAGGCGTAGTGCGCGGCCGGGGCCACCGGGATGGGTTCGGTGACCGGGTCGATGCCGTGGGAGCGGCAGGCGGCCAGGATCGTCGGGAAGCGCTGCTCCCACATCTCGGCGCCGAAGTGGCGGGCGTCGAGGTACATGTGCGCGGTGCCCTGAAGCTGCGTCTGGCGGGTGATGGCCTTGGCGACGATGTCGCGCGGGGCCAGCTCGGCCAGCTCGTGCTGACCGACCATGAAGCGCGTACCCGACGCGTCGACGAGGTGGGCGCCCTCTCCGCGTACCGCTTCCGACACCAGCGGCTGCTGGCCCTCGGAGTCGGAGCCGAGGAACAGGACGGTCGGGTGGAACTGGACGAATTCGAGGTCGGAGACCTCCGCGCCCGCCCGCAGCGCCAGTGCCACCCCGTCGCCCGTGGAGACCGGCGGATTGGTGGTGGCGGAGAAGACCTGGCCCATGCCGCCGGTGGCAAGAACCACCGCGGGGGCGTGGACGGCGCCGACGCCGTCGTGCTGGCCCTCGCCCATGACGTGCAGGGTGACGCCCGCGGTACGGCCTTCGGCGTCGGTCAGCAGGTCGAGGACCAAGGCGTTCTCCACCGTGTGCAGCGCGGCCGAGCGGACCGCCTCGACCAGGGCGCGGGAGATCTCGGCGCCGGTGGCGTCACCGCCCGCGTGCGCGATACGGCGGCGGTGGTGGCCGCCTTCCCGGGTCAGGGCGATGTCACCGGTGTCGGTGGTGTCGAAGTGCGCGCCGGTCTCGATCAGCCTGCGTACCGCGTCGGGGCCTTCGGTGACGAGGGTCCGCACCGCTGTCTCGTCGCACAGTCCCGCCCCGGCGACGAGGGTGTCGTCGAGGTGCTGCTCGGGGGTGTCGCCCTCACCGAGGGCCGCGGCGATGCCGCCCTGTGCCCAACGGGTGGAGCCGTCGTCGAGGCGCGCCTTGGTGACGACGACCGTGGCGAGGCCCGCCGCGGCGCAGCGCAGGGCGGTGGTGAGACCGGCCACGCCGGAGCCGACCACGACGACGTCCGCGTCGATGGCCCAGCCGGGGGCGGGGGCGGTCAGCCGTATTCCGGTCACGTGAGGGCTCCGAGGGTCAGCGGGATGTTGTCGATCAGGCGGGTGGCGCCCACCCGCGCCGCCACGGCGAGGACCGCCTCGCCGCTGTCGCGGCCGTCGGGGATCTCGGTGAAGTCCGCCGGGTCCACGAGGGCCAGGTAGTCCAGGACGAGCGGGACTTCTTCCTGGGCCGCCTCGTCCAGGACGGCCTGCGCGGCGGCCCGGACCGCGGCGGGGCCGACGGTCGGCCTGGCCAGTGCCACCGCCTGCGAGTCGGCGGCCGCGCGGGCCTCTCCGAGCCGGGTGAGCGCGGCGGCCCGGCCGTCGCGCCGGGGAACGGTCCGGGCTCGGGCGTGCAGGGCCTGCTGGGCGGCCAGCCGGTCGCGGGCCGCGAACAGGGCCTTGGACAGGGCGAGCGCCGTGCGGCGTTCACCGGCGGAGAGGAAGCGGTTGCGGCTGGAGAGCGCGAGGCCGTCCGGGTCGCGGACCGTGGGCACGGCGACGATGTCGACGCCGAAGTCGAGGTCGCGCGCCATGCGGCGGACCAGGGCCAGCTGCTGGGCGTCCTTCTGCCCGTAGAACGCCGCGTCGGGCCGGGTGAGGTGGAGGAGCTTGGCGACGACGGTGAGCATGCCGTCGAAGTGCCCGGGGCGCGAGGAGCCCTCCAGCCGCTCGCCCATCGGGCCGGCGGTGATCCGGACCTGCGGTTCCCCGCCGGGGTAGACCTCCTCGGCCGAGGGTGCGAAGACCGCGTCGGCGCCGGCCTCCGCGGCGAGGGCGAGGTCGGCCTCCAGGGTGCGGGGGTAGCGGTCGAGGTCGGCGGCCTCACCGAACTGGAGCGGGTTGACGAAGACCGTGACGACCACCTGGCCGTCGGGTCCCGCGGCGGCCCGTGCGGTACGGATCAGGGTGGCGTGCCCCTGGTGGAGCGCGCCCATCGTCATGACGACGGAGCGCCGTGCCCCGGCGGGCCGTGCGAGGGCGTGCATTTCCCCGGCGGTGCGCAGCAGGGTGGCGGGTGCGGTGGTCATCGCTTCTCCCCCGGCCCGGACTCGTCCGTGCCGTGTGTTCCGTTCACCGTGTTCACGCTGTCCGACAGGACGTCGAGGAGGTCCTCCGCGAACTCCGGCTTGAGCAGGCCGTGGGCGAGTGCCCGGTCGGCCGTGGTGCGTGCCATGGCGAGATATCCGGCCACCGCCTGCGGGGCGTGTGTGCGCAGCTCGCGGACGTGCGCGGCGACCGTGCCCGCGTCACCACGGGCGACGGGGCCGGTCAGGGCCGCGTCGCCGGAGCGCAGGGCGTTGTCCAGCGCGGCCCCGAGCAGCGGGCCGAGCATCCGGTCGGGTGCGCTCACTCCGGCCTTCCCGAGCAGTTCCATGGACTGGGCGACCAGAGTGACCAGGTGGTTCGCGCCGAGGGCGAGCGCCGCGTGGTAGAGCGGGCGGGACTCCTCCGCGATCCATTCGGGCTCGCCGCCCATCTCGATGACGAGCGCCTCGGCGGCCAGCCTGAGCTCCTCCGGGGCGGTGACCCCGAAGGAGCAGCCCGCGAGCCGCTGGACGTCGACGGAGGTGCCGGTGAAGGTCATGGCCGGATGCAGGGCGAGCGGCAGTGCGCCGGCCCGCAGGGCGGGGTCGAGCACCTTCGTCCCGTACCGCCCGGAGGTGTGGACGATCAGCTGGCCCGGTCGTACGGCGCCGGTCTCGGCGAGGCCTTCGACCAGACCGGGCAGCGCGTCGTCGGGGACGGTCAGCAGGACGAGCTCGGCGCGGGCGAGGACCTCGGCCGGTGTCACGAGGGGTACGTCGGGAAGCAGGGCCGCGGCCCTGCGTACGGATGCGTCGGAGACGCCCGACACCGCCACCGGGCGGTGCCCGGCGAGCTGCAGCGCGGCGGCGAGGGCGGGGCCGACCCGTCCCGCGCCGACGACGCCGACGGTGAGGCGTGCGGGACGGTCCCTCGCGTCGAGGGGTTCCTTGGAAACTGATGCGTTCACGCGGCGATGGCCTTCCGTTCCAGTCCGCGGGGGGTACCGGACGATTCCTCTGCATGCTACGCCAGCGTTTCGCGACACCTCGCGGCTGTCCACAGCCTGTGGGTAACTCCGGGCGGCGGCGGAAAACGGGGTGGGCGGTGCATGCGGTCCGGGTGATGATCGTCCCATGGCAGTCACCGATGAGCAGAAGCAACGGCACCGCAGGCTGACGGCATGGCAGCGCTCCCACCGGGTGCTGGCCCGGGGGTCCGCGGACCACACGCTGGGTGAGCGGCTTGCCGCGCTGGCCGCCGACGCGGGGACGGTGCACGACCTGGACGGCTGGACGGATGTGTACGGCGACGGTGTCGTCGCCGAGCTGGAGCGGCGTACGGCGGGCCTGCTCGGCATGGAGGCCGCGGCGTTCTTCCCGACCGGCACGATGGCCCAGCAGGTCGCACTCCGGTGCTGGGCGGGGCGCACGGGCAGTCCGGTGGTGGCGCTGCATCCGCTCGCCCACCCGGAGGTGCACGAGGGAGGGGCGCTCGGGGCGGTGAGCGGACTGCGCACGGTGCATCCGACGGCCGCGCCCCGGCTGCCCACGGCGGACGAGGTCCGGGACTTCCCGGAGCCGTTCGGCACGCTGATGCTGGAGCTGCCGCTGCGCGACGCCGGATTCGTCCTGCCGTCCTGGGAGGAGCTGGAGGCCGTGGTGGCCGCCGCGCGGGAGCGGGACGCGGTGGTGCATCTGGACGGGGCGCGGCTGTGGGAGTGCGGGCCGCATCTCGGACGGGGCCTGCCGGAGATCGCGGGGCTCGCCGACAGCGTGTACGTGTCGTTCTACAAGTCCCTGGACGGGATGTCCGGGGCGGTGCTCGCCGGTCCGGAGTCGCTGGTCGAGGAGGCCAGGACCTGGCGCCACCGGTACGGCGGGCAGCTCTTCCAGCAGTATCCGGCGGCGCTCTCCGCCCTGCTGGGCCTGGAACGGGAGCTGCCCAGGCTGCCCGCGTACGTGACGCACGCGAAAGTGGTCGCCGCCGCGCTGGCGGAGGGCTTCGCGGACTCCTCGGTGCCGTGGTTCCGGGTGCATCCCGAGCCGCCGCACACCCATCAGTTCCAGGTGTGGCTGCCGTACGGGACCGAAGTGCTGGACGAGGCGTCGGTGCGGCAGGCGGAGGAGACCGGGGTGACTCTCTTCCGGCGCTGGTTCACGGGTCCCGCCGGGCCGCCCGGGGTGTCGTACACCGAGGTGACGGTGGCGGCGCCGGGGCTGGAGTGGACGGCGGAGGAGGTACGGGCGGCGGTGGCGGATTTCGTGGCGCGGCTGGGGTGAGGCAGCCGTTGGTCCTGACATGGTCCTCGGCCGCCTGCCGACCGGCCGGCGCCCCGGTCCGTCCTCAGCCGCCGGGCCTGCGCGGTACGGCGGCGGGGCGGCCGAAGAGGCGCCTGCGGAGGTCGCGCAGGACCTCCCGGTCGTGGCGGCCGGGCAGGGGCGGCGGCGGCTCGCCGTGCTGGGCCGCGCGATAGGTGTCGAGCATCTGCTGCTGAACGATGTCCATGCATCCAGCCTGGACCCGTGGCCCCGGGCCCGCCCGTGGATTGACCTCCGCCGTCAATCGGCGCCGGGCCCCGTCCCCGCACCCCTCACTATGGAGGGGTGAGCGTGCACATCGACATCGCGGACCTGCCCCCCGAGCGCATCTTCTTCGAGATCTCCCCCCTCGCCGAGCTGGGGCTGGCTCTGCATGCGCTCTCCGAACCCGGGCACCACCCGGGCCTGCACGGCTGGGCGACCGCGACGGCCGCGGCGCTGGAGCCGGACCTCGCGGACCGGATGCACGAGGCGAACTTCCTCTGGCGGAACACCTTCTCCGATGTGTTCATGCCGTTCGCCGGTGTCCGCGGCGGCGACGGCAGGACCGGCGCGACCCTCGCCGAGGACCTGGACATCCTCGACCGGCTCGACGACGAGCGGTTCGTCGCCGCCGCCCTGGAGTTCACCTGCGCGAGCCAGTACGGGACCGGGGCGCCCTCCCCGCTGGCGGACGCCGGGATGCGCAGCCGCGCACTGGACATGGCGGCGGCCCGGGGGCCGAAGCAGGTCGAGTTCACCCAGCAGCTGCTGGCCGACCCGGCTTCCGTACGCGGCTGGGTCAGGCGCCTCTTCGAGGACTGCGACGAGGCCTTCTTCGCGGACACCTGGCAACGGGTCCAGGTCCAGCTGGCCGCCGACGCCCGGCACAAGACGGAGGTACTGCGGCGCAAGGGCGTCGGACCGGCGATGGAGGCGGTGTCCGCCGCCCTGTCGCTGAACGAGGACGCGAGCAGGATCAGCGTCGACAAGCTGACCGTGGGCCGGACCGACGCCGCGGGTTCGACGGCGGGCACTGGCCTCACCCTCATCCCGACCAGCTTCGGCTGGCCGCATCTGATGGTGCTGCACACCCCGGGCTGGCGGCCGGTGATCCACTACCCGGTGCACCGGCCCGAGCTGCCCTCCCCCGCGTCCGTCGAGCTGCTCCAGCTCCGGTTGGAGGCGCTGGCCCACCCGATGCGGATGCGCCTGTGCCGCAACCTGGCCCGTTCCCCGTACACCACGGGCGAGCTCGCCGATTCGCACGGCATCACGGCCCCCGAGGTCTCCCGCCACCTGGCGGTGCTCAAGAAGGCCGGCCTGGTCACCACACGGCGGCGCGGGCGCTACGTCCTGCACGCACTGGACCTCACCGTGGTGGCCCGTCTGGGCAGCGACTTCCTGGAGGGCGTGCTGCGGTGAACGGCGGGGAGGCGGCTGCGCCTGAGACCCGTCCGGGTACGGCGCGCGGCCGGCTGCACGTGTCCGGTTCGAGGACGAGCCGCGCCGACTCCCCGATCCGGCCCATGGCCTGAGGGAGGGTCAGCAGGCCTGCCCGGACGGGCCCGGCGAGCAGGGCCGCCCGTCCGCGTCCTGCCGCCGCCGAACGGTCCGTCGGCCCAAAGGAGCGGAGCCCACCGGTCAGCCCGCGCCGCCGCCGGCCCGGACCAGGCCCGTCTCGTACGCGAGGACGACGACCTGCACGCGGTCGCGCAGGCCCAGCTTGGTGAGGATGCGGCCGACGTGCGTCTTCACGGTCGCCTCGGACAGCACCAGACGGGCGGCGATCTCGCCGTTCGACAGGCCCTGGGCGACCAGCATCATCACCTCGCGCTCGCGCTCGGTCAGCTTCTCGATGTGCTTGTGGCGCGGCTCCTTCGTGCTGCTCGGCAGCATCGAGGAGAACCGGTCGAGCAGCCTGCGGGTGGTGGACGGGGCCACCACGGCGTCGCCGCTGTGCACGGACCGGATCGCGGAGAGCAGCTCGCCCGGCGGCACGTCCTTGAGCATGAAGCCGCTGGCACCCGCCTTCAGACCGGAGAACGCGTACTCGTCCAGGTCGAACGTCGTCAGGATGAGCACCTTGGGCGGATCGGTCTGCGCGCAGATGCGCCGCGTGGCCTCGACGCCGTCCAGGCGCGGCATGCGCACGTCCATCAGCACCACGTCGACGGCGGTGGATCGCAGGACCTCGACCGCCTCCGCGCCGTCGCCCGCCTCGGCGACGACCTCCATGTCCGGCTGGGCGGCGAGCACCATCCGGAAGCCGGTGCGCAGCAGCACCTGGTCGTCGACGAGCATTACGCGGATCGTCATGACTGTCCTGTCCCTCGTGTCACTGGTTGGCGGGCTTGAGCGGGAGCAGTGCGCTGATCCGGAAGCCGCCCCCGGGGCGGGGGCCCGCGTCCAGCGTGCCGCCGACCATGCCGACCCGCTCCCGCATACCGATCATCCCGTGTCCGGCGCCGTCGGCCCCGCCGTCCTCGTACAGCTCGTGCGCGGCGCCCCGGCCGTCGTCCTCGACCAGCAGTCCGAGCCCGTCGTCGAAGTAGACCAGCCGCACACTGGCCCCGGCGTCCGGGCCGCCGTGCTTACGGGTGTTGGTGAGGGCTTCCTGGACGATGCGGTACGCGGTGAGCTCGACCCCGGTCGGCAGCGGGCGCGGGGTGCCCTCGATCTTGAAGTCGACGGCCAGGCCGGTCTGTCTGACCTGGTCCACCAGGTCCTCGATCTGCTCGACGTCGGGCTGCGGCACGTATTCGCCGCTCTCCCGGGTGTCGCCGGTCCGCAGCACCCCGAGCAGCCGCCGCATCTCGGCGAGGGCCTGGCGCCCGGTGCTGGAGATCGTCTCCAGGGCCTGCCGGGCCTGATCGGGGGACGCGTCCATGACGTAGGCGGCGCCGTCGGCCTGCACCACCATGACCGAGACGTTGTGCGCGACCACGTCGTGCAGCTCCCGGGCGATACGGGCGCGTTCGGCAGCGACGGCGACCTTCGACTGCGCCTCCCGCTCGCGCTCCAGCCGGGCGGCGCGCTCCTCCAGCTGGCTGAGGTAGGCCCGCCGGGTACGCATGGAGTCGCCGAGCACCCAGGCCAGGACGAACGGCACGGTCATCACGACGACGACGAAGACCGACTGCACCCAGCTGCCGGACGGCGTCTCCTCGGGCCAGCGCAGCTGCGAGAGTGTGGCCGCGCCCAGACTGCACCCGAGGGCGAGCCGGGACGCCCAGCGCTCGCCGGCCATGGCCACGGTGTAGGTGATCACCAGCATGGCGAAGTTCGCCGCACCGGGTTCCACCCCGAGCAGCAGCTGCGTGAGCCCCATCAGGATCGTGAGCAGCAGCATCTTCTCCGGTGCGCGGCGTCGCAGCGCGACCACGACGCACAGGGCGACGGCGATGGGCACAGCCGCCACGCGCGCCAGGCCGTCCTCGAACTGACCGGCCACGACGGACACGCCGGAGAGCCCGAGGAGGAAGACAGCCCAGAAGGTGTCGACGCCCGTCGGGTGTCTGCGGATGAAATCGTAGAGGCGCTGCACATTACCCAGCGTAGGGACAGCAGATCGGTGCCCGGGTCAGCCGAAGGGCCGATCCAGGTCCTGGGACCGTACTCCCCAAGGTGGAGACTTGCCTACGTGACGTATGACTGGCGCGGTTGGCGGGAAGCGGCGGAGACCGCTTTGTACGGGAACGAGGGCTTCTACCGGCGCCCAGAGGGTCCCGCGGGGCATTTCCGTACCTCGGTGCACGCGTCACCGCTGTTCGCGGCGGCCGTCGCCCGGCTGCTGGCCGGTACGGCGCGTGAGCTCGGTACGGACACGGTCGATCTGGTGGACGTGGGGGCGGGCCGGGGCGAGCTGCTGACCGGGGTGCTGGCCGCACTGCGCGCCGGGACCGCTCCGGGGCTCGCCGTACGGGCGTACGCCGTGGAGATCGCTCCCCGGCCGCCGGGCCTGGACCCGGACATCGAGTGGTCCGCCGAACTCCCGAAGGGCGTACGGGGACTGCTGTTCGCCAACGAGTGGCTGGACAACGTCCCGACGGAGGTCGCCGAGGCCGACGCGGACGGCGTGGCCCGCCACGTCCTCGTGCGCGGGACCGACGGCACCGAGCGCCTGGGCGACCCGGTGACCGGGGAGGACGCCCGGTGGCTGAACCGCTGGTGGCCGCTGACCCGGCCGGGCGACCGGGCGGAGATCGGCCGCCCCCGCGACGAGGCCTGGGCCCGCGCGGTCGCGTCCGTGACCGCCGGGACCGCGGTGGCGGTGGACTACGCCCATGTACGGGCGTCGAGGCCGCCGTTCGGCACGCTCACCGGCTTCCGGGGCGGGCGCGAGGTGCCACCGGTGCCGGACGGGAGCTGCGACCTGACGTCCCACGTGGCGCTGGACGCGTGCGCGGCGGCCGTGGCGGGCGGTGCGGAGGCCGAGCTGCTGGACCAGCGGACGGCTCTGCGGGAGCTGGGCGTGAGCGGTGAACGGCCGCCGCTGGCCCTGGCGTCGCAGGACCCGGCCGGTTATGTGCGGGCCCTCGCGTCGGCGGGCGAGGCGGCGGAGCTGACGGCGCGGGGCGGGCTGGGGGACTTCGGCTGGCTGCGGCAACGCGTACGGCCGGGGCTCCGCCCCTGACCCGGTGGACGGCAGGGGGGATACTGTCCCGCATGACGGAGACGACGGTCGGCATCGGCGGCGCGGCAGAGAGCACCGACATGGTGCTCAACATCGGTCCCCAGCACCCCTCCACGCACGGTGTGCTCCGGCTGCGGCTCGTGCTCGACGGCGAGCGGATCCAGCAGGCCGAGCCGGTCATCGGCTATATGCACCGGGGCGCCGAGAAGCTCTTCGAGGCCCGGGACTACCGGCAGATCATCATGCTCGCCAACCGCCACGACTGGCTGTCGGCGTTCTCGAACGAGCTCGGGGTCGTCATGGCCGTCGAGCGGATGCTCGGCATGGAGGTCCCGGAGCGCGCCGTCTGGACGCGCACGCTGCTGGCCGAGCTGAACCGGGTCCTGAACCATCTGATGTTCCTCGGCTCCTACCCGCTCGAACTCGGCGGGATCACCCCGGTGTTCTACGCGTTCCGGGAACGCGAGGAGCTCCAGGCCGTGATGGAGGAGGTCTCCGGCGGCCGGATGCACTACATGTTCAACCGGGTCGGCGGCCTCAAGGAGGACCTGCCCGCGGGCTGGCTCGGCCGGGCCAGGGACGCCGTGGCGTCCGTCCGCTCCCGGATGGACGTGTACGACCGGCTGGTCCTCGGCAACGAGATCTTCCGGGGCCGCACCCGTGGGGTCGGAGTGCTGTCCGCCGAGGCCGTGCACGCCTACGGGGTGTCCGGGCCGATCGCCCGCGCCTCCGGGGTCGACTTCGACCTGCGGCGCGACGAGCCGTATCTCGCGTACGGGGAGCTGCGGGACACGCTCAAGGTCGTCACCCGGACCGAGGGCGACTGCCTGGCCCGCTTCGAATGCCTGCTGGAGCAGACGCACAACGCGCTGGACCTGGCCGACGCCTGCCTGGACCGGATGGCCGACCTGGAACCCGGGCCCATCAACCAGCGGCTGCCCAAGGTGCTCAAGGCCCCGGAGGGCCACACCTACGCGTGGACCGAGAATCCGCTCGGCATCAACGGCTACTACCTGGTGTCCACGGGTGAGAAGACCCCGTACCGGCTGAAGCTCCGCTCCGCGTCGTTCAACAACATCCAGGCACTCACCGAACTGCTGCCGGGCACGCTCGTCGCCGACATGGTCGCGATCCTGGGATCGCTCTTCTTCGTCGTCGGCGACATCGACAAGTAGCCGGCCGCCGCCAGGGCTCGCGAAAGCGCGGGCCTCGATCGGGCGCGAGGGCTACGAGGAGACCGCGCTGCGCAGTTCGACGACGTCCAGCTGCTCGGTCTCGTCGTGCGCGGTCAGGTCGATGACCTTGCCGACGGCCCGGTTCCGGGCCGTGCCCGTGCGGTGCGCGGCCAGTGCCTCCTCGCCCACCACGTCCGCGAGGTCCTCGTTCTGCACGGACTCGATCGCGGCGTTCGCCTTCTGCGTGCCGAAGAAGTCGAAGCTTCCCTGCGGGACGAGGTGGCGGCGGGCCGTGGCGTACGGGACGACGGCCGAAGCGGCGGGGATCGCACGGGGTGCGCGCACGGGTGCGGCCGGCAGCTGAGGGGCCGGGAGGGCGGCAGCCGGGCGGCGGTGCTGGTCGGCACCCGCTCCGGCGGCCGCCGCGTGCTTCCCCTTCGGGCCTTCGCCCTCCGAGTCCCGTTCGGCGGCCCGCTCGGCGAGATCGCGCTGCCTGGCCAGCTCGGCCGTGCGGCGCGCCTCCTGGAGCGCGGCGTTGCGGGGCAGGTCCCGCAGGGCCTGTGCCGCACGCAGGTACGCGCCCGGCGTCGGCGTGGACCGCGCGGCCGGCAGCTCACGCGGTGCGGACGCCTCGATGGCGAGCTGCCTGCGGCCCTCCAGCGCGCTGGCCCGCTCGGTCTCCGCGTTGGCGTACCGGCGCAGCAGCGCGGCGTGTTCGCCCCGCAGCCCGGCGAGCTCCACCCGCTTGCGGCGCAGCTTCGTCTCCAGCCGGGTGCGCAGCTCCCGCGACTCCTCGATGTCGGACTCGAGCTCGGCTATGCGCTCCTCGGTCTTCCACTCGTCGCCGGCCCGGGCCCGGATCAGCTCCGCGACACGAATGCCCGCGGCCCGGTCCCAACTGCGCATCAGATAGGCGCCGGTGAGAGCGGCGACCGCGGTGCCGACCACCAGGCCACGCAGAGCCAGGGGTTCCGCGAGGAACCAGGCTCCGGCAGCACAGACGACCGACACTCCGGCCACCACGGAGGGCGGCAGGATTCTGTGAAGGGGTGGCGAATGGCGGTGACGTCCACGTGGCATGGCTCGAAATTTACCGTGCGTACGGGTCACTTGGGAGACCGCACGGCAATCTGTTCCCCGCCGGTTACCTTGCGGCCCCTCCACAGAACCTTCCCTGTGCCCTTTACTTCTTGATCAGCCCCTTCGACTGCAGATACTCCTTGGCCGCGTCGGCGGGCTTGGCGCGCTCCGCGTCGACCGAGCGGTTCAGTTCCGCGAGGTCCTGTGTGGTGAGTACGTCGGTGAGCTTCCCGAGCGCCTCGGCGATCTCCGGCGCACCTGCGTCCTCGGCATTGAGCACCGGCAGGACGTTGTCGGCGTTCTGGAGCTTCTTGTCGTCCTCCAGGAACACCAGCCCGTAAGTGTCCAGCACCGCGTCGGTCGTCGTCGTGAGAACGAGCTGGTCATTGCCGTCCTTGACGGCCTGCTTGGACTGCGGTGTTCCGACGCCCTTCGGGTCGATCCCGGTGACGTCGATGCCGTACGTCTTCTTCAGGCCGGGTGCGCAGAACGGGCGCACCTCGCACTCGTCGCCCGCCGCGATCTTCACTTTGATCTTCGACTTGCCGAGATCGGAAAGGGTCTGGAGGCTGTTCTTCTCGGCGAATTCCTTGGCCACCGCGAAAGCGTTCTGGTCGACCGCCTCACCGGCCGGCAGAACCTTCAGCCCGAGGGGGGTCGCGAGCTTCTCCAGGGCGGCCACGGTGTCCCCCGTGTCCCCGGAGGCAACCGGCTTCTCCGTGGCCGCGTCGGCGCCGTTGACCTTGGCGTTGAGGAATTCCGCGAGGGTCGCCGCGTATTCGGGGACGACGTCGATCTCACCCTTCTCCAGCGAGGGCTCGTACAGCTCACGGTTCTTCACCGTGGTGATCGAGGTGCTGTACCCGGCGTCGGCCAGGATCTGCGCGTACAGCTCGGCGAGCACCTTGGACTCGGTGAACGAGGCGGCGCCCACGACGAGCGAGCCCTTCCCGGAGTCCGCGCCCGCCTTCGGGCCGCCCTTGTCCTCCTCCAGGCTGTCGCCGCCGCAGGCGGCCAGCGACCCGGCCAGCGCGACCACTCCGATGACCGCACCGGCTATGCGCGAGGTTCTGCTCATGGTGTTCTCCGTCCAGGAAAAAGGGTGTGCACAGTCAGAAAAGTCCGCGCGTTCACAGGGCACGGCGGCGCAGCGGCGACAACAGCCGGTCCAGGGCCACGAGCACGCCCTCCACCACCAGCGCCAGCAGGGCGACCAGCACGGCCCCGGCGAAGACCTGCGCGGTGTCGTACGTGTTGAATCCGGCGGTGATGATCCGGCCCAGACCGCCCAGGCCGACCATGGCGGCGATCGAGGCGGTGGCGACCACCTGGACCGCCGCGGAACGCAGCCCGGTCATGATCATCGGGTAGGCCAGCGGGAGCTCGACCCGCACGAAGACCTGCCCGCCCGACATCCCCATGCCGCGGGCCGCCTCCAGCACCGACCGGTCCACCTCCCGCATGCCCACGTAGGCGTTGGTCAGCAGCGGTGGCACGGCGAACAGCACCAGGGCGATGACCGTGGGCAGATAGCCGGAGTTGCGCAGCGGCGTCATCATGAAGAGCGCCAGCACCGCGAAGACCGGTATCGCCCGGCCCACGTTGGAGATGTTGACCGCGAGGGCGCCCCCCTTGCCGATGTGGCCGAGGTAGAGCGCGAGCGGCAGGGCGATGGCGCCGGCGAGCGCGAGGGCGACCCCGCTGACGTACAGGTGCTCGCCCAGCCGGTGCGCCGCCCCGTCGTCACCCGACCAGTTGGCGCCGGTGGTGAGCCATGTCCAGGCGTCCCCGACGACTCCCATGGATCAGCCCGCCTCCGTCTTCGCAGCAGAGGGCCCCGCCATGCGGGTCCAGGGGGTGAGCAGGCGCTGCATGCCGAGCAGGAACAGGTCCGCCGCCACCGCGAGCAGCACGCAGAGCACGGACGCGGTGAGCACCTGGGCCTTGAAGAAGCTGGGCAGCGCGTCCTCGATGAGATTGCCGAGGCCGCCCTTGCCCACGAGGGAGCCCACGGTGGTCAGCGCGACCGTCGACACCGTGGCGATCCGCAGTCCGGCCATCATCGCGGGCAGCGCGAGGGGGAGTTCGACCTCCCAGAGGAGCCTGCCCGGCCCGTAGCCCATGCCTTCGGCGGCCTCCTTCGCCTCCTGCGGCACCGCTCCGAGACCGGCCAGGATGTTCCGTACGAGAATGGTCAGCGAATAGAGCACCAGGCCGGTGACGACCAGTGCCGCGGACAGCCCGAATACCGGCAGCAGCAGCGAGAACATCGCCAGCGACGGCACGGTGTAGAGCACGGTGGTCAGGCCCAGCACCGGTCCGGCGAAATACCTCCCGCGGCGTGCGAGCAGGGCGAGCGGAAATGCCACCACGAGCCCTATCAGCACGGAAGCCACCGTGATCCAGATGTGCTGGACGGTCGCGTCGGTCAACTCCTGGCTGCGGGAGCGCAGATACTCCCCGCAGATCCAGTCGTTCGTCACCAGGCAGTTCTGCTCGGCCATCCGCCCCCCACCTCCTGTTCACCGTGTGCTGCCGGTCCCGCGTCCGATCTCCGGTGACCTTATCCTCGACCACTGACAATCTCCGAGGCCGTTGTATTCCAGCAACACGTCCTTCACAGAACCCGCGTCACCATGGGGAGTCATGATCAGATTCGAGCACGTCACCAAGCGGTACGCCGACGGGACCACCGCCGTCGACGACCTTTCCTTCGAGGTCGCCGAGGGTGAACTGGTCACGCTCGTCGGACCTTCCGGCTGCGGCAAGACGACCACCATGAAGATGGTGAACCGGCTGATCGAACCGACCGACGGACGGATATTCCTCGACGGGGACGACATATCCGCCATCGACCCCGTACAACTGCGCCGCCGTATCGGATATGTGATCCAGCAGGTCGGACTCTTCCCGCACAAGACGGTCCTGGAGAACACCGCGACCGTGCCCCATCTCCTGGGATGGAAGCAGAAAGAGGGACGGCAGCGTGCCGCCGAACTCCTCGATCTGGTCGGACTCGATCCGTCCGTTTATGGCGGCCGCTATCCCGAACAGCTCTCCGGCGGTCAGCGCCAGCGCGTCGGCGTGGCACGGGCCCTGGCCGCCGATCCGCCTGTCCTGCTGATGGACGAGCCTTTCGGCGCGGTCGACCCCGTCGTGCGGGAGAGACTGCAGAACGAGTTCCTGAAACTGCAGGCACAGGTCCGCAAGACCGTGCTGTTCGTCACGCACGACATCGAGGAAGCCGTCCGGCTGGGCGACCGGATCGCGGTGTACGGGCAGGGCCGCATCGACCAGTTCGACTCCCCCGCCACCGTGCTCGGGGCTCCCTCGACGCCGTACGTCGCGGACTTCGTCGGGGCCGACCGCGGTCTGAAGCGGCTCTCGGTCACGCCCATCGAGGAGAGCGACCTGGACCAGCCGCCGGTCGTCCACCTCGACGACCCGCTGGCGACGGCGACCGCGCGGCTGCGGGCCGAGGGTGCCCGTTGGGCGGTCGTGCTGGACCGCGACGACAATCTGCACGGCTGGATCCCGGCGGGTGACGCGGCGTCGGCGACCGCGAAGGGCACAGTCCGCGACCACGCACGGCGGATGGAGGCGTGGCTGCCGCTCGGCGCGCCGCTCAAGCAGGCCTTCGCGACGATGCTCCAGCACGACGCGGGCTGGATCGCCGTCATCGACGAGGAGAGCGCCGGCCGCTTCCTCGGCGTCCTCACACCGGCCCGCCTTCATGAGGCCCTGCGCCGGTCGATCGACGCGGACGCGCAGTCCGTCCCGCGTGCCGAGGTGGCGGTGGAGACCGTGGCGAAGGTCGCCGCGACATGAGGTCCGGGCTCAGTCCCCGGTGAGCCGGGAGCTCAGCCACTCCAGGGCGGGAGGGATCTCCCGCCTCCAGGTGGCGAAGTTGTGGCCGCCGCTGTCCAGCACGATGGAGGACACCCGGGCGGGGGCCTTCACCCGGTCGATGAACTCGCGGGTCCCCCGCAGGTTCCCCTCGCCCTGCCTGGACGTCGTGACCAGGAACGACGAGGCGGCAGGCGGGCGGTGGTCCAGGCTCCACAGCAGATCGGCACGGCGGCGCGCCGCCCGGTCACCGTGGAAGAGGTCGCCGGTCGTCGGGTCCTCCGCCGCCCGGTAGTACGCGGAGAGGCCGGCGCTCGCCGCGAACCGGTCCGGGTGGTGCAGGCCGAGCTTCAACGCGCAGTAGCCGCCGGTCGAGTTGCCGATGACGCCCCAGTTGCGGGCGCGCTCCCCGACCCGGTAGGTCCGGGAGACCGCCCGGGGCAGGTCCCGCGCGAAGAACGTCTCGGTCCGCGGGCCGTCCTGGATGTCCACGCACTCGGTGTCCCTGGGCGGTGCCACCGTCGGCCGCAGCATCACCAGGACCATCGGCCGTGCCCTGCCCGCCTTCACGCGCTCGTGGGCGGTCTGCGGGTAGCGCAGGCCCTTGACCAGGTTCTCGGCGGTGCCCGGATAGCCGGTGAGGACGATCACCGCGGGGAACATACGTCCGGCGTGCGCCGCCTGGAAGTACTCCGGCGGCAGATAGACGTACGCCCGGCTGTCGATCCCCGAGGCGGGCCCGTGGACGACGACCTCGTCGATCCTGCCGACCGATGCCGGGCCGCCCGTCCCGGGCACGTCCGGCCGGCGGGTGCCGGTGCGGACCACGCCTCCGGACGCGCCGCCGCCCGTCCCGTGGTCGACGACTGTGCCCAGCTCCTGCTCCCGGCCGAACAGGTCGGCCCAGGAGCCGTAGAAGAGGAAGGCGTGGTTGGCGAGCAGGCCGGCCGCGACGAAGAGCGCCAGCTGGGTCGCCAGCAGCAGGAAGGTCCGGCCCACGACCGCCGGGGCGGTGCGGGCGGCCAGCCGGGGCCACAGCAGGACCGTGACCGCGAACAGTCCGACCGCCAGTGCGGCCGCCACGGCCAGGACGGCGTTGCCGGTGAGACCCATGGGTGCGGATGAGCTTTCTGTGCGGGAAATTTCCGGTAAACCGGTAAAGAGGATGAACCCACTCCGTGGATGCCTCGTCCTAGAGGGCACACATCGTCCGTAGGGGCTTCGCCCGACGGACTCAGGAATCCTCGCGAAGTCACGGGAAGCGATGTCTGGCACGGTAGATGGAGCTAAATCAGGAACGGTTCCTTTCGTGGTGCGCGGCCGCGGGTTCCTTCGCGGGCCGCGACCCGCGTCCGTACCGGCGCTGGTGGGGGGCGCCTGCGTGGCGGTCGGCCTGATCGACGTCGCCGCCGGGATCTTCCCGCGCTTCCGGCACAGCCGCGTACACACCTTCGCCGAGGTTCTTCCGGGTGCCCTCGGGCCGTTCGCCGCCGCGCTCTCGCTCAGTTCGGGCGTGCTGCTGCTCCTGCTGGCCCACGGCATCAAGCGGCGCAAGCGCCGGGCCTGGCGGGCCGCCGTGGTCCTCCTGCCGGCCGGCGCCGCGGCGCAGTTCGCCTACCGCCACTCCCTGATCGGCGTGCTGCTCTCCCTGGTGCTGTGCTTCCTGCTGGTGCGTCACCGGGGCGAGTTCGCCGCGCTCCCCGACCCGCGGAGCCGCTGGCGGGCGCTGGCCAACTTCGTCCTACTCGGCGCGGGTTCGCTCGCGCTGGGCCTGGTCGTCGTCAGCGTCCACCCCGGCCGGGTCGTGGGGAACCCCGCCATCGTCGACCGGCTCCAGCACGTGCTGTACGGCCTGTTCGGGCTGGAGGGCCCCGTGGACTACACGGGGACGACCTCGTGGACGGTGGCGTACTCCCTGGGCGCCCTCGGGCTGCTGACCGCCGTCACCACGATCTATCTCGCCTTCCGCCCCGAACACCCCGCCGCACGGCTGAGCGAGGAAGACGAGGAGCGGCTGCGTGCCCTGCTCGACAAGCACGGGAGCCGCGACTCACTGGGGCACTTCGCGCTCCGCCGCGACAAGGGCGTCGTGTTCTCCCCCAGCGGCAAGGCCGCCGTCTGTTACCGCGTGGTGTCGGGGGTGATGCTCGCCGGAGGTGACCCGATCGGCGATGTGGAGGCCTGGCCCGGCGCCATCGAGCGCTTCATGGACGAGGCGCGGGCGCATTCATGGACCCCGGCGGTGATGGGCTGCAGCGAGACCGGCGGCGAGGTGTGGACCCGTGAAACGGGACTGGCAGCGCTGGAGATCGGGGACGAGGCGGTGGTGGATGTCGCGGATTTCTCCCTGTCCGGGCGTGCGATGCGCAACGTGCGCCAGATGGTGAAGCGCATCGAACGTAACGGCTACGAGACCCGGGTCCGCCGCGTCCGCGACATCGGCACCACCGAACTGGAGCGCATCCGCCGGGCCGCCGCCGACTGGCGCGGCACCGACACCGAGCGCGGCTTCTCCATGGCGCTGGGCCGGATCGGCGACCCGGCGGACGGCGACTGCGTCGTCGCCACCGCCCATCTGGCCGAATCCGGCACGGAGGAATCCCCGTACGGCGATCTGAAGGCCGTCCTCCACTTCGTCCCGTGGGGCACCGACGGCCTCTCCCTGGATCTGATGCGACGCGACCGTTCCGCCGACCCCGGCATGAACGAACTGCTGATCGTCGCCTCCCTGCGGGCCGCGCCGAGGCTTTCCGTGGCCCGCGTCTCGCTGAACTTCGCCATGTTCCGCTCCGCCCTCGCCCGCGGCGAGCGGCTGGGGGCGGGACCGGTGCTGCGCTGCTGGCGCGGGCTGCTGATCTTCCTGTCGCGGTGGTTCCAGATCGAGTCGCTGTACCGGTTCAACGCGAAGTTCCAGCCCCGCTGGGAGCCCCGGTTCGTGGTCTTCCGCACCGGCCGGGACCTCCCCCGGATCGGCCTCGCCGCGCTTCAGGCGGAGGGCTTCGTGACCCTCCTGCCGCCCCGGCCGTTCCGCTCCGGACGCACCCTCCCGTGCGGCCACCGGCCCGCACAGGGCGGTGAGCGCGGTGTCCGCGCGGCCTGACCCACCCGTTCGCGGGCCTAGGCTGGTCGTATGAGTACGTTGCGAGGACGGGGCACAGTGCGGGGCCTGCCGGAGTGGGACCGCTGCGCGGTCATGGGAGTCGTCAATGTGACGCCCGACTCCTTCTCGGACGGAGGTCACTGGTTCGACACCACGGCGGCGATCAAGCACGGCCTCGAACTGGCGGCCGAAGGGGCGGATCTGATCGACGTCGGCGGTGAGTCGACCCGCCCCGGCGCCAGCCGGGTGGACGAGGCGGAGGAACTGCGGCGGGTCATCCCCGTCGTGCGGGGCCTGGCCTCCGAGGGCGTCACCCTCTCCGTGGACACCATGCGGGCCCGGGTCGCCGAACAGGCGGTCGCCGCGGGCGCGGCGCTGGTCAACGATGTGAGCGGCGGTCTCGCCGACCCGGACATGATCCCGGTCGTCGCCGCGGCCGGGGTGCCCTTCGTCGTCATGCACTGGCGCGGATTCAGCGAGTCGATGAACAGCCGGGCGGTGTACGAGGACGTCGTCGCCGAAGTGGTCACGGAACTCCGCGACCGCATGGACGCCGTGACCGAGGGCGGGGTGGCCCCGGAACAGTTGGTGATCGACCCGGGCCTGGGCTTCGCCAAGGACGCCGCCCACGACCTCTCGCTCGTCGCACACCTCCCCCGGCTGCGCGAGCTTGGCCGGCCCCTGCTGGTCGCCGCCTCCCGCAAGCGGTTCCTCGGCCACGTCCTGGCCGGCGAGGGCGCGGCCCCACCGCCCGCTCGGGAGCGCGACGCCGCCACGGCCGCGATCTCCGCCCTGTCGGCGAACGCCGGTGCCTGGGCGGTCCGGGTGCACGCGGTCCGGGCCACCGCGGACGCGGTGCGGGTCGCCCGCGCCGTCGAGGGAGCCGCGTGAGCTCCCCGCACGACGAGCACGAGGCGGCCGCCGCCGACATCCAGGCCGTCGAGCAGGCCAACACCGCCTTCTACGAGGCGATGGAGCGCGGCGACTTCGAGGAGCTCTCCGGTCTCTGGCTGCCGGGTGAGGACCTCACCGTGTCCTGCGTGCACCCGGGCTGGCCGGTGCTCACGGGACGCGGCGAGGTGCTCCGCAGCTACGCGCTGATCATGGCGAACACCGAGTACATCCAGTTCTTCCTGACCGACGTCGGGGTCACCATGACCGACGACACCGCGCTGGTGACCTGTACCGAGAACATCCTCAGCGGCGGACCGGCGGAGGAGGGCAACGCGCTCGGCCCGCTCGTCGGCCAGCTCGTCGTCGCCACCAACGTGTTCCGTCGCACATCGGACGGCTGGAAGCTCTGGTCCCACCACGGATCGCCCGTTCTGGCCGAAACCGGCGAGGAGGACGAGGAGGAGTCACCTTCCTGAGCGGGTAGGAGACCGGTGGGGACTGGACCTCCGGGAGCCCGGTGGGGATTGGACTCCCGGATCACGGGGTATACGCGGCTACCGGCCTCGTGCCCGGTTCCGCCCGCATCCCCCCGCGGGCAGGAGCTGTCGGTGCTCGCGGGTAGATTCAAAAGACGGCAACCTCTCCGCCCGCACGCGGCCGGGTGCCGCCGGACCGACGAACAGCAGGAGTGATTCGCGTGGATCGTGTCGCGCTGCGCGGCCTCAAGGCCCGTGGGCACCACGGTGTCTTCCCCCGGGAACGGGAAGAGGGCCAGACCTTCATCGTGGACCTGGTGCTCGGCCTCGACACCCGTCCCGCGGCAGCCGCCGACGACCTGACGAAGACCGTGCACTACGGCGTGGTGGCGGAAGAGGTCGTCGATGTCGTCAAGGGTGAACCCGTCGATCTCATCGAAACCCTCGCGGAACGCATCGCGCAGCAGTGTCTCAAGCACGAAGGGGTCGAGGAGGTCGAGGTCGTCGTCCACAAGCCGGACGCGCCGATCACCGTCCCCTTCGACGACGTGACCATCACCATCACCCGGAGCCGAGCATGACTGCATTTTCCACCGAGGGGCAGAGCGACCCGACCGTCCAGCCGGTGCCGGCCGCCGTCGTCGAGCAGGTGGACGCGGCGGACATCACCCTCTCCAACCCCAAACGGGCCGTGATCTCCCTGGGTTCCAACCTCGGCAACCGGCTGGAGACCCTCCAGGGCGCCATCGACGCCCTGGAGGACACCCCCGGTCTGCGGGTCAAGGCGGTCTCCCCGGTGTACGAGACGGAGCCGTGGGGCGTGGACGCGGGCTCCCAGCCCTCCTACTTCAACGCGGTGATCATCGTGAAGACGACCCTGCCGCCGTCCTCGCTGCTGGAGCGGGGCCAGGCCGTCGAAGAGGCCTTCGACCGGGTCCGCGAGGAGCGCTGGGGGCCGCGCACCATCGACGTCGACATCGTGGCGTACGCCGACGTGGTCTCCGACGACCCGCTGCTCACCCTTCCACACCCGCGCGCCCACGAGCGCGCCTTCGTTCTCGCCCCCTGGCACGACGTGGATCCCGAGGCCCAGCTGCCCGGCTCCGGCCCGGTCGCCGACCTGCTGGCCGGTGTCGGCCGTGACGGGGTGCTCCCCCGGGCCGACCTGGAACTCCGCCTGCCCGAGTAGTCGTTAGGCTCAAGGACGGACGACACGGCAACGGCGGCGAAGGGCGGCACTCTCGGTGAAGCAACTACGGCTCGGGCTCCTGGCCGGACTCTTCGCCGGAGCCGGCGTGCTGTCCTGGGGCGCAGCCCGTCTCTGGGACTCCCTGGGCACCCTGCCGAGCGTGCCGCTCGCCGCACCCGTCGTGCTCGCGGTCATCGCCGTCGTGCTGCTCGCCACGGCCCTGTCGATCCGGGCCCGTCTGCGCGCCCAGCGGGAGCGCCGCCCGGGAGCGAAGGGCGTCGAGCCCCTGATGGCCGCGCGTGCCGTGGTCTTCGGCCAGGCGAGTGCCCTCGTCGCGGCGCTGGTCGCGGGGATGTACGGCGGTACGGGCGTCTTCCTGCTCGGCTATCTCGACATCCCGCCCCGGCGTGATCAGGCCATCTACGCCGGCAGCGCGGTCGTGGCCGGTATCGCCGTCGTCGCCGCCGCGGTCTTCCTGGAGCGCGTCTGCAGGCTCCCTGAGGACGGGGACGACGACAGGAGCAGGGCCGCGGCCTAGCGGGGCCTGGGCCCGTCAACCGCCGGAGCGACCCGCCCCATCGTGGCCGTCAGGACCTGGGCGGCGGCGAACCGCACCGCATGCCCGCCCGGCCGCACCTCCCCGGTGGCGACCCCGCGGTCCGTCCGTTCCGCGACCTCCGGGGCGCCCTCGTCCCTGATCAGCGCGCCATGATGAGGCTCATCGCCTCCGCACGCGTGGCCGGGTCACGCAGCTGGCCACGGACGGCGGACGTGATCGTCTTGGCTCCGGGCTTACGGATACCCCGCATGGACATGCACATGTGCTCGCACTCGACGACCACGATGACTCCGCGCGGCTCCAGGATGGCCATCAGCGACTCGGCGATCTGCGTGGTGAGCCGCTCCTGGACCTGGGGGCGCCTGGCGTACACGTCGACCAGCCGGGCCAGCTTGGACAGCCCCGTGATCTTCCCGCTGGTCGCCGGGATGTATCCGACGTGCGCGATACCGCGGAACGGCACCAGGTGGTGCTCGCAGGTGCTGAACACCTCGATGTCCTTGACCAGCACCATCTCGTCGTGACCGAGGTCGAACGTCGTCGTCAGGACGTCCTCGGGCTCCTGGTAGAGGCCCGCGAATATCTCCTTGTACGCGCGTGCCACCCGGCCCGGCGTCTCCCGCAGCCCTTCCCTCTCCGGGTCCTCCCCGACCGCGATGAGGAGTTCACGTACGGCGGACTCGGCCCGCTTCTCGTCGAATACGCCGATCGAACCCTGCCCGTCGAGCGTCACCGGGTCGGTCATCTGTGCCTCGTTCCTCTGTGCTGTCACCTGCGCAGGCCCGCCCGGACATCCCAGAAGAACGGCAGGCATGGCGCAGGCATACGAAAAAGCCGCGCCCCCACAGGCTAGAACCTGGGGGGCGCGGCATCCATTCCGGGCCTGGTGGAGCACCCGTGACAGGGGCCACACCGGATCGGGCAGGGGACTAGCTCTCGGGTCGCTCCTCCGGAAGGACTTCCGTGGACGTACCGAGGTCCTTCGACGTGATGTCCTTCGGAGCGATCTCCGCAGGGGTGGCCGAACCGTTGGCGGTGGTGGCGCCGTTGGTGAGGGCCAGCTCCTTCGGGGAGAGCACCGGCGGACGCGTCGAAGGCGTGCGCCGGGCCGAACCGGTCCACGCCGGACGGGCCGGACGCTTCACGATCGGGGCGAAGATCTCGGCGATCTGGTCCTTGTTGAGCGTCTCCTTCTCAAGGAGCTCGAGGACCAGGGCGTCGAGGATGTCGCGATTCTCGACGAGAATCTCCCACGCGTCGTTGTGCGCGGTCTCGATGAGCTTCTTGACCTCTTCGTCGACGAGCGCCGCGACCTCTTCCGAGTAGTCGCGCTGGTGGCCCATCTCCCGGCCCACGAAGGGCTCGGTGTTGTCGCCGCCGAACTTGATCGCGCCGAGGCGCTCGGTCATGCCGTACTGCGTGACCATCGCGCGGGCCGTGGCAGTGGCCTTCTCGATGTCGTTCGCGGCACCGGTGGTCGGGTCGTGGAAGACCAGCTCCTCGGCAGCGCGCCCGCCCAGCATGTATGCCAGCTGGTCGAGCATCTCGTTGCGCGTCGTGGAGTACTTGTCCTCTTCCGGGAGCACCATCGTGTAACCGAGGGCACGGCCGCGGGAAAGGATCGTGATCTTGTGGACCGGGTCCGACTGGGGTGAGGCCGCCGCGACCAGGGCGTGTCCGCCCTCGTGGTACGCGGTGATCTTCTTTTCCTTCTCGGACATGATCCGGGTCCGCTTCTGCGGACCCGCCACGACGCGGTCGATGGCCTCGTCGAGCATGCTGTTGTCGATCAGCTTCTTGTTGCTGCGCGCCGTGAGGAGCGCCGCTTCGTTCAGCACGTTCGACAGGTCGGCACCGGTGAAGCCGGGCGTACGACGGGCGACCGCGTTGAGATCGACGTCGGGCGCGACCGGCTTGCCCTTCTGATGCACCTTGAGGATCTCCAGGCGGCCCTGCATGTCCGGCCGGTCGACGGCGATCTGCCGGTCGAAACGTCCGGGACGCAGCAGCGCCGGGTCCAGGATGTCCGGGCGGTTCGTGGCGGCGATCAGGATGACGCCGCCCTTCACGTCGAACCCGTCCATCTCGACGAGCAGCTGGTTGAGCGTCTGCTCGCGCTCGTCGTGACCGCCGCCCATGCCGGCACCACGGTGCCGGCCGACCGCGTCGATCTCGTCGACGAAGACGATCGCCGGAGCGTTCGCCTTGGCCTGCTCGAAGAGGTCACGGACACGAGAGGCACCGACACCGACGAACATCTCGACGAAGTCGGAACCGGAGATCGAGTAGAACGGAACGCCCGCTTCACCCGCGACCGCGCGAGCGAGCAGGGTCTTGCCCGTACCGGGCGGCCCGTACAGCAGGACGCCCTTGGGGATCTTGGCGCCGACGGCCTGGAACTTCGCCGGCTCCTGGAGGAATTCCTTGATCTCGTAGAGTTCCTCGACGGCCTCGTCCGACCCCGCCACGTCGGCGAAGGTCGTCTTCGGCGTGTCCTTGGTGATCAGCTTGGCCTTGGACTTGCCGAACTGCATGACCTTGGAGCCGCCACCCTGCATCTGGTTCATCAGAAACAGGAAGACGACGACGATCAGGACGAAGGGCAGCAACGAGAGGAGGATCGAGACGAACGGGGACTGCTTCGACGGCGAGACGGTGTAACCCTTCTCGATGTCACCGCTCTCGAACTTCTGCTGCAGCGTGTCGGCCAGTTCGACGCCCTGGTTGCCGATGTAGCTCGCCTGGAACTTGCTTCCGGACTCGCCCTTGAGCTTCTGGCCGTCCTTCAGCTCGATCTTGAGAATCTGTTCGTCACCGGTGGTCAGCTTGGCCTGCTCCACCTGGTCCTTGCTGATCGCCTGGATCACCTTGCCGGTGTCCACCGTCTTGTAGCCGCCGGACGAGCCGACGACCTGCATCAACACGACCACGGCGAGGACGGCCAGCACGATCCACATGACCGGCCCACGGAAGTATCGCTTCACGTCCATCCATACGGAGCGAAGTCGCCCCGTCCCTCCTGCCCGTAGGTAAATGCTGCTGTGAGAAAAGACTGTTCTTCGGACGGTACCCCAGCATTGTCACCCGCGACCGCAGGGGACGTCTGACAAACCCGCCTTCGAAGGCTCCAACGGCGGGAGGGCGGTGAGGGTTCCCCGGAGTCCGGCCGGGTTCGGCCGGTCCCGTCGGGGCGGTTGTCAGCCGCCGTAGACGTGCGGGGCCAGCGTGCCGACGAAGGGGAGGTTGCGGTACTTCTCCGCGTAGTCCAGCCCGTAGCCGACGACGAACTCGTTGGGGATGTCGAAGCCGACCCACTTCACGTCGATCGCGACCTTCGCGGCGTCCGGCTTGCGCAGGAGCGTGCAGACCTCCAGGCTCGCCGGCTCACGCGAACCGAGGTTGGTCAGCAGCCAGGACAGCGTCAGACCGGAGTCGATGATGTCCTCGACGATCAGGACGTGCTTGCCCTTGATGTCGGTGTCGAGGTCCTTGAGGATCCGGACGACGCCCGAGGACTGCGTCCCCGCGCCGTACGAGGAGACGGCCATCCAGTCCATCGTGACGGGGGTGGACAGCGCACGTGCCAGATCCGCCATGACCATCACCGCGCCCTTGAGCACGCCGACGAGAAGCAGGTCCTTGCCCGCGTACTCCGCGTCGATCTTCGCGGCCAGCTCGACGAGCTTCGCGTCGATCTCTTCCTTGGTGAGGAGCACCGACTGAAGGTCGGTACCCATGTCCTTCTCGTTCACCCGCGTCTCTTTCTTTGCCTGCCGGACCCGGACTTTCCCCGGGCCGGACGGGCCGTCTCGCCTGCACGTCAGCCGCTTGCGCTTCAGCTCTGCCGAATCACCAGTCTGCCACCCTGCCGCCGTACCTCGACGCGGCCGGGCAGGTTGATGGCCCCCTGGCCACGCCATCCGGTGATGAGCCGGTCGACTTCCTCGATGTGCCGGGCGAAGAGCGAACCGGCGGGAGATCCGGCGTCGATGAGGGCGCGTCGCAGCACCCGGCGGCGTACGGCGGGCGGCAGGACCGACAGCTTGGCGCACTCCAGGCGTCCGTCGTCGTCGCGCACCGAGCGGGCGGCCTCGGCGGCCCAGGTGTCGAGGGCGTCGGCGTCGTCACGGGAGAGCTGGGCCGTACGGGCGAGGGCTTCGACGACACCCTTGCCCAGTGCCTTCTCCAGGGCGGGCAGTCCCTCGTGGCGCAGCCGGGAGCGGGTGTAGGCGGGGTCGACGTTGTGGGGGTCGTCCCAGACGGGGAGCGACTGGACCATGCAGGCCTTGCGGGCGGTCTGCCGGTCGAGCTGAAGGAAGGGGCGGCGGTAGCGGCCCTCGGGGCCGGAGGCGGCGGCCATCCCGGAGAGCGAGCGGATGCCGGAGCCGCGGGCGAGACCGAGGAGGACGGTCTCGGCCTGGTCGTCGCGGGTGTGGCCGAGGAGGACCGCGGCGGCGCCGTGGCGCTCGGCGGCGGCGTCCAGCGCGGCGTAACGGGCCTCGCGGGCGGCGGCCTCGGGCCCGCCTTCGCGGCCGACCCGGACGGCGACCGCCTCGACCGGGTCGAGCCGCATCCCGGCGAGGCGGGTGACGACCTCGCCCGCGCGGAGACCGGAACCGGGCTGGAGATTGTGGTCGACGGTGATTCCGCCGGCCCGGACGGGAAGCTTGCGCGACTCGAAGGCGAGGGCGGAGGCGAGCGCCATGGAGTCGGCGCCCCCGGAGCAGGCGACGAGCACGAGCGGGGTGCCGGGCCGTTCGGGGAGCGCGCCCCGCCGTACGCCGGCGCCGGCTTCGGCGAACCCGGCGCGTCCGGCCCGTTCGGTGTCGCGGTTGTATTCGGTGACGACGTCGTGGAGTACGCGGCGGACCGCCAGGCGTATCGCCGCGACCGCAGGATGGGGACCCATGTCCGGTGCCCTTCGGATGGAGTTCTGGGGGTGTGCTTCGAGTGCCGGGACGGAGGCCCCGTCACTCAGAGTGCGTCGATGGTGACAGAGCCAAGCTGTTCATCGAGCATTGCACGCCTTCCCGTGCCCCTATGGTCCCTCGGATGGGTGATTGGAAGGGCGTTCTCCTGCCGTCGCGCGGGCCGTGATCATGAATCTGTCCTACGGTGCACCCTCGCGACCCAGTCTGCGGGGGCGGCGATCTCCGCCTTCGTGGGGAGGGTGTTGGGAGAGGTCCACACCCGGTTGAAGCCGTCCATGCCGACCTCGTCGACCACGGCCCGCACGAACTTCTCGCCGTCGCGGTACTGCCTCAGCTTGGCGTCGAGGCCCAGGAGCTTGCGCAGCGCCAGGTCGAGGCGGCTCGCCCCGCGCGCCCTGCGCTGTTGGAACTTCTCCCGGATCTCGGCGACGGAGGTCACCACGTCGGGGCCCACCCCGTCCATCACGAAGTCCGCGTGACCTTCGAGCAGGGACATCACGGCGGTGAGGCGGCCGAGGATCTCACGCTGCGCGGGTGTCTGGACGATCTCGACGAGGCTGCGCCCGCCGTCGTCGCCGTCCTCCCCCCGCTCGCCCTCGGGGCGGCTGCCCCCGGTGAAGGACTGGGCTGCCTCCCTGAGGCGTTCCAGGACGGTCATCGGGTCGACGTCGGTCTCGTCGAGGAACGACTGGATCTCGCCCTGCAGATGGTCGCGGAGCCACGGCACGCCGGTGAACTGGGTGCGGTGGGTCTCCTCGTGGAGGGCCACCCAGAGCCTGAAGTCGTGCGGGTCCACAGCGAGTTCGCGTTCGACGTGGACGATGTTGGGGGCGACCAGCAGCAGTCGGCCGCCGCCGTTGGCGGAGGCCGGGAGCTCGCGGGTGGCGGGGGCGAAGGTCTCGTACTGTCCGAGGACCCGGGAGGCCAGGAACGACAGCAGCATGCCCAGTTCGACACCGGTCACCTTGCCGCCGACCGCACCCAGCACTGCGCCCCCGGGGCCGTTGCCCCGCCGGTCCTGCATCTTCCCCAGCAGCGGGCGCAGCAGCTCACGGAAGCCCGCGACGTTGGCCCTGATCCAGCCCGCCCGGTCGACGACCAGGACCGGGGTGTCCTCGGGCTCGTGGCCCTCCGGGATCATCCGGGTGAACGAACGGACATGCTCCTCGGAGGCCTTGGCGTGCCGTCGGAGTTCCGCGACGACGGCGCGGGCCTCCTCGCGGCTGATCTCGGGACCCGGCCGCACGAGCCGGGTCGCGGTCGCGACCGCGAGATTCCAGTCGACCATCTCGGCACCACCGACGCTCGTCATGCGTCAACCGTACGTGAGGTGGCCGCCCCGTGGTGGGGTGTCAGCCGCTCATCGGGTGCCTTTGACGAGGGCGGTGGCGAGGGTGTCGAGAGTGGATTCCGCCTCGGACGGGGATGTGGTGCCGGAGGCCAGGAGGGCGAAGGCGAGCAGCCTGCCCTGCGCGTCGACCGCCGTTCCGGCGAGGGCGTTCACCCCGGTGAGGGTGCCCGTCTTGGCCCGGACCAGGCCGGTGCCCGGGGAGGTCGCGGGGTAGCGGTCGTCGAGCGTGCCGGTGAAGCCGGCCACCGGGAGTCCGGTGAGGACCGGGCGGAGTTCGGGGTGGTCGGGGTCGGCGGCGAGGGCGAGCAGGCCGGTGAGCAGGCCGGCCGTCACCTTGTCGGCGCGGTCGAGGCCGCTGCCGTCGGCGAGGTTCGCGCCGGCCAGGGGAAGTCCCAGCTTCTTCAGCCGGTCGGTCACGGCGCGCCGGCCCCCGGCGAAGGAGGCCGGCTCGCCCGCCTTCAGGGCCGTCTGCCGCACCAGCGCCTCGGCGACGTCGTTGTCGCTGTTGGCCAGGGCCCGTTCGACCAGGGCGGAGAGGGGCTTCGAGAGGTGCGTCGCGACGGTCCTGGATCCCGCCCCGGCCCGCCCGGACGAGGGTGCGGACCGGGTGGCCACACCGGCGTCGTCGAGCAGACCGGCGAAGGCGCGGGCGGCGTCGCCCGCCGGGTCGTCGGTGCGGGGGGCGGGGCCCCGGTCGCTGCCGTCGAGGCGCCCCTCGTCGACCATGAGCGCGCTGACCGGCGTGATGTTCTCGTTGGGGCCGATGGGGTGCAGGGCGGGGCCGGAGTACCGGGACGTGTCGTACTTCAGCTCGACGCGGCTGGTACCGCTGTCGCGCAGGGCTCGTGCCGTGTCGGCGGCCAGGGCGCGCAGGGCCGCCCCGTCCAGGGTGGGGTCGCCGCCGCCGACGAGGGTGAGCGTGCGGGAGTCCGCCGAAGCGCGGACCGTCGTGGCGATGCGGTGGCCGGGTCCGAGGGCCGAGAGCGCGGCGACGCCCGTGGCGATCTTCACGGTGGACGCGGGTGTCATGGGGGTGGCCGCGCCGCGTGCGTACAGCTGCCGGCCGGTGGCCGTGTCGACGACGACGGCGGTGCGTACGTTGCCGAGGGCGGGCCTGTCGAGCAGGGGATCGAGGACGGTCTTGAGGCTGTTCGCGCCCGCCGGGTCGGTCAGACCCGCCGCCGCTCCCAGGGGCGTCAGGACGGCTGGGGCGCTGGGGGCGGGCTTCGGCCCGGCGGGCGTGGCCCGTTGGTGATGTGCGCCACCTGCGCGCTCCTGGGCGGCGGCCCGGTCCTGCTCGGCCTTACGCTGACCGGAGTCCCAGGGACCGGCGGCCAGTACGGCACCGGCGGCGACCACCAGGCCGAGCACCGCGGAGCCTGCGGCGAGCTGCCAGTCCTTCGACCCGGTCGCCCGCTTCAGGTACTTCGGGTCTTTCCACTTGCCCCACCTGTTCAACGGTTCGTCCGTCGGTCTCTCCACCGGCTCGGCCACCGTCGACCAGCCCCTTTCGCGAGCACTCATCTGCGTGAGGGACACTTAACCACCAGTCGTATGTGTTGATCATGGAGGAGCCACCCGTGGAGTTCGACGTCGTTATCGAGATCCCGAAGGGTTCGCGGAACAAGTACGAGGTGGATCACGAGACCGGCCGGATCCGCCTGGACCGTCGACTCTTCACCTCGACCAGCTACCCGGCCGACTACGGCTTCGTCGAGAACACCCTCGGCGAGGACGGCGACCCGCTGGACGCGCTGGTCATCCTGGAGGAGCCGACCTTCCCGGGCTGCCTCATCAAGTGCCGCGCGATCGGCATGTTCCGGATGACCGACGAGGCCGGCGGCGACGACAAGCTGCTGTGCGTCCCGGCGTCCGACCCCCGGGTGGAGCACCTGCGCGACATCCACCACGTGTCGGAGTTCGACCGCCTGGAGATCCAGCACTTCTTCGAGGTCTACAAGGACCTCGAGCCCGGCAAGTCCGTCGAGGGCGCGGACTGGGTCGGCCGCACCGAGGCCGAGGCCGAGATCGAGGCCTCCTACAAGCGTCTCGAGGCGCAGGGCGGCGCGCACTGACGCAGTCCTTCCGGTTCCGCTTGCGGGCGGGACGGCGCGGACCGCGGCGTTTCGGGCCGACCGGCCCTGCTGACCGTACATAACGGGCGGCGCACCTTTCACCGGTGCGCCGCCCGTTGTGCGTGGTGACCCATGTCCGTGCCCATACTGGGCAGAAGCGCTCCCAGAACGCGCCGTCGAGGAGGAACGAGGTCGAGTGGTGGCGGAACAGGGCGGTCCGGAGGACCAGAAGCCCCAGTCCGACGAGGCACGCAGCGCCTTCGTCCCGCCGGCCGGCGTGGAGCAGCCACCGGCTCCTTCCGAGGACGACCACCCCACATCGGAATTCGCCCTTCCGGTCGGCCTGCACACCGATCCGTCGGCGTCCTCCGGCTCGGGCCAGGGTTCCGCTTCCGGTCCGGGCGGTGGCCAGGGCGCCGACGCGCTCACGTCGGCGTTCGTCCCGCCGAGCGGGTACACCGCCCAGCACCAGCAGCCCGTCTTCACTCCCGCGCACGGCATTCCGATGGTCCGGCTGACCAAGGAAGCCCCCTGGCAGGACCGGATGCGCACGATGCTCCGGATGCCCGTGACCGAGCGTCCGGCTCCGGAGAGCGTGCAGAAGACCGACGACTCGGGCCCCGCGGTGCCCAGGGTGCTCGACCTGACGCTGCGTATCGGGGAGCTGCTGCTCGCGGGCGGTGAGGGTGCCGAGGACGTCGAGGCGGCCATGTTCGCGGTGACACGTTCGTACGGGCTCGACCGGTGCGAGCCGACGGTCACCTTCACCCTGCTGTCCATCTCGCACCAGCCGTCGCTGGTCGAGGACCCGGTGACGGCGAGCAGGACCGTACGCCGCCGGGGCACGGACTACACCCGGCTGGCCGCCGTGTTCCGGCTGATCGACGACATCACGACCGCGGAGCACGTCGAGGTGTCGCTGGAGGAGGCCTACCGCCGGCTGGCCGAGATCCGCCGTAACCGGCACCCGTACCCGGGCTGGGTGCTGACCGCCTCCGCCGGGCTGCTCGCCGGTTCGGCGTCGGTGCTGGTCGGTGGCGGTGCGCTGGTCTTCATGGTGGCGGCGGCGGGTGCGATGCTCGGGGACCGGCTGGCCTGGCTGTGCGCCGGGCGCGGGCTGCCGGAGTTCTACCAGTTCATGGCGGCGGCCATGCCCCCGGCCGCGATGGGCATCGCGCTGACCCTCACCCATTCGACGGATATCCGGCCGTCCGCGGTGATCACCGGTGGGCTGTTCGCCCTGCTGCCCGGGCGCGCGCTGGTCGCCGGGGTGCAGGACGGTCTGACCGGTTACTACATCACCGCGGGGGCCCGGCTCCTGGAGGTCATGTACTTCTTCATCGGCATCGTCGCCGGGGTGCTGCTGATGCTCTACCTGGGCGTCCAGCTCGGCGCCCAGCTGAACCCGGAGGCACGTTTCGTGCCCAACGACCGGCCGGTGCTGCAGATCCTGGCCTCGATGGCGCTCACGCTGGCCTTCGCCATCCTGCTCCAGCAGGAGCGTTCCACCGTGCTCGCCGTGACCCTCAACGGGGGCGTGGCCTGGGTCATCTACGGGGCGATGGCCCGCACCGGCGACATCTCGCCGGTGGCGGCGACCGCGGTGGCCGCCGGGCTGGTGGGGCTGTTCGGCCAGTTGTTCTCGCGCTACCGGTACACCTCGTCGCTGCCGTACATCACGGCGGCGATCGGCCCTCTGCTGCCCGGTTCGGCCACGTACTTCGGTCTGCTGGCTGTGGCCCAGAACGAGTTCGACACGGGGCTCGCCTCGCTCTCCGCCGCGGTGGCGACGGCGCTGGCCATCGCCATCGGGGTGAATCTGGGGAGCGAGATCTCGCGGCTGTTCATGCGGGTGCCGGGCGCGATCGGAGGCCCGTCCCGCCGGGCCGCCAAGCGGACCCGCGGCTTCTGACACGCGAACGGCGCCCTGTCCCGTGGGGGATCAGGGCGCCGCCGATGTCCGGGTGAGGTCAGCGCCTGGCGTGCCGCCCGCGCTGGCCGGAACCGCCGCCGTTGCCCTGGCCGCCCGCGTCCGGACCGGTGCCGTACGGTCCGTCGCCCTGGCCGCCGCTGCCGTAGGGACCCGCGCCGCCGTTGCCGTACGGGCCCGGACCGCCGTACGGGCCGGCCTCGGGTCCGTTGCCGCTGTAGGGGCCGCCGCCGTACGGACCCGTGCCGGGGCCGTTGTCGTACGGGCCCGCGCCCGGGCCTCCGTCCGAGGGGCCGCGGTCCTCCTGGCGCGCCGCGGCGCGCTCCTTCTTGCCCCTGCTGCGGGCGCGCAGGTACTCGATCACGATCGGCACCACGGAGATCAGCACGATCAGGATGAGGATCATCTCGATGTTCTCGTGCACGAAGGCGATCTTGCCGAGAGCGGCGCCGAGCACCGTCACACCGACGCCCCAGAGGATGCCGCCGATGATGTTGTACGTGATGAACGAGCGGTAGTTCATCCGGCTCACACCGGCGATGATCGGCGTGAAGGTCCGGACGATGGGCACGAAGCGGGCCAGGACCAGCGACTTCGGGCCGTGCTTCTCGAAGAACTCGTGGGCCTTCTCGACGTTCTCCTGCTTGAAGAGCCGGGAGTCCGGGCGCTTGAAGAGGGCCGGGCCCACCTGGCGGCCGAAGAGGTAGCCGACCTGGTCACCGATGATCGCCGCCAGTGCGACCAGGGTGCAGACGAGCCAGAGCGGGTACTTCAGGTCGCCCGTGGTCACCAGCAGTCCGGTGGTGAACAGCAGGGAGTCGCCGGGCAGGAAGAAGCCGATCAACAGGCCGGACTCGGCGAAGACGATCAGCAGAAGGCCGGGAAGGCCGAACGTGTTGAGCAGATAGTCCGGGTCCAGCCAGCTCGGGCCGAGCGCAAGCGTATTCAAGGGTCCGGGCTCCAGGATCGATCGATGGCGGCTGCGTGGCCGCCCCAAGCTATCAACGCTGCGGGAGGCCTCTGGGTTCCAGTGGCGTAAGCAAGGATGCGGGCGGAACGAACCGGGGCAAAGCTGTCCTCAGGAGGTGCCATCCCATGGGCATTGAGGACTACGGCGGCGGACAGACGGCCCGGGCGGACGTGCTGGTCGTCACCACGAACGACGTACCCGGATATCAGGTGACACAGGTCATCGGCGAGGTCTTCGGACTCACGGTCCGCTCCCGCCACCTCGGCAGCCAGATCGGCGCCGGGCTGAAGTCGATGATCGGCGGCGAGCTGAAGGGGCTGACGAAGACCCTGGTGGAGACCCGCAACCAGGCGATGGAGCGGCTCGTCGAGCAGGCCAGGGCGCGCGGCGCCAACGCGGTGCTGATGATGCGGTTCGACGTCAGCGAGGCGGCCGACGTGGGCACGGAGATCTGCGCCTACGGAACGGCGGCCGTGATCAGCGACTCCTGACCGGTCCCCCGGGACCGGCCCTGAGCGCCGGTCCCGCGTCCCTGACCCGAGTCTTCCCGCCCGGCTCCGCTTCCCGGAGGTTTCCGCATGTCCACGTCCGTCAGCGTCGCAGTCGTCTACTACTCCTCCACCGGCACGATCTCCACGATCGCCGAGGCCATGGCGAAGGACGCGGAGACGGCCGGCGCCCGGGTACGGCTGCGCAAGGCCGCCGAGCTCGCCCCGCAGGCCGCCATCGACTCCAACCCGGCGTGGGCCGCCCACGCGAAGGCGACCGCCGGCGTCGCCGAGGTCACGCCGGACGACATGATCTGGGCGGACGCGGTGATCCTCGGCTCGCCCACCCGGTACGGCAACGTCGCCGCCCAGCTGAAGCAGTTCCTCGACACCCTGGGCGGACTCTGGCAGGCGGGGCGGCTCGCCGACAAGGTCTACAGCGGCTTCACGGCCAGCGCCACCGCCCACGGCGGCCAGGAGTCCACGCTGCTCGCGCTCTACCAGACGATCCACCACTTCGGCGGAATCCTGGTCACCCCGGGCTACACGGACCCGTCGAAATTCGTCGACGGCAATCCGTACGGCACCTCCCACGTCTCCGGACAGGGCGACATCCCGGTCGGTGAGCAGACCCTGACCGCGGCCCGGGTCCAGGCCGAGCGGGTCGTGAAGTTCACCCGGGCCATCAAGGCCGGACTCGCGGCCGAGAACTGAGAGGGCCACCCGACGATGCCGCTCCACCGGGGTTCACACGGTGAACCGAAGACCGAGGAACACCGCCGGCTCGCCCTCAACCCGTTCTTCGGGGAGGCCGACCCCACCGCCTCGATGGACACGGCGCCGCCCACACACCGCCTCCCGGACGGCCCGCTGCCGCCCTCGTCCGCCTACCGGCTGGTCCACGACGAGCTGATGCTGGACGGCAACTCCCGGCTCAACCTCGCGACGTTCGTCACGACCTGGATGGAGCCCCAGGCCGATGTGCTGATGGGGGAGTGCCGGGACAAGAACATGATCGACAAGGACGAGTACCCGCGCACCGCCGAGCTGGAGCGGCGTTGTGTGGCGATGCTCGCCGACCTCTGGCACGCTCCCGACCCGGCGACCGCGGTGGGCTGTTCGACCACGGGGTCCAGCGAGGCCTGCATGCTGGCCGGGCTGGCGCTCAAACGGCGCTGGGCGGCCCGGAACACCGACCGTTATCCGGCGACCGCCCGGCCCAATCTGGTGATGGGCGTCAACGTGCAGGTCTGCTGGGAGAAGTTCTGCACGTTCTGGGAGGTCGAGGCACGCCAGGTCCCGATGGAGGGCGACCGCTTCCATCTGGACCCGCAGGCCGCCGCCGATCTCTGCGACGAGAACACCATCGGCGTGGTCGGCATCCTCGGCTCCACCTTCGACGGTTCGTACGAGCCGGTCGCGGAGCTCTGCGCGGCGCTGGACGCGCTGCAGGAGCGCACCGGGCTCGACATCCCCGTCCATGTGGACGGGGCGTCCGGGGCGATGGTGGCGCCGTTCCTCGACGAGGACCTGGTGTGGGACTTCCGGCTCCCGAGGGTGTCGTCGATCAACACCTCGGGGCACAAGTACGGCCTGGTCTACCCCGGTGTGGGGTGGGCGCTGTGGCGCTCTCCGGCCGAGCTTCCGGAGGAGCTGGTCTTCCGGGTCAACTACCTGGGCGGCGACATGCCGACGTTCGCGCTGAACTTCTCCAGGCCCGGCGCGCAGGTGGTGGCGCAGTACTACACCTTCCTGCGGCTGGGCCGGGAGGGCTACCGGGCCGTTCAGCAGGCGTCCCGGGACGTGGCCGGCCGGCTCGCCGAGGGGTTCGAGAGCCTGGGCGACTTCCGGCTCCTCAGCCGGGGCGACCAGCTGCCGGTGTTCGCCCTGACGACGAACCCCGATGTGCGGGCGTACGACGTCTTCGACGTGTCGAGACGGCTGCGCGAGCACGGCTGGCTGGTGCCCGCGTACACCTTCCCCGCCAACCGGCAGGACCTGGCCGTGCTACGGGTGGTCTGCCGCAACGGGTTCTCCTCGGACCTCGCGGAGATGCTGCTGGACGATGTGCGCCGGCTCCTGCCCGAACTGCGCGCCCAGCAGCATTCGTTGAGCCGTGACCGGGCCGCGCAGACCGCGTTCCACCACTGAGACCGCACAGGGTCAGCGGCTGAGCCGGGCGAACCTCCGTACCGCCAGCGGGAAGAACACCGCGAGCAGTGCCACCGGCCAGAGCACCGCGAGCAGTTCGGCGTGTTCGGAGGCCCAGGAGCCGGTGGCTCCGCCCGGGTTGCCGAACAGGTCGCGGACCGCCGTGGCCGTGGCGGACATCGGGTTCCACTCGACCACCGAGCCCAGCCAGCCCGGCATCGACTCCGGCGACGCGAAGACGTTGGAGAGGAAGCCCACCGGCCAGACCAGGATCTGCACCGCCTGCACCATCTCCGGCCTGCCCGCCACCATCGCGAGGTGGATTCCGATCCACAGCATCGCGAACCGCAGCAGGAGCAGCAGTCCCAGCGCGGCCAGGGCGGCGGCCGGGCCGTTGTGCCACCGCCAGCCGAGCGCGTATCCGACGCCGGTCATCACGGCGAGCGCGGCCACCGACTGGAGCATGTCGGCGGCGCTCCGCCCGACCAGAACCGCACCCGAGACCATCGGCATGGAGCGGAAGCGGTCGATGACGCCCTTGCCCAGGTCCTGGGTGACGGCCAGCATCGTGCTCTCCAGGCCGAAGGCCATGGTGAGCGCGAGCATGCCCGGCACCAGGAATTCGGTGTTGTCCCCGTCGACCCCCCGGCCGCCGCCGACCAGGTAGTTGAACATCAGGAGGAGCATCACCGGGAAGACCAGGCCCACGACCACCTGGACCGGCTGCCGTGCCCAGTGCGCCAGTTCGCGCCTGGTCATGGTCCAGGAGTCCGCGAGGGCCCAGCCGATGCCCCCCGTGCCCGCCGTCACCGCGCTCATGCCGCCACCGCCGCTTCCGTCGTCGTTCCCGCTCCGTCGCCGGCCCCCGTGAGGGACAGGAACACCTCGTCCAGCGTGGGGCGGCGCACCGCGATGTCCTCCGCCTCGATGCCCGCCTCCTCCAGCGCCCGTACGGTGCGGGTCAGGGCCGCCATCCGGTCCGGGGCGGGGACGCTGAGCAGCCGCCGGTCCGCGTCCGCGGTCACCTCCTCGCCCATCAGCCGGGCCGCGTCGCCGAGCCGGAGGGCGTCGCGGACGACCACGTCGATGCGGTCGCCGCCGACCATGGCCTTGAGCCGGTCGGCCGATCCCTCCGCGATGACCCGGCCGCCGTCGATCACCGAGATCCGGTCGGCCAACTGGTCCGCCTCCTCCAGGTACTGGGTGGTCAGCAGGACCGTGGTGCCGCCTGCCGCCAGCGAGCGCACCGCGCCCCACACCTCGGCCCGGCCGCGCGGGTCGAGCCCGGTCGTCGGCTCGTCCAGGAAGAGCACCTCCGGGTCGGTGATCAGGGACGCGGCCAGGTCGAGGCGCCGCCGCATGCCCCCGCTGTACTGCTTGACCGCCTTGCGCCCGGTGTCGGCGAGCCCGAACCTCTCCAGCAGTTCGTCGGCCCGTGCGCCGGCCCGGCGTGCGCCCAGGTGGTACAGCCGGCCGAACATCTCCAGGTTCTGCCTGCCGCCGAGCTCCTCGTCCACGGCCGCGTGCTGCCCGAGCAGCCCGATCCTCCGCCGGACCTCGGCGGCCTCGGACCGCACGTCGAAGCCCGCCACCTCCGCCCGGCCCCCGTCGTGCCGCAGCAGGGTCGACAGGATGCGTACGGCGGTGGTCTTGCCCGCCCCGTTGGGCCCGAGCACCCCGTGGACCGTGCCGGCCCGGACGGTGAGGTCCAGTCCGTGCAGGGCGCGCTTCTGCCCGTATCGCTTGTGCACTCCTTCGACGACGATCGCGTCGTTCACGTGCCACCAGCCCTTCGGATCACTTAGTCAAACTTGACTAGCTCATCGAAGGTACGCCGGACCCTTTCATTCGTCAAACTTGATTAGCTGGCATCCCCGGGGTCGGGAACCCCGGTCGCATAGGGGTTCTCCTGCCCTTCGGCGAGTACCCCGACGAAGGGTTCACCCTCGCCCGCGAAGGTGTACGCCCCGGCCTCGATCCGCCCGATCAGGCCGCGCGTCCACTCCGCGCCGGCGTCGGCCGAGTGGACCCACAGATTCATGATCTCGCCGATGTGCCCGAGAGATTCGGGGCCGTCGGACGGCGTGTAGTGCTCCGTGACTGCGGCCCGCCATGCCTCGATGGCCGTGACGCGCTCATGGAGAAGCGCGACCGCCTCGGCCCGCTCCAGATCGACGACGAAGCCGATGCCCGCCGAAAGCACGTCGATGCTCTGGTCGTAGGAGACCAGGGCGGCCCGCAGCAGGGACAGGAACTCCTCGGTGCCGCGCTCGGTGATCTCGTACTCGGTACGGGGCGGGCCGCCGACCGTGGACGGGGCGCTCTCGTGCGCGAGGAGCAGGCCCTGCTTCGCCATCTGCTTGAGCGCGTGGTAGATCGAGCCCGGCTTCGCGTTGGACCACTCGTTCGCGCCCCAGTACTCCAGGTCGTTGCGGACCTGGTAGCCGTGCGCGCGGCCGTGCTGACGCACGGCGCCGAGGACCAGGAGCCGGATCGCGGACATACCACCCACCCTTCGTGTTCGGCTCCGCCCAGCGTAGCCCGCCGCTCCGGGCCCGGACCGGAGACGGTCCGGCAGCTCACGGCAGACATCGGCGTGCCGGGGGCGGCCGGTCTCCTCGGCGGGACGGGCCGGCTGCCGGGGCAGCGGGAAGCCGTCCGCCGGGGTCAGAAGGGGAAGGCCGTCCGCCCGTGCTGGATGGAGATCCACCGCTGGGTGGTGAAGGCCTCCACGGCCGCCTCACCGTTAAGCCGTCCCATGCCGGAGCCCTTCTCGCCCCCGAACGCGACCAGTGGGTCGTCCTGCACGGTGGAGTCGTTGACGTGGAACATCCCGCTCACGACGCGCCGCGCGAACCTCACCCCGCGCTCGGCGTCCGCCGTGTGCACGGCACCGCTCAGCCCGTAGGGGCTGTCGTTGGCGATCCGTACGGCGTCGTCCTCCCCGTCGAACGGCATCAGCAGTGCCACCGGGCCGAAGATCTCCTGCTCCAGCAGCGGTGAGCCGTCGGGCAGTCCGGTCAGCACGGTCGGCTCGACGAGATTGCCGCGGGTGCGGCCCCGTACGAGCGCGGTGGCTCCCTGCGCGAGCGCGTCGTCGACCAGCGCGGTGAGCGCGTCGGCCTGGAACTCACTGATGACCGGGCCGATCCGGGTGTCCGGGTCGCGCGGGTCACCCGCCCTGAGGGCGCTCACCTCCGCGGTGAACCGCTCGGTGAACTCCTCCTCCACCGACCGGTCCACCAGGATGCGGTTGGCCGCCATGCTGACCTGGCCCTGGTACAGGAAGCGGCTGAAGACGGCGGCCCGGACCGCGTGGTCGATGTCGGCGTCCTCCAGCACGACCAGTGCGCTGTTGCCGCTCAGTTCGAGGATGGTCTTCTTGAACAGCCCGGCGGCGGTGGCGGCGACATGGCGCCCGACCCGGTCCGAGCCGGTGAACGAGATCACCTTGGGCACCGGGTGCGCGATGAAGGTGTCACCTATCTCGGCGCTGTCGGTGATCAGCACGTTGAGCAGGCCGGCGGGCAGACCGGCGTCCTCGAAGATCCTGGCGACCAGCCCGCCGCCGGCGATCGGAGCGTTCTGATGGGGCTTCACGACGACCGCGTTGCCGAGCGCGAGCGCGGGAGCGACGGTCTTCATCGTGACCAGGAAGGGGAAGTTGAAGGCGCTGATCACGCCTATGACGCCGACGGGCAGCCGGTAGACGCGGTTCTCCTTGCCGTCCGCGGCCGCGTGCAGCAGCAGGGCCTGCGGACGGAGCGCCTGCCCGATCGCCGCGCGCAGGAACTCCTGTGCGGCCCGCACCTCGTACTCGGCCCTGAAACGGGTGCCGCCGAGTTCGTCGACAATCATCTCGACGATTTCGGCGCTGCGTTCCCCGACGATGCGTACGGCGTTCTCCAGAACGGTCCGTCGCTCATAGAAACTCACCTCGGCCCAGGTGCGCTGAGCGCGTTCGGCCGCCCGGTAGGCGAGATCGACCTCGGCCGCGGTGGCCACCGTGACGGCGCAGAGCTTTTCGCCGTTGTAGGGATTGAAATCAATGATGTCCCACGAGCCGCTTCCGGTCAGCCACTCACCGTCGATGTACTGGCGGGACAGTTCACTGAAGAAGGACATGCAATCCCTTACTGCAGGCGCAGACTCCTGTCGGTACGTCATCGTACTGGCGAATCAGGTGAGCTGGAGGAGACCGCGAAGAAGATCCCGGCTCTCTTCGGGCCCGGGGCTGTCCTCGTGAAGACGGACCATGGCCTTTTCGTACTGGGCGACTTCCTCCGCCTTGTCCAGATAGAGCGCACTTGTCAGCTGCTCCAAATAGACAATGTCCGACAGATCGGATTCCGGGAATCGCAGCATCGTGAATGCCCCGCTCTCCCCGGCATGGCCGCCGAAACTGAAAGGCATCACCTGGAGCGTGATGTTCGGCTGTTCCGACATGTCGATCAGATGCCGCAACTGCGCACGCATCACTTCGCGATCGCCGTACGGACGGCGCAGCGCGGCCTCGTCGAGGACGGCGTGGAATCGGGGGGCGCGTTCGGAGACGAGCGCCTTCTGGCGTGCCAGTCGCAGGGCGACCCTGCGGTCGATCTCGGCCGCGGGGGCACCGCGCATACCGCGCGACACGACCGCGTGGGCGTAGGCCTCGGTCTGCAGGAGGCCGTGGACGAACTGGACTTCGTAGATCCGGATGAGCGATGCCGCTCCCTCCAGACCGATATACGTCTGGAACCAGCCGGGCAGCACATCGCCGTAACTGTGCCACCAGCCCGCCACGTTGGCCTCGCGGGCCAGGCCCAGGAGCGAGTCCCGCTCCGCCTCGTCCGCGACTCCGTACAGCGTGAGCAGGTCCTCGACGTCCCTGGCCTTGAAGCTCACCCGTCCCAACTCCATGCGGCTGATCTTCGATTCGGAGGCGCGGATGGAGTAGCCGGCCGCCTCACGGGTGATGCCGCGCGACTCACGCAGCCGCCTGAGCTGTGAGCCCAGCAGGATGCGCCGCACCACAGATCCACTCGACTCGCCTGCCGACACTGGTCCGACCCTCCCCATCGCTTCCCGTACATCCGGGTCCCCCCGCACCCCGGAGCCGGATTCTGCCACCAAAACGCTTCAGCCCGTACTCATTCGATTACGGAAATGGCAAGACTTCCAGAAAGCTCCGAAACTTGGTACCGGAAGAAAAGAGCAAGAACCGGCACGCTACCGGGCAGGTCCGGCACGTGCACGTGCATCTGCCCTTGCATCTGCCGTGCGCATTCGGAACCATGGTCCTCGCGCACCTGCGTTCACGTTCGTGTTGTGCCGCCGTACCCCGCAGTGCCGCTACCAGCAGTGCCGCTACAGCCGCGAATCCCGGGAGTGCCTCGCATGGGGACGAATGGATCCACGATGCTCGAGCCGTTACGGCAAGGGCTTCCACCCATCGACCCCTCGGCGGTCTCGGGTTCGGCCTCCTGCACGTTGCCGGCCCGCTTCGAAGCGGTGGGCGGTGCGCGCAGGTTCACGCGGACGACGCTGACCTCCTGGGACCTGTGCGACCGGTTCGACGATGTCGCACTGGTCGTGTCCGAGCTGGTCACCAACGCGCTACGGCACGCGCTGCCCGCCGATCATCCGCGCGAGCGGCAGGACCCGGCCGTACGGCTGCACCTGATGCGCTGGACCTCCCGGCTGGTCTGCGCCGTGCGCGACCCCAGCGAGGAGAGCCCGGTGGCGGGCGAGGCCCCCGATTCGGCCGAGTCGGGCCGTGGGCTGTTCCTGGTGGAGTCGTTCAGCGACTCCTGGGGGTGGCACCCGTCCCCCGTGCTCGCCGGGGACGTGCACGCGGGCGGTGCGCGGCGCGGCAAGGTGGTCTGGGCGCTGTTCCGGCTGTCGGACAAGACCGGCCTGGACCTCGGCGCGACGGACGGCGCATCCCGGGAGCGGCAGTTGGCGGACACCGCGGCGGCGGAAGCGTTCCCGGACGCACTGTAGGACCGGACACCCTGCGGGAACGTCAGGGACACCCCGCGGAACGGGGGCTTGCTGCCGGGCCGAGCCGCTGCGGCATGCCCGGGTGGGCGGCGGACGTACGGTCAGCCGCCCGTGGCCAGGTGGTCGAACTCCCCGTCCTTGACGCCCAGCAGCAACGCCTCTATCTCGGCCGGCGTATAGACGAGGGCGGGCCCGTCGGGATACCGCGAGTTCCGCATCGCCACATTCCCTCCGGGCAGTTTCGCGAACTCCACACAGGACCCCTGGGAGTTACTGTGTCTGCTCTTCTGCCAGACGACTCCGCGAAGCTCTGTGGCCGCCATGCCGTTGTACACGTGGTGCACAGGACGCTCCCCGAGTTGCAAGGTGCAAGTGTCAACTAGCTCGGATCATAGCTGTGTTCATATGCCAATGCATGAGCAGATGCACGTGCACGCGGGGTGTGCGTGCGATTACAGATTTCCCCCTCGATCCGTGCGCCTCTCCGCACCCGGACCGTCCCTGGGAGTGAGACGAACGGGGCACCGAATTGGCTCCCGATTCCCGGAGCCGCTCCCTTCGCCCCTGGTAGCTTGTCGCGGGCTTTCGGCCGTGACTCTCCTAGGGGGGAACTCCACATGGACAGGTTCGTACGCTCCGGCGCCGCCGTAGCAGGGCTCGTCGCCGCGCTCGCACTGACCGCCTGCGGCAGCGACGACGACTCGGGCAAAGAACCGGCGGCGGGCTCCGGTGCCGGGCAGAGCGCGGTGCCCGGCGGGGACGCGGACAGCGGGTCCGCCGGCGTGGACGCGGCGGCGCTGGACGGCACCTGGACAGGGGCCACCGACGGCCGGGCGGTCGTCCTGTCCATCTCTTCGGGCAAGGTGGCGCTCGTCGCCGACCAGCATGTCTGCCAGGGCGACGTGAAGGACATGGGCGAGGTGATGCTCGCGCTGACCTGCGCCGACGGGAACACCGACCGCACCATGGGGGCCATCGGGTCCAACGACGGCAAGAAGCTCGTCGTCTCGTGGGACGGCGGAGCCGAGGACACCCTGGCCAGGACCGGTCCCGGCAAGCTGCCGGCCGGGCTGCCGGAGATCCCCGCCCCCTGACGCGCCGCGTCAGACCCGGCGTTTGCCCCTGGGACCGTCCAGGCTCCGCGCGAACTCCTCCAGCGCGTCGAGCAGCATGGCCGCCCCGCTGCGTACGAAGGCGGCGGGCGGCGGCACCGCCTCCGGACGGCCTTCGGGGGTGTCCCAGCCCGCGAGGACCTCGCGCACCGGCTCCCAGTCGGGCACGCGACGCTCCCGCACCGCCTTGGCGCCCTGTTCGGTGACCCTCCGCAACGTGCCGGCCAGCTCCGCCGCACCCGGCACCGGGGTGGCCGTGCCGGCCGGCAGGTGGGCCTCCAGGAGCATCGCGACCCGGCCGAACTGGGAGAGGGCGTGCTGCGCCTCGTCCGCGGCGGCCCGGGAGATGCCGCGGTGCCGTACGGGTTCGTGCTGGGCGGTCGCCAGCGCCTCCTGCCAGGCCACGCGCGCCTCCCGGGTGGCGAGGAGGGCGTTCCGCACATCGGCGTTGCTCCTGCCCGCCGGGTCGGCGTACCCGTCGAGGACGGTCGCCGCGTACCGCGCGTCCGTGACCAGCCAGCGGGCGAGCCGGTTCCGCAGCCTCGGGGTCTCCCAGGCCGGGTAGACGGCGTACGCGATCATCGCGAGCAGGCCTCCGGTGAGCGTGAGGACGACCCGTTCCAGGACGGTCTGCGACCAGTCCTCGCCCGCCATGCCGAGCAGGAAGACGACGTAGGCGGAGACGCAGGCCTGGCTGACCGCGTATCCGGTGCGCATCAGCAGGTACATCAGCCCGGCGCAGGTCACCGCGAGGACGGCGGCGAACGTCACGTCCGGCTCGACCGCCTGCACGAGGCCGGTGGCGAGGGCCACCCCGACGACCGTGCCGCCGAACCGGGCCACGGACCGGGAGTAGGTCTGCGAGAAGTCCGGGCGCATCGCCATCACGGCGGCCATCGGAGCCCAGTAGCCGTGGCCGAAGGGCAGTGCGGCGCCCAGCGGGAAGCCGACGGTGGCGACCGCCGAGAGCCTGATCGCGTGCCGCAGGACCGGCGACTCCCTGCGCAGCTCGCGTCGCATCGCCGCGAGCGCCCCCGGGACGAGCCGCAGCAGGCTGGGGCGGCGCCGGGTGTCCGCGTCGTGCCCCGCCGGTTCGCGGGTACCGGCACCCTCGGCGATCTCGATGACGTCCTCGAGCAGCGCGGCGAGCCGGTCCGCGGCGCGGCGCGGGGGTCCGGCCAGGATCACCTCGTTGTCGGGGGTGCCCAGGACCCCCAGGTCGGTGGCGGCGAGGTGGACGGGTTCCCCGTGCCGGACCGCGTGGGCCGCCGCGTCCAGTACGGATCCGGCGGCGCCGAGCAGTTCGCGTACCCAGACCCGCTCCAGCCCGTCACCGGGCACTCCCAGCGCCGGGTCGGCCAGGGAGGCGAGGACCGGGCGCAGCCGTTCGGCGACGCCTCGGGCGCCGTGCAGTTCGACGGGGAGCCGGCGCGCCTCGCGGGGGGTGACGGCGGCGGCGCTGCGGGCGGTCATCAGCGGCACGGGGTCGAAGGGGGCGACCGGGTCGTGGCGCAGCCGGCGCGCGTAGTCGGCCTCGGCGGCCAGGGCGTCGGCGAGCGCGTCGCGCTGGGCGCCCCATCTGCGTACCGGGAAGAGCACGATCAGGGTCGCCTGGACCAGTCCGCCGAACGCCATCATCGCGGCGTGCGCGGCGGCGTCGGCGACGGAGCCGGGGAGGGTGATCGTGACCAGCATGATGGCGACGTTCGATCCCGCGAGGATGCCGGCCGTGGGGCCCGCCGCCCAGGTCAGCCCGGCGACGAAGGTCCAGAGCGCCAGCAGGGCCAGGAACACGACGGGCTGGGTGATGCTGATGTAGCCGACGAACGTGGACACGGCCAGGGTGCTGCCCGAGATCAGCGCGAGCACGGGCCGGGGGCGCCAGCTGCGCTCGAAGGTGGCGATGGCCGCCTGGTGGGCCCCGAAGGCGGAACTGGCCGCGATCACCGGGCCGAAGAGGGCGAGGGACAGCCCGACGACGAGGGCGAGGCCCGCGGCACCGCGCAGGGCGACCAGCGGTTCGAGACGCTGTCGCTCGATACGCAGACCCGAGCGGGCGGTCCCCTTCAGCGCCCGGAACCAGCTCATGGGGGCGAGCCTAACCGTATTCCTCCACGAGCCCGACTTATGCCACTCTCACTCCGCTATCGGGTTATTCCGGGCCCGCTGCCGCCCATCCTGGCGCGGTCCGCCGCCGCCGTGCCGTGGTTCCAGCCCTCGGCGTCCGTCGCCCCGCGCACCCGGCTGGTGGTGGTCCGCGGGAACATCCGCTCGGCCGCGTCGGTGACGGCGACGTCCCGCGCCGCGAGCACCGGCAACAGTCCCTGTGCGGGGACCTCGCCGTCGCCCCCGGCGCGGCCGCCGGTGTCGGCGGCCGCGGTGACCCGGGCCGTGTCCGCCGCGAGCCGGCTGCCGAGGCGCTGGGCGTACGCCATCAGGAAGGACTGCCGGAAGGTCTTGGTCCGCTTGCGTCCGGCGGCCCGCTGGCCCGCCTCCGCCTTCGTCATCGCGGCGGTGCCCTGTACCAGGAGGGAGGTGAAGAGCAGTTCCACGGCCTCCAGGTCCGGCTCGAAGCCGACGACCGTGGTGAAGCCGAGATCGCTGTTCCACACGGCCCGGCAGCGGTTCGCCGAGGCGACCGAGTCGAGCAGGATCGCCTTCGCGCTCTCGTACGGGGCGTCGACACCGATCCGGCAGGCACCCGGAGCCGCACCGCCGCCGTGCGTACGGGCGGCGAGCAGGGCCTCGTCGATGCTGTGCCGGGCCATCAGCTCCTGCGCCTTCGTGGTCAGGGCCTCCGCCTCCTCCGGGAAACCGGTCGCCTCCGCCTTGGCGAGCAGGGCCCTGATCCGGGTGAGCATGCGGGGTTCACCGTGGGCGGGCGGGAGGTACGGGCCGTCGGCCGCCGTGCCGGGCGGCGGGCCGACCGGTTCGATCACCGGGAGCCGCAGCAGCAGGCGGTACAGCTCCAGGACCGCGGAGGCGTACGTGAAGCGGTCGGGCCGGTTGCGCGGCTCCGGCGCGGGCAGGACCGCGAGCTGGCCGGCCCAGCGCGGCGGGAGCTGCCCGTACCGCGCGGTCTCCGCGGTGATCAGCGCGGCGACGAGGGCGGCCCCCGTACCGTCCAGCTCGCGCCGGACGATCCGTACGAGGTCGGCGGGCTGCCAGCCCCGCGACCAGGCGCGCCGGACGAACTCCTCGCCGCGCCGGTGCAGCTCCTCGTCGGCCGACGGGTCGGCGGCGAGGAGGGAGGCACCGGCGTCGAGGCCCGCGTCGCCGTCCGCGTAGAGGGCCGCCGCGCACGCCTGGTCGATCACCGATTCCATCAGGTCAGGGTAGGCGGCGGCCGGTGTCCGGGTGCTCCCCGGGGACCAGCACGAGCTTGCCGCGTACGTGTCCGGCCTCGCTCAGTTCCTGGGCCCTCGCCGCGTCCCGGAGCGCGAACGTCTGCGCGACCGGGATCCGCAGCTCGCCGACCGCGGCCATGGCCGCGTACTCCGCGAGCCGTTGGCCCTCGTCCACGGGCGCGCCTCCGCCCGCCGAGAAGGCCACGCCGTACTTCGGTGCGTCCGCGTCGGCGATGGTGACGATGCGGTCGGTTCCGCCACGCAGCTCGACCGAGTCGGCCAGCGCCCCCTTGCCCGCGGCGTCGAACACCGCGTCCACGCCCTGCGGCGCCGCCGCGCGTACCCGTTCCACCAGCCCCTCCCCGTACGCCACCGGGACCGCGCCGAGCACCCGGAGGTAGTCGTGGTTGGCCGGTGACGCCGTCCCGACGACCGTGGCGCCCCGGGCGGTGGCCAGCTGGACGGCGGCGGAGCCGACCGCCCCGGCCGCCCCGTGCAGCAGCAGGGTGTCGCCTGCGGTCACCGCGAGCTCGTCCAGCACCCGGGCGGCGGTGGCCGTCGCGACCGGCAGGGCCGCGGCCTCCTCCCAGCCGAGGCCCTCCGGCCTGGGCGCGACGGCGTCCGCGTCCGCCAGCACGTAGGCCGCGTACGCGCCGGTGACGCTCCGGCCGAGCACCTCGTCACCGACCGCCGGCCCGGTGACGCCCTCGCCCGTCTCGTCGACCACCCCGGCGAACTCGCTGCCGGGTGTGGCGGGCAGCGGGGTGGGGAAAGCCGCCTCCATCCACCCGTTGCGGATCTTGTGATCGACCGGGTTGACCCCGGCGGCCCTGACCGCCACCCGGATCTGCCCGGGGCCGGGGTGGACGTCGTCGACCCGGGTGAGGCGCAGTACCTCGGGGCCGCCGAACTCCTCGTACACGATCGCTTCCATCACCGTCTCCTCCGCGCCTGCCCCGCCCGCCTCCGGTACGCGCCACGCGTCCCGCGAGAATCCTCGCGGCTGCGACGGGCGCCCGCGCGGCGAGCGGGTCCAGGGCGGGTGGCGGTGCGCGATGGGTGGCGGGGATGCGGTGCGTGTGGGTCCGCTGTCAGTGGCGGGTGCCAGACTCGGCCCATGACCGAACGCTGGGCTGTGGCCTCCGCGGAGGCCGGGGGCGCACTCCTGGTGCCGCTGGAGCGCGACGGCCTGCCCGCGGGTCCCGTCCTGGCCGAACCCGACCTCGTCGAGTCCGTGCGCTCCCGCCCCGACGTGGTCCGGTGGGTCTGGCGGTCGACCGCCGAGATCTACCCCCGGCTGCTCGCGGCGGGCGTGCGCGTCGAGCGGTGCTACGACATGGAGTGCGCCGAGCTGCTGCTGCTCGGCCACGAGGGACGCCTCGGGGAGCCCCGTTCCGCCGCCGCGGCCTGGGCCCGGCTGTGCAACGCCCCCGTGCCGCCCGATCCGCCGCCCCGTTCGGCGGAGCCGGGCTCCCAGTCCTCCCTCTTCGAACCACGGGCCGGCACGGACGTCCCGTTCGAGGCGCTGCTCCAGGTCTACGCGGAGCAGCTGCGGCGGCACGACGCGGCCGAGCACCCGGGCAGGATGCGGCTGCTCACCGCCGCCGAGTCCGCCGGGATGCTGGTCGCCGCCGAGATGAACAGGTCCGGGCTCCCCTGGCGGGCCGATGTGCACCGCGAGGTGCTGGGTGAACTCCTGGGCGAGCGCTACGCGGGCGGCGGTGAGCCGCGCAGGCTGGCCGAGGCCTCGGACGAGGTGTCGGCGGCCTTCGGCAGGCGTGTGCGACCCGATCTGCCCGCCGATGTGGTGAAGGCGTTCGCGCAGGCCGGGATCAAGGTGAAGTCGACGCGGCGCTGGGAGCTGGAAGGGCTCGACCACCCGGCGGTGGAACCGCTGATCCGCTACAAGAAGCTGTACCGCATCTGGACGGCCCACGGCTGGGGCTGGCTCCAGGACTGGGTGCGCGAGGGCCGTTTCCGCCCGGAGTACCAGCCGGGTGGCACGGTCAGCGGGCGCTGGACGACCAACGGCGGCGGCGCCCTGCAGATCCCCAAGGTCATACGGCGGGCGGTCGTCGCCGACGAGGGCTGGCGGCTGGTCGTGGCGGACGCCGACCAGATGGAGCCGCGGGTGCTGGCCGCGATCTCCCGCGACCGGGGGCTGATGGAGGTGGCCGGTCATGAGGGCGACCTCTACAAGGCCCTGTCCGACCGGGCGTTCCAGGGCGACCGTGAGCACGCCAAGCTCGCCCTGCTGAGCGCGGTCTACGGGCAGACCTCCGGGGACGGCCTCAAGAACCTGGCGGCACTGCGGCGGCGGTTCCCGCTCGCCGTCGCCTACGTGGACGACGCGGCGAAGGCGGGCGAAGAAGGCCGTCTCGTGCGTACGTGGCTGGGCCGGACGAGCCCGCCCGCGGCCGGGGCGGGCGAGGACGAGGAGGCGGGCATCCCGCAGGAGAGCGAGGAGCCGCTGCCCTCCGAGAGCTCCGGGGAGTACGGGTTCACGCCGGGGTACGCCTCGTCGAACACCCGGGCGCGGGGCCGCTTCACGCGCAATTTCGTCGTCCAGGGCAGCGCCGCCGACTGGGCGCTGCTGCTCCTCGCGGCGCTGCGGCAGAGGCTCGCGGCCGGGGGGATGCGGGCCGAGCTGGTGTTCTTCCAGCACGACGAGGTGATCGTGCACTGCCCGGCGGACGAGGCCCCCGCGGTGGTGGAGGCGATCCGGGAGGCCGGGGAGCTGGCCGGGCGCATCGCGTTCGGCGAGACCCCGGTGCGCTTCCCGTTCACCACGGTGGTCGTCGATCGGTACTCCGACGCCAAGTAGGACCGGCTCGCCCCTGTGAAGGGGCGCGTGGGCGCCCGCGTACGGGCGCGGCCGGAAGGCCCGGACCGGGAGGGTGTCCCGGTCCGGGCCGCTGCCGCACATCTACCCGCGTTCCCACAGCGCGGGGACCTGCGGCGGTTCCCACCCGGCGATGGCCGAGTGTGCCTGGAGGCAGCGGTAGGTGACGCCTCCGTAGGTGACGCGGTCGCCCGCGCGGTAGGAGGTCCCGGCCTTCCAGCCGGTGCCCGGCGGGTCGGTCGGCGGATCGGTGGGATCGGTCGGCGGATCGGTGGGGTCGGGCGTCTGTGCGACGTCGAGGACGAAGTCGAAGGTGCCCTGCCGCCCGGACCCCGCGGCACGGACGTTCATCAGGAGCGCCGGATCGTAGAGGGAGTCGGTGTTGTTGCGCGGCTCGCCCGGGAAGTACAGCTGGGTGGTCAGCACGCGCTGACCCGGCGCCTGGGCCTTCACATGGATGTGCCGGGTGCGGCCGGGGTACAGGCCGGCCACGACCGTGGTCAGCGTGAAGGCACCGTTCCGGTCGGTGAACTGGTGGCCGCGGAAGGCGAACCCCGCCATGTCGTACGCGCCGTTGGCGTCCGCCTGCCAGAAGTCGAGGAGCACTCCCGCCAGGGGCTTGCAGGCCCGGCCGAAGACGTAGCCGCTCACCGTGAGCGGGGTGCCGGGGGTACCGGACGTCACCAGGCTGGTGCGCAGGGGCGAGTCGGGCTTGAAGTACGGGCCCTCCATCTGCTCGTGGGTCGGCCCGTCCCCGTCGTCGCAGGCCGGGGTGAGCGCCAGAGGGCTGCCGTCCGAGCCGGTGTCACGGGCGAGTGCGACGCCGCCCGCGACCAGGGGCACGGCGCCCGCGGCGACTGCCGCCCTGAGGAGGCTCTTCCGGCTGATCGGACGGCCGCGGGAGCCGGCGGGGGAGGTGCCGTCGGAACCTTCCGGGGGGACGGCTGATCTCTCGGTCATGGCTGATTCCTCGGTGTGTTCGGTGTGCTCGGTTCCTCCGAGCGGGACGCCGGGTTCCCCCGGTGCGGGACAGGGAGCGGCGTCAGGTCCGCTGCCACAGCGCGGGTACGTTCGGCGGCTGCCAGCCGGCCTGCGCCTGGTGGCCCTGCAGGCAGCGGTAGCTCGCGCCGCCGTACGTCACGACGGCACCGGTGGCGTACGTCGTCCCGGCGGCCCAGGTCCCGCCCGGGTCGGTCGGCGGGTCGGTCGGCGGGTCGGTCGGCGTACCGCTGGTGACCAGGGTCAGGCCGTACGCCTGGAGCGCGGGGTCGACCGGCTGGTAGTACGTCGTGCCGCCCTGGGAGCAGTTGCCGGAGCCGCCCGAGGTGACCCCCTGTGCCTGGCTGCCGGAGATGAACGAGCCCCCGGAGTCGCCCGGTTCGGCGCAGACGGTGGTGCGGGTCACGCCGGAGATGGTGCCCTCCGGGTAGGTGACGCTGGTGCCGTGCTGCTGGATCGTGCCGCAGTGCCAGCCGGTCGTGGAACCGGAGCGGCAGACCGAGGCGCCCACCACGGACTGGGTGGAGCCGGTGACGGTCACGTCGCCGTTGCCGTAGCCGTTCACCAGGGCCCGGGGCGTCCAGTTGGCGTTGGTGGCGACCCAGGCGTAGTCGCGGCCGGGGAAGGTGGAGCCCTGGAAGGAGCCCTGTGCCTGCTGGTTGACGCCGGTGGTGGTCACACCGGGCGTTCCGCAGTGACCGGCGGTGACGAAGCCGTTCTGGGTGCCGCGCTTCACGGGGAAGCCGATGGAACAGCGGCCCGAGCCGTTCATGTAGTACGCGTCGCCGCCGCGCAGGTCCGCGTAGGTGCGGGGCCGCTCGGCCGAGCGGTTGACCTGGACCAGGTCGCGGGAGACCCCCGCGGCCGTCAGGAAGGCTTCCGCCGACGCGGTGCGCGCGGCGTTGACGACCAGGCGGTTGGTGCGCACGTCGACGTACCAGGAGGGCACGTCCTGCGGTGCCTCCTTCAGCGCCACCCTGTCCAGGGCGGCCTTGGCCGCGTCGAGGCGGTCCAGGCTGTGGTCGACGACCTCGGCCCGGGCCCCTGCGGCGGTGATCCGGGCGGCATCGGCCCGGTCGGTGGTGGCGACGATGAGGACGGCCGTGTCGCCGCTCACCCTCGCTCCGGCGAAGTCGGCGCCGAGGGACTTCTCCAGCCCTGCGGAGACGGCTGCCGCCCGGTACTCGTTGGCTATGCGCGTCTTCGCCTCGGCGGCGTCGAGGCCGAGGTCGCGCCGCATTGCCTCGATCAGCCCGGGCGAGAGCCGGTCGGCGGCGGCCGGCACCGCGCTGCCCGACGGGTCGGCCGACGCGATGCCGGTCAGCCCGGCGAGGGCGAGCGCGCCCACCGCGAAGGCGGCGGTACCTGCGGCGAGTGCGCGTCTGCGGAGCATGGTTCTCTCCACGTAACTCTCCTTGTTCTCAGGGGTGTTGGGCTCCAGGAGTGTGGAGCCCGGCAGGAGGTGGGGAATTGCCGAAAAGGTAGCCGCGCGCACCCGGGCCGAGGAGATCCCGTCCGCCCCATACCGTCGCGTTATGGGGTGTCTCCGAGCAGCCCCGCGCACGGCCCCCGCCTCCTCCGCGCCCTTCGCCTATGCGGGCCGGAGCGGTGTCCGGATACGGTCACCGATGCGGGCCGGAGCGGTGTCCGGATACGGTCCGGCGTCCGCTACAGGCTCCGCCCATGCCGACGCACGAGCACGAGATCACCGAGCCCGTCGGCCTCTGTCTGCCCGACGGCTCCCTGAACCCGGCGGCGGTCGGCTGGTCCAGGAAACCGCTGCACCGCGCCAATCTGCGCGGCTGGGGCCGGACGAAGCGGTGGGAGTACTGGTGCGTGACCACGCCCACCCATCTGGTGGCGCTGACCGTGAGCGACCTCGACTTCCTGGCGCTGAACACCGTCTACGTCCTGGAGTACGGGCCCGGGGGCCGCGAGTTCGAGTGCTCCTCGATCGTCCCCGCGGGCCTTGGCGTCCACCTTCCGGACACCGTCGCCGGGGCACCGGGCTCCGAGGACGTGGCGGTCGGCCCCGCGCGGCCGACCGGCGGCAAGGTCCGTGTCGAGATCCGGGACGAGAACGCCGGGACCCGGCTGCGGGCCCGCTGTCCGACACCGGACCGGCTGCCGCTGGAGGCCGGCATCCTCGTCGCGCGGCCGGAGCGTCACGAATCGCTGTCCGTGGTCGCGCCCTGGAGCCAACAGCGGTTCCAGTACACCTCCAAGCACACCGCGCTCCCCGCCGCGGGCCGGTTCCGGATCAGCAGCTCCTGACGTTCGGCGGGGGCGACGACGGGACCTGGGCCGTCCTGGACCACGGCCGCGGACCACGGCCGCGCTCGGCCGACTGGAACTGGGGCGCCGCGTCCGGGCGTACGGACGGGCACACCGTCGGCCCGCAGTTCGGCGGGCGGTGGACGGAGGGCACCAGGTCCACCGGGAACTGCCTCCGTATGGACGGCGGGCTCACCAAGACCGGGGAGGAGCTGGACCGGCGCTGGTCCGCCTCCGACCTGCTGGCCCCCTGGACGGCGCGGGCGCCGGTGTCCGGTCAGGTGGACCTTACGTCCGCCCCGTTCCACAACCGGTCCGCGCACACGGATGCCGGGCTGATCGCCAACCGCACCGACCAGCGGTTCGGCCACTACAACGGCCGGATCCGCACCGACGACGGCACCGAGAGCGCCGTGGAGCAGCTGCTGGGCTGGGCCGGGGATGTCCACATGCGCTGGTGACTCCCCCTCGTGCGCAGGCCCGGGTAGGTTTCCCCTCATGCACATAGGCCCTTTGCTGGGCTCGGGACGCACCGCCGATGTGTTCGCACTCGACGACACCTGGGTCCTGCGCCGCTACCGCCACGGCACCGACGCCACCACGGAACTCGCCGTGATCTCGTACCTCGCCGCGTCCGGATTCGCCGTCCCGCGCATCGGTCCGCCGGCCGGTGAGGCGCTGCCGACGGACCTGGTGATGCAGCGGCTGAACGGGCCGACCATGTCCGAGGCACTGATGGCCGGCACGCTCACCGGGGCGGAGGCCGCCGGCCTGCTGGCGCGGCTCCTGCGGGAGCTGCACGCGATCCCGCCGCGCATCTCCCAGGACCCGGCGGACCGGATCCTGCATCTGGACCTGCACCCGGAGAACGTGATGCTGACCGCGCGCGGGGCCGTGGTGATCGACTGGCACACGACGGCCGAGGGGCCTCCCGCACTGGACCGGGCCATGTCCTCGCTGATCCTGGCCCAGGTCGCGCTCGCCCCCGGCCCCTTCCAGGGCGAGCTGGTCCACGGTCTTCTCGCCGACCTGGTGGCCTGCCTCGACGCCGACGGCGGGGTCCCCGCCGACGCCCTCGCCCTCGCCGCCGCCCGCCGCGCGGCGGACCCCGGACTGACCGCACGGGAGACGGCGGTGCTCGACGACGCGGCGGCGCTGGTCGCGAACCTGGCGGGGTGAACGCCCTTCGGGGGCGCGTATCCGGCGGGCCGATGCCCTTCCGGCTTCCGTTCCCGGTACGCCGGCGGGCCGGCACCCTTCCGGCACCCTCCGGCGCCGAACCGCCCCGGGCGCGTACGCCTGCGGACCGAAACCCCTTCGGGGAAACGGTGGTCCGCTATCCCCGGAGGTACGCCAGCACGGCCAGGACCCGGCGGTTCGTCGCGTCGGTCAGCGAGAGGTCGAGCTTGGTGAGGATCGACCCGAAGTGCTTGCTGACGGTGCCCTCACTGACAGTCGGCGCCTCGGCGACCGAGGCGTTCGACCGGCCCTCCGCCATCAGGGCCAGCACCTCCTGCTCCCGCGCGGTCAGCCGGGACAGCGGGTCGCGCCGGTGCCTGAGCAGCTGGCGCATCACCTCCGGGTCGACGACGGTCGCGCCGTCGGCGACCCGCTGGAGCGCGTCGACGAACTCCTCGGCCTTCCCGACACGTTCCTTCAGCAGATAGCCCACGCCCGTACCGTCGCAGGAGTCGGGCAACTCCTCGGCGTAGGCCGCTGTACGTACTGGCTGAGGACCAGCACCGGCAGTCCGGGCAGGCTCTCGCGCAGGGCGACGGCGGCCCTGAGGCCTTCGTCGGACAAGCCGGGCGGCATCCGCACGTACGTCACCACGATGTCCGGCCGGTGCTCGGCCACGGCCGCGGTGAGCTCGTCGGCGGTTGGGCGCGAGCGCCGTCCTCGCCCCGGTCGCCGCCGTGCTGCCCGCGGCGGCCGCCCTGCCCACGAGGCCGGTCGAGGTGGCGGGCTCCCGCGAGTGATCCGGCGCCCGCTCAGCCGTTGAGGGCGTACGCCAGCGCGACGACCGGGAACGGCCACACCGCCACGCCGAGCAGGGCGATCCGGCCCGCCGGGGTCATGCGGCGCAGGAAGGGGGCGCGGTACAGCGCGACCAGGACGGCGACGCCGACCGCGACCGCCCCGGCCGCCCCCAGCAGGAACGCCACCGGTGACTCACCGGAGGCCGCACCCCAGAGCGCCACCATCAGCACCAGGAACGCCAGCATGCCCAGGGCCACGACGGGAACGCACCAGATCAGGGCGACCAGGACAACCATCCGGGTGCGGACGGGGCGGGGGCGCGCCACGGGTGGGGCGGGGGATGCCGGGGCCGGGGCGGGGGATGCCGGGAACATGCGCGGCTGCCTTTCGGTACTGCGGAGTACGTGCCTCCACCTTGCGGCGGACGGCCCCGCCCCGGCATGCGCGCGGATACTCAGAGCGTGCGGGTCGCGGCACTCATTTCCCTGCGGGAGAGCCCTACGCGCCTGTCACGACCGGCAGTTCCGACGGGAGGCCCCACTCGCTCCACGAACCGTCGTACACGGACACGTCGCGGTATCCGGCGAGTTCGGCGCCCAGGGCGAGGACGCAGGCGGTCACGCCCGATCCGCAGCTGACGACGAGCCGCTCCCGCCCCCCGGCCAACGCGCGGAAGACGGAGCGGAGTTCGTCCGCCGGAAGCATCCGGCCACGACGCTGGATCTCGCCGAACGGCAGACTCAGCGCCCCCGGCATGTGGCCGGCCCGCAGTCCTGGACGCGGCTCGGTCCCCGTACCGGCGAACCGTTCGCGGGAACGGGCATCGAGTACGGCCGCCCCCGGGTCCGCGAGGGCCGCCGCCACCGCACCGCTGCCGACCAGCCACCCGGCGCGCGGGCGCGCGGTGAAGTCACCGGTGCGCCCGGCGCCGCCGGGCGCACGGTCCTCCACCGGCAGCCCGGCCGCGGTCCAGGCGGGCAGGCCTCCGTCGAGCACCGCGACCCGGTCGAAGCCCATCGCGCGCAGCATCCACCAGGCACGCGCGGCGGAGTAGATCCCGGCAGTGTCGTATACGACGACGGTGTCCGCTTCGTCGATCCCCAGGGCCCGCATCTCCTCGGCGAACCGCGCGGCACCGGGCATCGTGTGGGGAAGGGGCACGGCATGGTCGGACAGCGCACCGTCGATGTCGAAGCGACGGGCCTCCGGGATCCGGCACCCCGCTTCGCGATGCGCCCCCACCGAGGCGTCGAGGACCACGAGGCCCGGCCGCCCGATCCGCGCCGCGAGCCAGTCGGCACCGACGAGCCGCCCCGGCAGGTCCCCGACACCCTCGGCCGATCCCATGCCTACGGCCGTTCCCGCACCTTCGGCCAGTCCCGTCCCCTCACCCTCGGCCGGTTCCGCACCCTCGGTCATGTCCGCTCATCTCCCCCTGGTCGTCCGTCATCGGTCCGCACCCACCATGCGTATCAGCCCCACCGCACGCCGCAGATCCCGATGGCGAAAGTACGCCGCCGCGTCGTCCCGGTGGGCGGGCGGCTCCATGCGCCGCGCCAACTCCTCGGCGCAGGCGTCCAGACGGGCCCGCTCCCGCTCCCCCCGCACGCCCTCCGCCGCCAGGCAGTCGGCGGTACAGAGGTCCACGGCGAGGCTCAGCCCGTCGGTGGGCCCGGCGCTCCGCAGCCGTACGCGCCAGTGGCCCACGGCGTGCAGCGCCGCCTCGCGCCGGGCGCCGTACCAGCACTCCGGGCTGTTCGGATTACGCGCGCGTGCGCCGGGGGTACGGAAACCTCGCCGTTTCGCCTCCGTGCGCTCCGCCGCGTACGCCCGCAACTCCGTCTGCCACGCGGCCCGGCTCGCCTCGATCACCCCCAGAGCACGCAGGAGTGCGTCCTCGTCCTCACGGAAGGGGCCCGCCTTGTGCGCGAGGTAACTCATCGTCGCCTCGAAGCCGATCGGCCGGTACGGCTGGACACAGGAACGGAGCGAGACCACCCGGTGCCCGTACGGCAGGGTCGGATCGCGGACCTTGCGTGCGAAGTTGGTGAAGCCCATCGGCAGGAGGCTGACGGGGTGCCCGGACTTAAGCCCGAGTTAAAGGCGGCTTAAGCGATCCGGACCTCAGGACGTTGACTCAAGTCACCGCAGGTCAGAGCGTTTTCATCGTGGGAACCACAGTTGGCCGCGCCGGTTCGCCCGCATAGCATCGGGCTCCGTCGGCGGGCGTGCACCGCAGGACGAGAGCGCTCTCAGAAATCGCTCCCGCATGTCCTTCCGCGCGTCCCCGCCGGCTTCACGTCCTGCTCTTCCCCACAGACAAGGTACGTAGCCATGGCCGCTCACCGCGCACGCAGATGGTCACTGGGCGGACTCGTCCTCCTGCTCACCGCCGCGCTCGCCACCGCTTTCCTGGTCACCACGACCGGTCCCGCGACCTCCCGGGCGAATGGCGCCGCCGCAGACGCGCAGACCTGGGCGGACGAGTTCGACGGGGCCGTGGGCAGTGCGCCCGACTCCTCGAAGTGGACCCTGGAGACCGGGGGTTCGGGCAACGGCAACAACGAGCTGCAGTACTACACCGACAGCACCCGTAACGCCGCCCTGGACGGCAACGGAAATCTGGTGATCACCGCCCAGAAGAACACCGACACCGGCCTCCGGTGCTGGTACGGAACCTGCCGGTACACCTCCGCACGACTGAACACCGCCAAGACCTTCACCCAGGCGTACGGCCGCTACGAGGCCCGCATCAAGATCCCGCGCGGGCAGGGCATCTGGCCGGCCTTCTGGATGCTCGGCGACGACCTCGGCAGCGCCGGCTGGCCCGACAGCGGCGAGATCGACATCATGGAGAACGTCGGTCACGAGCCGAACACCGTCCACGGCACCGTCCACGGCCCCGGGTACTCGGGTGGCGGCGGCATCGGCGCCTCCTACTCCCTGCCGGGCGGCAGGGCCTTCGCCGACGACTTCCACACCTTCGCGGTCGACTGGAGCCCCGACGCGATCACCTGGTCGGTGGACGGCCAGACCTACCAGACCCGTGAGCCCGCCGATGTGAACGGCAACAAGTGGGTCTTCGACCACCCCTTCTTCATCGTCCTGAATCTGGCGGTCGGCGGTAACTGGCCGGGCAGCCCCGACGGATCCACCTCCTTCCCGCAGAAGATGACCGTCGACTACGTGCGGGTCTCCGCGTCCGACAGCTCCGGCGGCTCGGGCGGTTCCGGCGGCTCCGGCGGCGGGAGCTCCAGGACCGGTGCGATCAAGGGCATCGGCGGCATGTGCGTCGACGTCGCGGGAGCGTCCACCGCCGACGGCACCCCGATCCAGCTGCACGACTGCAACGGCGTCGACGCCCAGAAGTGGACGCCGAACAGCGACGGCACCGTGCGTGCCCTCGGCAAGTGCCTCGACGTGCAGGGCGGTTCGACCGCCGCCGGAGCCGTCGTGCAGCTCTACACCTGCAACGGCACCAAGGCCCAGCAGTGGACCCACACCGCGGGCCTCGACCTGACCAACACCGGGGCGGACAAGTGCCTGGACGCCACAGGCAACTCCTCGGCCGACGGCACCCGGCTCCAGACCTGGACGTGCACCGGGGCCGCCAACCAGAAGTGGACCGTCGGCTGACCTCTCGCACTCCGTCCCCGTGCTCCCCTACGCTCCCCCACGAAGGTGAACCCTCACATGACCCCTCGTCACCAGCGCCACCTCTCCCGCCGCAAGCTGCTCACCGCTCTCGCCGGAGCGGCCGTGGCCGTCCCCGCCGTCGCCGTGATCGCCCCGCACGCCCTCGCGTCGAAGGACCCGTCCGACGGGGCCACGAAGGCCGCCGCGGGCGCCCTCCCGCTGACGATCGTCAACAACTCCGGTTCCTTCACCAACTCCTCGGTCCACGTCTACGTCGTGGGCAACCAGGACGGACGGCAGGTCCGCCTCACCCCCGAGGGCACCCTGGCCCCGATATCGCTGTCCGACAACGGGGCGGACGGCTTCACCGACTACTCCATCGCCCTGTCCGGCAGCGGTGAGACCCGGCTCTCCCTGCCGTACATGTCCGGCCGCATCTACGTCGCGCTCGGCGACAGACTGAAGTTCAAGGCCGTGGCCGACGGCAACGGCAACGCCGCCCTCCAGTACCCCGCGGGCTGGGTGACCTCCGACCCCAACTACGCGGTGCTGCACGACTGCGCCGAGTTCACGTACAACGCCGCCGGAATGTTCTGCAACACCACCATGGTCGACATGTTCAGCGTCCCCATGAGCATCGGCGTCACCGGGGCCAGGGACCAGACCACCGGCACCCTGCGCGACGGGGGTCGCGCTCAGGCCTTCGCCGCCGTCGGCCGGATCCCGGAGTTCGCGCCGCTGGTGGTGGACGACCGGCGCATCATCGCCCCGGGCCACGGCCTGGACGCGGGCATCTTCGCCAAGGACTACTTCGCCGCGTACGTCGACGAGGTGTGGAGCACCTACACGGGCAAGGACCTGACCGTCACCACCAACGCCGGCGTCTTCACCGGCCGGGTGCGGGGCGACCGGTTCGTCTTCGGCGGCCCGGCGTCCGTCTCCTTCGACCGGCCGTCCACCCGTGACGTGCTGTTCTGCGACGGCAGGCTGGCCGCACCCAACGACGGCACCACCGGGCCCGTCGCGGCCGTCCTGGGCGCCGGCTTCAACCGTTCCACGCTGATCAGCCACCCCACGCAGCCCACGACGGACCCGGCCGCCTTCTACCGGACCTCGCCGCTCACCAACCACTACTCCGCGGCGATCCACGCGGCCACGCAGGACGGCAAGGCGTACGGCTTCGCCTTCGACGACGTGGCCGACTTCGCCTCGTACATCCAGGACACCGCGCCGACGGGCGCCCGGCTGACACTGACGCCCTTCTAGCCGGCGGCGGGAGGGGGCCCCGGCGCTCCCCCGGTCACCAGGTGCCGGTCCGCTGTCCGCGTAGGGTTGATCACTCAGGAGTGCGCACGCGCGGGCGCCCGGTACCGGCCCTGGAGGCGGAATGGTTTGGACACAGTGCATGGAGTCGCGGCCCTCCGCCGGGCAACGGCTGGTGTACTTCCCTCACGCCGGGGGCTCACCCTCCTTCTACCGCGGATGGGGCGAGGAACTCGACGAGTTCGAGCCCCACGCGGTCTGCTACCCGGGGCGGGCCGAGCGCATATCCGAATCGCCGGCCACCGATCTGAAAGCGATGGCACGACAGATCGCCGCGGCTCTCCGCCCCTTGGTGGAGAGCCGGCCCACGGCGTTCTTCGGCCACAGCATGGGCGCGATCGTTGCGTACGAGACCGCCTGTGCACTGGAGGAGGACGGGTTCGGTGCGACGCATCTGTTCGCGTCAGGCGCCCGGGCCCCGCACCTGATGCGAGGTGATGCCGCCGCGGCAGCCCGTTGGGACGACGCATCCATCGCCCGCAATCTCGTCGAACTGGGCGGCACGGACGCGGAACTGCTGCGCAACCCGGATTTCATGGAACTGGTGATGCCCTACATCAGGGCGGACTTCCGGATGCTCTCCGCCTACACGGCCGGGGACCGGGCACCGCTGGGATGCCCCGTCACCGCACTGGTCGGGGCGTCGGACCCCAGGGTCACCGCGGCACAGGCCGACGCCTGGGGCGAGTCGACCCGGGGCCCGTTCCGCAGGGTGTCGCTGCCCGGCAACCACTTCTATCTGGCCGCCGCCCCGCCCTACGCGGTCGTCCGGGAGGCGTCCGCCGGCTGAGCACGGCACCGGCGGGCCGGCGCACTCCTGGCGGCGAGGATCCGGAGCGAGCCGGAAATCTCTCCTGGAAGGGGCGTCGATCCGTCTGAGAACAAACAAAAGCCCCAGGTCACGGCGAGTGAGTCCTGGGGCTTCTGCAGGGCCGCCTTCGGGATTCGAACCCGAGACCTACGCATTACGAGTGCGTTGCTCTGGCCAGCTGAGCTAAGGCGGCACGCTCTCTGTCGCACCATGGTGCGGCAGCAGCGACGCCAAGTCTACACAGTTTCGAGGGGTGCTCCGTACCGCCCGCTCCCGCAGCCGTATCCGCAGGTCAGGAGCACTTCTTCCCGTCCTTGGGCGGGGTGCCCTCCAGCAGGTAGGTGTTGATCGCCGTGTCGACGCAGTCGCTGCCCCGGCCGTACGCCGTGTGTCCGTCGCCCACGTAGGTGAGCAGGGTGCCGGAGGAGAGCTGCTCCGCGAGGGACTCGGCCCACTTGTACGGGGTGGCAGGGTCGCGGGTGGTGCCGACCACGACGATCGGGTCGGCGCCCTCCGCCTCGGTGCGGTGCGGGGTGCCGGTGGGCTCGACGGGCCAGGAGCCGCAGTTCAGGGCCGCCCAGGCGAAGCCCCTGCCGAAGACCGGGGAGGCCTCCTCGAAGGCGGGGAGCGCTTCCTCGACCTCGGCGGGGCCGGTGAAGGCAGGGGCCAGGTCGAGGCAGTTCACCGCGGCGTTGGCGAACATCAGGTTCGCGTACTTCCCGCTCGGCTCGCGCTCGTAGTAGCTGTCGGCCAGGGCGAGGAGACCGGAGCCGTCGCCGCGCTGCGCCCCGGCGAGCGCCTCGCGGAGCTGGGGCCAGGCGGACTCGTCGTACATCGCGGCGATCACACCGGTGGTCGCCAGGGACTCGCCCAGCTCCCGGGTCTCGCCGGTCGGGACGGGCTCGGCGTCCAGGTCGGCGAACAGCTTCTTGAGGGCGGTCGCGGCGGCGGCGGTGGACGTGGTGCCGAGCGGACAGTCCGGCTGCTCCACGCAGTCCGCAGCGAAGGACTGGAACGCCGCTTCGAAGCCGGCGGTCTGGTCCCTGTTGATGTCGATCGCCGGGAGGGAGGGGTCCATGGCCCCGTCGAGGACGAGGCGGCCCACCCGGTCGGGGTACAGGTCGGCGTACGTCGCGCCGAGGAACGTGCCGTACGAGGCGCCCACGTAGTGCAGCTTCTCGTCGCCGAGCACGGAGCGCAGGATGTCCATGTCCCGGGCCGTCTCGACCGTGGAGACGTGCGGGAGGATCTCGCCGGAACGCTTCTCGCAGCCGTTCGCGAACGTGTCGAAGGCCTTGTTCAGCTTCGTGATCTCGGCGTCGTCGTCGGGGGTCTGGTCCACCTGGGTGTAGGCGTCCATCTGCTTACCGGTCAGGCAGGTGACGGGCTCACTTCGGGCCACTCCGCGCGGGTCGATCGCCACCATGTCGTACCGGGCGCGGACCGGGGCGGGGTAGCCGATGGCCGCGTACCCCTGGAGGTAGCCGATGGCCGAGCCGCCGGGGCCGCCCGGGTTCACCAGGAGCGAGCCGATCCGCTTGCCCGGGCCGGTGGCCTTCTTGCGGGAGACGGCCAGGTCGATGTCGCCGCCGTCCGGCTTGTTGTAGTCCAGCGGGGCCTTCATCGTCGTGCACTGGAAGCCCTCCACGCCGCAGTCCCGCCAGCGCAGCTTCTGCCCGTAGTACGGCTCCAGGTCCTCGGCGGCGGTCGAACCCGTCGCCGACGCGCTGGGCGCCGAACTGCCGCTGCTGCAGCCGGAGACGAGGAGGCCGGCAGTGCCGAGCGCGGTGGCGAAGATACGGAGCAGGCGCCTGGTGTCCATCCCCGGAGCGTAGCCGCCGGGTGACGACTCAACCGATTCCCTGCTCATACGGGTGAATTCGCACGTCAACTGTACGAATCCGCAGGCGTCAGCGTATCGCCCCCCAGATCAGCCCGCCCGGAGCGACATCGTCATCGCCTCCACCGCGAGCAGCGGCGCCACATTGCGGTCGAGCGCCCGGCGGCAGGCGATCACGGCCTCGATCCGCCGCAGGGTGCGCTCGGCGGTCGACGACTCGGCGATCCGGTCGAGGGCGTCCTGCACATCGGTGTTGGCGATGGCGATCCGCGAGCCGAGCTGGATCGCCAGGACATCGCGGTAGAAGCCGGTGAGCTCGGTGAGGGCGAGATCGAGGCTGTCGCGCTGGGTACGCGTCTTGCGGCGCTTCTGCCTGTCCTCCAGCTCCTTCATCACCCCCGCCGTGCCGCGCGGCATCCGGCCCCCGGCGACGGCGCCGAGCGCCGCCTTCATGTCCTCGGTCTCCTTGACGTCGACCCCCTCCGCGAGCTCCTTGGCGTCCTCGCCGGCCGTATCGACCAGTTCCTGGGCGGCCTTGAGGCAGCCGCCGACGTCATGGACGCGCAACGGGAGCTTGAGTACGGCGGCACGGCGGGCGCGGGCCCGCTCGTCCGTGGCGAGGCGGCGCGCACGGCCGATGTGCCCCTGGGTGGCGCGGGCGGCGGACACGGCCCGCTCGGGGTCGATGCCGTCACGCCGGATCAGCACGTCGGCGACGGCGTCGACCGGCGGCGTACGCAGCGTGAGGTGACGGCACCGGGAGCGGATCGTGGGCAGCACGTCCTCCAAGGAGGGCGCGCAGAGCAGCCACACCGTGCGGGGGGCGGGCTCCTCCACGGCCTTCAGCAGGACGTTTCCCGCGCCTTCGGTGAGGCGGTCGGCGTCTTCCAGGACGATGACCTGCCAGCGGCCGACGGCCGGGGAGAGCTGGGCACGGCGGACCAGCTCACGGGTCTCCTTCACGCCGATCGAGAGCAGGTCCGTGCGGATGACCTCGACGTCCGCGTGGGTGCCGATCAGCGCCGTGTGACAGCCGTCGCAGAAGCCGCAGCCCGGTGCCCCGCCCAGGGCCCGGTCCGGGCTGGTGCACTGGAGGGCGGCGGCGAAGGCACGGGCGGCGGTGGCCCGGCCGGAACCGGGAGGGCCGGTGAAGAGCCAGGCATGGGTCATCTTCGACCCCGGGGGGACCGGCTGCCCCGTGGAGTTGGCGGTGACCAGCGCATCGGCGTCCCGTGCGGCGGCACCGAGCTGCTCCTGCACTCGGTCCTGGCCGACCAGGTCGTCCCATACGGTCATGGGTCACCGCCCTTCCGGTGGTGTGGTGCGGAGAAAGCCGGATCCCATTGTGCGGGAAGGCTCTGACATTCCCGCCCTCCGCCTTCCGGGCTCCCCGGCCGCATGGCTCGGCCGCCATGGCCGAGAGCGGACGGGAAAGCCCCCGGCCATGGCGGCCGGGGGCTTCCGGAAGCGTCCTCAGCCGCGCGGCCGGCGACCGCCCCGGCCCTGGTCACGGTCGTCGTCCTGGCCACCGAGCAGTTCGTCGGCCAGCGTCGGCAGATCGTCGAGCGGCGTCTCCTCCGCCCAGTCGGGACGAGGACGCTTCGGGCGGCCGGAACGGTCCTGGGCCGACCGTCCCGCCTGCGGGTCCTCGCCGACCTGCGGCAGTTCACGCGTGCGCTCGTTCTCGTTCCCGGCGGGCTCCGCACGGCGCTCGTCACGGAAGACACCCGGCGGCACGCGGTCCGCCGGGTCCTCGTCCCGGACGAGCGGCAGGACGGTCGTCTCGTCCGCGTCACGGACGGGCGGCAGGACGGTCGTCTCGTCCGCGTCACGGACCGGGCGGTCCGCAGGCGGGGTGAGCGGCACCGGCTGGGTGATCTCGTTCGGGTTCACGACCGGGGTCGGAATCGTGAGCTCGTTGTCCGGTACGGACGGAGCGGACCGCGCCGACTGCTCGGCCCGCTTCCTCGCAGCCGCGTCCGCCTCGGCACGGGCGGCCGCCTCGGCCTCGGCCCTACGCCGGGCATCCTCGGCCCGTACGAGTGCCTCTTCCGCCTTGCGCTGCTTCTCCAGGCGCAGTTCCTCCGCCTCCTGGCGGAGCCTGGCCTCTTCCTGGGCCTGCTGACGCAGCCGCGCCTGCTCGGCCTCGCGCACCCGGTCCTCGGCCTCCAGCCGGGCCCGCTCCTCCTCGGCACGGCGGCGGGCGTCCTCGGCACGCTGCCGCGCTTCCTCGGCCTGCCGCTCGGCCTCGCGCTGCCGCGCCTCCTCCTCCTCGCGGCGCTTGCGCTCCTCCTCCTCGGCACGGAGCTTGGCGAGCTGAGCCTGCCGCTCACGCTCCAGCCGCTCCTCCTCGGCCCTGCGGGCCGCCTCTTCCTCGGCCTTGCGCCGGGCCTCCTCCTCGGCCGCCCTGCGCGCGTCCTCCTGGGCCTTGATCTCGGCCTCGGAGAGCGGGAGGAGCTGGTCGAGCCGGTGGCGTACGACGGTGGTGATCGTCTCCGGCTCCTGGCCGGCGTCCACCACCAGGTAGCGGGCCGGGTCCGCCGCCGCCAGGGTGAGGAAGCCGGACCGCACCCGGGTGTGGAATTCGGCCGGCTCGGACTCCAGCCGGTCGGGCGCCTCGGTGAAGCGTTCCCGCGCCGTCTCCGGGTCGACGTCCAGGAGCACCGTCAGGTGCGGTACGAGACCGCTCGTCGCCCACCGCGAGATCCGGGCGATCTCGGTCGGGGAGAGGTCACGGCCCGCACCCTGGTAGGCGACGGACGAGTCGATGTAGCGGTCCGAGATGACGATCGCACCGCGCTCCAGCGCCGGACGGACGACCGAGTCGACATGCTCGGCGCGGTCGGCGGCGTACAGCAGGGCCTCCGCGCGGTTCGACAGCCCGGCCGACGACACGTCGAGCAGGATCGAGCGCAGCCTCTTGCCGACCGGGGTGGCCCCCGGCTCGCGCGTGACGACGACCTCGTGGCCCTTGGCCCTGATCCAGTCGGCGAGCGCCTCGACCTGGGTGGACTTGCCGGCTCCGTCGCCGCCCTCCAGGGCGAGGAAGAATCCGGTCGCGGCGGGCGCGACGTCCGGGTCTCCGCCGCCGCGCAGCGCCTCACGCAGGTCGCGGCGGAGCGGCACACCGGCGCGGTCGTCCGTCTTGGCGAGGACGAGCACGGCGGCGGGCAGCAACAGCGCGCCGATGAGCATCAGCGCGAAGGCGGCTCCGCCGTGCGCGAAGACGAAGTCGCCGGAACCCAGCCGGTGCCGCCCGATGGCGGCGGCGAGCAGCGGACCGCCCACCGCGCCGAGCGCGACGAGCACCCGGACGACGGCTTGGAGGTGCTCGGTGGTCCTGGCCCGCCGGACCTCCTCGGTCTCCTGCTCGATCACGGCGTGCCCGATGTGGGCCGTGACACCTGCCGCGTAACCGGCGAGCAGCGCGATCAGCAGCCCGGTCGCCGTGTCCGGGACCAGGCCGAGCGCGAGGAGCGCCACTCCGGTGACGGCGGTGGCCAGGGCAAGCAGCCGACGTCGCGACAGGGTGGGCAGCACCTTCTGCGCGGTACGGATACCGAGTGCGGTGCCACCGGTCAGGGCGAGGATCAGCAGGGCGAAGGTGGCCGGTCCGCCACCCAGGTCGGCCGCGTGCAGCACGGAGACCGCGGCGGCGGCGGCGATGGCCCCGGCGACCGCGGCGCACACACCGACGACCAGCGGGATGCTGCCGGTGCGGCCCTTGCCGGTGCCCGGCCGGCGCAGACCCTCCAGGGGCGAGCGCGGACGGGGCGTCGGGATGCCGGGCAGTTCGAGGAAGTACAGGACGGAAATCGAGGCCGAGAAGAAACCTGCCGCGACGTACGAGCCGAGGGCCGCCTGGTGGAAGGAGAACCAGTCGAGCCCGGTGCCGAGCAGATCGCCGATCAGCGCGGCGACCAGGAGCACGGCCGCGGCGGCGGGGATCGCCAGGAAGTCCGTCCGCAGGGAGAGCCTGCGCAGCGGATCGAGGTGGTCGGGAAGCGGGCGTACGGCGGCGCCCTCGATGGGCGGGGCGGGCAGCAGCGCAGGGGCCGCGCTCTCCTTGGCCACCGTCCACAGGCGTTCGGCGGCACCGGTCACGAAGACCGTGACGAGGATCATCATGAGTGCCTTGTCCGGCATCCAGTCGATCCACAGCGGGGCGATGACCAGCAGCGCGAGCCGCAGCCCGTCCACCCCGATCATCAGCCAGCGCCGGTCCACAGGACCGCCGGGCGCCGTGAGCGCCGTCAGGGGCCCCAGGAGTACGGCTCCGAAGAGCACGGTGGAAATGATCCGGGCGCCGAAGACGGCGGCGACGGCAAAGGCCGCCCCGCGGTATCCGGCCCCGAAGGAGCCCTCCAGGACCGCCGCCTGCAGCGACAACAGCACGAGCACGAGAAGGGCGAGTGAATCGCCGATACTTCCGACGAGCTGGGCGCTCCACAACCGCTTCAGCGGAGGAATACGCAACAGGGCTCGTACGGCGCGCTCGCGTGAGTCTGCGGCAAGTGTGTCGGAGGTGGGGCTCACGACCGGTGGCTGCTCGGCTCGCGTCATTCGCCCAGCCTATCGGGAGCGGTGCGGTGCCCGGGGGCCGCGTCCGAACATACGGCCGCCCGGGGCACGGGGCGGAGCGCCCTCGAAGGACATTCCCACCCGTCCGTCGCTCCAGTCCGTGCGCACATGAACGGAGGAGGGGGCCGGACGTGACGTCCGGCCCCCTCCTCCGTCAGTGGCTCCGGAGAGGTCAGTCCTCCGTCGACGAAGCCGGCGCCGCCTTCTTGGCCGGTGCCTTCTTCGCCGCGGTCTTCTTCGCGGTCGCCGTCGTCTTCCTGGCCGCGGTCGTCTTCTTGGCGGCCGTGGTGTTGGCCGCTGTCTTCTTCGCCGCCGTCGCCTTCTTCGCGGGTGCCTTCTTGGCCGGGGCCTTCTTCGCCGTCTTCTTCTTCGCGGGCCCCTTGGCCCGCTTCTCGGCGAGCAGCTCGTAGCCGCGCTCCGGCGTGATGTCCTCGACGCTGTCGTCGGTGCGCAGCGTCGCGTTCGTCTCGCCGTCGGTGACGTACGCGCCGAAGCGGCCGTCCTTCACCACGACCGGGGCACCGCTCACCGGGTCCGTGCCCAGTTCCTTCAGCGGCGGCTTGGCGGCGGCCCGCCCGCGCTGCTTCGGCTGGGCGTAGATCGCGAGGGCCTCGTCGAGCGTGATGTCGAAGAGCTGGTCCTCGGACGTGAGGGAGCGCGAGTCCGTCCCCTTCTTGAGGTACGGACCGTAGCGGCCGTTCTGCGCGGTGATCTCGACACCGTCGGCGTCCTCGCCGACGACCCGCGGCAGCGACATCAGCTTGAGCGCGTCGGCCAGGGTCACCATGTCCGGCGACATCGACTTGAAGAGGGACGCGGTCCGCGGCTTCACCGCGTTCTTGCCCGTCTTCGGCGTGCCCTCGGGCAGCACCTCGGTGACGTACGGGCCGTAGCGCCCGTCCTTCGCGATGATCTGGTGCCCGGTGACCGGGTCGGCGCCGAGCTCGAAGTCACCGCTCGGCTTGGCGAGCAGTTCCTCCGCGTACTCCACGGACAGCTCGTCGGGCGCCAGTTCCTCCGGCACGTCCGCGCGCTGGTGGCCCTCGGAGTCCTTCTCGCCGCGCTCGATGTACGGGCCGTACCGGCCGACCCGGAGCTTGATGTCGTTGCCGACCGGGAAGGAGGAGATCTCCCGGGCGTCGATCGCCCCGAGGTCGGTGACGAGCTCCTTCAGGCCGCCGAGGTGGTCGCCGTCGCCGTTACCCGCGTCGGAGGCCGCCCCCGCACCGGCCGCGCCCTCGGCGCCCGCGCCGAAGTAGAAGCGCCGCAGCCACGGTACGGACTTGGCCTCGCCCCGCGCGATGCGGTCGAGGTCGTCCTCCATGCGTGCGGTGAAGTCGTAGTCGACGAGCCGGCCGAAGTGCTTCTCCAGCAGGTTGACCACGGCGAACGAGAGGAACGACGGCACCAGGGCCGTGCCCTTCTTGAACACGTAGCCGCGGTCGAGGATGGTCCCGATGATCGAGGCGTAGGTGGACGGGCGGCCGATCTCGCGCTCTTCGAGCTCCTTGACCAGCGAGGCCTCGGTGTAGCGGGCCGGCGGCTTGGTGGCGTGGCCGTCGACCGTGACCTCGTCCGCGGTCAGCGCGTCACCCTCGGCGACCTGCGGCAGCCGGCGCTCGCGGTCGTCCAGCTCGGCGTTCGGGTCGTCGGCGCCTTCCACGTACGCCTTCATGAAGCCGTGGAAGGTGATCGTCTTGCCGGACGCGGAGAATTCGGCGTCCCGGCCGTCGCTCGCCCGGCCGCCGATCTTCACGGTGACGGAGTTACCGACGGCGTCCTTCATCTGGGAGGCGACGGTCCGCTTCCAGATCAGCTCGTACAGCCGGAACTGGTCACCGGTGAGGCCTGTCTCGGCCGGGGTGCGGAAGCGGTCGCCGGAGGGGCGGATCGCCTCGTGCGCCTCCTGCGCGTTCTTGACCTTCCCGGCGTAGGTACGGGGCTTGTCCGGGAGGTAGTTCGCCCCGTACAGCTGCGTGACCTGCGCCCGGGCCGCGGAGATCGCGGTGTCCGAGAGCGTCGTGGAGTCCGTACGCATGTAGGTGATGAAGCCGTTCTCGTACAGCTTCTGCGCCACCTGCATCGTGGCCTTGGCCCCGAAGCCGAGCTTGCGGCTCGCCTCCTGCTGGAGGGTCGTCGTACGGAAGGGGGCGTACGGGGAGCGCCGGTACGGCTTCGACTCGACCGACCGGACCGCGAAGGTGGAGTCGGCGAGCGCGGCGGCCAGGGCGCGGGCGTTCGCCTCGTCCAGGTGCAGCGTCTGGCCGGAAGCGGCCTTCAGCAGGCCGTCCGGGCCGAAGTCGCGGCCCTGGGCGATACGGCGCCCGTCGACCGCGCTGAGGCGGGCGGTGAGCGTCGAGGGGTCGGAGACGTCACCGGTGCGGCCGGTGGCGAACGTACCGGTCAGGTCCCAGTACTCGGCGGAACGGAAGGCGATGCGCTCGCGTTCCCGCTCGACGACGAGCCGGGTGGCGACGGACTGGACACGGCCTGCGGAGAGCCGCGGCATGACCTTCTTCCACAGGACCGGCGAGACCTCGTAGCCGTACAGACGGTCGAGGATGCGACGGGTCTCCTGGGCGTCGACCATGCGCTGGTTCAGCTCGCGCGGGTTGGCGACGGCGGCCCGGATCGCGTCCTTGGTGATCTCGTGGAAGACCATCCGGTGGACCGGGACCTTGGGCCTGAGGACTTCCTGCAGGTGCCACGCGATGGCTTCGCCCTCGCGGTCCTCATCGGTGGCGAGGAAGAGTTCGTCGGATTCGGCAAGGAGCTGCTTGAGCTTCCTGACCTGGGCTTTCTTGTCGGCGTTGACGACGTAGATCGGCTGGAAGTCGTTCTCGACGTCCACGCCGAGACGGCGTACCTCTCCGGTGTACTCGTCCGGCACCTCGGCGGCGCCGTTCGGCAGGTCGCGGATGTGCCCGACGCTCGCCTCGACGACGTATCCGGGGCCGAGATAGCCCTTGATCGTCTTCGCCTTGGCAGGCGACTCGACAATGACGAGTCGGCGGCCTGCGGTCTCGCTGGTCGGGGACAACTTCGCTCTTCTCTCCGGTCGGCACTCGTGGGCATCCGGGCAGCGCAGTGACGCTGCCCGCGGTGCTGTCGCTGCGGAGTGTGACGGTACAACCCGCCCCCGTGTCAAACGGCAAAAGCCCGCAACGGCCACTCGAACGGTAACCCGACTTCCGCCATTCCTGCCGCCCGGACTGCCCGGTCCGCGCTTCACACGGCTGTCGCCTCGGGGTTTCGGGCCGCCGCCGGGGCGTGTGCGGGACGGACGCCGGCCCTCCCCGCGAGGTGGATCAGCCGCGGGTGAAACACCACACGCCGAGAACGAGGAAGAGTACGCCGAAGAGCGTGGCGAGAGCGGTGGAGGCGACGGGGCTCACACCGTGGGCGACCGGCGCACGCTGGATGGTGCGCGCCCCCGTCCAGATGAGGAGGGCGGCACCGAACAGTGCGAATGCCGTACCGGCGAAGACCGCGGTGACGCTCTCCATGTCCGTACCCCTCAACCTCTGCGCGCCGGCTGTCGCCCACGCCGCCCGTCCGTGCGGGCAGCCGTGTGCCCGTGCTGCCCATGCCGTCCGTACCGCTCGGCAGAGGGGAGGCTGCCACGCCGGGGCGACGCCTGCACGAACCCCGGGTGAACGTGGCGCAGCCGTCCCGGGAACGACCCCGAGCGGAATCCGCGGACCGCGCGGGGCCAGGGGCTCGGCGAGCGGAACATACCTGGTCAGAGCGTTGCCGATGGCGAACGGGGCGGTTTACCGACACAGGAACGGAGCGCATGGCACGACCGCGATGAGCGCGTGGCACGACCGCGATGAGCGCGTGGCACGACCGCGATGAGCGCGTGGCACGACCGCGATGAGGTAGTGGTCGTGCGCGCACGACCACTACGGGGTACGGGCTGTGAAGGCGTCCCGCACCTCGCGCCTCCCGCCGCGCGGTCGGCGGTGTGGCGTCGCGTCGCGCGGTCAGCGGTGTCGCGTCGCGCGGTCAGCGGTGTCGCGTCGCGCGGTCAGCGTTCCTGCGCGGTGTCCCATACCGGCTCCAGGAAGCCTTCCTCCAGCAGCAGCCGGATCGCCTGCGGGGTGCGGTCGCGCAGCAGGACGGGATCCTCGGCCATGAGCTGGGCGATGGCGTCCAGGATCCGGCCCGCGGGCAGTGATCCGTCGCACACACCCGCGAACCCCGCGCCGACCGCGTCGACCTTGGTCGCCCGCCGCATCCCCCGGTTCTGACGCAGCACCACATGCTCGGGGTCCTCGGCGCCCGGCAGGCCGACCTGCTCCTGCACGACCTCCTCGGCGAGGGTGAAGTGCGCGGCCAGCAGCGCCGCGTCGTCGTGCCGGCGCAGATAGTCCTGCCGTACGAAATGGGCCTCGACAGCCGGTCCGAGGGGCTGCTCCACCGGGTGCGGCCACTCCTCCGCCACGACCGAGGCATTCCCGGCGGCGGCTGCCGCGGACTTCCTGAGCGCGATCCAGCCGAAGCCGACGGCCTTGGTGCCGCGGGCCTCGAACTCGTCCAGCCAGGCCTCGTACAGGGAGGCGTACACGGCGGGGTCCGCACGGTGGTCACCGCTGTCGCGCAGCCACAACTCGGCGTACTGCGTGATGTCCTGCACCTCACGCTGCACGATCCAGGCGTCACAGCCCCGCGGCACCCAGGAACGCACCCGGTCCTGCCACTCCTCGCCGTCCACGTGCTGCCAGTTGGCGAGGAACTGCGCGTAACCCCCCTCGTTCAGCCGGTCGCCCGCCTGCCGCACCAAGGTCCGGCACAGGTCGTCGCCGCCCATGCCGCCGTCGCGGTACGTCAGCCGGGCTCCGGGGGAGATGACGAAGGGAGGGTTGGAGACGATCAGGTCGTACGTCTCCGTGCCCACCGGCTCGAACAGGGAGCCTTCCCGCAGATCGGCCGGGGCCGCGCCGGACAGGGCGAGGGTGAGCCGGGTGAATTCGAGGGCGCGTGGGTTGACGTCCGTGGCCGTGACCCGGATCGCGTGCTGGGCGGCGTGCAGGGCCTGGATGCCGGAGCCCGTACCGAGATCCAGGGCGGAGGCCACGGGCCTGCGGACGGTGATCCCGGCGAGCGTGGTGGACGCCCCGCCGACGCCGAGGACGACGCCTTCCTCGTGCGACCCGATCCCACCGGCCCCGCCGACCGCGCATCCCAGGTCGGAGACGATGAACCAGTCCTGGCCCTCCGGCCCGCCGTACGGCCGGACGTCGACGGTCGCTCCGACCAGATCGCCCTCGCGGACCAGCCAGCCGTCCTCCACGCACTCCTCCAGCGGGAGTGCGAGGGCGGCGGTGGCGGCCGGGACGGAGCGCTGCAGGAGGAACAGCCGCACCAGCGTGTCGAGCGGCGAGTCCCCGCGCGTGGCCCGGAGCGCCGGGACGGTCTCGCTGCGGGCGAGCGCGGCGTAGGCCGGCGCGCCGAGCCGGTCGAGGAGCCCGTCGGCGGTGAAGGCGGCCGCGAGCAGGGCTTCGCGGAGCAGGGACGTGCGGGCGGATGCGGGAAGGCTGGTCGTACTCACCCGCCCATTGTGTCCGCTCCCGCCGACAACGGCAGCGGCCCGGCACCCACGAGGGGGCTGCCGGGCCGCTGTGAACGTGCTGTGGTTACGACTTCTCGCTCGCCGAGGCCGACGGTGACGGGGACTTCGACGCGGACTTCGACGGCGTCGCGTCCGGGGCGGAGGCGGGCGGGGCGGAGGCCGTGGGCCTCTGGCAGCCCTTCTGCTTCGCCATCGCCGAACCGACCTCACCGGACTGCAGCTTCTTCAGCGCCTGGTCGCCATTGGTGCTGATCTTGTTCAGCTCGTCGGCGATTCCCTTGAGCCCGTCTGCGAATTTCGCCTGGTCCTCCGTGTCGAGCGCGTCGACCTTCGTCTTCAGGTTCGCGTACGCCACGGAGGAGGCGTTGAGCTCCTTCACCGCTTCCTTCTGCGTGGTCTCGCCGTCGTCCACGGGCGGCGGGCCCGCCGAGTCCACGGCCGTGCCCAGCGCCTTGTAGGCCTGCGAGATCTGCTGGAAGGCAGCCGAGTCGGTCTCCTGGACGTCGGCGGGCTTGCTGTTGTCGGCCGTCTGCTGCTGGATCGCGGCGTTGGCGTTCGCGATCTTCTGCAGTTGCGGCTGGACCTGGTCGCAGACCTTCTTCGCCCAGTCGTTCACCTTGTCGTCGCTGTCGTCGCTGCAGCCCGACAGCGTCAGTACGAGTACCGCACCGCCGGACAGTGCGGCTGCAAGCTTCTTGTTCACCGGATTGGGTCCCTTCCAAGGCTCTCGGCCCCGGAACTTACACGCCAAGTGGGCGACATTCAGGCGCCAGGTTTCCGATGTGCGTGCTTTTGCAGCCATTTGCACCAAGGGGAATGAGGGAGATACAACTCACCTACGGACTCGGGCAGACGTACGGACAACTCCCCCGCACGCATGGCACCGACAAGCCGGGACGAGCGGGCGGACGACGCGTCAGCACACGCCTTCCGCCCGCCCTCTGATCAGATGTCACCCGCCTCGCGGGCCACCTGCTCCCGGCCGTCTCACGAAACGGCGGCCGGGTCGGCCGACCTGTCGCCGCCGCCTCCCGGACCGTCCTCGTCGCCCATGGCGATCCCGCGCCGCTTGGACACGTACACCGCACCGATGATGACGACGAGGGCGAACACGGCCACGGCGGCCCGCACCCCCGCGTTCGCGTCGTCCCCGTAGCTGAACTGCACGACCGCGGGAGCGATGAGCAGCGCCACGAGATTCATCACCTTGAGGAGCGGGTTGATGGCCGGGCCCGCGGTGTCCTTGAACGGATCGCCGACCGTGTCCCCGATGACGGTCGCGGCGTGGGCATCGCTGCCCTTGCCGCCGTGATGGCCGTCCTCGACGAGCTTCTTGGCGTTGTCCCACGCGCCACCGGAGTTGGCGAGGAAGACGGCCATGAGGGTGCCTGTGGCGATCGCACCCGCGAGATACGAGCCGAGCGCCCCGACCCCCAGGCTGAACCCGACCGCGATCGGCGCCAGCACCGCGAGCAGTCCGGGCGTGGCCAGTTCACGCAGGGCGTCCTTGGTGCAGATGTCGACGACTCGTCCGTACTCCGGCTTCTCCGTGTAGTCCATGATCCCGGGATGCTCGCGGAACTGCCGCCGCACCTCGTACACCACGGCCCCCGCGGAGCGGGAGACCGCGTTGATGGCCAGGCCGGAGAAGAGGAACACGACGGCGGCGCCGAGGATCAGACCGACGAGGTTGTTCGGCTGGGAGATGTCCAGGCTCAGTCCCAGTTCCCCCGCCCCGGCCCCCACGTCGTCGACCGCCGTGGCAATGGCGTCGCGGTACGAGCCGAAGAGTGCCGCGGCCGCCAGGACGGCGGTGGCGATCGCGATGCCCTTGGTGATGGCCTTGGTGGTGTTGCCGACGGCGTCCAGGTCGGTGAGGACCTGCGCCCCGGCACCCGTGACGTCGCCCGACATCTCGGCGATGCCCTGGGCGTTGTCCGAGACGGGACCGAAGGTGTCCATCGCGACGATGACCCCCACGGTGGTGAGAAGGCCGGTCCCCGCCAGGGCAACCGCGAAGAGGGCCAGCATGATCGACGTCCCGCCGAGCAGGAACGCTCCGTAGACGCCCAGACCGATCAGGAGCGCGGTGTAGACGGCCGACTCCAGACCGATGGAGATGCCGGCGAGGACCACCGTCGCCGGGCCCGTCAGCGAGGACTTCCCGATGTCCCGGACAGGGCGCCGGTTGGTCTCGGTGAAGTAGCCGGTGAGCTGCTGGATCAGGGCGGCGAGCACGATGCCGATGGCCACGGCGACGAGGGCGAAGACACGCGGGTCACCACCGTGGGAGCTGATGGCGCTGTCGGTGACCCCGTCCAGCTCGGCGTACGAGGAGGGCAGGTAGACGAAGACCGCCACGGCCGTCAGGACGAGCGAGATCACGGCCGACACGAAGAATCCGCGGTTGATGGCCGTCATCCCGCTTCGGTCCGCCCGGCGCGGAGCGACGGCGAAGATCCCGATCATCGCGGTGACCACGCCGATCGCCGGAACGATGAGCGGGAAGGCCAGCCCCGAGTCCCCGAAGGCGACCTTGCCCAGGATGAGCGCGGCGACGAGGGTCACCGCGTACGACTCGAAGAGATCGGCCGCCATCCCCGCACAGTCGCCGACGTTGTCCCCCACGTTGTCGGCGATGGTGGCGGCATTGCGCGGGTCGTCCTCCGGGATGCCCTGCTCCACCTTGCCCACGAGGTCCGCTCCCACGTCGGCGGCCTTGGTGAAGATGCCGCCCCCGACCCTCATGAACATGGCGATCAGCGCGGCGCCGAGTCCGAATCCCTCCAACACCTTGGGCGCGTCGGAGGCGTAGACGAGGACGACGCAGGAGGCACCGAGCAGACCGAGACCGACGGTGATCATGCCGACCGCGCCACCCGTACGAAAAGCGATCTTCATCGCTTTGTGCGAGACGACGGTGAGATCCTTTTCCGGCTCGCCTTCTGCCGGAGTCGCCTCACGGGCAGCAGCAGCCACACGCACATTGCTGCGCACGGCCAGTCGCATACCGATGTATCCGGTGGCTGCCGAAAAGAGCGCACCCACCAGGAAGAACACCGAACGTCCCGCACGCTGCGACCAGTTGTCGGCCGGAAGCAGCAGAAGCAGGAAGAACACGATCACCGCGAAGATGCCGACCGTGCGCAACTGCCGGGCCAGATAGGCATTCGCGCCCTCCTGGACGGCTGCCGCGATCTCCTTCATACGGGCGGTGCCCTCTCCGGCCGCCAGGACCTGGCGTGCCAGCAGCTGGGCGACGGCCAGCGCGGCAAGGGCGACGACTGCGATGACAACGACGATCAGCCGGTTCCCGTCGGTGAGAACCGCGGCTGCGAGTGAGGTGGGCCGGCCGGAAGGTACGGAAACGTGCGTCAGTTCTGCCAGTGGGGTGTTGAAGAACTCCGCCATACGTCCTCCTTGACGCTCAGCGCTCAAGACGTGGACGGATTGTAGGGAGCGGATACCGATCAAAACAGTGGGTGGTCAATTAAATCGACTTTCGTCCGCCCAATGACAAATGATCTCACCCGGCAATGCACCCGAATACAGTAATGGGGCAGAGGCATGGCGGCGTACGGAAATCCCCAGGAAATTGATCACGCGCACATGAAAAAGGCCCTGCTCAGCAGGGCCGAAAACTGATCGGACGCACGGGCGCGTCCGTGGCGGACCTGTCCGCCACGGACCTGCCGCCGCCCACGGGAGCAGCACGTCTCAGGGAAGGACCACCGCCGGGGCAGTCGGCCACGTCATTCGGATGACTCCGCCGTCCACGCCCGACCGGACCTCCACGTCGTCGACCAGGCCGCTGATGACCGCGAGACCCATCTCGTCCTCGCTGTCCGCGTCGGTGTCCGGCTCATCCGGCCTCGCACTCGCGCCGCCGGGGGCTCCCGACAGCGAAGGATCGCTTCCCGGGCCGGGGACTCCGTCGCCGACCTCGATGGAGAATGCCTTCTCCTCCTCCGTGAGCACGACCGTGACCGGAGCGGTGATGTCATGGCTTCGATGCAGACCTACGGCACGGCTGCACGCCTCACCGACAGCGAGTCTGACCTCGTCGAGCACCGCCTCGTCGACGCCGGCCCGGCGTGCCACGGCGGCTGCCACGAGGCGGGCCGTCCTGACGTGTTCGGGCTGAGCGCTGAAGCGGAGTTCAACGGTTGGCATGCCATCCCCCTCGAACGTACGGGCGTGCATCTCAGGGGCCCGGGCGTGGTGCCCGGTACCCCTGCTCTCCATACTCCTCCGGAACCGACGAAGCCGGCAGCCGACCCATGGGTCGACCGCCTGCCCGCGGCGGCCCGCCTGCTGCCGCCTGTCGGCCTGTCGCTGCCTGCCGCCCGAGGACGGCAGGCCTGGTCCGACGACTCAGTCGGTGGCCGCGACAGCCTCGTCGACCGTGGTGTGAATGGGAAACACCTTGGTCAGACCTGTGATCCGGAAGATCTTGAGAATGCGCTCCTGGTTGCACACCAGGCGCAGCGAGCCCTCATGGGCCCGGACACGCTTCAAGCCACCCACGAGCACGCCGAGGCCGGTGGAGTCGAGGAAGTCGACACCTTCCATGTCGACAACCAGGTGGTAGCTGCCGTCATTCACCAACTCGACCAACTGCTCGCGCAGCTTGGGCGCGGTATAAACATCAATCTCGCCACCGACCTCGACGACCGTACGGTCGCCACCAGGGCCGGACACATTGCGAGTCGACAGGGACAGGTCCACGGATCCTCCAGCACCTTGCTATCGAGCGGTCGCCCCTCGGTCTCCCCGACGGAGGCCAGGGGACGGATCGCCAGCCGCGATGGCATTCAATCACTTACCAGCAGCCATGCACGACGCCTTGGGACCATTGTCCGTCATGCCGGTGACACACTCGGTGCCGATGGCCAAGAATCACCGCCCCAGTCGACCGCCCGAGAACCCGGGCTCGCGCCCCTCTCCCGCCACGGTCCTCGACCGGCTCGCCGCAGGGGAGGGCCGGGCTGCGCGCATCACTCATACGGAGCACTTGCCCCCGCGGGCGGGAACCCATGCCATCTGGCCTGATCGCATCCGCCCGGAAGTGATCTCGGCAATTGGCCGGGCCGGGATCGACCATCCGTGGGAACACCAGGCCGCGGCCGCCGAGTACGCCCTGGACGGTGAGTCCGTCGTCATCGCCACCGGCACGGCGTCCGGCAAGTCGCTCGCCTACCTGGCGCCGGTCCTGAGCGCTCTCCTCGACGGCTCGCAGGCACCGAACGGCCGCGGCGCGACCGCCCTGTACCTCGCCCCGACCAAGGCCCTCGCCGCCGACCAGCGGCGCTCCGTGAAGGAGCTCTCCGCCCCGCTGGGAACCGCGGTGCGGCCGGCGGTCTACGACGGGGACACGCCGGTCGAGGAGCGCGAATGGGTACGCCAGTACGCCAACTACGTCCTGACGAACCCCGACATGCTGCACCGGGGGATACTCCCGTCCCACCCCCGCTGGGCCTCCTACCTGCGCGCCCTGCGCTTCGTCGTCATCGACGAGTGCCACACCTACCGGGGGGTCTTCGGCTCCCACGTCGCCCAGGTGCTGCGCCGCCTGCGCCGCCTGTGCGCGCGTTACGGCTCCGATCCGGTGTTCCTCCTCGCCTCGGCCACCGCGGCGCAGCCGTCGGTCGCCGCGGGCCGTCTCACGGGCCTGCCCGTCAAGGAGGTCTCCGACGACGCCTCGCCCCGCGGCGAGATGGTGTTCGCCCTCTGGGAGCCTCCGCTGACCGATCTGCACGGCGAGAAGGGCGCTCCGGTGCGCCGTACCGCCACGGCCGAGACAGCCGACCTCCTGACCGACCTGACCCTCCAGGGTGTCCGCTCGGTCGCCTTCGTGCGCTCCCGGCGCGGCGCGGAGCTCATCTCCGTCATCGCCAAGGAGCGGCTCGCCGAGGTGGACCGTTCCCTGCCCGCACGGGTCGCCGCCTACCGTGGCGGATACCTGCCCGAGGAACGCCGGGCCCTGGAACGCGCGCTGCACTCCGGCGACCTGCTCGGGCTGGCCGCGACCACCGCCCTGGAACTCGGCATCGACGTGTCGGGCCTGGATGCCGTCGTCATCTGCGGCTACCCGGGCACCCGGGCGTCGCTGTGGCAGCAGGCGGGCCGCGCGGGACGCGCCGGACAGGGTGCGCTGGCGATCCTGGTGGCCCGCGACGACCCGCTGGACACCTTCCTCGTCCACCATCCCGAGGCGCTCTTCCAGCAGCCCGTGGAGTCGACCGTCCTGGACCCGGACAACCCGTACGTCCTCGCCCCGCACCTGTGCGCCGCGGCGGCGGAACTCCCGCTCGCCGAAGGCGACATCGCTCTCTTCGGCCCCGCCGTGCCCGATCTGCTGCCGCAGCTCGAAGCCGCGAAGCTGCTGCGCAGGCGGGCGACGGGCTGGCACTGGACCCGCCGCGAACGGGCCGCCGACCTGACGGACATCCGTGGCGGGGGAGGCCGTCCGGTCCAGATCGTCGAGGAGGGCACCGGCCGGCTGCTGGGCACGGTCGACGAGTCGGCGGCGCACACCGCCGTGCACGAGGGCGCGGTCCACCTCCACCAGGGCCGCACGTACCTGGTCCGGAAGCTGGATCTGGAGGACTCGGTCGCCCTGGTGGAGGAAGCCGTACCGCCGTACTCGACCAACGCTCGCGACACCACCACCATCACCGTGCTGGAGACCGACACAGAGATCCCGTGGGGTGACGGGCGGCTCTGCTTCGGTTCCGTCGAGGTCACCAACCAGGTCGTCTCCTTCCTGCGTCGCAAGCTGATCACCGGAGAGGTCCTGGGCGAGACCAAGCTGGACCTGCCGCCCCGCACCCTGCGCACCCGCGCAGTGTGGTGGACGGTCACCGAGGACCAGTTGGATGCCGCCCGGATCAATCCCGAGATCCTCGGCGGCGCCCTGCACGCCGCCGAACACGCGTCGATCGGGATGCTGCCCCTCTTCGCCACCTGCGACCGCTGGGACATCGGCGGGGTGTCCGTGCCCCTGCACCCGGACACGTTGCTCCCCACGGTCTTCGTCTACGACGGACACCCCGGCGGCGCCGGATTCGCCGAACGGGCGTTCCACACGGCCGGTACGTGGCTGACGGCGACCCTCAAGGCCATCGCGTCCTGCGAGTGCGAGGCGGGCTGCCCGTCCTGCATCCAGTCCCCCAAATGCGGCAACGGCAACGAACCACTGCACAAACGGGGCGCTGTACGCCTCCTGACCGAACTCCTCAGAACCGCACCGCCGGACCCCGAGGAGAACCCGCTGCCGGAAGACCCAGGAACCTAGACACAGGCCTTGGCACGTCCACCACCCCGGCCCGCCTCACCGCCTCACCGCCTCACCGCCTCACCGCCTCACCGCCTCACCGCCTCACCGCCTCACCGCCTCACCGCCTCACCGCCTCACCGCCTCACCGCCTCACCGCCTCACCGCCTCACCGCCTCACCGAGTAAGGCTGCCCTGTCCTGACGTGAGCCGACTCGGTGCGTATGCGTGTGCCTTGGCACCTCCGCCCTCGGGGGTTCTGCCACTGGCTCCCCGACCGTCGGCGTCACCGCGCTCGGTGGTGATGTCGCTGCCGCTGGAGCCGGTGGTGCCCGCATACCCGTTGGCGCTGTCGCCGATCGTCTGCCTGGTGGCGATGTCGTTGCCGTCCCGGACGCCCCGGCGGTCGGAGGACCCGCCCTCGACCTGACCTCCGGCCGGTAGGGACCGAAGCGCACGCGGACCGTCACATCGGCGATCTCGCCCCGGACCACGCATCGGATCACCTCTGCCCTCTGTGCCCCGGCCACCTCCTTCGCTGCCCCGCAGGCGGCCACTTCCCCCCGCAGTGCCCGATCGGCGGCGGCCAGAGCGGCCAGGTCCGCGGCCCCACCGGCATCGTGCCGGGCCGCCACGGCCTGTCCCAGCGCGAGCACCGTGGCGAACACCGCGCACAGTGTCAGCGTCGTCATGGCCACCCACACCGTCGCCAGACCGCGGTCCCCGGCCGGCGATCTTCCTCGCACGGCTCTCACGGCTCCGCTCCCACCGTGTCCTCGGCCAATGCGACCGCCTCCGCGCTGAGCGTCAGAGCAAGCCGGCCCGGACCGGGCGTCGGTGACTCGACCCTGACCCGCCACAACTCCCCCGTACGCGCCAGGTCGACCCGGGCTCCGCCCGGTGCCGCCTCCAGCGCCGCGGACAGCACCGCGGACTCCGGTTCCGATCGGGCAGCCGCCCGTGCTCCGGCCCGGGCGGCGTCCACACAACGGATCTGGTCGGCTGCCGCTACCAGCGCCCAGACAAGAGCCAAGGCGAAAGCCACCAGCACCGGAACGGCCATGGCGGCCTCAGCCGTCACCGCACCCCGGTCACGGGACCCGGCCGACGGCCGGACAGGCGCCCTGGGCCCATCTCTGGCTCCCGCGGCAGCAGGAGTTCGGGACCGAGCACCGGTTCCCGCCCCCGCTTCAGAACTTCGCATCGAGCGCGTCCTTGATCAGCGACTGCAGTGCCGACTGCACCGCCCCGCTCGTCACCACCTTGTAGAGCACCGCCGCGAACGCGCACGCGGCGATGGTCCCCACCGCGTACTCGGACGTCGTCATGCCCCGGTCCGCCCTGACGGACCTCACAAGCCTGTCGTACCTGTCCTCCCAGGTGCGGCGCATCGCACACATCACCTGTCCCATGACGTTCTTTCCCATCTCGGCCCCGTTCGGTTCGGTTTCGGATTCGGATTTCGAGGTTCGGATTCCCGGTTCGGAAATGCGGATCGCGGTGGGTGTGCCGGGCATCCGGAAGAACGCACCCGTGGTTCTCCGTCACTTGGCGTGCAGCAGCCCGGACGCCAGCCCGATGACCACCGGTGCCACCCCCACCGCCAGAAAGGCGGGCAGGAAGCAGAGTCCGACCGGCGCTGTGATCAACACGCCTGCTCGCTGGGCCCGCGCCACAGCCGTGCTCGCCCGCTCGGCACGTATCTCGTCGGCCAGCCTGGAGACCGGTTCCGCCGCCGGAGCGCCCGTCGAGCCGGCCCGCTCCAGGCAACGGGCCAGCGGTCCTGCGCCCGGTATCTCCGCGAACCGCCCCCACGCGTCGGCCGGTTCGCCGCCGAGCCGGATCTCCGCCGCCGTGCTGGCCAGGCGGTCACCGACCGGACCACCCATGGATTCCCCGACGGCCTCGGCCGCCTCCCAGGGGCCGGCGCCCGCCGAGAGGCAAGCCGCCAGCAGATCCGCGGCCAGCGGCAACTGCCGGGCTACCCACGCGGCTTCCGCCCCCTGTGCGGCACTCCCCCGCCCGGATCTCTGCCATCGCCGAACTCCGTAGGCCGCCGCCAGGCCGACCCCGCACCCGGCCACCCCTCCGACGAGGATCCAGCCGGCCACACAGGCCCCAAGAGGTGCCGCCCATCGCGGGGCGCGGTCCAGGCCTCCTGTCCGCAGGCGCCGCCAGCCGATCCCCGGGCCGCCGAAACGGGTCCTGGACAACCTCGCTCCGCGCCTGCGGGTCGCACGCTCTCGCCGCAGCCCGGCCAGGGCAAGGACCAGGTACACAGCCACACCCAGCACCGCGCCCACGGCACCCATCCCGTGCTCCTCGCCAGGGAGCGCGTTCATTCCGCCTCCCCGGCCCGCACGATCCGCGCCGCCCAGAACAGTCCAGCCGCCTCGAGCAGACCGCCCGTCACCAGACAGGCCAGCCCTCCCGGACTGTGCAGCAGCACTCTCAGCGGGTCCGCGCCGAGCGCCGCTCCCAGCCCCAGCCCCACCACCGGCAGTAACGCCAGCACCACGACCGTCGACCACGCACCCGCCAACTGCGCCCGCAGCTCATCCCGTCGGCGCCGCTCGGCACGCTGTGCGCTCTCCAGACGGGTGAGACCTGCCGCGAGCCCGGCTCCGCCGTCCACCGCCACCCGCCAACAGGCCGCCACCCCCGCGAGCCCGTCGAGGCCGGGGCCGGTCGCCGCCTGCCGGAGTGCGTCGGGCACGTCGCCGCCGAACCGCGCGGCCGCCGCCACAGCGGACTCAGAGACGCCCGGGGCTCCCGTACGGCGCCAGGAGACGGCAAGGGCCTGCCCGGGCTCACGCCCCGCCCGCAGCTCGCCCACGACTGCCCCGCAGAGTGCCGTAACCGCGTCGGCCGCCCGTTCACGCTCGCTCCGCTGTACCCGCCGTCGCATCCAGCGACGCACCAGGGGCACCGCCACGGCCCCCGCAAGTAGGGGCAATACCGATTGACCCAACACGGCAAGAAGTGCCGCCACAGGGGCGCACAGCCATTCGCGCCGCCGTTCCAGGAAGATCCGCACCGTGGCCCATCCCGCCACCTGCCCCCGCAGGTCCACCCTCGCTCCCGCGAACAACGTCTTCGCTCGCCGCACGCCAGGGTTCCGAAGCACAGCCAGCCCGCCCGCCAGCCCCGCGCACACCGCCATCACCAGAGACAGCGCCCACATCAAGGCGTCAGCCCCCGCCGCAGTCACCGCGCCTCTCCGATCAGCGACCCCAACCGCTCCCAGCCCCGCTCCGGGACGAACCCCTCCGCGCCCCAGCGCAGCGCGGGCACCGTCACCACCAGGCCCGCCGCGTCCCGTTCGAGCACATGGACTTCGGCGAGGCGGCGCCGCCCTCCCCGATCCCGTACGAGATGAACCACCACGGACAGGGCGGCCGCCAACTGGCTGTGCAGTGCGGCCCGGTCGAGACCCGCTGCCGTCCCCAGTGCCTCCAGACGGGCCGGAACGTGCTCAGCCGCGTTGGCGTGCACCGTGCCGCAACCCCCTTCATGTCCCGTGTTCAGCGCGGCCAGCAACTCCGTCACCTCGGCACCCCGCACCTCCCCCACCACCAGCCGGTCGGGCCGCATGCGCAATGCCTGGCGCACCAAATCCCGGAGCGTCACCCTGCCCGCCCCCTCCTGGTTGGCGGGACGCGACTCCAGGCGCACCACATGCGGGTGGTCCGGGCGCAGTTCCGCAGAATCCTCGGCGAGCACGATGCGTTCCCGCTCGCCGACGGCACCCAGCAGGCTGGACAGCAGAGTCGTCTTCCCTGCGCCGGTCCCCCCGCTGATCAGATAGGAGACCCGGGCCTCGACCAGCGCTCTCAGGAAGTGGTCCCCTCCGGGCGGGACCGTCCCGGCCGCGACGAGCTCCGCCAGCGTGAAGGCCCGGAGGCGCACCACCCGCAGCGACAGACATGTCGTGCCGACGGACACCGGAGGAAGGACAGCGTGCATCCGTGTCCCGTCCGGCAGTCGTGCGTCCACCCAGGGCCGGGCATCGTCCAGCCGCCGCCCTGCCACCGCGGCGAGCCGCTGGGCCAGCCTGCGGACCGCCGCCGCATCCCGGAAGGTGACCGGGGTCAGTTCGAGTCCGGCTCCGCGGTCCACCCAGACCCGGTCGGGCGCGGACACCAGCACGTCGGTCACAGCAGGGTCGGCCAGCAAGCGCTCCAGCACCCCGGTCCCGACCAGCTCCCCACGCAATTCCTCAGCTGCGCCGAGCACTTCCGCGTCTCCGAGCAGGCGGCCCTGTGCCCTGAGAGCGGCCGCCACGCCGGCCGGAGTGGGCGCGGCACCGCTGCGGGCCAGCCGCTGCCGCACGGCGTCGAGCAGGGCTTCGGTCATGGCGTGCCTCCTCCGGGACGCCCTGCCGCCATAGCCGCTGCTCCGGCCGAGGAGTCCGCCCGATCCCAGAACGCCGTACAGAAGCGGGCCAGCGGGCTTCGGGAATTGCCACCGGGCGGCAGGCCACTGTCCTGGGCCGCCGAAAGTCCCGTTTCCAGGGGCAGGTCGCCGACTAGGGGAAGTTCCAGCGCCTGCGCGACCCATTGGTCGTCCAGTCCGGCCGTGTAGGGCCCGCGCGCGACGACCCTCAGATCCTCCAGGACCGTCCCGACCGCCGCCGCCACACGTTTGGCCGCCGCCACCGCCCTCAGCTCACCCGGCACGACCAGCAGCCCTACGTCCAGTTGTGCCAGGGCCTCGGCCACGCTCTCGTCGACCCGGCGCGGCAGGTCCACGACGACCACGCCGCCGAGCCTCCGAGCAGCCGCGAGAACTGCCTGCATGGCCGGCGGCGGGACGATCACGTCGTTGTCCCGTCCCCAGCTGAGCACGCGCAATCCGTGCAGTGCGGGCAGGGACTCCTCCAGAGCGCTACCGCCCACCCTCCCTTTGGAACGGGCGAAATCCGGCCATCGCATTCCTTCGGATTCCTCACCACCCAGCAGCACGTCGATCCCGCCGCCCATCGGGTCGCCGTCGACCAGCAGGGTCCGCCGACCGGACCTGGCTGCCGTCACGGCAAGCGCACAGGCCAGCGTGGACGCACCGGAGCCGCCGCGCCCTCCCACCACCCCGACGGTGAGCGCGGGACGCCCGACACCTTCCGCGGCATTGGCGATCTGATCGACGAGCCAGACCTCGGACTCAGGCAGCCGGAGTACGTACTCGGCCCCGATCTCCACCGCCCGGCGCCAGACGTCAGGGTCGTCCTGGTCCCGGCCGACCAGCATCACTCCGCGCCTGCGTGCGGCACCGCGGCACCTCGGTGCGGCGTCGTCACCCACCAGGACCATCGGGGCCCGTTCCCAGCCACTTCTCTGCGCGGGTGGTCCGTGATGCACCTCGGGCACGGCCCCTGCCGCCGCGCACAGCCTCAGCAGATCGTCCAGCAAAAGCACGTCCTCGGTCACGATCAGCGGTCCGCCCCGCGGCCCCTCGCCGATCGACAGACCTTCCCGTGCGATGGATCCAGCCATGGCCTCCGCTCCTTCCCACTGCCTCTTCAGTGCGGTTCGCGGCGGTCTCGGGCCTAACCGAGATGCGCGATTCCGGAACCCGTGGACTTCGCGGGTGGAATCAACATGCAGCGCCTCGGAAAAACATGTGGATCTTGCTCGGAAACTGTGGACAACTTCAGCATTGTGAATATCTCGGTAGCTCGTACAGGCGACATTCGGAGCGCAGCCCTTCCGCTACACACCGTGACGAGTCATGCTCGGGTGAGTCCACGGCAGAATCGGCCGGCACGGCCGAGAGAGGAAGGAGGCCCCTTGATTCCGGAGGGAAGAACCGCGTCCGGACATGCGACGACCCCCGCCGGGGGGGAGAGCGGGGGTCGTCCCCACGGCCGACTCGGGGGGGGGGGGGGAGGAGTCGGACCGGGTTAGCACGGTCGCGAACGATCCGTGACTTCCATGGTGTACCCGAGCGCTTCCTCAGGCAAACCCACCCGCCGGGGTTTACGCCGAATGGTGGGCCCCTATGCTCACCTTTGTGGAAAACTGCTTCTCGCCGCGTACAGCAGCCTTCTTTGACCTGGACAAGACGGTCATTGCGAAGTCTTCGACACTGACCTTCAGCAAGTCCTTCTACCAAGGCGGGCTGATCAACCGCCGTGCCGTACTGCGCACCGCGTACACACAGTTCGTGTTCCTCGCCGGAGGCGCCGATCACGACCAGATGGAGCGGATGCGTGAATATCTCTCTGCGCTCTGCAAGGGATGGAACGTCCAGCAGGTCAAGGAGCTCGTCGCCGAGACTCTGCACGATCTGATCGACCCGATCATTTACGACGAGGCCGCGACCCTCATCGAGGAACATCACACCGCCGGGCGTGATGTCGTCATCGTGTCGACCTCGGGCGCGGAAGTTGTCGAGCCGATCGGCGAGCTGCTCGGCGCCGACCGGGTCGTCGCGACACGGATGGTGGTCGGCGACGACGGCTGCTTCACCGGCGAGATCGAGTACTACGCCTACGGGCCCACGAAGGCCGAGGCCGTGAAGGCTCTTGCCGCGTCGGAGGGGTACGACCTTTCGCGCTGCTACGCCTACAGCGACTCCGCCACCGACGTGCCGATGCTGGAGTCCGTCGGCCATCCGTATGCGGTCAACCCGGACCGGGCGCTCAGGCGTGAGGCCACCCTCCGGGAATGGCCGATTCTCGTCTTCGACCGCCCGGTCCGCCTCAAGCAGCGCCTGCCCGCGTTCTCCATGCCTCCGCGCCCGGCACTCGTGGCCGCCGCGGCAGTGGGTGCAGCGGCCCTGACAGCCGGACTCGTCTGGTACGCCAACCGTCGCCGCGCCGCCGCACTCACCACCTGACACGTCCGGCAGCTCCTGCACACCAAGGCCCCGACCGTCACGGCTCCAGCCGAACGACCGAGCAGCCGAACCCGCCCGACGGCATCCGATCCATACCTATTTGAACCTAAAAGTAAAGAAGTGCGGCCAGGGCTTCCACTACCACCGGTCCTGGAGTACAAAGGACTCAACGGCCCGCGAGACCAAGGACATCCGAGAGGATCACCTTTACACGCACAGACGGCCCCACGGACCGCGCATGAAAGCCGAGCACCCACGCGACGTCGACCCGTCGATTACGGGCCAGCCGCACCAGGTGACGGGCAAAGAACCCAACCTGATGGGCATATATCGAGGACGCTTGGTAACTGGGCGGACATGCCAGCGGCGGTACCGGATCCGGTACCGCCGCAACCCTTTCCGGCACCGCGACTCAGACACCGCGACAGATCTGCCGCCGCACCGTTTCCCGCCTAGGCCGCGCCGCGCTGCAGCGCCTCGCAGACCGCCGTCGACTCCCTGACGCCCAGCTCCACCGAGCGCCCGCAATGTGCGATCCAGGCCGCCATACCTTCAGGCTTCCCCGAGAGGTAGCCCTCGAAAGCCTCGACGTAGGCCGCTCGCCCCTGTTCCGCGTGTCCCACCTCGGCAGGGCAGATCGACTTCGGATCGAGCCCACTGCCGATCAGCACGATGCGCTCGGCGGTCCGGGCGACCAGACCGTTGTGCGAGCCGAAGGGCCGCAGAGCCAGCAGTTCACCGTGCACGATCGCGGCCATCACCAGCGCGGGCGCCGCACTCCCGGCGATGATCAGCTGCGACAGCCCTTCAAGCCTCCCGGCCACCTCGCCGGCATCCGGAAGCGGCGCCTCGACCAACGGCTCGTCGACCGGTTCACCCGCCAGCCGGGGCCGGCCGACGGCATCGTCAGGGGTCGCCCCGCCGGCCGCCACCAGATGCAGCCGGGCCAGGACCCGCAGCGGGGACTGCCGCCAGATGGAGAGGAGTTGCCCCGCCTCCGCCGTCAGCCTCAAAGCCGCCCCGACGATGCGCGCCTCGTCCTCGCCACTGAAGTCGGTGCGCCGGCGCACCTCCTCGAGATTCCAGTCCGCGCCCGAGAGCGCCGCCGAACCGCGGGCGCCACGCAGGGCCGCCTCCGCGGTGACCTCGTTGCTTCGCCGCCGCATGACCCGGTGACCGTAGACCCGGTCCACGGCCTTGCGTACGGAGTCCACCGCGTCGGTCACCCCTGGCAGTGCACCCAGGGCGGAAAGCGGGTCCGAGGAAGTCGTACTCATAGGTAGGGAGGCTACGCGCACCCCGCCCGGATGCCGTCCGGGAGTGGTCTTCTTCACGAAGCGTGACAGCACTGAGCAATGACACCGCTACCCTAGGTGAACATGAAGATCGCTTTCGTGGGGAAGGGCGGCAGCGGCAAGACAACGCTGTCCTCGCTCTTCATCCGCCACCTCGCTGCCAATGAAGCCCATGTCGTCGCGGTGGACGCCGACATCAACCAGCACCTCGGGGCCGCTCTCGGCCTCGACGAGAAGGAAGCCGCCGCACTGCCCGCCATGGGCGCCCGGCTGCACCTCATCAAGGACTACCTGCGCGGCACCAACCCCCGCATCACATCCACCGAGACGATGATCAAGACGACGCCGCCGGGCGAGGGCTCACGACTGCTGCGCGTCCGTGAGGACAACCCGGTCTACGACGCCTGCGCGCGCACGGTGCACCTGGACGACGGGGACATCCGGCTGATGGTCACGGGCCCGTTCACCGAGTCCGATCTGGGGGTGGCCTGCTACCACTCCAAGGTCGGAGCGGTGGAGCTCTGCCTCAACCACCTCGTGGACGGCCCGGACGACTACGTAGTGGTGGACATGACAGCGGGATCGGACTCGTTCGCGTCAGGGATGTTCACCCGGTTCGACATGACGTTCCTGGTCGCCGAGCCGACCCGGAAGGGCGTCTCCGTCTACCGCCAGTACAAGGAGTACGCGCGGGACTTCGGCGTCGCCCTGAAGGTGGTGGGCAACAAGGTTCAGGGTCAGGACGATCTCGACTTCCTGCGCGCGGAGGTCGGCGACGACCTGCTGGTCGGAGTCGGCCAGTCGGACTGGGTCCGCACCATGGAAAAGGGCAGGCCGGCCCCGTTCGAGCTGCTGGAGGCGGACAACCGAATGGCCCTGCAAGCCCTACAGGACGCCGCGGAGGACTCCTACGAGCACCGCGACTGGGAGCGCTACACGCAGCAGATGGTGCATTTCCATCTGAAGAACGCGGAGAGCTGGGGCAACGAGAAGACGGGCGCCGACCTGGCTGCCCAGGTCGACCCGGCCTTCGTACTGAATGAGCACTGCGCCGACTCCGGCGCCGCCCAGCCGGCCTGACCGGCCAGCTCGTTCATGACCAGCCGGTACGCCCCGGGGCCGGCGCCGGTACGCCCCGGGGCCGGCGCCGGGCCGCACCCCCGAAGCCGGACGGTGGTGGCTAGTCCGCGTCCGCGCCGTTGGCCGCCGGCTGGTCCGCCGGCCTGGCGGGCACGGGGCTGTCGGCGGGCTTGCCCGGAGCCGTCCCGGCCAGGAAGGCCGACCAGCCCTGCTCGGGCTTCTGCCCGACCTTCAGCGTTCCGAGTCTGGCGAGCGTCGCCGGGCCCTGTGCGTCGAGCCAGTCGGCCAGCTGCCGGAAGGAGACACAGCGCACGTCCTTCTGGGTACACACCGTCTTGATGGTCTCCTCAATGGCACGCATGTACGTGCCACCGTTCCAGGACTCGAAGTGGTTGCCGATGATCAGCGGAGCCCGGTTCCCGTTGTACGCGCGGTCGAACGCCTGGAGCAGACCGTCCCTCATCTGGTTGCCCCAGTAGGTGTGGCGGCCCGGGTCCCCCTGCGTCGTGCCGGACTGGTTGAACATGAAGTTGTAGTCCATCGAGAGCGTCTCGAAGGCTCGGCCCGGGACCGGGACGAGTTGGAGCGGGAGGTCCCAGACACCGTCCTTCTTCGCAGGCCACACCTGGTTGCCGATACCGCTGGAGTCGTAGCGGAAGCCCATGGTCCGCGCCGCCGCGACCATGTTCTTCTGCCCCTCCAGGCAGGGGGTTCGGGCGCCGACCAGTTCGTTGTCGTAGTCGAAGGGCAGGGGCGCTTCGGCCTTGAGGGCAGGAGCGTTGGTCTTCCAGTTCTTCACGAAAGCCTTCGCCTGGGCGATCTCGCTCTTCCACTCCTCGACCGACCAGGTTCCGACACCTCCGTCCGGCCCGCAGAAGTGCCCGTTGAAATGGGTGCCGATCTCATTGCCGTCCAGCCAGGCGGCACGCAGTTCCGTCAGCGTGTCGCGGATGCCCTCGGTGTCGTTAAACCCGATGTCGGAGCGTCCCGCCGCATGCTGGGGCGGCGCGTAGAGCGCCTTCTTGTCTTCCGGGAGCAGGTACACACCGCTGAGGAAGTACGTCATGTTCGCGTTGTACTTCTTCGCGACTCCACGGAAGTGCGAGAAGAGCTTCTGACTGTCCTCCCCTGCACCGTCCCAGGAGAACACCACGAACTGTGGCGGCTTCTGGCCGGGCTTCAGGCGCTTTGCCACGGGGAGCTTCGGCTGGACCCCGGTGAAGGCGGTGGACCCGTCACCGATGAGCTTGACCGCACCCTTGGGCGCCGCCGCCGGGGAGTGCTCCTCCTTACCGGGCACCGCCTCCTTCCCAGTGGTTCCGGAGCCTGCACCGGAGCAGCCCGCCAGGCCGACAACCAGTGCTGTGGCCACGGCGCCCAGGGCGATCCTCTTCGTGGCGGCCATCATCCGTCCACCCTCTTCCTTGCAGGAGTCGTGCGTTGAAGTGCCGACGAGGCGCGGTCAACGTCGCACGCAGTTGCGAGGAATCAGTACGACAAGACAGATGAAAAGATGCTTATTCACTTGAATGAGTGATTCAATACTCTATTTGCTCGAAAACATGGACACCATTCTTTACTCTCCATTACGATTCATTTACCGAGAGTTGAGAAATCCCGCCGCTGCACGCCGTGACCCACGGCCGCGTCACTCACATTCCGCGACCGCGCTGCCCCGGAGGAGACGGGAACATGTCTGCCTGCGTCCCTGCCCGAAACGACCGTTCATCCCGCAGTTCGCGCCCTCCCCGCGCCTCGGGAATCAAGCGTCCGCACAGTCCGCCGCCTCCGGGCGGCCGCCGCCTCCGTATCGCGGGCGCCGACCTGTCCGCGTCCCTCACCGTTTTCCTGATCGCCGTCCCCATGTCGCTCGGTCTCGCCGTCGCCATGGACGCCCCGCTCGCAGCCGGGCTGGTTTCCGCGGTCATCGGCGGCATCGTCGCCGGTCTGCTCGGCGGCACACCCCTCCAGGTCAGCGGCCCCTCCGCCGGGCTGACCGTGGTCACAGCCGAGTTGATCCAGATCTACGGCTGGCGCACCACCTGCGCGATCACCATCGGCGCCGGCCTGTTGCAGATCCTGCTCGGCTCGTTGAGAGCGGCCCGCAGTGCCCTCGCCGTCAGCCCCGCCATCGTGCACGGCACACTCGCCGGCATCGGCGTGGCCATCGCGCTGGCCCAGCTGCACATCATGCTCGGCGGGTTCCCGCAGAGCTCGGTCCTCGACAACGTCCGCGCCCTGCCCGCCCTGTTGGACCGGCTCAGTCCGGCCGCCCCGCTCATCGGCGTCCTGACCATCGCGGTTCTCGTCCTGTGGCCACGGATGCCCGGACGCATCGGCTCGGGCCTCCGCCGGATTCCGGCCGCGCTCGCGGCCGTGGCCATCGCGACCGCCGTGGCCGCCGCGGCGGCACCCGGTATCGCCCGGGTCGACCTGCCGTCCTGGCGTTCGCACGCCCTGCCCGAGCTGCCTCAGGGACCGGTGGCCGCCCTGGCCACCGCCGTGTTCACGGTCATGCTTGTGGCGAGCCTGGAATCCCTCCTCGCCTCCGTCGCCGTGGACAAGCTGACCGCCGACCGGACAGCGGTCCAGCACAGGGACGGTGGTGCGACACCGCACGTGCCGGTCAAGCGCTCCGATCTCGACCGGGAGTTGCGCGCCCAGGGGGCGGCCAACGCGCTGGCCGGACTCTTCGGCGGGCTCCCCGTCTCCGGTGGAGCGGTACGCAGTTCGGCGAACGTACGAGCCGGAGCGACGAGCCGCGCCTCCACGGTGCTGCACGGCGTGTGGGTGCTGCTCGCCGCGGTCATGCTGGTCACGGTCCTGGAGTGGATCCCGCTGGCGGCGCTCGCCGCCCTGGTGATGGTCGTCGGCATCCAGATGGTCAGCTTCGCGCACATCCGCAATGTCCACAGGCATCGCGAATTCCTGGTGTACGGAGCCACGATCACCGGCGTGATCACCGCTGGTGTTCTTGAGGGTGTGGCGATCGGCATCGTCGTCGCGGTGGGCGTGGCCCTGCACCGGCTCGCCCGCACCCGGATCACGGTGTCGGAGCGGGACGGCGGGTATCTGGTGACCGTCCGCGGTCAGTTGACCTTCCTGGCAGTCCCCCGGCTCAGCCGACTGCTCGGAGGGCTCCCGCAAGGAGCCGACGCCGTCGTCGAGTTGGACGGGTTCTTCATGGACCACGCGGCGTACGAGGCGATTCAGGAGTGGCGTACGGCACAGACCGCCCTGGGTGGGCGGATCGTCTTCACCGGGCGCTCGGGCGGCCGGATCGGCGAGCCTTCGTCGGCCGCGCACTCCTGCTGTCGTCCGTGGACGCCGTGGCGCAACCACCACTGCCACGACAAGACCGGACGTACCGATACGGCCGCAGCCACCGGCTCAGCGGTCGCCGTCGTCCCTCCCGCCGTCTCGTCGGGCGCAGGAGCGGGCCGGCAGGGTGCTCATCGGCTGCTCAGTGGCCTCAGTTCCTTTCAGCGCACCACCGCTCCTCTGGTGCGCGAGGAGCTTGCCCGGCTGGCGACCGAGGGCCAGCAGCCCTCTCAGCTGTTCATCACCTGTGCCGACTCCCGCCTGGTCACCAGCATGATCACCGCGAGCGGGCCCGGCGACCTCTTCACGGTACGGAATGTCGGCAACCTTGTACCGCCGCCGGACACCGGGGGCGCTGTGAGCAATGACGACTCGGTGGCCGCCGCGATCGAGTACGCGGTGGATGTGCTGGAGGTCGAGTCCATCACCGTCTGCGGACACTCGGGATGCGGGGCCATGCAGGCCCTGCTGGGTGCCGCACCCGAGACGGAGGCCCCTCGTACCCCGCTGTGGCGCTGGCTGCGGCACGGTCTGCCGAGCCTGGAGCGTATGGGTTCCCGCGATCACTCCTGGGCGCGGATCTCCGGTCGGCTGCCCACCGATGCGGTGGAGCAGCTCTGCCTGACCAACGTGGTCCAGCAGTTGGAGCACCTGCGGGCACACGACTCGGTGGCCCGTCGGCTCGCGGCGGGCACGTTGCAGCTGCACGGCATGTACTTCCATGTGGGCGAGGCCCAGGCCTATCTGCTGACTGAAGGCGCCAGTTCGGGTACCGGCCCCGACGAGGTCTTCGCCCGCGTCGCCCCCGGCGAGGAGCCCGGCACGGAGCCCGGCACGGTACGGAGCACACGGCCGGGCAGCGGGTTCGGCATCGGTTCCGGCGTCCACTCCGGCGCGTACCCCTGTCCCGAAGTCCTTCGCACAGCCCCCGACACGGTGGTCGGCGCCTGAACCGTACGAGCCCCCGGTCCGTGAGACCTTGTGGTCCCGCTTCCGCAACGCACCACATGCTTGCGGAAGCGGGGCGTGTGCCCCTATACACGAAACACAGGTCTAAACCAATTCCCGGCAGACACTTGTCACCCGGCCTGCGGACTGATGAGCTATGCCCCGGGACACAACGGACACCCTGGGAATGGGAGATGTCGTGAGCAACGAAAGCCTGGCCAATCTGCTCAAGGAGGAGCGGCGGTTCGCACCGCCTGCCGATCTGGCCGCGAACGCCAACGTGACAGTGGAGGCGTACGAGCAGGCCAATGCGGACCGGCTGGGCTTCTGGGCCGAGCAGGCCCGTCGCCTGACCTGGGCCACGGAGCCGACCGAGACGCTCGACTGGAGCAACCCGCCCTTCGCGAAGTGGTTCGCGGACGGCGAGCTCAACGTCGCGTACAACTGCGTGGACCGCCATGTCGAGGCGGGCAACGGCGACCGGGTCGCCATCCACTTCGAGGGCGAGCCCGGCGACAGCCGTGCGATCACCTACGCGGAGCTGAAGGACGAGGTCTCCCGCGCCGCCAATGCCCTCACCGAACTCGGCGTGGTCAAGGGTGACCGGGTCGCGGTCTATCTTCCGATGATCCCGGAGGCCGCGATCGCGATGCTGGCCTGCGCCCGCATCGGTGCCGCGCATTCGGTGGTCTTCGGGGGCTTCTCCGCGGACGCCATCGCCGCCCGTATCCGGGACGCGGAAGCCAAGGTCGTCATCACCGCCGACGGCGGCTACCGCAAGGGCAAGGCGTCCGCGCTCAAGCCGGCCGTGGACGACGCCGTCTCGCGCATCGACAGCATCGAGCACGTCCTCGTGGTCCGGCGCACCGGCCAGGACACGGCGTGGACCGAGGGCCGGGACGTCTGGTGGCATGAGATCACGGCCCGGCAGTCGGCCGAGCACACCCCCGAGGCCTTCGAGGCGGAGCACCCGCTCTTCATCCTCTACACCTCGGGCACCACGGGTAAGCCGAAGGGCATCCTGCACACCTCCGGCGGGTACCTCACGCAGACGGCGTACACGCACCACGCGGTCTTCGACCTCAAGCCCGAGTCCGACGTCTACTGGTGCACCGCCGACATCGGCTGGGTGACGGGACACTCGTACATCGTCTACGGGCCGCTGGCCAACGGCGCGACCCAGGTCATGTACGAGGGGACGCCCGACACCCCGCATCAGGGGCGCTTCTGGGAGATCGTCCAGAAGTACGGCGTCACGATCCTCTACACCGCGCCGACCGCGATCCGTACGTTCATGAAGTGGGGGGACGACATCCCCGCCAAGTTCGACCTGTCGTCCCTCCGGGTCCTCGGTTCGGTCGGCGAGCCGATCAACCCCGAGGCATGGATGTGGTATCGGAAGCACATCGGTGCCGACAACTGCCCGGTCGTGGACACCTGGTGGCAGACCGAGACCGGCGCGATGATGATCTCGCCGCTCCCCGGGGTCACGGCGGCCAAGCCCGGTTCGGCGCAGCGGGCCCTGCCCGGTATCTCCGCCACCGTCGTGGACGACGAGGCCCGGGAGGTACCGGACGGCGGGGGCGGCTATCTCGTCCTCACCGAGCCCTGGCCGTCGATGCTCCGCACCATCTGGGGCGACGACCAGCGTTTCATCGACACCTACTGGTCGCGCTTCGAAGGCAAGTACTTCGCGGGCGACGGCGCCAAGAAGGACGAGGACGGCGACATCTGGCTCCTCGGCCGGGTCGACGACGTCATGCTCGTCTCCGGGCACAACATCTCGACCACCGAGGTCGAGTCGGCCCTCGTGTCGCACCCGGCGGTCGCCGAGGCGGCCGTGGTCGGCGCGAACGACGAGACGACCGGTCAGGCCATCGTCGCGTTCGTGATACTGCGGGGCACGGCTACCGCCTCGGAAGAGCTGGTCGCCGAACTGCGCAACCACGTCGGTGCCACACTCGGCCCGATCGCCAAGCCCAAGAGGGTGCTGCCGGTGGCCGAGCTGCCGAAGACCCGCTCGGGCAAGATCATGCGGCGCCTGCTGCGCGATGTCGCCGAGAACCGCGAGCTGGGCGATGTCACCACGCTCACGGATTCGGACAGCGTGCGGCGCATCGCAGACAGTCTGAAGCCCGCCGACCCGGCCTAGCCGACCGTAGGACCGAAGCCCCCGCCCTTGCGGGGGCTTCGGTCCTATCCCGTGCCCGCGGTCGAGGTGCGGGCGGACGGGTGGACCCCACGCCTGCCGTGGCCGGGCGCCGATTGTCGGTTCGGGCCCGGATACGGTGCCCGGCATGAGCGATCACGGCATCGGATGGATGAGCGGCGTGCTCGGCGAGGACTACGCCGTGACGTTCGTGCGCGGCGTCACCCACCAGGAGCTGGCGTGGATGATCGGCGGGGACCCCGACACCGTCATGGACGCGGACACGTTCGGACGCCTCGACGCGGCCGCTCCGTTCGGGACGCTGCCGGCCAGTGCGATGCTCGGCGAGACCGGCACCGGCTGGGCGTTCGCCATCGAACCGCCGGGTGCCGCGCACGAGTGGTACCGGCACGCGGCTCTGCGCCGCATGTGGTCCAGCTGCACGGCCGTCTCGATCGAGGACACGATGATGGGCCCGGGCATCATCGGGTTGACCGTCGACGGCGAGCACGACTGGTCGTACCACGGGGGCGAGGTCGGCGAAGGCCAGGAGAACCATCCCCTCACCCGTCGCCCGGCCGACGAGGTGGGCCTGGGCCGGGTCGTCGCGAGTGAGAACGAGGACGACCCCGGCGACCCCGACGACGGGGAGCTGTTCATCCCCGACGATGCGGACATCCACCGGGTCCTGGGGGAGCACTACGGCCTTTCCCTGCCCCGGCAGGCGGTGGAAAGCCGGTCCCTGCAGGTGGTCTTCTTCGAGCCGAGGACATTCCTGCACCCGGTGCGGAAGGTCCCGGACGGGCCGTACGACCCGTGCCCGGTGTGCGGCCCGGAAATGGCCAAGTGGAACGGGGACGGGGTCTGGGGGCCGCAGTACCGGCTGGCCTGCGGCCGGACGGAGAGCGACGGCTGTTCCGGTCAGCGCATCGGGCCGCTCGTCCAGACCGGTGTCCGGCCGGAGCGCAACACCAAGTGGGACAACGTGTGCCTGCCCGGCTGACGGGGCCCGGCTGACGGCCTGCTCCTCGTACGGCTCCGAGGGGCGCCCGGCAACGCTCCGGGTGCCGCCCGGGCGGGCGGCGACGATGCTTGTTCTGCGGCCGGCGTCGACGAGCGACGGACCCTGATCCGGGTAGATGTCCGGATCTGTTCCCCGGCGCCCCGGGTAGAGTGGTGGCTTCGTCATCTGGCACATGAGTGCGTCAGTGACAACTCCACAAAGAGAACTCCACAGGGGCGCCGGGAAGTCTGGTCGGCACGTGTAACTGTCATGCCGTCGCAGCCGTACCCGACCCGGAGGTCCACCACGTGGCCGCGCCCGTCCCCCCTCCCTCCCGCCGCACCCTGCTCGGCCGTCTGCCACTGCCCGAGCGGAACTACGTCGCCGATGCCCTGCGCACCGAGACGGTCGGCGGCATCCTCCTGCTGGTCGCGGCCGTCACGGCACTGATCTGGGCGAACACCTTCGACTCCGGTTACGCGTCCGTCAGCCATTTCCACTTCGGTCCCGAGAGCCTGGGGCTCAACCTCTCCGTGGCCCACTGGGCGGCCGACGGCCTGCTCGCGGTCTTCTTCTTCGTCGCGGGCGTCGAGCTGAAGCGCGAGCTGGTCGCGGGCGAACTGCGTGACCCCAGGGCGGCGGCCCTGCCCGTCGCCGCCGCACTGTGCGGAATGGCCGTACCCGCCGTCGTCTACGCGCTGACCGCGGTGCTCGGCGGCGGTTCCACGGCCGGCTGGGCCGTTCCCACCGCGACGGACATCGCGTTCGCCCTCGCCGTCCTGGCGGTGATCGGCACCTCGCTGCCGGCGGCACTGCGCGCTTTCCTCCTCACGCTCGCGGTCGTCGACGACCTGTTCGCGATCCTGATCATCGCGGTCTTCTTCACCGAGGACATCGACTTCCTGGCGCTCGGCGGGGCCGTCGCCGGCCTGGTCGTCTTCTACGTGCTGCTGCGCACGGGGGTCCGGGGCTGGTACGTCTACGTTCCGCTCGCCCTGGTCATCTGGGGCCTGATGTACAACAGCGGTGTCCACGCCACGATCGCCGGCGTCGCCATGGGCCTCATGCTCCGGTGCACCCGGCGCGAGGGCGAGGCGCACTCCCCCGGTGAGCACATCGAGCACCTGGTGCGTCCGCTGTCGGCCGGCCTCGCGGTGCCGCTGTTCGCGCTCTTCTCGGCCGGTGTCACTCTCAATGGCGACGCCCTGGCGGGCGTATTCACCCGGCCCGAAACGCTCGGTGTGGTTCTCGGCCTGGTGGTCGGCAAGACCATCGGGATCTTCGGCGGTACCTGGCTCGTCACCCGCTTCACCAAGGCAGAGCTCAACAAGGATCTGGCCTGGGCCGATGTCTTCGCGGTCGCCACCCTCGCCGGTATCGGATTCACCGTTTCGCTGCTCATCGGAGAGCTCGCCTTCGCCGGCGACGAGGACATGATCAACGAGGTCAAGGCCGCGGTCCTCCTCGGATCCCTGATCGCCGCCGTACTCTCCGGTGTACTGCTCAGACTCCGGGTACGCAGATACAGAGCCCTGTACGAGGCGGAGGAGCGGGACGAGGACGAATCGGGTGTGCCGGACGTCTACGAGCAGGACGACCCGCAGTACCACCTGCGCATGGCCGCCATCTACGAGCGGAAGGCCGCCGAGCATCGCCGCCTTGCCGAACTGACGGGGGCAGCGAGCAGCAAGCCGGACAGTCCGGCATGATCTGACATCGGATGTACGGAAGAGGAGAGGGAGTCAGGGATGAGCGACCCCGGCAACTACGCGGGCGGCACCGACCGTAGTATCGGCCAGCTGTTCGCCTCGGCGACGGCAGAGATGTCCGCGCTGGTGCACGACGAGATCGCCCTGGCCAAGGCCGAGGTGCGCCAGGACGTCAAGCGCGGCGTGATCGGCAGCGTGGTGTTCATCGTCGCGGGTGTGCTGATCCTGTTCTCGCTGCCCGTGCTGAGCTTCGCGGCCGCCTACTGGATCCACACGTCGGGGCTCGGGCTCGCCTGGTGCTTCGGCATCGTCGGCCTGGCGTTCATCCTGCTGGCGGGCCTGCTCGCCCTGATCGCCATCGCCAAGTTCAAGAAGGTCAAGCCGCCGGAGAAGTCCATCGCTTCGGCCAAGCAGACCGCCGCGGTCCTGCAGGGCGTCAAGCCGCATCCCCGGCCCGCCGTCACTGCGGGTGCGATCGGCCGGACACAGGGCGGCACGCTCGTGGACAAGGCCATCGAGAACCGTCCGGTCCAGGACAGGGCGGCCTCTGTGGCACGCTCGTCCACATGACCGACCCCGATGTCAACGCGCCCAACCGGGCCGGACCGGTAGGACCGGCTGCCGGTTCCGGCGGTCCCGTACGTCTCGACGGCCCCTGGACCCACCGCGACGTGGCCGCCAACGGTGCGCGCTTCCACATCGCCGAGCTCGGCGACGGGCCGCTGGTGCTGCTGCTGCACGGTTTCCCGCAGTTCTGGTGGACCTGGCGCCACCAGCTCACCGCGCTGGCCGACGCCGGGTTCCGCGCGGTCGCGATGGACCTTCGCGGCGTCGGCGGCAGCGACCGCACGCCCCGGGGGTACGACCCCGCCAACCTGGCCCTCGACGTCACCGGTGTGATCCGCTCGCTCGGCGAGCCGGACGCGGCACTGGTCGGTCACGACATGGGCGGCTATCTCGCGTGGACGGCCGCCGTCATGCGGCCGAAGCTGGTGCGGCGGCTCGTGGTGTCCTCGATGCCGCATCCGCGTCGCTGGCGGTCCTCGATGCTCTCCGACCTCGCGCAGTCCCGGGCCGGTTCGCACATCTGGGGATTTCAGCGGCCGTGGGTTCCGGAGCGTCAGCTCGTCGCGGACGACGCGGCGTTGGTCGGCAGACTCATCCGGGACTGGTCGGGGCCGCGCACCGCGGACTTCCCCGACGACGGGACGGTGGACGTCTACCGGCGTGCGATGTGCATCCCGTCGACGGCGCACTGCGCGATCGAGCCGTACCGCTGGATGGTGCGCTCCCTGGCGCGTCCGGACGGCATCCAGTTCAACCGCCGGATGAAACGCCCGGTGCGCGTCCCTACGCTGCACCTGCACGGTTCGCTCGACCCGGCTGTCCGGACCCGTAGCTCCGCGGGGTCGGGCGAGTACGTCGAGGCACCGTATCGGTGGCGACTTTTCGACGGTCTGGGGCACTTCCCCCACGAGGAGGATCCGGCCGGTTTCTCGACCGAACTCATCAGCTGGCTCAAGGATCCCGAGCCCGACCGGTAACCGGGGGCACAGGTGTCCGACGAACAGCCAATTGCCTGCCGCATAAGCCAATTGGCTGACTCGCGCGCGATTACCGACCTTGGGTCACGGGCAAACGTCGGGGTATGGGCTGGACGCGCGACTTCAATGACGCAGCACACAACCACCGCTCGACCGATTCTGCTGGTCAGAGCTCTCATGAGGGGGACGGCTCCGTGAGCCGGGTGCATGATGTGAGTGATTCTCATGGTCTCCGGCTGGGCATTCCGCGCATCCTCCACCGCCGGGCCCGCTGGGTCTCGGCGCGGCTGCGCCATCCCCGCGGCTGACGCGGCGACCCTCGTCCGGAACGCCACGCACGGACCTCGCGGCCTCTGAGGAAGCGGGGCCGTACGTGGCCCGTCCCCCGCATCCCGGCGCGGAAGCCGCCAAGGTGTGGCGGGCCTACAGGAACTCCGGGCGTCGCTGATCGAATGCGCGCCGGGCAGCGCGGCTCAGGTACGGACCGGACAGCGCGGCTCGGATGTGTGCTGCCGGGCGTCGCGGCCGTCGGGACCCTGTGGACGCCCCTAGAGCGCGCAGCCCTGGCTGTCGACCTGCTGCGCTGCGGACCCGCCGAGCTCGATGTCCTCACGGATCTCGTCGGCCGTCAACGCGTATCCCGTGTCCGGGTCGTCGAGCGACTTCGCGAACACCACTCCGTACACCTTGCCGTCCGGAGTGAGCAGCGGGCCGCCGGAGTTGCCCTGGCGGACGGTCGCGAACAGCGAGTACACATCGCGCTGCACGGTGCCCCGGTGGTAGATGTCCGGACCGTCGGCGTCGATGCGGCCGCGGATGCGCGCGGAGCGTACGTCGTAGGCGCCGTTCTCCGGGAAGCCGGCGACGATCGCGCCGTCACCGCTCTCCGCGTCGTTGTCGGTGTCCGTGAAGCGCAGCGGCTCCGCGTCGAGGTCCGGGACGTCGAGGACCGCGATGTCCCGCGCCCAGTCGTAGAGGACGACCTTCGCGTCGTACAGCCGGCCCTCGCCGCCGATCTGGACGGTCGGCTCGTCGACGCCGCCCACCACATGGGCGTTGGTCATCACGCGGCGGTCCGAGAAGACGAAACCGGTGCCTTCGAGGACCTTCCCGCAGCCCGGTGCCATGCCGACGACCTTGACGATGGACTTCTTGGCGCGGGCGGCGACGGGGCTGCCGGCCAGGGCCGGGTCAGGGGCCTTGACCTCGGTGATGGGCTCGTTGGCGAACGGGCTGAAGACCTGCGGGAAGCCGTTCTGCGCGAGGACCGAGGAGAAGTCCGTGAACCAGTTGGAGGCCTGATCGGGCATCACCCGGGAGACCCCTAGCAGGACCGAGGAGCTGCGGACCTCCTTGCCGAGCGTCGGCAGGGTCGTGCCCGCGAGCGCGGAACCGATCAGCCAGGCAACGAGCAGCATGGCCACCACGTTCACCAGGGAACCGCCGGTGGCGTCCAGGGCGCGCGCCGGCGACCACGTGATGTATCTGCGGAGTTTGTTGCCCAGGTGGGTGGTGAAGGCCTGGCCCACGGAGGCGCAGACGATCACGATCACGACCGCGACGATCGCTGCGGTGGAGGAGACTTCCGATCCGTCGGTCAGCTGGTCCCAGATCACCGGCAGCAGGTAGACGGCGACGAGGCCGCCCCCGAGGAAGCCGATCACGGACAGGATCCCGACGACGAAACCCTGGCGGTAGCCGATGACCGCGAACCACACGGCACCGACCAGCAGCAGGATGTCCAGCACGTTCACCGTCTATAGCCTCGCAGATTCGTCACCTGGCCCGTCCGGTTCGACGGGGTCCGGGCCAGACCCGGAACAGCGCAGCACGGGAGTCAGCCTGTCATGCGCGCCAGTCGAGCGGCACCTGCTTGGTCCGGTCCCAGGAGCGTTCCCACCCCGCGTAGTGGATGATCCGGTCGATCACACCAGCCGTGAAGCCCCATACGAGTGCGGATTCGACCAGAAATGCCGGGCCTCGGTGCCCGCTCGGATGGACGGCCGTCGTGCGGTTGGCCGGATCCGTGAGATCCGCCACGGGGACGGTGAAGACCCTGGCGGTCTCGGCCGGATCGACCACTCCCACCGGGCTCGGCTCCCGCCACCAGCCGAGGACGGGCGTGACGACGAAGCTGCTGACCGGGATGTAGAGCCGGGGCAGCACGCCGAAGATCTGGACGCCGCCCGGATCGAGCCCGGTCTCCTCCTCGGCCTCCCGCAGCGCGGCCCTGAGCGGTCCGGTGGTGGCGCGGTCGCCGTCCTCGGGATCGAGGGAGCCTCCGGGGAAGGAGGGCTGGCCCGCGTGGGAGCGCAGGGAACTGGAGCGCTCCATCAGCAGCAGCTCGGGGCCGCGCTCACCCTCACCGAAGAGGATCAGCACCGCGGACTGGCGTCCGGCGCCGCTCTCGGGCGGCAGGAACCTGCTGAGCTGCTGGGCCCGGACACTCCGCGCCGCACGGGCGACGGGGTCGAGCCAGCCGGGCAGTCCGTCGGTGGTGACGGTGATCGCGGTGTCGTGGGGCGCGCTCGTCCCTGTGGTGGCCGCGTCCCTCGCGGCCCGTGTGCTCTGTGCATGCGTCATGGGCACCCCCGTCGTTCCAACGCCTGTCGTCGGCGATTTCGTTCCGCGCGGCCCGTACACCACCCGTGGGAGTGGTGTCGTTCATCCGGCTCCCAGTGGCGGGGCCGGACTGCCGGGGTAGTCCGGGGGCGGGCTGAGCCGCTGGCCCGGATAGCCGCCCATCTCGTACTTCAGGAGCTTCCTGGCCTTCTCGGGGTCCGTCTCGCCCTCGCCGTACGCCGGGCAGAGCGGGGCGATCGGACAGGCCCCGCAGGCCGGCTTGCGGGAGTGGCAGATGCGGCGGCCGTGGAAGACGACGCGGTGCGAGAGCATCGTCCACTCGCTCTTCGGGAAGATCTCGGCGACCTCCGCCTCGACTTTCTCCGGGTCCTCCTGCTCGGTCCACTTCCAGCGGCGGACCAGTCGGCCGAAGTGGGTGTCCACGGTGATGCCGGGCACGCCGAACGCGTTGCCGAGCACGACGTTGGCCGTCTTGCGGCCGACGCCGGGCAGGGTCACGAGATCCGCGAGTCGGCCCGGGACCTCGCCCCCGAAATTGTCCCGGAGGGACGCCGACAGCCCCATCAGGGACCGCGCCTTGGCGCGGAAGAACCCGGTCGGCCTGATGATCGCCTCCAGTTCCTCAGGGGCGGCGGCGGCCATGTCCTCGGGGGTCGGGTAGGCGGCGAAGAGCGCGGGGGTGGTCTGGTTGACCCTCAGGTCGGTGGTCTGCGCGGAGAGCACCGTGGCGACCAGGAGCTCGAACGGATTACGGAAGTCCAGCTCGGGGTGGGCGTACGGATAGATCTCGGCGAGCTCGCGGTTGATCCGGCGGGCACGACGGACCATGGCCAGATGCGATTCCGGCTTCCCGGGCTTCTTCGCGGCCCCGGTCGCGGGCTTGGCCGTCGTCTTCTTCGCGGCCTTCCTCGCCGTGCCGGCCCCGGTCCCGGGCTCCGTCGCCGTCTTCTTCGCGGTCTCCGTCACGTACTTCTTCACGGACTTCTTCACGGACTTCTTCGCGGACTTCCCAACCGTCCGGGCCCGAGTCGCACCGGTTTCCCGCGCATTCGGCTCGGCGGACCCGGCCGACCCTCCCGCAGGTCGTTCTGTCGCATTTCTCCGGCCCCGCCCAGGCTGTTCGCCCACAGCGGAATTCCCGTCTTCCGACACCCCATCAGCCCCCTCTGCCTGCGCTCTCACCGGCGTTCCGGACATCTGGCCAGCCTAGAGCCAGCGGCTGACATCCGCCCCGGTCACCGCGTATCCACGCCTGATCGGCCCCTGCCGTAGGGTCCGGCACGCTCGTGCGTCAAACTGGTTTGTGATCGATCGCACTGTTTTACCGTCCGGCATCATGGGGACCACGCTTCCCTGAACAGGCCGACAAGGAGAGAACTCGTGGACGACGTTCTGCGGCGCGCCCCGCTTTTCGCGGCGCTCGATGATGAGCAGGCCGCGGAGCTCCGCGCCTCGATGAGTGAGGTGACCCTCGCACGCGGTGACGCGCTGTTCCACGAGGGTGACCCGGGCGACCGCCTGTACGTGGTCACCGAGGGCAAGGTGAAGCTCCACCGCACCTCCCCCGACGGCCGGGAGAACATGCTGGCCGTCCTCGGCCCCGGCGAGCTCATCGGTGAGCTGTCGCTCTTCGACCCGGGCCCGCGCACCGCGACCGCGACGGCGCTCACCGAGGTCAAGCTCCTCGGCCTCGGTCACGGCGACCTCCAGCCCTGGCTGAACGCCCGTCCCGAGGTGGCCACCGCGCTGCTGCGGGCCGTCGCCCGCAGGCTGCGCAAGACCAACGACCAGATGTCCGACCTGGTCTTCTCCGACGTGCCGGGCCGTGTCGCCCGCGCGCTCCTCGACCTGTCGCGCCGCTTCGGCGTCCAGTCGGAGGAGGGCATCCACGTGGTGCACGACCTGACCCAGGAAGAGCTGGCCCAGCTGGTCGGTGCCTCCCGCGAGACGGTCAACAAGGCCCTCGCGGACTTCGCGGGCCGTGGCTGGCTGCGGCTCGAGGCCCGGGCCGTGATCCTGCTGGACGTGGAACGGCTGGCGAAGCGGTCCCGCTGACGCCCTGTCCCGTAGCTCGGCGAAAGGGCCCCACCGTGCGGTGGGGCCCTTCGCGTGTCCGGGGGCGGCGGCCGTGCGAGCCGTGCCTCAGATCAGGCCGTGCTCGGTCAGGTACTCCAGCTGGGCCCGTACGGACAGTTCCGCCGCCGGCCACAGCGAACGGTCCACGTCCGCGTACACCGCCGCCACGACCTCGGCGGCCGTCCGGTGTCCGGCCTCCACCGCCGTCTCGATCTGGGCGAGACGGTGCGCACGGTGGGCGAGGTAGTACTCGACGGCGCCCTGGGCGTCCTCCAGGACCGGCCCGTGCCCGGGAAGCACCGTTTGCACCCCGTCGTCGACGGTCAGCGAGCGCAGCCGCCGCAGCGTGTCCAGGTAGTCGCCGAGCCGGCCGTCCGGGTGCGCGACGAGGGTTGTGCCGCGCCCGAGGATCGTGTCGCCCGTCAGTACGGCCCGGTCGGCGGGCAGGTGGAAGGAGAGCGAGTCCGCGGTGTGCCCCGGGGTGGGGACCACCCGGAGTTCGAGCCCTCCGGTGGTGATGACGTCCCCCGCCGTCAGGCCCTCGTCCCCGAGGCGCAGTGCCGCGTCCAGGGCGCGCACCTTCGTGCGCGTGAGCTCGGCGAAACGCGCCGCGCCCTCCGCGTGGTCGGGGTGGCCGTGGGTGAGCAGGGTGAGGCCGACGCGCCGCCCGGCCCGCTCCGCGGTGTCGATGACGGCCCGCAGATGGGTGTCGTCGAGCGGCCCCGGGTCGATCACGACCGCGAGGCCGGAGTCCGGCTCCGCGACGATCCACGTGTTGGTGCCGTCCAGTGTCATCGCCGAGGCGTTGGGCGCCAGAACGTTGACCGTACGGGTGGTGGCGGGGCCGGAGAGCACCCCGCCGCGGGGCTGTCCGGGCAGTGCCGCCGCGTCGCTCATGCGGTGCCGTCTTCCACGTCGGCGGGGGTGCCGCCCGGGGCGGAGGGGATGTGTTTGGTGAACTCGTCGTGCCCCGGCCAGCTCAGCACCAGCTCGTCGCCCTCCATACGGGCCTCTGCCAGCACGGGGGTGAGGTTCTGGGAATCCGCTGCCTTCAGCGCCTCGGCGGCCGTCCCGTACGGGCTCAGCGCCCGCAGCGTGGCCACGGTGGGCGGCATCATCAGCAGTTCACCCAGGTCGTAGCGTTCCGCGGCCTCGGCGGGCCGGATCCAGACCGTACGGTCTGCCTCCGTGGAGGCGTTCCGGGTGCGCTGGCCCTCCGGGAGCGCGGCGACGAAGAACCAGGTGTCGTAGCGGCGCGGTTCGAACGCCGGGGTGATCCAGCGGGCCCACGCGCCCAGCAGGTCGGAGCGCAGCACCAGGCCCCGGCGGTCGAGGAAACCGGCGAAGGACAGCTCGCGGGCGACGAGTGCCTCGCGGTCGGCCTCCCAGTCGGCGCCCGTGGTGTCGGTCACGACGGTGTCCGCGGTGGGCCCGGCCAGCAGGACGCCCGCCTCCTCGTACGTCTCGCGGACCGCGGCGCAGACGACGGCCTGCGCCTCGGCGACGGTGTCGACGCCCAGCCGCTCCGCCCAGGTCTCCAGGGACGGTCCCGCCCACTCGACGAGGTGGTCGTCGTCGCGTGGGTCGACCCCGCCACCCGGATAGGCGTACGCGCCCCCGGCAAAGGCCATGGAGGTGCGCCGGCGCAGCATGTGGACGGCGGGACCCGGGGTTCCCGCCCCGGACGGGTCGTCCCGCAGCAGCATCACCGTGGCCGCCCGCCTGGGCGTCACGGCTGTCAGCTCGCCGCTGGCGAGGGCCCTGATCCGGGCGGGCCATTCCGGTGGGTACCACTGACCGTTGGACATGGCCGGAGGCTATCCGGAACCGCGGCGATGTTCGAGGGACGCACGGCCTTGTTGGTGCCCCGTACACGCATGATCCCGGCACGCATGATCCCGGCACGCATGATCCCGCCCGGTCACGGAGGACCGGGCGGGATCAGCGATTCGACGGAAGGTACGGACTCAGGCCTCGACGAGCTCGACCTGGACCTCGATCTCCACCGGTGCGTCCAGCGGCAGTACTGCGACGCCCACGGCGCTCCGCGCGTGCACGCCCTTGTCGCCCAGGACCGCGCCCAGCAGCTCGCTCGCGCCGTTGACCACGCCCGGCTGCCCGGTGAAGTCGGAGGCCGAGGCGACGAAGCCCACGACCTTCACGACCCGGGCGATCCGGTCCAGGTCACCGGCGACCGACTTCACGGCCGCCAGCGCGTTCAGCGCGCAGGTCTTCGCCAGTTCCTTGGCCTCGTCCGCCGTCACCTCGGCGCCGACCTTGCCCGTCACCGCGAGCTTGCCGTCCACCATCGGCAGCTGGCCGGAGGTGTACACGTACACCCCGGACCGCACGGCCGGCTGGTACGAGGCCAGCGGCGGGACGACGCCCGGGAGCGTCAGGCCGAGCTCGGCGAGCTTCGCCTCGACGGCGCCCGCCACTACGGCTTCTCCCGCTTCAGGTAGGCCACGAGCTGCTCGGGGTTGTTCGGGCCGGGAACGACCTGGACCAGCTCCCAGCCGTCCTCGCCCCAGGTGTCCAGAATCTGCTTGGTCGCGTGCACGAGAAGGGGCACGGTCGCGTATTCCCACTTGGTCATGAGCCGACTGTAATGCCTGGCACATGCGGCCTCGTGCGTAGCCTGCCTGCCGACTGGTTAGGCTCGAAGACGTGAGCAGGTTCCAGGTCGTCAGCGGCAAGGGCGGTACCGGTAAGACCACGGTCGCCGCCGCACTCGCGCTCGCCCTCGCGACCGAGGGCAGGCGCACTCTCCTCGTCGAGGTCGAGGGCAGACAGGGCATCGCCCAGCTCTTCGAGTCCGAGGCCCTCCCGTACGAGGAGCGCAGGATCGCCGTGGCGCCGGGCGGCGGGGAGGTCCACGCGCTGGCGATCGACGCCGAGCGCGCGCTCCTGGACTACCTCCAGATGTTCTACAAGCTGGGCAGCGCCGGCCGGGCACTGAAGAAGCTCGGCGCGATCGACTTCGCCACCACCATCGCGCCCGGTGTCCGGGACGTCCTGCTGACCGGCAAGGCCTGCGAGGCCGTGCGCCGCAAGGACAAGCAGGGCAGGTTCGTCTACGACCACGTGATCATGGACGCCCCGCCCACCGGCCGCATCACCCGCTTCCTCAACGTGAACGACGAGGTGGCGGGGCTGGCCCGGATCGGCCCGATACACAATCAGGCGCAGGCCGTGATGCGGGTCCTGAAGTCCCCCGAGACGGCGGTCCACCTGGTGACGCTCCTGGAGGAGATGCCGGTCCAGGAGACGGCCGACGGCATCGCGGAACTGCGGGCCGCGGACCTGCCCGTGGGACGCGTCGTCGTGAACATGGTGCGACCGCACCTGCTGGACGAGGACGCGCTGCGCACGGCGTCCGGGGGCCGTCGCAGGGAGATCGCGAAGGCGCTGACCAGGTCGGGCGTGACGGGCTCGGCCGGCCTCGTACGGCCGCTGGTCGAGCAGGCCGCCGAGCACGCCCAGCGGGTGGGCCTGGAACGCGAGCAGCGTGCGGTGCTGGCCGGGCTCGGGCTGCCGACCGTCGAGCTGCCGCTCATGGGCGAGGGCGTGAGCCTGTCCGCGCTGTACGACCTGGCGACGGAGTTCCGTAAACAGGGTGTGGGCGACGACACGGCGGACGCGGCGGGGCAGGGATCCGCGGGGGGCGCGCCGCGTTCCGGACAAGGGGTGGGGTCATGACACTGGGCACGGACATCGCACCGGGGCTGGACACCGACGCGCTCCTCGACGACCCGGGTATCCGGATCGTCGTGTGCTGCGGATCGGGTGGAGTCGGCAAGACCACGACCGCCGCGGCGCTCGGTGTACGGGCGGCCGAGCGCGGCCGCAAGGTCGTCGTCCTCACCATCGACCCGGCCCGCCGGCTCGCCCAGTCCATGGGCATCGACCGGCTCGACAACATCCCGCGCCGGGTCGAGGGCATCGGTGGCGACGGCGAACTCCACGCCATGATGCTCGACATGAAGCGCACCTTCGACGAGACCGTCGAGGCGCACACCGACGCCGAGCGGGCCCGCGCGATCCTGGAGAACCCCTTCTACCAGTCCCTGTCGGCCGGTTTCGCGGGCACGCAGGAGTACATGGCGATGGAGAAGCTGGGGCAGCTGAGGGCGCGCGACGAGTGGGACCTGATCATCGTCGACACCCCGCCGTCCCGGTCCGCACTGGACTTCCTGGACGCGCCGAAACGTCTCGGCTCGTTCCTCGACGGGAAATTCATCCGGCTGCTGATCGCACCGGCGAAGATCGGCGGACGGGCCGGCATGAAGTTCCTGAATGTCGGCATGTCGATGATGACGGGAACGCTCGGCAAGCTGCTCGGCGGGCAGTTCCTCCGTGACGTACAGACCTTCGTCGCGGCGATGGACTCCATGTTCGGCGGATTCCGCACCCGGGCCGATGCCACGTACAAGCTGCTCCAGGCCCCCGGCACGGCGTTCCTCGTGGTCGCTACGCCTGAGCGGGACGCGCTGCGTGAGGCCGCGTACTTCGTGGAACGGCTGGCCGCGGAGGAGATGCCGCTGGCCGGGCTGGTCCTCAACCGGGTGCACGGCAGCGAGGCCGCACGGCTCTCCGCGGAGCGGGCACTGGCCGCCGCAGAAAATCTTGAAGGCGTCGGCATTGTGGATCAGACGGCCGGGAAGGCTGGCCTTTGTGACCCGGCGGACCCGGCGGCCGTCACCTCTCCCGAAGCCCCCGAGTCACCGCTCTCCCCCGAGCACAGCGACGAGCCGACACCGCACGATCCCACTTCGCATTCGCACGATTCCGCTTCGCACGAGCCGCACCCCCCGAAGCCGCTCGTCGACGAGCCGCACGACCGGAAATCGCCTGTCCCCGAACAGCACGACCCCGAGCCGCATGACCGAAAGTCGCCTGACCCGTCCGGGCCCCCCACCCACACCGAAGAGGACGAGGGCACCACAGCCGTACCCGTCACCGTTCCCGACGTGTCCGTCGATCAGCTGACCGCCGGTCTGCTGCGGCTGCACGCCGAGCGGATGCAGGTCGTCGCGCGCGAGCAGCACACACGCGACCGCTTCACCGCGCTCCACCCCGAGGTCCTGGTGACCGAGGTGGCCGCGCTCCCCGGTGATGTGCACGACCTCTCGGGCCTTCGGGCCATCGGGGAACGACTCGCGACCGGTTCCGCTCCGGCCGGAGCCGCGTAGGACCGACGCCGGGCTCCTCCTCGCGGGGTCGCCCCACGCGGGTCTACCCCACGGCGGCGTACGTCCCGTGCAGCTCGTCGTCGTCCAGGCCCACCGCTGCGGGCAGCATGCCCGTGGACCGCTCGTACTCACTGCGCGCGGTCTCCAGCAGGCGGCGCCAGGACGTGACGGTGGGCCGTCGGCGCAACAGTGCGCGGCGCTCCCGCTCCGTCATTCCGCCCCACACGCCGAACTCGACGCGATTGTCCAGCGCATCGGCCAGGCACTCGGTCCGCACCGGGCAACCGGTGCACACCGCCTTGGCCCTGTTCTGCGCTGCCCCTTGTACGAACAATTCATCCGGATCGGTAGTGCGGCAGGCTGCCTGCGCACTCCAGTCGGTTACCCAGCCCATGCCGGCGCCGTCCTCTCCCGAATCGAGGCTCCCCCACGGCGACAGCGGCATATTCACCGCTGCCAGTTGAGGACGTTACGGAAGGCAGGCACAGCGCAACACCCCCTTCGGGCCCAATCTTGAATGGCCCGAACGGACTATGCGTAGGCGGCAGATCACCCAGGGGAGTGAGGCAAGGACATACGTGACTATCCCGATGGAATCGGGACAGGATGCCCAAGTCGCAACGGACATTCAGTGACACGTGAGGCGAATTCGGGAGCGCCTCGGCGAGTGGCTGAATTTGCGCAGGGGCCGTGCACAGGGGTTGATACGAAATCGGTCAGCTGTGACAGTTGAGAGCAGCTTAGGCCAAGGCCTATACGCGTGTCCGGCGAATGAGAACGTAGGCTGCCCCCATGCCAAAGAAGCGCTCAGGCGGGGGTCTCACGACGACCCAGCAGGCCGCCAAGTTCCTCGGTGTCGCCGCACTTTCCGGAGTTGTGCTGGCGGGCATCGCGCTGCCGGCCGCCGGAGCACTGGGGCTGGCGGCGAAGGGAACCGTCGAGGGATTCGACGAGATCCCCTCCAACCTCAAGACTCCGCCGCTGAGCCAGCGGACCACGATCCTGGACAGCGAGGGCGGCGCGATCGCCACGGTCTACTCGCGCGACCGCACCGTCGTCCCGCTCAAGGACATCTCGCCGTACATGCAGGACGCGATCATCGCGATCGAGGACTCGCGCTTCTACGAGCACGGTGCGGTGGACCTCAAGGGCATCCTGCGCGCGATGAACCGCAACGTGCAGGCCGGCGGTGCCGCGCAGGGCGCGTCGACGCTCACCCAGCAGTACGTGAAGAACGTCTTCGTCGAGGAGGCGGGCGACGACCCGGACAAGGTCGCCGAGGCCACGCAGCAGACCCTGGGCCGCAAGGTCCGTGAGCTCAAGTACGCGATCCAGGTCGAGGAAGAGCTCGGCAAGAAGAAGATCCTGGAGAACTACCTCAACATCACGTTCTTCGGGCAGCAGGCCTACGGCGTCGAGGCCGCCTCGCAGCGCTACTTCTCCAAGCACGCCAAGGACCTGAAGCTGGAGGAGGCCGCGCTGCTGGCCGGTCTCGTGCAGTCGCCGAGCCGCTACGACCCGGTCAACGACACGGAGGAGGCGACCAAGCGTCGCAACACCGTGCTGCAGCGCATGGCGGCCGTCGGTGACATCTCGCGGGCCGAGGCCGACAAGGCCATCGCCGCCCCGATCGCGCTGAAGGTCAAGAAGCCGCAGAACGGCTGCATCACCGCCGTCAGCGGCTCCGGGTTCTTCTGTGACTACGTCCGTAAGACGATCCTCACCGACCCGGCCTTCGGGAAGACCGAGGAGGAGCGCTCGAAGCTCTGGAACCTCGGCGGTCTGACCATCAAGACCACCCTCTCGCCGCGTGCGCAGAAGGCGGCCAACGAGGCGGCGACGTCGAGGGTCTACAAGGACGACAAGGTCGCGGCCTCGGTGGTGCAGGTCCAGCCCGGCACCGGCAAGATCCTCTCGATGGGCCAGTCCCGCCCGTACGGCCTGGACCAGAAGCAGCACGAGACGGTGCTGAACCTCGCCGTCAGCAGCAAGATGGGCGGCAGCACCTACGGTTTCCAGGTCGGGTCGACCTTCAAGCCGATCACCGCTGCCGCGGCCCTGGAGAAGGGCATCAGCCCGGCGCAGAGCTTCTCCAGCGACTGGAAGATCTCGGTGCCGATGAGTTCCTACCGGGACTGTTCGGGTGCCCCCACCGGCGGCGGCACCTGGGACCTCCAGAACGAGATGGAATCCGAGAAGGGCGCCTATGACATGACCGGCGCGCTCGGTAAGTCCATCAACACCTACTTCGCGAAGCTGGAGCAGAAAGCCGGGCTCTGCGAGACGGTGACCATGGCGAAGAAGGTGGGTTACGAGCGCGGAGACGGCGATCCCGTCTCGGACAAGCACCCGTCGATCACCCTCGGCGGCACGGAGAGCACGCCGCTCGCCATGGCCGCCGCGTATGCGACGTTCGCGAACCGCGGCACGTACTGCACGCCGGTCGCCATCGAGTCCATCACCGACGCGAACGACAAAGAGCTCAAGGTGCCCAGGAGCGCTTGCTCCCGGGCAATGAGCGAGCCCACCGCCGACACCATCAACCAGATGCTGAAGGGCGTCGTCGAGGACGGCACCGGCACGCTGGCCGGCCTGACCGACCGCGACAACGCGGGTAAGACCGGCACGACGAACGAGCGCGTGGACGCCTGGTTCGTCGGTTACACGCCGAACCTGTCGACGGCCGTGTGGGTGGGTGCCGACGTCGGCAAGAAGGTGCCGATGTACAACATCAACATCGGTGGCCAGTACTACGACAAGGTCTGCGGCGGCTGTCTTCCCGGTCCCATCTGGAAGACCGCGATGACCGGCGCGCTGACCGCCTCCGAGACCCCCTCCTTCAACCCGATCTCGGTGCCCCGCGCCAAGGTGAAGGAGGACAAGGAGAAGGACAAGGGCCGCGACGAGGACAACGGCGGCGACAACGACGACGAGTCCGGCGACGGCGACGGCGACAACGGTGGCATCACCCTCCCGCCCGGCTTCATCGGCGGCAGTGACGGCGGCCCGCGCGGCGGTGGCAACGGTCCCTGATCACCGGGTCCGGGCTTGAAGGTCCACGCGGTCCAGGCATGAAAGGAGGGGCGCTCCCGGTTCGGGAGCGCCCCTCCTTTCATGCCATGCCTCGTACACCCGGCCGGCGCGACGTTCCTGCGGTGTGCCGGCCTGCTCGGCCTGATCAGCCCGCTGCTCAGCCGGCGAGGAGCTTCTTCACGGTGGCGGCCACCCGGCCGCCCTCGGCGAGCCCTGTCACCTTCGGGTTGACGATCTTCATGACGGCACCCATCGCCCGCGGTCCCTCGGCGCCGGCGGCCTTCGCCTCCTCGACGGCCTGCGAGACGATCGCGTTCAGCTCGTCGTCGGAGAGCTGCTTGGGCAGGTACGCGTCGAGCAGCACGCCCTCCGCCTTCTCCCGCTCGGCCTGCTCGGTCCGGCCGCCCTGCGCGAAGGCCTCGGCGGCCTCACGGCGCTTCTTCGCCTCCTTGGCGATCACCTTCTGCACCTCGTCGTCGGAGAGCTCGCGCGCGGACTTGCCGCTGACCTCTTCCTTGGTGATCGCGGTGAGGGTGAGCCGGAGGGTGGACGAGGTGAGCTCGTCACGCGCCTTCATGGCCGTGGTGAGGTCTTCCTTGAGCTTGGACTTGAGCGTGGTCATGCGCCGATTGTGACAGGTACGGAGCACCTGCCGCCCTCCTGTTTTCCGCTCGCGCCACCGTGTCTGCGACGATGGGCACATGCGCGCACGCTACGGAGTACCCCTGAAAGTCACGGCAGTCGGCGCAGCGGTGGGCACCGCCGGCCTCGTGTACGCCGCCGGGTTCGAGGCCCGCTCGTTCCGCCTGCGACGGATCACCGTTCCCGTACTCCCGCACGGAGCGCGCCCGTTGCGCGTACTCCAGGTCTCCGACATCCACATGGTGAGCGGCCAGCGCAAGAAGCGTGCCTGGCTGCAGTCGCTGGCCGGCCTGCGCCCGGACTTCGTCGTGAACACCGGGGACAACCTCTCCGACCCCGAGGGCGTACCGGAGCTGCTCGACGCGCTCGGCCCGCTGATGGAGTTCCCCGGGGTGTACGTCTTCGGCTCCAACGACTACTACGGTCCCAAGCTCCGAAACCCCGCCCTGTACCTCCTGGAGAAGATGCGGGGCAAGCACGGGCTCAACGGGAACGCTCCGGCGGTCGGTGTCGTCCACAACCCCTGGGAGCCGATGCGCGACGCCTTCGACGCGGCGGGCTGGCTGAACCTGACCAACACCCGGGGCCGCCTCAAGCAGGACGGGCTGGAGATCGCGTTCACCGGCCTGGACGACCCGCACATCAGGCGGGACCGCTACGCTGAGGTGTCGGGCGGCCCGGAAACGGGTGCCGACCTCTCGATCGGCGTGGTCCACGCCCCGTACCTGCGCTCGCTGGACGCCTTCACCGCGGACGGCTACCCGCTGATCCTGGCGGGCCACACGCACGGCGGCCAGCTCTGCATCCCCTTCTACGGGGCCCTCGTCACCAACTGCGACCTGGACACGGACCGGGTGAAGGGCCTCTCCCGCCACACGGCGGGCGACAAGCGCGCCTACCTCCACGTCTCGGCCGGCTGCGGCACGAACCGCTACACCCCGGTCCGCTTCGCCTGCCCGCCGGAGGCGACCCTGCTGACGCTGACGCCGCGCGACTGACGGTCCCGGGCCCGAGGCCCGCGCCCGCCGTCCGCGACAAAAACCGGATTTCGCCTCCGGGCGCCGGTGGGCTAAAGTAATCGATGTCGCCGGGACAATCGGTGGACATCGGGGTGTAGCGCAGCTTGGCAGCGCGCTTCGTTCGGGACGAAGAGGTCGTGGGTTCAAATCCCGCCACCCCGACAGCTGAAACACCAGGTCAGGGGCCTGATCCACTTAGTGGATCAGGCCCCTGACTCGTTCCTGGGGCCATCTTGGGGGCCGACCTCGGACCCGGCTCCCAGGGAGCCGCCGATGAGCCTGCCGGTTGGCACCGCGCCGAGCCCCTTACTGAGGCGGCCGGACGCCCAGCAGAGCGCACGTGATCAAGCAGCTGACTCCAGCTCCGGGGCGGTCTCCTCCGGTGGGTCGAGGAGTTTGAAGTCGCAGTCCCCCGGGCGTCGCCCCAAGCGCTGGACCATTAGGGCACCGAGAAGCGCGGCCCCAGGTCCAGACACTGGCCCTGCGTCCGTACCGACATAGAACAGGCCGCTCTCGTCCGGGTCCCTGTCCTCGTATTCGGAGCCGGCGCCCAGCGCAAGGCAGAAGCCAAGGAGATCTGCGCGCAGTCCGGTGGGGAGATCGCCGCGAAGGAAGACCATTGGGTGGGCCAGCCCCTCGCTGTCGTAGCCCGTGGAGACGACAGCACCGAGCCCCTCGGGCAGTGGGTAGGTCTCCTCCGGGAGATCCTCCACGACACCCTTCAGGTCGACAGCAACAATCTCCGTCAGCTCCTGGAGAACGTCGTCGTCACTCCGCCACCCATCCTTCGGTGCCCAATGCCCCTCCCCATAGAGGTGCAGGACATCTGCCGTCACGTCTGGCGGATCCTCCAACGCTCCAACCGACACGTCGTCCGGCTCCCTCACCACTACGCCTTGCTTGTCCGCGTCCGGCCAGAGAACCAAGCGAGGCGCAGGGTGGTGAATGTAGCGGGCGAGAAGCGACCGGATGCTGGCTGCCACTTGCTGTTCGTTCAGACCGGAACGCACAAGCAGGCAGAGCTTCCCCGAAATGACGGTCAGCGCAGCCCGCATGCCCCGCTCTCCCAGGTCCATCTCTACAGCCCGTACGTTCATCGTCTCCATCAGGACGGGCAACTCCAATGCCCAGGCGTCATGCGCTCGAATCCTGCCGCGTGTCTGGTCGTCGCCGCGGTTGCCCTGGGGTACGAGTTGAAGTTCTCGCTCTTGCACAGTGGTTCCTTCCGTCGTTTGATCCGCGTCACCCAGTTTTGGCACGCTTCCACCCCGCTCAGGCGTAAAGTCGTGAAGCGTCATTTCGTGTGCATCACCTACGCCACACTCAGAGGCCCCGGTTCGCCTCCCATGCCTGGGTGTGGATTCGGAGACGACGCACGCGAACATCCGCGCCAGCGTCGACTTTCAGGTCACGCGCTGAGCACAGGACGAGGAGTCGGGATGTTCCGCCGCCGGTAGCATCAGGGTCATGCCATGCCAGGCTCCCGCCGATGATCGTGACCTTTCGGGTCAATTCACCCCCAACGACTGCTGCCGTCAGCTAGACTTGACAATTTTTTGCAGGGCAGCAGGGCAGCAGGGCAGCAGGGCAGCAGGGCAGCAGGGCAGCAGGGCAGCAGGGCAGCAGGGCAGCAGGGCAGCAGGGCAGCAGGGCAGCAGGGCAGCAGGGCAGCGAAGTGCTCGTCGCTCTGCGTTCCGCGGGGGCGTTGCACAGGCTCCTCGACGTGTTGCCCGTTTTCGATGGCGACACTCGCATCACCGTCCGGTTCACTCTGCTCCCCGGATCGCACTTCGACGTCGACGCGCTCGCGGCTCTGGACAGCTCAGGGGGCCGCATCGTGCCCTGGGACGAGGCTCGCCGGAGCAGACACGATCTGGTCCTGACTGCGAGCCCGAAGGGTGAATTCCACGAGCTGTCCGGGCCTCGCGCGCTGTTGCCGCACGGAGCCGGCTTCAACAAGGCCATCAGCAACGACGGTTCACCCGAAGTGCCTTCCGGCCTGGATCCCCACTACCTGTTGGCCGACGGCGAACCCTGGGCCGATCTCCATGCCTTGGCCCATGAGGAGCAGCTGGCTCGTCTGGCCCGTCACTGTCCGTCGGCCGTCGGCCGGGCCGCTGTGGTCGGGGATCCCACCCTGGACCGTTTCCTCGCCTCGGTCCCTCACCGTCAGGACTACCGCGCCGCCCTGGGGACGGGGCCGCGGCAGCTCGTCGTTCTCGCCTCCACGTGGGGGCCGGACTCGCTCCTTGCCCGTCGGCCCGGGCTGCCCGCCGAACTCACCGGGATCCTGGCGCACGACGCGTTTCAGGTCGCTCTGATCGTGCATCCCAACGAGTACAGCAGGACCGGGCTCTTCGATCTTTCCCGGTGGCTCGCCCCTGCGCTCAGGGCGGGGCTAATCCTTGCCCGTCCTTACGAGGAGTGGGCCGCACTTCTCGTCGCTGCCGATGCCGTCGTCACCGACCACGGCTCCACGGCTCTCTACGCGGCGGCCCTCGGCCGCCCGGTCGTCAGTGCCTACGACGGCGGCCGTGAGCTCATCCCGGGCAGCCCGATGGCGCGGCTGCTGGATGCGGCGCCCAGGTTGTCGGCCGCCTCCGGCCTGGAGGACGCTCTCCGGGAATCCCGGACCACGGACACCCGTGGTCCGGCCGCCGGCGCCTTCGCCCAGCAGGGCCGGGCGCTCCAACTGCTGCGAGAGCGGCTCTACCGGATGCTCGGGCTGCGCCCTCCGTCAAGCCCGGTGGACGCGTCGGCGTTCGCCCGGCCGTCCACGACACCGCGTCAGCCCTTTGCTCTCGCGGTACGGGCCGAGGTGTCGGGTCATCGGATCGCCGTCGAACGCTTCCCCGCGCACACGCCGGAGGCCGTACACCATCTCGCCGCCGAATACCCCGCGGCCGGGCCGCGCCAGGTACAGAGTGCCGCCCTGCTCTGGCGCCGCGCCCAGGCCGCCGGCCATGCCGGGCAACACACGGCGTGGACCGCGGAGGGCTGGACGGCCCATGTCCTGGAGGAGGCGCCGGGCTGCAGAACAGCAGCCGCGATCCTGTCACCCCGGCGCTGCCTGCTCAGACACCGCACGGCCGGACTGCTCAGCCTCCGCGTAGAACCTCAGCGCGACAGGGGCATGGTGTCGCACGTGGATCCGACGGCCGTGGTGTCCGCGGTACACGCCTGGCTCGGGGCCGGCACGAACGCGTCACTACCCGTGTCGCTCCTGTGCGACACCGGGCCGGCGGCCGTCCGCGTACACCTCAGTGCCGCCCATGAGGACGACCTCGATTACGAGCTCTGAGCGTCGGAAGGGATGCCTCCCGCCTGTCGCGTGATGTGCCTCGCAGTCACACGGTGCCGCTCGGCGGTCTCGGCGTCACCGCGGGCTTCCGCCAGAGCCGCCAGTTCCTCCAGAACACGTACCTCGTCCGTGACGGAACCCCGAGCGCGTGCGCCGTCCAGCGCCGCGCTCACCAACGCGTACGCCTCTTCCGCCCTGCCCACCAGCCTGAGTGCGCGGCCCAGTTCGAACCCGGTGCGCGACACCATGCGCGGGCGCTCCTGCTGCCGCGCCATCGCGTGAGCCTCTTCCAGGAGCCTGGCCGCCACCTGGAACTCTCCCTGTCGCACCGCGGTTTTGCCCAGCAGGTAGGTCTGAAGCAGTACGCCGTACACGTTCTCGATCTCCGCGTGGATCGCCCTCGCCGCTTCGAAGTCCTCGGCGGCGCCTGACCAGTCCCCGAGTTCGGACTTGAGCAAGCCTCGGAACTCGACCGCCGAGGCCCTCAGCTTCCGCTCCGGAGGTGACGCTCCCAGTGCTTCGGAGGCGTTGAGCGCATGCCTCAATTGCTCGGCCGCTTCGTCGTACAGCCCCTGCTCCCACAGCGGACGGGCCAGCTGACACCTCATCCTGACCATGGCCGGAAGGAACTCTGTCCGGTCCGCGGCAGCCACCCCCGTACGGAAGGTGTCCATGACGTCGGCGTAGTGCGGGTGGTCGAGGAAGTGCGTCCACAACGGCTCGCACAGCGCCCAGGCATCCTCGTAGAGCCCCGCATCGAAGGCGAGCCGGACGCATCCGTACAGAGCGAGCCGGTGCGACTCCAGCCATCGCAGCGCTTCCGCTTTGCCCGGGAACTCGATATCGCACGGGCCGGTGCCCACGGGTTCCGGCAGCTCCGCGAACGTCATCCGCGGGCCCGCGGCCAGGAGATCCGCGCGCGCGGCTTGCCGCCTGTACCAGGAACACAGCGAGCGGCGAGCACGGGCCCGCTCCTGCCCGTCCGGGTCCTCCAGTCGCGCACGCCGCTCGGCGTGACCCCGCAGGAGGGCGTGCATACGCCAGTCGTCGGCCCTGCCCTCCAGCAGTCCCGCGGACTCCAGCTCCTCCAGGGCGTCCCCCGCACGGCAGGGATCGCAGCCGAGGAGGGCGGCGGCGGCCGGCTCCTCCACCACGGGTCCCGGAAGCTCTGGAAGCAGCCGGTAGAGTCGCGCGGCCTCAGGGTCCAGCCCCGAGCAGGCGGCGTCCCACACGGCTTCGACCACGGGAATGCCCCTTCCGTGCAATTCCGCCGTCAGCTCGGCGACGAGCCGGGCAAGGTTCCGCCTCCGGTACTTGCGTACCCACTGACCGGCCACCTGAAGAGCGGCCGGCAGACCACCACACCCACGTGCCAACTCGACCAGTGCGTCCGGTTCCGCCGACAAGCGCGGATCGTCCACGAGGTGCCCCAGCAGCCGCACCGCGTCCTCCACCGCCAGCGGGCCCACCGGGACCTCGGCCACAGCCGCGCCGTCGAGGTCGTACAGGGCTCCCTGACTGGTCACGATCGTCAGACTGTCGTCCGACGCGGGGAGAAGCGGGGTCGCCTCACTTCCGTACCGCGCGTTGTCGATCACCACGATCAGCCGCTTGTCCCGGGTCCGCGTCCAGAGCTGCTTCGTACGGCCGGCGAGGGATCTCTCCAGCAACTCCGGCGCTACGCCCAGACCGGTCAGGAGCTCCCCGACGGCGTCCGAGATCTCCACGGCACCGTCCCGCCGCAAGTCGTCCAGGTCGACGTAGAGGACCCCGTCGGGATACCGGTCCGTGAAACGGCGGGCCACATGAAACCCCAGAGCGGTCTTGCCGATCCCGCCCATTCCCGTGAGTGCGACGACGAGCGGCCCCGCATGTGCCACGTGCGCGTCGACCGCGCGAGTGATGCGCTCCTGCTCAGCCAGCCGGTTCTCGAACCGCACGCGCGTCGGCGGAAGTTGGAAGGGAACCGGCGCGGCCGGGCCTTCGATGCCGTGCAGGTGCTGATGCAACTCACCGATCCGACCGGCCTGAACGACCACGTCCGCACGTCCGTCCAGGCTGTTACGTGTCTCGTCGACCATGCGTCAACAGTATTGCCTCAGCTGCTGGATGAGGCAGAGCGCGCCTCGGCCGGGAGGTCCGCGAGAACAGTGCGCGGGACATGCGCGCACCTGATTTCCGCATCAACCCGTGTCACTCCGCACGTCCGACCTAGGGTGTGACGTGCAGACACCGACCGAGGGAGCCCGACATGGACCCGATCACCGCAGCGGCCCTGGCGGCACTGGCCGGAAGCGTCGGCGGCGAAGTCGGCCGTCAGTCGTGGCAAGGGCTCACCGCGCTGGTGACGCGCCCCTTCCGACGTGGCACGGCTCAGGACGCGGAGCCGGACGGATCATCTGGAATCAGCTCGGGCGAGCTGGAAGCCGCGGATCTGGAGAACAACCCTGCCGACCCCGTACGCGCCCAGGCGCTGGCGACCGCGCTGGGGGTGCGAGCCGCCCTGGACGGGGAGTTCCGCGGGCTGCTCGAAGAATGGTGGCAGCAGGCCGGGGCCGGATCGGGCGGTGCCGTACACAACAGCATCAGCGGAGGAACCCAGAACGGCCCTGTACTCCAGGGCAGGGACTTCTCCAGTCTCACCTTCAACATGACACGGGACACCGACCGCTGACGACCGTGGGCAAGGCGTCACCTGGAGTTCGGGTTCTGGGCGCGCGCCGAGCGGGACGAGAAGCGGCTCGGGGCTCGGGCGCTCGGGGTTCCGGTGGAGCTGCGGTACCTCGCGGTGCCCTTCGAGGAGCTCTGGCGGCGTGTCGAGGCCCGGAACGGGCAGGGCGCGTTCGGCGTCGTGCCGATCACCCGCGAGACGCTCGAAGGGTACGTGCCGTTCTTCGACGAGCCGGGGCCGGAGGAGGCCGCCCTCTTCGACGCGGCGCCGGGTCCGCCGTAGGTGGCGGGCCGAAAGCGGTCCGGGCGGCTTCCCGGTGATGTTGACTGACCGGAGGAGCCGGCGACACCGTGGAGGGCCAAGTTGGAGCCGAGCAGCGCGGCGGCGGTGGGGAAGGACTTCCCGTACACCGCCCGGACCACCTGCTACATCGAGGTGCACGCGGACGGTGCGGTGACGCACGGGAGCGATCACGCGGCGTACGAGCGGGCGGTGGCCGGGGTGTCGCGGCTGTTCGCGGTCTGGCCCGGTGAGTGGTCGAGCCGGCTGTTCGCCGTCGATGACCTGGACGAGTACGCCAAGGCCCATGGGATCAAGCACGACGAGGAGCGGACGGGCCTCAAGGAGCACGTCCACGAGGTGCGGTGGGTCGAGTCGGGTCATGAGCAGAACCCCCGGAGCCCTTACGTCGGCATCGACGTAACCCTGGTCTGCGGCTGCGCGATCCATGACCTGAGCACCTTCGCCGCCCAGATGAAGGAGCAGCGGGGGTGGGTGGTCGCGACGAGCGGCGGCTGGGGCAGCAGCAGTGGGCCCGGAGGGACGGCGTACTCGCTGCGCGTACGCCGGAAGAGCCTGACGCGCTGACCTGACGAAGCCCGGCGGAGCGGAAGGCCGGCGAAGCGGAAGCCCGGCGGGGCGGGAGGCCCCGATGCCAGGCTTCGCGTCGGTCCCGAGCGGGCGGTACGGACTGGAGCGACACGGACGCGGCGGCCAGGCGCAGCCGTATCCAGAGGGTCAGCTCCCCCGGTATCGGGGAACCCGGCGTCGTCCCCGGTGGCCCGGGCCTCACGCCCGGATTCCATCCGGTGCACGCCGATGGCAGTGTCGAGACGCGGATCACCTTCCTGGGCCCGCCCAGGTAGGTGATGTACCACCAGATCGGCGCTCTCCGCCCGGACAGGGAGCACCGCGTCATCCGGGACATCCGCTGCCGGATCAACGCGTTCATGCCGCAGGACTCCCCGGCCGTTGCGAAGACGACGGAAGACGAAAGGACCCTGGCATGACCACGACCCGGTACAGCGGTGCGGAGTTCGGCGGCATCGAGATCCCGACCGGCTGAAGGAGATCTCGGCCGCCCACGACCTGCTGCGCGCCGAGGCCGCCACCCTCACCGAGGAGGGAGCCCGCGAGGCGATCGAACTCCCGGGCTGGACCGGGGACATGTACTGATCCAACTCGCGGACCTCTCCAGGGCCTTTGCCCGGCAGGCGCGTTACGCCGTCGAGGGCCGGACGATCGAGGTGTACGACGGCGGCCGGCCGACCCGTGACAGCCGGATCGAGGAGTTGCACGGCCGGCCCGTCGAGTGGCTGCGCGAGCACCCGACGAGGGCCTCGCTGCCCTGGACGAGGCCCGGACGGCTGGGACCTGCCGTGCGCGTACCGCGACTCGCCGCTGTTCGCGACCCAGCTCGCCTGGTGGCGGGAGAGCGCGCTGCACGACGTGGACCTCGGGGCCGGTCACCGGTCCGAAGAGTGGAGCCTCGCGCTCTCCTCGCACGTCGTGTCGTTCCTCCGGCCGCGTCTGCCGCAGAGCACCCTCCTCGTCGCCGAGGACACCGGCCAGGAGTGGCGGACCGACGGCGACGGGGCCACCGTGATCCGCAGCTCCGTACCCGCGCTCGCGGCCTTGATCTCCGGGCGGCCGCACGGCACGCCCCCCACCGCCGACGCGGGCACCGCTCTCCCCGAGCTCAACGCCCGGCCGTAGGCGGTTCCCTGCCGCGCCGACCGCCACCGGCGCAACACACCGTCCCTCCGGAAGAGAGTCCCTTCATGTGACGTCCGGACCGTCCTCGACCCGCCGACCGCGGGAGCGCGGGCCCTGGTCGTGGACGACGCCGGGGCCTTCCTCACCGTGAAGGCCGAGCTGCAGGGTCCCGTCCGGGCCGAGTTCGAGTATCCGATCCCGGTGGGTGACACGCTCGAACTGCTGGCGCACCGTACGGGGCGGCTCGTGGAGAAGCACCGGCAGCGTCTGGCGGCACCGGGTGCGGGCGAGTGGGTCGTGGACGAGCACACGGGCACCCATCGGGGCCTGATCGTCCTGGAGATCGAGTGGGCCGAGGCCGAGGACGCGTGTCCGGACCTGCCCGGCTGGGTCGCCGGGGATGTCACGGGAGAGCGCGCGTACTCGAACGCGCGCCGGCGGAATGATCTCCGGCTCCGCGCGGGGCGCCGCCCCCGGACCGGGAGGGGCGCGCACACGTGGAGCACCGGGGTGCGTCACCGGTGGGGTGGCAGGGGTGTCCTGCCCGTGCCCTGCGGCGGCGGCGCGGCATCCTCGGCGCGCCGCCGGCGGGGGGCGGGGTGCGTCAGGCAGCGGCGACGGGACGCTCGGCGACCTTGCGGATGACCTCGGTGAGCGAGGCGACGACCTCGGCGTCGTCGGCCGGGTGGGTCTCGGCGAAGCGGACCACGGAGCCGGGGATGGAGAGCTTGACGTCCTCCAGGACCGCTCCGCCCGCGATACCGGCAGCCTTGCGGGCCTCGTCCTGGGCCCACACGCCACCGAACTGGCCGAAGGCGGTGCCGACGACGGCGACCTGCTTGCCGGTGAGGGCGCCGGCGCCGTAGGGGCGGGACAGCCAGTCGATCGCGTTCTTCAGAACGGCCGGCATGGTGCCGTTGTACTCGGGCGAGAAGAGCAGGAAGGCGTCGGCGCCGCCGGCCGCCTCACGCAGGCGGGCGGCAGCGGCCGGAACGCTGCCCTCGACGTCGATGTCCTCGTTGTAGAAGGGCACGTCGGCCAGGCCCTCGAACAGCTCGACAGCGGCGTCCGCGGGGGCGTGCTTCACAGCGGCCTCGGCGAGCTGACGGTTGTGGGAGCCGGCGCGGAGGCTGCCGACGAGGGCGAGGATGCGTACAGACATGGGGGAACTCCTGGGGAGACGGAGACTGCGGAAGCAAACGGACCGAAGTCCGTTGAAATTTCTACCACCTAAACGGACCGCGGTCCACTTATGTTCCCCGAGCGCTACCCTGAGGCCATGACCGGTTCCGTTCCACCGCTGCCCAGGCCGCCCGACCCAGGCGAGGCGCGGCCGTATCTCACGCTCTCCACCACCGGCGAACCCGAGCAGCTGCGGTCGGACGCCGCCCGCAACCGCACCCGTCTGCTGGAAGCCGCCTCACGTCTCATGGCCGACTGCGGGGCCGCCAACCTGACCATGGAATCGGTGGCCGCCGCGGCCGGAGTCGGCAAGGGCACCGTCTTCCGGCGCTTCGGCGACCGCACCGGCCTGCTCATCGCCCTGCTCGACCATCGCGAGGGGCTGCTCCAGGCCGCCTTCCTGTCGGGGCCACCGCCCATGGGCCCGGACGCCCCCGCCGCGGAGCGGCTGCACGCCTTCGGTCCCGCCGTCATGCGCCACGAGCGCGATCACCACGAGCTGATCCTGGCCTCCCGGACCGACCCGCTGCGTACCTACGCCGTCCCGGCGCACCGCCTGCGCCTCAGTCATGTCGCCATGCTGCTGCGCGGGGCCCGTGTGGAGGGCAACACGGAGCTGCTCGCACACACCCTGCTGGGATCGGTCGACGCCGCCCTGGTCCACCACCTGACCAGGCAACGGGGCATGCCGATCGAGGAACTGGACCAGGGCTGGCACGACCTGGTCACCCGCCTCGGGGTGGCGCTCCCGTCCGGCCCCGGCCACTGACAACCGTCCTCGCAGGGCGACTTCACAGGCACCCCGAACCCGCACGGGGAATGACGCGGGCTGGCTACGATTGTCCCGGCCCAGACGACCGACCCCCAGAAAGGGAACCCGCACCCATGCCGGCCGAGACATTCGAGTTCCAGGTAGAAGCGCGCCAGCTCCTGCAGATGATGATCCATTCGATTTACTCGAACAAGGATGTGTTCCTGCGCGAGCTCATTTCCAATTCCTCGGACGCGCTGGACAAGCTGCGACTGGAAACTCTCCGCGACGACACGCTCCAGGCGGACACGTCCGACCTCCACATCGCCGTCGAGGCCGATAAGGAGACGCGCACGCTGACCGTTCGCGACAACGGGATCGGGATGTCGCACGACGAGGTCGTGCAGCTGATCGGAACGATCGCGAACTCCGGCACGGCCAAGTTCCTGAAGGAATTGAAGGAGGCCCAGGACTCCGCGACGTCCGAGGAACTCATCGGGCAGTTCGGTGTCGGCTTCTACGCGAGCTTCATGGTGGCCGACGAGGTCACGCTGCTGACCCGTCGCGCGGGCGAGAGCCGGGGCACGCGCTGGAATTCCAGCGGCGAGGGGACGTACACCGTCGAATCCGTCGATGACGCCCCGCAGGGCACCACGGTCACCTTGCGGCTCAAGCCGGAGGACGCCGAGGACAAGCTCTTCGACTACACGTCGCCGTGGAAGCTCAGGGAGATCGTCAAGCGGTACTCGGACTTCATCACCTGGCCCATCCGCATGGCCGCCACGACGGCGGACGAGGACGGCACCGAGCCCGGCACCGAGACGGTCAACTCGATGAAGGCGCTGTGGGCCCGGTCCAGGAGCTCCGTGACCGACGAGGAGTACAGCGAGCTCTACAAGCACATCAGCCACGACTGGACCGATCCGCTCGAAACGATCCGCATGCAGGCGGAGGGCACCTTCGAATACCAGGCGCTGCTCTTCCTGCCGTCCCACGCGCCGCAGGACCTGTTCATGCAGGGGCACAAGCGCGGGGTCCAGCTCTACGTCAAGCGCGTGTTCATCATGGACGACTGCGAAGCGCTCATGCCGACGTACCTGCGCTTCGTGAAGGGTGTGGTCGACGCCCAGGACCTTTCGCTCAACGTGTCGCGGGAGATCCTTCAGCAGGACCGCCAGATCGAGCTGATGCGGCGCCGTCTGGTCAAGAAGGTGCTGTCGACGGTGAAGGACATGATGTCCGCCGCCCCGGAGAAGTACGGCACGCTCTGGAAGGAATTCGGCCGCGTCCTCAAGGAGGGCCTCCTCGACGACTTCGAGAACCGCGACACCCTCCTGGAGATCTCCTCGTTCGCATCGACCCAGGACGAGGAAGGACTGACCACCCTGCGCTCGTACGTGGAGCGGATGAAGGAGGGGCAGGAGCAGATCTACTTCATGACCGGCGAGTCGCGCGCCGCCATGGAGAGCTCGCCCCACATGGAGGCCTTCCGTGCCAAGGGCTTCGAGGTCCTTCTCCTGACCGACCCGGTCGACGAGGTCTGGGTGCAGTCCGTGCCGGAGTTCGACGGCAAGCAGCTGCAGTCCATCGCCAAGGGCGAAGTCGACCTGGACACCGACGAGGAGAAGAAGGAGGTCGAGGCCGAGCGCGAGAAGCAGCAGCAGGACTACGCCGGTCTGCTGACCTGGATGACCGGGCAGCTGGGTGAGAGCGTGAAGGAGGTGCGGCTCTCCTCGCGCCTCACCGTCTCGCCGGCCTGCATCGTCTCGGACACGCACGACGTCACCCCTGCGCTGGAGAACATGTACCGCGCAATGGGCCAGGAAGTGCCGCAGATCAAGCGCATCCTCGAACTCAACCCCTCGCACGCCCTGATCGGCGGCCTGAAGAAGGCCTACACCGAACGGGGTACGGAGCAGGGCACCGACGACGGCCTGGCCGAGGCGGCCGAGCTCGTCCACGGGCTGGCCGTCCTCTCCGACGGCGGCGAGCTGACCGACCCCGCCCGCTTCAGCAGGCTGATGGCGGACCGCCTGGAACGCACGCTGTAGCCGACCCGCACCACCGAAGCGGCCGCCAGGGATTCCCGGCGGCCGCTTCCGCGTGCCCGGAGGGGCGGATGCGGAAGCGCTCCTCCGCTCCCGGACAGGGCCGCGAGCCGGACGTGACACACCCCCTGACGGTGACTCCGAGGAGTTACGGGGGCGGTGCGGAAAATCCGTAACTTCACCCTTCCGTGGGCCCGCCGGAGGTTTATCTACGCGCGGAGCATCAATCATCGAACGATCATTCGGGCATATCAGACGACTTCTTCCGCGGCTATTACCGGCGGGTACCGCGGGCTGCTAAAAACGTGCTCGCCCCATGAACTCCCCACCTGTCCCCCACACTTCGAAGGGCTGGCAGCCCCATGTCAGTACGTACCTTCTGGGCATCACTCTCCACTCTCGCCATCGCCGCCGTGGCCGCGCTCGGCGTCGCACAGCCCGCCTCGGCCGCGGGCGCCAACTACGTCGCTCTCGGTGACTCCTACTCCTCCGGGGTCGGCGCGGGCAGCTACACCTCCGAGAGCGGTGACTGCAAGCGGAGCACCAATGCCTACCCCTACCTCTGGGCCAACGCGAACGCGCCGTCGTCGTTCAAGTTCGTCGCCTGCTCCGGTGCCACCACCACCAGCGTGTCCAGCGGTCAGCTGAGCGCGCTGAGTTCGTCGACCACGCTCGTCAGCGTCACGGCCGGCGGCAACGACGTCGGGTTCGCCGACGTCATGCAGACCTGCGTGCTGCAGAGCGAGGCCACCTGTGTGAACCGGGTGAACACGGCGATCTCGCAGGTGCAGACCACGTTGCCGGGCAAGCTCGACTCGCTCTACAACGGCATCACCTCACGGGCACCGCAGGCCCGGGTGGTGGTGCTGGGGTACCCGCGCTTCTACAGGCTCTCGGGCAGCTGCATCGCCGGGCTCACCGAGACCGAGCGCGGTGCGATCAACAACGCCTCGATCATCCTGAACGACGTGCTCGCCAAGCGGGCGGCGGATGCCGGGTTCACCTTCTCCAGCGTGGTGGACGAGTTCACCGGGCACGAGCTCTGCTCGGGTGACGCCTGGATCCACAGCGTGACGATCCCGATCACCAACTCGTACCACCCCAAGACTGTCGGGCAGTCGGCCGGCTACCTGCCCGCCTTCCGCTCTGTGGCGTAACGCGCGTAGATCACTCAGGCGCACCACGGCGGTGCCACCGGGAGGGTTCCGGTGGTGCCGCCGTACCCCTGCCGGGAGCGGTCAGTACCGCTCGACCAAGTGGTCCCGGCCCGCCGGGGGTTCGTACGGATCGGGCCAGAAGTCCGTGACCGTGGCGATCCGCCCCTCGGCGTCGAAGGTGAAGAAATGGATCGCGTCCATCCGGTCGGGACCGACCGTGACCAGCGTCCGGGCGGCGGCCTGCCGCCCCTCCCCGTCCGCCACGAGCTGTTCGATCCGGACGTGCCAGTCGCCGGGGTACTCGCGGTTGAAGCGCACGTACCGCTCCTTGCCGAGGATCCGCTCCCGGCTCTGCGGGAGGTCGTAGACCACGTCGTCGGCGAGGGTGGCGGCGAACGCGTCCCAGTCGCGGGTGTCCGCCGCGGCCCAGTAGGCCTCCACGGCGGCCCGCACCTGGGCCGTTCCGTACGGGGTGGCGGCCCTGCCGCCCTTCTCTGTCCTGCCGGCCCTGTCAGCCGTGTCGGCCCTGTCAGTCATGGGACCGAGTGTGGCCCCCGCCACTGACAATCGGCCGTGGGCCGGGCCCCGTCAGCCGCCGGCCGGCCGTGATGCCTTGACCGAATACATCATCGGGATGCGTGGACGGTCCGCCGGGAAGCGGTAGTAGCCGTCCGCGTGCCGCTCCAGCGCCGGGTAGCGCGCGACGAGGGAAGCGTCGTGCTCGTGCAGGAACTCGATCCGCAGACCGGCCGCCGCCAGTGCCGAGACCACCTCGCCCACCGGGTGCTGCCATTCCACGCTGCGGTTGTGCACGGTCACGGCGTCGAAGTCGGCGTACGTCCCGGGCGACTCGTCCACCCAGGGGTCACGGCTGAAGTAGTCGTAGGTGACCGTCGAGCCGGTCGTGTCGTCCAGACAGTCGGTCAGCGGATGGAACTCGGTGAGGTGGAGGAAGCCGCCGGGTGCGACCAGCGAGGCCACGGTCTCGGCCCAACGGTCGAGGTCGGGCAGCCAGTTCAGCGCGCCGAGCCCGGTGTAGACGATGTCGTACGAGGAGTCCGGCACGGCCTGGGCCGCGTCGTACACGTCGGCGGCGACGAACGCCGCGCGTCCGGGTGGCAGGCCCAGCGAGCGGGCCAGGCCGCGGGCCGTCTCGACGGCCGGCTCGGAGAAGTCCAGGCCGACGACCTGCGCGGCGCCGTGCCGGGCCCAGGAGAGGGTGTCGAGGCCGATGTGGCACTGCAGGTGCAGCAGGGTCCGGCCGGTCACGTCACCGACCTCGGCGAGCTCGAAGTCGCGCAGCGCGTCCTTGCCGGCGCGGAAGGCGTCGAGGTCGTAGTAGTCACTGGCCGCGTGGATGGCCACGCGTTCGTCCCAGCGTGCGCGGTTGGTGGCGTGCCAGTCGTCGGGCGTCGGTGCGTACATGCCGGGAAAGTTACCCACAGGCCGTGGGTGCGTGCGAACAGTTATCCACAGGCCGCCCGGCGTGGTCGCCGCATCGGGTTTGATGGGAGTCATGAGCGACACACAGAACGAAGCGTCCGTACCGGAGCGGGAGCGGTTGCCCGAGTGGGAGCAGCGTTTCCGCGCCGCCCGTGTGTCCCTGCCCGACTGGGCGGAGGACGCTCCCGACCGTTCGCTGTTCGTCTCCAACGCCACAGGTACGTACGAGCTGTACGCCTGGGACCGGTCGACCGGTGGGCAGCGCCAGGTCACGGACCGGCCCAACGGGACGACCGACGGGGTGCTGACTCCGGACGGCGAGGCCGTGTGGTGGTTCGCGGACACCGACGGCGACGAGTTCGGGGTGTGGATGCGGCAGCCCTTCGGCGGTGGCCCGGACGAGCCGGCCGTGCCCGGTCTGGAGCCCTCCTATCCCGCCGGGCTGGCGATCGGACGCGACGGGACCGCGGTGGTCGGCCGGTCGACGGACGAGGACGGCACGACGGTGCACGTCGTCCGCGAGGGCGCGGTGCGCGAGATCTACCGGCACCGGGAGTCCGCCGGGGTCGGCGACCTGTCCCACGACGGCACGCTGATCGCCCTGGAGCACACCGAGCACGGAGACGCGATGCACTCCGCGCTGCGGGTGGTGCGTCCGGACGGTTCGACGGTCGCCGAGCTGGACGACACCGAGGGCGGTACGAAGGAGCTGGGGCTGTCGGTGCTGGGCTTCGCGCCGGTGGCCGGTGACACCAGGCTGCTCGTCGGGCATCAGCGCCGTGGGCGCTGGGAGCCGATGATCTGGGATCCGGTCGCGGGGACGCAGACGGACCTGCCGGTCGATCTGCCCGGCGACGCGGGTGCCGAGTGGTATCCGGACGGGTCGGCGCTGCTGATCGAGCACAGCTTCGAGGCCCGCAGCGAGCTGTGGCGGTACGAGCCGGGTGCCGAGGGGCCGGTGCGGGTCGACACCCCCGCCGGGACGGTGTCGGGCGCCACGGCCCGCCCCGACGGCACGGTGGAGTATCTGTGGTCGTCGGCCGCCCGGCCGCCCGCCGTGCGGTCCACCACGGGTGCCGTCGTCCTCGATCCGCCGGGGGCGAAGGCTCCCGCCTCCGTGCCGGTGCGGGACGCGTGGGTGGACGGGCCCGGGGGCCGTATCCACGCCCTGGTGCAGACGCCGGTGACGGGTGACGGCCCGTTCCCCACCGTCTTCGAGATACACGGCGGGCCCACCTGGCACGACAGCGACGCCTTCGCGTCCGGTCCGGCCGCCTGGGTGGACCACGGGTTCGCCGTCGTGCGGGTCAACTACCGCGGGTCGACGGGTTACGGCCGCGCGTGGACGGACGCGCTCAAGCACCGGGTCGGGCTGATCGAGCTGGAGGACATCGCGGCGGTCCGGGACTGGGCGGTGAAGTCGGGTCTCGCGGATCCGGCACGGCTGGTCCTGGCCGGTGGCTCGTGGGGCGGCTATCTGACCCTCCTCGGCCTCGGTACGCAGCCGGACTCCTGGGCCCTGGGGCTCGCGGCCGTCCCGGTCGCCGACTACGTGACGGCGTACCACGACGAGATGGAGGCCCTGAAGGCGATGGACCGGACCCTGCTGGGCGGGACGCCGGAGGAGGTGCCGGAGCGGTTCGAGGCCTCGTCCCCGCTGACGTACGTGGACGCGGTGCGCGCCCCGGTCTACATCTCCGCGGGCGTCAACGATCCGCGCTGCCCGATCCGTCAGGTGGACAACTACGTGGACCGCCTCGCCGCGCGCGGCGCCGTCCACGAGGTGTACCGGTACGACGCGGGCCACGGTTCGCTCGTCGTGGAGGAGCGGATCAAGCAGGTCCGGCTGGAGCTGGACTTCGCCCTGCGGCACCTGGGGGAGGCGTAAGGGCCGGATAAACGGTGCACCCCGCTCCGTCCGCCCGCAGCGGGGAACCGTACCGTGGAGGGGTGTACAGGTTCCTGCTGACCCCGCGATGGTGGGGGATCAACCTCTTCGCCGTGCTGGCCATCCCGTTCTGCGTGTTCATGGGCACCTGGCAGCTCGGCCGTTTCGAGGACCGTGTGCAGTCGCACGAGGAGGCGGAGGAGAGGCCCGATCCGGGCACCCGGACCGCGAAGCCGCTCGACGAGCTGCTGCCGGTGAGCACGGAGACCTCGGGCCGTCCTGCCGTGGCGACGGGCACGTACGCCGACCAGTTCCTGGTCCCCGGGCGCACGTTGGACGACCGTGACGGCTTCTACGTACTGAACCTGCTGCGTACCGACGGCGGCAAGACGCTGCCGGTCGTACGTGGCTGGCTGCCCGGCACGCCGGACACCGCCGAGGCGCCCGCGGCACCGGCCGGCGAGGTCACGGTGACCGGTGATCTGCAGGCATCCGAGAACACCGGCAGCGACGGCGCCGACCCCCGGGGCGGGCTGCCCGAGGGCCAGCTCGGCATGATCAGCGCGGCATCGCTGGTGAACCTCGTCCCGTACGACATGTACGACGCCTGGGTGACCCTGACCGAGCCCGAGGCGGGCGGCACGGGCGGGGCGATGAAGCCCGTGCCCGCCACGGCGGCGCAGGGCAGCGGACTGGACCTGAAGGCCTTCCAGAACCTCGGCTACACGGGCGAGTGGTTCGTCTTCGGCGGCTTCGTGCTCTTCATGTGGTTCCGGCTGATGCGCCGTGAGGCGGAGGCGGCACGCGACGTGGAGCTGGGACTCGCGGCCGACGCCGACTGACACGAGACGTCGGCCGACACGGACGCCGACGCGAAGAGGCCCGCCGGGACGGATCCGGCGGGCCTCTTCGCGTACGCCCGGGCGCGTTCGCCCGGCGGTGGTCCTGCTACGGGGCGTCCAGGACGCCGGTGCGGTAGATCGTTCCGGCGCAGGCACGGGAGATCGTGGTCTGCGCGGTCGGCGCACCCGACTCCGGTGTGTGGGTGACCGCGACGGTGCCGTCCGCCGGGCCGCCGTCCGCACTGCCGAACTGCGCCGCCGTGTCCGTCGAGCCCGAGTCGCTCCCGGTGGAACCGCCGATGCCACCGCCGCCGTCCGTGGGCGTCGGGCTCGGCGAACCTCCGCCGGTCGGGCAGGTGTCCGAGGGAACCCAGGCGAACCGCACCTCGTAGGCCATGGCCGGCTTCAGCAGCACCGTGCCCGGCTCCAGCGAGGGATCGGGCAGTCCGTCCGCCGGGTCGCCCGCGGTGTGCCGGACGACGGTGATCTTCAGCGGATCGGCGGCACCGCCCGCCTGGAAGCCCACCGAGCCGTTGCTGGTCACCGAACAGCCCTTGTCGGACACGTTGGCGATCCGGAAACTGCCGTACACCGTGCCGTCCGCGCCCGCCGAGCCCGACTGCGCGGAGGCGACACCGAGCTGGTCGGCACCGCAGACCGGCAGGGAGGCCGTCTCGGCGCCCGGTGAGTCCTCCAGGCCGGCGGTCCCGCTGCCCTCGTCCTCCTCGCCGGTGTCCTCGGACGGAGCCGTCGAGCTGTCGGCCTCGCCGTTCACGCCCTCGTTCTGCTGGGCCGCGGGCCCGGCACTCTGCTCGCTGCCGGCCTCGGCACCCGCGTCCTGGCCGTTGCCGCCCTGGGCCTGCTGGCCGTGGCCCGCGATGGCCGGGTTGGCGGTCGCCGAGCCGTCGGAATTCGCCACGTGGACGAACGCGGGCACAGCCGTGCCGATCAGCAGCGCCGCGGCCGCCGCGCCCACCACGGCCTGGCGCCGCCTGGCACGCCGGGCGGGCACCGCGCGGTGCAGGTGGTCGAGGGTGCCGTCGCAGGGTTCGAGGCCCTGGACCGCACCCTGCAGCATGCGGCGCAGCGCGATCTCGTCCATGTCCGTCCCGCCGGGGGCGCCGCCCCTGAAGAGCTCGGTCAGCGTGCCCCCGCCGGACGCACCGGCCTCACACAGCCCGGAGACGGCCGTCGGAGCGGCGGGCCTCGTGGCGGCGTCCGTGCTCTGCTCCCGTCCACCGTCCTGCTCGGGATCGGTGTGCGGGGTGTTGTCCGGCCCGTCGTTCACAATTCCGTTTCCAGTCCGGTCATCGTCGTACCTGTGTTCGGGGCCGCTCATGCCTGCGCCTCCATCACGACGCGCAGTGCCGCTATCCCCCGGGAGCCGTACGCCTTCACCGAACCCAGCGATATGCCCAGCGCGTCCGCGACCTGGGCCTCCGTCATGTCCGAGAAGTAGCGCAGCACCAGCACCTCGCGCTGGCGGCGCTGCAGCCCTTTCATCGCCTTGATCAGCGCGTCCCGCTCCAGCTGGTCGTAGGCCCCCTCCTCGGCACTCGCCATGTCCGGCATCGGCTTGGAGAGGAGCTTCAGCCCGAGGATGCGGCGGCGCAGCGCGGAGCGGGACAGGTTGACCACCGTCTGGCGCAGATACGCCAGGGTCTTCGCCGGATCGCGCACCCGGTTGCGCGCCGAGTGCACGCGGATGAACGCCTCCTGCACCACGTCCTCGCAGGACGCCGTGTCGTCCAGCAGGAGGGCCGCGAGGCCCAGCAGCGACCGGTAGTGGGCGCGATACGTCTCGGTGAGATGGTCGACCGTGGTTCCTGCCGCCACCGTCTCCTCAGCGCCCTCGCGCTGCGACGGCAGCCGGGTGGATCGCGCAGCGGGCATGGGGGCAATCACCGGCATACCGCCGGCTGCGCGGGGCCTCCGGAGCGGACGCACCGAAGCGCCTCGCAACGGGCCCACCACTGTGATGTCGAGAACCTCTGCCACGCCAGTTGGACACGCTTCCCCCCGTCAGGGTTGTACGCGAACGGCACCGCGTTCGATGCTGTGCGACATGCCCTCATTCGTACCTGCTCTTCCCCAAATGCCCCGTAAACGCATCCAGCACGCAAGAAGTGACGGCATAGACGCGCCGCAGCCGACTAGCGGTTGCAGGGGGTCAGGAGATCATCGTCGGATATGACAACGCCCCAGCTCAAGAGGCTCAGACCAGAGAGTTCCCCACAGGGCGCACACAGATCCTACAAAACAAGTTCGATCAAACCCGCGGGAATTCTCCGGCCACGGATTCGGCAATCTCGGCGACATTCAGAGCTGCACCTTTTCGGAGATTATCTCCGCAGATGAACATCTCGATGGCGTGCGGATCGTCCATCGACCGGCGTACCCGCCCCACCCAGGCCGGATCCGTGCCCACGACATCGGACGGCGTGGGGAAGTCACCGGCCGCCGGACTGTCGAAGAGCACCACCCCGGGCGCGGTAGCCAGGATCTCGTGCGCGCGCTCCACGGTCACCTCGCTCTCGAAGCGGGCGTGGACGGACATGGAGTGCGTGGCGACGACGGGTACGTACACACAGGTCGCCGTGACCTTCAGCTCCGGCAGGCCCAGGACCTTCCGGCACTCCTCGCGGATGGCCAGTTCCTCGGAGGACCAGCCGTCCCCGGCGTCGGTGCCGGCCCACGGCACGACGTTCAGCGCGACGGGTGCGGCGAAAGGGCCGCTCTCCTGGTCGCCCAGCGCCCTTCGTACGTCTCCCGGGCGCGTGCCCAGCTCCGTACCGGCCACCAGCGACAGCTGCTCGCGCAGGGCGGCTACGCCGTCGCGGCCCGCGCCGCTGACCGCCTGGTAGGAAGAGACGATCAGCTCACGCAGCCCGAACTCGGCGTGGAGCGCGCCGACCGCGACGATCAGCGACAGGGTGGTGCAGTTCGGGGACGCGACGATGCCGCGGGGTCTGAGCCGCACGGCATGGGGGTTGATCTCAGGGACGACCAGGGGCACGTCGGCGTCCAGCCGGAACGCCGCGGAGTCGTCGACGACCACGACGCCCTTCGACGCGGCGACCGGCACCCACCGCGCGGACACCTCGTCCGGCACCAGGAACAGGGCCACGTCCACGTCGTCGAACACGTCCTCGGTGAGCCCGAGGACCTCGGTCTCCTCACCGCGTACGACCAGCTTGCGGCCGGCCGCACGCGGGGAGGCGATCAGCTTCACCTCGCCCCAGACATCCGCGTGCTGCGAAAGGATCTGGAGCATGACGCCACCGATCGCGCCGGTCGCTCCCACGACCGCGAGCGAAGGGCGGCGCTGCGTCATCGGCCGGTGCCCCCGTAGACGACGGCCTCGTCCGAGTCGCTGTCGAGACCGAAGGCGGTGTGCACGGCGCGCACGGCCTCGTTGACGTCGTCGACCCGGGTGACCACGGAGATACGGATCTCGGACGTCGAGATCAGCTCGATGTTCACGCCGACGTCGGACAGTGCCTCGAAGAAGCCCGCGGTGACGCCGGGGTTGGTCTTCATCCCCGCGCCGACCAGGGAGATCTTCGCGATCTGGTCGTCGTAGCGCAGCGACTCGAAGCCGATGCCCGCCCGGTTGCGCTCCAGGGCGTCGATGGCCTTGCGGCCCTCCGCCTTGGGCAGCGTGAACGTGATGTCGGTCAGCCCCGTCGACGCGGCGGAGACGTTCTGGACCACCATGTCCATGTTGATCTCGGCGTCCGCGATCGCGCGGAAGATCGCCGCGGCCTCGCCGGGCTTGTCCGGCACGCCGACGACCGTGACCTTGGCCTCGGAGACGTCGTGGGCGACTCCGGAGATGATGGCGTGCTCCACCTGCTGGTCCCCTTGCGGCTCGTTGCTGACCCAGGTGCCGCGCAGTCCGGAGAAGGACGAGCGGACATGGATCGGGATGTTGTAACGGCGTGCGTACTCGACGCAGCGGTGCAGGAGCACCTTGGAGCCGGACGCGGCCAGCTCCAGCATGTCCTCGAAGGAGATCCAGTCGATCTTCTGGGCCTTCTTCACGACCCGGGGGTCGGCGGTGAAGACACCGTCCACATCGGTGTAGATCTCACAGACCTCGGCGTCCAGCGCCGCGGCCAGTGCGACCGCGGTGGTGTCGGACCCGCCGCGGCCGAGGGTGGTGATGTTCTTGCCCTCCTGGCTCACACCCTGGAACCCGGCGACGATGGCGATGTTGCCCTCGTCGATCGAGGTCCGGATGCGGCCCGGCGTGACATCGATGATGCGCGCTTTGTTGTGGACCGAGTCGGTGATGACACCGGCCTGGCTGCCCGTGAACGACTGGGCCTCGTGGCCCAGGTTTTTGATCGCCATCGCCAGCAGGGCCATGGAGATCCGCTCTCCGGCGGTCAGCAGCATGTCGAACTCACGCCCGGCAGGCATCGGGGATACCTGCTCGGCGAGATCGATCAACTCGTCCGTCGTGTCGCCCATCGCTGACACCACGACAACCACCTGGTTGCCGTTCTTCTTGGCATCGACGACTCGCTTGGCGACGCGCTTGATGCCCTCGGCATCGGCTACGGAGGAGCCTCCGTACTTCTGCACGACAAGGCCCACGTGCGCTCCTCGCTCAATAATGGTGCGGTCGGCTCAGTTTAACGAGCAGTCCGGAATAGACCCGTCCTTACCAGATGGTGAGATGTCCCGCCCACCACCCGGTCCGGCGTGTCGCTCCGAACTGCTCGTACCGGGCTGCTGCCCACTCACCCGCCCCGCACGCCTGTCTGTGTCCCACGACACAGCCCGGCGGCACGGCCCGTTCCGGGCGAAAGGCCTCAGGGCCTCCCGGTTGGATCAGGCCGGGCTCGCGGGGCCTGATCCAACCGGAAGCCCCTAGTTGACCGGTCGCAGCCCCAGCGGTCCCGCGATCTCCTCGACCATCACGCGGCCCGCCTCCTCGGCCAGGTCGCCGTCGCCCGGGTCCTGGTCCGTGTCCAGGCCGTCGAGCTCCTGGAGCGGCTGGTTCAGCCGGATGTGGGCGATCAGGGACTGGAGGGCGCGCAGGGCCGCCGACGCGGTGGAGCCCCAGTTGGAGAAGTACGAGAACTGCCACCACCACATGGCCTCCGCCGTGCGGTCCGCCTCGTAGTGGGCCAGGCCGTGGCCGAGGTCCGTCACCAGGTCGGCCAGGTCGTCCGAGATGCGGTGCGGCACGGGGGGCTTGCGGGGCTCGTACGGGTCGAAGACCTCGGAAAAGACGTCGATCGGCTCCAGGAGCGCCGCGAAGCGCTCGCGCAGGCCGTCGGCGTCCGGCTCGGGGCCCAGGTCGGGCTCGTAGCGCTCGTCCGGGAGGATGTCCTCGTACGCGCCGAGGCGTCCGCCGGCCAGCAGCAGCTGGGAGACCTGCAGGAGCAGGACCGGGACGGCCTCCTCGGGCTCCTCGGCCTTGGAGACCTCGGTGACCGCGACGATGAAGGTCTTGATCTGGTCCGCGATCTGGACGGCGAAATCGTCCGGATCCTGCGTGACGGAGTTCAGCGTGGCGTCAGACATCGAGGAGACCTCCCGTGGGCACGGTCGCGAACGGTGGGTAGAACATAACGTCGCCGAACGTAAAGCCGACATCAGATGCCAGGTCACACATCGAGCAGCCGCCTCCCCTCGAACGCGCGGCCGAGCGTGACCTCGTCCGCGTACTCCAGGTCGCCGCCCACCGGCAGGCCGCTGGCCAGCCGGGTCACCCGCAGGCCCATCGGCTTGACCATCCGGGCGAGGTACGTCGCCGTGGCCTCGCCCTCCAGGTTGGGGTCCGTCGCCAGGATCAGCTCGGTGATGGAACCGTCCGCGAGCCGCGCCAGCAGCTCCCTGATCCGCAGGTCGTCGGGGCCGACGCCCTCGATCGGGCTGATCGCGCCGCCGAGCACGTGGTAGCGGCCCCGGAACTCACGGGTCCGCTCGATCGCGACGACGTCCTTGGGCTCCTCGACCACGCAGATGACCGTCCGGTCGCGCCGCGCGTCCCGGCAGATCCCGCACTGCTCCTGCTGGGCGACGTTGCCGCAGATCTCGCAGAAGCGGACCTTGTCCTTGACCTCCAGGAGGGCATGGGCGAGACGGCGTACGTCGGTGGGCTCGGCCTGCAGGATGTGGAAGGCGATCCGCTGCGCGCTCTTGGGGCCGACGCCGGGCAGCCTGCCCAGTTCGTCGATGAGCTCCTGAACCACGCCTTCGTACAACGGAACGCCTTTCCTTATTCCTGCTCGTACCGTAGCCGGTACGCCCGGGTAGCCATAGGTCTCTGAAGTCGGTACGTCAGAAGGGGAGGCCGGGCATGCCGCCCAGGCCCTGGGCCAGCGGGCCCAGCTTCTGCTGCTGGAGCTGCTGCGCGTTCTCGTTCGCCGCCTGCACCGCGGCGACCACGAGGTCGGCGAGCGTCTCGGTGTCCTCCGGGTCCACCGCCTTGGGATCGATCACCAGGGCGCGGAGCTCGCCGGACCCGGTCACGGTGGCCTTCACGAGCCCGCCGCCCGCCTGTCCCTCGACCTCGGTCCTGGCCAGCTCCTCCTGGGCCTCGGCAAGATCCTGCTGCATCTTCTGGGCCTGCTGGAGCAGCTGCTGCATGTTGGGCTGGCCACCCGGAATCACGGTCACTCCTGGCATTTCGACAACGGATTGTTTCGGTACGCCGAGCCTACGTGTTCGCCGGACACCGTGCCCCACCCACCGGGGACCAACTCTTTCGGGTGAGTTTCAGAAAGGGCCTGTCGTGCTCCTATACCTGACCAGAGGCCGTGCACACCCGGGAATCCCGCGATTTCGACCCCACGGCCCACCATTCGGCGGTAGGAAGAGCAGGCGTAGCCGTACACATACGCACATCCCAGGTAACGCAGAGTTACACGGGTGGGGCCCCGGTCATATGCCGGAATCCGCCCCACTCATGTCGGAGAGCCGTGCCGATCCGCGTAGTCGTGCGCCGATACGCGCCGAACCCAGAGTGCAGAGGAGTGCCCCGGTGAGTCAGCCGGAGATGCAGCCCGAGGGGCCGCACCGCAAGGAGTCCGGCGCGGGATCCGGTGCCGGTACCGGAACCGATCGGTCCGGTTCGCGCCACGGTTCGGGCCCGCGGGACCTGACCGGTCGCCCCTTCCCCCTCGGCGACTGGGGTGAACCCGCCGAACGGCTCGACGAGCTCTACCGCTGGGTCGAGGCGGGCGCCCTGCAGACCACCGACTGGTATCTGCACGACCGGATCCGCAAGCGGCGCGTGGCCAGGCTGCTGCGACTCGGCACGGCGGCCGGGGTGGTCGCGGGCGCGGCCCTGCCGCTGCTCGACCTGACCGGGGAACTGCACGGGTCGGCCGGCTGGGGCTATCTGTCGTTGCTGCTGGGCGCGGCCTGCATGGCCTGCGACCGGTACTTCGGTCTCACCTCGGGCTGGATAAGGAACCTCGCGACGGCACAGGCCGTGCAGCGGCGCCTCCAGGTGCTGCAGTTCGACTGGGCGTCGGAGTGCGTGCGGGAGATGCTCGGGCCCACCGAGGGCACGGCCAGCGAGGCCGCGGAGCGGTGCCTGGGGGTGCTGCGCCGCTTCTCGGAGGACGTCACCGAGCTCGTCCGCATGGAGACGGCGGACTGGATGGTGGAGTTCCGGGCCGGGCCCGCCCCCATGGGGATGCAGTCGCTGGTGTCGGGCGGAGTGGGCGGCAGGCCGGAACAGGCCAATCCGGCCCGGCTCACCATGCCCTCGGTGACCCGGCCCAACATGCCGCGCCAACGGCCGCCGGAGCCGCCCCGCTGAACGCCTCCACGGTCTCCCCGGCCACATCGCGTGGCACCAACGCGGTCGGGAGCCGCTCCGGGCGACGACGCCCGGGGCGGCTCCCGGTGACCGGTGTCAGCTGAAGATGACCATCGAGCCCTGGGCGAGGCTGCGGGTGGCCGCCGCGTGCAGGCCGAGCCAGACGTGCCGTTCGCGGGCGAACGGGCTCTCGTCGTGCAGGATCGGCCCGGCCGGCTCCTCCAGCGTGGTCGGTCCGATGGGCGGGAGCGGGGCGGCCGGAGGGTTGGCCGGATCGATGCCGATGGCCGGACCGACGAACTCCAGTTCCCGCAGCAGGCCGTGCGAGGAGCCCAGCGGGCCGCCGCCCTCCAGCAGTTGGTCGTTGGAGAGCGGTGCGGGGAAGTCCAGCGGTACGTAAGCCCCGGCGTGGTCGTAGTGCCAGACCAGGTGCGACTGCTGGGCGCTCTGCTCGAACATCTCCAGCAGCTGCTCGTAGTCCCCGCCCAGTGCGTCGACGGGTGTGACGGCGAGCCCGCTCAGGTGGAGCAGGTAGGCGCGGCGCAGGAAGTGCAGGGCGTCGTAGTCGAAGCCGGCGACGGGGGCCACGTCCCCGGTGAGGCCGGGCATGTAGGCGTAGACGGGGACGGGCGGCAGGCCCGCCTCGCCCAGCGCCTTGTCGTAGACGGCGATCTCTTCGGCGAAGGGGTTGTCGGGGCTGTGGCACAGCACATCGACGAGGGGGACCAGCCACAGGTCACAGGCCACGAAGTCTCGCTCTCCAACGGGTTCGTGCGATGGTCGGGACAGCGTAATGCGGCCCGGACCCGGCGCACAGAGTGCGGGTCGGACACCGCCCGGTCCGGGGCCCGGCGCTCCCGGTCCGGGGCCCGCCCGCCGGGCGCGTGGGCGGGTCAGCCGTCGCCGTGGCCCGGGTGCGGAGGGTTGCCCGCGGCCAGTCGGTCCGCCCAGTTCAGCCCGTGCCGGTGGTAGTCGTCCAGTACCGCGCGCACCGCGGTGCCGTCGGCGGCCGTGATGGCTTCGACGAGGTCCTGGTGGCGGTTCCACAGCCATTCCCGTACGTCGGCGTCCCCCCGCAGGTACGGGACGGCGAAGACCCACGCCTGGACGCGCAGCCGGTGCAGGAAGTCGGTGACGTAGGTGTTGCCGGCGATCACGCCGAGCTCCCGCCAGAAGCGCAGGTCGTAGCCGATCAGGATGTCGAGGTCGCCGCCGCGCGCGGCGCGGGCGGCCTCCTCGCCCCGGCGGCGTACGGAGACCATCGCGGCACGGTGGGTGGCGAGCAGCTCGGAGGCGGAGCCCGCCCCGTCGACGATGCCCCGGAACACCCCGTCTATGACCAGGGTGCGTGCCTCCACCATGGACCGGTAGTCGGCGACGGTGAATTCGCGGACCCGGAAGCCCCGGTGCTGGTCGGATTCGAGGAGGCCCTGCGCGGAGAGGTCGAACAGCGCTTCGCGTACGGGCGTCGCGGACACCCCGTACTGCTCGGCGATCTGCTTGACGGTGAATTCGACCCGCGGCCGGAGACGCCCCGCGAGCACCTCGTCACGCAGCGCGTCGGTGATCTGCTGCCGCAGCGTACTGCGGGTCACACCTCCGCTCGCACCCATGTTGCCCCTTCCGGTTCTCGGCTCCGGTCACCTTAGACCGACCGGCAGGGGCGTCCGGGTCCCGCGCCTACCGGACCGTGTGCCCGTCGGCCACCGAGAGGGCCGCGTCCAGGGCCGCGAGGCCCTCCTGGGCCTCGGCCTCGGTGACGTTGCAGGCGGGGACCACGTGGGTGCGGTTCATGTTGATGAAGGGCCAGAGGCCGTTCTTCCTGCACGCCGCCCCGAAGGCCGCCATCGGGGCGTTGGCCTCGCCCGTCGCGTTGTACGGGACGAGCGGCTCGCGGGTCTCCCTGTTCCTGACCAGTTCCAGTGCCCAGAACGCGCCGAGGCCGCGGACCTCGCCGACCGAGGGGTGCCGTTCGGCGAGCTCGCGCAGACCGGGGCCGAGGATGTGCTCGCCGAGCTGTGCGGCGCTCTCGACGATCTTCTCGTCCTCCATCACGTTGATCGTCGCGACGGCGGCGGCGCAGGCCAGCGGGTGGCCGGAGTAGGTGAGCCCGCCGGGGTAGGGACGGGTCTCGAAGGTGGCGGCGATCTCGGCGCTGATGGCGACGCCGCCGAGCGGTACGTAACCGGAGTTGACGCCCTTCGCGAACGTCAGCAGGTCCGGCACGACGTCGTGGTGGTCGGCCGCGAACCACTTGCCGGTGCGCCCGAATCCGGCCATCACCTCGTCCAGGACGAAGACGATCCCGTACCGGTCGCAGATCTCGCGGACGCCCGCGAGGTAGCCCGGCGGGGGCGTCATGATGCCCGCGGTGCCGGGGATGGTCTCCAGGATGACGGCGGCGACGGTCGAGGGGCCCTCGAAGACGAGGGTGTCCTCCAGGTGCTGGAGCGCGCGGGCGCACTCCTCGGCCTCGGTCCGCGCGTGGAAGGGCGAGCGGTAGAGGAACGGCGCCCAGAAGCGGACGACACCCGCGGAGCCGTTGTCGGACGCCCAACGGCGCGGATCCCCGGTGAGGTTGATCGCGGTGGAGGTCGCCCCGTGGTACGAGCGGTAGGCGGAGAGCACCTTCGTGCGGCCGGTGTGCAGCCGGGCCAGCCGGACCGCGTTCTCGACGGCCTCCGCGCCCCCGTTGGTGAAGAAGATCTTGTCGAGGTCGCCGGGGGTGCGCTCCGCGATGAGGCGTGCGGCCTCGGAGCGCGCCTCGATGGCGAACGCGGGGGCGAAGGTGGCGAGCTTTCCGGCCTGTTCCTGGATCGCGGCGACGACCGTGGGGTGCTGGTAGCCGATGTTGGTGAAGACGAGGCCGCTGGTGAAGTCGAGGTAGCGGTTGCCGTCGTAGTCCCAGAAGTACGCCCCCTCGGCGCCGGCGACGGCGAGCGGGTCGATCAGTCCCTGGGCGGACCAGGAGTGGAACACATGCGCACGGTCGGCGGCCTTCACGGCCGCGCCTGCGGCGGAGTCGACGTACGGAGCGCGAGAGGCATGAGGGGTCATGCGGCGAGCGTAGGCGTCCGCCCGGCGGCGCTCCATGGCCACTGTGTACGGCCTGGGGCGTGGCGCTCGGCAGGGTGTCGGGTCCACGCGGGTCCACACCCCTCCACATTGACAGCACGCTGCCTTTGTGACAGTCTTCTGTCATAGAGGTATCGGGGTTCCGTACTCCCTCAGGAGGTCACCATGACCGGCACGACCGTCCATCTGGCCGTCTACGACACCTTCGCCGACTGGGAGCCGGGCTTCGCGACCGCCCATCTCACCCAGCACGGCCACACCGTGCGGACCGTCGGGCCGACCACCGACCCGGTCACCACCATGGGCGGGGTGCGGGTGCTGCCCGACCTCGCGCTCGACGGCCTGCGCCCCGAGGACAGCGCGCTGCTCGTCCTCACCGGCGCCTCCCTCTGGGACACCGGCGACACCCTCGCCCCCTTCGCCCGCACCGCACGCGCCTTCCTGGACGCGGGGGTTCCCGTGGCGGCCGTCTGCGGGGCGACTGCGGGCCTCGCCCGTGAGGGCCTGCTCGACGACCGGACGCACACGAGCGCGGTGCCCTTCTACCTCGCCGCCACGGGGTACGCCGGCGGCTCGCACTACACCGGGGCCGACGCCGTGACCGATGCCGGCAGGCCCGGGACAGGTGCGCTGATCACGGCCGGGCCGACCGAACCCGTCGCCTTCGCCCGCGAGATCCTCGGCCTGCTCGGGGTGTACGGGCCCAGGAAGCTGGACGCGTGGTTCCGGCTCTTCCACGACTCGGACGCGAGCGCCTACGAGGTGCTCCAGGGATGAGCGGTGAGAATCAGGACCGGTTCAGCCGCACGGCCCTCGGGGTGTTCCACCTCAACGGGCAGTTCCTGTCCGTGGCGGAGGAGCTGGCGAGGCCTGCCGGGCTCACGGCGGCGTGGTGGCAGGTGCTCGGCGCGGTCCTGGCCGAGCCGCTCCCCGTGTCGGGGATCGCCCGCGCGATGGGGATCACCCGGCAGAGTGTGCAGCGGATCGCGGATCTGCTGGTGGACAAGGGCCTCGCGGAGTACCTGCCGAACCCGGCCCACCGCCGGGCCAAGCTGCTCCGGCCCACCGAGGAGGGGCGGGTGTCGGTGGACCGGATCGGCCCGGGCCACGCCGAGTTCGCGGCGCGGCTGGCCGAGGAGCTGGGCGAGGAGAGGTTCGCGGAGACCGTACGGGTGCTGGAGCGGCTGTCCGCGGCGATGGACACGGTGACGGCGGATACACGGTGAGGCCGGAGCCCCGCTGTACACGATGACGCCGGGCCGCAGGCCGGTGACGGCGATACACGTGATGCCAGGGCAGCAGCCCCCCGTGACGGCTGCCATGGCGGAACCCTCATGGCCTCGGACGGCGGTCGCCTCGGGGCCACGGACGGGTTCGGACGGGAATCGGACCTGGATCGGGTCCGGACGGGAATCGGACCTGGATCGGGTCCGGATCAGGTCCGGATCAGGTCTGGATCGGGCTGTCCCGTCAGCCGGCTGACGTACTGTCCGGCACAGGCCGGATCACCGTCCGCAGCGGGCGGGGCCCGTCAGATCAGGCCCACCTGCATGGCGCGGGCCCCGGCCTGGAAGCGGCTACGCGCGTCAAGTGCCTCCATGGCGGAGGCCACATCGTTGCGCACGGTGCGCACGCTGCACCCCAGCCGGCGGGCGATCGCGTCGTCCGTGAGGCCTTCCGACAGGAGCCGCAGGACGATCTCCGAACGGGGGCGACGGGTCGGGGCGACGGGATGCCGCCCCGTCTGCCGTACGGTCGCCCCGCGCTCCCAGAACCGCTCGGCGAGGGCGCTCAGCCGCTCCAGTTCGACCGAGGACCGTACGACCCGGATCCCCTCGGTCTCGTCGACGACCACGGCGACCGCCTGGTCCATGATCATCGCGCGGGGCGGCAGGGTGCCGACCGAGCGCAGCGCGGCACCCTCCTGCGTCAGCCACTGGGCGTGGGCCATGGCGGCCGGCGCCTTGATCACCGAGGAGGCCCACACCGCGCGGAACTTGGCACCACGTCTGAGCACCATGTCCACGACGGGGCGGGAGAACTCGAAGCCGCCCTCACCGAAGTGCGGGACGAGGAACACGACCTCGCGCTCGACCTTGGCGACCAGCCGCTCGATCACGACGGACACGTCGTGACGGCTCTCGCCGCCCTCACCGGAATCCCCGAAACGTTCCGCCTGCTCGTGCAGCGCGATGAACCTGCCGATCCCGACCGGGCAGGGCTGCGGCGAGCGGCCCTCCCGCATGCGACTGGCCAGCAGGGCCGGCAGGGCTATGCACGGCTCGACGGCCCGGAATGCCGTCCCGTCCTCTCCGGAGGCACTGGCGAGACTCTCGGAACGCAGCGCGTCCAGCACCCGCAGCACCTGGTCCACCGGCCATGCGAGAGTCTTCGCCAGTTCCCGCGTCCGCCATACCGCACGCTTGAGCATCGTGCGGTAGAGCAGCTCCGACCACACATCCAGACCGATCCCCGTATCCGCCACGTCGACCTCTCGGAAGTTGCTTCCTCCGGGCAGAACCGCGCCCCTCTGACGTGGTCAACTTAGGCCGCCTCCAGCACAGTCCGTGTGTTCGGGAGCCGGTTTCGACAGCTTGGTGCCACGGCCACCCGGGTTTCCCGCGGTCACACTCGGGTAAACGGCACAACCGGCCATTCACCACGGGCACTCACCCGTCCCCCGGAAAAAGAAAGCGAGATTTCCGGGCAAGGGGACAGAAACGTCGTGCGAGCACCTGTTTCGGATGCTGAGGGAAAGCAACCCCGTCCCGTTCCGCTGCGTCCCGTCGCGCCCCCCGAACCACCGGTCCGGACGACCGACGGGAATCCGGCACGGACGAATATGCCTTCCGCTCATGCCCCGCACCGTCACCGTTGCACATTCTTGCCAGGGACGTCGTCCCGTCCACATCTGCAGTTTCCTGTACGGGAGTCCGGTGGAGTGGTCCCGCCGCAGCCGCACAGAATGGCCGCGGGCGCCCGGAAGAGCCGCACACATTCGCCGAAGGGAATTCGGCGCCCGGCGCGCCGACGGCGAAACCCCCGTACCCGCACCGCACTTGGACTCCGGTCCGGGAAAGGCTCCGCCCATGCAGCACACAGCGTTCCTGATTCTGATCCCCGTTCTTTTCGTCTTCACCTTGGTCGGCCTCTCCATGGGCGCCCGGCGGCTGCTCGGCATCAGAATCGGCAAGATCCGGGCCGCTCTCGGCGGGACGGTCGGTGTCCTGGCGACGATGCAGATCATCTCGGCCATGGGCCCGAGCAGTCACCGGCCGGCCATGACCTCCGTGCAGGTGGGCTGCGGCATCCTGGTCACGATGATCTTCCTGGCGGTCTCGGAGGTCATGCTGCCCAGCAGCACCCTGACCGACATCGTGCGGCTGCCCGGCGTGCTGCGCCGGCGCGTGGTGCGTACCCGGCGCTACGCGGAACTCAGTGCCATAGCCATGCGGAACGGCCTTTCGCCCTCGCTGCGCGGGCTCTCGAAGGCCGGCTCGCCGAAGGAGACCGCCGCGGGACGGCGCCACTCCGCGCAGCGGCTGCGGCGGGCGCTGGAGGAGGCGGGTGCGACGTTCGTCAAGCTCGGGCAGATGCTCTCCACCCGCTACGACCTGCTTCCCGCCGAATACGTCGAGGAGTTCTCCAGGCTGCACCACCAGGCCGCGGCGGAGCCCTGGGAGCGGGTACGGGAGCTCCTCGCCGAGGAGCTGGGCTGCGAACCGGAGACCGTCTTCGCCGAGTTCGACCCGCGGCCGCTGGCCGCCGGATCGATGGCCCAGGTGCACCTGGCCCGGCTGATGGACGGCCAGGAGGTCGCGGTGAAGATCCAGCGCCCGGGTGCCGGGCAGGTCGTGGAGCGCGACCTGGACATCCTGTTCCGGATCAGCCGCAAGCTGGAGGAACACACGCGCTGGGCGCGGAGCCTGGGTCTCGGTGAGCTGATGAACGGTTTCGCCGTCTCGCTCCACGAGGAGCTGGACTTCCGGACCGAGGCCCGCAACATGGCCGCCATCATCGCCGGGGCCGCGGAGTCGGGAGCCGTCCGCACCATCCGCACGCCCCGCGTGTACGAGGGGTACAGCAGCAGGCGGGTCCTGACCCTGGAGCGGCTGCACGGCGTTCCCCTCAGCTCCGCGAAGGAGCTGATCGCCGAACGCGGCCTGGACGGTGCGAAGCTCGCCGAGCAGCTGCTCGACTGCGTCCTCGAACAGATCATGCTCGGAGGGGTGTTCCACGCCGATCCGCACCCGGGGAACGTGCTGCTGCTGAGCAGCGGAGAGCTCGGTCTGATCGACTTCGGTTCGGTCGGCCGGCTCGACCGGAGGATGCGCTCCGCGCTGCAGGACCTGCTGCTCGCCCTCCACCGCAACGACCCCGCGGCGCTCAGTGACGCGCTGCTGGAGGTCGTCGAGCGCCCGGAGCAGATCGACGAACGGAAGCTGGAGCGTTCGCTGGGACGGTTCATGGCGCGGTGCCTGAGCCCCGGGAGCAAACCCCAGCCCGACATGTTCTCCGAGCTCTTCCAGCTCGTCGCCCAGCACGGTCTGACCGTCCCGCCGGAGGTGGCGGCGACCTTCCGGGCGCTGGCCACCGTGGAGGGCACCGTCGAACGGCTCGTGCCGGACTTCGACATCGTCGCGCAGGCCCGTACCTTCGCCGCCGCACGGGTCCAGGAGCAGCTGAGCTACGAGCGGGTGAAGGACTCGCTGATCGAGGAGGCGGTCTCGCTCACCTCGGTCCTGCGCCGGCTGCCGCGGCGGGTGGACAGGGTCAGCAGTGCGCTGGAGGGCGGCCGGCTGGGGATCCGGATACGGCTGCTGGCGGACGAACGGGACCGGCGCTTCGTGCGCGGTCTGGTCCACGACGTACTGCTGACGTTCCTGGGTGGGGTCATCGCGCTGGTCGGCTCCGTACTGCTGAGCGTCGACGGCAAGCCCACGATCATCGGGTCCGTCTCGCTGAGCCAGCTGATCGGCTACAACCTGCTGGTGGTCAGCTTCATCCTGGTGCTGCGGGTGGTCTTCTCCATCTCCCGGGGCCGGGGCTGATCACGCACGACGGCCGGGAGGCGCTGTGTGCGCCTCCCGGCCGCGGGCTGTCCGGTACCGGTCACGAGGTGATGCGGCCGTGGGTCACAACACCCGGAAGGAGCGGTTCGCGATCGGTGCGCAGACGGCGAACAGGACACAGGAGACGCCCACGGTGGTGAGCAGTTCCGTGAGCGAGGCCTGCCCTGCGACCATGCTGCGCATCGCGTCGTTGGCGTACGAGATGGGGTTCGCCTCGGCGACGACCCGCAGCCAGGACGGCATCGACTCAGGGTCGACGAACGCGTTGGAGGCGAAGAGCAGGGGGAAGGTGCACAGCGTGGTGATCATGCGCAGTACGTCACCGTTGCGCAGCACCGCGGCCAGCGCGATGAAGATCCAGCTCATGGACCAGCCGACGAACAGGCTCAGGAGGATCGAGCCGACGACCCCGAGTATCCCGCCGGGCGGGTTGAAGCCGAAGATCAGCGCGGCCAGGACGGCCACGGCGATCAGCTGGTACAGCGACCGTGCGGCGTCCGCGAGGCTCCGGGCGAGCAGCACGCTGAACCGGGAGATCGGCATCGTGTGGAACCGGGTGATCACATCGTTGCGCAGGTCGTTGATGAGACCGTTCCCGGCCTGGGCCCCGGCTGCGACCGAGGTGATGATCATGATCGCGGGGGCCAGCCCGGCGATGTACGACAGGTCGCCCCCCTGCGGGGCGACGGTGTCGCCGAGCGCGCGCAGCACGCCGCCGAACATCAGGAGCATGACCAGCGGCTCGATGAACGTGACGATGAGCACGCCGGGCTGCAGGTACGGCCGTACGGAACGGCCGGTGAGCGCGAGGGTCTGGGTCAGCAGGCTGCTGCCGCCCCACTCCTCGGACACGCTCACGCCCGTCCGGGTGCTCGGGCGGGGTTCGGTCTCGGCGTCGATGACCGTCATCGGGACGCTCCTTCTTCGGTGAGGGGGATCGGGACGGTCATGCGGGCACCGGCTTCCTGGCGGGCTCGTGGGTCAGCTTCAGGTAGACGTCGTCCAGGGTCGGCTCGGAGAACGCGAGTTCGGCGATCTCGGTGTGCGCGTCACTCAGGATGCGTACGACGACGGCGAGGTCCGCGGCGGCCGCCACGGGGGCGATCAGCGCCGTCCCCGAGGCCTGTGGCGTCGCCCGGATGCCGGCCGCCTCCAGGGCTCGCACCGCGACCTGCACGTCGGACGGCGACACCGTCGTCACCGTCACCAGGCGCTGGCCGACCTCGGCCTTGAGCTCGGCCGGATTGCCGCCGGCGACCACGCTTCCCGCGGAGAGCACGGTGATCTGCTCGCAGAGGCGGTCGGCCTCCTCCAGGTACTGCGTGGTGAGGAGTACGGCGGTGCCGTCCTTGGCCAGCCGCTCGATGGTCTCCCACACGCCGATCCGGGCGTTCGGGTCGAGCCCGGTCGTCGGTTCGTCGAGGAAGATGACCCGGGGCCCGCCGACGAGGCTGGCCGCGATGTCCAGGCGCCTGCGCATGCCTCCGGAGTACTGGAGCACCGGGCGCGTCGCCGCGTCGGTCAGCTCGAACACTTCCAGGAGCTCGTTCGCGCGGGTGACCGCCTGGCGTCGGCTCGCACCCAGCAGGCGCGCGACCAGCACGAGGTTCTCCCGCCCGTTGAGCTGCTCGTCGACCGAGGCGAACTGCCCGGTCAGGCCGATGCAGCGGCGGACGGCCTCGGCCTCGGTGGCCACGTCGTGCCCGCAGATGCGCGCGGAGCCGCCGGTCGGCGGCAGCAGGGTGGACAGGATGTGCACCAGGGTCGTCTTACCGGCACCGTTGTGGCCGAGCAGACCGTGGATCGAACCTTCTGGAACCGAGACGTTGACACCGTTCAGTGCCTTCACGTCACCGAACGACTTGACTACGTCGACTGCCTGAATCATGGGTTTGGCCACGTGCTCGGCCTCCGTTGCTGTTTCCGGTGGCCCGATGGCTGGCCCCGGTTCGGATGTGTGCTCGGAAAAGCCACCGCCGCCGGGTGGCGATCGTAGAACCGGGAAGCGGTGGGAATCGGGGCGCTGCAGGTTGCGGAAAGCCGGAGGGCGCCGTGCGCGACGCGGTCGGTCAGGCCTCCGGTGCTTCGCTGATCCGGGCCGTGCGCGGCCGTGCCATGCGCAGGTAGTCGTCGGTGGGCAGCGCCATCGAGAGGTCGAGCCGGGCGGCGTTGAAGTACAGCACGTCGTGACGGAGCAGGTCCTCGTCGACGATCAGTTCGAGTTCGGGGTGGAAGGAGAACGGGATGATGGAACCGCTGACCGAGCCCGCCAGCCGCTCCGCGGTGTCGCGGGGCGCGAAGCCCGCCTTGCGGCCGCCCGCGAGCTCCGCGATCCGGCCGAGGTCGACGCGCCGGTCACCGGGCACGACGGCCAGGACGTACCGGCAGGTCCGCTTGCTCGGACGGGCCGCCACGACCAGCGACTTGGCGCTCTGCGCGAGGGCGTGCCCACGCAGCGCGCTGGCGGCCTCGGTACGTCCCTCCGGCGCGTGTGCGATCAGCCGGTAGGCGGCGCCGTGCAGGTCCGCAAGCCGGCGCAGCCGCAGGTACGCGGTCCCGTCGCCCGGTACGGCACCGTCCGGACCGTCCGGTGCCGCGTCGTCCCGGCCTGCGGGCGGTGCCGTGTGTCCAGGAGGGTGCGATGACGTCATCTCACACCCGGCCGGCACTCATATGGTGATGCCGCCGTCGATCTGGAGGACCGATCCGGTGATGTAACCGGCGCGGTCGCTCGCCAGGAAGGCGACGAGGTCGGCGACCTCCTCGGCCCGGCCGAAGCGGCGCAGCGGGATCTGCTTGGCCGCGTCCTTCTTGACCTTGTCGGCCAGTTCGGCGGTCATGTCGGTCTCGATGAAGCCGGGTGCCACCGCGTTCGCGCGGATGCCGTACCGGCCCACCTCCTTGGCGAGTGCCTTGGAGAAGCCGATGATGCCCGCCTTGGACGCGGAGTAGTTGGACTGCGTCGCGTTGCCGTGGACGCCCGCGACCGAGGAGACGTTGATGATCGTGCCGGACTTCCGCTTCATCATCTCGAAGATGACCGAGCGGCAGACGTTGTAGACGCCGTCGAGATTGGTGTCCAGGACGCTGTGCCAGTCCTCGTCGGACATGAGCAGCAGCGGGTTGTCACGGGTGATGCCCGCGGAGCAGACCACCACCTCGACCGGGCCGAGTTCGGACTCCGTCCTGGCCACCCATTCCTTGACGGACGCGGCGTCGGTCACGTCGACCCGTACCGCCAGGGTGCGTACGCCGAGCTCGCCCGCCTCCTTCTCCAGCGCCAGCGCGGCCTGCTCGTTGGACTGGTAGCAGAAACTGACGTCGTGGCCCTCGGCCGCGAGCCGCAGTACGACGGCCCGCCCGATGCCGCGCGATCCCCCGCTCACCAGGGCGACGCGCGCTCCGTTGTCGTCTGTCATGACTTCTCTCCTCACCGGCTGCCGGTCAGCGGGGCGCTGTTCCGGCCGGCGTGTTCGGGGTCGAGTTGTTCGCGCGGGCGGAAGGCCACGGTGACGGTGCCGATGGTCAGCACCGGTTCGTCGCCGATCCGGCTGCCGCCTTCGAAGACGAGCGTGTCGTTGACCGCGCGCTGCAGCCGGACGTGGTGCTCGATCACGTCGCCGGGGAACACCTGCCGGTGGAACTCCACGTCCCGCATGGAGCCGAACAGCATGGTCCGGCCCTCGGCGGGGCCTTCGTCCGACCGGGTGGCCAGCAGGCCGGCGGTCTGGGTCCAGGACTCGAGCAGCAGGAAGTCCGGGTAGGCGAAGTCCGTCTCCGGGGGATCCTCGCCGAGTCGGGCGTACCACGGTTCGTTGAGCGTGACGGCCTTGACCGACCGGATCTCGTCGGTGCCTGCCGCGAGGATCCGGTCGACCAGGAGCATCGGGTAGCGGTGGGGCAGCGCGGCGCGTATCCCCGCGGATCCGGTCACGCCGCCGCCCCCTGCCGGTAGCGGCAGCGGACCGAGGCCGCCGGGCCCCGGCCGGTCGCCACCTTCGCGGTGCAGCGCCAGTCGGCCCCGCGCGGCTCCCAGGCCAGCTCGATCTCCAGTACGTCGCCCGGGTGGACGGCGGACAGGAAGCGACCGGACTCGACCGCGAAGAACCGGAGTTCACCGGCAGCGGGCGGCACGGAGGCCTCCGCGGCGGTGCGCACGCACTCCAGCACGCACACGCCGGGGAAGATCGGGAAGTCCGGGTAGTGCCCGGCGAAGACGGGTTCGTCCGCGCCGATGGCCACCGTGTACCGGGCGGACCACTTCCCCGTGTCCGCGTCGGTGCCCGGCTCCCGCGCCGTCTCCGGGCGGGCCAGCACCGCTGTGCTCACGGACGCCCCGCCAGCTTGCGCAGTACTTCGTCGTAGGCGCTGTTCAGCGTCCGTACCGTGCGCATCTCCTGCTCGGCGAACCTGATGCCGTACTTCCGCTCAAGTACGACGACGACCTCCAGGGCCATCAGCGAATCGACCCCGAGCCTGTCCACGAAGTCCGTGTCGTCCCCGACGTCGGACACGTCGGCGTCGATGGTGTCGGCCAGCAACGTCCGCAGCTCTTCTCGATCGAGGCGGGCCACCGCGTCGGTTGTCATGCTCTTCCTTCCGGTTGGGGTGCGGTCTGTCCGGTCAGCCGGCGAGGAGGCGGAGCACGGCGCAGGCGACGATGCCGTCGTCGTCCACCGAGGAGACGACGGCGACACTGCCCGCCGGCCCGTCTCCCCGTCCGGCGAGGCTCAGCAGGGATCCGATCTGGAACGCCGCGGAGGCACCCGAGGTGTCTCCGACGCCGTCCAGGGACGGTGCCCGGTCCAGGGCCGGGGCACCGAAGCGGGCGGTGAGCGCCTCGCGCTCCTCGTCACCGGCGTGGCCGGCGAGACCGGAGGCGGAGACCGCCCACACGTCCTGGGCGTCGATGCCCGCCCGCGTCAGCGCTCCGTCGAGGCAGGCCTCGAGCACGGGGCGCAGCCCTCCGTCGACGTACACGCGTGACTCCACGGCCAGTACCTCGGCGAGCGCGTGGGCGTCCTGCCCGACCTCGGACGCGGATTCGAGCATGAACATGGCGCATCCCTCACCGAGCAGCGCGCCCGCCGCGTCCTCGTTCCGCCGGTGGTGGTCCAGCCATGCCCGGGCGTTCGAGAACTCCTCGACGGCGCCGCACAGCACGGTCTCGGCACGGCCCGTGCGCAGGAGTCCCGCCGCGTAGCTCAGCGCGGAGAGTCCGGCGACCCGGCCGCCGGCGATCGTGGTGTTCGGGCCCTTCAGCCGGTGCCAGATGGCGCACTGGCCGGCCGCGCAGTTCATCACCGCGTTCGGCATGAGCGAGGGGTCGACGTAGAAGGGTCGGTCACCGACCAGGGAGGCGCGGGTGAAGTCCATCATGCTCTGGGCGCTGCCCGTGGTCGTGCCGAGCACCAGGGCGGTCTCCTCGTCGCCGCCCCTGCGCTCGCCCTCGCAGTCCCGCAGCAGGTCCCGTACCGCGGTCACGGCCAGCCCGGTCACCCGGTCCATCGACCGGGTGCCCTTCTTGCCCAGGACCTCGCGGAGTTCGAAGCCGGGAACCAGGCAGGCCCGGTCGTCCGGCGCCGCCCACCGGTCGGAGTCCAGTGCGGTCGTGGCGCTCTTCCCGGCCAGCACGCCGGCCGTGAACTCGTCCTTGCCGATGCCGTACGGCGACACCGCGGACCACGCGGTGATCACCGGCCGGTTGAGGGTGTCGGGCGCGCTCGCCGAAAAGGTCATGGTCATTCCGTCCTGCTCAGGTTCCATGGGGCCGACATCTCGTTCAGACCGCGCCCGGCTCGGGAGCCGCCGGGGCGGGCGGTCGCAGCACCAGCGCGGAGCTGCCGTCGTCCTCGTCGCTTCCCGCGACCAGGAACACCGGGCCGTGCGCACCGGCCGCGAAGCCGCCGATCGCAGCGGCGGCCTGCACCACGCCCAGCGCCCCGGACAGCTCGCCCCAGACCGCCGCGAGGTCGTGGCCGGGCAGCTCGGCGGGCAGCACCTTGGCCGCCGCGCCCGAGGCGAACCATGCGGTGAGCGGCGCGGGTTCGTCGGCGGCGAGCTGCTCGAAGCCGGCGGCCACGTCCGCTCCGCGGGTATGGCCGCCGATCACCGCGTGGACCCTGGCCCCGCGGGCCAGGGCGGCCTCGGCGCGCTCCAGCACGAGTGCCGCACCGCCGTCGGCGACCGGGCCGCCGACGAGTTCGCGCACGATCTCGTTGTCGGGCTCCACGCCGACCACGACCGCCTGGTCGGCACGGCCGGAGCGCAGCAGGGCCGTGCCCCAGCGCATCGCGTCGAGGCCGGAGCCCGGTCCGTTGCACACCATCAGGTTGGGGCCGTGCAGCCCGAACCTGATCGCGATCTCGGAGGCGATGATGTTGCTGGAGGCGTTCGGGGTGTCCATCGGGCTGAGCCCTCGGGTGCCCTCGTCCGCGATGGTCCTGGCCACGCGGCAGGCGGTGTCCACGTTGCCCAGGTTGGAGCTCACGAGCACCGCCACCCGGGTGCCGTCGAAGGCCGGCACACCGTCGGGCAGGAGCCCCGCGTCGGTCAGCACACGCTGTCCGACGACGAGTCCGAGCTGGGTCGCCCGGTCCTTGTAGCGCAGCCCCTTCTTCCCCAGGACCGCCGCCGGGTCCACGGACCCCACGGGGTACCGGGCGGCCGCCAGCGCGGCCGCGGAGTCGGCACCGGGCAGGGCGACCCCGACGCCTGTGACAAAGATGCTCATGGTGCCTCGACAATCGCCACGGCGTTGATCCCGCCGAATCCGAATCCATGTACCTGCGCGAGCGAGACCTCGTGCTCGGCCGCCTTGTCGCGGACCAGCCGGAGACCGGCGGCCTCCTCGATCGGCTGATCCAGCCCGACCAGCGGCGGGACCTTGCCCGTCGCCATCACCTGCAGGGCGGTGACCAGGCTCAGCACGCCGGCGGAACCGCTGGTGTGCCCGGTCATCGGCTTGATGCCGGTCACCACCGGGACGCCCGCGTCCGGGCCGAAGACCTCGGCGTACGCGGAGGCCTCGACCAGGTCGTTGAGAGGTGTCCCGGTGCCGTGCAGCATCAGCAGGTCGATGTCGGCCGGCTTCGTGCCCGCGTACCGGTGCGCCTGGCGGATCGCCTCGGCGACGTACTTCTGGTCGGGGGCCGTGGGGTGCTTGGCGTCGCAGGTCATGCCGACGCCCCGGAGCCGGCCCCACAGGGGGCCGCCGGACAGGGGAAGGTCCTCGCGGCGCAGCACGACGGCGGCCGCTCCGTCGCCCAGGATCGTGCCCTTGCGGTTGACGTCCAGAGTGCGCAGCGCGCCGGGCGGCTCCGGCTGGACGCGGTCGGCCAGACCGAACATGCTCTCGGTGATCGAGTCGACGCCCGCGACGATCACGGTGTCGGCCTCGCCGAGCTCCAGCATGTCCGCGCCCAGCGCCAGCGCGTACAGGGAGGCGGAGCACGCGTTGGAGAAGGTGTGGGTGTCGGCGGTGCCGAACCGTTCCCGCAGGGCGGTGCCGAAGTGCAGCCGCTCGGGGCCGAAGGACACCCCGTCGCGCCACCACAGCTCGGCGGAGCGCAGCTCGCGCAGTCCGGTGCCCACGAGCACCGGACAGTCCGACAGGTCGTCGCCGAGGCCGGCGGACTCGGCCGCCTGGGCGACGGCGTCCAGCAGGAATCCGGTGGCGCGCAGCGTACGGTCCACTCCGGCCTCGGGCCGGTCGTCGATCTCGAAGAGCTGGGTCCCGGTGTACAGGTCGTGGTCGAACCCGCGCATCGGTCCGAGACCGCCGCGTCCGGCGCAGAGGTTGTCGAAGATCTCGGTCGCGTCCCGGCCGATGCTCGCGACCGCGCCGACTCCGGTGATGGGCAGCCTCACCGCTCACCGTCCTGGTACCTGCCGAGGATCACGATCGCGTTGTTGCCGCCGAAGGCGAGCCCGTTGTTCTGCACGATGCGCAGGTCGGCCTCGACCGACTCGTTGGGCACGCAGTCGATCTCGCACTCGGGGTCGGTCTCGCGGTGGTTGATGGTCGGCGGTATGAAGCCGTGGTACGCGGACAGGGCGCAGGCGATCGCGGCGAGCGCGCTGGCGGCGCCCATCGTGTGGCCGAGCATCGACTTCAGCGACACGGTGCGCGGCGGGGTGTCGCCGAACACGTCGTGGATCGCGCGCGACTCGGTCACGTCGTTGGCCTTGGTCCCGGTGCCGTGGGCGGAGATCAGGTCGACCTCCTCCTCCTTCACACCGGCGTTCTTCAGGGCGATCTCCATGCACCGGGCGACGCTCGCCTGGTTCGGCGCGACCTGGTGGTAGGCGTCGCAGTTCATCCCGTAGCCGAGCACCTCGGCGTAGATACGGGCACCGCGTGCCTGTGCGGAGGCGAGGCTCTCCAGCATCAGCACGCCCGCGCCCTCACCGGTCAGGATGCCCTTGCGTTCGGAGTCGAACGGGCGGCAGACGTCGGGGGCGATGGTGCCGAGCCGGTAGAAGCCGGTGAACGTCTTGCGGCACATGGCGTCCGCGCCGCCGCAGAGCGCGTAGTCCACCGCGCCGGAGCGGATGGCGTCGAAGCCCTGGCCGATCGCGTAGTTGCCGGCCGAGCAGGCGGTGGCGATGGTCACCGCGTCGACGTTCGACAGCCCCAGTTCCTGGGCCGCGGCGATGGACAGACGGTTCGGTGACACCCGGCGGGCGACGGTCGGGTCCATGGCCGCCGGGCCGGACCTGACCTCGGTCTCGACCAGCTGGTCGAGGTCGTAGGACTCTCCGTCGGTGGTCCCGATCGAGATCATCCCGCGCTGGGCGCGCAGTGATTCGAGGTCGACCCCGGCGGCCTCGACGGCCATCCGGGCCGCGGCGACCGAGAACTGTGTGGCCCGGCCCAGGGTCTCGACGGGCAGGTTGTGGATCCAGCGCTCCGGCTCGGCCCCCGTGATCTCGCACCCGTTGGCGTGCGCGAAACCCTCGGTGTCGAACAGGGTGATCGGCTTGGCGCCGCTACGGCCCGCACGCAGGCCCTCGGCGAACTCATCGGCTCCGACACCGATGCTGGAGAACACGCCGAACCCGGTCAGCACGACCCGGGACGCCGCGTCGTCGCGCATCGCGTCAGAAAGGCTGTCAGACATCAATCTCCCTCGGTACGGCCTGGTCACCACGGAATCACCACGGGTCACCACGGAAAGGGGGGCGGGGGGAACCGCCGGACGGTCACGGCCGGGTGGGCCGCCGGTGCGGGGGAGCCGACGCGCCGAAGGCTCCCCCGCACCCGTTCCTGCCGGTGGTCCGCCCGGAGCGGTCCCGTACGTTCCTGGCGGGGCCCGACGCCGTGCGCAGATCCACCAGGGATGACGGAGCCGGTCCTACTTGGCGTCGATCGACTCCTGGACGACGGCGTAGACGCCGTCGAGGTTGACCATCCGCTCCAGCTCGGACTGGTCGATCGTGACCTTGAACTCCTTCTCGAGGCCCGCGAGGATCTCGATGGCGCGCAGCGAGTCCGCGCCGTACTCCTCCTTGAAGAGGCCCTCGCCGGTCACCTCGTCCTCCTCGAGTTCGAGGATGTCGCAGACGATCTCCTTGATGCGGGCCTGCTGCTCGACGGCGGTGGTCGCGCTCATGTGAATCACTCTCAGTTCGTCATAGGTGGTGACTGCTTGACTGGTTGTGGGGGGTTCATCGGTACTGCTCGGCGGTACGCGGGCGGTGGCCCGCGAACCGCTCGATCTCAGCCGGGGGTGCCGGCCAGATCCCGGGCCGCCGTGCCGGGGCCCGAACGGGACCGCCGGGAACCGCCCCGGCAGACCTCCCTCGGGTCCCAGCCGTCCGGCCGGTCGGGGAGCAGGTCCGGGTCTCCGGACACCACTCCCTGCCGGCCGTGCGCGAGCAGCGGCTGGCCGAGAATGTGGGAGGCGCACGAGATGCCGCCGAGCATGACGCCCGCGACACCGTTGCCCGCCTGGGTGCTGGCCCCGACCACGTGCAGGCCGGCGATGTGGGTCGCCGTGCCCGGCCGGGCCGTGCCGCCCCATTCGGCCATGCCGAACGGGGTGCCGCCGGAGGACAGGGTGTACCGCTCATGGGTCAGCGGTGTCGCCGCCTCCATGTGCGTGATGTGCCCCCGCAGCGGGCCGATGGCCTTCTCCGCCGCGCGCAGGGTGGCTTCGGTGAGCTCCTGCTTACGGCGCAGGTACTGCGCGTCGCGCCGGTACGAGGAGCTGTCGCCCTCGATCCCGTCGGGGACGCCCCACCACTCGTAGTCGGGCGGGCAGAGCGTCATGACCTGGAGGTTGGCGTGCCCCGGTGGGCACAGCGCGCGGTTCTCCGGGTCCTTGAGCGAGGCGAACGAGCAGAAGAGGAAGGGCACGTCGTCGACGTCGCCGGCGCGCGCCCGGTCGAAGTAGCCGTCGATGTCGTCGGTGTCGTACCACCACAGGTTGGCGTTCGGCCGGTCCCGCAGGTCGGTGTCGAGACCGAGGTAGAGCACCAGCCACGGCATGCCCATGCTCGCGTTCCGGGTGCGGTTCGCGACGGACTTCGAGAAGTGCTCGGCACCGACCAGGTCGAGCACCGTGCGGCGGTAGTCCGCGTTGGACACCACCAGGCCGGTGCTGACCGTCTCGCCGCCGTCCAGCCCGACACCCGTGACCTTGCGGTCCTCCACCAGGATGCGTCGCACCCTGGCGCGGGTGCGGACCTCTCCGCCGTGTGCCTCGATGACCTCGACCAGGCCGGCGGCGAGCGTCTGGCCCCCGCCCGCCGGGTAGTAGGCGCCGCGGAGGTAGTGGTCGGTGACGCTGGTGTGCCGGGCCACCGTCGCCTGACGCGGAGTCAGACCGTAGTTGGGCGCCTGGGCCGCGAGCACCGTACGCGCCCTCGACGACAGGCCGCAGTGGTTGAACAGGTCGTCCAGGGTGCGCCTGCCCCACTCCCGGACGGCGACGGTGCCGTTCGCGATGTCCGTCGGCGACCAGGTGTGCGACTCGAACAGTGCCGAGCGCTGCTCCTCCCCGACGGCTTCGCAGATGTCGGTGAAGGTGCGCAGGCCCTCCGCCTCGTCCGGCATCGCGGCGAGGAGCCGCTTCCGGTACTCGGGCCAGCCGGCCGGCATGTCCACGGAGGCTCCGGGGACCCTGATGAGGTCGAAGCCGCTCCGGTCCATCTCCAGGAACTCGACCCGGTCGCGGAGTCCGAGCCCGCCCAGGACGGACGGGATGACTCCGCCGGGCGCGCAGTCGCCGAGGTAGTGGACGCCGACGTCGAACTCGTAGCGCCGCCGCCTGCGGAAGACGTGGCTGTTGCCGCCCACCACCGAGAACTGCTCCAGCACCAGGACGCGGCGGCCCGCGGTCGCCAGGTAGGCGGCCGTGGTCAGGCCGCCGAGGCCGGCACCGACCACGACGGCGTCCCAGTGGCCGCCGCCGGCCGGGCGCCGGGCGCCGCCGGTGTCGCCGGGGTTGCTGTCCACAGTGCTCTCCTTGTCGCTTGCCGCAGATGCTTCTTCGTCACCGTGCGAAGGCCGGTGGCCGCGTTCCGTGCCGCGGCCACCGGCCGGTCTCAGCCGCAGCCGCCGGCGTGGCCCGCGTCGCCGCCGGCCGGCAGCAGGTCCGCGTGGGTCGCCGGGTCCGGCGCCTCGGTCTTCGGGGCGGCGGGCTGCCCGCCCCCGACGGCCCGGACGAAGGGTGCGACCCGGTCGAGTCCCCAGTACTTGTCCCTGCCGGTGATGAAGAACGGCACACCGAACAGCCCGTCGTGGGCCGACTCGGCCAGCAGGGCGGCGCCCCGCTTGCGCAGTTCCGCGTCCTGCGTGGCGGTGGACAGCCGCTGGGCGTCCAGGCCCAGCTCCTCCGCGATGGCCGCGATCACGGCGGGGTCGGAGATGTTCTTGCCCTCCTGCCAGCGGGCGTTGTACGCCGCCGCCACGAAGTCCTTGCCCCGGCCCTCGTCCTCGGCCGCGATCCAGGCGAGGTGGGCGACCTCCCAGCACGGTTCACGGTCGATGGGCCAGGTGATCTCCGCCAGTCCGCGTTCGGTGGCGAGCCTGCGGGTGTCCTGCAGGATGTAGAAGTTCTTCGCCCGGCTCATGGCGACGATCGGAAGGGTGACCCCCTCCTCGGCCAGCAGCTTCGCGGTCTCCTGGTCCGGCTCCCAGAACGGCAGCCAGTCGATGGTGTCGAGCACCTCGGGGTGGTCGGCCATGAGATCGCGGTAGGCGAACCAGGAGTACGGGCTGCGCAGGGAGAAGTACCAGCGCGGTGGGCGTTTGGAAGCCATGGGTTCCTCCGGGGCTCGGTCGTCCGGGGCTCGGTCGTCCGGGGCTGTGGGTGTCCGGGACCGGGTGCGTCTCGGGTCACTCGCCGCGCAGCGCGCGCAGGACCTCGTCGTCGAAGACGGTCATCTGCCACTCGGCCTCCGGCGACTCCTTGTGGCAGTAGCCATGGGTGATCGAGCCGGTGGCGGTCTGGACGAGCGCGCCGTCCCGCACGACGTAGAAGTCCACGCGGGAGGTGTAGAGCATGTCCTTGAAGACGGACTCCACGGTGTAGACGGTGTAGAGGTCCTCCTCCATGATCGTCTCGTCCGTGAAGTGGATCTTGCACTGGGTCACGACGGGGATCCAGCCGCGCTCGTTGAGCATCCGCTTGATGCTGATGCCGCGGGAGGCGACGAAGACGTGCTTCGCCTCCTCCATCTGCCGCAGGTAGCCGGACATCTGCATGCGCTCGGTGAAGTGGCAGTAGTAGTACGGGACCCGCCACTTCCAGCCGACCGCGTTGTCGTCGCCGATGATCTCGGCGAGCACCGGGTCGGTGTCGCTGTTCTCGCCGCGGTGGAGGGCTCCGGCGAAGTCGTCGGACGGGGTCGCGGTCAGCGCGGTGGGCTCCGCGGTGGCGAGCCGGTCGACGAGGAAGCGCTGCAGCTCGTCGGGGAGCGGCTCGTGGCTGTCGACGTTGCTGTCACGGCGCAGCAGGACGCGCAGCTTGGAGCTGACGGCCTTCTTCGGCGCACCGTCGCGCTCGACGGTCGCGGTGACCGCGAAGACCATCGCGGTGTCGGTGTCCTTCGTCTTCGGCGTCACTTCGAGCAGGACGTCGTCGTCGAGCGTGAGCACCGTGTGCAGACGGGTCTCCAGGCCGGCCACGTCGAAGTTGACGCCGTGGACGAGGTACAGCTCGCTCGCGCCGAGGCCGACGGCCCGGAAGTGGTCGAGCACCGCGGCTTCGAGCAGGTAGTTGACGCACTTGAAGCCGATGGCGGTGTTGATGTTGCCACCCTCGTAGGGGGGCCGCATGGTGACCGAACTCGGTTCGTTCAGAAGCTTCTTGAGCGCGACGTCGGACAGGGTGGTCATCGTGTGCTCCCGTACTCAGTTGACCGCCGCCGGGGTGTGCCCGGCCGGCAGGGTGGTGAGGAATTGCTGGACAGCGAGCGCGAAGCGCTCCGGCCGCTCGGTCATCGGCGAGTGCCCGCAGTCCTCGATCCGTTCGATCGAGGCGTTGCCGAGCGCGCGGGCCAGGGCCTCGCCCTCGGCGGGCGGCGCGACCGTGTCGCCCGCGCCGGTGACGATGTGCACGGGCAGGTCGATCCGTTCGGCGGCCAGGAACGGTGTGCGCAGGTAGGCGTCGAGGTAGCGGATCGCCCAGTAGGGTCCGAGCCGCGCGCACGAGAGTTCGGCCATGTCGGCCCGTACGGCCGGGTCCAGGCGGTCGCGGGCCGACAGCCGGATGTACTCCTCCGCGTTGGTGCGCATGGCGTCGAGGGTCTTCGGCAGCTGGGCCCAGGTGAACTCCGTGGGGTCCTGCCGGAAGAACGGCGACACCAGCACCACGCCGCGGATGCCGAACCGCACCCGCGGGTCCACCCCGGCGGCGACCGTGTCGGACAGCAGGGCGAGCAGCAGGATCGTGGCGTAGGAGTGCGCGACCACCACGTCGGGACGGCCCGGGACCCGGTCGACCGCTTCGCCGACCCAGTCCTTCTCGTCCCGTTCGGTCACCGCGTACGGGCCGCCCGCCCGCCACGGCAGACCCGCGGACCACAGGTCGAGCCCCGGGGGCCGGTGCGCGACGAAGGGGTCCCAGCAGCTCTCGCCGCTGCCGAGGCCGTGCAGCAGCAGCACTCGGTGGTCCGCCTGCGCGGGCACACCTCGCCGCCGGAGCACGAGCGGCTCGACATCGCTGTTTCGGAGCACCGGAAAGCCCTTCCGAAGGCATGGGGAAATACAGAGGGACAACGGGGAGGAGCGGGCCGGAGCGGCAGAGGGGACCGGCGGTCGCCCGCAGACGCACCGGCCTCGTACGACGGCGGACGACCCTTTCCGGCGTCCTCCCGGGAATCCCGGACGGGCGGTCCGGAACCCCCGGAAGGACGTACGCGCACGTCTGAGGAAGGCAGGCGCGTTCCTTCACGGAAGGTCATCGGCCGATGTCGGTTCGACGTCGGTTCGACGTGTTCCGATCGTGCCGGAGGAGCCGGGCGCGACGACAGGGTCTTTACAGCAAGCTGCGACTACAAAGACTTCCAAGCGGCGACGGTGTCGTCCGCGCCGCCCGGTGTGCCCATCGAACGCCGGGCCGCTATCAGGGCTTTGGGCCAGTTCACCGTCAGCGCGGCGCACAGCCGCGGGCCCCGGTGGTAGGCCACGGCGAACCGCCGCCGCGGTCCCTCGGCCCGTACCACCGTGACCTCCGTGCCGGGCTCCGGACGTCCGGTCAGGGTGATCTTGCCGCCGTACTGGTCGGACCAGACGAAGAACTCGTGGCGGTGGGCCACCGGTTCCGGTTCGAGGATGGTGCGGACGGCGACGGCGGCCTGGTCCACCGCGTTGGTCCAGTGCTCGACCCGCACGTGCCGGCCGAGCAGAGGGTCACGGCACCGGGCCGCGTCCCCGACCGCGAACACCGTCCGCCCGGTGTCGACCGCGCAGTACTCGTCGCACAGCACTCCGCCGTCGGCGTCCAGCGGTATGCCGGAGCCGGCCAGCCAGTTGGTGGCGGGCCGCACACCGACACCCGCGACGACCGCGTCCGCGCTCAGCCTCGTCCCGTCGCTGAGCTCCACCCCGGTGACGTCGGGCTCGCCGGTCAGTGTGGCGACCGAGGTGCCGCACAGCAGGCGTACGCCGTTGTCGGTGTGCAGGCGCGCCAGTTCGGCGGCGACCTCCTCGCCGAGCAGTCCGGCCAGCGGGGCGGGCTGTGCCTCGACCATCGTGACGTCGATCCCGCGCGAGCGGGCGGTGGAGGCCACCTCCGCGCCGACGAAGCCGCCGCCGACGACCACCAGGTGCCCGGCCCCCCGGGCGGCCATGCTGTCCAGCCGGTCCTTGAGCGCCAGCGAGTCCGCCAGGGTCCGCAGCTGGTGGACGCCGCGGCGCGGCATGCCGGGCAGCGTCCGGGGAGTCGCGCCGCAGGCCAGGACCAGCCTGTCGTAGGGGAGTTCGACGCCTGTGCCCAGTCGCAGCACCCGGTTCACCGGGTCCAGCCCGGTGGCGGCCGCGACGTACCGCTCCGCCTGCCACTCAGCGGGGTCGCCGAGGGACGCCCGGTCGGGTGTCCACTCGCCGGACAGGATCTGCTTCGACAGCGGGGGCCGGTCGTAGGGCGCGTCCGGGTCCGGGTCGACGAGCACGACCGGACCGGTGTGGCCCGCCTCGCGCAGGCCGCTCACGACCCGGGTGCCGCCGACGGACGCACCGACGACCACCACGCGGCCGGCGTTCACCACTCGGCCGGCGTTCATCGTGCCGCTCCGTCGCGGACGAGCTCCGTGTCCCCGGTCCGGGGGTCCGGGCCGGGGGGACGGGCGGCGAGGGCACGGGGGGTGCGCAGTTCCAGTACGTCCCGCAGGCCGAAGGTCCACCCCTCCTTGCGGGCCCGCCCGGCGAGCCGGACGGCCCGCAGGCTGTTGCCGCCGCGGGCGAAGAAGTCGTCGTCGAGGTAGACCGCGGTCAGGTCGAGCACCTCGGCGAACAGCTCGCACAGCCGTTTCTCGGCGGGGTTCTCCGGCGCGGCACCCGGCACCTCGGCGACGGCCGGAGGCGCGGGCAGTGCGGCCTGGTCGAGCTTTCCGTTCGCGGTCAGCGGCAGGTCGTCGACCACCATGATCCGTGCGGGCACCATGTAGGCGGGCAGCACCTCGGCGACGGCCGCGCGCAGGGCGGCGGGGTCCAGCCCCGCCCCGTCCGCCGGTACGGCGTACCCGGCCAGGTACCGGTCGCCGGACCGGTCCTCGCGTGCGGTCACGGCGGCGAGCCGCACCCCGGGCAGGGAGCCGAGCACCGAGCTGACCTCGCCGAGCTCGATCCGGTAGCCGCTGATCTTCACCTGGTCGTCGGTGCGGCCCAGGTACTCCAGGATCCCGTCGGGGCGCACCCGGGCGATGTCGCCGGTGCGGTACATCCGGCCGCCGCCGAAGGGGTTCGCCACGAACCGTTCGGCGGTGAGGCCGGGGCGGCCGAGATAGCCGCGGGCGACCTGACCTCCCGCGATGTACAGCTCACCGGCCGTTCCGCGTCCGGCCGCCGCGAGCCGCTCGTCCAGCACGTACAGCTCGGTGCCCGGGGTCGGCATGCCGATGGGGACTGCGCCCGGGGCGGCCTCGTCCCCCGGTTCGATCCGGAACACGCAGCATCCGACGGTCGCCTCGGTGGGACCGTACTCGTTGACCACGGCCGCCCCGGGGTGCGCGGTGCGCCACCGGTCGACGACGTCCCCGCGCAGCATCTCGCCGCCCACGACCAGTTCGCGGGTGGGCGACAGCGAGGCCGGCAGTGCGGCCAGCAGCGGCAGGTGCGACGGGGTCGCCTTGACGAAGCCCGGCCGGTCCTCGGCCGGGCCGGCCGCCGGCTCGCGGTCCAGTGCCGCGACCCGGACGCAGCCGCCCAGGAGCAGCGGCCCGTACAGCGCGGTGACGGTGAGGTCGAAGGCCACCGGGGAGTGCAGCAGCGCCCCGTCCGCCAGACCCGGGTACTCCGCGCACGCGAAGTCCAGGTAGCGCGTCAGGGTGTCGTGCTGCACGGTGACGCCCTTGGGGCGGCCGGTCGACCCGGAGGTGTAGATGACGTAGGCAAGGTTGTCCGCGCGGAGCGGGGCGGTGCGGTCGGCCCCCGTGGGGTCGTGGGCCGGCAGGCCCGCCGCGTCCGCGGCGGCGAGGGCCCCGGCGACGGTCAGGGTCTCCGGGCCGCCGTCGGCGCCGGGCGATGCGGCCCGCTCCGCGAGCACCAGGTCGAGCCCGGTGTCCCGGACGACGAACGCGGTCCGCTCGGCGGGGGAGTCGATGTCGATCGGGACGTAGGCCGCACCGGACTTGAGGATGCCGAGCAGCGCCACCACGAGGTCGGCGGACCTGGGCATCCGCACACCGACGAGGCGCTCGGGGCCGATTCCGCGGGCGGTCAGGTGGTGCGCCAGCCGGTTCGCCCGGGTGTTGAGCTCCGCGTAGGTCAGCTCCTGCCCGTCTGAACGGACGGCGGGGGCGTGCGGGGTGCGCGCCGCCTGCAGCTGGAAAAGGTCGGGCAGGAGTCGTTCAGCCATCGTGTCTTCCATCTTTCGGAACGGGACGCTTCGTGATCGCGGGTACGCGGTTCACCCGGCGCGGCCGGCGGCCAGCTGACGGATCGTCGGAGACAGGTAGAGGTCACGCATGGCGACGACCGTGGTGCCGCCGCGCCGGCGCAGCGCCGCACCGACGCGCATGGCCAGCAGCGAGTTGCCGCCGAGGTCGAAGAAGTTGTCGTCGGGGCCGACCGGAACGCCGAGCACCTCCTGCCACACCTCCAGGAGGTCCGCGGTGAACGCGTCCTCGGGTGCGGCCGCCGCCCCTGTGGTCACCGGCGCGGATGCGGGAGCGGAGGCAGGCGCGGGCCGGGGGAGTTTGTGGGCGTCGAGCTTGCCGTTCGGGGTGAGCGGCATCCGGTCGAGCGAGGTGACGGTCGACGGAACCATGTACTCGGGGAGGTATCTGGCGGCCCGCTGCCGTACCCCGGCGGTGTCGTCGCCCTCCAGCACCACGTACGCGTCGAGCTGGGCGGTCGCCGGGTCGTCCGGGTCGGTCCTGTTGAGTACGACCGCGGCGGCGCCGACCTGCGGGTCGTCCAGCAGCACGGCCCGGATCTCGTCGAGCTCGATGCGGAAGCCGCGCAGCTTGACCTGGTTGTCCAGCCTGCCGAGGTGTTCCAGCCGGCCGTCGGGCAGCAGTCGGCCCTTGTCCCCGCTGCGGTACATGCGTTCCCCGGTGCGCGCGTCGGTGAGGAAGCGCTGCCCGTCGAGGTCCGGCCTGTTGAGGTAGTGCGCGGCGACCCCGGCCCCGCCGACGTAGATCTCGCCGGCGACGCCGACGGGCAGCGGCCTGCCTTCCGGGTCGGCGACCCGCACCCACCAGCCGGGCAGGGCGTGTCCGACGGACTTCGATCCGGTGAGCGCCTCGGCCCTGGTGACGGTCTGCGCGGTCACGTGCACGGTCGTCTCGGTGATGCCGTACATGTTGACCACACGGCACGCGGACTCCGGGTGCCGGTCGAACCAGGGCAGGAGCATGCGGGGTTCGAGACCTTCGCCGCCGAAGACGACCAGCCGTACGGGGGCGGGTTCGGCGCCGTCCCGTTCGACGTCCATCAGGTGGGCGAAGGCGGACGGGGTCTGGCTGAGCACGGAGACCCGCTCCTGGACCAGCAGCCGGTGGAAGTCCTCCGGCGAGCGCGACACCCAGTAGGGCACGACGACCAGACGGCCGCCGGTGAGCAGGCAGCCCCAGATCTCCCAGACCGAGAAGTCGAAGGCGCTGGAGTGGAACAGCGTCCAGACGTCGTCGGAGCCGAGTGCGAAGTCCTCCAGGGTGGCGGCCATCAGGCTGAGCACGTTCACGTGCGGGATGACGACACCCTTGGGGCGGCCCGTCGACCCGGAGGTGTAGATGACGTACGCGGGATCGTGCGGGCCGGTCGACGAGGACGGCGGACCGTCGCACGTCCCGGGGGTCAGCTCGGCGGTCTCCGCCGTGCCGATGACGCGGGCGGTGCCGCCGGGGAAGTCCGCACGGTCCGTGACGACGACGGCGAGCTCCGCGTCCGCGGTCGTGTACGAGAGCCGCTCCAGCGGATAGGCCGGGTCCATGGGTACGTAGGTGGCGCCTGCCTTGAGCACGGCGAGCAGCGTGACGACGAGCTCGGCGGACCGGTCCAGGCAGACCCCGACCCGGTCGCCGTCGGCGACTCCGAGCCCGCGCAGCGCGTGGGCGAGCCGGTCGGCGCGGCTGTCCAGCTCGCGGTAGGTGAGCCGGGTGGACCCGTAGGACACGGCGACGGCGTCCGGGCGGGAGGCCGCGATCGCGGCGACGGCCGCGTCGATCCGCTCCGGGTCGAACGACGGGAGGCCGGCGGGCCGGCCGAGTTCCGCCGTAGCGGCCAGCTCGGCCTCGTCCAGCAGGGCGACGTCCGCGACCGGGGTGTCGGGCGACTCGGTGAGCGCCCTGTGCACCCGTGACACGTGTCCGAGCAGCCGGTCCGCGATGTCGCCGTGCAGCAGCCGGGGCGAGTGGTCGCAGCGCAGCAGCAGCTCTCCCCCGGCGTCACGGACCACGGAGAGCGTCACGGGGAACGGGGCGCGCTGGAACGGCAGGTAGGCGGACCGGTCCGTACCGGGGACGGCAGCCGGGCCGTGGCCGACGGCGACGACACCCACCGCGGGGACGGCCGCCTCGGCGTCGCCGCCGGTGGCGGCGCGTGCGCGCCGGAGGTCCTCGGTGTGCCAGGCGGGTCCGGCGGCCAGGGCCGTACGGACGCTCTTGTCCACGGTGCCGAGCGTGCTCGCCGGGCCGGCCTCGACGGGTATCAGCGCGATGCCCTCGACGGCCCGCGGGTCCGCGGTGTCGGTGACCAGGGCCGGGACCAGGGGCCGGGTGCTTCCTTCGTAGCGCGCGAGGACGATGCCGAGGGCGGCCGTCCAGCTCTCGGTGTCGCCGACGGGATGGCCGGCGGGCAGCGGCAGCGCACGGGTCTGCGGGGTGTCGGGCCCGTCCGGCCGGCCCAGGCCCCAGTCCGGCCGGTCGTCGTACACGCAGTCGGCGAGTACGGCCGCCTGCGCGGCGGGGTCCGGGGCCGCGGGTGCCTGGGCCGCGGTGACGGGTGCCGCGTCCCCGGTGCCAGGTGCCGCGTCCCCGGTGCCGGGTGCCGTGCCGATCACCTCGGCGGTGAACCGGCGCAGTCCGGTGGCGCCGAGCGCGGCCCGGTGGGCGACCACGACCAGTTCGGTCACACCGTCGGTGTAGGTCAGCAGCACCCCGCGCACCGCCGGGTCCCGGTGGGCGACGAGGGGCCGGGTGAGCTCCCGCGTACGCCACCGCTCCGCGTCGGACGAGTCGGACCGGCACGGCACCGCCTGCGTCCACGGCGTCGTGGCTTCCCGGAAGACGCCGGCCGCCGGGCCGGCGGGCACCAGCTCCGCGGCCCGCGCGGAGAACCGGGCCGCCAGCGCGTCCCGTGCGTCCGCCCGCACGGGACCGGTGATCCGTGCGCCCAGCGCGTGGCACACCGCGCCGGGTGCTTCCCGGCCGCTCTCCCGGATCCGGTCCCGGGAGGGGACGACGGTGCGCCGGGCGGGACGGAGACCTGCGACGGCGTCCTGTTCAGAGATCGACACGACTGGTTCCCTTGACGTGGTTGCGGTGCTTCACCGGGCGGTGAAGCCACCGTCGACGGTGAGTACGGAGCCGGTCACCTGGGCGGACTCGTCGGAGGCCAGCCAGAGGGCTGCCCCGGCGACGTCCTCCGGCTCGATCAGCGCGTTCATGGGCTGCGACTGGACGAAGGTCTCCTCGCTCTCGGAGACCGGGAGATCGAGCGCCCTGGCGATCTCGCCGAGCATCCGCCCCTCCGCCCGGCTGTCGTCCCGGATCGATCCGGGGCACAGGGCGTTGACGCGTACCTTCAGCGGCGCGTAGTCGAGCGCGGTCGCCTTGGTCAGGCCTATCAGGCCGTGCTTGGACGCCGCGTAACCGGCGAAGCTCCGGTAGCCGACGAGGCCGGCGGTGGAGGCCACGTTGATGATGCTGCCCGCACGCTGGGCCAGCAGCAGGGGGCCGACGACGGAGGTCATCCGCCAGGCGCCGGACAGGTTGATGTCGAGCATCACCTGCCACTCCTCCTCGCCGATCTCGTGGGCGGGCTTGCCCGACGGCGCGACGATGCCCGCGTTGTTGACGAGCACGTCCACCCGGCCGAACCTCTCGACGGTCCGGTCGACGGCGGCCCGCAGCGCGGCGGAGTCACGGATGTCGGCCTCCGCCGTGAGGACGGCCGCCCCTTCCTTGCGGCACTGCTCGGCCGTGTGCGCGAGCTGGCTCGTGGTCCCGAGCGCGTAGGGAACGCCCTCGATGTCGCCGCACACGTCGAGCAGCGCCAGGTCGGCGCCCTCGCGGCTGAACGCCAGCGCACAGGCACGGCCGACACCGCGTGCGGCTCCCGTCACGATGACGGTCTTTCCTTGCAGGCGCACCAGATCTCCTTACGGTCGGTGGTGGTCGGCGGGCTCGCCCGCCGCACGCGTCGGGAGCGGACGACAGCTCATCGGGAGCGGACGTCGGCCCGTCGGACGCGGACAGCGGCCCGCCGGGAGCGGACGGCAGCCCGTCGGACGCGGACAACGGCCCGCCGGGAGCGGACGGCAGCTCATCGGGAGCTGACGTCCGCGAGTACCCGGATCAGGGCCTCGGTGTTGTCGACCAGGTACATGTGGCCGCCCTCGACCTCCACGAGGTCGAACTCCTTGCCGGTGGCCTTGCTCCACTCCATGGCCTGCTCGGAGCTCACCAGGGTGTCGGTGGCACCACGCACCGATGTGACCGGCACGGGCAGCGGGGTGTCCGAGAGGGCGACATAGCTCTCGTGCATCTCGACGTCGGCCCGCAGTGAGGGCAGCAGCAGCTCACGCATCTCCGGGTCCTCCAGCGCCTCGTGCCGGTAACCGGCGAACTCCCGCACCCTTTCGAGGAACTCGTCGTCGTCGAGACCGCTCGCGCCGTTCTCCCGGCGGGTCCACGGGCCGGGAGATCCGCTGACCACGAGCGCGGCCAGGTCGACCCCGTCGGTCGCGGCCAGCCGGTGCGCGATCTCGTAGGAGAGGACCGCGCCGAGACTGTGCCCGAAGAGCACGACCGGTCCCCCGCCGGACACCCGCTCCAGCACCTCGGGCATCAGCCCTTCGACGGCCACCGCCACATCCTGGTAGGGCTCTTCAGCGAAGCGCTGCTCGCGGCCGGGCAGCTGCACGGCCGCCAGGTCGAAGCGGTCCTCGCACAACGGGACCCACGGGCGGAAGACCGAGGCGCCCGCACCGGCGAACGGAACACAGAGCACTGTCGTTCTTGCCATCTCAAATCCTCTTTCTGCTTTCGGACGGGCGCCGTTCGGGCGTCACGTGCGGTCTGCGCGGGCGGTGCGGTCCAGCTTCTTGGCCAACACCGCCCCGATCGCGGCGAGCGGCTGCGGCCGCATGAGGTCGTTGTGCGCGGCGGGGACGGCGTGGATCGACAGCTCGCCGCCGATGTGGTGCAGCCAGTGGCCCGGCTCGCCCGCCGGATCGACCATCGCGGCGAACATCACCGCGCCCGCCCGGCAGTGGCCGGTGACGGAGCCGGCCTCGACCTGGAAGCTGTTGGCCATCACCCGTTGCAGGCGGCGCAGTTGCACCTCGGTGAGCCCGGCGAGTTCCTTGCCGGACGCGCGCATCGCGGCCATCACCCGGCCGAACTCCACGGGCCCGTCGAGATCGGCCGCCTCCATGCCGATCGCGGCCAGGACCCCCTGGAGGAAGTCCTGTTCGGAGAAGGACGCGGCCGGCTCCGGCTCCGTACGCGGATAGGCGTCCAGCAGGGCGAGCAGTTCGACCTCCTGGCCCGCCGACTCGAGGAGTCCGGCCATCGCGTGCGCGACCCGGCCGCCGAGCGACCAGCCGAGCAGCCGGTAGGGGCCCTCCGCCTGCACGGTGCGGATACGGGCCACGTAGTCGGCGGCCATCTCCTCGACGGTCGCGGGCAGCGGCTCGTCGTCGGCGAGGCCCGCCGACTGCAGTCCGTAGAGCCCGACACCGGCGGGGAGGTGCTCGGCCAGCCCCGCGTAGGGCCAGCTGAGCCCGCCCAGCGGGTGCACGCAGAACACGGGTGCCTCGGTGCCGCCGGAACGCAGCGGCAGCAGCCGGCTCAGCGGGCCCTCGCCCTCGGCCTCCGAGAGACGTACGGCCAGCGCCGCGACCGTCGGCGCCTCGAAGATCGAGACCACCGACATCCCGGCGTCCAGCCGGTCGCGGACCATGCCGATGAGCCGGGTGGCGAGCAGCGAATGGCCGCCGAGCTCGAAGAAGTTGTCGTCGATGCTCACGGTGTCGTGGTCGAGCAGCTCGGCGAAGATCTCGCAGAGCGCCTTCTCGGTCGCGTCTCGCGGGGCACGGCCGGGCTCCCGCTCCAGCAGCTGCGGCTCGGGCAGCGCCTTCTTGTCGACCTTTCCGTTGGGCGTGACCGGTACGGCGTCGATGGCCGTGTAGTGGGCGGGCACCATGTGGTCGGGCAGTACATCGGCCAGGTGGTCGCGCAGTGCGGCCGGTTCCGGGAGTTGTGCCGACCCGGCGGGTGTGACGTACGCGGCGAGGCGGGTGTCCCCCGAAGGTGTCGTGTGTACGGCGACGACCGCGCTGCCCACCAGCGGGTGCTGGGCGAGGGCGTGCTCGATCTCGCCCAGCTCGACGCGCCGGCCGCGGATCTTCACCTGGTCGTCGGTACGGCCGAGGAACTCCAGCACCCCGTTCGCGGTGATCCTGGCCAGGTCGCCGGTGCGGTAGAGCCGGGAGCCGGGCGGGCCGTAGGGGTCCGCCACGAACCGCTCGGCGGTCAGCGCGGCACGGCCGAGGTAGCCGTGCGCCAGCTGGACCCCGCCCAGGTACAGCTCACCGCCGCTGCCTGCCGGAGCCGGTGCGAGCGCCGGGTCCAGTACATAGGTCCTGGTGTTCCAGACGGGCCTGCCGATCGGGACCACCGCGGTGGCGGAGTCCTCGGCGCAGTCCCACGAGGTCACGTCCACGGACGCCTCGGTCGGTCCGTAGAGGTTGTGCAGAGCGGCCGGCAGCAGCGCCCGGAACCGCTTGCGCAGTCCGGTGGGCAGCGCCTCGCCGCTGCACAGCACCCGGCGCAGTCCGGTGCAGTGTGCGGCCTCCGGCTCGGCGAGCAACACCTCCAGCATGGACGGGACGAAGTGCGCGGTCGTCACGTCCGCGTCCTGTATCAGGCGCGCCAGGTAGGCCGGGTCGCGATGGCCGCCGGGCTTCGCGACGACCTGGACCGCACCGGTCACCAGCGGCCAGAAGAACTCCCACACCGATACGTCGAACCCGGACGGGGTCTTCTGCAGGATCCGGTCGTCCGGGCCGATCCGGTAGGCGTCCTGCATCCACAGCAGCCGGTTCACGATGCCCCGGTGCGGTACGACGACACCCTTCGGGAGGCCGGTCGAGCCGGAGGTGTAGATGACGTAGGCCGGGGAGTCCGGCAGCGGTCCCGGCAGCTCGGTGGTGCCGCGCAGCGCCGCCGCCTCCTCCCGCGTACCGGGCTCGTCGAGCACGACGAGCTTCCCGGCCGTGTTCCCGGGGAGACCGTCCCGCGCCGCGCTCGTGGTGATCACGACGGCCGGGGCCGCGTCGGCCAGCATGTGGGCGATCCGCTCGGCCGGGTAGTCCAGCTCGATCGGCAGGTAGGCGGCGCCTGCCCTGATCGCGGCCAGGAGGGCGACGGTCAGTGCGGCGGATCGGGGGACGGCGACGGCGACGGTGTCACCGCGGCGTACTCCCCGGGCGACGAGGAGCGCGGCCAGCGCGGCCGACCGCTCGTCCAGTTCCGCGTAACTGAGGCGCGCGTCGTCGGCCGTCAGCGCGAGCGCGTCCGGGGTCTTCGCGACCTGGGCCGCGAACAGCCCGGCGATGGTCTCCGGCTCCGCACCGGCCACCTCGGGCAGCTCCAGCACATGCCCGGTGTCGTTCCACCCGGTCAGCAGCTGTGCGCGCTCGGCCCGGTCGAGGATGTCGATGCGGCTGAGCGGCTTCGACGGGTCTGCGGTGCCCGCGTCGAGGAGGCGGACGAGCCGCTCCCCGATGTGCTGGACCGTGCTCTCGTCGAAGAGGTCCGCACTGAAGTCCACCGTGACTTCGATGCCGGCCGGGGCGCCGTCCATGTCCGTGCGCTCGACGAAGTTGAACCCCAGATCGAACTTCGCCGCACCACCCTCACCATCCACCGGACGCGCCACCAGACCCGGCAGATCCAACGACGCCACCGCATTGTTCTGCAACACGATCATCACCTGGAACAACGGATGCCGCGCCAACGAACGCGCCGGCTGCAACGCATGCACCAACTGCTCGAACGGCACATCCTGATGCGCGAAAGCCGCCAGATCCGTCACACGGACCCGCTCGACCAACTCACCGAACCCAGGATCACCCGACACATCCGCCCGCAACACCAACGTATTGACGAAGAACCCCACCAACTCGTCCAACGCCACATCCGTACGACCCGCGACAGCCGTACCCAAAGGAATATCCGCACCACCCCCCAAACGCGACAACAACCCCGACACACCCGCCTGCAGAACCATGAACAGACTCGACCGCGACGAACGCGCCAACCCCACCAGATCCCGATGCAAACGAGCACCCAACTCAACCGAAACCGTCCCGCCCCGATAACTCGACACCACAGGACGAACCCGATCCACCGGCAAACTCAACTCATCCGGCAACCCCTCCAACACCCCACGCCAATAACCCAACTGACGCGAAATAGCCGAACCCTCGTCACCCTCATCACCCAACACCTCACGCTGCCACAACGCATAATCCGCATACTGCACCGGCAACGCATCCCACCCAGGCACAACACCCCCCACCCGCGCCCGATAAGCCACACCAAGATCCCGCGCCAAAGGCGCCTGCGACCAACCATCACCAGCAATGTGATGCACCACCACACACAACACATGCTCAACCGCCGACACCCGGAACAACCACACCCGAACCGGCAAATCCACCGACAGATCAAACCCAGCGGAAGAAACCCCCGCCAACGCCTCACCCACACCCCCGGCAGCAACCTCCACCACCTCAAAAGGCACCACCACATCCCCCACCGCGACAACCTCCTGCCACGGCTCACCACCCACATCCGGAAACACCGTCCGCAACGACTCGTGCCGCCCCACCACATCAACCAACGCAGCACGCAGAGCCGAAACATCCAACACACCCGACAACCGCACACCCAACGGAATGTTGTACGTCCCGCTCGGCCCCTCCATACGATTCAGGAACCACAGACGCCGCTGAGCAAAAGACAACGGAACCCGCACCGGACGCACCATCGGCACCAACGCCACACGCCCACCCACCGACGAACCCACCACCCGCTCCGCCAACGCCACCACCGACTGCGCATCGAAGATGTCCCGGAACGGGAGCTCGATGCCGAAGGTGGCACGGACCCGGCTCACCAGCCGGGTGGCGAGCAGCGAATGCCCGCCCAGGTCGAAGAAGCTGTCGTCGATCGACACGGACGGGACGCCGAGCAGTTCGGAGAACAGGTCGCAGAGTGTGCGCTCGATGTCGTTGCGGGGTGCCCGGTCGGTGCTGTGCCGCGGCTCGGGCAGCGCGGCGCGGTCGATCCGGCCGTCCGCCGTGTACGGCAGCGCGTCGAGCACGACGCAGTGCGCCGGCACCGCGTGTCCGGGGAGCACGGCCGCGGCATGGGCCCGCAGCGCCGCGGTGTCCGCCGGGGCCGCCGGGTCGAGGGGGACGTGGTAGGCGACCAGCGCGGGCTCGCCCGAGGGGCTGGGACGTACGGTCACGGCCGCGGCACCGACCGCGGGGTGCCCGGTCAGCACCCGCTCGACCTCGCCGGGTTCGACACTCCTGCCGTCGAGGGTGAGCCGGTCGTCGGTACGGCCCAGGAGCTCGACCGTACCGTCACGGGTGATCCTGGCCAGGTCGCCGGTGCGGTGGAGCCGGGAGCCGGGCGGGCCGTAGGGGTCCGCCACGAACCGCTCGGCGGTCAGCGCGGCACGGCCGAGGTAGCCGTGCGCCAGCTGGACCCCGCCCAGGTACAGCTCACCGGGGCTGCCCGGGGGCAGGGGCATGAGGCCGGCGTCGAGCACGAAGGCGCGGGTGTTCCAGACGGGCCGGCCGGCGACCGGGTACGCCCCTGTGTCCCCGGTCCCGACAGCCTGCGCGAGGGCGTCGAACGATGCCTCCGCCGGCCCGTGCAGGACATGGAGCTCCGCTCCGGGAAGGTGTGACCTCAGCCGTTCTGCCAGTCCGGCGGGCAGCGGCTCGCCGCTGCACAGCACCCGGCGCAGTCCGGTGCAGTGCGCGGACTCCGGCTCGGCGAGGAACGCCTCCAGCACGGACGGCGCGAAGTGGGCCGTGGTCACGGCCTCGCGCCGGATCAGCCGGGCCAGGCCGACCATGTCGCGGTGGCCGCCCGGCAGGGCGACCACCTGGGCGGCGCCGAGGACCAGCGGTGCGAGCACCTCCCAGACCGATACGTCGAGGTCCGCGGGCGCCTTGTGCAGGATCCGGTCGTCCGGGCCGAGACGGCAGGCGTCCCGCATCCACAGGAGCCGGTTCACGATGCCCCGGTGCGGTACGAGCACACCGCGCGGGGAACCCTCCGGGTCGGCGGTGTGGACCAGGTACGCCGGGGAGTCCGGCAGCGGCCCCGGCAGCCGGGCGGCGGTGCCGGCGACGGGGTGCTCCTCGTCGCCGCGCCCGCCGGGCCGGAGCAGGAGGACCGGGCCCGAGGTGGTCCCGGCCAGGGGCCGGCAGCCCTCCGTGGTGATGACCGCGGCGGGTGCGGCGGCGTCCAGGAAGGCACGGACCCGCTCGGCCGGATGGTCCGGCTCGACGGGCAGGCACACCGCACCGGCCCGCAGCACCGCGAGGTGCCCGACGGTCAGTGCGGCGGATCGGGGGACGGCGACGGCGACGGTGTCACCGCGGCGTACTCCCCGGGCGGCGAGGAGCGCGGCCAGCGCGGCCGACCGCTCGTCCAGCTCCGCGTAGCTGAGCTGTGCGTCGTGGGCGACCACCGCGAGCGCGTCGGGGGTCCGGGCGACCTGGGCCGCGAACAGCCCGGCGATCGTCCCGGGCTCGGGGCCCGTGTCCGTCGCGGCCGGCAGCTCCAGCACCCGGCCGGTGTCGTTCCAGCCGGTCAGCAGCCGCTGCCACTCACGCGATTCGAGGAGGTCCAGCTGGCTGATCGGCATCGCCGGGTCGGCCGCGCCCAGGGACAGCAGACGCACCAGGCGCCCGCCCAGGTCCGTGACCGTGTGCTCGTCGAAGAGGTCGGCGCTGTACTCCACCGTGACTTCGATGCCGGCCGGGGCGCCGTCCATGTCCGTGCGCTCGACGAAGTTGAACCCCAGATCGAACTTCGCCGCACCACCCTCACCATCCACCGGACGCGCCACCAGACCCGGCAGATCCAACGACGCCACCGCATTGTTCTGCAACACGATCATCACCTGGAACAACGGATGCCGCGCCAACGAACGCGCCGGCTGCAACGCATGCACCAACTGCTCGAACGGCACATCCTGATGCGCGAAAGCCGCCAGATCCGTCACACGGACCCGCTCGACCAACTCACCGAACCCAGGATCACCCGACACATCCGCCCGCAACACCAACGTATTGACGAAGAACCCCACCAACTCGTCCAACGCCACATCCGTACGACCCGCGACAGCCGTACCCAAAGGAATATCCGCACCACCCCCCAAACGCGACAACAACCCCGACACACCCGCCTGCAGAACCATGAACAGACTCGACCGCGACGAACGCGCCAACCCCACCAGATCCCGATGCAAACGAGCACCCAACTCAACCGAAACCGTCCCGCCCCGATAACTCGACACCACAGGACGAACCCGATCCACCGGCAAACTCAACTCATCCGGCAACCCCTCCAACACCCCACGCCAATAACCCAACTGACGCGAAATAGCCGAACCCTCGTCACCCTCATCACCCAACACCTCACGCTGCCACAACGCATAATCCGCATACTGCACCGGCAACGCATCCCACCCAGGCACAACACCCCCCACCCGCGCCCGATAAGCCACACCAAGATCCCGCGCCAAAGGCGCCTGCGACCAACCATCACCAGCAATGTGATGCACCACCACACACAACACATGCTCAACCGCCGACACCCGGAACAACCACACCCGAACCGGCAAATCCACCGACAGATCAAACCCAGCGGAAGAAACCCCCGCCAACGCCTCACCCACACCCCCGGCAGCAACCTCCACCACCTCAAAAGGCACCACCACATCCCCCACCGCGACAACCTCCTGCCACGGCTCACCACCCACATCCGGAAACACCGTCCGCAACGACTCGTGCCGCCCCACCACATCAACCAACGCAGCACGCAGAGCCGAAACATCCAACACACCCGACAACCGCACACCCAACGGAATGTTGTACGTCCCGCTCGGCCCCTCCATACGATTCAGGAACCACAGACGCCGCTGAGCAAAAGACAACGGAACCCGCACCGGACGCACCATCGGCACCAACGCCACACGCCCACCCACCGACGAACCCACCACCCGCTCCGCCAACGCCACCACCGACTGCGCATCGAACAGGGCGCGCACCGGCAGCTCGATCTCGAAGGCGGTCCTGATCCGGCTCACCAGGCGGGTGGCGAGCAGCGAATGCCCGCCCAGGTCGAAGAAGTTGTCGTCGATCGTCACGGACGGGACGCCGAGGACCTCGGCGAACAGGCCGCACAGCATCTCCTCCTGCGGGGTCCGCGGCGCGCGGCCCCCGGGGCCGGGCCGGCCGGCGGCCGGGCCGGACAGCGAGGGGACGGCACCGGTGCGAGGGGCACGCTCGGGGACCGTCCAGCCGAGGGGCAGGGTCACCGACCGAATGACGTCGCCCACGGGCTGTGCGCCGTCGCCGGTGAAGGCCCGCAGGACCGTCTCCAGGTTGCCGAGGATCGCGGCGACGGACGTCTCGGTGAACAGCGCGTTGCGGAATCCGAGGCGCAGTTGCAGCCGTCGGCCGGGTACGGCGATGAGCGTCAGCGGGTAGTGCGTGGCGTCGGACCCGGTGGTGCCGGTGATCGTGAGGTCGCCGAGCGAGCCCTGCAGGCTGTCGGCGTCCACCGGATAGCTCTCGAACGCGACCAGGCTGTCGAAGAGTTCGCCGTGCCCGGTGGCGCGCTGGATCTCCGTGAGCCCGATGTAGTGGTGGTCGAGCAGGGCGGACTGCTCGTCCTGGACCCGGATGAGCAGCGACCGGACGGTCTCGGCCGCGTCCAGCCGGATGCGTACGGGCACCGTGTTGATGAACAGCCCGACGATGCCCTCGACACCCTCGATCTCCGGAGGGCGGCCGGAGACGGTGGCCCCGAAGGCGATGTCGTCGGTGCCGGTGAGCCGGGCGAGCTGGAGCCCCCACGCCACCTGCACCATGGTGTTGACGGTGATGCCCAGTCGGCGGGCCAGTGCCGTCAGCTCCGTGCTCTGCTCCTCGGCCAGGTCCAGGGTGAGCTGACGGGGCAGGACGTCGACGGTGTCGTCGGCCTGCGGGGCCACCAGGGTGGGCCCGGCGAGACCCTCGAAGGCGGCCTGCCAGGCGGCCAGCCCTTCCTGCTTGTCCTGCTTCCGCAGCCAGGCGAGGTACAGCTTGAACGGCACGACGGGCGGCATTCCGGCGGTGTCGCCGCCCCGCCCGTACAGGTCGAAGAGCTCGCCCAGGACGATCGGCATGGACCAGCCGTCGAGCAGGATGTGGTGGCAGCTGAACATGAGCCGCCAGGAGCGTTCGCCCAGACGCACCACGGTGAACCGCAGCAGCGGCGGGACTGCGAGGTCGAAGCGTACGGCCTCGTCGGCCGCCGACAGTTCGGCCAGGCGCGTCCGCCGGCCGTCCTCGTCCAGTGCGGAGAGGTCGTGGGCGACGACGGGTACGGCGAACTCGCGGGGCACCACCTGGACGGGCTTGCTCAGGTTCTCCGACAGGAAGCCGGCCCGCAGATTGCTCCGGCGGACCAGGAGGGCCCTGACCGCTTCGCGGAAGACATCCAGGTCGAACGGGCCCTCGAAGTCGACGGCCAGCCGCACGGTGTAGACGTCCAGGGCGTCCTCGTCGTACGTCGCGTGGAAGAGCATGCCCTCCTGCAGCGGTGCGAGGGGCAGGATGTCCTCAAAAAGATCCTTGCGGGTCACCGGGTCTTCCTCCACTCAGTTTCAAGTACCCCGAGATCGTCGAGTTCGAGGTCGATCAGTGACAGGTCCGACGGGGCCAGGCCGGCCGGCTCGCCCTCGCCTGCGTGCTCCGCGAGCGCGGTGAGCGCGCGGAACCATCCCTCGGCCAGCGTCCGTACGGCGTCCTCGCTCAGCAGGCGGCGCGGCCAGGTCCAGTTGGCCACCAGCCGCGGCCCGCCCGGGCCGTCCTGGACCAGGACGTTGAGGGACAGCGAGTGGGTGGCCGGCATCTCCGGGTCGCCGCCGAGCTGCCGGAGCACCTCGCCGTCGGCGGACATCGTCCAGTCGTCGGCGCTCTGCGGTGGTGTCCCGTCGCCGGGCTCCCCTGCGACCTCGGTCCGGCCCAGGTAGTTGAAGCCGAACTGCGGGCTGCCGAGGGCGGCCAGCGTGTCGCGGGTGTGCGGGTTGAGGTGGCGCAGCAGGCCGTAGCCGACGCCCTCGTCCGGCATCTGCCGCAGCGTCTCCCGGACCCGGTTGAGGGCCTTGTGCAGGGCGGCCGGATCGGTGAGGACCCTGCCCCACGGCACGGGCCCGAGGTCCAGCCGCACCGGTGCGAGGCTGGTGAACCAGCCGACCGTACGGGAGATGTCGAGCTCCTCGCCCTGCGGGATCTGCCTGCCGTGCCGCTCGACGTCGACCAGCACCTCGGTACCGGCGCCGAGTCCGCGCCGTCGCCGCCAGTCGGCGACGGCCAGGGCGAACCCGGTCAGGAGTACGTCCTCGATGCCGCCCCGTACCGCGGCGGGCACCTTCGTGAGGAGCGGTTCGGTCACCGACTCGGGCAGGGTCAGCACGAGCGCTTCCTGGGTGCCCATGGTGTCGACGCCCGGGTCGCGCGTCTCCGCGGTCACGGGTACGTCGCCGTCGCCGAGCTGCTCGGCCCACCAGGTGACCTGCGCCGCGCGCGCGGGCTCCGCCGCGAGTGCGGTGAGCCACTGCGCCCAGCTCCGCCACGAGGTGCCGACGGGCTGCGGCGCGGGCTCCCTGTTCTCGGACACCGCCTGCCAGGCCTCGGCGAGATCGGGTACGAGGATCCGCCACGACACCCCGTCGACGGCCAGGTGATGGCCGAGGAGGAGGAGGCGTCCGGGCTCTTCGGGGCCGGCGTCGAACCACACGGCCCGCACCATGGCACCGTCCGTCGGGGACAGCCGGGAGACCGCCCGCTCCGCCTCCTCGGCGATGACGGCCCGTGCCTTCGTGCCGTCCGCGCCGGTGATGTCGACCCGGCTCACGCAGTCGGCGGGGTCCACCGCGCCCCGCTCCCGGACCTCGTAGGACCACGCGTCGCCGCTGACCGTCAGCCGCAGCCGCAGGGCGTCGTGGTGGTCGAGCACCGTGCCGAGGGCGGTGGTCAGGGTCTCCAGGGTCACCCGGGCGGGTACCTGGAGCAGCACCGACTGGTGGAACCGCTCCATGCGGCCGCCGTGGTCGCGCAGCCAGTGCGTCATCGGGGTGAGCGGCGCCTCGCCGATCCCCGCGTCGGGATCCTGCGGGGCCACCTCGTCGACGGTGCGGGCGACGGCCGCGAGTCCGGCGGCCGTCTTGTGCTCGAAGACGTCCCGGGGGGTGATGACCAGGCCGCTCCTGCGTACCTGGCCGACCAGCTTGATGGAGACGATGCTGTCGCCGCCGAGCTCGAAGAAGTTGGCGTCGGCGTCCACTTCGGACAGTCCGAGCACCGAGCCGAACGCCTCGGCGAGTATCCGCTCGGCGGCGGTGACCGGGTGCCGGCCCTCGCCGGAGGTGGTGACGTCGGGTGCGGGCAGGGCCGCGTGGTCCAGCTTGCCGTTCACGGTCAGGGGCAGGGCGTCCATGACCACGAGCGCCTGCGGGACCATGTACTCGGGCAGCCGTTCGGCCGCCCAGGCGCGCACGGCACCGGTGTCCGGGTCCGTGCCCGGGTCGGGCACCACGTAGCCGACGAGCTGCCGGATGCCCGGCCGGTCCTCGCGTACGACGACGGCGGCACCGTCCACACCGGCGCAGCCCGACAGCACGGACTCGATCTCGCCGAGCTCGATGCGGAAACCACGCAGCTTCACCTGGTTGTCCCGACGCCCGACGAACTCCAGCACCCCGTCGGCACGCCACCGCACCACATCACCCGTCCGGTACAACCGGGACCCCGCCACCCCGAACGGATTCGCCACGAACCGCTCCGACGTCAGACCGGCACGCCCCAGATACCCACGAGCCAACCCCACACCCGACACGTACAACTCACCCGGAACACCCACCGCACAGAGGTTCAGGGCCGGGTCCAGGACGTACACCCTGGTGTTGGCGATCGGGCCGCCGATGGGCGGGGTGACGGTGCCGTCCACGGGGCCGCTCGCCGTGGCGCAGACGGTGGTCTCGGTCGGCCCGTAGGCGTTGATCACCCGGCGGCCGGGGGACCAGCGGGCGGCGAGGTCCCGGGGGCAGGCCTCGCCCGCGGTGACCAGGGTCAGGCCCGCGGGGGCGTGCTGGGGATCCGCTCCGGACAGGGCCGTCGGGGTGAGGGTGGCGTGGGTGATCCGTTCGTCGGTGAGGAAGTCGGTGAGTGCCTGGCCGAGGACCGGGACGCCGGCCGGGGTCAGGACGAGCGCGGCGCCGTTGAGGAGGGCCATGACCGTCTCCCAGGCGGACGCGTCGAAGCTGGGTGCCGCGAACTGCCCGATGCGGCTCTCCGGGCTCACCCCGAGCCGCTCGGCATGCCAGGCGGCGAGGCTGCCCAGTCCCCGGTGGGTGACCGAGACGCCCTTGGGCTGCCCGGTGGATCCCGAGGTGTAGATGACATACGCGGGATGGTCGGCCGACAGCGGTGAACGGCGGTCCGCGTCCGTGACCTCGGCCCCGGAGAGGGCGGCCAGTGCCTCGGCGGTCGCGGGGCTGTCGAGGAGCAGCGGCTCGCCGTGTCCGGCCGGCAGCCGGCCGGCCAGGGCGGCGACGGTGACGACGAGCGTGGGGGAGCTGTCGCGGAGCATGTACGCGATCCGGTCGGCCGGATGGTTCGGGTCGACCGGTACGTAGGCTCCGCCGCCGGTCATCACGGCCAGCAGCGCGGTGGTCAGTCCGGCCGACCTGGGCAGGACGAGCGCGACCCGGTCCTCCGGTCCGACACCGCGCCCGATCAGCAGCCGGGCGAGCCGGTTGGCACGGCCGGCCAGCGTCCCGTAGTCCAGGGCGGTGCCGTCCGCGATCACGGCGGGCCGGCCGGGGACCGCTTCGGCCTGCCGGGCGAAGAGCTCGGGGACGGTGCCGGCCGGCACCGCCCGGTCGCTCTCGTTCCAGCCGTCGAGCAGTTGCCGGCGCTGCGCCTCGGGCAGGATCTCCACGCGGCGTACGGGCAGCCGCGGGTCGGCCGTGACGGCGCGCAGCAGCGTGACCAGGTGGCCGGCCAGGCGCTCCGCGCCGTCCCGGTCGAACAGGTCCGTGCTGTAGCCGAGCATGCCGGAGACCGCGCCTTCCGCGTCCTCGGCCAGGCTCAGTTCCAGGTCCACCTTGGCGACCGGCAGCAGCATGTCCTGGACGGTGAGGCGCAGGCCGGGCAGTTCCAGCTCGCCCGAGGTGTTGTTCTGGTACGCGATCAGCACCTGGAACAGCGGGTTGTGCGACAGGGAGCGGTCCGCGCCGACCGCGTCGACCAGCCGTTCGAAGGGCAGGTCCTGGTGCGCGTAGGCGTCCAGCGCGGTCCTGCGCACCCGGTGCAGCAGGTCGATGAAGCTCGGGTCGCCGGACACGTCGGTGCGCAGCACCAGGGTGTTGACGAAGAAGCCGACGAGGTCGTCGGTCGCCGAGTCCGTCCGGCCGGCGACCGGTGTGCCGATCGGGATGTCGGTTCCGGCGCCGAGGCGGGACAGGAGAGCCGCGAGGGCGGCCTGGAAGACCATGAAGGGCGTGGTGTCCGTCTTGGCGGCGAGGGCCCGCAGGCGTTGTGCGAGCTCCGGGCCGACCGTGACGGGCACATGGGCGCCCCGGTGGGTGGCGACGGGCGGACGGGGCCGGTCGGCGGGGAGTTCGAGCTCCTGCGGTGCGCCCGCGAGCTGTTCGGCCCAGTACGCCCGCTGGCCGGCCGCGAGGCTGTCCTCGTCGTGCTCGTCGCCCAGCAGCCGCTGCTGCCACAACGTGTAGTCCGCGTACTGCACCGGCAGGGGCCGCCAGTCCGGTGCCCCGCCCGCGAGCCGGGCCCGGTAGGCCTCGCCGAGGTCGCGGGAGAGCGGGGCCTGCGACCAGCCGTCCCCCGCGATGTGGTGGACGACGACGCACAGCACGTGCTCGTCCGGCGCGGTCCTGAAGAGCCGTGCGCGCAGCGGCAGTTCCCGGGCGAGGTCGAAGCCGACGGCTCCGGCGGCGGCGAGGGCGGCGGGCAGTGCCTCCTCCGTCACGTCGGTGACCTCGACGGCCACCGTGGCCACGCCCGCGGGCACGACCTGCTGCCAGGGCTCGCCGTCGGTGTCGGGGAACACGGTGCGCAGCGACTCGTGCCTGCCGACCACGTCGCCGAGGGCTTCGGTCAGCGCCCGCACACGCAGTTCGCCGGAGAGACGGACGGCGAAGGGGATGTTGTAGGTGGCGCTGGGCCCTTCCATCCGGTTGAGGAACCACAGCCGCCGCTGGGCGAACGACAGCGGCACCCGTTCGGGCCGGCCGGCCGGGCGCAGCGGGGGCCGGGCGGGGGCCGCGCTGTCCATGAGGCGGACCGCGAGCCGGGCGACGGTGGGTTCCTCGAAGACGCGCCTGATGGACAGTTCGACGCCGAGCACCGCACGCACCCGGCTCACCAGCCGGGTGGCGAGCAGGGAGTGCCCGCCGAGCTCGAAGAAGTTGTCGTCGACGGAGACGGAGGGCAGTCCGAGCACCTCCTGGAACAGCCCGCACAGCAGTTCCTCGTGCGGTGTCCGCGGTCCGCGTGCCTCCTCCGTGCCGTACTCGGGGGTGGGGAGCGCCTTCGTGTCGAGCTTGCCGTTGGTGGTCAGCGGCAGTGCGTCCAGGGCGACGACCGGCCGCGGGACCATGTACTCGGGCAGCCGTTCGGCCGCCCACGCGCGCAGTTCGTCCGTGTCGAGCGTGGCACCGGCGGCGGCGACGGCGTAGCCGACGAGCTGCCGGACGCCGGGCCGGTCCTCGCGGACCACGACGGCGATCTGGCCGACGGCGTCATGGGCGGCGAGTACGGACTCGATCTCGCCGAGCTCGATGCGGAAACCACGCAGCTTCACCTGGTTGTCCCGACGCCCGACGAACTCCAGCACCCCGTCGGCACGCCACCGCACCACATCACCCGTCCGGTACAACCGGGACCCCGCCACCCCGAACGGATTCGCCACGAACCGCTCCGACGTCAGACCGGCACGCCCCAGATACCCACGAGCCAACCCCACACCCGACACGTACAACTCACCCGGAACACCCACCGCACAGAGGCCGAGTCCGCTGTCGAGCACGTAGACCTGCTTGCCGTCGAACGGCCGTCCGATCGGCACCGGGTCGGGCACGGGCCGGTCCGCGGTGAGCGGGTGCGCGGCCGCGATGACGGTGACCTCGGTCGGCCCGTACGCGTCCACGACCGTGATGTCCGGGCAGGCCTCCAGCACCTGGCGCACCGAGGCGGCGGGTACCGCCTCGCCGCCGGCCCACACCTCGCGCATCGGCCGGAGGATCTCCGGGGCCTCGGCGGCGATCAGCCGGAACAGGCCGGTGGTGAAGAGGGCCGCGGTGACGCGCCCCTCGGCGACGGTCCGCCCGATGGTGGCCATGTCCAGCTCGCCGGGCGGGCCGACGACCAGGGTGCCGCCGCTCAGCAGCGGGGTCCACATCTCGTACGTCGACGCGTCGAAGGCATGGGCCGAGTGCATCAGCACCCGTTCCTGCGCGCCGCCCGCGAAGCGGCTGTCGGCGGCCAGGTCGGCGATCCCCCGGTGGGTGACGGCGACGCCCTTCGGCCGGCCCGTCGAGCCGGACGTGTACATGACGTAGGCGATACGTTCCGGGCCGGGCGGCATCGGCACGCCGCCGGCGGGGACCGGGAAGGACCCGGGCAGGTCGCCCTGCTCCAGGACCAGTGAGGTGCCGCTGTCCTGGAGGACGTCCGCGCGCCGGGAGGCCGGCCAGCGGTGGTCGATGGGGACGTAGACCGCACCGGCCCGCAGCACACCGAGGACGGCGAGCACGAACTCGACGGAGCGGTCCATCGCGATGCCGACCGGTTCCTCGGGGCGCACCCCGCGGTCGAGCAGCCAGGCGGCGATCTCCTCCGCCCTGCGGGTCGTCTCCGCGTACGTCAGCGACCGGTCTCCGCAGACCAGGGCCTCCGCGTCCGGCGTCTCGGCGGTGCGCAGCGCCAGCAGCTCGGGCAGGGTGCGCGCGGGCGCGGGGACGGGGGCCGGGTTCCACGTGTCGAGCAGCCTCGTCCGCTCGTCGGCGTCCAGCAGCTCGACCGCTCCGGCCTGCCGGGACGGCTCGGCGGCGAACGCCTCCAGCACGGCGGTGAGCCGCTTGCCGAAGCGCTCGATCTCGGCCTCCACGAAGGCGTCGGAGCGGTAGGTGAAGCGGAGTTCGAGCGAGGGGCCGGGAATGACCATGAGGGCGAGCGGGTAGTGCGCGCCGTCCGTGGAGAAGAAGTCCGCGACCGAGAGACCGCCGGGCAGGGTGAGCGTCGCCGGGTCGACGGGGAAGTTCTCCAGGACGGTGAGGGTGTCGAACAGATCGCCGTGCCCGGCGGCCCGCTGGATCTCCGCGAGACCCAGGTGCTGATGGGCCATCAGCACCTGCTGCTCCTCCTGCAACCGCTCGCAGATCGCGAGCAGCGTCTCCTCGCGCCCGATGCGGACGCGCACGGGCACGGTGTTGAGGAAGAGGCCGACCATGGTGTGCACACCGGGTATCTCCGGCGACCGGCCCGCGAGGGTCATACCGAAGGTGACGTCCCTGCGGTCGGTGAGCCCGGCCAGCACAAGACCCCAGGCCGCCTGCACCACGGTGTTGAGGGTGATGCCGTGCTCACGGGTCCGCTCGGTCAGCCGGGCGGACGTCTCCGCTCCGAGCAGTACGGAGACCTTGCTGGGCAGCACCGTCGTGGACCGGTCGTCGGGCATCGCGGCGAGCAGGGTCGGCTCGTCGAGCCCGTCGAGTGCGCTCCGCCAGGCCCGGACGGCGCCTTCACGGTCCTGCTTGGCGAGCCAGGCCAGGTGGTAGCGGAACGGGGTCACGGGAGGCAGGGCCGTGACGTCCCCGCCGGCCGCGTACAGCTCGAACAGCTCGCGCACCAGGACGGGGGCGGACCAGCCGTCCAGCAGGATGTGGTGGTTGGTCACCAGCAGCCGGTGCCTGCCCTCCGCGACCCGGACCACGGTGAACCGCAGCAGCGGAGGGTTGCGCAGGTCGAAGCGGGTCGCACGGTCCCGTTCGGTGAGGTCGCGCAGCGCCGCTTCGCGGTCCTGTTCCGGGAGGGCGGTCAGGTCGGCCTCGTGCCACGGAAGATCCGTCGCCTTGGGGAGGAACTGCAGCGGACGCGGGCCGTCGTGCCTGAATCCGGCGCGCAGGTTGCCGTGCCGGCCCAGCAGGGCGTGGGCGGAGGCGCGGAGCGCGGGCACGTCCAGCGGGCCGTCGATGTCCAGTCCCAGCTGCATGACGTAGACGTCCGGGCCCGACTGCTCGTCGTACTGCGCGTGGAAGAGCAGGCCCTCCTGCAGCGGGGTGAGCGGCAGTACGGCTTCCAGGGACGGCTTCTCGTTCGTGCTCATTCCGAAACGCTCCACTTCGACTCGAACTCGTCGAGTTCGTCCTGCGAGACCAGGGCCATGTCCCACTCGTCGGCCTCGACCGCGCCGGGGGTTCCGCCTCCGGAGGGCTCCTGTTCGGCCATCGCGGCGAGGGCCCGTACGGTGCGGTGCGCGAACACGTCCTGCGGGGTGAACAGCAGGCCCTCGGCGCGAGCCCGGCTGACCAGCTGGATCGAGACGATGCTGTCGCCGCCCTGGCGGAAGAAGTCGTCGTCCGCACCGGCCCGTGGAAGCCCGAGCACCTCGGCGAACAGCCGGGCGAGCGTCTGCTCCTGCGGTGTGACGGGCATCGTGTCGGAGGCGGACGAGGCCACGTCGGGCGCGGGCAGCGCCTTGTGGTCGAGCTTGCCGTTCAGCGTGACCGGCAGGGCGTCCAGCAGCACCAGTGCCGCGGGCACCATGTGGTCGGGGAGCCGCTCGGCGAGCGCCGTCCGCAGCCCGGCCACCAGCGCGCCGCTCCTGCGGGCGACGAGCGGGTCGTTCGCGAAGCGGGCGGGAGCCCCGTCCGGGAGGTACAGGTCCCGGTAGGCGGGTACCGCGCCCGTCCCGTCGTGCGCTTCCTCGGGTACGAACACCGCGTCCAGGCGGCCTTCGTCCGACCCCGCGGTCCAGGTGACCAGCGCCCGGTAGCCGGCGGACGTGCCGGCGTCGTGCAGGGCCGTCACATCGACGCCCGGCGCCGCGGTGTCGCCGGGTCCGTCCGCTCCGGCCAGGTCCGCGTCGAGTCTGCCGTTGGGGATGCCGGTGACGCGCAGCCCTTCGGGGCGCTCGTCCCGCAGCCGGGCGGCGATCGAGTCGAGGCCGCCGGACCGCTCCCAGGCGAGGGGCGGCACCGTAGCGAGCGGGACGGGCGCGGCCGGCCGCTTGTGCAGGACCACGTCGTAGCGGTAGCGGCTGAGCTCGTTGGCGTAGTCACCGCGCTTGATGCGGACGTCCGCGCCGCCGAAGCCCTCCAGCGATCCGGCCAGGGTGTCGAACAGGGCCGGGTCCACCAGCAGTTCGGTCTCACGCTCGACGGCCCGGTCCACGGCGTACCGGGTGGCTGCCTCGCTGTCCCCGGGGTGGCCGGTGCGGTGCACGGCCGTCCGCATGAGGCGCAGCAGCCGGAGGTCACGGAGGTCGCCGAGGAAGACGGAACCGGACTCACCGAGCAGGTCGAACGCCTTCCTGATGACGTCCGTCAGGTAGTCGAGGCCCGGGAAGTACTGCGCCACCGAGTTGATGACGACGGTGTCGAACGTCCCGGCCGGCAGGTCGTCCAGCAGGTGCGCCGGGGTCGCCGTGAAGCACGTGCGCTCGGCGAGGCCCGGTATTTGCGCGGTCTGCCTGCACAGGGTGTCGATCACCTCGCCGGACAGGTCGGTGCCCCAGTACAGGTCCACGTGGGGGGCGACCGGCGCCATGATCAGTCCGGCGCCGACACCGATCTCCAGGACGCGGCGGGGCCGCAGCTCCAGGATCCGGTCGACGGTCGCCGAGCGCCAGGAGCGCATCTCCGACTCGGGCAGCTCAGAACCGTCGTAACTGCTGTGCCAGCCGCTGAAGTTCTCGCCGAGCCGGAGCCCGTGGCGGTCCGACGTGCCGTAGACCTCGTCGTTGATGGTCTGCCACTTCTCGACCTGGTCGCTCTCCAGGCCGGTGTCGCGGACAGCGGTGTCCTGGGCGGCGGGCACCACGTAGCCGACCAGCCTGCGCTCGCCGGGCCGGTCCTCCCGCACCACCACGGCGGCGGCCTCGACCTGCGGCTGATCGGTCAGCGCGTCGGTGATCTCGCCCAGCTCGACCCGGAAGCCGCGCACCTTCACCTGGTCGTCGGTCCGGCCGAGGAACTCCAGCTGCCCGTCCGCGCGCCGGCGCACCACGTCGCCGGTGCGGTACATCCGCTCCCCGGGCGGTCCGAACGGCGCGGCGACGAAGCGTTCCGAGGACAGCCCGGGACGGCCGAGGTAGCCGCGGGCCAGGTTGACCCCGGCGATGTACAGCTCGCCGAGCACGCCGACCGGGACCGGGCCGAGCCGCGCGTCCAGCACGTAGGCACGGGCGTTGGCGATCGGGGTGCCGATCGGCGGGGCGACCGCTCCGGACAGCGGGGCGCTCATCGTCGCGCAGACGGTCGTCTCGGTGGGACCGTACGCGTTGATCATGCGCCGGCCCGCCGACCAGATCCCGGCCAGCTCCGCGGAGCACGCCTCGCCCGCGACGGTCAGCACCATGTCCGCGGGTACGGCGGCCGGGTCGAGGCCGGTCAGCGCGATGGGCGGGATCGTCGCGTGGCTGATGCGCCGCTCGGTCAGGAATCGGGCCAGCTCGTCACCGAGCAGCAGCCCGCTGCCGACCGGGAGCACCAGCGTCGCCCCGCTGAGCAGGGCGATGCAGGTCTCGGACACCGCGGCGTCGAAGCTCGGTGCCGCGTACTGGACGACCCGGCTGTCCGGCCGTACGTCGAACCGCTCGCTCTGGGCGGCGGCGAGGTTGCCGATGCCCCGGTGGGTGACCACGACGCCCTTGGGGCGGCCGGTCGAACCGGAGGTGTAGATGACGTAGGCGGGGTGGTCGACGGCGGCGGGCTCCCGCCGGTCGACGTCGGACAGCGGTCCGGCGGGCCGGGCCGCGATCCGGGCGGCGGGGGCGGGGGCGTCCACGACGACCGTGGGCACGTCCGGCACCACCTCCCGGGCGGTCTCCGCGACCTCCGAGATGGTCAGCATCAGCACGGGCGCGGAGTCCTGGGCCATGTAGGCGACCCGCTCACGCGGATAGCCGGGATCGACGGGCACGAAGGCGGCACCCGCCGTGACCACGGCGAGCTGGGCCACCAGGAGGTCCAGCGACTTCGGCATGACCAGGAGCACCCGGTCCTCGGCGCCGATCCCCCGGGTGACCAGGTGCCGGGCCAGTTGGTTGACCCGCGGGCCCAGTTCGGCGTAGCGCAGTTCCTCCGTGCCCGCCACGACCGCGAGCGAGTCGGGGGAGAGTGCGACCCGTTCGGTGAAGAGCTCGGCCAGCGTGCCTTCGAGGACCGGGCACGCGGTGTCGTTCCAGTCGACGAGGATCCGTCGGCGCTCGTCGGCGTCCAGCACGTCCAGTTCGCTCAGGCGGCTGCCCGGCCGGCCGGTGACCTGGTCCAGCAGCCGCGTCAGCCTGCCGGTGAGCAGCTCGATCGTCGCCCGGTCGTACAGGTCGGTGGCGTACTCGACGGAGCAGGTGGTGTGGTCCGGGGTGTCCCCGTCGCCCTGGACCTCGCGGAAGTCGAACAGCAGGTCCAGCTTGGCGGTGTGGGTGACGGCGGGTTCGATCCAGGCGTCGAGACCGGGCAGGTCCAGCCCCGGGGTCGCGTTGTTCTGGAAGCCGAGACCGATCTGGATGAGCGGGTGCCGGCCGGCCGAGCGCTCCGGGTTGACGGCCTCCACCAGCCGCTCGAAGGGCAGGTCCTGGTTGGCGAAGGCGGCCAGGCCGTCCGCGCGGGCCCTGCCCAGCAGGTCGGCGAAGCTCGGGTCGCCGGACAGGTCGGTGCGCATCACCAGGGTGTTGACGAGGAAGCCGACCAGGTCGTCCAGTGCCTCGTCGGTGCGTCCCGCGATCGAGATGCCGAGCGGGATGTCGTCACCGGCACCGAGCTTGCCGAGCAGCGCCGCCAGCGCGGTCTGCACCACCATGAAGGGGCTGACGTCGTGCTCGCGCGAGCAGCGGGTCAGCTGCTGGTGCAGCGCGGGCGGCAGGTCGAAGCGGAGCGTCTCGCCGCGGTAGGACGCGACGGCCGGCCGGGGCCGGTCGGGCGGCAGGGTGACTTCCTGGGGCAGTCCGCGCAGGTAGTTCGTCCAGAAGGCCAGCTGGCCGGTGATCGCGGAGCCCGGGGTGTCCTCGTCCCCCAGGATCTCCCGCTGCCACAGGGTGTAGTCGGCGTACTGCACCGGCAGCGGCTCCCACTCGGGGCTCCGGCCCGTGCAGCGCGCGGTGTAGGCGGTCTGGAGGTCGCGGGTCAGTGGCACCAGCGACCAGCCGTCACCGGCGATGTGGTGCATCGGCATGAGGAGGGCGTGCTCCTCCTCGGACACGGCGAACAGGTGTGCCCGGATGGGCGCCTCGGTGGCCAGGTCGAAGCCGACGGCGGCGCGTTGGGTCATCGCCTCGGCCAGCTCGTCGGCGGCGATCTCGGTCACCCCCATGACGGGAGCGGCCTCCCGCGCGGACAGGATGTGCTGGCGCGGAGTGCCCCGGTGGTCCGGGAAGACGGTGCGCAGGCTCTCGTGCCGGGCGACGACGTCGCCGATCGCCGCCTGCAGCGCCTCGCGGTCCAGCGAGCCGTTCAGCCGCACCACGAGCGGGATGTTGTACGTGCCGGAGCCGCCGTCGATCTTGTCGATGAACCACAGCCGCAGCTGGGCGAACGACAGCGGGATCTCCTGGGGCTTGTCCATCCTGGTCAGCGGCTGCCGGGCCCGGGGCACGTCGCCGTGACCGGCGAGCCAGGCGATCAGCGCCGCGGGAGTGGGCGCCTCGAAGACGGTACGGATGGCGAGTTCGACGCCGAACGCCGCGCGGACACGGCTGACCAGCCGGGTCGCCAGCAGTGAATGGCCGCCCAGGTCGAAGAAGTTGTCGTCCATGGAGACCGAGGGAACACCGAGGATCTCGGCGAAGACCCCGCAGAAGATCTCCTCCTCGGGCGTGCGGGGTGCCCGGCCGCCGGCGGAGCCCGCCATGTCCGGGGCGGGAAGGGCCCGGGTGTCGAGCTTCCCGTTGCCGGTCAGCGGCAGCACGTCCAGCTGGACGAACGCGGTGGGCACCATGTGCTCGGGGAGCGTGGCGGCGGCGTGCTTGCGCAGCGTGGCCGGCTCCAGCTCGACCCGTCCGGCGGGCCCCTGGTCGCCGATGACGTAGGCCACCAGCCGCATGTCGTCGGGCGTGTCCTCGCGGACGACGACGGCCGTCTGCCGGACGTCGGGGTGCAGCAGCACGGCGGCCTCGATCTCGCCCAGCTCGATCCGGAAGCCCCGGATCTTGACCTGCTGGTCGGCCCGCCCCAGGTACTCGAGGTCGGCGCTGCCGTCCAGGGCCCAGCGGGCCAGGTCGCCGGAGCGGTACATGCGCTCCCCCGCCGGACCGAAGGGGTCCGCGACGAACCGGGTACTGCTCAGGTCCGGACGTCCCAGGTAGCCGTCGGCGACGGCGGGCCCGCCGACGTACAGCTCACCGGTGGCGCCGGGCGGCACCGGGCGCAGCGCGGTGTCGAGCAGGTAGACGCGCAGATCGCTGATGCCGAGGCCGATCATGCTGCCGCTGCCGGACGAGGCACGCGCCGCGTCGAGCACCAGCTCGGTGGTGTGCACCGTCGTCTCGGTGATGCCGTACATGTTGACGAGCCGCGGGGAGTCCTCCGGATGCCGCTCGTACCACTCGGCCAGCCGCCCGAACTCCAGTGCCGCGCCGCCGAATATGACGTACCGCAGCGCGAGGGCCCGCCCGGTGTCCGGGTTGTCCCGGTCGGCCTGGACCAGCTGGTAGAAGGCCGAGGGTGTCTGGTTGAGGACGGTGACCCGCTCCCGTACCAGCAGCCGCAGGAACTCCTCCGGCGCCCGGCTCACCGCGAACGGCACCACGACGAGCGTCCCGCCATGCAGCAGTGCGCCCCAGATCTCCCATACGGAGAAGTCGAAGGCGTACGAGTGGAACAGTGCCCACACGTCGTCGGGCCCGAAGCCGGTCCACCGCTCGGTCGCGTCGAAGAGCCGGATCACGTTCTGGTGGGCGACCATGACGCCCTTGGGCCGGCCGGTGGACCCGGAGGTGTAGATGACGTACGCCGCCTGGTCGGGCAGCACCGGACCGCCGCGCTCGGCGTCGAGGACCGGGGTGCTCGGCAGCCCGTCGGCCTCGGCCACCGTGTCCGGGTGGTCCAGCACGATCTCCGGTGTCCGGACGGCCAGTTGCGTGAAGGCGTCACGCTGCGCGGTGACCACCACGGCGGGCTCGGCGTCGCCGAGCATGTAGGCCACCCGGTCCGCGGGGTACTCGGGGTCGATCGGCAGGTACGCCGCCCCGGCCTTCAGCGTGGCCAGCAGGGCCACGGCCATCTCCACGGAGCGGGGCATCGCCAGCGCGACGAGCTGTCCGCGCCGGACGCCCCGGCTGATGAGCAGCCGGGCCAACTGGTTGGAGCGGGCGTCGAGTTCCCGGTAGGTGAGGGCACGGGTACCCGCTCCGTCGGGGTACACGACCGCCCTGTTGTCCGGGTGGGCCGCAGCCGCGGCGGCGAACCGCTCGGGCAGGGAGGTGCGCTCCGTCGGCTCCGGGACCCGGGCGGCACCGCCCCAGTCGCCGACCAGTCTGGCCAGCATCTCGGGGTCGACGACGTCCAGGGCGCCGATCGGCAGGTCGGGGTGCTCGGTGAGTTCGCCGAGCAGCCGGGTGATCAGCCGGTGGTGCTGCCGCACCGCGTCGGCGCCGTACACGTCGGGGTTGGCCGAGAGGTCGAAGCGGAAGCCGCCGTCCTGCCCGCCGACGACGATGAGCGAGAAGTCGTCGTCGTGCCCGGCCATCAGCGGGTGCAGGCTCGCCGGCAGCCCCGCGAAGTGCAGGGCGGGCGCGACGACGTGCAGGTTGAGCCTCGGACCGAGCAGCCGGCCGTCGGAGCCGAGCAGCTTGAGGTCGCGCCGCAGGTCCTCGTAGCGGTAGCGCTTGTGCCGGGAGGCGGCGCGCATGCGCTGGTGGGCGTGACGGACGAGCTCCTGCGCCGTCATGTCGGGGCGCACCGTCATCCGGACGCCGACCACGTTGGACACCATGCCGGGCACGGCCCGGCCCGCACCGGTCGTACGCGCGGCGACGGACAGGGCGATGACCACGTCGCTGCTGCCGGTGATCCGGCTCGTGTACGCGGCGAGGGCGGCGAGCACCGCGGCCGGCCAGCCGACCCGGGCCTCCCGGGCCGCGTCGCGGACCCGGGTGCCGGTCTCCGGCGGGACCTGACGGGTCGCGCGTACGAGGTCGGTGGGCAGAGCCGTCGGGCGGTCCCCGAGGCTCACGGCGTTCGGCCGGTCCTCGAACTGCGCGGTCCAGAAGGCCCGGTCGGCCTCGAAGGCGGCGGATTCCTGGTACGCGGTCTCGTCGTCGATCAGCTCGCGCAGCGGGGGGAAGGCGCCGTCGGAGGTGTCCTCGCCCGTGACCAGGCCGGTGTAGATGTCGGCGGTCCGGGAGGCGACGAGGCTCGCACCGAAGCTGTCCATCACCAGGTGGTGGTAGCGGTAGTAGAAGAGGAACCGGTCGTCGGCGACCTTGATGAGCGCGAAGCGGTACAGGGGGCCGCCGAGCACGTCCAGCGGGGTGCTCGCGTCCGCCCACATCCACGCGTCGGCCGCGTCGCCCGGCCGGTCCTGCGCGGCCAGGTCGAGGACCTCCACGGGCTCCGCCGACCAGTCGGTGACGGGCTCGACCACCTGGACGGGGCCCGCGCCTCCCTCGGTGAACCGCGCACGGAGCGCCTCGGTCTCGGTGACGACCTGCCGCATGGCCGCGGTGAACAGCAGGGGGTCGACCGCGCCCGCTATCTCCAGGTACAGGGCCGCGTTGAACGTCGCGTTCGGACCGCTGAGGCTCTGCGCGTACCAGATTCCGGCCTGGCCGGCGGTCAGCGGCAGAACCGTGGCTGACGAGTCAGACATCTGTCCTCTGTTTCTTCGGGCCTGGCCGATCCGGGAATCGGTCGGTGAGCAAAGGGGTCGGCGGACACAGGGCTCAGGCCCGCCGGCACCGGAGCGGGCCGGCTCACCGGCCGTCAGTACGTGGGCAGAGCCGTGCCATTCGCCCCGTGAAGCCGCTTTCCGTCGGCTGCGGTCCATCAACGTTCAGTAAACGAATACACGTCCGGACAAGCTGTGTCGCACGTGGATGCAATTTCCGGAAAGGGCTCTTCTCACCCCTCGGCCCGAAGGATTCGGATTCCTCGGGTCGGATTGTCCTGCAACAAGAGGCAGCTCCTCCGGCGGACCGGAATTCCGTCCGTAGCATCACCCCGAGCAGGCTCATGACCACGACAAAGACAGGGAAAACCCCTATGACCGACGCCATGGAGATGCCGGCGACCTGCCCCGTCGCCCCCCGCGGATGGCCCAACCCGCTGCTCACCGAGTACGGTCAGGTGCCGGCGGGCCGCCCGCTGACCCAGGTGACCATGCCGTCGGGCAGCAAGGCGTGGCTCGTCTCCCAGCACGACCACATACAGCGGCTGCTGGCCGACAACCGGTTCAGCGTGGAGCCGCACCCGACGTTCCCCATCAGGTTCCCGGCGCCGCAGGAACTGCTGGACATGATCGCCCGGGACTCGAAGAACCTGCTGGTGACCATGGACCCGCCGCGGCACACCCGGGTCCGGCAGATGGCGCTGCCCGACTTCACCATCAAGGCCTCCGAGAAGCTGCGCCCCCGGGTCCAGGAGCTCATCGACCGCTACCTGGACCGCATGGAGGAGGCCGGCGGCCCGACCGACCTCGTCCAGGCCCTGGCCCTGCCGCTGCCGGCCCAGGTGATCTGCGAGATGGCCGGCATCCCCGAGGCCGAGCGCGACGTGTTCACCCGCAACGCCGCGATCATGGTCGGCACGCGCCACTCGTACACCATGGACGAGAAGATGGCCGCCAACAACGAGCTGATGAAGTACTTCGCGACCCTCGTCACCGAGAAGCAGCAGAACCCCACCGACGACATGCTCGGCAACTTCATCACCCGGGCCGGCCGGACCGACGAGTTCGACCACCATGGTCTGACGCTGATGACGAAGATGCTGCTGCTCGCGGGCTACGAGTTCATCGTGAACCGCATCGCGCTCGGCACCCAGACGCTCCTGGACCACCCCGAGCAGCTCAAGGCCCTCCAGGCCGACCCGGCCGGGCTCATGCCCAAGACCGTGAACGAGGTGCTGCGGTACTTCAGCATCGTCGACGAGATCATCGCCCGTGTGGCGCTCGCCGACGTGGAGATCGACGGGGTGACCATCAAGGAGGGCGAGGGCATCCTCGTGCTCAAGGGCCTCGGCGACCGGGACCCCGCCAAGTACACGGACCCGGACGACTTCGACATCCACCGCGACTCGCGGGACCACCTGTCCTTCGGGTACGGCGTCCACCAGTGCCTCGGCCAGCACGTGGCCCGGCTGATGATGGAGCTGTGCTTCACCTCGCTCTTCGCCCGCTTCCCGGCGCTGCACGTGGTCGAGTCCGACGAGCCGATCGAGCTCGTCGACGGGCTGCCGCCGGTGCACAAGCTCGTGGTCGGCTGGTGAGCGGGATGCGGGTGCACGTCCACCCCGACCGCTGCATCGGTGCCGGCCTCTGCGTGATGAGCGCGCCGGCGGTCTTCGACCAGGACGACGACAGCGGCCTGGTCGTTCTGCTCGACGACAGCCCCGCGGGCGCCGACGCCGACCACGCGCGCAAGATCGCCGAGCACATCTGCCCGTCGAAGGCCATCGGGATCACCGGCGGCTGAACCTGTCGGGTGGCCTCCGGTCCCGGGCACCCGGTCAGAGGTCACCCGACAGGCACCGAGCCGCCCGCACACCGGCTCGCGGGTCCGTCGCCGTACACACGCCGACGGGCCCGCCTCTGTGCCCGAACCCGACACCTCCATACGCCCGCACCCTTCCGCGGTGCCGGCCGTCGACCAGAGTGGACCGCACACATGACAAGGCTCAACCGCTGGAAGGTGCTCAGGGCCGGCGAGGGCTCCGGCCTCGTCCTGGCCGTCGACTTCGCCACCACCGGGCGGCCCGACTCCAGCTTCTCCGACCTCGTCCCGCACCTCGACCCACAGCTCACCGTGTGGGAGACCAGGCAGCCCGACACCGGCGACGGGATGTCCGCGGCGGACTACATCGAGCGGTGGGACCGCCAGGTCGAGGACAGCGGCCACACCGTCCGGGGCGTGCTCGGCTACTGCGCGGGCAGCGTCTTCGCGGGTGAGCTGGCCGCGCGGGTGGCGGCCCGGCAGGGCCAGGCACCCCCGTTCGTGATGTTCGACCCGGAGGTGCCGACGCCGGCCGCCCTGGACCGCGACTTCGCCGCCATGATGGGCCAGTTCGCCTCGGTGCTCTCCGCCGACGAGGTGACCGCCGCACGGCAGGCAGCGGCGGCGGCGCGGGTGACCGCCCCCGACTTCGCCGCCTTCGGTGACGAGCTCGTGCGGATCTTCCGGGAGCAGGCCGGGGCGGCCTTCGCCCGCGAGGAGCTCGACACGGACCTGCTGGAGGAGTTCGCGGCGGTGTTCCGGTCGTTCGTGTCGTATCTGGACGCGGCCCGGGGTATCGATCCGACCGCCGCCTGGCGCACCGCCACCGCGGTCAACTCCCGGCAGCCGACCGAGGGGGCCCTGCTGGCCGCTCGGACCGTCGGGATTCCCGTCGACCACGCCGACATCCTGCGCAGCACCCTGACGGCCGACGCCGTCACGGGGATCCTCTCGGCCCACGCGCCCTCCTGACAGGCGCCGGGGCGGACCGCCGCCCCGGCGCCTGCCGCCCCGGTGTCAGGGAGCCGCCGCCGTCCGGTCGACCCGGGCGCGCGGCCGGCTCGAACCGATGAGCGCGCCGACCGTCATGACGCACCGTCCGCCGTCCCAGGTCTCCCCGGACACGAAGACGTTGTCCGACATCAGCCGGTCGACGCGCACCACATGACGCAGCACGGCCCCGGGCCGGACCTCTCCGGCGAAGCGGCAGTGCCGGAAGGCCGCCGCGACCTGCACACCCTCGGTGGTGCCGCTCGACAGCCACAGGAGCACGGAGGACTGCCCGAAGGACTCCAGCATCAGCGTCCTGGGGTACATGTACCGGGACAGCGGCAGGCCGTCCTCCATCGACCCGTAGCACGGTTCCGACCCGGAGACCGCCTTGAGCGTCGTGATCTCCCGGCCGGGCTCGAAGGCCTCCACCCGGTCCACCAGCAGCATGGGGTGGCGTACGGGCAGCCGGTCCAGGATCGCGGTGTAGTCGGGTCCGGAAGCGGTGACGGCCACCGGGGGCGGCCCGCCCGCGGGCACGAGCGCGTCGGACACGACGGCGTCCCGCCCGCCGAGCACGACCTTCGCGGCGACGACCGGGACGCCGTCCTGGCGTACGCCGTCCGCGGTGACCCGCCACCGCCCGTCACCGGCCTCGGTGGCCGTGACGTCCAGCCGGATCTCGTCACCGCCCTGCATGGGCGCCAGCCACCGGCCGGAGGTGACCTCCACCAGGTTCAGCGGCTCGTCGCCGCCGGTGAGTGCCGACACCGCCTGCCGGAGCCCTTCGAGGACGAAGACGGCGGGCAGCAGGGTGAGGCCGGGGAAGTGCCCGGCCATGTACGGGTCGTCGGCACGCACCGTCTTGAACAGGCGGAACCGGAGGCCCGGTCCGCCGGGGCACACGTCGATCCTGTCGAACGCGCGCAGCGGGGTCGCGAAGGTGTGCCGCCCCCCAGGAGTCCGGCCGGTCATATGAACCACACGTGGTCGTACGCGGGCCAGTGGCGCGCCAGTTCCGCCGGGCTCGTACAGGTGGTGCCCGGCAGCAGGTCCTCGGGGCCGAATCCGAGCGCGGCGAGCGCGTCCCCGTCCACGAAGACCTCGAAGCCCGCGTCGACCAGGTCCCGTACGGAACCCCGGTAGTCCGGGAGCCGGTCAAGGGTCGTCGAACCGAGCTGCAGCGAGGGTACGTAGGCGTGCTCCTCGACGGCCATCGTCACCGTCGCGCCGCGCAGCGCCAGATGGACGTGCTCGAACTGGCCGTGCAGGTCGAGCAGTCCGTACAGGGGGTGGAAGAACTGGACCTCGACCGCGCCCCGGTAGGCGCGGTCGATGACGCAGAGCACGCGTCGGCGGGGCTCCGCCCGGCGGGTCGTCATCAGGCTCCTCCGAGGTACAGCGTCTGCCTGGCCGCGCCGATGGTTCCCGCCAGCCGGGACGGCGACCGGTGCCGCACGTGCGGGATGTGGTGGGTCGCTCCGCGTTCCTCGGTGCACGCGGTGCACGCGATCCAGGCGAAGCGGCCGTCGCTGTCGGCGGTCAGCTGCCGGACGATCGCCGAGGAGGAGGGGTAATGCCCCTCGGGGTCCCGGGTGTTCGGCAGCTTGGTGTCTCCGAAGGTGTCCTGCGTGAGCATGTTGGCGTACCCGCACGCCCAGACCCGTACGGACCCGCCGTTGTGGAGCACCGCGTGCGAGAGACGCAGCGCCGAGGTCACCACGTCGCAGGAGTGCGGGGCGGCGGTCATGATCAGGAGAAGGTCCCACACCCGGCGCTTCATCGGGGTCCCCATCAGTGCCACACACCTCTGCAGTCGTCCTCGGCCAGGGCCGCCGCGACGGTCTCCATGCCGGCGAGCCTCACGTGCGGCGACAGCCTGGTGCCGCCGAGCGCGCGCTGCGCAGCCGAGAAGTCGTCGACCAGGATCTCGACCCCGGCCTCGGCGAGCCGCTCGATCTCGGGCACATCGGTTCCGGCCGCGCTGAGCACCCCGTCCTCGACGAGGTAGACCCGCACCCGGTGGCCGGCTCCCGCCAGCGCCACGGCGTCCAGGAGGAAGGTGCCCGCGTTGGGCCCCGCCCAGGTGCCCTTGCTCTCGATCAGGAAGTAGGAGCCGGCGCTCCCGCCGTCGTCCGTACGGTCCGGCCGCGCGTCCATCAACCGCTCAGCTTCCGGCTGAGCAGTGCGCAGATGTCGGGGAACGTACGGAGCTTGATGAGCTCCTCCTCGGGGATCCTGATCTCGTATCGCTGCTCCAGTGTGACGGCGAGCTCCAGCGCCACCACCGAGTCGACGCCCAGCTCCTCGATGAGCAGCACGTCGTCGGTCAGCGCCGAGGACTCGACGTCCAGGGTGTCCGCCACCATGTCCCGGAGCTCCGACGTGTCCAGCGCAATTTCGACACTCACCGGATTCCCTTTCTTTCGGCTATTCATCTCGTCTCCGCTTCATTCGGTGTTCACTATTCGAATTCACGGAGCCGACGGATCGCCGCCGATGGTAATGCAGCATCCCGAAGGCGGTGGAGATGCCCGAGTGATTGCTGCAGGTACTTGCAGGCGCAACAGTGTCCGGGTATTACCGAGTGCACCCTGGTCCGGTATCGGTCGCATTGTTTTTGCACTGTTCGGAGAAGTGGGGTGCGCCAGTGACGGTCGTCGTCACAGGTCTGGGAGCGGTGACCTGCTTCGGCAGCGGGGTCGACGCACTGTGGGAGGGGCTGCTGCGTGCCGACGGCCGGCCGGTGCCCGCACCGGACGCCTGCGGTCTGCCGGAGCACCCGCGGCTGTACGCGGCCCCGGCCGGCGACGCCACGACCGGACGCACCGGCGCGCTGATGGTCGAGGCGGTCGCCGAGGCGGTCGCCGAGGCCCGGCTGACCGGCGACGACCTGCTCTCCGCCGGCCTGACCGTCGGCACCTCGCTCGGCGACATCGACCTCGCGGAGCGGCAGGGGCCCGGCCGCCGGCTCGCGACCCACGGGGTGGCCGCGGTGGTCGCCGACCGTTTCGGCATCGGTGGCTGCGGCCACACCCTGTCCACCGCCTGCTCCGCCGGTGCGTACGCGGTGAGTTGGGGCGCCGAGCTGATCGAGACCGGGCAGGCCGACATCGTCGTGGCCTGCGGCGGCGACGCCTTCTCCCGGGTGGCCGTCGGCACCCTGCACCGGTTCGGGCTGCTGGACCCCGAGTGCTGCCGTCCCTTCGACACCGATCGCGCGGGCATGGTCACCGGTGAGGGCGCGGCGGCCTTGGTGCTGGAGTCGGCCGAGTCCGCCCGGCGCCGGGGTGTGGCGGTGCAGTCGGTGCTCGCCGGGCAGGGCTGGAGCTGCGACGCCCACCATCCGATGGCTCCGGAGCCGTCCGGCGGACAGCTGCGGCGCGCGGTCGCCCAGGCCCTCGCCACCTCCGGACCCCCCGGAGCCGTCGTCCTGCACCGTGCCGGGGTGACACTCAACGACTCCGTGGAGAGCACCGCCGTCAGCGAGGCCGTGACGGCCGCCGGCGGCGACATCGCCGGTACGGTCGGCTACGCGCCGAAGGCGGTGATGGGCCATACCGCGGGCGCCGCGGGCGTGTTCGGCTGTGTGATCGCCGCCCGGATGCTGCGCGAGGGCCTGGTGCCGCCCAACGCCCATGTCACCACCGTCGATCCCACCTGCCCGATGGACATCCCCCTGGCGGGGCCCGTCCCCCTGCCCCGTCCGGCCGTGCTGGTGAGCGGCACCGGCTTCGGGGCGAACAACGCGGTGCTCGCCTGGGAGGCCGGCGCATGAACGTATGGCTGACGGGTACCGGCGCGGTGGCGGAGGAGCTCCGGGCTCCGTCGGAGGACCGGGACGCCTCCTGGTTCGACCCCGCCGAACACCTCGGCCGGCGCGGCTGGAAGTACTTCAGCCCGGCCACCCGCTATCTGCTCGCCGCGGGCCACCAGGCGCTCGGCAGGTGCCATGACGACCCGCCCCTCACCGGCCGCCAGAGCCTGCGCCTGGGCGTCGTCACGGGCACCCAGTACGCGATCGCCCACGCCCACCGGAGGATGGACGACACCCTGCGTACCGAGGGCGTCCGGGGTATCGGTCCGGCCGAGGTCCCCGCGTTCTCGATGAGCACCCCCGGCAGCCAGCTCGCCATCGGCACCGGTGCCCGGGCGTTCTCGGTCACGCTGACCAATCCGGTCACCGCCGGCCTGGAGGCCGTGCACTTCGCGCTCACGGCGCTGCGTACCGGCCGTGCCGACCGGGTGGTGGCCGCGGCCACCGACCAGGCACCCGACGGGGAGCGGCAGCACGACGCAGCCGCCGCCGTCGTGCTGTCGGCCCCGGATCCCGCCGACCCGGCCGACGGGGCCGGCGCGCTCGCCGAGATCACCGGCGGGCTCTCCCGGTTCGTCGTACGGGGTGCCGACGGCGGCTGGGAACCGGCCGCCCTCGCCGCGGCCTGCGCACGCGTCGCCGCACTGGCCGCCGGCGCGCACGGACTGCGGCTCGTCGTCAGCGGACCGGCCGGCGCCGCACGGCTGGGAGCCGCGACCCGGGACGCCGTCGCGACGGCGGTCGCCGGGGCCGGAGGTTCGCTGTGCGACCCCGCGGGAACATTCACCGAGGCCCGGCACTGCACGGTGTCGGGAATTCTGGAGCTGATCGCGCTGGCCCGGGAAGGAGGGCCCGCACTCGTGGTGTCCCTCTCCGATTCCGGGCATCTCACCGCCGTGGCACTACGCAGCCCCGTGCAGTCTTGATTTCACCATTCCTTCGAAAAGAATACGCCGCCGAAAAGGCACATGGCTTTTGACCGCCTATCACCACTCGGATACCATTCCGGTCATGACACTGATGGCGGTGCAACCGACCTCGCGAATGATCAGGATGCGCAGAATCTGCGGCTACGGCACCGTCATTGCGGTCATGCCGTACATGCTGATCAAAATCGCCTGGACATTCGGTCTCTTCCTCCCGACCGAGGAAATGGGCGAAGCCGACTGGCGTGCGATCAACGCGACGACCGCCGTACTCGCGGCAGTGGGAATTCTGCTGGCGACGGCATTCGTCCGGCCGTGGGGCGAGCGGCTTCCCGCATGGCTGATCGTCATACCCGTCTGGGTGGGCACCGGTCTGCTCGTCCCCATGCTGCTCCTGGCGCCGGTGCTCGGCCCGGCCGCCATGTCCCGGGACGAACAGGCGGAGGCCTCCACCGACCTGTGGGCCTACGAACAGACCTTCGTCATGATCTCGCTGGTCGGCGTGGGCATCGGCCTGCCCCTCGCACTGGCCGGCTACGCGAGGGCACGGTGGCCCGAGGCCCTGAGCGGTCCGGCCGATCCGGGGGAGGCCCCGGGGAACACCCTGGCGCTGCAGACCACCGTGTCCCGGCTGCTCGCGGCCGGCTGTGTCGCGCTCGGCGTCGTCAAGGTGTTCTGGGCGGCGGGCGGCGAAGCGGGACTCGACGCGGGCAGCCTGTCCCACCGTGACATGTGGTGGCATCTGCTGTCGCTGAGCACGGGGGTCTGGGCGTTCGCCGGAGCGTGGGGGCTCCTGGCGCTGACGAGCCGTCGGGGGCCGAAGAAGTTCCTGATCCCCATGGCGGCGTCATGGATCTCCTCCGGCATGCTCTTCTCGTACAGCCTCTACAGCCTGCTCACGAACCTCGGCACGAAACGGCCCGCGCCCGAGAGCGAGTTGGCGCACCTGCTGGCCGGTCAGGCCGGCACCGTCCTGGGCGTACTCATGGGCATGGTCATCCTGCTGGTCCTCCACGACCGCAGGCGGGCCCTGCGCGAGGCCGCCTGAACCGCCCCGGTCCCCGCACGAGCGACGCCACGCCGACAGGGTCGGCGCGGCGTCCCGCGTACTACGGCCGCCACGCGCGGGGGGCGGCTCCGGTGCACCATCTCGGCAGCCCGGCCCACACGTCCGCCTCGTAGAAGTGCCCGCCCGGCAGCTCGAACGCCTCGAAGCCCGCGTCCGCCAGGGACTTCCAGTCCCGCTCCACCTCGGCGAAGGGCTCGGTGTCCCCCGTGCCGTAGAGCAGTCGCAGTGGAACCGAGGCCCGGGACCCCGCGGAGAAGCGGTACGACTCCGAGACCGCGAGGTCCGCACGGAGCAGTTCCACCGCGAGGGCGCGAAGCTCCGGTTCGGCGGCCACGACCGCGGGCATCTGCCCGAACTCGCGCATCCACGCGACCAGGGCGTCGTCGCTGTCGTGCGACCGGGGCACATGGGCACCGTGCGCCTGGCGCCTGTGGGGCGCCACCCCGCCGGAGACGACGAGGGCGGACGGCGCCGGGGCGCCGAGGCGTTCGAGCTCCGCCGCCGTCTCGAAGGCCAGCCAGGAGCCCATGCTGTGGCCGAACAGCGTGTACGGCCGGGCGCCGAGGCCGCGGACCGCGCTCACCACGTCGTCCCGCAGGGCGACCCAGTCGCGGGCGAACGGCACGCCGAAGCGCGCCTCCCGGCCCGGATAGCAGATCAGCGCCAGCTCCACGTCGTCCGGCACGACGTCCGCCCACCGGCGGAAGGGTGCGGTGCCGCCGCCGCAGAAGCTCAGGCACACCAGCACGCGATCGGCACCCGGACGAGGCCGGGGCCGGTACACCGCGGCGGTGGAGGATACCGTCTGCATGATCGTCCTTCCGGTCCCGCCTACTTGGCTTCGGCCATCTGGCGCACGAGACTCAGCGGGCGCATGTCGGTCCAGTTCTCCTCGACGTAGTCCAGGCAGGCCTGCCTGCTGTCCTGGCCGTGCTTCACCGTCCAGCCGGCGGGGACCTCGGCGAACGCGGGCCACAGGGAGTGCTGGCCCTCCTCGTTGACCAGGACGTAGTAGCTGGCGTCGTTGTCCTCGAACGGGTTGGTGCTCATCGTTTTCTCTCCAACGTTTCCGGGATGGGAAGAACTCATCGCGACATGCAGTCCGGTGACCGTCCTGAATTCGGAGCGCGAGGGCTCCGGTGTCAGGCCGATTCCTTCCGGAACATCGGGACAGCGGCCTCGACCGGAGGTTCGCCGGTCTCGTCCTCCCTGTCCGTACGCGGGTTACGGATGTCGTTCATCAGCGTCAGGACGGCCCGCGCCGATGACAGGACCGACCGCCCGTCACTGGTCAGCCGGACACCGCTGGGGTGCCGGGTGAACAGTTTGAAACCGAGGGACCGTTCCAGGCACTGGATCTGGTAGGTGATCGCGGGCTGGGAATAACCGAGTTGTCGTGCCGCGGCATCCATCCGCCCGGTATCCGCAACCGAAACGAAAGCCTTGAACTCACGCTCGTGCATCACACCTCGCATTCGGCCGATATCACGGCAGAAATTCCGATGACCAAGAACGCCGTATCAAAATCCTACAGATACCGGGGGCGCCTCCCCCCCTCACCTTTCAGGAAGCTGCACCGGCGCGGAACCGGAACACCGCGCGCCCCCGGCCGTGTTCCGGCAGGGGGCGCGCGGTGTCCGGACCTGCCCCGCTACCTGCCCGTGGAACCGACGAGGACGTCGGAGTCCTGGTCGCCCGCCGCCTCCGGGCCGTCACCCTCGGGTGCGTCGTGGCGGTTGCCCGGCCACCAGGCCTTCGGGCCCACCAGGGTGGTGACCGCCGGAACCAGGAGGATCCCGATCACGAACGCGCTCAGCAGGATGCCGAAGGCGACGGCGAAGCCCATCTGCTTCAGCATGGAGTTGTCGGCGAGCATCAGCACACCGAAGGTGCCCGCGAGGATGACCGCCGCGGCACCGATGGTGGGGGCGGAGTGTGTGACGGCCTGCTGTACGGCCTCGCGCGGTTCCTTGCCGCTCTGGATCTCCTCGCGCAGCCGGGCCACCATCAGGATGTTGTAGTCCGTCCCGATCGCCACGACGAAGAGGTAGACGATCACCGGCAGCATGAACAACAGGCCGTTCGAGCCTGCCTGGAACAGCCAGACGGTGGCGCCGAGGGTCCCGCCGAAGCCGAGGCCGACCGCGATCATCAGGTACCAGGGCGCGATGAGGCTGCGCAGCATCAGCCCGAGGATGAGCATGATCGCCACCGCGGCGATCGGGAACACGAGCTTGTAGTCGCGGTTCACGGCGGTCTGGACATCCGCGAGGACCGCCGTGCTGCCGCCGACGTACTGCTCCGTGCCCTTCGGCGCGGCCTCGTGGACGGTGTCCCGCAGTTCACCGTTGACCAGGTCCATGGCCCGGTCCTCGGTGGGACGGTAGTCGAGCACGACGCTGTACTGCGCGACCCGGCCGTCCGGGCTGACCAGGGCGGGGGCCACCTGGTCCACGCCGTCGACGCCCGACAGTTCCTTCCCGTACGCGTCCAGTCCGCCCTTGTCGAGCTCCGCCCCGCCGGTCGCCTTCACGTAGACGAACGTCGGGTCGGACTGCCCGGCGGAGAAGCCGCTCTGGAAGTCCTTCATCGCCTGGACGGATTCCAGGTTGTCCGGGAGCGAGCTCTCGGTGTCGTACTCCGCCTTGAAGCCGAACACGCCCAGGGCCAGTGCCGCGAGGAGCACACCGGAGACACCGGCGATGGCGGCCGGCCTGCGGGCCGCGAAGCTTCCGACCCGGCCCGCGATGGCGCCGCGGGGCTGCTTGCGCCAGGCCTTCGACGGCCAGAACGCCGCCGTGCCCAGCAGCGAGAAGACGGCGGGGACGAGGGTGAGCGCGGCGACCAGGGTGACGGCGACGGCGATGGCCAGCGACAGGCCCATGCTGCTGAGCATGCCCATGGAGGACAGCAGCAGCGACAGGAACGCGACGATGACGACGCTCGCGGCCGAGGTGATGGTCTCCCCGACCCGGCCGGCGGCCGTGGCCAGCGCCTCCTTGGGCTGCATGCCCTCACGGAGGTGCTCCCGGTACCGGAAGAGCAGGAAGAGCGTGTAGTCGGTGCCCACGCCGAAGAGCACCACGATGAGGATCGCGGAGATGGAGGCCGGTGCCTCCATACCGAAGATCTCGCTGGCGGTCGCGATGACACCCATGGTGACCATGAAGACGACGCCGATGATGAGAACGGGCATCAGGGCGATCACGGGGCTGCGGAAGATGACCAGCAGCAGCACGATGATGAGCACCAGCGTGGACATCATCACCATCGCGTCGGTGCTGTCCGACGCCTCCTGCGAGTCCAGCACCGTGGCGGTCGGCCCGGTGAGGCCCAGCTCCAGGTCACTGCCGGAGAGCAGGTCCGCCGCCTCGGTGCGCAGGGTGCCGACGGAGTCGACCAGCACCTCGTCATGAGCCGTCTTCGTGGAGGCGAACACATGGACGAGGGCGATCTTCCCGTCCGGCGACACCGCAGCCGGGTCCGCCACCACGTCGGTGATCTTGGCGAGCTTCTCGCCCTGCAGGCCGGCCGCGATCTCGCCGACCTCCTTCTTGTCGTCCGCGGTCAGCGCCTTGCCGTCGGAGCGCTGGAGGACGCCGATGGCCGCGGGCTGGCGGCTCTGCGGGAACGCGTCCTTCTGGATCTCCACGGCGCGTACCGACTCGAAGTGCGAAGGGAGGAACTCCGCCTGGTCGCTGGTCGGTTTCAACTGTGGGGCCAGCGCGATCAGGGCAGCGGTCGCCACCAGCCACAACGCGACGACCAGCCAGGGGCGGTTCACCGAGAACCGCCCGATTCCTCGGAACATGAAAAACCCTCCACAACTTCGACCCGCGGCTTGTCCCGCCGCCGCGTACCCGTACTCGGACACTGGACCGCCACGTTCCGCAACGTGCCGACCGCCTTCAAGTAGCCGTGCAGATACCTGCAGCGACCTCGTTCAGAGCCCTGCCCGCCAGGAGACCCGGGAGGAGGGCGGCGACTCCGCGCGCCGCCACGGGGCCCGCACGGCTCCGTCGGAACCGGCAGGTCCGGGGTGCCGAAGAGCCGTGAGCAGCACCGCGACCACCGCCGCCAGCTCATCGGGGGTCGGGGATCCGTGGACCACGATCGGCCGGGATCCGCCCGGCCCGGTGCCGGCGCTCACGCGGGCTGGTTTCCGTGCTTGCGCGACGGCAGGTCGGCGTGCTTGAGCCGCAGCATCGCCAGGGAGCGGATCAGCGTCCCGCGCGTCTCGGCGGGGTCGATGACGTCGTCGACCAGACCGCGCTCCGCGGCGTAGTAGGGGTGCATCAGCTCCGTCCTGTACTCCTTGACCAACTGGCCGCGCAGGCCTTCGGGGTCGTCGGAGTCGGCGATGCGGCGGCGGAAGATGACGTTGGCCGCGCCCTCCGCGCCCATGACGGCGATCTCGTTGGTGGGCCACGCGTAGGTGAGGTCGGCCCCGACGGACTGGCTGTCCATGACGATGTACGCACCTCCGTAGGCCTTGCGCAGGATCAGCGAGATCCTCGGCACGGTGGCGTTGCAGTACGCGTACAGGAGCTTCGCGCCGTGCCGGATGATCCCGCCGTGCTCCTGGTCCACGCCGGGCAGGAAGCCGGGTACGTCGACGAGGGTGACCAGCGGGATGTTGAACGCGTCGCAGAACTGGACGAAGCGCGCCCCCTTCTCGGAGGAGCGGATGTCCAGCACTCCGGCGTACGACAGGGGCTGGTTGGCCACGATGCCGACGACGTGGCCGTCGAGCCGGGCCAGTGCGCAGATGATGTTGGTGGCCCAGCGTTCGTGGATCTCCAGGAAGTCGCCGTCGTCGACGAGTTCCTCGATGACCTTGTGCATGTCGTAGGGGCGGTTGCCGTCGGCCGGGACGAGGTCGAGGAGGACGTCGCCGCGCCGGTCGGCCGGGTCGTCGCCCGGTACGACGGGAGGGTTCTCGCGGTTGTTGGAGGGGAGCATGCCGATCAGGTAGCGGACCTCGGCGATGCAGGTCTCCTCGTCGTCGTACGCGAAGTGCGCGACGCCGGAGGTCCCGGCGTGCACGTCCGCGCCGCCGAGGCCGTTCTGCGTGATCTCCTCGCCGGTGACCGCCTTGACGACGTCCGGTCCGGTGATGAACATCTGCGAGGTCTCACGGACCATGAACACGAAGTCGGTGAGCGCCGGACTGTAGGCCGCGCCGCCGGCGCACGGGCCGAGCATCACGCTGATCTGCGGGATGACACCGGAGGCACGGGTGTTGCGCTGGAAGATCCCGCCGTACCCGGCGAGCGCGGACACGCCCTCCTGGATACGGGCCCCGGCACCGTCGTTCAGCGAGACCAGCGGAGCACCGGCCGAGATGGCCATGTCCATGATCTTGTGGATCTTCGTGGCGTGGGCCTCACCCAGCGCCCCGCCGAAGATCCGGAAGTCGTGCGCGTACACGAAGACCGTGCGGCCCTCGACCGTCCCCCAGCCGGTGATGACACCGTCCGTGTACGGTCTCTTCTCCTCCAGGCCGAAACCGGTCGCCCGGTGCCGGCGGAGCTGCTCGACCTCCTTGAACGAACCCGGATCCAGCAGCAGATCGATGCGCTCCCGGGCGGTCAGCTTGCCCTTGGCATGCTGCGCCTCGGTCGCCCGGTCGCTCGGTCCGCGCAGCGCTTCGGCGCGGATCACCGCCAGTTCGCCCCATGATTCCGGTGGCATGTCCAACCCCTTTGTCGTGTCTGCTGGTCCGGTCAGTGCCCCGCGCCCACCGTGCGGGCGACGCGTGAGTCGACGTAGTCGCACAGGGCGTGCAGCGCCCGGTGCGCCGGCCCCGGCGGCAGCACGTCCAGCGCTGCCCGGGCGAGGCCGAGCCGGTGGCGCAGGTGGGCCTCGGCGCCCGCCGGGGCGGGCGACACCGCGAACAGCCGCAGTGCGCGCCGGCGGTCGGCCGGGTCCTCCAGCGGTCCGGCCGACAGCAGTTCCCGCAGCTCGGCGCCGGCCGGGCGCCCGTCCGCGACGGCCAGGAGCACCGGCAGGCTGGGGGCCCCGGCGGCCAGGTCCGCGCCCTGCTCCTTGCCGGTGCGCGAGGCGGGCGCGACGAGGTCGAGGAGGTCGTCGGATATCTGGAAGGCGATGCCCAGCTGACGCCCGTACTCGGTGAGTGCGCTTCCGTACGCGTCCGGGGCACCCGCGCGGAGCGCGCCTGCCCCCAGCGCCATGGCGAGCAGGGCCGCCGTCTTGCCCGAGGCGACCTGGAAGTAGTGGGCGACGGGATCCTCGCCCTCGTCGGGCCCTGTCATCTCGCGCAGCTGGCCCACGACCAGTTCGCTCGCCACATCGGCCTGGAACCGCACCATCTCCGGGCCGAGTTCGGCGGCGAGCCGGGCGGCGCGGGCCAGCAGCCAGTTGCCGCCGGCCACGGCGAGGCGCGCGCCCCAGAGAGCGTTGGCGCTGACCACTCCGTGTCTCAGCTCCGCCCCGTCCATCACGTCGTCGTGGTAGAGGGAGGAGATGTGGACGAGTTCGGCGATCACGGCGGCCTCGACGACCCCGTCCCGCCAGGACTCCCCGAACTCCGCGCCGAGCAGTACCAGCAGCGGGCGCAGCCGTTTGCCTCCCGCCGTCGCGATGTGGCCCGTGAGCTCGGCCACGCGTGGATCGGGGGCGTCCGACGCACAGCCCAGCAGGCGCTTCTCGACGTCGAGCAGGGATTGGGCCGTCCGCTCCCGGAACGACGGGTCGTGTGCGGCCATGTGTACAAGCAGCTCGGAACCGGGCAGGGCCGTGACAGTCATGTCCTCGTCCTTTTTCTCGGCGGGCCCGCGGCGCCGTGGACGTACACGGCGGGCACGACGCGCAGTGGACCCGACGGTCCGGCCTCATGAAGGGACCAGACCCCCGGCGTCCCGGCGGTACGGGGGGGGATCGCCCGCCGGACAGGCAGGCTCCGTGATCGGGGCGAGCACTACACCTGACGCGTCCATGGAACTGCCCGCGCACCGCGCCGGGCAATACCCGCTTCAGGAAGCTGCCAGCAGACGGGGCACGGGCGCCCAGGTGTGCGTCCCGGGAAGCGGAATATAGAAAACGCATAGGTATGTACCCAACCCTGGAGCGGACGCCCGGCAGGGGCGGTTCGAGGAGGAGGGACACATGGGCGAGGACGCCGCACCGGATCCGACCGAGGTACCGGACACCCCGGCACGGACCGGGGCGCAGTGGCACGGGTGTGTGCCGAAGGGCACCCCCGACGGGTGCGGGCCGGAGGAGGACATCGCGTACTCGGAGGAGGACCAGGCCATGGACGACCAGGGGCTGCGCTGGGCGGCGTTGCTGGCGGCGTTCATCAACGACGTGCAGCCCCCTCCGCCCGGTCCCTCGGCCGACTGACCGGGACCGGCCGGGTCAGGAGCGCTGCGACGGACGCCGCTCACGCACCAGCAACCGGACCAGCGGTGTGCACCGGTAGCGCTCCTGCTCCGGGAACACGTCGGACGGGCCGCCGCCCGCCAGGAGCGGCGGAATCCCGCCCGGTGTCACCTCCGTGCCCTCGCCGGCCACCGCGCTCCCCCGGGGCGCTCCGGCGGCGAGCTCCAGCAACCCGCCCTCCACCAGCGCGTCCAGGGCCCCACGCGTCCGGTCCTCCGACCAGTTGAGCCGTTGCGCGGCGCCGGCGGGCGAGAAGTCACCCGGCTCCGTCCGGGCCAGGGTGCGCAGGACCGGACGCAGCGGCGGTTCGAGCCGCATGACGCCCGCCCGGAGCACGGTCCACAGCTCCTGGGCCCCCTCCCCCCACTCGTCCGGCCGCACCTCTCCGTTCTCCAGCCTGTCGACCAGCCTGCTCACCGGCCACTGAGGGCGGGCGACCAGCCGGGCCGCACAGAACCGCAGCGCCAGCGGCAGTCCCTCGCAGAGCTCCAACAGCTGCCGGGTGGCCGCCGGTTCGGCGTCGAGACACTCCTGGCCGACACGGGAGGACAACAGCTCCCGCGCCTCCGTGTCATCGAGCCGTCCGACCCGCACCGCCCTGACACCCTCCGTCGAGACGAGGTGCCGGCCACCGCTGATCAGCACCCGGCAGCCGGATCCGCTCGCCAGCAGGGGCCGCACCTGGCGTTCGTCCGACGCGTTGTCGAGCACCACGAGGATCCGGCGACGGGACAGGGCGCTGCGGTACAGCTGTACGCGCTCGTCCAGCGTGGCGGGCAGGTCCTCGGCCCGTACGTACATCAGCGCGCGCAGGAAGCTGCCGAGCACGTCCAGCGGATCCTTGGGCCGGCCCGCCTCGTCGCGCAGATCGATGTAGAGCTGGCCCTGCCGGAAGTCGTCCCGGCAGGCGTGCCCCGCGCGTACGGCCAGGGCCGAGGTGCCCACCCCGGCCGCGCCGGTCAGGACGACCCCCCGGTACGAGCTCCGGCTGTCACGCAGCTCCTCCACGACACAGGCGAGTTCGGAGTGGCGGCCGACGAATCCGGCCGTGTCCGTCGGCAGCATCGCGGGGACCAGCCCGTTCCACGGACTGTGCGTGGCACGTCGGCCCACGCCGTCCGGCGCGAGGGGTGTCTGCGCGACGGGCCCGGCGCGCCGCACGGTCAGGGTCAGGGGTTCGGCGGCAGCCGGACCGGGCAGCTCCTCGAGCAGCACCGCGCGGTGGAGCGCGCGCAACGACGCCCCCGGGGCCACGCCCAGCTCCTCCTGGAGAACCCGGCGGCCCTGTTCGTACACCCGCAGCGCGTCCATCTGCCGGTCGCAGCGGTACAGCGCTGTCATCAGGTGCCCGCGCAGCGACTCCCTGGCCGGGTTCTCCGCCACCAGCCGGGTGAGTTCCGGGAGTGCGGCGTCGTGTCTGCCCAGGTGGAGGACCGCCTCCATGCGGTGGTCCACCGCCCGCAACCGTGCCTCCTCCAGCAGGGGGAGCTCGGTCCTGGCCAGGAGGTCCGTGACGTCCGACAGTGCGGGGCCTCGCCACAGCCCGAGCGCGGGTTCGAGACTGGCCGCGGCCTCCGCGTAGCGGCGCTGCGCGAGGTACTGGCGCCCCTGTTCGGCGAGCTGCTGGAAGGTCTTCCAGTCGAATCGGGACGAGCCCAGGACCAGGCCGTAGCCACGGTGTTTCCGCACCAGCCTGAGACCGGGCTCGCAGCTGCGCCGCAGCCGGGAGATGTAGGTGTAGAGCTGCGCGGACTTCGTCGCGGGCGGTGTGGGTCCCCACAGCAGTTCGGCGAGCCACAGATCGGAGACGAACCGTCCGGGGGAGATGAGGAGGGCCGCGAGCACGGTGCGCTGCTTGGCGGCGGTGAGCGGGATACGGACTCCGCGGGCCCAGATCTCCGTCGGTCCGAGGATCCTGAACTCCATCTGCGGTACGGATTCCTGCTGCCGCGTCAGTACGGGCCGCCCCACGCCCTGGTGGGGGGAGCTCATCCGCCGGACGCTTCGCCCAGTCGCAGCGCCGCGTCGATCACGGCACCGCCGAACTCCCGCGCGGGCTCCCTGGTCAGCACCGAGGCCGGACCCGACAGGGAGAGCGCCGCGACCACCCGGCCGCCGGGCCCCCGCACGGGAGCGGCCAGTGTGACGACATCGGTGTCCCAGATGCCGAGGCTCTGCGCCCAGCCGCGGCGGCGCACCTGTGTCAGCGTGGCGGCGGTGAAACGTGCCCGGGCGACGCCCGCGTACAGCACTTCGGGGTCCTCCCAGGCGAGCAGCACCTGGGCCACCGCACCGGACCGCAGGGTGAAGGCGGTTCCCACCGCCACCGCGTCCTTCTCCGCCGTGGAGACCTCCGCACCGGCCACGCACAGCTGCCCGCCGTCGCAGCGGCGGTGCAGGCGGGCACCGCCGCCGGTCCGGTCGCGCAGGTCCGCCAGCACGGTCCCGGCCAGGGCCAGCATGCGGTCACCGTGCACGACGACCGCCATCTCCCCCAGCCGTGGCCCCAGTTGGAACCGTCCCCTGGAGTCACGGGTGACGAGGCGGAGCCGCTCCAGCGCCTGGGCCAGCCTGTGGGCGGTGGGACGTGTCAGCCCCGAGACCACGACGATCCGGGACAGCGAGGCCGGGCCGTCCTCCAGCACACTCAGCAGCAGCGACGCCTTGTTGAGCACGCCGACCCCGCTGTCGTGGGGAAGAGGAGCAAGGTCGGGGTAGGGCAAGGTGGTCATCGAACACCCTCCAGGGACTCGGCCGGCACACCGGTCGGTTCGGCACGCCGGGCGATGAGGTAGAAGTGGCCGCCGGCGAAGGCCCGTCGGGCAGGTCCGGCGGGAGCGAAGTCGGCCCGCACCGCCGGGCCCGCACCGGCCACCCGGGAATCGTGTTCACCGGTGCGGCAGCGGGCCGGGCGGGCGCTCCGCCGACGGCGGGCGCCCACGCTCCCGGGGCCTGCGTGGAGCGGGGGCGCCACAGCAGTCGTCACGTCCGGGGTCTCCGGAGTGGTCCTGTCCGTGCCGGCGACCTCGGCGATCAGCGTCTCGTCGTCCGTACGCGAGGGGCGGGGGGCGAAGCGGTGAAGGGCCTTCCGGGCCACGCCCCGGCGGGTCGCAGCCCTGCGGCGGCGGAACCGTCCGCCGCCCGTGCCGGCCTTCATTCTGTTCGCACCTCGCGTCGGCGGTACTTCTCGGCGGTACTGCGCCGGGGCGCGCAGGCGGACCCGGTCGACGCAGCCAGTTGTAGCCGCCCGCTTCCCGGCCCGACAACGGCAACTTCAGGAAGCTGCCAGTACGGACCTCCGCCGCCTGCCCGTCAGGCCTCCGCGGCGGGAGGCGCCGGCGGCTGCCCGGGACTCTCGATCCCGCCGAGCAGGCCGAGCTCCGCGGCCCGTACGCCCGCCTGGAAGCGCGAGTTGGCGTCGAGCAGCGTCATGACCTCCGCGACGTACCGCCGGTAGGTGCGTACGGACACGATGAGTTCCCGTGCGGCCACCTCGTCCGTGACCCCGGCACGCAGGGCCCCGAGTATCTGCCTGGCGAGATCCGTGCGGCAGTGGTCACCGAACGTGATGCGTGCGGCGGCGGGCACCGCGTTGCGCCACACCCCCTCGTAGAGGGTGCGGAGCGTGCTGATGACGTCGGGCACCTTGATGAGCGACGCGCGGCGGCCGGTCGACGACTCGGCCGAGACCAGCGCCACCGATCCGTCGACGATCACGGCCTGCAGGGGTGGGACGCGGGCCACCCGGATCTCGATGGGTGAGCCCAGCGCGAGCTGCTCACGCACGAAGTCCTCGTCGATCATGGCAGGGGAGCACAACAGCCGCAGCCGGACGCTCTCGGGCACCATGTAGGTCAGTTCGCGTAAGGGCCCCTTCGCCTCGGCGCCGCAGCTCGGCCCCGAGGCGAGCACCACGTCAATGCTCGACCGGGCCTGCAGCACCAGCTTGCGGGCCTCGCTCAGCACCTCCCCCCGCTGGCCGTCCACGGCGATGATCTGGTGGTCCCACGAGACCCTGTTGCGATGCCGCTCCACCGTCGATTCGATCAGGGCGCGGACCTGGAGCAGTGCCTGCTCGATGGCGTCCTGTCCCTCGTCCGGCCCTTCGCCACCGCGGGCCGACGGTCCGGCCGCTTCCTCCCCGGCCCCCTTCGGCCTCCGCGGATCGCCGCCGCCCGCATCCGGGCCCGTCGCAGATGTCGTCCTTGTCATCTTCCTGTTGCCCCCGTTGATCAACGGTGGGTGTCACTGCACGGGCTGACGGGTCAGCACCGGTCCAGCAACCCCAGCTCCACCGCGCGAACCCCTGCCTGAAAACGGGAGTTCGCCCCGAGTACGCGCATGATCGCGGCGACATGGCGCCGATAGGTCCGCAGAGACACGTCGATCTCCCGCGCGGCCACGTCGTCGGTACGCCCCGCACGAAGCTGTTCGAGGATCCGGCACGCCAGTTCGTTGCGCAGACTGCGGTCCAGCAGGAGCTCGTCGGCGACCGGGCGGGCGACGGCCCAGGCACCGGCGAAGAGCAGATCGAGCGCCCCGACCGCCGCAGGGTCGGTGATGACCGCCGCGTGCCGGCCACCCGATCCGTCGCCGGACTGGACCAGCGCGGTCCGGCCGTCGACGATCAGCGCCTCACGCAGCTCACCGTTCGCCATACGCACTTCGAGCGAGGTATCGGCGAACCCCTGCTGGCAGTCTGCGGACAGTTCGAGCGCCCGGCCCGCCGCGAGCAGCCGCACCGCGAGCTGGCCCCGCCTCCTCGGCGTCGTCGACGGCGCCACAGCACCGGCCACCGTCTTGATCACCACGGCCGAGTGCTTCCAGTTGCCGCTGACCGCGAGATGGGCCGAGTACTTCGCACCCGCCATGACCCGCTTCACGGCGTTGTCCACCGAGCCGTCGTCCGCCCGCACCAGCAGCGACGCGCCGCCCGGCCGGCTGCGATGCATCGACACCGAGGACTCGATCAGTGCCCGCGCCTCCAGGAGCGCGCGCTCCACGGAATCGGCACCACGCACACCATCTGGCGCATCCGTCACCCCCGAACCCATTCCGCTCCCTCATGTACCAATTCGACCGGCCCGGGAAACAATCACCCGCGCTGGGTTCATTCCTCAAAGGGCCACGGAGCCGAAAGAGGTTGATAGATAAATCGATTACGTATCCCTTGGGCACTAACGCGCCAACGCCCAACTTTCCCAGACATTAGATCTCGGACGTGAACCAGTCAACGGCCGACCGGCACAAGCGGACGGATCGGGTCCGCGATTTCCCCTCAAGCCGGTCCCAACCCCATCCGGCGGAGCGAATTTGTCACCAAGCTGCATCCGGGCCACCTATTCGAGCCCTTCACATTCCACTTACCCTGCCGTACGTGGTCGCATGATCACCCAGCGGAGTCGAAGCTGTCCGGTAGAGGCCATCCGCCTCTGCAACGCGACGGCCCCGCCTACCCTCCGTCAATGACCGAATTCCACGCCCCCGCGGCGACCGATGCGGCCGTCCGGTGGTGGCTGTCGACCGGAGAGAATCCCGATCCGGCCGATCTGGCCCTCCTGGACGCCGGCGAGCGCGACCGACTGAGCCGCATCGAACACCCCCGTCTCGCAACCGAGTTCATCGTCAGCCGCGCGGGCACCCGGCGCGCGCTCTCGGATCTCCTCGACGTCGATCCGGCGGAGATCGGGCTGGGGAGGCTGCCCTGTCCCGGCTGCGGGGACCAAAGGCATGGACCACCTGCCGTCGTCCGCCCGCCGGGCCCTTTCCGGATCAGCATCTCCCACTCCTCCGGATGCTTCCTTCTGGCGGTCGCCCGGGTCCCGGTCGGCGTGGACGTCGAGCGGATACGCGCCGTGGACACCGACTCGATGGCGCGGGTCGCGCTCACCGCCGCCGAGCACCTGCACGTCCGCAACGCCCCGCCGGGCATCGAGCGGAGCAGGGCGTTCCTGCGCTGCTGGACGCGTAAGGAGGCGGTGCTCAAAGCGATCGGCATCGGCCTGGCCGCGGACCTGACGGGCATCGAGACCCACCCTGACCACCCGGACCCGGCCAGGGTCACGGCGGGCATCCCGGGCACTCCGGACGCCTGGGCCGTGCGCGATCTGCCGTTGCCGACGGGCTGGACTGCAACCGTGGCACTGCCACACAGCGTCTCCATAGGTGTGAACAGCCTTCGTCAACACTGAACCCGCTCGAACAATACCGACAATCCCCACCCGATATTCCGATATACGTCCCCCTGTTCGCAATGCCGCGTTCCCCACGCGGACAACAAGGATTCGCCCGGCGAATCCCTTTACTACTTGTGAGTAATGCTCACCTCCCGCGGATAATCACCGCGGCTCTTCGGCGTGCGCAAAACTTCGGGGCGGCAAGGAATACGCGCGCGGGCGCTCGCGGTCTCACGAATGAATAACGAATCGCCTGTCCGGCCACCGCCGGGCGGACGCCCGCTCCATCGACGGGGCGCCCGGGGACTCGGCTCGCGTCCGGTCCTCGGTCCGCCCCGGGAGCCCGCCGCTATTCTCGTGCACGGTCTGCCACGACCGTACGGGGGAGGAAGCACACCATGGAGCAGCTGGGTTCCGGCGATCCGCGACGCATCGGCAGCTACCGCCTGCTGGGCCGTCTCGGCGCGGGCGGGATGGGCAGGGTGTTCCTGGCCCGCTCCGACCGCGGCCGTACCGTCGCCATCAAGCTGGTCCGTCCCGAGCTCGCGGCGGAGCAGCAGTTCCGCGACCGCTTCCGTGCGGAGGTGGGGGCGGCCCGCCGGGTCGGGGGTGTCTGGACCGCGCCGGTGCTCGACGCCGACACGGAGGCCACGGTGCCGTGGGTGGCCACGGGATACGTCGCCGGACCGGCGCTCCAGCGGATCGTCTCGGGCCGTCCCGGCGTCCCGGTGTCCGAGTCGGGGGCGTACGGTCCGCTCCCGGAGCGCTCCGTGCGCATCCTGGCGGCCGGGCTCGCGGGCGCCCTCCAGGACATCCACCGGGCCGGACTGATCCACCGTGATCTGAAGCCGTCCAACGTCCTGATGACGATCGACGGGCCGCGGGTCATCGACTTCGGCATAGCCCGGGCGCTGGAGACGGTCGCCGACGGCGGTCTCACCCGTACCGGGGCGCTCATCGGCTCGCCCGGCTTCATGGCACCCGAGCAGGTGCGCGGGGAGCGGGTGACGACGGCGTGCGACGTGTTCTGCCTCGGCTCCGTCCTGGCGTACGCGGCCACCGGCCGGCTTCCGTTCGGCGTGGCGGACACCGGGGTGCACGCGCTGATGTACCGGATCGCGCAGGAGGACCCGGATCTGACCGGCGTACCCGTGGACCTGGTCGAGCTGATCCGGGACTGCCTGGCCAAGGACCCGGAGGCGCGGCCCTCCACGGACGCCGTCCTGGAACGGCTGGGCGAGACGGCGTCGGCGGAGCCCTGGCTGCCCGGTGCGCTGATCGCCCAGCTCGGCCGGCACGCGGTGGAGCTGCTGGATTCCGAGGACCCGGAGGAGAGCGGGCACCGGCCCCCGTCCGGACAGTCCCCGGCTCCCGCGCACACCCCCGCCGCCCCGCGGACCCCGGCAGCCCCGCCCGCCCCGAGGCCGCCCCAGCAGCCGCCGGGCACCCCGCACGCGCGGCCCACCGCGGCTGGCCCACCGCCGTCCCCACCGCCGTCCTACGGCTACCCGCAGCAGCAGCCCGCCCCGGGGTACGGCAACGGGTTCACCACGCCGTACGGCCCGCCCCGGTTCGCCGCCCCCGTCCCTCCTCCCGCGCCGCGGCGCCGCCGCTCGGCGGGCTCGGCCGTGCTGCTGGTCGCGGTCGCCGTGCTCGTCGCGATCGGGGCGGGCTGGTCGGTCTACACGTTCATGGGGGACGGCGACGGACGCACCACGACCTCGCCGGCCCCGAGCGGGTCCCGTTCCCCCTCCGGTCCGGGCTCCGGGACCTCCACCGACGGGAAGAGCGGTACGGGCGTCATCCCCGACGGCTATCTGGGCACCTGGTCGGGGGCCGTCGAGGGCGGCGGCGGACACTCCACCCGACGGCTCGTCATCCAGCAGGGCGAGGTGGGCGACACGGTCCTGTCCCTCACGGCGGACGGCCCGCTCGACACCGGGGACTCGTACCACTGCGTGTTCCAGGCGCCGTTGGAGGCCGAGCCGTCCCCCGGTTCCTCGGTCCGCATCGGTTCCTCCGAGGTCACCGTCGGCGAACCGATGACGTCGTGCACCCCGGGCAGGCCCACCGTCCTGACCCTGCTGTCCGACGGCACGCTGCGCCGCGAGATCGCGGACACCGGCGAGAGTCTGACGTACACGAAGACGGGCTGACCCGTACGACAGCCCTTGGCCCGTACCGCAGCCCGGGGTGTTCACGGAGTCGTGAGGTCCGCCGCCCTGAAGGCGAGCCACAGGTCGTAGCGCGCGCTCGGCGTCCGGAGCAGTGAGCGGCGGAGCGCGGACTCCAGCCGGACGAGGCGTTTGCGTACGCCGGGCACGGAGATGCCCAGCTCGACGGCGGTCGGGCCCAGTTGGGTCTCGCACCGCAGCCAGGTGCGCAGGGTCTCCTGGGCGGTCGGCCCTGCCTGGGCGAGGAGGCGCAGCTGCTGGGCCGCCCACTCCTGGATGCTGGGGCCGCGCAGGATCGTGTCGAGGTCCGCCGGTGTGCCGTGGTCCGGGCCGCCGGGGCGGTGCAGGGCGGGCGTGGACCTGATGGAGATGGCCAGGTCGAGCGCCGCCTGGTCCGCGATCCGGTCGAGGTCCAGACCGAGCAGTTCGCCGATCGTCCTCAGCCGCGCGGCCAGGGTGTTGCGGTGGATCTTCAGGTGCTGGGTGGCGTGGGAGGAGAACGCCAGCCAGGACGCGAGAGTCGCCGCGAGTTCCTGGCTGCCCGGGTCCTGCGAGCGGCGCGGGAGGTGGGCGAGGAGCGGTGCGAGCAGCGCGTCGGCCCACCGTGCCCCGGCGGCGCCGACGACCAGGGCGGGTTCCGGCGAGGAGCCGAACCCCGCGTGACGGCCGGGAAGTCCGCGGGCCACGGCGAGGGCGTGGAAGGCCTGCCGGTAGGCGGTCACCGTGTCGGACAGCGGCACCTCCTCGCTGACGCCCACGACGCAGTCGTCCACCAGGCCCGCGACGGTCACACCGAGCGGGCTGCCGCCCGCCGGGCGTTCCGGCTCCGCCCCGTCCTCGGCCGGCGTGATCAGGATGAGATGGCGGGCGTACACCGGGCAGCGCACGATCCAGGTCCTGCCGCCGGAGGCGTCCGCGCAGATCCGGGCCACCTCGTCGCGCTGTCCGCCCGCGCACTCGACGACGCAGACGCGTACCGGGTCGGGAAGTTTCGGGCGCAGCGCACCGGCCACCTGGTGGGCGATGGAGAGCTGACCTGTCATCAGCAGGTGCAGCACCGCCTCACGGCCCCTCGACTCCGCGAGGTCGACCCGGCGCCGTTTGCGTTCGACGTTCTCCGACGACCAGGCCAGGGCCAGGGGCATCATCGCGTCGGCGAGCAGCGTGGCCAGTCCGCCGGGCAGCGGCCGGGGCGCGACGACGGCGAGCACCGTGCCGCGTGGGCCCGACGCGCTGTCGAGGGGGAGGACCAGCGCGGTGTACCCGTCCCGGTCGAGGGAGAAGGCACCGACGCCCCGGGCCACCAGCTCCCGCGCACCCTCGGCGGCGATCCCGGCAGCGTCCCGCCCCGGCGGGTGGCCGGTGTCGGCCGCCGCCTGGAGCACCGTGCCGTCCTCGTCGACGATCCCGGCCCAGCCCTCGGCCCGCCGGGCGAGCCGGCGCAGTACGTCGAGCGAACCGCCGGTCCGCGCCAGCCGGTACATCTGCAGTACGTCGTCCGCCCGTTCCCCCGCGCGCACCCGTCCCCCTTCCTGGCCGAAAACCGGAGTGCAGGGTACCGGTCCGGCTGTGCGGTTCGATACCCCGGGAACGCCTCGCGGTGCGAATTGAATCTCCCCGTCCGCCGCCCCGTCCCCCTAGAGTCCCCAGGGTGTTCCTGGAACACCGGGCGACGTCGGGGGACGTCAGGGAGGTCCGGTTCCGGGGCACGTCGGAGGGCGTCGGGGGACGTCGGGAGGGTGCGACGGCAGCGGCCCACGGGGGTGGTCGCTGCCGTCGGCCGCCGGTGACTGTCAGTGGTGCCGCATAGCGTCTCGTCCCGACCGTGTCGTACGCCGGACGAGAGAGGCCCCACCGTGGAATTCCGTATGGAGCGTGGCGCACTGACCGACGCCGTGGCCCGGGCCGCGCGGGTGCTGCCCGCCAGGTCCCCCGTTCCCGTACTGGGCGGGTTGCTGCTCGACGCGGCCGACGGGCGACTGCGCGTGTCCGGGCTGGACTTCGAGGCCTCGGCCCGGGTCGAGGTGGAGGCGCACACCGTGCGGTCCGGGAAGGTGCTCGTCATGGGGCGCCGACTGCTCGACATCTGCAAGGTGCTGCCCGACGGGCCCGTGGAGTGCGCGGTGGAGGGCTCCCGGTTCACGGTGTCCGGGGACGGCGCCCGGTTCGGGCTCTCGGTGCTCCCGCTCGACGACTACCCCGCGCTGCCGCCGCTGCCGGAGGTCCGCGGGCTGGTGGACGCCGCGGAGTTCGCTGCGGCGGTCGCCCATGTCACGGTGGCCGCGGGGCGGGACGACACCCTGCCGGCGCTCACCGGGATCCGGATCGCGCTCGACGGCTCCACGATGACGCTGGCGGCCACCGACCGCTACCGCTTCGCGGTGCGCTCCCTGCCCTGGCGGGCGGCGGTGCCCGACGCGACGGCCGATGTCGTGGTGCCGGCCCGCCGACTGGCCGGGATCGCCCGCTCGTTGGGTAGCTCGGGTGCGGTCAGTGTCGCCCTGGACGCGGGCTCGGCAGGCTTCGAGCACGCCGGGACGCGTACGACGGTGCGTCTCCTGGACGGCCGGCTGCCGCGCCACGACAAGCTGTTCGCGCTGGCGGGTCCCACGGTCGCGGTGCTGGACAGGGCCCGGCTGGTGGAAGCCGTCAAGCGTGTCTCCGTGGTCGCGGACGGCGGCAGTCCGCTGCAGCTGGCCTTCTCCCCCGGCCCGGACGCCTCGGTGCTGCTGCAGGCGGGCTACGAGGACGACATCGCGTCCCAGCGGCTGCCGGCCGTGTGGGAGGGAGCCGAGCAGATGACGGTGGCGTTCAACCCCGCGTACCTCATGGACGCCCTGTCCTCCTTCGAGGATCCGACGGTCCGGATGAGCCTGATGGGGCCGGGCCAACGCGCCATGATCACGGGCGGGGAGGATACGGACACCCCCGCGCACCAGCACCTGCTGATGTCCGTGAAGCCGGCGCTGCTCTGACGGAGCCCGGGGGACGCCCGCCCCGGCACGCCTTATCCGGGCAGGATCGCCGTCTCCCCGACGGCGGCGAGCAGCCAGATGGGGAATTCGGGGTCCGCCTGCCCCACGGCCAGCCCGATCCACCGGCCACCGGTCCGGGACTCCCGCACGTGAGGCGCGTCCGGCCCACCCGGCGACGGGCGCCAGACCTGCATGCTGCCCGCCAGGTTGCAGAGCTGGCCCATCGGTTCGGGGGCGGGTGCGCCCTCCTGGCTCTCCTCCAGGTACGGCCAGAGGTCGACGGTCCCGGGCTCGCCCCAGCGCTCGGTCAACGCGGTTGCCAGGGCACTGAATTCGTCCTCGATCTCCTGCTCGGCCGGTTCGACACGCTCCGGGGACCGGTCGTCCCAGAAGTCCTGGCTCGCCCGCAGGATCAGCAGATGGTGTCCGGGGCCACTGCTGTGTACGCCGTTGTCCTCGCTCTCCTCCCCGGCGGGGAAGGGCAGGGCGAGGAGGCCGTCGATCCGGGCGAGCCCGTCCTCGGTGCCGGCGGGCGGTGCGCCGCTGTTGTCGGTGGTCATGAGGGTGATCCTGCCAACCACCCTTCCCGGACGACGAATCGGGGGGCGTACCGGGCCGGAGCCGGGCACGCCCCCCGTCCCTCGGGGTGGGGCCGAGTTCAGCAGCTCAGGTTCGAGCCGGGCGTGGTGCCGAGGATCTGGACGAAGGCCTTGTACTTGTCGATGCGGCTCTGGACCTGGGCGGGGTTGCCGCCGTTGCACTCGATGCTGCCGTTGATCGAGCGGATCGTCTCGCCGAATCCGGCGCCGTTGACCATGGCGTTGTGGGGCGTCATGGTGCCGGGGCCGGACTGGGTGTTCCAGTACCAGAGCCCGGTCTTCCAGGCCACGGACGCGTTCTGCTCCACCTGCCAGGGGTTGCCCAGCAGGTCGATGCCGAGCGCGTCACCGGCGGCCTTGTAGTTGAAGTTCCAGCTGAGCTGGATCGGACCGCGGCCGTAGTAGGCGGCCTGGCCGGCCGGGCAGCCGTAGGACTGGCTGCTGTCGCAGTAGTGCGGGTAGTTGGCGGTGTTCTGCTCCACGATGTGGACCAGACCACCGGTCTCGTGGTTGACGTTGGCGAGGAACGCCGCCGCCTCCTGCTTCTTGACCGTGTCGCTGCCGGTGTTGGCGAAGCCCGGGTAGGCGCTCAGGGCCGCGGTGAGACCGCTGTAGGTGTAGAACGAATTCCGGTTCGGGAACATCTGGTTGAACTGGGACTCGCTGACGACGAAGCCCGAGGGGTTCGGCTCGCCCGGGTCCGTGCCGCCGGAACCGCAGCTGCCCTGGTCGGCCCAGACGTCGGCCGAGCCCGGGGCCTCGTTCTGCGTCCACCACTTCGCGGACCAGTTGTGCCCGTTGTACGAGGCCGCACCGCCGCCCCAGTAGACGGCGGAGGAGCTCCAGGCCGGGGCGCACGCGGCGGCCGAGGCGGTGGTGGCGGGGAGAAAGACGAGCATCGCGACGACCGCGCCCAGCGCGGTGATCAGGCTCATGACACGTTTGACCACGTGATCACTCCTTCGACGCGGCGACCGCGTGAGCGTGCGCCGCCATGGGGGTACGGCCACTCAAGCGTCGATGGTCTGGACCTGTCAAGGTCTAGACCAGAATCCGGCATCTCGTCCTCCGCTTCCAACTGCCCTCGCACACGGGCTTGTTGAACGCCGGGCGAACTTCACCGTAAGGAATCCGACGACCCGCCCACCCCTGGCCGGAGCGCCGTACGGTGACGCGACCGGTACCCCGCACCCCTGAGGGAGCGCGAGCATCCATGGCGTGGTTCGAGCCCGAGAACGTCATCGCCGTCCTCACCGCGGCCCTCGGCGTGGCGACGTCGGCGGGCGTGCTCTGGTACGAACGCCGCGTCCCCCGCCGCAAACGCATCGGCTACCGCGTCCAGATGGACACCCCGATAGGCAGCGGTGTCAGCCAGGGCCGCGCCAACGTACGGCTCGGACTCTTCAGCGAGACCCCCGACATGGCCGACGCCACGCTCGTCCTGCTCCGGGTGGAGAACGACGGATCGCAGTCGATCGCCAATGACGACTACACCGGGCGCGGCGAACAACTGCACGGCCTCACCGCGGAGTTCACCGGCCGTACCGTCCGCGGTGTCGCCGTGACCCACTCCCCGGGCGCCGACCATCTGATGGACCACTTCACCCCGGCGGCCGGACTGCGGCACACGGGTGCGCTCATCCGGCTGCCGCGCGTCCCGCTCAACCGCAACGAGCACTTCAAGCTCCTGGTCCTGCTCACCGGCGCGAACGTGGGCAGTCCGATCAGGGTGACGGGAGGCATCCGGGACGGCGAGGTGTCCCCGAACAAGGCGCTGCGGCCGGACGAGAAGCCACCCGTGTTCAGCCGCTCGGCCAGGATCATCACCGTCGCCCTGACGGTCTGCGTCGTCGCGCTCGCCTCGATCATCCTCGTACGGAACGCTCCCCCGCCGCCGATGGAATGCGCACCGGGCAGCCTGACGGTCACCGGTTCCACGGCGTTCGCCCCGGTCCTGGAAGCAGCGAAGCGGGAGCTGGAGCGCAAGTGCGACAGCGTCCGTATCGAGGTCAGGGCCAACGGCAGCGCCGAAGGCCTGCGCGCCCTCGCCGGCGGGGGAGCGAAGCCGGGGACCGCCGACACCACCGTCGCACTCTCCGACGGCGTGAAACCCGGGGCGTACACGGAGCTGGGCGAGACCCCCGTCGGCATCTCGCTCTTCCACCTGGTCGTCAACGACCACGTCGGGGTGCGGGATCTCGACCTCGGCACCATCCGGAAGATCTACCGCGGCGAGATCCTCAACTGGAAGGAGGCCGGCGGCCCCGATCTGACGATCAAGCTGATCAGCAGGGACGCCGGCTCCGGCACCCGCGAGGTGTTCGGACGCCGGGTGCTGGGCAGCAGCGAACCCACCTTCTCCTCCCGCGACTGCACCACCAGGAGCGCCCCGGACGTCCCCTACATCCGCTGCGAGCTCGACGACACGGACGAGGTCCTGTCCACGGTCGCGAAGGTCGAAGGGGCGATCGGCTACAGCGAGCTGCGCAAGGGCACGGAGACGAAGGGGCTGCACCAGCTGGCCATCGACGGCGCACCGGTCCCGTCCATCGAGGACATCGAGTCGTCCCCGTACCCGTTCCGCGAGACCGAGTACGCCTACACCTACGGGCGTCCGTCGGCCGGATCGCCCGCCGCGGGCTTCCTGGGCTACCTGAGCCGCGGCGGCGGGCAGGACATCATGCTCGACCACGGCCACCTGCCGTGCGCCACCCCGAAGGGGATGCGGCTGTGCGCCAGGGACTGAACCCGCGGCCGGACACGGGCCCCGCGCCCGGCGGACACGCGTGAGGCCCCCGGCAGCGACTGCCGGGGGCCTCCCGCGTGACTCCTACAGGAAGGAGTTGATCTCGATGGTCTCGGTGCGGCCGGGGCCGACACCGATCGCGGAGATCGGGGCGCCGGACATCTCCTCCAGCGCCTTCACGTACGCCTTCGCGTTCTTCGGAAGGTCGTCGAAGGTCTTGGCCTTCGTGATGTCCTCGGACCAGCCGGGGAGGTTCTCGTAGATCGGCTTCGCGTGGTGGAAGTCGCTCTGGTTGTACGGGAGCTCCTCGACGCGCCTGCCGTCGATCTCGTACGCCACACACACCGGGATCTGCTCCCAGCCGGTCAGCACGTCCAGCTTGGTGAGGAAGAAGTCGGTGAGGCCGTTGACCCGGGTCGCGTACCGCGCGATCGGGGCGTCGAACCAGCCGCAGCGACGGTCACGGCCGGTGGTGACCCCGCGCTCGCCGCCGATCCGGCGCAGCGCCTCGCCGTCCGCGTCGAGAAGTTCGGTCGGGAAGGGTCCGGCACCGACGCGCGTGGTGTACGCCTTGAGGATGCCGATGACCCGGCTGATCTTCGTCGGGCCCACTCCGGATCCGGTGCAGGCACCGCCCGCGGTCGGGTTCGACGAGGTGACGAAGGGGTACGTGCCGTGATCGACGTCCAGCAGGGTGCCCTGACCGCCCTCGAAGAGCACGACCTTGCCCTCGTCGATGGCGTTGTTCAGGATCAGCGTCGTGTCGGCGACGTACGGCTTGATCTGCTCCGCGTACTGGAGCATCTCCTCGACGATCTTCCCGGCCTCGATCGCGCGCCGGTTGAAGACCTTGGCCAGGAGCTGGTTCTTCTGCTCCAGCGCCGCTTCGACCTTCTGCTCCAGGATCGACTCGTCGTAGAGGTCCTGGACGCGGATGCCCACGCGGTTGATCTTGTCGGCGTACGTCGGGCCGATACCGCGCCCGGTCGTCCCGATCTTGCGCTTGCCGAGGAAGCGTTCCGTCACCTTGTCGACGGTGACGTTGTACGGGGTGATCAAATGAGCGTTGCCGCTGATCAGGAGCTTGGACGTATCGACGCCCCGCTCGTTCAGACCGCTCAGCTCGGAGAGCAGGACTGCCGGGTCGACCACGACACCGTTACCGATGACCGGGGTACACCCCGGCGACAGGATTCCGGAGGGGAGGAGATGCAGTGCGTACTTCTGGTCGCCTACGACAACCGTGTGGCCGGCATTGTTGCCGCCCTGGTAACGCACCACATAGTCAACGGATCCACCGAGGAGGTCGGTGGCCTTCCCCTTGCCCTCGTCACCCCACTGAGCACCGAGCAGCACAAGTGCGGGCACAGGCGTACACCCCTTCCGGGCGGGGCATGTCCAAGGTCAGGGGGCGTACGTAAAGGTCGTACCTGCCGTACGACGATGTACGGCAAAGCCTGAGCCGTCGAACCGGGTGCCCCGGAATAGACGAAGCCCCTGGCGCAATAGCGCAAGGGGCTCTTGCACCAAGATGCTACCCGAGGAAGGACCGAGGTGTCGGCTGCAGAGCCCCCCGGCGACGGCGACCACCAGCTACTTGTGCTCATCGACCCCCTTGCCCGCAGGACCGACGGCGAATCCGTCCGTATCGCGAAGGACGTGCTGAGCGCGGGTGCGCACACGAAAATCTGTCTTCCGGACGGCCCGGAGGAGTTCGCCCGGGCCCTTTCCCGGCGGGGCGGCCGGCGGCCGGTGGTCGTCGGTGACGACCGTGCGCTGCTGCGTGCCGTGGCCCAGCTCCACCGGGAGCGGGAGCTCGCCGAGGGCGTGCTCTCGCTGATTCCGGTCGGCGCGGCGCACACCCTGGAGCTCGCCCACGCGCTCGGTGTGCCCCGGGGTGCGGTGGCGGCGGCGCGCACGGCGCTCGACGGGACCGCGCGCCGGCTGGACCTGCTGGTCGACGACAGCGACGGCGTCGTGCTGGGCGACCTGCGCATCCCCGCCCTCACCTCGGCGCAGGGCGCGGGCACACACCACTCGGGTGTCACTGCGGTCTGGGACACCTGCCGCACCCTGATGGCCGCCCTGGTCCGGCCGGCCCCGGCCTCGCCCTCCGGCCCGCCGCGCGCGCACCGGCTGCGGGTGGAGGCGGACGGGGTCCTGCTGAACGACCTGGACCGGCCGGTCGAGGGCGTCTCGGTGACCACACAGGGCGACGGGGGCCTGGCGGACGTGGTGATCCACACCTCGTCCGGCGAGACGGTGACGGCGGAGAGCAAGGCGATCACGGTGTCCGGCCCGGACTTCCGCTACCGCGCGGACATACAGGTAGCGGGGCCGGTCAGGACCCGGACCTGGACGGTACGTGCGGGGGCGTGGGGGCTGATACTCCCGACGGCGGCGTCTGAACCGACGGGCGTCTGAACCGGCGGGCGTCTGAACCGGCAGGCCTCCCAACCGGCGGGCGTCCGAGCCGACGGGCGTCTGAACCGGCGGGCGTCTGAACCGGCAGGCCTCCCAACCGGCGGGCCTCCGAGCCGACGGGCCTCCGAGCCAACGGGCCGCTGAACCGACGGGCGTCCGAACCGGCAGGCCTCCCAACCGGCGGGCGTCCGAGCCGACGGGCCTCCGAGCCGACGGGCCTCCCGGCAGGCGGGCGTCTGAACCGGCAAGCCTCCCGACGGGCGGACGCCTGAACCGACGGGCCGCTGAACCGGCAGGCCTCCCAACCGGCGGGCGTCCGAACCGACGGGCCTCCCGGCAGGCGGGCGGAACCGGCGGCCGCCGAACCGGCAGTAGCCGGAGGACGGGCCGCCGGGGCCGAGCCGGCGAGGCTCAGCCCCCGCTCTTCGTTCCCCGGCTCTCCCGCCACCGCTCCATCGCACCCGCCAGCTCCTTCTGCAGGAACTCCAGGAACTCCGCGCTCTCCTCGATCCGCGCCCCGGCCGGCGTGTCCTCGCCCAGGGACCGCGCGCCCTCCCGGAGCGTGCGCTCCCAGCGCGTCAGCAGCCGGTCCCGGTCGGTGAAGGTGCCGTACCAGACGTCTTTGTGCAGCCGGTAGCGGTCCCGGCGCGAGCCCGGGTCGCGCTCCCGCCCGACCATGCTGACCTGGGTCAGATAGCTGATCGCGCCGGAGACCGCCGCCGGGCTGATCCGCAGCTGCTCGCCGAGCTCGGCCGAGGTCATGGAGCCGTCGTCGTCCGCGAGGAGCGCCGCGAAGACGCGTGAGGCCGTCCGCTGCATCCCCGCCTCCGTCATCTCCGCCGCGAAGCGCTCGACGAACCGCGCCACGGCCTCATCGTCCCGCCCGGCGTCCTCTCCGGTCCCGCTGGTCATCGCTCCGCCGCCTCCGCCGCTCCGATCATGGAGTCGACTTTATACGCTTCTTTAACTTCACAAGATTGTGAAGTTAACGTACGTTCAGAAACATGACGAAGGCAATCACCGTGGCCGGACTGCACAAGTCGTTCGGTCGGGCACAGGCGCTGGACGGCCTCGACCTCACCGTCGAGACCGGCGAGGTCCACGGCTTCCTGGGGCCCAACGGCGCCGGGAAGTCCACCACCGTCCGGGTCCTGCTGGGGCTGCTGCGCGCCGACTCGGGCGTGGCCCAACTGCTCGGGCGGGATCCCTGGCACGACGCCGTCGACCTGCACCGGCGCCTGGCCTACGTACCGGGCGACGTGGAGCTGTGGCCCAATCTGACCGGCGGCGAGGCCATCGGTCTGCTCTCACGGCTGCGCGGCGGGGGTGACGGGCGGCGGCGCGACGAGCTCGTCGAACGCTTCGGCCTCGACCCGACGAAGAAGGGCAGGGCCTACTCCAAGGGCAACCGCCAGAAGGTCGCGATCATCGCCGCGCTGGCTTCCGACGCGGAGCTGCTGCTGCTCGACGAACCGACCTCCGGGCTCGATCCGCTCATGGAAGTGGTCTTCCAGGACGTGATCCTGGAGGCGAAGACCGCCGGCCGGACCGTGCTGCTGTCCAGCCACATCCTGGCGCAGGTCGAGAAGCTGGCCGACCGGGTCAGCATCATCCGGTCCGGCAGGACCGTGCAGTCCGGGTCGCTGAGCGAGATGCGGCACCTGACGCGCACGACGGTGGAGGCCGAGACGGCCCGCCCTGCCACCGGGCTCGGCGAACTGCCCGGCGTGCACGCCGTGGAGCTCGTCCCCGGGGAGGACGGGGGTGCGGCCCGGGTGCGGTTCGCCGTGGACGGCGGACATCTGGAGGAAGCGATCGGCCGGCTCGCCGGGTTCGGCGTGCGCAGTCTGGTCAGCCACCCGCCGACCCTGGAGGAGCTGATGCTCCGCCACTACGGCGACGAGCTCGCCGCCCACCGCCACGAGGACGCGCGATGACCGCCGCGACAGCCACCCGGGCGGCCCCGTCCACCGAGGCCCGCACGGGCACCGGACCGCTCGCGGGGACCGGCACCCTCATCCGGTTCGCCCTGCGCCGGGACCGTGTCCGGCTCCCCGTGTGGATCCTGGCGCTGGTCCTCGGCTCGGTGTCCACCGCGCGCAACTACACGACGCTGTACGCCGACCCGGAGGCCCGCGCCTCCGTCGCCGCGACCATGGACAGCCCGGCCGGACTCGCCATGACGGGACCCCGGCACTATCTGACCGACTACACCTTCGGCGCGATGGCGGGCCACCAGCTGCTCGGCTTCATGACCGTCCTGACCGGCCTCATGAGCGTCCTGGTCATCACCCGCCACACCCGTGCCGAGGAGGAGACCGGCCGTGCCGAGCTGGTCCGCTCCACGGTCGTCGGACGGCACGCGCACCTGGCCGCCGCGCTCTCGGTCGCGGTGCTCGCCAACCTCGTACTCGCCCTGCTGCTGGCCGCCGGCCTCGGAAGCATGGACCTCGCCCCCGACGGCGCCGCCGGCTCGCTGCTCCTCGGCCTCGCGTACGCGGCCGTGGGCATCGTCTTCGCCTCCGTCGCCGCGATCACCACGCAGATCACGGCCCACACCCGGGGCGCGACCGGCGCGGCGCTGGCCGTCATCGGCCTCGCCTACGTGCTGCGGGCCGCCGGTGACGCGGGCGGCACCGCCGCCCTGTCCTGGCTCTCCCCCATCGGCTGGGCCCAGCGCACCTACGTCTACGTGGACGACCGCTGGTGGCCGCTGCTGCTCTGCCTGGCACTCACCGTGCTCTGCGCCGGTACCGGATTCGCCCTGTCGGCCCGGCGCGACGTCGGCGCGGGACTCCGCGCCACGAGGCCGGGCAGGGCGGTGGCGTCGGCCGCGCTGACCCACCCACTGGGCTTCGCCCTGCGGCTGCACCGTTCCGTACTGGCCGGTTTCGGGGCCGGGCTGTTCCTGATGGGCGTGATGTACGGGTCGGTCCTCGGTCAGGCCGACGAGATGCTGAAGGACATCGACGGGATCCAGGAGGCGCTCCGGAGGGCCGGCGGGGCGACGACGGCCGAGTCGTTCGCGTCGATGGTCACGGTCGTCCTCGCCGTCGTCGCCTCCGTGTACGTCGTGACGGCGGCCCTGCGGGCCCGGAGCGAGGAGACCGCGGGCCGTGTGGAGTCCCTGCTCGCGACCGGTCTGTCCCGCACCCGCTGGGCGGGCAGTCATCTGGCCGTCGCCCTCGGTGGCGGTACGGCCGTGCTGCTGCTGGGCGGGCTCGGCATCGGTGTCGCGGGGGCGGCATCGACCGGGGACCCCGCGATGCTGCCCGCGCTGCTGGGTGCGGCACTCGCGTACGCACCGGCGCTGTGGGTGACCGCCGGGGTCGCCGCCGTGCTCTTCGGGTGGCTGCCCCGGGCGGCACCGGCGGTGTGGATCGTCCCGGTGTACGCGTTCGTCACCGGCTACCTCGGCGAACTCCTGGGATTCCCGGGGTGGGTGAACGACGTGTCGCCGTTCGGGCAGGTGCCGCGGCTGCCCGCCGCCGGGATGGACTGGACGCCGATGGTGGTCCTGACCCTGATCGCGGCCGGCCTCCTGCGGCTCGGGCTGGAGGGGTTCCGGCGACGGGACCTGGAGACGAGGTAGCGGAACCGGGCCGGCCCGGGGCGGCGTCCTGGTCGTTTGGATCAACGGGACACGGCGGGGTACGGCGAGTGCGGGCCGGCACCGGCGGGGGCGGTCACGGCACTGTTCGTCCGGAGCACCTCCCGGCGCACCGACCGGCACCTGGGCGGCGCCTTCGAGGGTGCGGGCCAGGACTTCTCCGTCCTGTGGACGGAGCTGCGCTGCCCCTCGTCCCCCTCGCGGGCGCCCTCCTCCCGTCGGCCGTCCGGCTCCTGACGCTGCGTCTGCCGAACGGCCGCGGACCGGCCCGGACCCGGGTCCTGGTCGCGGTGGTGTGCGCGGCCGGGGTGCTCGTACTGTCCGCGTGGGGGCTGCACTCCTGGGCCGGTCCGGCCCCGGGGCCGGACCTCATGGTGCTCCCCGGGACCGTCGGTTCAGATCTCCACCTGTAGCCCCCGCAGCCCCCGGATCACGTACCCGGGATTCCACTCCGGTTCCGCGACCGGCCGCATCCCGGGTGCCCTGCGCAGCAGTTCGCCGAACGAGGCCGCCAGTTCGAGGCGGGCCAGCGGCGCTCCCAGGCAGTAGTGGATGCCCGCTCCGAACGAGATGTGCGGGTTGTCCTCACGGGACAGGTCCAGCGTCCCGGCGTCGGCGAAGCGCTCCGGATCCCGGTTGGCCGACCCGAAGAGCAGGGCGACCTGCGAGCCGCGCGGGATGACGGTGCCGTCGACCTCGATGTCGTCCAGGACCCAGCGCGCGAACATCGGCACGGGGGTGTCGTACCGCAGCAGCTCCTCCACCGCGGTCGGCAGCAGTTCGTGGTCGGCGCGCAGGGACGCCAGCTGCTCCGGGTGCCGGAAGAGCGTCCACCAGCCGTTGACGGTGGCGTTGACCGTCGCCTCGTGGCCGGCGTTCAGCAGGAGGACGCACGTGGAGACCATTTCCTGCTCGGTCAGCCGGTCGCCGTCGTCGTGGGCGGTGATGAGCGCGGAGATCAGGTCCGTGCCGGGGTCCGCCCGGCGGGCTTCGATCAGCCCGTGGAGGTACGCGGAGAATTCGACCGACGCCCGGACGGCGGCCCGCGCCGTCTCCTCCGGCGGGTTCAGCTCGAACATCCCGCAGATCGCGGCCGACCAGGGCCGCAGCAGCGGCCGGTCGGACTCCGGGATGCCGAGCATCTCGGCGATGACCGCGACGGGCAGCGGCTCGGCGACCGCGCCGAGGAGGTCGCCGCCGCCCGCCGCTACGAAGTCATCGACGAGCCCGGCGGCCAGCCGCTCCACGGTGGGCGCGAGCGTCTCGACCGTCCGCGGGGTGAAGGCCTTGGCTACCAGCCGCCTGATCCGGGTGTGGTCGGGGGCCTCCAGATCGAGGATCCCCTGCCCGTTGAGCGTGTGGAACGGCTCGTGGGCGGCGGGCGGGGCGGTCACGCCGAACTCGTCGTGGCTGAAACGGTGCAGATACGTCCGGCCCAGCCGCCGGTCGCGCAGCAGCCCGGACACCTCGGCGTAGTGCGGGATCAGCCACTGCCGGGTCGGTTCGAAGTAGTGCGCCCTGCCGGTGGCGCGCAGCGCGGCGTAGGCGGGGTACGGGTCGGCGACGAACGCCGGGGACCAGGGGTCGAAAGACACGTGCATGGGCCGACGCTACCCGGGCGTGACCAGCCTCGCCTCGTACGCGAACACGGCCGCCTGGGTCCGGTCGCGCAGCCCGAGCTTCACCAGGATGCGGCTCACGTGCGTCTTGATGGTGGACTCGGCGACGACGAGGTGGGAGGCGATCTCCAGGTTCGACAGCCCCTGGGCGATCAGCACGAGCACCTCCGTCTCACGCTCGGTGAGGTCGCCGATCCGGGCCATCGCGGGCGGCCGGGGCGCCTCGGCGAGCTTCGAGAACTCGGTGATCAGCCTTCGGGTCACGGTCGGGGCGAGCAGCGCCTCCCCGGACGCCACCACCCGTACCCCGTCGGCGAGCTGGCGCGCGGACGCGTCCTTCAGCAGGAAGCCGGAGGCCCCGGCCCGCAGCGCCTGGTACACGTACTCGTCGAGGTCGAAGGTGGTCAGGACGAGCACCTTGGCGTCCGCGTCGGCGGCGACGATCTCACGGGTGGCCTCGATGCCGTTGAGCTCCGGCATCCGGATGTCCATCAGCACCACGTCGGGCCGCAGGACGGCGACCTGCGACACGGCCTGCCGGCCGTCGACGGCCTCGCCGACCACCTCGATGCCCGGCATCGCGTTGAGCAGTACGGAGAACCCTTCGCGGACCATCATCTGGTCGTCGACGATCAGCACCCGGATGCTGGACGACGGGGTGGACTCGCTCACGCCGTCTCCTCCGCCGTGTCGTGTGCCGCCGGCACGGGCAGGAACACCGCGACCTCGTAGCCGCCGTCCTCCGTCGTCCCGGCCGTCATCTCGCCGTTCAGCATCTGGACCCGCTCCCTCATCCCGGTGATCCCGTGGCCGGCCCCCGGCGAGGGCTTGACGAGCCCTCGCGCGGGCCCGTTGACGACGCGCAGCCCCAGTCCGCCGAGCACGTATCCGATCTCCACCTTCGCGGACGCGCCGGGCGCGTGCCGGAGCGTGTTGCTGAGCGCCTCCTGGACGATCCGGTACGCCGACAGCTCGACGCCCTGCGGGAGCTCCCGCACCGCCCCGGTGACCGTCTTCTCCGTCTCCAGACCCGTCTCCCTGACGTTGTCCAGCAGCCGGTCGATCTCGGCGAGGGTGGGCTGCGGGGCGTCCGGCGCCTCGTAGTCCTCCGCCCGTACGACGCCGAGGACGCGGCGCAGCTCGGTGAGCGCGGCGACGGCGTTCTCCCGGATGGTGACGAACGCCTGCTCCAGCTCGGGCGGCGGATTCTCCACCCGGTAGGGGGCGGCCTCGGCCTGGATCGCGACGACGGACATGTGGTGGGCGACGACGTCGTGCAGTTCACGGGCGATGGTGGTGCGCTCCTCCAGGAGCGTGCGCCGGTCGCGCTCGACGGCGGTGACGGTGCGCTGCACGGTCACCTCGCGCTCGGCGTCACGGCGTACCTGCACCACGGTGACCAGCAGCAGGGCGAAGGCGGAGGCGACGGCCATGGGCCCGGTGGTGGGGGAGTAACCGCTTCCGAAGTTCTCCAGGAAGGAACCGGCGACCAGGGTGATCAGCCACATCCATGCGGCCGTACGCGGCCGGGTCCTCGCCGCGACGACGATCAGCACACTCAGGTGGCAGATGAAGGCGTTCGGCCCCCACGGCCAGTCCCCGTTGCCCGCGACAGCCACCAGCGGGGTGACCGCGAGCGACACCCAGAACGCGAGAACGGGGCGGACCAGCGTCATCAGCAGGGCGGCGGACGGCACCACACCGGCGATGAGCGTCGCTATCCCGAACACCGAGTAGGTGTTGGCCCCGAACAGGAGCATTCCGGCCAGCAGCGAGATCAGCGCGACCACGCCGACCACCGCGTGCGGCGTCCAGACCGCCCGCTTCCGGATCGCCCCGGGCAGCCTCTTGATCACCGGACCGCCGGTGCCCAGCGGGTCCAGCGGACGGTAGTCGAAAACGTCGTGGAAGAGGTCCTGCCGCAGGCCGTCTATCGCCCCTGCGGCCAGCCGGAGCTCGGGGCTTCTGGTCTTCGTCTCGGTCACGCCCCCAAGGTAGGCGCCACCGCGGCCGGCGTCGTCAGCAGTGATACGGATCCCGGGCCGTCCGTCGCAAGTACTACCAGGCCAGCTGGGCGATCTCCTCCGCCACCACCGCGCACGCGTCGGCCGACGGGTCGATCAGCGGAAAGTGCCCGACCGCGTCCAGCAGCGTCAGCCCGACCATCTCCCCCGCCTTCGCCGCGGCGTCCACGAACGCCTCCGTGACCGCCTGCGGGACGGTGAGGTCGTCGACGCCCTGCACGACGGCGGTCGCGATCCCGGTCGGGAGCAGCTCGGCCGGATCGGCGTGCAACCTGCGTTCCTCGAAGTCCGCTTCCATACCGAGGAGTTGGCGCACGGCACCGGAGCAGACGTCCAAGTCGACGGCGCTCGTGAAGTCACCGATCGGCGCCAGCGCGACCACTCCGCGCAGGGGCGGCGGCGCGGGCAGCCGCCACGGCGAACCGAGCGGGAGCACATGCCGGGCGGCGGCCCACAGCGCCAGCTGCCCGCCCGCCGAGTGCCCGGTGACCACGGTCTTGCGCACATCGGCCCGCGGCAGCTCACGCGCGACCAGCTCCGGCAGGGCGTCCATCGCGGCGGCCACGTCGTCGAACGTCTCGGGCCAGCGTCCCGCCACGGGTCCGGCCCCGCCCTGCTGCGGGATCCCGCCGCCGCGCCGGTACTCGACGCTGGCCACGGCGAATCCGCGCCGGGCCAGGAAGTCCGCGAACGGCGACACGTGCTGCCGGTCGTACGGTGCCCGCCAGGCCCCGCCGTGCAGGACGACCACGAGCGGCGCACCGTCCCGGCCGTCACGCGGACCGAAGAAGTCGATCACCTGGTCGGGATGGCTGCCATAGGCCGCGGACCGATCGGGGGCGACCGGCGGATGTGCGAACGCCGACTCGGTCTCGGCGGCGTCACGATCACGCGCGGCAGAATCCGACATGCTGCTCCAACCGTCCTACGCATATGCCCAACTGGACTGACCTGCGGGGACGGTATCAGTACCGCGCACCGTCATCCGACGGACCGTCACCGATCGGGCCGCACCGGACGGGCCCGGTCCGGAAACCGGGCCCGTCGGGTGCGGTTACACCGCCAGCACCTCGGCGAGGACGCCTGCGGCCCGTTCCGCGTCGGCGAACCCGACGTACAGCGGGGTGAAGCCGAAGCGGAGCACGTCCGGGCGGCGCAGGTCGCCGACCACTCCGCGTCCGATGAGCGCGCGCATCACCGGTTCCGTCTCGTCCGCGTTCTCGCACCGCAGCGAGACCTGGCTTCCGCGCTCCGCGTGGGCGGCCGGGGTGACCGGGGTGACCCGGCCCTCGGGGACGTACGCGGCGACGCACTCCAGGAAGAAGTCCGTCAGCGCCAGGGACTTGGCGCGCACGGCCTCCACCGCGACGCCCTCCCACACGTCCAGCGACGCTTCCAGGGCCAGCATGGACAGGATGTCCGGGGTGCCGACCCGGCCGCGTACGGAGCCGTCCGCGGGCACGTATCCGGGGGTCATCCCGAACGGGTCCGCGTGTGACGTCCAGCCGGGCAGGGGCGAGTCGAAGCCCGCTTGGTGGCGCTCGGCGACGTACAGGTAGGCGGGCGAACCGGGGCCGCCGTTGAGGTACTTGTACGTGCATCCGACGGCCAGGTCCACCCCGTGCGCGTCGAGGCCGACGGGCAGGGCTCCCGCGCTGTGGCACAGGTCCCAGACCGCGAGGGCGCCCGCCGCGTGGACGGCGGCGGTGAGGCCGGGCAGGTCGTGGAGCCTGCCGGTGCGGAAGTCGACGTGGTTGAGGAGGACGGCCGCCGTACGGGGCCCGAGGGCTGCCGGTACGTCGGCGGGGGCGACCGGGACGAGACGGTGGCCGGTCATCCGGGCCGCGGACTCTGCGAGGTAGCCGTCCGTGGGGAACGTCGTGGCGTCGACCAGGATCTCGTCGCGCCCGTCGGCCGCCAGCCGGGTCGCGGCGACCACGGCCTTGAAGACGTTCACGCTGGTGGAGTCGCCCACCACGATCTGTCCGGCGGCGGCCCCGACCAGCGGGGCGATCCGGTCGCCGATCCGCTCGGGCGCGGTCCACCAGCCGCTCTCGTCCCAGGAGCGGATGCGCAGGGCGCCCCACTCCCGGGTGATGACCTCCTGCATGCGGGCGGGGACGTGGCGGGGCAGCGCACCCAGCGAGTTCCCGTCGAGGTAGACGGTGCCGTCGAGGACGAACAGGTCGCGGAGTCCGGCCAGGCCGTCGGCGGTGTCGAGCGCCTTCGCGCGCTCCTGGAGGTCAGACATGGCTGCGCGCCGTCCACAGCTCGGGGAACACGCTCTTGGTGGCCCGCTTCTCCAGCCAGGCGACCCCGGCCGACCCGCCGGTGCCGGTCTTCGAGCCCATGGCCCGCCGGGTGGCGGTGAGGTGGTCGTTGCGCCAGCGCCACACGAGCTCGCCGACATCGGTCAGCACCTCGCCGAGCCGCACGAGTTCGTCGTTCTGGTCCGGGTTCGCGTAGATCTCCGCCCACACGGCCTCGACCTGCGGGGACGGCTCGTACTTCTGCGACAGGTCCCGGCCGAGGACCGACTGCGGCACGGCGTGACCGCGCCGGGCGAGCAGGGCGAGCGTCTCGTCGTACAGGCCGGGCTCCTGGAGCGCCTTCTCCAGCTCGGCGTGGACCCTGGGGGCACCGCGGTGCGGCACGAGCATGGAGGCGGACTTGTCACCGAGGAGGAACTCCATCCGCCGGTACATCGCCGACTGGAAACCGGAGCCCTCGCCGAGCGAGCCCCGGTAGGAGTTGAACTGGGCGGGGGTGAGGCCGGCCAGCGGCTTCCAGGAGGCGTTCAGTGCCTCCAGCTCCCGCAGCGAGCGCTTCAGGGCGTCACGGGCGACCGGTATGCGGTCCTCGCGCAGGGCGTGCGCCGCCGTCTCCCACTCATGGACGATGACCGTGAACCACAGCTCCATGACCTGGGTGGTGACCAGGAAGACCATCTCGCCGGGATCGTCCGAGCGCAGGTGCTGGAGGTGGGTCAGGACATCCGCCTGGACATAGTCCTCGTACGGAGTCGTTCCCGCGAAGTCCAGGTGCGGGGTGTCCGCACCGGTGGCTTCGGGGTCGGGGTGGATCGTCGACATCGCTGTCTCCTCGACATGAGCTTCCGGGTAGCGGTCCGCCCCTTCCTCTGAGGTGGTGGAGCTCCGGTCCCCTGCCCGCATCCTAGACCGGAGCCGCGTGGGACGCCTCGGGCCCCGCAGGCGGTGGTGCGTGCCTGCGGGGCCCGGGAAAGCGGGTGGGGCGGTTCAGCCCAGGGTGTCGGCGGCGGTCTGCGAGGAGTCGCGCAGGAAGGACGAGCAGCGCTCGTACTCCTCCTCCTCACCGATCGACTGCGCGGCGCGTGCGAGGGCGTGCAGGGCGCGCAGGAAGCCGCGGTTCGGCTCGTGCTCGAAGGGGACGGGGCCGTGGCCCTTCCAGCCCGCCCGGCGCAGGGCGTCGAGGCCGCGGTGGTAGCCGGTGCGCGCGTACGCGTACGACTCGATGACGCGACCGCCCTCGTAGGCCTCGTCGGCGAGCTGCGCCCAGGCCAGCGAGGACGTGGGGTACTTGGCCGCGACATCGGCGGGCGGCGTACCGCCGGCGAGCAGTTCGCGCGGCTCCGGGTCGTCGGGCAGGTGCGTCGGGGCAGGGCCCCCGAGAAGGTTCTCGTGGATGGACATGGCTCAAGTGTGCCTGGGTCCGGGCTCCGGCTCCAAGGGCGGGGCCGTGACCCCGCAGTGCATCGCGCACTCGGGCTGCGGCTCGGGTCCGGGCTCCGCGGGCTTCCGCACCGCCCACCAGGCGATCACCGCGCCCGCCACCAGCAGCCCGGCGCACATCGGCATCGCCCGGCGGAACGTCGAGGCGAATTCCCCGGCGTCGCGGTAGGCCTCCGGCCCCATCCCGGCCAGCAGCGGCAGCGCGGCCACCGCGAGCAGACCGGCGGCCCGCGCCGCCGCGTTGTTGATGCCGCTGGCGAGCCCGGCCCGCCCGGTGTCGACGGCGGCCAGGACCGTCGCGGTGAGCGGCGCCACGAAGGTGACCATGCCCAGGCCCAGCACCAGGACGGCGGGCAGCACGTCCCGTACGTACGAGGCGTCCGGGCCGACCCGCAGCATCAGCAGCATCCCGGCGGCGGCCAGCAGCGGGCCCACGGTCAGCGGGATGCGCGGCCCGATGCGCCGGCCGAGGTCACCGGCGGACGCGGAGAAGAGCAGCATGAGCACCGTGGTCGGCAGGAGCGCGGTGCCCGCGCCGAGGGCCGAGTAACCGGCGACGACCTGGAGCTGGATCGCGGAGAGGAAGAAGAAGCCGCCGAGGGCCGCGTACACGCAGAACGTGACGATGTTGACGACGGTGAACTGCCGGGACGCGAAGATCGACGGCGGCACCATGGGGTCGGCCCGGCGCCGCTCCACCTGCACGAAGGCCACGCCGAGCAGCACACCGCCGAGCGCCGCCCCGACGACCGGCACGGACGCGCCCTGCTCCGGCAGCTCGATCAGGGCGTACGTGACCAGCGCGAGCGCGAGCGCGGCGAGCACCGCCCCGAGCACGTCGAAGCGGCCGTGCGCGTCCGGGTCCCGGGACTCCGGCACGTGCCGCAGGGCTACGGGCAGGCAGACGGCGGCGAGCGGGAGGTTGAGCAGGAACACCCAGCGCCAGCCGGGCCCGTCGACGAGCCAGCCGCCGACGAACGGCCCGATCGCGGCCCCGACCCCGCCGAGCCCCGACCAGAGCCCCACGGCGCGGGCCCGGTCGTCCGGGTGGAAGCTCGCCTGGATCAGCGCGAGGGAACCGGGCGTGAGCAGGGCCCCGCCGACACCCTGGAGGGCACGGGCCACGACGAGGACTCCGGCGTTCGGGGCCAGCCCGCAGAGCAGGGAGGCCACGGCGAACCAGACCACCCCCACGACGAACACCCGCCGCCGCCCGTACCGGTCCCCGAGCGCACCACCGAGCAGGATCAGCCCGGCCAGCGTGAGCATGTACGCGTTGACGGTCCACTGGAGGGCTGCCAGGTCGGTACCGAGGTCCTGGCCGATGCGGGGGAGGGCGACGTTGATCACCGTGGAGTCGAGCAGGACCATGCTCGACCCGAGCACAGTGGTCAGAACGACCCATCGCCCGGCCGCCGAGGCAACCCGAATCCCACCGCCACCCGCATCGTCGTTCATACGAGCCAGCATCGCCCGCCCCCGCCCCGGAAACAGCCGGGAACACGATTCAGCCCACCCGAGCACAGACCAAGCCCACCCGAGCGCCGAACCAAGCCCGCCCGGCGATCGAGGGCAAAAAGGGCCCCGGGGCAACGCCCCGCGAAGCCCCCACACCCCCGCCCACCCCTACCGCACCGCCGACACCCCCCGCACCACCGCCCCCACCCCCGCCTCCACCTTGCTCCGCGGGCACCCCGCGTTCAGGCGGAGGAAGCCCGGCGCCCCGTACACCGCCCCCGGCATCACCGCGACCTTCTCCCGCTCCATCAGCACCCGCTGCAACGCCTCGTCGTCCACACCCAGCGGACGCAGGTCCAGCCACGCCAGGTAGCCCGCCTGCGGCGGCTCCCACGCCAGCTCCGGGAACGCCCCGTCCAGCCGCTCCGCGATCAGCGCCAGGTTCCCCGCGACGTACTCCCGGACCGCGTCCAGCCACGGCGCGCCCTCCCGGTACGCCGCGATGTGCGCGGTCAGCGACAGCACCGCCGGCGAGGCCAGCCCCTCCGCCGTCTCCATCCGGCGCAGGAACTCCGCCCGGTCCGCCGGATCGCCGATGATCCCGTACGAACCGGTCAGCGCCGGGAAGTTGAACGACTTCGAACCGGAGCTGATCAGTGCCCAGCGCCCGTCACCGCCGACCCGCGTCCACGGCACGTGCCGGAACCCGTCGTGCACGAAGTCCGCGTGGATCTCGTCGCTGATCACCGCGACCCCGTGACGCCGGGCGAGCGAGGCCATCTCCCGCAGCTCGGGCTCCGTCCACACCCGCCCCGTCGGGTTGTGCGGGGAACACAGCACGAGCACCTTCGCGTCGGCCCGCGCCAGCTCCCGCTCCAGCGCCCCGGTATCCCCCACCGGTACGCCCCGCAGCTCACGTCCGAGCCCGGTGATCGCCTTCCGGAAGCCGTCGTACGTGGGGGTGTGGACGACCACGCCCTCCCCCTCGGCCGTCCACATCTGCAGCAGTTGCGAGAGCTGGCTGAGCACGGACGGCCCGTAGACCAGCCGCCCGGTGTCGATCTCGGTGTCGTACCGGGTCGCGAACCAGTGCGCGACCGCCGACCGGAAGTCGTCCTGCTGCCAGGTCGTGTAGCCGAGCACCCCGTGGTCGAGCCGGGCCCGGAGCGCGGTCAGGACCTCGGGCGCGGTCTCGAAGTCCATGTCGGAGATGGTGAACGGCAGCAGCCCGTCCACCCCGAAACGGTCGGCGACCCCGTCCCACTGGACACACCAGGTGCCCCGGCGGTCGATGACGGTGTCGAAGTCGTAGCGCGCAGGCGTACTCACAGCGGATTCCTCAGGGATCGGTCGGGCACGGAACGGGCCCGGCACCCCTGAAGGGGGACCGGGCCCAGGACGTCCGTGCGGAAGTGCCTACTTCAGCTTGGTGCCCGTGGAACGCAGGTCGGCACAGGCCTGCGTGACGCGCGCGGCCATGCCCGCCTCGGCGGACTTGCCCCAGCTGCGCGGGTCGTAGAACTTCTTGTTGCCGACCTCGCCGTCGACCTTCAGCACACCGTCGTAGTTGCGGAACATGTGGTCCACGATCGGGCGGGTGAAGGCGTACTGGGTGTCGGTGTCGAGGTTCATCTTCACGACGCCGTTCTCCAGCGCGGTGGCGATCTCCTCGGCCGTGGAGCCGGAGCCGCCGTGGAAGACGAAGTCGAACGGGGACGCCTGGGCGTACTTGGCGGCGACACCCTCCTGGAGGTCCTTGAGGAGCTCGGGACGCAGGACGACGTTGCCCGGCTTGTAGACGCCGTGGACGTTGCCGAAGGACGCGGCCAGCAGGTAGCGGCCCTTCTCGCCCAGGCCGAGCGCCTCGGCCGTACGCAGCGCGTCGTCGACGGTCGTGTACAGCTCGTCGTTGATCTCGTGCGTGACGCCGTCCTCCTCGCCACCGGTCGGGGTGATCTCGACCTCAAGGATGATCTTGGCGGCGGCGGCCTTGGCGAGCAGTTCCTGGCCGATGGCCAGGTTGTCGGCGAGGGTCTCGGCCGAACCGTCCCACATGTGGGACTGGAACAGCGGGTTCAGACCCTTGGCGACGCGCTCGGCGGAGACGTCGAGGAGCGGGCGGACGTACCCGTCCAGCTTGTCCTTGGGGCAGTGGTCCGTGTGCAGGGCCACGGTGACGTCGTACTTGGCGGCGACGATGTGCGCGAACTCGGCCAGGGCAACGGCGCCCGTCACCATGTCCTTGTTGTGCTGGCCGCCCAGGAATTCGGCACCACCGGTGGAGATCTGGACGATGCCGTCGCTCTCCGCCTCCGCGAAGCCGCGCAGTGCAGCGTGCAGGGTCTGGGTCGACGTCACGTTGATGGCCGGGTAGGCGAACTTGCCTGCCTTCGCCCGGTCGAGCATCTCGGCGTAGACCTCGGGGGTTGCGATGGGCATCTGTCCGCTCCTTGGGATGTGCGGGTGTGCAGTGCTGGTCCCTGACCTGGGGGCGACGTCATCGTCGCCCCCATCTTCCCAGACTCTCGCTCCGGCTCCACCCTGCCCATCCGTCGAGATGCGTGGCGGCAGACGCGAGGGGCGGCCGGTTTCACGTGAAACCGGCCGCCCCTCGGAAAAGTCGCAGGTCAGGACAGGTCGAGGTCCGCGACCCCGTACACGTTCACATACGGCAGTCCGGCCTCGGCGATCGCCGGGGCGGCGCCGCGCTCCACGATCACGGCCACGGCCACGACCTCGCCGCCCGCCTCACGCACCGCCTCGACCGCGGTCAGCGGGGAGCCGCCCGTGGTCGACGTGTCCTCGACGACGAGGCAGCGACGGCCCTTGACGTCCGTCCCCTCGATCCGGCGCTGCATCCCGTGGGCCTTCTGCGCCTTGCGGACGACGAACGCGTCCAGGCTCTTCCCACGCGCCGCGGAGGCGTGCAGCATCGACGTGGCGACCGGGTCGGCGCCCAGCGTCAGACCGCCGACGCAGTCGTAGTCCAGCTCGGCGGTGGCGTCGAGCATCACCTGGCCGACCAGCGGCGCGGCGGTGCCGTCCAGCGTGATCCGGCGCAGGTCGATGTACCAGTCGGCTTCCAGACCCGAGGAGAGGGTCACCTTGCCGTGCACCACGGCCTTGTCCTTGATCTGCTGGAGCAGCTCAGCACGTACGTCAGTCATGTCCACGAGGGTAAGCGCTGCCACCACCGCGCCGGTGCCGCCGGTCAGAGGCGCACCCAGTTCCACGTCGTCGTGATCTCCAGCGGCTCGATCGGGGTGACCAGCCGGGGCGCGGTGTTCAGACCGTTCGGCGGGCCCGACTGGGGCTCCACACAGACCGCCTCCGCCTGCTCGTCGTAGATCACGACCCACTCGTCCCGGCTCTTCACCGTCAGTTCCAGCTGCTCCGGCCAGGTGAGCTTCACGTCGACACCCTCGGGCATCCCGAAGCAGTCGTCCCAGGGACCGGGGAGGGGGTCGATCCGGCGGCCGGTCGGCAGGTGGTCGTCACCGCGCTCCTCCTGCCAGGCGGCTTCGAAGTCGAGCCGTACGTCCTGGCCCCCGGTGTTGCGCAGGAACCAGGGGTGCCACCCGGCCTGCGCCGGGAACGAGTTCCCGTACGTCTCGACGCCGAGACGGAGCGTCAGCGAGTCCTCGGTCAGCTCGAAGGACTGCGTCACCCGGCCCTCGTAAGGCCACGGCTCGGCCAGGTCGTAGAAGAAGGCCGCCTCCGCGCCGTCCTGCCGGGCGAGCTGCCAGGCGGTGTCGCGGCCGGTGCCGTGGATGGCGTGCGGCGGGGAGTTCAGCGGCAGCCGGTGCAGCTCGCCGCCGTTGCGGAACTGGCCGTTCCCGGTACGGCCGCACCACGGCACCATCGGGAAGCAGCCGTACCGCTCTCCCTGGCGCAGCAGTTCGGTCCCTCCGATGCGCAGACTGCCGATACGGCAGCCATGGACGGGGTCGACGGTCAACTCGGCGTCGCCGGCGGTCAGCCGGACGTTCTTCGCAACTCTGCTCACCCCACGACACTACTGGCGCGGGGACCCGCTCACCTCCGGCGCCGCAGGGCGCGGCCCACCACCACGGCGGAGGCGATCACCAGGGCCGCGGCCGGGGCCGCCCAGCGCAGCGCGATGCCCGCGGCGCCCGCCTCGGGAGAGGGCACGGGCGAGTACCGGCCGCGCGGCGGGGCGTGGTCGACCTCCTCCGTGCTGCGGCCGATCATCGTGCGTCGGGCATGCGCGGCCTCCGCGGGCGGAACGTCCGGCACGGTGAACTCCAGCTCCGCGGACGGGTCGAGCGACGGGGGCGGCACGGGGGCGTCGAACACCGACTCCTTGCCGACGGCCGGCGCCTCGTCCGAGGCGGCATCGGGGGCAGGATCGGGGGCCGCGTCCGGCACAGGACCACGGGTGGGCTCGGCGGCCGCGTCCGGCACAGGACCAGAGGCCGGATCGGGGCTGGCGTCCGGCACAGGACCAGGGGTGGGCTCGGCCGCGTCCGGCACAGGACCACGGGTGGGCTCGGCGGCGGCATCGGGCGCCGGCCCGGAAGCGGGCTCCTCCCCGTCCCGCGCCGCCAGCGACTCCGTCACCAGCTGCTGCGTGAAGCGGTCCAGCAGCCGGCGTGCCGCGGCGAACGCCGCCTCCTCGTCCAGTTCCACGATGCGGCCGTCACCGCTCGCCGACCCGGTGTACGCGATCGTCGTCCCGCCGTCCGTCTGCGTGAGCCCGACGGTCAGGGCCAGCTCCACCGCCCCCGCGCCCCTGGCCTCCACGCCCTCCCCGGTGACGGAGAACGCGTCACCGCCACGGTCGGCGAGCGTCAGCGCCCCGCGGTACGTGATCGTGTGGCCGTCGATGCGGATCTTCAGCCGGCCGGCCAGCGGTCCCGCCGACGCGTCGGCGTCCTGCTGGAGTCCCGGTACACAGCGTGCGACACGCGCGGGATCACCCAGCGCCCGACGAAGGGACGCGACCGGAACCGGAACGAACACCTCATGCTCCATACCTCCCGAGCCTACTCAGCCCCGGCCGTCCCGTCAGCGCTTCCACACCCCGCACACCGTGGGGACCGCACCGCCCCGGCGTGCTCACGGTTCCTCCCGGTACCGCGGGTGCACCAGCGTCGAGGGCGGCACCCCCCGCAGCCGTACGCGCTCGGCCGAACGCCCGGCCGCAAGCAGTTCGCGCGCCCCCAGCGACCGCAGTGCCGGTGCCCGGCGGGCGATACCGAGCCGACCCACAGCGTGCGGGGCACCCAGCACGAACCCCCAGTCGTGCGGCGCCTCCGACGCGTCCGTGGCGCGGTCCGGACCTGCGGCGAAGCCCGTGAGACGGCCCTCGACGCGGTACGGGCGGGTGTCCAGGCCGCCCGCCCCCATCGACGCCTCCACCGTCCAGAACATCTCCGGTCTGCTGCCCAGCGGCCCGGCGTGCACCACGATCCGCCCGCCCGGCCCCAGGACCTCCGTGACCAGCCCGTAGAACTCCGCCGAGTAGAGCTTCGTGCTGGCCGTGATCCCGGGATCGGGCAGGTCCGAGACCACCACGTCGTAGCGGTCGCGGGTGACCCGCAGCCAGTTGAACGCGTCCCCGGAGACCGCCGTCATGCGCGGATCGTCGTACGCGTGCCCGTTCAGCGCGGAGAGCGCCGGGTCCGTACGGGCCAACCGGGTGACGGCCGGATCGAGCTCGACCACCACGACGGACTCGACGTCCGGATAGCGCAGCACCTCGCGGGCGGCCAGTCCGTCACCTCCGCCCAGGATCAGCACCCGCGCACGGCGCCCCTCCATCGCGGGATGCACCAGCGCCTCGTGGTAGCGGTACTCGTCGCGGGCGCTGACCCGCAGCCGGCCGTCCAGGTAGAGGTCGAGGGAGCCGCGGCCCTCTCCCGTGAGGACGACCTCCTGCACCTCCGTCTGCACGGCCACCCGCACCTGGTCCCCGTACACCGCGCGCCGCGCCGCCCGCTCGAAGTCGTCGACCAGGACCGTGGCCGTGGCCAGCAGCGCGATCACCGTGACGTTGACGGCGATCAGGAGCATCCGCGACCGGGGGGCGAGGTCCCGCCGGAACACCCACAGCACCAGCGCGCCGCCCGCCACCGCGTTGACCGCCCCGGTGAACAGCGCCCCGGTGAGCTGGCCCATCATCGGCAGCAGCAGGAACGGGAAGGCCAGCCCGCCGACCAGCGCGCCCACGTAGTCGGCGGCGAAGAGGTCCGCGACGGCCCCGCCCGCGTCCTGCCGGTCGACCCGCTGGATCAGCGTCATCAGCAGCGGGATCTCCGCACCGATCAGGACCCCGATCGCGAGCGAGAACCCGACCAGCGCGTAGCGCGACTCGCCGAGCCAGGCGAACGACGCGTACAGGACGAGCGCCGAGGTGCCGCCGACCAGTGCGAGGGCCGCCTCGATGAGCCCGAACCCGACAGCGGCACGGCTGCGTAAACGTTTCGCGAGAAGCGACCCGAGGCCCATCGCGAACACCATCACGGAGAGCACGACGGAGGCCTGCGTGACCGAGTCGCCGATCAGGTACGAGGCGAGCGCCACCAGTTCGAGCTCGTACACCAGGCCGCACGCGGCGCAGATGAAGACCACGGCCAGCACGAGGAACCGGCCGGTCCTCGGCCGTACGGGAAGCCGCGCCGCGCCCCCTCGCAGCGACACCTGCTGGTCGATCATGATGGGAACGCTACGTCACGAAGGGGTCGCCGCTTGTCACCCACAAGGGTGTAAGTGGCGTACCCCGGACATCTGTCGGACGCACGCCGGACGCATTCCGGCCACGCTCCGTGCCGCGAGCGGAGGGCTCCCCCGCTCACGGAACCGGTGCGGCCACACCCACCCGTGTCCGGGTCACCACCAACTGCCCCTCCTGCGGGTAGGCGTGCCAGGTCCGCCAGCGCACCTGGCCCTCCGTCTGCTGGGCCAGCATCGCGGTGAAGGCGTACGGGCTGCCGGGGAACGTCCCCGCGAGTCCGTGCGGATGGTCGGTCACCAGTGCGAGGAGTTCCTGCGCGCGCCCCGCGAACGAGCCCTCGGAGAGCGTCTCGACGCGGGCGGCGAACTCGTACTCCCAGTCGCCCAGGCGCTTGGCGACTCCGAGGGGCAGTGGCGTACTGCTGCCGGGGATACAGGCGACGGTCTCGGAGCACGTACCGCGCTCCTCTTCCAGAAGGACCTGGTGGGAGGCGCCGAGGAGCCTCATCTGCAGCTTGGCGCCGTCCAGTTGGAGGTCGAGTACGGCGAGGGCGGGCAGGGGTTCCCGCCCCAGCGCCCAGGCCAGATCGGCGGCACGGGTATCGGAATAGGCGGTCTGGAGGGTCGTGAGCATGGGTCGGCTCCGCAAACACACATGGACACCTGGACAGGGGGCGTCCCGGCGCGATGCGCCTGGGGGAGGGAAACGCCCGATCCGTCCCAACTCGGGTCCGAGGACTGAATGTTCTCTAGAGCGAGGGAATCATGAACTACGCCGCACTCACAGCGTTTTTGCCCAACTTGACGTGGTTTCCATCCCCTCGGGGGCAGCACGGTTCACCTGTTCCCTGTGCCGCTCAACAAAAAGGTGCCCGGCGGGAGTTCGGCCCGTCGGACACCTCACGGGCGCAGGCCCCTTCCACCGGCCGCGACCGGCGTGCGTACCGTCAGTCGCCGCCGCCACCGCCGCCACAGCCACCGCCGCCACCGCAGGACGAGCCGCTGCTCCCGCCGCACGAGTGGCCGCCGGAGTGACCGGACCCGCTGTCACCGGCCCACCAGCTGCCGCCGTCGGAACCGGAGCCGCCGCTGTCCGAGCCCCGTCGCCCGCCGCGCCCCTTGCGTCCCTTGCGTCCCTTGCGTCCCTTGCGTCCCGCCAGCGGGTTCTTCCTGCCTCCCGATCCCGACATCAGGGCTGCCGCCCCCGTGCACACGAGCACGATGAACACGATGAAGATGAACAGCTCCACCGACCTCACATCCTTCTCTTCCCCCGAAGCGAGGTCCCCGCTTCTTTCTTGACGGGGGGATTCCCGCGCCGTGCGGGGGCCAAAGCAGACTTGAGCAACTCCAGAGCTTCGGCACAGGATGGCGCCCATGACACAGGGACGACCGCTGCTCAACCGCCGCCTCGCCGAGTTCGGTACGACGATCTTCGCGGAGATGTCGGCGCTGGCCGTACGGACCGGATCGATCAACCTCGGCCAGGGCTTCCCCGACACCGACGGCCCCGAGGAGGTCCGCGAGGCCGCGGTCCGGGCCCTTCGCGCCGGCCACGGCAACCAGTACCCGCCGGGCCCGGGCGTACCCGAGCTGCGCACCGCGATCGCGGAGCACCAGCAGCGGCGCTACGGGCTGACGTACGACCCCGACACCGAGGTCCTGGTCACCGCGGGGGCCACGGAGGCCGTCGCGGCCGCCCTGCTGGCCCTCCTGGAGCCCGGCGACGAGGTGGTCGCCCTGGAGCCGTACTACGACTCGTACGCCGCCTGCATCGCCATGGCGGGCGGCACCAGGGTCCCCGTCACGCTCCACCCGCACGACGGCGCCTACCGGCTCGACCTGGACGAGCTCCGCGCCGCCGTCACCCCCCGCACCCGCCTGATCCTCCTGAACACCCCGCACAACCCCACCGGCACCGTGCTGACCCGCGAGGAACTGGCCGCCGTCGCCGCACTCGCGTGCGAGCGCGGCCTCCTCGTCGTCACCGACGAGGTCTACGAGCACCTGGTCTTCGAGGGCGAGCACATCCCGCTCGCCTCCTTCCCCGGCATGCGCGAGCGCACGGTCACCATCAGCAGCGCCGGCAAGACCTTCTCGTTCACCGGCTGGAAGATCGGCTGGATCACCGCGAGCCCGGAGCTGGTCACCGCGGTCCGCTCCGCCAAGCAGTTCCTGACGTACGTCTCCGGAGGGCCTTTCCAGTACGCGGTCGCCGAGGCGCTGCGCCTGCCCGACAGCTACTTCGACGAGCTGCGCGCGGACCTGCGCGCCAAGCGGGACCTGCTGAGCGGCGGCCTCGCCGAGGCCGGCTTCGAGGTCTACAGGCCCGCCGGGACGTACTTCGTCACCACCGACATCCGCCCGCTGGGCGGTGAGCGGGACGGCTTCGCGTTCTGCCGGGCGCTGCCCGAGCGGTGCGGGGTCGTCGCCATCCCGAACGCGGTGTTCTACGACCACCGCGACCAGGGCGCGCCCTTCGTGCGCTTCGCGTTCTGCAAGCGCACGGAGGTGCTGACCGAGGCGGTCGACCGGCTGAAGGGCCTCACGGTGCGGTGAGGCCGTCCGGGACGCGCGAAAGCCCGGCCCGGACGGTGGTCGCGATGACCGCCGTCCCGGGGCCGGGCCGCCGTTCCGTGGGCCGGATCAGGCCTCGGGGGAGGTCTCCGTGGGCTCGTCGCCCTCGGCCTTCTCCTCGGTCTCCAGGCCCAGGCGCTCCACGAGCCACTTGTCGAACTCGATGGAGGCGCGCACCCAGCTGACCGTCGAGGAGACGAAGTGCTCCAGGCTGACGCCGGTGCCGATGAGCATCTGCGCCTCACCGATCAGCCGGACGGAGGCGGCAGCGCCCTCCTCGCCCTCGTGGGCGTGCGTGTAGACCTTCGGCCACAGGGTGCGGCGGTTCCAGTCGTCGATCGCGTCGAGGAGAACGGCGCGCTGGTCCACGGCGTGCGGGCGGTCGTAGAACGTACGCACCGAGAAGACCTGCTGCTCCTCCTCGCCGCGGAACATGAAGTACGTGCGGAACTCTTCCCACGGCGCGGCGAGGTCGCCCTCGTCGTCGACGACGTACTTCAGCTCCATCTGCTCGAGAAGCTGCTTGACGAGGTCCTGGTCAGGGACAACCGGTCCCTCGGGTCCTGCCGCCTGCGGCTCGGGCTGGCCCCCGAAGTTGGGAATCGAGGACGGGTCGATAGACATCGCTGGGTACTCCTGTGGATCGCTCGTGGTTTCCTGCCATCGACCCTAGCCGCGATCGGCGGCCAGTAGTCCTACGCCCTCAGGGGAATCGTCCCGGCACCCGTCTGCCTGGCCCGCGCCCAGGAAACCGCGACCATGATCGCGCAGAGTGTCCCGACGAGCCCGGCCCCGCCGATCGTCAGGGCCGAGGACCCGGACAGCTGGGCGGCGAGACCGCCCGCCGCGACACCGATCCCCTGCATGGCGGTCAGTCCCGACCGGGCCAGTCCCAGCGCCTGACCGCGCTGGTCGGCCGGGGTGAGCAGCACGAAGGTGGCTCCGGCGGTGATCTGGTAGGCCGAGCAGATGCCCGACACCAGGAGCACCAGCAGGGCGACCCCCACCCCGGGGCCCGCCCAGTAGACGAGCAGCGGAACGTTCGCCCCCACCGCCAGCGGCCCGAGCAGCCGACGGCGCCGCTCGTCGCCGACGGACGCCCGCCCCAGGATCGCGGCGCCCAGGACCATGCCCGCGGGATGCGCGGCGAGCAGGAGCCCCACCGAGGCGGCGCTCGCGCCGACCTCCTCCGCGAAGGGGGCGGCAAGACCTTCGGGCAGCACGATGAACCCCGCCAGCCAGCCGAGCGCGACCAGCGAACGCAGCCGTGGGTCCGCCCAGATCAGTGCCGCCGCGCTCTTGATCTGGGTATGCATCCGCTTCGGCCGCGCGTCGGCGCTCGTGTCCACGGGACGCGCCTTCACGCCCAGGCGGATCAGGACGGCGGAGATCAGGAACGTCACGGCGTTCAGTCCCAGGGAGACGTGACTGCCGAGCCATACGACGAGGACACCCCCGAGGGCGAAGCCGACCAGCTGTCCGGCCTGGTGCGTGATCATGATGACCCGCTGCCCGCGCTCGTACAGGCGCTCACCCAGTACGGCCGGCATCAGGGCCCCCTGCGAGGCGCCGAACGGGGCCTCGGCGAGCTGCGCGAGGACCAGCAGTCCGGCCAGCAGCGGCAACGGTGTGCCGGGCAGAGCCATCAGCCCGACGAGGACGGCACGCACCAGGTCGCAGCCGATCATGACCGTGCGACGGGGGAAACGGTCCGCCAGCCCGGTCAGGAGCACCCCGGACAGCAGGGCGGGCAGGCTCGTCAGGGCATAGGTCGCCGCGGTCCAGCCGGCCGACTCGGTGCGTTCGAAGACCAGCAGCGACAGCGCCACCCGCGCCAGCTGGTCCCCCAGGACCGACTGCGCGAAAGCGGCCCACAGAGTACGAAATTCGCTGAGGCGAATTAGACTGTCGCTTTTGCAATCATTCGACTCCGCGCTTATCTCGCCAGGCTTACGTTCCGTCATGCGCGTACCATACCGGCTGACGAATTCCCCCAGACCTCACTCGCGGGTCAGCAAAGACGGTCCGTAGTGTCCCGGTATTGCGCGGAAACTTCGGCATCCACATCGCAGTTGATCCGCTGCGGTCGAGGGTGACGATATGTACCGTCCAGATACAAATAACAACGCACAGACCGCCCGGCATCTGCCATTCAGCCATGGAATGTAAATTTTCGGCTCAATTTTGTGGGCGGCCTCGTGGAGACGGGTCGAATGTCCTCGCAGTCGATGGATGCCGAATGCATCCATCAATGCGACGACTTCCGGCACGCGTGTGCCCCCGGCCGGGACGATCTCGGTCACGGCCGGGGGCACACGGACGGTCTACAGGGTCTTGGCGGGGGACGCCTTCCCGACGAGGAGACCGTCCCCGGCGCGGTCCACCCGGACCGTGTCGCCGTCCTTGACGTCGCCCGCGAGGATCTCCTTCGCGAGCCGGTCGCCGATCGCGGTCTGGATCAGCCGGCGCAGCGGCCGGGCACCGTATGCCGGGTCGTTGCCCTCCTCGGCCAGCCAGGCCAGGGCCTCCGGGGTCACGTCGAGGCTGATCCGCCGGTCGGCCAGCCGGTCGGCCAGCCGGCCCACCTGGAGGCCCGCGATGTGGGCGAGCTCGCCGCCGGACAGGGCGGAGAAGACGACCAGGTCGTCGAGCCGGTTGAGGAACTCCGGCTTGAACGACGCCCGTACGGTGTTCAGCACCTGCTCCTTCTTGGCCTCGGGCTCGATGAGGGGGTCGACCAGGAACTGGCTGCCCAGGTTCGACGTGAGGATCAGGATGGTGTTGCGGAAGTCGACCGTCCGGCCCTGCCCGTCGGTGAGCCGGCCGTCGTCGAGCACCTGGAGCAGGACGTCGAAGACCTCGGGGTGGGCCTTCTCGACCTCGTCCAGCAGGACGACGCTGTACGGGCGGCGGCGGACCGCCTCCGTGAGCTGGCCGCCCTCCTCGTAGCCGACGTAGCCGGGCGGCGCACCGACGAGGCGGGCGACGCTGTGCTTCTCGCCGTACTCGCTCATGTCGATGCGGATCATGGCCCGCTCGTCGTCGAACAGGAAGTCCGCGAGGGCCTTGGCCAGCTCGGTCTTGCCGACACCGGTCGGGCCGAGGAAGAGGAACGAGCCGGTGGGGCGGTCGGGGTCGGCGATTCCCGCGCGGGTGCGGCGCACCGCGTCGGACACGGCGCGCACGGCCTCGGACTGGCCGATCAGGCGCCTGCCCAGCTCGGACTCCATGCGCAGGAGCTTCTGGGTCTCGCCCTCCAGGAGACGTCCGGCCGGGATGCCGGTCCACGCGCCGACGACGTCGGCGATGTCGTCCGGGCCGACCTCCTCCTTGACCATGGTGTCCCCGGCGGCCTCCTGCTCGGCCTCGGCCGCTTCGGCCAGCTCGCGTTCCAGGCCGGGGATCTCCCCGTACAGCAGCTTGGACGCGGTGTCGAAGTCACCGTCGCGCTGGGCGCGTTCGGCCTGGCCGCGCAGCTCGTCGAGGCGCTCCTTGAGCTCACCGACGCGGTTGAGGCCCTGCTTCTCCTTCTCCCAGCGGGCGGTGAGGCCGCGCAGCTCCTCCTCCTTGTCGGCGAGGTCGCGGCGGATCTTCTCCAGACGCTGCTTGGAGCCCTCGTCCGTCTCGTTCCTGAGGGCCAGCTCCTCCATGTGCAGCCGGTCCACGGCGCGCTGGAGCTCGTCGATCTCCAGGGGGGAGGAGTCGATCTCCATGCGGAGCCGGGAGGCCGCCTCGTCGACCAGGTCGATGGCCTTGTCGGGGAGGAAGCGGGAGGTGATGTAGCGGTCGGAGAGGGTCGCGGCGGCCACCAGCGAGGAGTCGGCGATCTGGACCTTGTGGTGGGCCTCGTAGCGGCCCTTGAGTCCGCGCAGGATCGCGATGGTGTCCTCGACGGACGGTTCGGCGACCAGGACCTGCTGGAAACGGCGCTCCAGCGCGGGGTCCTTCTCGATGCGCTCGCGGTACTCGTCCAGGGTGGTGGCGCCGACCATGCGCAGCTCACCGCGGGCGAGCATCGGCTTGAGCATGTTGCCCGCGTCCATCGCGGAGTCGCCGCCGGCGCCCGCGCCGACGACCGTGTGCAGCTCGTCGATGAAGGTGATGATCTGGCCGCCGCTCTCCTTGATCTCGGAGAGGACGGTCTTGAGGCGCTCCTCGAACTCACCGCGGTACTTGGCGCCCGCGACCATCGCGCCGAGGTCCAGGGAGACGAGCCGCTTGTTCCTCAGGGACTCCGGGACGTCGCCCTTGACGATGCGCTGGGCGAGCCCTTCGACGACGGCCGTCTTGCCGACGCCGGGCTCACCGATGAGCACGGGGTTGTTCTTCGTACGGCGTGACAGCACCTGGACGACGCGGCGGATCTCCTGGTCGCGGCCGATCACCGGGTCCAGCTTGCCCTCGCGCGCGGCGGCCGTGAAGTCGGTGCCGAACTTCTCCAGGGCCTTGTACTGGCCCTCGGGGTCGGGAGTGGTCACCCGGCGCCCTCCCCTGCTCTTCTCGAATGCGTCCAGCAGCTTCTTCGCGCCGGCTCCCTGCCCGTCGAGGATCTCACCGGCACGGCCGCCCTTCGCCGCGAGGGCGATCAGCAGGTGCTCGGTGGAGAGGTAGTCGTCGCCGAGTTCCTTCGCCCGCTGTGCGGCGTCGGAGACGACGGCGAGCAGCTCACGGTCGGGCTGGGGCGGTGCGACGGTCGATCCGGTGACGCTGGGCAGCGTGCCGAGGAGCCGTTCGGTCCCCGCGCGCACGGCCGCCTGGTCGGCGTCGACCGCGGCCAGCAGGTCGATGATGTTCGCGTTGTCCTCACCCTCGAGCAGTGCGAGCAGCAGATGCCCCGGGGTCAGATCGGGGTGTCCGTCCTTGACGGCCCTGCTGGTGGCCGCGTTGAGGGCGTCCCGGCTCCTGTTGGTCAGCTCGGCGTCCACGGGCGCTGTCTCCTCCTCGTGCTGGTGCTTCACGGAACTATGACTCGAACAACGGGTACAAAGTTGAGTCTATTCCACTCAAGCTTGAACGGGCACCTCCGCACACGCGGCGCGAGCCCCGCATCTAGGCTGATCCCATGCCTGACGTACGCGACCCCGGCCCCGAGTACCTCGCCTTCTGGCGGGAGCGCCATGTGTGCACCCTGACCACGCTCCGCCCGGACGGCACTCCGCACGTGGTGCCGGTCGGCGTGACGTACGACCCGGAGACCCGGCTCGCCCGCGTCATCACCAGCGGCAGGAGCAGGAAGGTCGCCCACGTCCTGGCGGCCGGCCCGGAGGGCGCACGGGTCGCGGTCTGCCAGATGCAGGGGCGCCGCTGGGCGACCCTGGAAGGCCGCGCGGCCGTGCGTACGGAGGCGGACCAGGTGGCGGACGCGGTACGCCGCTACGCGGAGCGGTACGAACGCACTCCGGCGCACAACCCCGAGAGGGTCGTCATCGAGATCGCCGTGGACCGGGCGCTCGGCAGGGGCTGACCCGCGTCCGGGCAGCACAACGGCGCCATCGTGTTCAGGTCACGATGACGCCGTTGTGTGGGGGAAGTGCCTGAACGATCTGGAACGACGGGGGAACCGTTCAGGCACTGCGGGGGGTGGCGGAAATGGCTTCTTGCTCGAACAGCTCGTGGTCCCGCTGATCGAGATTGACGAAAATCATGCCGTACCGGACAGCACAGCGGACCGGCTGCGGGGCCCCTCGGGGCCGGCGAAGACAGCGATAGGCGCGGACGTCGTCGTCCGTCTCCATCACGACGACTATCGGCTCTCCGAACAGGGTGACCATCAACGAATCGCCCTGGCGGGTCAGTGCCGTGAGCAGATCGATGAAGTGCCACCCTGACCTGTAGGCCGTGGCCATCTCCCGCCGGAAGGTTCGGTCGTCCGGAGGGGTGGTCATGCGACCGTGCTGGTCGGAGCGGACCAGCCGATGTCACCGGCCTGCGTGTTCCAGCCGATGTCACCAGCCTGCGTGTTCCAACCGATGTCACCCGACTGTGCGCGCCAGCCGATGTCGTCGAGCGGAGCGGCCCAGCCGATGTCACCCGTGACGCCGGCGGGCGCGTTCCAGCCGATGTCACCCGACGCAGCGGCTTCACTGCTCCAGCCGATGTCGCCTCCGCTCAACCCCAGCCCCAGGGCCGCGACGAACGAGGCGGCAAGCACCGAGCGAAGCATTCGCTTATACATAGTCGGCTTCGTCCTCACTTGTGGATTCTTCTCCCCCGCACTTAAGACGATGTCTCACCCGGGCACTCGAACACCACTGAGTCGATGCATCATGTTCCTGTATGTTCAGGAACCTGGGGGGTGGAGATATGACCACAAGCAACACAAAGCCGACACATCCTCACGGGATCACCGAACTGTGCGAGGCCGGAGGGCTCCTTTACGCCAGCGCACTGCGTCTCGGCCGTATCGCTCGCGCCGAAGTGGCTCCGGCGCCGTGCCTGATGGAGTTCGCGCTCCTGCATCCCGATCCGGACGACGCGGAGTGGCTCCGTCCCGTTCCGCCTTCGGCCGCACTCGCACAGCACCTCCACCCCATCGAGCGCGAGATCCAGGAGCGACGGCGGCACTCGGTGGAACTGACCGAGTGCTTCGAACCGTTCATGGACATCAGCGCCCAGGGACCTCCGACCACGCACGCCATCACGGTGCTGGAGGGCGAGACCCGGATCAACGCCGCGCTCGACCTCGCCACGGCAGAGTGCCGCACCGAAGTCCTCACGGTCCAGCCCGGCGGCGGCAGGAGCGAGGACCGTCTGGGCAAATCGCTCGAACGCGGCCTGTCCGTGGTGCACCGGGGCGTGAGCATCCGCACCCTGTACCAGCACACCGTGCGCCACAGCCCCAGCACGCTCGCATATGCCGAACGCATCGCGAGCAATCATGTGGAGATCAGGACGCTCGAAGAACTCATCGAGCGGCTTATCATCTTCGACCGCACGGTCGCATTCATACCCGCCCAGGATGACCGCCAAGTCGCCCTGGAACTCCGCCATCCGGGCCTGGTCGAGTATCTCGCCAAGGTATTCGAGCAGCTCTGGACACGTGCCGAGCCGCTTCTGGAAGAAGTGAAGTACACACCGACGCCCCTGGGTATCAGCGGCGTTCAGCGCTCCATTGCACAACTCCTCGTGGACGGCCATGTCGACGACTCCATCGCCCGGCGCCTCGGTATGAATGTCCGGACCTGCCGAGCCCATGTGGCGAAGATCGCGACAGCCCTGGGAAGCAACAGCCGCGCCCAACTCGGCTATCTGATCGCCCGGTCGGGAATCCTGGACCAGGACACCTGACCCCCCTCGGGTGAGGCCGCTCGACCGGTACGACCAGCCTCCCCCCGCGGCTGGCTTTCCGCCACCGTCATCTTGTTGCGGTGCGGAAAGCGGGGGGTCCACAAATCGTCACCGATGAGGCAGAGCGGTCTCATTCGCACGGGAACCGAGAGCTCTGCGAACCGGCCGTACGCCTCTACGAGGAGGCGCTGCGTGCGGGACGTATCCCTCGAACCCGGCTGCCCGCCGCCCCGTGCCTGCTCGGCATGGCCCTCGTCCGTCCGACCCGGCGGACGACACCTGTGTGCGCCCCGTCCCGCCGTCGGCCGCGCCGGCCCATCTGCTGCAGCCCATCACCCGCGAGATGGACGAGCGGATACGGCTGACCGCCGCGCTCGCCGGAGCCCTGGCGCCCCTGGCGACGGTCGCCGGCGAGGACCCCGATCTCGCCATCACCGTGCTGGAGGGACGGCCGCTGATCATCTCGGCCCTCCGGGAGGCGTCCGCGTGGGCCGGGGACGAGGTGCTGACCGTGCAGCCGGGCGGCAACCGCCTGGAGCACCACATGCAGCAGGCCCTGCACAACGGCCGTACCGCGATCGCCGGAGGCGCCCGGCTCCGGCACCTGTACCAGCACCCCGCGCGCCACAGCCCGCGGCTCAGGGACTACCGGGGACAGATGCCCAGCGGCCGGCTCCAGGTGAGGACCATCGAGCAGACCGTCGACCGCCTCATCATCTTCGACCGCACGGTGGCGTACGTACCCGCCGCACCCGGTGACGAGGTCGCCCTGGAGGTCCGGCACCCGGCGCTCGTCCGCTACCTCACCCGGGTCCACGAGGTCCGCTGGGCCCAGGCCACGCCCAACAGCGAGCACCTGCCCTCCGCCACCCCCGGAGCCCTTGTCACGACCGTCCAGCAGACCATCGCCCGGCTCCTGGCCGAGGGCCACGTCGACGACGTGGTCGCCCGTGAACTCGGGATCGGCGTCCGCACCTGCCGCTCGCACATCTCCAAGCTGATGCAGACCCTCGACGCGCACAGCCGCACCCGGCTGGGGGCGCTCATCGTCCGGTCGGGCATCGCGGAACCGGACGGCGCACCGCGCCGCCGGGCGGTCACCCGGGCCTGGAGGCCTGACGAACGGCCCTCGGGACCGGGGCGCCGACGTCCCGCGCACCTGCCTGGACACGGCAGAAGGCAGGACCCCCGCGAACGGTGATCCTGCCCTCCGGAAGCGCTCTGCCCGCCGGGCGCTCAGTCCGTCGGCCTCTTGGGCCGCCACACGACCAGGGCACTGGTCTGCTGCACGTCCTGGTACGGCACCAGGTCCCGCCGGTAGGAGGCGTGCACCTGGGCTTCGCGCTGCTGCATGGCCACGGCCGCGCCGTCCACCGCCGCCGAGAGCTCGGCGACACGCTGCTGGAGCGCGGCGACCTGGTTCTCCAGCTCGATGATGCGCTTGATGCCCGCCAGGTTGATGCCCTCGTCCTGCGACAACTGCTGCACCGTGCGGAGCAGTTCGATGTCGCGGGCCGAATAGCGCCTGCCACGCCCGGCCGTGCGGTCGGGCGAGACCAGACCGAGGCGGTCGTACTGGCGCAGCGTCTGCGGGTGCAGGCCCGAGAGCTGGGCCGCGATGGAGATCACGTACACCGGTGATTCATCCGTCAGCTGGTACGGATTGCGTCGACGGCCGTCCATCTCAAGCTCCCTTCGCAGCCTGGAACAGCTCCGCCCGCGGGTCCTCCCCCGCGGTCGCCTTCCGGTAGGCCTCCAGCGCTTCCTGGGCGTCCGCGCCGAGTTCCTTGGGCACGGCGACCTCGACGGTCACGAGGAGGTCGCCCCGGGTGCCGTCCTTGCGTACGGCGCCCTTTCCGCGAGCCCGCATCGTACGCCCGTTCGGCGTGCCTGCCGGGAGTTTCAGGGTGACCGGAGGTCCGCCGAGCGTGGGGACCTTCACCTCGCCGCCGAGCGCCGCCTCCGTGAAGGTGACGGGCACGGTGACCGTGAGGTTGTCGCCCTTGCGGCCGAACACCGGGTGGGCGTCGACGTGGACGACGACGTACAGGTCGCCGGCCGGACCGCCGCGCTCGCCCGGGCTGCCCTTGCCGCGCAGCCGGATCCGCTGGCCGTCCAGCACCCCGGCGGGGATCCGGACCTGCATCGTGCGGGCCGACTTCGCCCGGCCGCTGCCCTTGCAGACCTCGCAGGGGTCCTGGGCGATCAGGCCCCGGCCCTTGCAGTCCACGCACGGGTCGGTGAGCGAGAATCCGCCGCCGCTGCCGCGCGACACCTGACCGGTGCCGACGCAGGTCGGGCAGACCCTCGGGGTGCCGTTCCTGTCGCCGGTGCCCGAACAGGCCTTGCATGGCGCCTGGCTGGACATCCGCAGCGGGACGGTGGCGCCGTCGACCGCCTCGGTGAAGCTGAGCGTGACCTCGGACTCGATGTCCTGTCCGCGGCGCGGCTGGACACGGGTGCCCGCACCGCCCCGGTTGAACAGTCCTCCGAAGACGTCGCCCAGGCCGCCGCCACCGGCGCCGAAGCCACCGGCTCCGCCGCCCTGGCCGCCACCCGGGGCGCCTCCGAAGAGGTCGCCCAGGTCGAAGTTGAAGTTGCCGCCCGCGCCGCCGGGACCCGCCCGGAAGCCTCCGTTGCCGAAGAGGGCGCGCGCCTCGTCGTACTCCTTGCGCTTCTTGGGGTCGCCGAGGATGTCGTTCGCCTCGGAGATCTCCTTGAAGCGCTCCTCCGCCTTCGCGTCACCCTTGTTGGCGTCCGGGTGGAACTCGCGTGCGAGCTTCCGGTACGCCTTCTTGACCTCGGCGTCGGTGGCGTCCTTGGGGACGCCGAGGACCTTGTAGTAGTCCTTCTCGACGAAGTCCTTCGTGCTCATCGACGTCCCTCCTTCCGGACGATAGGCCGTGCGGCCGGCCCTGTGGCCGGCCGCACGCCCCGTCGGTGTTCACCGCAGTGGTCGGACTCGACGTCAGACCTCTTCGGTGCCACCGCTCTCCTCGTCGTCAGCCTTCTCTTCCTTCGCGGCCGCGGGCGTCGCCCCCGGCTGCGGCTCCGCCACGGCCACCCGCGCGGGGCGGATGGTGCGCTCCCCGATGCGGTACCCAGGCTGCAGGATCGCCACGCAGGTCGTCTCGGTGACGTCCGGCGCGTACGAGTGCATCAGGGCCTCGTGGATCGTCGGGTCGAAGGGCTCGCCCTCCTTGCCGAACTGCTGGAGGCCCAGCTTGGCGGCCACCGTCTCCAGCGATTCGCCGACCGACTTGAAGCCGCCGACGAGCTCGTCGTGCTCCCGTGCGCGGCCGATGTCGTCGAGCACGGGCAGGAGGTCGGTCAGGAGGCCCGCGACAGCGAGCTCCTTGACGGCGACCCGGTCCCGCTCCACACGACGCCGGTAGTTCTGGTATTCGGCCTGGAGCCGCTGGAGGTCTGCCGTGCGCTCACCGAGCGCCGTACGGACCTGGTCCAGCTGAGCCGTCAGAGCCACTGTCTGCTGTACGTCCCCGGCCGGGGCCGCCGCCTCCTCCTCGGAGGGGGTGGCGGCCTTCGGCTCGACTTCGTCGGAGTTGGCGCCGGAGGGGACGTCAGGCTTCTCGTCGAAGCCCGGAGTCTCCTCGGTCACGCCGCACCGCCCTTGGTGTCCTTCTCGTCGTCGACGATCTCGGCGTCGACGACATCGTCGTCGGCCTTCGCGCCGGCGTCGCCCGGGGCGTCCGCGCCCGGCGTCGCACCGTCGGACTGGGCGTTGGCGTACATCGCCTGGCCCAGCTTCTGGGAGACGGCCGCGACCTTCTCGGTGGCGGTACGGATCTCGGCGGTGTCCTCGCCCTTGAGCTTCTCCTTCAGCTCGGTGAGCGCGGTCTCCACCTCCGCCTTCACGTCGCCGGGGACCTTGTCCTCGTTGTCCTTGAGGAACTTCTCCGTCTGGTAGACGAGCTGCTCGCCCTGGTTGCGCGACTCGGCGGCCTCGCGGCGGCGGTGGTCCTCGTCCGCGTACTGCTCGGCCTCTTCACGCATCCGGTTGACCTCGTCCTTCGGCAGCGAGGAGCCACCGGTGACGGTCATCTTCTGCTCCTTGCCGGTGCCGAGGTCCTTGGCGGCGACGTGCATGATGCCGTTGGCGTCGATGTCGAACGCGACCTCGATCTGCGGCACACCACGCGGGGCCGGCGGCAGACCCGTGAGCTCGAACATCCCGAGCTTCTTGTTGTACGCCGCGATCTCGCGCTCGCCCTGGTAGACCTGGATCTGCACGGACGGCTGGTTGTCCTCGGCCGTCGTGAAGATCTCGGAACGCTTGGTCGGGATCGTGGTGTTGCGCTCGATGAGCTTGGTCATGATCCCTCCCTTGGTCTCGATACCGAGAGACAGCGGGGTCACGTCGAGGAGCAGGACGTCCTTGACCTCGCCCTTGAGGACACCGGCCTGGAGCGAGGCGCCGATGGCGACGACCTCGTCCGGGTTCACACCCTTGTTGGCGTCCTGGCCGCCCGTGAGCTCCTTGACGAGCTCGGCGACGGCCGGCATGCGGGTCGAGCCACCGACGAGAACGACGTGGTCGATCTCGGAGAGCTGGATGCCCGCGTCCTTGACGACGTTGTGGAACGGCGTCTTGCAGCGCTCCAGCAGGTCGGCGGTCAGCTGCTGGAACTGCGAGCGCGTGAGCTTCTCGTCCAGGTGCAGCGGGCCCTCGGCCGACGCCGTGATGTACGGGAGGTTGATCGTGGTCTCGGTCGAGGACGAGAGCTCGATCTTCGCCTTCTCCGCGGCCTCGCGGAGACGCTGGAGAGCCATCTTGTCCTTGGACAGGTCCACGCCGTGCCCGTTGGCGAACTGCTTCACCAGGTAGTCGACGACGCGCTGGTCCCAGTCGTCACCACCGAGGTGGTTGTCACCGTTGGTGGCCTTCACCTCGACGACGCCGTCGCCGATCTCCAGGAGGGACACGTCGAAGGTGCCGCCACCGAGGTCGAAGACGAGGATCGTCTGGTCGTCCTTGTCGAGCCCGTACGCCAGCGCGGCGGCCGTCGGCTCGTTGACGATGCGCAGGACGTTGAGGCCCGCGATCTCACCGGCCTCCTTCGTCGCCTGACGCTCGGAGTCGTTGAAGTACGCCGGAACGGTGATCACCGCGTCGGCGACCTTCTCGCCCAGGTACGCCTCGGCGTCGCGCTTCAGCTTCTGCAGGATGAAGGCGCTCATCTGCTGCGGGTTGAAGTTCTTGCCGTCGAGCTCGATCTTCCAGTCGGTGCCCATGTGGCGCTTGACCGAACGGATCGTCCTGTCGACGTTCGTCACTGCCTGGCGCTTGGCGACCTCGCCGACGAGCACCTCGCCGTTCTTGGCGAAGGCGACGACGGACGGCGTGGTCCTGGCGCCTTCGGCGTTGGTGATGACGGTGGGCTCGCCGCCTTCGAGAACGCTGACGACGGAGTTAGTCGTGCCCAGGTCGATGCCGACCGCACGTGCCATTTCGATTCCTCCAACTGACTACTTGAGTGGATCTGACTCAAGGATGCATGACACCAGTCCCGGAGTCAAAGGACCTGAGCCACCTCGACTCAACTAAGGTGCTCACACCTGGGCTGGCCTGGTCCTTTATATGGCTCCTACGCGAATGGAGCGGCGCCGCGCGGACGCAACACCAGCGACACCCCGCACTCCCGTCGCGCCACGCACCCCCGACCCACCATCGCACCGTGGGATCGTTCTGTCACAAAAGGCAGCGAGCCGGTCATAACGGCACGTCACAGATCCCGACCGATCCCGGGCAGGTGCGATGCAGAACGCGAAGCGGACCGCGGTACGTAGGACGACGCGCCCCGCCACGGCCACGGCGGCACGGGCGGCGTCACGAACGGCATCACAGGCGGCGTCACGCGCCGCCCGCGTGATCACGGCGCGACTGGCCGCCACGACGGTCAAGCGGAGCCTGGACCTGGCACTCGGCTCGGCCCTGCTGCTCCTGGCCGCCCCCGCACTCGCCCTCGCCGCGCTGGCCCTGGCGCTCCGGGCGGGCCGCCGCCCCGGAGGCGTACTGAGCCGGGAGCTCCGGACAGGCCTCGGCGGTCGCACCTTCGAGCTGCGCACGCTGCGCACCCGGCGGCTGCGGCTCGACCTGCTGTCCCGGCTGCCGCACGTCGTACGGGGGGAGCTCTCACTGGTCGGGCCGGCCCCGCTGGCGCCCGACGATCCGGAGGTCTGCGGGCCCGGCGCCGGCCGCTGGCGGCGGGAGCTGCGCCCCGGTCTGACCGGTCTGGCGCAGGTGCGCGCCCGCTCCGCAATGCCGTGGGACGAACCCGCGCTGCTCGACGCGCACTACGCGGAGCATCATGGGACGGGTCTCGACCTGGCGATCCTTGCGCGATCCGTACACATCCCACTGCGTACGGCCGTGCTCGGACTTGTCCGCCCGGGAAAGGCTCACCTGAGCGACACAGATCACCGCTTGCCCGGCTACAGCGTGACGGAATAAGTGGATAGTGTCAGCACAGACTGATTAAGTTACTGCTTAGTAATTGCTTGTACGTGCTGGATCCCACCCTCGCAGGCCCGAGGAGCCCCCAAATGCAACTCGCCGCGATCATCGTGTCGCTGGTGCTGACCGTCGTCGGCGTTGCGCTCATCGCCCGAGCCGTCGCGCAGATCTACCGGTTCGTCCGTATCGGACAGCCGGTCCCGGCAGGCAGCCGCACCGACAACCCCAAGCAGCGCACGATCACCCTGGCCAAGGAGTTCCTCGGCCACACCCGGATGAACCGGTGGGGAATCGTCGGCTTCGCCCACTGGTTCGTCGCGATCGGCTTCCTGACACTGCCGCCGACGCTGCTCCAGGCGTACGGACAGCTCTTCCAGGCCGACTGGGTGCTGCCGATCGTCGGCGGCTGGCTGCCGTTCGAGATGTACATCGAGTTCATCGGCATCATGACCGTGCTCGGTATCGTCACGCTGATGGCCATCCGGCTGCTGAACCTGCCCTCGCGGGCCGGCCGCAAGTCGCGCTTCGCCGGCTCGATCGCCTGGCAGGCGTACTTCGTCGAATACATCATCCTGATCATCGGCCTGGCCATCCTGGCCCTGCGTGGTCTCGAAGGCGCGATCCACCATGTCGACGGTTACGAGGCCTCGTACTTCGTCTCGTATCCCCTGGTGCTCGCCTTCAAGGGACTGGGCGTCGGTTCGCTGCAGAACCTCATCTACTTCACCGCGATGATCAAGATCGGCACCTCGCTGATCTGGATGATCACGGTCTCGCTCAACACCAACATGGGTGTCGCCTGGCACCGCTTCCTCGGCTTCCCGAACATCTGGTTCAAGCGGAACGCCGACGGCGAGGTCGCGCTCGGCGCGCTCCAGCCGATGACCAGCGGCGGGCAGGAGATCGACTGGGAGGACCCGGCCGAGGACGCCGTGTTCGGTGTGTCCCAGGTCGAGCAGTTCTCCTGGAAGGGCATCCTCGACTTCTCCACCTGCACCGAGTGCGGGCGCTGCCAGTCGCAGTGCCCCGCCTGGAACACCGGCAAGCCGCTCTCCCCCAAGCTCCTGATCATGTCCCTGCGCGAGCACGCGCACGCCAAGGCCCCCTACCTCCTGGCCGGCGGCGGCAAGGACATGGAGGGCAACGAGCAGGCCACCGAGGAGCAGCTCAAGGACGTTCCCGCGGCCGCTCTCGCGGAGGCCGAGCGGCCTCTCGTCGGCACTGCCGAGGAGAACGGTGTCATCGACCCGGACGTCCTGTGGTCCTGCACGACCTGCGGTGCGTGTGTGGAGCAGTGCCCGGTCGACATCGAGCACATCGACCACATCGTCGACATGCGCCGCTACCAGGTGATGATCGAGTCCGCGTTCCCGTCCGAGGCGGGCACGATGCTCAAGAACCTGGAGAAGAAGGGCAACCCCTGGGGCCTTGCCAAGAAGCAGCGGGTGGAGTGGACCAAGGAGGTCGACTTCGAGGTCCCGATCGTCGGCAAGGACGTCGAGGACCTCAGCGAGATCGACTACCTGTACTGGGTCGGCTGCGCGGGCGCCCTGGAGGACCGGGCGAAGAAGACGACGAAGGCCTTCGCGGAGCTCCTGCACATCGCGGGCGTGAAGTTCGCGATCATGGGCGGCGACGAGAAGTGCACGGGTGACTCCGCCCGCCGCCTCGGCAACGAGCCGCTGTTCCAGCAGCTCGGCCAGGAGAACGTCGCGATGCTGAACATGGCGTTCGGCGAGGATGACGACGACGACTCGACGAAGAAGGCCAAGGCGACGAAGAAGATCGTCGCGACCTGCCCGCACTGCTTCAACACCATCGCGAACGAGTACCCGCAGCTCGGCGGCGAGTACGAGGTCATCCACCACACGCAGCTGCTCCAGCACCTGGTGGACGAGGGCAAGCTGATCCCGGTGACGCCGGTCGAGGGTCTGATCACCTACCACGACCCCTGCTACCTGGGCCGTCACAACAAGATCTACACGCCCCCGCGCGAGATCATCGCGAAGGTCCCGGGTCTGCGGAACGAGGAGATGCACCGCCACAAGGAGCGCGGCTTCTGCTGCGGCGCCGGCGGTGCCCGGATGTGGATGGAGGAGCGGATCGGCAAGCGCATCAACAACGAACGCGTCGACGAAGCCCTCTCCCTCAACCCCGACATCGTCTCCACCGCCTGCCCGTTCTGCCTCGTCATGCTGACCGACTCGGTCAACGGCAAGAAGAACGACGGCCAGGCCAAGGAGTCGATCCAGGTGGTCGACGTCTCGCAGCTCCTCCTGGAGTCCGTGAAGACGCCCGCCGACCCCGCGGACGACGCGGAGACGGCGGACCAGCCCGAACCCGAGCCCGTGAAGTAACACGCGCTCCCACGGACGGAAGCGGCCGGACCTGCCTCGGGGGCAGGACCGGCCGCTTCCGTCCGTCCGGCCGTCCCGCATGCGCGGCGGGGTGTGGTTGCCCCCGCCCGGACCCCCGGCAGACCCCTCGGGGTTCCCCTGGTGGATGTCACAGCTAGGCCGCAAAGGCGCCCGTGTTCCCCCGGCGCTCACACCGCACCCACACGGACCAGGTACGTTCGATGCGTGGCTGGATTCAGGATCGGACGCGGCCGGGACAACCGCACACCGCAGCAACACCCGCAGCAGCAACAGCCGTACGGCACGCAGGCATCACCGCCGCCGTACGGCGGGCCGTCGTGGCCGCCCCCGGGCGGCAGCGGCGCACCGTACGGAGGCCCCCAGGGCGCCCCGTACGGCGGCGGGCAGGGCGGCAACGGACAGGGACACGGAGGGAACGGACACGGGGGCGGGCACGGTGAGCCGGAGTACTTCGGCGATCCGTACCACCAGCCCCCGCAACAGGACCCCTATGCCAACGCCCCGGGTCACACCCAGGCGTTCAGCATCAACGAGGACCCGTACGGCGACGGGAACACCTACCAGGCGGGCCAGGCACCCGCCCAGCCCGCCGGCCCGCGGCTGCACTGGAAGCAGCTGCTGAGCGGCGTCGTGCTGCGCCCCGGGCCGACGTTCTGGCAGATGCGCGACTACCCCGTCTGGGGCCCCGCGCTCGTCGTCACGTTCGTCTACGGGCTGCTCGCGCTCTTCGGCTTCGACCAGGCCCGTGACGAGGCGATCCACGCGGAGGTCTCCACGGCCGCCCCGTACGTGATCATCACGGGCATCGGCTTCGTCCTCGGCGGCCTGGTCCTCGGCGCTGTCACCCACACCCTGGCCCGCCAGCTGGGCGGCACGGGCTCCTGGCAGCCGACCGTGGGCCTGTCCATGCTGATCATGTCGATCACGGACGCCCCCCGCCTGGTCTTCGCCCTGTTCCTGGGCGGCGAGAACTCCCTGGTGCAGATCCTCGGCTGGATCACCTGGCTGGCCGCCGGAGCGCTGTTCACGTCCATGGTGAGCAAGTCGCACGACCTGCCCTGGCCGAAGGCGCTGGGCGCCTCCGCGATCCAGCTGATCGCGCTGCTCTCGATCATCAAGCTCGGCACGATCTGACCCGACCGGACACCAGGAAGGGCCCGGCGCCGGGCCCTTCCTGTGTCCTCATCCGCCCTGGCCCGTCGCGATCCGGGGCCTCCTACGAGTCGAGGACCTGCCCCGTACGCCGCACGACGGGCTTCTCGACGCTCCAGGGGAAGTTGATCCACTGATCGGTCTTCTTCCACACGTACTCGCATTTCACGAGCGACTGCGGCTTCTCGTAGATGACCGCGCTGCGCACCTCGGCGACGTGGTCGACGCAGAAGTCCCGCACCAGCTTCAGCGTCTTGCCGGTGTCCGCCACGTCGTCGGCGATGAGGACCTTCTTCCGCGTGAAGTCGATCGCCTTCGGCACCGGCGCCAGCATGACGGGCATGTCCAGCGTGGTCCCGACCCCGGTGTAGAACTCGACGTTCACGAGGTGGATGTTCTTGCAGTCGAGCGCGTACGCCAGACCGCCCGCGACGAAGACCCCGCCCCGCGCGATGCTCAGCACGACATCGGGCTCGTACCCGTCGTCGGCGACCGCCTGGGCAAGCTCCCGCACGGCGAGCCCGAAGGCCTCGTACGTCAGATTCTCCCGCGCCTCACCGGTCATGCCGCATCACACCTGGGTCCGGTGGAAGTTCATGTACGAACGCGAGGCGGTCGGGCCCCGCTGCCCCTGGTAGCGGGACCCGTAGCGCTCGGAGCCGTACGGGAACTCCGACGGCGAGGTCAGCCGGAACATGCACAGCTGGCCGATCTTCATACCCGGCCAGAGCTTTATCGGCAGCGTCGCAAGATTCGACAGTTCCAGCGTCACGTGGCCCGAGAACCCGGGGTCGATGAACCCGGCCGTCGAGTGCGTCACCAGCCCGAGCCGGCCCAGCGAGCTCTTCCCCTCCAGCCGCGAGGCGAGGTCGTCGGGGAGCGAGATGACCTCGTACGTCGACGCCAGCACGAACTCGCCGGGGTGGAGGATGAACGCCTCGTCGCCCTCCGGTTCGACCGTGCGGGTCAGGTCCACCTGCTCGACCGCGGGATCGATATGCGGATAGCGGTGGTTCTCGAACACCCGGAAGTAGCGGTCGAGCCGCACATCGATGCTCGAGGGCTGCACCATCGAAGCGTCGAAGGGGTCAATGCGAACCCGCCCGGCGTCGATCTCGGCCCGGAGGTCCTTATCTGAGAGAAGCACGCACCGAGGATACGCAGAACGCGCGAGCCCGCCCCAACCGGACCGCCCCGCGCGCCTGCCCTGCCACCTGCTACCGCCGCTCGCCCCCTACCGGAACGGCCTGCCGCAACCGGGCACAGCGCGGACAGCGAAGAAGCCGCCCGGGACCGATCCGGTCGGACCCGAGCTGCTGCATCGGGAACGACGAGGTAGCAAAAACGTGCCCTTCGGCACAGCGGACGACGGTGCGCTCCATCGACTCCATCAAGTCCCTTCCCCAACCAAGCCTTGGACGAGACCGCCACATTAGGGGATGAAGAGGACGCCACTCCACGCGGCACTCCGCCCACCCACGCTACGCCCCCAACTCCCCGCCACCGCACCCACGTCCACTCTCCGAAACGCCGCACAGACCCTGCGGCGAACGCGCCGGGGGCCTGCCATGGGGTAGAGTGTGCGACGATGCACAGCCGATCATCGGCGTGCCTCGCGGGTGTAGTTTAATGGTAGAACATGAGCTTCCCAAGCTCAGAGCGCGAGTTCGATTCTCGTCACCCGCTCCATGAAAGAGCCCCAGGCCAACGGCCGGGGGCTTCTTTGTTGTCTGGATCGTTCAGGGGGCCCGCACCAGATCCGCACCAGAAGGCTGCTGACGAAGAGTGGATTCAAGCAACAGTTCGCTCAGGTCCGACGGCATGGTGATCATGCAGTCGTGTCCGGTCGGCAGTTCCCGTATCCGTGCCGGGGAGCCGTTGGGCTGTGTCGCGGGGACAGGCCGCCGCACGATGCCTTCCGGCTCGGCGCCGACACAGTGGATGTGCGTACGCGGAACCGAGTCCAAGGCGGGGTTGTCCAGCCGGACCGGTTGCCGCAGGCACCGCACTGGCTGGTCGGAGAGCGTCGCACGCAGCCATGCGATGTCCGCCGGGTCGGTGACCCCGAACAGCCCGAGGGGCGGAGGCATCTCGGGCAGCGGCGGGATGCGCCAGTCGTTGTCGGACTTGGCGGCCAGGTCGATCAGGTTCTGGGTGATGGGCTGCACGTCGACGGCGGTCTCGCCGTGCTCCGGGACCATCGCGTCCAGGTACACCAGATGCGCGATCCGTTCCGGCACCTCGTTGGCCACGGACGAGACGACCAGCCCCGCGTAGCTGTGCCCCACGAGCACCACCTCCCTCAGGTCCTCCTCGTGGATCAGCTCCACGACGTCCTGGACGTGCGTGTCGAGCCCCACCTCGGGGCCGAGCAGGTGTGCCTTGTCGCCGTAGCCGGTCAGCGAGGGCGCGAACACGCGGTGTCCGGCCGACTCCAGCAGTGGGACCACCCGCACCCAGCACCGGCCGCTGTGCCAGGCGCCGTGTACCAGCAGAAAAGTTGCCATGAGGGGATTTCTCTTCCTCTTCGGGGCGTGACGGCACGGGGACATCATGGTTCCTGTTTGTGCCTCGGTACTCTTCGGGAACCGTAATCATCGTGCTGCACCTGCCACACCCCGATCAATAAGGCACATTTACGTGCCCTGGTTCTCTGGAGGTAACCATGAACGGCACAGCGGGCGGCGAGTCATGGGCGGCACGGACGGAGGACCCGTGCCAGGCCCGTGAAGTGCTCGGCATCGTCGGCGACAAGTGGTCGCTGCTGATCGTGCGCAACCTCAGCCAGGGGCCACGCCGCTTCACCGAACTCAAGCGGGCCGTCGACGGGATCAGCCAGCGCATGCTCACCGTCACCCTTCGCGGCCTGGAACGCGATGGGATCCTCACACGGACCGTCCGCAATGTCATGCCACCGCACGTCAGTTACGAACTCACTCCGATGGGCAGGACCCTCCGCGAAGCCACCGCGCCCCTGTTGGAGTGGAGCATCACCCACCTGACGCACATCGACGCCGCCCGCGCCGCGTACGACGCCCGCCCCGACACCCCACCCGCCTGACCCCGGCCCCGGCCCCGGCTGCACACCACCCGGCGATCACCATCGGCCACGCTGCCCGGACCGGGCAGCCCCGTCCGAGCAGTTGCCCGTACGGGAGCCTCTGCCACACGTGCCAGAAGGGGCGGTAAGCAGCGGTCACCAAGGGGGCTGACGGAGCAGCCGGGACGATGCCACCGGTGCACGTTCCCGCAGGTCAGGTGCGATACACGGGGATGGGTGCCGCCTGCTTCCCAAGCTCAGAGCGCGAGTTCGATTCTCGTCACCCGCTCTTTGATTAAGGCCCTGGTCAATGACTGGGGCCTTTTGCTTGCCGTCCAACGGCACCGGCCCGGAGCCTCACTCGCTACGGAGCGACCGCCCCCATGTCTCCATCCGGAGCATGCGACGCGGGCGTCAAGGCTGGGGTCCTGAGACCCGAGCCAGCATGTGCATACTCCAGTATGCTTTGACTTATGTCCTCCACGACTCGCATCACCGTCACGCTCCCCAGCGATCAGGTGGCGGAGCTCCGCAAGCTCACGGACAACGTCTCCGGCTATGTGGCGGAAGCCGTGGCCCGCCAGATCCGGCACCAGCTCCTGGGCGACGACCTTCGCCGCCACGAGGACGAGCATGGAGGCTTCAGTGACGAGGAGCTCGCCGAGGCCCGCGCGAGGATCTTCGGCTCCGCCGGCTCTTCCAAGGACGCGGACGCCGCGTGAGCGAGCGCATCGAGACCGTCGTCCTGGACTCGGAAGGACTGTCCGCCTGGGTCGCGCAGGACCGCAAGTTCCTCGCGATGTTGCAGGTCTTCCACGACATGGGAGCCGACCTCGTGATCGGGGCGAACACCATCGTGGAAGTCAGCCACTCCCGTATCAACATCCCTCGCTTGAACTGGGCCCTGTCCCGGGTCAAGGTGGAACCGGTCACCGAACAGGCGGCCAAGGCTGCGGCGGCGCTCCTCAAAGGCGCTGGACTGCACGGACACAAGTACGCCATCGACGCCACGATCGCCGAGGTCGCGCTCCGCCAACCGGAACCCGTCGCCCTGCTGACGTCCGACAGCGACGACATGGCCAAGCTCTGCGGCAACCAGGTCCGCGTCATCCCCCTCTGACCCGCCGGCCCGCCCGGAGCATTGGCCTCGGCAGATTCTGTTGCGGCTGCCGCCACTCGTGCCCCATCCATGCCCAGCGGAGCGGACAGCAGCGGTCATGTACGGTGCCCGGGGACCGCTCCGGCCGCGCACGTCTCGACCAAATATGCAGGTCAGAGCCGACGCAGCCGTTCAAGAACCGTTGATTCCCAAGCTCAGAGCGCGAGTTCGATTCTCGTCACCCGCTCTTTGACGAAGGCCCAGGTCAGCGACCCGGGCCTTGTTTGTTGTCCGGACCGATCGAAACGTCCCGCACCGCCTTTACGCCTGCTGCGCCCATCTCGCGGACGCCGCTCCTAGATGCACCGGCGGCTCGGTGCGCTCCTGGTCTGCGCCTGGTCATCCGGTCACTCCACAGAGGCGATGTCAGACGCCTGGTGCAAAGTGGCCGGGGGCGGGGCTGTCACGGTTCGCCTGAGTAGACGAGGAACCTGTGGAGAAAGTGACATGCCGAAGATCCCCAAAGGGCGGCGGGTGGGCCAGGCCGCGGTGAACGCGCTGCGCACGCTGCTTGAAGAGCACGACCACATCGCGCAGGAGATATCCGGGCAGAACGACTTCGGTGAGGATTTCTACGTCACCTTCACCGACGAAGGTGATGTCACCAGCGACACGATCAAGGTCCAGGTCAAGGGAGGGGGCAGCTGGCGTCGGGGCAACGGCTACGTCGTGCCCGTCGACCGGCATCGTGATACCTGGTCAGAGGGCAACATCCCGGTCTACTGCGTGGTGTACGACCCGGATAGCAAGAAGCTGTACTGGGCCAACGCCACCCAACAACTGCGCCGCTTCGGTTCCTCCCATGCACCACACTTCATCGGGATCAGCCCCAATGCGGTGCTGGACGACACCACCATGGGTTCCTTCGTCGCCCAGGCACGCCGCTATGTCGGCCGCTATCGGGGCCGGCAGGCCGTCCTCACTCATCTCGAGGAGATGTCCGGAGCGGAATTCGACCCTGCAGATCACGTTCTGCACTTCGTCAACGGTGACGACGATGACCTCATCTTCTGGAAGCGCCCGGGCGACGCAGTGGCGACGCTGTTGCTCAGCACCCAGGAATGGGAACCGGCTTGGGTCACTCTGGAGTCGCTGATGCGATCCGAGCTTCCGCTGCCGGAACCCTCGGACGGCCTCGGGGTCCCGAACGTCGATCTGTGGACCGCCGAGGACCTGGGGCTGAACCGAACCGAGCTCATGTGGGTGGCTGCGTGCTTCGCCTCCACCCGGCAGGCCGACGAAGGTCCGGAGGACGAACTCGTCGAGTGCGAGGGATACCCAAGTTGCACCGGGGAGGAGCCCGAGGAACACGGCAGTATCGAGGCGGACGTCATCCATGCCTACGTGTTCGACCGCATACTCGACCGCATCGATGCCGAGCCCGACCTCGTGCAGCGCTCGATCCGAGCGATGCGAGAGGAAATCGATCTGGAACCGAACATCGTGGCCGAACTCGGCTCCCTCGAAACCGAGCCACGCGCCGCCCGACAGGTGCACAAACTCAGCCGGGCAACAGTGGAGACGGTGGATGACATCGAACCGGACGCCTACCGGCTGGCCATCCTCTATCTCATCCAATGCATCTACGTGGGTGGCCCCTCGCTCCCCCTCGACGAACAGGTACGAATCGTCTGGCGTGTCCCAGAGCCCACGACATCCCCGCCACAGGCTCCATGAGCATGAAGAGGGCCTAAGCGATGAACTGCCTTCGCGCCGCGGTGACGGACACCCCACTCGCCTCCATGCCCCGCCTCGCCACGACATCCCATAGGTGGGGTCGTAGATGAGTTCACCGACCGGGCGGGGTTCGAGCAGTTGCTCCCCGGCATCTTCGGAGGCCAGGAGTGGCTGGGGACGGAGAACGACCATCTCCTGATCGACAACAGCAGTCGCGAGCTGTCGACGTAGGGCTCTAACTGCCCGCCGGGTCCGCTCCCGGCCCAGGACGGCATCCGCCTGCCCGCCGAGCCGGGCCTTTCGGGGTGGGCCCCGCGCCGGGAGGTACGCCTAGCCAGCCTTCCTCTTCTCCTAGTCTCACCGGACATCGGCACCAGCCACGGAGGAAGCATTGCATTCGCGCAACTTTCATTCAAGTAAGTAATCTGTCGGCAGGGAATGAACGATCGGCGAGGTGGAACCTGTGAACGGATTCGTTGGGCGTCGTACAGAGCTCGGCCTTCTGGATGACCTCCTGGCCCCTGTACGGACCGGCGGACGCAGCGGGCGGCCCGGGCGCGCCGTACTGATCCGAGGGCGGCGGCGCGTCGGCAAGTCCCGGCTCGTGGAGGAGTTCCTGGAACGCTCCGGGCTTCCTCATGTCTTCTTCACCGCAGTGGGCGGCTCGAAGGCCGAGGATCTGGCAGGCTTCGCCGCCGAGCTCGCCGCCTCTCCGCTCCCCGACGCCGGCCGGGTCGCGGACTTCGCCACCGCGCAGACCTGGGACGCGGCTTTGAGCCTGCTCGCCAGCGTCCTGCCTCAAGACACACCCAGCGTGGTCGTGCTCGACGAGATGCCCTACCTCGTACGCGAGGACCCCACTTTCGAGGGCGCGCTACAGAAGGCATTCGACCGGACGTTGTCCAAGCTCCCCGTGCTACTCGTCCTCATCGGCTCGGACATCGCAATGATGGAGCAGCTGAACACCTACGGTCGTCCCTTCTACCAGCGCGGCACCGAGATGGTCGTACCTCCGCTCAATCCGGCCGAGGTCGCCGCCATGCTCGACCTCCCACCGGCTGAGGCGTTCGACGCCTTTCTCGTCTCCGGCGGCCTCCCGCTCATCCTTGAAGAATGGCCTCCAGGTGCCACCCTCTGGGACTACTTGGAACAGGCACTGGTCCGTCCGACATCCGCCCTCCTCGTCAGTGGCGAACGCACTCTGGCCGCCGAATTCCCCACCGAGGCACAGGCCCGCACCGTACTGAGCGCCATCGGACACGGGGAACGCACCTTCACCCTCATCGGCCGGGCAGCCGGCGACCTCAATCCAGGCTCCGTGAAACGATCCCTGGAACTCCTCACCAGCCGACGCATGGTGGCGGCCGACCTTCCCCTGTCCACCAGGCCGAGCCGTGAGAGCCGCTACCGCGTCGCCGATCCGTACCTGCGCTTCTGGCTCTCCTTCATCGGGCCCGGCATCCCCATGATCGAGCGCGGGCGTGGAGACCGTGTACTCGAGTCGATCCGCACCAGTTGGACGTCCTGGCGGGGCCGAGCCGTCGAACCTGTGATCCGCGAGGCCCTGTGGCGTCTGACCGACGACCGGCTGCCTGAGGCCACAAACGTGATCGGCGGCTACTGGACCCGCACCAACGACCCCGAAATCGACCTCGTCGGCGCCGACCGCTCCCCCATCGCCAAGAAGATCACCCTCGTCGGATCCATCAAGTGGCTGGAGAACAAGCCCTTCGACAACCGCGACCTCGCCCGTCTCGTCACCCACCGCTCACAACTGCCCGGCACCGAGGACTCCACCCCCTTGCTCGCCGTCGCCCGCAGCGGAAGCAGCGCCAACGGCATCCTCAACCTCACCCCCGACGACCTCATCACCGCTTGGGCGTGACACACCAAGGGCCGCTCCCCGGCAGTAACCGCGTTCGTGCCCCATCCGTGCCCTTCGGAGCGGACAGCAGCGGACAAGTACGGCTCCCAGAGGCCGCACCGCCCTTGCCCGCACCCGCCAAACATGCAGGCCAGAGCGGCTTCGCCTTCTCAAGAACCGTTGATTCCCAAGCTCAGAGCGCGAGTTCGATTCTCGTCACCCGCTCCATGAAAAAGCCCGGACCAGCGGCCGGGGGCTTCTTTGTATGCAGCACCTTGTCACCTTCCGGTCGGCCCCCAGCGGCCTCTCCCTGGATAATCGGGGTATGGCATCACAGCCCAGTCTTTCCGATCTCCGCCGTGCCAAGTTCGCCCGGCGCGCGCCCGCAGCGCTCTCCGAGCTCGCCGGCCCCGAGCACGGCACAGTGAGCCTGCCACTCCACCTGGCGTGGTCGGGACTGACCACTTTCAACCTCGATCAGCCCCGGTTGCGGATGAGCTACTACCGCATCGTCCTGGCCGAGGGCCAGCATGACGATCTGATCCGGTACCTCAATCGCGGCCTTCTCATCAGCCTGTGGCCCACACTGCGCACGCTGATCAGCCGTGATGTCCGTGATGTCTGGGAACGCTCCTTCGACGAGTTGGCTCACAGCGCCCAGGCCGCGGCGTGAACCTCACCGACCTGCACCGTCGCTTGCTTGCAGACGTGCTTGCCGTAGGCGGTGCATACCCTCTGGCGCTTACCGGTGGCTACGCGGTCCAGGCGCACGGCCTGGTCGACCGGATCAGCCAGGACCTCGACGTCGCGACCGAGAACCCCGAGCGCATGGAGGACATTGCGACTGCCGTGCGCATCGGCTTGGAGCAGCGCGGGTGGCAGGTCAGCGCTCTGGAAACAGACCCGCTGTCCGCGCGCCTGATCGTCACCGATCCCACCAGCCGTGAAGAGTGCGAAGTCGACATCCTCAAGGAAGCCCTCTGGCGACCGCCTGTGCACACCGAGCACGGCTTGGTGCTGTCACTCGAAGATGTCGTCGGAACCAAGGTCCGCGCGCTGTCCGACCGCGGGCTCGCCAGAGACCTGATCGACGTTCAGGCCGCAGCGAACCACTGGAGTCACGTCGAACTCGAAGAGCTCGGACGACGCCATGCCCGCGACTCCTTCGACCTGAGCGAGCTGCAAGCTCGACTGGGCGGAGCCGACTGGATCGACGACACGGAATTCGCCGCCTACGGACTCGACGAGCAAGCAATCACCAGGCTGCGGCAATGGGCACAGACATGGGCCGGCGACATCGGCGAACGACTCCAGGAGCTGGAGGTTCCGGACGAAGACTGAACGCCGCACACAGACCGGACGAGCTCGGCAGGATGCACCTCAGGCTGCTCAGCCCTCAGCCCTCAGCGACCGTGCCCCATCCGTGCCCTTAGGAGCGGACAATAGCGGTCAAGCACAGCCCCCAGAGGCCACGTCGGCCTCGTAGCTCCGGGCAAAACATGCAGGCCAGAGGCATTTCGGCCGCGCAAGAACCGTTGATTCCCAAGCTCAGAGCGCGAGTTCGATTCGCGTCACCCGCTCCATGAAAAAGCCCCAGGCCAACGGCCGGGGGCTTTCTTGTTGTCTAGACCGGTCTAAGCGTCGCGCACCACCTCCGCACCACCTTGACCGTCTTTCCGCTGTTGAGCGCCCTGCCCCCGAGCGGCCCGGACATCTTGTCCAGCCCACTCGCCACCTCTTTCTGCTGCTCGCGATCCGAGTGCTGATTGATCAGCGCGGCTTTCTCGGACGACCGTCCTGTTCGAGCCATCGTGTCTTTCAGCGTTGCCTCGGCCTCGAGTGCTTGGCGAACGCCACGCAGAAGTGGAGCGCAAGGGTGGTGTCCTCAGGCACGGGGCGGCGGCGCTCAGCGTCCCACATTCACGCTGGCTGATGTGACTGTCCGGAAGGCGTCACCACCGTCGAAGTAGGCCCGGAAGTGGCCCGGGCGTTTCGTAGCGAGGTCGGCGGCAAATCCGTAGCCCCCTGTGCCGTCCCACGTCGCCTCTACCGTCCTTAGCGTGGTCCAGGACGTGCCGTCCGGCGAGTACTGGACGGCGACTTTGATGGTGGCCGGTGAGATGTTTTCGAATTGGATGTGGCCTTCGGCATGAACCGTACGGAAGTCAGTCCGGAGGGCAGCGAAGTCGAGGAATTGCGCCGGCTGCAGCACCACCACATTCGAACTGTGCGCGTTACCGTCGGAGACGAATGGGTCGTCGGACTGATGGGCGACCTGGAAGAATCCCGTCTCCCACGGCGTGTACTGGGCACTGAAGGTGCCGTCGGCGTTCGTGGTGAACCCTCCGACCACGTCGTTGTAGTCGGTCGTCGGCCCGAACAGGATTCCGCCTGAGACCCCGCTCAGCGGCTCCCAGCCGTTCTCCGTCTCCTTCTCCAGCCGCCCCGTGAGCGTGACCGACTGCCCCTTATCGATGCGCTGCGTGCTGGTTTGGAGGGCGTAGCGGGTGGGTGCCCTGTCGATGCCGATCTGGAGCATCGTCGACTCACCGTAGAGGTACCCCGGGTGGTCGCCATCATGGCGGTAGACCGCTTGGATGGGCGCGGCGTTGTCCAGGTGGACCGTCGCCGTGAAGTGGCCGTCGTCATCAGTAATGACGGTCGTGACGGTCCAGTAGTCGACGTCGATGTCTACCTTGCGGCCCGGCAGCACGACCGGCTCGCTGCCGCCAGGGAGCTTCCCCTTGAGAACTCCCTCAACGGCCACGTCCCGTTCGCCGACACCGATGGCGGTGCGGTCGGCGGTGAACTCCGGAAACTGAGTCACCGCGTAGTAGGCCAGGGTGCCGGCGTCGGTTACTGAGATGTGGTCACCGTCTGCGTCCGTCGCCTCGATGTCCACCCGGTAGCTGCCAAGCTCCGCCAGCTGTAGGGGCGCCTTGCTTCGCCAGATGCCGTCCTGTGCAGTACCGGAGTCCAGAGCGAAGTCGTCGGGTTCGAGAACAGCGACCTCTTGCTGGGTGACTGGAGAAAAGACGTGTGCGGTGAGTTCGGTTATGTCGCTGCCGGAGCGTGCACTGACCTGCAGGGTGCCGAGGTCGTCATTGACACTGCCCGCGTAGGAAACGGTCAGCTGGTCCGATGCATGGGCGGATGGTATGCCCACGAAGCACAGGGCAGCCGCCGCGGCCACGGTCAGAGCCGTACGGAATGTTGCCAATTAGTCCACCTTGAAATCGAATTGGGTGAATGCGGCGCACGCGATGGGGCACGAGACCTGGAGAAGATACATCTCTACTTGGGCTCAGCACCTTCCTTTTCCGCGCCGAAGGGGACGTCCGAGTTGCCGCTCGGAACAGCGACTCAATCCGTCTCGCAGGGAAGCTGGCTTCCGTAAGGGGAAGAAAGGCCGTGTGGTGCCCGCTGCTGGACAGGCGTGTGAAGCTCTTGCCCTTCCGGACTTGAGGCCTGTGTTTCCGCTGGTCGATCGTAGGGCCGGAGGTCCCGTGGAAGTAGTGGCCTGTCGGCAGTCGCTCCCTGGGAGGTTGCGGATGCCTTCGATGGGAGGACTGTTGGGGGCGCACGGACTGGCCGACCGGCTCAGCCAGGACCTCAATGCCGCAACCGAGAACCTCGAACGTACCCATGACATCGCTGCTGCAGTACGCGCCGGACTGGAGCAGCCCGTATAGCGCGCAAGCGCACTAGCTAGGGGCTTCGCGGGCGAGGAGCCAGAGGGAACACGTAGAGGAGCGCGAACACCTGGGCAAGGAGGGCGCCACCTGGTCAGGAAGCCGACCAGGACGAGCAGCGTGGCTACACCTCCCACAAGGTCGGACCGGTCAGCAATCCAGGCGGCGTCCCGTGCGAAGTCATCCCGAGGGTGTCGCATGAGGTGGCGGCACAACGGGTTACGGGTCGGGCTCGCCCAGGAGGCTCTGGGGTGGAGTGTTCTCGCAGGTGAGTGACGTTCCGCCAGAAAGCCCCAAGTCAGCGTTCCGCCTCACTTCGCCGTCGACTACGCGCCGGCCAAGAGCGACGGTCTCGGCATCGTATTCACCGTGCCTCGCATGGCCAAGAATACGGACATCCTCGCCGAGGAGCCGCACTGGACCGGCTTCATCAACTAGCGACCACAGCGCTGTCGGCTGCCCAGCAGAAGGCTGCAAGGTTCTCGCAAGGGTCCGTCGAGCCTTCCGTTCCCCCTGCCGGGCATCCCGTCAACAGAAGCAGTCCGTGGCACTCGGAGAGAAGTCAACAGGGGGACGCCATGCCGGCGTTGAGTATGACCGGATCGAGTACGACCGAGGCGAGCAGGTTCGAAGCGGGCACCGTCGACGCAAACGTTGCCGACTCACGGCAGTGGCTGACCCTGGTAGGGCGCAAGACGGTACTCGCGGTGATCCACACAGTGACGTTCGGGAAACGACTGCTCGACGTCCTTTCCCTACTGGAAGCCGACTTCCGGCTCCAGGTCGTCTTCACGGCACCGCCGCACGCCTTCGGCGACGATGTGCCCGCCTTCCTCGCGAGGCTGGGAAGCGCGGTGCTGCCGTGGGACCAGGCGACCCGCATGACCTTCGATCTCGCCCTCGCCGCCGGGCCGCGCGGCGTGCAGTACATAGACGCGCCGCTGATCACGTTGCCGCACGGGGCCAACTACCTGAAGAGGGTGATCGGTGGTGCGAACGCGGGCGTGGCAGGGCTGCGCAGACAGGATCTCCTGCCTGGTGGGCGGCTGCCGGCCGCCGTGGGCGTGCCGCACTACGCCGAGCTGCGCGAGCTGGCGCGCGACTGCCCGGAGGTGCTCTCGCTGGCCCACGTAATCGGCGATCCCGTGCACGACCGGATCACCGCCAGCCTGCCGCTGCGCGCCGCGTACCGCCGCGCGCTCGGGCTCGCCGAAGGACAGAAACTCGTTGCCGCGGTCTCGACTTGGGGAGCCCACTCGTCCTTCGGCCGGTTCGACGCGCTGCTGCCGCGACTGATCGGCGAGCTGCCGACGGCACGCTACCGCACGGCACTGCTCGTCCACCCCAATGTGTGGGCCGGACACGGCGCCTATCAAGTCAGGTCGTGGCTGGCACGGTGCGGTCAACTGGGAATCGGGATCGTGCCGCCTGAAGCGGACTGGCGCAGCATCCTGATCGCGGCGGACTGGATCATCGGTGATCACGGCTCGGTCACTCTCTACGGGACGCTCACCGGGGCCCCGATGCTGCTGGCCACCTCGCCGGAACGGGAGATCAATCCCTCGTCGCCGGCCGCGACTCTCGCCGCCCACGCACCAACGCTGTCTCCCACCCACCCGCTGCTGGAGCAACTCAACTATGTGGCAAGGGAGTACAGGCACGAGGAGTATGCCGCGATCAGGTCGCGCATCACGTCGGAGCCCGGCCGGTTCAACCGGAACATGCGCAGTCTGATGTACGAGCTCCTGGGGATGGGCCAGCCCGCGCACGAGCCGGTGACCATCCCGCTGCCGGAGCCGCTGCCGCTGGACGCGTGGACGCCGGGGCGCGGGGAGGCGTCGGCGTGAAACGCTTCGTCGTGGTCGAGGCGAGCCCCTTTCCGGATGTGCTGCACGCCCGTTGCGCCGACGCGTCGTTCCGCGTGCGGCTGAGCCCTGCGGACCGCCCCCACAGCACATCGGTCATCGATGAGCACCTCGTCGTAGATGTCGATACCTGCCGGGACGGCTCCCTGCTGGACTGCGCGGATGTACTCCAGGGAAGCCGGGCGCACTCGGTCACCAGCGCACTGCACTGGCTGGCGGAGCTCACTTCGGCCCACCCGGCTTGCGGCATCGCCGCGGTGCCGCTAGCCGGTGCCGGAGGCGCGAGCGGCTGGGCCCTGGCCGGCGGCTCCGACCGGTCTGTGGTCCTCGTACCGTACGGCCCCTACCGGCCGTATACGGCCTCCGCAGATCAGTCGTTGCTGCCGTCGTGCCTGCACGCCTGGCTGGTGGCGGGGCGCTCGCTGCGGGAATGGCCGTGCGCCCACGACGCACCGTCCGGCTGAGCCGCACAAGTCCCGATCACACACCGGGACCGAGCCATCGGCCACGGCCCGGTCCCCCTTGCCGAATCACCCGCCCCCGCCGAGCCGACGCGCGTCGGCGGGGCTCGTGGTCTCGAACAGAGCGAGGGCCCGCACGAGGAAATCCTTCGCGGCCGACTGGTCGCCATGCTCCGCGGCGCTCTCACCCAGCATCTCCAGGGTGCGCGCCTGCCAGAAGGCCGCGCCGGACCCGGTGAAGACCACCAGAGCCTCGTTCATCCTCGCCATACCCTCCGCATACGCCCCGGCACGGACACCGGCACGCCCCAGGAAGACGAGGGCCCGGGCGGCGTCGTGCGGGTCGTTCACCGCCACCATCGCGGCATGGGCCCGGGCGAAGCAGTCGACCGCCTCTTCCGGGGCGCCCGTCGCGAGTGCGATCTCACCGAGAGTGGTACGGGCGAGAGCCGCGCCTCGCGGGTAACCGCAGCCCTCCCATACGGAGATCGCCCGGTTCAGGTATGTCACGGCATCGGCAAGCCGCCCGGCCTCGCGATGGCACGCGCCGAGGCCAAGCAGCGCCTGGCCCTCGTCCCGTAGGTCACCGGCTTCGTGCGCGGCCTGGAGGGAGTCCCGATACCAGGCGGCGGCCTCGTCGGTGCGGCCTGCGGCACCGAGGCCGATGGCCCCGGAGTTGAGCATCTGACGCTCGGCCTCCCTGTTCCCGGCCTGTCGAGCAGCCTCCAGGCCGATCTCGTGGGCCTCGATCCACTCCGCGTAGTGGCGCAATCGTAAGAAAAGGGGCCACAGGGCGTCCACGAGCATCCAACTCGTGTCATACCAGCCGCTGCTCGCCGCGAGCCGCACGGCACCCAGCAGTTGCGTCCGATGGGAGTCGAGCCAGCCGAGCGCCGCGATGTCGTCGGCGAACGGCAGCGGAAGATCTGGCCGGTGAACGTAGATCCTGGGGAGCGTGAACTGCACCGGTGTCAGCTGCTCCTGAGCTGCCGTCGCGGTGTACAGGCACCAGTCGCAGAATCGGCGCAGCGCCTCCTCACGGGCGGCGCTCGTGTCGTCCTCCATGGCACGGTCGTGCGCGTGGATCCGTAAGAGGTCATGGAAGCGGCAGCTCTCCGGGCCGACATCCTCTACGAGATTCGCCTCGACCAGCTCGTCCAGTCGGCGCTCCGCCCAATCCTGCGACTCACCGCAGGAGGCCGCGGCGATCATCGCGTCGAAGGTACGCACAGGGAGCAGACCAAGCGTCCTGTACAGACGCGCGGTCCCGCTGCTCAGCACCGCGTACGACGCGTCCAGGGCCTTGCGCACCGAAGTCTCCCCTTCCACTTCGAGCGCGGCCAGCCGGCCACCGCCCGCATTCCGTGCGAGGGCGTCCGCAAGCGCCCCGACCGACTGTCTCGGCCGTGTAGCGAGCCGAGCAGATGCCAGGCAGACCGCGAGCGGAAGGCCCGCGCAGAGGGCCACCAGGCGTTGGACCGACGAGAGTTCCCCCGCGACGCGGTCCGCGCCGATCCCGCGGGTGAGCAGTTCGACACCGGCGGCCGGACCGAGCGCATCGAGCTGATGAAATCCCGCTCCCTGCATGCGCAGGCCGGTCAGTCTGCGGCGGCTGGTGACGACCACGAGGCCGCCCGGCCCACCGAGCAGCAACGGCCTGATCTGGGCGGCCGTGAACGAGTTGTCCAGCATGATCGCGATCCGTCGGTCGGCGGTGAGAGACCGCCACAAGGAGGCCAGTTCGACCGCGTCCGTGGACGGCGGCCCGGCGCCCAGTGCCCGGAGGAACTGGCCAAGGATCTCCGCAGGCCCCACCGGCTCACCCGCCGAGTGCCCGCGCAGGTCCGCGTACAGCTGCCCGTCGGGGAACTCAGTGCTCAGCGAACGCAGCCATTTGGATACCAAGGTTGTCTTGCCGATTCCGGCCGGACCACTGACGACGATCAGCGGCAATCCCGTGCCGCGGAGATCGTTCAGCGACTTGAGATCGCTCTCCCGGTCCGTGAAGTTGGCTGGTATGGGCAGCAGTTGACGCGGAGGCGCGGGCCGCGCGGGCGCCGCCGGCGCGGGGTGGAGATGAATGCCTCCGTGCACCTCACGGGCCTGGACGGTGGGACCGTAGAGTCTCGCCTCGCCACTGATCTCATTCCCATGAGGCCCTTGCGAGGCCGTACTCGAATCACTCATCCATCCACCCCAGGAGATCGATTGCCACACGCACGAACCCATTCGCGTTCTACCCTGGCGCGACGTGGGATGACCGTCAGGAATAAGACGGATCGCGCCACGTATGGCAACCGTGTATGGCGGTATTCGCCGCGTGATGACATGCTCGTGAGCCATCCAACGGACCAGCGGGGGCGCTGGTGGAATTCCAGATTCTCGGACCAGTGGGGCTGAGGCTGAACGGGCACTGGCTGACGCTCGGATCGGACAAAGAACGGCTGTTACTGGCCGCGCTCGCTCTTGATGTGGGCCGTCCTGTCGCGATCAGCGAGTTGATGGAACGTCTCTGGGACGGCGACCCTCCCGCACGCGCTCGCGAAAACGCGCACACCTATGTCTCGCGTATCCGCCGAAGGCTGCGGGCGGCCGGTACGGGGTCGGGCGCACCCACCATCGTCAGGAGCGCGCACACCTACACCCTGCGGACCGTGCGTGACTCCGTGGACCGGCAGCGCTTCCAGCACTTCGTCGATGCGGCGTTCACCAGTGACAGTGACGCGCGGGTGGTGGAACTACTTTCTTTCGCAGAGGAGTTGTGGGAAGGCGAGGCACTGGCGGGTCTGCCCGGGTTCTGGGCGGCGACCGTACGGCAGACGCTCGCGGAGACGCGACTGAGCGCCAGCACATCACGCATCGCAGCGGGGCTGAGGCTGGGGCGCTTCGCCGAACAGGTCGGCGAAATCTTCGCCTTGGTCGAGCAACACACCGGGGACGAGACTCTGCTCGGGCAGTTGATGCTTGCGTACTACGGCAGCGGACGGTACGCAGACGCGCTCCGGGTCTACCAACGGGCCCGGCAGTCGCTGATGGCGGAGTACGCAGCTCTCCCCGGCGTCGAGTTGAACATGATCCACCAGGGTGTGCTGGCCCGCGTACCGGCACGTGAACTAGCGCACGGGGGTGGTTCGGGGCAGACGGCCGGTTCACTCACGACTGTTGCCGGTGCTCCACCAACGCCCGTGCCTGCCGGCCTCCCGCCCGATGTGCCGCCACACCGAAATCTGCCCCATCAACCGTCGCTCGTGGGGCGCCGGTCGGAATTGAAGGCTCTGACCTCGATGATCGCTGACAAGGGCGCGCACGGCGGATCGGTCGTCACCGTGGAAGCGGTGAGCGGCATGGCTGGGGTCGGCAAGACGGCCTTGGCTATCGCCACCGCCCACCTGCTCACCGAGAGGTACCCAGATGGTCAGCTGTATATTGATTTACGCGGGCATTCACCCGCCCAGGAACCGCTTTCCGCGAGGGCGGCGCTGGCGACTCTGCTGAGGCTGCTCGGTGCGCCGGCCTTCTCCATTCCGGAGGAACTGGAAGGGCGGACGGCCCTGTGGCGGACCATGCTGGCCGAGCGCCGATTGGTCATCATCCTGGACGATGCGACCGGACCCGAACAAGTCGCCCCTCTGCTGTCAAGTGGGTCACCGTCCCTGACGATCATCGCCAGTCGTCGACATCTGACGGGTATCCCTCAGGCGCTGTCAGTCCCGCTCGACGTCCTGTCGGAGGAGGACGCCATCACGCTCTTTCGGAGCTTCGCGGGAGAGGAACGCACCCTCGACATCGCGGAGACCGCGCGGATCGTGAGTATGTGCGGGTATCTCCCCCTGGCGATCGAATTGGTGGCACATAGGTTCCGGGCCCGTACGTCCTGGACGCTGGGCGTCCTCGCCGAGCGTCTCAACCGAAGCCCCGGGCGGCTGGCGGAGATTCGCAGCGCGGATCAGGAACAGGAGATGACGCGGGCGTTCGCTCTCTCCTATCGGACTCTCACCGCGCAGCAACGGACTGCGTTTCGCTGTCTTGGGCTGCATCCCGGACCCGATTTCACCGCTGACGCGGCAGCCGCCCTGCTGGGCCTGCCGCAGGATACGACGGAACGATTACTCGAAGGTCTGCTGGCGTGTCACCTGCTCAGGGAGCCCGCACCGGACCGCTATCGCTACCACGATCTGCTTCGCGAATATGCCTTCGGTCTAGCCAGTTCGGAGAACAGTGAGCAGGAACGTCGTCAGGCCGTCGCCCGCCTGACGAACTTCTACGTCACGACAGCCGACCTCGCGGATCGAATGGCATATTCCCGGCGCGTACGGCTGGACTCACCGACGCCGCTCCTCCCGACGCCTCCGCCGCCTTTGCCGGATTCCGCCGCCGCGCGGTCCTGGCTGGCCTCGGAACGCGGCAACCTTCTCGCTGTCGAAGACCACGCCCGGCGCAATGGTGCCCCCGAACCGGCTGCCCGACTCGCCTGCACCCTGGCGGGGTTTCTGCAGTCGGAGTGCTACTGGCAGGACGCCAAGAAGCTCCTGCGGCATGCCGTCGTCCACTGGGACCTGACGAACGACAACCAGTCGGCGCTCTGCCGAGCCCTGATCGACCTTTGCGCGGCGGACGCTAGCATCGGGGACTACTCGGAGGCCGCGGCGGCGGGGGAACGAGCGCTGGAGCTCGCGCGTGTACTGGGCGACGGGCCTGTCGAGGCCGAGGCGCTGCGAGTCCTTGGCACGCTGAACTGGCATCTCGGCGAGAACCGCAAGGCTCTCGTCCTGCTCCAGAAATCTTTCGCCATCAAGTCGCTATCGGGTGACATCTGGGACAAAGCGCGCAGCCGAAACAATATAGCGGTGACCATGCTATTCCTCGGGGAACACGGTCGGGCGCTCGCACATTTTCGCGATGCTCTCGCAGGTTTCCGAGAAGCGGGTGATAAAATCGCATCCGCCCAGACCCTCAACAATATGGGAGAATTGCAAATGCAGGCGGGCGAATTGATGTCGGCCCGTCGCTCGTTCGAGAAATCTCTATCTCTCCTGAAAGTCGGCGGAAGTCGATACGACCGTGCAACCGTAAGCAGAAATCTAGCCGAAGCCCTCACGGAGTCGAATGAGTCCGCAGCGGCTCTTGTCTTGTTCGACGAAGTACTTTCGGAATTCCGGTCGCTCGGCGACCGGAAGAGCCAGGCCGAGGCCCTGGTCGGGATCGGCGAGGCATACTGGCGGCTGGGGAATGCCGAGGAATCCAGCCGGCATCTCCTCGAAGCACTGGAGATCGCACAGGACATAGGAACGGCCCACCAGGAGGTCCAGGCCCTGCGCCGCCTCGGGCGCGCGGACTTGGCCGACGGCCGCCTGGCCGTCGCGACGGACCGGCTGCGAGCAGCGGCGGCCGTCGCCACCCGCACGCATGACGTCGATGAGGAGACCGCCGCGCGGACACTGCTGGCGGAGGTGCGACTCGCGGCGGGAGATGTCGATGAAGCGCGCATGACATTGCGCCAGGCATTCGAATTAGTCCGACATCGAGACAATGTTGATGCGCGTAGAATCAGCCACCGCCTGGCCGAAATCGAACACATATATGATAGCAGATCGGATGCCCGTTCCGTGGCACGCGACGAATAGTGCGGCATTTCGAATTCGCATATGCCAATGTGTCGTTTGTTCGATACTTTGATACCCTTCCGGCTCGTTGATCAACGCGGAAGGAACCTCGCACGTGCGCAATATCCTGGCGGCCATCACCCTCGTTAGCTTGACCGCCGTAGTAATAGGGACGATGATCGTCCTGCAGAACGGCTGCATCATGATATGAGGCAGCCCATCCACTCCGGGCGTCACGTAGCGGTCGGGCGTCACCGGAGCGTACGAACAGATCAGCGGCAGACCCGCCCCCGCGACATCCGGCGGCTCCGTGCCACTGTGTGCCATTCAGGATGGTAAACAGCGGCCAACACAAGCCCTCGACGGTAGCGACCACTCCGTTGCCATCGAGGGCGTCACCGCAGTTCAGAGGCATGTTGACCTCTCAAGTGCCGCGTGATTCCCAAGCTCAGAGCGCGAGTTCGATTCTCGTCACCCGCTCTTTCAAGAAGCCCCAGGCCGGCCGGGGGCTTCTTTGTTGCTACAAGCCCGATCAAGTGCCCCGCGCCCGCTCTGCACCCAACGTGCCCGTCGGCTTCTCCGGTCGCTCGCACCCCACGAGCACGTATGCCAATTATGATAGTTGTTATACGCTTGAGCGCATGGAGACGAAGACGTACACAACCATCGACCTGCGCAAGGGGATGGGCGAGATCCTGGACCGGACCCGGATCGCCGGTGAGGCCGCCGCCATCACCCGCAAGGGGAAGACGGTCGCCTACCTGGTACCGGCCGAGTGGTTCGAGCAGATGGCCCGTCGGCACCAGTCGCACGAGGACCGACACGAGGCAGCCTGACCCACCCTCCACACCAAGGAGCCCGAACCATGCCCGCCCACGCACTCCACTTCGATGGGTACGAGGGGAAACCCCTCCGGTTGCCGCCCATGCCCGAACACACGCCTCAGGCACTTCGGTTGGCGATTCAGGAACACACTCCGCACCTTCTCCCGGACTTTGAGGCGCACTGGAAGCGCGTCATCGGCGACGCCTTCAACATCACCCCCATGCCGGCCTTCATGCGCCTGTGGTGGACGCAGTACGCCATCGCTCGGAATCCCGTCCTCGACTCGCACCTTCGCGACCTCGAAGCCAGAGCCGCCAAGTCAGAGGACCCCGAGGAGTCCATCCGGCTTCTGGAGGAGTACAGCCGCCTCCGGCACGAAGCCGCTGAGAGGAAGCCCGGAGAGTGATCGACGAACCACTCGGGCCGCCTTGGCAAATGGACTGGACGAAGCAGGCGCAGCACGACTTCCAGAACATGCCCGCCGAAGGCAGTGACCTGGTCATGAGTGCCCGTGCGGAACTGATCACTGCCGAAGACCCGTACCTCCGGGGAATCGATGCCGATGCCTCGCTCCCGCACTGGATGACCGTCCGACCGCTGGCTTCCACGAGCCCCGGCGGCCCCCACATCGTGGACCTGGCCGGCGGACGCGGCTGGCTCATCTACACCTTCATGCGCCGCCACGCCGACCCGCAGATCGTCGTCACCGAAGCCTTCTGGGCCTGACGTCTGCGCCACCGCAGCGTCGTACCACGGGCGGCTTCCGTTCCGTTTCCCGTCACCCGCTCCAGCACAGAACCTCAGACTGATGGACTGCCGTCGACGTGCCCCATCTGTGCCCTTCGGAGCGGACAGCAACGGTCAGGTACGGCTTCCATAGACCGTGACCATCCACACCGGCCTACGCAAAAGCTCAGCTCAGCACCTCTTAGGTGGCCCAAGAACCGTTGATTCCCAAGCTCAGAGCGCGAGTTCGATTCTCGTCACCCGCTCCACGAAGAAGCCCCAGGCCATTGGCCCGGGGCTTCTTCGTTGCCTGGACCGGTTCAAGAGTCCCATGCCAGATGCCTGGTCATCAGCGGCCTCGCGCCGAGCCTGTACGAGCTGGTCGAGGCCGGCCGCCACCTCACGCTGCGTGTGGGTCGAAGGCGGACGGGATGGGAGCTGGGGTGAGTGGCGTACTGAGTGGCCGCGATCGCTCGCCTCATGACAGCCCTCTCGCCGCGTGAACACCTGTGGGCTATGTTGAACGCGTTCAAATTCCGAAACGAGAGTCGCGGGGCTGAGATGTCGACGGAGCAGGTAGCAGCTCACAGAGTTGGGCGAGTGCTGGGACGGATCGGGCGATGCGTGCTGACGTACCTGGTCCTTCACACCGCAGCATGGGTAGCCACCGCGCAGACGGTCTGGTGGGAGGAGACCTTTCTGGAAATCATGACGCTGGGGATGCTCCTGCTGCTGATCACCGGCATACCCACCCTGCTCATCGCCGTTATCGCTGCCTCGGTACACAAACGTATGGACGTGGTCCGGTTCCGCGTACTGCTCGCGATCCCACTGCTCCTCTGCGCATGGCCCCTCCTGGCAAGCAGCGCAGCCGAACCGCTGGTGTTCCAGTTCATGGCGCAGGTCGCTTTCGCCGCGCTGATCCCCGCGCCGCTCTTTCCCAAGGGCTGGCTGGGTGAGTCTGAGCAGTGAGTTGTGCGTGCTCGTGCCACAACCGCGCCAGATCAGACGGGAAATCAGGGGAAACTACGGCTGCTGGTGGGGACACCGGCCAGTAGCCGCAGAAGTCGGCATCCTGCAGGTCAGGCGCCAACCCGCCCTACCTCGCTGGGTGACATCATCCTTGGATGGCGAACGCACAACTACCACCACGTGAAGGGTGAGGAGAGCTGGGGTGCTACCCCTTGGACTCCGGAGCGCCCGGTGCAGCGACCGATCCGGTGAATCCGCTCTGTGTCGTGAGGTAGAGGACCCCGCCCAGGCAGAGCGGCTCGGCGAGCGGGCCGAGGTCCAGACGCAGGCCCGCGGGGGTGGGAAGGCGTACGGTCCCGGAGGTGGAGCCGTCGGCGATGTCCAGGGTCCGTACCTCTCGGCGTCCCACAGCGAGAACGCGGTCGTCGGCGAGCGCGAGGCCACCGGTCGCCGTCGGTGCGGGGCGGCTCCAAAGAGGCTTACCCGTAGGCAAGTCGAAACCGTTCAGGCGTCCGCTCGTATCTCGTAGGACCAATATGTCGCGGTCACCTGCCACCGGCGCGGCGGCGGGAGTGACCGACGGGGCCAGAGTCCGCCGGGTCGAGAGCGTGCCCGGGGACAGGAGGATGACGCCACGGCGCCGGGTCGACCAGCACAGCAGTATGTCGTCGTGCGCGAGCAGGCCGGAGCAGTCGACGTCGTCGCGGATCCGCGGCTCCGGCACGGCTTCCGTGGTGTCCAGAGCGGCCACCGATCCGTCGGCCAGTGACAGATAGACCTGCTCGTCGTGGACGACCAAGGGGCCGTTCGCGTCCGGGAGACGGCCCGTCCATTCCTGGGCGCCGTCCCTTGTGCGCAGGGCCTGCACTTCGATGAGTTCGGCATCGGAGGTCGCTTGGTCGTCGATGTGCGCCACATACAGTCGGCCGGCCGCGTAGGTGAGTGCGCGCATGCCCGAATAACTCATCCGCTGGTACCGCCACTTGACCAGGCCCGTGGCCGCGTCCACCGCGCTGACCCCGGCCTGCGCCGGCACGAAGAAGAGGGTTCCGTCCGTGACGGGGGCGATGGCAGGATCGCCCGGCGGTGTCTGCGGGAAGTTGTCGTCGTCCGTCCTGCTCTCGTCGAAACCCTCCGTACGCCACTTCTCCTTGCCGGTGGCCAGATCGAGGGCGCGGGCTGCGCCGTGACCGTCGCCGCAGACGAGCAGCCCGGCACCGGCAGCACAACCGCCGGTCTTTCCCGTGCCCTTGACACTTCGGGCCCACGGGCGCCAGGCGTCGGGACGTCGCCCTCTGTCGAGTGCGGCGGCGGTGAACTCGCCACTGTGCGCGGCGTCGGCGTCCGGAACGGCGAACGGGCCGGCCTGCTCCCGCCTGTCGTCCGCCGCGGAAGCCGGGGGGCGTGTGTCGTCGGGCAGCACCACGGCCAGCGTGACAGCGAGCGCGGTGACCAGAGCCGCGACCCCCGCGATCAACGGCCGGCGGCTGGGCCTGGTGGGTGGCGCCGGAGGCGGCGGTACCGGACGCCCGGAGACCGCTGTCGGCGAGGGCGGCGGGACGAGGGATGGCGCAGGAGTTGCGGCGGAGGTTGCCGCTCGCTCCAACGGGACAGTTCCCGCAGCCTGTTCGCAGCGTTCCACGGCTTCGCGATGGGCGGCGAAAAGGGACAGGTAGGGTGCGGGCCAGAGCAGCTCGCCGCGGGCGGTGAGGGACAGTTCCGTCGCCAGTTCCGCAGCCGTGGGGCGTGCCGCCGGGTCCGGCCGGAGACACTGGGTGACCACATCGCGCAGCAGCGGGGGCAGCGCCGACAGGTCTGCCGCACCGGACGCGATGCGGTACAGCACCGACGCCGGTTCCTCGTCGTCGAAGGGGCCACGGCCCGTCGACGCAAAGCACAGGATCGCGCCCAGGCAGAACACATCCGAGGCGGGCACCTGTCCGTTGCCACTGGTCAGAAGCTCAGGGGACATGTAGCCCGGTGTGCCGATCAGCAGGCCGGTCGCGGTGAGGGCCGTCGCATCGAAGGCCTGCGCGATGCCGAAGTCGATCAGGCGCGGCCCGTCGGTGGTGAGCAGCACATTGCCGGGTTTGAGGTCACGGTGCAGGAGACGTGCGGTGTGCACCGCGTCGAGCGCCCGGGCGAGCCCCGCGCCCAGGGTTCGTACGGCGGGGACCGGCAGTGGGCCGCATCGGGCCACCGCATCGCCCAGCGCGGGCCCGGCGACGTACTCCGTTGCCAACCAGGGGACCTGGGCGTCGGCGTCGCCGTCGAGAAGTGCGGCGGTGTACGGCCCCGTGACCGCACGTGCCGCGTAGATCTCGCGGCGGAAGCGTTTCCGGAAGTCGATGCCGGTGTCGGTCTCGTCGGCCGGCGCCTTCAAGGTCTTCACAGCGACGAGCGGCCCGGCCACCACTCCGCCCGCGACCTCCCGGCGTGCCAGGAACACCTCGCCCATTCCGCCCGCGCCGATGCGGCCGATGAGCCGGTACGGGCCGATGCGTCGGATCGGCCCCTGCCAAGGGGTCAGCACGCCAAGTCCTCGTGCGGAGTGCGCGCATCGCTCACGGCAGTTTCACCGACGAGATCGTGCCGCGGTCGAAGACCACGTGGACCACACCCCCCAGCATCAGGACCTGCGGCGGCCGGATCTGGTCCCGGACGACGGTTCCGTTCCCGTCGTCCGGGACCTCGCTGCGGTCACCGGGTGCACCGGGCAGCGGGATGACCCGCGGCTTGCCGAGGCGTCCGCTCCTCCTGTCCAGGGGCGTCACGTAGAGCGAGTGGTTGTCGGCGAACACCGCCTGTCCGTCGGCCAGGAGCGGTGCGGAGACACTCGGCCCGTTCACGGGGGACTCCATAGTCTGTGTCTGCTTGCCGGTGCGCAGATCCGTCAGAACGATGAGGCCGGTGTCGTTGCCGTCGTCACTGCGTCGGGCGAGAGAATACGTACCGTCGTTCGCCGTCACGGTGACATCGGCACGCGTGGTCTTCTCATCGAGCAGGTACGAGTAGTGGCCCACAGGCTTGAGGGTGCGAGCTCCGTAGCGGTCCACCCGGATCTCGGCCTTCCCCCCGTCCGGGCTCGGCTGGTCCTCGGTCACCCTGCTGTCGCATTGGATCGTGCCGCCGCCGGAGGAAACACTGCGGCAGCCGGTGTCCGTCGTGGTTGGCGCGCGGCCAAGGACGACCCCTTTCCGGGCATCGACCGCGACGATTCCGTCGGGCGTGTGCGCGTACACCACGCCGTCGATCAGAACCCGGGCCGCGTACCGGCCCTCCTCGGCCTGGCTCGGACCGTCGCCCTCGTCGAGCGTCAGGTCCCACCGGGTGCTGCCATCGGTGACATCGTAGGCGCGCAGCGAGGCACCGTTCGGCACCTCGCTGAACAAATTCCCTTCCACGGTGGCGATGACGGTGTCATCTGCCAGCAGGGGCTGTGCACTGAACTCCCCTCGCCCTGAGGGAGGCTGGGCCCGCCAACGCACGTCACCGGTTCGCGAGTCGCGCAGTTGCAGCTCACCGTCCGATGCGATCAGGGCGTGCCCGCCCCTCACCTGGGGAGCAAGCGAGTCGCCCGGCATGAACAAGGTGCCGCTGCCGGGCCCGAAATAGGCCTCGCCGGTGCCGTCCTCGGCGACGGACGGGCCGCTGGCCGTCCACAGCCGATGCCCGTCGACTGTGGACAGCGCCTCGTACGTGCCGTTGGTCAGCAGGCACACGAGGGCCCGGGTGTCCGCGGAGCAGCTCATGCGTGCCCTGCTCAGCCGGCCCTGCCAGGGCTTCCAGCCGGGGGCCCGCTGTGCGGCGAACTGCGGTACGTAGCCACTGCGATCGACGGTGCCCGCTTCGTCGACCCCCGCCTGGGCCACAAGCTGGGCGGGGGTCAGGGTCGTCGTCGGGCCGGGTACGGCTCCGCCGGCCTTGGACCCGTTCCCGTCGTCCGCGCCGCGCAGGGCCAGGTACGCGCCCACACCCGCCCCGGCGACAGCCACTGCCGCGACCACGGCAAGCGCCCGGAACCGCCCGCGGAGGCGGGGCGCCGGGTGTGGGGCGGGCGCCGGCGGTGTGGGGCCCATGGTCGGGAACTGGTGCGGCGCCAGGGTGCCCGCGCCGAGCGGGCTTCCGGCGTACGGCTCCTGGGCGGTGAGGGGATTCGGCAGCGGCAGCAGCGGAGACCCCGTCGCACACAGCGCTGCCACCTCGCGCCGCTCGTCCTCGATGTCCCGGGCCACCGGGGCCGGCCAGCCCGCTCCGGAGCCGCTCCCTTCCTCGCCGTGCGCCGCGCGCAGTGCGGCGAACCGCTCCACGAGCTCGTCCGCGGTCGGCCGCGCCGCCGGGTTCTTCGCCAGGGACGCCGTGACCAGTGGCACCAGCTCGGCGGGAAGTCCGTCGAGCGGGGCGTCGGCTTCCGCCACGCGGTAGAGCACCGCCGCGAGCGGCCCGTTCCCGAACAGATCCCGGCCCGTGGCCGCGTACGCCAGGACTGAGGCCAGGCAGAACACATCGGAGGCCGCCACCACGTGCCGCCCACCGGCTATGTGCTCCGGCGACATGTAGGCGGGCGTGCCGAGCATGTGCCCTGTCGACGTCAAGGTCGTGGCGGTGCGGCTGCGGGCCACGCCGAAGTCGATCAGCCGCGGCCCGTCCGCTGCAAGCAGCACGTTCGCCGGCTTCAGGTCGCGGTGCGTCGCGCCGGCAGCGTGCACTGCCACCAGTGCGCGGGCCATGCCCTCGCCGAGCCGGGCCAGCGCTCCGCACGGCAGCTGGCCGTGCCGCCCCACTGCCTGGGCCAGGGTCGGCCCGACCACGAACTCGGTGGTCAGCCACGGCAGTTCCTCTGTCAGGTCGCTGTCCGTAAGACGCGCCACGTAGGGGCTGGTCACTGATGCCGCGACCGCTGCCTCCCGCGCGAAGCGCCGCAGATATTCCTCGTCCCGGGCCACCTCGTTGCGGATCACCTTCATGGCCACGAGGTCCGCCGGGCCGTATCCGGCGCCAAGACGCTCCGGGCGGGCCAGAAAGACCTCGCCCATGCCTCCCGCGCCCAGCCGGGCGAGCGTCACATACGGTCCGACGGCGCGCGGTGACGTCCCACGCAGTTGCCCCAGCATCCGTCGCCCCCGAATCCCCTGACTGCCAAGCGCGTTGCGACAGTGTGTCACGCGGCCGCACACGCGGTTCCGAGTGGACATCAGTGACCGCGGTGTGTGGCGTATCCCGGTGTCCGGCCGCCCGCTGCCCTCGATCGGCCGCTTTTCCCGGAGGTACGGTGCGTGTGGCTGCCAGGAGGGTGCCGTCCGGGGCGGCCGGCACCTTCGCGGAGGAGCAAGGTCGCGCGTGGGCGCACAGGGGAACCGGGGCCCGATAGAACCGAATACGCGGGAAGAACGATTCCTCACACCTCGGGCGGGCGAGGCGCCGCTTACCTCTCACGCAGTCCCGGCATCGCTTGCCGTGATCCCCGTACGCCCACGAAAAGGTGAACACCCCCTGCGTCTTTGCTCCGCCATGGCCGCATCGGCCGGCGCCCTCCCGCTGCTCCTCGCCACCCCACGCTCCGCCTCGGCCGCCAACGGCCAGTTCCGCTACACGTACGTGACCTCCGACTGCCAGGATTGTCCTGCCACCCGGATCGCCACACATCACCATGACGTGCCACGCTGGTGCGCACGACCCCGCGCTCGGCCCCGAGGCCATGCGGAGCACCTGGATGCAGGGGTATCCGAATGCCCGGCTCGACGTGCTCCGGGACGCAGGGCACCACGCGCCGGAGGAGAAGGTCGGCGTCACCCGGACCACTGACGTTCGCGGCGCCCGGTCATACCATCTGGCGTCGCCTCGCTGCCAGTTGACCGATGCCGGGCGTGGCACGAGGGGTCGTGTGCCCGGGCTGGGTCCAGCGGCCTGTGCAGCCGGTCAGGGCGAGCGGCGTACGCACCTCTGGGCGCCGTCCCGTCATGGCTTCGCGCCGCGGGGCACGACCATGTCGGTCAGCCGGGCAGCACCCGGTTCCAGACCCGACCAGGGCCCTGGCAGGCACAGCACGGCGATCGCGGACGTCGGGAACTTCGTGCGCGTCTGCTCCAGGGCGTAGCCGTCCGCCTCACCGGTGAGCATCAGGACCAGGTCCTGCACGCCGGGATTGTGTCCGACCAGTATCAGCGTCCGTACGCGCGCCGGGATATCCCGTACGACGCCGAGCAACTCCCCTGCGCTCGCCCGGTAGAGGCGTGCGTCGTGGGTCACCGGCGGGCCGGCTTCGAGCTCGTCCGAGACGAGGTCCCATGTCTGGCGGGTGCGCCGGGCGGTGGAGCACACGACGAGGTCGGGAACGCAGTCGGCCTCGCGCAGCCAGCGGCCGGCGGCCGGGGCGTTGCGGCGGCCGCGCGGGGCGAGAGGCCGCTCATGGTCGGCCCCGTCCCCGGGCCAGGCCGATTTGGCGTGCCGCAGCACGACCAGGCGCCGGGAGTCGCCCGCGGTCACGGAGTCTCCTGGTGCTGGTGGCCGACATCGCGCGCGAGGTCCAGCCCGAGGACGCGGTCGAGATGTGCGAAGGTCTCGAACTTGGCGCCGGCAGGCACGTCGGCGTTCCCCTCCACGCTGCGCAGCATGTCCAGGACGGCCGGGACGCCGAGATTGTCGGCGAGTGCGGCATGAGCCTGTCGCAACAGGTCGGCAGGGATCGGCCTGGACGGCTCCTGCGCCCAGTCGGCAACCAGTTGCCGCCAGTGCCGCAGTGTCCGCCGGGCCTGGGCGAGCGCGGCGCCGGTGACCAGGACGGGCGTGCGGTAGGTATGGCCGAGCAACAGCATCCTGACAGCCAGCGGATCGGTTCCCTCCAGGACGGCTGCGTCCGGGGAACCTGGGCCGCCCTCGTCCGGGGTTTCTGTGCCGGCCTGGCCCACGTCGATCCGCACCCCGCCGAAGCTGTCTTGCTGGTCGGCGCCGTGCGCGAGCACATGCACCTCTGCAGGAACGCTCGGTGTCCGACTCGGATCGTGAGCACGGACGGTGGCGGGCGGGTGGATGCCGAGTACGGCCATGACCCGGTCGAGCGCCCGCACTTGCTCCTGCGGCAGGTCCGGGGCGGTGAGCACCGTGAGGGTCTGCAGGCTGTGCAGCTCAGCGGTGCGCGCCAGTACGTCGCCGAGCAGCAGCACGCGCAGGTGCACCGCGCCGATTCCGTTGTCGATGACCGGCAGATGGACACAGATGCGCATGAGGTGGCGGTGCGCGGAGGGAATTTCCACGAGGTGGCCCGTGCGGGCGTCGGCGATACGCAGCATGCTGCGGAGGCTAGTCGTGGAAACCTCCGGTACGAAGGAAGCTGGCAGACGAAGCCTCGGACCGTAGAAACCCGGGTTCGATCGGTGTGGCCTCATCTCAGCCGCTCTCGGCCGGACCTGCAGCCGTGGCAGGTGACACTGACGCCACACGCCCGCACCCCTGATACGAGAGGGAACGAGTCATACGCCACTCGTCCCCGGACGGGTGTGCGCATCTGCCAGTACCCGGCAGGCGCACACCACTTCACTCGGCAGACGGTGACTCCACCGCTTCGGCGGTGCGGCGGTGTTCGGCGTTGATGCGCTGGGCTTCTTCGAGCTGGTCTTCGAGGATGACGATGCGGCAGGCAGCCTCGATGGGGGTCCCCTGGTCGACGAGTTCCCGGGCGCGGGCCGCGATGCGCAGCTGGTAGCGGGAGTAGCGGCGGTGTCCGCCTGCGGAACGCAGCGGGGTGATCAGGCGGGCTTCGCCGATGGCGCGGAGGAATCCCTGGGTGGTGCCGAGCATCTCGGCAGCCCGCCCCATGGTGTACGCGGGGTAGTCGTCGTCATCGAGACGGCCGAACGAATCATCTGCTGTCACTTGCACCTCTCTATGGAACGCCTGGAGGGGCCCTGGTGCCATTGGCACCAGGGCCCCGAAGGAACTGCTACACCATCTGCCGGCCCTGATAATGCGCCGGCGCTCTGTTTCCGCAGACCCGACCTGAAGACTGTCGGGGGTACGGGGATCGCGGTTGCTTGACCGGAGACCACCTCACTATCGATGTCCTGCGGTACCCGGGCCCAGTCATTCCGCCCGGGCGATCCTGATGGCGCGCTCCTCCGTTCTTCCTCTTGATCAACTGCTTACCGAACAGGACCTACGTACTCCTGTTTATTACGAACTGCTCGTGGCCTCGAAAAGCGCCACTCTCCGGCAGCCAGCCCCGTCGCCCGTCCTGCACCTGCTCCGGCTTGGAACCCCACTGCCGAACCTCCCGGCACGCGCGCCCGCAGCCGACGCCTTTACCGAGGAACCACTGACAACCGCACTGCTGGTACTGCGAACTGCACTTACCGAACTGCCGCAGCGTGAACTGCGGTCCTGCTCATGGCAGCCCCTGATCACTGCGGGCCACCCGGTCCGGTCGTCAGTCCCGTCGCCGTCCTGCAACAACCCTGGCTTCAGAACTCCACCACCGCACCGTCCTGCGCACTGCAACTGCGTGTACTGCTGCCCGGCAGTTCATCTCTGCCGGGCCTTGCTCGATCTCGGCTACGAGAGAAACCATAACCACCACACCATCCAATGTCTACTACGGCCGCCATAGATTTCCATGTGCCGGGCAGAGAGATAGTCGACCTCGACCGCCGAAGCGGCGCGGGCAGACCATTCCGGCCGAGGACACCCCCTCCGACCTGCGCCGTTACGCCCTCTTCGATGCCCTCGCCTGCTTGCAGACGTGCTTGCCGTAGGCGGTGCATACCCTCTGGCGCTTACCGGTGGCTACGCGGTCCAGGCGCACGGCCTGGTCGACCGGATCAGCCAGGACCTCGACGTCGCGACCGAGAACCCCGAGCGCATGGAGGACATTGCGACTGCCGTGCGCATCGGCTTGGAGCAGCGCGGGTGGCAGGTCAGCGCGTCTGCTCCTGCGCGGTCAACGCAGCACAGCCCGTGAGGCGGAGGGTCCGGGCGGGCGCGGCACCAGCGGGTGAACGGTCGCGCCACCACGCCCCGCTCGGCACCTTCTGGGACGAGGTCACCGGCCCCTCGGCACCGTGACTGCCCGGCAGCTCCTGACCCACACCGCGGGCCTCCACCTCCGGGCCCAGCTGAAGAACCTCTACGGCACCGACCCCGCCGGCATCCGCCGCGGAGTCCTGCACGAAACCCTCAACCGACCGCCCGGCGAAACCGTCGGGTACACCGACCGGGCCGCCCTCATCCTCGGCTACCTCGCCGAGCACCTCTCCGGCCAGCCCCTCGATGTCACGCCGCACAGCTCAGGCTGGCAGTGCGGGCGGCCGTGCCACAACGTGCGGTGCAGGCCGTGGGGTTCCGAGGCGGGGAACTCCCATCCCGTCTGCCATCGACCCAGGACATCCGGGCAGACCCGGCATCAGGCTCCCGTCACTCGAACGACCCGTTCGCCGCGCCTGAGCCGCCACAGCGCCGGAAGGTGAGCCGAGCGGGCATACCGACCCAGGAGGCGCATGTGAGCGCGATGGACTTTCCCGAAGAGGCCCCATCCGGAGCGAAGACAGCGGCAACACCAGCGGCGAGAGCGGGCACGCCTCTGCTGGGCTGGGTGACTCTGGCGATGATGACGACCGCTTCGGTGGCCAGCCTGCGGGCCGCGCCGACCATGGCGGTGTACGGACTCGCCTGTGTGTTCCTGTACCTCATCCCAGCCATCTGCTTCCTGCTGCCCACCTCGCTGGTGTCGGCGGAGCTGGCGTCCGGCTGGTCCGGCGGTGTCTATCGCTGGGTCAGCGAGGGCCTGTCGAAGCCGCTCGGTTTCCTCGCCGTCTGGTGCCAGTTCGCGATGACGATCTTCTACTACCCGAGCCTGCTGGCCTTCGTCGCGAGCACGCTCGCCTACGTCATCAACCCGGCCCTGGCTTCCAACGGCGTCTACACGGCCATCGTCATCATGGTTCTGTACTGGACGGGCGTCTGGATCTCCTCCCGCGGCACCAAGGCACTCGCCGGCCTCGCATCCTGGGGCCTGGTCATCGGCACCCTCATTCCGGGCACGCTTCTGGTGGTCCTCGGCATGGTCTTCCTCGGCCAGGGCAACCCCTCAGCGGCGCCCATGGACGCGGGCCACATTCTCCCGCCCTGGGTGGGAATTGCCAGCCTGGTGCTGATCGTCAACAACTTCCTCAGCTATTCGGGCATGGAGATGAACGCCGTCCATGTCTCGTCGCTCAAGGACCCGCCCCGTGAGTTCCCGAAGACGATGTTCCTGGCGATGGGGATGGTGCTGCTGATCTTCATCCTTCCCGCGCTCGCCATCAGCTGGGTCGTGCCGGCCGACCAGCTCTCCCTGACCGCAGGTGTCATGCAGGCGTTCGACGCGTTCTTCGCGTACTTCGACATCGGCTGGCTGACCCCCATCGCGGCCGTCGCCCTGGTCTCCGCGTCGCTGGGCGGCATGCTCACCTGGCTCGCCGGGCCGTCCAAGGGCCTGCTCCTGATCTCCCGGCAGGAGGGCTACCTGCCGCCGTACCTCCAGAAGCTCAACGGTCGTGGCGTCCAGCAGAACATCCTGGTCACGCAGGGCGTCGTCACCTCGGTGATCGCTCTGATGTACGCCCTGATCCCGAACGTCTCAAGTGTGTACTGGATCTTCTCTGTGATCACCACGCAGGTGTACCTGATCATGTACCTGCTGATGTTCGCAGCCGCCGTCCGCCTCCGTAAGACCCAGCCGGACCACCCCCGCGGCTACCGCGCCCCGGCTCTCACCCTGGTCTGCGTCGTAGGCTTCACGGCCTCGGCAGCTGCCCTCGTCATCGGGTTCATCCCCTCCTCCCAGTTCGGCGGCGGGAGTGTCTGGGCGTACGTCGGCTTCATCGCAGCCGGACTGCTGCTCCTCGGCTTCGTCATCCCCTGGCTGTTCCTTCACTTCCGCAAGCCCAGCTGGCGTTCGCACGCGACCGCCGAGAGCACGACGGGAGACCTGTCATGAGTGCCGGATGGAAGGCCTCGGAAAACCGATGGATCTACATCGGGGCGATTGTGGTCCTCGTGGCGCTGGTGGTGATCGGGCTCATCACCTACGGAAACCTGCGCGCCACCAACCAGTCCACGAGAAAAGCCAATCAGCTCGCTGACGAACTGGCACAGGCGGGCTACCCACGGCCCGACATCGACCAGGCGGCCCGCACGCTCGGCACCGACGGCGGCCACGTCTGCGAAGACCCGGCGTCCGCCCTCAAGACCGCCCTGTGGAAGATCAACCTCTCCAACGGCGCGACCGGACCTGGGCAGCGCCCGGTCATCGTGGACCGCAGAGCCGTGGAAGCGGGCGCGATCATCCTTGGGGTCTACTGCCCGGACAAGCTGGAGAAGATCCGGGACAGACTCGACGAGCTGAAGACCGACGACACGGTTGAGGGTGAGAGCAATGGCTGACGCTGCGCATGACTCCCGAGGCCGGCACTCCGACGGACTCGCGGACGCGATCGCGGCGCTGATGCCTCGCGCCAAGGCCGATCTCGCCGAACTGGTCGCCATTCCCTCCGTCGCCGATCCTCGGCAGCAGCCGCCGGAGGAGTGCCGCAGGGCGGCCCAGTGGGTCGCCGACGCCTTCAGCGAGGCCGGACTCTCGGATGTCCGTCTCGCCGAGACCCCGGACGGCAGCCACGCCGTGCTCGGGCACCGGCCGCCGCCGCCGGGTGCGCCTACGGTCCTGCTCTACTGCCACTACGACGTGCAGCCCCCTCTCGACGACGACGCATGGACCTCGCCGCCGTTCGCCCTCACCGAGCGCGACGGTCGTTGGTACGGGCGAGGCACGGCGGACTGCAAGGGCAATATCGTCATGCATCTCACGGCGCTGCGTGCGCTCGGCGCCGACCTTCCCGTCGGGCTGAAGTTCGTCGCGGAGGGCTCCGAGGAGCAGGGAACGGGCGGCCTGGAGCGCTATGTGGTCCAGCATCCCGAGGAGTTCGACGCGCAAGCGCTGCTGATCTGCGACACGGGCAACGCCGCCGTGGGCCGGCCGACGGCCACGTCCTCGCTGAGAGGGCTCGCCAATGTCGTCGTCACCGTCTCCACACTGCGCGGCGATGTCCACTCCGGGATGTTCGGCGGACCCGCCCCCGACGCCCTCGCGGCGCTCATCGTGATGCTCGCCTCGCTGCGGGACCCCGATGGCGGTACCCGGATCAAGGGCCTGGACTGTGAAGGGACCTGGACCGGAGTCCCGTACGACGCGGCGCAATTCAGGGCTGACGCCGGTGTTCTGGACGGCGTACGACTCACGGGTTCAGGGTCTGTCGCCGACCGGGTGTGGGCCCGGCCGGCGGTCACCGTGCTCGGGGTCGACTGCGCACCCGTCGTCGGGTCGGCCGCCGCCGTGCCGGCCGAGGCGCGCGCCCGGGTCAGCCTGCGGGTGCCGCCCGGAACGGACCCCGAGGCCGCACGCGCGGCGCTCACCGCGCATCTGGAGACCGCGGCCCCATGGGGTGCGCAGGTCTCGGTTGAGGCGGAGGCCACCGGCTCGCCGTTCCACGCTGCCACCGACGGCCCCGCCTATGCGGCGCTCGGCGTGGCGATGGACAGGGCGTACGACCGCCCCATGGAGTTCTTGGGGCAGGGCGGCTCCATCCCACTCTGCAACGTACTGGCCGAAACGTTCCCCCGCGCCGAGATCATCCTCATGGGGGTCGAGGAGCCACGGTGCCTGATCCACGCGCCGAACGAGAGCGTGGACCCGACAGAGATCGAGCGTATGGCCCTCGTCGAGGCACTGTTCCTGCGCGAGTACGCGAACCTTCACGCCTGAGCCGTGGCTCTCCGCCCTCCGCAGCGGTGCCACCGTCGGCGCGTGGGGACAGGGCACATCCCGCAGAGCGGCATGCCGGGCAGCAGCAGCGCGAGGGCCGCGCCTGACGCGCGGCACCCGTGGCCACGTGATCGAAGTCGACGGACTGACCAAGCGCTACGGCGACGTCCTCGCACCTCTCGGGGCCCACAAGCCATTCGCGAGCCATACGGCCCATCAGCAGTCGGCGTTGGCCGCGTGGCCGGGGCCGGAGGTCGGCGCTCTCGGCGCGGTTCGCGGGTTCGGTCGAGCGGTGCTTGACGATCACGAGGACGACCAGGACGACCAGGACGGCCTGGACGGCCTGGACGGCCTGGACGGCCTGGCGGACGATCGGCAGGACGATGCCCGGGGATGCCTTCGGGTCCAGGCCGACGGCGTTGGAGACGAGGCTGAAGTCCCACAGGCCGTGGACGAGCATCGGCAGCAGGAGGGTGCCGCCGACGCGCAGGCAGAGGTGGAAGAAGTAGCCGGAGGTGGAGCTCATCCGTCAGCATCACCCGGGCGCCATCCACAGCTGGCGGGGCGGGTCGGCGCAATCGAAGCTGGACCAAAATCGCCATTGAGCCGGAGAGAGCCATGAAACGCCACCTCAGCCGATGCTCCACCGCTTCGGTGACCGTCACGCTCGGCCTGGCCGCACTGGCGGGTTGCTCCTCGGACGAGCCCTCCAGCCCCGCAGCCTCCTCGGCGGCCTCCGCAGTGAAGTCGGGGGTGTCCGAACGTGCGTCCGCAGCCAGCAGCGCGGCCGCGTCCGTAGCGGCGTCCGCAGTCGCTTCGGCGGAGGCAGAAGCAGACGCCGCTCTGGCGAAGGTGAAGGGCGGGCTGGACGCCACGGCAGACGTCGCCCTCGGCAGCGTCGCGACCGCCTCCAACGGTCCGGCAGAGGTCCCGGTGAATGTCACCAACAATGACGCGAAGCCCCGGCGCTACACCATCGTGGTCGACTTCAAGGATCAGTCGGGCAACGCGCTCGACGTGGTCACCCTCGAGATCCCCGAGGTGGCCGCCGCCGGCAAGGCCAGTGCCACCGCGCGAAGTCACCGGGACCTGACCGGCACGGTGACCGCCGAGGTCCGCAACGCGTTGCGGTACTGAACGGCGCCTGGCTGCGGCTTTCCGGACACCGGGAGAGGCTCCGACAGCCCAGTCGGAGCAACCCAACGCGCCATCGCCGTCACCTTCCGTGTCATGGTGCCGCTCCCTGCTGACCGTCTGGGTGCACGACATCGTGCTGGACACCCGGGTCGACGGCGCGGAGATCACCTCGGACGTCGCTGCCCGGCGCCGCCGCCGGGCCCTGGTGACCACGATGCTCTGCGCGGCCTTCGCCTGTCCGTTCGTGGCCATGGGCCTCGTGATCGCCCGCCGGTACTACCCCGACCGTCTGCCCGCGGGGGTGCAGTCCGAGGACGCTGCCGCCACGATCTTCGACACGCTGCTGCGCTTCCTGCGCGTCAGCCTGCGCACGGCCATCGCCCTGGGTGTGGTCGTGGCGACCGGCGCCTACCTGTCCGGCGCCGGCCGGATGCCGCGTGCCCTCCGAGGGTGGGCCGACCGCACAGCCGACTCAGCCGCACAGCGGGGCGACACGCACGAGGTGCGCAGCGGACGGGTCGGCACGTGGACGGACGCCCATCGACGCCGGCTGATCCCGGGCGTACTGCTGGTGCCGGCCCTCGCATTCGCGATCTGGAACCACCCGGCGGTGCTGACCGTCCTCCTGCTGGTGCTCATCCTCCTCGTGGTAGTGGCTGTCCTCGCACTGCTGGCGGCGACCGGACGGGTCGGCAACACCGCAACCGGCACCCCGACAGCGGTGGCACGACCACCCAGGACACCGCCGGCACGCCGATCGCGCGGAGGGCCCCGGCCGGCTCGCAGCGCGGTTCACGCGGAGATCTCCTACGGTGGAGCGGTAGGGCGCTCGGCACCTGCGGATCCATTGCGGTCCGCCCCTGCCCCGCGTCAGCTACCCCGCGACATCGGAAAGGCACATCGCCATGGCCACTGCCTCTGAAACCCCCGTCCTGGACACCCTCGCCGCCATGACCGTCGACTCGATCGAACGGTGCGGGCTGCCGGCGGACATGCTCATCCTCACCCGCATCGCCGCGCTCGCCGCCTCTGACGCACCGCCCATCTCCTACGCCGCCCACATCGCACCGGCCATGCAGGCGGACCTGACCGCCGAACGGCTCCAGGACGTCCTGGTCGCCATCGCCCCGATCGTGGGCACGGCCCGCGTCATGACGGCGGCCGGGAACATAGCCGTGGCCCTCGGCGTCGCCATCGCCGTCGCGGAGGCGGAGATCGAAGCCGAAGGCTCATAGAAGTACAGCCCGCGCCCGCGCCGGATGTCTGGCGACCGGATGCGAAGACCCGGTCCTGCCCGCAGCATGAGAAACATGACCGATCTCGACGGACCCCCTTCGTCGGTATCGACGCCCGCCTCGTCGAGACCAGGATCGGCCCGCTGCGGTTCACCGGCGGGATCCCCGACACCGACACCGACACCAACGCCAAGCTGTTGTTCGCGAAGGCCGGCGCCGCCGTCGGGCTGGACGCACCCAACAACCGCCTGTCCGTCGGTGCCATCACGACCGCCGGCTGCCTGGACAAGGGCGACGGCCGCTTCGGCGTCTTCTTCGCCGGCGTGAACGGCGTCTCCAGCCCGACAACCGATGTCAACGGTGTGCTGGACATTGCCGATGACCTCGCCATGATCTCCGCGTACCCGCAGGAGGCGGCGGCACGGCGAGAAGACCGAGAGCGCTGCCTCGCGGCCGGCTGGGGGTCCCGCACCCCACGCGCCTCGGCCCCGGGCGTCACGGGGCACGGCCCCTGAGGTCAAAGGCCCTCGGACCTGGCTGGTCCGGGGGCCTTTGGCGGGGTGCTCGGGGTGGCTACCTGGTGATCGTCACCGTCGTCTGCGTCGTCGCGGGTGTGTGCAGGCCGTCGCCCTTGTAGGTGGCGGTGTAGGTGATGTCGCCCGCCTCGCGCGGGCGCTCCGTGATCGTGAACTCGCCCGTCGTCGTGGAGACGGGGAAGGTACCGACCGGTGTGCCGGTCGGGTGTTCCGCGTCCGTGCGCGTCACTTCCACCGTGGTGCCGGTGGCGAAGGGCTCCGCCGCCGACAGTTGTCCGGTGACGGTCAGGTCCCTGCCCTTGCGGGCAGTTGCGGGGGCCTGGAGGCTGAGGGTGGTGTCCAGCTTGCCGGCGTCCGGGAGGACGTGGAGCGTGGGGGCGCTGCCGTAGGAGAAGCCGGTGATCGCGAAGAGGCGGTTCTCGTCCGGTGCCCAGGCCAAGCCGTCACGCTGGAGGTCGTTCACGACGTACTCACGGAACGCCGGCCAGGTGGTGCCCGGGCGGTAGGTCTTCACGAAGTCGCCGACCGCGCCCGTCGCCACCGTTCCGTCGGTCGCCACGGCCACGGCGTTCGGGAACTGCCAGCTCGAATGGAAGCCGTTCGACGACAGGTCCGACAGGCGGACGACCTGGTGCTCGGACGGGTTGTTCGCCGCGACGACGATGTTCTGGCCGTCCGCCGTCACCGCGAAGTCGTTGAGGTACGAGATCGACGGTGCCGAGATGAAGGAGCGCTCGGTGCGCTTCTGCAGGGTGCCGTCCGCCGTGTCGTAGACCGCAAGCGAGGCGGGGCTGACGCCCTCCTCGCCTGCCACCAGGACGTCCGGGTCGGCGGGGGACGATGCCAGGGCCGGGGCGTAGTACCAGTACCGGCCGCTCGGGACGAGCGTCGCCGCCGGTGCCGGGGAGGCCACGTCGAGCGAGCCGATGCCGCCGGTGCTGGCGACCGTGTAGCCGAACCACAGCTTGCCGCCCGCCATCGCCAGGCTCTGGGGCGCGGTGTCCGCACCGGTCGGGTAGCGGCCGGTCTCGGTGAGGGTGACGGTGTCGATCTCGGCGATCGCTCCGGCCGTCGACAGGGCCACGTACAGCTTGGTGGAGTCCGCCGAGAGCACGAGGCCCGCGGCCCCGTCCTCGGCGGTGATCTGCTGGACAACCGCGCCCGTGTAGTCGGTGACGACGATGCTGCCCCCGGCCGGATCGCTGACGAACACCCGATCGTGCACTCCGTCGACGACGATGTCACGGAACGAGGCGCTGGGCAGCGCCACACTCGTCTCCTCGGCCGTGGCCGTCCCCGCTCCCGCCCCGATCAGGGACAGCGAGCCGATGAGTGCTGTTGTCAACGCGACGGCGGTGCGTTTGTGGATGCGCAAGTGAACAAAGCCTCCTCTAATCGGGCGGCCGATTCGACCTCCCGGTAGAGGAGCGCTGAGCGGTGGACATGTGTCACTGGGAGGTCACCGGCACCTCGCGCGCCGCCGAGCGCAATCTTCACGTCCCTTGCCGGTTCCCCGAAGTCAGCCGCGCATCGCTGTGCTGTAGACGTACAGGGCGATCACACCAGCGACGCAGACGAGGACCGCCCATGAGCCGAAGCCGGTGTGCTTCCCCCTGCCTCTGGGCCGCGTGGCCTTCCCGGACCGCTGGGAACGCTTGGACCGCTTGGACTGCTTGGAACGCTTGGACTGCTTGGAACGCTTGGGCGCTGCCCGTCCCGGAGCGACCGGCGCCACATCGGCCGCCGCTTCGGAGAGCAGGCGCCTACAGGTCGCGGCGAGCACGCCGGTACCGGCGGAGAGGGGCACCACTGCCTCCGAACGCGCCGGAGCGGTGGTCCCGCCGTCCAGAATGCGCCCCACGCGTACAAGGACTTCGTCCCGGCCGCCCGCGGGAGCGAGGCTGATCCACCGTCGTACATGCTCACCCCGGATGACCACACCGCCGGACCGCTCCCGGTACACGGTGTGTTCCCGCCACAATATGCCCGCCAACTCCTCGGCGGTGCCACGCAGTTGTGCGCCCACCTCTGCCCCTCCCCCTCCGCCTGACGGCGAATCGAACAAGCATCGCACTCTAGTGGCCGCTGAACACTGGACCAAGCAGACCCTGTTGTGCACCTGCCTGTCCGCCGTGCTCCTGGTCGGCCTGTTCCTGAACGCCACCCTGGGGTTGGTCGTGGGCAGAGCCGACCACCGCGCTGGTGATCGCCGTCGTCGCGGTGAAGGAAGGCCGCGACGCCTGGCAGGGCAAGGGCTGCTGCGCACCCGCCACAGCCGTCCCGGCAACGGCGGAAGACGCGTGCGGGTGCCGCCCCGGATGCGCCTGCTGCACCTGAGGAGGGATGAGCAGCTCAGGCCCGGTGGAAGGTGAATCGACGGGCGGCTTCCGCGGGTGTGACTCCTTGCCCCCGTCCGGGGACGTCGTAGACGAAGGCGGCGCCTTCGTCACGCAGCCGGGCACCGTTCACCTCGCGCCTCGTGACGGCGGCGTAAGCGCTGACGTCCGCGGCAGAGACGTCGTTCCTCGTCCGCTCCTCGTTCTGTCCGAGCAGGTCCGCTTCGCTCTGGGGGAAGCGCAGCACCGTCACTGGCGCAGCGAATCGTCCGGCGAGGGTCATGAGGCGTGCGGCGCGCCTGCGGTGTGACGTTCGTCGATTCGGCGACGGCGATCCGGCCCGTAGCCAGCCGGTCGGTGATCCGGCGGTCGCGCTCGTCGAAGATACGCGCATCAGCCGTGTCAGGGACGGCATCCGCCCCCTCACCTCCGAAGAACCCCGTACGGATCTCGTCACTGGAGACGCCGGCTTCCGGGTCGGGACTCCCCTGCGCGACCGGCTCACGGACGAAGGCGGTCCTGCCCGAGGCCGGCGGTCCGACAAGTACCACGAGCCCTGCGGGGATCGTCCTCGGTTCGACGTTCATGATGCTTGGCCTGCCGGGGAGGACGGACGTGCGCGGGCTGCTGTCGCAAGATCGGCGAGGCGCGCCCGTGGTAGGGCCCGGACCTCTATGACGTCATGCTGCTGGACCCTGCGTGCATGACGGCCGCGTACAGGCGTTCCGTGGCCGGGAGTTCCGCACCGCGGAGCCCCTCAGGTGCCTCGTTCATCGCACGGGGAAGCCGAAGACGTACTCTTCCTCCTTCAGCCAGGGCAGCACCTCGCGCAGGGCTGCCACGGTCTGGGAGCGGTCACCTCCCGCGTCGTGGAAGAGGACGGTCGGCCCGCCGGAGATCTCGTTCTTGACGGTGGCGACCATGGCGTCCGCGCCGGGACGCTCGAAGTCCCTGGAGTCGACGTTCCAGCCCAGCGGCCGCATGCCATGGGACGCGGCGAGCTTTCGGCTGTACGGGGTGAAGGCGCCGCCCGGGGCCCGGTAGTACTGCGACCGTACGCCTCCGGACGCCTTGATGATCATGCGTTCGGCATCCAGGATCTGCTGGGCCTGGTACTCCTCGGACTTGGTGTCCATGGTGGTGTCGTGGGAGACCGTGTGGTTGCACAGCCGGTGCCCGTGCGCCACGACCGCCTTGACCAGGTCGGGATACATCTGGGCCTGCGTGCCCACCATGCAGAACGTGGCCTTCACACCGCTGTCCTTCAGCAGTTGGAGCACCTGCGGAGTCCAGACCGGGTCCGGGCCGTCGTCGATGGTGATGTTGACACCCCGTGCGCCACGGTCCGACGCGTGCGCGATGTCCGCCGCCACCTTGGTCACTTCCGGCGCCGGGACACGCGCCTGCGGCTGCCGTCCGCCGAGGGGGTCGGCCTGCGCGGTCCACACCGAGGCGGCAGCGGCCAGCGTCGTCACCCCGAGGGCTGCCGCGAGAAGCCGGCTGTTCCATCCCCTTCCCTTGTGCTTCGCCATGTCAGCCCGCCCCTTTGTCGTCTCCGCCGATGCCGTGCGCCCATGGAGACGTACGAACATCCCCCCAGGCTCCCTCTGTTACCGATCACGGACGAATCCGCAGTAGGTCGGCGACACACACCGGGGTTTTGCGACCGCCGGGGACGCGAGGACCTGGCCCGCCGGGGGGTGCGGTGGCCGATCTCCGCGGAGCGCGGGTTCTGTTCGCACACGCAGACGCCCGGCCGGGGGACTCCGGCCGGGCGTCTGGTCGAACTGCTGACAACAGCCGCCGGAGCGGTTGGTCGCCGTGCCCTCCTGAATTCGTCACCGGAAAGGGGCTCAGGCCTCCGGCGGGGCTTCCAGAATGCCGTCAGGTCAGATCGTCGGTGTGTCGTCGACGATTTCCTTGTGCGGCTCGACAATGAACTTCCAGCCTTCGCTGGGCTCCAGGAACCGCACGCGGGTCGGGTAGATGTCCAGGGCGCGGCGGTCGCGGTTCTGGCTGTTCGTGTTCTTCCGGCCCCGGGCCGGCTCCTCGTACAGGTCGACCTTGACGTCCGGCACCGCGACGACTTCCTCGCTCCAGCGCTGAACAACCCCCGCACCGAATGCGTCCCGCGCGGCGGAGTAGAGCGAATCCAGGGAATCCCTGTTCCCTGCGGGTACGAAGAGGGCGAGGTTCAGGAGGACGCCGGCGCTCTGGAGGACCTCGATTTCCTGCCCGTCCTTGTCGGCGATCCAGATCCCGCCCTCTTCGGCGTTGTCCGGGAGTACGTGAACCTCCTCGCCGAAGACGGTCCTCGCGACGAAGGCCCCTCCCTCGAAATTCTTGCCCGGTTCCGTAAGGAAAGCCGGCGCATAGCAGTCGAGAGAGAGGTCATCCACTCCCGCCGAGACGAAGATGCCGTCCTGAAGACCCAAGCCTGAAACCTCATCGGCCGTAAGACGTCGAGCCGTAACCTTCTCGGTATTCACGCCATTCCCCTTTTGATCGCGGCGTCCTGTGAATTCATTAATACTCTACCACGAAAATGATCACCCACTTTCCATTACACATGGCCTCATGTTCGCGGTGACAACGATCAACCTCCAAGCAATTACAACCGGGAGAGCGGAGGGCGATCCACTCCGCATCATCCGCGAAACGCAGCATGCGCAGAGAATACGATTGCGGATCGGCGCGAGACGGGAGGAACGCGAGCAAAATGCGCATTCATAGTGCTCCGTACCGAGCGAAAGCTCCCACCGAATCAAAAGCGGGTGGATTGTTTCCGCACGACTCCGTCCGGGCTGTGGACAGCGGCCACCGAAGAGGCCGCGAAGCGGTCAGGACGCGGCAGCGGATTCTTCCCGCCTGTTCCGTCCCGGGTGCGGTCTTTCCCGTCCGGCCGGGACAGCGGCCGCGCAGAGTGGTCCGTATGACGACACCCGCAGAGCCGCTCCGGTCCTTCGCCCGCACCCGCGCCTCGCTGGACGGCGAGCAGGTCACGTACTGGTGGTCAGGCGAGGTGTATTCCCGGGCGCCTGACGAGCCCTATCAGCGCGTCTTCGGCTTCGAGGGGCTCAACGTCGCCCGGCTGGTCCAGGACGCCGGAGCCGGCCCGGACGCCTACCGGCTGCTCACCCGCGAGGCCGCCTGCTCCCTGGACCCCGGCACCCGCGAGATCCTGGAGACGTGGCAGGACCTGCCGGTGGTGCATGTCTGGAACGATCCGGCGAACCAGAAGTGGCGCCCCTTCCCGGTCCCGACGACCGAGCTCGGCGGCCAGGTCTGCTTCAGCCTGGAGATCCCGCTGGCCTGCCCCTCGCCACTGCCGGTGGCCGACTGTCCCGTCCACTCGGCCGGCGACACGTACAAGGCCCTGGATCTGTTCCAGTTCTTCGCCGGCCGCGCCGATCCGGCCGGCCCCGCTCCTGGTGTCCCGGCCACCATGTCGTGGACCCGGATGTCCCCGTGACTCCCGTGGATGGCCCGGGGCCAGGCGCCCGGCGGCCTCACCTTCCACTGCCGGGGCCGCAAGCCCGGCTCGTACGACGACGTACCCGAGCGCACCCGGGCCCGCATCGCCGACCACCACCCGGAGTTCGCCCGGTGGAGCGAGCCGAACGAGACCGGCTGGACGTACTTCCGCAAGCTCAACCCGCCCGAGTAGCCGCCGGGTTCAGGCTGGCACCGGGGCGGCTGTGCAACCGCGACGGGCCCGGCACCGGTCGGTGTCGGGCCCGTCGGGCATTCAGCGCGTGAGTCCGGGTGCCTGGGCGGCGCCCGGCCTCGTACGGGGTGCGTGGCGGCGCCCCGTGTCCTGCGTCAGGCGTGGGAACCGGCCTTGCGGCGGCGTACGACGAACACCGCGCCCGCGCCGATCGCCAGGGCCGCACCGCTCGCGAGGGCGAGCTGGGACGTCGCGGGGGACGAGCCCGTGGCGGCGAGGCTGCCGTTCACGGGACCGGCCGACGTGCCGCTCTGCGGCTTGAGGTCCGAGGTGCTCGGCTTGGTCGCACCGGGCTTGGCGTCGTCGACCTTGCCGGGCTTGCTGCCCGCGGCGGCGATCAGGAACTCGTAGCCCTCGAGGTCGGGGCTGCCGCCGCAGGTGCCGTTGTCGTTGAAGTAGTCACCGGCGACGAAGGTGATGCCGTTGCCCGCGGGGGCCGAGGCGTCGATCGCGAGGCGCATCTTGATGTCGGCGTGGGCGCCGGCCTTCAGCGGGCTGATGGCGTCCATGTAGTGCTCGTTGTCGACGTTCTTCCACTTGGAGGAAGAGCCGGACAGCCACTGCAGCTTCACCAGGTCGTCGAGGTCGTCGAGCCCGCTCCTGTCGGTCGCGTGGACGTAGGCGAAGGGAAGCACCTCGTCCATCGTCCTGTCGGTGCCGTTGGTCACCCGGAGCTTGAAGTTGACCTTCGTGCCGGCGACGACGGTGGACGGCAGGCCCGTGACGACCGTGGTGAGCTTGGCCTCGGGGACGCAGTCCTCACCCCCTTCCTCGGCCTCCTCCTTCGCCTCGGCCAGCGCCTCGTCGGCGGCGGTCTTGTCGGCGAGCGCGGCCTTCGTGGCCTCCTTCGCCTGGCCCAGTGACCGGGCTGCGTCGACCCGCGCGTCGTCCCGCGCGTCCCAGGCCGTCACGACCGCGGCATCGGCGGCGGTCTTGGCCTCGTCGGCGGTCACGGCGGCGGCTTCAGCCTCGGTGAGAGCCGTCGCCGCGGCGGTCTTCTCCTCCTCGGTGGCCGTGTCCGGAAGGCCGTCGACGACCGCCTTGGCATCGACGACCGCCTGGTCGGCAGCGGTCTTGGCGGTGGCGGCCTCGGCCGCCACGACCTCGGCCGCCTTGGCAGCAACGGTCAGGGGGAAGGTGTCCGAGCCGGTCGCTATCAGGGCCGCCATGGCGGCACTCTCGGCGGCTACGGCGTCGTCGTACACCGCCTGGGCCGCGGCGGCGGCCTTCTCCAGTTCCGCGATGGACTGCTTCTTCTCCTGCGCCTGCGCTGCCGGCTTGTCATCGGCGAACGCGGGGGTAACCGACAGCAGGAGTACGGGCGTGGTCACTGCGGCGGCAACAGCCGTGGCAAGAATCCGGCGAATCTTCACAAGAGCCCTTCGGGTCCGAATAGGAGAAGTCGCAGCGGAATGGGACACGCAGATGCGACTTCGGGTGATCGTATGGCCGGGGCAACGATCGGCCCACACCATTTCTTCACCTGTTCCGGCCCGCACCGCGACGTGATGACAGACAGAAAAGACGAAAGGGTGCAGTTGCTTTCACTACCTGTGTTTTCGCTGTGAGGAACACCACATGGCCGCGGACACGCCCGCCCGCGGATTCGCTCCGGCCCCCGGCGAACTCCGGTGCGCGCCCGGTCGTTCGCGGTGTCGATGCCGTGGCGGAGGCTCTGTCCGGCATCCCTGAGGGCGCGAGTCCGCAGCGACACCGGGCAGCCGTCAAGGCGCCCGTACGAGGGGATCTGCGCTGCCGGCCTGACAGGCCGGCAGTCACTGCCTCCCTGGGCACAGCTGTGGCCGATGCCGAAGGAGCCGCACCATGCCGCCACGAATCCGGCCGCCGGATGTGACGTGACGTCATCCGATGTGCCGGCCGTGGCCGAGGGACCGGTCCACGACCTGTACTCGCTGTCCGCCGCGTGGGACGACGAGAACCTCTACCTGATGTGGCAGTTCACCAACGTCACGGACGTGACCGACCCCTCCCAGGGGTATCCGACCAGCGACAACGGCAAGCCGTACAACGGCGGCATCCCCATCGCCATCGCCCTGGACGTGGACCGGGGCGTACAGCGCGGACACGTCCACCTCGGTCGGGAAGGAGGAGAACGACACCTTCACCGAACCCTTCGCCGGGGTGGGACACGCGGCGGCCGGACAGCGCCGATTCGTAGCGGGCCCCGGTGGGCGTCCAGGCCCACTACGAGGCAGCAGCGGAGCCCCAGGCCACTGGCCCGGGGCTCCGTCGGTTCGGGACTTGAGGTGCTTGCGCGGCCGGGGGCCGATTTGCTGACGGCGACTATGCCGGGTCGCTGTTGAACTTCGAGGTCGACCAGAAGTAGCCGAGCACCGTGAGTCCCACGCACCAGGCGACGGCGAGCCAGCCGTTGTGGCCGATCTCGGTGCCGAGCAGCAGGCCGCGCAGCGTCTCGATGGCCGGGGTGAAGGGCTGGTACTCGGCGATCGGCTGGAACCAGCCGGGCATCGTGTCGACCGGGATGAAGGCGCTGGACAGGAGCGGCAGCAGGATCAACGGCGTCGCGTTGTTGCTGGCGGCCTCGACGTTGGGGCTGACCAGCCCCATACCGACCGCGATCCAGGTGAGCGCCATGGAGAAGAGCACGAGCAGCCCGAACGCCGCCAGCCACTCCGGAGCGGTGGCATCCGTGGACCTGAAGCCGATGGCCACGCCGACGGCTCCGACGAGCACGACGCTGGCGACGCACTGCAGCACGCTGCCGACGACGTGGCCGACGATCACCGAGCCGCGGTGGATCGCCATGGTGCGGAAGCGGGCGATGATGCCCTCGGTCATGTCGTTGGAGACGGAGACGGCGGTCCCGATCGTGGTGCCGCCGATGGTCATGAGCAGGATGCCCGGGACGATGTAGGCGATGTACGCGGAGCGGTCCGCGCCGCCGCCGCCGATGCCCGCGCTCATCACGTCGCCGAAGACGTAGACGAAGAGCAGCAGCAGCATGACCGGGGTGAGCAGCAGGTTCAGGGTGAGGGACGGGTAGCGGCGCACGTGCAGGAGGTTGCGGCGCAGCATCGTGGACGAGTCGCGTACGGCGAGCGGGAGGGAACTCATCGGGCGTTCTCCTTGGTCTGGTGGGGGACGCCGGTGCCGCCGGTCAGGGCGAAGAACACGTCGTCGAGGTCGGGGGTGTGCACGGTGAGTTCGTCCGCCTCGATGCCGGCGGAGTCGAGCCGGTCGAGGATGGTGCGGAGCTCGCGCTGGCTGCCGTCGCTGGGGATCTGCAGGGACAGGGCCTCGTCGTTCAGGGTGATCTCGCCCAGGGTGGCGGCGGCGGACCGGTAGGCGGCGGGGTCGGCGAAGCGGAGCCGGACGTGTCCGCCGGGGACGATCCGCTTCAGCTCGTCCGCGGTGCCCTCCGCGGCGATCTTTCCGTCGTTGAGGACGGCGATGCGGTCGGCGAGTTCGTCGGCCTCCTCCAGGTACTGGGTGGTGAGGAGGACGGTGACGCCACCGGTGACGAGTTCGCGGATGATGCCCCACATGGTGTGACGGGAGCGGGGGTCGAGGCCGGTGGTCGGCTCGTCGAGGAAGATGATCCGCGGGCTGCCGACCAGGGTCATGGCGATGTCCAGGCGGCGTTTCATGCCGCCGGAGTAGGTGGAGGCGGGCTTCTTCGCGGCGTCCACCAGGTCGAAGCGCTCCAGCAGGTCGGCGGCGGCCCGCCGGCCCTCGCTACGGGACAGGTGGTGCAGGTCCGCCATGAGGAGCATGTTCTCCTCGCCGGTGATCAGCCCGTCGACGGCGGAGAACTGCCCGGTGACCCCGATCGCGGCCCGTACGGCCTGCGGGTCGGTGGCGATGTCGTGGCCGGCGACCTGGGCCTGTCCGCCGTCGGCGCCGATGAGTGTGGACAGGATCTTCACGGCGGTGGTCTTGCCGGCACCGTTCGGGCCGAGCAGGGCGAACACGGACCCGGCCGGGATGCGCAGATCGATCCCGTCGAGGACGAGCTTGTCCCCGTACGACTTGCGGAGGCCGACGGCGGAGACTGCGGCGGGCGGTTCCTGGGCGATACCGCTCTTGGATGTGGGCATGACAGATGAAGGCATGGGGCCCTACCGATCGAAGGCTGGAGTGGGGTGGAAGGTGGTTTCTCAGGCGCGGGCGCGGCGGACGTCGATGTTTCCGTGGCGCGTACGGGCGCGGACCTCGACGGTGTCCTCGGACTTCTCCGGACCGCCGGACCCGCTCAGCGAGTTGTGCACGGCCCCGAAGCCGGAGCTGACGTCGAGCCAGGCCGCGGTGCCCTCGCGTACGCCCACGTCGATGGCCCCGTAGGAGGTCTCCAACTGGACGGTTCCGCAGGCGACTTCGGCGACCCGTAGCGTGCCGTTCGCGGTTCTGGCCTCGACGGAGGCGTGGGCGCGGTCGATGATGACGTCACCATTGGCGCCGCTGACCCGCAGGTCGCCGGTGACGTCGCCGACACTGGTGGTGCCGTGTGAGTTCTTGAGTACGGCGAAGCCCGCGACCGTACCGACGCGGATGCTGCCGGAGCTGGTGGTGATCTCGGCCGGGCCCTCGACACGGTCCACGGTGATGGCCCCGTGGGACGCGGTCAGGTGCAGCGGGCCGGTCGTGCCGAAGCGGACATCACCCGACGAGGTCTTCACGCGGACCTCGCCGAGGCGCCCTTCTCCGCGGACCTCGGCCCACCCCCCGGTCGCCTCCACCTGGGAGCCGGCCGGCAGTCCGACGGTGATGTCGACGGTGCCGACACGTCCGAAGACGCCTGGCTTCGGCGTCCTGATCCGCAACCTGCCTCCCGAGTAGGTGACTTCGGCCTGCCCGGCGGCCCGCACGTCCTGGTCCTTCTTCGGGTCGCGGGGGGCTACGTCCACGACGGTGTCGGCGCGGTCGGCCGCGGCGAACCGGATGGCTCCCGCGTCCACGTGTGCGTTGACCGAAATCGGGTTGGGGGTGTCGAAAGAAGGCATGGCTGTCCCGTCCTCTTGGGTCGTCCTGCGATGTCAGTGGCGTCCCGACCGGCGGGACGTGGTGCGTGTGAGGTGGTTCCGCAGGGCCGGCTAGCGCACCCAGCCCGTGAAGCTCCCGCCGGCGCTCACGGCCCTCTCGGGCGTGCGGCGGGTGGCGGCCCCGTCCGTGTCGACCGCGGCCGAGACAACGCCTACGAGCCAGGCGTTGACCGACAGGCCGTCACCGCCCGCCGCTTCCTCGGCACGGGCCTTGAGGCGGGCGGGCAGGCGCAGGTTCACGCGGGCGGCGCCCCCCTCGTCCGCACCGGCGGGAAGCGGGGCCGGTGCGGACGCAGGTGCGCCGAGCGGTTCGATCCGGTCCTCGTACCGCGGCAGCACCACCACGAAGTCGGGTTCGAGGCCGCGCAGTCGTACGTCGACCGAGCCGGGGGCGATTTCACGGGTGATCTCGTCCATGGCCGCGGACAGCACGTCCAGCAGTGCCAGCCGGGTGGCCGACTCCAGCGGCACGGTCAGCCGCTCGGCGAGATCACGGGCTTCGTCACCGCCGGCTTCGACGGCCGCGGCCAGTTCCCTGCGGAGTGTTTCGACGTACGGCGTGAGGTCCATGACGCAATAGTGGCATCACTATGGCGCCACACGCAACCCCGAAGGTGTCATTCATGGCACACGACAGGGCGCTATCGTCACCAATTCTTCATTACCGCAGGTCAGACGACGTGGTGCCATGTCGCGCCAATTTGTCTCCGCGCGGCATCAAGTGGTGTCACGTGAGTCGGCCGCGCATGCGCACCCCCGTGCACGGCGCGTCGGTCCTCCCTGGTCCGCGTGCCCCGGAGCCCTCTCGGATCCCTGGGTGCGCCGATCGACATGGACGGCACGTCGCGGACATGCGCGTGAGGCGGCGAGGTGGGGATGTCGCGCGGCGCTAGCATCGGCAGTCCGCCGACCACCGGAGCTCACCACCATGTCCTTGCCGCGCATCGGAGTCGTCATCGTGACCATGGGCACGCGCCCGCGGGAGCTGGGGGCTCTGCTCGCTTCGGTGGAGAAGCAGGACGTTCCCGCCGCGCGTGTGGTGCTGGTGGGCAACGCGACACCACTCACCGGGGTCGCGACGGATGCGGTCAAGATCCCGCTTCAGGAGAATCTGGGATGTCCGGGCGGGCGCAACGTCGGTCTGCGGACTCTGCTCGACTCGGGCGAGGTCGATGTCGTCGTCGAGCTGGACGACGACGGCCTGCTCATCGCCGACGACGTGTTCCGCACGGTCCAGCGGCTGTTCACGGAGGACCCGGCACTCGGGATCATCGGTTTCAGGGTCGCCGACGAACACGGGCACACGGAGCGGCGCTGGGTACCCCGGCTGCGCGCGGACGATCCGATGCGCCGCGGCCCGGTGACCGCCTTCCTCGGCGGCGGCCACGCCTTCTCGATGCCGATGCTCCGGCAGATCGGCCTGTGGCCCGCGGAGTTCTTCTTCGGACATGAGGAGTCCGATCTGGGCTGGCGGGCGCTCGACGCGGGCTGGAAGATCCTCTACGAGCCCGAGCTCGTCCTCCAGCACCCGAAGACGTCCCCCGCCCGGCACGCCGGCCACTACCGGTACACCGCCCGGAACCGTGTCTGGCTCGCCCGCCGCCGGCTGCCGGTGCCCCTGGTCCCCGTCTACCTCGGCGTGTGGATCCTTCTCACCATGATGCGGATGCGGTCCCTGACCGGTCTGAGGGCGTGGTGGGGCGGCTTCGCCGAAGGCGTGCGGACCCCGTGCGGGCCTCGCAGGCCGATGAGGTGGCTCACGGTCTGGCGCATGACCCGGCTGGGCCGCCCGCCGATCCTCTGACCGCCGTTCCCCGTCCCCCGACTACCCGGGCCGGGCGGAGCTGACGCGGCTCGGCCACACGGTGCCTGGCCGAACCGGCCCCGGACGGTTCGGGGACCCGGCCGGTCAAGAGGCCCGCAGCTCCCGCCGGTCGGCTCCGCTCGACTGCCGTCCGTCAGCGGCCGGGCGCCCCCGCGGGCGCGGTGCGGCGGGCGAAGGTGCGGGCGTGCGCGCGGCGCCCGGCCTCGTACGCGTCGACCGTGCCGGCACCCTGGGCGCCGGGGCCGGCGTTCCAGGAGGCGATCTTCCGGGCGACGCCCTTCACCTTGGGGTGGCCCGGCTTGAGTGCGATCTCGAAGTGGGACTCCTTGGGTACGGAGAAGTCGCCTCCCCACTCCACCGCACCGTCCAGCTCGGCCAGGATGTCGCGGACCACGACGAGCTCCGGCGCGTAGAGACCGTCCCGGGCGCCCAGGGGGTAGGCCCGTGCCCTGATCTCGATCGCCGTGCCGGAGAGGTAGTTCGACTCGTAGGCCTGCCCGACGCCCCGGGAGGTACGGTGCCCGCGGACGTCGCCGTCGCGGAGCTGGTCGAAGATGGTCTGCAGCTCGCCCGGCTTGATCTCCTTGTCGAGGGTCGAGCCCGGCGGGTCGTACAGGTACCGGCCGACGAGGCGGTAGCTGTTGTCGTACAGCCAGCGGGCGCGTGACGCGATCACCAGGGCGTACATGGTGGACCAGCCCGTCTGGCCGTTCTCTGGGCAGCGGACATATCCGCTCACTGCTCCGTAGGTGGAGTTGACCCACTTCTGGGCCTCCAGAACCTTGTCGCCGGCCATGCCCGGACTTCCTCTCGTGCGCGTGCGGCTGAGATGCAGCTGAGGGGGAACAGTGCGTCTGACCTGCGGCGTCGACCGCGATCGGAACCAGACGGACTCTCGGGTGGACCCTGAGGGCGCGTTCTCTCCCCGTTCTCTCCGCACGGGGAACGCCTGACCGGGCAGGTCGGAGGCGGGGGCGGGGCGGTCAGCCGCCCTTCAGCTGCCGTTCAGCTGCCGTTCAGCTGCCGGGCGCGGGGCGGCCGCGACCGAAGGACTCGTCGGGGTGGGCGCACCGGCCGTCCCCTCCCTGCGGCACGCGGCCGGCCGCGCCCGCCCCGGCAGACGGTCCCGCTACACGGACGTCCCCGAACGGATCACGGCCGCCCTGGAATGACGGTCCCGCTCGGGGGGCGAGGACACCTCGGGAGGCCTTGACCACAGCGGGCCCGGACCGGGGATGCCGGGCCCGCCCGCACCGCCGGCCCGGCGTAAATCCCCGGACGTCCGGCGACCGTCCGGGGTAGAGTTTTCGAGTCCTGTTGTCTCCGACAGAGGTGGACGTTGCGCATCTGAGGTCCGCGATCATCGCGCGGTACGGCCCTGCCGTAACCCGTCACGCCCTGTCGGCCTTCCTGCCGCCCGTGACCCCGCGTACATGCGACCTCGGTGCATGAGCCGTCCCCCGCCCTCCGGAGGACCGCACCCCTTTTCCTTCCCGGCCCGGGTCGCCGCGTGGTGCTCGCATACGAAGCCCCTGTTCACACGCTTGCGACTGCGAGGATCACCATGTCCCACCCCCTCACGCCCACGGCCTCCCTCACCTGCTCCGCCCTGACCTTCCGGTGGCCGGACGGCACCGAGGTCTTCGACGGGCTCTCGCTCGCCGTCGGCCGGGGCCGCACGGGCCTCGTCGGCACCAACGGGTCCGGCAAGTCCACGCTGATGCGCCTGCTCGCGGGCCGGCTGCGGCCCTCCCACGGGTCGGTGACCGTCGGCGGCAGCCTCGCCTACCTCCCGCAGAACCTCACCCTCGACACGGAACTCCGCGTCGAGGCGGCTCTCGGCATCGCCGGGCGGCGTGCGGCGCTGCGCGCCGTCGAGTCCGGGGACGTCGCCGATGAGCACTTCGAGACGATCGGTGACGACTGGGACGTCGAGGAGCGGGCCCTGGCGACCCTGGGGTCGCTCGGCCTCGGCGGCGTCGGCCTGGACCGCACCGTCGGACAGCTGTCCGGCGGTGAGACCGTCCTGCTGCGACTGGCCGCACTGCTGCTGGAACGCCCGGACGTACTGCTGCTCGACGAGCCGACGAACAACCTCGACGTGTTCGCGCGCCGCCGGCTGTACGAGGCCGTCGAGTCCTGGCGCTCCGGTGTGCTCGTCGTGGTCAGCCACGACCGTGACCTGCTGGAACGGGTCGACCGTATCGCCGAGCTGCGCTCCGGGTCGGTGAGCTGGTACGGCGGCGGCTGGTCGGCGTACGAGGAGGCGCTGGCCACCCAGCAGGAGGCGGCGGGGCGCATGCTGCGGGCCGCCGAGTCCGACGTACGGCGTCAGAAGCGCGAGCTGGAGGAGACCCGGGTCAAGGTGGACCGGCGGCAGCGGCACAACAAGAAGATGGACACCCAGCGGCGTGCTCCGAGGATCGTGGCGGGCGCGCACAAGAGGTCGTCCCAGGAGGCGGCGGGCAAGCTCCGCAGGCTGCACGAGGACCGGCTCCAGGAGGCACGGGAGCGGCTCGACGAGGCCTCGGACACGATCCGTGACGACGCCGAGATCCGGGTGGACCTCCCGCACAGCGCCGTACCCGCGGGCCGCACCGTCCTGAGTGTGCGCGGGCTGCGGCCCCGCTTCGGAACGCTCCGCGACGGGGAGCTCGACGTCCGGGGGCCGGAACGCATCGCGCTGGTCGGGCGCAACGGCGCCGGCAAGACGACGCTGCTGCGCACCCTCACGGGGGAGCTCGCGCCGCTGTCCGGCGAGGCCAGGACCTTCGTACCGCTGCGCTTCCTGCCGCAGCGGCTGGATGTGCTGGACGAGGGGCTGAGTGTCGCGGCGAACGTGGCCCGCACGGCACCGGGGGTCACCGACAACCACATCCGCTCCCAGCTCGCCCGGTTCCTGTTCAAGGGGGCGCGTGCCGAACAGCTCGCGGGCACCCTCTCGGGCGGTGAGCGTTTCCGGGCGGCCCTCGCGGCGACGATGCTCGCCTCACCGGCCCCGCAGCTCCTGATGATGGACGAGCCGACCAACAGCCTGGACCTGGCCGGTGTCCGGCAGCTGGCGGGTGCGCTCGACGCCTACGAGGGCGCGCTCATGATCGCCGGCCACGATCTGGCGTTCCTGGAGTCGGTCGGCATCACCCGCTGGCTGCTCGTCGGGGAGGAGCTGCGGGAGACCACCGCCGAGGAGGTGCGCGAGCTGCTCGACGCCCCGGACCCGGGCGTGTGAGGGCCGTCGGTGTTGTACTGGAAGGAAGCGGGCCCGCAGCACCTCCCGGCCCGTCTCCCCCGGCACATACCGGCTACCGAATCCGGGTCCCTCATGCATTCTCTCCACGGACTCCGCAGAGCTCCCCGGGCGGTCGCGGGCGCGGCAGCCGTCGTCCTCGCGGCCGGCTGTGCGGCGGTGGCGGCCGAGACACCCCCGGCCGAAACCCCCGTCGCCGCAGCCTCGGCCGCAGTCGCCGCACCGGCCCCCGCAGGCGGTGCCGCCGGCCCGGCACCCGCCGCCCCGCCCGTGCGGCCCCCGGCCGACCGGACCGACCCGCGCACCGAGACGGCGCGGCTGACGATCCCGTCGATCGGCCTCACGGACCTGCGCGTCGTCCCGTACGAGGGGACGACGGACGACCGGGCGGGGACCCTTGTCCAGGACCGCGGTGTCGCCGCGAGTCCGTACGGCGAGGAGGGCGGCGTGGGTCCCGGCGAGATCGGGAACTACCTGGTGACGGCCCACCGGCTCTCCGCGGGTGGGCCGCTGCGCGACCTCCCGTCCCTGGACGAGGGCGACAGCGTCCTCGTCACGGCGGGCGGCACGGTGTACGAGTACGAGATCACCGGGACGCGGGAGACCTCGTTCCGGTCCGAGCAGTCCCTGGCCGAGCAGCGGGCGGAGGTCCCTGGCGAGCCGGGCGAGAAGCCGACCCGGGCGATGATCACCCTCTCCACGTGTGCGACGCCGGAGGACAACGCCGCCGGGAACTACTGGCGGGACAGCAACAACAATCCGGAGCACCGCATCGACAAGATCGGCGTGCTGGTGTCCTCGCGGCCCTCCTGACCCGGACCTGCCGGGTCGCTCCTCCTGACCCGGACCTGCCGGTCACTCCTCGGGCAGGTCGAGCCACCGGGCCGTGCCGGGAGCGATCACATAGGTGTGGCCGCCCAGCACGACCCGCACGCCCGGCCTGCCGTCGTCGGGCACGGCGATCCTGAGGCGCTCGGCGCGGATGCGCAGGTCCACGTCCCAGTGCCGGCGGAAGCGGAGGCGCACCCCGAACTTCGAGAGCTGGGGAAGCGTGGCCGGGCTCAGCCACAGCGCGTCCTCCCGGGTCTCCAGGCCCGTCATGCCGCGCTGGACGAAGTCGAGGGTGCCGGCCATCGCCCCCAGGTGGATGCCCTCCTCCGTCGTACCGTCCTGGATGTCGGCCACGTCACCGGTGAGCGCCTCCTCGCAGTACGTCCACGCGTCGTCGCGGTGCACCCTGGCGAGCACCCAGGCGTGGACGAGGGAGCTGAGGGTGGAGCCGTGGCTCGTACGGGCCACGTAGTAGTCGACCGTGGCACGCCAGGTGTCGTCGTCGAGTTCGTGGCCGAGCCGCCGGAACAGCGCGGCGAGTTCCTGGGGGGAGAAGAGGTAGCCGAGCATCAGGACGTCGGCCTGCTTGGACGCTTGGTAGCGGTTGACGGTGTCGTCCTCCGCCTCCATGATCCGGTCGAGCCGCCGGATGTCCCCGTACTTCTTCCGGTAGCCCTCCCAGTCGAGTTCGGCCAGGTCGCCGTAGCCGGTGAACTGGCTGATGATGCCCCGGTGGTACGGCACGTGCAGCCGGTGGGAGATCTCGTCCCAGCGGGGCAGCTCGGCGGGGTCGAGCCCGATCCGGTCCAGGAGCTGACGGAACCTGCTGTCGGGCAGGTCACGGCAGACTTCGCCCGCCCGTGCCAGGACCCAGGCCGCCGTCACGTTGGTGTAGGTGTTGTCGTCGAGCCCCGCGACCATGGCGTCCGGGTAGGCGTCGTGGTATTCGTCGGGTCCGACGACCCCCCGGATGCGGTACCGGCCCAGGCCGTCGTCCCAGGTGGCGCTGTCGGCCCAGAAGCGGGCGATCTGCAGCATCATCTCGGCACCCTTGGAGTACAGGTACTCCGTGTCGCCGGTGGCCTGGCAGTACTGCCACACGTTGTACGCGACCGCCGAGCCGACGTGGTGCTGCAGCCGCGAACGGTCGGCCAGCCAGCGGCCCGAGCGCGGGTTGAGGTGGATCTCCTGGGTCTCCTCACGGCCCTCCGAGGCGCTCTGCCACGGGTACATCGCCCCGGCCCTGCCCGCCTCGCGCGCCGCACGACAGGCCGCGGGCAGCCGCCGGTAGCGGTAGTCGAGCAACCCCCGGGAGATCTCGGGGAGATGGAGGTTCAGGAACGGCAGGACGAAGAGCTCGTCCCAGAAGACGTGGCCCCGGTACGCCTCACCGTGCAGCCCTCTGGCCGGTACCCCGACATCGAGCTCGGCGGTGTGCGGGGAGAGGGTCTGCAGTACGTGGAAGAGGTGCAGCCGCAGGGTGCGGCCCGGCTCCCCCGGTACCTCCAGCCTGGCCTGCTGCCACAGGTTGGCCCAGGCCCGGCGGTGCGAGGCGAGCAGTCCCGGGTAGGCCGGGGCGCGGCGGACCGCGGACACGGCGGCCTGCCGGGGGCTGCCGATCGCCGGGTCGCGGGAGGTGTACAGCGCGATCGTCTTGTCGACGGCGGCACCGGCGTCCGGTCCCAGCGGCAGCACGAGGGTCTGGAGGACGGAGCGCGGCATCTGCCGGGGCCGTGCCCGGTGGTTCCTCCCGGCCGCCGGACCGCCGTTGGCAGCCGGACCGTTCCCCGCCGGACCGCCGTTGACAACCGGACCGTTCGCAGGTGGGCCACCCTTCGCGGAACCGTTCGCCCCGGGTCCGCTCGCGGCCACGGTGCGGGCGGCGAGGGCGACGGTGATGCCGGATTCCACCGTGCGGCAGCGCAGCCAGACCGTGGAGCCCCGTTCCGTGCCGGTCTCCCAGCCGGTCAGATGGCGGTTCGCGAGGTCCCGGTAGCGCGCGACCCCGGTGTTGTGTACGTCGCCGTCGATCGCGGACTCCACCTCCACCTCGCCCGCCCAGCCTTCGGCGGTGAACTCCGTGTGCAGCACGGCGAGATGGGGCTCGCCCATGTGCACCAGGCGGCTCTGCTCCACGGTCAGCCTGCGGCCGGCCCCGTCCTCGTACACGGACCGGCGGGTCAGGGTCCCGCCGCGCAGGTCGAGCGACTGACGGTGGTTCACCAGGTGCGGATGGTCGGGGGACAGCCAGGGCCCGGGGGGCGCTCCCGCCGGGTGGATGCGGTAGCGCAGCGGCAGCCAGTCGGGGAGGTTGACCATGTCCTCGTTCTCGACCTGCCGGTCCTGGACGGAGGAGGTCAGGCGGTTGTAGCAGCCCGCCACATAGGTGCCCGGGTAGTGCGGCCCGCCCGCGGGGACCTCCGGTGCGGCTCCCCGGGTGGCGAAGTAGCCGTTGCCCAGGGTGCACAGCGCCTCGCGCAGGCGTTCTTTGGCCGGGTCGTACCCCTCGTACGACCATGTCCAGGCCCGCGCCATCAGTCGTCCCCGCCGATCAGCAGGTCCCCGGGATCGGGGACCACGACGTCGGCGCCGTGGTGGCGCAGGTCGGCGGCTCCGGCGGGGGTGTGCGTACGGTCGACGCCGACGACCAGCCCGAAGCCGCCTCGGCGGCCCGCCTCCACTCCCGCGAGGGCGTCCTCCACGACGGCGGTGTCCTCGACAGGAGTGCGCAGCCGCCGGGCCGCCTCCACGAACAGGGCGGGCTCCGGCTTGCCGGGCAGTCCGAGCCGGTGCGCCTCGTTTCCGTCGACCACGGTCTCGAACAGGTCCAGGAGACCGGCCCCGGACAGCAGTTCCTTCGCGTGCCGGGAGGCGGAGGCCGCGGCGCAGGGCACCCGCCGCTCCTTCAGCACGTGCAGGAGGCGGACCGTGCCCGGCCAGACGGCGACCGGGGCGGCGCGCAGGCTCTCCGTGAACGCCTCGTCCTTGCGTGCGGCGACCGCGCACACCGTCGCCGTGCCCGGCGGGTCGTCGGGGCTTCCTTCGGGGAGGTCCAGCCCGCGTGACGCGAGGAAGGCCGCCGCGCCGTCCTTCCTCGACCGGCCGTCGACATGACGCCGGTAGTCGTCCTCCTCGTCGAAGGGGCGCTGCCCCTCGTGCGACGACAGGCAGGCGTCGAACGCCTTCTTCCAGGCAGCGGCGTGCACCGGCGCGGAGTCGGTGATCACCCCGTCCGTGTCGAAGACCACGGCGCGCACGGAGCGCAGGCACGCGGCAGGAGACAGTACGGCTGCCATGAGCGGGTGGTCCCTTCGTCCTTCGTCGGGTGTCCCCCGTTCCATGGCACCAGGTTCCGGCGGCGGGCGCCTTTCCTGGGGTCCGGGTAAAGAATGATAAAAGTCTCGTTCTGCACCCTTTTGGGCTACCGTAAATACATGGCCAGTACCGAGCGTCAGACCCAACGGCAGGCGGAGTACGCGTGTCCGGCCTGCAAGCACACCGTCGCGACCGTGTTGGCGCGGCACAAGACCCTCGGCATCTTCGTCCCGGTGTGGGGGCCCGGCCCATGCCGGAACCCCGCGTGCGGCAGGTTCGTGAGCGAGGACGAGTCCGAGCCGGCGGAGCACGCGGGCCGCTGAGACCGCGCCCGGGTCAGGCCTTGGACCAGGTCTGGTTGGGGCCGCCGGAGCAGGGGAAGAGCACGGCCGGAGTGCCGTTCGCGGTGGCCGCGCCGTGGATGTCCACGCACTTCGTCGCGATCCGTGCCACCAGGTCCTGCGTGGAGTTGAGGTAGAACTGCTGGGCCGCGTTGCCACTGCAGTGGGCGACCTGGATCGCGGTGAGATCGTCCGTCGACGCCCACGCCACGTCCATGCACATGCCCATCGCCCGCACGGTGCTGTCCGCCCTGAAGTCCCAGCGCTGGGCGGACGATCCGTCGCAGGTCCACAGCCGCAGCTGGGTGCCGTCCTTGCCGGTGCCCGCACTCAGACACTTGCCCGACTGGGCGCTGACCAGGGCGTGTCCGGACGGTGCGACGGGCGCCTTCTTCGTGTCTGCCGCGGCTGTCGCCTTCGGCGGGGCGGCGGTCTCCTTCTTCGGCGCGGGCTCGTCCGCGGCCCCCGCACCGGCACCGCTCGCGGACGCGGAGGGCTGGGCCCGCACCTTCGCGGGTTTCGGCTCGCCCGGCTTCGGTGACGGCGAGGGAGACGCCGACGGGGACGGGGATTCGGCGCTGTAGGCCCCCGGCCGCACGGGGGAGTCGTCCTGGAGGACGGTGCCCGTGGTGGGCGCCGCGACGAGGCCCTTCGGTGTGTCGTCACTCCCGCCGTCCGAGGCCAGGGCGAAGGGCAGCGCGAGCAGCAGCGATCCCACGATCGCGGCGGCGGCCAGCAGCGGCTTCCTCGGGCGCCCGGCGGCATGTGCCTCGCCGGTACCGGCCGCGTCGCCCGGCGGGGACGCCGAGGCCGCGACCGCGGCCGGGGGCTCACCCGTCGTCGCGGGGGCCTCGGCCTCCGGTTCCGCGCCTCCGGCCGCCGGGGCCGCTGCGGGTGCCTCGGGCTCGGCGGTGGTGGCGGCCTCGCCTTCCGGCGCGGCGGCGACGGGCGGCGGCTCCGGGGCGGGGACCTGTCGGGACGCGGGGGCGGTCCGACGCGGGGCGGTGGCCGCCGGGGTCAGGGCGCCACCGGGTGCTCCGGGTGCCGTCGGGAGGGCGACGGCCTGACGCACGGCGGGCGCCGTCCGACGCGCGGCGGGCGGACCGGCCGCCGCCGGGGAGGCCGGTGCGGTGGCCTCGGGTCCCTCGGAAGCCCGGGGAGTGGACATCGGATCAAATCCTCCGTGAGATGGGGGTACGGGGACGGGCCGGCCAGGGTCAGGAGAACGACCACAGGTGGTCGTCCTGGTCCGAGCAGTCGAACAGCATGAGGGCGGCGCCCCGGCCACCGGAACCGTCGGAGCCCGCGACGTCCAGGCACCGGCCGTTGCTCGCGTGGTTACGGATCCAGAAGGCACCGTTCGCCCGCTTCTCCAGGAACCACATCTGGTTGTCGCCCGAACCCGGCCGGCAGTAGTACTCGTAGACGCGGGTGTGTACGGGCTTGCCCCCGAAGTCGGGAAGGTCGAGGCAGTAGTTGTCCTTGCTGTTCCGGACCGTGAAGAGGTCGGCGCCACCGGGGCCCGCGCCCTTCTGGTTGACGACCAGGTCCCACAGCTGGTTGTCGCGGGCCGTGCCGTCGCAGGTGAACTGCTCGACCGTGCCGTTGACCTTGCCCTTGCCGTAGTCGGGGACATCGACGCAGAGTCCGGTCACCACGTTCTTGATCAGCACGTCCGTCGCGGTGGAGAGCCGCGCGCCCGTGGGCAGCGCGCCACCGGCCCGGACCACGGACCGTCGTACGGCGGCCGGGGAACCGGCCGCCTCCTTCTTCTGCGCCGTCTTCCGGCCGGACGTCTCCGCGTCGCTCACGGCCGGCGCGGGGGCCTGTGCCGAGGCCGACGCCTTCGGCACCTCCGTGGGCTTCGGCTTCGGCGACGGGGTCGCGGACGGGGAGGCCGGCACGTAGCCGCCGGGGGCCTGACGGACGGAGTCCTCGTCCCGCAGCAGCACGTCGGACGAGGTCCGGGAGGAGGCAGCGGGCCGGGTCCGCGGGCCGTCGTCGTCGCCCAGCCCCATGAAGAGGAGCGGCACCCCGATGAGGAGACTCCCTCCGATCGCGGCAGCGGCGAGCCACGGCTTGCCGGGGCGCGGTGACGGCGGTTCACCGGCCGCCGCCGCGGGCGGGTCCGTCCTGCCGTCCGCTCCTGCCGCCGTGGTGGCCGCCGCCTCGCTCTCACGGTCCGGTTCGGCGGTGGCGGGCTCCGGGGCGGCAGGCTCAGGAACCGCGACGGCGGCGCCCATGGTCTCCGTACGGCCCGGCGCCGCCTCGGCCTCCCCTTCCGCGGGTCCGGCAGCCGGGACGGGGGCGGGCGCACGCGGGACGAGCGCGGGGTCCGTCCCGGCCGACCCGGACATCTGCGGCAGGGCCGTCGCCCGGCGCACCGCCGGTCCTGTGGAACCTTCTTGACTCGTCATCAACCAGTCTTTCCGTTGCCGTGGGAGCCGACCGGACCGGAGCACCGGTCCGGCCAGGAGGACGGTCCCGCCCCGGCGGGGTGCCCGCTCAGCGAGGCGTCCAGGCGCGCGAGCGCGGCGCGGTCCTGGTCGTCGAGCGGTTCCTGCCCGGAGGCGGCCGGCGCCGGGGCGCCGGGGAGTTCACGCAGCAGGATCAGGGGTGAGCCGGCGTCCGTGCGGACGTCGAGGACCCGGAACACCGTTCCCGGCAGGAACACCACCTCGTCGGTACGCGCGTCGGGCGCCGGCCCGTCGAACAGCTGCCGTACGCGCCGCCCGGTGACGGACCAGATCGCGTACCGCGTACCGCCCGGCGCCGGAGCGCCGCCCTCGACCGGCAGCGCGCTGACCGGACCCGCGTCCCGCAGGCAGCCGCCCGGCACGGGCAGCTGCCCCGCCGGGGCGCCCCGCACCGCTGCGCCCCGGAAGGCGGGCAGGCGGCGCAGCCCGGACGCCACGCAGGCCGCGTACGGCAGCAGCCGTTCGTCCCCCGTACGCAGGGCGAGGTGCAGGGCGGTATGGCTCAACGGGCCTTCGGCGCCGCGGAGATAGAGCTGCATGGCGATCAGGTCGGGCCGGGCCGCCTCCTGCTCCTGCCCGCGCAGTGCGGGCATCCGCGTGAGCATGCGGGCCACCGCGGCCCCGTGCCGCTCCCATCCCGACTCCGCGAGCACCCGGAACGCGGCCCGCTCGGCGTCGGTACTGCTGTGCCCCGGGAGGAACGGAACCCGTTCGAGCGGCGGGGCGGATGCCCGTACGGGGGTGACCTCGGGTGCTCCGGATGCCGTCGGGGCGGATACGGCCGGGCCCGGTGACGAGGACGTGGAGATGGCACGCGCGGGCGGGGCGGCGGGGGCGGGGTCCGGCGCGGGGGGTGTGGGAGCGGGGGTTCCTGCCTGCGGCGGGGTAGGGGCGGGAGGAGCGGGGGGTACGGGAGCGGGTTCGGGGCTGGGGGCCTTCGGGGCGGACGTCCTCGGGGCGGATGCGGTCGGGGCGGACGTCCTCGGGGCCGACGCCTTCGGGGCGGACGTCCTCGGGGCCGACGCCTTCGGGGCGGACGTCCTCGGGGCCGACGCCTTCGGGGCCGACCCTGAAGTAGCCGTGGCCTGCGCCACCGCGCCCGCTGCGGGCGACGGCGCGGGTTCGGCCGCTTCCGGTGCGCTCGTGGGGGTGGACCCGTCCGTGCCGGACGCCGGGGCGATCGGCGGAGCAGGATCCGTCGCCGTGTCCGGATCCGTATCCGGTTCCAGGAGTTCAGCCAGCGGGATCCGCCTCGATGGCGCGGGAGCGGGCGCAGAGTCGGGCACAGGAGCGGCCGGCACGGGAACAGGCACCGCGGCCTCCGACCGAACCGCAGCCGGAACCGGAACCGGAACCAGAGCCTGCGCCTGGGCCTGGGCCTGGGCCTGTGTCGCTGCCGACACCGCTGCGGGCGCGGGCGCGCGGAGCCTGCCGAAGCGGAGGCTCCGTACGTTGTGGCGCCCCGCCACACCACGCAGGGCGCGTCCACCGTCCACGCACGTGCCGTGCACCATCAGCCGGGCCCGGGAGCAGACATCCGCTCCCAGCGCGGTGAGCAGCCGCGACAACTCCGGCCAGAGCGACATGTCCAGGGGTTCGCCGGGGCGGCCCACCTCGATCATCGGCCCGTCGGCGGCCACCGGGCGTCCCGCGAGCGGCACGGGGGCGCCGTCCGGTCCGCTGATCCACAGGCCGGCCCGTGTGAAGGTGACCTGCCAGCGGTCGGAGAGCGGCAGCACGCCCTGTTCCCCCCGGCTGCGCCCCGGCATCGGCGAGCTCCACCGGAGCAGCCGGGGCGCCGGGGCGGCCTCGCCGGGCTCCTTCGCGGGGGCGCAGACCACGGCGTCGACGTACGGGTGCCAGCGCGGGGTGCCGTCCGCGTCGGCGAGCGTGGCCCGTACGCCGTGCCGGGCCGTCAGTCCGCCCGTGGGCAGCAGCGGCAGTCCCGTGTGGACCACCACCTCGTGGCCGAGCGTGCCGGCGAGCGAGCGGCCGGCCTCCAGTACGTCGCGGCGTCCGCCCGGCGCGATCCTGACCCGGGAACGTGCCGCGGGTGGCAGGGAGTCGACCGCTTCACTGACGTCGGTCGCCAGCACGTCCTCCCCGTCGGGCACGCCGACCAGGACGAGCGGGCCGTGCCGGTCGACGGGTATCGCGTAGCAGAGGTCGCCGAGGCGCGGGGCCAGAGCGTCCTTGGGCCGGACGAGCAGGCCCGCCGGTATCTGCTCGACGACGCAGCCGCTCGCGGTGACCGGCTGCGGGCCCGGTGGGCCGGGCTGCCAGGCCGGGGCGGGCTGCCGGGGTCCCAGCGCGACCGGCTCGGCGCCGGGCGCGAAGCGCCACCAGCTGCCGGTGTCACGGGATTCGGGGCGCAGCCCCGGCACGAAGAGGCCGCCGCCGGGGACGACGAGGACGACCGCGTCGGGCGCGATGACTTCCATGCCCCACGCCTCGGCGATGCGGCGGGCCGGTGCCTCGTGGCCCGGACGGTCGTGCCCCGAACCGGACATGACGAGTCTGACGGAGGTGACGTCCTCCTCGCGGAGGGAGTCGAGCAGGGTGGCGAGGCGTGGCCACAGCGCGCCCGCCGTCGATTCGTCCGCCCCCGTCACGACGGTCACCGTGCCGTCGTCCGAGGGGAGGGACCGGGCCAGGTCGTCGACGTCGGCGGCACTCAGCGCGTCGTCGGACGCCATGCGGAGCAGCACGATTCCGTCGTACTCCTCGACGGCGAACACCGGCTCGTCCCGGGCCTGCGGTCCGTCGGTGTGCCCGGACGTCCCCCTGCGTCTCAGGGACCACCGGCTCACTGCCCGGCTCCGAGCTCAGTCATACGGTCCTCACGTGTCGAAGCGCGCCAAAGATCCCCGCCCCCAGACCATCAAGAGAGCGATAACCGTCATGCGTCGCACGGCAGTTGACAGATGAAGCCTGGATGAACACACGACAACGGGGCACAGCCGACCGCTCCCGCACCACGCCGCGCGGGCGTACCGGAGCCGGTCAGCTGCTGCCGTGCGGAACGGGGACCGCCTCGTCCAGCAGGAATCCGGGTTCGCCGGCGGGCGGCACCGAGGTGGCCGGGTCCGGCCGCGCGTCCCCGGGCCGGACGACGGACCACGACGCCGACGCAGGTTCCTGCGGGCCCGTCGAGTCACGGATGACGACGACGGCGTACGTACCGGTCGGCCCTGGGGAACCGGTCAGGAACACCTTGTCCGTGGTGGACCAGACCCCCCGGCCCGTCACCCCGCTGACGACCGCTCGCGGATCGGTGCCGGTCACCGTTCCCGACTCCCGGACGGCGAGCACCACATCGACACCCAGCGGACGCCCGGCCAACTCCCGGTCACGTGACAGCAGTTCGCCGACCTCGTCGTAGGGCACCCGCAGGACGGGACTGCCGGGGAAGGACATCAGGACGTACGCGGAGTTCCCGGGGGCCCAGATGACGTACGGATCGGGGCTCCCCGGGGCCGTCCACGGTGCCGGGGCCATCGCGCCGGGCCGGTGGCCGCCGGACGGCTGGGGCACGGCCGTGACGAGTCGCCGCGTGGACAGACGTCCGGGCTGCTGCGCGTTCAGGAACCACATGCGGCCCGCCACGCCGCCGTCGGAGCCGAGCAGTCGGGTCTCCGGTGCGAGGGCGCCGAGCGCCTCCAGGTGGAACGCCGCCAGGGCCGCCGGGTTGTCCAGGTCGCGTCCGGCCGCCGCCGCCCGGGCCACCAGGTCGAGGACTTCCTCGCGCCGTGCCGGGTCGGGCCGGTCCAGGTGCAGGATCCTCCCGCCGGCGGCATCGGGGTCCGGGGTCCGGCGCTCCCATTCCAGGGCGGCCGCCGTCGCCCGGAAGAGCTGGGCCCGCAGGACCGGGCCGGTCTCCGCACCGGCCGCCGGCCGCAGGACCCGGGCCGCTTCGGCGTCGAGGGCCGCCGGGCCGGTGAAGGCGGCCAGCTTCCGTGCCGCCGCGACGAGCGAGGGCAGGGGCAGGAACGCGGTGAGCGCCGTGCCGGATGCCGATGCCGTGGCCGCGTGCAGCAGGGCGGCACGGTGGTCGTCCGGGGTGAGCGCGGTATCCGTCCCGGCGCCGGGACGCGGCCCCCGGATCGCGCGTACGGCCTGCTCCAGGAGGTCCATGGTGAACGGTGTGTTCCCGGCCAGCGACGGGTCGTTCGCCCGCATCGTCTCCAGCGCTCCCGCTCCCGCCAGGAGCCGGGGGTACGAGGGGTCCTGGCCGATGCCCGCGCCGAGGACGAGCCGCAGCGCGCGCACCAGGCGCAGGGTCGTGTCCCGGACCGCCGGAGGGGCGGGGCCGTCGTCCGGATGCAGGCCCGCCGTGCGGGCCGCCTCGTCCAGCGCACTGCCGGTGGGCTCGGGCCGGTACTCGACCCAGCGCCCCCGCCTGCCCTGCGGGTCGGTGCTCATGATGCGGACGTGGCCGCCCCCCTGCTGTGCGCCGAGCCGTTGGATTCCGCTCGGCCGGGTGGAGCCGAAGACCGTACGGCCGGTCTCGTTGGCGGTGTGCTGGGCGTCGCTGACGGTGGCCAGGCGGTCGGCCACGTACGGATCCAGCGGGGAGTCCCCGTTGACGAAGTCCCGGCTCTCCGGCGTGGCGTGCCAGCAGGCGTCCATCACGATCACATGGTCGTCGGAGAGCCGGGCCACGCTCGGCCTGCGCTTGAGGAATCCGCCGGTCCGGGGGCCGCGCGCGGGGTGGACGCCGCCGCCCTTCAGAACCATCTCCGTGACGCCCGGGAAGCCGTGGACAGCGAAGAAGTAGGCCGGGCGACCCGCCCAGGGCACCAGGTCGGGATCCTTGGTCAGGACGCCGGTGACCGGGTTCTGGTGCCAGAGCTCGGTGGTCTCCGGCATCTTGCGCATGAGCCCCGCGAAGCGCGCGGCCTCCTCCGGCTGGAACACGAACCGTCCGACGGACCGTCCCTCGTCCGAGACCTGGGTGTACGAGACCACCTCGCTCTCCCAGTCCGGCGCGTCCTGACGCGCGTCGTCGTCGGGCACCTGGCCCGGCTCGTCGGCGATCCAGATCCCGGCGGTCTCACCGGGGCGCTGTTCCGGGGAGACGGTGGCGGGACCGTCCTGGGTCTGCGGTGTGAAGCGGAGCCGGCCGCTGTGGGACCAGGTCGTACGACCGGTCCGGTCGGCGGCCAGGCGCGGCAGGTCCAGGCCCCCGGCGCCCGCCTCCGGGACCAGCAGGACCACCGGGACGTCGGCCGGGAGGGCGGCCAGCACCGGGTCCATGGCCAGCAGTTCGGCGAAGACCTCGGACGGCACGCGGTGCGGGGTGCCGTCGCCGTCCAGGACGACGACGTGGTCCTGGCCGCCCTCGGACGCCAGGACGACGTACGGGGCCGGTCCGTCACCGTCGAACACGGGTACGCCCTGCGGCTGTTGGACGGACCGGCCCGCTCCCGTCAGGTCCAGGCGCGTGATCTTTCCGCCGGTCCAGTTCCGGCCCCGGCTGCCGCCCGTCCGGGGCAGCGTACGGGCGACGGAGAACACGCCTTCGAGGACGAGACGGAACGCGGCCAGCTCCGCCATACCGACCGCGCCTTCGGTGTTCTCGTCCAGTGCCACCCGGAACAGCTCGCCGTGCTGCGCCTTGGTCACGACGTCGTGCTCGCCCAGACCCAGCACGTACCGCGTGACCGCGTCCAGGTCGAACGGGCCCTCACGCAGGGCGGATCCGGGTCCGGCCCTGCGCAGGGTGTCCAGCCGCTCCAAGGTGTCGCGCAGGGCCGGGTAGAGCGAGTGGTCGCCGATGCCGGGGCCGTAGAGGTCCACCAGGATCTGGTGGTGGTCCGCCTCGGCCGGCGGACTGTCCTCGCGGGCCTCCCCTTCGCTCTCCTCGCCGTCCTCCCAGTCCAGGATCATGTCGAGGGAGTCGACGGAGCTGCCCGGGGACGACGGTTCGGGGGAGTTGAGCAGCAGGTGCGTCGGCGGGGTCCCGGACACCTCCGGTTCAGGCTCCGGCGGTGGCGGTGGCGAGGTGGCGGCTTCGGCCCGGTGGCGCAGGAGGAGGTGCAGCTGCTGCGGAGTCAGTCCCAGGTCCGCCACGGGCAGTCGGCCACCGAGGAGAACCGCCTCCGCGGAGCGGCCGACGGACAGCTCCACCCCGATCGCGTCGAGTTCCTCGGTCGACACCGTCCCTTCCACGGTCGGCGGTGCGGTGTCCTCGACGGCGGGGTCCTTCGCGGGCTCCTCGACCACGGCGGGGTCCTTCGCGGGCTCCTCGACCACGGCGGGGTCCTTCACGACGTCCTCGACCACCGCAGGATCCTTCACGGTTTCCGTCACAAGGTCCGTCGCGGGCGGTGCGGGAGGAGCGGGCGGTGCGGCCGTCTTGACCTGTACGGGGACCACCGACACCCCCAGCGCCTCCGTGAACAGCCCCGCGACCTGCTCCAGCCAGCCCGCTGCGACCTCCGGGTCGAGACCGGGACGGACGGACTCGCTCATGTACCGGCCGGACTTGTCGTTCACCGACCACCGGCCCTGCTCCGGGCTCCACCGGAACTCGCCGGAGACCCGGCTCCTGCCCGGCTCCAGCCTTCCCGTCTCCCCGAAACCGGCCGCGATGCCCGTATGCCCGAGACCGTCCAGGCTCGCCCGTAGCGCTTCGGCCGTCAGGTCGGGTGTGACCCGCCGCATGCCCGCGAGCAGCGCGTCGAACTGCTCCGGTGTGACGATCGCGCTCGGCTCCTCGCTGCCCAGCAGCACCCGCCCGTCCCCGGTGACGGTGTAGAGCCACACGGCGTCGGTGTTGCCGGTGATCAGCAGGCCGGGATCGACCTCGTCCAGGGGCACCCACAGCGGGTTCACCCGTACGTCGCCGTCGGCGTCCCGCTCCTGCGGCTTGACCCGCTTCGGAGCCACCGGATCGCCGAAGGCCAGCAGGTCACGCGGGTCCGCGCCGCTGCCGTTGTAGTGGTCCGAGCCGTTGTAGTGCACCTCGATCACCCGGGACGCGTCGCTGAGCCCGGCGCGCGCGTCGTCGATCCGGCGCCCGTCCCGCACCACCTCGACACGAACCTCGAAGACATGGGCGAGCAGGGGCAGGAAGATCTCGCCCACCGAGGTGATGTAACGGTCCTCCCAGTGGGTCACCGCGTCCAGGACCGCGTGCAGTTCCACGTCGTCCAGCGGCGCGGTGCTCGTCGCGTAGAGGCTGGTCAACTCCCGCCGCAGGCCCGCCTCCGAGCGGTCCACGAGCATGTCGGCGTCCACGCCGTGATGGGCGAGCAGCGAGACGAGCCCGGCCCGGTGGCGGCCGACGATCCGGGCCTCGAACTCCGCCGCCGTCGACAGCCGCAGCTGCCCGATGACGAGCGGGTGCAGCCGACCGCCGCTCGCGACCAGGTGGTCCTCGACGGCCAGGCGCATCGCGGTGGCGACCGCGGTCTCCGGGCCGCCCGGGTAGTGCCCCTCCTCGGAGCGGACCGTGGCACGCCCGGCGAGCCCGGTGCGCACGGCGGCGGGGTCGTCGAGCCAGGCGTACGCGGCGGGGTCGGACGTCGCCAGTCCGGGCAGCCGGCTGCGCATGTGTGCGGGGTCGCTCGCCATGAACGAGAACAGGAGGCACTCCCCGGTCGCCGGAACGGGAACCGGCAACCCCCGGGCCGGCCTGTTCCGGGACCCGCCGACCGGCTCCCTCACCGGATCCTTGGGCGCGGGTTCCCTCACCGGATCCTTGGGCGCGGGATCCTCCGCAGGTTCCTTCACCGGATCCTTCGGCGCGGGTTCCTTCACCAGGTCTTCAGGAGCAGGCACCTTGCCCGGGTCCTTCACCGGATCCTCCGGCGCCGGATCCTCCGCGGGCTCCGTCCCCTTCTCCGGCGGCGTACGCACCCCGTCCCCGTCGAGATCCACATCCACGCCCCCCGGCACCGCAAGCTGGAAGTGCCGGTCCGCGAGGCTCAGCACCACACGGGGGCGCGGCGGTTCGGGCCCGTCCAGGAGACCCCGGAGGTGCCCCGTACGGTCGGACGGGGCGGGGGCGAAGTCCTGGAAGCGCCCCGCGTCGTCCACCACGGTGACGTCCACCCCGAAGGTCCGCGCCGCGAGCAGCGGGAGCAGGTCGGCCGCCGCGTGGTTCCAGCCCGTCTCCGAGTCCGCGTCGCCCGGCCGCATCAGCTGGGCGACCGCGAGCGCGGCCCGGGCTGCCGGGTCCGGGGTCACGGAGTGCGGGATCAGCCCGTCCAGCCCGTCGAACTCCCGGCCGCCGGGGGTGTCCGGCCCCAGCGGACCGGTCCCCCGCAGACCCGCCGCAGTGGCCTCCGCGTCGCTGAACGTGTCCGTGTGGTCCGGCGCGACCATGTCGAGGAGGTCGGCGTCCGCCGGATCGGAGAGCCTGCTCGCGAGCAGGCGGCGCAGTTCCCGTATCGCCGCCCGCCGGTCGCCGAGGTCGACGCCCCGGTCGGTGAGCAGTTCGGGCGCGGTGCTGCTCAGCCCCTCCAGCAGGGCGTGGAGGAATGCCTCGCCGTCCCTGGGTACGTCCCGCAGGGTGTAGGTGACCCCGTCGGGCGAGGTGAGCCGCGTCCCGTCGTCCGTGACGGTCCTGGTGTACGCCGGTGGAGCGGGCCGGGGCTCGGGCTTCGGTGGCGGCGCGGGCTTGCGGTGGGTGACGGCCTCGGGCTCGGCACGGTCGCCGAGCCGGGTCCTGCCCTCGGCCGTGGACGCCTCCTGGTGCCACCGGGTGAGCTGGTCGGCCCCGGCCCTGCCCCGGTGGTACTCGGCCGCCGCGTCCTCCGCCACCGCCCTGAGCCCGTCGAGCAGGGCGCGCCGGTTGGTGAAGGCGTCCAGTGCCGTGTCCCGCCGCCGGGTGACCGCTTCGACGCGGCGGGCCGAGGTGGTCATGTCCTTCTCGGCCGTGGCCACCTTCCGGTCGGTCCCCGCCGCACGCCTGCGTGCGGCGCTCACGTGGACCTCGGCGGCCGACACGAGCCCGCCCGCGGTCCGTTCGGCCGTCGCCAGGGCGGTGCGCGCCTCGGTGATCTGGTCCTGCACCAGTTCGGCCCAGCCGTCGTGGGCGGCCTCCCCGATGTCCGTCTCCTCCAGCGCCTCCAGGGCTTCGCGTGCGTCCCGCACATCCTGCCGCGCGGTGTCCCGTACCGCGTCCAGCCGGTCGATCGCCGCTTCCAGGGCGGTCCGGTTCATCTCGGCGGCGTCGTACGCCAGACCCAGGCGCCGCCCGTCGGCGTCGGCGGTCGTGCGTGCCGCGTCGAGGGCGGTCTCCGCGGCGTCGCGCGCCTCCCGCAGGGCGAGGGCCGAGCGGCGCTTCTTCCAGTACGCCTTGTCCGCGTCCACCCAGGCCTTGCTCGCGCTGCCGACCGCGTCCCAGGCCGCGCCCACCCGGGCGGGGAAGTTCGTCCCGTTGATCAGGCCGAGTTCCCTGGCGATGTCGTCCCGCACCCACACGAGGGCGAACGCCTCGGATCCCACCGCCTTCAGCCCGGGCCTGACATGACCGAACGTCCCACCGACCAGCCGTCCGATGCGGCTGTCCTTGAGGCCCCGCCGTACGTCGGCGACGCTGAGCCAGGCGGTGGGCACGGCGAACAGGAACACCCGGCCGGTCTTGGGCTTGGTGTTGACGGAGGTCAGCTGGTCCGCGGAGGTGGCGAGTGAGTCCCCCTCGGCGGCGTACGGGCCGGTGCCCGAGGCGCCCAGCTGGTTCATCCCTGTCTTGTCGGAGCTGATCAGCACACCGGCCCCGAGTGCCGAGTCCTGGACGCTCTCCCGGCCGACGGACGTCGCCGCGCTCTCACCGGTCCTGCGGAGCGTCTCCATCTTCTTGCCGTCCGCGACGGTCAGCAGCACCGCCCGGCTGAAGTCGGGTTTGGCGTAGAGGTCGAGCTGGGCGCTGTCGCTGCCGGCCACGTTCCGCTCGGTCAGCCCGGGGATGCGGTATCCGCCGGCGGTCACCGCCTGGTGGTAGTAGGCGGACAGGGCCGCGTTGCTCGCCCCGTCCTCCAGCGCCTGGGCGGATCCGGTGCCCAGGCGGGTGAGCCCGGTGTCGCGGGAGCGGCGCGGGGCGTCGGTCCCTTCGAGGGAGAACCCGGCGTCGTACGAGAGGGCGACCGCGTAGGTGTTCGCCACCTGGACGTCGGAGAGGCCGACGATCCGGCGTACGTCGAATCCGGTGTCGGGGAAGCGGAACGGCTTCATGGTGCCGTCGCCGTGCCGGGTGTCCGGGCCCAGCACATAGGGCGAGATCCCCTGGTGTGGTGCGGCGAGCCCGGTCAGCCGCGGCGGGCCCAGCAGGTCCGCGCCCGGGTCGGCGTCGGGGGCCATGAGGCTGAGCGGAACGTGCTCGCGCAGCGTCCCGGCCGCGCCTTCCTCGGAGAGGACCTGTCGGCCGCGGAACCGGCCGAGGGTCCTCCTCCCGCCGTCCGCCGGGGCGTCGTCCGCCTCCAGGGTGATCCGGAGCCGGTACGGGGTGGCGACCTCCGCGTACGGTTCCGTGGACGCGGCCCGGAACACCGTCAGGGTCGATGCCGTACGGCTCCCGCCGCTGGACTGCCGGCCGGAGCCGGTCTCCGTGAAGGTGGGGCCCGCGGCGGCGGCCGTCTGGTCGCCCGTGTGCACGCCCTCGCCGACGAGATAGCCGAGGTCGGCGCCCTTGGTGGACTCGGCGCCGTCCTGCACGGTCTCGACCGCCCGGCGGTTCTCCTCCATCTCCACGCTGTGGTCCAGCATCTCGAAGGTGGGCGTCCCCGGGATGAGCTGGACCCTGATCCGGACGTGCCGCGTCCCGAAGCGGACACTGTGCCAGCCCCACGCCCCGGTGCGGGCGGGCACCGACGAGCCGGTGCCCGTCATCTCCTTGTCCAGGGAGCGCATGACCCGCGCGGACACCAGGGTGCGGACCCGCTCCCGGCCCGCGTCGTCCAGCCCGAGCGCCCCCACCTGCCGGTCGAACGCGGCGAGCACGGCCGTCGGATCCAGCGCGTTGACGGGGTACGTGCCGAAGCTGTTGCCCTCCAGCCAGGCCTGCGGCGACCAGCGGTGGCGGGTGTAGCGCGGCACCTCCCCCATGCCGTCGTCGATCAGCCCGACCAGGTGGGCGCTCTTCTCCGGGACGTGGGCCAGCCAGCCGCCGGGCACCGTCGTCATCCGCCCGGCGGCGGAGGCGAGCCGGTCGGGGACGAAGGACTTCCCCACGGCACGCGGCCCGAGCATGCTGGAGGCCAGCGCCAGCCAGTGCTCGACGGTCCCCGACACCAGGATCTGGTGGCCGAAGCCCTTGCGGTTCATGTCGTGGACGACGGCACGGGTGACGATCCTGCTCGACTGGTCGGCCGTCGACCAGGGGCTCGCGACGAGACCGTAGGTGCCCAGCAGACCGGGGCCGGTCGCATGGGAGCGGGCGTAGACGAGCTGCCCGCCGGTGAAGAAGGTCTTGCTCCTGGTGGTCTTCCCCGAGGTCTGCCCGGTCCCGCCGAGCACCATCTCCGTGTCCATCGGGACGGACGGGGTCAGGACCTGGATGTCGTTCACCGCCGCCAGATGGCGGAAGGTCGCCCACAGGGTGGAGTACGGGCCCTTGCCCATCAGCCCGGCGGCGGTCCAGCCGAGCGGGCCGGAGCTCTGGTCGAAGTTGGACGTCAGGTACTGGGCCTGGAAGGCGCGGAGTACCGCCTCCCGGGTGGGAGTCGCCTCCTCGGAGAGCTGCCACGCACCACCCGAACCGCTGGTCAGTACGGCCCCCAGGGCGCCCGCGAGGGCAGGCGACGGTACGACGCCGATGGTCAGGAACGGATGGTTCTGCAGGGCCTGGAACATCTGCGAACCCCGGCCGTCCGGCGTCACCGGACCGGGATCCCCCTCCAGGTCGGTGGCCCGCACCAGGCTCCCCGGCCGGGTCAGGTCGCCGAGGGCCAGCGCCCGTGCCCGCGCGGGCAGCAGGGAGTGCACCGGCTGCGGCGCGAGCCCCAGGTAGGGGTTCGCCGCACCCCGGGCGTGCGGGTCCACCGTGGGGGCGTGCGTGCCCGGGATGCTGATCAGCACCTGGCCGGTCCGGGGGCCGCCCCCGACCGCACGGCCCCCCGCGGCCGTACCCATCAGCAGGTCCTGCGGCTGGCGGAAGACGAACGGCTGGGTCCCCAGCAGCCCGAGGGTCGCCGTCCCGCGCAGCAGCCCCCGGAAGCGCCAGTAGCCGCCGCGGTTCACGGTGAGCGAGAGGTCGTAGCGGTAGAGGTGGGAGGGCCCGGCGCTCACGCTCATCGGCTCGTACGTGGCCGTCGCGCCGAAGCCGGTCTCCTGGTCGGTCTGCCACCCCTTGCGGGCACCGAGCGTCAGCACGCCCGCGTTGTTCGGGGCACCGATGTCGTCCGCGCTCGGATCCCGGAACGCCAACTGCCCCTCGAAACCGACCTCTCCGACACGCTTCGAACTCTTCTGCCCGTCGACCCGCTCCACACCGATCGAGCTGTAACGCAGCTTGAAGTCGTCCTGGACGCCCTCGAACCGGCGGTTGGTCAGCTCGCCGTGCAGCCACACGTAGCGGTGTCCCTGACCGATCCGGCCCGGCTCGTTGAACCGGATCCTGATCCCGGTCGTCGTCAACGCCTCCAGATTCCCCGCCATGCTCCGGTACGACAGGGTGGCCAGGACCTCCAGCGTGTTGGACAGCGCCGTGCGGTACTCCTCGTCGTCGCGCCACTGCGAGGACGCGGGGCGCACCCCGGCCAGCGGTCCGGGCGACTCCAGCAGCGCAGCCGTGCGCTCGCGCCAGGTCCTGCGCTCCGGCGGTGCGAGCTGGTCGAGACGGGCGACCAGCCGCGGGTAGGTGGCCGCCAGCGCGGTCAGCACCTCGTCCGCGAAGGTGTCCAGGAGCGTGCGGTCCCGTCCCCCGGTGTCCGTCACGCCGCTCCTCGTACCGTTGTCGAAGGCGAACTCCTCCACCCGGTGCATGCCCAGGGTGGGCGGCCGGTGCAGGGTCAGATAGGCGGGGGCGAACGGCTGCGGGGCGCCTGCCCGCAGCGCCCGCCGTATCCCGTCGTCCCAGCCGGCCAGCCGGCGCGCCTCGGTACGCGTCATCCGGTCCACGCTCCACGTGTGGAAGCGCGTCGGCGGGGCGCCGCTGCCGCTGCGGTTGACGTAGACGGTCTTCCGGACCAGGTAGAGGCCCGTGAGGTCGCCCTTGACCTGGCCGGCGGACTTGATCGCCCCGGAACCGCCGAGGGCCGCGGTGCGCGACACGGAGAAGAGGTAGCGGAACGCGGGACCGAACTGCAGCCTGAGGTTGAGGCTCCCGTTCCCGCCCAGGTCGAAGAAGTTGAACGCCGGGCCCGCGACGCCGTCGATACCGAACGCGGCGGTCTTCTGGAGGCTCCGCTCGTTGCGGACCGTCGAGGTGTTGATGTCGCGCATCTCGGCGTCGGGCGTCTCCGTGATCAGTGTCGCCCGGCCCGGCACCACGTCGACCACGAAGACACCGAGCGGGGTGCGCGCCTTGTCGTCGGCGAACAGCGGCACGGTCGTCACCCGGCCCCTCGACAGCGCGGGCGCCTGCCGCTGGAAGCTGATCGAGGAGAAGAACGCGTCCAGCTCGCCGTAGGCGGTGCTGCCGGGTGCCACCCCGATCTCCCGGGCCGCCCAGTCCCGCATCCGTGCGACGGGCCCGAACCCCTCGGTGCGGACCAGCCGGTACGTGGAGTTGCGGCCGAGTTCCAGGGAGCGGGGGATGCGGCCCGGGCGGGCGGTCGTACTCGTCACGCTGTCCGGCAGCCGCACCGACAGCCCGTCCCGGACGGAGAATCCGAAGACCGCCGCGTCGGGGCCCGGCACCGTCACCGGCCGGCCGTCGGCGTCGGTCAGCGCCAACTCGTAGTACGCGTGGTCCAGATACACCCGGGATCCGTCGAGCGCACGGGTCTCCGTCTGGCTCGTGCCCTGGTCGGTCTGCCCGTAGGCGACCCTGTCGGTGAACCCGAACCGCAGCCCGATCCGCCCGAACCCGCTGAACGCGGCCGTGCCCAGGGGCCCGATCGGAGCACCCAGCGCGATCTGCGTGGTGGACTGCATGGTCTTGCTCTGCCCGGCGGCGGCGACGGACCGGTGCATCCCGTCCACCTTCACGGGACTGCCGTACGCGTCGTCGAACTGCTCCCAGTCGCCGTAGTGGCGCACAGTCACCGCCAGCTTCCTGACACTGCCGTCCCGCGCGGTGTACGGGAACACCCGGCCGTCCCCGGCCAGGGTCTTGGGCTCGTGCCGGAAGGCGTACGTCACGTCGGCCATCAGCCCGGCCCCGGCGGGGCCCCCGCTCGCCGGCGGCCCCGGGCGCACCCCGTCACCGGCGCCGGAGAACACCTGGTCGATCTCCGCCAGGGCCTGACCGGTCCCGCGCAGGACGACATCGCTGTGCCCGAACGTCATGGAGCCGGACAGCATCTCGACGAGGATGTCCGGGGGGACGTCGTGCAGGAGCGACTGGACGTCGTCGATGTAGTCGGGCATCCGGGTGCCGCTCCCGAAGCGGGCCGGATCCCGGCGCCCGCCCAACGGGCGGTTCAGGCCGCGGTCCAGGACGGCGGGCCGGGTGCGGTCGAGGGTGGTGCGGATCCACTCCTTCTGCTTCGGGAGCGGCTTGGGCAGGGGCTTCGGGAGCGGCTTCGGAACGGTCTCGGACGTCGTCGTCACCACCAAGGTGTCGGTCCCGGGCGGATCGGTCACCTCCGTCGTCTCCGTCGTCCCGGTCACCTCCGTCGTCCCGGTCACCTCCGTCGTCCCGGTCACCTCCGTCGTCCCGGTCGTCTCCGTCGTCCCCGGGACCGTTCCGCCGGTCTCCGGGACCGTTCCGCCGCTCCTGGGAGGTACGGGCGCGTACGGCTCCGCCCCGGGATGCCCGCCGACCGTGGACGGACGGGTGGGCGGCGGCGGGGTGCTGCCGACAGGTCCGGGCTCGCCGATGTGAGCGGCGATCAACTGCAGATGCCGGCCGCGCAGACCGCCCTGCGTGAGCCCGGCGGGCGCAGGGCTCCGGTAGTCGCCCAGCAGGCTTCCCGCGATGTCGGGGCGGTGGGGCGCGACCGCGTGGCGGGACTCGTCCCGCAGTCCGAGCATGTGGGTGATCTCGTGCGCGTAGTCGATCGGATCGGCGTCCGCCCACCAGGCGGAACGGGTCATCTGTTCATCACGGCCGACGAGTTGGACGTTGAGGCCGTTGGGGTGCGGGTCGTTCACGACCTGCTCCACGGTCACATGCAGGAGATCGCCGTTCGGCAGCCGGTGGCCGGGGGCGTTGAGAAGGGCCTCCACACCGTCGACCACCTTCTCCCAGACCCCTGCCGGCAGCCGGTCGGGGCTGCCGACGCCGACCTGGACGGTCAGATCGGTGATGCTCTCGCCCTCGAACTCGAAGTGGCGCACCTCGAACTTCGACTTCACGGCGAACTGCGTGGTCTGGCCGGGACGTTGCGGGTCCGGGGGCGTGGACACGGGATCCACCCACGTGTGGGACCGGGTCTCGGGCTCCACATCGGCCCGCGTGGACTCCCAGGCGGGCGACCCGGGGCCGGTGCCGGTGCCGCGCGATGTGGCCGGGGCCGCCGGGTGCTCCGTCGTCCCCTCCGTGCCCGCCTCGCTGTCCGGCACAGAGGAAGGGGCCGTCTCGTCGGTGACGGCCGACCGGGGCTGCTGCGACGACTGCTGCTGCTGCTGCTGCTGCGAAGACTGCGGTGCGGCCGACGGAGACGTGCTGGGCTGCGAGGACTGTGGTGCGGCGAGCGGTGGCGGCTGCACACCCGGGGACACCCCCGGCTCGTCCCGCTGCGCGAGATCCGCCTCATGGGCCGACAACTGCTGGGCCGACGCCTCCTGGGCCGACGGCTGCTGATCCGTACCGCCCGTCGCGCCGCGCCCTGCCGGAGCGGAGGACACCTGCGTTCCTCCCGGTGCAGCCGACGAACCGGGGCCCTGCGACGCGGACGGCACCTGGTCACCCCGCGCCGAATCCGTCTCCTGACCCACGTACTCACCGTCCGCATGCCCGCCCGACTGCGGCGTGGCCTGCTGCGAGGAGGGCTGCGGCTGGGGAGCGCCGAGGTTCGGTGACGTCGAGGGGGTGTCGAGGAACGACCGCTGCGGATCGGCGTCCCCGTCCGTGACCGGGAGGGACTGCGACCCGTCCAGGCCGGCGTCGGAGAACGCCCCGGTGGGACCCGGCACATTCCCCGTCGCGAGCGGCGGAACGGACAGCGGCGACAGGGGCAGGGACGACAACGGCGGCGGCACGGACGTCACACCGCCGGGACCGCCGAGCCCACTGACCCCGTCCGTCCCGTCCACCCCGCTCGCCCCGTTCCGGGGCCCGACGACCGGTGCCGGATCGTTCGGCAAGGGCGTGGTGAGCGGCGGGCCGAGCGGTGAGGAGGTCAACGGCAGGGCGACAGGAGGCGGTGCGACGACGGTGTTCAGCGCGGACGGGCCGGGCGGTACGGACGACACGGGCGGCGGCACCGACCGGTTCCGGGGCCCGTCGCCCCCGGCCGTGTCCACCCTGTCGACCGTGCGCGGCGGGTCGTTGAGGTCGGCCGACGCCACCGGGGGCGCGAAGAACTTGTTGTTCAGCCACAGCGCCCCGCCGCCGATGGCGGACTCCGCGTACATCCCGAACACCCCGCTGGTGCCGGAGCCCACGAAGGTCTCCCACTTGAACTCCCACTTCCCGTCGAAGAGGCCGGTGACCAGCACCTCAGCGAGGCTCTCGCTGACGGCCGAGACGACGAAGACCGCAGGGACGTCGTAGACGTCGTTCAGCACCTTCGACACATAGGGGTTCCGGGGCGGGAAGTCGATGTCCAGCTTGTCGAAGGGCTTGCCCCCGTTGTTCAGCCAGTTCTTGAACTTCGGCGAGAACCGTCCGAGGACACTCTCGAAGAGACCGCCGAGCGCACCGAACGCCGCCGCCTTCCCCACATCGCCCCAGTCGATGCCGGAGGGCTTGCGCCCGGGCGGGTTGAACGCGATCTGGGCCAGCTTCACCGCGAGGGTCTGGATCGCCTCCGCGAGGGCCTCGCTGAGCGTGGGGGCGATGTGGGTCATCCGCAGCAGCCGGTCGATGATCATCAGCAGGGCCAGCCGGCTCCGCGCCCTGGCCAGCGCCATCTGCGAGATCGACGTACCGCCGGTGAAGAACGCCATGGCCGCCAGGAAGGCCAGCTCGATGAGGAGCAGGATGATCTCGGAGATGATCTCCCACTTCGACTCCTGGATCTTCATCGAGTAGTTGATCTGCCCGTCCGCCATGTCGTCCAGCTGGTTGACGAGCTGCTGGAGCCGGTTGACCCCTCCGTCGTCGGTCAGCAGGGACAGGCCCTGGACGTACCCGCGTGCCACGTCGTCCGGCAGCGAACGGCCGGCGTTCTGCACGGACTCCTGTACGGCGTCCCGCAGTGCGAGGATCCGTTTCCCGAGGTCGAGGTAGAGGGCACGGCTGTCCCACGCCAGGTTCTCCCGAGCCTGCAACGGCATCTCGCCGAGCAGGATCCAGAGCATCTTCCTGACGTCCTCGGGGAAATTGATCTCCTGCACTCAGCGCTTCCCCTGCCCATCGCCGAAGACCGCCTCGTCGCTCTTCGTCCGATGCTCCCGGATCTTCTCGGTGGCGTCCGTACGGGTGCCCTCGATGTTCTCCAGGTTGGTGAGCGTCGCCGAGACCAGCGCGTCGAGCGCCTCGTACAGCGACTGCGAGATGTCCGTGCAGTAACGGTTGTTCTCCTCGTACTGCGGGCGCACCCCCCTGGCGAAGTCGTCCGTCCAGCCGGGCCACTCGGTGTAGTCGTTCTCCTCGCGCCTGAAGTCCTCGCCCATGCGCTTGGCCAGGCCGGGCAGGCGTTTCATCTCCTCGATGCTCCGCCGCAGGCCGGTGGGGTCCGCCTCGTAGGCACCGCTCATGTCCGGCCTCCCCTTGCTCCCGGCCGCCCGTCGTCCGAGTCGTCATGGATCTCGTCCCGCAGCCGGTCGCTCGACGACCGGCCGCCCACGCCACCCGCGCTGCCGTACGCGGGGCCCAGGATGCGGTCCCAGTCGACGTCGAAGCCGCCGAACTCCGGTGCGACGCCCGTGGGACGGGTCAGCGGCTCGAAGATCTCCCGGACCCGGTGCGCCATCTGTGCGCGCCCCTGCTCCACGGCTTCCAGGACCGAGGCGGCGAGCTGTGCGCCCGGCATGTTCCGGTACCGGCTGTCGAGGAACCGCAGGCCCATCAGCTCGCCCTGCGGGCCGACGGTGACCTCGACCGTGCGGTCGCGCGAGCGGACGGTGAGCGAGGTGTCACGCAGATCCCCCTCGGCCCGCGCGACAGCGGCCTCGACCGCCGCCAGTTCGGCCATCGCCTTGGCCACACGCTGCTCCATGGGCTCGCGCAGCCCCCCTTCCGGGTTCATCGGCCGATCACGGCGGGCGCGCCTCCCTCGTCCGTACCCCAGACGTCCTCTTCCTCCTGCACCCACGCGTCCCGCGCCCGGTCGCCGCTCTGCGTCTGGGGCTGCGTGGGTGCGCCGGCGCCGCCGGGCGGCACGAAGGGCATGCCGCTCGTGGTCGTGGCGTTCCTCGGCAGGGCGATGGGCGCCTCCTCGTGCGCGCGCGCCGCCGCCGAGGCGGCTCCGCCACGGCCCTGGCGGTTACTGACGACCTGGCCGCCGTCGATCACGTTGCGGATGCGCTCCGACGTGCCCTGACCGCCCTGTCCACCGCCGCCCCCGCCACCCATCGGCATCCCGCCCATCGGCATGCCGCCCATGGGTGTGCCGCCGGCCTGCGTGCCGGAGCCTGCCGAGGACCCGGGGAGCGAGCCGGTGTTCAGGGGTGTGCCGATCATCGGGGCGGAGGACGGTCCGTCCGTCCCCGCGGAGGCTGCCGCCCGGTCGAACGGGGAGGCGTAGGGGAGTTCGTCGTACAGCTCCTCCTCGTATCCGCTGTAGGAGTCGTACGGGGAGTACGAGGACCCGTCGTACCCGGAGAGGGGGCTGCCGGTGCCGCCGTTGAGGTAGCCGGAGGTCGTCGTCCCGTCCGGACGGGTGTAGCTCGTCGCGCCCGTGTCGGGATCCAGCACCGACGTGCTGCCGTCCGGGAACTCCGTGACGACCCGGCCCTGCGGGTCGAGGTGCGTCAGGCTTCCGTCCGGGTTCGGCAGCGGGTCGCCGACGTTGAGGGGGCCGGTCAGGGAAGAGCCGTCCGGGCGGGTGAGCGTCGCCGAGTGGCTGCCCGGGTCGATGACCGTCTTGCTGCCGTCCGGATACTCCGTGACCACCCGGCCCTGGTCGTCCATGTGCGTGAAGGCCCCGTCGGGGCCGGGAAGACCGTCTCCCTGGTAGACCGGGCCGCTGATCGTGTCGGGCGAGAGCGACGAGAGGTCGCTGCCGTTGAGCGAGCCGCCGTCGACCACGCCGGGACCGGGGGTGATGTCGCCGAGCGCGTCGCGGATCAGGGAACCACCGTCCAGGATCCCGTTGTTGAGCGAGCCCCCACCCACGACACCGCCGTCGGGCCCGCTGCCGGCGAGCACCGACCTGTTCAGTGACCCGGGGTCCTGCGATCCGCCGTTGAGCGAGCCGGAACCGAGCACCTGCGCCCGCTGCTCCTCGTACGCGGCCTCGGCCTGCTTCTGCGCCTCCTCGCGCTCCTTCTCCTGGGCCAGCTGCCGCTGTTCCTGCTCGGCCTGCCGGGCCTCCTGCTTGGCCTCCTGCTCGGCCTGCTTAGCCTCCTGCTCCTGGCGCATCTCCTCCTGGGCGGCCAGGGCCTCCTTCTCCTTCTCCTCCTGCTTCGCTTCCTGTTCGGCCTGCTTGGCCTCCTGCTCCTTCTCCTTCTCCTCCTGCTTCGCTTCCTGTTCGGCCTCCTTGGCCTCCTGCTTCGCCTCGGCCTCGGCCTGCTTCTCCTCCTGCTCCTTCCTGGCCCGCTCCTGCTCGGTCTTCGCCTGATTCATCTGCATCATCTGCATCTGTTCCTGGCGGGCCTGGGCCTCCTCCTGCTTCGCCTCCTGCTCGGCCTGCTTGGCCTCCTGCTTGGCCTCCTGCTCGGCCTGCTTGGCCTCCTGTTCCGCCTCCTTGGCCTCCTGCTTCGCCTCCTGTTCCGCCTCCTTGGCCTCCTGCTTCGCCTCCTGCTCGGCCTGCTTGGCCTCCTGCTCCTTGTCCCGCCGTTCCTGCTCGGCCCTGGCCGCCGCTTCCTTGGCCTCCTGCTCGGCCTTCGCGGCCTTCTCCTTGGCCTCCTGCTCGGCCTTGGCCTCTTTCTCCTTCGCCTCCTGCTCCGCCTTCGCCGCTGCGGCAGCCGCCGCGGCAGCCGCGGCCTGGTCCTTCTGCCACTGGATGAACTCGTCCTGCTTGCGTTCGGCCTCGGCGGCCTTCGCCTCGGCTTCCGCCTTGTCCTTGGCGGCCTGGTCGTCCGCGTACGACGACGCGAGGTCGCCGCCACCCCTGGTGCGGATGGAACCCAGGTCGAAGTTGGCCGTGCTCCAGCTGTTGTGCACGACGCGCATCGCCTCGTCGGCGGGCGTCACCAGGTTCTCGATCACCGACGCCTGCCAGTTCTCGATGGCCCTTTCCCCGACCTTCTTCCACGTCGAGAGTTCCCGCAGCGGACCGAATCCCTCGGTCGTCCCCAAGGCGGTCGCGCTCTGGTCGAAGGAACCCGTCGTGTGATACGTCGTGTAGTAACTCGCGTACCGACCGCCGGTGCTGTTCACCTTGTAGGTGATCTGCTTTATGTTGTGTTCCCACACATAGCTGGCAATATCTTTCAGCAGCTTATGGACCCACCCCAAAGGGTTGCCCATCTCAATTTCCCAGTCCATCCACCGGCGGTGCAGTTCGACCACCGCATTGCGGAAGTCCTTCTTCGCCTGGCGTATTTCGTCACCCTGGACGGAAAGCGTCGTACCGGACGGCCGCATGTCCTTCGCATAGCCGGCGTACTGCTTGCCGAGCGTGTCGACCAGATTCCAGAACACCCCTGCGGCCTGGCCGCGCCAGGCCTCGTTCTGCTCGACGCCGATCCTGCGCTGCCATTCCTCGACGGCCGCACCGCGCTCGGTGAAGAACTGCGCCACCCGGTCGAACGCCCCCGCAGCCGTGTCGAAGGACGCGAGCGTGACCGCCTGGTCGTTCGTCACGTTCTTGCCGTTCCAGGAGAAGCCGTGGGTCCCCAGGTCCTTGTAGAGCAGCGCCTCCAGCGCCCGGCCGGTGCCGTAGCTGTACTGGGTGAGGCCCTGGGTGCTCCAGGTCGCCTTGTCCCCCGAGAGGCCGAGGTGGTTGTCGTACTGGCTCTTGAATTCGCCGCCCTCGACGACACCGCCGGTCGGCGGCTCGTCGTTGCTCTTGTTGCCCAGCAGGGTGAAGCGCGCCTTGTACATCGAGACCCGGTCGCCCGTCGACGCCGTGTCGTCACCCGTCGCGTAGAAGGGGATCACGAAGTCCGTGTTCTCGATGCGCCAGCCGGAGTTCTGGCCCATCCAGTCGAGGTCGTCCACATCGACGTACGTCACACTGTTCTGCCTGCTGATCTCCACCTTCATCTGCGGAATGCCGTCGTTGCCCACGAGGTCCGTGAAGAGTGTGTCGCGCAGGGGTGCCGAATAGCCCGTGAAGAGCTGCACGGCCTGGTGCCAGGAGTCGTTGTCCGCGGTGAGCGGCTTGACGTCTGATTCAGCCATGATCAGTCGTCGTCCCCGCCGCCGCTGCCGCCGATCACGTCGTCGACGTCGGAGAAGATGTCGAGGAACTTCTGGCCCTCGATCTTCTCCAGATTCTCGCCCTGCGTCTTGAAGAGCTTCTCGATCGTCGTCTCCAGGCTGTCCTCGATGCTCTCGAAGAGGATCTTCTGGTCGTCGAGGATTCCGGTGACCGCGGTGATCATCGCGACCACGGCCTTGTTGAGGTGCTGGCCGTTGGTGACGGTGTCCTTCGTCATGCCGCCGATGGTCAGGGGCAGCACGGCACCCGCCAGTGTGCCGTCCGGGAGATCGCCCTCGGGCAGCAGATTGGCGAGGGCGGGGACGAAGCCGCCGTCGGCGGACAGCCCGTCGCCCTGGATCTTCCGGATCTCCTCGGAGAAGCCCCCGATGTCCCGGTCGAGAAAGTTCTGCAACCAGGCCTTGTCCAGATTTACGGGCCCACCCTCTGCCATGGCGTTTCCTCCTGCTGGTGTCGGAACAGAACGTGGGGCGGTCGTCCCCGGCCCGTGCCGGGGACGACCGCCCGTGGGTACGCGCCGCGCGGTCAGCGACCGACGCGGACGCCCTCCCACAGCTGGGTCAGGGACCGCTCGCTGTACTGGTAGCCGCCCGACACGTCGGTCAGCAGCGCCGAGTGGCTGGCGAGCAGGCCCTTCATCGCGTCCACAGCCTGGTTCCAGGCGGCCTGCTTCTGCGTGTACACCTGGCGGTCCTCGCCCTCCCAGGTGTTCTTGAGCTCCTGCAGTTCGGCATCCAGGTTCACCAGGATGCCGGCGATCGCCTTGGTCTGCTGGACCATGTCGTCGGCGGCGTTCTGCATGTGGGAGTAGTCGACATAGATGTATCCGTCGCTGAAATCACTCATGTCCGGCCTCTTCTCGCAGCGTTGGGGAAATATGGGGGAAAGCCCCGCGCCCGGGGGCCGGGTCAGCCCTTCAGCGTGTCGAAGACCGACTGCGACTGGCTGTAGGCCTGATTGATGGCCTCGTTGGACGACCCCTGCGTCAGACCCTGGGTCCGGAGCGTCTCGTTGAGGGTGTCGACCATCTCGCGGACGTTGCGGGAGATGATTTCCGCCTGGTCGTCCCACTGCTTCAGCAGGTCCTGATATGCCTTGCCGTCCGAGCCCTTGAGGCCGGAGGCGAGGTTGAACTTCATGTTCTCGACGTCCTGCCGGCTGCGCTGAATACCGGTGAACGCCTGCTCCAGCGCGGTCACACCGTTCTGTGTGGCGCGTGCTTCCGACTGCTGCATGCCCGCCATGGACTGCCCCTCCTGGTGAACTCGACGACCCGGGAGGCCGCTGCAAACAAAAATAAACAAGGGGCAGTTGAGGCAGCAACGAATTCCGGAGAGTTCCCTGACCCGCCTTGCTCCATTGGCGATGCTCGCCCTGTGAATTCATTTTCCGTACGCCGTGAATTTCCCGGTGCCCGTCATTTCGGATCGCACCGGGCCGCGGTCGTGGCCGTGCGTCCGGTGGCGGCGGACTCCGCGGTCAGGTCCGGTCCGGTCGGCAGCATGGCCAGGAGCGGAGCGGGCAGCCCCTGCGCCCCGCCCGCCATGTAGCCGAGCGCCTCGGCCGCCTTCTCCGTGCCGATCCGGTACTTCATGCCGGTGTCCGTCACCAGGTAGACGGTGCCGCCGACGTCCCCGCCGCCCGCCCCCAGCGCGTGCACCAGCGCACCACCGCCCGGCCGTACGGTGATGACCCCGACCTGCACACAGGCCGGGGTGAGCCCCTCGGCCGGGGCCTGCGCGGCGGGCCCCAGTGCCGTCCGCCGGATCAGGGCCACGCTCACCCGCGTACCGGAGTCACCGCCCTGGACCCGGGCGCAGACGGTCCGGCCGTCGGCCAGGGCGACCACCTCCGGCGGTGTCTCCGGGAGCGCGCCGGTGGTCTCCGCACCCGGTGCCCGGTGGTCCGCGAGGGCGTCCGCCCCCAGGTCGGCCGCGGCGGCCGCCCGGCCCTCGTACACCTTCTTACGGGTGTCGGGGTCGCCGAGGACGAGTGCCGCGCCCGTGGCGGTGAGCGGTGCCAGGCCCTCCTCGGTCAGCAGGTGGTACCGGCTCTCGGCACCCGGGACCGTGATCCGGAAGACCTCGCCGATCCGGGTCTCCCGGCCGCTGAGCACGGGCCCCTTCCCGCCCCGCCCGGGAACCTCCGGCGGTTCCAGCCCGGGGCCCGAGGGAAGGGAGTTGAGGAAGGCCGCGGACACCCGCACCCGGGGCGTGGAGGCGTAGCCGAGGGCTTCGGGGGCGCCGCCCTCGCGGTCCAGGCGGAGCTTGCTGCCGCGCCACACCAGGTGGTCTGCCCTGTCGGGCCCGGTCACCAGGAGTGCCTGACCTGCTGTCAGTCCTTGCCCGTCCGCGTCCGCGCCCACGGCCAGTGTGGTCGCCGCAGAGCCCGTGGTGCTCCCCGAACACACCTGCCAGGCACCGGTGTCGAGGTCACCGGCGGCCGGCAGGTTGTCGGGCGCACCGGTGATGCCCACCGGGGTGCCGTGCGGGGTGCCGTTCAGCGAGGCCCCGCCGACCGAGGCGGTCTTCATCTCCGCGCCCGCCAGCAGCCGTGCGGAGGCGTAGTTGCGTACGGGGCGCAGCCGGCCGTCGAGGTAGAGGTAGCGGGAGCCGGTCTCCTTGTTGACGACCAGTGTCCCGGCCTCCTTCCAGGAGTCCGTCGTACCGGGCTTGAGCAGCCCCAGGACGAAGGCCCCCGCCGACAGCAGCACGGCGATCACGACGCCCAGGGCGATGCCCCGGTTGGTCCGCCCCTGCGGGCTCTCCGGGGCGTCCGGGTCGCCCCGGAGCATTCCGGACGTGAGACGGCCCATGACGAACATGTGGGCCTGGACCTGGTCGCGTTTGGACTGCACAGCAGCGCTCCCTCGAAGTCAGCCGTTGAGTGCGCGCAGGGCGCCGTAGACCCCGAGCACCCACAGGGTCAGCGGGAGCAGGCTCAGCGCGGCTGCCGAGTGCAGCAGTTCCGCGGCCCGCCCCCAGTACGGCACGAGCCGTCGGCCGGGCACGGTCCAGGAGAGGATCGAGGCGAGCGCGGCGACGGTGACCAGGGATCCGGTCACCAGCAGGCGGGTTCCCGGGGCGGCCCGCGAGGCGCTCGTCACGGCCAGCAGCAGCGCGCCGCCGGCCGCGGGCACCACGAGGAAGAGCCGCTGCCACACCTGGCCGAGGCCCCGTGCGTGCAGGGCCAGCAGCAGGATCAGCACCGACACCAGGACGAGCTCGGGGAGCCGGGCGTCGTGGACGAGCAGCGCGAGGCACCCGGCGCAGATGATCCCGACGGCCCCGTACAGCGAGGTCATCCACCCGTCCGCGAGCACGGTCCGGCTCGCGACGACCGCGGTGGGGTGCGGCTCGATGCCCTCCTGGAGCTGCTGGGCGTTGGTGGGAAGGGGCGGCATCCGCAGCCCGGACATCCGGAACGACAGCGAGGGGACGAAGGCGCCGAGCACCACGGCGGCCAGCACGCAGACCGCCGCTGCCTCGGCCGCCGCCAGGTCCGCCGTCATCATCAGGACGGCTCCGAGCGCGCCGAAGGCGGCGACGACGGCCGCGCAGAGGAACAGCGCGGCGTAGGCGGCCACCACGGCGAGCGCGAGCACCGCGCCGCCCGCCCCGGCCGCGGAGGCGGCGAGCAGCTTCGGCCCCAGCACCACGTCGTGGTCCGGGCCGCCCAGGTCGCCGCCGGTGAGCAGCCAGCCGGCCAGTGCCAGGTAGGGGCCGACCATGGAGCCGAGCGCGGCGGCGGCCCCGGCGTCACCCACCGCGCGGCTCGCGGCGGCGGCCCCGGCAAGGAGCAGCAGTCCCGCGAAGGCCGCGCACAGGGCGCGGGGTGCGGTGTCCGGTCCGGGGAGCGCGAGGACGAGCAGGCCGGCGAGCAGCGCGGCGACCGCGAGTCCGCGCAGCAGCCGCCGCCCGGCCGCCGGACCCCAGCCGTACGGGCGGCCGTTCATGGTGGTGGCGATGCCGTCGACGAGGTCGTCGAGGTGCACCTCGGGCAGCGCCTCGCTGCGGGGCCTGAGATAGACGGTCTCACCGTCGTTCAGGTCGTACGAGTCGAGGGTGCGCTCCTCGTCGAGCGGCGGGCCGCCCAGCCTCTGGAGGATCCAGCCGGCGTGTTCGATGCCCTGCTCGGCGAGGTCGTCCCCCGCGTAGCCGAGGATCGCGGGCAGCAGGTCGGCCACCGGTACGTCGGCGGGTACGGCGAGGTCGATGCTCCGGGCGGGAGCACGGACGGTCAGGCGGCACAGGCCGGCCACCTGGGTGTCGGTCATGGGGGTAGGGCCTCTCTCCCGGGTCGCGGCTGCCGGGCGCGGGAGCCTGCTCGAACCACGGGACGTCCCGAACAGACGGCCAGTCCCGGTGTGCCGGGGGCCGTGTGACGGATCGTAATCTCAGCGGCCTGCCCGTCAGGGGCCCCTGGGGCCTGTGAGGTGCGACCCTCCGCCAGCATTCACGGCCCTGCCCCGGAGCGTTCTCCGCCCGTTCATCGCTCGCGGTCCAAGCTTCGGTCGAACCCGTGTGTGACCGCTCCGTACAGAACGAGGGAGACCCTTCCTTGAGCGTGGTCCTGTTCCGCCGGCCCGCCCGTCGGCGTGGTCCGGAGATGCCCGACGGCGAGCTGAGCCTGCAGGAGCCGCCCACGCTGCCCGAGGTGGTCCCCGACTCCTCCGCCGTCTGGACCTACCTCCCGATGGCGCTCATGTCCGTGTCGATGATGCTGATGTTCATGCGGCCCGGCATGACGCAGGGCAGCGGCGGTTTCATCTACCTCGCACTGGGGCTGATGGTCCTGTCCACCGGGGCGATGATGATCGGCCAGGCGATGCGCAGGAGCAGCGAGCGCAAGGAGCGTCTGAAGGGCGAACGCCGGGACTACCTGCGCTACTTGGGACAGACCCGGCGCAAGGTGCGGGCCGCCGTGGTCGACCAGCAGCGGGCCCTGGCCTGGCGCCACCCCGAACCGGCCGCCCTGTGGTCGCTGGTGGGCTCCACCCGGCTGTGGGAGCGCCGCCCGCAGGACGAGGACTTCGGCGAGATCCGGGTGGCCGTCGGCGAGCAGAAGCTGGGCCTGCGGCTGACCCCGATGGCGACCAGCCCCGTGGAGGACCTGGAGCCGCTCGCCGCGCACGCCCTGCGCAGCTTCATCCGGGCCTACGCGACCGTCCCCGAGCAGCCCATCGCGATCTATCTGCGGGCCTGGGCCCGGGTGCTGTTCCGGGGCGACGAGGAGCGCATCAGGTCGGCGGCCCGCGCGATGGTCGCGCAGCTGGTCACCTTCCACGCCCCGGACGACGTCTGGGTCGCGCTGTGCGTGTCCGACGATCGGCGGCCGGACTGGGAGTGGGCCAAGTGGCTCCCGCACCACATGCACCCCCAGGAGAGCGACGGCGCGGGCCCGGCCCGGATGGCGGGTGCGGCGTTCAACGAGCTGGAGAACCTGCTCGGCGCGGAGTTCCTGGAGCGCCCGCCGTTCGACCCGGACGCGCTGCCCGGCCGTGAGGAGCCGTTCACCGTGATCGTCGTGGACGGCGGCACCGTCCCGGCGGGCCACCGGCTGGACGGCCCCGGGCTCCGCAACACCGTCGTCCTGGACCTCTCCGGCGCGCTGACCTGGCGCCCCGGCCGGGTCACCCTGCGCTTCGACGTGACCGAGGAGTCCTTCGGCCTGGTCCGCACCGACCGGGACCGCAAGGAGCAGACGACACGGCTCGGCCGCCCCGACGGCTTCGGCCCGTCCGGCGCGACGGCCCTGGCCAAGCGCCTCTCCCCGTTCCGCATGGGCACCGGCACCGACGCGGGCGAGCCGCTCGCCACCAACGTGGAGCTGACGGCCCTGCTGGGCATCGGCGACCTGTACCGCCACGACCCGCCCACGCTGTGGCAGCGCAGCACCGGGCCGGCCCGGCTCCGGGTGCCGATCGCGGTCGGCGCGGACGGCACCCCGGTGGAGCTGGACATCAAGGAGTCGGCCCAGGGCGGTTCGGGCCCGCACGGCATGCTGATCGGCGCCACCGGCTCCGGCAAGAGCGAACTGCTGCGCACCCTGGTCCTGGCGCTGGCCCTCACCAACTCCTCCGAGACCCTCAACTTCGTCCTGGTCGACTTCAAGGGCGGCGCCACCTTCCTCGGCCTCGACGAGCTGCCCCACACCTCGGCCGTCATCACCAACCTGGCGGGCGAGGCGGCCCTGGTCTCCCGCATGCAGGACGCCCTGCACGGCGAGCTGATCCGCAGGCAGGAGCTGCTGCGCAGCGCGGGCAACTACGCCTCGGCCCTGGACTACGAGAAGGCCCGCGCGGCCGGCACCCCGCTCGCCCCGCTGCCCAGCCTGTTCGTCGTGGTCGACGAGTTCAGCGAACTCCTGTCGGCCCACCGCGACTTCATGGAACTCTTCGTGATGATCGGCCGGCTGGGCCGCAGCCTCGGGGTCCATCTGCTGCTCGCCTCGCAGCGGCTCGACGAGGGCCGCATGCACCAGCTGGAGAGCCACCTCTCGTACCGCATCGGTCTGCGTACGTTCTCCGCGATGGAGAGCCGCGGTGTCCTCGGCGTACCTGACGCCTACCAGCTGCCGCCGCAGCCGGGCAGCGGCTACCTCAAGTCCGGGGTGGAGGCGCTGACCCGCTTCCGGGCCGCCTATGTGTCGGGGCCGTACCGGCAGCGCAGCGGAGGTGCGAACCAGGCGCGGGTGGCCAGCCAGACCGTGCCCTGGACGACCGGATACGTGGTGCCCCGCCATCTGCCCGCCGTGCCCGATCCCGAGCCGGAGACCGAGGAGACCGGCGACACGCTGCTGTCGGTCGCCGTCGAGCGGCTGCTGTCCGCCGGACCGCCCGCCCACCAGGTCTGGCTGCCGCCGCTCGGCCTCCCGTCGACCCTCGACCAGATCCTGCCGCCGCTCACACCCGACCCGGCCCTGGGCCTCACCACGGTCGGCTGGGAGGGGCGGGGGCGGCTCCGGGTACCGATCGGCATCATCGACCGGCCCTTCGACCAGCTGCGCGACCTCCTCCAGGTGGACCTGGCGGGCTCCGGCGGGCACGTCGCCGTCGCCGGTGGCCCGCAGAGCGGCAAGAGCACCATGGTCCGTACGATCCTGACCTCGCTGGCCCTCACCCACACCCCGCACGAAGTGCAGTTCTACTGCCTGGACTTCGGCGGCGGCACCCTCGCCTCACTGGCGGGCCTGCCGCACATGAGCGGGGTCGCAGCCCGCCTCGACACGGAGCGGGTCGGCCGCACGATCGCCGAGGTCAACACCCTGATGGCGGCCCGCGAACGGTTCTTCCTGGAGCACGGCATCGACTCCATGGCGAGCTTCCGCCGGCGCCGCGCGGCCGGGGAGTTCCCCGACGAGCGGCACGGCGACGTGTTCCTCGTGATCGACGGCTGGTCGACCGTGCGCCAGGACTACGAACCCCACACCACCACCTTCAACGCGATCGCCGCGCGCGGACTGAACTACGGCATCCACCTGATCGTCACCACCGCCCGCTGGGTGGAGCTGTCCTCGGCGGTACGCGACCAGGCGGCCACCCATCTGGAGCTCCGGATGGGTGACCCCATGGACTCCGGCATCGACATGCGGCGGGCCGCGACCGTCCCCCGTACGCCGGGGCGCGGCCTGACCCGGGAGGGCAGGCTCCACTATCTGACCGCGCTGCCCCGCATCGACGGCGTGGAGTCCTCCGACGACCTCGCCGAAGGGGTGACGGGGCTGGTCGCCGCCCTCCAGGAGTCCTGGTCCGGCCCGCCCGCGCCCCCGGTCCGCATGCTGCCGGCCGAGCTGCCCGTCTCCGGACTGCCCGCGGCCCACGGCGACTTCAAGATGCCGCTGGGTCTCGAACAGGAGGAACTCTCCACGGTCTGGCACGACTTCAGCGAGAGCCCGCACATGATCGTGGTCGGCGACAGCGAGAGCGGCAAGACCAACCTGCTGCGCCTGACGGCCAAGGCGATCATGGACCGCTACACCCCGGACGAGGCGCGCATCATGGTGGTGGACTACCGCCGCGACCTCATCGAGGCGGTCCCCGACGCCTACCGGCTCGGACACGCCGTCTCCATCGACGCGCTCAGGGACCTGGTCGACGGCGCGGCGCGCGCGGTGAAGACCCGGGTGCCGGGCCCCGACATCGCGCCCGCCCGGATGCGGCTGTGCGACTGGTGGACGGGCCCGCGGCTGTTCGTACTCGTCGACGACTACGACATGCTCGGCACCGGTCCGATGAACGCGCCGTTCGACCCGCTGCTCGACCAGCTGGCGCTCGGCTGGGAGGTCGGCCTGCACCTCGTCGTCGCCCGCTCGGCGACCGGGGCGGGGCGCGGGCTGAGCGACCATCTGATGCGCAGGCTCCAGGAGGTCAACACCCCGGGGCTGCTGCTGTCCTGCCCGCCCTCGGAGGGATACGTCTTCGGCAACGTCAAGGGCCGCAACCTCCCGCCCGGCCGCGCCACCCGGATCGCCCGCCGCAGGACGGTGCAGATGCAGACGGCCCTGCTGGACGGGTGAACGGGCGCCGGGGAGGCGAACGGCGGTTACCCGCCCCCCGCCGGCCGCCACCGCCGCGCCCGCCCCCGCGGGACCGCCGCCGCCACCGCCGCGAGGAGCAGGACCAGCCCCCCGCAGACCCCGGCGACGAGCACCGAGCGGTTCCGGGGCCCGTCGGACGCCGGGACCAGCACCTCGGCGGGCTCCTCACCCGGTACGCGGCCCCCGCCCCCGGCCAGGACCGCGGTCACGGCCGCGTACGGGTCCAGCCGGGGCGGCGACGCCGGGTACGCCGCCCCGGTGAGCTGCCGGGACGCCTCGGCCGCCGTCATCCCGGGGTGCTGCGCCCGTACGAGGGCCGCCGCCCCCGCCACCTGCGCGGCGGCCAGGGACGCCCCCGAGCCGAGGTAGTGCCCCGGCCCCTTCGGGCCGACGCTGACCACGGCGTCACCGGGCGCCGCGAGGTCCACCCCCGGGACGACCGGCGCGCCGGCGGGCCTGCCCCCGTCGGGCCCGTAGTCGGTCACCGACACGACTCCCGGCGCGGACGCCGGCCAGTACCAGGGCGCCGCGGGCTCGTAACCGCTCGGCTCGTCCCGGTTCTCGACGAGGGCGTCCGGTGCGGCGGGCGCGACGACGAGGGCGTCACGGGCGGCGGCGTACGCGACGGCCTCGGTCAGCTCCTTCTTCCCGTCGGCGAGCGCCTGTCCCACATAAATGACCTCGGCCCCGCCGTCGGCGGCGACCCTGATCCCCGCGGCCAGCCGGCCCGGCGTGGCCGCCCCGCGCTCGTCGGTGCCGCGCACGGCCAGGATCCGGGCCCGGGGCGCGACACCCGCGGGCCCCACCCCGTCGATGCGGGCCGCCGCGATCAGCCCGGCGGCGAAGCTCCCGTGCCCCACGCAGTCCTCACCCGCGGCCCCGACCGTCCGCACCCGTCCGGCGAGACCGGGCACCCCTGTACCGACGCCGGTGTCCACCACGGCGACGGTCACCCCGTCGCCCTCCTCCAGCGTCCACACCCGCGACAGCCCCAGTGCGCGCGCCGTCCACGGCTGGGCCTCGGCGCTGCGGCCGGACGCACCGGCGCAGGAGTCGTCCGGTGTCAAAAAGCCGCGCACGACGGGCAGTTCGACGGTGTCCGCCGCGTCGGCGGGGGCTGCGGAGGCCGTCACCAGCACGGCGGAGAAGGCGGCCGCGACGGCCGCCGCTCTCGGTCCTGGCACGGCACGGAGGGAGCGGGCTCGTCGCATGGCGCACACCCTAGGCAGCCCAGGTGACGCCTCGGCGACGCACGCGGCACACCGCCGCCACCGCCGCTGCGACAACGGACACCTTCCATTCCCCCAGGCTTCACCCAGCGCACACCGGGGCCCTCCCGCCCCGTCCCTCCGGGTCGGGAAAGATCGGGTACGGCGGCGAAGCGAGGAGGTTCAGGGCGTGTCACGGCAGTTGCTCACGGTGTCACCGGAACGACCGAACAGTTTCCGGACGATCGGTGAGGCCCTGACCGCGGCGCGCACCGGAGCGGTGATCCAGATCGGACCTGGCCGCTATCCCGAGAACCTGACGGTCCGCAACAGGGTCACGCTCGTCGCCGACGGCGAGCGGGGCAGCGTCGAGATCTGCCCGCGCCGGGGCAGCGCCCTGGTCCTGCTCGCCGACGCGGTGATGCTCACCGACCTCACCCTGCGCGGCGGCACCGAGGACCTCCCCGTCGTCGACGCGCCGCGCGGCCAGCTCAGCATGGACGGCTGCACCGTCGTCGGGTCGGGCTGGACCGCCGTCCTGGCCAGGGAGACCGGCGCGCTCGCCCTGCGGGACTGCCGGATCACCAACCCGGCCGGCGCCGGCATCGTGGACATGTCCCCCACCGGCAGCGTCGTGGCGGACTGCGTCCTGGAGAACCTCGGCACCTCGGGCGTCGTCCTCAGCGAGGAGGCCCGCACGACCGTACGCGGCTGCCGCATCCGCGACACCCGGGGCAACGGCGTCCTCGCCAACGGCTCCGCGCAGGGCGTCGTCGAGCACTGCGACATCTCCGGCGCCCAGAAACCTGCCGTCGCCCTGGAGGGCAGCAGCGGCACCCGGGTCCTGCGGACCACCGTCCACGACACGGCTGTCGGCGTGTACATCACCAGCAGCGCCCGTCCCTCACTCGACGAGGTCACCGTCCTGGACACCACGGGCCCCGGCATCGCCCTGGCCTCCGGTGCCGACCCTGAGCTGCGCCACTGCCGGACCGTGCGCACCGCGGGCGGCGGGCTCGCCGTCACGGAGCGCTCCCGGGGCACGTTCGACAGGTGCGAGTTCGACAGCTCGGCCGCACCCGCCGTCCTCGTACGGGGATCGAGCACCCCGATGCTCACCGACACCACCGTCCGCGACTGCGCGGCGGGTACGGGGACTTCGGGCGCCGTCGTCCTGGAGGACGAATCGGCCGCAGAGTTCGACGGACTGGAGATCACGGACGCGGCCGGCACCGGGATCCTGATCCGGTCCGGCGCCCAGCCGCTGCTGCGCCGGGTCCGGATCGTCTCGCCGGGCGGCCACGGCGTGGAGGTCGTCGAGGACGGCCGCGGCCGGCTGGAGTCCTGCGAGATCGAGACGGCGGGCGGCGCGGGCGTACGCATCGCCGCCGGAGGCCACCCGGAGATCGGCGACACGTCCGTACGGGCGAGCACCGACGCGGGCCTCCTCGTCGGTCCGGACGGCATCGGGACCGTACGGGACTGCCGCGTCCAGTCCTCCGCCGCGTCCGGGGCCGTCGTGGAGGGCGGCGGCGAACTGACCGCACTGCGCACCCACTTCGGGGAGTCCGGGGCGCACGGTGTCCTGCTCGCGGCCGGATCCCGGGCCGCGCTCGACGACTGCCGGGCCGACGGGAGCCTGGGCGACGGCGTCCGTGTCGACACCGGGGAACCGGTCACGGTCACCGGCTGCACCGTGCGGGACAACCGTGGTGCCGGGCTGCGGCAGACCACGGCCGGCGACCGGCTCCGGGTGGAGAACCTGGTCAGCGCGGGCAACGCGACACCCGACTCCTGGGGCGACACGGCCGCGGCCGCCGGATGGGCGAGGACCACCGGCGAGCCCGCCCGCCCGCCGGTGCCCGCCGCCCCGGCAGGCCCTCTGGAGGAGCTGGAGTCGCTGATCGGCCTCGCCGACGTGAAGCACCAGGTCCGCACCCTCGTCCACCTCAACCAGCTCGCCCAGCGCCGCGCCCGCCTCGGCATGCCGGCGCCGCCCATGAGCCGCCACCTCGTCTTCTCCGGACCTCCGGGAACCGGCAAGACGACCGTCGCCCGGCTGTACGGCGGCATCCTGACCGACCTCGGCGTCCTGCGCTCGGGCCACCTGGTGGAGGTGTCCCGGGCCGACCTCGTCGCCCAGATCATCGGCGGCACGGCCATCAAGACCACGGAGGCGTTCAACGAGGCGCTCGGCGGCGTCCTGTTCATCGACGAGGCGTACACCCTGCTCTCCGACAGCAAGGGCTCCGGCGCCGACTTCGGCAAGGAAGCCGTCGACACGCTGCTCAAACTCATGGAGGACCACCGCGACGACGTCGTCGTCATCGCCGCCGGCTACACCGACGAGATGGGCTCCTTCCTCACGTCCAACCCCGGCCTGGCCTCCCGCTTCACCCGCACCGTCGAATTCGCCAACTACTCGGTCGAGGAACTCGTCACGATCACCGAGTCCATGTGCGAGGCCCACCGGTACGAGATGGACCCGGGCACCCTGGACGCCCTCGCCACGCACTACGCGCAGATGCCCCGGGACGCCGCCTTCGGCAACGGACGCGCCGCCCGCCGGGTCTTCGAGGAAATGGTCGACCGTCAGGCGTTCCGGCTGAGCAGCGTCGCCGAACCCGCCGAGAGCGACCTGTCGTTGCTGCTGCCCGAGGACGTGGCCCCGGCCGCGGACCCCGGAACCGGTGCCGTGGACTCCGGCGAACTCCTCTCCCGGCTCGACGCGATGGTCGGCCTGGCAGCCGTCAAGCGCGAGGTCAACGACCTGGTGTCCCTCCTCGACTCGTCCCGGCGCCGCAAGGCCGCCGGCCTGCCCACCCCGAAGGTGAGTCACCATCTGATCTTCTCCGGGCCTCCCGGTACGGGTAAGACCACGGTCGCCCGGCTCTACGCCGGACTGCTGCACTCGCTGGGGGTACTGCCCAAGGGCCAGCTGGTCGAGGTGGCCCGCGCGGACCTCGTGGGCCGGTACGTCGGCCACACCGCGCAGCTCACCAAGGAGGTCTTCGAAAGCGCCCTGGGTGGTGTGCTGTTCATCGACGAGGCCTACACCCTGACTCCCGAGGGAGCGACCTCCGACTTCGGCAGGGAAGCCGTGGAGACACTGCTCAAGCTGATGGAGGACCACCGTGACGACGTGGTCGTGATCGCCGCCGGATACACCCGGGAGATGCGGCGCTTCCTGGATTCCAACCCTGGTCTCGCCTCACGCTTCTCCCGCTCGGTGGAGTTCGAGAACTACACCACGGCCGAACTGGTCGGCATCATGGCCCGGCATGCCTCGGAATCCGGCTACGACTGCGCGGACGACACGCTCAAGGCTCTCCACGGCTATGTGGACGCCCTTCCGCGCGATGCCTCCTTCGGCAACGCCCGTACGTCGCGGCAGATACTCGATTCCATGACCACGTACCAGGCCCGCAGGCTCTCCGCACTGCCCTCCCCCGGTGTCGACGCGCTGCGCCGGCTGCTCCCGGAGGACGTACCGGCCCTGCCGGCACGCTGAGCGGGTTCAGGCGGTCAGTCGCAGGCGCTGTCCCGGGTAGATGAGGTCCGGACCCTCGTCCAGCAGCTCACGGTTCAGCTCGAACAGCGCGTCGGTGCCACCGGGTACGTCGGCCCGCTCGGCGATCACGGAGAGGCAGTCACCCGGCTCGACGACGTGGGTCTCGCTGCCGGCGAGCTCGTGGGAGTCGGTCGCTTCCGCGGCGTCGGACGCCTCGTGGGAGTAGCCCGACGAGCTGCTCGAACCGCTTTCCGACTGACGCCGGGGTGCGGCCTTCGGCGTCTCGCTGCGCTGAGGGGTGCTGCCGGCCTGCGGGCTCGATGTGCCGTTCGCGCCGAGCCGGCCACAGGTGGGCCAGGCGCCCATCCCCTGCGAGCGGGCCACGCGTTCACCGACGGCGATCTGCTGGGAGCGGGTGGCGAGGTCGGCGCGCGGTGCGTACTGCCCGCCGCCGTAGGCCCGCCAGGTGGAGGGCGCGAACTGCAGCCCGCCGTGGTAGCCGTTGCCGGTGTTGATGTTCCACCGGCCGTTGCTCTCGCACTCGGCGATGCGGTCCCAGTCTGTGCCCGCGGTGACGGTCGGCGCCGCGGCAGCCCGTACGGGGAACGCCCGGACGGTGGTGACGGGCTGCGCGGTGACGGACTGCGCGGTGGCGGCCTGGGCCGGGGTGGCCGCGGCGCTGCGGCCGGAGAGGCCCAGCACGCCCAGGAGGACCAGCAGAAGGGCGAGCGCCGATTCGACGGGTCGCTTGGCGAGGGGTGATGCCGGCATGACGGTATTCCTCCGCTGTGCTCCGGGACTGTACAAGGGCACGAACAGATAAGCCGCCGATATGCTTTCCAGGGGGTATCGACGCGTTCCGCGTCCGCACAATCACCCGAGTGGAGGCCGCGGCCCTGCACGAAGGACTGGTGCGAAGGCCGGGCACACAGGCCGGGCGGAGATCAGCTCCGCGGGGTCCTGAGGCGGGCCATCTCAGCTCGGATCAACGGCAGTTGGTCGTACAGCGCGTCCCCGGGACAGCTGGTCTGGAACGTGTCGCGGTGACCCGACACCGCGTGGAGGTGGACCACCTCACCCCGCTGGTACAGGCTCTCGTCGTTCGTCGAGACCATCCGCACGGTGCTCCGCGGGTCGGTGCCCTGGCGCAGCTTCCACGCGCCCACCTTCGCGATCCCCTCGATGAGCGCCTTCGGCACCGGCACCCCGGGGCCGAAGCTGCCGAGCGCCGCGATCCCCACGCTGTGCGCGTTGAAGCCCTTGGCATGCGCCCCGCGCACGGAGCGGCCCACGCCGCCGGCCCGGCCCTCGTAGACGGTCCCGCAGCGGTCGACGACGAAGTTGTAGCCGATGTCGTCCCACCCCTCACCCGAGACGTGGTCCTGCTCCATCGCCCGGAGCATCCTCGGGGCGTCGGCACAGTCGTAGTCGTTGGTGTGGTTGGTGTGGTGGACGAAGACCGCGTTCACCGCCCCCGTGTACGTCGCGTGCTCCTTGACCAGACTCTCGTCCGCGCGCCACTGGGCCCGGCTGACGATCACGGGCCGCGGGGCTGCGGGCGGGGCCGCGGGCTCGGCCGTGGCCGGCTCGGGTGCGACGAGGCGTACCGGCGCGTCCCGGAACACCAGGACAGCCAGCGGCACGACAACGGCGCCCAGGGCTGTTCGGCGAAGCCACATGGGGCCAGCCTGCCCGCCGGCCAGCCACGTCGCAGTCGTGGCGCACCCGGCCGGGTGAAACCGGGACGGGGGCAGGAGGCAGGGGCCCGCAGGTCAGGACGCCGCGGCTGCCCTGTTCTCCTCGATGATCCGCTGGGCGCGGTGCGGGGAGGTGTCCAGCCGGGCCAGCACACCGGGGACGGCGTTGTTGGGGAGGATCAGCTCGAAGAGGGCCGAGATCTCGGCGACCAGGTCAGGCGGATCGGCCATCGCCTCCGTCACCAGCTGCACACCGGTCCAGGCCCCGACGAGGAGCCGGGAGGTGGAGACCGGGTCGACGTGCGGCAGCAGCTCGCCCCGCTCCTTGGCCTCGGTGAGGAGCTCGGTCTGGAGCGTGATCCAGTCCGGCCAGCGGGTGCCGAACAGACTGCGGGCCCGGGGGTCGACGGACAGCCGTATCGAGGCGCTGAGCATGGGTTCCCGGGGGAGCCGGTAGGCCAGCAGGAGCGCCGTGTCCACCCATTCCTGCAGCTTGAAGGTCTGCGGGGTGACTCCGTCCGAGGTCACGGCCTCTTCGAGGACGCCGCGCGCCAGCTCTTCCTTGGAGGTGAAGTGGAAGTAGAGCGCGCCCCTCGTGAGACCGGCCCGGTCGAGGATCGCGGCAATCGTGGCGGCGTCGTAACCGTGCTCGTCGAAGACCTCCGCGGCGGCCTCGAGGAAGATTCTGCGCGTCCGGATCGCCCGTTGCTGTCTTGCCAACTCGCGCTCCCCTTGACCTCGGCTTGACGCTTCTTCAAAAAAGACCGGTGAACCGGTATTATATCAGCGCCAGGCTGCCCACTCTGCGCCATGTCCGGGGGGACCGTGCCCGACGTACCTGTTTTCCCTCATCATCCGTGTACCGACATCGGGGGCAGTGACGGGGTCCGCAAGGAATACGTCCACCTCAGCCGTGCCGAGGCCGTTCTCGTCACCGGATGGCACCGCCGCGAAGATGGCGAGTTCTCGCTCACCGCCGGCTGGCCTGCCCCCGACGGCGGACTGCCCTACGACCCCCGGATGCTCACCCAGGCGATCCGGCAGAGCGGTCTGCTCATCGCGCATGCAGAGTACGGCGTACCGCTTTCCCACCACACCCTGCTGCACTCCTTCGACTTCACCGTAGCCCCCGGGTTCCGTGTCGCGTCGACCGGGCCGTCCCCGCTCACCGTCGGGATCTCCCTCGCGGAGCCGAAGAAGCGCGGCCGTGCCGTGAGCTCCCTCGGCATGGACATCCGCCTCTACCAGGACGACGCCCTGGTGGCGCGGGCCGACTGCGACTTCGGCTGGATATCCCCGGGCGCCTATCGCAGGCTCCGCGGTGGACACCTCACGACCGGGTGGAACACCTGGGCGGTCCCCGCCCCGGCCGACCCCCGCATCGTCCGGCGGGCCACCGGAACCGACGTCGTGCTGGCGCCCGGCGACCGGCCCCACCACTGGCAGCTGCGCAACGACGTGGACAACGTCCTGCTGTACGACCACCCCGTCGACCACGTCCCGGGGCTCGTCCTGATCGAGGCCGCCCATCAGGCGGCCAACGCCGTCCTGCACCCCGCCCCCTTCGAGGCGACCACCGTCGACACGTCCTTCGAGCGGTACGTCGAATTCGACAGCCCCTGCTGGATCGAGGCGGAGGTGGCACCCTCGCCCGGCCCCGGACCGGCCACGGTGCTGGTCACCGGGACCCAGGACGGCGAAACGGTCTTCCGGGGCCGGCTGAGCGGTCCGTGCGGCTGAGAGCCCCACGGATCCGCCGCCCGCGCGGGCGGATCACTGGTTGACGAATCCGCCGTCCACCGGCAGGACCGTGCCCGTGAGGAACGGGCAGCGGTCGCTGAGCAGCCAGGCCGCCGCGTTCGCCACCTCCTCCGGCTCAGCCGTACGGCCTTGCGGCGTCATGCTGTTGACCATCTCCTCCAGGCCCGGATTACGCCCGAACCAGTCGGCGGTGATCTCGCTGCGCGTGGTGCCGGGTGCCACGGCGTTGACCCTGATGCCCTGTTGGGCGTACTCGTCGGCGGCGGCGCGGGTCAGGCCGACTACCGCGTGCTTGGCCGCTATGTAGGGCGCCGCCGCGGGAATGGCCACCAGGCCGCCCACACTGCTGTTGTTCACGATGGAACTGCCCCCGCCGTTCGGCAGCATGGCCGCTATCTCGTAGCGGAGACAATTCCAGACACCGCGCACATTTGTGTCCATGACGGCGTCGTAGACGTCATCGCCCATCAGGTGCAGGGGAGTCCGGTCGCCGCCGAGCCCCGCGTTGTTGAACGCGGAGTCCAGGCGCCCGTAGGTGTTCACCACGAAGTCCACCGCCCGGGCTGCGTCCCTCGCGACGGTGACGTCACAGACGACGTGGGAGGCCTCCCCGCCCTTGTCCCTCAATTCGGCGGCCAGCGCGGCCAGTCGGTCCTCCCTGCGCGCGGCGAGGACCACCGTCGCGCCCTCCTGGGAGAACACGCGTGCCGCAGCCGCGCCGATACCGCTGCTGGCCCCGGTGACAAGGACGACTCTGCCGTTCAGAAGATCACTCATGGGCGCAGTCTGGCAGGCCTATTCGAACGGGACCATGGCTGTGGAGATGCGCGGCAGCATCAGGTTCCAGAACTGGGCGACCGCGTACCGCGGTGACCATTCCTCGTCCAGCCGCCCGAGGGTATGCGCCCCTACGACGGCCGCCGTCACGGTGGAGACCACGTCCTCCAGCGGCACGTCCGGCGCCAGCGTGCCCTCGCGGCGCGCCTGGGTCAGCATCGCGCGGACCCAGCCGCGCCACACCCGCCACAGCGTGACGTCCTGCTGCCAGGTGGCGTCCGCGGCCAGACCGAATCCGGCGCGCAGCACCACGTCCTCGGTGAGCCGCCCGGCCAGCACGTGCGAGGTGTCCACCAGATTCCGCAGCGGAGCGGGCTGTTCACCGGGATGCGGGGCGATGACGTCCTGGAGGGCGCGCGCCGCCGCCCTCTCGACGGCGGCGCCCAGTTCGCGCTTGCTCTGGAAGTGGAAGTGCAGCGCCCCGCTGCTGACCCCGGCCGCGCCGGCGATCCCGGTGAGCGAGGAGGGCGCGAATCCGCCCTGGTCGAAGGCCTCGGCGGCCGACCGGATCAGCTCCTGACGCGTACGTACCGCGCGGTCCTGCTTGGCCATCCTGCCACTCCGATGAGTACGGGGATCCGGGGATTACGGGTGCCACTGTCCGTTCGGTACACACGGGCGACGACGCAGAGCAACCACTCTAACAAACCGGATGTATTGTTTTCCCCTTCTTCCGTCAACTCGCCTCCGACGGATTCCGGGACGCCCGCGCTGCGCCGGAACCCGCGATACCGTGCGCCATGATCGCTATCCAGTTCGACCACTTCGGTGGTCCCGAAGTCCTCCGGCCCGTGGAACTGGCCGCCCCCGTGCCGGGCCCCGGTGAGGTGCTGCTCACCGTCGAGGCCGCCGGGGTGAACTTCGCGGACACCCATCAGACGGACGGCTCCTACCTGGGCGCCGACGCCCTGCCGTACGTCCCCGGCAGCGAGGTCGTGGGCCGCACCCCGGACGGCAGGCGGGTACTGGCCCGGGTGTCGCACGGGTACGCGGAGCAGGTGGCCGCCAAGGAGTCCGCGCTCCTGGAGATCCCCGAGGAGCTCGGCGCCGCCGAGGCACTCGCCCTGATGGTGCAGGGGCTGACGGCCTGGCACCTGCTGCGGACCTCCGCCCGGCTGCGGGCCGGTGAGACCGTCGTGGTGCACTCCGCCGCGGGCGGCGTGGGCAGCCTCGCCGTCCAGCTGGCCAGGGAGTTCGGAGCGGGCCGGGTGCTCGCCCAGGTCTCCTCCCCGGCCAAGGAGCGGCTCGTCCTGGACCTCGGTGCCGACGCGGTGGTCGGCTACCCGCTCCAGGAGAAGGCGGACGTGATCCTGGACGCCGTCGGCGGCGAGCTCTTCGACCGGGCGCTGGACTCCCTGGCGTCCTCCGGCCGGCTCGTGACCTACGGCAGCGCCGCCCGGACCGGCTTCACGCCTGTCGACCCGGCACGGCTGGGACGGCTCAACGCCGCCGTCGTCGGATTCTGGCTGCGCCCCACGCTGGCGGTCCCGGGTGCGGTCGACGGGCCTCTCAAGGAGCTCTTCGGCCTGGTCGCAGCGGGACGGCTGAAGCCGGTGGCGGGCGGCAGCTACCCGCTCGCCGAGGCCCACCGCGCCCACGAGGACCTGCTGGCCCGCCGGACCGTCGGCAAGGTGGTCCTGATCCCCTGAGCGAGGCCCTGGAGGGGCACCGGGGCACGGCTTTTCGGGGCCGGCGCGGGCCGGGCCCGGCACGAGGCCCGGGGCTTGCGGAGGTCATTAGGGTGGCCGGATGCCCTCCCTGACCTCACGCACCCCGGGACCGGCCCCCGCCGGAACCGGCACCGCGGCCCCGTCCCGGCCCGGCCGCGACCCGTACTTCGACAACGCGAAGTACCTGGCCATCGTCCTCGTCGCGATGGGCCACTCCTGGGAGCCGCTGCCCGGCAGCGGACGCGTGATCGAGACGGTCTACACCTTCGTGTACGCCTTCCACATGCCGGTCTTCATCATGATCGCCGGATACTTCTCCCGCGGCTTCGACCTGCGGCGCGAGCGGGTGTGGAAGCTCGTCACCAGCCTGGTCGTGCCGTACGCCGTCTTCGAGGTGGCCTTCACTCTCTTCGAGCGCCTCACCGGCGCCCCCGGCTTCCCGCTGAGCCCGCTCACCCCCTACTGGCTGCTGTGGTTCCTGCCCGCGCTCTTCCTCTGGCGTCTGACGACACCGATCTGGCAGACGGTCCGGTGGCCCGTGGCGGTGTCCCTGGTCGTCGCGGCCATGGGAGCGGTGACCAGCAACATCGGCGGCGACCTCCAGCTCCAGCGGGTCCTGCAGTTCCTGCCGTTCTACGTGCTGGGCCTCCAGCTGCGGCCCGCGCACTTCGACTTCGTACGCCGCCGGGCGGTGCGCCTCGCGTCCGTACCGGTCTGCCTGGTGGCCCTGGCCGCGGCGTACTGGGCGGTCCCGCGCACGACGACCTCCTGGTTGTTCCGCCGGTACGGCGCCGAGCAGCTCGGCTCGCCCGCCTGGACGGGTGCGGTGGTGACCCTGCTGCTGTTCGGCTGCGCCGTGGTGCTCAGCGCCTGCTTCCTCGCGTGGGTGCCGAGCCGCAGGACGTGGATGACGGCCCTCGGCGCGGGCACCCTGTACGGCTACCTGCTGCACGGCTTCGTCGTGAAGGGCGCCGTCCGGCTGGACCTCTTCGAGGCGGACCTGGTCGCCACACCGCTCGGCCGGATCGTGGTGACGGTCGTCGCGGCGGCCGTGGTCACGCTGCTGTGCAGCCCGCCCGTCCGCAGGGTGTTCCGCTTCGTCGTGGAGCCCCGGCTCGACTGGGCCAGGAAACCGGGCCCCGCGTCCTGAGGGCTCCCTCAGCCCTGGACGGTCGTCGCGCCGAGGACCGTGGCGTGCTCCAGGACGTCCTCCAGCGGGTCGTCGATCCGGCCCGTCGCGATGAGGGCCACCTGGGGCGCGTCGTGCGAATCGGTGTGGGTCTCGTCCGCGTGGACCGCCCGGGCCGGAAGTACGGACGCCGGCACGGCCGCACCGAGCGCGGTCGGCCTGCTCTTCATGGACCTCCCTCACGTCGCCCGCTCCGTCCGGACGGCCGGGCGGAACGGTCTTCTCGTCCCCGGCGGGCCCGGGACCGGCGACCCGATACGGGCAGGACGGACCGTTACAGACATTCCCGGCATCTGCCGAGGTCCCGCCCCACGTCCGGACGCACCGCACCCCCCGGCCCGTAGGGGCGCGGGGGGTGCGATGGGGGTGCGATGGCGTCAGACGGACGGACGGATGTCTCCGGGCGTTCCGAGCATGGCGGACGCGTTCTCCAGCGGGGTGAGGGGCACCGCCGGGGCGGGCACCTCCGCCGGGCGGCAGGTGAAGCCGAGACGCGTCAGCGCCCTGGTCACCTCCGCCGCACTGAAGTCGCGACGGTCCTGCCGGGTGATGATCTCCCCGACCTGCTTGACGGGGTAGACGCGGCGGCTGATGACCACCGCGTCACCGGTGACGGGTTCGGGCTTGATGCCCTTCATCGAATCCTCCACTTCGTTCTTGAACAGATCGAAGGGGAAGCGGGCGATGACACAGCGCATGGTGCCTCAACAGGGTCGGTGAGAAAGCCGGAAAGGGGCTGCAGGACTGCTGTCCGGTGACTACGCGGCCCGGTTGGACCGACGCAGCGCGGCAGCGGCACGCGCCTCGGGAGTCGCCGTGTTGGCGTTGGAACGCCGGCCCTGCGGGGGCCTGCTGCCACGCCGGCGCGAGGGGGAACCGCTGCCCTTGCGCTCCGTCAACGGCGCGGAGATGGTCACGGGAACGCCCGAGGGCGCCTGCGCCCCGGTGATGCGGCTGAGCTCGGCCTCGCCGGAGCGGACCTGGGCGACCTGCGGGGTGATCCCGGCGTCCGCCATCAGACGGGTCATCTCGCGGCGCTGGTTGGGCAGCACCAGCGTGACGACACTGCCGGACTCCCCGGCACGGGCGGTACGGCCGCCACGGTGCAGGTAGTCCTTGTGGTCGCTCGGCGGGTCGACGTTGACGACGAGGTCCAGGTTGTCGACGTGGATGCCGCGGGCGGCGACGTTCGTGGCGACCAGCACCGTGACGTGGCCGGTCTTGAACCGGTCCAGGGTGCGGGTGCGCTGCGGCTGCGACTTGCCGCCGTGCAGCGCCGCGGCACGGACACCGCTGTTCAGCAGGTGGTCGGTGAGCTTGTCCACCGCGTGCTTGGTGTCCAGGAACATGATCACCCGGCCGTCCCGGGCCGCGATCTCGGTGGTCGTGGCGTACTTGTCGGAGCCCTGGACGTAGAGCACGTGGTGCTCCATCGTCGTCACCGCACCGGCCGCGGGGTCGACCGAGTGGACGACCGGGTCGTGCAGGTAGCGGCGGACCAGCAGGTCCACGTTGCGGTCCAGGGTGGCCGAGAACAGCATCCGCTGGCCGTCCGGGTTGACCTGGTCGAGCAGCTCGGTGACCTGGGGCATGAAGCCCATGTCGGCCATCTGGTCGGCCTCGTCGAGCACCGTGATGGCGACGCGGTCGAGCTTGCAGTCACCGCGCTCGATGAGGTCCTTCAGCCGGCCCGGGGTGGCGACGACGACTTCGGCGCCACCACGCAGGGCACTCGCCTGGCGGCCGATCGACATACCGCCGACGACCGTGGCCAGCCGCAGCTTGAGCGACCGGGCGTACGGGGTGAGCGCGTCGGTGACCTGCTGGGCCAGCTCCCGGGTGGGGACGAGGACCAGGGCCAGCGGACGGCGGGCGTCGGCGCGGTTGCCCGCGGTACGGGCCAGCAGCGCCAGGCCGAAGGCAAGCGTCTTGCCCGATCCGGTGCGGCCGCGGCCCAGGACGTCACGCCCGGCGAGCGAGTTGGGCAGGGTGGCCGCCTGGATGGGGAACGGCACGGTCATGCCCTCGGAGCCCAGCGCCGCCAGCAGGGGCGCGGGCATGTCCAGGTCGCCGAACGTCTCGGCGGCGGGGAGGGCCGGGGTGATGGTCACCGGCAGGGCGAATTCACCCGAGACGGAGGAGCGGCGTCCGCCGCCCCCGCCGAAGCGCTTCGGTCCACCGGAGCGGCCCTGCGAAGGGGCGCCCTGTCGGTTGGATCCCTGCGAGCGGAATCCGTTGGCGGTACGACTGCCGCCGGAGGATCCGCCGGAGCGAGTCCGGGAGAATCGGTCGTTCGTGCGAGCTGTGCGATCGCGGTTCAATGGAGAACCTTCCCTCGAATGGCACGTGTCGAGGGATTCTTTCCGGGCGGCTGCAGCCATGTACGGCGCCAAGAATCGCAAGAACGAGCCGATGAAATATCGAAAAACGAAGCCCGTCCGCCGGATGAACCAGCTGCTTACGGCACTTCAGAATGACTGCAATGACGTACGCCGACCTGACCTGTACACACCCGGAATTACTCACCGGTGCGACGTCTGCGGTCACGGTCGGGGAAAAACAACGAGCTGGGGCCCGCACCCCAAGGTGCGGGCCCCAGCTGCGCCATACGCCTGAGGTGATCAGGCGGGGGTGATGTTCTCCGCCTGCGGGCCCTTCTGGCCCTGCGTGACGTCGAAGTTCACCTTCTGGCCTTCCTGCAGCTCGCGGAAGCCCTGGGCGGCGATGTTCGAGTAGTGGGCGAAGACGTCAGCGCCGCCACCCTCCTGCTCGATGAAGCCGAAACCCTTTTCCGCGTTGAACCACTTCACGGTGCCAGTAGCCATGTCATATCTCCTTCGGGGCGTTGCCCGTGGACTCACACTGTGTGAGTCCTACGTCGCCGCAAATGATTGCCCCGACCGGAAGAGTCCGGAAATACAAAAGTGCACCCACCCGAGTGAAACCGGCGAGAGCACTTGAAGTTTTGGGAACCACAACTGCAACTGAGATCAACAGTAGCACGATTCGGGCAGATGCGAGCTGTACGCCATATCACTCTGCCGTCACTCCGTCACACACGGCATAAACTCTCACCGCTCATTGCGCGTATTTCTGTGCCCGCCGAAACAGATATGCGCCCGTCCGTCGGTCAGGAATCGGTGCCGCTCCGGCCGACCGCGGGCCGCCTCAGTTCCTCGTTGAGGCGCAGGGCCTCCTCGAGCTGGTCCTCCAGGATCACGATGCGGCACGCGGCGTCGATCGGCGTGCCGCCGTCGACCAGCTCGCGGGCCCGGGCGGCGATGCGCAGCTGATAGCGGGAGTAGCGGCGGTGGCCGCCCTCGGACCGCAGCGGCGTGATCAGGCGGGCCTCACCGATGGCCCTGAGAAAACCCGGCGTCGCACCGATCATCTCCGCGGCTCGCCCCATCGTGTAAGCGGGGTAGTCGTCGTCGTCGAGACGATCCGTGGCGTGCGAAGGGGACTCCGGGGGCATCTGCACCTCTCTGCTGCGTACCGTGCCACTGATGTGGCCTGGCTGCACAAGAAACCCTAGGCGTACGGATAGGTCATGTCTATTGCCGCCAGCACAGGTTTCCCCGGCGTGCGGCGCCCCCCGTGCGCGGCGGCCTGCGGAGGGCTCCCGGCGTGTCGGCGTACCCGGCCGTCGGGAGACCCCAACGGGGCTGACCGACCGGTCAGTTGTCGACTGACCGGCGAAGGGTCATACTGCACGGGTAGCCCTTCACGCATCCCCCGTCGTGAAGGGCTACATTCACGCCCGGGTGACCGGATCCCGGCGTCGGCGGACCCCGGAGAATCATCCCCAGTATGAGCGGCACGGACCGGACGCACAGGACCACGACGCCGGACCGCGCGGACCGGACCACGGCGGTGGCGCGCACGGTCACGGACATCCTCCAGCCCCGCAACACCCTGCTCGTCGGCATGCTCGCCGTCGGGGTGGCCTCGGCCGGTGACTGGACCGGTCTCCCCTGGGGCTTCCTCGGCGCGCTGTGCGCGGGGCTCGTACCCGCCGGATACATCGAGTGGGAGCGCAGGCGCGGCACGTGGGGCGACCGCCATGTCGTGGACCGCACCCAGCGGGCGCCCATCTTCCTGGTGATCCTCGGCTCGCTCGGCACCGGTGCGCTGATCATGGTCCTGGGGAACGCGCCGGCGGGCATCCTGACCGCGATGATCTCCCTGTGGGCGATGACGATCGTGCTCCTGGCCGTGAACACGGTCTGGAAGATCTCGGTGGACGCCTCGGTGGCCTCCGCCGTGGTCGCCCTGCTCTGCGTGGTGCACTCCCCGTGGTGGCTGGCCGCCGATGTACCGACCCTCGCCGTGTGCTGGTCCCGGGTGGCACTGCGGTACCACTCGGTGGCGCAGACGGTCGCGGGGGCGTCACTGGGCGCGGCGACGGCGGCCGGATTCCTGTTCGACTGACCCGTGGGGCGGGGCGCCCCCGATTGCGGTCCCGTCCCGGAGCCGGTTGGGTGGACCCCAGGGGCCGCTCGGGCATGTACGCAGGAGGTACCCAGATGGCCAGGAAACGGAAGAGTTCCAAGGCGGGTCTGATCCTCAGCCTGGGGAGCAGCGCACTCGCCGTCGTCCGCACCGTCCGGCAGATGCGCCGGGCCCGGGGTACGCAGGACAAGCTGAACACCGTCAACGCCGTGGCGGGGCTGCTGCCCCTGATCACCTCCGCCCTGATCGTCCTGCGGCAGCTGCGCGGCCGGTCACCCCGGCCCGCCCGTTGAACCGGTCCCGTACCGGGTACGGCTGATCCGTGCCGACATTCGAGATCACCACCGCGAGCGCCGACGACCTGGGGACGCTGGAGGACTGGGCCCACTCCGAGGGGTGGAATCCGGGCCTCACGGACCGGCAGGCCTTCTTCGCCGCCGATCCCTGCGGCTTCCTGATCGGCCGGCTCGACGGTGAGCCGGTCACCTCCGTGTCGGTCGTGCGCTACGGCACCTGTTTCGGCTTTCTGGGCTTCTACCTCACCCGGCCGTCCCTGCGCGGCCGGGGATACGGGATGCGGGTCTGGCGCGCGGGCATGGCCCGGCTCTCCGGACGCACGGTCGGCCTCGACGGCGTACCCGCCCAGCAGGACAACTACCGCAGGTCCGGCTTCCACGCCGCCTGGGGCAACGCACGCTACGAGGGCGTCGTGCCCGCCGGCCTCGCCCCGCCGGACGGCGTCACCCTCGCCGACGCCCGCACCCTGCCCTTCGCCCGGCTCACCGCGTACGACCGGCGCTACTTCCCCGGACCTCGCGACAGCTTCCTCGCGCCCTGGATCACCGCGCCCCGGCGCACGGCGCTCTGTGCGGTCCGCGACGGCGAGCTCGTGGGCTTCGCCGTGCTGCGCGCCTGCCGGGAGGCGTCCCGGATCGGACCGCTGCACGCCGATTCCCCGGACGTGGCCGCCGCTCTCGTGAGCGCGCTGGCGGCCACGGCGCCGGACACGGCCGTGGCGATCGACGTACCCGACGTCAACCCGCGGGCCGTGCGGCTCGCCGAACAGCTCGGTCTGGCCCCTTCGTTCGACACGGCCCGGATGTACGCGGGACCCGTACCGGAGATGGACCGGAGCGGCATGTTCGGGATCACCAGTCTCGAACTGGGCTGAGAGGACCGCGGCCGAGGGGCGTTCTCAGGCCGTCCGGGCCGGCGCACCCACCCGTATCCGCCCGCGCAGCCGCTCCAGCACCCGGCCCCGCAGCAGCTCGTACTCCTCACGGAGGCGGACGATCTCCGCCGGACGCTCGATCACCACGCCGCCGACGACGATCTCGTGCGGTGCGAACTGCTCCCGCGTGAGGTCGATCTCGATGCCCATGCCCAGGCGGTTCCACCAGTGGTGGTCGACGCGCACGCCGTCGACCCGCACCTCTCCCCGGATCAGCTCGCCGCCCAGCAGGTCGTTGACCACCAGCGCGGTGACTCCGCACTGGTCCCGGGCCGGATTGTCCGGGTCCCACCGCGGGCGCCATGCGGGCGTGGTCGTGTCCGCGTCCCAGCTGCTGCGGACGGCGGCCTCGATGTCGGCGAGGAGCAGAGGTTCCATGCCGTGAATCCTCGCACCCGCCACCGACAACGCCACCGTCCGGCGGAGGTGTTCAGTGCTCCCTGGCCCGCGAGGCGAGGATCGCGATGTCGTCCTCCGCCGTGTCCCCGAACCGGTCGACGGCCTGGTCCAGGAGGTCTTCGAGCCGTCCGCCCGCCGGAAGGTCGGCGTGCGCGTGGGCGGGCAACGGAGCCTCCAGTGGTGCGGACGCGACGGGCAGGAAGCGGGCGGAGCGACCCGTCCGCGCACCCGGCCCTTCATCGTCGGACGCCCCACCCCGCGCCGCACCTCCGCGGTCCCCGCCCGTCCGGCCCGTTCCGGTGCAGGGCGTCCAGGGACAGCGTGCCTTCGGACACCGGGGCACCCGGTGGCAGGCCGAGGGCCGTACCGATCCGGTCCGGGACCGGGGTCAGGCCCAGCAGCCCGGTCACGAGCGTGCTCGTCAGGTGGTGCCAGGCCGGGGCGCGGCGGAGCATCGCGTGGTCGCTGCCGGGGATCGTGACCAGGCAGGTGCGGGCACCCGCGCGGCGGGCCCTGGCCGTCAGCGACTGGGAGGCCTGCGGGCTCGTCACCCGGTCCCGGCTGCTGTGCAGGAGGACCACGTCGCGCCCGGCGAGCTGCGTCACCGGGTCGCCGGGCGGGCACCACGGGGCGAGGCCGACCACGGATGCGACCAGCGGGTGGCCGGCGGCGTGCAGGGCGGCGCGCGCACCCATGGAATGGCCGACGAGCACCACGGGGATGTCCCCAGCCTCACGGCGCAGGGCGTCCAGGGCCTCCACGGTGTCGTGCAGCGGATCCGCGCGGGCGCCGTTCCAACCGCGGCGCGTATAGCGGACGGTGTGCACGCGGGCCTCGCCCCGTACGGCGCGGGCCACCGCGCGGGCGATCGGCAGCATCCGCATGCCGGGCAGGTTCAGGACGCCGGGCGCGGGCGGCGTGAGGCCCGTCTCGTAGCCGCCGTGGAGGATGAGAACCGCTGCCGACGGCGGTCGTTCGGCCATGCGTACCTCCAGATCGGGGTGCGGATCCGGTGCCCGCCCTCCCCCCATGTTCGGTGCCGGACGGTGTACGGATGGGTCGAACGTGTCGATGCGTGGAAAGTGCCGTTCACTGTACGAGGCACCGAGCCACGCGCGCACCGAGACCAAGGAGCTTCCGACATGGCATCAGGACCCCGAATCGGCGAGACCGCACCGGACTTCACCCTGCCCGGCGGCATACTGGCCGACGACGTCTTCGAACGCCGGGACCACACGCTGTCCGCCGCCCGCGGCCGGTCCGTCGTCCTCGCCTTCTACCCCGGCGACAACACGACCGTCTGCACCAAGCAACTGTGCTCGTACTCCTCCGGGTTCGAGACCTTCGAAGGGCTCGACGCCGAGGTCTGGGGAATCAGTCCACAGGGTGTGGACAGTCACGAGTCGTTCGCCCGCTCCTTCGAGCTGCGCATGCCGCTGCTGGCCGACGAGGGCCGGGAGACCGCCCGGGCGTACGGTGTCACGGCACCCGGAATCGGCGTACGGCGTTCGGTCTTCCTGATCGGTCCCGACGGTGTGCTGCGCTGGAAGCACGTCGCCCTGCTCGGCGCCACGTTCCAGTCGCTGGACACCCTTGCCGAGCAGCTTTCCGGCATCAAACCCGCGTAAAGACTGCCGGGGCCCGGCAGTACCCCTCCCCGGCGGTTCATGGGATCATTCAGCCAGTTCGACGGAAACATATCGGGGGAATTCGAAAGTCGGGGGAGTGATCACGTGACCATTTTTCTTGGTCTCGGCATTGCGGGAATCGCTCTTCTCACGATCTCCCTGATCTTCGACGGAATCCTCGAAGGGCTCGTCGGCGACGCCCTGGGCGGACTGCTGAACGGCTTCTTCGACGGCCTTCTCTCACTGCCCGTCATCGCCGGTTTTTTCTCCATGCTCGGCTTCGGCGGCGCGATCGTCCTCGGCACCACCGACGTGGGCACCCCCGTCGCGGTCGCGGCCGGCGCCGCGGCGGGGATCGTCGCCGCCTGGCTGACCTGGAGACTCAGCAAGGCCCTGATGCGGGATCAGACCACCGCCACGCCACGCGGCGAGGACCTCGTCGGCACCTCCGGGTCCGTCGTCACGCCCATCCCGGCGGACGGCTACGGCGAGGTCCTGCTGCGACTCGCGGGCCAGACGGTGAAGTTCTCCGCGAAGAGCGCGGTCCCGGTCGAGCGCGGCGCCGAGATCTGGGTCGAGGCCACGCTCTCGACGACCTCGGTCACGGTCCGCCCCGTCGAGCGCTGACCGCACCGGCCCGCAGCCTGTCCGACTCCCGCACAGCCCGAACACAGTCCGAACGAAACTGCCGCCCCCTCGGGAGGCAGGGGGGACACCACTCATGAGTCCAGTAGTGATCGCCGTCATCGGCATCGTCGTTCTTGTCGTACTCCTGGCCCTCGCGGTCATCACCCGGTACAAGGTCGCGGGCCCCAGCCAGGCCTTCATCATCACCGGCCGGCGCGGCAAGAAGTCCACCGACCCGGTGACCGGCCGCACCAGCATCGACAACAGCGGCCAGAAGGTCGTGGTCGGCGGCGGCGTCTTCGTCGTGCCGTTCGTCCAGCAGAAGTTCACCCTGGACCTCTCCAGCCGGCACATTCCCGTCGCCGTACGCGGCGCCGTCACCCTGCGCGGCGTGAAGTCCAACCTCGAAGGCGTCGCGATCGTCAAGGTCGGCGGCAGCGAGGACGCGATCCGCGCCGCGGCCCAGCGGTTCCTGCAGCAGCAGAACGGCATCGTCGGCTTCACCCAGGAAGTGCTCTCCGGTGCCCTGCGCGCGATCGTCGGCCGGATGTCCGTCGAGGACATCATCCGCGACCGCGCCGCGTTCGCCGGCCAGGTCGCCGAGGAGGCCGAGGCCAGCCTCTCCGGCCAGGGCCTCATCCTGGACGCCTTCCAGATCCAGGACATCACGACCGAGGGCTCCTACCTGGAGGACCTCGGCCGTCCGGAGGCCGCCCGCGCCAAGCAGGAGGCCGACATCGCCGAGGCCATCGCCCGGCGTGCCTCGGAGCAGGCCCGGCTGAAGGCGGCCGAGGAGATCGCCATCGCCGAGCGGACGTTCTACCTCAAGCAGGCCGAGATCAAGGCCGAGACGGCAGCGGCCACGGCCAAGGCCGACGCCGCGGGGCCGCTCGCCGAGGCCGCCCGTCAGCAGGAGGTCCTCTCCGAGCAGGAGAAGGTCGCCCAGCGCCAGGCCGCCCTGACCGACCGTGAGCTCGACACGAAGGTCCGTAAGCCCGCCGACGCCGCCCGCTACCAGGCGGAGCAGGAGGCCGAGGCCCGCCGCATCGCCCAGGTCAAGGAGGCCGAGGCCGACGCGGAGCGCTCCCGTCTGACCGGTCAGGGCGAGAAGCTCCACCGCTCGGCCCTCGCCGACGCCGTACGCATCGAGGGTGAGGCCGAGGCCGCCGCCATCGCCGCGAAGGGTGCGGCCGAGGCCGAGGCCATGCAGAAGAAGGCCGACGCCTTCGCCCGGTACGGCGACGCGGCCGTGCTCCAGATGCTGGTCGAGGTGCTTCCGCAGGTGGTCGCCAATGCGGCCGAGCCGCTGAGCGCCATCGACAAGCTGACCGTCATCTCGACGGACGGTGCCAGCCAGCTGTCCCGTACGGTCACCGACAACGTGGCCCAGGGCATGGAGCTGCTGAGCTCGACCACGGGCGTCGACCTGGGCGCGCTGCTCCAGAACCTCAAGGGCAGGACCGGCGGTGCCACGGCGTCCGAGCCGGCGGCCGTCTCCGTGCCGCAGCCCGCGAACGCGAACAACAAGATCGAGGTCACGGACTGACGCACCACCGCACCACCGGGCCCGGCGGCGAACCTTCACCGCCGGGCCCGTCCGTGCGTCCGGCCGGCCGCCACCCGGCACCGGGCGGTCCGGATCCGCGAGGTGCCCTGTCGGTCGACGACGGTGATCCCCCGGGCCGCGAGGATCTCCTCCTTGCCGGGGACCATGATCATTTCAGTGCCTTCCAGCCGCTTGAGGTTCGGCAGCAGGACCATGCCGTCGAGCGAACGCGTGTCGAAGAGGTCATCCTCGCCGTCCCGGACGGGGGAGCACTCGTAGGACACCTGGTGTCCGCCGTCGACGACCGGACTCTCCACACCCGCCAGCAGTTCGTCGCTGATCTCGAGCGTCTCGAAGAAGGCCCGGGACTCGTCGAGCACCGTGCGGGCCAGGTCGTTGTCGAACACGTGGGACTGAACGTCGTCGACGCCCCTGGCCTTCATCCGCTCGTCGATGCTGAACGCCGGTGTGAGGGCCTCGTCGTTGTACATGAGCTGCTCGACGACCAGCAGCTCGAAGTTGAAGTCCTTGAAGTCGGCCATGCCCGGACGGATATCACGACGCACGGACAGGGCCGGGCCCCGGTCCGATGTGGGCGAGCACCTCGGCGGCGCCATCCTCCGCCGCGATGACCCGGGCGATTGCGGCCGCTCGGCGGCGGTAGCCCGGCTCGGTCAGGCAGGCCGTGATCGCGGAGGCGAGGGCTTCGGCGGTGAGGTCCTGGAACGGCACGGGCCGGGGGGCGACTCCCAGCCGGTGCAGCCGGGACGCCCAGAACGGCTGGTCGGTCAGGACGGGTACGGGCACGGCCGGCACCCCGGCCCGCAGCCCGGCTCCGGTGGTACCCGCCCCGGCGTGGTGGACGACGGCGGCCGTGCGGGGGAACAGCCAGTCGTGCGGGAGGTCACCGACGGCCAGGACGTCAGGGCCGGACCCGCCAAGTCCGGCCCACCCCGCCTGCACCACCGCGCGTACGCCTGCCCGCCGCACCGCCGCGGCCACCACCTCACCGAGCCGTTCCCCGTGTCCCGGTGCCATGCTGCCGAAGCCGATGAACACCGGGGGCGGACCGGCCTGGAGGAAGTCGGCGAGTTCGGCCGGGGGTTGCCAGCCGTCCGGCCGCGCGGGCCACCAGTAGCCCACCACCCGGGCCCGGGCCGGCCAGTCCCCGGGGCGCGGCACCACCGCCGGGCTGTAGCCGTGGAAGACCGGTGGGAGGCCGGCCGGTGCCGGCGGTACGTCGGCGGGGAGCCCGAAGCGCGTGCGCAGCCGGGTCGCGGCGCCCGCGAAGAGCCCTTCCGCGCGCTCCAGCACCGCCCGGCCCGCGGCGAGGTTGCCCTCCGGCCCCGGGCCGTCGGTGTCCCGCGCGCCGGGCAGCGGGAACTGCCCGGTGGCGAACGCAGGTACGAGGTAGGTGTCGACGACGGGGACGCCGAGTGCCTCGCCGGCCGCCCGGCTGAGCGGTGCCGGGCCGAAGGCGGTGAGCAGCAGGTCGGCTCCGCCCCCCGCGGCGTCCGCCACCCCGTCGGCGAGCCCGTCGACGTACGCCCTCGACAACGCCCGGGTCTCCTCCCGCGACGCCGCCCGCGACCAGGAGCGGATCAGCTCCTGCGGGTCTCCTGGCACCGGCCGGTGTTCGAGACCGCATCCGCCGACGAGTGCGGCGAAGGACGGGTGAGCGGCCACGGCGACCTCATGGCCCGCGTCCAGCAGGCGCCGTCCCAGGCCCGTGTAGGGCGCCACATCTCCCCGTGAACCGGCGGTGACGATCAGAATCCGCATCCGGCGATTCTCCACGGTGACGGGCGACGGGCGACCCACGACCGGCAACCGTCGACCGTCGACCGGCAACCGGCAACCGTCGACGGGCGACCCACGACCGGCGGCCCGCACCCGGAACCGGTCATGTCGTCGGCCGGGGATCCCGCCCCGGTGGCCCGTGGACCGCCGTCACACGGCCGGAACTCGCCGCTGGTTAGGGTAATGGGCAGTTAAAGAGATCATCAAAAGCCGCGTCGTACCGCCGCGCTCCTCGGGAGGAAGCCATGGGAACCCACCGCACGCCGCTGCCTGGAGTCGGCGTCCAGTACGACTACACCACCGAGTCGGGACAGCACATCTCCGTCGTCGTCCACCACGACGGACGGCGTTTTCTCGGGTTCTACGAGAAGGACGACCCTGATTCATGTCTGCTCTCCGTCCCCCTGACGACCTCTGAGGCCACCGGGCTCGCGCACCTCATCGACGCCGCGCCGATCGACGCCGTGCGCACCGAGGGCATCGATCTGGTCACCGAGCACATTCCGCTCGGGACCCGCTCCCCGTACGGCGGGCGGCTGCTCGGGGAGACGAAGGCGCGGACCCGGACGGGTGCCTCGATCGTGGCTGTCCTGCGCACGCACAGTGCGCATCCGTCTCCCGGGCCGGACTTCCGGCTGGCCATCGGGGACACGCTCGTCGTTGTAGGAACGCGGGAGGGCGTCGACACGCTCTCCGAGATCATTGCGGAGGGCTGACCGTGCACGACACGACCGCACTGCTGGTGGAGCTGGGCTCCGTCATTCTGGGGCTCGGCATCATCGGACGCTTCGCCGGACGGGTCGGGCTCTCACCGATCCCGCTCTATCTGCTGGCCGGTCTGGCCTTCGGGGAGGGCGGGCTGCTCCCGCTCGGTGCGAGTGCGGAGTTCACCGCCATCGGGGCGGAGATAGGTGTCATCCTCCTGCTCCTCCTGCTCGGACTCGAATACAGCGCGTCCGAACTCGTCACGAGTCTCAAGACGCAGTATCCGTCCGGGGCCGTCGACTTCGTGCTCAACGCGACGCCCGGCGCGGCAGCCGGCCTGATGCTCGGCTGGGGGCCCGTGGGGGCCGTCGCGCTCGCCGGGGTCACCTGGATCTCGTCGTCCGGCGTGATCGCCAAGGTGATGACCGACATGGGGCGGCTCGGTAATCGTGAGACGCCCGTCATCCTCGGAGTCCTCGTCATCGAGGACCTCGCGATGGCCGTCTACCTCCCGCTGCTCACCGCGATGCTGGCCGGCGCCGGCCTGGCCGGTGGCAGCATCGCCCTGCTGATCGCGCTCGGGACCGTCGGGTTCGTGCTGTATCTGGCGCTGCGGCACGGGCGGCTCATCAGCCGTGCGGTGTCCTCCGACAATCCGGAGATGCTGCTGCTCGTCGTCCTCGGGCTCACCGTCCTGGTGGCCGGGGTGGCACAGCAGTTGCAGGTGTCCGCGGCCGTCGGCGCGTTCCTCGTGGGCATCGCCCTGTCCGGTGAGGTCGCCGAGGGCGCCCGCAGGCTGCTGACGCCGCTGCGGGACCTGTTCGCCGCCGTCTTCTTCGTGTTCTTCGGCCTGTCCACGGACCCGGCCGAGATCCCGCCCGTGCTGCTTCCCGCCGCGCTGCTGGCGCTCGTCACCGTCTTCACCAAGATCGGCACCGGCTGGTACGCGTCGCGGCGGGCGGGAATCGGTCCGCGGGGCCGTTGGCGCGCGGGCGGCACCCTGGTCGCGCGTGGCGAGTTCTCGATCGTCATCGCCGGTCTGGCCGTGGCGACGGAGCCGCGGATCGGGCCCATCGCGACCGCGTACGTGCTGATCCTCGTGATCGTCGGCCCGCTCACCGCCCGCTGGACCGAGCCGGTCGCCTCCAGGATCCAGGCCAAGCTCGCCGGCAAGGGGAAGAAGCCCGCCCCCGCCGTGGCGCGTGACGAGCCGATGCCCGCGCACGACGACCTCACGCCGGAGCACGCCGGGCGCGACGCCGACTGACGGGCCGACAGGAGGAAGCCGGGCGGGGAGCTACGTCCAGCCGAACGGATCGACATCCGGCGCGGCCTGCTCCCCGCCCGCTTCCGTGAACGCCGCCAGCGCTTCGACCAGCGCCGCGCGCTGCCGGGGGGCGAGGCGTTCCACGATCGCGGCGATCTCCCTACGGCGGTCCGCCATGACGTCCGCGACCAGGCGGCAGCCCTCCGGTGTCACCCGCAGCTCGGTCTCGCGGCGGTTGTCCGGGTTGACCCGGCGCTCCGCGAGGCCGGCGGCGATCAGCCGGTCCACCATCCGCATCGCGGTGGAAGGATTGACGCCGAGCCTTTCCGCGAGGTCCACGAGCTTGGCGTCCCGGTGGGAGGAAAGCACCATCAGCAGCCGGAACTGAGGCAGGGTCACCCGGTCCTCGACCGCCGCGAGCGAGCGCACGGCGATGGTGACGAGCAGCCTCGACGCGGTCAGCACCGCATGGGTCACGGCATCGACGTCGTCGGTGGCGGCGGGGCCGGGTGGGGGCGGTTCCTTCGGATGCTCGGGCATGGCCTCTTTGTATACCGTGCCGGGCCGCCGCGTCCGAATCGCGGGCCCTCCCGTCCGGCCGGCCGGGGGAGCGCCGGAACACTTACTTCTACACAGTTGTAGAGTTCAGTGGGTTCCGCGCCGCACGCAACGCAACGTATGGAGACGTCATGGCCCTGTGGGATCGGATCAAGGAATCCGCGTCGACGATGCAGACGCAGCTGGAAGCGAAGAAGAACGACCTGAAGAGCGGGGCGTTCCGGGACGCGAGCATGGCCCTGTGCGCCCTGGTCGCCGCCGACGACGGTTCAGTCGATCCGTCCGAGCGGCAGCGCGTGGCGTCCCTGATCGGGAACAACGACGTCCTGCGGAACTTCCCCGCGGACGACCTGCAGCGCCGCTTCAACGACTACGTGGACAAGCTGACCGCGGACTTCGCCTTCGGCAAGGTCAGCGTGCTCCAGGAGATCGCCAGGGCGAAGAAGAAGCCCGCCGAGGCCAGGGCCGTCGTCCAGATCGGCATCGTCATCGGCGGTGCCGACGGCGACTTCGACGCGTCGGAGCAGGCCGTGGTGCGGGAGGCGTGCTACGCGCTCGGCCTGCCTCCGCACGAGTTCGACCTGTAGGACCACTCCCCCGTACCGCCCTCACAGTGAACGGCCGTACGCTCCGTACCGCCGGAAGACGCGGGCCACCCACCCCGGTCCGCATCCGGCAGGCCGGGGGCGCTGCACCCCCCTGTGCGTCCCCGGCCACCCCATCGGGCCCCACCAGGCGCCCGCCCGGTCAGAGTTCCTTCGCCGGCCAGTCCAGCAGCCGGGCGCCGATCACCGCGGTCTGCAGGGTGTAGCGGTGCATCGGGTCGGACGGGTCGGAACCCGTGAGCTGGTGGATGCGTTCCAGCCGATACGTCAGGGCGCGCACACTCAGCGCCAGTCGGCGGGCCGTCTCCGCGGCGACACAGCCCGCGTCGAAGTACACCGACAGCGTCTGCAGCAACGGTTCCGCACCGCCTCTGGCTTTCTGGAGCGGGCCGAGCTCGCTGCGCACCAGGTCGGCCATCGCCTGCCGGTCGCGGGTCAGCACCGGATAGACGAGCAGGTCGGCGGAGTACAGCACCGGCTCGTCGAGCCCCATCCGCTGGGCCAGGTCGATCGCGTCGAGCGCCTCGTCGTACGAGTGGACGACCCCGCCGGGACCCCGGTGCGGGCGGCCCACGGCCACCTGGCCGCCGTCCGTCGCCGCGTGCGCCTGCTTGGCGAAGTACCGCAGGACGTCGGGCTGACTGCCGGGGGCTATGCAGACGAGACGGCCGTCCTTCGTGGTGAGCAGGATCTTCCGGCCGCTGAAGCGTGCGAGCAGGGCCGCCTCCACGCTGCGGGGCACGGCGTCCGTCTCGGTGTACGCCTCGGGGCCCGCGGCCACAGCGACGGCGTGCGCCCTGGAGAGCCGCAGTCCGAACCGGGTGGCGCGCTCCGCAAGCCTGCCGAGGTCGCTGCGCCCGTAGAGCAGGTCGTCGATGAACTCCCGCCGCGCCGCCTCCTCGCGCCGCACCGTGAGCCGCTGCGCCCGCTCGAAGCCCTCCGCGAAGGCGTCGACGGCCTGCTCCACGGCCGCGAGCACGAAGTCGGTGGCACTCGCGCCGGACGCGGTGAGCGGCCAGGCCGAACGGGTCGCCGACAGGTGGAGGTTCACCAGGGCACGCAGCTGGTGGCCCGCCTCCGCGGCCTTCCTGCCGAGGGCCCGTCTGCTCTCCAGCTCGTCGCGCGTGAGCCGACGGCCGGTGTCCGCGACCTCGGTCAGGATGCGGGCATAGTCCCCCAGGAACTCCTCGGGGATCTCCGGCTCCGCCACGGTGTTCTCCTCCGTACGTGGGTCAGCGTCTCGGTCCACCAACGCACGGGGTGGAATGCCGGTGCCCGGCAGGGTGACCTCAGCAAGTTTGCCGGATCCCGGCAATGCGCGGACACGCCCCCCGCTGACACCATCTGTTCAGCAACACACGGGGGAATCACGGGGGTTACGGGGGAAGCACGGGGGACAGGAAACCGGTCGCTGCGGAACCGTTCGCGGTTTCGCGGCGCCGGTGCCCCGGCTGCCGTCTCATGGACGTCGGCACGCGCGGACCGGCTGGAACACCCGTACACGCCCGCCGAGCTGGAGCGGATCGTCTCCGTCCTGCGCCATCTGCTCACCGCCCGGGACACCGTCCTCGCGGTGAACGCGGCGTACATCGCGTCGGCGGCGCGGACCGACGCGACGCGCACCGAGCCGCCGTTCCGGCTGCAGGGCTCGTACCGCGACACGAACAAGATCGCCGAGCGGATCGTGCCCGTGATGAACGACGCCGAGCTGGCCGCCGTCGTCGACGACCACTACGCGGGCGAGGCGCAGGCCCTCACCACGGGCGCCGAGGCGAATCTGCTGAAGCTCGCCGCACTGCGCGGCACCCTCACCCCGGCACAGACGGACCGCTGGGCCGCCGTCACCGCCGCGTACGTCCGCACCCAGGCGCTCGGCGGCCCGGACGGCGACCCGATGACGCGGGCGGTCGCCGCGCTGGGGCTGCTCGCGGACCGCGTCGCGGCGGTGGAGACGGCGATCGGGCGGGCCGCCGGCCCGCGCCGCCTGTGGGCCGCCCCCGCCACCCGCCGGGGCCACGACGACTGACACAGAAAGGACAAGGCATGCTGGGTTTCGTGCCCCCACTTCCGCAGCAGTCTCAACACCCCACCGCCAGTGGCCACATGGTGGTCTGCGGCGACGACACCCTCGCGCGGCGCCTCGCCGTGGAACTGCGCTACGTGTACGGGGAGCGGGTCACCCTCGTCCTGCCGCCCGGCCGCGACACCGGTCGGCCCGACCTGCCGCTGACCCAACGCGCCCGCGCGGCGGCCCTGTTCGGCCGGATGTCCGCGGCGATGAACCGCAACGGTGCAGTGGCCGGGAGCCCGGACGACACCAACGCCGGGGTCGAGGCCGTACGCATCATGGAGGCCCACGAGCCGTCGGACGAGGTGCTGGAGGAGGCGGGCGTCGACCGGGCCGCCGCCCTCGCCCTCGTCTACGACGACGACGAGCGCAACATCCGGGCCGCGCTGACCGCCCGGCGGCTCAACCCGCGTCTGCGGCTGGTCATCCGGCTCTACAACCGCAAGCTCGGCCAGCACCTGGAGACCCTGCTCGACCAGGCCGCCGCCGTCGCCATGCCCGGTCTCGACCCGGCCGCCCTGGACGCCTCCACGACCGTCCTGTCCGACGCCGACACCGCCGCCCCGGCCCTCGCCGCCACCGCCGTCACCGGCAGCAGCAAGGTCATCCAGGCCGAGGGCCTGCTCCTGCGCGCCGCCGAACGCACCCCGCCCCGGCAGGGCGAGCTCGCCGACCCCGGCCTGTGCACCCTGGCCCTGCTCTCCTCCACCACCCACGACCCGGCGGGCACCGAAGGCTCCGACAGCAGCGGCGACGAGGGGCCCCAGCTGCTGCCCGACCGGGCGACGGTGGCCGCGGCGACCGGCCGGGGCACGGTGGTGCTGGAGGCCATCAGCCAGGCGGGACCCGACCGCACCCCGACCCGGATGGGCGGCAGGGGCGCGCCGCTGGGCCACATCTTCTCGCGCAGGCTCCGCTGGTCGGCGCTGGGCGTCGCGGCGGCCGTCGTGGCCCTGGCGGTCGCCTCGGTCGTGACGACCGGCGACAGCCCGGTGCACGCCGCCTACCTCACCCTGCTCGACCTGCTCGCGATGGGCGACCCTGCAGAGGACACGGAACCGGCGTCCCGCCGGATCATCCAGCTCCTGTCCGGAACGGCCGGGCTCCTGCTCCTCCCCCTGCTCGTGGCCGCCGTCCTGGAGGCCTTCGGTTCGCTGCGCACCGCGTCCGCGCTGCGCCGCCCGCCCCGGGGGCTGTCCGGCCATGTGGTGCTCCTGGGCCTCGGCAAGATCGGTACGAGGGTGCTGGTGCGGCTGCGCGAGATGGACATCCCCGTGGTCGTCGTCGAGGAGGACCCGGAGGCCCGCGGTATCCCGCTGGCCCGCAGCATGCACGTACCGACGGTCATCGGAGACGTCACCCAGGAAGGTGTCCTGGAGGCCGCCAAGATCCGCCGGGCCCACGCCCTGCTCGCCCTGACCAGCATCGACACGACGAACCTCGAAGCGGCCCTGTACGCCCGCTCGGTGAAGCCGGACCTGCGGGTGGCGCTGCGCCTGTACGACGACGAGTTCGCCACCGCCGTCCACCGCACCCTGCGCACCGCCCACCCGCAGGCCCTGACCCGCTCCCGGTCGGTGTCCCACCTGGCGGCCCCGTCGTTCGCGGTCGCCATGATGGGGCGCCAGATCCTCGGCGCGGTCCCGGTCGAGCGCAAGGTGATGCTGTTCGCCGCCCTGGAGGTGGGCGGCCACCCGCAGTTGGAGGGCCACACCGTGGAGCAGGCCTTCCGGCCCGGCTCCTGGCGGGTCCTCGCCCTGGACGCCACGCCGCCGGCCGACCGCCACCCGGACCTGGCCGCCGTCCCGCCGTACGACCCGTTCGGCCCGGGGGCGGCGGACCGCCCGTCCGGCCTGGTCTGGGACCTGCATCCGGGCTACGTGCTGCGACGGGAGGACCGGGTGGTGATCGCCGCGACCCGGCGCGGCCTCGCGGAGCTGCTGCGCCGGCAGCGCACGGCTGCCCGCCGCTAGGGTCATCCGTTCGGATCAGGCCGGAGCGGGGAGCGGGGCCTGGTGCGTGCGGCTGCAAGGCGGAGGATGGAGGCATGGCGGAGCCATGGTGACTGACGACAACGCCGGAGGGGGTCCCTCCCTGCCCGAGCGGAGCCGAGAGCTGGGGGAGCGCGTGCCAGGGCACGCGATCCCGGCATGATCCGAACGAGGGCGCCGCTCAGCGGAACATGCCCATCGCCTGCCGCACCTCGTCCAGGGTCTCCTCGGCGAGGGCGTTCGCCCGCTCGTTGCCCGCGCGCAGGACGTCCCGTACGTACCCCATGTCCTGCGCGTACGCGGCACGCCGGGCGCGGATCGGGGCCATCGTCGCGTTGACGGCGTCCGTCACCGTCCGCTTCAGGACTGCGGCGCCGCCGTCGCCGATCTCCGCGGCCACGTCGTGCGGGTCCCGGCCGAGGCAGAGCGCGGCCAGCAGCACCAGACCGGACACCCCGGGCCTGGTGTCGGGGTCGTAGGTGATGTGCCGGTCGGCGTCGGTGGTCGCGCCCTTGATCAGCCGGGCGGTCTCGTCCTCGCTCGCGCCGAGGGCGACGGAGTTGTTCCGGCTCTTGCTCATCTTGGTGCCGTCGGTGCCGAGCAGCAGGGGTGTCGCGGAGAGCAGGGCGTCGGGTTCCGGGAAGACGGTGCCGTACCGCTCGTTGAAGCGCCGGGCCACGGTGCGGGTGACCTCCAGGTGGGGCAGCTGGTCCAGCCCGACGGGCACGAGGTTGCCCTTGCAGAAGAGGATGTCGGCGGCCTGGTGCACCGGGTAGGTGTACATGAGCCCGCTGACGGCGGACTGCCGGGAGTGGGCGATCTCGTCCTTGACGGTGGGGTTGCGGCCCAGTTCGGCGACGGACACCAGGGACAGGAACGGCAGCAGGAGCTGGTTGAGGGCGGGTACGGCGCTGTGGTTGAAGACCGTCGTGCGCGCGGGGTCGATCCCGATGGCCAGATAGTCCAGCAGCAGCCCCTCCACGTACGCGGTGAGGCGCTCGGCGACGTCACGGTCGGTGAGGACCTGGTAGTCGGCGATGAGGACGAAGACGTCGACGCCGAGGTCCTGGAGGCGCACCCGGTTGTGGAGGGTGCCGAAGTAGTGGCCGAGGTGCAGGGCGCCGGTGGGCCGGTCCCCGGTGAGGACCCGGAAGCGGCCGGGGTCCTGGGCCAGTTGCCGCTCCAGCTCGGCGCTGCGCGACCGGGCGGGGCTGACGGGCAGGTCGGTGGTGATGGTCACGGGGTCTCCTCGCGGTGGTGTGTGCGTGGAGGACGGCCCGCGCCGTGGGGCACCGGGGCAGCGAAAAGGGCCGTCCATGTTCGAACGGCCCTGGTTCCGTGCTGATGAAGGTGGCCGCTCCTAGGAGGAGCGCCACCAGTTCCGGCACAGTACGGAGGTCATGGTGTGAGTGTACAAGGCACGGGTCGTCGGGTCAGGGATTTCGGGGGTGCGCGGGAAAGCCGTGGGTGCGGGCCGAGACCACCACGGCCAGGACGGGCGCCAGCAGGACCAGCACGCTCCAGGGGAAGGATCCGGTGCCCAGCAGGTCCAGGAGGACCCCGCCGGCCACTCCGCCCGCGGCCATGGCGACGTTCCACAGGGTGACGAGCATGGCCTGCGCCGCGTCGGCCGACCCACCGCCCGCCTCCCCGGCCGCGGTCTGCAGGAGCGTCGGTACGCCGCCCCAGCCCAGCCCCCACAGCAGCACGGCCGCGTGGACGAACAGGGGCCTGTCGGACAGCACGGCGAGGAGCGCCGCGGCCACCGCGACCAGCAGGGTGCCGGCGATCATGAGGGCGCGCAGCCTGTGGCTGATGAGCAGGCCCACCACCCAGATGCTGACGAGCGAGGCCGCGCCGAAGACCAGCAGCACGAGGTCGACGGACCCGCCCATCCCCGCGTGTTCGAGGAACGCGGCGATGTACGTGTAGAGGATCGTGTGGGCCAGGACGAAGACCAGGGTGACCACCAGCACGGGAGTGACTCCCGGGACGCTCAGGGCGTGACGCAGGGGGGTACGGGCGCCGCCCTTCCCGGTGCCGGGCTGTCCCGGCACCTTCACCGCGATCCACGCCAGCAGGAGGACCGTGAGGACGGTCATCGACAGGAACGCGGTCTGCCAGCCGACGGCCTTGCCGAGGAAGGTTCCGGCCGGCACCCCCAGGGCCAGGGCGAGCGGGATGCCCGCCATGGCGACGGCGATGGCCCGGCCCTGGAGGTGGGCGGGTGCCAGCCGGCGGGCGTATCCGGCGAGCAGCGCCCAGGCGAGCCCGGCGGCGACCCCGGCGAGGAAGCGGGCGGCCATGGTCAGGGGGTAGTTCACGGACAGCGCGGTGACGGTGTTGGCGACGGCGAAGCCGGTCATGGCTGTCAGCAGGAGGCGCTTGCGGTTCCAGCCCGCGGTGGCCGCGGAGAGCGGGACGGCCGTCAGGACCGTGCCCAGGGCGTAGACGGTGACGGTCTGGCCGGTGGCCGACCGGCTGACGCCCAGGTCCGCGCTCATGGCGGGGAGGAGTCCCGCGGGCAGGGTCTCGGTGAGGCTGGTGACGAACACGGCGGTGGCCAGGGCGAGCAGCGCCGCCATGGGGAGTTTGCGGGGCGCCGGGTCGGCCGGTCGCGTACGGGAGGTGTCGGCCGGCTGGTTGAGGGGCAGCTCTGTGCTGGGCATGGCTGCATGCTCAAAGCCTCACATTGATGTGAAGGTCAACCGACGACGAAGTGAGGTGGGTCACATGCTGATCGGGGAGCTGTCGGACCGCACGGCCACGTCCCGCCGGCTGTTGCGGTACTACGAGGAGCAGCGGCTGATCGTGTCGCAGCGGTCCGCGAACGGCTACCGCTATTACGACGAGGCCTCCGTGGACCGCGTGCTGCAGATCCGCGGACTGCTGGACGCCGGTCTGCCGACCCGGATCATCAAGCAGATCCTGCCCTGCCTGAACAAACCCCGGGCGATCCACTTCCCCGACGCGACCCCCGAGATGCTCGGAACCCTGGAGCGGGAGCTGAACCGCATGACGGACCGCATCCGCTGCCTGGAGCGCAACCGGGACGCGGTGGCGGAGTACCTGGAGGAGGTCCGGCGGGACAGGGCCCCGGCGGCGACCTGAGCCCTACTTGTCCGCGTGGCCGCCCACGTAGAACAGCAGCATGACGAAACCGGCGAAGAGGTGCGTCGCGAAGACGTAGACGAAGACGCGCAGGGCGACGCCGCGTTCCTTCCAGCGCTCACTCTCGGCCATGCGCCCCGTCCCTCTCGCCCCGCAGCCCACGCCGGGCTCCACCCCCAGAGTACGCGGCCACGGCTCCGCACCCCCGGGAATAGGGGGCGGGGGTCTCCCGTTGTAGGGTGTGTTCACATAGTTCAACGTTCAACCATTTCCATTTCAGGAGGCGGGCGCCATGCAGTTCGGGATCTTCACGGTCGGGGACGTCACGACCGACCCCACGACCGGTACGACGCCGAGCGAGAACGAGCGGATCAAGGCGACGCTCGCGATCGCGCTCAAGGCCGAGGAAGTGGGCCTGGACGTCTTCGCGACCGGCGAGCACCACAACCCGCCGTTCGTCCCGTCGTCGCCGACGACCACGCTCGGCTACATCGCCGCCCGCACCGAGAAGCTGATCCTCTCCACGTCCACCACCCTGATCACCACCAACGACCCGGTGAAGATCGCCGAGGACTACGCCACGCTGCAGCACCTCGCGGACGGCCGCGTCGACCTGATGATGGGCCGCGGCAACACCGGGCCCGTCTACCCGTGGTTCGGCAAGGACATCCGTGAGGGCATCCCGCTCGCGATCGAGAACTACGCCCTGCTGCACAAGCTGTGGCGCGAGGACGTCGTGGACTGGGAGGGGAAGTTCCGCACACCGCTGCAGTCCTTCACCGCGACCCCGCGCCCGCTGGACGGCATCCCGCCGTTCGTGTGGCACGGCTCCATCCGCTCCCCCGAGATCGCCGAGCAGGCCGCGTACTACGGCGACGGCTTCTTCCACAACAACATCTTCTGGCCCATGGAGCACACCCGGAAGATGGTCGCGCTCTACCGCCGCCGCTACGCCCACTACGGCCACGGCACGGCCGAGCAGGCCATCGTCGGCCTCGGCGGCCAGGTGTTCATGCGGAAGAACTCCCAGGACGCGGTACGGGAGTTCCGCCCGTACTTCGACAACGCCCCGGTCTACGGTCACGGCCCCTCCCTGGAGGACTTCACCCGGGAGACCCCGCTGACCGTCGGCTCCCCGCAGGAGGTCATCGAGCGGACCCTGTCCTTCCGGGACGCCGTCGGCGACTACCAGCGCCAGCTCTTCCTGATGGACCACGCGGGACTGCCCCTCAAGACGGTCCTGGAGCAGCTCGACATCCTCGGCGAGGAGGTCGTCCCCGTGCTGCGCAAGGAGTTCGCCAACCTGCGCCCGGCCGGTGTGCCGGACGCCCCCGTCCACCCCGCGGTCACCGCCGCCCGTGCCGCAGCCGACCCGAAGGAGGTCTGAGGACCGTGTTCGCCACCACCCCCCTGAAGATCGTGGCCGTCGCGGCCGGGCTCAGCAGCCCCTCGTCCACCCGGCTGCTGGCCGACCGGCTCGCCGAGGCCACCCGCGAGCGGCTGACCGCCGACCAGGACCGCCAGGTCGATGTGCGGGTCGTCGAGCTGCGTGACCTGGCCGTCGACATCGCGAACCACCTGGTCACCGGATTTCCGCCGGCCGCCCTGAAGGAAGCGATCGACGCCGTGACCGGGGCGGACGGGCTGATCGCCGTGTCGCCCGTCTTCACGGCCTCGTACAGCGGACTGTTCAAGTCGTTCTTCGACCTGGTCGACAACACCGCCCTGACCGGCAAGCCCGTCGTCATCGCGGCGACCGGCGGCACCCCCCGGCACTCGCTGGTCCTGGAGCACGCCATGCGTCCGCTCTTCGCCTACCTGAGGGCGGTCGTCCTGCCGACCTCCGTGTACGCGGCGTCGGAGGACTGGGGTTCGTCCGGCGACGAGTACACCGAGGGGCTCCCGTCCCGGATCCGGCGCGCGGGCGGCGAGCTCGCCTCCGCCGTCACGGGGCGGACCGTCTCCGGGGCGACCCGCGCGCTCACGCTCGACGACGGCGAGGACGCGGTCGTGCCGTTCGCCCAGCAGCTCGCCGACCTGCGGGTGAACTGACCGGAACGTACGGGCCCCCGAGCCCCATACGACCGGTTTGACTAGAGTTGTCACGGATAGACGCATCATGAGATGCAGGCCGTACGTGAACCGAACAGACGGAGGCAGACATGGGCAGGATCGTCGTGGGCGTGGACGGCTCGGACGCGTCGATCAAGGCGCTGCGCTGGGCCGTGCGCCAGGCCGAGCTGACCGGTGACACGGTCGAGGCGGTCAACAGCTGGGAGTACCCCGCGACCAGCTGGGCGTCCATGATGCCGGGCATGCCGGAGGACTTCGACCCGCAGGCCGTGGCGACGGTCGCGCTCAACGAGGCGCTGGAGGAGTCCCTCGGCGCCGAGGGCGCGGCGGCGGTGGACAAGATCGTGGTGATCGGCAATCCGGCGCAGTCCCTGCTGGAGCGGGCGAAGGGCGCGAATCTGCTGGTCGTCGGCGCCCGCGGCTACAGCGGCTTCAAGGCGACCCTGCTCGGCTCCGTCAGCCTGCACGTCGCCCAGCACGCCTCGTGCCCGGTCACCGTCGTCCGCGACTGACCCACCCCCGCTTCCCGGACGGGACGAACGGCGGGCCGCTTCCGACGAACGGCGGGCCACTTCCACGGTGGCCCGCCGTTGCCGTGCCGGAAGTGGTCAGCCCTGGGCGGTGACGTGGTCGGCCACCCGGCCGAACTCCTTCGTGGGCGAGAAGTCGACGTACTCGCAGTCCTCCAACGCCTCGGGGACGGGGCCGGGCGCCCAGCAGAAGGCCTGCCCCTCCTCGCAGACCTCGTACGACTCCGAATCCGCGTGCCGCATCTTCAGCCGGCCCTTGAGGAGATAGCCCCGGTGGGGGCAGGGGCACACGTCCTCCGGCAGGCCCTTGAGCGCCGCGAGGACCCCGTGGACGGTGCCGGTCGGCACGGCGGGGTCGACGCCGTCCACCGCACGGTTGTCGCCGAAGACCTTCACCAACTCCGTGGTCTCCACGGCAAGTCCGGTGCTCATGGGAGGCGCGCTCAGTCCTCGTGCGTGTAGAAGACGTAGAACGCGGAGACGAGCATCCCCGCACCGACCACCAGGCCGATCACGCTCGACATCAGCACGCTGCTGCCGTTCAGGCTGTGCAGGTAGCCGACCGCGCCCCCGGCCAGCGCGCCGTACGCCGCCGCCCGCAGTTCGCGCGGCAGGGCGCGTTGCGTCCGGCCCAGCAGGAAGCAGAGGGCGGCGAAGGCCACCCCGGAGAGGACGCCTAGCCAGATCTGCCCGCCGGTGGTCGCGCCACCGTCCCGATTGATGAAGAAGGCCCAGAAGCCGAGGATCACACCCAGTGCGACAGGCAGCGCCCACGCCGTCGTGCTGTGTCCCTGCCGTGCCGGCGTGCGGGTCCGGCCGCTCCGCCGGCGCACCGGCATCGTCGCGTGTGTGGCCATGTCGGACAGCTCCTTCCCTCGCCCCCGTCCATCGGTCCGTTTCCTCCAGAGCACACCCGGCCGCGCCGCCCGGCAACTCGAATGGCGTACGGCCCGGGGCGCCGCCCCGCCGTACGGGATTGTCTGGGGCTGTGCGGACCTCTCTCTCAGCGGCTGTCCCGGCGGTACTGATCGTGCTGCTCACCGTGCTGGTCCCGGTGAGCGCGCTCTCCGCCTGGGTCGACCTGGAGCTCGACGACACCGACCGTTATCTCGCGGCCGTCTCGCCGCTGGCCTCCGACCCCGACGTGCAGGACACCGTCGCCTCGGTGATCACCGTTGAGGCGATGAAGAACATCGACGTCGGCCCGCTCCAGGGGACCGTCGCGCAGTTCGTGCACGAGGCGGCGCGGTCGTTCACCACCACCGAGGGCTTCCAGCGGGCCTGGGACTCCGCGAACCGGACGGCGCACGAGGCCGTGACCGACGCGCTGCACGACGACGGCGGACAGCCCGTGACCATCGATCTGACACCGGTGATCGAGGAGGCGAAGCAGGACTTGATCAGCGACGGTGTGCCGTTCGCCGACCTGATCCCGGTCCGGGACACGTCGATCACCGTGCTCACCGCCGATCGCGCGGAGGAGCTGCGGGGCTCCTTCCGGTGGCTGCGGTACTGCAGCGTCTGGCCGGCCGTCGGCACGGTGGTGCTCCTCGTCCTGGTGCTGGGCCTCGCGCTCGTACGGGGCGGTGCGAGGGCCGGCCTGGGGGCCGCCGCCGCGGCCGGGGGCGGGTTCGTGCTCGGCGCGGTCGTGCTGCGGGTCCTGGTCGCGGTGGGCCGCTCGCGGGTGCTGGACCGGGTGTCGGGCAGCGACCGGGACGGTGCCGCGGCGGTGTACGACGCACTGACCGCCTCGCTGCGGACGACGGTGTGGATCGTGCTCCTGGTGGGGGCGATCCTGCTGATCGGCGGGATCGCGGGACGGATCCTGACGGCACGGAGGACCTTGGGGCGGTAGTCGGTAGTCGGTAAGCGGTAGTCGGTAAGCGATCGGCTGTCGGCTGTCGGCTGTCGGCTGGAGGACGGGATCGGCCCGTGCCGGTGACCAGCAGCACGGCGACACCCGGGGGAGCAGCCGGTGTCCGGCCGCGCGGGGCGGCACGGTGGGGCGCCGCGCTCCTGCTGGCGTCACGTCCGTCCTCGGCTTCCGCGCCCTGGACGCCGACGGCCCCACCCCCTCCCGCAGGCCCTCGTCTTCATGCCCTGGCTCCTCGTCCCCGGTGCGGCTGCCCTCCTGCTCGCGGGTCTGGGCCGGTGGCGTACGGGCGCGCTGCCCGTCTCGCCGGCCCTGCACGGAGCGTGAGCCCGACATGCGCGGGCGCGTGGGCCGGGCGACAGTGGGATGCGTGAGAGCAGGGGGCGACTGAGAGGCCTGCCGTATGCGAGCCATCGCTGTCAGCGTGTTCTGTGCGGAGCCCTGTCTCGTCGAGGTGCCGAAACCCGATCCGGCCGCGGGCGAGGTACGGGTGAAGGTCGAGTACGCCTCCCTCAACCCGCTCGACTGGCAGACCGCGGACGGCGCCCTGGACGGCGCTGCCCCGCACACCTTCCCGCTGATCGTCGGAACCGACTTCGCGGGCCGGGTGGACATGATCGGCAGCGGCGACAACCGCTTCCGGGTCGGCGACCCCGTGTTCGGCCGGGTGACGGCACCACCGGTGGGACGCTGCGGCGCCTACAGCGAATACGTGTGCGTGTCGCAGGACTCCCCGATCGCCCTGGTCCCCCGCGATCTGCCGCTCAGAACCGCGGCGGCGCTCCCGTCCGCGGGGGCGACCGCGGCACAGATCCTGGGGAGCACGGCGGTCCGTGGCGGCCGGAGCCTGCTCGTCATCGGTGCGGCGGGCGGGGTCGGAAGCTTCCTGACCCAGCTCGCGGCGGCCCGCTCCGTCGGGGTCGTCGCGGCGGTGCGGGGTGACGAGAAACGGCGGATGGGGGCGCTCGGCGCCGCGGTCACCGTGGACACGACCTCCGACCCGGGCGCACTGGAATCGGCAGTGGCGGGCCTGTATCCGGAGGGCGTGGACGCGCTCGTCGACCTGGTCTCCACCGACCCCGCCGAATTCGCCGCGCACACCGCCCTGGTGCGGGACGGGGGTGTCGCCGTCACCACCCGCGGGGTCGCCGCCCCGGCCGGTGTCGCCTGGGTCGACTTCCGCCTCGCACCGACCGGCGAACTGCTGGACGCGCTGGCGGCGGGGGCCGCGCGAGGAGAGCTCAGCGTGCCCGTGGACACCGAGCTCCCGCTGGAGAAGGCCCCGCAGGCACTCGCCCAGAACCGTGCGGGCGGGGCGCGCGGCAAGACCGTCTTCGTCATCTGAGACCGGGAACAGGGGAACGCCATGGGTGAGCAGGACATCTTCGAGAACATCGACGGGCTGGTCTCCGAGGAGCGCGCCCTGCGCGCCCGCTCGACCGCGGACCTGGGCCTCTCCACCGAGGAGCGGTCCCGGCTCCGGGAGGTGGAGGTCCAGCTCGACCAGTGCTGGGACCTGCTGCGGCAGCGGCGCGCGCTCAGCGAATTCGGCGTCGACCCGGCGTCGGCGAAGGTCCGGCCCGCCGACGAGGTGGAGGGCTACCAGGGCTGAGGGACCCACGCCGGCCGGGTCGCCCCAGGAGAGGGTCGCCTCAGGGGAGGTCCGGGCCCTTGCTCTGGAGCCGTTCCATCTCGCGGCGGTCCCGCTTGGTCGGGCGGCCGGTGCCGCGGTCACGGACCGGAACCTGGATCGCGGCCTCGCGGGGCGGCGGGGGCGGGCTGTTGTCGACGAAGCACTCCACGGCGACCGGCGGCCCGACGCGCTTCTTCACGATCTTCGAGACGACCACGATCCGGTCCCGGCTCTCGTGCCTGAGCCGCACCTCGTCGCCGGTGCGCAGGGCCTGAGCCGGCTTGGCCCGCTCGCCGTTGACCCGCACATGTCCTGCCCGGCAGGCGGCAGCCGCCTGTGACCGGGTCTTGGTCAGCCGGACCGACCAGATCCAGACATCGACCCGGACGCTTCCCTCCGCCTGCGGCGCCTCTCCGGAAACCATGCACCCGACTCTAGTCCGGTGAGGCGCCCGGACGGGTACGACTTCCACGCTCGTCCCCGGGCCTTCCGCGGTGGACGGCCCGGTGGACGGCCCCGGCGGGCGGCACACGTCGGGCCCGCACCGAAGGGTGCGGGCCCGAGGTCAGATGTCTCCGGGCGACCGGGACATCAGGGATCCGGGGGTCCGGGGATCCGGGGGGTCCGGGGGGTCCGGGGGGTCCGGGGATCCGGGGATCCGGGGGGTCCGGGGGGTCCGGGGGTCCGGGGTCCGGATCAGACGCCGATGTCGCTGCCGTCCTTGCGCCAGACGGCGACGACGGACGGACGGACGATCTTGCCGGGTCCGTCCGGCCAGGTGCTCGCCGGCTTCTCGACGGACGCGCCGTCGATCTCACCGGGGTGCTGGACGGCCACCAGGACCCGGCGGTCCTGGATCACCGGGCCGCAGGTCTCGGCACCGGACGGCACGGTCAGGAACTGCTTGAGCTCACCACGCCGTTCGCCCTGCGTCGCGACTCCGAACAGACCGTCGTGCGAGCCGAGCTGGGCGCCGTCCGTGGAGATCCACAGGTTGCCGTGGTCGTCGAAGGCCACGTTGTCCGGGCAGGAGATGGGGCTGACCTTCTCCTTGGGGAATCCGGCGAAGTACGTCGCCGGGTCGTTCGGGTCCCCCGCGACGAGGAACAGCCGCCAGGCGAAACCGTCGCCCGCCGCGTCGTCCCAGTTCTCCGCGAGCTCCAGGATCTGCCCGTGCTTGTTGGCGTTACGCGGGTTGGCCTCGTCGGCGCCGGGCTTGCCCGCCTTGCCGCGGTCGGTGTTGTTGGTGAGGGCGACGTAGACGCGGCCGGTGCGCGGCGACGGCTCGACGTCCTCGGGGCGGTCCATCTTCGTGGCGCCGACCTTGTCACCGGCGACGCGCGTGAAGACATACACCTCCTCGGCGGTCATGCCGGGCACGTGCGAGGTGGTGCCCGTGGCGAGCGGGATCCAGACGCCGCTGCCGTCGAACTCACCGTCGGAGGGGAGCTTGCCCGAGCCGTCGAACTCCTCGGCCGGAGAGTCGCCGGTCAGCTTGGCGACGTACAGCGTGCCCTCGTCCAGCAGCGTGAGGTTGTGCTCGCGGGCGGCCCGCGAGTCGCCCTTCTTCATCTGCTTGCTGGAGACGAACTTGTACAGGTAGTCGAACCGCTCGTCGTCGCCCATGTAGACGACCGGGCGCCCGTCGGCGGTCAGCCGGGGCTGCGCCGCCTCGTGCTTGAAGCGGCCCAGCGCGGTGCGCTTACGGGGCGTGGACTCGGGGTCGTACGGGTCGAGCTCGACGACCCAGCCGAAGCGGTGCGCCTCGTTGGGCTCCTGGGCCAGGTCGAAACGCTTGTCGAAACGCTCCCACTTGCGCTCCGTGGCGGCCGTTCCGATGCCGTAGCGCTTGTCGGTGTCGCTGGAACCGTTCGCGAAGTACTGGTTGAAGTTCTCCTCGCCGTGCAGCGTGGTACCCCACGGGGTCGTGCCGCCCGCGCAGTTGTTCAGGGTGCCGAGCACCTTGCGGCCGGTGCGGTCGGCGGAGGTACGGAGCAGAGGGCTGCCCGCGGCCGGGCCGGTGACCCGGAACTCGCTGGTGGCGGTGAGGCGTCGGTTCAGCGGGTGGCGGTTGACCGGGCCGAGCTTGCCGGTGCGGTTCTCCTCCTGGACCACGACCACGGAGAGTCCGTGCGCGGCCCAGGCGATCTCGACCTGCTCACGGGTCGGATTGGCCGGATCGTAGCCACGGAACATCAGGATCTCGTCCGTGTACTCGTGGTTGGCGACCAGCACCTGCCGGCCGCGCTCACCACGCAGCGGGAGCAGGGAGAGGAAGTCGTTGTTGTAACCGAACTGGCCCGCCTGCGCCTTCGCGGACTGCCTGTCCGCGTCGAAGGCGGGAGCACCGCGCAGAATCGGTTCGCCCCAGCGGATCACGACGTTCTGGCCGTACCCGTCGGGCACGGTGACCTTGTCGTCCTTGTTCGGCGCCACAGGCGTGAAGCGCAGACCGCGTGCGCCCGAAAGGGTGGGCTTCGGCTTCCTGCCGGGGTGACCGGCGAGCGGCGCGGCCTCGGCCTGCGAGGTGCCGGGGCCGGTGAGAGCCGCGGTACCGGCTGCGGCGGCGACCGTGACCACCGCGGCGGCGCGCATCATCGACCGGCGTGACAGGGCACCGGCGATGATGTCGCCGGCGTACTCGTTGTCGCTGGTGTTCGGTACCTCGTGGAAGCAGGCATCTCCGCAGCGGTAGCGGCAGGTCAGCGCAGAGCGCCCGCCCGGGTGCGAGCTGATGAGCGGCAGCAGGTTGCGCACGTTGTCGTCCCTCCGTCTGTGTGTCCTGCGTGACGGTAGGTGCGCATTCACGCGACCCGTCGGACTGCCGGTGAACAGGGGGTGAAGTCCCGGACACCGCTGCCCCCTCGGCCCCGTTCGGGCGCTCGCGCGGGACTCGGATGGAACTCGGTTGGAGCTCGGTTGACACAGGGGCGGGCCGCACCGCCGAACGGCCGGATCCGGCCGCTAACCTTACGTATCCGCCCTGGCCAGGGATCAATTCCCGCAGTACGGACATTTATCGCACCCAACTCATGCGAAAGGCCTCGCCCATGGGCATTCGGAGCTTGCTGCGCAAGGTGTTCGGCCGGACGGAGCAGGACGAGCCGACTACGGCCACCGTCCCGCCCCAGGCCGAGCGCACCCAGCCCACGGAGCCGGAGCCGGAGACCACCACTTCGGCGGCCGAGCCCGCGAAGGCCTCGGTACCGGCCCCGGCCTCCTCCTCTTCGGCCCGGTCCGCCACGGCCACCACCGCCGGACGTGAGGACGGACCGGCATCGGACCTGGTGGCGGCTGCCTTCGACAAGGCGGCCGCCACATCTGCGTCCACCTCAATCTCCGCACCCACGCCGACGGTTCCGGCCCAGGGGTCGGATCCGGACGCGAAGCGGGCCAAGGAGGCGGCGGACGCCGCGGCCGAGCCGACCGCCGCGTCACCGATCACGATCGACATCGACCCGGAGCCGGAGCAGGCACCCGCCGAGCCGGTTGCGGCCGTCGAGCCCGTCACGGAGGCGGAACCGGAGGCGAAGCCCTCTGCCGAGGCTGCCGCGGAGGAGCCCGCCGCCGAGGCGGCCGCCCCCGTGGTCGCGGAGACCGCTGCCGAGCCCGTCGAGACGGCAGCGGCCGAGGAGACGGTTCCCGAGCCGGACACCGCCCCCGAGACCGAGGCGCCGAAGGCCGCGGAGACCACGCCGGAGGTCGCCACCCAGCCCGAGGCCGTCGCCGGGGAGCCCGCTGCCGAGGCAGCCCCCGAGCCCGTCGCCGAAGTTGTTCCGGCAACGGAATCGGAGGCTGCACCTGTCGCGGAAGCCGCACCGGTCGCCGCCGAGCCGGAGGCCGTGGTGGAACCCGTCGCCACCGAACCGGCCACGGAGGCAGAGCCCGTCATTCCCGCCGCCGAGGCCGTCGTCGAGACCCCCGCCGCCGAGCCGGAGGCGGCACCGGTCGTGGAGGCCACCGCCCCCGTCGGCAAGCCCGCCACCACCCTCGCCCGGGTCAAGGCCGCCGCGCCCGAGCTCGTCGCCCCCTACAAGGCGGCGCAGGCCGGGCTCAAGGCGCACGGGCTGACCGGGCTGCGGGCCACCGTGTATCTGGTGCTCGACCGGTCCGGGTCCATGCGGCCGTTCTACAAGGACGGCAGCGCCCAGCACCTCGGCGACCGCACCCTGGCGCTCGCCGCGCACCTGGACGCGAACGCCACCGTGCCCGTCGTCTTCTTCTCGACCGACATCGACGGCACCGGGGCGATCGACCTCACCGCCCACGAAGGCCGGATCGACGAGCTGCACGCGGGACTCGGCCGGCTGGGACGCACCAACTACCACCGGGCCGTCGAGGAGATCGTCGCGCACTACGAGAAGTCCGAGGCCTCGGGCCCGGCGCTCGTGATCTTCCAGACGGACGGCGCGCCGGACGCCAAGGTGGCGGCCAAGCAGGCCCTGGCGGACGCGGCACGGCTGCCGCTGTTCTTCCAGTTCGTGGCGTTCGGCGACGAGGACGCGAAGGGCTTCGACTTCCTGCGCAGGCTGGACGTCGAGAACGCCGGGTTCTTCCACGCCGGCCCCGCCCCGCGCGAGGTGCCCGACGCGGCGTTCTACCAGGAGGTGCTCGCCGGACTGCCCGCCTGGGCCGCCGCCCGCGGAGTCGTCGCCGGGGACTGATCCACCGGCAGCCGTACGGTCACGGCGAGCCCGCCCTCGGGGCCGGGTACCGCCGTGACCGTACCGCCGTGAGCCACGGCGACGGACCGCACGATCGACAGGCCGAGTCCCGGGCCCTGGCCCATCCGGTCCCGCCCCTCACCGCGCCGGAACGGCTGGAAGAACTCCGCGATGTCCGCCTCGGCCACCACAGGACCGGTGTTCCGCACGACGAGGACGCCGTCCGGCGCGAGCGACACCCGCACACGGCCGCCGGGCACGTTGTACCGCACCGCGTTGGACAGCAGGTTCCCCACCAGCTGCGCGAGGAGCTGCCGGTTCCCGCGTACGGCGCAGGGCTCGGCCTCGACCGTGATCTCCGGGCGCGAGGTCCAGCCCCTCCACCCGGTCCTCCATCGTCCCGGAGGCGGTGAGCATCAGGATCCTGGTCCGGGAGCCGGAGGACACGAGTCTGCGGGCCACGTCGTCGCCGTGCACCCGGGGCAGGTCGCGGTCCAGGACGACCACGTCGTAGTCGTGCAGGCCCAGGTAGGCGAGTGCCGCGTCCCCGCTGTACACGGTGTCGACGGCGAAACCGGCCCGCCGCAGCCCGGTCGCCACCAGCTCGGCCAGGATCTCCTCGTCCTCGGCGACCCGTACCCGCATCGTGTTCCCTCCTGCCTCGTGCACGCGTGCCCACTCCTCCCAGGATGCGCCTTTGGTGCGGGAAGGGATGTTTCGCAAAGCTCTCCGAGCACCGGGCCGCTTTTAACGATGTGAGTGGAACTCCCACGGACCGTTAGGATTTCGACCATGGCGGCCACTGGATCCGAGAAGCAAGGGGGCGACGGCGTGAAGAGTTTCTACGTATCGACCCCCATTTACTACGTCAACGACGCTCCTCACCTGGGGCACGCCTATACGACCGTCGCAGGCGACGTGCTCACCCGCTGGCACCGTCAGCGCGGCGAGAAGGTGTGGTACCTCACCGGCACGGACGAGCACGGTCAGAAGATCATGCGCACGGCCGAGGCGAACGACGTCACGCCCCAGGCCTGGTGCGACAAGCTCGTCGAGGAGGCCTGGAAGCCCCTCTGGGAGCACCTGAACATCGCGAACGACGACTTCATCCGTACGACGGAGAAGCGGCACACCGACCGTGTGCAGGAGTTCGTGCAGGACCTGTACGACAAGGACCAGATCTACAAGGGCGGGTACGAAGGCCCGTACTGCGTGGGCTGCGAGGAGTACAAGCTCCCCGGCGACCTGATCGAGGCCGAGGACGGCACGAAGCTCTGCCCGATCCACAAGAAGCCGGTGGAACTCCTCAAGGAGGAGAACTACTTCTTCAAGCTGAGCGAGTACGGCCCGAAGCTCATGGAGTTCTACGCGGCCAACCCGGGCTTCATCCAGCCCGAGTCGGCGCGCAACGAGATCGTGAACTTCGTCAAGCAGGGTCTGCAGGACCTGTCGATCTCGCGCTCCACGTTCGACTGGGGCGTTCCGGTGCCGTGGGACCCGAAGCACGTGATCTACGTGTGGATCGACGCGCTGCTCAACTACGCGACGGCGGTCGGCTACGGCGCCAACCAGGAGAAGTTCGACGGCACCTTCCCGGCGGACGTGCACCTGATCGGCAAGGACATCCTGCGCTTCCACTCGGTCATCTGGCCGGCGATGCTGATGGCGCAGGGCCTGCCGCTCCCCGGCAAGGTCGTCGCCAACGGCTGGCTGATGGTCGGCGGCGAGAAGATGTCCAAGTCGAACCTGACGGGCATCAAGCCGCAGGACCTGACCTCGCACTTCGGCGTGGACGCGTACCGCTGGTACTTCCTGCGGGCCATCGCGTACGGCAGCGACGGCTCGTTCTCGTGGGAGGACTTCAGCGCCCGCTACACCTCGGAGCTCGCCAACGACTACGGCAACCTCGCCTCGCGGGTCGCGGCCATGGTCGGCAAGTACTTCGGCGGGGCGCTCCCGGAGGCCACGGCCGCCGGTGACGCCGAGCGGGCGGTCCAGGAGGGCCTCGCGCAGGCCGTCGCCACGGCGGACCGGAAGATCGGCGAGGAGCTGGACTTCCAGGGCGGCATCCTGGCGATCTTCGACTTCGTGAAGCAGGTCAACGGCTACATCACGGAGCAGGAACCGTGGAAGGTCGCCAAGGACGAGTCGCCCGAGGGCCAGGCCCGGCTCGCGACCATCCTGTACACGGCGGCCGACTCGCTGCGCGGTGTCGCGGTCCTGCTGAACTCCGTGATGCCGGACACCTCGCAGAAGCTGTGGGACTCCCTGGGCGCCGAGGCGTCCCTGGGTGCCCTGGCCGACCAGCCGGTGCAGGACGCGGGCAACTGGGGTCAGCTGCCCGTGGGCGCGACGGTGACGAAGGGCGCGGTGCTGTTCCCGCGCCTGGAGGAGAAGCCCGCGTAGCCCCGCGCACGCCGCCTTCCGTACACAGCGGGGAGCCCGAGTACACAGCGGGGAGCCCGGGACCGGTCATCGGTCCCGGGCTCCCGTGCGTACGGTGCTCACCGGCCCAGCGCCGCGGCGTCCCCCATCACGATCACCGGGTACTTCACCGGGTCCAGTCGGCGCAGGAGCTCCCTCATCCGCTCCTCCGGGAGCGAGACGCAGCCCTGGGTCGGACCGCCGTGGTCCACGTGGATCCAGATGCCGCCGCCCCTCTCCTCGCCGAGCGGCCGGGTGCGGTCCAGCGGGGTCGTGCCCGGGGTCCGGTTGTAGTTGATGGCGACGACGTGGTCGAAAGACCCTTCCAGCGGCTCCCCGAAGAAGCCCTCGCCGCTCACCGCGAAGCGCGACTGTTCGTCGTACGGGAGCAGCGCTCCGGGGTCCGGCAGCCGGCCGCCCGCGTCGGTGAGACCGAAGATGCCGACGGGTGACCGGAGGTCGCCCGCCACGTGGTGGTCCGTCCAGCCCTCCATGCCGTTGTGGGCGGGCCAGGGGCCTGCCTCCGGTCTCCAGCCGAGTGCGGGGTCGTCGCGGGTGTAGAGGACGGCCGTGGAGAGGTTGGCGTCGGGACCCTCACCGGTCACCACGACGGCCTGCCGGACGGTGTCCGGGATCTCCGCCCGGACGAGCGGGCCCAGCCCGGGAATCTCCCGGGGGCGTACGGGCTCCGGGGAGGGCGACGCCGCGGCCGAGGACTCGGGACCGGCGGCGCCACGGGGTGCGGAGGGCTGCACCGCGCCGGCGGAGCAGCCGATGACCAGCAGGAACAGGACGACGAGAAGGACGTGGGGGCGGCGCGGGAGGGACACGGGCGGAACTCCTCGGTGACGGGCGGTCGGTCTCCTTCGGTGCCAGTCATTGCCGGGCCCCGCGGCGTCGAATCGGAACCGGGGGCCATCCGGCTGTACCCGGGCCCCGCACCCGTGCCGCGGACGTCCGTACGGCTGTCCGTGCACAGGGCGAAGGGCCCGGAACCGTGGGGGTTCCGGGCCCTTCGCCCGCTGCCCGGCCCGGCCTTCGGATCAGCCGGACCGGGCAGCGGGATCGTTGCCGCGCGGCCGTGCAGGGCGGAGGAGGTCGCCGTGCCTACGTGCGGGCGACGTTCAGTGGCGCACCTGGTCCTCGCGGCCCGGAGGGGGTACGTGCCGGGGGCACCCGGGCCGGGCGGGTCGCTAGAGGCTGGTGCCGTCGTTGGTCTCGTCCGGGTCGACGCCCATCGTGATCGAGCCGGCCACACCGCGCGCCATGCGGCCCTTGCCGTAGGTGAGCTTGAGCAGCCCGCCGGTGACACCGCTCTGGTCGTAGATGGTGTCCTCGGTGAGCGTCGTACGGGTGGTGGTGCTGGTCGAGTACGGCGCTGTCCTCGCGGAGTCGAGGACCGCGGACTCGGCGAAGAAGAACTGGCCGGTGTGGCAGGTGTGCCCGCCCTCGTACCCGGCGTCGGTCATCTTCCCGCCGACATGCACCTTGGTGTGGATGTGCACGGCACGGCCCTGGTACCAGCCGGGGAAGATCGTCGTGAACTCCACGTACCCGTGCTTGTCCGTGAGCTGTGTGCCCCGGAGGTACCGCTCGTCGTCGGTGGGCTCGCTGTGCCCGCCGCCGCCTCCGCCCGGTCCGCCGGACGGGGGTGTCCCGGTCGGGGTGCCGGTGGGCGCGTCGGTCGGCATGTCCGTGGGGGCACCGCTCGGCGGGGTACCGCCGCCGGGGCCGCCCTGGCTCATGCTCTCGTAACCGGAGTAGATCCCCAGCGCGTCGCAGTGCCAGATGTCGACGGCGGCCCGCTTCAGCGGCTTGCAGGTGTCGGAGTCGATCACCTTGAGGCGGAGGGTCATCGGGATGCCCTCCTTGTCCTCGGTGATGTCCTTCCGGATCTTGTCGGCGTCGATGTAGTACGGGCCCTCGGTGGTCTCCGAGGTCAGCCGGTAGCACGCCTCGCCCTGACCGGCCTTCTTGCCGCCGGTGCTCTTCTCCTCACCGGCCGAGGCAGTGGCGACCACCCCGGCACCGATGCCTGCCGCGGCGACGGCCGCACCACTCGCGAGGATGACGCGTCGGCGGGTCAGATCCTTCTTGTGCGCGGGTCCCTGATTCTCTGTCATGAGAGGTGAGGCTAGGCAGCCCAGCTGGCAGCGACGTGGGTGCGAGCTGTGCGTTCCTGTGCATATCCGGTGGGCGTACGAAACAGTCCCCGGCCGGGCGGCCGGGGACTGTTTCACGTGGAACCGAAGCGGAACCGGGAGCGACTACTTCGCTCCGGTGTCCCGCGCGACCGAGTCCTTGGACTCGGCCTTCTCCTTCGCCGCCGCGACGGGCTTGCGGAGCTGGATGTTCAGCTCACGCAGGCGGGTCTCGTCCAGCTCGCTCGGGGCGCCCATCATCAGGTCCTGGGCGTTGCCGTTGAGCGGGAAGGCGATGGTCTCCCGGATGTTGGGCTCGTCGGCCAGCAGCATCACGATGCGGTCGACGCCCGGGGCGATGCCACCGTGCGGCGGGGCGCCGAGGCGGAACGCGCGCAGCATGCCCGCGAACTCCCTTTCGACGGTCTCCGCCTCGTAACCGGCGATCGCGAAGGCCTTCAGCATGACCTCGGGCTCGTGGTTACGGATGGCTCCGGAGGACAGCTCGATGCCGTTGCAGACGATGTCGTACTGCCACGCCAGGATGTCGAGCGGGTCCTTCTCCTGAAGGTCCTTCATGCCGCCCTGGGGCATGGAGAACGGGTTGTGCGAGAAATCGATCTTGCCGGTGTCCTCGTCCTTCTCGTACATCGGGAAGTCGACGATCCAGCAGAAGCGGAAGACGCCCTCCTCGAAGTGGCCGGCGCGCTTGGCGGCCTCCACGCGGACGACGGACATGATCTTGGAGACCTCGTCGAACTCGCCCGCGCCGAAGAAGACGGCGTGGCCGGGGACGAGGGACAGACGCTCGGTGAGGGTCTTGGTGTCGGTCTCGGTGAGGAACTTCGCGATCGGGCCCGCCAGCGTCCCGTCCTCGCCGACGCGGACCCAGGCGAGGCCCTTGGCGCCGTGCTCGACCGCGTACGCGCCGAGGCCGTCGAAGAACTTCCGGGACTGGCCCGCGGTGTCCGGCACCGGAAGGGCGCGGACGTGCTTGCCGGCGAACGCCTTGAACTCCGAGTCCGCGAAGATGTCGGAGATGTCGACGAGCTCCAGCTGGGCACGCAGGTCCGGCTTGTCGTTGCCGTACTTCAGCATCGACTCGCGGAACGGGATGCGCGGGAACGGCGAGGTCACGGGCCGGCCGTTGCCGTACTCCTCGAAGAGCTCGGTCATGAGCTTCTCGATCGGCTGGAAGACGTCCTCCTGCTCGACGAACGACATCTCGACGTCGAGCTGGTAGAACTCGCCGGGCGAGCGGTCGGCGCGCGCGTCCTCGTCGCGGAAGCACGGCGCGATCTGGAAGTAGCGGTCGAAGCCGGAGATCATCAGCAGCTGCTTGAACTGCTGCGGCGCCTGCGGGAGGGCGTAGAACTTGCCCGGGTTCAGGCGGGACGGGACCACGAAGTCGCGGGCGCCCTCGGGGGACGTCGCGGCGAGGATCGGGGTCGCCATCTCGTTGAAGCCGAGGGCCACCATCTTGGAGCGGATCGAGGCGATGACGGACGAGCGCAGCATGATGTTGCGGTGCATGCGCTCGCGGCGGAGGTCCAGGAAGCGGTACTCCAGGCGCCGCTCCTCGTTGACCCCGTCCTCGGCGTTGATCGTGAAGGGCAGCGGGGCGGCCTCGCCCAGTACCTCGACCTCGGTGACCTCGATCTCGATGTCACCGGTCGGGAGCTCCGGGTTGACGTTGTCGGCGCCGCGCGCGGAGACCTTGCCGTCGATCCGGACGACGGTCTCCTTGGTCAGCTTCGACAGGGCGTCGTTGCCGGGGGTGCCGGGGCGGGCGACGAGCTGCACCAGACCGTAGTGGTCACGCAGATCGATGAAGAGGATGCCGCCCAGGTCTCGGCGATTGTGCAGCCAGCCGCTCAGCCGGACGTCGGTGCCGACGTCAGAGGCGCGGAGCTCGCCGCAGGTGTGGGACCTGTACCGATGCATCGTCGTTCATCCAGTCTTCGCGGTTCGGGGCGGATTGACACCCCAGGCTACCGCCCGTAGGCACACCGCTTCGTTGACATTGCTGCCGAGGGGCACTCCGGGACCCGCCGGGAGGACCCCGGGGGCCGGCCCGGACGGTCGTCGGGCTGCCGCCTCTCGGTGGCGACGGCGGGGAACATCTTCCTAAAGTGGGGCAATGCGCACCGAGGAGATCCTGGCTGCGATCGGGACCGGTCTGTGGAGGTGGGAGAGCTCCACTGGGTTGGTCACGTTCGACGCCGAGGCGGCCCGGCTGATCGGCCTGCCCGCCGAGCCCGTGACCTGTCACGAGCACGATGTGCGCTCCCGTTTCCACCGGGCCGACTGGAGCGAGATCGACGGGGTCGTGAACTACGCGATCGCCGAAGGCACCGTGGCCGAGGCCAGAATGCGGGTCGTGGACGAGGACGGCACGGTCCTGCGTACGGTGCGCAGCCGGTCGAAGCCGGTCCCCGTCGAGTCCCCGGGCCGCCATGAGTACGTGCTGGTGGGCACCCTCCAGGATGTCGCCGAGCCTTCCGCGGCCTCGGCGGCGTATACCCCGCTCACGGGTGACTGGCGCCGGTCGCGCGAGGCCTTCCTGCTGGACGCGGGGCGGGCGCTGGCCGAGGCCGGGTCCACCGAGGAGGTGCTGCGGGTCGCCGGTTCGCTCTCCATGCCGGGGTTCTCACCGGACGGCCTCGCCGTCTTCGGCATCGCGGGCGAACGGCTGAGCATCGTCGGGCACCACGGGCAGGACATGGGCGACGAGAAGCCGTTCACCGACATGCCGCTGGACACCGACTACCCGGCCGCAGAGGTGGTACGGACCGGGCAGCCGGTCTATCTGCCCTCCCCCGAGGCGTACCGCACCCGGTACCCCACCACCTGGCCGCTCGCCAGCGGCTTCGGGCGGCGCTCCTGGGCCTTCCTCCCGCTGATCTCGTCGGGCCGCACCATGGGGGCCTGGATGGCCGGGTTCCGGAACAGCGTGGCCTTCTCGCCGGACGAGCGCTCCGTACTGACGACGGTGGCCCGGATGCTGGCGCAGGCCCTGACCCGCGCCGGGGCCGCCGAGACGGAGCGCGAGCTGTCGCTGGGGCTCCAGAAGGCGATGATGCCGTCCCTCGGCCCCGGCGTACCGGGGCTCACGGTGGCCGCCCGGTACGTCCCGACCGGCGGCGGGCTCCAGGTCGGTGGCGACTGGTACGACATGATCCCGCTCCCCAACGGCCGTATCGCCCTCGTCATCGGCGACGTCCAGGGGCACGACGTGCGGGCCGCGGGGCTGATGGGCCAGCTGCGGATCGCCCTGCGGGCCTATGCCGCCGAGGGGCACCGTCCCGACGCCGTGCTCTCCCGGGCCTCGCGCTTCCTGTCGGGGCTCACCCATGCGGACGGACTCGCCGAGGGCGGCGACGGGCCGGGCGCGGCCCGCTTCGCCACCTGCCTGTACGCGGAGGCCGACCCGGACACCGGCACCCTGGACATCGCCCGGGCGGGTCACCCCGACCCGGTGGTGATCAGCGTCGACGGCACCGCGGTGATCCGGCAGACCGCCGGAGGACTGCCCCTGGGCATCGAGAAGGACGCCGACTATCCGACGACCCGCGTCGTCCTCGGACCCGGCGAAACGATCATGCTGTGCACGGACGGGCTCATCGAGACCGGCGGGCACGACATGGCCACCGGCTGGAACAGGCTCCGGCCGATCCTGGAGAAGCCCGTGGAGGACCTGGAGAAGCTCGCCGACACCCTGGTCCAGGCGGTGCACGGCCCCAGCTCCCACTACACGACCGGGCCGCTCGCGGACCGCCGCGAGGACGACATCGCGGTGCTCGTCCTGCGCCGCGAGGCTCCGCGCTCCCGTCGGCCTCCGGGCCGCCGTTCGGCGATGACCATCGCCCAGGCGGAGCCGGAGCGGGTCGCGGCGAGCCGGCAGCAGCTGCGGGAGCTGCTGCACGACTGGGCCGACGAGGAGCAGGTCGACGCGGCGGAGCTGCTGGTCTCGGAGATGTCGACGAACGTCCTCGTCCACACGGACGGGGACGCGCTGCTGGTCGCCGAGGTGAGCGGGGACCGGGGGGAGCGGCTGCTGCGCGTCGAGGTGGCCGACGCCAGCGACGAGCTCCCGCACAAGCGGCGCCCCGGCGAGATGGCGTCCAGCGGGCGGGGACTGGTCCTGATGGAGATGCTCGCCGACGCGTGGGGGGTGAATCCGCGGGGGGAGGGGAAGTCGATCTGGTTCGAGCTGTGCGAATCGACGGAACCTCCGGAGTCCTGAGGCTCGCGCGGTCGTCGGTGGTCAGGCGGTCATGAGGGTTCAGGAGCCTCGTAGCCCTTGCGCAGTTCACCGATCACGCCGAACGCCGCCGCGCACAGCGGCACCGCGAGCAGCATGCCCAGCAGGCCCGCGACGCTCGCGCCCGCGGTCAGAGCGATCATGATCATGGCGGGGTGCATCTGGACCGTGCGGCTCTGGATGGCCGGCTGCAGGACATGGCCCTCCAGCACCTGGACCGCGATCACCACTCCGAGCGCCCAGAGCGCGATCACGAACCCCCGGTCGGCGAGCGCGACCAGCACCGCGACCGCGCCGGAGAGGAAGGCACCCAGGTACGGGATGTAGGCGCCCACGAAGACCAGTGCCCCCAGCCCCGCCGCGCCGGGCACCCGCAGGATCAGCAGGCCCACCGTGATGCACAGGGCATCGATGAGGGCGATGAGCGTGGTTCCGCGCATGAAGCCCTCGACGGCCTCGAAGGCCCTGCGCCCCATGGCCTCCACCAGGGCACCGGTACCACGCGGGGCGAGGCTGTGGGCCAGGCCCGCGGCGCGGTCGGAGTCACGCAGGAAGAAGAAGGTCAGCAGCAGCGCCAGGACACTGGTGGTGAAGAGTGAGCCGATCAGGCTGATCCCGGTGAGCAGTCCGCCCGCCGCGCTCGCACCGAACTTCTCGACGAGGGTCTTGGCGTTGTCGGCGAGGTCGTCCACGTCGGCGACGCCGGCGATGTCGAAGTGGTCGAGGACCCACTGCGCGGCCTCCTTCAGCGAGTCGACGATCTGGGCACCCGTGTCGACGAGCACCGTGACGACGATGTACCCGGCGCCGCCGACCACCGCGACCAGTGCCACGCAGGTGAGCCCGGCGGCCAGCGACCTGTTCACCTTGTGGGCGATCAGCCAGCGGTGGACCGGCCCCAGCAGTGCCGTGCCGAGCAGGGCCAGCAGGACCGGGGTGACCGCCGTCTTGAGCGCGACACTCAGCCAGATCGCCACTGCCGCGACACCGGCGACCAGGAGCAGGACGCCGCACCAGGCGGCCGTCCGCCGCGCACTGTCGGGCAGGAGGGGCTTCCGGGTAGGCACCTTCCCACCCGATCACGGGCCGCCGGGTGCGGCCCGCCCGCACGGGCGTACGGGTGACGGACCGTCACCCGTACGTCGCGCGCTCCGTCACATTCCGTGGACCGCCGGCACCATGCCGAGACGGCCCGCCTGGAAGTCCTCGAAGGCCTGCTTGAGCTCGTCCTGGGTGTTCATCACGAACGGCCCGTAGTGCGCCATCGGCTCACGGATCGGACGCCCGCCGAGCAGCACGACCTCCAGGTCCGGGGTGTTGCCGTCCTGCGCCTCGTCGGCGCGGACGGTCAGCGAGGACCCCGTACCGAACACGGCGGTCTGCCCCGTGCGGACCGGGCGGCGCTCCTGGCCGACGGTCCCGCGTCCGGCCAGGACGTACGCGAGGCCGTTGAAGTCCTCGCGCCACGGAAGGGTCACCTCGGCGCCCGGCCGGACCGTCGCGTGGACCATGGTGATCGGGGTGTGCGTGATGCCCGGACCCTCGTGGCCGTCCAGGTCACCGGCGATGACGCGCAGGAGCGCGCCGCCGTCCGGGGAGGCCAGGAGCTGGACCTGGCCGCCGCGGATGTCCTGGTAGCGCGGGGCCATCATCTTGTCGGCCTTGGGCAGGTTCACCCACAGCTGGAGGCCGTGGAAGAGGCCGCCCGACATGACGAGGGACTCCGGCGGGGCCTCGATGTGCAGCAGACCGCTGCCGGCCGTCATCCACTGGGTGTCGCCGTTCTCGATGGTGCCGCCGCCACCGTTGCTGTCCTGGTGGATGAAGCTTCCGTCGATGAGGTAGGTGACGGTCTCGAAGCCGCGGTGCGGGTGCCAGGGGGTGCCCTTGGGCTCTCCGGCGGCGTACTCCACCTCACCCATCTGGTCCATCATGATGAACGGGTCGAGGTGCCGGTAGTTGATCCCGGCGAAGGCGCGCCGCACCGGGAACCCCTCGCCCTCGAAACCGCTCGGCGCGGTCGTGACGGTGAGCACGGGGCGCGCCACGGCCTCGGCCTGGGCCGCGACCTTCGGCAGGGTCAGCGGGTTTTCGACGGTCACTGCGGGCATGGGAGCCACCTCCGGAAGTCTTCTGCCATCAATTTAGTTGAATGGTGAACATCTAGCAAGGCGGCATCCATTCCCCGACGCCTCCGGGCACCGGAAAGGGGCCCGTACCTCGTCGGTACGAGCCCCTCCCGGTCAGCCGATCCAGCGCCCGGCATGCTCCGGGCGGGCGGCTCTAGCCGTACATGCGGCGCATCGCGAAGTCGACCATCTGCTCCACCGCCTTGGCGTCGAAGACCATGCGGTGATCACCCTCCATGTCCAGGACGAAGCCGTAGCCCGTCGGCAGCAGGTCGATCACCTCGGCCCCGGTGATCACGAAGTACTTGGACTCCTTGCCCGCGTACCGACGGAGCTCCTTGAGCGTGGTGAACATGGGGATCACCGGCTGCTGGGTGTTGTGGAGCGCCAGGAAGCCGGGGTTGTCGCCGCGCGGGCAGTAGACCTTCGAGGTCGCGAAGATCTGCTGGAAGTCCTCCGCGGACAGCGAACCGGTCGTGAAGGCCCGTACCGCGTCCGCCAGGGAGGGCGGCGAGGGTTCGGGATACAGCGGCTGCTCGCCGTAGCCGCCACCCATCTGCTGCTGTGCACCCGGGTTCTGGTCGTAGCCATACATGCCGCAAAGAGTAATCGGACACATCCGCACCTTGAGGGGTTGCGTCTTATTACTGACGGGTAGCATCATGGAAGGAATCAGCTGTCACATCCCCGCCGGCCCGTCGCCCGGTCCTCACTCCTCCACGGCGCGCTGCGCGCCACTGCTATTGATTACGGAGCCTTCCCATGGGGCACTACAAGTCGAATCTCCGCGACATCGAGTTCAACCTCTTCGAGGTCCTCGGGCGCGACAAGGTCTACGGCACCGGCCCGTTCGCGGAGATGGACGTCGACACCGCGAAGACCATCCTTGACGAGATCACCCGCCTCGCGGAGAACGAGCTCGCCGAGTCGTACGCCGACGCCGACCGCAACCCGCCGGTCTTCGACCCCGAGACCAACACCGCGCCGGTCCCGGACTCCTTCAAGAAGTCCTACCAGGCGTTCATGGACTCCGAGTACTGGCGCCTGGGTCTGCCCGAGGAGATCGGCGGCACCACCTCGCCCCGCTCCCTGATCTGGGGTTACGCGGAGACGCTGCTCGGCGCCAACCCGGCGGTCTGGATGTACTCCTCCGGCCCGGCCTTCGCCGGCATCCTCTTCGACGAGGGCAACGAGGCGCAGAAGAAGATCGCCGAGATCGCCGTCGAGAAGCAGTGGGGCTCGACGATGGTGCTGACCGAGCCGGACGCCGGTTCGGACGTGGGCGCCGGCCGCACGAAGGCGGTCGAGCAGGAGGACGGCTCCTGGCACATCGAGGGTGTGAAGCGCTTCATCACCTCGGGCGAGCACGACATGTCCGAGAACATCATCCACTACGTGCTGGCGCGCCCCGAGGGCGCCGGACCGGGCACCAAGGGCCTGTCCCTCTTCATGGTCCCGAAGTTCCACTTCGACTGGACCACCGGCGAGCTCGCCGAGCGCAACGGCGTGTACGCGACGAACGTCGAGCACAAGATGGGCCTCAAGGCGTCCAACACCTGCGAGATGACCTTCGGCGACCAGCACCCCGCCAAGGGCTGGCTCATCGGCGACAAGCACGACGGCATCCGCCAGATGTTCCGCATCATCGAGTTCGCCCGCATGATGGTCGGCACGAAGGCCATCGCGACCCTGTCGACGGGCTACCTCAACGCGCTGGAGTACGCCAAGGAGCGCGTCCAGGGCACCGACCTGTCGCAGTTCATGGACAAGACGGCCCCCAAGGTCACCATCACGCACCACCCCGACGTGCGCCGCTCCCTCATGACGCAGAAGGCGTACGCGGAGGGCATGCGTTCCCTCGTGCTGTACACCGCCTCCGTCCAGGACGCGATCCAGGTGAAGGAGGCCGCGGGCGAGGACGCCAAGGCGCTGATCGGCCTCAACGACCTGCTGCTCCCGATCGTGAAGGGCTACGGCTCCGAGAAGTCCTACGAGCAGCTCGCGCAGTCGCTCCAGACCTTCGGTGGCTCCGGGTACCTCCAGGAGTACCCGATCGAGCAGTACATCCGTGACGCCAAGATCGACACCCTGTACGAGGGCACGACGGCGATCCAGGGCCAGGACTTCTTCTTCCGGAAGATCGTCCGTGACCAGGGCGCCTCGCTGAACACCCTCTCCGAGGAGATCAAGAAGTTCCTCGCGGGTGCCCAGGGCAACGAGGAGTTGTCCGGCGCGCTGGACAACCTCGCGAAGGCCGCCGTGGACCTGGAGGCGATCGTCGGCACGATGATCACCGACCTCACCGCGACCGGCGAGGACGTCAAGAACATCTACAAGGTCGGCCTCAACACCACCCGCCTGCTCATGGCCTCCGGTGACGTCGTCGTCGGCTACCTGCTGCTCAAGGGCGCGGCCGTGGCGGCCGAGAAGCTGCCGACCGCCTCCGCGAAGGACGTCGCCTTCTACCAGGGCAAGATCGCCGCCGCGAAGTTCTTCGCGGCGAACGTCCTGCCGGGTGTCTCGGCCGAGCGCGCGCTCGCCGAGTCCGTGGACAACTCGCTGATGGAGCTGGACGAGGCCGCGTTCTAGTCCTCTTCACGCTCTTCGCACAGAAATAAGTACGGCCCGCCCCCTGCCGGGGGCGGGCCGTACTTATGATCGTCGGTGGATTCCGAGGGGGGATGCGGTCATGGGCGCGAAGCCGACAGGAACGGCCGGGACACGGTGGGCGGTGGCGGCCGGAGCGGCCGTGCTGCTGCTCACGGGCTGCGGCGGGGACGCCGAGGGCAGGGCAACCGCGCTGGACAAGGCCCAGGTCACCTCGGTGCTGCCGGACAAGGACGCGCTCGCGGGCTGGGACCTCATGGAGGACTCGTCGGTCGCCCCGATGAACGACCTGGCCCGGCGCAACTTCTGTGCGTCCGCGGGCAACAAGGGGTGCGAGGACTCCCTGTTCATGGGCTCCGCCTCGTTCATACGGGAGGACGAACAGTCGAGGGCCCGGTTCTGGATGGTCGCGTACGAGGACGAGAAGGCCGCCGAGGCCGCGTACGACGTGCTGTGGAAGAACACCGCGCGCACCGCGGGCAGGGACGAGGCCGACCTGGGTCCGGTGGGCGCGCGGCGTGACGCCGTGGGCGGCCCGGTGGGTTACGACGGCAGTTACGGCATCACGGGCCAGATCCGGGTCGGTACGGCGCTGCTCTGGGTCGCCTCGGACGCCCGCAGTGAGAAGAAGCTCGACAAGGACCGGGCCAAGGACCTCGCGGCACTGTTCTCCGACCGTGCGCAGCAGGCGCAGAACGGCGACGAACCGTCCGCGAAGCTCTGAGCACGACGGGCACCCGGCGCTGCTTTTCGGACAGGACCGCGGGCGGCGGCCGTCCACCGTGAACCCTCCGGGGCGGCCGTCGATACAGTGAAGAACATGAGCTCTCCCCTCCGCTTCGACCGCGGGCACACCGACGACCTGATGGCCTTCCTCATGGCCGGACCCACCCCGTACCACGCCGTGGCCACCGCTGCCGCACGGCTGGAAAAGGCCGGTTTCCGGCAGGTCGAGGAGACGGCGGCCTGGGACGCCACCACGGGTGGGAAGTACGTGCTGCGGGGCGGTGCGATCGTCGCCTGGTACGTGCCGGAGGGGGCCGAGGCGCACACCCCGTTCAGGATCGCCGGGGCTCACACCGACTCCCCGAACCTGAGGGTCAAGCCGCAGCCCGACACGGGCTCCCACGGCTGGCGCCAGGTCGCTGTCGAGATCTACGGCGGTACGCTCCTCAACACCTGGCTCGACCGGGACCTCGGTCTGGCCGGGCGGCTCTCGCTGCGTGACGGGACCCATCGTCTGGTGAACATCGACCGGCCGCTGCTGCGCGTACCGCAGCTGGCCGTGCACCTGGACCGGTCCGCCAACACCGAGGGCCTCAAGCTCGACCGCCAGAAGCACATGCAGCCGATCTGGGGGCTCGGTGACGTCCACGAGGGCGACCTCATCCGTTTCGTGGCCGAGGAGGCGGGCCTCGACCCGGCGGACGTGACCGGCTGGGACCTGATGCCGCACGCCGTGGAGCCGCCGGCCTATCTGGGCCGGGACCATGAGCTGCTGGCCGGCCCGCGCATGGACAACCTGCTCTCCGTGCACGCCGCGACGGCCGCACTGGCCGCCGTCGCCGGGCTGCCGGACGACGAGATCCCGTACATCCCCGTGCTGGCCGCCTTCGACCACGAGGAGAACGGCTCGCAGTCCGACACCGGCGCGGACGGCCCGCTGCTCGGCGGCGTCCTGGAACGCTCCGTGTTCGCCCGCGGCGGCTCGTACGAGGACCGGGCCCGGGCCTTCGCCGGGACCGTCTGTCTCTCCTCCGACACCGGCCACGCGATCCACCCGAACTACGGCGAGCGCCACGACCCGACGCACCACCCGGTGGTCAACGGCGGACCGATCCTCAAGGTCAACGTCAACATGCGGTACGCGACCGACGGCAGCGGCCGGGCCGTGTTCGCGGCGGCCTGCGAGAAGGCGGGTGTGCCGTGGCAGACGTTCGTCTCCAACAACTCGATGCCCTGCGGCACCACGATCGGCCCGATCACCGCCGCCCGGCACGGCATCCAGACCGTCGACATCGGCGTCGCGATCCTGTCGATGCACAGTGCCCGTGAGATGTGCGGCGCGGACGATCCGCACCTCCTGGCCGGCGCGCTCGCGACGTTCCTGGCCGGCTGACGCCCCGTCTCCTCGGCGGCCACCGGGACATGGTTGCCGCGGTGCCGGGTACCCGACCCGTACACCGGCCCGGATTCACCGGGCCGTCGAGGAGGCGGAATTCATGGGACTCGGAGGATGCATACTCCTGATCGGTGCCGGGGCGATTCTCGCTTTCGCCACCGACTGGAAGCTCGACACCGTCGACGTCGACATGGTCGGCTGGATCATGATGCTGGTCGGCCTCGTCGGGGTGTTCGTCTACGTGAGCATCGCGCGCCGGCGCCGCATGGTCGTGCCGCCCACCACCACGGTCGTGTCGGAGGACGAGCGCCGCTACCGGTGACGCGCTGCCGACGGCCCGTCGCTGACCTGTCGCTGATCCGGAGGGCGCGGTGGTGGCCCGCCGCCGCGCCCTGAGCCGTCAGCCCCGCTCGTCCAGTCCGGCCAGCACCAGCGGGAGCCTGGACACCCCGTCGGCGGTGACGCGGACGGGAACACCCCAGTCCTGCTGGTGCACATGGCAGGCCGGATACTCGTTCGCCGGGTCGTCGTCGCAGGACGCCGCCATCGCCGACACGTGCAGGACGCCCTCGGTGACACCGTCCGCCAGGCGGAGGTCGCGGCCCAGGTCCGTGCCCTGCCCCGAACCCTCGGCCAGCAGCTCCGGCGGGGTCGAGGAGACCAGGAGCCGGGTCGAGGGCCCGTACCGGGTGTCCAGCTTCTGCCCGGCGGGAGCCTGGAAGACCACGTCGAGGCGCAGCGTGCCGGCGGCCACCTCGGTGGCGGCCCGCTGCGTGCGGTGGGCCCGGTCGGCCACCCTGACGGCCTCCTCGGGGAGCCGCAGCCGGGTCAGCCGGTGCCGGGCGGACTCGACGACCACCAGGTCGCCGTCGACGAGCACCGCGTCGCTCGGCTCGCGCAGGTCCGTGGCCAGCGTGGTGACCTCGCCGCTCTCGGGGTCGTAGCGCCGCAGCGCGTGGTTGTACGTGTCGCTGATCGCCACGGAGCCGTCGGGCAGGGCGGTGACGCCCAGCGGGTGCTGGAAGAGCGCCTGCTCCGCGGGGCCGTCGCGGTGGCCGAAGTCGAAGAGTCCGGTGCCGACGGCGGTGTGGACGGTGCCGTCCAGGTCCACGTAGCGCAGTGCGGAGGTCTCCGGGTCGGCGACCCAGAGCCGGTCACCGGCCGCCGCCAGACCCGACGGCTGCGCGAACCACGCCTCGGCGCCGGGCCCGTCGACCAGCCCTTCGTTGGTCGTGCCCGCGGCGACCCGCACGGTGCCCGTGCCGGGGTCGTACGTCCACAGCTGGTGCACCCCGGCCATGGCGATCCACAGCCGGTCGCCGAACCAGGCGATGTCCCACGGCGAGGAGAGGTCCACCTCCGTGGCCGGGCCGCTGGTGGCGGAACCCTGCCACCACTGGCGTCCCGTGCCGGCGAGCGTGATCGTCAGGCCCGTGGCGAGGTCGAGGGCCCTGATCGCGTGGTTCACCGTGTCCGCGACGGCGATCCGGCCGTCAGGCAGGACCGCGAGGCCCTGCGGCTCGCTGAATCCGGCCTCGTCGGGGCCGCCGTCGGTGAACCCGCGCGTACCGGAACCGAAGTGCCTGCGCACGGTCTCGCCGTCCGCGTCCAGCTCGACCAGCCGGTGACGGGTCGTGTCGGAGACCAGGAAGCCGCCGTCGGGGAGGGCGAGCGCCTTGCCGGGGAACCGCAGATGCGTGGCGACGGGCTCCGGCGCCACGTAGGGGCCGTCACCGCGGCGCAGTGTGCCTTTCGCGGCGTGCTCGTCCTCCAGCTCCTGCACGAGCTTCTCGATGGCGTGTGCGTGCCCCTCGCCCGCGTGCTGGGCGACGACATAGCCCTCCGGGTCGACGACGACGAGCGTCGGCCAGGCGCGCACGGCGTACTGCTTCCAGGTGGCGAGCTCGGGGTCTTCCAGGACGGGGTGGTGCACGGCGTAGCGCTCGACGGCGTCGACGACCGCCTGGTGCTCGGCCTCGTGCACGAACTTCGGCGAATGGACGCCGATGATCACCACGGTGTCGCGGTGCTTCTCCTCCAGCTCGCGCAGCTCATCGAGGACATGTAGACAGTTGACACAGCAGAAGGTCCAGAAATCCAGGATCACAATGCGTCCTCGCAGGTCAGCGAGGGTGTACTGCTGGTCGCCTGTATTGAGCCAACCGCCCTTGCCGATCAGTTCGGGGGCGCGGACTCGTGCACGTGCTGTCATGCCACCAGTCAACATCACCGCGGCCTGCGCGCATTCCGACGGGGCGTCGGGGAACCTGTGATCCATGAGACTTCTCGTGCGTGAGCGCCTGTTCGCCGTCGGCGACGACTACTGGATCGAGGACGCGGACGGACACAAGGTCCTCCTCGTCGACGGCAAGGCCATGCGGCTCCGCGACACCTTCGAGCTGAAGGACACCGACGGCCGGGTGCTGGTGGAGATCCGCCAGAAGCTGATCAGCCTGCACGACACGATGGTCATCGAGCGCGACGGCGAGGAGCTCGCCAAGGTCAAACGGAAGCGGCTCTCGCTGCTGCGCGACCACTACCGGGTGACGCTGGTGGACGGTACCGAACTCGACGTCAGCGGCAAGATCCTGGACCGCGAGTTCGCCGTCGACTACGACGGCGACCTGCTGGCACAGGTCTCCCGGCGGTGGCTCACCGTCCGGGACACCTACGGGATCGACATCGTGCGGGAGGACGCCGATGTGCCGCTGCTGGTCGCGGTGGCGGTGTGCGTGATCGTGCTCGCCGACAAGGAGGACGGGAAGGACTGAGCCCGGCCCGTCCCTGTTTCACGTGAAACAGGGACGGCTCCCGTGAAGCGGGAACGGCTTACCCCGGAACAGGGTTCAGCGCGGCGGAGCGAGGCCCAGGCGGCGGTCCTTGAGGGCCGGGAACTGCTCCCGGGTGGTGGCGGTCCTCGCCGGATCGAACTCCACGGTGAGCACCTCCTCGCCCGGTCCGGCCTCGGCCAGCACCTCGCCCCACGGGTCGACGACGATGCTGTGCCCGGCCTGCTCGACCCCGGCGTGCGTGCCCGCGGTGCCGACCGCCAGGACGTACGCCTGGTTCTCGACGGCGCGGGCCTGCGCCAGCAGGGTCCAGTGCGAGCGGCGGCGCTCCGGCCAGCCGGCGGCGACGACCAGTGTCTCGGCCCCCGCGTCGACGAGCCCCCGGAACATCTCGGGGAAGCGCAGGTCGTAGCAGGTGGCGAGGCCGAGCACGGTCTGCGGCAGGGCCACGGTGACGAGTTCCCCGCCGGCGCCCATCATCACCGCCTCGCCCTTGTCGAAGCCGAAGCGGTGGATCTTGCGGTACGCGGCGGCCCGCTCGCCCTCGGGCGTGAAGACGAGCGAGGTGTTGTAGAGGGTGCCGTCCTCGGCGCGCTCCACGAAGGACCCCGCGTGCAGCCAGACCCCGGCCTCGGCCGCGGCCTTCGCCATCACGTCGTGCGTGGGCCCCCGCAGCGGTTCGGCCTCGTCCGCGAACGCGGTGTAGGCGAAGGCACCGACCGGCCAGAGCTCGGGGAGGAGCACCAGGTCCGCTCCCCGCTGCGCCACGACCAGTGAAGCCGCGCGCTCCCTACGAGAATTGGCAGATTCGTCCGGATTTACTGCGATCTGGATGAGGGAGGCGTGCACACTACCACCGTCCTGGCATGAGAGACGTCAACACGGGCCTACGATCGTCACACGAAAGCACTGCCGGGGTGCCTGCTCGCAGCGTAACTTAGCGAGCGAACCTCCCACGCAGCCCGCAGACAGCGCCGTCAGTGCCGGCCAGCCCGCCGGCACTCCCTGCTCTCCAGCCCATGCACCGCAGAACCGCACGAGGGGTCCCGTGACCGTCCATCCCAGCCTCCAGACCTATGCCGATGCCTGGACCCACTCCATCGAGTCGATTGCCGAGCTGGTCAAGCCGCTCGCCGAGGGGGAGTGGAACCGCCGTACGCCCTGCCCGGGCTGGTCGGTGCGCGACATCGTCTCGCACGTCATCGGCATGGAGTGCGAACAGCTCGGCGATCCGCGCCCGATCCACACGCTGCCGCGCGACCTCTACCACGTGCAGAACGACTACCAGCGCTACATGGAGATGCAGGTCGACGTACGACGCCACCACACGGCGCCGGAGATGACCTCGGAGCTCGAGTACACGCTCATCCGGCGCATGCGTCAGCTGCGCAACGAGTCACGCGCCCCCGAGACCATGGTCCGGGCACCGCTGGGCGCCGAGCAGACGCTGGAACTGGCGCTGCACATGCGCGCCTTCGACGTCTGGGTGCACGAGCAGGACCTGCGTGCCACGCTGGGTCAGCCAGGCAACCTGGACTCCCCCGGCGCCCTGATCGCCCGGGACACCCTGCTGGCCGCGCTGCCGGACGTGGTCGCCAAGGACGCGGGCGCACCGCCCAATTCGGCCGTGGTCATCGATGTGCACGGCCCCGTGGAGTTCCTGCGCACGGTCCGGGTGGACGGCGACGGGCGCGGTTCGGTCGACGGTGCGCCGTCGCTGGGCCCCGCGGTGACACTGGCGACGGACTGGGAGACGTACTACCGCCTGGCCTGCGGCAGGGTACGGCCGCAGGCGGTGGAGGACCGGATCAAGATCGAGGGCGACCAGGACCTGGCGGCGACGATCCTGCGGCACTTCGCCGTGACGCGCTAGCGAGGCGATCGGCGGCGCCCGTCCGTACGCGGACCGGGGCGGGCGCGCCGCCGGGCACGGTCAGACCGGGACGTGCACGGCCTCCACCCGGCTGACGACGTGATGGTCCCGTTCCCGGTGTGTGGCACTGGCGTGCAGCCGCAGGATCTGGACGACTCCGAGCGCCTCCAGGACGAAGACCGAGGCGAACGCGATGCGGTAGTTGTCACCCGTCGCGTCGAGCAGTACACCGACCGCGAACAGCGTGGTCATGGAGGCGATGAAGCCGCCCATGTTGACGATTCCCGACGCCGTCCCCTGACGCTCCGGAGGGTTGGCGGGCCGTGCGAAGTCGAAGCCGATCATCGACGCGGGTCCGCAGGAGCCAAGCACCACGCACAGGGTGATCAGCAGCCACATCGGGGCGTGTTCGCCGGGGTGCAGGATCGTGGCCGCCCACAGCAGCGCGGTCACCCCGACGGTGCCGAGGGCCAGTGGCGCGCGCGCCGCGTGGTGCCGGGCGATGACCTGCCCGTAGACGAGGCCCACCACCATGTTCGAGAGCACCACCAGGGTGAGCAGTTCACCGGCGGTACCCCGGCTCAGCCCCTGGGCCTCCACCAGGAAGGGCATGCCCCACAGCAGCAGGAAGACCATCGCGGGGAACTGCGTGGTGAAGTGCACCCACATCCCGATGCGGGTGCCCGGCTCCCGCCACGCGGCGGCGATCTGCTTGCGCACGTACGCGGAACCCGCGTGCTCGGACGGTGGCGGCTCGTGCCCCTCCGGATGGTCCCTCAGGAAGAGCAGCAGCAGGACCAGCACCACCACGCCCGCCACCGCACTGCCCGCGAAGGTCGCGGTCCAGCCGAATCCGTGCAGCGCGCGGGCGATGAAGAGGGTCGAGATGAGGTTGCCCGCCATGCCGAAGAGCGCGGCGACCTGACCGATCATCGGCCCGCGCCGGGCCGGGAACCAGCGGGCGCCGAGCCGCAGGACGCTGATGAACGTCATCGCGTCGCCGCAGCCGAGCAGGGCACGGGAGGCGAGCGCCATGCCGTACGAGGGGGAGAGGGCGAAGCCCAGCTGTCCCAGGGTGAACAGCACCGCCCCGATGGTGAGGACCTTCTTGGTCCCGAGCCGGTCGACCATCAGGCCGACTGGTATCTGCATGCCCGCGTAGACGAGCAGCTGCAGGATGGAGAACGTCGACAGGGCCGAGGCGTTGACGTCGAACCGGTCGGCGGCGTCGAGGCCGGCGACACCCAGGCTCGTACGGAAGATGATGGCGACGAAGTAGACGGCGACCCCGATGCCCCAGACCCGGGCGGCACGCCGGCCGCCGGGCGGGTCTCCGGGCAGGGCGAGGGTGGGGGCGGCGGACGTCACCGGTCCTCACCCCTGACCAGCACCTTGACCCGGCTGACGTGGCGCCGTACGACCTGCGCTGCGCCTTCGGCGTCGCCGGCCCTGATGGCGTCCAGCAGCTCACCGTGCTCGGTGATGTTGGCGGCGATCCTGCCGGGGTGCGCCTCCATCACGGCGACGCCCATCCGCAGCTGCCGGTCGCGGAGCTGGTCGTAGAGGCGGGAGAGGATCTCGTTGCCCGCGTTCTTCACGATCTCGGCGTGGAAACAGCGGTCCTTGACGGACACGGCGGCCAGGTCGCCGGCCTCCGCCAGCTGACGCTGCTCCTCCAGGAGCTCTTCGAGACGGGCGATCAGCCGCGCCGAGGCGGGGACGGCCTTGCGCGCCGCGAACTCCTCGACGAGCAGCCGGGTCTCCACGACATCGGCGATCTCCTGCGCGGAGACGGCCAGGACCAGGGCGCCCTTCTTCGGGTAGAGCCTGATCAGCCCTTCGACCTCCAGCCGGAGCAGTGCCTCCCGCACCGGCGTACGGGACACTCCGACGGCTTCCGCGAGGTCGCCCTCGGTGAGGAGTGTGCCGCCCTCGTAGCGGCGGTCGAGGACCGCCTCCTTGATGTGGGTGTAGACGCGTTCGGCGGCGGGGGGCTGCTTGACGGGGGTCTTGGCGGGCTCGACGGCAGCAGGAGGTGCGGCAGGCATGCACACAGCATAGATACAACATGCACGCATGATGGAACGGTTCCACGATGCGGGACACCCGGACGCCCCTCACACCCCGGTCCGCACGCCGACTGCACGCCGTTTCCACCGCCCGTACGCCGGATCCCGCTCCCGTACGCCGGGCCTTCCGCGTCCCCACGCCGGGCCGGGCCGCAGCGCTCGCGCCGGAGCCTCCCCCTCCGTGCGCGCGGTTGCCGAATTCACCCCTGCCGCAGCACATCCATTCACCCGCCTCATGAGTCTCACCACCGAGCGGCACCCTCATGTGGCCGCAATTCAGGGGTATTTGGAGCGTTTGACTTGAAAATCGGTCTTAAGGGCATAAACCGCGCGACCGTTGCCGCCACCGTGGCTCTCACCGCGGGTGCCGTCCTCGCGGGCAGCGCGCTCGCCTCGACAGCACAGGCAGCAACACTGCCGACGCCCACGATCACCGCCAAGGGCGGCTTCGTGATGAACAACGGCACCGCGAAGGCGCTCTACAGCAAAGCCGCGGACACCCGTCGCTCCACCGGCTCGACCACCAAGATAATGACGGCCAAGGTCGTACTGGCCCAGAAGAATCTGAATCTGGACTCCAAGGTCACGATCCAGAAGGCGTACAGCGACTACATCGTCTCCAAGAACGCCTCGTCGGCCCGGCTGATCGTCGGCGACAAGGTCACGGTCCGTCAGCTCCTGTACGGGCTGATGCTGCCGTCTGGCTGCGACGCGGCGTACGCCCTGGCCGACAAGTTCGGTTCCGGCACGACCCGCGCGGCCCGGGTGAAGTCCTTCATCGGCAAGATGAACGCCAGCGCGAAGAGCCTCGGCCTGAAGAACACCCACTTCGACTCGTTCGACGGGATCAGCAGCGGCTCGAACTACTCGACGCCCCGCGACCTGACGAAGATCGCCAGCAGTGCGATGAAGAGCTCCACGTTCCGCGCGATCGTGAAGACGAAGTCGACGAAGCAGAAGGTCACGACGAAGAGCGGCGGCTACCGCTACATGTCGTGGTCCAACACCAACACCCTGCTCGGCAGCTACAGCGGCGCGATCGGTGTGAAGACCGGCTCCGGCCCGACGGCCAAGTACTGCCTGGTCTTCGCCGCGACCCGCAACGGCAAGACGGTCATCGGGACGGTCCTCACCTCGACCTCCGCGACGACCCGCACCGCGGACGCGAAGAAGCTCCTGGACTACGGCTTCAAGAAGTAGCCCCGGCACGCGACCGGATACACGGAGGAGGGGCCTGCCGCATCGTGCGGCAGGCCCCTCCCTCGTTGTGCGGCGGGCCGCTAGGCCCAGGTGATCAGCCGCTTCGGCTGTTCCAGGATCGCGGCGACGTCCGCGAGCACCTTGGAGCCGAGCTCGCCGTCGACCAGCCGGTGGTCGAACGACAGGGCCAGCGTGGTCACCTGGCGGGGCTTCACCTTGCCCTTGTGGACCCACGGCTGGAGCTTGATCGCCCCGACCGCGAGGATCGCGGACTCGCCCTGGTTGAGGATCGGCGTACCCGTGTCGACGCCGAAGACACCGACGTTCGTGATGGTCACCGTGCCGCCCGCCATCGCCGCGGGGGACGTCTTGCCCTCGCGCGCGACGGATACCAGCTCGCCCAGTGCGGCGGCCAGCTGGGGCAGGGTCTTGTCGTGCGCGTCCTTGATGTTCGGCACGATCAGACCGCGCGGGGTGGCCGCGGCGATACCCAGGTTGACGTAGTGCTTCTGCACGATCTCCTGGGCGGCCTCGTCCCAGGCCGCGTTGACCTCAGGATTGCGCCTGATCGCGACCAGGAGGGCCTTGGCGATGATCAGGAGCGGGTTGACCCGGACCCCCGCCATGTCCTTGTCCTCCTTGAGCTCCGCCACGAGCTTCATCGTGCGCGTCACGTCGACGGTCACGAACTCGGTGACGTGCGGCGCCGTGAAGGCACTGCCGACCATGGCCTGCGCGATGGCCCGGCGTACGCCCTTGACCGGGATACGCGTCTCCCGGACGCCCGCGGCCACGGGGCTCGCGGCCCGCTCGGGCGCGGCCGGAGCCTGGACCGCCGCGGGTGCGGGCGGTGGGGCGGGGACCTCGGCGGCGACCGGAACGGCCGCCGCGTGGACGTCCTCCCGGGTGATGATGCCGCCCTCTCCGGTCGGGGTGACCGTCGCGAGGTCGATGCCCAGGTCCTTCGCGAGCTTGCGCACCGGCGGCTTGGCGAGCGGCCGGCTCTCCGGGACCACCGCGCCGTGGCCGTTGATCTCGGCCTGGATCGCGGCGGCGGCCGGACCCGGGACCTCGACGCCCTTGCGGGCGCGGCGCTTGGTGGAGCTCTCGGCCACGCCGTAGCCGACCAGCACCGGCTGCCGGCCCTTGGGGGCCTCCGGCTCCGCCTGCGCCACCGGCTGCGCGACGGGTGCCGGGGTGGCCTCCGCCGCCGGGGCGTCACCGCTGCCGGGTGCCACGTCCACCGCGATGATCACCTCGCCGACATCGACGGTCGTGCCCTCGGGGAAGCGCAGCTCGTGCACCACCCCGTCGAACGGGATCGGCAGCTCGACCGCGGCCTTGGCCGTCTCGACCTCGCACACGACCTGGCCGTCGGTGACGGTGTCGCCGGGCTGGACGAACCACTTGAGGATCTCGGCCTCGGTGAGTCCTTCGCCCACGTCGGGCATCTTGAACTCACGGAAGCGAGCGGACGTTTCGGTCATCGTCGTCACGATCCTCTCCTCAGTACGCCAGCGAGCGGTCGACGGCGTCGAGCACCCGGTCGAGACCCGGCAGGTACTCGTCCTCGAGCCGGGCCGGCGGGTACGGAACGTGGTAGCCGCCGACCCGCAGCACCGGTGCTTCGAGGTGGTAGAAGCAGCGTTCGGTGATCCGGGCGGCGATCTCGGCCCCGGAGCCGTAGAACACCGGCGCCTCGTGGACCACGACGAGCCGGCCGGTCTTCTCGACGGACTTCTGCACGGCGTCGAAGTCGATCGGGGACATCGACCGCAGGTCCAGGACCTCCAGCGACTTGCCCTCCTCCTGCGCGGCCGCGGCCGCCTCCAGGCAGACCTTCACCATCGGACCGTACGCGACGAGCGTGAGGTCGGAGCCCTCGCGGGCCACGGCGGCCTTGTGCAGCGGGCCGGGGATGGACTCGGTGTCGAGCTCACCCTTGTCCCAGTAGCGCCGCTTCGGCTCGAAGAAGATGATCGGGTCGTCGCTCTGCACGGCCTGCTGCATCATCCAGTAGGCGTCGCTCGCGTTCGAGGGAGAGACGACCTTCAGGCCCGCCACGTGCGCGAACAGGGCCTCGGGCGACTCGCTGTGGTGCTCGACGGCACCGATGCCGCCGCCGTACGGGATGCGGACGACGACCGGCAGTTTGATCTTGCCGAGCGAGCGGGCGTGCATCTTGGCGAGTTGCGTGACGATCTGGTCGTACGCGGGGAAGACGAATCCGTCGAACTGGATCTCGACGATCGGGCGGTAGCCGCGCAGGGCGAGGCCGATGGCCGTACCGACGATGCCGGACTCGGCGAGCGGGGTGTCGATGACCCGGTCCTCGCCGAAGTCCTTCTGCAGCCCGTCCGTGATCCGGAAGACGCCGCCGAGCTTGCCGACGTCCTCACCCATGACGAGGACCTTGGGGTCGGTGTCGAGGGCCTTGCGCAGCGACTCGTTGAGCGCCTTCGCGATGGACATCTTTTCCATGGCCATGGCTAGTTGCCCTCCTCGGCGAACGATGCCTGGTAGGCGGTGAACTGGGCGCGCTCCTCGTCGACGAGCGGGCTGCCGTCGGCGTAGGCGTGGTCGAAGATCGCCAGCCGGTCCGGGTCGGGCATGGCCCGCACCGCTTCGCGGACCCTCTTGCCGAGGCCCTCGCTCTCCTCCTCCAGCGCGGTGAAGTACGCCGCGTCGGCGAGGTCCTGCTTCTCCAGGTACGTACGCAGGCGCAGGATCGGGTCCTTGGCCTCCCATGCCGCACGCTCCTCGTCCGCCCGGTACTTGGTCGGGTCGTCGGAGGTGGTGTGGGCACCCATGCGGTACGTGAACGCCTCGACGAGGGTCGGCCCCTCGCCCCGGCGGGCACGCTCCAGCGCCGACCTGGTGACGGCCAGGCACGCCAGTACGTCGTTCCCGTCGACCCGGACACCAGGGAAGCCGAAGCCCTGTGCGCGCTGGTAGAGCGGCACTCGCATCTGCTTCTCGGTCGGCTCGGAGATGGCCCACTGGTTGTTCTGGCAGAAGAACACGACGGGCGCGTTGTAGACCGCCGAGAAGGTGAAGGCCTCCGCGACGTCACCCTGGCTGGAGGCTCCGTCACCGAAGTACGCGATCACGGCCGAGTCCGCGCCGTCCTTGGCGACGCCCATGGCGTAGCCGGTGGCGTGCAGGGTCTGCGAGCCGATGACGATCGTGTACAGGTGGAAGTTGTTCGTGGTGGGGTCCCAGCCGCCGTGGTTCACGCCGCGGAACATCCCGAGCAGATTGGTCGGGTCCACCCCCCGGCACCAGGCCACGCCGTGCTCCCGGTAGGTCGGGAAGACGTAGTCGTCGTCGCGCAGCGCCCGGCCGGAGCCGATCTGCGCGGCCTCCTGGCCCAGCAGCGAGGCCCACAGGCCCAGCTCACCCTGGCGCTGGAGCGCGGTGGCCTCGGCGTCGAAGCGGCGGGTCAGAACCATGTCCCGGTAGAGACCGCGCAGCTCGTCGCCGCTCAGGTCGATCTGGTAGTCCGGGTGCTCGACGCGCTCGCCTTCGGGCGTCAGCAGCTGAACCAGCTGGGGCTCGGAACTCTGTGGCGTCTTCGCGGCGCTGGTCCGCTTGCTGCTGCGTCGCGGTTTGCGCGCGGCAGTGCTCTCCACGGTCACGTGCGTGCTCCTCCGTCGGTCCGGCCCCCGGGATGGCCGGGAACCAGTGCGGCTCGCCTGTGTCCGGACCCGTGCACGGGGTGGGTGCCGCTCGGCCGGGAACAGGCGTGACAGGTGCCCCGGCGAGCGCCCTGTCATAGGCACGTTACCCAGTGCACCGCATAACTGCGAAACACCTTGTGACCTGCGATTTTGCTTGGATTTCCAAGTAAATCGCAAAAAACGGGAACTTCTGCTGGTCACAGCACTGGCAACAGCCTTGCAGGCCGCCGGAACAACGGCACGTTATCCCGGGCGGCAGCGCCAGGGAAGGGCAGACAGGAAAGGAGTATGTGAGACTTCGATTGTGCGCGAAGAAGGAAAAATCACTGTATTTCTGCTCGACGACCATGAAGTCGTCCGGCGCGGCGTTCATGAGCTGCTCTCCGTCGAGGAGGACATCGAGGTCGTCGGCGAGGCCGGCACGGCGGCCGACGCGCTCGTACGGATCCCGGCGACACGGCCGGATGTCGCCGTCCTCGACGTGCGCCTGCCCGACGGCAGCGGTGTGGAGGTCTGCCGCGAGGTCCGCTCGGAGGACGAGAGCATCAAATGCCTGATGCTGACCTCGTACGCCGATGACGAGGCCCTCTTCGACGCGATCATGGCGGGCGCGTCCGGATACGTGCTCAAGGCGATCCGGGGCAACGAACTGCTGAACGCCGTACGGGACGTGGCGGCCGGGAAGTCCCTGCTGGACCCGGTGGCCACGGCGCGCGTGCTGGAACGGCTCCGCGAGGGCAAGAACGGGAAAGGCGACGACCGTCTCGCCGGCCTGACCGACCAGGAGCGCAGGATCCTCGACCTGATCGGCGAGGGGCTGACGAACCGGGTCATCGGCGAGCGGCTGCACCTCGCCGAGAAGACCATCAAGAACTACGTCTCCAGCCTGCTCGCCAAGCTGGGCATGGAGCGGCGCTCGCAGGCGGCGGCGTACGTGGCCCGGCTCCAGGCGGAGAAGCGCTGAGCGGTTCGGCCTGCGCCGGGGCGTCTCGGGCATCCGGCGGGTCGGGCCGGGGCGCATGGGACGAGAGGGCACGGGACGAGAGGGCGCGCTGAGCGACGCGGTGCGCTGCGCGACCCGGTGCGCTGCGCTGCGGGCAGATGCTCGCCGAGCGACGCGGTGCGGACAGGGGCCCGCCGAGAGGTGCGGCCGGGACTTTGGTCCCTGGCCGACGGGGCGGCGGACTCTTACCCGGCCCCTACAGGTGCCGGAGAGTGGAGCGCATGTCCTCTCCCCGACCCTCCGACGAACTCCTCGCCATCGAGCTCCTCGGCCGCGTCCGTTACGGCCGGCTGGCCACGAGCATGCGGGCCCTGCCCCTCCTGGCGGTGGCCCGTCACCTGGTGATCGAGGGCCAGGTCGTCCTGCGGATGCACCGGGGGCTCGGCTATCACGAGTCCTGCGACGGGAGTGTCATCGCCTACGGGGCGGACAACTTCAACTCCCCCGCCGTCCCCGCGTCCGACGGCGGCGAGGACCTCTGGTCCGTGCAGTTCACCGGCCCCGCCGAGATCGTGCACCCCGACCCCGACCAGCGGGAACTCTTCGGCACCGGCCCGTCCGAGGTGAACGGCGAACCCTTCGATCCGGTGTATCTCCGGCTCGATCCGCATGTGATCCACATGCACACTTTGACCTACGAAGCAAGTCAGTAAAACCAGCCACACAGCGTCACCTAACATGTGACGAGTGCTGCGCTCATCTGTGACCTTTCCACCTGTTCCTCCGGTCGGCGAGGTCATGCGCCGCTACCCGGGCGCCGGTGAACCTCTCGCCTGCGAGCCCCTCACCAAGGGCCTGCTCAACCACGGCTACCGGGTCTCCACGACCCGGGGCTCGTACTTTCTCAAGCACCACCTCGACAAGCACCACCTCGACGACGCCAGCGGTGACCACGACACGATCGTCCGGCAGCACCGTGCCACCCAGCAGTTGCACTCCCTCGGCGTGCCGGTCGCCCCGCCCCTCGCGGACACGGAGGGTGACACGGTCACGGTGATCGGCGGGGAACGCTATGCCCTGCACCCCTGGGTGGACGGCCTGCACCGCGACGGCGCCCAGCTCACGACCGCCGGGTCGCAACGGCTCGGTGCGCTCCTCGGTGCCGTACACACGGGTCTGGAGCAGGTCATGGAGGCGGACCCGCCGCCTCCCGTACGGGGGCAGAGCCCCGATCCCGCCGACACGTTCGCCCTGATCGACGACCTGTTGGCGTCCGCGCGCGCCATGGGTCCCCGGGACGCGTTCGACGAGCTCGCCGTGCACCGTCTCGTCGAGCGCCGCGCCCTGCTGGAACAGCACGCCCACCGCCGCCCGCCGACGCCCGGGGAGCCCGCGAGGGGTTGGGTGCACGGCGACTTCCATCCGCTGAACCTGCTCTACCGGGGCGCCGACCCGGTCGCGATCGTGGACTGGGACCGGCTCGGTGTGCAGCCGCGGGCGGAGGAGGCGGTGCGGGCCGCGGCGATCTTCTTCGTGCGGCCGGACGGTGAACTGGCCCTGGAGAAGGTGCGGGCGTACGCCCGCGCCTACCGGCGGTCGGCCGGCGCCGGGGCGGCCGAACTGGCCGCCGCGGTGCACCGGGTGTGGTGGGAGCGGCTCAACGACTTCTGGATACTGCGCTGGCGCTACCGCCTGCACGACCGCAGGGCCGACCCGCAGTTCCCTGCGGTGTCGGCCCTGGCGGTGTGGTGGACGCGCGAGTACGAGGCGGTGAGCGACGCCTTCACGGGGTGAGGGCCGTGGCGGCTACGAGGTGGTGGTGCCGGTGGTGGTGGTGCCGGCGGCAGCGCCCGCCGAGGTACCGGCGGGGCTTCCCGCCGTGGTCCCCTCGGTCGTCGTTCCCGTGTCGGCACCGGTTCCACCGTCATCGGTGCCGCCGTCATCGGTGCCGCCGTCGTCGCCGGTTCCGCCGTCCGTCGTCGTGCCGCCGCCCTCGCTGGTGCCCGGGTCCGGCGACGTCGGGGTGTCCGTCGGCTCCTCGCTCGGCTCGGTCGGGGTGTCCGACGGGGTCCAGGTCGGCTCCTTGGTCGGCCAGTTCTGACCGCCCGTGGAACTGTCCGGCTCCTCGGTCTCCTCGGTCTCGTCGTCCGTCGGTTCCGGCGAGGACTCCGTCGCGGACGGGGAGGCTGAGGTGGACGGGGTGGTCGGCGTCTTCTTGTCCCCGCTGTTGTTCGCCGCCTGTATGGCGAACCCCACACCCGCGCCGATCGCGATGAGGGCGAGCAGGACGAACAGCCACATCTTCCCGCGGCCACCGCCGTTGTGGTGGCCGCCGGCGTACGCGCCGTCGTCGGGGTTCATCGGCGGCAGGATCGGGCCCTGCGAGGTGTCCCCGTGCATCGGATGCCCCATGGCCGCCGTACCGCCGCCGATGTTCATCGCGGCCGTGTGGCCGTTGTCGTTCAGCACGACCGGGCCGGTGTTCCAGGTACCCGTGTGCCCGCCCTGGACCTGGAGCATCTGCAGGCTGTACTGGACGAGGCCGCGCATCTCCTCGGCGCTCTGGAACCGGTCGTCCGGGTCCTTCGCGAGGGAGCGCATGACCATGCCGTCCAGCTCCGGCGGCACGCTCCCGGCGACCTCGGACGGCGGGACCGGGATGTCCTGGACGTGCTGGTACACGACGGAGAGCGGGGTCTCGCCGGTGAACGGGGGCCGCAGAGCGAGCAGTTCGTAGAGCAGGCAACCGGTGGCGTACAGGTCGGAACGGTGGTCGACCGCCTTGCCGAGTGCCTGTTCGGGGGAGAGGTACTGGGGCGTGCCCATGACCATGCCGGTCTGAGTCATCGTCGACTGGGCGCCGTGCAGCGCACGGGCGATGCCGAAGTCCATCACCTTGACCGCGCCGGAATGCGTGATGATCACGTTGGCCGGCTTGATGTCACGGTGCACGATGCCGTGCTGGTGCGAGTACGCGAGCGCTTCCAGCACGCCCGAGACGATGATCAGCGCCTGCTCGGGCGGCGGTGCCTCCGCGCTGATCAGCAGGTCGCGGATGGTCCGGCCCTCGACCAGCTCCATCACGATGTACGGCACGGTCGCGCCGCCCACGACGTCCTCGCCGGAGTCGTACACGGCGACGATCGCATGGTGGTTGAGCCCCGCGACCGACTGCGCCTCGCGCGTGAAGCGGGCCTTGGAGACCGGGTCCTCGGCGAGATCGGAACGGAGCAGCTTCACCGCGACCGTGCGCCCCAGACGGACGTCCTCCGCGGCGAAGACCTCGGCCATGCCGCCGCGGCCGAGCCGGTGTGTCATGCGGTAACGGCCGTCCCCGACCACGCCGTCGACACCCCAGGAGTCGGTGCCATCCGAAACTCCGCCGCCGTTTGCTTCGGATCCGGGTGCCATCAGTCCTCGCCGTCATTTCTGTCCGCGCGTCCGCGGGTTCTCACGGTGCCTTGCTGCATTGACACGTCACGCTACAGCCTCTGCCGGACCCACCTGTTCCGAGCGGGACGGGTCATCCAATCGGCTGGCGCGCCGCACACGCAAATTCCATGCGGTTCCTGTAACGCTTCCGAGACGCTTCTTGTGCGTAGGGTCACGGAACGGGCACCTGGCTTGACGTGTCGGACCCCTCGGGCAGACTTGGCCTGTAATAGGGATCATCGCGTCCGTGGGCGCCAAGGGGGAGCAAGTCATGAGCCAGGACGGCGCACACGGCGCACAGGGGCGCTACGCGGGCGGTTCCGTGGCCGGTGGCCGCTACCAGCTGCGCGACCTGCTCGGCGAAGGCGGGATGGCGTCCGTCTATCTCGCGTACGACTCCGCACTCGACCGCCAGGTCGCCATCAAGACGCTGCACACCGAGCTGGGACGCGAGCAGTCCTTCCGCGAGCGGTTCCGGCGCGAGGCGCAGGCCGTCGCCAAGCTGCAGCACACCAACATCGTCTCGGTGTTCGACACGGGCGAGGACGAGCTCGGCGGCGCGCTGATGCCGTACATCGTCATGGAGTACGTCGAGGGGCAGCCGCTCGGCTCCGTGCTCCAGGCCGACATCCGGACCCATGGCGCGATGCCGGCCGACAAGGCGCTCAAGGTGACGGCCGACGTGCTCGCCGCCCTGGAGACCAGCCACGAGATGGGCCTGGTCCACCGCGACATCAAGCCCGGCAACGTGATGATGACCAAGCGCGGCATCGTGAAGGTCATGGACTTCGGCATCGCCCGCGCCATGCAGTCGGGCGTCACCTCGATGACCCAGACCGGCATGGTCGTCGGCACGCCCCAGTACCTCTCCCCCGAGCAGGCGCTGGGCCGCGGTGTGGACGCGCGGTCCGACCTCTACTCGGTCGGCATCATGCTCTTCCAACTGCTCACGGGACGCATCCCGTTCGACGCGGACTCGCCGCTCGCCATCGCGTACGCGCATGTGCAGGAGGAGCCGGTCGCGCCGTCCAGCATCAACCGTTCGATCACGCCCGCGATGGACGCACTCGTCGCACGCGCGCTCAAGAAGAACCCGAACGAGCGCTTTCCCAGCGCCGCGGCGATGCAGGACGAGATCGCGCGTGTGCTGCACGCGGGCGGCCACGCGGGTGCTCCGGTGATCATCGGCGGAGGCACACCGGCGAACAGCGGCTCGGGCGTCGGCTCGGCGGTCTTCCCGCCCGTCGACCAGACCACTCCGGCACCACACGGCGTGCAGACGCCCTACCAGGCGTACCCGGGAACCCACCAGCAGCCGGGCCCCTACGCCTCGCCGACCCCCGCACCCACGCCGGGTTACGGCTACCCGCAGGCGGCCCAGCCGTACGGCACCCAGGCGCCCCTCGCCCACCGGACTCCGCCGCCCTACACGATGTCCCCCCAGTCCACGGCGGTCACGGGCGGCAGCGGCGGCGGTTCCAAGCGGAACCTCCCGGTCATCGTGGGTTCGATCGTGGTGGCCCTGGTGGCGATCGGCGGCCTGATCGGCTTCCTGTCCATGGACGACGACTCGGACCCCGGCACGAACGACCCGAGCACCGGCGAATCGGCCGTCGCGGGTGAGCACAGGCCGCCGGAGCGCAACCGGACGATGGACACCGAGAAGTGCACGGACGCGTCGGAGGACACGGACGACCCGCAGAAGGTGCAGGCGCCGACCTTCGTCTACAAGGACATCCTCTCGGCGAAGGAATGCGCCCTCGCCGCGGGCTGGACCGTCAAGGAGATCGCGGAGCCGGGCAACACGTACGCCGAAGGCCAGGTCGTCGGCCAGTTCCCGTCCGCCGGCACGGCTGTGTCGGAGCGCGGTGCCCACTTCGAGCTGAAGGTCTCCACCGGCGACCCGGCCTGACGTCACACGCGGGCGACCCGGCGGGTGGTTCGTGTACCGGGTGGTTCGTGTACCGGGTGGTTCGTGTACCGGGTGGTTCGTGATCGCGTTCGCGGATGGTCGCGTGCGTGACCTGCCTTGTTTGCGGCTTGCCCGTTCGTGACCGGCCCTGTTCGCGGCTCATCCCGTTCATGACCGGCCCGCCCGCCGGCTCGCGTGGTCGGCTGCCGCCGGGATGCCGGACGTATCGGGGCGTGTGACGCTGATCTCATGCCCCCAGGACCCCTGGCCTCGCGGCCGTCCCGATGCGTGGCCTGTCTGGTGATGGCGGCCGGAGTGGCACTCGGGCCGTCGGCCGGGGCGTACGGGGCGTACGGGGCGTACGGGGACAGCCGGCCGACCTCGGTCCGCCCCGCACCCGGCCCGTCGGACCGACCTTCGGGATCGCCTTCGGGATCGCCTTCGGCGGAGGAGTCCGGGTCCCCCCTGGCCGGAAGGCCGGCCGGGGAAGGCCGGGCGCGGCCCGGTCGGTCGCTGTCGCCGACGGAGCTCGCCGACTCCGAGGCCTCGGCCGACGAGGTGCCGCCCGGGACGGACCCCGGCGAAGCGGCGTCCCCCGAGGCGGACCCCGGCAGGGTGCCCGCGTTCACTCCTCCGCCCGACGCGTTCCCCGAACCGGGCCGCACCGCCCGGCAGCGGCAGGCACTGGACGAGCCCGCCGTGCGGCAGGTCCAGCAGGTGTCCCTCGGCAGCGGAATCGCCCTGGTGGGCCTGGGGCTGGGGTTCCTGGCGTTCCGTATGCGCCGCGTGAACTGACAGCGTGAACTACCGGCCAAGGCACTTGCGTTCAGCAACATACTCGGTATACATACTCAGTATGTCGATTCGTCACGGGCTGCTGGCCCTCCTGGAGCGAGGGCCTCGGTACGGCTCCCGGCTCCGCACCGAGTTCGAGTCCCGTACGGGCTCCACCTGGCCGCTGAACGTCGGCCAGGTCTATACGACCCTCAGCCGTCTGGAACGCGACGGCATGGTCGTCCAGGACGGCGAGGACGACGCGGGCCACGCGCTCTACTCGATCACCGACGACGGCCGCACCGAGCTGCGGAGCTGGTTCGAGACCCCGGTCGACCGCAGCAGTCCGCCCCGTGACGAGCTGGCGATCAAGCTGGCGATGGCGGTCGGAGCGCCCGGCGTGGACATCCGGGCCGTGATCCAGGCCCAGCGCGGCCACACGCTGAAGGCCATGCAGGACTACACACGGCTGAAGGCCCAGGCGCTCGCCGACGTGCCCTCCGACCGCGACGAGGTCGCCTGGCTCCTCGTGGTGGAGCAGCTGATCTTCCAGGCCGAGGCGGAGGCCCGGTGGCTGGACCACTGCGAGTCCCGCCTCGTCCGCCTCGCCGAGGCCGCCGCCACCGAGCCTGCCCCGTCCGGGTCGTCCACGGGCCGGCCTGGAGCCCGTACAGCGGCTTCCCGGCTCCGTAACCGGCACTGACCCACCGGGGCGGCCGCTCACATCGCGCGCCCCGGCCCACAGACCGCACAGGCGGACCGCGGGCAGAACGACCGCGCCGCGGTTCCCGCCCGGCTTCCGCATGCCCTTCCCAGGGGGAGTAACCCGTCATGTCCTCGTCCGTCCCGTCCCCGTCCTCCGGTCCGCCCGTGGACACGCCCGTCCTCGAACTGAAGTCGCTGACCCGCACCCACGGCTCCGGTATCGCCGAGGTGCACGCCCTGCGCGGCGTCAACCTCTCCGTGCGCGCCGGGGAGCTCGTCGCCGTGATGGGCCCCTCCGGCTCCGGCAAGTCCACCCTGCTGACCCTGGCCGGTGGTCTCGACACCGCGACCGGCGGCCAGGTCGTCGTCGAGGGCCAGAACATCTCCGCGCTCGGCCCCAAGGGCGTCGCCGCCCTGCGCCGCCGCAGCGTCGGCTACGTCTTCCAGGACTACAACCTGATCCCCGCCCTCACGGCCGCGGAGAACATCGCCCTGCCGCGCGAGCTCGACGGTGTCGCCGTGCGCAAGGCGCGTAAGGAGGCGATGGCCGCACTGAAGGAGATGCGTCTCACCGAGATCGCCGACCGCTTCCCGGACGAGATGTCCGGCGGCCAGCAACAGCGCGTCGCCATCGCCCGTGCCCTCGTCGGCGACCGGCGCCTCGTGCTCGCCGACGAGCCCACGGGGGCGCTCGACTCCGAGACCGGGGAATCCGTCCTCGCTCTCCTGCGCAACCGCTGCGACCAGGGCGCTGCGGGTGTGATGGTGACGCACGAGCCGCGGTACGCGGCGTGGGCGGACCGGGTCGTGTTCCTCCGGGACGGGACGATCGTCGACCAGACGCTGTCCTCCGGCGCCGAATCGCTGCTGACCGCGGAAGGTGTCCAGTGAGCTTCCTCCCGGGGTGGCGGGCCGCATTCCGGATCGCCCGGCGCGACGCGCTGCGGTCCAAGGGCCGCAGCTCGCTCGTCGTCGCGATGATCGCCCTGCCGGTCCTCGGTGTGACGGCCGCCGATGTCACGTACCGCAGCTCCACACCGACCGCCGCCGAGGAACTGACGGCCACGATGGGGTCGGCGGACGCCGTGTTCAGCTCGGCGGGCATAGGGCCCGTCCAGGTCGAGCAACTGCCCGACCTCAGGACCTACGACGTTCCGCCCGGAGCGCCGCAGCCGGACAGCAATACCGCGAAGCCGGTCGACGTACCGGGCGCCTTCCCGAAGGGATCGCGGTACGTCACGGAGCAGTCCGTGCCCGCCACCGTCACCACCCGGCACGGGATCGCCAACATCGAGATCGTCGAGCTGCGCACCTCCGACCCGGCGGTCCGCGGCAAGCTCGACCTGGTCGACGGGACGTACCCGGACGGCAAGGACGAGGTCGTCGCGACCGAACGCTTCCTGGAGGCCGCCGCGCTGGGCATCGGCTCCCGCACGACACTGCGCGGACCCGGGCAGACGTACACGATCACCGGCAGCGTCGAGGTGCACAGCAGCCTCGGCAGGAGCGCGCTGTACGCCGAACCGGGTGCGGTCGTCGCACCGTGGAAGGCGGCGGCCGCCCGGGACGACAAGGTCGTCCCGCCCAATCCCAGTGACACGAAGTGGCTGGTCCAGGGCGCGGGCGGGGCCGGTGTCACCTGGTCGGACGTGCTCGCGGCCAACAAGAAGGGCGTGCTGGCCCTGTCCCGCCAGGTGGCCCTCGACCCGCCGCCGGACTCCCAGGTGCCCCTGGCCGCACGCGCAGGCCCCGGTTTTCCCGACAACTCGGCGGAGCTGAGCGCGGCCGTCGTGACCGTCGTCGCCATGGCGGTCCTGGAGGTCGTCCTGCTGGCGGGCCCCGCGTTCGCGGTCGGTGCGCGCCGCTCGCGCAGGCAGCTCGGTCTCCTCGGCACCTGCGGCGGTGACCGCAGCCAGGTACGGGCGGTGGTACTGGCCGGGGGTGCGGTGCTCGGCGGATTCGGCGCCGTGGCCGGTGTCGCCGGCGGTCTCGGGCTGACCGTCCTGTTCCGTCCGATGATCGAGGGCTGGACCGAGAGCCGCTTCGGCGCGCTCGAAATCCGTTTCCAGGAACTGCTGGCGATCGCCCTGATCGGCTTCGTCACCGGAATTCTGGCGGCGCTGGCCCCCGCGATCGTGGCCGGCCGCCAGTCCGTGCTGGAATCGCTCACCGGCCGCCGGGGCACGCGCCGGAGCTCCCGGGTCCTGCCCGTCGTGGGCTGCGTGGCTCTGGCGGGCGGTATCGCGGTCGCCGTCGTCGGCGGTACCGGGGGAGACACGACGCTGGTCGCCGGCGGGTCGATCGTCGCCGAGCTCGGGGTGCTCGCCTGCATCCCGGTGATCGTCGGCTTCCTCGGCCGGCTCGGCTCCCGGCTGCCGCTGTCCCCCCGGATGGCACTGCGCGACGCCGCCCGCAACCGGGGACGCACGGCACCCGCGGTCGCCGCCGTGATGGCCGCGGTCGCGGGCACGGTGGCCATCGCCACGTACACGACCAGCGTGACGGCCGAGCACGCGTACGACCACGTTCCCATGCTCACGCCCGGCACGGCGGCGCTCGTGAGTTCCGAGTCCGGGGCCGGCCAGCTCCCCCTCGCCCGTGCCGCAGTCGAACAGAATCTGGCCGTCAGCGGCGGCCGTGCCGACTTCGGACGCGTCTGGGTCGGCTCCGACTGCGCCGTCTACTACGAGGAGGAGGACGGCTGCGGCACGCTCGAGCTGGTCAAACCGACCGGAAAGGGCCACAGCTGCCCGCTCCAGGGGCCAGGGGCCCGGAAGCTGGCCCAAGAGCTCTCCGCCGACGCGCACAAGAAACTGATGAGCTCCCCCGCGTGCGTCGACGAGTACACCCAGGCGTACTCGTTCAACTCGGGCCCCGCCAAGATCGTCGTGGGGGACACCGCCGTGCTCACCTCGTACGCGAAGATCGACGATCCCGGGGCGGCCAGGGCACTGGCGAACGGCACACCGGTGCTGCTGAACCCCGCCTACGCGAAGGACGGCCGGGTCACCCTGAAGGCCGTCCACACGTACAACAGGCAGGACAAGGAGAACCGGAAGCTGCACCCGGGCAGGGCCAGGACCACCACGGAGCGGTTGGACGTGTACGTCGCACCCGCGAGGTACGCCGCCACCCCCGGGATCCGCATGATCATGCCGCAGAGCACGGCGGACCGGCTCGGACTGCACACCCAGGACCACGGCAGCTTCTACACCGTCGCGCACCCCCCGACGGAAGCCGAACAGCAGGCGCTGCGGGCGGCGTTCGCACAAGTCGGAAACTCCGCCTACCTCCAGTCGGAACAGGGGCCGAGCTCCCGGGACGAGGACGTGGTCCTGCTGATCCTCGCCCTGTTCGCGGGTGTGGTGACCCTGGGCGCCGCCGCCATCACGACCGGTCTTGCCAAGGCCGACGCGGAGGCCGACCTCACCACGCTCAGCGCGGTCGGCGCACCACCAGGAGTACGCCGTTCGCTCTCCGGCTTCCAGTGTCTCGTGGTCGCACTCACGGGTGTACTGCTCGGCACGGTGGCAGGCGTCGTGCCCGCGGTGTCACTGCGTCTGATCGACCTGCGTGACGCGATGGAGTCCATGCGCGCGGAGCCCATGAACTCCGCGTACACGCCGATCGTGCTGCCGTGGGAGACCATCGGGCTGCTGGCCCTGGTCGTACCCGTGCTGGCCGGGCTGCTCGCCGCCACGTTCGCCGGGAAGCGACTGACACTCACTCGCCGCGCCGGCTGACGGACCACCGCCGACCGGCCGCTCCGATACCCCCGGAAAGGGTGGATCATCCCTTTCCGGGGGCACCAACGTGATGTGCAGCAGGTGTACGAGACAATGGCGGCATGGAGATGCCGAGGAATGACCGGTCGCAGGAGCACCCCCAGGTCCTCGTGGTGGGACAGGACGGAATGGCTATCGGCGGCGGTGGCAGTGACGACGAGTCGCGCGAGGTCCCGGTGACGGAGATGGTCGAACAGCCCGCGAAGGTCATGCGCATCGGCAGCATGATCAAGCAGCTTCTGGAGGAGGTCAGGGCGGCTCCTCTCGACGAGGCGAGCCGGGTCCGGCTCAAGGAGATCCACCAGAGCTCGGTGAAGGAGCTCGAGGACGGTCTGGCGCCGGAGCTGGTGGAGGAGCTGGAACGGCTCTCGCTGCCCTTCACCGAGGAGTCCGTGCCCTCCGAGGCCGAGCTGAGGATTGCGCAGGCCCAGCTGGTCGGCTGGCTGGAGGGCCTGTTCCACGGCATCCAGACGGCGCTGTTCGCCCAGCAGATGGCCGCCCGTGCGCAGCTGGAACAGATGCGCCGCGCCCTTCCACCGGGTTCGGGCCATGAGGACGACGAAGGCGGCACGGACCCGCACGGCCCGGCGCGCTCCGGTCCGTATCTGTAACCACCCCCTCTGATTCGCCCCTGTCACCCCTTCTTCGTTTGCACCGACAGCAGTACGCGCGAGGGCCCGGCACACGTGATGTGTGCCGGGCCCCCGCGCGTATCCCGCTTCTGTGTCGGGCCGTGTGTCAGGCGTTCGCGGTGGCCTTCGGGGCGGTGGCCTTCGGGGCGAGCAGGAGCACCTTGCCGATGTGGGCGCTGGACTCCAGCACCCGGTGGGCCTCCGCGGCGTCCGGCATCGGCATCGTACGGTCCACGACCGGACGGACGACGCCCTCGCCGATCAGCGGCCAGACGTGTTCCCGTACCGCGGCGATGATCGCGGACTTCTCCGCGAGCGGGCGTCCGCGCAGGGAGGTGGCCGTGACGGCGGCCCGCTTGCTCAGCAGTGCGCCCAGGTTCAACTCGCCCTTGACGCCGCCCTGGAGACCGATGATCGCGAGGCGGCCGTTCACGGCCAGGGCCCGAACGTTCCTGTCCAGGTACTTCGCCCCGACGATGTCGAGGATGACATCCGCCCCCGCTCCGTCCGTCGCCTTGCGCAGTTCCTCGACGAAGTCCTGCTCGCGGTAGTCGATGAGGATGTCGGCGCCGAGTTCCTGACAACGCGCCAGCTTCTCGGGGCCGCCGGCGGTCACCGCGACACGCGCGCCGACGGCCTTCGCGAGCTGGATCGCCATCGTGCCGATGCCGCTGGACCCGCCGTGCACCAACAGGGTCTCGCCGGGGCGCAGGTGGGCCACCATGAAGACGTTGGACCAGACCGTCGCGGTCACCTCGGGCAGCGCTGCGGCCACCGCCAGGTCCACGCCGTCGGGTACCGGCAGCAGCTGGCCGACCGGTACGGCGACCTTCTCCGCGTACCCGCCACCCGCCAGCAGCCCGCACACCTCGTCACCCACCGACCACCCGGTCACACCGGGGCCGAGGGCCGCGATGCGACCCGCGCACTCCAGGCCGGGGTAGGGGGAGGCACCGGGCGGTGGGTTGTAGAAGCCCTGCCGCTGCAGGACGTCGGCCCGGTTGACCGCGCTGGACACGACCTCGACGAGGGCCTCGCCCTCGCCTGGTACGGGATCGGGTACCTCTGCCCACACGAGCGCCTCAGGGCCACCGGGTTCGGGGATCGTGATCGCATGCATGGCCGCGAGGCTACTCCGTGCGGCTCCCGACAGCCGTCAGGCCTGCGAGCCGCCGTCAGGCCGGGGAATCACCGTCAGGCCTGCGAGCCGCCGTCCTTCCGGGGAATCACCGTCAGGCCTGCGAGCCGCCGTCCTTCCGGGAACGCTGGTTGGGCTGCGGCAGGTGGTTCGCCTGCGGAGCGTGGATCGGTGAGGCCCGCACGATCGTGATCACCCGGTCCGTCAACTGCAGCGGACTGGCCGCCGGATCGTCGTACCCCATCAGCCGGTGCCCCCGCAGCACGCTGACCACCAGGTCGTCGGTCTCCCGGACGCTCTTGCCCACCTCGGCCTTTATCACCGGCCGTTCGACGAGATCGAGACCGCTGCCCTGCTGGATGAGGTCCTCCATCACCGTGCCCGCACTCGGGCTGAGGACGGAGAGACCCAGCAGACGGCCGGCCGCGCTCGCGCTGGTGATGACGGCATCGGCGCCGGACTGCCGAAGCAACGGAGCGTTCTCCTCCTCCCGCACAGCGGCGACGATCTTCGCTCCCCTGTTGAGCTGACGCGCGGTCAGCGCCACCAGTACGGCGGTGTCGTCGCGCTGGGTCGCGATGATGATCTGACGCGCCTTCTGGATCTCGGCCCTCAGCAGCACATCACTGCGGGTGGCATCGCCCAGCACACCGACGAACCCTTCGGCGTTGGCAGCTTCGATCACCTTGCCCGCAGGATCGACGATGACGATCTGGTCCTTCTTCAGACCGGTGGTACAAAGCGTCTGGATCGCCGAGCGGCCCTTGGTGCCGAAGCCGACGACAACGGTGTGTTCACGCAAGTTGGTTCTCCAACGGTTCAGCCGGAAGTCCTCCCGGGTCCGCTCCGTCAGGACCTCGAGGGTGGTGCCGACCAGGATGATCAGGAAGAGCACACGCAGCGGCGTCACCAGCACGACGTTGATCAGCCGGGCCGGGTCGCTGTACGGGACGATGTCGCCGTATCCGGTCGTCGACAGCGTCACCGTCGCGTAGTAGACGGCGTCGAGGAAGTCGACCTTCCCATCGGCGTTGTCGTGGTAGCCGCCGCGGTCCGCCCAGACGATGAACACGGTGACGGCCATCACGGTCAGAGCCATCGCCAGGCGCTTGGCCACCTGGCGCAGCGGTCTGTCGACCACTCGTCGGGGCAGGAGCACCCGGGTCGGGACGATGTGCTCGTCCGCGCGCCTGGCCATCGCATCTTGGCCGGGAAGTTTCACGTGAAACACCCTTCCGTCCAGGGCGTCACCGAGGCCCACGGCAGATCGAGGATCTCCACCTCGGTGCCGGACCGTACCCCGCCCGGCGGCACAACGGCCAGCCCGTCCGCGGCGGCGATCCCCCGCAGCATGGCAGGGCCGTTGTAGTGCAGGGCGACGACACCGTCCGCACGGTGAACCACGGGAACGAGGCGGGTGTCGTGCGGATGTCCGTGCACTGCTTCCTGCACGGGCGCACGGTACGGATCCTGAGCGGGCCGTCCGGCGATCCCGCGGAGCAACGGCTCGGCCAGGGTGAGCAGTCCGGACACGGCGGCCAGGGGGTTGCCGGGCAGCCCGACCAGGTAGGGACCGTCATCGGCGAGCCGGGCCAGGAGCATGGGGTGGCCGGGGCGCACGGCCACCCCGTCGACGAGCAGTTCGGCCCCGGTCTCGGCCAGGACGGGGTGGACGTGGTCGACGGGGCCGGCGGCGGTCCCGCCCGTGGTGAGGATCAGATCGGCGTCGGAGGCGGCGAGAGCCTCCCGGAGCGCGCCGGCGTCGTCTCCGAGGCGTCGGGGGGCGGTGACTTCGGCGCCCAGCGCCCGGAGCCAGGGGCCCAGCATCGGCCCCAGGGCGTCCCGGATGAGCCCGTCGTGCGGAAGCCCGCCGGTGAGGAGCTCGTCGCCGAGCACGAGGACGTCCACCCGAGGCCGGGGTACGGCGACGAGGGCGTCGTACCCCGCGGCGGCGGCCAGCCCGAGAACGGGCGGGGTAACGAGAGTTCCGACGGGCAGGAGCATGTCGCCCGACCGGCATTCCTGGCCGCGGGGCCGGATGTCCTGACCGGGGACGACTTCGCGGGTGGCGTGGAGCAGCCCCTCGGTCACGTCGGTACGTGCGTGCTCGCTCCGGATGACGGCGGTGGCGTCGGCCGGGATTCGGGCGCCGGTGGCGATGCGTACCGCCTCGCCGTCGAGGAGCGGTTGCGCGGCTCCACGTCCCGCGAGGAGCCCTTCGCCCTCCCGTACGTTCCAGGGGCCCGGCCCGGCGACGACCCAGCCGTCCATGGCGGAGGTGTCGAAGGACGGCAGATCGGTGAGCGCCACGACGGCCTCGGCCAGGACGTGTCCGAGCGCCCGGTCCAGGGGGAGCCGGTGAGCGGTACGGGGGGCGGCCCGGCCGAGTCGCTCGGCCAGGGCGCGCGCGTCGCTCCAGGGTGTGGCGTGAGTGCGGTGGGCCGTCGGCGTCGGGGGTGCCTTCGGTGTGCGGCCCGGGGGATGCGGGGTTCCCTGGGGAGCGCCGAGGGGGCCGGGGGTCTCGCCCGTCGACGGCAAGGTGGGCCGGTTGGACGGGTCGTCAGGTCGGGAGGGCTTGGCAGGCCTGGCTGTTCCGTCGGCCCGGTCCGGCGGGAGGTGCCCGGCCTGCGCCTGGCGCCCCACGAGGGCGAGGGCCTGCTCGACGGCCCGCTCCGCCTCGGCCGACTGCTTCTCCTCGGCCGCCCGCTTCGCCTCGGTCGACAGTCGCTGCTTAGCCGATCCGAGCTCCTGGGCGGTCCGGAGTTCCTGAGCCGATCCGAGCTCCTGGGCGGTCCGGAGTTCCTGGGCGGATCCGAGCTCCTGGGCCGATCCGAGCTCCTGGGCCGCCCGGGTCTCTGCGGCCGTCAGCGACGAAGGCCGGCCGGACGGGCCCGCGCTCGATGCCGGGACCTGAGCCTGGGTCTGAGCAAGGGCCGGGGCCGGAGCGTCCGATCGGCGGTCCCGTCCGCCTGCGGGCAAGGGCCCGTCGGCCCCACCTCCGGGGGCCGTCATGGTGAGCCGGTTCCGCTACCGGTCGCCGTCTCTTCCTCCCACCGGAGCGCGAGCGCGGTGGCCTTACGGGAAGCCTCCGCAACCGCTTCGGCCGCGACTTCCGGGCTCTTCCCGCTGCTCGCCATCGCCGCCGCGTACCCGACCAGGAAAGTGGTCAGCGGCGCGGCGGGACGGGCGACGCCGTGCGCCGCATCGCGGGCGAGGTCGAGGAGGACGCCGGTGTCGACGTCGAGCTCGATGCCCAGTTCGTTCTTGACTGCGGTGATCCATTCATCCAGCACGGTCCCATGCTCCCTGATCCGGGCCCTGGCGGCAGCAATGTCTTCCCAGGTGTCGCAGTCGAACGAGGCAAGGTGGTCGGCCTCGACTCGCGCCAGGTCCAGTTCGGCCGTCAGCAACCGCAGCGGCAGACCGGCGAGACTGCCGTGCTCGGTGGCGAGGAGTGCGAGCTCCCGCCGGAGCGGCTCGCCGCGATAGACCGCGACCAGCGGCTGGTCCCGCCCGTCGGGATCCCTGCACAACGCACCTTCGTGGGCTCCCGTTCCCGCGGCAGCCAGCAACGAACGGACCGTCGCCTCCCCCAGGAACGGCAGATCCGCGGAGAGTACGAGAACCCTCTCCGCGGTCGTGTGCCGCACCCCGGCCCCCAGCGCTGCCAACGGGCCTCCACGCTCGGGAACTTCACGCGTCCAGACGACCGGGCGCACGGTGGGACGGCGCCCGCCCACCACCACGGTGGTCCCGGCATCGGCACAGACGGCGAGCACCCGGTCGAGGAGTGCCCGGCCACCCACGCGGAGTCCTGGCTTGTCGGCTCCCCCGAGCCGCTTCGCGGCCCCTCCGGCAAGAACGATGGCGTCATACGCGGTCATGCCCCGAGTATGCGTGCCGTCCGCCTCAGCTGATTCCGCCGGGGCGGAACTACTCACCCCCAGACCACGGCGGAGAACCCTGCCGGGGAGCGACCGGGACCCTGAGCACCCGGCCGCGGCGGAACCCCTGTGAACGGGCACCCGCCGTGGAGACCGGCCGACTGCCCCGGCCGGTCTCCCGGCGTCCGCAGGCACACGTGGCATCCGGACACCGCGTCACGCACCGCATTCACGTGCCAGACGCGGCTACAGGGTGCGCAGAAGCACGGCGGGCTGTTCCACGCAGTCGGCCACGTACCGGAGGAAGCCTCCCGCCGTGCCGCCGTCGCACGCCCTGTGATCGAAGGTGAGCGAGAGCTGGACGACCTGGCGCACCGCCAGCTCCCCCTGATGCACCCAGGGCTTGGGCACGATCCGGCCGACACCGAGCATCGCCACCTCCGGAAGGTTGATGATCGGTGTCGAACCGTCGACTCCGAACACCCCGTAGTTGTTCAGCGTGAAGGTCCCGCCGGTCAGCTCGGCCGGGGTCAGCTTCCCCGCCCGGGCCGCCTCGGTCAGCCGGGCGATCTCCGCTCCGATCGACTCCACGTTCCGGGAGTGCGCGTCCCGTACGACCGGGACGACCAGACCTCGGTCCGTCTGGGCGGCGAAGCCGAGGTGGACCTCCCGCAGCCGCACGATTTCCCTGGCCTCGGTGTCCACGGTGGAGTTGAGCTCGGGGAACCGGGCCAGAGCCGCCGTGCAGATGCGTGCCAACAGAGCGAGTACCGACACCTTGGGCGCCGTGGCGGATCCACCGGCACCGTTCATCGCGGCCCTCGCCGCCATCAGTTCGGTGGCATCGGCGTCGACCCAGCACGTGGCGTCGGGAATCTCCCGTCGACTGCGCGCCATCTTTTCCGCGACCGCTTTCCGTACCCCGCGCAGTGGGATGCGCTCGCCTGCAGAAGCCGCGACAGGAGCCGGACCCTCGGCCACAGGTGGTACCGCAGCCGAGAGCTCCTCGTCCGTGGCCCTGATCGCCGATTCGACATCGGTGCGCAGGATCAGCCCGTCCCGCCCCGAACCCACGACCGTGTGGAGATCGAGACCGTGCTGCCGCGCGAGCTTCCGTACCAGGGGAGAGACGACCGCCACGGGCCCCCGCGCCTCATGGGCACCGGCGACCGCAGCCGGAACCGGGGGAGGGGCCGAAGCCGGGGCCGCGACCGCCACGGGAGCCGCAGCCGTGACCGGGGCGGGCCTGACCCTGCGCCGGCGGGCGGCGGGTGCGGCTGTGCCGTATCCGACCAGCACGTTGCCGGACGACTCGGTCTCCTTCTCGGCGCCGGAACGGGAGGCCGGACCGGAAGACGTGCCGAAGGCCGGCTGTCCCGTCCCCGGCTCCGTCCCGACCGCGACCGTCAGCAGCGGAGCCCCGACCGGAAGCTCCGCCCCCTCCTCACCGAACCTCGCCGTCACCACACCCCCGTACGGGCACGGCACCTCCACCATCGCCTTGGCCGTCTCGACCTCGACGACCGGCTGGTCAATGGCGACGACATCGCCGACCTCCACCAGCCAGCGCACGATCTCGGCCTCGGTCAGCCCTTCGCCGAGGTCCGGCAGCTTGAATTCGAGTACCTGCGCCATCAGTTCTCGGCCTCCCACTGAAGACGGGCCACCGCGTCGAGCACGCGGTCCACGCCCGGCAGGTGGTGCCGCTCCTGCATCGGGGGCGGATACGGAATGTCGAACCCGGCCACCCGCAGCACCGGGGCCTCCAGGTGGTGGAAGCACCGCTCGGTGACCCGGGCCGCGATCTCGCCGCCCGGACCGCCGAAGCCGGAGGACTCGTGGACGACCACCGCACGCCCCGTGCGCCGTACCGACGCGGCGACGGTCTCGTCGTCGAACGGCACCAGCGACCGCAGGTCGACGACCTCGAGATCCCAGCCCTCGGCCGTGGCGGCCTCCGCGGCCTCCAGGCACACAGGAAGGGAGGGCCCGTAGGTGATCAGAGTCGCGCTACGCCCGGGGCGGCGGACAACGGCACGCCCGATCGGCTCGACCGCCGCAGGCGCGTCCGGAGACCATGCTGCCTTCGACCAGTAGAGCCGCTTGGGCTCCAGGAACACCACCGGATCGTCGGAGGCGATCGACGCCCTCAGCAGCCCGTACGCATCGTCGACCGTGGCCGGCATGACGACATGCAGGCCGGGCGTCGCCATGTAGTAGGCCTCCGAGGAGTCGCTGTGATGCTCGACCCCGCCGATCCCGCCGCCGTACGGCACCCGCACCGTGATCGGCAGCGGCATGGCGCCCCGGGTGCGGTTGCGCATCTTGGCCACATGGCTGATCAGCTGCTCGAACGCCGGATACGCGAACGCGTCGAACTGCATCTCCACCACGGGCCGCAGCCCGTACATCGCCATGCCGACCGCCGCACCGAGGATTCCTGCCTCGGCCAGCGGCGTGTCCGTGCAGCGATCGTCGCCGAACTCCTTGGCCAGGCCGTCGGTGACACGGAAGACCCCGCCGAGCGTGCCGACGTCCTCTCCGAGGACGTGCACGCTCGGGTCCTCGGCCATCGAGTCGCGGAGCGCGCGCCCGAGGGCCTGCGCCATGGTGGCCGGCTTGGCCCTGTCGGTCTGCTCACCGGCCGCCGCCGCAACAGTGGTCATCGCCCTTCCTCCGCGCCGGTCTCGTCGTGCGCGTGCTCGGCGTCCAGCTCGCCCCGCAGCAGGGCGGCCTGCTCACGCAGTTGCCCAGTCTGTTCTTCGTAGACATGGGCGAACAGGTCCATCGGGTCGAGGACCGGATCGGCGTTCATCTGCTCACGCAGACCGGCCGCCATCCGCTCCGCCGCCTCCCGCACCGTCCTGATCCCGTCCTCGTCCAGCAGCCCGCGCCCAATCAGCTCCCGTTCCAGCAGCAGGATGGGATCGTGGGCGCGCCACGCCTCCACCTCGCTGTCGACCCGGTAGCGGGTGGCGTCGTCCGCGTTCGTATGGGCGTCCATGCGGTACGTCACGGCTTCGACCAGCGTCGGCCCCTCGCCGCGCCTGGCCCGCGCCACCGCCTCACCGAGCACCTGGTGCACCGCGGCCGCGTCGTTGCCGTCGACCAGCCGGCCCGGCATCCCGTACCCCACGGCCTTGTGGGCGAGGGACGGCGCGGCTGTCTGCTTGGCCAGCGGCACGGAGATCGCGAAGCCGTTGTTCTGTACGAGGAAGACCACCGGGGCCCGCCAGACGGCCGCGAAATTCAGTGCCTCGTGGAAGTCGCCCTCGCTCGTGCCGCCGTCGCCGACCATGGCGAGCGCCACCACGTCGTCGCCCTTCAGCCGCGCCGCGTGCGCCAGGCCGACGGCATGCGGCAACTGGGTGGCCAGCGGGGTGCAGAGCGGGGCGATGCGGTGCTCACGCGGGTCGTACCCGGTGTGCCGGTCCCCCCGCAGCAAGGTCAGCGCCTCGACCGGGTCCAGGCCCCGCACCACGGCTGCGAGGGTGTCGCGGTAACTGGGGAAGAGCCAGTCGCGCTCCTCCAGCACGAGGGCCGCCGCGATCTCGCAGGCCTCCTGCCCGGTACTCGACGGATACACCGCGAGCCGGCCCTGCTTGGTCAGGGCGGTGGCCTGGGCGTTGTACCGCCGTCCGCGCACCAGCTCGGCGTAGAGCCGCAGCAGGAGCTCGGGGTCCGCTCCGGCCGCACCGTCCGTACCGAGCACGCGGTACGGCTCGGGGTCCGGGAGCAGCGGCGCCGGGTCGGTGAGCGGCTTCCAGGCCGGGGGTGGCGTGGGCCGGTAGGCGGCTGCGCCGGGCAGCTCTTGGACCGTCATGACAAGCACCTCCTGGCATCGGGATATATCGAGGGGTGTCGAAACCGCAGGAATGTCGAAGCGTGGGCGGGGCACCGGTGTGGTGTGCCTCACCTACCGATTGTTCGGTCGTCAGCGCAATTTGGCTACAGGCACCGTCAGCCTGTGGACAAACGGTTCTCCACAGCCTGGGATAGGTGCAGGTCGTCCACAACAGGGAGGCACGGGCAGATGGCAGCTGAACAAATGGCCGACAGGGGCGGGGACGCCGGCCAGGTTCCGCCCGCGCGACCGCTGGACTCCATCGACCGGGCGATCCTCCGCATCCTGCAGACGGACGGCCGGGCGTCGATCAGGGCCGTCGCCGAGCGCGTCCACGTGTCACGGGCGAACGCGTACGCCCGGATCAACCGGCTGGTCGAGGACGGTGTGATCCGCGGCTTCAGCGCACGGGTGGATCACGAGCGGGCGGGGCAGGGGGCCTCCGCCTACATCACGCTGAAGATCGTCCAGAATTCCTGGCGGACCGTGCGCGAAGAGCTCCAGGCACTGCCGGGCGCCACCCACATCGCCCTGGTCAGCGGCGATTTCGACGTCCTGCTCCTGGTCCACACCCCGGACAACCGGGCACTGCGTGAGCTGGTCCTGACCAGGATCCAGGCCATACCCGAGGTCCTCTCGACCCGCACTCTGCTGGTGTTCGAGGAGACCGACCTGGGCACCCGCCCGGACAGCCCCACCGAGCTCGCCTAGACAGTCCGTACGGACGGCTCAGCAGCCCGGCCGCACGGGACGGAACGGGTTCAGCGGCTGGCCCGCATGCCGTCGAAGGCGAGCTGGACGACCGTGTCGGCCAGCTGTTCCCGCTCGGGGGACCCGCCGGGCTGCGGGCGGTACCACTCGACCAGGGAGTTCACCATCCCGAAGAGCAGCCGGGTCGCCATGCGTATGTCCACGTCGGCACGTAGGTCACCGTCCGCCACCGCGGCCTTGAGCAGCTCGGACACCCGCTGGTCGAACTCTCGCCGCCGCTCCAGGGCCCAGCGCTCGGTCTTCGTGTTGCCGCGTACGCGCAGCAGCAGTGTGACGTACGGCAGCTCGTCCATCAGCACCTCGACGGTCCGGCGCGTGACGTATTCGACCCGCGCGACGGCGCGCCCCCGCGTCGCGCCCGCCTCGTCGAGAATGCCGAACAGCCCGTCGAGCGCCCGGCTCACCGCGCGCCTCAGCAGCTCTTCCTTACCCGCCACATGGTGGTAGATGGACGACTTGGAAATGCCCGCCGCCTTGGAGAGGTGCTCCATGGACGTGCCGTCGTAGCCGCGCTCGTTGAAGACACGGACGGCGACGGTGAGGAGGGTCTCCGGGGTGTACGTGTCCCGCTTGGCCGTGGTCATGACCGCGATCCTCCCCCATGAGTTGTCCACAGGTCCGTCGGGGCCCCTTGTCCCGACCGATCGTTCGGTTACTCTAACTCCGTCCGCACATCCCTGCCCGGCTCGACGAGGAGTTGGTCCGTCATGGCCGCCGAGCTTTCCCCCGAGAAGCTGTCCGAGACCCACCGCCACACGCTCGACCAGGCCCTCGACGCGATCCGCACACGCGCTTACTGGTCGCCGCACCCCGAGCACCCCAAGGCCTACGGCGAGGGCGGCCTTCCAGGCAGCCTGGGCGCGGCCGAGGGCAAGGCCGCGTTCGACGCCGTGCTGAACACCCGGCTCGACCTCGGCCAGCCCGGCACGGACGGCTGGACCGGCGGGGAGGTGTCGCCGTACGGGCCCGAGCTCGGCGTCGAGTACCCCCACGCCGACCCGGACGTCCTCCTCCCGGCGATGAGCGCCGGCATGGGTGCCTGGCGCGCGGCGGGACCGGAGACCAGGGCCCTGGTCTGTGTGGAGATCCTCGCCCGGATCAGTGCCCGGACCCACGAGCTGGCCCACGCCGTGATGCACACGAGCGGGCAGGCGTTCGTGATGGCGTTCCAGGCAGGCGGCCCGCACGCCCAGGACCGCGGCCTGGAGGCGGTGGCATACGCGTACGAGGAGCAGACGCGCACGCCCCGCTCCGCCGACTGGTCGAAGCCCCAGGGGAAGCGCGACCCGCTCCAGCTGCACAAGTCGTACACGGCGGCGGGGCGGGGCGTCTCGCTGCTGATCGGCTGCAACACCTTCCCCACGTGGAACGGCTATCCGGGCCTCTTCGCGTCGCTGGCGACCGGCAACCCGGTCCTGGTGAAGCCGCACCCCCGGGCGGTGCTGCCGCTCGCCCTGACGGTCCAGCTGGCGCGCGAGGTCCTGGCCGAGGCGGGCTTCGACCCGAATCTGGTCGCGCTCGCGGCGGAGCGGCCCGGCGAGGGCATCGCCAAGACCCTGGCCGTACGCCCCGAGATCAAGATCATCGACTACACGGGCTCTACCGCCTTCGGCGACTGGCTGGAGGCCAACGCCCGGCAGGCCCAGGTCTACACGGAGAAGGCCGGCGTCAACACGATCGTCGTCGACTCCACGGACGACTACCGCGGCATGCTCTCCAACCTGGCCTTCTCGCTCTCCCTCTACAGCGGCCAGATGTGCACCACCCCGCAGAATCTGCTCATCCCCCGGGACGGCATCACGACCGACACGGGCGTCAAGTCCTACGAGGACGTGGTGGCGGACATCGCGGAGGCCGTCAACGGCCTCCTGGGCGACGACGCCCGGGCGAACGGACTACTCGGCGCCCTGGTGAACCCGGACGTGAAGGCCCGCCTGGACGCGGCCGCGGGTCTGGGGGATGTCGCCCTCGCCTCACGCGCGGTGACCAACCCGGACTTCCCCGACGCGGTGGTGCGTACTCCCGTCATCGTGAAGTTCGACGGCACCAAGCCCGATGACGGGGCGGCCTACCTCTCGGAGTGCTTCGGCCCGGTCTCGTTCGCGGTCGCCGTCGAATCGACCGGCGACGCGCTGGACCTGCTGCGTCGCACGGTCCGGGAGAAGGGCGCGATGACCGTCGGCGCGTACACCACGTCCCCCGAGGTGGAGCAGGCGGTGGAAACGGTCTGCTTCGAGGAGTCGGCCCAGCTCTCGCTCAACCTCACGGGCGGAGTGTTCGTGAACCAGACCGCGGCGTTCTCCGACTTCCACGGCTCGGGCGGAAACCCGGCGGCCAACGCGGCACTCTGCGACGGAGCCTTCGTGTCCAACCGCTTCCGGGTGGTGGAGGTCCGCCGCCAGGCCTAGTGGCCCCGGTGGCCGGGGGAGCGGGCCACCCGCTCCCCCGGTTACCAATCCCGCGGGTCAGGGATGTCCGCGTACCGCTGCACCCAGGCGTGCATCGCGATGGCTGCCGCGGCACCGGCGTTGATCGACCGGGTGGAACCGAACTGCGCGATCGAGCAGACCATCGAGGCGTGTGCGCGCGCCTCCTCCGTCAGCCCGGGACCCTCCTGCCCGAACAGCAGCACGCACCGTCGCGGCAGCTCCGTCCGCTCCAGCGGCACGGCCCCGGGAAGATTGTCGATGCCGATGATCGGCAGCCCTTCCGCCTCCGCCCACGCGGTCAGATCCGCGGTGTCGGGGTGGTGACGCACATGCTGGTAGCGGTCGGTGACCATCGCCCCCCGCCGGTTCCAGCGGCGCCGCCCCACGATGTGGATCTCCTTGGCGAGGAAGGCGTTGGCCGTGCGCACGACCGACCCGATGTTGAAGTCGTGGCCCCAGTTCTCCACCGCCACATGGAAGTCGTGCCGCCGCAGATCGAGATCGGCGACGATCGCCTCCCGCGTCCAGTACCGATAGGCGTCGCCCACGTTCCGCCGGTCCCCCTGGGCCAGCAGTTCGGGGTCGTAGCGCTCGCCCTCGGGCCAGGGCGACGGATGCGGCCCGACGCCGATCTCGGTGCCGTACCCGTCGTCGTACTGGATCGGATCCGCCGACGGATCGGGCACCGCTGCCGCGCCGGGCTCTTCGGTCGCCCCGGGCTCTTGTGTACTGCCGGTCTCGCTGGTCACCCGACGAGCGTATGGCCAGTGCCGGTACCGGCCTGCGCCGCCTCCGGCTCGTCCGCGTCCGCCCGGCGCGGGCCGGGCACCACCGCCTTGCCCGCAGGACGGGAGAACAGCCGCCGCCGGCCGAGCGTCACCTTGCCGCCCAGCCAGACCAGGAAGACCGTCGGCAGGAAGACGGCGTCGGCGCTGATCATCGCCAGGGAGAAGAACGGCAGCCCGAGCAGGACGGCGATCCCGGCGTGCTCGCCGATCATGACGACCAGCAGGATGTTCTTGACCCGCCGGTTGAACAGCGTGAACGGGAACGCGACCTGCACGATGACCGTGGCGTACGTCAGCACCATGACCGCGAGCGCACTGGACGCGAGGATCCCGGAGAGGCCGGGCCACGGGGTGAAGTAGTCCAGCTTGAGCGGGTAGTAGAGCGCTGTGCCGTCCTGCCAGCGGGAGCCCTGGATCTTGTACCAGCCGGCGGTCGCGTAGATCAGGCAGACCTCCGCCATGATCACGACGAGAGCGGCGTTGTGGGCGAGGTTGGCCAGGACGTCGAGCAGGGTACGCAGTTCACGGTCCGGAGCGTGACGGTTCAGGGCCCACCAGGCGGCGTTGCCCAGCCACAGCACCCACAGGAGGGACGGCAGCCACCAGGTGCCGCCGAGCCCGCCCATCACCGTGGCCGGGAGCAGGACGAGTCCGAGCACGGCCCACAGAGCGGGTCCCGTGACGTCCCGCGCGGGCCGTTCGCCCTCCGCGACGCGTGCCGCGTTGCGTGCGGCGCGGCGCGCGTCCAGGGACCACACCCGCGCACAGCGCGTCAGCACCAGGTAGATCGCCATCAGGTGGATGACGTTGTCGCCGCCGTCGCCCATGAAGATGCTGCGGTTCTGGAGGGAGAGCACCCCGACCATGAACAGGACGGACGTCCCACGGGTCCGCCAGCCGACCATCAGGAGAGCGGCCGACACCAGCGTGAGCACGTACACGATCTCGAACCAGAGCGCGCCCTGCGACCACATGAGCACGGTGAAGGAGTCGTTGTTGCTGATGAGCCGCCGGGCCATGTCCCACTGCCAGGGGCTGTCGGGGCCGTACAGCTCATGCCGGTGCGGCAGCTCGCGCAGCAGGAACAGCAGATACGTGGCCGAGATACCGATCCGGACGACAGCGCTCTGGTACGTGCCGAGGGGCATGGCGGTGATGCGCTGAACGGCACGTGCCGCCGAAGAGGCGGTGCTCCGGGTGTTGCCGCGGACCTGAACGGGGGCGCTCACTTCTCCGCCTCCTCGCCCTGTGATGCCTGGTCTTCCCCGGCCTTCGCGGGGAGATCGGCCGGTGTGACGGTCCACCACGGGAGGACCCGGTAGGTCGGCTTGGTGCTGATCTTCTCGTCGCTCCAGGGAGGGGCGCCGACGGACCGCACGGCGGACCGCACCTGGATGCGTTCCACGGTGCCGCCGTAGTCGTGCTCGGAAAGACGCGTCATCACGATCCGGCGGATGTAGCGCTCGGACAGCTCACCGCGCAGGCCGTTCGGGCGGTTCTCGCCGGTGTGCGACCCGGTGTAGAAGTCCCAGGCGCGGCGCAGCTCGTTCTGGTGGACGTGGCTGGGCAGCGGGTTACCGCGTATCGCCTCGCCGTCCTCGTGCGTCAGGCTCATCCAGCGCGTGGTGGTCCGCCCGTCGGCGCCCGCAACCTCGGCCCGTACGTGCACGTAGATGTTCTGCTGGAGCGGATTGGGAGCGAACAGCTTCCAGTTCTGCTCGAACTCCGGGTAGATCCAGTCGTCGACCACTTCGCCGTGCTGCTTCGTCAGCGTGTTGGACGGTGCGACATGCAGAAACACCATGGCCAGATGTCCACAGGCCAGGAGTCCTATGACGGACAGCGCCAGTGCCGCGGTGATCTGGTACGGAAGCGAGAGCGCTGCTATCCCGGCGCCCGTGCGGCGCCCGGCGGGCCCGTTGTCCGGCGCCGACGGACCGTCCGGCAGGCCGCCGCCGTCCGGCCCGGCGTCCGGTATCCCGGGAGGTGCGGCATCCGCGTCCGCCCGGTTGTCCCCGCCGTCCGTCGCCGGGGCGGCGGCGCCCTGTCCAGCGTCCTGACCTGCGGCGGGGTGACTCGTCACCTCCGGCCAGGCGACCTTCTTCTCGTTTCCGGCGCGCCCACCGTGGTCCGAATCCATCCCGCCCCGATCACCGTCGATCACCACTCAGTTATCCACAGGGTTGACACCCTACGGGCCTCCGACTCACCATTGAAGTCAAGGAACCGAACGATCGGTCGGTAGGGAGCCCGTGATGGCGGCAGTGACTGCGGACCAGACGACGCAGGGGACAGCAGGCACGGTGGACGACGCGGCAGCCGAGGCGCGCACCGCGGAGTTCGACGCCGCCGTGGCGGCCGACGACCGGATCGAGCCGCGCGACTGGATGCCAGACGCGTACCGGGCCACGCTGGTCCGTCAGATGGCCCAGCACGCCCATTCCGAGATCATCGGTATGCAGCCCGAGGCCAACTGGATCACGCGGGCACCCTCGCTGCGCCGCAAGGCGATCCTGATGGCGAAGGTGCAGGACGAGGCAGGACACGGGCTGTATCTGTACAGCGCCGCCGAGACACTGGGCACCAGCCGCGAGGAGCTGCTCGACAAGCTGCACGCGGGCAGGCAGCGGTATTCGTCCATCTTCAACTACCCGACGCTGACCTGGGCGGACGTCGGTGCGATCGGCTGGTTGGTGGACGGCGCCGCGATCACCAACCAGGTGCCCCTCTGCCGCTGCTCGTACGGCCCGTACGCCCGGGCGATGGTCCGGATCTGCAAGGAGGAGTCCTTCCATCAGCGCCAGGGGTACGAGCTGCTGCTCGCCCTCAGCCGGGGGACCGCCGCGCAGCACGAGATGGCGCAGGACGCGGTGAACCGCTGGTGGTGGCCGTCCCTGATGATGTTCGGCCCGCCCGACGACGCTTCGGCGCACTCGGCGCAGTCCATGGCCTGGAAGATCAAGCGGCACTCCAACGACGAGCTGCGCCGGCGTTTCGTCGACATCTGCGTTCCGCAGGCCCAGGCGCTGGGTCTCACCCTTCCGGACCCCGACATCCGGTGGAACGAGGAGCTCGGGCAGCACGACTACGGGGCGATCGACTGGACGGAGTTCCAGGAGGTCCTCAAGGGCAACGGCCCGTGCAACGACCAGCGGCTCGCTCAGCGGCGCACGGCCCATGAGGAGGGCGCGTGGGTCCGCGACGCGGCGGCGGCCTACGCAAAGAAGCAGGACGCGGCGGCGGCCTACGCAGAGAAGCACCCAGCACAGCCCGGTACGTCCGGAGCGACCGCACAGCCCGTGGAGGCGACCGCATGAGCAGCTCGACCGACTGGCCGCTGTGGGAGGTGTTCGTGCGCTCACGGCGCGGACTGTCCCACACCCACGCAGGCAGCCTGCACGCGCCGGATGCCGAGATGGCCCTGCGCAACGCACGCGATCTCTACACGCGCCGCTCCGAGGGCGTCTCCATCTGGGTGGTCCCGTCCACGGAGATCACCGCCTCCTCGCCGGACGAGAAGGACTCGTTCTTCGAGCCCGCCGGTGACAAGCCCTACCGCCACCCCACGTTCTACGAGATCCCGGAAGGGGTGAAGCACCTGTGACCGCGGCCCTCGCCCTCGGCGACGACGCGCTGGTGCTGTCGCACCGGCTGGGGGAGTGGGCGGGGCACGCCCCCGTGCTGGAGGAGGAGGTCGCCCTCGCCAACATCGCCCTGGACCTGCTGGGGCAGGCCAGGATGCTGCTCTCCTTCGTCGGGGACGAGGACGAGCTGGCCTTCCTCCGCGAGGAGCGCTCCTTCCGCAACCTGCAACTGGTGGAACAGCCGAACGGCGACTTCGCCCACACCATCGCCCGCCAGCTCTACTTCTCCGTCTACCAGCACCTGCTGTACGAGCAGCTGGCCGCCGGCGGGGGTGAGTTCGCGGACCTCGCGGCCAAGGCCGTCAAGGAGGTCGCCTACCACCGCGACCACGCGGAGCAGTGGGTCCTGCGGCTCGGCGACGGCACCACGGAGAGCCACGAGCGGATGCAACACGGCCTGGACGGGCTGTGGCGGTTCACCGGTGAGCTGTTCGAGCCCGTCGAGGGCATCGACGTCGACTGGCAGTCGCTGCACGACAGCTGGCTGCCCTCGGTCACCTCCGTCGTCGAGCGGGCCACCCTGACTCTCCCCTCCGGCCCGCAGTCCGGGGCCTGGACGGCAGGGGCGGGCCGACAAGGCCTGCACACCGAGCCGTTCGGGCGCATGCTCGCGGAGATGCAGCATCTGCACCGGAGTCACCCGGGGGCGTCATGGTGACCGAGACCTTGCTGGAGGCGGAGCTCCACCGGTTGGCGGGTTCGGTGCCGGACCCCGAGCTCCCCGTCATCACCCTGGACGAGCTCGGTGTGCTCCGCGGTGTGCGGATGCACGGCCCGGACAAGGTCACCGTGCGGCTCACTCCGACGTACACCGGATGCCCCGCGATCGAGGCCATGGCCGCCGACATCGAGCGGGTACTGCACGAGCACGGCGTGGCCGAGGTCTCCGTGGTCACTGTGCTCGCCCCCGCCTGGTCGACGGACGACATCAGCGAAGAAGGCCGACGCAAGCTCGCGGAGTTCGGCATAGCACCGCCCCGGCACAGTGGCGGATCCGGCGGACCTGTGCCGCTGACCCTCACGGTGCGCTGCCCGCACTGCGGCTCCACCGACACGGAGCTGCTCAGCCGGTTCTCCTCCACGGCGTGCAAGGCGTTGCGCCGGTGCGTGGACTGCCGCGAACCGTTCGACCACTTCAAGGAGTTGTAGATGTTCCATCCGCTCCGGGTCAGCGCGATCGAACGGACCACGGACGATGCGGTGGCCGTCACCTTCGCCGTGCCGCCCGAACTGCGCGAGACCTTCCGGCACACGCCCGGCCAGCACCTGAACGTGCGTTACCGGGTCGACGGTGAAGAGATCCGCCGGTCGTACTCGATCTGCGCACCGGCCGTCGACGAGCCGGCCGACCCCGTGCTGCGTGTGGGTATCCGCCTGGTCGACGGTGGCGCCTTCTCCACGTACGCCTTGAAGGAGCTGGCGATCGGTGACCGGGTGGAAGCGATGGCCCCCATGGGCCGCTTCGTCCTCGCCCCTCGCCCCGGCCACTTCGCGGCGGTCGTCGGCGGCAGTGGCATCACGCCTGTGCTGTCGATCGCGGCCACGCTGCTGGCCCGGGAGCCCGGGGCGCGTTTCTGCCTGATCCGAAGTGACCGGACCGCGGCCTCGACCATGTTTCTCGACGAGGTGGCCGACCTCAAGGACCGCTACCCGGACCGCTTCCACCTGGTGACCGCGCTGTCCCGGGAGGAACAGGCGGCCGGGCTGCCGTCCGGCCGCCTGGACCGCGAGCGCCTCACCGGGCTGCTGCCCGCGCTCCTGTCGGTACCCGATGTGGACGGCTGGTTCCTTTGCGGACCATTCGGCCTGGTCAAGGGTGCGGAGGGCGCGCTGCGGGCGCTGGGGGTCGACCGGTCCCGTATCCATCAGGAGATCTTCCACGTCGCCGACGAGGGGGCTGATCTGCCCACGCCCGCCCGGGTCGGCGCACCGGCGGCGAGCACACTCACGGCGACACTCGACGGCCGCTCGGGGAGCTGGCCGGTCCAGGGGGGCGAATCGCTGCTGGAGACGGTGCTGCGGAGCCGCTCGGACGCCCCCTACGCCTGCAAGGGAGGGGTGTGCGGGACCTGCCGGGCGTTCCTGGTGTCGGGCGAGGTGCGGATGGACCGCAATTTCGCACTGGAACCGGAGGAGACCGGAGCGGGCTTCGTGCTCGCCTGCCAGTCGCACCCGGTCACCCCGGAAGTGGAGCTCGACTTCGACCGCTGATCCGACATCGGCCCGGCCTCTGACGGCGCTGAGCCGACCGTCGAAGGGTCCGGCCGCCTCACTGCCCCGCACCGGATCGGTGCGGGGCGCGCGGGCCTGCCGGACCGAGTTTCACCGGCCGGCCCTGTCCCGGGCTCGTCAGAGAACGAAGGCCGGGTTCCCGTTGTCCGCGACCATCGGGCGCCCGGCACCGTCCCAGGCGAGCATCCCGCCGTCGATGTTCACGGCGTCGATGCCCTGCTGCACCAGATACTGGGTGACCTGAGCGGACCGGCCGCCGACCCGGCACATCACATGGACGCGCCGGCCGTCGTCAGCCGCCTCGGTCAGCTCACCGAAGCGGCCCACGAAGTCGCTCATGGGAATGTGCAGCGCACCCTCGACATGCCCGGCAGCCCACTCGTCGGCCTCCCGCACGTCCAGCACGAAGCCGTCCGACGGCACCGCCGCGACATCCACCGAGGGCAGCGGAGCGAAATTCATGGGTCATGCCTTCTCTCGTACGTACGCACCGTGGTCACCTGAAACGCTACTGCACCAGGCCCGCCAGCTCGTTCTCCCGCTGGGACACCTCGGCAAGGAGCTTCTCGCCGATGTCGTCCAGCAGGCGGTCGGGGTCGTCGGGCGCCATCCGCAGCATCGAGCCGATCGCACCCTCCTCCAGCTCCTTCGCGAGAGCCGTGAGCAGTTCCTTGCGGCGGCTGAGCCACTCCAGCCGGGCATAGAGCTCCTCGCTCTCGCTCAGCTGCAGCTCCGGCGTCACCGGACCTGCCTCCCACTCCCCCGCCAGCTCCTTCAGCATGGCCACGTCGCCGCGTCCGTAGGCCGCGTTGACCCGGGCGATGAACTCGTCCCGCCGGGTCCGCTCCTTCTCGTCCGGCGCCAGGTCCGGGTGAGCCTTTCGGGCCAGCTCCCGGTAGAGCTTGCGCGCCTCCTCGCTCGGCCGGACCCGCTTCGGCGGCCGGACCGGCTGCTCCGTGAGCATGGCCGCGGCCTCGGGCGAGAGGCCGTCGGAGTCCATCCAGTCGTGGAAGAGCTCCTCGACCCCGGGCATCGGCATCACGATCGCCCGGGCTTCCTGCGCCTTGCGCAGATCCTCCGGATCGCCTGTCTTCGCGGCCCGGGCCTCCGCGATCTGCGCATCGAGCTCGTCCAGGCGTGCGTACATCGGGCCGAGCTTCTGGTGATGGAGCCGGGAGAAGTTCTCGACCTCGACCCGGAAGGTCTCCACCGCGATCTCGAACTCGATCAACGCCTGCTCGGCCACCCGGACGGCCCGCGCCAGCCGCTCCTCGGGCCGGGGCGCACCCGCTTCACCTGCCGATCCGTCCGCCGCGCCGGCGGCCCCTCCACCGGTCGCCTCACCGGCCGCGTCGCCGGTGGGGGAATCAGCCTGTGGCGCATCGTCCGGATCGCTCCGCAGGTCGCCCTGCGACGCATCGTGCGCGTGCCGCAGCTCGTCCTGCCGGCTCTGGTCCTGCAGGTCTTCGTCGTTCCGGGTGGTCGGCACCCCGGCGGCTTCGTCGGTCACCCGTCCAGCGTATGGCCACAGCCCGGACCCGCAGGACGCGCGGTGGCCGCGATCCCCGTCATACGCCGAGCTCGGCGGCTATACGCCCGGCCCGGACAGCCCGTACGAGCTCTGCGTGGTCCGCCTCGGTCCTGTCCGCGTACGTCACCGCGAAATCGGCCACCGCGTCGTCCAGCACCGCGTTCTTCCCGCAATAGCCCGCGAGCAGCCGGGGGTCGGCGCTGTGCGCGTGGGCCCGGGCCAGCAGAGCACCGGTCATCCGCCCGTAGTCGTCCACCTGGTCCGCCGCGAGAGCGGCGGGGTCCACGCTGCCCTTGCGGTTGCGGAACTGGCGTACCTGGAACGGCCGGCCGTCGACCTCGGCCCAGCCGAGCAGTATGTCGCTGACGACCTGCATCCGCTTCTGGCCGAGCACCACCCTGCGCCCCTCGTGAACCACGACCGGTACGTCGAAACCGACCTGGGGGAGATAGGGCGAGAGCGCCGAGGGGCGGGCCTCCTTCACCTGCAGGACCAGCGGCTCACCACGGTGGTCGAGCAGCAGCACCACGTACGACCGGGTGCCCACGCTGCCCGTTCCCACCACCCGGAACGCCACGTCGTGGATGGCGTACCGCGCCAGCAGCGGGACCCGGTCCTCGGAAATCGTCCCGAGATAGCCCTCCAGACCCGCCGCGACGGCCGCGGCCTCCGCGTCGGGCACCCGGCGCAGCACAGGCGGTGCGTCGACGAATCGACGTCCGCCCTCCTCCGATTCCTCCGTGGACCTGGCGGCGAACCGGGCACTCGTGTTGTTGCGGGCCTTCGCCGAGACCCGCTCCAGCGTCCCGAGCAGGTCACGCGCGTCCGTGTGCGAGACGAGCTCCTCGTCCGCGATGGCGTTCCAGGCGTCCAGCGCGGGCAGCCCGGCCAACAGGCGCATCGTGCGCCGGTACGCGCCCACCGTGTCGTACGCGCCCTGCCGGCAGGTGTCCTCGTCCGCACCGGCCAGGCGGCCCGCGAGGACCAGCGAGGTCGCGAGCCGCTTGAGGTCCCACTCCCACGGGCCGAAGACGGTCTCGTCGAAGTCGTTCAGATCGATCACCAGATTGCCGCGGGCATCGCCGTACAGGCCGAAGTTGGCCGCGTGCGCGTCACCGCAGAGCTGCGCGCCCACACCCGTGACCGGCGTGCCCACCAGGTCATGGGCCATCAGTCCGGCCGCCCCGCGCAGGAAGGCGAACGGGGTCGCCGCCATCCGCCCCACCCGTATCGGTGTCAGCCCCGGCACCCGGCCGGCATTGGACTCCTCGACCGCCTGCACGGCATCGGGCCGGCCGGAGGGCAGGACCAGCGAACTGTGCGAGGACCGCGGCACCTCCAGCCTCAGCGCCTTGCCCGCCGCCCTGGGAGAGCCCGCGGCCGCCGTCGGCCCGGGACCGTGCCCCGTGCGCTGCGCGAACCCGGGAACCACGGGAATGCGCAGGTCTCCCGCTGCCGCCCGCTGTACCGGCACCGTCGCATCGACTTCGCTCATCGAGCGCCGCCTCCCCCGCCTTGTTCAGCCGCTGTGTCCAACATCAACTGCGGATGACGGTACAGCTGTCCCGCCACAGCCGTCTGCCCCTGTGGACAACCTCGGGAGCGGCCTGTTGACAACTCCTCGAACACCTCACCCGGGCCGGAGGAGACAGCGCCGACAGGTGACGGCTCACTCCCCGACCGCCTCCCCCATCTCCTCCTCGGCGCCTTCACCCTTCGAGGCACCCGAGGCACCGCCCCCACCCTTCGAGGCGAGCCCGGCCCCCGGCAGCAGAACCTCTGCCTCCCGGCCGCGCCCGCCGACCTCGTGGCGCCTTCTCGCCTCGGCCAGGCCGGCCGCGCCCATGGCAGCCAGCCCCGCCACGAACCAGAGCGCCAGAACCAGCACATGGCCGCCCAGTCCATGGCCCCCGAAGTACACGTTGCCGCGCACCCCTTCGAGGAAGCCCGCGCCGTTCCAGAAGGCATGGAGGGCTCCGAAGAACCCCGGCTGGAGCTCGGGCCGGAAGACCCCGCCGGAGCTCGTGAAGTTGAGCATGACGAACAGCACCATCACACCGAGCGTGGCCCACCGCTTGAGAAAGGTGTGCAGCCCGACGCCGATCAGCAGGATTCCTGCCGAATAGAGCCACGCCATCGCCCAGAGCCCGCCGAGCCCGTGGTCCACGAGGCCGAACAGCGGCCCCGCGAACACCGCGCCGATCGCACTGACCACGAGCGGCGAGGCCCCGAGCGCCAGAGCGGCCCTGAGCCGCAGCGCCAGCACCGCACCGGCACCACCGATCACCGCGACCGACGCGTACGACCCGATGGTCACGGCCACCAGCAGGAAGAAGAGCCCTTGGCCGGTCGGATCGCCGTCCGCCGTCGGCGCGACGTCCACCACCTCCAGCGCGCTCCCTGACCGGCGGCGACCTCGGTGAAGATCTTCCGGACCACTGTGGCGCTGGTGTCCGACGAGGCCGTGGCCACCAGCAGCCGCGGGGTCTTCCCCGGCAGGTAGGCGCCGTAACTCCGCTGCGTCCGCAGATGGTTCACCGCAGTGTCGCGGTCGGCTACCGTACGCACACTCAATGCACCGTCGCCCCTGTCCTGCAAGGTCTGTGCAAGCACGTGGGCGCTCACCCCGGAGCCGACGACATCCACCCTCAGGTCGTGCGGCTCCGGGGCGTGAAAGGCACCCAGGTAGGCGAGCCCCATGCCGACGCACATCAGCAGCGGCGTAACGAGATGACTGAGCACATGACGCAGCGCACCGGCAGTGGTGCCGGACGCTCCATTCGGACCTGCGGACATCCGGCCGGTCCCTCCAATAGTTGGCTTTTACAACCCATAATCGTTGTAACATACAATTAAACCTTTGAGAAAGGTGATTCCGTGGCAGGCGCCCCCCGGGAACGCGAAGAGTCGCTGGATGTCATCCAGCGCGAACTGACCGCCTTCGCCCGCCGTGCGCGTGCGGCAGCGGCACGACTCCACCCGGATCTGCCCCTGGTGTCGTACACACTGCTCGCCCACATCGACTACCGACAGGGCTGCCGGGCCACCGATCTGGCCGCGCACTACATGCTGGACAAGTCGACCGTCAGCCGACAGGTCGCGGCCCTGGAGAAGCTGGGCCTGGTCGAACGCCATCCCGACCCGGACGACCACCGCATCCAGGTACTGCACCCCACCGCCGCCGGCACGCAGGCGCTGGCGTCGACCCAGGCCAGCCGTCGCGCCGCCTACCGGGAACGCCTCGGCGAATGGACGGCCGACGACCTCGCCCGGTTCGCGGAGTACCTGCTGCGCTACAACGCGACCGGCGGCGGGACCGACCCGCGATAGAGGATCCGCCGCACCGCCGCCGGGCCACCCGGCGGCCGGTCAGCAGCCCCCACGCTCCGGCAGGTACACATCGGCCCAGCGCCCCAGCTCCTTGAGCGCCGGACCCATGGCGGCCCCGGCCTCCGTCAGGCGGTACGACACGCGCAGCGGCGGCCCTTCGTCGACCTCACGCACCACGAGCCCAGCCGTCCCCAGCTCGGAGAGCCGGTCCGAGAGCATGCGCTCACTGATCCCCGGAATCGCCCGCCGCAGATCCGCGAAGTGCACCGGCTGCTGCATCAGCACCGAGACGATCGGCCCCGTCCAGCGCTTCCCGAACAGCTCGAAGACGCGGCTGATGCCCACGTCCACCCGCCGACAGGTCTGCTCGCTGTGATCTGCCATGCCCCAAGAGTACTGCGTCGACGTGAGGGGCTAATAAAAAGTAAGTGACTGTGTTATCAATAGGTACGTACGAAAAACAGAGCAGCGCCCAGGTGTAGCGACGTCACTCCCTACGCAGCACCAGGGCCGCCCCATCACTTTCTGTGGAGACCCCTATGGCCACGCTTCTGCATCTCGACTCCGCCGTCTTCCCCCAGGGCTCCGTGTCTCGCAAGGTCACGGCCGCCTTCGTCGAGGCCTGGCGCGAGCAGCACCCCGACGGCCGGGTCGTGTACCGCGACCTTGCCGCCGAGCCCCTGCCCCACCTTGACGCCGCAGCCGTTGCCGCCGGCGCCGAAGACGCGCTGCGCGGCGAACTGGCCGCCGAACTGGCCTCGGCGGACGCCGTGCTGATCGGCGCACCGATGTACAACTTCTCGATCCCGTCCACCCTGAAGGCCTGGCTGGACCAAGTGATCATCGTCGGCCACAACGCCGGCCCGGGAAGCCCCGTTGCCGGCACCCCCGTCACCGTCGTGGCCAGCCGCGGCGGTTCCTACGCGCCCGGAACCCCGCGCGAGGACTTCGAGTTCGTCCAGAACTACCTGGAGAAGGTGCTCACGGGCATGCTGGGCGCCGAAGTCGATTTCATCGTCCCGGAGTTGACGCTGGCCCACTCCAAGCCCGAGATGGCCGAGCTCATTCCGCTCGCGGACGCCTCCCGCGCCAAGGCGTTCACCGACGCCGAGGAGAAGGCCAAGTCCCTCGCGGTACGCCTCGCCGGCTGATCCACCGAACCTCCCCCGTATCACCGGCCGACCCTGACGGGGCCACAGAGCAGACCGGCTCTGCGGCCCTGTTCCCGGCCTCGCGGACCACCGCCGCAAAATCGACCTCGCGAACGATCCCGCGAACCGCTCGATACGGCACGGACCCGACGTTTCACGTGAAACAGCATCCACCCGCGCCCACCATCCGGAGGGAAGGCCCACGGACGGACAGGGCCACGCCCATCGAACAAAAGGTCCACACACAACGAAGAACCCCCGCCCCAGATCTCTCCGAGGCGGGGGTTCTGTCGAACCAACCCAACAGTTGCAAGCAACTGCTCGTTGTGCGCGAGGGGGGATTTGAACCCCCACGTCCCTAAGGACACTGGCACCTGAAGCCAGCGCGTCTGCCGTTCCGCCACTCGCGCATGAGTGGTGTTTTCAGACTCTCTCACTGTGTGGTGCGAGCGCCTGGCGACAACCGGAAGATTAGCACGCTGGACAGGGTGGATTCACATCCGTTGTTTCGGCGGACCCACGAGGGGAACCGGGAACGCGGGAAGCCCGCCCCCACTCCTCCTGAGTGCACCCGGAGTGCGGGACACTGTCAGGAAGGCACCTCTACGATCCGTGTGAGAGGTGACACTCGTCCACTGTGCAGACAAGGGGAACCAGCCGATTTCCCGACGCGTGGATACGATCAGTAGGCAGTACAGGGATGACGACACCGGAGGAGGTGCCCCATGGGAGTCATGAAGCGTTTCGAGCAGCGTCTCGAAGGTCTGGTCAATGGCACCTTCGCCAAGGTCTTCAAGTCCGAGGTGCAGCCGGTCGAGATCGCGGGAGCCCTCCAGCGCGAGTGCGACAACAACGCAACGATCTGGAACCGCGAGCGGACGGTCGTACCCAACGACTTCATCGTCGAACTCAGCACCCCGGACTACGAACGCCTCAGTCCGTACTCGGGCCAGCTCGGCGACGAGCTGTCCGGCCTCGTCCGGGACTACGCCAAGCAGCAGCGGTACACCTTCATGGGACCGATCAAGGTCCACCTGGAGAAGGCCGACGACCTCGACACGGGGCTCTACCGCGTACGCAGCCGGACCCTGGCATCGAGTTCGTCACAGCAGGGCCGGCAGAGCGGCCCCGCCCCTCACGCAGCACCGAACCGCCCCGCCGCCCCGCTGGGGCAGGGCGGCTACGGCTACCCGCCGACCTCCCCTCCGCCCATGCCCGCGGCCCCGCCGCCGGGTGCCGGGCGTCCCGGAGGCCCGGCAGCCGACTGGCGTCCCCCGGCGGCGTCCGGCCCCGCGCCGGACGCGCAGGTGCGGCGCTGGATCGAGATCAACGGCAACCGCCATCAGATCTCCCGCCCGACCTTGGTCATGGGCCGAAGCACCGACGCCGACGTGCGGATCGACGACCCCGGCGTATCGCGCCGGCACTGTGAGATCAGGACCGGAACGCCCTCGACGATCCAGGATCTCGGGTCCACCAACGGCATCGTGGTGGACGGGCAGCACACAACCCGCGCTACGCTCCGCGACGGCTCGCGGATCGTCGTGGGCAGCACCACCATCGTTTACCGGCAAGCCGAAGGGTGAAGCGGGGGCAATGTCAGAGCTGACCCTGACGGTCATGCGGCTAGGTTTCCTGGCTGTTCTGTGGCTATTCGTAATCGTGGCCGTCCAGGTCATTCGCAGCGACCTGTTCGGAACGCGCGTCACGCAGCGCGGCTCACGCCGCACTGCCAACGACACGCGCCCTCAACAGGCTCGCCAACAGCAGGCAGCGCCGCCTCAGCAGCGCCAGCAGTCCGGGCGCCAGCGTCGCGGGGCACCCACAAAGCTGGTCGTCTCCGAAGGCACGCTCACCGGCACCACCGTCGCCCTCCAGGGCCAGACCATCACCCTGGGCCGGGCGCACGACTCAACGATCGTGCTGGACGACGACTACGCGTCCAGCAGGCATGCCAGGATCTACCCGGACCGTGACGGCCAGTGGATCGTCGAGGACCTCGGGTCCACCAACGGCACCTATCTCGACCGGACCCGGCTCACCACCCCGACACCTGTTCCGCTGGGCGCGCCGATCCGCATCGGCAAGACCGTCATCGAGCTGCGGAAGTAGTACGACAATGAGCGAGCGGAGCGAGCGAGCCGCGGCGGTCCTGACGAAGGAACCGGCCCGGCTCCCGACCGGAGGGTGGGCAGTGTGGCTCGAGACCGGCTGTACCCCGAGCCGACGGGCGAGGTGCGCATGAGCTTGTCCCTGCGCTTCGCCGCCGGATCCCACAAGGGCATGATCCGGGAAGGCAACGAGGACTCCGGCTACGCCGGTCCCCGCCTTCTCGCCATCGCCGACGGCATGGGCGGCCAGGCGGCGGGAGAGGTCGCCAGTTCCGAGGTGATCTCCACGCTCGTCCAGCTCGACGACGACGTACCGGGCTCCGACATCCTCACCTCGCTCGGCACGGCGGTCCAGCGGGCCAACGACCAGCTGCGCGTCATGGTCGAGGAGGACCCCCAGCTGGAGGGCATGGGCACGACGCTCACCGCCCTGCTCTGGACCGGACAGCGTCTCGGCCTCGTCCACGTCGGCGACTCCCGGGCGTACCTGCTGCGCGACGGCGTACTGACGCAGATCACCCAGGACCACACCTGGGTCCAGCGCCTCGTCGACGAGGGCAGGATCACCGAGGAAGAGGCCACCACCCACCCCCAGCGCTCCCTGCTGATGCGGGCGCTGGGCAGCGGCGACCACGTCGAACCCGACCTCTCCATCCGTGAGGTCCGGGCCGGCGACCGCTACCTGATCTGCTCCGACGGGCTCTCCGGCGTCGTCTCCCACCAGACGATGGAAGAGACTCTGGCCAGCTACCAGGGCCCGCAGGAGACCATCCAGGAGCTCATCCAGCTCGCTCTGCGCGGCGGTGGCCCCGACAACATCACCTGCATCGTCGCCGACGTCCTGGACGTCGACAGCAACGACACCCTGGCCGGGCAGCTCAACGACACCCCGGTCATCGTCGGAGCCGTCGCCGAGAACCAGGCCGCCCAGCTGAGCGACGGCGGGGCCATGGAGACCCCGGCAGGGCGCGCGGCCGGCCTCGGCCGTCCCGTCCCGCCGCCCGCCGGAGGCTTCGGCCCGCCCGGCAGCGGCGACGACATGGGCTACGGTTCCGGCCCCGACGGCGCCTTCGGCTCGTACTCCGACGACGACTTCGTGAAACCGCGCGGCGGCCGCAAGTGGCTGAAGCGGTCGTTCTACATCGTCCTGGCACTGGCCGTCATCGGCGGTGGCGTCTACGGCGGCTACCGCTGGACGCAGACGCAGTTCTACGTGGGCGCCAAGGACGAGAACGTCGCACTGTTCCGCGGCATCAGCCAGGACCTGGCCTGGGTCTCGCTCTCGAAGGTCGAAGAGAACACCGAGATCGAACTGAAGTACCTCCCGCCCTACCAGCGCAAGCAGGTCGAGGCCACCATCGCCGAGGGCAACCTCACCGATGCCCGCAAGAAGGTCAGCGAGCTCGAAGCGCAGGCCTCCGCGTGCAAGAAGGACGCCCAGCGCCGCGCGGCCGAAGCGGACAGCAGTGCCGCCAAGGACAAGAGCGGGACGCCCGACACCGCCGACAGCACTTCCGCTACGTCCTCCGCCAAGGGGACCAAGACGACCGCGACTCCCGCTCCCGGCCCCAGCCTCTCGGAGGAAGAGAAGAAGCTGGTCCCGCAGTGCGGTAAGCAGTAAAGCCGTAGGGGGCCTTCAGCACCATGAGCGTTGTCACCAACACCACGACCATCGGCGCGATCGACGCGCCGAGCCGCCGCAACACCGAACTGGCGCTGGTTGTCTTCGCCGTCCTGATCTCGGTGTTCGCGTACGCCAACGTGGGCCTCGCCCTCAACGGCGAACTGCCCGCCGGCATGCTCGGATACGGGCTGGGCCTCGCCCTGCTCGGCGGCGTCGCGCACCTCGCGGTCCGCAGGTTCGCCCCGTACTCGGACCCGCTGCTGCTCCCGCTGGCGACCCTGCTGAACGGGCTGGGCCTGGCGCTCATCTGGCGGCTGGACCAGTCCGAGAGGATGCAGGCGCTCACGACGTACGCGCCTGCCGCGTCGAAACAGCTCATCTTCTCCGCTGTCGGCGTGGCACTGCTGGTCGGTGTGCTGATCGCCCTGAAGGACCACCGCATCCTGCAGCGCTACACCTACATCTCCATGGTGGTGGCGCTGGTCCTGCTGATCCTGCCGATGTTCTTCCCCGCTGTGAACGGCGCGAAGATCTGGATCCGGCTCCCCGGTATCGGCACGATCCAGCCGGGGGAGTTCGCCAAGATCATCATTGCGGTGTTCTTCGCCGGGTACCTTATGGTCAAGCGCGACGCACTGGCCCTGGCCAGCCGCCGTTTCATGGGGCTCTACCTGCCCCGGGGCCGTGACCTCGGGCCGATCCTCATGGTCTGGGCCTTCTCGATCCTCATCCTGGTCTTCGAGACCGACCTCGGATCCTCGCTGCTGTTCTTCGGCATGTTCGTCGTCATGCTGTACGTCGCCACCGAGCGCACCAGCTGGATCGTCTTCGGTCTGCTGATGTCCGCGGCCGGCGCAGTCGCTGTGGCTACGTTCGAGATTCACGTCCAGCAGCGCGTCACCGCCTGGCTCGACCCCTTCGCGGGCTGGGACAAGATCGACGCGAGCGAGCAGATGGCCAAGTCCCTGATGGCGTTCGGCTCCGGCGGCACCCTCGGCACCGGCCTCGGACAGGGCAACTCCGACCTGATCGGCTTCGCCGCCAACTCCGACTTCATCCTCGCCACCGTCGGCGAGGAGCTCGGCCTCGCCGGGATGATGGCCGTCCTGCTCATCTACGGCCTCATCGTCGAACGCGGTGTCCGCACCGCGCTCGCCGCCCGCGACCCCTTCGGCAAGCTCCTGGCGATCGGCCTCTCCGGCTCCTTCGCCATCCAGGTCTTCGTCGTCGCCGGCGGTGTCATGGGTCTCATCCCGCTGACCGGTATGACCATGCCGTTCCTCGCGGCCGGTGGTTCCTCCGTCATCGCCAACTGGGCCCTGATCGGCATCCTGATCAGAATCAGTGATACCGCCCGCCGTCCCGCTCCGGCCCCCGCGCCGTCCACGGACGCCGAGATGACCCAGGTGGTCCGACCGTGAACAAGCCGCTCCGCCGGATCGCGATGTTCTGCGGCATCCTGGTCCTGGCCCTGCTGGTGCGGACCAACTACCTCCAGTACGTCCGCGCCGACGAGCTCAACTCCAACGAGCACAACCGCCGCGTCGAGATCGAGCGCTACGCGCACGAGCGCGGCAACATCATCGTCGACGGCGAGCCGGTCACCGGCTCGGTCGAGACCACGGACAGCGACTTCAGGTACAAGCGTGTCTGGAAGAACGGCCCCATGTGGGCGCCCGTCACCGGCTACTCCTCGCAGGCCTTCGACTCCTCCCAGCTGGAGAACCTCGAGGACGGCATCCTCACCGGCAACAGTGACCAGCTGTTCTTCGACCGGACGCTCTCGATGTTCACCGGCGAGAAGAAGACCGGCGGGAACATCGTCACCACCCTCGACGGCGCCGCCCAGAAGGCCGCCTTCGAAGGACTCGGCGACAAGAAGGGTGCCGTAGCCGCGATCGACCCGCAGACCGGCGCCGTCCTGGCACTGGCCAGCACTCCCTCGTACGACCCGTCGGTCTTCGCGGGGAACTCGCTCAAGGACTCGGACGCCCGGCAGAAGCTCCTGAACGACAAGGACAAGCCGATGCTGAACCGGGCCCTGCGGGAGACCTACCCGCCGGGCTCGACGTTCAAGGTCGTCACGGCCGCCGCGGCCCTGGAGAACGGCCTCTACACCGACATCGACGCGAAGACGGACTCCCCGCTGCCCTGGCGGCTGCCGCAGTCGACCAACCTGCTGCAGAACGAGGGCAGCATCCCGTGCGAGGACGCCTCCCTCCGGGAAGCCCTGCGCTGGTCCTGCAACACCGTCTTCGGCAAGCTCAGCGACGACCTCGGCAACGACAAGATGATCGAGCAGGCCGACAAGTTCGGCTTCAACGAGGAGATCTTCACTCCTGTCCGCGCCGACGCCAGCGTCTACCCGAAGGACAACCGGCCACAGAACGCCATGGCGGGCATCGGCCAGGCGTCCAACCGGGCCACCCCGCTCCAGATGGCCATGGTGGCAGCCGCGATCGCCAACGACGGCAAGCTCATGCAGCCGTACATGGTCGCCGAGCGCCAGGCACCCAACCTGGACGTCATCTACACGCACGAGAAGAAGCAGATCGGTCAGCCCCTCTCGGGTGAGAACGCCCAGAAGGTGCAGCAGATGATGGAGACCGTCGTCGAGAAGGGCACGGGAACCAACGCGCGGATCGACGGCGTCACTGTCGGTGGCAAGACCGGAACCGCGCAACACGGCCTCAACAACAGCGAGAAGCCCTACGCCTGGTTCATCTCGTACGCCAAGACCGACAGCGGCTCACCGGTCGCCGTCGCCGTGGTCGTCGAGGACGGCAATGCCAACCGGGACGACATCTCCGGCGGCGGCCTGGCCGCGCCGATCGCCAAGAATGTGATGAAGGCGGTACTCGACGGAAAGAAGTGACAACCGTCACAACTTCTGTCCACACCAGCACATTGGGATACCGGTCGGATATCAGCTGACGGGTGCGGGGCGATCACGTCGGGCGCGCCCGGTAGCGTATGCGCGAACAGCGCACCGCCGGACCACACACGGGTGCGGTCGGGACTGACGGAGAGGGCTGGATCAGTTATGGAAGAGCCGCGTCGCCTCGGCGGCCGGTACGAGCTGGGCTCGGTGCTCGGCCGTGGTGGCATGGCCGAGGTCTACCTCGCGCACGACACCCGGCTCGGCCGCACCGTAGCTGTGAAGACGCTGCGGGCCGATCTCGCCCGCGACCCGTCATTCCAGGCCCGGTTCCGCCGTGAGGCCCAGTCGGCCGCCTCGCTCAACCACCCCGCGATCGTCGCCGTCTACGACACCGGCGAGGACTACGTCGACGGTGTCTCCATCCCGTACATCGTGATGGAGTACGTCGACGGCTCGACCCTCAGAGAGCTTCTTCACTCGGGCCGCAAGCTGCTGCCCGAACGCACCCTCGAAATGACGGTCGGCATCCTCCAGGCGCTGGAGTACTCGCACCGCGCCCAGATCGTCCACCGCGACATCAAGCCGGCGAACGTCATGCTGACGCGCACCGGCCAGGTCAAGGTCATGGACTTCGGCATCGCCCGCGCGATGGGCGACTCCGGCATGACGATGACCCAGACCGCGGCGGTCATCGGCACGGCCCAGTACCTCTCCCCGGAGCAGGCCAAGGGCGAACAGGTCGACGCACGCTCCGACCTGTACTCCACCGGCTGCCTGCTCTACGAACTGCTCGCGGTCCGGCCCCCGTTCGTCGGGGACTCGCCGGTCGCGGTCGCCTACCAGCACGTACGGGAAGAGCCGCAGCCGCCGAGCAACTTCGACCCCGAGATCACGCCCGAGATGGACGCGATCGTGTTGAAGGCGCTGACGAAGGACCCCGACTACCGGTACCAGTCGGCCGACGAGATGCGCGCCGACATCGAGGCCTGCCTCGACGGTCAGCCGGTCGCGGCCACGGCGGCGATGGGTGCGGCGGGCTACGGCGGCTACGACGCCTACGGCAACGACCAGCCCACCACGGCCCTGCGCCCGATGGACCCGGCCGGTGCCCAGACGTCCATGCTTCCGCCGGTCAACCCGGACGACGGCGGTTACGGCTACGACGACCGCCCGGACCGCCGCCGACAGAAGAAGAGCAACACCTCGACGATCCTGCTGGTCGTCGCGGGCATCCTGGTGCTCGTGGGTGCGATCCTGATCGGCCGTGAGGTCTTCGGGTCCACCGACGGCGGCAGTGGGGAGATCGACGTACCGACCTTGGTCGGATCCACGGTCGCCGAAGCCCAGGAGACCGCGGACAACGCCGACATCGTCCTGAAGGTGGGTTCGAAGGAGCCCTGCGAGGAACAGGCCGCGGACAAGATCTGCAGCCAGAATCCGGCGGACGGCACGATCAAGGCGGGCGAGACCATCACGGTCGTCGTCTCCACCGGAGCGCCCAAGGTCGAGGTCCCGGACGTCCTGGAGAAGTCCGAGGACAGCGCCCGGAAGGCTCTGGAGGAGAAGGGCTTCACGGTCTCCGTCGAAGCCGTCGAGTCCAACGCGACCCCGGGCACGGTCACCAAGCAGAAGCCGGGGCCGGGCGAGAAGGCCGAGAAGGACTCCGAGGTCACGATCACGGTGGCCAAGCAGGCGACCGAGCCGATGCCCGATGTACGCACCCGTGATTTCTCGGCAGCAGTCGATCAACTCAATCGCCTTGGGTTCACCAACGTCTTGAGGGCCGACGTTGATTCGAACGAGGCTGCAGGCATCGTGATTGAACAGACCCCGGCGGGGCCGAGCAAGCAGGCCAAGGACGTCCAGATCGTCCTGAAGGTCTCCAAGGGGCCCGCGCAGCCGGAGCAGGTCACCATCCCCGGGGACATCATCGGAAAGCGGTACCAGGACGCGAAGGCCACTCTCGAAGGCCTGGGTCTGGTGGTCGCGCTCGCCCCCAACTCGTCCGACAAGGGCAACGCCGTGGTGATGAACGCGGCCCCGGGTGCGAACAGCCAAGTGGCCAAGGGCAGTACGGTCACCCTGACGACCGTCGGCGGGGACGGCAACATCTTCGGCGGCCCGTCCGGATTCTCGGACTGACCCACAAAACCCGCCGCACAGCGAAGGGCCCCGGTCACCTCAACGGTGACCGGGGCCCTCCTTCTTCGCTCAGAGCCCGGATCCGGGGCAATCGCCCGGCCCGACTCGTCGTGGGCGTCGGAACGCCCGGCGCGCGCAGGGACCCGGCAGAGTCACCGCAGCTCCGCCGGCTTCGTACGGTCCCGGTCGACCTTCTCCGTACGGACCAGCTCGCCCCACACGATGTAGCGGTACTTCGACGTGTAGACCGGCGTGCATGTGGTCAGTGTGATGTAGCGGCCGGGCTTCTTCACGCCCGACTCCTTCGGCACCGGCGCGATCGCGTCGACGTTGAACTTCGACGTCTCCGGGAGCTCGGCGTACACCTTGTAGACGTACCAGGTGTCCTTGGTCTCGAAAACGACCGCGTCGCCCTTCTTCACCTTGTCTATGTTGTGGAACTTGGCGCCGTGGCCGTCCCGGTGCGCGGCAAGCGTGAAGTTGCCCTGCTCGTCCGAGGGGAGCGCCGACTTCACGGGGTCCGTGTAGTAGCCGGCGATGCCGTGGTTGAGGGTCTCGGGGTCCGTGCCCTTCTTGACCAGCACCTCGCCGTTCTTCATGGCGGGCACGTGCAGGAAGCCGATGCCGTCCTTGGTGTCCAGCGCACCCGGTCCGCCCGCCCAGCGGTCGCGAACGCTGTTGCCCTGCTTGTCGGCCTCGCGGTCGGCGAGCACGTTGGTCCACCACAGCGAGTAGACGACAAAGAGGCCCAGCACCAGGCCTGCCGTGATCAGCAGCTCACCGAAGAGGCTCACGGCCGCCGCGACAGGATGACGGCTACTGCGCCGTACCGGCGGCGCCGGCACGGCGGCGCGCTCTTCGTGCTCGGTCCTCGCTGCCACCGCACCCGTCCCTGTCGTGATGATGTTCAGCCGACGAGTGCGTCGGGCTTCCCCTCGCTGCGCGGCCGTTCGTCGACCATCTTGCCCCACACGATCATTCGGTACGTACTCGTGAATTCCGGCGTACACGTCGTCAGCGTGATGTACCTGCCCGGACCGGAGAAGCCGGATCCCTTCGGCACGGCGTCGATCACCGAGACGTTGGACGGCGACGTCTGGGGAAGGATGCTGGTCATCTCGTAGGTGTAGTACGCCTCCCGCGTCTCCACCACGATCGGGTCACCGGGCTTCAGCTTGTTGACGTAGCGGAACGGTTCGCCATGGGTGTTGCGGTGACCCGCGACCGCGAAGTTCCCCTGCTTCGCCGAAGGCATGGCCGTCTTCAGCTTGCCCTCGGCGTAGTGGCCGATCATGCCGCGGTCGAGGACCTTCTCCTTGTTGATGCCCTCGGCGATCGGCGCGACCACGTCCAGCTTCGGGATGTGCATGATGGCGAAGCCCTGGCCCGCCTCGAAGGCGCCCGGTGTGCGTTCGCCGTTCGCCCAGTCGTCCTGGATCTTGTTCGTCTCCCGGCCGGCGATCTGGTCGGCACGGATGTTGGTCCACCACAGCTGATACGTGACGAAAAGAAGCATCAGCACGCCGAAGGTGATGAACACCTCTCCGACGACCCGACTGGCCACGACGGCCGGGCTGTCCTTGGCCGCGCGGGCCGCACGCCGGGCTTCCAGCCGCGACATGGGGACGGCGGCGGGCTCTGCCGTGTCCGCCTCCGCCGGGCGGCGCGGTTCGGCCCGCCGCTTTCCGCGGCCCTTGGCCGCTCGCCGGCGCTCCGCCCGGCCGCCCGTCGGCAGGGACGCGGCCGAGGGGTCCGGCAGAGGTGCGGCCGGCGGATCCGGAACGTCGAGGTCGGCATCGGGGGCGGCCACGGGGTTGTCCGGCTGTGACAGGCGGCGGGTGTCCGCCGTCCGCAGGGCGACGGTCTCGTCGACCCGGGCCGGGGCAGCCTGGACACGGGGCTCGACAGGAGCGGGCCCGGGCACCGGATCGGGCGACACGGACGCCGCCGGGGCAGAAACCGGCTGAGGGGCCGGTTCCGGCCCTCGCTGCCCGTACCAGTCCCGCTGGTACCCCTCCGGGTCGTACCACTCCCCAGGGGTCTCCTGTGGCCGCCGGGACCCCTGCGGCGCCGCTGCCGAGGGGTCCGGTCCTGCCGCACCGTCCGCCGGGGCGCTCTCCGCCCGGAACCAGGGCGCCGTGTGCTGGCCCGGCAGGGGGTCGTTCAGCGGGTCCTCGAGCTGCTCCACCGCCGCCTCGAACGTGCCGTCGGCCTCGTACGCTCCCTGCGCGTACGGGCCGTTCTGCCCGGCATCGGGTTCGGGGCGGAGCGCGGTCACGCCGCGGCCTTGCCCACCACCGGTGCGAGCCCCACCGACCTGGCGACGGCCCCCGTGTACCCGCACTGCGCCAGCCAGTTCGCGAGCATCAGGTGGCCGTGCTCGGTGAGCACGGACTCCGGGTGGAACTGCACGCCCTCCACCGCCAGTTCACGGTGGCGCAGACCCATGATGATCCCGTCGGCGGTACGCGCGGTGACCTCCAGCTCGGGCGGGACCGTGGCAGGCTCCGCGGCGAGCGAGTGGTAGCGCGTCGCGGTGAACGGCGACGGCAGGCCGGCGAACACGCCCTTCCCCTCGTGCAGCACGGGGGAGGTCTTGCCGTGCAGCAGCTCCGGCGCGCGGTCCACCACACCGCCGTACGCGACGGCCATCGACTGCATGCCCAGGCATACGCCGAATACGGGGACGCCGGTGCGCGCGCAGTGGTGCACCATGTCGATGCAGACCCCGGCCTGCTCGGGCGTGCCCGGTCCCGGCGACAGCAGAACACCGTCGAAGCCGTCCTCGGCGTGCGCCGTGGTCACCTCGTCGTTGCGCACCACTTCGCACTCGGCACCGAGCTGGTAGAGGTACTGGACGAGGTTGAAGACAAAGCTGTCGTAGTTGTCGACGACGAGAATGCGTGCGCTCACCGGCCGGTCTCCGCTCCGCCCGTGCCTTCGCCGTCCACCGTCACATCACCGAACGGGAGCAGGGGCTCCGCCCAGGGGAAGACGTACTGGAAGAGCGCGTAGACGGCAGCCAGGGCGAGCACGAGCGACAGGAAGCCCCGCACCCATGTGTTGCCCGGCAGATGCCGCCAGATCCAGCCGTACATGCTGTCCCCTCCGTTCGGTACGGCACCAGACTAAACGGCGGGGGCTCGGGCGTGGGTCAGCTGTGGAAAGCCGCGGCCCGGCGTCCGTCACACCTGTGGCCCGGCTGTGGACGACCGCGGCCCGAATCATGGCTCCGGCACCGGCCGGCCCGCCCGGAGGGCTACTCCACGGGCTGTGCGTAATGGAGGTCCACCGTGCCCGAATAGCCGGGGAGCGTCACCTTGTCGTCCTCGTCGACCTGCCAGCCCAGCCCGTACGCCTTCACGTACAGCTGGTAGTTCTGGATCGCCGTGGAGTCGTCGAGCGCCTGCTTGAGACCGCCCGGGTCGCCGACCGCGGTGACCTTGTACGGAGGGGAGTACACCCGGCCCTGCAGGATCAGCGTGTTGCCGACACAGCGCACGGCGCTCGTGGAGATCAGCCGCTGGTCCATCACCTGGATCCCGCGGGCCCCACCCTCCCAGAGGGCGTTCACGACGGCCTGCAGATCCTGCTGGTGGATGACCAGGTCATTGGGCTGCGGATCGGGATAGCCGGGGTTCGCGGTGGCATCGGGCGGCGCGTCGTCGAGCGTGACGCTGACGGCCTCGCCGGTGAGCTCCGTCGTGCCCGCGGCCTTCTCCAGCGCGTCGAGCTCGGCGTCCTCCGCCTCGGTGCTCCCGTCGTCACGCCGGGCGAGCGCGTCGATGTCCGCGCGCACCGAAGCCGTCGATTCGTCCAGCTCGGCGTTGTTCTCGCTGCGCTGCTGGATGAGGTCGGAAAGCTTCAGCAAGGAGGAGTCGGTACGGATGTCCGTACCCTTGGCAGTGTTGGCGCTGGTGACGAAGATGAGTCCGGCCAGCGCGAAAACGGCAGCGGTGAGGCTCTGGACCGGCCACCGGGACACTCGCCGGGCCGGACCTTGAGGAGAGTCGGCAGAATTGCTCAACGTACCCTTATCTCCTTAGGCGCCACGGAAGCACTACGCTAACGGACGCCCCGGGGAGGCAGCATTCCCCCTTGCGCCCCGGCGCCAGCCACAGATCCCTGCGCGGTCACGCAGCGCATCGACAGGAGAGTCCCTCGTGCCGAAGTCACGTATCCGCAAGAAGGCAGACTTCACGCCTCCTCCGGAGAGGCAGTCCACCAACATAAAGCTGACCAACCGAAGTTGGGTGGCGCCGGTGATGCTGGCGCTCTTCCTCATCGGCCTGGCCTGGATCGTGGTCTTCTACGTAACCGAGGGCGATCTGCCGATCGACGCCCTGGGCAACTGGAACATCGTGGTGGGCTTCGGCTTCATCGCCGGTGGCTTCGGTGTCTCCACCCAGTGGAAGTAGCCCTGCGCACACCCCTGCCCTGAGTTACCCACAGAGTTATCCACAATCAGGGGAAAAGGTCAGACGATCTGTGGATAACTTCCGTCGAAGTTGACGCCGGTGTGACTGCACACTCTCGCATCGCGGGACGGTACGCCCCTTGTCCTGACTGGAAAAACCCAGTTCAGCGACAAGGGGCACAGCTGTTCCCCACGCCATGCACAAGATCCGGCACCCTCTGTGGACAACCCCGACCCCGGAACACCGGATTCCGCTCAGGTGAGCGCTGCGGTCCTGACGAGAACGATCACCACGACCACCACCAGAACCAGCGCACAGGCCCCGTACTGCACGAGGTTCCGGCGCTCGCGCGGTGCGTGCACCATGGCGGTCGCGATCAGGGCACCCGCGACCAGGCCGCCGATGTGCGCCTGCCAGGCGATGGCACCCCACGGGTTGAAGGTGAAGATCAGGTTCACCACGAGGAGCGCGATCAGCGGCCGCATGTCGTAGTTCATCCGGCGCATCAGGACCGCTGTGGCCCCCAGCAGACCGAACACGGCACCGGACGCACCGAGCGAGCCCTGCGACGGATCGGAGATCCAGTACGTGAGGGCACTGCCGGCCAGCCCCGAGAGCACGTAGAGCAGCAGATAGCGGACCCGGCCCAGCGCGGCTTCCAGCGGTCCGCCGAGCCACCACAGCCCCAGCATGTTGAAGGCGATGTGCCACACCTCCTGGTGCAGGAACATCGACGTCACCAGGCGGTACCACTGCCCTTCGGCGACTCCCTGGCCGCCCGCACTGCCGAAGAGCAGCAGGTCGTCGAGCAGCGGGCGCCCCGCGACGGAGACGGCAATGAACACCGCGAGATTGATGCCGAGCAGGATCTTGGTGACCAGCCTGGGGTCGCTCGCGACGGTGCCGCCCGCCAGGGTGCGCGGCCGGCTCGCCGCCGGATGGTGACCCGCACCGGAGCCCTCCCGGACGCAGTCCGGGCACTGAAAGCCGACCGAGGCGTCGATCATGCAGTCGGTGCAGATCGGCCGCTCGCACCGGACGCATCGGATCCCCGTCTCCCGGTCCGGATGCCTGTAGCACGTGGCCGGGCCGTCCGCGGCCCCGTCCTTCGGCGGCTGCTGCTCCATCGGTCACGGCCCCTTCGGTCCTCGTCCGTGGAGGCGGCGCACCTGCGTCCGCCCCGCTCGCCCGTTATGTAACAGTACGGACGAACAGGGCGGCAGGTTCCCGGACTCCGGGGTCGACAGTCCCGACGCCCACCGGCGCGGGGGTGGAGATCAGCGGGTCTCGATGACGACCGACTCGATCACCACGTCCTGCACCGGACGGTCCGTGCGCGGATTCGTCGCGGTCGCCGCGATGGTGTCCACGACCTTCCTGCCCGCGCCGTCGGAGACCTCACCGAAGATCGTGTGCTTGCCGGTGAGCCATGCCGTGGGCGACACCGTCAGGAAGAACTGCGAGCCGTTGGTGCCCGGACCCGCGTTGGCCATCGCCAGCAGGTAGGGCTTGTTGAACGCGAGGTCGGGGTGGAACTCGTCGCCGAACTCGTATCCCGGCCCGCCCGTACCGTTGCCCAGCGGGTCGCCGCCCTGGATCATGAAGCCGCTGATGACGCGGTGGAAGACAGTGCCGTCGTACAGCTTGTCCGTGGACTTCCTGCCGGTCGCCGGGTTGGTCCACTCACGCTCGCCCTGGGCGAGCTCGACGAAGTTCTTGACCGTCTTGGGCGCGTGGTTCGGCAGAAGCCGGATCTCGATGTCGCCTTGGCTGGTCTTCAAGGTGGCGTACAGCTGCTCGGCCACGATCTGCCTTCCGTAAGTCTTCTCTGACGACCACCGATCCTTGCACGGTGCACCCCGTCCGACCCCCGGTCGACGCCCCAAGGACGAGCGGCACTCACCTTGTTGCCCGCTTTCCTGCACCTTTCCCACACTTCCTGCGGGATAAATGCGGCCAAGTGCGCGGCGCCACGGCGCGCACCGACACGAACCGTGGCATCGTCGTCGCGACGCTCCCCTTGCACCGTATTGCCCCGAGAATGCCGTTCATGACCCGGATGCCCGTCCCGTCTGGCGCTCAAGGCCTCAGCAGGCATGATTTCGAAATGGGTGGATAGGCGGAGTACCTACCCGCCACCAAGGAGGAGGATCCCGTGACCCGCATCGACAGCGTGCGCGCCGCAACCTACTCGGCGAAGGACAGCGCGCAGCACGCCGCGGAAGTGGTGGCGCCCTACGCCGACACGGCCAAGGAACAGGCCGCGCACTACGCGCAGGAGGCTCGCGCCCTGCTCGCGCCCAAGGTGTCGAAGGCAGCCGCGCAGGCTCGCGTCCAGTACGGCGCGCATCTCGCGCCCCGCATCGAACAGGCACGCACCCATGTGCCCCCCAGGGTCGACGAGGCCGCACACCGCGCCGCCGTCCGTACCCGGCGGGCCGCCCGGAGCGCGGCCGACTACACCGTGCCGCGTGTCGAACACGCGGTGGCGATGGCCCAGCCCATGGCCGAGGAGGCCACCGCCCGCAGCGCCGCAGCGCTGGCCGCGCTGCGTGGCCAGGTGACGGCCAAGGAGATCCGCAAGCTCGCCAGAAAACACAAGCGGCGTGCCAGGGCCGGCGGCGTGGCCAAGGGGGTGCTCATCCTGGGCGTTCTGGCGGGCGGCGCCTTCGCCGCCTGGAAGTGGTGGGACAAGCAGGCCAACCCGGACTGGCTGGTCGAGCCTCCCGCCCCCACCGAGGTGGCCGACGACCCGGCCCCGCTGACCTCAATCGACGGCAGCGCCCCGACCGTGCTCGACCCGGAGGTCCGGGCCACGCAGGACGAGGACGAGACCGGAGCGGACACTGCGGAGGGCACCGACGGCGACGAGCGCCGCTGAGCACACGGCAACGAGAGGGGCGCCGGACGACCGTGAGGCCGTCCGGCGCCCCTCTTCGTCGTAGTGCTCGGCGGCCCGATGTTCCCGCTCACGGAACTGACCGCGCCGGCCACCCCCGCCGCACCGGCCCCGGAAGGGTCGCCCCGGGAAGATCGACGGAACCCGGCTGTACGTGACCGACGGCGCCGGATTCTTCGGCCGCCGGTACGGGTGGGTGCCGAGCCGGAGGTATCACCGTGCTCGAACCGCGCGCCTGAGGCCCGCACGGGCGGGACGGGGACGGAGCAACCCCGCACCCGCCTGCCCCATGGACGAAAAAACACCCCTGACCTGCTGAAACACAGGTCAGGGGTGTTGGGTTGTGGAGCCTAGGAGATTCGAACTCCTGACATCTGCCTTGCAAAGGCAGCGCTCTACCAACTGAGCTAAGGCCCCGGGAAAAGCCGACAGTACCGGACGCATCGGTGCCGCGACATCCGTCGCAGAACAGAGTACCGGGTGACCCCCTGAATCTTGCAAAAGGATTGGGACTCCCGGTCCGCAACGGCTCTCCGTAAGATGCACGGCAAGGTTCGCAGCAGCGAAGCCGCAGCGAAGGGGAGACGCAATGGACGCAGCGCAACAAGAGGCGACGGCTAGAGCCCGGGAGCTCCAGCGCAGCTGGTACGGGGAGCCTCTGGGGGCGCTCTTCCGCAGGCTGATCGACGATCTCGGCCTGAACCAGGCCCGGCTCGCCGCGGTGCTCGGGCTGTCCGCGCCCATGCTGTCCCAGCTGATGAGCGGCCAGCGGGCCAAGATCGGCAACCCCGCGGTCGTCCAGCGCGTCCAGGCCCTTCAGGAGCTCGCCGGACAGGTGTCGGACGGCAGTGCCAGCGCGGGAGAGGCCACCGACCGGATGGAAGAGATCAAGAAGTCCCAGGGCGGTTCGGTTCTGACCGGCACCGGCCAGACGTCCACCACCGGCGGGGCGCCCACGGTCCGGCGCGTGGTCCGTGAGATCCAGTCGCTGCTGCGGTCGGTCGCCGCCGCCGGCGACATCATCGATGCCGCGGACTCCCTCGCCCCGACCCACCCCGAACTGGCAGAGTTCCTCAGGGTGTACGGAGCGGGGCGCACCGCCGACGCGGTCGCGCACTACGAAGGCCACCAGAGCTAGAGAGGTCCCGGGTTGCCGGGTCCTGTCCGGCAGGACCCTGGCAGTATCCCGACGGCCGGGACACGAGCCGAAACTGGAACGGGGAGCGGGCGCAGCGCAATGGGTGAGGTATTCGCTGGTCGGTACGAGCTGATCGATCCGATCGGACGGGGTGGGGTCGGGGCCGTCTGGCGCGCCTGGGACCACCGGCGCCGCAGGTATGTGGCGGCCAAGGTCCTGCAGCAGAGCGACGCGCACACACTGCTGCGCTTCGTCCGCGAGCAGGCACTGCGGATCGAGCACCCGCACGTCCTGGCTCCGGCAAGCTGGGCGGCCGACGACGACAAGGTCCTGTTCACGATGAACCTGGTGAGCGGCGGATCGCTGGCCCATGTCATCGGCGACTACGGGCCGTTGCCCCCGCGTTTCGTCTGCCTGCTGCTGGACCAGCTGTTGTCCGGGCTGTCCACGGTGCATGCCGAGGGGGTCGTGCACCGTGACATCAAGCCGGCCAACATCCTGATGGAGGCCACCGGAACGGGCCGGCCGCATCTGCGGCTCTCCGACTTCGGCATCTCGATGCGCAAGGGCGAGCCGCGTCTGACCGAGACCAACTACGTCGTGGGCACGCCCGGTTACTTCGCTCCCGAGCAGATGATGGGGGCGGAACCCGACTTCCCCGCGGACCTGTTCGCGGTCGGTCTCGTCGCGCTCTATCTGCTGCAGGGCCAGAAGCCCGACTCCCAGGCGCTCATCGAGTACTTCGCCGCGCACGGCACCCCGGGTGCGCCCCAGGGGGTGCCCGAGCCGCTGTGGCAGGTGCTCGCCGGGCTGCTGCAGCCGGACCCGCAAGCCCGCTTCCGGACGGCCACGGGAGCGCGCAAGGCGCTGACGGCCGCCGTCGAGATGCTGCCGGACCCCGGTCCGGACGAGGAGCCGGTGGAGGTCTTCGACCAGATCGGGCCCCTGCCCGCCGGATTCGGCCCCGACGGCCCCGTACAGGCCCCCCAGACGCCCGTACAGCCACTCGGTGGACCACAGGCGCCCCAGGCGTCACAGCAGCCCCAGGGCGCCGGGCAGCAGCCCTACACGCCGCCGCCCTCGATGTCGGAGACGGGCAGCTTCCACCTCGCCCCGCCCCCGCAGTCCGCACAGCTGCCCCGACAGGGCCTGCCGCAGACCCCGTCCACCCCGGTCCCGGCACAGACGGCCCCGCCCTTCGCCGCTGTCGCACCGGATCTCGCGCAGGCACCCACGGCAGCGGTGCAGCACGGGGCGGCGCCCACCCGCGCCTACACGGCCCAGCACCCGCAGGCTCCGCACCCCGGTGCGGCCGTCGCGCCGCCGGCCCCCGCCGCGCACGTGTCCCCCCGAACGCGCCCGGGACCGCCCCCGAAGGTGGCGATCCCGGTGCTGTTCGTCGCGCTGATCTGCTTCGCGGTCGGCATCTGGGCGCTGACCCAGGCCTGACCGCCGCACGGCCGCCGGGCCTGACCGCCGAACGGGGCTGCCTGCCCCGGCCGGCGCGGCCCGCCGGACGGGCTACCAGGCCCGGGGCGGCCCGCCGAACGGCGGCTGCCCGTCCGCGACCGGTTGCACGGCGGCGGGTACGGCCCGGCGCCTCGCGAGCAGCGTCCACACCCCGAGTCCGAGCACCAGCACGGTTCCCGCGCCGATTCCCGCCGCGGCCACCATCTTCATCGTGTCGCTCTTGCCGGCCTCGAGCGCGCTCTGCCCGTTCTTGGCCATGTCCCTGTCGCTGTCGGTGACGCCGAAGATGCCGGTGTCCCCCTGATAGGGCGTCGTCCCGGCCTCGTTGACCACGTTGATCTTGAGCGTCAGCCCGATGGGCGTGTCCCCGTACTGCTCCGCGACCTTCGGACTCAGCGTCACCGACAGGTAGTACCAGCCGGCGAAGCGCATGGCGCTGACGGCCGAGGCCGAGTCGTAGCGGTTCTCGTACTTCACCGGGGGCAGCGGGTCCAGGGCCACGGACGTGGGCTTGCCCGCGTAGGACAGCGTCGCGTCGTCGACATGCCCGTGCGCCGGGTTGTCCAGCGCCACCGCCAGTGCGTTGCCGAGGAACTCGGTCGACTTGTTGTTGTTGCTGAGCGCCGCCGTGGCGAAGATCTGCTGGTCCCAGTCGACCGGAACCCGGTAGAAGCGCGTCTGGCCGGGCGCGACGGTGTCCACCCACTCGCCGGACTCCAGGCTCGTCGCGTCGTAGTAGCTGCTGCCGCCGGTCCGCTTCTGCTTCCCCGAAGGCGGGGTCGGCGAGGCGGAGGGCCAGTTCTCCGGCGCCTCGGTCGGGGGTGCGTCACCGCCCTTGAGCGCCGGCTCCGTCTCGACCCGCAGCTCCAGGTCCCACGGACCCGCAGCCGATGTGGCCTTGCTCTCCCGCTCGATCAGCACGTTGTAGGTGCCGGCCGCGCTGCACGTGGTGCTGTCCTTCTCCACGGTGCGGTGCGCGTACGCGGCGATCGGGCGCGGGAATTCCGCCGACTCGAAGATCGCGTCCTCGGAGCTGCACTGCGAGTCGTCGAGATCCCTGATACTGACCGTGACGCCGTCCCCGTAGGCGACCTGCCCGGCCGTCCCCGGCACGACCACCGCGGACACGTACGCATCGGTCTTGTCGTCGAGCTCCAGGCGGTAGTACAGCTTCTCGCCCACCCCGATCGAGCTCTTGTAGACCGCTCCGGGCTTCAGTTCGGACGCTTCGGCGTTCGTCTCCGCCCCCTGGACCTCCGTCGCCGCAGGATCGAAGGTGTAGGCCCCGGGGCCGTCGGCCGCATGCGCCTGTCCCGGCAGCACCGCCACCGCGCACATCGCCGCGAGCGACGCCAGCGTCACCCGGCCCCTGTTGCGCTGCCTGTTCACGCGCTTCCCCTCGTCGTCTGCGTGCCGGCCCTGCGGCGGCGGCTGCGTACGAAGACGAGCCCCGCGATCAAGGCGGCTGCCGCGCCCGCTCCGGCAGCGGTCGCGATGCCGGTCCATCCTGCCCCGCCCGTACCGCTGCTGTCTGCGGCCACAGCCGGATCACGGCTATTGCCCTGCTTCGCTCCGCCGTCGTTCTTCGCCAGTACGGGTGCTCCGTGCTGCGGACCCGCCAGCGCGTCGCCGAGGACCGCGACGCGCAGCACCACACCGATCCGCGGGTTCTCGGCGATCTCGGCCGCCTTCGCGCCCAGGGTCACCGCGATGTAGAAGTCCCCCTCGGCGTGCACCGGCCGGACCGAGGCCCCGGATTCGTAGCGGTTGGTCCATGCGACGGGCACGGAACCCATCGGGACGGCCGCGGGCCGCCCGTTGTACAGCGAGGTCGGGCTGAACTCACCGCCGCCCCCGACCGGGAACCGGGCCGGGGTGAACAGCCGCGTCGCCCCGTACGAGTACGTGGACGAGGTGCGCTCCACCGTGGGCTCGTTGGCGAACTCCACGGCGTAGCGGACCTGCTGGCCCCACCTGGCAGGGACCTTGTACCAAAGGGTCTGCGACGGCAGGATCCGGTCCCGCCACACCCCTCGGCCGAGCTGCCTGGCGTCGTTGAACCCGGTGCCGCCCCGGACATCGCGCGGATCCCCCGTCGGAAGCACGGCCTGCTCGCCGCCTTCGCCGTATCCGGGCCGCGACTGGGCGGGGGTGACCCCGTCGGACAGGGATGCCTCCACCCCGTACAACAGCTCCAGGGGCCAACGGGCCGAATCGGAGCCCTTCCTGCTCTGCCGCTCGACCACCAGCCAGTAGCGGCCCGCCTCGTCGCAACCACTGCCGCCGCCCTCGGAAGGGATCCGGGACACGGCCGAGGTGAGCGGGGTCGCGCCCTCCTCCTGGAGGAAGTGCGCGGTGTCCGTCCCGCAGGTGAACTCTCCGGTGCCGTAAGCCAGTCCGGTGCTCAGGGCGTCGAGGCCGTCGACGGCGGCGCCGGGCTGCGGGACGGCGGTCGCCGAGAGGTCCACGGTGGACACGGCGTCGAGGTCCAGGGCGTAGTACCGCTTCTCACCCGGCCCGATGGTGTCCAGGTACTGTCCGGGACGGATCGCGGGGGCCTGGTCCGGGGTGGTCCCTCCGTGGATCCGGTCACCCTTCAACCGGTAGCCGTCCGCGGAGAGTTGCGCCGACCTCTGCAACTGTCTGGCCAGCGCCTCGGCGTCCGGTGCGTCGTAGTAGCGCCCGTTGCCCGCCTCGGCGACACACTCCAGCTCCTCACGGGCCGCGCCCTTCACCTGGAAGCCCACGGTGTCGATCCGCAGCCCGACGGCCTCCCCGCCCAGCCGCTCGGCGACCTCGCAGGGCTCCGGCGTACCGCAGTTGTCCTCACCGTCGGAGATCAGGAGGATCGTGCGCGTCCCGATGGCGCCGTCCTGGGGCGCGGGAAGGTCCTCGGCCGCCTTCTCCAGGGACAGCCCGATCGGGGTGTCCCCCTTCGGCCGCACGCCCGCCACGGCCTTCTTCATGGCGGCCCTGTCCAGCTTCCGCACCGGCCGTACCAGCCGGGTGTCCGTGCAGCCCCGGGGCCGGTCGGCGCCGTACACCCGGAGGCCGGCCGGATAGCCGTCGGGCAGCGCGTCCACCACGGCGCCGACGGCCGTGCGCGCGCTCTCCATCCGGGTGCGGCCCGTGCCGTCGTCGGCGCCCATGGAACCCGAGGAGTCGAGCACCATGACGAGAGCACCGCTCCCCGAACCGTCCCGCCCGCCCTCGGCGCCCGGCCCCGCGGGTGCCGCCGCGGCGGGCGGCACCCCCACCACCAGGGCGAGCAGCGCCCCGCAGGTCATGAACCCCGCCGTCGCCCTACGGCAACGGTTCCCCGCCCTCTTCCGTGCCCTCACCGAAGCCCCCTCGGCCCGCAAATCCCAGCTACTTTGCTTACGCAAGCTAGCTATTTGCCGATGTGAACTCAAGGGCGCGGCCGTCACGGTCCCGCAACAGGAGTCCGGACAACGAGAAGCCCCGGCCGCTCAGCGACCGGGGCTCATAACAGACTGTTGCGTCTCACACACCCGAACCTGCGGGCACGGAGTCGGTCGCCTCCGTCCACAGATCCTGCTCGGCGCGATCCGCCTGGATCTGGCGGTACACGAGGAGCCCGCCGATGGCGGCCAGTGCGACCAGGAGAAGCTTCTTCACCGCGCGACCTCGTCTTTCCTTGGCGTAAGGGACTTCTGCCGCCCGACTATACACACCGACCGATACCGATCGGTGACCTCCCCGGGACCTCACCGGCGCCTCGATCGGGCCTTCACCCGGGCCGCCGGCCGCCCCCGGATCAGCTCGTCCGAGCCGGTTGAACCATAAGAGTGGTGTTCATCGGAAGATCGGCGCAGCGGGGGCGTCGCTCCCGGAATCCGGGGGCCATCTCCACATCATCGGAAAGGTAAGCAAACAGGACCACCTGAAAGCGAGGGGCCATGAGCACCTTCAGGGTCAAGAGCGTCTGGACCGCCTTCATCACCGCCTTCTTCGCACTTCTCGCGTCGCTGGGCCTCGCCACCGCCCAGGCCACGGCCGCGGAGCCGACGACCACGACCCAGGAGCACACGGGTGCGACCGCGGCAACCGCGACCACCCCGTCGGTGCGATGGACCCTTCCGCGTGACAGGGCACTGCCGCCCACGATGAAGCAGCGCATCCGCGCCGAGGCGCACGGATCCTCACCGGCCACCCGGCAACTGTCCGCCGACACGACCGACGCCTCGCACGCGACGAACAGCACCCGCTCCGCACACGGCGGCACTCCGGCCGGGGACTCGTCCCCACTGCCGCCCTGAGCGCCCTGAAAGCGCCTCACCCGACACACAGGGCCCCTGGTCCGGTTCACACCGGCAGGGGCCTTTTCCATGCCCCCGCGCCACCCCTGAACCGCCCTCAGCGGTACGGGGGCTCATCCTCATCCGGCCGATCACAGGGAGTCGTCGACGTCGGCCGACCGGCAGGAGGCCTCGGCCGACGTGGTCCGTCCAGGTCCGATGCCGACCGCTGCTGTACGCGCCTGTTGGTGTCAGACGTTGATGTCAGTTGTGCATCGCGGGCTCGACATTCATCGCAGGCCGGTCAGCGCATCACCGCTACTGCTCGCGCCTACGCGCTGCCCTGCGGTCCCGGGCCTGCCGGTTGTCGACCTTGATGGTCCGGATCTCTCTCCAGACACGGAGAGCGAAGCAACAAGCAAGGATTGCGACGCACACGCAGCCGATCACCAACGAGACGACTGAAGTCGTGTCGCGAAGGGTCACCCACGCTTCGATGCCCAGAAAAATGACTCCGAACTGGCCAAGCCGCCGTTTCACGATCCTCCTCCCTGGTCGGTCTCCTGTCGGAGACCGGGGAACATACACGCCCGACGAGGACGTCCACACCCAGGCGGTGGGCGACGGTGAGCGGGAAGCCGTGGCGATGCGCGCGGAACTTCCGGAAGTTCCGTTGATCGGCTGATGTCAGCCGTACATGCCGAAGGCCCCCCACCGTTTCCGGTAGGGGGCCTTCGTGCTGGTGGGGCTAACAGGATTTGAACCTGTGGCCTCATCCTTATCAGGGATGCGCTCTAACCAACTGAGCTATAGCCCCGCCGCGCTGTGCGCTGACTTCTGAAGATTAGCGCACGTCGGGGCCAGTCCCAAAATCGATACCCGGCGTCCTACTCGTCCTCGGCCAGAGTGAGCTCGACGCCACCCACGAAGCCGGCCGACAAGTTGTAGATGAACGCGCCCAGCGTGGCCAGTGCGGTGGCCAGCACCACATCGATCACCGCGATGACCGAGGTGAAGATGAGGACGCGCGGCAGGGACAGGAACGACTGCAGATCGAAGCCGTTGCTCTCGTTCGAACCGGTGGCCTCGCTGATGGTGCCGCCGACGGTGTCGAAGACGCCCATCGCGTCCATCACCATCCACAGCACCGCGGACGCCACCACCGTGCAGATGCCGAGCGCGATGGACAGCAGGAAGCTGACCTTCATCACCGACCACGGATCGGCCTTCGCCACCCGCAGCCGCGCCTTACGGGTACGCGGAGTGGTCCGCGCCCCCGTCCGGGGCAACCGGGTCGCCTGTACGCCGCCCACGCCCTGTGCTCCGCCCTGTGTGCCGCCACCCTGCGTACCGCCCGCGGGGGACGGGTACGCCTGAGGCGGGTGATAGGGCCCCGCCTGGCCCGTTGCGGGCTCGCGCTCACCGGGCAACGGCCCGGTCGCGTACCCCTCGTACTGGGGCTGAGGTCCCCGAGTGTCCGTCACAGTGCCCCCTTGGGAGTCCGTGGCAGGGCCACGGGCACCGTTCGCTCCAGCTCCGGAAGCGGCCGAACCGGCGCCCGTGGCTCCACTCACGCTCTACTCCTCGTGCTCCCCGGCCGAAGGCTCCGTGCCCTCGACCGTGCCCTCGACCACGTTCTCGGCATGGGCCTCGACCGTGTTGCCTTCGGCCTCGTCGGTCCCGTCGACCTCTTCGGCCTCGCGACCGGCCTCGGCGTTGCGCGCGATGCCGACGACGGCATCACGCTTGCCCAGATTGATCAGTTGGACGCCCATGGTGTCACGGCCCGTCTCCCTGACTTCATTGACTCGCGTACGAATCACACCGCCACCGAGCGTGATGGCGAGGATCTCGTCCGTCTCCTCGACCACCAGCGCGCCGACGAGCGATCCGCGGTCCTCCACGATCTTCGCGGCCTTGATGCCCAGACCGCCACGACCCTGGACCCGGTACTCGTCGACAACGGTCCGCTTCGCGTACCCGCCGTCGGTGGCAGTGAACACGAACGTACCGGGACGGACAACATTCATCGAGAGCAGCTCGTCGCCCTCGCGGAAGCTCATGCCCTTCACACCCGAGGTGGCACGGCCCATCGGGCGCAGCGCGTCGTCCGTCGCGGTGAACCTGATCGACTGGGCCTTCCTGCTGATGAGCAGCAGGTCGTCCTCGGCCGACACCAGTTCCGCGCCGATCAGCTCGTCGTCCGCGCCGCTCTCCGTCTCCCGGAGGTTGATCGCGATGACGCCACCGGAACGCGGGGAGTCGTAGTCCTTCAGCGAGGTCTTCTTCACCAGACCGCCCTTGGTCGCCAGGACCAGGTAGGGCGCCGCCTCGTAGTCACGGATCGCCAGGATCTGCGCGATCTGCTCGTCCGGCTGGAAGGCCAGCAGGTTCGCGACGTGCTGACCACGCGCGTCCCGGCCGGCGTCCGGCAGCTCGTAGGCCTTGGCCCGGTACACGCGGCCCTTGTTCGTGAAGAACAGCAGCCAGTGGTGCGTCGTCGACACGAAGAAGTGGTCGACGATGTCGTCTTCCTTGAGCTTCGTCCCGCGCACACCCTTGCCGCCGCGCTTCTGCGAACGGTAGTCGTCCGTCTTCGTGCGCTTCACATAGCCGCCGCGGGAGATCGTGACGACGATGTCCTCCTCGGCGATCAGGTCCTCGATGGACATGTCACCGTCGAAGGGAACCAGCTTGGAACGCCGGTCGTCGCCGAACTTCTCGACGATCGCCGCCAGCTCCTCGCTGACGATCTGACGCTGCCGCTCGGGCGACACCAGGATCGCGTTGTACTCGTTGATCTTCGCCTGGAGCTCGTCGTGCTCGGCGGTGATCTTCTGGTGCTCCAGCGCGGCCAGCCGGCGCAGCTGCATCTCCAGGATCGCGTTCGCCTGGATCTCGTCGATCTCCAGCAGGCCCATCAGGCCCTCGCGCGCGATCTCCACCGTGTTGCTGCGACGGATGAGTGCGATGACCTCGTCGATCGCGTCCAGCGCCTTGAGCAGACCGCGCAGGATGTGCGCCCGCTCCTCCGCCTTGCGCAGGCGGAACTTCGTACGCCGGACGATGACCTCGATCTGGTGCGTCACCCAGTGGCGGATGAACGCGTCGATCGACAGCGTGCGCGGCACCCCGTCGACGAGCGCCAGCATGTTCGCGCCGAAGTTCGTCTGCAGGTCGGTGTGCTTGTACAGGTTGTTCAGCACGACCTTGGCGACCGCGTCCCGCTTCAGCACGACCACCAGACGCTGGCCGGTGCGCGAGGACGTCTCGTCACGGACGTCCGCGATCCCGCCGACCTTGCCGTCCTTCACCAGGTCGGCGATCTTCTGCGCGAGGTTGTCGGGGTTGGTCTGGTACGGAAGCTCCGTGACCACCAGGCACTGACGGCCCTGGATCTCCTCGACCGCCACGACCGCACGCATCGTGATGGAGCCACGGCCCGTGCGGTACGCGTCCTCGATGCCCTTGCGGCCCACGACGAGCGCGCCCGTCGGGAAGTCCGGACCCTTGATGCGCTCGAGCAGCGCGTCCAGGAGCTCCTCGTGCGAAGCCTCCGGGTGCTCCAGGTACCACTGCGCACCGGCCGCGACCTCGCGGAGGTTGTGCGGCGGGATGTTGGTGGCCATACCGACCGCGATGCCCGCCGAACCGTTGATCAGCAGGTTCGGGAAGCGCGCCGGGAGGACCACCGGCTCCTGGTTGCGGCCGTCGTAGTTGTCCTTGAAATCGACGGTCTCCTCGTCGATGTCCCGGACCATCTCCATGGACAGCGGCATCATCTTGCACTCGGTGTACCGCATCGCCGCGGCCGGGTCGTTGCCCGGAGAACCGAAGTTGCCGTTGGAGTCCACCAGCGGCATGCGCATCGACCAGTGCTGCGCCAGTCGCACGAGCGCGTCGTAGATCGAGGAGTCGCCGTGCGGGTGGTACGTACCCATGACGTCACCGACGACACGGGCGCACTTGTAGAAGCCCTTCTCGGGCCGGTAGCCACCGTCGTACATCGCGTACAGCACCCGGCGGTGGACGGGCTTCAGACCGTCCCGTACGTCGGGCAGGGCGCGCGACACGATGACGGACATCGCGTAGTCGAGGTAGGAGCGCTGCATCTCCGTCTCGAGCCCCACGGGCTCGACACGCATGCCCACACCCGCGGCGGCGGGCTCCTCTTCGGGGGTCACAGGGGTGTTCTCGTCGGCCATTGCTGGTCAAAGTCCTTTCGAGCTGCGGCTTGCTTGTACGGCCGACTCAGATGTCGAGGAAGCGGACGTCCTTGGCATTGCGCTGGATGAACGAGCGCCGCGCCTCGACGTCCTCACCCATGAGCACCGAGAACAGGTCGTCGGCCTGCGCCGCGTCGTCCAGCGTGACCTGGCCGAGCACCCGGTGGTCGACGTCCATGGTCGTAATGCGCAGCTCCTCGGCGTTCATCTCGCCGAGACCCTTGAAGCGCTGGATCGAGTCTTCCTTGATCCGCTTGCCGTTCTGCTTGCCGAGCGCCACCAGGGCGTCGCGCTCCCGGTCGGAGTACGCGTACTCGAAGTCGTCCCGGCCCCACTTGATCTTGTAGAGCGGCGGGCGCGAGAGGTACACGTGCCCGGACTCGACCAGCGGCCGCATGAACCGGAACAGGAACGTCAGCAGCAGCGTGTTGATGTGCTGGCCGTCGACGTCGGCGTCCGCCATCAGAATGATCTTGTGATAGCGGAGCTTCTCGATGTCGAAGTCCTCGTGGACCCCGGTCCCGAAGGCCGAGATCAGCGCCTGGACCTCGGTGTTCTGCAGGATCTTGTCGATCCTGGCCTTCTCGACGTTCAGGATCTTGCCCCGGATGGGCAGGATCGCCTGGTACATCGGGTTACGGCCGGACTTCGCCGAGCCGCCGGCGGAGTCACCCTCGACGATGAAGATCTCGCACTTGGTGGGGTCGTTCGACTGGCAGTCGCTCAGTTTGCCGGGCAGCGAGGCGCTCTCCAGCAGCCCCTTGCGCCGGGTCAGGTCACGCGCCTTGCGGGCCGCGACACGCGCCGTGGAGGCCGCGATGCCCTTACGGATGATGTCGGCGGCCTCGTTGGGATTCCGGTCGAACCAGTCCGTCAGCTGCTCGTGGACGACCTTCTGCACGAAGGTCTTGGCCTCCGTGTTGCCCAGCTTGGTCTTCGTCTGGCCCTCGAACTGCGGCTCGCCCAGCTTCACCGAGATGATCGCCGTCAGGCCCTCGCGGACGTCCTCGCCCGTGAGGTTGTCGTCCTTCTCGCGCAGCAGCTTCTTGTCGCGCGCGTACCGGTTGACCAGGGAGGTCAGCGCCGCGCGGAAACCCTCCTCGTGCGTACCGCCCTCGTGCGTGTGGATCGCGTTGGCGAAGGAGTAGACCCCCTCCGTGTACTGCGTGTTCCACTGCATCGCGATCTCGGCCGAGAGGAGTCGCTCCTTGTCCTCGGCCTCGATGTCGATCACCGACTGGTGAATGACGTCGCCCTTACGGGAGTTCAGGTACTTCACGAAGTCGACGATGCCGTCCTCGTAGTGGTACGTGACCGTCCGGGTCGGCTCCTCGTCGGGAACCTCGACCGCGTCGACGCTGTCCGCGCCCGCCGTGGCCTTCGCCGACTCACGCTCGTCCGTGAGCTTGAGGGTGAGGCCCTTGTTGAGGAACGCCATCTCCTGGAAGCGGCGCGAAAGGGTCTCGAAGGAGTACTCGGTGGTCTCGAAGACGTCCCCGTCGGCCCAGAAGGTGACGGTCGTACCGGTCTCCTCGGTGGCCTCGTGACGGGCCAGCGGGGCAGTCGGGACACCGAGCTTGTAGTCCTGGGTCCAGCGGTGTCCGTCCGTCCTGACCTCTACGGCCACCCGCGTGGACAGGGCGTTGACGACGGACACACCGACACCGTGCAGACCGCCGGAGACGGCGTAGCCGCCGCCGCCGAACTTGCCGCCGGCGTGCAGGACCGTCAGGACGACCTCGACGGCCGGCTTGCCTTCGGACGGCACGATGCCGACCGGGATGCCGCGGCCGTTGTCGATCACGCGCACCCCGCCGTCGGCGAGGATCGTGACATCGATGGTGTCCGCGTGACCGGCCATCGCCTCGTCGACAGAGTTGTCGACAACCTCTTGCACGAGGTGGTGGAGGCCGCGCTCACCGGTGGAACCGATGTACATACCAGGTCGCTTGCGGACCGCGTCCAGGCCCTCGAGGACCGTGATGGCGCTGGCGTCGTACGAGGCGGTGACCTCGCCGTGCTCGCCGGCTGTGGACGGGTTGTTCTCGTTGGGGTTGCCGGAATCGGCCACGAAGCGCCCTTTCTGGCACAGCACAGGCCGTTCTCCGGGCAGGCGGGAGCGGCTGCGTCATTCGGCTTGTATCGACGACTCCCGCACGGAAGCGGGATTGTCCATCAGTCTACCGGTAGCGCCGACATGAATGGGTGTTTGCCGGTACCTGAGTCCGCATGTGCCGCCCTGAATGAGCGGCTGACGACTCCCCATATTCAGGATGGGGCTCCGGGAGGCTCACGACGGCATTGAGCGCTTCGGCCTGTCAACCTCTCGCTACGGTGAGGGACGCCTCACCCTCCCGGCCCGGAACGAAGCACCACATACCCCTGCATACGGGAAGCGTCGGACCGGTGCCGGAACGGGACAGAGGGGGACGTGAGGAACATCGGGAAACCCCGGGACCCGAACAGGCCCACGGGGTCGTGGAGCGGAAAAAGGCCTGCTCAGCCGTAGGTGTCGCCGGGGCCCCGGCTCCCAGGGGTCCGCAACGGACCGAACCTGCGCTGCGGACCACCCGGCCCCAGCACCTTGATCACGCGCACCGTGCCGTGTCCCAGGTCCGTGTTCAGCCGGGCCACCAACTGCGGCGCCAGCAGCCGCAGCTGCGTCGCCCACGCCGTCGAGTCGCACTGCACCGTCAGCACCCGCTCGGCCGGATCCTCGTCGTACCGCAGCGGCACACAGTGCTTGGCAAGATCGTCCCCGACGATCTGCGGCCACCGGCCCATCACGCCGCCCACCGCCGCCGGGGTCTCCCAGCCGCGTTCGGTGATCAGCCGGTTGATCGCCGATCCCAGGGGCAACGGGTCACGGCCGTCGGACCGTGCCCCGGACCGCAGACCGCCGCCCCGTCTGGCCTGCTTCCTCTGCTGGACCGCGGCGCCCCGCGCACGGGCCTGCTCCTTCGCCGCACGCAGTGCCACCCGCGCCAGGTCGACGCCCGACGCCTCGGGCGGCTTCGCCGCCCCGGACACCGGGTCCGAGGGCTCCCGGCCCGCTCCCGGCGCGCTCACAGCCGCTCCACCGCCCCCGCGGACACCGCGTAACGCGCGCCCGCCAGCACCCCCGGGACGTCGTCGTCCACCGCGGCCGTCACCAGCACCTGCTCGCCCGGCGCCACCAGCTCCGCCAGCCGTTCACGGCGGCGCGCGTCCAGCTCGGCGAACACGTCGTCCAGCACGAGCACCGGCTCGTTGCCCTCGGTGCGCAGCAGATCGTACGAGGCCAGCCGCAGCGCCAGCGCGTACGACCAGGACTCGCCGTGGCTCGCGTACCCCTTGGCCGGCATTCCGCGCAGTCCCAGCACCAGATCGTCACGGTGCGGGCCGACGAGGGTCACGCCCCGCTCGATCTCCTGCTTGCGGGCCTCGGCGAGCGCCGCCATCACCTGCTCGTACAGCTCGTCGCGGGTGCTGGCCGGCACCACGTCGGCGCCGATCGAGCTGCGGTAGTCCAGGGTGACCGGGCCACCGCCGGGAGCCACGTCCGCGTACGCCTTGTCCGCCAGCGGCTGCAGCGTGGCGACCAGGTCCAGCCGCTGCGCGAGCAGCTCCGCGCCCACGCGGCCCAGGTGCTGGTCCCACACGTCCAGGGTGGACAGGTCCATCGACCGGCCGCCGTGCCGGCGGGCCATCGCCGCGGACTTGAGCAGGGTGTTGCGCTGCTTCAGCACCCGTTCGTAGTCGGAGCGGACGCCCGCCATCCGCGGCGAACGCGCCGTGATCAGCTCGTCCAGGAAGCGTCTGCGCTCACCAGGGTCGCCCTTCACCAGGGCCAGGTCCTCGGGGGCGAACAGCACCGTCCGGACTATCCCCAGTACGTCGCGGGGCCTGACCTGCGAGGACCTGTTGATACGGGCACGATTCGCGCGGCCCGGGTTGAGCTCGAGCTCGATCAGCTGGGACCGCTCGCCCTGTGTGACCGCGGCCCTGACGACGGCACGCTCGGCGCCCATCCGGACCAGCGGGGCGTCGGACGACACCCGGTGGCTGCCGAGCGTCGCGAGATAGCCGACCGCCTCGACCAGGTTGGTCTTGCCCTGGCCGTTGGCACCCACGAACGCGGTGACGCCCGGGTCGAGAGGGACCTCGACCCGGGCGTACGAGCGGAAGTCGGCCAGCGAGAGATGCGTGACGTGCATGTTCGCCGACCTTCCCGACTCCGTGTTGCGTGTGGTGCTGTGCTGCCGCTTACTTCTTGTTCTCGACCGCGTGGCCGCCGAACTGGTTGCGCAGTGCGGCGATCATCTTCATCTGCGGGGAGTCGTCCTGCCGCGAGGCGAAGCGCGCGAACAGGGACGCGGTGATCGCCGGCAGCGGAACGGCGTTGTCGATGGCGGCCTCGACCGTCCACCGGCCCTCGCCGGAGTCCGCGGCGAAGCCGCGCAGCTTGTCGAGGTGCTCGTCGTCGTCCAGCGCGTTGACCGCCAGGTCGAGCAGCCAGGAACGGATGACCGTGCCCTCCTGCCAGGAGCGGAAGACCTCACGCACGTCCGTGACGGAGTCGACCTTCTCCAGCAGCTCCCAGCCCTCGGCGTAGGCCTGCATCATGGCGTACTCGATGCCGTTGTGGACCATCTTCGCGAAGTGGCCGGCACCGACCTTGCCCGCGTGGACGGAGCCGAAGTCACCCTCGGGCTTCAGCGCGTCGAAGATCGGCTGGACCTTCGCGACGTTCTCGGCGTCGCCGCCGTACATCAGGGCGTAGCCGTTCTCCAGGCCCCAGACGCCACCGGAGACGCCGCAGTCGACGAAGCCGATGCCCTTGATACCCAGCTCGACGGCGTGCTTCTCGTCGTCCGTCCAGCGGGAGTTCCCGCCGTCCACGACGATGTCGCCCGGGGAGAGCAGCTCGGCCAGCTCGTCGACGGTGGACTGGGTCGCGGCACCTGCAGGGACCATCACCCACACGACGCGGGGACCCTTGAGCTTGCCCACAAGCTCTTCGAGGCTGTGGACATCCGCGACGTCCGGGTTGCGGTCGTAACCGATGACGGTGTGGCCTGCGCGGCGGATGCGCTCACGCATGTTGCCGCCCATCTTGCCGAGGCCGACGAGACCGAGCTCCATCAGAGATTCCTTAAGCGTTGTGCCGATTCGTACCCAGGACCGAGCCTACGCCCGGGCCGGGGACAGTACGGCGGGCCTGCTCGGCACTGAGCACGCCCACCGGACTTGCCATGACAGGAAGCGACCGCGGATCAGCCCGAGAGCCGGACCGGCATGATCAGGTACTTGTACGCGTCGTCCGCCTCGGCGTCGACCGCGGGACGGCCACTGAGCAGGGCCGGCTTGGTGGACGTCGTGAAGGAGAGCTGGGCGACCGGGGAGTCGATCGCGCTGAGCCCGTCCAGCAGGAAGGTCGGGTTGAAGGCGATCGAGATGTCGTCGCCCTCCAGCACGGCGTCGACGCGCTCCACAGCCTGTGCGTCGTCGCTGGAACCGGCCTCCAGGATCAGCACGCCCTGCTCGAAGCTGAGCCGCACCGGGGTGTTCCGCTCGGCGACCAGGGCGACGCGCTTGACGGCCTCGACGAACGGGGCGGTCTCGATGACCGCCACCGAGTTGAACTCGGTGGGGAAGAGCGTGCGGTACTTCGGCAGGTCGCCCTCGAGCAGACGCGTCGTCGTACGACGGCCCGCACCCTCGAAACCGATGAGGCCCTCACCGGCACCGGCGCCGGACAGCGCGAGCGTCACCGTGTCACCGCTGGTCAGCGCCTTGGCGGTGTCCAGGAGCGTCTTGGCGGGCACCAGGGCCACGGCCGAGGCGTCCGGGTTCTCCGGCTTCCACAGGAACTCACGGACCGCGAAGCGGTAGCGGTCGGTGGAGGCGAGGGTGACGGTGTCGCCCTCGATCTCGATACGGACACCCGTCAGGACGGGCAGCGTGTCGTCGCGGCCGGCCGCGATGGCGACCTGGGCGGCGGCGGAGGCGAAGACCTCACCGGGGACGGTGCCCGTCGCGGTGGGCATCTGTGGCAGTGCCGGGTACTCCTCCACAGGCAGGGTGTGGAGGGTGAACCGCGAGGAGCCGCAGACCACCGTGGCCCGTACACCGTCGGTGGAGATCTCCACCGGGCGGTTCGGAAGGGCGCGGCAGATGTCGGCGAGCAGCCGGCCGGAGACCAGCACCGTGCCGTCCTCCTCGACCTCGGCGTCCACCGAGACCTTGGCCGAGACCTCGTAGTCGAAGCTCGAGAAGCTGAGGGCACCGTCCTCAGCCTTCAGCAGAAGGCCCGCGAGAACGGGCGCCGGCGGACGGGCCGGGAGGCTGCGGGCCACCCAGGCCACCGCCTCCGCGAGTACATCGCGCTCCACCCGGATCTTCACCGGAACCGCCTCCTGCTGTTGCTCGCTCGCCCTGCTGGCCTTCGTCGTCTGGTCGGGGTCTCCCCGCCGAAGAGCTGGGGAGGCCGCCGGGGTCCAGTCTGACGTACGGCGCCGACACTCGTTGCTGCTCGGGGTCAAGTCGCGCCAAGAGGTTCGCGGAGCTCGCCACTCAAGTTGTGCACAGGCCCCACTTCGAAGCGGATTCCTGGCTAACTCTGAGTGGTAGTAGTAGTAGGCCCTGTGGAAACCGTGGATAACGCCATTTTCGCAGGTCAGAGGCGGTTTTTTGTCCACCGACCCTGTGGGTGACACCGGTGGACAACCAGGCGTTTCTGTGGACACACGAAAGTTCTGCACACCCGATGCACAGGCGGGGGCTACTTCTCCCCAGGGCTGTCCCCAGCTTTACCCACGTTCCCCACAGCTCAACCAGGGGTCCTGGTGTGACGCCTTTCACTCTCGGCAGTGAAAGGCGGCGTTGGGTTGCCGAACAGTGGACAGTCCTGTGGGGAACCAGGGAAAAGCTGGGGACAACGCGGTCCAGCCTGTGGGCCGCCAGTGGACAACGCCGATGCACTCCTGTGGACCAAAAGTTTGTCCACAGGCTGTGGATTGTCGTTGACCACAAATCCCCAGGCATGTGACCTGGCCTGATGGAGTATCGGCAGCGGCACCTGTGGATGCAATCTGGACAACTTCCCAGTCCCCAGGCTGTGGACGCCCATTTCCTCGCCCATCTGTGGAGAAGAGGCCTGTCGAGGCCCGTATTCGAACAGTCGATGTGCTCCGTGAGGGGCCGACCGTGCTCGGAAAGGGCCCGCAAAGACCGTTCGGACGCCTCGCAGACCTGCCGAAGGACCCGTTTCCAGGGCGGCCGGGTGCGCGCACAAGGGCGCTGTGGGAAGCGGAAAGGCGCCTCCGAGGACGTGTGAAGTCCTCGGAGGCGCCTTGTCCGTGCGTGGTTCGGAGAGTGGCCGTACCGGCCCGTCAGCCGTTCTTGATGCGGTTGGTGAGCTCGGTGACCTGGTTGTAGATGGAGCGCCGCTCGGCCATCAGCGCACGGATCTTCCGGTCGGCGTGCATCACCGTCGTATGGTCGCGCCCGCCGAACTGCGCGCCGATCTTCGGCAGGGAGAGGTCCGTCAGCTCGCGGCACAGATACATGGCGATCTGGCGCGCCGTCACCAGGACGCGGCTGCGCGAGGATCCGCAGAGGTCCTCGACCGTCAGCCCGAAGTAGTCGGCGGTCGCCGCCATGATGGCCGGTGCGGTGATCTCGGGGGCGGAGTCCTCCCCGCCGGGGATCAGGTCCTTGAGCACGATCTCGGTCAGCCCGAGGTCCACCGGCTGCCGGTTCAGACTGGCAAAGGCGGTGACGCGGATGAGCGCGCCCTCGAGCTCACGGATGTTGCGCGAGATCCGGGACGCGATGAACTCGAGTACCTCGGGCGGGGCGTTGAGCTGCTCCTGCACGGCCTTCTTGCGGAGGATCGCGATACGCGTCTCCAGCTCGGGCGGCTGCACGTCGGTGGTGAGACCCCACTCGAACCGGTTGCGCAGCCGGTCCTCCAGCGTCACCAGCTGCTTCGGCGGCCGGTCGGAGGACAGCACGATCTGCTTGTTGGCGTTGTGGAGCGTGTTGAACGTGTGGAAGAACTCCTCCTGCGTCGATTCCTTGCTCGCCAGGAACTGGATGTCGTCGACCAGGAGGATGTCCACGTCGCGGTACCGCTTGCGGAAGGTGTCGCCCTTGCCGTCGCGGATCGAGTTGATGAACTCGTTGGTGAACTCCTCGGAGCTCACGTACCGGACCCGGGTGCCCGGGTAGAGGCTCCGCGCGTAGTGCCCGATGGCATGGAGCAGGTGGGTCTTGCCGAGCCCCGACTCCCCGTAGATGAACAGGGGGTTGTACGCCTTCGCGGGTGCCTCGGCGACGGCGACGGCCGCGGCGTGCGCGAAGCGGTTGGAAGCCCCGATGACGAAGGTGTCGAAGAGGTACTTCGGATTCAGCCGGGCGTGCGGCTCACCGGGGCCGGGCGCCGAGGGCGACGGAGCGCCCATCGGGCCGCCGCCGGCACGGCCGGTGCCCGGACCGACCTGCCGGTGCTGGGGCTGCTGGTCCTGAAGGTCGTGGCGGTCGCGCCCGTCACGCGGCTGGTCGTAGCCCTGGTGCTCGGGCTGCTGCGGCCGGTAGTCGTGCTGCGGCTGCTGGGGCCGTGTGCTCGCGTACGGGTCGCGGTCCTGGTACCCGCCGTGCCGGGGCTGCCACAGATCCTCCTGCGCCCGGGGCCAGGCGCCGGGTTCGGGTCGCTGCTGCTGGTAGTCCGGGTAGGCGGGACGGGCCGTCGGCATGCCGTCGTCGGAGGGCCGGTGGCCGTATCCGTCGTAGGCGTCGTGGTGCGGGGGCTCGTCGCGCGGCGGTCCCTGGTAGCGGTGGGCCTGCTGACCCTGGTGCATGGGGGGTGCGGGCGGGGCGGGGGGCTCGGCGGCGGAGTCGTCGACCGTGATCGCGATCCGGATCGGCCGGCCGCACTCACGGGTGAGCGTCTCGCTGATGAGCGGCGCGAGCCGGCCCTCCAGGACGCGCTTGCCCCACTCGTTGGGAACGGCCAGCAGGGCGGTGTCGGCGACGAGTGCCAGCGGCTGGCAGCGCTCGATCCACTGCTTGTCCTTCGGCTCGATGCCCTGTTGGCCCTCCCCGAGGAGTTGTTCCAGCACTCGTGGCCACACTGCGGCAAGATCGGCAGGTACGTCAGCCACAAGGCACGCTCTCTCGCATGTCCCACGAATGTGTGCTTCTCGGGACGGGATGGGTCGGGTCGGGTGAGGCCCGGCAGGTGGGAAGGAAAAGAACCGGAGTTCAGCCACGGTAGTCAGGCCGACCCGCGCGGTTCAAGTTGTTGTCCACAGGCTGTGTACAGCACGGGGCGGCGCGGAGCCGGTTTGACCGAATGACGCCGCCGCGCGTACCGTGACCAGGTCGAGTTGTCGATGGCTGCTGCCGCCTGCCTCCGATGGGCAAACATCACGATCTGTGATTGTGAAGCGGTGCACTAGGGCGTTTACGCGAGTTCCTCGTGGGCGCACGGTGACAGCCAGGCGATGTCCCGCCAACACACAATCATTTCTGGAGCCCCCGAGTGAGCAAGCGCACCTTCCAGCCGAACAACCGTCGTCGCGCCAAGACCCACGGCTTCCGGCTGCGTATGCGTACCCGTGCCGGCCGCGCGATTCTCGCGAACCGCCGTGGCAAGGGCCGCAGCAGCCTGTCCGCCTGATCGTCAACAGGTCCATGACGTGCTGCCTACCGAGAATCGGCTGAGGCGGCGCGAGGACTTCGCGACCGCGGTACGACGAGGACGTCGAGCAGGACGTCCGCTACTGGTCGTCCATCTGAGCAGCGGTGTAACGGACCCGCACGTGGCGGGGGAGAGTGCTCCCCCGCCACGTGCGGGTTTCGTTGTCAGCAAAGCAGTGGGCGGAGCGGTCGTCCGCACCGCGGTGAAGCGCAGGCTTCGCCATCTGGTCCGTGACCGGCTGGCTCAGTTGCCCCCCGGTAGCCTTGTTGTCGTACGAGCGCTGCCCGGATCGGGCGACGCCGACCATGCACAGCTGGCCCGAGACCTGGACGCCGCCCTGGAGCGGCTTCTGGGAGGGGGCGCGCGATGAAGTACCCGCTGCTGGCTCTTATCAAGCTGTACCAGTGGACGATCAGCCCACTTCTCGGGCCTGTCTGCCGTTACTACCCGTCGTGTTCCCACTATGGATATACGGCGATCGACCGGCACGGTGCGATCAAGGGAACGGCGCTGACCGCTTGGCGCATCCTTCGCTGCAATCCGTGGTCACCCGGCGGCGTGGATCACGTACCGCCACGCAAACGTCCGCGTTGGCACGAACTGCTGCGCGGCGGCAAGGGCGGGGACTCAGCCGCCGCTGTGCCTCCCGGGGGGTCGGTCTCCGAACCCCCGAGCCCGGCCACAGAGACCTCGCCCAAAGCTCAAGGAGCCTGATTAGTGGACACGATTGCCAGTCTGTTCAGCTTTATCACCACACCTGTCTCGTGGGTCATCGTCCAGTTCCACAAGTTGTACGGGGCGCTCTTCGGCGACGACACGGGCTGGGCCTGGGGCCTGTCCATCGTGTCCCTGGTGGTCCTGATCCGGATCTGCCTGATCCCGCTCTTCGTGAAGCAGATCAAGTCGACCCGCAACATGCAGGTGCTCCAGCCGAAGATGAAGGCGATCCAGGAGCGCTACAAGAACGACAAGCAGCGTCAGTCCGAAGAGATGATGAAGCTGTACAAGGAGACGGGTACCAACCCGCTCTCCTCGTGCCTTCCCATCCTGGCGCAGTCCCCGTTCTTCTTCGCCCTGTATCACGTGCTGTCGTCCATCGCCTCGGGCAAGACGATCGGCGTCATCGACCAGCCGCTGCTGGACAGCGCCCGGCAGGCACACATCTTCGGGGCCCCGCTGGCCGCGAAGTTCATGGACAGCGAAGAGAAGGTCGCGGCGCTCGGCGCCTCGCTGACCGACGTCCGTGTCGTCACCGCGATCATGATCGTGATGATGTCCGCGTCGCAGTTCTTCACCCAGCGCCAGCTGATGACGAAGAACGTCGACCTGACCGTGAAGACCCCGTACATGCAGCAGCAGAAGATGCTGATGTACATCTTCCCGCTGATCTTCGCCGTCATGGGTATCAACTTCCCCGTCGGTGTCCTCGTGTACTGGCTGACCACCAACGTCTGGACCATGGGTCAGCAGATGTACGTGATCAACCAGAACCCGACGCCGGGCAGCAAGGCGCAGGACCAGTACCTGGGACGTGTGCTGAAGAGCGTCACCTCCCACGGCCAGGTGCGCGGCAGGACGCGGCGTAACACGGTCAAGCGGATCGTCGCCAAGGGCCCCGACCGCAACGACATCGAGCGCAAGTTCATCACCGGTCTGTCCAAGCTGGGCCTCGCGGCGCAGGAGGACGGAACCGTCGCGAAGAGCGAGGCCGCCGTCACCGAGGCCGAGGGTGGCGCCGCGCCGAAGAGGCAGCAGCCCAAGCGTCAGACCAAGGCGAAGCGTCACACGGCTGCCACGCAGCCGGGAACGGCCAAGGACTCCGAGCCGGCCGAGCCCGGAGCCAAGACCTCGCTGGAGAAGCACTCCGCATCGCAGGATGACAAGTCGAAGCCGGCGGGCAAGTCCGCGTCCGGTTCCTCACGCCAAGCCAAGTCCGGACAGCGCAAGGGCCCGCAGCGGCCCAAGCACCCGTCCAAGAAGTAAGAAGGAGTCCATCCGTGACGGAAGGCACCACCACCACGGCCGCTGAGGGCAGCGACACCCTGACCCGCCTGGAGCAGGAAGGGGAGATCGCGGCCGACTACCTCGAGGGTCTGCTCGACATCGCCGACCTCGACGGCGACATCGACATGGATGTCGAGGCGGACCGGGCAGCGGTCTCGATCATCAGTGAATCGGCGCGTGACCTGCAGAAGCTTGTGGGACGCGACGGTGAGGTGCTGGAGGCGCTCCAGGAGCTGACCCGCCTGGCCGTTCACCGGGAGACCGGTGACCGCAGCCGTCTGATGCTGGACATCGGCGGCTTCCGTGCCAAGAAGCGTGAGGTCCTGGCCGCGCTGGGTGCCAAGGCCGCGGACGAGGTCAAGAGCTCGGGTGAGCCGGTGAAGCTGGAGCCGATGACGCCGTTCGAGCGCAAGGTCGTGCACGACGCGATCGCGGCAGCGGGTCTGCGCAGCGAGTCCGAGGGCGAGGAGCCGCAGCGCTTCGTCGTCGTTCTCCCGGCCTGACCGAACCCTTGTACTGTCGGCCCCGTCTGTTCGCAGGCGGGGCCGATCTTTGTCAGCCTGATAGTCAGCCACCCACAGTGCGCTAGTGCGGTACGGAAGGACGGTCCCCGTGACGGAGGCAGCAGGGCTCCCTCAGGCGCCCCAAGAGGCGCAGGCGGTATTCGGTGAGTTCTTCCCAGAAGCTGTCCGGTACGCGGAGCTGCTCGCGGACGCGGGGGTCAAGCGAGGGCTGATCGGCCCTCGCGAGGTGCCGCGTCTGTGGGAGCGCCACCTGCTGAACTGCGCCGTGCTCTCCGAAGTGGTTCCCGAGGGCGTCACGGTGTGCGACGTGGGGTCCGGGGCGGGCCTTCCCGGCATTCCCCTGGCACTGGTACGCCCCGACCTCAAGATCACCCTGCTCGAGCCGCTGCTGCGCCGGACGAACTTCCTGCAGGAGGTCGTCGAGCTGCTGGGCCTGGATCATGTGACGGTCGTCCGTGGCCGGGCCGAGGAAGTGCTCGGGACGCTCCAGCCCGTCCATGTGGTGACAGCCCGAGCGGTGGCCCCGCTCGACCGGCTTGCCGGGTGGGGGGTGCCCCTGCTGCGTCCGTACGGAGAGATGCTGGCGCTCAAGGGCGGCACCGCCGAGGAGGAGATTCAGGGGGCGCGTGCCGCCCTGAGCAAGCTCGGGGTGGTGGAGACCGAGGTGCTGCACGTCGGTGAGGGCCTCGTCGATCCGGCGGCCACGGTGGTGCGTGTCGTGGTCGGCGAGAGTCCGGGCGGTGTGAGGTTCGCCGCAAAGCGAGCCAAGGCCGCGCGGGTCAGCCGGACGCGCCGACGCCGCTGAGACCTGACGGACAGAGATGGTCCGGCTGGTTTTTCCGCATATCGGATTTTCCTTGGTGATGCTCCAAGGAAGCGGCGATATGTTCCACCTGCGGAGTGTCGAGAGCCTGCCGCTTGTGCTGCACAGGCATCGTGTTTCACGTGAAACGTCGCTCTCTGCTGCAGGGAATCATCGACCGTGGTCGTGCGGCTGCCGCGCCGCGGGATCGCAAGCCCGTAAGGGTTGCCGTGTTGTCCACAGAAGCGGATTCATCCACAGAACAGTCGGCCTCGCTGGTTCGTGACCCCAAAAGCATGGCAGGCTCTGTTCATTGCGAGCCTGAAGTCGAGGAGAGTGAATCCTTGCGGTCCGACGCCGAGATCGCGGGACCGATGACCGATCCGGTCCCCGGTCCCCGTACCGAGTCCGCGGGGGACGGTGTTTCACGTGAAACACCGCCTCCGATGGACGACACACCTATCGGTCGTGCGGCCCAGCTGGCGGTTGAGGCCCTTGGCCGCGCCGGCGAGGGGCTGCCTCGACCTGACCGGACACGCGTCATCGTCGTGGCCAACCAGAAGGGCGGGGTAGGGAAGACGACCTCCACGGTCAACCTTGCCGCTTCACTCGCCCTGCATGGTGCGCGCGTCCTGGTGGTGGACCTCGACCCGCAGGGCAACGCCTCCACGGCCCTGGGGATCGACCACCACGCGGAAGTCCCCTCCATCTATGACGTCCTGGTGGAGAGCATGCCGCTCTCCGAAGTGGTCCAGCCCGTTCCGGACGTCGAAGGCCTCTTCTGTGCCCCGGCCACCATCGATCTCGCCGGTGCGGAGATCGAGCTGGTGTCTCTGGTGGCACGGGAGAGTCGACTGCAGCGGGCGATTCAGGCGTATGAGCAGCCGCTGGACTACATCCTCATCGACTGCCCGCCGTCGCTCGGTCTGCTGACGGTCAACGCGATGGTGGCCGGCGCCGAGGTGCTCATCCCGATTCAGTGCGAGTACTACGCGCTGGAGGGTCTCGGACAGCTGCTGCGCAACGTCGATCTCGTCCGGGGGCACCTCAACCCGGATCTTCATGTGTCGACGATCCTGCTCACCATGTACGACGGGCGGACGAGGCTCGCCTCACAGGTGGCTGAGGAAGTGCGCAGCCACTTCTCCAAGGAAGTGCTGCGCACGAGCATTCCGCGGTCGGTGCGCATTTCCGAGGCGCCGAGCTACGGGCAGACGGTGCTGACCTACGATCCGGGTTCCAGTGGATCACTCTCCTACCTCGAGGCAGCCCGGGAGATCGCCCTCAGGGGCGTGGGGATGCATTACGAGGCGCAGCAGGCCCACACGGGCGTTCAGAACAGCCGGCAGATCAACTCGGAGGGCATGCAGTGAGCGAGCGTCGTAGAGGGCTGGGGCGTGGGCTCGGTGCACTGATTCCCGCGGCTCCTCAGGAGAAGCAGGTATCGGCTCCTGGTGCGGGCGCGGGTGCGTCCCCCGTACTGACCGCCGAGCGGGGTGTGGCCGCCGCGAAGGTGGCAGCGCTGCCCTCCGGTCCGATGGTTCCGGAGCCGAGCTCCCCGGCCGTGGGGTTGGAGACGGTCGCCGAGCCGACCGGCTCCGCGGGGGCGTACTTCGCTGAGCTCCCCCTTGATTCGATCACGCCGAACCCCCGGCAGCCTCGTGAGGTGTTCGACGAGGACGCCCTGGCCGAGCTGGTCACCTCGATCAAGGAGGTCGGTCTCCTCCAGCCTGTCGTCGTCCGCAAGGTGGCTGACGACCGCTACGAGCTCATCATGGGTGAGCGTCGCTGGAGGGCCTGCGGTGAGGCGGGGCTGGACCGTATCCCGGCGATCGTCCGGGCGACCGACGACGAGAAGCTGCTTCTGGACGCGCTCCTGGAGAACCTCCACCGGGCCCAGCTGAACCCTCTGGAGGAGGCGGCGGCGTACGACCAGCTGCTGAAGGACTTCAAGTGCACGCATGACCAGTTGGCGGACCGGATCGGGCGGTCCCGTCCTCAGGTGTCGAACACACTGCGTCTGTTGCGGCTCTCCCCGCCGGTGCAGCGCAGGGTCGCCGCCGGGGTTCTGTCGGCCGGCCACGCACGGGCCCTGTTGTCGGTGGACGACTCGGACGAGCAGGACCGGCTGGCTCACCGCATCGTGGCCGAAGGGCTGTCCGTGCGTGCGGTCGAGGAGATCGTGAACCTTCTGGGTTCCGAGCCCACGAGTTCCGCGAAGCCGAGAGGGCCTCGTGCGGGCGGACGGGTCTCGCCGGCACTGACCGATCTGGCATCCAGGCTCTCCGACCGTTTCGAGACGCGGGTGAAGGTGGACCTCGGGCAGAAGAAGGGGAAGATCGTCGTCGAGTTCGCCTCGATGGAGGATCTGGACAGGATCCTCGGCAGCCTCGCCCCGGGTGAGGGGCGCGTGTTGGACCGGAGTGCCGAGGACGAGCAGGCCGAGGCCGACGAAGGCTGAACGTGCGGAAGATATAGGGCGGGCTGTGTGCCGGTGAAGATCCCGGAACACAGCCCGCCCTTTGCTCTCTCTCGGTATCCGCATCACGTCTGGGTGGATACGATGCGTTCTGGTATGGCGTATCCACCACCGTGATCCACCTCAGAGGAGGCGGGGGCCGTGCGATCAGTGAATCGCAGCCACCTGGTGACAGTCGGGTTGGGGCTTGGCGCTGTCGGAGGGTTTGTCGGCAGCTTGTTCCGCGAACGGAGTGTGCTGGCAGCCGCACGTGATGCGGCGGGCGCAGAAAGCGAGGAATCGCCTTCATGGGGCGACGGCTTGTACCGCTCACACTGGACAACCTTCCGGATCTCCCCAGGCGATGCCGTTCGTGTGTCTTCTGGGAACTTGATCCGGTCAGCGGGGAAGCTGCGATAGAAGCAGGTAGATCCGGGCTCGAGAAGGAAGCCTGGATCTCGGCGGTGCTCCTCGAATGGGGTTCCTGCGGGCGGGTCGTCTATGTGGATGATGTCGCTGCCGGCTTCGTTCTCTACGCACCGCCCGCATACGTTCCCCGGGCCATGGCGTTTCCCACCAGCCCCGTCTCCCCCGATGCCGTACAGCTGATGACCGCGTTCATCCTGCCGCGGTTCCAGGGGCAAGGGCTCGGCCGGGTGATCGTGCAGACAGTCGCCAAGGACTTGTTGCTGCGGGGCTTCAAGGCGATCGAGGCCTTCGGCGATGCCCGCTGGAAGGAGCCTGCGTGTGTCCTCCCGGCGGATCACCTTCTCGCGGTGGGCTTCAAGACGGTGCGCCCCCACCCCGCATACCCGCGGCTGAGGCTGGAGCTGCGTACGACGCTCTCCTGGAAGGAGGACGTCGAGCTGGCGTTGGACCGACTGCTGGGTGCTGTGCAGAAGGAGCCAGCGCTGCGGCCTCTGTGAGCCCGCTCGTGTTCCGTTCGGGTCGCCGACGCAGAACGGGCCCGCCCCCGGAGGGCGAGCCCGTTTCACGTGAAACAGTGTGTGCCGCTGTACTACTCGCTGATGAAGGGCTCGAGGTCGCGGAGGATCGCGGCCTTCGGCTTGGCGCCGACGATGGTCTTGGCGACCTCGCCGCCCTGGTACACGTTGAGCGTGGGGATGGACATCACGCCGTACTTTGCCGCAGTGGCCGGGTTCTCGTCGATGTTGAGCTTGACGATCTCGATCTGGTCGCCGTGCTCGGCCGCGATGGCCTCCAGGGAGGGGGCGATCTGACGGCACGGGCCGCACCAGGCAGCCCAGAAGTCCACGAGTACGGGCTTCTCGCTCTTCAGGACATCCTCGTCGAAGGAGTCGTCGGTCACGTTCTTCAGGGCGCCGGCCACGGCGGCCTCCTTAAATTCGCTGGAGTGTGGGGTGAGGGGGAGCGTCAGACCGCGGGGGTCTTCTCCGGCTCGGCGAGCTTTTCGTCGTCGAGCGCGGCCAGGAAGCGCTCGGCGTCAAGGGCTGCGGTGCAGCCGGTCCCGGCAGCGGTGATGGCCTGTCGGTAGGTGTGGTCGACGACGTCGCCGGCGCCGAAGACACCCTTCAGGTTGGTGCGCGTCGAGGGGGCCTCGACCTTGAGGTAACCCTCGTCGTCGAGTTCGAGCTGGCCCTTGAAGAGCTCGGTGCGGGGGTCGTGGCCGACAGCGATGAACAGGCCGGTCACCGCGAGATCGGACGTCTCACCGTTCTTGGTGTTCCGCAGGGTCAGGCTCGCGAGCTTCTGATCGCCGTGGATCTCGGCGACCTCGCTGTCCCAGGCGAACTTGATCTTAGGGTTGGCGATGGCGCGTTCCTGCATCGTCTTGGAGGCGCGCAGGGAGTCACGGCGGTGGACGATCGTGACGGACTTGGCGAACCGGGAGAGGAAGGTCGCCTCCTCCATGGCCGTGTCACCGCCACCGATGACGGCGATGTCCTGGTCCTTGAAGAAGAAGCCGTCACAGGTGGCACACCAGGAGACACCGCGTCCGGAAAGGGCGTCCTCGTTCGGCAGGCCGAGCTTGCGGTGCTGCGATCCCGTGGTGACGATGACGGCCTTGGCGCGGTGCACCGTGCCCGCGGTGTCCGTGACGGTTTTGATGTCGCCCGTGAGGTCGACGGAGATCACGTCGTCGGGGATGAGTTCGGCACCGAAGCGCTCGGCCTGGGCGCGCATGTTGTCCATGAGATCGGGGCCCATGATGCCGTCCTGGAAGCCCGGGAAGTTCTCTACGTCGGTGGTGTTCATCAGCGCACCGCCGGCGGTCACGGCGCCCTCGAACACCAGGGGCTTCAGCGACGCGCGAGCGGTGTACAGGGCGGCGGTGTAACCGGCCGGCCCGGACCCGATGATGATCACATTACGGACGTCGGTCACGGTTTCTTCCTCGTCTCTGCGGACTGCCTGCTGCCTACTGGGGTCTGTTCCACGACTCACCCCACCCAACGGATCCTACGGGGCATGCATTCCCGAACACCGCACCGGCTTTTGCCAGGGCGCTCAGGGGCGCGGGTAGGAATCCGTGAGCAGCAGCTGTCCCTTTGCCGCGGGCGTGGTCCCCACGCACGCGGCGTCGACGACATAGGCCTGGACGCGGCTCGCGTCGGTCGGGTGGGGCAGGACGACGAGGAAAGCGGCTGTGCCTCGGTAGCTGCCTTCCTCCACGGCGAGGGCGGGGGCGTTGCGCCCTGTTCCCTCCTGGACGCACGGCGGTACGTCCACGACGGGAGTGCGCAGAGGAGTGCGGGGAGGGGCGGAGTCGGGTGACATGTTCCGCGGAGACGACTTGGTGTCCGTGGACGGCTTCGTCACGGCGGATCCAGGAGTTTCAGGGGCTGCCGTCTCGCTCAGGAGCGCATGGACCTGGCCTTCGAGCGTCTCCTCCGAGAAATCCCCTGTGCTCTTCTCGGCAGCACTCACGCCGTGGTCGGCCGCACTCTTGGACGCGTTCTGGGACTCCTGGACCGACTGCAGCAGGAAGACGCTCATGCCGACGAACGCTGCCCCGAAGGCGGTACCCAGGATCACCGTGCGGCGCCGACGCCGGGCCGGACGCCGGCCGGGTCCTGTTGCGCCCCGGGGGCGGCCTGCGGGACGAGCTGCGGCTGGGTTCTCCGGAGGCTGGTCGTATGTTTCACGTGAAACAGAACCTGCGGTGTCCTGTGTTCCGGCGGTGGCGAGTGATTCGGCCGCCAGCGCCACGTCGATCCGGTCGGCGATGTCCTCCGGCATCCGCTCGTGAGCGGGCAGGGTGCCGAGCAGGGAGCGGATCTCCTCCAACGAGGAGTGCACATCGCCGCACTGGACGCAGGTGTCGATGTGGAGGCGGAGTTCCGCTGCCCGCGAAGGAGGGAGAAGGCCTTCGGCGAAGTCGGAGATCTCCGAGACGTCCGGGTGCTGAGCCCTGTCGGCTGTGGATGTCATGCGCGGCCTCCTCCCTTGACAGCAGCAGGGTCGCTTTCCCCTGCATCCCTTGGTCCTGACACCGGTGGGACGGATGCCCCCTGCGTCCGGTTCCTCTCCCTGACGCCGTCCTCGCCGGCCCCCCTGTCGCTGCGCAGATGGGTGAGCAAGGGAAGCAGTCTGGCCCGGCCTCGCGCACAGCGGCTCTTCACGGTGCCGGTCGGCACGTCGAGGATGCGGGCAGCCTCCGCGACGGGGTAGGCCTGCATGTCCACGAGGACGAGAGCGGCCCGTTGCTCTGCGGGGAGAGTGGCCATGGCCGCCAGGAGTTCGCGGTGCAGGTCCTGCCGCTCGGCGGGAGCTTCGGCGGACTCGTGCGGCTCCAGGAGCTGATCCAGGCGCTCCGCGTCGTCGACCGGCGCGGTTTTGCGCGAGGCCGCCTTGCGGGCACGATCGAGACAGGCGTTCACGGTGATCCGGTGCAGCCAGGTGGTGACGGCGGACTGCCCGCGGAACGTGTGGGCGGCGCGGAAGGCGGAGACAAGGGCGTCCTGCACCGCGTCGGCCGCTTCCTCACGGTCGCCCAGCGTGCGGAGCGCCACGGCCCAGAGCCGGTCGCGGTGCCGCCGCACGAGCTCACCGAAGGCGTCCGGTTCGCCTGCGACGTGCTGAGCCAGTAGATCCTGGTCGCTGATGCCGGCGAATCTGGTGTCTTCCAACGGTGAGCCCCCTCCCCTTGGTCCCGTCAGCTGGTGATCTTGATGTCCGAGACCTTGCCCCGGTACCTGCCGTCGTCACTGCTCAGCGGCAGCTCGGTCAGCCAGACCAGAACGTACCGTGCCCGCACCTGCTTGTCGGGCTTGAGGGACACCTTTGTTCCGGAGCCCTGTGCGACTTTGGTGAAGCCGTCGGGTGCCTGTGGAGCGGACGAGCTGTCGGTGGTCCTCAGTTCGACCGAGGTGCTGCCCCCGAGGAAGGACACGTCGACGTTGCCCACCGCCTGGACCTTGCCGAGGTCGAGGACGATTCCCACGCCGTCCTTGAGGTTGCCGAAGGCGGTGGTGTAGTAGCCGTCGGTGCTCCAGTACGAGCCGGCGTCCCCGTCGTAGGCGTTCTTTATCGACGCGGGTTTTTCCGAACCATCCGTGCCCTGGGGGTCGAAGTCCCAGGCTCCGGCGATGCTGACGGGCTTGCTGGGTTCGACGGCCTTCTTGTCGGTGCCGTCGTCCGTGGTCTGTGTGGGGGCGGGTTCGCCGGAGTCGTTGCGCCGGTCGAGGAGAGTCTCCGCCAGCTGCCAGCTGCCGAGGCCGAGTGCGGCGATCAGCAGTGCGGACACGGCCCACTTGAGTGCCTTGCCGGTGCGGCTCTGGAGAGGCGGCGGGGGCGTGGCCATCACCGGCTGCGTCGTGGAGAGGGGACGTGCCGACGGGCGCCCGTAGGTGCCCTGCTGGTAGGTCGTGCGCTGGTACTGGGGCGGAGCGGTGAAAGTGGGCTCAGGGGGCAGGATGCGCGGCATGGCCGCGACGGCCTTGGCCAGCTCGTCCGGTGTGGTGCACGGCTGTTCCTGCCGTGACGCGGTGGCGCCGTCGTTGGCGAGCGCGCGCATGGCGAGCTCCGAGAGACCCCGGTGGACCCCTGCCCGTACCTGGTCCGGAGGGATGAGCCCCAGGTCCTTCGGGAGCCCGGAGAGCCCGTAGGCGTCGCTCTCGTACGGCCAGCGACGGGTCAGCGCCGCGTAGAGGAGGGCGCCGATCGCTTCCGTGTCCGTGCGCAGCGGGTAGTCGGAGGTGATGCCGCGCAGCGCCGCGTTGACCGCGAGACCGCGGATTCGGTACTGCCCGGTCGAGCTGCGCAGTACGGCTCCGGGGGTGAGGCGCAGATGTGCGAGGCCTTCCCGGTGGGCGGCGGCCATGGCCTGCGCGATCTGGCTCACGAGCTGGTAGGCGTCGTGGGCCTCCAGTGGACCCGCGGCCAGCAGGGCTGTGAGCTCGGTGGCGTCCGGGAGCCATTCATGGACCACGTAGACGAGGTCGTCCTCCTCCACCGCGTCCAGTACCTGGACGAAGCGCGGGTCACCGAGCAGCGCGGAGGAGCGGGCCGCGGCCAGCACCGAGCGGGCGCGTGGATGATCGGCGGGAAGCAGATGGACACCCACCGCACGGCGCAGCTTCTCGTCGACGGCGCGCCAGCTGCTGAATCCGTCCAGACGGGTGACGCACTCCTCGAGGCGGTAGCGTCCGGCCAGTTTGTGGCCGCTGTGCAGATCCGGTGCCGCCGGTACGGCGGCCGGGCTGCTCTGCCCGCCGTCCGTGCTCTCCGGGCCGGCGCCTTCGGTGTCCTGGGCTTGGGCCGTGCCGTCGGTCGTGGCCTCGTCCGCCTTGGCGGCCAGCGGCTCGTCGCCACTGTTGTCGGCCACGTCGACAGCAGCCGTGCTACGTTCCGCCACCGTCGTTCCTGCCTCCCCAGTCCGTTGCGCGATGCCAGTCAGCCAGCTCTGCACAGTCACGCCAATTGTGCCCACACTCCGGCGCTATGCACGACACGCGGTATCCGGCGATGGTTGTGCGGCTCGGCGAGTCTTCAGCGTCCGAGCCGTCCGCGGACCATGCCGACCATGCCGTTGAGCTCTTCGATGCGCATCTTCCTGGCGGCGACGAAGAAGATGCCGAGCAGGCTGACGCTGCCGCAGACCAATGCCACCACGGACCCGCCGGCACCGTCGCCGAGGGCCGTCAGGAGGGCGAAGCCCACGCCGCCGCCGATGACGGCCGCGGGGGTCGCTGCCAGGCAGAGACGGGCGTAGGTGCGCACCACACGAGCGCCGTCGAGGTCACCCCCGAGCCGGTTGCTCAGCCGGCGCCAGGCGATGCCGACGCCGACCGCGTAGGCCAGTCCGTAGGAGGCTGCCATCCCGACCACCGCCCATTGGGCGGGGAGGATCACGTAACAGAGCGCGGAGGCCGCGGCGTTGACCACCGCGACGATGACCGTGTTGTAGAAGGGCGTGCGGGTGTCCTCGTACGCGTAGAAGCCGCGCAGCACGACGTACTGAACGGAGTACGGGATGAGGCCGAGGCCGAACGCCATCAGGATGAAGCCCATGGACCGCGCGGCCTCGGTGCCGCTGGAGGCGTACAACAGGGTGCACATCGGCAGGCCGAGCGCGAGGAACGTGAAGGCGACCGGGACGATCGCGACGGCCGAGTTGCGCAGGCCCTGCGAGATGTCGTCGCGGACGGCCCCGGGGTCGTTGTCATGGGCGGCGCGGGAGATGCGCGGCAGCAGGGCCGCCATGACCGAGACGGTGATGATCGCCTGCGGCATGCCCCAGATCAGTTGCGCGTTGGAGTAGGCGAGGAAGCCCGCGCCGTCCTTGTCGGCGAGCTTTCCGGCCGAGGTGGCGAGCTGGGTGACGACCAGCACGCCCGCCTGGTTGGCCAGGACGAACAGGACCGTCCATTTGGCGAGCTTGATCGTTTTTCCGAGACCGTGGCCCTTCCAGTCGAAGCGGGGACGGAAGCGGAACCCTGCCTCGCGGAGGTAGGGGATCATGGCCAGTGCCTGGACGATCAGACCGAGCAGTGTGCCGATGCCGAGCAGCCGGACACCTTCCGCCGGGATCGTCTCGACGCCCATCCGGGATTCGGCCGATGTTCCGTAGACCCAGATGAACAGGCCGAACGTGAAGATCATGACGATGTTGTTGAGGACCGGAGTCCACATCATCGCGCCGAACTTCCCTCGGGCGTTGAGGATCTGGCCCATCACCACATGGATGCCCATGAAGAAGATGGTCGGCAGGCAGTAGCGTGCGAACGTGACAGCGACGCCGTTGGCCGCCGGATCGTTCGCGATGGGCAGGGACATCATGCGGATGAGCATCGGCGCGACGAAGACGGCCAGGGCGACGATCAGGCCGAGCACGACCATGACGAGCGTCAGCAGACGGTTGGCGTACGCCTCTCCGCCGTCCTCGTCGTCCTTCATGGACCGGACGAGCTGCGGTACGAAGACCGAGTTGAGCCCGCCGCCGACGGTGAGGATGTAGATCATCGTCGGCAGGGTGTAGGCGATGGTGAAGGTGTCGCCGAGGATGGCGGCTCCGAGCGCGGCGGTGATCACCAGGCTGCGGACGAAGCCGGTGAGCCTCGACACCAGGGTGCCGGCGGCCATCAGGGCACTGGACTTCAGTATCCCGGAGGCACGGCCACCGGACTTCGGAGGCACCGGTGCCGGAGCCTGCTCGGGCTCGGCCGGAGGGCCGGGAGGCCGTCCCGAGCCTTCCTGGTCGCGGAAGAGGTGGGCGAACGCGTCCGGCTCCTCGCGGTCGTCGGCGGCCCGTGTGACGAGGTCGTCCACGCCTACGTACTGGGTGGTCGCCGCGTTGTCCCCGTAGGGAAGGTGCCGGGAGGGGCCTGCGGGCTCCGGTGGCGGCGTCTGGGCCCAGATGCGGGGGTCGGGGGCGTACTGGGCCGCGGGAGGCTGCTGGTAGAGCGCCTGGGGCTCCTGATAGGTGCCCGGGGGCGGAGGCGGGTGGGCCGCGCGGTCGTAGAGCGCTTCGGCCACCGGATCCTGCGCTGCGAGGTCCTGCGCCCGGTACGGGTCGTGGTCGTACGCGTGCTGCAGGTACGGGTCAGGTGCTCCCCCGTCCTGGCCTGCGCCCGGCGGTCCGGGCGGACCGCTGGAAGACCCAGCTCCGCCCGCGCCCTGGCCGCGGTCACCGTCGTACGGCGCGTTCATCGAAACCCCACCTCATCGTCCCCGGCCGAACGGCCCCGACAGACATCGCTCAACGGTCCACTTTCTCACCCGGTCCCGAAGGGTTCCCGCTTTCCGGACCGGTGTCCGGTGCCGGGTCACTCGGCTGCTCGGGTTCGCCACCGTCGTGCTCGCTGCCGTTGTTCTCCACCGCGCTGCCCGCGACGGTGCGCTTGCGGTGGGTGTACATCCTGATGCCGGCCAGGACGAGCAGCAGCAGCCCTCCGGCGATCACCAGGAGCACCGTCGGCGTGACCTCGGAGACCTTCACGGTGAAGGTCATCTCCTCGCCGTACGGTGTCCCGTCCTCGGTGAAGAGCCGTGCGGTGACCTGGGCCTGGCCGTTGGCGTTGGCCGAGGCGTCGAACTTCACGGACTGACTGTGCCCGCCCGCGATCTTCACCGGCTGTTCGGCCACCGGGGCGCCGTCGTCGAGCTTGAGCCGCGTGGCGTTGCCCGATGTCAGCCGGAGCACGAGGTTGTCGACGCCCTGGACCAGCTTGTTCTGCACGGTCACGGGAATCGTCGCGCTGCGGCCGGAGAGGGTGACATCCGACTTCGCGATGAGCTGCACCTCATTGGTGAGGCTCTGCAGATAGCTGCGGACCGCGTCGCGGTACTGCTGCGCCTCCAGCGTCCTGCCGCGCCAGGACGTCGACATGGAGCGGTTGATCGCGTTCCCGAACGGGGTCACCACCCGGTCGGGCTGGGTGAGGATGACCTGGAAGCTGTCGAGCGAGTCCTGTGTCGTCCTGATGTCCTGGAACGCCTGGGTGGGCAGCTCCTGACCGCGGAGCTTCTTCGGGTACTGGGAGGCCCTGGGCACCTTCGTGGTGGCCCCCGCGTCGGGCTTCTCCTCGGCGGCCGCCACCAGGTCGAGGGGCTGCGTCCAGCGTTCGTCGGTGAGGGCCTGCAAGGCGCGCGCCATGGTCTGCGCCTGGGCGGCCGTGGGCATCCGTTGCGGGGCGACGACGATGCTGCGCTCGTTGTCGGGGGCCTGCTCGGTCAGCGCCAGCGTGTGGGCGAGGAACTTCTGGACGGCGAGCGTCGAGTCCTCGGCGCTGGTCATTTCGCCCTTGAACGCGGTGGAGAGCCGGTAGTCGGAAACCACAGCGGTGGTACCGCCGCCGATCGGCCGCGCCGACGTCGGGGTGTAGGGGAGGCTGCCGGTCTCTTCGAGGCTGTCGCTGCGGGCGATCACCTTGTGCGCGCCGGCCGATGTGGCGACGTCGACGACGGAGGGATCGACAGCACCGTCCACCGGCCAGGCGAAGTCGGTGGACGGCTTCACGTGAAGGACGGTCTCCACCGTCGCCCCCGCCACCTCGGTCGCCGTCTGGAGATGGCTGAGCGTGCCCGAGACGTTCTTCCCGCGGTGGGCGATGGAGGCGAGGTCGGGGTCGGCGAACGGCAGGGCCACCACCGTGCCGTCCTTCACCGCCGTCTCCAGAGCGGCGAGCCACTGCTTGGCGAGGGCCTGGTTCGTCCCCGCGACGGTGGTGTCACCGACCTTGACGCGGTAGTTCCTCGTCATGGCGTCGACGGAAGCCAGCAGGTCCGGGTCGATCACCCAGGTCACCGGGAGCTGGGTGCCCAGCGACACCAGCTGTTCCAGCCGGCCGCCGGCCGCGAGCTCGCGGGCCAGGTCGTCGTTGGCGAAGACGGGGGTCTGCTGCTCGTCGGAGCCCGTCTCGGCGGTGACGTGGGCCGACGCGATCAGCGGCCAGAGGAAGGTCAGCCTGGTCCTGCTGTCGGTGTCCTCGGGCTGCCAGGGGAGGAAGGTCCGCTGGATTCCGAGCACCTGGTCGTAGGGGGTGTCGGAGGTCCGGCCCGTCAGGGAGACCCCCAGCTGGTAGACGCCCTCGTCGTCCAGACCCAGCTTGTTCACAGGAACGTCGAGGGAGAAGTCCTGGCTTATCCCGGAGGCGAGTTTCGCCACCTTCAGCGTGTACTTGCCGCCGAGCTTGACGGGGTCACTGCCGGGGAAGTAGCCGGTGCGCTTGGCGGCCTCGTCGATGTCGGACCTGCTGGAGAGCGTCGGCCCGACCCGGAGATCGACCACGGCGTCGGTGATCGTCTTCCTGCCCTTGTTGGTCAGGGTGCCGGAGACGGTGAGCGTGTCGCCTTTCACCGGTGCACCGGGACTGAGGGTGTTCAGGGACACATCGACGGTGCGTGAGCCGGTCGGCGCCTTCCTCACCCCGTCGGCCAGCGCCGAGGGGGCAGCCGGGCCGGTCAGCAGCCCGGCGATCAGGGGAGCCCCGACGATCAGGGAGGCTGCCCGCCGGAGCCACCGGCGGGCAGGGGAAGGGTGCGTCCCCTGAATGTCTGCCGCCTCGGCCACGCGTACCCGTCCCTCGTCGTCGTCAGCTGGTGCCGGTCTCGCCGGTCTCTGCGTCCCCGCATGGTAGCGATGCGCTCGGCAGCTGAGTGCCGGAGACCGTGCCACATGATCGGAAGAGTCTCGCAGGGGACCAGGAAACGATGACGCCCGGGACGGCCGGTGCACGTACCCTTTTCTGTTGTGCCGAACGCCAACGAAGACAGCCCCAGTGCACTGAGCCAGGTGCAGCACCGCGCAGTAAGTGAACTGCTGCGGGTGTCCCCGGTCGCCGACGACCTCGCCCGCCGATTCCAGGAGGCCGGATTCCGCCTCGCGCTGGTCGGAGGGTCGGTCCGCGATGCGCTGCTCGGCAGGCTCGGGAACGACCTGGACTTCACGACCGATGCCCGTCCGGAGGACGTACTCAAGATCGTCCGCCCGTGGGCCGACTCGGTGTGGGAGGTCGGTATCGCCTTCGGCACCGTCGGTTCACAGAAGGACGGCTACCAGATCGAGGTCACGACCTACCGGTCGGAGGCGTACGACAGGAACTCACGCAAGCCCGAGGTGTCCTACGGCGACTCCATCGAGGAGGACCTCGTACGTCGTGACTTCACGGTCAACGCGATGGCTGTCGCGCTGCCGCAGAAGGAGTTCATCGACCCCCACGGCGGTCTGGAGGACCTGGCGTTGCGTGTGCTGCGCACCCCGGGGACACCCGAGGCCTCTTTCTCCGACGACCCGCTGCGCATGCTGCGCGCCGCCCGGTTCGCCGCGCAGCTGGACTTCGAGGTCGCTCCCGAGGTCGTCGCGGCGATGACGGACATGGCCGGACGTATCGACATCGTCTCGGCCGAGCGGGTCCGTGAGGAGCTGAACAAGCTGCTCCTGTCCGGGAACCCCCGCAAGGGCCTGGGGCTGCTCGTGGACACCGGTCTGGCGGACCGGGTGCTGCCCGAACTTCCTTCGCTGCGGCTGGAGAGTGACGAGCATCACCGGCACAAGGACGTCTACGAGCACTCCCTGACGGTTCTGGAGCAGGCCATTGATCTGGAGGAGGACGGTCCGGACCTTGTGCTGCGGCTCGCGGCACTCCTTCACGACATCGGGAAGCCGAGGACGCGTCGTTTCGAGAGCGACGGCCGTGTCTCGTTCCACCACCACGAGGTGGTCGGAGCCAAGATGACCAAGAAGCGGCTGACCGAGCTCAAGTACTCCAACGACATGGTCAAGGACGTGTCGCAGCTCGTGGAGCTGCACCTGCGCTTCCACGGCTACGGCGACGGGGAGTGGACCGACTCCGCGGTGCGCAGGTACGTGCGTGACGCGGGTCCGCTGCTGGACCGGCTCCACAAGCTGACGCGTTCGGATTGCACGACACGGAACAAGCGCAAGGCGAATGCTCTGTCGCGGACCTATGACCGACTCGAGGAGCGCATCGCGCAGTTGCAGGAGCAGGAGGAGCTGGACGCGATCCGGCCGGACCTGGACGGCAACGCGATCATGCAGATTCTGGGCGTCGGTCCCGGGCCGGTGATCGGTAAGGCGTACGCCTTCCTGCTGGAGCTGCGGCTGGAGAACGGGCCGATGGATCACGACGACGCGGTCGCGGCCCTCAAGGACTGGTGGGCTGCGCAGGACTGAAGCCTGAGCGACTTCACGTTTCACGTGAAACATGAAGCGTGAACGGCGGGGCCGGTACGGAGCGGTGTGACCGAGGGGCGTTGTTTCACGTGAAACAACGCCCCTCAGTCGCGGTGGAGCGCCCTCTCGGTGCGCTTCCAGTGGAGCATCGCCACGGAGACGGTGGCGTAGAGGACTGCCACCGTGAGCACCACGAGGGCGGACCGCCCGTCTGCGGGAAGCACGAGGGCGGACATGGCCGCCGCGGCGACGAAGGAGACGTTGAAGAGCACGTCGTAGAGGGAGAAGACCCTGCCGCGGTAGGAGTCGTCCACCGACGTCTGCACCTCGGTGTCCGTCGCGATCTTCGCCCCCTGGGTCACGAGCCCGAGGACGAACGCTGCCGCCAGCATCGGGACAGGGGCGAAGGGCAGCCCCAGTGCCGGCTCCAGGAGTGCGGCCGCCCCGGCACACACCGCCATCCAGCCGAACCTGCCGAACCTGCCGATGGCCCAGGGGGTGAGCACGGCGGCGACGAAGTATCCGGCGGCCGAGGCGCCGAGCGCGATGCCGAGCAGGGCCAGGCCGTCGGACTCGCTGTCGGACCAGGCGTAGCGGCAGAGCATCAGCACCATCACGGTCAGCGCTCCGTAGCAGAAGCGGATCACCGTCATGGCAGCCATGGCGCGGGCCGCGTCCTTCCGCTCGGCCAGATGGCGCAACCCCGCGGCGAGCCCGCGCGCCGTGGTTGCCAGGGCCTCCCGTACGCGTACGTGGTGCCCGCCCAGGTCCGGTCCCAGGAGCGCCCGGGGCAGGGTCAGGGAGGCGAGGGCCGACAGGAGGTAGAGGACGGCTCCCAGAAGGACCACGGCCGTGTCGGAGCCGTCGGTCAGCAGCTGAAGGGCCAGCGCGAGGCCCCCACCCGCGGTCGCGGCCAGTGTGCCGGCCGTCGGGGAGAGGGAGTTGGCGATGACGAGCCGGTCGCTGTCGACGACGCGTGGGAGTGCCGCGGACAGTCCTGCCAGGACGAAGCGGTTGACCGCGGTGACGCAGAGGGCCGAAGCGTAGAACAGCCACTCGGGCGCGGAGTGAAGGAGCAGCAGGGCCGTGCAGCAGGCCAGTGCGGCACGTAGCAGGTTTCCGTACAGGAAGACCTGGCGGCGTGGCCAGCGGTCCAGCATGACGCCCGCGAACGGGCCGATCAGTGAGTACGGGAGCAGCAGCACAGCCATGGCGGACGCGATGGCCCCCGGGGTGGTCTGGTTCTCCGGCGAGAAGACGACGTAGGTGGCGAGCGCGACCTGGTAGACACCGTCGGCCGACTGGGAGAGGAGCCGGACGGCGAGCAGGCGACGGAAGTTCCGGAAGCGCAGGAGTACACCCAGATCACGCACGACAGGCATGTGGGCAAGGGTCACACACGTTGGGGGTCCCCGGGCGGATTGCCCGGGGACCCCCAACGTGTGGAAGGGACGGAGCGTTGCCGCTCCTCACCCTGGTGAGACCGAAGCCGTGCGCCGGATCAGCGCTCGACGTCGCCGCTGATGAACTTCTCGACGTTCTCGCGGGCCTCGTCGTCGAAGTACTGGACCGGCGGGGACTTCATGAAGTACGAGGACGCCGAGAGGATCGGGCCACCGATGCCGCGGTCCAAGGCGATCTTCGCCGCGCGCACGGCGTCGATGATGACACCGGCGGAGTTCGGGGAGTCCCAGACCTCGAGCTTGTACTCCAGGTTCAGCGGAACGTCACCGAAGGCACGGCCTTCGAGGCGCACGTACGCCCACTTGCGGTCGTCCAGCCAGGCCACGTAGTCCGAGGGGCCGATGTGGACGTTGTCCGCACCGAGCTCGCGGTCACGGATCTGCGAGGTGACGGCCTGCGTCTTGGAGATCTTCTTGGACTCCAGGCGCTCGCGCTCGAGCATGTTCTTGAAGTCCATGTTGCCGCCGACGTTCAGCTGCATCGTGCGGTCCAGGACGACACCCCGGTCCTCGAAGAGCTTCGCCATCACGCGGTGCGTGATGGTGGCGCCGACCTGGGACTTGATGTCGTCACCGACGATCGGGACACCGGCCTCGGTGAACTTGTCCGCCCACTCCTTCGTGCCGGCGATGAACACCGGGAGGGCGTTGACGAACGCGACCTTGGCGTCGATGGCGCACTGCGCGTAGAACTTCGCAGCCACCTCGGAACCGACGGGCAGGTAGCAGACGAGGACGTCGACCTGCTTGTCCTTGAGGATCCGGACGATGTCGACCGGGGCCTCGGAGGACTCCTCGATCGTCTCGCGGTAGTACTTGCCCAGGCCGTCGTGGGTGTGGCCGCGCTGAACGGTCACACCGGTGTTCGGCACATCGGCGATCTTGATGGTGTTGTTCTCGCTGGCCCCGATGGCGTCCGCGAGGTCGAGGCCGACCTTCTTCGCGTCGACGTCGAAGGCGGCGACGAACTCGACGTCGCTCACGTGGTACTCGCCGAACTGAACGTGCATCAGACCGGGCACCCTGCCGGCCGGATCGGCGTCCTTGTAGTACTCGACGCCCTGCACCAGCGAGGCGGCGCAGTTGCCCACGCCGACGATGGCTACGCGAACCGAACCCATGCCGATTGCTCCCTGTGTCTTCTCAGTGTGCCCCGGTGAAGCCTCGCGGCTCTGCGGGGATCTCACTTGGTGTCGTCGGACGGATCCGGTCGGGAGTGATCCCGGTGCCGGGGCAGGCCGCCCGTCTCTCCTGATGTGTCGTGCTGAGCGGAGCCTTCGGGCGAGGATCGTCGCTGATCCCGTCCCGACCGCTCGCTCTCGATGAGCTCGTTCAGCCAGCGCACTTCGCGCTCCACGGACTCCATGCCGTGGCGCTGCAGCTCAAGCGTGTAGTCGTCGAGTCGTTCGCGGGTGCGGGCCAGCGAGGCGCGCATCTTTTCGAGGCGCTCCTCCAGCCTGCTGCGCCGGCCTTCGAGCACGCGCATCCGCACATCGCGCTCCGTCTGCCCGAAGAAGGCGAATCGAGCGGCGAAGTGCTCGTCCTCCCAGGCATCGGGGCCGGTGTGCGAGAGCAGCTCCTCGAAGTGCTCCTTACCTTCTGCCGTCAACCGGTAGACGATCTTGGCCCGGCGCCCTGCGAGTGAGGAGGTGGCGGGCGGCAGAGCCGGAACACTTCCCGGCTCCTCGATCAACCAGCCGTTGGCGACGAGCGTCTTGAGGCAGGGGTAGAGGGTGCCGTAGCTGAACGCGCGGAAGATCCCCAACGAGGTGTTGAGACGTTTGCGCAGCTCGTACCCGTGCATCGGGGACTCGCGGAGCAGGCCGAGTACGGCGAATTCGAGGATGCCGGAGCGTCTGCTCACCTTCGCCTCCTTCTTCGCCGGGTGCTCCCGCGGAGCCCGTGGCTCCAGCTTATGCCGTGCTGATGTATCGACTCGATACATCAGCACGATAGATCGGTACGTGATGTTCGACAAGAGGGGGATTCGTGAGCGGCGTCACATCCTTGATTCATAGGGAGCGACTTGCGTTATTTGGGGTGAAGTTCGGTCCGGAGAGGTTTTTGACCGTGCGTAGTCTGTGCGGCATGCAGACCACCGGGAACCGTGAGACGCCGTCGCGCGTCAGTAGTCGCGGACTGCCGGATGTACTGCGGATGAGCCTTCCGCAGGGCTTGTCCGTAATTCGGGGGGACCGGATCTCAACTGCCGCTTCCAGGCGTTCTCGCCTGCCCGAGGAGTAGTCGTTCGATGAGCGAGCACCGTCGCAAGACGCCGCAACCGCAAGGTGGCGGGCGAGCAGCGGCCAGACGAGCCGCCCAGCAGCCCACAGGACGCCGAGAGTCGTCACGTAGAGCAACGTCGTCGTCACCTTCCGACGCCTATGGTGAGGAAGAGTCGTACAGCAGCCGGGCCGAAGCCCGTCGCGCCGCCCAGCGGGGCGGCGGCAGACGACGCGGGGGCGAAGGCCGCGGCCGGGGGCGCGCGGCGGACAGCCGTTCCGGCCGGAAGCGTCTCATCGACTACCCGCGGGCCGGCAAGTACGGCGCACGGCGCTGGATGCCCTCGTGGAAACTGGTGTCCGGTCTGTGCCTGAGCTTCCTCGGTCTACTGATGGGCGTGGCCGGCATCTCGTACGCGCTCGTCGTGCCGCCCGAGGTGAAGGACATCGCCAGGGCGCAGAACAACGTCTACTACTGGGCCGACGGCACGCAGATGGTCGCCACGGGCGGCTCCGTCAACCGCCAGTGGATCAACTACGCGCAGATCCCCGAGGACATGCGGGACGCCGTCATCTCGGCCGAGAACAAGACGTTCGAGACCGACAAGGGCATCGACCCCATGGGTATCGCCCGCGCCTTCTACAACATGGCGAAGGGAGGTGACACCCAGGGCGGGTCGACGATCACCCAGCAGTACGTGAAGAACTCGATGCTGACCCAGGACCAGACCATCAGCCGTAAGTTCAAGGAGCTCTTCATCACGCTCAAGGTCGGTAAGACCGTGAGCAAGGAGAACGTCATGGAGGGCTACCTCAACATCTCGTACTACGGTCGCGGCGCATCGGGCCTCCAGGCAGCCGCGCGTACGTACTACGGCATCGACGCCTCGAAGCTCAACGCGAGCCAGTGCGCCTTCCTGACGAGCCTGCTCAAGGGCGCGAGCTACTACGACCCCGCCGGTGCCGAGGACATCGACCCGGTCGGGGCCACTCCGGAGAAGAACACGGCGCGGGCCACGTTCCGCTGGAAGACGATCCTCGACGAGATGGTCAAGGACGATCGGCTGAGTGCCGCGGAGCGGGCCACGTACAAGAAATTCCCCATGCCGAAGACGCCGACGAAGGACGCGCAGCTGGGCGGCCAGATCGGCTACCTGGTGGACCTCGCCACGGACTACTTCCTCGCGCACACCCAGGACGGCACCACCGAGCGGGAGCTCGCCCAGGGCGGCTACGAGATCCACACGACGTTCGACCGGAAGAAGGTCAAGCAGCTCGAGGCCTCGATCACGAAGGTACTCAAGAGCAAGATCGACCCGGAGAAGCGTCCCGATCTCGACTCGCACGTCGAGTTCGGCGGAGCGTCGGTGGACACCGAGACGGGCGCCATCGTCGCCACCTACGGCGGTCAGGACGCGACGAAGCACTACACGAACAACGCGGACGCGACCGGAGCCCAGGTCGGCTCGACGTTCAAGCCCTTCGTGCTGGCGGCCGGTATGCAGTACGGGGTCCGCGACCCGAAGCTCGGGCCGGACCAGAGCGATTCGGAGCGCACCCCGGTCTCGCCGAAGAGCGTGTTCGACGGCGACAACAAGCTGAAGATCGAGAAGTACAACGGCGAGGTCTGGACCGACGAGGACAACAACCCGTGGTTCCAGACCAACGACGGGGACCACTCCTACGGCGACATCGATCTGCGGGAGGCGATGCAGGAGTCGGCCAACTCCCCCTTCGTCCAGCTCGGCATGGACGTCGGTACGGACAAGGTGAAGGAGGTCGCGATCGCCTCCGGACTGCGTGACGACGTCTACATGGCGGACTCGAACGTTCCGTCGTACTCCATCGGTACGTCCTCGCCCAGTGCCATCCGGATGGCCGGCTCGTACGCCACCTTCGCGACCAGCGGCAAGCAGCGCGACCCCTTCTCGGTCACCGAGGTCAAGAAGGAGGGCAGCGTCGTCTACCAGCACAAGACGGCCACCAAGACCGCCATGCCCAGCGCCATCGCGGACAACGTGACCGACGTGCTGAAGAACGTCGTCGAGAACGGTACGGGTACACCCGCCCGGCTCGACGGACGCGACGCGGCGGGCAAGACGGGTACGACGGACGGCAACAAGTCCGCCTGGTTCGTCGGGTACACCCCGCAGCTGTCGACCGCGGTCAGCATGTTCCGGCTGGACGACGACGAGAAGCAGAAGAACCGCGAGTTCCTGGAGATGTACGGCACCGGCGGTGAGAAGCAGATCCACGGTGCTTCGTTCCCGGCGCAGATCTGGCACGACTACATGACCGACGCCATGAAGGGCGAGAAGGTCGTGCAATTCCCGACGCCGGAGCCGGTCGGCGAGATCGTCGGTACGCCCAGCCCCACGCCCTCCCCGAGCGCGTCGCCCTCGCCGTCCGAGTCCAGCGAGGCGCCCACGACCCCGTCGCCCAGCCCGTCGTCCGCGTCCCCCTCGCCGAGCGACACGTGTGGAGCGTTCGGCTGGGATTGCCAGAACAACGGCGGCACCAACACCGGAACCGACAGTGGAGGGACCGACGCGGGAACCACCGACGGCGGGACCGATACCGGAACCACCGACGGCGGGACGGACACCGGAACCACCGACGGGACAACGGACGGGTCGACCGGTAATACGAACGGGAACGGGAACAGCAACGGAGGACTCTTCGGAGGCAGTGGGTAACACCGCCACCCTCCGGAAGCCCGCCGGACACGCATGAGAGGGCCGCCGCACCTGCCAGGTGCCGGCGGCCCTTTCCGTGTCCCCACGCGGCCCACGTCCCGCACACAGCGCCGTACGGCAGGATGTGCGGCATGCCAAGCGCAGAGGACACGAGCGTGCACCAGGAGCGGCCCGTCGTACGGCCTACGCAAGAGGACGAGATCGCCGCGGCCGGCAGCGAGCTGATCGGCGGACCGGCCGGCCGCTGGGCACGGCTCGGATCGGGCCCGCTCACACCGGTGCGCGTCATCGCGCTCGTGGCGATCGGGATGTTCGCACTCGGCATGGTGCAGAAGATCCCCTGCTACGACTGGGCGTGGTTCCGGGGCACGAGCTCGCAGTACACACACGCGTGCTACTCCGACATCCCGCACCTCTACCTCGGACGCGGCTTCGCCGACGGGCTCGTGCCGTACTTCGACCGGCTCAGCGGCGACATGGCCTACCTCGAATACCCCGTCCTGACCGGCCTGTTCATGCAGGTCGCGTCCTGGCTGACGCTGACGCCCGACACCGACCCCATGCAGCAGCGCGAACAGATGTACTGGATGGTCAACGCGGGCATGCTGATGATCTGCGCCGTGATCACCGCGGTGTGCGTCGCCCGTACCCACCGGCGTCGCCCGTGGGACGCCCTGCTGGTCGCACTCGCCCCGGCGCTCGCGCTCACCGCGACGATCAACTGGGACCTGCTCGCCCTGGCCCTTACGGCCGCCGCGATGCTCATGTGGTCCCGCGGACGGGCTCTCGCCTTCGGCATCCTCATCGGCCTGGCCACGGCCGCCAAGCTCTATCCCGTACTGCTGCTCGGGCCGCTGCTGGTGCTGTGCCTGCGGGCCGGTAGATGGAGGGAGTTCGGGACAGCGCTGTTCGGCGCGGCGGCCGCCTGGCTGCTGGTGAACCTCCCGGTCATGCTGTACGCCCCCGAGGGGTGGAAGAAGTTCTACACCTTCAGCCAGGAACGGCAGATCGACTACGGCTCGTTCTGGCTGATCATCACCCAGCGCACCGGCAAGCCCATCGACGTGAGCACCGTCAACACCGCCTCCGTGGTGCTGATGATCGTGCTGTGCGCGGGTATCGCCGGGCTGGCGCTGACCGCCCGGCACCGGCCGCGCTTCGCACAGCTCGCGTTCCTGGTGGTGGCCGCCTTCATCCTGACGAACAAGGTCTACTCACCGCAGTACGTGCTCTGGCTGATCCCGCTGGCCGCGCTCGCCAGGCCCCGCTGGCGGGACTTCCTCGTCTGGCAGGCCTGCGAGGTCATGTACTTCCTGGGGATCTGGCTGTACCTCGCGTACACGACGAGCGGCGACAAGCACCAGGGGCTGCCCCAGGAGGGCTACCAGGTCGCGATCGCCCTGCACCTGCTCGGAACGCTGTACCTGTGCGCCGTCGTCGTCAGGGACATCCTGCGGCCGGACCGCGACCCCGTACGCCGCGACGGGTCGGACGACCCGTCGGGCGGCGTACTGGACGGGGCGCCGGACACCGTCGTGATCAGGCACCCCGCGCCTCACGCCGGGAACACGGCACCCGCGGCCCAGGGACCGCGGGTGGAGTGGGGTACGGCGGGCGGAGCGCGTTCCGCCCGATAGACGCCGGGTGCCTACCGGTCCACGAGGCGGTCGAACTGGGTGGTCGTGTGGCGCAGATGGGCCACCAGTTCGTCGCCGACTCTCGGCTCCTGCGCGTCCGACGGCACGAACAGGATCGACACCTGCATGTGCGGCGGCTCGGCGAACCAGCGCTGCTTGCCCGACCAGACGAACGGCGAGAGATTGCGGTTGACCGTGGCCAGTCCGGCGCGCGCCACGCCCTTGGCGCGCGGCATCACACCGTGCAGGGCCTTCGGGGCCTCCAGGCCGACACCGTGGGACGTACCGCCGGCGACGACCACCAGCCAGCCGTCCGAGGCGGCCTTCTGCTGGCGGTAGCCGAACCGGTCCCCCTTGACGACCCGCGTCACGTCGAGCACGGCGCCGCGGTACTCCGTCGCCTCGTGGTCACCGAGCCAGAGCCGGGTGCCGATGCGCGCGCGGAAGCGGGTCTGCGGGAACTGCTGCTGCAGCCGCGCGAGCTCCTCCGCCCGGAGATGGCTGACGAACATGGTGTGCAGGGGCAGCCGGGCCGCGCGCAGGCGGTCCATCCAGGCGATGACCTCCTCGACCGCGTCCGAGCCGTCGGTGCGGTCCAGCGGCAGGTGCAGGGCGAAGCCTTCGAGGCGCACGTCCTCGATGGCCGCGTGCAGCTGCCCCAGCTCCTCCTCCTTCACCCCGTGGCGCTTCATCGAGCTCATGCACTCGATGACGACGCGCGCGCCCACCAGAGCGTGCACACCGTCCACGGAGGAGACGGAACGGATGACGCGGTCGGGCAGCGGCACCGGTTCCTCACCCCGGCGGAAGGGCGTGAGGACGAGCAGGTCGCCGCTGAACCAGTCCTTGATGCGGGCGGCCTCGTACGTGGTTCCGACGGCCAGCGTGTCGGAACCGAAACGGATCGCCTCGTCGGCCAGCCGTTCGTGGCCGAAGCCGTATCCGTTGCCCTTGCAGACGGGCACGAGACCGGGGAACTGGTCGATCACGGACTTCTGGTGCGCCCGCCAGCGCGCGGTGTCGACGTAGAGGGAGAGCGCCATGGCCGGCCCGGAACCTTTCTGGTGGCTGCGGTGGAATCGGAGGGGTGAGGAGCCGGCCGACGTGGACCGGCCGGTGTTCAGCGGCGCGACATGTACATATCGAGCGCCTTGTGCAGCAGTTTGTTGAGGGGGAAGTCCCACTCGCCGACGTACTCGACGGCCTCGCCGCCGGTGCCGACCTTGAACTGGATCAGGCCGAAGAGGTGATCGGTCTCGTCCAGCGAGTCGCTGATGCCGCGCAGGTCGTAGACCGTCGCGCCCATCGCGTAGGAGTCGCGCAGCATGCGCCACTGCATCGCGTTCGAGGGCCGCACCTCACGCCCGATGTTGTCGGACGCGCCGTACGAGTACCAGACGTGTCCGCCGACGACGAGCATCGTGGCCGCGGAGAGGTTCACGCCGTTGTGCCGGGCGAAGTACAGCCGCATGCGGTTGGGGTCCTCGGAGTTGAGGACCGTCCACATGCGCTGGAAGTACGAGAGCGGACGCGGCCGGAAGTGGTCGCGCACCGCGGTGATCTCGTACAGCCGCTGCCATTCGGCCAGGTCCTCGTAGCCGCCCTGGACCACCTCGACGCCGGCCTTGTCGGCCTTCTTGATGTTGCGCCGCCAGAGCTGGTTGAAGCCCTTGAGGACGTCCTCCAGCGAGCGGTTGGCCAGCGGGACCTGGAAGACGTAGCGGGGCTGTACGTCACCGAATCCGGCGCCGCCGTCCTCGCCCTGCTGCCAGCCCATCTTCCGCAGCCGGTCCGACACCTCGAAGGCACGGGGCTCGATGTGGGTGGCCTCGACGTCGCGCAGGCGCTTCACGTCGGGGTCCTGGATGCCCGACTTGATGGCTGCCGAGTCCCAGCGACGGATGACCACGGGCGGGCCCATCTTCACCGAGAAGGCACCCTGCTGCTTCAGGTGCGCGAGCATCGGCTGAAGCCAGTCGTCGAGATTCGGGGCGTACCAGTTGATGACCGGGCCCTCGGGAAGGTAGGCCAGGTAGCGCTTGATCTTGGGCAACTGGCGGTACAGCACCAGACCGGCACCGACCATCTCGCCGTTCTTGTCGAACCATCCAAGGTTCTCCGAGCGCCATTCGGTCTTCACATCAGCCCACGCCGGGACCTGGCAGTGACTGGCCGAGGGCAGGTTCTGGATGTACGCCAGATGCTGCTCTCGGCTGATGGTCCTCAGGGTCAGGCTCATGCGGGGCGCTCCTCGGCAGGTGTGTCCCCATCGGTCAGGGGCTCCGGCTCTCGCGCCGAAGCCTACTGTGACCGAGGAGCGCCCCGTCTGGGCCCTGGGCGACCCGGACCGGTTTTCCGTGGGGCCCCTCAGCTGATCACGCCGCCGAAGAGGCCGCCGTGGGCCATGCCGAGGAAGAACCCGATCGCGGACGCGCCCAGTCCCAGGATGAGGGGGAAGCGCTCACGGGTGGTGACCGACACGTACTGTCCGTAGGCGCCCGTCAGGATCCCGATCAGCCCGGCCCAGGAGCTGATCAGGTGCAGATTGTGGAACATCGCCGTCACGAAGGCGAGGGCCCCGAGAACGAGGGTCACCGTCACCAGCGCGTCCTGGAGCGGATGGGACCTGCCGTCCGTGGCGAAGAGGGAGACGGGAGGACGGGGGCGGGAACGCATTGTCTGTGCCATGGAGAACCTCCTGGCCGGAAGGCGGCGCACTGTAACGCCGCTCACAACCGCTGTGTACAGATTGCGTCCCCCCGGCACCGGATTTCAACCGGAAGCCTGTCTGCGGGTAGTCTGTACGGTCTGCACCGGTGTCTGCCCTGAGTCAGCACTGCAGCTCCCCTCGACCAACGAAGACGGGCGTTGTCAGTGGCGGCTGTTTTACTCGGAGACACTGATGCCTACGCATCACGACCCTCCTGCCACGGAACGACCGTGGCCGCTGAGTCCAAAGGAGGTGGGTTCCACATGCGTCACTACGAGGTGATGGTCATCCTCGACCCCGATCTCGAGGAGCGAGCAGTCTCCCCGTTGATCGAGAACTTCCTCTCCGTCGTCCGTGAGGGCAACGGAAAGGTTGAGAAGGTCGACACCTGGGGCCGTCGTCGTCTCTCTTACGAGATCAAGAAGAAGCCCGAGGGCATCTACTCGGTCATCGACCTGCAGGCCGAGCCTGCGGTCGTCAAGGAGCTCGACCGACAGATGAACCTGAACGAGTCGGTCCTCCGGACCAAGGTCCTCCGCCCCGAGATCCACTGAGCATCTAGCTCAGCGGTCATCGGGTTCGAGTAGCAAGCAGCCAGAAGCAATCCCCGCCGAGAGGTTCACCCATGGCAGGCGAGACCGTCATCACGGTCGTCGGCAATCTCGTCGACGACCCCGAGCTGCGCTTCACCCCGTCCGGTGCGGCGGTCGCGAAGTTCCGTGTCGCGTCCACTCCCCGCATCTTCGACCGGCAGACCAATGAGTGGAAGGACGGCGAAGGCCTGTTCCTCACCTGCTCGGTCTGGCGTCAGGCGGCGGAGAACGTCGCGGAGTCGCTCCAGCGAGGCATGCGCGTTGTCGTGCAGGGCCGGCTGAAGCAGCGGTCCTACGAGGACCGTGAGGGCGTCAAGCGCACGGTCTACGAGCTGGACGTCGAGGAAGTCGGCCCCAGTCTCAAGAGCGCCACGGCCAAGGTCACCAAGACCACGGGTCGCGGTGGCCAGGGCGGCGGCCAGGGTGGATACGGCGGCGGCCAGCAGGGCGGCGGCAACTGGGGCGGCGGTCCCGGTAGCGGCGGTCAGCAGGGCGGCGGCGGTGCACCCGCCGACGACCCGTGGGCCACCGGCGCGCCTGCGGGCGGTCAGCAGGGCGGGGGCCAGCAGAGCGGCGGGGGTGGCTGGGGCGGAAGCTCCGGCGGCTCCGGTGGCTCGGGCGGTTCCGGCGGCGGCTACTCGGACGAGCCTCCCTTCTAGGGGAGCTCGTACCCCCACTTCTTGATCACACAGGAGAAACACCATGGCGAAGCCGCCTGTGCGCAAGCCTAAGAAGAAGGTCTGCGCATTCTGCAAGGACAAGACCCAGTACGTGGACTACAAGGACACGAACATGCTGCGGAAGTTCATTTCCGACCGTGGCAAGATCCGTGCCCGCCGCGTCACCGGCAACTGCACTCAGCACCAGCGTGACGTCGCCACGGCAGTCAAGAACAGCCGTGAGATGGCGCTGCTGCCCTACACGTCCACCGCGCGATAAGGGAAGGGTGACCGAATCATGAAGATCATCCTCACCCACGAGGTCACTGGCCTCGGTGCTGCCGGTGACGTCGTGGACGTCAAGGACGGGTACGCCCGTAACTACCTGGTTCCGCGTGGCTTTGCCATCCGCTGGACCAAGGGTGGCGAGAAGGACGTGGCGCAGATCCGCCGCGCCCGCAAGATCCACGAGATCGCGACGATCGAGCAGGCCAACGAGATCAAGGCCAAGCTCGAGGCCGTGAAGGTTCGTCTGGCTGTTCGCTCCGGCGACGCCGGCCGTCTCTTCGGCTCCGTCACCCCGGCCGACATCGCTTCGGCGATCAAGGCCTCCGGTGGTCCGGACGTCGACAAGCGCCGTGTCGAGCTCGGTTCGCCGATCAAGACGCTCGGTGGACACCAGGTTTCCGTGCGCCTGCACCCCGAGGTTGCCGCGAAGCTCGGTATCGAGGTCGTTGCTGCCTAAGGGCACAGCTCACCAGAGCTAGGTGAAGGGCCGCACCGTCATGGTGCGGCCCTTCGTCGTTCCATCTCCATGACCTTGTGGTTTCACGGCCTCTCGGTTTCACGTGAAACCGAGAGCTGCCCGTGGTCCGTTCAGCGCGTGGCTCCGGTGACGATCCACCGGCCCGAGCGGGTACGCAGCCAGAGCGTCACCAGCCGGACTGCCATCATGAGCGTCATCGCCCACCACAGAGCGGTGAGGCCTCCTCCGAGGACGGGGATGAGGAGGGCGACCGGAGCGAAGACGGCCAGGGTCACGAGCATCGCCCAGGCGAGGTACCGCCCGTCGCCCGCACCCATGAGCACGCCGTCCAGCACGAAGACCACACCGGCGATCGGCTGGGACAGTGCCACGACGAGAAGGGCCGGCAGCAGGGTGTCGTGCACGGACGGGTCGCCGGTGAACAGTGGGACGAACAAGGGTCGTGCCAGCACGATCAGCACTCCGAGAACCACACCGGAGGCGATACCCCACTGGACCATCCGACGGCAGGCTTCGCGGGCGCCCTTGACGTCGCTCGCCCCGAGATAGCGGCCGATGATGGCCTGCCCCGCGATGGCGATGGCGTCGAGGGCGAAGGCCGTGAGGCTCCAGAGGGACAGGAGGATCTGGTGGGCGGCGATGTCCGTGTCGCCGAGCCGGGCTGCGACCGCGGTGGCGATCAGCAGGACCGACCGCAGCGAGAGCGTACGGACCAGCAGGGGGACGCCTGCCTGTGCGCTGGCTCTGATGCCTGCGGCGTCGGGACGCAGCGACGCTCCGTGTCTGCGGGCGCCGCGCACGACGACGATCAGGTAGGCGAGTGCCATACCGGCCTGGGCGATCACCGTTCCCCAGGCGGATCCGGCGATGCCGAGCCCGGCTCCGTAGACGAGTCCCACGTTGAGAGCACCGTTGGCGGTGAATCCACCGATGGCGACGTAGAGGGGTGTCCGGGTGTCCTGCAGCCCACGCAGCACCCCGGTCGCGGCGAGCACGACGAGCATGGCGGGGATGCCGAGGCTGGAGATCCTCAGATAGGTGACGGCGTACGGGGCAGCGGTGTCCGATGTGCCGAAGGCCTCGATCAGCCAGGGTGCCGAGGGAAGGGTGAAGGCGACAACTGCGGCGCCGAGCAGCAGGGCCAGCCAGATGCCGTCCATGCCCTGACGGATCGCAGAGGGGAGATCGCCCGCGCCGACCCGTCGGGCGACCGCGGCGGTTGTCGCGTAGGCGAGGAAGACGAAGACGCTCACGGCGGTGGTGAGCAAGGCTGCGGCGACTCCCAGGCCGGCCAGCTGCGCTGTGCCGAGATGGCCGACGACGGCGCTGTCGACCATGACGAAGAGCGGCTCCGCGACGAGTGCGCCGAAGGCCGGAACGGCGAGGGCGATGATCTCGCGGTCGTGCCGACGGCGGGACGGCGTCTGGGTCGCGGAGGCCTGGGTCATGGGTGCCAATCTAATCTTCCACAGGTAAGAGATGCAATGTGGTTGGGGTCCTTACTTGATACTGAGTTCCCGGCTCGGCGCAGGGGTGATTCCGGTGATCTTGAGCTGAGGGCGAAAGTTTTTCTCTCCCACAGCCGGTGGACGGAGAAAGGGCAGGTCAGGGCCCTCGCAGTGGGGGCGGTATGAGTTTGTCCACAGTGCTGTCCCCCGGTCCGTGCACAGGATCGGCGGAGTTCTCCACAGCATCTGGTCCGTCGTCCACATGCCCTGTGGATAACCAGATTGGCTGACGGTGCGGAGCGGCCTACCGTGGTGCGGCGCCCGCACTCCGTTCCGGCTTCGAAGACCGCAGAACTTGACGCGCCGGATCCGGAGTCGGGCGTCTTGTTTGTCGGTGCCGTGCCGTAAGAAAGAGTGGCATGGCTAGGTCCGCGAAGCGGACGGGAGGAGGTGGCCCGGTGAGCATTCCCGAGCCTTTGGACGATCCCTGGGCCGATGTCGGTCCCAGTGACCGTCTGCCCGTTTCCCGTCAGCGCCGCGGAGAGGGCAAGGGGCGGGACGAGCAGCACGAGCGTGGCCGGGAGAGCGGCTGGGACAGCGGCCCGTCCGGGTTCGAGCGAGTGCCTCCGCAGGATCTCGACGCGGAGCAGTCCGTGCTCGGTGGCATGCTGCTGTCCAAGGACGCCATCGCCGACGTCGTGGAGATCATCAAGGGCCACGACTTCTACCGTCCGGCCCACGAGACCGTCTACACGGCGATCCTCGACCTGTATGCCAAGGGTGAACCGGCCGACCCGATCACGGTGGCGGCGGAGCTGGTCAAGCGCGGCGAGATCACCAAGGTCGGCGGAGCCCCGTACCTGCACACCCTGGTCCAGTCCGTACCGACCGCGGCCAACGCTTCGTACTACGCGGAGATCGTCCACGAGCGGGCGGTGCTGAGGCGTCTCGTCGAGGCCGGCACCAAGATCACGCAGATGGGGTACGCGGCCGACGGTGACGTCGACGAGATCGTGAACTCGGCGCAGGCCGAGATCTACGCCGTCACCGAGCAGCGCACCAGCGAGGACTACCTCCCTCTCGGCGACATCATGGAGGGCGCTCTCGACGAGATCGAGGCGATCGGTTCCCGCAGCGGCGAGATGACCGGTGTCCCGACCGGATTCACCGACCTGGACGCCCTGACCAACGGCCTGCACCCCGGTCAGATGATCGTGATCGCGGCGCGTCCCGCCATGGGTAAGTCCACGCTCGCCCTGGACTTCGCCCGCGCCTGTTCGATCAAGAGCAATCTGCCGAGTGTGATCTTCTCGCTGGAAATGGGCCGCAACGAGATCGCGATGCGTCTGCTCTCCGCCGAGGCCCGGGTGGCGCTCCATCACATGCGCTCCGGCACGATGACGGACGAGGACTGGACGAGGCTGGCCAGGCGGATGCCGGACGTCTCGGCCGCGCCGCTCTACATCGACGATTCGCCGAACCTCTCCATGATGGAGATCCGGGCGAAATGCCGTCGCCTCAAGCAGCGCAACGACCTCAAGCTGGTGGTCATCGACTATCTGCAGCTGATGCAGTCCGGTGGCGCGAAGCGGGCCGAGAGCCGTCAGCAGGAGGTCTCGGACATGTCCCGAAACCTCAAGCTCCTCGCGAAGGAGCTGGAGCTCCCCGTCATCGCGCTCTCGCAGCTGAACCGTGGTCCCGAGCAGCGTACGGACAAGAAGCCGATGGTCTCCGACCTGCGTGAATCAGGCTCCATCGAGCAGGACGCCGACATGGTCATCCTGCTGCACCGCGAGGACGCGTACGAGAAGGAGTCCCCTCGCGCGGGCGAGGCGGACCTGATCGTGGCCAAGCACCGAAACGGTCCCACGGCGACGATCACCGTGGCTTTCCAGGGGCACTACTCCCGCTTCGTGGACATGGCCCAGACCTGAGAGAAGGCGGAGACATGAGCAGTGCGGCGGATTCGATTCGCAGGTATCGCGTGTTCGCCGGCGAACGCCTTGCCGTCGAAGTCGTCGGCGAGCCCGGGGTACTCGTCAGCAGTTCGGCGCCGCCACCGCTGCCGGGTGAGGCGCCGGTCACCCACGCGTCCATGTCGGCGAACTTCCGGAGGGCGGAGAACGAGGGCGCGCTCGGGCTCCTGCTGCGGAACGCCCCCGGCCTCGACGCCTTCCTGGCCGCGGTGCGAAGCGCCGGCTACCGGGTCGAGAGCGTCGACGAGTAGGCCCTTACGGCGTTGCGATCCGCTGTGGCGTGCCTGTTGCCCGTGGCCGGCACGCTCCTCGCGAGATCGCCGATCCGATGAGGACCCATGCTGGATGCCGTGACCGAACGGTTCGTCGCCGGGGCCACCGCCCTGTCGCCGGAAGGACTCACCCTCGCGTTCGATCGGGCGGTCGGCCTCCGCGCCGAGGGCGGCAAGGAGGCGAGCCGGGCGGCGGTGCCGTCCGCCGCGGAGAACTCCGAGCTCGACCACCGGATCCACACCGCCCTCCTCCCTCGTGCCGCCGAGCTCGCCGCGCACCTGACCGGCCTGCACTCCGACGCCCTGGCCGCGATCAGTGCGGCCCGGGCGATCCTGAAGCCGGGGAATCCGACCGCGGGGCAGTTCGGCGTGCTCACACATCCGTTCGCAGGGAGCGGTGCGGAACTCCCGCAGTACTCGGTGCGCGAACCGGGAGCGTAGGCACGCCTGCCCTGGTTTCGACCGGATGCGGCAGCCCGGTCGGTCAGGACCAGGGCTGAGGGGGCACGATCGACGTCACGACGATGTCCACCAGGTGGTCGAGTGCGGTGTCGGACAGCACGTCGGGCAGCGTCAGGTGCTCCAGGAGCAGGCCGGTCATGGCCAGGTACAGCACGAGGAAGGTATCGGCGTCGCCCGGCAGTTCCGCCTCGCGGTACAGGGCGCCGTTCTGGTCGAAGTCCGCCCGGACGGTCTCGGTCAGCCGCGTACGCAGGGCCGGTCGGCGGGTTGCTTCGAGGCGGAGTTCCAGCATGGCCAGATAGCCGACACGGTCGTCGGCCATGCGCCGGACCAGCCAGTGCATGAGCGAGGTGACCAGCTCGCGGGACGGTGCCGGGAGCATCGCCTGCTCGACCCTGGCGGCGTCCGGTGTCATGCGGTGGTTGATGCGGGCGCCTGCCTGCATGAACAGGTCGTCCCGGTTCGTGAAGTAGTTGGACGAGGTGCCGAGGGGGACACCCGCGCGGGCGTCCACCGCGCGGAAGGTGAGGCCGCGGGCTCCCTCGTGGGCCAGCACATCGATCGCGGCGTCGACGAGTGCCGTTCTGCGCTCCGGGTTCCTGGCCACGGTGCCCTCCTGTCCTGCGTGCCTCAAGAAAAGAGGCTTGCTTAACCACTACGCATGAAGCACTCTATGTGAAGTGGTTGGAGTGCGGGGAACGAGTGAGGCCCCCGACCCACACATGACCGAAGCGACCGGCCTGCACAGAACGGGGACCACATGCGAAAGCTCACCTACTTCGTCGCCTGCTCGATCGACGGCTTCATCGGTGATCCGGGCGGTGACGCCTCGTCGATGATGGCCTTCGTCGACGAGGAGATGCTCGGATTCCTCACATCGGAGTACCCGGAAACGATCTCGGCGCAGGGCCGTGAGCTCCTGGGACTCGGCGATGTGAAGAACCGGCGCTTCGACACCGTGGTTCAGGGGCGAGGCAGCTACCAGGTGGCTCTGGACATCGGTCTCACCAGCCCGTACGGCCACATGAGGGAGTTCGTGGCCTCCGGGACCCTGCGTGAGTCCCCTGATCCGAACGTGGAACTCATCGCCGACGACCTGGTCGGCCGGATCAAGGAGCTCAAGGCGGAGGACAGTGAACTGGGCATCTGGCTCTGCGGGGGCTCCCGGCTGGCCGGTGAGCTGATCGACGAGGTCGACGAACTCGTCATCAAGACCTATCCGCAGGTGTACGGGTCCGGAATGCCGATGTTCGGCGCGGACTTCGCGGTCACCGACTTCGCCCTGGAGAACGTCCGTACGTTCGACAACGGGGTGCTGGTCACGACCTACAGCCGAAAGCGCTGATCGCAGCGGTCCACCCGGGTGCCAGGGGCGTGTCTCCGCAGATCCCGGGACCCTTGGCGGGGCGGCGGTGACGTCCCGGACCGCTCCGCCGCGAAAAGAGTTCGCAGGGCGGCTGCCGCGCGGGTAGTCCTTGACCATGACCTCATCCTCATCCGAAGTGCTACTACCCGGCACCCGGCGTGCCCTGCTCCACCGCATTGCCACCGCCCAGTCCGAAGGCCGGACACCCTCCCTCGTCGCTGCGGTTCAGCGCGAGGGACAGATTGCCTGGAGCGGCTCCCGCAGCTGTGTGGACGGACACGCTCCCGATGGCGACACGCAGTTCAGAATCGGCTCGATCACCAAGACGTTCACCGCGGTACTGGTGCTGCGCCTCCGTGACGAAGGGCTCCTCGATCTGGACGACCCGCTGGAGAAGCACCTGTCCGGTACAGGCGTCGGGCATGTGACCATCCTTCAGCTGCTGGGCCACACTGCCGGACTGGGGGCGGAGACTCCCGCGCCGTGGTGGGAGAGGACACCGGGCAGCATGCGGCCGGAGCTCGCCGATGTTCTCGGTGAGCAGCCGTCGACGCATCCGGCGGGCCGCAGGCATCACTACTCCAATCCTGGCTACACGCTCCTCGGGTCTCTCGTCGAGAAGCTTCGCGACGACGCCTGGGCGGAGGTGCTGCGCCGCGACATCCTGGAACCTCTGGGGATGGACCGTACGACTCCCTCGGCGCGGGCGCCGCACGCGGGCGGCTGGGCCGTCCACCCGTGGGCCGATGTCATGCTGCCCGAACCGGCCGAGGACCTCGGTCTGATGGCGCCGGCAGGGCAGCTCTGGTCGACCACCTCCGACCTCCTCCGTTTCGCCTCCTTCCTCGCGCGCGGGGACGACCGCGTGCTCCGTGCCTCGTCGGTCGAGGAGATGCGCACACCTGCGGCGCCACCCGAGGCAGGGGACTGGGCCGGGAACTACGGCCTCGGCCTCCAGGCGGTGCGGCGGGAGGGCCGGACCCTGCTAGGCCACTCGGGGTCACTCCCGGGCTTCCTGGCCGCACTGTGGTTCAGCGTCGAGGACGACGTGGCCGCCGTGGTGCTCTCCAACGCCACCTCCGGTCCGCTCACGGGTGCCGTCGCCGCGGACCTGGTGCGGATCGTCGCCGACGCGGAGCCGAGGATCCCGGAGCCCTGGCGCCCGTTGCCCGAGGTCGACCAAGAGCTCCTGGCGCTCACCGGGCCCTGGTACTGGGGAACCCATGTCCACACGCTGAAGCTGGTTGCGGACCGGGGACTGGAGCTTCAGCCGTTGGGCGGGGCAGGTCGCGGCGCCCGCTTCCGCGCGCGTCCGGACGGCACCTGGACCGGGCTCAACGGCTACTACGCGGGGGAGACGCTCCGTGTCGTCCGCGCTGCCGACGGCACCGTGGATCACCTCGACCTGGGGTCGTTCGCCTTCACGCGGGAGCCGTACGACCCGGGCGCCGCGGTTCCCGGTGGCGTGGACGAGGGCGGGTGGCGGGGACTCGCCACCTGAGCCGCACGCGGGACACGGGCGTCGCGTCGTTGTTTCACGTGAAACCACGACGTGACTGCGGACCGTTCAGGCGGTCAGCTCGCGCTCCAGCGGGGTGCGGAAGCGTGGAGTGATCCGGGCTTCGCCCACCCAGGCCGACAGCCGGGAGGCCTCCGCCTCGATGTGGCGGGTGGCGTCCCGGCCCACGTCGGACAGCAGCCGCCACACCAGCTCGCCGTCCGCTTGCTGCGCCCAGCCGCCCACGACCGCGCCGTTCCACCACACGGTCGGACCGATGTTGCCGGCGCGGTCGAAGAGCGCCGCACGGTGACCTGCCGGCAGATGGAAGCCGCGGTCCGTCCAGCCCATCGCGCTCGGGTCGAGACCGGGCAGCAGTGCCGCCCAGGGCTCCAGGGGCGGTTCGGGAGCCAGGTCCCCCGGCGCGACCCAGGCGGTGGCACCGCTGTCGAGCAGTACCTCCTCCGCACCGGCGGCGGCCAGCGCCTGACGTGTCTCCCGGACGCCCCAGCCGGTCCACCACTTGAGGTCGGCCTCGGTCGCCGGACCGTACGACCGGAGCCAGCGCAGGGCCATCTCCGTCCGTGCGTCGGCCGGCTCCGCCGCGGGCCACGGGGTGGCGGCCGTCCATCGGAACTGGCTGGAGGTCCAGGAACCGCGCGGCTTGTCCCGCCGGATGCGCCCGTCGGCGGCCAGCAGGCGGATGACCCGGGACGTGACGCCCTGGACCGTCTCCTGCTTGGTGCCCGGGAAGACGGTGATCTTCGTACGCAGCGCAGGAACGGCTGTGGAGAGCTCGCTCCCCGTGGCGCGGCCCCGTTCGGAGAGGGCGGCGAGTGTCGCCCGCTCGACTTCGGTGAGCCAGGATTCGTCCAGCCCGTTGCCGTCCTCCCTCAGGTGTTTGAGGAAGGTGCGGCGCTCCTTGGCCGCCACGGCCCGGGCGTTCGAGACGTCCACGAGGGGGGCGACATCCGTGGACACGGTGAACAGGGTGTTCCGCATGGAGAGCAGGCGCACCAGCGAGACGTCCTCGTAGAGGGAACGCTCCACCGTCGCGACACCCGGTTCGGACAGCCGGGCGCATACGGAGAGGTAGAGCGTGGCCGCGTCGGTGGCGTGCAGGGCGACCACCGCGTCGGCCACCGTCACGACGGAGGCGGCCCGCTCGGACGGGGCCAGAAGGTGTCGTCTGCCGAGCCTTGTCCGGCGCTGCTCGTCGTCGATGCGGTGCATGGTTTCCTCTCCTCGCTGTCGAGTGTCCCGGAACACCTCAGGGCTGCCTGGAGGACCTGGGAGGCCTTCCAGGTCTCAGAGCGTGAGCTTGAATCCCACATGGCTGGCGGTGAAGCCGAGCCGCTCGTAGAAGCGGTGGGCGTCCGTACGGGTGGCATCGGACGTCAGCTGCACCAACTGGCAGTCCTGGCGGCGGGATTCGTCGACGGCCCATTGGATCAGCTGGGTGCCGAGACCGCCGCCGCGCTCATCGGCGTGGACGCGGACGCCCTCGATGATCGAGCGGGTCGCACCGCGCCGGGACAGCCCGGGAATGACCGTGAGCTGCAGGGTTCCCACGACGCGCTCCTCGCGCACGGCGACGACGAGGTGCTGGTTCCGGTCGTCGGCCAGGCGCCGGAACGCGGCCTCGTACGGGGAGAGATCCTCCGGTGACTCGCGCCGGGAGCCGAGCGGGTCATCGGCGAGCATGGCCACGACGGCCGGAATGTCGTTGAGGGCGGCGGGGCGTATCTCGAGATCGCTCATGATCGGCAGACTACGCAATCGGCCGGCTCGGGCGGGGCCTCGAGCGCTTCCTCAGGCGGGGACGTTGAGCGCTTCGACCGTGCGGACGAGCGGGGCCAGCTCCGGGTTCTTGGCCGCTTCGTCGAGGGCGGCGCGCAGGGCGGTGTCGTTGGTGGGCCTGGCCTCGTCCAGCAGCGCCAGACCGGCTTCCGTGACATCGGTGTAGATGCCCCGCCTGTCCGTGTCGCACAGGTACCGGGTGAGCAGCCCGCGGTCCTCGAGCCGGGTCACCAGTCGGGTGGTGGCGCTCTGGCTGAGGACCACGGCGTCCGCGACCTGCTTCATCTGGAGGTGTCCGCCCGTACCGCTGTGCTGGCGACTCAGGACGTCGAGCAGCGAGTACTCACGCACGCTGAGGCCGTGACGGGACTGCAGAGCCCGCTCGATGTCGGCCTCGATCTTCCCGTGGAGCAAGGAGAGGGCGCACCAGCTCTGGGAGAGGGCGGTCAGTGCGGGATCTGTCGCTGTCATCTGTCTTCTCTCCTCCGTACGGGAGCTGCTTGCGTCCAGGATAGGGCACACGCGCAATAGCCCGCGCTTGCAATTAGTCAGCGTTTGCAATTATTGTGCACGCTCGTAAGGTGCAGACGCAATCTTCAGGGAAGGTGAAACCCATGCCGCTCGCGCTCCTCGCCCTCGCCATTGGGGCATTCGGTATCGGAACCACCGAGTTCGTGATCATGGGGCTGCTCCCCGATGTTGCGGCGGACTTCCAGGTCTCGATCCCGACCGCAGGCTTTCTGGTCACCGGCTACGCCCTTGGGGTGGTCCTCGGCGCTCCGCTGATGACCGTGCTGGGCACGCGCGTCACCCGCAAGCGCATGCTGATGTTCCTGATGGGGCTGTTCATCGTGGGGAACGTGATCTCCGCGATCGCCCCGGTCTTCGAGGTGATGCTCGTCGGACGCGTCGTCGCCTCGCTCGCGCACGGAGCCTTCTTCGGCATCGGCTCGGTGGTCGCCGCCGATCTGGTCGCTCCGGAGAAGAAGGCGGGTGCCATCGCCATGATGTTCACCGGTCTCACCGTCGCCAACGTCGTCGGGGTCCCGCTCGGGACCTTCATCGGCCAGAGTGTCGGCTGGCGGATCACGTTCTTCATCGTCGCCGGTCTCGGAGTCCTCGGCCTTCTCGGTGTGGCGAAGCTCGTCCCCGAGCAGCCCAAGGCAGAGGGGGTACGGATCCGGCACGAGCTGGCCGCGTTCCGCAACGTACAGGTGCTGCTCGCCATGGCGATGACCGTTCTGGGTTTCGGCGGTGTCTTCGCGGCGATCACCTACATCACTCCGATGATGACCGACACCGCCGGCTACGCGCCGTCCTCCGTCACCTGGCTGCTCGTCCTCTTCGGCCTCGGCATGGTCGGCGGCAACCTGCTCGGCGGCAAGTTCGCCGACCGCCGTCTGATGCCGATGCTGTACGTCTCCCTCGGCGCTCTCGCCGTCGTCCTGGCCCTGTTCACCCTGACGGCACACGACAAGATCGCCGCCGCGGTCACCATCGTCCTCATCGGAGGCCTGGGCTTCGCGACCGTACCGCCGCTCCAGAAGCGCGTCCTCGACCAGGCGGCGGGTGCGCCCACGCTGGCCTCGGCCGTCAACATCGGAGCCTTCAACCTCGGGAACGCGCTGGCGGCCTGGCTCGGCGGCATGGTCATCGCAGCCGGCTTCGGCTACACCGCGCCCAACTGGGTCGGTGCCGTGCTCGCGGCCTCGGCGCTGCTCCTCGCGCTGCTCTCCGGTGCGCTGGAGCGCCGTACGGTCAGCCGCGACCGGCTGATCGCCGAACCGGTCGCCGAACCTGCGGCCGCCGCCGCTCGGCACTGACCCTCGTTGCCCCCCGGTGCCGCCGTTGCCCCCGTTGCCCCACACCGCACGGCCGGCCGAGACCCTCGGCCGGCCGTGCGGTGTGGGCCGCACCCCGTCGCGAGACGCCACACCGCGTCCCTGCCTCGTCATGCGAAGGCGTCGTACCGTGCCACGTGTCGTACCGCGCCACCATGTCGTGCCACGCCACATCAGGCCGTCGTACGCGACGGCCTCCCGCCCACAGCACCGGCCGGCCCACCTGCGCCGGCCGAGACGCGCAGGCGTCTGCCCCTGCGGGTCGGCCCCCAGGGCTTCAGCGCCGAGATCGCGGTGATGAAGAGATAGGTGGCGTGGCGACCGAGGGGGCGATGACCAGATCGATGTCCGCGGCGCCCCGGGCCGCGGCGTCATCGATGCCTGGGCGCAGCGAGAAGACCGACAGGCCCGCAGCGATCAGCTCAGCCAGAACTTCGTCCAGACCCAGCGGTGCCTGGCCGGCCCCCAGGGCGTGCCGAGCGCCAGCACCAGACCACTGACGAGTACAGCAGGGCCACCGGCACCACGAGCCAGTCACCGAAGACCTTCATGGCTCGGGTGGCGGCCTGGGCCGGCGTGGGATCACCGGTGAGGAACGCGGTGAACCCGAGAGCCAGGAGCCCCACGGTGAGGCCCAGCCGGCTCACGGACACGGCGACATGAGCGACGAGGATGCTGCGGCGAACGGGGCGCTTCAGTGGTTTCACGTGAAACACGGTGCCAAGCGCGGGACGGGCGGTCATCCGACAACGGGAGTATCCGTGTGTTCCGGCCCCGGAGTAGCAGGCATACGGGGCGGCGGTGCCCGGCTGTGCCGAATGGCCTCTCAGCCCAGGTCGGGCGCGTGCATCGCCCGTACTCCCTCGATGTTGCCGTCCAGATAGTGACGCAAGGACAGCGGCACCAGATGCACGGCCGCGATGCCGACCCGGCTGAACGGCACGCGCACGATCTCGTACTCCCCGCAGGGTTCGTCGATCTCAGGGCCGTGCCGCCGGGACGGATCCATCGACTCGAGCCGGCAGACGAAGAAGTGCTGCACCTTCACGCCCTTCACCCCGCCGCCCGCGATGTGTTCCACGGTGTCGACGAAACAGGGCACGACATCGACGATCTTGGCGCCGAGCTCCTCGTCGACCTCGCGGTGCAGGGCGTCGATGACGGTGGCGTCCTCCGGCTCGACCCCGCCGCCCGGTGTGATCCAGTACGGATCGACCCCGGGCTTGCTGCGCTTGATCAGGATGAGGTCATCGCCGTCGAGCAGGACGGCGCGTGCGGTGCGCTTGACCACAGGACGTTCGGTCATGGCAAGAGAGTGGCCCAGGAAAGCCGGTCTGAAACTCTTACAGGCCGATCGGTCACCAGTCGACGGCAGCACGCACCAGCCATTCGTGCGCCCGCGCAATGTGCGGGAGGGCCATGGTGCCGGTCCTCACGACGAGGAAATACGTCCGCAGGGGCGGCACCGGAGGGTCGAGCAGTGCCACGACTTCGCCCCGCTCCAGCGCGTGCTCGCAGAGATAGCGCGGCAGCACGGCGAGACCCGCCCCTGCCGCCGTGCACTCCAGGACCGCACGGAGATCGGGTGCGATCACGGTGGCGGACGCGGCGGGCCTGCTGTCGAACACGGCGGACCAGTAGCGGGAGACCAGGGGGAGGCTCTCGTGCACCTCGACGACGGGCAGCTGCTCCAGAACCACCGAGCCCTTGTGGCGCAGCGTTCCCGGGCTCAGGCGTCCGGCCCAGCGGGGCGCGGCGACCAGCACGTGTTCCTCGTCGCAGAGGGTGGTCGATGTGAGCAGTCCGCCCCGCGGACGTGCCGTGGTGATGGCCAGATCATGGTGCCCGGCGGCCAGCCCTTCCAGCGCGTCCTCTGCATTCGCGAGGAACGTGCTGCGCAGTGCCAACCCCTGGGCGATCAGCGGGGTGAGCGCGGGCAGCGCGCGTACGGCGGTGAACTCCGGGGGACCGGCCAGATGCAGGGTCCGGACGCCCGAGTCGTCGCCGAGCCCGGCCTCGGCGATCTCGATCAGCGCGTCCAGGTGGGGTGCGGCCCGGTGCGCGAGCTCGTCGCCCACCGTGGTCGGGGTCACGCCACGGGCCCTGCGCAGGAAGAGCGGCCGGCCCAGCTGCCGTTCCAGTGTGCGTATCTGCGAGGTGACGGCGGGCTGGGACAGCCCGAGGAGAGCCGCGGCCCGGGTGAATGATCCGGCCCGGTGCACCGTGACGAAGGTGCGTAACAGCGCCAGGTCCATGGTTCGCCCCTCCCTCTCGCGCGACGCTTCGGAACCGAACAACCATAAATATGTCGATAGGTGGCTGCCGCTACTGTGATTGGACACTGACGCTGAGTCAACTAGCCTTGTCCAGGCGGTTCTTCGCGCAAGGAACCGGGGTGGTCCGAGTCATGAGGGGGGAGACTCGGACCGCCCGTCCCGAGCAGGACCGGTCCGGTCGACGGGGACGCCCGTCCCGGACCGGTCCTGCCGGACCGAGGAGTGCCCGCCGTCAGCGGACGGCCTCGTCCAGGGCGCGTTCCACGTCCGCAAGCAGGTCCGCCGGGTCCTCGGCGCCGACCGAGAAGCGGATGAAGCCCTCCGGCACGGCGTCCCCGCCCCAGCGGGCGCGGCGCTCGGCGGTGGACCGTACGCCGCCGAAGCTCGTCGCGTCGTCGACCAGCCGCAGTCCGGCCAGGAAGCGCTCGGCGGTCGCCTTGTCCGCCAGCACGAAGGAGACCACGGAGCCGAAGCGCCGCATCTGCCGCACCGCGGTCGGGTACGAGGCGTCGTCGGGCAGCCCCGGGTACCGCAGCCCCGCCACTTCCGTGCGCTGGGACAGGGCCTCGGCGAGCACCAGCGCGGTCGAGCACTGCCGGTCGACGCGCAGTTGCAGGGTGGACAGCGAACGGTGTGCGAGCCAGGCCTCCATCGGCCCGGGAATGGCGCCGACGACCTTCCGCCAGCGCCGTACACCGGCGGACAGCTGCGGATCCCGGCACGTCACATGGCCGAGCAGGATGTCTCCGTGGCCGGTCATGCCCTTGGTGTCACTGGCCACCGAGAAGTCCGCCCCCAGCTCCAGCGGACGCTGACCGAGAGGTGTGGCCAGGGTGTTGTCGACGGCGACCAGGACGCCCGCCGCGTGCGCCGCCTCCACCAGCCGGCGCACGTCACAGACGTCGAGTCCCGGGTTGGAGGGCGTTTCGATCCACAGGAGCTTCGCTCCGTCGAGTGCCTCCAGCTGGGCATCGCCCCTGGTGGGGGCGGTCCGCACCTCGACGCCGTACGCCTCCAGCTGTTCCCGCACCAGGGGGAGTGCCTGGTAGCCGTCGTCGGGCAGCACCACGATGTCGCCGGTGCGGGCCACGGACAGCAGCACCGCGGAGACGGCAGCCATCCCGGAGGCGAAGACCGTGGTCTCGACCTGCTCCCCCGGGGCCTCCAGTTCGCCGATGGCCCGTTCCAGGTGGGTCCACGTCGGGTTCGTCTCCCGGCCGTAGGTGTAGGGGCCGACGGGTTCGCCGGACAGATGGAAGTGCGCGGCGAAGACGGGGCCGGGCAGCGTGGGTCCGTACTGCTCCGGTTCGGGCAGTCCCGCGCGTACCGCCCGTGTTCCGTCGCCCATGGTGCTCATGCCGTGTCCTCGCTTCTCTCTCCGGCTCTCACCGGTCCGGAACGCACTGTGTCAGTAAGGGGTGGATCAGTCCTCGTCGGGGAGCACGACGTTCAGCGCCCAGGAGACGACGGAGATGATCAGGCCGCCCAGGACCGCGGTCCAGAAGCCTTCGACATGGAAGCTCAGGTCGAAGAGACCGGCCAGCCATGAGGTCAGCATCAGCATCAGGGCGTTGACCACCAAGGTGATCAGGCCGAGCGTCAGGATGAAGAGGGGGAGGGTGAGGAGCTGGACCACCGGCTTGACGACGAAATTCACCAGGCCGAACAGCAGCGCCACCACGAGCAGGGTGAGCACCTTGCGGCCCGTGTCGCCGCCGGACAGCGTGATGTCGGCGAGCAGCCAGATGGCCACGGCCAGCGCACCCGCGTTGGCGATCGTCTTGACTACGAAATTCTTCATGTGTCTGATCGTTGCAGACGTGATCGGTGGCGGACACCGGCAGTACAGACGAGAAACAGCACGAGGAGCGGACCGACGATGAAGGCATTCAGACTGGACGAGCTGGAGGCGGAGCGCGCCGCCAACGACGGTGCCTATCTGCAGTTCGTGCGGGAACGCAACATGTCCGTCGGCCTGTACGCGCTGGACGCCGGTGAGCTCGACCCCCAGCAGCCGCACAACCAGGACGAGGTCTACTTCGTCGTCAGCGGCCGGGCCTCGATCACGGTCGGGACGGAGACCACGCAGGTGGGAAGGGGGAGCGTCGTGTACGTACCCGCCGGTGCCGCCCATAAGTTCCACCACATCACCGAGGACCTCCGGGTGATGGTGGTCTTCTCCCCGCCGGAGGGCTGAGCCGCGCGGGCGGCGTTCCCTAGGGGATCGATCAGGGGACTTCAAGGGCTACCGGCTCTCCGCCGGCCCGCCCGACGCCTTTAGCATCGAGGCAGGAACTCACAGAGACGAGGTAAGGCGATGGCCGTGCGGGAGATTTTCGCGGGGATGCCCTGGTGGGTGAAGTGGGTCGCGGTGCCTCTCATCGCGATCGTCGTGTTCGGCGGTCTGATCGCCAGCGTGGTCGGGTTCGTCATCGGTCTGCTGTTCAAGGTGCTGATCTTCGTCGTGCTGGTCGGTGGTGTGGTCTTCCTCGTACGGAAGTTCATGGCGTCGTCCTCCCGCAGCGACTGGTAGCAACGCGGGCGGACGCCGGATCACGCACGGTCCGACGGGTGGACGGCAGTCCGGCGATATGGCGATTAGCCCAGCTGAGTTAAGTCCAGGACGAAACCTCACTCGTGACGGAACGTGCCGATACAGTGGCGTACCGCTGCCGCCAGCTGAGAAGTGACGGTCCGTCACCAATCTGCTCAGTGGTTTGTGCGACCGTCCGGTCTCCGGACCTCAGGCTCGCGGCGGGCCCGCGGGGGCGGCCCCCGCGGGAGGGCTGAACGCCCGTCACCATGCCTGGGGGTGACCTGTGACCACGGCATCGAGTCCCGCTGCCCCGACGTTGATCGGTTCGGTTCAACGGGCGTTGAGGCTGCTGGAGGCTGTGGGCACCCATCGGGACGGGGCGCCCGCGAAACAGCTCGCGCGGGAAGCGGGGCTTCCCCTTCCCACGGCCTACCACCTGCTGCGCACCCTGACCCATGAGGGCTATCTCCGCAGGGAGAACGGCGTCTTCCTGTTCGGCGCCGCTGCCGAGCGCCTGGCCGGTGGCAGGCCGCCGATCGCCCGCCCCGGTGTGATCGTCGACTCGCTCGCGCACTGGGCGGACGTCATCGGTACGCCTGTGTACTGCGCCCTCTTCAGGGAGGGGGAGATCGAGATCATCGCGGTGGCCGATACGCCCGCCGCTCCCGCCGTGGACGAGTGGGCCTCCTTCAGGGAGACGGGCCATGCCCACGCGCTTGGGCAGTGCCTGCTGGCCCAGCTCGACGAGAAGGCGCGCGAGGACTATCTGGACCGGCACCCGGTCCAACAGCTGACGCGCTACTCCGTGCGGGACCGTGACATGTTCCTCGACCGGCTCCGATCGATGAAACGTACGGAACCTGTCATCGAGCGACAGGAATACGTGCTGGGAACGGTCTGTGCGGCCATTCCGATCACTGTGGGTCCCGCCGTGGCGGCGATGGCTGTTTCGCTACCCCTGGACCAAGAGGAACGGTTGCTCGCCGCAGTCGAACAACTACGCTGCGAAGTGACTACCCTCTTGCGCTCGTTCGTGTTCTCTATCAGTATCTGAAAAATCACTCCTTGTGATCTGCTATCGCGTGCACCACGATGGCGTCAATAGGGCCATGGGGGATCATTCCTGGCCAGATTCATCTACTGCGGGGTTGAACGATGCGCGAGTCGGTTCAAGCAGAGGTCATGATGAGCTTCCTCGTCTCCGAGGAGCTTTCGTTCCGTATTCCGGTGGAGCTCCGGTACGAGGTGAGCGATCCGTACGCGATCCGGATGACCTTCCACCTGCCCGGTGACGCCCCCGTCACCTGGGCATTCGGCCGTGAGCTGCTGCTCGACGGTCTCAACAGCCCGAGCGGCGACGGTGATGTGCACATCGGTCCGACCGAGCCCGAAGGGCTCTCGGACGTACACATCCGCCTCCAGGTCGGCACGGACCGTGCGCTCTTCCGCGCAGGCACGGCCCCCCTCGTGGCGTTCCTCGACCGGACGGACAAGCTGGTGCCACTGGGACAGGAGCACACGCTGGGTGACTTCGACGGCAGCCTCGAAGAGGCTCTCGGCCGCATCCTCGCCAAGGAGCAGAACGCCGGCTGACGAACGGGGAGCCCTGGCCGAGGGCATGGGATCCTCGGCCGAGCAAGCCCTTCGTCCGGGCGGCGGACCACGGCGAACGGCGATCCGGGATGTGTGTCCGGCGTCCGCTTTCATGCCTTACGGCGTCGGCCCCTCCCGGTCCGCACGGGTGCAGGAGCTCCGGCTTCCGCGCCGAGCCCCGTGCGGTCCGCGGAGACCACCAGGGCCGCGAGCACCGTCGTCACCGGCACCGAGGCGACCAGCCCGATCGATCCGACCAGGGTCCGGACGATCTCCATCGCGACCAGCTCGCTGTTGGCCACCGTCCCGACACTGCTCCGGGCGATCGAGAAGAGCAGCAGCAGGGGCAGCGCCGCGCCCGCGTAGGCGAGGACGAGCGTATTGACGACCGAGGCGATGTGGTCACGGCCGATTCTGATGCCCGCCCGGTAGAGGCCGCGTACGCCCATCGCCGGGTCCGCCTGGTGCAGTTCCCAGACCGCCGACGTCTGGGTGACGGTCACGTCGTCGAGCACACCGAGCGAGCCGATGATGATGCCGGCCAGCAGCAGGCCGCTCATGTCGATCTCCGGATACAGGCCGTGGATCAGACCGGTGTTGTCGTCCGTGTTGCCGCTGAGGCCCGCCCAGCCGGTGAAGAATGAACCCAGCAGCCCGATCAGCAGCAGGGAGATGAGCGTCCCGATGACGGCGACGGACGTGCGGGCGCTCAGCCCGTGGCAGGTGTAGAGCGCGATCAGCATGATGGCGCTGGCCCCGATCACCGCCACCACCAGCGGGTTCGAACCCTGCAGGATCGCCGGCAGGATGAACAGGGTCAGCACGGCGAACGACACCGCCAGCGCGATCAGTGCCATCAGCCCGCGCATCCTGCCCACCACGATCACCGCGAGTGCGAAGAGGCCCGCCAGCAGGGCCATCGGGACCGAGCGGTCCACATCCGTCACCGAGTACTGCAGGTCGCGGGGCGCGTCGGGCGCGTACGCCACGACCACTCCCTGTCCCTCCCGCAGTTGCCTGGGGGCGTCGGGCTGGATGACTTCGACGAACGTACGGCCCTTCTCGTCACCGGTCGTCACCTCGACCGTGGCCTTCTTGCACTCCCCCGACTGCTCGTTGACGGCCTCGCGCCCCGAGGGCGTCGAGGTGTCGCCGGTCGGTGGCACCTGAGCGGCGTTCACGGCCGCACAGTCGACGTCGACGACCTTCACCACCTTGCCGTCCTGGGTCTGCCGGTCGAAACCGACGCCGGTGCGCTCGTGGTCGGGGGTGCCGCCGGGCCAGAACGCCACGAGACCGACGAGGACCGCGGTGGCGAACGGGATCAGCACGGCCGCGATGACCTTGCGCAGGTGCTTGGACACGGGCGCGGCAGGGCCGTGGCTGTGTGAGTGGCCGTGCGCATGACTCTCGGTGCTGCCGGATGCGGGGCCGTGGGGTTCGGGGGCGCTTCGGGGGGACGTCACCCGGCGATCATCCCAACAACGGGGAGGCCCTCTGGCCAGCACGCCAGAAGGGACGCTAGCGTGGGGTCACCTTTGCACACGCGGGAGCTCGGAGCACCGGGCTGAGAGGGCGCTGACCTCCGTACATCCGTACGGGACACGCTGCGCCGACCGACGAACCTGTTACCGGGTAATGCCGGCGTAGGGAGTAGGTCTCATGACCACAGCGGACGCACGTACGCCTGCCTCGAAGCAGAATGCGCAGAACGACCGGATTGCGGCGGACGGCGAGGCCGGGAAGTCCATCGGCTGGCACAAGGGATACGTCCAGGGCTCGCGCCCGGACCTCCGGGTGCCGGTCCGTCAGGTGCACCTGACCAACGGCAAGGACGTGACGCTGTACGACACGTCGGGGCCGTACACCGATCCCACCACCGAGACCGATGTCCGCCGCGGTCTCGCCCCACTGCGGGAGAACTGGATCATCGCGCGCGGGGACACCGAGGAGTACGCGGGCCGGCCCGCGCGTCCCGAGGACGACGGGCTCAAGCACACCTCCCCGCGAGGTGGCCTGCGCAACCTCGACGCGGTCTTCCCCGGCCGCCCCCGGCAGCCTCGCCGCAGCCGCGACGGACAGCCGGTCACGCAGCTCGCGTACGCCCGCCGGGGGGAGATCACCCCGGAGATGGAGTACGTGGCGATCCGGGAGAACATCGGACCGGAGGTCGTGCGTGAGGAGATCGCGGCGGGCCGGGCGGTCCTGCCGGCCAACGTCAACCACCCGGAGATCGAGCCGATGATCATCGGTAAGCGGTTCCTGGTGAAGGTCAACGCGAACATCGGCAACTCCGCGGTCACTTCCTCCATCGAGGAGGAGGTGGACAAGATGACGTGGGCCACCAAGTGGGGTGCCGACACGGTCATGGACCTGTCCACCGGCCGCAACATCCACACCACCCGTGAGTGGGTCCTGCGCAACTCCCCCGTGCCCATCGGCACCGTTCCCCTCTACCAGGCCCTCGAGAAGGTCGACGGCCGGGCGGAGGAACTGACCTGGGAGATCTACAAGGACACCGTCATCGAGCAGGCCGAACAGGGCGTCGACTACATGACGGTGCACGCCGGTGTCCGTCTTCCGTACGTCCCGCTGACCGCCCGTCGCAAGACCGGCATCGTCTCCCGCGGTGGCTCGATCATGGCGGCGTGGTGCCTCGCGCATCACAAGGAGTCGTTCCTCTACGAGCACTTCGAGGAGCTCTGCGAGATTCTCGCGGCCTACGACGTGACGTACTCGCTCGGTGACGGACTGCGCCCCGGGTCCATCGCCGACGCCAACGACGAGGCGCAGTTCGCCGAACTGCGGACGCTCGGCGAGCTCAACTCCGTGGCCAAGCGGTTCGGTGTCCAGACGATGATCGAGGGCCCCGGGCACGTCCCGATGCACAAGATCAAGGAGAACATCGACCTCCAGCAGGAGATCTGCGAGGAGGCGCCGTTCTACACGCTCGGCCCGCTGACCACCGATGTCGCGCCCGCGTACGACCACATCACCTCGGGCATCGGTGCGGCCATGATCGCCTGGTGGGGTACGGCGATGCTCTGCTATGTCACGCCCAAGGAGCACCTGGGGCTGCCCAACCGGGACGACGTGAAGACGGGCGTCATCACCTACAAGATCGCCGCACACGCGGCGGACCTCGCCAAGGGGCACCCCGGGGCGCAGGAGTGGGACGACGCGTTGTCGGACGCCCGGTTCGAGTTCCGCTGGGAGGACCAGTTCAACCTGGCGCTCGACCCGGACACGGCACGGGAGTTCCATGACGAGACGCTGCCTGCCGAGCCGGCGAAGACCGCGCACTTCTGCTCGATGTGCGGCCCCAAGTTCTGCTCGATGAAGATCTCCCACGACATCCGGCGGGAGCACGGGGACGAACAGGCCGACATCGAGGCGGGGATGGCGGAGAAGTCCAAGGAGTTCGCGGCGGCCGGCAACAGGGTCTACCTGCCGATCGCGGACTGAGTCCGGCGCGTCCGTCAGGCGTCCGCCGGGCGGGGTGCGCGTGGGTGTGTTCAACGGTGCTGTCCTGGGCAACATGCCCCGGGGACAGCGCCGTTGGGCTGTTCATCGAGCTGTACGCATAAATCCCGGATCGCGTTGTCAATGGCCTATTTGAGGCGTTAGACCCTGTCCTGCCTTGGTTTCAGGCGGTGTTCGGAGACGGTAAGGACACGGAAGTGCGGCAGGTAGATGTACGTTTCGCCGGGCGTCTTCCTGCGCTTGACCGGCTCCTTATCCGTGCCTTACCTTCCGCTGTGCTTGGCCGAAAAGGTGTGCGTCCCGAACGGGGGCGCCAGGGGAGGGAATCGCAGTGAACTGGTACCTGGCCGTACTCAAGAACTACGCGGGCTTCAGCGGGCGTGCGCGCCGCAAGGAGTACTGGATGTTCCTGCTCTTCAACGCGATCGTGGCCGTGGTCCTGGCTGGGCTCGGCGTCGCCATCGAGAGCCAGATCCCGTACGGCATCTACATCCTCGCCACCCTGGTCCCCTCGCTCGCCGTCATCGTGCGCCGCCTGCACGACACGGGTCGCTCCGGCTGGTGGTTCCTGATCGCCTTCGTCCCGCTCGTCGGCGGCATCATCCTTCTCGTCTTCATGTGCCTCGAGGGTGCGCAGGAGCCGAACGAGTACGGCGCCAACCCCAAGCTGGCTCCGCAGGGAGTCTGACGGGACGCTCCGACAGGGTCGGAGCACCGCACGCCGACGGCAGAGGCCGGGCGCAGCTGCGAGCTGCCCCGGCCTCTGCCGTCGGCGGTGGTACGGGCCGACGCAGGATGCCGGAAGGGCGGACAGACCGGCCGGCCGTGACCGTTCCGGACCCGGATCGGGCACCGGCTCCGACCCGACCGGCCGGATCACTCCGGCCGGTGCTCGGGGCCGCCGAAGTCCGGACTGGTGAAGTCGGGGCTGGTGAAGGTGGGACGCGGCCCCGCCGAGGGGCCGTCCTGCGGCCCGGAGAAGTCCGGACTGCTGTAGCCGATCTTCGGGATGCGGTTCGGTGAACGGTGCGGGGTCCGTGCGGCGGGCCCCGCGGTCGGGTCGGCCAGGGCGTCCCGCAGGAAGGGCAGGATGCCGCGCTCCAGCAGGGCGTGGCGCCAGGCCTCCCTGGCCCGTGCCACGTCCTCGGGCAGCTCGCCCTCCTCGTCCGGTGCCGACAGGGCCGTGGCACCGTTGCGCAGCGCGGTGACGAGGAGTCCTGTCGCGGCGACCAGAATGGCCGCGGCGGCGGCGGCCGCGAAGAACCAACCGGCGGCGACCATGGTGCCGGCGAAGGCCAGGGCGGGGCTGAAGGCCTTCAGGAGATAGCCGACGAGCAGGAATATCAGGGCCGCGGTCCCCGCGAGGACGGGAGCCAGCGCGGTGATCACCGCGAGGGTGCCCGCGCCCGTCCGGTCGGCCTCGTCCGTGCCGGGCCGGAGGACGGACTCGGGGTCCGTCGGGTCCGACGGTCTGCGCAGTTCGCCGCGGACCTTCACGTAGTACTCGTACTCGGTGGCGGCGGCCGCGGTGATCAGGGCCGTGGCGTTCAGCGCCATGGTCCGCAGCTGTTCCGTGTTGAGCCGGTCCCCGACCCCGTCCAGATCCGGGCGTTCGTGAGCGTGACGCAGCGCGTCGGCGAGGATCCGCTCGTATTCGGGGCGGTCCTCGGCCAGCAGGTGCGGAGCGCTTTTCATCTGCATCCCCCGATGCTCCGTAGGGCCTGATCGACCGCGTGGGCCGGGCGATCGGGCGGAAACGGAGGAGAGCCTGCTACTGATACGCCGATGGTAGAGCGCCTACCGCACGGGGTGACAGGGGGTTTCCGGAAATAGGCCCAGCAAACGGCGTTGTCAGGTCGCGATGCGTCTTCCCCGGCATTCGTCAGTCATGCAGGGGAAGTTCGACGACCAACAGCTTTCCGGCCATGGTCACTCCGCCGTCCATCGCGATGGCCAGCCCGTCCGCGTACACGTGCGGACCGTCCACCGCGGGGCGGGCGCTGTCCTCGCCCTCCTCCGATCCGACCTCGCCGAGAAGATACGGAATGGGGCTGTGACCATGGACGACGCGCCGGCCACCGTACGTCGACATGAGTTCGCGCACGGCGTCGGCACCGCCCTCGTCACGGAAGGCGAACCGCTTGGTGAGCTTACGGAAGAGGTCCCAGCACTCGTCGGCGTCGTTCCGCGTGAGAATGGCGTGCACCGTGTCGTTGACGTCCTCGATGGTGGACCCGTAGTCAAGGTACGCCGTGGTGTCGGAGTGCATCAGCAGATGCCCGTCCTCCTCCACCACCGCGTCCAGCCGGGCCATCCACTGGAGGTGGACGTCCTGGAGCCGCTCCATGTCGGTCTTCTGGCCGCCGTTGAGCAGCCAGGCGGCCTGGAAGGTGGCGGTTCCCGCGCCGGAGTTCACCGGGGTGTCGCCGAACCTCTTCGCGCCGATGAGCAGCAGCTCGTGGTTGCCCATCAGGGCCTTGCAGTACCCGCCGGCCGCGGCCGCCTCCGCGGAGAGCCGCATGACGAGGTCGATGACACCGATGCCGTCCGGACCGCGATCGGTGAAGTCGCCGAGGAACCACAGCCTGGTGTTGCCGGCGGCCCAGCGGCCGTCGGCGTCCACGAGACCCTGCTCGCCGAGCGCCGCCAGGAGCTCGTCCAGATAGCCGTGCACGTCTCCGACGACGTACAGCGGCCCGCGCTCACCGTCGGCGACCGGCCGCGGCTCCGGCACGGTCCGCACCTGAACGGTGTCCCCGCGGTTGATCACCGGAAGATCGCGCGCGGTCGGCGTGTACCCCTCCGGGGGCTCGTCGCCCACGGAGGCGCTGCCGGGATGCGGCAGGGGCGACAACGGCGCCTGCGCATACGGCGGTACGCGGAAGTCGCGCAACGTCGCTGTCCGCACTACGGGTCCCTGACCGGCCCCCTGAGTCATCGACCCCTCCACCACCGTCGCGCAGCCGTACACCTGACGGGCCGTGCCTGGTAGAGGTGGTCCGCGGTGTCGTGCGCCCATCATAGGAATGCGGATCGTGCTGTGTGACGCACCAGGGGTGGTGAATCCGGGCGCACACATGGTTCACCAACCGTTTGATCCGGATTAATCCGATCAGTCCCCTGCGGGTGAGCGTGGTGCGCTGACCGTGGTGCGGGGCGGACGCCGTTGCGAGGAGGTCCGGACGATGAGTTCCGTCGGTATCACCTGCTCCACCGGACCGTCGTGCTCGACCCCTTCGATGGCGTCGATGAGAAGCTGGACGACCGCCGTGCCGATCCTGCGCGGTTTGAGCGAGAGCGTCGTGATGGGCGGCTCGGTCGACGCGTACACGGTGGACTCGCTGCAGCAGACCAGCAGCAGGTCCTCGGGGACCCGCAGGCCGTAGCGGCGGGCCGCGGCCAGGAGGTCGGTCCCGTTGGGGTCGAAGAGCCCGTAGACGGCGTCAGGGCGGTCCGGGCGGGCGAGGAGGCGGTCGGCGGCGACCGCGCCCGCGCAGGGGTCGTGGGCCGGGTAGGACTCGTAGACCGGATCCTGGCCGACCCGCTCGCACCAGTGGAGGTAGGCGGTGGTGGAGAGACGGGTGTACGTGTCGGTGGTGGTGCCGGTCAGCAGCCCGATACGGCGGGCTCCCGCGGCGGCGAGATGGTCGAGGAGGTCGAGTACGGCCGCCCGGTGGTCGTTGTCGACCCAGGCGGTGACGGGCAGGGTCCCGGCCGGGCGGCCGTCGGACACCACCGGCAGGCCCTGCCGGACGAGTTCGGTGACCACGGGGTCCTGGTCGGAGGGGTCGATGACGACCGTGCCGTCGAGTGCGACGTTCGACCAGACGTCGTGGCGTGAGGTGGCGGGCAGGATGACGAGGGCGTAGCCGCGGGCGAGCGCCGCCGAGGTGGCGGCTCTCGCCATCTCCGCGAAGTACGCGAATTCGGTGAAGGTGAAAGGTTCGTCCCCGTACGTGGTCACGGTCAGGCCGATGAGCCCCGATTTGCCGGTACGGAGGGTTCGGGCCGCGGCGGACGGGCGATAGCCCAGCCGCTCGGCGACCTCGCGGACATGGCGGCGGGTGGCATCCGGGAGCCTGCCCTTGCCGTTGAGCGCGTCGGAGACAGTCGTGATGGAGACTCCGGCCGCTGCGGCAACATCCCGAATGCCGGCCCGTCCCGGCCGGCCGCTGCGCCGGGGTGTCTCTGTCCGGCTCACCTGGTGCTTCCCTGCTGCTGTCATGGCGAGCCGATAGTAGGGCTCCGGTGGGGGGTGGGGACGGGCGCATATGCACCCATTGAGAGGCACGTTTCTGCATGATCACTAAAGGCTAAATGCCTTGCAAATCAAGGGCGTTGGTGGCCTGGACGCCGATGTGTCATGCATCGGCGCGCATGAACCTGCTAAATGGTTCATGTCTCGAAGAGGTCTCAACTCACCTTTTCGGGGGATGCGCGCCACGGAGTGAGCCACCGGCGCGCGACAGGACGGGCAGCGCTCCCCCTCCGGAGGCCGGGCCGGGCCCACCGTGCGACCGGCGCTTCGCCGCATGGAGGACGATTTCGGCACCGGGCCATTCGCAGGGGCGCCCAATCCTCATAAGGTGAGCAGTATTGATGTGCGGATGGTCGAGGAGGACCTGCGGTGAGCGAGACGAGCCCCAAGCTGCGCGCCGAGCTGGACGGCGTCCCTGCCTATGTGCCGGGGAAGCCGGCGTCGGCCGAAGGGCCGGTTGCCTTCAAGCTGTCCTCCAACGAGAACCCGTACCCCCCGCTGCCGGGGGTGATGGAGTCGGCACTCGCCGCGGCCGCCCACTTCAACCGGTACCCGGACATGGCGTGCACCGGCCTGATGAACGAGCTGGCCGACCGATTCGGGGTGCCCCTCGCGCATCTCGCCACCGGCACCGGTTCGGTCGGCGTCGCGCAGCAGCTGCTGCAGGCCACCTCGGGGCCGGGTGACGAGGTCATCTACGCCTGGCGCTCCTTCGAGGCGTACCCGATCATCACGCAGGTCAGCGGAGCCACGTCGGTCAAGGTGCCGCTGACCGACGGTGATGTGCACGACCTCGACGCGATGGCGGACGCGATCACCGACCGCACGCGCCTGATCTTCGTCTGCAACCCGAACAACCCGACGGGCACCGTGGTGCGCCGGGCGGAGCTGGAGCGCTTCCTGGACCGGGTGCCCAAGGACGTGCTGGTGGTGCTCGACGAGGCGTACAAGGAGTTCGTCCGGGACGCGGATGTGCCGGACGGCATCGAGATCTACCGGGACCGGCCCAATGTGGCGGTGCTCCGGACCTTCTCCAAGGCGTACGGCCTGGCGGGCCTCCGGGTCGGCTTCGCTGTGGCGCACGAGCCGGTGGCCGCGGCGCTGCGCAAGACTGCCGTCCCCTTCGGGGTCAGCCAGGTCGCGCAGGACGCCGCAGTCGCCTCGCTGCGGGCCGAGGACGAACTGCTGGGGCGGGTCGGCGCGCTGGTGGGCGAGCGCACCCGGGTGTACGAGGGGCTGGTGCGGCAGGGCTGGACCGTTCCCGAGTCCCAGGCCAACTTCGTCTGGCTGCGGCTCGGCGACCGTACGCTCGATTTCGCCGGGGTGTGCGAGCGGGCGGGTGTGGTGGTCCGGCCGTTCGCCGGTGAGGGTGTGCGGGTCACGGTCGGGGAGGCCGAGGCCAACGACCTGTTCCTGAAGGTGGCGGAGGCGTACCGCGAGGAGCTGTAGGACGCATGCGCGCGGCCTCCGGCCCGCCCGTGCCATGGACGGCCCCGTACCTCGGACGACGAGGTGCGGGGCCGTCGTGCCGCCCGCTTCCGTCGCCGCGCGGTGCCGTCCGGTTTCGGGTGGCTCGGTCGGGGTCGGCCGGAAACCACCCCCCGCTCGAACGCCTCGGATCTGTGTGCGCCATAATTGCTTGTGAATGTGAACGCGTTCACAAGCGGGGCCGTTTCCTCCCGTGATCAACGGGAATGGATGGGGCGAGCTGCGGCTGTGATCACGGCGACGCAAGGAGAAATGGGCGTGAATCTAGCGCTGGCACCAGAGACTCTGGCTCGATGGCAGTTCGGCATCACCACCGTCTACCACTTCCTGTTCGTCCCACTGACGATCTCTCTCGCCGCGCTCACAGCCGGCCTGCAGACCGCCTGGGTGCGCACGGACAACGAGAAGTACCTCAGGGCCACGAAGTTCTGGGGCAAGCTCTTCCTGATCAACATCGCCATGGGCGTGGTCACCGGCATCGTCCAGGAGTTCCAGTTCGGCATGAACTGGTCCGACTACTCGCGGTTCGTCGGTGACGTCTTCGGCGCCCCGCTCGCCTTCGAGGCACTGATCGCGTTCTTCTTCGAGTCCACGTTCATCGGGCTGTGGATCTTCGGCTGGGACAAGCTGCCGAAGAAGATCCATCTCGCCTGTATCTGGATGGTCTCCATCGGAACCATCCTCTCCGCGTTCTTCATCCTGGCCGCCAACTCCTGGATGCAGCACCCGGTCGGCTACCGCATCAACGAGGAACGCGGCCGTGCCGAGCTCACGGACTTCTGGCAGGTGCTCACCCAGAACACCGCGCTCGCCCAGTTCTTCCACACCGTCACGGCGGCGTTCCTGGTCGGCGGCGCCTTCATGGTCGGCATCTCCGCCTTCCACCTGGCGCGCAAGAAGCACATCCGGGTGATGCGGACCTCCTTGCGCCTGGGACTGGTCACGGTGGTGGCCGCGGGCGCGCTCACGGCCATCAGCGGCGACACCCTCGGCAAGGTGATGTTCGAGCAGCAGCCGATGAAGATGGCCGCTGCCGAGGCGCTGTGGGAGGGCGAGGAAGGCGCGCCCTTCTCGCTCTTCGCGGTCGGTGACGTCGCCAAGGGCCACAACACCGTCGAGGTCTCCATCCCCGGAATACTGTCCTTCCTCTCGGACTACAGCTTCGACTCGTACGTCCCCGGCATCAACGACATCAACGAACAACTGGTGGAGACGTACGGCCCGGGTGACTACCGGCCCAACATCCCGGTCGCCTTCTGGAGCTTCCGCTGGATGATCGGCTTCGGCATGGCGTCCTTCGGCCTCGGCCTGCTGGGACTGTGGCTGACCCGGCGGAAGTTCCTGCTGCCGCCGGCGATGCGCACCGGTGAGGACGAGGTGCCGCACCTGGTGCTCTTCAGGAACAGGGCGCTGAGTCCGAAACTGACCAAGCTCTACTGGCTCACCGCCCTGTGGACCATGCTCTTCCCACTGATCGCCAACTCCTGGGGATGGATCTTCACGGAGATGGGGCGCCAGCCGTGGGTGGTCTACGGCGTGTTCCAGACCCGTGACGCGGTCTCCCCCGGCGTCTCGCAGGGCGAGGTCCTCACTTCGATGATCATCTTCACCGCCCTGTACGCGGTGCTCGCCGTGGTCGAGGTCAAGCTGCTCCTGAAGTACGTCAAGGCCGGGCCACCCGAACTCACGGAGGCCGACCTCAATCCGCCCACCAGGACCGGCGGCCACGACGAGGACGACGCCGACCGGCCCATGGCCTTCTCCTACTGAGAACAGCGGAGCTGAGAGATGGAACTCCACGACGTCTGGTTCGTGCTCATCGCCGTCCTCTGGACCGGCTACTTCTTCCTGGAGGGATTCGACTTCGGTATCGGGGTCCTGACCAAGCTGCTCGCCCGCAACCGCAAGGAACGGCGTGTCCTGATCAATACGATCGGGCCGGTCTGGGACGGGAACGAGGTGTGGCTGCTCAGTGCCGGCGGCGCGACCTTCGCCGCGTTCCCCGAGTGGTACGCGACGCTGTTCTCCGGGTTCTACCTGCCGCTGCTGGTCATCCTGCTCTGCCTGATCGTGCGTGGGGTGGCCTTCGAATACCGGGCCAAGCGACCCGAGGAGCGCTGGCAGACCAACTGGGAGCACGCGATCTTCTGGACCTCGCTGATCCCGGCCCTGCTCTGGGGCGTGGCCTTCGGGAACATCGTCCGCGGTGTGAAGATCGACGCCGACATGGAGTACGTCGGCAACCTCTGGGACCTGCTCAACCCGTACGCCCTCCTGGGCGGGCTGGTCACGCTGTCCCTCTTCACCTTCCACGGCGCGGTGTTCGCCGGGCTCAAGACCGTCGGTGACATCCGGGGGCGGGCGCGCAAGCTGGCGCTCAAGCTCGGTCCGGTCACCGCCGTGCTCGCGCTGGGCTTCCTGATCTGGACCCAGGCGGAGAACGGCGACAGCTGGAGCCTGCTGGCGATGATCATCGCCGTGGTGTCGCTGGTGGGGGCGATCGGAGCCATCGCGGCGGGACGTGAGGGCTGGTCGTTCGCGCTCTCCGGCCTGACCATCACGGCGGCCGTGGCGATGCTCTTCCTGACGCTCTTCCCGAACGTCATGCCGTCCTCGCTGAACGACGCCTGGAACCTCACGGTCACCAACGCCTCGTCCACCCCGTACACCCTCAAGATCATGACCTGGTGTGCCGGCATCGCCACTCCGGTGGTGCTGCTGTACCAGGGCTGGACGTACTGGGTGTTCCGCAAGCGCATCGGCACCCAGCACATCGCCGACGCGCACTGAGATACGAGCCGGGGTGCGCGCGCCGAACCCGTGCGTGCACCCAGCTCCCACGATTGCCGAAGCCGCGTGCTTGCCACAGGCGCACGCCTGCTTCAGCCGCACGCGCACCGCACCGAACTCGCACGAGCGCCGGACTCGTCCAGGCGCTCACCGGGCAACCCAACGACACGAGCTCACCGGGGAGCTGTTTCACGTGAAACCGATCGACCCGCGCCTTCTGCGCTACGCCCGCGCCACCCGCTTCTTCCTGGCGGCTGTGGTGGGACTCGGGCTGGTCGGAGCGGCCCTGGTCATCGCTCAGGCCATGCTCATCGCCGAGGTGGTGGTGGGCGGGTTCGAGGACGGCCTGACCGTCGACGGGCTCCGCACCCCTCTGCTCCTGCTCGTTGCCGTCGCGCTGGGCCGGGCCCTCGTGGCCTGGCTCACCGAACTGGCCGCGTACCGGGCGAGTGCCGCGGTCAAGTCCGAGCTGCGCGGCCGGCTGATGGAGCGGGCCGCGGAGCTCGGCCCGGAATGGCTGAGCGGTCGGCGTACCGGTTCACTGGTCGCTCTGGCCACCCGGGGTGTCGACGCACTCGACGACTACTTCTCGCGCTACCTCCCGCAGCTCGGGCTCGCGATCGTGGTGCCGGTGGCGGTCCTGGCCAGGATCGTCACCGAGGACTGGGTCTCGGCCGCGATCATCGTGGTGACCCTGCCGCTCATCCCGCTCTTCATGATCCTGATCGGCTGGGCCACCCAGTCCCGGATGGACCGTCAGTGGCAGCTGCTTTCCCGGCTTTCCGGCCACTTCCTCGACGTGGTCGCCGGGCTGCCTACGCTCAAGGTCTTCGGGCGGGCCAAGGCGCAGGCCGAGTCGATCCGCACTATCACGTCGCAGTACCGCCAGGCCACCCTGAAGACGCTCCGGATCGCGTTCCTGTCCTCCTTCGCCCTGGAGCTGCTGGCGACCCTGTCCGTGGCGCTGGTCGCCGTGACGATCGGGATGCGGCTCGTCCACGGCGAACTCGACCTCTACACCGGGCTGGTCATCCTCATCCTGGCGCCCGAGGCGTATCTGCCGATCCGCCAGGTCGGGGCCCAGTACCACGCGGCGGCGGAAGGGCTCGCAGCGGCGGAGGAGATCTTCTCGGTGCTGGAGACCGAGCCTCCGGCCCGTGGCACCCAGGATGTTCCGCAGTCGCCGCGGCTGGAGCTGGAGGGCGTCACGGTCCGGCACGACGGCCGTACCGAACCCTCCCTGGACGCGGTGTCGCTGGTGGTGGAGCCCGGGGAGACCGTCGCACTGGTCGGCCCCAGCGGGGTCGGCAAGTCCACGCTCCTGAACGTGCTGCTGGGATTCACGGTGCCCGACGAGGGCCGGGTGCGGGTCGGTGGGACCGACCTGTCCGACCTCTCCGCCGAACGCTGGCGCGAGCAGATCGCGTGGGTCCCCCAGCGTCCGCACCTGTTCGCCGGAACGATCGCGGAGAACGTACGCCTGGCGCGCCCGGACGCGGACGACGACGCGCTCATGGCGGCGCTGACGGAGGCGGGGGCGTACGAGTTCGTGGCGGGTCTGCCGGACGGTCTGCGGACCCCGCTGGGGGAGGACGGCGCCGGACTGTCCGCGGGACAACGGCAACGGATCGCGCTGGCCAGGGCGTTCCTCGCCGACCGGCCGCTGCTGCTGCTCGACGAGCCGACGGCGAGCCTGGACGGGGAGACGGAAGCGGGCATCGTCGACGCCGTACGGAGGCTGGCGGCGGGACGCACGGTGCTGCTGGTCGTGCACCGTCCGGCACTGCTCCCGGTCGCGGACCGGGTGGTGACGCTGGAGCCGCGGGAGGCCGGGGCGTCCGTCGCCGGTGCGGTGACGGCGCGGGTACCGGCCGGCCGTGACGGATCGGTGGCGCCGGCCGCCGGTGAGCCGGTCGGGCCCGAGGTGCTGAAGGACACCGCTCCCCGGACCGGCGGCCGGGTGCTCGCCCGGGTCCGGGAGGCCGCGGGTGCCCAGCACGGCAAGCTGGGCCTGGCCCTGCTGCTGGGCAGCCTCGCCGTGGGTTCGTCCGTCGGCCTCATGGCCGTCTCCGGATGGCTGATCTCCCGCGCGTCCGAGCAGCCCCCGGTGCTCTATCTGATGGTCGCCGTCACCGCGACCCGCGCCTTCGGAATCGGCCGGGCGGTATTCCGCTACGCCGAGCGTCTGGTGTCCCACGACGCGGTGCTCAGGATGCTCGCGGAGCTCAGGGTCGCCGTGTACCGGGGGCTCGAACGCATCGCGCCCGCCGGTCTGCGGACGGCACGGCGCGGTGACCTGCTGTCCCGGCTCGTCTCCGACGTGGACGCGCTGCAGGACTACTGGCTGCGCTGGCTGCTGCCCGCGGGAACCGCGGTCGCGGTCGGGACGGCGGCCGTCGGATTCACCGGCCGGCTGCTCCCGGAGGCGGGAGCCGTGCTCGCCGTCGGCCTGCTCCTCGCCGGTGTGGGCGTGCCGCTGGTGAGCGGCGCGTGCGCCCGGCATGCCGAGCGCCGGCTGTCGCCCGCACGGTCCGCGCTGGCCGTCCGGATCACCGATCTGCTCGCGGGGACGGCCGAACTGACCGTCGCGGGGGCGCTGCCCGCGCGCAAGGAGCTCGTGCGCGGGGCCGACGCCGCGCTCACCCGGATCGTCTCCCGCGGGGCGACCGCGAGCGCACTCGGCGGGGGGCTCTCCGCCCTGATCTGCGGACTCACCGTGGTGGGCGCGGCGGCCGTCGCGCTTCCCGCGGTGTACGACGGCCGGCTGGCGGGCCTGGAGCTCGCCGTCGTCGTCCTCACCCCGCTCGCGGCCTTCGAGGCTGTGACGGGCCTGCCGCTCGCCGTGCAGTACCGCCAGCGGATCAAGCGCAGCGCGGAGCGGGTCCACGAAGTCCTGGACGCCCCTGTGCCGGTCCAGGAACCCGCCGTACCGGCCGAGGCCCCCGCCTCGCCCTTCCCGCTCGCCGTACGGGGTCTGTCGGCCCGGTACGAGGGGGCGGAGCGTGATGCCCTGGACTCCGTCGACCTGACGTTGACCGCCGGGAAGCGGGTGGCCGTCGTGGGTCCGTCCGGCTCGGGGAAGACGACGCTCGCGCAGGTCCTGCTCCGCTTCCTGGACGCCAGGGAGGGGACGTACCGTCTCGGCGGGGTCGAGGCGTCCGCCCTGGACGGGGACACGGTCCGCACGTTCGTCGGACTGTGCGCCCAGGACGCGCACGTCTTCGACAGTTCCATCCGGGAAAATCTGCGGCTCGCCCGTACCGGTGCGACCGACGACGAGCTGCGGGACGCACTGGCCGGGGCCCGGCTGCTCAGCTGGGCGCAGTCGCTGCCGGACGGCCTGGACACCCTGGTGGGCGAACACGGTGCCCGGCTCTCGGGCGGACAGCGGCAGCGGCTCGCACTGGCCAGGGCACTTCTCGCGGACTTCCCCGTTCTCGTCCTGGACGAGCCGGCGGAGCACCTCGACCTGGCGACGGCGGACGCTCTCACCGTGGACCTGCTGGCCGCCACGCGGGGGCGGACGACGCTGCTGATCACGCACCGGCTGGCCGGACTCGACGCCGTGGACGAGGTCCTGGTGCTGGACGGCGGCCGGGTGGTGCAGCAGGGGCCGTACGCCGCTCTGGCTGCGCAGGACGGGCCGCTGCGACGGATGCTCGAACGCGAGCGGGAACCGGTCCTGATGAAGGCGGGGACGGCACGAACGGTCGAGGCGGACGGGCCGGTCGAAGCGGACCGGGTGGCGGTGCCGACGGGGCCCTGAACCGGTGGGCGGGTGGCGGCACCAGGTGCGGCTCTGACGTGGTGGGCCGGCTGAGCGCCCGACTTTCCAGACCGATATGCCCTCATTAAGATCGGTTCATGCCCGAGCAGGCCCCGAAGGACTCGCCCGAAGCGGCGACGCAGGACAACGGAGGCCTTCAAGGGCTTGCCGCGGAACTGACCGCACGTGTCCCGCAACTGCTGGAAGCGACGCGGTCCGTCGGTACCGGCCTGGAGCTCAGCTCCACCCTCGACCGCATCTGCGAGACCGCGGCCGAACTGACCCACGCCTGCTATGCGGCCATCGGTGTGGTCGACGAACCGGGCGACAGCCTCTCCGACTTCGTCACCCACGGGGTTCCGGAAGAGGCCGCTCACGCCATCAGACGTCCGCCGGACGGCCGGACCGGCCTTCTGGGCGCCCTGATCCGGGATCCGGTCCCCATCCGGCTGGCCGACCTGTCGGCCGATCCGCGTTCCGCCGGATTTCCGCCCGGGCACCCGACGATGCGGGGGTTCCTCGGAGTTCCGATCCGGGTCCAGGGTGAGGTCTTCGGGAACCTGTATGTGGCGGAGAAGCGGGGCGGGGACCCGTTCGGCGAGGACGACCTGCACATGCTGAGCGTGCTTGCCACGGAGGCCGGGATCGCCATCGGCCACGCGCGGATGTACGAGGCCGCGCGGCAGCGCGAACGGTGGATCGACGGTTCGGTGGCGGTCACCACCGCTCTTCTGTCGGGTGGGGACGCAGATGACGCCCTGGCCGTCGTCGCCGAGCAGACCCGTCGGCTCGCCGACTCCGCCGCAGGGATCGTCATGCTGCCGGTCGCGGACGGGGGCCTGGAGATCGTCGCCGTCGCCGGTGACAAGCCGTCCGCGTCCCTCGGCGTGATCATCCCGCGCCACAGCCCCGTGGTCGCCGCTCTTCTCAGGGGCGAGGCGGTCTTCATGGACGACGCGGCCACCGACCCCTGCATGATCACCAGGCTGGCCGATCAGTTCGGACCCCACATGCTGCTGCCCCTGCGCAGCGGCGGACTGGTGCTGGGCGCGCTCGCCATCCCCCGGCGGCGGGGCGAGCGGCCGTTCACGGAGGCGGAGCGGACGCTGGCCACACAGTTCGCCGCGCAGGCCGCGCTGGCCCTCAAGATGGCCGAGGCCCAGCGCGACCGGGAGCGGCTCGCCGTCTACGAGGACCGGGACCGGATCGCCCGGGACCTCCATGACCTGGTCATCCAGCGCCTGTTCGCCACGGGCATGATGCTGGAGCGTGCCCAGCGCCGCTCGGCGGTCCCCGGGGTACGGGCCGGGGTCGGACGGGCCGTCGACGAGTTGGACGTGACCATCCAGGAGATCCGTACGGCCATCTTCGCGCTGCAGCAGGAGCCGGCCGAGGCCCCTTCCGCGCTGCGGACCCGGGTGCTGCGGGAGATCAACATGGCGGCCGTGCCCCTGGGCTTCAAGCCGACGCACCGCTTCCTGGGCCCCGTCGACTCGCTCGTCGGGGAACTCGCTGGCAAGAACCTCATCGCCGCCCTGCGGGAGGCGCTGTCCAACACCTTCCGGCATGCCCGGGCCTCACGCGTCGAGGTGAGCGTGGACGCGACCGCCGTCCTGCCGGACGGGAGGGACGCCGTGCGGCTGTCCGTCGTCGACGACGGAGTCGGCATCCCGGACAGCGGGAGGCGGAGCGGACTGCGCAATCTCGCCCGCCGTGCGGAGTCGCTGGGTGGGGCGAGCTGGTTCGGGCCGGGGAAGGACGGTACCGGTACGACGGTCGTCTGGGAGGTCCCGCTCTGACGGGCGGGGGCGTCCGCCGGGGCGTCTGCGGGGGCGTCTGCCGGGCGGCGCGTCGGGCCGTCCGCAAGGGCCGTCCACAAGGGCCGTCCGCCGGGGCGGTGCGCTGGGCAGTGCGGCCTCCGGCGGTGCGCCGCGCGGGCGGGCCCGTTCCCGTCGCCTGGCCTGCTCGTCCGGCCTGTCGCGCCGTCAGGGCACGCCTGCCGGGTCCAGCGCGCAGGTCCGCCGCGCGGTCGGCCGGACAGGTCTCAGCGGGTGGCGAGGATCTGCTCGATGACGACCGCCACACCGTCCTCGTTGTTGGTGAGGGTCACACCGGACGCGGCAGCGCGCGCGGCCGGATGGGCGTTGCCCATCGCGAACGAGGCCCCGGCCCACTCCAGCATCTCCACATCGTTGGGCATGTCCCCGAAGGCGACCACCTCGGCCCGCGTGATGCCCCGCTCCGCGCAGCACGCGGCGAGCGTGCCCGCCTTGGAGACGCCCAGGCCGCTGATCTCCAGCAGGGCCGTGGGGCTGGAGCGGGTGAAGGAGGCCCTGCCCGCCGCAGCCTCGCGTGCCAGCGCGAGGAAGGCGTCCGGCGCCAGCTCGGGGTGGTGGGCGAGCACCTTCAGGACGGGGGTGCCGGTGCCGGGTGTCTCCTCCTGGAGGAGCTTCTCCGCGACGGCCACGGTGGCGCCCGGGTCCATGTGGAACGGCGGGTAGGCCGGCTCGTAGTGGATGCCCGTGGTCAGTTCGACGGCGAACGACGTACCCGGGGCGGCCTCGCGCAGGACACGCACGACGTCCAGGGCGGCGGCGCGTTCCAGCGGGTGGACCTCGATCAGCCGTCCGTCCGCACGCAGATCGGCGACCGCGGCACCGTTCGCACAGATCGCCATGCCATGGCCGTGGACATGGTCGCTGACGACGTCCATCCAGCGGGCGGGCCGGCCGGTGACGAAGAAGACCTCGATCCCCGCCGCCTCGGCCGCCGCGAGGGCGGCGATCGTACGGTCCGACAAAGTCTTGTCGTCACGCAGCAGAGTGCCGTCCAGGTCGGTGGCGATCAGCCGGGTTACGGCAGGAAGAGGCGCGTCGGTAGCTGAGGTCACCCGGCCATTCTCCCGTACGGGGTTGCACGGTCGTGCGCAGGGGCGCACATCTGAGACCGCGAGCCCCCGAACTGCGGTACGTGACCCTGGCATATGACAAAGGCCTCGGGTGGGGGATCCGGCCCCATGGCGTCGCGGCGGCCGGTGAGCCACCGCGACGTGGCGTGGGCCCGACCGGTCAGCCGAGCTGCGCGAGGCCCTCGGTGGCGATGCGCTCGAAGACCTTGTCGTCCATGGCGAAGTCCGAGTCCGGCACCGGCCAGTGGACGACGATCTCGGTGAATCCGAGCTCGAAGTGCGTCCCCGCGAAGTCCACGAACGCGTCGAACGAGCGCAGCGGACGGCCCGGGGTGAAGCCGGTGAGAAGGATCTTGTCCAGCTCCGAGACGTCCCTGCCGACCGCCTCACCGGCTGCGCCGAGCCGGGAGATCTGCCCGCGGACGGCTGCCACCGACTGTTCCGGCGTCCCGGTCTCGTACAGCTTCGGGTCGCCCGTGGTCACCCACGCCTGGCCGTACCGCGCGGCGAGCCTCAGCCCGCGCGGACCGGTGGCGGCGATCGCGAACGGGAGCCGGGGGCGCTGCACGCAGCCGGGGATGTTCCGGGCCTCGTCGGCGGCGTAGAACCGTCCTTCGTGCGTCACGGACGGTTCGCTGAGCAGCCGGTCGAGCAGCGGGACGAACTCGTCGAAGTGGTCGGCGCGTTCCCGTGGGGTCCACGGCTTCTCGTCGCTCCTGCGCAGCGTCGTGGCGTCGAAGCCGTTCCCTCCCGCGCCGATGCCGAGCGTGATCCGTCCGTCGGAGACGTCGTCGAGGGTGATGAGGTCCTTGGCGAGTGTCACGGGGTGCCTGAAGTTCGGCGAGGTGACGAGGGTGCCAAGGCGCAGCCGTTCGGTGGCGGCAGCGGCGGCCGTCAGTGTCGGGACCGCGCCGAACCAGGGCCCGTCACGGAAGGTCCGCCAGGCCAGGTGGTCGTAGGTGTACGCCGCGTGGAAACCCAGCTCCTCGGCGCGGACCCACAGGGCCCGGCCACCGTCGTGCCAGCGGCGGATGGGCAGGATCACGGTGCTCAGGCGGCGGGAGGACGTCATGGCCAAGACTCTACGGCGACGGCTGCGCCACACCGGCGGGGGTGGGCGCACGGGGGATACAGCCCCGGGGCGGGTGCCGAGTGGTTGCCGGGGTGCGCGGCCGGGGCGAAGCTGGTGAGGAACGCGGCCGGTTCGTCTGTCGGCGTGTGTGCACGGCGCCGGGCGCAGTTCGCCGGAAGGAATGGTCCCCATGAGGATGCTGCTGACCGCGCGGATGGACACCGAAGCCGCGAACCGGGCCGTGTCCGAAGGCACCATGGCGAAGCTCATCGAAGAGATCGTCGAGAGTCTGAGGCCTGAAGCGGCGTACTTCGCCCCCACGGAGGGACGACGTACCTGCATGATCGTTTTCGACATGCAGGAGTCCGCACAGATGCCGCCGCTGCTCGAACCGCTCTTCCAGGCCGGTTGCAAGGTAGCCGTGCAGCCCGTGATGAACCTGGAGGACCTGCGTACGGGTCTGGGCGGCCTGGAACGCTGACCCGGCAGGTCTCTACCGCGGCAGTCGGAGGAAGCCCGGCGGCACGGTATCGGTGAGCCACACGCCGTTGGCCGTGACATGGAAGAGGTGTCCCGCGCGGTACATGGCGCCCGCGTCGACGGACAGGACGAGGGGGACACCGCGGCGGGCGCCGACGCGGGTCGCCGTCTCGCGATCGGGCGACAGGTGTACGTGGTGCCGTGCCATGGACCGCAGCCCCTCGGTGCGGATCGTCGCGAGTGCCCTGGCCACAGTCCCGTGGTAGAGGTACGCGGGCGGCTCGGCCGGCGGCAGGCCCAGGTCGACCGTGACGGAGTGGCCCTGGTTCGCACGGATGCGGTCGCCGGCCACCGCGAAGCGCTGTTTGTCGTTGGCCGCGACGACGTGGTCGAGTTCCGTCCGGGAGACGGCGAAGCCGTGCCGGGCGCAGGCCCGCAGCAGTTCGTCGATGGGCACCCAGCCGTGGGCGTCGAGGCTGATTCCGATGCGGTCCGGCTGGTGCCGCAGGTGTTTCGAGAGGTACTTGGACACCTTCACGGTGCGTTGTGCGTCCATCACGTCAGAGTGCCCGTGGACGATTCGCGGCGCACCTGGTTTTTGTCAGAAGTTCTCCGCGCTCATCACACCGCACAGGTTTGATCCACAGCCAACTCATGTTATCCACAGGTGATTTGGCGTTTCTGTGGACAAGTGCCGGGCGAATGGCGCCTTTTGGGTAACAGGTCATGATTGAGGGCGGTATGGGCGTTTGATTCGTAACGTCCGTGTTCTGTATGCATACTTACTGACCAGCCCGCTTCACCTGGGGGCGCACAGTGAACTCCTCGCGGCAGAGCATCAGACGGCGTGCCGAGGAGCCAAATCGCTTCGGTACGGACCATGATGCGACGGCCGTCCCCCGGTCATGGTGAAGTCGGTTCCCCGCACCGGGCCTTGCGGGCCCGGTGCGGGGAACTGCGCCGCCACATCAGAGCGGTGGCTCAAGCCGCGCGATCCCACGCAGCAACCCGGGGCTGATCCGTGACAGCAACCGGGAGCCACGGGCCTCCGCGTTCACGGGGACCACCGCGCGGTTGTGTACGACAGCACGCAGGATCGCGTCAGCCACCTTCTCCGGTGGGTAGTTGCGGAGCGCGTACAGGCGGCCCGTGCGCTGCCGGAGGCGCGTCTGCTCCGTCTCGTCCGTCCCGGCGAAGCGTGCCGTCGACGTGATCCCGGTGGTGACGACGCCCGGGCATATCGCGGTGACACCGATCGACTTCTCGGCCAGCTCCGCCCGCAGACACTCGCTGAGCATCAGAACGGCTGCCTTCGACGTGCTGTACGCGGGGAGCGCGCGTGACGGCTGATAAGCGGCCGCCGAGGCGACGTTGACGATGTGGCCGCCCTGATTCCGGTCGGCCATCTGTCTGCCGAAGACCCGGCAGCCGTGGATGACCCCCCAGAGGTTGACGTCGAGTACGTTCCGCCAGTCCTCGCTCGTCGTCTCCAGGAAGGAACCGGCCAACCCGACACCGGCGTTGTTCACCAGGACGTCGACCACGCCGTACTCCGAGGCGACCCTGTCCGCGAGCTTCTCCATCGCCTGCTCGTCGCCGACATCGGCTGCCTCGCTCCATGCGGCGGCCGCACCGATCAGTCGGGCCGAGTCCGCAGTACGGGCCGCGCCCTCGCCGTCCCGGTCCACCGCCACGACCCGAGCCCCGGCACGGGCGAAGGCGAGTGTGGTGGCCCGGCCGATGCCGGAGGCCGCGCCCGTCACCAGCACCAGCAGGCCCCCGAAACTGTCCGCGTGGTCACCCGTGGCAGCGGTGTCCTGCACGGGCGGGCCGCCCTGACCGGTCTCCGCCTCGCACGCGGAGACGAACTCACCGATCCAGGCGGACAACTGGTCCGGCCTGGTACGCGGCACCCAATGCCTGGCCGGCAGGCTGCGGCGTACCAGTTGCGGAACCCAGGTGTCCAGATCCTCGTAGAGCGTCTCCGAGAGGAAGACGTCGCCGGTCGGCGTGATGAGCTGGACCGGTACATGGGCGGACGCGTCGGCGCGCGGCCTGCGCAGGCGGGCCCGGACGTTGTCCCGGTAGAGCCAGGCCCCGTGGGCCGCGTCCCGTGGAAGCGAGGACGTCGGATACCCGTCCGAGGGCACCTTCTCCATCCGCTGGAGCATCCGGGGCCACTGCCTGCCGAGCGGCCCGCGCCAGGCCAGCTCGGGCAGCACCGGTGTGTGCAGGGCGTACACGTACCAGGACTTGGCGCCCTGGCCGAGCAACTGTCCCACCCGGCGCGGACTCGGGTGGGACATCCGCTGCTTGATCCAGTGACCGAGGTGGTCCAGGGACGGGCCGGACATCGACGTGAACGAGGCGATCCGGCCCTTGGTCCGCTCGACCGTGGCGAACTCCCAGGACTGGACGGAACCCCAGTCGTGTCCCACCACATGGACCGGCCGGTCGGGGCTCACCGCGTCTGCGACGGCCAGGAAGTCATCGGTCAGCTTCTCCAGCGTGAAGCCGCCGCGCAGCGGTATGGGGGCCGCCGACCGGCCGTGTCCCCGCACGTCGTACAGCACGACATGCCACCGCTCCGCCAGCCGGTGGGCGACCGCCGACCAGACCTCCTTGCTGTCCGGATACCCGTGTACCAGCACGACCGTCGGCTGCGTACGGTCGCCCAACTCGGCGACGCACAGCTCGATCCCGCCCGTACGCACCCAGCGCTCACGCGCGCCTCGCAGACTCACGGTTCCCCCTTGTCCGGTGTCGGCATGGCAGTACGTGTCCGTCACGTGACACCGTCGAATGTGGCAATCCCGGTGGTCCGCGTCAAGGGATGCCCCGAACCTGTGGATAACGCCACGTGGACACGGCCCGGGCGCACGCGGGCACCATGTGGGCACAGGCCAGGCCGCACGTGGGCACCTGTGTGGACAACGGCATGTGACCGGCTTCGCCGGTTTCGGGTCATCCCCCGTGGGGTCCCCCTACGGGTCCGTACGCCTGGAGTCGGACGTGTATACAGCCGCCTGGTCTGACGACTCCCGTGGCGTGCGCCACTACCGTCTAGGACGTGACTGTGATCGCGACCGAAAGCCTGAGCAAGCGGTTCCCCCGGGTGACCGCGCTTGACCGGCTCTCCTTGGACATCGGACCGGGCGTAACCGGCCTGGTGGGTTCCAACGGGGCCGGCAAGTCCACATTGATCAAGATCCTGCTGGGTCTGTCCCCCGCCACCGAAGGCCGGGCCGCGGTGCTCGGACTGGACGTCGCCACCGAGGGCGCCGCGATCCGGGAGCGCGTCGGGTACATGCCCGAGCACGACTGCCTTCCGCCCGATGTCTCGGCGACCGAATTCGTCGTCCACATGGCGCGGATGTCCGGACTGCCGCCGACGGCCGCTCGTGAGCGCACCGCCGACACGCTGCGCCACGTCGGTCTGTACGAGGAGCGCTACCGCCCCATCGGGGGCTACTCGACCGGTATGAAACAACGGGTGAAGCTGGCCCAGGCACTCGTCCACGACCCGCAGCTGGTCCTTCTCGACGAGCCGACCAACGGCCTGGACCCGGTCGGCCGCGACGAGATGCTGGGCCTGATCCGCCGCGTCCACACCGACTTCGGCATCTCGGTGCTCGTCACCTCGCACCTTCTGGGCGAGCTGGAGCGCACCTGTGACCACGTCGTCGTCATCGACGGCGGTTCGCTGCTGCGGTCCAGCTCCACCAGCGACTTCACCCAGATCACCACGACCCTGGCGGTCGAGGTCACCGACAGCGACGAACACCCCGACGGCACGGACGCCCTGCGCCGGTCCCTCACCGGGGCCGGGGTCAAACTCGTCGGACTCGACGGCCTGGACGCCGGGGGTCTGCCCGGCGCCGGCCACATCCTGCTGGTGGAGGCGACGGGCGAGGAAACGTACGACCTGGTCCGCGACAGTGTCGCCGGGCTCGGACTCGGCCTCATCCGGATGGAACAGCGGCGCCACCACATCGCCGAGGTCTTCCGCACCGAAGAGGCACCACAGGCAGCGGTGGCCTCGGCCGTCGGCGCCGGAGAGCAGAAGGGGAGCGGTCGCGATGAGCACTGAGACCGGGACCGTCACCGGGAGCGACACCTCCCGGATCCACAACATCGGGTACCGCTCCTACGACGGCGCCCGTCTGGGCCGGGCCTACGCCCGCCGCTCGCTCTTCTCGCAGTCGCTGCGCGGCTCGTTCGGCCTCGGCCGTTCCGCCAAGTCCAAGGTGCTGCCGATGCTGCTGTGCGGGGTGATGTGCATGGTGGCACTGATCCTCGTGGCGGTGGCCATGGCTACGCCGAGCATGACGAAACTGCCCATCAAGTACACGGCGTTCGCGATCTACCTGCAGGCGGTGATCGGACTCTTCATCGCCTCGCAGGCACCGCAGTCCGTGTCCAGGGATCTGCGCTTCAAGAGCGTGCCGCTGTACTTCTCACGGCCGATCGAGCGCCTCGACTACGTGGTCGCGAAGTTCGCGGCCATGGCATCGGCCCTTCTCATCCTCACCGGGCTGCCGCTCGTCATCCTCTACGTGGGCGCGCTGCTCGCGAAGTTCGACCTCGGCGACCAGACCAAGGGCTTCGCACAGGGGATGGTCTCGGTGGCGCTGCTGTCCGTGCTGTTCGCCGGCCTCGGCCTGGTGGTCGCCGCACTGACCCCGCGCCGCGGCTTCGGTGTCGCCGCGGTGATCGCCGTGCTGACCATCACCTACGGCGCGGTCTCCACGGTCCAGGCGATCGCCTGGGAGACGGGCTCCACCGGTGCCATCACCTGGCTGGGACTGTTCTCGCCCATCACCCTGATCGACGGGGTGCAGACGGCGTTCCTCGGCGCCTCTTCCGCCTTCCCCGGCGGCGAGGGCCCGGGAGCCGCCGCGGGCGTCGCCTATCTGATCGTTGTACTCGCGCTCGTCGCCGGCTCGTACGCCGTTCTGATGCGCCGCTACCGGAGGGTCGGGCTGTGACCACCATCGAGATCGACCACACCTCGCGCTGGTTCGGCAACGTGGTCGCCGTCAACGACGTGAGCATGACCGTGGGACCGGGTGTCACGGGGCTGCTGGGCCCCAACGGCGCCGGCAAGTCCACGCTGATCAACATGATGGCCGGCTTCCTCGCCCCGTCGACGGGGAAGGTCACCCTCGACGGGACGCAGATCTGGCGCAACGAGGCGGTCTACAAGTCGATCGGGATCGTTCCGGAACGGGAAGGGATGTACGACTTCCTGACCGGCCGTGAGTTCGTCGTCGCCAACGCGGAGCTGCACGGGCTGGGAGACGCCGCCGCTCACAAGGCACTGGCCACGGTCGAGATGGAGTACGCGCAGGACCGCAAGATCTCCACGTACAGCAAGGGCATGCGCCAGCGCGTGAAGATGGCCTCCGCGCTGGTCCACGAACCCTCCGTGCTGCTTCTGGACGAGCCGTTCAACGGCATGGACCCCCGTCAGCGGATGCAGCTGATGGAGCTGCTGCGCCGGATGGGCGCGGAGGGCCGCACGGTCCTGTTCTCCTCCCACATCCTGGAGGAGGTCGAGCAGCTCGCCTCGCACATCGAGGTGATCGTGGCGGGACGGCACGCCGCTTCCGGCGACTTCCGGAAGATCCGCCGTCTCATGACGGACCGGCCGCACCGCTATCTCGTACGGTCCAGCGACGACCGGGCCCTCGCCGCCGCCCTCATCGCCGACCCGTCGACGGCGGGGATCGAGGTCGATCTGACCGAACGCGCCCTGCGCGTCCAGGCCGTCGACTTCGGGCGCTTCACCACGCTGCTGCCGAAGGTGGCACGCGAACACGGCATCCGGCTGCTGACCGTCTCACCGTCCGACGAGTCCCTCGAATCGGTCTTTTCCTATCTCGTAGCGGCCTGAGTAGTGGCCTGAAAGGAGCTGTGAAGCGTCATGTACGACCCCACAGTCGCCCGGCTCACCTACCGGGCCCTGCTCGGCCGGCGCCGGGCCGCCATCCTGTTCGTCCTGCCTGTCCTGCTGGTGGTCATCGCCGTGGCGGTACGGGCGTTCGCCGGGGCCGACGACCAGGTCGCCTCCGGGGTGCTCGGCGGTTTTGCCATCGCCACGATGGTGCCGCTGATCGGCGTCATCGCGGGGACGGGTGCCATCGGTCCGGAGATCGACGACGGTTCGATCGTCTATCTGCTGGCCAAGCCGGTGAAGCGGCCGACGATCATCTTCACCAAGCTGATCGTCGCCATCGGCGTGACGATGCTCTTCTCCGCGCTGCCGACGTTCGTCGCGGGCCTGATCCTCAACGGCAACGGCGGGCAGATCGCCGTGGCCTACACCATCGCGGCGCTGGTCGCCTCGATCGCGTACAGCGCGCTGTTCCTGCTGCTCGGCACGGTCAGCCGGCACGCGGTGGTGTTCGGCCTGGTCTACGCCCTGGTGTGGGAGGCGCTCTTCGGCAGCCTGGTGCCGGGTGCCCGGACTCTCAGTGTGCAGCAGTGGTCCCTGTCGGTGGCGGAGAAGGTCGCCGGGGACGGTCTGGTCACCTCGGACGTCGGTCTGCCACTCGCCACCATCCTGCTGGCCGGAGTCACGGTCGTCGCGACCTGGTACGCGGGTCAGAAGCTGCGGGCGCTGAAGCTCGCGGGCGAGGAGTGACACCCGCTCCGGTCGTCTGAGGGCCTCCGAGTCCGTACAACCCCCGTCCGGTGGACGGGGGTTGTTCTGTATGCGGCAGTGAAACGCGTAACTGTACGTTTATCGGCTCGTTGTGCAGGGTGCGTGGAGGCAACTGGAATCCGTGGCGTCGAGCTTTCGTGAAATCGGGGACAGCCGGCACCGGTGAGGCAGCGCCCGCCGTGTCGGTCATAGAGCACGTGGCAACCATGAGCGTCCTCCGCCCTCGCAGCCCGGGGACAGGGCCGTCCATCGCCGTATCCACGTGTGAAAGGCATGCCCATGCCCACGGAAGTCGCCCTGCTCGAATCGCATGCCCTGCGTGTGGAGCAGATGGGGCGCGTCGACGTCCTCGACAAGGTCAAGAGCCTTGTCATGCTCCCTGACGGAGTTCACGTTCGCACAGAGGACGTGGCTCGCTACTTCGAAGTATCCACAGCCTCGGTAAGAAGGCTCACCGATCGGCATCAGCAGGAGCTCATCAGTAACGGCATGAGAGTCTTGCGCGGCTCTGAGCTGCAATCCTTCCATAGCGACATGGTGTCGCTATGGGGAGAGGGCGGGGCGGGAAGTTATCCACAGGCGGCCACTCAGCTACGGCTCTACACCCGCAGGACCGTGCTCAACATCGCCATGCTTCTTCGCGACAGCGACATCGCTCGCTGTGTCCGGACCTATCTGCTGGACGCCGAGGAGGACCTCCGGGAGTCCGTCGCCTCGCTCGACCGGAGGGTCACCCGCGTCGAGGGCTGCCTCGTCGGCGTCGGCAACGCGCTCCAGGAGCTCGGTCCCGTGCTGAGCAGGATGTCGCACCGGCTCGACGTCCTCGACCGGAAGCTGGACGTCACCCATCAGGTCGTCGGGGCCATCAGTCTCCGGCTCACCGATGTCTCGCAGGACATCGTCCGGCTCGACGCGCGCATGGACGACGTCGCCCGGCAGCTCAAGGACCTGAGCCGCCGCAGGTCCGGCTGACATCAGGACCGGAGGAGGGACGACCGTCAGGGGGCCACGGAAAAGGAGTGGCCCCCTGACGGCGCCCTCGGGCACAGTGAGGGAGAAGGCACACACGACCACTGCGCCCACGAAGTCCGGAGAGGAGCGCGGCGATGACCGAGAGTCCGAGTCCGTCGAGTTCCCGTCAGGGGAGTCCGCAGCCGGTACCGCAGTAGCCTCATCAGCCACCGCGGAGCCGTGAGCAGCAGGAACCCCGGGTGGTCCCTGCGCCTCGCGCGGGCCACCTCCCGGAGGATTGGCCGAGTGGTAAGGCAGCGGCTTGCTGAGCCGTCGTCGGGGCGCAGCCCCGCGCGCGTTCGATCCGCGCATCCTCCGCATCAGGTACCAGGCCCGGGGCGGCCACTCAGGTACCAGGCCCAGGCACCAGCCCCGGGGCGGCCACTCCCTACGAGCGCGTGGCCGTCCGGAGCAGTTCCTCCAGAACCACCGCGATGCCGTCGTGTTCGTTCGACGCGGTGATCTCGTGCGCCACGGCCTTCAGGTCGTCGTGCGCATTGGCCATGGCCACACCGTGTTGTGCCCAGCCGAACATCGGGATGTCGTTGGGCATGTCGCCGAAGGCCAGGGTGTCCGCGGCCTTCAGCCCCAGACGGCGGGCGGCCAGCGAGAGACCGGTCGCCTTGCTCAGTCCCAGCGGCAGGATCTCGACGACACCGGGGCCCGCCATGACGATGTCCACCAGACTGCCGACGGCCTGCCGCGCGGCCTTCGCCAGGGCGTCGTCACCGAGCTCCGGGTGCTGGATGTAGACCTTGTTCAGCGGAGCGGTCCACATCTCGGCGGGGTCGTCCACGAAGACGGCGGGCAGCGGCCCCTCCTGCACCCGGTAACCGGGCCCGACGAGTACCTCGCCCTCGAGGCCGTCACGGCTCGCGGCCAGTGCGAGCGGGCCGACCTCCGCCTCGACCTTGGACAGTGCCAGCCCCGCGAGCTGTCGGTCCAAGGTCAGAGAGGTCAGCAGTTTGTGCTCGCCCGCGTGGTAGACCTGCGCACCCTGACCGCACACGGCGAGGCCGTCGTAGCCCAGGTCGTCCAGGATGTGCCGGGTCCAGGGCACCGCCCGCCCGGTGACGATGATGTGCGCCGCGCCGGCCGCGGTGACCGCGGCCAGCGCCTCACGCGTGCGCTCGGAGACCGTGTCGTCGTCACGCAGCAGCGTGCCGTCGAGGTCGGTCGCGACGAGCTTGTAGGGGAAGGTCCCGGAGAGACTCACTTGGAGACCGGCTCCAGGACCTCGCGCCCGCCCAGGTACGGACGGAGCACCTCGGGAACCCGCACGGAACCGTCGGCCAGCTGGTGGTTCTCCAGAATGGCCACGATCGTGCGCGGTACGGCGCAGAGCGTGCCGTTGAGCGTGGCGAGCGGCTGGACCTTCTTCCCGTCGCGCATACGCACGGACAGCCGGCGCGCCTGGAAGCCGTCGCAGTTCGACGCGGACGTCAGCTCGCGGTACTTGCCCTGGGTCGGGATCCACGCCTCGCAGTCGAACTTCCGGGAGGCCGAGGCCCCCAGGTCACCGGTCGCGACATCGATCACCTGGAACGGCAGCTCAAGACCGGTGAGCCACTGCTTCTCCCAGTCCAGGAGCCTGCGGTGCTCGGCCTCGGCGTCGGCCGGGTCGACGTACGAGAACATCTCGACCTTGTCGAACTGGTGGACGCGGAAGATGCCCCGGGTGTCCTTGCCGTACGTACCGGCCTCACGTCGGAAACACGGCGAGAAGCCCGCGTACCGCAGCGGCAGCTTGTCGGCGTCGAGGATCTCGTCCATGTGGTACGCGGCGAGCGGGACCTCGGAGGTGCCGACCAGGTAGTAGTCGTCCTTCTCCAGGTGGTACACGTTCTCCGCGGCCTGGCCGAGGAAGCCCGTACCCTCCATGGCGCGCGGCCGGACCAGCGCCGGGGTCAGCATCGGGACGAAGCCGGCCTCGGTGGCCTGCGCGATCGCCGCGTTGACCAGGGCGAGCTCCAGGAGCGCGCCGACACCCGTCAGGTAGTAGAAGCGCGATCCGGAAACCTTCGCGCCGCGCTCCATGTCGATGGCGCCGAGGGCCTCGCCGAGCTCCAGGTGGTCCTTGGGCTCGAAGCCCTCCGCACCGAAGTCACGGATCGTGCCGTGCGTCTCGAGGACGACGAAGTCCTCCTCGCCGCCGACCGGCACGTCCTCGTGAACGATGTTGCCGAGCTGGAGCAGCAGCCGCTTGGCCTCGGCGTCGGCCTCGTCCTGTGCGGAGTCGGCCGCCTTGACCTCGGCCTTCAGCCGGTCGGCCTTCTTGAGGAGCTCGGCGCGCTCCTCGGGGGTGGCCTTGGGGATCAGCTTTCCGAGCGACTTCTGCTCGGAGCGGAGTTCGTCGAAGCGGACGCCGGACGACCTGCGCAGCTCGTCGGCGGAGAGCAGGGCGTCGACGAGCGCGACGTCCTCTCCACGGGCGCGCTGGGAGGCGCGAACACGGTCGGGGTCCTCACGGAGCAGGCGAAGGTCAATCACCCCTCAAGGCTACCGGTGCGGGGATCCGCCACTCGAACCGATATCGACGAGCGGGACACTTTGCCCGAATTGCCGGAATCGGTAATCCTGGCGGGGGATCGCGGGCCGGTGAGGGGTGGGGGTGCCGATAAAGAGGGCTCAATCGCCCTGAAAAGGGCGCAAGCGGCCCGCGCGTGCTTGGCGCATCGCCGGTACTCCGGGCGGCAGTTGGAGGTGTGGGCGGACGCCTTGTCCACAGGGGTCGTGCCGCGATTTAGTTATCCACAGGCTGTGAAGAAGATCTGTGGATGCCGGAGGGGATCGTTCCGAAAGCCGCATGACGGATCGTGGATTCACCACTCAAACCCGATCCGTGCACGCATTCGAGTGGGAATTTCCCTCATTGGTGAGTGGATCAATGGAATTGAGGTGACGCGGGTGTGACGGGAGGGCTTCGGGGGATGCGTGAGTACTGGAGTGATTTGTCGACCATGCGGCATTGCGGTGTCGACTTGTCCCCAGGTTGAGGCGTGGCCTGTGGATAACTCTGGGAGTAAGGGACCTCGGCAGGCAGGACCGTCAGCACCAGCAGGACCGTCAGCACCAGCAGGACCAGCAGGACCAGCAGGACCGTCAGGACCAGCACCGGCAGGAATCGCCGGCCGCGGCACCGTGTGCACCCCACCCTGGGCACTCGCCGGGCTTTTCCGCAGGAGGTCAGACCCAGGAGGTCAGACCCGGCCGTCCTGGCTGCGTGCCAGCCAGTCCGACGCTTCGGTGAAGTCCTTGTCCGACGTACCGGTACGCAGGGCGCGCACCTCTTCCGGAGTCACCCCGGCCCGCGGGTACGAGCCCAGGAACCGCACCTTCGGGCAGATCCGCTTCAGCCCCATCAGCGCCTCCCCGACCCTGCGGTCCGCGATGTGGCCCTCCGCGTCCACGGCGAAGCAGTAGTTGCCGATGCCCTCCCCGGTGGGCCGCGACTGGATCAGCATCAGGTTCACCCCGCGTACGGCGAATTCCTGGAGCAGTTCGAGCAGCGCGCCCGGGTGGTCGTCGCCGAGCCAGATGACGACGGACGTCTTGTCCGCACCGGTCGGTGCCGAGGGCCGGGCGGGGCGGCCCACCAGCACGAAGCGCGTCTGCGCGTTCTCCGCGTCGTGGATCTCCGTCACCAGGGGTTCCAGCCCGTAGGTCGCCGCGGCGAACTCACCGGCGAAGGCGGCGTCGTAGCGTCCCTCCTGGACCAGACGGGCACCGTCCGCGTTCGAGGCGGCGGACTCCCACACCGCGTTCGGCAGATGGGCCGCCATCCAGTTGCGCACCTGCGGCTGGGCGGCCGGGTGCGCGGTGACGGTCTTGATGTCCGACAGCTTCGTCCCCGGGCGTACCAGCAGTGCGAACGTGATGGAGAGCAACACCTCGCGGTAGATCATCAGCGGTGCGCCGGAGGCCAGCTCGTCGAGCGTCGCGGTGATCCCGCCCTCGACGGAGTTCTCGATGGGGACGAGCGCCGCCGCCGCCTCCCGGTTGCGTACCGCGTCCAGTGCGGCCGGCACCGAGAGCATCGGCGCGAGCTCGCGGGTGGCGGCTTCCGGAAGGGTACGGAGGGCTACCTCGGTGAAGGTGCCTTCGGGGCCGAGATAGGCGTAGCGCGTGGCTGACATACGGTCACCCTAGTAGGCCGACGGAGGGGACCGTGCGGACTCACGCCTCCAGGAGCCGCTGCCCCACGTACTCCCCGGGTGCGGCACCTCCCGGAACGGCGAAAAGGCCGCTCGCCTCGTGCCGGATGAAGGGGGAGAGCGCGTCCCCGCGGTCCAGCTTGCGCTGAACCGGAATGAAGCCCTTGAACGGGTCGGCCTGCCAGCAGACGAAGAGCAGTCCCGCGTCCGGTGTGCCGTCGTCCGAGAAGCCGTCGTGGTACGAGTACGGGCGCCGCAGCATCGCGGCGCCCCCGTTCTTCTCGGGGGAGGAGATCCGGGCGTGGGCGTTGTCGGGGATCAGCAGCTTGCCGTCCGTACCCGCCTTGTCCAGATCCATCTCGGTGGTCTCGGAGCCGCCGCTCAGCGGCGCCCCGTCAGCCTTGCGCCGCCCGATGACCCGCTCCTGCCGGTCCACCGGGAGCTTCTCCCAGTCGTCGAGGAGCATCCTGATCCGGCGTACGACGGCGTACGAGCCGCCGGCCAGCCACTCGTGCGCCGACGATCCTCCGGCCGGGACGAAGATCCGCTCGCCGAAGTCGCTCTCGCCCGGCTTCGGGTTGCCGGTGCCGTCGATCTGGCCCATCAGATTGCGTGCCGTCATGGGCCGTGCCGTGGCGCCCGGGGTGCGGTTGAAGCCGTTCATCTGCCAGCGCACCCGGGCCGTGGCTCCGGCCTCCTTCTGGACGGCGCGCAGCGCATGGAAGGCGACGAGCGCGTCGTCGGCCCCGATCTGCACCCAGAGATCGCCGTCGGACCGCTGGGCGTCGAGGTGGTCGGAGGAGAACGCGGGCAGTGGATCAAGCCCGGCCGGCCGATGGGCGCTCAGGCCGGTGCGCGCGAAGAAGGTGCGTCCGAATCCGAAGGTGACGGTCAGGGAGGACGGCCCGGCGTCCAACGCCACTCCGGTGTCGTCCCCGGCGGGCTCGCCGGCCATCAGCCGTTCCGCGACGGCCGACCAGCGGCGCATCAGGGCGGCGGCTTCCCTGCGCCCCGCGCCGGCTGCCAGGTCGAACGCGATCAGGTGACCGCGGGCCTGAAGCGGAGTGGTGATCCCCGGTTGATGTTTCCCGTGAAACATTGCCTCGGTCGAGCCGATCGTGGTGAGCCCGGCCGGCTCGTCGCCACGGGTCGCGGCATAGCCGCCCGCGCCACCTGCCGCGCCCAGCACCAGGCCGGCCGCCCCGGCCGCTCCCACGCCACCGATCAGCCGCCGCCGGGAGACGCCGGACTCACGGCTGCCCCCCGGGCCGGCCTCGGTGACGCCGGTGGCCCCGGCCTCGGCCGTCCCGGCAGCTCTCCGGGCATCTGTCGTCGTCTTCTTGCTCAACCTGCTCAGCCGATCTTCACGTTCTTGTCGACGGTCGTCTGGTCGATGTCCGACGTACGCACGGTCACCTCGACCTTCCAGTCGCCCGCCATAGGGATCTGTACGCCACTCGCGGTCCAGTGCCCCGCGGTGAGGCGGTCGGGGACGACGGGCAGCGGGCCGATGTCCTTGGACTCCAGGGTGAAGGAGACCTTCACCTCGGGAACGTCCAGGGGGCCGGCCGGCCCGTCGGTCCAGACATGCAGTTCGTTGGAGCCGGTGCCGCCGGGCGAGATGTCCAGCCGCACGGTCCCCTTGCCGTTCTGGCCGCCGGTGTCGAACGGCAGGCTCAGATTCACCGGCCCCGCGGTGTCCGGCACGGTCGCTGCAGTGGTGCTGCGGGCGGCCTCCTCCTCGGTACGGCCCGGCTCGGTGGACGTCAGGATCGTCGTCACAGCGAGCAGCACCACGGCGATGCCCGTCTCGACCAGCACGGAGCGGCGCAGTCCGGAGCGGTCCGGATCGGCGTCGCGGGCGCGCTTCTTCCTCGTCGCCGTCAGGGCCGCGTTCTGCCGGGCGAGCTGGGCGGCCCGCTCAGGCGCCACGTCCCCGGCATCGCTGTCGGCCTTCTCTGCCGCCCCGTCACCGGGATCGCCATCGACAGCGGCCGACTCCCCGCCGGCTTCCTCACCGGCCTCACCCCCGGCATCCCGCACCCCGTCGGCCAGCCGCCCCGTCCACCGCCGCGAGATCCACGCGACCCCGATCAGCACGGCGACCAGGGCCACCTTGATGAGGAGCAGCACCCCGTACCGCGTGCCGGTCAGCGCGGACCACGAACCGACCTGGCGCCACGACTGGTAGAGCCCGGTCGCGGCGAGTACGAGCACACTGCCGAACGCCAGGCGTGAGAACCGTCGTACCGCGCCGCTCGTGATGTCGGGCGTGCGGTACAGGGCGACCAGCAGCGCGGCGAGCCCTCCCAGCCAGGCGGCGACGGCGAGCAGGTGCAGGACGTCGACCGGCATGGCGATTCCCGGCTGGATGCCGGTCGAGGCGTGCTCGGCCAAGGCCCAGGTGCCGGCGATGCCCGCGGCGATGACCGTTCCACCGATGGCGAGGCCGAAGGTGAGGTCCTGCTTCTCCTTCTCGTCCTCCCGCTTGGCGTACGCCCCGAAGAGGACGGCGATGAAGAGGGCGGAGGCGCCGAGGAGGAGGAGCCGGGAGACGAGCGCCGCCCCCGGCTTGGTGTCGAGGACGGCCTGCAGGCCGCCGAGGTCGAAGGCGTCGGCGATCTTGCCGGAGCCGGTGTACGGGTTCCGCAGGAGCAGCATGGCCAGGGTCGCCACGGTGAGCGTGACCCAGCCGCGCACGACGAGACGCTGCAGCGGCCGGGCACCCGCCCCGTCCCGCCAGCAGGCGAGCACGAAGGCCGATCCGCCCGCGAGCAGGATGAATCCGGCGTACGCGGCGTAGCGTGCGATGCCGTAGAGCGTTCCGACGAGCCCTCCGCCCACCTCGGTGGAGGGCAGCGTGACCGTGGTCTCCGAGGGGGCGCCGACGGAGAAGGTGAAGGCCCCGGCGACCGGGTGGCTGTCCACGGAGACGGCCTGCCAGGCAACGGTGTACGTGCCGTCGGGCAGGCCGCCGTGGAGCGTGATGCCGTACCGCACGGCGCCGCCGCTCGTCAGGTCACGGGGTGCTCCGGTGTCGGCCCGTTTCCCGCCCGGGTCGAGTACCCGGATCGAGCCGTCGCCCATGGCGATCTGCTCGGAGAAGGTGAGGGTGACCTCCTTGGGTGCGGTGGCGACCACCGCCCCGTCCTGCGGGTCGCTCCCGGTGAGGGCGGCGTGCGCGGACGCGGGGCTCGCGCCGGCCAGCACCAGGCCGAACAGCAGGCTGATCAGCGTGGCGAGGAGCGCGACCGCGGCGAGCGGCCGACGTATGGGGGAGGGCCCGGAGTGCGGGACGGTGGCTGTCATGGGATGTCAGTACCTCACTGCTTCTTCGGGTTGTAGGTGGTCTCCTTGACGGGCACGTCGACCGTGATGGGGTCCGCCTTCTCGAAATGCAGTTCCACGGAGACCGTCTCCCCCTGCTTGGGCTGCTTCTTGAGGTCCATGAACATGATGTGGTTGCCCCCGCGTCCGAGGTCCAGCTCACCCCCGGCGGGCACCTCGAACGACGAGACCATCCGCATGGCCTGGTTCTTCGTCTCGTGGATGGTGACGTGGTCCGAGAGGGCGCTGCTCACAGAGGTGAGCCGGTCGGTGCCGCCGCTGTTCTTCACGACGAGGAAGCCGGCCGCCATGTCGCCCACGGGCTGCGGCATGAACGCGCCGGTCACCTCCAGCTCCGGACGGCTGTCCGAGGAACACCCCGTCAGCGCCAGCCCGGTGGTGAGGGCCAGCGCGCCGACGAGGACCGTGCGGCGGTTCACGGGTTCTCCCCTTCGATGATCTCGGGGAGGTCCTTGGTGTAGTCCTCGGCCGTGGTGTCCTCGCTGTACAGCACGTATCCCTTGTCGGTCTTCGGGGAGAACGCGATGACCTGGGCGCCGTGCATCGAGACGACCGTGCCGTCCTTCTCCTTCTTCGGCGCGTCGATGCCGATGCCGATCTGCCGGGCACCCGCCTGGATGGTCGGGAAGTCGCCGGTGAGACCGGTGAATTCGGGGTCCTGGGCCTTGAGCCAGCTGCCCAGGGACGCCGGGGTGTCCCGTTCGGGATCGGTCGTGACGAAGACGACCTGGAGCTTGTCCTGGTCGGCCTTGGGCAGGGCCCGCTTGGCGAGCGCGATGTTGCTCATGGTCAGCGGGCACACATCGGGGCAGTTGGTGTAGCCGAAGTAGATGAGCGTCGGCTTGCCCTTGGTCTTCTCACGGAGGTCGTACGACTTGCCGTGCGTGTCGGTGAGCACGAGGTCGGGCTTCGTGAACGGCTGGTCGAGCACGGTCGCGGGCTTCGACCCGGTCTCCACGGACACGTCGGCGACCGACGTGTCCGTGGAGGTGCCGCTGCCGCAGGCCGACAGGGTCAGTGCGGCCACGGCGGCGAACGCCGCGGCCGGCACCGTCTTCTTGTTGCGCATGGAGAGTTGATTCCTGGTCTGTGGTGCGGGTGGTGGAGCCGTGGGGTCAGGCGTTGCGGCGACGGCCGGCGAGGACGCCGAAGGCGACGCCCGCGATGCCGATGACGATGCCGACGACGCCCAGGACACGGGCGGTGCTGTCACTGTTGCTCGACGAGGCCACGGTCTCCGAGGACGCCTTGGTGTCCTCGGCGTGGTCCGCCTCGCCGCTCTTGTCGTCCGCGGCCGCGCCGTGGGCGTCGGCCGTCGCCGCGGTCAGCTTGAGCACCGGAGCAGGGCTCTCGGGCTCTTCGCCGCCCTCGACGGGCTCCTCGATCCAGCGGACGACTTCCTTGTTGCTGTACGTCTGGAGGGCCTTGAAGACCAGCTGGTCGGCATCCTCGGGGAGCTGTCCGACCGAGAGCGGGAACTGCTGGAAGTAGCCGGGCCCGATACCGCTGCCGGCGGCGGTCCAGGTGACCTTGGAAACGGCCTCGTTGATCTTCTTCCCGTGTACGTCGAGCGGCTTGGCGAGCTTGCTCCGGGTGACCTCGATCTTCCAGCCGGGGACCGCCTGCGGGCTGACGGAGGCCAGCGGGTGGTCGGTCGGGAAGCTGACCTCGAGCTTGGTGGTCGAGGCGTCGTCGCGCTCGTTGGGAACCTTGAAGTTGATGGTGGCGTAGCCGCCCTTGGCGGCCTCGCCCTGTGGCTGCACGCTGACATGTGCGGCGGCGGGACCGGCGAGCAGCAGGACGGTGGACGCGGCGACGCCACCCGCGATGGCGATACGAGAAACCTTCATGGCAGGGATCACTCCACAGGGAACGAGAGGAAAGGTGGTCCGGCGCACGGGTGCGCGACGGCATCGCGACCACCTCTCGTCACCGGATCCGGCGGAGGGGTCGCGTCAGGCTGCGGGTACGTATACGGGCGGCGGCCCGCGCCTGATCACCATGTGCTGCAGAGGATCCCCGCCGGTGGGCACCGGAGCGTCCACGGCGACACGGAGGGGCCGGGGCCCGGTCGTGGGCCGCCCGGGAAGGCCCGCGCGCAGCGCGCGTACGAGGGCCATGGCGGCCCGCAGGGCCCGCAGCCGCGCGACCGCCACCAGCCGGCGGCCGCCGTACGCCGACAGCCCGGCCAGCCGGAAGAGCGCGATCTCGCCGCGGCGCAGCAGCCAGCCGGTGGCGAGTGCGGCGAGGAGGTGCCCGAGGAACATGGGCAGGCTCGGCAGGAGGGCGGCCAGGGCGACGGGATCGGCAGGGCCGGCGGCGTCCTGGACGGCTGCCGCCCCGGACCCGAGGTGGCTGTGCCCGCCTGCCACGGTCGCGGGGTCGATGCCCGCGGTGGTGACGATGCGGTGGGCCTCACCGGCGCTCAGCTGCGCCGGACCCGCGCCGCACACCAGTCCGGCGGCGAACCGGATCAGTGAGTCGTCCCCGGACGAGATCGCGGGCCCCGGTGTGTGACGCCCCAGCCCGAACAGCGCGTGCAGGACGATCTGTCCGGCGGCCAGGGCGGCGGCGATGGAGAGGAGGGTCCGTTCACGCCCGGCGAGCACCACGGCCACGGCGAAGACTCCGAGGAAACCGGCGAGGACGGTCCATCCGGGCACGGCCGCACCGGCGGCGAACGCATGTCCTGCCGCGGCCAGCACGACACAGACCGCGGTGAACACCGCGGTCCTCAGGAGCCGCAGACCGGCTCCGGCGCGTGCGACAGGCATAGACATGGCCGGGTCATCATCGCACTGTGCCCCCGGCTCCCGTACGGCAGGTCCGGAAGGTCGGCATCCGTCCCCATCGAAGACGATCGGGGGGTGTTGCACCTGTTCAGGGCTGCTCCGCGCCTCTGTACCGACCGGACATACACCGGTATACGGAACATTCGCATCCGCCGAATGAGCGCTGTCACAGCGGATCCGTGCTTACGAACCGCGTAGGGCGGCAATACGTAACCGTATGTCGAGCCGCAGCCAGGAGGCTGGAGCATGAGCATGTGGTGGTCACTCCATTTGCGGCGCGAAGCTGCGAGCGTCCCGCTCGCCCGTCGTTTTCTGCTCGGCACCATGGAGACCGCGGGAGTCGATCCCGACATCTCCTACGACCTCTCGGTCGCGCTCAGCGAAGCCTGTGCGAACGCCGTCGAGCACGGCGGGGTCCCGGGGGACGCGGAGGCTGCCGGTGAGGTCGCCGGCCCCGGTCGTGCCGAGTACGCGCAGTCCGCACGGGACTGTGGTCAGTACCGGGTCACCGCCTATCTGGACGGCGAGAAATGCCGTATCGAAGTCGCCGATTCGGGGCCCGGTTTCCCCACCCGGCGCACGCTTCGCACCGCCGCACACCCCTCTGTCGCACATCCGTCGGAACCGCAGCAGCCCACCGGGCGTCACGCGGTTCGCCCGTCGTCCGCGCAGACGGCGGGCGGCCCGTCGGGACATCCGGTGGCCCTGGCGGAGAGCGGCCGGGGACTCGGCCTGATCGAGGAGCTCGCCGACCACGTGCACTTCGGCAACCGCCCGGGTCGCGGCGCGGTGGTCAGCTTCGACAAGGTCCTGAAATGGCGGGAGGGCGCGCTGCTCATGGTGTCCTGAGCAGCGCGCCCTCCGGCGCACGGAGCGCGGCCGTTCACATCGGCCGCGTCAGCGTCCTCAGCCCTTGAGCCCGGCCATCCACGCCTCGACGTCGTCGGCCCGGCGCGGCAGCGTGTCGGACAGGTTCCGGTTGCCGTCCTCGGTGACCAGGATGTCGTCCTCGATCCGCACGCCGATGCCCCGGTACTCCTCGGGCACGGTCAGGTCGTCGGCCTGGAAGTACAGTCCGGGCTCCACGGTGAGGCACACCCCCGGCTCCAGGACGCCGTTGACGTACGACTCGGTGCGGGCCGCGGCGCAGTCGTGGACGTCCATGCCGAGCATGTGGCCGGTGCCGTGCAGGGTCCAGCGGCGCTGCAGTCCCCGCTCCAGGACCTTCTCCACGGACAGGTCGCCCAGCAGGCCCCACTCGACGAGCTTCTCGGCGAGGACGCGCTGCGCCGCGTCGTGGAAGTCGCGGAAGGCGGCGCCGGGCTTCACGGCGGCGATGCCCGCCTCCTGGGCCTCGTACACCGCGTCGTAGATCTTCCGCTGCAGCGGGGTGAACGAGCCGTTGATCGGCAGCGTCCGGGTCACGTCGGCGGTGTACAGCTCGTCGGTCTCGACACCCGCGTCGAGCAGCAGGAGCTCGCCGGCGCGGACCGCGCCGTCGTTGCGGACCCAGTGCAGCGTGGTGGCGTGCGCTCCGGCGGCGCAGATCGACCCGTAGCCGATGTCGTTGCCGTCGACCCGGGCGCGCAGGAAGAAGGTGCCCTCGATGTAGCGCTCGCTCGTGGCCTCGGCCTTGTCGAGGACCTTCACGACGTCCTCGAAGCCGCGGGCCGTGGCGTCGCAGGCCTTCTGCAGCTCGGCGACCTCGAAGGCGTCCTTGACCACGCGGGCCTCGGAGAGGAAGACACGAAGCTCCTCGTCGCGCTCCGCGGTGACCTTGTCGGTCAGGGCCGCCTCGATGCCCGCGTCGTGACCCCGGACGTTGCGCACCGGGCCGGTGGCCTCGGTGAGGGCGGCCGGGAGCTCACGGACGTCCTTCGCCGGGATGCCCAGCAGCTGCTCGGCCTCGGTGAGGGAGTTGCGGCGGCCGACCCAGAGCTCGCCCTGGCCGTCGAGCCAGAACTCGCCGTTCTCGCGGTCGGAGCGGGGCAGCAGGTAGACCGTCGCGTCGTGCCCGGCCTCGTCGCCGGAACCGGTCGGTTCGAGGACCAGGACGCCGTCATGGGTGCGGTCGCCGGTGAGGTACGCGTACTCGGTGGAGGCGCGGAAGGCGTACTCGGTGTCGTTGGAACGGGTCTTCAGGTTGCCCGCCGGGACGACGAGCCGCTCGCCGGGGAAGCGCGCGGAGAGCGCGGCACGGCGGGCAGCGGTGTACCCGGCCTGGGCGATCGGCTCCAGACCGTGCAGTTCGGTGTCGGCCCAGCCGGACTTCATGTTCTCGGCGAGCTCATCGGAAATGCCCGGGTACAGGCCGTTCTTCCGCTGCTTGATCGGCTCTGCTTCGGTGGCTTCCGGGGTCTCCGGGGTGAGCTCCTCAGACACGATTTGTCTCTCCTTATACGACACTGGACCCCATCCATCGTACGGGCGTACGGAAGGGGGCCCAGGGCCGGAAGACCTCTTACAGGTCCGGTGCGGCCGTCAGTCGAAACGCGCGGCCAGAACGACGACGTCCTCGGTGCTGTCGCTGCCGGGCCCGTCGGGCAGGACCGTCCGCAGGACGTGGTCCGCCACGGCTCCGGGGTCGTCGCGCAGGGCCCTCGGCACACCGGCCGCCGCCGCGTGCAGCCGCGCGAACGCCCGGTCCATGGAGTCACCGGTGCGGCGCAGCAGCCCGTCGGTGTAGAGCAGCACGGTCTCGCCGGGAGCAGGGGAGAACTCCACGCTCGGCGCCTCCCAGCAGGAGAGCATGCCCAGCGGGGCGGAGAGTGTCGTCTCCACGAACTCGGTGCGCCGGTCGCCGGTCACCAGCGGAGGGGTGTGCCCGGCCCCGGCGAGCACGATCGTGCGGCGGTCGGGTTCGCAGTAGGCGTAGAGCGCGGTGGCCGCGCCCGCCGGTTCGGTCAGCCGCAGCAGCAGTTCGAGGTCGGAGAGTACGGCGACGGGGTCTTCGCCCTCCATCACCGCGTAGGCCCGCAGGCCGGCGCGCAGCCGGCCCATGGCGGCGAGGGCGCGCGGGCCCGAACCGCCGACCGAGCCGACGGACAGGCCGAGGGCGTCGTCCGGGAGGGGCAGCGCGTCGTACCAGTCGCCGCCGCCCGCGGGCGTGGTCCGGTGGCGGACGGCCAGCCGCACTCCGGGGACCCGGGGCAGCCGGCTGGGGAGGAGTTCCTCGGCGATGACGGCGGCGTCGGCCCTGGCGCGTTCCAGTTCCAGCAGCCGGGACAGGTGCCCGACGGCGTAGCGGGCGTACAGGCCGACCAGATGGCACTGCCGTTCCAGTGGTTCGGCGGGCTCGTCGTAGAGCCAGACCGCCACGCCGAGCCGGCCGGCGGCCTCGGTGGCGAGGGGCAGCGCGTAACTGGCGGCGTATCCGAGCCCGGCGGCGACCTCACGGCAGCGCGGGTCGAGAGCGGTGTCGCCGAGGATGTCGGGGCTGGCCAGCGGGTCGTCGGTGTCCGGGAGGCCGTCGAGGAACCGGCCGTAGGAGGTGGCGCTGCGCGGCACGGTCTCGATGTGCCCGAGTTCCGCGTGGGCCAGCCCGAGGCCGGTGGTCAGGGACGGGCCGCCCCCGTCGGCGGGTTCGAGTACGAGAAGTCCGCGGCGGGCACCGACCAGGGCGGCTCCGGCGCCCAGGAGCTCGTGCAGAGCGCTGTCGAGGGTGCTGGTTCCGGCCAGTCGCTCGGTGAGTTCGTGCAACGTGGTGAGGTCGGAGACCCAGCCCGCCAGCCGGTCCTGGAGGAACGCTCCCGGCGCGGGGGGCACGGCCTTCAGAGGTGCGGCAGTGTGCGTTGAAACAGGAACCATGGGATCGATTCCAGCCACTTTCGGAAGGTGTGGGGCGCTCATGGCTGTGGGCTTTCCAGCCGGTGCATTTCATTGAATAGCATCGCAAACCCCCATCTCGTTCTGCGTCGCTATCAGTGCATCCACGTGTACATGCACCCACATCTACACGTACAAGTAAGCTGATGTCCAGCATTGTCCTTGCGGTATTTATAGTGTCCGCGAGTCTGTTAACTTGGCCAAAAAATGCACCCCCGTGCGGCTATTTGCGGTCGACTGGCTGTGCTCGACAGGGAGCGCCCTCGGGGTGAAGTGCCGGAGGGAGCGTCATTCCGGGCATGCTGGGTACGTAATCGTGGATGGCCAGGGGTAGTTGCGATCGCCCCGGAACCCGACAGTGAGCCCGGGCGTCCTCGCTCGTGACGGCCGCACCTCCACCCCGAGTGACGGGGTTTGCACCAGGGACGGCAAGCGCGCCGCGCATGCCACCCGCGCGATGTTTTGACTGGACTCGGTTCGGCTCAACTCGGTTCGACTCGGCTCAGCTCCATTCTGTTCGGTTCCACACTGCTCGGCTCACGCTCGGCACCGACTACTCGTCCGTACCGCAGACCCGATGAGCACGCACGCACAGCGAAGAGACACACACGTGGTGTAACGAACACGTCTGTGATGTGGACCTCGGCGTTCAACGGAAAGGAACGAGCGCTCATGCGCGAGATCCTCGGAAGGCGACGCAGGCACCGGCCCCGGCGCAAGGGAAGTTCCGCCCAGCTCGACGCGGCCCTGACCTGCGCCACCGCCTGGAAGTGGCCCGTACTCCCCGGAGTGGGACTGGCCGCGGCAGGTGTGCGCGGCGAACGCGGCCGTGGCTGCGCCTGCCCCGATCCCGAGTGCGCCGTGCCCGGCGCACACCCCTTCGATCCCGGACTCCTGGCGGCGACCACCGACACGCGCATGGTGCGCTGGTGGTGGACCAACCGGCCGGCCGCCCCCGTGGTGCTGGCCACCGGCGACCAGGCGCCCTGTGCGCTCAGCCTGCCGGCCGTGGCGGGCGCCCGGGCGCTGACCGCGCTCGACGGCATGGGGCTGCGGCTCGGTCCCGTGGTGGCGACGCCGACCCGATGGTCGCTGCTGGTCGCCCCGTACACCCTGGAACGGCTCGGAGAGCTGCTGCACGCCAAGGACTGGGTGCCCAGCTCGCTGAGGTTCCATGGCGAGGGCGGCTATCTCATCCTGCCCCCGTCCGAGGTGGGTACGGGGCAGGTGCGCTGGGAGCGGGCACCCGCGGCGGGGTCTGCCGCGCCCTGGCTCCCGGATGTGGAATCGGTCCTCGACGCACTGGTCGAGGCGAGCAACAGCGCTCCGGACGGCGGCAGCCGGCTCGCGTACTGACGAAGCGGCGGCGGAGCGCCGTGACGGCGGGCACGGGAGTGCCCGGCGCCGGAACGGCAGACGTGGGAACAGCGGGCGGCTCACTCGTCAGGGTGTGGGGCCGCCCGCGTTCTGCTTTCCGTGTTCCGCGTTCCTGCGTCAGGAACAGGGCACGCGTGCGTGGATGCTGATGCGAACGACCCCGAGGTGCTGGCGCGGCGTTCCCGGCCTCCGGCCAGGCACTCGCACTTCTGTCCGAAAGCGAACGGCCCGGCATCGCGGTCCAGGGGGCGTGCGGCCGTACGGCGGACGCCACGGCGTGGACCACAACTCACCCTGCACACGCGATGTCTGAGTCCTGGACCTGTGCGGAGCCTGCGAACGGGGGCGAAACGCCAATGTGGGGTGGAGGGAAGCGCCGCAGGTGCGCCGATCCGTATGTGCTCCGGCGTGCGCCCCGGCTGTCCGTGCCCGGAAAAGGCAGACGCCCGGTCGCTGGCGACGGGGGATGCACCAGCGACCGGGCTTCCAGAACGGTAACAAGAGATCTGCCGTTAGCAAATTCGATCTCGCCTATTCGGACAGCGATTTACCGGCCGGTACAGGGGGTTGTGACGCGAGTCACCGAACATGCCCGCGCTCTCGTCACCGTCAGCTGAGCGTCACCTGACGGTTGGTGAGCCCGCCGCGCGCCCGACGCTCCTCGCCGGTGAGCGGGGCGTCCGAGGCGAGCGCCTCGGCGAGCCGCTCGGCGAACTGTGCCGCGGGCTTCTCGCACTCCTCTGCGCCCATCGTGCTCGGCAGGTCCCAGACCGGGACCATGAGCCCGTGTGCCCGGAACGAACCGACCAGACGGGTGTCCTCGCCGAGCGAGGAGTTGCCCGCCGCGTGGAGTCGGGCGAGGGCGTCGAGGAGCTGCTCCTCGGGATGCGGCATGACCCAGCGGAGGTGGTTCTTCTCCGGTGTCTCGCACCAGTAGGCGGCGTCCACACCGGTGAGCAGTGTGGTCGGGATCGCCGCGGCGTTGGCGCGCTCCAGGGAGGCGGACACCTCGGCCGAGGCGTTCTCCGCGTCCGGGACCCAGAATTCGAAACCGGGGTGCACGACCGGCTCGAACGAGGCCCCGGGGTCGAGGAGGTCCTGAAGACGGGGGCCGTCGGCGGGCACCCGGCGGGCAGCGACCGGCGAGCCCGGCTCCGCATCGAGCGCGCGCACCAGGGTGTCCGCCAGGTCGCGGCTGAGGTCGCCCGACGAGGTGTCGTTCTGCAGGGCGAGCAGGACGGAACCGTCGTCGCGGCGCAGCGCCGGCCAGGCCATCGGCAGTACGGTCGCGAGCTTCACCGAGGGCACACCCTCGGGCAGGCCGTCCTTCAGGGTCAGCTCGACCGTCGCGGCCGGGACCAGCTCGCGCAGGGCGATCCAGTCGCACTCGCCGGCCAGTCCCTCGAAGGGGCGCTGGACCAGCTCGGTCACGGCCTGGGCCGCGGCGCGTCCGTGACACGCCTTGTACCGGCGGCCCGAACCGCACGGGCAGGGCTCACGGGCCCCGACGACCGGGATCTCACCATCCTTGAGCTGCTGCTTCCCGGCCTTGGACTGAGGGCGCTTCTTGGCCATGGTGGGCGTTCTCCCGATTGCGACAGTGAGGTCTCGGCCGCGAGCCTAGCCGTCCCTGTCACCGCCGGGGCACACCTGCCGGCGCGCCCACCTCGGTCCGCTCCGTCGTGCCGTCCGTCGGCCCGGCTCTCAGCCCACGTCGTCGAAGGCGTCGAGAACGTCGGCGAAGTCCAACTCGTCCAGCGGGCCGCGCCCGTTCAGTCCGTGCGACCCTTCCCGGTCGCGACGGCCGGGCGCCGTGCGCCCCAGGGGCGTGGAGCGTGCGGGGAACGCCGTGCGCCCGTGGTCGGAGGAGACCAGGGCCCAGACGGTCACCTCACCCGAGGTGTCGTCCCGTACCCCCCACTTCTCCGCGAGGGCACTGATGATGTTGAGCCCGCGTCCGCCGCGCGCGGTCACCGACGGTGTGGCCGGAACCGGCCTGGTCGGGCCGCCGCCGTCCGTGACCTCGACCGTGAGGTCACCCGCTCTGTCCACACGCCAGGCGGCGCGGATGTCGCCGTCACCGACTTCTGCGTGCTGTCCCAGCGGCCTGCCGTGCCGGCAGGCGTTGCTGAGGAGTTCGGAAAGGATCAATACAGCATCGTCGACGACCGTGTCCGACACCCCGTTGCTGCGCAGCTGCTCACGCATGCAATGCCGTGCCTGCCCTACGCCGGCAGGACCATGGGGTACGGCCATGCTCGACGACGTGGGCACTTCCTGTGCCACCACAAACGCCACCCCCGAGACCTCCTTTGCCCCACGCCACGGATTGGATGCCCCCCTGGGCTTCACCGGAAACCGGCCAATGCCCTGTCAGTGATGCACTCGTAACGATCGGATGCGGAGTGAATGCGCCGGTGCACCCCCTGTAACTGATGTTAAGAGCGGCCTAGTTGCGCCAGCACCTGTTTGGGGCGGTTTGTGATGATTGCTTCCACGCCGAGGCGCACGCAGAGATCGACGTCCTCCGGCTCGTTCACGGTCCAGACGTGCACGCGGTGGCCCGCGCGGTGCAGTCGCTCGATGTGCCCGGGGTGATTGCGTACGATCCTCATCCCCGGGCCGGCGATCCGGGCCCCGGCGGGGAGCCGTCCGTCGCGCAGGCGCGGGGAGACGAACTGCATGAGGAAGACCGTGGGCAGTGTGGGCGCGGCGGCCCTGACGCGGTACAGCGACCGTGCGGAGAAGCTCATGATGCGTACCGGGGACGGTCCGTCGGCCGGCGGGCAGTCCAGCTCGAACCGCTTCAGCAGGTGGAGCAGCCGCTCCTCGACCTGGCCGGCCCAGCGCGTGGGGTGCTTGGTCTCGATGGCCAGCTGGAGCGGCCGCCCGGTCGCCCGTACCTCGGTGACCAGCTCCAGGAGTCGTTCCAGCGTGAGTACGGACGTGAGCTCGCCCGGGAGCGGATCCCAGTCCGGGGACTCCTCGCGGTCCTTCCAGGAGCCGAAGTCGAGTGCGGCGAGATCGGCCAGTTCCAGGGCGGAGACGGCGCCCCGGCCGTTGGACGTGCGGTTCACCCTGCGGTCGTGCACACAGACGAGCTGGCCGTCGGCGGTGAGGCGGACATCGCATTCCAGGGCGTCGGCGCCGTCCTCGATCGCCTTCCGGTATGCGGCCAGGGTGTGCTCGGGGGCGTCGTCCGAGGCCCCGCGATGGGCGATGACCTGGATGGGAGGGTGTGCGGAGGGTCGGCGTGCGTGGGTCACGGCGCCATGGTGTCACCGTGACGGGGCGGGTGCGGACCCCTTGTCGTGTAAGACCGTTTTGCCTGATGTAAAGATTGGTGTGCGGATGCACAGGTCCTGCTTACAGTGACCTGACGTGCTGTGGGAAAAGCTGACCATAGACACGTGCACAGCGGATCTCTTGCCGAACGCCGAGTGGAACCGAGGAGTAAAGAGCTGTGAGCACCGAGAACGAGGGCAACGAGGACACCGCGGTTCCGTCCGTACCGTCTGTTCCGTCCGCACCTCCCGTGCCGGCTGCCGCTCCCGAGGGCACCCCGCAGGGAGGTCCGTCCGCGCCTGAGGCCACCCCGCCCGCCCCCGTGGACGCACCGACGGCCCAGGTTCCGGCCGCGACGCACCAGGGCGGCCCCGGGCCGTCCTTCACCCAGTACGACCAGCAGGCCCACCAGCCCCCGTCGCCGCCGCAGCAGCCCCCCGCCGCCTCGGAGGCCTGGCCGCCGCCCCCGCCCGCCGTCCCGTCGTACGCGGACGGCGGCGGCACCGCGGTGTGGGGCGCCCCGGCACCGGAGGCGGCCGAGCCTGCGCGCAAGCCCCGTGCGGGCGGTCTGGTCGCCGCGGTCGTGGTGGCGGCCCTGGTCGCGGGTGGGGTCGGCGGTGCCCTCGGGTTCTGGGCCGCCGACCGCAACGACGACGGCTCCTCCGCGGGTTCGACCACGGTCGCGGCCTCCAACAGCCCGAAGGACTTCAAGCGGGACGCGGGCACGGTCGCGGGTGTCGCGGCGAAGGCGCTGCCCAGCGTCGTCACGATCGACGCGCAGTCCGGCGACGGCGAGGGCGGTACGGGTACCGGCTTCGTGTACGACCAGGAGGGCCACATCCTCACCAACAACCACGTGGTGGCCTCCGCGGCGGACAGCGGTCAGCTGACCGCGACGTTCTCCGACGGCAGGAAGTACGACGCCGAGGTGGTCGGCCGCGCGGAGGGCTACGACGTGGCCGTGCTGAAGCTCAAGAAGGCTCCGGACGGACTGACTCCGCTGCCCCTCGGCGATTCCGAGAAGGTCGCGGTGGGCGATTCCACCATCGCGATCGGTGCGCCGTTCGGTCTGTCCAACACGGTGACCACGGGCATCATCAGCGCCAAGAACCGCCCGGTCGCCTCCGGTGACGGATCGAGCAGCAGCAACTCGTACATGAGCGCCCTGCAGACCGACGCCTCGATCAACCCGGGCAACTCCGGCGGTCCGCTGCTGGACGCGGGCGGCGCGGTCATCGGCATCAACTCGGCGATCCAGTCCACCAGTGGAGGCGGTGCGGGCCAGTCCCAGGCGGGCTCCATCGGCCTCGGCTTCGCCATCCCGGTCAACCAGGCGAAGAACGTCGCCGAGCAGCTGATCAAGACCGGTGAGCCGGTCTACCCGGTCATCGGCGCGACGGTGACGATGGAGGAGAAGACCGGCGGCGCCGCGATCTCCGACCAGGGCGCGGCAGGCACTCCGGCCGTCACGCCGAACGGTCCCGCGGCCAAGGCGGGTTTGAAGGCCGGCGACGTGATCACGAAGTTCAACGACACCGTGGTCGAGAGCGGACCGACCCTCATCGGCGAGATCTGGACCCACAAGCCGGGCGACAAGGTCACGCTCACCTACGAGCGCGACGGCAGGACGGCCACGGCCGAGGTTGTCCTGGGCGAGCGCAAGGGCGACAGCTGACCGGTTAGGCTGTCCCTCGCGTCGAGGCGGACCCGGCTGCCGGGTCGGGCCACGGCGCGGGGTGGGTTGCCCGAGCGGCCTAAGGGAACGGTCTTGAAAACCGTCGTGGCAGCGATGTCACCGTGGGTTCAAATCCCACACCCACCGCAGTTGAACGGCCCCTGACCAGGTGTATCGGTCGGGGGTCGTTCTCGTGCGTCCTGTCCCTCGGTGTCCGTGGTTCCCCGCGGTTTCCCGGAGGGCCGGGCACGGCAGGGGCACGAGCACCTTCTGAGCCGTAGCTCTGGCCGGATCGGTCGGTGACGGCCGTTTCCGGCCGCTGCGAGGCCCCGGAGGGGCGCTACCGGGCGCGGGCGGCGCCGGGTTGCGGTACCTGGCTGCCGTATCGCAGGAACCTGGCGGGGGTGACCATGGAACGGCATGTGCTGGAGCAGCTGTTGGCCGGTGACGACGAGGTATCCGCCGCTGCTCTGGCCGCCCTCCGCAGCGGCGCCGCCTACAACGTGTGGGATACGACGCATCCCGCAGAGCAGCATGCCGGGGTCTTTGCCCACCGGCTTCGGCGCATGCGGCTGCACGGAGTCGAACCTCTTGGGCTGGAACGAATGGTGCGGCTCCTCCGCGAGCACGGCCGGCCGGTGTGCGGAGGACTGATCGGTTCTGCCGATCAGAAATGGGCCTTCCTCTGCTACTTCGCCGAAGGCGGCAGCACTCTGGTGGCCTGCGCCCGTCTGCAACGCCGGGTCGAGCGATCACCACTTCAGGAACGAGGTGGGGCGAGTTGAAGGTCTGGCCTGCGGGGAATTCTGATCCGTAGCTCTCGCCGGATCGGTCGGCAGGGTTCACACCGTCTGCGTCAAGATCCTGGATGGGTGATGCCATGCGTCAGTGGTTGCGGGGATCGGCCGAGCCAGGCTGCTTTCCGGATGCTTCCGAGACCCATGTCCGCCAAACGTGACGTGTGTTCGGTACCTCGGGGCGTTCGAGCAGCCAGAGGACATAGCCGGCGTGAAGCCGTGCCCATGGGTTGTCCGACGCGGCGGCCTCACCGAGCCTGTGGCGGAGATGCTCGCCGTCGACCGCTCGTGCGACGCGAACGTACTCGCGGTCCTTGCAGCGGTACGCCCGCCGGACGACGATCTCTACGAGGTCGGTGAGCTTTGCCCTGGTCGGCTGATCGTGGTCGGCGGCAGCCATGCTGCGGATGAGCCACTGTTTCGTGCCCCATGCCTTTGCGTGTTCCGTCCATTCACCGGGAAAGCGCGCTTCCCATTCCAGAAAGAGAAGCGCATAGGGCAGGCCCGGCCCGTCGGCCCCCTCCCACAGCCCGTCGGGAAGGGAACGACCGCGGATGTCGATGTACACCTCGTGCGCCCGTAGGAAGGACTGCTCCTGATACTGCTCCTCCGTCCCCAGTGGCCTCGTCAGCTGCCACAGCTCGTTGAACCGGTCAAGGGCCGCCCAGGTGTTCGCCCTGGCCCCGGCCAGATGTGCGAGCGCCGCCGCCCGCTCGGCGGGATCGTCGGCTATGAGGCCGAACGCCCAGCCCAGCCGTTCGCGCCAGGCATCGACCTCGTCGCCGCCCGATCCCGCACCTGTCACCGCTCCGCTCGTCACGCCGGAGATCGTCTCTCAGGCTGCCGGTGAAGTCGTCACGCACGTCTGTGAAGCACGCGGTTCCCATGTCCGTTGCGCGCCGTGCATCATGGGCCCCCGTCAGTTCGGGCGGTGTGGTCGGCGGTGCGGTGGGGAGTGTCATGGATCTGACGGAGTCCCTCAAGGAGGCCGTGGTCGCTCTGAAAGTTCCTCTGGGGCCGGTCGATCGTGAGCAGGGCTGGACCGACGAGTTGCGGCGGGAGATCCAGGAGGAGATCTCGGTCCACCGCTCGATGCTGCGGCGGTACGGGGTCCGGAACGTCAGGTACGTGAGGCTGCGCCTCGACGCGTGGATGGACGCCGAGGGCGTGAAGCCGGGGCGCCTGCGCGATGTGGTGCTGGACGCGCAGGCCCTCGTCGTCGAGGCGCGCGAGGCTGCCCGCCTGCGATGAGAAGCCCTGGAACCGGCGGGTCCGGGCCTGATCGGGGGCCGTCAGGGGCGTTCCGAGGTCAGTCGGGCGGCTGAGGCTATGGCTGCGCGGGCTTCCTGTTCGGAGAGGCCCGTACGGACCGCCGCGTCGGTCAGGGCGTCCGCCAGGGCGTCGCCGAAGCCGTGTTCGTAGGCGCGGCAGGCTGCCCAGAAGAGGCGGGTGTTGCGCTGGCCCTCGTGGGCCGCCAGGACGAACTGCACCAGGCCACGGCCCTGACCGGCGGGGGAATGGCTGCTGCCCGTGGGGTGGTGCGGGCGCTTGGGGGGTGTGAGCAGGCGCAGGAGGGCGCGGGGGCAGGGGGCGGGCGGCAGGTGGGCCGTGCCGGGGGCGAGCCGGTAGCTGCCGCGGGTGGTGACGGATCCGGGGCCGACCAGGTAGCCGCCGGCGCCGCGGACGTCGATGCCGGGGGCGAGCCGGCTCGCGGAGTTGGGCACGTCGATGCCGGACGGTCCCGTCAGCCAGAGGTGCCGGCCGCCGCTCGGCGTGATCACGGTGACGGTTGCCGGGATGGTGAAGAGGTGTTGCAGGGCGAGCTGTTGGAGCGCGGCCACGGAGTCGTTGCCGTGGGTGGCGTCGATGTCCAGGTCGATGCCGATGAGGCGGTGGGGCGGCCGTCCGCAGGCGATGCCGTACCCGGTGGCGCGGGGGGCGGCGGCGAAGAGGGCCCGGACCGCGGCGGGGTGGGTGGTGGCGTCGTGGACGCCGTGACCGGGCAGCCCGCAGGCGCCCCGGCAGTGGGCGGGGCGTACGTCGTCGTGGTGCGGGGAGCGAAGCGCGGGGAGCTTGGTGGCGGACAGCGGGAAGACGGGGAGCCCGCGCTCGGCGGCGGAGAGCGCGTGGGCCAGGGCCAGTGTGGCGGTCTGCCGGTCGATGGTGGCCATGGGTCCATTTTCGTACAGGCGTTCGAAGAAGGGAAGGGGGTGTGAGGGTGGCGGAACGCTTTTCCCGGTGCGGCGTGAGGGCCGGCCGGTTGAGGGCGGCCGAGAGGTTTATCGGGTGGTCCTCATGCTTGCGGGGGAATCGGGAATCATGGGCGGTTCACCAGGGATTCGGTGGGCAACTTTGGTCTCGCGACGTCGTGACCAGCATCGGGGCAGTCGGCCAACTCGCTCCGGACCAGCCGTACCAAGCCGTACTTTCGCTTCCTGGAGGAAATTGACATGGCAAGCACCCGTACCGCTCGTACCCTCGCCGCCGTTGCCGCCCTGCCGCTTGTCGCAGCTCTGTTCGGTGGCGTGGCGGTGGCCGACAACGGCTCGTTCGCGAACGACGGATCGAACGCGGCGGTCGCGACGATCGGGTCCGGTGGCGTCGGGGGCGACAACGTCGGCAATTCGTCCACGTCGCAGCAGCAGGCCGTCGGCGCCGGTGCGTCGAACCACAGCAACGCGGCCCAGGTGAGCGGATCGGCGTTCACGCTGATCGACCAGTCCACGGACATCGTCGCGGTGAACTTCTCGCCGCTCTGGTGAGTCGCCGGGCCGGCGGTCGGACCGTATCGGCCCATGTGGCGGCACGTCCGGTGGCTGTCGCGGGGTCGCTGTCCGTAGGCGGGGGGCGGGTCCGTCCCCGGGTGAGGACCCTGAGGGCGGACCGTGGCCCCTCCACCTTCAGGAGGTGGGGCAGGCCCCACCCCTACAACCTGAGGCGGACGACGCTTCGGGACCTGGGGCCGATCCCCCGGGCGGCGCCCGCTCCTAGCGTGGAGTCATGACCACGCCAGTCTGCACCGGCGCCTCCAGGGCGGTCGCTGCCTCCGCCGGACACCGTCGCTACGCATCGTTCTCGTCGTACGTACGGGCACGGGGCCCCGTGCTGCTGCGCACCGCACGCTCCCTCACCGCGAATCCGAGCGACGCGGAGGATCTGCTGCAGACCGCTCTCACCAAGACGTACGTCGCCTGGGAGCGGATCGAGGACCACCGCGCGCTCGACGGATACGTCCGCCGCGCCCTGGTGAACACGCGTACCTCACAGTGGCGCAAGCGCAAGGTCGACGAGTTCGCCTGCGAGGAACTGCCCGAGAGGGAGACCGCACCCGCTTCCGACCCCGCCGAGCAGCAGTCGCTGCACGACGCGATGTGGCGGGCCGTGCTGAAGCTGCCCGACCGGCAGCGGGCCATGGTCGTCCTGCGGTACTACGAGGATCTGAGCGAGGCCCAGACCGCCGAAGTCCTCGGAGTGTCCGTCGGTACGGTCAAGAGCGCGGTGTCGCGGGCGCTCGGAAAGCTGCGGGACGACCCGGAGCTGCACCCGGTCCGCTGAGCCGCGCGAGGGAGCGTCATAGCCCGAATCTGCCGACCGACACCGATTCGTACTCCCGGGAGTAGTGACATACCGCTTGGTATGTGCGCAGAATCAGCGGAACCTTACTGCCACGTAGCGCCCACCGGGAGGACGCCGTGCTGAGCACCATGCAGGACGTACCGCTGACTGTGACCCGCATCCTCACACATGGGATGACCATCCACGGGAAGTCACAGGTGACGACCTGGACCGGCGAGCCCGAGCCGCATCGTCGCAGTTTCGCCGAGATCGGCAGGCGTGCCACGCAGCTGGCCAACGCCCTGCGCGACGAACTGGGCGTCGACGGCGACCAGCGGGTCGCGACTCTGATGTGGAACAACGCCGAGCACGTCGAGGCGTATCTGGCGATCCCCTCCATGGGGGCCGTGCTGCACACACTCAACCTCCGGCTGCCCGCCGAGCAGCTGGTGTGGATCGTCGGCCACGCCGACGACAAGGTCGTCCTCGTCAACGGCTCGCTGCTGCCGCTGCTCGTGCCGCTGCTCCCCCACCTGCCGTCCATCGAGCACGTGGTCGTCTCCGGTCCGGGGGACCGCTCCGCGCTCGCGGGCGTCACGCCGCGGGTGCACGACTACGAGGAGCTCCTCGCCGGCCGTCCCACCACCTACGACTGGCCCGAGCTGGACGAGCGCCAGGCCGCCGCCATGTGCTACACCTCCGGCACCACCGGCGACCCCAAGGGCGTCGTCTACTCCCACCGCTCCATCTACCTGCACTCCATGCAGGTCAACATGTCCGAGTCGATGGGTCTGACGGACAAGGACACGACCCTCGTGGTCGTCCCGCAGTTCCATGTGAACGCCTGGGGCCTGCCGCACTCCACGTTCATGACCGGCGTCAACATGCTCATGCCCGACCGTTTCCTGCAGCCGGCCCCGCTCGCCGACATGATCGAGCAGGAGAAGCCGTCGCACGCCGCGGCCGTTCCCACGATCTGGCAGGGTCTGCTCGCCGAGGTCATGGCGAAGCCGCGCGACCTGACGTCCATGGCCCGCGTCACCATCGGCGGCGCCGCCTGTCCGCCCTCCCTGATGGAGGCCTACGACAAGCTGGGCGTGCGCCTCTGCCACGCCTGGGGCATGACGGAGACGTCGCCGCTCGGCACCATGGCCAATCCGCCCGCCGGACTGACCGACGAGGAGGAATGGCCCTACCGCATCACCCAGGGCCGGTTCCCGGCCGGTGTCGAGGCGCGGCTGGTCGGCCCGGGCGGCGAGCACCTGCCGTGGGACGGCGAGTCCGCGGGCGAGCTGGAGGTCCGCGGACCCTGGATCGCCGGTGCGTACTACGGCGGCGCCGACGGTGGTGACCTGCGCCCGGAGGACAAGTTCAGCGAGGACGGCTGGCTCAAGACCGGTGACGTCGGAGTCATCAGCGACGACGGATTCCTCACGCTCACCGACCGGGCCAAGGACGTCATCAAGTCCGGCGGCGAGTGGATCTCCAGCGTCGAACTGGAGAACGCCATCATGGCGCACCCGGATGTCGCCGAGGCCGCGGTCGTCGCCGTGCCCGACGAGAAGTGGGGGGAGCGTCCCCTCGCGACCGTCGTCCTCAAGGAGGGCGCCACGGCCGACCACGCGGCGCTCAAGGCCTTCCTCGCCCTGTCCATCGCCAAATGGCAGCTGCCGGAGCGCTGGACGATCATCGCGGCGGTGCCGAAGACGAGCGTGGGCAAGTTCGACAAGAAGGTGATCCGCAAGCAGTACGCGGACGGCGAGCTCGACATCACGCAGCTCTGATCCGAACGACCCGAAGGATCCCGGCCGTTGCGGGACGGGGCGAGGGCGGTACGGGAGGTCCCGTACCGCCCTCGCCCCGTACGTCGTCCGGTGACGGCACCGACCGTCAGTTCGTCCCTATCTTCGCCAGCAGATCGACGATGCGGGACTGCACCTCGTCGCTCGTCGAGCGCTCGGCCAGGAAGAGCACGGTCTCGCCCGAGGTGAGCAGCGGAAGGTCGGCCTCGTCCATGCCGGTCGAGGTGTAGACGACGAGCGGCGTGCGGTTCAGGCGGCCGTTCGCCCGCAGCCAGTCGATGATTCCGGCGCGCCGGCGACGTACCTGCATCAGGTCCATCACCACCAGGTTCGGCCGCATCCGGCCGGCGAGGTCTACCGCCTCGCTGTCGCCCGACGCCCGCGAGACCTGCATGCCGCGACGCTCCAGCGTCTCGGTCAGGGCCAGCGCGATCTCCTCGTGCTCCTCGATCACCAGCACCCGCGGCGGATGCTGGTCGCTGTCGCGCGGGGCGAGCGCCTTGAGGAGTACGGCCGGGTCGGCACCGTACGCGGCCTCCCGGGTGGCCTGCCCCAGACCGGCCGTCACCAGCACCGGAACCTCCGCCGCCACAGCCGCCTGGCGCAGCGACTGCAACGCCGTACGCGTGATCGGCCCGGTCAGCGGGTCGACGAACAGGGCGGCGGGGAACGCCGCGATCTGGGCGTCGACCTCCTCGCGGGAGTGCACGATCACCGGGCGGTAGCCGCGGTCGCTGAGCGCCTGCTGGGTGGATACGTCGGGGGCGGGCCAGACGAGCAGCCGCCGGGGGTTGTCCAGCGGCTCCGGGGGGAGCTCGTCGTCGACGGGCCGGGGCTGCGGACGGTTGGCCACCTCGACAGCACCGCCCGGGCCGTCCAGCGGCTCGGGCCCCTCGGCGCCCTCGTCGGGCGCCCCTATCGCGTACGCGCGTCCCTCGGCCGCAGGGGCGGACAGCAGCTGACCCGAGCCGGAGCCCTGAGTGGTGCCGCCCGGAGCGCCCACGGCGCCCGGCTGCGGCGGTACGGGCCCCGGCGCGGCGGGCTGCGCCGGGGCGGGCGCGGCCGGGCGCTCCGCCTCGGGCGGGGCGGCGAGCTTGCGACGGCGCCCGGCACCGCCGAGCGTCTGGTTCTGCTGATGCGCGAGGTGCTGCGCGAACGGCACGCCCTGCCCCAGTGTCCGCACGCTGAAAGCGCGGCCCTGCGTCGAATCCGACGAGGCGGACGCGGACGTCGGCTCCTCGGCGGGCAGCGGCTGGCGCCGGGCGTCCGGCGCGGGGGCGTCGTCGGCCGGATGGGGCGCCGGAGACGGCCCGGCCGGGGCGGCGACGGTGCCGGTGGTGTGCGTGGTGCTGCCGGGGCCCACCCAGGACTCGTCGGCCGCCGAATCCGGTGCGTCGGCTTCGTCGGGCGCGTCGTCGTGCAGGGTGAGCGCGGCCAGGCCCTGCCCCGAGGTGCCGGTACGGGACCAGTCGGGCTGCGGAGGAACGGCGGGCAGGGGCTGCCCGGGAACGGGATGGCCGGGACGGACCGGCTGACCGGGCTGCTCCGGCGCGTCCGCGGGGCGCGCCCTGCGACGGCCGGACGCCACGGGGTGCGCCCGCGGCGGGGTGTGGTCCGCGTCCGGCGCGGTCCGTACGACGTCGTGGCGCTCCGGCGGCGGACCGTCCGTCGCACCGGGTGCGACGGGAACGGGCTGACCACCGGCGGCGGGAGCTTCCGGCGCGGCGGGTGCCGCTTGCGGTACGGCGGGCGGAGCCGTAGCGACGGGCGGGGCGGGTGCTACGGGTGTGGCCGGGGCCTCCGGTACGACGGGTGCTTCCGGTGCGATTGTCGCGCCAGGCGGAACCATTGCACCGGGCACGCCGGGTGTCACCGGCGGCGGAACCATGGCCCCGGGCGCGCCCGGCTGGACGCGGTCCGCGTCTGCGGGCGGCAGTGCGAAGGCGCTGCGCGGCGTCGCGGCCTCGGCCGGGGCGGAGTGCTCCTGGGTGGCCGCGAGGGCCCGCCGGGCCCGCCGCGCCCCGGACTGCTGTGCCTGATTGCCCTGTTGCTGTTGCTGCTGTGGCGACGACTCGGCGGAGGCGAGGGCGGGAAGCGCGGCCTGGTTTCCCCCGCCCGGACGCGTACGCATCCCCTGGGCGGCCTCCTGCGGCACCCCTCGGGGCGGTACGGTCTGTCCGCGCTGCGGTCGGCCACCACCGCCCTGCGCGCCCTCGGCCGCGGTCACCACGGACCCCTCGGACGGAGTGGTGGACGCGGCGGCCGGGAGGGCCAGGGCCTGCCGGGGCTGTTCCGCCCGGACCTCGGTACCCGTCTCCGCCGGGCTGGGCCGACCACGCCTGCGCCCGGAGCCCTCACCCTGCTGGGGCGGGATCACGTCCTGCGCCTGCTGCTCCTGCGTGGAGTCGGCTTCACGGCGTGCCCTGCGACGCCCGGTCGGCTCGGCCGCCGCGGTGTCCCCGGCCCCGTCCACGGGGCTCTCCAGGAACGCGTCCGTCGATGCCCGACGTGCCCGCCGCCGACCGCCCTGCGTGGGCTGGGGAACCGGCTCCGCTACGGCGGGCTCCTCGGGCACCGGTACCGGTGCGGGCGCGATCGTCCCGGCGCCCGCACCGATCGGCACCTCCAGGACGTACGCGCTGCCGCTCATCCCCGGCATCTCGTGTGTCTGCAGCACACCGCCGTGCGCCCGTACGATCCCGCGCACGATCGGCACATGCACCGGGTCACCCCCGGCGAACGGCCCGCGCACCTCGATCCGTACGACGTCACCGCGCTGTGCCGCCGCCACGACGACCGTCGAGTCGACGTAACCGCCGCTCGGCATGAGCCGCGCCTTGCCGGTCGAGTCGACACCGGCCACGTCGGCGACGAGATGGGCCAGCGCGGTGATCAGCCGGCCCGGGTCGACCTCGGCCTCGATCGGCGGCGCGTGCACCGCGAACTGTGCGCGGCCGGGCCCGATCAGTTCGACCGCGCCGTCGATGCCGGCGGTCACCACCGAGTCCAGCAGCACCGGCTGCTTGACGAGCTCCTCCGTGCCGCCGTCCAGGCGCTGGTAACTCAGTACGTTGTCGACGAGCGTCGTCATCCGGGCGTAGCCCGCTGCGAGGTGGTGCAGGATCTGGTTGGCCTCGGGCCAGAGCTGGCCGGCCGGGTCGGCGGCGAGGGCCGACAGTTCGCCGCGCAGTTCCTCCAGCGGACCACGCAGCGACTCGCCCAGGACCGCGGTCAGCTGGGTGTGCCGTGCGTCGAGGCCGGTGAGGCGGTCGGCCTGCTCCTCCAGCTCGGAGGCGTACCGCTCGGTCCGGTCGGCCAGCTCGGCGGCGTGCTGTTCGGCCAGTGCGGCGACCTCGGCCCGGTGGCTCCCGGTGAGCTCGGCGACCTCGGCGGCGTGCCGTTCCGTCAGCCCGGTGACCTCGTCGGTGTGCTGGTGGGTCAGCTCCTCGAAGGGCCTGCGGTCGGTGAACGTCATCACGGCGCCGACCAACTGGTCCCCGTCGCGCACCGGCGCCGTGGTCAGGTCGACCGGCACCGGGTCGCCGCTCTTGGACCAGAGCACCTGGCCGCGCACCCGGTGCTTCCGGCCGGACTTGAGCGTGTCCGCGAGCGGAGACCCGTCGTACGGGAACGGCTCGCCGTCGGCCCGCGAGTGCAGGATCAGGGTGTGCAGCTCCTTGCCGCCGAGGTCGCTGGCGCGGAAGCCGAGGATCTGTGCGGCGGCGGGGTTGACCAGGACGACCCGGCCGTCCATGTCCGTGCCCACGACGCCCTCGGAGGCGGCCCGCAGGATCATCTCGGTCTGGCGCTGCGAACGGGCCAGCTCGGCCTCGGTGTCGACGGTGCCGGAGAGATCCCGTACGACGAGCATGAGCAGCTCGTCGCCGGTGAAGTTGGAGTTGATGTCGTTGTACCCGGCCTGGCCGCTGTCCAGGCCGGCGCTGGTGACCTCGACGGGATACTCGGTGCCGTCGGTCCGGCGCGCGGTCATCCGCGTCGGCTTGGTCCTGCCCTGCTCGTCCGCAGCATCCGGCCTGCGCATCGACCCCGGGATCAGCCGGGAGTCGAACTCCGGAAGCAGATCCAGCAGTCCGCGGCCCACGAGCGCGGTGCCCGGGGTCTCGAACATCTCGAGGGCGATGGTGTTGGCGTTGACGACCGTGCCGTTGCAGTTGACGAGCAGGAGCCCGTCCGGGAGGGCGTCGAGTATGGCTGCGAGGCGAGCAGTGCCTCGGGATGGCCTGCTGCTCACGAGACGCTTCCTCCCTGAATACCGCACCTTGCCGACAGCGGGCCCCATCCTGCCCCTCGGGCCTCAGGCTGTCACGCGACGAGTCTAAAGGCAGGGACGGGCTGCGCGGCGGCGGATGAGGGGGAGCTCTCACCAAGGTTCTGTGCACACGGTGTACGCCGGCGGCCTATGTCGTGACCGCGAGCGCCCCCTATGACGTGCGCCGATGTTCGCCGGCCCCCCAGGTCGAAAGCCCCGGCGCACGCCCCACGGAAGCCTGCCTCAGGTGCCGCCGGTGAGTCGTCCGGAGAACATTCGGGCGGGCCTCCCGGGCGGTTTCCGCGGCCGATCGGCGGCTACCTCGCGGACGGCAGTACCGGCACGAGGTTGTTCCAGCGCGAGATCTCGCAGCCGTTGGCACGGCTGAAGCGGGCGTCGACCCCCTGCCCCTGCCAGGTCCCGCTGACCCGGGCCGCGGCCGGCCCGCCCGCCTGCTGGGTGCACATGGCGTTCCGGTCCGTCGGTACGAAGGGGTTCCTGCCCGACTCCGCGGCCTCGTCCAGCAGATCGCAGGCCCGCTGTGCGACGGGGTGGCTGCCGCCCGCCGGATCGCACTCCAGCTCGAACGTTCCGTCGGCCTTCGGATTGCCGGACTCCGAGACCGTCACCGTGAGCCGGGTCTGCTCGTCCTGCCGGTCCAGCCAGTCCCCCTGGAGCAGCGGGAGAGGAGGCAGCGGAAGGAGAGGAGCCGCGGCCGTGGCGGCGGGCGCGGCGGCGGACAGCGCGGCCAGGGAGGCGACGGCGGTGAGAGTGAGACGGCGCAGCATGCGGGCTCCTGTTGTGTTCTGGCGCGACGGGCGCGCCGGACTGCTCCCGCGCGCGCCGGTGGGTGCGTGCGCGCCGGGCAGGTGGTCGGTGGCGGACAGAGGGCGGAGCCCTCGCCTTCTCTAACGCTCCGCACGTCCGCACGTTGCGCAACTCATGGGGGGCCGACCGGAACAGGCCACACGAGGCCGCAGGGCGCTTTGCCTAGCTGCCCACCTGCCTAGTACCGTGGGCGGCGATTGGTGACAGCGCGCTCGTCTGTGTCATCATCTGCACGCACCACTCGCGCTCGCGCGGGGTGTGCTGGAGGCGTCGCCTAGTCCGGTCTATGGCGCCGCACTGCTAATGCGGTTTGGGTCTTAAAGCCCATCGAGGGTTCAAATCCCTCCGCCTCCGCAAGATCCCGAAGCCCCGTGCCGCTGGCACGGGGCTTCGGTCGTGTTCCGGCCGGGGGCGCTTGCGCAGAGGACGTCCCGAGAAGGCCCGGGAACGGTGTTTCCGCAGGTCAGGGGCGGTATGGCTAATGGATTTCGCGTGACGGCGCAGGTCATGTAATGTTGTTCTCGCAACGCCGACCGGGCAGAAAAGTCCGGGGGGCGGGACCAAGGCTCAGGCCGAGGACACGCACTCGTAGCTTAACGGATAGAGCATCTGACTACGGATCAGAAGGTTGCAGGTTCGAATCCTGCCGAGTGCACGCAGCTCAGAGGCCCCCTGGACATCGTCCAGGGGGCCTCTGACATCAGCGAGTGACATCAACGCGTCCGGATTCCATGCTCAGGCGTCGCAGCCCGGTCCGGACGCCTCCTCTTCTTCGCTGTCGAGCTTCAGCGCGTCGTCCATGCGCTCCGCGGCTGCCCGGAGCGTCGTGGCCATCACGTGCGCGTAGGTATCCAGCGTCATAGTGATGGTGCTGTGGCCGAGCGTCTCCATAATCGTGCGCGCGTCGACTCCGTGGGCCAGCAGCAGCGAAGCGCAGGTGTGCCGCAGGTCGTGCACGCGCACCCGCCGTACTTTGGCGTCCCGGCACAGGATGGTCAGCATCCGGTTCAGGCTGCGCGGGTCCGTGACGCGGCCTGTCACTGTCGTGAAGATCAGGTCAGCCGGGTGTTCGGGCACTGGCTGCCACTTGCGGCCGGCCACCTTGCGTTCCAGCTCCTGCCGTTCGCGGTGCTCTGTAAGCGCCCGCACGCAACCTTTGGGCAGTGCCACCGTGCGCACCGACCTCGCGGTCTTCGGGGTCCCGAAGATCAGCTCGCGCCTGATGCGCTGCACGTTCCTGCGAACGCGTAGCTGACCGCCGACCAGGTCGATGTCCGACCAGGTGAGTCCGAGCGCCTCGCCGCGTCGCAGCCCGGTGGAGATGAGAAGCAGCCACAATGCGCGCAGCCGGTGAGCCTTGGCGGTCCTGAGCAGTAGGCGCACTTCCCCGGCGTCCAGCGGACGCACCTCCTTGGGGGCGACTGTGGGCGTCTCCACGATCCGCGCCACGTTCCGAGCGATCAGCTCTTCGCGCATCGCCTGCTGAAGCGCGGACCGAAGAACTGCGTGGATGTACTGGACAGTGCGGGCCGACGGCAGACGTTTGCAGCAGTGGCCCACCGCACAGCAGTTGCGCTTACCCTCCGGGCGGTCCTTGTCCGCTCCCCGGAGACAGCAAAGACAGGAGCCCTTGAACTCCGCAAGGAACCGTCGGACATCCGCCGGAGACAGCCGGTTGAGCTTCTTCTTACCGAGCGCGGGACGGATGTAGAGGCGTGACAGCCCCTCATAGCTGTTCAATGTCGCGGGCTTGAGCCGTTCCGGCGCGACGGCGGCCAACCAGTAGGTGAGGTAGTCCCCGAACGCCATCGTGGACGACGCGGCCGGGATGCCCTGCCGCGTCTTCTCCTGCAACTCGGTGAGCTTCCCGGCTACCTCCTCCCGGGTCTTTCCGTAGACGAACTTCCGCGTCCGGGTCCCGTCCGGGCGGTAGACGTACGCAGCCGCGTGATAGCGGCCGTCCTTGCGCTTCGTGATCGTTCCCTCGCCGTTGGCGCGACGCTTGGCCATCAGGCGGCCTCCTCAATTTGGTGCTGGATGTAGTGGTGCAGCGCGTGTACCGGGACACGGCGGGCGCGGCCGATGGTGAAACTGGCGAGCTGCTTGGACCGGAAAAGGTCGTAGACCTTGCTGCGACTGAGGCGCAGGGCGTGCATGACCTCGGGGACCGTGAGGGCTTCGGGGGAGACGGACACGGGGGCGCTCATGGAGTCGCTGCCTCCTTCTCAAGGCATGACGGGGCTTGGCTTCCACCTGAGGGGTCCGCTACATCCGCTACGCCGCTACATTGCAGGTCAGCGGCATGATTTTTGTAGCGGGAAGGTTCGATGTAGCGGCTACACCCGTTCGCGGGTGCGTTGGGTGTAGCCGCTACACCTGGGGTTGCCGCTACAGGTTCAGGGCCTCTGAGCTGGCCTGTAGCGGCGTAGCGGATGTAGCGCCCGTGGTGGAGGGCGGCGGGGGGCAGTAGCGTGCCCAGGCGTCTTCGAGGTCCTTGGTGAAGAAGCCTTTGAGGACCCCGCCAGCGGTACGGATGTTGCGGGAGCCGATGGGGTCGTTGTCGGCGGTCATGTACTCGCCGAGCATCTTGGACAGTCGCCGGTTGTCGAGCGGCTTGCCGCTCAGGTCGGCCCACGGGGCATCGTCCAGGGAGTTGAGCCGGTCCAGGATGGCGATGGTGGGCAGTCGGTCCACGCCGATCAGCACGTGGTCGCGCAAATCGGTGAGCAGCCGGATACCGAGGCTCCCTTTGTCGTTGGCTCGGGAGGCTTCGACCAGGGTCACGCATGCCTCACGGGCCCGGCGGGGCCATTCACCCCCGGCGGCATCCGCGATGGACAGCAGCCCTTCCCACACGTCGGCGGGCCGGTCACTGACACCGTCCGGCATCTCCGGCCAGGCACCCGTGACCGCGTCGCGTACCTGCTCGGCCCAGTCCGCGAGGCGGTCCCGCAGCGCGTGCCCCTCCTTTTCGTGGATGCGGGCTCGGAAGGGCTCGATGGTCTCGTTGCGGGCCCTGCGGCGCATGCGGATGATGACCGCACGGGTCAGGATCGTGTCGGGCAGGGAGCCGAGCCCTGCGACCGCGACGGCGGTGTAGGAGGGGAACGGGGTGACGGTCTGTGTGTCGCCGACGCACCGGTAGGTGACCCCGGTCCGTCGGTGACCTGCGTTGAGGAAGCCGCGGAGTTCCTCGTTGTCCCCGGCCTTGGGGCCGAACACCGTGTCGATCTCGTCGAAGAGGATCGTGGGTCGCCCATCGGGACCGGACACGGCCCGGAAGAGAGCGGCAGCGGAAGCGTTGACCGCGACCATGGGGCGCGGCACCAGCGTCTCTACGATCTCCAGTGCGCGGCTCTTTCCGCTGCCCGGTTCAGGGGAGAGGAAGGCGAGCCGGGGGGTGGAGTCGAAGCAGTCGAGCAGGTGGGCGTGCGCGTCCCACAGCGCTACGGCCACGTAGGCCGCTTCGCTCGGGAAGATGTTGAACCGGCGGTGGAACGCCTCCACCTCGTTGAGCAGGACGGCGCCGTCGATGGGCGGGGTGGTCGGTGTCGCGTTCATGCGGCGATGCCTTCCTGGTCGGTGCGCAGCGGGCAGCGGGTGCGGTGGTCGGTGTGGTCTTCGATCAGGGCGAGTGCCTTGTGGTGTCCGGCGGCGAACCGGTTGCGGCCGCACTCACAGACGCTGGTCGCGGTCGGCACCGCGCCACGCGGAGCGGTGATCGTGAGCCACGCGATGGGGTACCGGCCGTCTCCGGTGTGCTGGTCAGAACGAACAGCAGTGGGGACGCCTTCGGCGGCGACCTTCGGCGCACCACTGCCGGGTCCGGCGGGGGCCAGTTCGGCGATGCGGGGGCCGGTAAGCGGCGTGGGATGGCCTTCCAAGCGGGGACGGGGTGGGGTGCTCATGCCGTCTCCCGGGGCCGGGCGGTGCGGATTGAGCTGTCCAGCGCGCTGCGGATCGTGGCGCGGCACTCGGCAGCGGTGAGCCCCCGGGCCTCTCCCGCCCCTTGGAAGGCTGCTTCTACCTCGTGCCGGGCGAGGTCGCCCCACGCGATGAAGCGGCCCACCTTGAAGGCGCAGCGGTTGAGCGTGTTGTTTCCCTGTTTCTCCGGCGCCGCGACTACCCGCCGGCACTCTCGCTCCAGCGCGGCCCGCCCGGCCCGGCTCCCACTCACGACAGGCGCAACCAGCGGCCCGACCGGTGCGAGGCGGGTCGGCTGAAGCAGCAGGGACAGCCATCCCGGCAGGGGCGCAATCGGGGCCAGGGCAGTGGCTTCGTAGGGGCCAGCGGCGGTGCTGCTGCCCGCAGCGACGACGTAGCCGCCCCATGCTCGTGTGTCCACAAGAGGGGCCAGGGTGCCAGCGGTGTTGCCGAGCCGAATGCCGTCCGGGGCGGTGAAGTAGAGGTGGCGGCCACCGCTCGCGGTCCGGGTCCGGTAGGTGGTCGGGACGGCCTGCCCGGCGCGCTCGCAGAGCGCCTTGAAGGTCGTCACGCCGCCAGGCGTGTCCATGCTGCTGTTCGTCTTGCGCTTGGGCATGTCGAGGTCGACGACGACCAGCCCGGACGGGCCGGTCGCGATCCCGATGTTGAACGGGCGGTCGGCCCACGCTCGGCGGATACGGTCCGGGTCGACGGTGGCCCGGTCCTCCCACTTGCGGTGACCACCCGCACAGTCCCCAGTCAGGGGGCAGACGGACTCACTGTGGAGCGCGGGCCGCTTGTCGGCGGGCCGGAGAGGGAAGACGTGCCAGCCGCGTTCGGCGGCGTCCAGGGCGGCGGTCAGGAGATGAGTGCTCATGCTGCGGCCGTCTCGTCCGTGGGCTCCTCGAACGCTGCGACGATCTTCATGAGGAGCGTCTCGGCGGCCATGAGGTGACCGGCGAGGGTGCTGGCGTTGGTCATGTCGATGACGCCGATGCCCGCGACGTACGCGCGGGCCGCTTCGATGACGACGGCCTGTTCGGCTGCCTGGATGGGGGCGAGCTGGGTCATGATGGGTGTCTCCAGTTCGATGAGTGCTGGCAGACGAGAGCGGCCCCAGGCTTTGGCGAGACGGGGGCCGCTCTCGGCGTTGAAACGGGGCTGCGGAGGGGTGCGGGCAGATGGCCCCCACCCCCCTCTACCCGCCTTACCTTGCAGGTCAGAGCCCGTTACCTGCCCCTCTACCGGGGTAAAGGGCCCCCTCTACTTCCGGGCCCCCGCCGAACAGTGCCGACGGGACCCGGAGAGGGTGATCCGGAGGGGGTTGGTAGCGGGGTCCCCCTCTACCCGTGGGCGAGGAGGATTTCGGCGGGGACGGCCGCTTCGATGTCGCGGCGCTGGTATCCGGCTCCGTTGGCGCCGCTGATCTTGACCTGCTTGCTGGTGCGCTTGACGCCGGCTGTTTCCAGTTCGGAGGCGAGGCGTTCGGCGTTGAAGTCGCCGTAGACGTCCTCGTCGAGGTTGACGAGACCGGCGAGCAGGTCGGTGGTGAACATGCGCGGGGAGTGCCGCATGACTTCCAGCGCGTCGGAGAGGATCGGGGCGAGCTTGACCCCGGAGGCGTCGGCGGCGGCCGTTACGTCTCCGGCCGCGTCCCCGGTGAGCTGTCCGGCGGCCTGCCGCAGCGCGCGGCCCTTCTGGCAGAGCAGGGCGAACCCGGTGCCGTCGAGGTAGTCGGCGCGGACGGTGACGTAGGACGCGGGGCCGGTGACGAGAACACCGGTGCCGACATGGTCCTCGGACAGGACGGAAGCGTCGGCTCCCTGGGCGGCCTTGCCCTTGCCCAGCACCATGTCACTGCTGGCCCGGTCTACGACCTGTGTCGAGTACCGCAGGGTGATGATCTCCCGCAGCTTGGTAGGCACACTGTCGGCGTCGGGGCGCTGGGAGGCGAAGTTGGACACGAACCCGGCGGCCGGGCCGCGCCTCGCGATGCGGCACAGGTCGTTGATGACCTGCTCGCGGTCCTCGCGCTCCATCGCGGTGAAGTACTCCTGCAGTTCGTCAATGGTCACGAAGATGACCGGCAGGTTGTACCGCTGGACGATCTCAGGGGTGAGCTTGCCCTCGGGGCAGATAGACGTGGGCAGCTCCCGCAGGATCGCGAAGCGGCGCTCCATCTCCACCAGGAGTTCGGCCAGCATGGCCTTGAGTGCTTCGATCGCGTCGTCCTCGGCGCCCATGACCAGGCGGTGGGCGACGGCCCGCATGGGCATCCAGTCCGCCCCGCCCTTGCCGTCGGCGACGTAGTGCCGCACGTAGGCGTCCAGCAGACCGGCCGCCGTCATCAGACGCTGCGTGAACGTCTTGCCCCGGCGGGGCAGGCCGCCGAAGAACATCGACTGCCACATGACGGGGACTTCGATGCGGTTACCGCGGGCGTCCTGCCCGAACGGGATCGGGTCCCAGATCGAGAACCTTTCCGCCGTCGCGAACGGGGACGGGTTCGGCTTGCCCAGGTAGGGGTCATCATCGGCGACCCACATGCTGACGCGGCCGGCGTTGCCGCCCTTGGCCGCGCGGACGCGGGACATGATGACCTGGATCTCGTCGACACCGAGTTCCTGGGCGATGACTTCCCGCTTGGCCAGCACGTCACTGGCGGTCTTGCCGCCGCCCCGGGGGAGGTCGAAGATCACGGCCCAGCCGCGGCCGTCACGGACCGGACCCATCGAGCAAGACACCCGCGGAGCGTCCTTCTCGTCGTCCCCGGCACGGCCGCTTTTCAGGAGGCCGGCCGCCCGCAACGCGTCGTTGAGCTGCTGCGCGGACATGTCCACCCGCAGCGGCGGAGCACCCTGGTCCAGCAGGTGGGTTTCCTTGCCCCGGCCCAGGTAGGCGAGCGGGGTGACGATCGCTCCGGCCATACCGGTCTGCAACAGTGGATCGGCCAGCGCGATCCCGATCGTCGCGGCGGCGACCCCGACGGCAGCGGCCCCGAACCGCCAGCGGCGGGTGTGGGTACGGGCGGCGTGTGCCATCTGCAACCGGGTCGCCAGCTCGATGTCTTCGGGCTTTGCCTTGGACTGTGCCCGGAGCGCCTTCACGGCCGCGGTGTGGTCCTGGGCGGACAGGGTCGGCCACAGTCCGACGGTGGCGCGGAAGAACCCACGGGCGGCCAGCAGCAGCGTCTTGACCAGGTACTTGGGTGTGCGGATGCCGTGGTAGCGGGCCTGCCACCACGTCAGGCGAACGAAAGCGGTCACGTTGGCCTTGATCGAGGCGGCGGAGCGGGCCCAGGCGGGCAGGACCGGCGCGTCGGGGACGGACAGCCAGTCGGCCAGCGGGTTGTCGGCCCGGTCGACCGCCTCAACAACCGGCTGCGACGGGTCAACGACGGCCGGTTCCGGGTCGGTGGGGTCCTTGACGAGGGTGAGGGTAGGGGCGGGTTGGGTGCCGACCGGGTCGGCGAGAATCTCGGTCATGCTGGTTACTCCTGCTGCTCGGTTGAGTGGTCAGGGGCACGGGGCGGCCGGTCTGCCTGGCCGGGTGACGGCCGCCCCGTGGCGGCGTCAGGACTGCTCGGCGCGGTGGTAGGCGCGCTCGGCACGGCGGAGGTTCCTCTCCGCCTCCCGCAGCGCGTCCCGGGCGGCGGAACGGTCCGGGCCCCAGCCGCACGCCTTGACCGCGGCTTTGGCGGTGGCGACGGTGTCGCGGGCCGTGTCGGCCTGCCGCCCCAGCGCGGCCAGTTCACGGGCGCCGCGCTCAGCTGCGACGGCGTCGATCGCGTGGATCCGGGCGGTGACCCTGGGGTCGAGGTTGTCGCCGATCGACTGGTGAGCGCCCTTCAGGAACAGACGGCGGCGCTCACGGGACTCGGCTCGGGTGTAGCTGTGCACAGCGGTGCCTCCTCAGCGGTGCGGGCCGGACTGTCCGGACCTCCGCCCGCCCGGTACGAGACCGGACGGACAGGGGCCCGTCAGGCGGGCCGCAGCTCGTGGGTGTGACACAGAACAGGGCCGATCAGCGGGCTGATCCGGACCACCGTCCACCGGCCCTCGGTCAGCGGCCCGGGCGGTACTTCGTCCACGATCCGGCCGGTCCTTCCCGCAGCGCGCGGGTCGTCCTGGCACGAGACGATCCGCACCCTGGAACCTGCTTTGAACACCATGGAGAGTCCTTTCGGGTCAGCGGCGGCGAGCCTTGTTGAGCGACGACGCGGCGGCCTTGCCGTCCGTGCCGCCGACCGACTTGACGACGGTGACGACACCCCAGGACAGGGCGACTACGAGGAACGCGAGCAGGGCGAGGTTCGCGGCGATCGCGGTCAGGACACCGACCAGGAGCGGCCCGAAGTACACGCCGGCCGCGACCGCACCCGCCCCGACACCGGAGCCGAGCGCGAGGCGCTGCACTGTCCGGTCCGGCGGCGCCTGGTGGATGTGCTGCACGATCTGCTGCGGCGCCTGCTGGGCAGGCAGGCGGGATGCGTCGGTGTAGGTGTAGGTGCCGTCCGGGAGCTGGACGACGGTGACCGCCCGCGGTGCGGGCAGGTGCTGGTCCATGCGATTCCTTCCATGGGCAAGGCGGTGGTACGGGAGTGCCCCGGGCCGGATCTGATCCGGCAGCCTCACGCCGGGTCCGGGGCGGTGATTGGGTTCAGCGGCGGCCGGTCTCGCGGAGCAGCTGTGCCTGTACGGCGAGGAGTTCGGCGGTGGACAGCTGGTCGGCGGCGGCCTCGGCCTGCTTCTTGGCGACCTTCTTGTTCTTGTCACTGGCCGCGGTGACGATGGCGGCGCTCTGCGAGGCGGTGTTGCGTCCGAACATGAGGTTGTCTCCTGAGTCAGGCGGTCGGGGTGTCTGAGCAGGGCACGCACATGCCGAGGGAGCGCGGGATGCAGTACCCGGCGTCACGTCGGCAGCTGGGGCAGGTCCGGCGGGCCGTCATCGCCTTGGCGAGAGCGGCCCGGCGGCCCGGGGTCATCGGGCGGACCGGTTTGGCCCGGTCGATGCGGTAGAGGTAGGCGACCAGCGGGCCGCGACGTCGGCGGGGCCGCTGGAGTTCGGCGGCGACGTCCTGTCCGCCGGGCCGCAGTCCGAGGGCGCGGAGCTGGCGGCGGGTTGCGTAGCCGTCCGGGGCGAGGCGCCATCGGTAGACGGGCAGCGCGCCCACTACGCGGCCACCACGCGCTTCCATGCGGTCCTCAACCGGACCTCGGAGGCAGAGTGCCCGGCGGACCGGAAGCGGGCGGCCATCTCCCGGTACGACAGGGCGGGAGTCTCGCTGTGCCGGATCTGGTCGACAAGCGCGTCCAGCGCCTCATCCGTGAGGGCGCCAGCCGACTCCAGGGCGAACGCGGGGACGGGTTCGGTGGGGCCCCAGACGGGGAGTTCCCAGCGGGGTGTGACGCCGGGTGTGACGCGGGTCGTCACGCTGGTCAGCGCCCTGCCCGTGTCCTCGCCCTCCCGCGCTGTTTCGAGGGTGGACCAGGCGCGGGAGAGGGTGTCGGCGGTCTTGGCCTGGACGTGTGCGACGCGGGCACCGGCCTGCGTCACGGCCGTCAGCCGCGTCTCCTCCGTCGCCGCTTCGGCCCGGAGTCGGGCGCGGGCCACGGCGGCTTCGTCGCGGGCTTCCTGCTGAATGCCCTGGATCGCGTCCAGAGCCTCACCGGTGAGCGCGGTCCGCTCCCACAGCCCGTGGACCAGCCACAGCGCCTTGGCCGCGATCGGCAGCCAGGCCACGGCCAGCCACGCGCCGGCGGATTCCTCGGTGAGCGCGTGGGCGATAAGGACGCCGGTCGCGATCAGGCCGAAGGACCAGCCGACCACGGTGACCGCGTTGCTGTGGTCACCCTGCGCGGCCAGGCGCCGTTCGTAGGCAAGGGTGGCGAGCCATCCGCCGTCGATCCCGAGACCCACGACCACTGCGACCGGCCACGGCATTGCCGTGCCCAGCCACATCACGACCACGGCCAAGGTGAGGACCATCGACACCGCCGTCATCCCCACGGCGGGCAGCACGGTCTTGGCGTTCATGCCGCACCGCCTGAGTGCACGATGTGGCCGCGATTGGTCAGGTCGCGGCGGGCAGCGAGCACCTTGCGGCGGGCCCGGCGGAGGCGCCGTTCGTCCAGCTCGGTGACAGTGCGGTCGATGGTCATGATCTGCACGTCCAGCAGCTCGACTTCCGCCCGGATGAGCGGCATCTCGTGCTCGATCGCGTCCAGCTCGGCGGCCGACGGCTCCATGTCGAGCGATGCGGCCGTAACAAGAGTCTGAAGTGCAACGATGGACTTCACGGGTCTGTGTTCCTTCCAGCGGAACGGCCCAACAGAGAGGCCCCGGGGTGCATCCCGGGGCCTCTCGCTTCATGTGGGGCCACCCAGGTGGGTGGCAGTACCCCGGGCCCGATCCGATCGGGCGCCCTCGCGGCGTGAATGCCGGGGCCGACGTGCGTGTCTCCTTCGGGGGCGACTCCCGTTTTAAGGAAGAGCCGCTAGCCCGTTGTAGGCAGAGACGTGACCTCTCGGTCTCGATGCCATCCGGTTGACAAGGGGTCCGGTGCCCTCCCCCCGTCCGATGCGGGGCTCCTGTGTCGTGCAATCCACCGCCCGTAGGCAGCGGGAATAAGCAGCAAGAGGGCAGACTTGAAGGAGCTGCACCGCTTGCTCAACTTGTTGGTACAAGTTGATGTAGTGATGGTGCACCAACGGACTGTGAAGCGTCAAGCGATCGGGGCCTACATGTACCAACAAGTTGAGCGGGTGCGTCATGATGGGGTCATGAGCAAGCAGCCGAAGTACCGGCAAGTCGCGGATGCTCTGCGCCGCGAAATCGACAACGGGACGTATCCGCCCGGGTCGCGGCTCCCCTCGGAGAGTGAGCTGTCCGCGCGCTTCGACGCGTCGCGGAACACCGTGCGGTCTGGGCTTGGCCTGCTGGTTACTCAGGGGCTTGTCACGTCCAGCCAGGGCCTCGGCTATGAGGTGGCCAAGCATGAGGTGTTCGTGCTGAATGCCTCCCGGTTCGAAAACCTGAGCTTCCCGCAGAACGGGGACGCCTACAGCACGGACGTCACTGCCGCAGGTCGTCGTCCGCACCAGGCGTTCAGGGTCGAAGTTCTGCCCGCGCCGGCCGATGTGGCGGAGAGGCTCAAGGTGGACCTCGAATCCCGTGCCGTCCTACGGTTCTGTCATCGGTACGTGGATGACGTGCCCTGGTCGACGCAGGCCACGTACTACCCGGCGTGGCTAGTCGATGAAGCTCGCCGCCTCGCAGAGCCTGGCGACATCGCAGAGGGCACTACTCGATATCTGGCCGCTCACGGGATCGAGCAGATCGGGTACTTCGACGAGATCTCGACTCGCATGCCGACACCGGACGAGGCGCGGTTGCTGGAGATCGGTGCGGGGGTGCCGGTGCTCCTTTGGATGCGCACGGGCTACTCGACAGAGCGGCCCATTCGCTGCACCATCACGACGTTCCGGGGCGACCTGAACCGGATGAACTACGAGATCGGCGACCAGTCCGCCCGAAGCGAGATTGGACCTCAGTGAAGATCACTCCTGCCCGCCCGGATGACGTAGTCAAGCTGTTGGCGTTCCGGGAGGAGGCCGCGGCTTGGCTCACGCGCCTCGGCAGCGACCAGTGGCAGCGCCCCTACCCGGCCGACCGGCTGCTTGCTGCGATTGAGACGGGCTCTGTCTTCATGGTCATGGATGGTGACGTAACGGCTGCCACCATCACGCTCACGCCGGACGTAGAAGAGGGCCTGTGGACGGAGCAGGAATTGAGGGAGCCGTCCACCTTCGTCACCAAGCTGACTGTGGCGCGCACTCATGCCGGACAGAACCTTGGTGGTCGGCTTCTCGACTGGGCGGGAGATAGGGCGTACCGCGCCGGTGCCAAGTGGCTACGCCTGGACGCCTGGACGACGAATGAGGCGCTACAGCGCTACTACCTCGGGCAAGGGTTCGCGTACATGCGTACTGTCCGGGAGGGCGGTGCGGTGAACGGGGGCCCGCGCGTCTCCGGTTGGCTTGCGCAGCGCCCCACGGCGCCGGCTGACCACGGGTTTGAGGACGCTTCACGGCGTGTTTCACGATCTCGAATCGTGTAGAAATACGCACACCGTGGTGTTTCCTCGGCGGACCCGCCGAGGAAACACCACGAGATTCTTCCTAGTTAGCCCTGTGAGGCTTCTCCCGATGGCATGCTTTGTGGTTCCGCTGTCGGGTTGGCAGGCAGTGCATCCTGTGAATTTCCGTGGATAGCGCGAAGTACGCGTTCAAGGTCGGGAATGGTGATAGACCATCGCCGATGGAAGAACATGGCTGCGATAAAGAGCAGTAGTCGCGGGACTACCAATACTGAAGCGATCGCGATGAGGCCCATAAATGATGGCATGGCAGATAAACCCCTTGGGGAATCTGCACCGTGCCCAACCGGCTAGCAGTTGTTTGGTCGCAACGACTCGGGCGGATCATGCGGTTGTGTGCTGAGACTACCAGGCTTGCAGTCGCTTCACACGAAGATCTTCTCGGTGCCGGCCATAAGTGCGTCAACGACCAGGTAGGACGCAAGGATGCGCGTGCCGCATCGACACAGCAGGTACCAGGACGGCTCAACTCGCACCCCCTCCCAGGTGACTTCCCTCTCGCCGTGGTGAGGCGCTAGGACCGTCATGCCTCGGATGTCGAAATCGGTTGTTTCGGTGTTTATTTGGATCAGGCGGTCCTTCGATGCTGGCCCCGTTGTGCGTTGTTCGCGTTGAACGAGGATTTCTCTTCTTTCTTCGTCGGAATACTCTGAGATCCACGCGTCGCGCTGATTGATTTCTGGAAAAAATCGACGAAGTGCCTTCATTGCCTCGGCGTGTGCGAATCTTTTATCTTTTGTCTGCCCCGCCGGCAGGCTGGCACTTTGAGGGATGAATACGTGTCTGTACGGGGTGGGATACACCCTGGCGAGGATGTGCCCCTTCTCCTTGCATCGGACGGTCAGAAGGATGCGGCCTTGAAAGGTGCGAGTTTTGCTGGGGTGCAATCCGCGACTTATCAACTCGTGAAGCGAGCGAAGTTCGATCTCGCGTTCGCGTTCAAGGTTTAGTAGGCCCTGGCTGAGTTGATAGGTCCGGGAAGTTTTTCGGTCAACGAGATCGCGCAATTCTCCGATCAATTTCGTTCGCCATCGGGCTATCGTCTGCTGCTCACCTCTTCTTCGGGCCTCTGCAACGCTCTCCGGATCATTCCTGTTCATTTCATCCCTTATGGTTCGCAGTCGAGATGATCTGCTGTGCCGTCTGGCCCTTACATCGGGCTAGCACGGAACGGGGTGCCCGTTGACATCAACACCTGACATCAACGTGGGTGCACAAGCAGCTACATGGGCGCACCGAGCCACGGTAGATGAGGGGCTGAGTCGATAGGGGGAGGCGCTGGCCACGGGTGCGCACCCGCCTACGGATCAGAAGGTTGCAGGTTCGAATCCTGCCGAGTGCACAGCAGGCCAGAGGCCCTCAGGAGAAATCCTGAGGGCCTCTCGCGTTTCCGGGGTGAACAGCGGCAGAACCCCCGGCAGTGGGCTGGGAACCGGGTGCCCGAGCCCGTGGCTAGGGTGTCCACGCATGTCGCACGTCGACCGGGGCGAGAGATCGGTGCGATATCGGGGAGGGGCGTTCATGAGTATCAAGGCCGGAAGCGCGGCACTTGCCGGGGCGGCTCTGGCCTCGGGTGCGGGGCAGAGCGCGCGGATTCACCGAGGGAGCGCGGGCAGGCTTCTTCTTCGGTGACGTCTTCGGCGGAAGGGCGTTTCTCCTCCGAAGAGCTGCAGCGGCGGTGGTGGACCTGGGTGGCGGCGGAGCCGGAGCGGACGAATCCCGTTGCTGATCTGGACGGGAGTTCGTGCGGGCGCAACCAGCCGCGCGACGTGTGGTTCCTGGTTCTTTCGGTGGTCAGGTCGAGCGGACGTGCAGCGTCCCCGGTGGGCTGCCCCTCGTCCTTCCTCTCGTCAACCGCATGGGGGAGCCCTCCGACTGCGCAGACTTCATGGGCGCCGCCGAGGGGACGGCGGTGCTGGACGGCAAGAGGATCGCTCCGGAGGAACACCAAGGGACGGCGATCTTCGTGCGGAGGGTCGCCGACAACCCCGTCACGGGATCGGAGGCCGCCTTCATGGCTACCGGATGCGGTCTGTGGGTCCAGTTGGAGCCCCTGGAGTCCGGGCAGCACACGCTGACCATCCGTGGCGGGTCCGGTGCCTTTTCTGTCGGGGTGGACTACGCCCTCAGGGTCGAGGACGCCTCGAAGTAGCCCGCCGAAGATCAGGTGGAGGCCTCAGAACGCCGCGGTCCAGAAGTACCACCTGAGGGATCGGCGTTCCGGCCAGGGGAGTCGACGAAGCCGGGGTCCGTTCTCCGATGGCTCGCACCCCTTGCGCTGGGGGTGCCCACCGTGTCGTCACCGGTCAACAGCCGTGTCGGCCGCTACCGTTCCATGGCTGCTCCTCGCCGGAGCCTGCTGTGCGACAGCGGAGTACGGCAACCGCAGCGGGCCGGGGGCCCTCAGGGGAGTCTGAGGGCCCCCGGCCCGCGTGGCCACGGGCCGCGGAGCACGTGCGGGCCGAGGTCAGGCCGCCGGTTCCTGGATCGCCGGGCTCGGCCGGGCCGGTTGCTGTGCGACGCGGGTGCGGCGGGTCGGGAGGCCGAGGGTCGGGTTGGCGACGCCCCAGGCCGCGCCTTTGCAGACCAACTCCTTGTAGACGGCGGCGAGCCGGCCGGTCAGGGCCGTCGGGACGGCGCGGTCGTCGGCGGTGACGTACTGGATGAGGCCTTCCTTGCGGCCGAGCGAGATGCACTGGTTGAAGTAGCGGATCGATGCGCTCGGGGCCTTCCCGCCGGTCAGGCGTGCCGCGATGGTGTCGGCGGCCTGCCATGCGGCGGGCACGCCCGAGGCGCACGACATCCGCAGAGGCTTGTCGCCCGGGCCCATCGCCAGGGCCGCGTCGCCGATGGCGTACACGTCCGGGTGCGAGACCGAGCGCATGGTCCCGTCGACCACGATCCGGCCCGTGTCCGTGACTTCCAGGGTGGTGGCCTTCGCGATCGGGTGGACCGCGAAGCCCGTGGTCCAGACGGTGACCGCGGCGGGGGCGGACGTGCCGTCGGCAGTGGTGACGCGGTCGGCCTCCACGCCGGTGACGGAGGTGTGCTGGTGCACGGTGATGCCGAGCTTGGCGAAGACCTTCCGCACGTGCCCGCGGCCCTTGGGCGAGAGCCAGTCGCCGAGCTCTCCGCGGGCGGCGAGGGCCACGTCGAGGTCCGGGCGGGCCTCGGCGATCTCGGTCGCGGCCTCCAGGCCGGTGAGGCCGCCGCCGACGACGAACACGGACTCACCGGCGGTCAGGCCTGCCAGGCGTTCCCGCAGCCGGAGCGCTCCGGGGCGGCCGCCGATCTCGTGGGCGTGCTCGGCGGCGCCGGGGACACCCTGGGTGTCCCAGCCGCTGCCGAGGGCGTAGACGAGGCTGTCGTACTCCAGTTCCTCGGCACCGTTCGCGGCGACGACGGCGACGGTTCCGCGGTCGACGTCGACGCCGGTGACCTTCGCGAGCTTCAGTTCGACGCCGGTGCCCGCGAACATCTCGCTGAAGGGCCGGGGCCTGAGGTCCTGGCCGACCGCCAGTTGGTGCATCCGGACGCGCTCGACGAAGTCGGGCTCGGGGTTGACGAGGGTGATGGCGACGTCCTCGCGGCGCAGTCGCCTGGCGAGGCGGCCGGCGACGATGGCTCCGGTGTATCCGGCTCCGAGAACGATGATGCGGTGCGGCATTTCCCTGCTCCTGTCTCGCGGTGGGCGCTGCACGGTTCGCCACTTGAACCGGACAGCCCGCCGTTTCCTGACAGGAAGGTGATGTGAAGCAGGTCACATCGTTCTCAGAAGGCGTGGAGCAGGGGCTCTCCGTGGTCGGTGGCGGCCCATTGCCGGGTCGCGCGTTCGAGTTTGTCGGGGTTGGCCTGGCTGCGGAGTGCGGCGATGCCCTCGGTGGTGACCTCCAGGCACATGACGCCGATGACCCGGCCGTCGACGACCGCCACGGCGGCGGGGACGCCGTTGGCGGTCGTGGCGTACATCTCGACGGAGCCGCCGGCGATGGCGCGCTTGGCCTTGCCGGGTCTGAACAGACCCCGCATGAACTTCGCGACCGCGACGGCTCCCTCGAACGCCTTGGTGCGGGCCGGGACCCTTCCGCCGCCGTCGCCGATCGCGAGGGCGTCGTCGGTGAGCAGCCGGACGAGCGGCTCGGTCCGGCCGCTCGTGGCGGCCGTGAGGAACTCCTCGACGATCCGCCGGGCTGCGGCCTCGTCGATCTCGGTGCGGACCTTGCCGTCCGTGACGTGCTTCCTGGCGCGGTGGAAGAGCTGTTGGCTCGCGGTCTCGGTGATGTCGAGGATCTCGGCGATCTTCCGGTGCGGGTAGTCGAAGGCCTCCCGCAGCACGTACACCACCCGCTCGTTGGGAGAGAGGCGCTCCATGAGGGTGAGGACCGCGTACGACACGGATTCGCGCTGCTCGACGGTGTCGGCCGGGCCGAGCATCGGGTCCCCGGCGAGCAGCGGCTCCGGCAGCCACTGGCCCACATAGGTCTCGCGCCGGGCGCGGGCCGAGGTGAGCTGGTTGAGACACAGGTTGGTGAGGACCTTCGTCAGCCAGGCCTCGGGGACCTCGATGCGGTCGACGTCGGCGGCCTGCCAGCGCAGGAAGGTGTCCTGTACGGCGTCCTCGGCGTCGCTCGCGGAGCCGAGGAGGCGGTAGGCGATGGCCTCCAGCCGTGGCATGAAGGCCTGGAACCGGTCCATGTCGTTCATGGTCAGAGCCATGGCCCGGATCCTAGCCCTCGAACCGTCCGGGGGCGGATCGTGGTGGCCGGTCGGGCCCTCTCCTATGATCGGCTGATGACGCAGCGAAGGGTTGATGTCGCGCTTCACCCCGCGCGAGCTGCCCGGGGGCGATGTGGCCGCCTTCGTCGTCGGCAGGTTCAGGGGCTCCGACGGCTCGGGTGACCGGCCCTGCCGCGGCGAGGTGATTCTCGGCCTGCCCGCCGCCGAGGTGTCCCGCTACTCCGGCGACGCGGTCGTCGAGGAGATCGGCCCGGACCGCTGCCGCCTGATCCTGAGCTCGTGGTCCTGGCCCGGTCTGGCCGCCGCCATCGGCAGGTTCGACGCGGACATCGAGGTCGTCGGGCCGGCCGGGCTCAAGGACGCCTTCGCGCATCTGGCCCGCCGCTTCGCCGCCGCGGCCGGCGCACCCGCGCAGCCCCCGGCCCGCTGACCCGCCACGCCGGCCCCGGCCGGTCGACGACAATGAAGCCACGAAGAGCGGGAGTGGGGCGTACGTATGGGCTGGCGGTGCACCGGGCTGAGCTGGCCCCACGACGGGCCCGTACTGGGGTGGCGGCGGAGTGACGGGACAGGGCCGGGACGGGTGAGTGTCCTGGCGTACGGGAAGGAGCTCGGGTTCCGGGCGGTGGGCGAGCGGCACTGCACGGGGGCGCGGGGCAATCCGTGTCCCGTCGCGGCCGTGGTGCCGGTACGGAGTACGGGGGCACGCTGCCCGGAGTGTGCGCGGCTGGACCGGGCGCACTCGGTGGCCGCCGACACGATCGCCGACGACCCCCGGCCGTACCGGGTGTATCTGGCCTGGTTCGGGCCGGGGACGGTCAAGGTCGGGATCACCAGGGAGTCCCGGGACGCGGCGCGGCTGCGGGAGCAGGGGGCCGTGGTGTTCACCTGGCTGGGGCGCGGTCCGCTGATGGCGGCGCGGCGTACGGAGGAGGTGCTGCGGTCGGCGCTCGGGGTGCCCGACCGGATCCCGTACGCACGCAAGCGCACCCTGCGGGGTGAGCTGCCGGGGGCTGCCGAGAGGGCCGCGGAGGTCGAGGCGCTGTACCGGCGGGCCGTGGCGCTGGAGGGGGCCGGGTGGCCGGAGACGCTGGAGCGGCTGCCGTTCGAGGCCGTCGACCATGCGGGGGCGTTCGGGCTCGACGGGCATGCGGCGACGTCCGGGCTCGACGGGGCGGGAGCGACGCCGGGTGGGATCGCGGGGCGTGCGGTGACGGGGCTGGCGGACGGCGGTGCGGTGGGCGGGCGGCTGGTGGCGGCGGCCGGGCCCGACCTGCACCTGGAGACCGCGGCGGACGGCGTGGTCGTGCTGGACACGCGGCTGATCACGGGCTGGGACCTGGTGGCCGCCGACGCGCGGGCCGCACCGAGCGTGCCGGTGGCCGCCGCCGCGGAGGGCGCCGGGGTGCAGGACGGGCTCTTCTGAGATCGTCGCGGGAGCCCCGGGACGGTGGTGGCCTGGGGAACGGACGAGACGGACGAGACGGATGAGGCGGGTGGGGCGTGTGAGTGACGGCGACGGTGACCGTGGTGACCGTGACGAGGTCGTGCGGTTCTGGCAGCGGCTCGGACTGCCCGGGATCATCGACGTCCATACGCACTTCATGCCGGAGCAGGTGCTCCGCAAGGTTTGGGCCTACTTCGACGCCGTCGGCCCGCTGACCGGCCTGGAGTGGCCGATCACCTACCGGCACGACGAGGACGAGCGCCTCGCCCTGATGCGCTCCTTCGGCGTGCTCCGGTTCACCTCGATGCTCTACCCGCACAAGGCCGGGATGGCGGCCTGGCTGAACGGCTGGGCGGCCGACTTCGCGGCCCGCGTCCCGGACTGCCTGCACACGGCGACCTTCTTCCCGGAGGAGGGCGTGGAGGACTATGTGCGCGAGGCGGTCGAAGCGGGGGCCCGGGTCTTCAAGTCGCACCTCCAGGTCGGTGCCTACGACCCGAACGATCCCCTGCTGGAGCCGGTCTGGGGGCTGCTGGCGGAGGCCGGCGTCCCGGTCGTGACGCACTGCGGGTCCGGGCCCGCCCCGGGGGCGCACACCGGGCCGGAGCCGGTGGAGGGGCTGCTCTCCCGTCATCCGCGGCTGCGGCTGGTGGTGGCACACATGGGAATGCCGGAGTACGCGGAATTCCTGACGCTGGCCGCGCGGTACCCCGAGGTGCGGCTCGACACGACGATGGCGTTCACGGACTTCACCGAGGAGTTCTCGCCGTTCCCGGCGGCGGAGCGCGACCGGCTCGCGGATCTGGGGGACCGGATCGTGCTCGGCACGGACTTCCCGAACATCCCGTACCCGTACGCCCACCAACTGCACGCGCTGGAGCGGCTGGGGCTGGGGGACGCCTGGCTGCGGGCCGTCTGCCACGACAACGCGAGCACGCTGTTCCGGTGAGCCTGCGGCACGCGGGCCGCCCGCTGCCGGTCCTGTCGGTCGCGGCGCTTTCGCGCGTTTCTCAGGAAATTCACAGGTAGGGGAAAGGCCTCTCTCACGGCGGTCTCACAGGCTGGGTGCCATGACGACGACCTCGCCCCAGGGGCGTACCGAACTTCTCAGACCGGACCGCAGCCCCGTCCGCGTGCTGGTCGTGGACGACGAGGCTCCGCTTGCCGAGCTGCTGTCCATGGCCCTGCGGTACGAGGGATGGGACGTGCGCAGCGCCGGCGACGGTGCCGGTGCGGTCCGCACGGCCCGTGATTTCCGCCCCGACGCGGTGGTCCTCGACGTGATGCTGCCCGACATGGACGGGCTCGCCGTGCTCGGCCGGCTCCGGCGTGAGCTCTCCGACGTACCGGTGCTGTTCCTGACGGCGCGGGACTCGGTGGAGGACCGGATCGCCGGGCTCACGGCGGGCGGCGACGACTACGTCACCAAGCCGTTCAGCCTTGAGGAGGTCGTGGCGCGGCTGCGCGGACTGATCCGCCGCTCGGGCACGGCCTCGGTGCGCAGCGAGTCGACGCTCGTCGTCGGTGACCTGGTGCTGGACGAGGACAGCCACGAGGTGAACCGGGGCGACGACTCGATCCACCTCACGGCGACGGAGTTCGAGCTGCTGCGCTTCCTGATGCGCAACCCGCGCCGGGTGCTCAGCAAGGCCCAGATCCTGGACCGGGTGTGGAACTACGACTTCGGCGGCCAGGCGAACGTCGTCGAGCTGTACATCTCCTACCTGCGCAAGAAGATCGACGCGGGGCGTACCCCGATGATCCACACCCGGCGCGGGGCGGGATACCTGATCAAGCCCGGTGAGTAGCCCGGCGACCGACCCGGGAGTATGTCTGTGAGCAGGAAGCGGAAGAGGACCCGGCGGCCGTGGACGCTGCGGACCCGGCTCGTCGTGTACGCGGTGACGCTGATCGCCGTCGTCGCCGCCGTGATCGGTTCGGTCACCGCCATCGCCTTCCAGAGCTACATGTACGGAAAGCTGGACGCCCAGCTGACCGAGATCGCGATCCGGGCCGACGGCCGTCCGCCCGCCGGCGGGGCGCCCGCTCCGGGCGGGCAGCAGAACAAGGATCCGCTCGACTTCGTCGGTATGGGCGGCCAGCCCTTCAAGACCTTCGGCGCCGTCTCCGTGGACGGCTCCGTCACCGCGTCGCAGGTCGTGACGAAGGACGATTCGCTCGACGAGCAGCAGAACGTGGGACCGCTGACCGCCGCGCAGGGGAAGGCTCTTGAGGCGGCCGCCGTGCCCGCGGACGGCGCAGTGCACGACGTCGAGCTGCCCGGGCTCGGCGGCTACCACGTGAAGGCCGTTGCCAAGGACGACGGTTCGACCGTCATCGTCGGCATGCCCACCGGTGAGGTGAGCGGCGCCCTCACCGCCCTGATCCTCGTCGAGGTCTGTGTCACCGGGGCCGGTCTCATCGCCGCCGGAATCGCGGGCGCGACGATGGTCGGTGTCGCCCTGCGCCCCCTGCGCCGGGTGGCCGCCGCCGCGACCCGGGTCTCCGAACTCCCGCTGCACAGTGGTGAGGTCTCCCTGTTCGAACGGGTTCCGGACGCCGAGGCCGATCCGCGTACCGAGGTCGGCCAGGTCGGCGCCGCGCTCAACCGGATGCTGGGGCACGTCGGTTCGGCCCTGGACGCGCGCCAGAAGAGCGAGATGCGCGTACGGCAGTTCGTCGCGGACGCGAGCCATGAGCTGCGCACCCCGCTCGCCTCGATCCGCGGGTACGCCGAACTGACCCGGCGCGGCCGGGAGGAAACCGGCCCCGACACCCGGCACGCCCTGGGACGGATCGAGTCCGAGGCGGAGCGGATGACGGGCATGGTCGAGGACCTCCTGCTCCTGGCCCGGCTCGACGCCGGACGGCCGCTCTCGTACGAGAGCACCGATCTCTCACCCCTCGTGATCGACGCGGTGAGCGACGCACGGGTCGCGGGGCGTGCGTCGTCCGAGGCGGCGACCGGGCCCACGCACCACTGGCGGCTGGAGCTGCCCGAGGTGCCCGCGACCGTGCGGGCGGACCCGACGAGGATCCAGCAGGTGCTGGTCAATCTGCTGGCCAACGCACGCACGCACACCCCGCCGGGGACCACTGTCACGGTCCGGGTGCGGGAGGCGCGCCGGGACCTGCCCTGGGTGACCCTGGAGGTCCAGGACAACGGGCCCGGGATCCCGGCCGAGCTGCTGCCGCACGTCTTCGAACGGTTCGCGCGCGGGGACGCCTCGCGCTCCCGGCACGCCGGTTCGACAGGGCTGGGCCTCGCCATCGTGCAGGCCGTCGTCGCCGCGCACGGCGGACTGGCGGAGGTGCGCTCGGTGCCGGGGAACACGGTGTTCGCCGTCCATCTCCCGGCGGACTCGGTGTACGAGGGCGGCCGGCCCGGCGACACCGCGGCCACCCCCGCGCACGGGCTGCCGGGGACCCCCGCGGGCACCCCGTACGGTCTGCCGGGCGCACCTGCGTACGGCCCGAACGGCACCCCCGCGTACGGCCCCGACGGCACCCCCGCGTACGGCCTCACCGGCCCCACGAACACCTCAGGCACCCCTACGGGCCACCCCTCCAGGGCGCCCGTGTCCGCGCTCCCCAGGCACTCACAGTCGGACCACAGGCTCAGCACACGGGTGTGACAGCGCGGTTGGCGAGTGTCGTTGTCATGCGAACCGACACCCCTTGGAGCACCTTGCCGGCCCGGGAACACCTCCTGGCCGCAGCGGTCGACGCGGCCGGTGCTCCCGTACTCGACGTGGTGGTCCCCGTCCACAACGAGGAGAAGGACCTCGAACCCTGTGTGCTGCGCCTGCACGACCATCTGGCGCGCACCTTCCCGTACCGCTTCCGCATCACGGTCGCGGACAACGCGAGCACCGACCGCACACCCCAGGTGGCGGCGCGGCTCGCGGCCCTGATCCCGGAAGTGCGGTCGTACCGGCTGGAGGAGAAGGGCCGGGGGCGTGCGCTGCGCACCGTCTGGTCCCACTCCGACTCCCCGGTCCTCGCCTACATGGACGTGGACCTGTCCACCGACCTCAACGCCCTCCTGCCGCTGGTCGCCCCGCTGATCTCCGGTCACTCCGACCTGGCCATCGGCTCGCGGCTCGCCCGCAGTTCGCGGGTCGTGCGCGGCTCGAAGCGGGAGTTCATCTCGCGGGCCTACAACCTCATCCTGCGCTCCTCGCTGGCCGCCCGCTTCAGCGACGCACAGTGCGGGTTCAAGGCGATACGGCGCGAGGTCGCGCAGCGGCTGCTGCCGATGGTCGAGGACACCGGCTGGTTCTTCGACACCGAGATGCTGGTGCTCGCCGAGCGGGCGGGGCTGCGCATCCACGAGGTGCCGGTCGACTGGGTCGACGACCCGGACTCCACCGTGCACATCGTGAAGACGGCGACCGAGGACCTGAAGGGTGTGTGGCGGGTGGGCAGGGCGCTGGCCACCGGGACCCTGTCGCTGGACCGGCTGGCCCGGCCCTTCGGGGACGACCCCCGGGACCGCGCCGTGCCCGGGGTGCCGCGCGGACTCGCCCGGCAGCTCGTCGGGTTCTGCGTGGTGGGCGTGCTCTCCACGCTCGTCTACCTCGCCCTCTACTCCCTCTTCCGGCTGGGTGCCGGACCGCAGATCGCCAACGGCGCCGCCCTCCTGGTGTCCGCCGTCGCCAACACGGCCGCGAACCGGAGGCTCACCTTCGGCGTGCGCGGCAGGGGCGGCGCCGTACGCCACCAGGCGCAGGGGCTCGTCGTGTTCGCCATCGGGCTCGCGCTCACCAGCGGCTCGCTCGCCGCGCTCGGCGCGGCCTCCGGGTCGCCCTCGCACGGCACGGAGCTCGCCGTGCTGGTCGCGGCCAACCTCGCGGCAACGGTGCTGCGGTTTCTGCTCTTCCGCGCCTGGGTCTTCCCGGACCGGCGCGCGGACCACCAGGACGCCCGCAAGGGTTCCGCACACGAACTGGGGAACGTCCGATGACCGCCACCCACCCCGACCACCTCCCGGCCCCGCCGGGCATCCCCGGCCCGCCGGCGCAGTCGGTGCCCCCGGCAGGTGCCGCCGAAGGACCGGGACCCGAAGGACCGGGACACGGTCGCCCCGGGACGCCGCTGCTCCGCCGTATCCGTCAGGGCAGGCCCGAGGACCCGCGCTGGGCACGGCCCGCCTTCCTCGGCATGCTCCTGGTGATCGCGCTCGCGTACTTCTGGAACCTCGGCGCGTCCGGTTACGCCAACTCCTTCTACTCCGCGGCCGTGCAGGCCGGCAGCCAGAGCTGGAAGGCCTTCTTCTTCGGCTCGCTGGACTCCGCGAACGCCATCACCGTCGACAAGCCCCCGGCCAGCCTCTGGCCGATGGCCCTGTCGGTCCGGATCCTCGGCCTGAACTCCTGGGCGATCCTCGCCCCGCAGGTGCTGATGGGCGTCGCCACGGCCGGGGTCCTGTACGCCGCCGTACGCCGTCGCTTCAGCGCCGCGGCAGGGCTGATCACCATGGCGGTGTTCGCGCTGACGCCCGTGGCCGCGCTGATGTTCCGGTTCAACAACCCGGACGCGCTGCTCGCCCTGCTGATGACCGTCACCGTCTACTGCGTGCTGCGTGCCATGGAGGCCGGCCGGACGAAGTGGCTGGTGTGGGCGGGCGTCGCGGTGGGACTCGCGTTCCTGTCGAAGACCCTCCAGGCGTTCCTGATCCTGCCGCCGCTGGCCGTGCTCTACACGGTGTTCGCACCCGTGTCCGTACGCAAGCGGTTCGGCCAGCTCGGCCTGTCCGCCCTCGCGATGACCGTCGCCGGTGGCTGGTGGGTGGCGGTCGTCGAGCTGTGGCCCGCATCCTCCCGCCCCTACGTCGGCGGCTCGCAGAACAACTCCTTCCTGGAGCTCACCTTCGGCTACAACGGACTCGGCCGGATCAACGGCGAGGAGACCGGCAGCGTCGGCGGCGGAGGCGGTGGCGGCCAGGGCGGCGGCTGGGGCGAGACCGGCATCGGCCGGATGGTCAACTCCGAGATCGGCGGCCAGATCTCCTGGCTGCTGCCCGCCGCGCTGCTCCTGCTGGCCGCCGGTGTCTGGCTGACCTGGCGCGCGAAGCGCACCGACACGGCACGCGCGGCGTTCCTCGCCTGGGGCGGCTCGCTGCTGATGACGGCCTTCGTCTTCAGCTTCATGGCCGGAATCTTCCACCAGTACTACACCGTTGCCCTGGCGCCCTACATCGCGGCGCTGATCGGCATGGGGGCCACGGTCCTGTGGGAGGAGCGGTCCAGGTGGTGGGCGGGCGCCGCGCTCGGCGTGACCGTCGCGGTGACGGCCGTCTGGGCGTACGTCCTGCTGGGGCGCACCCCGGACTACCTCCCGTGGCTGCGCTGGGCCGTCCTGATCGGCGGGATCCTCGGCGCGGTGGGGCTGCTGCTCGCCGCACGGCTGGGGCGCGTACTCGCCCTCGCCACGGTGTCCGTGGGGCTCGCCGCGTCGCTGGCCGGGCCGACGGCGTACACGATCAGCACGCTGAACACCGGGCACCAGGGCTCGATCGTCACCGCCGGACCGTCCGGCGCGAGCATGGGCGGCGGCCCCGGTGGCGGCGGCGGCCCGGGTGGCGGTACCGGCGGCCCGGGTGGCGGCCCCGGCGGGGGCACACCTCCCGGTCAGGGCACGCAGCAGGGCGGCCAGGCCCCGGGCAACGCGCAGGGCGGTGGCAGGCCCGGTCAGGGCCAGGGTCAGGGCCAGGCGGGCCAGGCCCCCGGGGGTCAGCAGGGCGGTATGCCCGGCGGCACCGCGGGCGAAGGCGGCATGCGTGGCGGTGGCGGCGGCATGGGCGGCCTGCTCAACGGCGCGACCGTCGATGCCGAGGCCGAGAAGCTCCTGGCTCAGGACGCCGACGACTACACCTGGACCGCGGCGGCCATCGGCGCGCAGAACGCCGCGAGCTACCAGCTCGCCACCGGTGACCCGGTGATGGCGATCGGCGGCTTCAACGGCAGCGACCCGTCCCCGACGCTCGCCCAGTTCAAGGGGTACGTGACGGACGGGAAGATCCACTACTTCGTGTCGAGCGGCTCGGGCGGCGGTGGCGGTATGGGCGGCGAGGGCACCTCGTCCCAGATCTCGACGTGGGTGGAGGAGAACTTCAAGGAGGTCACGGCGGGAAGCGCGACCTTCTACGACCTCACTCAGCCGACGAGCGGGAGCTGACGCCGTAGTTCGAGATCGGCGACCACAGGGCGGTGGTCCGAGGCGAGTGTCTCGGCCACCGCCACGTCGCGTACCCGCACGGCTCCCGCGCCGGCCTTCGACACCGCCACGAAGTCGATCCGTTTCACCGGATCCAGGGCGGGGAAGGTCGGCGCCCCCGGATCGGCGTCCGTCAGTTCCTCCCACAGCGGGGCCAGCTCCGGAGCTCCCGGTTCCGCGTTGAGGTCGCCCAGCAGGATCTTCCGGCCCCGGTCCTCGCCCATGATCCGCAGGGTGTCGGCGACCTGGGCGACCCGCACGGCCGGATCGGGCCGGAAGTCCAGATGCGTCACGTACACGTGCACGGGCAGCCCCCGCACCCTCAGCACCACCTCGGCGAAGCCAGGCGCGGGCGCGGGCACCGGGTCGGGATCCTGGGTCGAGAGCCGGGTGATCTCGTGGTTCTCCGCGCTCACGACCGGGAAACGGGACAGGACCGCCACCCCGAACTCGCGCCGGGGCTCGCCCGCCACCACCGGGTCCAGGCTGTACACCGGCGCGAACGACACCCGCATCGCCAGCCGTTCGGCCAGCTCACCCGCGAGGTCGCGCCACTCGCTGCGCGCACCCCAGTGGACGTCCACCTCCTGAAGGCCGATCACATCGGCGTCCAGCGCGCGCAGATCCGCCACCTGGCGGTCCAGGTCGAAGACACCGTCCGTGCCCACCCCGGCATGGATGTTGTACGTCACGACGCGGAGCGGCACCGGCCCCCGGCCGTCGGCCGACGCGGGCGGCGCGAGGGCCGTCAAGGCCAGACCCGCGGCGATCAGAACACCCACCGTACGACGACGCAGTGACATGACACTCCACTCATCCGCTGCCCGAGGACCGGCACGCGCCCGGCGGGCGGCGTCCACAGGGCTGCCCCACCGACACCCCGCGCAAACGAGTTGTACCGCGCTCGCCATGCCCGCCATGGCCAACGCGATCACGGGCGCCATCCCGCCGGAGAAGGCGGGCGTCGCTGCCGGGGTCAACGGCACGCTCGCCGAATTCGGCAACGGGCTCGGGGTCGTTGTGCCGGGCGCCGTGCTCAACTCGCGGTTCGCCGCGCTCGTGCCGGCCGCAGTCGGGGCCTCCTCGCTGCCCGCCGCGCTCGCCGCGGCCGATGGCGAGGGGCAACGGCAGCGCATCACGGACGCCTTCGCCTCCGGGCTGGAGGCCAGCCAACTGGTGGGCGCGGTGGCCGTCCTGGCGGGCGGTCTGCTCGCCGCCGTACTGCTGCGGAGGGCGGAACGCACCGACGCGGCCGCGGCCGCGCGGAAGTCCGCTCGGGCAGACCCGGTCTGAGCGGCGGGCATAGCATCGGACGGGGTGCCGTACGCGGTGGTGTCATCCACTGTGTACGGCCCTCGTGGGAACGGACCGCCGGACGCGTCCGTACCGTCGGCACGACGAGGAGAGTGCGCCATGGGGTCCGCGGCCGACCGTGTGAGAACCCCTGCGCGGGTCAGCGTGTGGCTGGACCGGCGTACCCCCTCGCGTACCCGCAAGGCGGACCAGCCGGCGCTCGACCGGGACAGGATCACCGCGGCCACCGTGCGGCTGCTGGACGCCGAGGGGCCGGCGAAGTTCTCCATGCGCCGTCTCGCGGCCGAGCTCGACGTCACGGCGATGTCCCTCTACTGGTACGTCGACACCAAGGACGACCTGCTGGAACTGGCCCTGGACAACGCCTTCGCGGAGATCCCGCCCTCGCGGGAGGACGCCGACTGGCGCGACCGGCTCCGTGAACTGTCCACCAGCTACCGGCAGATGCTGGTCCGGCACCCCTGGGCCTCCGCCCTCGCCGGCCGCTTCCTGAACATCGGCCCGCACTCCATGCTGTTCTCGTACGCCGTCCAGGATGTCGTACGGGCCACCGGGCTGCCCCTTGAGCACCGGACGGGCGCGATCTCGGCCGTATTCCAGTTCGTCTACGGATTCGGCACCATCGAAGGGCACTTCGTGCAGCGCTCGGCCGAGTCCGGACTGAGCCAGGACGCGTACTACCAGCAGGCGATGGGCGCGATCCGCTCCCATCCGGACCACCAGGAGATCGTGCGCACCTCCGACGCCCTCATGGAGGCGCGCGGCGGGGGGACCGTCGAGGAGATGCGCGAGCGGGACTTCACGTTCGCGCTGGACCTCCTGATCGCCGGAATCGAAGCGATGCGCGCACGGGCGGCCGACCGGCCGTAGTGCGCGGCCCCGTCAGTAGCCGCGCCCGGTGTCAACGGCCAGCGCGGGCACCCGCCCTTCGGCGACCGCCTGCCAGCAGGCCTCGAAGTCCGTCACGACGTCCTCGTCGGCGGTGATGCCGGCGGAGTGGGACGTGATCACCGTGTGCGGCAGCAGCCAGGCACGGTCGTCCGCCGCCGGGGGCTCCTCCGGCAGCACGTCGAGGACGGCCCGCCGTACGGTCCCGGAGCGCAGGGCCGCCTCCAGCGCCGCCATGTCCACGCAGGCGCCCCGGCCGACGTTGAGGAAGGAGGCGCCCCGCATCGCGGTGAACCGGGCGTCGTCGAAGAACCCTTCGGTCGCGCCGGTCAGCGGAAGCGTGGACACCACCCACCGGGCGCCGGCCAGTGCGGCCCGCTCCTCGTCACCGCCGGCCGTGACCACCCGGTCGAACCCCGCGGGTACGTCACGCGGGGTGCGGCAGACACCCACCGTGTGCAGGGAGCAGGCCCGCAGGAGGGCGGCGACGGCGGAGCCGACGCGGCCGGTGCCGTGGACGACGACGGTCTGCCCGGCGGCGAGCGTGGACGGGACGCGGTGCCAGTTCGCCCGGGCGTGCTGTGCGGTGTGCTCCGGGACGGACTGGCACTCGGCGAGGACCCAGGCCAGCACGTACTGGGCGATCCGCTCACCCATCCGGCCCACGGTCCGGGTCAGCAAGGTTCCCCGCGGCCACGGTCCGGCGGCGAGCAGTGTGTCCGTACCGGCGTTGACGCTGTGGAACCACAGAAGCCGGGGGCTCCGCAGCGCGCCGGGCAGCGTGTCCCCGACGTACAGGAAGGGGCCGTCCGGCTCGCCGTCGTACGGGTGTTCCACCGGGCGCCCGGTGATCCGCTCCAGGGCGCGGGCCACGGGCCCGTCGACACCGGGGCCGACCAGCAGCCGGGCGCGCGCGAGTTCCTCGTGGGACACCATGCGGACGGTCAGCCGTCGGCGGCCGTACGGGCGGGGAAGCCGCCGGTGGCGACCGGGCCCCAGCGCTCCGGGGTGATCCGGATGATGGACTTGCCCTGCTTGACCATTGCCTCCCGGTACTCGTCCCAGTCCGGGTGCTCGCCGGAGATGTTCCGGAAGTACTCGACGAGCGGCTCGACCGAGTCCGGTGCGTCGATGACCTCGGCCGAACCGTCGATCTGGACCCACGGGCCGTTCCAGTCGTCCGACAGGACGATCACGCTCACCCGCTCGTCCCGCTTGGCGTTGCGGGTCTTCGCCCGTTCGGGGTAGGTCGAGACGACGATCCGTCCCGCGTCGTCGACGCCGCAGGTGAGCGGGGAACCCTGGGGGCGGCCGTCGGACCGGGTGGTCAGCAGGATCGCCCGGTGCCGGGGCCGCACGAAGTCCAGCAGTTCCCCGAGCTCCACCGTGGTGTTGGTCGCGATGTGTGCCATGCGGCCAACCCTAAGGCCGGCCGGCACCTGGGGGGTGGTGGGACTACGCCTCGACGTAGTCCCCCTGCACGGCCTGGATGTCGAGATCCACGCGCAGCGTCGTGCCGATCGCCGCGATGCCCGCCTGCACCACCTGGTTGTAGTGCATGGCGAAGTCGTCGCGGTGCAGCTCCGTGGTGGCGTGGAAGGCGGCCCGCACCCCGCCCCACGGGTCGGGGCCGGTGCCCAGGTAGCTGAGGTCCAGGTCGACGTCGCGGGAGACGCCGTGCATCATCAGCACGCCGTGCACGGTCCAGCGGTCGGGCCCGGCGGGGGTCATCGCACGGGAGCGGTAGGTGATCTCCGGGAAGCGGTCGACGTCCAGGAAGTCGGCCGAGCGCAGGTGCTTGTCCCGCATGCCGTTGCCGGTGTCGATGCTGGCGGGGGTGATGAAGGCCTCCACCCGGGATCGCTGGACGTCCTGCGCGATCTCGATCCGGCCGCCGAACTCGGTGAACCGGCCGTGCACGCTGGAGATCCCCAGATGCTGCGCGACCGCGGCCACCGAGGAGTGCACCGGGTCCAGCGACCAGGTGCCCGGAGGCGGCAGTTCCACGCCGCCCTGCCGGGCCAGCACCACGGTGCCGGCCTCGACCCGGCCGCTCGCCGTGACGAGCGCGGTGGAGGCGGAGGGTGCGTACCCGACCGCAGTGACGATCACCGTGTACGCGCCGGCCGGAAGGAGACCGTCGGTACGGAGGACCGCCCCGTTCTCGTCGGCGGCGGCGCGGAGCACCTGGGTGCCCGTCATGTCGGTCACGGTCACGATCGCGTGCTGGACCGCCCAGCCGTCCCGCGTGCGTACGTGTGCGCGAAGTCCCATCCCGTGTTTCTCCTTGCTCCATCACTTGGTGGCGCAGTGACTCGATGAGTCGGGCCCCTGGCGGGAACGGCAGGCCGTCCCTGCCTGCCGTTCCCACCACGGGGCCCATTTCCGCCGACGGGCACAGCCTCTCCGCTCGAAGTGCTGTTCCGCCAGGGGTCTTTGTGGATCTTCCGTGTGGCTACCCGCCCGGGTGGGCGAGCTCGATGTCGTGGCCGTCGATCCCGGCGCCCGTCACCGTCAGCGAGCCGGCCACCGGCGGATAGCCGGTCGCGACGACCGAGTACTCGCCGGCGTCCAGGTCGGCGAAGGCGTACACGCCGTCCTCCCCGGTCGTCGAGGTGGCGACCACGTTGCCGGCCGCGTCGATCAGCGTGACGCGGGCGTCGGACAGCGGGAGCCTGCCGGAGCCGGCCCGGACGACGCCCTTGACCAGCGCGCCGGACTCCAGCGCCGCGTCGACCCGGGTGACGCCCTGGCCGCCGATCTCCACGGGCAGGGCCAGCGGACGGTGGCCGGCGGCCGTCACGGCGACGGTCACCGTGCCCGGGATGAGCTCACCGAAGGTGAACTCGCCCGCGGCCCCGGTGGCGCCGGTGGCGAGCACGTCGCCGCGCACATCGGTCACCACGACCATCGCGCCCTCGACCGGGCCGCCCTCCCCGGCGGTCCGCACGGTCCCCGCGAGACCGCTCGTACCGGCGAGCAGGAGGTCGTACGCCAGCGGCTCCTCGCCGACGACCACGGTGGACGCCTGCGGCTGGAAACCGTCCGCGGAGGCGATCAGGACGTACGAGCCGGAGCCCGGCGCGTCCAGGACGTAGCCGCCGTCGGCCCGGGCGACGGAGCGTCCGAGCTGCCGGCCGCCCAGCGAGATCAGGGTGACGGCGGCCCGGGCGACGGGTGCGCCCTCGGCACCGCGCACCACACCGCGTACGGGTGTCCCCTGCACGGTCGCGACCGCGGTGTCGAGGGTGCCGGCCGGCTCCGGGGCGTCGACCGCGGTGACCCCGGCCGTTCCCTCGGCGACGAGCGTGGCGGTGCCCGCGGCTGCCTCGGCGTTCTCCGTGGCGGGTGCCTCGGCGGTGACCTTGTCGTTGGCCGCGTTCGTCTTCAGGGCGACCTCCTTGATGAAGAGCGTCACGATGAAGGCGAGGAGCGCGGCCGGTGCGGCGTAGAGGAAGACGTCCGCGACACCGTGACCGTAGGCGACCTCCATGACCGTGCGGAACGGGGCCGGCAGCTTGTCCAGGTCGGGGATGCCCCCGCCACCGGTACCGCCGTGGCCGAACGCGGCGCCCTCGGGGCCGAGGTCGGCCAGGCCGTCCTTGACGTAGTGGGTGACGCGGTTGGCCATGACCGCGCCCAGCGCCGAGACACCGATGGCGCCACCGAGCGAACGGAAGAACGTCACGACGGAGCTGGCCGCGCCGAGGTCGGCGGGAGCGACCTGGTTCTGCGTGGCGAGGACCAGGTTCTGCATCATCATGCCGATGCCGAGACCCATCACGAACATGAAGATCGCGATGTGCCAGTACTCGGTGTCGTACCGGATGGTGCCCAGCATCCCCAGACCCGCGGTGAGCAGGAAGCCACCGGCGACCAGCCAGGCCTTCCAGCGACCCGTCCTGGTGATGATCTGGCCCGACACGGTCGAGGACAGGAACAGCCCGGCGATCATCGGGATCGTCATGACGCCCGACATCGTCGGCGACTTGTCCCGTGCAAGCTGGAAGTACTGGCTGAAGAAGACGGTGCCCGCGAACATTGCGATACCGACGAACAGCGAGGCGACCGAGGCCAGCGTGATGGTGCGGTTGCGGAACAGGCGCAGCGGGATGATCGGTTCGCTGGCCTTGGACTCGATGAACAGGAAGAGCGCGATGAGGGCGACGGTGCCGCCGAGCATCGTGTACGTCTGCCACGAGATCCAGTCGTACTTGTCACCCGCGAAGGTCACCCAGAGCAGCAGCAGCGAGACGGCGGCGCTGATGAAGAACGCGCCCGACCAGTCGACCTTGACCTGGCGCTTGACGACCGGGAGCTTCAGGGTCTTCTGGAGCACGACCAGGGCGATGACCGCGAACGGCACGCCCACGTAGAAGCACCAGCGCCAGCCCATCCAGCTGGTGTCGGTGATGACACCGCCGAGGAGCGGGCCGCCCACGGTGGCGACGGCGAAGACCGCGCCGAGGTAGCCGCTGTAACGCCCGCGCTCGCGCGGGGAGATCATCGCGGCCATCACGATCTGGGCGAGGGCGGAGAGCCCGCCGACGCCGATGCCCTGCACGACACGGCAGGCGATGAGCATGCCGCTGCTGGTCGACAGACCGGCCACGACCGAGCCGAGCACGTAGATGATCAGGGCTATCTGGACCAGCAGCTTCTTGCTGAACAGGTCCGAGAGCTTGCCCCACAGGGGCGTGGTGGCGGTCATGGCCAGCAGCGAGGCCGTGACGACCCAGGTGTAGGCGCTCTGTCCGCCGCCGAGGTCGGAAATGATCTCCGGCAGGGCGTTGGAGACGACCGTCGACGAGAGGATCGCGACGAACATGCCGAGCAGCAGCCCGGTCAGCGCTTCCATGATCTGCCGGTGTGTCATCGGCGTGCCGTCGGGGACGTCGGACGCCCCGTGCTTGGCGTGGCCGCCCCGCACACCGGTCGGTGTGGTCGTAGCCATGGAGTTCCTTGTCTTTGCTTCTGTTACTCGGGTGTACGGGTGTACGAGTGATCGGAGTGCCCGGTGCGGCAGTCGCCGCTGTGCTTCCCGGGGGCGCATCCACCGGAGCCGCGGCAGGAGAAGCTGTCGCGCAGCCGGGACAACAACGTGTTGAGCTGTCCGACTTCTTCGTCGGACCAGTCGATGAGGTTGTGGGCGAACATCTCCGTGGTCCGCCGGGTCAGTCCGTCGAGCAGTTCCTCGCCCGCGGGAGTCAGCCGCAGGATGCGGGACCGCTTGTCCGCCGGGTCGGGGGACCGCTCTGTCCAGCCGTTCTCCACCGTGTGTGCCACATGGCGGCTGGTCACCGACATGTCCACGGCCAGGAGCTCGGTGAGCCGGGTGATCCGCATCTCGCCGTACTTGGCGAGCAGCGTCAGCACCGTGGCCGAACCCCCGGGGCACGCGGCGGGCAGGAGGCGGGCGAGGCCCCTTCGGACGGCTCCGACGGCGCTGAGCTGCCGGGCCAGTTCCTCGTACTGGCTCCGTGCGGCCACCGGCCCTCCAGGATCGTTCTCCGTCATCTTGTTGCTTAGGGCAACGATAGAAGCCGTTGGTTGCTACAGGCAAACGAAACGGGGCTTGCAGAAGTAAAGGAAACCAAAAGCCTCCGTTGGCTTCCGGTCAAGCGCGCAGCGCACAGGGGGTGACCTGCGCCGGATGTGTTCCCGAGCACAGGGCGGGGGCGCGCGGGCGCGGGTCCGCGAAGGGGGCGACGGCGTGCGGGGCAGGTCCGTGGAGACGCTGCGGAGCGCTTCCGCCGACAGGTGAAGAGCCCGTGGACGGCTCGGACGGGCATCGCCCGCCGTGGACCCGGGGGTTGGGCCGTTCCGCCGAGTTCGCTAGTGTCCGGGCCATGGCACATAACCCCCACGCCCCTCAGCCGGGCCCCGAGGGCACTCACGACCCGGCGGGCAGCACGCAGATGTTCCGCGCGTTCGTCGACGACGGCGAGCCGCAGCGCAGGCAGCAGCCGGCCGCGACCTCGTCCGGACCGAAGACCGGGGTGATCGTGGCCGTCGTCGCGGTCATCGTCGTCCTCGGCGCGGTCGCCTGGCTCGCACTCGGCTGACCGAGCTCACGTCCCCGTCACGCCCACTCCTACGGCGGTGAAGCCCCGGGCCCGCACGTCGGCGGCCCCGGACCCGCCAGGTGTCCGCCCACGCGGCGCACGCCGTCCTCCGCAGCCGCTCCGCACCGGGACCCGGTGCGGAGCGGCTGCGTCGGCTCCAGGGGCTGCCTGCCACGTCCGGGCCCGCGGGCGTGCCGCCGGTCCGCCCGCGCACGCCAAGGCCGCCGGTGCGGTGATCGAGGTGCCCCGGCGGCCGGTGGAGCTGTGTGTCCGGCGTTCCGTCACACCCGGCCGGATGTGACGGGACGTCATCGGTGACCCGTGGCCGGGTCAGTCGGCGATGAGACCTTCCCTGAGCTGGGTGAGTGTCCGCGTCAGCAGCCGTGAGACGTGCATCTGGGAGATGCCGACCTCCTCGCCGATCTGCGACTGGGTCATGTTGGCGAAGAAGCGCAGCATGATGATCTGCCGCTCGCGAGGGGCGAGTCTGGCCAGCAGCGGCTTCAGGGACTCGCGGTACTCGACGCCTTCCAGCGCCGCGTCCTCGTACCCCAGACGGTCCGCCAGCGAGCCCTCGCCGCCGTCGTCCTCGGGGGACGGGGAGTCCAGCGACGAGGCCGTGTAGGCGTTGCCGACGGCCAGGCCGTCGACCACGTCCTCCTCGGAGACCCCGAGCGCCTTGGCCAGCTCCGGCACGGTCGGCGAGCGGTCGAGCTTCTGGGCGAGCTCGTCGCTGGTCTTGGTGAGGGCCAGCCGCAGCTCCTGCAGCCGGCGAGGAACCCGCACCGACCACGAGGTGTCGCGGAAGAAGCGCTTGATCTCCCCCACGACGGTCGGCATCGCGAACGTGGGGAACTCCACGCCCCGTTCGCAGTCGAAGCGGTCGATCGCCTTGATCAGGCCGATCGTCCCGACCTGGACGATGTCCTCCATCGGTTCGTTACGGCTCCGGAACCGCGCCGCCGCGTACCGCACGAGCGGGAGGTTGAGCTCGATGAGTGTGTCCCGCACATAGGCCCGCTCGGGGCTGTCCGTTCCGTCGGGGCCCGAAGCGGGACCCAGCGCGGCGAGCCGCAGGAACAGGGAGCGGGACAGGGTTCGGGTGTCGATGGCTTCCGACGAGCTGGTGAGCACGGCAGGTGCTGGTGCGCTCTTCGTGAGCGTGAGCACCTTCGAGCTGCCCTGTTCTGCGGACATGCCACCCCCTTGAGGTCGCGGACGATCGCGGTGGCCACGACCATCGGAGGAACGCAGCCTCCACCTGAATACCGGAGGTAGGGCTGCGGCAAACGCGGTTCCAGCAGAATGTCACATGTCGGCAACACGCTGTAGTGACATGTCGACAACCAAGCGCTGAAACCGTGCAGGAAACAGGGGGTGTGCGGCTTTTACGCCTCCGGAACCTGTCTGCGTGGGATCTACCCGTTCCGGTTACGCCTCGATCCTGTTTGCGGATCGCAGGCGGGCGAAACTTCTGGCCAGCAGCCTTGACACATGCATCTGGGAGACACCCAGTTCGGCGCTGATCTGGCTCTGTGTCAGGTTGTTGTAGTAGCGCAGCAGCAGGATCCGCTGTTCGCGCTCGGGCAGTTGGACGAGCAGATGCCGTACGAGGTCGCGGTGTTCGACCCCGGCCAGTGCCGGGTCCTCGTAGCCGAGCCGGTCCAGGAGCCCGGGCAGCCCGTCGCCCTCCTGGGCCGCTTCCAGGGAGGTGGCGTGGTACGAGCGGCCCGCCTCGATGCAGGCGAGGACCTCGTGCTCGGAGATCTTCAGCCGCTCGGCGATCTCACCGGTGGTCGGTGAGCGGCCGTGAGCGGTCGTCAGGTCCTCGGTGGCGCCGGTGACCTGGACCCAGAGCTCGTGCAGCCTGCGCGGCACGTGCACGGTCCGTACGTTGTCCCGGAAGTAGCGCTTGATCTCGCCGACCACGGTGGGCATCGCGAACGTCGGGAACTGGACGCCGCGTTCCGGGTCGAAGCGGTCGATGGCGTTGATCAGGCCGATGGTGCCGACCTGGACGACGTCCTCCATCGGCTCGTTGCGGCTGCGGAACCGGGCCGCGGCGTACCGCACGAGCGGCAGGTTCGCCTCGATGAGGGCGGTGCGCACCCTGCGGTGTTCCGGGGTGCCGGGTTCGAGGCCCTTGAGCCGGCCGAACAGCACCTGGGTGAGCGCCCTGGTGTCCGCGCCCCGGGTCCTGGCGGGCACGGTGGGGTCGGGCGTCTCGGTCTGGATGTCGTCGGTCTGGACGTTCTGGGGCGGGACTTGAGGCGCTGTACTGGCCGGCACGGTGTCGCCACCCCTTTGCGGTCAACTACGGTCAACTCATCCGTCAAAAGCGGTCATAGCATCACAAGACATGTCCACTGTGTGCAAGCACCGTATAGGGTCGTGTTGAGGGCAATTCGGTTTAAACATGCCGAAAAGCCCCTCTCCTGAGCGGGAGGGGCCCACGGGACCGGAGTGCCGGACGCGTCAGAAGGGGTAGTCGGCAATCACCCAAGTGGCGAACGCGCGCCACTGGCCGGCCGCGGCCTGGTGGGCCGGGTGCTCGATGTAGCGCTTCAGGGAGTCCTCGTCCGCGACCGCGGAGTTGATGGCGAAGTCGTACGCGACCGGCCGGTCGGTGATGTTCCAGGCGCACTCCCAGAACTCCAGCTCGGGAATCTTCCCGCCGAGCTCCCGGAAGGCCTCCGCCCCCGCCACGACCCGCGGATCGTCCCGTTCGACGCCGTCGTTCAGCTTGAACAGGACCAGGTGGCGGATCATGGGGGTTCTCCTACTTCACGAGCTCGGACATGAAGTCCCCGACACCCTGTGCGGCGCTCGAAACGCCTTCGAATCCGACCTGGACGAGATCGGCGGCCCGGGCGGGGGACGTGATGATCGTGTACAGCACGAAGACCACAATCAAGTAGAGCGCGATCTTCTTCGCTTGCACCACAGCCCCGCCTCTCCCCTTCGATCACCTGTGCAGTCGGGTGATTCTAGCCGCACGGATGGCCGTATCCGGTGGCCGTTTCCGATCGCTGATGTGGCTTTTAGGGACCAAGGACCCGTTGATCCGGGCCCTTTGCCCCCGTGTGCGGCTTCTGCCGAGGAGGAGGATGGAGAGCGAGCCCGCGTATGTGGCAGAAATGCGCGGGCCGAGGGACAGGACCTCTCCGAGGTCCACGCCGCGAGACTTCCCCCTGACCGCGGCGAGGGCCCCTGGTCCCGTTCTCACCGGGGGAAGCGGCTTGTCCCCCCGATGCCGCTTCCCCCGACCTCGAACGCACGGTGCACGACCGCGGCCCCGGCTCACGGATCCCTGATCCCGAGCCGGGGCCGCGGTCATGTGCGCGGGGAACGCTCGAAGGGCCCGACGCGATGCGTCGGGCCCTTCGTAAGAGCGGTAGCGGAGGGATTTGAACCCTCGGTGAGTTTCCCCACACTCGCTTTCGAGGTCTGTTCCCACTGGTCAGCGCGTCATTCATCTCCGTTCGCGACCGTTCGGCGCCCGGCCGGGAAGCCTGCTCCGGACGCTCGTGAACGTCGGCGAACGGAGATGAATGAGACGGGAACTGAGACGGAGCGCCCTGTCTGCCAGGCCGTCATACGGGTGCGCGACCTACAGCCAGGAGGTGTGAGCTGGCTGCCAGAAGCTCCGGGTACGGCTCAGCCAACCTGGCTGCTGTAAGCGCAGAGGCGAACAGGTCGTCTGTCGGCCCGGATCCCGGCTGCTGTTCCACGGCTTTGAGGAGTGACCATGCCGGACCCTCGATGCCGAACACCTCGACATCGGTCAGTCCGGCCGCACGCATCTCCATGACGAGGTCTTCAGCGCGGTGGAAGTAGGCGAGCGTGAAGCCACGCTTTCCGTCATGGACTGCCGTACGGAGGATCGTCGAGATCGAAGCCTGCATGCGCTCGGTGTGCAGGTGAGCGTAGGCCACATGTTCAAACAGTGATGCGTACCGGTTGATCGCAGCAGCGGCCACGATGCCGCCCGGCTTCACCACGCGGCGGGCCTCGGAGAGCGCCGAATGACGGTCCTCCGGAGCTGGCAGGTGGTAGAGGGGGCCGAGCATCTGCACAGCGTCATAGGTCGCATCCGCTGCTTCGAGGTGGCGCGCGTCCCCGACCTCCGCTGTGCAAATCTTCGCGGCCTGTTCGACATGCCGGGTGATCGGGTCGATCAAGTTCACCCGGTATCCGTCCTCCACCAACCACTGCGCGTGAACTCCGGAGCCACCGCCGACGTCCAGCACATGCGCCGGTGCTGGAGGAAGGAACCGACGCAGGATTTCTTGCGTGCGGATCAGTTCGAGGCGCCCGTCTGCTGACGTTCGCAGCCGGGTGTCCTCATCAACCACCTGGGAGTAGAAGTGCTCGACCTCGGGCGCAAGCTCTGGGTTCGCCATATCGGCAGTATCCTGTGTACCGGTGGACCAGTCCAGCCACAGCCAGCGAAAAGGGGAGCCATGGCGCTGCTGAAGTACGAGGAGATCGCGGAATCTCTGCGCTCCCGCATTGCTGCGGGTGAGTTTGAGCCCGGCGCGACTCTGCCGTCCGGGCGCGACCTGGCGGAGCAATGGTCGGTGTCCCGGGCGAGCGTGGTCAAGGCCATGGATGTGCTGCGGAACGATGGCGTCGTAGAGGCTCGGCAGGGGACTGGGTTCATCGTCGCTGAGACCCCCGTTGCCCGGCCGGCGGGTAGCCGCCGGGCTGGCACGGCTCGTGTCGCCGGCGGGATGCCGTTCCTGCGGGTCGGGGTGCCCGACTGGGCTGCCCCACCTGAGCGGGTAGCGGCTGCCCTGGAACTGGAATCCGGGGTGGAAGTCCTGCGCCGCGTGCGCGTGCTGCAACTCCCCGACGGTGCGCCCCACAGCTACGTGACGGCATGGTTCCCGCCCGACGTGACCGACGTGTCCCCGCGGCTGGCCCAGACCGCGCCCATTGCGGAGGGCACGACGAGGTATGTACGCAGGCAGACCGGCCGGTACCCGGTGGAGGGCGAAGACGTGACCACGGTGCGGTTGGCGACGGACGAGGAACGCCAACACCTTGCCCTGGAAGGCGTGCAGGCAGTGGCTGTGGTCCGGCATACGGCCTACGACCAGAAGCGCCGGCCGCTGGTCTGCGAGGAAGGCGTCACGCCGGGCGCCCTCTTCGAGCAAGTGGACACGTACGCCATGTAGTGGAGCAGAAAAGTAGAGCTGGACCGGTCCGCCGGTCCAGCTTTTTTCTTTGCGGCAACAGGCCTCTTACCTGCTTGGATGCTTGACGGCGCGTCAGGAGGGGTGCGGCAGAGCTTGACTGGACCGGTCCACCGGTCCAGTCTATTGCTCAGGGCCGCAAGGCAACCGCCGAACTTGGTGGAGCTGCTGCGCCATGCCCCTCCAACAACTGCACAGCGTGATCCACCGCATCAGTACGGCCGTGACCGTTCCGGTTGAGGCGAGTGGAGACCAGCCGACCGAGAACCGGCCCCCTTCACCCCGGGGCCCACGCCCCCTGACCGGGGAACGCCATCGGCTCTAAGAACCGCACGGCACACCTTCGAAACTGCGACGACTTCCGGGATCTCGGACCTCCCCGGAACGAGCAGCGCCGCGCGACATCAGGAGAACCGAAGCACCAGCGCTCACGGTGCCCGGCATTCGGGCCCGCCTCTCTTCGGCGGGCGTCGGTGCCGGGTCGCCGCGGTCGCTCGTAGCCCGCGAACGACCCAGGCGGCACGAGGCCCCGGTGCGGACACACCGGGGCCTCTTTCGGGCCGTCCGACCCATGAAGGAGACAACGACCCATGAAGACCATCGCTGCACTTCAGGCCCTCGTTACGACCGCGTCACTCGACTTCGAGCCGTCGGCCGTTGAGCTGGACGCGATCGAGCTGGAGACCCCGCTGATCGAAGCGGAGATCAGCCTGCTGGACGCGGAAATCATCGCCATCGACCGGCCGGCCAGCGAGCTGGACGAGCGGCGTATCCGCCGGGCCCGCAACCGGGTGCTGGCCGCCCGCCGCGACCTGACCAACCGTGTTGGTGCGGTGCGGTCGGGCGGTGTCGCATGAACCGCAAGGGGAAGTTCCTCCTGGTTCTCGCGCTCGTCGGTGTGATCGGCGGTGCGTTCCGCGTCTCGTGGAACGCTCTGCGCGACATCGCCAAGGCGGTCGGTGCCGACGCAACGGGGGCGACCCTGTACCCGTTCGTGGTCGACGGCCTCATGGCGCTCGCCCTGGTTGCCACTCTGGTCCTGACCGATAAGGCGGACCGCCGGTTCGCGCTGCGGGTGCTGGCCGCGTACACGCTCGCCTCACTCGTCCTGAACTTCGTCCACGGCCTGGTCCCCCAGCTCCACGCAAAGGAAGTCGACTGGACCCGACTCGCCGAGTGGGGCCCCGCCAACTACGCCCTGGTCCTGCTCGCCACATCGCTGCCGGTCGGGTCGATCTACTTCGGGTCCGACCTCGTCGCGAAGGTCCTGCACCACCGACCGACCGAACCCGTGAATGCGGAGAAAACGTCAGAGATAACTGTAAATCGGTCTACCTCTGACCTGCGAGAGTCGACCCCCACCGAGGTGGCCCCGGTCGACACTCCGCCCGCTCTGCCCGCCCCGGTGTTGGTCGACCTCGTGAAGCCGGTCGAACCGGTGCAGGTTCGGGCGGTTGCCGCTGAGTCGGTCCGACCGCGTGCGGCGACCGGCCGCGTCCCGGACATTGCCCGGTCGGCCCGCCCGGTCCGCACGGCGGACGAACTGCTCGACGAGGCACGGTCGGCCACCGCCGACTGGCCGGTCGGCGAACTGACCGCCGAAGCCATCCGCAAGGCGGTCCGCACATCAGCCGCCAAGGCCCGCGTACTGCGCGAGACCCTGCGCGCCGAGCGGACTGCCGGAGCGGATGAGGCGGCGGCCTGATGGGCGGGCTGCCTACCTACCGGTGGCGCCTGGCACCGGACGGCTACGCCACCCGCCGCCAACTCCGTGCCCTCGGGCTGCGGCCGGGCGGTCAGGACGTAGCCGCCGAACTCCAGCGGCCCCGCCGACGTCGCGGCCCGCTGGTCGCCTACCTCTACCGCATCGACCGGGCCAAACCGGTCCGCCCGATGACCCCGGGCCGCCGCGCCGCTCTCGCCAAAGCGATGACCGCGCGCCGCACCTGCCCTAGCTGCCGACGTGACGCCGGGTACTGCATCCCGCGCTCCCTCGGCATGTGCGTGCCCTGCTCCGACACCCCGACCGCCTGACTCAGGAGACAACCCCATGTTCGGACGCAACACCGCCTCGCAGACCGCCGCCATCGTCACCGCGGCCAGCGACAAGAACAAGAAGGTCGCCAAGAAGCAGGCCGAGGCCGCCGCCGACCAGCTGTCCACCGCCGAACTCCTCGCCGTACAGGCACAGCTGCTCCGTGAGACCGGCCGCCGCTGAACCCAATCCCCGCCCCGGACCCGGCGTGATGCCGGGCCGGATCGGATCCGGCCCGGGGCACTCCCGCACCACCGCCTTGCCCATGGAAGGAATCGCATGGACCAGCACCTGCCCGCACCGCGGGCGGTCACCGTCGTCCAGCTCCCGGACGGCACCTACTCCTACGCCGATGCCGCCTACCTGCCTGCCCAGCAGGCGCCGCAGCAGATCGTGCAGCACATCCACCAGGCCCCGCCGGACCGCACGGTCCAGCGCATCGCGCTCGGCTCCGGCGTCGGCGCCGGAGCGGTCGCCGCAGGCGTGTACTTCGGGCCGCTGCTGGTCGGTGTTCTCACCGCGATCGCCGCGAACCTGGCCCTGCTCGCGTTCCTCGCCGCGGTCATGGCCTGGGGCGTCGTCACCGTCGTGAAGTCGATCGGCGGCTCGGAAGGCAAAGCCGCTGCGAAGTCCGTGAGCCGTTCCCGGCGCCGTCGCTGACCCGAAGGAGGAACCCTCATGTCGTTCAAGGCAGGTGACAAGGTGCAGATCGTCTCGTGTGAGGACGACCCGCGTGCGGCCGGCAGGACCGGCCGGATCGTCGACGAAGTACCGCCCGGTCCACTGACCGAGGGCCGGTGGACGGTGCACCGGATCAGTTTCCTGATCGGCCCCGTCCTGTGCCACACCCACGAGCTACGGCCCGCCTGACGGTCCCCTGTCCGTCCGGTCTCGTACCGGGCGGGCGGAGGACCGGACAGTCCGGCCCGCACCGCCGAGGAGGCACCGCTGTGCACAGCTACACCCGAGCCGAGTCCCGTGAGCGCCGCCGCCTGTTCCTGAAGGGCGCTCACCAGTCGATCGGCGACAACCTCGACCCCAGGGTCACCGCCCGGATCCACGCCATCGACGCGACCGCGGCCGAGCGCGGGGCCCGTGAACTGGCCGCCCTGGAGCGGCAGGCCGACACGGCCCGCGACACCGTCGCCACCGCCAAAGCCGCCGTCAAGGCATGCGGCTGGGGCCCGGACCGCTCCGCCGCCCGGGATGCGCTGCGGGAGGCGGAGAAGAACCTCCGCCGTGCCGAGCGCGCCTACCACCGCGCCGCCCAGTCCTAGCGCTCCCACGGGGCGGCCGTCACCCGGCCAGGCAGACCGGCCGCCCCGTGCCCCTGACCACTCAACCGAGCAGCAGGAGTAACCAGCATGACCGAGATTCTCGCCGACCCGCTCGGCACCCACCCCGCTCCTACTCTCACCCTTGTCAAGGACCCCACCGACCCGGAACCGGCCGTCGTCGACCCGTTGCTGCCGGTTGTTGAGGCGGTCGACCGGGCCGACAACCCGCTGGCCGACTGGCTGTCCGTCCCCGACGCCCCGGTCCTGCCCGCCTGGGCCCGCTCCGCCGCCTCGATCAAGGCCAACGTGGCCGCTTTCGTGCGCCTGACGTGGTGGCACACGCAGTACCACGGGTTCCGGGTGCCGAAGTATCTGGTCAAGACGGTGCTGCTGGCCGCCCGCGGGTTCTTCCGGGCAACCATGGGACTGTGGCCGACCCTGTCCGCGCAGGACCACACCGCCACGGTGAAGGCCCTGCGGGCACAGGTGAAGGTCAAGCCCGAGGACGTCGACCTGGCGGCCCGGTTGCAGATGGCGCACTTCGAGCGGACCCGGACCCGCCGGTGGCGCTTCGGCGCCGCCGCCGCAGGTGTGGCCGCCGCCGCTGTCGGGGTCATGCTGGCCGATCCGATACTGCAAGCAGGGATCGCCGGGGCCGTCGTCACCCCGCTCGCCTACCTGGGCCGGGGCAAGGAGACCCACCTGCTGGACCAGGGTGCTCCGCCGCTGCGGGTGGACATGTCCGCGCAGCAGCTCAACGACGCGCTGCGGGCGGCCGGCCTCCTGAAAAGCGGCCGTGCCGGGGACGACGAGAAGGACGCTCCCCGGGTGTCTTGCTCGATGGGTCCGGTCCGTGACGGCCGTGGCTGGGCCGTGATCTTCGACCTCCCCCGGGGCGGCGGCAAGACCGCCTCCGACGTGCTCGCGAAGCGGGAAGTCATCGCCCAGGAACTCGGTGTCGACGAGATCCAGGTCATCATGTCCCGCGTCCGCGCGGCCAAGGGCGGCAACGCCGGCCGCGTCAGCATGTGGGTCGCCGACGACGACCCCTACCTCGGCAAGCCGAACCCGTCCCCGTTCGCCACGGCGGAAAGGTTCTCCATCTGGGACCCGATCCCGTTCGGGCAGGACGCCCGGGGCAACCGCATCGAAGTCCCCGTCATGTGGCAGTCGATGTTCTTCGGCGGCCTGCCCCGCCGGGGCAAGACGTTCACGCAGCGTCTGATGACGGCGGCCGGTCTGCTAGACGCCTACGTGCGGCACTACGTCGCCGATGGCAAGGGCGGTGCGGACTGGATGCCGATGCGGGCCGTCGCCCACCGTCTGGTCATGGGCGCCGAGGACGACGCGATCGAAGCACTCAAGGCCATGCTGGCTGAGCTGCTGGTGGAGATGGAGCGCCGCTTCGCGATCCTGCGGGAGCTGCCCACGTCTATCTGCCCCGAGGGCAAGCTCACCCCTGAGATCGTCCAGCGGTACAACCTGCCGGTCATCTTCGTGACCGTCGACGAACTGCAGGAGTACTTCACCGCGATGGAACGCGAGGACCGCGAGCAGGTCATCAACGACCTGTGCCGCATCGCACGGCGCGGCCCGGCCGCCGGGTTCGTGTCCAACTTCGCCTCCCAGCGCCCCGACGCGGACAGTGTGCCTACCAAGCTGCGGGAGATCATCACCCTGCGGTACTCGACACAGGTGGTGGACCGAGCCAGCAGTGACATGGTGCTGGGCAAGGGCAAGGCCGCCCAGGGAGCCGACGCTTCCGTCCTGTCCGAGGACCACGTCGGCACCGGTGTTCTCGTCACTGGGCCCGCGTCCTACGTCACCGTCCGCGCGGACTACCTCGACGGCACCGGGTTCGCCCTGCTCTGCCAGAAGGGCCGCGCGCTGCGGCAGGCGGCTGGACAGCTCACCGGGGACGCGGCCGGAGACGTAACGGCCGCCGCCGACGCGTCGGGGGTCAAGCTCGCCCCGATCCTGTCGGACGCGCTGGAAGTGATGCGGCACTCCCCGCGCATGTTCACCACGGACCTGCTCGCCGGTCTCGTCAACCTCGACGAGGACGTCTACGGCGACTTCAACGCGGAGAAGCTCGCCGCCGAACTCGAAGCGGCCGGCGTGAAGCGCACCAGCAAGCAGGTCAAGATCTCCGGCGCCAACGGGGCCGGATACCAGCGCCGCGACATCGAAGCGGCCGTCCCCGCCGAAATCCTCCTCGCCCACGGGTAGAGGGGGACCCCACTACCCAACCCCCACCGGACACCCCGTTCCGTCCCCGTCGGCACTGTTCGGCAGGGGCCCGGAAGTAGAGGGGGCCCTTTACCCCGGTAGAGGGGCAGGTAAGGGCCCCTGACCTGCGAGGTAAGGCGGGTAGAGGGGGGTGCAGGCCACCTGCTTACACCCCGCCGTAGCCCTGTTTCAACGCCGAGAGCGGCCCCCGTCTCGCCAAAGTCTGGGGCCGCTCTCGTCTGCCAGCACTCATCGAACTGGAGACACCCATCATGACCCAGCTCGCCCCCATCAAGGCAGCCGAACAGGCCGTCGTCATCGAGGCCGCCCGCGCGTACGTCGCGGGCATCGGCGTCATCGACATGACCAACGCGGGCACGCTCGCCGGTCACCTCATGGCCGCCGAAACGCTCCTGATGAAGGTCGTCGCGGCGTTCGAGGAGCCCACGGACGGGACGGCCGCAGCATGAGCACTCATCTCCTGACCGCCGCCCTGGTCGCTGCCGAGCGCGGGTGGCACGTCTTCCCGCTCCGTCCGGCCGACAAGCGGCCCGCCCTCCACGGTGAGTCCGTCTGCCCCCTGATCGGGGACTGCGCGGGGGGTCACCGCAAGTGGGAGGACCGGGCCACCACCGACCCGGACCGTATCCGCCGGGCCTGGGCCGATCGCCCGTTCAACATCGGCCTGGCGACCGGTCCGTCGGGGCTGGTCGTCGTCGACCTCGACATGCCCAAGCGCAAGACGAACAGCAGCACGGACACGCCTTGCGGCGTGACGACCTTCCAAGCGCTCTGCGAGCGCGCCGGACAGGCCGTGCCCGCCACCTACCGGACCCGGACCGCGAGCGGTGGCCACCACCTCTACTTCACCACCCCGCCCGGGGCCCGGCTGGCGAACAGTGCGGGCAGGCTCGGCAAGCTCATCGACACCCGCGCCCACGGCGGATACGTCGTCGCCGCCGGAAGCTTCACCGCCACCGGCCCGTACACCGTCACCGACCCCACACCGCCCGCCCTGCTCCCGGAATGGCTGTACGCCCTCTTGGCGCCCCGTCAGCCCTCGCGGGGGCTGATGGCTGTGGCGTCGTCGCCCAAGGCGTCCCGGTACGCGGCAGCCGCGCTCAGGGCTGAAACCGCGACCGTGCGAGCCGCTCAGGAGGGAGAGCGCGACTGGACGTTGTTGTCGGCTGCGCGAGCCCTGGGGCGGTTCATCTCGTGGGGCGACCTTCCCCGATCGGTGGTCGAGGAGGCTCTTCAGGAGGCGGGGGAGGCGGCTGGCCTGTCATCTCGCCAGTGCCGCTCGACCGTGCGCAGCGGTCTGAACTGGTCCATCGCACGCAACCCGCAGCGGAGGACGGCATGAGCACCCCTCCCCGCTCCGCCTTGAAGAGCCTTCCGGCGACCACCACCAACCCCGGCATCGCCGAACCGGCCCCCGCCGGATCCGGCAGTGGTGCGCCGAAGGTCGTCGCCGAAGGCGTCCCCACTGCTGTTCGTTCTGACCAGCACACCGGAGACGGCCGCTACCCCATCGCCTGGCTGACCATCACCGCTCCGCGTGGCGCGGTGCCGACCGTGACCAGCGTCTGCGAGTGCGGCCGTAACCGGTTCGCCGCCGGACACCACAAGGCACTCGCCCTCATCGAAGACCACACCTACCACCGCACCCACTGCCCGCTGCGCACCGACCAGGAAGGCATCGCCGCATGAACGCGACACCGACCGCCCCGCCCATCGACGGCGCCGCCCTCCTCGCCGAAGTGGAGACCTTCCACCGCCGGTTCAACGTGTTCCCCCGCGAGGCCGCCTACGTCGCCGTCGCCCTCTGGGACGCGCACGCCCACCTGCTCGACGCGTTCGACTCCACCCCGCGACTCGCGTTCCTCTCCCCGGAACCGGGCTCCGGAAAGTCCCGGGCCCTGGAAGTCGTGGAGACCCTCGTGCCGCGCCCGATGCTGGCGGTGAACGCGCGGGCCGCCGCCCTCTTCCGGTCCGTCTCCGACCCGGCCGGACGGCCCACGATCCTCTTCGACGAGATCGATACCGTCTTCGGCCCCAAAGCCGGGGACAACGAAGAACTCCGCGGCTTTCTGAACGCCGGACACCGACGCTCCGGAGTCACCTACCGGTGCGTCGGCGACGGAGGGAATCAGACGGTCGTGGAGTTCCCCTCCTACACCGCCGTTTCCGTCGCGGGGCTCGGCTACCTGCCGGACACGATCACCACCCGATCCGTCATCATCCGCATGCGGCGCCGCGCGAGGAACGAAAAGGTCGAGCCGTTCCGGGCACGGCTGCACGAGGCGCAGGGCAACGAGCTGCGGGACCGGCTCGCCCAGTGGGCCGAGCAGGTCCGTGAAGACGTCGCGGGCAGGTGGCCCGAGATGCCCGAAGGCGTCACCGACCGGCCCGCGGACGTGTGGGAACCCCTGCTCGCCGTCGCGGACGCGGCCGGAGGCGACTGGCCCGAGCGCGCCCGCACCGCGTGCATGGAGCTGGTCAACGCGGCGCGGGCCGACGACAAGGGCAGTGTCGGCATCCGGCTGCTGACCGACCTGCGGGACCACGTCATGGCGGGCATCGACCGCATGCCGACCGTCGCCATCCTGGACCGGCTGTGCGCGCTGGACGAAGCCCCGTGGGCGGACATGAGCGGCCGGCCGCTCGACTCCCGGGGCCTGGCCAAGATGCTCGGGGAGTACATGACCACCGAGAACACCCCGGTCAAGGCACGCAACATCAAGTCCGCCGGGGCCGTCCTCAAGGGCTACTACTCAGCCGACCTCCACGACGCGTGGCAGCGGTACTGCCCCCCACCCCCCTCAGGAGCCGCTACCTCCGCTACCTCCGCTACCGCGCAGGTCAGCGGCCCGGAAACGGTAGCGGCAGAGCTCTTCCCGTCCGCTACCTGAGCGCTACCCGCTACCGGCCCCGCGCCCACCATCGGGCGGGGCCGGTAGCGGATCCATCCGCTACCGCTACCTCATCCGCTACCTCGATCATGCCCCTGACCAGGGCGGTAGCGGAGGTAGCGGAGGTAGCGGACCTGACAGGAAGGGGCCCCGGGCCCCTCGCTGCCCCAGGAAGGCATGCCAATGAGCACCGCCACACACCTCGTTGATCCGACGCTGGCGCTCCTCACCGTCGAGGAGGCCGCGCGCCGTCTCGGTATCGGCCGAACGCTCTGCTTTCACCTCATCGGTTCCGGTCAGCTCGAATCCGTACCGGTCGGACGGCTGCGGAGGGTTCCGGCCGATGCCGTGCACGACTACGTCACCAAGCTCCGTCAGGCCAATAGGGCCGCTAGCACTGTCGCCTGAGAGGCCAAAGCATGGAAGAGAACGCGAAGCGCACCCGTCAGGCCAACGGCCGGTCATCGATCTACCTCGGTAAGGACGGAAAGTGGCACGGCCGCGTCACCGTCGGCGTTCGTGATGACGGCAAGCCTGACCGGCGGCACGTCGAGCGCAAGACGCGCGCTGAGGCGACCAAGGCCGTCAAGGAACTGGAACAGCAGCGCGAGGCCAAGACCCTGCGGAAGCCCGGCCGCGGCTGGACCGTGGCCACGTGGCTGACGCACTGGGTGGAGGAAATCGCCCCGCTCGGGGTCAACGAGAACACGATGGTCGGCTACGGGGTCGCGGTCAGGAAGCACCTGGTCCCCGGCCTCGGAGCGCACAAGCTCGACAAGCTCAGGCCCGAGCACATCGAAAGCCTCTACGGCCGGATGATGGCGGCCGGGAGCAAGCCCGGCACCGCCCACCAGGTCCACCGCACCTTCCGCACCGCCCTCAATGAGGCGGTGCGGCGCGGGCACCTCGGTCAAAACCCTGTGCGGCTGGCCAAGGCGCCACGGGTGCGGGAGGAAGAGGTTGAGCCGTTCACTCTCGAAGAGGTACAGCGGTTGCTTCGGGCCGCCGACGACCGGCGAAACTCCGCCCGCTGGGCCGTCGCTCTCGCACTCGGCTTGCGGCAGGGGGAAGCGCTCGGGCTGAAGTGGACGGACGTGGACCTCGGGCGCGGCGTCCTGATGGTCCGGCGTAGTCGACGCCGACCGCAGTACGCCCATGGCTGTGCCGACGAAAAGGCCTGCGACCGTAAGGCCGGGTACTGCCCGCAGCGACAGCGCACCAACCCGGAAACGGCAGACACCAAGTCACGCGCCGGCCGTCGGGCGGTCGGCCTTCCGCAGCAGCTCGTGGACCTCCTGCGGACCCACCGGAAACGGCAGGATGCCGAGCGGGTCGCCGTCGGGGATCGCTGGACGGAAGAGGGCTGGCTCTTCGCCACGGAGACCGGCCGCGGCACATCACCCCGTACGGACTACGACGACTGGAAGGAACTTCTCCAAGCCGCGAAGGTACGGGACGGCCGCCTGCACGACGCCCGCCACACCGCCGCGACGGTGCTGCTGATTCTCGGGGTATCGGAGCGGGCGGTCATGGGACTGATGGGCTGGTCGACCACCGCAATGGCTGCCCGCTATCAGCACATGGTCGACACCGTTCGGACCAACGTCGCGGAACAGGTCGACGGGTTCCTCTGGCAGAGCGAGACGGCCCGCCGCGACGATGACGACGGCGCGGCCGGAGCTCTCGTACCGGCCAACTGAGACGGAAACTGAGACGGAACGCAGTGAAGGGACCGACCCAAACGGGTCGGTCCCTTCATCTACCTGCGGTAGCGGAGGGATTTGAACCCTCGGTGAGTTTCCCCACACTCGCTTTCGAGGCGAGCTCCTTCGGCCGCTCGGACACGCTACCGAGAGAGAGCTTAGACCATTCCCGGCCCAGGTTCGAAATCGGTTTCCCGGTGGTCGGCCGGTGTGTGCCCGGGAGGTGTCAGCGCTCGCGGAAGAACGCCGTCAGCAAGGCCGCGCAGGCGTCCTCCAGGACGCCGTGGATCACTTCGGGGCGGTGGTTGAGCCTGCGGTCCCGTACGACGTCCCAGAGCGAGCCTGCGGCGCCGGCCTTCTCGTCCCGTGCCCCGTAGACCACCCGGCCGATCCGGGATTGCACGAGAGCGCCCGCGCACATCGTGCAGGGCTCCAGGGTGACCACCAGCGTGCAGTCGGTCAGCCGCCAGGCGCCGAGTGCGGCGGCGGCGCGGCGCAGCGCGAGCACCTCCGCGTGCGCCGTCGGGTCACTGGTCGCCTCGCGCTCGTTGTGGCCGGTGGCGAGCAGTGTGCCGTCCGGGCCGAGGACAACGGCGCCGACCGGCACATCGCCGGCCGACGCCGCCTGCGCTGCCTCGTCGAGGGCTCGGCGCATGGGTGCCTGCCACGGGTCCCGTACGGGATCGGGGGAAGGCGGTGAGGAGGGTGGGGGTGGTGGCGCGTTCACCCGCGGACCCTAACGGACGGACTCCAGGACCTCGGCCGCGCCCAGCGCGTCCGCGATCTCCACCAGCGCGTCGGTGCGCAGGGTCAGCAACTCCTTCCCGGACAGCCCGAGGTCGGCGAGGATCCCGAGTTCGCCGATCGGCCCCGCCGGTACGGCGTCGGGGTCGTGGTCCAGGTCGAGGTCGGTCACGGCGGGGGCGGCCCGGCCGTCGGCGCCGTCATCGGCGTCGTCCTCCGTTCCGTCGAGGTCGACGAGCTCCTCCAGTGCGGCGATCTCGTCCTCGGCCCCCGGTTCGCGGCCGAGCAGTTCATCGGTGAGCAGGATCTCCCCGTACGAGGAGCGGGCGGCGGCGGACGCGTCCGAGATGTAGATACGGGGGTCCTCCTCACCGTCCACCCGGATGACGCCGAACCAGGCGTCCTCCTGCTCGATGTAGACCAGGACCGTGTCCTCGTCCATCGAGGCCTCACGGGCCAGATCCGTCAGGTCGGACAGGGTTTCCACATCGTCGAGCTCTGTATCGCTCGCTTCCCACCCGTCTTCGGTGCGCGCGAGCAGTGCGGCGAAGTACACCGTGACTCTCCCACTGGTCATAGGTGAATCGGTCCGACGGGAGGGAAGCCGGTCATCCGACTGCCCTGGGCCCCGCCCAATCGGCATCGTGGCAGAAACGAGCGCGATGCGAGACCTCTTCGACCGTTGCGTCGGCCATCAGTTCCCTGAGCGCCTTCTCGCGGGGGCTCCTCCCGAGCTTCTCGGGAGGCCGGTCCGGCGGTGCCGGCGGACGGGGGTCACCAGCGGAATGTGCGCATCCGCATCTGTTGGCGCATACGGGCCGCGCGGGCGCGGCGCGGCTGGACCCGGTCGCGGAGCTGCTTCGCCTCGTGGAGCTCACGGAGGAACTGCGCCCGGCGCCTCCGGCGCGCCGCGTCACTCTCCTGCGCGTCCGGCACGTTCTCCCGCGCGTCGGGCAGGTCGCGCGCGTCGCGTGCGGCCTGCCGCTGATTCCGCTGTTCCCCGTCGGGCAATCGACACACCACCCCAAGCCTGGGTCCGTATGCCCCCACCTTCCCCCCGAACAGATGGTTGATGCCAGCGCAGACTGGCGGGAACCCCTTCCGGGGCCCGGCTACTGTGGACGTCATGCGGATCCACGTCGTCGACCACCCGCTGGTGGCGCACAAACTCACCACGCTGCGCGACAAGCGCACCGACTCCCCGACCTTCCGGCGGCTCGCCGACGAGCTGGTCACCCTCCTCGCGTACGAGGCCACCAGGGATGTGCGGACCGAGCAGGTCGACATCGAGACCCCGGTGACGCCCACGACCGGTGTGAAGCTGTCGTACCCCCGGCCGCTCGTCGTCCCGATCCTGCGCGCCGGTCTCGGCATGCTGGACGGCATGGTGCGGCTGCTCCCGACCGCCGAGGTCGGCTTCCTGGGCATGATCCGCAACGAGGAGACCCTCCAGGCGGAGACGTACGCGACGCGGATGCCCGAGGACCTCTCCGGCCGTCAGGTCTACGTCCTGGACCCGATGCTGGCCACCGGCGGCACGCTCGTCGCGGCCATCCGGGAACTGATCAAGCGCGGGGCGGACGACGTCACCGCGGTCGTGCTGCTCGCGGCGCCCGAGGGCGTCGAGGTGATGGAGCGCGAGCTGGCCGGTGCGCCGGTCACGGTGGTCACCGCCTCGGTCGACGAGCGGCTCAACGAGAACGGCTACATCGTGCCGGGGCTCGGCGACGCCGGTGACCGGATGTACGGCACCGCCGACTGACGGCGCCGTACGGGTCGGCGGGGGTCAGCAGGAGGACGACGGCGCCGGGGCCGGCTTCGTCAGCGCCGTGAGCGCCGAGGCCGCCGCCGCGGGCGTGCTGAACGTCTTGAACTTCGTGCCGATGATCAGATCGACGTCCGTGGTCCTGCGGGCGTCGGTCTTCTGCACGGCCCCGGGAAGCTGTGTGGCCAGCACCGGGAACGAGCCGTTCGCGGCCGTCGGCGCGCCGAGCAGCAGTCCGGTGCCGGGCACCTTCTTGTCGTACGCGGCCGGGGCGTTGTCCACCTTGCCGATGACGAAGCCGCGCTTCTTCAGCTCGTCCGCCGCGGCCTTGGCGAGCCCGCTGCGGGGCGTCGCGTTGTAGATGTTGACCTTGATCGTCGCCGGTCGGGGGAGTGCCTTGACGGGGGTCGTCGCCTTCGGGGAGGGGCAGGCCTTCGCGCGGTCGGCGGCGTTGGCCTGCTTGTCGCCCCCGGTGAAGACGTCGATGAGCTGGAGCGTGCCCCATCCGGCGAGGCCGAGGGCCGTCACGGCGGCGATCGCCGAAAGGACCAGCTTGCGGCGGTGACGCGGGCGGCGCATACGCGGGTAGGTGTTTCCCGTGATGCGGTACTTTCCGCCCATGCCGGGTGGGGTCAGCATGCTCATGGGCGCAGCGTAGTGCGACCTGGTGATGATGCCTACTAAACGATCAACAGATGGCACCCGTACGCGCATAAAAGCACCCGAAAGGCCCGAAATGGTCCACGGGTGGGAGTGGCGCGGGTCAGCCGAGTTCGAGAACGCGCGCGTGCAGCACCTGGCGCTGCTGCAGGGCGGCGCGTACGGCGCGGTGCAGCCCGTCCTCGAGGTAGAGGTCGCCCTGCCACTTCACGACGTGGGCGAACAGGTCGCCGTAGAACGTGGAGTCCTCGGCGAGCAGGGTTTCGAGGTCCAGCTGGCCCTTGGTGGTCACCAGCTGGTCGAGGCGGACCGGGCGCGGCGCGACATCCGCCCACTGCCGGGTGCTTTCCCGGCCGTGGTCAGGATATGGCCGCCCATTTCCGATGCGCTTGAAGATCACACGGAAAGCCTACCGGGCAAGGGCCTCCGGGCGCAGCCATGGGACGGGACTGCAATGCCGGGCAAATTACCGTCAATCACCAGAAAACAGGACAGGGGCTGTCATGGGTGGTGCCCGGGACCCGCTGCCTCGGTCGTCCCTCACGCCGCGGGCGGTGAGCGGAGCACTCCGCCCGCGGCGTGAGGGACGTACCGGTTCCGTTACTCGGTGACGCCGTGCGCGTGGCCCTCACGCAGTCCGCCGCCGCTGCCGGGCTCACCGGTGGTGGGGGCGGCCGGGACCGGGCGGGTCAGGGAGCGCAGGTCGAAGGCATAGGTGCCGACGGCGTTCGCGATCACGTCGATGTTGGTGTCGAAGTGCGCCATGTCGACGTTGTCCAGGTCGTCGCAGGCCGCGTGGTAGCACGGGTCGTACGCGACGCCGGCCGTTCCGCCGAACGTCTTGGCCTGGTCGGCCGTCTTGATGCCCTCGGCGCCCGTGTCCGTACCGCCGGACGGGATGCCGACCTCGATGAACGGCCCGTAGTCGGAGCGTCCGGTGAAGTCCGTGCCGGTGTGCGGCTTGTCCTTCCGGTCCAGGAAGTCGGTGATGTCGCGCTCGAGTTGGGCCGATCCCTCGGGGCCGGGGCCCTCGCCCACGTTGTCGGAGTTGTCGCCGTCGAAGACGAACTGCGCGCCGTTCGGCGAGGCGATCATGTCGAAGTTGAGGTACAGCGCGACCTGCTTGCGCTGTGCCTCGGAGAGCTTCGCGACGTACGCCTCCGAGCCGAGCAGCCCGTTCTCCTCCGCGGACCACCAGGCGAACCGCACCTTGTTGGCGGGCTGCTTGTGGGACTCGGCGAGTTCCAGGGCGACTTCGAGGAGACCGGCCGAGCCGGAGCCGTTGTCGTTGATGCCGGGGCCGTCGGTGACCGAGTCCAGGTGCGCGCCGAGCATGACCGTCTTCGCCGCGTTGCCGCGGCGGGTCTCCGCGACGACGTTGCGGGTGGTGCGCTCCTCCTGGAGCTCGCGGATCTCGAAGGAGACCGTCACCTCGCCCGCGGCCAGGTCGGCGACGAGCTTCTCGCCCTCCGCCCGGGTGAGCCCGCCGGTGGGTATCTTCCCCGACGCGACGTCCCCGAGGGTGCCGGAGAGCACGCCCTCGGTGTTGTTGTAGATCACCGCACCGGCCGCGCCCGCGGTTCCGGCCGCCGCCTGCTTCTCGGCGAAGGAGCAGCCGCCGCGCTTGATCAGCGCGATCTTGCCGGTGAAGGCCGCGGAGGCGTAGTCGGCGGCCTCGCAGCCGGTGGTGTCGTCGACGGGGACGGCGACGAGTGCCGCCCGGATACCGCCCGCCTCGGTGGACTTCGTGTACGTCATCGCCTTGATGTCGACGTCACGGGGCGTGGGTGAGACCACGGAGAGCTTCTCGGCGAGGGTCTCGGTGTAGACGAAGTCGAACGACTGGTAGTCGACCTTGTAGCCGGCCTTCTGGAGCAGCCGGTAGACGTAGGCGGCGGAGGCGTCGTGGCCGAGCGAACCGGCCGCGCGGTGGCCCTCCGCCGAGTCGGCTATCGCCTGGAAGCGCTGCAGATGCCGGTACGCGTCCTTGGCGGAGGAGTCGCGTACGAGCTGCCGCGACAGCTTCGCGGCGTCCTTGGCCGGGTCGTGCGGGGCGTGTCCGTGGTGCGGGGACGCGGCGATGAGGAGAGGTGTGGCCAGGGCGGTGGCAGCCACAACAGCCATGGCTCTGCGACGAGTTGCGTGCACAGGGGTCCTTCCGGTGTGAACTGATGTGCGGGAAAGCTAGCGAGCGGGGCCGGTCCCTGTGAACCCTGGGACCGGCCGCGGCCGGTTGTGTGGCCCGTTCGTGATCATTTGGTCCGGCCCGCAGCCTTGGCCGCCGCCTTCGCCTGCTGCTTGTACGCCCGTACCTCGGCGAGCGAGTCGGGCCCGGTGATGTCGGCCACCGAGCGGTGCGAGCCCGCCTCGCCGTACGGCCCGGCGGCCTCCCGCCACCCCGTGGGGCGCACGCCGAACTGCTTGCCGAGCAGTGCCAGGAAGATCTGCGCCTTCTGGGTGCCGAAGCCGGGCAGCGCGTTGAGCCGTTTCAACAGCTCGGCGCCGGTCGGGGCGTCCGCCCAGACCGCGCTCGCCTCCCCGTCGTACTCTGCCACCAGGTACTGGCAGAGTTGCTGCACCCGTCTGGCCATGGAACCGGGATAGCGGTGCAGCGCGGGTTTCGTGGTGAAGAGTCCGGTGAACGCCTCCGGGTCGTACGCGGCGATCTCCTGGGCGTCCAGATCGTCCGACCCCATGCGCCCGGCCAGGGTGAAGGGTCCGGTGAAGGCCCATTCCATCGGTACCTGCTGGTCCAGCAGCATGCCTACGAGGGCGGCCAGCGGACTGCGTCCCAGGAGCTCGTCCGCCTCCGGCTGCTGGGCGATCCGCACGGTGCGGTCCTTGCCGTTGTCGCTCTTGGTCATGTCTTCGATGATCGCGAGGGCGGCGGGGTTCGGCGACTCGATGCCGCCTTCCCGGCGGTGGGTGAAGCCGCGCCGTCAGGGGAGCATCCGGGCCGCGCGCGTCCGCAGATAGCGGGCCTCGGGTGCGCTGAGCGTGCCGGCCGCCGCCTGCAGATAGGCGGCGCGCGCCGCCTCGCGGTCCCCGGCCCGCTCCAGCAGATGGGCCCGTACGGCATCCAGCCGGTGGTGCCCCGCCAGCCGGTCCTCCAGGTCCTCCAGTGCCGCGAGCCCCGCCCTGGGGCCCCGCACCATGGCGAGCGCCACCGCCCGGCTCAGCTCGGCCATCGGTTCGGGGGCGCGGCTCACGAGGACGTCGTACAGGGCCAGGATCTGGCGCCAGTCGGTGTCCTCGGGGCGGTCCGCCTCGTCGTGCAGCGCCGCGATCGCCGCCTGCAGCTGGTAGGCACCGGCGGGGCCCTCGGACAGTGCCTCCTCGACGAGGGCCGTGCCCTCGTCGATGGCGGCCCTGTCCCAGCGGGTGCGGTCCTGCTCGTCGAGAGGGATCAGTTCGCCGTGCGGTCCGGTGCGGGCGGCGCTGCGGGCCTCGGTGAGCAGCATCAGGGCCAGCAGGCCGGTGACCCGGCCCTCCCTGGGCAGCAGCCCGCGTACGGAACGGGTCAGGCGGATGGCCTCGCGGGCGAGGTCCGCACGGTGCAGCGTGCTGCCGGACGAGGCCGTGTACCCCTCGTTGAAGATCAGGTAGAGCACCTGGAGCACGGCGCTGAGCCGCAGGTCGCGGTCGGCCTGCCCCGGCTGCCGGAACGGCACGCCCCGCACCTTCTGCTTGGCCCGGCTGATCCGCTGCGCCATCGTCGCCTCGGGCACCAGGTGGGCCCGGGCGATCTCGGCCGTGGTGAGACCGCCGACGGCGCGCAGGGTGAGCGCGATCTGGGCGGTGGGGGTCAGTTCCGGATGGCAGCAGAGGAAGAGCAGGGTGAGGGTGTCGTCCTCGGACGGCGCCCGGCTCTCCCCGGGCGGCGGGGCGGTGAACGCGTCGCGCGGGGTGAGCGCCGCCGCGGTCTGCTCGCGCCGGTGCCGTGCGGAGTCGCTGCGCAGCTGGTCGGTCAGCCGCCGGGACGCGACTCTGATGAGCCAGCCGCGCGGATTGTCCGGCACCCCCTGCCCGGGCCACTGCTGTGCCGCCGCCAGGAGTGCTTCCTGTACGGAGTCCTCGGCCGCGTCGAAGTGTCCGTACCGGCGCACGAGCGCGCCGAGGACCTGCGGCGCGTGCCGGCGCAGCAGGTCCTCGATGTCCGTCGTCGTGCGCCTCAACCGTCACCTCCGGCCAGGTGGTTCCTCAGGCGTCGGGGCACGAGTCCATCGGGCGGATCACCACGGGGTACTCGGGGGCGCCCTCGGGCTGCGGACAGAGCGCGATGCGCGCCGCGATCTCGGTCACCCGCTCCAGGCTCGCGCAGTCGAGCACCCAGTACCCGGCGAGCACCTCCTTGGTCTCGCCGTACGGGCCGTCGGAGATCACCGGCTGGCCGTCGGCGCCCGCGTTCACGAAGCGGGCCCGCGCGGGCTCGGCCAGCCCGTTGCCCTCGACCATCTCGCCGGACTCCGCGAGGTCGTTGTTGATCCCCTGCATGAAGGCGAACATCGCCTTCACGTCCTTCTCGTTCCAGGCCGGGCTGCCCGCGGACGCCTTGCCGCTCATGGCCTCGTAGTCGGCCTGCGATCCCTGCACCATCACGAGGTACTTCATGATCCGCTCCTTCGTCGGCTGTGCCGCCCCTCATGGGCAACTCTCACAGGGGACGTCGGAGCCCGGGGCGGGTTCTCGACACCACGCGGAGGAACTCCTGAGATCACTCCGCCGCGCGGGCCCGGAACCACGCCCCAGTAGAGTTCGGCTGCGTCCATCCACCCAGACACCGAGGTACCGGCCGTGTCCTCCGCATCATCCGTACCCCCCGCCCTGCTGCCCGCGTCCGCCGTGAGCGTCGTGGGAATCGGCGCCGACGGATGGGCGGGCCTGCCGGACACGGCGCGCTCCGCGCTCCTGGACGCCGAGGTCCTGATCGGTGGTGAGCGCCAGCTGGACCTGCTCCCGCCCGTGTGCACAGGCCGTCGAGTGGCCTGGCCCTCCCCCCTGCGGCCCGCCGTACGCGGCCTGCTCGCCGCGCACGCGGGGAGCAGGATCGCCGTCCTGGCCAGCGGGGACCCCATGTTCTACGGCATCGGGCGGGCCCTCACCGAGGAGCTGGGGGCCGGGGTACCGCGTGTGCTGCCGCACCCGTCCTCGGTGTCGTACGCCTGCGCCCGGCTGGGCTGGCCCGTGGAGGACACCGAGACCGTCACGCTCGTCGGGCGTCCCACGGCCCGGCTGGCCGCCGCGCTGCACGACGGACGCCGGCTGCTGGTCCTGAGCGCGGACGCAGACACGCCCGCCGCGGTCGCCGCCCTGCTGCGGGAACACGGCTTCGGACCGAGCCGGATGCGGGTCCTGGAACAGCTGGGCGGCACGGCCGAGGACTGTCTGGACGGCACCGCGGACACCTGGGCGCACCCGTCCGGTGACCCGCTCAACGTCATCGCGGTGGACTGCCTGGCCACCCCGGACACCCTGCGCGTCGGCGCCGTACCGGGGCTGCCGGACGAGGCGTACGAGCACGACGGGCAGCTCACCAAGCGGCATGTGCGGGCGGCCACCCTGGGCGTGCTCGCGCCCGCGCCCGGTGAGCTCCTGTGGGACATCGGCGGCGGGTCCGGCTCGATCGCGGTGGAGTGGCTGAGGACCCATTCCTCCTGCCGTGCCGTCACGGTGGAGCGCGACCCGGAGCGTGCGCGACGCATCGCCCGCAACGCGGACCGGCTCGGCGTTCCCGCGCTGCGCGTGGTCACCGGCCGGGCGCCCGAGGCCCTGGCCGGGCTGCCCGTGCCCGACGCCGTGTTCATCGGCGGCGGGCTCACCGTCCCCGGCCTGCTCGACGCCTGCTGGGACGCCCTGCCCGCCGGCGGCCGGCTGGTCGCCAACACCGTGACGATGGAGTCCGAGGCGCTGCTCGCGGACCGCTACCGCTCCCTCGGGGGCGACCTGGTGCGGCTCTCGGTGGCCCACGCGGTGCCGGTCGGCGGCTTCACGGGGTGGCGGCAGGCCATGCCCGTCACGCAGTGGTCCGTACGCAAGGCCCTTTCGACCCCCTCAGGAGACAACTGATGACCGTGTACTTCATCGGCGCGGGCCCCGGCGCCGCCGACCTGATCACCGTGCGCGGCGCCCGTATCCTCGCCGCCAGTCCCGTATGCCTGTACGCGGGCAGTCTGGTGCCGCGCGAACTGCTCGCGGAGTGCCCGCCGGACGCCCGGCTCGTGGACACCGCGCGGCTGGACATCGACCGGATCACCACCGAGCTGGTCCGTGCGCACGAGGCCGGTCACGACGTCGCCCGGCTGCACTCGGGTGACCCCTCGGTCTTCAGCGCGGTCAACGAGCAGATGCGGCGCCTGGACGAGGCGGGCGTGCCGTACGAGGTCGTGCCGGGGGTGCCCGCCTTCGCGGCTGCTGCGGCGGCGCTGAAGCGTGAGCTGACGGTGCCGACGGTCGGGCAGACGGTGATCCTCACGCGCATCGCCCAGCGCGCGACCGCGATGCCCGAGGGCGAGGACCTGGCCACGCTGGGCCGCAGCGGCGCGCTGATCGTGCTGCACCTGGCCGCGCAGTACGTGGACCGGGTCGTCGAGGAACTGCTGCCGCACTACGGGGCGGACTGCCCGGCCGCGGTGGTGGCCATGGCCTCGCGCCCCGACGAGATCGTCCTGCGCGGAACGCTGGACTCCATCGCGGAGCAGGTGAAGGCAGCCGGGGTGGTCCGGACCGCGGTGATCATGGTGGGCCGGACGCTCGGCGCGGAACAGTTCCACGACAGCCACCTGTACTCCCCGGCCAGGGACCGCCCCACCTGCTGACCTCCGGGGCGAGGCGGACGGACGGGAGGGCCCTGCCTCGCGGCCCCGTCAGCGCACCTCGCTCCGTCCCACCACGGTCCCCGCCCGGTCGATGCAGATCACGTCCACCGCGACCGGCGCCCCGCGCAGCACCGACAGCGCCTGGTCCCGGGCCGCCACGGCCACCAGGTCGCCCAGCGGCACCCCGGCCGCCATGCACAGCTGCAGCGCCGCGAGGCCCGTGTTGGCCACCTCGATCTCGGCGGCCAGCGCCTCGCTCGCCCCGCCCTGCCGTGCCAGCCGCGCCAGGAAGGGCTTGTCGACCTGGGACCGGCCCGAGTGCAGGTCGAGGTGACCGGCGGCGAGCTTGGACAGCTTGGCGAACCCGCCGCAGACCGTCAGCCGGTCCACCGGATGACGGCGTACGTACTTCAGCACCGCACCCGCGAAGTCCCCCATGTCCAGCAGGGCGATCTCAGGCAGCCCGTACTCGGCCACCACCGTCTTCTCGGACGTCGAGCCCGTGCACCCCGCCACATGCGTGTGCCCGGCCGCCCGCGCCACGTCCACACCCCGGCGGATCGAGTCGATCCAGGCCGAGCAGGAGTACGGCACGACGACGCCGGTCGTGCCGAGGATCGAGAGCCCGCCCAGAATGCCGAGGCGGATGTTCCACGTGAAACGTGCGATCTCCTCACCGTCGTCCACCGAGATCGTGATCTCGACGTCCCCGGTGCCCCCGTGCTCCGCCGCCACCCGCGCCACGTGGTCCCGCATCATCTGGCGGGGCACGGGATTGACCGCCGGCTCCCCGACGCCGAGCGGCAGTCCCGGCAGCGTCACCGTGCCCACGCCGGGCCCGGCCCGGAACACCACCCCGGACCCCGGCGGGAGCAGCCGTACGGTGGACCGCACGAGCGCGCCGTGCGTGACGTCCGGGTCGTCGCCCGCGTCCTTGACCACGCCCGCCATGGCCGAACCCTCGGCCAGCTCCTCCACCGCGAGTGCGAAGGCGGGGGTCTGGCCCCTGGGCAGCGTGATGGTCACCGGGTCGGGGAACTCGCCGGTCAGCAGGGCGGTGTACGCGGCCGTGGTCGCGGCCGTCGCACAGGCACCGGTCGTCCATCCCGGCCGCAGACCGGTGTGCTTGAGTTGGGCGCTGCGCCCGCCCTGCGCCTCACTGCTCAAGGATGGACCGATCCCACTTGCCCATGCCCTTGCACGTACTCGTCCTCGGCGGCACGACGGAGGCCCGCCGCCTCGCGGAGTGCCTGGTGGCGGTGGACGGAATGCCCGGGGCACGGGTGACCAGCTCGCTCGCCGGCCGGGTGGCCCGCCCGAAGCTCCCGCCGGGCGAGACGCGCGTCGGCGGTTTCGGCGGAGCCGACGGCCTGGCGGAATGGCTCCGCGTACACCGAGTGGATGTGGTCATCGACGCCACCCATCCTTTCGCCGGGACGATCAGTTTCAACGCGGCCTCCGCCGCTGCCGCAGTCCATCTTCCCCTGCTGGCGCTGCGCCGTCCCGGCTGGGTGCCCTCGGACGGCGACCGATGGCACACGGCCGACTCCCTGGTGGGGGCGGCGGAGCTCCTTCCGGGGCTGGGGCGGCGCGTCTTCCTCACGACGGGGCGCATGGGCCTAGCCGCGTTCGCCGGGCTGGACGCGCTGTGGTTCCTGATGCGTTCGGTCGACGCCCCCGAGGCCCCGTACCCGGCGCGGACGGAGGTCCTGCTGGACCGGGGACCGTTCACCCTGGACGGCGAGCGGGAGCTGATCCGGCGGTACGGCATCGATGTCCTCGTGACGAAGGACAGCGGCGGCGACGCGACCGCCCCCAAGCTCACCGCCGCCCGGGAGGCGGGCATCCCGGTGGTCGTGGTCCGGCGCCCGCCGGTCCCGGACGACGTTCCGGTGGCCGGGACCCCGGAGGAGGCCGTCGCCTGGCTGCGAGGTCTCGAAGGGCAGGGTCTCCGAGGGCGGGGCGTCGAGGGGCGGGGCCTCGAAGGACCGGGGGCCGGGGTCTAGACGCCCGTGCGGCCGTCCACGCGTTCCCGTACGAGGTCGGCGTGGCCGCAGTGGCGGGCGTATTCGCCGATCATGTGCGTGTAGATCCAGCGCAGGGTGACCTGACCGCCCATGAAGGGGCTGGTGTCGTCGAGTGCGCGGGACGCGCAGTTCTTCCGGGCCCGGTCGATCTCGGCCCGCCATATGAGCAGTGCCTTCTCGTACGTGTCTCCTTCGGCCGGCTCGAATCCGCCGTCGTGGCCCCCGGGGCCGGGGGCGTGGATCGGCTTCACGTCCTCCTGGGCCAGGACCCGGCGGAACCAGGTCCGCTCGACGTCCGCGGCGTGCCGGACGAGGCCGAGCAGGGTGACCTGCGACGGCGCGGCGGCGGGCGCGGCGAGCTGGTCCTCCGTCAGGCCTTCGCACTTCTGGGCGAGCGTGGTGCGGTAGAAGTCGAGCCAGCTCTCCAGGGACGTCCGCTCATCGGCGTCCAAAGGGGGCATGGGGCGTTCGGGAGAGCTCATGTCCGCCATCGTGGCACGAGGGTCCGACAGCGGGCCGGGAGCAGGGGCCGGGCGACGGTCCGTACCCCGGGACTGTCGGTGGCCGCCGCTAGCGTGGCGGCACACCCACTCGCCGGCGCCTCGTGCCGGGCGTGACGCAGTCTCAGGAGCCACACATGCAACCGACGTTCGCCGATTTCTCCGCCATGCCGGTCAGCATGTCCAACGCCGGGATCAGATACCGCAACTGTCATGAGACGTCGTCGCACCTGGCCATGGGCGCAGACGCGAGCACCGCGCTGGACTTCGAGGTCGACGGCGACGAGAAGATCGTCGAGGTGACGCTCAAGATGACCGCGCTGGTCTCCAAGGTGGGCGGGTCCCCCGGACACGCCCCGGTCGACGTGCTGTTGAACGGGGAGGTGCTTGTCCAGGGGCTCACCGTGCCCGGTGGCGGCGACCTGCCGCAGGACAACGTGTTCGCCGTCCCCGGCGAGCTGCTGCGGCCGGGCACCAACACGCTGGAGATACGTACGGCCGCCGGGGCGCGCAGCATGTTCTGGCTGTACCGCGTCACGCTCGACTCCGTGTACGAGCGTGGCCGCTCCGAGCGTGCGATGGCGGCGGAGGCGGCCCGCGACACGGTCTTCTCGTACAGCACGCAGCGCCGCGCGCCGTTCACCTCGGCCTGGCGGCCGGGCCCCCGGCTGCTGTTCCACGTCGACCGGGGCGAGCAGTCGCTGCCCGCGCAGCTGGGGTGGCGCGGCGAGGACGGCGCGGAGTCGGCGATCAGCTTCCAGTCGAACATGTCCGACTTCCACGGGCACCACCGTGCCGCCGACGGCACGCTCGCCGAGTTCCGCGGCCGCGTCATCGGGCGCGGGGCGTTCCCGGAGGGGACCGAGGGCGTCCACACGCACCGTTTCCGCACCGAGGAGGGGTGGGGCGGCGGCTGGCACGACTCCGGCGAGCTGCGGATTCTGGTGGAGGACGGCTCCGGGCCTGTGGAGCGGGTGACCTGGCGCGACCAGCGGGGCAATTCCGGTGTGGCCGCGCTGCGCGTCGCGGCCGGCCGTACGGGCGCGGAGGACGCGCCGGACGTGACCGGGCAGGTGACGGTCGTCGAGGTGAGTGACGAGTTCGAGGAGGCCGGGGAGGTCGCGGACAACCTGCTCCGGGACTCCCGGGCGAAGTGGCTGGCCGGCGACTGCGAAGCCACGGTGGAGTTCGAGTTCGACCGGCCCACCGCCCTCAGCGGCTACACGCTGACGTCCGCCAACGACTTCCCGGACCGCGACCCCCGGGACTGGACCCTGTCGGGCTCGCAGGACGGCAGCCGCTGGACGGAGCTGGACTCCCGGAGCGGGCAGGGCTTCACCGAGCGCTTCGAGAGCAGGAGGTTCCGGATCGGCGGCGCCCGGGTGGCCTACTCCCGCTACCGCCTCGACATCACCGGCAACGGGGGCGCGGACGAGATACAGCTCTCCGGTGTGCGGTTCGCCGGAATCGCCGCGGACCACTTCAGCGGCTACTACCAGCGGTACAACGAGGGCCCCATCGGATACCGGGGCACGGCCGTCGCCACCCCGGACGACTCCGCGGAGCGCGAGCGGACGGCCCGCCTCACCGCCGAGCTGGAGCAGGCGGCCCGCAGCCTGGCCGAAGCGGCCCGGTCCGTCGGCCGGCTGGCGGAATGGGTCCGGGACCGCTGACCGGGGGCGGCCCGTCCGGGCGCGGACGGGCCGCAGGCGGTCCTGTCGTCGCCCGGCCTCCCCCGCAGGGAGGCCGGCAGACCCTCCTGCCCATCGGTCCTGATACCGCTCGGCCCACGCCGTACGCGGGCGGAGCGGTCCGTCAGGCCTCCGGGTAGCGGCGCGGTGTCCACACGATCTGCCGGCCGTCGCCCCGCCGCACCCAACGGGTCTGTGAGGAACCCACGATCAGGATCGTCCGCATGTCGACCTCGGCCGGGTCGAGATCGGCGAGCCGCACCGTTCGCACACTCTCCGCCGGACCGCCCACATCGCGTCCGAGCACCACGGGCGTGTCCGGGGAGCGGTGCTCCAGCAGCAGGTCGCGGGCCTTGCCGACCTGCCAGGTCCGGCTGCGGGAACCGGGGTTGTACAGCGCCAGCACCAGGTCGGCCGTCGCCGCGGCGCGCAGCCGCCCGGCGATGACCTCCCAGGGCTTGAGCCGGTCCGACAGCGAGAGGGTGGCGTAGTCGTGGCCCAGCGGAGCCCCCGCGGCCGCGGCCGCGGCGTTCGCCGCGGTCACCCCGGGCAGCACCCGTACCGCTATGTCCGTGTACGCGTCCTGCGAGGCCACTTCCAGCACGGCCGTCGCCATGGCGAAGACACCGGGGTCGCCCCCGGACACGACGGCCACGCGGCGTCCCCGGCGGGCAAGGTCCAGGGCGAATTCGGCGCGCTCCGACTCGACCTTGTTGTCGGAACCGTGGCGCTGCTGCCCCGGGCGGACCGGCACCCGGTCCAGATACGTGGTGTAGCCGACGAGGTCGTCGGCGGCGGCCAGCGCCCCGCGCGTCTCGGGCGTCAGCCACAGCGGTCCGGCGGGGCCGGTGCCGACGACGACGACCTCACCGGTTCCCGGGGCCGCGGACGGGGAGGGGCGGGGTGCGTCGATCCGGCTGGGCAGCACCGCCACGGCGAAGTACGGCACCGAGTCGGCGTCCGTGTCCGCCAGGTCCCCGGTGCGCTCCCCGGCCATCGTGGCCCGCTCGACGTACCGCGCCTCGGGCAGCCGCCCGGACGCCTCGAACGCCCGGCGCACCGCGGGGAACGTACGGCCGAGCTTCATCACCACCGCGGAGTCCGTGGCCGCCAGACGTGCCGTCAGCTCCTCCTCCGGCAGCGTGCCGGGCAGGATCGTCAGCACCTCCTCGCCCTCGACGAGCGGGGTGCCGAGCCGGGCGGCGGCGGCGCTGACCGATGTGACACCGGGGATGACCTCGGTCTCGTAGCGGTGCGCGAGCCGCTTGTGCATGTGCTGGTACGAGCCGTAGAAGAGCGGGTCGCCTTCGGCGAGCACGGCGACGGTGCGTCCGGCGTCGAGGTGCACGGCGAGCCGGGCCGCGGCCTCGGCGTAGAACTCGTCCAGTGCGCCCCGGTAGCCGCCGGGGTGGTCCGTGGTCTCCGTCGTGAGGGGGTAGACCAGCGCCTCCTCGATGTGGTCGGCGCGGATGTGCTGCGCCGCGATCGAGCGGGCGATGGAGCGGCCGTGGCGGGCGGAGTGGTATGCGACGACATCGGCCTCGGCGATGACCTGTACGGCCCGCACGGTCATCAGGGCCGGGTCGCCGGGGCCGAGCCCGACGCCGTACAGCCGCCCGGCGCCTGTGGTGGTCTGCTGGCTCACGCTCACTCCTCCTCGCTGGCGATGGCGTTGAGGGCGGCGGCCGCCAGGGCGCTGCCGCCGCGCCGGCCGCGCACGATCAGGTGCTCCAGGCCGGACGGGTGGACGGCCAGGGCCTCCTTGGACTCGGCGGCCCCGATGAAGCCGACCGGCACACCGATGACGGCGGCCGGGCGGGGAGCGCCCTCCTCGATCATCTCCAGCAGCCGGAAGAGCGCGGTGGGCGCGTTGCCGACGGCGACGACGGCCCCCTCCATCCGGTCGCGCCACAGCTCCAGGGCGGCGGCGCTGCGGGTGGTGCCGAGCTTCGCGGCCAGCCCGGGGACGGCCGGGTCGGACAGGGTGCAGATCACCTCGTTGTCCGCGGGCAGGCGCTTGCGGGTGACACCGCTGGCGACCATGGCCACGTCGCACAGGATCGGCGCACCGGAGCGCAGCGCGGCGCGGGCGTCGGCCACGGCGTTCGGCGAGAAGGCGAGATCGGTGACGAGATCGACCATGCCGCAGGCGTGGATCATGCGGACGGCGACCTGGCTCACGTCGGCGGGCAGCCCGGCCAGATCCGCCTCCGCGCGGATGGTGGCGAAGGACTGGCGGTAGATCGCCGGTCCGTCCTTCTCGTACTGATGCACAGTGCTGTCGCTTTCTTTCTTCAAGGGGTGCTGCGGGTAAGGGGTGTTCAGGGGGTACGGGCGTCCCGTGCCGCCGCCACCGCGGCGGCCAGCGCGAGCGGGTCGTCCCGGACCACCGCCGCGGCGGTGGTCCGGTCCCCCCGTACGTGGGAGATCCGGTGTCCTTCGGGGGTGGCGACCACGTCGATCCACTCGCCGTGCGGATGGCCGCACCGGCGTTCGCACCCTGACCAGTACACAGGGAGCCGTCCGGCCGGTCCGACGGCGGCCCCTGCCTGGGCCCGCACGTCGGCCAGCGACTTCGCACAGCCGGGCTGCCCGATGCACGCGCCGACGCCGGCCCACGGGGAGCCGTGACCGACGATCAGGCCGGCCTCGGAGAGGCTGTGAAGCAGGCCGTCCACACGGTCGGGTGCGACGCGGGTGACGACGGCGCCGCGCCACGGGGTGAGGCGCAGTTCGCCGGAGCCCGACAGGAGCCGCCACTGCTCCCGGTCCAGCCGTCCCAGCGGTACGCCGGCACAGAGCGCGACGTCACGGCGGCCGCCCCGTACGGGGCCGGGGGCCGGGGGACGGGCTTCGGACGGGCGGGGGTGCGAGCCGGGGGCGACGGGGATTCCGGCGTTCCGCAGGCGCCGGGCGACGTCGCCGGGCAGGGTGGCCGCCGCGTCGGCGGTCAGGTCCTTCACCCGCCAGGCGCCGGATTCGCGGACCGCGTCCAGGAAGGCCTCGGCGGCGAGGAGAGCGGCGCGCGGCCCGTCGGCGGCCGGGACGAGGAGGACGGCGTCGGTGTTTCCGACGCGCAGCATCGCGTCTCCGTCGGCGCGGGCCAGCAGGGTGAGGTCCGCGCCGAGGGCGTCCACATCGCCGCGTCCGTCGTCGAGCGCGAACAGGAAGCGGCCGGAGAGCGCGGTGGCGCGGTCGCTGCCGCAGACGAGACGGTCCAGTTCGGTCAGCCAGGGTCCGATGTCCGCGGACCCGAGGGAGTCGAGACCCGAGAGGGGGGAGGCGACGACGTTGCGCACCCGCTCATGACGTTCGGAGGGCAGCAGGCCCGCCCCGCTCAGCAGCCGGGCCAGCTCCGTACCGCAGTCCGGGGCGAGGCCGCGCAGCTGCACGTTGCCGCGCGAGGTGAGATGCAACTCACCGTCGCCCAGCCGCAGGGCGGCCTCCAGGAGGGCGTCCGCCCGAGCCGCAGTCAGCACCCCGCCGGGTATGCGGACCCGTGCCAGCGCACCGTCGTCCGCCCGGTGCAGGCGCAGTGTCCCGGGGCAGGCGTCACCACTGCTCCGTGCACACGTATCGCCCGGAGACCGGGGCGAAATGGGGGATGCGGACATGGCGGCGAGCATACCCACCGTGACCATCGCGCAGCCCTGCGGTCACTGTGAGCTGCAGGACATCCGGTAACTCCGCAGGAGGAGGGCCGGGTTTCGCCGGGGCCGTCTGGTCACCCCCACCCACCTGCGGCCTACTATGCCTAGCGGCGGTCCGTTCGGCCCGCCATCGCCAGACGGCGACATGGGAGGAAGCCCGGTGAGATTCCGGCGCGGTCCCGCCACTGTGAGCCCGGTCCACGACCGGGCGAGTCAGGAACTCCTTTCCCCAGGCTCTCGGCTCCGCTCGAGCAGGGGGTACCCCATTCCGACACTGCCCGGGGCGTGGACACCCCGAGGAAGGCCTGACGCCGCATGATCCTGCTCCTGTCGACGTCCGACACCGACCTGCTCAGCGCCCGCGCCTCCGGCGGCCCGGTCGGCTTCCGCTACGCGAACCCGTCCCGGCTCTCCGTCGAGGACCTGCCGCAGCTCCTGGACGGCACCGACCTCGTCGTCGTACGCCTCCTCGGTGGTGTCCGTGCCTGGCAGGAAGGGCTGGACCAGGTGCTGGCGACCGGCCGCCCGGTCGTCGTCCTCACCGGTGAACAGGCCCCCGACGCCCAGCTGATGGCCGCGTCCACCGTCCCCATCGGCATCGCCGCCGAGGCGCACGCCTACCTCGCGCACGGCGGCCCCGCCAACCTGGAACAGCTGGCCCGCTTCCTCTCCGACACGGTGCTGCTCACCGGCCACGGCTTCGACCCGCCCGCCCCGGCCCCCGCGTGGGGCCCGTTGGAGCGGACGGCCCGTGAAGGTGTCACCGGGCCCACCATCGCGGTGCTCTACTACCGCGCCCACCACATGAGCGGGAACACCGCGTTCATCGAAGCGCTCTGCACGGCCGTGGAGGACGCGGGTGCCCGCCCCCTCCCGCTGTACGTCGCCTCGCTCCGTACGCCCGAGCCCGAACTCATCGACGAACTCCGGGCCGCCGACGCCATCGTGACGACCGTCCTCGCCGCGGGCGGCACCAGGCCGGCCACCGCGTCCGCCGGCGGCGACGACGAGTCCTGGGACGCGGGCGCCCTCACCGGCCTCGACGTACCGGTGCTCCAGGCGCTCTGCCTCACCAGCCCCCGCGCGGCCTGGGAGGAGAACGACGAGGGCGTCTCCCCGCTGGACGCCGCCACCCAGATCGCGGTGCCGGAGTTCGACGGGCGCCTGATCACGGTGCCGTTCTCCTTCAAGGAGATCGACGCGGACGGCCTGCCCGCCTACGTCGCCGACGCCGAACGCGCGGCCCGGGTCGCCGGAATCGCCGTACGCCACGCCCGGCTCCGGCACATCCCGGCCGCCGAGAAGCGGATCGCGCTCGTCCTGTCCGCGTACCCGACCAAGCACTCCCGCATCGGCAACGCGGTCGGCCTCGACACCCCCGCCAGCGCCGTCGCCCTGCTGCGCAGGCTCCGGGCCGAGGGCTACGACTTCGGGCCCGAGGAGGAGATCCCGGGCCTGGTCTCCGGCGACGGCGACGAGCTGATCTACGCGCTGATCGAGGCCGGCGGCCACGACCAGGAGTGGCTCACCGAGGAGCAGCTGGCCCGCAACCCGGTCCGGATCCCCGCCGCCGACTACCGCCGCTGGTTCGCCACGCTGCCCGCCGAACTCCGCGAGGCCGTCGAGCGGCACTGGGGCCCGGCCCCCGGCGAGATGTTCCTCGACCGGTCCCGCAACCCCGAGGGCGACATCGTGCTCGCGGCCCTGCGGCGCGGCAATCTGCTGATCCTCATCCAGCCGCCGCGCGGCTTCGGTGAGAACCCGATCGCGATCTACCACGACCCGGACCTGCCGCCCTCGCACCACTACCTGGCCGCCTACCGCTGGATCGCCGCGTCCGCGGACGACAACGGTTTCGGCGCCGACGCGATGATCCACCTCGGCAAGCACGGCAACCTGGAGTGGCTGCCCGGAAAGAACGCCGGCCTGTCCGCCGCCTGCGGCCCCGACGCCGCACTCGGCGATCTGCCGCTCGTCTACCCGTTCCTGGTGAACGACCCGGGCGAGGGCACCCAGGCCAAGCGCCGGGTGCACGCCACCCTGGTCGACCACCTCGTACCGCCGATGGCACGCGCCGACAGCTACGGCGACATCGCCCGCCTCGAACAGCTCCTGGACGAGCACGCCCAGATCGCCGCGATGGACCCGGCGAAGCTTCCGGCCGTCCGCGCCCAGATCTGGACGCTGATCCAGGCCGCCAAGCTCGACCACGACCTGGGGCTTCAGGACCGGCCCGAGGACGAGGGCTTCGACGAGTTCATCATGCATCTCGACGGCTGGCTCTGTGAGATCAAGGACGTCCAGATCCGCGACGGACTGCACGTCCTGGGCGGCGCCCCGGCCGGCAAGGACCGCGTCAACCTGGTCCTCGCCATCCTGCGCGCCCGCCAGATCTGGGGCGGTACGACCTCGCTGCCCGGTCTGCGCGAGGCGCTCGGCCTCGACGAGTCCGCGGCCACCCGCACCGCCGCCGACGAGACCGAGGAGCGGGCCCGCGCGCTCGTCCAGGCGATGGAGGACGCGGACTGGGATCCGGCCGCCGTCGCCGGGGTGGCCGCCGGGCACCCGCAGGCCGTCGCCGACATCCTCGACTTCGCCGCCCGCGAGGTCGTGCCCCGCCTCGCCGCGACGACCGACGAGCTCGACCACACCGTCCACGCCCTGAACGGCGGCTTCGTCCCCGCCGGCCCGTCCGGTTCCCCGTTGCGCGGCCTGGTGAACGTCCTGCCGACCGGCCGGAACTTCTACTCCGTCGACCCGAAGGCCGTCCCGTCCCGCCTCGCCTGGGAGACCGGCCAGGCCCTCGCGGACTCGCTCCTGGAGCGCTACCGCGCCGACAACGGCGACTGGCCCACTTCCGTCGGCCTGTCCCTGTGGGGCACCAGCGCGATGCGCACGGCGGGCGACGACATCGCCGAGGCGTTCGCCCTGCTCGGCGTCCGCCCCGTCTGGGACGACGCCTCGCGCCGTGTCACGGGCCTGGAGGCGATCCCGTACGAGGAGCTGGGACGCCCCCGTATCGACGTCACGCTGCGGATCTCCGGCTTCTTCCGGGACGCCTTCCCGCACACCATCGGCCTCCTCGACGACGCCGTACGCCTGGCCGCCTCCCTCGACGAGCCCGCCGAGCGGAACTTCGTACGCGCCCACACCCAGGCCGACCTGGCCGAACACGGTGACGAGCGGCGTGCCACCACCCGCATCTTCGGCTCCCGGCCGGGGACGTACGGTGCCGGGCTGCTCCAGCTCATCGACTCCCGCGACTGGCGCACCGACGCCGACCTCGCCGAGGTCTACACGGTGTGGGGCGGCTACGCCTACGGCCGTGAGCTCGACGGGCGCCCGGCCCGGGACGAGATGGAGACCGCGTACAAGCGCATCGCGGTCGCGGCGAAGAACACCGACACCCGTGAGCACGACATCGCGGACTCGGACGACTACTTCCAGTACCACGGCGGCATGGTCGCGACCGTACGCGCGCTGAAGGGCACCGCCCCCGAGGCGTACATCGGCGACTCGACACGCCCCGAGACGGTCCGCACCCGCACCCTGGTCGAGGAGACGTCCCGGGTGTTCCGCGCCCGGGTGGTCAACCCGAAGTGGATCGAGGCGATGCGCCGCCACGGCTACAAGGGCGCCTTCGAGCTCGCCGCGACCGTCGACTACCTGTTCGGGTACGACGCGACGACGGGCGTGGTCGCGGACTGGATGTACGACAAACTCACCGAGACGTACGTCCTGGACCCGACGAACCGCGAGTTCCTCCAGCAGGCCAACCCCTGGGCGCTCCACGGCATCGCGGAACGCCTCCTGGAGGCCGAGTCCCGCGGGATGTGGGCGAAGCCCGACCCTGCGGTGATCGAGGCGCTGCGCCAGGTCTTCCTGGAGACGGAAGGCGATCTGGAGGGCGAGGACTGAGCCCGGCGCCGGGACTTCCGGTAAAGGGCGGAACCGGGAGGTTTGCCGCCCTGCGGTGTCGGGTGCAAGCTGGGAGGATGGGTGATCAGACCGGTCCCACGCTCTCGTCCGTCCAGCAGGCCTTCCGCCTGATGGAGGCGGCGGGGGCGCACGAGGGCGGTGCGCCCGCGCAGCAGCTGGCGCGGGAGGCAGGACTCGCGTCGGAAACCGCCCAGCACCTCCTGGGCACGCTCACCGAGGACGGCTACCTGCGAAGACTCGAGGACGGCGGGTACGTCCTGGGCGACAAGCTCCACGCTTTGCACAACCGCAGCCCGGGGCACGGGCTGCTCGACCGGGTGCGCCCCGTCCTGGCCTCCCTGCGGGACGAGGTGGCGTCCGCCGCGTACCTGACCTTCTACGAGGAGGGCGAGATCCGCATCGCGGAGATCGTCGACAGCCCGGAGGCGCCGCGGGTCGGTTTCTGGGCGGGATTCGAGGACGCCGGACACGCCACGGCGCTGGGCAAGTGCGTGCTGCGCGAACTGGACGGGGAGGCGCGTGCCGACTACCTCTCCCGGCACACGCTCCCCGATCTGACCCCCCGCACCATCACGCACCGCGAGGACCTGATCCGGCAGCTCGAATCGGCGCCGCACGCGCCGGTCGTCATGGACCGGGGGGAGTACTCGCTGGGCACGGTCTGTGTGGCGGTGCCCGTGTACAGCGGCTCGGGGGTGGGCTCGCTCGGGGTCTCCTTCCGGTCGGACCGGATGTACCGGACCGGCGACCTCCACCGACGGGTGCAGGCCGCGGCGGACCGCGTGACCAGGGGACTCTCGCTCACGGACTGAAAGCCGGTGGCCCGCCCCTCTCGCGGGGAGCGGTCCACCGTGGTGGACAAGGGAGCTGCCCCGAAGGGCTCACGTGGCCTGTTCGGCGGTCGAGGGCCGACCGAGGGCCGGGGCGAGCACCGTGGCGATGTCGGTGAGGATCTGGACGTAGTCCTCGTGGTCGAAGCTGAACGGCAGCGCGAACGCGACCTCGTCCACCTCCCGGAACGCGACATGGGCGGACAGCCGTTCGGCGATCTCGGCGGAACTGCCGACGAGATCGGGCGCGAACATCATGCGGGCAGGCCCCTGCGGCGAGGCGGTACGCGGCAGCCGTGCGCGGGCGTACTCCTCGTACTTCGCACGCTGCGCGGCCGTCGCGGAGTCGGTCGGGATGACGACCAGCCCGTGCGAGACCCGGGCCCGCTCACCTTCGGGGTGGTGCTCACGGAAGGTCCGGATGTGCGAGAGCTGGATCTCGGCGAAGTCCTCCGACTCCTCCGCCTTCACCACGCTGCTGGTCAGGAGGTTCATGCCCTGCTCACCCGCCCAGCGTGCCGACCGCAGGCTCGCGCCGCCGTACCACATGCGGTCGGCCAGGCCGGCGGCGTGCGGCTGGACACGGTCGGAGAAGGCCTCGAAGCCCTCCGTGCTGAAGTCCGTGGCCCGTTCCCCGCGCACGAACCTCATGAGCCGCCGTACCCGCTCGTAGCTGAAGTCCTCCACGTCGGCCGTGTCGGGATGGAGCGCCTCCTTCACCCGGTCGTAGTGCATCGGCGGCCCGACGCTGACCCCCGGGTTGAGCCGGCCACCGGACAGGATGTCGAGGGTCGCCAGATCCTCGGCCAGCCGCAGCGGGTTCTCCCAGCCCAGCGGGATCACCGCGGTGCCCAGCTGAATGCGGCTGGTGCGCTGGGACGCCGCGGCCAGCAGGACGAGCGGCGAGGAGATGCCGTACTGCAGATGCCGGTGCCGCACCCACGCGCTGTCGAAGCCCAGCCGCTCACCCAGCTCGATGATCGAGAGCGTCGACTCGTGCCCCCGGCGCGGGTCGGCCTCCTCGAACAGCCCAATGGTCAGGAAGCCCAGCTTCCGCAACGGCCTCGGGGTCGGTGGCACAGGGCTCCTCCGTCGTCCGGGGCATGCCTCCCGCACGCCTGTTCCGATTCTCGCAGGGGCCGGCCGCAACTGCCGTGGTGCCGAACGGGTCCCGGCGAAGGGGGAGGAGCCGCCGCCGCACCGGAACTTCTCACCCCGCTTCCCCGCGTGGTGGAGGGAACTCCAGGCGGCTCTGGGCAGCGACGCCGACGGCCGGGTGAGCGAGGAGGAGTACGCGGCCGCGGCCCCGTCCCTGGCAGGACCGGCGCTGATCCGCGTCGCCGAGGTCCTCTTCGGGGTCACCGACGCGGACGGGGACCGGTTCATCGACGCCGAGGAATACCGGGTCCTGTCCCGGAGAGGCTTCGGACGATCCGTCGTGGACGCCGAAGGGCGCTACTCCCGGAGCACGTTCGTGCGGGACTTCCTTTCCTTCATGTCAGGCCGTCGGCGCTCGACCCTCTGCTCTCCGACGTGTAGGACACCGGACCACCCGACGCGGCGGCAACCGGGCCGGCCCGGCGTTCCCGGCTGGCCGCCTCGACCAGTGACACGGTGGCAGCCGCTCAGGCGCCGCGTGCCCGCAGGATTCCTTCGACGCCCAGGAGGAACGTCTCGGAGATCATTTCCGGGTCGAAGAGACAGCCGGCTGCCATGGCGCCGTCGCGGAGCATGACGAGGTGCCGGCCGGCTTCGTCGGCGGGATCGTCTCCGACCTGCGCCAGCAACCCGGTGACGGTCTCCAGGAACCACCGGCGGTGAGCCAGGACGGCCTGGTGGACGGGGTGGGCGGGGTCGGGATATTCGGCTACCGCGTTGAGGAAGGCGCAGCCACGGAACCCGGGGCTCTGGATGCCTTCGGTGATGAACCGGCCGAGCGCCCGGACCGCGTCGGCCGCCGACCGCTCGCCTGTCGGAGCTGCCTCGGCCCCCGCCCGGATTCCCCGGTCGGCCTGGTCGAGGTAGGCGAGGACGAGATCTTCCTTGCCGGTGAAGTGCCGGTACAGCGTGGCGCGGGTGACCTGCGCCTCCGCGACGATCCGGTCGACGCCGACGGAGTGGATGCCCTCCGCGTAGAAGATTCTGGTGGCCGTGCCGAGCAACCGCGCTCGCGCCGCCGACGTGCTGCCGCCTCCTGTGCCCTCACTCATGCGGTCAGAGTACTCCACGCATGAGGGAGAACGTTCGGTCTTGACAAGTGGGTAGCCGCCCCCTTGAATACGACGAGACCGAACGTTCTCCCTCAGGGTGATGGTGTCTTCATGGCTCTCCGCCGCAACCTTCTCGCCGCAGGCGCGGCCCCGACGGCCGGCGCCGGTTTCGTGGCCGCCCGGGCCGGCGCACACGCGAAGCAGGCCGACGCCCCCCATGCCGTGATGACCGGCCGCCCGGGCACGGTCACGTCTCTGACCGAAGAAGCGGACAGGGGCACCCGATGAACGAGCCGACTGCCACCAACACGTACGAACCGAAAGGCACTTCCGTGGACACACGCGTCGGAACCACTCCCGCTCCCACGCCCACCGGCGTTCCCGCAGCCCTGCGCAAGCTGTACTTCCTGCGCTTCGCGTTCGCCGTCGTGTGGGCCGCCTCGCTGTTTGCGACCGCCGATTCGCTGGGCGCGCTCACTGCCACGCTGCTGGTGGTCTACCCGCTGTTCGACGTGGCCTGCGCGGTCGTCGACATCAGGTCCGCCCGGAAGGGCGGCCAGCCGGTGCGCGGCCTGTACGTGAACATCGCTCTCAGCGCCCTCACCGGCATCGGCCTCGCCGTCGCCGCCACCTCCGGCATCCCGGCCGTCCTGCGGGTCTGGGGCGTCTGGGCGGTCACCGCGGGCGTCGTCCAGCTCGTCGTCGGCGTCGGACGACGTCAACTCGGCGGCCAGTGGGCGATGATCGCCAGCGGCGCCATCTCCACCCTCGCCGGCGCCTCGTTCTTCGCGGAGGCGGGCAAGGACGGCGCATCCCTGAAGAACCTGGCCGGCTACGCCTTCCTCGGCGGCGTCTTCTTCCTCGTCTCCGCCCTCCGCCTGGGACGCGCCCGCAAGGCGTGACGCCTCAGGAAACCCTCCGCTGTGGAGTCACCGCTGAGAAGGTCACCCCGGTGAGCTCCTCGGATGCGGTCCACAGGCGCTGCTGGACGGCCTGGCCGTGGGAGTCGGGACCGGAGGTGACCAGCTTCCGGCCTTGGTGCTTCGCGCGGCGAGAGGTGCCGACGACGGCGAGGTTCCGGCATGCCGTTCCGCCCTTGGTCCGTGCACCACACCTGGGCTGAGATGCCACCTCCGGACCTCCGCCGGCTTCCACGTAGCGCTCTCCCCGGGGAGGCGCACGAGAGAGGTGCGGAAGCACGCTCCGCGCCACCACGGAAGGGGGGAACCGGAAGCTGTGGCCGACAGGTGGCCATTCGTGGTCAACCTGCCGCTTGCCGTGCATGAAGGATCGCCTGGGCTCTCGGTCCGCCGCCCCGGTCGGAGGCCGGAGTTTCGGTATGCCCGGTCTCCTCAGGTACGGCACGCTGCGTGGCGCCGCACCGGTGGTTCCCTCCCGCATGGCCGAGCTCGCACAGTGAATACATGAATCTGTGAATTGCGAAATTTGGCAATTCACTACATGCTGTGGTGGCTGTGTCGGCAGGTATCCGTGGGCACAGCGCCGAGCGAAGCCCCGGGCCGTCGGGGTGGTGAAGGGGGCCATGACCGTGGCGATTCCGCTGTATCAGGCCAAGGCCGAGTTCTTCCGGATGCTCGGGCACCCTGTCCGCATACGGGTTCTGGAGCTGTTGCAGGAAGGTCCCATGCCGGTCCGTGACCTGCTGGCGGCGATCGAGGTGGAGCCGTCGGCGCTGTCCCAGCAACTGGCGGTGCTGCGCCGCTCCGGCATCGTCTCCTCCGCGCGGGTGGGCTCGACGGTGGTGTACGAGCTGGCGGGCGGGGACGTGGCGGAGCTGATGCGGGCGGCGCGGCGGATCCTGACCGAGATGCTGGCCGGGCAGAACGAACTTCTCGTGGAGCTACGGGAAGCCGAGGCGCGATGAGCGGGTCGTTCACCCGGTCGTGGGACCGGGTCCGGTCCCTGCTGCCCGCCCGCGCGGACTTCGCCGTCATGGCCCGCAATCCGCGCCGCGACCTGCTCGCCGGCCTCACTGTGGCGATCGTGGCGTTGCCGCTCGCGCTCGGGTTCGGGGTCTCCTCCGGCCTGGGCGCCGAGGCCGGACTGGCCACCGCCGTCGTCGCGGGTGCGCTCGCGGCCCTGTTCGGCGGCTCCAACCTCCAGGTATCCGGGCCCACCGGTGCCATGACAGTGGTGCTGGTGCCGATCGTTGCCCGGTACGGGCCGGGCGGGGTGCTGACGGTCGGCCTGATGGCCGGCGTGCTGCTGATCGCACTGGCCCTGCTGAAGGCCGGCCGGTACATGCGGTACATCCCGGCGCCGGTGGTGGAGGGTTTCACCCTCGGTATCGCGTGCGTGATCGGCCTGCAGCAGGTCCCGAACGCCCTCGGGGCCGCCGCTCCCGACGGCGACACGGTCCTGGTGGTGACCTGGCGGGCCGTGGAGGAGTTCGTACGCACCCCGAACTGGACCGCGGCCGGCCTGGCCCTCGCTGTGGCGGCCGTGATGCTGCTCGGCGCCCGTTGGCGGCCCACGATCCCGTTCTCGATCGTGGGCGTCGTCGCCGCGACGTCGGCCGCCCAGCTCTTCCACCTGGACGCGGCGGCCCCGATCGGCGACCTGCCGTCCGGGCTCCCCGCGCCGTCGCTCTCCTTCCTCGACCTGTCCGCACTGGGCTCGCTGCTCGCCCCGGCCGTGGCGGTCGCCGCGCTCGCAGCGCTGGAGTCACTGCTGTCCGCCACGGTCGCCGACGGCATGACGGTGGGCCAGAAGCACGACCCGGACAAGGAACTCTTCGGGCAGGGCATCGCGAACCTGGCCGCCCCGTTGTTCGGCGGCGTGCCCGCCACCGCGGCGATCGCCCGTACCGCCGTCAACGTCCGTAGCGGTGCCGGCTCCCGCCTTGCCGCACTGACCCATGCCGCCGTCCTCGCGGTGATCGTGTTCGCCGCCGCCCCGCTCGTCTCCAAGATCCCGCTGGCCGCGCTCGCCGGGGTACTACTGGCCACCGCGATCCGCATGGTCGAGGTCGGCGCACTGCGGGCGATGGTCCGGGCGACCCGCTCGGACGCGATCGTTCTGGTGCTGACCGCCGTGGCCACACTTGCCCTCGACCTCGTCTACGCGGTCGTCATCGGCCTGGTCGTCGCGGGCGCCCTGGCGCTGAGGGCGGTCGCCAATCATGCCCGGATGGACCAGGTCGACTTCACGGCCGATCTGCCGGGCGAGCACAGCGAGGAAGAACACGCGCTGCTGGCCGAGCACATCGTCGCCTACCGCATCGACGGGCCGGTGTTCTTCGCCGGTGCCCACCGCTTCCTCCTGGAGCTCTCCGAGGTCGCCGACGTCCGCGTGGTGATTCTGCGGATGTCACGGATCACGACGATGGACGCCACCGGGGCCCTGGTCCTCAAGGACGCCGTGGAGAAGCTGAACCGGCGCGGCATCGCCGTACTGGCCTCCGGGATCCGTCCCGGCCAGCGACGTGCCCTCGCATCGGTCGGTGCGCTGGACCTGCTGCGCCTGGAGGGCCGCGAGTACGCCACCACACCGGAGGCGATCGCCGGGGCCCGCGCCCACCTGCACCGGGCCGGGCTGCTGCCCGCCGCATCTGCCACCGCATCTGCCGCCGCTCCCGTCACCGCTCCCGTCACCGAAGAGGCTCCCCGATGACCACGCCCGTCTCCCGCCGCATGATCGAGCTGCCCGGTACCGAGGCGCTGTGGCTGCTCGAAAGCGCGGCCCAGGGACAGCTGGTGTACGTCCGGGACGAGGTCCCCGTGCTCCGCCCGGCCGTCCACGTACTCGAGTACGGGTGTCTGATCGTCCGCACACCCGCCCAGGAAGCGGCCCTGGCCTCCCGTTCGTCACTCACGTATCACGCACAGGAGATCAAGGTGGCGGGAGGCGTCGGCTGGACGGTGACCGTGACCGGCCCGGCCGAGGTGGTCACCGATCCGGACGAGGCGGGCCACTACCGCCGTACCCTGCACGGCTGGGCGCACGGGCCGCACGACACCCTGGTACGCATCCGCCCGCAGGTTGTCGCGGGGTTCCGCCTGGTCCACGCCGAGGCCGCCCGGTGAGCAGTCGACTCGAAGCCCTCCCCCTGAGGCATGTACTCACTCTGCCCGCGATGGGCTCCGCGGTGCGGATCGCGCGGGAGACCACCGAACAGGTCCTGGCCGAGTGGGGGGTCAGCAGACGTCACCCCGCGGTCGATCCGGCGCTGCTGATCCTGTCCGAGCTGGTCACCAACAGCGTCCAGCACGCCGCCGTGCTGTCCCCGAACGTGACCGTCATCTACGCGGCCGGCCCGGACACGTTCGCGTTCGCCGTGCACGACCGGCACCCCCACCGGCCCATGCTTTTCTCGGCGACCACCAAGGCGGGCGGCGGCGGGCTGAGCACCGTCATGGAACTCACCCTCGGCCTGGGCGGCACCGCCGTCATCAGGGGCGACGCGGACGGCAAGGGCAAAAGCATCTGGATCACCCTCCCGCTGTGAAAGACCCCTGTGCTGTAAAGAGATGTACAGGAACGACCAAGCAAGGAATCACCATGAACGATGTGACCGAGACACTGCCGCCGTGCCCCCGGTGCTCCGGCGTGTACACCTACGAGATGGGCGCGCTCCTGGTCTGCCCCGAATGCGGCCATGAGTGGGCACCCGCGTCCGCCTCCGCCGAGTCCGCGGGTGGCACCGGGGACGACGGGGTGATCAGGGACGCGGTCGGCAACGTACTCGCCGACGGCGACACCGTGACGGTGACCAAGACCTTGAAGGTCAAGGGCAGCCCGAGCGGAATCAAGGCCGGCACCAAGGTGCGCAACATCCGTCTGGTGGACGGGGTGGACGGCCACGACATCGACTGCAGGATCGACGGGTTCGGCCCCATGCAGCTCAAGTCGGCCGTGGTGAAGAAGGCCTGACCACCGCCTCGGCACGCGGCGGCACACACACGGTGCGCCGCCGCACCGCCCCGGGGGCTCCGGGCAGCCCTTTCGCGTCTTTCGGCATTGCTAACCTTGGCAATTCCCGAGGTCATGACCGCGCGTGAGTGCGCGACGATGCCCCCATGGTGAAGAGTTCTGAGGTGGATGCGATGCACGGCACTCGCACGACAGCGACCGTCCGGCCGCCGTGTCGTCCGACGGCCCACCGCCGGGCGGGGTCCGGCCGGTGAGCGCGCCGCTGTACCAGCTGAAGGCGGAGTTCTTCAAAACCCTCGGACACCCGGTGCGCATCCGTGTGCTGGAACTCCTCAGCCGGCGCGAGCACGCGGTCTCCGAGATGCTGTCCGAGATCGGGGTGGAGGCGGCCCACCTCTCCCAGCAACTGGCCGTCCTGCGCCGGGCCAACCTGGTCGTCCCCCGCCGTGAGGGCTCCGCCGTCCACTACTCGCTGACCAATCCGCAGGTGGCGGAGCTGTTGCGGGTGGCGCGAACGATCCTGTCCGGCGTGCTGACGGGCCAGGCCGAACTACTGGCCGACCTCCAGGCCACCGAACCTGACCCCGCACCCGAGCGGCGCAGGTCAGCACCTCGGTAGAGCGCCTGCGGGCCGCCCGCAGCGCGTCGGCGGCCACATGACCCGTCCCAGGATGCGGCGCCCAGACCTGTGGACGAACCGTTCGGGTTGCCCCCAACACGCTTTCCACATGTTCGTCCGACGGTTCGGAGTGGGGCGGGGCTGTTCTGACCTGGGACGGAGCCGGGCATCGGACGGATGGCGAACGGCACTGGACAGGCGTGAATGAGACCAGAACTGAGACCGGAGTGCCGGGTCATACCTTCTTGACGACGATCGACTCCGGGACCAGCTTCTCCAGGTCGTCCACGTCCGAGGTGAAGACGGTGACCTGCCCTTTCTGCTGGCGGGCGACGACGGCGAGTACTGCGTCGATCGCGTACTTGTGGCCGTGCAGCTCGGCGTCCGCCAGCAGGCGGCGGGCCTGGCGGGCCTCGTCCTTCCCGATGTCGGCGACTTCGAGCCGGGAAAGCACCCAGTCCCAGCGCTTCTCGGTGGTTCTGCCGTCGTACGCCTCGACCAGCGTCATCGGAGACGTGACCACCTCGGCTTCACCCCGGGCTGCAAGGTCGAGCCACGCGATCATCTTCCGGTCGCCGCGCACGGCCAGGGACAGGGCTTCGCAGTCGAGCACGAAGATGCGCAGCGGTCGCTGCCCGGGCTCACCGGACCGCTTCTTCACGCGGCTTTTCCGGCGCCGTGCGTTCCGGTGGCGCGCCGGCGCTCGTGCTCGGCATCGAGGTCCTCCAACTCCTCGAACGCAGTGCTGCGCTCTTCTTCGGTGAGGGGACCGTGTTCCTCCTGCAGCCAGTCCGACAGTTCTCGCAGTCGGTCCCGGTCGCGCTTGAAGCGCAGCGCCTCGGCTACGTACGCCGACATGCCCCGTTCTGCCGCCTCCGCACGGATCTCGTCCAAGAGATCCTCGGGAATCGTCACCGTTACCTTCTTCGTCGCCATACAAGAGACCATACTCTTGGTATCGCGCTCCTTACCAGCGCATTCTCGTGATCGTCGGGGCGGCGGTCATGCGGGGTCATGCGGTCGTTGCGGGACGTGAGCTGCCGTGGAAGACCTGGCCGGTGTGCCAGGAACGGTGGTCGGCGGCGATGGGGCGGACGCCCGGCCGGGGGCCGATCACCGGACGGCCGGCGAGCGTGATGACGTGCTCGCGGGCGGCGGTGCTGCGGCCGGCGAAGCTCTGGGAGACCAGGATGCGGTGGCCCTCGCCGAGACCGAGTACGCCTTTGTCGAACAGCTTGTGGTGCAGCGAGCAGAGGCACAGCCCGTTCTCGACGTCGTCCGGTCCGTCGAACGCCTTGTGCTGTCGAGCGCGACGGGGGAGAGCGTGCCGGTCTACGTGCGCAATCGGGGGAGCGGCCGGGCAGGGCGGCACATTGGGTCTCGGCGGCCGACTGGAGCTCCTGAACGCTCGGCAGGCGGCGGCCGGCCGCCGCGGCTTGCTGGCGACAACTGCGGCCAAAACTGCAACCACCCACGCCGAAGGGCCCCGCAGCAAGCTGCAGGGCCCTTCGACGTATTGCCCGGTGAGAGCAATGGCGGAGGATACGAGATTCGAACTCGTGAGGGGTTGCCCCCAACACGCTTTCCAAGCGTGCGCCCTAGGCCACTAGGCGAATCCTCCGCCGCAAACAATACAAGACGTTGGAGGGTGCTCGCGAACACGTTCCCGGGAGATCGTTCCGGGGGGCTCCCGGGAGGCCGGGTGGGTGGACTTGAGGGGGCGGGGATCGGCTAAGGTGGGCGTCAGCCCCTCACGTGGCGCTATCTGACTGAACTCCCCCAGGGCCGGAAGGCAGCAAGGGTAGGTTGGCTCTGGCGGGTGCGTGGGGGGCCCTTGCGTGTCCGGGGTGTGTGCGTCCCGCCGGATGCGGGGCCCGGAGCGGGACCGGTTGTCGGTCCACCCCGATAACCTCGTAGATGTGTCGTCCCTTGCGCTGTACCGCCGCTATCGCCCCGAGTCCTTCGCCGAGGTCATCGGTCAGGAGCATGTCACTGACCCGCTGCAGCAGGCCCTGCGGAACAACCGGGTCAATCACGCGTACCTGTTCAGCGGGCCGCGCGGCTGCGGAAAGACGACCAGCGCGCGCATCCTCGCCCGCTGTCTGAACTGTGAGCAGGGGCCCACGCCGACGCCGTGCGGGGAGTGCCAGTCCTGCCAGGACCTGGCGCGCAACGGGCCGGGTTCGATCGATGTGATCGAGATCGACGCCGCTTCGCACGGTGGTGTGGACGATGCCCGTGACCTGCGGGAGAAGGCGTTCTTCGGGCCCGCGTCGAGCCGGTACAAGATCTACATCATCGACGAGGCGCACATGGTCACCCCGGCCGGGTTCAACGCCCTGCTGAAGGTGGTCGAGGAGCCGCCGGAGCATCTCAAGTTCATCTTCGCGACCACGGAGCCCGAGAAGGTCATCGGCACGATCCGTTCGCGTACGCACCACTACCCGTTCCGGCTGGTGCCGCCGGGGACGCTGCGCGGTTATCTCGCCGAGGTGTGCGGCAAGGAGAACAGTTTCGTCGAGGACGGTGTGCTGCCGCTCGTCGTGCGGGCCGGTGCCGGATCCGTGCGTGACTCGATGTCCGTCATGGATCAGCTGCTGGCCGGTGCGGGCGACGACGGTGTGACATACGCCATGGCGACCTCGCTCCTCGGGTACACGGACGGGTCCCTGCTGGACTCCATCGTGGACGCGTTCGCGGCGGGCGACGGGGCTGCGGCCTTCGAGGTCGTGGACCAGATCATCGAGGGCGGCAACGACCCCCGGCGCTTCGTCGCCGACCTGTTGGAGCGGCTGCGTGACCTGGTGATCCTGGCCGCCGTGCCGGATGCCGGGGACAAGGGGCTCATCGACGCTCCCGCCGATGTGGTCGAGCGGATGCAGGCACAGGCGGCCGTCTTCGGTGCCGCGGAGCTGAGCCGCGCGGCCGATCTGGTCAACGAGGGGCTCACGGAGATGCGCGGGGCGACCTCGCCGCGTCTTCAGGTGGAGCTGATCTGCGCCCGGGTGCTGCTGCCCGCCGCCTTCGACGACGAGCGTTCGCTCCAGGCCCGGCTGGACCGGCTGGAGCGTGGTGCGTCCTTCGCCATGGCCGGGCCGGGCCCCGCCATGGGTTACGTGCCGGGGCCCGAGGCCCACGCGGCCGGTCCCGGGGCCGTCTCCGGGCAGACCGCCGCCCGCGCCGCGGTACGGAGCGAGGCCTACGGCGCACCGGCAGGCGCACCGCAAGGCGCACCGCAGGCCGCACCGGCAGGCGCACCGCAGGCCGCACCCATGGCCGCCCCCGCCCCGGAAGCACCGGCCGCCGCGCCTCAGGTTCAGCAGCCCCCGGCCCAGCAACCCCAGGCCCCGCCCGAAGCCCCCGCAGCCGCCCAGCGCCCCGGCGCCTGGCCTGCCGCGAGCGGGGCCGGCAGCGGCGCCGGAGGCGGAGGTGAGGCGGCGCGCCGGCCCGGTGGCTGGCCGACCGCTTCCACGCCCGGCAGTACGCCGCCCCCGCAGGCACCCGCCCCGGCAGCGGCCCCCGCTCAGGCCGCCCCCGCACCCGTCGCGCCCGCCGCCGTCGGCGGGCAGGACATGGCGCAGGGTGCTGCCCAGGTGCGGAACATGTGGCCGGACATCCTGGAAGCTGTGAAGAACCGCCGCCGGTTCACCTGGATCCTGCTCAGCCAGAATGCCCAGGTCACCGGCTTCGACGGGGCCACCCTGCAGATCGGCTTCCTCAACGCGGGCGCCCGCGACACCTTTGCGAGCAGCGGCAGCGAGGAGGTGCTGAAGCAGGCCCTCGCCGAGCAGTTCAACGCCAAGTGGCGGGTCGACGCGGTCGTCGACGCGTCGGGCGGTGGAGGTCAGCCCGCGCAGCCCGGTGGCGGCGGCGGCCGCCCGCCCTCCCCCGCCCCGTACCAGCCCGCGCCCGCCCCCCAGGCGCCCTCGTACGAGCCCCGGCCGGCTGCCCAGCAGCCCCCGCCGGCCGCCCAGCAGCCCCCGGCCCAGCAGTCCCACAGGCCCGAGCCGACGGGTTACGACCGGGCCGCCCCCGAGCCGCCGCACCCGGTCGCACCGGAGGACGACACCGCGGAGGCGGACGATCCGGACCTGATCGACTCCGCGCTCTCCGGGCACGACCTGATCGTCCGTGAGCTGGGAGCCACGGTGGTCGAGGAGTTCACCAACGAGTAAGGACGAGTGGAAGCGAGTGGGGCGCCATGCGCCGCCCCGCCGTCCACGGAGCGGCGCCCGTCGAGGCCGCCCCGCCCCGGCGGTTAGGCTGCACCCCGTGAAGGTCCTCGTCATCGGCGGCGGCGCCCGCGAACACGCCCTGTGCCGCTCTCTTTCCCTCGACCCCGATGTCACCGCTCTGTACTGCGCCCCCGGCAACGCCGGAATCGCAGAGGTGGCCGAACTGCACCCGGTCGACGCGCTCGACGGCGACGCCGTCGCGCGCCTCGCGACCGAGCTGGGTGCCGAGCTGGTGGTCGTCGGCCCGGAGGCACCGCTTGTCGCCGGTGTCGCCGACGCCGTGCGCGCGGCCGGCATCCCCTGCTTCGGCCCCTCGGGCGAGGCGGCCCAGCTGGAGGGCTCCAAGGCGTTCGCCAAGGACGTCATGGCCGGGGCCAACGTCCCGACCGCCCGCAGCTACGTCTGCGCGACGCCCGCCGAGATCGACGAGGCCCTCGACGCGTTCGGCGCCCCGTACGTCGTCAAGGACGACGGTCTCGCGGCCGGCAAGGGCGTCGTCGTCACCGACGACGTCGAGGCAGCCCGCGCCCACGCACTGGCCTGCGACCGGGTGGTCATCGAGGAGTTCCTCGACGGCCCCGAGGTCAGCCTCTTCGCGATCACCGACGGCACCACGGTGCTGCCGCTGCAGCCCGCCCAGGACTTCAAGCGGGCCCTGGACGGCGACGAGGGTCCGAACACCGGAGGCATGGGCGCGTACTCCCCGCTCCCGTGGGCCGACCCGAAGCTGGTCGACGAGGTCATGCAGTCCGTCCTCCAGCCGACCGTCGACGAGCTCCGCCGCCGCGGCACGCCCTTCTCCGGGCTGCTGTACGCGGGCCTCGCGATCACCTCGCGCGGTGTACGGGTCATCGAGTTCAACGCCCGTTTCGGCGACCCGGAGACCCAGGTGGTCCTGGCCCGGCTGAAGACCCCGCTGGCCGGGATCCTGCTCGGTTCGGCCAACGGCACCCTGGACCTCGTACCCCCGCTGAACTGGCGTGACGACGCCGCGGTCACCGTGGTCATCGCCTCGCACAACTACCCCGCGACCCCCCGGACGGGCGACCCGATCGAGGGCCTCGCGGACGTGGTGGCGAAGGATGCGCCGCATGCGTTCGTCCTGCACGCCGGGACCAGACGGGACGGCGACGCGGTCGTCAGTGCCGGGGGCCGCGTGCTCTCCGTCACCGCGACCGGCAAGGACCTGAGCCAGGCCCGTGAGCGCGCCTACACGGCCGTCGGCCGGATCCGGCTCGACGGCTCCCAGCACCGTACGGACATCGCCCGCAAGGCCGCCGAGGAGGCCTGAGAAGGCCAGAACAGAAGGCCAGAAGGGCGGTCGTACACCGCCGCTTCCGTGCCCGGCACCTCCCTCCGAGGTGCCGGGCACAGTTGTGTCCGGCGGCTCCCAGGAGCCCGGAAGGACATCGGTTCGTACACATGAACCGACGCTCGCCCGTACGACGGAACCCCTCAGGACCGGCGCGTCAGCAGCTTTACCCAAAGCCATTCCATCGGGTGACGACTCGGCCATCCGGATGACGTCCGCCGAGGCCCCAACTAGGGTGCGGCGCAAGCGTTCCGGCACTTGGCCCACCGGCATTGCGATGTCGGTGGCTGGTGCCACAGTGGGGGAGTGACCAACACCGTCGCGGGGGCAGAGGGGGTGACGTCCGGCCGTGTCCGCTACCGGTTCGGTTGAGGAGTTGGGTGCGCTGTCGGCGCGTGCCCGTGCCCTGGCGCTGCTGCGCGTCCGCAGCAGGGCCACGGCTGTGGCCATCCTGCCCGCCGCCGCAGCCGTCGTGCTGCTGGTCGCCCAGGCGCAGGGACGGCTCGGCGGCGGCGTGTGGGACACGGTGCTCCGGGCGGTGACGGCCTGCGCGGTCGTGGTGCTGCTGCTCGCCGCGACGGTCACCGTCGCGGTGGCGCGGGCCAGGCCCGCGGTCAGCCCGACGGTCGCCCTCACCGAGGAGGCGGCCCCCGATCTCTACCGGCTGGTCCGGGACCTGGCCGACCGGCTCGACGTCCCGGCGCCGTCGGCCATAGCGCTGACCCCGGACTGCGACAGCTGGCTGGAGGACCGTACGCATCCCGCTGCCCGGACGGGGGCGACGGACCTGGCCAGAGGGCTGACGGGCGGCAGGCGCGGACGGCGGGTGCCGGCCGCGCCCGTGCTGGTCATCGGCTCGCCCTTCCTGTGGTGGATGCGGGTCGCCGAGCTGCGGGCCGTGCTCGCCCCCGTCGTCGCGGGCACGGGGCCGTCCGCGCACCCCGACATAGCCGCCGCCCGCCGTTTCGTACGCGGCCTGGACGCCGTGGTCGCCGACGCCTCCGCGCCCGGCCAGGGCTTCCTGCGCCGCGTTCCGTCCGTCTTCGCGGGGTCGGTCGCCAGGATCCTGCTGCGCGGCTGCCGTGGTCACGCGGCGGAGATGGAGCGCTGCGTCGCCGCCGCGGCATCGGTGCGCGCCCAGGGGGTGGACTACGGGCTGCGGATCGTCGCCCAGGAACAGGTCGGTCTCGCCTACGCGGGCTGGGACCGGCTGCTGACCCGGGTCGCGCTGCCCGCCTGGCGGATGGGCCGTTGGCCCTCCCGCCTGGACGCGGGCGTCGTCTCGGCCCTCACCGAGCTCTCCCGGCGCGACCGGCTGGCCGAAGGCTTCGCCTCCCGGCTGGGGGAGCGCCCCGCCTGCGATCTCCTGGAGGAGCCGGGCGCTGCCGACGAGGCGGCCTCGCTGCTGGCCGCGCGGCTCTTCCACGGCGGCCCGGCGGAGACGGGCCCGGGCTGGTCCCCGGTCGACTGGCAGCAGTATCCGGAGGAGGTCGTCGACCGGAAGTGGCGCACCGAGGCCGCCCGTCTCCATCGTGTGCTCGACGCCATGGGCGTGGCCACGAGCGTGTCCGTCGGGGCGACGGGGCCGGGCACACCGGCGGCCGACGGCCCCGCGGTGCCCACGCTGGCCCGCGTCATCGGCCACCTCACCGCTCCGGGCGGCAACAGCGAGGAGCTCGCCGCCGGCATCGGCGCCGCCGTGGCGCGTGACGAGGCGGGGGCGGCCACCGGGCCCGGCACGGACGGCGGGAAGGCCGAGGCAGGCGCGACGCCCGCCGCCGATCCCCTCGACGCCTGGGGGCCCGTCCCGCTTCCGCTCTTCCCGCTCCAGCCGCCGCGTACGGGCACGGAGCTGCTCGCCGACCACGTCGTGGCGATGGTCTGCTGCGCGGCCGTGGACACGGCGGGAGCGGCGCCCGGTCTCGACTGGCTCGACGGCCCCGCGCTGCTGGTCGACGGCGGGCGCAGGACGGATCTCGGCGGACCCGTTCTGAGTCTCGTCGAGGACGGCGACGCGGAGCCGTTGCGGTCCTGGCTCTCCACCGTCGGCGTCCGCGCGGACAAACCCGTACGTCTGGTCTGAACGGCCGTGCGTCCATCCGGACCCTGAGATGTCCCTCGTACGCCCCCAATAGCCGGAAGAATGCCCTCCGTTCCCGTCAATTCGCGACGAACGGTGACGGAGCGCATGCGGGATGTGATGTGCTGGGCGCCGGGGTCGGCATCCTGCGCGGCAGAGTGGGCGCGGCAGAGCTGTCCGGGGGGACGAGGGAGGGGAGCGGTATGGGGGCGGACCAGATCCGGCGATGGGAATCGGGTGCCCTCGCGCATGCCGTGAGCGACCCCTTCGGACAGGGCCCGCTGCCCTGGCTGCGGGGCAGCGAGAACTACTTCGACGACACCGGCCAGGTGGTGCCCTGGTACGCCGACCCCGATCTGGGCCGCGGCGGGGTGGGCGGCGGCACCCGTACCGCCGACGACGTGCGCCGGCAGATCAAGGGCTTCGTGTCACCCGGTGCCGCGGCTCCCGGCGAGGCGATCGACTTCCACATCACCGTGGACCCGCCCCAGCAGTTCTCCGTCGACGTCTACCGCATCGGGCACTACGCGGGCGACGGCGCCGCCAAGATCACCACGAGCCCGCGCCTCTCCGGCATCGTCCAGCCGGCGCCGCTCACCGCGGAGCGGACCGTCTCCTGCCATCACTGGTGGCTCTCCTGGCGTCTGCAGATCCCCGGCTACTGGTCGGTCGGCGCGTACGTCGCTGTCCTGACCACCGCCGACGGGTACCGCTCGCACATCCCCTTCACGGTCCGCGACGACCACCCGGCGGACCTGCTGCTCCTGCTCCCCGACATCACGTGGCAGGCGTACAACCTCTATCCGGAGGACGGCCGTACCGGCGCCAGCCTCTACCACGCCTGGGACGAGCAGGGCCGGCTGCTGGGTGAGGAGGACGCCGCCACCACCCTCTCCTTCGACCGTCCCTACGCGGGCGCGGGTCTGCCCCTCCACGTGGGCCACGCCTACGACTTCATCCGCTGGGCGGAGCGCTACGGCTACGACCTCGCGTACGCCGACGCCCGCGATCTGCACGCGGGCCGGGTGGATCCCGGCCGCTACCGCGGCCTGGTCTTCCCCGGTCACGACGAGTACTGGTCGGTGCCCATGCGCCGCACCACGGAGCTCGCGCGCGACACCGGCACCTCGCTCGTCTTCCTCTCCGCCAACACCATGTACTGGCAGGTCGGCCTCTCCCCGTCGCCTTCCGGTGTCCCCGACCGTCTCCTCACCTGCCGCAAGCGCAGCGGTCCGGGCAAGTCCGCTCTGTGGCGCGAGGTCGACCGCGCCGAACAGCAGCTGCTCGGCATCCAGTACGCGGGCCGGGTACCCGAGCCGCATCCCCTGGTCGTGCGGAACGCCGGGCACTGGCTGTGGGAGGCCACCGGGGCGGGGGAGGGCGACGAGCTCGACGGGCTGGTCGCCGGTGAGGCCGACCGCTACTTCCCGCGTACGGCGCTGCCCGAGCACGAGAACCGCATGCTCCTCGCGCACTCGCCCTACCGGGACGGCGACGGTGCCACCCGGCACCAGGAGACGTCGCTCTACCGGGCCCCGTCCGGTGCGCTCGTCTTCGCCTCGGGCACCTTCGCGTGGTCCCCGGCCCTGGACCGCCCCGGCCATGTCGACTCCCGGATCCAGCGGGCCACGGCCAATCTCCTCGACCGGATCTGCAAGCGCGACTGAGCGGGCCGGGCCGCCGGTGGTGACCCCTGGCGGCGAGGCCCGTGCGCATGCGGGACAATCGGACCGACTCCTGGATCAACCTACGCGGAGGCAGCGTGTCCGGTTTCGTAGAAAAGCCCGAGCCCGTGCAGGTGCCGGGGCTCACCCACCTGCACACCGGCAAGGTGCGTGACCTGTACCGGAACGAGGCGGGTGACCTCGTGATGGTCGCCAGCGACCGTATGTCCGCGTACGACTGGGTCCTGCCCACCGGGATCCCCGACAAGGGGCGGGTCCTCACCCAGCTGTCGCTGTGGTGGTTCGACCAGCTCGCCGATCTCGTCCCGAACCACGTCCTGTCGACGGAGCTCCCGGCGGGGGCACCTGCCGACTGGGCGGGCCGCACGCTGATCTGCCGGTCGCTGCGGATGGTTTCCGTCGAGTGCGTGGCGCGCGGCTACCTCACGGGCTCCGGCCTGACGGAGTACGACGCGACGCGTACGGTCTGCGGCCTCGGTCTTCCCGAGGGTCTCGTCGACGGCTCCGAGCTCCCGGCTCCGATCTTCACCCCCGCGACCAAGGCCGCGGTCGGGGACCACGACGAGAACGTGTCGTACGAGGAGGTCGCCCGCGAGGTCGGCGCCGAGACGGCGGCCGTGCTGCGGCAGACGACGCTCGCCGTCTACGGCAGGGCCCGTGACATCGCCCGTGAGCGCGGGATCATCCTCGCCGACACGAAGTTCGAGTTCGGCTTCGCGCCCACCGCGGACGGCGGCGAGGAACTGATCATCGCGGACGAGGTGCTGACCCCGGACTCCTCGCGCTTCTGGCCCGCCGCGACGTGGGAGCCGGGCAAGGCGCAGCCCTCGTACGACAAGCAGTTCGTCCGCGACTGGCTGACCTCGCCGGCCTCCGGCTGGGACCGCCACAGCGAGCAGCCGCCCCCGGCCCTGCCGCAGGAGATCGTCGACGCGACCCGGGCCAAGTACCTGGACGCGTACGAGCTTCTGACCGGTACCGACTGGCCGGCCGCACCGCAGGTCTAACGGCAGAAGGCCCCGGTCACGAGGACCGGGGCCTTCTTGCGTGGAGCGAACGACGAGGTTCGAACTCGCGACCTCAACCTTGGCAAGGTTGCGCTCTACCAGCTGAGCTACGTTCGCATGCGCCGCAGCGCGCTGCCCACTATACCCAACCTCGCTCGCGGGCGAGACGCACTGCCGCATGACGGTTCTCCGCCCCGAGTTTGGAGACCGCCGCCGACAGGTAGTTGCGCACGGTCCCCTGTGACAGCGACGCCCGCGCCGCGATCTCCGCGACCGGCGCCCCGTCCACGGCCAGAGCCAGCACCTCGGTCTCCCGCACGGTCAGCGGGGAGTTCCCCGCGGAGATGGCGTCGGCCGCCAACTCCGGGTCCACATAGCGGTTTCCCGCGTGCACCGTACGGATGATCTCGGCCAGCCGCCGGGCACTGACCGTCTTCGGTACGAACGCCCGCACGCCCGCCGCGAGAGCCCGCTTCAGATGGCCCGGCCTGCCGTGGCTCGTCACGATCATGGTCCGGCAGCCGGGCAGTCCGGTGCGCAGCGATGTGGCGACCTTCACACCGTCCGCTCCCGGCATCTCCAGGTCCAGGACGGCGACATCGGGACGGTGCGCCAGCGCCATCGCGAGCGCCTCGGGGCCGGTCGCCGCCTCGGCGACCAGGACGATGTCGTCCTCCAGTGCGAGGAGGGCGGCCAGGGCGCCCCGGATCAGATGCTCGTCGTCGGCGAGCAGGACCCGGACGGGCGGTTGCGCGGATGTCATCTTTCCTCCAGCGAGGCCGGTACGGGTTCGCGGGACGGCACGGGCAGCGGCACCGTCGCCGCCAGCCGGAAGAGGCCGTCACCCGTGGGGCCCGCCTCCAGTGAACCGTCCAGTGCGGTCAGCCGTTCCCGCAGGCCGTTCAGCCCCGAGCCGCCGGGGGTGACGGCCGTGTCCGGCGGCACCCCGTCGTTCTCGACCACCAGGCGGATCTCGCCCGGTGCTGTGCGGAGGCGGATCACGCACAGCCGGGGATCGCCGTGCCGCAGCACATTGGTGGCCGCCTCCCGCACGACCCAGCCGAGCGCCGACTGCACCGGGGCGGGCAGCCGCCCGACGTCCCGGGGGTCGCCCTCCTCGACGGAGCAACCTATCCCCGCGGCCCGCAACACGCCCTGAGCACCCGCCAGTTCCGTGCGCAGATCGGCCTCGCGGTAGCCGCGTACGACGTCGCGCACCTCCTGCTGGGAGACGCGGGCGATCCGCTGCACCTCGACCATCTGGTCCATGGCGGCGGGCTTCCCGCGCTGTGCCAGCTCCACGGCCAGCTCGCTCTTCAGCGCGATCACCGCCAGATTCCGTCCCAGCACGTCGTGCATGTCCCGGCCGAACCGCAGGCGTTCCTCGGCGACCGCCAGCCGGGTCTCCACGTCCTGGGCCTCGCGGAGTTTCGACATCACCCCCAGCGACCACGCGGACAGCCGCACGGTGAAGGCGATCAGCGCGCTGCTGAAGGCCACACCGAGGAGCGTGGCGAGCACGGAGCCGCGCGTCCCGCCGGCCAGCGCGACCCCGCCGCACACGGCTGCCGCGAGCAGCATCTGGAACGCTCCGGACGCCCACAGGGGCACGACGAGGACGAACGACGTCATGAACGGCACCACCGAGGCGCCGAGGGCCAGTTGCAGCTCGGGGAACTTCTCGACACCGGTGTACGCGCCGAGCGCCAGCAGACCTGTCGTGTTCGCGGCCAGCAGGACGGCGCCGAGCGTGACCAGCCGCCGGTCGACGTCCCGCCGGCCCAGATAACGGTCGAGGGTCCGGGTGACCAGGGGCGTTCCGACGACCACCTGTCCGACCGCGGCCAGGATCGTCCCGGCGATCAGCACGAACGGTGCGTCCGACTCCCGCACGGGCCGGGTCACCGACAGCAGTACCTGGGACAGGACCGACATCCACACGAGGGAGTGCAGGGTGCCGCGCGTATAGAGATCGATCTTGTCGTAGCCGCTGCGGTTCTGCCATTTCCGCATCCGTGTCCTCACCCACACCACAGTGCCCCCGCTCCCCTCTGCCTCTTCCGGACTCCGCTCGGCCCGACGGCGGCGGGGAGAAACTCCTCGGTGGTCATGACTCAAGACTTCCGTCGGATCACGGCCGGGGACAGTGCGCACTGTCACCACTGCCCATGACAAACGTCATGGGTCGACAACGGATACGACAAAGGCCCCGATCGATATCGATCGGGGCCTTTGAACACGAGCGGACGACCAGGTTCGAACTGGCGACCTCAACCTTGGCAAGGTTGCGCTCTACCAACTGAGCTACGTCCGCATTGCTGCCACTCGGCTTTCACCGGTGGAGCGTTCACTACTCTACCTGATCCACGAAGTGGTCCGGTATGGCAGTGCAGAGCGGGTGACAGGAATTGCACACTGCGCCTTCCCCCTGGAAGGGGGATGTTCTACTACTGAACTACACCCGCACGCTGCTTCGGACCGGGCCTTTCGGCCTTGCCCTTCGGCGTGCTCCAGACTCTAGCCGACCTGCGGGGGTGTTGTGCAAGTCGGCTCCCCGGGGTGTCGTTCCGGCGGGTGCCAGAGGCCGTAGCGGAATGGATCATTCCGGGCACGGCTCCCGGCCGGCGCTCAACTGGCGGCCTGGAACGCCTCGTAGACCTTCTTGGGGATCCGGCCCCGGGCCGGCACCTCCATCCGGTGCGAACGGGCCCAGGCGCGCACGGCCGCCGGGTCGGGGGCGAGCGACGTGTGGTGGTACGACACCGGAGCCCTGCCGTGCTTGCCGGTATTTGTCTGCTTTCGACCGGCCGCCATGTAGGGGGCCAGGGTCTTGCGCAGTTTCTTTGCGTTGGCGGGATTGAGGTCGATCTCGTACGACTTCCCGTCCAGGGCGAAGGAGACCGTTTCCGCCGCTTCTCCCCCGTCGATGTCGTCGGAGAGCGAAACCACTACGCGCTGAGCCACGGATATCGGTCCTTTCCTACGGCATCGTCGCGTCTGACATGCGCCGATGACGGCCTTCCGGCTGCTAGGCGGATACGGATCGACTGGTGTCGACTGTTCCGGGGCAATCGTGCTTTCCCCGGTAATCATTTGTACAGCGGCGGGAGCCGCATTGTGAAGCCCGGGCAATTGCATCCGCGTGTCCGCATGCAATCCGGGTGAAGATTTTTTCCAGGATTTTCCCTGCCTGTTGTCGTGGTCGATATCTCACCGTGATCCCTTCCGCCCGATATCTACCCGCGTAGAATTTCTGGCCAGGTACGCTGAGTGGACCCGCGGGGATCTGGGGAACCCCTCGGAGACACAGCCGCACCACACCACCGGGAGTGCCAGTGGCACGCGTCGTAGTCGACGTCATGCTCAAGCCGGAGATCCTCGACCCGCAGGGACAGGCTGTGCAGCGCGCACTGCCCCGTCTCGGCTTCGAAGGAATCGCGGACGTACGTCAGGGAAAGCGTTTCGAACTCGAGGTCGAGGGGCCGGTCGACGCCGCAGCCCTCGCCCGTATTAACGAGATGGCCGAGACCTTCCTCGCCAACACCGTCATCGAGGACTTCACCGTCAAGATCGAGGCGGACGAGAAGGCCGAGGAGCCGAAGTGACCGCTCGTATCGGAGTCGTCACTTTCCCCGGCACGCTCGATGACCGCGACAGCCTGCGGGCCGTCCGGATCGCGGGTGCCGAACCCGTATCGCTGTGGCACCGCGACACCGACCTGCACCAGGTCGACGCGGTGGTCCTGGCGGGCGGTTTCAGTTACGGCGACTACCTGCGGGCCGGCGCCATCTCACGTTTCTCGCCGGTGATGGAGACCGTCATCGAGCAGGCGAAGGCCGGTATGCCGGTCCTCGGAATCTGCAACGGCTTCCAGATCCTGACCGAGGCGCACCTGCTGCCCGGCGCGATGCTGCGCAACAACCACCTCCACTTCATCTGCCGCGACCAGAAGCTGCGGGTGGAGAACGCGGAGACGGCCTGGACCTCGGACTACACCGCGGGCCAGGAGATCTCCGTACCGCTGAAGAACGTGGACGGCCGGTACACCGCCGACGAGCGCACGCTCGACGAGCTGGAGGCCGAGGGCCGCGTCGCGTTCCGCTACTCCGACGTGAATCCGAACGGCTCCCTCCGCGACATCGCCGGCATCACCAACGCCGCGGGCAACGTCGTCGGTCTGATGCCGCACCCGGAGCACGCCGTCGAGCCGCTGATCGGCACCGGTCGCACCGACGGTCTCGGTTTCTTCACCTCGATCATCAAGAAGCTGGTCAACGCATGAGCCTGGACACGGTCGAGCACGCGGCCGAAACCCCGGACGCCGAGCAGCCCTGGAAGGACCTCGGCCTCAAGGAGGACGAGTACGCCCGGATCCGCGAGATCCTGGGCCGTCGTCCCACCGGCGCCGAGCTCGCCATGTACTCCGTGATGTGGTCCGAGCACTGCTCCTACAAGAGCAGCAAGGTCCACCTCAAGCAGTTCGGCGAGAAGGTCCCCGAGAACGACGCGATGCTCGTCGGCATCGGCGAGAACGCGGGTGTGGTCGACGTCGGGCAGGGTTACGCGGTCACCTTCAAGGTCGAGTCGCACAACCACCCCTCGTACATCGAGCCCTACCAGGGCGCGGCCACCGGCGTCGGCGGCATCGTCCGCGACATCCTGGCCATGGGTGCCCGCCCGATCGCGGTCGTCGACCCGCTGCGTTTCGGTGCGGCCGACCACCCCGACACCCGGCGGGTCCTGCCGGGCATCGTCGCGGGCATCGGCGGGTACGGGAACTGTCTCGGCCTGCCGAACATCGGTGGCGAGGTCGTCTTCGACGCCTGCTACCAGGGCAACCCGCTCGTCAACGCCGGCTGCATCGGCGTGATGAAGCACGAGGACATCCACCTCGCCCAGGCCTCCGGCCCCGGCAACAAGGTGATCCTGTACGGCGCCCGTACCGGCGGCGACGGCATCGGCGGCGTCTCCGTGCTGGCCTCGGAGACCTTCGACGACACCAAGCCCACCAAGCGGCCCGCCGTCCAGGTCGGCGACCCCTTCCAGGAGAAGCTCCTCATCGAGTGCACCCTGGAGATCTTCAAGGAGAAGCTCGTCGCGGGCATCCAGGACCTCGGCGGCGCCGGGCTCTCCTGCGCCACGAGCGAGCTGGCCTCCGCTGGCTCCGGCGGCATGCGCGTCGAGCTGGACACCGTGCCGCTGCGCGACTCCTCCCTCTCGCCCGAGGAAATCCTCATGAGCGAGTCGCAGGAGCGCATGTGCGCGATCGTGGAGCCGCAGCACGTGGACCGCTTCATGGAGATCTGCGAGAAGTGGGACGTCATCGCCACCGTCATCGGTGAGGTGACCGAGGGCTCGCAGCTGGAGATCTTCTGGCACGGCGAGCAGATCGTGGACGTACCGCCGCGGTCGGTGGCCCACGAGGGCCCGACGTACCACCGGCCGTTCGCCCGCCCCTCCTGGCAGGACGCGCTGCAGGCGGACGACGCCGGCAAGCTGGCCCGTCCGGCGAACGGCGCGGAGCTGCGCGAGCAGGTCCTGCGGCTGGTCTCCTCACCGAACCAGGCCTCCAAGTCCTGGATCACCGACCAGTACGACCGCTTCGTGCAGGGCAACACCGTGCTCGCGATGCCCGAGGACGCCGGCATGGTCAGGATCGACGAGGAGTCGAATCTGGGCGTGGCCATGGCGACCGACGGCAACGGCCGGTTCGCGAAGCTCGACCCCTACACGGGCGCACAGCTCGCGCTCGCGGAGTCGTACCGCAACGTCGCCGCGTCCGGCGCCAAGCCGCTCGCCATCTCGGACTGCCTGAACTTCGGCTCCCCCGAGGACCCGGACGTCATGTGGCAGTTCGCGGAGGCCACCCGTGGTCTCGCGGACGGCTGCCTGGAGCTCGGCACCCCGGTCACCGGCGGCAACGTGTCGCTGTACAACCAGACCGGTGAGACGGCGATCCACCCGACGCCGGTCGTGGCCGTCCTCGGTGTGATCGACGACGTCACCCGGCGCACCCCGGTAGCCTTCGCCGAAGAGGGCCAGCTGCTCTACCTGCTGGGTGACACGCACGAGGAGTTCGGCGGCTCGGCCTGGTCCGAGGTCGTCCACCAGCACCTCGGCGGGATGCCGCCCAAGGTCGACCTGGGCCGCGAGAAGCTGCTCGGCGAGATCCTGATCTCGGCCTCCCGCGACGGCATGATCGACGCGGCGCACGACCTCTCCGACGGCGGTCTGATCCAGGCGGTCACCGAGTCCTGCCTGCGGGGTGGGAAGGGTGCCCGGCTGGTCGTCCCGGACGGTCTGGACGCGTTCACCTTCCTGTTCTCGGAGTCGGCCGGCCGCGCGGTCGTCTCGATTCCGCGCAGCGAGGAGCTCCGTTTCAACGACATGTGCGGTGCGCGGGGTCTGCCCGTGGCCCGGATCGGTGTCGTGGACGGCGACGAGATCGAGATCCAGGGCGAGTTCAGCATCCCGCTGAGCGAGCTGAGCACGGCTCACGAGGGGACCCTGAGGGGTCTGTTCGCCTAAGTTCTGCCTGTACCGAAGCCCCCGTCCGGGTCGACCGGACGGGGGCTTCGGCGTTCTCACCGGAAACTTGTTGATTGATGTTACGTAATTACGTAAGGTTGTGTTCTGTGGAGCTTGAGGAACGCGTCGCCGAGCTTGAACGCCGACTGGCGGTGCTGGAGCGGGCGGCGGACGGCGGGCCGCCGAGCCTGGGTGTCGGGGACTTCTGGGCGCTGGACGGGCTGAAGGACCAGCTCGAACAGGTCGGGGACGCGGCGGCCGACGGCGGGGTGCTGTTCACGGGCGCGGTGCGGATGCCCGCCGGGGAGCGCTACGAGTGGCAGTACGGCGCGCTCACCGCAGGGCTCCTGGGATCCGACGAGGACCGCCCGGACTGGGCGGAAGCCGCCGAACCCCTGGCCGCGCTCGGTCATCCCGTACGGCTGCGGCTGCTCCGCGAGATCCTCGCGGGCCGTCGTACGGCTGCCGAGCTGGCCGGGCTGGACGAGACGGGGACAACCGGTCAGATCTACCACCACCTGCGCCTGCTGACCGGCGCGGGCTGGCTGCACACGACGGGCCGCGGGCGCTACGAGGTGCCCGGCCCCCGGGTCGTGCCGCTGCTGGTGGTGCTCACCGCAGCCCGGCCCTGACCGCACACGCTCGCTACGAGGGGAACGCCATGTCCGTACGCAAAGCCGCCATGATCCTGTACCGCTGCTGCTGGATCGTCTTCGTCGCGTTGGTGCTGGTCACCGCCTTCACGGGGCCGTTGGACCCGTTCGTGCTGGTGTTCGTGCCCGCGGCGGCGGCCGTCGTCATCGGTCTCGCGCTGAGCCGCGCCGGCCGTACGGACCTGACGAGGGCCCGGCCTCCGGTGGAGGTCGGGCCGCCGGTGGCGGGACGCTGGACCGCGCTCATCAGCCCGGCCGACAAGGTGCCGAGCCACGGAACGCACGCCTACGGACAGGCGTACGCGATCGACATCGTCGCCGAACCGGAGGTGGGAAGCCGCCCGCCGTTCCGGTGGCTGTGGCCCGTCGCCCGTCCCGGCCGCGACTTCCCGGCCTTCGACGCCCCGATCCTCGCGGTGGCGGACGGCACCGTCGTGCGCGCGCGCGACCGGCAGCGCGACCACCTCAGCCGGAACTCCGGACCGGCGCTGGCGTACCTGCTGGTGATCGAGGCCTTCGTCCGTGACATGGCCGGTGCGCACCGGATCGTCGGCAACCATCTCGTGCTCGACCTCGGCGACGGCACGTACGCCGCGTACGCGCACCTGCGGCAGGGTTCGCTCCAGGTGAGGGCGGGGGACACCGTCCGGGCCGGGCAGCAGCTTGCCCGGTGCGGGAACTCGGGCAACTCCACCGAGCCGCACCTCCACTTCCAGCTGATGAACCACCCGGACTTCGACACGGCCCGCGGAATTCCCTTCACCTGGCGGGGCCTCGGGATCCCGGCGAACGGCGAGGCGTTCGTGACCGACGAGGCCGTCGTGACCGACGAGGCCGTCAGCACCGGCTGACAGCGCGGCGACCGTCACGCGCGGTGCCGTACGGGAGGCGATCGTGCGCAGCCGGGTCCGACGGCACATGAGGGCGCTGTCGGACCCGCCGATTAGTCTCCCCCTTATGCCACCGGCCAAGAAGCGCCCCCGCGCGTACGACCTCTCCCGGACCCGGACCGCGGTCCTCGCCCAGTTCGGCCATGTGCGGGAAGCGGTCCGGGGCCTGACGCCCGAACAGCTCACCCGCCCGGCCGGGCCGGGCGACCGGACGGTCCGGGACCTGGCGGCGCACCTCGCCACGGCGGTCGAGCGCGTCAACCGCGGTCTGGAGCTCCCGGAGCCGACGGGCGGTCCGAAGCCGCAGCTCACGCTGCTGGAGTGGCCGTTCTCCGCAGCCGAGGCCACCGGCCGTGTCACCGACGACCCGGCCCTCGCCGGACAGCGGCCCGGCCTCGACGCGCTGTACGAGGAGACCGCCACCCGGTTCGCACAGCTGGTGCCCGCCGACGCGGGGGACCGGCTGGTGGCGACCCGGGCGGGGACCATGCGGCTGGGCGACTTCCTGGTGACCCGGGCCGTCGAGCTCGTCGTGCACACGGACGATCTCCACCGGGCGACCGGCCTCGACATCCCGTACGACCGTCAGGCGCTCGCCGCGTGCACCCGGTTGCTTGCCGACGCGCTCGCCGACCGGGCGCCCGGCGGATCCGTCGAGGTGCGCGTCCCGCCCTTCGCCGTCGTGCAGTGCATCGGCGGCCCCAAGCACACCCGGGGCACCCCGCCCAACGTCGTGGAGACGGATCCGCTGACCTGGATCCGGCTGGCGACGGGCCGTGCGGAGTGGACGCGCGAGCTCCAGGACGCCAAGGTCAGCGCCAGTGGCGAGCGGGCCGACCTTGCCCCGCTGCTCCCGCTGACGGGCTGAGGGGAACCGGATCGACCGGTCGATCCGTCCCATGGCCATGTACAAACAACGTATGGCCGTCAGCGCCCTGGCCCTCCTCACCCTCACCGCCTGCGGTACGGAATCGGTCTCCGGATCAGGCTCCGGAGACGGCAGCGGCACCGTGCGGACGGACCTGGCCCTCAGCGGTGTCCACTGGAACGTGTCCTCCCTGACCGTCGACGGGAAGAAGACCGCCGCACCGGCCGGCGCCCATGTCGAGATCGACTCCGAGGGCGGTGCGAGCGGCAATCTGGGCTGCAACCGCTTCACCGCCGACGCCCGCGTCGAAGGCGAGAAGGTCACCGTCGGACCGGACACCACCACGGGCATGGCCTGCGAGGAGGATGTCCAGCGGTTCGAGCAGGCGATGGGCCGCACGTTCAGCGGCGAGCTCGTGGCAGCCGTCGCCGGCAAGGGGGACGACAGGACCCTGACCCTGACCGCGGCCGGGGGCGACACCATCGTCCTCACCTCGCAGCCGCCTGCCCCGCTCACCGGCACCACCTGGAAGGTCACCGGGCTGGTCTCCGGCAGCACCGCCTCCTCCCTGCCCGCGGGCGCGGAGGACAAGGCGCACCTGACCCTCGGCAAGGACGGGTCCGTGGAGGGCAGCCTCGGCTGTAACTCCTTCCACGGCGAGGCGACCGTCTCCGGCTCCACGATCACCTTCGGCCCGCTCGCCTCGACGCGGAAGATGTGCCCGGGTCCCGAGATGGAGCTGGAGCGCGCGGTGCTCGCCGTCCTCCAGGGGAAGACGACGTACGGGATCCAGCACCGCACGCTGTCCCTCACCGCGGCGGACGGCAAGGGACTCGGAGCGTCGGCCCCGGCGGCCGGGAAGTGACCGCCCGTGCGGGTGCGGAGCGTCAGGAAGCCGTCGGATACGGCAGCAGACCGGCATTCGTCCGCTCCCACGACGCCCGCAGCCCGGCCAGCAGCTCCGGCTCGGCCGCAGCCCTGTCGGCCTGTTCCCGCTGGTCGTCTGCCAGCTGGAACAGCTGGTCGGCGCCGCTCCGGCCCCGGTAGTACTTCCAGTCGCCGCGCCGCAGCGCCCGCTCCCCGCGCACCCGCCAGAACAGGTCGCGCTCCTTCGGCGCCTCGTCCCGCAGCAGGTATCCGGCGAGGCTGGTCCCGTCCAGCGGATAGGCGGGATCCGGGCGGGCCCCGCCGAGCTCCAGCAGGGTCGCCGTCCAGTCGGGCGAGAACACCGGCAGGTCGCTGACCTGGTTGCCGTCGATGCGGGCCGGCCAGCGCAGCACCGAGGGGACCCGGATGCCACCCTCCTGGAGCGAGCTCTTGTTGCCGGACAGCGGCCAGTTGTACGAGAACCGCTCCCCGCCGTTGTCGCTGGCGAAGAAGACCAGGGTGTCCTCCTCCTGGCCGGAGCGCTTCAGGGCCTTCAGCACCTCGCCTACCGAGCGGTCCAGGTCCTCCACCATCTCGGTGTACTTCTCGACCGAGCCGCCGTCGGCGTTCCACAGGGCGCCCCTGTCACCGGCCTTGATCCGCCGGACGATCTCGGCGCTCTCCTCGGTGTCCCCGTCCGCGATCCACGGCCAGTGCGGGGTCGTGAAGTTCAGGTTGAGGAGCCACGGCCGGTCGTGGTCACGCTGTACGTACTCGCTCGCGCGCTCCGTCAGGATCCGGGTGTAGTAGCGGAGGTCCTTGTACTCGGCGTCGCCCTCGTACAGGTCGTACTCACCGCCGAGGCCGAGCTTCGAGTAGTACTCCAGAGCCCCGCCGAAGTTTCCGAAGAACTCGTCCCAGCCCGACCGGGTCGGGCTGTAGTCGGGCAGGTAGCCGCAGTGCCACTTGCCGATCAGCGCGGTCGAGTAGCCGGCCCCGCGCAGCAGGGACGCCAGCGTGGGGTGCGTCGGTTCGAGGCCCACCGACCGGTCCGCGATGGGCTCCGCGAGCCCGCCCTTCGTGCGGCCCGGGTAGCGCCCGGTGTAGAGGCTGAACCGGGTGGGCGAGCAGGTGGCGGATCCGGAGTACGCGTCCGTGAACCGCACCCCCTGGCGGGCCAGCCTGTCCAGGTTCGGGGTCCGGATGTGCGGAGCGCCGTACGAGGAGAGGTCCGCCCAGCCGAGGTCGTCGCCGAGGATGAACAGGATGTTGGGGCGGCGCCCGTGCTTGCCGCGGGCGGCGCGGAAGGGCTGCTCGCGCGTGGCCCCGGAGACGGTCGCTCCGGCCGGGGCGGGAGCGGCGGCTGCCGGGATTCCCGCGGCGACGGTCGCCGCGGTGGCGCCCACGGCGCTGCCGAAGGCGCGCCGGGAAAGCGACGAGGACGAAGGCCGATGTGAACTTGTGTTCGATTCAGGTTGGCGGGAGGGCATGAGGTCTCCTCGACAGGCCTCGCGCACGGGCCGGAGCGACGGGCACGGGCAGGGGGAAGCGGCGGAATCCCGTCAGGGGGCGCACGGGACCGTGCGCCCGGCCATGGACGGGAGAGGGCGGTGAGGGGGGCCGGAGCTGATGCCCGGATTCCGGGACCGGCCGAGGGGACGCGGCGGTGACCGGAGCGCGCGGCGGGTCAGGGGCTACGGCGTGCGGCGTTCGCGCCACCGGGAACCATGGTGCGCGCGGTGCCAGGAACCACGGTGCGCGGCGCTCGTGGTGGTGTCAGGCGCGGCGACAGATGGCGCTCGCGACGCGACCCAGATCGACGTGGCGGCGCTCCACGAGCGTGACCGAATGATCACCGAGGGGCTGCATGGGCCAGGAGCCTGCCAACGGGCCATGCTCCTGTCAACGCTGGTCTCGCACTGCGGACGTCTCCCCGAGCGCCCCGGTCCGTTCCGCGACGACTCCACCGCGGCCCCACGGTGTGAGGCTCGCCACGAAACGAGCGTTCGGTCACGCGTTGCCCCCGCACCCCCGCCGGTTCACCGGACGCCATGACCGAGTGTGCCGGTACCGGTTGCGGCCGTCGGCCGGAACCGGGCGGTAACCAGGCGCGGATCCGGGCGGGAGCCGCTTCGCGGCCCTGCCGGCACCGTCCGCCCACCCGGCCGCGATCACTCCCCGTGACCGTTCGAATCGGTGCTGACCGCCCCCGCGGGACCGCTCCCGCGCACGTCCGCAGCGCTCCGGCGACCCCTTCCCGGCGGCTCCCCAATTCGGACCGGTGGTCGATCTCGCCTACACTCGGTGCCGTGCCTCGTGGTGATGGACGACTCAACCACGACCTGCTCCCCGGAGAGAAAGGCCCCCAGGACGCTTGCGGCGTCTTCGGTGTCTGGGCTCCGGGCGAAGAGGTCGCCAAGCTCACCTATTTCGGACTGTATGCCCTGCAGCACCGTGGACAGGAGTCCGCGGGCATCGCAGTGAGCAACGGGTCCCAGATCCTTGTCTTCAAGGACATGGGCCTGGTCTCGCAAGTCTTCGACGAAACGTCTCTGGGATCGCTCCAGGGCCACATCGCGGTCGGTCATGCCCGCTACTCCACCACCGGTGCCTCGGTGTGGGAGAACGCGCAGCCGACATTCCGTGCCACCGCGCACGGCTCGATCGCCCTGGGCCACAACGGCAACCTGGTCAACACGGCCCAGCTCGCCGAGATGGTCGCCGACCTCCCCCGCAGGGACGGCCGCGCGACCCAGGTCGCGGCGACCAACGACACCGATCTGGTGACCGCGCTGCTCGCCGGCCAGCGGGACGAGAACGACAAGCCGCTCACCATCGAGGAGGCCGCCGCAAAGGTGCTCCCCGAGGTCAAGGGCGCCTTCTCGCTCGTCTTCATGGATGAGCACACCCTCTACGCCGCCCGTGACCCGCAGGGCATCCGCCCTCTGGTCCTCGGCCGGCTGGAGCGCGGCTGGGTGGTGGCCTCCGAGTCCGCCGCCCTCGACATCTGCGGTGCCAGCTACGTCCGCGAGATCGAGCCGGGCGAGCTCGTCGCCATCGACGAGAACGGCCTGCGCACCTCTCGCTTCGCAGAAGCGAAGCCCAAGGGCTGCGTCTTCGAGTACGTCTACCTGGCCCGCCCCGACACCGACATCGCCGGCCGGAACGTCTACCTCTCCCGCGTGGAGATGGGCCGGAAACTGGCTGCCGAGGCTCCCGTCGAGGCCGATCTGGTCATAGCGACGCCGGAATCGGGCACCCCCGCGGCCATCGGCTACGCCGAGGCGAGCGGGATCCCGTTCGGTGCCGGACTGGTCAAGAACGCGTACGTCGGCCGGACCTTCATCCAGCCGTCCCAGACCATTCGGCAGCTGGGCATCCGCCTCAAGCTGAATCCGCTCAAGGAAGTCATCAAGGGCAAGCGCCTGGTGGTCGTCGACGACTCGATCGTCCGCGGCAACACCCAGCGCGCACTCGTCCGGATGCTCCGTGAGGCCGGTGCCGCCGAGATCCACATCCGGATCTCGTCCCCGCCGGTGAAGTGGCCCTGCTTCTTCGGCATCGACTTCGCGACCCGCGCCGAGCTGATCGCCAACGGCATGACCGTCGACGAGATCGCCACCTCGATGGGTGCCGACTCGCTCTCGTACATCTCGCTCGACGCGATGATCGAGGCGACGACGATCCCCAAGCAGAACCTGTGCCGCGCCTGCTTCGACGGTGTGTACCCGATGGAGCTCCCGGACCCTGAGCTGCTCGGCAAGCAGCTGCTGGAGACCGAGCTGGCGGCCGGCCCTGCCGCGACCGCGGCGGCCGACGCGCTGCGTCGTCCGTGACCCGGACCGACCGGCGTCCCCACCAGCCCCGTATTCCCACACGAAAGATCCCGGGCAATGTCTGAGACAACAGGTGCTTCCTACGCGGCGGCCGGCGTCGACATCGAAGCCGGTGACCGCGCCGTCCAGCTGATGAAGGAGTGGGTGAAGAAGACGAAGCGCCCCGAGGTCCTTGGCGGCCTGGGCGGATTCGCCGGCCTCTTCGACGCCTCGGCGCTCAAGCGTTACGAGCGCCCGCTGCTCGCCTCCGCCACCGACGGCGTCGGCACGAAGGTCGATCTGGCCCGGCAGATGGGCGTGTACGACACCATCGGCCACGACCTCGTCGGCATGGTCGTCGACGACCTGGTCGTCTGCGGTGCCGAGCCGCTCTTCATGACCGACTACATCTGTGTCGGCAAGGTGCATCCCGAGCGTGTCGCGGCCATTGTGAAGGGCATCGCCGAAGGCTGTGTCCTCGCCGGCTGCGCCCTGATCGGCGGGGAGACCGCCGAACACCCGGGACTGCTCGGCCCCGACGACTTCGACGTCGCGGGTGCGGGTACGGGCGTGGTCGAGGCCGACCGGCTGCTCGGCCCGGAGCTCATCCGTAAGGGTGACGCCGTCATCGCGATGGCGTCGTCCGGTCTTCACTCCAACGGGTACTCGCTCGTGCGCCACGTGGTCTTCGACCGGGCCGGCTGGGCCCTGGACCGCGAGGTCGAGGAGTTCGGCAGGACGCTCGGCGAGGAGCTCCTGGAGCCCACCAGGATCTACTCCCTGGACTGCCTGGCGCTGACCCGTACGACCGAGGTGCACGGCTTCAGCCACGTCACCGGCGGTGGCCTGGCCAACAACCTGGCCCGGGTCGTCCCGGACGCGCTGCACGCCACGGTCGACCGCTCCACCTGGACGCCCGGTGCTGTGTTCGACCTGGTCGGCAAGGCCGGACAGGTCGAACAGCTGGAGCTGGAGAAGACGCTCAACATGGGTGTCGGAATGATCGCGATCGTGCCGGCCGACTCGGTGGACGCGGCCCTGACGACGCTGTCCGACCGGGGCGTGGACTCCTGGGTCGCCGGCGAGATCACCGACCGCGGCGCACACACCACGGGTGCCGCGCTGACCGGCAGCTACGCACGGTAGGACCGTCACGACCGTCGGTCCGGCGCCCACCGGACCGACGGCGGACGGGATCGCTCACCCGTCCGGACCTGGACAGCACAGAACCCGGTCCGGGCAGGCCCGGACCGGGTTGATGTGTCAGCGCGAGGTCAAGCGCCGCGGCGCTGTGACGACGGACCGGACTGGTCGTCCTCGTCCGCGTCCTCGTCGTCGTTGTACTGATCCGCGTACTGTGCGTACGGGTCATCCTCCTCGTCGTCATCCTCGAACGGCTCTGCGTTCGGTGGTTGACTCGAAGGTGATGCGCCCAGCTCATTGGCCAGACGCGACAGGTCAGTCCCGCCGCTGCTGTACTTCAGCTGACGGGCGACCTTTGTCTGCTTGGCCTTTGCCCGGCCGCGCCCCATGGCTCGACCCCCTCGGTGACGGGGCTCGACGGCCCCAGAGTCTTGACACGCGTTCATGTTTCAGGACGGACTCTCGGCTGAGAGACCGCGCCCGTGGCTTTAACGGTACCTGCTTCCTCGGCCATACGGTACGCCGCCCGCATCACGTGCCTCCGCGCAGGACCGCAGAGGAGCCCGTCCTCGCTGGTCAACCGCGATTTTAACCTCTTCCGGACGGCCGACCCGCCGACCGGAGTGAGTCTTGTCTCCCCGCTCCCACGCACGCCGCGGGGCGGTGTGTCACCGGGCTGCTGCACAGTCCGGTGACACACCGCCGACCTCGTGGTGACGTGTCAGTGACGCCGGGCTTCGGCCATCCGCTGCTCGGCGATCCGGTCGGCCGCCGCAGCCGGCGGAATCCCGTCGTTCTTCGCACGTGCGAATATGGCCAGCGTGGTGTCGAAGATCTTTGCCGCCTTCGCCCTGCACCGGTCGAAGTCGAAACCGTGGAGCTCGTCGGCGACCTGGATCACGCCACCGGCGTTCACCACGTAGTCCGGTGCGTACAGGACCGAGCGGTCGGCAAGGTCCTTCTCGACGCCCGGGTGCGCGAGCTGGTTGTTGGCCGCGCCGCACACCACCTTCGCGGTGAGCACCTGGACGGTCGCGTCGTTCAGGGCCCCGCCGAGTGCGCACGGGGCGTAGATGTCGAGGCCCTCGGTGCGGATCAGCGCGTCCGTGTCCACGGCCACGGCGACCTCGGGGTGCAGATCGGTGATCCGGCGTACGGACTCCTCGCGCACGTCCGTCACGACGACCTCCGCGCCGTCGCTGAGCAGGTGCTCGACCAGGTGGCGGCCCACCTTGCCGACGCCCGCCACACCGACCTTGCGGCCCCGCAGCGTCGGGTCGCCCCACAGGTGCTGTGCGGAGGCCCGCATGCCCTGGAAGACGCCGAAGGCGGTGAGGACGGAGGAGTCGCCGGCGCCGCCGTTCTCCGGGGAGCGGCCGGTGGTCCAGCGGCACTCCCGGGCGACGACGTCCATGTCGGCGACATAGGTGCCGACATCGCACGCGGTCACGTAGCGCCCGCCCAGCGAGGCCACGAACCGGCCGTAGGCCAGGAGCAGTTCTGTTTTCTGACTGGCCTCGATCGTGTCCGGGTCGCCGATGATGACGGCCTTGCCGCCACCGTGGTCGAGGCCGGCCATGGCGTTCTTGTACGACATGCCGCGCGACAGGTTCAGCGCGTCCGCGACGGCCTCGGCCTCGGAGGCGTACGGATAGAAGCGGGTGCCGCCGAGGGCAGGGCCCAGGGCGGTGGAGTGGAGGGCGATGACGGCCTTGAGGCCGCTGGCACGGTCCTGGCAGATCACGACCTGCTCGTGGCCACCCTGGTCGGAGTGGAACAGGGTGTGCAGTACATCGACAGGCACGCCGGTCACATCGGTCACTGTGGTGACTCCCAAGTACGAAGCGGCGGGGTAGACCCTCCTGAAGGTGGGGAGGGTCCCGGACCGACCGGCACGGCCGGTCCGACGGGCAAGAGCGTAAGTCCTCGGGACACGCAGATCTGTTCCGGTGCCGAGGATCACCCCCTGGCGGAGTACGGGCGTGACACGATCTGCCGCATGTCGGTGGTGTCTTCAGTGCTCGTCCCTTACACGTCCTATCTGCGGGTGTACGAGCCGCTCGCCGCCTTCCGGGAGCCCGAACGCAGTCACTGGGCGCGCTACGCCCAGCGTTCCGAGCTCCCCACGGCACAGGACGAACTGCGCCGCTCGCTGGCCGACCTGGTGCCCACCCCACCGGTGCCCGTGCCCGTCCACGAGAGCGCGGACGCCTTCGTCGCGGAGGTCGACGGCGTGGTGTGCGTCTGCCCGTGGCGGACCCGGATGCGCGGCTGGCTGGCGCTGGAGGAACTCGATGGGCTGTTTCCGGCCACCGTGCTGGACGCGGTCCTTCCTCCGGTGGTGCGGCTCCAGGCGGTCGCGGACCACGAGCGGTGGGCGGAGCGGAACCCGGACGCCCGTCCTTGGATCCGGACCACGGTGTGGCATGTACCGGTGCGCTGGTTCGTCCTGTTCGACGACGGGGAGCGTGAGTACGTCGCGGTGGGCACCGAGGGACGCCGGCCCCTGCTGCGCTACCGGACGCCGATGGTGCAGGCACGCCGCCGGCTGGCGAGGGCGCTCAGGACGCTGCGGGAGACGGTCGACGAAGGGCCGCTGACCGAGGGGCTGGTGGACGTGGGGCGCTGGCTGGAGGAATTCCATCCACGCTCCCTGGTGGAGCTGGACTACGGCGGGCTGGTGCACGCGCTGCCGGGGAAGCAGCTCGCCGAGGACCGGTCGGCTGCGGACGTGGCCGAGGGAATCGCCGCGCTGCGGGCCGGGGACAGCGACGCGGCGGGGGTCGCGTACGCGCGTCTCGCCGAGCGGTGGCGCGCGGTACGGGACAGGCAGTCTGCCAACTAGCCCGAAAGCTGTGTGAAATGACACGTACCGTCGCATAGACCCGCGATCGGCAGGGAAGAGACATCCCGTGAGGTGTCCGGCATCGGTGGGCACCGAGGACGCCGGACGGAGGTGATCGGGGATGTGCCGAGGGGAACAGGCGGGCGTCGAGGGGAACTGACGTGCCGTGAACCTGTGTCCTGTGTGATGCGTGTGACAGGCGAGGCGGGAGTCTCCACCTCAAGCCCTAGGACCTACGTCCCGAACCGGGCCTTTGCCTCAAGCGTGATGGATAGCACTTACGGGGCCCTTGCGCCCTTCCCTACTCCTCATGCCAAAATAGGACAAGGAGTCCGGGGAGGACTCCGTCCGTCCAACTATGGGCGGAATGCTCAGCATTGCACGCTATGAGGGGTCTGAGGACTTCTGACGACCCTTGAGCACTCCTGTGACTGATCGTTACTGGGGCGTGACTGTCCGCTATGGCATGGTCCATCGGCTTCCGTCGCTGATGAACACCTGGGAGGGCAATTCCATCGGTTTGGCCGACGTGGCTGGACGGATGGTGTAGTTGTAGTGCCGAGGACAAGCCGTTCGTCCTATAACCGACTCGGCCCGCGTCCGCCATTTCGGGCAACGCGGGTCAAGGTGCAGAATTTAGAGGAAAGAACCGAGATGGTTCGGTTCTCCCGAGGAGGCCGCTCATGACCGCTCGCACCCCTGATGCCGAGCCGCTGCTGACCCCGGCTGAGGTTGCCACGATGTTCCGCGTGGACCCGAAGACGGTCACCCGGTGGGCGAAGGCTGGCAAGCTCACGTCCATCCGCACGCTCGGTGGACATCGCCGGTACCGCGAGGCAGAGGTCCGCGCACTGCTTGCGGGTATTCCGCAGCAGCGCAGCGAGGCCTGACACACCCCTGTCGCCGCAGCCATAACAGGGCTACCCATGGGTCCCCCAACCCCAGGTGCCCACTCATAGCTCCACACGACGGACGCCTGCCCCAACGGGCGTCATACCTGTGCAATGCAGGGCTCGTCGTTCGATCGCGCTGGGCTCCGCCGAGTCCAGCGCGATCTTTTTGTGCCCGAAGTGCCCCGCCGGCCTGTCCGCCGGGTGCCCGAACAGGCCGACGGGTCGGTTTCCCGGAGGCGGGCGCGCGACTGTGGGCGGGGTTGTTAGGGACTGTTCGTATGGGTCCCGGACGTCGTGGGACAGCTCGGGTGGAACGGTCCGGGATGTGCTTCCGGGGGAGTGCAATTGCACATATTAAATTCGCCAGTTGTAGGAAGTGCGTAAAGTCCCCCTTGCGCAAAACTGATTCGGTGACTCCCGTCACACCGGCACGGTCTTGCCAACTACGAGCCTGCCACTGCAAGGAGGCGGATGGCTGCGGCAGATGTCATGTCGCGGTGGGACTTTCGTCCTCGTGCCGCCCCCCGTCCGCCGTCGTGGCGCAGGGAGGTCCGGACCGCGTCCCGGTGGCCCCGTCGCGGGCGCCGGTGGATTCCTCCGGGGCGTGCGGCGATTCGGGGGTGTCGCAGGGGCGCGGGCCGGCGTACGGCGGCTGTGGGGCCGTCAGGGGCTCCATCGCGAGCCGCAGCAGGCGGTGGCAGATCGGGCAGTGGCGGGTGAGGTGGCGGTAGCCGGACGCAGCCGCCAGATGGGCGCGCAGCAGCGCGCGGGTCTCGTGCCTTGCCGTGGACGCAGACATACGTGCGACCTCCAGGTGGACCCGGCCGCCCCGTGTCGAGGAACAAGGGCGGTCTCTGTCCTACGGGTTACCCGCGACGGATGCCGCCGTCAAGACGCACGAAAGCCCGGATCCAGAGGATCCGGGCTTTCGTCTACTGCGGTCCTGACGGGATTTGAACCCGCGGCCTCCACCTTGACAGGGTGGCGAGCACTCCAAACTGCTCCACAGGACCAGAATTCGCTGCCGTTCTTTCGTCCGGCTGCGAAGACAGACTGTACAGGAGGTGCGCGGGCCAGGTCGAACTCACCCATGGTGGCGGAGCCGTTACAGCCCCGGGGCGGTCCGGATCACGGCGCCGCCGCGTCGATCGCCTTCACGATCCGCTTGTCCGAAACGGGCTGCGCGGTGCCCAGCGCGTGCGCGAAGTAGCTCACCCGCAGCTCCTCGATCATCCAGCGGATGTCCAGGACCTCCTGTGGAACGGGACGCCCCTGCGGCAACTGCTCCAGCAGCCAGGCGTACTCGTCCTGCATCTCGTGGACCTTCTCCATGCGCGTGGTGTCGCGCTGGACGTTGGTCGGCATCTGCTGCAGCCGACGGTCCTCGGCGACCAGGTAGCGCATCAGGTCGGGCAGCCTGCGCAGCCCGGTCATGGTGACGAACCCCGGCGGTACGAGGCGGGCGAGGTGGTCCCGTACGTCCGTGACGTTGTTGATCAGGACCAGGCTGTTCGTGGTCTTCAGCCGGCGCTCGCACGCCTGCCAGGCCGCCAGGATCTGCTGCACCTGCTTGATCGTGCGTACGGTCAGGTCCACGAGGTCCGCGCGCACCTTGTCGTACAGCTTCCGGAAGGACGCCTCGTCCCAGGCCGGGCCGCCGTGCGCGGCGATCAGCCGGTCGGCCGCAGCCGTCGCGCAGTCGTCGAAGAGCGCCTGGATCGAGCCGTGCGGATTCCGGGACAGGGCGAGCTTCTGCTGGTTGGTGAGCGTGTCCGAGGCGAACTTCGCGGGGTTCACCGGGATGTTCAGCAGGATCAGCTTCCGGGTGCCGCGCCACATCGCCTGCTGCTGCTCGGCCTCCGTGTCGAAGAGCCTTACGGCGACGGTCCCGCCCTGGTCGACGAGTGCCGGGTACGCCTTGACCGGCTGCCCGGCCCGCCGGGTCTCGAAGATCCTGTCCAGCGTGCCGATCGTCCAGTCCGTGAGGCCCGAACGCTCGACGGACTCGCCCGAGGGGCCCGCGGTGGCCGCCGCGGCCTGGGAGAGGGCCTGACGGGCCTTCGGGCGCAGCTGGATCTTCAGCGCCTCCAGGTCCTTGTCCTCGGCGACCTTCCGGCGCCGTTCGTCGACGATCCGGAAGGTGATCTTCAGGTGGTCCGGGACGCGGGAGAGGCCGAAGTCCTCGGCCGTGACCGGGACGCCGACCATCCGCTGCAGCTCACGGGCGAGCGTCAGCGGCAGGGGCTCCTGGAGCGGGACGGCCCGGTCCAGGAACTTCGCCGCGTAGTCCGGCGCAGGGACGTAGTGCCGGCGGATCGGCTTGGGCAGCGAGCGGATCAGCTCGGTGACCACTTCCTCGCGCAGGCCCGGGATCTGCCAGTCGAAGCCCTCGGAGGTGACCTGGTTGAGCACCTGGAGCGGGACGTGGACCGTCACGCCGTCCGCGTCCGCGCCGGGCTCGAACTGGTAGGTCACCCGGAATTTGAGCTTCCCCTGGCGCCAGGAGTCCGGATAGTCGTCCTTGGTGACCGCGGACGCCTTCTCGTTGATGAGCATCGAACGCTCGAAGTCGAGCGCGTCCGGCTCGTCACGGCGCTTGTGCTTCCACCAGGAGTCGAAGTGCGCCCCGGAGACGATGTGCTCCGGGATCCGCCGGTCGTAGAAGTCGAAGAGCGTCTCGTCGTCCACGAGGATGTCGCGGCGCCGGGCGCGGTGCTCCAACTCCTCGACCTCGCCGAGCAGTTTGCGATTGTCATGGAAGAACTGGTGGTGCGTACGCCAGTCGCCCTCGACCAGGGCGTTCCGGATGAACAGATCGCGGGACGCCTCCTGGTCGATACGGCCGAAATTGATCTTGCGCTGGGCGACGATCGGCACCCCGTACAGCGTGACCCGCTCGTAGGCCATCACCGCCGCCTGGTCCTTCTCCCAGTGCGGCTCGCTGTAGGTGCGCTTCAGCAGATGCCCGGCGAGCGGCTCGATCCACTCCGGCTCCACCTTGGCGTTGACCCGTGCCCAGAGCCGGGACGTCTCGACCAGCTCGGCCGACATCACGAAGCGCGGCTGCTTCTTGAACAGCGCGGACCCGGGGAAGACCGCGAACTTGGCGCTGCGGGCACCCAGGTACTCGTTCTTCTCGGTGTCCTTCAGCCCGATGTGCGACAGCAGCCCCGCCAGCAGCGAGGTGTGCACCGCCTGCTCGGGCACGCCCTCGTCGTCCTTGGGCTCCTCGACGGCGATGCCCATCTGCTTGGCCACCGTGCGCAGCTGGGCGTAGATGTCCTGCCATTCGCGGATGCGCAGGAAGTTCAGGTACTCCTGCTTGCACATCCGGCGGAAGCTGGAGGAGCCCCGCTCCTTCTGCTGCTCCCGGACGTAGCGCCACAGATTCAGGTACGCCAGGAAGTCGGACGTCTCGTCCTTGAAGCGGGCGTGCTGCTGGTCGGCCTGCGTCTGCTTCTCCGAGGGCCGCTCGCGCGGGTCCTGGATGGAGAGCGCCGCGGCGATGACCATGACCTCGCGGGCACAGCCGTTCCTGTCGGCCTCGATGACCATGCGGGCCAGGCGTGGGTCCACGGGCAACTGCGAGAGCTTGCGGCCCAGCGGGGTGAGCCGCTTCCTCGGATCCTTCTCCTCGGGATCCAACGCCCCCAGCTCCTGGAGCAGCTGGACGCCGTCGCGGATGTTGCGGTGGTCCGGCGGGTCGATGAAGGGGAACTTCTCGATCTCGCCGAGGCCTGCCGCGGTCATCTGGAGGATGACGGAGGCGAGGTTGGTCCGCAGGATCTCGGGGTCGGTGAACTCCGGACGGGTGACGAAGTCGTCCTCGGAGTACAGCCGGATGCAGATGCCGTCCGACGTACGGCCGCAGCGGCCCTTGCGCTGGTTGGCGCTGGCCTGCGAGATCCGCTCGATCGGCAGCCGCTGGACCTTGGTGCGGTGGCTGTAGCGGGAGATGCGGGCGTTGCCCGGGTCGATCACGTACTTGATGCCGGGGACGGTCAGCGACGTCTCGGCGACGTTCGTCGCCAGAACGATCCTGCGGCCCGTGTGGCGTTGGAACACCCGGTGCTGCTCGGCGTGCGAGAGGCGCGCGTAGAGGGGGAGCACCTCGGTGTGCCGGAGACTCCGCTTGTTCAGCGCGTCCGCGGTGTCGCGGATCTCCCGCTCGCCCGAGAGGAAGACGAGGACGTCGCCGGGGCCCTCCGACTGGAGCTCGTCGACGGCGTCGCAGATCGCGGTGATCTGGTCGCGGTCGGAGTCCTCGCCGACCTCTTCCAGCAGCGGGCGGTAACGCACCTCGACCGGGTACGTACGCCCGCTGACCTCCACGATCGGCGCCTCGCCGAAGTGCTTGGCGAAGCGCTCCGGGTCGATGGTCGCCGAGGTGATGACGACCTTCAGATCGGGGCGCCTGGGCAGCAGCCGCGCCAGATAGCCCAGCAGGAAGTCGATGTTCAGCGACCGCTCGTGGGCCTCGTCGATGATGATCGTGTCGTACGCGAGGAGCTCGCGGTCCGTCTGGATCTCGGCCAGCAGGATGCCGTCCGTCATCAGCTTCACGAACGTCGCGTCCGGGTTCACCTGGTCGGTGAAGCGCACCTTCCAGCCGACGGCCTCGCCGAGCGGGGTCTTCAGCTCGTCGGCGACCCGCTCGGCGACCGTGCGGGCCGCGATCCGGCGGGGCTGGGTGTGCCCGATCATGCCCCGGACGCCGCGCCCCAGTTCCATGCAGATCTTGGGGATCTGCGTGGTCTTGCCGGAGCCCGTCTCACCCGCGACGATCACGACCTGGTGGTCGCGTATCGCCTCCAGGATCTCGTCCTTCTTCTGGCTGACCGGAAGCTGTTCCGGGTACGACAGGGCGGGCATCCGCGCGGCGCGTCCTGCGAGCCGTTCGGCTGCCTTGCCGGCCTCGGCGGCGATCTCGTCCAGCACGGACTGCCGGGCCTCGGGCTTGCGGATGCGTCGGGCGCCCTCGAGACGACGGCCGAGCCGGTTCGCGTCGCGGAGCGAGAGCTGCCCGAGCTGGGACTGGAGATCGGCGAAGGAAGTAGACATACGGATCCCAGGATCTCACCCGGGCGGGAGGAGTGGCGAACCATTTCGCGCGGACTCCGTCACGTGCCCCGCACGGGTCCGGTCCACGCCCCCTTCGCCGTGCCCCGCACGGGCCGGCCCGCACCCCTCCGCCGCCACCCCGGGTACGGCCTCGGCGACCGAGCGGGCGTGGAGGATCACAGCACGTACCATTTCGGGCAGCTGATCATCCGTACCCCATCGAGGCGGTCCCGTGTCCCGTGCGCAGTGGTGCTGCCTGGCGGCAGTGCTCGCCGTCGTACTGGGGCTGTTCTGCGCACCCGCGGCGACCGCGGCCGTCCCGGCGTCCGGCCCCGTAGTGGCCGCCGCCGCGGACACCGGCATACCGGGCTGCGACCGGAACAGGGACCAGGACGGCTCCGACCCCGTCCTCCCGGCCCGGACCCGCGCCGCGCACGACCTGGCGCCGGGCCCCGTCGCGGCCGGCCTGCCCGCCGCCGCCGGACGGGCCTGCCCGCCGGCCGTACGGCTTGCCGTACGCGGTCCCCGGCCCGCCACACCCACACCCGTCGAGCTCTCCGTGCTGAGGGTGTAGGCGGACCCGCCTCCCCTCCTTCCTTTCCACAGACCGCACGCACCAGCACGGAGTGCCGCATGCCCACGCCCACCCGCCCGTCGTCCAGGAAGCCGCTCGTCTTCGGCGCCGTCGTCGTCCTCGCCGCAGGCCTGCTCGGCTTCGTCTCGTACCGGGCCACCGCCCCGGACAGCCCTGACTCCGGTTCCGCCGTCGTCGGCACGACCGCGGAACCGGACACCGACATGTACGCCGAGCTGGCGAAGCTCGCCCGGCGGGACGCCGGCGACAAGCTGGCCCAGGGCCGCGCCGACGCCCCCGTCGTCCTCATCGAGTACGCCGACTTCAAGTGCGGCTACTGCGGCACGTTCGCCCGGGAGACCGAACCCGAACTGGTCGAGAAGTACGTGAAGGACGGCACCCTGCGCATCGAATGGCGCAACTTCCCGATCTTCGGCAAGGAGTCCGAGGCCGCCGCCCGCGCCTCCTGGGCGGCCGGGCAGCAGGACCGCTTCTGGGCCTTCCACCGGGCCGCCTACGCCGAGGGGGCCAAGGAGAAGGGCTTCGGCGAGGACCGGCTCAAGGAGCTCGCCCGGCAGGCCGGGGTCAAGGACCTCGACCGCTTTGTACGCGACACCGGCAGCGAGGCCGCCACGGAAGCGGTCGGCAAGGACCAGGAGCAGGCGTACGGCATCGGCGCCACGTCCACCCCGTCGTTCCTCATCAACGGCCGCCCCGTCGCCGGAGCGCAGCCGACGGCTGTCTTCACCCAGGCCGTCGAAGCGGCGGCGGCGGACGCCGCGAACGTGGGCAGCGCCGGGGACCCCGCCAAGTGACCCAGGACATCGGCTACTTCGCGGCCCTGCTCGGCGGGCTGCTCGCCCTGGTCAGCCCCTGCAGCGCTCTGCTGCTCCCGGCCTTCTTCGCGTACTCCATCGACTCCGTCTCACGGCTCCTGGCCCGTACCGGCATCTTCTACGCCGGACTCGCCACCACCCTCGTCCCGCTCGGCGCCGCGGGCTCGTACGCCGGACGGCTCTTCTACGGGCACCGCGACGCACTCGTCCTCGGCGCGGGCTGGCTGATCATCGGGCTCGGCATCGCCCAGATCGTGGGCCTGGGCTTCGCCTCCCGCCGGATCGCCGCCCTCAGCGGCCGGATCCGGCCCACGACCGCCCTCTCCGTCTACGCCCTGGGCGCGGTCTACGGGCTGGCCGGCTTCTGCGCGGGACCGATCCTGGGCAGCGTCCTCACGGTGGCGGCCGTCAGCGGAAGTCCGGTCTACGGCGGGCTGCTGCTCGCCGTCTACGCGCTGGGCATGGCCGTGCCGCTGTTCGTGCTCGCGCTGCTCTGGGAACGCTTCGACCTCGGACGGCGGGCCTGGCTGCGCGGCCGGACCCTGCGCGCCGGCCGCTTCGAGCTTCACACCACGTCCCTGCTCTCCGGTCTCTTCTTCATCGGACTCGGAGTGCTCTTCCTCAGGTACGACGGGACGACCGCACTGCCCGGACTGCTGGACGCCGACGCCGCGTTCGCCGTCGAGCAGTGGGCGCAGGGCGTCGGCCGGAGTGTGCCCGACGCCGTGGCGCTGGGGGCCGTGGTGTCGGCGGTGCTGTCGATCCTCGGGGTGCGGGCGTGGCGGCGGCGCACCGGACGGAAGGAAGAGGAAGCGGTCTGACAACGGCGAAGGCCCCGTCCACCGGACGGGGCCTTCGGGTGGTGGCTGGGGCCGGGATCGAACCGGCGACCTATCGCTTTTCAGGCGATCGCTCGTACCAACTGAGCTACCCAGCCACGCAGCTCATACGGGCTGCAGCGGTCCTGACGGGATTTGAACCCGCGGCCTCCACCTTGACAGGGTGGCGAGCACTCCAAACTGCTCCACAGGACCAAGCAATGTGCGAGACGGGTCTCGCACACGTTAAAGCGTGCCCCCAACGGGATTCGAACCCGTGCTACCGCCTTGAAAGGGCGGCGTCCTGGGCCACTAGACGATGAGGGCTAAGGGCCCACCTGCGCGCTTTCCAGCGCGTCGGGGACGTGAGAAGCATATGGGATGCGGGGAGGTATCGCCAAAACGGTTTACGGGGAGGTCGCGGAGACGGCCGGGGAGGGCGACGGGGTGGCCAGGTTCTCCTCCGGCAGATGGCGGCTGACCTCGGCCGTCGTCAGGCCCAGACCGCCCAGGGTGATCTCGTCCCAGGCCTGCAGATGCCGCGTGGCGCGGTCCAGGTAGAGCACCGAGGTGCGCACCTTCTCGGGCTTCTCGTTCTGCACGGCGCGCAGTCCGCCGCCGCCGGTGGAGCCCTCGACCTTCAGCCGCGTGCCCAGCGGCAGCAGTTCGTTCACCCGGTGGTGCACATGGCCGGCCAGCACGAGAGGAACCGTTCCGTCGGTCTGCCGTGCGGCGTTCGGGTCGTGGGCCACCGCGATGTCCACGGGGGTGCCGGCCCGCTTCTGGTCGCGGAGCGCGGAGGCGAGCCGCATGCCGGCCAGCTCCTCGGCCGCCCGGCCGCCGGTGGGCCGCGAGCGGTCCGGGGTGAACTGCGGGTCGCCGGTGCCCGCGATCCGCAGCCCGGCGACGTCCACGGCGCTGCCCTCGTCGAGGACGTGCACGTTCCTCAGGTCCTTCAGGTAGGCCTGGGTGATCTTGGAGTCGTGGTTGCCCCGCACCCACACGTAGGGCGCCCCGAGCTCGCGGGCCGGATCGAGGAACCCGTTCTCGGCGGCCGTGCCGTGGTCCATGGTGTCGCCCGAGTCGATGATCACGTCGATCTCGTACTGCTCGACGAGCGAGCCGATGATGTGCCAGGCGGCCGGGTTGAGGTGGATGTCCGAGACGTGCAGCACCCGGATGGTCGCCGGGTCGGGCCGGTACACGGGGAGCGTGGACGTGGCGTCGTACAGCTTGGTGACGTTGGTGACGAGCCGGGCCAGCTCCTGCTGGTAGACGTCGAAATCGGTGACGATCGAGCGGGCGTCACCGACGACCGAGGGGGCGCTGGAGAGCAGCCCGGAGAATTTCGGCTCCAGGACGGACTTCGGGTTCCAGGTGGCGTACGCGCTGATGCCGGACGTGGCCAGCAGCGCCAGGGCGAGCCCTCCGGCGGCCAGCGCGCGGCGGGGGCGGCGGTAGACGGCGAGGCCGAGCGCGGTGGCGCCGGAGACCACGGCCACGCAGGAGCGGGCGGCCAGCTCCCGGGTGCCGGCGGCGACGTCGGTGGCGACCTCGTCCTGAAGGCCGGACAGCCGCTCGGGGTGCTTGACCAGGGCCTGGGAACGTTCGGGATCCAGCTGGTCGACGTCGACGTCGAGGCGGACCGGGGCGACGTGCGAGTCCAGTTCCAGCGCGCCCAGCGGCGACACGTTGATCTTCGTGCCGCCGCTCAGCGAGGGCCGCAGGGTCATGGTCGTGTCCATGGGCCCCACCGGCGTACGCACACTGCCGACGATCAGCAGCCCCAGCCAGGCCCCCAGCACGACGACCGCGAGCAGACCGAGCACCCGCGTGTACGGGTGCGGGGCCGTGGCGAGCGTGCTGACGGGTGTGGTGGTGCGGGAGCGGTAGTGGCGGCGGATGCGGCGGACTGCGGCGCGGAACGGATCGCGGGCCATTGGGCGCGTATGCCCCGATCGGGCGGCGGGCATGCGGACGGCGCGGCAGGTGTGGGCCGGGCGGGTGGCCGTCGGGCCGGTACGGCCCCGCCCGTTCCGGCCCGGTGTACGTGACAATGGCCGGGTGCTGGAGATGACGCGCGAGGAGTTCGAAGAGCTGGTGAGCGTGGCCCTGGACCGGGTCCCGTCCGAGCTGATGCGGCTGATGGACAACGTCGCGGTGTTCGTCGAGGACGAGCCCGAGGACCCGGAGGACCGGGAACTGCTGGGGCTCTACGAGGGCACACCGCTGACGGAGCGCGGCGAGTGGTACGCGGGGGTGCTGCCGGACCGGATCACCATCTACCGGGGGCCGACGCTGCGGATGTGCGAGACGCGGGAGGACGTCGTCGCCGAGACCGAGATCACCGTGGTCCACGAGATCGCCCACCACTTCGGCATCGACGACGAGCGGCTGCACGAGCTGGGGTACGGGTGAGCTCCCGGGAGCTGCCGCCCGGCCGTCCGGCCGTGGACCCGGACGTGGACCTCTCCGTACCGGCGCAGCGTGCCGAGACCGAGGGGTCCGGCCGGTGGCGGGTCCTGGCCGTGATCGCGGCGGGCGGCGCCCTGGGGGCCTCGGCCCGCTACGCGGCCACCCTGGCCTGGCCGGCCGCCGAGGGGGCGTTCCCCTGGGCGGTCTTCGTGGTCAACGTGACGGGCTGCGCGCTGATCGGGGTGCTGATGGTGCTGGTCGCCGAGCGTGGCGTGGTGAGGCATCCGCTGGCGCGGCCCTTCCTGGGGGTCGGCGTGCTCGGCGGGTTCACCACGTTCTCGACGTACGCGGCCGATGTGTCGGAGCTGCTGGACCGTCAGGAGCTGCTGGTGGCGATGGCGTACGCGTCGGGGACGGCCGTGGCGGCGCTCGGGGCGGTGTGGGGGGCGGCCGTGTTCACGCGGGCGCTCGTGGGCGGGGACCGGCGCGGGCGGGCGTCGTGAACTGGCTGCTGGTCGCCCTCGGGGGCGCGGCCGGTGCGCCGCTGCGCTATCTGACGGACCGTGCGGTGCAGGCGCGGCACGGGGCGGGGCTGCCGTACGTGTTCCCGTGGGGGACCGTCACCGTCAACGCGGCGGGCAGCCTGCTGCTCGGGGTGCTGACCGGGGCCGCGGTGTCCGCACACACGTACGCCCTGCTGGGTTCGGGGCTGTGCGGGGCGCTGACGACGTACTCGACGTTCTCCTACGAGACGTTGCGCCTCGCCGAGACGGGCCGCGGCTTCCTCGCCGCGGCCAATGTGCTGACGTCCCTGCTGGTGGGGCTCGGGGCGGTGTTCCTGGGGGTGGAGCTGGCCGGGGGCTTCGGGGGCTGACGGCCGGGGCCCGGGACCGGTCGCCGTGTGCGGGTGTTGTGTCCGGGCGTGTCCCCGGCGGGGGCGGGGGAGTTGAACACCACACTTCCTCTGCTCCGCCGACCCCCCGCCCCCGGAGGTGCCACCCCGTGCGCCAGTTGTCCGCCCGCGTCCGCCGGGCAGCCGTCACCGCGCTGACGATCGCCGCGTCCACCGGCTGCATGAGCGTCGGTGGCGACGCCGGGGAGCCGGCCCCGTCACGCCCGGCCGGCCGGAAGGGGGTCCAGGCGGAACCGGACGGCGGCACGGTGCCCGGCACCGGACGGGCCGGTTTCGGGAGCGGCCGTGCCGAGGCGCAGTCCGACCGGGACCGCCCCCGCGAGCCGGACCCGAGCACGTCCGGGAAGGCCCCGTCGGCGGTCCCGGGCGACCCCGGACCGGTACCCGGTCCCGGCACCCCCGAGCCGAGCCTGGGCGGCCACCTGCCCACTCCCGGGCCGAGCGCTCCGGGGCCGGGGGAGCCGCCGCCCCCGCCGGTCACTCCCGAGCCGCCCCCGCCCTCTCCCGATCCGGAGCCGTCGGAGCCTCCGGAGCAGCCCTCGGCCTCGCCCGCGGCACAGTTCCGGACCGATGCGATGGGGCCGCCGGAGCGGGTGGAGGTGTGGCCCACCCCGAAGGCATCACCGCAGGTCGCGCCGGTGTGAGGGGGGTTACGGAGGAGCCGGTTTGCCGAAAGTGGGGGTGAGTGCGTATGGTAGTAGATCGTTTGATCCCATTGCCCGGCGCCGACACAGAAGAGCGCCGTGTGGCGCGTACTCTCCCTTGCCGTGGCTGGACCGCATTGAGGCGGTCGAAATTGCGAAAACACGGAGTTACGGGCGCGTGCCGAGACTCCGGAAGGTTTCGCATTTCGCATGTCAATTTCCAGTTCTGACAACACCGTCATGTCCGAGAACGTCGAGAACAACGAGATCGTGGAGATCGCCGAGGCCGTCGTGGCCGCCGCTCCCGAGGCTCCCGTCGACACCGTCGAGCCCCCCGTCTCCACCCCTGACGAGGTCGTTGAGGTCTCCGACGCGACCGCCGAGGTCTCCGACGCGACCGCCGAGGTCTCCGACGCGACCGCCGAGGTCTCCGGCGAGACCGCCGACGACGTCGAGGACGCCGCCGACGCCGAGCCGACCATCACGTTCGCGTCGCTCGGACTGCCCGACGGCATCGTCCGCAAGCTCGCGCAGAACGGTGTGACCGCCCCCTTCCCGATCCAGGCCGCGACCATCCCGGACGCCCTGGCCGGCAAGGACATCCTGGGCCGTGGCCGTACCGGCTCCGGCAAGACGCTCTCCTTCGGTCTGCCGACCCTGGCCTCGCTGGCCGGTGGCCACACCGAGCGCAAGAAGCCCCGCGCGATCATCCTGACGCCGACGCGTGAGCTCGCGATGCAGGTCGCGGACGCGCTTCAGCCGTACGGCGACGTACTCGGCCTGAAGATGAAGGTCGTCTGCGGCGGTACGTCGATGAGCAACCAGATCTTCGCGCTGGAGCGCGGTGTCGACGTCCTCGTCGCCACCCCGGGCCGGCTGCGCGACATCATCAACCGTGGCGCCTGCTCCCTGGCGAACGTCCAGGTGGCCGTTCTCGACGAGGCCGACCAGATGTCGGACCTGGGCTTCCTGCCCGAGGTCACCGAGCTGCTCGACCAGATCCCCGGTGGCGGCCAGCGCATGCTCTTCTCCGCCACGATGGAGAACGAGATCGGCACGCTCGTCAAGCGTTACCTGAGCAACCCGGTCACCCACGAGGTCGACAGCGCCCAGGGCAACGTCTCGACCATGTCGCACCACGTCCTCGTCGTGAAGCCGAAGGACAAGGCGCCGGTCACGGCCGCGATCGCCGCCCGCAAGGGCCGCACGATCATCTTCGTCCGCACCCAGCTGGGCGCCGACCGCATCGCCGAGCAGCTCATCGAGTCCGGCGTGAAGGCGGACGCGCTGCACGGCGGCATGACGCAGGGTGCCCGTACCCGCGTGCTGGAGGACTTCAAGAAGGGCTTCGTCAACGCGCTCGTCGCCACCGACGTCGCCGCCCGCGGTATCCACGTCGACGGCATCGACCTGGTCCTGAACGTGGACCCGGCCGGTGACCACAAGGACTACCTGCACCGCTCGGGCCGTACCGCCCGTGCCGGCAAGTCCGGTGTCGTCGTGTCGCTGGCGCTGCCGCACCAGCGCCGTCAGATCTTCCGCCTCATGGAGGACGCGGGCGTCGACGCCTCGCGTCACATCGTCCAGGGCGCGGGCGTCTTCGAGCCGGAGGTCGCCGAGATCACCGGCGCCCGTTCGCTGACCGAGGTCCAGGCCGACTCCGCGAACAACGCGGCCAAGCAGGCCGAGCGCGAGGCCGCCGACCTCACCAAGCAGCTGGAGCGCATCCAGCGCCGTGCCGTCGAGCTGCGCGAGGAGGCCGACCGTCTGGTCGCCCGTGCCGCCCGCGAGCGGGGCGACGATCCGGAGGCGGCGGTGGCCGAGGTGGCCGCCGAGGCCGAGGCCGCGCTCCTCGCGGCGTCCGTGCCGGAGCAGCCCGCACCCCGCGAGGACCGTCGTGACGAGCGGGGCAACTACGGCCGCCGTGACGACCGTGGCGGCGACCGCGGTGGGTACCGCGGTGGCAACGACCGTGTCGGCGAGCGCAGTGGCCGTCCCACGGGTGGGAACGGCTACCGCGGCAGCAGCGACCGTCCGTCGTTCCGCGGCAGCAACGACCGTCGTGAGGACCGTCCGGTCGGTGGTGGCTTCCGCTCCGGTGGTGGCGACCGTCGTGACGACCGCGGCGGCGACCGTGGCGGCCGTCCCTTCGAGCGTCGTGACAACGACCGCCCGGCGTTCAACCGTGACCGTCGTGACGAGCGCCCCTCGGGTGGCTTCCGCTCCGGTGGTGGCGACCGTCGTGACGACCGCGGCGGCGACCGTGGCGGCCGTCCCTTCGAGCGTCGTGACAACGACCGCCCGGCGTTCAACCGTGACCGTCGTGACGAGCGCCCCTCCGGTGGCTTCCGCTCCGGTGGCAGCGACCGTCCGACCGGCCGTCGTGACGAGCGTCCCTCGGGCGGCTTCCGCTCCGGTGGCGGCGACCGTCCGACCGGCCGCCGCGACGACCACCGCGGTGGCACCGGCACGGGTACCGGCACCGGCACCTTCGGCCGCCGTGACGACAAGCCGCGCTGGAAGCGCAACGGCTGACCGAGGCTGAACAGGCTTCGTCGAACGACCGGAAGGGCCCGTACGACACCGAATCGGTGGCGTGCGGGCCCTTCCGCCTTCCCGCTCCCGGACCTGGCTTGAACGGGTTCGAAAGTGCCTACCGGGGCGGATGGGGCCGACGGTAGGATCCGCTGCGGGCACAGGGGGTACGGCCGGGGGGCTGGTTCACTCTTTCTCGAGTCGGCGGCGCGGTGCGCCGCGGTCTCCCCTGGCTTCTCGGATCCTGGGGAGGGACTCTCATGGCTCGCTTCACGCGCGGCCGTACCGCTCTGACGTCTTTGGCCGTTCTCGCCGCCACCGTGGGTGTGATCCCCGGCGCGCAGGCGGTGCCGACACCGGCGGTGACCGCCGCCCCCGTCCCCGCACCGACGGGCGGGGCGCCGGCCGTCGGTGCGGCGACGCCGTCCGTACCGTCCTGGGTCATCCCGCTGTACTTCGACGACACCGCGAGCGGAGTCCACCGCGCCTGCACCGGCATCGTGCTGTCCCCGACGAAGACGCTCGCCACCCCGGACTGCGTCACGGGCATGGACGAGCCGGACTTCACCTGGGAGTACGACCTGAAGACGGGCGGGCTCAGCGGCGGCGGCAACTCCACGCTGTACCGCAGCCATCCGCAGTACGACGCGTCGACCCGCCGCGCGGCTCTCACGGTCACCACCCGCCGGACCCCGTCCGGGAGCGGGAAGCCCGCTCTGGCCTCGGCGTCCGACGCCAAGCTCTGGGCGCCCGGGGCGACGGCCGTCTTCCACTCCTGGGCCGGGCTCGACCTCGACGACGCGCCGCGCGTACGCCACAGCGAGCAGGTCACGGTGAGGCCCACGGCGCAGTGCGCCTCGCTGCTCGGCCGCTTCCTGCCGACCGGGACGCTGTGCACGGTGCCCGCCCCCGGCGCCCCCGCGGTGGCGGAGGCTGACCAGTGCTTCGGTGACGCGGGTGGTGCGCTGGTGGCGGGCGGCAAGCTCATCGCGGTATCGGCGACCGGTTCGACCGGCTGCGTCCGGGGCGGGGTGCGGCTCTACACCCGTATCGCCTTCTACCGGCAGCTCATCGACGAGTGGACCAGGGACACCGACAGCGACTACCGCTCCGGCGGCAGCGTGCTGGCCGGCCAGAAGAACGGCCTGATCGACTTCTGTACGACGCTGATCAACCGCAAGCTCGCTTACTGCACCCCCGACAGCGTCGGCTCGTTCGACGGCTACGGGTACGAGTCGTTCCTCCAGGCCGGGGACATGAACGGCGACGGCTTCGGCGATCTGCTGGCGCGTACGTCGGGCGGCACCCTCTACCGGATCCCCAGCACCGAGATGGAGCCCGCCGACTTCAAGCGCCGGGTGAAGCTGGGCACCGGCTGGAACGGTTACAACCTGCTGGCCGCCGTGCGTGACTTCTCCGGCGACGGGCGCAACGACGTCGTCGGCCGGGACAAGGCGGGCGTGCTGTGGCTCTTCCGGGGCACGAGCGACGGCAAGCTCGCCGCGCGCACCCGGATCAGCAGCGGCTGGAACCGGTACACGGCGCTGACGGGCCGAGGCGACCTCACCGGCGACGGCCGTACGGACCTGGTCGCCCGGGACAAGGCGGGCGTGCTGTGGATGTACCGCGGCGACCCGAGGCGGGCGTACCCGGTCCGTACGAGGATCAGCGAGGGCTGGAACCGGTTCAACGCCATCGTGGCGAGCGGTGACATGGACCACGACGGGCGCCAGGACATCCTGGCCCGCACGCCCGCCGGGGCCGTGTACCTCTACAACGCCGACCACGACGGCGGATTCAAGGCGCCGAGGAAGCTCGCGTCGACGAGCTGGAAGAGCTACGTCCGGATCAGCTGACCCGGGAATCACGAACGCCCTGCCCCCGTGCGGGAGTTCATCGGTCACCGGCAGCCGCCGTACCGGCCGGCACGATGGCGCATGTCATGCCCCCGGTGAGGGAATCGCTGGGGGCATGACAAAAGAATCGCCCGCGCCACGCATGGGTTCACCCACCTCCGACGAGGAGCGACTGGCCGAACTCGGATACACCCAGGTGCTCGCCCGCCGCATGTCCGCCTTCTCCAACTACGCGGTCTCGTTCACGATCATCTCGGTGCTCTCCGGCTGTCTGACGCTGTACCTGTTCGGCATGAACACCGGCGGCCCCGTCCTGATCACCTGGGGCTGGGTCGGCGTCGGACTGATGACGCTGTTCGTCGGCCTGGCGATGGCGGAGATCTGTTCGGCGTACCCGACGTCCGCCGGCCTGTACTTCTGGGCCCACCGCCTCGCCCCGCCGCGCTCGGCGGCTGCGTGGGCGTGGTTCGCCGGCTGGTTCAACGTGCTCGGGCAGGTCGCCGTCACCGCCGGGATCGACTTCGGGGCGGCGTCCTTCCTCGGGGCGTACCTGAACCTCCAGTTCGGCTTCGAGGTCACCCCCGGCCGTACGATCCTGCTCTTCGCCGCGATCCTGATCCTGCACGGGCTGCTGAACACCTTCGGTGTCGGCATCGTCGCGGTCCTCAACAACGTGAGCGTCTGGTGGCACGTCGTGGGTGTCGCCGTCATCGTCGGCGCGCTCACCTTCGTACCGGACTCGCACCAGTCGGCGTCGTTCGTCTTCACCGAGTTCGTCAACAACACCGGCTGGGACAGCAGTTTCTACGTCGTGATGATCGGCCTGCTGATGGCCCAGTACACCTTCACCGGGTACGACGCCTCGGCCCACATGACGGAGGAGACCCACGACGCGGCCGTGGCGGGCCCGCGCGGCATCGTGCAGTCCATCTGGACCTCCTGGATAGCCGGCTTCGTGCTGCTGCTCGGCTTCACCTTCGCCATCCAGTCCTACGACGGCGCCCTGGGCTCCCCGACCGGCGCGCCGCCCGCCCAGATCCTGCTGGACGCGCTCGGAGCCACCACGGGCAAGCTCCTGCTGCTCGTCGTCATCGGGGCCCAGCTGTTCTGCGGCATGGCCTCGGTCACCGCCAACAGCCGTATGATCTACGCCTTCTCGCGCGACGGGGCCCTGCCCTTCTCCCGCGTCTGGCACACAGTCAGCCCGCGCACCCGGACCCCCGTCGCGGCGGTCTGGCTGGCGGCGCTCGGCGCCCTGGCCCTCGGCCTCCCCTACCTCGTCAACGTCACCGCGTACGCCGCCGTGACGTCCATCGCGGTCATCGGCCTCTACATCGCCTACGTCATCCCCACCCTGCTCCGCCTGCGGCGCGGCGACGACTTCACCCCGGGCCCCTGGCACCTGGGCCGCTGGTCCCGCCCGATCGGCATCGTGGCGGTGGCCTGGGTCATGGTGATCACGGTGCTGTTCATGCTGCCCCAGGTGTCGCCCGTCACCTGGGAAACCTTCAACTACGCCCCCCTGGCCGTCCTGGTGGTGCTCGGCTTCGCGGCCACCTGGTGGCTGGCATCCGCCCGCCACTGGTTCCTGAAGCCGGCCACCCCGGATCACAAGCGCACGAGCCCGGCCGAAACCCCGGACTGACCCGGCGACCCCCGGCACGACAGGGCCCGGCACCCGATACCCGATCGGCTGCCGGGTCGGGGAGGGCTATGCTTCGTTGGGTGATCCAGCAGGGGCCGTTAGCTCAATTGGTCAGAGCAGCGGACTTTTAATCCGTTGGTTGTGGGTTCGAGTCCCACACGGCCTACCTGGTGCAGGGAGGGGAAACCCCGTCCGACCTGCTACTTAGCGCCTCGACCGGCTTCTTCCGGTCGGGGCGCTTCGTCGTCCCGGGGCTCTTGCGTGAGCGATGCGTGAGCGGACGGCCCGAAGCAGGGCCGGACGAAGGCGTATCTGGGAGCACTAGGCAGGGTCCCGCCCGGCTACAAGCGCGAGGCGGCGTCCGCCCAGAGAGGCATGTACAAGCCTTCGCCGACGGCCTCCTCTTCGTGCCAGCTGGTGCCGGCCAGCCAGGCTTCCAGCCACTCGGCGAGACAGCCCGCGTCTACGAACCAGGTGCCAGACAGTTCCTGATCGTGGATCGCGTTCGGTTCGAAGAGCAAGACGGTCCCGCCCTGGCTCGGGCAGTCGACCCCGGCGACCATGGCGTAGCCCCAGTCCAGGATCGGCACGACGCCCTTGGTCCAGGATCACCAGGTGTCCGCGTCGGCAGGCGGAATGCAATCGAGATAGCGGTCCGCCACCGTCGACTCGTCGTCGGACTGAGGTGCGGGTGTGAGCGACAGCAGGGACTCCGCAGGGCCGAAGCCCCCGTCGCCCACCCGCTGACACAGTGCGGCGAGGAGGGGGTGCAGCCGGAATCCGAGCCGCTTCTCTGGGGCAATCAGTCCGACAGCAGTGATGGGTGTCTGGAGGCGCCCACTCTCCGCAGACTTTGCTGCGACCCGTCCGAGCAGATCAGCAGACACGTTGATTCGGCCTCGCCCCTGGACGGCTGGACGCTGCACCGGCTGCGGCACTCCGCGTTCAGCCACGACGCCGAGGATGGTACCCCCACCCCGATGCTGCTGGCCCGCTCCCGCCACGCTTCCGGCCGCTCCCGGAGCGGTACACCCGTCCCGGTGTGGACACGGTCGCCCGGCACGTCGCCGAACGCGATCCCGCAGCCCGGCGCAACCCGCCCCGCTGACAGGCGAGAGCGGTCAGAGGTTGGGGGGACTTGAGCGAGGCGACCGCCGCCGCATCGCCCACCGCTGTCGCCGCTTTGACCGACGGCCGCCACTAGCGCGTCAGCCAGAGCCCCTTCCAAGTGCACCTGTCTGGTGGCCTGCGGTCTCGGCGTGACTGGGCTGGAGGGCTTGAACGCGACGCCGTGACGAACAGAGATGGTCAGCGAACGACGAACTGCTCCAGCTCCGGATCGTCGAAGAATGCGCGGTTGGTGTAGGCGAAGCGCACGGCCAGTGCCAGATTCGCGGAACGGGCAGCCGGAATGGCCGCCGCCCGCGCGCCCTCCGGAGACGCGTGTGGTGGCATGCAGTCGAGTATGAATGCCCGTGCGTGGGCCACGAACTTATCGAGCGTGCTGGGGCTCGCACCCGCCTGTGCGGCAATCTGGACACGGTTCTCCAGTCCCAGGGCAAGGGCCTGCCAGAGTCGCAGCTGTGTCCGTGTCCCGCACACCGTATGCAGCTTCAGATGCTCTGGACGGTTGTAGTACGGGCGCAGATGCGCACCGAGAGGCGGATCGCGTCCGTCCAGGAGGTCGCAGATAGCTTCCGCTTGCCTCGGGGGCTCCAAAGACTTGCTGATCCAGGTGCTTGGTTTGTGGGGGGAGAGTTCGAAGGCGGCGCGAAGCATCAGCTCTCGGTTTCCTTCGACGTCCGCCGTGTAGAGCGCCGTCGTTGTGTGAGGCGTGGCCTCGGCCAGTAGCCGCAGTGCTGTCAGCCCGTGGCTCTGGGAACCGCCGGCCCGGCGGGATCCGAAATCGAGGTCGACGAGCGCCAGGTCGTATGTGACCCCCATATCCCACGCCAGCTCGACGGTGGCGGGAATGTCGTTAGGGTTGGTCACCTGAGCGGTCTCGAACGTCAGACGTCCTGACGTGACGGCGGGATGCTTGTTAAGCATCCCCTCAATGCTGTACTCGATCGTGCCCAGGTCATCGGCGATTAAGATGTGTCGAACGGGCTTACTCTCTTCGAGCTGATGAAGTGTATTGATCAAGGAGAGCTACCTCCGACTGGCGATGTGTGGGACGCCAGTGTTTCAGAGGTCCGATGAGACGTCAGCAAGGCTGTAACCATCGATGAGTTGATGCTCATAGAGCGAGCCAGGTCGCGCGTACCCGGGCCCCGCCGTCGGGTACTCGGCTCACCTCGATCCCACCGCCACGCCGCTTCAGCCTCCGGTCCAGCACGGCGAGGCTGGCCCCCTGCCGGCTCATCGACGAGGTGCCGTCGAAGCCGCTTCCGTCGTCCTCCACCGTCGCGGTCACCCTGCGGCGTCGGCCCTCCAGGGTCGTGCTGATGGAGATCCGGATGCCGTAGGCGGATCGGCCGAGTCGATTGGCCTCGCGGACGCTGTTGGCGCACAGGTCGCTGAGGATGATCTCTAGCAGATTCAGGTCGGTGGGGCGTAGCGGCGCCCCCTCCGTGCCCTCGCTCTGCGCCGACAGCTCGATTGCCGAGCTGTCGGCTGCAAGGGCACGGGATGTCGACCGGACGCCTTCGATGATCTCATCGAGGTCGAGAGAGTCGCCCTCGCGGAACGGGTGGCAGCGCAAGGTCTCGACCTGATGTACCAGGCTGTGCCAGCTTGCCTGTGCCGCCGGGGATTGGGAGTCCAGTTCCAGGTATGTACCGAGGATGCGCAACTCGTTCTTAATCTTGCTGTGCACCACGCTTGACACCGCGTCGGACAGGTCTTTGCGTTGATCGCGAAGTGCATCTGGAAGCGCACTCAGCAGCGCGTTCACCAGGCTCACGTCCACGTAGAGACGGAGCATTAGCCCCGCGATCACGATCGCACTGTCGGGTCCCGGCGCCGACACCGGTGCACACACCCGGTACAGCACGAACCCCGTTCCGGCCAGGGCGAGGGGGAGCAGGAAGCGGATCCAGGCGTGGTCGGCCCGTCGGGCAAGCGCGGGCTGATACCAGGACGGGTCGATGACGTACTGGGAGAACGGGAAGTACAGGAGCAGAAGCGTGAATGCGACGGACCACAGGACCGGCACTGTCTGATGGGCCTGCGGCGCCGTCCAGGCGGTGAGTGAGGACATGGCGAGGACTCCCGCGCCCTCGGTCAAGCCGGGCACGTCCACGCTCACCTGCCTGTCCCTGGCCGTGCGTCGCAGATAGCCGGAGAAGCGATGCAGGGCACGCCGGTCGTCCATCCAGTCCAGTACGCCTTCGTGGTGGTGACTCCACGCTGCAACCGCACCCAGGGTGGACAGGACCCCGGTCACGAGAACCAGGGTGCCGAGAAGACGCGTACTGTCCTGCGGCCGGCTGGTGGGGCCGGTGAGCACTTCGGTGATCAGGGCGCCTGCCCACAGTGGGACGACGATGAGCCTGCTGAGCGCCATCCGCCGGTAGAAGCCGTGAAGGGCGCGCCTGATCATGACCGCGTGCTGGGTGGTGTGGAGTTCGGGTCGGTGGCCGGGGACGAGAGCGCCCTTGCCGAACACCCGGTCGCGTATCGAGAGTGTCGCTTCCTCTGAAGGCATGCGCACGATTGTCGCCGACGGGCATCACCGGAGGGAGGAAAACCTTCGTATACCGGATTGCAAAACTTTGTAACGCGTACGGCAATTCAGTGCCTCGCTGATTCCCTTCGCCTTCCTGGAAGGTGGTGTACAGCCGACTTCGGATCAACTCCCCGATGCTGGGGCCGATGTGCGGGCATCACAAATAGATCACTTCAAGGAAGGAACGAAATGGAACTGACGGAAATGTTGACTCGCGGGCCGGCCGTGGACGACGAGTTGGTCTTCTTCGCCATGCCGTACGGGGAGCGCACCCTGCCGAACGATGAGGTGGCGGACTTTGATGTGCTCTACGAACGGTACTTCGCCGAAACGGTGCGGTCGATGGGGCTGACGCCCGAGCGCGCGGACCGTATCCCGGGAACGACGGAGAGTCCGCTGTCCGCAGCATGGAACGGCGTCGACCGGGCCGGCGTGGTGGTCATCGACCTCTCCTTCCCGTCCACATCGGTCGCCATGGAGCTGGGCTGGGCAATGTGCCTGCACAAGCAGGCAGTGGTGATCCACCACGAGGGCGCCGTAGTGCCGACCAACATCATCGGTCAGGTGCGGGCCATCAAATACCGCTGTGACATGAACGGGCTGCCGGACATGCAGGAGGCGCTGCGGCTCGCGATCGAGGAGGCCCGCAAGCAGGGAACGCCGGAAATGGACCTGCGCCCCCGTACGGGCGTCCGCAACGTGGAGGCCATCGCCGAGGTGGTGTGGACAGCGGCCGACCACATCTATGTCCGGGATGTGCAGAACGAACTGCGCACAGGAGTCATGCGGCGGACTGACATGGATTACCTGGAAACCCTTCCGGATGACATGGCGAAGCGGTTCCGGGAGCACAGCAGGGTCCGTGGAATTTTCGTCACGGACGAGAACGGCACGCGTTTCTCGCAGCGTCACGGAAAGACCAATCCCTGGCCGTCGTTCGAAATGGCGTACCAGCGCGGAGCGCTGGTACGGGCCAAGGTCACTCAGATCAACCGGGGTGGCTGTTTCGTGGAGCTGGAGGATGGCGGGAAGTCCAGGCTCTCCACAGCCGCTGCGGAGGCAGCCGGACTCGACCACGGGTCGGAGGTACGCGTACGGGTACACCGTGTGGACCCGGCAGGGCAGCGCATCGAGGTGACTCTCGCTGACCGGGTGCCGACTGCCGGCGGACTGCCCCGGACGGCGCTTGCCCCCGCGAACGCCGGACGGCACCTGCCACTCCTGCTCCCGCGACCGGGGGACCAGTGCGAGGGAACGGTGACCAAACCGGTCAACGAGCGGGGCTTCGTGCTGGTTGACCTGGACGGCTGGAGCGATATCGGGCAGCCGGCCTTTCTGCACATCTCTCGGATGACGTCCGAACTTCGCGAGCGGTTCAACGCAGGCGCGGTCGCCAAGGGCGACCGGCTGCGGGTCGAGGTGGTCTCGGCCGGGCCGTCCCCGCGTGACCCGGAGCGGGTCGAGGTCCGCCTGCGGGAGGTTTCCACACACGCCTGGACAGCCGCCGCTGCGGCCCCGGAGCCAGGGACGCCTGCGTCCGAGACCGGCATGTCCGAGGGGCAGGCGGCATGACCACCGTGCACGGCACCATGGCGGGGGGCGCCCTCCCCGCTCCCCGCTCCCGGCGGACGGATCTCAGGACCGCCCTGTGGAACTCCGCGGTGCTCGCGGAAGAGTTCGCCGACGATTCGGCGTCCCGCTACCGCACAGCCGTGCTGGAGCAGTACAAGGTATACGTGGAGTCGGCGGACCGGGCGAGTGCCCGCAGGAACGTGGCGAACACGTTCTTCCTCACCGTGAACGGGCTCTTGCTCACCCTGTTCGGTGCGGCTGCCGCCTCGGGGGTGCGCGAGGCCCCGGCGGTCGGTGTTGTATGTGTCGTGGTGGCCGCACTCTGCCAGTGTGTCGTGTGGTGGGCACAGGCTCGCTCGTACCGCAGGCTCGGTTCCGCCAAGTGGGCGGTCGTCGCCGAACTGGAACTCCGGCTGCCTGCCTTGGCTTACTCGTCGGCCGAGTGGGGCACCGCGCTGCCGAGCCGCGGCTATACGCCGCTCACGCGGATCGAGCAGTGGGTTCCAGTCGTGTTCGCTGCTCTCCACCTCGGGATGGGGCTCACCGTTCTGATCTCCCGCTGAGCACCAAGGCCAGGGGCCGCACCGTGGAAGCGTTGCGGCCCCGCGTCATTGGCGTCGTGCCCTCAGGGCAGGATCCCGGGCCGCTCGCATCCCTGCAGGTGTGGACGCTTCACCGACTTCGTCACAGTGCGCTCACGCACAACACCGAGGACGGCACCTCGACGCCGATGTTGCTGGCCCGCTCCCGCCACGCGTCCGTACGGTCCCTGGAGCGGTACGCCTGTCCCAGTGTCGACGCGGTCGCCCGGCATGTCGTCGAGCGCTACCCCGCCGCCCGCTTCCGCAGGTGAATCCGGCACTTCAGCGGCCTTGATGCCCCCGATCATCGGGTCTCTTCGCGAACGGGCATACGTGCCCGAGGAATCAACGCTGAAGCGGCTTCAGCGGCGGCGCGATCGACTTCGGGCAGCAGGCTCGTGTACGTGTCCGAGGTCAGCGTGATCGTGGAGTGGCGCAGCGTCTCCTTGATCGTGTGCAGGTCGCCGCCCCCGCCATGGGTGAGGGTGGCCGCGACGTGGCGTAGATCGCGCAGGGTGATGGGCGGCAGATCCGTGGTGGCGAGGATGTGCCTGAACGTCTCGGAGACCGTCTCCGGGTGCAGCCAGGAGCCGTCCTCGCGAGTGAAGACCTTGCCGGTCTCCTTCCACGCGGTGTCCCACTTCTCCCGTGCTTCCAGCATGGCCTTGTGGTGCTCTCGCAGGAGAGCGACGTTGACGCTGTCCAGGGCGATCGTCCCGGCGCTACCGTCCGTCTTGGGGGCGGATTCGTACGGATCCCAGCCGTCGACCACGATCTCCTTGGCCGGCGTGATGAGGCCGGCGTCCAGGTCGACATCGGTCCAGTTCTGGCCAACAGCCTCGCCCCTACGAAGACCGCGGGTACCCACGAGGTGGAAGAGCACATAGAGCCGGTCGGATTCGGCTGCGTCCAGGAACGTTCCGAACTGCGACGGTGTCCAGACCATCACCGGCGAAGGCAGCTCACCGGTGGCGCGCCAGCGCTCCACCCGCTGCTCAGTCCAGAGGAGCGGCTTCGGGCGCTTGCCGGACTCCAGCTCGACGTGGGAAGCCGGGTTGAAGGTGATGTACTGCTGGGCTATTGCCGCGTTCAGGGCAGCTCGCAGTGTGCGCCGGATGCTCTGTTGCGTGGCTGGGCCGGTGATCTTCCGGAACGGCTTCATCTCGGCAAGCTTCGCCCGGTCGACGGCGAGCAGTGCCCGCTCGGCTGCGACGGGACGGCCCGGCCTGCTGGGCTTGCACCTGGCGATCTGCTCGCGCCGTTCGAGGTTCTCCGCCTGGATCACCTCGTTGGCGTCGGCTATGCCGTCGTACATCTCCACCAGGTGGCCGACGTTGAGACGGTCGAGGCGGACATGGCCGATGCGGGGCTTCAGGTGGACGCGGATATGAGAGGCGTACCCGTTGAGTGTCGTCTTCCGTGACTTCTTCACAGCAAGCCACTGATCGAGCCACTCACCCACCGTGCGCCGTCCGATCAGGTCCAAGCCCGCCCTGAACCGCCTGCGGGTGTCCTCGATGTCGGGCAGGGGAGCTTTCTCATCGGCGACCTGTTCGAGCAACTCCGCGATCCGGTCGAGGTCGTGATCATCGTCCGAGTCCGCGATGGCGATGAGGGCCCGCACGTGGTCCAGATCGCTTTGCGCAGCCTTCAACGTCTCGTAGCCGGCGCGGTTGAAGGAGCGGCGGGTTCCGTCGGCTCGGGGCGGGAGCTCCTGGCGTATGGAGTAGGAGCCATGCTTGCGGCTGGCGAGCTTGGGGCACTTCTTGCCGAGCGGCTTGCCGGTCTCGGCGTCTCGGCAGTAGCAGCGGCGGTGGGTGGATCCCTTCAAGGGCGTTCCTCCGTGGTGGTATCGGGGACCCATTCGGGTGGGTCGACGTCGTGGAGTGCGGGTGGGAGATCGGGTGGAATGGCTCCGTCTTCGCGGAGCTCGCGACGGAGGTACCGGAGCTTGTACTTGGCCGAGACGGCTTGGTCGGCGTACGCGGTCCGCCTGCGTTCGGCCTCTTCCTGCTGGGCGCGGCTCGTTGCCGTCCTGGCCGCGAAGCGTGCCTGCTCTTCTTCGTCGAGTGCAGCCAGGGCCGTCCCTACGAGGCTGGCGTGCGCCTCGAAGTCGGGCACTAGGCCGGCATCGTGCCCCAGCACCTCCTGCTCGCCGGTGAAGCGTCGCAGGGCGTCCCAAGTCGGCACGAGCCGCTCGAAGGGGAGTTCCTGGGTCTGGTCGACGTAGCCGACCGGGAAGATGAGGCAGGCCGGGTACGTCTCCAGGGCAGCGGCCAGCACCAGCACGTCCACCAGCGGCAGGCCGGCCCGACGGCCGGACTCCATGTTGGCGATCACGTTGCGCGGGATCGGGTGCCCGAGCTGCTCGCACCGGTCGGCCAGCTCCTGCGCGCTCCACCCCATCTCCTTTCGTCTGCGTCGGACTTCTCCGGCCACGTTCGCCTGGACCCGGTCCACCCACTCCGGGACGTCCGCATCATCATCCACACGGCGTTGTGTCATACGGACACATTAGCTTGTGGATCCTGATTGGTAGACGCCTGGAGCCGGACGTGTTGGCCACGTTCGCCGACGGCTGTACCGAAAGGGATGGCGCATGCGCGAAAACAGCACAGAGGGGTCGCCGAAGGGGATGAGTCGTGAGGACCTGCTTGCCCTGCCCGTGGCCGTTGACCTGGAAACCAGCAACCGTGCCCTGGGGCTCGGGCGGAGTAAGGGATACGAGCTGGCGAAGCGCGGCGCGTACCCGTGCAAGGTCCTGAGGCTGGGCAATGCCTATCGGGTCGTGACCGCGGATCTGCTGATCCTGTTGGGTCTGGCCGCATGAGAGGCCGGAAGCGTAGCAAAGGGTTCTGCGCTGAGCTGACACAGAAATGCTGGACTGTGGACGGGCATGACCGTACTGTCCGTGTTCCCTCGCGGTACCCCAGTGCCTGCGGGAAGGGGGAGAGCCCCCGGCGGTGCAACGCCGGAGGCCCCATAACTCCCCAGCGATCCGATGAGAACCGACCCGGCGGAATGGGCGGGCGAGCCCGCCACCGCCAGACGAGGAGCTGCCCAGTGGAACCCGAGAACCCCAAAGGCTATTCCGAGCCCGCCAAGGCGAGCTGGCCCCCCACCGCAATTCCTGGTCGGCCTGGTACCTATCTGTCCGCCGCACAGCCTGATGACGCCGCTCCGAGCTTGACCGGCGATGCGCCCGCGCCTGGCGCCGCTGGGGCGCAAGCGTCGAGCGGGCTGGAGAACATGCCTGATGCGGAATCGACGCAGGGCGCCGCGCTGCTGGATGCACTGCATGCCCAGATAGCCCAGTTCGTGATCCCGCCGTCAGCGGAGGCGCTGGATGCAATCACGCTGTGGGTGGTAGCCACGCACCTCCAGCCCGCGTGGCAGCACGCGCCGCGCCTGGCGGTGGTGGGGCCGGCTAAACGGTGCGGTAAGTCGCGGCTCCTGGACGTGCTGACCGAGACGGTCCACGAGCCGATGCTGACGATCAACACCACGCCTGCGGCGATCTTCCGCTCGATCACCGAGGAGGAGCCGCCGACGCTTCTGGTGGACGAGGCGGACACCATCTTCGGTACGCCGAAGCAGGCGGAGCGGAATGAAGAGACGCGTGGCCTGCTCAACGCCGGTCATCAGCGGGGGCGTTACGTGACGCGGGTCGTCGGTAACGACCACACCCCACACAAGTTCGCCACCTTCGCCATGGCGGCCATCGCAGGGATCGGCGACCTGCCCGACACGGTCATGGACCGGTCGGTTGTGATCCGGATGCGTCGGCGGGCGGAGGGAGAGAAGGTGAAGCCCTTTCGCTCCCGCCGTGACATCCCTGCCCTGCACGACCTGCGCGACCGGATCAACGCGTGGGTCAGGCCGCTTCTGGAGGCGGCAGCAATCCTGGAACCGGATATGCCGGTCGAGGACCGCGCCGCCGACACCTGGGAGCCCCTGGTGATCGTCGCCGAGCTGGCCGGGGGTCCCTGGCCGCGCCGGGTCCGAGTGGCATGCGCGCGGATGGTCGCCGCCGAAGTGGCAGCCGAGGACGACCATCCCGGCGGCGCACGGATCCTCGCCGACATCCGTCGGATCTTCGCCGCCCAGCGCGAGGTGGACAGCCTGTCCACCGAAGACCTCCTCCACCACTTGCGCCAGGACCCCGAAGGCCCATGGGCGGAGTGGGGTCGCGGCGGGTTGAACGCCCGTGATCTAGGCAGGCTGCTACGGGACTTCGACGTCAGGCCGGGCAACGTCCGGATGGCCGACGGAACACAGCGCAAGGGCTACACGCGCAACAAGTTCCTCGATAGCTGGCGGCGGTACTGCCCCACCGTCCACCCCGTCGACCCCCGCCCCGCCCCCGACAAGGGCTGAGGCCCGCCGCCCTGGTTGCCGTCCCTGCCGTCCTTGCCGTGATCTCGCAGGTCAAACGGCCTGCGGCCGAGACGGCGACCGGGGCCAAGACGGCAACGCGATCACGACCACCGGCGTAGCCGCCCAAGACGCTGTCCGGATCCGTCTTGCCCCGTCTCTCGCGTCCATGCCGTATTAGTGCAGGTCACGGCCATGGTCGGTGAGACGGAAGACGCAAGGCCGCCGTCCCCTACTCGGGAGACGGCCACTCCGGGCGGCCGGGCTCAGGCGCGGCGAACGGCCTGAGCCCTGTTGCGGCATAGCTGACCCTGGCTGCACCCGCCGAGACGGATAGCCGGAGCTGCTGCCGTACCGCCCTGACCTGCACTTGCAACGGCCAAGACGCCAAAGACGCACCACACCACCACCCCAGGAGCACCCGCTTGCCCACCCCTCCCATTTCACCCCCGCATCATCAGCCGTCGGACGGCCGGACGGGCGAAGGACGGCCGGAATCGCTCCGGGGCGATGCCGAGCGATACGCGCTTCTCGCAGCCGGCATCGTCATCGTCGCCCTGACCGCTGGAGCGTTCTGTCTTTCCTACGCGCACCTGGCCGACGTCGCCGGGCAGCACGGGCTGGGAGGTTCACCGGTCCGCCGCTGGGCGTGGCCCGCCACCCTGGACGCGTTCATCGTCGCGGGCGAGCTGCTCATGCTCCGGGCGGGCCTGCGCCGGGTCACCGACCGATGGGCTATCGCTGTGACCGTAATCGGATCGGTCGGCTCCATAGCGCTGAACGTTGCTGGGGTCAGTGGCACGCGTGGCACCGGCGATACCCCGTTCCTTGACTACGTGGTGGCCGCGGTTCCCCCGGCAGCCGCGATGGTGGCCTTCGCCGTACTGATGCGACAGGTCCACCAGCACGTAGAGCGGCCCTCGCCCGCTGGTTCCGGGCAGGTGGTGAGGGCGTCGGTCACTGCACCTCTCCGGTCCGCCGGAAAGCCAGTGGAGCCAGCACAACCCGCCCCCGTCACGGAGCCACCGGTTGCCGCGTCCGATGGATCTCCGGAACTTCCTGCGGAGGTTCCGGCGAGCAAGCCCAGAGGCGGCCGCCCGCCTGGTGCCCCGCTTAGGGAACTCGTGGAGATCGGCAGGACTGCCGGTACCGAGCAGGGAAAACTCACCCGGGCCACCGTTCGGAAAGCAGTTGAGGACAAGGGCCTTCCGATTTCCAGTGAGCGGCTGACTGAGGTGATGGGCGTCCTCCGGAAGGAACTCAAAGCCTCCGCCGAAAGCGGTCCGGCCAGCGGCTGACCAGCACATGCCGGGTGACCGGAACTCGTTCCGGTCACCCGGCCAAGCGGTGCACCGACCCGCGCGCCGCTCACTCATCCATAACTGCGGACAGATTCGTGCGACCGCCCACAGCTCACAGTCCGTCCCGAAAGCCCGTCTGTCCTCCCGCCTCTACCTGGAGACCTGCACGTGACGCATGACCCGCACCACGCTAAGGAGCCGATACCGCCAACGAAGCCGCCTACGTTGACGGAACGTCTGCGGCAGGCGTTCGGACGGACGGCTCCTGGCGGAGCCAGTAGTACCCCGAGTCCGACTCCTGGCCGGTCTTCGGGGGTCTCCGCCCCGGGGGTGGCGGAGACGGCGCAGCGCCAGGGGGCGCCGGACCAGGGAGCTGGGGCCGGGGGCGGCCCCGACCCGGACACGCTTCACGCCGCTCAGCAAGCGATCCTCCGCCCGACGCCTACTGACGTTCCCGCCGTCGGCGAGTCCTCTGTGCAGGGTGTCCAGCCAACGATTCGCCGGTTCACCGGCGACGCGCGCCTTGCGCGAGTCGGCCCCTTGCGCTTCACCGACGACGAGCGCACCCGCCTGCAGGAGGCCGCAGTCGAGCACGGCTACAAGGGCGGATCCGGCTTCGCCGCCGACGTTGCTCTCGCATTCGTCGACGGCCGCTTCACCGCGAACCTCCCCCTGTCCGAGGACCGCCGCCGCACCCACATGTTCCGTGCTCAGGTCCTGCGCGCCCTCAACCGCATCGGAGTCAACGTCAATCAGATCGCCCGCGCGCTCAACAGCGACCTCACCCCGCCTGACATTCGCCAGCGCCTCGACGAACTCCACCACCTGCTCACCCTGATCGCCGAGGCCCTGCGCGTATCCTCCGACCCGCGGCAGGGCTGATCCGCGTGATCGCCGCTATCAAACCGGCTGGGTCCAATACCCGTGGTCTGCTCGCCTACCTCTACGGTCCCGGCCGGCACGACGAACACCTCGACCCGCACCTCGTCGCCGCCTTCGCCATGCTCGGCATGCCCGACCCCGGCCGCGACGAACACGCCACCCTGACCGAACTCGGCCACCACCTCGACGAGCCCGTACGCCTGCGCAACAGCGAGTTCGGCAAGCCCGTCACCGACCACGTCTGGCACTGCCCCGTCCGCGCAGCGCCCGAAGACCGCTACCTCTCCGACGCCGAGTGGGGCGAGATTGCCCAGCGCATCGTCCAGGCAGCGAGCATTGCCCCCGAAGGCGACGATCTGGCCTGCCGCTGGATCGCCGTACGCCACGCGGATGACCACATCCACATCCTCGCGACCACCGTCCGCGAAGACGGCCGACGCCCCAAGCTCCACGACAGCGGCACCCGCGTCGGCGACGCCTGCCGGGAGATCGAGAAGGACTACGGGCTACGCCGCCTCAAGAAGGGCGACCGCACCGGTACCCGACGCCCCACCCAGGCCGAGATACACAAAGCCGACCGCCTCGGCTGGGAGCAGACCAGCCGCGAGTGGCTCCAGGACCGCATCCGCGCCGCCATCCCGCACGCCACCAGCACCGAACAACTCCTCGCCTACCTCGAAGCCGGAGACATCCTGGTCAAGCCCCGCCGCGGCCCCTCCGGAGACCTCCTCGGCTACGCCGTCGGCCGCCCCGGCGACCTGAACAAGGACGGCGAGCAGATCTACCACCCCGGCGGGAAAATCGCCCCCGACCTGTCCCTGCCCAAGCTGAAGGCCCGCCTGGAGACCAGCACCCCCGAGGAACACCCCACCGCCCGGCGCAACCGACCCGCCACCGCCTGGCACCAGGCCACCGAAGCCCTCAACACCCTCCACACAGAGATGACCGGCACGAGCGCCGATGATGGTGGGGACGCACGAGCGCAGGCGCACATCACTGCCCTGGGCGAACTCATCGAAGCCACCGCCCAGAAAGCCCCCGCAGATATCCGTGCGCAACTACATGCGGCAAGCCGGACCTTCGCCCGTGCCCAGCGCTCTCAGATCCGTGCCGAAGACCGCGCCGCCCACGCCCTGCGGTCTGCGGCCCGCGACATCGTCAACACTGCCACCGGGCCCGACGGCAGCGCCCTCGCCACCCTGACCGCCGCACTCCTCTGGGCCGCCATCCTCGCTGCACGCTGGCACGAGGCCAAGGGGCACGCCCACCAGGCCGACGCCGCCCGACAAGCCGTCCAACACCTCCAGGCGGCCGCCGACGACGCGCTCAGTCCGACGCTCACCGAACTGGCAGCACGGCCCTCCAAGGAGGAGACCCGTCGCATCCTGGCCAACGACGTACGGGCAGCTGTCCCCGAACACGCCGAGCGGATCCTTTCCGACCCCGGCTGGCCCGCGCTCGCCACGGTCCTCGCCGATGCCGAAGCCGGCGGCCACAAACCCCACCAACTCCTCAAGGAAGCCGCTGCCCGCCGTGAGCTCGGCACCGCCCACAGGCCCGCCCTCGTCCTGATCACCCGCATTCAGCACACCAGCCGCAACCCCGCACCCAACCGCCGCGCCGAAGCGGCCCGGCTTCGTAGCACCGCTGCACGGGGAGGAGGCCAGCAGCCCTTCGTCGCGCAACCGCCGGTCACACCCGCGCGTTTGCCCAACCGGTCACGACGGTGACACCTGGATCGGGGTCGCTGCGTACGGTGTGGAGGATGGTGCCGTGACGAACATCAGTGACGACCATGTGAAGGTCCACTTCAGAATGGAGGTGGACGAGGACGGCTGGCCTCCGGCGAGCATCGAGAGTCTCTGGGCGGTGAAGCTCGGGAACGGCACAGTACAGCTCGACAACACACCGTGGTTCGTCCGAGGAGTCGCCAGCGGGGACATCATCAGAGTGGAACTTGAAGACGATGGTGTCCTCTATGCCCGGGAGACGATCCAGCCGTCGCAGAACTGCACGATTCGGTTGATCGTGCTGAAGGACGAGGGCTCAGCTGCTGCCCGGCAGACGGTGCTGGAGACCTTCCATCGCCTTGGCACGACCGGCGAGGGCATCGAACGCTTCCGCATGGTGGCCCTGGATGTTCCCCCGGAGGCGGACCTGCCGAAGATCCGAAAGCTTCTGGAGCACGGTGCGGCAAAGGAGTGGTGGCACTGGGAGGAAGGGTGTGTCACCTCCGCTTGGGAGAATGCCGTCTGAATCAGCAAGAGTTGGGCCCTCGGTATGGGCAAGCCGATCGTGTCCTCTGGCAGGTTCTGACGGCCCCTCGTGGCTCATGTCGATCGGTTCGCCGATGTCCTTCATGATCTGCGATCGTCGGGAGAATCCTTTCCGGCCTCAGCGCGGGGTAGCGTTTCCATGAGGTCGACGGAGAGGACGCTCGCAACCATGCCGATGCCCGCCGGTACCCCCGAGCCCACAGCCCCGCGCGGGCTCATCCTGGACTTCGCCGGAGTGCTGACCGCCGATCCCCGGCCGACCCACCGCCTCTGGGCCGAGGAGGAGGGCCTGCATGCGGAGGCGTGGCGCGCCACCCTCAACGACACCGCCGAAGGACGACGCCTGTATGCGGCGCTGGAGATCGGACAGCTCGGCCAGGTCGAGTGGAACGCGCAGACTGCTGCTCTGCTCGGTACGAACGTCGACCCGGTGAACCTGATGGGCCGTGCCTGGTCCAAAGTGCCGGCGGCACCTCGGATGGCAGCCCTTGCCCGCGCGGCCAAGGAAGCGGGCTACCGGCTCGCCCTCCTGTCCAACAGCTTCGGCCTGGACCCCTTCAACCCGTACGAGCACGTCGGCATCTGGGACCTCTTCGACGTACACGTCATCTCCGAAGTGGTCGGCATGGCCAAGCCGGACCCTGCGATCTACCAACTCACCTTGGACCGCCTCAGTCTCCCCGGAACGGCGTGCGTGTTCGTCGACGACCATCCGGTGAACCTTCCGCCCGCCGAAGCCCTCGGGATCACCACCGTCCTTGCGACTGACGAGGACTCCGCAGTCGCCGAGCTGGAGCACTTGCTCGGTGTGACGGCGACCCTCGCCGTGCAGAGCTGATTCCAGTCACACCAATGGGCCCCCTTTCGGCGAAGGGGTGTTGGCCCTCCCTTCGCCATGGGTACGGTCAACTCCTGGCGGACCACAAGGGGAAGTGGCTCTCATGCAATGGTCGGAGTACACCACCGCCGAGAGACTCAAGGCGCTCCGCAACGGCATGACGCAGGAGCAGTTGGCCGAGGCCGCCGAGGTGTCGGTCGGCGTCGTAAGGAAGCTGGAACGCGGCGGCACCGCCTCTCTTCCTTCACTGCTCTCCATCGCTTCCGCCCTCGGCACCGACATCGCTGTGCTCTTCGGACAGCAGGCGCCTCGTCGCTCCATGGATCGCGACGAGCGAGCGGCCCTGCGGTCCCTGTCCGGAGCCACCCACGACGCCGCCCTCGGCATCCCGGCCGAGGTCGAACCGGGGACGGTCGACGAGCTCCGGGCCGTTGTACAGGACGCCGACGCCGCCTACTGGGCGGGTCGGTACACCGAACTGGGGGTTCTGCTCGGCGCGCTGCTGCCCGAGGCCCGCGCACGGTACGACGCATCGAACACCGAAGAGAAGACGGCAGCCGCCGGCGTTCTGGCCGACGTCTTCCAGACCGCCGCGATGGCCGCGAACGTCTGGGGCTCACGTGACCTCGCCTACGCGGCGCTCACCTACGGCCGACAGATCGCCGTACAGGCGGGCGACGACCTTCGTGACGCGCACCTCGCCGCCACCACCGCATGGGTCAACCTCCGCGACGGTCGGACCGCGCAGGGGTTCTCGCTCGCCGCCACCCAGGCGGACCGGATCGAGCCGAAGATGTCGGAACACGACCCGGATCGACTGGCGGTCTACGGCCAGCTCGTCACCAACGCAGCCGTGGCGGCTTCCCGAGGCGGTTCCTCCGCCGAGACCGCCCGCGAGTACCTTTCTCAGGCTCACGCCGTCGGTGCACGGCTCGGTTCCGAACACGCCCGTGGAGGGCACGCGCAGCCCTACGGCCCCCTCTACGCCGCCACCCAGGCCATGAGCATCGCCGTTGCTCTCGGCGACATCCCTGGAGCGCTGCGCCTCATGGACACCGTCAAGCTCGACGACACCGTCCCTCTCGCCACCCGGGCCCGGTACGGCCTTGATGTGGCCCTGACCCACGTGGAATGCCGACGCTGGGGACAGGCCGCCGACACCCTCGAAGCCGTGTGCGGCATGGCGCCCGGCTGGGTGCAGCACCAGATGCTGCCCGGCGTGATCATCTCCCGCCTGGCCGGCGTGTCCGTCGGCCGCCTGCGTGGACTGGCCCATGCAGCGGGAGTACCCCTGGGCGTCCGCTGACTGCCACGACCCGTAGCAGCGGGGCGACAGGAGGCGTAACTACCGCCACGTTTCGTGGCACTGGACCGCCCCACCGGGAGTCACGGCCGTTACGCGACGTGGCGGCACCCGTCCATACGGTCCGATCCACAGCCACGGGGCGTGCCTGTTCCGTACGGAGCCCCAGCAGCACGCTTGGAGCATGCCGAACACTCCGCTTGGCGGCGTTGGACATGTGCCGGTAGCCGTCTACTCCTGCGCCAGCTCCACTCATGCCGTACGCGAGGCCGAGCGCCGTGCCCGCCACTACGCCGATGCCCGCCATTGGCACGTGGCCGGCGCGTGGACAGACCACGACCCGAGTGCGCCCCTGAGGTCTCGCCTGGGCTGGCAGGCCATGGCGGGCGCTCTGTCGTCCGGTCTCGTGCGCGGCGTTGTCGTGGCGGCCATCTCCCACGTGGCGCTCGACGCTGCGCAGTTCGCCGCCCTCGGCGTGCTGGTCAGGGATCGGGGCGGCTTTCTCGTGGAAGCGACGACCGGGCCGCCGCCCCGCACCCCGGGCCAGCTCGAACACCGTCGCACTCTCTTCGAGGGAGCCGCCCGACGGTTCTCGTACGGACACCTCGCGACAGAGGGGTCGTAGTGAGCACGAGGCGGGCCGAGGTCGGCGACATCGTCGAGGACGCCGAAGGCCGGCAGGCGATCGTGACCGACATCAGGCAGAACGCGACCTGGGTCCTGCGCCCGAGGCAGGGACCGGCGACGGCCCAGTGGGACACAGCTGAACCTGACTCCCTCCGCGTCGTGGAGAGCCGCGCATCCCGCCTCGGCGAAGAACACGGCCTCTGGTGACCGAGAGCGCCCCTGCTCGTCGAACCGAGTGATCAGTAGGCATGCCCACCCTCTGAACGGAAGGAGGACCCCTGTGTACGCGTTTGGCCCGTGCATTGACCAGAACCACCTCCCGCCCGGCCTGGTGACGATCGCCGCCCTGGCGCTGCGCAGCCTCACGACTGATCTCTCCCCCGCCCACACCTTGCTGCCGGCCCACTTCGCCAAGCCGACCGGCTTCGGGTCCATCGGCGTCGCGCGCTGTACACCGCTCCGCGCGTCGCGCATGACAGAGAAGGCAAGCCGATGAGCCCGCGCGCGGTCGTCCGGCACCAGCAGTGGACGCTGCAGCCCGACCGGGAACCGGACGCCGAGCCGACCAGTTACGCAATGCAGTGCGCGGTGTGCGGAGAGATCTCGCCCACGGACACCGAATTCACGGCCTCCCAGAACTGGGTGTTCGCGCACGGCGGGCGCAATCCGACGCACCACACGTACCGGGAGGTCATCACACGCCCGTGGAAGGCGTGGTGAAAGCCATGACCGGCCGCGTCACCGCCCAGGTCGCCAGAATCGCCCGCTACACCGGACCGCTGCTCATCGTGCTCGTGTCCGCCTCCTGCGGCTTCGTGATCGGCGTGATCGCTTCGACCGTACGGATCAAGCCCTGACCTGCTCTGGACGAAGAGACCGACCAGCCGGGGGAGCGCTGGCCGTGTCCACCGCGCCACACCCCGCACTCCTAACCCGTGGAGATCCCATGACCGCAGTGAGCACCCATACCCAGGAACCGAGGAGCGGATCGATTCCACGGCTCGTGGCCAGCCCGTTCCTCGCCCAGTACCTGCTCGTCCTACCCGGCCGGGCGGCTGGTGTACGCATTCCGGAAGTCCGTTACGAGGAGTTGCGGACCGCCAGCACGGAAGGCATGCGCGCCCCGGCCTGGCTGACCGACGCGGCGAAGAAGGCATGGGGCACCGAGCTGCCCGAGGCGCCGCTCGGTGACGTCGTCCTGGTGCGCGAGCGGTCCCGGTACGGGTACGGCAAGGCGTCGTGGGAGATCAACCTCGGCTGTGACTACGACTGCGAGTTCTGCTACCTCGGCGAGAAGCGGTTCGAGGGTCTGGACTGGGCGGGCAAGCAGACCCTGCTCCGGACGCTGAGGGACGCCGGGGTCCTGTGGTTACAGATCACCGGCGGCGAGGCCCTGATCGACAGGGAATTCGGTGCGGCCTACGAGTACGCCCACCAGCTCGGAATGATGGTGCAGGTCTCCTCGAACGGCTCCTCGCTGCGCAAGCCCCCGATCCGGGACCTCTTCGCCCGCCACCGGCCCTACCGGCTGACCCTGAGCGTCTACGGCGCGACCGCCGAGACGTACGACAAGGTCACCCGGAACCGCGGAGCGTTCGGACGGTTCATCCAGGGCCTGGACGCCGCCCGCGAGGACCGACTGCCGGTCCGGCTGAACGTGATCGTCTCGGACGACAACGCGCACGAGACCGACGCGATGGTGCGCCTTGCGGAGTCGTACGGCTTCCCGCATCAGGTCTTCACGAACATGTCGCCGACGATCGACGGCGAGGCGAACCCGCTGGCCACGCAGGCGGAGAGCCACCTCACAGCCCGCAGTGTCTTCACTGGCTGCAACGCGGGCCACACGTTCTTCCACGTCAATCCACACGGCATCGCGTCGATCTGCAAGGTCGGCCGCGACCCGAGCGTGAACCTCATCACCGAGGGCGTCGAAGCCCTCCCCCGACTCGGCGCGATCGCCGAGTCCCTACAGCTCCGCACTGGTGGATGCTCCGGCTGCACGAAGGTCGGCACGTGTCGCACGTGCCGACCGCTGGCCAAGCTCTACCAGGAGGCGGGGGACCGCCGAGAGCTCTACTGCCAGCATGGAGGCTACGGAACATGACCCCTTCCACCGCAACCCTCGCCCCGTCGCGCGAACCGGTGCTGCTCACTATCGGCCAGCGACCGGCCGTCGGACCCACTGGTGTCCTGCCGGTGCCGCTGACTGCTGCACCGATCAAGGACGACGAAATCCAGATCATCGCTGACCTGGACGAGGCCGCCGAAGGTGCCGAGTGCAGCTGCTCGGCCGGCGACGACCAGCCCTACTAGACGGTAGACGGCACCGCGGGCGAACCTCAGTGCCGCCCGTCGCGCCCTCTGAGTGCCGCCTCGGCCGTACCCTGGCTGAGGCGGCACTCTCTTTACCCGAGCACCTGAGGAACCGCGCGTGTCCATGTCCCGCATCCCCTTCGAACAGCTCCCCGCCGACGTCCGACAGGCCGTCGTTGACAAGACGGGCCGCGTGCACGCGGCGCGGACCGTGCGGGGCGGCATGAACTCCGGCATCGCCTCCGTCCTGGAGACCGAGAGCGGCAGTGTCTTCGTGAAGGGCATCCCGGCCGACCACCCACAGGCTGGCGCGCAACGCCGCGAGGCGGCCATCGCCCCGCACCTGCCAGCATCCTGCCCGCGCCTGTACTGGCACCTTGAACTCGATGGCTGGAGCCTCCTGGGATACGAGGTCGTCGACGGCCGCCACGCCAACTACGCCCCCAGCTCGCCCGATCTGCCGCTGGTGGAAGCCGCGCTCACCGAACTGCAGCAGGTCACGGTCCCGGCCGACATCGAGATCAAGGACGCTCTGGACCGGTGGGCGGAGTACGCCCCGCCGGGGACGTTGCACCACTTTGACGGCAATGCGCTGCTGCACACCGACTTCGCCCCGGACAACGTTCTGATCGCGGGCGAGCGAGCCCGCCTCGTCGACTGGGCCTGGCCGACGAGGGGTGCGGCCTGGATCGACCCGGGGGCGCTGACGTTACGGCTCATGGAGGCCGGCCACCCCGCTGAGGCGGCACTCGCCTTCGCAGGACAGTTCCCGTCTTGGCGGGAAGCCGGTCGGGATGCGCTGGCAGCGTTCGGTGCGGCCACGGCGGCACTGTGGAAGGAGATCGCCGAAGAGGCCGAGACACAGTGGAAGCGGGACATGGCGCTGCACGCAGGGACTCTCGCGCACGTCCTTGGCTGAGGGTTGCAGGGCGTCTTGGATACACGTGTCTGCAGTCACGGGAAGCCCATCGGAAGACTGAAGCGAGCATTTCAAGGTTGCGCTGCAACTGAGCGAGCGTGACGACAGTGGTCGGCCAGCCCGCGCGATGCATCTGGAGATTTTCGCCGTGACGCAATCGGAATCGCGGATAGCCGCCCATATGGGTCACGTGCTCTGGAGCCCATGTTTCCCTGGGCACTAGGATCCCGGCACATGGCCAGTCGCCCCGAAAAGCCCAACGAGCACAGTTCCTCACGTACCCTCGCCCAACGTGTTCGGGGGCTCCGCGAGGAGCGCAGCTGGACGCGCGAACGTCTCGCGAAGGAAGCGGGCATCCAGCTCCGAACCCTCGCTCGACTCGAAGGCGGCGGAGCGATTCAGCCAGGTTTCTTCACGGTCGGTGCGATTGCAAATGCTCTCAACGTTTCTCTTGATGATCTGTTCAAGCAGTCGAGGGTGGCCCCTGGCCTTTGGTCGGCTGGGTACGAAGGACGGGACATCGACTCGTTCGTCGAGTCGTTGCTCGCCGCTAAAATCGAGATGGTCGCGGACGTCCGTCTGACCCCGATCAGTCGCAAACCCGGCTTCAGTAAGACCCGTTTGGGTCAGGCGCTTGGTGAGGCCGGAATCGAGTACACCCACCTTCGTGGTCTGGGGAATCCGAAAGACAACCGGGCTCCCTTCTGGGAGGGCCGCATCACCGAGGGCCGAGCCAGATTCCGAAGTGTTATGCGGTCCGACAGTGCGCTGAGTGACCTCGACGAATTGGCGGAGCGGGCCGTGCAATCGCGGGTCGCGGTGCTCTGTTTCGAGAAGGACGAGCAGCGGTGCCACCGGCAGGTCGTGCTGGAGACAGTCCGAGAGCGCACCTCGCTGGCGGTTACGCCTCTGGCCTGACGACGCTCTGCCATACGCACGCCCTCTTGTGTTCGCCCTGGGGCTCGCTTCCAATTATTCCAGGGAAGTCACGAGTCGGGCGGGGGCCCTTGATGGTCGGAACATGGCAGCGCGCGCGAATTATGATCACGGTCAAGACTTATCCGGAACTCTCCACGAAGTACAACGAGACGAGCTGCGTAGCCGGCATACGGCTCGACCAGGGAACTCCGCAACACGTCCGGCTCTTCCCTGTTCCCTTCCGGCTGCTGAGCGAGGAAAGCCAGTTCGCCAAGTACTCGATCGTCGAGGTCGACGTGCGACGGCACTCCGGGGACCGGCGGCCCGAGAGTTGGCGGCCGAACCTCGAAACGCTGAAGGTCATCGAGCGCCTCGACACGGCTGACGGCTGGCTTAGGCGCTACTCGCACGTTCGGCCCCTCGTGGCGCCCTCCCTGTGCGCCATCAGGAGGGACCAGGAGGAGCGGGGTACTTCCCTTGGTGTCTTCCGTCCGGCGGATTTCAGCGACCTCCGCTTCGTGCCTGCTGATCCCTGGCCGGCTTCCAAGGCGGCGCTGGCCGATCAGATGGACCTCCTCGCTCAGGACCTACGTCAACTGGATTGGGTCCCACTTGAGTTCCGATACCGATTCCGCTGTGAGGACAAGGTGTGCACCGGACACGACATGGCGCTGAGGGACTGGGAGGCGGGCGAGTCGTACCGTAAGTTCCTGAAGCGGTACGGGGAGAAGGAGCTGGAGGAGAAGCTGCATGAGCGCTGGTTCGACCGCATGATCACGCCAACGAAGGCCGTTCATTGCTTCGTCGGAAACGTCGCGGCGCGCCCCAAGACATTCCTCCTGCTAGGTCTGTTCTACCCGCGCCGAGAGGTCGCCGACAGCTTCCAGGAGAGCCTCTTCGACCTGTGACTCGTCATTCCTGCTGGGACTTGCGGCGCGACGGGGCTGACCCCGACTGGGCGGCGCTCCTCGACCAGCTCGTCTAGGGCGCCGACGAGGCCCTCGTGGCGGGGCACGAGACAGCGAACCTGCGGCGCATGGGTCGCGAGTGAGCGTATGGCGCGGGATGGGGCGTCTTCCAGGGCTACGTGACGGGCATGTCCGGCGCTGGCGATGTCGCCAGTGCCGCTTCGATGGCCGCTACGGCATCCGCGAGGCGGCGATCGACCCGTGTCGGGAGCCCTGTCCGCCTGAGGCCGTGCTGGAGCGGATCGCGCATGTGCTTCTCGCAGATGACGAAATCCGCGTATCCGGCCGCACAGGACAGATAGACCATGTCCGTCAGATCATTCGTCCGCCACGTGGTGCCCTTGTTGAGGTGGCGGCTGTGCAGTGGCTCGGTCGATGACGAGGAGCAGCGTTTCTCTGGCAGTTCGGGAGGCGTTTCCCGCGTCGAATATCGATGGCTTCGGACAGCAGCTCGGTGTCGACCGGCAAGCCGCCGTCTGCCGCCCCTCCGAGGCCCGGGACAAAAGCGCTGGCTACGGGCGCAGGTGGCGGCCGTCGTCTCGCCGTTGCCGAGTGCCGGTGGGTGCCTCCCGTTCTCGGCGACGTCGAGATCCGGGCTCAGCGAGCGCCTCCCGAGGCCGTCGACAACTGCTGTCGTGTGACGTCGACAAAGCCAGTGCAGCATCTCCCGGAAGAGTCCAAGGGCTGGTGACCCTCCGACAGCTCGCACCAGCCCTTTGAAGCCCCATTCTCGGAACAGTTCCTTCGGAACCTCTGCTGCAGCAGCCTCCTCGGCAAGCTCATGTTGTAGATCCTTTAGAAGATGGATATCGATAGCTCTGCGCTTCTGCTGAGCATCCTGCTCCAGTCCGTCCAGCCAGTCGCTGAACTGCTGGCTCAGCGCTGCCCACCCGGTGTCGGGCCCCTGCTCCACCCTCTGGGTGTCGAGCATCGAGTCGATGGAGACGGAGGCGGCGAGAAGAGCCTCGTACTGGAAAGTGGAGCCACCCTGGAACTTTGGCGATCGAGCTGGAGTAGCCCGCCGAGTGGGAGAGAAGAGTGCATTTGGGTCGAGAGTGATTACCGGGGCGGAGCGCGAGCTGCCGGATCGGTTCATACGGTGGCAAAAGGCATCGTGAAGCTCGTTCCGCCGGACCTGCAACGGATCGCGCATCTGCCAGCCACGGCTGTACTGCAAGATTGTCAGCCCCAGGGCGTATCGCTTCTCCGTACTGAAGCGCTTGCTGGTCTCGTAGTAGTGGCCAGCAGAAGCTGGGAGGACGATGCGCCTTTGGTCCACCCAATTCCTGAGCTTCCGGGCAGCGGCCCGGTCTGCCTCACTGCTCCTCTCGGTACCCCGGCCGGCATTGCTCAGTAGGCTCCACTGGTTCTGGTCGAGGTACACGACGAGTCGCCCTCGCAGCGGGTCCCCAGGTTCTTCCAGCGGCAACTCGAAGAGAACCTGGTCGCCTGTCAGGGTGGTGGCGAGCAGGGCACCGTATGCCGGGGTGAAGTCCAGTCGTGCCACGACGCTCGTGTCCTCGAACATGGAGGTGTCTAGCGGAAACCGCGCCTCCTTCCCGTCAGAGCGGGTGAAGACGGTGCAGGCCGCTGCGCGATCCAGGGTGATCAGCGTGATGGACAGGTTGCTCTCGTTCGCCACGAGAGCAACTCTGCACGGTTTCTCCTCAGGGGGTGACCTAATTTGTTTCCGAAGCCTTGGCAGAGTGGGCGCGGAGGCGCCAGTTGGGCTGAGGCTTCCGCGGCTGTCTGGTCGACTCGGGAACAGGCTCGTGTGCGTTTCCGAGCAGGCCCCTTCATCGTGCAGGTCGTTATTGTCGAGGGGAGTCCTTTGCCCGCATCCTTGCGTAGAGGACCCAGCTCCTGAACGCTGCGATCACCCGCATCCACGAGACCCGCTACACCTCAACCCAAGTCGCCAAGATCCTCGCCTCCGCCTTGCGTGCGGGTCGGTGGCGGATCAGGCGGCACAGGCCCCGTAGTCGGCGACGGAGGCGCGGCAGATCACCACCGGCTGCTCGGCAGCGCCCTGTTCGACAACTCATCAACCAGCCGGGTAAGTAAAACCATTGCAGGGGTGCAGGCACCGGTAGCAGGTGAGTAGTTGGTCGTCCGACTCTGTCCCCAGTCCTCCTCGCAGCAGATCAGGTGAAATGTCTACCCGGGTGATCCGCGCGAGAGGGTCGCGCGGGGTGCGGACCACGGACACCTCGTGGAGTGACGCCTCCCTGATAATTGGATGCGGACGGGCTTGCACCATCTCACCGATCACGTGCCCGCACGCCGACCCTCCGCAGGCAGTACAGGAGCCATCAGGGGTGCGTGAGACCACTACCTCGTACAAGGTGTCGATCATGTGGGGGCACTCGTCGAGGTCCTCTCCACAGAGAGAGCAGAGGCGTACTGCGGTGAAGCCCGCGGACAGTCCCCATCGCATATGCATCAGCGAGACCGGGCACACATCCCAGTACAAGCCGTCCTCGAAGGTCATCTCGCAGCCCCACAGCCCGCTCACAAACGCAGCGACCTCGTGTGCATGACGATGTGCGGCCTCGTGCTCTGAGGTTTCCTCCAAGAAGTTGAAGGCATCCACCGCGCGCGTAAGAGCATGACGTGCAAGGCGTTCGGCGCCCTCCCAGTAGGCAATGGTTGTGGGAGTGAGAGCCTCGACGGTCGGCAACCTGAGGCCGTGCTGAGCGAACCGGTACAGGTCAAGTGCCGGCATCCGTGTCTGGTGGACGCGGAGCACCCCGGCAGCAGGCCCCAGAGAGCGCCGCCGAGCCCTGCGGCGCAACTGGCGAGCTACCGGTTCCCAAATTCTGCGCAGGTATCGTTGCTGGGCCTGTGTGCTGTTGATGCCCCGCCATGCCAGGTCGGCGGTGGTCTGCTCCCAGGTGGGGATGTCCGACAAGTTGGCGTCTGCGTATTCGCCGAGTAGGCGGCAGGAGTCGGCATAAGCGCGCGTGGACTCCCTTAACGCCATATGTCCATCCCGCCGCATTACCCGCTGGCGGGCTGGCCCGGATGCGGGCGGGAGCGGCACGCCGGTGCGAATCACCCGCCCGCCAATGCGCTCCATTTCACTCCCCATCCGCGCCCGGGAGCTCAGGCGGAGCAGTCGCCACCTCGAGGGGTGGCGGCGCAGGCACCGAGCGAGACAGCGTTTCGCCCGCGAGCCGCTCGATCTGGTTCACACTGCCGGTGATTTCAACACCGCGCATGATGACGCCCGGCCGACCGAGTTCAAGCTCGGCGATCTTCACGGTGACAAGTGCGGTATCGGCGTCCGCCTCGGTATCGCTGCGTCCTAGGGCAGCCCGCACTCGTGCTCGAGCTGCCGCCGCGATGGCCTTCGCCGCAGCTTTCACTCCGTCGCTGGAGACACCGATGGCCACCGCGAGCGCGATCGAGGCGGCGACGCCATCTGCGCTGTACTCGCTTATGTAACCGCGAGCATCCTTCGTAAGCGCGAACTCGATGTCGACCCCGTCCCGCTTGAGGGTTTTGACCAGCCCCGCAATGTCCGCTTGGTAGGCGGCCGTCCCGTCGACGGCCTTGTCAGGTAGCAGGTAGAGACGCCCCGCAAGCACAGGTACCCGTAGATGCTCAGCCACCAGCTGTGCTCCAGCTGACCACGTACCCACCTGCGCGGGCGATGCCTCTCGAACGGTCATGCCTGGCTCCCCTCAGTCAGCGCGACAGCAGAGATGCCGTCGGTTCCCATCCCAACCTCACGGAACCTATCCGGGTTTCACCTGCCCCGTACCGCGATCGAGTGATGAGCACGCGATGTAGTTGGACGTGGCAGGAACACCGGTTATATTGCTTTCGCCTGGCCTCGGACGCGGCCAGTTCTGGATGCCCCACCCGACCATCGGGCATCGGCAGAGAACCTACGTTGCTTGCTCTGGCATTCCTTTTTTCGTGCTGATGCTGTGCTGTCGTGCGCCTTTGCTGCCCAGGTCGGGGGGCTGCTGGAAAGGAGCGCGCCATGTACGACCTTGACCAGATCAGCAACGCTGTCGCTCAACTCACCGGTGAGACTCTGGAAGGCGCGAGGCTGCGCCTCGGCGCGCTTCAGCGCTTTGACCTTCTGATTCCTGGCGCTCCGGCGGACCAGGCGCTGCTGGAGTCCGTGCTTGCGTCTGCGCTGGGTGCGGTGGATGGACAAACCCGACCGTTCGGGGTGCGGGAGGCCAAGTCGCTGGACGCGGGCCTGATGCTGCGTGTGGAGCGGGCCGAGGAACTGCAAGCGTTGCTCAGGCTATTGCCGCACCGCACGAAGAAGGGGCCGTGGCGCGGGGTGCGGGGCCTGACCGTGCAGAAGGATGGCACCAGGCTGCGATTCGGATTTCGCTCCTGGGCGTTCGAGCGGTCGTGGCGGCCCGTACCGGTGGTGTGGGTGGCTGGGCCCCACGCGGAAGACGTGGCTGTCCTACTGGCAGACCATGAAGAACAGGTGCGTGTGGCTGGACACAGTGCGCAGTGGGATCCGCAGTGTCCCGAGCCCGGGCCTAAGCGGCAGGAGCCGGCTACGCGCAGCCTGGTACGCCAGCTCAGCGCATCCTCTGCACTGGGTAGTGCGCTACTACGACGACCACGTCTATGGGACAGCCTGGTCGGCTACGCCGGAGTGCAGGTCGCCACGCAGATGACGGACTACGGACTCGACTGGACAGTCGATCGTCAGGTGAACGGGTCGCAATTCGATGAGGCCCGACTCATCGAAGTGCTCACGGATCACGTAGTGGGCTGTGGCTTGCGTCTCCTCGACCATGCTTGCGGCACCACGGAGTGCACGGTGCGTCTGGCGCCACGGCCAGGGATGTGGGGCTGGCGGGGTGTGCTCACCGTGCGCAGTCACCTCGCGCCAGCCAGCCCGCACATCCAGGTGCCCGGTCCACGACCGTTGACGGCGATCGGCGACCGCCTCGGCGTTAGTCGGCCGCACTCCGATGGCAGCGCCCCAGAGTGCTGTGCTCCAGAGCGTGGTGGTGCCGTTGTCCAGCTCATGGGGGTGCCTGGTGCCGAGGGTGTGCGCCGGGACGACCTTTCCTGGGCGGCAGAGCAGATCGCGGCTGTCTGGGCGTGTCAGGGCCTGGCTACAGCAGTCGTCCTGACGAGGGGCCGAGACCATCCGCTCGGTTTCCGAGACGCCGGTCAACCGGTATGGGCCACAACCTCGGTCCCGAAGACGGTCGAGGGATGGAGGCGACTGCGCATCTCTCCGACTCCCGGAGAGCTGTGGTTGTTGGAGGTCTCCCCAAACGATGAGGCAGTGATTGCAGCCTTGGAGCATGCCCGACGAGCGTATGACCGCGTCATCCTGATCGGAAGGAACGACGACTGGCCCTACGAAGATCAGCCCCGTGACTCACTCGCCGATGCAAGCGTCCTCGTGCATTGGGCCGGGTCCTATGAGAGGGAGATCTCGCTTCCCTCAGCACCAGAAGAGGGCACCCGCAGTGTCGCACTGACGCCAGCAGAATCGGCTGTGCAGTGGCGACAGCGGCAATTTGGACGGTGGACCCCGAAGCGCCCGCTGACGGGGATGCTGCTCCTGGCCCGACAGGCCAAGCAGAACGTGCCGCCCGACGACTTCGACCTGGCTGTCGAAGAGCACCTTGGCCGTTATGGGACGCCTGTCTTGGGACGGTTCCCACGCAATCAGGTCATCATCCGCGGGGCGGGTCACAGTCCGCATCCGCCCACCGTTCTCGATCCTGAGACCGACGAGCCCACGCACGCTGAGATGACTGCGGCAGCGCACGTGCTCGCTGGACGCCTCTGGCCGCACATCTCTTCCTGCGGATCCTAGTGGCGAGCGCGCCATGCGACCGCACGAGAGACCGGAAATGCGTGAGCGATGCGTGAGCGGACGTGAGGGCATGGGATGGATCGGGTAGCAGTGCGGCTCCGGGCGCAGGCTTCTGAACTGGTGATACGGGACGAGGCGTGATCGGCCGGCAGTAAGAGGCATGATCTTGCCGGGACTTTTAATCCGTTGGTTGTGGGTTCGAGTCCCACACGGCCTACCGCTGGATCCCAGGTCAGGGCGTTTTCTGACCCGGGGTCCTATTGCTTGTCCGAGTTCATTTCGGGCAGATGCTCCACCCATGCCCCATCGAAGTGCAAACGATCACGCAAAGAAGCCCCGGCCGCGTGCGGTCGGGGCTTCGTAGCGAGAGTCAGCCTCAGCCGGATGCCCGGACGAGGAGCGTGCCGACCTTCCTGGGGCCGGGCGGAGCGGGCAGGACTCTTGCGGTTGGCGCGGCGAAGCCGTGCCCGGTGAGGAGCTCCACCCAGCGGTCGGGCTCGTAGTCCCAGCGCTTCACGACGAGCGGGTCCTCGTCCTCGGACCGGTTGATGTAGGAGGCCTGGCAGCCGTAGCAGCCCTCGATGGGCGGTCGCTGCGAGAAGGCGAGGACTCCACCGGGGCGCAGCCGCCGTCGGATCGCGTGGAGCAGGAGCGCGGGGTCTGTGAACCAGACGGCGCCGAACACGGAGAACACGGCGTCGTAGCTGTCGCCGGTTTCCTTGAGGAAGCGTGTTGCTTCGGTGCGGTGCAGCGTCATTGGCATGTCGGACCAGCGGGCGCCGGCCGCCTTGATCTGGGCCAGCGAGACGTCGACCCCCACGGCCTGGGCGCCGAGAGTCGCGAGGTGGGCCAGATTGCCGCCCTTGCCGCAGCCGAGGTCCAGGACGGCGGCGCCCGGGCTGATGTCGAGGATCTCGGTGCCGGGGCCGTGGTCGGGGTACTGGGTCCAGTTGAACCAGGTGGACTGGCCGGCGGCGTTGGTGGGGCGCCGCTCCGGCTTCTGCTTCGAGTAGGTGTCCCATGCCTGAGTCTGGGTCACTGCCGCTCCGTTCATGGGGCCAGCCGCCCGGCCGCCCGGCCGTGCGCCGGGCGGCTGGCTACAGGGGTGGACGGGATACTTCCTGCCGCCGTTCGGGCTGTCGGTGCAGCCCGCGTGGCATTGGGTGCAGTCGCCCAACGCCAGGCCCCCCGTGATGTTGGATAGCCGGGAACTGTCGGCGCGTGCGCGTCGAGAGCTCGAAGGCATCCGGTACGCGATCCGCCTCGCCGAGGCATGAGAGGAGACGAGCGTGGCTGACGACCTGTCCGCGGTAGGACGCTTCCTGTACGAGGCCGGCACGCTCAGGAACACGAAGCGCACCGGCTGGTGGATGGCCGGGGTCCGCGACCCGGAGAGCGTCGCCGAACACTCGTGGCGCACCTCGCTGATCGCCACGATCATCGCGAAGCTGGAGGGTGCCGACCCCCGGCGCAGGCCGCGTTCCTCGCCGTGTGGCACGACACCCAGGAGACCCGCACCGGGGACGTGAACTACCTGGGGAAGAAGTACGCGCCCGCCGGTGACCCGCAGGCAGTGACCGCGGACCAGACGGCTGGCATGCCCGAGGTGCTTGCCTCCGCGATCCGGGACGTCGTCGCGGAGTACGAGGCCAAGGAGTCCCCGGAGGCGCTCTGTGCCCGGGACGCCGACAAGCTGGAGTGCATGCCGCAGGGCATCGAGTACAAGGCGCAGGGCTACGAGAACGCGCAGCGCTGGATCGACAACAGCCGGGGCCGCATCGTCACGGACACGGGCAAGCGCCTGGCCGACGAACTCCTCAGTCAGGACTCGCTCGACTGGCTGCGCACCGCCCTCGGCGAGACGAAGGCCTGACCCCGAACGCACGAAGCGCCCCCGCACGACCCCACGAAGGCGCCGGACGGGGGCGTGACCGTTTTCGAGCGCCTGTGGGCGACAGCTGGTGCACGACGATTGGCGGATGCTGCATCCCCAGCGAGCATGTCTCCGGCCCGGGGTCGCTGCTTGTCCGGGCTCATTTCGGGCAGGTGCTCCACCCGTGCGCCTCCAGGGCCCGGAACAGGGCGTGTTGTGGGTCATCGGGTACGGGTGGCGGAACGGGCCGAGGGCGAGCGGCTCAGGGGACGGGTCCCCGTCCGACCGCGGTGGCGGCACCCTCCCGACGACGGCTTCGGCGGCTCAGGCATCGGGGGGAGCGCGACGAGGGCCCATGTCCTGGTGCGTGACCGCGTCGGAGAGCTGTGCGCACAGGCGCTCGATCTCTTCGTGGGTGCGGTTCCGTTCGGTGACGACCGCTGTGACGAGCAGGGCGGTGAGGGAGACGGTCCCGTTGAACGCCTGAAGGGTGACCATGTTGGTCAGCAGGTCGTGGTGGGCGAAGGGGCCGGCCATCCGGCTGCCGGCGAGGATCGCGAGCGTGGAGATGCCCAGGGCGCACGGTGCGGCGCCCGCGCGTTCGAAGCGGAACGACGCCCAGATCAGGAAAGGGAAGACGAGGAAGAGCAGGGACGTGTTGCGGGCGTTGGTCACCAGGACGGTCACGGTCAGGGTGCACGCCGTCAGTGCCGCCGCCTCGGCCCGGACGAGGGGTCCGACGGCGGGTGGCCACCGTGCCCACCGGACCGTGAGCAGGAACGGTGTGACGACCAGCACGCCCATGGCGTCGCCCGTCCACCACACCGACCAGGTCGGCCAGAAGCCGCTGGCCGTCAGTGCTCCTGACAGGAAGAGGGTGCCGCTGCCGATGGTCGCGCTGAGCAGCATGGGACCCAGGGCGCCGAGGAAGACCAGGGCCAGTGCGTCGCGCAGGCGGTCGAGGTCGTTGTGGAAGCCGGCCCGGTTCAGCAGCAGGTAGGAGCAGACCGGGGCGACGGTGTTGCCGATGACGATCGCCAGTACGGACGGGACCGTGGGTCCGATGGAGATGTTGACCGCGAGGGCGCCGACGGCGATGCCGGGCCAGACCCGCGCCCCGAACAGGAGCAGGGCGGCGACCGCGATGCCGGTCGGAGGCCACAGGGGTGTGACCTGTCCGCGCACCAGCTGCTGGATCAGTCCCAGGCGGGCCGTCGCGTAGTAGAGGGCGGCGACCGCCAGAATCGTCAAGGCGGTGGCTCTGTGCCGCCTGAGTTGTGAGCTGTCCACCACATCAGCATCAGACACCACATCGAGCGGTCCGGGTCGGACGGACGCGCCGACGCCACGGCCCTGCGGGCGGGCCTACGGCCCCGCAGGCGGGTGTACGGCCCCCCGGGGCCGGGTACGGCTTCGCTACCGGGCGTCCGGCGGGGCGTCGTGGCGGATGACGAGAACGGCTGCGTCGTCGTTGTGCCCGGTGCGGTCCGCGACCCGGATCACCCTCGATGCCAGGACACCCGGGCCGACACCGCGCGCGGCACCGACCAGCCCGGCCACCTCCGCCAGACCCTCGTCGATGGGGTAGGCCGGTCCCTCCACCACGCCGTCGGTCAGCAGGACGAGGTATCCGGGCTGCGTCAGGCGTCGATGGACCACCGGGTAGCTCTGGCCGGGCAGAATCCCCAGGGGAACCCCGCCGGCGTCCACGGACACACCCGAATCACCCGCGTCGGTGCCCCACACCATCGGCACGTGGCCGGCCCGGGCGATACCGAGATCACCGGTCCGCGGTACGAAGCTCAGCAGGCAACAGGTGGTGAAGAGGTCGCAGCCGAGCGAGATCAGCAAGTCGTTGGCGCGGGCCAGCACCTTTCCGGGGTCATCCGTGACACTGGCGAGGGCGCGAAGGCTGGCACGGGCCTCGCCCATGAAGGCGGCGGCCTCCACCCCGTGGCCCTGCACGTCCCCGATGGCCATCCCCGCCACCCCGTCCCTCATCGGGAAGGCGTCGTAGAAGTCACCGCCGACGGCCAGGCCGTCCTGCGAGGGCGCGTACCGGGCCGCCAGCCGGACGCCCGGGAATTCGGGCAGTTCGGAGGGGAGCATGTGCTGCTGCAACGCCATGCCGAGCTCGGCCCGGGCCTGCTGGAGCCTGAAGTTCTCCAGGGCCTGGTCGACGAGACGCCCCAGGGTCAGAAGGAGCTCCTGGGTGCTGTCCGGCGTTTTGCGGTGTCGGTACATGTCATTCCTGGTAGGCCGATGCGCCCCTGGTAAAACCCTAGCCCGGTCGCCGTCACCCGGCCTTTCACGGGGACAGCAGCCGCCGTTCCTCGGCCACGGCCACGGCGCCGGAACGGGTGTCCACGCCGAGCCTGGCGTAGATGCGGCCCAGGTGGGTCTTCACGGTCGCCTCGCTGATGAAGAGCGCGCGGGCGATCTCCCGGTTGCCCGGTTGCCGAGGCCGCGTGCGAGCTGGCCCGGGATGTCGCGTTCGCGGTCGTCGAGGGTGGGGCCGGCGGCTCCGCGCATGCGGTCCATGACGCGGCTGGTGACCGGTGGGGAGAGCGTCGTGCGGCCCTGGGCCGCGGAGTGGATCGCGGCGAAGAGCCCTTCGGGGCGTTCCGCCTTGAGGAGGCAGCCGGTGGCGCCCGCCTCGATGGCCCGGGTGATGTCCGCGTCCGTGTCGTACGTGGTGAGGACCAGGACGTGCACGTCCGGGCCGGCGATCCGGCGGGTCGCCTCCACCCCGTCGATGCCGGGGCCGAGCTGAAGGTCCTCAGGACGACGTCCGGTCGCAGCCGGGCGGTGAGGGCCACCGCTTCCTCGCCGCTGCCCGCCTCTCCGACGACCTCGATGTCCGGCTCGCTGCCGAGCAGGGCGAGGAGTCCGGCGCGTACGACGGTGTGGCCGTCGCACAGCAGGATGCGTACGGGCGAACCGGCACGGACGTCGACCACGTCAACGGCCTCGGCTCCTGGCTCAAGCCGTACTACGCGGTCGTGCGCGCCGACGGGAAGCTCCTGCTGCCCTTCGAGGCGAGGAGCCGGCCGTCCTCGATCCGTGCGACGGCAGGATCGACGTGGAGCCGATGACCGCCGACACCCACCAGCACGGCGTCCCGCTCACCTCCGACGGCACCCTGCTCGTCGTCGGCACGGGCCCGGTCGACGGTTCCGACGAGGGCCCGTCGCTGACGATCCGAGCTCCCGGGGGACACGACCGCGTCGTGCCCCTCGGAGCCCCCCACGAGGACGGCGGCACCGCCTACGTCGGCGGAGGCTTCACCCGGGAAGGCTCCTGGGACGGCGTCACCGTCGTCGACCTGAACAGCGGCGAGCCCTGACGGCTGCCCGCCGGCGTATGGCCCCTGGGGGGATCGCGGTCCTCCGAAGCGGTCCCTGCGGCGGCGGGGCTCCCCGGTTCCGGAGCGGGGTCCCGGAACGTGAGGCCTAGTCGAGGCCTTCCGCCCGGAGCGCGTACATCAGGAGGAAGGTGCGGTAGGTCTCCGCGGACACGTCCATGCAGATGTCGGGCCGGACGGTGGCGGTCGACGTGTTGTCGAGGGCCCTCCGGCAGGCCGCTTCGGTCTCGGCCTCGGACGGGACGCTCGAGAGGAACGCGGCGATCAGCAGGACCACTGCGAGGACGACCACGCCGATTCGGATGCGCATGGTCTACCAACGACCGTGCGGCCGGGCGGGTCACGACGGGCCGATCACGACCGGGCCGGTCGCCACGGGCGGCCGGCCCGTCCGTCACTCGGGTTCGTCGGTCAGCGGCGGCAGGTCCGGCTCGATGAACAGCCCGGCGTACTGCGGAGTCGGGAGCGGTGCCGCCGCACCCGTGTCCGCGGACGCGGCAGCGGCCGAGCTGTCGGAGTGCCGGTGCGTCGTGCGTGCGGGCATATCGGTCATGGAGTGTCCTGTACGTAGGTGTGCGGTGAGAGCCCGTGACCGAGTCGTCGGCGCGAAGAGCCGGACCGGGTCCCGACCGGTACGGCGACGAGATGCCGCTACCGGTGCCGCACCGCTCCGGGGGCGTCCGGATCATTGCGGTGCATGCAGACTGTAACCCTCGGAGCACAGCTTTCCCCCGGTAATGCGGAGCCCGGCGCGACGGTCAGTGCGGCGGGGCGGGCTCGATGTTCTGGTTTGCGTGGAAGAGGTTGTGCGGGTCGTAGGTCCCCTTGATCTCCGTGAGCCGGTCGTAATGGCCCCGGTAGGTGGCCCTGACCCGGTCCTGGGACTCTCCGGCGCCGATGAAGTTCACGTACGCGCCGCCCATCGAGTAGGGCTGCAGCGCGTCCCAGTAGTTCACGGCCCACTGCCGGAGCGCCTGCGCGTTCGCCGGGTCGGGATCGATGCCCGCGATGACCCCGGACCAGACGGCGTCGCGGTACGCCCAGGCGGTGTCGTCCGGCCCGACGCGGCCCGCGGCCCCGTCGACCGGGTACAGGTGCATGGTCGACAGATCGGTGGGGAGGCTCTCCGCGTACGAGGCGTGCACGTCGACGGCCTCGTCGGTGACCCGGTCGAAGAACGCGCCGCGCCAGTACCACTGCAGGCCGGTGGGGATCAGCTCGTCGAACATGGCCTGCAGCGCCGGGTAGGGCATCGGCGCCGTGAAGTGGAAGGCGGGCGGGCCCGGTTCGGCCACCGCGGCGAGGGTCCCGCCCAGGGCCTCCGGGTCGGCGGTCGAGGACCAGACGACGCCGCACACCTTGCGGCCGTGGAGCTCCTCGGGGAACGGCGGGGCGGGCGGCACGGTCATCGAGGCGAAGAAGCCGTACAGGTCGTCCGGAGCCTGCGGCAGGAAGTCGCGGTACCAGCGCAGTACGTCCTGGAAGAGGTCCAGCGGCCACACGGTGACGCCGACACCGACGGTGTCCACGGGGTGCAGCTCGAAGTCGAAGGAGGTGACGATGCCGAAGTTGCCGCCGCCGCCGCGCAGTGCCCAGAACAGGTCGGCGTTCTCGCTCGCGTTCGTCGTGACGAAGCCGCCGTCGGCCAGCACCACGTCCGCGGACACCAGATTGTCCATGGTGAGGCCGTACTTACGGGTGAGGTAGCCGTGCCCGCCGCCGAGGGTGAGACCGCCGACGCCGGTCGTGGACATGATGCCTGCCGGGGTGGCGAGGCCGAAGGCGTGGGAGGCGTGGTCGAGGTCGCCCAGCTTCGCACCCCCGTCGACCTGGGCGGTCTGGGTGGCCGGATCGACGCGTACGCCGCGCATCGGCGAGAGGTCGATCGTCACGGCGTCGTCGGCGAGGCAGAGGCCGGGGCCGCTGTGTCCGCCGCCCATGACGGCGACCTCCAGGCCGTGCTCGCGTACGAAGCGCACGGCAGCCATGACGTCCGCGGTGTCGTGGCAGCGGACCACGGCGGCCGGCCTCTTGTCGATCATGGCGTTGTAGATCGTGCGGGCCTGCGTGTACTCCGGGTCCTGGGGGCCGATGACCGGGCCCCGCAGTTCGGTCCGCATCGTTTCGAGTGTGGTGCCGTCCATGACGGTCTCCTTGCCGAAGCGCGTGCCGCAGCGCGCCCGGACCCCTCTGCCCCCATGGCATCGGATGAGACGGTTGCTTGCGCCGATAGCCGGCACCGGTGGTGCCGCAGACGGGACCGAACACCGAAAGGCTGGGTGCTTCAAGCGTCCCGCCGCTCCGGGAGCCTCGCAAGAGATGCGGTGGGCGGGGCGGGGAGGGTGCCCCGGGGTGGGGCCGCCCGTGCGGCGACCAGCCGCGACCGGGGTGGGCCCGGGGCGGGCCGGAATCAGGCCTTCTGCGCGGCCTCGGGCCCGGTGCTCTCCGCGAGGGCCGGGGCGGACGAGGCGGTCACGGGTTCCGCCGTGGCCGGTGAGGCGTCCGACCGTGTCCTGCGCAGGTGGATCATCAGCCCGACGAACCCGGCCATGAAACCGCTGAACAGGCTGGACAGGACGTGGTTCAGCGCGTTGGCCGCGGTGCTGTCCGGCATTCCGACGGCCAGGTAGTTGATGACGCCGCTGATCACCGCCCCCGCCACTCCGCCGAGGAGGCCACTGACGAGGGATGCGCGCACCGGCGACTGCGCGGGCGGGGCGGGGGTGGGTCTGAGCGGTGTGGTCATCTTCGGAGGCCCTCCAGACGGGCTTCATGCAAGATCGGGGGGATGCGGCAACATCTTTGGGTAAAGCACCACACATGGGAACTGTCCGTTCCACGGGCGGTGTTGAGGGCTTCGATCCATGGGATGGATGCCGGTCCGCGCCGGTGCGGGAGTGCCCCCGGAGCGCCCTCGGCGGTAATTGGTCGAGGTGACCTCCGTGATGCCGTAGAGTTGCAATCACAACGACGCGGGGTGGAGCAGCTCGGTAGCTCGCTGGGCTCATAACCCAGAGGTCGCAGGTTCAAATCCTGTCCCCGCTACTGAAAGACAGAGGCCCGGATCCTTCCAAGGATCCGGGCCTCTGCCGTATGCCCGCGTCCCGTCACCGCTTGACCTTGACGCAGCGTAAACATCTAGCGTTTCCGGCATGGAGTGGTCCATCCAGGAAATCGCCAGGGAAGCCGGCACGACGAGCCGAACGCTCCGGCACTACGGAGATCTCGGTCTCCTCGTGCCGAGCCGTACGGGTGCCAACGGCTACCGCTACTACGACCAGGACGCCCTCGTCCGGCTGCAGCGCATCCTGCTGCTGCGGGAGCTGGGGCTGTCGCTGCCCGCCATCAAGGACGTACTGGAGGGGCAGCGGGACACGTCCGCGGCGCTGCGGACCCATCTGCGCCTGCTGGAGCAGGAGCGGGAGCGCATCGGGCGGCAGATCGCCTCGGTGCGGACCACTCTCCACAGGACCGGGCAGGGAGAGGAACTCATGGCCGGGGAAGTGTTCGACGGCTTCGACCACACGGTGTACGAGCAGGAGGTCACCGAACGCTGGGGCCGGGACGCCTGCAAGAAGGGCGACCGGTGGTGGCGCGGGCTGAGTGCCGAGGAGCGCGCCGAATTCCAGGGTGTGCACGACGCGATCGCGCGGGACTACGGGGCGGCCAGGGAGGCCGGTCTGGACGCGGGCGGCGAGGAGGCGCAGGACATCGCGCGGCGCCACTGCGCGTGGCTCTCGGGCACCACGACGGTCACCCGGTCGTACGTGACCGGCCTCGCCGAGATGTATGTCGCCGATCCGCGCTTCGGGAAGAACTACGATCGGTACGGAGACGGCACCGCCGTCTTCGTACGGGATGCACTGACGATCTACGCGCAGCACCGGCTCTCCGGCTGACCTTCGGGGGACGGGGCTCCGGCGCGCTCCTCCCTTCGGCCGATGACGAGCCGCCGCACGCGCGGCTCCGTCCGGTCCGGGCGGATCGCGGTACCGTCCGCAGCCGTGGGCGGACCGGGCAGGAGTGCACAGGTGGGGAAGCGGGACAGCCGACGGGGCGGAGCCGGTGGAGGCATCGGTGCCCGGAGGTTCGTGCGTGCGCTGCCGGCCCTGATGATCGGGGGCGGGATCGTCTTCGACCTGGTGACTCCGGCCGCCGTGAGCGCCGTTCCGCTCTTCGCGGCGGCTCCGCTGATCGCCGCCCCGTTCTTCTCGCTGGCCAGCACGGTCCGTACCGGTGTGGCCGCGGTCCTGGCCGTTCTCGTGATCCGGCTCTCGGACGGTGCGGTCACCGAGGTCGTGCCGCTCACCGATCTGCTCACCGTGATCACGGTCTCCGTGCTCGCCCTGGCCATCAACGGCGTCGTACGGCGCAGCAACGAGCAGCTCGCTTCGGCCCGGGTCATCGCGGAGACCGCGATGCGCGCGGTGCTGCCCACCCCGGACGACCGGATCGGCGGGCTGCTGGTCGCGGCGCGGTACGAGGCGGCGCAGGCGGACGAGTTCGTCGGCGGCGACCTGTTCGCCGTCGCGGACACCCCGCACGGGGTGCGGCTGGTCGTCGGTGACGTCCGGGGCAAGGGGCTGGACGCCGTGGAGGCGGTGGCCGTGGTGATCGGGGCCTTCCGCGAGGCGGCCGAGCAGGAGCTGTCGCTGGAGGGTGTCGCGCAGCGGCTGGAGCGGGCGCTGGCGCGGGAAGGGAGCCGCCGGGGCGGGCTCGACTCCATGGAGGGGTTCGTCACCGTTGTGCTCGCCGAGATCCCGGCAGGTTCCGGCACGGTACGGATCGTCAACCGTGGTCATCCCGAGCCGATCCTGCTGCACGCGGACGGGGCGCTCCAGGTACTGGCGCCGACCGTGCCCGCGCTGCCCATCGGGATGGACCTGGGGGTGTGGCCGGACCGCTCGGACGAGTGGGAGCTGCCGGCCGGGTCGACGCTCCTGGCGTTCACGGACGGCCTCACCGAGGCGCGGGACGCGGGCGGGGTCTTCTACGATCCGGCCGCGCGGCTGCACGGCCGGATCTTCCCCGGGCCCGAGGAACTGCTCTCCGCGCTCACCGACGACGTACGCCTGCACACCGGGGGCCACTCGACCGACGACCTGGCGCTGCTCGCCGTCGGCCGGCCCGCGCGGGGACAGCCGGAGCGGCGGACGACGGTGAAGATCGTGGGGAGGGGCGAAGGATGACCCGTCGCGACCGTCCGTAGTCGATGCGTGCCGCTCCGCATAACATTTGACACACCGTCAGAAACTGATGACCGGACCGGGAATACTCAACTCGCCCGTTTGGTGCTGTTTCCTGCCCTAAAGTCCAGGCCGGAGTGACGAATGATCAGTCGGAACAGCTTGGAATCGGGCCCCGGTGTCTATTAACGTTCGATAACGCAGCGCGGTTGTCCCAGTCGTCGCAAGAGGCGGCACCGTGCGCGAGCGCCGAATTCCGCAAGGGAACCGGGGAACCACCTACATGGGGTGAATCGGGCGCCTGTGTCTCGTGAGAGGCGAAGGAGCCCGTAGGAGACCTTCCTGCTCCGAACCCGTCAGCTAACCCGGTAGGCGATAAGGAAGGAAAGGAGTGCGCCCACGTGGCGTCCAATCAGCCTGCCCCCGAGGCCCCGTCACCCTTCAGGACCGACACCGTCGGTGGCGAGGAGAGGACTTGGGAGGAATGGAATCCCACCGAGGAGTCCATACGTCCCGTGCGCGGCAGGCACCGCGTAGCCAAGCAGCGTGGTCTCGCCCGTAGCTCCACCGTCCTCGGCGTCGGCGTCATCGCGGCCGTCGGTGCGGGTGGCATGGCCACGGCGCAGAGCAAGCCGCCGGTCTCCATCTCCCTTCCCGATTCCATCGCGGACAATCTCCCCGACGCCAAGTCCCTTCCCGGCGTGAGCGCTTTCATGTCGGACGACTCCGACGCGGACACCGGGTCGGCCGCCGACGCCTCCCCGCTCACCACCGCCGGGATCACGGCCGCCGAGGCCGAGCAGGGCGCCACCGACGCCGGTGAGGCGCTGCGCGCCCGCATCCTCCAGCAGGCCGAGCAGCAGCAGGCCGGCGCCGCCGCCGAGGCCAAGGCCGCGGAGGAGAAAGCCGCCGCCGAGCAGGCAGCGGCCGAGGCCGCGAAGCAGCAGAGCAAGGCCGAGGCCGACGCCGCAGCCGAGAAGAAGGCGGCGGAAGAGGCGGCGAGGAAGAAGGCGGAGGCCGAGCGTCTCGCCAAGCTTGCCGCCAGCTACGCCCTCCCGACGTCCTCGTACACGATCACGACGACCTACGGCCAGGCCGGTTCGATGTGGTCCTCCGGCTACCACACGGGGCTGGACTTCGCGGCTCCGACGGGTACGCCGATCAAGGCCGTGCACAGCGGCACGGTGAAGTCGGCCGGCTGGTCGGGCTCCTACGGCTACCACACGGTCCTCGTGCTCGACGACGGTACCGAGGTCTCGTACTCCCACCAGTCCTCGATGGACGTCACCGCCGGCCAGAAGGTCAGCACGGGCGACACCATCGGCCGCGTGGGCTCCACCGGGAATTCGACCGGTCCCCACCTCCACCTGGAGGTCCACACCGCGGGCGGTTCGGCCGTCGACCCGATGAGCTGGCTGCGCGGCAAGGGCCTGACGGTCTGAGCCCCCGCACCCGTACGGCGGGTCCGATCCGCGTACGTGGCGCCTCCGTTCGGCGCACCTGAACCCCGGCAGCCCTGACGCACACCCCCCGACGTCAGGGCTGCCGGTCCGCGTCGTGGGGCCCGCCCGGCCCGCCGTGGGCCTGCGGAACAGTTGCCCCGGCTGACCGGGCAGCAGCTGGCGGAGCTCACCGAGGCGTCCGCCTGACATCTGGCGCGCGTGGCCGCCGAGGCCGTCAGCGGTTCCGGCCCCGCTGTCGACCACCGCCTGGCCGCTAGCCGGGCGGTACGGGCCCTTCGCCGGTGCCCGGCTGCCGCGTACCCGGTTGGAGATACGGGTTGTAGCCGCCGTAGTGCCGGTGCGGCGCCGGGATCCGCTGCTGCGGATACGGCACGCCGTAGGCGACCTGACGGGGGAACGGGGGCGGCGGCACACGGTGCGCGCGGAGGCGGCCCGTCGCGTGGGCCGCGTACGTCAGGGCCGGGCCCGCGATATCCCGGCGCTGCCACAGGTGGGCCAGCAGCTCCTGCTCCCGTACGGCGAAGTCCGGTCCCGCCCCGTCGCGGCGGGCCCGGTGACGCAGCACGGCCAGTGAGGTCGCGAACGACTCGTACTCCGCGACCGCGCGGGCCGCGGCCCTGCCCCGGGCCCGGTCCGGGTGGCTGTTCCAGTGCCTGGCCATGTCGCGGGCCACGCCCCGCGCCCGCATGGAGGCCAGCGCGAGCGGCTCGGCCGGAGTCAGCCAGCCGGCCGACGCGTAGACGGGGAGCTCGGCGGAGAGCGTACGCAGCTCCCGCTGGCGCGACCAGATGGCCAGCCAGGTCACCAGGCCGAGGGACGGCACCATGAACGCCCCGTACACCGCGTAGAAGCCGTACGGTCCGAAGGCCGACGAGCCGTTCCACAGGGCGTGCATCCCCATGGCGAGGACGAGCCCGAGCAGTGGCAGGACGATCCGGCGCACCCGGTGGCGCTGTCCGCCGAGCGCGGCGATGCCGAAACCGATGCCGGTGAGCACCGTGAACAACGGGTGTGCGAACGGGGACATCACCACCCGTACGAAGAACGTCCCGGCCGTCACCGAGGCGAGGCCCGTGGTCCCCAACTGCTGGTCCTCACCGAAGGCGTTGCCGAGATAGAGGATGTTCTCGGTGAAGGCGAAGCCCGTCGCGGTGAATCCGGCGACCACGATGCCGTCGACGACACCGCCGAACTCCCGTCTGCGGAACAGGAAGATGAGCAGGACGGCGACGGCCTTGGCGGTCTCCTCGACGACGGGGGCGATGACCGTGGCCCCCAGGGTGTCGGCACTCGCAGGGTCGGCGGTGGCCGTGGCTATCCAGCGGGTCGCGAAGGAGTTGGCGATGATCGCCACCAGGGCCGCGGCACACGCACCCCAGGCGAAGGCGAAGAGCAGATTCCGCCAGGGGCCCGGCTCGACCCGGTCGAGCCAGCGGAACGCCGCCATCAGCATCGGCACGGGCAGCACGGCCAGGCCCAGCCCGACGAGAAAGCCCTCCGTGCCCGTCTGGTCGCGCACCAGGGACAGGATCACCAGACCGCAGAGGGCGAGCACGGCGATCACCGCCCCCGCGCGGAACGCCTTGCTGCGCCAGACCATGCCGACACGGCGGGGCCGGTAACGCCACTGGCCACGCTCGGGAACGGCGCCCAGGAACTCGTCGAGCCGCTGCTCCTCGAGAACCGGGACGGCCGGCTGCTGGTGCTGCACGGACCCCTCGGACACCTCATGACCCTAACCAGGGGGACCGACACCTGACCACGGTGCGAGGTGCCGGGCGCCCGGCGGTGGCTGATCAGCGACGGTCGTGGCCCTGGAGGACGTGCCCTGCGACGCGGCTAGAGGTCCGCGATCCGGGTGAACAGGATGTCGTGCACGACATGGCCCTTGTCCAGGCCCTGCCCCTCGAAGCGGGTCAGCGGCCGGAACGCCGGACGGGGCGCGTAGCCGCCGTCGGCGGCCGTGTTCTCGAACAGGGGGTGCGCCGTGAGCACCTCCAGCATCTGCTCCGCGTACGGCTCCCAGTCCGTCGCGCAGTGCACGACAGCGCCGGGCTTCAGCCGCCGCGCCACCAGATCGAGGAACTCCGGCTGGATCAGCCGCCGCTTGTGGTGCCGCTTCTTCGGCCAGGGGTCGGGGAAGTACACCCGGAGCCCGTCCAGCGCCGCCGGCTCCAGCATCTCGCGGAGCAGGATGATCGCGTCACCGTTGGCGACCCGGATGTTGGTCACGCCCGCCCGGTCCGCGAGACCGAGGAGATTGCCCTGACCCGGGGTGTGCACGTCGACGGCCAGGATTCCGGTGCCCGGGTCGTCGGCGGCCATCTGCGCGGTGGCCTCGCCCATGCCGAAACCGATCTCCAGGACCACCGGGAGACCGTCGAACAGCGTCGGCAGGTCGAGGACGCGGAGGCCGTCGATGTCCAGGCCCCACTTCGGCCACAGCCGCTTGAGGGCGTCCTCCTGGCCGACGGTCACACGGCTGCGGCGCGGCTGGAAGCTGCGGATCCGGCGCTCGTGGTGCGAGCCCGCCGGGTCGGCGGCGGGGCCGCCGGGGAAGCGGGGCTCCTGGCGCAACCTGCGCTGCCGCTCGAAGGAGGCGGCGCGCAGTGCCTCGGCGTCCGCGTCCGCGGTGGCGCCGGGCGTCTCTGGGGTGGGGTTCACAGGCTCAGACACAATGACCCGATTCTACGGCGGGCGGCTTCCATCCCGTCGCGCGAGCCCGCAGCAGAGCCCGTCGCGCCACCTCCCTCCCGATGGGCAGCGAAGCGGTGGCCGCGGGCGACGGGGCGTTCAGCACGTGGACGGTGTGCGGGGCCTCCCGGATCAGGAAGTCGTCCACCAGCGTGCCGTCGCGCAGTACCGCCTGGGCCCTGACCCCGGCCGGGGACGGCCTCAGGTCGTCCTCCGTCACCTCGGGCAGGAGCCGCCGGACGGCCCGGGTGAACGCCCGCTTCGACAGGGACCTGTGCACCTCGCCGGCCCCGTACCGCCAATGCCGCCGGGCGATCCGCCAGGAGCCCGGCCAGCTCAGGGTCGCGGCCAGCTCACCCGGGTGCACGACCGGCCAGCCGTACCCCTCACGGGCCAGGGCCGGCACCGCGTTCGGCCCGACGTGGACCGTGCCGTCGACACCGCGGGTCAGATGCACCCCGAGGAAGGGGAACGCCGGGTCCGGCACCGGATAGACCAGCCCGCGCACCAGCTCCGGCCTGGCCAGCTCGTAGTACTCCCCGCGGAACGGCACGATCCGCACGCCCGGGTCGTCGCCCGCGAGCCGTGCCATCCGGTCGCTGTGCAGCCCCGCGCAGTTGACCAGCACCCGGGCCCGGACCACCTGGCCGTCGGCCGTCCGCACGGCGACGCCCCAGGGGCGCCGGTCGACGGCGACGACCTCCGCGCCGTACCGGACCTGTCCGCCGGACGCGCCGACCTCGGCGGCGAACCGGGCCGCCACCGCGGCGAAGTCGCACACCCCGGTCGTCCCGACCCGGATCGCCGCGAGCCCGCGCACCTCCGGCTCGTACTCCGCGATCTGGGCGGGGCCGAGCTCCCGGACCGGCAGGCCGTGCTCACGGCCCTGCTGGACCAGTCCGTGCAGCCTCGGCAGCTCGTCGCTGGCGGTCGCCACGATCAGCTTGCCCGTCACCGCGTGCGCGATGCCGTGCTCGGCGCAGAAGTCGACGAGCTCGGCGGCGCCCCGCACCGCGTAGCGCGCCTTGAGCGAACCCGGGGCGTAGTAGATACCGCTGTGGATCACCCCGCTGTTGCGTCCGGTCTGGTGCCTGGCGGGGCCCCACTCCTTCTCCAGCACCGTGACCCGGGTGCCGGGCGCGGTGCGCGTGAGCGCGTACGCGGTCGACAGACCGACGATCCCGCCGCCGATCACCAGCACATCGCAGTCGTACGCCGCGTGCGTCATCATCACGCCACCTCCCACCCCGATAGTGCACTGACCCACTGACAACGGGCTCAAACCAGGGGCGGCAGGGGCGTGGCGTCCGATCCGAGATCCGGACCGGGCATAACGGGACGATCCGGTGTTCCGCCATGCCGGGCCACTGCGCCGGGCCACTGCACGGGCCACTACACCGGGGCCACCAGAAGCGGACGGGCCCGCTCCCGCAACTCGGCGACACGCGGCTCGTCACCGTACGGTTCGAGGCGGTGCAGCAGATCGCGGACGTACTCCGTGGTGCGGGCCGAGGAGATGCGCCCCGCCACCTCCACCGCGCGTGTCCCCGCCGCGCAGGCCGCGTCCAGATTGCCGGACTCCAGCTCGGCGACCGCCGACACGACGAGCCGCAGCCCGTGCGAGCGGACGAACTCCTCGGTGGGCCTGGACAGGGCCTGCTCCGTGAAGCGCCGCACCTGCCGGGGCGCCTTCAGGTCGCGGTAGCACTCGGCTGCGTCGGCGGCGAACCTGTCGTACGAGTAGAAGCCGAGCCAGGAAGGGTCCATGTCACCGGCCCGGGCGCGCTCCAGCCAGCTCTCGGCCGCCCTGAGAGCGGCCCCCGCGGCCGGTGCGTCGCCGGCCTTCGCGTGGGCGCGCGCCTCCACGAGCCGGAAGAAGCTCATGGTCCGTGCGGTGGCGAGGCCGCGATTGCGCTCGACCGCCGCCTGCGCGAGGTCAACGCCCTCGTCGGCGAAGCCCCGGTAGGTCGCCTGGAGCGACATCGACGCCAGTACGTATCCGCCGAGCGGCACGTCTGCGGCGGCCCGGGCCAGGCGCAGCGCCTGGATGTAGTAGCGCTGCGCGGCCTCCTGCTGGCCGGTGTCGAACGCCATCCACCCGGCGAGCCGGGTCAGCTCTGCCGAGGCGCCGAAGAGTGCCCGGCCCACCTCGTCGCTGTACGAACCCAGGAGCAGGGGTGCGGCGTCGACGCGTAAGCACTCAGGGACCATGGAGGAACGCCAGTCGCCCCCGCCGTACTTGGAGTCCCAGCGGCGCGCGTCCTGGGCGGCCTCGCGGAGCTTGGCGACATCGCTGTGGCCGACCCGCAGGGGGGAGGCGTCGGACACGGTGTCGGGCCCCGGCTGGACGGGCACCCCGATCTGCGCCCCCGGTGCGCCCTGGCCGCCGGCTGCGCCCCGGGTGCCGAGGATCGCGGCCTGGGCGGCCGTCGAGTCCCGGGCGACCGACGGATCAGCGGGTGTTATGAGCCATCGGGACGCGGGGGTCGCATACGCGCTCACGGCGAAGGAACCGGCGAGCGACTGCCAGATTCCGCCGCCGCCGCGGCGGCCCGCCAGGTCCAGCCGGTAGAGATCCGTCGCCGAGCGCACCGCCTCGCCCACGTCACGCGGGAACGCCAGACCGACCTCCGGCGCGGGGTCGGCGTCGGCGAGCCCGATCTCGTGCAGCGGCACCGGACGGCCGAGTTTGGCCCCTATCGCCGCCGCGATGAGATGGGGCGCCGCACCCTGCGGCACCATGCCCTTGGCGACCCAGCGGGCCACCGAGGTCTTGTCGTAGCGAAGTGTCAGACCGCGCTGCGCTCCGAGGTCGTTGACCCGCCGGGCGAGCCCGGCGTTGCTGATTCCCGCGAGGGCGAGAACCGTGCCGAGCTTCTCGTTCGGCCCGCGTTGCTCCCTGGACATGCGCCACCCCTCGACACACAGACGGCCGCCGCGACACCGTGAGGCGCGCGGCATTCGTACCGTGTTCTCCCCAGGTACGGTCCCGGGCACTCCGGCCGCACACGCATTTGGCTGAGCCCCGTGGAATATGCCGCCCTGCTGAGAACATCGGTAAACCCAGCGTAGTTCGCCGCATCCCTACCGTTAAGGGGCAGTCGTCCGGATGGCGGGAATGTTGTCCGCGCCGACGCGGCGCCGTCGGAGTCCAAGGCGCCGGCCGCCGGTGCGCCGCCCCGTTCACCGGCCGCGCACCGGGTGCGTCCACGGATACGGGTGCGGCGCCGCGCGCGGAGTCACACGGCGGTCATCGGGCGGTACGGAGCAAGAGCATCGTGCTCCCGTTGTGTGGCCGTGCGCCCGGCCGTGCGCTCTGCCCTGGCCTGCACGGGAGCGCTTCGATGGGTGCTGCGTGGGTCGGCCCGCTGCACTGGACTCAGCGGGCTGGGGGAGACCGCCGCCCCAATCCCCGCGGGCGGCGAACCGGTCCGGGAGGTGACGAACACCTCCCGGACTGTGCGTCGAAGGGCACGGTTCCAGGGGGCGAGGCGGGTGGGCCGGCGCACCCGGGGGGATGCGCCGGCCGACGCGTCACCGGGGCCGGGGCAAACCTCCCCGAAGTCCGGTCCGGTGCTCCGCGGGGTGCGGGCGGGGTGTCGTCGAAGCCCTGTGGAAGCTCTTCCGGCGGCCTTTCGGAAGCTCCTCCGGAGTGAAACGCGCGAGCGGATCGCGATCTGAGAATGGCTGGATCCGGACGGTCGTGTGACGCCTCCGGGAACGGTCCGCCTATGGCCGGTTTACGTCTGTTCCTCGGCGTGACCGAGGCGGGGTCCGTGCTCCGGGCCCGTGCGGGGCAACTCCCGGAAGCGGCAGTTCCGTTGTGGTGGGATCCGGGGAGGTGGCGCCAGGCCTTTGCCAGGGGCGCATGCGCGTCCTCCGTGCGCCGCCCGTACCCCCTCCCAGGTGCCTTTGTCGTGGCAGCATGTCCGCAGCGGCGTTCCCGGGTCCTGGCGCGCCGGTTCGTCCACAGCCTGTGGAGGCGGCGATGCGTTGGTTGGTGGGGTGGAGCAGTATCGCCGCGAGCTTCGGCACCGTGGGCGCCGTCGGCCACCACGGGGAGGGGCGCACGGTCCACCCCGTGGGTTCCCAACTCCTGTGGGGGGACCCGGATCCGCTCTGGGCCGTGGGTGACTGGCGACCCGACGAGATCCGCGTCATCACGGTCGCCACCCCCGAGGGCGCGCCCACCACCCGCCTCGCGGTCCTCGGCTGCTGCGGGGCCACCGACGAACAGCTCCGGGTCGGGCTGCTGGCCGCCCGCGGCGGGGCACTGCGCCATCTCACCGCCTGGCCGGGCAGTTACACGGCCGTCGCGCAGATCGGCCGCCGCATCACCGTCGCCGGGGACCTCGCCGGAGCGCGCCCCGTCTTCCACACCCCGTGGGCCAACGGCACCGCGTACGCCACCGCCGCCCTCCCGCTCGCCGATCTCATCGAGGCCCAGCTGGACATCGGCCACCTGGCCGCGCTGCTCGCCTGCCCCGAGACCCCGGAAGCGCTGGGCGACGGCACACCGTACGCGGGCGTGAAGCGGATCCCCCCGGGGCACGCGCTGATCCTCCGGGAGGGCTCGCGCGAGATCACCGGGTACGAGGCGGTTGCCTCGCTCGCCGTCGCGGCCCCCCAGACCGACCCCGTGAGCGCCGTCGAGGGTGTACGGGACGCGCTGGTCGAAGCCGTACGCGCCCGGCTCACGGCCCCGCGCCACGCCCCGGGGGCCATGCCGCCGGATCCGGGTCCGGTGCCGGGCATGGGGCCCGCCGAGCGCCGCGCGGCCCGCGGGGCGCCCGTGCCCGGCATCGGCTCCGACCTCTCCGGAGGCAGCGCCTCCGCCACCCTTGCCCTGCTGGCCGCCGGGCTGCCCGGACTCCCCGGCACCGTCCTCGGGCACGGCACCGGGGCGGGCGAGCGACTGCTCGCCGTCACCTTCAACGACCTGTCCACACAGGGCCGCGAGGACGAGTTGGAGCGTGCCCGCGTCATCGCGGCCAACCCCCGCCTGCACCACGTGGTCGTCGCGGCCGGCGAGGAGGCCCTGCCCTACGCGTCGCTGGAGAGCGGCCCGCTCACCGACGAACCCGCCCCGTCGCTCGTCGTCGCCGAACGCCACCGCCGCCGACTGGCCGCGGGAAGCGCCGACCACTTCGTCGGCCACGGCGCCCGGCAGGTCCTCGACGCGCACCCCGCACGGCTTGCCGACCTCCTCATGGACCGGCGCAGACGCCACATCCTGCGCCCCGTCGCCGCGCTCGCCAGGGCCGAAGGGCCATCCGCCCACTCCCTGTTCGTCCCGGTGGCCGTCTACCGCGCCGCCCGCCGGCTGGCCCGCACGTCCTACCGCACCGGACTGGAATCGGCTGCCGGCCTGCTGCCCGACGCCAACCGCTACGCCCCCGACCTCGACACCCCGGCCGACGCCTCGCTCGCCGCCCTCACCTGGTCCCGGCCCGGTCCGGCCGCGCGCTGGCTCACCGGTGAGGCACTCGCCGAAGTGGCGGTCCGGCTCCAGGAGGCGGCGATCCGGCCGGCGTCGGTCCAGCGCCCGGGGGAGGCCCGCGCCAGGGCGGCGCTCGCCCGGCACGCGGCCGACCAGCGGATCCTGGAACAGGCCGCGGAGGTCCGCAGCCAGCGCCTGCACGCCCCGTTCCTCGACAACCAGGTCGTACGGGCGGCCAGGGCCCTCCCCGAGTCGCTGCGCGTCCAGCCGGGCGCCCGGGCCGCGATCCTGCGCCGGGTCCTCGCGGGTGCGGGCATCCAGGAACTGCCGCCCGGCTGGGGCACCCCGTCCCAGGCCACCTCGGACGCGGCGGGCCGCATCGGCCTGCGCACGGCTCTCCCGGAGCTGATCGCCCTCTTCGACGCCCCGCTGCTCGCCGACGCGGGCCTGATCGAGGCCCGCGTCGTACGGAAGGCGCTGCGCGCGGCCTCCGAGGGTGAACCGCTGCCCCTGGACGGCCTGGCCGCCCTCGCCTCCACGGAACTCTGGCTCCGCCGCCTGATCACCCGCCGGGGCACCTGCTGGACGGGCACGGCGGCCCCGCGGCAGCGGGCGGTGGCGGGCGGCGTGGTCCCGGCCCGCCGGACGCTTCAGCCGTAGCCGTAGCCGTAGCCGTAGCCGTACGGGGAGGCCCCGGACCCGCACCCCTCAGCCGTGACGGCCCCCGTTCCCCGCCTTCCCGCGCCCGCGGACCGGGTTCCGCCCTCGGCAGACGGCCGGGCCGGGTGCGGCCCGCCCGGGACACAATGGCTCCGTGCGGTATCTGATCCTGGGCGTCACCGAGGCGCGAGACGGGGACGGCGGTGCGCTGCCCGTCGGCGGCCCCCGGCTGCGTGCCCTCCTCGCGGCGCTCGCCCTGCGCGCGGGCCGCCCCGTCACCGTCGCCGCGCTCGTCGACGACGTATGGGGCGGTGATCCGCCGCAGGACGCCCCCGCCGCCCTCCAGGCACTCGTCGGCCGGCTGCGCCGCGCCCTCGGCAGGGCGGCGGTCGCCGGGGATCCCGCCGGCTACCGGCTCGACGCGGGCCCCGACGACATCGACCTGTACGTCTTCGAGCGGCTCGCCCGCCAAGGCGCCCGGGAACTGGCCGACGGAGACCCCGAGTCCGCCGCCCACACCCTGCGCACCGCGCTGGACCTCTGGCGCGGGCCCGCCCTCGCCGACCTCCCCGAACGCGAACGGGACCAGGGGATACGGGCGGAGGCCCACCGGCTCACCGCAGTCCAGCAGCGCGTCGAGGCCGACCTCCGGCGCGGGGACCGGGCGGGACTCGTACCCGAGCTCCGGGAGCTCACGGCCGCCCACCCGTACCACGAACCCCTGCACGCCCAACTGCTCCGGGCGCTGCGCGCCGAAGGCAGACAGGCCGACGCGCTCGTCGCGTACGAGGAGGCCCGCCGGGCACTCGCCGACGGCCTGGGCACCGATCCCGGACCGGAACTCACCGCTCTCCACAGGGAACTCCTCGACCAGCACGGACACGCCACGGAACACTCCGTACCGCATGCCACGGAGCATGTACCGCATGCCGCGGACCACCACGTACCGCCGGCCGCTGCGCACGACCCGCACCCCGCCGAGGGCAACATCCGCCCCCGGCTCACCTCCTTCGTCGGACGCGAAGCCGAACTCCGTTCCATCCGCGCCGATCTGACCCGCGCACGCCTGGTCACCCTCACCGGCCCCGGCGGCTCGGGCAAGACCCGGCTGGCCGAGGAGGCCACCACCGGACAAGGCGCCGCCTGGATCGCCGAACTCGCCCCGCTCGACGACCCCTCCGCCGTACCCGGAGCCGTACTCTCCGCGCTCGGCCTGCGCGAGACGGCACTGCTGCGCGACAGCACCCGGGACGGGTCCGCCGCACCCGTCGACCCCACCGAGCGGCTGGTCGAACACCTCGCGCACCGCTCACGCCACCGGCCGTTCCTCCTCGTGCTCGACAACTGCGAGCACGTCATCGACGCGGCGGCGGCCCTCGCGGAGACCCTCCTCACGCACTGTCCGGGACTCCGCGTCCTCGCCACCAGCCGTGAACCACTCGGCGTACCCGGCGAGGCCGTGCGGCCCGTCGGGCCGCTCCCGCCGGACCCCGCGCACCGCCTCTTCGCCGAGCGCGCCCGCGCCGTACGGCCGGACTTCGACCCGGAGGCGACGGGAGCGGCCGACACTCCGCGGGCCGTCGCCGAGATCTGCCGGCGGCTCGACGGCCTGCCGCTCGCCATCGAACTGGCCGCCGCCCGGCTCCGGGTGCTCACCCCGCGCCAGATCGCGGACCGGCTGGACGACAGGTTCCGGCTGCTCACCCATGGGAGCCGCACCGTGCTGCCCCGCCAGCAGACCCTGCGCGCGGTCGTGGACTGGTCCTGGGACCTGCTGGCGGAGGACGAGCGCACGGTCCTGCGCCAGGTCTCGGTGTTCGCGGGCGGCTGGGACCTGGCCGCGGCCGAAGCGGTGACCGCCGGACCCGAGGCGGCTTCCCTCCTCGGCGCGCTCGTCGACAGGTCCCTCGTCGTCGCGACCCCCACCGATGCCGGGGACATGCGCTACCGCCTCCTGGAGACCATCCACGAGTACGCCTCCGAGCGGGCCGCCGAGGCCCCGGGCGTACGGGCTGCCGCCGCCACGGCCCACACCGCGCACTTCACCGCGCTCGTCGAGGAGGCCGACCCGCTGCTCCGCTCCGGGGAACAACTGCCTTGGATCGGAAGGCTGGAGACGGAACTCGACAACATCCGCGCCGCCCTGCACCGCACCACCGCGGGCGGGAGCTCCGAGCCGGAGGCACTGCGCCTGGTGCTCGGCATGGGCTGGTTCTGGTGGCTGCGCAACTTCCGTACGGAGGGCCTGGTCTGGGCCGACCGTACCGTCGCCCTCGGCGAGGACCCCGAGGAACCGGCCGACCCCCGCCACTGGCCCCGCATGCACCTGCACATGCTGCGGTTCTTCCTCGCGGTGGAGAGCCGGCCGGCCGACAACCTCCACGAGGACGAGGAGTTCCAGGACCTGGTGGTCCGGGTGTCGGCGGCCTTCGGCGCGGGGGGCCCGGAGTCCACGCGCTTCCCCGGAATGCTCTGGCCGATGACCGCGTGCATGCACCGCGAGTACACGGCCGACGTGCACACGCAATTCGACGAGGCCGTCGCCCGCACCCGTGCCCACGGCGGCGACTGGGAGTACGGCTTCACCCTGATGTTCCGCACCCACATGCTGGTGGACACGCCCCGGGGCATCACGGGCATCGACGAGGACCTGGCCGAACTGCGCGTCCTGAGCCGCCGTGTGGGCGACCGCTACCTGCGCGCCCAGGTCGCGAGCGCGTCCGCCGAGGCCGGAATGATGCAGGGGCGGTACGAGGAGGCGCGGACGGCCTACCGGGAGGCACTGGAGCTCGCCCGGGAGGTCGGCGCCCACGCGGAAGCACCGTTCCTCATCGGACGCCTCGCCGAACTCGCCTACCGGACCGGCGACCTGGACGCGGCCAGGAAGGGCCTGGACGAGGCGGAGACGGAGGCCGGACGGCAGCAGGTGCTGGACGCCCAGGCGTACGTGGGCTTCCTGCGGGCCTGCGTCGCGCTGACGGCCGGGGAGGTGCAGGACGCGCGACGGTTCATCGACTCGGCGCGGAACTCCCAGGTGTACGGCAGCCGGCCGCCCCAGTTCGAGGCCGCGGTCGAGGGTCTCTCGGCGCGCATCAGCGTGTTCGAACCGTCGGGGGGCCCGGCCGCCGGACTCCGCGGGGTGACCGGGGCGCTGGGCACGGCCGCGGCGGCCGGATGCGCGGAGGTGTTCACGGCCCATCTCGCTGAGGCGGCCGGGACCATCCTGCCGCGGCTCGGACTGTTCGCCGAGTCCGCACGCGTCCTCGCGGCGGCAGGGACCTGGCGGGTGAACGGCCCCCGGTCGGTGGTCGAGGAGAGAGAGGTGGCGGCGGTCCTGGAACAGCTCCGGGACGAGCTGACCCCCGAGGCGTACGAAGCGCAGTGCGCGGCGGGACGCCCCCTCACCGTGGACGACGTCCTGGTCCTCCTCAGCCGCCTCCTCGCGGAGCTCAGCGACAGCTGATCCGGGATTCCGCCCAGTCGGCCAGCGTCAGCCCGCCGAGCGGGCCCGCGGGCTCCACCACGAGCCGGATCGTGCCCTGCCCCTCGATGCCGACGCTCGTCGCCACCGCCGGGTCTCCGCCCCGCATCACGGGCGACTCCCACAGCCGCGCCCCGTCACCGCCGACCACGGAGAAGCGCACCGGGCCGAGCATCTCCGTCAGGTCGTCCACGCCGACCATCGCCTGGTAGCGGGTGCATGGGCGGTTGAGCTGGATCGCGACCGACGAGCGGGCGTGGACGGTGACGCCGTGGGCGTACGTCGTCGAGCCGATCGACAGTTCGGTGCGCTGCCAGACCACCCCCCGGGTCTCACCGAGGAGGATCTCCGGCCCGGTGTGATCCCCTGCCACCGAGTACGCCAGTTCGTTGACCTGGTAGATCTCGGGCGGAGGCGGAGGCGGAGGCGGCGGGGTGCTCCGAGCGGGCGGCTCCGGGCTGGGCTCCGGCGGTGCGGGTGCGGGCGGTTCCGGCCGTGTGGGCTCGGGGGCCGGCTCCGGCGCGGGCGGTGCCGGCGTGGGGGTGGGGGTCGGCTCGGGCTCGGGTGTCGGTTCGGGCGCGGGCGGCGGCGCGGGGGCCGGCGGAGCCTGCGGAGGAGTGGGTGTCGGCACGGCGAGGGCCGCCACCGGCGGCTCGGCGGCCGGTTTCGGCTCGGGGACCGGCCGGTCGTCGCCGACCAGGGCCCACACCAGCCCGGCCGCGGCCGCCACGGCCACCGTGGCCACGATGCCCGCCTTCACCGGCGCGCCGAGTCCCTCGGCCGCGGCGGCTCCACCTGCCGTGTTCCCGGAGGCGGCACCGCCCGTCGCGGCGGCGGCCGCCCCGGCACCCGCCGCGCCTGCCGCCCCGCCCGCCACGACTCCCGCGGCCTTGACCGCGTAGCCCGCGGCGAACCAGCCGATGACGGCGACCGGAAGCAGCGCCGGGATCCCGGCGTTCACATGCTTCAACTCACCGACGGCGATCCGGCACTTCGCGCACTCGTCCAGATGCTTGCGCAGCCCGCGCTCGGCCCGGCTCCGCAGCCCGCCCCGGGCATGGGCACCCAGCCGGTCGGCGTACTGGGCGCAGTCTCCGCCCGCCGTCAGCGCCTGGCTCACATGGGCCTGGAGATAGGCCTGCTTGAGCCCTTCGCGGGCCCGGACGGCCAGCACCGCCGTGGCGTTGGCGGTCAGGCCGAACAGCGGGGCGACCTCGCTCGGCGACTCCTCCTCCACGGTGGTGTGCCACAGCACGGCCTGCCAGCGCTCCGGCAGACTGCGGAACGCCTCCATGGCCATGGAACGGTCCGCCTCGTGCATGGCCAGCACATCGGCTCCGAGATCGAGGGTGTCGGCCTCCGCGAGCTCGGAGGCACGCGTGGCCTGCGCGGCGAACACCGCGAAGTCGTCGACGAGATGCTCCCGCTTCGCGCTCCTCGTCCACGCGGCGGCGACATGCCGGACAGCGGTCATCAGGTAGGCCCGGACGGCTTCCTCCGGCCCCTTCCCGCCCCGTACCGCCTGGAGGGTCCGTGCGAACACCTCGGCCGTCAGGTCGTCGGCGGTGTGGGCGTCGCGGCAGCAGGTGCGGGCGTAGCGGCGCACCGCCCCGGAGTGGCGCCGGAACAGCTCCTCGTAGGCCCGGTCGTCGCCGGCCCGCATGCCCTGGATCAACTTGGCGTCGGAGGGCCCGAGATCGGCGGAGCCCGCGCGGCCCTCCCGCTGGAGAGGGACGGCGTACGTGGCACCCGCGTCGTCGGTGGGCGCCGCCCAGGGGCCGGGCAGCACGGTGCCGCCCTCGGCCCGGCCACCGCCCGACCGTCCCGAGCCGGCCTGGCTCGGGACCTGGCCGGTGAACGGCTCGCCGGTCTCCGTGCCGCCGTCCGTGATGCCGCCGTCCGTGATGCCGTCGGCCGGTTCCTCCTGCTGCGCGTCACCGCTCATCGCGGAAGCCCCCGTATGCACCTTCGGACCCGTAATACCGGGGCCAGAGTGTCACAGAGCCCTGCCGCGGCGAACCCTCAGCCCGGGCAACCACTCGTCCGAGGTGTCTTCCCGCACATGAGGCGCGAGATATCACCCCATCGAGGGAGTCCCCACACCCCACACCCCACACCCCGCAGCCGTAAGGGTGTCCGCCCCGCCCGGCAGGTCCGCCCGGCACGCCCGTCCCGCAGGGACGGACAACCGCCCGCGCGGGGCCGGACCCCGGCCGGAAGGCGGGGCACACGCCTAGACGGGCCGGGAACGCAGGCCCTCCAGCAGGATGTCCAGCAGCCGCGCGGACGCGGCCGCCTGATGAACGGGATCCGGCAGTGCCGGTGCCGCGGTGGCGATGACCAACAGCACGTCCGCCACCGTCACATCGCCCCGAAGCTCCCCCGACTCCCGCGCACGGTCGACCAGTCGGCCCACGACCTCCAGCAACTCGCCCGCGCCGGAGTCGTCGTCCATGCCCTCCTCGGCGGAGCGCGGTGCGACCACCCGGAGATCGGGCTGTGCCATCTGCCGCTGATGCGGAACTCGCGTCTCGCCGTCGGCCGAACCCGGCACGGCGGCCGAATCCTCCGGATCGGCCCCGACCCGCAGCACCTGCGGCGGCAGCAGCCGGCCCGCTCCCGAGGCCACCGATGTCCGCAGGAAACGGGACAGCGCCGACCACGGCTCGTCCTCCTGCCCCAGAGCGGACCGCGCCTGGTCGGTGAGCCGTGAGGTCTCCTCCTCGGCTATCCGGCGCACCAGCACGTCCTTGCTCGGGAAACGCCGGTAGACCGTACCGACACCGACCCGGGCGCGGCGTGCCACGTCCTCCATCGGCGCGCCGTACCCCAGCTCGCCGAACACCTCACGTGCGGCGCGCAGGACGTGTTCCAGATTGCGCTGCGCGTCCACGCGGAGCGGCGCCGTGCGGGCCGCGTTCCCCACGGGCCCGCCCCCGGCGACCGTCGCGACCGCTCCCACCGGGCTCAGCCGCCCGTGGCCCTCCGAAGCAGAGGTGACAGTGCTCTGCCCATGCAAATCCTGAATGTGCATAACTTCCCCCGGTTATGACGTCTCCCCCCGGAGACTTCCCCGCCGTGTCAGCCGGTGTGCGGATCATCGTCCGACTCAGACACCCCGACGGGGTACGAACATAGTTGAGCCCGGCTCAATTCAGAAGAGGGTAGTTCCGCACGGAGCGCCCCCCGATCGGAGCAAGGACCGGTTGAACCCTGATTCGCCCCATGCCCGCACCCCCTCCCGCCATGCCTGACCTGCACCGCTGCCGGGATACACGGTGATTGCTCCCCGACGGGTGATCGAAGAGCTCCGGTCACACAATTTGCCGGGCCTGTGGACAAACTCCGGACTCCGGTGCGTCATGGGATGGTGATGGCTCCAGATTCCCGGGGGACGACCCCCGGCACCAGGCCGCGTGTACGCATTCTCGTCGTCGGCGGCGGTTACGTCGGGATGTACACCGCACTGCGTCTCCAGCGGAAGCTGAGGCAGAGACTGAAGAGCGGTGAGGCCGAGATCGTGGTGGTCACGCCGGAGCCCTATATGACGTACCAGCCGTTCCTGCCCGAGGCCGCGGCCGGTTCGATCTCGCCGCGCCATGTCGTCGTACCGCTGCGCCGGGTCCTGAAGTACTGCACGATCGTCATCGGCGAGGCGGAACGCGTCGACCACGCCAAACGCACCGCGACCGTCACGACGCTCGCGACCGGCGAGGACGGCACCGGCGCCGTCGAGATCCCCTACGACGAGATCGTCATCGCACCCGGATCCGTCTCGCGCACCCTCCCGGTCCCCGGCCTCGCCGACTTCGGCATCGGCTTCAAGACCGTCGAGGAGGCCATCGGGCTCCGCAACCACGTCATCGAACAGATGGACATCGCCTCCGCGACCCGGGACCCGTCCATCCGCGACGCGGCCCTCACCTTCGTCTTCGTCGGCGGCGGGTACGCGGGTGTCGAGGCGCTTGCCGAGCTGGAGGACATGGCCCGCTACACCGCGCGGTACTACCACAACATCAAGCCCACGGACCTGCGATGGATCCTGGTCGAGGCGACCGGCCGCATCCTGCCGGAGGTCGGCGAGGCGATGGGCAGGTACGCCGTCCGGGAACTGCGGGGCCGCAACATCGACGTACGGCTCGACACCCGTCTCGACAGCTGCGAGGGCCGGATCGCGGTCCTCAGCGACGGCTCCCGCTTCCCGACCCGCACCCTGGTGTGGACCGCGGGCGTCAAACCCGCGCCGCTGCTCGCCGCGACCGACCTGCCCCTCACCGAGCGCGGCCGGCTCCGCTGTACCGCCGCTCTCCGCGTCGACGGAGTCGAGCACGCCTGGGCGGCCGGGGACGCGGCGGCCGTCCCCGACCTCACCTCCTCGGAGCCCGGGAGGGAGACCGCGCCGAACGCCCAGCACGCGGTCCGTCAGGCCAAGGTCCTCGCGGAGAACATCCTCGCCACGCTTGCCGGACAGCCCGTCAAGGACTACCGGCACTCCTACGCCGGATCCGTCGCCTCACTGGGCCTCCACAAGGGCGTCGCCCATGTCTACGGCCGCAAGCTCAAGGGGTACCCCGCGTGGCTGATGCACCGCGTGTACCACCTCAGCCGGGTGCCCACCTTCAACCGGAAGGCACGCGTCCTTGCCGAGTGGACACTGGCCGGACTCTTCAAGCGCGAGATTGTCTCCCTCGGCTCTCTCGAACACCCGCGCGCCGAATTCGCGCTCGCGGCCGGCGGCCACGCACACCCCGGACCTCCCGGGAGCGAGGGGAACGCCGGACGCGCCGGCGACAACCCGCCGAAGGAAGACGGCCCGCCGAAGACATCCGGCTGAACCCCTGGTCCACGGCCCACGGAACGGCGCCCGCCGCTCCTGGGGCCGTCGCCGACCAGCACCGCCGACGGCCTCCGACTGCCGCCGACGGTCGGAGAACGGCTGCGGTTCGGCCGCTGTACCCGCAGTCGTACGACAACTGTCAGTACGGTCGGTCACACTGGGCGTGTGACCATAGGTGGGCCCACGCCTGCACAGAGTGACCCGTTCGGCAGTCACCTACAGTGACCGGCAGCGACGACCATCAGCAAGAAGAGACCCGGCTGCGCCTTCCCGGGGGACCGCCGCGGTGCCCCGACCGGCAGACGTACGGCAACGACCGGCACAGGTACCGGCCGACGAAGCAGCTCGCCCGAGCGGACCAGACCGACACACGAGGCCAGAAATTCCGTGAACTTCACGCGCTGGAGCGCCCGCCTTCCCGGAACGCAGCGTCGAGCCGCCGCGCGGGACGACCACAAGTCCGTACCCGCCGCCCGCGCCGAATCCGTACGCCCCAGGACCGCACCCACGCCGCCGGACGGGACACCCGAACCCTCCGCGGCCGCCCCCTCCCTGGAATCCCTCTCCGCCCCCGAGATCCTCGGCCGGCTCCCCGCCCCCGTCGCGCTGCTCCACGGCCCCGAGCACCGCATCACCTACGTCAACGACGCGTACACGGCCGCCTTCGGCCCACGTCCCTGCGGTGAACCCGCCGCCGAGGCCATGCCGGAGCTGTCCGAGCTCAGCCTGCTGCCCCTCATGGACCAGGTCCTGCGCAGCGGTACGCCCCGTACGGTCAAGTCCCGCAAGGTCCTCGCGGGCAGCTCGTACACCGTGACCTGCACCCCGGTCGCCGTTGGCGACCCGGAGAGCGGGGACGGCGCGGGTGAGGCGGGCGTGCTCGTCTACGCGACCGACGTCACCGACCACGCCGAAGCGGCGGAGCGTCTCCGGGCCAGCGAGCGCCGCCACCGCGAAACGGCCGTCACCCTCCAGCGCTCCCTTCTTCCGCAGGAGCTCGAACAGCCCGACGACCTGCGGATCGCGGCCACGTACCAGCCGGGCGGCACGGACGCGGCGGTCGGCGGCGACTGGTACGACGTCATCACCCTCGGCGCGGGCCGTACCGCGCTCGTCATCGGCGACGTGATGGGGCGCGGGGTCCGGGCCGCCGCCGTCATGGGCCAGCTGCGCACCGCCGTCCGCGCCTACGCCCGTCTCGATCTGCCGCCGCACGAGGTGCTGCAGCTCCTCGACGTCCTCGCGGCCGAGATCGACGCCAGCCAGATCGCCACCTGCGTCTACGCGGTCCACGATCCCAACGAGGGCCACCTCGTCTACTCCTCCGCCGGCCATCTCCCGATCCTCGTGTGCGACGAGGACGGCACCGTCCACCGCGCCGAGGACCCGACCGGACCGCCGCTCGGCACCGGCGGCTGGGTCCACACCTCCGGGACGATCGCCCTGCCGCCCGGTTCCACGGCCGTCCTCTACACGGACGGTCTGGTCGAACGCCGCAGCGAGGACATCGACGAGGGCGTCGCGTCCCTGGAGCGGGCGCTGTCCGGTGCCAAGGGGGCGCCCCAGGTGGTCTGCGACCGGCTCATCCGTTCCCTGGGGGTGACCGCGGAGCACGACGACGACGTGGCGGTGCTCGTCGTCCAGCATCCCGCCCGCACGGGTGCGAGTGCGGAGCTCTTCCACAACGCCTCGCTCGAACTGCTGGGCGGCATCGAGGCCGCGCCCAGGGCCCGTGCCTTCGCCACCGGGGTCCTTGCCTCGTGGCGCTTCCCCATGGAGCTCTGCGACCTGGGCGTCCTCGCCGCGAGCGAGCTCGTGGCGAACTCCCTCCAGCACGGCACCCCGCCCATGCGGCTCGGCCTGCGCCGTACCGACCGCCGCCTGATCATCGAGGTGACGGACGGGGACGACCACCTGCCGCGCCGACGCCGCGCCGAACCGGCGGACGAGGCGGGCCGCGGTATCTCCATCGTCGCGACGATCGCCTCGTCCTGGGGCAGCCGTCGTACTCCGGGCGGCGGCAAGGCGGTGTGGTGCGAATTCGCCCTCCCCGGCTGAGCCGGGGAGAGCGCCGCCTCAGTGGGCGGCGGCGGGAGCGGTGACCGGCGCGCCCTCCGGCTTGTTTTCCGGCTCGCTCTCCGGGAGTGACACGGCCACCACCCGCGAGGGCGCCGCCACGAGCGACGGCTTGTCCTGTACGGGGGTGAGCTGACGGCCCAGCTTCAGCGCCACCACGGTGATGCCCAGCGAGAACAGCACGAAGGTCACGATGTACGGCCCGTGCAGCGACGCCCCCATGGGCCCGCCCACGGCCGGTCCGACCGCCAGGGCCAGCTGCTTCACCAGGGCGAACGCCGAGTTGTACTGACCGACCATGGCTTCCGGCGCCAGATCGGCGACGAGCGGCGCGACGGTCGGTGACAGCATCGCCTCACCGAGCCCGAACAGCGCGTACGTCGAGATCATCGCGGCCGTCGCCATGGTCTGGCTGCCGTGCCCGAGGCCCGCGTATCCCGCCACGATCCAGGCGAACGCCCAGATCAGACCGACGCACGCGATGACCCGGCTGCGCCGCCGGCGCTCCACGAGCCGCAGCACGACGAACTGGGCGGCGACGATGACCGCGGTGTTGGCAGCCAGTGCGATGCCGAGGGTCGACGGCTCGATCCCGGCGGCCTCGGTCCCGTAGGCCGCGAGGCCGGACTCGAACTGTCCGTAGCAGGCGAAGAAGATCACGAAGCCCAGGACGCACAGCTGCACCATCGCCCTGTGCGAGAGCAGCACCCGCAGTCCGCCCTTGGGCGCGGAGCCGTCGGTGGGCATGGCGCCGGGGACGGAAGCCGTACGCGGCATACGCACGGTGGCGGTCACCACCCCGAGCACGACGAACATCGCCGCTTCGATCAGGAACAGGAGGGTGAAGCTCGACGGCCGGCCGACGTCGACCAGCTGACCGCCTGCCAGCCCGCCGATACCGAGACCGAGGTTCTGCAGGAAGAACTGTGTGGCGAAGGCGCGCGTACGGGTGGAGGCGCTCGTGCACCACACCAGCATCGTGGCGAGCGCCGGCTGCATGACCGCCGTACCCGCTCCGAGGACGGCGGCCGAGAGGACCGCGGTCGTCACGCTGCTCGACACACCCAGCGCGGCAGCGCCCACGGCAGCCGTGCCCGCGGCGGCGATCAGCACGGGCAGCGGCCCGCGCCGGTCGATGGTCCGCCCGGTGAACGGCAGGACGGCCAGCGCTGCCATGGCGAACACAGCCAGTACGACACCTGCCGTACCGGCACCGAGATCCCGTACCTGCGCCACGTAGACGTACAGATACGGGACGGTGAAACCGAGGCCGAACGCGCTCAGCGCGCTCCCCACCTGGATCCGCCGCAGCGCTGCACCCATCTCCCTGGTCACACTCACCTGCCCAAAGACTTGAAGAACATCGAAGAACACAGACCGGTAGACTTTAGCATTAAAATTAGATGTTCAACACTACAGATCGAAGGACTTCGAAGGCGATGGGCGGCGTGCCATACTGCCCGCCATGTCTGACACCCCCGAGCGGCCCGAGCTCCACGAGCCGAGCCTCGACGAGCAGATCGCGGCCTACCAGCGCGAGTACCGCGACCTCGACCCTCAGGTCGAACAGGTCGTCTCCGCCCTGGGCCGGCTGAACCGCCGGATGAACGTCGCGTACGGCAGACAGCTGGCGGCCCTGGGCATCAGCAATGCCGAATGGGAGGTCCTCAAGACCCTGGTCCTGGCAGGTGCCCCGTACCGACTGGGTCCGGGTGAGCTCGCCAAGCGGCTCGGGCTCACACCGGCCGCCATGACCCACCGCATCGACCGCATGGCCGGTGAAGGCCTGGTCACGCGGGACAGGGACGAGAACAACAGGGTCCGCGTCATCGTCGAGCTGACCGACAAGGGCCGTACGAAGTGGCTCGAGGCGATGCGTATGGCCACGGACTTCGAGGAGGACCTCCTCCAGGACCTGGCGGGCGACGAGCGTGGAGCCCTGGGCGAGATCCTGATCAGGCTCCTGCGCCGCGTGGAACATGCCCAGCCGGATGCCGGTGGCCGGCTCACCGACCTGGACTGATGGTGCCGGGAGGCCTCCCGGGGAGGGGTTGACACGCCCCTCCCCGATCCGTAAAGTTCTCCGAGTTGTCACGGAGCCGGTACGGATCCGGGGCAACCGATCCGCCGCGAATGCGGCAACCAAAACTCTGCACGACCTCCCATCGGGGTGAATTTCGGCATGCCGGAATTCAAATCGAAGGCTCGATTATGAGTCGCCGGGAGATTCCGCTAGAGTTTGAGACGTCGGAACGGCCCAACAGCCGGGAAGACAAACCCCGCTGACTGGGAATCAGGCCCGAAAGGATCTGATAGAGTCGGACTCGCCGGAAAGGGAAACGCGAAAGCGAAGAACTGGAAAGCGAAACCCGCTTCGACCGGGAATCGGACACGAAAGAGTCTGATAGAGTCGGAAACGCAAGAACGAAGGGAAGCGCCCGGAGGGCCCCGGTGAAACGGGACCGAAGGAAGCGTCCGTTCCTTGAGAACTCAACAGCGTGCCAAAAGTCAACGCCAGATATGTTGATACCCCGGCCTGCTTCGGCAGGTTGGTGGTTCCTTTGAAAAGTCCTGCCGGTCCTTCGGGTCTGGTAGGCAACAACAGCGAGGACGCTGTGAACGACCGGTCTTATTCCGACCTGGTCGTTCCGCTCTCGTGTTGTGATCCCGATTACGGGAAAACATTCACGGAGAGTTTGATCCTGGCTCAGGACGAACGCTGGCGGCGTGCTTAACACATGCAAGTCGAACGATGAAGCCTTTCGGGGTGGATTAGTGGCGAACGGGTGAGTAACACGTGGGCAATCTGCCCTTCACTCTGGGACAAGCCCTGGAAACGGGGTCTAATACCGGATAACACTCTGTCCCTCATGGGGCGGAGTTAAAAGCTCCGGCGGTGAAGGATGAGCCCGCGGCCTATCAGCTTGTTGGTGGGGTAATGGCCTACCAAGGCGACGACGGGTAGCCGGCCTGAGAGGGCGACCGGCCACACTGGGACTGAGACACGGCCCAGACTCCTACGGGAGGCAGCAGTGGGGAATATTGCACAATGGGCGAAAGCCTGATGCAGCGACGCCGCGTGAGGGATGACGGCCTTCGGGTTGTAAACCTCTTTCAGCAGGGAAGAAGCGAAAGTGACGGTACCTGCAGAAGAAGCGCCGGCTAACTACGTGCCAGCAGCCGCGGTAATACGTAGGGCGCAAGCGTTGTCCGGAATTATTGGGCGTAAAGAGCTCGTAGGCGGCTTGTCACGTCGGATGTGAAAGCTCGGGGCTTAACCCCGAGTCTGCATTCGATACGGGCTAGCTAGAGTGTGGTAGGGGAGATCGGAATTCCTGGTGTAGCGGTGAAATGCGCAGATATCAGGAGGAACACCGGTGGCGAAGGCGGATCTCTGGGCCATTACTGACGCTGAGGAGCGAAAGCGTGGGGAGCGAACAGGATTAGATACCCTGGTAGTCCACGCCGTAAACGTTGGGAACTAGGTGTTGGCGACATTCCACGTCGTCGGTGCCGCAGCTAACGCATTAAGTTCCCCGCCTGGGGAGTACGGCCGCAAGGCTAAAACTCAAAGGAATTGACGGGGGCCCGCACAAGCAGCGGAGCATGTGGCTTAATTCGACGCAACGCGAAGAACCTTACCAAGGCTTGACATATACCGGAAAGCATCAGAGATGGTGCCCCCCTTGTGGTCGGTATACAGGTGGTGCATGGCTGTCGTCAGCTCGTGTCGTGAGATGTTGGGTTAAGTCCCGCAACGAGCGCAACCCTTGTTCTGTGTTGCCAGCATGCCCTTCGGGGTGATGGGGACTCACAGGAGACTGCCGGGGTCAACTCGGAGGAAGGTGGGGACGACGTCAAGTCATCATGCCCCTTATGTCTTGGGCTGCACACGTGCTACAATGGCCGGTACAATGAGCTGCGATGCCGCGAGGCGGAGCGAATCTCAAAAAGCCGGTCTCAGTTCGGATTGGGGTCTGCAACTCGACCCCATGAAGTCGGAGTTGCTAGTAATCGCAGATCAGCATTGCTGCGGTGAATACGTTCCCGGGCCTTGTACACACCGCCCGTCACGTCACGAAAGTCGGTAACACCCGAAGCCGGTGGCCCAACCCCTTGTGGGAGGGAGCTGTCGAAGGTGGGACTGGCGATTGGGACGAAGTCGTAACAAGGTAGCCGTACCGGAAGGTGCGGCTGGATCACCTCCTTTCTAAGGAGCATCTAGATTCCGCAAGGAGTCCAGAGACCATTACGTCGGCAAATGTTCGACGGTGGTTGCTCATGGGTGGAACGTTGACTATTCGGCACGACAGGTTGTTTTCATGAGTACTGCTTCGGCGTGGAAAGTGAAGGGGATCGGTCGGGTCGGGCACGCTGTTGGGTATCTGAAGGTGCGGGCTTTTTTAGTCTGGATCTTCGGTTGCCGGCCCCAGTGCACTCACCTGTAAGGGTGGGGTGATGGGTGGCTGGTCGTTGTTTGAGAACTGCACAGTGGACGCGAGCATCTGTGGCCAAGTTTTTAAGGGCGCACGGTGGATGCCTTGGCACCAGGAACCGATGAAGGACGTGGGAGGCCACGATAGTCCCCGGGGAGCTGTCAACCAAGCTTTGATCCGGGGGTTTCCGAATGGGGAAACCCGGCAGTCGTCATGGGCTGTCACCCGCTGCTGAACACATAGGCAGTGTGGAGGGAACGCGGGGAAGTGAAACATCTCAGTACCCGCAGGAAGAGAAAACAACCGTGATTCCGGGAGTAGTGGCGAGCGAAACTGGATGAGGCCAAACCGTATGTGTGTGATACCCGGCAGGGGTTGCGCATACGGGGTTGTGGGATCTCTCTTTCATAGTCTGCCGGCTGTGAGACGAGTCAGAAACCGTTGGTGTAGGCGAAGGACATGCGAAAGGTCCGGCGTAGAGGGTAAGACCCCCGTAGCTGAAACATCAACGGCTCGTTTGAGAGACACCCAAGTAGCACGGGGCCCGAGAAATCCCGTGTGAATCTGGCGGGACCACCCGCTAAGCCTAAATATTCCCTGGTGACCGATAGCGGATAGTACCGTGAGGGAATGGTGAAAAGTACCGCGGGAGCGGAGTGAAATAGTACCTGAAACCGTGTGCCTACAAGCCGTGGGAGCGTCGCTGTTGTTCTTCGGAGCAACAGTCGTGACTGCGTGCCTTTTGAAGAATGAGCCTGCGAGTTAGCGGTGTGTAGCGAGGTTAACCCGTGTGGGGAAGCCGTAGCGAAAGCGAGTCCGAATAGGGCGATTGAGTTGCACGCTCTAGACCCGAAGCGGAGTGATCTAGCCATGGGCAGGTTGAAGCGGAGGTAAGACTTCGTGGAGGACCGAACCCACCAGGGTTGAAAACCTGGGGGATGACCTGTGGTTAGGGGTGAAAGGCCAATCAAACTCCGTGATAGCTGGTTCTCCCCGAAATGCATTTAGGTGCAGCGTCGTGTGTTTCTTGCCGGAGGTAGAGCACTGGATAGGCGATGGGCCCTACCGGGTTACTGACCTTAGCCAAACTCCGAATGCCGGTAAGTGAGAGCACGGCAGTGAGACTGTGGGGGATAAGCTCCATGGTCGAGAGGGAAACAGCCCAGAGCATCGACTAAGGCCCCTAAGCGTACGCTAAGTGGGAAAGGATGTGGAGTCGCAGAGACAACCAGGAGGTTGGCTTAGAAGCAGCCACCCTTGAAAGAGTGCGTAATAGCTCACTGGTCAAGTGATTCCGCGCCGACAATGTAGCGGGGCTCAAGCGTACCGCCGAAGTCGTGTCATTCATACACATATCCCCAACGGGAGTATGGATGGGTAGGGGAGCGTCGTGTGCCGGGTGAAGCAGCCGCGGAAGCGAGTTGTGGACGGTTCACGAGTGAGAATGCAGGCATGAGTAGCGATACACACGTGAGAAACGTGTGCGCCGATTGACTAAGGGTTCCTGGGTCAAGCTGATCTGCCCAGGGTAAGTCGGGACCTAAGGCGAGGCCGACAGGCGTAGTCGATGGACAACCGGTTGATATTCCGGTACCCGCTTTGAAACGCCCAATACTGAATCAGGCGATGCTAAGTCCGTGAAGCCGGCCCGATCTCTTCGGAGTTGAGGGTAGTGGTGGAGCCGATGAACCAGACTTGTATTAGGTAAGCGATGGGGTGACGCAGGAAGGTAGTCCAGCCCGGGCGGTGGTAGTTCCCGGGGTAAGGGTGTAGGCCGTGTGGTAGGTAAATCCGTCACACGTTAAGGCTGAGACCTGATGCCGAGCCGATTGTGGTGAAGTGGATGATCCTATGCTGTCGAGAAAAGCCTCTAGCGAGTTTCATGGCGGCCCGTACCCTAAACCGACTCAGGTAGTCAGGTAGAGAATACCGAGGCGTTCGGGTGAACTATGGTTAAGGAACTCGGCAAAATGCCCCCGTAACTTCGGGAGAAGGGGGCCATCACTGGTGATTGGATTTACTCCATGAGCTGGGGGTGGCCGCAGAGACCAGCGAGAAGCGACTGTTTACTAAAAACACAGGTCCGTGCGAAGCCGTAAGGCGATGTATACGGACTGACGCCTGCCCGGTGCTGGAACGTTAAGGGGACCGGTTAGTGCACTTTCGGGTGTGCGAAGCTGAGAACTTAAGCGCCAGTAAACGGCGGTGGTAACTATAACCATCCTAAGGTAGCGAAATTCCTTGTCGGGTAAGTTCCGACCTGCACGAATGGCGTAACGACTTCTCGACTGTCTCAACCATAGGCCCGGTGAAATTGCACTACGAGTAAAGATGCTCGTTTCGCGCAGCAGGACGGAAAGACCCCGGGACCTTTACTATAGTTTGATATTGGTGTTCGGTTCGGCTTGTGTAGGATAGGTGGGAGACTTTGAAGCGGCCACGCCAGTGGTTGTGGAGTCGTCGTTGAAATACCACTCTGGTCGTGCTGGATGTCTAACCTGGGTCCGTGATCCGGATCAGGGACAGTGTCTGATGGGTAGTTTAACTGGGGCGGTTGCCTCCTAAAGAGTAACGGAGGCGCCCAAAGGTTCCCTCAGCCTGGTTGGCAATCAGGTGTTGAGTGTAAGTGCACAAGGGAGCTTGACTGTGAGACCGACGGGTCGAGCAGGGACGAAAGTCGGGACTAGTGATCCGGCAGTGGCTTGTGGAAGCGCTGTCGCTCAACGGATAAAAGGTACCCCGGGGATAACAGGCTGATCTTCCCCAAGAGTCCATATCGACGGGATGGTTTGGCACCTCGATGTCGGCTCGTCGCATCCTGGGGCTGGAGTCGGTCCCAAGGGTTGGGCTGTTCGCCCATTAAAGCGGTACGCGAGCTGGGTTTAGAACGTCGTGAGACAGTTCGGTCCCTATCCGCTGTGCGCGTAGGAATATTGAGAAGGGCTGTCCCTAGTACGAGAGGACCGGGACGGACGAACCTCTGGTGTGCCAGTTGTCCTGCCAAGGGCATGGCTGGTTGGCTACGTTCGGAAAGGATAACCGCTGAAAGCATCTAAGCGGGAAGCCTGCTTCGAGATGAGTATTCCCACCACCTTGAGTGGTTAAGGCTCCCAGTAGACGACTGGGTTGATAGGCCAGATGTGGAAGCCCGGTAACGGGTGGAGCTGACTGGTACTAATAGGCCGAGGGCTTGTCCTCAGTTGCTCGCGTCCACTGTGTTAGTTCTGAAATAACGAACGGCTGTGTTTATGTCCGGTGTTGGTTAATTTCATAGTGTTTCGGTGGTCATTGCGTTAGGGAAACGCCCGGTTACATTCCGAACCCGGAAGCTAAGCCTTTCAGCGCCGATGGTACTGCAGGGGGGACCCTGTGGGAGAGTAGGACGCCGCCGAACAATTATTCCGGGAAAGCCCCGTGCCCTTTGTGGCACGGGGCTTTTCTGCGTTCACGACCCGTTCCGATCGCCGAGCCGAGACCATTCCGGGGCTGTCGCGGGTCCACCCGACGGGTGTCGTACGCCAGGAGCGGGATGGAACTCGATCCCGCCGACCGGCGAAGGACAGGTGAACCATCCGAACGAGCCCGGGCCTTCGAGGTGTTCGGACGAACGAGAGGAGCTCCGATGACCGTCGTGCCGCCGGGCGCCCGCACCCGCGAGGAGGATCGCGAGGACAGCGACGCCCGCGTGATCGCGCGGTCCCGGGACGAGCCCGAGCTGTTCGCCGCGCTCTTCGACCGGTACGCCGGTGCCGTGCACCGTTACGCGGCACGTCGGCTCGGTCCTGAGGCGGCGGAGGATCTGATGGCGGAGACGTTCACCACCGCCTTCCAGCGACGCCACACGTACGACCTCACGCGGACCGATGCCCGTCCGTGGCTGTTCGGCATCGCCACCAACCTCGTGAGCCGGCACCGCAGGGCCGAAGCGCGCCGTTTCAAGGCGCTTGCGAAGGTGCCGGAGCCGATGGAGTACGAGGAGCCGGTCGCGGACCGTGCGGTCGCCCGGGCCGGTGCCACGGGGGTGCGCCGGGACCTGGCGGCTGCGCTGGCCGGGCTGTCCGCCCGGCACCGCGACGTCGTGCTGCTGGTGGCGTGGGCGGACCTCGACTACGAGGAGGCGGCCACGGCCCTCGGGGTGCCTGTCGGCACCGTCAGATCCCGGCTGCACCGGGCTCGCGGCAGATTGCGCGAAGCACTGGGCGGATCCGATCCGACCGCTTTCCGAGAGGCAGTTCCCCATGAGTGACATCGACGAGCTGCGAGAACTGCGGGACTACGACGCGGGAGCGCCGCCGCTCGACGACGAGACCCGGCGACGGGTACGGGCCCGGCTGCTCGTGGCGATGACAGGAAGGAGCGGGACCGCTCCGGTCGTACGCCGTCACAGGCGCCCCGTCCTGCGCATCGCCCTGACCGGTGCGGTCGCGGCCGCGGTGGCCGCCGGCGTGCTGGTCGCCGTGCAGGACGGCGACGGCGGTGGTGGGCGGATCGTGGTACCGCCGGCCGCTTCCCACGACCTGAGGAACGTGAGCGCGCAGACCGTGCTCAACGGTGCGGCAGCGTACGAGCGGAAGCACGAACGGGTGGTCAGTCCGCGGGACGACCAGTTCGTCTACACGAAGGAGATCATCAAGGAGACGAACCAGCGGACGGGTGTCACGAAGCGCTACGTCGACGAGAACTGGCGCTCGGTGGACGGCTCGCAACGCTCCTGGGTCATGGAGATCGGCAAGGGCTGGTGGGCGCCGCCGCTCCAGGACGACGAGAGCGTATGGCCGCCGCAGGACTGGGGGACGCTGAAGGGCCTCCCGACCGAGCCCGAGAAGCTGATCCTCTCGCTCCTGCACAAGACGGGTCCGGACGACAGGAACGACTCGCTCGACGAGGTCACCGAGGAGGAGTGGTCGGACATCCACTTCAGCCTCGCCGGCCTGCTCAAGCTGGTCCCGGTGCTGCCGGAGGGGCTGCGCCCGGCGGCGTACGAGGCGCTCGGCATGGTGCCAGGGGTCAAGGTGGTGCCGGACCAGAAGGACGCCAAGGGGCGTACGGGCGTGGCCGTCACGTATGACGACCCGAGGCTTCCGGAGGGGGTCACGGGTTTCGGTGGCTACTTCGTCTTCGACCCGGAGACGTACCGGTTCCTCGGATTCCGTGACGAGCGCAGCTCGGGTGACGGCAAGGGCAGGAACACGTACACGCAGCTGTCCTATCTCGACAGCTGGGCCGTCGTCGACAAAGTCAAGCAGCGGCCGTGACCGATGGGTGGCGTAGTAGGTGGTGGCGGCCGGCAGTGGGGCCACTGTCGCCGAGCTGAGCTTCACGCAGGAGGCGCAGGGGCCCGGGGGCGACCGGGCCGCCGGGTTCTCCACCGTGATTCCCCACGCCGTCACGGCACGGGGAGGGCCGGCGGCGTGGCCGTCCTGGATCCGGGGGATCCGGGGGACAGCATGCCCACCGGCCCCAGGCCCCGGCGGGAACCGGAGGCTTCTCAGGCCGCGTCCGTGTGCTCAGCCGGTGGCGGTGCCGAACCACCGGGGCAGCCGTTCGAGCAGGTCCTGCTGGTCCTCACCGACCCACGCCACATGGCCGTCCGGCCGCAGCAGTACGGCCGGTACGTCCACGTCCTCGCTGCCGTCGGCGACGTGGTCGACCCGGTCCGTCCAGCCCGCCACCGAGAGCCGGCCGGTCCGGTCGAGCAGCAGTCCGCGGCCCTCGCGCATCAGTTCGTAGAGGCGCCCCTGCTTCAGCTGTACGTCCCGCATCCGACGGCCGAGCAGTTCGTGCCCTTCGCCGAAGTCGTAGCTCACGTCGACCGCGGTGATCATCCCGGTCACGTACCGGTTCACCTCCTCGAAGTCCAGCAGCTTCGTGAACAGCTCCCGCAGCGCGGTCGCACCCGGGTCGGTCCCCAGCAGTGTCATCTGCGCGCGGGTGTTGGCCAGTACGCGGGCGCCCACCGGGTGCCGTTCGGCGTGGTAGCTGTCGAGGAGGTCGTCCGGGGCCCAGCCGGCGACCGCGGCGGCCAGCTTCCAGCCGAGGTTGAAGGCGTCCTGCACGCCGAGGTTCATCCCCTGTCCGCCGGTCGGCGGGTGGATGTGTGCCGCGTCGCCGGCCAGCAGCACCCGGCCGACCCGGTAGCGTTCGGCCTGCCGGGTGGCGTCGCCGAACCGGGACAGCCAGCGCGGGGAGTGGATGCCGAAGTCGGTGCCCGCGACGGCCCGCAGCCGCTGCTTGAAGTCGTCGAGGGTCGGTGCGGTCGTGCGGTCCTCGGACACCCCGTCGGCGGGCACGACGATGCGGGCCACCCCGTCACTGCCGGGGGCGACGCCGAACCGCAGCTGGGTCTTGCGTACTTCCTCGACGACGGCGGCGATCGTCGCCGGGTCCGCCGTCACCTCCATGTCGCCCAGCAGCGTCTCGACCCTTGCGGGTTCGCCGGGAAAGCCGACGCCGAGCTGTTTGCGCACCGGACTGCGTCCGCCGTCGCAGCCGACGAGGTAGCGCGAGCGCAGATGTGTGCCGTCTGTGAGCTCGACGTTCACCGTTCTCGTCCTGGCTCAGGCCGGCCACCTCACAGCCGCGCCGGATCTCCGTACCGAGTTCGAGGGCGCGCTCGTTCAGCAGCCGTTCGGTGACCGGCTGGGGGGTGGCGACGCCGTACGGGTGGGCCGTGTCCAACCGGTCGGGCCACGGCTTCATGATGCCGCCGAAGAGCCCGCCGACCTGGAACTTCTCACTGACCGCGAGGAACCGGTCGAGCAGGCCGCGCTGATCCATCAACTCGACGCTGCGCGCGTGCAGGCCCTGACCGCGGGACTCCTTGGTCGGCTCGGTCAGCTTCTCCAGCACGACCGTCCGCACACTGTGCAGCCGCAGTTCCGCGGCCAGCATCAAGCCGGTCGGTCCGCCGCCGACCACGATCACGTCAATCATTCAGAACGCCCATTCAACGAGATTGGAGTGCGGCCGGCCGTCCGTACGGCATCTGCCATTACCGCAGGTCCTGACTTCGGTCGGTCATTCTGCGGCACCACGGGGGCCTTGCCGCAAGCCCCCTGGTGGGCTATAAGTTGAGAGTGGAAAGGAGTGGTTCTCCTCCTTCCCGGCGTCGCGGTCGAACCACGGAACCCCGGCCTCACCGCCCCCTTGGTGGTCGGCGCCGGAAGTCCTTCGGGGGTTGATCAGGCAGCGAGCGCGGTGGAGGATTCTTCGTGCCGGCCGGGTTGGTGTCGGTCGAGTCCGGCCAGTAGATCGTCCAGGTCGGTGGTGGTGAACTTCCACTGGAAGGGCTGTGCCGTGGCGTTGTAGCGGTCGTCGAATGCGCGGAGCCGTTTTCGGACCTGATCGAGGTCTGTGAAGTCGTTGGGTGACACGACCTTGCGCTGCACGATGGAGAAGAAGATCTCCATCTGGTTCAGCCAGGAGGCGTGGACGGGCGTGTGGACCATGACGGCATTCGGGAACCTGGAGGCCGGCCGGTCGGCTGCTTTCTTGCCGCGACGCGAGGAGCCGTTGTCGACGATCCAGAACACGCGTTTCGCGCTGGCGTAAGGCTCGCTGGTCATCACTCGCTCGACCAGTTTCATGAACGGCACGATGCCGGTGGTCTGTTCACAGCGGCCGAAGACCGTGGCTGGGTGGATGTCGTAGGCAGCGAGGTAGGCCAACGCGCCGCCGCGGCCGTACTCGTGGTTGACGCGCATCGCTCGGGCCTGGCCCGGGGCCAGTGTGGGATGGCAGCGACAGCGGGCCTGGACGGAGGTCTTCTCATCCGCGGAGATGACGTACTCGTCTTCGCCGAGCGGGGCGCCGTCGAAGGTGCGGGCGTACAGGTCCAGGACCCGTTGAGCGGTGACGCGGAAGTCTGGGTCGCGAATGAAGATCCAGGAACGGTACTGCCAGGGCTTGAGTGCATCGTCTCGGAGCCAGCGCCGCACTGTGGAGGCGGAGATCGTCTCGGTGATGGCCCGGGTGACGGCCTCGCGCGCGAGCTCGGGGCATGACCAGCGCGAGAGCGGGGTTCCGGACTCGGTCGGCAACTGGCAGGCCAATGCCTTGACTTCGGCGATCTGTAGCACGGTAGACGTCGGTGGCCGCCCCGACCGCTTGCGGTCGGCCAGGGCGGGCGCCCGGCCGAGCGTGAACCGGCCGCACCAGCGGCGGACGGTGTCCACATGCAGGCGGGTTTCGGTGGCGATCCGGGCGTTGCCGCGGCCTCGTGCCGCCAGGAGCACGATCGTCGCCCGCTGGCGGGTCTGGTGTGGGGTTTTGTGGCCGTAGGCCATCTTCTTGAGCCGGTGGCGCTCGGAGGCGGTCAGTTCCGCGGGCACAGCGGTCCATGCGGGCATGGACGGAGGGCGGCCCATCTTTTGGGGTGTGGCTGTGTGGGGCACGGCGTGCTGAGCAGCGGCCAAGGCCGCTGCTCAGCACTGATGTCGTCAGGCGACGCGGAGGATGCTCTTGCCATGGGTTGCGCCCTCGGCGAGGCGTTGCACGGCCGTGGCCAAGTCTCCGAGGTCGTACTCGGCGGTGATGTCCGTGCGGACCTCGCCGCCGGCGATGAGGCCGAGTGCACGGCGGGCACTGTCGGCGAGTCGCTCGGGATGGGTCTGGCTGAGCAGGTTGCTGTTGTAGGTCAGGAGCGATTTGCCGTGCGTAAGCAGGTCGTTGGCGTTGGCCAGGACAGGTTCGTACGTGGCGAGATTGCCGTAGGCCACCAGTCGGCCGTGCGGTGCGAGTTGCTCGAAGCCGGCGTAACGGGTCGAGCCACCGACGGGGTCGAGGATCACGTCGAACTTGTCGTCGCCGAGCTTGGTCGGGAATTCCTCGCGCAGCAGGAGCTGGTCGTACCCGAACTGCGCGGCGTAGTCGGCCCTGTCGGCAGTACCGACTACACCGACGATCCGGTCGGCCCCGGCCAGTCGGGCGAACTGGGTGGCGAGCGTGCCTACTGAGCCGGCGGCGGCGTGGACAAGCACGCGCTCGCCGGGCCGCACATGTGCGGTGGTGTTGATCAGGTCGTAGGCGGTCGGTGCGCCCCATCCGAGACCTGCGGCCGTCCGTAGGGGCATGTCGCCGACGCTCAACGTGAGCACTGCGGGCGCCAGGACCACCTCGGCGTAGGCGCCTGCCATGGTCAGCGCAGTGACGGGCTCACCGACACGGCTTGCGTCGACACCCTCGCCGACCGCGGCGATGTGCCCGGACGCCTCGAAGCCGGGGACGAAGGGGCGCGGCACGGGGAAGTGGCCGTCCCGGACCATGGTGTCGCCCCACTGGATCCCGGCGTAGGCGACCCGGATCGCCACCTGGCCGGGGCCGGCGGTGGGCTCATCAAGTTCGGCAACCTGGTAGTGGTCATCGGTGTCGAGAACGACAGCCTTCATGATTACAGCCCTTTGTGTTGACTCAGTATCCTTATAGTCGAGGACTGTAGATATATAAGGTCCCTGAGTCAATCCATGGACCTGTTAATGGAGTGGGAGTGCACCGTGGAAGCCCCGATCGAGAACGACATCTGCACCCGGATCAGGCGGTCGGAGCAGGCGCTGATGACGCACCACGAGGCAGTACTGCGTGCCTACGGGCTGACCATGACGCAGTACACCGTGCTGTTGATCCTCCTGCGTGAAGGCGGCCTGTCCGGCGCCCAGCTGGCCCGCTCCTGCGGGGTGACGCAGCAGAGCATGAGCAGCGTGCTGACCAACATGGAGACCAAGGAGCTCATCCGCCGCGAGACGTCCCCCGTACACGCCAAGGTGCAGATCGCCACCCTCACCGATGAGGGCCAGGCGCTGCTGGACCGCGCCTACCAGGAGGTGATCATCCTTGAGCGCGCACTCACCGACGCGTTCACGCCCTCCGAACACGCCTCACTCTGCGAACTTCTGGAACGCGCCACCACCGTCCTGATCCAGCAGACTCGCCGCTCGACCGCCTCGCCGACCACCTGAGCCCGCGGCCATGACACGCGCTGACGCCTCATCAACGTGAAGCCGCTTTGGAGGCGCCCTCGTCGACCGACAAGAAGAAATCCCCCGCCGCCCTGGCTGCCCGATCAACCCCCGAAGGACTTACGGCGCAGACCACTTAGGGCGCCCCTCCTCTGTGGCGCATTCCAGGCATGCACTGGTTCCGGCCGCGTGAGGGACGGTGGCGGAAGTCGATTGCCCTGGTGAGCGCGTCGGGGCAGCATCACTCCATGGATTACGTCATACATGCGGTCCGGGCGGACGAGTGGGCCCGTGCCAAGGAGCTCCGGCTGGTCGCACTGCAGGATCCGGTCGCTTCGGTCGCGTTCCTGGAGACGTACGAGCAGTCGCTGGCCCGGCCCGACGCCTTCTGGCAGCAGCGGGCTGCCGATGCCGCCGAGGGGACGCGGACCCGGCAGTTCGTCGCCGTGGCGCCGGACGGTCAGTGGGTGGGCACGGTCACCGTGCTCGTCGAGCGGCCTGCGGAAGGCGTGCGTTTCGGGGAAGCGGCGGAGGTCGATCAGACGCATCTGGTCGGGGTGTTCGTCCGGCCGGAGATCCGGGGGAGCGGTGTGGCGGACGCCCTGTTCCAGGAGGCGGTCGACTGGTCCTGGTCGCTGACCGATCCGCCGGTCGAGCGGGTGCGGCTGTACGTGCACGAGTCCAATCCGCGGGCCGCCGCCTTCTACCGCCGGATCGGCTTCGTCCCGTCCGGGCGGTCGGTGCTGCTGGAGGGTGATCCGGTGGCCCGTGAGCTGGAGTTCGAGGTGCGCCGCCCGGACTAGCGGGGGAGTGGCGGTTCGGGGGCCGTGAGCTGTTCCCGCCAGCGCGCCCTGCCCTGCTCCTCGGAGCGCAGGAGCACCAGGGCGGGCATACCCAGATCCTGACCGGCCGTCAGCAGTTCCGGGAGCTGGGGGAGGGGCGCCACGGCCGCGACGTCGTCGAGGACGAGCGTCATTGGTGGGTCGAGCCGACCGTCGGTTGACCGTGCGGCCATGCGGCGGCCGTGCTCGACCACGTGTGAGGCGAGTGCGGTGAGGAGGGGCATCGCACCGGGGCGGTGGCGGGGATCCTCGATGGGTTCGCCGACCAGATAGAGCGTTCCCCCTTCCCGCGCAAAAGATTCCAGTACGAGCGAATCGGCTCGGTTCGGTGTGCAGGCGTCCCGGATGTGGACCGAGGAGAGGGCCGCGAAGGCCCGCACGGTCAGTTCCTGCGCCATCTCGCGGCGTTCGGGATACCCGGTGAGCGCGGACTCCAGGAGCCCGGCGAGACCGGAGGCGGCCTTGGGGTGGGTGCGGAGCAGGCGTACAGGTTCGTGCGCGCTGCCGCCAGAGGCCCAGCGGTGGACCTGGCGGAAGGGGCGGCCGTCCACGGCCGCGGCGTGCAGCCAGCACTGGAGCAGGGTCTGGGCGGTGTCGGCGACGGCCGCGTCGATCCGGGCCTGCGGGCGGACGGGGGCGAGGAGTGCCGCGGCGCGTGCGGTGGCGGTGGCGGGATCCTCGCAGCCGGCGGTCGGGGACCAGCGGAGGCGGGCCGGGGTGTCGCAGAGGTGGCCGGGGTCGTAGACGAGGACCGGGCCGAGCTTGCCGCGCGCGTCCTTCGTGTCGGCCCAGACCGTGGGGTCGGACGTGACGACGAGGACGGGGCCGTCGGCGTCCTGGACGGCCTGGACGACGGTGGGCCGGCGGCCGGCGGCCGTGTCGTAGAGGAGGAACGGGGCACGGGGCGAGGGGACACCCGGAAAGGTCCCGGGCTCGGGTACGGGGGTGGGCTCACGTGCGGGTACGGATACGGGCTCGGGGGGTGCGGCGGTCTCGGCGTACGCGCCGGACCGTGGGGGCAGGCGTGCGGGGGGCCGCGCGGTGTCCTGCGCGGGCTCCCGCAGGGGCTCCTGCACCGGCTGTTCACGCCGCGTCGGAGTCGTCGCCGTGCCCCGTTGCTTCCGTACCAGGCGCCAGCGGGCCACCACACCGATCACGAACACGGCGAGGACCACCAGCACCATCAGCTCGCCGATGAACAGGCCCCAGAACAGCCCGAATCCGGAGAGCTGACCCGCGGGGGTGTCGGGCCAGGCGCCCGGGAGGTCCTGCGGGTCGGTGACCAGGGCGCGCAGCGCGAGGGGCGTCCGGGTGAACGTGACACCGTCCGGCCAGGCCCCGTGGGCGAACAGGCCCGCCAGCCCCGTGGCCGTCCAGGCCAGGACCGTCAGCGCGGCCAGGAAGGCCAGGAGGCCGATCAGCAGCCCGTCCGGGATGCCGCCCTGGCCCTCACCGCCGCGTTCCGTACGGGATGGTGCCTGGCGTGCCATGTCATGCCACCGTTGACTCGGACGACTCGTTCAGCCGTTGCTGGTGCTCGATCCTCGCCGCCCGCTGCTCCGCCTCCAGCTCCGCGGCTCGTACGTCCTCGGGGAGCATGTCCGACGTGGAGCCCTCGGTCATCGCCCGGTCGGTGAAGACCAGGGGGCGTTCCGCCTCGGTGATCAGGTGTTTGACGACCTGTACGTTGCCGTTGACGTCCCAGACCGCGATGCCCGGCGTCAACGTCGGGATGATCTCGACCGCCCACCTGGGCAGGCCGATGACCTTGCCCGTCGCTCTGGCCTCGTCGGCCTTCTGGGCGTAGATCGTCCGGGTCGAGGCCATCTTCAGGATGGCCGCCGCTTCCTTTGCCGCGGCCCCGTCGACGACGTCGCTGAGGTGGTGGACGACCGCGACGAACGACAGGCCGAGCCGTCGCCCGAACTTCAGCAGGCGCTGGAAGAGCTGGGCGACGAAAGGCGAGTTGATGATGTGCCAGGCCTCCTCGACGAGGAAGATGCGCTTCTTCCGGTCGGGCCTGATCCAGGTGTGCTCCAGCCACACGCCGACGATCGCCATCAGGATCGGCATCGCGATGGAGTTGCGGTCGATGTGCGACAGGTCGAAGACGATCAGCGGAGCGTCGAGGTCGATGCCGATCGTCGTCGGGCCGTCGAACATGCCGCGCAGGTCACCGTCGACCAGCCGGTCCAGGACGAGCGCGACATCCAGGCCCCAGGCCCGTACGTCGTCTATGTCGACGTTCATCGCCTCGGCGGATTCGGGCTTCGGGTGGCGCAGCTGCTCCACGATGTCCATCAGGACCGGCTGGCGCTCGGTGATGGTCACGTTCACGTACGCGTGGGCGACCTTGAGCGCGAAGCCGGACCGCTCGTCCAGGCCATGGCCCATGGCCACTTCGATGATCGTGCGGAGGAGGGCGAGCTGACCGGTCGTGGTGATCGTCGGGTCGAGCGGGTTGAGCCGGATCCCGTCGTTCAGCGCGGCGGTCGGGTCCAGACGGATGGGGGTTATGCCCAGCTCCTGGGCGATGAGGTTCCACTCGCCGACGCCGTCCTCACCCTGGGCGTCCAGGACGACGACCTGCCGGTCACGGAAGCGGAGCTGGCGCAGCACGTACGTCTTCTCCAGCGCGGACTTGCCGTTGCCGGACTCGCCGAGCACCAGCCAGTGCGGGGCGGGCAACTGCTGCCCGTACAGCTGGAAGGGGTCGTAGATGTAGCCCTTGCCGGAGTACACCTCGCGCCCGATGATCACACCGGAGTCGCCGAGGCCCGGTGCGGCGGTCGGCAGGTAGACGGCCTGGGCCTGGCCCGTCGACGTACGGACCGGCAGCCGGGTCGTCTCCACCTTTCCGAAGAGGAAGGCGGTGAAGGCATCCGACAATGCGGACAGCGGGTCTCGCATGGCGTGACTGCCCTCCCTCTCGGTTGTGGGTCGACGTGGTCAGCGACGGATGCCGGTGGCGAACGGCAGGGTGTTCACGAAGGCGCGGTGGTGCTCACGGTCGCACCACTCCAGCTTCAGGTACGACTTGCCGGCCGAGGCCCGGATCGTCCGCTTGTCGCGGGCGAGGGCTTCGGGGGACCGGGACGACACGGTGATGTACCCCACCAGGTTCACCCCGGCCGCGCCGCTCGCCAGATCTTCACCCCGCTGGTCGAGCCGGCCGTGGGCGGCGATGTCGCGCGGGTCGACCGTGCGGTTCATCTTGGCCTGACGGCTCGCCTCGGCGTCGTCGTTCGTCTTCTCCGTGAGCATGCGCTCGATGGCGACCTCGGTGGGTTCCAGGTCCATGCAGACCGCGACCGTACGGATCACGTCGGGCGTGTGGACCAGGAGCGGGGCCAGGAAGTTCACGCCGACGGGCGTCATCGGCCATTCCTTCACCCAGGCCGTGGCATGGCACCAGGGGGCGCGGGTCGTCGACTCACGGGTCTTGGCCTGCAGGAACGTCGGCTCGACCGCGTCCAGCTCGGCCGGCCAGGCGTTGCGCTTCGTCATCGCCTGGATGTGGTCGATCGGGTGGTCGGGGTCGTACATCGAGTGCACGAGGGAGGCGAGCCTGCTCTGTCCGAGCGGCTGGCGCACCCGGATGTCGGCCTCGGCGAGGCGCGCGCAGATGTCGGTGAGCTCACGCGCCATGACGACGGCGAGCCCCGCGTCGCGGTCGATCTTGCGGGTGCCCCGGGGGCGTACGGCCCGGGCCATGGCGTTGGCCTCGGCTGCCAGCTCGCGGCTGTAGTGCATGCACGCGACGAGGTAGGCGCGGTGCTGCTCGCTGGAGGTGGAGACCATCGACTGGAGCTGGTCGTAGGACTCCTGCAGCCAGCCGGGGGCGGCCTTGTCGCCGCGCTGGGCGACGTCCTTGGCGTGCGCGTCCGGGTCGGCGGGGAGGGTGCGCGCCAGCATCTGAAGGCGCGTCACGAATCCGTCGCCGTTGGCGACGTGCTTGAGCAGCGTCCCGAACCGGTCGACCAGGGCCTCCTGGTCCTCGCTGTCGCGCAGGCCGACGCCGGGGCCCTCGATCTCGATGGCGGCGGTGACCGTACGGCGGTCGGCGTGCAGGAGTACGGCGATCTCGTCCGGCCCGAACGGTGCCGCGAGCCAGCTGATCCGGCCGATGCCGGGCGGCGGGCCGATCTCCACCTCACGCCCGTCGGCGCTGACCCCGGCCTCCATGGCGGAGGAACGGTACGCCGTACCGCGGCGCACCGTGCGCTTGAAGCTGCGGTTGATCTCGAACCACTTGTAGAAGGTGCGGCCCTTGTAGGGGACGTACACGACGGCCAGGGCGAGCATCGGGAAGCCCACGAGTGCGACGATCCGCAGGGACAGCGTCGGAATGAGGAGCCCGCTCATCATTCCGAGGAACGCCCCGGCGATGATCAGCGCGATCTCGCCCGTCTCGCGGTTCTTGCCGACGATCGCGTTCGGCCGGGCGCGCCCGATGAGATACGTACGGCGGGGCGCGATCGTGTGGGACTGGGTCGTCAACGCCCCCCACCTCCTGAGCTCGTGTTACCTGTGCTGCCTGAACCGCCCCGCGAGGGACGGCTGCCGTGGGGGGTGCCGGAGGTGGGTCCGGACCCGCTGCGGGGCGAAGGCGCGGCGGAGGGGATGGATCCGCCGCCCCCGCCGGAACCGCGGGAGCTGTGCGCGGCCACGCCGCCACTGACCGAGTTGGTGGAGCGAGCGCCGCCGCCACCGCTGTCGCCGCCTCCGCCGCGCCCGCTGTGGGTCTTGATGCCCTGGGAGACGAGCGCGGCAGGAGAGCTGATCATCGCGGCGGCCTGGGAGCCGTCGGTGGCCTGCTTGCGGTTGGTGCGGGCGCCCTGGATCTCGTCGCCGAAGCCGGGGACGAAGCGGTAGATCATGGCGGACGCGAAGATGGCCAGCAGGATGATGGCGAGGCCGGACACGACGGCGGACATGGCGTTCGGGCCGTCGTCCTCGGAGAGCGCGCCGGCGAGCCCGAGCACGATGACGATGACCGGCTTGACCATGATCACCGCGATCATGATGCCGGCCCAGCGGCGGACGTGGCCCCACATGTTCTTGTCGACGAGCCCGGCGTAGACGACGACGCCGAGCAGGGCGCCGACGTAGAGCAGGGCGGCCCGGATGACGAGCTCCAGCCACAGGATTCCGGCGGCGACGATCGACACGAGCGAGACGACGATCAGCATGATCGGCCCGCCGCCGATGTCGGTGCCCTTCTTGAGCGCCTCGGCGAACGACCCGAAGAAGACGTCGCTCTGGCCCCCGGTGGCGGTCGAGATGCCCTCGGTGACGCCGTCGGTGGCGGAGACGACGGTGTAGAGGATGAGGGGGGTGAACGCGGAGGCCAGGACGGTCAGCCAGAGGAAGCCGATGGCTTCGGAGATCGCGGTCGTCAGCGGTACGCCACGGATCGCACGCTTGGCCACGGCGAGCAGCCAGAGGACGAGCGTGAGGATGGTCGACGCGGCGAAGACGACGGCGTACTGCTGGAGGAACCTCTCGTTGGTGAAGTCGACGGTGGCGGTGCCGTCCACGGCCTCGCTGAGCTTGCCGACGGTCCAGGACGCGGCGTCTGCGCAGCCGCGGGCGAGGGAGGTGAGGGGGTCGAGGGCGTCGTCGGTGACGGTGGGGGAACGGCGCGCGGCACCGCTGGACTCGCCGCCTTCGCAGTAGTCCTTGGCCAGCCCGACGATGAGGTCGCAGGGGTTGTTGCTGGTGCTGGGGGAAGGAGTGGGCGTGGGCGACGGCTCTGCGTACGCGCGGGATGGCAGCAGGACTACCGTGGTCGGCAGGCCCGCCAGCACTCCCATGAGTGGGAGCGCACGGAGACGACGGCTATCGGGCATAGGTGAAGCCTCCGTATCCCTCAACAGCATCAGCGATGTCGTCCGCAGTGGACGCCCGGTTGTCGCCGTTGACCGGCGTCGGGCCCTCTGCTTGAGTCGATGACTCGACCTTCCAGTCGTTGTCGACCCACTTGAGTTTCTCCGTGATGGTGAACCAGGTCGCGGTGACCGGCTTGGTTGAGCCCTGCCCCGCCATACCGACGAGGCCGGTGCACCACACCTCCACCGTGGCGGCGTCCTCGCTCCGGGCCGTCACCTTGGTACCCACTGGCACGGTGCGGGAGACGAAGGTCAGCCCACTGGGGGTGCTGCCGTCCTCGTTCAAACCGACGTTGGCAAGGAAGCCGGGAGAGTAGGCTTCGGCCATGTCGGCCTGGAGTCTTGCGACGACGGCGGGGACATGCGTCACCTGCAGGATCCCGTCACGCTTCGTCTTGTCGAACATCTCCGCCGACCCCAGCGCCACCGCGTAATTCGCCGCCGCGCTCTGCGCCCCCTGCTCGTCATGCGCGAACCCCGACGCGATCGTGCCGTTCTTGCCCTGGACCGGCTTCGTGCCCGTCGCAGCCGTCGGGCCCGCGCCCGCGGCGGACGATTCCTTGCCTTCGGCCGGGCTTTCGGCCTCGTCCCCGCTTCCGCCCCGGTTCGCGAACGCGATAGCCGCGACGAGCAGGACGACCACACCGACCACCATGATCAGCGAACGGGAGTTCCGGGCGGGCCGGCGCCCGTAACCGTCGCCTTCGTCACCATCGGGCAGGCGCGTGCGGGTCTGGCGCGTCCCGCCGAGGGTGCTGTACGCATCATCCGTGCGGCCGCCCGGTTCACTGCCGTAGCCGCGCTCGTCGTCCTGGCTCATGCCGCGTACGCCCCCTCAGCCGTGTGCAGTTCCGCGTGGTACGACGGTAGCTGTGCTGGTTCCCGCGTGGGCGCGGTGTGGTGACTCGACATCAGGGGACGCAACCTCTGCCGGTGGGCACGACGGACGGATGGTGTGGGGGCGGGCACGGGTCTGGCCATGGGCAGAGTGGCTGACTGGAGGTCAGACAGCCATTCCGTACACGATGGTGAACAGGGTGCCCAGTGACCCGATGATGAAGACGCCGGTCAGCCCCGCCACGATCAGGCCCTTGCCCTGTTCGGCGCTGAACGTGTCACGCAGGGCCGTCGCGCCGATGCGCTGCTTTGCCGCACCCCAGATCGCGATGCCGAGGCAGAGCAGGATGGCTACCGCCATCACCACCTCGATCATGATGCGCGCCTCGTTGCCCAGGGTCCCGAACGGCCCCCAGTTCGGGGCGATTCCGCCGATGATGGTGGTGATGTCGCCCTTTTCGGCTGCCAGGATCATGTAAGTCACCGCCCCTGTTGGGTAGTTCGCCGCCCGCGCCGTTCGACACGGGTCGGTCTCTATCTTCGCTGATGAAACCGGCATCGCACGACGCCTTCCCGGGTCTCTTTACCCGGATCTCGCACGTTTGACCGGGGAGGCCGCCCTGACCCGCGACTCGAGTCGGCATCGGCACGCATATGCATGGTTACTCTGTGTATCACGGTGTGTGACCGCTAGCAACGACGGTGGCCATGGGTTCCGGATGCCGTTGCAGCGTTCGCGGGGCCTGGCGTGTTCGTATGCGCTGTTCGAGAGCCGTGCGCGCGCCGGTGGCTTCCGGTGGATGCGTCATCAGGTGCCCGACGGGGAAGGGCCTCCCGGCCCGTGGTGCCGGAGGACCGTCCGTGCCGGGGCGTCGGCGCAGGGCGGCGTCGTCCAGTGTGAGGGTGGCCGGAAATCGCACCAGGAGCCGTCGAACGGGAAGGTTCCCGCGTCGGCGAGCCGGGCCACCCGCTCGCCCTCGGTACGGATGCCGGCCGCCTCGTCGGCCGACCAGTAGGCCGGGTGCCCCGTCTTCTCGGCGAACGACCGCTCGTCCTTCCATCGCCAGTTACGGTCCGGCGCCACCTCGATGTCGAGTTCGTGGTCGGCGACGTCGATGTCCTCGCCGTGGTGGACGCGGCGTTCGAGGTTCACGTACCAGCCTCGGAACTTCTGCCTCCGCCCGAAGAACCAGAACACCGCGTGCCCGGCGCCGGCCGGCTGGTGGATGAGGGCGCTGCCCAGCGGCCAGTGGTCGGCCTTCGCGGGATAGCCCTCCACTGGCCGGTCCTGCGGCGGGATGTCCCTGAGGTGCGTCCCGCCTGGCAGGTCCGTACGCCACATCGGGGTGCCCGTCTTCAGCCACACCAACTGCGCCTCGTCCGTGCGTTCGACGAGACGTACGGGGACGGAGGAGCTCAGATGGCCACCGATGAAGAGGTTCCAGCGGAGGATCTGCCCGGTCATGAGGCGAGCAGGTCCAGTTCGTCGGCGGTGAACTTCAGCGCGCCGACAGCCACGTTCTCGACGAGGTGGTCCGGGTTGCCCGTGCCGGGGATGGCCAGCACGTGCGGTCCCTGGTGCAGCGTCCACGCCAGGCGCACCTGTGCGGGCGTCGCGCCGTGGTCGCGTGCGACGGTGAGCACCGCCTCGCTCCCGGTCGCGGTCGCACCCGCCTCGCGCCCGGCACCGGCGATGGCCCAGAACGGCACGAACGCGATGCCCTGCTCACCGCAGTGGCGCAGGAACGCGAGGTCCTCGGGCGGGGAGTCGATGCCGTACATGTTCTGTACGCAGACCACGGGGGCGATGGCCCGGGCCTCGGCGAGCTGTTCCGGCGACGTGTTGGACATGCCCAGGTGCCGGATCAGCCCGGCCTCGCGCAGCTCGGCGAGCGCTCCGAAGTGCTCGGCGACGGACGAGGACGTGTGGCTGCGGGCGATGCGCAGGTTCACCACGTCGAGGTGGTCGCGGCCGAGCTGGCGGAGGTTCTCCTCGACCTGTCCGCGCAGCTGGTCCGGGGCGGCCCAGGTCCATTCACCGGAGGGGTCGCGGCCCGGTCCGACCTTGGTGGTGATGACCAGGTCGTCGGCGTACGGGGCGAGCGCGGTGTTGATGAGCTCGTTGGCGGACCGCAGGGGCGAGAAGTAGAAGGCGGCGGTGTCGATGTGGTTCACGCCGAGCTCGATCGCGCGGCGCAGGACCCGTACGGCCCGGCTCCGGTCGCTGGAGTCGCCGTGGGTGAACGCCGGTCCGTTCTGCGGGAGACGCATGGCGCCGAAGCCGATCCGGTTGACCGTCAGGTCGCCGAGCTTCCAGGTGCCGGCTGCGGATGCGGTGATCGTTTCCGAGGATGAGGTCATCATCGGATTCTTTCACCGGCCCGCGACGGCAGTGGTAGCTGGCGATCACTTTGCGGCCGGTGATCACGGGGCTTCCTCGGTGAAGTGGTCGAACTCGCCGGCCCGGACGCCTTGTGTGAACGCGTCCCACTTGGTGCGGGTCGTGGTGACCACCGTGTCGGGGTCGCCGGTCTCGCGGAGGTGGACGAGGTCCCCTGCCCCGAACGCGATCTCGATCCACGGCCCGGGGCCCTCCGCGTCCTCAGGCGCGGCGCGGTTCCAGGTGAGGCCGGCGGGGATGTCAGCCATGCGACGGGGTTGTCTTGACGTTGCGGACGAGGGCGGCCCACGCGGCCGGCGTGGTGTGGATCATGGCGCCGGTGGGATCACTGCTCTCGGTCACGTGGACCGCGCCTTGGTGTGCGGCGACGTGTATGCATGCCTCGCCTTGTGCACAGTAGGAGGACTTCTGCCAGGAGGAGGTCATCGTCGTTCCTTTCACAGTTCCTGGACGATCCGGTGGATCAGGTCGCGCGATTGCGCGGAGGTCAGCGCAACGGCGTCGAGTCGGTCGAACAGCAGCCGGTACTGCGCCAGCTGGGCCTCGCCGTCGATGAACACCGGGCCGTGGGACTGATCGAGCTGTGCGGTGTCCAGGTTCGGGACAGGGGCTTGTACGTAGTACACGGATTGGCCCGAGCCCGGGTAGTCGGGGCGGTGAACGGGATCACCCGGATCGTCACGTGGGCGCGCTCGCTCAGCTCCAGCAGGTGCTGAAGCTGAGCGCGGGCGACAACGGTGCCTGTGTATCTCGCTGGACGCATCGATGTACAGAGCCCTGCCTGTGTCGACTGGTCAGCCATTGCAGGGGCGCAGCGCTCGTCATCGACCTCCGCACTGCATGGGGCCCTGCAGTACGTACCACGTACCAGCCCGGGGGAGCGAATCTGAGGATGTTTGCCCTTGCACGCCCTGTGCGAAAGGTGCTACGGGATCCTGTCTCTGTTTACTCACGACCTCATTTGCACTTGTTTACGGGACAGAGCGGTGCGCTAGCGTCACTGTGACAGCGCGGAGCATTCGCGTTGCGGAGAGTACGCGGGGGCGGAATCACCGGTGGTTTGGGATGAGTGGGAACAACTCAAGGGTCAAGTGGCCGGAGGGCGGATGTCGCTGGCCGGGGTTGGGCCTGAGTCTTCGGGTAGCAGTTCAGGCAGGGGTGGCGGCAAGGACGGCCTGAAGCACAGCGGCGGGCCGTGGACCAGCGCATCCGGTGTTGCCGGCACGCTGCGGACCAATACCCAGACGAGCCGCAGCCGTCTTCGTCCCGCGCACGAGGGCGTTGCATCCGGCGCGGTGGGGCTCGCATCCGTTGCGACGCTGACCGCTGTGCTGGAGTCCTGGGAGGGGCGGCTGGGCGCCGTACGCGGTGAGTGCGACTACCTGGAGGGTGCCCTGTCGAAGGTCGCCAAGGAGATGGGCGAGACCGAGACTGCTGTGGACAGGTCCTTCAAGTCTGTGGACAAGGGCAAGGGCAAGGGTGAGCATCGGTGACCGGCGCGACGCTGACCTGGCAGCGACTGCAGGCCCTGACGTGTGCGGAGTTCGAAGCTGCAGGCGATGGCTGGCACGAGATCTCGGCTCGGGCGGACTCTGATCGTGCCAGGGTCGACAGGGCGATGACGGCGAAGCTGCGCGAGACTCAGGAGAGTGACTCGGCGGCAGCAGCCATCAAGAGGCTTGAGCGGCTGGGCCGCAATTTCCAGTATGTGCACGCGGAGGCCGGGCTGATCCGTACGGCGTTGAACGGTCTGGCCGCTGAACTCGCCGGCCCGCAGAAGCAGCTGACGCAGGCGTTGGAGGATGCGGAGAGCCTGAAGTTCACGGTTCATGCGGACGGTTCGGTCAGCTATCCCGCGGCGGTCGGGGAGACGCTGCTGGGTAAGCAGGATCACCCGGGCGGCTCGGTCCAGGGCAGTGCGCGGCTCCCTCTGGAAGCGCCTGGGCTGGGTGAGAGGCCTGGTCTCCCCGGGGGCCAATTCAATCCCAATCCGAACGCGGCGAAGGCGGAGGCCATCGCGGACCTCATCGCGCGAGCGGTGCGGTCGGCCACCGAGATCGACGACCGGTACGCGAAGGTTCTGAACAAGCTCAAGGCGGCCAAGGGGCTCGATGTCACCAAGGCGACCCTGGCCGACGTGTTCCAGGACACGGCGAGCGTGCGTTCGACGGCGTCCACGTACCTGGCTCAGGGAGTTCCGTGGGACGAATCGCCCGCCGTGCGCAAGGAGTGGTGGGACGGCCTGACCGACGAGCGGCAGCAGGAGTACCTGGAAGTTGCCCCAGAACTCGTGGGCGGTCTCGATGGAATTCCGGCCGTGGCACGCGACGAGGCGAACAGAAATTATCTTCCGGTTCTCATCAATAAGTTGGAGGGGCAGGACGGTAATGATGCCCGGACGAAGCTGGATGCCCTCCGGGGGATCGAAGGGAAGCTGAGCGAACCGTCGAAGGTTCCGATGTTTCTGTTGGGGGTCGGGGACGAGGGGAATGGTCGTGCCATTGTGGCGTACGGCAACCCTGACACGTCGCGGAATGTGTCGGCCTATGTGCCGGGGCTGGGGACGAAGCTGGACGAGGAATTCGTCGACGGAACCCTGAAGCGTGGGTTGGACACTGCGAAGGGTGCGCGGATGCATGACCCATCCAGTTCGGCAATCGTCTGGCTCGGCTACGATGCTCCGAATCTGGTGACTGTCGGAATGACGGGGAACGCTGAGGCCGGAGCCCCAGCCTTCAATCAGTTCATGGATGGGCTGGGAGCCACAAATCGGCACGATGACCCACACGTGACGGCGATCGGCCATTCCTACGGCTCGCTCACCGTCGGCACAGCGGCTAGACAGGATGGCGGAATTCCGGCCGTAGACGACATCATCCTGCTGGGCAGCCCGGGCGTCGGTGTCGACAAGGCTGAGGATCTTGGCGTGGGTAAAGAAAATGTCTACGTCGGAGCGGCAGACAACGACCCGGTGACCCAGCTTCCGTCGAAGCAGCAGAGTGTCGTGGGTGTCATGGCCGTGGGTGCGGGTCCTTTGATCTCGTATGTGGCGGGCGACGTCGCCGACTCGGGGGACGACGATGTCCACTTCGGCAAGGACCCGGCCAGCGCGGCTTTCGGTGCCCGTCGTTTCGAGGTCGACGAAGGACCGCACCCTATCCTTGAGGCGGGTGGTTTCGACGCTCACTCCCAATACTTCACGCCGGAGAAGGATCAGGTATCCGCAAATAATATTGCTCTAATCGTTGCGGGGCAGCCCGAAAGAATTAAAGCGGAGGAATGGCGGTGACATGGGCGTGAGGAGAAGTCTCCTTATGGTTATGGGCGGCGTACTGATCGCCGGATGTGGAGTTTTTGATAATGAGGGGAAAGGGGATGGCGGCATGAATATGCAAGAAGCTGCCGAGTATTCGGACACGGTGCTCGATAAAACGCTGAGGGCTGTCAAGCCGGCGGTGCAGTGGGCCCACGATGAAACGACGACCGGAATTTGCGACCTTTCTCGGCGCCGGACAGTGATGACTGTCATCTCTGATGAGCGGCGTGGAAATTTTCTGGGATTGGTTGAACGTTTCTGGAAGAAGAGTGGCTATGAAATTACCTCGGTAAATCCAAATGAAGAATCTCCTGCTGTTTTCGCCAGGACGCCTGAGGGATTTGGAATTTCTCTGATTATTGGCTTCAAAGGGCAGGCATTCTTCGAGGTTGCCACCCCCTGTGTCGACAAATCCGAGGTGGCTGCCCCCACCGCCAAGCCTGACGGCCCCGCTTACGAGGGTGTCGAAATCCCCCGCCCCAATGTCCGCTCCGATTTCTGGTCGGCAGCCGCCTCGGTCTCATCTCCCGCCCCGATGGCCAGTTGACCTTCTGGCCACCGGCCCCTCGCTGGGGCACCTGTGGGGGTACAGGATGCGGCGCGGTGAGCCGGCCTTCGGTCAGCTTCGGTCGGTGTCTGTTTTGACGGAACGGATAAGGGCGGCCCAGGCGGTAGGAGTGGTGTTGAGTATCGCGCCGCTGGGGTCACTGCTTTCGGTCAGGTGGACCGAGCCTTGGCGGGCGGCGACGTGTACGCAGGACTCCCCTTGACCGCAGTACGAGGATTTCTGCCACTGGTACGAGGACATGTGGGACTCCTTCACAGTTCGTTGGTCAGGCCGATGACGAAGTCCCTGGACTTCGACGGTGTGAGAGCGACTGCTGCCATGCGGTCCAACAGGACACGGTACGACTCCAATTCGGCCTCGGCATCCACGAGTGCAGGGCCGTGGGACTGGTCCAGGGAGACGGTGTCGAGCCGGGGTGCGGAGCCCTGTATGTAGAGGATCGTCTGACCTGATCCGGGATAGGCGCCGATTCGGAACGGGATGACCTGGACCGTGATGTGCTCACGCTCGCTCTGCTCCACCAGGTGACGGAGCTGGGCCTTGGCGACACGGTGGCCACCGACGGGTACGCGGAGGGCTGCCTCGTGAATGACCGCTTGGAAGGGCGGCGGAGCTGGGCGGTCGAGGACTGCCTGACGTTGGAGCCGGTGGCTGACCCGATGCTCGATGTCCATACGTGAGAACTCGGGAACGACCTGCCGAAAGATTTCACGGGCATGGTCCGTGGTCTGGAGCAGACCCGGGATATGCGCGGTGTTGGCCGATCGCAGCGCGGTGGCGTGGTGTTCGAGCTCGGCGATGTCCAGGAGTGGTGTGGGTAGCACTTCCCGGAAGGTTTCCCACCACCCGCCTTTGCGTTCCCCGGCCAGGTCGAGCAGGCCCTGAATGTAGGCACTGTCCGAACAGTGGTAGTTGCGGGCCATGGCCTGGAGGCGCGCGGGGCTGACTCCGAAGCGGCTCGCCTCGATGTTGCTGAGTTGCGCTTGGCTGACGCCGATCAGGCGTGCGCTTTCGGTGGCAGAGAGCCCTGCTCGTTCCCGCAGGCGTCGGAGTTCGGTTCCGAGGCGCTGGCGGCGGACGTTCGGAGTGGCTCTGGCGGTCACGCGTCAACCCTCCTTGCTGAACACGCTTATGGGGCTGTCACCCACAAGAGTGCATACATCAAGTAATTGGCGATAGTGCAAATACTTTATGTGGTCAGCCACTAGCTTGGGACTCAGGCCACCCGCCCGGAAGAACCCCGCTCGACGGAGCGACCTGGTCACTGGGCAACGCATCACATCGCCCCCAACATCCCTCCGTGAACGGAGACTTCCATGACCATGGCCACCGTAACGCCGCCCTGGGTGTACACCCTGCAACTTCCGCGAGATCCCCGCGCACCAGGCGTGGCCCGCTCCACCCTCCGTGCCGTCCTGCGGGTGCACGGCATGTCGGAGCTCATCGAGACCGCCGAACTGCTGGCCAGCGAACTGGTCACGAACGCGTACCTGCACTCCGAGGGCGCGTATTCGCTCCGGCTGCGCGGGGCGGGGCGACAGCGCGTCAGGCTCAGTGTCTGGGACACCGACCCGCACATTCCGGCGCCGTTCGCCTGCAGCTGGAGTGCGGAGGCTCCGTCGGTCCTGGCCGAGCGTGGGCGCGGGCTCCACCTGATCACGCTCTGGGCCGAGAGCTGGGGCGCGTACCCGATGAGGAGCGGGCTGCCGGGGCAGGGCGGGAAGCTGCTGTGGGTCGAATGCGTGGGAAAGCCGGAGTGTCAGAGGGGTGATCTATCGTAACGGTGTGTAGTTATTCGGTGGATCGGCGGGGGGGGGGGGGGGGGGGGGGGGGGGGGGGGGGGCTCTCATGTCTGAGGCGTACGGATACGGCTGGCAGTACGGTGGAATCGCCGCAGGACGGGGCACGGGCCCTCCCCCCGAGTCCGTTCGTGCGGGCACCGCATCCGCGTCGCAGGGACGGAGGCCACACGCCATGTCCGGTCAGTCGTCCTTGCGCCCGCGCCCGGGGAACCTGCGTGAAATCGCTGCGAAGATCGAAGAAGAGACGGGCCTGCGCGTGCAGGTCCTGGGGGGAAGTCTCGTGATGTCTCCGACGCCGCGCGGCAAGCACGCGGGGACGATCAGGCGGCTGCGTCTGCAGCTGGACCCCGGGCTTCCGACGGGACTCGCGGCGTACGAGGTGACGTCGGTCGCCATGCCCGGCGACCTCGACGACTACGCCACACCGGATCTCGTCGTCCTGCCCGAGGCGTGGGACGACGACGACAATTGGCTGGCCGATCCTGCGGACGTGGAGCTGGCCGTTGAGGTCATCTCCCAGTCGGAGAAGGCCAGAGACATCTCGCAGAAGAGCGACTGGTACGCGGTTGCAGGAGTGCGGTCGCTGCTCGTCATGGATCCCCGGCAGGGCAGCTGGGCGTTGCACACGCGTCCAGGCAACGGCAGTTACCAGGAATCGAGACGCGGCAAGTACGGGGAAGCCGTCTTCCTCCCGTCGCCCCTCGCCCTGACGGCGACCACGGACTCGTTTCCGCTGTACGGCACCCCCGGTGAACCGCCGCGCCGGGAGCCGGGGCCTGACGCGGGGCGAGGCAGACCGGGAGTCCGCCCCACCCCGCCCTGATCAGCCGGCGTACCGGGCTTCGAACGTCCGGAACGACTGCTCCTGGCGCCACTCCAGAAGGGCCTTCGGGCTCTGTGCGAGCAGCCGCTCACAGCGAGCCGACTGCGGCATGCGGCACTCCTCGACGAGCCGGAAGCCCTTGCGCACCGGGTCGGTGCGCCACAGGCTGCGGCCCGGCAGGAAGGCGTACTCCAGGGAGGCCCGCGCGAGGTCCTTCAGCTCGGCGTAACCGAGTGCGTAGGTGCGTGCGGCGCGCTCGTACTCCTGGCCGATGTCGCCGCGCGACACCCCGGGGTCGTCCGTGGAGAGCACGACCGGGACGCCGTACGCCCGGTAGACCGGGAACGGGTGCTCCTTGCCCTCCACCTGGAGGATCTGCGCGTTGCTGGTCAGCGGCACTTCCACGGCGACCTGGCGTCGTGCCATGTCGCGGGCCAGCCCTCGCCAGTCGTCCTCGTGCACGAGATCGACGCCGTGACCGATGCGTTCGGCCTGGCCGGTGCGTACGGCGTCGTTGATGTGGAACGTGAGGTCCTCGGGCTTCACGAGACCGGGGACCAGCTCACCTGCGTGCAGGGTGATGTGGGCGCGCGGGTAGACCCCGTGCAGGTAGTCCAGCATGCGCATGTGGAGGCGGTAGTCGCGCAGGGAGATCTCGCCGTCCTCCGGCTGGACCAGGTTCACCGCGACGAACCGCTGGTCGCGCTCGGCCAGGCGCAGCCCCAGCGCGATCTGGGTGAAGACACGCTCCGGAGCACTGTTGCGCGACACCTGGGAGATCCAGCGCACCGTGATCCGGCAGCCCGGGTCGGGATCGGCACTCGCACACCGTGCGGTCGTACGGAACTCCCGGTCCGCCGTGTCCGCTTCCTGCTTCGAGTCCGCGACCAACTGGTCCAGGCGGCCACCGGCGAGCAGCTTGCGGTGCAGGGCGGCGAGATCCGGGTCCCACCCGACATCCGCGGCGAGCTTCTTGGCGCCGTCCGACGCGGGGGTGACCATGGTTTCGAGGTACGTCTGGTTCTGCTCGGCCACGGTGTGGGCCACGTCGGCGAGCATCTTCCCCCGGTGCGCGGTCGCGGCGCCGAACTTGCCGAACGTGGCGAAGAAATGGTCGTGCCCCGACTCGCCCTGCGGGAAGTCCTGCATGGACCAGGCCCGGACGACGGCCTGCCGGAACGCGGCATCGGTGAGGGCGTCGGCGGCCGGACGCTTGCCGGGGCCGCATGGTGGTGCGACGGCGGTCATGGTGGCGTCGATGCAGAGGCCGTCGTCGGCGGCGAGCTGGATGAGGTACTCGGTCCGTACCGCACCGGAGAGGTGATTGTGCAGGTCACCGCCCTTGGGCAGGTCCCGGAAGAAACGGTCGGCGGCGACTGCTCCCCGCCGCTGTGCGTCCAGCCATGCGTCGGTCCGGATCTCGGCGGCGGTCATGGGCCGAGGCGGTACGGATACGGCAGCGGCCGCTCGGGCGGGCGGTCCGGCGGGCAGCGACGACACGAGGGCCGCCGCGGCCAGGCCGACGGTCAGCAGCAACCGGCGGCTGTGCGATGAGTTACGGAGTACGGAGATCACGCCTCGCATGATCACGAAGAGCGCGGCTCGCCACCCCGTCCTGCGTACGCAGCGCTCCGTAAACCATCCGTCCGGGGGACCCTGGGATGTCCGTTCGCCGGGATCAGGCGCGGTGTTCAGGCATGTGAGTTCAGGCGTGGAGTTCCGGTGGGAAGCCGGTCCAGCGGAGCTCTGCGGGGAGGTGGCCCATGTCGTTGACCATGACCACTGCCGCGGGCCGGCCGGGTGCGTAACGGATCACGGTCAGTGCCGCGTTGGCGTGGTTCAGGCCCATCCAGCGCCAGGCCGGGGCGTCGAGGGCGTCGCGTACCAGCCAGGCGGCCAGAAATGCGTGGGTGATGACCAGTTCGTGGCGGGGCTCGTCCCCTTCCACCGGCCCGGTGAACCGCGCCAGCGCGGCGCGGGCCAGCGCGGGACCGCCTTCGCGTTCCTCCGGCGGGAACTGTTCCACGAACGCGAGCAGACGGTCCGCCGAGTCCGGTGGGAGCTCGTCCCGCTGTGGGAGGTACGGGATGTAGTCCCCGGCTTCTTCCGACGCGTGCAGCGGGATGTCGCCGAGCCGGCTGTGGGCGAGCTGGGCGGTCTGTGCGGCACGGGGGAGGGGGCCGTGGTGGACGGCGCAGAGGTTGCTGCTCCGGAGCCTTTCGCCGAGCAGCGTGGCCTGGCGTCGGCCGCTCTCCGTCAGCGCGGTCTCGTCCGGCGAGGCATGGCCGTGCCGGGCGACGTAGAGGTAACGGGTGGCGGTGCCGGTCACGGTGGATCCCCCTCGGCGCGTGATGATCTTGCGGATGACGGGAGGGACGGCGTGGAGGCGCGGGACGGTTCCGTGTCGCGCGTACGGGTGAACGTGCGGGCGGGGGATGCCTTGGTGCGGCGGGGGCGGGGGGCCTCGCCGTCGGTGTGCCCGGCGTGTCGGGTGCGCCGGATTTGGCACAGTGCCGCTCCGTGACAAGGGAACGGGGTGAGCGGTGTGGCAGTGGTGCGGAGGCTGAGTGACCTGGCAGGTCCCGCGGGCGGTGGTGGTGCCGGCCGGGACGAGCTGAAGCACAGCGACGGGCCGTGGCTGCGGGCTGCGGGAGGTGCGCAGGCGTTGTGTACGCACCTGGGGCCGGTGCAGTCGGAGCTGGCGACGGCTCATGAGGGGCTGGTGGCGGGGGCCGGTGACCTTTCGGCCCTCGCGGAACTCGGCACCGTACGGACGTCCTGGGAGCGGCGGATCGCGGCGGCACGGGGCGAGTGCGCGGGCCTCGCGGGCGTGCTGCGGGCCGTCGCGCGGGCCCAGGGGGAGACGAACGAGGCCGTGCGGTCGTCCTTCGCGCCGGTCGCGGACAGGGCCGGGGTGGTGCGGTGAGGTCCCCGGGCCTGACCTGGGCGGCGCTGCGGGACCTGAAGTGCGGTGAGCTGGAGGGCGCGGCGGACGGGTGGGGCGCGGCCGCCAACCGGGCCGACGCGGCCCGTGACCGGGTCGAACAGGAGCTGCTGAACGGGCTGCGCGACACGCAGCAGGGGGAGGCGGCCACCTCGGCCGTGGCCCGGCTGCGGCAACTGGGCAGGAACTTCCAGTACGTGTACACGGAGTGCGGGCTGCTCCGGACGACGCTCAACAGCCTGGCCCATGAGCTGAAGGCACAGCAGCGGGTGCTGACGGGCGCGCTGGACGACGCGGTGACGCTGAAGTTCACGGTGCACGCGGACGGTTCGGTGTCGTACCCGGCGGCGGGTGACGGCATCATCGACGACCGGCCGCCCCAGGGCGGTACGGCGTCATCGGGCGGCCTGCCGGCTCTGTCGGCGCCCTCGGGGCTGGTCGCGCCGAACCCCAACCTGGCTAAGGCGCAGGACATCGCGGACCGGCTGGCAGGGGCGGTGCGGGCGGCGGCCGAGATCGACTGGCGGTACGCGGGAATCCTGCGGCGGCTGAAGGCCGAGGAGGGCCTGAAAGTCCCGGTCTCGACCTGGACGGACGCGGCGGGCGACGCGGCAGCGGTCCGGGGTGCGGCGGGCGCGTACCTGAGGAACGCGATCCCGCACGATGCGACCCCGGCGGAACGGCACGCGTGGTGGACCGGCCTGACCCAGGAACAGCGCGAGGAGTACCTGGCGGTGTACCCGGACCGCATCGGCAACCTGGACGGGATCCCGGCGGTGGTACGGGATGCGGCGAACCGGGACAACTTGCAGCTGCTGATCGGGAAGCTGGCGGGGCGGGACGACGAGCTGTCGGTGACGCAGTTGGCGGGGCTGCGGGAGATCGACCGGCAGTTGGGGGCCGGGACCCAGCCGCCGATGTTTCTGCTCGGCATCGGCGATGAGGGGAACGGGCGGGCGATCGTCTCGTACGGCAACCCCGATACGGCGAGGAACGTGGCTGCCTATGTGCCTGGGTTGAACACGTCACTGGATAGGGATTTTGCGGAGGGCGACCTCAAGCGCGCTCGGGACACGGCGATTACCGCGCAGAGATATGACTCGTCCAGTGCAGCGATTGTCTGGCTTGGCTATGACGCACCACAGGCACCGGACTGGTTCGGGAGTTTGGCGGTTATGGGCGAGGATCGGGCCAATCAAGGTGGGGGCGCTTTCCGTGGATTCATGGGTGGACTGTTGGCCACGAATGACCGTGAGGATCCACATTTGACCGCCATTGGTCACTCTTACGGTTCGCGGACAGTTGGTGCAGCGACACAACAGGGGGATGGAATGCATGGAGTGGACGACATCATTCTGGTGGGTAGTCCTGGAGTGGGGGTGGATCGTGCAGAGGATCTTGGGGTAGGCAAGGGGCACGTTTTTGTTGGTGCAGCGGAAAATGATGTTGTGTCGAAGCTCCCGTCTAAGCAGCAAGTAGCGCTTGGTGCTGCGTCAGGTCCCCTGGCGTTTCTAGTGGGAGATGTTGCTGACCAGGGGGATGACGACCTCTGGTTCGGCAAAGACCCGGCCAGCGACGCATTTGGCGCGAGGCGCTTCCAGGTGGACGAAGGGCCGCGGCTGGTTAGTGGCAGAGGGCTATCAATCGACGCACACTCGCAATACTTCGACGTTGATCCCGAGCGGGACAACGTATCGGCAGACAATATTGCTTTGATCGCTTCAGGTAATTCGCGAAAGATTAAAACGGAGGAGCCCCGTTGAGGTTTTCACTGCGTCGATCGGTACTTGTTGCTCTGCTCATTGTAACGCTGTCGGGTTGTGTGGATTCGGCAGTTCATTCGAACGAGGGACGGCGTGCGAGTGTGGATATGCAAGGAGCGGCAGACCGTGCCGACAAGATTCTTGACGAGGTGCTGGCGGGGATTCGACCAGAGGTGCAATGGGCGCATGACCCGACGACCACGGGTAAGTGTGATGTATCGCGCAGGCGCACCGTTATGACAGTAATTTCCGCAGAGCGTCGAGGTAGTTTCCTCGGGGTTGTAGAACGATTCTGGCGAAAGAATGGATACCGGATCAAGGCCATCAATAATGATGTAGACGCTCCGGCGGTCTACGCGCGAACAAACGACGGCTTCGGGGTCAGTCTGAGCGTGGGAGGAAAAGGCCAAGCCTTCTTCCAGGTGGACAGTCCCTGCGTCGAGAAGTCCGACGTGGCTGAGTCCACCACCCCTCCGAACGGCCCGGCCTACGAGGGCGTCTACCCCCTCCCCCGCCCCAACATCCGCTCCCCTTTCTGGTCGGCCGGCGCCCCCTGACGTCTCATCGTCCCCAATGACCCGTAACCAGCCGTTCGGTGGGGGTAGGAGAGGCGCCGGGTACCAGGGACATTGAGCCTGACATTGGGCCCTGGGACCCATGCCGCGCCCTGTGGTGGTGTGGTCGCATACAGACACCGATCGAACTATCGCTGCGCCCACTCACCAAGCTGGGAGACTCGTCGTGTCTGGCATACGAGAATTAGCGGTTCCGGGTGGCGCTGATGTGAGTGCTGCCGAAGCCCGTCCGGACAGGCAGTCGTTGTCGCGTTCGCTGCAGGCCGTGCTGATTCTCGTGCGATTGCTCTTCGCCGTCACGGTCGTGGGTGCGTTCGACGCGCTGTTCGTGGCCTCGTCCATCGACGCGATGGACGGTCACCTCCTGGGCATGGTGCTGTACGCCGCACTGCCCGGCGTCGCCGGATTCGTACTCTCGCTGTACCTGCGCACCGGCGGCGTCTGGATCCGGCGTGGGCTCCTCGCCGTACATGCCTGGCTCATCCTCGGCGCCCTGGCGGTGCTGGGTGAGGGCACCGATGGGCAAGGCGTGGCGCAGCTGGTGGTGCCGGTCGTCGTCGTCGTTCTGCTGCTGCGGTCCGGTTCGCGCGAATGGTTCGGGCTTGCTCCTGAACAGCGGGCGGAGCACCGGTCGTTCAGCACCATCGCGCGGTTGATCAAGTCGCGTCGGGACGCCGGTCAGACCGCGATGGAGTACCTGGGCATGATCCTCGTGGTCGTGGCCCTCATCGGCGGGCTCGTGGCAACGGGCATCGGCGGGCAGCTGACCGGGGAGATCCGGAACGCCATCTGCCGGCTGACCGGAAGCGCCTGCCCGGCACCTGATGTCGACGTGGTCGCCGGCAACGGCACGGATGCGGGTAGCGGTGGTGGCACCTCGACCGGCGGAACCGCCTCCGTCGGTGGTACGGGCTACGAAGGCTCGACCGTGACCGGTGGCACCGGGGCAGGAGGAGCCGAAACCTCTGGTGGGTCCAGCTCAACCGGTGGGTCCGCTTCCGGTGGGTCCGGCTCAACCGGTGGGTCCGGAACGACCGGCGGTGCTGGAACCACCGGCGGCGACGACACCGCCTCGTCCTCCTCCTCTTCTTCCGGCTCAGCCACCGGCTCTCCTTCTTCGCAGGTCGACGCGGGTAGACAAACCCCGGAACAGTCCTCCTCCCGCCCCTCCGACGGCGACTTCCTCACCGGCTTCGTCGGCGGCGACGGGCTCTGGGGGGACGTCAGCGGCGTCGTGGACACGGTCCTCCACCCCGTCGACAGCGCGAAGGACGTCGCCGACCAGTACGCCCAGGCCGCGAAGGGCGCCGGGTACAAGTGGGGCAAGGGCGAATACGTCTCGGCCGCATGGGACATGGCCCAGGCGTCCGGCGGGGGCGGCGGCGCGGTTGCCGGGCTGCCCGGCTCCGGTACGCGCGTCGAGGCGGCGGTACGGGAAGAGGAGCGCGACTACCTCAACGACCGCATCCCGAGCAATGCCACCGCCGCCCAGCGCAAGGACTGGTGGAACGGGCTGACGCAGCAACAGCGCGATCGGTACCTGGAGCTGTCGCCGGACCGGATCGGCGGTCTCGACGGCATCCCCGCGGCGGACAGGGACGCGGCCAACCGGAAGAACCTTCCGGCGCTGATCTCGAAGCTGGAGGGGAAGACCGACTCCAAGTCGAAGAACCAACTGGCGGGCCTGCGGGAGATCGACCGGCAGCTGAAGGAGGGGAGCCAGCCGCCGATGTATCTGCTCGGCATCGGTGACGAGGGGAACGGCCGGGCGATCGTCTCCTACGGGAACCCCGACACCTCGAAGAACGTGTCGGCCTATGTGCCGGGGCTGAACACCTCCCTCGACGAGGAGTTCGCGAAGAACGACCTCAAGCGTGCCCGTGACACGGCGATCGGCGCCCAGGGGTACGACGAGTCCACCGCGTCGATCGTCTGGCTCGGGTACGACGCACCGCAGACGCCCGACGGGCTGCAGAGCCTGGCGGTCGCCGGCACCGGCCGTGCGAAGAAGGGCGGCGTGGCCTACGGCGACTTCATGGGCGGCATCGCGGCCACCAACCAGAACAAGGACCCGCACATCACGGCGATCGGGCACTCCTACGGTTCACGTACCGTGGGTGCCGCGACGCAGCGCGAGGGCGGTATTCCGGGGGTGGACGACATCATCCTGGTCGGCAGCCCGGGCGTGGGTGTGGACCGCGCCGTGGACCTCGGTGTCGGCAGCGGGCACGTCTTCGTCGGTGCCGCGGCCAACGACCCGGTGACCAAACTCCCGTCCAAGACGCAGGTCGTGGTGGGCGCGCTGGGTACGATCCTGGGTGGTCCCGCCGGTGGCTACCTGGCCGGGGACCTCGCCGATCCGGGCGACGACGACCTCTGGTTCGGCAAGGACCCGGCGAGCGAGGCCTTCGGTGCCCGACGGTTCCCGGTGGCCCCCGGCCAGCCGGCGATCAGCACGGGCGGTGTGAGTTTCGACGCGCACTCCAACTACTTCGATCCGGTACGGGACGCCATGTCGGCGGACGGCATCGCTCTGATCGTGTCGGGGCACTCCGACAGGCTCAAGATGGAGGAACAGCGATGAAGCGAAGGTTCCAGATCGTCGCGGCGACCCTGGCTGTCGGTTTCGCGCTGGCCGGCTGCGGCACTGTCGACGGAGTGGCGGGCGGCAGCGCGGAGGCCTCCGCCGGGAGCAGCAAGAAGACCGGCAAGGAGACCAGCGACATGAACATGCAGGAGGCCGCCGAGCGGTCCGACAGCATGCTCGACGCCGTACTCAAGCAGATCGACCCCGAGGTGCAGTGGGCGCACGGCCCGACGACGAAGGGAAGTTGCGATGTGACGCGCAGGCGCACCGTGATGACCATCGTGTCCGCGGAGCGTCGGCAGAGCTTCCTGGACCAGGTCGAGAAGTTCTGGCTCGAAAGCGACTACCGCATCAAGGCGAAGAACAAGGACGAGGTGTTCCCTGCGATCTACGCGCAGACGAAGGCCGGCTTCGGTATCAGCGTGAGTTTCCGTGGGAAGGGGCAGGCGTTCTTCGAGGCGGACAGCCCCTGTGTGAAGGAGTCGGAGGTCGCCGATTCGGCCTCCGAGCCGAACGGACCCGCGTACAAGGGGGTTTATCCTCTGCCCCGCCCGAACGTGCGCTCCGACTACTGGTCCGCCGGAGCGTCCTGACGTCCGGTCAGTGCGCCGGGGCACCGGTCAGTGACCCCGGTGCCCCGGATGATTCGGATGATTCGCACACACCCGCGAAAGCGCTCATGAAACCGTCCCCGATGGGGGATGGTTGAGGGGTGCGGAAATTCTGGGTGGTCGGTGGCTTCGGCGTAGGCCTGGCCATGTGCTTCGTGGCCTTGCTCGTTGTCGGTACGTACTCCGCCGCTGCCGGGATCTCCGGGGCGAGCGGGGCCGTAGGGCTGGCCAAGGGGGCCGTGCCCGCGCGGTACAAGCCGCTCGTGGAGAAGTGGGGCAACCTCTGCCCGGCCATCAATCCCGCACTGCTGGCCGCGCAGCTGTACCAGGAGAGCGGCTGGAACCCGCGCGCCCAGAGTCATGCCGCCGCGCAGGGCATCGCGCAGTTCATCCCCGGGACCTGGGCCTCGCACGGGATCGACGGGGACGACGACGGGGACCGGGACGTGTGGGATCCGGCCGACGCGATTCCGTCCGCCGCCTCGTACGACTGTGAGCTCGCCGGGTACGTCAAGAAGGTCCCGGGCGATCCGACGGACAACATGCTCGCGGCGTACAACGCCGGGGCCTACCGGGTGATCCAGTCGGGCGGGGTGCCCGCGATCAGCGAGACGCAGAACTACGTGAAGATCATCCGGTCCCTGGAGAAGAGCTTCGCCAAACCGGTCGGCCGGGTGGAGCCGTCACGGCAGGCGGCCGGGGCGATCTACTTCGCGCAGGAGAAGCTCGGTACGCCCTACCTCTGGGGAGGGAACGGAACGGCCGACCAGGGCGGGCGGTTCGACTGTTCCGGGCTGACGCAGGCCGCGTACCGGACGGTCGACATCGAGCTGCCCCGGGTGGCCAACGACCAGTACAACGCGGGTCCGCACCCCTCGCGGGACGAGTTGCTCCCCGGCGACCTGGTGTTCTTTTCGGACGACCTGAACAACTCGCGGGCCATCCGGCACGTAGGGCTCTACGTGGGAGGCGGGTACATGATCAACGCGCCGTTCACCGGGGCAGTCATCCGGTTCGACAAGATCGATACGCCCGACTACTTCGGTGCGACGCGGGTCACGAAGGACGGGGCCGAGGCCCTTCCGACCGCGCTTCCGGGGAGCTGACGGGTGAGCCGGCGAGAGGGCCCGGTTGAGCTGACGGTGAGTCGGCCGTGGCCGGAACTCTCTGTGAAGCCTGGGCCCTGAGCTGCGACGATGAGTCACTCTTCGATAACGTCATGGTGATCATTCGGTGGAGAGCGGAACGTACGCGGCCGGCAGGCCGTTCCCTGGACTGGGACAGCATGCGCACTGACCACGCAGCACTGGCCAGGGCAGTCACCGCGTCACGTCGGAACAGCGTCACGCAGTACTGAATCCGAACCGACCACGGGGGTCCGACCAAGGCGGCGTACACCGTTGTGCGCCGCAGCAGCAGACAAGGCAAGGGGCCGCAGCAGATGGCTGGACTCGCACTCGATGGGTCGAACCCCGACGTCAGCCTGCTCTACGACATCAATGGGCTGGCGAAGGCCGCTCCCACCTGGTTCGACCAGGCCATGGGGTTCGTCGGTGAATTCGGGATCATGCTCGGCATGGTCCTGGTGGGCCTGTGGTGCTGGTGGAGCGTTCGCCGACGCGGGACGACCGAGGATTCGGTGACGGGAGTCGCCGGGCTTGTGTGGGCACCCCTCGCGGCCGGGATCGCGTTGATCATCAACATCCCGATCCGGGGGTTCGTCGAGCGGCCACGTCCGTTCAACGACCACGAAGGGCTCGAAGTCCTGGTGGCGGGCAAGACCGACTTCTCCTTCGTCAGTGACCACGCGACGATGGCGATGGCGATCGGCGTGGGGATCTTCGTCGCCAACCGGAAGTTCGGCCTGTACGCGATCGCGCTGGCGCTGCTGGAAGGCTTCTGCCGCATCTACATGGGCGTGCACTACCCGACCGATGTGATCGGCGGCTTCGCCCTGGGTACGGCCGTGGCGCTGCTGCTCGCGCCGCTCGCGATGATGATGCTGACGCCGCTGGTGGGGGCCGTGGCCCGCGCCGGATCGGTCGGCAGGCTCGTCCGCTCGCGCCGTCCGGTCGCCGCCCTGGCCGACGGGCCGGGCGAGTCGCACGGGATCCCCGAGCCGCGCCCGGGCTCGGGCCGGGGCGCCTCGCCGGACGAGAAGGACCTCGCCGCGTAGGGACGTGACGGAGCTCGACACCCGGAGGGGGTGGCCCACGGGGCCGCCCCCTCCAGCCGTGTACCTGCGCCCACCCCCACACCCCCGCAGCCCGCCCCGGCCGACAGCCGACGGCTGCCGGCCGACTTCGGATTTCGGATCGCACGGCCCCGACGGCGAGGCATCATGTTCCCTATCCGGGGGTGGGGTGTGTGGCTGGGCGGCGGCCGTCACGGCAGGAAGTCAATCGGCGGCGTGGGCGCGCGGGGTTCGTCGGGCGTCGCGGTGAGCTGGCGGTCTTCCGGGAGACCTTCGCCAGGGATCCGGAAGAGGCCGACTTCCCGTTCCTGTTCCACGTACGCGGCAACGGCGGCGTGGGCAAGTCGACCCTCGTACGGCAGTGGGAGTCCACCGCCCGTGAGCAGACCTCCGTCGTCACGGCGTTCGTGGACGACGAGGTGCACGACACGGTCGAGGCGATGGAGGCGGTCAGTGCCCGGCTGGGCCGGCAGGGGCACCCGCTGAAAAAAATCGACAAGCAGCCGGCGACCTACCGCCAGCGCAGGCACCAGGCCGAGAGCGCGGTCCCCGCACCGCAGCCGGACCCGCTGGGCGACCGGACCGCACCCGTACAGGCCGCCTCGCCGTCGAGCACCGTGGCGGCGCAGGTGGGACTGGTCGGGCTGGGCATGGTGCCCGGGGTCAGGGCATTCGTCGGGGCGGTCGATCCGCAGCAGGTCGCGCTGGGCGCGGACCGGGTGCGGGCAGCCCTCAACATGCGGTTGCGCAGCCATGACGATGTGCAGCTGGTGATGAATCCGGTGGCGGTCCTCGCCCCGGTCTTCCTGGAGGACCTGGCCGACGTCGCGGACCGGTGCGAGCGGGTGGTGCTGTTCTTCGACGTGTACGAGCGGACCGGGCCGGTCCGCCGGCTCAGCCGTCCGTGGCCGCGCGGTGTTCCGCCGCGTCGGTGCGGGCCCGGTCGCGTGAGCGGCGGGCCGGTCCCGACCAGCCGCAGGTACAGCGGGCCAGGCAGAACGAGCCGCGCTCGACCATGGTGATGCCGTGTGGCGGGGCGAGGGCGGTGGGGGGCGTGGAGGCCGGAGCGAGCGCCGGGGCCGGGGCGTGGGCTGGGGGGTCCTCATGCACGGATCCACGGTACTGCGGGCGGCGCGGTGCCGTGGCGGAGTGGGCCGATCGGCTTCCCCCAGGGCGTGTGTGGCGTGACGACGCGCCCCCGCCGTCGTTAGGCGAGGCGGGCGGGAGCTCGGTCAGGGGTACGTCGTTGGGGGTAGGCAGGCGATGGTGGTGCGGCAGCACAGGTGCGGAGGCGGGGCTCTGGCTGTGTGCGCCCTGGCCGTGGCGGGTGTGATGGCGGTGGGCACCGGATGCGCCGGTACGGGCCCGGACGGGAGCGGCGCCGGGACCGGCCGGCAGACCGGGGCGGGCGGCGCCGACGCCCCGGCGGCCGTGGTCCGGCGGGCCGCGGACGAGCTGGCCGGAGCAGGCAGCGCCGAGACGCGTACGTCCATGGAGACCGCGGCCGGTGGGACCCGGGTGACGATCCGGGGCGAGGGGGCGTACGACTTCGGCAGACAGCTGGGCCGGATCAAGGTCGTGCTTCCGAAGGGCGCCGCGGGGGCGGAGGGGCACCGGCCGATCACCGAGCTGCTGGCGCCCGGGGCGCTGTACATGAAGAACCGTGGTGCCGGGGTGCCCGACGACAAGTGGGTCAGGATCGACACGACGGCCCTGGAGGACGGCAATCTCGTCACCGGTGGTGTGACGGACCCGATGGCCGCCGCCGAGCTCCTGCGCGGGGCGGGCGAGGTGACGTACCGGGGGCGGACGGAGCTGGCCGGGGTGGCGGTCCGCCACTACCGGGGGGTCGCGGACATCGGGCGGGCGGCGCGGGCTGCCTCGCCGTCGTCGCGCGGTGCGCTGACCGCCGCGGCGAAAGGGTTCAGCACGGGCGCGGTGCCGTTCGACGCGTATCTGGACGACGAGGGCCTGCTGCGCAAGGTCCGCCACCGCTTCACCTTCGCGACGGAGGGGCCGGCGGTGGCGGTGGTGTCGACGATGCTGCTGTACGGATTCGGGGTTCCGGTCTCCGTGCGGCTGCCGCCCGACGCGGAGATCTACACGGGGCGGATCCAGCAGGGGCGGAATGGCCCGGAAACGCCGTAGGGAGGGGGCCGAAATGGTCCGTCCGTGCCATGTGCGGTGGGTGGTGCGCTCCCTACGCTAGGAAGTCGGTGCGCCAGGAGTCGGCGACGGCAGAGAGAGGTGACGCAAGGTGGCGACGCTCAGCGCTCCGAACGCTCAGGACTGTGTGGCCCTCGCCGAGATCGAACTGTGTGGCGAGCTGATGATCGCGGCGTCGGCCGCGATGGAGGACCGGCTCAGCCCGGACCGTATCGACGAGGTGCTCGACGTCAGGGCGGTGGCCCGCGGCATCCGCGACGAGCCCCATGACAGGCCCGGCATCAGGGCGAGTTGTGACACCCACGACATTTCCGGCACCAGGTCGCGCCGTGACGTTCCCGACACCGGCGCGGACCGTGAAGGGCGGGGTGGTCACGACGAGCGTGGCGCCTGTGACGAACGGGGCGAGCGCGCGGCCAGGATCCCCCGGCAGTGCAACCACCGGGGCTGACTCACGCCGCCGCCCCGCCCGGGCCGGCGCCGTCACGTACGGAGCAGGCGGGCGATCGCCTTCGTGGCCTCCTCGACCTTCGCGTCGATCTCCTCGCCGCCCTTGACCGCGGCATCGGCGACGCAGTGGCGCAAATGCTCCTCCAACAGCTGGAGTGCGAAGGACTGCAGGGCCTTGGTGGAGGCCGAGACCTGGGTGAGTATGTCGATGCAGTAGACGTCCTCGTCCACCATCCGCTGGAGCCCGCGGATCTGGCCCTCGATGCGGCGCAGGCGCTTGAGGTGCTCGTCCTTCTGGTGGTGGTAGCCGTGGATACCGCGGTCGTGGTCGGTGACGACCGCTTCCGTACCGGCTGCCTCGCCTGCCTCGGTGGTGGTCATGGGGTCCTCCCGTAGTCCTCTGAGTCCTGCGGTCCGTATACCGGTCTGTGCCGTCTGTATACCCCTGCCGGGTATAGCGTAACGAATTCAGCCGAAACGTGACCGGGGGTCCGTGCTGATCACTGTGCCCGATGCGCGACACTGAAGAATGCCGGTTAGCCGTGGCCGGATGATGCGCCTAGCATCAGCCTGACCGAATCCAAAGCATCCCGAGGACCCCACGTGCGCTTTCGTCTGACCCCCAGGGAGACGAGCTTCTACGACATGTTTTCCGCATCCGCGGACAACATCGTCACGGGCTCGAAACTCCTGATGGAACTGCTCGGGGCGGACTCTGCCTCCCGAGTCGAGATCGCGGAGCGTATGCGGGCAGCGGAGCACGCGGGGGACGATGCCACCCACGCGATCTTCCACCAGCTGAACTCCTCCTTCATCACGCCGTTCGACCGCGAGGACATCTACAACCTCGCGTCGTCGCTCGACGACATCATGGACTTCATGGAGGAGGCCGTCGACCTGGTCGTGCTGTACCAGATCGACGAGCTCCCGAAGGGTGTGGAGCAGCAGATCGAGGTGCTGGCCCGGGCGGCGGAACTGACCGCCGAGGCCATGCCGGGCCTGCGGACCATGGACAACCTCACCGAGTACTGGATCGAGGTCAACCGCCTGGAGAACCAGGCCGACCAGATCCACCGCAAGCTGCTGGCCCATCTGTTCAACGGCAAGTACGACGCCATGGACGTGCTGAAGCTCAAGCAGATCGTGGACGTGCTGGAAGAGGCGGCTGACGCGTTCGAGCACGTCGCCAACACCGTGGAGACCATCGCGGTCAAGGAGTCCTGAACCTCGTGGACACCTTTGCGCTGATCGTGACCATCGGTGTCGCGCTCGGCTTCACGTATACGAACGGCTTCCACGACTCGGCGAACGCCATCGCCACCTCGGTCTCCACCCGGGCGCTGACCCCGCGTGCGGCTCTGGCGATGGCGGCGGTGATGAACCTCGCGGGTGCCTTCCTGGGCCAGGGGGTCGCCAAGACCGTCAGTGAAGGGGTGATCGCCACACCCGAGGGCCAGAAGGGGATGGGAATCCTCTTCGCGGCGCTGGTCGGCGCGATCATCTGGAACCTCGTCACCTGGTACTACGGCCTGCCGTCCTCGTCCTCGCACGCCCTGTTCGGCGGAATGGTCGGCGCGGCGCTGGCCGGCGGGACGATGGTGCACTGGGACGGGGTGCTCGAGAAGATCGTCATCCCGATGTTCCTCTCCCCGGTCATCGGCCTGATCGTCGGCTATCTCGTGATGGTCGGGATCATGTGGATATTCCGGAAGACCAACCCTCACAAGGCCAAGCGCGGATTCCGCATCGCCCAGACCGTCTCGGCGGCGGGCATGGCGCTCGGGCACGGTCTGCAGGACGCCCAGAAGACGATGGGCATCGTGGTGATGGCGCTGGTCATCGCCGATGTCGAGGGCCCCAACGACGAGATCCCCGTCTGGGTGAAGATCGCCTGTGCGGCGATGCTGTCCCTGGGCACGTACGCCGGTGGCTGGCGCATCATGCGCACCCTCGGCCGCAAGATCATCGAGCTCGACCCGCCGCAGGGCTTCGCGGCCGAGACGACCGGTGCGTCGATCATGTTCGGCTCGGCGTTCCTGTTCCACGCCCCGATCTCCACGACTCATGTGATCACCTCGGCGATCATGGGTGTCGGCGCGACGAAGCGGGTGAACGCGGTGCGCTGGGGCGTGGCCAAGAACATCATCCTGGGGTGGTTCATCACGATGCCTGCCGCGGCACTCGTCGCCGCGCTGAGCTACGGCCTCGTGGTGCTGCTCTTCGGGTGAGGCGTAAGGCGTCCGGCCCGCAGGCGGGCCGGTGACCTCGTACGGAAATGGGTCCGCCCCAGCTCTCTTGCCGAGAGCGGGGGCGGACCCTTTGCCTTGTGGTGGCACCGCCATGCAGCACCCCAAGGCCGTCTGTGGTTATCCGAACCGGCCCGAGATGTAGTCCTCGGTCGCCTGCACGGACGGGTTGGAGAAGATCCGCTCCGTCTCGTCGATCTCGATCAGCCGGCCGGGCTTGCCCACCGCCGAGAGGTTGAAGAACGCCGTACGGTCCGAGACCCGGGCGGCCTGCTGCATGTTGTGCGTCACGATGACGATCGTGAAGCGCTCCTTCAGCTCGCCGATCAGGTCCTCGATCGCGAGGGTCGAGATCGGGTCGAGGGCCGAGCACGGCTCGTCCATCAGCAGCACCTCGGGCTCGACCGCGATCGCGCGGGCGATGCACAGACGCTGCTGCTGGCCGCCGGAGAGACCGGAGCCGGGCTTGTTCAGGCGGTCCTTGACCTCGTTCCAGAGGTTGGCGCCCCTGAGGGACTTCTCGACGACGTCGGACAGCTCGTTCTTGCGGTACGAGCCGTTCAGCCGCAGGCCCGCCGCGACGTTGTCGAAGATCGACATGGTCGGGAACGGGTTCGGGCGCTGGAAGACCATGCCGACCGTACGACGCACGGTGACGGGGTCGACCCCGGATCCGTACAGGTTCTCGTCGTCCAGCAGCACCTTGCCCTCGACACGGCCGCCGGGGGTGACCTCGTGCATGCGGTTCAGGGTGCGCAGGAAGGTGGACTTGCCGCAGCCGGAGGGGCCGATGAAGGCGGTCACGGAGCGTGGTTCCACGGTCATCGAGATGTCCTCGATGGCTTTGTGGGAGCCGTAGAAGGCGGAGAGACCGCCGACGTCGATGCGCTTGGCCATGTGAATCACTGCTTTCTGCGTGGCCTCAGCGGCCGGTCTTCGGGGCCTTCCAGCGGGCGATACCGCGGGCCACCAGATTGAGGATCATGACGAAGGCGATCAGGACCAGGGCAGCACCCCAGGCGCGGTCGTACGACCACTCGCTGCCGACCTTGTACTGCTCCCAGATGTAGAAGGGGAGCGAGGACTGGGCGCCTTCGAAGGGGTTGGAGTTGATCAGCTGGCTGCCGAAGACCAGCAGCATGATCGGCGCGGTCTCACCGGCGATACGGGCGATGGCGAGCATGACGCCCGTCATGATGCCGCCGATCGCGGTCGGGAGGACCACCTTCAGGATGGTGCGCCACTTCGGGATGCCGAGCGCGAGGGAGGCCTCGCGGAGCTCGTTCGGTACGAGCTTGAGCATCTCCTCGGTGGAGCGGACCACGACCGGGATCATCAGGATCGTCAGGGCCAGCGAGCCCATCAGGCCGGACGGTTCGAGGTCGGCCATCAGCATGATCGAGAGGATGAAGAGACCGGCGACGATGGACGGGATGCCCGTCATCACGTCGACGAAGAAGGTGACGGCCTTGGCGAGCGCGCCCTTGCCGTACTCCACCAGGTAGACGGCTGTCAGCAGGCCGATCGGGGCGGAGATCACGGTGGCGATCCCGACCTGCTCCAGGGTGCCGATCAGCGCGTGGTAGACACCGCCGCCCGGCTCCGTGCCGAGCACACCGGCCATGGAGTGCGTCAGGAAGTAGCCGTCGAGGGCCCCGATACCGCGGCTCAGCGTCGTCCAGGTCAGCGAGGCGAGCGGCACGACGGCGAGGACGAAGCACACCCAGACGACGCTGGTGGCGAGACGGTCCTTGGCCTGGCGCTGGTTCTCGACGACCGTGGTGACGATGTACGAGATGGCCACGAAGAACAGGGCCGAGAGCAGACCCCACTGGATGCGGCTCTGCCAGCCGGCGACCACGCCCAGGCCGACTCCGAGCACGATCGCCACGGCGGCGAACCCGAGCGGGGCCCAGCGGGGCAGCGCCCGGCTGCTGAGGCTCTTGGTGCCGACGGCGGGAGCCGGCCGGTCCTGCACGGTGGTGGGTGCGTGGCTCATGCGTTGGCCCCCGAGTACTCCTTGCGGCGGGCGATGATGAGCCGGGCCGCGCCGTTGACCAGCAGGGTGAGCACGAAGAGGACGAGGCCGGACGCGATCAGGGCGTCACGCCCGAACTGGTCCGCCTCGTCGAACTTCGCTGCGATGTTCTGGGCGAAGGTGCCGCCGCCCGGGTTGAGCACGTGGAACGAGATGAGGAAGCTCGGCGACAGGACCGTGGCGACGGCCATCGTCTCGCCGAGCGCACGGCCCAGGCCCAGCATCGAGGCGGAGATCACGCCGGAGCGTCCGAACGGCAGGACCGAGAGGCGTACGACCTCCCACCGGGTGGCGCCGAGGGCCAGGGCGGCTTCCTCGTTCATCTTCGGGACCTGGAGGAAGACCTCGCGGCTGACGCTCGTCACGATCGGCAGGATCATGATCGCGAGCAGGATGCCGACGGTGAAGAGCGAGCGGGCGACGCCGACCTCGGTCTTCTCGAAGATGTACGTCCAGCCGAAGAACTGGTCGAGCCAGAGGTTCAGGCCCTCCAGGTACGGCACGAGGACGAGTGCGCCCCAGATGCCGTAGATGATGCTCGGTACCGCGGCGAGCAGGTCGACGACGTACGCGAGGGGCGCGGCGAGCTTGCGCGGCGCGTAGTGCGAGATGAAGAGGGCGATGCCGACAGCGATCGGAACCGCGATGGCCATCGCGATGATCGAGCTGACGACGGTGCCGAAGAGCAGGACCGCGATGCCGAAGACCGGCGGGTCGCCCGCCGGGTTCCAGTCGAACGTGGTGAAGAAGTTGCCCTCGTTGTCGGAGAGGGCGAGCGCGGCGCGGTAGCTGAGGAACACGGCGATCGACGCCATGATCACGAGCAGCAGGATGCCCGAGCCGCGGGACAGACCGATGAAGATCTTGTCGCCCGCGCGCCCGGTCGACCTGGCGCGCTGTCGTTGGGCCGGCGGTGCCGGTGGGATGTCAATGGGTGTGGTGGAAGCCATGGTCTTTCCGGTCTGTGTGGGGGAGCGCGGCGGCTCCCCTGGCGGCGGTGCACCGGATGGGGACGGTGGCAGGGCCGGTCCGGAGGGGTGCGCCGGACCGGCCCGCCTTGTGCGTGTGAGTGGTGCGGGTTACGAGAGGCCGGCGATCGTCTCGCGGACCTTGGCGTTGATCTCCGCGGGGATCGGCGCGTAGCCGGCGTCCGTGAGGACCTTCTGGCCCTCCTCGGAAGCGGTGTAGGTCAGGAAGGACTTGACCGTGCCGAGGGAGTCGGCCTTGTTGCCGGTGTCGCAGGCGACCTCGTACGTCACCAGGACGAGCGGGTAGGCGCCCTCGGCCTTGGTGGTGTAGTCGAGCTCCAGGGCCAGGTCCTTGCCGGTGCCCACGACCTTGGCCGCGGCGATCGCCTTGGAGGCGTTCTCCGAGGTGGCCTTGACCGGGGCGGCGCCACCGGTGTTGATGTCGACGGTGGTGATGGACTGCGAGGAGGCGTAGGACAGCTCGAAGTAACCGATGGAGCCGTCGACCTGCTTCACCTGGGCGGCGACGCCGGAGGAACCGGACGCGGCCTGGCCACCGGGGGCCGGCCACTTCTTCTCGGCTTCGTACTTCCAGTCCTTCGCGGCCGCGGCGCCGAGGTACTTGCCCAGGTTCTGGGTGGTGCCGGAGTCCTCGGAGCGGTGGAAGGCCTGGATGGCCTTGTCCGGGAGCTTCGCGCCGTCGTTGAGCGCGGCGATCGCCGGGTCGTTCCACTTCTTGATCTTGTTGTCGAAGATCTTGGCGAGCGTGGAGGCGTCCAGCGTCAGGCTGTCGACACCCTCGAGGTGGAAGCCGATCGCGATGGGGCCGCCGACCATCGGGAGGTTGATGCCCTGGCCGGTCTTGCAGATCTTCTTCGAGTCGGCGACCTCTTCGGGCTTCAGCGCCGAGTCGGAGCCGGCGAAGCCGACGGTGCCCTGGTTGAAGGCGATGATGCCCTCACCGGAGGAGGAGGACTTGTAGTTGATCTCCACGCCGGAGCAGGCGGCCATGTAGTTCTTGACCCACAGGTCCATGGCGTTCTTCTGCGCACTGGACCCGGAGGCGAGCAGCTGGCCCTCGGCACCGTCACACTTGATGTCCGACGCGGCCGCGCTCGTCTTGCCGCCGTCGGCGTCTGCGCCGGTGTTGTCGTCCGAACCGCACGCCGTGAGGACCAGGGCGCCGGAGACGGCGAGGGCACCGAGCGCGGTGGCACGAAGCCGGTTCTTGCGCTGAAGCTTCACTTTCGGGGTGTTCCTTCCAGGAGCCGCCGCGGCAGGTGATGCGAGGCGGCGTGCGATGAGGAATGGTGCGGTGGCTTGGCGCCGTGCACCGTGTAAGTCCGAAATTAGGCAGAACAGGTGAAGCCGCCTACGGGGCAGAGTGAACGGAAGGTGAACCGTGTCGGGCGGGCTGGTTCCTGTGGGTGCGGGGCGTTGCCTCAGGCGCCGGAAGGCGCCGTTCCCAGGAACGCGTCCAGCTGGCGGCGGTCGCCTGGGCGGGTCAGAAGGGCCCTGGCGGCAGGCGGGGAGAGCCAGGCCAGCCGGTCGACCTCGTCGTTGGCGGCGAACGCGCCGTCCGTCGCCTCGGCGGCCCAGTAGCTGACCTCTTTGGGGCGGCCGTTCACGAGGTAGCGGGCCGTGGGCAGGGCGGCGCCGGGGGCGCAGTGGTGGCCGGTTTCCTCCAGGACCTCGCGCAGGGCGCCCTCCAGCGCCGTCTCGCCCCGCTTCAGCTTGCCCTTGGGGAAGGACCAGTCGTCGTAGCGCGGTCGGTGGACCAGACAGATCTCGACGCCGCCGTCGTACGGGGAGCGGCGCCACAGCACGCAGCCCGCCGCCCGTACGAGGTCTTTCATGGTGCGGTCACGGCCGCCGCGTACGGCCAGGTCTCCCGGAACACGCTGCGCGCGGCCTCGACCTCGTGCCGCTGGTCGGCGTGGAGCACGCCCAGGGCGTACGCCGTCGCCGGGGCGATCCGCGGGGTGCGGGCCGCCGAGGCCGCGGCGGCGGCGGCCTCGGCCGCGTCCCGGTGCAGGTCGAGCGCGTGCCCCGCCCCGGCCAGGACCGGATCGGGGGCTCCGTGGACCACCTCGTGCGCGTACCGGTGCAGCCGCAGCAGCAGGCGGGCCTGGTGCCACAGGGCGTCCTGCGCCTCGTTGTACGGCTCCAGCGCCTCGTCGGGCGGCAGCGCGGCCACCGCGGCCAGCATCCGCTGCTCGGCCAGGCCGGCCGGGGCGTGCAGCACCTCGGCGGCCGGGTCCGTGGGCGACAGCGGGACCTCGGAGGCGAGGAGGGCCACGGCGTCGGCGACCGCGTGGAAGCGGGAGGAGCCGAGCGCCTGGAGCGCGGCGGAGTGGGCGCGGGTCCGGGCGAGGGTCAGCTGGCGTTCGAGCAGCGCCCCGGCGCGGGCCGCGCCGACCCCGAGCGCCGCCCGTTCCTTGTCGGCGGCGGCCGTCCCCGAGAGGGCGGCGGCGACGGTGGACGCGGTGGTGACGGCAGGCGTCCGGGCGGCGGGCAGCGGGGCGCCGGAGAGCTGGTGCAGGGCCTCCAGCAGACGGCCCAGCCGGGTGGCGTACGCCTGTTCGCGGGCCAGGGTGCCGGAGAGCCAGGCCAGTTCCGTGCGGAGCTGGTCGGCCCAGCCGGGTTCGAGCGAGGCCCGGAAGGTGTGCAGCGTGCCGCTGATCCGGCGCGCCGCGTGCCGTAGCGCGCCGGCGGCCTCCTCGGCCCGCTGGGTCCCGGCGTCCGTCGGGGTGCTGTGCTCGCGGTGCAGACGAAGGCTGCGCAGGAATTCGGCGGCCTGGTCGCGCAGGTAGGGCGCGAGGACCGCTTCCGCGGAGAGCGTGGTCGTCTGATGGTCAGGGCGTCGCACGCCTGCGCCTCCGGGCGTCGATGAGCATCTCTTGCACGTGCCGCAGCGGCTGGCCGTCCGCGTCCGTGGCGTGCCGGGTCCAGTTCCCGTCGGGACCCAGGTGCCAGGAGGAGGTGGTGTCGGACATCCCTGTTTCCAGGAGCCTGCTGAGGGCGGCGCGATGGGCGGGGTCGGTGACGCGGACCAGTGCTTCGATCCGCCGGTCGAGGTTGCGGTGCATCATGTCGGCGCTGCCGAACCACACTTCGGGCTCGCCGCCGTTGCCGAAGGAGAAGACCCGGGAGTGTTCCAGGAAGCGGCCCAGTACCGAGCGGACCCGGACGTTCTCGGAGAGTCCGCTGACACCGGGGCGGATCGCGCAGATCCCGCGCACCCAGATGTCGACGGGTACGCCTGCCTGTCCGGCCCGGTAGCAGGCGTCGATGATCGCTTCGTCGACCATCGAGTTGACCTTGATGCGGACGTAGGCGGGGCGGCCCGCGCGGTGGTGGGTGATCTCCTTGTTGATCCGGGCGATCAGTCCGTCGCGCAGGGACTTCGGGGCGACCAGCAGCCGGCGGTAGGTCTCGCGGCGGGAATAGCCGGAGAGCCGGTTGAAGAGGTCGGAGAGGTCCGCGCCGACCTGCGGGTCCGCGGTGAGCAGGCCGAGGTCCTCGTACAGCCGGGCCGTCTTGGGGTGGTAGTTGCCGGTGCCGACGTGCGAGTAGCGGCGCAGGGTGTCGCCCTCCTGGCGGACGACGAGCGACAGCTTGCAGTGGGTCTTGAGGCCGACGAGGCCGTAGACGACGTGGCAGCCGGCCTCCTCCAGCTTGCGGGCCCACTTGATGTTGGCCTGCTCGTCGAAGCGTGCCTTGATCTCGACGAGGACGAGGACCTGCTTGCCGGACTCGGCGGCGTCGATCAGGGCGTCCACTATCGGGGAGTCGCCCGAGGTCCGGTACAGGGTCTGCTTGATCGCGAGGACGTCCGGGTCGCCCGCCGCCTGTTCCAGGAAGGCCTGGACGGAGGTGGAGAACGAGTCGTACGGGTGGTGGAGCAGTACGTCGCGTTCGCGCAGCGCGGCGAAGATGTCGGGCGCGGACGCGGACTCGACCTCGGCCAGATCGCGGTGGGTGCCGGCGATGAACTTGGGGAACTTCAGTTCCGGCCGGTCCAGGGACGCTATGCCGAACAGTCCGGTGAGGTCGAGCGGGCCGGGCAGCGGGTAGAGCTCGGTCTCGGAGATCTTCAGCTCGCGTACGAGCAGGTCCAGCACGTACGGGTCGATGGACTCCTCGACCTCCAGGCGGACCGGCGGGCCGAAGCGGCGCCGCATGAGCTCCTTCTCCAGGGCCTGGAGCAGGTTCTCGGCGTCGTCCTCCTCGACCTCCAGGTCCTCGTTCCTGGTGACGCGGAACATGTGGTGGGCGAGGACCTCCATGCCCGGGAAGAGCTCTTCGAGGTGGGCCGCGATGATGTCCTCTATCGGGACGTAGCGCTGCGGGGACGCCTCCAGGAAGCGGGTGAGCAGTGGCGGCACCTTGACCCGGGCGAAGTGGCGGTGGCCGCTGACCGGGTTGCGTACGACGACGGCGAGGTTCAGCGAGAGGCCGGAGATGTACGGGAAGGGGTGCGCCGGGTCGACGGCCAGCGGGGTCAGGACGGGGAAGACCCGCTGCCGGAAGAAGGTGAACAGGCGGGCCTGCTCCTTCTCGGTCAGATCGGGCCAGCGGATCAGCTGTATGCCCTCGTCGGACAGGGCGGGCGCGATGTCCTGCTGGTAGCAGGCGGCGTGCCGGGCCATGAGTTCGCGCGAGCGGGTCCAGATCAGGTCGAGGACCTCGCGGGGCTGGAGCCCGGACGCGGACCGGGTGGCGACGCCGGTCGCGATACGGCGCTTGAGTCCGGCCACCCGGACCATGAAGAACTCGTCCAGGTTCGACGCGAAGATGGCGAGGAAATTAGCCCGTTCGAGGAGGGGGGTGGTGGGGTCCTCGGCCAGTTCCAGCACCCGTTCGTTGAACGCGAGCCAACTGCGCTCCCGGTCGAGGAAGCGTCCCTGCGGCAGTTCGTCGCCGTCCGGCTCGGGCTCGTACGCATCCGCGTCGTTGTCCAGATCGGGGTCCAGGTCGGCGGCCGTGGCGAGGCCGGCGGGCGCGGACGGGGATCCGGCGACGGCCTTCGGCCGGTGTGCGGCGAGCGAGCCGACGGACGGCTGGGCGGGCTGGACCGGGACCTCGGAGCTGGGCTGCTGGCTCATGGACCTATTGTTCCGCGCATCCGGGCCCTGAGGCGCGTCGGAGCCGTTAAAGATCGCGGAAGGAGCGGGCAGCGAACCCTGGTCTCTGCCGGGGTTTCGCCCGTTGCGGGGGGTGGGCACAGCTGGCTGCATCCCGTGAGGGTCGCAAGCGCGTCTGAATGGCCGGTAACGACGACATGACGTGCAGGAAGCGGTGTGGCTGCGGCGACGTCCCTTTTCGGCCGGGCCGGTACCTCTTCGGTGTCCGCCGGTCCCTTCCACCGTACGCCCGGTCCCTGTCCGGGCTCCCCCCGGAGCCCGGACGGGGACGTCGGTCAGCCGTGGTGGCGGCGCAGCACCCGGAAGGTGAGGGTGAGGGCCAGGGCGGCGAGGGCGAGCACGATGCCGGTCTCGACGAGCTGGAGGGGCCAGAGGTGCGAGGCGGGGTGGTGGTCGACGAACATGCCGGTGATGTCGCGACCGGCCAGGCACCGGGCCTCCTCGGCCGCACTGCCCGACGGCCGGCACACGTCCATCGGCAGCCGTTCACCGCTGCTGGTGACACGCCCGACGTCGACGACCCAGGAATCCAGGGGTACGCCCGAGGGCCCGTCCGTCGTGCTGGTCGAGATCCGCAGGGGCCAGAGGTCGCTCCGGAAGGTGCCGAGAGCGACCATCACCGTGCCGGTGGCGAGTGCGGCCACCGAGATCGCGGCCACGGTGCGGTGCACCAGCAGGCCCGTGAGCGCGCCCACCGCGATGCCGAGCAGGGTGTAGCCGATGACCACGGGGATCGTCGTGCCGAAGACCTGGGGGTCGAACCAGTCGACCGTGTGGCCGGTGGCCGTCCGTGTCTGTGCCCAGGCGAGCACGACGGACAGCACGGTCACACCGGCGACGAGCAGCACGGCGGGTACGGCGAGCTTGGCCGCCAGCCAGCGGGCGGGCGTCACGGACTGGGTCCAGGCCACGCGGTAGGTACCGCTCTCCAGCTCCCGGGCGATCAAGGGGCCGGCGACGAACGCGCTCACGATCACGGGAAGGGCCGTCACTGCCAGTCCCGCGTACATGAGCACGCTGCCGTACAGGTGCATCGACCCCTGGAAGTCCACGATCCGCTGGTCGCAGGCGCGTCCTGAGACGCCCGAGGCCTGGCAGGGGCCCGCCTCGAAGCCGTCGATGAGGTGGGTCGTCCACAGTGCGAAGCCGATGACGGCGAGGGCTCCCGCCAGGGCGAGGAGGCCCGCGATCTGCAGGGTGCGGCGGTGCTGGCGTACGGCCACGCGGGCGGGGCCGCGCAGGGTGGTGAGGGTGCTCATACGGCGGCCTCCGTCCGGCTCGGCCCGCCCGTGGTGCTGGGTCGGCCGGTCGCGCTCGGTGTGAGCAGCGGGGGAGCCTCCGGTGAGCGGAGGTGGGCCAGCAGGAGCTCCTCCAGCGAGGGCTCCGTGACGTCCCAGGCGGTGAGGTCCACCGGGCCTTCCTTCCGTACGAGTGCGGTGAGCTGACGTCCCGTCGTGCGGGACTCGACGACGGTGTGCGGGGCGAGGTCGCGGACCTGGCCGGTGACCACGGCGTGCGCGGTGACGATGTCCTCGCTCTCGCCGCCGAGCCGGACCGAGCCGCCGTCGACGAGCAGGAGGTAGTCGCAGGAGCCCTCCAGCTCGGTGAGGATGTGCGAGGACATCACGATGGTGGTGGCGTGCTCGGCGGCCTCGGCCATCAGGGCGCCCATCAGCTGATGCCTGGCAAGCGGGTCGAGGTCCGCCATCGGCTCGTCCAGCAGCATCAGTTCGGGCCGCTTGCCCAGGGCGAGGGCGAGGGCGAGCCGGGTGCGCTGCCCACCGGAGAGGGTGCGGACCTTCGCGTCCTGCCGGAGCGGTCCGGCTATCCGGTCGGCGGTCGCGGTGTCCCAGGTGGCGGGGTTGAGCTCCCGGCCGGCCCACAGGGTGTCGGCCACGGTGAGCTGCGGGTACAGCGGCTTGTCCTGGGAGACGTACGCGATGCGGTGCCGTGCCTCACCCGGGTCCGTGCCGAGGACCCGCACCGAGCCCTCGGTGGGCCTGAGCAGGCCCGCCGCGAGGGTGAGCAGGGTGGACTTCCCGGCACCGTTGGGCCCGACGAGGGCGCACACCCGCCCTGCGGGCAGCCGGAACGAGCAGTCGCGCAGCGCCCACCCGGCCCTTCGCCCGTACTTCATACCGAGGCGGTTCGCCTCGATCGCGGCGCCTGTCATGAGTCCTGGTCCCCCTTGAATGTGCTGTCCAGTACGGCGGTGAAGAGCGCGCTCACGTCGTCCTTGTCGAGTCCGGCCGCGCGTGCCCTGCGGGTCCACCCGGCGAGTTCGGCGCGCAGCGGTGCGTCGGTGGCGACGGCCGCGCTGCCGAGGGTGCGGCGGACGAAGGTGCCGAGGCCGCGGCGGGCCTCGACGAGCCCTTCGCGCTCCAGTTCGCGGTAGGCCTTGAGCACGGTGTTGGGATTGATGGCCGTGGCCTCGACGACCTCGCGGGCCGTGGGCAGCCGGTCGCCCGGCTCCAGCACACCCAGGCGGAGCGCCTGCTTGGTCTGCTGCACGATCTGGAGGTAGGTGGCGACGCCGCTGCGCCGGTCGATGCGGAACTCGACCGCTGCGGACTCTGCCATGTCCGACACCCTTTCACTAATTGAGTAGTGAAAGGGTGTCGCAAAGAAGGGGCGGCGTCAAGCGACGCCGCCCCGGCCTGTGCTGACCCGGTGTCAGGACTCCGTGCGGTACATCAGGTCGACCTCGTGCGTGGCGAAGCCCATCCGCTCGTACACCGACAGGGCGGCCGGGTTGTCCGCGTCGACGTAGAGCATCGCGGTGGGCACGCCACCGGCGGCCAGGTGGCGCAGCCCGATCGCGGTGAGGGCCTTGCCGAGGCCGCCTCCCTGGGCCTCGGGCAGGACACCGACGACGTACACCTCGCCGAGCTGCTCCGCGGCGTGCACCTTCGTCCAGTGGAAGCCGACGAGCGCGCCGTCGCGCTCGGCCAGGAAGAAGCCCTTCGGGTCGAACCACGGCTCGGCCTTGCGGTCGTCCAGGTCCCGCTGGGTGAGGGAGCCCTGCTCGGGGTGGTGGGCGAAGGCGGCGCTGTTGACCGCGAGCCAGGCCGCGTCGTCCTGTCCGGGTACGAAGGTCCGGACGGTGACGCCCGGGGGCAGGACCGGCTCGGCGATGTCGAGCGAGTCCAGTGGGCGGCGGAGCTGGCGCAGTTCACGGAAGAGGGAGAGGCCGAGGACCTGGGCGAGGTGCCGGGCCGCCGACTTGCCGCCGTGCGCCCAGACCCGCAGCCGCTTGCCGGTCGCGGCGAGGAGCGCGGCGCCAAGGGCCCGGCCGTGCCCGTGGCCGCGGTGGGCAGGATGCACGACGAGCTCGGCGGCGGGGGCCTCGACGGGGTCGGTGTCCTCCAGTTGCGCGTAGCCGGCCAGCACGCCGTCGGCGGTGAGGAGGAAGTGCCGGACGCCCTCGCGGTGCCCGCCCCGCAGCTGGAGCCGGCCCTGCTCGGAGACCGCCTGCCTGCCGTCGGTCCCGGCGGCCTCGCCGAGGAGGGCGAGGACGGCGTCGGCCTGCTCGGTGGTGAGCGCGTCGAGGGTCTCGATCGCACGGCCGGGGGCGGGGAGGGGTACGTCAGTCGTCATGGGTACGAGCGTACGGCGTGGGGTGGGGCGTTCCCTTGTCACGAAGGGGCGCCCCCACCCGGGAACAGGGGATCAGCTGTCCGGCCCAAGTGTGTCAGGCGACTTCCTCGAAGCCGAGGGAGTAGCCCTGCGAGCCCTGTGTGATCTTCAAGGTCTTGTAGCCCTCTCCACCGTCGATCGCGTGCTCGCCCCAGTACTGGCAGGTGTAGCCGCTGTCGGAATCCCACTCGATGGTCTTCGCGACGGGCAGTTCCTGGCAGGCGAGCTTGCTCGCGTCGGTGCGTCCCGAGTCCTTCCCGTACTGCTCGTTCAGCAGGTCGTACACGGACGTCGCCACCAGCAGTGCCTTCTTGGGCGTGATGGTGTACGAGGTGATCGTGTCGCCCTCGGTGTGCGAATCGCTGATCTTGACCTCGTAGGGGACCTCCGCCCCTTCGTACGTCACGACGCACTGGCTGACGGCGCCGGCCTTCTGCGTCACACCGTCAGGGCACGTCGCGCTGGTCTCGCCCGGCACCCTGGCGTCGAGGAGGATCGCCTCGCGCAGCCGGTGCACCACCTGCTCGTCCAGCGGGGCGCCGAACTTGGGCGCCGGGGTGACCTTGATGTTGTCCTCGCCGCGTCGGCGCACATCCTTCTGCGGGCCGTCGATGGCGACCGGAAGGGCCTTCTGCGCCTTGTCTCCGCCGGACCCGGAGGAGCTGTCGTCCGAGCCGCAGCCGGCGGTGAGCAGTCCGGCCGCGATCATGACGATCAGAACCTTTGAATTTCTCATGGGCAGAGAGTAACGGCCGCCACTGACACGCCGAATGCGGGCGGCAGGTCCCGAGAGGTGTTCGGTGAGAATCACGGGACATGTCAGGGCGGAAATGGCTCGATCCGGCGCCTGATCCGCCGTATCGGGCAGTCGCCCTTCTCGACCTGTGGCACTGCTGTGAACCAACCGTAGCAGTGACGCACCGTCAGTGACGGTGGCATATCGGCGGATATGCCACTTTCCGGCAAGGAAGCAACCAGCTCGTAACCCCGACACCCTGTCGCGCTACGCGCGTTGACTCTAGGCTGCGGCACGCATGTGATCCCAATTCACCACCCTCCGCTGAACGCACAAGGGGAACGATGTCAGCGACTCCGCAGAAGAACCGCGCGTCCAGGCGGGTGCTCGCCGCCGCGGCCGGACTGGCCACCGTCGGCGCGCTCGTCGCCGCGATGCCGGCTGGCGCCCACGACCGGGGGCACGGTCACCAGCCCTCTACGGTCGACGTCCAGCTGCTCTCCTTCAACGACCTGCACGGCAACCTGGAGCCGCCGGCCGGTTCCGCCGGTTCGGTGAGCGAGATCCAGGCCGACGGCACCGTGAAGTCGATTCCGGCCGGTGGCGTCGAGTACCTGGCGACCTCGCTGCGCACCGCGCGCCAGGGCCACCCGTACTCCGTCACCGCGGCCGGTGGAGACATGGTGGGCGCGAGCCCGCTGCTTTCCGGGCTCTTCCACGACGAGCCCACCATCGAGGCGCTCAACGGGCTCGACCTCGATGTGACGGCCGTCGGCAACCACGAGTTCGACGAGGGCGCCACGGAGCTGGGCCGCCTCCAGAACGGCGGCTGCCACGCGGTCGAGGGCTGTTACGAGCAGGGCAAGACGTTCGAGGGCGCCGACTTCCCGTACCTCGCGGCCAACGTGACGAACGAGAAGACCGGCAAGCCGATCCTCAAGCCGTACACGGTGTGGAAGAAGAACGGCGTCAAGATCGGCTTCATCGGGGTGACCCTGGAGGGCACGCCGAACATCGTCACCGCCAACGGCGTCAAGGGCCTGAAGTTCCACGACGAGATCGAGACGGTCAACAAGTACGCCAAGGAGCTGGACCGCAAGGGCGTCAAGTCCATCGTGGCCCTGATCCACGAGGGCGGGGCCCCGGCCTCCACCTCGTACAACTACGACTGCGACAGCCCCGGCGCCGGTGACGGCATCTCCGGGCCGATCGCCGACATCGCCAAGGGCATCACGCCGAAGGTCGACGCCCTGGTCACGGGTCACACCCACCAGGCGTACGTGTGCACGGTCCCGGACCCGTCCGGCAAGCCGCGCATGGTCACCTCGGCCTCGTCGTTCGGCAAGATCTACACGGACACGACCCTCACCTACGACCGCCGTACCAAGGACATCGTCCGTACGTCGGTGAAGTCCGTGACGTCGGAGAATCACGTCGTCCGCCGCGACCAGGCCAAGGCCACCGACATGACGGCCCTGATCGCCCGTTGGAACACCCTCGCTGCGCCGATCTCCAACCGGCCGCAGGGCTTCATCTCCGCCGACATCAACGGCCGGGGCTCCACGGCCCCCGAGAAGCCGCTCGGCAACCTGATCGCCGACGCCCAGCTGGAGGGTCTGGCCCCGGCGGACAAGGGCGGTGCGGTCGTCGCGTTCATGAACCCGGGCGGCATCCGCTCCGACCTCGTGTACGCCGCGTCCGGCAGCGAGGGCGCCGGAGTGGTGACGTACGGCGAGGCGTTCACCGTCCAGCCGTTCACCAACATGATGAACGTCGTCGACCTGACCGGCGCGCAGCTCGTCGCCGCGCTCCAGCAGCAGGTCAGCGGTTCCAACGAGGCCAGCCCGAAGATCCTCCAGGTCTCGAAGGGCCTGACCTACACGCTCGACCTCACGAAGTCGGGCGCCGACCGGGTGGTCGCCGCCTCGATCCTGCTGAACGGTGAGGCGATCGACCCGGCGAAGACGTACCGCGTCGCGATGAACGAGTTCCTCGCGGGCGGCGGCGACGGCTTCGCGGCCCTCGGACAGGGCACGAACAAGCTGGTCGGCGCGTCCGACCTGGACCTGTTCAACACCTACCTGGCAGCCCACTCCACGGCCGCCGCCCCCCTGGCCCCCCCGGCCACGGACCGGATCACGGTCATCCAGTAGTCAGCGGCAGCGGCGAACGGGAGCGGGGAGGCGGGCCGGAAGGGCCTACCGCCCCGCTCCTGCCGTTTTCGCGGCTTGCGTTTCTTTCGAATTGTGCGATGCTGGGCTGACTCTCAAAGGAGACAGAGCTATGCACGGCACCGCTGAAGACCGGACTCTGCTACCCGAGCACCGTGCGGAGATCGCTGAGCTCTGCGAGTTCCTCGACCGGACCCCGCAGGCCGTGGAGCCTGCACTGCTCCGCGGACCGGACGGTACGACGAGAACACTGCCCTCCGAGGTCTACGAAGCCCTGATGGTGGTCGTGCGCGCCCTGTCCGAGGGCAAGGCCGTCACAGTCGCCCCGGTGAACACAACACTGACGACCCAGGAAGCCGCAGATCTGCTCGGTGTCAGCCGGCCCACCCTGGTCAAGATTCTGGACGAGGGCGGGATCTCTTTCTCCCGCCCCGGACGGCATCGCAGAGTGCTGCTGGCGGATGTGCTCGCCTACAAGGAGCAGCGCCGCACCCGAAGGCGTCAAGGCCTGGATGAGCTGGTCGAGCTGACCGAGGATTCCGGCCTCTACGACGCCTGAGACCCCATGACAGCCAAGGCACTTGGAGCGATGTGCAGCGCGTGGTCCTGGACACCTGCGTTCTCTTTCCGAACTACCTCAGGGACACGTTGCTGCGCCTGGCCGAGGCGGAGCTCTATGAGCCGCTGTGGTCGGCGGACATCCTTGAGGAGCTGAGGCGCAATATCTCGGCGCGGCTGGACCCTGCCAGGGCGAAGCAGCTCGTCGAGGCCATGGCGGGGGCGTTTCCCGACAGTGCGGTGGCGGGTTACGCCGCACTCGTACCGGCGATGACGAACGACGAGAAGGACCGCCATGTGCTGGCGGCGGCCGTTCGTGGTCAAGCGCATGCCGTCGTCACACTCAATGTGAAGGACTTCCCGCCGGAGGCGGCGAATCCGTACGAGATCGAGGTGCTGAGGCCGGATGACTTCCTCCTGGACATGCTCGATCTAGCTCCGGTGGATGTGCACGCAGTCCTGCGCAGCCAGACCGAGAGGTACCGTCGCGAGCCACGTGATCTGCATGGATTGCTGGACCGGCTGGATGCGGGGGGTGCTCCGCAGTTCGCGGCGGAGTTCCGGCGGCGGCTCTGAGGGTGGGCCCTGTTCCCGAATTGAGGTGTACCCGACATAATTTCAGGCCTCCCCCCACAGCCGACGGAGGCCTCCCCGCATGAGCCCGTACACCGCCAGCCGCCGGACCTTCCTCACCGGTGCCCTCGCCGCCACCGCCGGTGTCCTCGTCGGAGCGACGCCCGCCGGCGCAGCCGCCGAGCGGGCCCTCGGTACCCAGGACTGGATGGCCGGCATCGCCGACGCCACCCCGCTGCAACGCCTCACGATCCCGGGAACGCACAACTCCGGGGCGCGCTACGGCGGCCCCTGGACGGCCTGCCAGAACACCACGGTCGCCGAGCAGCTCAACAGCGGCATCCGCTTCCTCGACATACGCTGCCGGATCAGCGGCGACGCGTACGCCATCCATCACGGGGCCTCGTACCAGAACCTGAACTTCGACGACGTGCTCGGCGCCTGCCGGGACTTCCTGGCCCAGCGGCCCTCGGAGACCGTACTGATGAGGGTCAAGCAGGAGTACTCGGAGGAGAGCGACGCCGCGTTCCGGCGGATCTTCGACCTCTACCTCGACGGCAAGGGCTGGCGCCCGCTCCTGCGCCTGGACCCCGCGCTCCCGGACCTCGGCGGGGCCCGGGGCAAGGTCGTGGTGCTCGCCGACAACGGCGGGCTGCCGGGGGTCCGGTACGCCGACCCGGCGGTCTTCGACATCCAGGACGACTACATGGCCGAACCGTTCGGCAAGTACCCCAAGATCGAGGCGCAGTTCCGCAAGGCCGCCCAGCAGCCCGGCAAACTGTTCATGAACTACGTCAGCACCGCCGCACTGATGCCGCCGCGCTGGAACTCCGACCGGCTCAACCCGCAGGTCCACTCGTTCCTCGACGGGGCGGAGGCGGCGGGCTGGAGCGGGCTCGGCATCGTCCCGCTGGACTACCCGGCGACCCGCTCCGGCCTGGTCGAGTCGCTGATCCGGCACAACCCCGCGGCCTGAGGCGCGCTCACAGCTCCGGCGGCGGCTGCGGTGCGCCCGGCAGACGGATCGAGGCCACCGTGCCCTCGCCGCCGGAAGCCGGGCGCAGGGCGATCTCGCCGCCCGCCTGCTGGACCGTGCGGGCCACGATGGACAGTCCGAGGCCGGAGCCGGGGAGCTGGCGGGCCGAGGGGGAGCGCCAGAAGCGTTCGAAGACGTGCGGGAGCTCCTCGGCCGGGATGCCGGGGCCGTGGTCCTGGACCGTCAGCTCGCCGCGGTGCAGGTTCACCTCGATCGAGCCGCCGGACGGGCTGAACTTCACCGCGTTGTCCAGCACGTTGACCACGGCCCGCTCCAGCGCGGCCGGCTCGGCGCGTACGTACCACGGGGCCAGCTCGGCCGTGATGGTCAGCTCGGGGCCGCGCAGCCTCGCGCGCTGCAGAGCGGTACGGGTGATGTCGTGCAGGGCGACGACCCGCAGCGGGCCCGGCTGGGCGGCGTCGGGGCGGGAGAGCTCCTGGAGGTCGCCGATGAGGGCGGCCAGCTCGGTCATCTGGGCCTTGACCGACGTCATCAGGGCCCTGCGGTCGTCGGGCGGGATGGCCCGGCCCGTCTCGTCGCTGCGGGCGAGCAGCTCGATGTTCGTACGGAGTGAGGTGAGCGGGGTGCGCAGCTCGTGCCCGGCGTCCGCGATGAGCTGGGACTGGCGGTCGCGCGAGGTGGCCAGCGAGCCGGTCATCGAGTTGAAGGAGCGGGAGAGGCGGGCGATCTCGTCCTCGCCCTCGACCGGGATCCGGACGGTGAGGTCCTCGGTGCGGGCGACGTGCTCGACGGCGTCGGTGAGTTCGTCGACGGGACGCAGACCGGTACGGGCGACCCAGAGTCCGGCCACTCCGGCGCCGACGACACCGATGCCGGAGACGAGGAGCAGGACCCAGGCGAGGGTGGACAGGGAGTCGGTGATCTCGCTCATCGGGCGGGCGATGGAGACGGCGAGGTTCCCCGACTCCGAGCCGGGGGCCCCGAAGACGCCCAGCGGGTAGGTGTAGACCCGCACGTCCGTGCCGTTCTCGGCCGTCGTGGAGTGCAGGGCGTAGTGCCGCTCCCGCTTCGCCACCTCCAGGTCCTTGTCGCTCACCGGAACCTTGGACGACGCGGCGTCGGGAGCGATGCAGACCGTGCCCTGGGAGTCGACGAGCTGGACCGTCAGTCCGACGAAGCGCGGGGGCGTCTGCGCGGTGTTGCCCTTGCAGTACGTGTACAGATCCGTCAGGTAGCGCTGGTCGACCTTGGAACCGCTCAGCGTCTCGTCCAGCTGGCTCTCCAGCTGATCACGCGTCACGAACCAGCAGGCCGCGGCCACCACCGCCACCGCGATCGCCACAGCTGTGGCGACCAGCAGGGCGAGCCGGGAGCGGATCGGCAGGGCGCGCAGCCGGCGCGGCAGTCCGGTCACCCGTCACCGCCCCCGGAACGCAGCGCGTACCCCACGCCCCGCACCGTGTGGACGAGCCGCGGCTCGCCGCCCGCCTCGGTCTTGCGGCGCAGGTACATCACGTACACGTCCAGGGAGTTGGAGCTGGGTTCGAAGTCGAAGCCCCAGACGGCCTTGAGGATCTGCTCGCGGGTCAGCACCTGCCGGGGGTGGGCCAGGAACATCTCCAGAAGGGTGAACTCCGTGCGCGTCAGCTCGACGCGGCGCGTGCCGCGGGTGACATCGCGGGTGTTCAGGTCCATGCGGAGGTCGGCGAAGGACAGGACGTCGTCGGGGACGGCCCCGCCCGCCCCGACCGCGTACGAGCTGCGGCGCAGCAGGGCCCGGATGCGGGCGAAGAGCTCGTCCAGCTCGAAGGGCTTGACGAGGTAGTCGTCGGCGCCCGCGTCGAGACCGGTGACCCGGTCGCCGACGGTGTCGCGGGCGGTGAGCATCAGGATGGGGGTGGTGGAGCCGGTGGACCGGATGCGGCGGGCGGCGGTGAGGCCGTCCATGCGGGGCATCTGGATGTCCAGGACGATCAGGTCGGGGGCGTACGACTCCGCCCTGGTGAGGGCGTCGTAGCCGTCTACGGCCACTTCGGTGCCGTAGCCCTCGAAGGCGAGACTGCGCTGGAGGGCCTCGCGCACGGCGGGCTCGTCGTCGACGATCAGTACGCGCTGCGGATCGTCTTCGGCGGGGCTCATCGCTTCGTCCTCTTCCTTCGTGCGACAGGTGCTGCGTGCTGTGCCCTCAGCCTCGCACGGCCGTCGCGCGGCGTCGCGCGGCACGGCGCCTGCGGCCGGTGGCTGTGGTGCGGACCTCCGGGGGGCGTGGGCCGGCCGCGGTGGGGGCGGGGCCGGCCAGTTCGGCTGCCAGGGCGAGCGGGAGGGCCAGGCCGGACGGGCCGGCGGTGTCGGGGGTGTGGTTCATCGTGACCTCCTCGTCGTGCATCGTGACCTTCTCGTCAGGAGCCGTTGCCGGCGCGCAGGGTGTCCAGGTCGGCCTTGACGGTGTCGACCGGGATGGCGAATCCGAGGCCCACGCTGCCCGCTGTGGAGCTGCCGGAGGCGCTGGACGAACTGGGCGAGTACATCGCGGAGTTGATGCCGATGATCTCGCCGTTCATGTTGATGAGCGCGCCGCCGGAGTTGCCGGGGTTGAGCGAGGCGTCGGTCTGGATGGCCTTGTAGGTGGTCTTGGACGTGCCCGTGTCGCCGTTGAACTGCTGTCCGCCGAACTCGAACGGCCAGTTCCCGCCGCCCTGTTGCTGCTGTCCCTGTCCGGAGCCGGAGCTGTCGTCGTTCTTGGCGATCGTGACGTCGCGGTCCAGCGCCGAGACGATGCCGCTGGTGACGGTGCCGGTGAGGCCCTCGGGCGAGCCGATCGCCACGACCTGGTCCCCGACCTCGACCGCGGAGGAGTCGCCGAGGGAGGCCGTCTTCAGTCCGCTCGCGTCCTGGAGCTTGATGAGGGCCAGGTCCTTGTCGGCGTCGGTGCCCACGACGTCGGCGGTGTACGTCTTGCCGGTGCTCAGGGCCACCTCGATCTGCGTGGCCCCCGCGATCACGTGGTTGTTGGTGACGATCTCGCCGTCCGAGGTGATGACGACACCGGAACCGGTGGCGTCCCCCGCCGAGGACGTCGCGCTGATCTCCACGATCGCCGGGGCCACCGCCGCCGCCACGCCGGAGACGGTGCCCGCGCTGCTCTGCGAGACGGTGGTGCCGCTGACGACGCTGCCGGAGCCGGTGCTGTTCGAGCCGCCGTCGGTGAGCTCACCGAGGAGGGTGGCGGTGCCGCCGCCGATCACTGCCGCGGCGATCGCCACGGCGGCCAGCAGGGCGACGGGACGCCGGGCCCGGCGCTCCCGGGCCGGGGCCGCGGCCGGTTCGGGGGCGGGCTCGGGTGCGGGCCAGGCGGGGGCGCCGGCCGCCACGCCGGTCTGCGGTGCGGGTTCGTACGCCGGCGGCGGCGGGTAGGCCGCCTCGCCGTTGCCGTACGAGGGGTACATCGGGTACTCGCCGCTCGGGCGGTGGCTGTCGGTCATGTCTACGAGAGTGGGCGACCAACATGAGAAGGACCTGAGCGGTCCCTGAGAAGCCCGACAGAACCGTGTATGCCCCATATAAGGACGGAGGGCTACCGTCCGGTGACGTTCGGTGCCCCGCAGCCGCACGAACGCCGCACCACGAGCGCGGACGGGAACTGCTTCAGACGCTCGCGCCGCGACCCCGAGACCCGCAGCGAGTCGTCGAGGACCAGGTCCACGGCCGCCCGTGCCATCGCCGGACGGTCCGAGAAGACCGTCGTCAGCGGCGGATCGGTGAGGCCCGCTTCCTTCACGTCGTCGAAGCCCGCGACCGCGAGCTCCTGGGGCACGTCGATCCGCAGCTCACGCGCGGCCCGCAGCACCCCGATGGCCTGGTCGTCCGTCGAGCAGAAGATCGCCGGGGGCCTGTCCGGCCCGGCCAGCAGCTTCAGGGCGACCTGGTAGGCGTCGTAGCGGTTGTACGGGGCGTGGAAGAGCCGGCCGTCCGTCGACCGTCCCGCCTCGTGCATCGCCCGGCGCCAGCCCTCGATGTGGTCGGCGACCGGGTCACCGACCACCGGGGTGGACTCCGTGCCGCCGAGGCACGCCACGTAGGCGTTGCCGTGCTCCAGGAGGTGACGGGTGGCGAGCTGCGCGCCGCCGATGTCGTCCGTGACGACCGCGACGTCGTCGATCGCCTCGGGCCGCTCGTGCAGCAGGACGACCCGGGCGTCCCAGGCCTCTATCTCGGCCGCCGCCCGCTCGCTGGGGCCCTGGCTGACCAGGATCAGCCCGGAGACCCGCATGCCGAGGAAGGCCCGCAGGTAGTGGACCTCGCGCTCGTCGCGGTAGTCGGAGTTGCCGACGAGCACCATCTTTCCGCGCTCGGCTGCGGCCTGTTCGACCGCGTGCGCCATTTCCGCGAAGAAGGGCTGACGGGCGTCCGGCACGATCATGCCTATGAGATCGGTACGCCGTGAGGCCATGGCCTGGGCGACCCGGTCGGGCCGGTAGCCCAGCTCCTTGATCGCGGCGAGCACCCGCTCGCGCGTGGCCGGGGCAACCGGCCTGGGTCCGTTGTTGATGACGTAGCTGACGACCGCTGTCGAGGTCCCCGCCAGTCTCGCCACATCGTCCCGCGTCACCTTGGCCACGCGCGGCAGTCTACGCGGATCGACCTACCTCGTGGCAGGTCGGACCGGGGCTTCTTCCGGGATCTCGGCTTCCGCGGGCTGCTCCGAACGGGTGACGGCCTCCTCGACGGGCTTCGGCGCCGCCTTGGCCTTGGCCTCCTCGGCAGCCCGCTCCACCTTCTCGGGGGTGACGAACCGGTAGCCGACGTTGCGCACGGTCCCGATCAGCGACTCGTGCTCGGGGCCGAGCTTGGCGCGCAGCCGCCGTACGTGGACGTCGACCGTCCGGGTACCGCCGAAGTAGTCGTAGCCCCAGACCTCCTGCAGCAGCTGGGCGCGGGTGAAGACCCGGCCGGGGTGCTGCGCGAGGTACTTGAGCAGTTCGAACTCCTTGAAGGTCAGGTCCAGGACCCGGCCCTTCAGCTTGGCGCTGTAGGTCGCCTCGTCCACCGACAGGTCGCCGTTGCGGATCTCCATGGGGGAGTCGTCGGCGGTGATCTGCTGGCGGCCGGTGGCCAGTCGCAGCCGGGCCTCGACCTCGGCGGGGCCCGCGGTGTCCAGCAGGACGTCGTCGATGCCCCAGTCGGCGGTGACGGCCGCGAGGCCGCCCTCGGTCACGACGAGGATCAGCGGACAGCCGGGTCCGGTGGACCGCAGCAGCTGGCACAGCGAGCGCACCTGGGGCAGGTCGCGGCGGCCGTCGATGAGAATGACGTCGGCACCTGGGGTGTCGACGAGCGCGGGTCCCTCGGCGGGGGCCACCCGCACGCTGTGCAGCAGGAGGCCGAGGGCGGGGAGCACCTCCGTCGACGGTTGAAGGGCATTGGTCAGAAGCAGCAGTGAACTCATCGCCGCCCACCTGTCTGGGTCGTCGGTCGATCGTGCACGGTTCGCTCGCCCATTACGTCGGTCCTCCTCGTTCCCTGCGAGAGGGGCACTCCCGGGTCGGACCCGGGGGAGTAGTGCGGCAGTGCCTCGTACTCCCGTACGGCCGTCCGCCTGGGCGGCCGTCATACGGTTTTTACTGTGCGGCCCCACTCCGGGGGGTCGCTGAGCTTGTCGAAACGTCGTCGTAACAACGCGCGGAAAGCACAAAAGGACCCGGGGGCTGCGTTGCCCGGATCCTCTTCACAGGAGAATAGCCCACATGAGTTCTGTGTCCGAGGGTTGTTTCCTGAGTTCTTTTGTTCCCTCGATCACGCCGATCCCCCGCCGCACCACATTGCCGGCCGGTGACGGGGTCCGTATCGAGGCGGTGTACACCCCGTGTACGGCGGGTTCGGAGGCCGGCGGTGACGGGGCGTCCGGCGGTACGGCCGTCGTCCTCGCACACGGCTTCACCGGCGCCGTCGACCGGCCGGCCGTCAGGCGCGCCGCCGGGGTGTTCGCCCAGCGTGCGGCGGTGATCACGTTCTCGTTCCGGGGCCACGGACGGTCCGGCGGGCGGTCCACGGTGGGCGATCGTGAGGTGCTGGATCTGGCCGCCGCGGTGGCCTGGGCACGGTCGCTGGGACACCGCCGCATCGTTACGGTCGGCTTCTCGATGGGCGGTTCCGTGGTGCTCCGGCACGCGGCTCTGTATACGGCGCCGGACCCACGGAAATTCGCCGACGAACGGGTGGGTGAGCGCATCGGGGCGCACGAGGGGCGCACGGACGCGCATACGGATGTGGTGGTCGCCGTCAGCGCGCCGGCCCGCTGGTACTACCGGGGGACGGCCCCGATGCGGCGCCTGCACTGGGTCGTCACCCGGCCGGCCGGGCGGCTCGTCGGCCGCTACGGCTTCCGTACCCGCATCGACCGCGAGGACTGGAACCCCGTCCCGCTGTCCCCGGTCGAGGCGGTCCCGCTGATCACTGCGCCGCTGCTGATCGTGCACGGCGACCGGGACCCGTACTTCCCGCTCGACCACCCGCGGATGCTGGCCGGTGCGGCCGGGGGCGGGGCCGAGCTGTGGCTGGAGCGCGGGATGGGGCACGCCGAGAACGCGGCGGACGAGGCCCTGCTGACCCGCATCGCCGACTGGACGGCGTCGGCGTGACTCATGATGGACAGCTGACGCACGACGAAAGGGGTCCCGCCATGGCAGCGGGGACGATCCGCTACTGGGCCGCGGCCAAGGCCGCCGCCGGGACCGCGGAGGAGCCGTACGCGGCGGCGACGCTCGCCGAGGCGCTCGACGAGGTGCGCGAGAGGCACCCCGGTGAGCTGACGCGGGTACTGAAGAGATGTTCGTTCCTGATCGACGGCGATCCCGTGGGCACCCGCGGACATGAGACCGTACGGCTTGCCGAGGGCGGCACGGTCGAGGTGCTCCCGCCGTTCGCAGGAGGGTGACGAGACCATGAGCGACAACGAGCAGCGGTATCCGTACGACGACCACGGGCACGGGCAGCAGTACGGGCACGGGGCGGGGCAGCAGCCGTACGGGCAGCCGCAGCCGCCCTACGGTGACCAGGCCCCGTACGCCGCCCCCGACGCGCCGTACGACGCGTACCCCGCCGCCCCCGACGCGGCTGCCTGGCCGGCCGACGGGCAGGCAGCCCCGGAGGCCGCGTACCAGCGGCAGGGCCACGGTCGGGGGCAGGCCGATCAGGGTGCTACCCAGACGTGGCAGGGCCAGACCTGGGACACCCAGTACCAGCCGACGATCCAGCCGCAGCAGGCCCAGCAGCCGCAGCAGGCCGCGTACCAGCAGAACCCGCAGGAGGCGTACCAGCAGCCCGCGTACCGACAGACTCCGCAGCACGAGCACCAGCCCGCGTACCAGCAGGCCCCGCAGCACCGGGCGGCCCCGCAGGCTCACCAGGCCCCGCAGCACCGGGCCGCCCCGTACGCCGCCTCCGGCTCGTACCCGCTGCCGCCCGAGGCGCCTGTCGCGACGGTGGCCCCCGCCGCCCCGGGAGGCCCGGCCGCGGCCGACTCCGGGTACAGCTCGCCCACGACCGTGGGCAACAGCCGGATCACCGATGCCCAGCGGGCCCGCGCCGAGGGCCGCTCGCCGATCATCGCGCCCGGGATGCAGCCGGCCGCGATCACGGCGGGCCTCGGCCTGCTCCTCGCGCTCGGTGCCGCACTCGGGCAGTACGCCCTGCTCGTGCCGCTGGTCCTGCTCCAGGCCGTGACGGCCGCCGGCTGGTTCCGGCTCAACGGCATGTGGCCGGCCAGGCAGGGCATCGCCCTCGCCTTCGCCGGTGGATTCGTCGCCGACGTCGTCCTGCTCGTGGCCGGCCGCGGCAACGCCCCGGCGGCCATCCTCGGCACGCTCGGGATCTGGGTGCTGCTCACCGTCGTACTGCAGCTGCGCAGCCACGCCGGGGCCGACGAGCGGCTGTACGGCCTGACGGCCACCGTCGCGTCGGCCGCGCTCGCGGTACTGGCCGCCGGACATCTGGCGGCGGTCCCGGACGCGGTGACGGTCGGCGGGATCGCGGTCGCGGTGGCCGTGCTCGTCCGGGCGCTTCCGCTGCCCGGTGCCGTCTCGGTCGTCCTGGCCCTGCTCGCCTCGGCGGGCGCGGGTGCGCTGGCGGGCGGATTCACGGACTTCGGCGCTCAGGCGGCGTTCCTCGGCATCGCGGCCGGCGGCTGCGCGCTGATCGGGCTCCGGGTGGCGAGCTACGACTACCCGTCCCGCTTCGTGCACATGACGGCCGGGGTGGCCCTGCCGCTCACCGCCGCGGCCCCCGCCGTCTATCTCATCGGCCGGGCGATCGCCTGACGCCCGGCACCCCGTCCCGCCGCCCCCGTCCCGCATTCCTCCTCCGCGGAGGGAACCGGCAGGACCTCCTGCTCGTCGATCACTCAGGGCGCGCCGCGCGGCGGCACTAGGCTCACGGGCACCAGAGGTCCAGTCAGTGGGAGTGGGGGAGCAACAGGCATGCGTGCACTGCGAATACTGCTGATCATCGCTGTGGTTCTGGGCGGTGTCTTCGTCGCCGTCGACCGCGCTGCCGTGTATTTCGCGGAGTCCGAGGCCGAGGGCCGGGTCCGCTTCGGCGGCGCCGAGACCGGTTCGACCGAAGTCTCGATCAAGGGCTTCCCCTTCCTGACCCAGGTCGCCGGATCCGAGCTCGACCAGGTCGATGTCACGGTCAAGGACATCGAGGCGAGCGCGGCCGGCCGTTCGATCCGGATCAGCGAGGTGCGGGCGCGGCTGGAGCAGGTGACGCTCGGTGCCGGATACACGAGCGCGACGGCCTCCCGGGCCACCGGGACGGCCGTCATCTCGTACGCGGACCTCACCGAGGTGGCGGACGACGGCGTCACGGTCGCCTACGGCGGCGACGGCAAGGTCAAGGTCACCGGTTCGGTCGCGATCCCGCTGCTGGGCAAGGCGGTCACGCGGAGCGTGCTCTCCACGGTCACCCTGGTCGACGGCGACACGGTGAAGGTGCGCGCGGACGAGGTACCGGGTGAGGGCATCCCCGGCCTGGAGGACCTGGTCCGCAAGAAGACCGACTTCCGGCGTGAGATCGGCGGCCTGCCGGAAGGCCTGAAGATGGAGAAGATCGAGGTGACTCCGGGCGGCCTGGAGATCTCGATGACGGGCTCGGGCATCGAACTCGCCGGGTGACCGAGGCACCTGGTGCGGCGGCGGCTGATCTCCCGCGCGGCGGGGCAGGGGTGCGCGGAGGCGGTCCGGACGCCTGATCCAGATAGTGAGACGGGTCGGTCCGGCCTGTAGATGGTTCCGAGGCGCCGACCCCCCGGATCCCGAGGTCCGGCACGGGGTGACCTGATGCGCGTCTCGCATGTCGGACGATCGTGTCTCATCATTCGACACGACGGTGACATCTCCGCCCGTACCTCCCTACGATCGGACACATGAAGCGACAGGCGGACCTCACGAAGCGGCGGGCAGTAGACCTGTGCCGCGTCGCCGCCATGCTCTGTCGCACCTTCTGAGCGGGACCTTCTCCCGTTTCCCCGGCCCTTCGACGAAGTCAGGGCCGAACCGTGCCGCCCGTACGCGTTCCGCTCAAGCACCTGCGCGTACATCCCGCACCTCGCACCACCCCGCCGCAGACTGCCCCGGAGGAGAAACAACATGAGCCGCGCAGACGTTCTGGTCGACGCCGACTGGGTCGAGGCCCGCATCGACGACCCGCAGGTCGCCATCGTCGAGGTCGACGAGGACACCTCGGCGTACGAGAAGAACCACATCAAGAACGCGATCCGGATCGACTGGACGAAGGACCTCCAGGACCCGGTCCGTCGTGACTTCATCGACCAGGTCGGCTTCGAGAAGCTCCTGTCCGACAAGGGCATCGGGAACGACACCACGGTCGTCCTCTATGGCGGCAACAACAACTGGTTCGCGTCCTACGCCTTCTGGTACTTCAAGCTCTACGGCCACCAGGACGTCCGCCTGCTCGACGGCGGCCGCAAGAAGTGGGAGCTCGACTCCCGCGACCTGGTGGACGGCGACCAGATCCCGTCCCGCCCGGCCACCGCGTACAAGGCCCAGCCGCAGGACGCGTCGCTCCGCGCCTTCCGTGACGACGTCGTCGCCGCGATCGGCAACCAGAACATCGTCGACGTGCGTTCGCCCGACGAGTTCAGCGGCAAGCTGCTCGCCCCGGCGCACCTCCCGCAGGAGCAGTCGCAGCGCCCCGGCCACGTGCCGAGCTCGCGCAACATCCCGTGGTCGAAGAACGCCAACGACGACGGCACCTTCAAGTCGGACGACGAGCTCAAGGCCCTCTACGAGGACGAGCAGGTCGACCTGTCGAAGGACACCATCGCGCTCTGCCGCATCGGTGAGCGTTCGGCCCTGACCTGGTTCGTGCTGCACGAGCTGCTCGGTGTCGACAACGTCAAGAACTACGACGGTTCGTGGACCGAGTACGGCTCCCTCGTGGGTGTGCCGATCGAGCTCGGCGCCAACAAGTAACCCCGTACGACCCGATCAGCACACATCAGCAGGACCCCGACCAGAAGGACAGAACCATGTGTGGAGCACAGGCCGGCGGCCCCGACGCTTCGACGATCAAGCCGGGCGAGACGACCATCCAGGGCAGCGTGACCCGCAACGGCGAGCCCGTCACCGGCTACGTCCGTCTGCTGGATTCGACCGGTGAGTTCACCGCCGAGGTCCCGACCTCGGCGACCGGACAGTTCCGCTTCTACGCGGCCGAGGGCACCTGGACGCTCCGCGCCCTGGTCCCGGGCGGCACCGCCGACCGTACGGTCGTGGCGCAGACCGGTGGTCTCGCCGAGGTCGCCATCGCCGTGTAGTTCCACGCGGATTCGGCCGGAGGGCCGCACCCCAGGGGGTTGGACGCCACCTGAGCAGGGTGCGGCCCTCCGTGCCGTTCCACGCGGACACGACGGGCAGTCCGGTTCTACGCTGGGGGTATGTACGCCCGGCGCAGACGCGCCTATTTCCTGCTGATGGGCGGATGCCTCGTACTCTTCGTGTCCGCCTGGGCCTTCGTGCGCCTGTGGTCGGTCCCCGCGGCGGTGGCGATGTGTGTGGTCGCCATGGTCATCCCGCCGATAGCGGCGATCGTCGCCAACCGGCGGGGGCCGGAGGACCGCTGGTGGGACGACCCCTCCGGCGATCCGAAGTCCGACGAGTGGTGGGACGAGCTCGACGGCAAGCGGCGCCGCAGGTAGCCGCCGCCCTGTGTGCCGGACGGATCAGTAGACGAGTGCCTGTGCGCCGTCCGCCATGGCCTCCTGCACGAACACCTGGGCGCCGGCGATCCGTACGCCTTCCAGGACGTCCTTCTCCGTGATGCCGCGCCGTGCCGCGCACTGGGTGCAGAGCGTGATCCGGCCGCCCGCCTGGATCGACTCGATCAGGTCGGGCAGGGGCGCGGAGTGCGGCAGTTCGAATTCGGCGGCGCGCCCCGGCAGCGCGAACCAGGCGGATTCGCCGGTCAGCCAGAGGGAGACCTCGACCCCGCTCGCCACGGCCACGGCGGCCACGGTGAACGCCTGTGAGCAGCGCTCGGCGGAATCGGCACCGGCGGTCACCTTGATCACGAGCTTCTTAGACATGTACCGAACTGTAATCCTCCGGTGAACAACCTCCCCTGTGACCTGTGGGTCAGTTGTGTGCACAGGTAATGGAACCTGCGCCTCAGGTCTCTTTGGGGGGACCCCTTTTGGAACCGAACGACACCATTCCTGGTGTTCCGGCGGAGCCGCCGGTCACGCCGCCTCCGGTCATACCGCCTGCCGTCGCGCCGCCTGCCGTCACGCCGTCCCCGGTACGCGCGCGACCGCGTGGCCGTACGGCGCTGATCGTCGCCGCCGCCGCGCTGCTCGGCATCGCGGGCGGTACGGCCGTCGGCTACGGCATCCAGGCGGAGCGACCGCCGACGCCGCTGCCCGCGCTGTCGCAGGCGGATCTGGTGTACCCGGCGAAGGCGCTTCCCGCGGACAGGGCGCCGGACCCGCTGCCCGCCTCGCAGGACCGCCAGGTACGGACGGACGGGGATCTGCGCAAGCTGCTCATGGACCGGCCGGCGGGCTGGAGCGACAACAAGTCGGTGACCTGGCTGAGCGACGGGTGGATCGGCCTGGACGACTACGCGCGGGACTTCAAGAGCGAAGACTCCATGCTCACGTACCTCCTGGAGACCGACGTGCGCCGCGTCGCGGGTGCCGCCTGGAAGAAGGGCCAGTACCGCGAGGCCAACGTCTGGCTCGTCCAGTTCGGCTCCGGGGCGGGCGCGGGGGCCGTGGAACACGCCGAGGGCCAGCTCTCGTACATGCCGGGGACGAAGGACGGTGCCGGCAACGAGGGCGACCCGGTCGCGGGCAGCGGGAACGGCCGTTACTACGTCTACGACGTCGTCCGGGAGCCCGGCTACATGCCCTCGTACCGGGCCAGGGCGGTCGTTCAGCGTGGCGACATCATGATCGAGGTCAACATGTTCGACACCGAGCCGATCAGCAAGAAGGACATCCGGACGATGGCCGAGCGACAGCTGGAGCGACTGTGAACGACGTCATCCCGTCCGCCCCGGAACCGTCCGCCCCGGAACCGTCCGCCCCGGAACTGTCCGGTCCGGCCTCGGAACCGTCCGCCCCGGAACTGTCCGGTCCGGCCTCGGAACCGTCCGCCTCGGAACTGTCCGGTCCGGCCTCGGAACCGTCCGCCTCGGAACCGTCCGGTCCGGCCTCGGAACCGTCCGGTCCGGCCTCGGAGCCGTCCGCCCCGGCCCCGGAGGCCGGGTCCGCCCCGGAATCGAGCGCCGTGGTCCCCGAGCCGGCCGCCCCCGCCCCGGAGCCGCCCGCGGTCGACCCCACCCCGGAGCCGTCGGCCGTGCTCCCGGACGCGCCCGCCCCGGCGCGCTCCGGGAAGGTCCGCCGGATCCTCCTCACCGCGCTCCCCGCCGTCCTGGTGATCGGTGCCATCGGCGGCGCGGCCGCGTACACGAAGATCACGGTGGACGACGCCGACCGCACGGTCACGACGACCGTCTGGTCGTTCTCCGGGAGCGAGCCCGGCAAGGACCCCGCCGGGGACACCGGCGCGGGCCGGGCCGACACCCCGCTCGCCGAACTGCTGCTGCCCGTGCCCGACGACTACCGGCTCGGCCCGGACATCAGGGAACTGGGCAACGACGGCGAGGTCAGCGGCAAGCAGGCCACCGCGACGATGAAGGAGTCCAACCGCGGGCTCGCGGGCAAGGAGCGCCGCGAGTACGACAAGCGGATCGATAAGCTCCGGGTGCAGGGTCTCGCCGTCCGTTCGTACGTCTCGCAGGAGAACGATCTCGTGGTGAACGCCGAGGTCATGCGGATGAAGGACAAGAAGGCGGTCCGGGACTTCTACACCTTCCGGACCGAGCTGTTCGACGCCATCGGTGTCTTCCGCGACGGTCCGAAGGTCACCGGCTACACCCGGAAGGCCACCTGCCACCTGCCGCCCAAGGACAGCAAGAGCAAGCTCGAGACCCTGGTGTGCAGCGCGTACGACGGCGAACTGAGCATCACCTACACGGCGTTCGGCGCCAAGCCCTTCGACGGGGCGGCCGTGGCCGGCCTCCTGAAGGACCAGCTGGACCACATCACGTCCCCGGGGGAGTACGTATGACCGAGAAGACGGTGGAGCCGGCCGGCGAGGTCGTCGCCGCCCCCAACCCGTTCGCGCCGCCTGCCGTCCCGCCGGTCCCGCTCCTTTTGCCCCTGGCGGCCGGGGAGTCCACGGCAGGGGAGGCCGCGACAGGCGATCCCGGTGCGCCGGTGGAGCCCTGGCCGCCGACCCCGCCGACCCCGCCGCGCCGCGTACTGCGGGCCGTCGCCCGCTGGACGGTCGCCGTGCTCGTCCTCGGTGGGCTCGGCGCGGGCACCGCCGTCGGCATCGCGTCGATGGAGCGCACCGACGTGCCTGGCCTGGCCACCGAGGACGACGGGCGCTGGGACTACCCCCAGCTGTCGCTGCCCGCGCTCCCGGCCGGCGCGCCCCGCCCGTTCGCCGACGCCAACGAGGCGGAGGTCCACCACGCCGACCTGCGGCGCCTGCTGCTGCCGGCCCCGGCCGGAGCGAGCCCGGACAAGGAGCTCGACGGCGGCTGGGTGACCGGAGCGCGGTACGCCACCGAGTACGGGAAGTCCGAGCGCGCCGAGCTCACCCAACGGCTGGACGACTCCGCCCTGCGGCACATCGCGGCCCGCGGCTGGACCATGCCGGACGGCACGTCGTCCCGGGTCTATCTGCTCCGGTTCAACTCGGTGGCGTACGCCACCGCGTTCCAGGACGAGCTCTTCGGGCTGGAGTCGTTCCCGACACCGCTGGTCGGTGCGGCCGAGCCCGCGTCCGACGACGACTGGCCGGGCACGGGCGGGCCGGAGTACACGACGACCCGCGTCTACACCGAGGCGAAGCCCTACGGGGCGGAGCAGGTCCGCCACGCGTACGTGCTGGCCGGGGACACCGTGGCCCTGATCGTCCAGTCGCGGAAGGGCGCGGCGGGCACGGAAACCGTTCCGTTCCACCAGACGGTGGTTCTGCAGAACCAGCTGCTGGGCTGACCGGGCCCGGGGGAAACCCCGGGCCCGCGGGCCGGGGCCCCACCCATTAGGCTGGGGCCCCGGCCCTGTACTGCCGTCATGTCGTTCGTCCCGAGGAGCACCCGTGCTTGAGGCATTCTTCTCCGCCCTGCTGGTCCTGGTCTGCGTCGGCGTGCTCGCCTTCGCGGCCGTGGCCGTGAAGAAGCTGTACCAGGGCCAGCGCTGACCCTCGCCGAACTCCTGCCCGCACACCCTCACAGATCGTCTGAGCCGTTCATGATCGAGATTCCGTCCGACCTCCACCCGGACCTCGTGCCGCTGGCCTTCCTCCTCGGCAACTGGGCGGGTGCGGGCGTTTCCGACTTCCCCGGCGCCGAGAAGTGCAACTTCGGCCAGGAAGTCACCTTCAGCCACGACGGCCGGGACTTCCTCGAGTACGTCTCGCACTCCTGGGTGCTCGACGCCGAGGGCAACCAGGTCAAGCCCCTGGAGTCCGAGTCCGGCTACTGGCGCATCGACAAGGACCGCAAGGTCGAGATCGTCATGGTCCGTGACCAGGGCATCGTCGAGGTCTGGTACGGCGAGCTGGCGAAGCAGAAGCCGCAGATCGACGTGGTCACCGACGCGGTGGCGCGCACCGCGGCCTCCGGCCCGTACAGCGGGGGCAAGCGCCTCTACGGCTATGTGAACAGCGACCTGATGTGGGTCGGCGAGAAGGCCACCCCCGACGTGGAGCTGCGGCCGTACATGTCCGCGCACCTCAAGAAGGTCGTCACGCCCGAAGAGGTCGCCGAGATGGCGAAGAGCCTCGGTGACATGCCGGACGACGGCATCGCGTTCTTCAAGTAGTCCGCTTCCGGGCGGTCCGGCCCCCGAGGGGCGGTCCGCCCTGTCCGGACAAGGCGGACCTTCGCCGTCGGACCGGCGTACCGGTGCTCGCTCCGCCCTACACTGGGGCTGTGGTGAGCACCGACTGGAAGACCGATCTTCGGCAGCGCGGCTACCGGCTGACGCCTCAGCGACAGCTTGTCCTGGAGGCCGTCGACACGCTGGAGCACGCGACGCCCGACGACATCCTCTGCGAGGTGCGCAGGACCGCGTCGGGGGTGAACATCTCCACCGTCTACCGGACCCTGGAGCTCCTGGAGGAGCTCGGACTCGTCAGTCATGCCCATCTGGGGCACGGCGCACCGACGTACCACCTGGCGGACCGCCACCACCACATCCACCTCGTCTGCCGGGACTGCACGAACGTCATAGAGGCGGATGTCGACATGGTCGCCGACTTCACCGACAAGCTGCGCGGTACGTTCGGCTTCGAGACCGACATGAAGCACTTCGCGATCTTCGGCCGGTGTGCCGACTGCACGGCGAAGGCCGCGGAGAAGTCCGGTCCGGACCGGGCTGCCGGTAGCGAACGTTAGAGGCCCCGGGCCGAGTCGTACGCTGGTCGCATGAAGAGCCCCCTGCTGTCCCTGCCCGGCGCCGTTCCCGCCGAAGGGCGCGACGAAGGCGTCGCCGCGCACTACGGTGACCTGTTCCGCGAGCAGCGCGCACTCGCCGACGGCAACGGCCTCGTCGACCTCTCGCACCGCGGCGTCGTCGCGGTCACCGGCGACGACCGGCTGGCCTGGCTGCACCTGCTGCTCACCCAGCACGTCAGCGACCTGGCGCCGAACCAGGCGACCGAAGCGCTGATCCTCTCCTCCAACGGGCACATCGAGCACGCCCTCTATCTGGTCGACGACGGCACGACGGTCTGGATGCACGTCGAGCCGGAGACGCAGGGCGAGCTGATCGCTTACCTGGAGTCGATGAAGTTCTTCTACCGGGTGGAGGTCGCCGACCGCACGGAGGACATCGCCGTCGTGCACCTGCCGGCCGGTTCCATCGCCGAGGTGCCGGACGGTGTCGTCGTACGGGAGACGGCGCACGGCCGTGACCTCTTCCTGCCCCGCGCGGACCTGGAGGCGTATGCCGCCGGGCACGGGCCGGCGGTCGGCATCCTGGCGTACGAGGCGCTGCGCGTCGAGACGCACCGGCCGCGTGTCGGCTTCGAGACCGACCACCGCACCATCCCGCACGAGCTGGGCTGGATCGGCACCGCCGTCCACCTCCAGAAGGGCTGCTACCGGGGGCAGGAGACGGTCGCCCGTGTCCACAACCTGGGGAAGCCGCCGCGCCGGCTCGTCTTCCTCCACCTGGACGGCAGCGAGGTGCACCTGCCCGGCCACGGGACGCCGGTACGGCTCGCCGCCGACGGTGAGGAGGGCCGCCAGCTCGGTTTCATCACCACGTCGGCCCGCCACCACGAGCTGGGCCCGATCGCCCTGGCGCTGGTCAAGCGGAACGTGGCCGTGGACGCGGAACTGATCGCCGGGGACACGGCGGCGGCCCAGGAGACGGTCGTCGAGCCGTAGTGCGGCCTCCGTGCCGGGCCTGCGGTCCGGATCCGGTTCCGCACCACAGAAGCGGGCCCGGATCACCTGCGCGCGGCCGTCCACCCGGACCGGACGCCCCGCTATACCTCGATCAGTACGGTGAACGGGCCGTGGTTCGTGAGTGATACGCGCATGTCCGCCCCGAACCGGCCCGTCCCCACCTGCGCGCCGAGCGCGCGCAGTTGTGCCACGACCTCGTCGACCAGCGGCTCGGCGACGTCGCCCGGCGCGGCGGCGTTCCAGGTGGGCCTGCGGCCCTTCCTCGCGTCCCCGTAGAGGGTGAACTGCGAAATGACCAAAAGCGGTGCATTCACGTCCGAGCAGGACTTCTCACCCTCCAGGATCCGCAGGGTCCACAGCTTGCGGGCGAGCTGTGCCGCCTTCTCCGCGGTGTCCCCGTGAGTGACCCCCACCAGCACACACAGTCCTTCGCTGACGATCTCGCCGACGATTCCGGTCCCCGACGGGTCGTCCGCGGCGCCTGCCACGGTGACGCTCGCGCCGTCCACTCTCTGTATCACTGCACGCATACAGACCAACCTATCTTGGGCTGAACGGGTACAGAGCACCTGCGTGAACACCGTGCGTAGTGGCACCATGCACGATGTCGGTGTGCCGACGCACCGGTCGAGGGGACGGAACATCATGAGTACACATGGAACCGGGCCATCACCCGGTGCCGTACCGGTGACGCGTACAGCCGGTGCGCTGCGACCGCCCGTGCAACGGACCGGTGCCTCGCCGCAGGGGCCGCTGCCCGCGTCGCTGCCGGGGACGTCGTCCGGCCCGTCGTCCGGCCCGTTGTCCGTGCCGGGGCAGACGGGCGCCGCCGGGGCAGGGGAGGCGCTGGCCGCGGTGCGTCCGCAGGCCGGATTCCGCGGACTGCGGCTGCCGGAGCTGCGCACACTGCGCCGGGACGCGCGACGCGACGAGGCGGACCTCAGCTACGTACGCCGGCTGGTGCAGGGCCGGATCGACATCCTGCGGGCGGAGCTCGCCGGCCGTGCGAGACCGGCGTCACCGGTCGTGGACCGGCTCTCGGAGATCCTCACCGACACCCCCTCCGTCCACCGTTCCTCGGTGCGGCACGTCACCCTCACCACGCCGCGCAGCGACGAGTACCGACAGCTGGCCGCGGACACGCTCGCCGAGGTCGAGCTCTCCGACCTCGACGCCCGGACGGACGAGGAGCTGCTGACGGCCATGGGGCGGCTGGTGCGCTACGAGCAGCAGGTGTCGCGGCGTCGTCACCGGCTCCAGCGGACCGTCGACGATTGCAGTGCGGAGATCGCCCGCAGGTACCGTGACGGGGAAGCACAAGTAGACGACCTGCTCGCCTGAAGCGATCCTTCCGGGGGCGGGTTCCGCCCGTCCCCGGAAGGCCGACCGCCATGACCTCCATATCCCCCTCCGCGTCCCCCGCGCACCCGGTCCTGGCCGAGGTCGTACGGTCCGGTTTCACCGAGGGACACCACCGGGGGTCGCTGGTCGTCCTGGCCGCCGACGGCAGCGTGGAACACGCGCTCGGCGACCCGGCGGCCCCGGTCTTCCCGCGCTCGTCCAACAAGCCGATGCAGGCGGCGGCGGTGCTGCGGGCCGGGCTGGACCTCTCGGGGGAGCGGCTGGCCCTGGCCGCCGCGAGCCATTCCGGGGAGGACTTCCACCTCGACCTGGTCCGCACGATGCTCGCCGAGCACGGGCTGAAGCCGGACGACCTGCAGACCCCGCCGGACCTCCCGATGGACCCGGTGGAGGCGGAGGCGTATCTCGCCGCGGGGCGGGTGCGGGAGCCGCTCACCATGAACTGCTCCGGGAAGCACGCGGCGATGCTCGCCGTCTGCCTGCGCAACGGCTGGGACACGGCCACGTACCTCGACCCGGCTCACCCGTTGCAGCAGCTGGTCGGCCAGGTGGTCGCGGAGGCGGCGGGGGAGCCGGTCGCTGCGGTGGGCACGGACGGCTGCGGGGCGCCGCTGATGGCGATCGGGCTGGTGGGCCTGGCCCGGGCGTTCCGTTCGTTCGTGCTGGCGGAGCCGGGCACCGCGGAGCGCCGGGTCGCCGACGCGATGCGGGCGCACCCGGAGTACGTGGCGGGCACGCGCCGACCGGACACCTGGCTGATGCGGGAGGTGCCGGGCACGCTCTCGAAGATGGGTGCCGAGGCGGTCCAGGCGGTGGCGCTCGCGGACGGCAGGGCGCTGGCCTTCAAGATCGACGACGGCTCGACGCGCGCCCTGGGCCCGGTGCTGGCCCGCTCCCTGGAACTGCTGGGCATCGACGCCCCGGTGGTGTCCCGCATCGGCCGGGCGCCGCTGCTGGGCGGGACCCGGGAGGTGGGTGTGATCCGTGCGGCGTTCTGAAACGGGGCTGCCGCCGATATCCGCGAGACATTCCGGAGAGGCTCTGCCTAGCGTGGGCACATGAGTTCTGATCTGCGTCATGTCACCGCCTCCGAGTACCCCGAGTGGCTGCGCGCCGTGTGCACCGGGTTCCTGATGCCGTACGAGGCGACGGACGAGGAGATCGCGGTGCGCCTGGCCCACATCGACCTGGACCGCACCCAGGGCGTGTTCGACGCCGGGCGCTGCGTGGCGACCTTCCGTTCGTTCCCCCAGGAACTGACCGTCGTGGGCGGTGCCACCGTACGGGCCGACGCGATCAGCGCGGTCACGGTGACGGCCACGCACCGCCGTCGCGGGCTGCTCAGCCGGATGATGGCCGCGGACCTGGCGGCGGCGAAGGAGCGCGGTGACGTGGTCGCCTCGCTGATCGCGGCCGAGTACCCGATCTACGGGCGGTACGGATTCGGTCCGGCGACCTGGACCTCGGAGTGGGAGATCGACGTCCCCCGGGCCGGCCTGGACCCGCGCGGGCGCGTCCCCTCCGAGGAGGACGGGGGCCGGATCGACCTGGTGGACGGTGCGGAGGTACGGAAGATCGGACCCGAGCTGCACGCGCGCCTGGCGGCCCGGCAGCACGGTGTGGTCAGCCGGGACACCCGCTGGTGGGAGCGGAACACCGGCGTCGACGTACCGGCGCACGAGAAGTGGACGGAGCCGTTCTACGCGGTGTACCGCTCGGCGGACGGGCAGGTCGACGGGCTGATGCCCTACCGGACCGACTCGAAGTGGAGCGACGCGAAGCAGCCGCTGGACAAGGCGACCGTCCAGGGGATGATCGCCGTGACCCCGGCGGCGGAGCGCTCGTTGTGGCGGTTCGTCTGCTCGATCGACTGGATCGCGACGGTCCGTACGGGACACCGGTCCACCGACGACCTGCTCCCCCTCTTCCTCCCGGACCCCCGTGCCGCGCACATCGTGACGCAGGCGGACTGGCTGTGGCTGCGCGTCCTGGACATCCCCCGGGCCCTGGAGGCCCGCACGTACGGGATTGCCGCGTCCCTGGTCCTGGACGTCCGCGACGGGACGGGCCTGACGGCCGGCCGCTTCCTGCTGGACGCCTCCCCGGACGGTGCCTCCTGCACCCCGACGACGCGGAGCGCCGACCTGGCCCTGGACGTCCGGGAGCTGGGATCGCTGTACATGGGCGACGAGTCGGCGGTGCGGCTCGCCGCCCTCGGCCCGGTCGAGGAGCTGCGGGCGGGTGCCGCGTCCTCGGCGGACGCCCTGTTCCGGGCCGGTGGCCGGGCCTGGTGCCCGGACGTGTTCTGAGCGAGGCCCACCGGCGGATGCTCCCTGGGGTGGCCGGTGGTCCGGGTCGGGCCCCGCCGTCACCGTGTCCGCAGTCCGAACAGCACCCCCGAGGCCGCCACCGCCACGGTCAGGATGCCCGCGGCCCACGCGAGCGCGATCCACGGTGTGTCGCCCACCGGCTGGTCCAGCAGGAGTCCGCGGAGCGACTCGATGGCCGGGGTGACCGGCTGGTGTTCGGCGAAGCCGTGGAGCCAGCCGGGCATCGAGTCCACCGGGACGAACGCGCTGCTCGGGTAGGGCAGGAACGACATGAAGAAGGTGAACCCGCCGGCCGCCTCCGGGGTGCGGGCGAGGAGACCGATGGCGGCCGAGATCCAGGACAGGGCCGTGATGTAGGCGAGGAGCACTCCGGTGACGGCGAGCCAGCCGCCGGGGGTGGCGGCGGGGCGGAAGCCGATGAGGAGGGCCACGCCGAAGACCAGGGTGGTGGAGACCAGGTTGCGTACGACGCTCGCCGCGACATGGCCGGCCAGGACCGGTGTACCGCCGATGTCCAGGGAGCGGAAGCGGTCGATGATGCCGCCCTTCATGTCCTCGCTCACTGCCACCGCCGTGGTGGCCGAGCCGAATCCGGCGCACAGCAGCAGGACGCCCGGGACGACGTACATGACGTAGGAGTCGTAGGCGGGTCCCGTCTCGATCGCGCCGCCGAAGAAGTAGACGAAGATCAGCATCAGCATGACCGGCAGCATCATCGAGGTGATGACGGCGTCGATGTTGCGGCGGCTGATGCGCAGGCTGCGGCCGGTCATGACCGTGGCGTGGGTGAGGAATCCGGGTGTCGTTGTGGCGGTGTCAGACATGGGTGGGTACCTCTGTGGTGTCTGCGGGTTCCGCGGTCTCCGCGGTGAGGGTCAGGAACACGTCGTCGAGGGTCGCGCTGTGCAGTGAGAAGCGGTCCACGTCGGTGCGGCGCGGGTCGATCTCGTCGAGCAGGGCACGGACGTGGGCCGCCGTGCCGTCCGTGGGCAGGCCCAGGGTGAGCGACCCGGGGGAGTGGTGGACGGCCCGGGTGGCGAGGCGGAGGTAGGCCTCTTGGGTGGTGAGGACCAGGTCCAGGCGATGGCCGGCGGCGCGGGCTTTCAGTTCGGCCGGGGTGCCTTCGGCGGCGATCCGGCCCTTGTCCAGGACGGCGATGCGGTCGGCCAGCTGGTCGGCCTCCTCCAGGTACTGCGTGGTGAGCAGCACCGTCGCGCCGCGGCCGGCGAGGTCGCGGACCACCTGCCAGAGTTCGCGGCGGCTGCGCGGGTCGAGACCGGTGGTGGGTTCGTCGAGGAAGAAGACGCCGGGCTCGGGTGAGCCGACGAGTCCCGCCGCGAGGTCGAGGCGCCGCCGCATCCCTCCGGAGTAGGTGCGGGCCTGGCGGCGGGCGGCGTCGGTGAGGCCGAAGCGGTCGAGGAGCTCCTCGGCCCGCTCCCGTGCCCGGGCGCGGCTCAGGCCCGTCAGCCGCGCCATCATCCGCAGGTTCTCCTCGCCGGTCAGGGTCTCGTCGACGGCTGCGAACTGGCCGGTCAGGCTGATCGCGCGGCGCACCCGGCGCCGGTCGGCGACGACGTCGTACCCGGCGACGCGCGCCGTGCCGGAGTCGGCCGTGGTGAGGGTGGCGAGGATGCGGACCGTGGTGGTCTTGCCCGCGCCGTTGGGGCCGAGCAGGGCGAAGACGCCCGCGCGGGCCACCTGGAGGCCGATGCCGTCCAGGACGCGGACCCGGGCGGAGGGTTTTCCGTAGGACTTGGTGAGGCCGTGTGCCTCGATCATCACGTCGGGCATGAGGTTCCCCGTTCTGCGTATGGGATACGCGTTACTGCGTAAGTGTTACGCAAACCTAGGATGGTGGTCAAGACGGTCCCCTGCGGAAGGCGGCTTCGCGTGACGGAGAAGAACGGCGCGTCGGGCGGTACGGGCCTCCCGGCCAGCATCGAGGCCGCCTGGGGGCTGAGGGACCGTCCGGTCAAGGGTCCGAAGCCGGGGCTCACGCTGGACCGCATCGTCGCGGCGGCCGTGGCGCTGGCCGCGTCCGAGGGGCTGTCGGCCGTCTCGATGGGACGGGTCGCCAAGGACCTGGGCGCGTCGACGATGGCGCTCTACCGTTACGTCTCCGCCAAGGAGGAGCTGTACGTCCTGATGCAGGAGGCGGCCATGGGGCAGCCGCACCGGCTGCCCGCGCTGGAGACCGGGGCCGGCTGGCGGGAGGCGATCAGCCAGTGGGCGTGGGCCCAGCGGGAGATGTTCCACCGCAATCTGTGGGCGCTGCGCATCCCGATCTCCGGCCCGCCCGCCAGCCCGAATTCGGTCGCCTGGTGGGAGCAGGGCCTCCAGTCCCTGGCGGGGAGCGGGCTGAGCGAGGGCGACAAGATCTCCGTCATCCTGCTGATCTCGGGCTTCGTGAGGAACGAGGCGCTGCTGATGAGCGACCTCGCCGCGGCCGTCGAGGCGAAGGGCGTCCCCGCCCAGGAGGTCATGGCGCGGTGGGAGCGGACGCTGAGACGGCTCGCCGACCCCGTACGGCATCCGGCGCTGACCAGGCTGCTGGAGACCGAGAACATGAGCGAGCCGGACGAGGCCGACTACGAGTTCGTGTTCGGCCTCGAACGGATCCTCGACGGGACCGAGGCGCTCATCCGGAAGGGCACCCCGTCATGAGCGGGGCGGAGGCCGGACCCGGGCAGACCGTGGCGCCCCGGCCCGGACTGCGGGAACGCAAGAAGCGGCGGACCTATCAGGCCGTCTCCGACGCCGCGATCTCGTTGTTCCTCGAACGGGGCTTCGACAAGGTCTCGGTGGCCGAGGTGGCGGCGGCGGCCGAGATCTCCAAGCCGACGCTGTTCCGGTACTTCCCGGCCAAGGAGGACCTGGTGCTGCACCGGTTCGCCGACCACGAGGAAGAGCCCGCCCGGGTGGTCGCCGCCCGGCCGGACGGAACGTCGCCGCTGGACGCGCTGCACCGGCACCACCTGGACGGCCTGGAACGGGGCGACCCGGTGACCGGGCTCTGCGACGTCCCGGCCGTGCTGGCCTTCCACCGGCTGCTGTACGGGACTCCGTCCCTCGTCGCCCGGTTGTACGCCTACCAGGGCCGCTCCGAGGCGGCGCTCGCCCTGGCCCTGAGCCGAGGGGCCACGGCGGACGGCAGCCGGGGCAACGGGGGTCCGGACGCCGGGATCTCGGTGCCGGCGCGACTCGCGGCGGGGCAGATCGTCGCCGTCCTGCGGATCCTGGCCGAGGAGAACTGGCGGCGGATCGACGCGGGGGAGAGCGCCGGGCAGGTGTACGGGGACGCGGTGACCTCGGCCGAACTCGCCTTCGTACAGCTGAGGAACGGGCTGGAGCGCTCCGGACCCGCCGGGCGCTGACCTTCCGCTCGCGTGTCTCCCCGCTCACGCCTTCGAGGGAGCGGGCGCGAAGGGCCGTGCAGGTCGGCCACCGCCTGTGCCAGGGAAGCCTGCTCCTCCGCCGGATCGTCGAAACCCGGTGTGAGGGAAAGCGGTTCACGGCCGGCCGGGCCGCCGGGCGCGGGACCGCTCCTCGTCTCGACGGTGGTGTTCATGGGGGCGGGCCTTCAGGAGCGGGTGGTGGCCGAGAGGGCGGGGCGAAGGACGAGGAAGGCCACCGCGAAGGCGGTGACGAGCCGCCCCGGTGAACGAGAACACGGCGATGGCCCTGGCCCGTTCGCACTCACGGCCGAACCCCCACGTGCTCCCGGTCGGTTATGGCAACTCGGCCCGGACGAGGGCACGGGCGATCGGCTCACCGGTGGCCTCGGCGTACGCCATCCGCTCCCGCACCTCGTGCAGCGTGCGCGGGCGGTAGCCGGGGCCGGAACAGCAGCCCTTGTGGAAGCGCACGCCCGCGTGCAGCAGCACCGAGAGCGTGCGCCAGGCTGCGGTGTCACGCCTCCGCGGCGGCGCGAAGGCGGACCCCACATGGATCAGCGCCCCGGCGCACCGGGGGCAGACGCGGTCGCGGTCCCGGTCGTACGGCTGCTTGTACGAGGCCCGGCACGGCAGGCAGACGTAGGCGGTCTTCGCGTGGGGCATGGAGGTCAGCGTAGGAGTCGAGGCGGGCCTCTGCGAGCGGATTTCCGCGGGGACGGCCGGCTCAGCGGCAGGTTGCAGCCGACCGACGCGGGGCCGGAGGCCTCGGCGTCCCCGGACGCCCACGCCCCACGGGGCGTCGGGCGACACCATCGGCACCTGGCGCTACGCCTGGGCCAGGATCTCGTAGTGGGCGTCGTGAGCGGCCACGCGGAACACCTCGTCGTACGAGGCCATGGCGGCGCGTATCGCCGAGCCGGCCACACCGCGGCGTCGGGCACGGGAGGCCGGCCACGTCGAAGAAGGCCGGCACGATCGCGAGGGCACCCCGCGGGGACCAGGAGCGGTACGAGCTCACTCATGGCCGGCTACGGGCTCACAGGCGGGCGTCGAGGCGGTGTTGCAGGGAACCGTCCGGGCCGAAGACGTCCAGCAGATAGCCCCGGTTCAGGCGGATCCCTTCCTCGCGCTCCAGGAATCCCGTGACCGACACCTTCAGCCGGTCGAACGTATCCGCGCTCCCATCCGGATCACGCGTCCACACGGTCAGCAGCGGGACGCCCCCGGGACCGGTGCCCTGCTGGATCCCGTACACCTCCTGGGCGCCGCCGGACCGCGTGTAGCGCCCGGCCGTCCGGGCGGCGTCGGCGGGTGCGACGGTGGTCGTGGCCGTGGGTCCGGCCGTGGCGGGAGCGTGGTCGGCGTCCGTGGTCCTGGTGCAGCCGGACAGCACGAGGACGACTCCGGCGCAGGCGAGCACGGCGGCGGTTCGGGGGGTTGCTTTCACCGCACGATGGTTGCCGCCCTACGACTGGTTTGGCGGCTGTTTCCCAGGCCCGTGGCCGTTCCGTCACATCGACCGCGCACGGAACAGCTCACTCCGTGTCGCTTCGGTCGGCGGGTGCTCCCGGTGGAGCGCCCATCGGCCAGATGCTCGGCGGGGGCGGGGGCGGGGGCGAAGGGGAAGTCAGGGATCCTGTGCCGCTTCGCGTTCTGCGGTGAACTCGTCCAGCAGCTGGAACATGACCTCGATCGCGCGCTGGTCGTCCTCGGGCGGCAGCCGAAGCGATCGGTTACCCCCTGGCCTGACACCTGAAGCAGTACGGCCCGGAAGCACCACCGGGCGAGCCTGCCTGGGCGGGAGGGGTTCACACGGCAGGCGGCGTCGCGTCGGCGTTTCCCTTTCCCCAGACGAAGACCTCGGTGCCCGGCTGACGTCCGGAGAACCGGCCCGACGCCGAGACCTCCCGCAGCAACCGCCGCAGGTCCGCCTCGAAGGCCTCGCGGCGTGGGCCGAAGAGGTGCGGGGCGGAGTACGACATCGAGAACATCCCTGCGACGACATCGTCGGCCGTGCGTACCAACGGCTGTCCGCCGGGAACGACATGGTGCTGCGGGCCGGAGAAACCGGCCCGGGCGAGCACCTTCGCCTCACCACCGGGTGTTCCCTGCGGCAGCACACCCCGGCCGGCGCGTCGGACCGGTCCCAGGTAGCGCCGCACCAGGGCCTCCATGGCCGCATGGGGCACCGCCGGATACGGCAGGCCGCCGGCGGGGTCCTGCGCCTTCACGTCGGCGACGTGCACCAGCGCCCCTCCCGGCCGGAGCATCTCCCGGATGGCCGCCGCCACCAGGACTTGATCCATCCAGTGGAAGGACTGGCCGAAGGTCGCGACGGTGAACGTGCCGAGCCCCGCGGGCAGATCCTCGGCCCGCGCCCGTACCCACCGCGTCCTCCCGGCCACCGCGCGCTCCGCGGCCTCACGTCCGGCCTCGGCGATCATTCCCTCGTCCGGGTCCACTCCGACGGTCTCGCCGAAGAGGGGCGCCAGGTCCAGGGCGAGGGTGCCGGGTCCGCAGCCCACGTCGATGAGGCGCCCCTGCCCGTCGGGCTTCAGCACCCCGGCGAGTACGTCCACGAGCCCGGGAGCGTAGGGAAGCCTCCCGCGCCGGTAGTAGGGCGCCGTACCCGCGAACAACGTGTCGTCCCACTCCCATCCGGCCACCACGCCCGCCACCGCCTTCCCACGGATCCGTGCCCCTTCGGCACCCGATGGTTCCACGGCTCCGCCCGACGGCTGCCCGGACGTGGCCCGTACCGGTGGAAGCGGGACGACGGGGCTGCCTCAGCGGCGTCCCAGCAGCTCGGCGATCCGGATGAACCCGTCGGTGCCGTGGCCCTGTTCGACGGCCCGGCGCGCCATGCCTTCCGCCGCACGCATCACGCCCGCGTCGATGCCATGGGCTTCCGAGGTGTGGACGATGTGGGCCATGGACGATGCCGCCGAGGTGAGCGGGTTGCCCTCGCCGGAGAAGGTCCCGCCGTCCACCTCCTCGGCGAGCTCCTCGAAGAGCGGCGGGAGAATGCCGCCGATCCCCTTGGCGAACGGCGCCAGCTGCCGCGCGGTGATCCCTTCCGCTCGCGCCACGGCCAGGGCGTGGGCGTAACCGGCCATGGCGGTCCAGAAGATGTCGAGCAGAGCGATGTCGTACGCCGCTGCCCGGCCGAACTCCTCGCCGAGATGGGTGTGGGTGCCGCCCAGCGCCGCGAGCACGGGCCGGTGCTCGCGGTACAGATCCTCCGGGCCGCTGTGGATGAACACCGCGGCCGGAGTGCCGATGGTCGTGGTCGGCGTCATGATCGCACCGTCCAGGTAGCGGACTCCGTGCCCGGCCGCCCATGCCGCGGTGTCCCGGGCCCGGTCCGGAGTGTCCGCGGTCAGGTTGACCACCGTGCGTCCCTTGAGCGCGCCGGTGACCTCCTCCCGCCGCAGGAGGGTGTCCACCGCGTCGTAGTTCACCACGCAGACCACGGTGAGCGTGCTCGCGGCGACGGCTTCCTCGACCGAACCGGCGCCGACCGCGCCCCGGGCGACCAGCTCCCGGTCCCGGCCCGGTGTCCGGTTCCAGACCGTGGTCCGCAGACCGCCGTCCAGGAACGCCCCCGCCAGGGATCTGCCCATCGGCCCCAGGCCGAGGACGGTCACGGCAGACTGTTCGGTGTGCAGGGACATGGTTGAACTCCTCCGAAATACAGGCGACATGTGATGAATGGAGTGAAGATGACGCGCGGGCGTGCCCAGGATCCGAATGTCTGCGGGGTCACCGCCGCGATCGCCGTGATCGACGGGAAGTGGAAGACGGCTCTGCTCTGGCTGCTGGAGTCCGGTCCGCAGCGCCCTGGCGAGCTGCGGCGGAGGCTGCCGGGTCTCAGCGAGAAGGTGCTGACTCAGGCACTCCGCGAGATGGAGGCCGACGGTCTCGTACACCGGGAGGTGCACGACGTACGTCCGCTGAAGACCATGTACTCCCTGACCCCGTTCGGCCGGGAGCTCTCCGACTTGCTGGCGCCCCTCTCCGACTGGGGCCACCGCCGCTTGGAGACGCTCACGGATGCCCGGCCGGTCTCCTGACGTATCGCACAGCCCTCCACGCTTCCCGGACCCGGGGATCTCTGCCCCTTCACCAGGATCGGTCCGTCACCGGACGCCGCCAAGTACCCACAAAAAAGTGGCTACCGCGGATGGCCCGACGGCAACGGGTGCACCTCCACCTGGCCACAGACGAGGGCAGAGGGGAATCGGCACAGTTGCGCACCTGCCCGTCGCCTGCCGCCGTTACTGTGTCGGTTTTGACGTGCACGGCCGTCAGCGCCTGCAGTGGATACGGAAGTGGGGGCGTCGTGAGCGACATGTGGACCGGTGGGAAGGTGCGCCTGCGAGGCGTCGAGCCCGAGGACTGGACGGGCTTTCGCGACCTGGCCCGGAACACCTCCGACGTCCGCGACGCCGACCACGTCGAGCCTCCGCGCTCCGCCGAGAGCTTCCGTTCCTGGACAGCCGAGCGGGCGGGTCGTCCGCCGGGAGGTGAGGCGTTCCGGCTGGTGGTCGAGACGCTGGCCGACCACGCGTTCGCGGGTGCTGTGACCGTCGGGGAGACCGACAGCCGTGCGGGACGGTTCAGGACCGGTGTCGAGATCGCCCGCGAACACCGTCGCCGGGGGTACGCGGCCGAGGCGGCCGAACTCGTCCTCACCTACATGTTCGCCGAGCAGCGCCACAACAAGTGCGAGGTGGAGGTCTACGCCTTCAACGACGCGTCCCTCGCCCTCTACCGCAGGCTGGGCTTCGTCGAGGAGGGGCGGCTCCGCCAGCACGAGTTCTTCGCCGGCGGCTACCACGACGTCGTGCTCCTCGGTATCACCGCCGCCGAGTACTGGGCCACGCACGAGCGCCCGTCGGTGCGGTGATCCCCTGCGGCCGACGGCGACCCGGGACCGGGGATATCCGGCATCCGGCATCCGGGATCGGCGATCCGCCGCCCAGGACGGGAGGGCCCGCCTCAGCCCTTGACCGCCTCCGCGATCCGCAGGGCGGCCTGTGCGGGCGTGAGGTGGGTGGTGTCGACGACCTCGGCCTCGTCGTGCAGCCAGGTGCGGGCCGCCTCGGCGTAGGGCTCGAGGTATTCGAGACGGAAGGTGGAGGGGCCGAGATGGGCGTCCCCCTCGATGCGCCCGCGGAGCGTGTCCTGGTCGGCGTGGAGCACGAAGTGCCGTACGGGAATCCCGTGCCGGTCGAGGCCGGTGCTGATCTCACGCCAGTACTGCTCGACCAGGACGGTCATGGGCATCACCAGGGTGCCGCCGGTGTAGTCGAGTACGTGGCGGGCGGTCTCGACCACGAGCGGCCGCCACGGCGGCCAGTGCTGGAAGTTGCCCGTCCAGGGCAGCCCCGGCGTGATGTCCATGAGTGTCTCGCCGACCTTCTCGGCGTCGAACACCCGTGAGTCCGGGATCAGTTGCTGCACGAGTGCGCTGGTCGTGGTCTTGCCCGCTCCGTGGGTGCCGTTGAGCCATACGATCATGGGACCAACGCTAACGCCCGTACGGGCCGTCGGAACGGGCACAGCGGAAATCCGGCAGCCCCGCCGGTCGGTGATGCGGCGGGGTGAGGGGCCCGCGCGGGCCCCTCACCCCGCCTCCGGCATTCGCCGCTCAGGCGGGGCGCTCGGCCATGACGACCAGCCCCGGCCCGGTCCGCTCGTCCGCGGGGAGCCGGAGTTCGGCGACCGGGCGCAGCCCGGCCCGCTCGATCAGGTCCACGAGCTGTTCCGGCCGCCATTTGTGCGTCGTCCAGCGGACGGGCACCCCTCCGTAGGCCTCGGTCCGCACCGCGTCCTCGTCCCCGACGTGCGTCGCGGTGATGAAGTGACCGCCCGGCTTCAGGGCGCGCGCGAACTGTGCGAGGACCTGGGGAAGGACGTCACGGGGGAGGTTGAACAGCGACCACCAGCCGAGCACGCCGCCGAGGGACGCTTCCTCCAAGGCGAGGTCGGTTGCGGAGGCCACACCGAAGCGGCATTGCGGATGGAGGCGGCGCGCGTTCTCGATCATGCGGGGCGAGAGGTCGACCCCGGACACGTCGAGCCCGCGTTCGTCGAGGTAGGCGGTCACCGTCCCGGGCCCGCACCCGACGTCGAGGACGGGCCCGAGCTCCCCCACCGTGTCGGCGAAGGCGTCGACCGACGCCTTGAGCCATGGATGCCTGCGGATGTCGCCGAATCCCGTCGTCGTCACCATGTGGGCGTAGTTGTCGGCCACCCGGTCGTAGGACTCACGGACCACGTCGAGATCGGCTGGGCGGTCGATACGGTGTGCGCGCATCGGCCAACCATAGGACGACGGGTTCGCCGGGTCAGGAGGATCGGACGACCCGGCCGGGAGGACCGGTCGCCGCCGCGCGCGAAGCCCGCCTCCCGCATGGCGCGGAACACTTTTGCAAGCGGGCGCTTGCAATAGTTAGCAAGGGTGATGCAGTATCGAGGCATGGCATCACTCAACGTCGGCAATCTCGGTGAGTACCTGCGAGAGCAGCGGCGTACCGCGCAGCTCTCCCTGCGGCAGCTCGCCGACGCCGCCGGAGTGTCCAACCCGTATCTGAGCCAGATCGAACGCGGTCTGCGCAAGCCGAGCGCCGAGGTGCTGCAGCAGGTCGCCAAGGCCCTGCGGATCTCGGCCGAGACGCTGTACGTGCGCGCCGGGATCCTTGACGAGCGGGAGCGGGAGGAACTGGAGACGCGGGCGGTCATATTGGCCGATCCGTCGATCAACGAGCGGCAGAAGAACGTACTGCTGCAGATCTACGACTCCTTCCGCAAGGAGAACGGTTTCGACGTCGTGCCCGACACCGGCGCCGAGGTCCACGGTGCGCCGGATGCGGAGAGCACAATCGATGCCGACGTGGAAAGCGGTGCCGGTGACGAGAACGGTGCCGGCACGGATGCCCGCGGCCCCCGCACGGCCGGCGGCAGTGATGCAGACACACCCCTGAACTGATTTCTGATGATCCGGGAGGACCACAGTCATGGCCATCACCGATGACCTGCGCAAGACCCTCACCGACCCGACCCCCCTCTACTTCGCCGCCGGCACGGCCGATCTTGCCGTGGAGCAGGCGCGCAAGTTCCCGGCGCTGATCGACCAGCTGCGGGCCGAGGCGCCCGAGCGGATCGAAGCCGTGCGCAACACCGACCCCAAGGCCGTGCAGGAGCGGGTGACCACGCAGGCCAAGGAGGCCCAGGCCACCGTGCAGGCGAAGGTGAGCGAGGTCTTCGGGTCGCTGGACACCGACCTGAAGAAGTGGGGCGAGACCGCCCAGGACCTGGCGCTGCGGAGCGTCGGTGTGGCCGCCGAGTACGCGGTCCGTGCCCGGGAGACGTACGAGAAGGTCGCCGAGCGCGGCGAGCAGAGCGTACGGACGTGGCGCGGCGAGACGGCCGAGGAGATCGTCGAGGTCGCCGCCGTCGTCGAGGCGGAGCCGAAGTCCGTGCCGAAGCAGAAGTCCGACGCGGCTCCGTCCCCGGCGAAGCCCGCGCCGGCCGTGAAGCCCGCGCCGACCGCGACGGCGAAGAAGCCCACGCCCGCCGCGCCCGCCAAGAAGCCCACGCCGGTCCGCAAGCCCGCGGCGAAGAAGACGACCCCGCCGTCCGCGAAGTAGCGGGACGGGCGGGAACGGGAGGAACGGTCCGGGCACCTTGGGGGTGGCCGGGTCGTTGTCCCGGTACCTTGGCCGCGAGGCGCTCATCCACTGACTAGGCGGTGCTCACCATGTTGCTCGCAGCATTCGGCTCGTTCCTCCAGCTGCTGTTCCTGGCCATGCTCGTCCTGGCCGTGGTCGCGCTGGTCTTCGCGGCGACAGCGCGCGAGGACGCCTACCTGGCCGCGGACAAGCAGAAGAAGTCGTTCTGGCTGATCATCCTCGGCGTGACCGTCGTGGTGAACCTCGTCATTCCGATCCTGTTCCTGCAGATCGCGGGCGTCATCGCGTCCATCGTCTTCATGGTGGACGTCCGGCCGGCGCTCAAGGCGGTATCGGGCGGTGGCGGCGGCAGCCGGGGCGGTTCCAGCAGCGACGGACCCTACGGTCCCTACAACGGCGGGCGCTGAGCGCCTGCCGGTGGGGCCGAGACGGGACGGGAGCGCATCGCGCTCCCGTCCCGTCGTCGTATCCGGGCCTCGTCGCGTTCGAGCAGCAGGACCGCCACGTCGTCGGTCAGCTCGCCGCCGTTCAGCTCCTGCGCCTGGGCGACCGCGGCCTCCAGCAGTGCCTCGCCGCCGAGCCCCCGGTCCAGCTGGCCGTTGACCATGGCGACCATGCCGTCCTGGCCGAGCCGCTGCGTCCCGACCGGCCCGACACGCCCCTCGATCAGCCCGTCGGTGTACATCATCAGGCTCCAGGAGCCGCCCAGCTGGACCTGCCTGCGCGGCCAGCGGGCGTGCGGGAGCAGACCGAGCGCCGGGCCGCCGTCCTCGTGCGGGAGCAGTTGCGCAGCCCTTCCCCGGCGGGCGATCAGCGGTGCGGGGTGGCCCGCGATGCAGAGTCCGGCGCGGCGGCCGTCGGGGGCGATGTCGACGGTGCAGAGCGTCGCGAAGATCTCCTCGCTCTGCCGTTCGTGCTCCAGGACCTGTTGCAGCGTCGAGAGCAGGGCGTCGCCGCAGAGCCCGGCCAGGGTCAGTGCCCGCCAGGCGATGCGCAGTTCGACGCCGAGCGCCGCCTCGTCGGGGCCGTGCCCGCAGACGTCGCCGATCATCGCGTGGACCGTGCCGTCGGGTGTGCGGACCGTGTCGTAGAAATCCCCGCCGAGCAGGGCGCGGCTGCGGCCCGGCCGGTAGCGGGCGGCGAAGGCCAGGTCGGAGCCGTCGAGGAGCGGTGTGGGCAGCAGTCCGCGTTCCAGCCGGGCGTTCTCCTGGGCGCGCAGCCGGGACTCGGTCAGCTGGTGCTGGGCGATGTCCGCGCGCTTGCGCTCCACGGCGTACCGGATGGCGCGGCTGAGGAGGCGTCCGTCGAGTTCCCCGCGGAAGAGGTAGTCCTGTGCGCCGACCCGTACCGCTTCGGCGGCCCGCTCGGCGTCGTCCTCCGCCGTGAGGGCGAGGACGGCGTGGCGAGGTGCGATGCGCAGGACGTGTTCGAGGGTGGCGAGCTCGTCGTGGGCGGGGGCGTCCGCCGTGCCGTCGGCGCGGGCGCCGGTGGGCAGGGCCAGGTCGAGGTCGAGCAGGATGCAGTCGACGTCGTCGGTGAGCAGCCGGCCGGCCTCGGTGAGATTGCGCGCGGTACGGACACGGATCCGGGTCCCGGCGGCGGACGGCAGCTCGGGGACGGTGAAGGTGCCCGCAGGGTCGTCCTCGATCACCAGGAGGGTGAGGTCGGCGCCATGAGTGGTCTCCGCAGCGGGGACAGCGCGTTGCTGCGGTACGGGTACGGGCATCGGTTCGGGTTCCTTCCCTCCCCCCGAGGGCGCGGCGGGGCGACGATCGACGACCTGCCAGACGGGGACGATAGCGGCCGGAGCGGGGGAGCGGAATGGTGTTCGAAGATCGGCACCTGGCATATGCGTGGCCAAAAGCCGCTTCCTGTCACGGATCCGGACCGATGTGCGCGGACGAAGCGGACAGGGGAGCCATGACAAACATCACGCGGCCCCGGGGCGGGCGGCGGGGAGCGGTGCGTGTGCCGTGGCGGGTTCCTATCCTGGCCCGATGGCGACACCAGATTTCATCCTCGCGCTGCGAGAGAAGATCGGGAACGACCCGCTGTGGCTGTCGGGGGTGACTGCGGTCGTCCTCAGGGAGGGACGCGTCCTCCTGGTGAAGCGTGCGGACAACGGCGCGTGGACGTCCGTGACCGGGATCATCGACCCCGGGGAACAGCCGGCGGACGCCGCGGCCCGGGAGGTCCTGGAGGAGACGGGCGTCGACGCGGTTCCCGAGCGCCTGGTCCTGGTGCACGTCACGGGTCCGGTCGTCTACGGGAACGGGGACCAGGCGCAGTACCTCGACCTCGTCTTCCGGTTCCGCTGGCAGTCCGGTGACCCGTATCCGGCCGACGGTGAGAACACGGACACCCGCTGGTTCCCGCTGGACGACCTGCCTCCCATGTCCGACGACATGCGCGGCCGGATCGCCGCCGCCGTGGCCGACGAGCCCGCCGCCCGGTACGTCGTCTCCCCGCAGCCCGCTCCGCACGTGTAGGCGGCTCCCGGATCGTCCGCCGCGGCCCCCGCCCCTCCGCCATCGGAGCGGGCGAGGGGCGGCCGGGCTTGCGGGGCCGCTCGTGGGCGACGGTCCGCGGGGACTACTTGTCCGGGCGGACGACTCCGAGGATCTCCATCGAGCCCGCGCCCGCCAGTGTGACGTGGCGGCCGGGCCGGGGCGCGTGCACGATCATGCCGTCGCCGACGTACATCCCGACGTGGCTGGCGTCGTCGTGGTAGATGATCAGGTCGCCGGGGCGCATGTCCTGGATCTGGATGCGTGACAGCTGCCGCCACTGCTCCTGGGAGGTCCGGGGGATCGGCCGCTTCGCCGCGGCCCAGGCCTGCGAGGTCAGCCCCGAGCAGTCGTACGAGCCGGGACCTTCGGCGCCCCAGACATACGGCTTGCCGATCTGGGCGGTCGCGAAGGCCACCGCCTGCTTGCCGCTCGCGCTCGCCTCGCGGTTGATGTCCTGGAGTGCTCCGGAGGAGAGCCAGGCGCTCTGCGCGGTGGACGCCGCGTCCTTCTCCATCTGGAGGAGCCGGGCCAGCTCCGTCTTCTCCAGCTGCGATTCGAGCTTCTTCGCCGTCGCGATCTGCGCGTTGATGCTCTTCCTGGCCTTCGCCTGCTTGACGCGATTGGCTTCGAGCTTCGCCCAGTTGAGGCTGGCGTCCTTGGTGTACGTCTCCAAGTCCTCCTGGGCCTGTTCGAGTTCGACGAGCATCCCCTTGCTCGCCTGCTGGCCCTGCCTGAACTGGTTCACGCCGTCCAGGAAGAGGTCCGGGTCGCCGCTGAGCACCAGCTGCGCGCCCGGCGGGAGCCCGCCGTTGCGGTACTGCTCGCGGGCCTCGGCGCCCGCCCTGCTCTTCAGCTCGGCGATCCGTGCCTGTCCCTCGGCGATCGACTCGGCCAGCCGGACGATCTCGCCGGACTGCTTCTTCGTCTGCTCCTCGGCGAGGTTGTACGCGTCCGTGGCCGCCCCGGCCTTGCGGTAGAGCAGGTCGATCTCCTCGCGCACCTCGGCGAGGCTCTTCTTCCCGGGAGCGGAAGGAGAGGCGGGCGCGGCGGAGGTGGGGGAGGGCTCGGGAATCGGAGCGGCCATGGCCTGGACCGGCGCGGTCAGCAGGGCCAGTGCGCAGACCAGAGTGATCGCGGCACTGGCACAGTGGCGTCGGTTCACAAGCTCCCCCTCCGGGCGAAAGGCAATGAAAGCCGTATCGCGGACATGTGACTTACCGTCAGTAACTTTCAGGTGACGACGCGATCGTGCCATGCCGCCCCGTAAAACAACAGAGGCACGCGCCACCTGGCACATCACACAGGGGACGAACGGTGATCCGCCGGTGTTCCCGCTCCCGGGCCCGAAGTCCGGTCGACGTCCGGCGTTCAGCCGGCGTTCGAAAGCGCCGGCGCCCGAAGCGCGTGGGGGGCGGCCGAGCGGGCGCCCGAAGCGCGTGGGGGGCGGCCGAGCGGGCGGCAGATGCGCGTGGGGGGCGGCCGATGCGTGTCGAAGGCCGCCCGTCCGGTCCCGCTCAGTGCGCGGCCGGCCGCAGCGCGGACCACCGCACCGTGATCTCGCCCTGCCGCCACCGTCGTACGTCGTCCGTCAGCGGCCAGTCGGCGGACACCGCCCGCACCGTCGTGATCCAGCGCTGCCGCGCCCCCAGCGACGCGTAGGGGGAGGCCGCGGCCCACGCCCGGTCGAGGTCGCGCAGGAAGGCATGGACGGGCTCGCCCGGGACATTGCGGTGGATCAGGGCCTTGGGGAGGCGTTCCGCGAGGTCCGACGGACGCTCCAGCGAGCCGAGCCGGGTGGCGAAGGTGACCGTGCGCGGACCCTCGGGGCCGAGCGCCACCCAGACGTGCCGGCGCCCGATCTCGTCGCAGGTGCCCTCCACCAGAAGGCCTCCGGGGGCCAGTCGTGCGCACAGCCGCTGCCAGACCGCGGCGACCTCGGCCTCGTCGTACTGGCGCAGGACGTTCGCCGCCCGGATCAGGGAGGGGCGGCCGGCGAGCGGGATCTCGAACCCGCCGTGGACGAAGGTGAGGCCCTCGCGCTCGTACGGCTTCGCCGCGGCGACCCGGGCCGGGTCGATCTCGATGCCGACGACCTGTGTGCGCGGTTCGGCGGCCCGCAGTCGTTGCAGCAGCTCGACGGCGGTCCAGGGGGCCGCCCCGTACCCGAGGTCGACCGCGACGGGGGAGCCCGCACGCCGCAGGGCGGGGCCGTGGGTGGCGGCGATCCAGCGGTCCATGCGGCGCAGCCGGTTGGGGTTGGTGGTCCCGCGGGTCACGGTGCCGATGGGGCGCTGGTGCATGACAGCGAGCGTATGCGAAGCGCCGGAGGAGGCGATGCGCAGCGGGCGGGGGGCGGCCGGGGGCGTCCCGGCACGCCGAGGCGATCGCAATGATTTGGCAAAGTGGAAATGAAAGGCTGGGTTCCACTGTTTTTCCCCTTGCAAGGGGCCGTGTGTCCCTGACGCGTCGTGCCCGAGCGGAGGAGGAGCGGACCACGTGAGCCAGTACGTCTCTCGGCTCGGCAGCGGTCGTGTGGCACCCCGCATCCGCTTCCCGGGCGGTTTCGCGGGCGGTCACCGCAAGCCGCGCCGTGTCGCGATGCTCTCCGTGCACACCTCCCCCCTGCACCAGCCGGGCACCGGCGACGCGGGCGGTATGAACGTCTACATCGTGGAGCTGGCCAGGCGCCTCGCCGCGATCAACGTCGAGGTCGAGATCTTCACCCGGGCCACTACCGGCGCCCTGCCCCCCTCGGTCGAACTGGCGCCCGGTGTCCTGGTCCGCCATGTCGACGCGGGTCCGTACGAGGGCCTGGCCAAGGAGGAGCTGCCCGCCCAGCTCTGTGCCTTCACGCACGGCGTGATGCAGGCGTGGGCAGGCCAGCGCCCCGGCTACTACGACCTCGTCCACTCCCACTACTGGCTCTCCGGCCAGGTCGGCTGGCTCGCCGCCCAGCGGTGGGGCGTCCCCCTCGTCCACGCCATGCACACCATGGCGAAGGTCAAGAACGCCGCGCTCGCCGAGGGCGACACCCCCGAGCCCGCCGCCCGCGTCATCGGCGAGACGCAGATCGTGAACGCTTCCGACCGGCTCATCGCGAACACCGCGGAAGAGGCGGACGAGCTCGTCCGCTTCTACGACGCCAACCCGGCCGCGGTCGCCGTCGTCCACCCCGGCGTCAACCTGGAGCGCTTCCGTCCGGCCGACGGCCGGGCCGCCGCCCGGGCCCGCCTGGGACTGCCGCAGGACGCGCTGATCCCCCTCTTCGCCGGCCGCATCCAGCCGCTGAAGGCCCCCGACGTGCTGCTGCGTGCCGTCGCCGTCCTGCTGGAGCGCGACCCCTCGCTGCGCTCCCGCATCGTCGTACCGGTCGTCGGAGGCCCCAGCGGCAGCGGCCTCGCCAAGCCGGAGGGCCTGCAGAAACTGGCCGCGCGGCTGGGCATCGCCGACGTCGTGCGGTTCCACCCGCCGGTCGGGCAGGACCAGCTCGCCGACTGGTTCCGCGCCGCGTCCGTGCTGGTCATGCCGTCGTACAGCGAGTCCTTCGGGCTGGTCGCCATAGAGGCCCAGGCGTCCGGCACCCCGGTGGTCGCGGCGGCGGTGGGCGGCCTTCCCGTCGCGGTGCGCGACGGGGTCAGCGGCTTCCTGATCCCGGGGCACGACCCCGATGCGTACGCGCAGGCGCTGGGCCGGTTCGCGGACAGCCCGCAGCTGGCCGACCGGATGGGCGAGGCGGCCGCCGCGCACGCCCAGTCGTTCGGCTGGGACACGGCGGCCTCGGCCACCGCCGATGTGTACACGGCGGCGATGCACGACCACCGCCGCCGCGCCCGCTCGCACCACGGCTGAGGCCTTCGCGCCGTTGTGCCCGCTCGCACCGGGCTGAGGCCCTCGTGCCTCTGTCGTACGCTCGCACCATGGCTGACGTACCCGAGGAAGCAGCAGCGGCGCAGGTCATCGAGGCGACGCTGAACGACGCGGAGCTCGCATGGGAAAGCCCCGGACCCGGCAGTTACGTCGTGACGCTGCCCGGCACCCGGAAGCTGTCCACGACCTGTTCCCTGCGCGTCGGGAGGCACTCCCTCTCCCTCAACGCCTTCGTCATCCGTCACCCGGACGAGAACGACGCGGCCGTGCACCGCTGGCTGCTGGAGCACAACCTGCGCCTCTTCGGGGTCAGTTACGCGATCGACCCGCTCGGCGACATCTACCTCGTCGCCCGGCTGCCGCTCTCCGTGGTCACCCCCGAGGAGCTCGACCGGCTGCTGGGCGTGGTCCTCGAAACGGCGGACGGCGCCTTCAACCCCCTGCTCGAACTGGGCTTCGCGAGCGCGATCCGCAAGGAGTACGCCTGGCGGGTCGAGCGCGGCGAGTCCACCCGGAATCTGGACGCCTTCAGTCACCTGACCCGGCGCCCGGCCGACTGATCCCCGCCACGTCCTCCAGCGCCGCCACGAGCCGCGGCGCCACCTCCGTACGCGTCCACTCCAGCGCGTCCGCCGGCACGCCCCGGGGGACCGTCTCGGTGAGCATGATCAGATAGAGGTAGCTGCGGTAGAGGGCAAGCCGGAGCCGTACGGACGGGGTGAAGGCGACGGGGCCGCCCGCCGTGGACGCGTAACCGGCCAGGAAGTCCCGGTCCTCCTCCACGTCCCCGAACAGTGCCGTCGAGACGAAGTCCGCGACCGGATCGCCCCAGAACATCCGCTCACCGTCGATGATCCCGCCGATGGACCGGGCGCCGGGCTCCCCGGCCACCAGCAGATTGCCCTGCCACAGGTCGAAGTGGACCAGGGCGGGCCGGGTCACGTCGTCCAGTACGTACCCCGCGGAGTCGAGCAGCGCGCGGATCTCCCCGGCCGGACGCGGCAGTTGCGCGCCGTACGCCTCCGCGTCCGCGAGCACCGCACCGGTCATCGCGGTGAACGCCTCCCGCCAGGTCGGCGCCGGCGGCCCGAAGGGCCCGGCGGGATATCCGAAACCGGCCGGACCCGTCACGGTGTGGAGGCGGCCGACGAGTTCCCCGAGCTCCGTGCGCAGCCGCCGTCGCTCACCGTCCGTCAGCTCGTCCGCGAGGTCGTTCCACGGGCGCCCCGGACACGCGGTCATGACGACGTACGCCCCGGTCGGCGCCCCGGCGTCGAGTTCGCTGTGCACGACCTGCGGGACGGTGCCGCCGACCACGGCCGCCGCGGTCCCGTAGAAGGTGACCTCGTTGACCAGCAAACGCTGTTCGTAGCTCATCCCGGCACTGTGGAGGGGCGGGATCTTCACCACCCAGTCGCGGCCGTCCTCGAAGGTCACCCGGGTGACGGTGTTGTACGTGCCGCCGGTGAGCGGCTCGCAGGAGACGACCGTGCTTCCCGGGCCTGCGACGGCCTCGACCGCGCGGCGTACGGCTGTTGTCGCGTCGACGGTCACGGGCGGGTCTCCTCGGGTTCGGCCGCGGCGGCCCCACAGGGCCTTCACAGAGTGATCACAGCAGAGTCACGATCACATCCCGTGACCGGGTGGAGTGATCATCGGACAGGTGTCCGATCGTAGAGTGTGACGCACCGCAACCGTCCTCCCGTGGCCGCCGAAGTTCCGCGCCGGAAAAGGGCTGTTGATCCATCGGGCGCGAACCTTCCGGACGCGAACCCCAGACGTGAACTTCCAGACGTGAACCCTCAGACGGAGAGACGAACCATGCGCGCCACCGCCGTACGCCGTACCGCCCTTGCCGCTTCCGTAGCGGCCCTGGCCCTGCTGGCCACCGCCTGCGGCGGCTCGGACTCCACGGGCAAGGAGGAGGGCGCGAAGCCGGGAGCGAAGGACGACGCGAAGACCGCGGTCAAGGCGCTGACGTCGGCCGAGCTGGAGAAGGTGTCGCTGGAGCAGGGTGACGTCGCCGACCACAAGATCACGAAGACCGGCCCGGAGGACATCGCCGAGGCCGCCGATGTCGTCGTCGACAAGAAGGAGTGCGAGCCCATCGGTCACGCCTTCTACGGGGTGAAGCGCGGCACGCCGGTCGGGAACGCAGGGCGCAAGGCCGTCAGCGAGCCCAAGAAGCCCACCTCCGCCTCGAAGGACGCGCTCGCCGGCGCCCTCGACTTGACGTCCTCGCTGGTCACGCTCGCCTCCTACGAGGGCGACGGCGCCGCGAAGAGCATCGCCGAGCTCCGTGAGTCCGCGGCCAAGTGCGCCACCGGCGGCTTCACCCTGACCATGAAGGACTCGAAGCAGAAGGTCGTCAAGCTGACCGAGGAGAAGGTCACCGGCGGCGAGGAGGCCGTCGCGTGGACGGTGCTGACGGGTGAGGCGGACTCGCTCGTCCCGTTCAAGCTCGTGACACTGCGCCAGGGCGGCACGGTCGCCACCGTCTTCGCCTTCAACCTCAGCGCCTTCGGCGGGGAGGCCCCGGACTTCGACATGCCGGCCGAGGTCGTCGACGCGCAGGTCAAGAAGCTCGGCTGATTCCGGACTCCGCCCTCCGGGTCACGGCAGCGGTACGAGCCTGACCACGGTGACCGTCAGCACGGACCCGGAGACGTAGTAGAGGACGATGGCCCCGGACACGGTCGCCTCACGCCGGTCGCGTTCCCGCTTGACGGCGGTCGAGGCATGTCCGTACGGATCCCGGCCCAGGGTGCGCGCCATCTCGTCCCGGAAGGCGTAGCCGTCCCGCATCTTGGCCAGGGTGTCGTCGGCGGGCGGTGCGTAGGAGATACGGAAACTCAAGCGACGCTCCGCCTCTCGGCCTCGTCCTGCGCCAGCCGGTCCAGGATCTGCTCGGCCTCGGGATCGGGGACGGATTCGAGCATCCAGTGCCGCATCACGGCCTGGATCTCGTGCACACCCGCCTCGTTGATCGCGTGGTCGAACTCCTCGCGTCTTCCCTCGGGCAGCGCGGCACGGATCGCCGGGATGCTGTTGGGCACCTCGACCTCGGTGCCGCCGACGAAGGTCTTCAGAGACTCGCCCATGATCGCTCTCCCCGATCTCCTTGCTCTCTGTGCTTCGCCTGTCCGTTCCACGCCCCGCGCGCGTGGTGAACGGGCAGGCACGGGGGCCACGTTAGCGGGTGCCGCTCGAACCAGGACCGCACGTACGGACCGCACGCACGCACGACGCGTCCCCCGGCCGGAAGCGCTCGGAAGTCGCCGGAAATGTCCGGCCCGTGCGCATCCGGGAGGCGCTCAGGGCGCGTACGGACAGTCCCAGTTGTAGCGACCGACCGCCCGTGGACGCCGGCCACCCGGCCTCGTACGCTGCCGCTCATGACACCACCCGAGCCGGACACCGAGGCGCGACCGGAACGCCCGACTCTGCTGTGGGGCGTCTCCCTCGCCTCGTCAGGCGTCTTCCTGGTCACCTGGGCCCTGCTCTGGCTGAACGCGTACGCGATCAACGACGACCTGCCCAACACCTGCCAGAACGTGCGGAGGCAGAGCTTCCCACCGGAGGTGACGTGCGCTTCGGCCGGCGGCATGGTCACAGGCGGGAGCGCCGGGTGGCTGGAGGCACTGTTCTTCGCCTCGCTCGTGGTGACGGTGCTGACGACGACCATGGCGCTCGCGACAGCCATGGCCACCCGCAGGAGGTGACCGGACGGGCTATGCGCTGAGAGCTTCCACCAGGGAAGGGAAGAGATGCAGCCCGAAGACGGCCGCGGCCAGCAGGACGACGACCCAGCACGCAGACCAGCGACGACGGTCATGACCCAGGCACAACCCTGGGCCGGGTCGCCGCCGGCATCGTCTTCCCACCCCTGATCAAGCATCACGCCCCCACGGCAGGCTCCATTTCAGTGAGCGGCTGGGGGATTCCGGGCCTCACGTAGGCCGTGCGCTTGCCTTGCGCTCACCTTGAGGCCCGCAGGACGGTGGGAGGCCCGCAGGACGACGGGACTGCCCCGGGGAACAAATCAGCGGTTCGGAACCTCGTCGTCTTCTCGGCGCAGTTGCTCGGCCAGTCCGACGATGATGCCCTCGGGGCCGCGGACGTAACAGAGCAGATAGCTGTCCTCGAACCGGGCGATCTCGCCGAGGAGTTCGGCGCCGTGAGGGCGCAGGCGGGCAACGGTGTCCTCGATGTCGTCGACGGCGAACATGACGCGGTGCGTACCCGGAATGTTGTGCGGCCGGTTGCGCGGCCCGGCGCTGATCACCGCGGGGCTGCGGTACTTCGCCAGCTCCAGCCGACTGTGACCGTCCGGGGTCCGGACCATCGCGATGTCACAACGGACGCCGTCGAGTCCGGTGCACTGATCGGCGAAGAGGCCCTCGACCTGCGCCCTGCCCTCCAGTTCCATACCGAGTTCCACGAAGAACGCGAGGGCGGCATCAATGTCCTCGACGACGATGCCGACGTTGTCCATCCGCTGAACGGCCATGCTGGCTTCTCCTTCTTCCTCGTGCGGCCGGTGCCGGCTGCTGGTGGCCGCTGATGTCCCTGGGACGGAGCCGGTGACACGTTCTCGACATCCTCAGACCTCTGAACCCCGACGCCGGACCGACCGCCTGTGCTGAACGCGCAAGATCACCGGCTTGGCGGCAGCCGCCGTACCGATGCCCCCGAGGCCGTAGGAGGTGTGCGAGCCGGGATTATCGGTCAGCTGCTCATGGCACACCGACAGGTACACGCTCCTCGGGCGATGCTGCACGCGCACAGCAGAAGTCGGCGTGTTCTCCGAGCAGTGGTGCTCTCGGCCTGGACAGTGCTCACCGGGCAACTACATGCCGTGCCAGGGAGAAGCCCCGATCACACCGGCTGACCCGCGCCCCACCCCCGTCACATACAGGGCAACGATCTCCGCGACTCAAGGCAACATTGCCGCGCTGAGGTCCCACAGTGGGCCCAGGCCGTGAAAATGCCCCCGCACCGCGCCGTAAGCGCAGGTCGGGGGCATGATCACGAAGGCTACTTCTTCTTGCCCTGGTTCTTCACGGCCTCGATGGCGGCCTTCGCCGCCTCCGGGTCGAGGTACGTGCCGCCCGGCTTCAGCGGGCGGAAGTCGGCGTCCAGCTCGTACGCGAGCGGGATGCCGGTCGGGATGTTGAGGCCCGAAATGGCGTCGTCGGAAATGCCGTCCAGGTGCTTCACCAGGCCGCGCAGGCTGTTGCCGTGGGCGGCGACGAGGACGGTCTTGCCGTCGAGGAGATCGGGGACGATGCCGTCGTACCAGTACGGCAGCATGCGGTCGACGACGTCCTTGAGGCACTCCGTGCGCGGGCGCAGCTCCGTCGGGATGGAGGCGTAGCGCGGGTCGGCGCTCTGCGAGAACTTGGTGCCGTCCTCCAAGGCGGGCGGCGGGGTGTCGTACGAGCGGCGCCAGAGCATGAACTGCTCCTCGCCGAACTCGGCGAGGGTCTGTGCCTTGTCCTTGCCCTGGAGGGCGCCGTAGTGGCGCTCGTTCAGCCGCCAGGAGCGGTGGACGGGGATCCAGTGGCGGTCCGCCGCTTCCAGCCCGAGCTGGGCGGTGCGGATCGCGCGCTTCTGGAGGGAGGTGTGCACGACGTCGGGGAGCAGGCCGGCGTCCTTGAGCAGCTCACCGCCGCGGACCGCCTCCTTCTCGCCCTTGTCGGTGAGGTCTACGTCCACCCAACCGGTGAACAGGTTCTTCGCGTTCCATTCGCTCTCGCCGTGGCGGAGGAGGATCAGCTTGTACGGTGCGTCGGCCATGAGCCCGAGCGTAATCGAACCCGCGCGGCCTCCGCGCGCCCGGTCACAGGGCGGACAGGGGGCGTCCGGACAGCGGGTGCGGCGTGACGTTTGACGGTCGGCGTCAATCGAGTGGCGGTCGGGGATCCCGGATTCGTAATGTTCGGTCAGCTACCGGGCCACTTACAGGAGCCCGCATCCGTTCCGTACGTCCCCGGGGGGAAGCCCTATGTCCGTCGCCGGTCTCAGAAAGGCGGCACACGAGACGGTCGCCGGGCTCCCCAGGGAGTTCTGGTGGCTGTGGATCAGCACGCTGGTCAACCGTCTCGGCGGGTTCGTCGCCACGTTCATGGCGCTCTATCTGACCCTGGACCGGGGCTACTCGGCCTCGTACGCCGGTCTGGTCGTCGCTCTCCACGGGCTCGGCGGGGTCGTCTCGTCGCTGGGGGCCGGGGTGATGACGGACCGGCTGGGGCGTCGGCCCACCATGCTGATCGCGCAGCTCTCGACCGCCGTGTCCGTGGCCGTGCTCGGCTTCATGGTCCACCCGGGCGCGATCGCGGGTGTCGCCTTCGTGGTCGGCATGGCGAGCAACGCGTCCCGGCCGGCCGTGCAGGCGATGATGGCCGACATCGTCCGGCCCGAGGACCGGGTGCGGGCCTTCTCGCTCAACTACTGGGCCATCAACCTGGGCTTCGCCATCTCCTCGGCCGGAGCAGGCTTCATCGCCGAGTACAGCTACCTGGCCGGCTTCATGGGCGAAGCCGTGATGACGCTGGTCTGCGCCGTCGTCGTGTTCCTCAAGGTGCCGGAATCGCGGCCCGAGGAGGTGCCCCTGGCGGCAGGGGCCCGCGCCCCGGACGACGTACGGCTGGGCACCGTCCTGCGCGACGGGCGCTACATGGGAGTCGTCGGGCTGTCGTTCCTGGTGGCCCTGATCTTCCAGCAGGGGTACGTCGGGCTGCCGGTGGCCATGGGTGCGGACGGGCTCTCCAGCTCCGACTTCGGCACGGCCATCGCCGTCAACGGGGTGCTGATCGTCGCCCTGCAGATTCCCGTGACCCGCTTCATCCAGCACCGGGACCCGCGCCGCCTGCTGGTCATCTCGTCCGTGCTCGCCGGGTACGGATTCGGGCTGACCGCCTTCGCGGGCTCGGTCGGGGTGTACGCGCTGACGGTGTGCGTCTGGACCATCGCCGAGATCGTGAACGCGCCGACGCAGACGAGCATCGTCGTCCAGCTCTCCCCGGCGCACGGCCGGGGCCGCTACCAGGGCATGTACACGATGTCGTGGTCCGCGGCGGCACTCGTCGCCCCGCTGATGTCCGGCTTCGTGATCGACCACTACGGTGCCGACTGGCTGTGGGGCACCTGCGCGGTGCTGGGCACGGTGGCGGCGGTCGGCTACTGGCTGCTCATGCGGAACCTGCCGGATCCGGTGACCGCATCCCCGGCCGCGCCGCGGCCGGTCGCCGAGCAGACCGTCGCCGAGCAGGCCGTCACGGTGCGGAGTGTCGCCGAGCAGGCCGTCACGGTGCGGAGTGTCACCGAGCAGGCCGCCGTCGAGCCGACGGCCTGACGGGCCGGAGGCCGCGGAAGCCGATGGTGCCGTGCGGTGGACGGGTGTCGACCGCACGGCACCGTCGCGTGTCTCCGGTCAGCCGGAACATCCACCGCACTGGCACGGCGCGCCGGACTGGCAGCCGCACCCGCAGCCCGAGCCGCAGCCGCAGGCGCCGAGCACGGTCAGATGCACCACTTCGGTCGGGGTCTCCTGCTGGGGTTCGGTCATGGGGGAATCGGCCATGGTCCCTCCTCAGGGCGTACGACTCGACGGCGTACGACGCATGCGTACGACGGGGGCGTACGGAATCCGTGCCGCCCCTGCCCCCATTGCATGCCCAACCCGGCGGGCGCATCAACGGCGCACGCGTGATGGAACAGACGTGCTACCCCCGCGCGCCTACTGCGCCCCTACGCACCCTCCACCGGCGCCGCCGCCTGGATCTCGTCCGCGTGCTCGCCCGTCACCAGGTAGACGACGCGCTTGGCGACCGATACGGCGTGGTCGGCGAAGCGCTCGTAGTAGCGGCCGAGCAGCGTCACGTCGACGGCCGTCTCGATGCCGTGCTTCCAGCGGTCGTCCATCAGGTGCTGGAACAGCGTGCGGTGCAGCAGGTCCATCTCGTCGTCGTCCTGCTCCAGCTGGAGCGCCAGGTCGACGTCCTTCGTGATGATGACCTCGGCGGCCTTCGCCATCAGGCGCTGTGCGAGCTGCCCCATCTCCAGGATGGTGGCGTGCAGGTCGTGCGGCACCGCCGTCTGCGGGAAGCGCAGCCGTGCCAGCTTGGCGACGTGCTGGGCGAGATCGCCCGAGCGCTCCAGGTCGGCGCTCATCCGCAGCGAGGTGACCACGATCCGCAGATCGGTCGCGACCGGCTGCTGGCGGGCCAGCAGCGCGATGGCCCGCGCCTCCAGGTCGTGCTGCAGGTCGTCGACCTTCTGGTCCGCGGCGATCACACTCTCGGCGAGCTTGAGATCGGCGTCGAGCATGGACGTCGTGGCTCGTCCGATCGCCGATCCGACGAGCCTGGCCATCTCGACCAGGTCCTCGCCGATCGAATCGAGTTCCTCGTGATAAGCGTCGCGCATGGAAGTCCCTCTCCAGATCCTTACTGAGGCCGGGGTCTCTGGGCCGACCCCCACGCTCCCACGGTGGGGTGCCAACGCGTCGGGATCCGGCCCCCTAAATGAACCAGCACTATCCCCTCGGTGAACTCTGGGCGACGAGTGTTCGAGATGGCACCCGGATGGCTGGGAGAGTGTCGGCGCGCCCGCATAACCTTGAAGCATGGACGTGAACGCGGCAGTGGCCGCAGCTGCCGCGATTGCCGGGTTGTGCACCGGCGTGATCGCGATGCTGGCGTTCCGCTGGAGCGAACGCGAGCAGAAGCGCCCGACGCGTACGTCCATGCGGCCCGACAGCAATGCCCCCCTGCCTCCCGGGGTGGACACCGTCCTCTCCGTGCTCAGCTCGTCCGCCGTGGTCCTCGACGAGAGCGACAGCGTCGTCAAGGCCAGCTCCGCCGCGTATGCGCTGGGGCTGGTCAGGGGCGGACGGCTGTCGGTCGAGCCGATGCTCCACATGGCCAGGGACACCCGGCGTGACGGTGAGATACGCCAGGTGGAGCTGGATCTTCCACGGCGCGGTACGGGACGGGGCGAGGCGCTCGCCGTCTCGGCCCGGGTCGCCCCGCTGGGGTCGCGCCTGGTGCTGCTGCTCGTCGAGGACCTCACCGAGGCCCGCCGCATAGAGGCGGTGCGCCGCGACTTCGTGGCCAATGTCAGCCATGAGCTCAAGACCCCGACCGGTGCGCTCTCGCTCCTCTCCGAGGCCGTCATGGACGCGTCCGACGACCCGGAGGCGGTCGAGCGGTTCGCCGGACGCATGCAGATCGAGGCGACCCGCCTGACCAACCTCGTACAGGAGCTCATCGACCTCTCCCGGGTGCAGAACGACGACCCGCTGGAGGATGCCGAACCCGTACGGGTGGAGGAACTGGTCGCGGAGGCCATCGACCGGTGCCGGCAACAGGCCGGTTCCAAGCAGATCACCATGGCATCGGGCGGCACGGCGGACCTCTTCGTCTGGGGGAACCGCGGTCAGCTCGCTGCCGCTCTCGGCAATCTCGTGGAGAATGCCGTCAACTACAGCCCCGCCCGTACCCGCGTCGGCATCGCTGCCCGGCGGCTGGCCGCACCCGGCGGGGATCTGATCGAGATAGCCGTGACCGACCAGGGCCTCGGCATCTCCGAGAAGGACCGCGAGCGGGTCTTCGAGCGGTTCTACCGCGTCGACCCGGCCCGCTCACGGGCCACCGGTGGCACCGGTCTCGGCCTCGCCATCGTCAAGCACGTGGCCGCCTCGCACGGCGGGGAGGTCACTGTATGGAGCTCGGAGGGACAGGGCTCCACCTTCACCCTGCGACTGCCCGAATCGGGTGTCGTACGGGGGCGCACCACCGGCGGACCGCTCATCGTCAACGGCGCCGTTGACGACGAGGGGCCGTACGAGACCGATACTTTTGAACCATTTCCTGCCCCGGAGGCTCTTCCGTGACCCGAGTGCTTGTCGTCGAGGATGAGGAATCCTTCAGCGACGCCCTGTCCTACATGCTCCGCAAGGAAGGCTTCGAGGTGGCCATCGCGGCCACCGGCCCCGACGGCCTCGACGAGTTCGAACGCAACGGCGCCGACCTCGTGCTGCTCGACCTGATGCTGCCGGGCCTGCCCGGCACCGAGGTCTGCCGGCAGCTGCGGGTGCGGTCCAACGTACCGGTGATCATGGTCACCGCGAAGGACAGCGAGATCGACAAGGTCGTCGGCCTGGAGATAGGAGCCGACGACTACGTGACCAAGCCCTTCTCCTCGCGGGAGCTGGTGGCCCGCATCCGTGCGGTCCTGCGCCGTCGCGGCGAGCCGGAGGAGGTCACCCCGGCGGCCCTGGAGGCGGGTCCGGTCCGGATGGACGTCGACCGCCACGTCGTGACGGTCTCCGGCGGCAAGGTCGACCTCCCGCTGAAGGAGTTCGACCTGCTGGAGATGCTGCTGCGCAACGCGGGCCGCGTCCTGACCCGTATGCAGCTGATCGACCGGGTCTGGGGTGCGGACTACGTGGGGGACACGAAGACCCTCGACGTTCACGTCAAGCGTCTCCGCGCCAAGATCGAGCCCGACCCGGGTGCGCCGAGGTATCTGGTCACGGTGCGGGGCCTGGGCTACAAGTTCGAGCCGTAAACCGGCACCCGGCCACGCCGGCCGTAGAGCTGGTAACAGGAACCACGTCACAACAGGCACCACGCCACCGGCACCACGTCACAGGCGCCGTGCCACCGGACACGCGTGACCCGGCCCCTGGGGCCGGACCGTAGGATCCGGTGGCTTTGATACGGGCCGGCCGGTGGCGGTGACACGAGTTACTGCGAAGGGGCGCCTCCGGCCGGAGGCGCCCCTTCGCAGTACGGCGTGCGTCAGTGGGAGGCGGAAGCCCCGTCCGACGGCGTGGAGGTGTCGCCCTCCGCCTCGGACTCGGCGCCCGCTTCGGATCCGGTGCCCGCCCCGGACTCGGCGCCCGCTTCGGACTCCGCCGGGCTGCCCGACGGCTCGCCCGGCGTCTCGGAGGCGTCCTCCGAGGGTGTGGGCTCCGGCTCCGGCAGGGCGCTCGGGCCGAAGTCCTTGAAGAAGCCCGTCGCAGGAACGATCGAGGCGCCCAGCTGGACGTCGCCGGTCTCGCTGAACGCGAAGACGACGTTCTGTACGTTGCCGGCGCGCCCGGCCTGACGGCCGTTCTCGATCACGGCGGAGGCGTTGCCCTTGCCGCCCAGGACGACGCGTCCACCGGCCGGGATCACGACCGGTCCCTTGCCCTCGGCGGCCTGCAGCTTCACCGTGGCGTTGGTGCCCGGCAGCGTGACGGCCTCCAGGATCTCCTGCTTCGGGCCGGCGTTGAACAGCGTGGCGGCGACGACGGCGGGGCCCTCGGCGTCCTGCTCCGGCTGGATGATGACGTTCGCGTTCTGGATCTTGATCTGGTCGACAGCGGTGGCCGCGTTGTCCGGCCTGACCTGGAGCGTCTCTGCGTTGTTGCCCGCACCGCACGCGGAGAGCGAGGCGATCGAGAACACGAGGGCAGTGACGGCGAGGGCACCGTGTCGAAGGCTGCGGCTCACGGCGGCGGCAACTCCTTGAACGATCGGACTGCGGACTTCGGACTCTGCGGACAGGAAGGCCGAGCGACGTAAAGCCGCCCTAAGTGCGTGTCAGCGGACTCAGGTTACCGAGCCACCGTCCAGGGCCCGCACCCGACCCGCCCCTACGGGCGCCGGACCTGACAGGCGGTCCGATCGCGTCGATTCGCACCGCGTTCACAAAACGCGAGTGATCGGCGCGCGAGCAGTACGCCGATCGGTACGCGAGCAGTACGCGATCGGCGTGTGATCAATTCTCCCGGAGGTGGCGCATTCCTTGCGCATAATCCACCCGACGGTCGACCGTTGATCAATTTCAATGGCCATCGAGACTAAGGTCCGTACGGGTGATCGATGTCCGAACGGAGTACGGAAAGTTCAGATCTGTAATCCGGCAAAACGGGACGTTCAGCCCCTTCTGAGTGGGTTCCGGTCCGTGTGGCGCGTGTGTTTCAGCTCGACCGCACGCCCACTCCGACCTGCGAATATCCGCTTCCGGAGGCCTTCCGCAGCACGTTCGTGTTGCTGTTGTCAAGCCCCGAGATATGCCCTGACCTGCGAAAACGCCATTCAGGAGAAGCCGTTCTCGTGTTACTCTGGATAGCCACGGAAGGGGTACCTGTCACATGACGTTCAAGGTTGGCGACACCGTGGTCTATCCCCATCACGGGGCCGCGCTGATCGAGGCTATCGAAACTCGCCAGATCAAAGGCGTGGACAAGACCTACTTGGTGCTCAAGGTCGCCCAGGGCGACTTGACGGTTCGTGTACCGGCGGACAATGCGGAGTTCGTCGGTGTGCGTGACGTAGTCGGGCAGGAAGGGCTGGACCGGGTCTTCGAGGTGCTGCGCGCGCCGTACGCCGAAGAGCCGACGAACTGGTCCCGACGCTACAAGGCAAATCTCGAGAAGCTCGCCTCCGGCGATGTCATCAAGGTCGCCGAAGTGGTGCGTGACCTGTGGCGTCGCGAGCGCGAGCGTGGACTCTCCGCAGGTGAGAAGCGCATGCTCGCCAAGGCCCGCCAGATCCTGGTGAGCGAACTCGCCCTCGCGGAGAACACGAACGAGGACAAGGCCGAGGCCCTGCTCGACGAGGTCCTCGCGTCCTGACGATGACGCCGGTACCCGGATAGCTCCGGAATCCGGATCACGCCGGTCGTAAGAATGTGCTGCGGTGCCCGCTGACCAACCGTCTTCCACGGTGAGTCGCCGGGCGCTGCGGCATGTTCGGATCCCCGCCACGGCGTCCATGGCCCGACGGGAACATGGACCACGGGAGTCCTGCGGGAAACCGACGGGATCCGGCCGGATCCCGTCGGATCCGTGTCCGGTGCCAGCCCCCTCGCAAGCTCAACCAAGCCCTCGCTGCGGCCTGCCCGACCAGGGGTCACGGAAGGGGTCCCGGTCAGGTCGAGGCGTCGCGCCCGGCTCGCTGGGGCCATACCCATGTCGGCCGTGGAAACAAACATGCCGAAGCTTCGGAGTGCAACCGATGTCACCGATGTCCCCGTCGCCTGCTGAACCGCGCCCTTTCCGCACCGCGGTGGTGATCCCAGCGGCCGGCCGCGGTGTCCGGCTCGGCCCCGGAACACCCAAGGCGCTGCGCTCGCTCGGCGGGACCCCCATGCTGATCCACGCCGTACGGGCGATGGCCGCGTCCCGCGCCGTCACCCTCGTCGTCGTGGTGGCACCCCCGGACGGCGCGGCCGAGGTCAAGAACCTCGTCGCCGACCACTCCCTGCCCGAGCGCACCGACTACCTCGTGGTGCCCGGCGGCGCGACACGCCAGGAGTCCGTGAAGCTCGGCCTCGACGCCCTGCCCGAGGGCATCTCGGTCGTGCTCGTCCACGACGCGGCCCGCCCTCTGGTGCCCGTCGACACCGTGGACGCGGTCATCGAGGCGGTACGGGACGGTGCGCCCGCCGTCGTCCCCGCACTGCCGCTCGCCGACACCGTCAAGGAAGTCGAACCCGGCACGCCGGGCGAGCCCGAACCCGTCCTGTCGACCCCGGTACGGGCCAGGCTGCGTGCCGTCCAGACCCCGCAGGGCTTCGACCGGGACACGCTCGTCAAGGCGCACGGGGCCGTGGCCGTCGACGGTGAGGGCGCGACCGACGACGCGGGCATGGTGGAACGCCTCGGCGTGCCCGTCGTGGTCGTCCCCGGACACGAAGAGGCCTTCAAGGTGACACGGCCGCTGGACCTGGTCCTGGCCGAAGCCGTTCTCGCACGCCGGAGGGCGAACGATGGATTCTGAGCACACGCCGCAGCGGGCCCCGGCCCCCCTGATCCCGCTCGTCGGCATCGGGACGGACATCCACGCCTTCGAGGAGGGCCGCGAGCTCTGGTGCGCAGGGCTGCTGTGGGAGGGCGAGGGTCCCGGCCTGGCAGGCCACTCCGACGCCGACGTGGTGGCGCACGCCGCGTGCAACGCCCTGTTCTCGGCCGCCGGACTCGGCGACCTGGGCCAGCACTTCGGCACGGGCCGCCCCGAGTGGTCCGGCGCCTCCGGGGTCACCCTGCTCACCGAGGCCGCCCGGATCGTGCGCGCGGAGGGCTTCGGGATCGGCAACGTGGCCGTCCAGGTCGTCGGCCTGCGCCCGAAGATCGGCAAGCGGCGCGACGAGGCCCAGAAGGTGCTGTCGGACGCGGTGGGCGCCCCCGTCTCACTGTCCGCCGCCACCTCCGACGGTCTGGGGTTCACCGGCCGGGGCGAGGGCATCGCCGGCATCGCGACCGCGCTGGTCTACCGCACCACCGACTGACCTCAGAACCTCCCTGCGAGAGCACCCCCCGGGCCGCCCACCTGGCCCGACACCACCCCCACCCTCTTATTGCACATCACTTGCACGTACGCTGATGCGGCAAGTGATGTGCCGTACGGGGCCCCTGGGGCCGGGAGTGAGGGCGAGCGTCAGTGGTGAGCGTGACCGCGGGGGCGACGAGGGTGCCGGACGCGCCGGCCCTCACCGACGGGTATGTCCTGCGGACCGCCACGGCGCAGGACCTCGGCGGCGCGCGGGCGGTCATGCTGGACACCGTCTACCGCGACCTGGGCTCCGGCTACGTACCGCGCTGGCACGCCGACATCATCGATCCGGAGAGCGCCTACCTGCGGCCCGAGCGCTGCACGCTGCTGGTCGTGCGGCACGGTGACGAGACCGTCGCGACGGGAGCGGTGCGGGACCGGGGTCCGCAGGCGCCGCCCAATCCGCGGTGGGTCGCCGACCGCTTCCCCTCCGGTACGACCGCCCAGCTGTGCCGGATCTACGTACGCCCCGAACACCGGCGGCACGGGCTGGCCCGGTGGCTGGTGCGGGAGCTCGGCGCCTTCGCCGCCGCGGCGGGCGGCTACACCTCGCTCTACCTCCACACCGATCCGGCCGTGCCGGGCGCCGAGCCGTTCTGGCGGTCGATGGCGCACGAGGTCTGCGACGAGCGGAACCTGCCCGGCGGCGGTCAGGGCATCATCCACTTCGAACTGCCGATGCCCGTGCCGGTCTCCGCGTGAACCCCCCTCTCTTTCAAATGATAATCGTTTCCATATAGGGTCTCCGTCATGCCTATGTTCCGAAGCCGCCGTTCACCCGTGCCGGTGATCGCCACAGCCCTCCTGCTCCCTCTCGCCGCCTGTTCGGGCGGTGGCGGCGAGGCCTCCGAGGGCGGCGGCCGGCTCCGGGTCGTCATGGCCTTCCCGCCCGCCCAGGCCATGTCCCCGTACGGCGACGACGCGGTCACCCTCAGCCGCCTCGCCGTGATCGAGGGCCTCACCACCCTCGACAGGAACGGCACCCCCCGGCCCGCGCTCGCCGCGTCCTGGAAGCGGGACAACGCCACCACCTGGACGTTCACCCTCCGCGACGCGGACTTCCAGGACGGCACGACGGTCGACGCCGACGCAGTGGTGCGCTCCCTCACCGCCGCAGGGAAGGCCTCCCCGCTGCCCCGGGCCCTGTCCGACGTCACCCTGCGGGCGACGGCCACGGACGCGGACACCGTACGGATCGTCACCGAGGACGCCGACCCGCTGCTTCCGCAGAGGCTGGCCAGCCCCTCCCTCACGATCCTGTCCGCCGGCGCCTACCAGGGCGGCAAGGTGAACCCCGCCGGGCACGCCACCGGCCCCTTCACCCTGACCGGCGTCAAGGGCGCCGTCGCCGCCACGCTGGAGCGCAACACCGGCTACTGGGGCGACAAGGCGAAGTCGCCGGGCGTCGACGTCACCTTCGTCGCCGACGGGACCGCCCGCGCCAACGCCCTGCGAACGGACGCCGTGGACGTCGCCGAATACGTACCGATCTCGCAGGCGTCGCTGCTCGGCGACGGATTCGTCCACGAGTTCCCCTCGGCCCGGACCAACGGACTCTCGCTCAACACCCGGCACGGTGTCTTCGCCGACCCGGCCATGCGCGCAGCCGCCCGCGAGGCGATCGACTCCAAGGCCCTCGTCGACGGCGTCTACGAAGGCCGGGCCGACACCGCGCAGGGGCTCCTCGGCCCCGGTGTCCCCTGGGCGGCGAAGGACCGCACCGCCCCCACGAGCCGGGCGAAGGCCGCCGGACAGGACGAGGTGGCGAAGACGAAGGAGATCGTGCTCGCCACCTACACCAACCGGCCCGAGCTCCCCGAGGTCGCCACGATCGTCCAACAGCAGCTCGAGAAGCGCGGCTTCACCGTCAAGCAGGTCGTCCGCGACTACGCGCAACTGGAGGCCGACGCGCTCGCCGGTAGGTACGACGCGTTCATCCAGGCCCGCAACACACTGCTGGACACCGCCGACCCCGTCTCCTACCTCGCCTCCGACTTCACCTGCGACGGCACTTTCAACATCTCCCAGCTCTGCGACCCGCGCGTCGACGCCGCCGTCACCGAAGCCGCCTCCCTCGCTGGCACCGAGGAGCGCCACCGGGCCGAGACGACCGCCGAGGCCGCGGTGCTCGGCGCCGACGCCCTCGTGCCGCTCGTCCACGAGCGCTTCGTCCAGGGCTACGACGACGCCCGCGTCGAAGGCGTCGCCCTCGACCCGATGGAGCGCACCCTCATCACCGCCGACACCCGCATCGGCTGACCGGGTGCGGTACCTGGGACCGCGGCTGGCCACTCTCCTGGCCGTCGTCGCCGTCATCGGCCTGCTGCCCCGGCTCACCCGGACCGACCCCGCCCTCACGATTCTGCACGCCCGCTACGCGGACCGGCCGCCGACGCCCGCGGTCCTCGACGCCATTCGCGCCGAGACGGGGCTCGACGGCGGCCCGCTGCACCTGCTCGGTTCCTGGGCGGGCGGACTGTTGCGGGGCGACCTGGGGGAGTCCTGGGTCTCCGGGCAGCCCGTGGGCCCCGATGTGACGTCCGCGCTCGGCGTCTCGCTGACCCTGATGGGCGTCTCCCTCGCCGTCGCCCTGCTCCTCGCCCTCACCCTCGCCGCCCCGACACTCCGGCGAGGAGCCCGCCGCACACTCGCCACCACCCGCGCCGGTGCCGGGGCCGCCGTCCTCGCCGCCCTGCCGGAATTCCTGCTGGCCGCCGTCCTGGCCACCGTCCTCGCCGTACAGCTGGGCTGGTTCCCCGCCCTCGGCTGGGGGCGCGCCGAACAACTCGTCCTGCCCGCCCTCGCCATGGGCGTCCCGGCCGGCGCCCTGCTCGGACGGCTCCTGGACGACGCACTGCCCGCCGCCTTCGCCGAACCCTGGGCACGCGCCGCCACCGCCGGCGGCATACCGCCGCGCCGCATCGCGGCCCACGCCCTGCGCCGTACGCTCCCCACCCTGCTGCCCCAACTCGGACTGGTCGTCGTCGGCCTCACCGGCGGTGCCGTCGCCGTCGAGACGCTCCACGCCATCCCCGGCCTCGGCGGCACCGCACTCGCCGCGGCCCTCGCCCAGGACCTGCCCGTCCTCCAGGCCTGCGTCCTGCTGCTGCTCCTGCTGGGACTCGCGGCCGGACTCGCGGCCCGGCTCGGCTCCCGTGCCCTCCTCGGCCCCGCCCGCACCGCCCGGGCCCTGCCCGCGCTCACCGCCCCACCCCTGCCCGTACGGCGGATCGTCACCGTCACCGCCGTCGCACTTGCCGCACTCCTGGTCACGGTCACCGTCGCGGGCCTGCTGCGCGACCCGCTGTCCGTCGACGCCGCCGCCCGCCTCGCCTCCCCCTCGGCCGCCCACCCCCTGGGCACCGACTCGCTGGGCCGCGACATCCTCGCCCGGCTGGGCCACGGCGCCGCCCGGACCGTGCTCACCGCCCTCGCGGTCGGCGCCGTCACCCTGCTGCTGGGCCTGATCGCCGGACTCCTCCGCGCCGGAGCCCTGACCGAGACCGCCAACGCCCTGCCCGCGGTCCTGGCCGGCCTCGTCGTCGCCGGTGTCGCGGGCCCCGGCCCCTGGGGCGCGGCCGTCGCCGTCGCCGCCGTCGCCTGGGCCCCCCTCGCCGCGCACACCGCCGCGCTGTACGCACAGGAGAAGGCCGCCCCGCACCTCGCCGCCGCCGTGGCCCTCGGCGCCGGACGCGGCCACCTGCTGCGCCGCCACCTCCTGCCGGGCGTCGTACCGCCCGTCGTCCGGCACGCCGTCCTGCGCGTCCCCGCCATCGCGCTGGCCCTCGCCTCCCTCGGCTTCCTCGGCCTCGGAACACAGCCCCCGGCACCGGAATGGGGTCGCATGCTCTCGGAGAACATGGCGTATGCCGAACGGGCCCCCTGGGCAGTCCTCGCCCCCGCCGCAGCCCTCGCCGCCCTCGGCGCACTCGCGGTGCTCACCTCGGCGGCCGTACGCGGCGGGCGGAAGCGATGACCACGCACCCGGAACGCGTCCGGACCGGCAAGGCCCGCCTCACGCCCTACCTCCGGCTCCTCACCGTCACCCAGTTCGCCTTCAACATCGGCTTCTACGCCGTCCTGCCCTACCTCGCCGCCCACCTCGGCGACGGACTCGGCATGGCCGGCTGGCTCGTCGGCCTCGTCCTCGGACTGCGCACCTTCAGCCAACAGGGCCTCTTCGTCGTCGGCGGCGCCCTCACCGACCGCTACGGCCCCCGGCCCGTCGTCCTCACCGGATGCGTCCTGCGCATCGCCGGATTCTGCTGGCTCGCCCTGGCCGGCTCCACCGCCACCGTCATCGGCGCCGTCTTCCTCATCGGCTTCGCCGCCGCACTCTTCTCACCCGCCGTCGAGTCCGAGACCGCCCGGGCAGCCGTCGCACACGAGACCGAAACCGGCACCCCGCGCGCCCAGGTCCTCGCCGTGTTCTTCGCCTCCGGACAGGCCGGAGCCTTCCTCGGCCCCCTGCTCGGCACCCTCCTCCTGCTCCTGGGCGGCGGATTCACGGCCGCCTGCATCGCCGGAGCTCTCGTCTTCGTCGGCGTACTGGCCGGGCACGCCCGCCTCATGCCGCACCGGCCCCGCACCACCACCCGCAGGCCGGAACACGGCCGTTTCCCCCGGGACGTCTTCGCCGACCGCCCCTTCCTCCTGCTGTGCCTCGCCTACAGCACCTATCTCGTCTCCTACAACCAGCTCTACCTCGCCCTGCCCGTCGAGGTGGAACACGCCACCGGTTCGCAGAGCGCGATCGGCGGACTCTTCGCGCTCTCCTCCCTCCTCGTCGTGGGCGTCCAGCTGCCCCTCACCCGCTGGTCGGCCCGCCGCATGGCACCCCGCACCGCACTCGTCACCGGACTCGCCGTCGTCGCGGCCGGACTCGCCGCCGTACCCCTCACACCCGGCGGACCCGCCGGTCTGCTCCCCGCGGCGACCCTCGTCGTCCTGCTCACCGTCGGCCAGATGCTGCTGATCCCCGCCGCCCGGGGACTCGTGCCCGACCTCGTCGACGACCACCGGCTCGGCCTCGCCACCGGAGCCCTCTCCTCGGTCTCCGGCCTCGCCGTCCTCGCGGGCAGCGCCGCCACGGGCGCACTCCTCGACACCCCGGGACCCGTCCTGTGGACAACTCTCGCCGCAGTGCCCCTCGCCGGTGCCGCACTTGCCCTGACCCTGCCCCACGGCGGGCGCGCACCGGCGCCCGGGGACACCGTCACCGATTAGTTGTGACACGTTTTCCACAGGGGGCGCTGGGCACTGGTGCGGGCCCACTACCCTTGAGGGGTGACTATTCGCCTGCATGACACCAACGCCCGGCAGATCCGTGACTTCGTCCCGCTCACAGCGGGCTGTGTCTCGATCTACCTCTGTGGCGCGACTGTCCAGGCCGCCCCCCACATCGGGCACATCAGGTCCGGACTGAACTTCGACATCATGCGCCGCTGGTTCGAATACCGCGGTTACGACGTGACGTTCATTCGGAATGTCACCGACATCGACGACAAGATCATCAAGAAGTCCGCCGAGCGGAACCGCCCCTGGTGGTCCATCGGCTACGAGAACGAGCGCGCGTTCAACGACGGCTACGACGCCCTGGGCTGCCTCCCGCCCACGTACGAACCGCGCGCCACCGGCCACATCACCGAGATGGTCGAGATGATGCGCGGCCTCATCGAGCGCGGCCACGCCTACGAGGCCGACGGCAACGTCTACTTCGACGTGCGCTCGTACGAGGGATATCTGGAGCTCTCCAACCAGGACCTCGACGACCTGCGGCAGCCCTCCGGCGACAACGAGACCGGCAAGCGGGACAAGCGCGACTTCGCCATGTGGAAGGCCGCCAAGCCCGGCGAGCCCAGTTGGGAGACCCCCTGGGGCCGCGGCCGTCCCGGGTGGCACCTGGAGTGCTCCGCGATGGCGCACAAGTACCTCGGCAGCGCCTTCGACATCCACGGCGGCGGCATCGACCTCATCTTCCCGCACCACGAGAACGAGATCGCCCAGGCCAAGGCCTTCGGCGACGACTTCGCGAAGTACTGGGTGCACAACGGCTGGGTCACCCTCGCCGGCGAGAAGATGTCGAAGTCCCTCGGCAATTCGGTGCTGGTCAGCGAGATGGTCAAGCAGTGGCGCCCCATCGTCCTGCGCTACTACCTCGGCACCCCGCACTACCGCTCCATGATCGAGTACAGCGGGGAAGCACTGCGCGAGGCCGAGTCCGCGTTCGCACGCATCGAGGGCTTCGTCCAGCGCGTCATCGAGAAGGCGGGCGGCGAGGTCGCCCCCGCCGCCGAGGTGCCGCCCGCGTTCGCCGAGGCGATGGACGACGACCTCGGCGTCCCCCAGGCACTCGCCGTCGTCCACACCACCGTCCGGCAGGGCAACTCCGCCCTCGCCGCCGACGACAAGGAAACCGCCGTCGCACGCCTCGCCGAGGTGCGCGCCATGCTCGGCGTCCTCGGCCTGGACCCCCTCGACGCCCACTGGGCGGGCGAGACCGACCGCGGCGAGGACCTGCACGGCGTCGTCGACACCCTCGTACGGCTCGTCCTGGACCAGCGCCAGTCGGCACGCGAGCGCAAGGACTGGACCGCCGCCGACGCCATCCGCGACCAGCTCAACCAGTCGGGCCTCGTCGTCGAGGACAGCCCCGGCGGACCCCGGTGGACCCTCGGCCCGCGCTGAGCGGACACCCTCAGCAACCCCCTAGCACCCGCGTGAGCAGCGCAAATGTGCCGCCCGGCCGTCCGGGCGGCACACTTTCACTTGAGACACGTTTTTCTGAAGCAACGAAACAGGTAGGTCATGGCCGGGAACAGCCAGCGCAGGAACCGCCGCACGTCCAACAAGAAGGGCATGCAGGTCGGCAGCGGCGGTAACCGACGCCGTGGTCTCGAAGGCAAGGGACCGACGCCGCCCGCCTCCGCCCGCAAGGGACACAAGAAGAACCGGGTGGCGAGCGCCCAGGCCAAGCAGGCCGCGGCCCGCCGCCCCGCCCCGCGCCGCGGTGGCGCCAAGGGCACGTCGGAGATGGTCGTCGGCCGCAACCCGGTCTTCGAGGCGCTGCGCGACGGCGTCCCCGCGACCACCCTCTACGTCCAGCAGTACATCGACAACGACGAGCGGGTCCGCGAGGCCCTCCAGCTCGCCGGTGAGCGCGGGAACATCCACCTCATGGAGGCCCCGCGCCCCGAGCTCGACCGGATGACGAACGGCCTGAACCACCAGGGCCTCGTCCTCCAGGTCCCGCCGTACGAGTACGCGCACCCGGAGGACCTCACCGCCGCCGCGTACGACAACAACGAGGACCCGCTGATCGTCGCCCTCGACGGCGTCACCGACCCGCGGAACCTCGGCGCCATCGTCCGCTCCGTCTCCGCCTTCGGCGGCCACGGCGTGGTCGTACCCGAGCGCCGCGCGGCCGGCATGACCGCCGGAGCCTGGAAGTCCTCCGCCGGCACCGCCGCCCGCACCCCCGTCTCCCGCGTCACCAACCTGACCCGGGCGCTCGAGGGTTACCAGAAGGCGGGCATCACCGTCGTCGGCCTCGCCGCCGACGGCGAACACACCGTCGAGGACCTCGAAGCCCTCGCCGGCCCCGTCGTCATCGTCATCGGCAGCGAGGGCAAAGGCCTCGGCCGCCTCGTCGGCGAGACCTGCGACTACCGGGTCCGCATCTCCATGCCCGGTGGCGCCGAATCCCTGAACGCCGGAGTCGCCGCGGGCATCGTCCTGTACGAGGTGGCCCGCCGCCGCGCCTGACCGAGCGAGGTGGCCCGCCGCCGCGCCTGACCCGGGCCGGGGGATTTTCCCCCGCGCCTGATCGATCCGCCACGGCCGGCCCGGGAGTACAGCCCCCGGGCCGGCCGGCGTACGCGGCCCGTCCACACACCACGGCCCCCGACGGCGCACCCGATCCGGTGCCTATCCGCGGGGAACCGCAGGCCGTCCCAGACTATTGACGGGTCTCGGACACTTCGGACGTGTCAAGGCAGTGTCCTAATCACACATCACTCGGTTAGATGAGTGTGGACACCAGAACGCCTCGGTTCGACGATCAACCCGCCCTGAGCATGACGAAGGTGGACAGCGACCCCGCGCAGGTCATCGTCAGCCACGCCAGCTTCCGGGTGCAGCTCGCCCCGGGCCAGCGCACACGTCTGCGCCCAGTGGCCTCCGCCGGACCGGTCAGGATTCCCGCCATGAGTGGCGCGGGCGGCCGCAGGCGGGCGCCCGTCGTATGGAGCGGCAGGTCCGAGCCGGGCGACCCCGGAGCCACCGGACTCCTGCAGGCCGTACGGAACTCCACCGCGGCCCACCTCCACGCCCGCCCCCGCGCCGACGCGGGCAGCGGCTACGGCGGCGACACGGGCGGCGGCACGCAGGTCATCCCGCTCCTCGAAGAGACCCAGCCCAACCCCGTGGTCATCTCACCGCGCACCGGCCGGACCGGCCCGCTGCTGCCCCCCATGCGGCAGGCGGTCGGCGCCTACGACGCCGTCGAGACCGGCCCCCCGGCGAGCCACGACCCGTACGACGAGAGCCCCGACGACACCACCGCCGGGGAACGGCGCCACGCCGGCGACAACGTCCGGCACGCCTACTTCCCCGGCCGCCGCATGAACCTCGGCGTCGTCCTCCTCCCGCTGCGCGTCTTCCTCGGCTTCATCTCCATCTACGCCGGCATGGGCAAGCTCTCCGACCCCGTCTACTTCGACGGCGGCGACCGCGGCTCCATGGTCAAGTGGATGACCTCGCTGCACCCCTGGCCCTTCGCCGAGCCGCTGCGCGACTTCGCCCTCACCCACCCCGTCGGATCAGGACTCTCCGTCGCCTTCCTCCAGGTCGTCGTCGGTGTCCTCACCGTTCTCGGCCTCTGGCAGCGCGTCGCCGCCGTCTTCGGCGCACTGCTCTCCGCGGCCCTCCTCGTCACGGTCAGCTGGCGCAGCGTCGCCGCGTACGACGCGCCCGACATCATCTTCCTGGCCGCCTGGAGCCCGCTCGTCATCGCCGGCGCCCCCGTCTACTCGGTGGACGGGCGCCTCGCGGGCGAGGCCTGGCGCAGGCTCGGCCCGCGTTCGGCGATCTGGGACCTCCGCCGCCGCGTCCTGCGCCGCGGCACGGTCGTCGCGACCGTCGTGGTCGGGCTGACCCTGCTCGTCGGCTCCATGATCGGCGGCGCCGTGCGGTCCACCGAGGTCGTCACCGTGCCCGGTCCCGACGGCAACCCCACCAACCAACTACCGGGATCCCCGCTCCCCGACGAGACCACCCGCAGGGACAAGCCGTCCCGCTCCCCGGAGCAGCGCCGTCCCGAAGCGGCCCCGTCCAGTGCCCCGAGCACCCCGTCGGCCAGGGAATCCACCCCGGGCTCCGAGGCCGTCCGCGAATCCGGCCAGGCCACCGGGGCGAGCACCGGGCAGCCCAGTCAGACCCAGGGCGCCGGCCAGGAGCCCCCGCAGGAGACGACCCCGCAGGAGCCCCCGACCAGCAGCGCGGGCCCCACCTCCTCCGGTGGCACCAGCTCCGGCGGTTCGGACGGAGGTTCGGACGGCGGGTCCACCGACGGCGGCTCCACCGGCGGCGCCGGCCAGAACCCCATCGGCGGCCTGCTCGGCTGACACCGCACCCGACACGGCGAGGGCGGCCACCGGCATCCGGTGGCCGCCCTCGCCGTGTCACATACGGGCTCGCGATGGTCGTGCGCGGCCTTCAGGAGCTTCAGGAGCCCTGCTGGGCGCCCAGCTCCCTGGCCGCCTCCGTGAGGTCCTTCGCGGTGTCGATCGCCCGCCAGTACGCCCCGTGCGGCAACGGGAACCCGGCCAGCCTGCGCTCCCGGGCCAGCTGCGGGAACGTCGTCCGCTCATGGTCACCGATGTCCGGCAGCAGCGCCGTGAACCGGGGCGCGAAGACGTACACCCCCGCGTTGATCAGATACGGCGAAGGGGGCGACTCGATGAAGTCCGTGATGTGCCCGAACGCGTCCGTCTCCACCGCACCCCACGGAATCCGCGGACGGGCCAGCGCGAGCGTCGCTGTGGCGTCCCGCTCGGCGTGGAACGCGGCCATCTCCCGCAGCGAGAAGCGCGTCCAGATGTCGCCGTTGGTCGCGTACCAGGGCTCCGACGGATCCGGCAGCCGCGTCGCGGCATGCTTCAGACCGCCGCCCCGGCCCAGCGGCTCGGTCTCGACGACGGTCGTGACGCGCAGCGGGAGATCGGCCGAGTCAAGCCAGTCCCGCAGCACATCGGCAAGATGGCCGCACGAGATCACGGCGTCGGTGACACCCTCGGCGGCCAGCCAGGCAAGCTGATGGCCGATGATCGGGGTCCCGGTTCCCGGGATCTCGACCATCGGCTTGGGACGGTCATCGGTGTACGGGCGCAGCCGTGAACCCTGGCCACCCGCCAGGATCACGGCCTGCGTCGGATACGTATGCATGCCAGGCACGATATGCCGTGCCCGGGTAGGGGATCAGCTGAACTGCGCCACGCCCGAGGCGAACGACGTGTCGCAGACCGGGCGGGAGAAACGGTGCGCGCGCGTCGGTCCGTACTGGTCGACGGCGGCCTTGCCCAGCGCCTTCGCGATCGACATGCAGTGCCGGGCCATCGACGGACGCGCCTCGACGGTGCGCTGCAGCTCGGTGAGCGCGACGCCCGGGTCCTTCTCCCTCATCTCCACGAGGAGCTTGTCACGCAGGACGTCCTGCGGGGCGCGCGGCGTCTTGGCGCGCTTGGACACGGTGGTCTCGGAGGCCGCGGTCAGCAACTGCGACTCCGTGTTGTGCGCCGACCACGACACGCGGGTGACCGCGAGGGTCCCGGAGAGGACCATGACGACGGGCAGTACGAGAGCGAGGGTTCGGCCGATTCGGCGCGCGGTGTGGGTCACGCAGGCGAGCGTAGCGGTCAGTGATGAATGGGCGACATTTCGTCACCCTTGCGGGGGATGGTTCGAGGAGTCTTTTCGAATCACGGGTTGACGTGCCGGAGTGAATTGACCGAAGTGCCGGGGTATTTGGCGTCGGCCGATCCGAAACCCCTATCCACCACGCGGCATGCGAACGGCCCCCGCACCTCGACTCGCGTCGAGGTGCGGGGGCCGTCGTTACAGCGGGGACGACGTCAGTCGGTGAGGCGCTCACCGGTCGACGTCGCGAAGACGTGCAGCTCGTCCGGGCGCGGCACGACGTGCAGCTCCGTGCCCTTCTCCGGAACGGCACGGCCGCCGACGCGGACGACCAGGTCCTTGTGCTCGCCACCGACCTGCGCGGCACCGTAGACGAAGCCGTCGGCGCCGAGCTCCTCGACGACGTTGACGGAGACGGCGAGACCGGCCGGGGCGTCGGCGGAACCCTTGGTGAGGGTCTGCGCGGCGGCGCCGCCGTGCTCGACGATGTCGAAGTGCTCGGGACGGATGCCGACCGTGACGGTGCGGTCACCGCGGTCGGCGGCGGCGGAGAGCGCCGCACGGGAGACCGGGACGACGCTGTTGCCGAACTTCACACCACCGTCGGTGATCGGGACCTCGATGAGGTTCATCGCAGGGGAGCCGATGAAGCCGGCCACGAAGAGGTTCGCCGGGCGGTCGTACATGTTGCGCGGCGAGTCGACCTGCTGGAGCAGACCGTCCTTGAGGACCGCGACCCGGTCACCCATGGTGAGGGCCTCGACCTGGTCGTGGGTGACGTACACGGTGGTGATGCCGAGGCGGCGCTGCAGGGAGGCGATCTGCGTACGCGTCGACACACGGAGCTTGGCGTCGAGGTTCGACAGCGGCTCGTCCATGAGGAAGACCTGCGGCTCACGCACGATCGCGCGGCCCATCGCCACACGCTGACGCTGACCACCGGAGAGCGCCTTCGGCTTCCGGTCCAGGTAGTCGGTGAGGTCCAGCATCTTGGCGGCCTCTTCGACCTTCGCCCGGATCTCCGTCTTGTTGATCCCGGCGATCTTCAGGGCGAAGCCCATGTTGTCCGCGACGGACATGTGCGGGTAGAGCGCGTAGTTCTGGAACACCATGGCGATGTCCCGGTCCTTCGGCGGCAGGTGCGTGACGTCGCGGTCACCGATGCGTATCGCGCCGCCGTTGACGTCCTCGAGACCCGCGAGCATGCGCAGGGAGGTCGACTTGCCACAACCGGAAGGACCGACGAGGACGAGGAACTCACCGTCTTCGATGTCGATCTCGAGCTGGTCCACGGCCGGCTTCGTGGAGCCGGGGTAGACGCGGGACGCCTTGTCGAACGTGACACTGGCCATGACGATTCTTCTCCTCCACCGGCAGGAACGTGCCGGACGATCCGAGTAAGGGAGTGGTCTGGTCCACTTGAGTGGGCCTGGTGTGACGCTACCTGGCGATTTCCGATCTGTCAGCAGTCCGATGGGAACGAAATTGTCTCGGCAGAGCAGCGAACTTTTGACCATGTGCAGTCTGCGGGCAGAGCTCCGGATTTTTGGTCCGTGCGCCACCTACGGCACTTCCTGCTTCAGCACCCTCTGCCGACCGGGTGCTCCCCTGCGGGGCGCACCCGGTCGGTCTTACATGGGCTCCACAGGCATCACGGCCGACGGCCCGTCGGTCCGTACCGCACTTCTTCACGCAGCCAGCAGCACGTCATTCATGATGGCCAGATCTTCCACCACGAGTACGTGGTTCTCGCGCACGAGGTGGGTGGTCAACTGGTCCAGCATGTCCCTGCGCACATCGCTGATCAGCGCATACAGCCGAGCGATACGCTCCCGGGCCTTTCCCCGGTTCGCCGACCCCTTCTTCTTCCGGTGCAGCCCTCGCTGCAACCGCGCCAGCTCCTTCGCGTACTTCCGCAACAGCCGCGGGTGATCCACCTTCGTCCCGTCGTCCAGCGTCACCAGCGCCGCCAGACCCAGATCGATTCCCACCGCCTTCGGCTCGCTTCCGCCCGGCAGGAACACGGGAGGCAAGGGCTGGATCCGCTCCTCGACCAGCAACGAGACGAAATACCGCCCAGCCTGGTCCCGCGTCACGGACAGCTTCACCGGATCCCCGCCCGCCGGTAGCGGCCGCGACCACCGCATGTCGAGCGGCACCGACTGCTTCGCCAGCGTCACCCGCCCCGTACCCGGAAGCTCCGGGTTCTCCACCCACCGGAAGCCCGTCCGCACGTACGTCGCCGAGTCCCGCGAGCGGTGCTTTCTCTTCCGCTGCGGATGCTTTGCCGACTGCTTGAAGAAGCGCGTGAACGCCCCGTCCAGATGCCGCAACGACTGCTGCAACACCGTCGATGAAACCTCACGCAGCCAGCCAGCCAGCCAGCCAGCCAGCCCGTCTCCGGCGCCTGCCGCCACCCCGTCAACGCCCGGCACGACTCGGCGAACCCCACCGACACCCGATGCCGCTCCCAGGCGCCGGCCCGCAGGGCGAGACCTTCGTTATAGACCCGGCGGCAGGCCCCGAAGGTCTTCTTCAGCTGCTCGGCCTGCGACGGAGTCGGATAGAAGCGGTAGCGGTACACGCGCTGCTGGGTGCCGGGCTCTTTGGCACGGCTCTTCAGGGCGGTCGACGCGCGGCCGTGGTGTCTCATACGGTCGGCGATGCCCAGAGCGTCGCGCTTGATGCGCTTGGCCTCTTCGCCCGTCACCCGTAACGGCTGGTCCGCCGTGCCAGTCATACCCGCTCCCCCCGGCTGTCCGATATGCGGATCAGTACGTCAGTCCTCTTAACGCACGGGTGGTCGGATGGTCACGGTGGCGGCGAAACTTCGTGGAGCGGTGTACGAGCCGCTGTGTAGAGTGAGGCCCTGCGCGCGCGGATTTTGGCGTGCGCTGTGCCGCCTTAGCTCAGTTGGCAGAGCGGGTGCCTTGTAAGCTCCAGGTCGTCGGTTCGATTCCGACAGGCGGCTCAAAACACCAGGTCAGCGCCATGCTGGCCTGGTTTTTTTTGTTGCCCGAACCGCGGCATTGCCCCAGATCACCCACTCCCGGGACACACGTTTCCCTGCCTGTAAGACAAGTGCGGGGAATGTGGAGACGGGCGGGGGCTATCCGGGCGGTCTGGAGGCATTGGTGCAGGAGTACGGGATCGACGTGGCGTAGGGGGAGGGGCGGGTCTTCTCAGTGCCGTCCCGAGATCCGGTCCGCCGCCTTCGCGATGCGGTCCGTTTCCGCGTGCGGGGAGGTGGCCTCGCGGCGGTCGGCGGTGCGGTAGGCCGCGTAGAGGGTGTGGACGCCGAGCCAGCGGAGGGGTTCCGGTTCCCAGCGGCGGACCCTGTGGTTGACCCAGGGGAGGGTGGTCAGGTCGGTGGGGCCGGCCTGGCCGGAGTCCTGCTGGATGAGGTCGCGGAGGGTGCGGGCGGCGAGGTTGGCGGTGGCGACGCCGGAGCCGACGTAGCCGCCGGCCCAGCCGAGGCCGGTCGAGCGGTCCAGGGTGACGGTGGCGCACCAGTCGCGGGGGACGCCGAGTACGCCGGACCAGGCGTGGTCGATGCGGGTGCCTGCGGTGGTGGGGAAGAAGCGGACGAGGAGGTCGCGGAGGGCTTCGACGGTGGCGGGCTGGGTGCGTCCGTCGTTGTCGGTGGCCGAGCCGTAGCGGTAGGGGATGCCCCGTCCGCCGAGGGCGATGCGGTTGTCGGCGGTGCGCTGGGCGTACATGTAGGCGTGGGCCATGTCGCCGAGGGTTTCGCGGCCGTCCCAGCCGATGGTGTTCCAGAGGGACTGGGGGAGGGGCTCGGTGACGATCATGGAGGAGTTCATGGGGAGCCAGGTACGTCCGTGGCCCTTGAGACCCGCGGTGAAACCCTCGGTGCAGCGCAGGACGTAGGGCGCGCGGACGGTGCCGTACGGGGTGATGGCGTGCTTGGGCTTGATCTCGGTGACGGGTGTGGACTCGTGGATGGTGACGCCGAGTGCTTCGACGGTGTCGGCGAGCCCTTTGACGAGTTTGGCGGGGTGCAGGCGGGCGCCGTGCGGGGTCCAGCTGGAGCCGACGGCGCCGGTGACGCGGATGCGTTCAGCGGTCTCGCGCGCGCCGCGCAGGACGCGTTCGGTCTCGCCGAAGGCGATCTCGACGGAGTGGAAGTCCTTGAGGCGGGCGAGCTGGGCGGGGGTGCGGGCGATCTCGAGGACGCCGCCGTGGTGGATGTCGGCGTCGATGTTCTCGTCGGCGGCGGTGCGGATGACTTCGCCGACGGTGTCGTTCATGGCCTGCTGGAGGCGTACGGCGGCGTCGTGGCCGTGGAGTTTCGCGTAGCGGGCGCGGCCGGCGATGCCGTTGTAGAGCCAGCCGCCGTTGCGGCCGGAGGCGCCGTAGCCGCAGAACTTGGCTTCCAGGACAGTGATGTTGAGGAAGGGTACTGCCTTCTTGAGGTAGTACGCCGTCCAGAGTCCGGTGTAGCCGCCGCCGACGATGCAGACGTCTGCGGTGGAGTCGCCGGGCAGGGGTTCGCGGGGGGCGGGCGTGCCCTCGTGCGCGTACCAGAACGATATGCCGCCGTTGACGGTGCTGACGGTGCTCATGTGTCCCCTGCTTGTCCGTGTGCAGCTGAGTCGTGAGTCGCAGAGGGGACGTTACTGCGCGACCGGGGGTTTCGTCGTGCGGTGGGCTTCTAGGCTCGGGGTGTGATCGAGGTTCCTGAGGGTCTTGTCGCGACACAGTCGGAGTTGAGGGGTGCGGCCGGGCGGGCGTTCGTCGCCGTGCTGCCGGGGCTCGCCGGGCGGTTTCTGGAGGAGTGGGGGCTGCGGCGGGACGGGCCGGCGCTGCACGGGATGTGTGCGCTGGTGCTTCCCGTGGTGCGGGTGGCGGACGGCCGTCGCGCGGCGTTGAAGCTGCAGGAGGTGGATGAGGAGACGGTGGGTGAGCCGGTCGCGCTGCGGGTCTGGGGTGAGGCGGGCGCGGGTGTGGTGGGGCTGCTGGAGTACGACGGGGTCACCGGGGCGATGCTGCTGGAGCGGCTGGACGAGCGGCGTCCGTTGACGGGGGTGGCGGATGTGCGGGAGGCGGTGCGGGTGCTGGCGGAGTTGTCGGCCCGGCTGGTGGCCGTACCGGCCCCGGAGGGGATGCGGCGGCTGGGGGACATGACCGCGCGGATGCTGGAGGCCGCGCCGGAGGCGTCCCGGGCGTTGGCGGACGAGGGGGAGCGGCGGCTGCTGCTGGACTGTGCGGCGGCGGTGCGGGAGGTGTCGGGGGAGCCTGGGGACCGGTTGCTGCACTGGGACCTGCACTACGACAACATCCTGGCCGGATGTGCGCGGGAGGGACGGGCGGGGGAGTGGGTCGTGCTGGATCCGAAGCCTTTGGCGGGGGATCCGGGGTTCGAGCTGTTCCCGGCGCTGGACAACCGGTTCGACGCGTCGGACGTGCTGTGGCGGTTCGATGTGCTGACCGGGGCGCTGGGGCTGGACCGGGAGCGGGCGAGGGCCTGGACGTTGGGGCGGGTGCTGCAGAACGGGCTGTGGATCCGCGGCGCGGGCCGGCGGTTGTCGCCGGATCATGCGGAGATCGCCCGGCGGTTGCTGGGGCGTGGGTGACGCGTGGAGGCGTCCGGGGCCATGTGTCTACGCTTGCCCCATGATTCGTCGAGCTACTGCCGCTGATGTCCCCGCCATCCACGCCATGGTCCGTGAGCTGGCCGAGTACGAGAAGGCCCTGGACGAGGCCAACGCCACGGAGGAGCAGTTGCGTGAGGCGCTGTTCGGGGAGCGGCCCGCGGCGTACGCGCACATCGCGGTGTCCGACGAGGACGGTGAGGTGGTCGGGTTCGCGCTGTGGTTCCTGAACTTCTCGACGTGGCGCGGGGTGCACGGGGTGTATCTGGAGGATCTGTACGTGCGTCCGGAGCGGCGTGGTGGCGGGCACGGGAAGGCGTTGCTGGCGGAGCTGGCGCGGATCTGTGTGGAGCGGGGATACGGGCGTCTGGAGTGGTCGGTGCTGGACTGGAACGCCCCGTCCATCGCGTTCTACGAGTCGTTGGGTGCGCGTCCTCAGGACGAGTGGACGGTGTACCGGCTGACGGACGGGGCGCTGGCCGGGCTCGGGGGGCGTTGAGCGGGCGACCGGCGGGTCAGGGGATCAGGACGACTTTGCCTGTCGTGCCGCGGGTTTCGAGTGCGCGGTGGGCGGCGGCCGCTTCGGCGAGCGGGTAGCGCTGGACGGCGGGGCGGAGCCGTCCTGCGGCGGCTTCGGTGAGGGCCAGGGTTTCCAGGGCCCGGAGGCTGCCGGCCTTCTCGATCATGACGGGGCCGAGGACGTTCCGGGATGTGATGCCGCGGGCGGCGAGTTCCTCGTCGGTGAAGGTGAGTGGCTGTCCGTCGTGGAGTCCTTGGCCCGACCAGCCGAAGACGATGTGCTGTCCGCCCGTGCCGAGCAGGTCGACCGCTGCGCGGGCGGTCGTCCCGCCGACGGAGTCGTAGACGACGGTGGCGTCGCGGCCGAGGGTGTCCAGGTGGGCGCGGGCCGTGCGGGGCCAGTCGGGGCGGGTGTAGTCGACGGCGAGGTCGGCGCCGTTCGCGGTGACGCGGGCGACCTTGCCGGGTCCGCCCGCGAGGCCGATGACGGTGGCTCCGGCGTTCTTGGCGTACTGGACGAGGAGGGTGCCGATTCCGCCTGCCGCCGCGGGGACGACGGCGACGGATTCGGGGCCGAGGTCGGTGAACCGGAGGATGCCCAGGGTGGTGCGGCCGGTGCCGATCATGGCGACGGCGGTGGCCGCGTCGAGCCCGTCGGGGATCGGGTGGAGCTTGTCGGCGTCGACGACGGTGAGTTCGGCGTAGCCCCCGGGTGCCATGCCGATGTGGGCGACGACGTGGCGGCCGAGCCAGTCGGGGTCGGTGCCGTCGCCGAGGGATTCGACGGTTCCGGCGATCTCGCGGCCGGGGATGGTGGGCAGTTCGGCGGGGGCGGGGTAGGGGCCGGTCATGCCTTCGCGCAGGGCGGTGTCGAGGAGGTGCACGCCGGCTGCGGCGACGGCGATCCTGACCTGGCCGGGGGCGGGTACGGGGTCGTCGGTGCGTTCGTACGTGAGGTTCTCGGCGGGGCCGAAGGCGTGGAGGCGGATGGCGTGCATGGTGGGCTCCCCTGGGTGGTGGCGTGGGGCCCACTCTCTGACCTCAAGAGCGCTTGAGGTCAAGGCCGGGGCCGGTGGGCCGTGCCGTCCTCCCGATCAGGGCGAGGGCCCGGGTGGCCGCCTCGATGCCGCTGTTGAAGGAGACCTCGCTGAGGAGGCCGGGTGCGGCGACCTGGTCACCGGCGAGGAGGATTCCGTCGCCGCGGTCGATGGCGGGGCGGTCGCGCCAGGTGGTGCCGGGCATGTCGACGGCGCCGGTGCGGCCGGAGGCGAGGGAGTCGCGGCGCCAGGTGGTGCGGTCGCGCCAGCCGGGGAAGCCGAGGTCGAGGAGTTCTTCGGCCCGGTGGAGGGCGTCGGCGCGCGGGGTGTCGGGGGCGAGGGGGATCTGGCCCTGGACGAGCTGTTCACCCCGGGGGGCGAGGGTCGGGTCCTGGGCGGTGAAGCGTTCGATCCAGCCGGGGGTGTCGAGGTCGGAGAGGACGAACGGGTCGCCGCGCCGGGTCCGTACGGCCAGGTCGATCAGGGCGGCCCGGCCGCTGTCCCAGGTCAGGGCGGGGTCGTCGAGGAGGGTGCGGGCGGCGGCGAGGTGGGTGGCGACGATCACCGGGCCGCTGCGTGCGAGGTCCTGGAGGGCGCCGGTGCCGACGCGTTCGGCCGTTTCGATGCGTACGCCGAGGTTCCAGGCCCGGGTGGCCATCCGTTCGACGATCTGCGCCCAGCCGCCGACGGGGTAGCGGGCCTCGGGAGGCAGGGCGGTGGCGCGGCGGAGCCGTTCCTGGACGAAGGCGGCGGAGAGCGATCCGGGGTCGTGGTGGAAGAGCGCCACGCCCATGTAGTGGGCGGCCGCGCGGGCGCCCTCCTCGCCGGCCTGTGCGGTGGCCCAGCTGTGGAAGTCGGTGCCGACGGGGGCGGTGCGGGCGCTGCGGCGGGCGAGGCGGAGCAGGGCGAGGGGCGGGGTCCTGCGCAGTACGCCGTCGCGGCGGAAGAGGAAGCGGGCGCCTTGGAGGGGCGGCACGGAGGCGATCGGCCCGAGCAGGTTGCGCCGTTCGAGCCAGGCCCAGTGGGGTCCGCGGCGGTAGAGGGCGTGGGGCCCCTCGTTGGTGAGGTAGGGGCCTTCGGCGGTCCTGGCCCGTCCGCCGAGGGTGTGGTGGGCCTCGTACAGGGTGACGGGGGCCCGCGACTCGGCGGCGGTGACGGCCGCGGCCAGTCCGGCGAGGCCGCTGCCGACGATGTGGATGCGCTGCATGGCTGTGTCTCCTCGCGGTGGGCGCTTGTGTGCAGGGGGACGGCCGGGCGGGGTGGTTCTGTGACATCGGATCCGGGCGTTGTCGGTGGTGTGCGTCACGATGGGGGGCATGGCAGGCAGAGGCAACACGGGCGGCAGGGGTGGCAGGGGCGCGAAGGACACGGTGGCGCGGGTGCGCAGGCCGGAGGTCCGGCTGCCCTCGCTCATCGCGTACGACGGGGAGGGGCTGGAGCCGGACGGGGACTACGACGGTGTGTGCTTCGAGGAGACGGACCTCGCGGACGCGTCGGGTCCCGGTGCGCGCTTCATGGACTGTGAGCTGCGGGGATGCGCCCTGGACCGTACGGAGCTGGTGCGGGCCCGGTTCATCGACTCGGTGCTGACGGGTGTGCGGGGCGTGGGTACGGATCTCGCGGGGGCGTCGCTGCGGGACGTCGAGGTGGTGGACGCGCGGCTGGGCGGGGTGCAGTTGCACGGGGCGGTGCTGGAGCGGGTGCTCGTCCGGGGCGGGAAGATCGACTACCTGAATCTGCGCAAGGCGCGGCTGAAGGACGTCGTGTTCGAGAGCTGTGTGCTGTCGGAGCCGGACTTCGGGGAGGCGCAGCTGACGCGGGTGGAGTTCCGTGACTGTGTGCTGAAGCGGGCCGACTTCAGTGCTGTCCGGATGGATTCGGTCGATCTGCGGACGGTGGCCGAGCTCGACATCGCGCGGGGGGTGGAGCGGCTCGCCGGGGCGGTGATCAGTCCGTCCCAGCTGATGGAGCTGGCTCCGGCGTTCGCGGCGCAGATCGGGGTGCGGGTGGAGATGTGAGCCGGGGCCGGGGGTGGTGGGGCGTGCTCAGAGGCGGGGGAAGCGGGCCTGGAGGTCCCAGACGACGGGGTTGTCGGCGAGGCCTTCGTGCATGTCGGCCAGGTCGGCGATCAGGTCGTGCAGGAAGTCGCGGGCCTCGCGGCGCAGGAGGGAGTGGCTGAAGGTGAGCGGGGGCTCGTCGCCCGGCATCCAGTCGGCTTCGACGTCCACCCAGCCGAAGCGGCGCTCGAAGAGCATGCGGTCGGAGGATTCGGTGAAGTCCAGCTCGGCGTACTGCCGGCGGTGCGAGCGGTTGCCGCGGGGGTCCCGGTCGATCTGCTCGACGATGTCGCAGAGTGCCCAGGCGAAGTCGAGGACGGGAACCCATCCCCAGGCTGTGGATACTTCGCGGTCCGCCTTGGTGTCGGCGAGGTAGACGTCGCCGGAGAACAGATCGTGCCGCAGGGCGTGGACGTCCGCGCGGCGGTAGTCGGTCTGCGGGGGGTCCGGGAAGCGCCGGGAGAGGGAGTAGCCGATGTCGAGCACGGCTCGATGGTGTCATGCCCGGTGAGCGGACCGCGCCGGGCGGGACGGCTCGGCCGCCGCCCGGGCCGCGGTGGTCCGGTGGTGGCCGTTTCCCCGCCGCCCGGCACTCCGCTCGCGTACATAGGATCGCCGGTGTGGATCAGCGAACAGCGGCACGCCGCACCGTGCCCGGCGCAGCCCTGCTGCTCGCCGTGTTCACCCTCGCCACCGCCTGTACGGCGGGCCGGGGCGGGGTCGTGGGCACTCCGGGTGCCGCCGGTGTGCGCGATCCGTACTTCCCCCGGCTCGGCAACGGCGGCTACGACGTCACGCACTACGACCTGGACCTCGACGTGGACACCGCGGCGGGGCGGCTGCGGGGCACGGCGGTGATCACCGCCCGGGCCACCCAGGACCTCAGTGCGTTCAACCTGGATCTCACCGGGCTCGATGTCCGGTCGGCGACCGTCGAGGGGCGGCCGGCCTCCGTGAACCGGGCGGGCGGGGAGCTGACGCTGCGGCCGGACGACGACGTCGAGGACCGCCTCCGCACGGGCCGGACCTTCCGCACCGTCGTCCGCTACTCCGGTGCCCCGCGGACCGTCACCGATGCGGACGGGTCCCAGGAGGGCTGGCTCAGGACGGAGCACGGGGCGGTCGCGCTCGGGGAGCCCGCCGGTTCCCCGGCCTGGTTCCCCGGGAACCATCACCCGGGCGACAAGGCCTCGTACGACGTCCGGATCTCCGTCCCCGACGGGCAGACCGCCGTCTCCAACGGGGAGCTGACGTCCCGTCGCACGGCCAGTGGGCGCACGGTGTTCCACTGGCGTACCCGCGAACCCATGGCGAGCTACCTCGCGACCGTCGCGGTCGGCCGCTACACGCTGAGGCACGACGTCACCCCGGACGGCCTGCCGGTGGTGACCGCGGTCGATCCGGAGGCGGCCGGGCCGGGCGCCGTGGTGCCGGCCCGCATTCCGGAGGTCATGGAGTGGGGGGTGCGGATGTTCGGCCCGTACCCCTTCGCGTCGACCGGGGCGATCGTCGGCCTGGGCGAGGACGCGGGGTACGCCCTGGAGACCCAGAACCGGCCCTTCTTCCCCGGCCCGCCCGATGTCGGCCTGCTCGTCCACGAGCTGGCCCACCAGTGGTTCGGCAATTCCGTCACGCCGGCGAGCTGGCAGGACATGTGGCTCAACGAGGGCTTCGCGACGTACGCGGAGTGGCTCTGGAGCGAGGACCACGGGGACGCCACGGTGCGGGAGCTCTTCGACGAGGCGTACGAGGACGGGGCGAACTGGGCGTTTCCACCGGGCCGTCCGCCGGGCGCCGCCGACCTGTCCGAGCCTCCGGTGTACGGGCGCGGGGCGATGGTCGTCCACCGGATCCGGGAGGAGATGGGCGACGACGACGCCTTCTTCGGCCTCGTCAGGGGCTGGCTGAAGGCGCATCGGCACGGCAACGCGTCGACGGACGACTTCACCGCGTACGTGGAGCGGGAGTCCGGCCTTGATCTGACGGAGTTGTGGGACACCTGGCTCAACGGCGGGAGCCGGCCCGCGCGTGGCTGACCGGCTCCCGTTCCGTGCGGGTTACTTCACGTTGACTCCGGTCCAGGCGGCGTCGACGGCGGCGAGTTCGGCGCTGTCCGCCCCGAACAGGTCGGTCGCGGCCTTCTCGGTCGCCGTGCGCGCCCCTGCGTAGTCGGTGCTCGACGTCATGTAGACGGAGAGCGCCTTGTACCAGATCTGGTAGGCCTTCTGGCGGCCGATGCCGGTAACCGTCGAGCCGTCGGCGGTCGGGGAGTCGTAGTCGACGCCGTTGACGGTCTTCGCGCCGCTGCCCTCGGCCAGCAGGTAGAAGAAGTGGTTGGCGACGCCGGAGGAGTAGTGGACGTCCAGGTCGCCGACCTCGGCGTCCCAGTAGTCCGCCGAGCCACCGTCCTTGCTGGGCTTGTCCATGTAGCGCAGCGGGCTGCCGTCGCCGTTGATGTCGATCTTCTCGCCGATGAGGTAGTCACCGGCGTCGGTGCTGTTGTCGGCGAAGAACTCGACGGAGGTGCCGAAGATGTCGCTGGTCGCCTCGTTGAGTCCGCCGGACTCGCCGGAGTAGTCGAGGTTGGCCGTGGCGGCGGTGAGGCCGTGGCTCATCTCGTGGCCGGCTACGTCGATCGCGGTGAGGGCGCTCTTGTTGTCGGCGCCGTCGCCGTACGTCATGCAGAAGCAGCTGTCGTCCCAGAAGGCGTTGACGTACGCGTCGCCGTAGTGGACCCGGGAGTACGCGGCCTTGCCGTCGCCGGCTATGCCGTCGCGGCCGAGCTCGGTCTTGTAGAAGTCCCAGGTCTTCGCGGCGCCGTAGTGGGCGTCGACGGCGGCGGTCTGGCGGTCGTCGCCGGTGCCGTCGCCCCAGGTGTCGTCGGCGTCGGTGACGAGGTCGCCGGTGCCGGTCTCGCCCTGGTCGAGGTCGTACGTCCTGTGGCCGCCGCGGTCGCCGTCGGTCAGCTCGAAGCCCGAGCCGCCCTCGGTGGTCGTCAGGCTGACCTCGCCGCTGTACTGGCTATTGCCGGTGCCGGTCTCGATGCCCTCGTAGCTGTGCAGCTTCTTGCCGGTGACGGCGTCGGTGACGGTGTGCAGCTCGCTGGGTGTGCCGTCCTTCTGCACACCGGTCTTCACGGTCTCGAAGGCGAGGACGGGCTTGCCGTTGCCCGCCCAGACGACCTTGCGGGCGCTCGCGGCCGTCTTCACCTCCGGCTGGGTGGAGGGGACGGTGATGCGGGCCTCGGTGGCCTTGTCGACGCCCTTGAGTTCGCCGTCGGACGCGGTGTGGGTGACGAGGTCGCCGCCGAGGACCGGCAGTCCGGCGTAGGTGCGCTCGTAGCGGGTGTGCACGGTGCCGTTGGCGTCCTTGATCACGTCACGGACGATCAGCTTCTCCTGGCTGCCCAGACCGAGGGTCTCGGCTGCCGCCGCGGCGCGGGTCTGTGCGGAGCGGAGGGCGGTGGTGCGCTGCCCGGCGGTGTTCACGCCGAGCGTGGCCGCACCGGGGGCCGTGCGGGTGGAAGAGGCGTTGTCGCCGGGGGTGTTGGGACCGGCCGTGGCCGTCCCGCTCTGCACTCCGACGACGACCATCGCGGCAACTGCGGCCAGGGCAGCGGCGCGACGGGTGTTCATGTGGGGGGTCATGCCTTCTCCGTTGCTCGTCCTGTGGGGGGTTACGAGCGGAGAGCGTGCCACCGAATGAGCAAATTTGACGGTGTGCTGACAATTGCCTCACAAGTTTTTGACCAGTTCTTGTCCGAATGGGATGCGACCGTGTCCGCTATGTGTGACGAATTCGCGGGGTGACGTGAGGCGGGTTGGCAGGTGACGGGGCGTCGGACCGGGCGCTGTCATGACACACGGGAGCCCCCGGCCGAAGAGTCGGCCGGGGGCTCCCGTGTACGGACCGTTCGCGTCAGAGGTTGACGCCGAAGTCCTGCGCGATGCCGCGCAGGCCCGAGGCGTAGCCCTGGCCGACCGCGCGGAACTTCCACTCGGCGCCGTTGCGGTAGAGCTCGCCGAAGACCATGGCGGTCTCGGTGGCGGCGTCCTCGCTCAGGTCGTAGCGGGCGAGCTCGGTGCCGCCGGCCTGGTTGATGATGCGGATGAACGCGTTGCGGACCTGGCCGAAGTTCTGGCTGCGGGTCTCGGCGTCGTAGATGGAGACCGGGAAGACGATCTTGTCGATGTCCGCCGGGAGGCCCGCCAGGTTGACGTTGATCTGCTCGTCGTCGCCCTCGCCCTGGCCCGTGACGTTGTCACCGGTGTGGACGATGGTCTGGTCCGGCGTCGCCTTGTTGTTGAAGAAGACGAAGTGGCCGTCGGAGTAGACCTTGCCGGCCGTGTTGACCGCGATCGCCGAGGCGTCGAGGTCGAAGTCGGTTCCGGTGGTGGTGCGGACGTCCCAGCCGAGGCCGACCGTGACGGCGGTCAGGCCCGGTGCCTCCTTGGTGAGCGAGACGTTGCCGCCCTTGGACAGGCTTACTGCCATGGGAAGTCCCTTTCCTCGTCGTGTGCGGGCTTCGTGCCATCACGAAAGCTACCGTCACCTGTCATAACGCAGGCAGTGGACCACGAGGTTCCTGCTCGCTTTACTTTCTTTACCGAACTTCTGGCCGAACGCTCGCAAAAGAAGGTGACGAACGGGCTGCGGGGCAGGGAACATGGGTGTCATGTCCGGGCCCTATGTCATCCGTGGTTCGGTCTCCCTGCCGGAGGCCGAGCTCATGTGGCGTTTCTCCAGGTCCTCCGGGCCCGGCGGGCAGCACGTCAACACCAGCGACTCCCAGGTGGAGCTCCGCTTCGACCTCGCGGCGACCGAGGCGCTGCCCGAGGTCTGGAAGGCGCGGGCGCTGGACCGCCTCGCGAGCCGGCTGGTGAGCGGTGTCGTGGCGGTACGCGCCTCGGAGCACCGCTCCCAGTGGCGCAACCGCGAGACGGCCGCCGTGCGGCTGGCCGCCCTTCTGGCGGAGGCCACGGCGCCGCCGCCGAAGCCGCGCCTCAAGAAGAAGATCCCGCGGGGCATCAACGAGCGCCGACTGCGTGAGAAGAAGCAGCGCGGCGACACGAAGCGCGGCCGCTCCGGCCGCGACTGGTAGGCCGACCCCGCGCGCGGACTGCGGCCCGAGGCCTGCGGGAAGCGCCCGCATCCCGAGCTTGCCGGAAGCCTCCGCGCCCCGAGTTCGCGGGAAGCGCCCGCACCCCGAGGCCCGCCGGAAGCCCCCGCACCCCAAGGCCGCAGGAAGCCCCCGCGCCCCGAGGCCCGTGCGGTTGCGGGGTCAGGTCCGCACCCCACGGGCTGCTGTGGGGCTGCTACGCCGCGGCGGTGAGCCGGGCGACCGCCAGGCGCGTCAGCTCACGGTCATGAGGTGCCTCGTCCAGGGCGCGGTGCAGGGTCAGCCCCTCGATGAGCGCGTCCAGTTGCCGGGCCGTGGTGGCGTCGAAGTGCTGTTCGAGGAGGTCGCGGCTGCGCCGCATCCACGCCTGGGTCAGCTTCCGGTACTCCGGGCGACGGGCGGCGAGGGTGTAGAGCTCCTGGGTGAGGACCAGGTCGCGGCGGGGCCCTTCGGAGAGCGTGTGGATGAGGTCGGTGACGGCCTCGCGGGCCTGCCCGGGGCTCCCGGCGCGGCCGAGGTGGAGGTCGAAGACGGCCACGATGTGGTCGGCGAACCCCGTGAAGGCTTCGCCCAGCAGGTCGTCGATGCCGGTGAAGTGGTACGTCATCGAGCCCAGCGGCACGTCGGCGCGGACGGCGATCTTGCGGTGGGACACACCCGCCACGCCCTCCTCGGCGACGAGGTCGAGCGCGGCGGCGAGGATCCGTTCGCGCCGTCGGGGGTCGGTCTGTCCGGTGGCCATGCGGGCGCCGTCAGATCTCGCGCACGGGCCGGGCGGGATTGCCGACGGCGACGACGTTCGCGGGGATGTCCTTCGTGACCACCGCACCGGCGCCGATGACCGAGTTGTCGCCGATCGTCACCCCTGGGCACACGATGACGCCGCCGCCGAGCCAGACGTTGTCGCCGATGGTGATCGGGCGCGCGGCCTCCAGCTTGTCCCGCCGGGGCTGCGGCTCCACCGGGTGGGTGGGTGTGAGCAGCTGGACGTTCGGGCCGATCTGGCAGTCCTCACCGATGGTGATCGCCGCGACGTCGAGCGCCGTCAGGTTGTAGTTGACGAAGGTGCGCGCCCCGACGGTGATGTTGCTGCCGTAGTCGACGGCGAGCGGCGGCCGCACGTCGACGCCCTCGCCCACGGAGCCGAGCAGCTCGGCGAGCAGCGGCCGGGCCGTGCCCGCGTCCTCGACGTAGGCGGCCTGGTAGCGGGCGGCCAGCCGCATCGCGTGCTGCTGGAGCCGGGCGATCTCGGGGTCGTCCGCGATGTAGAGGTCACCCGCGAGCATCCGCTCCAGGTTCGTGCGCGGGTCGTCGGCGAAGTGGTCCGTAGCCATGCGTACGATCGTACGTCCTTGAAGTGTACGGTCGTACGCTCGCTCATCCCAGCCGGCGGTAGCGGCCCTTGAAGTACGCCAGTGGTTCGCCGTCCGCGCTGGGCAGCGACGCGGTCAGCACCCGTCCGATCACCAGCGTGTGGTCGCCGGCCAGGACCCGCTGCTCGGTGCGGCACTCCAGCGTGGCGAGCGCCCCGCCGATGAGTGGTGCGCTCGTCATCTCCCCGCGTATGTAGGGGACGTCCTCGAACAGCAGCCGGTCGCTGATCCGGCCCTTCATGGCGAAGCGGCCGGCGATCTGCCGCTGGCTCTCCGTCAGCACGGACACCGCCCACAGCGGCTGCTCGGCCAGCAGGTCGTCCATCCGTGAGTCGTTGCGCAGGCTCACCATGACCAGCGGCGGGTCCAGGGACACCGAGACGAAGGCGGTCGCCGTCATGCCGACGTCCTCGCCGCGCCCGTGCTCGTCGAGCGGCGGTTCCTGGGCGGTGATCAGCACCACGCCCGCGGCCAGGCGGGCGAGGGCGGCGCGGAATTCGTCGTTGCTCACCCCCTCAGCATGGGGGACGGCTTCGGGGTGCGGGGTGGCAGGAGTCTTTTGCAGCACACCGGGCACGCTAGCGCCGGACGCCGCGCCGTCGCATCGGGCCGAGGGACCAGCCGGGTCCTAGGACTCCCGGACCAGGGTCCGCGCACGGGTGGCCGGGCGGTGTGCGCGATGGCGGATTTGCGAACAGAAAAGGACGACAGGCCACGCGGGGCAACTGCGGCCTCTTCACCATCTGTTGTGACTTGAGTCACAGAGAGCAATATTTGTTGACCCTGTGTACCGGGTGCACAGCTCACTGTGATTCAGTGAGCGTGACACTGCAATAAGTACGTCGATATGAAACCTGGAGTTGCTGTCGAGGTCTCGGGGAGTGCGAGCGATGGAGGCCGAGTCGGAGCCGTACGTCCGCCTTGCGACCATGCGGCAGTTGCACCAGGCCGTCGCCGACCTCAATACGGCGCGCAGTCTGGCGGACACGCTGCAGACCGTGGCCGACGGCATCGTCACCGGCCTCGGCTACGAGCTGGGCTGCGTGAATCTGGTCCGCCCCGACGGTGACCTCGTCGTCGCCGCCTTCGCGGGGAACGCCGCCGCGGAAGCCCTGATCACCGGCCGTGTCGGCTCCCGCGACTCCTGGGATCGCAGGCTGGCCATGGGCGAGGCCTGGGACGGACTCCGCTTCATACCGCACACCGAGGGCTGGGTCCTCCTCGACGACGACGTACCGCAGTGGCACACCGAGGGTCCGGAGCCGCGCTTCGAGGACGAGTGGCACCCCCTGGACCGCCTCTACGCCCCCATGTACGCCTCCGGTGGAGGTCTGGACCTTTTGGGCGTCCTTTCCGTCGACCGGCCGCGCAACGGCCGCCGGCCCGGTGCCTGGGGCCGGGAAGCCCTGCAGATGTACGCCTCCCAGGCAGCCATTGCGATCAGTAACGCACGGCTTCGAGCAAATATGCAGCGCGCCCTGGTCAGACTCGAACGGGAACAGCAGGCGCTGCGGGCCAGCGAGGAATCCTTCCGCCAGGCCTTCGAGTACGCCCCCAGCGGCATGGCCATCGCCGAGATGGGCGGCGACCAGCGCGGCAGGCTGCTGCGCACCAACGATGCGCTCTGCCGCCTCCTGGACCGCCCCGCCTCCGTGCTGCGCCGCTACTCCTTCGCCGATCTCGTCCACCCCGAGGACATCGGCACACTGCTCCGCACCTCCGCCGAGGGCGGCCGGGCGGAGCTGCGGCTGGGGCGCAGGGACGGCACCTACCTCTGGGTCTCGCTGCGCAACTCCGTCGTCGCGGACACCGCCGACGGTCCGCGATTCCTGCTCACGCACGTCGAGGACATCGAGGAGCGCAAGCGCAACGAGCTCCATCTCGCGCACCGCGCCTCGCACGACGCGCTCACCGGCCTGCCCAACAGCGCCGAGTTGCGCGCCCGCCTCAGCGCCCGGCTGTGTGAGAGGCCCCACTCCGCCGTCGCCACCACCGCGATAGAGGCGCTCGACGCGGCGTACGGGGACATGGAGGCGTCGCACGCGTACCGCGCCGACGGCTACGAGGCGGACGCGGTCCCGGGTGTCGGCCCGTACGACCACCACGTGCACGTCGTGGCCCCCGACATGGAGCGCGACGACGGGGCGAAGGGCCTGGCGGTGCTCTTCTGCGACCTGGACGGCTTCAAGTCCATCAACGACCGTTTCGGACATCACACGGGTGACGCGGTTCTCATCGAGGTCGCCCGGCGGCTCACCACCTGTGTGCGCGACGGGGACACCGTCGCACGGCTCGGGGGTGACGAATTCGTCGTCCTCGCGGACGGTCTGGGGGCGGCGGATGCCGCAGACCTGGCCGTACGCTTGCGTAATGCCATCATTCCGCCCATCCGGGTGGACGGCCGGGCTGTCAGGGTCGGGGCGAGTTTCGGTATCGGCTGGGCCGAGTGCGGGATGACCGTGGAAGAGGTCCTGCGCTCCGCCGACCAGCGGATGTACGTGGAGAAGCGGTCCAGGTCGAAGGTTCACCGCCGAGCCGGCTGACGTTCACACCCCGGCAGTCCCCGTACCACGCCCGGATTCCGGGTGGGCCGAGGGCAATTCGACGCGTGCTCCGTTCGGGGTAGGCTCGGCCGGTCGGCGACGGCTGGCGACATGGTGAGGAGTGACCCAGGGATGACGGCCGGAAACAACGGCGCGAGCAAGCCCGAGGACGACGATCCGTTCGGCTACCTGTACGAGGACGGGCGGGCGGCAGGCGCCCAGCCGCCCGGCCAGGGCGGCTACGGCTACCCCGGCCCCGTCGCGCAGCCCGGCGTACCCAGAACGTCCTACAACCAGGTGCGGACCGTCGGCGAACGCCAGTACGGGCAGGTTCCGCCGCAGCAGCAGGCCTACGGCCAGCAGCCCCCGCCGCAGCAGGGCGGGCAGTACGGCCGTCCGAACCCGCAGTACGCGGCGCCCGAGACCTACCCCGGTGGCGCGCCCACCGGCCCGGTCCCGCCGCACGGCGGCAGGGGTTCGGGTTCCGGCCGGGGCGGTCCCAACACCAAGGCGCTGCTGATCGCGGCGGTCGCCGTGGTCGCGGTGGTGCTCATCGGTATCGGTGCGGCCCTGATGACGGACGACGACGCCAAGGACAAGAAGAAGGACGAGGCCGGTACGTCGGCCGGTCCCGCGGGCGAGGTCGAGGAGTCGCCGAAGCCCGAGAAGTCCTCCGAGGCGTCCAAGGAGCCGGTCGACCTGCCCAAGCAGGACGCGGCGACGCTGACGCTCGGCGGCTCGGCGGCGCTGGACAACTCGGTCAAGGGCGCGAAGAGCGCGAACGGCCAGTACATCAGCCTCAACGAGGTCGGCCGGTCGGCCTCCTGGACGGTCGATGTGCCCGCGAGCGGCCCGTACACGCTCTTCGTGACGTACGGCGTGCCCGGCAAGGACGCCAAGACGTCCCTCACGGTCAACGACGAGGATCCCCGCTCCATCAACATGAAGAACTTCGCGCACGCGGCGGAGGGCGATCTGGAGAAGGGCTGGACGAACACGTTCGCGTACGTCCAGCTGAACGAGGGGTCGAACACGCTCACGCTGTCGTGCCTCGAGGGCGACCAGTGCGACGCCAACCTGGACCAGCTGTCGCTGAAGTCGGGTCACGTCAAGTAGTAGCTGACGAGCAGTACGCCACCATCGTCCCGGTTCTCGCCCCGTGCGAGCCGGGACGTGGTGTCTCCGGGGCCGCTCAGGCCGCGGAGGCCTGCTGTTCGACGGTGACGCGGGGCAGCAGGTTCGTGTAGGCCGCGCGGTCGAACTCACCGGCCGCCGGGGCCATCACGGTCGCCGTCGAGAGGGCCACCGCGCGGGCCAGCCGGGCCGGCCAGTCCAGCTTCTCCGCGAGTCCGGACAGCAGTCCGGCGACGGCGGAGTCGCCCGCGCCGGTCGGGTTGCCGCGTACCGGCGCCGGTGGTGCGGCCCGCCAGGTGCCGTCCGGGGTGACGGCGAGCAGTCCGTCCGCGCCCAGGGACGCGACGACGCTGTGGGCGCCCCGGCGGCGGGCGTCACGGGTCGCGCGCAGGGGTTCGCGGGCGCCGGTGAGCCGGGCGAGTTCGTCGGCGTTCGGCTTGACGAGGTCGGGGCGGGCGGCGATGCCGCGGCGCAGCGGTTCGCCGCTGGTGTCCAGGAGCGTCGGGACGCCGGCCGCGCGGGCGAGGCGGATCAGTTCCGCGTACGCGCCGACGTGTATGCCGGGCGGCAGGCTTCCGCAGAGGGCGACCGCGGCGGCTCCGGGGAGCAGTTCGCCGTACGTCCGCAGGAAGGCGGCCCATTCGTCGGAGCCGATGTGCGGTCCGGGTTCGTTGAGCTGGGTGGTGTCGCCGCTGGTGCGGTCCACGACGGCCGTGGTGCGGCGGGTGTTCCCGGCGACGGTGACGAGCGCGTCGGTGAGCGGTGCGTCGGTGGCGTGGCGGGGGAGTGTCCCGAGCAGGTCGCGCAGGACGGCTCCGGTGGCGCCCCCGGCGAAGCCGGTGACCACGGTGTCGTGCCCCAGCGCGGAGAGCACCCGGGCCACGTTGACGCCCTTGCCGCCGGGGCGTTCGGACATCTCGCTGATCCGGTGGCTGGTGTGCGGGACGAGGGCGGGGACGGTGTACGTCAGGTCGAGTGCCGTGTTCAGCGTGACGGTGAGTATCACCCGCGCCTGCCTCCGGTTCCCTGGTCGTCCGTCCTGTGCGCCGTCTCCGCCGGGCGCTGCCCGGGCGATCATGTCAAAGAGGTGGCGGCCGTCCCAGTCCTCCGGGACAACCGCCGTCTCTTCGTTACGTGTTCAACGTGCCGTCAACAGGATGACGCCTTCAGCCGGTCCGTGCGAGGGACGGCTCGACGATCCACTCGCCCCGCCGCATGACGCCCCTGATCGCGAAGTCCGCGTCCAGGACCACCAGGTCGGCGTCCTTGCCCGGGTCCAGCGAGCCGACCCTGTCGTACAGGCCGAGCAGCCGGGCCGGGTTGGCGGAGATGGACCGTACGACGTCGTCGACGGGGATGCGGTCGATCGTCACGGCCCTGCGGAACGCGGTGTCCAGGGTGAGGGTGGAGCCCGCGATGGAGCCGCCCTCGACCAGGCGGGCGACGCCCTCCTTGACCTCGACGGCGAGCGGGCCGAGCTGGTAGCGGCCGTCGCCGACCCCGGCCGCGTCCATGGCGTCGGTGATCAGCGCGACGCGGTCGGCGCCGGCGTGGTGGTAGGCCATCTCCAGGGCGGCGGGGTGCAGATGCGTGCCGTCGTTGATCAGCTCGACGGTGATCCGCTCGTCCTCCAGGAGGGCCGCGATCGGGCCGGGCGCCCGGTGGCCGAGCGCGGGCATCGCGTTGAAGAGGTGCGTGGCGACGGTGGCGCCCGCCTCGATGGCCTCGACGGTCTGCTCGTACGTCGCGTCCGTGTGCCCGACGGCCGCGATGACCCCGTGCTCGGCGAGCAGCCGTACGGACTCGATGCCGCCGGGCAGTTCGGTGGCGAGGGTGACCATCTTCGCGGTGCCGCGTGCCGCGTCGAGCAGCTTGCGGACCTCGGCGGGGTCGGGGTGGCGGAGCAGTTGTTCGCTGTGGGCGCCCTTGCGGCACGGGGAGATGAAGGGTCCCTCGAAGTGGACGCCTGCGATCTCGCCCTGCTCCACCAGTTCGGAGAGCATTCCGGCCTGCCGGGCCAGGAAGTCCATGTCGCCGGTGACGGTCGAGGCGACGACGGTCGTGGTGCCGTGCTCGCGGTGCACCCGGGCGCCGGTGAGGACGTCCTCGGCGGTGCCGGTGGCGAAGGAGGCGCCGCCACCGCCGTGGTTGTGCATGTCGACGAAACCGGGGACCACCCAGTGGCCCGAAAGGTCGACGGTCCGGGCGCCCTCCCGCGTACTGCCGGCGATTCGGGTGCCCTCGATGATCACCCGGCCGTCCTCGACGGTCCCGGTGGGCAGCACCACCCGGGCACCTGCGAGAACTGTGCTGTCTGCGCGTCCGGCCATCAGGCGGATACCTCCGTGGAGAGAAGATCCCAGGCGAGCAGCCCTGCGCCCAGGCATCCGGCGGTGTCCCCGAGGGCCGCCGGGACGATGTGAGGCAGCTTCTGGAACGTGACCCGTTCCTCGACAGCCGCACGCAGTGGTGTGAACAAGGTTTCCCCTGCCTCGGCCAGACCGCCACCGATGATGAGCGTGCGGGGGTCCAGCAAGGTGAGCGCGGTGACCAGTCCGGCGGCGAGCGCGTCGACGGCGTCCGCCCAGACGCGCAGTGCCGCGGGGTCGCCCGATTCGACGGCCTTCGCGCAGTCCGCGGCGTCGGCGTCCGGGTCCCCGGACGCGGCGGCCCAGGCCCGGGACACCGCGGACGCGGAGGCGAGGGTCTCCAGGCAGCCGCGCTGACCGCATCCGCAGTCCGGGCCGTCCGGCCGGACCACGACATGGCCGATCTCGCCCGCGTACCCGTGGGCCCCGGCCTCGATGCTGCCCGCGATGCCGATGGCGCCGGCGATGCCGGTGCCCAGCGGCACGAACAGGAAGCGGTCGGCTCCCTTGCCGGCGCCGATCCGTCCTTCGGCGAGGCCGCCGGTCCTGACGTCGTGGCCGAGTGCGACGGGTATGCCGCCGAGCCGCTCGCCGATGAGTGTCCGCAGGGGCACGTCGCGCCAGCCCAGGTTGGCGGCGTAGACCGCGATCCCGTGCTCCGCGTCGATGATCCCGGGCACGGCGACCCCGGCGGCGACCGCGCCTTCGCCGAACCGTTCCCTGCCGTGGGCCTGGAGATCCGCGGCGAAGCCGAGGACGGTCTCCACGACGGCTTCGGGCCCGCGCTCCCTGCCGGTGGCCCGGCGCGCCTCATGGAGCAGGGTGCCGTCGGCCCCGACCAGTGCGGCCTTCATTCCTGTGCCGCCCACATCGAGGGCGATGACGTGTCTCACGGAAGACAGTTTCGCCCGCCGACCCCTAAAAGGTCTAGTCCACTATCGTGGTTTGTTGAGCATGCATACAAAACGACCCTGCTAGATTGCCGAATCGATACGGCGGTGGTGTAGACCTCCGGCGGGTCGGGAGGCAGGATCACCGGTCAACGACGGACCGTGACCGGTAGGAACTGACGTAGGGGTGAACAGGGCTGTGCAGCGGCGCTTTGTGGGTCTGACCGCGGCGATAGCCGCACTCGGCATGACGGCAACGTTGTCGGGCTGTGGGAGCGAGAGCGGTTCGGGGGACGTCACCCTGAAGCTGGTCGCGGCCGACTACGGGACCGACGCGGCGAGCAGCTCCGAGAAGTACTGGGGCGAGGTCGCCGGGAAGTTCGAGAAGGCCAACCCCGGTATCGAGGTCGATGTCGAGGTCTACTCCTGGAAGGACGTCGACCGCGAGGTCGCGGCCATGGTGAAGGCCGGCGAGGCCCCCGACATCGCGCAGATCGGGGCGTACGCCGACTACGCCAAGGCGGGCAAGCTCTACACCTCCGACGACATGCTCGCGATCCGCACCGAGTCCAACTTCCTGCCCTCGCTCAGTGACGCGGGCAAGGTCGACGGCAGCCTCTACGGACTGCCGTTCGTGGCCAGCACCCGGCTGCTCTTCTACAACAAGGGACTGTTCTCCGAGGCGGGGATCGACGCCCCGCAGACCTGGGCCGACATCCAGAGCGACGCCGCCGCCCTGAAGCGGCGTGGCGTGACGTACCCCTTCGCCCTGCCGCTCGGCCCCGAGGAGTCCCAGGCCGAGACCCTGATGTGGATGCTCAGCGGGGGCGGCGGCTACACGGACGAAACCGGCAACTACGACATCGACTCCCCGGCCAACGTCGCGACGTTCACCTGGCTGAAGAACGACCTCGTGGGCAAGGGCCTCACCGGGCCCGTCGCCCCCGGCGAGCTCGACCGGGCAAAGGCGTTCGACGCGTTCACCAAGGGCGATGTGGGCATGCTCAACGGCCACCCGACGCTGATGCAGGAAGCGGAGCAGAAGGGCATCGACGTCGGCATGGTGCCGCTGCCCGGGCACGAGGGGCCGACCAAGGGCTCGATGGGCGTGGCCGACTGGATGATGGGCTTCAAGCAGAACGGCCACCGCGAGGAGATCGGCAGGTTCCTCGACTTCGCGTACACGGACGACAACGTCATGGACTTCGCCGACCGGTACGACCTGCTCCCGGTCACCGGCAGCGCGTCCCTGGCGATGGAGTCCGACGGGAAGTACGAGTCGCTGCACGAGTTCCTGTCGGCGCTGCCGAACTCCACGCTGTACCCGTTCGGCAAGACCTCCTGGGCGCAGGCCAGCGAGTCGATCAAGGAGAGGATCGGCGACGCCGTCGAGCCGAACGGCAACCCGGAGAGCGTGCTCGGGGGGATCTCGGAGCGGGCGCGGCAGGCCGAGAACGCGGAGTAGGTTGGTTGATATGACCGCCGACCCCGCCGCCCCGCTCTCCGACCAGGAACGCGCGGTACTCGCCGTCGAGCGGCGCTCCTGGTCCGGCCCCGGCGCGAAGGAACGGGCGATCCGGGAGCAGCTGGGCATCTCCCCGGTCCGCTACTACCAGCTCCTCAACGCCCTCCTCGACGACCGGCGCGCGCTGGAGGAGGACCCGGTGACGGTGAACCGCCTCCGCCGGGTCCGGGACGCGAGGCGGGGCCGCCGCTGAGGCGGAACCGGCCGCGCGCCGGGCGGACGGCGGACGCCCCGGAGATCCTGAGGTGCGCGTGTCCGGGGTCCTGCGGTACGTGAATCCAGGGCTGTCCTCGCCCCCGGACGGGCCCGCTCCGCACCACCGTGGCGGCCGGAAGCCGCGCGGGGCGCCGGCCCGCCGGATACGCTCGCCCGCATGGGTAACCCGGAGCACCCCCTCCCGATCCCGTCCACCCAGGCCGGCCGCGAAGGCCTCGTCGCGCTGCTCGCCCGGCCCGACCGGGCCGTCGTCGCGCTGGACTTCGACGGCACGCTCGCCGAGATCGTCCCCGACCCGGAAGACTCCCGCGCCCACCCGGGCGCCGTCCCGGCCCTCTCCGCGCTCGCACCGCGGGTCGCCTCCGTCGCCGTGGTCACCGGCCGCCCCGCCGCTGTCGCGGTCCGCTACGGCGGCTTCGCCGGGGTGCCGGGCCTGGACCACCTCGTCGTCCTCGGGCACTACGGCGCCGAACGCTGGGACGCCGTCACCGGCACCGTGCACGCCCCCGAACCGCACCCCGGTGTCGCGGCCGCCCTGACGGAGCTGCCCGCGGTGCTGGAGGGGACGGGGGCGGGCAGCGGCACCTGGATCGAGGAGAAGGGGCGGGCGGTCGCCGTGCACACCCGCCGCGCGTCCGCACCGCAGGCCGCCTTCGACGCCCTGCGCGGCCCGCTCGGAGACCTCGCCGCCCGGCACGGCCTGATCGTCGAACCGGGCCGCCTGGTCCTGGAGTTGCGCCCGCCGGGCATGGACAAGGGTGTCGCGCTCGCGGAGTACGTACGGGAGACCGGTGCCGAGTCCGTCCTGTACGCGGGCGACGACCTGGGTGACCTCGCCGCGTACGCCGCGGTGGAGAAGCTCCGCACCAACGGCACCGCGGGCCTGCTGGTCTGCAGCGGCACCGAGGTTCCCGAACTCGCGGAGCGCGCCGACCTGTTGCTGCCGGGCCCCGCAGCGGTGGTGGACCTGCTGGCCACCCTCGCCCAGCACCTGCGACAGCCGTAACCCCCGGCGCGCGGGAGGCGCGCCCCTAGCCCCGCAGCGCGTCGAGCTGGTCCAGGAACCACCGCTGCGGCGGCAGCGAAGTCGCAGCGGCGGCAAGGCGCTTCGTCCGGGCGCCCCGCTCGTCGCGGTCCATCGTCAGCGCCTCGTGCAGGGCCGCCGCCGTGGCCGACACGTCGTACGGATTGACCACGATCGCGTCCTCGCCCAGCTCCTCGTACGCCCCCGCCTCCCGGGAGAGGACCAGTGCGCAGCCCTCGTCGGAGACGACGGGGACCTCCTTGGCGACCAGGTTCATGCCGTCGCGGATCGGGTTGACCAGCGCCACGTCCGCCAGCCGGTACGCCGCCAGCGAGCGCGCGAAGTCGTCGTCGACGTGCAGCAGGACCGGGGTCCAGTCCGGGGTGCCGTACTGCTCGTTGATCCCGTCGGCGACCCGCTGGACCTCCGCCGTGTAGTCGCGGTACACCGCGAGGTCCTGCCGGGAGGGGTAGGCGAACGCCACGTGCACCACCCGCTCGCGCCACTCGGGACGCTCCTCCAGCAGCGCCCGGTAGGCGTGCAGGCCGCGCACGATGTTCTTGGAGAGCTCCGTGCGGTCCACCCGCACGATCGTCCTCCGCCCGGCGCCCACCTGCTCCCGCAGCGTCTCCATCCGCGCGTCCACGTCCGCCTCGTGGGCGCGGCGGCGCAGGAAGTCCGCGTCGGCGCCCAGCCCGTGCACCCCGATCCGGGTGTGGCCGGTGCCGCCGAGGATCTCCGTGCAGCAGGAGATGAACGCGTCCGCCCAGCGACGGGTCAGGAACGCGGCCCGGTCGGCACCCAGGATGCCGCGCAGCAGCTGCTCGCCGATGTCGTCGGGCAGCAGCCGGAAGTAGTCCACCGGCGCCCACGGGGTGTGCGAGAAGTGTCCGATCCGCAGGTCGGGCCGGAGCTCTCGGAGGATGCCGGGCACCAGCGAGAGGTGGTAGTCCTGCACCAGGACCGCCGCGCCGACGCCCGCCTCCTCGGCGAGCGCCTCGGCGAAGGCCCGGTTGTACGCCTCGAAGGAGGCCCACTGCCGGCGGAACTCCGCGTCGAACACGGGCTCCACCGGCGTCTGGTAGATCATGTGGTGGACGAACCACAGCACCGAGTTCGCGATGCCGTTGTACGCGTCGGCGTGGACCCCGGCGTCGATGTCGAGCATCCGGACACCGGGCTCACAGACGCCCTGCCGGACTGCCTCGCGGTCGCCGTCGCCCAGCGCGGCGCACACCCACAGCTTGTCCTCGACGGCGCTGAGGCCGGATACGAGACCGCCCCCGCCGCGTTTCGAGTCGAGCGTGCCGTCCTCACGCAGGGTGTACGACACCGGGCCGCGGTTGGACGCGACGAGGACCTGGGCAGCGTGCTCGGAGACCATGTACCCGAACCTAGCCCGTTCGGGAAGCCGCCAAACGTGAAGCAGGACCCGCCTTGCTACGCCGCGTGCCGGGACGCGTACTCCGCGATCTCACGCATCGGCGGCCTCTCCTCGGTGTCCACCGCGTGGGTGCGCGGTACGAAGCCGTTCGCGCCCCGCTCGAACTGGGTGATCGAGGGCCGCACCAGATGCCCCCGGGAGAGCCGCAGCTGCGCGGTGCGGTAGATCGCCGCGGCCATCCTGCCGAGCGCCTGGCCGTCCTGGTGGCGGTGTTTGCGTACGCCGACGTCGACCTGGGCCAGTGCGTCCAGGCCCACCGTGTGCAGGGCGTCGACGAGCAGGCCCAGTTCCACTCCGTAACCGACGGGGAAGGGCAGCCGTTCGAGCAGGGAGCGGCGTACCGCGTATTCGCCGCCGAGGGGCTGGACGAAGCCGGCCAGCTGCGGCCAGTGCAGATTGAGCAGCGGGCGTGCCACGAGCTCGGTGACCCGGCCGCCCTGGCCTGCGGTGTCTCCCAACGGGCGGTCGTACATGGCCTTGACGAACTCGACCTCGGGGTCGGTCAGCAGCGGGCCGACGATCCCGGACACGAAGTCCGCCGAGAAGTCGCGCAGGTCCGCGTCGATGAAGCAGACGATCTCCCCGCTGGTCACCAGCAGTGACCGCCACAGCACTTCGCCCTTGCCGGGGACGGCGGGCAGCGAGGGGAGTATCGCGTCCCGGTGCACGACGCGGGCGCCCGCCCGCCGGGCGACCTCGGCGGTGGCGTCGGTGGAGCCGGAGTCGATCACGACCAGCTCGTCGACGAGCCTGACCTTCTCCATGAGCTCGCGTCTGATCTCCGTGACGATCGAGCCGACCGTCGCCTCCTCGTTCAGCGCGGGCAGCACGACACTCACGCTCGCACGGTGCGGATCCCTCGCCCGGGCGGCCGTGAGCCGTTCGAGCGGGCGGTCGGCGGCTGACCAGGAACGCCTGGTCAGCCAGCGTTCCACCTCTTCCAGCACGGTCGATACTCCCTGTATGTGATCCATCTCGCGGTTCGGACGACTATCTCCATCGCCCGGGGCTTCGGTTACAGTCTTGAACAACGCGGATGGCCCTCGCATGTCGGGGTCGGTCCGCGAATAAACGCCCGGATCAATGGTCCGGTGCCATAGCGCTCATCCAGAGGGACTGAGGGAACGGCCCGTTGAAGTCCCGGCAACCCTCCTGCCGACCGCGAGGTCACGGTGGGGAAGGTGCCAATTCCGTCTTGTGGCGAAATACGTCGCGAGGAAGATGAGGAGAAAGGGCCTCCGCCATCATGGCCGTGCAGACAGTTGCAACGAACAACAATTCTTCCGCCGTGGACCTCGGTCCCGCCGTAGCGCTTTCCTGCCGCGAATGCGGCGAGCGTTTCGAGCTCGGTCCCATTTTCGCCTGTGCGTCCTGTTTCGGGCCGCTCGAAGTGGCGTACGACCTGCCGAGCGGCTCCCCCGAAGAGCTGAAGAAGCGCATCGCCGAAGGCCCGGACAACATCTGGCGGTATGCGCCGCTGCTGCCGGTTCCCTCCGATGTCGCGGACAAGCCCAACATCAACCCCGGCTTCACGAAGCTGGTCAAGGCCGACAACCTCGCCCGTGAGCTGGGCGTCACCGGCGGCCTGTACGTCAAGGACGACTCCGGCAACCCGACGCACTCCTTCAAGGACCGCGTCGTCGCGATCGCCGTCGAGGCCGCCCGCGCCTTCGGATTCACCACCCTGTCCTGCTCCTCCACCGGCAACCTCGCCGGTGCGGTGGGCGCCGCCGCGGCCCGCGCCGGCTTCCGCTCCTGCGTGTTCATCCCGCACGACCTGGAGCAGGGCAAGGTCGTCATGGCCGCGGTGTACGGCGGTGAACTGGTCGGTATCGAGGGCAATTACGACGACGTCAACCGCTTCTGCTCGGAACTCATCGGCGATCCGCTCGGCGAGGGCTGGGGCTTCGTCAACGTCAACCTGCGGCCGTACTACGGCGAGGGCTCCAAGACCCTGGCGTACGAGATCTGTGAGCAGCTCGGCTGGCAGCTGCCCGACCAGCTCGTCATCCCGATCGCGTCCGGATCGCAGCTCACGAAGATCGACAAGGGCCTCCAGGAGCTGATCAAGCTCGGCCTGGTCGAGGACAAGCCGTACAAGATCTTCGGCGCGCAGGCCGAGGGCTGCTCCCCGGTCTCCACCGCCTTCAAGGCGGGCCACGACGTCGTCCGGCCGCAGAAGCCGAACACGATCGCCAAGTCCCTGGCCATCGGGAACCCGGCCGACGGCCCGTACGTCCTGGACATCGCCCGGCGCACCGGCGGTGCCGTGGAGGACGTGAACGACGAGCAGGTCGTCGACGCGATCAAGCTGCTGGCCCGCACCGAGGGCATCTTCGCGGAGACCGCCGGCGGTGTGACGGTCGGCGTGACGAAGAAGCTGATCGAGGCCGGTCTGCTGGACCCGACGCTGACGACCGTCGTGCTGAACACCGGTGACGGTCTGAAGACGCTGGACGCCGTCGCCCCGACGACCGGTGTGGCGGCCACGATCCGGCCCAGCCTGGAGGCGTTCCGCGCCGCCGGCCTCGCCGCCGCCAACTGACCACCCGAGACCGAAGGAAGGCACCCACATGAGCGTCAAGGTCCGCATCCCCACCATCCTCCGCACCTACACGGGCGGTCAGGCCGAGGTCCCGGCAGAGGGCACGGTCCTCTCCGAGGTCATCGAGTCCCTGGAGAAGGACCACCCGGGCATCGCCGCCCGGGTCCTGGACGACCAGGGCAAGCTGCGCCGCTTCGTGAACGTGTACGTCAACGACGACGACGTGCGCTTCGAGGGCGGCCTGGAGGCGGCCACCCCGGACGGCGCCGGCATCTCGATCATCCCGGCCGTCGCCGGAGGCTGACCGTCGGACACGGTGCCGGAGGCTGACCGTCGTTCGCGACGCCCGGGGCCCGACGCTCCCGCCCGGCCGCACAACTGCCTGAACATCATTGCCCCCTCCGCGAGAGAAGCGGAGGGGGCAATTCTGCATGGTTGAGCGCGGTACAGTTGGGGAAGTCCCCTCAGCTGCCCGTGCCGCCCGCATATGAGAATGCGCCCGGTCGCGACAAGAAGCAGCCAAAGTACGTGAACTCCTTGTGGCATAAGCCGCCTTTGTCCGGCCCGAATTGCCCCGGAGTATCACGAGTTCTCCATATCCGGGCGTTCAGGCCTGCCCAGAATTCTCGTCCGATTGACCTGTTGCAGAGGGCAGTTGGGCAGATACATTCGGCCGCGGTCGACGCGTTCCGGCGCACGCCACCCTCTCCTGTCGGAGGGTGAGTTTGACCCGGGCCCGCGAAGTGCGGTGCTCGTGCAAGGGCCAGTAATAGGGGAGTTAGGCATGGCTCAGGGCACCGTCAAGTGGTTCAACGCGGAGAAGGGGTACGGCTTCATCGCGGTCGACGGTGGTGCGGATGTTTTCGTCCACTACAGCGCGATCCAGATGGACGGGTACCGCACCCTCGAAGAGGGTCAGCGAGTTGAATTCGAGATCTCGCAGGGCCAGAAGGGGCCGCAGGCGGACATGGTCAAGCTCGCCGTCGGCTGAGCTCGGCACGGTCGGCCAACGACACTACTCACGCACGCAGGGTCCGTACCCCCGATGAGGGGATACGGGCCCTGCGTGCGTCCGTGCGCCCCCTCCCGGTTGTCCACGGACGGGGGGGACGCTTGCACTCGCAGGGGTCGAGTGCTAATCATTGGCGTTAGCACTCTCCAGGTGAGAGTGACAGAACTTGGACCGGGCCGGTGAGGCCCGCAGGCTCCGTGGGGCAAGGAACCACAGAGCACGCTGGCCGTCCGTCGCGGGCGCCTCTCGGTCCGGAGAAATCCACCCCTGTCCGGGAGGACCACTTCACATGGCCAAGATCATCGCGTTCGACGAGGAGGCACGGCGCGGTCTCGAGCGCGGGATGAACCAGCTCGCCGACGCCGTCAAGGTCACCCTCGGCCCCAAGGGCCGAAACGTCGTCCTCGAGAAGAAGTGGGGCGCGCCCACGATCACCAACGATGGTGTTTCCATCGCCAAGGAGATCGAGCTCGAGGACCCGTACGAGAAGATCGGTGCGGAGCTGGTCAAGGAGGTCGCCAAGAAGACGGACGACGTCGCCGGCGACGGTACGACCACTGCCACCGTTCTCGCCCAGGCACTCGTCCGCGAGGGCCTGCGCAACGTCGCCGCGGGTGCGAACCCGATGGCTCTGAAGCGTGGCATCGAGAAGGCCGTCGAGGCCGTCTCCGCCGCTCTGCTGGAGCAGGCGAAGGACGTGGAGACCAAGGAGCAGATCGCTTCGACGGCCTCCATCTCCGCTGCTGACACCGAGATCGGCGCCAAGATCGCCGAGGCTATGGACAAGGTCGGCAAGGAAGGCGTCATCACCGTCGAGGAGTCCCAGACCTTCGGTCTGGAGCTTGAGCTCACCGAGGGTATGCGCTTCGACAAGGGCTACATCTCGGCGTACTTCGCGACCGACATGGAGCGTATGGAGACGTCCTTCGACGACCCGTACATCCTCATCGTCAACTCCAAGGTCAGCAACGTGAAGGACCTCCTTCCGCTGCTGGAGAAGGTCATGCAGTCGGGCAAGCCCCTGCTGATCATCGCCGAGGACGTCGAGGGCGAGGCCCTGTCGACCCTGGTCGTCAACAAGATCCGTGGCACCTTCAAGTCCGTCGCCGTCAAGGCTCCGGGCTTCGGTGACCGCCGCAAGGCCATGCTCGGCGACATCGCCATCCTCACCGGTGGCACCGTCATCTCCGAGGAGGTCGGTCTCAAGCTGGAGAACGCCGGCGTCGACCTGCTCGGCACCGCTCGCAAGGTCGTCATCACCAAGGACGAGACGACGATCGTCGACGGTGGCGGTGACAGCGACCAGGTCCAGGGTCGTGTCAAGCAGATCCGTGCCGAGATCGAGAACTCCGACTCGGACTACGACCGCGAGAAGCTCCAGGAGCGCCTCGCGAAGCTGGCCGGCGGCGTGGCCGTCATCAAGGCCGGCGCCGCCACCGAGGTGGAGCTCAAGGAGCGCAAGCACCGCATCGAGGACGCGGTGCGCAACGCCAAGGCCGCCGTCGAGGAGGGCATCGTCGCCGGTGGTGGCGTGGCTCTGCTCCAGGCCTCGGCCGTCTTCGAGAAGCTCGACCTGACCGGTGACGAGGCCACGGGCGCCAACGCCGTGAAGCTCGCGCTGGAGGCTCCGCTCAAGCAGATCGCCGTCAACGGTGGTCTCGAGGGTGGCGTCATCGTCGAGAAGGTGCGCAACCTGCCGATCGGTCACGGCCTCAACGCCGCGACCGGCGAGTACGTCGACATGATCGCCGAGGGCATCATCGACCCGGCGAAGGTCACGCGCTCCGCCCTGCAGAACGCCGCGTCCATCGCCGCGCTCTTCCTCACCACCGAGGCCGTCATCGCCGACAAGCCGGAGAAGGCCTCCGCGGCTGCTCCGGGCGGCATGCCGGGCGGTGACATGGACTTCTGATCCTCGGATCAGCAGCTCCACGCAGCGTCAGCTGCACCCCGCAGTACCTGTACGACGCCGGCCCCCGGGATTCGTCCCGGGGGCCGGCGTCGTTCCTGTCCGCGTGATCGCGGGGGTGCCGGATACTGGTCCCTCTCCGTCCCCCTCCCGAAGGAGCGCACGCCCGTGACCACGGACTCCCGGACAGGCCCGCCGGTTTCGGGCAGCGAGCGTGAGACTCTGCGGGCCTTCCTCGACTACCACCGGGCCACCCTGGCCATGAAGTGCGAGGGGCTGGACGACGACGAGCTGCGGCGGCGGTCGATGCCCCCGTCCACGCTCTCGCTGCTCGCACTGGTGCGGCACATGGCCGAGGTGGAACGGGCCTGGTTCCGCCGCGTGTTCGAGGACAACGGGGCGCCGATGGTCTGGTCCGACCGGATCGACTTCCAGGCTGCCTACGACGCGAGCGCCTCGAACAGGGTGGAGGCGTTCGGCGCCTGGGAGGCCGAGGTGGAGAATTCGCGCCGCGTCGAGCGGGAGGCCGATTCCCTGGACCTGCTGGGCCGCCAGCCGCGCTGGGAGAAGGAGGTGTCGCTGCGCCTGGCGATGGTGCACGTGCTCCTTGAGTACAGCCGCCACAACGGGCACGCGGACCTCCTGCGCGAGGGCGTCGACGGGACCGTGGGGGCGTGAGGACTTCGCACGCTGTGGCCCGCACCCCGTGAACGGAAGGACAAGGGGAGGCGGGCCACAGCTGTTCGACGGCGGTGCGAGGCGTGGGGGCCCCGGTGGTCGGCGGCGGTGCGAGGCGTGGGGGCCCCGGTGGTCAGGGGCGTTCGAGGCCGCCCCGCGCGATGACGTCCGCGTACCAACGGGCGCTGTCCTTCGGGGTGCGGCGCTGCGTGGCGAAGTCGACGTGCACGATGCCGAACCGCTTGCTGTAGCCGTACGCCCACTCGAAGTTGTCAAGGAGCGACCACAGGAAGTACCCGCGTACGTCCACGCCGTCCCCGATCGCGCGATGCACGGCCGACAGGTGGGCGTCCAGGTACGCCACCCGTTCCGGGTCGTGGACCTGGCCCGACGGGTCGGCGTAGTCGTCGTACGCGGCGCCGTTCTCGGTGACCATCAGCGGCAGGCCGGGCAGGTCCTCGCGGAGCCGGGTGAGGAGTTCGTACAGGCCGTTCGCGTCCACCGGCCAGTCCATCGCCGTGCGGGGGCCGTCCGCGGCCGTGAACGCCACGTGCTTCTCGGCACCAGCCCACGGGGACGGGGACTCCGACGAGCCGGCGGAGACGACGCTGGGGGAGTAGTAGTTGATGCCGAGGGAGTCGGTGGGCGCGGAGATGACCTCCAGGTCGCCGTCCCGGACGAAGGACCAGTCGGTCACCGTCGCCGTGTCCTGCACCAGGTCCTGCGGCAGCCGCCCGTGGAAGACGGGTTCGAGGAAGATCCGGTTGGCGACGGCGTCGATCCGGCGGACGGCGTCGTGGTCCGCGGGGGTGTCGGCCAGTGGGCGCAGGGCGTGCAGATTCAGGGTCAGCGAGACCTCGGCGGAGGACGGCAGCAGGCTCCGCAGGACCCCGGTCGCGCTGCCGTGCGCCAGGTTGAGGTGGTGGGCCGCGCGCAGGGCGGCGAGGTCGCTCGTACGTCCGGGGGCGTGGACCCCGTTGCCGTAGCCGAGGAAGGCCGCGCACCAGGGCTCGTTGAGCGTCGTCCACGTCGCCACCCGGTCACCCAGGGCGCGGGCCACGAGCCCGGCGTATTCGGCGAACCGGTGCGCGGTGTCGCGCTCGGGCCAGCCGCCCGTGTCCTCCAGTTCCTGCGGCAGGTCCCAGTGGTAGAGCGTCGCGACGGGCCGGATGCCGGCGGCCAGCAGTTCGTCGACGAGCCGCCGGTAGAAGTCGAGGCCGTGCTCGACGGCGGGGCCCCGGCCGGTCGGCTGGACCCGGGGCCAGGACACCGAGAAGCGGTAGTCGGTGACGCCGAGCTCCTTCATCAGCGCCACGTCCTCGGGCATCCGGTGCAGGTGGTCGGCGGCGATGTCGCCGGTGTCGCCGTTGCGGACCTTGCCGGGGGTTCTGCTGAAGGTGTCCCAGATGGACTCGGTGCGGCCGCCCTCGGTGGCCGCTCCCTCGATCTGATAGGCGGCGGTGGCCGTCCCCCAGCGGAATCCGGTGGGGAACCGCAGCCCCGCCACGGTGTTGGGGCGGGCATCGACAGCGGTCATGAGACTGGCACTCCAGGAGGTGAGTTGGGGGTGGTGGGGGGAGGACTCAGCCCTTGACGGCTCCCTGCATGATCCCGCCGACGATCTGCCGGCCGAGGAAGCCGAAGACCAGCAGCACGGGGAGGGTGCCGAGCAGGGTGCCGGCCATGATCACCGACTGGTCGTGGACGTAGCCGCCGCCGAGCTGCCGCAGGGCGACCTGCACGGTCGGCTCCTGCGAGGACAGCGCGATGATCGGCCAGAAGAAGTCGTTCCACGCGGTCATGAAGGTGAGCATGCCGAGCACTGCCATGCCGGGCCGGGCGACCGGGATGACGATGGACCAGAAGATGCGCGCGGTGGACGCGCCGTCGACGCGGGCCGCCTCGATCAGTTCGTCGGGCAGCGACTGCACCAGGTACTGGCGCATGAAGAACACCCCGAAGGCCGACACCAGTCCTGGCAGGATCACGGCCTGGAGCTGGTTCACCCACTGGAGTTCCGCGATCAGCATGAACAGCGGGATGACGCCGAGCTGCGGCGGGATCATCATCGTGCCGATGGTCAGGGTGAGCAGCGCGCCACGGCCCTTGAAGCGCAGCTTGGCGAAGGCGAATCCGGCCAGGGTGCAGCACAGCACGGTGCCGACGGTGATGGAGCCGGACACGATGAACGAGTTCAGCAGCGCCTTGCCGATCGCGGCCTCCTCCAGCACCGCCTCGAAGTTCTTGATGAGGTTCGGCCCGGGCAGCAGCGAGGGCGGCACCTTCGCGAGGTCCGCGTTGGAGCGGCTGGCCGCGACGATCGTCCAGTAGAACGGGAACGCCGAGATCAGCAGTGCGAAGCCGAGGATCAGGTACGAGAGCCAGCCGCCGTGCATGCCCCGTGCGCCCCGCGGCCTCGCGCGCCGGGCGGGCGGGGTTCTGGGCCGGACGGTCTTCGGCGCGGTCGGCTCCGTGGCGAGCGCGGTCATCGGCCGGCCTCCTTACGGGCACGGCGGCGCACGACGAGGGCGTTGGCCCCGACGAGCACCACGATCAGGACGAACATCACCCAGGCGATGGCGGCGGCCCGGCCCAGGTGGAAGAAACCCCAGCCCTGCTCGTACATGTACAGGCCGAGGGTCTGGTACTGGTGCGAGATGCCGCCGGAGATGGACCCCTCGAAGAGCAGGGGCTCCCCGAAGAGCTGAGTGGCGCCGATCGTCGACACGATCACCGTGAAGACGATCGTGGGCCGCAGACCGGGCAGCGTGACATGGATGAACTGCCGCCAGCGGGACGCCCCGTCCATCTCCGCGGCCTCGTACAGCTCGCCCGGGATGGACTGCATGCCCGCCAGGTAGATCAGCGCGTTGTAGCCGGTCCAGCGCCAGACGACGATCGTGGAGACGGCGATCTGCGAGGCGACCGTGCCGGTCTGCCAGTCGACGGGGCTGAACCCGACGAGGCCCAGCACGTAGTTGATCAGCCCGAAGTCGCGGCCGAAGAGCTGGGCGAAGACCAGCGTCGCGGCGGCCACCGAGGTGGCGTACGGGAGCAGGATCGCCGTCCGGATGAAGGTGCGCCCGCGCAGTTTGTAGTTGAGCAGGTGCGCCAGCCCCAGGGCCATGGCGAGCTGCGGGACGGTGGACAGCACGCCGATGGTGAACGTGTTGCGCAGCGAGGTCCAGAAGTACTCGTCGGTGAACAGCGCCGTGTAGTTGGCGATGCCGCGCCACTCCATGTCGCCGCTCGTCTGGAGTTCGACCCGGTAGAGCGAGACGAACGCCGTGTAGAGCAGCGGGAAGAGCCCGAAGGCGGCGAAGAGGGTGAAGAACGGGGCGATGTAGGCGTACGGCGAGAGCTTCTGCCAGGTGCGCCGGAGGGAGGCGGCCCGACCGTCGTCGGACCCGGTTCCGGGCGCCCGGGGCGCGGCCTGCGCGGTGGCGGTGAGGGTCACGGTGCGGCCCTTCGGGGAGTTACGGGCAGGGGGAGTCGGGGAGTTACGGGGTGGGGGCCGGTCCGCCGGACTGCGGAGGCGGACCGGCCCCGGCGGGGCGGTGGCGGGGTGTCTCGCCGGCCCCCGGTGATGGCGTCGACGGAGCGTCAGCCGGTCACCGGGGCGGTGGCGTGGTGGCTCATGGCCCCGGTGACGCGGTGACGCGGTGACCGGGCGTCAGCCGATCACGTTCGCCACGCCCTTCTTCGCCGTCTCCCACGCCTTCTCCGACGACGTGCCCTTGCGCTCCACCTCGCTCAGCGCGTTGGTCAGCTGCTGGGCGACGTTCTGGTCGTGCACGCCGAGCACCTGGACCGGGGACTCCTTGGCCGCGTCACCGAAGATCTGGCCGATCGGCGCGTCGGAGAAGTAGGGGTCCTTGGCGTCGGCGACCTTAGCGATGGCGCCCGTCGAGGACGGGAAGTTGCCCTGCTTCTGGAAGAGCTTGGCCTGCTGCTCGGGGGCGGTGAGCCACTTGATCAGCTCGTACGCCTCCTTCTTGTGCTCGGCCGCGCGCGGGACCGAGAGGTAGGAGCCGCCCCAGTTGCCCGCGCCGCCGGGCAGCTTGGCGATGTCCCACTTGCCCTTGCCCGCGTCACCGGCCTGGCCCTTGACGTAGCCGAGCATCCAGGCGGGGCACGGGATGGTGGCGAACGAACCGGCGGCGAAGGCCTGGTTCCACTGCGGCGACCACTGGTCGAGCTTGGCGCTCAGCCCGGCCTCGGCCGCCTCGACCGAGGTGTCCCAGGCCTGCTTGACGGCCGGGTTGTTCTCGTAGATCAGCTCACCGGAGGCGTCGTAGTACCGCTCCTTCTCCTGGCCGATCATGATCCCGTAGAGGCTGCCGATGCTGTCCAGCCAGGCGTTCTTGGCGGGGGCCTTCTTCTTGTACTGCTTGCCGAGCTCCAGGTAGCCGTCCCAGGTGGACCACTTCTGGGCGAGCTCCTCGCGGTCGGTGGGCAGTCCGGCCTGTTCGAAGAGGTCGGTGCGGTAGCACATCGCCTCGGGCCCGACGTCGGTGCCGAGGCCGAGGACCTTGCCGTCCTTCGTGGTCGCCGCCGACCACTTGGCGTCGGCGAACTGGTCCTTGAGCCTGTCGGCGCCGAATTCCTTCAGGTCCTGGAACTTGTCGGCCTGCTGCTGGGTGACCGACGCGATCCGGCCCACCTCGATGCCCTGCACATCGGCGAGCCCGCCGCCGCCGGCCAGCCGGGTCTGGAGCGACTTCCAGTAGTCGGCCTCGTCCTCGGTGTCGGTCTGCTTGATGGTGACGCCGGGGTTCAGCTTCTCGTACTCCGCGTACAGCCCGGCCTCCTTGTAGCCGAACGATCCGAAGAGGTCGACGGTCAGCGTGACGTCCCCGTTCGCACTGTCGGAGGAGTCCGAGGTGCCTGACCCACAGGCGGCGAGGAGCGTCCCGGCGAGGACGACCGCGCCGAGGCGGACGGTGGCTCTCTTGGCGGCTCGGGCGATGGGCATGGGAAGCCTCCCTTGGCTTCGGGATGAACCGAGCGCTTGAGAGCGCTCTCAAAACCTGCGTCTGGAGCGTCCCGCAGCCCTCCCTCCCCGTCAAGACTCGAACGCGTAACGGCTTTGCGTTGCGTCCAACTACTGTCTGTGTGAGTTCTATTGACACTTACGTTTCAGAAGTTTTACGTTCCTTGGCACTTGAGAGCGCTCTCGAACGCGCTCCGATCCCCCCATGACGAGGTGCTGCCCATGCAAGCCTCCCTCTCCAGACCAGCAGCGGCGACGGTCCTGGCCATCGCCCTGGCCGCCGTGGGCCTGGGCCCTGCCGCATCCCCGGCGGCAGCCGCCACCATCCCCGCAGGGTCCGGCAGCTACACCGACAGCCGCCCCGCCGGTACGTCCGGTCCCACCACGAACACCGGCGCCCCCGTCACGCCCAAGCTCACCGCGGCGGCGAAGGACAAGCCGGTCCCGACCAACGACTGGTGGTCCTCACTCGCCTACCAGCGTTACGGCGACAACCCGTACTCCACCCCGATGTACGGCCACCCGCTGACCTATCAGGCGACCTCCGGCGGACTGGAGGTCGGCTACCCGACCACGCCCGCGGTCGTCGGTGGCGGCCGCCAGTACGAGTACGCCCACAAGGCCGATCTCACCGTCGGCCTCAATGGCCTCAACTCCCCGGACACCAAGGCCGACGACTGGTCCGACTGGACGGTCACCCCCTACTGGTCGGACGGCACCCGCACCCTGCGCACGACCATCGGGCACGGCATGCCCTTCGTGTACGCCAAGGGCTCCGGCGGCGACGCCCGGATCACCACGGCCGGCACCCCCACGGTCTTCGCGGACAACGGCAACGTCCTCGGCATCACGGTCGCCGGCCACCACTACGCCCTGTTCGCCCCGACCGGCAGCGACTGGAACGTCTCCGGCACGGCGATCACGGCCGGGCTCGGCGGCAAGGACTACTTCTCGCTCGCCGTGCTGCCGTCCACGGACGCGCTCGCGACCTACCGGAAGTACGCCTTCAGCTTCGTCACCGGCTCCAAGGTGGCCTGGGAGTCCACCGGCGGCACGGTCAAGGCGACCTACAGCCTGACCACGGAGGCCAAGGAGGGCACCGAACGCGGCGCGCTCCAGGCGCTGTACCGCCACCAGTGGCTGCACACCACGGACGCGCTCACGCCGTACACGTACGTCTCCCCGCGCGGCACCATGAAGGTGCGGGAGTCCGCCTCCTTCACCACCAGCCAGAAGAACCAGGGCGTGCTGCCCGCCCTGCCCGCCTCCAGCGGGGTCGACAAGGCGCGGCTGACCGGCTATCTGAACGAGGTGGCGAACGCCTCCGACCCGTTCTCCGGGGCCAGTGACACGTACTGGACGGGCAAGGCGCTCGGCCGCCTCGCCCAGCTGGTGCCCGTCGCCGACCAGATCGGCCAGCCGGGCATCCGGGACAAGCTGCTGGGCCTGATGAAGGGCCGCCTCCAGGAGTGGTTCACGGCGGGCGGGGCGAGCGAGTTCAGCTACGACAAGGACTGGAAGACGCTGACCGGCTACCCGGCCTCGTACGGCAGCGACACCGAGCTCAACGACCACCACTTCCACTACAGCTACTACGTGTACGCGGCGGCGATCGTCGCCCAGTACGACCAGGCGTGGGCCGCCGACTCCGCCTGGGGCGCCATGGTCAATACCCTGGTGCGGGACGCCGCCAACCCCAGCCGCACGGACACCGCGTACCCGTTCCTGCGCGGCTTCGACGTGTACGCGGGCCACAGCTGGGCCTCCGGCCACCAGGGCTTCGCGGCGGGCAACAACCAGGAGTCCTCGTCGGAGTCGGTCAACCTCAGCGCGGGACTCGTCCTGTGGGGCGCCGCGACGGGTGACACCACGCTGCGCGACCTCGGCAGCTATCTGCTGACCACCGAGTCGGAAGCGATCACGCAGTACTGGTTCGACGCCGACGAGCAGGTCTTCCCCGGCTCCTTCGGGCATGACACGGTCGGCATGGTCTGGGGCAGCGGCGGCGCGTACTCCACCTGGTGGACCGCGAACCCGGAGGAGATCCACGGCATCAACGTCCTCCCCGTCACCGGTGGTTCGCTGCACCTGGCCCGTGAGAAGGCCGCCATCAAGCGCAACATCGCCGAGATGGAGCGCGAGAACGGCGGACCGGCCGTCGAGTGGCGCGACCTGCTGTGGCAGTTCGAGTCGCTGGCCGATCCGGCCCTGGCAAAGGCCAAGTGGGACGCGGGCAACGCGGGCTACACCCCGGAAGAGGGTGAGTCCAAGGCGCACACGTACCACTGGATCACCACGCTCGACACCCTGGGCGCACCCGATCTGACGGTCAGCGGGAACATCCCGACGTCGGCCGTCTTCGCCAAGAACGGCGTCCGTACGTACGCCGCTCACAACCACGGCTCCACCGCCCGCACCGTCACCTTCTCCGACGGCGCGACCCTCTCGGTGCCGGCCCGCTCCACGGCCACCGGCACGGGTACCGGCGGCGGCGACCCCGATCCCGAGGAGCCGGGTCCGTCCACCGGCAACACCTTCCGGCTGAAGTCCGGCGGCATCCTCACCACCGCCACGGACGGCGTGGCGGGAGCCGACACGCTGGCCTCGGCCGACGGCGTCAACCGGGACGGCACCCCGTACAGGCCGACGGTCTACGAGATCAAGAACGTCGACGGGACCCTCGCGGCAGGCACGTCCACCACATTCCGCCTCCGGGTCGACGCGGGTACGAAGGTCGGGCTCGCCCCGCAGGTCAGGGTCAGTTACGACCTCACCGGTGACGGCACGTTCGACCGCACCGAAACCTTCCGCTACTTCGCGACCGACCCGGTCGCGGGATGGGAGGAGTACACCCAGGCGGTGGGCACCACGGCGGTGACCGGAAGCCTGGGCGCCCTCAAGGCCGGAACGGTCCGCCTGGAGATCTGGAACGCGCTGGGCGACGGCACGTCCCAGGTGCAGACCGGCACGGACGCGGCGGTCGTGAAGATCCCGTACGTCTAGAGGCCATGGTGTGCGGCGGGCCCCGGGCCTTTCGGTCCGGGGCCCGCCGTACCCCCTTCTGCGCCGGGCCCGCCGTACGTCTTTCAGGCCGAGGCGCGTCGTACGAGCGTGGTCGGGGTGATCACCGAGTCGGGGCGGTCGGCCCCCGTGCGGTCCTTGTCCAGGCCGCGCAGCAGCAGCCGGGCCATCAGCCGGCCCTGACCCTCGATGTCCTGCCGGACCGTGGTCAGGGGCGGGTCGGCGGTCTCGGCCACCGAGTCCATGTCGTCGAATCCGACCAGGGCGACCCGCTCGGGCACCGCGATCCCGTGCTCGTGCAGCACCCGCAGGGCGCCCGTGGCCATCAGGTCGTTGGCCGCGAACACGGCGTCCAGGTCGGGCCGCCGCTCCAGGAGTTCCGCCATCGCCCGCGCCCCGCTCTCCACGGTGAACGCGCCCTCCGCGACGAGCGTCGGATCCAGCTCCAGCAGGATGTCCCGGTAGCCGTCCAGCCGGTCCATGGCCGAGGTCTGGTCGGGCGGCCCTCCGATGTACCCGATCCGCTCCCGCCCGAGCCCCCGCAGATACTGCACGGCGGCCCGCGCCCCGCCCCGGTTGTCGGCGTCCACGTACTGCACGGCCTGTTCCCCGGGGCCCGCGGTCCAGCTCGGCCGGCCCCCGTACACCGTCGGGATCCCGGCCCGCCGGGTGATCGCGGGCAGCGGGTCGTCGGTGTGCAGGGAGAAGGCGAGGGCCCCGTCGACATGGCCGCCGGACAGATAGCGCGCGATCCGGTCGAAGTCCGCGGGCCCTTCCACGATCAGCAGCACCAGCTGGGTGTCGTGGGCGGCCAGTTCCTTGCTGATGCCCCGGATCTGCTGGGAGAAGAACGGGTCCGAGAAGATCCGGATCTCCGGCTCCGCGATGACCACGGCCACCGCTCCGGTCCGCCGGGTGACCAGGGTCCGGGCGGCGTGGTTCGGGATGTACTGGAGCTCCTCGACCGCCTGGCGCACCTTGTCCACCAGCGGTTTGCGGACTCCGTCACCCCCGTTGACCACCCGGGACGCGGTGGCCCGTGACACCCCCGCCCGTGCCGCGACGGCTTCCAGGGTGGGCCGGGACCCGGGGTGCTGCTCAGGCAAGACGGGCGCTCCTCGTTGCTGGGCGGCGGCACGGGGCAGACGGGGCACCGCCAGGTCGCCTACAGCGTAACGCCGGGGCCCACCCCTGGGCTGAGAGCGCTTCCAACCCATCCCCGGAAGGGCCGCCGGGAGTCGGACGGCTGCCCCGCCGGGACCCGGACTGCCGCCCGCCGAACCCCGGTTGGCGGCCGCCCGGACATTCTCCCCATTCTCTGTCATGACCCTGGCGGAACGGTCGTTCCGCCTCCACAATGCCGATGGGAGCGCTCCCATATATGCAAGGGCGCCCCACCCGCACCCTGTCGACGAAAGGCCCTCCCGGTGAATGCCTCACCACTCTCCGCACGGCCCGTGCGCGTCCGTCCCCGGCACGGGCGGCGCGTGTTCGGGATGTCAGCCGCCGCGTTACTGTTCGCGGCGGCGCTGGCGGTGCCCGGCACGGCCGGTGCCCAGGAGGCCGAACCCGGCCCCGAACAGATCACCAACGGCGACTTCGCGGCCGGTACCGCTCCCTGGTGGTGGACGGCCAACACGTCCGGGGCCGTGACCGAGGGCCGGCTCTGCGCCGCCGTCCCGGCCGGGACGGCCAATCCGTGGGACGTCATCATCGGCCAGAACGACATCCCGATCGTCGCGGGCGAGAGCTACACGCTCAGCTACACGGCCACGTCGACCGAGCCCCTCACCGTCCAGACCCGGGTCCAGGAGGCCACCGCGCCGTACACCACGGAGCTGGCCACCGCCGACCCGGTCGGGCCGGACGCCGTGACGGTCACCCATGTCTTCACCGCCGCGGCCGACCGTCCGGGCGCCCAGGTCGCCCTGCAGATCGGGGGCGGCGACAGCGCGACCACCTTCTGCCTCGACGACGTGTCGCTGCGCGGCGGCGCCGAGCCGCCCGTGTACGAACCGGACACCGGTTCGCCGGTCCGCGTCAACCAGGTCGGATATCTGCCCCACGGCCCCAAGAAGGGCACGGTCGTCACCGACGCCGAAGCGCCCCTCGCCTGGTCCGTGAAGGCCGCCGACGGTACGACGGCCGCCACCGGCACGACCGTCCCGCAGGGCGAGGACCCGAGCTCCCGACTGCGCGTCCACACCTTCGACTTCAGCGCACTCACCACGGCCGGCGACGGCTACACCGTCGAGATCGACGGCCAGGTCAGTGAGCCGTTCTCGCTGCGCTCCGACCTGTACGACAGCCTGCGCTCCGACGCGCTGGCGTACTTCTACCACAACCGCAGCGGCACCCCCATCGAAGCGGACCTCGTCGGCGACGCCTACGCGCGGCCGGCCGGACACATCGGTGTGGCGCCCAACAAGGGGGACACGGACGTCCCTTGTCAGCCCGGTGTCTGTGACTACCGGCTGGACGTGTCGGGCGGCTGGTACGACGCGGGCGACCACGGGAAGTACGTGGTCAACGGCGGGATCTCGGTGGCCCAGCTCATGGCCACGTACGAGCGCACCCTGACCGCCGAGGACGCCGAGTCCGCGGAGCTCGGGGACGGCGCGCTGCGGGTGCCCGAGCGGGGCAACGCCGTACCGGACATCCTCGACGAGGCGCGCTGGGAGATGGAGTTCCTGATGCGGATGCAGGTTCCCGCCGGTGAGCCGCTGGCCGGGATGGCCCACCACAAGATGCACGACGCCGCGTGGACGGGCCTGCCGCTCGCCCCGCACCTCGACCCCCAGCAGCGCGAGCTGCACCCGCCCTCGACGGCCGCCACGCTCAACCTGGCCGCCGCGGCCGCCCAGTGCGCCCGGCTCTACGCCCCGTACGACGCGGCCTTCGCGGGCCGCTGCCTGAAGGCCGCCCGGACCGCCTGGGCCGCGGCCCAGGCGCACCCGGACGTGCTCGCCGACCCGAACGACGGCACGGGCGGCGGCACCTACAGCGACGGCGACGTCTCGGACGAGTTCTACTGGGCCGCCGCGGAGCTGTTCACCACGACGGGAGAGGACACGTTCCGTCAGGCCGTGCTCTCCTCGGCCCTGCACGGCGACACCGACGCGGTCTTCCCGGCGGGCGGCGGAATCTCGTGGGGCTCCACCGGCGGGCTCGGCGTGCTCACGCTGGCCACCGTGCCGAACGGCCTGACCACGGCACAGCTCGGCGAGGTCCGCTCCGTGGTCACCACGGCGGCCGACCGTTACGCCGCGCAGTCCCGCGCACAGGTGTACGGCCTGCCGTACGCCCCGAAGGACGAGGACTACGTCTGGGGTTCCAACAGCCAGGTCCTGAACAACATGATCGTGCTGGCCACCGCCCACGACCTGACCGGCGAAGCCGCGTACCAGGACGCGGTGCTGAGCGGTGCGGACTACCTCCTCGGCCGCAACCCCCTCAACCGGTCGTACGTCACCGGCTACGGCGAGCGGGACTCGCGCAACCAGCACCACCGCTTCTGGGCGCACCAGAACGACCCGGACCTCCCCCACCCGCCGGCCGGTTCGATCGCGGGCGGCCCCAACCTCACGGCCGTCGCCGCCGGTGACCCGGTCGCCGTGGAGAAGCTGGGCGGCTGCGCGCCCGCGATGTGCTACCTCGACGACATCGGCTCCTGGGCCACCAACGAGGTCACCATCAACTGGAACGCGCCGCTCGCCTTCATCGCCTCGTATCTGGACGACGCGGGCGACGGCCGGCGCGCCGTGGCGCGCACCTGCGAGGTCTCCTACGTCTCGCACCCCTGGAACACCGGCTCGACGGTCACGGTGAAGCTCAAGAACACCGGCCCGGAACCGGTCTCGCCCTGGCAGCTGACCTGGCTGCTCCCCGGCGAGCAGGCGGTCAGCCACACCTGGAGCGCCGAGTTCGACCAGTACGGCAGGACGATCAGCGCCCGGCCGCTGTCCTGGAACCGGGTGATCGCGCCGGGTGCCACGGTCGACTTCGGCTTCAACACCACGGCTTCCGCTACGGCGGCCGAACCCAGCACCTTCAAGCTCAACGGCCTTTCCTGCGCAACGAGCTGATCCACCCGAGCCTGCACGGTCACGCCCGGGTGCGGGCCGCCTCCCGGCGGACACCGCACCCGGGCGTCGCGCGTCCCGGTCGAAACGCCAACAGGCTTGTGTGGAAGGGCAATTGGAAGAAGAATTTTCGACCGGCGCGGTTTGGACGGGCATGGGCATGTACATCTATAGCGGCGGGGTCTACTCGCATAGATGACCGGACCCGCTCACCCCCGTTGTGCTCCACCCAGTCATCAGGAGACAGCCTTGAGCACATCCATGCCGCTGCGCACCACCCTGATCGGGGTCGTGCTGGCCGCGACGGCTCTGGTACCCCTGCAGGGCACCGCGCTGGCAGCGCAGAACGACTCGGCCCGGTCCGCCGTCGTACCGGCGGCGTCGGTCGCCGGCATCGAGGACGCGACCGCGCGCACCCTCGCTGCCTCCCTCGCCGATCCGGCCTGGAACAGTCAGGTCCGGTCGGCCGCGCTGGCCGCCGACTCGGTGGACCTGCGGGCCCTGACCAGCCGTTCCACCACGGCCAGGGGCAGGAGTCTCGCCGCGTCGATCGCCTCGGCGGACCGGGGCGTCGCCACCGCGAAGGGCCTGGGCGGCGACATCGGCTCGCTGCTGCGCGTCGGGCTGGCGCACCCGTCGATGGAGGCCCGGCTGGCCGGGGGCGAGACCCCGCTGGTGGCCGCCGCCCCGTCCGACGACACCGCGACGTTCATCGCGTACGACAGCGAGGGCACCGCCCGTGAGCTGGCCGTCGACACCATCCCCGAGCAGCCCGTCTACCTCGTCGACATCGACGGTGCCAAGGCGGTCACCGCAGGGCTCGAGGTCCTCCGCGAAGCCCTGGCGGCGAAAGGGCTCGACGTCCCGGCCCCGGCCGCGGAGGTGAACACCCTCGCGTCGACGGCCGTGGCGGGCATCGACACCACCCTGATCAACTCGGTGCGGATCTCCGACGTGCAGGAGCCGTGGATCAAGGGTGACGCCGAGATCTTCAGCCTCGTCACCGGCTTCGGCCACGACGGCAAGGCGCGTGTCGACATCGTCGAGATGCCGTACCTGAACGAGGGCGGCACCACGTACTACCCCCGCCAGGTCCTCGTGAACTGGTCGAACTACAAATACAACCTGGCCGACGCGGTCATGATGGAGGACGACGGCGACACCAACTACGAGGCGCTCGCCAGGAGCCTCGTCGCGATCCTCCTCACGATCACCGACCAGGGCGTGTACGTTCCGCTCGTCGACGCACTCCTGGACGCCATTCCCACCTCCTGGTGGGTCGACGACCCGGACTACGTCGACTCCTGGTACACCCTGGCCAAGACCTCCAGCGGCACCCGCAACGGCGCGGCGGCGAACGGCTGGATCAACGTCTCCCCGTACTACGTGTCGGGGCTCTGACCCGGCACACGCGAGGCAACCCACACCCCTTGTCCGTCCGGCCGGTCCTTCCCCCGGGGGCCGGCCGGTCGGCGCCGAGGGTCAAGGCCCGCGCGGTACGCGGAGATCCGCTCGCGCATCCCGCGGTACGCGCAGAGCGGCGCGATCCGCCCTGTGGAGGGCACCGTCCCAGTCACCAGGCGTCCGCCGAGTCTGCCGTGCTGCCGTGCGGAGGCGCCCGCTTCGCCTCGACTCCGGCCCGCTTCCGACGGACCCCGCGCCGGGGCGCGATCAGCGCCGGGTGCGGGCCATGGACTCCCTGGCCCTGACGGTCCTGTCCTGCCGTGGGACAAGGCCTGCCCGGACCGCTGTCATCCGCTCGCGCACCCCGGTGGTGGGTACCGCTCCGGGGGGACCGGCGGGGCCGTCCACCGGTTCGTCGCGGCACGGACCGCACCGGCCGCCGCGCAGCGCCTCGGGGATGCCGGGCGCACGGCACACGCTGCACTCCAGGGTGCGCAGGACGGTCCGGGGGGCTGGGCGGGTCCGCTCGGGCGGCAGCTTGTCGAGGAGGCGGCGCCGGACGAGGGAGGCGGCGTGGTGCACGACGGCGGGGAGCCCGTGCGTCAGGGCGTGCAGGGTCTGCGCCTCGGTGGCGCCCCGCTCGAACCACTCGCTCACCTGCGGTTCCAGACTCACGCAGTCCGCCGCCGACAGGCTCAGCGCGGGCGCGGTACGCCCCAGAGCGGCCAGCAGGACGAACGCCCGCGAACGGGTGGGGCGTCGCGTCTCCTGCGGTACGTCGCCCCGGCTGAAGGACGCCCACCAGTCGTCGTCCCGCGCGGTCCGGGAGAAGAACGTCCGGGTGACCCAGAGCAGCACCTCGTCGGTGGCGACGCATTCGCTGCCCCGGCGAAGGTGGCCGGCCGCCTGGATCCGGTTGAGCGCGGTACGCAGGGCGCACTGTCCGTACGGGAGCCATTTGGCCAGGGTCTTCACGGAGATGTCGGCGCCGTCGGGCAGCCGGTCGAGGTACGCGGCGACGGCCGCCTCGCGGGGCGGCAGATGCGCGAAGTCGCGCTCGCCGCGCGGTCGCTGGTCCGGAGCCGAGCGCTTGCCGTAGCCGGGGTTGGCCATCGGGTGCGGGGGCTCGTACGGGGTGGAGGGGGTAGCACTAAACTGGCCGGCAGCCATGAGATCGCCGTTCGATCGATCTGGTGAGACCCCTGCCCGGTGTTCCCGCACCAGGTGGGGGTCGCTTGGTCTATCGGCACGCCAGAACGCCGCGACTGTCCGTGGCAAGTCGGTCACGAAAAGTCAACCCCCCAGGCAGGGAGGGTGGGTGGGAAGACAATCCCTCCACCCATTCCGCTGAAAGAGCGCTCGGAACTCGCGGCTTGAGCCCCGGTCCCGGTCCCGCGCTCAGTGCGGGTGGATCCGGTCCAGGTCCCGCGCTCAGTGCGGGTGGATCCGGTCCAGGTCCCGCGCTCAGTGCGGGTGGATCCGGTCCAGGTCCAGGTCAAGCCGCACGGGCGACGGCAGGGGAGCGGCCGGTCCGGCCCGGAACGACTGGAGCAGATGGGCGACCGGGCGCCGGGACGCGGCGGCGGCCTGCTCGCCCGCCCCGGCCGTCGCACCGCAGTTGGCCGGCGGGGGGCTGCTGGGGCGCCGCTTCGGAAGCGCCGCCGAATACGTGGCGGTCGGCCCCGGCAGCTGTCGTACGCCCCGGAGAACCTCAGCCTGATCGAGGCCGCCTCCCTCCCCGCCCGTACGACGGCCATCACGGCGCTGCGGGCCAAGGCGCGGCTGAAACCGGGGGAGCGGCTCCTCGCCCGCGGTGCCTCCGGCGGGATCGGCAGCGTCGCCGTACAGCTCGGCAAGGCCCTGGGCGCGCATGTCACCGGCCTCGCGGACGCCAAGAACCTCGACCTCGTCCGGGACCTGGGCGCCGACGAGGCCTTCAGCTACACGACGACGGGCCCGGCCGGCCTCGGCACCTTCGACGTCGTCCTGGACACGGTCGGCACCGAACACCCGCCTTCCGGCGGCTCCTGGCCCCCGGCGGGCGCATGGTCTCCATCGCGTCCGACGTGGACCACCTCTGCCGGAGCCTCTCCTGCCTGCTCGTCTCGACGGCCTGTGGCCCGCACCGGGTCCGCTTCTTCAGCGGCAACCCGAAGCGCGACCTGTTCGCCGAACTGACCCGCTACGCGGAGAGCGGTGCGATCCGCCCCGTGGTGGACGGCGTCCATCCCCTGACCGGCATCGCCACCGCCCACCGGGCCCTGGAAGCGGGCGGAGTGCGGGGGAAGCACGTGATCCAGGTGGTGTGAGCGGGCCCGGCCTACGCCCCCAGGCCCGCGTCCCGGGCCAGCAGGGCGGCCTGCACCCTGTTCTCGCACCCCAGCTTGGCGAGGATGCGGCTCACGTACGCCTTGACCGTCGCCTCGCTCATGTGGATCCGCTGACCGGCGTCCGCGTTGGACAGGCCCTCGCCCAGCAGGGCCAGGACGTCCCGTTCGCGTGCCGTCAGCTTCTCCAGCCGGCGGCGGGCCTGTTCCGCGCGGTGCGCGGTGCCGCCGGACGCCAGCGAGTCCACGACATGACGGGTGGCGCCGGGCGACAGATACGCCTCCCCGGCCGCCGCCGCCCGTACCGCGCGCATGAGCTCCGCGGGCGCCGAGTCCTTCAGGAGGAAGCCGGCGCTCCCCTCGGTCAGGGCCCGCAGGACGTTGTGCCGCTCCCCGAACGTCGTCAGGATCAGCACCCGAACCTCGGGCACGGTCCGACGCAGCTCGGCCAGGGCCGTCAGCCCGTCCATGACCGGCATCTGGATGTCCAGCAGGGCCACGTCCACACGCTGGGCCCGCGCGATCCCGACCGCCTCGCGGCCGTTCGCCGCCTCGGCCACGACGTCGATGTCGTCGGCCGAGGAAAGGATCATCCTGATGCCCGCGCGAATGAGCGGCTCGTCGTCCGTCACAAGAACCCTGATCACGACTCTCCCGAACGGTCCTGAGCGGTCATACCTGCGGGCATCGGTTCATCATCCCCGATCGGGTGTCCGGCCGAACAGCCGGGCAGGAGCCCTCACTTCGTCTCGAAGGACTTCTTCTCGATCAGCTTGCCGTCCTTGAAACAGAACCGGAACACCGGCTCCGCGTCCCAGCCCGTCCCGAACTCCGTGGAGAGGAGCGTGAGACACGTCGACCCCTCCGGCTCGGGCGGCGCGCCCTTGCCCGTCTCGGCGTTCAGGAACGACTCGCCGCTCGGCAGCTGGTCGCGGACCTCCGCCTCGGACTGGCCGACCTTCACCGCCTCGTACTGCTTGGGCTCGATCATCGCCGAGTCCGCCTCACGCATGAGGAAGATCCCCCCGACGACCAGACCGATCACCAGCAGCACGGCGACGAGCACCGCAACTCCGCAGCCGATGGCTATGCCGTTGCCCCTCTTGGTCCTGCTCATGGTCCTGGCCAACTCCTTCGGGAAACCGTTCCAGTCGGTGACCGGATCACTTTCACCCGCGGAGCCCTTCGCGTTCTGCGCCCGAAAGTCGTCGGTGGGCGCGACGAACGTCGCCAGGACATCACCGGGCGGCGGGCTCGGGAAGCCGTCACCCGGCGACGTGTACGGCAGGACGCCCGCCAGCCGGAAGCCGCCGTCCGCCGTGGGGCCGGCGTGCACCATCCCGCCGACGAGCCGCGCCCGTTCCTCCAGCCCCGTCAGCCCCTGGCAGCCGCTCGCCACACTGCCGCTCACCGGCTCCACCGCCGGACCGTTGGCGACCTCCACGACCAGCGAGTCCGGCTCGTACCGCAGCCCGATGGTGATAGCGGCCCCCGGCGCGTGCTTGTGAGCGTTGGTCAGACCCTCCTGGACCACGCGGTACGCCGCATGGTCGGCGGTCGGCGCGAGCGGCCGCTCCTCGCCCGAACGCCGCACGTCCACGGCAGCCCCGGCCCTCCGCGACCCCTCCGCCAGACTTTCGATACCGGCCACCCCACGAGAGGGATTCCCGGGCTCCTCACCGTCCGTGTCGGCTGCCCGCGGGCTGTCCGGAACCCCGTCCCGCAGTACGCCCACCACGTCGCGCAGTTCGTGCATCGCGGCCACCGACGCCTCACGCAGCACACCGACGGCCTCACGCTGCCGCCCCGTCAGCTCACGGTCCACCTCCAGCGCACCGGTGTGCACCGCGATCAGCGCGAGCTGATGGCCGAGGCTGTCGTGCATGTCCTGCGCGATGCGCTGACGCTCCCGTATCCGGGCGTGCCCGGCGATCATCTCGCGCTCGCGCAGGAGCTGCGCGTTGTACTCGTGCAGGGTGTCGGTCAGGGTGCGGCGCTGCGACCAGTAGCGCCCGGCGAGCCCCGGCACGATGGTCGGGACCAGCAGGAACAGTCCGCTGAAGACCAGCATCGACAGGGAGACGTCGGGTTCCGACACGGCGGTCTGGCCGAGGGTGAGAGCGTAGGTGAGCGCGAAGACACCGGCCGCCCTGCCCAGACCCTCGATCCGCCGCCCGGCCGACCACGAGGCGACGAGGAACAGGGGCCCGAGTCCGGCGAACGGGACGGAGCCGACGGCGACCATCAGCAGGACGGTCGCGGGGAGCACCCGACGCAGGGGCGACAACAGTGCCGCCCCCAGCGCGACGCCGAAGACCTGCACGGTGCCGCTGTCGTCCAGGAACTCCGTGCCCATCGCCAGCAGCGCGAGCGCCAGGCTGAGGATCGATTCGCCCACGACGCGCCCGACGGGCCACATCCCGGGCGCGAAGAGGGCCCGCCCCGGCACGGTCGGCCGGAACGCCTGAAGCGCCCTCACCGCCGAGGTCAGGGGCGGGGTTGCGGGGTCCATGGATTCGGCACGAGTCACGCGCCTACGGTAGAGACCCCGGACCGGACACCGCTGTGGCCATTGGTCGCGGCGGCCTGCGACGAAAGTCGTGGAACCTTGCAGCGCGCGCATGTCCTGCGGCGTCCCGGCGGCGCAGCGCTCGACCCGCAGGCGGCGGAATCGCGCCAGGTGTCCGCCGGTGCGACCCGGGCCAACAGGTCCCGCACGTACTGCCGCAGTGTCAGCCCACGGGATCCGGAGACCGTCAGGCCGCGACGAGTTCGTCCGCGAGGAGCTCCTCCACGAACTTCCGTGCCCGACGGTCGAAATCGGTGTACTGCGCCTTCCGCTCGGCGCCGGCGACCGCTTCGCCGACCAGCAGATTGCCCTCGGCGTCGATGCGCTGCGGTCGCTCCTCCGCGTCCAGGAGCAGGCCTACGGTGGAGCGGGAGAAGCCGCAGTAGTAGGCGATGCCGTCGCTCAGGTTGGCATCGAGGACGGACTGCATCGACTCCGCGATGGGGTCGTCGGCGGTGGCGCCGGCCAGGGCCAGCCACAGCATGCGCCTGCCCGCCAGGCGGGGCTTGCTGCGGCCGTAGGCGAACCCGTAGTTCCATACGCGGTCGATCCATCCCTTGAGGAGGGCGGGCACGCTCTGCCAGTACACCGGGAAGACGGCGACGACGACATCGGCGTCGAGGATCCGCCGCATGTGGGCGTGCGTCTGGTCCGAGTACGGCTTCTCCCGGTTGCCCCAATCCGGCTGGTCCTCCACGTTCATCCGCGGGTCGAACCCCTCGGCGTGCAGGTCGAGCAGGTCGATGCGGTATCCGGCGGCCTCGATCTGGGCAGCCGCGCGGCGGGCGGTATGGGCGGTGAGGGAATCGCTGCGGTGGTGCGCGACGACCACGAGGGCTGTCCTGGTGTCACTGCTGTGCTGCGGCACGGTGTCTCCCGAGGGCTCGATCTGTGCAGTGAGTCCAGTACAACCGCGGCACCGTAGATGATCCATGGGAGAAACTCTCCAAGACATTGGAGATCGTCTACGATTGCGGTGTGGATCCTCTGAGTTCACTGCTGAGCGGCATCCGAGCCGAGGGCTCGGTCGTCAGCCATGCCGTCCTGACGGCGCCCTGGAGTATCACCTTCGCCGACGCCGCTCCGCTCACCATGGTCAGCGTGCTCCGCGGTGGCGGCACGCTACTGCTGTCCGACGGCACCGAGTGCGCGATCGGCGCGGGCGACACGGCCATCGTCCAGGGCCCCGCACGGTTCCGCCTCGCGGACGAGCCTGGCACTGTCCACCGCCCCCACACCGCGTACGAGATCAACTGCTTCACCGCGGACGCCGCGTGCACCGGCCAGGAACTCGACGGCATTCACTGGGGCACCGGCCCGGATCGAGCGACCGCGCTGATCGTGGGCGCCTACCGCGCCTCGGGGCACCGCCACGAACGGCTCCTGCGAGCCCTGCCGCCCGTCCTGGTCGTGGCCGAGGACGCCGAGGTCTGCGCCTGGCTGGAGAACTCCGCCGCCGACGCCGCCCGGCTCTCAGCCGGTTCGCAGGCGCTGATGGACCGGCTCCTGGACTGGGCTCTGGTCTGCACGCTGCGCACCTGGTTCGACCGGGCAGGCGCCGACGCGCCCGGCTGGTACCGCGGCCTCGCCGACCCGGTCCTCGCCCCCGCCCTGCACGCCTTCCACGGGCGGCCCGCCGAGAGCTGGACGGTCGCGTCGCTGGCCGCTCAAGCCGGCGTCTCCCGGGCGCTGTTCGCCCGTCGCTTCACCGAGCTGATGGGACGTCCGCCCCTCACCTACCTCACCGAGTGCCGCATGGACGACGCCGAGGCACTCCTGGCCGACACCGACCTCAGCATCGCCCAGATCGCCAAGACCGTCGGCTACGCCGACGCGTTCGGCTTCAGCACCGCCTTCAAACGCCACAAGGGACTCAGCCCCAGCACGTTCCGCACCACGGCGGCGTGAGTCACGGCACGCGGCCGCAGAGACACGGGCCGGGCGGCACGGGCCTGCTTCTTCGACCAGACGAGCCACGGTCACCAACCGGCTCCACGGCGCCTGCGCGCCCAGATCCACCCGTCGCTGGAACGGGTCCTGGGCCCGCAGCTGCAGCGATGAAGGTCGCTCGCATGCCGGTGAGCAGATCATCTGCGGTCGATCCTGCATTGTGCGGGTCGCTGAAGAGCGTCAGCACGGCGATCGGCACCGCAATACCGGTCGCGCCGCCGATCTGCTGCAGGGTGGTGAGAGCGGCGCTCCCATGCGAATGGAAGGTGCGGGTAGAGGCCTCCTAGCCGCGCTTGAGACCGGTGACGAAGGCGGCCCACGCGTCGGACCGGAAGAGCAGCGCGGGTCCGTCGGTCACCTTGGAGTCGCGCACGGGGACGACACCGGGGTGGCCCTCGCCGACTTCGAGGCAGTCACCGCCACTGGCCCCGCTGTAGGTGGATTTACGCCAGGTGGCGACTTCGAGGCAGTTGCCGCCGTCGCCGCCGCTGTACGAGGACTTGTGCCAGGTCGCCGTGGACAGGTCGTAGTCAGATCCGATGGGCTTCATGGGCGTAATCCTCCGCCACCGACTCGATCAGGGCCAGGGACGCTTCCGGTGACAATGCGCTGGCCGCCACCAGATCGTAAGTCAGCTCGTAGTGGCGGACGGTTGCAGGATCGTCCTGCAACTTTCCTGTGCCCAGGCCCTGGAGATAGGCGAGAGAGGGGGCATCCGAGAACGACATCAGCTTGAGCGGACCTTCCAAGGCCATGTGGGCGCCTGCTGAGAAGGGCAAAACCTGTGCAATCACGCGTCGCTGACGTGCCATCGCAGCCACGTGACGCAGCGCCTCTGCGATTACCGCAGCCCCACCTGTCTTGCGACGCAGCAGCGCCTCGTCGAGAACTACCCACAACAAGGGCGTCGTTGGATCGGCCAGGAGCTGGGCTCGCTCCAGCCTGGCGGCTACCAGCTCATCGATCGCGCTCTCCGTAGCCGTGGGCAGACCGCCTCGGAAGACCGCCCGTGCGTACGCCTCCGTCTGCAACAGCCCTGGGATGAGAAGCGGCGCGTACTCCTTGATAGTGACTGCGACCGCCTCCGCCTCGGCGGCCTCCGCGAAGTGGTCCGGGTACTTCGACTGCTTCAGCGCGACGCAGTTCCGCGTGAAGAACCCGCCGGCGCCCAGCACCTCGTCCAGCTTCTGGGCCTGATCGGCCTGCATGCGGCGCGTACCGGCCTCCAACTGGCCGATGAAGGAGCCGCTGACGAACAGGGGGGTGCCCAGTTCCTCCTGGGAGAGGCCTGCGGCCTCGCGCCTGTGGCGGAGTTCGGCGCCTAGGAGGGCGCGGGGCGAGGACGAGGGATCGAGCTTCTTCGGCCCGGGCATGGCGACTCCCTGTGACACACGTGCGGGTGTTGGAACTGCACCTCTTCCACGGTACCGACGAATTGGCCACGCTGGGTAGGCATAGCAACTACTGAGCGTGGAAATGGGGAAGATCATGATGACGGCTACGGAACGGCGCAGAGAAGCAGCGGGCAGAGTGGCGGCTGCGGAGGATGCGGTGGCACGGCTGCGGGCCGGGCTCGCCGGGATCGGCGTGAAGCTGCCGTCGCTGCGGATCGACCCGGTGTCGTGCGCACGCGACGAGCCGGCCCCGCTGGTCGACCTCGGCCGGTGCACGATCGACACGGCGCTGCGGCTGAGCGCCGGGCTGGAAGAGCTGCAGCGGGAAGCGGCGGTGGCTCATGACAGTTGAAGGGCTTGAGCCGTGCATGCCGGAGCCCGGATCGTTCGTCATGGACGGCCGGGACGGCAGGGTGGGCCGCGTGATGGGGCGTGTCGGGCCGTACGTACAACTGCGTCCGCCGGGCGGCGGCGCGGAGTGGGACTGTCCGCCCGAAGCTGTCCGGCCGGCCCCGTCGGGACTCGTGCTGCGGGCCCGGGTGAGGGAGATCAACCGGGAGGGGCGGTTGCCGTGAGGGCGTAGGCCGTCGCCCGGCGTCACATTCGGGTGGCCGCCGCATCCGCCGGCTGCCGCCCCCGGGCCAGGACGAGCCGCTGGTGGAGTATCGCGAGGGTGGTGTACGCCGGTGGAAGGGTCAGGGCGCCGGTGAGCAGCAGGGCGAAGGCGATGGGGGCGAGGAGCCCGGCGACGTACGCGGCGTAGGTGTTGTCCGGGCCCCACGTCAGGAAGCGGGCGACAGTGCCGGGGCGCAGTGGCCGGGCGGCGAGGTGGAGCAGCAGATACGTGCCGGCGGTGAGCCCGCCCAGGGGCAGCGCGACGGCCACGGTGCGGAACCAGGCGGCGGCCCGGCCCCACACCAGCGACCAGGAGCGGCGCAGGGCGGCGACGGGTGTGAGGCCTTCCGTCGCGGCGACGGTCGGGGCCAGGGTCCAGCCGAGCCGGAGCACCAGCGCCGCCACCAGGCCCAGCAAGGGCGGACCGTAGCGCAGCAGGAGGAACAGGTTGGGGTACTCCCACTTCGGAACGATCGCGGTGTACTCCCTGAACGTGGTGGTCGTGAAGTACTCCGCCACCAGGACACCGAGCACCAGCGGAGCCCATACGCACACTCCGCGCAGCAGGTCCACGCCCAGGACCGTACGGAAGCGGCCGGGAGCCCGTCCGGCAGCCGCACGGGCGGACGCGGTCTGGAGAACGGTGCATCCCAGGTGCAGCAGGAGTATCAGGAACGGCAGGCAGGCCAGGGCGATGAGCCACAGGCTGTTCACCAGGCTGCCGCTGGGGGCGTAGGAGTCCTCGTCGAGACGGGCCTGCATCGCGTTCAGGCGTATCCGGGTGAACGTGGGCCAGGCGACGAGGAAGGCCACGACCGTCACCAGCAGGCCCCCCAGTGCCGCCGGCCCGGCTACGCGTGCGGCCCGGCCGAACAGGGGGAGTCCGTCACGGCGCAGGACGGCGAACGCCGCTCGGGTGATGCCGTGTCGGGGCCCGCGCCCCTCCTCCGCCCGCCGTTCCGCGCGCGGGGCCGATGATCCCTCACCGTCACACGAGCCGGCCCGTGCGTCATGTCTGCCGCCTCCCACTGTCCGTACGCGTTGCCCGATGGTTCACGGATCAGCGTCTGGACAGTGTGATGCCGGTGAACGGCGTTCGGTTCTCTGCCAGGTTCTCTGCCCGGTGCTCTGCCCGGTGCTCTGCCCGGTCTCTTCCGGTCGGTCGGGGTGCGCTGGGTTCACATGATGCGGAAGGTGCCGTAGTAGCTGTCGAGTTGGGCGTGATACCCCGGGTCGTTCGCGTGCCGGTGCCTGTTGAACTCGGGCGAGTCCTTGATCTGAGCCTTGGTCAGGTCGACGAATATCGTCCGGCGTTCGATGTCGATGGCCTTGATCGTGCCTGCGGGCAGCAGGACGTCCTTGCCGAAGATCCAGACACCGGTGTCGACGACGAGGTAGGCCGAGCCGGCCTCGTCGGAGTGCTTGTCGACCTTTCCGACACTTCCGTCCGTCGCCTCGACCGAATAACCGGTCAGGTCGGCGCCGGCGGTGTGACCGCTTGTCGGCTGGTAGCCCCACAGGTGGTCGGTCATCATTGGCTCCTTTCGCGACGGAATCTTTCGTGTTCCACAACTCGCGTGCCCCCGTTCCGGAGGTGCACGCATATGAGGCGACGGGAAAAGGTGAATGCGGGTGGGCCCGGATATTCGGTCCGGGCCCACCCGCGTCAACAGTGCTGGTGAAGGCGTTCTACCAGCGGTACCACCGGCCACGTCGGCCACCGCTCGCGGTCGGCCGGACAAGGAATCCGATCAGCCAGACCACGAGGACGATTACTGCGATCCACCACAGCGCCTTGAGTGCGAACCCGGCACCGAAGAGGACCAGGGCGAGCAGAAGAACGAGAAGCAGGGGAACCATTGTTATCAACCTCCAAGGCTTCTGATGCCCTTGAGATGATTTCCTACTCCCAGATTATCCGAAGGTTTTCGTCGCCGTGCGAGTCGGCGTCTTCCTCAGGTCTCCGCCGCGAAAGCGTCGACGCCCGTGAGGTCGGCCGACAGCGCCCACAGGCGCGCGGCCTGCTCCGCGTCGGTGGCGTGTGGGTGCACGCCGCCTCCCGAGCCGTCGCCGGCAGGCTCGGCCACGTCGCAGTCCTCGCAGTACACGCCGCCCATGCCCGCCAGCCGGGGGGAGGTCGCCGCCCATACCTGCGTCGCCGCACCCTGCCCGGGTGTCTTGAAGGTGGGATCGGCCGGGTTGCCGTTCTCGTCGATCCAGCCCGCTTCGACCATCTCCGCCTTCGGGAGGTGGCGTTGCAGCGGGGTGAGGATGCTGCCCGGATGCACCGCGAACGCCCTGACCCCGGCGTCGCGGCCGAGTGCGTCGAGGTGCACGGCGAACAGCACGTTCGCCGCCTTCGCCTGCCCGTACGCCTGCCATCTGTCGTAGCCGTGCTCGAACTGCACGTCGTCCCAGCGCACGCCCGTGATGCCGTGGGCGCCGGAGGACACGGCGACCACCCGCCCGCCACCCTGGGCGATCGCCGGCCAGAGCTGATTGACCAGCGCGTAATGACCGAGGTGGTTCGTGGCGAACTGCGCCTCCCAACCAGGGCCGACCCGCGTCTCGGGGCAGGCCATGATGCCGGCGTTGTTGATCAGGATGTCGACCGTGCGGCCCGACGCCAGGAACTGCTCGGCGAAACCGCGGACGCTGTCGAGGTCGGCCAGGTCCAGGTCGTCGGTCTCGACGCCGTCGATGCCCTCCACCGCCGCCTGGGCGGCGGCCCGTCGCCGGGCGGGGACGACGACGCGTGCACCGGCACCCGCCAGGGCGCGGGTTGTCTCCAGGCCGAGTCCCGAGTAACCACCGGTGACGATCGCGGTGCTGCCGGACAGGTCGATGCCGCCCAGGACGTCGTCCACGGTGCTCCGGGCACCGAAACCCGATCCGATCTTGTGCTGAGGTGTCGTCATGGCGGAGACGCTAGATGCTGGAGCGCGCTCCAGGTCAAGGGCCGCCGCCGCCGCCGACGACGGCGGCGGGCGGGCACCGCACCGCCTCTGCCGCGAGGTGGTGCGGACCCCCGGACCCCTCGGACCGCCGGGCACCGGGGGGGGGTCCGGGGCCCGGCGGTCCGAGGGGTTCGAGGGGTTCGAGGGGTTCGAGGCGGAGATCAGACCCCCGCCGGTTCCTTCGCCGGGGCGCCGGGTGCGGTGCCCGGGTCCGTCGTGGCGGGGCCGCCGGTGGCGGCGACCGTCGAGGGGACCGGCTCCTGCGAGACGTTGAACTCGTCCAGCAGGGCCTTGCTGAAGCCGAAGAAATACGTGGCGACGAATCCGGCGACGTAGCCGACCGCCAGACCGCCCGCGTAGATCGCGATCGTCGAGCCGAGACCGTGGTTGCCGTCCAGGAGCGGGAACAGGGCCCAGCCGGACGGGCCGATGGCCGTGGAGCCGACGGAGTCGCCGAGCTGGTTGAACAGGCCCACGAAGCCGCCGCCGAACGCGCCGCCGACACAGGCCGTGATGAACGGGCGGCCGAGCGGGAGCGAGACACCGTAGATCAGAGGTTCGCCGACGCCCAGCAGACCGGCCGGGAGGGCCGACTTGATGGTCTTGCGGATCGACTCGTTACGAGGCAGGCGCAGGTAGACCGCGGCCGCCGCGCCGACCTGGCCCGCGCCGGCCATGGCGAGGATGGGGAGCAGGACCGTGAAGCCCTGCTGCTCGATCAGCGTCGTGTGGATCGGGATCAGGGCCTGGTGCAGGCCCAGCATCACCAGCGGCAGGAAGAAGCCGCCGAGCAGGAAGCCCGCACCCGCGCCGCCCGTGGACAGCAGCCAGTCGGCGAACGTACCGATGGCGGAGGAGACCTCACCGGCGACGTACATCAGGCCGAAGATCGTGACCAGGCCGGAGATCAGCACCGTCAGGGTCGGGGTGACCAGGACGTCCAGGGCCTCGGGCACCCAGCGGCGGCACCACTTCTCCACGTACACCGCGAGGACCGCGGCCCCCAGCGCGCCGAGCACACCGCCCTGACCCGGGGAGAGGGCCTGGCCGAAGGCGTCGATGTTCGCGACGCCGGGGAAGACGATGATCGCCGCGACCGCACCACCCAGGATCGGCGTACCGCCGAACTCCTTCGCCGTGTTGTAGCCCACGAAGACCGCGATCAGCGCCATGAAGCCGGAGGCCATCGCGGCCAGGGCGGGCGTGACCGACGGCAGCCAGCCGAGGTTGACCAGCAGGCCGTTGAGACCGGCGATGATGCCGCAGCCGATGAGGGCCGGGATCAGCGGGACGAAGATGTTCGCGATCTTGCGCAGGAACAGCTTGAACGGGGTGGCGTTCTTCGCCTTCTGCTGCGCCTTGATCGCCGCACCCTGCGCCGCCAGCTCCTGGGAGGTATGGACGACGGGGGGCGCGGACGCGCGCTCCTCCTCGACCAGCTGCTCGAACTCCGGGGTGACCCGGGCGACCGTACCGGGGCCGAGGACGATCTGGTAGGTGTCGTCGTCGACCACGCCCATCACGGCGGGGACGGCCTTCAGGGCCTCGTCGTCGACGAGGGAACGGTCGTGCAGGCCGAGCCGGAGCCTGGTCATGCAGTGGGCGATCGAGCTGACGTTCGCTGCGCCACCGACGAGCGGAAGGATCGCGGCGGCGGTGGCGCGGTTCTTGTCTTCAGTAGCCATGTGCGTGGTGCCTTGCTGTGCGGGGGAGTGGTGCAGGTGGTGCGTCAGGTGGTGCGTACGGCCGCGAGGGCGGCGCGGAGGTGGCCGTGGGAGTCGGCCAGGAGCGTGGCGGCTGTGGGACCGTCGACCTCGCCCAGGATCGTGAGGATGGCGTTCTTGACCTCGCCGTCGGTGGCGGCGAGCGCCGCCTCGATCTCCTGGTCGGAGGCGCCGGTGGCGAGGGAGACGATCCGGCGGGAGCGGGCGCGCAGCTTCTCGTTGGACGCGCGCACGTCGACCATCAGATTCCCGTACGTCTTGCCGAGCCGGATCATCGTGATCGTCGACAGCATGTTGAGGACGAGCTTCTGGGCCGTACCCGCCTTCAGCCGTGTGGAGCCGGTGAGCAGCTCGGGGCCGACGACGATCTCCAGGCCGTGCTCGGCGGCCGCGGCGAGTGCGGAGCCGGCGTTGCAGGAGAGGCCGAGGGTGAGCGCGCCCTTGCCGCGGGCGTGCTCGACGGCCCCGATGGCGTACGGCGTGCGGCCGGAGGCGGAGATGCCGACCACCGTGTCGTCGGCGGTGAGGCCCAGCTCGTCAAGGTCGGCTGCGGCCAGCTCCTTGCTGTCCTCGGCGCCCTCGACAGCCTTGACCATGGCGGACGGGCCACCCGCGATCAGGCCGATGACCTCGGACGGGTCGGTGTTGAAGGTGGGCGGGCACTCGCTGGCGTCGAGCACACCCAGGCGGCCGGCCGTGCCGGCGCCCGCGTAGATCAGCCGGCCGCCGCGCGCCATGCGCTCGGCGGTGGCGTCGATCGCTGCGGAGATCTGCGGCAGTTTCTCGGCGACCGCGGCGGGCACGGTGGCGTCCTCGCCGTTCATGATCCGGGCTATCTCCTGGGTGGAGAGCCGGTCGATCTCGGCGAGCTCGGGGCGGAACGCCTCCGTGGTGAGGGTGGCGAGCTGCGCGCGCAGCTCGCCGTAGCCGTCGGGGGCGGCGGCGTCGTTGCCGGCGTCGGTGGTGGAGGTCATGGACAGCTGCTCTGCTTTCTCGGTCTCGTACGGTTCTGCGGGTGCGGGTGCGGGTGCGGGTGCGGCCGTGTGGTCAGCGGCTGCGCGGGCTGTGGCGGTGGGCGAGTGCCTCGTACGAAGCGGCAAGGGCGGGTGCGGCCGTCTCGTACGTACGCTGGGCGACGCCTATGAACAGGCAGTCGACGACGAGCAGTTGGCTCGTACGGCTCGACATGGCGGCGGGCCGCAGCTCGCTCTCGCGGGCGGTCGACGTGGTCAGGACGTGGTCGGCGTACTGCGAGACCGGTCCGTCCGGGCGGCCGGTGATCGCGATCGTCGTCGCACCCCGGTCGAAGGCGACCCGGAGCGGCTCTATGGCGTCACCGGTGGAGCCGGAGTGCGTGATCGCGATGGCCACGTCGCCGGCGCGGAGCTGCACGGCATTGGTCACCGCGAGGTGCGGGTCCGTGTGGGCGTGGGCGATCAGACCGATGCGGAGCAGCTTCTGCGCCAGGTCCTGGCCGACGAGGGAGGAGGCGCCGACGCCGTAGATGTCGATGCGGCGGGCGGTCGCGGCTGCGGCGACCGCGGCGCCGAGCTGGACGGTGTCGAGGCCCGCGGCGGTGTCGGCGAGGGTCTGCTGCTCGTCGTACGCGAGCTTGGTCACGACGTCGGCGATCGGGTCGTCGACCGCGATGTCGGCGGTGACGGCGGGCGCCCGGCCGGACAGCTGGTGCGCGGCGAGCCCGGCGAGCGCCAGGCGCAGGTCCCGGTAGCCGGGGTAGCCGAGGAGGCGGGCGGTGCGGACGACGGTGGCCTCGCTGGTGCCGGTGAGCTCGGCGAGACCGGTGACGGTGAGGGCGGCGCATCCGGCGGGGTCCCCCGCCACGGCTTCGGCGACCCGCTGCATGGAGCGGGTCATGGACGGGGCGAGGGTCCGCACCTTGGCCGCGAGGGCCGCCGGCGCGGGCGGGGAATCAGCGCTGAAACTTTCCTTCACGTCATTGGTCACCCTTGAAAGTTATTTCCACTCCGCCCCTTCGTCAATCCCCTATGACTGGTTGGGAGGGTAGGGACGGAAATGCGGGTGAAATGCCCGATGTGGGTGTCGCTAAGTTCCCGATGACCGGACCGGGAGGGCGGGGGAGAATGGGGGGATGGAGTTGAGTGTGGTGGAGCGGGAGTTGCATAGCGCGCGGGCGTTGGTGATGGCCGACCTCGTCGCGGGCGACGTGGCCGAGGCCGAGATCGTCTCGCTGGTCGAGGACGCGGTGACCCATCGGCGCTGGTGGGTCGAGCAGTGGCCCGAAGGCGTGGCCTTCGTCACCGGCCTGGTGGCGCAGGACGTGCAGGACGCGCTGCTGGAGCGCTACGGCCGCTGGCCGCTGTGCCCGGTGTGCACCGAGGACGGGCCGCACGCCCTGGAGGTCGAACCCGAGCTCGGCCCCGACCCGCACTGGGTCTGCACCAAGGCGACGGTGGCCGTCGCACCCGTGGGGGAGCTCGCCGGGGTGCTCGGCGGATGACCGTCTACATCGACCCACCCACCTGGCCGGGGCACGGCCGCATGTGGTCCCACCTGGTCAGCGACGTGTCGTTCGACGAGCTGCACGCCTTCGCCGCCGCGATCGGCTGCCCGGCCCGCGCGTTCGAGCGCGACCACTACGACGTACCCGAGGCGCACTACGCGGACGCGGTGCACGCCGGGGCTCAGGAGGTCGGATCGAAGGAGATCGTGCGCCGGATCACTGCCGCGGGGCTGCGGCGCCCGAAGGGGCGGCCTGTTCCGCGGCAGTGATCAGCGGGGCAGAGGTGGAAGGAGTGGCAGAAGTGGAAGGGGTGGCAGGAGTCAGCTCGGTGGGCCGCGTGGGTTTGGCCTTTCCCGGGGCGCCTGCGACGCGTCGGGACGGGGTGCCGTTGCCGCCCAGGCGCATCGAGACCACCACCGCTGCCAGGCCGACGAGCATCATCGCGGCGCCCGCCCAGGCCGTCGCCTGGAAGCCGAAGTCCGCGTCGATGACCGTGCCGCCCAGCCACGGGCCGCTCGTGTTGCCCAGGTTGAACGCCGCCGTCGTCGTCGCACCGGCCAGCGTCGGGGCGACGCCCGCGATGTTGAACATCCGGGCGTTGAGCGCCGGGGCCGTGTAGAACGCGGACAGTCCGAGCAGGAACGCCAGGACGATCACCGCGACCTGGTTCGACGCGAACAGGGCCAGGGCCACCAGGAACACCGTCGACGCGGTGATGCCGCTCAGCAGCACCCCGAAGAGGTGCGCGTCCGCGACCCGGCCGCCGATCGTCGTCCCGATCACCGCGCCGACGCCGAACAGCGCCAGCACCCACGGCACCCAGCCGGAGCTCAGCCCCGCGACATCCGTCAGGAGCGGCGCGAGATAGCTGAACGCGCAGAAGACACCGCCCGCCGCGAGCGCCGTGATCACGATCGACAACCACACCTGGCGGTCCCGGTAGATCGTGACCTCGCGCTTGAGCTGCGGCTTCTCGTCGGGCAGCGGAATGCGCGGGATGCGTGTGGCGACGCCGACCAGGGCCACGGCGGACGCGGCGCCCACCGCCCAGAACGCCGAACGCCAGCCGAAGCTCTCCCCGAGGAACGCGCCCAGCGGCACGCCCAGCACGTTGGCGATCGACAGCCCGCCGATCATCACGGCCATCGCCCTGGCCCGCGAGGTCACCGGCACCATCGCGATGGCGACCGCCGCGCCCACCGCCCAGAAACCGGCGCACGCCAGCGCACTCACCACGCGGGAGACGAAGAGCACCTCGTACGTCGGCGCCAGCGCACCCGCTATCTGGCCCAGGCCGAAGACCGAGATGAGCGCGATGAGCGTCGTGCGGCGTGGCAGCCGGAGCGTGGCCACGGCCAGCAGCGGGGCGCCGATCACCATGCCGATCGCGAAGGCGGATATGAGGAGTCCGGCCTGCGGGATCGACACGTGCATGTCGTCGGCGATCGGTGGCAGCAGCCCGGACAGCATGAACTCGCTGGTACCGAGAGCGAAGACCGAAAGGCCGAGGATGTATACGGCCAAGGGCATACGGGGACGGCTGGAGGCGGAGTCGGGCATGACTGTGACCAACAGTGTCTCTTCCCTTGGCATTCCCCCGTCTCAGTGGGTGAGCAGCTCCAGCTCCGTCGTCAGGTTCTGCCGGGCACGCGGTTCCCACTCCGCGACCCCGTGCGGCGTACGGAACAGCCTGGGCAGGTCCAGCAGCTGCCGCAGGACGGCCGCCCGGCCCTCACGGAAGGCGTCGTCCGGGACGAAGCCGTACTCCTCCCGTACCTGCGCCGCGTACGCCGCGTACTCCTGCGGGCCCGCCGCGAGGATCGCCAGGTCCGCGTCGCACAGCACCTCCCCGTTGGTGTCGCCGTCCGCCGGGTCGTGGGTGACGGTGAGCCGGACCAGCCGGGCCACCTCGGCCACGCCGGCGTCGGGGACACCGGCCTCCGGCAGGGCCCGCTCGGCGAGGGCGGCGCTGCGCTCCTCGTTCTCGGTGCGGTCGGGGCGGTAGACCGCGTCGTGGAACCAGACGGCGAGACGCACCAGGTCCGGGTCGGTGGCATGGCCGGCCAGGGTGTCGACGCGGTCCAGGACCTGGGTCAGATGGGCGGTCGTGTGGTAGCGCCGCTGCGATTCGGCCCATCGGGCCAGGAGGTTGTCGGCGTACGGAGCCGGGTCGGGGCCGGGGGCTCCGCGCCGGGCGGCGACGAGAGCGTCCTGCCAGCGGGTGCGGAGCGTGAGGGCGTCGGTCATACGGCGACTGTAGGACGTGCCCGGCCTTGTCGTGCGGGGCGGCCGGTGGTTAGCGTGCGCCCGTGACGGACACTGCGGACCCGACGTACCCGATGGACCTCAACGCGGACCTCGGAGAGGGGTTCGGACGCTGGACCCTCACCGAGGACGAGGCGCTGCTGACCTGTGTCACGAGCGCCAATGTGGCCTGCGGCTTCCACGCCGGGGACGCCTCCGTGATGCGCCGGGTCTGCGACCTGGCGGCGGCCCGGGGCGTGCGGATCGGGGCGCAGGTCTCCTACCGCGACCTGGCCGGTTTCGGACGCCGTGCCATGGACGTCCCGGCCGGCGAGCTCACCGCCGAGACCGCGTACCAGATCGGTGCGCTGCGGGTCTTCGCGGAGTCGGCGGGCTCCACCGTCTCGTACGTGAAACCGCACGGCGCCCTGTACAACCGCGTCGTGTGGGACGACGGCCAGGCAGCCGCAGTCGTCGAGGGCGTCCTGCTCGCGGGCGGCCGTCCGGCGGTCCTCGGGCTGCCCGGGTCCAGACTGCTGGCCCACGCGGAGGCGGCGGGCCTGACAGCGGTGCCGGAGGCGTTCGCCGACCGTGCGTACACCCCGCAGGGCACGCTCGTGCCGCGCGGCGAGGCGGGCGCGGTGCTGCACGACGCGGACGACGTCGTACACCGCAGCGTCGGCATGGCCGTCGGGCGGACGGTGACCGGCCTGGACGGGAGCCGGATACCGGTCGCCGCTCGGTCGCTGTGTGTCCACGGCGACACCCCCGGAGCGGCGGCGCTCGCCCTGCGGATCCGCAGGGCGCTGGAGGACGCGGGCGTGTCCGTGCGGGCGTTCGCGTGAGCGCGGTACGGGTGCTGCCGGCCGGACCCCGGGCCCTCCTGGTGGAGCTGGCCTCCGGTGAGGACGCGGAGGCCTTCCACGCGGAGCTGCTGCGCAGCCGGGCGGACGGCTCGTTGCCCGCCGTCCGCGAGATCGTTCCCGGCGCCCGGACGGTGCTGCTGGACGGGGTCGAGGACCGTGCGCTGGCCGAGCGGCTGCTGACCTGGGAGATTCCGCCGTTGCACCGGGGCACGGGGGAGGCCGTCGAGATCCCCGTCGTCTACGACGGCCCGGATCTCGCAGAGGTCGCCGGGATGTGGGGCGTCGCCGTCGAAGACGTGTCGCGCATCCACGCCGGTACGGAGTTCCGGGTGGCCTTCTGCGGATTCGCGCCCGGATTCGGATACCTCACGGGGCTGCCCGGCCACCTGCGCGTACCGCGCCGAGCCACCCCGCGGACCCGGGTGCCCGCCGGTGCGCTGGCCCTCGCCGGGCCGTACACGGGGATCTACCCGCGTGCGTCGCCCGGCGGCTGGCAGATCGTCGGCCGGATGCCGGAGCCTGCCGCCCTGTGGAACCCGGGACGCGAACCGGCGGCGCTGCTCGGCCCCGGCGCCCGGGTGCGCTTCGTGGCGGCGGGGGTGCGCGGATGAGCCCCGGCGGCGGGGGTATGCGGATGAGCCCCGGGCTCCATGTCGTGCGGGCAGGGGCGCTGACGACCGTGCAGGACGAGGGGCGGACCGGCTGGGCGCATCTCGGGGTGCCCCGGGCGGGGGCGCTGGACGCGCCCGCCCGGCGGCTGGCCAACCGGCTCGTCGGCAACGCGCCGGACGCGGCGGTGCTGGAGACCACGCTCACGGGCTGCGCGGTCCGCCTGTCCGGCGCCCGGTCCATGACCGCCGTCGTCGGCGGGGCGGGCTGCCGGGTCACGGTGGACGGCCGGCCGGTGGCGTGGGGTGCGCCCGTGCGCGTACCGGAAGGGGCCGTGCTGGAGGCCGGGCCCGCCGTGCACGGGCTCCGCAGCTATCTGGCGTTCGGCGGCGGTCTGGTGCCGGAACCGGTGCTGGGCAGCCGGTCCGCCGACCTGCTCTCGGGGCTCGGCCCGCCGGTCCTGCGCGACGGTGACGTACTGCCCCTGGGGCACGGACACGGCTGCCCGCCCGCCGACGCCGTGCCCTGGCCGGGTGCCCCCGCGGAGCTGGTCCTGCCGCTGTACCCCGGGCCCCGCCACACGTGGTTCACCCCGGCCGCGCTCCGTACGCTCAGCACCGCCGCGTACCGGGTCTCGGAGCGGAGCAACCGCATCGGACTGCGTACGGAGGGGCCCGCCCTGGAACGCTCCCGGGACGGCGAACTGCCAAGCGAGGGCATCGTGCTGGGTGCTGTCCAGGTGCCGCCGGACGGGCGGCCCGTGGTCTTCCTCAACGACCACCCGACGACGGGCGGCTACCCGGTCGTCGGCGTCGTCGCCGAGGCCGCCCTGGCAGCGGCGGCCCAGGCGGTGCCCGGTACGCCCGTGCGGTTCGTGGCGGCCTGAGCGACCACCTGGAAATTGGACGGGAACTCGAACGGGGTCGGCGGACAACAACAGGTGACAGTGCCCGCACCTTCGAGGGGGTCCCGATGAGCTCAAGAGCCGACCAGTGACCGCGCCACCGAGTCTGGAGCCGCACCGTGTCACCGCGGCGGGTGGTACGGACGGGAGTTCCGCGGCGGGTGGTACGGACGGGAGTTCCGGGGCGGGTGGTACGGACGGGAGTTCCGGGACCGATGCCGCGATCGTCCGGCTTTCCTGGGACGACCCCGACGTCTTCGCCGTGCTGTTCAACCGGTACGCCGACGACATCCACCGGTACGCCGCCCGGCGGCTCGGCACGGAGGCGGCCGACGACCTGATGGCCGAGACGTTCGTGATCGCCTTCCAGCAGCGCCGCCGGTACGACCTGTCGAGACCGCACGCGCGGCCCTGGCTCTACGGGATCGTCACCAACCTCGTCGGCGGCCACCGCCGGGCCGAGGCCCGGCGGCTGAGGACCCTGGCGCGGGCCGCCTCCACCGTCCCGGACGAAGGGAGCGGCGACGGGGAGCCGCTGGCCGACCGGGTGGCGGCCCGGGTCAGCGCCGAGAGCACCCGGGCCGAGCTGGCCGGAGCCCTCGCCGCGCTGCCCGCCCGCTACCGGGACGCCCTGCTGGTCGTCGCCTGGGGCGACCTCGACTACGCGGAGGCGTCCGAGGCCCTCGGCATACCGGTGGGCACCGTGCGCTCGCGGCTGCACCGGGCCCGCAAAAGACTGCGCGACGCCCTGGGCGGGGCGGATCCGGCGCGCCTGTTCGAGGACCGGGAGGAGCAGGACCATGGATGACCTGACTGCACTGCGGACGTTCGAGGCCGACACACCGGGGCCGACGGGCGACGCCCGTGCCGCCGCCCGTGCCCGGCTGGCGCGTGCCGTGGCCGAGGAGACCTGCCGGGGACGTTTCCGGGCCGTGCCCAGGCGGCTGGTGCTGCGGGTCGCCGTCGCCTCGACGGCCGCCGCCGCTGTCGCGGGGACCGTCGTGGTCGCCGCGCCGGACGGGGAGGGCGAGGGCCCGGGCAGACCGCGGATGACCACGCTCAGCGCCGCGCAGGTCCTCCACCGGGCGGCGGACCGGTCACGGACGGACAGTGCCGCGCTGCCGGTCCCGCGCGACGACCAGTACTTCTACACCGAGGAGATCACCAGACGGACCCTGCTCGACGACGGCGGGAACAGGACAGGCGGGACCAAGACCTTCACGGACGAGAGCTGGCTCTCGGTCGACGGCTCCAAGCCGTCCCGGTACAGCTACGACGAACGGATCGTCGACGAGCCGCCGTTGGGCGAGCACGAGGTGAGGTCGCTGCCCACCGAGTACGCGGAGCTGAAGAAGCTGCCGACCGACCCGGACGAACTCCTCGCCCTGTTCAGGCGCGGTGGCGGCGCCGAGGGGGGTAATCAGATGGCGTACATGGAAGCGTGCCTGTTGCTGCGGGGGCCGCGGGTGATGCCGCCGGGCCTGCAGGCCGCCGCGTTCGAAGCCCTCGCGAGGCTGCCCGGTGTCGTGCTGGACGACGACGAGGCGGACGCCCTCGGCCGGCACGGCATCGGCGTCTCGTATCCGGGGATGTCATTCGGTCTCGTCTTCGAGCGGGACACGTACGCCTATCTGGGAATGCGTCAGGAGGGCATCGCCGGCGGGAAACCGGTGACCGCGACGGTGCGGCCGAACCCGGACAGGGAGGGCCCGGACAGAGGCGGGAGGGTAACCGGTGAGCTGCGGGGCACCACGAAGTTCGTGGAGGTCAAGGGACTCGTCCGGGCAGCCGTGGTGGACCGGATGGGGCAGCGCCCGTAGGGCGTGTGCGGGGCGGGCCCGGTCGGGGGGCCGGGTCCGCCCCGCACACGCCGAGTGCAACCTACCCGCGAGTTGTTTCGGCTGGTGACGTGGCCCTCCCGCATCCCGCCGCGCGGCCCCTCCTCGTCGGTGAGGGCGGCGCGACGGCGGCGGCGCGTCCTGGCCGGCGGGGCGGCTGCCCCGTGAGGCCGTCGGCGCGTCCGTTCCCTGGATGTGGCCGGGTCCACGGACGTGCCCGGGGCCTCGCGTATCTTTCACGCCCATGCGTTCCCATGGGGAAGCTGCGCCGTCCGGAGCTGACCCGTAGGCTGTTTATTGGACTAGACCTATAGCCGCTCCGAAGGAATGGAACCTCATGAGCAACCGTGCAGTCCTGGAGGTGATCGCTCTCGACGCGGAGGACGCGGTCGCGGCTCAGGCGGGTGGTGCGGACCGCCTCGAATTGGTCACCGACATGGCCGCGGACGGCCTGACGCCCTCCCCGAAGACCGTCGCGGAGATCCGGTCCGCCGTGGACATCCCGCTGCGCGTCATGCTCCGGGTCGCGGACGGGTTCGCGGTCGGCGACATCGACGTGCTCGTGGAGAGGGCGCGAGAGATGCGGGCGGAGGGGGCCGAGGAATTCGTGCTCGGCTTCCTCGACCAGGAGGGGAACGTCGACCTGGTGGCCGTCGAGCGTCTCGTCGCCGAGCTGAACGGCTGCCGGTGGACGTTCCACCGGGCGATCGACCGCGCCGTGGACCGTGACGCGCTCCGCAAGCACCTCGCGGAACTGCCCGGCCTGGACACGTACCTGACGGCGGGCTCGGCGAAGGGCGTCGACGACGGCATCCCGACCCTGCTCGCCGACGCGGCTCGAGCGGCCGCCGGGCAGCCGGGCTACGAGCCGCAGATCCTGGTGGGCGGAGGGCTCCGCCTGGAACACCTGCCTCGCCTGGTGGCCGCCGGTATCGACGCCTTCCACATCGGCGGCGCCGCCCGCCCGGCCGGCTGGTCGGGCCCGGTGGACGTGGCGGCGGTACGGGAGTGGCGCGCGGCCCTCGACGGGTGAGCACGCGGCGGGGCGGGCGCGCGGGGCGCGACGGGCGGGCGCGCGACGGGCGACGTCTTCGCCGCGTTCCTGATCAGCGACAACATCGTGGTGAAGATGCTCGGTCTCGGTCTCGGTCTCGGACTCGGTCTCGCGGCGAGCGTGCTCGTCGACGCCACCGTCGTCCGGCTCCTCCTGGTCCCGGCCGTGATGACCCTGCTCGGCCGCGCCGCCCGGTGGACACCGCGCCGGCTGGACCGGATCCTTCCGAAGGTGGACGCGGAAGGATCCGGGGACGCGGCACAGGCCGCCCGGACCGGCAGGTGAGGCGGGGCGGCGGTTCCTACCCGAGCCGCTCCGGCAGCGGGGCCGCGTGCAGGACCACCAGGCCCGAGACCGCCCGGGTCAGGGCCACGTACAGCCGGCGCAGGCCCGTGCGTTCGTCGGGTTCGCCGTCGACCACGGCGGCCGGTTCGTCCAGCACCACGTAGTCGTACTCCAGGCCCTTCGCCAGCGACGCCGGTACCAGTGTCAGCCGGGACGCGGCCGTCGTCTCCTCGCCGGGGGAGAGGTACGCGTGGCCCGCCGCCGTCAGGGCGTCGGCCAGTGCCGGGATGCGGGCGTCGGCGGCGATCAGGCCGATCGAGCCCTCGTGGGCCAGCGACTCCTCGCACGCCGCGACCACCGCCGCGTCCAGGGCGTCCGCGCCGGCCACCTCCCGTACGGCCAGCGAGCCGGGCGTCTCACGTACGGACTCCACGGGGGCCAGGCCGGGCGAGATCGCCGGGAGCAGCCGGGAGGCGTACGCGATCACCTCGCGCGGCACACGGAATCCGGCGGTCAGCTCCTCCACCACCGCGTCCCCCTTGCCGAGGTGGAACAGCGCCTGTGCCCAGCTCTCCGTCGACCAGGGTGTCGTGCCCTGCGCCAGGTCGCCGAGCACCGTCGCCGAGCCGGTCGAGCAGCGGCGGCCCACCGCCCGGTACTGCATGGGGGACAGGTCCTGGGCCTCGTCGATGACGACATGGCCCAGCGAGTGCGTACGGGCCACCAGGTCGCCCGCCTCGTCGATCAGGACCGCGTCCGCCGCCGACCACTTCGCCGATTTCACGCTGCGGGCCGGCTTGGCCAGGACGATCCGCTTCTGCTCGTCCGCGGTGAGGATCCCCTCCGCGTGCACCGCCAGGAACTCGGGGTCCGAGAGGAGCCGCAGCACCAGCTTCGCCGGGTCCACCGCAGGCCAGACCGCCTTCACGGCAGCCTTCACCGCGGGCGTACGCGCCACCGCGTTCTGCACGCGGTCGTCCGGAGCTTCGCCCGCTTCCTCCATCCGTACGAGGACGGCGTGCGCGATGCGCTGCGGGAGCGCCTCGTGGGCTGCGCCGTAGCGCATGTCGCGGGCCAGCAGCTCGTCGACCATCTCCTCGATCTCGTACGCCGGTACGCGCCAGCGCCGCGAGCCGCGCACCACGACGACCCCCTCCGTCGGCGGGGTGACGTGCGAGCGGAGTGCGCGCCGCAGGACCTCGGCCATCCGGGCGTCGCCCTTGATCACGGCGGTGGCGGCCTCGTCCGCGCCGCGCACCTCGACCTGTGCCGTCACCAGGTCCTCGACGGTGGCCTGCTTCACCTCCAGCTCGCCCAGCGCGGGCAGCACCTGCTCGATGTAGTGCAGGAACGACCGGTTCGGGCCGATGACGAGGGTGCCCGTGCGGGCGAGCCGTTCGCGGTGCGCGTACAGGAGGTAGGCGACACGGTGCAGGCCGACGGCCGTCTTCCCGGTGCCGGGGCCTCCCTGGACGCAGACCGTTCCGCCGAGGTCGCTCCGGACGATCTCGTCCTGCTCCGGCTGGATCGTCGCCACGATGTCGCGCATCGGGCCGACGCGGGGCCGCTCGATCTCCGCCTGGAGGAGCTTGCTGGTCTGCTCGGTCTCCGCCGGGTCGGTGAGGTGCTCGTCCTCGTACGCGGTCAGCTCGCCACCGGTGTAGCCGAAGCGGCGGCGCCGGTCGACGCCCAGCGGGTTGTTCCTGGAGGCCTGGTAGAACGGCTGGGAGACCGGGGCGCGCCAGTCGATGACCATCGGGTCGCCGTGGGCGTCGTGGACGTGGCGGCGCCCGATGTAGAACTGCTCGCCCTCGGCCCCTTCCGCCTCGTCCGTGCCGACCGGGTGCCGGTAGTCGAGGCGGCCGAAGAACAGCGGGGTGTGGGAGAGGTCGGCGAGCGCCTTGATGCGGTCGTCGATCTGGGCCTGCAGGACGGCGGCGTTGACCCAGTTCGCCGTGACGTCGCGGATGTCGAGGGACTGTACGTCCTCGCGCATGGCGCGCAGTGCGGCGCGGGAACCGGCGAGGTGGGCGCGTTCCCCGGCCAGTGGACTGCTCGTCGCTTCGCTGGTGTCTTCGCTTGTCTCTTCGTGCGCGGGCACGGTGTTGCCTCCGGCTTTTCAACGCAGGACGGCGGACCGGGCTCAGAGGGCCTGGTCCGCTCAAGGACGTTCACAGGTGCGCACGCAGATGGTGCGTACGGCTGTTGTCGGCCGGTTTCCGTCCGGTCGGCGGCGCTCCCCCGGCTGCCGGCCGCTCAAGGTGGCGGACCGGTACCACGGTGCGGGAGGCGGGCAGACCGGCGATTGTATCGACCGCGGTCCGCGGCGTCGAACGAATAAGGACGGTGTCCGTACGTCCCGTAGGGGACGGCAGAGGGCGGGGTGCGACCTGGGCCCTACCCGGGCCCTCGCGCGCTTCCGTCCACAGGCCGATGACGTTCCGGGCGGGGGCGGAGCACCATGGAATGCATGAGCACCGTATATGTGAACCCACGCAGGACCGGGCCCGCGCACGGCGCGACCGCGGCCACCGGTCACCCCCGCCACCGTCTCGGCGACGCGGTGCGCGCCGTCGGCGTCTTCGCGCGCACCGCCTTCGGGGTGGCCGTCCTCGGCGAGTACGCGGAGGAGGCGGGCGTCATCCGCCGCCACCGCTGAGAGACCGCCGGACGCCCTCCCGCCCGGCGCCCGACAGCCTCCGGGTCAGCTGTCCGCGAGCAGTTCGTCCGCGTCGACGATCCGGTACGCGTACCCCTGCTCGGCCAGGAACCGCTGGCGGTGTGCCGCGAAGTCCTGGTCGATCGTGTCGCGGGCGACCACCGAGTAGAACCGGGCCTCGTGCCCGTCCGCCTTCGGCCGCAGCACCCGGCCGAGCCGCTGCGCCTCCTCCTGGCGCGAGCCGAACGTTCCCGACACCTGGATGGCGACCGTGGCCTCCGGCAGGTCGATCGAGAAGTTCGCCACCTTCGACACGACCAGCACGCTGATCTCACCCTCGCGGAACGCGCCGAACAGCTTCTCGCGCTGGGCGTTGCTGGTCTCGCCCTTGATCACGGGGGCGTTCAGGTGCTCACCGAGCTCGTCGAGCTGGTCGATGTACTGCCCGATGACGAGGGTCTGCTCACCCTGGTGCTTGCGGACGAGCGCCTCGGTCACCTTGCGCTTCGTCGCGGTCGTCGCGCAGAACCGGTACTTCTCCTCGGCCTCGGCCGTCGCGTACGCCAGCCGTTCCGAGTCCGTCAGATTGACGCGGACCTCGACGCAGTCGGCGGGCGCGATGTAGCCCTGCGCCTCGATCTCCTTCCACGGCGCGTCGAACCGCTTGGGCCCGATGAGCGAGAAGACGTCCGACTCGCGCCCGTCCTCACGCACCAGCGTGGCGGTGAGCCCGAGGCGCCGCCTGGCCTGGAGGTCGGCGGTGAACTTGAAGACGGGGGCGGGCAGCAGGTGCACCTCGTCGTAGATCACGAGCCCCCAGTCACGGGAGTCGAACAGCTCCAGGTGCGGGTAGATGCCCTTACGGCGGGTCGTCAGCACCTGGTACGTGGCGATGGTGACCGGCCGGATCTCCTTGCGCGTACCGCTGTACTCGCCGATCTCGTCCTCGGTCAGCGAGGTCCGCTTCACCAGCTCGTGCTTCCACTGCCTGGCCGAGACGGTGTTGGTGACCAGGATCAGCGTGGTCGCCTTGGCCTCCGCCATCGCACCGGCGCCGACCAGCGTCTTCCCGGCACCGCAGGGCAGGACGACGACACCGGAACCGCCGTGCCAGAAGCCCTCGACGGCCTGCTTCTGGTACGGGCGCAGGGCCCAGCCGTTCTGGTCGAGCTCGATGGGGTGCGCCTCGCCGTCGACGTACCCGGCGAGGTCCTCGGCGGGCCAGCCCAGCTTCAGCAGCGTCTGCTTGATCTGCCCGCGCTCGGAGGGGTGCACGGCGACGGTGTCCGGGTCGAGACGGGCCCCGACCAGCGGCTGGACCTTCTTCGAGCGGAGGATCTCCTCCAGCACCGGCCGGTCGTTGGAGGTCAGCACCAGGCCGTGCACCGGGTGCTTGGACAGGGTGAGGCGGCCGTACCGCGCCATCGTCTCGGCGATGTCGACGAGGAGCGCGTGCGGCACGGGGTAGCGCGAGTACTCCACGAGCGCGTCGACGACCTGCTCGGCGTCGTGCCCCGCGGCGCGGGCGTTCCACAGGCCGAGCGGGGTGACCCGGTAGGTGTGGATGTGCTCGGGTGCACGCTCCAGCTCCGCGAACGGGGCGATCACACGACGGCAGGCGTCCGCCTGGTCGTGGTCGACTTCGAGGAGCAGCGTCTTGTCGCTCTGGACGATGAGGGGTCCGGTCACGCGCGTCGGCCCTTTCCGGCAGGGGGTGGCCGCCCGGATGAGAACAGCCAAACGTCCAGTGTGCCTCATCGGGGGCGTGCGCGGCCCACCCCTGGCATGGGGAAGTTACCGACGGCCATATCGGGCATACGGGGCGGATATTCGTCCGTGACTTCCCAGGAGGGCCGGGGTTACGGGGCCGCGTCGTCGGCCAGTTCCGCTACGCCTGTGATGCGGTGCAGGGGGTAGGTGCGGACCTCGTCGGCTGTGTGGTCGTATGCCGTGACGAAGCCGCCCTCGACCTTGACGGGGGCGATCACCCGTTGGCTGGCCGCGCCGTCCGCGTTGACGTAGCCGATCCATACCGCGGACCCGGTCATCGCGGCCGCCTGCACCGTGGCGAGGGTCTCGGCGGGGGTCGTGCGGGGGAGCGAACCGGCCGACGCCGTGTCCGGGGAGTCCTTGTGGACGGCCCGCGCGGCCGTGTCCCCGGCCCTGATGGCCCGTACCGCGGCGGACAGCAGGGTCGTGTCCGGTACGGGCGGGCCCTCGGGGACGGGGGCGGGAGCCGTTCGGGGCGGGGTGCGGCGGGCGCCGGCGCGGGTGATCAGCACATCGCCCTCGGCGGACTCCGCGGCCGGGGCGTATCCCATCTCCCGCAGCCCTTCGAGCAGCGAGCCCGGGTCGGTCTGGGCGGCCAGGACGGTCGGCGCGAGACGGCGCAGCCGCAGGGCGGCCGAGCGCTTGTCGGCCAGGATCTCGTTCAGTACGGCCTCGTCGTCGCAGCGTACGTACGCGGAGGCGGCGCCGATCCGCAGATGGCCGTGGCGGCGGGCCACGTCGTCGATGAGGTAGCTCAGCGGCTGCGGCACCGGCGTGCGGCTGTGCGTGGCGAGGAAGGCGTGCAGGTCGGACGCGGCCTGACCGGCGTCCAGGGCGCGGCGTACGGAACCGGGCGTGAAGCGGTAGACCGTCGCACCGCCCTTGGACTCGATGTCCGCGAGCACCGACAGCATCTCGGCGAGCGGGCGTTCCAGCGGGCCGGGGGCCACGGCCGTCAGGTCGGCCTGGAGCAGGACGTGGTCGAGCGGCTCGGGGATGAGCGGGGCGAGGCGGGCGGCGGCCTCGCGGGTGCCCTGTTCGAGGAGTGCCCGGGCCTGGGAGGAGAGGGCGCCGCGACCGGTGACGCCGAGCAGCTCCGCCTCGTTGACCGTCCACAGGGCGAGCCGGGAACGCAGGTCGGAGATGTCGCCGGAGGACGAGGCCCTGCCGGACGCGGCCGCACGCAGCGGCCGCTCCCAGCGGAGCCGGGCCAGCAGGGTCTGCGGGTCGGGTGCGGTGCCCGGGGGGAGCGCGGCGAACAGGGCGAGCACCCGGCGGCGTACCTCGGGCGCGGCCGAACGGTCCAGCTCGGGGCCGAGCGCGGAGAGCGCACGGCCCTTGGCGTCCTGGCCGCCGACCAGGCCCGCGGTGCGGGTCGCGGTCAGCCAGGCGGTGGCGAGGCGGGTCCAGCGGTCCTGGGCGGGGAGTTCGAGCCAGTCGTCGTACGCGGGCGTCGCCGCATACCGCTCGTCGGCCTCCCCGTCGGTGGCCAGCAGCCCCGCCGCGTACGCGAGTTCGACCCAGAAGACGGCGATCGGCTCGGACACGTCGAGGGCGTTCGCGACGCGCTTCAGTTCGCGCACACTCAGCCCGCCCGCGCGGAGGATGGCCGGACCGCCGTTGTTCCAGAGCTTCAGCAGCTCCTCGATCGTCGACAGCGCGGTGAAGGCCTGACCGGCCGCCGCCCTGTCCACAGCCTGGGGATCGCGTTCGGCCGCCGCCACGAGGGCCGGCGGCACAGGCTCGGGTACGCGGTGGGCGCGGCCGGCCCGCAGGTGCAGCGCGGCCTCGCGCGGCAGGACGACGGTCCGGGTCGACACCGGCAGCAACAGGCCGCGGTCCCGCAGCCATTGGACGGGCGGGGCGGGATTCGGGGTGACCTCCCCGTACGGCGGGCCCCACACCAGCCGGTCCAGTACGGACAGCGCCTCGACGGGGGCGGTGTCCAGCAGCGCCGCCATCCTGGTCCGGTCCGTGAAGAGACCGGCCAGCGCGGCGACGGCCGAGACCGGGTCATGGGTGGCCGGCAGTCCGGCGGCCGTCAGGATCTCCTGCAGCCTGCCCGGCGACATGCCGGCCGTCGCCTCGGCGACGGTCGGGCCGAGACCGGTGGGGGAGGGGTGCTGCGGGGACGGGGCGAGCAGCTCGCGCGCGGTGCGCACGAGATGCAGCCGCTCGTCCTCGCCCCAGACCAGGGCCTGTTCGCGCAGGGTCGTGAGCGCGGCGGGCAGAGCGGCGGTGATCGCCGCACCGGCGTCGTCGCGCCCGTCGCCGTCCCCCTCGCCGTCACCGGTGAGGAGCGCGAGCAGCGCGTCGTACGGAGCGGGATCGGGCGCCACGGCCAGCGCCTCGGCGGTCTGCAGGGCGAACCGGTCGAGGTGCTCCAGTGCACGGATGACGGAGGCGCGTGTGCCGGCCCGTGTCGCCAGCTGGGTGATGTCGTTCGGCACGGGACTGAGCAGGTCGGGGCGGGCACGCAGAAGCCCCGCCAGCGATTCGTCGCCCCGGGCGCGCAGGGCTTCGGCGAGCGTGCGCGGTGGTGTGGTCGTCCCCATCCGTCCCACGGTAGCCCCTGGAACGCTACCGTCGGGGCAGGGCGGGTAGAGGGAGAACCAACGCGTGGGGATCGAGAGCGACCAGCTTGTCTACGACTATCTGAGCCGGGTCGGTGACCTGGCGCAGCAGCAACAGCTGTCCTCGGGCGCCCGGATGAGACTCGTCGCGACACTGCGGGGCGAGATCGACCGGCAGCGCGGGACGAACGGACCGGACTCTCCCGCAGTGGTCCGGCGCATCATCGGCCGCCTGGGCGCACCCGCCGAACTCGTCGCCGCGGCAGCCGGGTCGGGCGACGGGACGGTGGAGCTGCCCACCCCGCGGGCCGAGCCGCCGACGGCTGCCGCGAAGCCGCGCGCGATGCCCCGGCCGCGGCGGGGGATCCTCCGGAAAGACGCGTTGCGCAAGGGCGCGTCGGGCGGGTCCCCGGCGGAGGAGAAGGCCGGGGGAAGTACCGGGGGGAGGCCCCCGGAACAGGACGAGGACGAGGGCCGGGTGCCCGGCTGGCCGTCCGCATCGGCGCCGCACATGGTCGGGATGGACGAGGCGGGTTCCCCGTCCGGGGCGCCCGAGTGGTGGCGGATCGAGCCCGGACCGTTCGGCGAGGGCGACCCGGGCACGGCCGTGCCGGGGTTCGTGGGCGGGCTGGAGAGCCCGGAACTGTTCCGGTCCCGGCGGCCGGTCGAGAAGCCGGAGGCGGAGGCGGAGCCGTCGGCGGACGCCGCCGGGGAGGAGGCCGCCCCGGCTGCCCGGAAGCGGCTGCGGGGGCGGCTGCGGCTGCGCCGCCGCGGGCCGGCCGCCGCCGCCTCTGCCTCCGCGGAGAGGGCAAGCCTCGGGAATCCGTTCCTGCTGCTGGCCGCCGCGCTGCTGGTGGCCGGCGCGGTGCTGGGCTCGTGGATCGCGCTCGCGGCCGGCTGGCTGCTGGCGTACAGCTCGCGGCGGATCTCGCGCGCGGAGGCGAAGTGGATCGCGCTGGGCCTGCCCGGCGTGGTGGTGGCCGGTGCCTTCGTCTGGCTGTGGGGCCGCGTGACGGGCCGCTGGGGCAGCGCCCTCGCGGAGGGCGCCATGGGGGACGCGATGACCGAGGCCTGGCCGGTGGTCCTGCGTACGGCCGCGGTGGCGTCGGCGGTGTACCTGGTGTGGCGGGCGCGTCGGCTCTGACGGGGCGGGGGACCGGCGGCGGTGGAGCCGAGCCGCACCCGGGGCCGGACCCGGGGCCGCCGGGCCGCCGTGGTCCGGCGGGCTCGGTGGTCGGTCGAGCCGCCGTGGTCCCCCGGGCTCGGCGACAGGCCGGTGGGTGTGGTCCTACGGACGCGGCCGGCGGCTGATTCGCGCGATCTGTGGTCCCTGCGGTCTGCGGTCCCACCGGCCCAACCGCCACACACCGGGCCAGGACCGAGCGCAACGGCTCAGGCACCCCGCCCAGCACCGGCGGTGTGTGGGCGGTGTCGTACGCGGCCGCGTACGAGCTCTCCGCGTCGAACGGCCCGTACCCGCACGCGGCGAACGTCAGCGCGGCGGCCGGTGAGAACACGTCCGAGGGCACGCGTCGACGCCAACTGCTCGGGGGACATGTACGGCGGAGTGCCCAGGACACGCCCCGTCGCGGTCATCGTCCGGTTGGCCGCGACCCGGGAGATGCCGAAGCCGATGACCCGCGGCCCGTCCGATGGTCCGCGCCCCCACGGTGAGGCTGAGCAGGACGGCCACCAGCAGGGCGACGACGGCCGCCGCCGTCGCGAGCGCGCGTCGGGACAGGCGAGGTTCGGCGGCGGCTGACATCGGACCCAATCCAGTGCGCGGAGAAACGGGCAAAGGGAGGTAAGGCTTGGCTAAGTCTAAGCAGTGCCACATCGGCCGGTCCGGTGCCTCGGCACAATGGCTTCATGCACTCAAACGCCCCGACGGTCGGCTTCGACCTCGATATGACGCTGATCGACTCCCGGCCCGGAATCAAGGCCGCCTTCCTCGCCCTGTCCGCCGAGACCGGCTTCGCCATAGACGCCGACCTGGCCATCAGCCGGCTCGGTCCGCCGCTCGAGGACGAGCTTGCCCACTGGTTTCCGGCCGACATGATCGCGACGACCGCCGACCGGTACCGCGCGATGTACCCGGACCACGCGATCACCCCGTCGACCGCGCTCCTGGGTGCCCGCGAGGCCGTCGAGGCGGTGCGGGCCCTCGGCGGACGCGCGCTCGTCGTCACGGCCAAGTACGGGCCGAACGCGAAGCTGCACCTCGCGCACCTGGGCATCGAGCCGGACGTGCTGATCGGCGGGCTCTGGGCCGAGGGCAAGGGGGAGGCGCTCCTGGAGCACGGCGCGCACATCTACGTCGGTGACCACACCGGGGACGTGCGCGGGGCACGCGTCGCGAACGCCCTGTCGGTCGGAGTCACCACAGGGCCGTGCGACGCGGACGAACTGCGGGCGGCCGGCGCCGACGTGATCCTGCCAAATCTCAGTGCGTTCCCCGACTGGCTGCGGGCCTTCGCCGGACGCTCCTGACGGCTCCGGTCAGCGGGTGGCGGCGCGCTTCGGGGAGCTCTTCCACGCCGAGCGCACCACCCCCGCCGCGGCGATGAGGAAGCCCACTCCCATCAACATGCACACCGCATAAGCGACGGACGGGAACGGATCGGTACCCAGGAACAGCGGGGCCACAGTGACCAAAGTGGCCAGTGCGCCGATGAAGAAGACGATCGCACCGACCTGGACGAGCCGGTCGCCTGCGCCGGAAGGAGTAGTAGTCACCCGGCCAGGGTAGTTCCCACCTCGGCGGAACCCATCGGCGACGCCTTGTCTCCGGCCCCTGGGCCACTAGCCTTGAGCACGGCGGGTCGTGGAGACCCGCTGTACTGCTATCCGGAGCCGTTTCCGCGGCTCCGCCACACACCGACGAGTACGAGGACGAGGACAGACGTGCCCACGGGTAAGGTCAAATGGTTCAATTCGGAAAAGGGCTTCGGCTTTCTTTCGCGCGACGACGGCGCCGACGTCTTCGTCCACTCGTCCGTACTCCCGGCCGGCGTCGATGCCCTCAAGCCCGGCCAGCGCGTCGAATTCGGTGTGGTCGCGGGCCAGCGCGGTGACCAGGCCCTCTCCGTGGTGATCCTCGACCCGACCCCGTCCGTCGCCGCGGCGCAGCGCCGCAAGCCGGACGAGCTGGCGTCCATCGTGCAGGACCTGACGACCCTTCTGGAGAACATCACGCCGATGCTGGAGCGGGGCCGCTACCCCGACAAGGCCTCGGGCGCGAAGATCGCGGGCCTGCTGAGGGCGGTCGCCGACCAGCTCGACGTCTGAGCCGGCCGGGACGGCGCGGACCCGGCGCGCGGTCCTGCCGCCGCCGGGCGCCCTCCGCCGGAGGGCGCCGCCCGTGCTCCTCGCGCAGTGCCGCTCGTACGGTCAGCGGGCGGCGAAGGACAGGGCGTCCGGGCCCAGCGGCGGTACGAGCCCTTCGGCAGCCGCCCGCGTCAGCAGGCCGCGGATAGCCGCGTAGCCGTTCTCGCCGAGGTCGGCGGTGAATTCGTTGACGTAGAGCCCGATGTGCTGGTCGGCCACGGCCGGGTCCATCTCCTGGGCGTGCTCCAGGACGTACGGCCGTGACTGCTCCGGGTCGTCCCAGGCCATCCGTACCGACGTGCGGACCGAGTCGGCCAGTTCCTGCAGCGTCCGCTCGCCCAGTGACCGCTTGGCGATGATCGCGCCGAGCGGGATCGGCAGTCCGGTGGTCGATTCCCAGTGCTCGCCCATGTCGGCGAGGCTGTGGAGGCCGTAGTTCCGATACGTGAAACGGGCCTCGTGGATCACGAGCCCGGCGTCCACCCGGCCGTCGCGCACCGCGGGCATGATCTCGTCGAACGGCAGGACGACGATCTTGCCCACGCCGTCCGGCACGACCTCGGCCGCCCACAGCCGGAACAGCAGATAGGCGGTGGAGCGCTCGCTCGGCACGGCGACGGTCTTCCCCGTCAGGTCGGTGCCCGGCTCCTTCGTGAGGACGAGCGGCCCGCAGCCCCGCCCCAGTGCACCGCCGCACGGCAGCAGGGCGTACTCGTCGAGCACCCAGGGCAGGACGGCGTACGAGACCTTCAGCACGTCGAGCTCGCCGCGTTCCGCCATGCCGTTGGTGAGGTCGATGTCGGCGAAGGTGACATCGAGGGCGGGCGCGCCGGGGACCCGTCCGTGCGCCCAGGCGTCGAAGACGAAGGTGTCGTTCGGGCACGGCGAGAAGGCGATGCGCAGCTTCGCACCCGGTGCGGCGGCGGAGTCAGTCACGGTTTCGGTCATGTCGGTCATGGTGGGTCCAACCTTCTACTACGGCCGCGGTCTTCCCGAACGCCTCGGTGAGCACGGCCAGGGCCTCGCCGATGCGCCAGGCGTCCCGGTCGCGCGGGCCCACGGTGTTCGAGACGGCCCGGATCTCCAGCACCGGCACGCCGAGCCGTGCCGCCGCCTCGGCGACGCCGAAGCCCTCCATGGCCTCCGCGACCGCTCCGGGGTGCGCGGCCAGCAGCGCGGCGGTGCGGGCTGCGCTGCCGGTCACGGTGGAGACGGTGAGCACGGGGCCCGGCACGGCGCCGGTGGCCGCCACCACGTCCCGGACGAGGGCGGCGGGCGGCAGGAACGAGTCCCTGCCGAAGCCGAGACCGGTGACGGGCACGAAGCCTTCCGGGGTCTCGGCACCCAGGTCGGCGGCGACGATGTCCGTCGCGACGACGAGGGAGCAGACGGGTGCGGCGGGGGAGAAGCCGCCGCCGATACCGGCCGAGACGACGAGGCCGTACGGCTCGGAGGCGGGTGCGGCGGCCAGGGCGAAGGCTGCGGCGGCCGCTGCGGCGGCCGGACCCGCGCCGCCCGCGAGGACGTCGAACGGACCGGCGTGGTGCACCTCGGCGCCAGGCACCTCACGTACCCGTGCCGGACCCCCGAACGCGCGCGTGACCGCGTCCCGTTCAACAGGGACGGCGGTCACGACAAGCACCCGCACAGCGGTGGTCCTTCAGAGGTTCAGGGGATCAGGAGGTCTTCTTGAGCTCGAAGTGCCAGACGCCCGTGAGCTTCTGTCCCTTCGTCTCGACGATGCTGATCTGCGTCTTGGACGCGGTCTCCTCGCCGGTCTGGCTGGCGAAGAAGGCGCTGCCCGGGATGGAGCGGTAGGTCTTCTTGTACGGCTCCTGCTCGGCCTGTTGGCCGTTGATGAACAGGGTCCAGCCGTTCTCCGCGACCTCGGGGTCGACGCCGAAGCGGACCTTGTCGTCCATCGCGACCTTGACGGACTTCTCCGCCTTCTTGTTGAGGCAGCCCTGGATCTCGGACTCCTTGAGAGCATTGCCGTCGTTGTAGCAGGCGGCCTCGGTGCTCACCGAGTTGTCGCCGACCGTCACGGTGGCGAGCGGCGTCGGCTTGTCGCAGGCGGACAGGACAAGGAGTCCCGCGGACACGGCACCAAGAGCGACGCCGATTCGACGGCCCTTACCGGAGAAGAACGCAACGGTCATGCGCCGAAGGTTATCGGTCGTCACCGCTCACGCCACGCGGGGGTGCGGTGAGCCGCGCCGCGCGGCGCCCAGGAGGCCCCGTACGGAGGCGGCTGCGCCGAGGGCGAGGATGCCGGCGGCGACGGACATACCGAGTACTCCGTTGAGTGGGAGGGCGATACCGATGGCGCCGCCGACCACCCAGGACATCTGGAGCACGGTCTCGGACCGGGCGAAGGCCGAGGTCCGCACCTCCTCCGGCACGTCCCGCTGGATCATGGCGTCCAGCGACAGCTTCGACAGGGCCTGGGTGAATCCGGCGACCGCGCCCAGCACGGCGACCATCAGGGTGCTGAAGAACACGGCGGCGAGCACCGCGACACCCAGGGCGAGCCCCAGCACCGTCGCGACGATCACCTCGGGGCCGCGGGCCCTGAGCCAGGATCCCACCGCCGTACCGCAGGCGTTGCCGACCCCTGCCGCGACACCCACGATGCCGAGCGACACGGCGGCGCTCTGCCCGGAGAGCGGGTGCTCACGCAGCAGGAACGCGAGGAAGAAGATCAGGAAGCCGGAGAGCGCGCGGTGCGAGGCGTTCGCCTGGAGGCCGTGCAGCACGGACGGCCCGACGGACCGCAGCCCCGGCGGCTTCTCCCGGGCGTCCTTCTTCCCGTTCTTCGTCCCGTCCTTTTTCCGGCCGTCCCGGGTGCTGCCCGGGCGTGGCGCCGGGGTGGCCTCCTCGCCGTGCGGGACGACCAGGCGGGCCTTGCGCTCGCCCTTCGCGGAGTCGACCTTGTGCGGCAGGGTGAAGGCGAGGACGGTCCCGCCGAGGAAGATCACACAGGCGCCGTAGAGCGGCCAGGGCGATCCGATCATCTGGAGCCCGGCCCCGATCGGGGCCGCCACGCCCGTCGCCAGCAGACCGGCCAGGGTGACCCGGGAATTGGCCTTCACCAAGGAGAAGCGTGGTGGCAGGAGGCGGGGTACGACGGCGCTTCTCACGACCCCGTACGCCTTGGAGGACACCAGGACACCCAGCGCCGCCGGATACAGCTCCAGGCCGCCCGTCGCGACCGCCCCCGACATGGTGATCGCGAGCACCGCCCGGGCGAACATGGCGCCGGCCATCGCGGCGCGACGGCCGTGCGGCAGCCGGTCCAGGAGCGGGCCGATCACCGGCGCGAGGAGGGTGAAGGGGGCCATCGTGACGGCGAGGTACAGGGCGACGCGCCCACGCGCCTCGTCCGTCGGCACGGAGAAGAACACCGTGGACGCGAGCGCCACGGTGATCATGACGTCACCCGCCCCGTTGACCGCGTGCAGCTCGATCAGCTTGCCGAGGCCGGACTCGCCGGCCCCGTGGGCGTGGGTCGCCTTCCGGATCCCCTTCGCGGTGCCCGTGAACGGGGTCCGCAGGGCATGGCCCATCGCCCGGCCCCCTCTGCGGAGCGGGCCGGACCCGTCGGACGACCTGGCGGCAGCCACGTGGTCATAGTGCCCCACACCCTGCCGTCACGAACCATGATCGGGCCGGGGCGCGGCGACGGATCCCCACACGGGTGGGTGACCGAATGGGCCGTCCGGTGGCTTACGGACGTGGGGTCCCGGCGGGTGGATCAGGGGGTGCGCACACCGGATTCGCCCCTCTCCGTGCCTGCTCAGCTGTGGATCCGGCACTGTTCCGGTCCTGTTTGGGGCGGGCAGGTGGGCGCGGGGCGGCAGAGAGGGTAGCGTGCACTCACGCGCCACCGGCGGTTGTTCTTGGCCGCGCGCCTCTCCGCGATCCCGCAGAATGGGGGGCAGAAGGCGCGCCCGAGGCAGGCACAACGGGTGTGGACGTCGACGCGGCCCCCAGGTCCGCTCCGCCCACACCTGTCATGGCTGAAATCGGACACCGATGGGCTGCTGGCGCGCTCGTGAGACGGCGTATGGAGAGAAGCGAGACCTGTGAGTGCTGCGACGACGCGAAGCCGTACGGCCCGTACCCCCGCCCCTGACCGTCTGTGTGCCGAGGCGGTAGACCTCGCCCGCGAGGCGGCCGAGGAGGCCGCCTGGCCCGGAGTGGTCGGTGAACACGTGGCGCTGGTCTCCGAGGGGGACCGGGTCGTCACGCACTACTTCGAGTGCAAGGAGCCCGGTTACCGGGGCTGGCGCTGGGCGGTGACGGTCGCCAGGGCCTCCCGCGCCAAGAACGTCACCCTTGACGAAACGGTGCTGCTGCCGGGCTCCGACGCGCTCCTCGCCCCCGAGTGGGTGCCGTGGAGCGAGCGGCTGCGGCCCGGCGACATGGGTCCCGGCGACCTGCTGCCCACCGAGGCGGAGGACCCGCGCCTGGAGCCCGGCTACACGGGCGAGGACGAGCCCCTGCCGAACTCTCCGGTCTCCGAGGTGTCCCAGGAGCTGGCGGCCCTCGTCGACGCGGAGGACGCGGAGCTGACGATCCGGCCCGCGGGGACGACCCGTGGCTCGATCGCCTCGGTCGCGGAGGAGCTCGGCACGCGGCGGGCACGGGTGCTGTCCCGGTACGGGCTGCGGCTGGCGGCGGACCGGTGGGACGAGGAGTTCGGCGCGAAGACGCCCATGGCGCAGGCCGCGCCCGCGTCCTGCGTGACCTGTGCGTTCCTGGTGCCGATGGCGGGGTCGCTGAAGCAGGCCTTCGGGGTGTGCGCGAACGAGTTCGCGCCGGCGGACGGTCGGGTGGTCTCGCTCTCCTACGGCTGCGGGGGGCACTCCGAGGCCGCGGTGATGCCGAAGCCGGTCCAGCCGGCGCCGCACGCGCTGGACACGTTGCAGGTGGACGACTATCCGTTGCGTCCTGCGGACTCCGGCTCGGTGCCGGCGCAGGCGGACGGGCCGACGGAGGATCTGGGCCACTCCTGACGCTCCTGTCCGCTGCGGGGTCCGGGCTTGCGGTGCCCGGACGTCGCCCGGCCCGGGGCGCCCCGGGGACGGCTTCGTCCTCGATCGCCGAACGGGCTCGATTCGGCCCTGTGCGGGTGGTGTGTCCTCAGCGCGCGGTGTGGTCCTGGCCTGCTCCGGTGACGGCTTCGTCCTAGTCGCCGGACGGCTCGATCTGGCCTGACCAGGGCCGAATCCAGCCTGTCCGGCGTTTGAGGACGCAACCCTTGTGCCGGTTCGGGCGGCCGGGCGCGAGGGGTGAGCCGGGGCGTCCGGTGCGCGCGGGGCACAGGCTGCCCATGGCGGCGGCCCCGCTCGCGGTACCTTCGGGCGCACACTGGGCGTCACGGGTCACCGGAAGAGCGGAGTTACGAGCGTGAGCATGAATGCGACCGAGGGGGCCGATCCGTTCGGGACGGCACGGCTGCGGCGCGGCGTGCTCGACGCCTGGGGCGCCGGTCCTGCCCGTTTCCGTGAGGACGCCAACGCCGAGGAGGACCTCGTCCTCGGCGGCTACCGGGACAGGCTCGTCGTCGAGCTGGCCCAGAACGCCGCCGACGCCGCCGCCCGCGCGGGCGTCCCCGGCCGGCTCCGCCTCACCCTGCACGCGGCGGGCGACGGCCCGGCCGTCCTCGCCGCCGCGAACACCGGCGCCCCCCTCGACGCGACCGGCGTCGAGTCGCTGAGCACGCTCCGGGCCTCCGCCAAGCGTGAGGGCCACGAGTCGTCCGTCGGCCGTTTCGGCGTCGGTTTCGCCGCCGTGCTCGCGGTCAGCGACGAGCCGGCCGTCATCGGCCGGCACGGCGGCGTCCGCTGGTCCCTCGCGGAGGCCCGCGACCTCGCCCGGCAGGCCGCCGTGGGCAGTCCCGGCCTCGGGGACGAGCTCCGCCGCCGCGACGGCCACGTACCGCTGCTCCGGCTCCCGCTGCCCGCCGAGGGCACCGCGCCCGACGGGTACGACACCGTCGTCGTCCTGCCGCTCCGCGACGGCGTGGCCGAGGACCTCGTCGGGCGGCTGCTGGCCGGAGTCGACGACGCGCTCCTGCTGACCCTCACCGGCCTCGACGAGATCGTCATCGAAGCCCCGGACGGCGTGAGGACGTTGCACCGTTCGCAGCACGGCCCGTACACGCACGTCGACGACTCCACGCACGGTCTCCACCGCTGGCGCACGGTCGCCCGGCACGGATCCGTCGAGCCCTCCCTGCTGGCCGACCGGCCCGTCGAGGAGCGGCTGCGGCCCTACTGGTCGGTCACGTGGGCCGTGCCCGTCGGCGAGGACGGGGCGCCCGAGAGCCCCCGTACCGCCCCCGTCGTGCACGCGCCGACGCCCACCGACGAGCCCCTCGGCGTCCCCGCGCTGCTCATCGTCTCGCTGCCGCTCGACACGACCCGCCGGCATCCCGCGCCGGGCCCGCTGACCGATTTCCTGGTGCAGCGCGCGGCCGACGCGTACGCGGAACTGCTCGCCGGGTGGGAGCCCGTGTCGATCACCACGATCGCGCTGGTGCCCGGCCCGCTCGGAAAGGGGCAGCTCGACGGCGCGCTGCGGGCCGCGATCCTGGAACGGTTGCCCCGGATCGCGTTCCTGGAACCCGCCGCGCCCCGGGACCCGGCCGCCGAGCCCGCGTGGGAGGACTGGGAGGATGCCGGAGCGGGTGCGCCCCGTCAGGCGACGACCGCGCTGCGGCCCATCGAGGCCGAGGTCGTCGAGGGCGTGGGTGCCGAGACCGTACGGGTCCTCGCCGAGGTCCTGCCCTGCCTGCTGCCGGCGGGTCTGGAGCGCCGTGTCGAGCTCCGTACGCTCGGCGTGGCCCGCGTCCCGCTGACCGAGGCCATCGACCGCCTGGCGGGTCTGGAGCGGGCCGCGGACTGGTGGCGGCGGCTCTACGACAGCCTGTCCGGCGTCGACCCCGACCGGCTCTCCGGCCTGCCGGTGCCGCTCGCCGGGGACGGTGCGGCGGACGACGCGCCCCGTACGGCCATCGGCCCCCGGCAGGTCCTCCTGCCGCTGCCCGACGCGGTGACCGGCCCGGTCCTCACCCGGCTGGCCCGGCTCGGGCTGAAGGTGGCCCACCCGGACGCCGCCCATCCGCTGCTGGAGAAGCTGGGCGCCCTGCCCGCCACCCCCCGCGCCGTCCTGACGACCCCGCAGGTACGGGCCGCCGTCGCGGGCTCGCTGGACGCGGGCGAGATCTGGGACGAGGACGCCCTGGACGGGGACGAGCTCGTCGAGACCGTTCTCACGCTCGTACGGGACGCGGACCTCGAACCCGGTGAGGAGCCCTGGCTGGGTGCCCTGGCCCTGCCCGACGAGGACGGCGAACCCGCGCCCGCGGGCGAACTCGTGCTGCCCGGCAGCCCCTTCGCCCAGGTCATGCGTGAGGGCGAACTCGCCCTGTGCGACGGGGAACTGGCCGAACGCTGGGGTGAGCAGCCGCTGACCGCCTGCGGGGTGCTGGCCACCTTCGCCCTCGTACGGGCCACGGACGTCGTCCTGGATCCGGACGAACTGGAGCCCCGTGACACCGACTTTGCCGAGCCGGACGACGCCGGGCTGCTGGACGCCGTCGACGTGTGGTGCGAGGACGTCCTGGACCAGCTGCCCGACACGCCGGTGCCGCCCGTCGCCACGGAGCTCGTCGCCGTGCGTGACCTGGACCTCGTCGACGACGACGCCTGGCCGCAGGCCCTCGCGATGCTGGCCCGTCCGCCGCTGCGCGACGCGCTGACCCAGCCGGTGCGCGTCCTGCTGCCGGACGGTACGACGCAGTCGGTGCGCCCCTACACCGCGTGGTGGCTGCGCGACCACCCCGTGCTCGACGGCCGCCGCCCGGCGGGCCTGCGCGCGGAGGGTGGCGACCCGCGTCTCGCGGGGCTGTACGACTCCGTGGACGCGACGGGCTTCGACGACGCCCAGGTGCTGCGTGCGCTGGGCGTACGGACGTCGGTGGCCGCGCTCCTGGACGAGCCCGGCGGTGCGGCCGAGCTGCTGGGCCGGCTCGCGGACGAGGACCGTCCCGTCGGCCCCGTACAGCTGCACTCGCTCTACACGGCCCTCGCGGAGCTGGATCCCGAACAGGTCACGCTGCCGGACGAGTTGCGGGCCGTCGTCGACGACGAGGTGCGGGTGGTCGACGCGTCCGACGCCGTGATCGCCGACGCGCCGGACGTGCTGCCCCTGACCGCAGGGCTCCCGCTGCTGCCGGTGGCCCCGGCCCGTGCGGCCGAGCTCGCGGAGCTGCTCCAGGTGCGGCGGCTCGGCGAGAGCATCGACGCGGAGGTGACGACGGAGGGCGAGGAGCACCAGGTGCCCGAGTCGGTGCGGATCCTGCTCGGGGCGGGGACCCCGGACGCCTACGTCGAGCACGGCGAGCTGCGGGCCGGTGGGGTGGAGCTGGACTGGCGCCGCACCCCGGACGGGGTGGTCCACGCGTCCACGCTGGAGGGTGTGGCGGCCGGTCTCGCGTGGGCGGCCGGTCAGTGGCCGCGCCGCTTCGAGGTGGCCGCGCTGCTGGAGGACCCGTCGCGTACGGAGGAGCTGGCCAGGGACCGCTGGTTCGACTGAGCCGTGTGATCTTCACAGGAAAGTCGTTTTGTCGTACAACCATTCACATGTGAGACGCGTCTGGTTCTGCGAGTCACCAGACTCGCAGACCACATGGGGACCGTCGGCCTCACGACGTGCCACGGGCCCCCTTCTCCACTGGGGAACACATGCGTATTCGTGCCACTGTTGCCGTTGTCTCCGGCGCCCTGGCTCTGTCCGCTTTCGGCGTCCCGGCCGCGACGGCCGACGACGGCCGCACCTGGGCACCTGACTTCGGGCTCTCCGCCCCGGAGCAGTCCAACGGGCGCATGGCCGCCCGTTCGGTCACCGCCGACGACGACCTCAAGATCACCAAGGCTGTCGTGAACGGCGGCAAGGCCATCGTGGTGGGCACCACCGCCCCCAAGAAGGTCACCGTCGCCATCACGGCCACGGACGACTCGGGCATCGCCGACGCCGGCACCATGCTGTGGATCGGCAGCGACCTGGAGTCCGAGGACAGCTTCGGTTTCGTGCAGAACGAGGACGCCGCCACGTGCAAGGCGGTCAACGCCACGACGTCGACCTGCACGCTCACGGTCACCATCGACCCGGCATGGCTGATCAACTCCGACGCGACCAGCTGGAAGGTCGCCGCCGCGGCGCTCAGCAACGACGGCCAGATCGTCCAGAACGACGCCTTCGCCACGACGAGGCTCCAGCGCCTCTCCAAGGTGACGGTCAACGCCGCCCCGGAGCCCGTCAAGAAGGGCCAGACCATCACGGTCACCGGCAAGCTCTCGCGCGCCAACTGGGAGACCGGCACGTACAAGGGCTACGCCACCCAGGCCGTCAAGCTCCAGTTCCGCAAGAAGACCAGCACCGCCTACACCACCGTCAAGACCATCAAGTCGAGCAGCACCGGCGCGCTGAAGACCACCGTCAAGGCGTCCGTGGACGGCTACTGGCGCTACAGCTTCGCCGGTACGTCCACCACCCCGACCGTCACGGCCGCGGGTGACTTCGTCGACGTGAAGTAGTCGAACGGCAACACCTTCACGACTACGTGGGGAAGCGGCGGCCGACCAGCCTCCAGGTCATTTCGAGGACGGCCGCCGCGACCGCCGCGATCCCCACCGCGGCCCACGGCATCGTCGTCCCCACCAGCTTCAGCGCGAAGAAGTCCTGGAGCCAGGGCACGGCCAGCACGATCAGGAACCCCAGGCCCATCGCCGCCACCAGAGCGACCCGCCACCAGGTGTACGGGCGGGCGATGATCGCCAGGACCCACATCGAGACCAGGAACAGCGTGAGTGTCGCCGCGCTGGTCTCGGCGTCCAGCGCCCCCGTACCCGCGTAGTGGTGCCGGGCCACCAGGTACGTGGTGAAGGTGGCCACCGCCGCGATGACCCCCGACGGGACCGCGTACCGCATGACGCGGCGTACGAAGTGGGGTCGCGCGCGCTCCGTGTTGGGCGCCAGAGCCAGGAAGAACGCGGGTACGCCGATCGTCAGCGTGGAGAGCAGCGTCAGGTGGCGCGGCAGGAACGGGTACTCCACCTGGAAGCAGACCACCAGGATCGCCAGCAGCACCGAGTAGACGGTCTTCGTCAGGAACAGCGTGGCGACCCGGGTGATGTTGCCGATGACCCTGCGGCCCTCCGCGACGACCGACGGCAGTGTCGCGAAGCTGTTGTTCAGCAGCACGATCTGGGCCACGGCGCGCGTCGCCTCGGAGCCCGAGCCCATCGAGACCCCGATGTCGGCGTCCTTGAGCGCGAGCACGTCGTTGACGCCGTCGCCCGTCATGGCGACCGTGTGGCCCCGTGACTGGAGGGCCGCGACCATGTCCCGCTTCTGCTGCGGGGTGACCCGGCCGAAGACCGCGTTCCGCTCGATGGCCGTCGCCATGTCGTCACGGTCGGCGGGCAGCCGGCGGGCGTCCAGGGTGTGCTCGGCGCCCGGCAGGCCCAGCTTCCGGGCGACCGCGCCGACGGAGACGGCGTTGTCGCCGGAGATCACCTTCGCGGCGACGTTCTGGTCGGCGAAGTAGGCCAGGGTCTCCCCGGCGTCCGGCCGCAGCCGTTGCTCCAGGACGACCAGCGCGGCGGGCCGGGCCCCCGTGGCGGCTTCCGGGGCGTCCAGCCCGCCCGGCACCCGGGCCAGGAGCAGGACCCGCAGCCCCTGTTCGTTGAGGTGCGTGGTCTCGGTGAGGGCCGGGTCGTCGGGCGGCAGCAGTACGTCGGGGGCGCCGAGCAGCCAGGCGGACGCATCGCCGTTGTCCTCGGTGAATTCGGCACCGCTGTACTTGCGGGCCGAGGAGAACGGCATCGCCTGGGTGACGCCCCAGGCCTCGCGGCTCGGCGGGCAGGCGTCGATGATGGCCTGGAGGCTGGCGTTGGGCCGCGGGTCGGACGCGCCGATGGCCCCCAGGACACGGTGGACGTACGCCTCGTCGGAGCCGTTCAGCGGCCGGACCTCGGTGACGTCCATACCGCCCTCGGTGAGGGTGCCGGTCTTGTCCAGGCAGACGATGTCCACCCGGGCCAGGCCCTCGATGGCGGGCAGTTCCTGCACCAGGCACTGCTTGCGGCCGAGCCGGATGACGCCGATCGCGAAGGCGACCGAGGTGAGCAGGACCAGGCCCTCGGGGATCATCGGGACGATGCCGCCCACGGTGCGGGCGACCGAGTCCTTGAAGTCGTTGTCCTTGACGACGAGCTGGCTGATGATCAGCCCGATCGCGGTCGGCACCATCATCCACGTCACGTACTTGAGGATGGTGCTGATGCCGCTGCGCAGCTCGGACTGCACGAGTGTGAAGCGGGACGCCTCCTCGGCGAGCTGCGCGGCGTACGCCTCGCGGCCGACCTTGGTGGCGGTGAACGCCCCGCCGCCGGCCACGACGAAGCTGCCGGACATCACCGGGTCGCCGGGCCGCTTGATCACGGGGTCGGCCTCGCCGGTCAGGAGCGACTCGTCGATCTCCAGGCTGTCGGCCTCGGCGACCACCCCGTCGACGACGGCCTTGTCCCCGGGGCCGAGCTCGACCAGGTCGCCCAGGACGATCTCGGAGACGGAGACCTCGCCGGAGACCCCGTCGCGGCGGACCGTGGGCTTCGCCTCGCCGATGACGGCGAGGCTGTCCAGGGTCTTCTTGGCGCGCCACTCCTGGACGATACCGATGCCGGTGTTGGCGATGATCACGAAGCCGAAGAGGCTGTCCTGGATCGGCGCGACGAACAGCATGATCACCCAGAGCACGCCGATGATCAGGTTGAAGCGGGTGAGGACGTTCGCGCGGACGATCTCGGTGACGGAGCGGGACGACCGTACCGGTACGTCGTTGACCTCGCCGCGCGCGACCCGTTCGGCGACCTCGGCGGTGCTCAGGCCCGCGGGTGGTGCGGGCGGAGGGGCGGGGAGTCCGGGGTCCGGCTGCTCACCGAAGGAGTCGAGTGCCCGCTGCGTCATGGGGACGACGGTACGGGCGGAAGCGGCGATTCACCCGCCGGAAGGCCGAAGATCCGACCGGGGGAGGAGCGGAATGGTCCCGTGGTCGTACGTGAGCACCCCTACGTGCCCGGCACCGCCCTGCGTGCCGGGCGTCGGGCCTGTGCCGGGCGTCAGCCCTGTGTGTGCGCCCGCATCGGTCCTGTGCCGCCCGCGTCAGCCCTGTGCGCCGGCGTCCCCCGCATCGGTCCTGTGCCGCCCGCGTCAGCCCTGTGCGCCGGCGTCCCCCGCGGCGGCCGCGGCCCGCTTGATCGCGGCGTCCCGTCCCCGGACGTACCAGATGCCGATCAGTCCGAGTCCGGCACCGGTCAGGCAGGTCCACACCCACCAGCTGTGCCCGTGGTCGTCGAACCACCCGTAGAAGGGGAGCTGCACGAGGAAGAGGACGAACCAGAGGACCGTGCCGCCGGTGATGGTGGCGACGACGGGGCCCTCCAGGGGCTCGGGTGCCTCGTGCTTCGGGGTCCACTTCTCCATGGGCTCAGTCTAGGGCCCCGGTACGCAAGGGCCGGCGAGGCAGACGGCCCAAGGGTCTACGCGCGGAGATAGCGATCTTTCCGTGATGTATTCATACTGAATCTGCTTACGGATGTCTCAATTTATTCGTGTGAACATCCAAAAGTTGACTGATTTCACTCCCTCGATGCACGACTGAAGGTCATACATGTCCCCCTCGGCCACCGCTCAGGTCGACCCCACGCCGCCCCCGGCTCCGCAGCAGCCCTCCGGCGGCCTGGACCGTTACTTCAAGATCTCCGAGCGGGGGTCGTCGGTCGCCCGCGAGGTCCGCGGTGGCTTCGCCACGTTCTTCGCGATGGCGTACATCATCGTGCTCAACCCGATCATCCTGGGCAGCGCGAAGGACATGTACGGGCACCAGCTCGACAGCGGCCAGCTCGTCACGGCCACCGTGCTGACGGCCGCGTTCTCCACGCTCCTGATGGGCGTCATCGGCAATGTGCCGATCGCGCTCGCCGCCGGTCTCGGTGTCAACACCGTCGTCGCCCTCCAGCTCGCGCCCCGCATGAGCTGGGCCGACGCGATGGGCATGGTCGTCCTCGCGGGCATCGTCGTGATGCTGCTCGTCGCGACCGGGCTGCGCGAACGCGTGATGAACGCCGTACCGAAGTCGCTCCGCAAGGGCATCGCGATCGGGATCGGACTGTTCATCCTGCTGATCGGCCTGGTCGACTCCGGCTTCGTCTCCCGCATCCCGGACGCCGCGCACACCACCGTGCCGCTGCAGCTCGGCAACGACGGTCACCTCAACGGCTGGCCCGTCCTGGTCTTCGTCATCGGCACGCTGCTGACCCTGGCGCTGATCGTCCGCAAGGTGCCGGGCGCGATCCTGATCTCCATCGTCGCGATGACCGTCGTCGCGCTGGTCATCGACGCCGTCGCCGACCTCCCGGCCGGTGCCTGGGGGCTGACGGTCCCCGAGTGGCCGGGCAATCCGGTCGCCTCCCCGGACTTCGGGCTGATCGGTGAGGTCAGCCTGTTCGGCGGCTTCGGGAAGGTCGGCTACCTGACCGGCATCCTCTTCGTCTTCACCGTGCTGCTGTCCTGCTTCTTCGACGCGATGGGCACCATCCTCGGTGTCGGCGACGAGGCGAAGCTGATGGACAAGGACGGGCACTTCCCGGGCATCAACAAGGTCCTGTTCATCGACGGCGTGGCCGTCGCCGCGGGCGGCGCGAGCTCCTCCTCCGCAGCGACCTGCTTCGTGGAGTCCACGGCGGGCGTCGGTGAAGGAGCACGCACCGGACTCGCGAGCGTGGTGAGCGGTCTGCTCTTCACGGTGGCGCTGTTCCTGACGCCCCTGGCGACGATGGTCCCCTCGCAGGCCGCCACTCCGGCCCTGATCGCGGTCGGGTTCCTGATCCTCGCGGGCTCCGTGCGCGACATCGACTGGAGCGACTACACGCTCGCGATCCCGGCCTTCCTCGCGATGCTGATGATGCCCTTCACCTACTCGATCACCAACGGCATCGGCATCGGCTTCATCGCCTTCTCCGTGCTGCGTCTGGTGGCGGGCCGCGGCCGTGAGGTCCCGGTGGCCATGTACGCGGTCTCGGCGGTCTTCGTCTTCTACTACGCGATGCCGGCGCTCGGCCTCACGTCGTAGCGTCCGGACGTCGTGGCGTCCGAGGTGTCCACCCCTACGGGGCGGACCTCCGTCAGGTGACCCGGTCGGCCGGGTCCGGGTGACGGGGGTCCGCCCCGTAGAACTTTTCCGTCTCGTCGACGGCCGCGTTGAAGCGCTCGTCGAAATCGTCGCGGACGAGCGTCCGGACCACGTAGTCCTGGACGGTCATGCCGCGTCTGGCGGCGTGCTGGCGGAGCCGGTCGAGCAGCTCACCGTCTATGCGCAGGCTGAGCACTGTCGATCCCATGCCAAGCAGGGTCGCGGCACAGGTGGTCGTTTCGGGGTTGTTTCCGCCTCGTATTCACTCGTTCGGGTGCTCGTTTGCTCGCGCGTGTACCACCGACTGGTCTTTAGTGAAGCTAATGAGTTAGGCTAAGAAACATGCCTGACCTGATCCACGACGGTGACAGTGCCGCCGCCGTGAGCTCCCTTCGCTCCGCCGTGATGCTGCTGGGCCGACGCCTGAAGCATCAGCGCGTCGACGAGTCGCTGAGCCCGACCGAGATGTCGGTGCTCGGCACACTCGCCCGTTGCGGCTCCGCCACTCCGGGTGAGCTTGCCCGCAAGGAGCACGTGCAGCCGCCGTCGATGACCCGCATCGTCGCGCTGCTGGAAGCCAAGGGCCTGGTCAGACTGGAACCGCACCCCGATGACCGTCGGCAGAAGATGGTCAGCCGGACCGAGCAGGCGGAAGCCATGCTCGCCGAGAGCCGCTCCAAGCGGAACGCCTGGCTGGCCGACCTGGCCGAGGGCCTGGACGAGGACGAGTGGGAGAAGCTGCGGGCCGCCGCGCCCGTGCTGGAGAAGCTCGCCCACCTCTGACCCCTGACGGGGCGCGCGGGCCCGCAGTCCGCAGCCCGCAGCGCCCGCCGTCACGTCCTCGTCAGCACGCACGTCGTATACGCCTGAGGAGGCGAACTCTTTGAGTACGGGATCCGGAGCAGACTCCGCCCCCGCACCGACTTCCACCCACGAGAGCAAGACCGGCGGGACCTTCTCGTCGCTGAAGATCCGTAACTACCGCCTGTTCGCCACAGGCGCCGTGATCTCCAACACCGGTACCTGGATGTCCCGCATCACGCAGGACTGGCTCGTCCTGAGCCTCACCGGGTCCGCCGCCGCCGTCGGCATCACCACGGCCCTCCAGTTCCTCCCGATGCTGCTCTTCGGCCTGTACGGCGGCGTCATAGCCGACCGGCTCCCGAAGCGGCGTCTGCTGCTCATCAGCCAGGCAGCGCTCGGTCTGTGCGGTATCGCACTCGCCGTCCTGACCCTCTCCGGCGTCGTCGAGGTCTGGCATGTCTACCTGATCGCGTTCCTGCTCGGCATGGTGACCGTCGTGGACAACCCGGCGCGCCAGTCGTTCGTCTCCGAGATGGTCGGCCCCGCGCAGCTGCGCAACGCCGTCAGCCTGAACTCGGCGAACTTCCAGTCCGCCCGGCTCATCGGCCCCGCCGTCGCGGGTGTCCTGATCACCACGGTCGGCAGCGGCTGGGCCTTCATGTTCAACGGGCTGTCGTTCATCGCCCCGCTCGTCGGCCTGCTCATGATGCGTACGAGCGAGTTCCACGCGTCGGTGACCGTGAAGCGCGCCAAGGGCCAGCTGCGTGAGGGCCTGCGCTACGTGTCCGGCAAGCCCGAGCTGATCTGGCCGATCGTCCTGGTCGGCTTCATCGGTACGTTCGGTTTCAACTTCCCGATCTTCCTGACGGCCTTCGCGGACGAGATCTTCGACGGCGGCGCCGGGATGTACTCGTTCTTCAACATCCTCATGGCGGCCGGCTCCCTGGCCGGAGCCCTGCTCGCCGCCCGCCGCCGCTCGTCGCGGCTGCGGATGCTGGTGGCCGCGGGCACCCTGTTCGGTGTCCTGGAGATCGCCGCGTCGCTGTCGCCGTCCGTCTGGCTGTTCTCGCTGCTGCTCCTCCCGATCGGCATGATCGGTCTGACGACCAACATCAGCGCCAACACGAGTGTCCAGATGGCCGCGGAGCCGGAGATGCGGGGCCGGGTGATGAGCCTCTACATGATGGTCTTCGCCGGGGGTACGCCGGTGGGCGCCCCGATCGTCGGCTGGATCAGCGACGTCTACGGCGCCCGGACCGGCATGGCGGCCGGCGGGGCGATCTCGATGCTGGCCGCGCTCGGTGTGGGCTTCGCCCTGACCCGTGTCGGAGGCCTGCGCATCAAGCTCGACCTGCGCCCGGGCCGCCCGCACGTGCGGTTCGTCCCGCGCGACCAGCTCGCGACGGCTGCCTGAACCGGCCCATGGACGCCGCCCTGCTCCTCGCCGGAGAGGGCGGCGTTCGCGTGTCGGTCGCGGGGGAGGTCGCCGGTCTCCGGCGTGGCCCACGACCGTGCCGGTGATGTCGATCGCGGCGCCGAACCCGAGGCTCAGTGTGCTGGGCCGTACCCAGGACACGCCGGGACGCTGCGACACTCGCCGCATGAGCAGCCAGAGACTCTTCGCCGCCGTCCTGCCGCCCGCGCCCGCGGCGGACGAGCTGGCCGGGGCCGTCGCCCCGCTGCACGGCCTGCCGGGGGCCGTGAATCTTCGCTGGACCGCACGTGCGGGCTGGCACTACACGCTGGCCTTCCTCGGAGACGTCGAGGAGGAGTTGCTGCCCGATCTGTACAGCCGGATGGAGCGGGCCGCGCACCGGACCGAGCCGTTCCCGCTGCGCGTGCACGGCGGCGGCAGGTTCGACGGGCGGGCGCTGTGGGCGGGGGCCGCGGGTGGGCTGGACACGCTGCGGCTGCTGGCCGAGCGGGCCGATGCCGCCGCCCGGCGGGCCGGGGTGTCCATGGAGGAGCACCGCCGCTTCACCCCGCACCTCACCCTGGCCCGCGCCCGTGTCCAGACGGATCTGACGCCGTTCACGGAGGCCCTGGCCGGTTTCGAGGGCCTGCACTGGGAGGCCGGGGAGCTCAGTCTCGTACGCAGTGATCTGCCGGTGGACGGGGTGCCGGGGGAGCAGCCGCGGTACGAGGTGGTGCGGGCCTGGCCGCTGGGGCGCTGAGCGGGCCGGTTACGCTCGTCGGGTGGATCCGAAGACCAGAAACCGCATCATGGCCGCCGTGCTCGTACTGATGTTCGTCGTTGTCGCGGCGGCGTCCGCCCTCGGGGGCTGAGCCCACCGGGGACGGACGCGCGAGCCGGCTACCAGGCGAAGTTCTCCGGCGACGGGCCCGGGCCCGGGAAGATCTCGTCCAGCGCGGTCAGGACCTCGTCCGACAGCTCCAGCTCCACGGCACGCAGTGCGGAGTCGAGCTGTTCCCGGGTACGCGGTCCGGAGATCGGCCCCGTGATCCCCGGGCGGGTCAGCAGCCAGGCCAGGCCGGCCTCGCCGGGCTCCAGACCGTGCTTCTCCAGCAGGTCCTCGTACGCCTGGACCTGGGCCCGCACCTTCGGGTCGGCCAGTGCCTCGGCGGACCGGCCCGAGGTGGACCGGGCGCCGCCGCCCTCGCGCTCCTTGCGGATCGCGCCGCCGAGCAGCCCGCCGTGCAGCGGCGACCACGGGATGACGCCGAGGCCGTACTCCTGGGCGGCCGGGATGACCTCCATCTCGGCCCCCCGCTCCATCAGGTTGTAGATGCACTGCTCGCTGACCAGGCCGTAGCTGCCCCGCTGCCTGGCGACCTCGTTGGCCTGGGCGATCTTGTAGCCCGCGAAGTTGGACGAGCCGGCGTACAGGATCTTGCCCTGCTGGATCAGTACGTCGATGGCCTGCCAGATCTCCTCGATCGGGGTGGACCGGTCGACGTGGTGGAACTGGTACAGGTCGATGTGGTCCGTCTGGAGGCGCTTGAGGCTCGCGTCGACGGCCCGGCGGATGTTGACGGCGGACAGCTTGTCGTAGTTGGGCCACGGGTCGCCCTCGGCGGCCATGCTGCCGTAGACCTTGGTGGCGAGGACGACCTTGTCGCGGCGGTTGCCGCCCTGGGCGAACCAGGTGCCGAGGATCTCCTCGGTGCGGCCCTTGTTCTCGCCCCAGCCGTAGACGTTCGCGGTGTCGAAGAAGTTGACGCCCGCTTCGAGGGCGGCGTCCATGAGGGCGTGGCTGTCGCTCTCGTTGGTCTGGGGGCCGAAGTTCATCGTCCCGAGGACGAGGCGGCTGACTTTGAGTCCGGTGCGTCCGAGCTGCGTGTACTTCATGACCCCCAAGCCAACGCCTTCGAGCGCGCTCGAAGCAAGGGGTGATCTCAGGCGCGCCGCGCGAACCGGTCCAGCGCCGCGAGAACCGCGCGGGTGGTCGCGGGGCCGCCCAGATGGCCCGCGTCCTCGATGACCGTCAGCTCCGCGTCCGGCCAGGCCTTCGCGAGCTCCCACGCGGTGGTCAGCGGCCCGCCCAGGTCGAAGCGGCCGTGCACCAGCACCCCGGGGATTCCGGCGAGGCGGTGCGCGTCGCGGATCAGCCGGCCTTCCTCCAGCCACGCGGCGTGCGCGAAGTAGTGCGCGCAGATCCGTACGAACGCCAGCCGGTCGCGGCCGGGCCGGCCGGCGTACGGGGGCGGGCCGGTGTACGTCTCCATGGACAGGACCGCGTCCTCCCACGCGCACCAGTCCGCCGTCGCTTTCGCCCGTACCTCCGGGTCCGGGCTCTCCGTCCGCCGGGCGTACGCGGCGACGAGGCCGCCCGGCCCCTCCGCCTCCGGGACGCCCGCCCGGAAGAGGTCCCAGGCCTCGGGGAAGATCTGCCCGGCGCCCCGGTAGAGCCAGTCGATCTCGCTGCGCCGGGTCGTCGTCACTGCCGGGATCACGATCTCGGAGACCCGCTCCGGGTACCGCTCGGCGTACGCCAGGATCAGGGTGGAGCCCCAGGAACCCCCGTACAGCAGCCAGTTGTCGATGCCGAGGCGGGTGCGCAGCCGCTCCATGTCGGCGATCAGGTGGGCCGTCGTGTTGTGCCGCAGGTCGGCGGCCGGGTCGCTCGCGTGGGGGGTGGAGCGGCCGCAGTTGCGCTGGTCGAAGAGGACCACGCGGTACAGGTCCGGGTCGAAGTACCGGCGGGCCCGGGGAGCGCATCCGGAGCCGGGGCCGCCGTGGACGACGAGGGCGGGCTTGCCCGCCGGATTGCCGCAGACCTCCCAGTACACGAGGTTGCCGTCGCCGACGTCGAGCATGCCCCCGTCGTGGGGCTCGATGGGCGGGTACTTCCCGTCCGGCTCACGGTCCACGGTGGCGTCCTCCTCGGCCTCGGCTGCGAAGGGGATCAGCGTAGTCAGCCCTTGACGGCCACGTGGTACGCGGACGCCCACAGGGTCGCCGCGGAGGCCAGGCCCACGACGGCCCGCACGCCCTCGTCGGACAGTCCCGCCGCGATGAGTGCGAGCCCGACGACCGCCACGGCACTCAGCACGATCGCCGTCACCCGGTACTGCCACTGGTCGTAGAGGCGGGCGAGCGGGAAGAAGTGCAGGCCCACCACCAGGGCCACGGCGGGCGGGACGAAGGCCGGGTGGCCGGAGGCGTTGGACGCCGCGACGGCCGCGAAGACCGCCGCGAGCTCGACGACGTTGACGATGCCGACCGAACGCGCCCAGTTGTCCGGCAGGTTCACCGACCGGGGCGACGGCGCCGCCCCCTCGCGGTACGCGAGGAAGACCGCCACGGCCGCGAGGGGCACGGCGGCGATCCCGACGGCCAGGGCCGCACCGGACGACGCCAGTCCGGACGCGCCTGCGAAGGCCCAGACGAGCGCGAACACCGACAGGACGACGGTGCCGCGGCGGCGCAGGGTGCGCGTGAGCGCCACACACTCGGCGTCCGTGCCCCATGAAGGCGAGGACGTGGGCTGGATCATTCGGCTGAGAGTACAGCGGTTATCGGCCGCGTTCGGCGGTTTCGGCCAGGAGGGAGGACGCCTCCACTTACGGAGGCGGTCCGTCCGCCCGCCCCTCCTGACCAGTCGTTTTCAGGGGACCAGGACGAGCCGTCCCCGTGCACCGCCCTCCGCGAGACGGCGGTACGCCTCGGGTGCCTGCTCCAGGGGGTACGTACGTGCCACCCGGGGGGTCAAGGCGCCCTCGTCGACCAGCTTCACCAGCTCGGCGAGCCGGTTGCCGTCGGCGGCCACCTCGACGGCCCGGACCCGGATGCCCCGCACGCCCAAAGGGCCGGCGTGCGGGATGACGCCCACGTAGTCACCACCGTCCCGGACGTGCGCCAGGGCGTCGGCGCCCAGCACGGCCGCGTCGAGCACCGCGTCGAACGGGCCCGCCGGTGCGCCGCGTTCCACGAACCGGTCCGCGCCGAAGGACCGTACGAGCTCCTCGTCGGCGGCTCCGGCCACCCCGATCACCGTGATCCCGGCCCGGTGGGCGAGCTGCACCGCGTATCCGCCGACCGCGCCCGCCGCACCCGTGACCAGCAGGGTGGATCCGGGGGCCGGGTCCAGCAGGTCGAGCGCCTGCGCGGCGGTCAGGGTGTTCAGCGGCACGCTCGACGCGAGGACCGCGTCCACCGAGGCCGGGGCGGGCGCGACCGCCGAGCTGTCCACCACCACGTGCTCGGCCTGGGCCTTGACCGTCCCCGGCCCGTAGGCCAGCGCCACCACCTCGGCCCCGGCGGCGAACGGCGTCCCCGCGCCCACCGCGTCCACGGTTCCCGCCACATCCCAGCCGAGCCCCAGCAGGCCGTTCTCGGGCAGCGGCACGAGGACACCGGCGCCGTACGCCGCGTCCACCGGGTTGAGGGCCGCCGCCGTCACCTTGATCCGTACCTGACCCGGACCCGGCTCGGGCAGTGCCGTCTCCACGACCTCCACGACCTCGGGGCCGCCGAACGACTTGACCACCACAGCACGCATGTCGATATCTCCCTGAATCCGTGAGCCGCTGAACCACCGCGGACGGTGCGGGTTTCTCCCGCCCCACAAACCTAGGAAGAGTTACTCTCTTTCGGTAAGTACGTACTTCGAGGTGCGTAGGCCACCCACAGGTAGGACCGGAGGCAGCGGGCCCATGGCGACACGCACGGCGGCGCAGCGCCGCGAGGAAGCCCGATCCGCGTACGACGCGTTCCTCAGGGAGTGCCCGACCAACCAGTTGCTCGGCCGCCTCGGCGACAAGTGGGTCAGCCTCATCGTCAGCGCCCTGCGCGAGGGCCCGATGCGCTACAGCGACCTCGGCCGCAGGATCGCCGGGGTGAGCCAGAAGATGCTGACCCAGTCGCTGCGCGCACTGGAGCGCGACGGCCTCGTCACGCGCACCGTGACGCCGTCCGTGCCCGTCCGCGTCGACTACGAGCTGACGGACCTCGGGCACAGTCTGAGCGATCTGCTGTTCGCGGTGAAGACCTGGGCGGAGACCCACTTCGACCAGGTCCACGAGGCCCGTGAGCGGTACGACGAGGAGGCCGCGGCATGAACGCCACCGCGCGTGTACTGGCCGTGCTGGACGAGCTGCTCGCCTCCGCCGCACCCGGCGAACGCGGAGCCCTGTGGCATCTCGCCGAACAGGGGCGGGAGTTGGACGCCAACGTCGTGCACCTGCCACCGGACGCCGGGGTGGGCGAGCACCAGGAGGACGTCCTGGACGTGCTGCTGGTCGTCCTCGCGGGCGGCGGCAGCCTGCGTACGGGTGGCGGCACCCTGGACCTCGCCCCGACCACGGTCACCTGGCTGCCCCGCACCTCCCGCCGCGCCCTGGAGGCGGGGCCGGAGGGGCTGACGTATCTGACGGTGCACCGCCGCCGTCCGGGGCTGACGATCAAGCCGGCCGTCCGGGCCCCGGAGACGGCGTACGAGGGCGGCGAGGCCCCGTGCATGCTGGACCTGGTCTGCCCGGGGTGCGGACGGCTGTCGGCGGACCGGAATCCCGCGTTCTGCAGTGCCTGCGGGGAGCCGTACCCGGGGCGTTGACCGACGGCCCGGGTACGGCTTCCGGGCTCAGGCGATCGCGCCGGCGATCTCGGTCGCGCCCGACTCCGTGCCGTCCGCGTACAGGACGGTGAAGCGGTAGAAGAGCGTGGTCGCCTTCGGCTGGTCGGCGTCGTGCCACGACATGGGGTAGGAGATCTCGCCCGTGCCGAGGAGGTCGAACGTCCCTGTCGCCGGGTTCCAGCGGCGGACGTTGAACCCGGTGGCCTCGCTGCCGTTCTCGTTCGTGGTGTCTTCGAGGTACAGGTTGAAGTAGCTCGGCCCGTTGGGGTGGATCCAGGTGAAGGGCGAGCCGGTGGCGGGCGGCACGGTCGGACGGAGGTCCAGCTCGGTGACAGCGGTGACGGCCGCGCCGGTGTCCGGGGTGAGCTGGTTGCCGTACTGGTCGACGCCCACGACGGCGTAGCGCACCTGCTGGCCGTCGGCGGGCGTGATGTCGTGCCAGGTCGTCCCGGTGAGCCACGGTCGTTCGTTGGTGCGGTCGCCCACCGGGGTCCAGTCCCACCGCCCGTCGGCGAACGTGCCGCGCAGCACCCGGTAGTGGGCGAGGGACGGGTCGCCGCTCGCCTTCCAGGAGACCGTGACGCCGTTCTCCGTGGGGACCGTGGTGACGCCCTCGATCGCGGCGGGCGCGGTCGTGTTGCCCGCGACGGCGACCTGGAGGTCGGTGGACGAGGTGCCCGGGTTGCCCTCCCAGTCCTTGGCGACCACCCAGTAGTAGTAGGTGGTGCCGGGCTTCACGGTGTTGTCGACGAAGGTGGTGGTGCCCTTCAGCCCCTGGGCGATCTCCCACACCGTGATTCCGCCGGCGCGCGGCTTGAGCGACCGGAAGACCGACCAGCCCGCGAAGTCGGAGCTGGTCCCCTCGGAGGCGTCCCAGGTGACGGTGACGCCGGTCTCGCCTTCCGTGACCCGGGTGCCGAGCGGGGTTTCGACCGGGCCGGTCAGGTCGTCGCTGTAGTACATGGCGGTGCCCGAGGCCGGGGACTCGTTGCCGTGGGTGTCGACGGCGGTGACGACGTAGTAGTAGACGTCACCGGTCTGCGGCAGCGGTCCGCTGTACCCGCCGCCCGTGGAGGCCAGCCGGTTTTCTGGGGTGAGGGCGACCGGCTGGGAGGTCGAGCGGTAGACCCGGTACTCGGCGAGGTCGGACTCGGTGTTGCTGTCCCAGTAGAGGGTGATCCTGGTGGGGCTGCCCATGGCCCAGTTGTCCTCGACGCCCTTCGGGGCGGCGGGGGCGGTGTGGTCGACGGTGGTGACGCCGAGGTCGGCGGTGCCCGAGGAGGTGTTGCCGGCCTTGTCGTAGGCGCGGACCTCGTAGTAGTAGACGTTGCCGTCCTTCGGGACGGCCGTGTCGGTCCACGAGGTGGCCGTCGTGGTCGCGAGGGGCTTCGTGGGGTAGGCGGCGCCCTTCAGCCGGCGGTACACGCGGTACCCGGCGAGGTCCATCTCCTTGTTCGCCGCCCAGCTGACCTTCGTGGACGTGGTCGTCGTGCTGTACACCGCGGTGGTCCCGGTGGGGACGAGGGGCTTGACCTTGTCGACGGTCGCGGTGGTGCGCGGCGTGTACGCGAACTTGACGTTCGCGGCGCCCGTCCAGTTGACGAAGTCGACGCGGAGACTGTGCTTGCCCGACGGGATGGTCAGGTTGACGGTCCTGGAGACGGCGGTGGAGACGTTCTTCCACACGTCGACCTTGCGGACGCCGTCGACGTAGACGCGGATGCCGTCGAGGGAGGTGGCGGTGAAGGCGAAGGGCCCACCGGAGCCGAAGTCGCGGGTCATGGACCAGCGGACGCCGAAGTCGTTGGAGGGCATGCCCTGGTAACCGGGCGCGCCGGTACCCCAGTTCTGGTCGATCACGGAATCGCAGTCCGTGCCCTTGGGGGTCCCGGTGAAGGTGGTGTTCGCGTAGAACGTCCGCGTGAAGACGGGCGACGCGCAGGTCACGGCGGCGGACGCGGGGGCTGCCGCGGTGAGCAGGCCGCCCGCGGCGGCGAGTACGACGGCGCTCGCGGTGGCGACCGTCGTTCCTCTGGGTCGGTTCATGCGTTCCTTCGGTCTTGATCGTCTGCGGCAGGAATGCGACTGCCGATGATCAGGACTCGCGAGGAAACGCCATGGTTGTAGTCACTGGCCGAGGCCGCCGTTGCTCTTCAGCAGCTGGCCGTTGACCCACTGCCCCTGCGGTGAGCAGAGGAAGTCCACGAGGTGCGCGGTGTCCTGCGGGGTGCCGAGCCGGCCGAGCGGGGTGGCAGCGGTGAGCCCCTCCTTCGCCTCGGGGGACATCCAGCCCGTGTCCACCGGGCCGGGGTTGACGGTGTTGGCGGTCACGCCGAGGTGGGAGAGCTCGTGCGCGGCGGCCAGGGTGATGCGGTCCAGGGCGCCCTTGCTGGCCCCGTAGGGGACGTTGCCGACCGTGTGGTCGCTGGTGAGGGCGACGATCCGGCCGGTGCCGGGTGCACCGCGGAAGCGCAGGCCGAATTCGCGGATCATCAGCCAGGTGGCACGGGCGTTCACGGCGAAGTGCCGGTCGAAGCTCTCGATGGTGGTGTCGAGCAGCCCGGAGTCCACCGACTCGCAGTGGCACATCACGAGCGCGGTGACGGGCCCCAGGCGGCGCTCCGTCTCGTCGTAGATCCGGGAGGGGGCGTCCGGGTCGCTCAGGTCCGCCTCGATCGCCGCGTGCGCCGCGCCGTGCTCGGTGAGCGTCCGGACGATCGCCTCGGTGGCCCCCCGCTCCACGCCCCAGTCCATGCGCCGGTCGTAGGGGCTCCAGTAGGTGAAGGCGATGTCCCAGCCCGACGCCGCGAGCTGCCGGGCGATGCCCGCGCCGATCCCGACGGTGCGGCCCACTCCGGTGATCAGGGCGAGCGGGCGGCGTACGGAGTCGTTCTCGTCCATGAGGGTCACAGACCGGAATGGTGCGGGACGCCCGCGGGCGGGGCAACTCCTTTGCGTCCGGCCGGACATGTCCGTGGCCGGGACGTGCCGGGCACTGAGGGCCGTACATACACTGGCGGTATGGCATGCCGCATCAGTGAGCTGGTCATCGAAGCCGCCGACCCCGAGCGGCTCGCCGTCTTCTGGGGCGGGGTGCTCGGCTACGTCGAACTCGGCCGCGAGGACGACGGAAGCATCGAGATCGGGCCGCCCGACGCCGGCTTCGGCGGCCTGCAGCCCACTCTCGTCCTCAGCCCCGGCAGCACCCCGAAGGCCGAGCAGCTACGACTGCACATCGACGTCAACGCCACCGACCGCGACCAGGACGCCGAGTTGGAACGCCTGCTCGCCCTCGGCGCCCGGTCGGCCGACGTCGGCCAGACCGGCGAGGAGGACTGGCACGTCCTGGCCGACCCGGAGGGCAACGAATTCTGCCTCCTGCGCACCCGGCTCCAGCCCCGCTGACCAGTGCGGCGCCTGGCCGACGGCCACCCGCCCGAGGAAGGCGGACCAGGCGGCGGGGGCCGGGACGGCCAGGTCCTCGGAGTCCTGCGGCACACGGGTATCCACTTCGACGCCGTACGTATCGCCGGGCTGACGGGCGAGCAAGTGGCGTACGAGCTGATGCCGTTCGCGGACTTCTGCGCGGGTCCGATCGTCCGGTCCGGTATCGGTGGGCGGAGCATGTACTTCCTGTTGCCGCCGCAAACCGGAGCGGCGTACAGGTGGCCGGCCGGGCGCGGCTGATGGGCCGGGACGCGCGGTGCGACGTGTTCGTGAGGGTGCCCGTACCGGACGGCCGGACGTGGCCTCCGGACCGGCGTTCGCGGCCCACCGCCGAGGCGCCGTTCGTGGAGGCCGGATTGCTGCACGAGTTGGCGAGCATGACCCTGAAGGGTGCCTGATCGAATACCTGTGCTCGGGGCATATGCGTAGAGGGTGCTTACGCGGTGCAGTAGCGTGATCGTGTCATTACGCTCTGTGCGCACGCGTGCGCGGGCGGCCCCGGGGTGTGCTTTTTCACGGGGTGGTGGCGCTCAACGACCCACGGGCGGCCGGGTCCTGTCGGTGCGTGGGCTTTCAGGGGTTGCTCGTACCGGTGGTCCTGCCGAGGTGACGGCGCGGCGGGACGCGGGGCTCGGCGAGGGTGAGAACAATGGCGTAGGCGCCACGCAGAGGTGACGAAACCCTCTTCCGCGCTCGCGACCCCGCTCAGCCGCCGCCGCGACAGTCGGAGATGTGGCAGACGAAGGAGGACCCGTGGTGGATGTTCCGGTGGACCAGCTGACCGGCACGGTCGACAGGGCTCGTGTGCGGGCCCGAGCGCAGCTTCTTGACGCGGGGCGGGAGATGTTCGGCGTCTACGGCTACGCGCAGACGTCGGAACAGGCGCTGTGCGAGGTGGCCGGAGTCCCGGAGGAAGTGCTCTGGGAGGAGTTCGGCTCCCGGGAGGGTGTGCTGATCACCCTGCACAACGAGGTGACGACGAGCGGACTGCGAGCGGCGGAAAAGGCCCTGTTGTCGGAGGGGATGGACGACTGCCCGGTGGAGCAGCGGTTCCGGATCCTGTTCGACGCGTACGTGTCGGCGGTGACCCGGGATCTGCGCGAGGCCCGGGTGACGTTCGTCGAGGTGCTGGGTGTGAGCCCGGCCGTCGACGAGCACTGCAAGCGGTGGCGGGACCTGTGGGCCGACTTCCTGACCGGTGAGGCCGAGCGGGCGGCGGTGCGCGGCGAGGCGGAGGAACGGGACCACCGGGTGGTGGTGATGGTGATGGTCGGCACCGTGCACGAGCTCATGGCCCACCACAGCCGCCGCCCCCGCAGGGCCCGTCCGGAAGAGGTGTCGGCGGAGCTGACCCAGCTGGGGCTGGCGATGCTGGGGATCCAGGGGGCGGCCGGGTAGCGGTCCGACGGGGCCAAGGGTGACCTGCGGCGTGTGACATGCCGCTGATGGCCCTAAATGGGAACTTCGGGACGGTCGACGGGGCACGCTGTGGTCGGTTCGCCACGGTCGTCTCGGGAGCCCGTGGGTGTTCGGTGTGGCCGGTGGCTTCGGGCCGTTGGCGCACCCCAGGGCGAGAGGCGTCGTGAAGCACTCCGGGATCGACTACGAGACGGTGTTCCAGGCGATGCCGGGCGCGGTCACCCTGCTCACCACCGGCCTGGTGTACGTCGACGCCAACGAGGCGTTCCTCCAGATGTCGGGGCGCACCCGTGACCAGCTGATCGGCCGCTATCTGTTCGACGTGTTCCCCGACAACCCCAACGATCCCGCCGCGACCGGCATGCGCAACCTCCAGGCGTCGCTGCTGCGGGTGGCCGCCACCGGAGAGCGGGACGCCATGGCGCTGCAGCGCTACGACGTCGAGCGGCCCGGCCGGCCCGGTGAGTGGGAGGAGCGGTACTGGAGCCCGGTCAACGCCCCGATCCTCGGCCCGGACGGGCAGGTGGTGCTGCTCCTGCACCGGGTGGAGGAGGTCACCGAGCTCATCCATGCCCGGGGTGGGCGGAACGGCGGTGACCGGTCCAAGGGGCTGGAGGCCGAGCTGTTCACCCGGGCCCAGGAGCTGCAGGAGGTCAACGAGCGGCTGCGCCGGGCCCACGCCCACGAACGCGAGGTCGCCCTGCGACTTCAGGCGGCGATGCTGCCCACGCCCGGACCGCTCGGCCCCCGGTGGGGTGCTGTGCGCTACCGGCCGGCGGTCGGGGCGCTGAACGTGTGCGGCGACTGGTACGACCTGGCCGAGCTGCCCGACGGGCGCTTCGCGGTCGCGGTCGGGGACGTCGTCGGCCACGGTCTGACCGCGGCCTGCGTCATGGGGCAGCTCCGGAGCGCACTCAGCGCGGCCGTGCGTGTGGCCGACGGCCCCGCGGCCGCCCTCGACGCACTCGACCTCTACGCCCGCTCGGTCGACGGCGCCGAATCCACCACCGCTCTGCAGGCGGTGATCGACTACGACCACCGCACCGTCACCTACAGCAGTGCCGGTCATCCTCCGCCTGCCCTGCTCCATGCCGACGGCGGCATCGAATTCCTCGACCGGGCCACCGATCCGCCGCTCGGCGCCCGTATCGAAGACGTTCCCCGTGTCCAGGCCGAAGCCGCCTACTCCGAGGGCGCCACCCTCGTCCTCTACACCGACGGACTCGTGGAGCGCCGCCACGAGGACATCGACACCGGCCTTCAGCGGCTCGCCGACTGCCTCGGCCGGCACGCGTCGGCCGATCCGGACTCCGTCGCCGACGCCCTGCTGTCAGAAGTCATTCCACCGTCCGGCAACACGGACGACACCGCTCTGGTCGTCATCCGACTCTGAACCGCCGCAGGACGCGGCACCCTCAGGCGGCGGCCGGGGTCAGGTGGACGCCTGCCGACCGGGCAGCGTGTGCGTCAGGAGGAATTCGGTCGCCCGGGCGATCAGAACCTGATGTGGGCGGCCACGGGCAGGTGGTCGCTTCCCGTCGCGGGCAGGGTCCAGACGCGGGTGACCGTCGCCGACCGGGCCATGGCCTGGTCGATCCGGGCCAGGGGCAGCTTCGCCGGCCAGCTGAACGCGAAATCGGAGGCGGGCCCGTCGAGTTGTGAGGCGACCGGCTCCAGACCCCGGTCGTCCAGGGTGCTGTTGAGGTCCCCGAGGAGGATCACCCGGTCCAGGGGCTCGGCGGCGAGGGCCGCACCGAGGAGGACCGCGCTCTCGTCCCGCAGGCCGGCGCTGAATCCGCCGCTCAGGCCCAGCCGGACGGAGGGCAGGTGGGCGACGTACACGGCGACCTCGCCCTGTGCCGTCCGGGCGGTCGCCCGCAGTCCGCGGTCCCAGCCGTCCCCGACGGCCTTCGGCTTGATGTCCGCCTGCCGTATGCCGGACAGGGGGTACTTCGACCAGAGCCCGACCGTGCCCTGCGTCGCGCGGTGCGGGTAGTCCGCCGACAGGGCGGCCTCGTACGCGGGCAGGGCGGCGGGCGTGAGCTCCTCCAGGGCGACGAGGTCGGCGTCGGCCCCGAGCAGAGTGCGTACGGTGCCCGCCGGATCCGGGTTCTCGTCGCTGACGTTGTGCTGGAGCACCGTGAGCGTGTGCGGGGAGTCGTCGCCCGGGAGCAGCAGGCCACCGAAGAGGACGAGCCAGGCGACGGCCGGGAGCAGTGTCGCGGCCAGGGCCACGTACGAGCGGCGCAGCACGGCCAGGACGAGCACGACGGGAACGGCCACGCCCAGCCAGGGCAGGAACGTTTCGAGGAGGCTGCCCACGTGCCCCGGGGTCCCGGGGACCACGGAGTGGAAGACCAGGAGGAGGGCGACCAGGACGGAGAGCACCCCGAGGACCCGCCCCCGCCGCCCGCTCCACGGTGCTCTGCTGTTCGCCGCCTTCGTCATCGCCCCGCCCGGTCCCCGTCGGTCTTCGTCACACCGTGCCGGAGGGCACGACGTCGCACGTTACGACGACGCGGTGATCACCGGCCCGGTTCCGGACGCCTGTTCAGAGGTGCGGTAGAGGTCGCGCCGGTTGCCCACGGTCAGGACCCACAGGATCAACTGCCCGTCCTCGACGGTGTACACGGCGCGGTAGTCGCCGATCCGCAGCCGCCACCGCCCCGGACGACCTTGAAGGGCCTTGACGTCGAAGGCGCTGGTGTCGCCGGCGTCCAGGGCCTTCTGGAGGTCGCTGAGGCGCATGAGGACACGCAAGGCGTCCTGGCGAGTGATCTTGAGCAGATCCCGCTGTGGGTGCGGGGTGAAACGCGTGACGTAGCCCATGGATCAGGGTGCCGAGCGGATGAGCGCGGCCATGTCCTCCAAGGAGACCGACCCCTTTGTGCCTCCGGACTCGGCTTCATCCGCGAGCCGGTTCAGCCAGGCGTCATCGAACAGGGCCGCGGCCTCACGCAGCCGACGGTATTCGTCGATGTCGACCAGCACGGCTTCGCTCTTCCCGCGTCGCGTGATGATGGTCGGAGTGTCGTCGCGGCGGGCGCGGTCTATCACGTCCGCGAGGTGCCGACGGACTTCCGCCATGGACTCGGTCACCGGTTCGCTCATGTATCCAAAGTGACAGATGTACATCTGTTACGCGTCTTGGATCCTGTCCCGCCCGGCCGCACCTCAGGCGTAGGCCGGCGATCCCGCGTACGGGCCGCCCACTTCCCAGGCCTGGTGCATCGCGTCCGCGAAGGCCCCGGCAATTTTGTGCTCGCCGCCGGGACCGGGGTGCGTGCCGTCGTAGGTGTCCGAGTGGATGTCGTAGCCCGTGGGGTGCGAGGCCAGCAGGAGCGGGGAGCGGGGGTCGTCGAGGTCGGTGACCGCCTTGGCGAGCAGCGTGTTGAAGCGGGCGCACTCGTCGGCGAAGGGGGCGTCGGACTCGGCCCGTATGTTCGGTATCACCGGGAGCAGCACCATCTTGACGTGCGGGTTCGCGGACCGGGCGGCGGCGATGAAGGCCCGTGCGTTGCGGGCCGTCTGCTCGCTGTCCGTGTAGAAGCCGAGGTCGATCAGGCCGAGCGAGACGAGCAGGATGTCCGCGCGGGTCGCCGTGACCGTGTCCGCGATGACCGGGGCCATGTGGAGCCAGCCCTCGCCCCAGCCGGCCAGGTGCCGCCTCGCGGGGGCGGGGAAGGCCGGGTCGCCGTAGGTGTGGCAGAGCGGGGCGTTCGCGCCGGTGTCGTACAGCTCGGTGCGCGGGCCCGTGATCGCGTACCCACCCTCGCCGAAAGTTGCTTCCAGGTGCTGCCACATGCGGTAACGCCAGGTGAAGTCGCCGGTACGCCCGATGGTCATGGAGTCGCCGACGAAGAGAAAACGCATGGCGACATCATGGCCGATCACCACTCCGGGCTGATACGTGACAGTGGACACTTGTGCCATGAGATCGCTGACTGTCTGCGCCGCCGCCGCCCTCCTGTTCCTTGCCGGGGCGGTGCCCGCTGTGGCGGACGACGGGGACGGGGCCGACCGGACCTTCACGATCGAGGACCCCCGGATCAAGGAGTCCAGCGGCCTCGCCGCCAGCCGGATCCACCCGGGCGTCTACTGGACGCACAACGACAGCGACGACGGGCCGTACGTCTACGCCGTCGACTCCCGGACCGGGAAGACCGTCGCGACGATCACCCTGCGGGGGGTGGGGGAGCCCCGTGACGTGGAGGCGATCTCGATCGGACCGGACGGGAACCTGTACGTCGGCGACATCGGCGACAACCTCGACGGGTCCTGGGACCACGTCTGGATCTACCGCTTCCCCGAGCCGAAGAAGCTCGCGGACGCCACCGTGCAGGCCACGCAGTTCGACGTGAAGTACGCCGACGGGGCGCGCAACGCCGAGGCGCTGATGGTCCACCCGAAGACGGGCCGTGTGTACGTCGCCTCCAAGAACGAGGACGGCGGCGGCCTCTACGAGGGACCCGCGAAGCTCACCACCGGCGGGGCCAACGTGTTCCGGCGGGTGGGCGAGGTGCCGTGGGTGACGGACGGGGCGTTCTCACCGGACGGCAAGGACCTGGTGCTGCGCTCCTACTTCAGTACCCGGGGCTACGCCTTCGAGGACGGCCGGCTCGGTGCGGACTACCGGGTGAGCGTGCCGCTCCAGGGGCAGTCCGAGTCGGTGACGTTCACGGCGGACGGCTCGGCGATGATGTTCGGCTCGGAGGGGGAGCGGAGCGAAGTGGTGCGGGTGGACGTCGAGGGCGGCGGGAACGGCGGGGGCGGGACCAGGGTGCCCACGCGCGAGGGCTCGGGGGGCGGCGCGGAGTCGTCCGACGGGGGTGGCCCCTCCGTGACCGGGGGCGCGGTGCTCCTGGGCGTGATCGTACTGGCCGTCATCGGCGTCAGGCGGCGGCGCGGCCAGCGGTGACCCGTGGCGGGCACGGCTTGAGGTGACCGGGGGCGGGCGCCGCCGGGGCAACCGGCTGACCGGGGGGCGGGCGCCGCAGGGGACGACCGGAGGCGTCGCGGCACTTCGCGGGGTTCAGCCGTCGTCGGTGAAGGGGCGCAGCTCGTAGTGCAGCGTCCGGTCCCGCTTGGCCTTGTGGACCAGCGGCACGAGTACGCCGTGCAGCACCGGGTGCTTGCGCGAGAGCATCCGCGCCGCATGGGTGTTCTCCCGCGAACCGGCCTCCAGCAGCCGGGCGTGGGCGTCGATCTGCGGCCCCGTAGGTCTGCCGCCCACCGTGCACGGGCCGATCCGCACCACCGGATGGTTGCGCATCCGGTCCACCTTCCACGCCGAGGAGAACGTACGGATGTAGGCGTGGTCGCCCTCGACGGCCATGCTGACCGGGGTGTGGACCTCTGACCCGTCCTGCCGCCGGGTGCTGAGCAGGACGGCGTACTGCTTCACGAACGGCTTGAACTCGCGGATCGTGTCCATGCCTCCCATGGTCCACGGATCGGGGGCCGCGTCACTTCCGCGTGCGCTCCCGCACGAGCACTTCGAAGCCGTCGACGAGACGGCCGATGCCGAACGCGAAGTGGTCGAACGTGTCCCCCGAACGAGTCCTCGGGCAGCGCGGCCATCTCCGGGTAGGCGCCGCTCAGCATGGCCCGCTCCAGGTAGGGGCGCTGGTTCTCCCGGAACGCGGCGTCGCTGAGGCCCGTCTGCTGGGCGGCCTCCCTGGCGTGGCTCTCCGTCCGGACGAAGCCCTCGACATAGCCGCAGGCGGGCCATCGCCGACGACAGCCCGGACGGGCTGAAGGACCGGGTCGGCGGGGACCGCATCGAGGCCGTCGCCGCCGAGGCGGCCGACCTCCCGGTCGCCGCGTGGAACCCGGTGTCCTCGACGGTGACCGCGGCCCGGCAGCTGTTCGGCAACCCGGGGGCGAGCTGCGGCATCTGGGCCGAGGAACACGCACTGCTGATGGCGCTGGTGATCACGCTGGTGTTCCTTCCGTCGGCGGTACGCAGGTTCCAGCGCTCAGCCGCTGACCGGCGGGCGAGAGGCCTTAGGGTCGGGCCCATGCCGGACAACGGGCCCGAACCCTTCTCCACCAGCCGCCTCGACGCGCTCCCGCTCGATCCGGCGTACGCGGACGAGATGGCCACCGTCCTCGCGGACCCCGCCCTGCACAGGTACACGGGAGGCGCCCCGGAGGACGCGGACACCCTGCGCGGCCGCTACGCCCGCCAGAGCGCCGGCTCGCCCGACCCCGCCGAGCTCTGGTGGAACTGGGTGCTCCGGGTGCGTACCGACGGTCGCCTGGCCGGCTACGTCCAGGCGACCGTGCGCGGTTCGCGGGCCGAGGTGGCCTGGGTGATCGGGGCCGAGCGGCAGGGGCGGGGCTACGCGCAGGAGGCGGCGACCGCTCTGGTCCGGCACCTGCTGGACGGCGGGACGGTCCGCACGGTGATCGCCCACATCCACCCGGACCACACCGCGTCCGCCACGGTGGCCGCGGCAGCGGGACTGGCACCCACCGAGGAGTGGGAGGACGGCGAGGTGCGGTGGCGCCTGGACGCGGCCGGCCTGCGCTGAGGCCGACTGTCAGTGGTGGGCGGCAGGATGGTGACACCGACCGAGGAGGGGGCTCCGATGGGGACCTGGGGCATGGGCCATTTCGACAGCGACACCGCCGCGGACTTCGCGGGGAATCTCGACGACGCTCCGGCCGACAAGCGCGAGAGCGTGATCAGGGAGGCGCTGACGATCGTCGTCCGGACGGGCCCGAAGGAATACCTCGACGCCGACGACGCCGTCGTGGCGGTGGCCGCGTCGGCACTGCTCGCGGCCCAACGGCCGGGCGGCGCACCGGTGGACACCGCGTACGGACCGGACGAACCCCTGCCCCGGTTCGCCCCGGACCTGGGCCCGCTGGCGGCACTGGCCCTGGACCGGGTCGTCGCCGCGGAGTCCGAGCTGCTGGAGCTGTGGGCGGACGTGGGTGAGGACCAGCAGTGGCGTGCGGGGGTGCTCGCCCTCCGCGAGATCCTGGCCGGGGAAGCGGCGCGAGCGGGGGCTCAGGACGCCGGCTGAGTGAACCGGCACCGAAGGCCTTACGCGCGGGGTCGTCCGGCCTTCACCAGTTCCGCCACGTCGAGCGTCACCTTGGCTCCGATGGAGTCGGGGAGCTCGGCTGTCTGGCCGGGGGCGTAGACCTCGTGGCTGTTGTACTCGCCACCGACCGGCTCGGTCAGGACGTGTACCCGGCTGTGCTTGCGGTCGACGATCACATAGACCGGGACATTGGCTTCGGCGTACGCGGCGACCTTGTTGCGCAGGTCGTTCTTGTAGTTGCTGGAGGTCACCTCCAGCACGAGGCGGAACGCCGCCGGGTCGTAGCAGTTGTTCTCGACCAGGTGCTCGTCGAGATCGGCATCGACGACGGCCAGGTCGGGAATGGCGTAGTCCTCGGGCCCGCCGGGCAGCCACAGACCGATTCCCTGAAGGACCTCGGTCTCCTCGTCGTGGAGGCCGGCAGCCAGGAAGGGGATCATGAGCTGGGTCAGAGCGCGGGCGTGCGGGCCGTCCGGGGGTGGGGCCACGGTGATGACGCCTCCGACGATCTCGACGCGGTAACCCGGGGGGAGCTGCTCCGAGAGCCGGTTGGCACTCTCGAGCAGCGATTCCGGCTCATCGTCACAGGGGTGCTCGACTGCTGCTGCAGACATTGCGGGCCTCCTGGGATGGCTGGTGTCGAGAACATCATCGTAGGACGGCACGCCCGAATTCGTCCCGCAGGCGGTCCGCCACCCGGCCGAGTGAAGCAGAAACGGCCCTGCACTCATCACGTGTGCAGGGCCGTCTCGTACGCGTAACCGCTACAGCTTCTCGATCACGTAGTCGATGCAGGCCGTCAGCGCCTGGACGTCCGCCGGGTCGATCGCCGGGAACATCGCCACGCGCAGCTGGTTGCGGCCGAGCTTGCGGTAGGGCTCCGTGTCGACGATGCCGTTGGCGCGGAGCACCTTCGCGACCGCCGCCGCGTCGATGCCGTCCTCGAAGTCGATCGTGCCGATGACCTGCGAGCGCTTCGCCGGGTCGGTGACGAACGGCGTCGCGTACTTGGACTCCTCGGCCCAGCCGTACAGGTTCTGCGACGAGGCGGCCGTGCGGCCGGTGGTGAAGTCCAGGCCGCCCTGGGTGTTCATCCACTTCAGCTGCTCGTTCAGCAGGAAGAGCGTGGCGAGCGCCGGGGTGTTGTACGTCTGGTTCTTCAGGGAGTTGTCGATCGCCGTGGGCAGCGAGAAGAACTCCGGGACGTGCCGGCCGGAGGCGTGGACACGCGCGGCGCGTTCCAGGGCCGCCGGGGAGAAGACGCCGATCCACAGGCCGCCGTCGGAGGCGAAGGACTTCTGCGGGGCGAAGTAGTAGACGTCCGTCTCGGTGATGTCGACCGGCAGGCCGCCCGCACCGGAGGTGGCGTCCACCAGAACGAGTGAACCCTCGTCGGCACCGGCGACCCGCTTGACCGGGGCGGCGACACCGGTGGAGGTCTCGTTGTGGGTGAAGGCGTAGACGTCGACGCCCGCCTCGGCCTTCGGGTCCGGGTGGGTGCCCGGGTCGGAGGCGATGACGGTCGGGTCGGCCAGCCACGGGGCGAGCTTGGCGGCCTTCGCGAACTTGGACGAGAACTCGCCGAAGTTCAGGTGCTGGGACTTGTTCTCGATGAGACCGTGCGTCGCGACGTCCCAGAAGGCGGTGGACCCGCCGTTGCCCAGGACGACCTCGTAGCCCTCGGGGAGGGAGAAGAGGCTGCGCACACCGTCACGTACCTCGCCGACCAGGTTCTTGACCGGGGCCTGGCGATGGGACGTACCGAGAAGAGAGGTGCCCGTGGCGGCCAGCGCGTCGAGCGCCTCCGTCCGCACCTTGGAGGGTCCGGCGCCGAAACGTCCGTCGGCGGGCTTGATGTCAGCGGGAATCTGGATATCGGCCACGAGCCGGAGCGTAGTCCCTCCGTGACACGGTCGAGGACCGTGTCCGTCGGATGAGACGAGCACCAACCGGCCCGTGGACGGTGTGCGGCGGGGCCGTCAGCCCAGGTCGACCGGGAGCTCGTACAGGTCGTTCTGGGTCACGATCGGCTTGTTGCGCAGCTCGGAGGCCGGTACCGCGAGGTCCAGCCCGGGGAAGCGCTCGTATAGCGCGGGAAGGGCCACACCGGCCTCCATCCGGGACAGCGCGGCACCGGGGCAGACGTGCGGGCCGTGGCCGAACGCGATGTGGCGGTTCGGGGAGCGGGTGACGTCGAAGTCCTCCGCGGTCGGCCCGTACTGCCGCTCGTCGCGGCCGAGCGCGCCGAAGGAGACGATCAGCGCCTCACCCTTGGGCAGGATCCGGTCGCCGACCTCGATGTCCTCGGTCGCGAACCGGATGAGGACGTGCGAGGTGGGCGTGTTCCAGCGCAGGGTCTCCTCGATCACGTTCTCCCACGGCACCTCCCCGTTCAGCACGCGCTCGCGCTGCTCGGGGTGCGTCTGGAGCGCCTCCACGACGTTGACGATCAGGCTGATCGTGGTCTCGTGACCGGCCGCGATGATCAGCTGCAGCGTGTTGACGATCTCCTCGTTGGTGAGGTGGTCGCCGTCCTCGGAGGCCACGATCAGCGCGCTCGTCAGGTCGTCGCCCGGGTTCGCCCGTTTGCCGTCCACGATCTTCGTGAAGAGGGTGCCGAGGTCCGCCATCATCTGCGGCACCTCCTCGGGCGGGGTCTGCGTCGAGAAGAACTTCTCGAAGAGCTCCTTCAGCCGCGGGTGGTCGGCCGCGTCCACGCCCATCAGCTCGCTGATGACGTTCATGGGCAGCGGGTAGGCGAATTCGGCCTTCAGGTCGACGCGCTCGCCCTTGGGCAGCGCGGCCAGCCGGTCCAGGCTCGCGTTCGTCAGCGCCTCGATGCCCGCCCGCAGCCGCTCCACCCGCTTCACGGTCAGCGCCTGCGCGACCAGGGTGCGCAGCCTGCGGTGCTCCGTGCCGTCCACGGTCAGCATGGAGCGGCCCGGGTTGGCCAGTCCGATCAGCGGCCAGTCCATGGGGATCTCGCCGCGCTGCCAGGCGGTCCACACGTCGATGTCCTTGACCACACGGCTGTCGGTGAGCAGCTCACGCGCCTCGGCGTGACGCGTGACCGCGTAGCAGTGCACCCCGCCGGGGAGCTCCACCTCGGCCAGCGGACCGGCGGCGCGCAGCGCGGCGCTCTCGCCGTCGAGGTCGGCGACGAAGGGATCGAGGACGATCCGGGTCATTTCTGGCCTCCAAGTGCGGGGGTCGGGGTGAAGTGCACCGGCAGGTCCGTCAGCCCGCGCAGCCACGGCGACGGGCGCCGGGTCAACTGCCCCTCGGGCACGTCGAGGTCGATGTCCGGGAGCCGGTCCAGGAGCACCTCGATCCCCGTACGGGCGATGACCTCGGCGGTCTCCTGGGCGGTGAACGGGCAGCGGTGCTCGCCGTGGCCGAAGGAGAGGAAGGCGTTGTTGCCACCGGTGAGCGTGGAGCCGTCGGTGCGTACCTGCGGGTCGCCGTTGGCGGCGGCGATGCCGAGGAGCAGCATGTCGCCGGCACGGATGTGGCGTCCGCCGAGGTGGGTGTCGCGGGAGGCCCAGCGGCCGGCCACGTTCTGGGTGGGTGAGTCCTCCCAGAGGACCTCGTTCATCGCCTCGGCGACGCTGTGCCGGCCACCGGAGAGCGAGGCGGCGAAGCGGTCGTCGGTCAGCATCAGCCGCAGCGAGTTGCCGATCCAGTCGGCGGTCGGCTGGTGTCCCGCGGCCATCATGACCATGAGGTCCTGGGCGACCTCCTCGTCGGTGAAGCCGCCCGGGTCGTCCAGCATCCTGGTGGCGACGTCGTCGCCGGGCTCGGCGTGCTTGTCGGCGAGGAGCTGGAACATGGCCCCGCCGAGGTGCTGCTGGCCGGCCAGGGCCCGCTCGGTGCCGTTGATCATGTCGTTGAGCGCACCCACGAGCGGCCCCCCGACCTCGTCGCTGAACCCGTAGAGCTTCGCCAGGACCCGGGCGGGGAGCAGCATCGCGTAGTCGGCGATGATGTCGGTCCGCCCGGTCGCGCAGAACGAGTCGATGAGGCTGTCGGCGAACTCCTCGGCGTACCTCTTCAGCGAGAACGGGTCGACGGCCTCCAGGGCGTTGCTGATCATGCCCGCGCGGACGGTGTGCCGCTCACCGACCGTGTAGAGGATCGACGGCTGCCTGCGGCCGATCATCGGCAGCAGCGGCCAGTCGTCGGGGATGTTGTCCCACTGGTTCCACAGCTCCGAGTCCCGGCTGAAGAGCACCGGGTCGTTGGTGACCTGGTGCAGTTCGCGGTAGCCGACGATCAGCCAGGCGGGTATGTCCCCGTCGAGCACGACCGGGGCCACGGCGCCGTGGTCACGGCGCATGTCCCGGTACAGCTGCACGGGGTCGGACTGGAACCGTGGCCCGGACAGGGGTACGGAACCGTGGGGTACGGGGCACCGGGTCACAGGGTCGGCTCCGGGGTCTTTGCGGCCGCCGGGGCAGGGCTTCCTGCCAGGGCCGCGTCCGCGGCCTTCGCGCGGGCGACGGAGAGTGCGTGGAGGTGTTCGACGAGCGTGATCAGGACGTACTTGCTGGAGGACCGGTCCCGGGCGTCGCACTCGACGAGCGGGACGTCGGGGGAGAGGTCCAGCGCCTCGCGGATCTGCTGCTCGGAGTGGAGCGGTCCGCCGAAGTCGTTGCACGCGACGATGAACGGGGTGCCGTGGTGCTCCAGCCGGTCGATCGCGTACCAGGAGTCGGCCAGACGCCGGGTGTCGACGAGGACGACGGCACCCAGGGTTCCGGAGAAGAGGCGGTCCCACAGGAACCAGAAACGTTCCTGTCCGGGGGCGCCGAAGAGGTAGAGGACCGAGTGCGCGTCGAGGGTGATCCGGCCGAAGTCGAAGGCGACCGTGGTGGACGTCTTCGACTGCACACCGTGGAGGTGGTCGACGGCCTCGCCCGCGCGGGTCATGGTCTCTTCGGTGTTGAGCGGACGGATCTCGCTCACGGAACGGACCATGGTGGTCTTGCCGACACCGAAGCCGCCGACGACGACGATCTTCAGTCCGTTGTCGGCTGTCGCCTGAAGGGCGGCACGGTCAGAGGTTGCGGAGTCCAACGAGTACCTGTTCCAAGGTGTCGGTGTCGGGGAGCCGGTCCGCGACACGTGCAGTACGGGGGTGGCGGGCGCTGATCCGGCCGGTGTCGAGCAGATCGCAGAGCATGATGCGGACGATGCTGACGGGCAGGTTCAGGGTTGCCGAGATCTCGACCACCGCGGTGGGCCGTTGGCACATCCGCAGGATCGCGACGTGCTCCGACTGCATCCCGGGGTTCGGATCGCATTCGGCGACGACGAGCGTCACCAGGTCGAACGCGGCCGAGTCGGACCGGCTGCGGCCACCTGTGAGGGTGTACAGCCGGTCCGGATCGTCGTCGCGTCCGGGGCGGGGGCGCGGCATCGATGTCATACGTCCGCGGTTTCCGCGGCGAGGGCCGCTGCGTCGTCCGCCGCGGCGGGACTCCGGGGCGGGGCCACGAGATATTCGCCGAGCTGCTCGACGAGCTCGCTCATGTTGTGGCCGACGAGACCGACGTCGGAGTCCTCCGCCGCCACGACCGCGAGGTGGGCGCCCGCGCCGGCCTCGACGATGAACAGCACGCCGCCGTAGAACTCGGCCATCGCGGACCGTACGCCACCGGTGCCGTCACCGAACTCGATGGAAGCGCCATGCGACAGGCTCTGGATCCCGGCCGAGATCGCGGCCAGCTGATCGGCCTGGTCGACGGAGAGCTCGGGGGTACGGCACAGCTTCAGGCCGTCCCGGGACAGGACCAGGGCGTGCCGGGCGCCGGGCGTGCGGTCCAGGAGCCCCTCCAGCAGCCAGTTGAGCTTCTCGTCGGTGGTCGCGGTCATCGGGTGTTGCCTTCCGGGTGCGGGGAGTTGGCTCGTACCGCCTGGCTGAAGGTGCTGAAGCGCGCGGCCTGGACCTTCGGGTCGGTGGCACGGGGCCGGGGGGAGTCGGCGCCGCCGGGTGTGGCATTGCCGGTACGGGATTCGGCGGCTGCCAGGGTGCGGCCGCGGCGGCGCTTGGGCAGACCGCTGTCACCGAACTGGGGCACGGCACCGGTGGATTCGGACGCGGACTCCGGGGCGGGCGCGGACGCGGATTCCGGGGCGGGCGTGGATTCCGGCGGGGAGTCCTGCGCGGTCACGGTCACGGAGTCCGGCGCGGACCCGGTCGCGGATCCGGCGGAGCCCGGTGCGGCGGCCGACGTGTGGTCCGGCTCCGGCTCGGGGCGGACGGCCGGGGCTGCCGGTAGGGGGACGGGGGCACGGGAGATGAGTTCCTGCGGCAGCATCATCAGCGCGCCCGTACCGCCGCGCGCCGACGGCCGGAAGGAGACGGTCAGACCGTGCTTGCGGGCCAGCCGGCCGACGACCGCGAGGCCGAGGCGGGTGCCGGAGAGACCCGTGAGGTCCTGGTTCCCGGCGGACACGGCACGCTCCGCGCGGCGCAGCTGCACATCGCTCATCACCAGGCCGCTGTCCTCGACGGTGACGACGATGCCGGCCGGGACCTCCTCGACGTACACATGTACTTCGGCGGTGGGCGGCGAGAAGTTGGCGGCGTTGTCGAGGAGCTCCGCGAGCGCGTGCATGACGCCCTCGGCGGCGTGACCGGCGATCGCCACGTCACTGGTGGAGTGCAGGCGGATGCGCTGGTAGCTGCCGATCCGGCCCATCGCGCCGCGCAGGATCGACTCCATGACGATCGGCTTCGCCCAGCGCCGCCCGGAGCGGGCGCCGGTCAGCACGGCGATGGAGTCGGCGAGGCGGCCCGCCTGGGCGGTGCGGTGGTCCAGGTGCAGCAGGTCCCCGAGCACGTCCTCGGCGGTGTGCCGGTGTTCCATCTCGCGCAGGTCGGCCAGCATGCTCGTGGACAGGGCCTGCATGCGGCCCGCGGCGTTGGCGCAGGCGGCGACGGCCGCGGCGCGCTCGGTCTCACTGCGCCGGGCACGGGCGGTGAGCCGTGCGACCTCGGCGGTGAGACGGTCGCCGCGCTCGGCTGCCTCCTCGGTGGCGCGGGCGACCAGGCCGTTGGCCTCGGCGGTGACCCGGGCGGTCTCGGCGGCGGCGGCAGCCCTGATCCGGGCCGTCTCCGCGGTGAAGCGCTGTGCCTCGGCGGCGGAGGACGAGACGAGCCGGGAGGTCTCGGCGGTGAAGCGTTCGGAGTCGGTGGCCCGCAGCGCGCGAAGGTTGCGTGCCGTCGCGAGCGTGTGGACGGTGACGGTCACCGCGACGCACAGCAGTACGGCGGCGGCGCTCGCTCCCCAGAACAACGGGGTCCGTACCGAGGTGGGAGCGGCGGCGACCGCCCACAGGCACAGGGAACCGGTGACGGCTGCCGAGATCAGCAGGGCGAGCGCGGTTGGCCGGAGTGAAGGGCGCAATCGGAGTCCTCGGGGCGGACGGTTCAGGGGGAAGGGACAATCAGGACACTCTGTGCGGCTGTGGCGAAAGAACCACAACTGGAGCTGATTGTTCCTGATTAAGTGATGGCAACTATAGGAGAATTGACGAGTTGTTTGGGGATTCCTTGTGGCCACTTCTGTTTGAAATTTGGCCGAAAAGCGACCCTTGCTGGTCGTTGCGAGTCCTGTTCCGGGGGTGGGCCGGTGGGGTGGGTGGGGAATAGGTGGCATATGTTGCGCTATGTCCCCTGTAGGGGGCTTGATTTGCCACGATCGTCGCTCAGGAGCGGGTGGCCAGCTAGTGTGAGCGCTCCGGTGCAGCCGACCCCCCAGGTCGCGCACTGCCGTATGACACACCGCGCGCCTTGAAGGGGGAGGCGCCGCGTGGGCCCCGACGGAGGACGCAGGCAACCGTGGACGCGCAAGGCCGTGGGCGGGACGAGGGAATCGACCCCGCAGACCAGTGGGTACTCAACCCGGACACCGGTGATTACGAACTGCGACTGACCCCCTCCACAGGGCGATCGGCCGCACCGTCCTCCCCGGGAGGCGCTGCGGCCACGCCGTCGCCGCGCCGCCGCTCGAAGCCCTCGCCACCGCCTCCGGGCGAGCGGGCCTCCGTACCGGGACAGCGCGACGGGCGCAGAGGCGCCGACGCGCGTGACGACGACGATCCGCAGCCGGAGCGGAAGCCGGGCGGGCGGGCCGCGAACCGGTCCGGCGGCCGGGGTGCCGCGGCGTCCACGGGGCGCCGCAGGACGAAGCAGAAGAAGTCCGGCAAGAAGAAGGCCCTGGTGTGGACCGGTGGCGTACTGGCGTTCCTGCTGGTGGGCGTCGGGACCACGGGCTACTTCGTGTACGAGCACTTCAACGGCAACATCACGTCCGTCTCCAGCGACGGGGCCGGGACCGGCGGCTTCAGCAAGGACCGTCCCATCAACATCCTGGTCATCGGGACCGACAAGCGGACCGGTGCGGGGAACGAGGGCTACGGGGACAAGGAGAGTGTCGGCCATGCCGACACCACGATCCTCTTCCATGTCTCCAAGGACCGTACGAACGCCACCGCGCTGAGCATCCCGCGTGACCTGATAGCGAACATCCCGGACTGCCCGACGACGCAGAGCGACGGCTCGACGAAGGACATCCCGGGAACCGAGGGCGCTCGCTTCAACACGAGCCTCGGGCAGTCGGACCGGACGCCCAGCTGCACGATGCGCGCCGTCACGGAGCTGACAGGCATGAAGGCCGACCACTTCATGGTGGCCGACTTCAACGCGGTCAAGACCCTGACCGCCGCCGTCGACGGTGTGGAGATCTGCCTCGACAAGGACATCAACGACACGAAGTCCCACCTGAACCTCAAGAAGGGCGAGCACACCCTCCAGGGCGAGGAGGCGCTGTCCTTCCTGCGTACCAGGTACTCCGTCGGCTTCGGCAGCGACCTGAGCCGGATCGAGCTCCAGCAGCAGTTCCTGGGCTCGCTCATGCGCAAGCTGAAGTCCAACGACACCCTGACCAGCCCCACCAAGATGTGGAACCTCGCGGAGGCGGCGACCAAGGCGCTCACCGTCGACGACAAGATCGCCGACATAAACGAGCTGCGCAAGCTGGGCATGGAGCTGGCCTCGGTCGATCCGAAGAACATCACCTTCGCCACGGTGCCGGTGCTGGACAACCCGAACGACAAGGCCACCGTCATCCTCGACGAGTCCAGGGCCCCTCAGGTGTTCTCGATGATGCGCGAGGACGTCTCCTTCACCGCGGTGGAGAAGCAGGAGAAGGCCGCGGCGAAGGCCGAGGCCGCCGCCAAGCTCAAGGGCGAGATGGCCGCCCCGGCGGACGTGCGGGTCGACGTCTACAACGGCGGCGCCCCGGCGGGGTCCGCGCAGAACGCCCTGGACTGGCTGCAGAACGAGGAGGGCGTGCTGAAGTCCACCAACAAGGCCAACGCCCCCCAGGACGTCAGGAGGACCCAGCTCGTCTACGCCCCCAACCAGGCGGACCAGGCGCGCCGGCTGGCCGACCTGATGGGCCTGTCGGCCTCGGTGATGAAGCCGACGAAGACGGACGCGGGCGAGATGGACCCGATGGTGCTGACCCTGGGCCCCGACTTCACGGAGGCGGGCACCCCGCTGTCGGCCCCGGACAAGGCCCCGGCCGACATACAGCAGGTCCAGGCGGACAAGGCGGTCTGCGCGAAGTAGGCCGCCCCCGCGGATCCGCCGGCTCCGTCGGCGCAGGCCCGCCGGACCACGGAAGCCCCCGGCCCCCTCGTGGGGGTTCGGGGGCTTCGGGCCGTGAGGGGCGGGTCCCTGACTGCCACGGGCGGCTCACTTCCAGCGGGCGCCTCACCCCCCCCATTACCTACTTGGTAGCCCCGCAACGGGGCGCCCGGCCTCCAGTGGGCGCCTCACCTCCAGTGGGCGCCTCACCCCCGCGGGCGCCTCACCTCCCGCGCTCGACGATCTCCCGTGCGAGCGCGAAGAGCCGCGGAAGCGCGGGGTGGCCGGGGCCGTCCCGGCGGGCCAGCAGGACGGGCAGCGGCGGGGCGTCGTCGAGGGGCCGGTACGCGACCCCGGCGTGCGGATGCATGTCGGCCGTGGACGCGCCGGACACCCCCGCCCCGCGCCCCGCGGCGATGGCGGTGAGCCAGTCGTCGGTGTTGGCGACGGTGAGCGTGGCGACGGGCCGGGCGTCCCGGGGCCACAGGTCGAGCGTGGTGGTGCCGGAGACGGTGTTCAGGACGACGGCGTCCCCGGCCAGGTCCGCCAGTGTCAGCGACCCGTGGGCCGCGAGCGGCCCGTCGGCGGCGACGGCCGCCACCCGGGCCTCGGCGAACAGCACCTCGGTGACGAGCCCCGGCGCGTCCACCGGCCCGCGCAGGAGGGCCGCGTCGACCTCGCCCCGCGTCAGCCCCGCCGTACGGTCGTCGATCCGCCGCAGTTCGAGCGGGGTCGCCGGGTCGCGCTCCTGCCAGGTCCGCAGCAACGGCGTGGTGTACGGGCCGAACGCCGACCAGGCGTGCCCGAGCCGCAACGGCCGGTGACGCGGCCGCCCGGGGCCGACGGCCTCGTCGAAGGCGCCGACCGCGACGGCGGCCTTGTCCCGGAAGAGGACGCCCTCGGCGGTGAGGGCGAGATGGTGCGTGGACCTGTCGACCAGCCGGACGCCCAGATGCCTCTCCAGGGCGGCCAGCGTCCGCGAGACGACGGGCTGGGTGAGCCGGAGCCTGCCGGCTGCCCGCGTGACGTTGCCCTCGTCGGCGATCGCGAGGAACGCCCGCAGATGGCGCACCTCGATACCGCGTCCGCCGCCCTTGCCGCCGCCCTGTCCTGTGCTCATGCGTGGGGAGCATAACGTGAGCGCAATCGGCATTTCACGCGAGGTGCGCGTGTCTCTACGGTGAGGAGGGGAAGGGTGCGGCAGTGGTGCCGTATTGTGAACCCTTCAGTGCACTCCAGTGAACTTTTTGAAAGGTGTCAGGTGAACGACCCGCGCAGCACCGCAGAGCCGGCCGCAGCCGTCGCCGTACCGGAGGCGGTGTCCGCGCTCGACGAGCCCGGTCATGGCCGCCCCGGCGCCCGCAGGGCGGCGCTCGGGCCGGTCGCGCTGGTGGTCGCGGGCGGGCTCTCCGTGCAGTTCGGCGCGGCGGTCGCGGTCCTGCTGATGCCGAGGACGGGTGTGCTCGGCGTGGTCACCCTGCGCCTCGCCGCCGCCGCGCTCGTCCTGCTGGTCGTCTGCCGCCCGAAGCTGCGCGGTCACTCGCGCGCGGACTGGGGCACGGTGGTGGCGTTCGGCGTCGTGATGGGCGCCATGAACACGCTCTTCTACCAGGCCGCCGACCGCATCCCGCTGGGCGCCGCCGTCACCCTGGAGGTGCTCGGCCCGCTGGTCCTCTCCGTGGTCGCCTCCCGCCGTCTGGCCAACCTCGTCTGGGCGGGCCTGGCGCTCGGCGGCGTCGTCCTGCTCAGCGGCGGGGGCTTCGACCGGCTGGACCCGGTCGGAGCGGCGTACGCGCTGGGGGCGGGCGCCATGTGGGCGGCGTACATCGTCTTCAGCGCACGCACCGGCCGCCGCTTCCCGCAGGCCGACGGCCTGGCGCTGGCGATGGCGGTGGCGGCGGTCCTCTCACTGCCCCTCGGCATCATGGAGGCCGGGTCGAAACTCCTGGTCCCGTCCACGCTGGCACTGGGCGCGGCGGTGGCCGTGCTGAGCTCGGTCCTCCCGTACACCCTGGAGCTCATGGCCCTGCGCAGGCTGCCCGCCCCCACCTTCGCGATCCTGATGAGTCTGGAACCCGCCATCGCCGCCGCGGCCGGCTTCCTCGTCCTCGACCAGGCACTCTCCACGACCGACGCCCTGGCCATCGCGCTGGTCATCGGCGCGAGCATGGGCGCGGTGCGCGCCGCCTCGCGGAGAGGGACGATGGAAGGGAGCTGAGGAAGGAGGCCCGCCCATGGGATCCACGAAGGGAACCGATGAGTACGACGGGCTGTACGCGCACACCCCCTCGCAGGCCGAGGGTGAACGCGACGAACCCGCCGAACGCGGCCGGGCCTCCGAGACCCACCCGGACGTCCCCCGGACCGAACCCTCCCAGGCGGAGGGCGGCCGCGCGGAATAGGCCCGGGGCCGGCCCTCAGCCGTCGGCGGGCAGGATGCGGAACGAGGTGAAGCCGGGGGTCAGGGGCGTGATGGCCCGGAAGTCCCGCTGGTCGAGGGTGAAGATGCGGTCGGTCCTGTACCGGTCCGCGAGGACGACACCCACCGCGTCCGCGAGGTCCAGCCTCAGCCCCTCGTACTTCCGGCGGACCTGATGGGCCGCACCGAGGTCTGCGGATTTCAGCTCGGCCAGCCTGTACTGGCCGTCCGCCATGCGTGAGTTCAGAGCCTCCATCACCTGCATCGCCGCCGGGAAGCCGAGATCCCGGTGCACCAGGTGATCGAGTTCGGTGACGACGAGGGGCGATACGGCGAGCCGCTCACGCTCCAGGATCCTCGCCGCCTCGTGGTGCTCCGGCTGCGCCGCGTCGAAGGCGGCGTACAGGGCGGACGTGTCGGCAACGATGATCAACGGCGTGCCGCTCGTTCCTTGATGTGCTCGTAGACGGAGTCGTCCATCGCTTCGGGGCTGAGCGGGCGCCCGCTGTCGAAGACCGGAAGCTTCCGGGTCCCCTTGGGCCGCTCCGCGCTCTCCAGGAGCATCGCGATGCCCCGCCGGATCAGCTCGGCCTTGCTGACCCCGGTGGCCGACGACTCGGCGTCCAGCCGCACTTCCAGGTCTTCCGGGAGGTACACCGTCGTCTTTATCATGCCTCCAAATTACCACCTGCCATACGTAGGGCACCTGGGCGCGGATCCCCGTTCCGCTACCGTCCACGGCCATGAACGACAGCGTGTACGTAGGCGATGCGGGGAGCGACGCGGCTCTCGACGCGGGATGGCTGCTCGGCCACTTCAGGAACCCCACCGACCCGCGCCACAGCGAGGATCCGGAGATCAAGTGGGGTGTTCACCCGCGCGGCGACGAGCGGGCCCGGTGGGTGACCGGTGAGGAGCGGACGGCTCTGCTGGTCCTCATCGGCGGCCGGTTCCGCGTGGAGCTCCCCGGGCGGAGCGTGCTGCCGGCCCGGCAGGGTGACTACGTCGTGTGGGGCCGGGGCGTCGACCACTCCTGGCGTGCGGAGGAGGAGTCCGTGGTCCTGACCGTCCGGTGGCCGTCCGTCCCCGGCTACCGGACGGCCCCCGCAGGCCCTACGTGGGATTGACCGTGTCGAAGTACAGGCTGTCCGTCGACGGGTCGAGGAAGAACCGGCCGCCCGAGAGCCCTTCGGCGGCGGGTGCCAGCAGGTGGCGGTCGTAGGCCGTGCTGCTCATCCAGCGCGGCTTCCCGGGCAGGAACTCGGCCAGCACGTCCGGTACGTCGTCCGGGCTCGCGGGAGCGAAGGCGTACGAGGGCGTCGCCACGACCGACGCGACCGTCCCGGCGGGCAGCCGGGCCACGCCCACCACGCGGTAGCGCGCGTCCGGATTCGGCAGCAGCTCCCGGCTCCGCTCCGCCTCGTCCCGGTCGTACGCCAGCCAGTGCGGGTCCGACAGCCGGCCCGCCTCCCCGAACCGCTTCCGCAGCGGTGCGACATCCGTGCGTACGCGCTCGGCGTCCCGCTGTGCCGGGGTCGGCCCGCTACAGGCGTACACGCCGCCGCCCACGGCCACGGCGGCACCCGCCCCGATCCCCAGCGTGAGCCACGCCCTCCGGCTCATTCCGCCCGTTCTGCGCCCCATGTGCACCGGCCCCCCGTCGTCACCCCGCTCCATGGGCGGAGCGTGTGTGGCGTGAGCGTAACGAGGCCCGGCCCGTACCGCCCCGTCAGGTCACCGCGGGCCCGAACCTGCGCCGGTACGCCGACGGCGTGATGCCGGTCTCCCGGCGCATCAGCGTGCGCAGATTCGCGGCGGTGCCGAGCCCGCTGCGCCGGGCGACCACCTCCAGGCGGGACTCGCCCCGCTCGATCAACCGGCAGGCCAGGGCGAGGCGTTCCCCCGTGAGCCACGTCAGCGGTGTCGTGCCCAGCTGTGCCCGGAAGCGGCGGTGCAGCGTCGCCGGGCTGACCGCCGCGCGTGCCGCCAGGTCCGCCACCGTGAGGGGCGAGTCCAGCCGCTCCAGGGCCCAGGCCAGGACCGGTGCCAGGGACTCGTCCGGCAGGTCGGGCATGGGGCGCTCCACGAACTGCCGCTGTCCGCCGTCCCGGTGCGCCGCGAAGACCAGGCGCCGGCTCACCGAGTTGGCGATCTCGGCGCCGTGGTCGCGCCGGACCACATGCAGCACGAGGTCGAGCGCGGCGGCGCTCCCCGCAGCGGTGAGGATGTCGCCGTCGTCCACGAACAGCACGTCGGATTCGAGCCGTACGGAAGGGAAGCGGGCCCGGAAGGAATCCGCCCACTGCCAGTGCGCGGTGGCCCTGCGCCCGTCCAGGACGCCCGCCTCGGCCAGGGTGAACGCGCCGCTGCAGAAGCCGAGCAGACGCGCACCGCGTGCGTGCGCCCGCCGGACGGCGTCGAGGACGGCGGTCCGCCGGGGCACCTCGACGTCGGGACGGTTGGGGACGATCAGGGTGTCGGCCGTGTCGGCCGCCTCCAGACCGGCCACGCCCGTGAGCGTGAAGAATCCGTCCCGCATCAGGGTGCGGGGTTCGGGGGAGCAGAGCCCGAAGTCGTAGAGGTCCCGGCCGATCTCGGGTCTGCGCAGGCCGAAGACCTCGGTCGCGCAGCCGAGCTCGAAGGGATTCGAGTTCGCGTCCACGATCACGACGACCCGGTGGAGGCCCGCCGTGCGCCCCGCGTGCGAGGATTCTTGCGTCATATGCGATTCCTAGCACTCGTGCCGGCCGCCGCGACGGCCGACGATGGCATCCATGAGCAGCGAACCCCTCTCCCTCGGCCAGGCCCTCGCCTCCTTCGACGCCCTGTGGAGCCCCCGCATCGTCACGCGCGTCAACGACTACGACGTCCGCGTCGCCAAGGTCGAGGGCGAACACCTCTGGCACGCCCACGACGACACCGACGAGTTCTTCCTGGTCCTGGAAGGGGAGCTGCGCATCGCCCTGCGGGAGCCCGCCGGGGAGCGCACGGTCCTGCTCCCGCAGGGCGCGGTCTTCACCGTCCCCCGGGGCGTGGAGCACAAGCCGTCCGCCCCGTCCGGCGCCGCCATCCTGATGTTCGAGCCCGCCGGGACGCCGACCGTGGGCGATCGGCACGACGACATCCCGGACCACGTGGACGCGACGACCGGCCACCCGCTCACGACCTGAACAGGCCGGGCACCGGGCGTGGTTGGTCCCGTCGAAAAAACCATGCAAGCGTGCTTGTTTGTTTTCCTGGTCGCTGGCATGCTCCGGGGCACACCGCCACGCCCCGAGGGAGCGCACCGTGTCCGATGCCGCAGCCGTCACCGTCGCCGTGCTCGACGACCTGCGTCGGGAGAGCGACGAACTCGACCTGCTGGTCGCCGGACTGGACGCCGGTGGATGGGCCGGGCCGACACCCGCCGAGGGGTGGACCGTGGCCCATCAGATCGCCCACCTGAACTGGACCGACGAGGTCGCGCTGATCGCCGTCACCCAGCCCGAGGCCTTCGCCGCCGAGGTCGACCGGGCGCTCGCCGACCCTGACACGTTCGTCGACGAGGCAGCCGCCGAGAGAGTGGCGCGGCTGCCGCCCGAAGCCCTGTTCGTGCAGTGGCGGGAGGGCCGGGAGCGGCTCCACCGGGCGCTGCGGGAGGCACCCGACGGGGCGAGATTCCCCTGGTACGGGCCGCCCATGAGCGTCGCCTCGATGGCGACCGCGCGGATCATGGAGACCTGGGCCCACGCGCAGGACGTCGCCGACGCCCTAGGGGTGACGCGGAAGCCGACCGCGAGGCTGCGGCACGTCGCCAGGATCGGGGTGCGGGCCCGGGACTACGCCTACTTCGTGCACGGCGAGAAGCCGCCCGGCGAGCCGTTCCGGGTGGAGCTGGAGGGACCGGACGGCGAGGCGTACGCGTACGGTCCCGAGGACGCCGCCCAACGGGTCACCGGGCCCCTGTCCGACTTCTGTCTGCTCGTCACCCACCGCGCCCACCGCGACGACCTCGCCCTGGTGGCTGTGGGCGCCGACGCCGGCCACTGGCTGGACATCGCGCAGGCCTTCGCCGGACCGGCCGGCTCCGGACGTCTTCCGAAGGGCGACCGATGACCGGGCCGCTGCGGATCGGCAACGCCTCCGGGTTCTACGGCGACCGCTTCGACGCCGTACGCGAGATGCTCACCGGGGGCCCCCTCGACGTCCTGACCGGGGACTACCTCGCCGAGCTCACCATGCTGATCCTCGGCCGCGGCCGGATCAAGGACCCCACCCGCGGATACGCCTCCACCTTCCTGCGGCAGTTGGAGGAGAACCTCGGCCTCGCCCACGAGCGGGGCGTGAAGATCGTCACCAACGCCGGGGGGCTCAATCCGGCCGGGCTCGCCGACGCCGTACGGGAGTTGGCCGACACGGTGGGCGTGCCCGTGCGGGTCGCGCACGTCGAGGGCGACAGCCTTCCCGCGCCCGACGGATTCCTCACCGCGAACGTCTACCTCGGCGGTGCGGGCATCGCGGCCTGTCTGCGGGCCGGGGCCGACATCGTCGTCACCGGACGCGTCACCGACGCCGCTCTCGTCACCGGACCCGCCGCCGCCCACTTCGGCTGGGGACCCGAGGACCACGACGCCCTCGCCGGGGCCGTCGTCGCCGGGCACGTGCTGGAGTGCGGGACGCAGGCCACGGGCGGGAACTACGCGTTCTTCGGTGGCCACGACGTCCGCAGGCCCGGATTCCCGCTCGCCGAGATCCACCAGGACGGGTCGAGCGTCATCACCAAGCACGACGGCACGGGCGGTGTCGTCGACATCGGCACCGTCACCGCCCAGCTGCTGTACGAGACCGCCGGGGCCCGGTACGCCGGACCCGACGTCACCGCCCGGCTCGACACCGTACGGCTGGCGCCGGACGGCCCGGATCGCGTACGGATCACCGGGGTACGGGGCGAGGCCCCGCCGCCCACGCTCAAGGTCGGGCTCAACCGGCTCGGCGGCTGGCGCAACGAGGTCGTCTTCGTGCTGACCGGCCTCGACATCGAGGCCAAGGCACGCCTCGTGAAGGACCAGTTCGCCGACGCCCTCGCCCGCGGCGGGCGGCAGCCCGCCGAGGTGCGGTGGGAGCTCGTGCGTACCGACCGGCCCGACGCCGCCACCGAGGAGACCGCCGGCGCCCTGCTCCGCCTCGTCGTGCGCGACCGGGACGCGGACACCGTGGGCCGTGCGGTGTCCGGGGCGGCCGTCGAGCTGGCGCTCGGCAGCTACCCGGGCTTCCACCTGACCGCCCCGCCGGGAAAGGGCGCCCCGTACGGGGTGTTCGAGGCCAGGTACGTACCGGTGGCGGAGGTCGGGCACGTGGCCGTCCTCCCGGACGGGGACCGGGAGACCGTGCCCCCGGCCCGGCGGCACAGGGTGCTCGAAGCGGTCGAGGAGCCCGGACTTCCGGAGCCGCTGCCGCCCGGCCCCGTCCGCACCGCCCCCCTCGGCCGCGTCGCCGGAGCCCGCAGCGGCGACAAGGGCGGCGACGCCAACGTCGGTGTGTGGGCGCGCAGCGACGACGCGTGGCGGTGGCTGGCCCACGAGCTGACCGTCACCCGCTTCCAGGAGCTGCTCCCGGAGACCGCCGGGCTCACCGTCGTACGCCATGTCCTGCCGAACCTGCGGGCGCTGAACTTCGTCGTCCACGGCCTCCTCGGCGAGGGCGTCGCCGCCCAGGCCCGCTTCGATCCGCAGGCCAAGGCGGTGGGGGAGTGGCTGCGGTCCCGTCATCTCCCCGTCCCCGCAGCGCTCCTGGAAGAACCGGAGGTGACCGCATGACCGTCCTGCCCACCGCACTCGACACCGCCGGACCCGAATACGCCGCCCACCGCGAGGCCATGCTCGCGAAGCTCGCCGAGCTGGACACCGAGCACGCCAAGGCGCTGGCGGGCGGCGGCGAGAAGTACGTGACGCGGCACCGGAAGCGCGGGAAGCTGCCGGCCCGCGAGCGGATCGAGCTGCTGATCGACCCGGACACCCCGTTCCTGGAGCTGTCCCCGCTCGCCGCCTGGGGCAGCGACTACGCGACGGGCGCCTCACTCGTCACCGGGATCGGGGTCGTGGAAGGCGTCGAGTGCCTGATCACCGCCAACGACCCGACCGTACGCGGCGGCGCCTCCAACCCGTGGACGCTCAGGAAGGCCCTGCGGGCGAACGAGATCGCCTTCGCCAACCGGCTGCCCTGCGTCAGCCTCGTCGAGTCGGGCGGCGCCGACCTGCCCTCGCAGAAGGAGATCTTCATCCCGGGGGGAGCGCTGTTCCGCGACCTCACCCGGCTGTCGGCGGCCGGGATCCCCACCGTCGCCGTCGTCTTCGGGAACTCCACCGCCGGAGGCGCGTACGTCCCCGGCATGTCCGACCACACCGTGATGATCAAGGAGCGGTCGAAGGTCTTCCTCGGCGGCCCACCGCTGGTGAAGATGGCCACCGGCGAGGAGAGCGACGACGAATCGCTCGGCGGCGCCGAGATGCACGCCCGTACCTCCGGACTCGCCGACCACTTCGCGCTCGACGAGCACGACGCCCTGCGCCAGGCCCGCCGTATCGTCGCCCGTCTCAACTGGCGCAAGGCGTACGCCGATCCGGCGCCCGCCGAACCCCCGAAGTACGACGAGGACGAGCTGATCGGGATCGTGCCCGGTGACCTCAAGATCCCCTTCGACCCCCGCGAGGTCATCGCCCGGCTCGTCGACGGATCGGACTTCGACGCCTTCAAGCCGCTGTACGGGACGAGCCTGGTCACCGGCTGGGCCCGGCTCCACGGCTATCCGGTCGGCATCCTCGCCAACGCCCAGGGCGTGCTGTTCAGCGAGGAGTCGCAGAAGGCCGCGCAGTTCATCCAGCTCGCCAACCAGCGCGACATCCCGCTCCTCTTCCTGCACAACACCACCGGCTACATGGTCGGCAAGGAGTACGAGCAGGGCGGCATCATCAAACACGGCGCGATGATGATCAACGCGGTGTCGAACTCCAAGGTCCCGCACCTGTCCGTGCTGATGGGCGCCTCCTACGGCGCCGGGCACTACGGCATGTGCGGCCGTGCCTACGACCCCCGCTTCCTCTTCGCCTGGCCCAGCAGCAAGTCCGCCGTCATGGGCCCCCAGCAGCTCGCCGGCGTCCTGTCGATCGTCGCCCGCGCCTCGGCCGCCGCCAGGGGCCTGCCCTACGACGACGAGGCCGACGCCGGACTGCGCGCCATGGTGGAGCAGCAGATCGAGTCCGAGTCCCTGCCCATGTTCCTGTCCGGGCGGCTGTACGACGACGGGGTCATCGACCCCCGCGACACCAGGACCGTCCTCGGGATGTGCCTGTCCGCGATCCACACGGCACCGGTCGAGGGCGCCCGCGGCGGCTTCGGCGTCTTCCGGATGTGAGGCCCAGATGATCACCACTCTCCTTGTCGCCAACCGCGGTGAGATCGCCTGCCGGATCTTCCGCACCTGCCGTGAGCTGGGCATCTCCACCGTCGCCGTGTACTCGGACGCGGACACCGAAGCCCTGCACGTCCGGGAGGCCGACACCGCCGTACGCCTCCCGGGGTCCGCCCCCGCCGACACCTACCTGCGCGGCGACCTCGTCGTGGCCGCGGCCCGCGCGGCGGGCGCCGACGCCGTGCACCCCGGGTACGGATTCCTCTCCGAGAACGCCGGATTCGCCCAGGCCGTGCAGGACGCGGGCCTCGTATGGGTGGGGCCGCCGGTGAAGGCCATCGAGCTGATGGCGTCCAAGACCCGCGCCAAGGAACTGATGGCCGCGGCCGGGGTGTCCCTCCTCGCCCCCGTGGACCCGTCCGCCGCCACCGCCGAGGACCTTCCGCTGCTGCTCAAGGCCGCGGCGGGCGGCGGCGGACGCGGGATGCGGATCGTCCGGGACCTCGCCGGCCTGCCCGGCGAGCTGACGGCCGCCACGGCCGAGGCCGCCTCCGCCTTCGGCGACGGCGAGGTCTTCGCCGAGCCCTACGTCGAACGCGGCCGGCACGTCGAGGTCCAGGTCATGGCCGACGCACAGGGCACGGTGTGGGCCCTCGGCACCCGGGACTGCTCCCTCCAGCGCCGCCACCAGAAGGTCATCGAGGAGGCCCCGGCCCCGGGCCTCGACGACGCGCTGCGGGCACGGCTCCACGACGACGCCGTCGCCGCGGCCCAGGCCGTGGGCTACCGGGGCGCGGGGACCGTCGAGTTCCTCGTATCGGCCGAAGGACGCCCGTACTTCCTGGAGATGAACACCCGCCTCCAGGTCGAACACCCCGTCACGGAAGCCGTGTTCGGGCTCGACCTCGTCGCCCTGCAACTCCGCGTCGCGGAGGGCGCACCACTGCCCGCCGCCACGCCCCCGGAGCCGCACGGGCATGCCGTCGAAGCCCGGCTGTACGCCGAGGACCCCGCCGCGAACTGGCAGCCGCAGACCGGGACCCTGCACACCCTGGACGTCCCGCACGGCCCCGGCCTGCGGCTCGACACCGGCTACACCGGCGGCGACACCATCGGGGTGCACTACGACCCGATGCTCGCCAAGGTCGTCGCCCACGCCGCCACCCGCACCGAAGCCGTACGCCTCCTCGCCCGCACCCTCGAACGCGCCCGCATCCACGGGCCGGTCACCAACCGCGACCTGCTCGTACGGTCCCTGCGCCACCCCGACTTCGCCGGGGCCCGCCCGGACACCGGCTTCTACGACCGGCACCTCACCGCGCTCACCCGGTCCGAGGACGAGGAGGGCCGCCGCCTCGCCGCCACCGCCGCCGCCCTGGCGCGGGCCGCCACCCGGCCCGCCACCGGGACGGCCCGCCTCGGCGCCTGGCGCAACCTCGCCTCGCAGCACCAGACCGTGAGCTACCGCAGCGAACCGGACGGCACCGAGCACGAGGTCGCCTACCGGACCGGACGCACCGGCCCCCGGCCGGAGACCGGCGAACGCGTCGTCACCGCCGCACCCGGCCACGTCACCCTCGAAGCCGACGGCCTCACCCGGCACTTCACCGTCACCGTCCACGGCGGGCGGACCTATGTGGACGGTGCCGCGGGCGCGTACACCTTCACCGTCCTGCCCCGCTTCACCGACCCCGCCGAACGCACCGAACCCGGCTCCCTGCTCGCCCCCATGCCCGGCACCGTCGTACGCCTCGCGGACGGCCTCGCACCGGGCACGGCCGTCGAGGCCGGGCAGCCGCTGATCTGGCTGGAGGCGATGAAGATGGAGCACCGCATCCTCGCCCCCGCCTCCGGTACCCTCACCGCGCTCCACGCCGCCCCCGGCCTCCAGGTCGAGGTCGGCGCACTGCTCGCCGTCGTCACCGACCCCGCCGCACCGGATTCCGCCGCACCGGAGGAGAACGCATGAGCACCGTCCTCGAAACCGAAGAGCACAAGGCACTGCGGGCCGCCGTCGCCGCACTCGGCACGCGCTACGGGCGCGACTACATGACCACCGTGGTCCGTGAGGGCTCCCACCCCCACGAGCTGTGGACCGACGCCGCGAAACTCGGCTACCTCGGCGTCAACCTCCCCGAGGAGTACGGCGGCGGAGGCTGCGGCATGGCCGAACTCTCCATCGTCCTGGAGGAGCTCGGCGCCGCCGGATGCCCCCTGCTGATGATGGTCGTCTCGCCCGCCATCTGCGGCACCGTCATCGCCCGCTTCGGCACCGGCTCCCAGAAGCGGCAGTGGCTGCCCGGCCTCGCCGACGGCAGCCTCACCATGGCCTTCGGCATCACCGAACCCGACGCGGGATCGAACTCCCACCGCATCACCACCACCGCCCGCCGCGAGAGCGGGGGAGGCTGGATCCTCACGGGCCGCAAGGTCTTCGTCTCCGGCGTCGACATCGCCGACGCCACCCTTGTCGTCGGCCGCACCGAGGACGCGCGGACCGGCACGCTCAAGCCCTGCCTCTTCATCGTCCCGCGCGAGGCCCCCGGCTTCGGACGCTCGCAGATCGACATGGAACTCCATGCGCCGGAGAAGCAGTTCGAGCTGACCCTCGACGACGTGCGGCTGCCCGCCGACGCGCTCGTGGGCGATGAGGACGCGGGGCTGCTCCAGCTGTTCGCCGGGCTCAACCCCGAGCGGATCATGACCGCCGCGTTCGGCATCGGGATGGGGCGCTACGCACTCGGCAAGGCCGTCGAGTACGCCCGCACCCGCCAGGTGTGGAAAGCCCCCATCGGCGCCCACCAGGCCATCGCGCACCCGCTCGCCATCGCCCACATCGAGCTGGAACTGGCCCGGCTCATGATGCAGAAGGCCGCCAGGCTGTACGACGAGGGCGACGACGTCGGCGCCGGCGAGGCCGCCAACATGGCCAAGTACGCGGCCGGCGAGGCATGTGTGAAGGCCGTCGACCAAGCCGTCCACACCCTGGGCGGCAACGGCCTCACCCGCGAATACGGCCTCGCCTCCCTGATCACGGCCGCACGCGTGGCCCGCATCGCGCCCGTCAGCAGGGAGATGATCCTGAACTACGTCTCCCACCAGTCGCTGGGACTGCCGAAGTCGTACTGACGACGCGGCCCGGTCGGCCCGGGGTCTCCCCATTTCCTGCCGACAGGGCGATTCCGACTCCTCACACCCGCACGACGGACCCGCTCCCGAGCGGGGCCGCGTGCCCGCCGCACCGCGACGACAGGGGACCACCATGGTGTTCCGCAGTGTGTACGCAGACGTTCCGGCCCTCGACGCACCCATCCACGAAGCGGTCCTGGGCGGGGCCGCGGCCTTCGGCGACACCGTCGCCCTGGTCGACGGCACGAACGGCCTCTCCGTCACCTACGCCCAGCTCGACACCTTCCACCGCCGCATCGCCGCACACCTCGCCGCGGCAGGACTGCGCAAGGGCGACGTCCTCGCCCTGCACAGCCCCAACACGATCGCCTACCCGGCCGTCTTCTACGGGGCCACGCGCGCCGGGGCCGCCGTCACCACCGTGCACCCGCTGGCCACGGCCGAGGAGTTCGCCAGACAGCTGGAGGACTCCGCCGCCCGCTGGATCGTCACCGTGTCCCCGTTCCTCGACGTCGCCCGCCGGGCGGCCGAACTCGCGGGCGGCATCCAGGAGATCTTCGTCTGCGACCAGGCGGAGGGCCACACCTCCGTGCTCGACATGCTGGGCTCCACCGCCCCCGAGCCCGACATCGCCTTCGACCCCGCCGAGGACGTCGCCGCCCTCCCGTACTCCTCCGGGACCACCGGCACCCCCAAGGGCGTCATGCTCACCCACCGCTCCATCGCCACCAACCTGGAGCAGCTGCGCCCCTTCATCCCCATGGAGCCCGGCCACAGCATCCTCGCCGTCCTCCCCTTCTTCCACATCTACGGGCTGACCGCCCTGATGAACGTGCCACTGCGCTGCGGAGCCACCGTCGTCGTGCTGCCCCGCTTCGACCTCGACCAGTTCCTCGGCGCCATCCAGGAACACCGCATCAGCGGGCTGTACGTGGCCCCGCCGATCGTCCTGGCCCTCGCCAAGCACCCGGCGGTCGGCACCTACGACCTGTCCTCGATCGAATACATCGTCAGCGCCGCCGCGCCCCTGGACGCCGAGCTCGCCGAAGCCTGCTCCAACCGCCTGGGAGTGCCGCCCGTACGGCAGGCGTACGGCATGACGGAACTCTCGCCCGGCACCCATGTCGTGCCCCTCGACGCGGAGAACCCGCCGTCCGGAGCCGTCGGGAAGCTGCTGCCGAGCACCGAGATGCGGATCGTGTCCATCGAGGACCCGGGGACCGACCTCGGCATCGACACCGACGGCGAGATCCTCATCCGCGGCCCGCAGGTGATGAAAGGTTACCTCGGCCGCCCCGGGGCCACCGCCGACATGATCGACGGCGACGGCTGGGTGCACACCGGGGACGTCGGCCGCGTCGACGCGGACGGCTGGCTCTTCGTCGTCGACCGGGTCAAGGAACTCATCAAGTACAAGGGCTACCAGGTCGCCCCCGCCGAACTCGAAGCCCTCCTCCTCACCCACGCGTCGGTCGCCGACGCCGCCGTCATCGGCGTCCTCGACACCGACGGCAACGAGGTGCCCAAGGCCTACGTCGTACGCGGACCGGCCGCCCAGGACCTCACCACGGACGACGTCATGGCGTACGTCGCCGAGCGCGTCTCGCCGTACAAGAAGGTCAGACAGGCCGAATTCGTCGAGACCGTACCGCGTGCCGCCTCCGGCAAGATCCTGCGCAGGGAACTGCGCGACCGGGAGAAGCGTCAGTGATCCACGCCGGACCCGCGCACGAACCCGACCCGAGGAGAGGAACGATGACCCTCGCCGCACCCACCCACGACCGGGGTGTCACCACGCTCACGCTCGACTCCCCGGCCAACCGCAACGCCCTGAGCGCAGGGCTCGTGTCCGGGCTGGCCGACGCCCTCGACGCCTGCGCGGCGGACGACACCGTACGGGCCGTGGTCCTCACCCACACCGGCAACACGTTCTGCGCGGGCGCCGACCTCAAGGCACCGGCCGACCCGCGTGCCTTCGTCGCCCTCATGCGACGCATCGTCACCCTGCCCAAACCGGTCGTCGCCCGGGTCACCGGGCACGTCCGGGCCGGCGGGCTCGGACTGCTCGGCGCCTGCGACATCTCGGTCGCGGGCCCCGACTCCTCGTTCGCCCTCACCGAATCACGCCTCGGCCTCGCCCCCGCCGTCATCTCCCTGCCCCTGCTGCCCCGCCTCGACCCCCGCGCGGCGTCCCGCTACTACCTCACCGGGGAGCGCTTCGACGCGGCGGAAGCCGCCCGGGCCGGCCTCGTGACCCTCGCGGCCGAGGACGTGGACAAGGCCCTCGTGCCGGTACTGGACGGACTGCGCAGAGCGTCCCCCCAGGGGCTGGCCGCATCGAAGGAGCTGGTCACGGTTACTGTGCTGAAGACTTTCGATCAGTACGCCGAAGACCTCATCGCCCGCTCCGCGGCACTCTTCGCCTCCGACGAGGCACGGGAGGGGATGGCGGCCTTCCTGGAACGACGGGATCCCGCATGGCTGCTGTGACCCCCACGAGCCCCAAGTCCCCGAAGCAGGACCGCAGCCGCGCCACCCGTCAACGGCTGCTCGAAGCCGCGGTGGCCTGCCTCGCCGAACACGGCTGGGCAGGCTCCACCGTCTCCGTCGTCGCCGAACGCGCCGGGGTCTCACGCGGCGCGGCCCAGCACCACTTCCCGACCCGCGAGGACCTGTTCACCGGCGCCATCGAGTACGTCGCCGAGGAACGCTCCGCCGCCCTGCGCGCCCTGCCCGTCCAGGGCCGCCCGGCGGTGATCGCCGCCATCGTCGACCTCTACACCGGGCCCCTCTTCCGGGCCGCGCTCCAGCTCTGGGTCGCCGCCTCCAACGAGGAACCGCTCCGCCCCCGCGTCACCGAACTCGAAGCCCGCGTCGGCCGCGAGACCCACCGCATAGCCGTCGAACTCCTCAGCGCGGACGAGAGCCGCCCCGGGGTCCGCGAAACGGTCCAGGGCCTCCTCGACATGGCCAGGGGCCTGGGCCTCGCCAACGTCCTCACCGACGACACCGCCCGCCGCCGCAGGGTCGTCGCGCAGTGGGCGGGGCTGCTGGACGACGCGCTGGGCCCCTTACGCACCGCCGGCGAACCGGGCGCCCAGGAAGCCCAGTAGCGCTTCGTTGAACCGCTCGGGCTGCTCCACCCCCGGCAGGTGGCCGGCCCGTTCGATGACGGCGAGCGTGGCGTGGGGCACGAGACGGAGCATGTCCTCGGCGTCGCGGACCGGGGTGTAGGCGTCGTCCGCGCCCACCACGAGCAGGACCGGTGTGTCGACGGCGGCGAGGGTGTCCCGGTGGTCGAGCCGCTCGGCCCGCCCCCGGAGTGCGGCGGCGGCCCCCTCGGGGGCGGTGGCCCGCATCATGCCCAGGACGTGTGCCGCCACGTCAGGCAGGTCGGTGACGTTGTACGGGGCGAGCATCTTGCCGATCACCTCGGCCGCGTATCCGTCCATGCCCTCGGCCAGCAACCGGTCCGCCATCGCGTTGCGGATCTCCTTGCCCTCCTCGGTCTCGGGGGGCGCGGACGTGTCGGACAGCACCAGGCCCAGGACCCGCTCCGGACGGCCCCGCCGGAACTCCATGGCGATCTGGCCGCCCATGGACACGCCGCCGACGACCGCGCGCTCCACGCCCAGGTGGTCGAGGAGAGCGGCGATGTCGTCCGCGAACTCGGAGAGGAGGACCTTGCCGGGGGTGACGCCGCTGTCGCCGTAGCCGCGCAGATCCGGGGTGATCACGCGGTACCCGGCCACCACCAGCGCCCGGACGGAGGGTCCCCACAGGGTGCGGTTGAACGGATGGCCGTGCACGAGCACGACCGGCAGCCCGTCCGACGGCCCCTGGTCGTCGTAGTGCAGCGTGACATCGCTCAACGCTATGTGGCTCATGCAGGTCACCCTAACGTCGGGACCGGCGACACTTACGCAGAATAACTTGCCTGGTCCACAAGGGTGTTGACCCGGCCCGGCGCGGACACCGGGCGGCCGGGGCGCCGTACGGATTCCTGGGCGTCCCGTCGGGCACACCTGTGCCCCGCACCTCGGCGTCCGAGGGCCGGGAGCCGGCTTCGGCGGTCTCCGGAGGCGCCGGGGCATGGCAAGATCATTTCTCCGAACTGCCCTGCCGATCCAGTCGGTTGGGGCCGTGGAGCAACCCCGTCGTCGCAGGTCGCGGCATGCTTCCTCGTTCCCGGAAGAGCTGTCCACCGGCGTCGGACCGGTGGATCCGGGCCGACGGTGGCGAGGCCCGCCGGCGGTGACCGAGGTCGTGGCGCACACGACTTCCGGAGCGCCCTGACGGGGGACGGGACGGCCCGTGCCCCGACGGACCCGGAAATCGGTGCGCGTACCGGCGATCCCGTTCCAGCCTGGTGACAGAAGGAGCTCGATGCACGTCCTGGTGCCGGAAGACCCCGTCTTCATGACCAGATTCCTGGCGATGGAGGAACCGCTCCTTCATTCGCTGTACTACTTCTACCTGCGCGACCTTCCCCCCGGGCAGGCAAAGGTCATTCGTGACGCGTACGAAGGCTGGGGAGACATCCAGAGCCGGATGCCTCGCCGCCTCCACTGGCAGGAGACGGCGGTCCGCCGGGCCCGTCAGCGACGGGACCCGGAGGGCTACACGCTCCGGGGCCGGGGCGGTGCGCCGCTGACGTGCCTGCACGTCGTCGGGATGAGCGCGGAGAGCATCTCGGGGCTGAGAGCCTGCCACGGCCTGCTCGCGGAGGCGGAGTCGGAAGCGGCCGGCCCGCTGGCCCGCGCGCTCGGCGAGATCGCGGAACACGGCCAGAACGTGGTGGACAACTTCCGCCGCGTACTGGACATCCTGCAGATCCAGGCCCCTCCCCGCCTCCTGGGGTCACTGCGGCAGGCGGCACCCACCGGGCCGGTGACGGCGATCTCCCTGGACGGGACGCAGGAGGAGGAGTACGAGACCTTCTGCGACCGGATGGTGCGGACCCTGAGCGCGGGCGACAGATTCACGTACGCGATGCACAGGGCGCTCTACTTCTGACCGGACCCGCCAGGGGGCTCCGGGCCCCCGGCTGTCGGTGGCGTGCGACGGCCGGCGGGCTTCCCGCGAACGGTGCCGGTCCCGTGTCCTCCCGTTCAGGCCCCGAGCATGGGGTAGGTGTCCAGGAGCGCGTCGGGCACCGCGAAGGCGTCGGTGAGTGTGAGCGCGTGCGGTTCGAGCGCGGCGACGACGGTCTCGACCACGTCGGGGAGCTCCTGGACCTGGGCGGCCGTCAGCCGCCCCTCGGCCAGGAGGTCTCCGCTGTGCGCGGCGACCTGGCGCAGGGCGAACAGGCTGTGCAGATCACCGAGGAGCCCACGGGCCTGCGGAGAGGCGGCCTGGCCGACCGCGGTCAGCAGTGCCTCGCCGGCCAGCCGGTGGACGTGGCTGTCGACCAGGTGCAGAGCCGGTGTGACGGCCGCGTTCCATCGCGCCATGGGCGAGGCCGCCCGCTCCCGGAGCCGCTTGCGGGCGCGGGCGTGCCATATGCGCTCCAGGTCGGCCATCAGGTCCTGCAGGTGCTCGGGGTCCGTCAGCGCACGGTGCTCCGGGGCGATCTCGCTGGGCGGCTTCGGCGAGAACCCGCCCAGGAGCATCTCGCCCGCGGCCTTCACCCAGATGACCTTGTTGTCGCCCTCGGCCGTGATCGTCCCCTCGTTGGCCGCGAGCTGCCCCGCTATGCCGTTGGCCAGGAGCAGCCCCTGGGCGCCGCACCGCTCCCGGCACTCGGTCATGACCGCGCGGGCCTGCCAGGTGATCCACCCCTTGGCGACGGCCGTCAGACGCTCGTTCGCCTCACGGTCGGTGTCCTCGGCCCACGTCCACTCCCGCACGACGGACCGGTGCAGCAGCGTGGCCGCGTACGTGGTCGCGACGGCGTCGAGCAGTGGGGCGTGGTGACTGCGGTGCGCTATCAGCGGCACCTTCTGGCCGCTGGTCATGCCGGACGTGACCCGGGAGTGCGCATGGCGCATGGCGACGGCCAGCGCGTGGCGCGTCACGCCCAGGCTGTACGCGCTCATGCACAGCTTCCCCGCCGTGACGCGCCCGATGGACCGCAGGAACCGCTTGCGGGGACTCCCCAGGGAACTGCTGAACTCCCCTTCCGGGCCGAGGCGCCCGTGGTCGCCCTGCAGGAGGGCGTCGAGGGGGAGCCGGACGCTGCTGAAGACCGTGGTGCAGTGGTCGACGGGGCTGCTGGCGGCCTGGGGCAGCGGGCTCACCTCCACCCCCGGCAGCGGGTGGCCCTCCTCGTCGCTCAGCGGGGTGAGGAACAGGAAGACACCGTTGTCCTCACCGTCGATGATCAGGCGCGCCGCGACGACGGCGCTCTTCGCGCCCCCCGTGGGACCGGTGTTGGGCATGTACTTGGCCGCACCCGGCGTCGGGGTGTGCAGGACGAAGCAGCCGGACGTGCGGTCGAGCGTGGCCGTGGTCTCCATCTGCGCGGCGTCGTTGCCGTGGGCCAGCTCGGTGCACAGGAAGGTACCGATCCGGTCCCCCCGGACGTACTCGGACAGATCACGTCCCGCGCGGTCATGGTCCAGCAGGCTGCCGAGGAAGAGGTTGTAGTGGATGCTCGCGACGGTCGCCATGCCGGGATCGACGATGCCCGCCCACTCGTGGAGCGCCGTGAGCGCGACGGGGTCGGTCACCAGGTTCTGCGGGCCGTCCACGGCCATGTTGACCAGCCGGAGACGTTCGTAGGACAGAGCTATGCGCTCCTGGTGCGTCAGTCCCTCCTGGAACCGGAACGGGGCGGAGCTGAACAGTTTCCTCCATCGTTCGTGGGTCGACTCGAGTCGATTCGCGAAGAGGATGTCAGTGAGCTCGGCGAGCGGGGTCTCGGTGCGCTGAATCTGATGGCGGATCACCCGCGAAAGCTATCCGTAGTGATCATTTACCGCAGCGTGATGATCAACAGGATTGGCGAGCCTGGGTGCATCGATGGAGGCCCCCGTGAGTGCCGTTCCCGCCGAAATCCGCGAAGCCGCAACGGGTTTCACCGACCTGGGGCGAGTCGGTCACGCGGCCGGAGAATGACTGGATATCGGCGTGCCGGAATGGGAACGACCGCTTCGGGCGGTCCGGCTTCCGGCTTCCGACCCCGCTCAGCGGGACCTGAGCAGCAGCTCGCGGACATGACCCGCACGGGCGCGCACGTCCGACTCACCGAGGCCTCCGGCCGGAGCCGCCACGGGTTCCGACGGATCGGGCCGGTGGCAGGAGCGGCAGAGGCCGTCGGGGAGGGCTTCCGGGCGGCCGGGCGTACCGCACTTGACGCATTCCGGCATGGTGCGGTGGACAGGTTCGCCGGGCGTGGGCGGTGCGGCGGCCGGGGACACGCGCGGCGGGATCCTGTCGTGGAGGCGTCGCCGGAGGAACCCGACGGGTGAGCCGACCTGGGCGGGGAGCCCGGCGGTGAGTGCCTGCGTCAGGTAGTCGGCGTTCACGCCCCGGGCCAGCCACTCGGCGGCCCGCGCCTCCAGGACCGCGCAGTCGGCGGCGGACAGCGCCAGGCGGGGATCGGTGCGGCCGAGCTGAGCCAGGGCCAGGTAGGCGGGTGACGGGCCGTCCGCCGTGGGGCCGGTCGGTGCCGGGCACGCCTGAGCCGGGCCGTACGGCTCCGGAGCCCGCTGCTGCGGTACGGCCGGTGCCGGTGCCGGTGCTGCGGGCTGCGCGGGGTCCTCCACTGGGACCCGGGGCGGCGGGGGCGCGGCGGCGGACGGCGCCGCTTCGCGGCCCTCGGCGACGAGGTGGGAGGCCCACCACTCGTTGTCGCGGGCGGTACGGGACCAGAAGGTCCGGAAGACCCAGCGGACCTGCTCGCCCTCACCGACCAGGCACCGTACGCGCCGCAGGTACCCGGCGACGGAAAGGGCCTTCAGGGCCGAAGCGACCGCCTGCTGGCCGTGGAGCGGCAGCTGCTTCGCCAGGCCCTTCACATCCATGAGCGCGCCGTCGGGAAGGTGGTCGACGAATCCGGCGATGTACCGCTCGCGGGCGGGCAGGAGCGCGAAGTCGTCGGCGCGTGAGGGGGGTTGGTCCGGCATGGACCGCTTGCCGTAGCCGGGCTTGGCCATCGGGTACGGGCGGGAGAGTGCGGGCGCACTGGGGGCGGGACTAGGGTGCTGGGTAGCCACGGGATCGTCCTAGGGTGCGATCGTGCGGTGAGACCCCGGCCTGGTGCTGCTAACACCGCGTCGGGGTCGTTCGTCTGGTCGAGTCGAACCGTAAGCAGCCGTGACCCTTCGCTGCAAGCCGGTCACCATTAGTCATACTTGCTGGCCGTGACGGGTGCGGATGGGCAGGGAGGTTTTCCAAACCCCTTCTTTTCCTTACCGGTTACAGAAGGCGCTCGAATCCCGGAGCCCGCATCCCGACGCCCGGATCCCGAAGCTCAGGCTTCGGGCGGAGCCGCGTTTGCGTTCCCTCGGGAGAGTGAACCGGGCGTTCCCGGCGCTCGGAACCCGGGACGCGAGATCCGAGCCCCGGCCGGGGAGCGGGAGCCGTCCGGGAGGCCTCGCTACGATGCGGACCAGGTCGCGTCCCACGGCCCGCTGCCACCTGCCCACGCCGACCGAACGGACACCGTACCCATGTACGTCAGCCGGGTTTCCGTACAGGACATCAAGTCGTTCAACGGCCCGCGCCAGGTCGACCTGCGCCTGACCCGCCCGGACGGAACCCACGCCGGGTGGACGGTCCTGGCGGGGCGGAACGGTGCCGGGAAGACGACCCTGCTGCGGGCGATCGCACTCGCGCTGAGTGGCCCGGTGGTCGCTCGTGGCCTGGTTCCCGGGTTCGACAACTGGGTGGCGCACGGTACCGGCGGGGGCAGTGTCGAGCTGGAGATCACCAGGGACGCGGAGTACGACCGGTTCACGCACGGCCGCCCGCCCGCCGGTCCGTTCGAGGCCGGGCTCCTGTGGACCGTTCCGCCGGACAGCGGACCGGACGGGAGGTCGTCCGGCAGACGCGGGGCGCAGCCTTCACTGGAAGAGATCACCTACACCGCGGCCGTCAGCAGCAACGCCCGCCGCGGGCCCTGGGCGGACAACCCCGTCGGCTGGTTCTGCGCCGCGTACGGGCCCTTCCGCAGGATGGCGGGCGGATCGGGGGAGGTCCAGCGGCTGATGCTCGCCTCCGGACCGGTGGCGCGGCTGGCGAGCCTCTTCCACGAGGACGCCTCGCTCGCCGAAGGAGTCGCCTGGCTCATCGAACAGCACCTCCGGGCGCTGGAGGGCCGGGCCGGAGCTGCCGTACTGAAGAACATGGCTCTCGCGATCCTTCAGGACGGACTCCTGCCCGACGGGTACCGCGTCATCGATGTCGACTCCGAGGGCCTCTGGGTGGAGCGGGACGGCATCCGCTTCCCCCTGCGCGAGATGAGCGACGGCTTCCGGACGGTGGCCGCGCTCGTCGTCGACATCCTCAAGCAGATCCACGACACGTTCGGTGACGCGCTCGTGGCGGACGCAGGCGAAGGACTGCTCTTCAACCGGGTGCCGGGCATCGTCATCATCGACGAGATCGACGCCCACCTCCACGTCTCCTGGCAACGCCGTATCGGCTCGTGGCTGACCACGCACTTCCCGAACATCCAGTTCATCGTCACCACGCACAGCCCCTACGTCTGCCAGTCCGCAGACCCGGGCGGACTCGTCCGGCTGCCCGGGGTCGACGAGGAGGACCGCCCGGAGGTCGTCGGGGAGGACCTGTACGAACGCGTGGTCTACGGCAGCGGGGACGACGCGGTGCTGTCGGACCTCTTCGGCCTGGACACCCCGTACTCCGAGCGGGCGGAGCGTAAGCGGGGCGAACTGGTGGCCCTGGAGATGGAGATGCTCCGCGGCCACGCCGATGCGGAGACGGCCGACCGGCACAGGCAGCTCAAGCGGCTGCTCACCAGTTCCCCGACAGCCCGGCTGGACGAGATGTCCGCCCGCCTCAAGGACCTGGCTGACGACGAGCAGAAGGACCCGCCGCGATGATCCGGCTGAAGCGTCTGGATCTGCCCCAGGACACCGTGACGCGCATGGACGGCCACACCGGGGAGATCAGGGACTCAGGGGAGCCGGCGGACAAGGCGCGCTACCTGTGGAAGCACACGACGGTGCGCCGGCATGTCCACCCGGCGCTCTTCGCCACGCTGGGGGACATGGCACCGGGCCACGAACGCTGCATGTACTGCGGCGACAACCAGGGCTCGGACATCGACCACTTCGAGCCGCTGTCCGCAGCGCCCTTACGGACCTTCGAGTGGGAAAACCATCTGCTCGCCTGCACCGTCTGCAACAGCCACCACAAGCGCCACGTGTTCCCCCGCGACGAGGCAGGGAACCCCCTCCTCATCGATCCGACGATCCAGGATCCCCTGGACCACCTTCACCTGGTCCTCGGAACCGGCCTGTACAGGGGACTGACTCCGCAAGGCGAGTCCAGCATCGACGTGTTCGGGCTCAACGCCCGTGGGGCACTGGTGAAGGGGCGCCACGACGCGTACAGAACCGCAGTGCTCTTCCTGGAACAGTGGCGCGTGGCGGCCGACAAGGGCCAGACGGACAAGGCCCGCCTCACGGTCCGCATCGCGTGGGACCGCCCGTTGGCCGACGTACTGGCTTCCATGTTCCACCAGGCGGCCTACCCGGCCGCCGAGATGCTGTTCAGCGGCGAGGACGAGGTGCTGGACCTGCTCCGCGATCCGGCCCTGCGCACCGGGTTTCTCGGCTGAGCGGTGGTCAGGCGTCGAGGGATCCGCTCCTGACGGCGCCGATGAAGGCCGACCAGCTTGCCGTGGACACGATCACGGCCGGGCCGTGTGCGGCCTCGCTGTCCCGCACGGGAACGGTGTCGTAGCCGCGAGCCACTTCGAGGCATTCGCCCTGGTCGCCACCGCTGTAGCTGGATTTGTGCCACCCATCGACCGGCGACCAGGTGCACTATCTGGCGTGCCGCCTGGCGGAGTCGCTCCGCGAGGTGCGGCGAGTCGCTGAGAGCCGGCGGACGGCCACCGCCCAGTTCCCCCATGAGTGAGTCCGGAGGCTGCCTCACAGCGACCGGGCGGGCGTGGTCCGCGCCCGCCCGCGCAGCTCAGTTCCCCAGGTCCCCCAGCTGCTCGTACCCCGCGATCTCCCGCGGGTCACGCGTGCCGGGGCCGATGTACGTCGCCGAGGGGCGCACCAGGCGGCCCGTGCGCTTCTGCTCCAGGATGTGCGCCGACCAGCCCGCCGTACGGGCGCAGCTGAACATCGACGTGAACATGTGCGCCGGGACCTCGGCGAAGTCCAGCACGATCGCCGCCCAGAACTCGACGTTCGTCGCCAGCACCCGGTCCGGGCGCCGGGCGTGCAGCTCCTCCAGCGCGGCCTTCTCCAGCGCCTCGGCCACCTCGAAGCGCGGCGCGGCCAGCTCACGCGCCGTACGCCGCAGGACGCGGGCGCGCGGGTCCTCGGCCCGGTACACCCGGTGCCCGAAGCCCATCAGCCGCTCGCCCCTGTCCAGGGCATGCTTCACGTACGCCGTGGCGTCGCCGGTCCGCTCGATCTCCTCGATCATGCCGAGGACCCGGGACGGGGCGCCGCCGTGCAGCGGACCCGACATCGCGCCCACCGCGCCGGACAGCGCCGCGGCCACGTCCGCGCCGGTCGACGCGATCACGCGGGCGGTGAACGTCGAGGCGTTCATGCCGTGCTCGGCGGCCGACGTCCAGTAGGCGTCGACGGCCTTGACGTGCTTGGGGTCCGGCTCACCGCGCCAGCGGATCATGAACCGCTCCACCACGGACGTCGCCTTGTCGATCTCGCTCTGCGGGACCATCGGCAGGCCCTGGCCGCGCGCCGACTGGGCGACGTACGACAAGGCCATCACGGCCGCCCGCGCCAGGTCGTCGCGCGCCGTCTCCGCGTCGATGTCGAGCAGTGGTCTGAGACCCCACACGGGCGCCAGCATGGCGAGCGCGGACTGCACGTCGACACGGATGTCGCCGGAGTGCACGGGGATGGGGAACGGTTCGGCGGGCGGCAGACCGGGATTGAACGCCCCGTCGACCAGCAGACCCCAGACGTTGCCGAACGACACATGGCCCACGAGGTCCTCGATGTCGACACCTCGGTAGCGGAGCGAGCCGCCTTCCTTGTCGGGCTCGGCGATCTCCGTCTCGAACGCGACGACTCCTTCAAGTCCGGGTACGAAGTCGGACATCGGGCGGCTCCCTCGGCTCGGCGGGTGGTGTCTGCGGGCCACACGGGCCTGCCCACGATATTGGCGGCTTCCCACGACACGGGGAAGGGTGACGTCCGGCACAGCCTCCCGTCGCCCGGCCGGAGGGTCGGGCCCCCTCCCCGGGGGCACCGGCCCGCTGCGGCAGGATGGCCTTCGTGCCCACAGCTGATGCCACTCCGTCCTCCGCTTCCGCCTCCTCTCACGCCTCTGCTTCCGATTGCACCACCGATCCGGCCGCGATGCGCGAGCAGTACCGTTCCGAGGACTTCACCGAGAAGGACCTCGCCGCCGACCCCATGGACCAGTTCGCGCACTGGTTCCGGCAGGTCGCCGCGGGCGGGGCGCTCCACGAGCCGAACGCGATGGTGGTGTCCACGGCCACGCCCGAGGGCCGGCCGTCCTCCCGCACGGTGCTGCTGAAGCACTACGACGACCGCGGCTTCGTCTTCTTCACCAACTACGGCTCCCGCAAAGGCCGCGAACTGACCGCGAACCCGTACGTCTCGCTGCTCTTCCCCTGGCACCCGCTGGCCCGCCAGGTCATCGTCACAGGCGCCGCGGCCCGCGTCGGCCGCGAGGAGACGGTCGCCTACTTCCGCACCCGCCCGCACGGCTCCCAGCTGGGCGCCTGGGCGAGCGAGCAGTCCGCGGTGGTCGGCTCACGCGAGGAGCTGGTACGGCGCTACGAGGAGCTGGCCGACCGCTACCCGGAGGGCGAGAAGGTCCCCGCGCCCCCGCAGTGGGGCGGCTTCCGCGTCGTACCGGAGACGATCGAATTCTGGCAGGGCCACGAGAACCGGCTGCACGACCGGCTGCGGTACGTGCGCGAGGGCGCGGACTGGAGCGTGGAGCGCCTCTGCCCGTGACCCGTCAGCCCGCCTCCCCGCCCGATGCGCCGGCCGGTCCGGGAGGCGGCGGCAGCAGGCGTACGAGACCGAGGAGGTCGGCCTCGGTGATCTCCTGCCCCAGGAACACCGTCCGGTACACGACGTAACCGATCCAGCTGTCCACGATCGCGTCCAACGGCAGCCCGTCCGGCAGCCCGCCCCGGGCCACGCCGTTCCGCATCAGCTTCCCGGCCGGTTCGGCGTGCGCCTTGAGGAGATCCCGCAGCTCGGCCCGCCCGGGTTCCCCGCGCTCGGTCAGCGCACCCGTCACCACGCTGGGGTCGCCGAGCAGGGTCAGGGTGCGCACCAGGCCGCGCAGCCAGAGCAGCGCGTCCTCCCGCACGTCACCGGTGTCGGGGGCCGGGCCCGGAGCCAGCCTGTCGGCGACCGCCTCGGTGATCACCGCCGCCTTGTTCGGCCACCAGCGGTAGACCGTCATCCGGGCCACCCCGGCACGCGAGGCGATGCGGTCCATCGTCACACCCTTGTAGCCCAGCTCGGCCACCAGCTCGCGGGCGGCGGTCAGGACGGCCTCGTGGGCCTCCGGATCGCGGCGGGGGCCGCGCCGGGGGCGTGATGCGGCGGGGTGGTCGGCCATGGGACCTCCGGGTACGGGACGGGCGGACACAGCCGGAATATTTAGACTGTACGTACTGTCTAGTCTAGTGCCACTCGGCATATCTCAGCGTGGAGGTTCATCATGGAAAACCGGTTCAGCGGCAAGGTCGTCCTCATCACCGGCGGTGGCTCCGGTCTCGGCCGCGCGGCGGCCGTGCGGGTCGCGTCGGAAGGCGCCAAGCTGGCCCTCGTCGACGTCAGCGAGCAGGGCCTCGCGGACACGGCGGCCGAGGTCGAGAAGGCCGCACCCGGCACGGAGGTCCTTCGGATCACCGCCGACGTCAGCTCCGAGGCCGACTCGCAGCGGTACGTCTCCGCCACGGTCGAGGCGTTCGGGCGTATCGACGGCTTCTTCAACAACGCCGGCATCGAGGGCAGGCAGAACCTCACGCAGGACTTCGGTACGGACGAATTCGACCGTGTCGTGTCGATCAACCTCCGCGGGGTGTTCCTCGGCCTCAAGTACGTGCTCCCCGTCATGAAGGGCCAGGGCTCCGGCTCCGTCGTGAACACGGCCTCCGTCGGCGGCATACGGGGCGTGGGCAACCAGTCCGGTTACGCGGCGGCCAAGCACGGCGTCGTCGGCCTCACCCGGAACTCCGGTGTGGAGTACGGGCAGTTCGGCGTCTCGGTCAAGGCGATCGCGCCCGGAGCCATCATGACCCCGATGGTCGAGGCCTCGCTCAAGCAGATCGACGAGGACAACTGGGAGCAGGCCGGCGCGGCCTTCGTCAGCGGCAACCCGATGAAGCGTTTCGGCAGGCCGGAGGAGGTCGGCCACCTGGTGGCGTTCCTGCTCTCCGAGGAGTCGGGCTTCATCAACGCGACGGTCGTCCCGATCGACGGCGGCCAGTCCGAGCAGTACTGACGGCCGGGGCCACCGGCCCCGGACACGCAGAAACCCGCAGGCTCTGGTCCCTCCTTGCGGAGGAGCCGGCCGGACTTACCGGCGAGCCTGCGGGTCGGTGACTGCTTGGGTTTCGGCAGAACAGCCTGCCGAGGTGCACGGTGTGCGACGACGGGCTGTCAGCCCGCAGCCACCTCACGAATCCGATAAGACTGCACTTTTCGGATCACCTCCTTTCAACGTGTGACCACAGCCTAGGAACCCTCCCCGGGGCGCACAAGTCATTTATCGGAGATCGGATGGCCGCCGGATTTCCGGGAAGTGGCTGTGCGGTGGCTCACGTTCGAGTTCAATGGTCTGACGTGCGGCAATGCGGAATACGTCCTGCGGGAGGTACGGAGTGAGTGCTTCCAGGAGCAGCGGCACCACGGACGCGATCGGGCCCGACGAGGACCCGGGGCGCGAGCCCCCGGGAGCGGTCCCGGGGTCCCGGTTGCTCGCGGCGCTGCTCGACGGGATGGACGCCGCGCTCTGCGCGTTCGACGCGCACGGCGCGATCACCCACTGGAACCGCGAGGCCGAACGGATCCTCGGCTGGTCCGCGGCGGAGGCCGTCGGGCGGACGGGGTTCGCCGGATGGGCGGTACGGAGCGCCGACGCCGGGGACGTGCAGGGGCGGCTGATGGCCGCGATGGAGGCCCCCGGCCGGCAGGTCCACGAATTCGCGCTGCTGCGCAAGGACGGCGGGCGGGTGCTCGTACGGACCCAGTCGTCGGGCGTGCGCGGCGAGGACGGGAAGCCGGCCGGGGTGTACTGCGCGTTCAGCGAGGTGCACGCGCAGATCGACCTGGAGCGGTCCATCGCGCTGAGCGAGGCGCTGTTCGAGGACGCGTCGTGGGGCGTGGTCCTGGTCGACGTCGATCTGCGGCCCACCGTCGTCAACTCCTACGCGGCACGGGCGCTGGGCGGCGGGCGTACGGCGCTGCTGGGGCGTCCGCTGGGTGAGCTCGTCGTGCAGGGGGTGGAAGACCTGGAGGGCGCGCTGCAGCACGTGCTCGCGGAAGGCGCCCCGTCCGCTCCCACGGAGCTGTGGGTGACGCTGCGGACGGCGGACGGCGACCGGCGGCGCTGCTGGCGCAGCGGGTTCCTGCGGCTGGCCTCGCCGCTCGCCGAGGAACCGGTTCCACTGGGCGTCGGCTGGCTGTTCCGGGACGTGACGGCGGCGAAGCTCGCGGAGCAGGAGGCGGACCGGGTGCGCTTCCGGTCGAACCAGCTGCACCGGGCGGCCCGGCAGGCCGCCGAGTGCGAGGACCCCGTGGAGGCGGCGACCTCCTCGCTGGACTACGCCCTGGCCGGGTTCGCCGACCACGTCGTGGTGGACCTGCTGGCGGGGGAGCGGCTGGTACGGGCCGCCGCGACCCCGGCCGACGCGCCGGGCCCCTGCCTGCCGGTGTCCGGGGGCGCGATCCCGGCGCGGTACGGGGCGGGACACCCGGCCCTGCAGGCGGTGGAGCGCACGGGGTCGGTCCGGGCCAGCGCGCGGACCGGGACGGGCGAGGCATGGGCGGTGGAGCGCCAGTGGCCCCGCGACTCGGTGCACGCCCTGTGCGCGGTGCTGCGGAGCCGGGGGCGGACGCTGGGCGTGGTGACGTTCCTGCGCGCGGCGAACCGCAGCGCGTTCGAACGCCCGGACGCGATGTACGCGGAGAGCGTGGCGGTCCGGGTCGCCTCGGCGATAGACCTGGCCCACCTGACAACAGGCTTCGGCCACCACGCCCGCCCGGCCACCCCCGACCCGCCCGGCAGATCCGGCCCGTCCGGCAGTTGAGGACGGAACCGTGCAGGCGGTCCGGGGTGCGGTCGCGTCGGGCGGTCACGGACGCAATCCCAGCCCGTCCGGCGCTTGAGGGCAGGGGGCCCGCCCCAGGACTCAGTGCCGGTAGAAGATCCGGTCCCCGTACTCCCGCATCACCCGCCCGTTCCACTCATGCCCGCCGTCCACATTCCCCGACCGCAGCAACGGCGGCTCGATCCCCCGGGTGACCAGTTCCTCCGCCGCGGTGGCCATCATCGCCTGCATCAGCGCACTGGTGACCACCGTCGACGCGGGCGCGAACGGCGCCTCGACGCCCTCAGCCGTCAGCTCCGCGTCGCCGATCGCGATCTTGCTGTCGAGCACGATGTCGCAGTGGTCCCGCAGGAATCCCCCCGAGGCGTGCCGCGACCGGGTGCCCGTCGCGTACGCGACCGACGTGACCCCGATGACCGTCAGCCCGAGCGCCCGCGCGTTCTGCGCCATCTCCACGGGCAGCGCGTTGCGCCCGGACAGGGAGATGATCACGAGGAGGTCGCCGGACTTCGCGGGGCTGGAGTCGAGCACCGCTCCGGCGAGCCCGTCCACCCGCTCCAGCGCGGAGCCGAGCGTGGCCGGCATGACGTCGACGCCGAGCGTGCCGGGCACGGCGAGCAGGTTCATCAGGGCGAGCCCGCCCGCCCGGTAGACGACGTCCTGCGCGGCCAGCGAGGAGTGCCCGGCGCCGAAGGCGAACAGCCGGCCGCCCGCGGCGACCGTGTCGGCGATGGCGGCGCCCGCGGCCGCGACGGATCCCGCCTCCTCGTCACGTACACGCTCCAGCAGGCCGATCGCGGCGTCGAAGAACTGACCGGCGAGCTTGCTGTCGCTCATCGAGGAGGCCTTTCCTACGGGGGTGGGGAGTCTGTGCCGCGGCTCACGTTGCGGTCTGGACCAGTGACCTGTCAACCGCCGGCACCGCTCCCGTGGAGATGCTTCCGACGGCGCGGCACGGTTGTCGGCCGTATGCGTCAGAATTGGTGGAGGGCCATCGCACGACGATTTTCATGTCACAGCATCGAGGGGCACGTATGTCCGGACTGATCGACACAACGGAGATGTACCTCCGCACCATCCTCGAGCTCGAAGAGGAAGGCGTGGTCCCGATGCGCGCCCGGATCGCCGAACGGCTGGACCAGAGCGGTCCGACGGTCAGCCAGACGGTGGCGCGCATGGAGCGGGACGGGCTGGTCCAGGTCGCGGGCGACCGCCACCTGGAGCTGACCGAGGAGGGACGACGCCTCGCGACACGGGTGATGCGCAAGCACCGGCTCGCCGAGTGCCTGCTGGTCGACGTGATCGGCCTGGAGTGGGAGCAGGTCCACGCCGAGGCCTGTCGCTGGGAGCACGTGATGAGTGAGGCCGTGGAGCGCCGCGTCCTGGAGCTGCTGCGGCACCCGACGGAGTCTCCGTACGGCAACCCGATCCCGGGGCTGGAGGAGCTCGGTGAGAAGGCCGAGGCCGATCCCTTCCTGGACGACAGCATGGTGAGCCTGGCCGAGCTCGACCCGGGCGCGGAGGGCAAGACCGTGGTGGTGCGCCGGATCGGTGAGCCGATCCAGACCGACGCACAGCTGATGTACGCGCTGCGACGAGCGGGCGTGCAGCCCGGTTCGGTCGTCAGCGTGACCGAGTCGGCCGGCGGCGTGCTGGTCGGTTCCAGCGGAGAGGCGGCGGAGCTGGACAACGAGGTCGCCTCGCACGTCTTCGTCGCGAAGCGCTGACCAGCGCGGATGCGGTCACCGGTGCCTGGGTGCAGTTGCAGGCACCGGTGCAGATGCACGTGCAGAAGTGAACCGGTTACGCCCGCTTTCTGTTTTCCGTCCGGAATCGCAGCGGCCGGGCGAATCGCGTGCCAGGCTGTTGCCAGGCATATGACCTGAGGGTGCCGGCAGGGTCTGCCTCGCGGTCGGGGAGGGAGCAGGGAATGCGCCCGTCGTACTGGCATGTGCACCGAGAGGTGACTGCCGGGATCCCGGCCGCCCTCATCGCCGTACGGGGTGGGCGAGACGCCGCCTGGAGCGGGCGAGACGCCGTACGGGGCGGGCAGGGCGCCGCCTGGAGCGGGCAGGACGCCGCCCGGGGCGGTCAGGACGCCCGGAGCGGCCAGGACGCTGTCCGGAGTCGGCGGGACGTCGCCCGGAGCCACGCCGTACGGAGCCGGCGAGATGCCCCCGGGGTCCCGCGTGCGCGTGGACCGATCTGTTCCGGAACAGGGGGCGGCCCCGGCGCCCGAAGGTGCCGGGGCCGGTCCTCCCCTGCGCTGACCTGGAGCCCCGAGCTCTCGAGGTCAGTCCCCGCGGACCCCTGTCCCCGAGTGATCCGCTTCCCGGAGAAGGTCTCCCCTCGGCGACGTCCGTCAATCCTGGAGCGGTGTCACTCGAACGTGGGATGTTGCGAGCCGAACCCCGCTGTTCGAATAAAGGTTCGATAGTCTGGCGGAGGCGACCACACGGTGATCGAGAACCAGAAGGGGGTGCCAGAACCTATGGTGCGGCGCATTGATGTGACCGGATCCGACGGCTTACGCCTCGCGGCCTGGGAGTTCGCCGACTCGCCCAAAGGGCGCGCGGAGGCGGAGCGCGCCCCCGGGGTCTTATTGCTGCACGGGCTGATGGGCCGGTCCGCGCACTGGGCCTCCACCGCCCGCTGGCTCTCCGAGCGGCACCGCCCGGTCGGCCTCGACCAGCGCGGCCACGGCCGCAGCGACAAGCCGGCCGAGGGCCCGTACACCCGGGACGCGTACGTGGCCGACGCCGAGGCCGCGATCGAACAGCTCGGCCTCGCCCCCGTCGTCCTCATCGGGCATTCGATGGGAGCACTCACCGCCTGGCAGCTCGCCGCGAAGCGTCCGGACCTCGTGAAGGCCCTGATCATCTGCGACATGCGGGCCTCCGCGCTCGGGGCCGCCTCGCAGCGCGAATGGGAGGACTGGTTCCACGCATGGCCGGTCCCCTTCGCGACCCTCGCCGACGTGCGGAAGTGGTTCGGCGAGGACGACCCCTGGGTGGAGCGGCCCAATCCGTCCCGCGGCGAGTTCTTCGCCGAGGTCATGGCCGAGCGGGCCGACGGCTGGCGGCCCGTCTTCTCCCGCGCGCAGATGCTCCGTTCCCGGGCCACCTGGGTCTACGACGCCCACTGGGAGGAGCTGGCGCAGGTGCGGTGCCCCACCCTGGTCCTGCGCGGGATCGACGGCGAGCTGGGCCGGGCGGAGGCCCAGGAGATGGTCCGCGTCCTGCCGCGCGGGCAGTACGCGGAGGTGGCCGACGCCGGTCATCTCGTCCACTACGACCAGCCGGAGGGCTGGCGCACCGCCGTGGAGCCGTTCCTGGACCAGCTCACCGAGGACCACCGGGACGACGGGGAGACGGGCGGCAAGGGTGACCGGGACGACCGGGACCCGTCGGCCCCCGATCCCGCGATCCCGTAGCCCCCGGCCCCCTCGGTCCTCAGCCTTCGCGGACCGGCGCCCCACGCCCCCTCAGCCCTTGCTGACCGCCGCCAGGATCTCCGGGAGCCGGGCCGCCGCACGGGGCGCGGCGAGCCGTACCCCCAGCCACCCGACGAACGCCCCGTACACCGCTCCCACCGGAAGCAGCAGCCACAACCAGCCCCGCAGATCCGCCACATGCAGCCAGACGGTCAGCCAGATCACGGGCGCGCACAGCAGGGCGGACGCCACCAGCCCGCCGAGGATGGAGATCCAGGCGAGCCCCGCCTGGCCCGGCGCCACGTTCTTGAACGCGCCCTCCTGCGGGATCGAGTACGGCACCAGCGCCGAAGCCATCGCGCCCGTCGCCAGCATCGCGCCGAGCAGGGCGAAGGACACCCCCATGGACGCGGGGAGCGACGCCCAGTCCCCGAGCACCGCCGCCGTCACCGCGGTCACCAGGACCGTGTAGGGCAGGGTGATCAGCAGCAGGGCCAGGGCCCGCGCCCGCAGTTCGACGTAGGCGTCCCGGGGGGACGAGATCGACAGCGCCACCATCCAGAACGCGGAGGTGTCCTGCCCGAACTGGTTGTACATCTGCATCCCGAGCATCCCGGCCGCGAAGCAGGCGAGATAGACCGAGCCCGACCCCTGCACCGCGTTGAGCACCGGCACGATCAGACCGATCGCCAGCGCCGCCACCCACGTCGCCTTCGTCTTCGGGTCCCGGGCGATGTACCGCAGACTGCGCTCCGTCGCCGCCCCCGTACGCCCCTCGGGCAGCAGCGCGAAGAGTCCCGAACGTTCCGATCCGGCACCGCGGTCCGCGGCGGCGGCGATCGTGGAGCCGTCCGGCGACGTCATCAGCTTCGACAGGCTCCGCTGCCACAGCCACACCAAGGACCCCAGCGCGAGCACCGAGAGCAGCACCTGCCCGACGGCCGCCCCGTACGCCCCCTCGGAGGCGGACCCCACCGCGCCGAGCGCCGAGGCCGGCGGCAGCCAGCGGACCACGTCCGCGAGCGGTTCGAGCGTGGACAGGCCGCCCGCCCGCCCCAGACGCTGCGCGCCGAAGCTGACGAACTGGAGGCCCACCGCGACCACCAGCCCACTGAGCAGCGCGAGATCGCGCCCCCTGCGGGAGGTCAGCAACCGGACGTTGGCCGTGGCGACGGACCGGGCCAGCGCGACACACACCAGCAGCGTCAGCGGTACGGCGACGACCGCGGCCACCACCGCCGCCGCACCCCGTGCCACCGCGATCACCGAACCGATGGCCAGGGCGAGCGTGAAGAGGGGCCCGATGCCGATCAGCGAGGACACCAGCAGCGCCCCGATCAGCGGGCGGGGCCGAAGCGGAAGCATGACCAGCCGGCTCGGGTCGAGGGTCTCGTCGCCGCTCGGGAAGAACAGCGGCATCACCGCCCAGCCGAGCGCCACCACCGCGGTCAGCAGCACCACGAGCGTCTCCGCCTGTGCGTGCCCACGCAGCGCGACCAGCCCGGCCACCTGGCCCGCGGCGAGCAGCAGCGTGACGACGAGGGACGCGATGTAGGCCGCACGTCGCCCGGACGACTGACGCAGCCCGTTGCGCAGCAGCGTCAGCTTGAGCCGTACGAAGACGGGCACGAGGCCCTGACCCCCGACCGCCGGAACGGCGTGCCCCGCGGGGCTGTCCAGGACGGTCATCGGGCGCCACCCAGCCAGTCCAGGGACTCCCCGGTGTCCCGGGCGCCCGCCCCGACCAGTTCGAGGAACGCGTCCTGCAGCGAGGCCGCGTCGCCACGTACCTCCGCGAGGGTGCCCCGGGCCCGGATCCGGCCCGCCGCCATGACGGCCACCCAGTCGCAGAGCGACTCGACGAGCTCCATCACATGGCTGGAGAAGACCACAGTCGCCCCGGAGCGCGTGTACCGCTCCAGAACCCCGCGGATCGTCTGCGCCGACACCGGATCCACACCCTCGAACGGCTCGTCGAGGAAGAGGACTTCGGGATTGTGCAGCAGCGCGGCCGCGAGACCGATCTTCTTGCGCATCCCGGTCGAGTAGTCCACGACCAGCTTGTGCTGCGCCCCCGCCAGATCGAGGACGTCGAGCAGCTGGGTGGTCCGCTTGTCCACCTCGGCCCCCGGCAGTCCCCGCAACCGACCGGTGTAGGCGAGGAGTTCACGCCCGGAGAGCCGATCGAACAGCCGCAGCCCCTCCGGCAGGACCCCGATCCGCGCCTTCACCGCCACCGGGTCCCGCCACACGTCGTGACCGCCGACCTCGATGCTCCCCATGTCCGGCCTGAGCAGCCCCGTCACCATGGAGAGCGTGGTCGTCTTCCCCGCACCGTTGGGGCCGACCAGACCGATGAACTTGCCTGCGGGCAACTCCAGATCGACCCCCGAGACCGCTATCTGATCCCCGAACCGCTTCCACAGTCCCTGTACCCGGACGGCAGGTGGCGCCACGGAGGCACCGTCCGCCCCGCTCGTCCCGCCCGTGCTGTCCGCCTGGTCCGGCATGGCACTGCCTTTCGATGGCCCCACGTGTGGGGACCACCCTACGAAAGGCGCGTACGGGCGTCTGCCGCTTCACGTGCGCAGGCGTAGGCGAGCGGGCTGATCAGCTCCTCCGCGTCGGGCAGCCACCGGTTCGTCGGGGTGGGGCGACGGGCCCACTGGACGGTCAGCTCGTGCCCGCCCCGGGGCCGGCCAGGCCGTGCAGCAGCAGGGCGGTGAGGGTGTCGACGATCTCCTCGTCGGTGACCTGCGGGCCGTCTTCCCCTGCGGTGATGACCGCGAACCCGAGCATCGAGATCATCGCTCCCATGGCCGCGGCGACCAGCGCGGGGTCGCCCGGGAGCTGGTGGCCGCGCTGGCGGAGCCAGTCCAAGTGCTCGCGGAGGGTGCTCGTCTCCTCGGTCAGGTTGGCCCATGCGCGGCCCTCGCGGGGCGGGCCGGCGAAGTTCGTCTGCACCAGGGCCACGACCACCGGCAGATGGTCACGGATCACCCGCCAGGTCACGGCCAAATGCTCGCGCAGCTGCTCGCGGTCGGTCAGATCGTGATCGGCGGGGTGCCCGTCCGCGCCGATCTCCGCGTCGGCCTGCGCGTCCAAATCCTGTAGCAGGGCCCCGAGCAGGGCGTTCTTGTCCGCGAAGTGGGCGTAGAAGGAGCCCGTGGCGCGTCCGGCTTCGCGGGTGATGTCGGTGATCTTCGTGTCGAGATAGCCGCGCTCGGCGAACAGTCGTCGTGCCGCGTCCTTCAGCGCCGCCTCGGTCTCGGCGGCCTTCTCCTTGCGTACGCCCATGGCGGCGGGGCTCCTTCTCGGGCTTGACATGTGGCCTCCCCTGTCATCATAGTGAACCCTCATTCGATGAATTTAGATTCAATGAATTCCGATTCAGGGGGGCATGCGTGAACGTCATCGTCATCGGCGGCGGAGTGGCCGGAGCTGCGAGCGCGATCGCGCTGCGGCGGCTCGGCGTGAAGGTCACGGTGTACGAGGCGTACACCGAACCGGCAGGCCAGGTGGGCTCGTTCCTGAGCCTGGCGTCCAACGGACTGCGGGTGCTGCGCTCCCTCGGCGTGCTGGAGCAGGTCCAGCAGGCCGGGATCGACATGCCGGACCAGCGCATGTGGTCGAGCTCGGGCAAGCTGCTGGGGGATGTCCCGCGGGGCCGGATGAGCAGTGACGAACTGCACAGTGTGACCCTGATGCGGGGCGCGCTGGTCGAGGCACTGCGCGCGGAGGCACTCGCGGCCGGGGCGGTCATCGTCACCAGCGAGCGCCTGGTGGATGTGGTCACCATCGAAGAGGGCGTACGGGCGGTCTTCGCGAGTGGCCTGATGGCGGAGGCGTCACTGCTCATCGGCGCGGACGGCATCTGGTCGGCCACCCGGTCACTGCTCGACCCGGACGCACCCACCCCCGAGTACGCCGGCCTCTACAGCATCTCGGGCATCGCCGATGGCATCGCGACCGAACCCGGCGTCTTCAACCTGACTTTCGCCCGCAACGGCGCCTTCATCCACCTCGCTGCCCCCGGGGGCAAGGTCTGGTGGTCGGCCCAGGTCTCCTGCCCCGCACAGCCGGAGCTCAGCCTCACCGACGAGGAATGGCTGCGCCGCCTCGCCGCGCTCTACCGGCACGAACAGGCGCCGTCCGCGATCCTTGAGGCCACCACAGAACTGCACCGACCCACCCTGATGCACAGACTCGACGCAGTCCCGGTCCGCCACAACGACCGCATCGCGCTGCTCGGCGACGCGGGACACCCCGTCGGTGCGGGGCAGGGCGCGTCAATGGCCTTGGAGGACGCACTGGTCCTGGCGCAGTCACTGGCTACAGAGCCCTCGGCGGCGGCCGCCCTCTCGGCATACGAGACCGCTCGCTCGGCCCGCATGGCCAAGATGGCCAAGGCGGCCTCGGACAACCGCGACGCCAAGACGGCCGGCCCGCTCACGCGGCGGATGCGCGACCTTGTGATGCCAGTGGCGGTCCGCCTCTTCTACGAGAAGGCCACGGCCTGGCTCTACACCCACGACTGCGGCGAACTACCGACCAGTCAACCGGATGGAGAATCCCAGGTCTGACGAACCTTCAGAATCTTCAACAACTCACTCAAAAACCCCAACCCGTCAGAAACGCCCGGACCTGCCCAACCAGCCGCTGCACGTCGTCCTCGAACTCGCCCGCCGCCTCGATCTCCACCCCGGCGACCTCACCCCGTACGCCGCCCAGGTCTACGACCACCCCCGCTACTTCGACGCCCAGTTCCCCACCGAGCCCGCCCCCGGCACCGACACGGACGCCGTCGCCGTCCTCAACGCGCTCGCCCACGCCGGCCGCCCGCTCACCGCCGACTTCCTCGCCGAGTGCCTCAACTGGGACCTCGACCGCGTCAGCGACGCCATCGAACGCGCCTGGGCCTACCCCCACCTCGCCGGGCCGTACGCCCTGCGGCGCGCGGCCCCTGCCCACTTCACCCTCAGCCTGCGCCTGGACGTCCTCACCGAGCGGCAGATGAACTGGGTCCACCCCGCCAACCACACCGAGCCGTGGCGCCACCCGAGTGACGCGCACTACCGGCCGCTCCAACGCGACGTCCTCAGCAGTCAGGACGCGGCCGTGCTGTTCCAGGCGTCCTATGAGGGCGCCGTCTCCACCGATCCCGAGGAGCCGACCGCGGCCACCGTCGCGGGCCTGCTCGACGCCGGGCTCCTGGTCGTCGTCGGCGACGGCACCGCCGTCCTGGCCGACGACGTCCGCTACGGACTCCGCCTCACCGACGCCGACGACGTCAGCACCTACTGACACACCTCATGGCAGAACCACTGACATCCAGTGGCACACTCCGCTGACGTCTCGATGGCAGACGACAACAACTTCCGGCGCCACCCGGGGTTACGGACGCCGGTAACGGCGGATCGATCCTGCACGCGGGGCGCACGGAGGCATGGGCGGGGGCGCGCAAGAGGCAGTGCACCGAACGGCGGGTAACCCCTTGCAGGACTGTGCCAACTCGCCACCGCTCGTACCCAATACAGATGAATATGCGCATTTCTTGTCCATATGCCGGGCAGTGATCCTTCCAATGATCACCGCGGTCCCAGGGGGAAACATGGCAGCCAGGCCTCTCGTCGCCCGCCAGCCGAACGAACGACTCCAGACGCTCATCCAGGAGGCGGCCTGTTCCAACGCGGGCCTCGCCCGACGCGTCAACATGGTCGGAGTCGAGCGGGGGCTCGACCTCCGTTACGACAAGACCTCCGTGGCCCGCTGGCTGCGCGGACAGCAACCACGCGGCAGGGCGCCGGGAATCATCGCCGAGGCGCTCGGCCGCAAGCTCGGCCGTACGGTCACGATCGACGAGATCGGCATGGCCAACGGCAAGAACCTGGCCTCCGCAGTCGGTCTGCAGTTCGCGCCCACCGTGATCGGCGCGATCGAGCAGGTCTGCGAGCTGTGGCGCAGCGACGTCGGCCGGCGCGACCTGCTGTCCGGGTCGGCTGTGGCGGCGTCCGCGCTGGTCGAGCCCAGCCGCGACTGGCTGATCACGGGCGCCGACCCGCAGGTGGCACGCACCGCGGGGGCCCGGGTCGGGATGCCGGACGTGGAGGCGGTGCGCGCGATGACGGCCGCGCTCGTCGACCTGGACCACCGCTTCGGCAGCGGGCACGTGCGGCCCGTCCTGGTCCACTACCTCAACAGTGTGGTGTCCGGGCTGCTTTCCGGGGCGTACCGCGAATCGGTGGGCCGGGAGCTGTTCGGCGCCGCCGCCCGACTCACCGAGCTCGCCGGGTACATGGCTGTCGACACCGGTCAGCCGGGCCTGGCCCAGCGGTACTACATCCAGGCGCTGCGCCTGGCCCAGGCCGCGGGCGACCGGGCGTACGGGGGTTATGTGCTGGCCGCGTCGATGAGTCATCTCGCCGCCCAGCTCGGCAATCCACGGGAGATCGCCCAGCTGGCGCGGGCCGCGCAGGAGGGTGCGCGGGGGCGGGTGACACCGCGCGCGGAGGCGATGTTCCACGCGGCGGAGGCCCGGGGCCACGCGCTGATGGGGGACGCCCGAACGTGCCAGGCGGTGGCCGGCCGGGCGGTGGCGGCCCTGGAACAGGCCGACGCGGACACCGGCGACGACCCTTCCTGGATCGCCCACTTCGACGCCGGTTATCTGGCGGACGAGCTCGCGCACTGCCACCGCGACCTGGGGCAGGCGGAGCCGGCCGCGCGCCGGGCGAAGGAGGCCCTGGCGGCCCTCCCGCAGGCCCGGACCCGGCGCCGCGGCATCGGCCTGGTGCTGCTGGCCACGGCGCAGGTGCAGCAGCGCGAGGTGGAGCAGGCGTGCCACACGGGGCTGCGGGCGATGGAACTGCTGGGCACGGTGCGGTCCAGCCGGGGTGCTGAATATCTTGATGACCTCCAGCAGCGGCTCGTGCCGTTCGGGGAGACGCCCGCGGTCCGGGAGTTCGGTGCGCGGATGGAGCTCCAGGCCGCCTGAGCTGCCGATTCGATGAGTTGACCACGAACAGCGTCGGAGGGCGCTGCGTGTTACCCGCTGTGTGAAGGGGTGGTGAGCGCCCCCGGGCGCTTGGCGCGGGGCGGTGGCCACCCGGTAGCGTGAGGCGACGATTCCGTTGGTTCACATGTAGGAGTCCCGGTGACGCAGAGCGGACAGGGTGACGAGCAGCTCCCTGCTGTACGGCCCACGCACGAAGGTGTCGTGCTGCCCGCGGAGGGCGGCGCACCCTGGACCGCGGGCGGCCAGGCGGCCGACCCTGCGGCCCCCGCAGGCGGGCAGCCGTGGGGTGGGCCCTGGTGGGGGCCGGCCGCGCACCAGGACGGCCACGCCCCGGGGCAGCTGCCGCCCGAGCAGCCCCGGCCGGACGCGTACGGGTACCCGCCCCAGCAGTCGTACGGGCCCCCGCAGGACCAGCAGCAGCCCTATGAGCCCCCGCAGCAGTCGTACGGTGCCCCGCAGGCCCCGTACGAGCAGCAGGGGCAGCAGCCGTACGCCCAGCCCCTGCCGCCGGAGGCCGTGCCCGGCATGGCAGCGGGCGGGGACGCGGACGCCACGCAGTACATCGCCCCCGTGCCCGGCGGGATGCCGCCCGAGCACCCCGCGGAATCCACCCGGTACCTCGGGCAGTCGGCCCCGCCCGCGCAGGCGGCCGACGCCGACGCGACCCAGTACATACCCCCGGTGCCAGGCGGCGCCCCGTACGGCATCCGGCCCGGAACCCCCGGCGACCGGCAGCCGCCCGCCGAGTTCGACAACCTGTTCCGCAACGAGGGGCCCGCGGGCGCCACGCAGCAGATGCCCCAGGTCGGCCCCCCGCACCAGCAGGCTCCGCAGCACCAGCAGGCTCCGCAGCACCAGCAGCCCCCGCACCAGCCGCCGTATCAGCAGCACCAGGGCGCGCACGGGCAGCAGCCGCCGCAGGGGGCCCAGCCGTTCCAGTCAGGGCTGCAGGGCGTCCAGAGCGCGCAGGGCGAGCGCGAGGGCGGCGGGGCGCCGCGCAGACGGTCCTCGCACATCCCGCTGATCGCCGCCGTGGTCGTCGGCTGCGCCGTCATCGGACTGGGCGCGGGCGCCCTGCTGAGCGGCGGCGACGAGAAGTCCGGGGACGACAAGCAGCCGGTGGCCGCGCAGAGTTCACCCACGGGTGAGGCCACCGGCCAGGCGGCCGACCCCGCCGAGGCGCAGGCCCAGGGGCTCGACAAGCTGCTCGCCGACAGCAACAACAGCCGTGCGGCGGTGATCAGCGCCGTGGCCAGGATCGAGAACTGTCAGGCGCTGGACCAGGCGGCCACCGATCTGCGCGGCGCGGCCACGCAGCGCCGCGATCTGGTGACCAGGCTCGAAGGGCTGAGCATCGACCAACTGCCCTCCAACGCCGAGCTGAAGGCCGCGCTGACCGCGGCCTGGCAGGCCTCGGCGGAGGCCGACGACCACTACGCGGCCTGGGCCGGCCAGGCCAAGAACAACAAGAAGGTCTGCAAGGGCGGCAAGGCCAGGTCGACCGACGAGAAGGCCAAGGCCAACGCGTCGAGCGGCGTGGCCACCCGGGAGAAGCAGAAGGCCTCGGGGCTGTGGAACTCCATCGCGGAGAAGTGGGCGCTGACCAAGCGCGCCCCGACCGAGCTCTGACCGCACGGAAACGGCCTCCGTCCCCGGGTGGGGGACGGAGGCCGTTTCCGTGCGGTGGATCAGCCCTCGGTTCAGCCCCTGATACGGGCGTCCACCAAGGTCTCCGTCACATCGACGAAGCCCTTCTTGTCGGCGACCAGGCGCCCCTCACGGACCACCTGGAACGTCACCTTGCCGTTGACGATGCGCGGATACGCGGCCGAGCCCACCGTGTCCTGGAAGCGCCAGCGCAGGACCGGCGTGAGCCCGCCGGTGTCCACCTCGGTGCCACGGTTGAGGCTGACGGACACCGCGCCCGCCGTGATCGTCTCCTGGTCCAGCGCCTCGATGACCGCCTTGAGCGCGGTGTACGCGATCCAGGTGGTCTGCACACCCGTGTCCTCGGGGTCGATCCGGTCGTCGCCGAACGCGTGCTTCCGGATCACCTGGCGCATCGGCTTCCAGCGGGCGTCGCCCGACTCCGGGTACCAGCCGGTGATGTACGCCCCCTCGAACGGGCTGTTCCGGCCGCCCGTACGGTCGATGAGCGGCTGCCCGACGCTGCCGAGCACGGACGAGATGCGTACGTCGCTGTCCTCGGGTTCGAGGCGGCGGAACGAGTCGAAGAACGTCTCCGTGCCCTTGCCGAGCACCGCGGTCACGCAGCCGTCGCCCGCCTCCTCCAGCGCCTTGGCCGCCTGGGATTCGTACGACGTGGCCTCCTCGGGCGCCCTGATGTCGAACGACGCGGGCCGGTCGGCCCGGGTGAGGCTCAGATCGACGAGGCCCGGCATTCCGTCCCCGACCAGCGTGTTCGGCCGCACCAGCGAGACCCGGTCGCAACTGGCCGCCAGCTGCTTCCCGTTGCCCGCGAGGAGTGCCGACTGGCCGCCGTTGACCGGGTAGGAGAGATAGCTGGTGAACTCGTCCGCGGAGGCACCGTACCCGCCGATGTACGGGATTCCGGCGGCCTCCAGCGGGGCCAGGAACGCCCGCCCGTACCTGCTGTACGAGCCGACGACCGCGACGACGTCCTCGTCGACCGCCTGCCGCGCGCACTTCGACGCCCCGGTCGCACTGTCGTCCTCGTTGCAGGTGAGCACGCGCAGTTCGTGCCCGTCGATCCCGCCCTGCTCGTTGATCCAGCTGGCGTAGGTCCGCGCCATGGCCGGCATGCCCGCCATGTTCACGGCAGCCCCTGGAGTGTCGGGTGCCCAGGTCATCACGGTGACGGTGTCCCTGGAGCCCTCCGAGGCACCAGGGATGACACCGCAACCGGTCATCAGCAATGCGCCGGCCGCCGCCGTACTTGTGAGGACTCTGTAAGGGCGGAGAGGGGTGAGGCGTCGCCATCCGGTCATGGTCATGAACTATTCCGCGCCACGGGTAACGCCACAGTGTGCTCCGTTCAACGCTCGGTGACGTGAAGGTGAAATACGGGGGGCGGTGCGCGGACGGGCGGAGGGAACGTACGATCGACAACCGTGCAGCAAGGTTCGGAGAACTCTTCCCGTCGCGGCCGTCGCTCCTCCACCATGGGCGGCATGCCGCTCAATGACATGCCGTGGTGGCGCTGGCGCAGCAACGTGCGCTCGGCGCTGCACATGCTCTCCGACCCCGTCTTCCACCACGAGTGCTGGCTGACCGGCCAGGCCGGGTACGGCGACGTCACCGACGCCGTGTACCGCCTGGTCGAGGACACCTGGCTGGACAACTGGTCCGCCGAGAAATACGTGGGGACGATCTTCCGCGACTCCGCCGAGGCCGCCCTCGTGGACGTCGCCGCCCTCCGCGTGCTGCGCATCATGCACCAGGTCGGTGCGGACGCTCCCGTATCCGCCTACCTGGAGCACCACGGCTGGGCGGAGGCCGTGCAGGCCGCCCGCGAGGCCCATGTGATGCTCGCCACGAACGACGCCGAGGACCCGGACATTCCGCCCCGATCGCTCGACGTGCTCCGCATCATGACCGGATCGGCCTGACACCGGGCACCTGTGGCACCCTACGGGGATGACCGCGCCGCAGCCTGCCGAATCCCGTCCCGCCGCTGCCTCGGACGCCACCGCCGAGCAGTACGTCCTCACGCTCTCCTGCCCCGACAAACAGGGCATCGTGCACGCCGTGTCGAGCTATCTCTTCATGACGGGCTGCAACATCGAGGACAGCCAGCAGTTCGGCGACCACGACACCGGGCTCTTCTTCATGCGCGTCCACTTCTCGGCGGACGTCACGGTGGACGTGGACAAGCTGCGGGCGGGCTTCGCCGCGATCGGCGACTCCTTCCGGATGGACTGGCAGATACACCGCTCGTCCGAGCGGATGCGGGTCGTGCTGATGGTCAGCAAGTTCGGCCACTGCCTCAACGACCTGCTCTTCAGGTCCGGCATCGGCGCGCTGCCGGTCGAGATCGTCGCCGTCGTCTCCAACCACACGGACTTCGCCGAGCTCGTCGCCTCGTACGGCATCCCCTTCCGGCACATCCCGGTGAACCGGGAGAACAAGGCGGAGGCGGAGGCACAGCTGCTGGAGCTGGTGCGCGGGGAGAACGTCGAGCTGGTCGTCCTGGCCCGCTACATGCAGGTGCTGTCGGACGACCTGTGCAAGCAGCTCAACGGCCGGATCATCAACATCCACCACTCCTTCCTGCCGAGCTTCAAGGGCGCGAAGCCGTACCACCAGGCGCACGCGCGCGGCGTGAAGCTGATCGGTGCGACGGCGCACTACGTGACCGCCGACCTCGACGAGGGGCCGATCATCGAGCAGGAGGTCGAGCGGGTCGGGCACGGCGTCACACCGGACCAGCTCGTCGCCGTCGGCCGTGACGTGGAGTGCCAGGCACTGGCCCGCGCGGTCAAGTGGCACGCCGAACGGCGCATCCTGCTCAACGGCCGCCGCACCGTGGTCTTCGCGTAGCCGGAGCCACGGCCCGGCAGGGGAGTTCGCCGGCCGCCGGGGGAGTCGCAGCCTGCCGTCGTCCGCCCGGTGGTCACAGCCTGCTGAGGGAGGCCGCGGCGAACAGCACGTCGCTGATCGCCTCGCGGTCGCCCTGTTGCCCCGCCGCCGCTTCCACCGGTGGGACGTGCCCGGCGACCAGCCGGCAGAACTCCACGCCGTCGAGCGCGACCTGCGCCACCGTGTGGTCGGGGGAGCCGACCGCGGCCGGTGAGTCCAGCGCGACGTACCAGTTGCCGCCGCCCCGGCCCTCGACCTCCAGGTGCAGGGAGCGGCCCGGGGCTCCGGCCGTGACCAGATGGCGGGCCGCTCCCGCCAGTCCGGCACGGCGGCGCTCGGCGAGCGTGGCCGGCAGCAGCCGGACCGCGAGGTCGATCATGCGGTGCAGATGGGCGGCGGCGGGCGGCTCGTAGGGGTAGTCCACCGCGTCCGCGATGTCACCGCCGTGCACCCAGCACTCGAAGGCCCGCTCCAGCATGGAGTCCTGCAACGGGAGGGCGAAGTCCCCGTACGGGACGGAGAGCTCCGCCACGCCCCGGCCCGCGAACGACACCGTGCGCACGAGGGTGTGACTCTGCTCGCGCCACGGCTCCCGGACGGCCCGGGTGGGTGGCCGGTAAGCGGCTGACCAGTACGTTTCGGTGCGCTCGGTCGGCGACAGGGGCTTGTCGCCGCTCCCCAGCGGGTCGTCCAGACCGAGAGCCGTGGCGACCAGGCCGTCGACGGCCATCAGATGCCCGATGACCCCGGCGACCGTCGTCTTGCGGCCGGCCTGCCGCTCGCCCTCGAACCACTTCAGCCGCACCGGCGCATGCCACTCGGAACTGCCGATGTCCCGGAGCAGCGCGTCGAGCCTGGCGGTCTCCGCGTCGTACGGCGCGGCCCAGGAAGGGACGGGGATCCTCGCCGGGCGGCGGCCCAGACAGCTCTCCAGGACCCGGGCCCGGAGCGTCGGGTCCAGATCCAGGGTGCCATCGGTGTGCAGGAGCCCCACGGCGTCGCGCAGCCGCAGTGCCTCGTCCGCGCAGGGGGCGCACGAGGTGAGGTGCTCCTCGACCGCCGCGGTCTCCTCGGCCGTGCAGGCGGCCAGGGCCCAGGCGCCGAGCAGCGAGGTGAGCACCCCGTGGGACAGGACCGGGGCGACGGGCGCTGCCGGCAGGGACGCGAGGTCGTCCGCGGGAGCCCGTGGTCCCGGTATGCGCCGCGCGCCCGGGAGCCCGTCGTCACGACCGGTGCCGTCCGTGCCGCCGCTCACGGGGTGTGTCCGTATCCGGGAGGCGAGGAACCCGCCGACGGGCGGGTGTTCGCGGTGGCGAGCAGCTGCAGCCCGAGCCGCAGCCGGCGCCGGGCCTCCTCGCCGGTGACGCCGAGGTCGGCGGCGGTCTGCCGGTAGTCCCGGCGCTGGATGTACGCGAGTTCGAGCGCTGCGCGCAGGGGCGCGGGCATCGAGGAGACGATGTAGGCGGCGCGTGCGGCGACGGTGGCCCTGCGCACCAGGTGCTCCAGCTCCCCGGCGTCCGTGCCGGGGCTGTTAGCGCCCGGGGCGTCCGCGCCGGAGCCGTCCGTGCCGGAGCCGTCCCGGTGGTCCGCGCCGGAGCCGTCGCCCGAGCCGGCCTCGTCCCCGCCGTGCGTCCCGCACAGCCACTGCACGGACCGGCGGTGGGTGAGCCATGCCACCCAGGACCTCATCGAGCCCTGCTTGGGGTCGTACGTGCCGGGGTTCTCCCAGACGAAGCCGAAGACCTCGCGGGTCACCAGGTCCGCGGCGTCCTCGTCGTCGAGCATGCGGTGGGCCTGGCTGTGCACGAGCGGCGCGAAACGGTCGTAGAGCTCACCGAGGGCCGCCGCCTCGCCGCGCGTCAGCCGCTGCTGCATCCGGCGGTCCCAGCGCGGTGGTGCGTCCTTCGCCATCCAGCCCCCAGCCCTGTGCCCCTCATCATCCCGAATGTAGTGGGCGAGGTCCGACGAGCACGCACCTTTGCGCCAAGTACGTCCCCCGTGTGGCGCTGAATGATAGGGAACACGTTGCGCTTTGCCGTTTCCTGACCGGGTAAACGGGTCATCGATGATCAATCCTGGATGAATCCCATGCCCCATCCACAGGCGGACCGGTGTTTCGCGGAGGTGCCGAGGGGGCAGCCGCGAGGAGGAACGGAAACTTCCGGATCCCCGGACTCCCCGGAACGAGAGGTCCCAGTCGCGTGACGCTGAAGGTGGACGAGAGCGAGCAGGGCGAGTGGACCGTGCTGCGGATACACGGTGAACTGGACCTGGTGAGTTCACCCGTCGTGCGCCAGTCCGTCCACGGGGCGGTGGCCGAGGGACAGCACGACGTGGTCCTCGACCTCTCCGGCGTCCTCTTCTGCGACTCCAGCGGCGTCGGTGTGCTGATCGCCTCCCGCCGCCTCATGAAGTCCTGCGGGGGCCGGCTGCGGCTGATCCTCCCGGCCCGCGGCGCGGTGGACGGCTCCCACGTCAACAAGGTGCTGGGGGCGCTGGGGGTACGCAGACTCTTCGAGGTCTACCCCGACGCGAAGTCCGCCACCGACGAGGAATCCCGGCCGCTCACCGCCTGAACACCTCGGGTCGCCCCCCCGTTCCGCTACCGGCAACCGGGGTTAGTGACACGTGACGTCCATCGGCGCCGTACGCTCCCCGCATGGACAGCGCAGAGTACGAGCGCAAGATCGCGCACCGATTCGCCGCCTTCGACCAGGACGGCAACGGCTACATCGATCGCGCCGATTTCAACGCCGCAGCGGCCCGTCTGCTCGCCGAATTCGGTACAACGGCCCGATGCGACAAGGGCCAGGCTCTCTATACGGGCGCCGAGGCCTTCTGGCAGGGCATGGCGGGCATCGCCGACGTGGACGGGGACCAGCGCGTCACCCGTGAGGAGTTCGTGGGCGGAGCCGTGAAGCGGCTGCGCGACAGCCCCGGACGCTTCGCGGAGATCGCCAGGCCCTTCCTGCGCGCGGCGATCGCCGTGGCGGGCGGCACGGAGGCCGACGGATCCACCGTCGCCCCCGTCGCCGCCGTGGAGCGGGCCCTGCGGGTCCTGGGGGCCGAGGAGGACGTCGCGAGCATCGCGGCCCGGAGCCTGGACACCGACGGCGACGGCACGATCGCCGAAGCGGACGCGGTCGCCGCGGTCGCCGCGTACTTCACGGTGATCGAACCGGACGCATAGCACCGTCGCACAACACGCCCAACGGCGCGAGCAGTTCGCGCCGCCGTGCGGGCCGGTCCGGGGTCCTCCCCGGCCGGCCCGCACCGCTGTCCGGGCGGCGTCGTGGCTGACCGGAGGCATGGGGCGGTGGCGGTGCGGGTGACGCAGCGCAGCCGGGCGGTGCGGAAGGCCGGGGGTCTGCCCGGGGTGAATCCGTCACCCGGCGGAGTCGGACGCCCTGCTCGGGTACGCTCCGTCGGATGCGAGTGGTTCTGGAACCGGAGGATCCGGATGTGGCCCGTGCGGCTGCTCCGGACCGGGAGCGGTGCTCTGCTCGCGACCCGCGGAGCTGCACCGGACCTGCCGGGGAGTCGGTCCCCGGAGCGACGGTGCGCTCCTGTTCGACTCTCGCAACGCGCGTCGCACAGTATGGACCACACGTACTCCTTCGCGATGGAATATGCCCGAAGCGCTTGTTGCGGTGACTGTACGTCAACCATGCTGTCCCGAAGGGGAGTCACGTTCCGTGACCCTGAGGAGGCGCTAGGCGATGTGTCCGCCGGTTCGGATGGTGTGAGCGGTGCAGGTGCTTCAGGTTCAGCTGGAGGTCGGGCCGGATCCCGCGGAAGTGGGGCGGGCCCGCAGATGGGCGCGGTCGCGGCTGATCGGGTCCGGGATGGAGGACGAGCCGCTCGCCGAGACGATCGTCCTGCTGATCTCGGAGCTCGTCACCAACGCGGTGGTCCACACGGGCTGCCCGGCGGTGCTGCGGATGCTGTTCGGCCCCACCGGATCGACGGGGACGGTGCGGGTCGAGGTGGCCGACACCAGCTGCCGCCCGCCCCAGCCGCGTCACGCCGAGGGTGAGGACACCAACGGCCGCGGTCTGGAGCTGGTGGACGGCCTGGCGGACCGCTGGGGCTGGCAGCCGGAGGGCGCCGGGAAGCGGATCTGGTGCGAGATCGACCGGGGCGGCCCGGTGCTGGTCCCGCTGATCAAGGAGCAGCCGGGCGACCTGAAGACCGCGCCCACCCTGCGACCGGCGGTTCCCCGGGCCTAGGCGCCCCGGCCGGCGGCCGTCGACCGGAACGTCCGCCGATAGGCCGTGGGCGGCACTCCGAGCGCCGCCTGCACATGCTGGCGCAGGGAGGTCGCCGTCCCGAACCCCGCCTCCCGCGCCACCTGGTCGATCGACAGGTCCGTGGACTCCAGCAGGTGCCGGGCGCGCTCCACCCGCTGCTGGGTGAGCCACTGCCCCGGGCTGATCCCGACCTCCTCGCGGAACCGGCGGGTGAACGTGCGGACGCTCATCGACTCCTGCTGGGCCAGGTCGCGCAGCTGGATCGGCTGTTCCAGCCGGCCGAGCGCCCAGGCCCGCGCGCCGGTCGTGGTGGCGAGCTGCGCCTCGGGGACGGGCCGCTGGATGTACTGCGCCTGGCCGCCGTCGCGGTGCGGCGGTACGACGGTGCGGCGGGCGACGTCGTTGGCGACGGCGGTGCCGTGGTCGCGGCGCACGATGTGGAGGCAGAGATCGATCCCGGCGGCCACCCCCGCGGAGGTCAGCACGTCCCCGTCGTCGACGAACAGGACGTCCGGGTCGACCCGGACCTTCGGGAAGAGCCGCTGGAAGTGCTCGGCGGAGCACCAGTGGGTGGTGGCGGGGCGGCCGTCGAGATATCCGGCCGCGGCGAGGACGTACCCGCCCGTGCAGATGGACACCATCCGGGTACCCGGCCTGATGTACGCGAACGCGGCGACGAGCTCGTCGGTGAGCCGGCCCTCCGTGCGGACGGGACCGAGTTCGTACGAGGCGGGGACGACGACCGTGTCGGCGGTGGCCAGGGCCTCGGGCCCGTGCTCGACCAGGATGCTGAAGTCGGCGTCGGTGCGGACCGCGCCCGGCGGGCGGACGGAACAGGTCACCACCTCGTACAGGTTCCCGCCACCGTCGACCGGGCCGGAGCTCAGCGAGCGTCCGAAGATCCGTTGTGGAATGCCCAGTTCGAAGGGGAGCAGCCCGTCGAGGGCGAGTACGACGACGCGGTGCGGCATGCGGACTCCTGTTCCCCTCGGGTTGGCTGCCATCGACTCTAAGCTGATACATGTCCCTGCTGTGAATGAAAAGTCGGCAGCTCGCACATCCATTCCCCCGGTGACCGGCACCCGCGTCCGGGCGGTGGCGGCGGCAGCGGCCCTCGTGACCGTGGCGGCCGGGCTGGGCGTCCGGTCGACGGCGGACGGGGACTTCGCCAAGTACGCGGGGTCCGCCTCGTACACGGTGCTGATCCACACACTGGTCGTCCTGCTGGTACCCAGGGTGCGCCCGCTGACGGCCGCCGGGGCCGCGCTGGTGTTCAGCTGGGCGGTCGAGCTGGCCCAGCTGACGGGGATACCCGCGGACCTGTCCCGGCAGAGCACGGTGGCGCGGCTCGTCCTGGGCTCGACGTTCAACGCCCCTGACCTGTTCTGGTACGTGGTGGGAGCGGCCGTCGCCTGGGCGGTCCACACGGCGGCGGTCCATACGACGGTGGTTCACACGGCGGTCCGGTCACGCTCCCGCACCTGACCCCCGCGAGGCGTGGCCCGATCCCTGCGAAGGGTGTCTGTCCGGCTGCTCGTAGCCGTCGGCGCACGCCAGGATGCTGGTCCGCGTGAAGAACCCGACAACCGGAACCGCGGCAGCCCCCGTCGACGCCGCCCCGCTCCGCCGGCCCTCCCGTCCGCGGATCCACCGGGCGTGGACCGTCGCGGCCGTCACCTTCGTGACGATCATCGGCGGTGCGGCCTTCAACTCCCTGCCCGGCCTCCTCATCGACCCCCTCCACACGGAGTTCGGCTGGTCGCGCGGGGAGATCGGTCTCGCGGTCTCCATCGACATGGCGCTGTACGGGCTCACCGCGCCGTTCGCCGCCGCGCTGATGGACCGGTTCGGGATCCGCCGGGTCGTGGTCGTCGCGCTGAGCGCGGTGGCCGCCGGGGCACTGGCGAGCGTCTGGATGACGGCGTCCTGGCAGCTGATGCTCTACTGGGGCCTGCTCGTCGGCCTGGGCACCGGATCGATGGCGATGGCCTTCTCCGCGACGGTCACCAACCGATGGTTCGTCGCCCGCCGGGGCCTGGTCACCGGCATCCTCACCGCGGCCGGTGCCTCCGGCCAGCTGGTGTTCCTGCCGCTCTGCGCCTGGATCGTCGACGAACACGGCTGGCGCCCCGCCTCGGTGACCGTCGCCCTGGCCGCTCTCGTCGTCGTCCCGTTCGTCTGGCTGCTGATGCGCGACCACCCGGCGGACGTGGGCCTCGCCCCGTACGGCGGCACGTACGCCGAGAAGCCGGTGCCCGCGGTGGGTGCGGCGGCCCGCACCGTACGCGTCCTCCTCGACGCGGCCCGTACGGGGCCGTTCTGGCTGCTGGCGGGCTCGTTCGCCATCTGCGGTGCCTCCACCAACGGTCTGATCCGCACCCACTTCGTGCCCTCGGCCCATGACCACGGCATGGCGATCACCGCGGCGGCCTCGCTCCTGGCCGTCATCGGCGTCTTCGACATCATCGGCACGATCTTCAGCGGCTGGCTCACGGACCGCTTCGACGCCCGCAGACTGCTCGCCGTCTACTACGCGCTGCGCGGCATCTCGCTGCTGTTCCTGCCGATGCTGATGGCTCCCGCGGTGCACCCGCCGATGATCTTCTTCATCGTGTTCTACGGCCTGGACTGGGTCGCCACGGTCCCGCCGACCCTGGCCCTGTGCCGCGAGCACTACGGCGAGGACAGCGCGATCGTCTTCGGCTGGGTCCTGGCCTCGCACCAGGTGGGCGCGGCCCTGGTCGCGTTCCTCGGCGGTGTCGCACGCGATGTGTTCGGCTCGTACGACGTGGTCTGGTACGCGTCCGGGGCACTGTGCGCGTCGGCGGCCCTGATGGCCCTGGTCATCCGCCGGAGGCCGGCGGACCGGCCCAAGTCACCGGGCGTTCCCGCCTGATCCCCGCCCGGACGGGCCCGCTACCGTTCCTCTTCCCCGGCGACGGGTGGGGCGGATGCGGAAAACGGGTTCTTCCGGGGCGGTGGCGTCCGACGGAACGGTGGCGACGCTGTCTGTGCCGCGCGGCCGGGTGCGCTGCTCGCCGGCTGCCTGGTGGTGCAGTTCGGTCGGACCGACGCGTACGGGAGGCCGCCCGCCGCACCCCTCGGACTCCTGTGCGTGCTCGTCCTGGGCCCGCCGCTCCTCCTGGTCCTCGGATCGGTGCACACCTTCCTCATGACGATGCCGTCCGATCTCGCGGCGCACGCGGCGGTCCGCCGTACGAAGGGCGCGCTGGGGCAGTGGCAGGGCGTGGTCGTGCTCGGAGCGGCGTACGCGACGGCGCTGGCCGCGGCCGGTGCCCCGTTCCTCCACTCCTGGGCGTGGATCGCGGCGAGCGGCGCACTGCCGCTGCTGGGCGTCGCGTGGTTCCACCGGGGCGAGCGGAAGCGGGGGCGGGCGACGGCAGGGGCGAGGTGTGGTTCCGGGTGCTGCCCGCCGGATTCCTGCTCACCGTGATCACGACGGTGGCCTGCGCCGTCGCGCTCGGTACCGGCGTCGTCGGGGCGTACGAGCCCCCGCGTCCCACCGAGGTGGCCATGCGCGGCGTCTGGGCGAGCGAGGACGGACGGGCCGAGGTCCGCCTCCGCGCGGACGGCCGCGCGGAGCTCTCCGGGTGCCGTGCGAGGGCTGGGAACAGGAGGGCCGCCGCGACGGCACGGGTACCTGGTCGTACGCCCCCAAGGACGGCGCGGCCAGGGGCCGATCACCTCGACGTCCCCGGGGAGGACTGTCCGACCGGCGCGTGGACGGTCGGCGGAACCGGGCAACGGCCCCAGCTGTACGCCCTGTTCGGCGACCCGGACGCCGGCGGCGTCCGGATCCTCGGCCGACGGGACGGCAGCTGAGGCCGCCGCGGGCCGCCGGGGCCGTCGCTCCGCCGTCAGCCCTTCGCGGCCAGCCGTCCGGCTATCTTCCGGGCGTCCAGGGCCATTTCGCGGAGCATGCCGCTGATCGGGTTGGTGAACCCGGTGAAGTACAGGCCCGGTGCCTGCTTCGGCGTACGGGCACCGTGCACCACCGGGCGGCCACGCGCGTCGAGTACGCCGAGGTGCCCCACCAGGCCCTCCAGGGCGCGCCGGTAACCCGTCGCCGCGATCACCGCGTCCGGGGTGATCCGGGTCCCGTCGGCGAGCACCACCGTGTCCTCGTCGAAGGACTCGACGGCTGCCACGGGGACCACCCGGCCGCGCTTCACGGCATCGATCAGCCCGACGTCCTGGACCGGGATCGCCCCCTCCTTGACCCGGGAGTACAGGCCCGTGTCCGGGCGGGGCAGGCCCTGCGCGGAGAGGTCGGGGACCGCGATGCGGCCCAGCAGGCCCCCGGCGCGGTCGACCAGCCGGACCGGCAGTCTGCGGACCAGGACGGCGGTCGCCTGCGCGGGCCAGCCCGCCGTCGAGCGCCGCACGATGTGCGGGGTGGTGCGCACCGCGATCCGCACCCGGGAGGCGCCGCCCTCGACCAGGTCCACGGCGATCTCCGCGCCCGTGTTGCCGATGCCGACCACGAGGACGTCCTTGCCGGCGTACGGGCCCGGGGCGCGGTACTCCGCGGCGTGCGCCAGCTCACCCGTGAAGCCGTCGCGGCCGGACCAGTCGGGGATCAGCGGGGTGTGGTTGAAACCGGTGGCCACGACGACCGCGCGGCCCGTCAGCACCCGGCCCCCGGTCGCGCTCAGCTGCCAGCCCGACCCGTCGGCGGCCCGGTCGATCCGGGACACCTCGACACCCGTGACGACCTCCAGCTCATGGTGCTCGGCGTACTTCTCCAGGTAGCGCACCATGTCGTCGCGCGACACCCAGCGCCCGAACCTGCGGGGCATCGCCAGCCCCGGCAGCGACGACCAGCGCCGGATCGTGTGGAGGTGCAGCCGGTCGTAGTGGCCGCGCCAGGACGTCGCGACGCCGTCGGACTTCTCCAGCACCACCGCCCGTACCCCCTGTTCCCGCAGGGCCGCAGCGGCGGCGAGGCCGCCGGGACCACCGCCGATCACATAGACCGGCCGGTCGTCGGTGCGGTCGATGGAAGCGGGAAGAACGGGGCCACCGGGGGTGGAGGTGCTGTCTGACATGCTTCGGAGCGTAATCCGGCGTTAACTTGATGGGTCTCGGTCAAGACCGGAATCGGTTGCGAATTGATTACGGATGCGCGGTTGTTGTGTGCTGGGGGCCTCTTTCCGGCCGCGCCGCACACAACTGTGCGCGGTGTCGTTCACAACCCTGGCGCGCCCGCACCGGGAACCACGGGGCGAGGTCCTTCTCCACCCGGAGGCCGTCCCCAGCACCGCCCGGACCCGCAGCCCCAGTTGGTTGTCACGCCGCTCCCCGACGCCCGGCACCGGTGCGAACGGACAGGACGTGCCGCGCTTGCAGAGGTGGACCAGAGCCGGCGCCTGCCCGTCCGCGTTCCGGAAGCCGATCAGTGAACACAGCAGATGCGGGCCGAAACCACCGTCCTGGAGCAGGGTGTTGACCGCGTGGGTGCCTCCAACAGCTCACCTGCCTCCCACAGTGCTCCTTCCCGGGCGGAACCGGGCAGGAGCCCCGGGCGGTGGCTACGGCCAGAGCAGCTCCCGCGTCCAGGTGCCGCCGGCCTCCCGGCGGTAGCGCAGCCGTACGTGCCGTCGCTGTGCGTCGCCCTGGAAGAACTCCGCCTCGCGCGGCTCGACCACGTACCGCGTCCAGCTCTCCACCTCGGCGTCCGGCTCGGCCCGGGCCCGTTCCCAGGCGGCCCCGGAGGCCCGGACGAGTTCGTCGTAGGAGGTCAGCACCTCGCTCTGCGAGCCGGTCAGCGCGGCGGCCAGCGCGCCGGTCGACCGGGCGTGCAGATCGGCCAGGCTCTCCGCACGGCCCACGGGGGTGACCGTGCCGCGGACCCGGATCTGGAGGCCCTGGGCGGGCCAGTAGAAGTTGAGGGCCGCGTGCGGGCGGGCCGCGAGCTGGCGGCCCTTCTCGCTGGTGGAGTGGGTGGCGAAGTGCCAGCCGCGCTCGTCCGCGTCGTGCAGCATCAGCGTCCGCACGTCGGGCCTGCCCTCGGCGTCCACGGTCGCCAGGGTCAGGGTGTGCGGCTCCGCCTGCCCGGCGGCCACCGCCTCGGCGAACCAGGTGTGGAACAGGGCGAGGGGGCCGGCGGGCGCGGTGGACGGGTCGAAGCGGGGGAGGGGGACGTCCCAGACGCGCTGGGCGTGGAGCAGGTCGCGGAACGTCTTCTGCGCATCGCTCATGGGCCCATTCCACAGCGTCGCGCGGCCGTTCGCCCGGTATGTGCGGGAAATGGACGCGGGAAGGCGTGTGAAGACAGGTGTGCGCCGGAGGGCGTGTCCGGGAACGCCGGCGGCGGACCACGCGGGTGGTCCGCCGTCGGTGAGACAGGACGTGGGGAACCGCGGAATGTCCGTGCGGCACCCGGCGTATGCGGGAGTCCTGGCAGGCGCCTACCTGACCGGCTTCTTGCCGGTGATGCCCAGGTGTACCAACAGGGCGAGGTTCGGGCGGAGTTCGGCCTGCTTCACACCCCAGGTGGTGAAGCCCTTCTGGTGGGAGGCGACCCCGGACATCATGACGACGAGGGAACCGGCCACCGCCGCCGGGCTGACGTCCTTGTCGACCTTGCCCTTGGCCTGGAGCTCCTTGATCGAGTCCGTCAGGGAGCCGGTGACCGAGCTGAGGATCTTCATGCGGATCTTGTAGAACCGCTTGTCGCCCTCGGCCGCGCCGAGGTCGACGACGCGGAGGATCGCGTCGTGGCGGCGCCAGAAGTCGAGGAATCCCTCGACGAGTTCTTCGGCGCTCTGCCGTCCTGCCTTGCCGACCCAGGAGCGTCCGGCGACCAGTTCGGTCAGCTCCGTGCCCTCCTTGGCCATTTCCTCGGCGAGTTCGAGGACGGCGCCCTCGACGTCGGGGAAATACTGGTAGAACGTCGCGGGTGAAGTCCCTGCCTTCCGGGCCACGTCGATGACTTTGACGTCCCGGTAGGGAGAGGCGCTGAGCATTTCGCTGAGGCAGTCGAGCAGCTTCTGCCGCGTCGCCTGACCTCGCCGACCGGCCACGCGGCCGTCGACGGTGCGCACTTGTCCTGTCATGCCGTCAGCTTACCGAGGGCAGATCGGAGCGCGATCTGACCGACTGCAAATGGGGAACGGCCCAGTCGGGGCAGGGTGAGCAGCGGTTTTTCCGGTGGCGCGCGGGTGGTCTTCACGACGGCTACCGGAAGGGGCCGGGGCCGGCCCCGGGGCCTCGTGAGGGCCCGGACGATCCTCGGTGGGCCCTCCACGGAAGGGTCTCGATGCGATCGTCTTATCAACAGCCTGTGGATAACTTCGGTGGACAACTCTTGTCCACCGAGGCGTTGAATCTTCACGATTCGGGCGAATGTTCTATTCGGGTGTGTGGAAGTGCCTCGGGGCGCGCCACGCGGCACCCGACGCTACGTTGACTGTGACGGGCGTCACCGCTACGGAAGGACCCGGGGCCATGGCCGCATTCGCGCAATCCGTGCCGTGCTGGGTGGATGTGCAGCTCGCCGACCTCGAAGCGGGCAAGCGCTTCTACGGCGGGCTCTTCGGCTGGACCTTCCGGGCGGGGGACGGCATGCCGTTCGCCGACGCGTACAGCGACGGGAAGCTCGTCGCCGCCCTCGCCGCCAAGCAGGACGGCCGCATGCCGACCACGTGGGGCGTCTACTTCTCCACCGACGACATCCGCGCCACCGTCGCCCTGATCCGCGAGGCGGGCGGCCAGGTGATCACCGATCCGGTGCGGGCCGGCAGGGCAGGCATCCTCGCCCAGGCGGTCGACCCCGGCGGTGCGGTCTTCGGCCTCTGGCAGGCGGGCGACCGCGCCGGCTTCGAGAAGCGGAACGAGCCCGGCGCCTTCTGCTGGACCGAGGTCTACACCCGGCAGCCGGAGCGCGTGGACCCCTTCTACGAGGAGGTCTTCGGCTTCCTGGGGACGGACCTGGACCTCGGCGAGGCCCCGGGCGGCGACCCGGGAGCGGCGGAGGCCGGGGTCGAATTCCGCATGTGGTCCCCCGCGGGTACCGAGCCGGGACCCGACACCGCGATCGGCGGTCGCAGCGTCATCACGGACGCGTTCCCCGAGATGCTGCCCAGCTACTTCCTCAGCTACTTCGCCGTGGCCGACTGCGTCCGGGCTGCCGAGACCGCCGTACGCCTCGGTGGCCGGATCTCGGCCCCGCCCTTCGACATCCCGTACGGGCGGATGGCGGTCCTCCAGGACGACCAGGGCGCCGCCTTCGCGGTCCTGCAGCCGACCGAGCTGCTCCCGTAGCCGTTCCGGGCGCTGTCCTGAAAGGGATGGAGTGTCACAAGCCACCCCGATCCGCACCCGGGTTCGCAACCGGGCCCCGAGCCAGCAACAATCGGGGTGCGCACCGCCAAGTGGTGCCGAGTGGTGAGACGCTGCACAGGGCGGGATTTCGCGGGCTTCTGTTCCTGAGGCCCGTACGGGGAGGTGGCAGGCAAGTGGAGCAGCTGACGCAGCATGACCCGAGGCGGATCGGCCCGTTCGAGGTGCTGGGACGGCTCGGCGCCGGCGGCATGGGGCTGGTCTATCTCGCACGATCGGCGTCGGGCCGTCGGGTGGCGATCAAGACGGTCCGTACGGAACTGGCCGAGGACCAGCTGTTCCGGGTCCGCTTCACACGTGAGGTGGAGGCCGCCCGCGCCGTCAGCGGGTTCTACACCGCCGCCGTGGTGGACGCCGACCCCCGGGCGGCCGTGCCGTGGCTGGCGACCGCCTACGTCCCCGCGCCCTCGCTCGAGGAGATAGTGAGTGAGTGCGGGCCGATGCCGACACAGGCCGTGCGCTGGCTGGCCGCGGGTATCGCCGAGGCCCTGCAGTCGATCCACGGGGCCGGCCTCGTCCACCGTGACCTGAAGCCGTCCAACGTGCTCGTGGTCGAGGACGGGCCGCGGGTCATCGACTTCGGGATCGCGTCCGGTGTCTCCAACACCCGGCTGACCATGACGAACGTCGCGGTGGGCACGCCCGCGTACATGTCTCCCGAGCAGGCCCGCGACTCGCGCAGCGTGACAGGGGCCAGCGACATCTTCTCGCTCGGCTCGACGCTGGTCTTCGCGGCGACGGGGCACGCGCCCTTCCACGGGGCGAATCCGGTCGAGACCGTGTTCATGCTGCTGCGGGAAGGGCCCGACACGGAGGGGCTGCCCGACGACCTGAGACCGCTGATCGAGTCCTGCATGCAGATGGACGCGACGCGGCGGCCCAGCCCGGCGGACCTGCAGGCCCAGCTGGCCCCCCATCTGTTCGCCTCCGGCAGCGACGACAGCGGTACGGCCTCGGCCTGGCTGCCGACCCTCGCCACCGCGATGATCGAGCAGCGGCGCGGCGGCGGGCGCGCGATCGCCGCCGTAGCCGCCCCGGTGGCCGTGCCGCCGCCACCGTCGCAGCCGCCGCCCGGCGCCGACGCGGACGGGGCCTGGCGCGGCGACGTGCGCACCGCGCCCGCCCCGGTGGCCGACGGCGGTCCGGTGCGGCTGCCCGGGGCGAAGGTGCCGATCGGTCCCGGCCCGCGCCCGGTGGACGTACGGGGCGCCGCTGCCGCGCACGCCGACCCGGCGACCGGCTGGGTCCGCCCGCCGGCCGGGCTGAACGGCACCGCCGGTCACCCGACGGCCCCGGTGCCGGCGCCCATGCCGTCCCCCGAGACGTCGCCCGCCGCGCCGGAGCGCTGGCGGCCGTGGCGTTTCCGCATGTCGAACGACGTGTGGGGCACACCCGTCGTCGTCGGCGACCTGCTGTACGTGACGTCCTTCGAGGTCCACGCCCTGGACGTGGGCAACGGGCGGCGCCAGTTCAAGACCAGGGACGTGGCCTGGGCGATGGCCGTCGACGGGGGCAGGATCCACGCCTCGGACGGCCCGTCCCTGTACGCGCTGGACGCGGCGACGGGGGCCGAGCGGTGGCGGCTGCAGACCGACGCGTGGGTGTACTCCCTGAAGGCCGACCGGGGCACCGTCGTGACCGGGACGCGGGGCGGCGGCGTACAGGCGTGGGAGGCGTCCAGCGGCGAGAAGCTGTGGGAGGCCGGGGGCGTCCAGACGGACTTCGAGACGCCGGAGGCCGGGCCGGTCCTCCACGACGGCATGGTGTACCTGTGGCAGGACGCCCGGCTGCGGGCCGTGGACGCCCGCACGGGCATGGAGCGGTGGTCGTACCCGATCGGTGACGCGGCCTCCTGCGGCGGCGTGCCCGTACGGGTGACCCCGGCGCCGGACGGCTTCGTGTACGTCGCCGCGGGGACCCGCGTGCTGGCCGTGGACGCGGTCTCGGGCCGGGTGCGCTGGCACTTCGAGTCGCCGGCCGTCTTCCTCTCGCCGCCCGCCTTCGCGCCCGGACCCGCGGTCACGGGGGGCGGGGTGTACCTCGCCGACTACCTCGGCACCGTGTACGCGCTGGACGCGTCGACCGGCAAGGACCGGTGGCGGATCGCGACGGAGTCCCGGCAGTCCATCGAGCCGGTGCTGGTCACGGCGGGCAACGTGCACGTCGGCAGCGGCAGCGCGCTGTACACGCTGGACGCGGTGACCGGCACGCCGAAGTGGCGGTTCGCGGCGGGCGGCGAAGTGGTCGGAGCACCGGTGGTCGCGGACGGCCGGGTCCACTTCGGCTCGGCCGACCACGTGCTGTACACGCTGGACGCGGCAGGCGGCCAGCTGCGCTGGAAGCTCGCCACCGGCGGCGAGATCACGGGCTCACCGGTGGCGGAGGCGGGGGTCGTGTACGCGTGCAGCAAGGACCGCTGCGTGTACGCGCTGGACGCGCTGAAGGGCACCGGCACGGGGAACCGCGCCCGCGCCTGACCGTGCCTCAGGGGTGCGGCGGGTGGTAACGGTCGCGGTCCTCGTCCGGGACCACCGGGTACGCGGCCGTGTCCTCGTCCGCCCGCGGGGCCCGGTGGTGACCCGTGCCCGGCCCCGTGTACGGGCCTTCGTGCGGACCCGGATCCGTACGCGGTCCCGTGCCCGGCCCCGTGTACGGATCGGCCTCCGGCTCCGGCCACGGCGACGTCTGCACCGACGGCCCCGGCTCCTGCGTCGGCGGCCAGGTGTCCGGATGGGCGTTCGTCGGCACGGGGTACGGATCGTCCGTACGCCTCGTCCGGGCGCCCCGCCCGGACATCACCAGCGCTCCCAGCAGGAGCAGCACCCCGCCGCCCAGCGCCTGCGCCACGCCCCACCCGAGCCCGGACCCGTCGCTGTCGACCGTCAGACTGCCCGCCGCCTGGCCCTGCCGGACCATCCACAGCACGGTGAACCCGAGCACGATCAGCCCCGCCACGGCCACGACCCAGCGCGAACGCAGCACCACGCCCACCAGGGCGACCAGGGCGGCGAAGAGGAACGGCAGCAGGATCGAGCCCAGCACGGCGGACGACACGTCGCTGATGCCCGCGAAGAGGTGCTGGACACGGAAGTCCCGCCCGAGGCGGTCGTCGTACCAGCTGCGGAAGGGGCTCTGTACGGCCGCCGCCGCGCCCAGCAGGGCGACGACCGAGCCGAGGACATTGCGGATCATGTCGGCCTCCCGGGCCTGCGTGCCACGCACGGAACTGCACCGCTCCCCGGCTCGACGCTACGCCGGGCCCCTCATCCCTGCCATCCGGAGACCATGACCAGACCGTGACAGGGCCATGACCGGGCCGAGGGTCGTGCGGGAGAAGCTGTGCGCTACGGTGTCGCGCGGCTGCGTGACGGCCGTGAAGCCGACGACAACAAGGGGGGCTGCATCGATGATGCGGCGACGGATCAGGTTCGCAGCGGTTCTGGTCGTGGTGGTGCTCGCGCTCACCGGATTCTCGACCTCCAGCAGCGGAGGCAAGAGCCGCAGCGGATCGAGCGGCGGCGGCTGCTCCAACTCGAAGAAGAGCAACGGCAGCTACCACGACTACGACGATGACGACTACGACAGCTCGTCGAGCTCGTCCGGCGGCTCCTCGTACGAGTCGGCCACCCCCGGCTCGACCGCCTCCGAGTCGCCCGGCCTGCGCGTGATCCGCTGCGTGTCGCCCAGGAAGGGCAAGCGCCGTGCGACGACCTCCTCGTCGGTCGAGATCCGCTCGACCGCGGCGGTCACGCGCGTGTACGAGGTGGACGTGACGTTCGTCGACGCCAAGGGCCTGACCGTCGACACGGGTGAGGCCGACGTCGAGGTCGACGCCGGAGCGTCCAAGATCTTCCAGGTGCCCATGGACAACCCGCGCTCGGTCTCCCGCGTGAAGCGCTGCCTGGTGACGGCGGAGCCGCGCTACTGACTCCGGTCGGTACGCACGGCGGCAGGCGCGCCGTCGACGCGGCGCTCGCGGGCCGGCAGCGGGCCGTGGCCCTCACCTCGGACGAGGACGACATGCGGAAGCTGTGCCGGCCGGAGGTGCGGGCGTTGTGACGGGGCATACGGACAGGGCCCGAGCCGGTCGGCTCGGGCCCTGCGGTGCGCGGGCGGCTCAGATGGCGTGCACACGACGGGGCGACGACGGTACCCCTGCGGTGTGCAGCGATCGAACCTCGGTGTGACCGGCGAGCGGAACACGGACGTACAGCGGCCGCGACGGCGCCCCCTCCGCGCCGCCGCGGCCGCTCCCCGTGCAGGTGAGGTCTAGTTGGCCGGCTCGCTCGTCGCGTGGTTGTCGAGCAGCTTGGCCTCGCCACCGGTCGCGTGGTTGTCGAGCAGCTTGGCCTCGCCACCGGTCGCGTGGTTGTCGAGCAGCTTGGCCTCGCCACCGGTCGCGTGGTTGTCCAGCGTCGTTACCTCTTCGCCGGTGGCGTGGTTGTCGAGCGGCTTGGCGCCGACGGTCTTCTTCTTGGCGTCAGTCATCGTCCTCAGCTCCCTGAATTGCTGATCTGCGTTCGGCGGGCCCGCCCGGCAACTCCCCCGTGGGTCCCCGGGCGGGCCTTCGTGGCCGCTCAACATATCCCTGCGGCCTGTGCCGGCCCGCCTGCCCCCCGACGCGACGGATCGACAAGGACGAGAGTGCCGGGTCGTGATAAACGAACGATGAACGCCTTGCGCAGCGCAGTCAGGCAGCGGCCACCGGGGCCAGCAGCGTGCGCACCTCTCCTGCCTCGGACGAACCCAGACCCTCGTATATGACCAGAGCCTCGTGCCAGCAGACCTGGGCACGGCCGGCTTGGCCGATGTCACGCAGAGCCTTTCCGAGCACCGTGAGCACGTTGCCTCTCCGCCACTCCCCGCCGATGCCACGCAGGACGGCGAGCGCCTGCTCGGCCTTGACCGCTGCCTGCGCCGGTACGTGTGCCGCCAGGTCCACCTCGGCCAGACGGAAGAGCGTCATGCCTTCCCAGAGGCGTTGCCTGCTGTCACGGAAGATGGCCAGAGCTTCCGTGAGCCGCTCCGCAGCGTCGGGGAGATGTCCGAGCTCGGTGAGCGCCAGCCCCAGCGCGTACCGTCCGTTGGCGCCACGCAGCGCGTGGCCCAGGCCGTCGTAGATGTCGATGCCCTGCTGGGCCAGTGTCACCGCACTCGACGTACGGCCCATCGCGAGATGGATACGCGAGAGATTGCACAGGGCGCTGGCCTCGCCGGGCCTGTTCTCGTCGGCCCGGAAGTTCGTTATGGCCTGCTGGAGGTACGCCTCCCCCTCGGCGTGGCGGTTCTGGTAGAGCGCGATGATCCCCAGGTCGTTGGGTGCCCAGCAGTTCGGAAGCGGATCGTCAGCCGCTCGCGCGAGCACCATGGCACGCTGGGCATCCTGCTTGGCCTGGTCGAACCGTCCTGCCACGAGCCGCACGTTGGTCAGGGTGGTGAGGGCGCGCCCTTCCGCCCGGTTGTCACCCATTCCGCGTGCCAGATCACGCACGGCGGTCGCCGCTGTCTCGTACTGCTTGGAGTTCGCCCCCGACTCCGCCAGGTCCTTGGCCGCCCAGAGCAGATCGACCGCGCGGCGGAGCGTGGCTCGACCGGAGGACTGACGCACGCAGGCAAGAAGGGAGTTGGCTTCGGTGTAGAGCCAGTCCTGCGCGTCGTGCCGGTCGGCGAAGGTGAGACCTGCGTACTGAGTGGCTTCCCGGTGGTCCGCGAGTCGGTCACCCGGCCGCTCCAGCGCGTACACCCCCGCCGCCGTCGCCAGGTAGAAGTCCAGCAGCCGCGACAGGGCCATCTCCCGCTCCGCCGGGGCCTGTTCGTCACGTTCCGCGCACGCACGCGCGTAGAGGCGCACCAGGTCGTGGTAGCGGTAGCGGCCGGGTGCGGCCGACTCCAGGAGGGACGTGTCGACCAGGGCCTCCAGCAGGTCCTCCGCCGTGTGCGTCTCCAGGTTCAGGAGGGCGGCGGCGGCCGCGAGGGAGATGTCCGGGCCGTCCGCGAGGCCCAGGAGGCGGAAGGCGCGGGCCTGGGCGGGCTCCAGCTGGCCGTAGCCGAGCTCGAAGGTGGCCTTGACCGCGAGGTCGCCCGCCTGGAGCTCGTCCAGCCGGCGGCGCTCGTCCGCGAGCTTCGCGGCCAGGACCGAGACCGTCCAGGTGCGGCGGGCGGCCAGCCGGGAGGCGGCGATACGGATGGCCAGCGGCAGGAAGCCGCAGGCCGCCACGACGTCCAGGGCCGCCTCGCGCTCGGAGTTGACGCGTTCCGCGCCGACGATCCGGGTGAAGAGCTGGAGGGCTTCCTCGGGGGACATGACGTCCAGGTCCACCAGGTGCGCGCCCGCCAGGTCGACCATGCGGACGCGGCTGGTCACCAGGGCGGCGCAGCCCGCCGTACCGGGCAGCAGCGGGCGGATCTGGGCCGCGTCGTGGGCGTTGTCCAGGAGGATCAGGATGCGGCGGCCGTCCAGGGTGGAGCGGTAGAGCGCGGCCCGCTCGTCGAGGGAGTCCGGGATCGCGGAGTCCGGGGTGCCCAGGGCACGCAGGAACGAGCCGAGGACGGTCTCGGGTTCGGCGACCCTGGCGCCCGCGCCCTGGAGGTCCACGTACAGCTGGCCGTCCGGGAAGTGCGGGCGGGCCTGGTGGGCGACGTGCACGGCCAGGGTCGTCTTGCCGACGCCGCCGATGCCGGCCAGTGCGGAGACCGCCATGACGGAGCCCTCGGAGGTCGCCACCCGGTCGCCCAGCTCGCGTACGAAGGAGGCGCGGCCGGTGAAGTCCGGCACGGTGGCGGGGAGCTGGGCGGGGCGGACCGGGGCGGGAGCCGGGGCCGGCTCGTCCGCGGGGCGGGCCAGGTCCTCGTCGGCCTGGAGGATCCGCTGCTGGAGCTGGGCCAGTTCGGGGCGCGGGTCGACACCCAGCTCCTCGGCCAGCAGCCGGCGGGTGTCCGCGTACACCGCGAGCGCCTCGGCCTGTCGGCCACTGCGGTACAGGGCGACCATCAGCAGCTCGCGCAACCGTTCGCGCAGGGGGTGCGCGGCGGTGAGCGCGGTCAGTTCGGAGACCGCCTCCGCGTGGCACCCGACCTCCAGGTCGAGGTCGAGCCGGGTCTCCGTGAGCTGGAGGCGCCACTCCTCCAGGCTGGTGCGCTGGTTGTCAGCGTACGGACCGGGGACGGAGGCCAGCGCCTGGCCGTCCCACAGTCCGAGGAGCTTGTTGATCAGGGTGCGGGCCTGGCAGCGGTCCCCGCCGCTGCGGGCCTTCTCCGCCTCGGCGGCGAGGTCCTGGGCATGGGTGAGGTCGAGGGCATCGCGGTGGATGCGCACCGCGTAGCCCCCGGACTCGCTGACCAGCGTGTCCTGGCCGAGGGTCTTGCGGAGCCGCGAGGCGTACGTACGGACCGTCGCCAGCGCCTGGGACGGAGGGTCGTCGCCCCACAGCGCGTCGATGAGCTCGGCCGCGGTGGCCGTGCGGCCGTCACGCAGGAGCAGGGCTGCCAGCAGGGCCCGTTGCTGCGGCGATCCGGAAGGGAGCACCTGGCCGCCGCGCCGGGCGCGCACCGGACCGAGCACCTCGAAGCGGAGTTCGCTCCCGGCCGTCCGTTCCCGTGGTGCGCGCTGGTCCGGCACGCGCACAGGTCCGTTGTCACGGTCCATTGATGCCCCCTGTCCTGCTTGCCCCGCCGGTGCTGCTGATCCCGCTCTGCGCCTACCTCGTACCGCGCTCAACAGTCTGCCTTGTAATAGGCGGACTCGTCAGCACTGGGTGTTCCTCCGCACAGGGCCCTCGACAACGATTCGGGGGCGAGGGCCCGTACGGATGATGACGCCGTGTCAGACCGTGACCGGCTGCTGCAGCTCCGTCACCCAGCTCTCCTGGTCCGGCGGGCACTCCAGGCTGATCTCCCGGGAGTAGCCCGCAGGCCGGTGTCCATGGACCTCGATCCAGTGGGCCAGGATCTGCTCGGTCGCCAGGACGCCGTCCATCGGACCCCGGTGGACGATCGTCGCCGCCCGGAACGCGGGCAGTTCCGCCACGGTGATCCCGGTGTCGCCGAGCGGTCCGGGCGGTGCCTCCGGTCCGGAGACCGTCACACCGGCGTGCACGGTGACCGCACCGCCGCGGGCCGGGTCGTCCTCGTACCGTGCGACGCCCGGTCCGGACGGGCGGACCCCCGCCGTGCCGAGCAGCGCGAACAGCCTCTCGTACAGCGGGCCGATCACCGGAGTGATGTCCTGCGGCTGGTAACTCGCGGCGGTGCCGGTCAGCTCGGCGACCCGGACGGCCGGAACCAGCTTGATCACGACGTCTTCCGTGGGCATGCGTCCCTCGCTCTCGATGGACCGGAGCCTCGCCTCGACCTGTGCCAGCCGGGCCGCCGCCGAGGCCATGGCGGCCTCCAGCTCCGCGCGCCGAAGGCGCAGCATCCCGCGCAGCTCCTCCGTGCCCACCTGCTCGTCGAGGACGGCCCGCACCTGCTGGAGCGTGAAGCCGAGGTCCTTGAGCGCGATGACGCGGTTGAGGCGGGCCAACTGGGCGGCGCCGTAGTAGCGGTATCCGGTGGCGGGGTCGGTACGGTCCGGGTGCAGCAGCCCGACGGCGTCGTAGTGGCGCAGCATCCGGGCCGACACCCGCCCGTACCGGGCGAAGTCTCCGATGGTGAACATGATGGCTCCCACAGCACGGCCTCACACGGTGTGAAGGTCAAGCACCCGTTGTTCCGGTGCCCGGGTCTTCGGCGTTCCCGGTCTTCCGGCGTTCCGGTCTTCCGGCGTTCCGGTCTTCCGGTGTTCCGGCGTTCCGGCGTTCCGGCGTTCCGGAAAAAGGCAGGAGCCCCGTTCCTCCGCCGGGGCGGGGGAACGGGGCTCCTTGGGTACTGCATAGCCGGCCGCGATCGGCCGACCCGGGCAACTAGGCCGGGGTGACGTTCTCAGCCTGCGGACCCTTGGGTCCCTGAGTGACGTCGAAGTTCACGACCTGGTTCTCCTCGAGGGAGCGGAACCCGGACGCGTTGATCGCGGAATAGTGGACGAAGACATCCGGGCCGCCGCCGTCCTGGGCGATGAAGCCGAAGCCCTTTTCAGCGTTGAACCACTTGACGGTTCCGGTAGCCATAAGCCCTCCTTGGGCCAAAGGGTTGCCCTGCTCCAGAACCTGCAAACAAGTCTGAAAACTACAAAAGCCTGCGGGTTACATGCTCCGCAGGCTCTGTACTGCAAGGGAAACCAAACTGCAACTTGCGGGCGAGCCTAGCACGCAGTCTCGGGGGAGCGGTAGAGGGAAAGATCACTTCACCCGGATGTTTCATCGGCCCGTCGGAGAGCTGACGGACAAGGCCCCGGGGGGCCGTCCGGACGCCCCGATGATGCCCGCCGGAGGGCACGGGTCTAGCCTCGCGATGTGGACAATTCAACCGTCTCTCCCGTAGAAGGCGACGACCGTCGCAGCAGGCCGCGCGTCGGCCACATCCAGTTCCTGAACTGCCTCCCCCTCTACTGGGGCCTGGCGCGGACCGGAACCCTGCTCGACCTGGAGCTCTCGAAGGACACCCCGGAGAGACTCAGCGAGCAGCTGATCAGGGGCGATCTCGACATCGGCCCCGTCACCCTCGTCGAGTTCCTGCGCAACGCCGACGACCTGGTCGCGCTCCCCGACATCGCGGTCGGCTGCGACGGACCCGTGATGTCGTGCGTGATCGTGTCCCAGCTGCCGCTCGACCGGCTCGACGGCGCACGGGTGGCACTGGGCTCCACCTCCCGCACCTCCGTACGGCTGGCGCAGCTCCTGCTGGCCGAGCGCTACGGCGTCACACCCGACTACTTCACCTGCCCGCCCGATCTCGGGCTGATGATGCAGGAGGCCGACGCGGCGGTGCTGATCGGCGACGCGGCGCTGCGCGCCAATCTGCACGACGCCCCGAAGCTGGGGCTGCAGGTCCACGACCTGGGCCAGATGTGGAAGGAGTGGACGGGGCTGCCGTTCGTCTTCGCGGTCTGGGCCGCCCGCAAGGACTACCTGGCCTCGCACCCCCTCTATGTGGAGAAGGTCCACGAGGCATTCCTGGCCTCGCGGGACGTCTCGCTGGAGGAGGTCACCAAGGTGGCGGAGCAGGCGGCGCGCTGGGAGGCCTTCGACGCCGAGGTCCTGGAGCGCTACTTCACCACGCTGGACTTCCGCTTCGGCCCGGACCAGCTGGCCGGGGTGCGTGAGTTCGCCCGCCGGACCGGCCCGACGACCGGCTTCCCGGCGGACGTGACGGTCGAGCTGCTCGGCGGCTGACGACGGCCGGCGTACGGCCGTGCCCGGCGCATCGGGAATGGTGCGGGAATAGATGAATCCCGAACCATTCCGCGTGCCTTACGCCGCCTTCCCCGGGCCGTCCGTTTATCGCCCGGTGGGCGGCGGATCGGGCATTCCGCCGCGGGTGCGTTCGCGGCGTGTTCCCGCCGCCTTCCCGATGTGTTCCCGAACCCTTCCCGACGCGTTCCCGTGAAAGCGGATGAATGGCCGGGTGCCCGTCACCAACATCCCGGCGCCGAATAGCGGATGGCGCCCGGAACGCATCCGGTGTGCGTTCCGGTATCGCATCGGTGAACACGGATGAACGCCGGTGAACGATGTATTTGCGCCTTTCGCAGTGGCGAAAACCATGCTTCGTGCCCTTAGGGGCGAAATCGGCAGAAGGCTTCCCGTGACCCTGTGACCCCGGCGGCCTAGGCTGCGGTCGGAGGTACGCGGATTCACACGGGGAGACGCCATATGCAGCCGCTGGAAGCGGGCGAACCGCACGCGATCGGTGCCTACCGGCTGCTCGGCAGGCTCGGCGTCGGCGGCATGGGCCGCGTCTATCTGGGCCGCAGCGCGGGCGGACGTACCGTCGCGGTCAAGGTCGTGCACCCCCACTTCGCCCTCGACGAGCAGTTCCGTGCCCGGTTCCGGCGCGAGGTGGACGCCGCACGACGGCTCGGCGCGCAGTGGACCGCCCCGGTCCTGGACGCCGACCCGGACGCGCCCATCCCCTGGGTGGCGACCGGCTACGTGGCCGGGCCGCCGCTCTCCGACGCAGTCACCCGGCACGGCCCCCTGCCGGAGCACGCGGTACGGACCCTGGGCGCCGGCCTCGGCGAGGCGCTCGACGCGGTGCACGCGCACGGCCTCATCCACCGGGACGTGAAGCCGTCCAACGTCCTGCTCGCCCTGGACGGCCCGCGGCTGATCGACTTCGGGATCGCCCGTGCCCTCGGCGCCACCGTCTCCCTCACCTCCACCGGCGTCTCGGTCGGCTCGCCGGGATACATGGCCCCGGAGCAGATCAGGGGCCTGGACATCTCCGGCGCCGCCGACGTCTTCTCCCTGGGGGCGGTCCTCGCGTACGCCGCGACCGGCAGTGCCCCCTTCGTGGGCGACTCCTCCGCCGTACTCCTCTACAAGGTGGTGCACGAGGCACCCGAACTGGGGGAGCTGGAGGGCGAACTGCGCGAACTGGTGGCCGGGTGCCTCGCCAAGGACCCCGGTGACCGGCCGGCCCCGGCGGAGCTGGCGCGCAGTCTGGCACCGGGCGGGGCCGCCGTGCTGGTGGCGGCGGGATGGCTGCCCGGCTCCCTGGTGCGCGAGGTCAGCCGGTCGGCGGTGGCCCTGCTCGACCTGGAGCCGCAGGAGGCTCCGGTGCAGTCGGGTCCGGTGCCGTTCAGCAACGCGTCACTGGGGAGCGCGGAGCTCGGTACGTTCGGTCCGCCGCTGCCGCCCCCGCCTTCCGTACCGCCGTCCGCGGGTCCGGCCGCCGGTCCCTCCGCCGGTTCCTCCGCCGAGGGGAACGGATCGGGCGCCCGTATCGCCGTCACCATGAACGCCGATTCCCGGCCCGGGGAACGCAGGGGCAGGCGGGTGAGCTGCACCGTCGCGCTGGCCGTCGCCGGCGCCCTCGCCGCGGTGACCCTGGGCGCCGGGACGATGGGGGACCTCTTCCGCAGCGGCGACGACGACACCCACAGCAACGACGGTGCCGCGCAGCCCCCGGCGGCCACCGGCGGCCCGAGCCCGTCGGCGACGCCCCGGCCCGAGGAGTCGCCCCCGGCCGGCAGCGGCGCGGTGAGCACGCTGCCCAAGGCGTTCACCGGCACCTGGAAGGGCCCCGTCACCGAACGCGGCGGCCTCCCGCACGGCGACGTCACCGCCGTGTTCACCGAAGGGAAGAAGGGCCAGGACGTGGTGCGGCTGACGTACGCGCTGGAGGTGCTCGGGACGAAGGTCGTGTGCAAGAGCATCGGCAGGCTCGTCTCCGGTGAGGCAACGGCGATCGAGGTCCGCGAACGCACCGACCCGGACAGCACCGACGCCACCCTGTGCACGGGCAGCGAGTCCGACCTGGACTTCACCCTCACCTCCGGCAGCACCCTCCTCTACCAGTCCCACGAGGACGCGGCGGGCACGCCGAAGGGGGTACTCACCCGGTCCGGCGGCTGACACCGGCAAGGGCTGGCGTACGCTGGATCGGTCCGCGGATCCGTAGAAAAACCGCCGAAAGGTGACAGCCCGGTGACCGAGAAGGCCGACCTTCAGCCCGTCCTCGACCGCGCCGCCGAAGGCGGGCGGATCTCCCCCCAGGAGGCGCTCGACCTGTACCGGTCGGCACCGCTGCACGCGCTGGGGGCAGCCGCGGACGCCGTGCGCCGTCGCCGCTACGCCGGTACGGAGCACATCGCGACGTACATCATCGAGCGCAACATCAACTACACGAACGTGTGCGTCACGGCCTGCAAGTTCTGCGCGTTCTACGCGGCACCCAAGGACACGGCCAAGGGCTGGTCCCGCGACCTCGACGACATCCTGCGCCGCTGCGCGGAGACGGTCGAACTCGGCGGCACGCAGATCATGTTCCAGGGCGGTCACCACCCGGACTACGGCGTCGAGTACTACGAGGAGCACTTCTCCGCGATCAAGAAGGCGTTCCCGCAGCTGGTCATCCACTCGCTGGGCGCCTCCGAGATCGAGCACATGGCCCGCATCTCCGAGGTGTCGGCCGAGGAGGCCATCCAGCGGATCCACGCCGCCGGTCTCGACTCCTTCGCGGGCGCCGGCGCCGAGTTGCTGCCCGCCAGGCCGCGCACCGCGATCGCCCCGCTCAAGGAGTCCGGCGAGCGCTGGCTGGAGATCATGGAGATCGCCCACGGCCTCGGCGTCGAGTCCACCTCCACCATGCTGATGGGCACCGGAGAGACCAACGCCGAGCGCATCGAGCACCTGCGGATGATCCGCGACGTACAGGACCGTACGGGCGGCTTCCGCGCCTTCATCCCGTACACCTACCAGCCGGAGAACAACAAGCTGAAGGGCCAGACGCAGGCCACGCTCTTCGAGTACCTGCGGATGATCGCCATCTCCCGGCTGTTCCTGGACAACGTCGCCCACATCCAGGGTTCCTGGCTGACCACGGGCAAGGAGGTCGGCCAGCTCTCCCTGCACTACGGGGCGGACGACCTCGGTTCGATCATGCTGGAGGAGAACGTCGTCTCCTCGGCCGGTGCCAGGCACCGCTCGAACCGCATGGAGATCATCGACCTGATCCGCAAGGCGGGCCGGGTGCCCGCACAGCGCGCCACGACGTACGAACACCTCGTCGTCCACGACGACCCGGCGAACGACCCGGTCGACGAGCGCGTCGTCTCGCACATCTCCTCCACGGCGATCGCGGGCGGCACGGCGCACCCGGAGCTCAAGCTCCTCAACGCCAACTAGCCTCTCCGTGCTGACGATCCATGCCGCCGACGCGGTCCTGGGCGCCCCCGAAGGGGCGGACTCCGTGGCCGTGGACGGCGGCTCCGTCGTCGCGGTGGGCCCGTACGCGGACGTGACCGCGGCGTTCCCGCGGGCCCGGGTGCGGCGCTGGTCCGGGCTGATCACCCCGGGCCTGGTCAACCCCTGGGCGACGGCTCTGCTGGAGACGGCCTACCACCCGGACCCACGCGAGGCGGACGAGCTGGGCACGGAGCCGCTGACCGGTGACGCGGTCGCCGCACTCGCGCCGGACGACGCCCGGTGGGGCGCGAGCGCCCGGCGCGGGCTCCAGCGGATGCTGCGGCACGGGACGACCGCCGTCGCCGGGGAGTTCACCCGGCCCTCGGTACGCCTGGCGGTGTCCCGGTCCGGGCTCCGGGTCCGCCGGCCCGCCGCGGCGGGCGCGGACCGGCCGCCCCGCCTCGACCCGCTCGCGGGCGTACGCGACCCGGCGGAGCTGCGGGCGCACACCGGTCGGCCACCGGCCGTCGGGGACCCGGCCGACCTGGCCGTGTTCGGCGTACGGGATGCCGGGGAGCTGGCGGGGACAGGGGCGGCCTCGTGTGTCGCGACCGTTCTGGGCGGGCGGCTGGTCTTCCGCGCGAGCTGAGCGGGCACCGGGCGCGGAGGTCAGGGGACCGAGGGGCCGCCCAGGTACTCTCCGCCGGTCGTGTAGGGCCAGGCGTTCGACACACAGCCCTTCAGGCCCTTGATCTGCTGCATCATCGCCGGGGCCGGGCGGCCGGGACCCGGGCAGGTCTCATGGCCGTGGCCCAGCCAGTGGCCGACCTCGTGATTGACGATCAGCGCACGGTAGTCGGCGAGTGAGCCGTCGAACTGAGGTGAACCGAGCTGCCAGCGCCGCAGGTTGACCATGACGTTCTCGGAACCGCGGCAGTTCAGCTCACCGCGGGTGTTCAGGCCGTAGCCGCCGCAGAGCCGGTCGGTCGTCCCCGGGGTACCTATACGGATCACCAGCCCGGCGGAACCGTCGGCGACCTGGCGGAAGGAACGGGCCTTTCCCTTGCTCCAGCCGCGCGGGTCGGCGAGGACGTCGGCGACGTCCCGGGCGGCACGGTCGGGATCGACCCCACTTCCGTCCTCGACCTCGACGCGGTAGGCATGGCCCTTGCCCGTGGGGGTCACGCCCTGACGGGCGACGGTGAAGGTGCCGGGCCCGGACGCGGGCACCGACGGCGCTGCGGACGGCTTCACGCTCGGTGAGGCGGCGGCCTCCGGAGGGGCCGGGGCCTCGGGTGCTGTCGTGGGGGAGGGCGGGGCGGGCGAAGGGGAGGCGTCCCGGTCGGCGGCGGAAGCCGGGCCGGTGTCCCGCTGCCACGGCGGGTCGAAGGAGAGGAACACCGCGGCGACCGCGCCCGCGAGCGTCACCAGGAGGAGCATCGAGCGTCTCTGCCGGCGTCTGCGGCGGACCCGGGTCCGCTGCCGGTCCTGCTGCCGGGACTGCCTGCGCCCGGGGGAGCGGGGCGGGGCGGGAGCTGCCCTGCCCGCCGGGCGGCGGGTGGCGGCAGCGGTCCGTATTCGATGCGCATGGTCCGTGTGCATATTCCCGTCAGTATCTGTGATCTTGTGGTGAGCGGTGCTCAGCCACCCCGGAGGGTGAACCGCTTTCCCGCCCGCTTTCCCGTACGCATTCCCGTACGCCTTCGAGGAGTTGTCGCGCGGTCACGGGGGGACGGGCATCGGCCCGCCTCTCCGGTTCCTCGGTGCCTCACCCGTTACAGAGTGCCGCCGGGCCGGAAAGGTCACAGTCCGCTTCAAGCCGCCGGGAGGCGCCGGTGGCGGGGCTGCTTGAATGGGAGGGTGACCCGAGCATCCCTGGACAAGCAGCCGCACGAAGTCGCCTCGATGTTCGACGACGTGGCGGCGAACTACGACCTCACCAACGATGTGATCTCCCTCGGGCAGGCCCGGCTCTGGCGCAGGGAGGTAGCGAAGGCCGTGGACGCCCGGCCGGCCCAGAAGATCCTCGACCTGGCCGCCGGAACCGCCACCTCCTCGCAGCCCTTCGCGCAGGCCGGCGCCTACGTGGTCCCCTGCGACTTCTCCATCGGGATGCTCCGGGTCGGCAAGGAGCGCCACCCGTGGATGCCGTTCACCGCGGGCGACGGCACGAAACTCCCGTTCAAGGACGAGACCTTCGACGCGGTCACGATCTCCTTCGGGCTGCGCAACATCCAGGACACCGACGAGGCACTGCGCGAGCTGTACCGGGTGACGAAGCCCGGAGGCAAGGTCGTGATCTGCGAGTTCTCGCAACCGACCTGGGAGCCCTTCCGCCGGGTCTACACCGAGTACCTGATGCGGGCGCTGCCGCCGGTCGCCCGCACGGTGTGCAGCAACCCGGACGCGTACGTCTACCTCGCCGAGTCGATCCGCGCCTGGCCGGACCAGGCCGGCCTCGCCGCCCGTCTGCAGAAGGCCGGCTGGTCGAAGGTCGCCTGGCGCAACCTCACGGGCGGTGTGGTCGCCCTGCACCGGGGCGTGCGCGACTGAGGGGCGTTCTTCGACCGGGGGCCGCCCGCTCGCGGCTCGTGGGCGGGGGCCGCCGGCTCACCGTGCGCGGGCGGGGCCCCGCCCGGCTCACAGCTCCAGTCGGAAGCAGTACGCCGTCAGCCGGGAGACCGGCGTCGTGTACGTCTCGGCCTGTCGCATGCCGAGCCGCCGGGCCACCGCCATCGAGCGCTCGTTCCGCTCGTTGATCATCGCCACGACCTCCCGTACGCCTGCGTCCCGCAGCCGTTCCAGCGTGGTGCGGGCGGCGGTGGTCGCGTAGCCGTGTCCCCACGCGGCGCGGCCCAGCCGCCAGCCGATCTCGATCTCGCCCACCGGGCCGAACGACTCGTGCGGCCACGGCTGGGCGCCCGTGAAACCGAGGACCTCACCGGCGTCGTCCAGCACCGTCCACAGACAGTGGCCGAGCTCCGCGTCGTGCCGGCGCTGCCGGGCGGTCAACTCCTCGTACACGGAGAACTCCGCCGAGCGGCCGCCGTGGAATTCCATCACCTCCGGGTCGTCGAACACCCGGTGCCAGGCCAGGGCGTCCTCGTCGGTCGGGACGCGCAGATGTACGGACGGGGTCGGGGAAGGCACGGTCGGCATCGGGGAGCCCTTCGGGAGGATGATCAGCAGGCACCCATAGACTGCACGCGACATGTGCCGCGCGGCACGCGAATTCGAGTCTTCGGGAGATCCGACCGTGACCGAGCCCCTCTCCGAACACAGCGCGGACGTGATCGTCGTCGGGGCGGGTCCAGCCGGCTCCACGACCGCGTACCACCTCGCCAAGGCCGGACTCGACGTCCTCCTCCTGGAGAAGACGGCATTCCCGCGGGAGAAGGTCTGCGGCGACGGTCTCACCCCGCGCGCCACCAAGCAGCTCGTCTCCATGGGCATCGACATCTCCGAAGAGGCCGGCTGGCTGCGCAACAAGGGCCTGCGCATCATCGGCGGCGGCGTCCGCCTCCAGCTCGACTGGCCGGATCTCGCCTCGTACCCGGACTACGGACTGGTCCGCAAGCGCGACGACTTCGACGAGCAGCTGGCCCGCCAGGCGCAGAAGGCGGGCGCCCGGCTGTACGAGCGCTGCAACGTCGGCGAGCCGATCAAGGACGAGCGCACCGGCCGCATCACCGGCGTCCACGCCAAGCTCGGCGAGGAGAAGACCCCGGTCACCTTCCACGCCCCGCTCGTCGTCGCCGCCGACGGCAACTCCACCCGGCTCTCCGTCCACATGGGCCTGCACCGCCGCGAGGACCGCCCCATGGGGGTCGCGGTCCGCACGTACTTCACGTCGCCCCGCCACGACGACGACTACCTGGAGTCCTGGCTGGAGCTGTGGGACCGCCGCGGCGCCGAGGACCGGCTGCTGCCCGGCTACGGCTGGATCTTCGGCATGGGCGACGGCACCTCCAACGTCGGCCTCGGCATCCTGAACTCCTCCTCCGCCTTCAAGGAGCTCGACTGGCGCGAGGTCCTCAAGGCGTGGTGCGCCTCCATGCCGGAGGACTGGGGCTACACCCCGGAGAACATGACGGCGCCGATCCGCGGCGCCGCCCTCCCGATGGCCTTCAACCGCCAGCCGCACTACACCAAGGGCCTGCTGCTCGTCGGTGACGCGGGCGGCCTCGTCAACCCGTTCAACGGCGAAGGCATCGCGTACGCCATGGAGTCGGGCCAGATCGCCGCGGACGTCATCGTCCAGGCCCACGCCCGCGCGACCCCGGCCCAGCGCGAACTGGCCCTGCACCACTACCCGAAGATTCTCAAGGACACCTACGGCGGCTACTACACGCTGGGCCGCGCCTTCGTGAAGATGATCGGCAACCCGAAGGTCATGAAGATCGCGACGCAGCGCGGTCTGACCCACCCCCTCCTGATGAAGTTCACGCTGAAGATGCTCGCCAACCTCACCGACCCGACGGGCGGCGACGCGATGGACCGCATCATCAACGGGCTCTCCAAGGTGGCCCCGAAGGCCTGACGGGGGCCTCGGGGACCGTGCGCCGGTCCGCATCCGCTGCGATAGGTTGCGGACCATGCGGGCAACGGGGACATGGGACGTCGGCGCATACCGCCGACTGGGCACGGCAGGCGCGGCGGCGGCAGTGGCGGGAGGCTGGGCCGTCGGCACCCTGCCGGCCCATGACCCGTGGGGCCTGTGGGTCCCGCACGGGCCCGCTGCGACCGCCGCGGGCTACGCACTGGCGTACGGCGGCCTGACGCTGCTCGTCGTCTCCTGGTGGCTGTACGGCAGGGCGGGCGCCTCCGTCCGCCACAGCCTCGTCACCCTCGTCTGGTGGGCGGCACCGTTCGTCCTGGCGCCGCCGCTCTACAGCGCCGACGTCTACAGCTACATCGCCCAGGGCGCGATGGTCCTCGAAGGCCACGACGTCTACAGCGTGGGGCCGTCGGTCCTGGACCCCGCGGGGCCCGGCGGTGACGCCGCCGCGAGCGTCGGCGGCCACTGGACCGAAACCCCGGCGCCGTACGGACCGTTCTTCCTGGTCCTCGCGAAAGGCGTGGCCTGGGTGACGGGCGGCACGATCGTGCCCGCCGTGCTGGGTCTGCGGATCATCGCCCTGGGCGCGCTGGCGCTGATCGCGTGGGCACTGCTGCAGCTCGCCCGCGAGCACGGCCGTAGCGGGAGCGCCGCGCTCTGGCTGGGGGCGCTCAACCCGCTGCTGCTCATGCACGTGGTGGGCGGCATCCACAACGACGGACTGATGGCCGGCCTGATGCTGGCGGGCGTGGTGCTTGCCCTGCGCGGCCGGTGGATCACCGGCGCGGTGCTCATCGGACTCGCGGCGATGGTCAAGTCCCCCGCGGCGTTGGCCCTGCTGTTCGTGGGCGTCGTCGTGGGCCGGGCGGCGACCGGCCCGCTCGTACGACGGGTGGCGAAGGGTCTGCTGCCCGGACTGGCCGCCGGGGCGGTCGCCGTCCTCGCGACGCTCCTCGGCGGCACGGGCTTCGGCTGGCTGGGGACCCAGGGCGTCGCGGGGCGTATCCACACCGCGCTGTCGGTCAGCAGCGACCTCGGGCTGGGGCTCGGACATCTGCTGCGCCTGCTCTTCGGAACCGATCCGGATCCGGTCAGGTCCGCCGTGCAGAACCTGGGGCTGCTGGTCGCCCTCGTACTGATCGCAGTCCTCGCCCGGCGTTCCTGGACCGGCCGTACGGAACCGGTCCACGCCCTGGGCCTGGCGCTGCTGGCGCTGGTGGCCCTCTCCCCGATGGTGCAGCCGTGGTACCTGCTGTGGGGGACCGCGGTGATCGCGGCCACCGCGTGCGACGGCCGCGTCCGGAACGTGGTGACGGTGCTGTCGGCGGGGCTCGTCCACGAGACGCAACCCTCGGGCTCCACACCCCCGTACGGCTTCGTGCTGGCCGGACTCACGTGCGCGGTCGGCTTCCTGCTCCTGCGCCGTGACGCGGCGGTGCCGGACGCGGTCCGGGTGCCGGGGCCGCGCCGGCCGGAGCACGTGGGCACGGATACGGGAGCGGACGCGGGTACGGGTACGGGTACGGAGGCCGATGTGTGGACCGGGACGCACTGACCCGGCGCGGGAGGCGAAAGGGCCGTCACTCCCGAGCGGGGGAGTGACGGCCCTCGGCCGTGCCGAAGCGTCCGGCGTGCTTTGTGAATCAGAGAACGCGGACCGCACCCGACGGCGGGTCGTAGTCCAGGGACTTCTGCACCACACCGGTGCTGGAGTTCTGCGCACCGACGAACTGGCCGCCGCCCACGTAGATCCCGACGTGGTACGCGCTGCCCGCACCGCCCCAGTACAGGATGTCGCCCGGCTGAAGGTTGTTCAGCGAGACCTGGGTGCCGGCCGTCGACTGGCTCTGCGAGACGCGCGGCAGGTCGACGCCCACCGTGCGGAACGCGGCCTGGACCAGACCGGAGCAGTCCCACGAGTTGGGGCCGGTGCCACCGGACACGTACGCGTCGCCGACCTGCGACTGTGCGAACGCGACCACGGACGCCGCGGAGCCCGTGGCGTTCGAGGAGTACGACGGCGACGAGGAGGAGCCCGACGAGCCCGAGGAGGCGCTCAGCGTGGTGCGCTCGGCGGTGCGGGAGGCACGCTCGGCGGCCTCCGCCTTCGCCTTCGCGGCAGCCTCGGCCTTCTTCTCGGCCTCGGCCTTGCGGACCGCCTCGGCCTTGGTCTTCTTGGCCGTCTTCGCGGCGACGGCAGCCGCGGCGTCCTCGTGCGCCTGCGTCTCCAGGTCGAGAGCGACCTGCTGCGTCGCCTGGGCGGACGCGGCGACAGTCGTGGAGAGCCCGGCCGTGATGGTGGGCATCTCGATGGTCTGGGTCACCGGCTCGGCCTGGGCCGGACCGGCGGCACCTGCGACCGCGATGGTGCTGAGGACGCCACCGGCAACTCCGGCCCGCAGTGCCGTCTTCGAGGCACTCTGGCGGGGCTTCCGGTGGCTGGGTATGTGAGCGGTGTGGGACATGGGTACTAGCGCTATCAGGGCCGTGGGGGTACCCGTCAAGAAACGTGTGTTGCGACACAGTTACGTTCGGAATCTGTGAATCCGCTTATCTGAGGCCTTTATTGACGCCTTAACGGGCAAAACGGGCAACCGCTATCAAGGCTGTGATCACGGTGTTTTAGTAATTCGCCCGAATTGCCCGGCGCCTACCATCCGTTCACGCGGATGGCCAAGCTCGCTTTACTTGAAGCGTATGTGGAGTGATGCAGGTCACAGCATGACTCTCCCGGGAGGGGTAACCGCGCACCCGTGTCCCGGGCGGGTGTGCGGGGAGGTGGCCTGATGCGACCCCATGACCTATTGGCGAGTCATGTCCGTTTGTTCGGCGGCCGGTCGGTGGGGGGCGGGCGGGTGGCCGGTGAGTGATCGGCGGGCGGCCGGTGCCGGTCGACGCCGGCCGGCGGTTCGGCCGGCGTGCCGGTCCGCTCCGCCGTCCCACCGTCCTGTCGCCCCGTCGCCCCGTCGCCCCGTCGCCCCGTCATCCGCTCGTCCCGGAGTGAGGTCCGCCCGGGGCACCCCTCCGTGCGGCCTGCGTCCGGAAGTTCGTGAATGTGTGCACATTGTCCACATCGGTACCCCGGAACCCCTCGTCCGGGTGGGGTCACTTGCGGCCGATTCCTATATCACCCGCGCGATGTCCACCGCCAATTTGCTTGTACTGGCTGTCGATTGATAGTGCCGCACGCCCTTGACCAGCGGTAACGCCGCCAGATGTCACGTCTCGTAACCACTCGGCCGCTTCGCGTGCGAAGATCACCGCTCATCCGACTTCATGATCGTTCGTCAGGTGGTGGAGATCACAAAGGTGTTGCTGTACCCCGTGTCGCAGATCACAGGATGGCGGGCATAGGATGCGGGGCAGTCGGGCTTGTGAACTGCCTCACATGTGCACGATCTTGGTGAGGTGGCGAGCCGGTCGCCCGATGCGGTCCAACGGTCAAGGACGACTGGAAGGAGCGAGGAGCGTGAATGCCTACGCGCCCATCCTCGTGCTCGGCGCCCTCGGGGCAGGGTTTGCGATCTTCTCCGTGGTCATGGCCACGCTTATCGGCCCTAAGCGGTACAACCGAGCAAAGCTCGAAGCGTACGAGTGCGGTATCGAACCCACCCCCACTCCAGCCGGAGGCGGCCGCTTCCCCATCAAGTACTACCTGACGGCGATGCTGTTCATCGTCTTCGACATCGAGATCGTCTTCCTCTATCCCTGGGCGGTCACCTTCGACGCCCTGGGGATCTTCGGGCTCGTGGAGATGCTGCTCTTCGTGCTCACCGTCTTCGTCGCCTACGCGTATGTGTGGCGCCGGGGCGGCTTGGAATGGGACTGAGGGGCTGAGGGGCACACCATGGGACTCGAAGAGAAGCTGCCGAGCGGCTTTGTGCTGACCACTGTCGAGCAGGCCGCCGGGTGGGTGCGGAAGTCGTCCGTCTTCCCCGCCACTTTCGGCCTCGCCTGCTGCGCCATCGAGATGATGACGACCGGAGCCGGGCGCTACGACCTGGCCCGTTTCGGGATGGAGGTCTTCCGTGGCTCGCCGCGGCAGGCGGATCTGATGATCGTCGCGGGACGGGTCAGCCAGAAGATGGCGCCCGTTCTGAGGCAGGTCTACGACCAGATGCCGAGCCCCAAGTGGGTCATCTCCATGGGGGTTTGCGCATCGTCGGGCGGTATGTTCAACAATTACGCCATTGTGCAGGGTGTTGATCATATTGTCCCGGTCGACATCTATTTGCCGGGATGCCCGCCGCGTCCCGAGATGCTGATCGACGCGATCCTCAAGCTCCACCAGAAGATCCAGGGCTCCAAGCTCGGGGTCAACGCAGAGGAAGCCGCCCGCGAGGCGGAGGAGGCGGCCCTCAAGGCACTTCCCCTGATCGAGATGAAGGGGCTGCTGCGATGAGCGACGAACCCGACAGCAACAGCGGCCAGGTGCCCGTCCCGCGCGACGACTCCGGTGAGGTCATCGGCGTACGCAAGGGGATGTTCGGCGCCGACAACGGCGGCGACACCTCGGGCTACGGCGGACTCGTCCGCACCGTGACCCTGCCGGGCGCCTCGTCCCGACCGTACGGCGGCTGGTTCGACGAAGTGGCCGACGAGCTGGAAGGGGCCCTGGAGGAACAGGACCTGCTCCCCGCCAACGCCATCGAGAAGACGGTCGTCGACCGTGACGAACTCACCTTCCACATCGCCCGCGAGCACCTGCTCCAGGTCGCCCGCACCCTCCGCGACGACCCGGCCCTGCGCTTCGAGCTGTGTACGGGCGTCAGCGGCGTGCACTTCCTCGGGGACAAGGGCCGCGAGCTGCACGCGGTCTACCACCTGCGGTCGCTCACCCACGGGCGGCTGATCCGCCTGGAGGTGTCCGCCCCCGACAGTGATCCGCACGTCCCGTCCCTCGTCGAGGTCTATCCGACCAACGACTGGCACGAGCGCGAGACCTACGACTTCTTCGGGCTGATCTTCGACGGGCACCCCGCCCTGACGCGGATCATGATGCCGGACGACTGGCAGGGCTTCCCGCAGCGCAAGGACTACCCGCTCGGCGGCATCCCCGTCGAGTACAAGGGCGCCCAGATCCCGGCTCCGGACCAGCGGAGGTCGTACAGCTGATGACCACTCCCCGTGCAACACCGCGCTCCACGACCGAGGGGACTGTATATACAGTCACCGGCGGCGACTGGGACGAGGTCGTCGAGTCCGCCGCGAAGGCGGACGACGAACGCATCATCGTCAACATGGGCCCCCAGCACCCGTCCACGCACGGCGTGCTGAGGCTGATCCTGGAGATCGACGGCGAGACCGTCACGGAGGCCCGCTGCGGCATCGGCTACCTCCACACCGGCATCGAGAAGAACATCGAATTCCGGAACTGGACGCAGGGCACCACCTTCGTCACGCGCATGGACTACCTGACCCCGCTCTCCAACGAGGCGGCGTACTGCCTCGGGGTCGAGAAGCTCCTCGGCATCGAGGACCAGATCCCCGACCGGGCCGGCGTCCTGCGCGTCCTGCTGATGGAGCTCAACCGGATCTCCTCGCACCTGGTGTGCGTCGCCACCGGCGGCATGGAGCTCGGCGCGACGACGATCATGATCTACGGCTTCCGCGATCGTGAACTGATTCTCGATCTCTTCGAGCTGATCACCGGCCTCCGGATGAACCATGCGTTCATCCGGCCCGGCGGACTCGCCCAGGACCTGCCCCCGGGCGCGGTCGACCGGATCCGCGAGTTCGTGAAGACCATGAAGAAGAACCTGCCGGAGTACGACAAGCTCGCCACCGGCAACCCGATCTTCAAGGCCCGCATGCAGGGCGTCGGATACCTCGACCTGGCCGGCTGCATGGCGCTCGGCGCCACCGGCCCGGTCCTGCGCTCCGCCGGACTCCCGCACGACCTGCGCAAGACCGACCCGTACTGCGGCTACGAGAACTACGAGTTCGACGTGCCCACCGCGGACACCTGCGACTCCTACGGCCGCTTCCTCATCCGCCTGGAGGAGATGCGCCAGTCGCTCAGGATCATCGAGCAGTGCCTGGACCGGCTGGAGCCGGGTCCGGTCATGGTCGCCGACAAGAAGATCGCCTGGCCCGCGCAGCTCGCGCTCGGACCCGACGGCCTCGGAAACTCGCTCGACCACATCAAGAAGATCATGGGCACCTCCATGGAGGCCCTGATCCACCACTTCAAGCTGGTGACCGAGGGCTTCCGGGTCCCGGCCGGACAGACGTACACCGCCATAGAGTCGCCCAGGGGCGAGCTCGGCGTGCACATCGTCTCGGACGGCGGTACCCGCCCCTACCGGGTCCACTTCCGCGACCCGTCCTTCACCAACCTGCAGGCCATGGCGGCGATGTGCGAGGGCGGCCAGGTCGCCGACGTCATCGTCGCCGTCGCGTCCATCGACCCCGTGATGGGAGGCGTCGACCGGTGACCGCATCCAGTCGAGAAGTCAGCCTGGGGATGCCGCAGCTCCCCGCCCCCGCCTACCCGGCCGACGTACGCGCCCGGCTCGAAGCGGACGCGAAGGAGGTGATCGCCCGCTACCCCGGCAGCCGCTCCGCGCTGCTGCCGCTGCTGCACCTGGTGCAGTCGGAGGAGGGGTACGTCTCCCGCACGGGTATGGCGTTCTGTGCCGAACTCCTCGGCCTCACCACCGCCGAGGTCACCGCGGTCGCCACCTTCTACACGATGTACCGGCGCCGGCCGAGCGGCGACTACCAGGTCGGGGTCTGCACCAACACCCTGTGCGCGGTCATGGGCGGCGACGCCATCTTCGACCGGCTCAAGGAACACCTCGGCGTCGGCAACGACGAGACGACCGAGGACGGCAAGGTCACCCTCGAACACATCGAGTGCAACGCGGCCTGCGACTTCGCGCCCGTCGTGATGGTCAACTGGGAGTTCTTCGACAACCAGACGCCGGAGAGCGCGACGCGGCTCGTCGACGACCTGATCGCCGGCCGGACCGTCGAACCCACCCGCGGCGCGCCCCTGTGCACGTACAAGGACACGGCCCGCATCCTGGCCGGCTTCCCCGACGAGCGCCCCGGCGCGGTCGAGGCCACCGGCGGCGCGGGCGCCGCCTCCCTGATCGGGCTGAAGCTCGCCAAGGGCGAGGCCGTTCCGCACGCCCGCGTGGTCGCACCCCGGGGTGAGGCCCCGCGCGACCGTCCGCAGAAGGGTGCCGAGCACCTCAGCTCGCATGACGCGCCGCAGCAGACCTCGGCCTCCGACCCGGAGCACCCGGCCGGGCCCGCAGCCGAGGAGGGGGAGTGATGACCTTGGCAGCCGAGATCGACAACAACGGGACCAGCCCGGAGAAGCTCCTGGCCCCCGTCCTCTCCGCCTTCTGGGACGAGCCGGAGTCCTGGACGCTGGACACCTACCGTCGCCACGACGGCTACGAGGGACTGCGCAAGGCGCTGGCCATGTCGCCGGACGACCTCATCGCGTACGTCAAGGACTCCGGTCTGCGCGGACGTGGTGGCGCCGGCTTCCCCACCGGGATGAAATGGCAGTTCATCCCGCAGGGCGACGGCAAGCCGCACTACCTGGTCGTCAACGCCGACGAGTCGGAGCCGGGTACCTGCAAGGACATCCCGCTCCTCTTCGCGAACCCGCACAGCCTCATCGAGGGCATCGTGATCGCCTGCTACGCGATCCGCTCGTCCCACGCCTTCATCTATCTGCGCGGCGAAGTCGTCCCCGTACTGCGGCGGCTGCACGAGGCCGTGCGCGAGGCGTACGAGGCCGGGTACCTGGGGAAGGACGCCCTCGGCCCCGGGCTCGACCTGGAACTCACCGTGCACGCCGGTGCCGGTGCGTACATCTGCGGTGAGGAGACCGCGCTGCTCGACTCGCTCGAAGGACGCCGCGGCCAGCCCCGGCTGCGTCCCCCCTTCCCCGCGGTCGCCGGTCTGTACGCCTGCCCCACTGTGGTGAACAACGTCGAGTCCATCGCCTCGGTTCCCGCGATCCTGAACAAGGGCAAGGACTGGTTCAAGTCGATGGGCAGCGAGAAGTCCCCGGGCTTCACGCTGTATTCGCTCAGCGGGCACGTCACCAGCCCCGGCCAGTACGAGGCCCCGCTCGGCATCACCCTGCGCCAGCTGCTCGACATGAGCGGCGGCATCCGGGCGGGCCACCGCCTCAAGTTCTGGACCCCCGGCGGCTCCTCCACCCCGATGTTCACCGAGGAGCACCTCGACGTCCCGCTGGACTACGAGGGCGTCGGCGCCGCCGGATCCATGCTCGGCACCAAGGCGCTGCAGTGCTTCGACGAGACCACCTGCGTGGTGCGGGCCGTCACCCGCTGGACCGAGTTCTACGCCCACGAGTCCTGCGGCAAGTGCACGCCATGCCGTGAGGGCACCTACTGGCTCGTCCAGCTGCTCCGCGACATCGAGGCCGGCAAGGGCGAGATGGCCGACCTCGACAAGCTGAACGACATCGCCGACAACATCAACGGCAAGTCCTTCTGCGCCCTCGGTGACGGCGCCGCCTCGCCGATCTTCTCCTCGCTGAAGTACTTCCGCGAGGAGTACGAGCAGCACATCACGGGCAAGGGCTGCCCCTTCGATCCCGCCAGGTCGACCGTCTGGGCCGACGACAAAGACGACAAGAACGCTCACCGGGGGGTGAACGCATGACAGTCACCACGAGTGCGCCCTCCGGGGGCGGCGAGGCGGCCATCCCGCCCGAGGACCTGGTCACGCTGACCATCGACGGCATCGAGATCAGTGTCCCCAAGGGCACCCTGGTCATCCGCGCCGCCGAACTCCTCGGCATCGAGATCCCGCGCTTCTGCGACCACCCGCTCCTCGACCCGGCCGGTGCCTGCCGGCAGTGCATCGTCGAGGTCGAGGGCCAGCGCAAGCCGATGGCGTCCTGCACCATCACGTGCACCGACGGCATGGTCGTGAAGTCGCAGATCACCTCGCCCGTCGCGGAGAAGGCCCAGAAGGGGGTGATGGAGCTCCTGCTCATCAACCACCCGCTGGACTGCCCGGTCTGCGACAAGGGCGGCGAGTGCCCCCTGCAGAACCAGGCGATGTCGCACGGCGGCGCCGACTCCCGCTTCGACGGGAAGAAGCGCACCTTCGAGAAGCCCGTCCCGATCTCCACCCAGGTGCTGCTGGACCGCGAGCGGTGCGTGCTCTGCGCACGCTGCACCCGGTTCTCCAACCAGGTGGCCGGCGACCCGATGATCGAACTCATCGAGCGCGGCGCCCTCCAGCAGGTCGGCACCGGTCAGGGCGACCCCTTCGAGTCGTACTTCTCCGGCAACACCATCCAGATCTGCCCGGTCGGAGCGCTCACCTCGGCGGCGTACCGCTTCCGCTCCCGGCCCTTCGACCTGGTGTCGACGCCGTCGGTGTGCGAGCACTGCGCGGGCGGCTGCGCGACCCGCACCGACCACCGGCGCGGCAAGGTCATGCGGCGGCTCGCCTCCAACGACCCCGAGGTCAACGAGGAGTGGCTCTGCGACAAGGGCCGCTTCGGCTTCCGCTACGCCCAGCAGCGCGACCGGCTCACCACTCCGCTCGTACGCAACGCGGACGGGGTGCTCGAACCGGCGAGCTGGCCCGAGGCACTGGCGGCAGCGGCAACCGGTCTCTCGGCCGCCCGCGGCAGGGCCGGTGTCCTCACCGGCGGCCGGCTCACCGTCGAGGACGCCTACGCGTACAGCAAGTTCGCGCGGATCGCCCTCGGCACCAACGACATCGACTTCCGCGCCCGGATCCACAGCGGCGAGGAAGCCGACTTCCTGGCCGCCCGGGTGGCCGGACGCGGACGCGACCTGGACGGCGGCGGGGTCACGTACACCTCGCTGGAGAAGGCCCCGGCGGTCCTGCTGGCGGGCTTCGAGTCCGAGGAGGAGGCGCCCGGCGTCTTCCTGCGGCTGCGCAAGGCCCACCGCAAGCACGGGCAGCGGACGTTCGCGCTCGCCTCGCACACCAGCCGGGGCCTGGAGAAGGCGGGCGGCACACTGCTTCCCGCCGCGCCCGGCACCGAGACCGAGTGGCTGGACGCCCTCGCGGGCGGAGTCGGTCTGGAGGGCGAAGGAGCCGTGGCGGCCGAGGCGCTGCGCGGCGAGGGCGCCCTGATCGTCGTCGGCGAACGGCTCGCCGGAGTTCCCGGCGCGCTCACCGCCGTCGTACGGACCGCCGCCGCGACCGGAGCCACCCTCGTGTGGATCCCGCGGCGGGCCGGTGAGCGCGGCGCCCTGGAGGCGGGCGCGCTCCCGTCGCTGCTGCCCGGCGGCCGTCCGGCCACCGACCCGCGGGCCAGGGAGGAGGTGGCGTCCGTCTGGGGCGTCGCCGAACTCCCGTCCCGCTTCGGCCGCGACACCGGCCAGATCGTGGAGGCCGCGGCCACCGGCGAGCTGGCCGCGCTGCTCGTCGCGGGCGTCGACCCCGAGGACCTGCCCGACCCGGCCCGCGCCGTCCAGGCGCTCGACGAGGTCGGCTTCCTGGTCTCGCTGGAACTGCGCCCCGGCGCCGTCACCGAGCGCGCCGACGTCGTCCTGCCCGTCGCCGCCGTCGCGGAGAAGCCCGGCACCTTCCTCAACTGGGAAGGCAGGGCGCGGATGTTCGAGGCCGCGCTCAAGCCCGAGCAGCTGCCGCGCACGCTCTGCCCGACCGACGCACGGGTGCTGCACATGCTGGCCGACGCGCTGGACGTGCACCTCGCCCTGCCCGACCTGCGGGCGGCCCGCCGCGAGCTGGACCGGCTCGGCGGCTGGCAGGGCACCCACGCCGAGGACCCGCGGGCGACGTCCCGGCCGGTGCCCCGGGCCGGAGACGGCGAGGCGGTCCTCGCGGGCCACCGGATGCTGCTCGACCGCGGCCGGCTGCAGGAGGGCGACGAGGCACTGGCCGGCACCCGGCACGCGGCCGTCGCCCGGCTGTCCGCCACCACGGCGGCCGAGGCCGGGGTGAAGGACGGCGACCTCCTTGCCGTCACCGGCCCCGCCGGCACCACCGAACTCCCGCTGGCGGTCACCGACATGCCGGACCGCGTCGTGTGGGTGCCGCTCAACTCCGTGGGCCGGGGCGTCCCGGCCGACACGGGAGCGGCCCCCGGCGCGCTGGTCCGGATCGGCCCCGCGGCCCCCGGATCCCACGACGTCGCATCGGAGGTACGGGCGTGACTGGCCTCGTCCCACTCGCGACGGCACCGCACAGTGCCGTCCTCGCCGCCGAGGATCTCTCGATGTTCGGCACCGACCCCTGGTGGCTCGTCGCCGTCAAGGCGGTGTTCTGCTTCGCGTTCCTGATGGTGACCGTGCTCTTCTCCATCGTGTGGGAGCGCAAGGTCGTCGCCTGGATGCAGCTGCGCATCGGCCCGAACCGGCACGGCCCCTGGGGCATGCTCCAGTCGCTCGCCGACGGCATCAAGCTGATGCTGAAGGAAGACGTCGTCGTCAAGCGGGCCGACAAGGTCGTCTACGTCCTGGCGCCGATCATCGCCGCGGCCCCCGCCTTCATGGCGATCGCGGTGATCCCCTTCGGCCCGTCCGGCAACGAGGTCTCGATCTTCGGCCAGCGCACGACGATGCAGCTGACCGACCTGCCGATCGCGATGCTGTACATCCTCGCGATCGCCTCCGTCGGCATCTACGGCATCGTGCTGGCCGGCTGGTCCTCCGGATCGACGTACCCGCTCCTGGGCGGTCTGCGCTCGTGCGCCCAGATGATCAGCTACGAGATCGCCATGGGTGCCGCGTTCGCCTCGGTGTTCCTCTACTCCGGGTCGATGTCGACCTCGAAGATCGTGGAGGCGCAGGAGGACCGCTGGTTCATCATCCTGCTGCCGGTCTCCTTCATCATCTACGTCGTCACGATGGTCGGGGAGACCAACCGGGCCCCGTTCGACATGCCGGAGTCCGAGGGCGACCTGGTCGGCGGCTTCAACACCGAGTACTCCTCGATCAAGTTCGCGATGTTCATGCTCGCCGAGTACGTCAACATGGTCACCGTCTCCGCGGTCTCCGTGACCCTGTTCCTGGGAGGCTGGCGGGCTCCGTACCCGATCAGCACCTTCTGGGAGGGCGCGAACCACGGCTGGTGGCCGATGCTCTGGTTCGTCATCAAGGTCCAGCTGCTGCTGTTCTTCTTCATCTGGCTGCGCGGCACCCTGCCCAGGGTCCGCTACGACCAGCTGATGAAGCTCGGCTGGAAGGTCCTGATCCCGGTCTCCGTGGTCTGGCTGATGCTGGTCGCCACGGTCAGGGCGCTGCGCAACGAGGGGTACGACTTCTCGAAGATCGTGCTGTACGTCGCCGGGGCCGTCATCGCGATCCTGCTGATCTCCTTCGTCGCCGACATCTTCCGGGACCGGAAGGCCAAGGCCGTCGAGGCGGAGGCCGGACCCGAGCCGGCGTTCGATCCGATGGCGGGCGGATTCCCGGTGCCACCGCTGCCGGGCCAGACCCTGCCGCCGGTGCCGCGCCGCAGGCCACGACGCGAGCGGGAGCTCGTTGTCAGTGGCGGGCCGGATACTCAGAGTGACGAGTCGAGTGACGGAAAGGAGGCTGACGGTGTCTGAGCCCTCGGAGCCCACAGAGCCCTCAGGGGAGAAGTTCCTCAATCCCGTGGCCGGCTTCGGCGTGACCTTCAAGGCCATGTTCAAGAAGCGGCTGACCGAGCAGTACCCGGAGACGCAGAAGGTGACGGCGCCGCGCTTCCACGGCCGGCACCAGCTCAACCGTCATCCGGACGGCCTGGAGAAGTGCATCGGCTGCGAGCTGTGCGCCTGGGCGTGCCCGGCGGACGCCATCTACGTGGAGGGCGCGGACAACACCGACGAGGAGCGCTACTCCCCGGGGGAGCGCTACGGCCGCGTCTACCAGATCAACTACGCGCGCTGCATCCTGTGCGGGCTCTGCATCGAGGCGTGCCCCACCCGGGCACTGACCATGACGAACGACTTCGAGCTCGCCAACACCACCCGCGAGAGCCTGATCTACACCAAGGACGAGCTGCTCGCGGGGCTGGAGGAAGGCATGGTCGACAGCCCGCACGCGATCTTCCCGGGCATGGACGAACAGGACTACTACCGGGGCCTGGTCACCGAGGCCGCGCCCGGTACGGAGCGCCAGACGGCCGTGTCCAAGGGCGAGTCGGACAAGGAGGTGGACGCATGACCTCCGGTCTGGCCGCAGCGGCCACGCTCACCTCGACCGGCGAAGCCGTCCAGTTCTGGCTGCTCGGCACCGTCGCCGTGATCGGCGCGCTCGCCACGGTCCTGATGAAGAAGGCGGTGCACAGCGCACTGTCGCTCGCCGGCACCATGATCGTGCTGGCGGTCTTCTACCTCGCCAACGGCGCCTACTTCCTCGGCATCGTCCAGATCGTCGTCTACACCGGCGCGATCATGATGCTTTTCCTCTTCGTGGTCATGCTCGTCGGCGTCACCGCGGCGGACTCCCTCAAGGAGACCCTCAAGGGCCAGCGCTGGCTGGCCGCCGCCTGCGGCCTCGGCTTCGGCATCCTCCTGATCGCCGGCATCGGCCAGGCCTCGCTGAGCACCTTCAACGGCCTGGGCGCGGCGAACGCCGTGCACGGCGGCAACGTCGAGGGCCTGGCCAACCTGATCTTCACCAAGTACGTCTTCGCGTTCGAGATCACGGGCGCCCTGCTCATCACGGCCACCGTCGGCGCGATGCTGCTCACGCACCGCGAGCGCACCGAACGCGCCAAGACACAGCGGGAGATGTCGCAGGAGCGGGTGCGCAGCAGCCACGTGCCGCCGCTGCCCGCCCCCGGTGTCTACGCACGGCACAACGCCGTGGACATCGCCGGACTGCTCCCGGACGGCACCGCGTCCGAGCTCACCGTCATGCAGACGCTGCGCCGGCGCGGCCAGGTCCGGGACGTGTCCGACGAGTCGCTCGCCGACCTCAGGGCGCTGGAACAGCGCTCCGGGGAGCGGCTGGGCCGTGACCGCCCGGACAACGCCCTCCCGAAGCAGAACAACGGCAGCGCGAAGAACGGCAGCGCGAACAACGGCCTCGCGAAGAACGGCAGCGCGAAGACGGACCTCGCAGAAGAAGGGGAGGAGGTCGCCAAGTGAATCCGGTCAACTACCTCTACCTCGCGGCCCTTTTGTTCACGATCGGCGCCTCCGGTGTGCTGATCAGGCGGAACGCGATCGTGGTGTTCATGTGCATCGAGCTGATGCTCAACGCCTGCAACCTCACGCTCGTCGCGTTCTCCCGGATGCACGGCAACCTCGACGGCCAGATCATCGCCTTCTTCACGATGGTCGTCGCCGCCGCGGAGGTCGTCATCGGGCTCGCGATCATCGTGTCGCTGTTCCGCTCCCGCCACTCGGCCTCGGTCGACGACGCCAGCCTGATGAAGCTGTAAGGGGTCGGAATCGTGGAAAACCTGATTGCGCTGCTGGTAGCGGCGCCCCTGCTCGGAGCGGTGGTCCTGCTGTGCGGTGGCCGCCGGCTCGACCGGGCCGGCCACTGGATCGGCACCCTGTTCGCCGCCGCGTCCTTCGTCGTCGGTGTCGTGCTGTTCGTCGACATGCTGGGCAGGGGCGCGGACGACCGCACGCTGCACCAGAAGCTGTACAGCTGGATTCCCGTCGAGGGATTCCAGGCCGATGTGGCCTTCCAGCTCGACCAGCTGTCGATGACGTTCGTCCTGCTGATCACGGGTGTGGGCACGCTGATCCACATCTACTCGATCGGCTACATGGAGCACGACGAGCGCCGACGCCGCTTCTTCGGCTATCTGAACCTGTTCCTCGCGGCGATGCTCGTCCTGGTCATCGCGGACAACTACCTGCTGCTGTACGTCGGGTGGGAGGGCGTCGGTCTGGCGTCGTACCTGCTCATCGGCTTCTGGCAGCACAAGCCCAGCGCGGCCACCGCCGCGAAGAAGGCCTTCCTGGTCAACCGGGTCGGCGACATGGGCCTGTCCATCGCGATCATGCTGATGTTCACCACCTTCGGCACCTTCGCCTTCGGCCCGGTGTTCGAGGCGACCGGGGACACGAGCGAGGGCAAGCTCACGGCGATCGGCCTGATGCTGCTCCTCGCGGCCTGCGGCAAGTCGGCCCAGGTGCCGCTGCAGTCCTGGCTCGGTGACGCGATGGAGGGCCCGACCCCGGTCTCGGCCCTCATCCACGCCGCCACCATGGTGACCGCGGGCGTCTACCTCATCGTCCGCTCCGGCGCGATCTTCAACGGCGCGCCCGACGCGCAGCTGGTCGTCGTGGTCGTCGGTGCGGTCACGCTCCTCTTCGGTGCGATCGTCGGTTGCGCGAAGGACGACATCAAGAAGGCCCTCGCCGGGTCGACGATGTCGCAGATCGGCTACATGATCCTGGCCGCGGGCCTCGGCCCCATCGGCTACGTCTTCGCGATCATGCACCTGGTGACGCACGGCTTCTTCAAGGCCGGTCTCTTCCTCGGCGCCGGTTCGGTCATGCACGGCATGAACGACGAGGTCGACATGCGGAAGTACGGCGGCCTGCGGAAGTTCATGCCGGTCACCTTCGTCACCTTCGGCCTCGGCTACCTCGCGATCATCGGCTTCCCGGGTCTGTCCGGCTTCTTCTCCAAGGACATGATCATCGAGGCGGCCTTCGCCAAGGGCGGCACCGAGGGCTGGGTCCTCGGCTCCGTCACCCTGCTGGGCGCCGCGATCACCGCGTTCTACATGACGCGCGTGATGCTGCTGACGTTCTTCGGCGAGAAGCGCTGGCAGCCGGACGCGGAGGGCCACGAGCCGCACCCGCACGAGTCACCGAAGTCGATGACGATCCCGATGATCGTGCTGGCCTTCGGGTCGGTCTTCGCCGGAGGCTTCTTCTCCATCGGTGACCGGTTCATGCACTGGCTGGAGCCCGTCACCGGACACGACCACGGACACGCCCCGGTCAGCGCGACCACCGTCACCGCCGCCACCATGGTGGTGCTCGTCATCGGTGTCGCCGTCGCCTGGTCCATGTACGGGCGCAAGCCCGTCCCCGTCGTCGCCCCGCGCGGCTCGCTGCTCACCAGGGCCGCCCGCCGTGACCTCCTCCAGGACGACTTCAACCACGTGGTCCTGGTCCGCGGCGGCGAACACCTCACCCGCTCCCTGGTCTACGTCGACCACACCCTGGTCGACGGCGTCGTCAACGGCACGGCCGCCTCGATGGGCGGGCTCTCCGGCCGGCTGCGCAAGCTGCAGAACGGCTATGCCCGCTCCTACGCGGTCTCGATGTTCGGCGGTGCGGCGGTCCTCATCGCCGCAACCCTGCTGATGAGGGCGGTCTGATCACATGTCCTTTCCCCTCCTGACAGCGACGGCGGCGCTCCCGGCGATCGGCGCGATCGCCACCGCCGCCGTCCCCGCCGCACAGCGCACCGCGGCCAAATGGCTCGCGCTGATCGTCTCGCTCGGCACGCTCGTCCTCGCGGGCATCGTGTTCGCCCGCTTCGAACCCGGCGGCGACCGCTACCAGCTGACCGAATCGCACGCCTGGATCAAGGACTTCGGCGTGCGGTACGAGCTGGGGGTCGACGGCATCGGGGTGGCGCTCCTCGCGCTCACCGCGCTGCTGATCCCCTTCGTCATCCTGGCCGGCTGGCACGACGCCGACCCCCTGGAGACGAACTCCTCCCGGTGGCGGCCCACCCAGGGCTTCTTCGCGCTGATCCTGATGGTCGAAGCGATGGTGATCCTCTCCTTCGAGGCCACCGACGTCTTCCTCTTCTACATCCTCTTCGAAGCCATGCTCATCCCGATGTACTTCCTCATCGGCGGCTTCGGGGACCGGGCGCACGCGGGCACCGACGAGAACGCGGCGGCCCAGCGCAGCTACGCGGCCGTGAAGTTCCTCCTCTACAACCTGGCCGGCGGGCTCATCATGCTGGCCGCCGTCATCGGGCTCTACGTGGTCGCGGGCAGCTTCTCGCTCTCCGAGATCGCCGAGGCCCGGGCCAACGGCTCACTGGAGATGGCGAGCAGCACCGAACGGTGGCTGTTCCTCGGGTTCTTCTTCGCCTTCGCGGTGAAGGCCCCGCTGTGGCCGCTGCACACCTGGCTGCCCAACGCGATGGGGGAGGCGACCACTCCGGTCGCCGTCCTGATCACCGCGGTCGTCGACAAGGTCGGCACCTTCGCGATGCTCCGCTTCTGCCTCCAGCTGTTCCCGGAGGCCAGCAAGTGGGCCACGCCGGTGATCCTCGTCCTGGCGCTGATCTCCATCATCTACGGGGCACTGCTCGCCGTAGGCCAGCGCGACATCAAGCGGCTCATCGCCTACGCGTCGATCTCGCACTTCGGCTTCATCGTGCTCGGCATCTTCGCGATGACCAGCCAGGGCCAGTCGGGTGCCACGCTCTACATGGTCAACCACGGGCTCTCGACGGCCGCGCTGATGCTGGTCGCCGGATTCCTGATCACCCGGCGCGGCTCGCGCCTCATCGCCGACTACGGCGGGGTGCAGAAGGTGGCGCCGGTGCTGGCGGGGACGTTCCTGATCGGCGGTCTGGCCACGCTCTCACTGCCCGGCCTCGCCCCGTTCGTCAGTGAGTTCCTGGTCCTGGTCGGCGCGTTCAGCGCGTATCCGGTGGCCGGCGTCATCGCCACCCTCGGCATCGTGCTCGCCGCGCTCTACGTCCTCGTCCTCTACCAGCGGACGATGACCGGACCGGTCAGGGAGGGGATCGGGGGCATGCCCGACCTCAAGATCCGTGAGCTGGCGGTGGCCCTCCCGCTGATCGCCCTGCTGATCTTCCTGGGTGTCTTCCCGAAGCCGCTCACGGATGTCGTCAACCCGGCGGTGCAGCACACCATGCACGACGTACAGAAGAAGGACCCCCAGCCCGAGGTGGAGGCCGCCAAGTGAGCGCAACAGCTGTCCACAGCCTGTGGACGAGGGCGGGCGAGGTGACGACGGCCGCACCGGGCGACAAGTTCACCGCGCCGACCATCGAGTACGCCCAACTGGCGCCCGTCCTGATCGTGATCGGCGCCGCCGTCCTCGGCATCCTGGTGGAGGCGTTCGTCCCGCGCCGGGCCCGGTACACCACGCAGGTGTATCTGACGGTCGTCGCGCTCGCCGCCGCGTTCGCCGCGGTCGTGGCGCTGGCGGCCGGCGGGTACGCCGGGAAGAACGCGCAGATCGCCGCGATGGGCGCCGTCGCCGTCGACGGACCCGCCCTGTTCCTGCAGGGCACCATCCTGCTCGTCTCCGTCGTCTCCGTGTTCACGTTCGCCGAACGGCGCCTGGACCCGGCCGCGCACGGCAACCGCGTGGACTCCTTCGCCGCCCAGGCAGGTGCGGTCCCCGGCAGCGACAGCGAGAAGGCGGCCGTCAAGGCCGGCTTCACCACGACCGAGGTCTTCCCGCTGGTCCTCTTCTCCGTGGCGGGCATGCTCGTCTTCCCGGCCGCCAACGACCTGCTGACGCTCTTCATCGCGCTGGAGGTCTTCTCCCTCCCGCTCTACCTCCTGTGCGCCGTAGCCCGCCGCAAGCGGCTGATGTCGCAGGAGGCCGCGGTGAAGTACTTCCTCCTCGGCGCCTTCTCCTCGGCGTTCCTGCTCTTCGGTATCGCCCTGCTCTACGGCTACGCGGGCACCGTCTCGTACGCCGGGATCGCGAACGTCGTCGACGGCACCGTCCAGGAGATCGACCCGGCCCTCGCCGGCACCATGGGCAACGACGCGCTGCTGCTGATCGGCGGCGCGATGATCCTCATGGGCCTGCTCTTCAAGGTCGGCGCGGTCCCGTTCCACATGTGGACCCCGGACGTCTACCAGGGCGCACCCACCCCGGTCACCGGCTTCATGGCCGCGGCCACGAAGGTCGCCGCGTTCGGCGCGCTGCTGCGCCTGCTGTACGTGGTGCTGCCGGGCCTCACCTGGGACCTGCGGCCGGTCATGTGGGGCGTCGCGATCGTCACGATGCTGGGCGGGGCGATCGTCGCGATCACCCAGACCGACATCAAGCGGCTGCTGGCCTACTCCTCGATCGCGCACGCGGGCTTCATCCTCGCGGGTGTCATCGCGGCCAGCCCGGATGGCGTCTCGTCCGTCCTCTTCTACCTGGGCGTGTACTCCTTCGTGACCGTCGGCGCCTTCGCCGTCGTCACCCTGGTGCGCGACGCGGGCGGCGAGGCGACGCACCTGTCGAAGTGGGCCGGGCTCGGCCGGCGCTCCCCGCTCACGGCGGCCGTCTTCGCCGTGTTCCTGCTGTCCTTCGCCGGCATCCCGCTCACCTCGGGCTTCTCCGGCAAGTTCGCCGTCTTCAAGGCGGCGGCGGACAGCGGTGCGGGTGGCCTGGTCGTGGTCGGTGTGATCTCGTCGGCCATCGCCGCGTTCTTCTACATCCGCGTCATCGTCCTGATGTTCTTCAGCGAGCCGAAGGCGGACGGCCCCACGGTCGCCGTCCCGTCCCCGCTGACGATGACCACGATCGCGGTCGGTGTCGCGGTCACCCTGGTGCTGGGCCTGGCCCCGCAGTACTTCCTGGACCTGGCGAACCAGGCGGGAGTGTTCGTGCGGTAACGCACGCCGGCACCACGAAGACGCCGGACGGGCCCTGGAAGTCAAGCCCGTCCGGCGTTGTCGTACGCGGCGCCTATGGTTGCTGTGGACGGTTGGACAGCGACACGGACGGTACGGACGGGCGGACGGGAACGATGAGTGTGACGACCGAGAGCGCCGCGCAGCAGACGCTGCACCGGGTGTTCGGGTACGAGGCGTTCCGCGGCGAGCAGGGCGCGGTGATCGAGCACGTGGTCGCCGGCGGCGACGCCGTCGTGCTCATGCCCACCGGCGGCGGCAAGTCCCTCTGCTACCAGATCCCCGCCCTGGTCAGGCCGGGCACCGGCATCGTGATCTCCCCGCTGATCGCGCTCATGCAGGACCAGGTCGACGCCCTGCGGGCGCTCGGTGTCCGGGCCGGTTTCATGAACTCCACGCAGGACTTCGACGAGCGTCGCTCGATGGAGGCCCAGTTCGTGGCGGGCGAGCTCGACCTGCTGTACCTGGCGCCGGAGCGCCTGCGCCTGGACTCCACCCTCGCGCTGCTCGCCCGCGGCGAGATCTCCGTCTTCGCGATCGACGAGGCGCACTGCGTCGCGCAGTGGGGCCACGACTTCCGCCCCGACTACCTGGCGCTGTCCGTCCTGGGCGAGCGCTGGCCCGACGTACCCCGGATCGCGCTCACGGCCACGGCGACCGACGCCACGCACCAGGAGATCACCCAGCGCCTGGGCATGCCCGAGGCCAGGCACTTCGTGGCCAGCTTCGACCGGCCCAACATCCAGTACCGCGTCGTGGGGAAGTCCGACCCGAAGAAGCAGCTCCTCACCTTCCTCAAGGAGGAGCACGCGGGGGACGCCGGCATCGTCTACTGCCTCTCCCGCAATTCGACGGAGAAGACCGCCGAGTACCTCAGCCGCAACGGCATCGAGGCCGTGCCGTACCACGCGGGCCTGGACGCGGCGACGCGCGCCTTGCACCAGTCGCGCTTCCTGCGCGAGGAGGGCCTGGTCGTCGTCGCGACCATCGCGTTCGGCATGGGCATCGACAAGCCCGACGTGCGCTTCGTCGCCCACCTCGACCTGCCGAAGTCCGTCGAGGGCTACTACCAGGAGACCGGCCGCGCGGGCCGTGACGGTGCGCCCTCCACGGCCTGGATGGCGTACGGACTCCAGGACGTCGTCCAGCAGCGCAAGCTGATCCAGGGCGGCGAGGGCGACGAGGCGTTCCGGCGCCGGGCCGCCTCGCACCTCGACTCGATGCTGGCGCTCTGCGAGACCGTCCAGTGCCGCCGCGCCCAGCTCCTGACGTACTTCGGTCAGGAGCCCGGCGCGGAGACCTGCGGCAACTGCGACACCTGCCTCACCCCGCCCGAGACCTGGGACGGCACGGTGGTCGCGCAGAAGCTGCTGTCCACCGTCGTCCGGCTGAAGCGGGAGCGCGGGCAGAAGTTCGGGGCCGGCCAGATCATCGACATCCTGCTGGGCCGCAAGACCGCGAAGATCATCCAGTTCGACCACGACCAGCTGTCGGTGTTCGGCATCGGCGAGGAGCTGGCCGAGGCGGAATGGCGCGGCGTGGTGCGCCAGCTGCTGGCCCAGGGACTGCTCGCGGTCGAGGGGGAGTACGGCACGCTCGTGCTGACCGAGGAGAGCGGTTCCGTGCTCGGCCGGGAGCGCGAGGTACTGCTGCGCAAGGAGCCGAAGAGGCCGACGGCCAAGTCGGCGAGGGGCGAGCGCAAGGGCAAGTCGGCCGCCGCAGTGGCCGACCTCCCGGCGGAGGCCGTCCCGGTCTTCGAGGCGCTGCGCACCTGGCGCGGTGCCCAGGCGAAGGAGCTGGGCCTCCCGGCGTACGTGATCTTCCACGACGCGACGCTGCGGGAGATCGCCGCCCTGCGCCCCGGTTCGCTCGCGGAGCTGGGCGGGATCAGCGGCCTGGGCGAGAAGAAGCTGGCGACGTACGGCGAGGGCGTCCTGGAGGTGCTGGCCGGCCTGGGAGACGCGGTGCCGGGCACCTCCGACGCGGACCCTGCCCCCGTCCCGCAGGAACCGGCGTCCCGGCCCGCCGTGGTCCCGCCGAGGCAGGAAGCCGCCCGGACCGCCGAGCCGGCCCGACCGGCGCGGGCCGCACGGGCGGAGCAGGACACGGACACGCACTTCGGCTGGGACGAGGAACCGCCCGAGTTCGAGTGAGCGCGTGACGGGCGGCGACGGGTCTACTCCGGCGTCGCCCGGCGGCGCGGGGTGATGGCTGTGAGGTCGAGATCGACCTCGAAGGGGACGGAGACCTTCATCCGGTCGTGGAAGATCCCGGTGGAGGTGTAGGCCCCGGTGGCCGGCTCCAGCTCGAAGACGTAGACCACGGCACGGCCGTCGTGGTTCTCCACCCTCCAGAAGTGCGGGATCTTCACCCGGGCGTACTTCACCGGCTTGGTCTCCCGGTCTGTCTCCCGGTCCCGTGAGCGTGACTCCGGCGAGACGACCTCGATGGCCAGCTGGACGGATTCGGCGGGGAAGCGGGTCTGGTCCGGGTTCTGGAGGATCTCGCCGTCGACGACGATGACGTCGGGTTCGGGCCGGTTGTAGCGGTCGATGTCGATGGTGAACTCGCGCACGACCTCCAGTTCGGGCGGCGCCGACTGCGGCCGTACGACCCCGTATGTGCGCCGAGAGGCCGTCGGGGCCCGGGAGACGGCAGTGGTACGGCAGCAGGCCGAGGACGCGGCGAGTCCCCCTGAGCAGGGTGCCGTGCTTCATCAGAGCGTCCATGCAGAGGTCCTCGGCATGCCGTCCGGGCCGGCGGATCCAGCGCCCGGCGGACACGCCCGAGCCGAACCGGCGCTTGCCCGGAGGCGGCAGGCTGCGCAGGAACACCGCGAGGAGCGGGTAGGGCGGATCCAGCGGATTCACCACGCGCACCCGGCCGCGCTCCTCGGTGATCCGCCCCCGGAGCTCCAGCTCGGCCAGGACGGCCCCGGCCGTGCCTCACTCCAGATGCCGGCCCCGGCACAGGAGCTATCCCCGCACCGGGTCCAGGGCGAGCAGCAGCAGCTCCTCCGGAAGCGTCGGCCGGCCGGTCACGGCGCGGGCACGATCCGTCCCGTGACCTCACCGAGCCCGACCCGCGTCCCGTGCGGCCCGGGTGTCCAGGCGGACAGCGTCACCGTGTCGCCGTCCTCCAGGAACGTCCGCCTGCCCTCGGGCAGGTCCAGCGGATCGCGGCCGTTCCAGGTGAGTTCGAGCAGGGAGCCGCGCTCGCCGGGCTCCGCGCCACTGACCGTGCCGGAGCCGTACAGGTCGCCCGTGCGCAGCGAGGCGCCGTTCACCGTCATCTGCGCCAACTGCTGGGCAGCCGTCCAGTACATGGAGGAGAACGGGGGCTCGGAGACCACCTGCCCGTTGATCGCGACCGAGATCCGGATGTCGAAACCGCCGGGCTCCTCGTCGTCCGCGTCGTCCAGATAGGGGAGCGGCTCGACGTCCCGGACGGGCGGTGCCGTACGGGCCGCGTCCAGGGCCTCCAGCGGGGTCACCCACGCCGATACGGAGGTGGCGAAGGACTTGCCGAGGAACGGGCCGAGCGGCACGTACTCCCAGGCCTGGATGTCCCGGGCCGACCAGTCGTTCAGCAGGCACAGGCCGAAGACGTGCTCACGGAAGTCGGCGAGCGCGACGGGGGAGCCCTGCCGCGACGGGACACCGACGACGAAGCCGACCTCGGCCTCGATGTCCAGCTTCACCGAGGGCCCGAAGACGGGGGCCGGGTCGGTGGGAGCCTTGCGCTGCCCGGACGGGCGCACCACGTCCGTGCCGGAGACGACGACCGTGCCCGCCCGTCCGTGGTAACCGATGGGCAGGTGCTTCCAGTTGGGGGTGAGCGCGGCACCGTCCGGCCGGAAGATCCGTCCGACGTTGGTGGCGTGGTGCTCACTGGCGTAGAAGTCGACGTAGTCCGCGACCGGGTACGGCAGGTGCAGCGTCACCGCGTCGACCGGGTGCAGCAGGGGCTCTATGTCCGCGCGGTGCGCCGGGACGGTCACCCACGCGGTGAGCGCCCGCCGCACGTCCCGCCAGGCGGTCCGGCCGGCGGCCAGGAGCGCCGTCAGGTCGGGCTGCGCCAGCAGTTGGGCGTAGGGAGAACCGAGCGCGTGCGCCGCGGCTCCGGCGTCCAGCACATGGCTGCCGACGCGGACACCGACCCTGCGGTCGTCCGGGTGCTCGGGGGTGGAGAACACACCGTACGGAAGGTGGTGCGGACCGAAGGGGTCGCCCTCGGCCAGATCGAGCGGGCTGCTCTGCTCGGGCATCTGTTGCTGCCTCGCTTTCCAGGTCGCTTGAGGGACACGTTACGTCGGCGGCGCCACCCCGCGGCAGTGCCTCAAGCATGCGTAATGCCCGGAAAGGTACGCCGTATTCCCCTTGCCCGGGCCCGTCACCCGGCCGTCCGCGGGATCCTCTTCTCCCAGGTCCGGTGGAAGACGATCTCGTCGCCGTCCTTGCACACGACCTCGTTGGACGTGATGAAGTCGTCGGCGTCCGCGGACAGTTCCGAACGCGTCTCCACCCGCACGTCCCAGGACATCTCCGGCCGGTGCAGCCGGATCGTCCAGTCGGAGCGGGCCCGCGCCGACAGCGGGTCGTCCTCCTGGATCGTGTAGGTCTCCACGGCGTCCTCGGTGAATTCGAGCCCGTCCGGGTAGACCCGCGTACCGCCGTAACGCGGGTCGACCTCCAGGCGCCATTCGCCCTTGGCGACGTCGCGGACCACGAGACGCTCCGGGCGCTGCTCGTCGAGTGTGACCGGGAAGACCACCCCGAGCGGCTCCGACTGCTCGGGTTCGCCGAAGGTGATCGCCGGGTCCTCCGTGTGCCGGCGCACCGGGAGTTCGACGAGGCTGCCGTCCGCGTCGAGCGTGAAGCCGTCCGAGCCGGCCTGCGGCCAGATCCAGGGCCAGTACGAGGACGAGACGGCGAGCCTGATCCGGTGGCCGGGCGGGAAGGTGTGCCCGATGCCGTTCAGCTCGAACGTCACGTCCTCGGTCTCCCCGACCGGCCAGTCCTCCGACCGGTCCCGGCCGTGCCGCGCCGACAGGTTCAGGACGCCCCGGGTCACCAGGGTCGAGGCACCGTCCGGGGACACGTCGCACAGCCGGGCGATCGCCTGGCCGCGCGGCACGTCCATCCGGATGCGGAGCTTCACCCGGGGCCTGCCGAGGATCTCGATCGGGGCGTCGGCGACGGGGAACTCGAAGCACACCGACCTGGCGTCCTCGTCACGCTGGTCCGGGGGCAGATCGGCGTCGTTGCCGAACGGGAAGAAGCGGCCCGCGTCCAGCCCCGTCTGCTGCGGCGAGCGGACGATCTGCGGACCGCCCTGGAGGGCGTACGCCACCGGCGCGACGTTCTGCGACGGCCACTGCGCGTCACCGACCCAGCGGCCGGGCAGCGTCTCGTAGACCGTGGCGGGACGGTGCGAGCCGCTGATCCAGGACCGCAGCAGGGGCTCGTTCATCACCCCGGTGTCCTTGTTCTTGAGGTGCTGGTCCCACCAGCGCAGCGTCTCCTGGAGGAAGCCGATCGCGGGACCCGGGGGCAGCCCCCGGTCCGGGTACTGGTGCGACCAGGGCCCGATCAGCCCGCGCACCTGCCCGGGGTCCAGGTGCTCGACGAGCCGCAGGACGGTGTCGCGGTACGGGTCGTGCCAGCCGCCGACCGCCAGGACGTTCGCCTTGACGGCGCCGTAGTCCTCGCAGACGCTGCCGTGCTTCCAGTAGTCGTCACGGGTCTGGTGCGACAGCCACGTGTGGATGAACGGATCGACGGCTTCGAGCCGCTCCAGCCACATGTCCTTCCAGTCGTCGCCGACGTCCGCCGGGTCCGGCGGGCGGGAGACGAAGGCCAGCATGGTGGAGGCCCAGGCGTGCATGTCGACCGCGAGGACGGAGCCGCCCATGTAGTGGACGTCGTTGTCGTAGCGGTCGTCGGCCGAGCAGACGGTGACGATCGCCTTCAGCGGCTCCGGGGCCAGGGCGGCGATCTGGAGCGAGTTGAAGCCGCCCCACGAGATGCCGAACATGCCGACCCGGCCCGAGCACCACTCCTGCTGGGCGAGCCAGTGCACCACGGCGACCCCGTCCGCGAGCTCCGTCGCGTCGTACTCGTCGCCCGGCATGCCCTCGCTGTTGCCGTGCCCGCGCACATCGACCCGCACGGAGGCGTAGCCGTGGCCCGCGTACCAGGGGTGGCGCTGCCAGTCGCGCGGCGCCGTCCAGTCGCTCAGCCGGTACGGCAGGTACTCCAGCAGCGCGGGCACCGGTTCGTCGGTGACCGGCCGCCAGATCCGGGCGTACAGCTGGGTGCCGTCCGCGAGGGGGATGTAGAGGTCCTCGTGGGTCGTCTCGTACGGGAACTCGGTGCGGATCTGCATGGCGATACCTCAGTGGACGGGGTGCATGGTGCGCTTGAGCCAGGGAGCGGCGGCGATGACGGCCACACCGGCCGCCACCGCGATGGCGCCATTGACACCGAAGTAGGCGGGGTTGGGGACCTCGCCGTACAGCTTCACGATCTGTGCCTGGATGCCGTTGGCGAGGGCCAGGGACAGGAACCACAGGGCCATCGTCTGGCTGGCGAACGCCCTGGGCGCGAGCTTCGTGGTGGCGGACATGCCGGAGGTCTCCAGCAGGATGTCTCCGAGCCCGAGGAGCAGGTAGGAGCCGACGATCCACCAGGCGGCCATCCGGTAGGTGTCGTCGGCGTGCCCGGAGGTCGGGATGACCATCAGGAGGAAGGACAGACCGCCGAGGATCACCCCGATCGCGATCTTGTTCGAGGAGTGCGGCTGGCGCGGGCCCATGCCGCCGTTCGCGACCGTGTCGGCGAAGAAGAGGACCAGGATGGCCTGCATCCCGAGGAACGAGAACCGCTCCCGGACCTCCAGGCCGGACAGGGTCATCAGGCCCCGTGGCTGGCCGAAGAAGGCATGGTCGTCGCCGGGAGGCGGGCCGGCCGGCTCGGTGGCGGACGTGGCAGGGGACAAAGCGGCAACTCCTGATCGTATGAGCTGATCCCGAACATATCGGCGGTGGCGGGAAGGCGCCCACGGTGATCCAAACCGGACCGGATACGCTGACTCACGTGAGGACAACGACACATCGACATTCCGTGTGATCGTCAGCAGACAGGAGATCCCCTCGTGACCGTCGTCGGGCCGTTCGGACTGCGCGTGCGGGACCAGGCGCTTGAGGCCGATGTCCAGGCCGGCTTGGCCGCTGTCGAGGCGGGGCTGCTGGACGCCACGAAAAGCGAGGTCCCGTTCATCACGGAGGCCGCCCAGCACCTCGTCAGCGCGGGGGGCAAGCGGTTCCGTCCGCTGCTGGTGATGCTGGCGGCCCAGTTCGGCGACCCCGACGCCCCGGGAGTCGTCCCCTCGGCCGTGGTCGTCGAGCTGACGCACCTGGCCACGCTGTACCACGACGACGTGATGGACGAGGCGGACGTACGCCGCGGGGTGGACAGCGCGAACACCCGCTGGGGCAACTCCGTCGCCGTCCTGACGGGTGACTTCCTCTTCGCCCGCGCCTCGCACATCCTGGCCGACCTCGGCCCCGAGGCCGTACGCATCCAGGCCGAGGCGTTCGAACGCCTGGTCACCGGCCAGATCCTGGAGACCGCGGGCCCGCGCGACGGCCGCGACCCGGTTGACCACTACATGGACGTGCTCGGCGGCAAGACCGGCTCACTGGTCGCCGTCTCCGGACGCTTCGGCGCCCTGATGGCCGGCGCCGACGAGCCCGTCGTCGACATCCTCACCCAGTACGGGGAGCGGCTCGGCATCGCCTTCCAGCTCGCCGACGACGTGCTCGACATCGCCTCCGACTCCCACGAGTCCGGCAAGACACCCGGCACCGACCTGCGCGAGGGCATCCCCACGCTGCCGGTCCTCCGTCTCCGCGCGCTCGCGGAAGCCGGGGGCGCGCCGGACGACCTGGAGCTCGTCGAGCTCCTGGACGGCGACCTCGGCGACGACGACCGGCTCGCGGAGGTGCTGCGCAGGCTGCGCGTCCACCCGGCGCTGGAGCAGGCGCGGCAGGACACCATCCGCTACGCGCAGGAGGCGCGGGCGACCCTGGCTCCGCTGCCCGAGTGCTACGCGAAGGCCGCGCTCGAAGAGCTGTGCGACGCCGTGGTGCACCGCGCGGGCTGACGCCCGTCCGGCCGGCCCGTGGTGGACGGCCGACACCGCGAAACCGCCGTCCCCTACTGGATGACCGGCTCCCCGCCCCTCCGTGTCATACCGGAGGGGTAGGCGCAGTTGCTCCCGCGGGCTGACGCCTGAAGCCGTTCGATTTGGTCAGATGGAGAACAACCACTCCTGACCACATCGGGTGAGAATGGCGGCAGGGAGTGGACGAGTGCAACGGGATGGCAGCCGCCGACCACGGAGGTAGGGCACACATGGCACCGAACCACAGCGCAGAGACCACCGGCGAGGCCACGGCCGTGGTCCGTCGCAAGGCGGCGCGCTACATCGTCCCCGTCGCGGTGGCGGGGGTGGCGGCGGCGACGATCGGACTCGTCCCGGCGCTCGCCGACTCCGGCGACCCCCAGCTGCCGAAGATCACGGCGCAGGAACTCATCGAGAAGATCGCCGCATCGGACGAGCAGCAGCTCTCCGGCACGGTGAAGATCAGCACCGACCTCGGCATCCCGTCCTTCGGCGGGCTCACGGACTCCCTCGTACCCGGCGCCGGGGCGAGCGACAGCACGTCGAGCGCCGCACCCGACGCCAAGCTGATGGAGCTCACCTCCGGTACGCACACGCTCCGCGTGGCGGCCGACGGCCCCGACAAGCAGCGCCTGTCGATCCTCGGCGAAGGCTCCGAGTACAGCCTGATCCACAACGGCGACGAGGTCTGGGCGTACGACAGCGCGAGCAACGAGGCGTACCACGCGCAGTCCGACGAGGCCGCGCCGAAGGGCGGCAAGGCCAAGGAGCGCACGGCGCCCGAGGGCGTACCGACCACGCCGAAGGAGCTGGCCGAGCAGGCGCTCGCCCTGGCGGGCGACACCACGTCCGTCACGGTCGACGGCACGGCGCAGGTGGCCGGACGCGACGCGTACCAGCTGCTGATCAAGCCCAAGCAGTCCGGTTCCACGGTCGGCTCGATCCGGGTCGCGGTGGACGCCGAGAACGGTGTGCCGCTGAAGTTCACCCTGGCCCCGAGCGGCGGCGGCAAGGCCGTCGTCGACGCGGGCTTCACCAAGGTCGACTTCTCCAGGCCCGACACGTCGTCCTTCTCCTTCACCCCGCCCAAGGGCGCGAAGGTGACCGAGGCCGACGAGCTGGAGGCCGAGGCGAAGAAGGACGGAGCCACGGACAAGGCGCAGCAGGACCTCTCCGCGCTGGAGGACTTCCAGGGCCTCAACGTCATCGGCGAGGGCTGGACGACGATCGCCGAGATCGACGTGCCGGGCGGCTCGGGGCTCCCCGCGGAGGGCTCCGGCGATGTGCCCGCCGAGGCGCAGCAGTTCCTGGACGCCCTCGGCGACAAGGTCACCGGCGACTTCGGCTCGGGCACGGTCTTCAAGACCCGCCTGGTCAACGCGCTGATGACGGACGACGGCAAGGTCTACATCGGTGCGGTCACCAAGGACGCGCTGGTGAAGGCCGCCGACACCGCCAAGTAGTACACGCCGTGCACACCGCCCCGCCGTACCCTCCGTACGGCGGGGCGTCGCGTACACGGCCGGGAGAGGACGAGTGCCCATGACCGACACAGTGGCCGGGACCCGGAAGGCGGGACCCGAAGGGGCACCGGGCGCGGCCGCGATCGAGACCCGTGGCCTCACCAAGCGCTACCGCGGCGGCCAGTTGGCCGTCGACGGGCTCGACCTGAGCGTCCCCGGCGGCAGCGTCTTCGGTTTCCTCGGCCCCAACGGTTCGGGCAAGACCACCACCATCCGGATGCTTCTGGGCCTCATCGACCCGACGGCCGGCACCGCACGCGTCCTCGGCAGTCCGATGCCCTCCGCCGTCCGCACGGTCCTCCCGCACGTCGGCGCGCTGATCGAAGGCCCCGCCCCCTACGGGTTCCTGACCGGCCGGGACAACCTCGTGCGCTACGACTCGGCCGACGCGGCGGCCGATCCGCGCACCCGCCGCGCACGCGTCGACAGCGCCCTGGAGCGGGTGGGCCTCGCCGCCGCGGCGGGCAAGAAGGCCAAGGCGTACTCGCTGGGCATGAAACAACGCCTCGGTCTCGCCGCCGCGCTCCTCCGGCCGCGCAGACTGCTCGTCCTGGACGAGCCGACCAACGGCCTCGACCCGCAGGGCATGCGCGAGATCCGCTCCCTGATCCGGGAGCTCGCGGCCGAGGGGACGACCGTGTTCCTCTCCTCCCACCTGCTCGACGAGATCGAACAGGTCTGCACCCACGCCGCGGTGATGGCGCGCGGCCGGCTCCTCACCCAGGGCCCGGTCGCGGACCTCGCGGCGGGCACCCGCGGCCGGCTCGCCGTCACCACACCCGACCCCGGCACCGCCGCCCGCATCCTCGGTGAGCACGGGGCGACCGGTCTGATGACCGACGGGGACCGGGTGAGCGCCGACGCGCCGCCGGGCGGGGTGGAGCTCGCCGACCTCAACGCGGCCCTGGTGCGCGGCGGAGTCCGCGTACGCGCCTTCGGCGTCGAACGGGCCTCGCTGGAGGACGCCTTCGTCGCACTCACCGGGGAGGGATTCGATGTCGCAGGCTGAATCCGTCGCGGCGGCAGCGCCCCGCGTACCGCGCCGTGCGCGGTGGACGCTCGGGATCCTCCGCTCCGAACTGACCACCACGCTCCGCCGGGGACGCACCCTGGCCCTGCTCGGGGTGCTGGCCGCCGTGCCCGTGCTCGTCGGGATCGCCGTGCGGATCGAGACGGGCGACGGCTCGACGGCCGGACCAGGCGGGGGAGGCGGCCCCGCGTTCCTCGCCCAGATCACCCACAACGGCCTCTTCCTGGTCTTCGCCGCGCTCTCCGCGACGCTTCCCGTCTTCCTCCCGATGGCCGTCGGCGTCGTCGCGGGCGACTCCGTCGCCGGTGAGGCGAGCGGCGGAACCCTGCGCTACCTCCTGGTCGCCCCGGCGGGCCGCACCAGGCTGCTGCTCGTGAAGTACGCGTCCGTGCTGGTGTTCTGCCTGGTGGCGACACTGGTCGTGGCGGTCTCGGCGCTCGCGGTGGGGGCGCTGCTCTTCCCCGTCGGCGAGGTCACCACCATCTCGGGGACCCGGATCGGCTTCGGGGAGGGACTCCTGCGGGCCGGACTGATCGCGGTGGTGGTGGCGGCTTCCCTGACCGGGTTCGCGGCGCTGGGGCTGTTCGTCTCGACACTCACCAACAGCGGGATCGCGGCGATGGCCGCCACCGTGGGCGTGCTGATCACCGTGCAGATCCTGGACACGATGCCGCAGCCGGCAGGGATCCACCCGTATCTCTTCCCGCACTACTGGCTGTCCTTCACGGACCTGCTGCGCGAGCCGGTCTACTGGGACGAGATGGCCAAGAACCTCGGTCTGCAGGCGGTGTACGCGGCGGTGTTCGGCTCGGCGGCCTGGGCGCGGTTCACGGCGAAGGACATCACGGTCTGAATCCGTGCGGGCCGGCTCGTCAGGGACCGTCCGTGCCGTCGGCCGGTCGAGCCGTCCCCCGATCGGCTCGTCGCGGCACGAACGGCACGAACGGTGTACAGCACGGAACGTCACGATACGGTACGTTCCGTTTCTGCCTCGTCATTGTTCGACTTATGGCGACGGACTGTCAACAAGCCGTGGCCGGAATCCCCCTATGCTCACCGAATGATCACATCGCCGAGTACCCTGCGCCGCAGCGAGCGATCACGACGGGCCACGCTGGACGCCGCCCTGGAGCTGTGTACGGAGAAGGGGTACGGCCGGGTCACCGTCGAGGCCATCGCGGCGCGCGCCGGTGTGAGCAAGAAGACGATCTACCGCTGGTGGCCGTCGAAAGGGGCCGTGCTCCTGGAGGCCTTCACGGAGGCGCTCGTCGGAGCCACTCCGTTCGGGGACACCGGCGACATCGCGGCCGACCTGCGCACCCACATCAACGGTGCGGTGCGGCTGATGTCCACCGCGCCCTACGGCCCCGCCTATGCCGGCATCCTCTCCGAGATGCACCACGACGACGACCTCGCGACGGCCGTCAGGGACCGGCTCGTCGGCCCGCGCGTCGAGCTCGCGGTGGCGCGACTGCGCGCCGCCCAGGAGCAGGGCCAGATTCCGGCCGCCGCCGATCTCCCGCTGGCGGTGGAGATGCTCTACGGGCCCGTCTACTACCGCCATGTGCTGCGCAAGCCGGCCCAGGACGAGGAGACGGTCGCCTCCCTGGTGGACCACGTCCTGCGGTCGCTGGGAGCCGGGGCCGTGGGGCCGCCGGCCCCCCGCGACGGGATCAGTTGAAGAAGGTCTTGGCCCGGGACACCGCTCCGGTGTCGGACAGGACGTCACCGGGCTTGCTGCCGTTGCCCAGCAGCACCCCGCCCCACCGCATCTTCAGATACCGCGCGGAGATCCGCAGCGTCCCGGCGAGGGGTTCGGCCACCGCCGGATCGCGGTCCGCGAGAGCCGTGACGCCCCACAGCGTCTTCCCTGCCATCCGCTGCTCGAAGTCGATGCCGGGCACCTCAAGCCAGCCCGACCAGTGGTCCAGATAGCGCTTGGTGGAGGTGGACACCGCGTACCAGTACAGCGGCGAGGCGATGACGACGTCGGTCGCGCCGAGCGTCGCCTCCAGCAGGGTCGCGGCGTGCCCGGTGGGGGCCGGGTGGCCGCCGTCCCCGTGCCGCAGGTCCTCGAAGTCGGGCAGCGGCAGATCCCGCAGGTCCAGCCATCGCTGCCCGTCCCCGGCCGGCAGCTGTTCGGCGGCGAGCCGGGCGAGCGTCTCGGTGTTGCCGTCGGCACGGCTGCTGCCGAGCACGAAGAGGAAGCTGCGCGTGGCCATGATGTGATCTCCCCAGTTGGAGGCGTACGGCAATTACCTGCGCCTGCATTATGTGCACACGCAGGTAATCGGCGGGAGGGGATTATCGGCCGAACAGTCGCTCCAGTACCACCGCGACGCCGTCGTCCTGGTTCGAGAGCGTGATCTCGTCCGCCGCCGCCCGCAGCTCGGCATGGGCGTTGGCCATCGCCACCCGGTGGCCCGAACGCCGGAACATCGGCAGGTCGTTGGGCATGTCGCCGAACGCCAGCGTGTCCGCCGGTGCGAAGCCGAGCAGCTCCGCCGCCAGGGCGAGTCCGGTGCCCTTGTCCACGCCGTGCGGCGCCAGCTCGACCGTGCCGGGGCCCGCCATCGTGACGGACGCCAGCTCGCCCACGGCCCCGCGCGCGGCGGCGGCCAGCTCGTCGTCCGTCAGCTCCGGGTGGCGAACCAGGACCTTGATGATCGGCGCCGCCCACAGCTCGGCACGACGGCCGGTCCGCTGCGCGGGGAGCGAGGGGTGCGGCATCCGGTAGCCCGGCTCGATCAGGGTCCGGCCCTCGGCGCCGTCCTGGTCCACCGCCGCGAACACCTGGCCGACCTCCGCCTCGATCTTGCCGAGCGCGGTGTCGGCCAGCTCGCGGTCGAGCGTCACCGAGCTCAGCATGCGGGCCGACCCGGCGTCGTACACCTGGGCGCCCTGGCCGCAGACCACGGGGCCCGCGTAGCCGAGGTCCGTGAGCAGCGCCCGTATGCCGGGCACCGCCCGCCCCGTGACGATGAGGTGCCGCGCACCGGCGGATTCGGCGCGGGCGAGGGCGGCACGGGAGCGAGGGCTCACGGTGTCGTCGGGACGCAGCAGGGTCCCGTCGAGGTCCGTGGCGACGAGGGAGTATGCGGGTGGCGTCGGCATGGGGCAAGCCTAGGGAGATCGGCTTCCGTCCGTACGCCGCTGACCTGCGCGGACGGTCACCCCCGTCAGTGGACGCAGAATTCGTTGCCCTCCGGGTCCAGCAGGACCTGCCACGACCCGCCTGGTTCGTCGACGGTGCGCAGCACGCCCGCACCCAGCCCCACCAGCCGGGCCACCTCCGTGTCGCGCTGTCCGGGGGGCGTGTGCACGTCCACGTGGAGGCGGTTCTTCACCGTCTTCGGCTCCGGCACGCGCTGGAAGAGCAGACGCCGCCCGAGGCCCGTCCCGCTCTTCTCCTCGTACGGATCGTCCGGATGCCGCACGGCGACGAGGTCGCGCCAGGCGCGGCGGCCGTGGGACTCGACCGTGGCGGACTCGGGTGCGGCGCCGACGCCGAGCAGTTCCTCGATCAGGGCGCTGTTGTCCTCGACCAGGTAGCCGAGGGTCTCGGCCCAGAAGTCGGCCTGGGCGTGGGGGTCGGCGGCGTCGATGACGAGCTTCCAGTGCAGGGTCATGGGGACCGTTCATAGCGGTCGTACGGCTCCGGTGGCAACGGGCGCGCCGGGAGCGGGGCCGATTCCTGTACCGGGGCGCGCCCTATCCGGGCGGGCAGGTCCCGCAGGTGTGGGTGTCGAGGGCCGCCAGCAGCTCCTGGGCCGACCGGCGCACCGCCGGGTCGCCGTCCCCGGCCAGTCGCAGGGCCGTCTCCCGGCCCGCCAGGACCGCCTGGTGGGCGTCCCGCGTCCACTCGGGCTCGTGCGCGTGCCCGTGGGCCAGGATCGTGCGCAGCAGGCCGAGCACGCCGATACGGTCCTTCACCGTCTCCACGGCGGCGAGCTCCCACAGGAACGGCACCGTGGCGACCGTCGAGTCGAACACCGCCATGGCGCCTATCCACTGCTCCAGGTCGCTCAGCGCGTCCTCGGCGGACTCGCTGTCGCCCCAGGCGATCCGTGACAGCATGCCGGGGACCTGGGACGCGGAACCATGGGCATGGCGCAGCTCATGCCACTGAACGTGCCTCATGTCCCCCAGAACCGTCCCCATCCGGGCACTCAATCAGCCTTTGCGTGTGCCGTCCACCATGCATGCCACACCCACCCGGTCCAGCCCGTCCAGGTACCGCAGCACCGCGGAGCCGTCCTCCGCCCCGGCCACCAGCCCCACGTGGTTGTCGGGGCGGATCACGACCAGGGTGTCCGCGCCCACGCCGTACGCCGCCCGCGCGTGCCCCTCGTGGTCGTGCAGCGCGTACGGGGCCGCGGTCTCGCCCTCCGGGGCTCCGGGGCCGTACACCCGGCACGTGCGGACGGTGTCCCGGTGGGAGGCCGCCGCCTCCCGCAGGGTCCGCTCCGTTCCCGCCCCGAAGCCGAGCACGGTGATGTGAGGTCCGGCGAGGACGTGGAAGAGGCGGGTGGGCGCGCCGGTGACCGCCTCGCGGCACGGGGCGTCGGGCGCCCGGTCGCCGGACCGCAGGCCGTCGCCGGGCCCGGGAGCGGCCAGGGAGCTCCACCGGTAGCCGCGGTCGAGCCCCGCCGTCTCCGTGGTGATCGCGGTGTCCAGCCCGCCGCCCGGCTCGCGGATCGCGGCCAGCGTCGCCCGCAGCCGGTCCGACGTGAGCTCCAGCGTCCAGGCGGCGACCGGCAGCCGCTCCTCCTCGTACGTGTCGAGCAGCCCGGGCTCCGCCCGGCCCGCCACCACCTGGGCGAGCTTCCAGCCCAGGTTGTAGGCGTCCTGGATGCCGGTGTTCATGCCGAGGCCGCCCGCGATCGCGTGCACGTGCGCGGCGTCCCCCGCCAGGAACACCCGGCCCACCCGGTAGCGGTCCACCATGCGCACGTTGACGCGGTACGTCGACAGCAGCGTGGCCCGGGTGAGGTCGCCGGCGGGCAGCCGGGTGTGCCGGGCGAAGAGGCGTCGGAAGCCTTCGAGGGAGGGCGCGGCGGGACGGCCCTCGGCGTCCCGCTCCGGGCCGGACTGGAACCACCAGCCCGACCGGGTTCCGGGGATGGGGCAGAGCATGACGGCCCCGTCCTCGTCGAACCACTGGTGCCAGAAGCCGCGGTCCGGTCCGCCGGTGATCTCGACGTCACCGCAGACCATCACCTGCTCCTCGTCCGTCTCCCCGTCGAACGGGATGCCGAGCAGCTTCCGTACGGAGCTGTGGGCGCCGTCGCAGCCGACCACGTAACGGGCCGCGGCCCGCGACCCGTCGGCGAGGTCCACGGTCACCCCGGCGCCGTCCTCGGTGAGCCCCACCACCTCGGCCCCGAGTTCCACGCGCCCCCCGTACCCGGCGAGACGGTCCCGCAGGACCTCCTCCAGCCGCCACTGGGCGATCAGCCGGCCGCGGTCGTAGGGTGCGTCCGGGGTCGGCGAGGAGTCCGCGTACGGGTCCGCGTCGGCGATCGGCAGGCCGTCCCGGTACTTGCGCATCGGCAGCGGCGCCGATCCCGCCGCCAGCACCGCGTCGACGACACCCAGGTCCTCCAGGACCTCCAGCGAGCGGGCGTTGGGGCCCTTCGACCGGGAGCTGCGCGGAAACTCCGGCGACCTGTCCACGATCCGCACGGCGACACCGCGCCGGGCGAGATCGCAGGCCAGGGTCAGTCCGGTCGGGCCCGCGCCCACGATCAGTACGTCGGTCATGCCTGCTCCTCGGGTCACATCGTCCCTGGCCCACCAGGAAAAAGCAACTGAGTCATAAAAGCAACTGGGTAATATTCGGTGGTCCTCCTGGGAGGCGCGCGCGTCGTAACCGGCACGGGCTGCCGCGCTCTCACCCTGGTGCTCCTCGGTCCAGGTGACCAGGGAGCGGACGGTGGTGCTCGGTGCGCTGATTCACCGCGCCGGGCCTGCGCGCGGACCGGCTCAAGGCCGACGGCTCCGGCGGTGCCGCTGTCCCGGAGACCACCGGGGAGCCCCGGGCCGCCGCGGGGGCCGGGAGCTGACGTGCGGGGCGGAGGGGCCCCGGTCAGGGAGCCGGGGTCCGCTCCGTGGCCGCCGGGCCGGTGCCCGGCCCGGCGGCCGGGCCCGCCGTCACGTCGTCGCCGGCCGCCGTGGCCGGTGCCGAAGCGGAACCCGTGCCCACCGGTGCTCCAGCCTCCGCCGCCAGGACCGCGAGGCGCAGTGCCTCGGCCCGCGTACGCCGTGCCGTCCGCAGCGCGTCCCAGGTCAGCATCATCAGCGCCATCCAGACCAGGGCGAAGCCGGCCCAGCGCTCGGGCGGCATGGCCTCGTGGAAGTACAGGATGCCGAGCCCGAACTGGAAGACCGGCGCCAGGTACTGCAGCAGGCCCAGGACGGACAACGGGACCCGGATCGCCGCCGCGCCGAAGCAGACGAGCGGGACCGCGGTGACGAGGCCCGTCGAGGCCAGCAGGACCCCGTGCCCCGCACCCCCGGCCAGGAATGTCGCGTCGCCGCTCGCCCCGAGCCACAGCAGGAAGCCGAGCGCGGGCAGGAACAGGACGGCGGTCTCGGCGGCCAGGGACTCCAGGCCGCCCATGTTGACCTTCTTCTTCACCAGGCCGTACGTCGCGAACGAGAACGCCAGCACCAGCGAGACCCACGGCGGCTGCCCGTAGCCGATCGCCAGCACGAGCACCGCGGCGAAACCGGTCGCCACCGCGGCCCACTGCACGGGCCGCAGCCGCTCGCCGAGCAGCAGGACGCCCATGGCGATAGTGACCAGCGGATTGATGAAGTAGCCGAGCGAGGCCTCGACCACATGGCCGTTGTTGACGGCCCAGATGTAGAGGCACCAGTTGACCGATATGACGGTCGCGGCGATCGCGATCAGGCCGAGCTTCCGCGGCTGCCCCGCCAGCTCGCGCACCCAGGCCCAGCGGCGCAGGAACAGCAGGGCGATCCCGACGACGCCCAGCGACCAGACCATCCGGTGCGCGAGGATCTCCACCGCTCCGGACGGCTTCAGCAGCGGCCAGAAGAGGGGCACCAGACCCCACATCCCGTACGCGCCCATTCCGTACAGCAGGCCAGCCCGCTGCTCGTTCTTTCCCTTCACGGGCCCTCCCGGCGCTCCCGCGTCGGCGATCGGCCGACCGCACGACGGTAGCGCCGGAACGGGCCCGTGTCATAGCCGTCTCACGGAAACGGTCGTGACAAGGTCAGTTCCGCGTCACGCCGAGGCCACCGCGGCGGCCACCGTCTCCGCCAGCGGCGTCGTCGGCCGGCCGATCAGCCGGGCCAGGTCGCCGCTCGTGCCCGCGAGCAGCCCGCGCCTGATCGCCTCGTCGACGTCGACCAGGATCGCGGCGAAGCCCTCGGGCACACCCGCTCCGGCCAGGATCTCCTGGTGCGCGGCGCCCGGGATCTCGGTGTACACGATCTCCTTGCCGGTCGCGGCGGAGACCGCGGCTGCGTACTCGGTCAGGGACCAGGCGACGTCACCGCTCAGCTCGTACGCCGCGCCGAGGTGACCCTCGCCGGTCAGCACGGCGACGGCGGCCGCCGCGTAGTCGGCCCGGGCGGCGGAGGCGACACGCCCGTCGCCCGCGTTCGAGACGACGGCCCCGTGCTCCAGGACGGGGGCCAGGTTCGCCGTGTAGTTCTCGGTGTACCAGCCGTTGCGCAGGAAGGTGTGGGGGATTCCGGAGTCCAGGATCAGCTGCTCGGTCACCTTGTGGTCGGCGGCCAGCCGGAAGTCCGCGTCCGGACCGCCCAGTACGCCCGTGTAGGCGAGCTGCGCGACACCGGCGGCCCTGGCCGCCTCGATCACGGCGGTGTGCTGCGGCACCCGCCTGCCGGGCTCGCTGCCGGAGACGAACAGGACCCGGTCGCCGGCCCGGAAGGCCTCGGACAGGGTCTGGGGGCTGTCGTAGTCGGCGACGCGGATCTCGACACCCCGGGCGGCGAGGCCGGCGGCCTTCTCCTTGTCACGGACGACCGCGGCGATCCGGTCCGCCGGGACCGTGGCGAGCAGCTGCTCGACGACGAGACTGCCGAGCTCGCCGGTGGCTCCGGTGACAACGATGCTCATGGGGTTCTCCTTCTGGGTGCGCTGATCCTCGTACGGACTCTCTCCACTCACTGTAAAGACGGCACTAACCAAACGAAAGTACCCACTTTGAAGTAAGGTACTGGCATGAGCGTAAGTGTGGAGCGGACCGCGAGTGTGAACCAGCCGATGTGCCCTTCACGGCTGGTGCTGGAACACGTCACCAGCCGATGGGGCGTCCTCGTGCTGGCCGCGCTGCTGGAGCGCTCGTACCGCTTCAGCGAGCTGCGCCGCGAGGTCGGCGGGGTCAGCGAGAAGATGCTGGCCCAGACCCTGCAGACCCTGGAGCGCGACGGCTTCGTGCACCGCGACGCGAAGCCCGTGATCCCGCCCCGGGTGGACTACTCGCTCACCCCGCTCGGCAAGGAGGCCGCCGACCAGGTCTGGGGGCTGGCCCGCTGGACCGAGCGGCGCGTGGACGCCGTGCAGGCGGCCCGCGAGGCGTACGACGAAGCCCGGAGCTGACCGTTCGGGTCGGCTCCGGGCCTCGTCGTACTACGTGCCCCGGACTCTCGCGTGCCCGGGTGAGGGCGGTCAGCCGACGACGGTCCAGGTGTCGCTGCCGGAGAGGAGGGTGCTCAGATCGCCCTTGCCGTGCTGCTCGATGGCGGAATCGAGCTGGTCGGACATCAGGGTGTCGTAGACGGGGCGCTCCACACTGCGCAGAACCCCGATGGGGGTGTGGTGCAGCGTGTCGGGGTCGGCCAGGCGGGACAGGGCGAAAGCCGTGGTCGGGCTCGGGTTGTGCGCGTCGTGGACGAGGATCCGGGACTGGTTCTCCTCGGTCACCGCGACGACGTTCAGATCACCCGTGACCGGATCGCGGACGACACCCTTGGACCCCTCGGCCCCGAAGCGGATGGGCTGGCCGTGTTCGAGACGGATGACCGCCTCCTCGGCCCTCTCCTTGTCCTTGAGGGCCTCGAAGGCACCGTCGTTGAAGATGTTGCAGTTCTGGTAGATCTCGACCAGCGCGGTGCCCGGATGGTCCGCGGCGGCCCGCAGCACCCCGGTGAGGTGCTTGCGGTCGGAGTCCACCGTGCGGGCCACGAAGGACGCCTCCGCGCCGAGCGCCAGGGAGACCGGGTTGAAGGGGGCGTCGAGGGAACCCATCGGCGTCGACTTGGTGATCTTCCCGAGCTCCGACGTGGGGCTGTACTGGCCCTTCGTCAGACCGTAGATCCTGTTGTTGAAGAGGAGGATCTTGAGGTTCACGTTGCGGCGCAGGGCGTGGATCAGGTGGTTCCCGCCGATGGAGAGCGCATCACCGTCCCCGGTGACGACCCACACGCTCAGGTCGCGCCGCGAGGTGGCGAGACCGGTCGCGATGGAGGGGGCGCGCCCGTGGATCGAGTGCATCCCGTAGGTGTTCATGTAGTACGGGAAACGGGACGAGCAGCCGATGCCGGAGACGAACGCGATGTTCTCCTTGGCCAGCCCCAGCTCGGGCATGAAGCCCTGCACCGCCGCGAGGACCGCGTAGTCACCGCAGCCCGGGCACCAGCGCACCTCCTGGTCGGACTTGAAGTCCTTCATGGACTGCTTGCCCTCGGCCTTGGGGACCAGGTGGAGGAGTTCGTTGGTGTCAGGCATCGATGGCCTCCTTGAGGACTGTGGCGAGCTGCTCGGCCTTGAAGGGCATTCCGTTGACCTGGTTGTAGCTCTGCGCGTCGACGAGGTACCTGGCCCTCAGCAGGGTGGCCAGCTGCCCGAGGTTCATCTCCGGGACGACGACCTTGTCGTAACTTCCCAGCACCTCGCCGAGGTTCTTCGGGAACGGGTTGAGATGGCGCAGGTGTGCCTGCGCGATCGTCTCGCCGGACGCCCGCAGCCGGCGGACGGCCGCGGTGATCGGCCCGTACGTCGAACCCCAGCCCAGGACCAGCGTCCTCGCGCCGGCCGGGTCGTCGACCTCGACGTCGGGCACCGTGACGCCGTCGATCTTGGCCTGCCGGGTGCGGACCATGAAGTCGTGGTTGGCCGGGTCGTAGGAGATGTTCCCCGTGCCGTCCTGCTTCTCGATCCCCCCGATCCGGTGCTCCAGACCGGGCGTGCCCGGTACGGCCCAGGGGCGGGCCAGGGTCTCCGGATCGCGCTTGTACGGCCAGAACACCTCGGTGCCGTCGGCGAGTTCATGATTCGGCCCGGTCGCGAACTGCGTCCGGAGGTCGGGCAGACTGTCCGCCTCCGGGATCCGCCACGGCTCCGAACCGTTCGCCAGGTACCCGTCCGACAGCAGGAACACCGGGGTCCGGTACGTCAGCGCGATACGGGCCGCGTCCAGGGCCGCGTCGAAGCAGTCCGCCGGAGTCCTCGGCGCGACGATCGGAACCGGTGCCTCACCGTTGCGGCCGAACATGGCCTGAAGTAGATCTGCCTGCTCGGTCTTGGTGGGCAGACCCGTGGAAGGGCCGCCCCGCTGGATGTCGATGATCAGCAGCGGCAGCTCCAGGGAGACGGCGAGGCCGATCGTCTCCGACTTCAGCGCCACCCCCGGGCCCGACGTCGTCGTCACCGCGAGGGAACCGCCGAACGCGGCGCCCAGCGCGGCCCCGATCCCCGCGATCTCGTCCTCCGCCTGGAACGTCCGCACACCGAAGTTCTTGTGCCGGGACAGTTCGTGCAGGATGTCGGACGCCGGAGTGATCGGATACGAACCCAGGTAAAGCGGGAGATCCGCCTGCTGACCGGCCGCGATCAGCCCGTACGACAATGCGAGATTCCCGGAGATGTTGCGGTACGTACCCGTCGGGAACGCCTGCGACGCAGGAGCGACTTCGTAGGAGACCGCGAAGTCCTCCGTGGTCTCCCCGAAATTCCAGCCCGCCCGGAAAGCCGCCACATTCGCCTCGGCGATGACCGGCTTCTTCGCGAACTTGGACCGAAGAAACTTCTCCGTACCCTCGGTCGGTCGGTTGTACATCCAGGACAACAGGCCGAGCGCGAACATATTCTTCGACCGCTCGGCCTCCTTACGGGAAAGACCGAACTCCTTCAAAGCCTCGATCGTCAACGTCGTCAACGGAACGGGATGCACATTGTAGGCCTCGAGAGACCCGTCCTCCAGGGGCGACGTCTCATATCCGACTTTCGCCATCGGACGCTTCGTGAACTCGTCGGTGTTCACGATGATGTCGGCCCCGCGCGGAACATCCTCGATATTGGCCTTCAGTGCGGCGGGATTCATCGCGACCAGCACATTCGGCGCGTCGCCCGGCGTCAGGATGTCGTGATCCGCGAAATGCAGCTGGAACGACGACACGCCCGGCAGTGTCCCGGCAGGCGCCCGGATCTCGGCCGGGAAGTTCGGCAGGGTCGACAGGTCGTTCCCGAACGACGCCGTCTCCGACGTGAACCGGTCACCCGTCAGCTGCATCCCGTCGCCGGAGTCACCCGCGAAACGGATGATCACCCGGTCCAGACGGCGGATTTCCTTCTCAGTGGCACCCGTTCGATCGGACTGGGGGGCGCGTTGCTCCCCGACGACAGCCTCGCTGGGCTCGTCGGTCTTTCCGGCTGGGCTACTGACCTGGCTGGTCACTGAACTGGACCTCCCTCGGGGCGGCGGCTCGGGACCGGCCGGCCCGCCGGCGGTCCAGGCCCCACCCTACTTCTGTAAGGGTCGCCTTCCTTGGACCGATCATATGGTGGACGCGTTTTCGAGACATCGGTTCGTCACGCTTTGCCATGGTCACGGACCCCCCAAGCCGTCGGACGAACACCCCTCGGTGCTCATCCTTTCGTTGTAGGCCTGGGTTTTCGCTGTACTGCCGCTAGATCATGCGACTTTCACGAGTTGAGATAGGTGAGAACAGCCAGAACACGCCGGTGATCCCCGTCACTGGGGGAAAGTCCCAGTTTCTGGAAGATGTTGCTGACGTGCTTTTCCACCGCTCCGTCGCTGACCACCAGCTGTTTGGCCACGGCCGAATTCGTGCGGCCCTCCGCCATCAGACCGAGGACCTCACGCTCGCGCGGCGTGAGCCCCGCCAGCACGTCCTGCTTGCGGCTGCGGCCCAGCAGCTGCGCCACGACCTCGGGGTCCAGCGCCGTGCCGCCCTGCGCCACCCGTACGACGGCGTCCACGAACTCCCTGACCTCGGCGACCCGGTCCTTGAGCAGGTAGCCCACGCCCCGGCTGCTGCCGGCCAGCAGCTCGGTGGCGTACTGCTCCTCGACGTACTGCGAAAGCACCAGCACCCCGATGTCCGGATGGTCCTTCCGCAGCCGCACCGCGGCCCGCACCCCCTCGTCGGTGTGGGTCGGCGGCATCCGCACATCGGCGACCACCACGTCGGGCAGCGCGTCCTGCGCCGCGAGGTCGCTCACCGTCTTGATCAGCGCCTCGGCGTCCCCGACCCCCGCCACGACGTCGTGCCCGAGATCGGTCAGCAACCGGGTGAGTCCCTCCCGGAGCAGTACCGAATCCTCGGCGATGACGACCCGCACTCTGTCCTCCACGACGCTGTTGTCCCCCACTGTCGGTGTTGCTCGTGTACGCCGCTGTACGCGCCGCTCCTACGCCGTCCAGCATCCCAGGATCCGGCGCCCGGATGGGCTGTACCGCGGACCTTCCCGCCGGCCCGCCCTCGCCGGTGATTGCGGGCGTCGGCGCACCCACGCGCTCGGCAGCGCCCCGGACGCCGTGAGGGCGTCCGGGGCGCTGCTGTCGGTGGCCCGTGGGTGCGGGGCCGTTGGCTCGTGTGTGCGGGCCGGGTGGCTCGTGGGTGCCGGCCGGGCGGCTCAGCCCCGCCAGGGCAGTTCGGCGGTGACCGTCGTCGGACCGCCCGCGGGGGAGTCGACGAGGAGGAGCCCGTCCACCGCGTCCAGGCGTTCGGTCAGCCCGGCCAGGCCGCTGCCCGACGAGATGTCCGCCCCGCCGTGTCCGTTGTCGGTCACCTGGAGCATCAGCCGGTCCGCGGTACGCCACACGTCGACCGAGGCGCGGGTTGCCCGGGCGTGCTTGCTGACGTTCTGGAGGAGTTCCGAGACGGTGAAGTACGCGATGCCTTCGATGGCCTGTGCGGGCCTTGAGCCGAGGTCGACGGAGACGTTGACGGGGACGGTGCAGCGGGAGGCGATGGCGGAGAGTGCGGCGTCGAGTCCTCGGTCGGTGAGGACGGCGGGGTGGATGCCTCGGGCGAGGTCGCGGAGTTCCTGGAGGGCGACTTTGACCTCTCCGTGGGCTTCGTCGACCATGCGGGCGGCGGCTTCGGGGTCGTCGGTGAGTTTTTCCTTCGCCAGGCCCAGATCCATGGCGAGGGCGACGAGGCGGGCCTGTGCGCCGTCGTGGAGGTCGCGTTCGATGCGGCGCAGGTCGGCGGCGGCCGTGTCCACGACCACACCCCGGTCCGACTCCAGCTCGGAGACCCGGGTCGCCAGCCGGGAGGGACCCAGCAGACCGGCGACCATCAGCCGGTCGACGGACGCCAGCCCACGGATGATCCACGGCGTGACCAGGACGATCCCCAGGCCGGCGGCGCAGGTCACCGCCAGCTCGAAGGGCGAGTCGAGGTAGACCTGCTGCGTACGGTCCCCGTACAGCTGGATGCCGTCGATCCCCGCGTACACCGGGAAGACCCAGTGCCACAGCGGGTAGGTGAACGCCGCCCATCCGTACGACCAGAACGTCAGCGCGACGCAGAAGGCGAACACGGCCCACGGGAAGTGCAGCAGCGCGTACAGCAGATGACGCCAGGACGCCCCGCTCTTCAGCACGGCCCCGACCCAGGACATCAGGCCGCCCGTCTTCCCGCGCAACGGCTCCGGGTCCGGTACGTCGAGCTTCAGCAGCCCGCGCGCGCGGCCCCGCTCCAGCACGCCGAACCCGCGGCACATGACGAGTCCGGCGGCGAGTATCGGAATACCGAGGAAGGTGATGAGCATGCCCAGCCCCAGCGACGTCATCGTCACCGCGAAGCTGAACAGCACCACGCTGATCGGCAGGCTCAGGAGCAGGTAGCCCAGCTCGCGCCAGGTCCGTGCCTCGACGGGCGCGCGGAGCGCTGCCGGGAGGAAGTGCTTCGTCCGCGGTGCCGGCGAGTGGTCGCCCGATCCGGCACCGGTCCTGTGATGGTCCCGCGTGTCCGGTCCGTATGCCGTGGCCATGAGTGGCGTCCGTCCGATTCTTCCGAGCGGGAACTCCCCGCGGGCCTGTACTTCGGCTGATAGCTCAAGACTGCTGTGCCGGGCGGCGCCGCACCATGAGGGCGGTCTCCGTATCCGGCCGGGGGTTTTCCCCACCCCGGGGACCTGGGGGTCTTCCGGGCCTGCGGGGTCTCCCGGGGGGCCTGCCGGGCCTGCGGGGTCTGCGGGGTCTCCCCGGGGCCTGCGGGACCTGCCGGGCCTGCGGGGTCTCCCGGGCGCCTGCGGGACCTGCCGGGCCTCGGGGCCCGTACGTGGCCGAGGGTCAGGCGGGCTTCACCGTGGCGTCCGTACGGTCCCGCCAGGGCAGTTCCGCGGTGACCATGGTGGGCCCGCCCTCCGGGGAGTCCAGGACGAACAGTCCGTCGACCGCCCCCAGCCGCTCCGCCAGCCCCGCCATACCCGTACCGCCGTCCAGCCGCGCACCGCCGGCCCCGTCGTCCTGGACCTGGATCAGCAGCCGGTCCCCCGAGCGCCAGACCTCGACCGAGGCCGACCGGGCACGGCTGTGCTTGCTGACGTTCTGGAGGAGTTCCGAGACGGTGAAGTACGCGATGCCTTCGATGGCCTGTGCGGGCCTTGAGCCGAGGTCGACGGAGACGTTGACGGGGACGGTGCAGCGGGAGGCGATGGCGGAGAGTGCGGCGTCGAGTCCTCGGTCGGTGAGGACGGCGGGGTGGATGCCTCGGGCGAGGTCGCGGAGTTCCTGGAGGGCGACTTTGACCTCTCCGTGGGCTTCGTCGACCATGCGGGCGGCGGCTTCGGGGTCGGCGGTGAGTTTTTCCTTCGCCAGACCGAGGCCCATGGCGAGGGCGACGAGGCGGGCCTGTGCGCCGTCGTGGAGGTCGCGTTCGATGCGGCGCAGGTCGGCGGCGGCCGTGTCCACGACCACACCCCGGTCCGACTCCAGCTCCGCGATCCTGCGTTCCAGCTCGTCCGAGGGCGACAGCAGCCCGCGCGCCATCGCACGGTCCGCGTTCGTCAGCCCCCGCGCGATGAAGGGGAGCACCGGCCAGAGCACGAACAGGCTCACCATCGTCACGGCGAACGTCACCACGCCCCACGGCAGCCGCATGAACGAATACAGCAACGCCCGCCAGGCCACCGGGTCCTTCAGCGCCGACCACAGCCAGGCGAAGAAGCCCGCGTCCCGGCGGCTGAGCGCCATCGGGCTCGGCTCGTCGATCCGCACCCCGAGCATGCCCCGCGCCCGGCCCCGCTCGGCCCGGCCCAGACCCCGGGCCCCCTGCAGCCCGAGGGCGAGCAGCGGCAGTCCGACCACGGTGACCGAAAGCCCCACACCCACACCGACGAGGAACACGGCGTAGACGAAGCCGGCGATCGCCATCGGGAGGTTGGCCAGGAGATAGGCGATCTCCTTCCACGTCCACCCGTCGAAAGCGAAGCGGGCGCGTGGGGGGAGGTCGTTGTCCGGCATGGCGGGGCTCATGGTCATACGGCAAGCCTGCCGGGCCGGGGGCGCCCACGCCATGGGGTTCATGGGTGGGGGCGAAGTAGGGATAACCCCACCAGTTGTGTGACGCGGCTGCTTACCCTCCCTTTAACAGGGCCTAGACTCCCGTGCGTACAGACCGTCGAACAGGCTGAGGGAGCGAGGGGCGGACGTGGCGGACGTGCCGGGACCGACCGTTCTCGCGTCGGACTACTTCCAGAGCTACTCAGTCGTCGGGCTGCTCGCCGTGATCGGCGTGCTGTTCGTCGCCGTCGCCTTCGGGGCCGGCCGACTGCTCAGGCCCGTGGTCCCGACGCCGGAGAAACTCCTCACGTACGAGTGCGGCGTGGACCCCGTGGGGGAGGGCTGGGCCCATACCCAGGTTCGCTATTACGTGTACGCCTTCCTGTACGTGATCTTCGCCGTCGACTCGATCTTCCTGTTCCCGTGGGCGACGGTGTTCGCGGCGCCCGGATACGGTGCGACGACGCTGGTGGAGATGTTCATCTTCCTCGGCTTCCTGGCCGTGGGACTGCTCTACGCATGGAAGAAGGGCGTCCTCGAATGGGCGTGACGAGCCGGCCGAACCCCGAACCCCCCGTTTCGCTGCCCGACCCGACGACGCTGCCCGAGCCACAGAGGCTCGGCGTGCTGTCCCGGCTCGCGCCCGAACCGATGAAGGTGGTCCTCAACTGGGGCCGCCGCTACAGCCTCTGGGTCTTCAACTTCGGACTCGCCTGCTGCGCCATCGAGTTCATCGCCGCCTCCATGGCGCGCCACGACTTCATCCGGCTCGGCGTGATCCCCTTCGCGCCCGGCCCCCGGCAGGCCGACCTCATGATCGTGTCCGGCACGGTGACGGACAAGATGGCCCCGGCCGTGAAGCGGCTGTACGAGCAGATGCCCGAACCGAAGTACGTCATCTCCTTCGGCGCCTGCTCCAACTGCGGCGGCCCGTACTGGGACTCGTACTCGGTGACGAAGGGCGTCGACCAGATCATCCCCGTCGACGTGTACGTACCCGGCTGCCCGCCCCGGCCGGAGGCGCTGCTCCAGGGCGTTCTCAAGCTCCAGGAGAAGATCGCCCGCGAGTCGCTCGCCGACCGGTACGCCACGGGGGGCACGGCCCGCCCCTCGGCCGCCGCCCTGCGCAGCGGCCTCGTCGCCGCCCCGCAGACGCCGGGGGAGGAGCCGAAGTGACTGCCGCCGACACCTACGACCGGCTGCCGGACGCTGTCACCGACATCTTCGGCGCGGACGCCACCGCCGCGTACGCGTACGACCTGCTCACCGTCGACGTACCCGCCGCCGCCTGGACCGACGCCCTCGAAACGGCCCGTGACGCACTGGGCTGCAGCTACTTCGACTGGCTGAGCGCGGTCGACGAGGGCACCGCCTTCCGCGTCTGCGCCCATGTCGCGGCGCTGGGCGACGGTACGGTCCGGCGCCTGCTCGTCCGCACGACCGTGCCGCACGAGGCCGCCACCCTGCCCAGCGCCATCGGCGTGTACGCGGGAGCGGAATGGCACGAGCGCGAGACGCACGAGATGTTCGGCATCGGCTTCGAGGGCCACCCGCACATGGTCCCGCTGCTGCTGCCCGAGGGCTTCGAAGGCCACCCGCTGCGGAAGGACTTCGTCCTGGCGGCCCGGGTCGCCAAGGCCTGGCCGGGCGCGAAGGAACCGGGCGAGTCCGAACACGGCGGGCCCAAGCGGCGCACGATGCTGCCGCCGGGCGTGCCCGACCCGAACGAGTGGGGCCCGCTCAAGGGGCAGCTCCCGCCCGCCCCGGCCCGCCCCGCCAGGGCAGCCCGCGCGGCGGGCGACCGGCCGGTACGCCGGGCCCGCAGCGTGGCCGAGGGCTCGGCGGCCCAGCGGCCCGCGGCGGACGCGGCGGCGGATGCGGGTACGGACGCCGCGGCCACCCCGCCGGTCGCCGCGCCGCGCCGCGCCCGCAGCGCGTCCCAGGGCTCGGCCTCCCGGACCACGGACCCGGCATCGCCGCCTGCCCAGTCCGACGCCGCGCCGTCCCGGCCGGCGGAGGCGTCCGCCACCGGGGCACCGGCGGACACCCCGTCCACGGGCTCGCGGCAGCCTCGCGTAGTCCGCAGCACGGACGCACCCTGGCACCACGCCCGCCCCGCTTTCGACGGCGCCCCGGCCCCGGAGCCCGGCGCCCCGGCCCCGGAGCCCGGCGCCCCGGCCCCGGAGCCCGGCGCCCGGGATTCCGGCACCCGGGATTCCGGCACCCGGGATTCCGGCACCCGGGATTCCGGCACCCGGGATTCCGGTGCTCGTGATGCCGGTGCTCGTGATGCCGGTACTCCGGGCGGCGGCGCCGCAACGCCCGTCCCGGAACCCGGCCCCGCAACCGAGCCGCAGACTGAGGCCACCGAGCCGAAGCCCGGGCACACGGAGCAGAGGCCAGGGCACACCGAGCAGAGGCCAGGGCCCACCGAGCCGAAGTCCCGCCCCGCCGAACATCAGGCGGGGTCCGCCGAAACGGAGTCGGGGTCACGGCCCGAGGAGCCGACGTCCGCGAAGCCTGCCCCGCCGAGCGAGGACCGGGCCGCCGAGCCCGAAGGACGGCAGGCGGAAGCCGGAAGCGAGCCCGAGGCCGCACCGACACCGGAGCCCCAGGACGCCGCCGGAACCACGGCCGCCCCCGCCGCGGCGTCTGACGCCGCGCCTGACTCTGAAGCCGCGCCCGACGCCGATGCCGATCCGGCCCCTGCGGCCGATTTTGACGGCGCGCCCGCCCCCGCCTCGGCGTCTGACGCCGCGCCCGACGCCGCGCCTGACTTTGAAGCCGCACCCGACGCCGCGCCCGACTTTGAAGCCGCACCCGACCCCGCGCCCGCACCCGCACCCCGCGCTGATACCAGGCCGGACCCCGCGCCCGATCCCGGTGCCGTGCCAGACCCTGCGGTCGACCCCGACGCCGATCCGGCCCCCGACGCGGCCCCCGACCCCGCGCCCCGAACCGACCGTCCCGCCGGAGGCGATACCGCGTGAACGACGTACTCGACGTCGCCCTCCGGCTCCTCATCGTCTTTGCCGTGTTCATGGTCGTCCCGCTGATCGTGGGGCAGGCCGAACACAAGGTGATGGCTCACATGCAGGGCCGCCTCGGCCCCATGTACGCGGGCGGGTTCCACGGCTGGGCCCAGCTCGTCGCGGACGGGGTGAAGTTCGTACAGAAGGAAGACGTCGTCCCGGCAGACGCGGACCGCCGTATCTTCCAACTGGCCCCCGCCGTCGCCCTCCTCCCGTACCTCCTCGTGATCGTCGCCATCCCGATCGGCCCCGGCGAGGGCGCGGTCGGTCAGGTCGTCGACGCGGGCATCTTCTTCGTCCTCGCCGTCATGGGCGTCGGCGTGCTCGGCTCGCTGATGGCGGGCTGGGCCTCGGCCAACAAGTTCTCCCTGCTCGGAGGCCTCCGTACCGCCGCGCAACTGCTCGCGTACGAACTTCCGATGCTGCTCGCCGCCGCCTCGGTGGCCATGGCGGCCGGTACCGTCTCGCTTCCCGGCATCCTCAACGCCTTCGAGTGGTGGTGGCTGCCCTGGCAGATCGTCGGCGCCCTCGTCTTCTTCGTGGCAGGGCTCGCCGAACTCCAGCGCCCGCCCTTCGACATGCCGGTCGCCGACTCGGAGATCATCTTCGGTGCGTACACCGAGTACACGGGCCTCCGGTTCGCCCTGTTCCTGCTCGCCGAGTACGCCGGGATCGTCGTCCTGTGCGCGCTGACCACCGTCCTCTTCCTCGGCGGCTGGCACGGCCCGCTCGGCGCCGACGGGCTCGGCTGGGTCTGGACCCTGCTCAAGACAGGCATCCTCGCCTTCGTCGTCATCTGGCTCCGCGTCACCTATCCCCGACTGCGCGAGGACCAGCTGCAGAAGCTCGCCTGGACCACGCTCATCCCCCTCGCCCTCGCGCAGATCGCGCTCACCGGCATCGTGAAGGTGGCGATCAACTAGTGCCTCCGATCCCCGGCGCAGGCCTGGCCAAGGGCCTCGCCGTCACCCTGCGGACCATGACGAAGCGCACAGTCACCGCCCAGTACCCGGACGTCCAGCCCGAACTGCCGCCCAGGACCCGCGGCGTCATCGGGCTGTTCGAGGAGAACTGCACGGTCTGCATGCTCTGCGCCCGCGAGTGCCCCGACTGGTGCATCTACATCGACTCCCACAAGGAAACGACGCCCGCGGCCGCCCCCGGTGGCCGCGAGCGCAGCCGCAACGTCCTGGACCGCTTCGCGATCGACTTCGCCCTCTGCATGTACTGCGGTATCTGCATCGAGGTGTGCCCCTTCGACGCGCTGTTCTGGTCGCCGGAGTTCGAGTACGCCGAGACGGACATCCACGAGCTCACCCATGAGCGCGACAAGCTCCGTGAATGGATGTGGACCGTGCCCGAGCCGCCCGCGCTCGACCCGGGAGCCGAGGAGCCGAAGGAGATCGCGGCCGCCCGCAAGACGGCGGAGAAGCTCCAGACGGCCCAGGACGCCGAACAGGCAGCGGAACGGAACGCGGAACAGGCCGCCGAAGGCGACGCCGGACAGGGAGGACAGGCATGACCCTGGCAGCCGCCGGCCACCCCGGCTTCCTCTCCCCGACCGGCGTCGAGATCGCCTTCCTCCTCGTCGGCATCGCCACCCTCGGCGCGGCTTTCATCACCGTCACGACCAGACAACTGGTGCACGCGGCCCTCTGGCTCGTCGTCGCGCTCGGCGGTCTGGCCGTCGAATACCTCCTGCTCACGGCCGAGTTCATCGCCTGGGTGCAGGTCCTGATCTACGTCGGTTCCATCGTCGTCCTCCTCCTCTTCGGGCTGATGCTCACCAGAGCACCCATCGGCCGTTCCCCGGACGCCGACTCGGAGAACCGATGGATCGCCCTCGGCGTGGCCGGCGCCTCGGCGGCCGCCCTCGTCTGGGTCGTCGTGGACGCCTTCCGTACGACCTGGATCGACCTGGACGGGCCTGCCCAGGGCTCCACTGAAGCCACCGGCGCATTCCTCTTCCGGCACTGGGTGCTGCCCTTCGAGGCGCTCTCCGTCCTGCTGCTCGCCGCCCTCGTCGGCGCGATCGTCCTGTCCCGCAAGGGCCGAGAGGACAAGAGCTGATGCACCTCGCCTATCCCGCCGTGCTCGCCGCCCTCCTCTTCTGCACCGGCCTGTACGGCGTACTCGCCCGCCGCAACGCGATCCTCGTCCTGATGTCCGTCGAGCTGATGCTCAACGCCGTCAACCTCAACCTGGTCGCCTTCGACGTCTGGCTCCGCGACGCACTCCACTCCGGCCAGGCGCTCACCCTCTTCACCATCGCCATTGCCGCAGCCGAGATCGGCATCGGCCTCGCGATCGTCCTCTCCGTCTACCGCAACCGGGGCAGCTCGGACATCGACCGCCTCCGCGACACCGCGGAGACCGACGAGGCCGAAACGCTCCCCGGCGACGAGGACACCGAAGACACCGCCCACGGCACCGCAGACCAGGCCACTGCTCCGGCAGGGAAGGCAAAGAAGGCAGAGGCCACCGCGTGACCACCACGACCCTCGCCGTCCTCGTCCCCCTCCTCCCCTTCCTGGGCGCCGCAGCCGGACTCCTCCTCGGCAGGACCGCCCCCGGCTTCGCCCGCCCCCTCGCCGTCCTGCCCACCCTCGCCGCGGCCGTCATCGCCGTCGTCGTCGCGGTACGCCAGGGCGGCGGCCCGGCCATCGACGCCGCGACCCGGCTCACCCCCACCGGCTCGGTCCCCATCGACCTCGCCCTGTACCTCGACGGCTTCGCCGTCCTCGTGGCCGTCGTCGTCGGACTCGTCGCCACCTGCGTGCAGATCTACTCGACGGCCTACCTGCGCGACGACACCCGCTACATCTCGTACGCGGCCCTCGTCTCCCTCTTCACCTCCGCGATGCTGCTCGTCGTCTACTCCGGCGACCTGATGGTGCTCCTGGTCGGCTGGGAGATCATGGGCATCTGCTCGTACTTCCTCGTCGGCCACTACTGGGAGACGCCCGAGGCCCGCGCCGCCTCCCTCAAGGCGTTCCTCGTCACCAAGCTCGGCGACGTCCCCTTCCTCATCGGACTGTTCGCCCTCGCCGCCGACACCGGCACATTCCGCATCACCGGCATCCTGGCCGCCGTCACGAACGGCGGACTCGACCACCCCACCCTCATCGCCCTGCTGCTCCTCGCGGGCGTCGCCGGAAAATCCGCGCAGTTCCCCCTGCACACCTGGCTGCCCGACGCGATGGCCGGCCCGACCCCCGTCTCCGCGCTCATCCACGCCGCGACGATGGTCGCCGCCGGTATCTACTTCGTGGCCCGGCTCCTCCCCGTGTTCGCCGCCTCCGGTGCGGCCCTCGTCGTCCTCGCCGTGATGGCGGCCGTCACGATGATCGGCTCCGGACTCGCCGCCCTGGCCCAGGACGACATCAAACGCGTCCTCGCGTACTCGACCATCGGCCAGCTCGGCTACATGTCCGGCGCCCTGGCCGTCGGCGACCGCGGGGCCGCCGTCTTCCACCTCATCTCCCACGGAGCCTTCAAGGCCGTGCTCTTCCTGGCGGCCGGCGTCGTCATCCACGCCGCGGGAACCAACTCACTCGCCGCCATGTCCCGCATGGGCGGCCTCACCAAGCGGATCCCCGACGCCTACTGGACGATGACCGTCGCCCTCCTGGCACTCGCCGCGATCCCCCCGTTCGCCGGCTTCTTCTCCAAGGAAGCCGTCCTCGTCGCCGCCGAGCACACCGCCCTCGGCGACCGCGACCTCGCCCCGGCCGCCGCCGGCTGGACGATCCTCGTCGCCGGACTCCTCGCTGCGGTCCTCACCGCCGCCTACGCCACCCGCCTCTGGCTCCTCGCGTTCCGCGGGCGCGGCCCGGAGGCACCCGACCACGGCAAACAGCCCGTCGCGATGACCTCCGTCCTCTGGGTCCTCGCCGTCCCCACGATCGCCTTCGGCCTCACCGCCGGCGTCATCACCGACTGGTTCGACGGACACAGCCTCACCCCGACCCTCACGACCGCGGTCCTCTCCACCGGCGTGTGCCTCGTCGGCGGACTCGTCACCTACGGGGCCTGGCGCCACACCGCGGCACTCGCCGACCGCCCCCCGGTCGGCGCGGTCGCCGCCCACCCCGACGCCGAACCCGCCCTCGTCGAGGTCGAGGCGATGACGTCACACACCGCCGCGTACGGCACCATCGCGGACGCCCCCGACCCGTCCGACCCCGGCCGGCTCCTCCTCGGCCCCCTCCACCGCCACGCGGTCACCGGCTTCCACCTCGACGCCCTGTACACGAAGCTCTTCGTCAGCCCCGTCCAGGCCGCCGCCCGCCTCGTCCGCTTCCTGGACCGTGAGGTCGTCGACACGTACGTCCGCGGCTCGGGCAGCCTCGCCCGCGGACTCGGCACCGCGGTCCGCCGCGCCCAGACCGGCAACGTGCAGACCTACCTCGGCGCGCTGCTCGCCGGAACCCTTGTCCTGGCGATCGCCGCCGTCGTCTTCGCCAACGTCAACGCCGGGGCGTGAACCGTGATCGATATCAGCGCATCCGTGATGCAGTTCCTTCTGGCGTTCATCGTCGTCGCCCCGCTCCTGGGCGCCGTCGCCGCGCTCCTGCCCGCCCCGCCCGGGCTCAAGGGCAGGAACCCCGACCAGGCCGTGCTCCGCCACGGCGTGACCGTCACCGGCGCCGTGCTCATCGCCGCACTCGTCCTGGCCGCCGGCTTCGACCACGACCACCCGTCGAGAATGCAGGCCACCACCGACATCAGCTGGATCCCGGCACTCGACGTCCGGATCCACCTCGGCACCGACGGCATCTCGCTCCCCCTTCTCGTACTGACCGCGCTGCTGACCTTCCTCTGCGCGCTCTACAGCTACTTCAAGCTGCCCGCGGGCCCGTCCCCGAAGGCATTCGTCGCACTCGTCCTCGTCCTGGAGTCCGGCACCCTCGCGACCTTCGCCGTCCTCGACCTGCTGCTGTTCTTCCTCGCCTTCGAGATGGTCCTCATCCCGATGTACTTCCTCATCGCACGCTGGGGCGGCGACCGGAAGCAGCCCGCCGCCTGGAAGTTCATCCTCTACACCCTGCTCGGCTCCGTCGTCATGCTGCTGGGACTGCTCCTCATCGGACTGAAGAGCGGCACCTTCGACATGGTGGCACTCGCCACTGACAACGGCCGTGGCCTCACCGCGTCCGTGCAGGTCATCGCCGTACTCGCGATCGGGATCGGCCTCGCCGTGAAGACCCCGATGTGGCCGCTCCACAGCTGGCTCCCCGACGCCCACACCGCGGCCCCGACCGTCGGCTCCGTACTCCTCGCCGGCGTCATGCTGAAGATGGGGACGTACGGATTCGTCCGCATCCTGCTCCCCATCACCCCCGACGGGATGCGGACCTTCGCGCCCTACCTCGCCGCGTTCGCCGTCGTCGGCATCATCTACGGATCCCTGGCCTGCCTCGCCCTCGCCCGCCCCGGCGCCAAGGGCGACCTCAAGCGCCTCATCGCGTACTCCTCCGTCGGCCACATGGGCTTCGTGCTCCTCGGCATCGCGACCATGACCCCCACCGGCGTCAACGGCGCGCTCTTCGCCAACATCGCCCACGGCCTCATCACCGGCCTGCTGTTCTTCCTGGTGGGCGCCGTCAAGGACCGCTACGGCACGGCGGACCTCGACACCCTCGCCGGAGCCACCGGAGCGGCCCTCTACGGCCGCACCCCCCGACTCGGCGGCCTCCTCGCCTTCGCCGCGATCGCCTCGCTCGGACTTCCCGGCCTCGCCGGATTCTGGGGCGAGATGCTCACCCTGTTCGGCGCCTTCGACCCCGCCGAGGGCCTCAGCCGCCCCGCCTTCCTCACCTTCATGTCCATCGGCGCGTTCGGCACCCTGCTCACCGCCGCCTACATGCTGATCGTCGTACGCCGCGTCTGCATGGGTGAGAAGCGCGAGGAGCCGCACCCGGTCGCCGACATCCAGAGCTACGAACTCGCCGCCTGGACCCCCCTCGCAGCCCTCACCGTCCTCGCCGGCCTCTGGCCCGCCGTCCTCCTCGGCCTCACCGACCCGGCCGTGCAGAAGCTCCTCGCAGGAGGCAAGTCGTGACCGTGGCAGCCGACAGCGCAACCGGGGCGGCGAGCCTCGTCCAGTCCGTCGACTGGCTCGCGATCGCACCACCCGTCACCGCCGCCACGGTGGCCCTCCTCATCCTGGTCGCCGACCTCTTCGTCGCCGAACGGCACAAGCCGCTCCTCGGCTACGGCGCCGTCGCCGGACTCGTCGCCGCGCTCGCCCTCCTCATCCCCCTGCGCGCCGGGGACCGCTCCACCTTCTGCCTCACCGGCCCCGTTCAGGCCTGCAGCTACACCGCCGACCACTTCGCCCTCGTCATCCAGGCCCTCGTGCTCGGCGGCGCACTGCTCACCGCACTGCTCTCCATCGGCGACACGCGTAAGCTCCCCGCGGGCGAGTTCTGGTTCCTGCTGTTGTGCTCCGCGGCGGGAGCCGCGCTCCTGCCGGCGGCCCGCGACCTCGCCACGCTCGTCGTGGCCCTCGAAGTCGCCTCGCTCCCCGCCTTCGCCCTTGTCGGCATCAAGCGTGGCGACCGGCGGTCCTCCGAAGCGGCCCTGAAGTTCTTCCTCTCCTCCGTCGTCGCCACCGCCGTCATGCTCCTCGGCGTCAGCTTCGTCTACGCGACCACCGGCACCCTGCACCTCACGGAGATCGCCGCACACCTCGACGACGTACCCGGCCGGTTCGACACCCTCGCCAAGGCCGGGGTCGCCCTCACCCTCGTCGGCTTCGCGTTCAAGACCGCCGCCGCACCCTTCCACTTCTGGGTCCCCGACACCTACGTCGGAGCCCCGCTCCCCATCGCCGCCTACCTCTCGGTCGTCGGCAAGGCGGTCGGCTTCTCCGGCCTCATCCTCGTCACGGTGATCGGCTTCCCGTCGTACGCGGACGTCTGGGGCCCCGCCCTCGCCGTCCTCGCCGCCCTCACCATGACCGTCGGCAACGTCGCCGCGCTCCGGCAGACCGCCACCCGCGCGCGCAGCGCCGTACGCCTCCTCGCGTGGTCGTCCGTCGGCCAGGCCGGCTACCTCCTCGTCCCGATCGCCGCCGCCGCGTACTCCAGCGACGAACAGATCGGCTCCACGGTCGCCTACGCCCTCATGTACGCCGTCGTGAACCTCGGTGCCTTCGCCGTGGCCGCCCTCGTCGCCCGGACCCACCCGGACAACCGCATCAGCGACTACCGCGGTCTCTACGCCACCCGCCCCCTGGCCGCACTCGCCATGGGCTTCTTCCTGCTCTGCCTGGCCGGTCTGCCGCCCGGCATCATCGGCCTCTTCGCGAAGGTCACGGTCTTCTCCGCGGCCGTCGACGCCGGACTGGGCTGGCTCGCCGTCGTCATGGCCGTCAACGTGGTGATCGCGCTCTACTACTACCTCCAGTGGACCGCGGCACTCTTCCGCTTGCCGGATACAGCTGACGGCGAGCAGGCCCCCACACCGCCGAAGCACCGTGTTCCCGCGCCGCTCACCACCGCTATCGCCCTCACCGCCGTGATCGGCGTCGCACTCTCCGGAGCACCCCAGCTCGTCCTCCGCTTCGCGGCCGTCAACCTGTTCTGACGCCCGCAAGATCGGCTTGCTCCCCAAGGTGCGCACAGGGCATGGTCATGCCTGCACGTCACCCAAAAAGAGCAAAGAGGAGCCAGTGCGGTGCTGAACGGGTTCAAAGACTTCATCCTGCGCGGAAACGTCATCTCCATGGCCATCGGCCTCGCAGTGGGAGCCGCCTTCACCGCCGTGGTCACCGGCTTCAGCAACGCGTTCATCGTGCCGTTGATCGGTCTCTTCACCCGGGGAACCGGCGACTTCAGCAAGGCCACCTTCACCGTGGACGGCGCGATCTTCCCCTACGGCCTGTTCATCAGCGCCGCCATCGCCTTCCTCATCACCGCCGCCGTCCTCTACTTCCTGGTCGTCGTCCCCATGGCCAAGGTCCAGAACCGCTTCACGGCCAAGGACGAGGAAGAGAAGGCCGACATCAAGGCCGCCCTGCGCGACTGCCCCCGCTGCTTCACCGAGATCCCCGCCGTCGCCACCCGCTGCGGCCACTGCACCAGCGACGTCGAGCCGGACGCCGAGGCCCGCGTGCTGGCGGGCCTCCCCGCACAGCGCTGACCTGCACGGCGACGCCCCACGGGGCGCGGCACGAGCGCGGCCACCCGTACGGCACGGGCGCGGCCACCCGTACGGCCCAGGGGCGGATCCACTCGGATCCGCCCCTTCCGCCTTTGCCACCGGGGCTCCACGCACAAGGGAACTAGCTCCCCCCGCCTCGCGTTGACCAGTACGGGAGGCTCCACTGGGGAGTGGAGCACCACCGAGCAAGGGTTCCCCTGCTGCACCATTTGGAGGGCGTACCGTGCACCGCCGGCACAACGGGCTGAAGACCGCCGTACTCCTCGGCGGACTGTCCGCACTCATCATCGTCATCGGCAGCTTCTTCGGACGCACCGGCCTCATCGTGGCCCTCCTCGTCGCGCTCGCCACCAACGCCTACGCGTACTGGAACAGCGACAAGCTCGCCCTGCGTGCCATGAGGGCCCGCCCCGTCAGCGAATTCGAGGCACCACAGCTCTACCGCACCGTCCGAGAGCTCTCGACCGCGGCCCGTCAGCCCATGCCCCGGCTCTACATCTCCCCGACACAGGCACCCAACGCCTTCGCCACCGGCCGCAACCCGCGCAACGCCGCCGTGTGCTGCACCGAAGGCATCCTCCAGATCCTCGACGAACGCGAACTGCGCGGCGTCCTGGGCCACGAGCTCAGCCACGTCTACAACCGCGACATCCTGATCTCCTCCGTCGCGGGAGCCCTCGCCTCCGTCGTCATGTTCCTGGTCAACTTCGCCTGGCTGATCCCCGTGGGCCGGTCCAACGACGACGAGGGCCCCGGTATCGTCGGCATGCTCCTGATCATGATCCTCGGCCCGCTCGCGGCCTCCGTCATCCAGCTCGCCGTCAGCCGTTCCCGCGAGTACGAGGCAGACGCGGCCGGAGCCCAGCTCACCGGCGACCCGCTCGCCCTCGCGAGCGCCCTGCGCAAGCTCGACGCCGGCACCAAACAGCTACCCCTGCCGCCCGAACCGAGGATCGAGACCGCGAGCCACATGATGATCGCGAACCCGTTCCGTCCCGGCCGCGGCATGTCCAAGATGTTCTCCACCCACCCGCCCATGGCAGAACGCATCGCCAGACTCGAGCAGATGGCAGGGTATCGACCGTGAAGACAATCCTGAACGTCATATGGCTGATCCTGTGCGGCTTCTGGATGTTCCTCGGCTACGTCGCCGCAGGCCTCCTCCTCTGCATCACGATCATCGGCATCCCCTTCGGCCTGGCCGCGTTCCGCATCGGCGTCTACGCCCTCTGGCCCTTCGGCTACACCGTCGTCGACCGCAGGGACTCCGGGAGCCCCTCGTTCATCGGGAACATCCTCTGGCTGATCCTGGCCGGCTGGTGGCTCGCACTCGGCCACATCTTCACCGGCATCGCCCTGTGCGTCACGATCATCGGAATCCCGCTGGGCATTGCGAACTTCAAGCTGATCCCGGTCTCCCTGATGCCCTTCGGCAAGGAGATCGTCCGCACCGACCAGCCGTTCGCGACGCGGTAGACGGGCAGCGCCCCGGGCAACCGAACCTGCCCCCACGAGCGTCCTGGCTTGCAGGATCACGTGACGGGTAGGTTCGCGAACATGAGCATCATCAGCTGGATCATCCTCGGACTGCTGGCCGGGGCAATCGCCAAGTTCCTCCTGCCGGGCCGCGACCCCGGCGGCATCATCGGCACGACCCTCATAGGCATCGTGGGCGCCTTCCTCGGGGGCTGGCTGTCGTCCCGCTTCCTCGACCGGCCGATCAGCACCGACTTCTACGACACGGCGACATGGATCGCGGCCGTCGCCGGCTCGCTCGTCCTGCTGATCGCCTACCGGTTGCTCTTCGGCAACTCCCGCGACCGCCGCTGACCTACGCCCCCGCCCCGCCCCCCTCGCCCGACCCCGTCCCGCCCAAGCCCGTCTCGCGCAACGTCAGATTGAGCCGGCCGGCCCGCATCCCCGAAGCGGGACCGGCCGATCCCGCGAACACCTTCGTCACCCCGTGGAACGCGTAGCGCGACGGACCGCCGAACACGAACAGATCGCCGGAGGCCAACTCCACGTCCGTGTAGGGCCGTCCCCGGTCCTCCGTGTTCCCGAAGCGGAACAGGCAGGTGTCACCGAGGCTCAGCGACACCACGGGAGCACCCGACCGCTCGTCCTTGTCCTGGTGCATCCCCATCCGCGCCGCACCGTCGTAGAAGTTGACCAGCGCGGAATCCGGCGCGTACGCGGCTCCCGCCCCCGCATCCCCGTACGCGTCCGCCACCGCGGCCCGTCCCAGCTCCGCGAGCCACGGCGGGAAGGCGGCGACCCGCGCCCCGTTGACGTCGTCGGCCGTCCGCACGTACCGGTACGGCAGCCAGTGCCACCCCAGACTCACCGTCTGCACCGACATCACCGCCCCGCCCGGCAGCACGCTGCGCCGCAACGGCACAGGACCCCGTGCCCACTCCCGGCACGCCTCCACCAACTCCCGCTGCCGCACCTCCGACAACCACCCCGGCACATGAACCGCCCCCGGCGCCACGACCGCCCGCGGTCGCGGGAACAGCCCGTCGGACGTGTACGGCACCCCGCGGGACATCACCGGCCGGCCAGGGCGCCCTCGAGCTCCAGCAGCCGCTCCTTGCGCTCCACGCCGCCGGCATAGCCCCGCAGGGCCCCGTCCGCCCCGATCACCCGGTGGCACGGCCGCACGACCAGCAGCGGATTGCGCCCGATCGCCGTCCCCACGGCCCGCACCCCGGCCCCTGTGGATCCCACCCGCGCGGCGATCTGCCCGTACGACACCGTCCGCCCGTACGGAATGGTGTCCAGCGCCCGCCAGACCCGCCGCTGGAAGTCCGTGCCGGCGCCGTCCGCGTACGCGACGTCGAAGCGGGTCGACCGCCCCTCGAAGTACGCCTCCAACTGCCGTGCGACCTCGCCGAACAGCTCAGGGGCATGCCGCCAGCCGTCCCGCACGACCGCGGCGCCCTTCTGCCCCGGCAGTGACAACGAGGCCAGTGCCACCCCGTCCGCCCCACCCGTTCCGGCCCGCTCCTCGCCGGCCAGCAGCAGTTCACCCAGCGGGCTGTCGACCTTCGCGTACACCGTCGTCATCACTCGTCACACTCCCTGCCCGGCGGCCCGCGGAAACCGGGCCCGCGCCATCCCCGTACACACGAGTCTGCGACCTCCACCGCGTCGCGACCGGCGGATTTCGGACATCGCATACGCGGACGGGGCGGGGTGCGCCGACCGGCACGCCCCACCCCGCCCGAGAACCGCCGCAGACAGCGGCGAACCGTCTACCGGTAGTTGGCGAACTGCACCGCGAAATCCAGGTCCTTGCCCTTGATCAGCGCCTGCACGGCCTGCAGGTCGTCCCGGCTCTTCGAGCTGACCCGCAGTTCGTCGCCCTGGACCAGTGCCTTGACACCCTTCGGGCCCTCATCGCGGATGATCTTCGCCACCTTCTTGGCGTTCTCCTGGGAGATGCCCTCCTCGATCGTGGCGAAGATCTTGTACTCCTTGCCGGACAGCTGCGGCTCGCCCGCGTCCAGCGACTTCAGGGAGATCCCGCGCTTGATCAGCTTGGACTGGAAGATGTCGAGGATCGCCTTGACCCGCTCCTCGCCGTTCGCCTCCATCAGGATCTTCTCGCCGGACCACGAGATCGAGGCACCCGTGCCCTTGAAGTCGTAGCGCTGGGAGATCTCCTTGGCGGCCTGGTTGAGGGCGTTGTCGACCTCCTGCCGCTCGACCTTCGAGACGATGTCGAAACTGGAGTCGGCCATGACGTGTGGCTCCTTGCGTCGTATGCGTTGGGTACGTCGCAAAGCCTAGCCACCCCCGCCCGCGCCGAGCACTGATCAATCAGGTGGCGTAGCACCCCCGGCCATCGGGTATCGTTTACGTCGTCGCCAAGGAGCCCGGAAGTCGAGCTTCGACGCGTCGTTCGAGGCGGTGTGCCCGAGTGGCCAAAGGGAGCAGACTGTAAATCTGCCGGCTCAGCCTACCCAGGTTCGAACCCTGGCGCCGCCACAGGACGGGAAACCCCGTCCGACCTGCTTAAACCACAGGTCGGGCGGGGTTTCTGCATGTGTGAAAGCGGGACCGCGGAGTGCGCCGATCGGCCCCCGTATCCCACGTTGTCTCACCCGAATCCCACCCCTGATCAGGGTGTGTCCCCCAGCCGTCCCCCGGGGGAGGCGCTGTCGCTACTCGGGCTCGTTCCATTCACGCAGCGCTGCGTCGATCCGATGGTTCGCGCGCTCTGTCGTCTGCGCCAGCACCTTCGCGTAGACCCGGAACAGAACCGCGATCGTGTGGCCGGCCCGCCGAGCACACTCCATAGGGTCGACCCCGGAACTGAGCCAGAAGGAAACCCCGGCGTGGCGAAGATCATATGGACGGCGAGCGAGGAGTGACCCGTGCTCCTGCTCCGTAAGCACGTCTTTCCGTGCCCGCGCCCAGACCTCTCCGTACCCGGTCTCCTGAAGCAGCCCGCCGCGGCTCGTACGGAACAGTCGGCCGTCCGGCGCGACGCCGTGCGTGGCGATGTGCTGACGGAGAAGCCGGACGAAGTGGGGCGGGATCGGTACGGGCCGGGAGTCCTTGACCGCCCGAGCCTTCAGGTGCCGCATCTCGTGCGCCTCCCCGTCGTTGGTCCAGTTCCGACCGGCCCGCACTGCCCCCTCGCGGAGCGTCAGTGCACCCCAGCCTGTCTCGGGGAGGTGGCACTGCGAGTCGCGAAGGGCGGTCGCTTCCGCCGGCCGCATGGCCGCGTAGTACAGGCACCCGAAGAACGCTTCGAGGTGCTCACCGCGGGGCCCCTGCTCGCGCACCCCCTTCAGGAGCGCGCGCGCCTGGCGCGGGTTGGCGACGCTCTGGGGATCGACCTCCTCGGCGGACTTCGGCGCGACCCACTTCACGGTCGTCAGCGGATTCACCGGCATGGTGAAGTACCGCTCTTCGACGGCCAGGCCCAGCACGTCGCTGAGGCAAGCACGCTTGCGCCGGGCGGTGCGAGGCGCTGCGGGCTTTCCGTCGATCTTCAGGCCCAGGGCGTTCAGCGCCAGACGGACGGTGGCCGCGTCTTCGAGCGCGGACACTGGCAAGGAGTTCTTGTCCAGCCACTTCAAGGCCTGCGCCACGTCCTCCGGCGGCTCCTCGTTCCACCGGTTGCGGTTGTACGCCCACCCGTACAGCGCTCGCCGGAGCAGCGCCGCATCCGGCTTCCCGGCGGCCGACTTCACGAGCGCCGGGGTGATGGTGGCCAGAGCATCCGCGTAGTTCTTGCGGGATTTGGCTGGTGCCGCTGCCCACTTACGGTCGACGTAGGCGCGGGTGTGCGCATACCAGGTGATCGACCCTTGGAGCGCTCGAAGTTCGGAGGTCGGCAGGCCCTTCTCCTCGTCGAACTGCTCACCGCGCCGGACGGCGGCCATCAGTTCCGAGCGACGGCCGTCAGCCTGGGCTTTGAGCTGGTAACTCTTGGAATGCTTGCGCTGTCCGGCCACCCACCGCACCCGGTAGGGCTTGGGGCGGTCCGGGCGCACCTCGATCGCGTAGAGGCGCACGTCGTACGTAAGGGGCATGACTCTCCAGGAACAGGCCGAGGGCCCGCCGGTCCGGCGGGCCCTCGGGTTTTCGAGCGGGGGAGTGGACGGTCAGGCGGCGGACGCTTCGAGGTCGCGCCACCATGCGTCGAGGTCGGCACGGCGCACGCGGAGCTGGCCGTTTGGGAGTTTGATGAGCTTGGGCGCCTTGCCGCGGGCGCGCATGCGGTAGAACGCTGCTCGGCTCATGGCGAGTTCGGCGAGGACTTCGGGGAGCTTGAGCATCTGCGGGCCGGCCATGGTGCGACTCCTCTTTGAGCGCGTGGGTCTCTTGGCTCTGGTGGATCCGCCACGTCCGCCACGCCGCCACACCGCAGGTCAGAGGCCTGTGTTTGTGGCGGATAGCGATTCTGTGGCGGATAGGTGCCGCCACACCCGGGGTGTGGCGGCACCTGACGGCGCTGGGTCTCAGCCCGCGACCGGGAAGAGCGGTGTGGCGGTTTCCGCAGACATGTGGCGGATGGCTGTGGCGGTATCCGCCACGGATTCACCCCCGCTGACCTGCGGTGTGGCGGACGTGGCGGACGTGGCGGATCCCTCCGGAGCGGGAGGGCAGTACCGGGTCCAGGCGTCCGTGAGGTCTTCCGCGTAGTAGCCCTTGGGGAAGCCGGACGGGGTACGGATGCCGCGCGGCTTGATGGGCTTGTTGGCGGGGGTGACGTACTGGGCCAACAGTCGGGCGAGGGTGCGGGAGGTGATCGGCTTGTCGTCCAGGTCCCCCCACGGGGCGTCGTCCATGGCGAGGAGGCCTTCCAGGACGACTGCGGTGGGCACGCGGTCCGCACCGCAGAACACACGGTCGCGGAGGTCGGTCAGCAGCCGCACACCGAGGGACGCCTCGTCGTTGTCGTGGGCGGCGTTGATCAGCTCCAGGCACGCGGTACGGGCCCGGGTGGGCCAGTCGCCGCCAGCGGCGTCGGCGACGGCGAGCAGGGGCTCCCACACGTCGGCCGGTCGGTCGGTGACCCCGTCGGGCATCTCGGGCCAGGCGTCCGCGACTTGGTCTCGGATGGTGTCGGCCCACGCCGCGAGCTGGTCGCGCAGTTCATGGCCCTGCTTCTCGTGGATGCGCTGCCGGTAGGGCTCCACCTTCTCGTTCGGGGCGCGCTTGCGCATACGGACGATGACCGAGCGGGTCAGCACCGTGTCCGGCAGCGAGCCGAGCCCAGCCATGGCGACCGCACAGTACGAACCGAAGACCTGCGCGTTCTGGTTGGAGCCCTCTCCCACGCACCGCAGAGCACCGCCGATGCGCCGGTACCCGGCGTTGAGGAATCCGCGCAGTGCCTCGTCCGCGCCTGCCTTCGGGCCGAAGATGGTGTCCACCTCGTCGAAGAGCACGGTGGGCAGCCCGGCGGCGGAGTCGACAAGCCGGTACAGGGCGTTCGCGGATGCCGAGACCGTGCTGACCGGTCGGGGAGTGAGGAGTTCCACGATCTCCAGCGCCCGGGACTTCCCCGACCCCGGCTCGGGCGAGAGGAACGCGATCCGAGGTGTCGTCTCGAAGCACTCCACCAGGTGCGCGTGAGCGTCCCACAGCGTGACGGCAACGTAGGCGGCCTCGGTGGGGAAGACGTTGAACCGGCGGTGGAAGGCTTCCACTTCGTTGAGGAGGGTGGCGCCGTCGAGGGGCGGTGTGTTTGGTGTCGCGCTCATACGGCGGCGCCTTCCTGATGGGTGCGGAGCGAGCAGAGGTCGCGATGGCGGGTGTGGTCTTCGACCAGGGCCAGGGCCTTGCGGTGGCCTGCGGCGAAGAGATTGCGTCCGCACGCGCAGACGCTGGTGGCGGTCGGGACCGCGCCGCGGGGTGCGGAGATGGTGAGCCAGGCGACGGGGTAGCGGCCGTCCCCGGCCTGCTGGTCAGGGCGAACAGCAGTGGGGACGCCTTCGGCGACGCCCTTCGGCGCACCACCACCGGCACTGGTCGGGGCCGGTTCGGCGAGGCCGGGGCCGGTGGGAGCGGAGGGCAGGCATTTCAGATGGGGATGTGGCCGGGGGCTCATGTCGTCTCCCGGGGCCGGCAGGTACGTAGCGACCAGTTCAGGACGCTGCGCAGAGTCGAGCGGCACTGGGATGCCGGGAGTCCAGCCGCCTCCCCCGCCCTCTGAAATGCCTCTTCCACCTCGTGCCGGGTGAGGTCGCCCCATCCCACGAAGCGGGCCACCTTCCGGGCGCTCTCGAAGAGCTGCGCCTCACGGCCGCCCTCCGTGGTGCCTGCCACGAGGGTCGTTTCCCGCTCCAGCGCAGTCTCAGCGGCCCGGTTGCCACGCTTCGGCAGGGACAGCTTCAGCGGCCCGGTGGGGCGCTCGACGGGCTTGAGAGCGTCAAGCAGCCATCCGGGCAGCGGCGCCACCGGGGCGGGGTCGAGCACGTCGTACGTACGCCCGTTGACGGTGCTGCCGGGGGCGACGACGTATCCGCCCCACGCTCGGGTGTCGATGGGGGGAGCGAGGGACCCGGCGGTGTTGCCGAGCCGGATGCTGTCCGGCGCGGTGAAGTACAGGTGCTCTCCACCACTCGCGGTTCGCACCCGGTAGGTGGTTGGGACGGCGTGTCCGGTGCGCTCGCAGAGCGCCTTGAAGGTTGTCACGCCGCAAGGCGTGTCCGCACTGCTGTTGGGCTTGGGCATGTCCAGGTCGACGACGACCAGCCCGGACGGGCCGGTCGCGATCCCGATGTTGAACCGGCCGGCCGACCAGGCCCGGTGGATGCGGTCGGGGTCGGTGGTGGCGCGCTGCTCCCACTTGCGGTGACCGGTAGTGCAGTCGCCGGTGCGGGGGCAGGATGTCTCACCGTGCAGGGCGGGCGGCTTGTCGCCAGGTCGTAAGGGGAACACCGCCCAGCCGCGGGCGACGGCATCGAGCGCTGCGGACAGCAGCGCGGAACGTGCTTCATGGGTCATGCTGGATGTCTCCAGTTCTGTGAAAGGTGCTGGCAGACGAGGGCGGCCCCAGATCATTGGCGTGAGAGGGGGCCGCCCTCGGCGTAGCTACTCGCAGGTGCAGTCAGGGAACTCGCTGCTGCCGTCTGCCCCGCATCCGCAGCAGTGCGGGTACGGGGGCGGGCCGGAGTCGTCGGCGGTGCCGCAGAGGTCGCAGTCGAGGTATTCGACGTGCTCGCCCGTGTCGAAGTCGGCGTCGGTCATGCGTGGTTCTCCATCTCGGGTCAGTTGTGGAAGCGGTTGGATGTGGGGTTGTGGTCGCACCAGTCCTCGGCGCACACCTTGTGGACCGGTTCGCGGTCGTGGCTGCGCATGGGGGTGGGTTTGCCGCAGAGCGCGCACGGCAGGTTCCGGGTGGCGTCGAAGTGGCGGGCGTTCCGCCAGTCCAGGAGCGGCACGACCGGCCCCCGGTTTAGTGGTGGTTGATGGTGCCGTTGGCCTTGCCGAACATCCCGGATGCGGTGATGTTCTGCGTGATGTGCGTCGTCCCCCGTCCGGTGTCGGCCGCGCTTCGGCTGAGCCGGAGGAGCATGGGGACGCCGATGGCTGCGGCGGCGATGAGGGCGACGGCGGCCCAGAGGGCTTGGCTCATGGCGATCAGTCCCGGGGCTGCGTAGGAGAGTCCGATACCGGCGGCGGCGACGCCCCCGCCGACCGTCGGCGCGAGGAGGGCGGTGGTCTTGGCCCAGGCCGGGATCGGCTGCGCGACCGGAACCGGCGGCGCGGGCGGGGCCTGCTGCGGGGTGTAGGCGAGCGTTCGGATGCCGCCGGGGAGAGTGACCATCTGGACTCCCGGGGGGATCTCGTGGGGCAGCATCGCGGGGTGTTGGGTGGGCTGCTGGGGGGTGAGGGTGGTGATCTCGTACGTGGGCTCATGCACGACGGGGCTCCTTCAGCAGCGCGGGGGACCACCCCTGAACGTCAAGGTGTGGTCCCCTGCGGCTTGTCGTGTCGCTTGTCGTCCGGCTTGTCGTGTGCCTTGTCGCTTGTCTTGTCTTGTCGCTTGTCGCCTTGCAGGTCACAAGCCGTTTCCGGCCCTCACAGAGCCACCCAGGGCTCTTCCCGGGCCGGTGGTGACAAGTGACAGGCGGTCAGTCCTCGGTGGGGTTGTCGGGGGCGTGCCGGGTGTGGACGTAGCGGGCTTTCGTGCCGGTGCCGACGCGGACGGCGGTGCCGTCCTCGGTCCATGTCTTGAGCCAGCCGACGACCGTCTGCCGGGTTGTGCCGTGCGCGTCGGTGAGCGCGCGGGCGATCGCCGACGCCCCGGTTCCGTCCGGGCCTGCGGCAAGGAGCAGGGTGAGGGCGGCCTGCCGGGCGGCGTTGTCCTCGTTCTGCAGCGCCGACAGGTTCAGCCCGCCCGGTGTCGGCTGCTCGGTGTTCGTACCGGGCTGGGAGAACGTCGCGAACTCGGCGTCGATCTGCTCCCGGAACTTCCGGGCCAACGCCTCCTCCGGCGACTCCTGACCCGTCCGCAGCGCGGACAGGTTCAGCCCGCCACCAGCCGTGGGCTGCTCGCCCGGTCCGGGGCCGGCGGTCGGGGTGTGGTTGGTGTCCCGCATCCACGCGGTGCGCTCCGGGTTCCATCGGTTCGCGTAGGCGTCGCCTGCGGCCTTGGCGGAAATGGCGTCGAGGGTGGGGTGCATGTCGGAGGTGGCGTGGACGATGTCGCGGATCTGGTTGGGCAGGATCCGCCAGTTCTTGAACAGGGCGGCTGCGGACTCCGGGGTGCCCATGTACCCGGCCCCCTTGTAGGGGGCCTGGTCCGGGCGGAGTCCGCGGGAGCCGGGGAAGACCTTGCTGAGGTCCATCCCTTCGACTTCCCCGCCGGTGAGGCAGACCCGGGCTTTGGCTTCGCGGCGGATCATCAGGTTCCCGAGGACGGACCCGGTGGCACCGAGGGCGGTGAGCACGGTCCGGGCGCCCATGGCTCGGAGCATCCGGATCACTTCGAGGATTTTCTTCGCGAGTTCCTTCATGCTCCGGTCGGTGCTGGTCAGGATCTCGGCGCCCTCGTCGACGACCAGCATGATCTGCGGGATCTTCGCGCTGATGGGGAGCTGGTCGGTGTTCCGCTCGGCCATGAGGTCCTGGTAGGCGACCTTGCGGCGCATCCCGACCGCCAGGGCCGCATCGAGCATGAGCACGGCTTCCTCGTAGGTGGAGGCGAGCCAGTCGATGCCCGGCTGCACTCCCTCGACCGGGGCCCCGTTGGTGTCGAGGGCGGGGCGGACCCAGGGCAGGCCGGCGGATCCGGCGTTCAGGTCGATGACCCAGGTCAGGACGTCGGTGGTGCGGGCGAACCCGGCCAGGATGACGTGCACCATGTTCGTCTTGCCGGACCCGGTGGGGCCGACGACCAGCGCGCACTGTTCGCGCAGGAACACGCAGATCTCTTCGGCGTTGGTGCGGTAGCCCCACGGGATACCGGTGTAGATCGACAACGGGCTGTAGTCCGACGGGTAGGTGCGTTCCTCGGAGAGCACGTTGACCGTGGTCACATCGATCAGGACCCGTCCCTGATCGATGCCCTGGGAGGCGACCGCGGTGCAGCCGTGCGGGAGTCGGGCGTCGGCGGACAGGGCGGCGGAGTGCTGGGCGATCCGGTCGTAGGTGGTTCCGCCGGCGGGGAGTTCGGCGTCGATGGTGAACCCGGTGCCGGTGGGCCAGATCTCTACCGCGAGGATCCGCAGGGTGAGGTTGCAGACCCGCTGGACCCGGTCCACCCACTCCGCGGCGATCGCCCTGCGTTCCGCGGACAGTTCGTGGGAGATCTGACGTTCATCGGCGGCGATGGCCTCCAACTCCCGCGCCTCCTCGTGCAGGAGAGTGGAGCGGGCGGCGGCCCCGATACCGACCCCGATCGTGGCCAGGGACCCGAGGGCGGCCCAGGTGAGGGGCCCGGTGGTCATGGTCCATGTCGTCCATCCGGCGCCGATGAGCCAGGAGGCGGAGCGCAGGGCGATGGTGCGGGCGGAGAGGCGTTCGCGCAGGCTGCTGATGGTGTGGCCGATCGCCCCGGCCGCACCGACCGTGAGGACCCAGCCCGCGGGCATGCCGGTGACTGCTCCGGTGGTGGCGACGGCAAGGCATCCGGTGGTGGCGGACAAGGCGCCGGTCACGGGTCCGTGACCGGCAGCCCAGTCCCACACCGGCCCCGAAGAGGCGGTGTTGGTGGTCATGTCAGACGTTCCATCCCTTCTCGGCCTCGGCCCCGTTGCGCGGGTCCTCGTGGCGGGCGATGTCCTGCTCGTGGGACTGGCGGAACAGCGGCCCCATGTCATCCGCGACCGCCACCGCCGACATGAGGGCACCGAAGATGTCGTTGAAGCCGTCCGCGACGGCCTTCTCCAGCGGGAACTCCGAGTCGGCCCGCTCGGCCAGGACCCGCATCACATTCGCCACGCTCGTGAGCGCGGCCGGGAGCCCTTCGACCATGGCCAGGATCTCCATGGCGTCCTCGGGGTCGTACTGACCGGCCGCGGACTCCATCTCCGCGGCGTACTCCTCGAACCGGAAACCAGACATGTTCTCTCCCTCACTCGCACAGATGATGGGTGCTGCTGCCGACGGCAGCCTCTTGGGCCGCTGCGCCGTGTCACTGATCCGGTCGGCACTCTCGGCCGCCTCCCGGTCGACGGCGGCCTCGTCCTCCTGCAGGGCGGCGCATATGGCGTCATCCCGGCGGGTGCGCTGTTCCTCGGCGGTGCAGGTCATCCGGGCGTACAGGCGACGGCCCGGGTACTGGAGCCAGGCCCAGCCGAGCCTCCGGCCCAGCGGGGTGGAGACCATCCCGACCAGTCCAAGAGCCCCAGCGAGCAGGGCGGCGAGCAGGCGGCGTCCCTGGAACCGGGCGGCGGAACGCCGCAGAGCCTTGCGGGCCGCCCTCCTGACCGGTGCCTTACGCACGTCGTCACGCAGGGCGTCAACCTGCCGGGCAGCCCGCCGGTCACGCGCCTGACGGCTGCGCTCGACAGCAGCCCCCCGAGCCGATCCGACCCGGCCCGCAGCCCTGCCCACGGACCGGCCGACCGGCCCCCGACCCGGCAAGGACGCCGACCGGGCCGCGCTCCTGGCACCCCGGCGAGCATCCGCCAGAGACCGCCGCGCCCCAGCCGTGTCAGACCGACGAGCGGCCCGCGACGGGGACGACTTGCGGGCCGACTCGCGCAGCGCCTTGACCTGCCCCGCACGACTCGGCGACTTGCCCGGGGCGGCCCCGGCGGATCCGCGCTTGCCGGGCGCAGCCGCGGCGGATCCGTGCTTGGCCGACGACTTCCCAGCGCGGCCCGGACTGTTCTTCGATCCGCTCGACTTGCCGGTGCCCAGGAGGGAACCGGCAGCGCCACGAACGGCCTTCCCTCGACCGCGACCTGCGCTCTTACCGGCGCCGACATTCCCGCTGCGAGCCTGGCCGGGCACCCGGCCGGCTCCGCCGTGACTGGCGGTCCGGCCAGCCGACCCGCTACCGGCCGAAGAGCGGGACGTGCGGCCAGCGGCCTTACGGGACTTCCTGTTGCCGCGGTGCTTGCGGGTCGCCGCCACGGTGCCGAGGACGACGGCGCCGGTGGCGGCGACGGCCAGAGCTGCCGGGCCGCCTACGAGCGCGGCGGCGGCGAGCAGGGAGGTGGTGGCGTTGGTGCCGGTCACCGCGAGCGGAACGACCGGCCAGCCGCCCGGGGTGTGCCCCACTTCCACCTCGGCCGCAGCTGCGGCCGAGGTGGGCTTGGGCTCAAGGGGCGGGATACGGGGCCCCGGGGTGGCCTCGGGGGCCACTACCGGGGTCATGGTGGTGTCGGTCATGCTGAGTGCACTCCTTTGTCGGAGTAGGGGCCCGGCCGGATCTGTGGTGGAGAGGGCCGGGCCCTGCTGGTTTTCAGGCGGCGCACTGTTCTTCGGGGAAGGCGCAGGTCACACACATGCCGAGCGAAGTCGGGATGCGATAACCGGCGTCCTGGCGGCAGTTCGGGCAGACCTGCTGAGCGGCATTCGCCTTGGCCAGTGCCGCCCACCGGGCCGGAGTCATCGACCGGACCGGCTTGGCCCGGTCAACGCGGTAGAGGTAGGCGACCAACGGGCCCCTGCGCCTCCGAGGACGTTCGAGCACAGCGGCGACGTCCTGCCCGCCCGGCCGCAGCCCCTGGGCACGAAGCTGCCGGAAGGTCGCGTAGCCGGGCGGTGCAAGGCGCCATCCGTAGACCGGCAGGGAGCTCACTGGCTCGCGCCCTCAAGCGCCCGGGTTGACGAGTCGTCGCGCAGTTCCTGGTAGCGGGTGGAGATCCATCCGACGGACCAGCCGGTCAGCTCGGCCGCAGCCCGCACCGCAAGTCCCGCTTCGAACGCGGCGCGGGCAGTTGCCCGGGCCCGCTCCTCGGACTGCTTCTCCGTGGCGGGGCCGGCCGCCAGGAGCGCGGCCCGTTCACGCTCGGCCCGCTCCTGCCGCTCAACCTCTGCACGGCGTTCACGCTCATCGTGCTCACGACGCTCCGCAGCACGGCGTGCGGTGGCCTCCCGTTCGAGGCGTTCACGCTCGACCTGCTGCTGTTCACGCTCGCGTTCACGGCGTTCACGAGTCTCCCGCTCGGCCCGCTCCCGGACCTCGGCCCGATCGCGCTCCTCACGCCGCGCCGCCTCCTCCCGCGCCGTCTGTTCACGGGCCAGCAACGCCTCATGGTCGCGCTGTTCACGCACCAACTGGGCGGCGTGCTCGCGTTCCTCACGCTCCCGCCGCTCAGCCGCCTCACGGCGCTGGGTGGCTGCCTGCTCGCGCTCTGCCTGCTCGGCTTTCTGCCGGGCTTCCTGAGCGGTCAGGGCGGCGGTGATGGCCTGCCGGTAGGCGAGACCAGTCTCCGCGGTGACGATGAGCAGGAGCGGGGCGACCGCGTGCACCGCCACGCCGACCAGCTCTTTCTTCAACGCGGAGTCGGCCACGTTCAGGGCCAGGGTCATGCACCCGGTCATCCACCGCAGCACGACCGGCCACCGGCCCCCGTGCCCACCCAGGCGGGCCAGGACGGCATCGAGGCGGACCACGATGACGACCGCGGCGTCTACGACCAGAGGCAGGATCGGGGCGGTCCACTTCCATCCGTCCGGTGTGTGGCGCTCCATGAGCGGGGTCACCGTGAGGATGGAGAAGAGCATCGCCCCGGCCACGATCAGCCACGTCCCGACGGACAGTGCCTTCTCCGCTGAACGGATCTGAACGCTGTTCACGGCATGCCCCCGTCCCGTGAACGCACCCGGATCGAAGCCAGCAGCCGCACCGGCGACGCGTCATCGCCGTGCGTCTCGCTGTACTCCGTCCACTCCCACTCGGCGCCGTCCGTGAACACGAACCCGAGCGCGGTGAGCGCCCGTGAACGCGCACCCACCGTCGGCACAACGGGCGTGGGACCGAAGTCATGCTCCGGCCACTGCGACCCCGGATCGTCCAGCAGAACGACGTACAGACGCCACCAGCCGCCACGGTTGGAACACTGCGCGGTGTACTCCGTCATGCGGCCACCGCCGAACCGGTGGTGGCACCCGTCGTGGCCGGACGGCGGACCCTGCGGCGCGGGCGCCGGCCGATGGGCTGCGTCTTCAGCGGCAGCGTCCGCAGCAGGCTCGCGGCGTAGGCCGCGGTCTCCGGGTCGCTCTCGCACAGGTCCGCCAGGACCTCGTGGGCGACGTCCAGCCGCGCTGCCCGCTCCAGAGCGGACTCCGTGGCCGAACCGGTGAACAGCTCCAGGTCGATGCCCAGAGCCAGCTCAATGAACTCAGTCGCGGTAACAGGCTCGCGACCAGCAACGATGGTCTTCATGGGTCGTGTTCTCCTTCGACGGTGGACGGCCCGAAGCGGCCCCGGTGTTCGAGCACCGGGGCCGCGCCGTCATGGGTGGGGCTGCCTGCCATGGCGGGCAGCCCGGAAGTGGGTGGGTCAGCCGCGCTTGCCGTGGGTGGTGTTCAGCTCGGCGACGGCGTTCTTGCACTTGCCGGAGCTGATCCGGTCGTAGACCTTCTGGCTCCGGGCGACGGCCTTGGGGGTGGTGAGGTCGGTCGACGTGCTCTTCGGCTGCTTGCCGGACATGCGAACTCCTCATGAGGTGGAAGGTGTGGACCCGGCCGGATATCCCGGCCCCGGCTCCCCTCAACCCCGCCCGTACGGCACCCAAAGAGGTCCGGACAGGCGGAGGAGGCAACCGGTCGCAGCGGTCATGGGCGCTGCGAAGTGGTTGATTAGCGCGGTTGAGCACACGGGACGGTGTCCCGTGCTGCCGCCTGCTGGGGGCACAGGAGAGGCGGCGAATCCTTGGCACGCTGTTCAGTTCTCAAAAAGCGGCCGCTTCCTTTGGACCCGTTTCACGGAGCCCTCCGGGCGGTGCGAGCAGACACGCAGATGAGACCCCAGGAGTTGTAGTCCTGGGACTGCGTGACCGCTAGTGAGACAATGCACCCACAGTCCCAGGACTGTCAACAGTCCTGGGACTGTGTTTGACTGGACAGGTCGAGAGGAGGCTGGAATGGCACCGAAGTGGCGGGAGCTCGCAGACACGCTGGCTGCTCGGATCAGGTCGGGCGAGTACGCCCCTGGTCAGCAGTTGCCGCACATCAGGGAGCTCGTCGAGGCTGGCGAGGGCTCAAAGTCCACGGTTCACGCGGCGTACAAGGCGCTGGAGGCCGAAGGGCTGGTCGCGTCATCGCGTGGGCACGGGACGGTAGTGCGTCAGCAGGCGCCGCTGAAGCGACTCGGCGTTGCGCGCTACGACAAGGCGAAGTGGCGCGACGGCGACCAGGTGGCGTTCATTGCCGACCGGGTAGCCACAGGCCGGGCCTATCGCCGGGGAGATCAGACGCAGACGGTCTCTCTCATCGAGGCGCCGTCGGTGGTAGCGGAGGCACACGGCGTACCGGTTGGTGCGGATGTCTACGCGCGAGCTCGCCTGGTGAAGGAGGGCGACCAGCCCACACACACCTTGACCAGCTACTACCGGCCCGAACACGTCGAAGGCACACGCATCGTGGACCCCACTCCGGGCCCCGCCGGCCGCGGCGGGGGATTCCGTGTTCTGTACGACGCGGGTTACGAGATCGACCACATGAAGGAGCAGCTGTTCGCGCGCGTCCCCACGTCGGACGAGGCGAAGCTCCTGCAGCTGGCCACCGGCGAATGGGTAGTCGAACTGCATCGAACCACGTTCACGGCCGACGACACAGTGGTGGAGTTCGCGATCGGCGTCCACGCGGCGTCCCGCTTTGCGTGGGAGTACGACTTCCAGGTGCCCGACTCGGCGCAGGACGGAAAGGTGAAGCAGTGATTTCGGAGCAGTCCTGGGCGGACGCACGGGTGTTGTGGGACTACCACCAGATGCACCACGAGCTGCGGCCGTGCTCGGTGGCGATCGGCCTGGGCAGCCACGACCTGGGCGTGGCCGATGCTGCGGCGGATCTCTACAAGCACGGCATGGCGCCGCTCATCGTCTTCACCGGGGCCACGAGCCCTACGACGCGGGAGCTCATGCCGCGTGGAGAGGCCGTGCACTACCGCGAGCGTGCACTGGAACTTGGGGTCCCCAGCTCCGCCATTCTCATAGAACCCAAGGCGAGAAACACTGGCGAGAACATCCGACTCTCGCGGAGCCTGCTCGAAGATGCCGGCGTGCACGTCGCATCGGTGCTGCTGATCAGTAAGCCGTACGAGGAACGGCGTGCCTACGCGACGGCGCGGAAGCTGTGGCCCGAGGTGGAGATCGTGAGCGCGTCCATGCCGATGACGTTCGACGACTACGTCGGCTCGATCGGGGATCCCCACCTGGTGGTCGACATGCTTGTTGGTTCCTTGCAACGGCTGCTGCTTTACCCGGCGCGGGGCTTCACGATTATTCAGCCGGTGCGGGATGAGGTCGCGGTGGCGTACAAACGTCTATGTTCAGAAGGTTTTACGAGCCGCCTCGTAGTCGAGTAGTGGCAGAAGCTAGCCTAGGATTCCTTGTGAAACCCGGGCTCGGCTGGCTGATCGCTATTCTCTATTACGAAACCGGAGGGCTGGCGCTCTGTCAGGCTCGATTGCATCTCGATCTGAGACGTTGAGTAGCATATTGAAGAGCCAGACGAGCCTGGCGGCCCTTGCTGCCCCGAAGAGAAGCAACGCTTCTACTAACCACCCCGTCATGCCAACAGATTTTGCGCGATCGAGGACTAGTAGTGTCAGGCATCCTGCGGACATAATGAGCATTCCGGTCAGGATGCTTGACCAGTTTTTGCGCAGACTTCGACCGAAGCGGATTCGAAGCTCTCGCATATCTCGACCGTGAGAGCTGGCATATTGGGCGATGGCGGCGGTACCAAATCCGCCAACTAGAGCCGAGATAGAAGCCGCGGTTGTGTAGACATCTTTTCTGCGATCCGCTGCCAAGCCGTGCGCAATGCTGGATCCTGGGGTCCAATGCGCAATAACGATATGGCCCCCCAGGGCCAGCGTCAATATCAACCAATCTATGGCCGGCCTCTCGCTCCATAGATCTTTGAGACGGCGTAGCGTTGGCCATCTAATCGACATAGCAGCCCCCCTGCCCTATAGGGTGCTGACTCTACTAGTGGGCACTGACAGCAGCCTGCAGGTCGGCTTGCTTGTCCCGCGCCACCTGCGTGATCGCTGCGATGTTCGCCTCATAGCGCGGTCGCACACTTGCCGAGTTGACCTCTACTCGGCATTTGGCCGTGATGTGGTGCTTGATGAAGTCCAGTGGCTCGTCATTCTCCTCGCCGTCTCCATCGGGCAAGGTCACTAGTGCCCGTGCGCGGTCGACACCTGTCGGCCCGTCTAGGTAGCCCAGTTCTGTCATCAGGGATTGAATGTCGCCTTGTAGTCGACGCTGCCCCCGCAGGCGGGCAACCGGCCCAGGCCCATCTCGTCGTGGAATCTCAATCTTGAGTGTGATCCTGTGATCTGGATAACGAGAATCACCTAGTCGTACAAAGCTTGAGAGGCCTTCCCCCTCGGGCGGCGCGATGGCCGGACTCGGGCGATAGCTGAATTCGAAGCTATGAACAGCGGATGCCTTTTCTAGTTTCTCCCACACGTTGTTGGCGATTACGGGCCATAAGGCGATTTCGTGATCGGCGATCTGGCATGAGTTTAGCCATCGCTGAATCGCTGATGCGCGCGGAGAGCCAGGCTTGCCTTGGAGGACGCCGATGATGTTGCCGTAGCTCAGAAATGAAACGGTAGTGGTATCGATTGTCCCTTTGTTGCCTTCGAGGCGAATATCCTCGATATGGCCGTGATCCAGATCGACAGTCTGGAGCTCGCTTGTGCCGATTCGGCCAACCAATAAATGAAGGTGGCCGTCACTCCGCACCGCTTGCCCGATAAAGCTGTCGCTCCGGTGAGTGCAAATCCTCTCTGCTACGGGAGTTCGTTCCAAGTTCTCCAGGAAGATCTGCCAATCTGAATGTTCCATGCGAGCGTTTACGGCATCTTTAGCGCGCACGATCTCGAAAAAGGCAACAGTGCCCAAGCGGGTAGCCATGGTTCCCCCCATGCTCGCCAGTCCTGACAGCGCAGAAGCGCCTAGGATCCCTCCAGTGATCGCGAGACGCAAGAGCAGGCCTGACTTGCAGTCAGGCGCGTGGTGCGCGTAGGCGCTCCACCTTGGCGGTGTAGCCCGTGGTGCTTCAAGCCCTCCTTGCGTGGGGTGGCGTGGCCGTGCGGAAAAATGAGCCGCCGACGCAACAGAGACGCCGTACGAGATTTTCATACCGGCTGTTCAGGCGATCGCTCAACAGGGCGTAGGCGCAACGGTTAGCGTGCGGTTCCATGAGCGACATAGTCAGCCGAGTCGGGGTCACCTTTCCACTGGTGTGTCCGCACTGCGAGAAGCCGACACTGGCCCTAGTTACCAGTGAGGCGCATGGGGGCGGTGAGGAAGAACCGCCGTATCTGTTGGAGATGGCCGAGTGTGGGCACTGCCACGACCCGTTCGTGATGGTCGAGGAGGACTTTGGTCGAGGGTGGGATGGAGAGCCGGCAGTCGTCTGGCCCATGCAGCAGCGACCCCTCAGTCTCCAAGTCCCTCAGGCCCTGCGTCACGAGCATGAGGAGGCGCGCCAGTGCTTTTCATCCAAGGCATACACGGCTGCTGCTGTGATGGTCCGACGCACTCTTGAGGGAGTTTGCCTCGACCAGGGCGTGGCCAGCTCAGGCGGTCGCCCCAAACCGTTGTTCAAAATGCTGGAGCAGATGAAGGACGAGGGGAAGATCGACGGGCAGCTCTTCGAGTGGTCACAGGAGTTGAGGGTCCTGGGCAACCAGGGCGCTCACTTCACCGGTACCTCTGTGAGTCGCGAGGATGCAGCTGACGGGCTGGCACTGGCTGAGGCTCTCCTTGACTACCTTTACGTTTTTTCAGCTCAGTTCACCGCCTTCAAGGCTCGGCGGGCAAAGGCCAAGGAAGACGTACGGGGCGCGTCTGCTGACTGAACCTCGCCAGTGACCAGTCGTAGGTGCGGGCGCCACTCCCAGTGAGGGCAGTGGCAACCGCCTCCCCCAGGCGTCCCCCAGGATGGTCGCGAGGCCATGAAGCCCGAGGTCAGAGGCAAGGTTGGTGGCCCTCTGTAAATCTGCCGGCTCAGCCTACCCAGGTTCGAACCCTGGCGCCGCCACAGGACGGGAAACCCCGTCCGACCTGCTTAACCGCAGATCGGGCGGGGTTTCTGCATGTGTGAAAGTGGGACTGCGCAGTGCGCCGATCGGCCCCCGAACCCCACGTCGCCCCACCAGCGACACAGCGGACGCGCAAGTGCCGGACGCTCCCAGGTCACGGTGGGGAGGGCCCGGCACTGCCCGGCTTCGGGGACGGTCAGCAATTCACTTCGGCTCGACCGGCGGGCAGGTGCCCGTGTCCTCTCCGGTGGAGTTGATTTCGGCGTTGGACCGGGGGTCGCCCGTGTAGTTGAGCTGGTCGGTGCACTTCACGGCGGACGGCGACTTCTGGACTGGCGGGCAGGTGCCCGTGTCCTTTCCGGTGGAGTTGATTTCGGCGTTGGACCGGGGGTCGCCCGTGTAGTTGAGCTGGTCGGTGCACTTCACCTCGGACTGGGCGGGTGTACCCGACGCCTTACTCTCCGCGGTGTCGGACCGGGGGGTGCTCGCGGCGGCCGTGGACGAGCTGCTCGCGGCCGCCGTGGATGAGGTACCCGAGGCAGAGGACGCGCTGTCGGCGCCGTCGCTGGTGCATGCCGTCAGCGCCAGGCCGAGGGCCACCGCGGCCATGGTCATTACCGAGATCTTCCGAGTGCGCATGCTGGTGTCTGCCCTCTGCGTGGGGCTGTCGCCCCTGGGGAGAGGGCGAGTGAGCTGGGCGGCTGGTCGTCCGGGTGGCTTTCAGTGCTCCAAGACGGTGGGTGAGGTTGCGCCCGTTGCCTCTTGATCGCGCTCAGGACACGTTCGTGACATGACAGTGGCCGCACCGTGCAGTCAGCCGCTTCGGGGTCTCGACGAGCAGCCCACGCCAACACGTTGACCGGATGACCGCCGATCAGGGAATTCCAGGTCACCTTCGGCTGCGCGGAGCCTGAGCGCGTTGTTCGGGTCCGGCGCGAGGTGCTGGGGGCATGTCGTACCGCCGCCACACGAACGAAGCCCCTGACCAGTACGTCTGGTCAGGGGCTTTCGCGTTTCCAGGGCCGGAAGGCGCCCCGCCGGAGGTCAGTTACCGGCCACGTCCTTCACCGCGACCGCCACGGGCACGCTTCCCGAGATCAGTTCCAGGGTCAGGCCCGCCGTCGCCGGGGTGTCCAGCAGCTCCAGCAGGACCGCCGCCACGTCGTCGCGCGGGACGGGGCCGCGGCCCGTCGAGGCCTGGAGCAGGACCTGGCCGGTGCCGGCGTCGTTCGTCAGCATGCCGGGACGCACGACCGTCCAGGCCAGGGCCGCCCGGGAGCGTACGTACGCGTCGGCTTCGCCCTTGGCGCGCAGGTACGCGTCGAAGACCTCGTTGCCCGGGTGTTCCGGGTCGGCGCCCATCGAGGAGACGACGATGTACCGGCGTACGCCCGCCTGTTCCGCCGCGTCGGCGAACAGCACGGCCGCGCCGCGGTCCACCGTGTCCTTGCGTTCCGTACCGCTGTTCGGGCCGGCACCGGCGGCGAAGACCGCCGCGTCCGCGCCGCGCAGCGCCTCGGCGGTCTCTTCCGTGGAGGCCGATTCGAGGTCGAGGACGAGGGGTTCGGCGCCTGCGGCCCGGAGGTCCTCGCTCTGCTGCGGGTTGCGGATGATGCCGACCGCCTCGTCGCCGCGGGCGGCGAGCAGCCGCTCCAGCCGCAGTGCGATCTGACCGTGTCCACCTGCGATGACAATGCGCATGCCTCCGACGGTACGCCGGAGCGCGCGCCCGCGCTCAAGGGCCGCTGCCCGGGCCGGAATCGGCGCGTCCCTGGCGGGGGAGGTCCAGGGCGGCCACGGCCTCGGAGTCGCAGTACTCCCGTACGGCGCTGGTCCGCGCGACCACCCGCCCCAGGTGCACCACGATCCTGCTGTACGCGAGGGAGAGGGCCCCGGCGAGCCCGTCGCCGCGTACGGCGAGGAGCTCGGCGGGGAAGCCGGCCTCGACGCGTACGTCGGGCAGGCCCATGACGGCCCGCGCGATGGTGGAGACGGCGTCGTAGGCGTGCCCGGGTTCGACCCCGCCCAGGGAGGCCAGGAGGTACGCGGCTTCCAGCGGGTCGCCGCGGCCCACGGGGTTGGAGGCGTCGCGCAGGGCCCCGCCGCCCGCCGCGACGCGCACCCCGGCGGCCCGCAGGAGGCGCACCGGAGGGGTGCCACGGAGACGTGCGCCGGAGCAGCCGCCCTGGGGGAGACAGATCACCGTCACGGCCGCGGCGGAGAGCTGGTCGGCGGCACGGGCTGCGGCGTCGCCGGGAAGCCGGGAGAGGCCCGCACAGGGGCCCAGGGAGACGCGGGGGCGGAGTCCGCCGGCCATGGCGGCCAGCCGGGCCAGCCGGGCGGGGTCGTCACCGTCCGTGTGGAGGTCGACGGGGCGGCCGTGTTCGGCGCCGAGGCCCAGGACCGTCTCCGCGTAGCCGGACGGGTCGGGGTCGAGGTCCGGACAGCCGCCGATGACGTCCGCGCCCATGTCCAGGGCGTCCCGGAGCACGGCGAGGCCCTCGGCCCCCGCCACACCGGTGAGCAGCCGGGGTGCGGCGACGGTGGTGACGTCGGTGAGCCCGCGCAGGGAGCGGCGGGCCCCGAGGACGGCTTCGAGCGAGGTGAGGCCCTGTACGTCTCCGACGCGTACGTGGGCGCGCAGGGCGGTGGCCCCGTGGCTGAGCTGGAGGAGGGCGGCCTCGGTCGCGCGCCGGCGGACGTCCTCGGGCCGGCGGGACGCGGGGCCCCCCATGGAGGCGGTGAGTGCCGTGTCGCCGTGCGCGTGGGGTTCGGCGGGTGCGGGGAGCAGCAGATAGCCGCGCAGGTCCAGGCGGGCGCCCCGGGTGGCGAGGCTGCCCACGGTGCCGACCGCCTCGATGCGCGGGCCGTCCATCCGTACGTCGACCGTGCGCCCGTCGGCCAGCCGGGCCCCGCTGAGCAGGAGCGGGGCCGGGCCGGCGGGGGCGTCCGGGCCGGCCCCGCCGTTGTCGGGCCGCCGCGGCCGGTTGTCGGGCATCGCGCTCCTGGAGGGGGTGCAAGATCACGTCACGCAGAGTGGGCCGAGCCTACGGGCGGGTCCGGGGCACCCGGCGGAGGAGCGGAATAGTCGTACGAATGTGGCCTTCCGGGACGTGCGGGAAGGGCGGGTCCCGGGGTGCCGGAGCAGGGGTTGCGCGGTGGTCCGGAGAGGTGGCGTACGGGCTGATCAAGGGCCTGATCAGGGGGTCGTGGCCGAGGTCCGCGGGGAGGCCGATCAAGGACCGGGGAGGGGGCGCGGAAACGGATTTGGGCGATCGGCGACAGAGCGTGTAATGTCTTCCTCGCTCGCCCCAATAGCTCAGTCGGTAGAGCGTCTCCATGGTAAGGAGAAGGTCTGCGGTTCGATTCCGCATTGGGGCTCTGGTGATCGGGTAACCCCGCTTCGGCGGGGAAGCTCGTCATCAAAGCGGTGTAGCTCAGTCGGTAGAGCAAGCGGCTCATAATCGCTGTGTCACCGGTTCAAGTCCGGTCACCGCTACTAACGGTAGCCGATTGTGGGGTCGGTCCTTCGATCGGCTACTCTTTTTTGCGTTCATCCGTCCATCGTCCGTCCAAGGAGCACTCACGTGGCTGCCACCGACGTCCGCCCGAAGATCACGCTGGCCTGCGTGGAGTGCAAGGAGCGGAACTACATCACCAAGAAGAACCGGCGTAACAACCCGGACCGTCTTGAGATGAAGAAGCACTGCCCGCGCTGCAACTCGCACACTGCGCACCGCGAAACGCGCTGAAAACAGGCTCGTACACGAGGCCGTCCCCACTGGGGGCGGCCTCGTGTCGTTGTATTGGGTGGTTCCTCGCCCTATTTCGACTTTTTCATCAGGAGGTAGCGGGCTCATGGCGCTCGACCAGTCCTTCGTGGGGCGGACCTATCCGCCCACCCCGGCGTACGAGGTCGGCCGGGAGAAGATCCGGGAGTTCGCGGAGGCGGTGGGTGACACCCATCCCGCCTATGTGGATCCGGAGGCCGCCAAGGCCCTGGGGCATTCGGACGTGATCGCTCCGCCCACGTTCGTCTTCTCGATCACATTCAAGGCGGCAGGTCAGGTGATCCAGGACCCGCAGCTGGGCCTGGACTACAGCCGTGTGGTGCACGGTGACCAGAAGTTCGCGTACACGCGTCCGGTCCGCGCGGGGGACCGGCTGACGGTCACCTCGACGATCGAGGCAGTCAAGTCGATGGCCGGAAACGACATCCTGGACATCCGCGGCGAGGTGCACGACGAGTCGGGCGAACACGTCGTGACCGCGTGGACGAAGCTGGTGGCGCGTGCCGCCGAGGAGGCGTGATGACGGCGAGTGTGGAGTACGGGGCGGTCGAGGTCGGCACGGAGCTGCCGGCGCAGTCGTTCCCGGTGACCCGGGCGACGCTGGTGCAGTACGCGGGCGCCTCGGGTGACTTCAACCCGATTCACTGGAACGAGAAGTTCGCACGTGAGGTCGGGCTGCCGGATGTGATCGCGCACGGCATGTTCACCATGGCCGAGGCGGTCAGGGTGGTCACGGACTGGGCCGGTGACCCGGGCGCGGTCGTCGAGTACGGCGTGCGGTTCACCAAGCCGGTCGTCGTACCGAACGACGACGCGGGTGCGGTGGTCGAGGTCAGCGGCAAGGTCGCCGCGAAGCTGGACGACAACCTGGTGCGGGTGGACCTGACGGCGACGAGCGACGGCAAGAAGGTGCTGGGCATGTCCCGCGCCGTGGTCCGGCTGGCCTGAGGTAAGGAGCCACGGGCAGGCCCCGGCCGCCCTCCAGGGGCGTCCCGGTGCCGGCCGACGGCCAGGTCGCTGCCTCCGCCTGACCCCCGCCGCACGCGTACGGTCCGTGGCCCCGCCCGAGCGGCGGGGCCACGGACCGTACTCTTGTCCCCGTGCAGGAACTCCACGATGCCCCCCTCGCTCCCCTGACCACCTTCCGGCTCGGCGGCCCCGCCGCCCGCCTCCTGACGGCCACCACCGACGCCGAGGTGATCGCCGCCGTGCGGGAGGCCGACACCAGCGGCACCCCGCTCCTGATCATCGGCGGCGGCTCCAACCTGGTCATCGGGGACAAGGGCTTCGACGGAACAGCCCTGCGCATCGCCACCGAGGGCTTCGAGCTCTCCGGTACGACGCTGGAACTGGCGGCCGGCGAGCCGTGGAGCGACGCCGTGGCCCGTACGGTCGAGGCGGGCCTGGCAGGCATCGAGTGCCTCGCCGGAATTCCCGGATCGGCGGGGGCGACCCCCATCCAGAACGTCGGTGCGTACGGACAGGAGGTGTCCTCCGTCATCACCGAGGTCGTCGCCTACGACCGGTGTTTCGACGAGACGGTCACCATCCCGAACGACGCGTGCGCCTTCTCGTACCGGCACAGCCGCTTCAAGGCGGAGCCCGACCGGTTCGTGGTGCTCCGTGTCCGCTTCGGGCTGGAGGACGCGGGCGGGCTGTCCGCACCGCTCCGCTACCCCGAGACGGCCCGCTCCATGGGCGTCGGACAGGGCGACCGCGTCCCGGTCGCCGCCGCCCGCGAGACCGTCCTGCGGCTGAGGGCCGGCAAGGGCATGGTGCTCGACCCGGAGGACCACGACACCTGGTCGGCGGGGTCCTTCTTCACCAACCCGATCCTCGACGAGGCGGAGCACACCGCCTTCCTCGCCCGCGTCAAGGACCGCCTCGGCGAGGACACCGCGCCCCCGGCCTTCCCCGCCGGAGAGGGCCTCACGAAGACGTCCGCCGCCTGGCTCATCGACAGGGCGGGCTTCACCAAGGGGTACGGCACGGGCCCGGCCCGCATCTCCACCAAGCACACGCTCGCCCTGACCAACCGCGGCGGAGCGACCACCGAGGACCTGCTGGCCCTGGCCCGCGAGGTCGTCGACGGCGTCCACGAGGCCTTCGGCGTCACGCTCGTCAACGAACCGGTGACGGTCGGCGTCAGCCTCTGACGGGACAGCGGAACCGGGACAGCGGGCGCGCCGAGCCGCTCCTCAGCCCGCGAGCCACGCGTCGATGCCGCCCAGCAGCCTCTCCCGTACGTCGACGGGCGCCACCGACCCGCGCACGGACTGCCTCGCCAGCTCGGCCAGCTCCTCGTCGGTGAACGCGTGATGACGCCGTACGAGGTCGTACTGGGCGGCCAGCCGCGAGCCGAAGAGCAGCGGGTCGTCCGCACCGAGCGCCATCGGGACCCCCGCGTCGAACAAAGTGCGCAGGGGTACGTCGGCGGGCTTCTCGTAGACGCCGAGCGCCACGTTGGACGCGGGGCAGACCTCGCAGGTCACCCTCCGCTCCGCGAGCTTGCGCAGCAGCCTCGGGTCCTCCGCCGCCCGTACGCCGTGCCCGATCCGGCCCGCGCCCAGGTCGTCCAGGCAGTCCCGGACGCTGGAGGGGCCGGCGAGCTCGCCGCCGTGCGGGGCCGCGAACAGGCCGCCCTCGCGGGCGATGGCGAAGGCCCGGTCGAAGTCGCGGGCCATGCCGCGGCGCTCGTCGTTGGACAGCCCGAAGCCGACGACCCCGCGGTCCGCGTACCGCACGGCCAGCCGGGCCAGCGTCCGGGCGTCCAGCGGGTGCTTCATCCGGTTCGCCGCGATCACGACCCGCATCCCGAGCCCGGTCTCGCGCGCCGCGCTGTCCACGGCGTCCAGGATGATCTCGATGGCCGGGATCAGCCCGCCGAGCAGCGGGGCGTACGAGGTGGGGTCGACCTGGATCTCCAGCCACCCGGAGCCGTCCGCGACGTCCTCCATGGCGGTCTCGCGCACGAGCCGCTGGATGTCCTCCGGCGAGCGGAGGCAGGACCGGGCGATGTCGTAGAGGCGCTGGAAGCGGAACCAGCCGCGTTCGTCGGTGGCCCGCAGCTGGGGCGGCTCACCGCCGGTCAGCGCCTCGGGCAGCCGGACCCCGTATTTGTCCGCGAGTTCGAGCAGGGTCGTGGGCCGCATCGACCCGGTGAAGTGCAGGTGCAGGTGGGCCTTGGGCAACAGCCGTACGTCACGCTCCATTGAAGGATCTTGCCGCATGCGGGGCGTGTAGCGGTAGCCGGTTCTCCCCCTGAGTTACCTCTCGAACAAAGAAGTGGCCCCCGGCCGGAGCCGGGGGCCGACCTGCTCACGTGAGTGGGCCGATCAGTCGCGGGCCTCGCCCAGCAGCTTCTGGAGCCGCGAGACGCCCTCGGCGAGGTCCTCGTCGCCCAGGGCGTAGGACAGCCGCAGATAGCCGGGGGTGCCGAAGGCCTCACCGGGGACGACGGCGACCTCGGCCTCGTCCAGGATGAGGGCGGCGAGCTCGACGGAGGTCGCCGGGCGCTTGCCGCGGATCTCCTTGCCGAGCAGCTCCTTCACCGACGGGTAGGCGTAGAACGCGCCCTCGGGCTCGGGGCAGAACACGCCGTCGATCTCGTTGAGCATCCGCACGATCGTCCTACGGCGGCGGTCGAAGGCGGTGCGCATCTCGGCGACCGCGTCCAGCGGGCCGGAGACGGCGGCCAGCGCGGCGACCTGCGCGACGTTGCTGACGTTGGAGGTGGCGTGCGACTGGAGGTTCGTCGCGGCCTTCACGATGTCCTTGGGGCCGACGATCCAGCCCACCCGCCAGCCGGTCATCGCGTAGGTCTTGGCGACACCGTTGACCACGATGCACTTGTCGCGCAGCTCGGGCACGATCGCGGGGAGCGAGGTGAACTCCGCGTCCCCGTAGACCAGGTGCTCGTAGATCTCGTCGGTCAGCACCCACAGGCCGTGCTCGACGGCCCACCGGCCGATCGCCTCGGTGTCGGCCCGGTCGTAGACGGCGCCGGTCGGGTTGGACGGCGAGACGAACAGGACGACCTTGGTGCGCTCGGTGCGTGCCGCCTCCAGCTGCTCTACGGACACCCGGTACCCGGTGGTCTCGTCGGCCACCACCTCGACCGGCACACCGCCGGCGAGACGGATGGACTCCGGGTAGGTGGTCCAGTACGGCGCCGGGACGATGACCTCGTCGCCCGGGTCGAGGACCGCGGCGAAGGCCTGGTAGATGGCCTGCTTGCCGCCGTTGGTCACCAGGACCTGGGACGGCTCGACCTCGTAGCCGGAGTCGCGCAGCGTCTTCTCTGCGATGGCGGCCTTGAGCTCGGGGAGCCCGCCCGCGGGGGTGTAGCGGTGGTACTTCGGGTTGGAGCAGGCCTCGATCGCGGCGTCGACGATGTAGCCGGGGGTCGGGAAGTCGGGCTCGCCGGCACCGAAACCGATCACCGGGCGCCCGGCGGCCTTGAGGGCCTTTGCCTTGGCGTCGACGGCGAGGGTGGCGGACTCGGAGATCGCACCGATGCGGGCCGAAACCCGGCGCTCGGACGGAGAAGTTGCAGCGCTCATGCCCCCATGCTCGCAGACACGAAATGCCGTCGGCACAGGGGTTTCAGGGACCGGACAGCACTCGGACAGGATCCGGACAGGACCGGTCGGTAGTTGTCTGTTCGACGCGGCGCCGCTGAGCACGTACACTCACCTGTCGTTGGCCTTCATCAGCCACACCGTTTTCGCACCCGGCCCACCGGGGAGGATGCGGTAGGTTGGTGGAAACCACAAAGGGTCGTAGCTCAATTGGTAGAGCACTGGTCTCCAAAACCAGCGGTTGGGGGTTCAAGTCCCTCCGGCCCTGCTACACACTCCTTCGCCAGGATGTGTGCGCATGTACGTACTTCAATGCACCGCCGTGCGGCTCCACCGGGCGCGGCACGGTCACGACCCGGAATCAGGTGAGTAGCGTGACGGACGCCGTGGGCTCCATCGACATGCCTGATGCCGAGGACGAAGCCCCCGAGTCGAAGAAGAAGTCTCGGAAGGGCGGCAAGCGCGGCAAGAAGGGCCCTCTGGGCCGTCTCGCGCTGTTCTACCGCCAGATCGTCGCCGAGCTCCGCAAGGTCGTATGGCCGACGCGGAGCCAGCTGTCGACGTACACGGCCGTGGTGATCGTCTTCGTTGTAGTCATGATCGGTCTTGTCACCGTGATCGACTTCGGATTTGCGCGGGTCATCAAGTACGTCTTCGGCTGATCCCCGCGGAGGGCGCCTCATCGGCGCCCCTTTCGCATGTTCCACCCATTTGTATCCAGGAAGAAGCAGCCATCGTGTCTGACCCGAACCTGAACGACGACGCCGAGCCCACGGCGAGCGCCGTCGAGTCCGCCGAGGACGAGCTCGACATCGTCGAGGCGGCGGACGCCGTGGCCCCGGACCAGGTCGAAGCTGCTGACGATGCCGCGGGCGAGCCCGCCGAGCAGGACGCCGTGCACGTCGAGTCCGACGAGGAGGCGGAGGCCGAGGAGGCCACCGAATCCGACGAGGCCGCCGAGGACGAGGACGCCGCCGAGGGCGACGAGTCCGACGAGGAGGAGGCCGAGCCGGCCGCCCCTGTCGACGCCGTCACCGCCCTGCGCGAGGAACTGCGCGGACTTCCCGGCGAGTGGTACGTCATCCACACGTACGCCGGTTACGAGAAGCGCGTGAAGGCCAACCTGGAGCAGCGCGCCGTCTCGCTCAACGTCGAGGACTTCATCTACCAGGCCGAGGTGCCCGAGGAAGAGATCGTCCAGATCAAGAACGGTGAGCGGAAGAACGTCCGTCAGAACAAGCTCCCGGGATACGTCCTGGTGCGCATGGACCTGACGAACGAGTCCTGGGGTGTCGTGCGCAACACGCCCGGCGTCACCGGCTTCGTGGGCAACGCCTACGACCCGTACCCGCTGACCCTGGACGAGATCGTCAAGATGCTCGCCCCCGAGGCCGAGGAGAAGGCGGCCCGCGAGGCTGCCGAGGCCGAGGGCAAGCCGGCTCCGGCCCGCAAGGTCGAGGTCCAGGTGCTGGACTTCGAGGTGGGCGACTCGGTCACCGTCACCGACGGCCCGTTCGCGACGCTGCAGGCGACGATCAACGAGATCAACGCCGACTCGAAGAAGGTCAAGGGCCTCGTCGAGATCTTCGGTCGCGAGACCCCGGTCGAGCTCAGCTTCGACCAGATCCAGAAGAACTAGCGCGTTCCGCCGACTTCTGGACACATGCCTACCGAGCAGGTCAGACAGGCTTCGCAGCCGGTCTGACCTGCTCGGTTTTTGGTCGCGCAGCTGTACCCGTTATCGTTGTGCGGTATGCCTCCATCCGGATGACCGGAATGGCGGCGAAACACTCTCACTAGGACCCGGAGAGAGCAATGCCTCCCAAGAAGAAGAAGATCACGGGGCTTATCAAGCTCCAGATCAACGCCGGTGCGGCCAACCCGGCGCCGCCGGTCGGCCCCGCGCTCGGCCAGCACGGCGTCAACATCATGGAGTTCTGCAAGGCCTACAACGCCGCGACCGAGTCGCAGCGTGGCATGGTCGTGCCGGTGGAGATCACGGTCTACGACGACCGCTCCTTCACCTTCATCACGAAGACTCCGCCGGCCGCCAAGCTGATCCTCAAGGCCGCGGGCGTGGAGAAGGGCTCCGGCGAGCCGCACAAGACCAAGGTTGCCAAGCTCACGGCTGCCCAGGTCCGCGACATCGCCACGACGAAGCTTCCCGACCTGAACGCCAACGACCTCGACGCCGCGTCGAAGATCATCGCTGGCACCGCCCGTTCCATGGGCATCACGGTCGAAGGCTGAGTCAGCCCCTCAAGCCCCAAGTGGTAGGACCAAGCGCTGGTCCGCACCACGACTCCACACTCTGAACCCACAGGAGTAGAAGTGAAGCGCAGCAAGAACCTCCGCGCTGCGGACGCGAAGATCGACCGGGAGCGCCAGTACGCCCCGCTCGAGGCCGTCCGTATCGCCAAGGACACCGCCTCCACGAAGTTCGACAGCACCGTCGAGGTCGCTTTCGCGCTGGGTGTAGACCCGCGCAAGGCCGACCAGATGGTCCGTGGCACCGTGAACCTCCCGCACGGCACCGGCAAGACCGCCCGGGTCCTGGTCTTCGCGACCGGTGACCGTGCTGCGGCCGCGGAAGCCGCGGGCGCCGACATCGTCGGCGCCGACGAGCTCATCGACGAGGTGGCGAAGGGCCGTCTGGACTTCGACGCCGTCGTCGCCACCCCGGACCTCATGGGCAAGGTCGGCCGCCTGGGCCGCGTGCTCGGTCCGCGTGGTCTGATGCCGAACCCGAAGACCGGCACCGTCACCCCTGATGTCGTCAAGGCTGTCAACGACATCAAGGGCGGCAAGATCGAGTTCCGCGTCGACAAGCACTCGAACCTGCACTTCATCATCGGCAAGACGTCGTTCGATGACACCAAGCTGGTCGAGAACTACGGCGCGGCGCTGGAGGAGATCCTCCGTCTGAAGCCGTCCGCCGCCAAGGGCCGCTTCATCAAGAAGGCGACCATGAGCACGACGATGGGCCCCGGCATCCCGCTGGACTCCAACCGCGTGCGCAACCTCCTCGTCGAGGAGGACCCGGCCTCCGTCTGAGCCCCCGTGCTCACCCGGTAGCCGTTTCACGGCATGTGACGGGCCCCGCAACCTTTCGAGGTGCGGGGCCCGTCCTCGTATCCGTAGAAGGAATTCAGTGAGCAAGGGGTGGAGTGCTATATGACGATCAAGACGGTTCGGCGTGCGGGGTTCTCGCTGGCCGCGGCAGCGGCGCTGATATCGGTGACGGCCTGCAGTGGACCGGACGGCTCCCCGAAACCCTCGGGGGCGGACGGCGGGCGTGACGCCGGCGGTGCGGTGAACACCCAGGCCGTCGCCGCCCTGCGCCTGGTGCAGAAGGAGACCGGCGATGCCGACTCGGCCAAGGTCGAGGGCACCACGGTGATGGGCAGCAGCATGTCCATGGAGCAGTCCGGTGCCATCGCCTGGACGGACGGGATCACCGGTGAGCTGGAGGTCACGTACACCGGAGGCACCATGGGGGACGCCCTGAAGCAGGCGGGCGGCGACGGCACGATGCGGGCCCGCTACCTGAAGGACGAGTACTACGCCAACATGGGCGAAGCCTTCGCGGCGAACGTGGGCGGCAAGCACTGGATCCGTTACGGCTACGCGGACCTGGCCGAGCTGGCCGGAGCCTCCGGCGAGGTCATGAGGGAGCAGATGCAGAACAGCACCCCGCAGCAGGGGGTGAACGCGCTGCTGGCCTCCGGCGACGTCAAGGAGGTCGGCCAGGAGGATGTGGAGGGTGTCGCCACGACGCACTACTCCGGCACGGTCGACGTGGCGGAGCTGACCGCGGAGAGCTCGTCGCTGGACGCGACGCAGCTCGCCGCCTTCAAGAAGCAGCTCGAACAGCTCGGTATCACGACCGAGACGGTCGACATCTGGGTCGACAAGGACAACCTGCTGGTGAAGAAGACCGAGCGGGGCGCGACGAAGACCGGCGAGCTCAATTCGACGGTCTTCTACAGCGACTACGGCACGGACGTCGCGGTGGAGAAGCCCGCAGCAGGCGACACGGTCGACTTCAAGGACATCCTGAAGCAGCAGGGCAGCACCGCGGGCGCCTCCTGACCCCTGGGCGGCCTCGTCCCAAACCTCCCGCACCGGTCGAACCGGGACGGATTTGCTCGGCGCGGCCCCGGTCGCGTACTCTCCACAGGAAGCCAAAGACCGCTGGTCGTTACCGCGCTCTCGCAAGAGGGACGGTGACCGAAGGATCCGTCGAGAACGGACGACCTGCGCAGGTGACTGTGGAAAGCTCCCGGATTCCGTCCGGTCGAGCTACGCCCTGGCGCCTGCGCCGGGGCGTTTCGTCTTTCCCGGCCCCTTCTGAGCGGTCCTCATCACCCGGAAGGAGGCCGACGCTCATGGCAAGGCCCGACAAGGCTGCCGCGGTAGCCGAGCTGACGGACCAGTTCCGCAGCTCGAACGCCGCTGTGCTGACCGAGTACCGGGGTCTCACCGTGGCGCAGCTCAAGACGCTGCGTCGCTCGCTCGGTGAGAACGCCCAGTACGCCGTGGTGAAGAACACGCTGACCAAGATTGCGGCCAACGAGGCCGGGATCGACACGCTGGACGACCTGTTCGCAGGTCCGACGGCGGTTGCCTTCATCACCGGTGACCCGGTGGAGTCGGCGAAGGGTCTTCGTGACTTCGCCAAGGACAACCCCAACCTCATCATCAAGGGCGGTGTCCTTGACGGTAAGGCGCTGTCCGCCGATGAGATCAAGAAGCTCGCGGACCTCGAGTCCCGCGAGGTTCTGCTCGCCAAGCTGGCCGGCGCCATGAAGGGCAAGCAGACTCAGACTGCGCAGCTCTTCCAGGCTCTGCCGTCGAAGTTCGTCCGCACCGCGGAAGCGCTTCGCGCCAAGAGGGCCGAGCAGGGCGGTGCCGGTACGCCGGCTCCCGCCGACGCCGAGGTGGCGGAGTAACACTCCGCGTCCACGGCTCGAAGCGGGCCCGTACGCCCGCCTACATATACATCCGGCACCTGCCGAATTAGTGGAAGGACGCCATCATGGCGAAGCTCAGCCAGGAAGACCTGCTCGCTCAGTTCGAGGAGCTCACCCTCATCGAGCTCTCCGAGTTCGTTAAGGCGTTCGAGGAGAAGTTCGACGTCACCGCCGCCGCGGCCGTCGCCGTTGCCGGTCCCGCCGCCGGTGGTCCCGCCGCCGAGGCCGAGGCCGAGCAGGACGAGTTCGACGTCATCCTCACGGGTGCCGGCGAGAAGAAGATCCAGGTCATCAAGGTCGTGCGTGAGCTGACCTCGCTGGGTCTCAAGGAGGCCAAGGACCTCGTGGACGGCGCCCCGAAGCCCGTCCTCGAGAAGGTCGCCAAGGAGGCCGCCGAGAAGGCTGCCGAGTCCCTCAAGGGCGCCGGCGCCTCCGTCGAGGTCAAGTGACCCTGCGAGTCATCTGACTCCTCAGGACCGTCCCTGCCGCGAGGCGGGGATGTCACATCGCAAAGGGCGATCACCCATCCGGGTGGTCGCCCTTTGGCGTACCCCAGGAGGCTGCCTTGATCTTCCGGCGGCGACGAGTAGGGTGATCTTCGCCGTGCGTCTCCCAGGGGGCGTCAACGGGCGTCCTGGGGGCCCAGGTGAAGATCGCCGGGGATCCGTCCCGGCCTCGGGGCCTTGACGAACCGCACGCGGCGCGCAATTCTCAGGACGCGTCGTCATCTCGATCCGCATCCGAGGCATGGATCGAGAACGAAGAGGGCAGTAAAGAAGAGCGCACACCGCGCGAGGGCTATTCATAGGTGTTGAGAACAGCTGTTGAGAGCAACGTGGGTCTCTGAGAACCCCGACTGGACATCAGTGTGCCGCTTGGCTACACTGACCCTTTGCGCTGCCTGTTAGCTGCCTCCTGCCCGTCACCAGGGGCATGCCCACGCCTAGCATCGATGACCGACTTTTCCCTGACCTTGGGATTTCTGTCTCTGTGTGCGGCTTGGGGCCGGTACGCGCGTAGTGAGTCCGAGCCCTCGGAAGGACCCCCTCTTGGCCGCCTCGCGCAACGCCTCGACCTCGAATACGAACAACGGTGCCAGCACCGCCCCGCTGCGCATCTCTTTTGCAAAGATCAGGGAGCCCCTCGAGGTTCCGAACCTCCTCGCGCTGCAGACCGAGAGTTTTGACTGGCTCCTCGGCAATGCCGCCTGGAAGGGTCGCGTCGAGGCTGCTCTGGACAGCGGACAAGACGTCCCCACCAAGTCCGGCCTGGAAGAGATCTTCGAGGAGATCTCGCCGATCGAGGACTTCTCCGGGTCGATGTCGCTCACGTTCCGCGACCACCGGTTCGAGCCCCCGAAGAACTCCATCGACGAGTGCAAGGAGCGCGACTTCACGTTCGCCGCGCCGCTCTTCGTCACGGCCGAGTTCACCAACAACGAGACCGGCGAGATCAAGTCCCAGACGGTCTTCATGGGCGACTTCCCGCTCATGACCAACAAGGGCACCTTCGTCATCAACGGCACCGAGCGTGTCGTCGTGTCGCAGCTGGTCCGCTCGCCGGGTGTCTACTTCGACTCCTCCATCGACAAGACGTCCGACAAGGACATCTTCTCCGCCAAGATCATCCCGTCCCGGGGTGCCTGGCTGGAGATGGAGATCGACAAGCGCGACATGGTCGGTGTCCGCATCGACCGCAAGCGCAAGCAGTCCGTCACCGTTCTCCTGAAGGCTCTCGGCTGGACCACCGAGCAGATCCTCGAGGAGTTCGGCGAGTACGAGTCCATGCGCGCCACCCTGGAGAAGGACCACACCCAGGGCCAGGACGACGCGCTGCTCGACATCTACCGCAAGCTGCGTCCCGGCGAGCCGCCGACGCGCGAGGCCGCTCAGACGCTGCTCGAGAACCTCTACTTCAACCCGAAGCGCTACGACCTCGCGAAGGTCGGCCGCTACAAGGTGAACAAGAAGCTCGGCGCGGACGAGCCGCTCGACGCCGGTGTCCTCACCAGCGACGACATCATCGCGACCATCAAGTACCTGGTGAAGCTGCACGCCGGTGAGCTCGAGACCGTCGGTGAGTCCGGCCGGACGATCGTCGTCGAGACCGACGACATCGACCACTTCGGCAACCGTCGTCTGCGTAACGTCGGCGAGCTCATCCAGAACCAGGTCCGTACGGGTCTCGCCCGTATGGAGCGCGTCGTGCGTGAGCGCATGACGACCCAGGACGTCGAGGCGATCACGCCGCAGACCCTGATCAACATCCGGCCGGTCGTCGCCTCCATCAAGGAGTTCTTCGGCACCAGCCAGCTGTCGCAGTTCATGGACCAGAACAACCCGCTGTCGGGTCTCACCCACAAGCGCCGCCTGTCGGCTCTCGGCCCGGGTGGTCTCTCCCGTGAGCGGGCCGGCTTCGAGGTCCGTGACGTGCACCCGTCCCACTACGGACGCATGTGCCCGATCGAGACTCCTGAAGGCCCGAACATCGGTCTGATCGGTTCGCTCGCCTCGTACGGCCGCGTCAACGCGTTCGGCTTCATCGAGACGCCGTACCGCAAGGTCGTCGACGGCCGGGTCACCGACGACGTCGACTACATCACCGCCGACGAGGAAGACCGCTTCGTGATCGCCCAGGCGAACGCGACGCTCTCCGAGGACATGCGGTTCACCGAGCCCCGCGTCCTGGTCCGCCGTCGTGGCGGAGAGGTCGACTACATCCCGGGCGACGACGTCGACTACATGGACGTCTCGCCGCGCCAGATGGTGTCCGTCGCCACCGCGATGATCCCCTTCCTGGAGCACGACGACGCCAACCGTGCCCTCATGGGCGCGAACATGATGCGTCAGGCGGTGCCGCTCATCAAGTCGGAGGCGCCGCTCGTCGGCACCGGCATGGAGTACCGCTGCGCCACCGACGCCGGTGACGTCCTCAAGGCCGAGAAGGACGGTGTGGTCCAGGAGGTCTCCGCGGACTACATCACCGTCACCAACGACGACGGCACGTACACCACGTACCGCATCGCCAAGTTCTCGCGCTCCAACCAGGGCACCTCGGTCAACCAGAAGGTCGTCGTCTCCGAGGGCGACCGGGTCATCGAGGGCCAGGTCCTCGCCGACGGGCCGGCCACCGAGAACGGTGAGATGGCGCTCGGCAAGAACCTGCTCGTGGCGTTCATGCCGTGGGAGGGCCACAACTACGAGGACGCGATCATCCTGTCGCAGCGCCTCGTGCAGGACGACGTCCTCTCCTCGATCCACATCGAGGAACACGAGGTCGACGCCCGTGACACCAAGCTCGGCCCGGAGGAGATCACCCGGGACATCCCGAACGTCTCCGAAGAGGTCCTCGCCGACCTCGACGAGCGCGGCATCATCCGTATCGGTGCCGAGGTCGTCGCCGGCGACATCCTCGTCGGCAAGGTCACGCCCAAGGGTGAGACCGAGCTGACCCCGGAGGAGCGTCTGCTCCGTGCGATCTTCGGTGAGAAGGCGCGCGAGGTGCGCGACACCTCGCTGAAGGTCCCGCACGGTGAGATCGGCAAGGTCATCGGCGTCCGAGTCTTCGACCGCGAAGAGGGCGACGAGCTGCCGCCGGGCGTGAACCAGCTGGTCCGCGTCTACGTCGCGCAGAAGCGCAAGATCACCGATGGTGACAAGCTCGCCGGCCGTCACGGCAACAAGGGCGTCATCTCCAAGATCCTGCCGATCGAGGACATGCCGTTCCTGGAGGACGGCACCCCGGTCGACATCATCCTCAACCCGCTGGGTGTCCCGTCCCGAATGAACCCGGGACAGGTCCTGGAGATCCACCTCGGCTGGCTCGCCAGCCGCGGCTGGGACGTCTCCGGCCTCGGTGACGAGTGGGCCAAGCGCCTGCAGGCCATCGGCGCCGACCAGGTCGCCCCCGGCACCAACGTCGCCACGCCCGTCTTCGACGGTGCGCGCGAGGACGAGATCACCGGCCTCTTCGAGGCCACGATCCCGAACCGCGACGGCAACCGGCTGGTCCAGCCCTCGGGCAAGGCCAACCTGTTCGACGGCCGCTCCGGCGAGCCGTTCCCCGAGCCCGTCTCGGTCGGCTACATGTACATCCTCAAGCTGCACCACCTGGTCGACGACAAGCTCCACGCCCGTTCGACCGGACCGTACTCCATGATCACGCAGCAGCCGCTGGGTGGTAAGGCACAGTTCGGTGGGCAGCGATTCGGTGAGATGGAGGTGTGGGCCCTTGAGGCTTACGGCGCCGCATACGCCCTCCAGGAACTGCTGACGATCAAGTCCGACGACGTGACCGGCCGCGTGAAGGTCTACGAGGCGATCGTCAAGGGCGAGAACATCCCCGAGCCCGGCATTCCCGAGTCCTTCAAGGTGCTCATCAAGGAAATGCAGTCGCTCTGCCTCAACGTGGAGGTGCTGTCCTCGGACGGCATGTCCATCGAGATGCGTGACACGGACGAGGACGTCTTCCGCGCGGCGGAGGAGCTCGGTATCGACCTGTCCCGGCGCGAGCCGAGCAGCGTCGAAGAGGTCTGACGGGTTGGCCGGCCGGATCCTCGTGATCCGGCCGGCTCTCCCCGGACCCGTTCAGACCATTGCTGAAGTGCCCCGATTTCTCGCGTGAAGCGAGGGGGCTCGAACCCCCGAAAGAGGGATTGACGACAAGTGCTCGACGTCAACTTCTTCGACGAGCTGCGGATCGGCCTTGCCACCGCGGACGACATCCGGACCTGGTCCCACGGCGAAGTGAAGAAGCCGGAGACCATCAACTACCGCACGCTCAAGCCCGAGAAGGACGGACTCTTCTGCGAGAAGATCTTCGGTCCGACCCGGGACTGGGAGTGCTACTGCGGCAAGTACAAGCGTGTCCGCTTCAAGGGCATCATCTGTGAGCGCTGTGGCGTGGAGGTCACGCGCGCCAAGGTGCGCCGTGAGCGCATGGGCCACATCGAGCTTGCCGCTCCCGTCACCCACATCTGGTACTTCAAGGGTGTCCCGTCGCGCCTGGGCTACCTGCTGGACCTCGCGCCGAAGGACCTCGAGAAGGTCATCTACTTCGCCGCGTACATGATCACGTTCGTCGACGAGGAGCGCCGCACGCGCGACCTCCCGTCGCTGGAGGCTCACGTCTCCGTCGAGCGCCAGCAGGTCGAGAACCGTCGCGACTCGGACCTCGAGAACCGCGCCAAGAAGCTCGAGACCGACCTGGCCGAGCTTGAGGCCGAGGGTGCCAAGGCCGACGTGCGCCGCAAGGTGCGTGAAGGTGCCGAGCGTGAGATGAAGCAGCTGCGCGACCGTGCGCAGCGCGAGATCGACCGTCTCGACGAGGTGTGGAGCCGCTTCAAGAACCTCAAGGTCCAGGACCTCGAGGGCGACGAGCTGCTCTACCGCGAGCTGCGTGACCGCTTCGGCACGTACTTCGACGGCTGCATGGGTGCCGCTGCCCTGCAGAAGCGCCTGGAGTCCTTCGACCTCGACGAGGAGGCCGAGCGCCTCCGCGAGATCATCCGTACCGGCAAGGGCCAGAAGAAGACCCGTGCGCTCAAGCGCCTCAAGGTCGTCTCGGCGTTCCTGCAGACCAGCAACAAGCCCAAGGGCATGGTGCTCGACTGCGTGCCGGTCATTCCGCCGGACCTGCGTCCGATGGTGCAGCTGGACGGTGGCCGCTTCGCGACCTCCGACCTGAACGACCTGTACCGCCGTGTGATCAACCGCAACAACCGCCTCAAGCGTCTCCTTGACCTCGGTGCCCCCGAGATCATCGTGAACAACGAGAAGCGGATGCTGCAGGAGGCCGTCGACGCGCTGTTCGACAACGGCCGCCGCGGTCGCCCGGTCACCGGTCCCGGTAACCGTCCCCTGAAGTCCCTCAGCGACATGCTGAAGGGCAAGCAGGGCCGTTTCCGTCAGAACCTCCTCGGCAAGCGCGTGGACTACTCCGCGCGTTCCGTGATCGTCGTCGGTCCGCAGCTCAAGCTGCACCAGTGCGGTCTGCCGAAGGCGATGGCGCTGGAGCTCTTCAAGCCGTTCGTGATGAAGCGCCTGGTGGACCTGAACCACGCGCAGAACATCAAGTCGGCCAAGCGCATGGTCGAGCGTGGCCGCACCGTCGTGTACGACGTCCTCGAAGAGGTCATCGCCGAGCACCCGGTGCTGCTGAACCGCGCGCCCACCCTGCACCGCCTCGGTATCCAGGCCTTCGAGCCCCAGCTGGTCGAGGGCAAGGCCATCCAGATCCACCCGCTCGTCTGCACCGCGTTCAACGCGGACTTCGACGGTGACCAGATGGCCGTGCACCTTCCGCTCTCCGCGGAGGCGCAGGCCGAGGCCCGCATCCTGATGCTGTCCTCGAACAACATCCTGAAGCCGGCCGACGGTCGTCCCGTCACCATGCCGACCCAGGACATGGTGCTGGGCCTGTTCTTCCTCACCACGGACGAGGAGGAGCGCAAGGTCATCGGTCAGGGCCGGGCGTTCGGTTCCACGGCCGAGGCGACCATGGCCTTCGACGCCCGCGAGCTCTCGCTCCAGGCACAGGTGGACATCCGCTTCCCGGTGGGCACCATGCCCCCGCGTGGCTGGGTGCCGCCGGTCGCCGAGGAGGGCGAGCCCGAGTACCAGCCGGGTGACACCTTCCGGCTGCGTACGAGCCTGGGCCGCGCGCTCTTCAACGAGCTGCTGCCCGAGGACTACCCGTTCGTCGACTACTCGGTGGGCAAGAAGCAGCTCTCCGAGATCGTCAACGACCTGGCCGAGCGTTACCCCAAGGTCATCGTGGCGGCGACGCTCGACAACCTGAAGGCCGCGGGCTTCCACTGGGCGACCCGTTCCGGGGTCACCGTCTCTGTCGCCGACATCGTCGTCCCCGAGGCCAAGAAGGCCATCGTCAAGGGCTACGAGGAGCAGGACGAGAAGGTCCAGAAGCAGTACGAGCGTGGTCTGATCACCAAGGACGAGCGCACGCAGGAGCTCATCGCGATCTGGACCAAGGCGACCAACGAGGTTGCCGAGGCGATGAACGCGAACTTCCCGAAGACGAACCCCATCTTCATGATGGTCGACTCGGGTGCCCGAGGAAACATGATGCAGATGCGTCAGATCGCGGGTATGCGTGGTCTGGTGTCGAACGCCAAGAACGAGACGATTCCCCGTCCCATCAAGGCGTCCTTCCGTGAGGGCCTCACCGTTCTGGAGTACTTCATCTCCACGCACGGTGCCCGTAAGGGTCTGGCGGACACCGCCCTGCGTACCGCCGACTCGGGTTACCTGACCCGTCGTCTGGTGGACGTCTCGCAGGACGTCATCATCCGCGAGGAGGACTGCGGCACCGACCGTGGCCTCAAGCTGAAGATCGCGGTCAAGGGTGCCGACGGTGTCCTTCGCAAGACGGACGACGTCGAGACCTCGGTGTACGCCCGCATGCTGGCCGAGGACGTCGTCGTCGACGGCAAGGTCATCGCGCCTGCCAACGTCGACCTCGGTGACGTCCTGATCGACGCCCTGGTGGGCGCCGGCGTCGAGGAGGTCAAGACCCGCTCGGTCCTGACCTGTGAGTCCGCGGTCGGCACCTGTGCCTTCTGCTACGGACGCTCGCTCGCCACCGGCAAGCTGGTCGACATCGGTGAGGCGGTCGGCATCATCGCCGCCCAGTCCATCGGTGAGCCCGGTACCCAGCTGACGATGCGTACCTTCCACACCGGTGGTGTGGCCGGTGACGACATCACGCAGGGTCTGCCGCGTGTCGTCGAGCTCTTCGAGGCGCGTACGCCCAAGGGTGTCGCCCCGATCTCGGAGGCCAAGGGCCGGGTCCGGATCGAGGAGACCGAGAAGACCAAGAAGCTCGTCGTCACTCCGGACGACGGCAGCGAGGAGACGCCGTTCCCGATCTCCAAGCGTGCCCGTCTGCTGGTCGGCGAGGGCGATGCGGTCGAGGTGGGCCAGAAGCTCACCGTCGGTGCCACGAACCCGCACGACGTGCTGCGGATCCTCGGTCAGCGCGCGGTCCAGGTCCACCTGGTCGGCGAAGTCCAGAAGGTCTACAACTCGCAGGGCGTGTCGATCCACGACAAGCACATCGAGATCATCATCCGGCAGATGCTGCGCCGGGTGACGATCATCGAGTCCGGCGACGCGGAACTGCTGCCGGGCGAGCTCGTCGAGCGGTCGAAGTTCGAGGTCGAGAACCGTCGTGTGGTCACCGAGGGCGGTCACCCCGCCTCCGGCCGTCCGCAGCTGATGGGTATCACCAAGGCCTCGCTCGCCACCGAGTCGTGGCTGTCGGCGGCGTCCTTCCAGGAGACGACCAGGGTCCTGACCGACGCGGCGATCAACGCCAAGTCGGACTCCCTGATCGGCCTCAAGGAGAACGTCATCATCGGTAAGCTCATCCCGGCCGGTACGGGTCTGTCCCGCTACCGCAACATCCGGGTCGAGCCGACCGAGGAAGCCAAGGCCGCGATGTACTCGGCCGTCGGCTACGACGACATCGACTACTCGCCGTTCGGCACGGGCTCCGGCCAGGCCGTTCCGCTGGAGGACTACGACTACGGTCCGTACAACCAGTAAGCGAGTCGCTTGACACGACCGAAGGGCGGTCACCCCGTTGCGTACGGGGTGGCCGCCCTTCGGCGTGCCCGGTGTTGTGTCACCGGGACGGTCGGTCGTCCAGGTACGGCTGGAGGTGCTGCAGACGGTCCGCGTAGTCGGGGTGCGAGGACAGCAGCTTGGCGAGGCCGCCGGTACGGGGGGCCAGGGGGCCCGCAGCCGCGAGCGAGGCCTCCTCGTGCGCCCGCATGGTGTGCAGGACCCCGGCGAGGGGGTGGGCGAAGCCCAGGCCTGCCGCGTGTGCGTCGGCCCGGAGCTCGGACCTCCTGTTGACCAGGGCCAGCAGGTACGGAGCGACCGCCATCGGCAGGATGACCATCCAGGCCGCGGCGACGAAGGCCAGCAGCCCGCAGCCGAACAGCAGGACCAGGACTCCTGTCGCCGGCAGCGAGATGACGCGTGCCACGCGCAGCGCGAACCGCGACGTCGCGCGTATCGCCCGCCAGGTCAGCTCGGCCGGTTGTGCGTACCAGTGGCCCAGCAGAGAGGCCCAGGCGTGGCCGCCCGTGTGGTGGCCGAGTTCGTGCGCGAGCGTGGCGGCCAGCTGGCCGTTGGGCAGGTGGTTCAGGGAGAAGGTGGTGACGCCGACGATGTGGCCGGCCGCGGCGTACGCGTTGATGCCGTCGCTCTCCTCGATCCACAGCTCGTACCCCTGGTGGTCGACGCCCGCCCGTGCCGTGACCTCCCGCCACACCGGTTCCAGCCGGGCCCGTTCGGCGGCGGTCGGAACGCGCAGCCGCAGCAGCCTGCGGGCGAGGAAGCCCTCGGTGGGCCGGTGGAAGACCAGGGCGCCGCTGAGCACCCAGAGGGTGACGGGAAGCCAGGCGGCCGATCCGAAGAACGCCGACGCGAAGCCGGTCACGACGGCGAGGCTGCAGAGGAACGCGGGCACCTGGACGAGGAGCCGGCTCAGGGCGGTGGCGTCGGCACCCCGCTGGCGGGCGGTGAGATGGACACGGCGCTGCTCGAAGTCCATCTCGTGGGGGTGGCGTCCGGGCCGCACCGGAACCGGGGCAGGCGCGGGGCCGAGCGCCTCGGGGTACGCCGGGGGCGGCGGAGGAGGCGGGACGTGGGGGTACGGGGGTGCGGTGTCGGTGGGTGTGCCGGGGTATGCGGGTGCGGTGTCGGTGGGTGTGCCGGGATATGCGGGTGCGGTGTCCGCGGTCGTGCCGGGGTACGTGGGCGGGGGGCCGGGGTACTCCGGCGGTGGGGCGTCATGGCCGGGCGGGTGGGTCATCGGGCTGGCTCCTCGGGGTGTGCGGCGCGGGCGCGGTTCCTGTGGACGGGGCGGCTCAGCCCAGGAGCCCCGCGACCGGGAAGAAGAAGGTGCTGAGGAAGAAGGCGGCCAGACCGATCCGTATCCAGCGGTGCTTGTCCGCGACGATGCGGCTGGTCTCCGCCAGCGAGACGAGCAGGGCGTCGGCCGGGGAGCGGGCCGTGTCGGCCAGTGCCTGTGCGAGCAGTCCCCGCGAATGGGCCCGCCGGGTGTCGGCGAAGTAGGTGAGCGGCTGTCCAGGTGCCCAGGTACTCGGCCGGTACCGCGGCAGGATCGCCATGAGGAGGGACAGCAGGGCCAGTGCCACGCAGCAGGCCCCGGCCCACCACAGCACGCCGCTGAGTCCGCTCAGGTCCCACGGGTGCCGGCGCCTGGCCGACAGGAACCCGCTGAGGACGCCCACCGTCACCCCGAGGGCCCCGGCGAGCACCGCGGCCTTGCTGTCGGCGCGCGCGATCTCGCTGCGGGCGTCGGTGAGCAGCCGCCCGGCAGCCTCCAGGGAGGCCGCTTCCGAGGGCACCGGGGCCGGGTCGGCGGTCACGACGGCCCGCCTTCCAGGCCCTTGGCGGAAGGCTCGCCCTGTGGCTCGGCAGCCGTGCCCTGCGACGGTGCTGCGCCCTGCGACGGTGCTGCGCCCTGCGACGGTGCTGCGCCCTGCGACGGTGCTGCGCCCTGCGACGGTGCTTCGCCCTGCCAAGGGTCGGGGCCCTGCGACGGTGCCGCGCCTTGCGACGGTGCCGCGCCCTGCGACGGTGCCGCGCCCTGCGTCGGTGCCGCGTCCTGCCAAGGGTCGGGGCCCTGCTGCGGTCCGGCGGCGTGCGCCGGGGCGGCGAAGGGCATGGCGGGCATCGGGGGCGGTCCGGCGGCCGGAACGGTCGGCGCGACGGGAGGCTGCGGGGGCGGGAAGCCGTACGGCGGTGGCACGGCAGGCCCCGGCGAGGCCGTGACCGCGGGGCCGTAGGACGGCTGCCGGCCCGGAGCCGGTGCGTAGGCCGGGGGCGGCACGTACCCGTCGAACGGTGCTGCCGCGTGGACCTGCGCACCGTCGGCCGGGGGCTGGGATCCGGCCACCGGTGGCGCGGTGACGGGCTGCCCGGGAACGATCCCGCCCAGTGACTGCGGCGCGGAGGGAACGGGCTCCGCAGGTACGGCGTCCGCCGGTGGGAGCGAGGCCGGCGGTACCGGGCTCGGTACGGTGTCGGCCACTCCCGGCAGCCGCTGCGCGAGGATCTCGGTGACCGTCCTGAGCGCGAGCTCCTTCGGCCCGTCGAGCTCGAACGCCTCCGCGTGCTTGCCCCCGAGCAGCTCCGAGACCAGCTCCTTCTGCTGCTGGATCAGCCGCAGCTGGTCGTCGCGCATGGACTGCATCACCAGCCGGGAGTCCTCCGGGTGTTCGGAGAGGTGGAGCGCCCAGGCGTGCACACCGCCGTGCTGGAGGTGGTAGGCGTAGAAATTGATCTTCTCTGCCGTCAGGACCTGGAGCTCCAGGTCCTGACG